>NZ_JAEKEN010000001.1:0-4875000 GCF_016651125.1 Bacillus sp. TH17
GCAAAAACCTAAGTCGTTTCGACTTAGGTTTTTTTGTGTTTATTTTTATTTACCGAAGGTTAAAATCCATAAATTTAATAATCCTAAAGACGAAAAAAAGAATGAAATAGAGGCAGTTTAAAATAATGGTAATGATTTTTTGTGCTCCGGATTTTTCGAATGCTCCTAAAATAATCCCTAAGAATAGGAAAGATTATTTCTATCATAATAATGAGAGTAGAAAAAATGGGATGATATAAATAAGCATTCAATAATTACAGCAATTACTGCGATGGAGAAAAATAAATAGGATAATAGCACAGTTATTTTTTTCACGGTTATTCCTCCTTTGAAATTAAATCGTTATAATATAGGTTCTATCGATGTATAGAACACAAGAGAGTATATATATTGATTAAAACATACTGAAGTATTATATAAATAGTTATACGTAAAATAGATCTCTAGAAATATATATTCTAATTCCCTTTCCTTCTTGCATATAGTTGCAATTCTTCTTTTGAATATAACTAAAACACGAACGTTATCGATGACTAATAAAAAAACATTCGATTATTTATTGACATTGTTTATGAAATATTGTTAATATAGCCATAGAAACAATAATATATAAGACCTCATATAATCGCGGGGATATGGCCTGCAAGTCTCTACCTAACGACCGTTATTCGTTAGACTATGAGGGAAAGTCACTCGGTATTTTTCTATTCACAAGGGATACGTATGCCTGAGTAGAGCACTTTCTCTCATAGTAAAAGAGAAACTGTTCTATTTCAGGCTTTTTTTATTTGAATCGGGGGGATTCTAATATGAAATCACTAGTTGGAGTCATAATGGGAAGCACGTCAGACTGGGAAACAATGAAATATGCTTGTGACATTTTAGATGAATTAAATATACCGTATGAGAAAAAAGTTGTATCCGCTCATCGGACTCCGGATTATATGTTTGAATATGCAGAAACAGCTCGTGAACGTGGAGTAAAAGTTATTATTGCTGGAGCTGGTGGAGCAGCGCATTTACCAGGAATGGTTGCAGCGAAGACAAATCTTCCTGTAATTGGTGTTCCAGTTCAATCAAAGGCGTTAAACGGCCTAGATTCGTTATTATCCATTGTCCAAATGCCAGGAGGGGTTCCAGTTGCAACTGTTGCAATTGGTAAGGCTGGTTCAACGAATGCTGGATTACTTGCTGCACAAATACTTGGATCATTTCATGATGATATACATGATGCATTAGAGTTGAGACGAGGAGCTATTGAGAAAACTGTGCGTGAAGGTAGTGAGCTAGTATGACGAGAATCATTTTACCTGGAAAAACAATCGGCATTATTGGAGGCGGCCAGCTTGGAAGAATGATGGCGTTGGCAGCTAAGGAAATGGGTTATAAAATTGCTGTTTTAGATCCTACAAAGCATTCACCATGTGCACAAGTTGCTGATGTTGAAGTCGTTGCACCATATGACGATTTAAAAGCAATTCAGCATTTAGCAGAGATAAGCGACGTTGTCACATATGAATTTGAGAATATTGATTATAGATGTTTACAATGGCTTGAAAAACATGCTTACTTACCACAAGGTAGTCAGTTGTTAAATAAAACGCAAAATCGTTTTACAGAAAAGAATGCAATTGAAAAAGCTGGGTTACCAGTAGCATCGTATAGATTGGTTCAAAATCAAGATCAACTTACAGAAGCAATTAAGGAGTTATCTTTCCCTTCTGTCTTAAAAACAACGACAGGTGGATACGATGGTAAAGGGCAAGTGGTTTTAAAGAGTGAAGCTGATGTTGTGAGAGCAAAAGAACTTACTAATAAAGCAGAGTGCATTCTAGAAAAATGGGTGCCCTTTGAAAAAGAAGTATCAGTTATTGTAATTCGTAGTGTAAGTGGTGAAACGAAAGTATTTCCGGTAGCGGAAAATATTCATGTAAATAACATTTTGCATGAATCTATCGTTCCAGCCCGCATTACAGAAGAACTTTCTCAAAAAGCAATTGCTTACGCAAAGGTACTTGCGGATGAACTAGAACTTGTGGGAACACTAGCGGTAGAGATGTTTGCTACAGCTGACGGTGAGATTTACATTAATGAATTAGCACCAAGACCTCACAATTCAGGACACTATACACAGGATGCATGTGAAACGAGTCAATTTGGTCAACATATTCGAGCAATCTGTAATTTACCACTTGGAGAAACAAATTTGTTAAAACCAGTTGTCATGGTAAACATTTTAGGCGAACATATAGAAGGGGTCCTAGGACAAGTGAATAGACTAACCGGGTGCTATTTACACTTGTATGGAAAAGAAGAAGCAAAAGCACAGCGAAAAATGGGGCATGTTAATATTTTAAATGATAATATTGAAGTCGCTCTAGAAAAAGCGAAGAGTTTGCATATTTGGGACCATCAAGAACAACTGTTGGAGGGAAAAAGATGATTAATCGTTATACACGCCCTGAAATGGGTGCGATTTGGACGGAAGAGAACAAATTTAAAGCGTGGTTAGAAGTTGAGATTTTAGCGTGTGAAGCATGGGCTGAGCTTGGCGATATTCCAAAAGAAGATGTGAAAAAAATTCGTGAACATGCATCATTTGATATTGATCGTATTTATGAAATTGAAAAAGAAACACGTCATGACGTAGTTGCTTTCACTCGTGCTGTATCAGAAACACCAACATTAGGCGAGGAACGTAAATGGGTTCATTACGGTTTAACATCTACAGACGTAGTAGATACAGCGTTATCTTATATCTTAAAACAAGCAAATGAAATCTTGTTAAAAGACTTAGAAAACTTTGTTAGTATTTTAGCTAATAAAGCGAAAGAGCATAAATACACGATCATGATGGGAAGAACACACGGTGTACATGCAGAGCCAACAACATTTGGTTTAAAACTTGGTCTTTGGTATGAAGAAATGAAACGTAACGTAGAGCGTTTCAAACAAGCTGCTGATACAGTTCGCGTTGGTAAATTATCTGGTGCGGTTGGTACATATGCAAATATTGATCCATTCGTAGAAAAGTATGTTTGTGAAAACTTAGGATTAGAAGCAGCACCAATTTCAACACAAACATTGCAACGTGATCGTCATGCACATTACATGTCAACACTTGCACTAATCGCAACATCTGTTGAAAAGATGGCAGTTGAGATTCGTGGTTTACAAAAGAGTGAAACACGTGAAGTTGAAGAGGCTTTCGCAAAAGGTCAAAAAGGTTCTTCTGCAATGCCACATAAACGTAATCCAATTGGATCTGAAAATATGACTGGTTTAGCTCGTGTTATCCGCGGTTATATGATGACAGCTTACGAGAATGTTCCGTTATGGCATGAGCGTGATATCTCTCACTCTTCTGCAGAACGCGTAATTTTACCAGATGCTACAATCGCGTTAAATTACATGTTAAATCGCTTTGGTAATATCGTTAAAAACTTAACTGTATTCCCAGAGAATATGAAACGCAATATGACAAGAACATACGGCTTAATTTACTCTCAGCGCGTAATGCTTACACTAATTGACAAAGGTCTGGTACGTGAAGAAGCTTATGATATCGTACAGCCTAAAGCAATGGAAGCTTGGGAAACACAAGTACAATTTAAAGAGCTTGTAGAATCTGACGAGCGTATTACAAGTAAGTTAACGCAAGAAGAAATTAACGAATGTTTCAATTATGAACATCATATGCAACACGTTGATACAATCTTTGAACGCCTTGGATTAAACGAAGCGTAAAATTTCATATGGCACAGAATAGAGTCATTCTGTGCCATTCTTTATAAAAATATTATTCACATTTTTCAAACTACAGGGGGCTTGCGAAATGCAAAAGCTAGAATTGCTGTATGAAGGTAAGGCAAAAAGAATTTATCGTACAGAAGCAGCAGATATGGTTTGGGTAGAGTACAAAGATAGTGCGACTGCTTTCAATGGGGAGAAAAAAGCGACAATTACAGGAAAAGGTCGTTTGAACAATGAGATTACAACTTTATTGTTCAGAAAGTTACAAGAAGTTGGAATTAAAACACACTTTGTGGAGAAGTTATCTGATACAGAACAACTTGTCAAAAAGGTGAGTATTATTCCATTAGAAGTTGTCACAAGAAACGTAATTGCAGGTAGTCTTTCAAAAAGACTAGGAATGGAAGAAGGAACTGCTCTTACAACACCAATCGTAGAATTTTACTACAAAGATGATGATTTAGGAGATCCACTTGTAACGGAAGATCATATTCGTTTGTTAAATGTTGCAACACCAGAGCAAGTAAGCGTATTACGAGATGCAGCTCTACAAATCAATCAAGTGATGATTGAGCATTTCGCAAGCTGTCGTGTAAGATTAGTAGATTTTAAATTAGAGTTTGGCGTAACAGAAGAAGGGGAAATCATATTAGCAGATGAAATTTCACCAGATACTTGCCGTTTATGGGATGAAACGAGCAATGAAAAATTTGATAAAGATGTATTCCGTCGTGATCTTGGGAATTTAACAGAAGCATATGAAGAAATTTTAAAACGTTTAGGGGGAGCTTCACATGTATAAAGTTAAGGTATATGTAACGTTAAGAGAAAGTGTATTAGATCCACAAGGAACTGCGGTAAAGGGAGCGCTTCATAGTCTTTCGTTTACAGAAGTACAAGACGTTCGAATCGGAAAATATATGGAATTAACAATTGATAAATCAGTATCTGATCTGGATAGCAAGGTAAAAGAAATGTGTGAAAAATTATTAGCAAACGTTGTAATGGAAGACTTCCGTTATGAAGTTGAGGAGGTTGTCGCACAGTGAAATTTGCAGTCATAGTATTCCCAGGTTCGAACTGTGATGTCGATATGTTCCATGCAATTAAAGATGAGCTTGGTGAAGAAGTAGATTACGTTTGGCACGATAGAGAGAATTTAGATGAATATGATGCAATTTTACTACCAGGTGGATTCTCTTACGGTGACTATTTACGTTGTGGTGCTATTTCTCGCTTTGCTAACGCAATGAAAGCAGTGCAAAAAGCTGCTGAGCAAGGAAAGCCAATTTTAGGAGTGTGTAATGGATTCCAGATTCTTGTTGAATCAGGATTACTACCAGGAGCATTAATGAGAAACGAAAACTTAAAGTTTATGTGCCGTACGGTTCAGTTACGTGTTGAAAATAATGAAACTATGTTTACATCACAATATGAAAAAAATGAAGTAATCAATATTCCAATTGCACATGGTGAGGGGAATTACTATTGTGATGAAGCAACTCTTAAACAATTAGAAGAGAATAATCAAATTGCATTCCGTTACGTAGAAAATCCGAATGGAAGCGTTTCAGATATTGCAGGTATTGTAAATGAAAAAGGAAATGTTCTTGGTATGATGCCACACCCAGAGCGTGCTGTAGATGAATTACTTGGCGGTGCTGAAGGGTTAAAAGTCTTTCAATCTATCTTAAAACAGTGGAGGGAAACATATGTCGTTAATGCTTGAGCCAAATCCAACACAAATTAAAGAAGAGCTTATATATGCGGAAATGGGGCTAACAGACGAAGAGTTTGCCATGGTTGAAAAGATTTTAGGCCGTTTGCCGAATTATACAGAAACGGGACTATTCTCTGTTATGTGGTCTGAACATTGTAGTTATAAAAATTCAAAGCTAGTTCTTCGTAAGTTTCCAACGACAGGTGAGCGTGTCTTACAAGGACCTGGAGAAGGCGCTGGAATTGTAGATATCGGTGATAATCAAGCGGTTGTATTTAAAATGGAAAGTCATAACCATCCTTCTGCAATTGAGCCATATCAAGGGGCAGCGACAGGTGTCGGTGGTATTATTCGCGATGTATTCTCTATGGGAGCACGTCCGGTAGCTCTATTAAACTCACTTCGCTTCGGTGAATTACAATCACCACGCGTGAAATATTTATTTGAAGAAGTAGTAGCAGGAATCGCAGGATACGGTAACTGCATTGGTATTCCTACTGTTGGCGGCGAAGTACAGTTTGATCCATGTTATGAAGGAAATCCACTTGTAAATGCAATGTGTGTAGGCCTAATTAATCATGAAGATATTAAAAAAGGGCAAGCACATGGTGCTGGTAATACAGTAATGTACGTAGGAGCATCAACTGGTCGTGATGGTATTCACGGTGCAACATTCGCATCTGAAGAGTTATCTGAAAGCTCAGAAGCGAAGCGTCCGGCAGTTCAAGTAGGGGATCCATTTATGGAGAAACTTCTTATTGAAGCATGTTTAGAACTTATTCAGTCTGATGCACTTGTTGGAATTCAAGATATGGGAGCTGCTGGTTTAACATCATCTTCTGCAGAAATGGCAAGTAAAGCAGGTATGGGTATTGAAATGTACTTAGATGATGTACCGCAGCGTGAAACTGGAATGACTCCATATGAAATGATGTTATCTGAATCACAAGAGCGTATGTTAATCGTTGTGAAAAAAGGTAGAGAGCAAGAAATAGTAGATTTATTTGAGAAGTATGGTCTTGCAGCAGTTACGATGGGGAAAGTAACTGAAGATAAAATGCTTCGATTATTCCATAAAGATGAAATGGTAGCTGAAGTACCAGCGGATGCTCTTGCAGAAGAAGCACCAATTTATCATAAACCGTCAAAAGAAGCAGCATACTTTGCTGAGTTCCAGCAGATGAAAATGGAAACACCAAAAGTAGAAGATTATAAAGAAACGTTATTAGCTCTATTACAACAACCAACGATTGCAAGTAAAGAGTGGGTATATGATCAATATGATTATCAAGTGCGCACTAGCACAATCGTTACACCAGGTTCAGATGCAGCGGTTATACGTGTACGCGGCACAGAAAAAGGATTAGCAATGACGACAGATTGTAACTCTCGCTACATTTATTTAGATCCAGAAGTGGGCGGTAAAATTGCAGTAGCAGAGGCAGCACGTAATATCGTATGTTCTGGCGGGGAGCCACTTGCAATTACAGATTGCTTAAACTTCGGTAACCCAGAAAAACCAGAGATCTTCTGGCAAATTGAGAAATCAGTAGACGGTATGAGTGAAGCTTGCCGCAAGTTACAAACGCCAGTTATCGGCGGGAATGTATCAATGTATAACGAGCGTAGTGGTGAAGCTGTATATCCAACACCAACTGTTGGGATGGTTGGACTTGTACACGATTTAAAACACGTAACAACACAAGAATTTAAACAAGCTGGCGATTTAGTTTATGTAATTGGAGAGGCGAAAGCTGAGTTTGGTGGAAGTGAATTACAGAAAATGATCTACGGAAAAATTTTCGGTCAATCACCAAGCATCGATCTAGATGTAGAATTAAAACGCCAAAAGCAAGTACTAGCAGCAATTCAAGCTGGCCTTGTTCAATCTGCACATGATGTTGCAGAAGGTGGTTTAGCAGTTGCAATTACTGAAAGTGCAATTGGTGCTAACGGTTTAGGTGCTACTGTGAAATTAGACGGAGAAGCAACAGCAGTATTATTTGCAGAATCACAATCGCGCTTCGTTATAACTGTAAAACGTGAAAATAAAGAAGCATTTGAGAAAGTGGTTGAAGCAATTCAAGTTGGAGAAGTGACAAATACAAATGAAGTAACAATTCATAATGAAGAAAATGAAGTATTACTTACAGCAAATGTAGATGAAATGAGAAAGGCTTGGAAAGGGGCAATCCCATGCTTGCTGAAATAAAGGGGTTAAATGAAGAATGTGGCGTTTTTGGAATTTGGGGGCATGAAAATGCAGCACAAGTTTCGTACTACGGATTGCACAGTTTGCAGCACCGTGGGCAAGAGGGCGCAGGCATTGTTGTAAATAATGGGGAAAAAATCATCGGTCACAAGGGGTTAGGTTTAATATCAGAAGTGTTTTCAAGAGGTGAGCTAGAGGGATTAAACGGGAAATCAGCAATTGGACACGTACGATATGCAACAGCTGGTGGAAGTGAAGTTGCTAACGTTCAACCATTATTATTCCGTTTTTCCGATCATAGTATGGCGTTAGCTCATAACGGAAATTTAATTAATGCAAAAATGCTTCGTCGTGAATTAGAGGCAGAGGGAAGTATTTTTCAAACAAGTTCAGATACAGAAGTACTTTTACACCTCATTAAGCGTAGTACAAAAGATTCTTTAATTGATAGTGTAAAAGAGGCTCTAAATAAAGTGAAAGGTGCGTTTGCATATCTTTTACTAACTGGAAATGAAATGATCGTTGCGCTAGATCCAAATGGATTCCGTCCTCTTTCAATTGGAAAGATGGGGGATGCTTACGTTGTAGCATCGGAAACATGTGCTTTCGATGTAGTTGGTGCAACATACATTCGTGATGTAGAACCTGGTGAATTGCTTATTATCAATGATGAAGGAATTCACGTAGATCGTTTTACAAATGAAGTAGACCATGCGATTTGCAGTATGGAATACATTTACTTTGCACGTCCAGATTCTAATATCGCTGGTATTAATGTTCATGCAGCACGTAAAAACATGGGGAAACGTTTAGCGGCGGAAGCTCCTATTGAAGCTGATGTTGTTACTGGTGTACCAGACTCTAGTATTTCAGCAGCAATTGGTTATGCGGAGGCGACAGGAATTCCGTATGAGTTGGGGTTAATTAAAAATCGTTACGTTGGACGTACGTTTATTCAACCTTCTCAAGAACTGCGTGAGCAAGGGGTTAAGATGAAGCTTTCAGCAGTAAGAGGCGTAGTTGAAGGAAAACGAGTTGTTATGATTGACGATTCTATCGTAAGAGGAACGACAAGTAAACGAATTGTTCGTATGCTTCGCGAGGCTGGAGCGACAGAAGTCCATGTAAGAATTGCTTCACCACCTCTTAAGTATCCATGCTTCTATGGCATTGATATTCAAACGAGAAAAGAATTAATCGCAGCAAATAATTCAATAGAAGAAATCCGTCAAATCATCGGAGCAGATTCACTAACATTTTTAAGTGAAGATGGATTAGTAGATGCAATTGGACGCCCATATGAAGGGAAATACGGTGGTCTATGTATGGCTTACTTCAATGGAGACTATCCAACAGCTCTTTATGATTATGAGCAAGAGCTTTTAGAAAGTATGAAATAAGAAGAAAAAAGCTTCTACTTCTTTTGATGTAGAAGCTAGCTTCTTTCTTAAAACGGCCGCCCTGGATGGGGAGAAATTAAAAGACGAGGTGTAAATAACGATGGCGAATGCATATAAGCAAGCAGGAGTAGATATTGAAGCTGGATATGAAGCGGTATCTCGCATGAAAAAACACGTACAAACAACAATGAGAAAAGAAGTGCTAGGCGGTTTAGGCGGTTTTGGAGGTATGTTTGATCTATCAAAATTTGCATTAGAAGAACCTGTATTAGTATCTGGAACAGATGGCGTGGGAACGAAATTGATGCTCGCTTTTATGGCAGATAAACATGACACAATTGGTATTGATGCAGTAGCAATGTGTGTAAATGATATTGTTGTCCAAGGAGCAGAGCCGCTTTTCTTCCTTGATTATATTGCTTGTGGTAAAGCTGAACCTAGTAAAATTGAAAACATCGTCAAAGGTATATCAGAGGGCTGTCGCCAAGCTGGTTGTGCATTAATTGGTGGAGAAACAGCTGAAATGCCAGGAATGTATTCTACGGAAGAATACGATTTAGCTGGTTTTACAGTTGGAATTGTTGATAAAAAGAAAATTGTAACAGGTGAAAAAATTGAAGCTGGTCACGTATTAATTGGCTTAGCATCTAGCGGTATTCATAGTAACGGTTATTCTTTAGTAAGAAAAGTGCTACTAGAAGATGGAGAACTATCTTTAGATCGTATTTACGGACGCTTAGAACTACCTCTTGGTGAAGAATTATTAAAACCAACGAAAATTTATGTCAAACCTATTTTAGAACTATTGAAGAAACATGAAGTATACGGTATGGCACATATTACAGGTGGTGGATTCATTGAAAATATTCCACGTATGTTGCCAGAAGGAATCGGTGCGGAAATTGAATTAGGATCTTGGCAAGTTCAACCGATTTTTAGTTTACTTCAAGAAGTTGGAAAACTAGAAGAGAAAGAAATGTTCAATATTTTTAACATGGGTATTGGTATGGTAGTAGCAGTAAAGGAAGAAGAGGCAAAAGATATTGTTCGTCTTCTTGAGGAACAAGGCGAGAAAGCTCATATTATTGGACACACTGTACAAGGGTCTGGTGTTACCTTTATTGAGGGAACAGAAGTATGAGTAGATTAGCAGTTTTTGCTTCTGGGAGCGGCTCTAACTTTCAATCTCTCATTAATGCGGTAGAAGACAAAATATTGGATGCAGATATTAGTTTATTAGTATGTGATAAACCAGAGGCACGCGCTATTGGACGGGCACACTATCACCATATTCCGTGTTTTTCCTTTTCAGCGAAAGCATATGAGTCAAAAGAAGCATTTGAAAAAGAGATATTAAAAAAGCTAGAAGAGTATGAAATTGATTATGTTATTTTAGCTGGATATATGCGTTTAATTGGAACGACTTTACTAGAAGCGTACGGCGGGAAAATTATTAATATTCATCCATCACTACTACCGAGTTTTCCAGGGAAAGATGCTGTTGGTCAAGCGTTAGAAGCGGGTGTGAAAGTAACCGGAGTAACGATTCACTATGTAGATGCAGGTATGGATACAGGTCCAATTATTGCGCAAGAAGCAGTAGTTGTTTCTGAAGGGGATACGAGAGAAGGCTTACAAAAGAAAATTCAACAAGTTGAACATAAATTATACGTAAATACAGTGAATCAAATTGTTCAGTCTGTGAAAAAAACAACTGTTAACTAACATATAACCAGGGGTGAAGGATAAATGAAAAAGCGTGCATTAGTAAGTGTTTCAGATAAAACAGGAGTAGTAGAATTTGTTAAAGGTTTACTTGAACAAGGGATTGAAGTTATTTCAACAGGTGGTACGAAAAAATTATTAGAAGAAAACGGCTTGCAAGTAATTGGTATTTCTGAAGTAACTGGTTTCCCAGAAATTATGGATGGTCGTGTAAAAACATTACATCCAAATATTCATGGTGGTCTATTAGCAGTTCGTGATAATGAAATGCATGTAGCGCAAATGAATGAATTAGGTATAGAGCCAATTGACTTTGTTGTTGTTAACTTATACCCATTTAAAGAAACAATCACTAAGCCTGATGTAACATTTGCTGATGCAATTGAAAATATTGATATCGGTGGCCCAACAATGATTCGCTCTGCTGCGAAAAATCATAAATTTGTATCGGTAATTGTAGATCCAGTAGATTATGATGTTGTATTAGCAGAACTGAAAGAGAACGGTGAAGTAACAGAGGAAACGAAACGTAAATTAGCAGCGAAAGTATTCCGTCATACAGCGGCATATGATGCGTTAATTTCTAACTACTTAACAAAGCAAATGGGCGAAGAAAGCCCTGAAACAGTAACGGTGACATTTGAGAAAAAACAAGATTTACGCTATGGCGAAAATCCACATCAAAAAGCGACATTCTATAAAACGCCATTCGCAGCAACTTCTTCTGTTGCATACGCAGAACAATTACACGGTAAAGAATTATCTTATAACAATATCAACGATGCGGATGCAGCACTTAGCATCGTGAAAGAATTTACAGAACCAGCAGTAGTAGCGGTAAAACATATGA
Source organism: Bacillus sp. TH17 (assembly GCF_016651125.1). Taxonomy (NCBI): domain Bacteria; kingdom Bacillati; phylum Bacillota; class Bacilli; order Caryophanales; family Bacillaceae; genus Bacillus; species Bacillus sp. TH17. The sequence continues at coordinate 11,661 of NZ_JAEKEN010000001.1, forward strand.
ATCCATGTGGTGTTGGAGTAGGAACTGATATTCACGAAGCATATACTCGTGCTTATGAAGCGGATCCAGTATCAATCTTCGGCGGTATTATTGCAGCAAATCGTGAAATTGATAAAGCTACAGCAGAAAAGTTACACGAAATTTTCTTAGAAATTGTTATCGCTCCTTCGTTCTCGCCAGAAGCTTTAGAAGTGTTGCAAAGTAAGAAGAACTTACGCTTACTAACTGTAAATATTGAAAAAGCGACAAGTGCAAGCAAAAAACTAACTTCTGTACAAGGTGGTCTTCTTGTTCAAGAAGAAGATACGTTATCATTAGATGAGGACGCAATTTTAATTCCAACGAAACGTGAACCATCAGAGCAAGAATGGAAAGATTTAAAACTAGCTTGGAAAGTTGTAAAACATGTGAAATCAAATGCAATTGTTTTAGCGAATGATAACATGACAGTTGGTGTAGGCGCGGGACAGATGAACCGTGTAGGTTCTGCAAAAATCGCAATTACACAAGCTGGCGAAAAAGCACAAGGTAGCGCACTTGCATCTGATGCTTTCTTCCCAATGCCAGATACAGTAGAAGAAGCAGCAAAAGCTGGAATTACAGCAATCATCCAACCAGGCGGATCGATTCGTGATGAAGATTCTATTAAAATGGCAGATGCGTATGGGATTACTATGGTGTTCACTGGCGTACGTCATTTCAAACACTAATAGAGGATGTTAAAAAAGTCCGGTCAAGATAACTGTCGCATGTCGTCGTTGCAATGCCAGTGCGGTACTCATGTAGGAAAGCTACACTCCGTGTCCTCCTGGCGAATGCGCCTTGACCTGCTCGGTTCTCTTGATCCTCCTTTTTAACTTTCTATTGATACGGTTGTTAAAAAAGTCCGGTCAAGATAACTGTCGCATGTCGTCGTTGCATAGCCAGTGCGGTACTCATGTAGGAAAGCTACACTCCGTGTCCTCCTGGCAAATGCGCCTTGACCTGCTCGGTTCTCTTGATCCTCCTTTTTAAACTTTTATTGATATGAAAACAAACTAGGAGCATAGCTTCTAGTTTGTACTTATTTAATTATTGGGGGATGAAATATGAATGTTTTAGTAATCGGCCGTGGTGGACGTGAGCATGCTTTAGTTTGGAAATTTGCACAATCTGAAAAGGTAGAAAAAGTATATGTAGCGCCAGGTAATGAAGGTATGCGAGATGTTGCAACACCAGTTGATATTGATGAGAATAATTTTGATGCATTAGTCTTATTCGCAAAAGAAAACAATGTAGGCTTAACTTTCGTTGGACCAGAAATTCCACTTATGAATGGAATCGTTGATCGCTTTAAGGAAGAGGGACTTCGTGTATTTGGACCTAATAAAGCGGCTGCGGTTATTGAAGGTAGTAAAGCTTTTACAAAAGAATTGATGAAAAAGTATGGTATTCCAACTGCGGCATATGAAACTTTTACAGACTATGAAGAGGCAGTAAAGTACATTCAGAAAGTTGGTGCACCGATCGTAATTAAGGCAGATGGGTTAGCTGCTGGTAAAGGTGTAACAGTAGCAATGACGCTTGAAGATGCATTACAAGCTGTGAAAGAAATGCTGCAAGATGTGAAATTCGGTGAAGCAAGCAAGAAGGTCGTTATTGAGGAGTTTCTAGATGGACAAGAATTTTCATTAATGGCATTCGTAAATGGAACAACCGTACATCCGATGGTAATTGCTCAAGATCATAAACGCGCTTTTGATGCTGATAAAGGTCCGAATACAGGCGGAATGGGTGCATATTCTCCAGTACCACAAATTCCAGAATCAGCAGTTCAAGAAGCGATTCAAACAGTATTACACCCAACTGCCAAGGCGATGATTGCAGAAAACCGTTCGTTTACAGGTATTTTATACGCAGGTCTTATTTTAACAAATGATGGTCCAAAGGTAATTGAGTTCAATGCACGCTTTGGCGATCCTGAAACGGAAGTTGTATTACCACGCTTAGAAAATGATTTAGTTGATGTATGTAACGCTGTATTAGATGAAAGTGAATTAACGTTACAATGGTCAAAGGAAGCAGTTATTGGTGTCGTACTTGCTTCGAAAGGATATCCAGAAGCATATAAAAAAGGTGAAATTATTAACGGATTAGATGCACTGCAAGATGTAATAGTTTTCCATGCGGGTACAGCGATGAAACATGGTGACTTTGTAACAAACGGTGGCCGTGTATTATTTGTTGCTTGTAAGGCGAATAGTTTACAAGAAGCGAAAGATAAGGTCTATAAAGAAATCGGTAAAATTGAGAGTGATGGTTTATTTTACCGAAGTGATATAGGATATCGTGCAATTGGGCATGAGATGATGAAAAGCTAATGTATAAAAAATCCCGCTGATTTCTCAGCGGGATTTTTATGCATCTTTATCTTTTTTTAATTTCCCTTTTTGCTTTGCCATTTCTCGAAGTAAATACTCGATGTGTGCATTGACGCTACGAAACTCATCATTCGCCCATTTTTCGATGACTGCGTGTAATTCAGGATCAATACGTAATGGAAAGCTTTTCTTTTTGGCCATAATCACTTACAACCTTTAGTATAGGCTTCCTGTATTAATAACTGGTTGCGCACCTTTATCTGAAACGATGGCAACTAATAAATTGTTCACCATATTTGCTTTACGCTCGTCATCGAGTTCCAGTACGCCTTCTTCATCTAACATATGGATTGAATCTTTCGCCATCTTCACAGCACCTTCAACAATCTCTTTTCTAGCAGCTAATACTGCTTTTGCTTGTTGACGCTGGAGCATTGCATGGGCAATTTCTGTTGCGTAAGCTAAATGTGTTAAACGAGTTTCTAATACTTCTACGCCAGCGATTTCAAGTCGTGCTTCTAACTCACGCTTTAATTCTTCAGAGATCTCTTCAGTATTTCCTCGTAACGTGATGCAAGTTTCATCTTGGAAATTATCATAAGGATATTTTGTAGCAACGTGGCGGATTGCTGTTTCACTTTGAATTTCTACGAATCGATCGTAATGCTCAACACCAAACATTGCTTTTGCGGAATCAACAACTTTATATACGATAACGGCTGCAATTTCAATTGGATTGCCCTCAACATCGTTTACTTTTAATTTCTTACTGTTAAAGTTTTCAACACGTAAAGATACAGTTTGACGAAAAGCGAATGGAATTGTTAAAAATAAACCATTTTGACGAATTGTTCCTAAATAACTACCGAAGAACGTAATAACTTTCGCTTGATTCGGTTGAACGATACCGATACCTGTAGCTAAAACAGATGCTAATATGAGAGCTAAAATAGCTATTACAAACATTTCTTGTACAAGGCAAAATACACCGATAGCGGCTAAAACTAAAATTCCAATAACGCCGAGAAATCCATTAACATAAAATACTTGTTTTTCTTTCATATGATCGCCTCCTTGATATAAAAATGATATCACTTTTATATCATTACATGCAAGAGGGTTACACCTAATTTTCTGAATTTTATTGTTTGATATCTTTTATGTACGTTTTAAGGGCAAAAGAAAGAATGTACGTTCTGTTTCGTGGTAAAATAAAGAAGACTTAGCTGCCCACTGCAGCAGCTAAGTCCCTTTGAGAGCATCTTGCATCGTGACAAATGATTCAAAGCGGTTTTGCCAGGATTAATTCTTCAATCGCTGACTCAATCTCTTTGTCAGAAGTGTCATAACTTCCATCTGACTTTGACTTTGGCTTGTCATGACTGGAAGCTGAATTAACTTCTTCTTTATTATGTCCTTTTTCAGTGAAATTCATGCTAGGCATTTTAAATGCGCTCATATTCATATATTTTCCAAACTTACAGGCTTCAACAATAGGGCAGAAACGAACGATCCCCTCCGCAATTTTCATGGCACCAATCCATAGCAAAACTTTAGACCAAGTGCACCAAGGTTTACGTACGAGTTTAGCTGTACTACAACCGAAGAGGATGAGTCCGAGTGTAATTCGAATTAGAGCACTAATTGTGCCGATGTTTTGCTTCATTAGAAAAACACTCCTTTTTAATTAACTTCGAAATAGAAAATACTATTTCATTTGTTAGTATTCCGTATAAGTTTTTTGATATGTAATCCAACATTTGACGTTGAAAAAGATGTTGGATTGGGCGTGTGTGTAGGTAGTTTTTTTTGTTATAATGAAAGAATGCGTAAAAGGAAGTTCAAAAAGTCCGGTAAAGATAGCTGTCGCATTTCATCGTTGCATACGCCAGTCTGGTAAAGATATAGCAAGGAATGTAAAAAATCTTGATAAAAATTAACTGTTATTTTGAACAGAAATTATATAACTAGAGAAAAGAAAGGGTGTTTTCATGTACGATATTTCCAAATGGAAACATGTATTTAAGCTTGATCCAAATAAGGAGTTAAGTGACGAACATTTAGAAATGATTTGTGAATCTGGAACGGATGCTGTTATTGTAGGCGGAAGTGACGGTATAACAATTGATAACGTATTACACATGCTAGTTAGCATTCGTAGATATGCAGTGCCTTGTGTGTTAGAGGTTTCTGATGTGGAGGCAATTACACCAGGATTTGATTTTTATTACATCCCAAGTGTTTTAAATAGCCGAAAAGTAGAATGGGTAACAGGTGTTCATCATGAGGCATTGAAAGAATTTGGGGATATTATGGACTGGGACGAAATTTACATGGAAGGGTATTGTGTTTTAAACCCAGAAGCGAAAGTAGCCCAGCTTACAGATGCAAAATGTGATTTAACAGAAGATGATGTTATTGCATATGCGCGTTTAGCAGACAAGCTATTACATTTACCGATATTCTATTTAGAATATAGCGGGACGTATGGAGACATTGAGCTTGTTAAAAATGTAAAAGCAGAATTGAAACAAGCTAAGCTATATTATGGCGGTGGTATTTCTAATGCAGAACAAGCGAAAGAAATGGCACAGTATGCTGATACAGTAGTTGTTGGAAATATTATTTATGATGATATAAAATCGGCATTAAAAACAGTTAAAGCAGTAAAAGGAGAGTAGGTGCAGGCACATATGAGTACGACAGATAAGTTATTAAATGGTTTAAATCCGCAGCAACAAAAAGCAGTACAAACAACAAATGGAGCACTTCTATTAATGGCAGGCGCAGGTAGTGGGAAAACACGTGTGTTAACACACCGTATTGCATATTTACTTGGTGAAAAAGGTGTGGCGCCATGGAATGTACTAGCAATTACCTTTACAAATAAAGCTGCTCGTGAAATGCGTGAGCGTATTGATAAACTTGTTGGACCAGAAGCAGAAGATATTTGGATTTCTACGTTCCACTCTATGTGCGTACGTATTTTACGACGTGATATTGACCGCATTGGTATTAATCGTAACTTTACAATCTTAGATTCAGGTGATCAGTTAACTGTAGTAAAAAAAATTATGAAGGAGCGCAATATTGACCCGAAGAAGTTTGAGCCGCGCTCTATTTTAGCGGGTATTAGCAATGCGAAAAATGAACTGTTATCTGCAGATAAATATGCAAAAAAAATTACAACCGCTGATCCATATGAAAAATTAACGAGCGATGTATATACAGAATATCAAAAACGTCTTTTGAAAAATAACTCATTAGACTTTGATGATTTAATTATGACGACGATTCAGCTATTTGAACGTGTTCCAGAAGTACTAGAGTTTTATCAGCGTAAATTCCAATATATTCACGTTGATGAGTATCAAGATACGAACAAAGCTCAGTACCTTCTTGTTAAACATTTGGCATCACGTTTTAAAAACCTTTGTGTTGTTGGTGATTCGGATCAGTCTATTTACCGCTGGCGCGGGGCTGACATTTCTAACATTTTGTCATTCGAAAAAGACTATGAGAATGCACAAGTTATTCTGTTAGAACAAAACTATCGTTCATCACAAAATATTTTAAATGCAGCTAATGCTGTAATTGAAAAAAATTCAAACCGTAAACCGAAGAAATTATGGACAGAAAATCAAATTGGAAGCAAAATCTCGTATTATCGTGCTGCAACCGAAAAGGACGAAGCGTATTTTGTTGCGAAAAAAATTCGTGACGATATTCAAATGGGGAACCGAAAATATACTGATTTTGCAGTGTTATATCGTACAAATGCCCAGTCTCGTATGATTGAGGAGATTTTCCTAAAATCTAATATCCCTTACAAAATTGTCGGCGGTACTAAGTTCTATGATCGTAAAGAGATTAAAGACATTTTGGCGTACTTACGTTTAATTGGGAATCCAGATGATGAGATTAGTTTTGGACGTATTATAAACATGCCAAAGCGCGGGATTGGTGCGACTTCTATCGATAAAATTATTAATTATGGTGTGCAAAACGGAATCTCATTAACTGCTGTATTTGATGAGATTGAGCATGTTGGTGTAAGTGCAAAAATAACAAAAGCAGTAAAAGAATTCGCAAGTTTATTACACAACTGGGTAAATATGCAAGAGTATTTATCTGTTACAGAATTAGTAGAAGAAGTTATTGAGAAGACAGGCTATCGCGATATGTTGAAAAATGAGCGTTCTTTAGAAGCAGAAGGTCGTTTAGAAAATTTAGACGAGTTTTTATCTGTTACACAAACATTTGAATCCCAAAGCGAAGATAAGAGCCTTGTTGCATTCTTAACAGACTTAGCTCTTGTTGCTGATATTGATCGTGTAGATGAAGATCCAACTGCTGGTGAAGAAGTTATTTTAATGACGATGCACTCAGCAAAAGGATTAGAGTTCCCAGTTGTCTTTATTGTTGGCTTAGAGGAAGGGATATTCCCGCATACTCGTTCTCTTATGGAAGAGGATGAAATGCAAGAAGAGCGTCGTCTTGCCTATGTAGGTATTACTCGTGCAGAAGAAGAGCTATACTTATCCAATGCTCAAATGCGTACTTTATTTGGTAGAACAAGTATGAATGCAGCATCTCGATTTATTACAGAAATTCCAGCAGAATTAGTAGAACCATTAAACGAAACAGCACCGAAGCGTGAAACTTCGTTTGGTGCAAAAGGAAGAACGACAAGCGCAACTACAACACGTTCTCGTTCAGCTTTCGCGCGTCCGGCTGTTAAGACGACAGGTGGCGAGCAAATTGGCTGGGGAATAGGCGATAAAGCAGCTCACCAGAAGTGGGGAGTCGGTACAGTTGTAAGTGTAAAGGGTGAAGGTGATTCAAAAGAATTAGATATTGCATTCCCAAGCCCAATTGGTATTAAACGTTTATTAGCAAAATTTGCACCTGTGACGAAACAATAGGAAAGGACTGAGGATATGTCAAAAGAGATAGCCAAAAAACGTATAGAAGAATTGCGTGATTTGTTAAATACATTTAACTATCAATATCACGTATTAGACAATCCTTCTGTTTCTGATGCGGAATATGACCGTGATATGCAGGAGCTTATAAAATTAGAAGCAGAGAACCCAGAGTTTATGAGTGAAGACTCGCCCTCCATTCGCGTTGGGGGGACTGTTCTTGATATATTTGAAAAGGTAACGCATAAATCACCAATGTTAAGTTTAGGAAACGCGTTTAATGAAGGAGATTTGCGTGATTTTGATCGAAGAGTACATCAGGGAATTGATGATGCGAATGTAAGATATATATGCGAATTAAAAATTGACGGACTTGCTGTTTCACTTCATTATGAAAAAGGACGCTTCATTCAAGGAGCAACACGTGGTGATGGTATAACGGGTGAAGATATTACCCAAAACTTAAAAACGATTAAAGCTATCCCGCTGCGTTTAAATGAAGAAGTAACGTTAGAAGCACGAGGCGAGGCTTATATGCCGAAGCGTTCATTCGTTAAATTGAATGAAGAGAAAGAACAAAATGGTGAAGATGTATTTGCGAATCCACGTAATGCGGCAGCAGGATCGATACGCCAACTTGATCCGAAAATTGCAGCGAAGCGTAACTTATCTATGTTTGTGTATGGTCTTGCTAATGTAGAAGAAAAAACAATTCCATCCCACAGTGAATCACTGGATTTCTTAGGTGAGCTTGGATTTAAGACGAATCCAAATCGTCGTACATGTGAAACAATTGAAGACGTAATAGCCTATGTAGAAGAGTGGCAAGAAAAACGCCCGCATCTTGATTATGAGATTGACGGAATCGTTATAAAAGTAGACGATGTTGCTATTCAAGAAAGCTTAGGAACTACAGCAAAGAGTCCAAGATGGGCAATAGCTTATAAATTCCCAGCTGAAGAAGTTGTGACGAGATTAACAGGGATTGAATTAAGTGTCGGCCGCACAGGAGTTGTAACACCAACTGCAGAGCTGGAGCCAGTGCGAGTAGCCGGAACTATTGTCCGTCGTGCTTCTTTACATAACGAAGATTTAATTCGTGAAAAGGATATTCGAATTGGTGACTACGTTGTTGTGAAAAAGGCTGGAGATATCATTCCTGAAGTTGTGAACGTTATTTTTGATAAGCGTACTGGTGAGGAAGAAGAATATCATATGCCAACGCATTGTCCAGCATGTGAGAGTGAACTTGTTCGTTTAGAAGAAGAAGTAGCACTTCGATGTATAAATCCGACTTGCCCAGCTCAAATTCGTGAAGGATTAATCCATTTCGTTTCAAGAAATGCAATGAATATTGATGGACTTGGAGAACGTGTAATTACACAACTCTTTGATGCGGATTATATTCGTACGTTTGCTGATTTATATTCATTGACGACAGAGCAATTATTAGAACTAGAACGTTTCGGTGAAAAATCAGCAACAAATTTAGTCCAAGCAATTGAGAATTCTAAGGAAAACTCATTAGAGCGATTATTATTCGGTCTTGGTATTCGTCATGTCGGTGCGAAAGCGGCACGTACATTTGCTGAGCATTTCGAAACGATGGATGAGCTTGTGAAAGCGACGGAAGAAGAATTAAAAACAATTAATGAGATTGGTGAAAAAATGGCTCAATCCGTTGTAACGTATTTCGATAATGAAGACGTATTAGAGCTATTACAACAATTTAAAGAGTATGGCGTGAACATGGCATACAAAGGTATAAAAATTGCTGATTTACAAAATGTTGAATCGTACTTCGCAGGAAAAACTGTCGTCTTAACAGGGAAATTAGAAGTTATGGGCCGCGGTGAAGCGAAGAAGAAAATTGAGGCATTAGGTGGAAAAGTAACAGGAAGTGTTAGTAAAAGTACGGATTTACTTGTTGCTGGTGAAGCTGCAGGCTCGAAATTAGCGCAAGCAGAGAAGCACAATGTTGAAGTTTGGAATGAAGAGAGGTTCTTACAAGAGCTGAATAAGTAAGAGGTGCAAACTTACGATGAAAAAAATAGCGTTAGCAGTATTAAGTCTTAGCCTACTTGTAAGTGGGTGTAGCATTGGTTCTAATAAAGATGAAAAAACAGTTGAGAAATCGGGGAAAGCGAAAGAGCAAGCTGTTATCCCGAAATACTCGATTTCGGATGAATATTATAAGACAACAGTTCCATTTAATGCAGGATCTGCACGTGGTTTAGTTGTGCAAGGTTTAAATAGTCGTCTAGATGTAGATGAATTTGAAACAGGATTAATGCGTATTGCCAAAGAATCATTTAGCACGAAAGATTATTTCTTTAAAGGCGGAGACGTTTTAGATACTCAAAGTGTTCAAATGCTTGTAAAAAGAAAGCGTACAGACGCTGAACAAAAAGAGCTAGAGGACAAGTTGAAAAAAGATGCAGTTAAATTTCCGAATGTAGGGTTGAATCCAGCCTTAAGTGAAGGATCAGAATCGCTAGAAGTAAAGAATAAAAAAAGTCCAATGTATATCTCAAATATTTTAGAGCATGATTATTATGTAAGAAAAGGTGAGAACGATGTTGAACGTGGTGGCATTGTAGTTGGATTAGCGATGAATTCTGTTCAATATTATGAGGAAGAGCATGGTTACCCGCGTGAGGCTGCAATTCCAGATGTAAAAATGTTAGCTGAAGGGAAAAGGATGGCCCAAGAAATCTTGAAAGTAATGCAGCAAAAAAAGCCTGAAATAAAAAATATTCCGGTTACATTTGCGATTTATCGTCAAGGTCCAAAGTCTTCGCTTGTACCAGGGAATTTTGTTTCTTATGCTAAGGTAGAAAAAGGTAGTGAAACGGTTGAGGATTGGAAACCAATCAATGAGAAATATTATTTGTTCCCGTCAGAACAGGCAAAAGCGGATAATAAACGTGAAGACCTTGCAAGGGTGTCAAACTTTAAAGCGAAGTTAAGTGAGTATTTCCAAGGCGATTATACAGCTGTTATCGGTACTGGAATGTATAGAGATGATGAATTAAGAGAAATGAAGCTCGATATTCCTGTCCAATTCAATGGGAAAGCTGAAGTAATTGGTTTTACACAATATGTAGCTGGACTTGTTATGGAATACTTCCCGAATTATATGAAAGTACAAGTAACAATTAAATCTGTAGAACGTCCAGAAGCAATTATTATACGTGAAGCGAAGCAAGATGAACCATTTGTGAAAATTTTAGATTAAAGATGAGAGCTGTTCCATAAAGGAACAGCTTTTTTTCTTGAAAAATTTTGTTATAATTTTAAATGTTACAAATAAAGGGGTAAGGGGCAAAGTCATGGAAGAACTAAGCTTTCAAGTCATTATTTTATTAATTGCATTCGGATTTTTAGCTGCTTTTATTGATTCGGTTGTTGGAGGAGGAGGGTTAATTTCGCTTCCTGCACTTATGTTTGTTGGTTTATCACCAGCTTCGGCAATCGCAACGAATAAATTAGCTGCAACGATGGGGACGCTTACGAGCACAATTTATTTTATTCGATCAGGTAAGGTGAATTTTCGGATTGTAGGAAAGTTAATCCCGTTAACTATTATTGGAGCAGTCGCAGGGGCTTTAGTAGTAAAGTTTATTCCGCCTGATATTTTGCGTCCACTAGTGCTCGTAATGTTGGTTTTTATTGCCATTTATATTATTGCGAAAAAAGATTGGGGAAGTGCATCTACCTATAAAAAGATGACCAAAGGAAAAACATTAATGTTTTTCTTTGTTATTTTAATGATAGGATTTTATGATGGATTTTTTGGACCAGGGACAGGATCCTTTTTAATTTTTGCATTTTTATTAATTGGTTTGGATTTTATTCAAGCGGCAGCATCTGGAAAACTTTTGAACTTCGTTAGTAATATCGTATCTTTAATTACTTTTTTATTTTTAGATGTGATTCATTTTGAATACGGTATAATTATGGGCTTATCAATGATTTTAGGTGCTTATTTTGGATCGAAGTTTGCGGTTCAAAAAGGTGTTGGATATGTAAGGACTTTATTTTTATTAGTTACTATTTTATTAATCGGGAAAAATGTTTTGGAATATACTCATATTTTTTAGATTCATACGTATGTATGAATCTCTTTTTTATTATATTTTAAAAATTTATTAATTTTTAAAATATAAGTCTAGGAATATTTGAATAAATCTAAATTATCGTGTAGAATAATGTTGTAAAATGTAAACGTTTTTCTAAGGGGAGGCTAAAAAGATGGTAGTAGCATACAAACATGAGCCATTTACAGATTTTTCAGTAGAGGCTAACAAATTAGCGTTTGAAGAGGGTTTAAAGAAAGTAGAATCTTATCTTGGACAAGACTATCCATTAATTATCGGGGGAGAAAAAATCACTACAGAAGACAAAATTGTTTCTGTAAACCCTGCAAATAAAGAGGAACTTGTTGGTCGTGTTTCAAAAGCAAGCCGTGAATTAGCTGAAAAAGCAATGCAAGTAGCGGATGCAACATTCCAAACTTGGAGAAAGTCAAAACCAGAAATGCGTGCAGATATTTTATTCCGTGCTGCAGCAATCGTTCGTCGTAGAAAACATGAGTTCTCTGCTATTCTTGTAAAAGAAGCAGGTAAACCATGGAATGAGGCAGATGCTGATACAGCAGAAGCAATCGACTTTATGGAATATTATGCTCGTCAAATGTTGAAATTAAAAGACGGTATTCCAGTAGAAAGCCGTCCAATTGAATATAATCGTTTCTCTTACATTCCATTAGGAGTAGGTGTTATCATTTCTCCTTGGAATTTCCCATTCGCAATTATGGCAGGTATGACAACAGCTGCTGTAGTTTCTGGTAACACAGTATTACTAAAACCAGCTAGTACAACTCCTGTAGTAGCAGCGAAATTTATGGAAGTATTAGAAGAAGCTGGTTTACCAGCTGGCGTAGTAAACTTCGTTCCAGGTAATGGTTCTGAAGTTGGTGACTATTTAGTAGATCACCCTCGTACACGTTTCGTTAGCTTCACTGGATCTCGCGATGTAGGTATTCGTATTTACGAACGTGCAGCAAAAGTAAACCCAGGACAAATTTGGTTAAAACGTGTTATCGCTGAAATGGGCGGTAAAGATACAATCGTTGTTGATAAAGAGGCAGATCTTGAATTAGCAGCTAAATCTATCGTTGCATCAGCATTCGGATTCTCAGGACAAAAATGTTCTGCATGTTCTCGTGCAGTAATCCATGAAGATGTATACGATCATGTATTAAATCGTGCTGTTGAATTAACAAAAGAATTAACAGTAGGTAACCCAGATGCAAAAGATATTAACATGGGACCTGTTAATGACCAAGCTGCATTCGATAAAGTAATGAGCTATGTTGCAATTGGTAAAGAAGAAGGTAAAATCGTATCAGGTGGCGAAGGAGACGATTCTAAAGGCTGGTTCATCCAACCAACAATCGTTGCTGACGTTGCAGAAGATGCTCGTTTAATGAAAGAAGAAATCTTTGGACCAGTAGTAGCATTCTGTAAAGCAAAAGACTTTGATCATGCACTTGCAATTGCAAATAATACAGAATACGGTTTAACAGGAGCAGTTCTTTCTAACAACCGTGACCATATTGAAAAAGCACGCGAAGACTTCCACGTTGGTAACTTATACTTCAACCGTGGATGTACTGGTGCAATCGTAGGTTACCAACCATTCGGTGGCTTTAACATGTCTGGTACAGACTCTAAAGCTGGTGGCCCTGACTACTTAGCACTTCACATGCAAGCAAAAACTACTTCTGAAACTTTATAAGAAATAGTAGAAAAGATCTTCACAGACTGTGAAGATCTTTTCTTTTTGAGAAACTCTCTATAGCAGAAGTAATCGATTTTATAGAAGCTAGTTAATTTCAATCAAGAAAAGATTGCCAAATATTACTATTTGTTCTTTTGAATTAGTTAAGCCCTATTAATATCGGGATAAACATGAAAATAGAAACAAAACAGCGAGAAAAATTGACTTATTAGTCATATTTTTTAGTATTCATTTTGAGGATTTCCTGTATAATACAATTTGAAAGAAAATCTATGGTTAGACAAGAGAACACTCCTTTCGGCTTTGCTAACTGAAAGGGGTGTTTTTTTAGGTCGCTAAAAACTCTTCTGTACTCATTATATTTGCGTATACTCCATTTAAACTCGCCAAAATTGTATTATGAATATAAACAGCTGGTATAGTAGCATTCTTAAATGAAAGATCTTTTGTAGCACAAGCATCGTGTATTACGGTACAGTGAAGGCCAAAATCAAAAGCAGCTCTTACTGTAGCATCAATACACATATGGGTCATCATCCCGCATATTACGACGTGCTCAACTCCTGAACGTTGTAATTGTTCTAGAAGATCAGTTTCTCGGAAGCTATTTGGATAATGTTTAAGGATAACGGTTTCCTCTCTAAGTGGACGGACATTTTCGTGAATATGGACACCTTCTGTATTGGGTAGGAAAAAAGTAGCGCTATCTTTTATAGCTACATGTTGGATATGAAAAATAGGTTCGTTTCTTATTCTAAAATGTTGTAGTAGCTGACTAGCATATTCACTTGCTTCTACTGGATTACGTAATTCCATCATTCCGCTTGGAAAATAATCATTTTGAATGTCGACGAGCAAAAGAGCTGTTTTCATATATCTATCTTCCTCCGATTTCATATTCAAATAATGTTATTCAATGAGTAGAGAAGATTCTCCTTTTTAAAAGTATGAGTGAGAAGGATTTTACATAACTTTAAAAATCACTATTGTATTGTTACTTCTTATTTTAAAATTCAAATAGAGAAATAATTAATATTTTTCCGAAAAATGTATCGACTCTCATTATTCTGAGTTCTATAATAAGACTTAATTAAACGACAATTAAATCGATACACTCTTATCCAGAGAGGTGGAGGGACTGGCCCTACGATACCTCAGCAACGGGTTTTTTAATACCGTGCTAACTCCAGCAAGCCTATAAAGGCTTGGAAGATGAGAAGATGTGAATGAGTACATATAAAAGTGCTCTCCTTCTTATCTTTTATTACTGATAAGAAGGAGAGCACTTTTTATTTTACCTCGAAAGCTCTACTTCAAGTTTTTACAGCATATAGGAGGGAAGAAAATGATTTCTTTTAACAATGTAAGTAAAGTATATGAATCAGGTGGGCAATCTGTTCATGCGGTTGAGGATGTAACGCTGTCAGTTGAAAAGGGCGAAATTTTTGGCATTATCGGATTTAGTGGTGCTGGAAAGAGTACGTTATTACGTTTAGTAAATATGTTAGAAAGACCAACTGCAGGAACAATTTCAATAGATGATAAAGATATTACATCATTATCGGCGAAAGAATTACGGAAACTAAGACAAAGAATTGGGATGATTTTCCAAAGTTTTAATCTATTTAATTCAAGAACGGTGTTTGGGAACATTGCTTATCCATTAAGGTTAGCGAAATTGCCGAAGAATGAGATAAAAGAAAGAGTGAATGAACTACTAAAATTTGTTGGTTTAGAAGATAAAGCGAACTATTATCCAGAACAGTTATCAGGTGGACAAAAGCAGCGTGTTGGGATTGCAAGAGCACTTGCGACATCACCGGATATTCTCATATGTGATGAGGCAACATCAGCTTTAGATCCGGAAACAACAACAGAAATCTTAAATTTATTAAAGAAAGTAAATAGAGAGTACAATTTAACGATCCTACTTATTACACATGAAATGCACGTTGTGAAAGAAATTTGTCACCGTGTAGCCGTTATGGAAAAAGGAAAAGTAATTGAGGAAGGAAAACTGTTTGACGTTTTCACACAACCAAAAACAAAGACCACTCAAAATTTTGTACGCTCTGTTATTAATGATCACTTACCAGAAAGTGTTCTAGCGAAAATTCAAAACGGAGGTCAGATTTATCGCCTGACTTTTACTGGGGAAGAGACAGGACAGCCTGTACTATCATATATTGCGAAAAACTATAACGTCGATGTAAATGTTCTTTATGGAAATATTATTGAACTCCAAAATGTGCTATTTGGAAATCTTCTTGTAGAACTACAAGGTGAACAGAAAGAAATTCAAAAAGCATTACAACATCTAAGACTGCAAGTGCAGCTGAAGGAGGTAGAAGCTCATGCGAGTTGATTGGAGTATATTTTGGCCTCGCATATTAGATGCGACGGGGGATACCCTCTTAATGGTAATTGTAACCCTTATATTCGCTACAATTCTTGGTATACCTCTAGGTTTACTATTGTATGTAACGAGAAAAGGGAATTTTTTAGAAAATAAATGGGTCTTTTCTATTCTTAATATCATAATTAATACAATTCGTCCGGTTCCATTCATTATCTTTTTAGTAGCTTTAAGCCCACTAACAAGAAGTGTTATTGGAACGACGATTGGAACGGCTGCAGCAATCTTCCCAATGACGTTAGTTGCATCAATTGGTATTGCTAGAATGGTTGAAACCAATCTTGTTTCTGTTCCGAAAGGAGTAATTGAAGCAGCACAAGCAATGGGCGCTTCACCACTTAGAATTGTTTTTGAAATCCTCGTACCAGAAGCTTTAGCACCATTGATCCTAGGTGTCACGTTTATGACGGTCGGTTTAATTGAATTTTCTGCAGTCGCAGGACTTGTCGGTGGTGGCGGTCTTGGTGACTTAGCAATGACATATGGTTATCAACGCTTTGATACGTCAGTTATGTTTGTAACGGTCGTTTTACTTATTATTCTTGTACAGGTGGCTCAAAATTTAGGGAACTACTTTGCGAAAGTCTTTTTACGCAGATCATAAAAAGGAAGAGGGGAAAAGAAAATGAAGAAAATTTTAGCATTTGCATTATCAGCGATCGTAGGAATTACAGCATTAAGCGGCTGCTCAGGTGGAGACACAGGTGCAGGAGCGAAAGAGAAAGTAGTTCGCGTCGGTGTAACTGGAACAGATGGAGACGTTTGGGAAATTTTAAAGAAAAAAGCTGAAAAAGAAGGGATTAAAATTAAACTGGTTGAGTTCTCTGATTACACAACACCCAACAAAGCGTTAGCTGATGGAGATATTGAACTAAACTCATTCCAGCACATTGCTTTCTTAGAGCAATTTAAAAAGGAGCATAAGTTAGATATTACAGCTGTTGGTACAACGCAAATTGCACCGATGGGCTTATACTCTGAAAAATATAAGAAAGCAAATGAAATCCCAGATGGTTCGGAAATTGCTATTCCGAATGATCCAACGAACCAAGCACGTGCATTAAAACTTCTTGATGCAGCTGGCTTATTAAAGCTTAAGAAAGATTTTGGTCTATTTGGGGATCCAAGCGGTATCGCTGAAAATCCGAAGAAGCTAAAAGTTACACCGGTTATCGCACAGCAAACACCTCGTGTGTTAAAAGATGTAGCGGCTTCAGTTATTAATAACGGTGTTGCTGGTCAAGCTGGATTAGACCCAGCGAAGGATCCAATTTTCTTAGAAGATCCAAATAATGAAAATGCAAAGGCCTATATTAATATTTTCGCAGCTCGTACGAAAGATAAAAATGATCCAACACTGAAAAAAGTAATTGAGTTATACCATTCAAAAGAAGTAACAGATGCAATTAAGAAAGAAACAAATGATGGTTCAATTTCAGTAGATCTTTCACTTGATGAGCTTGAAAAAATCGTAAAATAATTATTGAGTTTAACGACTAACAGTAGGAACCCCTCCGCTGTTAGCTCGTTCAACATATAATCTACTTAACAAACAAAACCCTAATTCTGTACCTTCTAATTTTGTATAACATAGAATCCAATGTTTGTTAAGTAGAGTGATGGACCAGGAGTTTTCCTGGTCTTTTTTTAATTAAAGCAGCTGGCTAATAATAAGGAAATCCAAATTATGATTGGGTAAGAGATTAAACTAAAAATGAGTGTACTTGCTAATTTCTTTTTAGGGATTAATAGTTTCTTTGATGAAAATAAGAAAAGAGAAAATAGGATAATGATAGATGCTGAGATTACTCCTGGATTATAAGAACGATAAATGAAATACAAGATAATATGCTGAACGGCGTTAAAGAAGATACAGCCCTGTATAAAAATGATCAAATAAATAGAAGATATGATGCTTAATTGATATAGAATGACTATGAGTAAGACGAAGGTTGTTAATATGGAAATTGCAATGAAAAATTGTTTGTTAGTTATAAAATGGATCGAAAATCGATTAGCGATATATTGTGGCATTTGGAAAGCTTCTTCAAGGTTATGAAAAAAGAATAGAAGGGGGATTAGCCAGATTGTATTAGTGGTGAAATGTCTTGTTGAAGATGTTTTTATCAACTTATATCAGCTCCAATAAAGGGATAGAAAGCCTATAAGAAAAGGCTTTCTACAAGGGTATAGTTATTCAATTATGATGCTTTTTAAATTACTCTCAGGTTGCGGTTGTTCTTCAGCATAAGAGGAGAGCTCCTCTTGCAAAATATTTAGTGCGTGCTTAGCTGATTGCTGAATCGGATTCGGTAGCTCTTCTAATATACGCATACCGATTTTTATTTTTGTACGAATTACCTTTCTTAGTAATTCATCATGCATGTACTACACCTCCAAACCGAATGTTTAGTACATCATCTTCAAACTTAGCCCCTTGAATAGAAAGGTGTGTTAATGTTTTTGGTAAGGTGATATTTCGCTTCATAGAGCCGGCTCGAATAATAAGTTCATCACCTTTTTGATTTAATGAAAGTTCACTTTTGTTTGAGAAGGGAATGGACAGAACGAAAATATACTCATCGCCATCTTTTTTTACATATTGTGTGCGGCCATTAAATTTCACTTCAGTAGGAGAGGGGTCTGATTTAAATAAAGCATTTCCTACACGCTCTAACATAGGTAAACCAACAACTTCTTGTTCAAACATGGGAGCTTCGTAAATAGGAAGTGGCTGAAAACTATCTTTAATTAACGTCTTATATTTCTTTTGTGTATCTTTCCATGCCTGAAAGTAAGGGTCGGTAACAGTGTTAGGGATGACGCGGTTAATCATAATGGCATCTACGTTATAATCGTATAAGTTTAAATAAGTAAAACTGCGCTGAGCTTCTTTAATGACCATTTTTTCAGGATTTACAACAACGCGAATACTCGTTACTTCTCGGTTTGATAAAATATCTCTCATTTCTCCAAGTTGTTCAAGCGTATTCGTTAATTCGTCCATAATATCATCAGTTGGAAGGGGGACACCAAGAAGTGGTTGAGCTACAGGACGAACAACTTTTAAAATCTTCCTTTTAATAGGAAAGAGTTTTTCCATCCACCAGCCGAGCATGTCTGGAAAGCTAAGCATTGCTAAAGTTTCTCCAGTCGGTGCGCAATCAATAATGATGACGTCGTAAGTGTTGTGTTTATAGTAATCGAGTACTCGAAGTAAGCTAATTAAATCTTCCATACCAGGGAACATCGTTAATTCTTCTGTTGTAATATCATCAGCTGCTTTTGAAGTGAAGAGTAGTGTAATATATTTCTGCAATTTCCCCCAGCCTTTTTCCATTTCATAAATAGTGTTAATTTCTTGTGCCCACAAGTTTTCGCGAATTTCTAGTGGCTCAGAAGATAGTTTTATGCCAAATGAATCCCCTAAACTATGAGCAGGATCTGTACTCATTACTAATGTTTTTAATCCTTGTTTTGCACTTTGGATTGCTGTTGCTGCTGAAATGCTAGTTTTTCCTACGCCGCCTTTACCTGTATACAGAATAATTCTCATCATTAATATCCCCTTTGTTTCGAATGTCGAATATTACGAGTGTCGAAATATTTAATTGAATAAAAACCCAACTAGGGTCTTATCCCGCATTAACGGGCAGTAAGACTCCCGCCCAAAAATTCGACTGGAACAAACAAATTAGGTGGGAGGTCAACTGTCCGTAAATGCCCGATTGGTTCAACTAATAATCAGTGAGGGATGAGAAAAACCCCCACTGATTAAAGTTTCACTTTATTCAATCGGAATGTTTTTCATTTTAGGTGTAGAAACCTTTTCTTCTGTTTTTTGCTGTGACGTAGCAATGTGATTCATGATCTTTTGGAATATTTGTAGTAAGAATGCTTTTTCTTCTTCTGACAATGCATCTGTCACTAGGCTAAAGTAATGGGCCGCATTTTGTTTTACTTCTTGAACGAGCATTACGCCGTTTTCTGTTAAACGAATTAATACAATGCGTCGATCGCTTTCATTCCGGTAGCGTTCAATATATCCCTTTTTTACAAGGCGATTTACAACGCCCGTTGTTGTACTCATCGGTATATCAAGAAGATCAGCAATTTTTGTCATTGTAATATCCGTATTTCGCTCCATCCAAAGTAAACAAAATACTTCTGTCTTGGAAAGTGTTAAATCAAGGCTTACCCATTCTTCAGGATAGAAAAGTTTCTTGGCGTTATCTAGCAGTAAGTCTAAAAAATGTTCATATTGTAACAATTATTTCCACTCCCGTATATTTCGAGGTTCGTAATATTTGTTTTTATTTTATGTGGAATTGAAATAAATGTCAATATTTTTAACTGTTTTTTCAGATTAGAAAGAAAATTATCTTCAAAATAGAAATTTTTTGTGATAGATTAATAAATAGAAAAATTATTTTACATAAAAACCCATTGTGATAAATATATTTATCTATAATAGGTGTACAGCTAACGAGGGGGAGAACGATGAGAAGACGAAATACGCAAGCGTTCACGTTTTTAGCATGGACTTCATTTGTTTGTGCGCTTTCAGGAATGCTAATTGGGATTTATACGCTAGATGAAACGCTTAGTGTAAAAGGATACTATTTAATTGGAACATTATTTTTAACGATGTCTTGTTTTGTATTACAAAAAACAATTCGTGATAATGAAGAAGATAACGAGAGATTTCCGAAAAATAAATCGTTAGATAAAGAGTAAATTGTAAAGAAAGGCATTTGCCTTTCTTTTTTTATGTAAAAATACCGTAAGTGCCGTGTGTTGACTTGCTTGAAGTACTGGAAATTTGGTATCATCAATAGTATTGTAGATTGAACGATATATTATGGAGGTGGCCTAGCCGTGTCAAGAATTTCCGTTGAGAATGTAAAGCACGTAGCACATTTAGCACGTCTTGCAATTACTGATCAAGAAGCAGAAAAATTTCAAAAACAACTAGATGCAATTGTTACATTTGCAGAACAGTTAAATGAATTAGATACAACTGATGTAAAACCAACAACTCATGTATTAACTATGAAAAATGTTATGCGTGAAGATGTGCCAGAAAAAGGTTTACCAGTAGAAGAAGTATTAAAAAATGCACCGGATCACAAAGATAATCAAATCCGTGTTCCAGCAGTATTAGAATAGAGGAGGGAATTTCGATGTCATTATTTGATCATTCTGTATCAGAGTTACATAAGAAGTTAAACAACAAAGAAATTTCCGTTACGGATTTAGTAGAAGAATCTTACAAACGTATTTCGGATGTTGAAGATAACGTAAAAGCTTTTCTTACATTAGATGAAGAAAATGCACGCGCGAAAGCGAAAGAATTAGATGCAAAGATTGGTGCTGAGGATAATGGTTTATTATTCGGTATGCCAATTGGTGTAAAAGATAACATTGTAACTAACGGTCTTCGTACAACTTGTGCGAGCAAAATATTAGCAAACTTCGATCCAATTTACGATGCGACAGTTGTACAAAAGCTAAAAGCTGCTGACACAGTTACAATCGGTAAATTAAATATGGACGAGTTCGCAATGGGTTCTTCAAATGAAAACTCAGGCTTCTACGCTACAAAAAATCCATGGAACTTAGATTACGTTCCAGGCGGATCAAGTGGTGGTTCTGCAGCAGCAGTAGCAGCAGGAGAAGTATTATTCTCTCTAGGTTCTGATACGGGTGGTTCTATCCGTCAGCCAGCTGCATATTGCGGCGTTGTAGGTTTAAAACCAACTTACGGACGCGTATCTCGTTACGGATTAGTAGCATTCGCATCTTCACTTGACCAAATCGGACCGATTACACGTACAGTAGAGGACAATGCATACTTATTACAAGCTATTTCAGGTATTGACCGTATGGATGCAACTTCTGCAAACGTTGAAGTAGGAAACTACTTAGCTGGTTTAACAGGCGATGTTAAAGGTTTACGTATTGCTGTACCGAAAGAATACTTAGGCGAAGGTGTTGGCGAAGAAGCTCGTGAGTCAGTACTAGCTGCTTTAAAAGTATTAGAAGGTATGGGCGCAACTTGGGAGGAAGTATCTCTTCCGCATTCTAAATACGCTCTAGCAACGTATTACTTATTATCTTCTTCTGAAGCATCTGCGAACCTTTCACGCTTTGATGGCGTACGTTACGGTGTTCGTTCTGATAATGTAAATAACTTATTAGATCTTTACAAAAACACACGTAGCGAAGGTTTCGGTGATGAAGTAAAACGTCGTATTATGCTTGGTACATTTGCTCTTAGCTCTGGTTACTATGATGCATATTACAAAAAAGCACAACAAGTACGTACATTAATTAAAAATGACTTTGAAAATGTATTTGCTAACTACGATGTTATTATTGGACCAACAACGCCAACTCCAGCATTTAAAGTGGGCGAAAAAGTGGACGATCCAATGACAATGTATGCAAATGACATTTTAACAATTCCAGTAAACTTAGCGGGTGTTCCAGCGATTTCTGTTCCATGTGGATTCGGTGCTAACAACATGCCACTTGGTCTACAAATCATTGGTAAACACTTCGATGAAACGACGATTTACCGCGTTGCACATGCGTTTGAGCAAGCAACAGACTATCATACAAAAAAAGCAAGTCTGTAAGGAGGCGAGCATAGATGAATTTAGAAACAATTATTGGTTTAGAGGTTCACGTTGAGTTAAAAACAAATTCGAAAATTTTCTCTGCGAGTCCAACAGAATTCGGAGCGGAGCCAAATACACAAACAAGTGTAATTGACTTAGGATACCCAGGGGTACTTCCTACTTTAAATAAGGAAGCAGTTAACTTTGCAATGAAAGCTGCAATGGCATTAAACTGTGAAATCGCAACGGAAACGAAGTTCGACCGTAAAAACTATTTCTACCCAGATAATCCGAAAGCTTACCAAATCTCTCAATTTGATAAGCCAATTGGTGAAAATGGTTGGATTGAAATCGAAGTAGACGGTAAAAAGAAACGTATCGGTATTACACGTCTTCATTTAGAAGAAGATGCTGGTAAATCAACGCATGCAGCTGACGGTTCATTAGTAGACTACAACCGTCAAGGTATGCCTTTAATCGAGATCGTATCTGAGCCAGATATGCGTACTCCAGAAGAAGCATATGCGTACTTAGAGAAGTTAAAATCAATCATTCAATATACAGGTGTATCTGATTGTAAGATGGAAGAAGGTTCTCTTCGTTGTGATGCGAATATTTCACTTCGTCCAGTTGGACAAGAGAAGTTCGGTACAAAAGCAGAACTGAAAAACTTAAACTCTTTCACTTACGTGCAAAAAGGTCTTGAGCATGAGCAAGTGCGCCAAGAAAAAGAATTATTATCTGGTGGTATCATCCAACAAGAAACACGTCGTTATGATGAAGCAACGAAGAAAACAATCTTAATGCGTATAAAAGAAGGATCTGACGATTACCGTTACTTCCCAGAGCCAGACTTAGTTGAACTTTACATCGACGATGAGTGGAAAGAAGAAATTCGTGCTTCTATTCCAGAACTTCCAGATGCACGTAAAGCTCGCTATGTTGAAGAAGTTGGCTTACCAGCTTATGATGCGCATGTATTGA
Organism: Bacillus sp. TH17; assembly: GCF_016651125.1. NCBI lineage: Bacteria > Bacillati > Bacillota > Bacilli > Caryophanales > Bacillaceae > Bacillus > Bacillus sp. TH17. Next base: position 34,774 of record NZ_JAEKEN010000001.1, read on the forward strand.
CATTAACGAAAGAGATGTCTGATTTCTTTGAAGCAACAGTTGCAGATGGTGCTGATGCGAAATTAACATCAAACTGGTTAATGGGTGAAGTACTTGCATACTTAAACAAACAACAAAAAGAATTAAAAGACGTTGCATTAACGCCAGCTGGCTTAGCTAAAATGGTTCAATTAATTGAAAAAGGTACAATTTCTTCTAAAATCGCGAAGAAAGTATTTAATGAATTAATTGAAAAAGGTGGAGACCCAGAAGAAATCGTTAAAGCGAAAGGTCTGGTTCAAATTTCTGACGAAGGAACACTTCGTAAGGTTGTAACAGAAATTCTTGATAATAATGAGCAATCTATTGAAGACTTTAAAAACGGTAAAGACCGTGCAATTGGCTTCTTAGTTGGTCAAATTATGAAAGCTACAAAAGGACAAGCAAATCCACCACTTGTTAATAAAATCTTACTTGAAGAGATTAATAAGCGCTAAAAAAAGAGAAGAATTCTTATTTTTGAACGCTAAAATAGTATAGGTTCTTAAAGATTAAACAGAAAAAACACCCGTATTTGGGTGTTTTTCTGAGTTAATCAAACGTTTGTTTAAATGATGAAAAATAATTTAAACAAACGTTTGATTAACTGTCAAAAGTGAAAAAATGTTTGTATAGCAACTATGGTATGATAGTTGCAAAAAGGTGGGAATAATGATAAATCTAGACATAGAGAGTTTTTTCATCTCATGAAATAATAGATAATTATTATTCATTATATGTAAATTGATGTGAGAGAATGGATAGACATAAAGTGAAACTTTAATCAGTGGGAGTTTTACTGCCTGCAAATAGCGGGATAAATTTCTTGGTTAAATAAAGCAAAACTATCAGGAGTGAATAGTTACTTTTGATGGGCTACACGAATCGGGTTCTTACTGCCTGTTTGAGCGGAATTAAAGAAGGATAGGAAGATGAGAGGAGGTAAGCATAGGGATACTGAATAAGGGTTCGGTGTATTCGTTTTTCAATGAATAAGGAATTTCCTGTGCTAATAAATGATGAAGCGAGCAAGAATTATTTATAATCCTACTTCTGGGCGCGAGCTATTTAAGAAGAGCTTACCAGAAGTATTACAAAAATTAGAACAAGCTGGATATGAAGCGTCTTGTCATGCGACAACTGGTCCTGGAGATGCGACTGTGGCAGCGAGGCAAGCTGCGGATCGTAAGTTTGATGTTGTTATCGCAGCTGGTGGTGATGGTACGTTAAATGAAGTAGTGAACGGTTTAGTAGGACATGAGCATCGTCCAAAGTTTGGAATTATTCCAGTTGGAACGACAAATGATTTTGCGCGTGCGATCGGTGTACCTCGTGTTATTGAAGAGGCTGCGGATATTATTTGTGAAGGAACAACGGTACCGTTAGATCTTGGTAGAGCAAATGATACATATTTCATTAATATCGCTGGTGGCGGCCGTATTACAGAATTAACATATGAAGTACCAAGCAAGCTAAAAACGGTATTAGGCCAACTTGCTTACTATTTAAAAGGAATCGAAATGTTACCATCGTTACATCCAACATATGTTGAAATTGAGTATGATGGGAAGTTGCTACAAGAAGAAATTACGATGTTTTTAATTACGAATACTCGTTCAGTTGGTGGATTCGAAAAAGTAGCACCATATGCATCTATTAACGATGGATTATTTGATTTATTAGTACTGAAAAAAGGTTCTATCGCTGATTTAATTAAAGCAGCAACACAAGCGCAGCGTGGGGAACATATTAACAATCCGAAAGTACTATATACACAAGCGAATCGTATTAAAGTGCATTCACCTGATAAATTAATGATCAACTTAGATGGTGAATATGGCGGAGATGCACCAATGGAATTTGAAAATATATATCATTGTCTGGAACTATTTGTTCCTGAACATCAAGAGGATGCCCTGTAAAGGCATCTTTTTTTGTTTTCACCTCACTATTTGCGAGCAATAAGATTCCCCCACTGATTAAAGTTTCTCTATGTGCAGATGAATTGTAAATTGTAAGTTAGTTTGATTTTTATGGTATTTTTACAATCCGTTTATTTTATATCCATATTTTATTGATACACTGGAAGAGATAAGAAATGAGAGGTAGGGTGCTATGGAGAAGGTAAAAGCAATACTATTTGATAAAGATGGGACATTAATGGATTTTCATTCAATTTGGATAAAAGTAGCTGAAAAGCTTGTTGCAGAATGTATAAATTTATATCAATTACCAGAATCAATGCAGCAGGCTTTATTAAAAGAGATTGGCGTAGATGGAGCATTTGTTCACCCGCGTAGTGCGCTCGCTGCTGGAACGAGTCTTGATGTGGCCAAGGGGCTTTGTAAGTATATTGCATCATCTAGAGAAGAAGAGATGCATCAATGGGTGAGTGAAAAGTTGTTTGCTCTTATGTACGAGCATCGTTCACATATGAGAATGACGGCAGATTTACCGAAAGTTTTACAAGCGTTAAAGGATAGAGGGTTTATTCTAGGTGTCGTTACAGCTGATGATTTCGCGCCGACAGAATTATTTTTAAAGCAATATCAATTGGAAGCTTTTTTTGATTGTGTTATAGCTTCAGATACATTTCCAGCACAGAAGCCAGATAAAAAAATTGTAGAATCGTTTTGTGAGAGATTTAATTTAGAGACATGTGAAGTAGCAGTCATCGGGGATACACCGACGGATTTACATTTAGCGAAAAATGGTGGCGACTGTTATGCGATTGGCGTACTATCTGGTACGGGTGATCGTCAAACGTTAGAACCACTTGCAGATTTAGTATTACAATCTGTTGAAGATTTAATTTCTCATTCAGGTGAGTTTATTTGGGAACAAGGAAAGTCTAATGTATAAATGAATAAGTCTATAAGGACTCTATATGAGTCTTTATAGACTTATTTTTTATGTCGAGATAGTAAGAGAATGGGATGAGTACTAGAAAGAGGAAGTTGGCATACATCTTGCAATATAAAGAGAAAACATTGTATAGAAAAGGATGGGGTACACAATGAACACAAAAAAATTTGCTAAAGTAAATGAACAAATTCCAGGACCGAAAGCAGCGTCTTTATTAGAACGCCGCCAAAATATAGTACCAAAAGGAGTAAGTAATGGTATTCCAACATTTGTACAGTCTGCAAATGGTGCACTCGTAACAGATGTGGATGGAAATCAGTACATTGATTTCGCAGGAGCAATTGGGACAATTAATGTAGGACACTGTCATCCAGCTGTTAAAGAAGCGCTTCATAAACAAGTAGATCAATATATTCATACTGGATTTAATGTGATGATGTATGAGCCGTATATTGAATTGGCAGAAAAGCTTGCTGCATTAGCGCCAGGTAATTTCGATAAACAAGTGCTGTTTTTAAATAGTGGGGCAGAAGCGGTTGAAAATGCAGTGAAGATTGCTCGTAAATATACGAAGAGACCTGGAATTATCGCATTTTCTAAAGGATTTCATGGGCGTACATTAATGACAATGACGATGACAAGTAAAGTAAAACCATATAAATTTGGATTTGGCCCATTTGCTCCAGAAGTATATAAAGCGCCATTCCCATATGAATACCGTCGCCCAGAAGGTTTAACAGAAGAGCAGTATGATGACTTTATCATTGAAGAGTTTAAGAACTTCTTCATATCAGAAGTAGCACCAGAAACAATTGCAGCAGTTGTAATGGAACCTGTTCAAGGGGAAGGCGGATTTATCGTTCCAAGTAAGAAATTCGTTCAAGAAGTACGCAGCATTTGTTCAGAGCACGGTATTTTATTTGTAGCTGATGAAATTCAAACAGGCTTTAGTCGTACCGGAAAATACTTTGCAATTGATCATTATGATGTCGTTCCAGACTTAATTACGGTATCTAAATCATTAGGTGCTGGTGTACCGATAAGTGGCGTGATTGGACGTAAAGAAATTATGAATGAGTCTGCACCGGGAGAACTGGGCGGAACATATGCAGGAAGCCCACTAGGATGTGCGGCTGCATTAGCTGTGCTTGATGTAATAGAAAAAGAGAAATTAAATGATAGAGCGATAGAAGTAGGGAAAGTCGTAATGAACCGATTCCAAGAGATGAAAAACAAATATAATTGCATCGGTGATGTGCGCGGCTTAGGGGCAATGTGTGCATTCGAGCTCGTTCAAGATCGCAAGACGAAAGCGCCTGATAAAACATTAGCGTCTAATTTATGTGCAGAAGCAAATAAGCATGGATTACTTCTACTATCAGCAGGAACATATGGAAATGTTATTCGTGTTTTAATGCCATTAGTGATTACAGATGAGCAACTTGAGGAAGGTTTAACAATAATTGAAGAATCATTGCAAGCTTGTTATGAGCAAGCAAATATCGCTCGTGTTTAAAGAATTGGGATAACTTAAAAAAGGGCATAAAGCTTTTCTTTTTAGGCGGAAGAGAGCATCTGGTCATATATAGAATCGATCAGCCCCTTTTCCTGCCCCATGCCAAGCTAAAACAAAGTGAGGGTGTGGTTGCGATGGTATTCTGTATTTTTCAAGGCAGCGAATTATGTGTTGAAAAATATAAATAGATTTGTATAAATAACAAATTGAAAACATTCTAGCTTACTCTATATAAAATGCAGAAAATTCACTTTATAATAAAGGTAGTGAAGTGAATCGATGGATTTAAAGCAAGGGGTGGCTAGGATGGTTGCAGAAAAGGAACGAGTGTTGATGGATTTACAAGATGTATTTGAATATGCATTTGACGAAATTTTTGTTACGGATGATAAGGGAATCGTTGTACGTGTAAATAGCATGTGTGAAAGACATTACCAGCTCTCTGCTAAGGAATTAGTAGGAAAGCATGTAAAAGAACTACAAAAAGAAGGGGTTTTTTATCCGTCTGCAACGTTAGAAGTAATTGAAAAGAAAAGGCCAGTTGAACTTGTTCAAACAACGAAATCAGGAGAGTATTTGCATGTTCGTACAAGGCCTGTTTTTGATGATGAGGGAAATTTAAGAAGAGTGATTAGTTATTCTCGTGATCTTACAGAACTCTATCAATTACGTCAAAAGGTAGAGGAAATGGATAATCAGTTAAAAACATATAAAAAAGAATTAAGAGAAACATATGAACACGAAGGACTTATTTTTAAAAGTATCGCTATGCAAAAAATAATCGAAACAATAAAAAAAGTATCAGTAGTAGATAGTACTGTTCTCGTATTAGGTGAGACTGGAGTGGGGAAAAGCCGATTAGTACGCCATTTGCATGAAGTGAGTCACCGGAAGAATGAAAGTTTCTATGAAATTAATTGTGCGGCATTGCCGACGAATTTAATCGAATCTGAGCTTTTTGGATATTCAGGTGGGTCTTTTACAGGTGCAAATCGTGAAGGGAAAAAGGGGCTATTAGAATCAGCGCATAAAGGAACCCTTTTCTTAGATGAAATTGGTGAAATGCCGCTTGAAATTCAAGCGAAGCTTTTGCAAGTATTGCAAGAAAAAACGTTTCGTCCTATAGGCGGAAGAGAATTAAAAAAGGTGGACGTTAGAATTGTAGCGGCAACAAATAGAGATTTAAGTACGATGGTGAAACAAGGAACATTCCGGAAAGATTTATACTATCGTCTGAATGTCATTCCAATTTCAATTCCACCACTTCGGGAGAGAACAGAAGACATTTTGCCGCTCATCTATCATTATTTACAGCATTTTAATAAAAAGTACGGACGGGATGTAAAGTTAGCTCCTAGTACGTTACAAATGTTTGTAGGGTACCCTTGGGAAGGAAATAATAGAGAGATTGAAAATGTAATTGAACGAATTGTTATCACTGCAGATGATTTTGTAACGGTAGAAGATTTGCCACTATCTATGCAAGAGGCCACAGTTGAACAATCCGGACAAAGTCTTTATAGAATGCTGGAAGAGGTAGAGAGAAATATTATTCTTAAAGCGTATAAAACGTATGGATCAAGTTATAAAGTGGCTGAGTTTTTGCAAATAAGTCAATCTGCTGCCACTAGGAAGATTAAGAAGTTCATAGAGGAGGAAGAAAACATTGGATAAAAAAGCGACGTTCGTAAACTTAGAGAAAAAAGCGATGTATATAAATGGTGAGTGGATTACACTGCAAGAACAAATCGAAGTGAATAATCCAGCGACAAAGGAAGTATTTGCAACTGTACCAAAGGGCGGGATTACAGAGGCAAAGCAAGCAGTTGATGCTGCACATGAGGCTTTTAAATTATGGTCAAAATTAACGGCAGCGGATCGCGCAGTAAAGTTGAAAAAATGGTTCACGCTCATTGATGAAAATAAAGAAGAAATTGCAGCAATCATGACGAGAGAGCAAGGGAAGCCGTTTGCAGAAGCACTTGGTGAAGTGAATTATGCAAATAGTTTTGTTGAATGGTACGCAGAAGAAGGAAAGCGAATATACGGTGAAATGATTCCTGCTTCTCATCCGAATAAGCGTATTTTAGTTATGAAGCAACCAGTTGGGGTTATGGCAGCTATTACGCCTTGGAATTTCCCGGCTGCTATGATTACGAGAAAGGTAGCTCCAGCACTTGCAGCAGGCTGTACGGCAGTTGTGAAACCAGCGAGTCAAACGCCATTAACTGCATTGAAGTTAGTTGAATTAGCACATGAAGCAGATATTCCAAAAGGTGTAATAAATATTGTAACAGGTAGTGCAAAAGCAATTGCTGATACGTGGATGGAAGATGAGCGCGTTCGAAAAGTTTCCTTTACAGGATCAACTGAAATTGGAAAAGAATTAATGGCTAGCGCTGCGCAAACGATGAAAAAGGTTTCGCTTGAATTAGGTGGTCACGCTCCATTTATTGTTATGAATGATGCTGATTTAGATAAGGCGGTAGAAGCGGTAATTGGTTCGAAATTCCGTAACGCAGGACAAACGTGTATATGTACAAACCGCATCTTTGTTCAAGAAGAAGTGTATGAAGAATTTGCAGGGAAGTTCACAACAGCTGTAGAGCAGCTGAAAGTCGGAGATGGATTCGGCGAAGGAACAACTGTAGGTCCACTTATTGATGCGAATGCAGTTTCGAAAGTACAAGAACATATTGAAGATGCAATTCAAAAGGGCGGAGAAGTTTTATACGGTGGCCATAAATTTGCAGAGTTAGATGGTTATTTCATTCAGCCAACGGTAATTGGATTGGCAAATGACACGATGCTTTGTATGAATGAAGAAACATTTGGACCGGTTGCACCAGTTGCGAAATTTAAAACAGTTGAAGAAGTAATCGAACGAGCAAATAATACACCATATGGCTTGGCTGCTTATATTTTCACAAAAGATATTAGCCAAGCATTCCAAATTAGTGAAGCGTTAGAGTACGGAATTATCGGTTTAAACGATGGCCTTCCATCAGTTGCACAAGCACCATTTGGGGGCTTTAAAGAAAGTGGTATCGGCCGTGAAGGAGGCCATTTCGGTATCGAGGAATATTTAGAAATTAAATATATTTCGTTAGGACTATAAGTAGTATACTAGAATCTCTATAAGGTAACAGAGAAGGAGATTCTAGTATGGTATATTGGCTATTATTACTCGTAACAATTATTTTTGAAGTAGCTGGAACGATTGCGATGAAGTTATCGAACGGTTTAACAAAGCTTGTTCCAAGTGTACTTATTTTTGTCTTTTACGGTATTTGTTTCAGTATATTTGCTATCGTCGTAAAGAAGATTAACTTAAGTATTGCTTATGCGATTTGGTCGGGCTTAGGGACCCTTCTTATTACGATTATTAGTGTGTACTTTTTTAAAGAGCATATTAATTTATTCCAAGCATTTTGCATTTTATTTATTGTTTTAGGAGTAATTGGACTGAAAGTGTCATCGGCATCATGAAAGCTATCTTTTGTAGAAGATAGCTTTTTTCTATTTGTGTAGTTAGCAATTACTACGACAAAATATGACAAGAAAACGTAAAGAGTTTTGCTATGATAAAGTGAAACTTTAATCAGTGGGGGTTTTGTTCATTCCCCACTGATTATCAGCCCGCACCAATCGGGCGTTTACGGGCAGTTGATCTCCCACCTAACCTCTTTGCTCCAACTGAATTTTGAGGTGGGAGTTTTACTGCCCGTTAATGCGTGATAAATATAAAAATCTTGTCTCATATGGGGGGAAGAGTATGTTAAAGAAGGTGAGCCGAATTGTTTTAATTTGTGGCATGGCTTTTAGTTTAAGTGCTTGCACAGAAACTAAAAATAGCGATGAAAGTAAACAAGAGGACGTTCAAGATAAAGTTTATAAAATAGGAGAGACGGTGGACGTGGATGGTTTGCAAGTAACTCTCGATTCAGTTCAATTAGGGTATCCAGATTACACTACAGATAAAAAGAAAGATGATATTTTAGGGATTGTTTTCACGGTGAAAAATAATAGTAAAAAAGAAATACCTTTTGCATTTTACGAATTTGAGATTACAGATAAGAAAGGTACAAAGTTTAAAGAGTATAAATATGATAGTTTCACTAGTAAAAAGGTAGCACCGGATGAAAAAATTCAAGATGTAATGCTATTTGATGTAACAAAAGAAAATACATATATCGCTACGTATAGGCCTGAGTTTACGCATGAGAATAGAACGATAAAATTTGAATTGAAGCCGAATAAATAAAAACACATTGGGTAATCCAATGTGTTTTTATAATGGTTAATTTAAAACGCCCAGTTACCTTTACGGAAAATCGGCTCATGTCTTCCATCAGCTGTAATACCGTCGATATCAAGCTCAGCTGATCCAATCATGAAGTCTTCGTGTGTAATACTAGCGTTTGCACCATTTTCAGCAAGTTCTTCTTTAGACATTGTTTTTCCGCCAACTAAGTTAAATGCATAAGCATTTCCGATTGCAAGGTGGCAAGATGCATTTTCATCAAATAGCGTATTGTAGAATAAAATATTTGTGTTTGAAATTGGTGAATCATGAGGTACTAAAGCTACTTCGCCTAAGAAGTGAGAACCTTCATCTGTTTCTACTAAATGTTTTAAAGCCTCTTCACCAGATTCAGCTTTATAGTCTACGATACGTCCGTTTTCAAATGTTAACGTGAAGTTATCAATAATGTTACCTGCAAATGCTAACGGTTTTGTGCTAGATACTTGGCCGTTCACACCTGTTTTAAGAGGCATTGTAAATACTTCTTCAGTTGGAATGTTAGCCATAAATGCTACGTTCTTTTCATTTAAGCTACCAGCACCAGCCCATACATGCTTCTCTGGAAGTTCGATTGTTAAGTCTGTTCCAGGGCCTGTATAGTGAAGAGCTTTATAATGTTTTTCGTTTAAGTAATCTACTTTTGTATGTAGTGTTTCATCATGTTCTTTCCATGCTTCCACAGGATTTTCTAAATCAGCACGAGTAGCTTTGAAGATAGCATCCCATAGCTTTGTTTCTTGTTCTTCTGGCGCTACGTCAGGGAATACTTTTGCAGCCCATTCTTTCGTAGGAACAGAAATTACACACCAGCTTACTTTATCTGCTTGTACATAATCACGGTATACTTTCATCGCTTCTCCAGCTACTTTATGAGCTGTTGCAATTTTCTTTGGTTCTACACCTTTTAATAGATCAGGATTCTCTGCATAGATGGACATAAATGCAGCGCCTTCTTTTGCTAATTCTTCACGAGCATTTGCTTTCCAAGAAGGGAATTCAGAGAAAGCTTCTTCAGGAGCTAGATCGAACTTTAAGCGTGTTAACGTCTCATCATTCCAATCAACATATACGTGTTTTGCACCAGATTTATATGCTTTTTCTGTAACTAGGCGTACAAACTGTACAGCCTCAAGAGGTGCACTGATTGATAAAGTTTGTCCGGGTTGAATATTAACACCAACATTGACTGCAAGGGCAGCATATTTCTCTAACGTTTGTTCAAATGACATATGTATAATCTCCTTTAGTTTGAAAGATTTCTTACTATATATAATACAAGAAAATTCTAAAAATATATACAAATATAACGTAAAAAGAGAGCTCAAAATGTATTGAGCTCTAATAGTTATTTAATCGAAGAAGCAAATTGTTCTACAGTCGTTGTATGGTGTATGCGAACACGCTTCATTTTTAACAACTCATCAGGTTCACCCTTCGTAATGAATTGTCCAGGCTTCGTTGTTGTTGCAAATTGATAGTGTTTCTTTGTTTCTGCGACAACTTTATCATCTACATGACCGAAAGGATAAGCAATTGAGATAACAGGCTTACCTGTTATTTTCTCTAGCTTTTCTTTTGATCCTTTTAACTCTTCATCATAGTTTGTAATTTTCGGCAAGTCTGCGTGTGTTGCTGTGTGAGATTGTACAGAAAAAATACCTGAATCAACCATTTCTTTTATTTCAGATGTAGAAAGAGCTCCTTCTACATCAACGTTATCAATAATCATATATTCTGTTGCCGCTGGTTTAAATGTATCGTCTTTTAGTTTTTGTAAAACATGAAATGCATTCATATTATTTTTCATACCGTCATCAAATGTAACGAAAATCGGCTTGTTTACTTTATTTATATCGCCCCAGCGTTCAAACGTTAACAAAGTATAACCATTTTCTTTTAAATACTTCATTTGTGCTTCAAAGTTAGCAGGCGATACGAATAAATCTTTAATACCTTGTCCATGATAATCATCAATTGCGTGGTACATAAGAACAGGAACTTTTTGCTCGAAAGTAATAGTAGATTTCGTAAGTGGAATAGCTTTTCCACCCTCTGTTGTTCCTGTTGCTTCAATTTGGTATTCACCGCGTTTTCCTTCAAATTCTTTTATATCAAAGGGAAGTGTAAATTGTTGATCTTTCTCTTTAGAAGAAAAAGATTTAGCACTTTCCTTTCCATCAGCAGTGCGCCAAATTTTATATTGTACTTCGGTTAAAGAATCTTTTATGTCTGTAATATGAATATTTGCGTTTGTAGATTCGTGCGTAATTGGATTATAAGAAATTTTACCTTGTTCCCGCACCGTCTCTTCTTGTTTTTTGACCTCTTGTACCTTTTTCTCTTTTTTAGGTTCTTGGCTTACATTGCTAGTATTACAGCCTACTAGAATAGCAGATGTACATAAAGCAATCGCTGCGTATTTTCTCATAAAATCACCTTCTATTGTGTATTATGTTGCATGCTTACATTAAAATCCCCACCGCTATAAGAGAGGTGGGGATATACCCTTGTTCATCATATCATTTTTAGGTGAATGGTAGGTTAGTGACTTTGAATAGAGGTATTCTTGCGTTTCTTATTTGATTTGATAATGATATAACCTACTACAAAAATAAGAGGGATAATGAATATATAGATTGGCATTCCCCATACATAATAGCTTTTCATGCTTAAAACTAGTAAGTGTAAGAAGTCGAAAAGGGCGTGAGCTTTCATAATATCCTCCAATATTTTTTTACAAATTATAACATTGTTCATTTGTAATTTGTATATTTTGGTAAATAATTTAAGTTAATTTTAAAGTAAGAGAAAGGTTTATTAATATGCAATTTTGCATATGTAGAGTAGTTTCTATTAAAATATCAGGATCTTGGACTATAATAAGAACCGCTATAAATGTAAGTAAGAATGATGTACGGAGTGGAGAACAGAAATGAAATATAAAAAACTAGTATATATCCTTTTCATATCGCTATTCATAGTCGGTTGTCAAAGTGAAGTGAGTAAAGCGAATAGTGTGGAGGAGTATATTCCACCGCATCTTATGAATGCGGAAGTGACGGCGGATATTATGACGATTGAGATGGATCGTGATACTCGTAAAAAAGTAGAGGTTATTACTAAAAAAATGAGTGATCATGTGAAAAATGATAAAGAGTGGTATGTAAACTACATATCGGGGCATATAGATAAACAGGTGAAGCCATATCATCCTAATTTTGGTATTACAGAAGAAGAATATAACTTTTTTAGGAACGCCGTTGAGAATAGTAGTTTATCTAATACAAGTGATGGAAAACTGCAATTTAAACAAAAAAGTAACCATGAGATAGAAATTGTTTCAAGCAAAAACTTAGAGCTATTTCGAAATATAGTAATTGATACGGAGAAAAATATAGTAAAAACTTCGTTTGGAGAATGTCAGTATGTTGGAGAAGAAAAAACATCTTTGGAACAAAAGATAACGGGGCCCTGGCATGGCAAGCAATGGATGCTAAAAGAACAAAATTTAATTTATATATTTTCTTTGGGTAAGCTTGAAGGAGAGGATAAATCCATTATTGATATTTCGGTAAAAGGTATACACGAAGGAAAACTTATTAGTAAAGAGGAAGTAATTGAATTCCGTTCTATTTCATAAGGAATCAAAAAAATCACCTTACTTAAAAGAGTAAGGTGATTTTTTATTAAATAAACAATCCAGCGATTGTTGCAGATAAAATAGAAGAAAGTGTTGATGCAAATAGCATTTTCCAACCGAATTTTGATACGATGCTTCCTTGCTTTTCAGAAAGGGCACGGATTGTACCAACGATTGCACCAATTTGGCTAATACTTGCAAAGCTAATTAAGAATACAGTAACGATTCCAACTGTACGTGGATCTAATGTTGCAGCAGCGCCTTTTAAATCAAGGATTGCTACAAACTCGTTTAATACAATCTTCGTACCCATAATACCACCAGCTGGGATAATATCATGAGTTGGGATACCCATTAAGAATGCGAATGGAGCAAGTATATAACCGAAGATTTGTTGTAAAGTAACAGCATATCCCATTGCACCTGAAGCAGCGCTAATTACGTAGTTTACAACTTCCATAACACCAATGAAGGCAATCATTAACGCAGCAACGATACCAGCTACTTTTAAACCATCAAGCGCACCGTTAATCATAGCGCCGATAAAGCTGTCTCCGAATAGAGTTCTATCAAATTTTTGAATCACTTCATCTTCCTTTTTCGTATCAACTGGTGTTAATAACGAACAAACGATTAAGCTTGAGAATAAGTTTAGTGGAAGAGCTGCTAGTACATATTTCGCATCTAACATCATTACGTATGATGCTGTAACAGAAGCAGAAACTGAGCTCATCGCAGAACAACAAATGATAAACATACGGTTTTTATTAAAATGCTGTAAATCGTTTTTAATAACGATTAACGCTTCACTTGAACCGAAGAATACAGAGTTTACTGCGTGGAATGATTCAACGCGTGGTAAACCAGTAATTTTTGAAATTGCACCGCCAACAACGCGAACGATGAATGGTAAAACACCTAAATAACTAAAGATAGAAAGTAGTGCTGAGAAAAATACGATAATTAATAATACATTTAAGAAAAAGACAAAATCTCTTTGAATTCCATTAAAGAGAAAATCGACACCTGTCGTACCAAGTTTAATTAGTTTGTTGAAAACTTTACTAATGAAGATGATAATTTGTTGACCAATTTTTGTGCCAAACATAAACCAACCGATTAAAATTTGGAAACCAATCATAATAGCAATTGCACGGAAGTTGATTTTACTTCTATTGTTTGACAAAGCAAAGCATAAACCTAAAACGACAAGAATACCGATAATGCTCATTACATATTGCATGTAGTTGCCCCTTTCAGAAGTTCGTATAAAGTTTTTACATAAAACGCTCGTTATATTACTAAAAATAAAGTAATGGAAGTTTCATGTCATACGTAAGATGTCTGACCTTTTTGAAAAATAAAAAAAAGACCCCTATGGATTTACTTTCATCTATGAGAGAAAGCTAATCAATAGGAGTCTTTTTTATACATAGGCTAATATTCATTAGTTTTCCCCATAGTCCAGCAATTTAAGGTTGCCGGGTAGAAACTCTCGATCCATATTATCGACTATATATGAGGTAACATCGTCCGTATTAAATTAGTAGTAGCGTAACATTACTAGAGAACTATCGTCAATAGCTTTTTTTCTTCCAATAGAAAAAGACCATATAAGTATGATAAAATGTAACGCAGTGTTATGAAAAAGAGAGGTCGGAAAATGAGTATAAAAATGACGCCACCAGTTGAAAAAAACGAGTTTATAGATGTAGTGTTTGAAGATTTAACACATGATGGTGCCGGTGTTGCGAAAGTGAAGGGATATCCTATTTTCGTAAAAAACGGATTACCAGGTGAAGAAGCGCAAATTAAAATTATTAAAGTGAAGAAAAACTTCGCGTTCGGTCGTTTAATGAAGCTTCATCAAGAAAGTCCATATCGTAAAGATGCAGAATGCCCCGTGTACAACGAGTGCGGAGGTTGTCAACTTCAGCACTTAACATATGAAGGACAATTAAAAGCGAAAGAAAAACAAGTACGTGACGTTATGCAGCGCATCGGTGGATTAAGTGATGTTCCTGTTCATCCTGTACTTGGAATGAAAAACCCGTGGGTATACCGCAATAAAGCACAAGTGCCAATTGGAGAACGTGAAGGTGGACTTGTAGCTGGTTTCTATCGTCAAGGAACGCATGACATCATTAATATGGAATCATGCTTAATTCAGGCGGAAGAAAACGATACATTAATTCAAGAAGTAAAACGTATTTGTGAAAAGCACGGTATTTCGGCTTACAATGAAGAGCGTAACAAAGGAACACTTCGCCACGTAATGGCTCGCTACGGACAAGTAACAGGGGAAATTATGCTTGTCTTCATTACACGTACAGCTGAATTGCCAAATAAAGAAGCAATCATTGAAGAAATCGCAGCGAAATTCCCAGAAGTAAAATCAATCGTTCAAAACGTAAACACGAAACGTACAAACGTTATTTTCGGAGACAAAACGACAGTACTGTACGGATCAGAATATATTTATGACTTTATCGGTGACATTAAATTTGCGATTTCAGCACGTTCATTCTATCAAGTAAACCCAGAACAAACGAAAGTGCTATACGATAAAACGTTAGAATACGCAAAATTAAATGGTAACGAAACAGTAATTGATGCCTATTGCGGAATTGGATCAATCTCCTTATTCCTAGCACAAAAAGCGAAAAAAGTGTACGGCGTTGAAATCGTCCCAGAAGCAATCGAAGACGCAAACCGAAACGCAGCACTAAACAACATGACAAACGCTGAATTTGGCGTAGGAGAAGCAGAAGTAGTCATTCCAAAATGGTACAAAGAAGGCGTAATCGCCGACACAATGGTCGTAGACCCGCCGCGTAAAGGCTGTGACGCAGCACTACTAAACACAATCATCGACATGAAGCCAAAGCGCGTCGTATACGTATCATGTAACCCAGCAACATTAGCACGCGACTTAAAAGTACTAGAAGAAGGCGGATATAAAACGCAGGAAGTACAACCTGTTGATATGTTCCCGCATACTACGCATGTGGAGTGTGTGGCTTGGCTTAAGTTGGTATAATAGAAAAGCAGTTGATATAGAAAAAATCTATACCATCTGCTTTTTGGTTTATAAAAATACCATTCAGCAACGATTTTAGTTAAAATAAATATTACTGATTTTCACAAATTATAAATGCCCAAATGTACTTTTGCTATTTGGCTTTATATTTTTAAATTGAGAGTTTGAAATTGTATTCATATTGAGAGGATTTGAATTTGAAATGATAGATAATTTTTGGAATGATTTACCACGACCATTTTTCGTACTTGCACCCATGGAAGATGTGACAGATGTTGTTTTTCGTCACGTAGTAAGTGAAGCTGGTAGCCCAGATGTATTTTTCACAGAGTTTACAAACTCGGATAGCTATTGTCATCCAGAAGGTATGAAAAGTGTACGTGGCCGTTTAATTTTTACAGAAGATGAACAGCCGATAGTCGCACATATTTGGGGAGATACTCCTGAATATTTCCGCCAAATGAGTATTGGTATGGCAGAGCTAGGATTTAAAGGTATCGATATTAATATGGGCTGCCCTGTACCGAATGTAGCATCAAGAGGAAAAGGTAGTGGCCTTATTCTACGTCCAGACGTTGCGGCAGAACTTATTCAAGCAGCAAAAGCGGGCGGACTACCTGTCAGCGTAAAAACACGACTTGGCTTTAAAGAGTTAAGTGAGTGGGAAGATTGGTTAACGCACATTTTCAAACAAGATATTGCGAACCTTTCTATTCACTTACGTACAAGAGAAGAAATGAGCCAAGTAGATGCGCACTGGGAACTAATTCCGGAAATTAAAAAATTACGTGACCGTATCGCACCAAATACGCTAATAACAATCAATGGAGACATTCCTGACCGTCAAACTGGAATGGAACTTGCTGAAAAATACGGTATTGATGGCGTTATGATTGGACGAGGTATCTTTAAAAATCCATTTGCCTTTGAAAAAGAGCCAAGAGAACATAGCAGTCAAGAACACCTTGATCTTCTAAGACTGCAGCTTGATCTTCAAGATCAATATGCAGAAGTACTACCACGCTCAATCACAGGGCTTCATCGCTTTTTCAAAATTTATGTAAAGGGATTCCCTGGAGCTGCTGAATTAAGAAATCAATTGATGAACACGAAATCAACTGATGAAGTGCGTGCGTTGCTTGATAAGTTTGAGGCTAGTGTTGATAAGGATGGAGATAGTGAAACAGTGTAACTTTTGAAAGTTAGAGGGGATAGGGTGTAGCGATTTTATGAGTGTTTGTTTCATTTTAATTAAGGTGAACCATATCATAAGTAAGTGAGATATTCTATGTAAAACAAGGGTAAGAAAAGAATACAGGAGAAAATTGAAAATGACAGGTTGGTCTTGATTTTCACTGATATTATCATGTTTATTTTATTATGCCTATAACTTGGAGGCTATGTGAATGTTAAGTGATCAGACGAGATATTCTAGGCTCGCGAATATAACAAAAATAATAAATACAAAATTAGAACTACGTGAAGTATTGCAGCGTGTAACAATGGCGATATCAGAGGAGATTGTTAGGTGCAACGCTGTTGGAATTTATTTACCCCAGGAAGATGGAACATTTAGAGGGTTTGCAGGGAAACCAGAGACCATAAATGGCGTAACGCTCGATACTCAGGTAATTGATCCTGAAATAGACTTATTGGCAAAAGAAGTTATTGAAACAAAAAAAACCATCTATATCCCTGATACCTCAAAGGATCCTCGGCCGGATCCAAGACCAGTTGATGCGTTCAAAATTAAGTCCTTATTAGCCTTGCCTATCTCATTTGGACAAGAGTTATTTGGTCTGGTTTTTTTATTTGATTATGGAGTTCCAATGAACTTAACAGATTCAGAGATTCAAAGTGTTGAAGCTTATGTAAATATGGCTGCGGTCGCAATTCAAAACGCAAATAATTTAACACAAAAGGAAAACCTTATTGCCGAGAAGCAGCTGTTACTAGATGTTACCCGTGATTTATCAATGTGTTCCTCGATACAGGAGAGTTTTGATAAATGTTTTTTTTACTTAGGACAGATTTTAGAGAGTAAAAACATGGCTGCCCACCTTTTAGACCCGCTAGACAAAACAACGATTAAAACAACGAAGTTAAGCAAGGACTGTGATTGGACAGAAGTGGATTGGATGGAGAAAAGCTATGAAGCCAAGATCCAAGAGGTTATTCAAACAAAAAATATAGATAGTAAGGGTCTACTGATGATTCCATTGGTTTCAATGGGAGAAGTATTAGGGGTAATCGTAGTGGGCAAAGAGGGAAAAGCTCACAATTATGATAATTCCCAAATTCAACTGGCAAAATCTATCGTTGATGCCACAGCTCCTACGTTTTCAAACTTGTTATATATGGATCAACTTGAAAGCATGGTGGAAGAGCGAACGAGAGAACTAGCTGCTGCTAATGAAAAAGTTACAAGTGTGATTGAAATTATTACGGATGGATTCTTTACTTTGAATAATAAATGGGAATTCACGTACGTAAATAAGCATCAATATTTTCCACAAAGAAAAACAGCAAAAGATGTATTAGGTAAGAATATATGGGAGGTCTTCCCGAGTAGCGTCGACGCAGTTATGTATAAGGAATTTCATCGTGCAATGTCAGAGCGAATTACAGTTCATTTTGAATTTTTTTCTATCTCTGATGAATATTGGCACGAAGTTATTGCATACCCGTATGATGATGGTATTTGTTGTATTTTTAAAAACATAACGGAAAAAAAGCAATATGAGCAGGAATTGAAAAGGTTATCCAACATAGATTTAATAGGGCAAATGGCAGCAGGTATCAGCCATGAGATTAGAAATCCAATGACAACAGTAAGAGGATTTTTGCAGTTATTAAAAGAAGAGCACACCTATGAGAAACATAATAAGTACTTTAAATTAATGATTGAAGAACTTGACCGTGCCAATTCTATTATTACTGAATTTCTCTCAATGGGTAATACAAAGAAATCGGATTTGCAGATGTTAGATTTAAATTCAATTATCCACGATATTATTCCTTTAATAAAGATTGATACGTATAATCAAAATAAATATATTCAAGTCGATACAAATGACATTCCAGAATTACTTTTAAATCGTAATGAGATACGGCAATTATTAATAAACCTATACCGTAATGGCTTAGAAGCGATGAGCACAGGAAAAATTCTAACCATTAGCACCTACAAGGAATGTCAAAATTGTGTGGTGCTTGCAGTGCGGGATCAAGGAAAAGGTATCAGGCCTGAAGTATTAGAGAAACTGGGTACTCCATTTTACACGACCAAAGATAATGGAACTGGATTGGGATTAGGCGTATGTTATGCTATTGCTACCCGGCATAATGCGAAAATAGAAATTCAAACAGGCTCGGAAGGCACTACCTTTTTTGTTAAATTTAATTATGAAAATAATGAACAATAACCTCATTTAGATTAGTTACGGTGAACCGTACCACAAATAAAAAGGAAAACCTAAGTAAACACAATCAATATATTTCACCTGAATTTTGCGTAACATTCATGTTTGAGTTGCCCACTAAATTAGAGTTGCATAAAAAGAAATGGACTAACCTATATCAGGTTAGTCCATTTTTAAGTGTGTTAATTAATAGTAAATCCCCATACGTAATTTTGCGCGATTATCCCACCCTTTTTTGCTGTTTTAAAATCATCCCCAAAAGCATTAATCCACCTAAGACTACAAAACCTACCTCTAAAATGTTAAAGTAGTAACTTAACGATATTAATTTATACATGCTAAAAGCATTACTATAATCAACATTTCAGGAGGAAATACAATGGCAATGAGCAACAACGATATATTAAAAAGAGTAAGATACGCTTTAGATATAAGAGATATAGATATGGTAGAAATCTTTGAACTTGGCGGGGTGGAAGTAACGAAAGAGGACGTACTTGATATGCTTACAAAAGTAAAGAGAAGTCCACAACATGAAGCGGAAGATGATGATGTAATCGAAGATGAGTACGTATTAACATGCAACATGATGATGCTAGAGGCATTTTTAAATGGATTTATTACTTTAAAAAGAGGGAAGCAAGATCCGAAACCAGGGCAACCGGCACCTGTACAGAGCAAGGAGAGTGCCAATAACCTTCTTTTAAAGAAAATGAAAATAGCACTATCTTTAACGAGTGAAGATGTGCTTGATATATTAGATAGCGTAGGCGTCATCGTAACAAAAGGAGAGTTAGGCGCTTTATTAAGAAAGAAAGGCCATAAGCATTACAAAGAGTGCGGCGATAGATACGCAAGGAATTTCATTAAGGGATTAGGTGTAAAGTACAGAGGATAATAAGTTCGGTGAAACAGTAAATGATATAATAGATAGAGTAGGGCGTTTGTGTCCTATTCTTTTTTATTTGTAAAATAATATACTAGGTGATGAAATGGTACATACATATTTAGGTGAGACAATTAATTTTCATATAACTTATAAGAAGAAAAAGACGGCGCGTCTTTTTGTAGATTCGTATGGGAATGTGGAAGTGCAGGCTCCGAAAGGGACACCTGTTGAATACTTAGTCCAATTGTTAGAGGAGAAATGGGATTGGATTCAGGCAACACGTAAGGAAATGCAGGAGCGAGCGCTTGGACCACAGGAAAAGGGTTATGATCAAGGAGAGGGCTTTCTGTATTTAGGGAATACGTATCCGATACAGATTTCTCAAGATGCAAGTATTACGCAAGACAATGCAGTTTTTGAAGGGGATAAGCTACACATTTATGTGAATGAGCTTAAGGATGAGAAAATACAACAAGCGTTAAAACGTTTTTACTATAAACAGTGCAAGGCATTAGTAGAAAAGAGTATTAAAGCACATCAAAGCAACTTTAAAACAAAGCCTCGTTCTATTCGTATTACAGATAGTAGTCGTACGTGGGGAACTTGTGATTCAAATCTACAACTAACATTCAATTGGAAGCTAGCGATGGCACCACAGCAAGTAATTGACTATGTAGTTGTTCATGAAATGTGTCATATGGTTCATTTAAATCATGATCGATCTTTTTGGCGTCTTGTTGGGAAGATAATGCCTGATTATAAGGAAATGGAAAACTGGCTAGCGTTATCGAGTTGGAAGATGACGGTTTAGTAGTGCGATTTATATAGGTTGCGATTATTGTCAATACTTGTCGGTAAGTCGATATATTTCAAAAATCGCTGATAAATTTGGAGTTGCGGTCAATATATTCAAAAAATCGCTCATATAATCTCATTTACCAGGTAATTATTGAATGAGGAGAAAGTAAAAGGAGATGTCACAGTGGACATCTCCTTTTACGGGTGTAGGAATTATCGTCCAAACTTCACAACGAAATTCCCATCTATTTTCTCCATCTCATATCCGCGATATCCCTCCGAAAGTAACGCTTGCTTTTCACTAACATCACTCATCGGAATATCTTTAACATCCGTCCAATCTCTTTCTGTATCCTTACGCAATTCCTTCACAAAAACATACCGCATACTACCGCCATACTTCTCCTTCAGCGCAGCAATTTCCATTCCTTGCGCGAACTTATCTTTTAAACTAGGAATGTTGAAAGGTGCAACGGTGCAGCAAACGTAATCGTATTTGCTGTCTTCTTTTTGTAATTCATCCATGATGACTGTGGCTAATATTTTTTGCATGCCATTTCCTCGGCAGTTTGGATGAACGTTTGAGATTTCTTGATAGATGACGCGGTGTAGCTGACTTTCTGGTAGACCAATATCAAGCCCTAAATGTTCATCGTCGATAGGAGGGACTAGTAGGGCACGAAATGCGATGAGCTCGTTTTGTATAAACGCACCGATCATCATGCCGTTTCCTTCTAGAATGTATTGAAATTCTTCTAGCGAGAGTGGTTGTAAACGACCTTTATCTTCTAGCGCTTCAACTATAACGTTTTGTAATGATAAAATTTGTTCCATATGTTCTAAAGATAGTAATGTAATGTGAAATGAATCGTTGTTTTGTTTTAATTTTCCTTCGTAAAGAATCGTCATGCGTTAGTCCTCCTTTAGCGTACAACGTCTTGAAAGACGGTTAGTTCTTGTAATATATTTTCGTTTATTTCAATGCCAAGTCCCGGCTTTTCGTTTAAGCGAATAAATGGTACGTCGTAATGTAAGTTTCCGATGTCTTTCGTGAATTTTAATGGTCCTGTTAGCTCGACGCTAGTAATGATTTTTTTTGAGAAAGCGACATGGAATCCTGCGGAAGAGGCAACAGATGATTCGACCATGGATCCAACTTGGCATTCAATGCCTGCCATTTCAGCTTGATGAGCGAGTTTTACAGCTGGATATATGCCGCCGCATTTCATTAGTTTTATATTCACTTTATCAGCTGCGTCTAATTTAATAATTTGGCGCATTTCACGAGAGCCTTTTAGTCCTTCATCAATCATAAGCGGAAGATCTGTTTTCGAACGAATATGAGCCATTGCGTCAATATCATCCGCTACAACAGGTTGTTCAATCCAGTCGATGTTTAAATGACCTAATGAACGAAGTGCTGTTAATGTGTTTGCACTATTTTTCCACCCTTGGTTTACATCAACGCGAATCGCGATATCATTTCCTACACGTTCACGTACAGCTTCAATTCGTTTTACATCTTCTTTTACATTCGTGCCGACTTTCATTTTGAAAGATTGGTAACCTTTTTGAATCATAGAGGCAGCTTCTTCAGCCATGTCTTCTGGATCTGCAATACTTAAGACGTGAGTGACAGGAAACTCTTCATGATAGCGTCCGCCAATTAATTGATATACAGGTTGATTTAATTTTTTGCCCATTATATCAAAACAAGCGATATCAATCGCAGCTTTCGCTGTAGGAACACTGTAAATCGTATTGTCCATCATATCGTGTATTTTTTCGATATTCATTGGATTTTTCCCAATTAGAGCAGGAGCTAGTGTATGTTTTAAAACATGGAAAGTACTTTCCCATGATTCACCTGTAACGTGATCATCAGCAACGCCTTCACCGTAACCGATAATGCCTTCATCTGTTTCCATTTTGACGATAATAGAAGGCATATCAGAATAAGAACCATAACTAATAACAAACGGATTGCGAAGTGGTAAACGAATTGCGTAAAGATGAATAGCTGTAATTTTCATTGAATAAAGACCCCTTCCTGTTTACAATGGTTTTGTACATTTGATATAGTTGACGTTAAATAGTCGTTAATTAATGATAAGGAGTTAGAGAAAATGATGATAAAAATTGCAGTTGTCGGTTCAAAAGAGTTTATGGAGAATCTTTTACCTATTGCTCATAAACTAGAAGAAATAGAGATTGATCCATATATTTACCTTCATCCGGCAGAATCTTCTGAACTATTAAAGCGTTTAAAACCTTGTGATGCTATCTTTTTCTCAGGTGCCCTACCTTATTATATGGCAAAAGAAATAAGAGAACAATTACCAATTCCAAGTGTATATTTGCAGCAAGACGAGACAACTGTCGCATCTTCACTCCTTTCTATAATATACCATCAAAGTATTCAACCTCATAAAATTTCAATTGATTTAGTAGATCGTTCGTTTATTACAAATGTGTTCCATGACATCGGTCTGAAAGAAACGCCCCAAGTGATGGATTATGAAAATATGTTATGGAGTAATGATGAAATTAAGAGAATCATTGATTTTCATTTAGCTAAATATCAATCTGGAGAGGTTGATTTAGCTTTAACTAGTATTCACGCTGTCTACGATGAACTTCAAAAAATAGGGATTCCTTCAGAGCGTATGATAGATCCAACGCAATCAATTATACATGGGTTAAAAGATGCAAAAATAAAAGCTGAGTTAGCAAAAAGCCATTCAGCTACTGTTGGTGCTTGTATTATATCCTTTATAGAGTTACAAGAAAGCTCGCTTGAAAAATTAAATGTAATTTCAAAAGAATTACGTGGTTCATTTAAACAAGTTGATGAAATGACTTTTATTTTGTATACAACTCGTGGTGATATTGAATTGAGTATAAAAACAAATACGATAGATCGTTTATTTATGAATATAGAAGGCGCAGTATCTATTGGATTTGGTTACGGAAAAACAGTAAATGAAGCGGAACAAAATGCAAAAATCGCTCGAGGTTTCGCAAAGAATAATCCGATAGAAAGCTGCTTTTATATA
The DNA here is from genome assembly GCF_016651125.1 of Bacillus sp. TH17. Taxonomy (NCBI): domain Bacteria; kingdom Bacillati; phylum Bacillota; class Bacilli; order Caryophanales; family Bacillaceae; genus Bacillus; species Bacillus sp. TH17. The sequence goes on from NZ_JAEKEN010000001.1 coordinate 58,324, forward strand.
CTAACAAGTGATAAAGAATTATTTGGTCCGTTCCCGAAAGAACAGAGAGTACAAAGTTTAAAAAACGATAATCCTGAATTAATGAAAATAGCGAAGGAAACGAAGCTTAGTCCTGCAAACTTGTCAAAAATTATTCAGTTTAGTCAATCGCATCCATCATTGAAATTTACAGCGGCGGATCTTTCTGAGTACTTACAAGTGACTCGGCGATCGACGGAAAGGCTGTTAAAGAAATTAGTTGATTACAGATATGCCAATATTTGCGGCGAGGAAATGCCCTATCAACAAGGGCGCCCTCGTGCAATATATGAGCTAAATTTACCGTTGTATTCGTTTCAAAAGTTTTAAGCTTCTAGTTGTGCTTTTTGTTTTTTCAGTAGGTCTGCTTTTTCAATATCAGATAGCTTCGTAATTGTGAAGCCAGTTATACCATAAATGATTGAGATAATAGGTACGATGAAATTCAATATAGCATAAGGAGCATATTCGAATGCACCGACTCCAAGTGTTGCGAGTATAAATACACCACATGTATTCCAAGGTACGAAAACAGAAGTTAATGTTCCACCATCTTCTAATGCTCTGGATAAATTTTTAGAATGTAGTCCTTTTTCTGTGTACGCATTTGCATACATTCTTGAAGGAACAACAATCGAAATATATTGTTCAGAGCAAGTAAGATTCGTTGCAAAGCAAGATGCGATGGTAGAAGCGATAAGTCCTTTTGATGATGTCGCTAATTTTAAAATTTGATTTACAATTGAGCGAAGAATGCCAGTATGTTCTAGTACTCCGCCGAAAGTCATAGCGACAATTGTCATAGAAACTGTATTCATCATAGAGCTTAAGCCACCACGGTTAAATAGTTCATCTACTAGCTTGTTTCCAGTGTCTATGACAAATCCACTTTGGAGTGCACCGACAGCTGATGAGACAGAGCCGCCTTGAATAAAGACTTGTGATAAGAATCCTAAAATAACACCTACGAGAATAGCTGGTATAGCAGGGACTTTTTTAGCGACCAATACCATAACGACTACGGGTATAATTAATAGGAAAGGCGAAATAACAAAGTTTTGTTGCAATACTTGTAACGTTTGATCGATGCTTTTTGCATCGATATTGTTATCGCCGAAGCTTCTTCCTAAGAAAGCATAGACGATAAGAGTAATAATTAAACCTGGAATTGTAGTAAATAACATATGACGAATATGTGTGAATAAATCTGTATTTGTTAATCCCGCTGCTAAGTTTGTCGTGTCTGAAAGCGGTGACATTTTATCGCCAAAATAAGAACCGGAAATTATAGCGCCAGCAACCATTGGAGCTGGGATTCCCATACTTAGGCCAATTCCCATTCCAGCAACACCGATTGTTCCCATTGTAGACCAAGAGCTACCGATTGCTAATGCAACGATAGAACAAATAATTGTAATTGAAACTAAAAATAGTGATGGAGTTAAAAGTTTTAAGCCGTAATAAATCATAGTAGCGACGATTCCGCCGCCAATCCAAGCACCGATCGTTAAACCTACAAGAATAATGATAACGATAGCGGGTAATGCAAGGCGAATTCCTTTATACATCGATTCTTCAATGTCATTCCATTTGTAACCGTATCGCCAAGCGACGATCGAAGCAACGGTTGTACCAATAATAAGTGGGACGTGAGGGCTTTGTTCTAATACAACAATTGTAACCATCATAACTGCAACTGTAATGATAATAGGGATTATTGCTATGCCAAAAGGTATTTCTCTTTTCATAAACTGCCTCCTCATTATGTATGTTTGTATTTTTAGAATTGTCGAAAAATAGACATTATTAAGTTATAATAACTAAAAATAGATGTAAGCGTCAATATAAAAACAGAAAATATCGAATCTTCTATTTGTATGGATATCTTTATAAGATGAGTTGAAATCGGGTATTAGCGGTATTGAAAAATAAACAATTGACTTTTTTCTTAAAATTCAATATGTTCATAAAAACATCTGTTTTTCATAAGTATAATTAATCTGAATGGTTTGTAATTAGGGGAAGGAGAATGAAGCTTTGAAAACATTAGAACTACAAGAGCGTTTAACTGAAATTTTTCAGCATTTACATGAAAACCCTGAAGTAAGCTGGAAGGAATATGAAACGACAGCTTATATTACTAACTTTCTAAAAGAAGAAGGAATTTCATATAAAATATTTGATGATTGCCCTGGCGTGATTGCTGAAGTCGGAAGAGCGAATCCAGTTATAGCGATTCGTGCTGATATGGATGCACTATGGCAAGAAGTAGACGGAGAATTTAAAGCGAATCACTCATGCGGCCACGATGCTCATATGACAATTGTGATGGGCCTTATTTTACAATTGAAAAATATGAGATGGGATAGCGGTACTGTTAGATTTATTTTTCAGCCGGCAGAGGAAAAAGGAAATGGTTCCTTAAAGATGGTAGAGAAGGGCGCCGTGGATGATGCTGATTTCTTATTTGGTGTTCATTTAAGGCCGATTGAAGAACTGCCTTTGAAACAAGCAGCCCCATCTATTCGTCACGGAGCTGCAGCATTTTTAGAAGGGATGATTCATGGAGATGATGCACACGGTGCACGCCCACATCAAGGTATAAATGCAATTGATGTCATTTCGATGATCAATATTGGATTGAAAAATATATGGTTACCGCCGCAGACGTCTTATTCTGTTAAGATGACAAGATGCCAAGCTGGTGGTGATAATCTAAATATTATTCCAGGTAACGGGCACTTTAGTTTAGATGTAAGAGCAGAAAATAACATATTACTAGATGAATTGAAGCGGAAAATAGAGCAAGTAATTCAGTCAGCTGAATCAATGGGATCTAAACTTTCTTATGAGTGGATTGATCTCGCACCAGGAGCTGAAGTGTCAGAAGAAGCTGAGCGTTTCATGCGGAAAGGCATTCTTGAAGTGTACGGGGAAGAGGGATGTACTGGACCACTGTATACGACAGGAAGCGATGATTTCCATTACTATACAGTGAAAAGACCCCATTTAAAAGCTGTCATGCTTGGACTAGGGGCGAACTTACAACCTGGATTACACCATCCGTATATGAAGTTTGATCATAGTTGTATAATGGATGGAGTAGAAATATTGAAACAAACTGTATTGAAAGTATTAGAAGACAGGGGCTAGAAAGCTCCTGTTTTTTTGGTAGGAATTTGTTGTTAAGTCGATATATTTGATTTCGCGATAATATAATTTCACGTACCAATTAATTTGATAAAAATGAGCATTCAGTACGTGGTGTATAATAATAGTAATATTTCTTAATAGGAGCAAACGAATGAACGAACAATATTACGATGCTGTATTAAATATAAAAACTGTCGGCGAGCAAAAAGGATTTAATAAGTCTATGCATTATCACCGTTATGAACCGACGCCATATAGCGGATTAGATGAGTTATTGAATCAATATGAAATAACAAGTAGCGATCGAATTGTAGACTTCGGGTGCGGAAAAGGGAGATTGAATTTTTACATGCACCATAAGTGTGGTGCTTCGGCCGTTGGGATTGAAATGAATGAAGAGTTTTATAAAGAAGCAATGGATAATCGTGATCGTTATGCGCGAAAAGTGAGAAACAGTAAAGATAAAATTCGGTTTGAATGTTGTTTAGCGCAGGAATATGAGATTGATCCACGTGATAACCGGTTTTATTTCTTCAATCCATTTTCTGTTCAAGTGTTTATGAATGTAGTAAATAACATTTTGCTTTCAGTAGAAGCGGTGGAGAGAGAAATTGATATTATTTTATACTACCCTTCTGAAGATTATATTTTCTTCTTGGAGAATCAGACTGCATTTGAATTGAAGAAGGAAATAAGATTACCGGGTGCTTATGAGAAGAATGGGAATGAGAGATTTTTAGTTTATACATTAGGATTATAAAAAAAGCAGGTGCCTTGGCACCTGCTTTTTTAAAACTCACGTTTATATAATTAGTTACGGATTAAGTAATCAAATGCACCTAAAGCTGCATTCGCACCTGAACCCATAGAGATGATGATTTGTTTGTACGGATTATTTGTACAGTCACCTGCACCAAACACTCCTGGTACGTTTGTAGCCCCGTGCTTGTCTGTTACGATTTCACCGCGAACGCGTTCAACTGTTTCGCCTAACCAGTCTGTGTTTGGCACAAGACCGATTTGAACGAATACACCTTGTAATTCAACATGGTGTACTTCTTCAGTTTCACGATCGATGTAAGAAATACCGTTTACTTTGTCAGTACCAGTAATTTCTTTCGTTTGAACGTTTTTCAGAACAGTTACGTTAGGTAAGCTGTTAAGACGTTCTTGTAATACAGCATCAGCTTTTAATTCTGGCATGAATTCAAGAACAGTTACGTGCTTAACAATACCTGCTAAGTCAATAGCTGCTTCAATACCAGAGTTACCACCGCCGATAACCGCTACATCTTTTCCGATGAATAATGGACCGTCACAGTGTGGGCAGTATGCTACACCTTTGTTTTTGAACTCAGCTTCACCCGGTACGCCAACATTACGCCAGCGAGCACCTGTTGAAACGATTACGCTCTTACTTTTCAGAATAGCGCCGTTTTCAAGTTCCACTTCAATAAGTTCTTTTTTCTCTAAACGTTTCGCACGTTGTAGATTCATTACATCGATGTCGTATTCTTTTACGTGCTCTTCAAGGCTTGCTACTAGCTTAGGACCTTCAGTGCGTTTTACGCTGATGAAGTTCTCAATACCCATAGTATCCATTACTTGACCACCGAAGCGCTCAGCAACGATACCAGTGCGGATGCCTTTACGTGCTGCATAAATTGCTGCACTTGCACCAGCTGGGCCGCCACCAACAACAAGAACATCGTATGGATCTTTATCAGAAAGCTCTGATGCATCTGGACCGTTACCCATTTTAGCTAAAATTTCTTCAAGTGTCATACGACCGCTTCCGAAAGATTCACCGTTTAGGTAAACAGTTGGTACTGCCATGATGTCTTTACTTTCTACTTCCTCTTTAAATGCAGCGCCATCAATCATAGTATGTGTAATACCAGAGTTTAGAACGCTCATTACGTTAAGAGCTTGTACAACATCAGGACAGTTATGACAACTTAGGCTGATATAAGATTCAAAATGATATTCGCCTTGAATGTTTTTGATTTGATCGATTAATTTTTGTTCAACTTTTGGAGCACGTCCACTAACTTGTAGTAAAGCTAACACTAATGAAGTAAATTCGTGTCCTAATGGAATACCAGCGAATACGACACCAGTGTCTTCACCAGGGCGATTTACGCTAAAGCTTGGTGTTCTCTCTAGTTCAACTTTTTCTACTGTAATCTTAGATGACATAGTAGCTAATTCATCTACTAGAGATAACATATCTTTAGATACGTTATCGTCTCCTGCGCTCACTTTAAGTAAAATATCGTTCTCCATTAACTGAAGGTATTGGGATAGTTGTGTTTTTATATCTGCATCTAGTATCATTTTGATCGAACTCCTTAGATTTTGCCTACAAGGTCAAGGCTTGGTTTAAGTGTTGCAGAACCCTCTTGCCATTTAGCTGGACAAACTTCACCTGGGTTGTTACGTACGTATTGAGCTGCTTTAATTTTGTTAACAAGAATGCTTGCGTCACGGCCGATACCGTCAGCATTGATTTCCATAGATTGGATAACGCCGTCTGGATCGATGATGAATGTACCACGAGCAGCAAGACCTTCTTCTTCCATTAAAACGTTGAAGTTTGTAGTGATTGTGCGAGTTGGGTCACCAATCATAATGTATTCGATTTTGCCGATAGTTTCTGAGCTATCATGCCATGCTTTGTGAGTGAAGTGAGTGTCTGTAGATACAGAGTATACTTCAACGCCTAAGTCTTTTAGAGTTGCGTATTGGTTTTGTAAGTCTTCAAGTTCAGTTGGACAAACGAATGTGAAGTCTGCTGGATAGAAACAAACTACGCTCCATCTTCCTTTTAAACTTTCGTCAGTAACTTGGATAAATTCTCCATTATGGTAAGCATTAGCTTTAAACGGTTTTACTTCTGTGCCGATTAATAACATATTAAAATTCCTCCTAAAGGTTGGTTTTGAGCATCGGAAATTAGTTTGCTCATAAAATATATTTTTTAATTAACTATAATAATTCTAATTCGATATTAATTATCATATAGAAGTGGTTATTTTGTCAAGAGAATAAACCAACTTTATACCAATTTAATTAATATTTATTCTCAATTAAGGCTGCTAGGGAATTAAAAGGTAATTTTCAAGTCATAAATTTTCAATGAGTGTTTGAAAGAGTAGTGTGTATGTTAGAGACATGGTGTAAGTATAAATTCTTAGGAAGGAAATATTTCTTAGAAGTTGTGGATTTGAAAAGGAACTGCTTACTTCTATTTTACAAAGAATTGTGCAATAAATAAAACAAAATGTATCGGAATCTTTGTGAACAATTATTGTCATCTTAAATATATATAATAAGAAGTATATTGCAATGAGAAATAGAAACATTGACGCTCATTTCTAACAAGATATAATAAAAGCGAGATATGTATTGCAATAGAGAAGATATAGTATAGATTGAAAAAGTTTCAGTCTATTATTTTTTACGGCTTTTAGAAAACGTTTACATTTAGTGTGGAGGGGAAACCATGTCTAAGTTCACGAAGTATTTTTTAATGGAAGCTAAAGATGTGATTGCATATGTGCAAGAGAAATTACCTAAGTTCGAGCATGCAAAGGGGCTAAAGTGTAAAGAAATAGGTGATGGTAATTTAAATTATGTGTTCCGCGTTTGGGATGAACAGAAGAACATGTCTGTCATTGTAAAGCAAGCTGGGGATACAGCGCGTATTTCAGATGAGTTTAAGTTGTCGACGAATCGAATCCGTATAGAATCAGATGTTTTGCGATTAGAAGGAGAGTTAGCATCTGGACTCGTGCCAAATGTATATTTGTTTGATAGTGTGATGAATTGTTGCGTGATGGAAGATTTATCAGATCACACAATATTGCGTACAGCACTCATAAATCATCAAATGTTTCCGAGGCTTGCTGATGATTTAACTACTTTTATGGTAAATACCCTTCTATTAACATCAGATGTTGTAATGAATCATAAAGAGAAGAAGGAACTCGTGAAGAATTATATAAATCCTGAGTTATGTGAGATTACAGAGGACCTCGTATATTCAGAGCCATTCACAAACCATAATAAACGCAACGAATTGTTTCAATTAAATGAAGGATGGATTAGGGAGCATATTTATAGTGATAAAGAGCTTCGTATGGAAGTAGCAAAACTTAAGTTTTCGTTTATGACGAATGCACAAGCGCTACTTCACGGTGATTTACATACTGGTTCTGTTTTTGTAAAAAGTGATTCTACAAAGGTTATTGATCCTGAATTTGCTTTTTATGGACCTATGGGATATGACGTTGGGAATATAATGGCGAATTTAATGTTTGCATGGGTGAATGCAGATGCAGTGATGCAATCTGGTATTGAGAAAGATACATATATGAACTGGATAGAATCTACCATGATAGATGTAATTGATTTATTTAAGAAGAAGTTTTTAGATGCTTGGGATATTCATGTGACAGAGATTATGGCGAAGGAAGAAGGCTTTAACCGAGTTTATTTACAATCTGTATTAGAGGATACAGCTGCAGTGACGGGTCTTGAGTTAATTCGTCGTATTGTTGGTCTAGCGAAGGTAAAGGATATGACTTGTATTGAGAATGAAGAGGCGCGTGCTAGAGCGGAGCGAATTTGTCTTCAGACAGCGAAGAAGTTTATTTTACAAGCGAATCAATATAAAACAGGTAGCAGCTTTGTAGAAACGTTAAAAAAACAGTCAATGCATAGTGCGAAATAAGGGGAAAAGATGATGGCAGAGCAATTAATACCAATTCAGTGGAAAGATGATGCTTTAGTGTTATTGGATCAAACGGTATTACCGAACGAAGTAGTCTATGAATCTTTTAAAACGGCTGAGGGTGTGTGGGATGCGATTCAAGTAATGAAAGTACGAGGAGCGCCGGCAATAGGTGTTTCAGCAGCCTACGGTGTGTATTTAGGAGTAAAGGAAGTTGCGGAAAGTTCGGCGGAAGAATTCATAGCGGAAGTAAAAAAGGTATGTGCATACTTAGCGACATCAAGACCGACGGCAGTAAATTTATTTTGGGCGCTTGAAAGAATGGAAAGTGTCGCGAAAGAGAATGCTCACTTATCAATTGCGCAGTTGAAAGATAGATTATTAGAAGAAGCAAAAGAAATTCATAGAGAAGATGAAGAAATTAACCGTCAAATTGGAGAACATGCATTAACATTATTCCATGATGGCATGGGGGTATTAACGCATTGTAATGCAGGTGCGTTAGCAACGACTAAGTATGGAACTGCGACAGCTCCAATGTACTTAGCGAAAGAAAAAGGATGGGACTTAAAAATCTATTCCGATGAAACACGCCCTAGATTACAAGGTTCAACGTTAACGGCATTAGAACTGCAGCGAGCGGGAATTGATGTAACGGTCATTACAGATAATATGGCGGCAATGGTCATGTCACAAGGGAAAATCGATGCAGTAATCGTTGGATGTGATCGTGTAGCAGCAAACGGGGATGTAGCAAATAAAATTGGAACATTAGGTGTTTCGATTTTGGCTAAATATTATAACATTCCGTTTTATGTAGCAGCACCAACGCCGACAATTGATTTGAAAACACTGACAGGAAAAGAAATTCCAATTGAAGAAAGGGATGCTTCTGAAGTGATCAATCGTTTCGGACAATACTCTGCTCCTCAAGAAAGTAAAGTATACAATCCGGCATTTGATGTCACGCCATATGAAAATATAACAGCGATTATTACGGAAAAAGGAATTGTGAGAGCACCGTTTATGGAGAATTTAAAAAAGCTATTTCAATAAGTAGATAGTTTTTAGAAAAATAGTCATCATAAGTTTCTTACTAGGGGGATGTATATGTTACTGCAAAAAGAAAGAGAAGAAGTTGTAGCGTACGGAAAGAAAATGATTTCTAGTGGTTTAACAAAGGGGACTGGCGGTAATATTAGTATTTTTAACCGTGAACAAGGTCTTGTTGCAATTAGCCCAAGTGGCCTAGATTATTATGAAACGACGCCTGAAGATGTAGTTATATTGAATTTAGATGGTGAAGTGATAGAAGGAGAGAAAAAACCATCAAGCGAATTAGATATGCACCTTATCTATTATAGAAATCGTGAAGATATAAATGCGCTTGTACATACACATTCTCCTTATGCGAAGACAATCGCATCATTAGGATGGGAACTTCCTGCAGTATCGTATTTAATTGCTTTTGCAGGCCCGAATGTACGCTGTGCACCGTATGAAACATTTGGTACGGAGCAATTAGCAGAGGCTGCTTTCGAGGGCATGATTGATCGCCGTGCAGTTTTACTTGCGAACCATGGTTTAATGGCCGGAGCGAATAATATAAAAATGGCGTTTACTATTGCAGAAGAAATAGAGTTTTGTGCTCAAATTTATTATCAAACGAAAAGTGTCGGAGAACCGAAATTACTGCCAGAAGACGAGATGGAGAATTTGGCGAAGAAGTTTGAAGGGTATGGGCAGCAGTAGAATGAAATGAAAACACCCTCAAGAAAAAATCTTGAGGGTGTTTCTCTATGCCTTCTTCAATAACAAATACATAAAGTAAGGAGCACCAATTAAAGCAACGACAATACCTGCGGGGATGCCGCTAGGTTCGACGATATTTCGTCCAATTGTATCCGCTAGTAGTAATAACCATCCGCCGATTAAAACGGCGATAGGGATGAATATTTGATGTCTTGGACCTACTAAAGATTTGGCAATGTGAGGAGCCATAAGTCCGATAAAGCTAATGCCTCCTGTTACGGAAACAGCAGCGGCAGCAAGTGCAACGGCTGCGATTAATAAGTATCTTCGTTCTTTTTCAATTTCAATTCCAACACCGATTGCTACTGGCTCGTTTAATGCTAGTATATTTAATCTATTTGCCTTATAGAAAACAAATGGAATTAATACGATTAGCCAAGGAAGCATTGCTAAAACAAATGTCCAGTCATCTCCCCAAATGTTTCCGGCAATCCATTTAGCGATAAAGTCTACTTTCATACGATCTGCAGATGAAATAAGTACAATCATTACGCCAGATAGTGCAAAGGAAAAACCGATGCCGGTTAATGTTAATCTTATTGGCTGAAGGCCTGTGGATTTGCTATATGAAAATACGTAAATTAGAACAGCTGTTAGAAACGCACCGATAAATCCAACGACTGGTAGTAGGTAAAGGAATGAACCTACGTCTATCGGGAAGTATAGAAAGAAAAAAGCAACTGCAACACCAGCACCAGCGTTAATGCCGAGAATACCAGGTTCAGCTAAATCGTTTCGGGTAATACCTTGTAATACAGCACCTGATAAAGCGAGTGCCATACCAGCTAATAATGTAATGACGATTCTAGGTAGCCTTAAAGAATATAAAACGAATTCTTCTTTAAATGAACCTTGTCCCATAAGTGTTGGGATTAATCTGTCATAGGAGAGAGCGGCAGAACCGAGTCCCATTCCAATTACAATTGTTGTGATGGTAAGTATGAGTAATGCAAGTATGATAAGGCGTTGTTTTTTTAGAATAGATTGCATCATGAGAAAGTTCTTCCTCCTTTACGTACAATAAATAGGAAGAATGGTAATCCTACAATTGCGACGATTGCAGCAACTGGTGTTTCATACGGAGCGTTAATTGTACGTCCGATTGTATCTGCGAGCAGCATAAAGGAAGCACCAGCGATCGCTGACATCGGTATAACAAAACGGTAATCTGGTCCAACGATTGGACGAACCATATGGGGTACCATAAGGCCGATAAATGCCATGTTTCCGACAAGCGCTACAGAAGCACCTGCAAGCAAGATAATAATGATAAATAAAATTGTTTTAATGACGATAATTTTTTGGCCGAGTCCAACAGCAACTTCTTCACTGAAACTAAGAACTGTTAATTTCTTTGCAAGTAAGATAGCGATAAATATACTTATTGAAATAACCGGAATAATAATTTTTAATTGGCTCCAACTCGTTCCAATTACGCCCCCAGCCGTCCACATTGATACATCTTGTGAAATTTTAAAGTAAATGCCAACACCTTCTGAGATTGCAAGTAGAAATGCTGAAACAGCAGCACCAGCTAATACAATTCGAAGAGGGGAAAGTCCGCCCTTTTTCACCATGCCAATTCCAAATACCATAATAGCGCCAATTGCAGCACCGATAAAGCAAGCTAGTGTTAAGTAAAGGTAGCTTATAGAAGGATTGAAGGCAAGTGTTAGTGCAAGTGCAGCATTTGCGCCACCAGTTAGGCCAAGTAATCCAGGATCGGCAAGTGGGTTTCGCGTTAATCCTTGCATAATTGCACCAGAAACAGCGAGTCCAGCTCCTACAAAAATAGCAGCAACTTCACGTGGTAAACGTATTTCACGAAGGATGGATAGCTTATCTCCTTTAGCAGAGGAAGTAAGTGCTAACCATACGTCTTTTATAGAAGTATCTGCAGCGCCTAACACCATTGCAAACATAAAAATAAGAAAGAATGCAATGATACTCAAAATTAATTTGTATGTAAAAGCGTTGGAACGTAGGTTGTCTTGCTCTTTTTTCATTCGTTTCACATCTTTTCTTTTCATAGAATAAAGGAAGAGGAATTCTTAAATTAAGAATTCCTCATGTTTGTATTATTGACCAAGAAAGCTCTTCTTGAAGAAGTCTAGTTGGAAATCTAATGTAAGTGGATCATTGAAATAGAATTCCATCATGTTTGCTTCATATACACGATTATTTTTTACTGCTGGAATGTTTTTATATGATTCTGTCTCTTGGAATGAGTTATCAGTATCTTTGTTTTTACTTACGATTAAGTAATCACCAGCAAACTCAGGTAATACCTCAGTAGATAATGCGTAGTATCCTTCTTTTAAAGCTTTTTCTTTTACTTTTTCAGGCATTTTTAATTTCATTTCTTGGTAAAGAATTTCTGTTCCACGGCCCCAGTTTTCGCCGTATACGTAAAGCTGTTTGTTGAAGTTTTCAACAACAGAAACGGTTGCATCTTCACCAATCTTCGCTTTAATGTCTTTTCCAGCTGTTTGTGCACGTTTCTTGAAATCATCAACCCAAGTTTTTGCTTCTTTTTCTTTATTTAATAATTTACCGATTTCTAAGTGTTGTGTTAAGTAATCAACTTTTCCGTAAGTGTATGTTACAGTAGGAGCGATTTTCTTTAACTTATCAACATTTTTAATATTTGATAAACCAATGATTAAATCTGGATTTAATTCAGCAATCTTTTCAACATTCTCATCTGATACTTCAGCGACATTTTTCAGTTTGCTATCGAAACGTGGGTTTTGTTTAGACCATGAATCTACCCCAACAAGATTTACACCTAATGACATTACGTTACCAGCGAATGATGATAGGACAACAACACGTTGTGGATTTGCTGGAACTTCTACTTTACCATTTTCAGATTGGTATGTAATTGTTTCTGATTTCTTACCTTTTGCGTCGTTCTTCTTGTCTGTTGAACCGTTGCTACAAGCACTCATAACAAGGACGAACAGAACTGTTAGTGAAATAAATAATTTTTTCATCGTCTTTCTCCTTTAGATAGATGATATGTGATATACAATAAATTGTTTAGCTTTGATCTTTTGAAAAGTTAGTGGTAATACAAAAGTCTTATTAACAATCTTGAACTTGAGATTTTACCATATAGTATTCACCATAGTAATAGAAGAAGATGTAATCTCACAGTTGCTAATAATTAACAAATTGATAATGATTATCACTATTGATTCTTTAAATACTATAATTTTATATAGGTGTATTGTCAATAGTGATTTTGATTGTAAAATTTATAAAAACAAGTTATATTTTATTGAGAATGATAATCAATTATTAGTAGCTGAGGAGTGACACGAATGAATCAAGAAGAATTGTTTGATGTAACTGTGATAGGCGGAGGACCTGCAGGGCTTTATTCAGCTTTTTATAGCGGACTAAGAGAGATGAAAACGAAAATAATAGAATTTCAACCACAGTTAGGTGGTAAAATACATGTTTATCCAGAAAAAATGATTTGGGATATCGGCGGATTATTACCGGTTACTGGTGAGAAATTAATTGAGCAACTTGTACAACAAGGATTAACATTTCAGCCTGAAGTTGTATTGAATACAAAAATAGAATCAATTATTCGTAATCAGAATGGCATTTTTACGTTGAAAACAAGCTCTGGGGAAGAACATTTTTCAAAAACAGTGATCGTCGCAACTGGGAGTGGTATATTGAATCCACAAAAGTTATCAATTGAAGGTGCTGAGAGATTCGAAGTCTCAAATTTAAATTATACAGTTAAATCGTTAAAACGTTTCAAAGATAAAACGGTAATTATTTCAGGCGGAGGGAACTCCGCAATTGATTGGGCGAACGAATTAGAACCAATCGCGAAAAAAGTTTATTTAACATATAGAAAAGAAGAATTATCTGGTCATGAAGCACAAGTAAAACAACTTATGAACAGTTCAGCAGAATGTTTCTTTAATACATCGATTACAAAATTAATTGCTGGTGATAACCATGAAGCGATTGAATATGTAGAATTAACAAATCATGAAACTGGAGAAGTTTCTCATTTATCTATCGATGAAGTTATTATTAATCATGGATATGAACGCGATATAACATTATTAGAAAATAGTGAGCTAGATGTTGCTATTGTTGATAATTATTATATTGCAGGGAATGCAAATAGTGAGTCCTCGGTAGACGGATTATATGCCGCTGGAGATATTTTAAAGCATGACGGAAAATTACATTTAATTGCAGGGGCATTCCAAGATGCTGGAAATGCTGTGAATAAAGCGAAACAATTTATTCAACCTGATGCAAGTGAGTACGGAATGGTTTCTTCCCATAATGAAGTATTTAAGAAGAGAAATCGAGAATTGATTAAGCAGATGATGAAATAATAAAGGAACAAGTATACCCCCATTTATATCTCTATTTCTATGGACGAGAGATACAAATGGGGTTTTTCCTGTTTACTATATTTTCAATCATTTTCATGACACCGTTTTCATTAGTTCATGTCATATGAATGTATTTCTATAAAAAGGGAACACAAAGACTTGAACATTTTATTTGTAAATCTTTCTAGGAAACAATGAATCTATAGTTGGTTTGTGCGGACCATTATTAAATTATGCTGTCCCTTTTTCCTGTTCATTAGGAAATGGAATATTTTGTATGGAAACAATATATTGTTTTCCATGTTGTCGAGCTAATGATTCTAATATTTGACGAACGCGTTTTGTAAGATTGCCTTGTTTTTTTATAGCTTCACAATATGCATCATAGAAAACGTATTTAGCCCAAAGGAAATCATCTTGTTGGAATAAGAAATGATTTTTGTACCATTCACCAATTGTATGATAGCAATTGTTTTCATGTACTGCTGCACTTTGTGAAAGAATACGATCGGATAAAGACTTAGATAGATGAGAAATTGTGTTTTCTGTTTCAATTCGTAATGTTTTTTCTAACATTGTAATGATGTGACGAGTAGCCATATGTTAACTCTCCTTTGTGTAAATGGGTAATACCATTCTATATTTAAAAAAATACTTACTATACTATTATACAATATATGGAATGCATCTACCTGCTTTTTAATTTGTATTTACAAAATCTTTTTTATTTGTTTACAAAAATAAAGTAAGATACATTATGTATATGAAAAAATAATAAAGGAATGAACACATTGTATATAACGATAGAAGAGGCTGCGGAGTATTTGAAATTACCAAAATCGTATGTTGAAGACTTAATTCAGCAAAAGAAAGTTCGTGCATTGTTTGATGGAGAGCAATATTTAATAAATAAGGAACAGTTTAATACACATTTAGAACAAATGGAGAAATATAAGCAGTTAGTGGAAGAAATATTAAATGAACCAATTCCAGAAGATATGGATGTTAAAGACGAAGATTAAATTTATAAAAAGCCCCCGTATTAAGATATGCAGAAATGTATCTTAATACGGGGGCTTTTTATATTAAGGGATGAAAAAGTCATCCGAAATCCTAGAGTTACTTTAAGGGAAAGAAGATTTTATGGGGATTAGTATTATTAGTTAAAAGCATATTTTTTCATAGCGGGGACAAACATAGCGAACATAACCTGTACAGATACATATACTATCAGTGCAAAAGCTTATAAATTAATGGAAGGGGTTTTCTCGTGAGTTTATTTCATTGTGATTTTTTGAAAGACTTAATTGGATCTTACGTGAGAGTAAACAGAGGTGGTCCAGAATCTCAAAAAGGAATAATAGTCGCAGTATGTTCGGATTACTTTGTATTAAAGAGTGAAAAAGGAGAGCTTTCTTACTATCAGCTTCGCCATCTAAAAAGTGTTACAAAAAATACGAAAGATTGTGAAGCAGATGATTATGGATGGTTGGAATATGAAGATGACTTTGAAAAGCTACTTCAAAGCTTCAAATATCGCTGGGTGAAAATTAATCGGGGTGGCCCAGAAAAAATTGAAGGTATTTTACAAGATGTTTCTTGTGATTATGTGACATTAATTGTAAAAGAAGAAGTTATATTAATCTCAATAACTCATATTAAGAGTGTTAGTTATAGCCCAGTAGTGTGCGGAGAGAGCGAAGAAAGTAACAGTGAAAGCAACAGTGAAAGCAATAGTGAAAGCAATAATTCAGGTCGAACTCGTGCACAAAGACAATCAAGTAGAGGAAGATAATAAGGAAGGAGGATACGAACTTGGAGAGCGTATTATGCTGTGATCAAATTAAAGGTTTAGTCGGTGAGAATGTAAAAGTAAATCTGCGCGGACCAGAAAGTCGAGTAGGTGTACTGTTATCGTTAGGAAAAGATTACCTTACACTACAATTACCCCATGGAGAAGTAGTGTATTATCAGCTGAAACATGTGAAGAGTCTAGTCAAGAAAGTGAAAGAAACAAAATGTGACGATTACTATGGTTCATGTTTCTATTCTGATGAAGATACTTTTTTTGATGTATTAAAAGACCTGAAGTATAAGTGGATAAAGATTAATCGCGGTGGACCAGAGTGTGTAGAAGGTTTATTAAGTGAAGTGCATGAAGAATGTATTATACTAGTAAACTGTGATGAAGTTATTTATATAATTAATTATCATATTAAGAGTGTGAGTCAAGTAGTGAAATGTAAAAAGAATGAAGATGAATAATGTTTAATAAATAAGAGGGGCATTATGATTGGAAGTAAAGAACGATTTCATAGTTCGCTACAATTATGAACGATATATGAAAAGGATCTCTTACTATTAAAAGACAGAACATTGCCCTGATTATTTTTTTAGAAATGGAAGGCAGGAAAAGTAGTATTTTATAGAAAGGAGGATATAGATGAATGAGTTAAACAAAAATATTGGAGAAAATATATACGTTAAATTAATCGGTGAAAAAAGATTTAAAGGTGTATTAATTGATGTAGGAAATGATATTGTAGTTCTTTACAATGGACAAGACTATGTATATATATCTTTATACCATATCCAGTATTATAAATTTTTAAGAGAGCATGATGAAGAAATATTAAAGCCTGGTGTGGACTCTGTAATTAAGAGGGAATCACCTTCAATTTCTTTGAGAAAAGTATTAATCACATCTAAAGGGATTTTTACAGAAATTTATGTGGCAGGAAATGTTCCGATACACGGTTATGTTACAAGTGTGATGAACGATTATATTGTTTTTTATAGCCCTGTTTACAAAACTGTATATATATCTTTAAAGCATTTGAAGTGGTTAATTCCTTATAAAGAGAACCAAGTGCCTTATTCCCTCAATAAAAATGAACTCCCCGTAAATCCATTAAATATTACTCTAGCTAGAACTTTTGAAGAACAGCTTATTAAAATGTCAGGGAAAATTATGGTGTTTGATTTAGGCGAGGAATCTAATAAAATCGGAAAGATGACGAAAATTGATGAAGGGCATATTGAAATATTAAAAGCACGTGACGCAAAAATGTACGTGAATATTCAACATGTGAAATCTGTCCATTGTCCGTAGGCTAGTTGAAAGGGCTGGCTTTTTCTTTTATATATAGGGAAGAAAAGGTCGAGCCTATTTGTTTAATTCGATTTGGATATGAGGGGGAAATGAATTGAATATCATATAGGTATGTTAGTGTGATCTTTGAAGGGGCAATCTTGTACTAAAGGTGTACGAGCTACCTTTTTGTGTATTCAACTCACTTTTGAGGAAGTGCTGCTCAACTACTTTATTAAAGGGGTTTTGTTTGTGGAGCAGTTTCCAGATTCGTTTTCGATTACATTACTTGGCAGTGCTGGTGGAGCAGCAAAAGCAGTGTTAGCAATTTTGAATCAAGCGGTAGTAAATGAAAAAGATCCAATTTATGAAGTGATAAAGAATGTGAACTTCCATTTGGTGGATATAAAACAAAAAGATAAAAGTTATTATGATGAGTTGTTTCCAAATTTGAAAGAGCAATTTTTTTTATATGAAATAAACCTTCAAGATGTAGTCAAATTTAAACATCATTTAAAGGAAAAAAGAACGAAGGTTGTTATTGATGTTTCAGGTGCAGATACAATTAGGGTACTGAGTTGTTGCAATGACCTTGGCATTTGTTATATTAATTCGGCTTTGGAAAATGAGGCAGTAGATCAAGACGATAGTTTACTTGGTTTTCAGCTTACGGAAAGGTATACGAGGTTTGAGAAGGAGAAAGAAACATTTACAAATACAAGAGCGATTATAGGCTCAGGTATGAATCCTGGTGTTGTTCAATGGATGGTTGTTGAGCTTATGAAAGAACGTCCAAATGAAAAGCCGCGAGCATGCTATATTGTAGAACATGATACTTCATTTTTGAATGATAAAGAGCTTATAAAACCTCATACACTTTATGCATCGTGGGCAGTTGAGCGTTTTCTGGATGAAGCGATATGGAGTTATCCTATGTATATGAGTCATCATCGTCCACTTTACTTTTATGAGGATGTATATGCTTCAGAGTATAAAGTAAAGTTAGGTGAAAAAGAATTTTATGGTTGCTTAATGCCACATGAAGAAGTTTTAATTTTAGGGAAATCTTTTAATATGGAAGTGGGTTTTCTTTATCGGATCAATGAGTATACAACAAACTTAATTAGACAGAACTTAGATAAAGTGGAAGATTTATGGAATTGGAATCGTAAAGTATTTAATCCAGCAGAAGATGATATTATAGGAGAAGATTTAGTCGGTGTGTTGCTCGTTTATGAGCATAATGAGACATACATGTATAATGTAATGAATAGTAGCCAAGTTTTTCAAAAATATAAAACAAATGCGACGTACTTCCAAGTAGGGTGTGGAATTTATGCTGGCTTATGTAGTTTACTGTTAGATACTTTTGGACAAGGCGCTTATTATGTAGAAGAATTATTATTAAATACTGAAAGTAAGTATGGGGAATATTTAAATTTATATATGAAGGATTTTGTAGTAGGACATAATAATTTCACAGATGGATTGCTAAATGATAGGGTAAGATGGATATAAATTGTAACTGAAAAGGAAGGAGCTGTATCTCCTTCCTTTTAGTATTAGAAGGTTACATGTTGCCCTGAAAGCAATTTCATAATTATAATTTAAAGAGATAACACTTGAAATGTTTTTTTGTATTGATCAAGAGGAGTTTTTATATGAACAAATACAAGAGCTTGATTTATGAAGAAAGAGAAGCTTTAAAAGTATTTATATTATTATTCTATATTATATTCTTTTTATATGACGTTATCTATTATTTTGTTTATCCCGCTATGAATATTAATGAAGCAAGGGTAGGGTGGCCAGAAGGTGGTATGGGAATAGGTGTATATATATTAGTAATATCTTTATTTCCTATTTCAATATATCTTCAAAAACAAGGTTATGTATATTTTGTGAAATACTTATTTTTAATTGGGTACATGCTTATTGATCTTATTAATAACTTAATGATTTATTTACACAGTGATCGTGTTTTTGAAAATGGAAATATAGTTGAAATATTTTTAATTTTATTTGCACCGATTTTCGTGAACAGAAAATATTTTTATTTCGTTTCCTGTAGTGTAATTGGAAAATATGTATTTTTTACTTTGATATTACAAGATGTAAAAGTTGTGATTCCGCTTGTATTATGTATATTCTTTTTCATCATTTCGCATTCTTTATTAAAGAGATTTCAATCTTATGTAAGGACAGTTGTTGAGATGATGAACAGTATGAAAGAGACAGAAAATTTAGCGGTTATTGGGACTATGTCTACAACAATCGCTCATGAAATTCGAAATCCATTAACAGCTTTAAAAGGATTTACACAAATTCAAAAAGAAAGAAATCCTGAAGATACGATGAGCTATGAGATTATGCTGCAAGAAATTGAGAGAATTAATGGGTTTGTTAGTGAATTGATGTTATTAGGAAAACCGAAACCAACAAATTATGAATGGTGTAATATAGGGGAAATCCTTTTATATGTTGTACAGTTAATGGAAAGCTATGCGACTCAATATAAAGTGAAATTTAATTTGCAAGTAGATGGAAATTTACCCGTTATAAATGGTGATGATAAGCAATTAAAACAAGTGTTGTTAAACATCATCAAAAATGGAATTGAATCGATGCCAGGAGGCGGAAATATTCAGATTCTGGCATATGAAAAAGCTGGAGAGAACTTGTGTATTTCTGTTGAAGATCAAGGTCTTGGGATAGAAAATGAGAAAATAGAAAAGATCGGAAAAGCTTTTTATACAACAAAAGAGAATGGTACAGGTCTTGGATTAATGATTACATATAAAATTATTGAAGAACATCAAGGGAGTATCGCGATTGAAAGTAGTATGGGGATAGGAACGAAAGTGAAAATTTATTTACCAACAGTGTAGTGCATTAGACGAAATTACTTTTCAGAAAAGTGTTCTTGTTGTGTAAATATAAACATTTTATAAAATGTTTCAAGAAGGGTTTTTTTTATAAAAAACTTCGTTTATAATGGAGGAAAATATCGACATAGAGCTTTTAGCTCATGTAACGGTTCAGTAGTGTTATGAAAAGAAAAGAAGGGGTGCACGCGCATCCTTTTTTCTATGCGGATATGATGAAAGGGGTGGTATGATGGAATTAACATTAAATTCGACTGTATGTTTACACACGATTCAATTTCGAAAAGAGCAAAAGAACTATATTGTAAAAGATACGATTACAGGAGAGACATATGAAATGCCGCCACTTTGGATTGATGCACTAGCAATGATGCGTGACGGTTTTTTATTGGGAGAAATTGAGGAGAAATTAAAAGAAGAATATCCAGCAGAAGAAGTAAATATGGTAGCATTTACGAGGCAACTGTTAGAGCTAGAACTTGTCGAAATGGTAGATGGAGAAGAGATAGCTTGTACAAAGAAGAAAGATAAAGATTATTTAGCGTGGATACGACCAAAGGTGGAGCAATTCTTTTTTAACTTAAATAAAAAATATAAAAGCAAAGGTCAAAAGTGATCTTTGCTTTTTTTGTAGACCATGTTTAAAAAATAACAGCGAATGCCCTTGCGAAAGCACCGTCACTATTTTTAATTTTTAAAGGTGCTGCTGAGAAAAAGAATCGTTTCGCTTTAATGGCATCTAAGTTTGTTAAGTTTTCAATTAAGTAAATATTATTTCCTAACAGTATGTGATGAATCGGTGATGTTTCTGTCGTTACCTCATCAGGAGAAATAAAATCTAAACCGACAGATTTTACTTTTAATTGAACTAGTTCTTCAGCTAATTCTTCGGAAAGATAAAACGCTTCTTTCTCATAAGCTTCGGTATTCCATTTATTAGATAGATTGGAATGGAAAATGACAATATCGCCTTCTTTTATGTCGACAGTATGTAATACTTCCTTAGGTAATTTTCGCTCTTGAACATGAGTCACATCGATAAGAACAGCTTCGCCTACAAATTGATTTAGGGGTAATTGATCAATAGTGGTTGCGCCTGAAATGAAATGAGCAGGCGCATCACAATGCGTACCAACATGAACGACAGAATGAAAATTCGTAACTTGATAACCTGTTTCTTCAACGCTTGTAATGGCTTCTAGTTGGATTTTTGGTGTTCCAGGAAATTGAGACATATTATTTTCAAACGTTTGTGATAGATCAATTACTTTCATTTTACATACCTCCAATATATTTTTTTCAAATAATAAAAAGCCCATCCTTCATAATCAAGAAAGATGAGCTTTACATACTAGTTGAGTTTTATCTTCCAAAATGCAATGCATTTTGCAGGAATTAGCACCTATTCAGTTTGCATAAACTGAGGTTGCTGGGCTTCAAAGGACCGGTCCCTCTGCCTCTCTTGATAAAGGTTTATTCGGTTTTAAATTCGGAATGTTTGTGATATTTAAATTGTAATTCATTTCCTTTTTTCGTGCAATACAAATTAGGTGTTCACCCAAATAAAGTTGCTCGCATATTGTAGCTTATGTAAGTAGACTGTTGCGAAGGAGTGAGTGCAGTGACAGGGAATGTATTGAATTATTATGCTGGTGGCAATACAGCTAGAGGATTTCATAATTTATACGAAGAGAATTTAAAAGGGCTAGATAGGTTGTTTATTTTAAAGGGTGGTCCAGGAACGGGAAAATCTTCTTTAATTAAGGCAATAGGTCGTGAATGGGTTGAAAAAGGATATGATATTGAACTTTTGCATTGTTCTTCTGATAATAAGTCAGTTGATGGAGTGATTATTCCGAAATTAAAAGTAGGAATTGTTGATGGAACATCACCGCATGTTATTGAGCCGAAAATGCCAGGAGTTATTGAAGAGTATATAAATTTAGGAGTTGCTTGGGACTCAGATAAATTAAGAAAGCAGAAGTTAGAAATTGAACGGTTTGTATTAGAAGCGGGCAAGGCTTTCAAATCTGCTTACGGATGTTTTAAAGAGGCGTTAGTTATACATGATGAGTGGGAGAAAATATATATTAATAACATTGATTTTAATAAAGCAAATGAACTAACAGATCAGCTAATTCAGAAATTATTTGCAGATAAAAAGGGAAAACAATCGATTGTGAAACATCGTTTTTTAGGAGCTGCTACACCGAAAGGAGCAGTTGATTTTGTTCCTAATTTAACAGAAGGATTACCACATCGTTATTTTATAAAAGGACGCCCGGGTTCTGGAAAATCAACAATGCTTAAAAAGTTATCGAAGGCAGCAGAAGAAAAAGGTTTTGACGTTGAAGTATATCATTGCGGATTTGACCCGAATAGTCTTGATATGGTTATCGTAAGAGAATTAGGATTTGCAATTTTTGATAGTACCGCACCACATGAATATTTTCCAAGTCGCGAAGGTGATGAGATTATAGATATGTATGCTCTTATTGTTAAACCAGGGACGGATGAGAAGTATGCTACAGAAATTCGTGACGTTTCCATTCAATATAAAGCAAAAATGAATGAGGCGATGTCTTTCTTAGCAAAAGCAAAATCAGTTCGTGATAAATTAGAACGAATTTATATTGCTGCTATGGATTTTTCAAAAGTGGATGCATATAAAGAGGAAATTCAAAAAGAGTTTGAACGAATTACTGCTACTGTAATTGAAAAGAAAAAATAGGTGCTTTATTGAGCTGTCAGAAATTGTCTGACAGCTGTTTTGGTATATAGTAAAATTAGTCGTATATTTGTCGAATTTCCAAGGAAATAATCAAAAAATGGGGATGGTATGAAATGAGAGGGAAAATTGAATTAGAGTTAGAAAGAATTGAAAAAGAGAATGATGTGAAAATTTTATTTGCAGTGGAATCAGGGAGTCGTGCTTGGGGATTTCCATCGAAAGATAGCGATTATGATGTTAGGTTTGTTTATATACACCCTGTAGAATGGTATTTATCAATCCATGATAAGCGTGATGTAATCGAATATCCAATTAGTGATGATTTAGACATAAGTGGTTGGGATATTAAAAAGGCATTGCAACTATTCGCGAAGTCAAATCCAGCTTTACTTGAGTGGATTCGATCACCAATTTTTTATTCGAAAAACTCTAACTTTCCAGAGCAGCTTCAGCAAATGAGTGAAAAGAATTTTGATCCAAAAGCAACGATATATCATTACTTACATATGGCTTCAAAAAATTATCGTGAATTTTTGCAAGGCGAGAATGTAAAGTTGAAAAAGTACTTTTATGTATTACGTCCTATTTTAGCTTGTCAGTGGCTAGAAGAGAAAGGGACATTACCTCCAGTAGAATTTGACCGATTACTTATAGAACTATCTATAGAACGTAGTGTATTGAATGAGATTGAGAAGTTGTTAGTAAAGAAAAAAGCAGGTACGGAATTAGATGTTGGATTGAAAGTTCAGGCGTTAAATCAATTTTTAGAAGAACAAATTGATTATTATCAGCAATACGTGAAAGGGATTGAAAAGGGATTAGGGATTGATATTGAGAGTTTGAATACATTATTTCGAGATATGTTGTTTGAAGTATATGAAAAAGAGCACAAGTGAGTTTGTGCTCTTTTTGTGTTTTAGGAATAAAGAAAACGGTGCTAGTTACGATTATTCTTACAAAAGGGAGTAAATGAAAACTCACGCTGAATTTGTAATTATTCGTTATCAACTCGCTTTAATGGTTGATCTGCTGGACCTTCCATAACATCCCCATCAATTGAAAAACGGGAACCGTGACAAGGGCAATCCCAAGTACAATCACCGCTATTCCATTCAACTTCACAGCCGAGGTGTGTGCAAGTTGTATCGACGATATGTAATTTTCCTTCTTTATCTTTATAAGCACCTGCTCGTTTACCGTTGACATGTACAACAGAACCCTCGCCAACTTCAAGATTTTCTGGCTTACGTAATGCAGTTTCAATTTTTCCTTCAATTAAGTGTTTAGCAACATCAATGTTTTGAGAGAGGAAAGTTTTTATATCCGGATTTGCATGAAAGCGTGATGGTGCAAACAGTTCTTTATATGGGCTGTGGACTTTTAGAATGGAGTCCTTCAGTAAATGAGCTGCTGCAGTTCCAGTCGTCATTCCCCATTTACGATATCCAGTTGCCACAAATATATTTGGATTCCTTTCGTTAATATGTCCGATATAAGGGAGTTTATCTAGCGTGATTAAATCTTGCGCTGACCATCTATAAGGAATTTCATCTACTCCAAAAGTAGATTCAGCAAAGGAATATAGTGCATCATAATGAAGCATCGTATTAATTCCTTGGCCTGTTTTATGGCTCTCTCCGCCAATCAATATCAACTTTTCTCCATTGCTTGTCGTATAACGTATGGAGCGTTTTGGATCATCGATACTTAAATACATGCCCCCTGGATAATCCGTTTTTGCTTTTATTGCGAGGGCATAGGAGCGTTCTGCGTACATTCGCGTAAAGAAAAAACTATTAGCATCATAAAAAGGAAAATGTGAGCAAGAGACAATATATTTACAAGTGATGCGATGGTCACCCTTTGTAATAACTTGTGGATAATCTCCTTTTTCCACATCAATAGCTGTTGTTTGCTCATAAACTTTTCCACCCATTTCCACAAACTTTTCTAAAAGTGTTTTTAAATAAAGGAGGGGATGGAATTGCGCTTGATTTTTCATCACAAGTGCAGATTGTACGGGAATAGGAATCGACAGGGATTGAACATAGTCACAAGGAATATTTAATTTTTGATAGGCTTCATATTCTTTCGTTAAATTTCGCAGGCCATTATTGGTAGTTGTATATAAATACGAATCTTCATTTGTGAAATTACAGTCGATTTTATATGTTTGTACAGTCTCGTTTATGAATTGTAGAGCTTTACTATTTGATTCGTAGTAAAGCCTGGCTTTTTCAACACCAAAATTGTTTATTAATTCATCATAAATAAGATCATGTTGAGCTGTTACTTTTGCGGTTGTATGCCCAGTTGTTCCATTTAAAACAGAACCAGAATCAATTAAAACGACTTTCATTCCTTCTTTAGCGAGTAAATAGGCGGTGGTAATGCCTGTAATACCAGCTCCGATAACAGCAACTTCTGTCTTTATATCTTCGGATAAATGAGAAAAAGTAGGAAATTGAGTAGATTCAATCCAATAGGATGATGGTAACTGCGGAAATGTGTCATCTGTCATTTTGAAAACCTCCAAATTATAACAATTTTCCTTTTAATATTTCCATATTATATGGAATTCATGTATGTTGTTTTCGTAGCGTTCTATTCTTACTAAATGAAAGAAAAAATATTTTAATATAATTATTTTATTGGGGCAGTATGAAGAAGTAGGATTTATATAAAGCTAAATTCAAGTGATTCCATTTGTTGATTACATAGAGAGTTCTTGAATAAGATAGAGTCTATATTGTTTAAGTGGATATGTATATATACCTGATAAAGCCTTATGAAATCTATGCTTTTTCTTTAGTGAAATAAAGTATAATTATAAAAATATAACCAACTTTTATTACTAGGTCATAAAAGTTGTTGACAATATAGAAATTCTATTGTTATGATTCATCATGTGGAAAGGTTGATAGAGAGTAAAAAGAGAAATGTTTTTCATTGATAATAAAAGCGAAAATTAAGTGACGATAGAGTGAGTATATTTTCCTTATGATAAATGCTTTTTGGATCACGTAGTAAAATCAATCTGGAAGCAAGAATTGATATATGCAAGTTGCGCGGGGCGCGGCATAAGAAAGGGGCAAAAGGATGAAGGAGCTTCATACGTTTGGGTGGTATGCAGCACGTGTAGCACCACATTTGCCGAAAAAAGCATTTAAACCAGTTCCTAATCGATTATTTGGTGGACTGGCTTATTTACTTGTGGCATTGGCTGGTTTAATAACGATCGGTGTATTTGAATTGAATGTGTGGGCAAATCTAGGAATTGCAATTGTTCTTGGATTATGTTTTGCTTCACTTGGATTTTTAGGACATGAAATTTTACATGGAACAGTTGTAAGAAAGGCATGGCTTCGTGATTTTTTAGGTGCGATAGCATTTATGCCATTATCAACTGGCCCAAAACTTTGGAGAAAGTGGCATAATGCAACGCATCATGTTCACACACAGCATGAAGAGAATGATCCAGATGCATGGCCGACATTTGAGAAACTGAAAAAGAGTAAGTTTTTGAGTTGGGTATATCGCATGCCTCTTCATGTACGTTCATTCTTTAGTTTCCTGTCACTAACAATTCAATTTACGTTACATTCGACTCGAATGTTCTTTCATTTTATAAAAGAATTTAAGTCATCCAATCAAAAATCTGTATGGCTTCAACTTCTTTTGCCCTGGACAGTTTGGATTAGTTTATTGTTTATTATGGGACCTACAAAGTGGTTCTTTGCATACGTGATTCCGTTGTTAATTGCTAACTTTATTGTAATGGCGTATATCGCAACAAATCACCGCTTAAATCCTATTGTTCCAGTAAATGATCCTTTAGCAAACTGTTTATCAGTAACAGTACCGCGCTGGGTAGACGTTTTACATTTCAATTTCTCATACCATACAGAACATCATCTGTTTCCTGCTATGAGTTCTAAATACTATCCATTAGTAAAAGATAAAATTAAAGAAATGTGGCCGGAACGCTATCACGAAATGCCGATGACAAAAGCTTTGGCAGCACTTTGGAATACACCACGTGTGTATTATCACGGAAGTGAATTAGTTGATCCGCATAGGGAGCATTTCTATGGTTCTTTAGGAAATGGATTGGATCCTCATAATATTTCATATCGTGAGGAACATATAGAGGAAAAAGAGACTATAAAAAAAGTAAATCAATAATAGACATATTTTACGATGAAAAAGCAAGCTCTCTTAGAGCTTGCTTTTTGTTATAAAGAGACTTCTTTCTTGTTCTTTGTCTTGACCTGGACAGAGTTATTTTCTTTTCGTTGTAGTCGTTTTTCTAGAAGACTAACAAGATAAGTAAATAGAAGAACTAGTGCGAGATAGTATACACCAACAATGATATATGTATCTAATTGCTGGAAGTTACCTGCGGCAATTGATAAACCGGATCCCCATAATTCGGACATTCCTACATAAGCGACAAGTGAAGAATCCTTTAATCCAATAATAAATTGGTTCCCTAGAGGGGGAAGAGACAGACGAAATGCTTGTGGTAATATAATCCGGCGCATCGCTAAAGGGTAAGGCATCCCTAAAGAGCGAGCAGCTTCCAATTGTCCCCGGTCGACGGATTGAATTGATCCGCGGAAAATTTCAGTAATATATGCACCGTTATGAATTGCTAAAGCAATTGCTCCAGCCCAAAAAGGGGTGAAAACAACAACAGATGTAATCCCAAAATAGAGAATAGCAATTTGAACAATTAAAGGTGTACCACGAATAATGGCGATGTATACATGAGCAATACTATTTAAAATTTTATTGTTAGAGATTCGAAAGAACGCGAATAATAATCCAATTAATGAACCGAATACTAGGGAGGTTAATGTTAATTGTAATGTGACAATAGTAGCCTTTAAGAGTGTCGGATAGGTAGAGATAAAGATTTCAAACATGTGTGTCACCTCATATTGGATGGATTTTAGTAGAGAATGAAATGCCCCACATGCAGTGAAACTTTAATCAGTGGGGCATGATTTATGAAATCTCTAAATGGCTAACTTACTTTGTTTTTGCCTCGTCTCCAAGAATATTACGCCCAAACCATTTTTTACTGATCTTTTCATACGTACCATCTTTAATGATTTCATCTAAAGCTTTATTTACTTTCTCAACCATTTCTTTATCATCTTTACGAATAGCAATTCCCATTTCATCAAGATTTAATGGTTTTCCAGCATCTTTTATATTTGATTTACCTTCTTTGATCATACGTAAACCGACCATTTGATCAGTGATTACTGCATCAATACGTCCAGGCTCTAAGTCCATAAGTGCAGTAATATCACTATCATATTCTGTAATTTGATCTGTATGTTTTGCAACAAGGTCTTTAAAGGTACTAGCTTTTACAACCCCAATTTTCTTACCTTTCAAATCTTCTGGAGAAGAGATAGATGTATTCTTTTTAGCCACAAAAATTTGGGCACCAGAGCGATAATAAGGATTGGAGAAACTAACAGCTTTTAAGCGTTCTTCTGTAATTGCCATACTGCCCAATATAGCATCATATTTTTTCGATTGTAGACCTTGAATTAGCGTTTCCCATGGATTTGTAATAGGAGTGGGTTTCATATTCATTTTTTTCGCAAGTGCCTCACCAATTTCCACATCAAAACCGGCAAGCTTTCCGTCATTTTCTTTATAGTTAAAAGGTTTATATAATCCACTCATCGCATAACGAAATTCTTTTTCACCATTAGATGAAGTAGTAGCACTTTCCTTACTACAGGCTCCTAGTATGAAGGATGTACATAATGTAATACTCGCAACAATGGTTAATAGTTTTCTTTTCATAAAACCCCTCCTATATATTGATCATACGGATGGTTTTAAGTATGTTACTGAGATATTTTATTTGGACAAGTAGTTGTGCACCGTATGGATGTATTTCTTTTCATTTGAAACAGAAGTTACATTATAAAACGTTGCGTAAAAATTGTTTTGCTCGTTCATGTGATGGAGCTGAAAAGAATTGTGCTGGCGAAGCGTCCTCTACAATCTTTCCGTCATCCATAAATATGACGCGATCAGCTACATCTCTTGCGAAATTCATTTCATGAGTAACAATAATCATGGTCATTCCTTCTTCAGCAAGTTCTTTCATAACTTGCAATACTTCTCCAACAAGTTCAGGGTCTAAGGCTGAGGTAGGTTCATCAAATAGCATAATTTTAGGGTTCATAGCAAGAGCTCGTGCAATCGCAACGCGTTGTTTTTGACCACCTGAAAGTAGGTGAGGAGTTACATCCGCCTTATCTTGTAGGCCGACTTTTTGTAGGAGTTGATTCCCAACATCCTTCGCGTCTGCTGTCTCCAATTTTTTTACGTGAATAGGTGCTTCTATGATGTTTTCTAGTGAGGTCATATGAGGAAAGAGGTTAAAGTGTTGAAAAACCATACCGACATTTTCACGGACTTTGTTTAAATTTGAATGCTTTGGATCAATTCGTTCACCTTGTAAGTGAATTTCACCTTCATCGTACATTTCTAAAAAGTTAAGACAGCGAAGTAATGTACTTTTGCCGGAACCACTGGCACCGATTAAAACAACAACTTCTTTTTCTTTTACTTCTAAATCAATTCCTTTTAAAACATCAAGTGAGCCAAATGATTTTACTAGATTTCGAACTTGAATCATACAAAACCCCCAGTCAAAAATATATTTTACAAATGTTGCCCCTTATTTCTGTTATTAGTCATAAATTGTCAGAATCCTTTATTTTTTTCAGGGGATTTAATATTCAAAGAAATAATGATTTTTAAAATCCCTATATCTTTCTATAACGAAAATATGGATAATAATATATAGGTAGTACTTATATTGCTTATAAGAAGGGGGAAAGAAGAGATGGGAAAAGAAAGAAAAACATTTTCCTTTGGCTTGCGTATACAGCTTATGTTATTTACTACAGTTTTAGCTTTCATTACATATTCAACAAGTTTAATTTTCATTTACGTTATATATGATTACTTTCAAGGTTATGTAAGTCAAACTGTTTATAATATTATCGTTATGTTATTAGGTGTAGTATGGTCTGGAATTTTAGCGTATGGGGCAGCAATATTTTTAATTAAACCACTTCGAAAGTTGGAAGAAGCAGCAAGGAAAGCGGCTGAAGGTGATATTCGTGAAGATGTCCCATTGCCAAAGACCGATGATGAGATTAATTCTTTAAGTGTTGCATTTAATATGATGCTAGGGAACTTAAGGGGCATGGTAAAAAATATTGATACTACATTTTCGTATACAAATAATCAAGTTCAGCAAATTAGAAAACAAACAGGTGAAGCGACAAAGCAAGCACAAGGTGTGTCTGAAACTCTTGCGGAGATTTCTTCCGGTGCCGAGCAATCAGCAGCATCGATTCAAGCGATCGTTTCTACTGTTGATACAACGACTTCTATTGCAAATGAAGTAGAAGGAAAAGCAAAACAGTCTGACGAGTTGTCTTCAGAAATGGTTCAAGCTTTAGGACAAAGTACACGTGTCTTTACGTCTTTAATTCAAGGTATTCAAACATTGGCGAGAGAAAATGAAGATTCGATGGAAAATGTACAGAAATTAGAAGAGCGAATGAAACAAGTTGAACACATTGTTTCTGTTGTGAGTGAGATTGCTAGCCAAACAAATTTATTAGCACTCAACGCTTCTATTGAGGCAGCTCGTGCAGGAGAGCATGGAAGGGGCTTTGCGGTTGTAGCAGAAGAAGTACGTAAACTTGCTGATGAAAGTGATCATTCCGCAAGAAACATATCGCAGTTATTACGGAATATGCAAGATGAAGTACAGCAAGTCGCATTGAAAATGACAGAGCAGGTGAAGACAGCTAAAGAAGAGGCGAAACGCGGAGAAGCTACAGAATTAATTTTAAAAGAAATGTCATCAAGTGTTATGGAAGTAGCCGATACAACCAAGCAAATTAGTAGTTATATGAATGAACAAGTGAGTCATATTCATCAAACAGGAGCACAAACAAAGGCTGTAGCAGCAATTGCGGAAGAAACGTCAGCTGGTTCACAAGAAGTGGCACGTGTGACATTGCAACAGTCTAAAAATATGATAGCAATCGATCAATTATTAAAAGACTTAGAGATGCAATCAGCGGATTTGAAACAAACGATTGAACGATTTTCAATGTAAAAGAGAAGAACAGAATGCTGTTCTTCTCTTTTTTTAGCTAGATTTAATATCTACAGTTAAAAAGTATAAACTATGAACGTTTCCGCAACATTCTTTTCTGTCCCTTTCGGATGAAAATTATAGCGAGCTATAATATTAAAAGGGGTGTCTTTTATGAAAAAAGAAAAAAGACAACGATTAATTAAACAATTTGTAAAGGAGTATGAAATAGAGAAGCAAGAAAGATTAGTAGAATTGTTAGCAAAAAAAGATGTATTAGTAACACAAGCTACAGTTTCTCGAGATATTCGTGAGTTAAACTTAACGAAGGTACCTTCTCAAGAAGGATTAATGATATATAAATTTTTCTCAGAAGAGCATTTACAAACTGATATAAAGTTAAAGAAAAAATTACGAGAGGTTGTTGTGAAAATTGATTGTGTAGATCAATTAATGGTTATTAAAACATTACCCGGTAATGCACATGTTATTGGTGCTTTGTTTGATGAGTTAGATTGGAAAGAAAAAATAGGATGTATATGTGGAAATGATACATGCCTTATAATTTCTCAGTCGAAATCAGATAGGGAGATTTTAGAAGAAAGGTTAAATTTAATTATTTAGATGCAAAATCCTGTTTTTAATAAAAATTAAAAACAGGATTTTTTTAAAAATACGGAAGTTAAATATTCAGCATATATGCGTAATATATGTATTTTTTTATTGAAAAAGCGGGATGGAATGTTATAAAAATACAAATTTATATGATTTTAAAAAAATAACTTGTTTAATATTTCACAATGATAATGTGGATGTTTTCACAAATATGAAAGCGCGTAGCATTTATTATGTACTTGTAAGACATCAAACATATTTAAAAGGAGGTACAACAAATGAAGCATCCGATACATGTTACTTCAGAAATTGGGGAATTACAAACAGTTTTATTAAAACGACCTGGTAAAGAAGTGGAAAACTTAACGCCAGATTATTTGCAACAATTATTATTTGACGATATTCCATACTTACCAATTATTCAAAAAGAGCATGATTATTTTGCACAAACATTACGCAATCGGGGTGTTGAAGTTCTTTATTTAGAAAAACTAGCTGCTGAGGCATTAGTAGATAAAAAACTTCGAGAAGAATTTGTTGATCGTATTTTAGAAGAAGGACAGGCTGACGTAAATGTTGCACATCAAACTTTAAAAGAATATTTACTTTCCTTTTCAAATGAAGAATTAATTCAAAAAATTATGGGTGGTGTACGGAAAAACGAAATTGAAACAAGTAAGAAGAAACATTTATACGAATTAATGGAAGATCATTATCCGTTTTACTTAGACCCAATGCCTAATTTATATTTTACTCGTGATCCAGCAGCTAGCGTGGGCGATGGTTTAACGATAAATAAGATGAGAGAACCGGCGCGTAGACGTGAATCATTATTCATGGAGTACATCATTAAGTATCATCCAAGATTTGCAAATCACAATGTGCCAATTTGGCTAGATCGTGATTATAAGTTTCCAATTGAAGGTGGCGATGAGCTAATTTTAAATGAAGAAACAATTGCAATTGGAGTATCTGCCCGTACGTCAGCTAAAGCAATTGAACGTTTAGCTAAAAATCTTTTTAGCCGACAAAATAAAATTAAGAAAGTGTTAGCAATAGAAATTCCAAAATGCCGAGCATTTATGCATTTAGATACAGTGTTTACAATGGTTGATTATGACAAGTTTACAATTCACCCAGCCATTCAAGGGCCAAAAGGAAATATGAATATTTATATTTTAGAAAAAGGTCCAGATGCGGAAAATCTTAAAATTACACATCGTACTTCTTTAATGGAAGCATTAAAAGAGGTATTAGGTTTAAGTGAATTAGTTCTTATTCCTTGTGGAGGAGGAGATGCAATTGCTTCCGCCCGTGAACAATGGAATGACGGTTCTAATACATTAGCAATTGCGCCAGGTGTAGTTGTTACATATGATCGCAACTATGTATCCAATACTTTATTAAGGGAGCATGGTATAGAAGTCATTGAGGTGCTAAGTTCGGAATTATCTCGTGGTCGTGGGGGTCCACGTTGCATGAGTATGCCAATTGTTCGTAAAGATATTTAGTATAAATAACGGAGAAAGTAGGGATGAAGTATGTTAATGACTAGACCAAATTTAAAAGGAAGAAGTTTTCTAGCTGAAAAAGATTTTACACAAGAAGAATTATTATATTTTCTAGATTTAGCAGCAGAATTAAAAGAGAAAAAGAAAAACGGTGTCCCACATCATTATTTAGAAGGTAAAAATGTAGCGCTATTATTTGAAAAAACCTCTACTCGTACGCGATGTGCATTTACAGTAGCATGTACGGATTTGGGGGCGAACCCTGAATATTTAGGGAAAGGTGATATTCAGCTTGGGAAAAAAGAATCCGTAGAGGATACAGCAAAAGTGTTAGGACGCATGTTTGACGGAATTGAGTTTCGTGGATTTAATCATGAAACTGTAGAATCTTTAGCACAAAATTCTGGTGTGCCGGTTTGGAATGGATTAACAGATATGTGGCATCCAACACAAACACTTGCAGATTTATTAACAATTAGAGAACATGTAGGGAAATTAGAAAATGTGAAGCTCGTTTACGTTGGAGATGGACGAAATAATGTTGCTAATAGCTTACTAGTTGGTGGAGCGATCGTTGGAATGGATGTACGTATTTGTACACCGGAATCTTTATGGCCAGAGCAAGAAGTAATTGATTTAGCAAAAAAATATAATGAACAGGTAATGATAACAAGTAATGTGGAAGAAGCTGTTGCGAATGCAGATGTAATTTATACAGATGTATGGGTGTCTATGGGTGAGGAAGAAAAATTTGCTGAACGTGTCGAGTTATTGAAACCTTATCAAGTAAATATGAAAATGATTAAAGAAACAGGAAATGAAAATGTGATTTTCTTACATTGTTTACCCGCATTCCATGATGTTGAAACGATGTATGGTGAGGAAGTTTATGAGAAATATGGGTTGAGGGAAATGGAGGTAACTGACGAAGTATTCCGCAGTAAACATTCAAAAGTATTTGATCAGGCTGAAAATAGAATGCATACAATTAAAGCGGTTATGGCAGCTACTTTAGGAAACATGGAGTAAAGAAGAAAGGGAGTCTTCCTTTCTTCTTTCTCCTCCTTTAGACACTATCATTCACTATGGCTTTCGTATTGTTATTGCAATTAAAGAGAGGTGAGTGGAATGGATGAAGATAAGAAATTAGGGTTGTTTACATTAACGGCGCTTGTAGTGGGGTCTATGATTGGCGGTGGAGCATTTAATTTAGCAAGTGATATGGCAAAAGGTGCTGGTGCTGGAGCCATTATTATTGGTTGGGTTATAACAGGAATTGGGATGATTGCGCTTGGATTATCTTTTCAAAATCTAACTGTAAAACGGCCAGATTTAGATGGCGGTATTTTTAGCTATGCAAAAGCAGGATTTGGTAATTTCATGGGATTTAATAGTGCGTGGGGATATTGGCTATCTGCCTGGCTTGGTAATGTAGCTTACGGTACATTATTGTTTTCTTCATTAGGGTATTTCTTCCCCAGCTTTGAAGGCGGTCAAAATGTAGCATCCATTATTGGTGCAAGCGTATTATTATGGTGTGTTCACATGTTAATTTTACGTGGAGTTCAATCAGCAGCACTTGTGAATTTAGTAACTACAATCGCAAAATTAGTACCTGTATTTGTATTTATTGTTATAGGAATCTTCGCGTTTCATATTGATACGTTTCTAGATGGATTTTGGGGACAAACTGGTTCTTTTTCATGGGGAGCGGTTGGCAGCCAAGTTAAAAGTACAATGCTTGTAACTTTATGGGTGTTTATTGGGGTAGAAGGGGCTGTTGTTTTATCTAGTCGAGCAAAAAATAGAAGTGATGTAGGGAAAGCAACGGTTATTGGCTTAATTGGTACACTCATCATTTACATTTTAATTACATTACTGTCTCTTGGACTTATGCAGCAAGCAGATATTGCTAATTTGAAAAATCCGTCTATGGCTTATTTATTTGAAAGTGTTGTTGGAAAATGGGGGGCTATCTTTATTAATTTAGGTTTAGTCATCTCTGTATTAGGTGCTTGGTTAGGCTGGACTTTACTCGCATCTGAAATTCCATATTTGGCGGCTAAAGACGGAGTATTTCCAAAATGGTTTGCAAAAGAAAATAAAAATAAGGCTCCAATAAATTCATTATGGATAACAAATGGCTTAATTCAAATGTTCTTATTAACATTCGTCGTTTCCGATCAGGCGTATAACTTTGCATTCTCTTTAGCATCTTCAGCTATTTTAATCCCATATGCTTTTTCAGCATTTTATCAACTGAAGCATAGCTTAAGGTCTGAAGAAGTGGATCGAAATAAAAATATAATAATTGGTTTGATAGCAAGTATTTATGGTGTGTGGTTAGTTTATGCAGCTGGTTTAGAGTATTTATTATTAACAATGACTTTATATGCGCCAGGTATTTTTATCTTTTACAATGTTCAAAAGCAAAAGAGTTCGAAGCAAATATTTACTCGAGTGGAATTAGCATCATCGGTAGCAATTGGTGCTTTAGCATTCTTTGCGATTTATGGATTAATTACAGGCAGTATTACTTTATAAAGCGCTGTGAAAGCGAAATTAACTGGAGGGCTGAAATATGGTACGAAGAAAAATTGTAGTTGCACTAGGGGGAAATGCGATACAGTCTGGAAAAGCTACTGCAGGGGCACAGCAAGAAGCATTAGAAAAAACAGCGGAACAACTTGTGAAAATAATGGAAAATGATGTAGATATAGTAATTGCGCACGGAAATGGCCCGCAAGTGGGGAATATTTTATTACAGCAAAAAGCTGCAGAAACGGAAAAGACACCTGCAATGCCATTAGATACTTGTGGTGCAATGAGCCAAGGGATGATTGGATATTGGATGGAAAATGCGATTGAAAAGGCATTGAAAAAACGGAATATAAAAAAAGACGTAGCAACGGTTATAACACGCGTTGTCGTGGATGAAAAAGATGAGGCATTTAAAAATCCAACTAAACCAATTGGTCCTTTTTATACGGAAGAAGAAGCAAGAAGATTAATGGAAGAAACAAAAGCAGTGTTTAAAGAGGATGCTGGCAGAGGGTGGAGACGTGTTGTTCCATCACCGAAGCCTGTAAGTATTCATGAGCATAAAGTAATTAATTCTTTAGTTGAGGATGGAAATATAGTGATAGCTGTTGGTGGTGGTGGAATTCCAGTAATTGATTCCGAAGAAGGGTTAAAAGGAACTGAAGCGGTTATCGATAAAGATTTCGCTGCGCAGAAATTAGCTGAATTAGTAGATGCTGATACGCTCGTAATTTTAACTGCAGTTGATCATGTGTATGTAAATTATAATCAACTGAATCAAAAGAAATTAGAGCATGTCACAGTGAATCAATTAGAAGAATACATTGAGGAAAAACAATTTGCTGCGGGAAGTATGCTTCCAAAAATTGAAGCTGCTATTAATTTTGTTAATACAAATCCAAAAAGAAAAACAATTATTACGTCTTTAGAAAAAGTATATGAAGCACTAGAAGAAAAAGTTGGTACTATTATTTCTAAACAGAATTTATGCATGTATGTTTAAATAATTGTGTGCGCTATTTATTAATAAAAAAAGAATGAAGTTAGTAACTTCATTCTTTTTATTTATTAATATTTTTTGTACTCATTGTTCATAAAGTTTTCATGATGAAATCCGAATATATAAGTTAATTATGATAAAATTTAATTTGAATACGCTTTCTTAATTTTTCGCTCCAACATACAGCAAGAGAGAGGGAATTTTATGAATAGACGGAACGTAGTTAAAGACTTAAAACAATTTGAATTATTTGCTCATTTAACAGAAAAGAAATTGAAAGGTTTGGCGGAGTTTGTCTATTGGCGAACTTATAAAAAGGGTCAATTTTTATTTTTAGAAGGGGATTCAAGAGAAAGAATTTACTTCATGTTAGATGGTTTTGTAAAGTTAGAGCGGGTAAATCAAAGTGGAAATTTATTATATGATGACTATGTAAAGCGGTATTCTATTTTTCCTTATGGTGGTATGTTTACAGACAGAGGATATAACTATACGGCAGAAGCGATGACAGATGTAGAGGTATATTATATTCCGACAGTAATTTTCGAAGATATGGTGAAATCTAGTAGGACGCAATTAATGTACGTTGTTCAGCAATTATCATCAATATTAAAACTAAACGAAAATCGAGTGCAAAATATTACAATTCCTAATGCACAAGATCGAGTCATTCAAACATTAAATTATTTAATGCAAGATTTAGGAGAACAGAGTGGCGAAACGATTGTAATTTCATGCCCACTTACAACAATTGAAATATCAAAAATATCTGGGACGTCCCGAGAGACGGTTAGCGGCGTATTAAAACAATTAAAAAACGATAGTATTGTTACAATTCTGGATAAAAAAATTACAATACATAATCCAACATATTTTGAGGAGGTCTCTATGTGAAAATTGCATATTGATTTTCTAATTCATATTGTATATTAATAAAGTTCTTTGTATGTTTATAAGGGGCTTTTTTACGTTATCCTCTATAAAATGATTGTATATTATGGTAATAATAGCTAAAATCGATAATAAAAAAGCAAAAGGAAGGGGAGAAGGAATGGTTCGAATTGAGTATGATCGATTAGTAGCTATTTGTTACAGTATAGGGGTTTTGTTATTATTAAAAATTCCAAACGATAATGAATTAATTGGGGAAAAACTATTCAATTTCTATAAGGTTCCGGTATATACATATATTTATATGGGTTATAAAGTTTCAAATATATTAATTGTTTCTTTCGTACTACATATAATCGCATTTATATTATTTGTAAAATGGCTAGTAAAAAAGAAATCTAGTACATTTAGAACAATGAATAAGATAAAAGTAGTAGGCATTAGTATTTTGATTTTAATGATGCCGTTTATTTTAAATAACATTCTCCATACATTGAATAAAACATGGTACTACGCAGGAAAAACAGGGGTAGAGGCGATAGAATATAAAAAAGAAGATAGCCAGTGTAGAATGGAGAAAAATGGAGAGGGTATCGAACAAAAATGCATTGTGACTTTAAAAAATTATCGTAATCATTCACAGGCATTAAAAGTTGTTTTATATGATAATGCAAACGAGAATTCAAAAGGTTATCCAGTACCGAAACCAGTCTATTTACAAAAACATGAGACAAAACAATTCGAATTTCAAATTCCTGTTGCTTATAATAGCGGTATTGAAAAAGATAAAGTACCAAATATTAAATTACATTCATTGCATAAAAATGATGAGAAATACAATTAATCCGTAATTGAAAGTTTATGAGTAGGAGCAATAATTTGAAAAGATATAGAAAATCAACTTGAATCATCCAACATGCTGTGAGGTAACGGCATATTGGATGGTTTTTTATTTTATCCCCTTTTTTACGTATGAAAGGGTGGGATACTTTGTTGAAAACGAAAAACATTACAAGGGTCATATGCTGTCTTCACTTTACGCAACCTTTGAAAATTAGAGCCATAATAACTAGTTTGCCAATTTTTTATGTCGATATCGGGCCAATTGACATAGTCTCCTAGTGTGTAAGGATCTAAGCTTTCCCGTAAATCTTTAACCCAGCGTATATTTCGATTTTCTTCATCGTTGCATTTCCAAGAAGTAATATATTCTTGAGCAATAATTGCCTTGCGGTGGAAATAAGCTGTTTCATTAGGCGAAATGTTTTCTACAGCACCTACGAGTGATTGGTGCCAAATACTCGCATCTTTATTTGGTGCATGAGAAAGAAAATATTGTAAGATTTGAATACCTTTAAGAGGGATAGGTTTATATACGTAGGAACCAGAGCGTTTGAATTTTTCAGGAATATTGCCGCTATTAAAGAATTGAACAGCCTTTATATACGGGACTTCATCTATAAAGAGAGAAGGATTACCAGTTTCAAGAAGAGGAGATAATAGAGGATAAAGTTCAGAAGGAGAGCCGACAAATTCACCTTTCACCTCGATTTTATTTCGTTGTTTAGAGAATAATTCAATTGATGAAGTGAGACGTTCATCTATATAAGGTGCCCAGTTTTGCCAAGCTTGAAATGCAGCAATAAAGTCTTTCCATTCCCATGTAAGTGAGAAAATTGATACGTTTTTAATAGGGTGGACTCGAAAGGTTAAGGAAGTAATAATCCCGAAATTTCCACCGCCACCGCCACGGCATGCCCAAAATAGGTTAGGGTTTTCTTGTTCATTTGCACGAATGATTTTTGCACCAAATTTCCCGCACGCTTGTACCATTTCGACTTCTACTAATTGATCACATGTTAGTCCAAATAAGCGTGAAAGCATGCCAATGCCACCGCCGAGTGTTAACCCCACAATTCCGACACTTGCACTTGTGCCAGCTGGTATTGTAACACCATATTTCCAAAGTTCTTTATACACAGTGCCAAGATTTGCACCCGCTTCAATTGTTGCTGTTAATTTTCCTGTACTAACCGTAATTTGCTTCATTTCACTCACATCAATAATAAGCCCGCCATTTAAAAGAGAGAAATTTTCGTAGCTATGTCGTCCACTTCTTAAGCGAAATGGTATATGACGCTCACGTGCCCATTTTAAGGCGTTACACACATCATTTTTATTTTGACAAAAAACAATAATACAAGGGAATTTTGGAATGCTTAAATTTAAATTTATTCGGGCTATGTCATACCCAGGATCCGAGGGAACGACGATACGACCAGTTAATTTTGTTTGTTTCAATTTATATCTCCTTTCTGAAATAATATGAGCTTGTATTAGTATATGAAGAGTGTATTTAACACGCATGGACGAGAAGAAGAGAAGGGTTAGATTTATCCCGTTATTTGCAAGCAGTAAGACAATCCGGCTGAAACAAAGAAGATAGGGCTGCTCGTAAAAGCTCGATTGGTAAGGGCTAATAATCAGCGGGGAATGGACATCTCCTTAACGATTAAAGTTTCACTTTATCTTTGTAAGAAATAAATAAGGCATAAGAATAAGGAAACTACATAGAGTTCAATGAAAACAGTTGCAAACTATTCATATTTTGTTATGATAGTGTTACGAAAACGTTTGCATAAAAAATCCGATGGGATGCAAAAGGAGAGAATTAGTATGAATAAGACATGGTGGAAAGAAGCTGTCGCTTATCAAATTTATCCACGTAGCTTTATGGATTCAAATGGTGATGGTATTGGAGATTTACAGGGGATTATTGCAAAGCTGGATTATTTAAAAGATTTAGGTATAGATGTAATTTGGATTTGTCCAATGTATAAATCACCTAATGACGATAATGGTTATGATATTAGTGACTATCAAGATATTATGGATGAATTTGGTACGATGGAAGATTTTGATATGCTACTAGATGAAGTTCATAAGCGTGACATGAAGCTTATTATTGATTTAGTTATTAATCATACAAGTGATGAACATCCATGGTTTATTGAATCAAGTTCTTCTAAAGACAATCCGAAGCGTGATTGGTATATTTGGCAGGATGGTAAAGACGGCGCGGAACCAAACAATTGGGAAAGTATCTTTAATGGTTCTGCATGGGAATATGATGAAGTGACAGAGCAATATTATTTACATTTATTCTCGCGTAAACAACCAGATTTGAACTGGGAGAATAAAGAAGTTCGTGAAGTTTTATATGATACTGTTAATTGGTGGCTTGATAAAGGTATTGATGGTTTCCGCGTCGATGCGATTAGTCATATAAAAAAAGAAGATGGCCTCAAGGATATGCCAAACCCAAAAGGGTTAAAGTATGTGCCTTCTTTTGACAAACATATGAATGTAAATGGTATTCAGCCATTACTAGAAGAATTAAAAGAAAACACATTTGCTAAATACGATATTATGACTGTTGGAGAAGCAAATGGTGTGAAAGTTGAAGATGCTGATCTTTGGGTTGGAGA
The DNA here is from genome assembly GCF_016651125.1 of Bacillus sp. TH17. Taxonomy (NCBI): domain Bacteria; kingdom Bacillati; phylum Bacillota; class Bacilli; order Caryophanales; family Bacillaceae; genus Bacillus; species Bacillus sp. TH17. The sequence continues at coordinate 99,326 of NZ_JAEKEN010000001.1, forward strand.
AGAGAATGGTAAATTCAATATGGTATTCCAATTTGAGCATTTAAGCTTATGGGATGCAGAAAAGAAGAAAGATCTTGATGTTGTTGAGTTGAAAAAAGTATTAACAAAGTGGCAAAAAGGTTTAGAAAATAAGGGATGGAATGCTTTATATATTGAAAATCATGATAAGCCACGTATTGTGTCTACTTGGGGAAATGATAAAGAATATTGGCGTGAAAGTGCAACGGCTTTAGGAGCGATGTATTTCTTTATGCACGGCACACCGTTTATTTATCAAGGACAAGAAATTGGTATGACAAATGTTCAGTTCCCAAATATTGAAGATTACGATGATGTAGCAATTAAAAATTTATATCGTGAGAAAATTGCAGAGGGCGTATCACATCAAGATATGATGGAAATTATATGGGCTTCTTGCCGCGATAATTCACGTACACCTATGCAGTGGAACGATGAAATGAATGCTGGCTTCACAACAAGTACACCTTGGTTTAGCATGAATCCAAATTACAAAGAAATTAATGTTGAAAAGCAAAAAAATGAAGAAAAGTCTATTTTCAATTTCTATAAGAAAATGATTGCCTTGAAAAAAGAGCACGATGTACTGAACTACGGTACGTACGATTTACTATTAGAAGACGATCCACAAATTTATGCATATACACGTACGCTACAGGATGAAAAAGTCATTGTAATTAGTAATATCTCAAAAGAGGAATCTGTGTATAATGAGAGTTTATTTGCATTAGAACGCAAACGTTTGCTTTTAAATAACTATGAAGTTGCGGAACATGAACAAATAACTACAATCACGTTGAAACCTTATGAAACAAGGGTTTATCGCATTTTATAATGAAAAAGGATGCTCTTTGAGCATCTTTTTTTATGAAAAAAATAAATTTCTATTGCAATGTGAAAACGCTTTTATTAAAATAGATTTATGAAAACGGTTGCGTAAAGAGAAAAAGAAACATAAGGAATCGTTTTCATAAGAGAAACAGAAATTATAATTTAAATCATTATGTTGTTATAAATAAAGGGGAGGAAAAACAGATGAAAATTACGTCTTTTGATTTTTGGCAAAAGTTCGGGAAAGCGTTACTAGTTGTTGTAGCTGTAATGCCAGCAGCTGGTTTAATGATTTCCATCGGTAAGTTAATTGGGATGTCTGCTGGGGATGTTAACGCAGTTCATACCATTGCTCGAGTAATGGAAGACATCGGTTGGGCAATTATTACAAATCTACACATCTTATTCGCAGTAGCAATTGGGGGATCTTGGGCGAAGGATCGAGCAGGTGGTGCATTTGCAGCACTATTAGCATTCGTTTTAACAAACAGAATTACAGGAGCTATATTTGGCGTAAACGCTCAAATGTTAACGGATTCAAAAGCGACAGTTTCTTCATTTTTAGCAGGAGATTTACTTGTAAAAGATTACTTTACTTCTGTACTTGGTGCACCAGCATTAAACATGGGAGTTTTCGTAGGGATTATCACAGGTTTCTTAGGAGCTACTTTATATAACAAATACTACAATTATAATAAACTGCCACAGGCATTAGCATTCTTTAATGGAAAACGATTCGTACCATTCGTTGTAATTGTTTGGTCTACAGTCACTGCGATTGTATTATCACTTGTATGGCCATTTATCCAAAGTGGATTAAATGAATTTGGTCGCTGGATTGCAGCATCTAAAGATAGTGCACCAGTTATTGCACCGTTTGTATATGGAACGTTAGAACGTTTATTATTACCATTTGGATTACATCATATGTTAACAATTCCGATGAACTACACAGAGCTAGGCGGAACATATACGATGTTAACTGGCTCAAAGGTTGGACAAATTGTAGCGGGACAAGATCCGTTATGGCTTGCATGGATTACAGATTTAAATAACTTATTAGCAAATGGAGATACGAAAGCATATAACGATTTATTAAATAACGTTGTACCAGCTCGTTTCAAAGCTGGACAAGTTATCGGCTCAACGGCAGCGTTAATGGGGATTGCGTTTGCGATGTTCCGTAATGTTGATAAAGAAAAACGTGCAAAATATAAACCAATGTTCTTATCAGCTGCATTAGCAGTATTCTTAACAGGTGTAACAGAACCAATTGAATTCATGTTCATGTTTATTGCACCAGTATTATATGTTGTGTATGCAATTACAACAGGACTTGCATTCGCATTAGCGGATTTAATTAATTTACGTGTTCATGCATTTGGATTTATTGAGTTAATTACACGTACACCAATGATGATCAATGCAGGTTTAACGAGAGATTTAATCAACTTTGTCATTGTTTCATTAGTGTTCTTCGGCCTTAACTTTACGTTATTCAACTTCTTAATTAAAAAATTCAATTTACCAACGCCAGGGCGTGCAGGTAACTATATTGATAATGAAGATGAGTCAACAGAAGGAACAGGAAATGTACAAGATGGTTCATTAGCAACAAAAGTTATTGATTTATTGGGCGGAAAAGATAATATTGCTGACGTAGATGCTTGTATGACACGTTTACGTATAACAGTAAAAGATTTAGATGTTGTTGCACCAGAAGCACAATGGAAACAAAATGGTGCTTTAGGACTTATTGTTAAAGATAAAGGTGTACAAGCCGTATATGGCCCGAAAGCTGACGTATTAAAGTCAGACATTCAAGATATGTTAGGTGCGTAATAATATGAAATTGCTAACTTTAAATTGTCACTCTTGGCAAGAAGAGAATCAAATTGAAAAAATAAAGTATCTTGCTAAAGCAATTCAAGAAGAAGATTATGATGTGATCGCATTGCAAGAAGTAAGTCAGTCTATACAAGCTGAAAATGTATGCGGTAACAAGAAAAAAGATAATTTTGGGCTTTTACTGCTAGAAGAGTTAAGAGCATTAAATGTAAAAGAATACAATATTATTTGGGATTTCTCTCATATTGGATATGATGTGTACGAAGAAGGATTAGCAATTATAACAAAGCACAACATTGTAAAGGAAGATACGTTCTTTGTCTCAGAAAATAAGGATACAACGTATTGGAAAACACGCAAAATTGTAAGTGCAACAATTGCTTATAATGATAAGAATATAACGTTTTATTCTTGCCATCTCGGTTGGTGGAATGATGAAGAAGAATCATTCAAAGACCAAGTTGATCGTTTAATGGAGCGTGTAAATAGCAATGAACTTTCCTTCTTAATGGGTGATTTTAATAACAATGCTCGTTTGGAAGGAGAGGGTTATGAGTATACGATGCAAAAAGGTTTATATGACACATATGAACTAGCGATAGAGAAGGATGAAGGAACAACTGTCCAAGGAGAGATTGCTGGTTGGGATGAAAATAAACAAAACTTACGAATCGACCTAATATTAAGCAATCGAAGTAAAACAGTTAATTCTTCAAAAGTCATTTTTAATGGAACAAATCGAAATGTAATTTCTGATCATTTCGGTGTAGAAGTACAATTAGATATATAATAGAAGAAACCCTCACAGATAATGAAAAGCTGGGAGGTTTTTTTGATAAATACAAGTATTCCCAAGAGAAAATACTTGTATTTTTTATGACATTTCCTATATATTTGTTATTATTGAATGTAAAACTAATTTGGTCATTTTGTATGCATACTTTTTTTACTTCGTTATATAATGAAGTAAGTGAAATATTTAATGGGAAAAATAGTATGTTTTCGTTTAATCCACGATGTAGAAAGTGATATAATTGCAAAATGTATGTATCATTTTCCAAAGAAAGAAAAATATATAATTAGGTGATTGCTTATATGAAACAGATTTGGCGTATTTATAAGACAGATTTACGGAATGTAGCCAAACATTGGGCTGCAATTGTTATTGTTTTAGGGTTAATGATTTTACCATCGTTATATGCATGGTTTAACATTAAAGCTTCTTGGGATCCTTACGGAAATACGAAAGGAATCCAGATTGCAGTTTCTAACCAAGATGTTGGATCAAATTTAAGAGGGAAAGATATTAACATCGGGAAAGAAATTGTAGATTCACTTAAGAAGGACAAAAATTTCGGGTGGAAGTTTGTTGATGAAAAGCAAGCAATTTATGGAGTAGAGCGTGGAGATTATTCCGCAAGTATTACTATTCCAAAAGATTTTTCTGAAAAGATTGCAACGGTCTTGAATGAAAATCCACAGAAACCAGAACTTGATTACTATGTAAATGAAAAAGTAAATGCGATTGCACCGAAAATTACAGCTAAAGGTGCATCGGGTCTTACAGAAGAGGTTAGTAAAAACTTTGTTAAAACAGCAAACGGTGAGATTTTTGAAATCTTCAATGACCTTGGAATCGATTTAGAAACTAACTTACCAAGCATCGAGAAAGTAAAAGATCTTGTATTTAAATTAGAAGCGCAGTTCCCAGAAATGAATACACTTATGGATAAGGCGTTAGATGATGCGACTCGAGCAGAAGATATCGTGAAAGTAGCACAAAAAGATCTACCTGTTGTAGAGAGTGTAATAAATGATGGGCAAGAAGCGTTGGCAAATTTAGATAAGTTCTTTGCAAGACAAGATCAAACATTAAAGAATGCTCCAGGAACGATAAGAAATGATTTAGTAGCAGCCAAAGGTGTTATGGATAGTGCAGCTGCATTTACTGACTTTTTAATGAATCCGGGTGTGGATCTAGCTATTCCTGATTTGTCTGGAATGAATGGATTGCCTGAATTCCCAGCGAGACCGGACCTTTCTAAGTTGAATAGTGATGGTTATAAAAATATAGCGCAAAATATTAATCAAACAGTCAATAATGTTTTAAGTTCATCCCGTGCAGGAACAGCTTATGCACAAAGTGTTATGGATGGATTGCAAAATGGGAGCGTTGACCCAGAGATAGCTAAGAAAAATATTTCAACTATATCTAATAATCTTCAAACGCATATTGACAATCTCTCTTATGTAATTGATGTTATGGCTCGTTTAGAGCAAGGAGCTCAAACTGAGTTTGGGCAAAATTTCTTTAAAACAAGAAAAGAGCATTTAACAGCTATTAAAGATGGACAACAAGATTTAAATAATCGATTTAAACGTTTAAATGATTTGATTAGCACAGGTCAAGAAGTAAAACAAGATGTGCGAGATGGAATCAATCAGAAACTAAATGAAACAAATGCTTTAATCGATCGAGCTGAAAAAGATTATAATGAAACATTTGTAGCAGATTATCAAAAAGCAGTTAGTACAGTAGATCAAGCTAAAGTTGATGCAAATGCAGCATATGATAATGCAAAAGCAGATTACGATAAAGCGAAAAATGGCCTTGAAGGTGCTAAAGCAGATTTACAAAAAGCAAAAGAAGATATACAAAATAAAGGTGTTAACGGTTTAGATTCAACAAAAGTAGCTTTAAATAGCTTAAATGGTCAATTCCAATCTGGAATCGGTTTAATTGATGATATGATTCCAGTTCTAGAAAGCACAAATAAGGTTTTAGCAGATGTAAATAGTGATAAAAACCTTAATAATGGAATTACAAAGTTAAATAAAGCGAAAAGTAGTTTACAAAAAGGTGTAGAGGCAACGAATAAGGGTATTACACTTCTTAACAATGGCCAGAAACCGACAAAAGATGTAATTGAAAGTATTAACAATGCTGCGAAAGGCGGATCAGCTCAATTAGCAGATGTATTATCGACGTATGATGCAGAAATTGTACCAGGCTTCAACACAGCAATTGCTCGTACAAAAGAGATGTCGAAAAATACAACTCAAATTTTAAATGATGCAGACAAAAAGCTTCCAGATGTTAAAAAATTACTAGAAGATTCATCCAAAGGCTTAGTAGACGGTAGAAAGAAATTAGCAGACATTAAAGCTGAAATGCCGGAGACTGAGAAAAAGATTAAAGAATTAGCAGATAAAATTCGTGATTTTGAATCTGAAGAGGATATAAAAGACATCATACGCTTATTAAAGAATGATGTTGAAAAGCAAAGTGACTACTTTGCAAATCCAGTAAATTTAAAAGAGAATAAATTATTTGCAATGCCGAACTACGGTTCAGCAATGTCACCATTCTATACAGTGCTTGCATTATGGGTAGGCGCATTATTAATGGTTTCATTATTAACGGTAGAAGTACACGAAGAGGGCGCGAATTATAAGAGCCATGAAGTTTACTTCGGACGTTTATTAACATTCTTAACGATAGGTCTTTCACAAGCGTTTATCGTATCAATGGGAGATATATTCTTACTCGGTACGTACGTAGTCGATAAGTTCTGGTTTGTGTTATTTAGTTTATTTATTGGGGGAGTCTTTGTTTGTATCGTATACTCACTCGTTTCTATTTTCGGAAACGTTGGGAAATCGATGGCGATCATTTTACTTGTACTGCAAGTAGCGGGATCAGGCGGAACATTCCCAATTCAAATGACACCACCGTTCTTCCAAGCAATTTATCCGTTCTTACCATTCACATATGCAATTAGTGCAATTCGTGAAACAGTTGGCGGAATGCTTTGGGATATAGTAACTAGAGATTTACTTGTGTTAAGTGTTTTCGTAGTAGTTATGATTGTGGCTGCGTTATTACTGAAAACACCAATTAACAAATCAAGTGAAAAGTTTGTTGAGAACGCAAAAGGAAGTAAAATTATTCATTAAAAATAAAAGGTTCCTACCGATAGTGGTAGGAACCTTTTTGTTTAATCAAATTTTAATTTCTTTAATGCTTCTGCGAATGGATTGTTTAATGGTTCTTCTTCTTTGTTCTGCTGTTTCATATATTTTTGAACGTCGCGTTTATCAGCTTTGCTGCCGGATTCTTTTTTACGTCTCTCTTGGAATGTAGAAAGTTTCTCACGATAGCCACATTTACATGCGAAAATTTGGCCTGCTCCTTCACCACGAAGTTCTAGTTTCTTTTTACACTGAGGACAGCGTGCATTTGTAGTGCGGGATACATTTTTACGGTGACCACATTCGCGATCTTGGCATACAAGCATTTTACCTTTTTTACCGTTTACTTCTAACATTGGTTTACCACAGTCTGGACAAGACTTCGTTGAAACGTTGTCGTGTTTATATTTCTTATCACTCGATTTAATTTCAGCAACAATTTCTTTCGTATAGTTCTTCATTTCTGAAATGAATACTTCTTTCTTTAATTTTCCTTTAGCGATAGCTTCTAACTTTTGCTCCCATTCACCAGTTAGTGTAGGAGATTTCAGTTCTTCTGGCACTAAATCAAGTAACTGACGGCCTTTTGAAGTAATGTGAATATCTTTACCACGTTTTTCAAGCAAGAACGAATTGAATAACTTGTCGATAATATCAGCTCGTGTAGCTACAGTACCTAATCCACCAGTTGACTTTAACGTGTCAGCAAGTTGTTTGTTTTGCGTATCCATGTATTTTGTTGGGTTTTCCATCGCTGAAAGTAATGTTGCTTCATTAAAACGTGCAGGTGCTTTCGTTTGACCTGATGTTTGGACAATTAGTTTTATGTTTAATGTATCGCCTTTTTCGATGCGAGGTAAGATTTGTTCTTTTACATCATCGCTTGCATCATCATCTTCAAATCGATTTTCATAAACCTCTTTCCAACCAGCATGTAAAATCGTTTTTCCGCGTGCGATGAACGTTTCGTCACCAATTTTCGTGCGCAATGTTAGTTGTTCATATTCAAAGGCCGGGAATAAAACAGCTAAGAAACGTTTTACAACTAAGTCATAAATTTTACGTTCTTTATCTGTGAAAGCTGAGAAGTTTACATAGCTCTCTGTTGGAATAATTGCGTGATGATCACTTACTTTACTATCATCAACAAATGATTTATTAGATTTTACAGGTTTCTGCAATACTTTATGTGCTAAAGGACGGTATTCTCCAACTCCGCAAGCCTTCAGACGCTCTGGAAGTGTTCCGACAATATCAGATGAAATATAGCGTGAATCTGTACGAGGGTACGTTAAAACTTTATGCTGTTCATATAATTTTTGCATAATGTTTAATGTTTCTTTCGCAGAGTAACCAAATATTTTATTCGCATCACGTTGTAGCTCAGTTAAATCGTAAAGACCAGGAGCGAACGATTTCTTTTGTTTTTTATCAATGTCTACAACAGTAGCATTTTGTTTACTAATTTTGTTCACGATTGCATCAGTTTTTTCTTTATTAAAGCTACGGCTATTTCCTTTTGTATCTTGCCAAGTTAGCTTTAATCTCTCAGCTGTTTGAGCTTCGATACCATAGTAAGTTTGAGCTTTGAAATGTTTGATTTCATCTTCACGGCTTGCAATCATGGCTACAGTAGGTGTTTGAACACGACCACAATTTAGTTGGGCATTAAAGCGAGTAGTTAATGCTCGAGTTGCATTAAGTCCGATATACCAGTCAGCCTCTGAACGTGCGACAGCTGAAGCGTATAGATTGTCATATGCTTTTCCTGGTTTTAAATTTGCGAAGCCATCTTTAATTGCTTTATCGGTAACAGATGAAATCCATAGACGTTTAATCGGTTTCTGCATTTTAACTTTATCGATAATCCAGCGTGCGACCAACTCGCCCTCACGACCGGCGTCAGTAGCTATAATGATTTCATTTACATCTTTTCTAAGAAGCTGACTTTTTACAGCGTTAAACTGTTTCCCTGTTTGTTTAATAACGGTTAGTTTTAAACGCTCCGGTAGCATTGGTAAATCTTCTAAATTCCACTGTTTATATTTCACATCATAGCTTTCTGGATCAGCTAATGTAACGAGATGACCTAAAGCCCAAGTAACAATATATTTACTACCTTCAAGATAGCCGTTCCCTTTTTTATCACATTTCAGTACACGTGCGATATCACGTGCAACAGAAGGTTTTTCAGCAATTACAATACTTTTTGCCATATTTAAAAACATCCTTTCAAATTTCCATACGTTAAATATAGCATACATCTTTGTTCGATTCAGTCTTGCTGACGGTTTGAGTTATTTGTGGTGAAATATACGTGTGAGAGTTTTACTTATATAAAGGCGAAGAATGGTTGAACCAGGAGAGTTATGATCTCTATCATTCTATAAAAGTAAAGAACTTGTTATTTTACTAGAATAAGAGTAGACTTTGAAGTAGATGAATAATAAACACATGGGAGTTTGTGGATGCAAACTGAGAGTATGACTAGTCCGTCATTGACCATTTGAACCTGTTGGATAATGCCAGCGTAGGGAGAGTGTAAAAGCACATGTTCAGGCACTTTGCGTACGCGCAAAGTGCCTTTTTGTGTATCTCCCATCACTATAGTTAGGAGATGAAGAGGATGAATATGAAAGAAATTAGTAAAGTAGTGGATTTGGTGAGAGAGTCTAATCCACTCGTGCATAATATTACAAATGTTGTTGTAACAAATTTTACAGCAAACGGTTTGTTAGCATTAGGAGCATCACCTGTAATGGCGTATGCAAAAGAAGAAGTAGCAGAAATGGCTAGCATTGCGGGAGCCCTTGTTTTAAATATGGGTACACTTCGTCCTGAAGAGGTAGAAGCGATGTTACTTGCTGGTAAATCAGCAAATAAGAAGGATGTCCCAGTATTGTTTGATCCAGTTGGGGCAGGAGCAACTTCTTATCGAACAGAAGTTGCGAGATATATTCCAGCTGAAATCGATTTAGCTGTTATCCGCGGAAATGCAGCTGAAATAGCTAACGTTATTAATGAGCAATGGGAAATTAAAGGTGTAGATGCTGGTACTGGAAACGGTAATGTTGTAAATATTGCAAAACAGGCAGCGGATGAATTAAATACAGTTGCGATAATTACTGGACAAGAAGATGTTGTTACAGATGGAGTGCGAACTATTCTTATTCGAAATGGCCATCCTATTTTAACGAAAGTTACTGGAACAGGTTGTTTACTAACTTCTGTAATAGGAGCATTTGTAGCGGTAGAAAAGGATTATGTAAAGGCAGCAGTAGCCGCATTAACATTCTATGGAGTAGCAGCAGAAATAGCGGCTTCGAAAACAGTAGAGAGTGGACCAGGAAGCTTTCAAATTGAATTTTTAAATCAGTTAGCGAATACAACTTCAGATGATATTGAGAAGTATGGAAAGATTGAGGTTATACAGTAAGGAGGGGAACTAGATGTCGCGCATTACAATGGATGAAATGTCTAGGGTATTACCAGTATATTTTATTATGGGAAGTAACAATTGTACGAAGGAGCCACTACAAGTATTGAGAGATGCACTAGAAGGTGGTATAACAATTTTTCAACTTCGTGAAAAGGGAGAAGGGGCTTTAACGGGAGAGAAACGTATTGATTTTGCGAAAGAACTACAAGCGCTTTGCAAGGAGTACGGTGTACCATTCATCGTAAATGATGATGTGGAACTAGCCCTCGAGTTAGATGCAGATGGCGTGCATGTTGGACAAGATGATGAAGGAATTACATCTGTTCGTAAAAAAATGGGAGATAAAATTATTGGAGTATCTACACATACAATTGAAGAAGCACGCTGGGCGATTGAAAATGGAGCCGATTATTTAGGAGTTGGTCCAATTTTTCCGACGAGTACGAAAAAAGATACAAAAGCGGTTCAAGGAACGAAAGGTCTAAAGTATTTTAGGGAACAAGAGATTACAATACCGATCGTTGGGATTGGTGGGATTACAATTGAAAATACAGCTTCTGTTATAGAAGCGGGTGCGGATGGTGTTTCAGTTATTTCAGCGATTAGCTTAGCGGAATCTGCGTATGAAAGTACGAAGAAATTAGTTGAGGAAGTAAATAAGAGTTTGTAGAGTCGCAAAATGAGTTGTTTCGTTTATCCTGCTATTTGTGGGAGTCTTACGCTGGTAAAAGCCCGATTGGTACGGGCTAATAAGCAGTGGGGAGATGAACAAAATCCACTGATTAAGGTTTCAATTTATTTAAACAAACGTTTGATTAAAAAAGCACAAACCCTTTAAAATTGTAGGTTTGTGCTTTTATCCCGCTATTCGCCGGGCAGTAAAACTCCCACCTCAAAATTCGGCTTTAGCAAAGAGGTTAGGTGGGAGATCAACTGCCCGTAAAAGCCCGATTGGTGCGGGCTAATAATCAGTGGGGGATGAACAAAACCCCCCACTGATTAAAGTTTCACTTTATTTAAAACATAATTGAAATTAAGAGCATTCCAATTCCAATAGAAGTAAAGGTTGCGATCAGGCCCGGAATCATAAAGCTATGATTTAAAACATATTTACCAATTCCTGTTGTACCAGTACGGTCAAAGTTAATTGCAGCAACGATTGTCCCGTAGTTTGGAATGAAGAAATATCCATTTACTGCAGGGAACATCGCAATAAGTAATGCCGGCGGAATACCAAGTGATAGTCCAAGTGGCACTAAAGCACGAACTGTTGCTGCTTGGCTATACAGTAAAATAGATAGAATGAATAGTGCAATAGCAAATAGCCATGGTGCACTTGTCACTAAGTGTTGAATTGATCCTTGAATTATATTTAAGTTTCCGTTGAAGAAAGTATCTCCCATCCAAGCGATACCAAAAATAGCAACAACTGCTGTTGCGCCTGCTTTAAAGACGTTACCAGTTACAATGCTTTCCACATTTGGTTTACAGAAAATAATAATAAGAGCAGCAATGGTTAACATGACCATTTCAATTGTGTTTGGCATGGAAAGACGAGCTAACTTCCCGTCAACCATCCATCCCGGACGAAGGGCTTCAAATGAACCAAGAAGTACGACAAGGAAAGTTCCTACTAGGAAAAGGATAACTGATAATTTAGCGCCTTTTACACCCGCAAATTCTTTTTTCTCTTCAAGTTTAGGGATCATTCCCTCTTTTAATCGCTTCAAGTATTCAGGGTCTTCATTTAATTCTTTTCCCATTTTACTAGCAACGAATGCAGCTACCATACAAGCAATAAAAGTAGAAGGGATACTGACTTTTAAAATATCTAACAAGGTGATTTTATAGTCGGCTAACATTGCTAAAAGTGCAACTGTTGCAGCCGATATTGGACTAGCTGTAATTGCCTGCTGGGAAGCGATAACGGCAATTGACATTGGTCGTTCAGGTCTAATTCCTGATTCACGAGATACTTCGGCGATAACGGGAAGTACAGAATAAGCGACATGACCAGTTCCCGCGCATAGCGTGAATAAATAAGTAACAATAGGAGCAAAAAATGTAATGCGCTTTGGATTTTTTCGTAATGCTTTCTCAGCAAGGTAGACAAGGTAATCCATTCCTCCAGCAGCTTGCAAAGCACCGGCAGCTGTAATTACTGCTAAAATCATAAGCATTACATCAATAGGAGGGGCTGTAGGTTGTAAGTGGAAGACGAAAACAAGTATTGCCATACCAACGCCACCCATTACTCCTAGACCAACTCCGCCTAGGCGTGCGCCAATAAAAATGCAGAGTAGTAACGTAAGAAATTGTAGCCAAAACATGATAAACTACCTCCGAAATTCGTAAGTTAAGATATATTCGAATAATTTAATTTGAATGAAAATTAAATAAATATCCGTGATAATCCTTATTTTATATACATTTTTTATTATATAACACAAGAAATGTAACATTCACGTACTTTGTTAAATTATTTCGAAAAAATAATCCGTTAAAACTTTATATTTATATGTACAAATGGGTGGACATTTTAATTTTTATGTTGTAATCTTTGAAAGAGAATATTGTAATTCTCATAGAACTCCCATATCGTTCAACTCGTTCAGCGAGAAAGGCAAACTGATGGAAACATGAGGACGCAAAACTACAGGAGCTAAGGTCGAAAGGCTATGCTAGCCAGTTACCGGACGGATAGGGTTGGTCTTGGCCAATGCTTTTACATTGGTCTTTTTTTATTCTCGAACATATTGAGAATCATTTCTAAACAAAATATTCGTATATTTTGTTTTTTTTGTTTTTAATTTTGATAATTAAGGAAGGTGAATATTAGTGAAAAAGTATTGGCATAAGTTATCATTTCTTCAAAAGAACGTCTTATTAACTGTCTTAGTTATTTTGACGCTTGTTGGAAGTATGGGTGCATTAAGCTTCAACATGTTTCAAAATAGTATGATGTCTTTATTTGAAAGACAGTCTATTGAAACGGGAGAGATAGTGCTAAAAAAACTGGATGTAGAATTAGTTAGAGACATGACGAAAGATCCTACAGCCGAAAGAGTGAAAAAAGAAAAGTTAACAGGGCAATTAGATGAAGTGTCAAAAGAATTGAAAAGTGTTGGACAAACGTATGTTACAGGAGCAAAAGCGAATGAAAAGCGAGAGTTACAAATCGTTGGTTTGACTACAGAGTTAACAAATGCAGTCCCTGTAAAGCCGGGAGATTATTATGAACAACCCGCTCATTGGATGAATGCATACGATAAAGTGATGGATACGAAAAAGGCTCAGATGACAGAAGTATATGAAGATGAATTAGGTTCGTGGGTGACAATATTAGAGCCAATTACAGATGGAGAAAACAATATTGTTGCAATTGTTGCGGCTGACTTAGATGCTTCTATCGTTCCTAGTACAAAGAAGAATTTTGTGATACAGGGTATACTCTTTATTATTATTTCATTAGCAATGGCAACTATTACTCAATTCTTTATCGTACGTCACTCGTTAGCTCCATTAAAAGATTTACGAGAGGGATTACGTAAGATTGGTGAAGGTGATTTAAGTATTAAATTAAAAGAAAGACCAGATGATATTGGAATTATTAATATATATTTCAATAACACGATTGATAAATTTAAAGGGATTATAGATAAAGTAAGACAGACTGCTGAGCAAGTTTCTTCTTCTTCACAAGAATTGTCGGCAAGTACAGAGGAAAACAGTATGGCAGTTCAAGAGATTGCAAGTTCTATTGAAGGTTTAAGAGTAGGAGCGCAATCTCAAGAAACTTCAGTACAACAATGCCTAGGAATTGTACATGGAATGGAAAATAAGGTAGAAGAGATAACTGGGGCTGCGAAACAAGTTGCAGTTGCTTCAGAAGGTATGGAGCAACATTCAATTGAAGGTAATGAAGTCATTGGACAAATCATTAATCAAATGAGTTTAATCCAAAATGCAGTACAAGATTTATCTTCTATCATCTATTCGTTAGAAACAAGGTCAAAAGAAATTAGTGATATTGTAACTGTAATTACAGGTATTTCAAATCAAACAAATTTATTAGCCTTAAACGCTTCTATTGAAGCTTCACGTGCTGGAGCAGCTGGAAGAGGGTTTGCAGTTGTTGCTGATGAAGTGCGCAAATTGGCAGAACAAACTGAAACGTCAGCGAAAGATATAGCGAAATTAATTAGTGAAACGCAGACTGAAACAGAAGAGGCCGTAGTTTCAATGCAGAAAGGTTCAAAAGAAGTAGACTCTGGAATTACTCTTGTTCAAAGTAGTGGTGCGTTCTTCGAGAAAATTTCAAAGTCAGCACAGTCTGTTACAGATCAAGTTAGGGCTGTTTCTAGCAACTCAGGTGATATTTTACAAAATAGCCAGAATATCGTTCAAGTCGTAAATGAATTATCACATATCGCGAATACTTATGCGAATAGCAGTAGTAATGTTGAAGAAAGTATGAAGGAGCAAGAAATATCAGTACAAGATATTGCAGAATTAGCTACATCTTTAAGTTGGCTTTCACAGGAGTTACAAGAGTTGATTGGAGAATTTAAAAGTTAATAAAAAATATAAGGTGTAGATATAATCTGCACCTTTATTTCTTTAATTAATAGTCTAATATCTAAATTTAAGGATGTTAGAAGTAAAACTTTAATCAGTGGGGGATGAACACCCCTACTGATTAAAGTTTTACTTTATTTTATGGAGAGCGAGAGGATTCAGTATGAGTATTTTCTTAAAACGTTCATATGTGGAGAGATATGAACAATTTTTGCAACAAAATTATGAACCACTTATGATACCGAAGGATTTTCAAGTAAACGAATATAAGCAGATGAAAATTGAGGATATACAAGCGATCGAACATAGTAAGTTAGATATCATAGTCGCTACTTTTGTATGGTTGCATCATGTTAGTAATGAAAAATGTATAGTGATTCCTCATTATATGGAACAGAGTAGTTATCCGTTATGTATTACGATTTCAGAGGAACTTTCTTATGAAGAGCTAAAAGTAGAAATTAATAATCAAATTGTGCAGTTAGAAAACATGGAAGAAGTACAAAAGGTATTATTACAATATGATGAGGGAAAATGGGGGGAACCTGCAGTTACAGTAGGAAAAGAGAATAGAAATAGTCAGTTGAACTTTATTGAATTAAAGAATAATTACTTTGAGGTTTCTTATAATAAAATGCAATTGGAAGAAAAAACAGCGACTCGTTATATAGAGCAAATTGAGTATGTATTACAGCAAGGAATTACAAACGAGAAGCAATGTATTGTAGCTATGGATATTATTCCAGAAGAAGAGTTAGCAATATATAAAGAGATAAATCATACAGAAGTACCATATCCGAATAAGAGTATTTCCGATATGTTTTATGAAACAGTAAGGAAGTTTTCAAATCGTATAGCTTTATCTTCGTTAGAAGGAACATTAACATATGAACAACTAAATAAAAAAAGTAACCAAATCGCTCATATGTTATTACATAATGGAGTGAAACAAGGCGATTATGTTGGTATCTTTATGAAGCGAAGTATTGATACGGTAGTAAGTTTATTAGCGGTTTTAAAAGCAGGCGCTGCGTATATTCCAATCGATCCAGATTATCCTGCCAATCGGGTGCAGTATATTATTGAGGATAGCCAATCGAAATTAGTGCTAACAAAAGAAACAAAAATTCCGTATGAAGGCATTCGAGAGTTGTCTCTTTATAATCTTGAAAAATTTTCAGATGCAGATGTGAAATTGTCAATTCATCTTGATGATATTGCATATATGATTTACACATCAGGTTCTACAGGAAACCCGAAAGGAACAATGCTTGCGCACCGCGGGGTAGTTAATTTATGTACATGGATGCAAAGACATTATGAATTAACTGAAGAAGATATTTTTGCACAGTTCCCATCATTTAGTTTCGATGCGTCTATTTGGGAGTTATTTGCTTCATTGTTCTGTGGTGGAAATGTATATGTTTTATTAGATGAGCAAAGACTTTCAGTCGATGCTTTTGCAAATGCAATTTATAAAGAAAAGGCAACATCTATTTTAGGATTAGCTACAATTTTCTTACAACAAGTAGCAACATACCTTCCAGATGAAAGTAAATATAAGTTGGATTCATTAAAGAGAATTGCAGTTGGTGGAGAAATGCTTACTGCTGAAGTAGTGAAATTATGGCGACAGAGAATTGGTACTCATGTTCAATTGAATAATGCATATGGTCCGACGGAATGTACAATTACAACAACTACTTATCCAATTCCAGAGGAGTTAAATGATAAATTTGCCAGTATTCCAATTGGGAAGCCAGCGGATAATTATAAAGTTTGGATATTAAATGACAATATGAAAGTTTGTCCAATTGGTATTCCGGGAGAATTATATATAGAATCAGTAGGTATCGCGAAAGGTTACTTTAATAAGCCAGAGAAAACAGAAGAAGTGTTTATTCCACACCCCTTAAATTACGATAGTAAGATATATAAAACAGGTGATGTTGTTAAAATATTGGAAGATGGAAATATTGAATTTCTACACCGTAAAGACAATCAAGTGAAAATTAGAGGGCACCGAATTGAACTAGGTGAAATCCAAAATACAATTGCAAAATATGAAATGATAAAAGATGCCGTTGTATTTACGAAGAAAAGTGAAGAAGGTAGTCATTATTTAGTTGCTTTCTATACAACTGTTAATGAAGTTGCTATGGAAACCTTAATACACGATTTAAGAGAACAATTACCAGATTATATGGTGCCATCTAAGTTAATTTATATTAATGAACTGCCACTTACACCAAATAAAAAGGTTGATGTGAAGCGATTAGCACAACTGGAAGAAGAGTATGAGCCAGTTCGTTCACAAGAATATATCGCACCATCTACTGAAGCGGAAGAAAAAATAGCAAAAGCTTGGATTGATGTATTAGGTGTCTCAAAAGTTAGTGTCAATGACGACTTCTTTACAGTTGGTGGGCATTCATTAAAGGTATTACGAGTTTTAACTCTGTTGAAAGAGGATTTTCCGCATTTAACAATTCAAGACTTTTTCCAGGAACGCACAATATATAGGTTATCGCAAATTCAAAGGGAATTAAAAGTAGAGGAAGAAGACGTATTCCGTGAATATAAAGTAATTCATGAACCAGCAACAATTTCACATATAAAAGAAGTGAAAAGCGGTAAAGTTTCAAATATCTTTTTAACAGGAGCTACTGGTTATTTAGGTTCTCACATATTGTATGAATTACTAAAAGATACAACAGCACATATTTATTGCTTAGTAAGACCAACGCAAGATATACAACAAAGAATTGTTAATACATTAACAAATTACTTTAAAAATATAAAAAAAGAATGGCTCCAACGTATAACAGCAGTACCTGGTGATCTTGGGGCAGAGAATCTTGGTATGAGTGAGGAAGAATTTACAGTCATTCGTTCCAAGGTTGATACTGTAATTCATTGTGGTGCAGATGTAAGACACTTTGGAGATGTGGCTCAGTTTGAAAATGTGAATGTGCAAGGAACGGGTCGTATGCTAGCGTTAACTGAAGAAGGAGCGACATTACACTTTGTTTCAACAATTGGTATTCCGATAGAATTAGCGGTGGATCAATGGGATATATATGAAAAAACAGGTGATTTTAACTACGATGTGGTGTTGGAGAATGTGTATTCTAATAGTAAACTACAGGCAGAAAACCTTGTTCGTGAAGCGATAAAAGATGGTGTACGAGGAAATATTTATCGTGCGGGTAACTTAGCTTGTCATTCAAAAACAGGAAGGTTCCAACAAAATATTGAAGGAAATGCATTTTATCGTCTGATTAAAGCGATGTTACTTATTGGACAAGCTCCGAATGTAAAGTGGAAAATTGATTTTACACCAATTGATTTTGCTAGTAAATCGATTGTAAAATATGTACAAGATTCACAAATAGCTGGAGAAATGTTACACATCTGTCACCCATATCAAATTGAATTTGAACATTTTATAAAGCTAATTGAGGAATGTGGATACAATCTTGAAATGGTTCCACTTTCGGAATATGTAAATACCGGGCTTGAATTAGCGAAGGGAAATGAAGTAATAGCAGAGCTAATTGCTTCTCAAGTTGCAGGAGATGGAGCACAGCAATCTGAAATTGTAATGGGTACTCGTAGAACGAATGAATGGATTAAGAAAAAAGAACTGGTAGTGCCAGCGATTAATAAAGAATTTATTCAGCAATTATTAGCTCATGGTGAAGAAGTTGGATATTTTCCGAAAATAATGAAATGATATGTACGCTTTTGTTTGTTCAATAAAATAAATCATGCTACAATGAAAACGAATTAAGAACCGGGGAGCCAATTGGCTGAGAGGATGTAAGTATAACATCGACCCTCAACCTGATCTGGATAATGCCAGCGTAGGGAGTTACTTTAAAGTGATGTAGCATAAGTTATTATAGAATAACTTGTATACAAGGCTTTCCTACATGGTAGGAAAGCCTTTTCTTTTTTTGAAACCATATTTTGTAAGGGGGATTTTATTATGTCACAACAAGTTACAATTTCATTTTCAGTAGTACCACAAGCGAAGAACAAAGATGTGTATTCCGTTGTTGATAAAGCAATTGAAGTTGTACAACAGTCGGGAGTTCGTTATGAAGTAGGGGCAATGGAAACAACGTTGGAAGGAGAATTAGATGTACTTCTTGACGTCATTAAACGCGCGCAACAAGCTTGCGTCGATGCTGGAGCAGAAGAAGTAATCACTTCTATTAAAATTCACTATCGTCCAAGTACAGGCGTAACGATTGACGAAAAAGTTTGGAAGTACCGTGATGAATATGCAAAACCAGAAGCGATCTAAAATAATCACAACAATTTGGCTTATCCTTCTCATTGCTATATGGGAAGGATCTGTTTCATTATTTAAAATTGAGCCGTGGATTTTACCGAAGCCGTCTGCAATTGTGCAAGAGTTAATTGGAATGAAAGATTTACTATTACCGAATACAGTGCAAACGTTACAGGAAGTAATAATTGGGTTGTTTTTTGCAATTTTACTTGGGACGAGTATTGCTATCATTATGGATGTCATCCCTTTATTTCGGATTTTAATGAATCCATTGCTCGTTATTTCGCAAACAATTCCAATCGTTGTGCTCGCACCATTATTTATTATTTGGTTTGGATACGGAATGTTGCCAAAAGTAATGGTTGTTATTCTTGTTTGTTTCTTCCCAATTGCGCTTAGCATTTTAGAAGGTTTCCAAACGGTAGATAAAAATATGCTGAAACTGTTACAAACAATGAAGGCAACGAAATGGCAAGTTTACCAGAAAGTAAAGTTTCCAGCAGTACTCCCATACTTTTTCTCAGGTTTAAAAATTGCTGTTACATATAGTGTGATGGGGGCGATTATTGGGGAATGGCTTGGTGCCAGTGAAGGATTAGGAGTTATGCTTACAAGAGCAACAAAATCCTTTTTAACGGCTCGAGTATTTGGTGTTGCAGCGATTATCGTCATGGTGACATTATGTCTGTACTTTATTGTTGAATTTATGGCAAGAATAACAGCACCATGGATATACAGAAAGGGCGGCAGAAAATGAAAAAAGGTTTAAAAATTATGTTAGCTGCATTATTAGCAGTAACTGTTGCCGGATGTAATCCGGCGAAGAAAGAAGAAAGTTCAAGTAAAGATAAAAAAGTAAAAGTCGTTTTAGATTGGTTTCCAAATACGAATCATACTGGCTTATATGTAGCGCAAACGAAAGATTATTACAAAAAGCAAGGGCTTGATGTAGAAATTATCCAGCCTGGTGATAATGTAACGGCAGAGCAGATGATTGCTTCTGGGAAAGCAGACTTTGCGATAAGCGCACAAGAAAATGTAACATTAGCTCGTGTTGAAGGAATCCCAGTTGTTTCTGTTGGTGCAATTATTCAGCATAATACCTCTGCTTTTGCATCTCTAAAAAAAGATAGTATGACGTCACCGAAAGATTTTGAAGGTAAACGTTATGGCGGCTGGGGGGGACCAGCAGAAGAAGCGACGTTAAAGACGATTATGGAGAAACATCAAGCTGATTTTAATAAAGTTGAAAAAATCATTCTTGGACAAACAGATTTCTTTAAATCAATCGGTCGTGATGCAGACTTTGAATGGATTTATTATGGATGGGATGGAATTGAAGCGAAGCGTCAAGGAAAAGAGTTAAATACAATTATGGTAAAAGACTTAGATCCAGCGCTTGATTTCTATAGTCCTGTTATTATTACAAGTGAAAAACATACGAAGCAAGATAAAGATTTTGTGAAAAAATTTATGACGGCAACGACGGAAGGTTATGATTTTGCAATTAAAGAACCGAAAGAAGCTGCGGATATTTTAATTAAGGCTGTTCCAGATGTGAATAAAGAATTAGTACAAGAAAGCCAAAAGTGGTTAAGTACAAAGTATCAAGATGATGCAAAAGCGTGGGGAGTACAGAAGGAAGAGATTTGGACAAATTACATGAATTTCTTATATGACAACAAAGTTATTAAAAAGAAAATCGATGTAAAAGATGCCTTTACAAATGAATTCCTTCCAAGTGAAAAATGAGTGGATTACAAATAAAAGATATTGTAAAAGCTTTCGATGGAAAGAATGTATTAGCAAATATTAGTGCGTCTATACAAGAGGGAGAGTTTGTCTCTTTTGTAGGTCCGAGTGGTTGTGGAAAAAGTACATTATTAAATATGATTGCAAGTGTTGAAGAGCCAACGAGCGGAGAAGTGTTTTATAACGAGGAGTATGTAAAAAAACAAGATGTTGTTAGTTATATGCCGCAACAAGATTTATTACTACCGTGGCGATCGGCTTTGCAAAATATCGTGCTTCCATTGGAAATCGAAGGGAAGCCTAAAAAACAAAGGCTGACAGAAGGAATGGAAGCATTAAAGCAATTTGAGCTAGATGAATATGCAGATCATTATCCAGATGAATTATCAGGTGGAATGCGTCAAAGAATTAGTTTCCTTCGTACGTATTTATGTGAAAAGCCAATTATGCTGCTGGATGAGCCTTTTGGAAAATTAGATGCATTTACAAAAATGGAAGTACACAGTTGGCTTTTAAATTCTTGGCATCAAGAAAAGCAAACAATTGTTATGGTTACACATGACTTAGATGAGGCAATTTTACTTTCTGATCGCGTATTTATTTTATCTCAAAGACCAGCATCAATAGTTGGCGAGGTCCAAGTGGAATTACCTAGGCCGCGAACGATGGATATGTTAACATCTCTTGAGTTAAAGAAGGATAAGGAAGAAATTTTAAGAGTATTGGCTCCTTACATGAAAAAATAGAAAAAAGTCTTTTAACAGTTTTTTGTATAATTGCTGTTAAGAGGCTTTTTTTTATTGAAGGAGAAAGATGAAATCTATAGGGGAAATAGTGGGTTCATTAACATCGGATAAATTGGAAGAAGGAACAAAAGAAAAAGTAGAGAATAGAATATAACAGAGTGGTTTATACTCTTAATATAACAAATGTTAAAGGAGTGAAAGGATAAAATGACTTTATCAACTGTTCTTCAAATGGTTTTAGCTTGATATGGGAGAAGTCTGCCCATTTTTAACAAATAAGCTAAATTGAAGACAGCAGGTAAAGAACCTTAATCCTTTCTTACGATAATATGTAATGGGTAAGGTGTATTCACCTTACCCATTTTTATATGTATAACTAAATAAGGCTTTATACTGTTGTTCTCTCTATTTAGCTTATGGATCATAAGAAAAGGAGAGAAAAAAGATGAGTATATTAACAGTAGAAAATGTAAGTCATTCATATGGTGAGAAAACCATTTTATATAATGCGTGCTTTCGATTATTAAAGGGCGAACATGTTGGGCTAGTAGGGAAAAATGGAATTGGAAAATCCACATTATTACGCTTGTTAACAGGAGAACTTATACATGATGATGGAAACATTGAATGGTTTCCACATGTGAAGATTGGCTTTTTGCAACAGCATATAGATTTACAAGAAGGCATAACAATTGAAGAATACTTGCAAAGTGCGTTTTCTAACCTGTATGAGTTGGAACGTGACATGTTAAAACTTACAGAAGAGATGGCTGGAGCAGGAGAAGTAGCGAAATTGTTAGTAAGGTATGGAGAGTTACAAACTATATTGGAGAATTCTAATTTTTATCAAATTCATACAGAAATTGAGGAAGTAGCAACAGGCTTAGGCTTGTTTGAAATAGGATTGGAAAAGGATGTTTCAAAGTTAAGTGGTGGTCAGCGGACAAAGTTGTTACTTGGGAAACTCCTTTTAGAAAAAGCGGATGTTTTATTATTAGATGAGCCAACTAACTATTTAGATACAGCACATATAGAATGGTTGCAATCATATTTACAAATGTATGAAAAAGCTTATATTATCATTTCGCATGATGAAATATTTTTGAACAATATTACGAATGTTATTTATCATCTAGAAGAACGAAAGGTTAAGCGCTATGCGGGAGATTATGAAACCTTTTTGCAAAGTTATCAATTACAAAGGAAACAATTACAAGCGGCGTATGCGAAACAACAAAAAGAAATTGCACATTTAGAGGGTTTTATTCAAAAAAATAAAATTCGTAAAGCGAAACAAGCGAAAAGTCGTGAAAAAGTATTAGAGAAAATGAAAAAGGTTGAAAAGGTTAACGATGTACCTCGCGCCCGTTTTGATTTTAATGTTTATACTGAGCCAGTGAGTCGTATATTACAGGTAGAGAAACTGAAAATTGGTTATGGTGAACCGTTATTTCCAGAATTGGATTTTCAAGTGAAAAAAGGGGAAAAGATTGCGATTATTGGTCATAATGGGATTGGAAAAACAACAATGTTAAAAACATTACTAGGACAAATAAAACCGTTAGGCGGCTCAGTTTCTGTTGGGGAACGAGTAAAACCCGCTTATTTTGCACAAGAGGAATTTTCCTCAGAAATAACTGCACTAGAAAGAGTATGGGCAGGGAGACCAGATATGACAAGAAAAGAAATCCGACAAGCATTAGCAAAGTGCGGATTGAAAGAAGAACATGTATTAAAACCTATCCAGTTATTAAGTGGAGGAGAACAAACAAAAGTACGATTATGCGAACTTATCGTAACTAAAAGCAATGTTTTAATTTTAGATGAACCAACTAACCATTTGGATACAGAGACTAAGACGGATTTACAGGAAGCGTTAAAACAATATAAAGGTACAGTTTTAATTGTTTCACATGAGCCCTCTTTCTATGAAGCATGGATAACGAAAATATGGAATATCGAAAAATGGAACGTTTAACAATAATCACAAAGAAAAGGCGTTAGCTTTTATGAGCTAATGCCTTTTCTTTGTGATTAACATGATTTTCGAGAACTCTCAAATGAGAATTGTAAGAAAAAGAACTCTTATGGTGCGCTTATAAGCGCACCATAAGAGTTCTTTTTCTTTGGTTATATTTATAATAATACTAGATGCCTTTCCCTAATAGGCTACTATCTTTTTTATATATACAGATAGTTTGAAATGGAATGGAAATGATTCCTATATGTAAAGGATAATGTGATTAGTATGGGAAGACAATAGAACTTAAAGGAAATTCATGTAAAATTCAGATGAACTTCACGCGAACTTCATATTAGAAACTAAATATAATTATAATAGATTATTATAATATAAATTGTGATTTTTCATAAAATTAAAAGTTTGAATTTAGGATAGAGCACTCAAACCTAAATTCAAACTTTAGTGAAATAATTAATGGAGGTTACGTTTAGTTTTCATTAATGGATGCATTTACAAGTTCGGCGGGATTGCCTGTTCCTGCCCCTCCGATTGTAACTGATCCACCAGGAGGAATTTCACCATTCCATCCTGCATTCGTAATTACGTAATGATTATTTATTTTACTACTAATTTTAGAATCCCAAACTTGTGTTAAATTGCCGTTATAATCAAATTCTAATTTCCAGTTTTTAATAGGGGTCGTTCCGCTATTTTTAATTATAATTGAGAAGTTGTAACCACTTCCCCAATTTGAAGTGACTGAAAAGGTAGCATTGCCATTTCCAACAGGAGGTGTTGTGTTAGCATCATCTGTTTTTATAAGAATAGAAGTAGGTTGTGATTTGTTACCAGCAGCATCTTTTGCTAATACTGAAAATGTGTATTCTGTATTAGGTTTCAAGTTTTTAATTGTAATGCTATTTGTTGTTGTACTCCATTTCTCTTCTCCGGCAGTAATTTCATATTCAGTAACGCCTACGTTATCAGTAGATGCAGTCCAGTTTAATTGAACTGAGTTTGAATTTTTATTTGTAACAGCAATATTTTTTACGTTTGTTGGTGGTTCAGTATCTTTTTGAGTAATAGGTCCACCAAGTAATTCTTTTACTAGCGTATCAAGTAATTTTGGTCCACTACAACTATATTTTGGACTTGTACGGCAATCCCCGCTTAGTTCCCAAAACATTGCGCCACTTAAACCCTTTGTCTTTATATAGTCTGTTTTATATTTCATAGATTCATTGTCATCATAGCTAATAAAGGTTCCTGTAGTCGCATTATATAAATAAGGTACTTTCGCTACATCGTTCCATCCGCGAACAAAACCATTTTTATTCACATAATTAGATGCTAAATCACCATAATCGTACACACCTGTGTCACCGGTAGAATAATCATCCCAAGTGCCTTTAGAAGCGAGCTTTCCGTCACTACCTGGTTTACAAGGTTGGTATTGCCCATTATTTTCTTTTCCGCAACTTTTCCATCCACGTCCGTAAAAAGGTACACCTAATACGAGTTTATCCGCTGGAACCCCTTCATTTGTATAAATGTCTATCGCACCATCTACGTAAAATTTCGTATCCGCTGCGGGGTCATTTGGATCTTTGTATAGTGCAGCATTATGGTTAGAAGTAGCTTCCCACCCACCGTGGAAATCGTATGTCATAATATTAATCCAATCCAGTATTTGAGAAATCTTCTTTAGCTCTGTATGATCCGCATAACGTTGGCTTGCACCTGACGCGATTGTTAGTAAATATTGTTTACCATCTTCTGCACCAGCTTTCGTTAATGCATTTCGAACATCTTGAAGCAGAAGGGTGAAGTTTTGTTTATCTTCAGGACGATAACTACCACCAGGAATCGTTTCAACACCCGGGTATTCCCAGTCTAAATCAACGCCGTCAAATCCATATTCGCGAAGAAAAGCTACTGTAGATTCAGCGAATACTTTTCTGGTTTTTTCATCAGCGGCCATATCAGAAAAGCGGTTAGACCAAGTCCAGCCACCAACTGAAATAATTGTTTTTAAGTGAGGATACTTAGCTTTTAATCGTTTCAGTTCTCCGAAATTTCCACAGCGGGCATATTTATCACAATCTTCCCAAGTTGTACCCGATCCCGGATAAGATTTTGTGACATCAGCCCATGGTTCACCGAGTACGAGAGTGCCATTAGGGACCTCTTTATTTTGCAGTGGTACACCAGATTCTTTACAGTTCCACGTTTGTTTATTTGGATTATCGGGGTGAGTAGAAGGGTTTCCATGTTTTCCATTCCAGCAAATATCAGCGAAAGCATAGTTTAAATGAGTTAGCTTTGATGCATCAATGTCTGCAACTTGATAATTACGTCCGTAAACGCCCCATGAAGGAAAATACCCAACAATTTTTTGACCTTGCTTTGGTGAATCTGCTAATGCGAAATTTGGAGTAATAAAGTTTGTGAGAAAAAGAGGTAAGAAAAGTAGTAGGGATAGTAATAGTAGCGTGAATTTTTTTGATCTCATAGTCATTTCTCCTTTCAAAATAAAAGATATATTTAAAGGCATGCGCCAATAAACCAAAGTGAATCTAGACGTATGAAACGTCTAGATAAAAATGATCAGACATCACGAAGTCTATACAAGGGAGCTGGGGGTGATTAAATCGTAGCAAATGCAAGATTTGGTGTAAACGCTTTATTTGATTCGCAAAGATTTTCTCAATATTAAATGGCTCTAATACAGACTACACATGAAAATAAAATATTGATTAGGGAGGAAAAGGCTCCTTGTAATTAAATTTGAGAAAAAATTGTATAAAGTCAATTTGTAATAGCGTAGCAAGATGAGAAAATATCATGTAAAATAATAGTAAAAATATGTAAAGGAGCGAATGGTGTGGATGTCTTTTTGAACATTGCTGAAGAAAAAATTCGACAAGCAATACGGAATGGTGATCTCGATCATATTCCGGGGAAAGGAAAACCACTACAATTAGAAGACCTTTCAATGGTACCTCCAGAACTTAGAATGAGTTATAAAATCTTGAAAAATGCAGGTATGATTCCACCAGAAATGGAACTACAAAAAGATATATTAAAAATAGAAGACTTAATTGCGTGCTGTTATGATGAAATAGAGAGAAAAGAATTACAAGAAGAGTTAACAGCAAAAGCGCTGCGTTTTCAGCAGGTAATGGAAAAGAGAAAGATTAAAGATTGTTCGGCTTTTCGTATGTATCAGGATAAAGTATTTCGTAAATTACGCTAAGAGGGATAAGATGAATACATTTGAAACGATAGAAGAATTAGCGACATATATTGAAGGACAACAATTGGTACTGCTGTTTATTAAAACGGAAAATTGTGGTGTTTGTGATGTTATGTTAAGAAAAGTAAATTGCGTATTAGAGAATTATGATTACGTAGAGAAAGTAGAAATATTACTACAAGAAATGCAAGAGATTGCGGGGCGATATGCAGTATTTACAGGGCCAACAGTTTTATTATTTTATACTGGAAAAGAGATCCTTCGTGAATCGCGCTTCATTTCACTTGAAAATTTAGAGAGAACCATTCAATTATTCGAAGATTAAGGGAGGCTTTTATATGGAATTTATTATTGTCATACTATTATTTGTTGTAGTTGGAACGATCGCAACAGCAGTTCGATCAAACAAAAAGAAGGTAAATCTTACAAAACAAAATAACATTCATAATTCATCCAACAGCTCATCACCATTATTTTTCTTTGCTGGATCGGATAATGATAGCTCGCACGATGGAGGTTCACATGATTGCGGAGGTTCTTTTGGTGGAGATAGTGGAGGTAGCTGCGGTGGTGGAGGCGGCGGTGATTGATGAGAATACGCCCTATAGGGGGCGTATTTCTTTTTAAACAAACGTTGGATTAGTTGGCTTACATATGCATAAAAACAGTTAAACAAACGTTTGATTAAATATTTTTAACATGCTAGGGGAAATGAAAAGGGAACCGTATTTCTTACTAAATTAGGATTTAAATTTGGAATAATACATATGATTCGAATGTGGTTTGAAAGTACGTTTTCTTAAATAAGGAGTATAGCCTCTTGCGATAGAGGTTTTTATTTGTTATTATTAGACCGAGCGGTCGGTTTAAAGAGGTGTGAATATGAGAAGAAGCGCAGAAGAGATAAAGAAAGAAATTGCCTATAAAGCAGAAAGTCTGTTTTCACAGAAGGGCTATGCAGCTACATCTATGGAAGAGATTTGTGAGATTACAGAGAGAAGTAAAGGAAGCATTTATTATCACTTTAAAAGTAAAGAAGAATTATTTTTATTTGTAGTGAAACAGCATACGTATGATTGGCTTGAAAAATGGAATGAAAAAGAGAAGTTGTATAGTACTAGTACTGAAAAACTATATGGTCTCGCGGAATATTATGTAGAGGACATACAGCAACCCATTTCAAATGCAATAGAGGAATTCTCTATGAGCCAAGTTGTAAGTAAAGAAATTCTAGATGAACTGTTAGCTTTAACTAGAGAATCATATGTTATGGTTGAGAAATTAATTGAAGCAGGTATACAGTCTGGAGAGTTTCAAGAAGATGATACGCGTGATCTTATGTATATTGTGAATGGATTATTATCGGGGCTTGGAGTACTTTACTACGAGTTAGATTATAAAGAGCTGAAACGTATTTATAAAAAGGCAATAGATGTATTGTTAAAAGGAATGGCAGCTGAATAATAGGTCAGTTGCTTTTCTTACAAAATAAATTAGACCGAACGGTCGGTTTATGAAAGGGGGAATGAAAATGAACGCTTTATTTAAAAACCGAGCATTTATGCTCGTTATGGCATCTGATATTTTACAACAATTTGCAATTTGGATCAGAAATATGGCTCTTTTGTATTTCATAATGGAGCGAACGAATAATGATCCGGTTTCAGTTTCTTTATTATCGGTTATGGAATATGCACCAATTTTTATTTTTTCATTCATTGGTGGTGCGTTAGCAGATCGCTGGAATCCGAAGAGAACGATGGTTGCTGGAGATGTATTAAGCGTATTATCTATTATAGGAATTGTCTTTTTGCTAAAGCTTGATTATTGGCAGGCTATATTTTTTGCAACACTCGTTTCCGCAATTGTAGGTCAGTTTTCTCAGCCGTCATCTTCACGTATATTTAAGCGCTATGTAAAAGAAGAACAGGTAGCAAGTGCTATTGCATTTAACCAAACATTACAGTCGTTATTTATGATTTTTGGACCAGTTGTAGGTTCAATTGTGTATACACAACTTGGCTTATTTACCTCACTATATAGCTTGATCATTTTATTTTTGTTATCGGCTATTGTCATTTCGTTTTTACCAAAATGGGTTGAACAAGAGCAAGTGGCGAGAGGTTCATTAAAAAATGATATAAAAGAAGGTTGGAAATACGTTCTTCATACGAAAAATTTACGTATGATTACGATCACTTTCACCATTATGGGCTTAGCTGTTGGACTAACGAATCCATTAGAAGTGTTTCTTGTAATAGAACGGCTTGGAATGGAAAAAGAAGCCGTTCAATATTTAGCCGCAGCTGATGGAATCGGTATGTTAATTGGTGGTATTGTTGCTGCAGTTTTCGCTTCAAAAGTGAATCCGAAAAAGATGTTTGTATTCGGTATGAGCATATTAGCGATGTCATTTTTAGTAGAAGGGTTATCTACATCATTTTGGATTACTAGTTTCATGAGATTTGGAACAGGTATTTGTTTAGCCTGTGTCAATATCGTTGTCGGTACGCTTATGATTCAACTTGTACCAGAAAATATGATTGGCAGAGTAAATGGAACGATTTTACCACTGTTCATGGGGGCAATGTTAATTGGAACTTCACTAGCTGGAGGATTGAAGGAGATGACCTCACTAGTTACTGTATTTTGTATAGCAATGGCACTTATTTTATTAGCAATAGGTCCGGTTTTACGTATGCAAATAAAGAAAGAAGATATTGTGAATCGAGAGGAAATGACGAATTGATTAGTTTCGAAATAGCTATTGTAAGGGAGCAGAATTGCTCCCTTTTCTTGTGGCAATCTTTTGACAATGACATGCCCCAACTATATACTGATGATGTAAAAACGATTTTACAGGTTAGGAGAAACGGTGTGAAAAATCAAATCTATGAATTGCGCACTGCAAATAGTATTTCACAAGGTGCATTAGCGGATAAGTGTAACGTATCAAGACAGACGATAAATGCAATTGAGAATAATAAATATGATCCAAGCTTAGCACTAGCATTCCGGTTAGCAGAAGTATTAGGAACAACTGTCGATAAACTATTTTTGTACAAGCTTTAGAGTTTTTAATTGTAGGGCTTTCTCTTATATTGTTTTAGTTTTCGGATTAGGTGGTGTAACGGACGTATTATTTTCGGGTACTCTAGTTAATAAGAATCCACCGATAATAAATAAGACAATAATACTAAGGACACCAGCGTTTGTTTTTCCTGTTAATTGGGTTGTGACACCAACTAATACCGGACCCATAATTGCCGCGAATTTACCAAAGATATTATAAAATCCGAAGAATTCATTTGCAGATTCTTTCGGTACTAGTTTTGCGAAATAAGAACGGCTAAGTGCTTGAATTCCGCCCTGAGAAGTAGCAACTAACATTGCTAAAATCCAGAAATCAAACGTCGTTTTTAAGAAATAAGCATATGTGCAAATAATGATATAAATGATAATGCCGACATATAGCATTTTTTTACCGGTAAATGTTTCCGATAGTTTTCCATATAATAAAGCAAATGGACAAGCGACAATTTGTGTTACAAATAAGATGATTAATAGATTGGTTGCACTAATACCGAGATCTGTTCCGTAAGCAGTAGACATAGTGATAATTGTATCTACCCCATCAATGTAGAAAAAGTAAGCTATTAGGAACATAAATACAGTTTTATATTCTTTAATATTTTTAAACGTATTAGCAAGGCGCTTGAAGCTCATTGCAATTGGTCTTGGATGACGTTCAATATAGTGTGTTTGCTCTACATTTTTTAGCATTGGTATCGTAAATAGTCCCCACCAAAGAGCTGTTATTGCAAAGGAAATTTGACTAGCAATTCCGACTGATAAGGGGATAGTTCCTTTTTGAGCAAGAATAATAAGAGCAATACAACCGATAAAAGGAATTGTACTCCCAATGTAACCTAATGCAAAACCTCGCGTAGAAATTCGGTCCATTCTATCTCCAGAGGTAACATCTACTAGAAATGCATCATAAAAAATATTTGCTCCAGCAAAGCCAACTAATGCGAGCATATAGCATCCTAGTAATAAGTACCACTGAGATGTTGGAACAACTGCTAGCATACTTGTAAATACGATACCGAGTCCAAAGAAGAATGTGAAAAATCGTTTTTTAAATCCCTTATAATCAGCAACCGTGCCGAGAATAGGAGCGAGTATAGAAATTAAAAGTGTAGCGAACGAGTTTGCATATCCCCAATAGGCTGTTGAAGTTGCACCAGATAGTCCAGCTTCTTTTGCAGCTGCTTTAAAGTAAATTGGAAATAATGCAGTTGTAATGACGAGCGAATATACCGAGTTCGCCCAATCGTACAATATCCAGCTTTTTTCTTGTCTGGACATTTTTTTCATATAATGTTCCCCCTTAAATTTGTTCTACTAACAGTGTACAAAAATAAAAATTATAAAAAGAGAAACAGTGATGATTTTTACATAACTTTTACATATATACACAGTTCTTTACAATTGAAGTAAATCCTCTACAATTGCGCCGTCTGTTTCACCTAAGTGCAAACCGAGTAACCTAGCGATAGTCGGACCTTCATCAATCAGTCTCATATACGGAATTGTAACGCCGCTTTGAATGCCTTTCCCAGCAGCCATAAAAATTGTTTCATAGTTAGGTTTTGTTGGGGAATATCCATGTGTTCCAAATGTATATTTCTTACTAGAATTAACATCTTCTTTATTAACTTCTTTTATGAAATCACCTGTATAATTTTCAATGAAGTAATAACCTTCCATGGCCTCTAGCATAAATAAGCAATTACCATCAGCGCCACGTTCTTTTGCATCTTCATCGTGCAGAATAAATTCAATTCCATTTTGTTTATCCTGAAGAAGCTCTTCAAGAAGAAGTTGAATCTCTTTAATCGTTTCAGTATCATTTTTATCCTTTACATGTACGTAGGCAGATCCATCACAGCTTTGGCAATAAGCTTTCCAATCGTGTATTTTTCCACGTTTATTTACGGATATAAGCCCTTTTTGACAGAATAGGACATTTAATTGGATTGCTTTGTTTTCACTTAAAGCGCTATGGTCACCAAGTGCAATAATTGTACTTTCTTCGTATATACCACTTTCTTTTAATGTATGGATAATTTTTCCGAGGCGTTCGTCGTGTCTGTGGATTGCAGCTACTGTTTCCTCAGACTCGAAGCCATGGTAATGTCTGTGAGTATCTAAATCAGTAAAATGTACAAACATAACATTAGGCTTTTTCGTCTGAATTGTATGTACGGCAGAAGCAAGGACGAAATTATCAAGCTCAGGCTGTGACAATCCATTTCGTATATGGCCGAAACGACGATTTAAATCTAATTGATATAGCGGGCTACCGCTAAATAATGAAACTAAAATTTGATTTTGCCACGGTCTATTTGGAAAAATTTCCGGTAAATTGTAATCGATATTTGCTCTTCCAGTAACAGGCCATAGAAGGGCTGCTGTCGTTAAATTTGCTTTGCGTGCTTCATCATATAAAGTTGTTCCTTTAATGGACTTTCGGTACCAATGCCAATCTGGTGAATCACGTCCTGGTTGAAGTAATGTATTGCTGACAACGCCATGCTTATTAGGATAATTACCGGTTACGATTGTTGAGTGGCTTGGATATGTTACAGAAGGATAAATTGGCTCCACTTTTTTCGCAATCGCGCCCTTTTTTATTAAAGTTTGGAAATTAGGTAGTTTTTGTAATATAGGAAAATCTAAAGCTGATAAGCAGTCGAAAGATAAAATAATGACGTGATTTGTTAATGCTTTATCCATAAAGTTTCCCTCCTGATTATATAAAACCTATTCTTATATATTACTATTAATACCTGGTAATAAAAATATATTTTTGAATAAAATTTCGTTATTTATTTTCAGAAAAATTAAACATATAATAAGTATAAGGGAATGAATGGAAGGAGGGAATACTATGGATTGGCTAGATGGATTTGGTATCTTTTACATCATTGGTGGAGTCACCGTTCTCCTTGTATTTTTTATGTCATATTTACTAAAGAAACGTTTTCCAGATAAACAGTTTGATATTATATTTGCACTTAGTTTAGTACTTCTTTGTTTAGCTTTCTTTCCTGTAACAATGATCGCTATTGGTGGTTGGGAAGGAATGGGATACGGATTTATTTGTTTCTTCGTTTTAATTGGTACACTAATTGGTATGGTTGCTCATCAACTTGTAAAAATAGTTCGGAAAAGTTACGTATAAAACAGTGATAATTGAAAAAAATGTATAAAAATAAGAAAATTGGCTCTTGTTTTGAAATAAAATTTATATTATGATATTCAACAAATTTATTTTGTTATAACGATGAAAAAGGAATAGTACATGTCTTACCTTTTTGCAGAGAGAGAATCCTTTTGGCTGGAAGATTCTTAAAGAGGCGATATGGAACCTACCTTTGAGTTCTGCATATGCAGCGGGAAATTCCCGTTATCAAAAAGAGAGCATACTCAATTTTTTTGTGTATGAATCAGGGTGGTAACGCCGACAAAGCTCGGTCCCTATTTGGGGACGCGGGCTTTTTCTATTTTCTAAAGGAGGAAGAATAACTATGGTAAAAGAACAAGTACAAGCCATTACGAAAATGGAAGAAGACTTTGCTCAGTGGTATACCGATATTGTAAAAAAAGCGGAGCTTGTTGATTATTCAAGTGTGAAAGGTTGTATGATTTTACGTCCATACGGTTATGCATTATGGGAAAATATGCAGAAAGTGATGGATGAAAAATTAAAAGAATCTGGTCATGAAAATGTGTACATGCCAATGTTTATTCCAGAGAGTTTATTACAAAAAGAGAAAGATCATGTTGAAGGATTTGCTCCTGAAGTAGCATGGGTTACTCATGGCGGAGATGAGAAATTGGCGGAAAGACTTTGTATACGTCCTACATCTGAAACTCTATTCTGTGAGCATTTTTCAAAAATTGTTCAATCATATAATGATTTACCAAAGTTATATAACCAGTGGTGTTCAGTAGTTCGTTGGGAGAAGACGACGAGACCATTCCTTCGTACAACTGAATTTTTATGGCAAGAAGGTCATACGATTCATGAAACGGCAGAAGAATCTCAAATTGAAACATTAAATATTTTAAATCTATATGCTGCTTTTTGTGAAGAGTATTTAGCGATTCCGGTTATTAAAGGGCAAAAAACAGAAAAAGAAAAGTTTGCAGGAGCGAAGGCAACTTATACGATTGAAAGTTTAATGCATGATGGAAAAGCACTTCAAACAGGAACATCTCATAACTTTGGAACGAATTTCTCTGAAGCATTTGATATTAAGTTTTTAGACCGTAACGGTAAATGGCAATACGTACATCAAACATCTTGGGGTGTATCAACAAGAATGATAGGTGGACTTATTATGGTTCATAGCGATAATAACGGACTTGTAATGCCACCGAAAGTCGCTCCAGTACAAGTTGTTATCGTTCCTATTGCTCAGCACAAAGAAGGTGTGTTAGAAAAAGCAACAGAGTTGCAAGGACGTATTCAGAAGGTTGCACGTGTAAAAATAGATGCTAGCAATAAAACACCTGGCTGGAAATTTAATGAGTATGAAATGAAGGGTGTTCCAATTAGATTAGAAGTTGGTCCAAAGGATATTGAAAAGAATCAAGTTGTACTTGTAAGGCGAGATACGAAAGAAAAAGAGTTTATATCAATGGATCAATTAGAAGAACGCATTCCAGTACTACTTGAGGAAATTCACCATTCTTTATTTAGCAAAGCAAAAGTATTTCGCGATGAGAATACGTATAGTGTGACGAATTTCGAAGAGATGAAAAAAGCGGCTGATGAAAAGCAAGGTTTTATTAAAGCGATGTGGTGTGGAGAACTAGCTTGTGAAGAAAAATTAAAAGAAGAAGTTGGAGTATCTTCACGTTGTATTCCGTTCGAACAAGAAAGTTTAGCTGACGAATGTATTTGCTGTAGTAAAAAAGCGAAGCAGATGGTGTATTGGGGAAAAGCGTATTAATACTCTTTCTACTAGATGACAAAAAGGACTTTGATTGCATAATAAAATGCAATCAAAGTCTTTTTAGTTTTATCCCGCTATTTGCCAGGTAGTAAAACTCCCACTTCAAAATTCGGCTGGAGCTAAGAAGTTAGGTGGGAGCCCTGCTGCCCGTAAAAGCCCGATTGGTGAAGGCTAATAATCAGTGGGGGATGAACAAAATCCCCACTGATTAAAGTTTCACTTTATAATCTGTTTCATGTATTTTTAGATGGAAGGATGATTTTTTTATTTTGCGTTTTTACGACGAATAAATAGTAACACACCAATTAGGAATGTCGAAAGACCAATTAAAATAGATGCAGGATAATGCGTTGCAGTATTAGGCAATTTATTGCCTTGTTTTGTTGCATTATCTTTTGCGTTACCGCTTTGAGAGCCGCTATCGCCTTTAACACGGTTGCCGCCCTGAGAGCCATTACCACCTTGAGAACTGCTGTCGCCTTTAACACGGTTGCCGCCCTGAGAGCCACTGCCACCAGAACCACTGCCACCAGAACCACTGCCACCAGAACCACTGCCACCAGAACCACTGCCACCAGAACCACTGCCACCAGAGCCGTTACCGCCAGAGCCGTTACCGCCAGAACCGTTGCCACCAGAGCCATTGCCACCAGAGCCATTGCCACCAGAGCCATTGTCACCAGAACCACTGCCACCAGAGCCATTGTCACCAGAACCACTGCCACCAGAGCCGTTACCGCCAGAACCACTGCCACCAGAACCGTTGCCACCGGAGCCATTGCCACCAGAACCACTGCCACCAGAACCGTTGCCACCAGAGCCATTGCCACCAGAGCCATTGTCACCAGAACCACTGCCACCAGAGCCGTTACCGCCAGAACCACTGCCACCAGAGCCGTTACCGCCAGAACCACTGCCACCAGAACCGTTGCCACCGGAGCCATTGCCACCAGAACCACTGCCACCAGAACCGTTGCCACCAGAACCGTTGCCACCAGAGCCATTGTCACCAGAACCATTGCCACCAGAACCGTTGCCGTCAGAACCATTGCCGCCAGAACCACTGCCGCCAGAACCATTGCCGCCAGAACCACTGCCGTCAGAACCACTGCCGTCAGAACCACTGCCGCCAGAACCATTGCCGCCAGAACCGTTGCCACCAGAACCGTTGCCACCAGAACCACTATCGTCCTGAGAACCATTGTTTCCTGGAGGTTCATTATTATCTTTTGAATTACCTTCTGCTAAAGTATCGTTATTTTGTACAATAGCGTTTGTTATTGGATGGAAGTTTTCAGTTGCAGCATTACCAATATTTAAGCCGCTAAAAAAGGATAAAGAAAGTGTTGATGCTAGAATGAAGATTTTTGTCATTGTTTTCCTCCTGAAGAAAAAATTATTGTTCCATCTAAAATACACCCCTTTGTAATATTTCATAGGAAAAAGAGTTTTATGCAAAAAAAACTATATATAGAAAAAGGTGGTGTATTTCTAAAGGGAGAAAAGAGTTAATGTAAATTCCTTGCAAATAGTAGAGTGATGGAGAATTTACACTCATAACAGTAGAGGAAGTGGCAACGGATGAAAGAATATATTGCATTTGATATTGGTGGTACGCAAATTAAATATGGAATTGTTTCAGAAATAGGGGTAGTACTAATACATAAAAAGGTTCCAACAGAAATTCACTTGGGCGGGGAACAAATTGTTCAAAAACTTATATGTTTATCAAAAAAGTTAATGACTGAACATACTATTTCCGGAATTGGTATTAGTACAGCGGGAATTGTTGATATTGATAAAGGAGTTATAACGGGAGGTGTGGATCATATTCCGCGTTATGCTAATATTTCTATTGTTGAGAGACTACAAGAAGTATTAAAAGTTCCTGTATCTATTGAAAATGATGTTAATTGTGCGGCCTTAGGCGAGAAATGGAAAGGTACAGGGAGGGGAGAAAGCGATTTTATTATGCTTACGCTTGGAACGGGCATTGGTGGAGCAATTGTTATAAATGGGGAGTTATACCGTGGACATTCGTTTGGCGCTGGGGAATGGGGGAACATGTTAATAGAAGGGAATACTTTTGAGGAGGTTGCCTCAATTTCGGGATTAATTCATCTCGTACGAAGATATAAAGGTGAAAAGGAGTGGGATGGTAAAACAATTTTCGAATTATATGATAAGGGTGATAGCAGTGTTATTCAAGCCGTGAAGATTTTCTTTAAACATTTGGCGATTGGAATTAGTAACCTTGCTTATATTTTTAATCCGAAAATGATTATTATTGGTGGGGGAATTACTGAAAGAGGAGATGATTTTTTAAATGAAGTGAAGGAAGAGATAGGAACATACTTAAATCAAGATATTTATAGTAATTGTGAGATTAAACTTGCGCAAAGCGGCAATTGTGCAGGAATGATTGGTTCTATTTACCACTTATTACATCAGTATAAATAAATATAGTATCTGTTTTCATATAATTGAGAATTTATCCTTTTTCTCATTAGATAAATAATGCTACAATATAAGAGGAGAATACAATGTTTTCCGATTTGGAAAATGCTTTGTAGAAAGGAAGAAACTTCATGCCTATTATTTTAGAAAAAGGACAAAAGATTGATTTAACAAAAGGACAACCGAGAGTAGCGAAACTGCAGGTTGGCTTAGGCTGGGATCCAATTGGGCAATCAGGTGGGTTTCTGTCTTCTTTATTTGGAAGTAAACCAAGTGTAGATTGTGATGCATCTGTCGTTATGTTAGAAGGGGATCGTTTTTTAAACAAAAATGATCTAGTTTACTTCGGCAACAAACTTTCTACTTGTGGTAGTATCATTCATTCAGGAGATAATTTAACAGGTGAAGGCGCTGGTGACGACGAAACAATTTTCGTAGAATTACATAAAGTTCCGAGCCGTATTAATCGTTTAGTATTCGTTGTAAAT
The DNA here is from genome assembly GCF_016651125.1 of Bacillus sp. TH17. Lineage (NCBI taxonomy): Bacteria > Bacillati > Bacillota > Bacilli > Caryophanales > Bacillaceae > Bacillus > Bacillus sp. TH17. Next base: position 137,004 of record NZ_JAEKEN010000001.1, read on the forward strand.
ATTTATGACTGTGTAAATCGTCGTCAAGACTTTGGGATGATTCGCAATGCATATATTCGTATTCAAAACCCACAAACAGGTGAAGAATTAGCACGTTATAACTTGTCAGATAATTACGCTGGCAAAATGACTTTAATTGCAGGGGAAATGTATCGAGACGGAAACGAATGGAAGTTTTCAGCAGTTGGAGAAGGAACACAAGATAAAAACTTAAGTGAGATTGTATCACGTTACCAATAAGATAAACCAAGGAGGAATTGTATATGGCATCAATTTCATTGAAAAAAGGACAAAAGGTAGACTTAACAAAAACAAATCCAGGTCTTTCGAAAGTTCTTGTAGGACTTGGTTGGGATACGAATCGTTATGACGGACAAAGCGATTTCGATTTAGATGTTAGTATCTTCTTAGTAGGTGCTAACGGTAAAGTTTCAGGAGCAGAGGATTTCGTTTTCTATAATAATCCAAAAGGTGCGAATGGTGCTGTAGAGCATTTAGGAGATAACCGTACAGGTGCAGGTGAAGGCGACGATGAAACAATTAAAATAGACTTAAAAAATGTTCCTGCACATATCGAGCGTATTTGCTTCACAATTACAATTTATGATGGAGAAGGCCGTAGCCAAAACTTCGGACAAGTTTCTAACTCTTTCGTACGCATTATGGATGAAGAAAAGAATGCAGAATTAATTCGTTACGATTTAGGAGAAGATTTCTCTATTGAAACTGCAGTAGTAGTAAGTGAATTATACCGTCACGCAGGTGAATGGAAATTCAATGCAATCGGAAGTGGATTCCAAGGTGGATTAGGTTCTCTATGTAATAACTTTGGTTTAGATGTAGAGTAATAGATTTATATATCCATCGGTGAAACGCGTATTTACTGATGGATATATTTTTTGAAATTAAAATATAGAGGTGAAAATATATGGTTATTCAATTGCAAAAAGGACAGAAAATAGATTTAGCTAAAACAAGCCCAGGTTTATCAAGAGCAGTAATTGGTCTTGGATGGGATATTAAATCTTATGATGGTGGATCTGATTTCGATTTAGATGCATCTGCCTTTTTATTAGATGCGAACGGGAAATGTACGAAGGAAACTGATTTTATTTTCTATAATAATTTACAGTCTCCTTGTGAATCAGTTTTACATACAGGAGATAACCGTACAGGTGCAGGTGACGGTGATGATGAGCAACTTGTTGTCGATTTGAAAAAGGTTCCAGCAGATGTTCATAAAATTGCTATTACAGTTACAATTTATGATGGAGAAGGCCGTAATCAAAACTTTGGACAGGTTGCAAATGCATTCGTGCGTTTAGCAAATGAAGAAACAAACGAAGAAGTTCTTCGTTTTGATTTAGGGGAAGATTTCTCCATTGAAACAGCAGTTGTCTTTTGTGAATTATATCGTCATAATGGACAGTGGAAGTTTAGTGCAGTAGGAAGTGGATTCCAAGGTGGATTAGGTGCGCTTGTAAGAGCGTATGGCTTGGATGCATAAGAAGGGAAACGGTATTCGTTTCCTTTTTTTGACCTTTCTATAAATCTAGCAAAGAATAGGGGATAAAGGTAAGATGAGTATTTTGCAAGGAATCCTTGATACGTATGCTCAGTTTTTCGACTTGGACATGTGGATTAAAGTGTTACAAGATCCAGTATCTTGGGGGTTAATAGGTACACTTGTTGTACTTGAAGGGTTATTATCTGCTGACAATGCACTTGTGTTAGCGGTAATGGTAAAACATCTTCCAGAAGAAAAACGAAAAAAAGCATTATTCTATGGACTTATTGGAGCTTATGTATTCCGTTTTATTGCAATTGGAATTGGAATGTTCTTAATTAAATTAGCATGGGTAAAAGTGTTAGGTGCACTTTACTTAGCTTGGCTTTCAGTTAAATACTTCATTGATAAAAGAAAAGGTAATGCAGAAGAAGAGGAAGCTCATGGTATGAACCAAAATAGTATTCTCTTCAGAATGTTTGGTGTCTTCTGGGGGACAGTTGCGATGGTTGAATTAATGGATATCGCATTCTCTGTAGATAGTGTACTTGCTGCATTTGGTGTATCGAATGAAGTTTGGATTTTACTATTAGGTGGAATGCTCGGTATTTTAATGATGCGCGGTATTGCTGGCGTATTCTTAAAATTGTTAGAGCGTATTCCAGAACTTGAAACGACAGCATATATTTTAATCTTAATTATTGCAGCAAAAATGCTACTGTCTGTCATTCATATTGAAGTAAGTCATACGCTGTTCTTTATTATTTTAGTTATAGCGTTTGGAGCAACATTTATACTTCACTACATGAAGAATTCTGGACAAGCTAAAGAAGAAGTTGCAGCTACTAAAAATGAACATAAATAATTGAAATGGGTTTGCTCGTTATGCGAGCGCCCATTTTTTATAACTAAAAATAGTTTATAATAGAAGAGAGACTTTATAAAAAACGTAAATGTTTTTGGAGGTGAACTGTTGTGTTTTCACGTTTTACACTTCAACCATGTGCATTAAAAGATGAATCAGATTTAAAGCAATTTGAAGCGCTTTTAGAAAAACGCCCACAATATGAACTGACAGAGAATGAGATGAAATTTAGTTATATAGCAAGTCGCATTCTTGGTGTTCCGAATGATGTAGATGAATATTTCAATGAACTATTTGATTATAGTGAAGCAAAAGGGATTGAGGTTTTGCATGAACAAAATTTAAATAAGGTGATTGATCCCGAAAAACTGCGCCATATTCAAGAAGTTTTTGCATTACATCAAGAAGCGCCGAATGGACTTACAGTAAATAGGCTTGTAGCACATTTGTCTGGAAAACAACTATTACCGCAAGTAGACAATCCTGATTTACAGCATTATATACATACAAAGTTTATTTCTGTATTGAAATTGTATGAGAAACAACATAATCAATCTTTAAAAACAGAAGGATTCCGGCGTTTCTTAATCGATATGATTAAATTAAGTGAAAATTACGTAGCGAAGTGGTTCTCTACGATTAATTATAAGAAACAAATGCCACGTATCGTTTGGTACGGTGATGCGACGGAGAGTCGTATATATTTCTTATACTTTCTTATTATGCTCGGCTGTGATGTGCTTTATTATCACCCAGAAGGAAAAGATGGATTTGAGAGTGTAGATGAGGAAGGAAAGACCTTTGTCGTATCTCATTCAGGCCGTATTTCATTGGAACCATTTCCTGATCGGCGTCGTGAACGCGTCGCAACAGTAGCTTATCAAGCTTCAAAAGAAATCGAGCAAGTACTTCACCACGATAATTCATTATTATACAAACCGTGGCAATTCCGTTCGTATACACCTGTAGCCCGTACGCTCAAAACAACGTACGATGAACTCTTTTTAATTACGAAAGAAAAGGCATTTGTACGCCCAACATTCTTTGTTGAAAATAAGCATATTTATATTCCTTCTTTATTTGCAAAAATATCAGGTGTTTCAAAGAATGATAAAGAATATTTTCAGCGACTAAAGGCTGTTACATCATTTGATAACAGTTTCTTGATTAATACATTCCCGTTCACGAAAGAACAAAAAGCGAATTTCCAATATCATTATCGAGATGCATTGGACCGCGGGGGAAAGTTACATCCGGATTTAATTATGAACAGCCATTGGTGGCCGCATAAGCGTTTACCAGAAGGATTACAACATGGTATTGCAGAAGCAATCATCCATACGTGCGAAAGTGAAATGTGTAAACCAATTGCGAAAGAGACGAAACAAGATGTAGCACTGTATGTTTTCGCACAACTCTCTCAAATACCACCGAACATTTTAGAGCAGCTTGAGAAATTTGATTATTCGCAAGAAGTACCGAAAATTGTTATATTTAATAATGAGAAGAGCGGAGAATTAAGTCGTTCTGATGCTGTGTTATTACTATTTTTAAATCAAATTGGAGTAGATGTATTCCACTTTAATCCAACGGGGAGAAACGATATTGAACCGTATATTCAATCAGGAGCATTTGATTCACATTGGCTTGAAGAAGTTAATTTCGATCTTGAATTTCATGGTTCATCAGCCTATAAAAATTTATCACAAACAATAAAAGGACTATTTCGTCCATTTTTATAAGGAAAGGGAGAATACCATATGAATAACCCAGTCGTACTAGATTCGAAAACAGAATTGAATGAGCAAACCGCACAAGATGTTCGCTTGCAACTTAGACAAGATGCAGAAGTGCAACGTATTTATAACGCAGTAGACATTAAAGATCAATTAGAATTAATTGAACTCGGAAAAGAACCTTCTATGGAAATTTCACGTTTCGCTGATCAAATTTTACATACAATGTCTTTATCGAAAGTAGAAGACTCTGGTGAATTATTAAAACAGCTTGGTAAAATTATGGACAGATTTGATAGTAAAGACTTTGCGGAAGAGAAAAGTGGTTTCTTCTCACGTATGTTCAAAAAAGCAGATAAAATGATTGAACAAATCTTTAGTAAGTATCAGACGATGGGTCGCGAAATGGATAAAGTATACGTAGAAATTACGAAGTATCAAGATGAAATGAAAAAATCAATTGGTACGTTAGATGGTTTATATGAGCAAAACTTAAAGTATTATTTAGACTTAGAAAAATACGTAGTAGCAGGGGAAATGTTATTAGAGCGTTTAAATACAGAGTTAGTTCCGATGTACGAAGAGCGCATACGTAATAATGATCAGTTAGCGGGTATTGAATTAGAATCGCTTAAAAACTCTGTTGAAATTTTAGAACAACGTATTGATGATTTAGAAAAAGCACGTATGGTTGCTCTATTAACAGCACCACAAATTCGTATGATTCAACGCGGTAACAATAAATTAATCGGTAAAATCAATACAGCATTTATTACAACGATTCCTATCTTTAAAAATGGTATCATTCAAGCGGTAAATGCGAAACGTCAAAAGCTTGTTGCGGACTCTATGGCTGAACTTGATCGCCGTACAAATGAATTACTTAAGAAAAATGCACAAAATATCGCAACTCAAAGTGTGGAAGTAGCGAGATTATCAGGTTCTTCTAGTATTAAGATGGAAACACTTGAGGAAACTTGGAACATTATTTCAAGAGGTATGCAAGAAACACAACAAATTGAAGAGCAAAATAAACGTGAGCGTGAAGAAAGTCGTAAGCGTATGGCTACATTAACAGAGAACATCAAAAAAGAATTACAAGGATAAAGAAAAGGCAATGAGGAACAGTCCTCATTGCCTTTTAGTTTCTCTTAACTAATTTAATGATTTCATTCACAACAAGCGGAATGATACTTAACAAGAGAACAAATCCCCAATCTCGCATTGTTAATGCATGCACACCGAATATATTGGCAAGAGGTGGGATGGAGATGATACACACTTGCATAAGAACACCGATTAGAAGTGAGAAGACTAAATATTTATTTGTAAATATCCCAATTGAAAAAATTGATTTCGTTCTTGAACGTAAGTTAAATGAATGAACGAGTTGAGAGAAACTAAGAACGACAAATGCCATCGTTTGAGCGTGTAATAGCGCGTCTTCATCAATTTGCTCTGGGAAGAGAGGAAATAAATTTGTATCTCCTGTATAGAGCTTTGCCCCAACGATAAAGGCTGTTAAAGTAAGAAGTCCAATTACAACCCCATTGAAAATAAGAAAAGGAACGCTGCCGCTAAATAAGCTTTCTTTCGCATGTCGTGGTTTTTCCTTCATCACATCTGGATCTTCAGGATCAACACCGAGTGATAATGCAGGCAGTGTATCTGTAATTAAATTTACCCACAAAATGTGAATAGGGCGTAGTGGTGTTGCCCAGCCGAGTAAAATAGCTAAAAAGAGAGCTATAATTTCGCCGAAGTTACAAGAAAGTAGGAAGAGAATAGACTTTTTAATATTACGATAAATATTTCTTCCTTCTTCAACAGCTTTCACAATAGATGAGAAGTTATCATCTGTTAAAACTACATCTGCTGCGCCTTTTGCGACATCTGTTCCTGTAATTCCCATTGCTACTCCAACATCTGCTTGTTTTAAAGATGGAGCATCATTTACACCGTCACCAGTCATGGAAACGATATTTCCTTTAGCACGTAATGCTTTTATAATCTTCACTTTATGTTCTGGAGAGACCCTAGCAAATACATTTAAGTGATTAATTTTACTTGCTAGTTCTGTATCTGGAATGTTATCTAATTCAGTTCCAATCATAATTTCAGATATTTCTTCAGCAATGCCAAGTTCTTTGGCAATTGCAAAGGCGGTATCCTTATGATCACCCGTAATCATAACTGTGCGAATACCAGCCTTTTTACATTCTGTAATTGAATCTTTTACTTCTGTACGTGGTGGATCAATCATACCGACAAGACCGATAAAGATGAGATTTTCTTCGAGATGATTTATATCCATATCGTTTAAATCGTATCGTTTATATGCGAATGAAAGTACTCTTAAGGCTTCTTGCGACATTGACCCGGCAGCTTCTAATATTTGATTTTTATCAGAATCTTTTAGGACCTCAAGTTTATTATTTATAAAGATATGGGTACAGTGAGGTAAAAGTTTATCAATAGCACCTTTCGTCATGCTATAGTAGCCTTCATCGTACGTATGTACAGTTGACATCATTTTACGATCAGAATCGAAAGGCAATTCGTTAACACGTTCATGTTTATTTTCTAAATGATCTTTTTGAATGTTAAAAGAGCTTCCGGCAACAAGAAGGGCAATTTCTGTAGGATCCCCTGTTTGTGAGTCGGCACCGTAAGAGGCATCGTTGCATAAAACCATATTTTCTAATAATAGACGGTGTGCATCATTATTTACATTCAAATTTTCTAGCTGGTCGTAGGTGCGATCACTATAAAAGTGAGTAACGGTCATTTTATTTTGAGTTAATGTACCTGTTTTATCTGAACAAATAATTGTGACAGAACCGAGAGCTTCAACAGCGGGTAGTTTACGAATGATAACGTTTTGTTTAATCATACGCTGAACACCAATTGCAAGAACGATGGAAACGATAGCTGGTAAGCCTTCTGGAATGGCTGCAACAGCTAAACTAATTGCGGTCATAAACATTTCTAACGTATCCCGGCCCTGTAAAAAACCGATGAGAAACATAGTAGTGCAAATAGCTACAGCGACAAATCCTAAATATTTTCCTACTTGTGCTAAGCTTTTTTGAAGTGGTGTCATATCATCGTCTGCTTCATGTAAAAGGGTAGCGATCTTGCCAATTTGTGAATGCATCCCAGTTTCAACAGCAACACCGATGCCACGTCCGTATGTTACTAACGTCGACATAAAGGCCATGTTTTTTTGATCACCTAATGGTACTTGCTCATCATTTTGCATGGAAGGGTGGTAGACTGCATCTTTATCGACAGGGACAGATTCACCAGTTAGAGCAGATTCTTCAATTTTTAAATTCGCAGTTTCGATAAGTCGTAAATCGCAGGGGATATACCGCCCAGCATCAAGCATAACGATATCACCTGGAACGACGTGCTCAGATGGAATCTCTTTTAGTTCACCATCTCGCTTTACGATAGCTTTAGGTGTTGCCATCTTTTTCAATGCTTCTAAAGCCTGTTCCGCTTTCGATTCTTGGATTACACCAATAACAGCATTTAAAACTACAACGAGCGCGATAATACTTGCATCAGCCCATTCACCTACAAAGGCGGAAATAAGGGACGCGATAATAAGGACATATACGAGGACGTCATTAATTTGGGCGAAAACGCGCTGCCATAAAGTACGTTTTTGTTTGGTAGCTAATTCATTAGAACCATATTGCTTTAAACGTTCATTTACGATTTTATCTGTTAAACCGTGTTGTTCATTTGTTTCTAGGTCGATTAATGTTTGATTTTTCGTCTTACTGTACCAATTGCTCATAAGTAAGCACCTCCAGTAAAAACAGTTAGCAATGGTAGTGTGGCAATTTTTTGAGAGTAGTATGTATGGAGAAAAAATCTAAGGTGAGGTTCTACTTTCATTGTACAGTAATTTAGAATGTGAGGAGGAAAAGAGAAGAGTTGTCATGAATTTGTTGAAATTAAAAGAGCCTCGAATACTTGAGGCTCTTTGTCATTTTTTAATTAATGTACCTAATTCCTCAGTAATAGCTTGCATTTCACTAATACTGAATGTTTCACGTTTCATAACGTGCTCATAAATGTCACGTAAGTCCTCGTACATTTCTTCGTTAAAACTAGCAGCTCTCATTGCTCCAGCATTAACCATGCGTAATTTTTCTTTAATAGCTTCTACCATATATTCAACGTTTGCTTCTGATTTTACGGATAAATCCACCGAAGTGTCCCCCTTTAAAATAACATAAGGTTATCTTAACATTTTTTTATCATTTTCGTTAATGAAACTTTTCAATCCTATTAAATTAGTAGGGATTTCCTTTATAATTAATAATTGGTTGTTTATACTATATAAGTATATAGTAAGAAATGCACCAAGAAGGGAAGAAACAAAAATATGGTCCGAGTATTGTTTGTCTTGGGAACATTTGTCGTTCTCCAATGGCAGAAGCAATTTTTCGGGATCTTGTCGTAAAAGAGGGACTCGAAGAGAAAAGTGTCATTGATTCTGCAGGAACTGGAGATTGGCATATTGGTCATCCGCCACATAAAGGAACAAAAAAAATTTTAAAAGAAAATGAAGTCTCTTTTGAAGGAATTAAAGCACGGCAAGTAGAAAAAGAAGACTTAACAAAGTTTGATTATATTATTGCCATGGACAACAAGAATATAGCGGATTTAAAAAGTTTTGGTAAAACTGAAGGCTATATTGGTAGACTGTCCGATTGTGTTCCAGACGGTGGCTGGACAGACGTTCCTGACCCTTACTTTACAGGGAACTTCCAAGAAGTGTATGACCTTGTAACAGAAGGGTGTGCAAAGCTAGTAGCTTTCATTCGAAATGAACAAGGAATATGAGGAAGCTTAGAAAGTAATACTTTCTAATATAAGAAATGAAAGGGTGAAGGAATATGGCAAAGAAAAATAATATTGCTCGAAACATTGCGATTGGTGTAGCTGCAGGTGTAGCTGTATCTATGTTAAAGAAAGAAAACCGTGAAAAAGTAAAAAACACGGCAGAAAAAGCAAAAACAAAGATGATTGAAATTGGTGAAAATTCGAAGATAAAAGAAAAAGTGCAAACTGTTACAGATAAAGGACGCGAACTTGCTGATTTCAATGTAGTAAAAGCGAAAGTAGCAGAAATCAAAAAATTGACGCCGTCTGTTGTAGAAACGTTAAAAGAGACGAAAGAAATTTTTAGTAAGAGAAAAGTTGTGCCAGTAGAAAAGCCGGAAACGATTGAAATTCAAGCTGTATCTCCAAAGGTAGATGAGCTTAAAGCAGAAGAAGAGCCAGTAGTAGCTGAAGATGGTGGTATGAAAGAAGCGCGTGAATTATTTATGAAGGACTCAAATGCAGAGGAAAAAAAAACTGAAGCATACATTGAGCTAAAGCAAAATAAAGAAGAGAAGAAAAGCGTCTAAAAAATATGAGGAAATTTCTAGAAAAAGCAAAAAGAAATCGCACCTTTTCGTTTGGGAAAGATTTATATGACCGGACGATGCGCGATGATGTAGCGGGCTTAGCAGCACAGCTCGCTTATTTCTTCTTGCTTGCGATTTTCCCTGGGCTTGTTTTCTTAATTACGCTTCTTGGCTTTATTGACCTTCAAACAGAAAGTGTGCTCAATTTATTAGAACCGTACGTACCAGAAGATGCGATGAACTTAATTGAAGTAAACGTAGATAAAGTTGTAAACGAACAAAATGGTGGTTTATTATCATTCGGTTTACTATCGATGTTATGGTTTGCTTCAAACGGGGTGAATGCGGTTATGAACGCTTTTAACCGCGCTTATGATGTAACAGAAACTCGTTCCTTTATTAAAACAAGAGCTTTATCTATCGTGTTCACGTTAGCGATAATTTTTATGATTGTGTTTGCACTAATTGTCCCAGTATTTGGACAAGTGATTGGGGCAGCCGTGTTTAAAGCAATTGGTTTATCGGATAGTTTTTCTTATGTTTGGAGTATTACGCGTTTAGTAGCAAGTTTCTTTGTCTTAATCGCTTTGTTTAGCTTTTTATATACATTTGCGCCTGATCGGAAATTAAAGCGAAGAGAAGTCATATCGGGAGCAATATTTGCTACTGTAGGATGGATTGTGGTATCGTACTCATTTGCCTATTATGTAGATAAATTTGCAAATTACGCTAATACATATGGTGGTCTCGGTGGTATCATTATTTTAATGTTATGGTTTTACTTAACTGCGTGGGTAATTTTACTTGGCGGTGAAATTAATGGTTTACTCCATCATTATAGAACGGGTGACAATAATTCCCGTAATGAAAAATGAGCTCTTGTTCCATAATAAAAGGGAACAGGGGGGATATTTCATGAGTAATAATAAAAAGAACCACAATAATAAAAGTAATAATAAACAAAAGAGCAGTTCGCATCCAAAGCATAAAACGAGCAGTAGTGCGAACGGTCACAATAGCTACCATTAAAAAAAACGGGTCCTTTATCAGGGACCCGTTACTTATTTCCTTTTAATAATCGTAAGCCATTCAAGATTACAAGAATGGTACTTCCTTCATGTCCAATAACACCGAATGGAAGAGCTAAAAACTGCAAGAAATTAGAACAAATCAGCATTGCAATGACGGCTAAAGAGAAGATAACGTTTTGCTTCACAATACGGTTCATTCGTTTTGATAAACGGATTGCTTGAGAGAGACGAGATAATTCGTTTTTCATAAGAACAACGTCTGCAGTCTCTAATGCTACGTCTGTTCCTTCACCCATTGCAACACCAATACTAGAAGTAGCGAGTGCAGGTGCATCGTTTATACCATCTCCAACCATGGCGACTATGCCGTACTTTTCTTTTAACTGCTTTATCGTTTCAACTTTTGTTTCCGGTAAACATGATGCGTAATATTCTTTTATATTACTTTCATTGGCAATTGCTTTTGCTGTTTCTTCATTATCACCAGTAATCATGATTGCTTCGACACCAATGCTTTGCAAATCACGAATAGCCGCTATCGTTTCTTGGCGAAGGGTATCTTTTAAAGCGATTAGTCCAAGAATACCATCCTCATCACTAATATAAACGACAGTTTTCCCCTCTTTTTCAAGTGAAGCAGAAATGCCATTATGAAATGTCTTTGTTTCTTCTCCAATAAAATCAGCTTTACCAATTTTATAAGATTTGTTTTCTAATATTCCTTTTAATCCAAAACCAGTTACATCTTCAACGTTTTCTGGTTTTTTTATCGTAATGTCGTAAGCATGTTTTGCATATTTAACAATCGCTTCTGCTAAAGGATGTGTAGAGTGACTTTCAATCGCTGCTGTAATAGAAAGTACTTCACTTTCTGCTATGTCTTCTCGAACATATACATCTGTTACAGTAGGTTTTCCTTGTGTTAATGTTCCTGTTTTATCAAAGGCAATCGCCTTTACTGAAGCTAGACGTTCTAAATGAATACCACCTTTAAAGAGAATACCGTTTCTCGCTCCGTTTGAAATTGCTGATAAAGTTGCCGGTGTAATGGCTGCAACTAGCGCACAAGGAGAAGCGACTACAAGTAAAATCATCGCGCGATAAAACGTTTCATTCCAACTCCAATCAAGTAAGAAATGAGGAACAAACATCATAAGCGCAACAACAAGTAGTACACCTTTTACGTATGTTCCTTCAAATTTTTCGATGAATAGTTGTGATGGGGATTTTTCGCTTTGTGCACTTTGAACGAGACGAATAATCTTTTGGAATAATGTTTGATCGCTCGGCTTCGTAATTTTAACTTCAATAGCACCACGTAAATTTACAGTGCCGGCAAATACTTCATCGCCGAATTTTTTCTCATTCGGAATGGGTTCTCCTGTAATAGCAGCTTCATCAATATTTGTTTCACCAGTATGAATAGTGCCATCAGCAGGAACACGCTCACCTGGCTTAATTAAAATAATATCGTTAATTTGTAATTGTTCAACTGGAACACGTTCCGGAGTTCCGTTTGAAATACGTAATGCTTCTTCAGGTTGTAGATCAAGAAGCGCTGAAATTTCTTTTTGGCTTTTACTTAATGTATAAGATTCCATTGCTCCGCTTAATGCAAAGATGAAGATTAAAATAGCACCCTCTGCCCAGTAACCAATAACTGCGGCACCGATAGCTGCAAAAATCATGAGCATTTCAACATTTAGCTCTTTCTCTTCAATTGTGTCTTCAATACCTTCTTTCGCTTTTGCAAATCCTCCAATTACATAAGCAAGGATATATAAAGTAATACCTGCACTTATTACATCATTTTTTGTGAATAACCAACCAGCTAAAATAAAAATACCAGATGCGATTGCAAATATAAGTTCATAATGTTTCTTTAATGTATCCCATAAAGAGGGATTAGAAATATCTTTTTGTGCTTGTAATGTTTTTACTTCTGCGTTCATTAATACTCGCTCCTTCCGAATTCTTATTGAGAAAAAGAATCAAAATCGAAACCCCTATAAAACGACGAAAGCTGCCATCCATAATGGATAGCAGCATTTCTGTTGAATCTGATTTTAATAGTTATTATATTGTAATTATTCTATAGTATAGCATATGTTTTTCTTAGATGATATGTTTTTGTTTTAGTATAACGTGAAACTTTAATTAGTGGGGGTTTTGTTCATCCCACGCTGATTATTAGCCCTCGCCAATCGGGCTTTTACGGGCAGCAGGGCTCCCAGCTAATTTCTTTGCCCCATTCGAATTTGGAGGTGGGAGTTTTACTGCCCGGCGAATAGCGGGATAAACTGAAAACTTGTGTTTTCGCATTTCCTTTGGTATATATGAATATTGTTCATAAAAAGGTCGGAAAGGAAGACATCAAGTTGAAGACAGAGAAATTTTTTACCCATCCGATTGGCGTGTTTATTGCTGCAATAGTAGCAACATTTTTATGGGGAAGCGCATTTCCCTTTATTAAATTAAGTTATGTTGAACTTGGAATTCAGCCACAAGAAGCCGGGGAACAAATATTATTTGCTGGCTATCGCTTTTTCTTATCTGGTGTAATGCTCTTATTATTTTTTAAAGCGTTAGGAAAAGATATGAAGTTCAAAAAAGGAACAGGAAAGCAGTTAGTTCAAATTGGCTTGTTTCAAACTTTTCTTCAATATATATGTTTTTATATTGGAATGAGTTACAGCTCAGGAATTGAAGGGGCGATTATTTCAGGAACATCATCATTCTTTCAAATTCTACTCGCACACTTTTTATATAAAGATGATGCTCTAAATAGGCGAAAAGTAATTGGAGTAGCTATCGGTTTTTGCGGTGTGATTTTAGTGAATGTACCGAGTGATGGAAGTTTATCATTTCATTTTGGAATAGGTAGCTTATTACTTCTTGGGGCAGCCATGATGTATTCGTATGGAAACATATTAGCGAAAGAAGGTAGTAAAACATTAGATATTGGGTATATGACAGCATATCAGATGATTTTCGGATCAATTGGGTTGCTATGTATAGGTGCATTTCAAGTTGGAATGATGCCATTCACATTTAATCTACATGCAATACTTATGCTCATATATTTATCGTTCTTATCAGCAGCCGGATTCTGTATATGGAATACAATTATGAAGTATAACAAAGTAGGGAAAGTCTCGATGTATATGTTCTTTATACCAGTGTTTGGTGTGCTACTATCAAGTCTAATTTTAGGGGAAGCAATCCATTCCTTTGTACTATTTGGTTTAGCATGTGTCGCAGCGGGAATTATTGTAGTAAATCGTAACCCGGTTAAAAAGAAAGTTGAGCAAGAAAAACAAGTAGCATAGAGAACAGAAAAACGATTAAAATGGAAGAACAGTATTGTTCTTCTTTTTTTACATAGAAAAAGGAGAACGTGATATATGTAACGAAAAAAGATAGAATAAAGCATTTATTGAGGAGAACATATTATGAATGTACTTTACATTGTGTTAGTCGGGCAAATTATTCTTTTTTTAATGGGAGCAATTTATGCAATAGGACAGACGAAGAGAACGAGAAATAATATGCCGTTACCTTTAGCAGTTCGTCTTATTCTTAGTTTTTCTTTAACAGGAAGTGCAATTTGGATATGGTTACAAGATCCATCGGCTGAGTACAGTACGTGGGTTGCACTCGGTATGACTTTATCAACTGTAGGGGATTTATTTATGGCAGGATTAATTCCAATTGTTCATCGATTAATTGGAGGAATGGTTACTTTCGCTCTTGCACATTGTTTCTATGTGAAAGCATTTTTACAAACAGGTATTTCATGGAATGGTTTTTGGATCGGTTTATTCGTATACGGACTCTTTCTAATTATAGGGTGGTTTTTCTTTATTCGAAATGAAAAACAAGACAAACTTTTTACAATAGGCGCTCTAATTTACGGTTTGTGGGTTGGAGGAATGGCATGTTTTGCATTCGCCTTATATTACGAGAATATAGGAATATGGTGGATACCAGCACTTGGTGGTTTACTGTTTGTGATTTCTGATTTTATTATCGGCGTGACAGATATCGGAGGGCGCAAACTGAAGTATGAACCGCTTTGGATTTGGTTTACATATGTCGCAGCGCAGATGTGTATTGTATATGTAGGATTATAAAAAGATACTCTCAAAAATAGTTGATAGACTATTTTGAGAGTATCTTTTTTATTGCTATGCTATTATATTTGTTTGTTTAATTTGTGCAGTATCTTATACTTTCTAAGCATAAATTTCATAGGAAAAGTCCTGTTTGATAGATGGAAAACATAGTATATAAAAATAGTGAATTTATAGGGAATATTATTTTTATATTTGTAATATTCTAATGTTGTAATTCAGAATTTTGTGGAAATTAACCAGTCGAAGTACTTATAATAAAAATAAAAAGATGATGAGATGGTGGAATGATGCAAAAGAAAAAATGTTTGCGTGAATTCTTTGAAATAATTGCAATTGCATGTTTATTAGTGTTTTTGGCAAAAATCTTTTTGTTTTTCCCTACGACTGTAAAAGGAGCATCGATGAGGCCGACGTTACAAGATGGAGATAAAGTAATTATTAATAAACTTGCAAAGAGATTTGAAAGTTATGAGAGAGAGGATATTATTGTCGTGAAGACAGATAATTTCTATGTGAAGAGAGTTATTGGATTACCAGGAGATGTAATTGAGATGAAGAATGATCAATTATATGTTAATCATCAAGTGAAAAATGAGGAGTATTTAAAGAATAATAAAAAACAGGCAGAAAAATTACTTATCAATTTAACTGAAGATTTTGGACCGATTACAATTCCTAAAAATAAAATTTTTGTGATGGGAGATAATCGTTTAGTTAGTAGGGATAGTAGGAACGGCTTAGGGCTCATTGATAGAACAGAAGTATTAGGAAAGTTCATGGCGATATATTATCCATTTGAACATGTGAAAATTGTAGATTGAAAATAAGAAAAACCAAGCGAATTAGTTGCTTGGTTTTTCTTATTTAAACAGTTGGTGTTTTATTTATTGTTTCTTGTGAAGCAATATGTTCATTATTTTGGTCGATATTTAACATGAATTTTCGTTGTAACAATTGCAATTTAAAGAGTGTTAAAGGATCATGATAAGTTTCTGGGTTTGTTCTTAGCTTTGTTAATGTTTGCTCATCTTCTTGTATTTCAAGTTGGGCCGCTTCTACGGTTTGTTTCAATATGCTAAGAGGGTCTTTAAAGAACATCATGATATCCCGTTCTAGCGCACCTTCAAATACTTCAAATTGAAGGAAGAATTGTTTTGAAATCATCTGAGCAACTTCTGTATAATCTTCTGTTTCAATATATTGTTTATATTTATTTGATAGCATAGATTGATTTTTTTGCATATTACCGAATAATTTCCCTGCACTCTTTAAGAAGAATTGTGTCGGTGTAAAGCGTAATAAAATATTGATGTTAGCTACTGTAATTCTATTCGTCATTCTTGCAACATCTCTATCCCAGTCATCTAGTAATTTGAAATCACAAGGAAGTTTAATACGCTCTTCCTCATAGAGCTTATTAAAGGTATCGCTCATTTCATCTAAATAAGCCTGAGCTTGAATGAATTCATTATGAGCAGTTTCAATCCATTCTTGAATAGACCCAGTAAATTTAGGAAGAAGCACTTGCTGTACATGTTTTTGAATTCTTTCATTCATTGCTACATTTAGTTCTTCATGGACCAGTTTGAAATCACTATCTTCTTGAACGAGGTCAGAGCAACTCTGCAATAATTCAGGAATTTGAGAATGTATATCCTGCGTAATCTCTTCTTTCGTTAAGAGATAAGATTCTGTAATAGAACGAATTTTATCTTTTTGAATGGCAGTAAGATTATTAATAAAACCATCAAGTTTTACTAAAATATGTTTATTCCAGCGAACGGATTTCACTAACGTATTTTCTAATTCCACACGTTCATTTACAAGGTATGCAATTGTTTTTTGGATAAACCATAATAATTTTTCAATGCGTTCTTTTTCCACGTTACGCTTAGTAAGGTTAGAAAGAATAGAGTCTGTTACGTTACCTAGCTGTTCACTACTCTCTTGTGAAGGAGAGTAAGGGAAAAAGTGTGCTTCTGGGAAATGTACGAGTATTTTCTTTTTAATGCTGTTCGTGATATTTTCACTAGTATTCGTATCAATTGTTTGTAAGACGAATTTAATTTGTAAATTTGGTACTTGCTCACGAATATATAATAATGTATCGAGCTCTTCATCATGTAATGGTAAAGCTGAATTTAGGACATAGATGAGACTATCTGCTGCCTGTAAGTATTCAAAGTGAGAGCTGTTTTTGTCAAGTTGTCCATGCACAGTAGGTGTGACAAGGAATGAAAACTTATTTTTTCGTAAAAATCTACTTGGTAATTTAACTTCAATACATTTTCTTTCTAGTTTTGACTGAGAAGGTACCGCTAGTATGTTATGAAGTTCGTCAAAGTTTGGTATATTTCGTATATCTAGTTCTGTAAGCTCAGTTATTTCAGTTTGACTATCATCTTTAAATGTAATTGAAGTTGTTATAGCCTCATTTAATATATTTTCTCCTAGTATAGAGTTAATAAAGGCTGATTTATCATAATCGCTAGCTCCTGCTACTAGAAGTTGTGTAACAGTTAAATCGTATAACTCACGAACAAGTAGTGTGAATTGATGACCTAAATCTACATCATTCTTCTCAGCCCATACAGCAATCGTTTCAAATAATGCTGATACGTCTGCCATATCAACATTTGCATGAGCTGATGCATTTGAAAGTAAGGCACCTGCGCTTTTTACGAGTAATGATTCTAGAGTTGTCGGTGAAACTTCATTCCATGCTAATACTGCTGCGGAGACAAGTAAAGAATCTTCCGCTCTCATTAAACTAAACCAATTTGTTAATAAATCTGGTACAAGTCCTTGTAATTCGTGCATGAAATGTTGTCCAGTAATCAATTCGAAGTACGTCTCTTGATAGCGAGTAGAAATTTCATTCCAATCGTCATGAGCATCTACTTCAACATGTAAGAATAGGTGATTTATTGTTTGAATCCAAGGGAGATGGAATGATTCATTTTCATAGCTGTTCCAAAGTGAGATAACAAGCTCTTTAAATTGAACTTGATCAATTGTATATAAGGCTTTTAAAGATTCATAGAAATACTCAGGTTTAATTTTTTTAGTAAATCCTCTGTTCACATAATTGATTAAAGTATCGAACCAGTGTAATGATTTTGTTCGAATTCCTTCTTGAACAGCGAGTTCAATAGCATTATTCCAATCTTCTTGTTTTTCATAGAACGATCGAGCGATTGCAGTAATATTTGGATAGTCTGGTTGAAATGCAACAGCCTCGCTAATCGTCTTAAATGCTAGTCCTAAACGATTTTGCTCTATATAAAGAGAAAGAAGTTGTAGGGAGACTTCCATTGTAAGAGTTGTATCTTCTGTTTGGATAGATGTATAAATTTCTTCTGCTTTTGGCAAGAAATCTAATTCGAAATAAGCATCTGCAATATTCTTCATAGCCCAGAGAGCAAGTTCATTATTTACTTTCTCCCATTTGAATATAGCGGCTTCAAAGTCGTTAGTTTGAAAATAAACTTCACCTTGTGCAAAGCGAATATTAGATATATTGGAGAATTCATTTTTTGATTCATTTATATATGCTTCCCCGAGTACTTCCGCTACCGGAATGGAAGAGTCTTCTGTTAAAAATGTTTTATAGTAAATCTTTTGGATAAATTGTTTTTCAATGGTCATGTTCGTTCCCCCTGTATAATTTAGAAAAATGATGTTGTATGTAAAAGGGTGCATGTTACTCTAATAGGTAGAAGTTGCATTATATAGACCAAACTATGTTTTTGCTAGATATATCATTTTTCTTGAGAGTTAAACCGTTGCAAAAAGTAACTTCCCTTTATTGTAACAAAAAAATAAGCCTATGAATTTTTATTTTTTATCTCGCTATTTATAGGCAGTAAGACTCCTACTCCAAAATTGAGCGAATGCAAGGAAGTTAAGTGGGAGACCTGCTGCCCGTAAAATCCCGATTGGTTCAGGCTAATAATCAGTGGGGATGGATAAAAAACCACCGATTAAATCTCTATTTAAGGAATGGAATAGAAGTAGAGTTCATTATAAAAACAATGTATAGTGAATATGTATACCATGTTTGTCTTAAAGATAGAATGGGCACAATATGGGATAACGATCGTGTATAGGATGTGTCTTCCGAATGGAACAACATATTGGCGAGTTAATCGCACATTATGGATATTTTGGAATTATTATAGCTTTAGCTGGCGGGATTGTTGGATTACCTATACCGGATGAGTTTTTATTGACTTTTATTGGATATAACATTTCAAAAGGAGTTATGTCAGGAACAGCTGCTTTTTTAAGTGGAATGGCAGGTGCAATGCTTGGCATTACATTAAGTTACATATTAGGTTTAAAACTTGGGCTCCCTGTTTTAAAAAAATATGGTCCGAAAGTTAGAATTAAGGAACATCATATTGAAAAAACACATATTTTATTTGAAAAATACGGTCCATTTCTTTTAATGATTGGCTACTTTATACCGGGAGTACGTCATTTAACAGCATATTTTGCTGGAGTTTCAAATTTAACATTGTGGCGATTTTGTTTGTATGCTTACGGTGGTGCACTAATTTGGATAAGTGTTTTTATTGGCTTAGGTTGGAAACTGGGAGAGAAGTGGCGCTTTGTTGAATATAGTTTACATCATTATGGAATATGGATTTTATTAGTTTCGGCAATTGTAATATTGATTGTGTGGATTTACATAAGGAAAAGAAAAAACCGCTAATAATAGCGGTTTTTTTAGCTGAAAGCAATAAATAATACACCAGCTGTAATAAAGACTACACCAATACCGGTCATAAAGTTTAACTTTTCACCTAATATAATCATCGCGAGAATAATGGAAAATACTACACTTAATTTATCGATAGGTGCTACTTGTGAAACTTTTCCTGTTTTTAACGCAAGAAAATAAAATAGCCATGACGAAGCACCAGCGATTCCACTTAATGTGATAAATAGCAGTGCTTTTTTATTTAGGAGGACATCACCGATATTTTGAAATTTACCTTGTATAATAATAACTCCTACCATAAATAATGCCATAATAATAGAGCGAACCGTTGTTGCGACGTTGGCATCGATTCCATCTAAGCCAATCTTTCCGAAAATAGATACGAGGGCAGCAGCAATTGCTGATAATAGTGCGAATAATAGCCATGAACTCATAGTGAAACTCCTCCAATCTTACATTATTATACATGAAAATCATTCTCATGTATAAAAACGAAATAAACCCCCGCCCTATATATTTAATAAGGTGGGGGTTTATTATACTACTCTGCTATTTCTTCATATAAAAAGTACGTTACATTATAAATATGCTCTACTTCATCATCCGTCATAAATAATAATTCGTCACGTTCAATCCCTTTTTTCTTTTCAATAAACTCAATCATGTTTTTTCGTTCTTCTCTTTTGATCAATTTTAATTTCTCCCCTCAATCTGTTTTAATACAGTTTATTTAAGTTACTGCTATTGTATAACAGAATCTTTAGAAAGTTCCACCTATTTTATTGTTTTTTTCAGAAGAACCTTTCGACAAAACAAGCCCACCTAAGGGGGGCTTGTTTTTATTTTATAGTCGTAAAAACTCGGGCTCGGTCGTACCAGCACTATCGATGTAATAAATTGTATCGGGATTGATTTTTATTAGTACGTAATTAGGGTCTTCCGCACCGAGTAACCAGCGTTTTAAGCTATTAGTCCAAAATTTGTTTTTTAATGTTTGATCTTCTTCGATGGAAGCTATGCCTTCAACTTCAATGTAATCCTCATCTAATTTCTTTCCTTCACGTCCAAGTAGTACATGTACATTGGGGTTTTTTTCAATATCTGTTATCTTTTTTGAATTTCGATCTGTTGCAACATATAGTACAAAATCTTCGTGGAAAAACATCATAAAGGCGCTATGTGGCTTATCGTTACGTACAGTAGATAATACACCAGTGCGTTGACCTTGAATAATAGTTGCGATTTTTTCTTTTAAGTGCATATTTTTAGCCTCTTTTCATAATTCATAATTTTTTCTGTCTGGACAAGATAATTTAAATATCTTTCATACTGTTTTCTTCAATCCGATTTTTTAAACGTAATTGTGATGAAATCGGACAAGTTAGGAGATGAATAATAATAATATCGAGGAGAAATACATACGATGGAAGGATGAAAAGCATGTTTAATAAAATATTTCTCATAGTAGCGCTTATAGGTGTACCACTTTCTGTAATCGGAAAAACACTTCATTGGCCACAAACTATTATGTTTGCTGTATACTGCATTACTATTATTGCATTAGCTGGTTTTATGGGGAGGGCGACAGAAAGTTTAGCAATTGTTTCTGGGCCTCGGATAGGTGGTTTATTAAATGCAACTTTCGGTAATGCCGTGGAACTTATCATTTCAATTTTTGCACTCCAGGCAGGATTAACAGAAGTTGTTTTAGCTTCCTTAACTGGTTCTGTACTTGGAAACTTATTACTGGTAGGAGGGTTATCCTTCTTTATAGGTGGCCTTAAGTATAAAAGACAAAGTTTCAATGTTTATGATGCAAGACATAATTCAGCTTTATTAATATTTGCTGTTGTCGTAGCCTTTGTTATTCCAGAGATTTTTTCAATGAAGATGGATGCTGGAAAGACGTATCAATTAAGTATTGGTGTTTCTATTATCATGATCATTATGTACCTTGCTGCATTGCTATTTAAGTTAGTTACGCACCGCGGTGTATATCAACATAAGAGCGATGAAGAAGTACATGAGGAGGAGCCTGAGTGGTCGAAAGGTAAAGCGCTACTCGTTTTAGCGATAGCAACAATTGCGGTAGCTTATGTTTCAGAGGCACTCGTACATACTTTTGAAACGGTTGCAAAGTCATTTGGCTGGTCAGAGTTATTTATAGGGGTTATTATCGTTGCGATTGTTGGTAATGCAGCAGAACATGCATCTGCAATTATTATGGCGTATAAAAACAAAGTGAATATCGCCGTTGAAATTGCAGTAGGTTCTACATTACAAATCGCCATGTTTGTTGCTCCTGTGTTAGTACTTCTTTCGATGCTTTTTGCACAAAAGATGCCTCTAGTATTTACAATACCAGAACTTGTTTCTATGATTACAGCTGTTTTCTTAACTATTGCTATTTCAAATGATGGGGATACAAACTGGTTTGAAGGAGGCACTTTATTAGCTGCGTATGTCATTATGGGAATTGGTTTTTATTTATTATGAAAAATAGGGATAACAATGCTTCAGAGGGAAAACACTAAATACAGTAATTTATATACCTTTACATAGGAAGGAGCCAGACAGGTGAAACGAATATACAGCATATGTCTTTCAACCATGGTCTCGTTTATTTTATTATTTCCTAACAGTAGTTTTGCAAAGACAACGGTAGAAGTAAAAATGCCTTCATCTGTTTTAAATATTTCAAAGGATAATACATTTCCAAATGATGCACAAGATTTACCGCGTTTACAGCCAAGTAAGTTTGCGCAAGAACTATTGAAAACAGCAAATATCAAAATTGAAAACCCAGATTTAATTCGAATGTTTAATGAAACGACAATTTCGAATGCACCGCTTGCAGTAGGGTACCGAGCGAAAATTTATTTAGGGCAATGGGCATTAAATTATGAGTCAATAGACACATCGATTAATTGGGAATATAAGCAAGTAAATCGAAATGTATATGATAATCGCGGAGGGGATCGCTTATACCCACTTCGCTATAAGCAAGAAACCCAAAAGACAATCGAAGGTGATTTAACAGCAGATATGAAAGATACTACAGATGTGAAAAAAATGATGCTTCTAAAAGCGCTTGAAAAAGTACAATTGCCACTTTCATTTAAAACAACCATTGGTTATGGTACCGGACATGAGCGTGTTTATAATATTAGTCCAAGTCAACTTGGATATTTATATGCGTATACACCAGCAGTAAATGAAAAAGGAAAAGTAACATTTGGAGAAGTCTACCTTGTGTTAAAAGGGAATCAAAAAAAGCTTGTCGTGAAAAATATTACATCACAAGGAATCGGAGCCGCTATTCCAATTCATGATCATTTATTTTTTAAATTTGTTTCTTCATCGCATGCACAATGAAATAAAAAACGTCAGCCTATAAGCTGACGTTTTTTATTTATAACATAATGTTTGATGTTTTTGATAAGAAATCTTCTTTTGGATAGTAGCTATTTTTTACAAGAACATTCGGTCCAAGGCATTTCACGGCAGGACAATGGCAACTTAATGATTTTGCTGTTTTTGAGTCACACCATTTGTCGTAAGCTTCTTGTAGTGTATTTGTTTGTACATTACCTAGAAGCGGGACATCACCGAAGTCGGTCACGATAATATTTCCATCGAAAATATTTACGTTCAAACGAGAACGACCATCTGGATCATTGCGGACAGTTACATTTTTACTTTCATGTAATTTCTTTAGTGTAGCTAAATCGTGTTCATTATCACTACATGCATAGAAAGGTAATGTTCCGAATAACATCCACACATTTTCATCACGGATCTCCAATAAATGTTCAACTGCATTTCGAATTTCTTCTTTTGTTAAAATTTCAAGTGTGCTAGCGAAGTCACTCGGATACATCGGGTGAACTTCATGACGTTTACAGCCCATTTCTTCAACGATTTGACGGTGAATATGTTCAATATGTGGTAGAGTTCGTTTGTTTAACATAGTTTCGGCTGATACGAGTACACCTGCCTCTGATAGAGCTTTACTATTTGTAATCATTCTTTCAAATAATTTAGCGCGCTGTTCATAAGTAGGCTTACGCTCCATCATTGCAAATCCGCCTTCAACGAAGTCATCGATTGTTCCCCAGTTATGTGAAATGTGCAATACATCTAAGTAGGGAATAATTTGTTCGTAACGTGCTAAATCTATAGTTAAGTTTGAGTTAATTTGAGTACGAACGCCTCGTTCATGGGCGTATTTTAAGAGTGGTGTTACATAGTTGTCGACGGATTTTTTTGAAAGCATAGGTTCTCCGCCTGTAATACTTAAAGAACGTAAATGAGGAATCTCATCTAATCGTTTTAATAAAAGCTCCATCGGAAGCGGGTTTGGATCTTTCGGCTGTAATGTGTAACCAACAGCGCAATGCTCGCAACGCATATTGCATAACGTCGTCGTTGTAAACTCAACGTTTGTTAATAGTAGTTTGCCGTACTCTTCAAGGTCCATATACGCTTCCCATGGATCGTAAGAAGGAGTAATCGGCTTCATTATTTGTGATATCGTCATATGAAATACTCCTTTGACTATTGAAATAACAATTTGTCCATTCTCTATAATAGAAGAATATGAGCTTTTTATAAAGTGAAACTTTTTTGTGAAAAAAGAGAGAGGGTTTACATTATAATGAATTACTGTGATGAAATTGATGAAATTACATGCCCATAGCAATCATTTTTGCGGTATAATAAAAGCAACTCGAATTAAAAGGAGAGTGCCTTCATGGGAAAAGCAATTCAAGGTAAAGATTCACAACTAGTATATTTGAAAGAACGTTTAAATATGTTCATTGAAGTAATTGATACGATTGAACCAGAAGAGGTAGAATTAGAAGATGTAGATCGCCTTCTTGCAATGTTAGATGAATTAGAACTGAAATGTGAGCAATTTAAAAAAGACGAATAATATATTAAAAAGGCTGCCACTACAAAATTGGCAGCCTTTTTCTGTACGGATAATAGAAGGAATATAGAAAAAAAGGTATAATCAAGTTGTGAAAAATTTCATTTAACCTTTAATGGCGTGAAATAAATAAACAGCTGAAGAGTATAACAATGGAATTTTCATTTCATAACGTTTTGGTAGCGTTCACAATTGAGGGGGAAGTAACAATGGAAAAGCTTCAAGAAAGCATGTATCAACTAATTGTTGAAACGTCAACGAACTTACCGAAAGATGTTCGTCGCGCAATTCAACAAGCGAAAGAACGAGAAAATGCAGGAACTCGTTCGGCGATGGCACTTGGCACAATTACGAATAACATTAAAATGGCAGATGATAATATCTCGCCAATTTGCCAAGATACAGGGATGCCAACGTTTAAAATTTATACACCAGTTGGTGTGAATCAATTAAAACTGAAGGAAGCTATCTATAGTGCGCTTGAGCGGGCGACAAAAGATGGTAAACTTCGTCCAAACTCTGTTGATTCTCTTTTTGGAGACAATAGCGGAAATAATTTAGGACCAGGTACACCTGTTATTAAGTTTGAACAATGGGAAAAAGATTACATTGATGCACGTTTAATTTTAAAGGGCGGCGGTTGTGAAAATAAAAATATTCAATATAGCCTGCCTTGTGAAATAGAAGGACTTGGACGAGCTGGGCGTGATTTAGAAGGAATTCGTAAATGCCTTCTTCATGCAGTATATCAAGCGCAAGGGCAAGGGTGTAGCGCAGGAG
Organism: Bacillus sp. TH17; assembly: GCF_016651125.1. Lineage (NCBI taxonomy): Bacteria > Bacillati > Bacillota > Bacilli > Caryophanales > Bacillaceae > Bacillus > Bacillus sp. TH17. Next base: position 162,150 of record NZ_JAEKEN010000001.1, read on the forward strand.
TAATCGGCGTCGGTATCGGGGGAGACCGCACATCAGGTTACGAATTAGCAAAAAATCAATTATTCCGTACATTAGATGATGTAAATCCAGTTCCAGAATTACACAAGCTTGAAGAGTATGTATTAGAGAATGCGAATAAGCTTGGCATTGGTACGATGGGATTTGGCGGAGAAACAACTTTATTAGGTTGCAAAATTGGAGTATATAATCGTTTGCCAGCGAGCTTTTACGTATCTGTTGCGTATAATTGTTGGGCATATCGTCGTCTTGGTGTAACAATTCATCCTGAAACAGGTGAAATTATGGATTGGTTGTACCAGGAAGGTGAAGATACACTTCAACAAGAAACTGCGCAAGAACAAACAGAGCAGCGTGAAATCGTATTACAAGCTCCAATTACAGAAGAGCAAATTCGTGAACTTCGTGTTGGTGATGTTGTTACAATTAACGGCATGATGTATACAGGACGTGATGCGATTCATAAACATTTAATGGATAACGATTGTCCAGTAGATTTAAAGGGACAAATTATTTATCATTGTGGTCCAGTTGTAGTGAAAGATGAAAATGATAATTGGCAAATTAAAGCGGCAGGTCCAACGACAAGTATTCGTGAAGAGCCATATCAAGGCGATATTATGAAAAAGTTCGGTATTCGTGCTGTAATTGGTAAAGGTGGTATGGGTGCTAAAACATTAGCAGCTTTAGAAGAACACGGTGGTGTGTACTTAAATGCAATTGGTGGTGCAGCGCAATATTATGCTGAATGTATTAAAGAAGTGAAAGATGTTGATTTCTTACAATTCGGTATCCCAGAGGCAATGTGGCATTTACGTATCGATGGTTTTAAAGCAGTTGTAACGATGGATTCTCATGGTAAAAGTCTACATGCTGATGTTGATAAAACATCACTTGAAAAATTGGCGAGCTTTAAAGAACCTGTATTTAAGTAAAGAGAAGTGCATCTCGAATTATTCGAGGTGCATTTTTTTGGTATATATAGAAAAACATGTTCAGCATGAAAGAAAGCAGGGAAACAGAAACTACAGGTACGATTATATATGGAAAGGAGACTATTTATGAAATATAAATGGTTATATATAGGTCTCATTTTTTCAATTATGATGGCACTTGTTCCAGTTTCAACATTTGCTTATACGAATACACCACATAACTGGGGAATCCCACGTCCTAAAAATGAAACGGTGCCAGATGCAGGGAAACTATATACAGAATTACTACAAAAAAATGGTGGGTTTTATTTAGGAGATACGAAGAAAAAAGATATTTATTTAACATTTGATAATGGATACGAAAATGGATATACAGGAAAGATTTTAGATGTACTGAAGGAGAAAAAAGTACCAGCAACTTTCTTTGTGACGGGACATTATATAAAAACACAAAAAGATTTATTATTAAGAATGAAAAATGAAGGACATATTATTGGTAATCATTCTTGGAGTCATCCAGATTTTACAACAGTAAATGATGCAAAACTTCGTGAAGAATTAACGAGCGTAACGGAAGAGATTAAAAAAGTTACTGGGCAAAAAGAAGTGAAATATGTACGCCCTCCGCGAGGCGTGTTTAGTGAAAGAACGCTAGCGCTTACGAAAGACATGGGATATTATAACGTGTTTTGGTCGCTTGCATTTCTTGATTGGAAAGTAGATCAGCAAAGAGGATGGCAATACGCTCATAATAATGTAATGACTATGATTCATCCAGGATCTGTTTTGTTACTTCATGCAATATCAAAAGATAATGCAGAAGCACTTGCGAAAATCATTGATGATTTGCGCGAGAAAGGGTATCATTTTAAAAGCCTAGATGATTTAGTAAAAAGCAATCAACCGTAAGCATGTATGCTTGCGGTTTTCTCATGCTATAATGATGTGTAAAAAGGATGGGGAAACGTATGTGGAGCGAACATGTTACGTTAGAATATCCGTACCATTTTGAGGAAGTACTAAAGCGTTTATCTTTCGACCCGTTAAACGTTATTCAATTAGACGAGAAAGTAATTTATGTCCCGCTTTTTATAGACGAAGAACAGATTGTTGTTCGTTTGCAAGGGATTGGTACTGTTCAAAATCCACAGTTTTGGATCTCTAGTCAGGCAGGAGATCAAGAGAAAGTAATGAAACGAATGAGATCCATTTTTCACTGGAATGAACCGTTTCAAAATATACAAAATCATTTTTTAAACACATCATTACGTCCACTATTTGAAACATATGCTTATACTCCAATTATTTTAGAATTTGATTATTTCGCTTGTCTTCTTCGCTGTATTATTCATCAACAAATAAATTTGAAATTTGCTACTGTGCTAACAGATCAATTTGTAAAACGATATGGGACAGAAAAGAACGGCGTTTTCTTTTTCCCAACACCAGAAAGAGTAGCAAACATTTCAATAGAAGAATTGAGAGAGCAGAAGTTTAGTCAGCGAAAAGCCGAATATATAGTAGGATTAGCAAAAAATATTGTAGGCGGTAAATTAGATTTAGCAAGGATACAAAACGAAACAGAAGAAGAAGTATCGGCACAATTGTTACCAATAAGGGGTATTGGAGCATGGACAGTGCAAAACTTTTTAATGTTTGGGCTTGGTCGGAAAAATATGTTTCCAAAAGCAGACATTGGAATTCAGCGCGCAGTGCAAGGTGTATTTCAATTAGATAATAAGCCTGATGATGCATTTTTAGAAAAAGTGAAACAAGAGTGTGAACCATATTGCAGTTATGCAGCGTTATATTTATGGAAAAGTATAGAGTAGAGGTGTAATAATGATACAAAAGCAACAAGAGAGTAAGTTGGAAGTTGGTCAAACGTTTCCTGTGACAATTAAACGTCTTGGGATTAACGGAGAAGGCGTTGGTTATTTTAAGAGACAAGTTGTTTTCATTCCAGGGGCATTACCAGGAGAAGAAGTTGTTGCTGAAGCAACGAAAATTCAGCGTGGCTTCGCTGAAGCGAAAGTGAAAAAAGTTCGTAAATCCTCACCACATCGTGTGAAAGCACCATGTTCAGTATATGAGGAGTGTGGTGGCTGTCAATTGCAGCATTTAGATTATAAAGAACAATTAAATCAAAAGCGTGATATCGTTGTACAAGCATTTGAGAAGTACATGAATAACAGTCTGGAAGAGAAAATTCGTCCGACGCTTGGTATGGAAAATCCATGGCATTATCGTAATAAAAGTCAATTGCAAGTGGGGCGTAAAGACGAAAAGGTTATTACAGGGTTATATAAGCAAAACTCACATCAGTTAATTGATATTTCTCATTGCATGATTCAGCATAAAGCAACGAATGAAGCGACAAAAGTTGTAAGACGTATATTAGAAAAATTAAATGTTTCTATTTACAATGAGAAAAAACAAAAAGGTTTAGTACGCACAATTGTGACACGTACTGCAGTTCAAACAGGGGAAGTGCAAGTCACACTTATTACAACAAAAGAAGAATTACCAAATAAAGATCAATTTATCGCAGAAGTGCAAAAACAAATGCCAAGTGTTAAATCAATTATGCAAAACGTAAACTGGCGTAAAACATCTGTTATTTTCGGTGATAAAACATTTAAATTAGCTGGAAAAGAAGTAATTCAAGAAACACTAGGTGATTTATCATTTGAATTATCAGCACGCGCATTCTTCCAATTAAATCCAGAACAAACAGTTGTTTTATACGATGAAGCGAAAAAAGCAGCTGCTTTAACAGGAAACGAGAAGATTGTGGATGCGTATTGTGGTGTCGGTACGATTGGACTTTGGCTTGCGAATGATGCAGCGGAAGTACGTGGTATGGATGTAATTCCAGAAGCGATTGAAGATGCAAAGAAAAATGCAAAACGCCACGGATTCACAAATGCAAAGTATGAAGCTGGTAAAGCGGAACAATGGTTACCAAAGTGGGTAAAAGAAGGCTGGCGTCCAGATGTCATTGTTGTCGACCCACCGCGTACAGGTTGTGATGATAAATTACTTGAAACGATTTTAAAAGTGAAACCGAAACAAGTTGTTTACGTGTCTTGTAACCCTTCCTCATTAGCACGTGATGTGGAAACATTAATGGAGAGCTATGAAGTGGAGTATGTACAACCAGTTGATATGTTCCCGCATACTGCGCATGTAGAAAATGTAGTGAAACTTGTTAGAAAGTAACATTCAATAAGGATATGTCCCTCACAAAGCAGGAGCTATGTGAGGGTATATTTTATTTAGCGAATGGAAGTAAGGAGAATATAATGAACAATTATAAATTGACGATTCAATATGATGGTGCGCGTTATAAAGGGTGGCAACGTCTTGGTAATAATGACAATACGATTCAGGGGAAAATCGAAAGTATAATATCTGAAATGGTCGGAAAAGAAATTGAAATTATCGGCTGTAGTAGAACGGATGCTGGTGTACACGCTTTGAATCAAGTAGCTAACTTTCAAAGTGATGAGAAGTTAGTAGAACATAAAGTAAAAAAGTATTTAAATCAATATTTACCAAATGATATTAGTATTACGAGTGTAGAAGAAGTACCAGATCGTTTCCATGCTCGTTACAATTCTAAAGCAAAAACATATCTTTATAAAATTTGGAATGAAGAGCATACGAACCCATTTATGCGTAAATACAGCATGCACGTGAATAAACAATTAAATGTGAAAAGCATGAAAGAAGCTGCGAAACATTTAGTTGGTTCACATGACTTCACTGCCTTTTCAAATGCAAAGTCTAAGAAAAAATCTATGGTTCGAGAAGTGTATACACTTGATGTTTCCGAAGAATCAGGATTTGTACAAATTAGAGTAAGTGGTAACGGATTCCTTCATAACATGGTGCGGAAAATTGTTGGAGCATTAATTGAAGTTGGATTAGGGCAATTAGAGGCGGACGCAATTCCAAACATTTTAGAGGAAAAACAACGTAATCAAATTAATTGTCTTGCTGAGGCGAGTGGATTGTATTTGGAGAATGTTGAATTTTAATAATAAGTAAAAAAATCGAGCTGATAAGGCTCGATTTTTTTGCACTCTGAAATTAAGAAGATTTCTCTTTCTTCATACGTAGCTTCAAATTCCAAAAAGCAGCAAGCATAATAGCTGCAAAGGAGCCGCTAATTGTGCCTAAGAGCTTTGCATGAGGAAAGCTGCTCATATCAATGAATAGCATTATACATAGAATGGTAGGGAAAAGACCTAAGTAGTGTAATAACTTCAACTTCTTATCATTACTCATATACATTGCCCCTTTCTAGCATATTATACGTTTATTATAACATATTTTACCAGTTTCTTTGCACTTGGAGAAAGATTCATTTCATATGTGTAAGTGCAATTTTTTAATTCGGTATTGTAAGTTTTGTCTACTCAATCCTAAAAATTTTGCGGCTTGTGAGATATTACCTTTATTTTCTTTAAGAATTTGATGGATATATTTCTTTTCCACTTCTTCGATTATACGTTTTAAAGTTTGTGGCGTATCAGTATTGTGACTAGTTAGCGGAGTCTGCATATTCAGTTCCTTTTTTGCTAGTTCGCGAAAGTGCGTTGGCATATGGAACGCTGTAATGATATCTTCATCTTCTATTAAGTTCATGGAGCCTTCAATTATATGTTCTAGTTCTCTCACATTACCAGGCCAATCGTATTTATAGAAGAAGTTATTTACGTTTAAATCTACATCTTTTACGCTAAGATCAAATTGGATATTGTATTTTTCAATAAAGTGTTGAACAAGATATGCAATATCTTCTTTTCGTTCCCGTAAAGGTGGAAGACATAAAGTAACAACGCTTAATCGGTAATATAAGTCTTGTCTTAATCGATTGTGTGCTATGGCTTCAAGAGGATCTTCATTAATAGTTGCTATAATACGAACATCAATTTCTTTTTCTTGTGTGCCTCCGATTCTTCGTATTGTTTTTTCTTGTATAGCCCGCAGCAATTTAGCTTGAAGTGCTGGGCTTAATGAGTTGATTTCATCTAATAACAAAGTTCCCCCATTTGCCTCTTCAAATAAACCAGGTTTATCTATTGCTCCTGTAAAAGCACCTCGATTTGTACCAAATAGTAAACTTTCCATTAAGGTTTCTGGTATAGCGGCACAGTTTTGCGAAATAAATGGTTTTGTTGAACGCTGGCTTTCATTATGGATGCTTTGCGCAAATAGCTCTTTACCGGTCCCTGTTTCCCCGATGATAAGTATGGAGGATGGCGTACGTATTACTCTCTTTGCTTCTGTAATGACCGATTGAATAGCTCTAGAATCACCAATTATGTGATCAAAGGTAAACTTAGTATTTTGTTTTCGAGAAAGGTTCGTTTTCATTGTTTGCTTTAAATGACTAATCTCTTTTGAAATTTCAATAGCGCCTTTAATTTTTCCATTTTCTATTATAGGAAAAGTATCGTTAATCGTCGTAATCTCTTGTCCTTTATTGTTAAAATACGTTTGTTTTATATTTTTGTTTGTTTTTCCAAGTTTTAAAGCCTCTATAAGAGTACTATTTTTATTTTCTTCAAATGCAAATACTTCTAAAGGATTTTTATCTAGCACATCTAAGCGATCCATTGATTCAATTTCCATCATTTTACGGTTATAGATAATCGTTTTACTTTCCTCATTAATAATATGGATCCCAATATCTAGTTCATTGAGTAAAGTTTCGTATAGCACATTCATTTCAATAATCTTTTTAAAATTGATTTCTTCTGTATGCATGTATTATCTTCTCCTCGTTATACCCTATGAAGACTGACTTTTTATAATTTTATTAAAATTCTCATAAAATCGCAAAATTTTTTTGCTATTTTCTCTTAAAAATTTTCAAATGATAGAAAATTTTTGCGGTTATGCAGATTTTTTTCGTAAGAAATACTAATTTTACATAGGTATTGAGGTTGGTACGTATTTTGCATGAATAGTAGTTAAGATCTCTAAATTTAAAGAGTAGGGGGATTATGAATCTTTATAGTGTATGCAACGTTTCAGTTTCAATTAATAAGAGGGAGGAATTTATAAAGTGAAGACGGTTATAGAAGGCGTGTATAGTCCTTGTTACGGGAAAGTAGAGAAATTATTTGTTACTGAAAGTTCTTACGTATATGAGTGGGAAAAATTAGCGTTAATTGAAACAATAGATAAGCAGCAGGTGGAAATTAAAGTGGGAATCAGTGGTTATATCGAATCATTAGAAGTGGTAGAAGGACAAGCTATCGCTAATCAAAAACTATTAATAACAGTGAGGGATGACCTTTTAATAACAGGTAGTGATTAATATAAGTAGTATGTATTTTTGCTCTTTTAAATAATTATTTTTACTATGAAGAATTTTAAAAACGCTTACATTAAATGGGTTTGCAAAGTGAAAAGGGGGGATTTATATGATGGATCAAAACCAGGGATTAAAAAGAGAATTGAAAAGTCGGCACATATTTATGATTGCACTCGGAGGGGTTATTGGTACTGGGCTTTTTTTAGGATCCAGTTATACAATTCATGAAGCTGGACCTGGAGGAGCGATTGTAGCGTATCTTGTCGGTGGATTTGTTATGTATTTAACGATGCTCTGTCTTGGAGAGTTAGCGGTTGCGATGCCTGATGCAGGATCGTATCAAACATATGCTACAAAACATATTTCACCTGCAGCGGGTTATGTAGTGGGATGGATGTCGTGGCTAAACTGGACGGCTACGATAGGCATTGAATTAATTGCAGTTAGTATATTAATGAAACGTTGGTTTCCAGATGTATCATCATGGATTTGGTGCGTAGTGTTTGCCGTATTGCTCTTTGTTATTAATGCGTTATCTTCAAGAAGTTTTGCGGAGGTTGAATTCTGGTTTGCAAGTATTAAAGTAATTACAATTATTGCATTTATCATTTTGGGCGGGGCAGCAATGTTTGGTTTTTTAGATATGAAAGGAAATGAACCAGCGCCGATGTTTTCTAGCTTTACTGATTATGGTGGATTGTTCCCAAATGGGTTATCAGCCATTTTAATTACGATGATTGCAGTTAATTTTTCCTTCCAAGGAACAGAACTAGTTGGTATTGCAGCTGGTGAGAGTGAAAATCCAGAGAAAACTATCCCGAAGGCAATTAATAATACAGTTTGGCGCATACTTATTTTCTTTGTACTATCTATTTTTATTCTTGCGGGACTATTTCCTTGGCAGCAAGCAGGAGTGATAGAAAGTCCATTCGTAGTTGTATTTGATAAAATTGGTATTCCTTATGCGGCTGATATTATAAATTTCGTTATTATTACAGCTGTACTATCAGTTGCGAATTCAGGATTATATGCAACTTCCCGTATGCTATGGTCTATGTCTAATCAAGGAATGATTAGCCCGATTTTTGGTAAGTTATCTAAAAACGGTGTTCCTATTTATGCATTGATTGTAAGTACGTTTGTAGGGTGTCTCTCATTACTATCAGGTATTTATGCGGAAGATACAGTTTATTTATGGCTTCTTTCTATTGCTGGGTTTGGAGCGATATTAGTTTGGGCATCTATTGCTTTATCTAACCTATTAGCTAGAAGGACATACGTGAAGCAAGGGGGAGATATTAAGGATTTGAAATTTAAAACACCACTGTATCCATTTGTTCCAATTCTTGCTTTAGTGTTAAATTTAACAGTAATTGTAGCTATGGCTTTTATTCCAGAACAAAGAATGGCATTGTATTGTGGTATTCCATTTATGATTGTTTGTTTACTGTTTTATCGTGCTACTAGAAATAAGAGAAGTAAAGTAGAACATACTGAAAAGACAAATACAACCGAATTAGAAAGTTTATAATAGTGATTAATTTGGAGACTGTAAGATTGTAAACAGTCTCTTTTTTTGTAAAAATAAAGCTGGAAACATACTACGTATGCAAAGGGGAATTAGCAATGAATCGAGAAGTTTCACAGCTATTAGAACAGATTGATTTACGAAAAGAGGAGCTACTAGAACTTACAAAAACTTTAATTCGTTTTGAAACACCAGCACCACCAGCAAGAAATACAAATGGGGCGCAAGAATTTGTTGCGGAGTTTCTAAAAAAACGAAATTTTAGTATTGATAAATGGGATGTATATCCAAATGATCCGAATGTTGTTGGAGTGAAAAAGGGGACAGCAAGTGAGTCACATAAAAGTCTCATTATTAATGGACATATAGATGTTGCAGAAGTATCAAAGGACGAACCGTGGGAAACAAAGCCGTTTGAGCCGTTTATAAAAGATGGTTGGTTAGTTGGGAGAGGCGCGGCAGATATGAAAGGTGGACTAGCTGGAGCCTTATTTGCTATTCAGCTTTTAGAAGAAGTGGGGATTGAATTCCCTGGAGATTTAATTTTTCAATCGGTAATTGGCGAAGAAGTAGGAGAAGCAGGGACACTTCAATGTTGTAAGCGTGGTTATGATGCTGATTTTGCAGTAGTAGTTGATACAAGTAATTTACATATGCAAGGGCAGGGCGGCGTAATTACTGGATGGATTACAGTGAAAAGCCCGCAAACGTTTCATGATGCAACACGTAGACAAATGATCCATGCTGGAGGACGTCTATTTGGAGCGAGTGCGATTGAGAAAATGATGAAGATTGTCCAAAGCTTACAAGAATTAGAGCGTCATTGGGCAGTCATGAAAACATATGAAGGCTATCCATCTGGAACAACAACAATTAATCCAGCTGTTATTGAAGGAGGACGTCATGCGGCATTTATTGCGGATGAGTGCCGATTGTGGATAACCGTACATTTTTATCCAAATGAAACGCATGAACAAATAATAGAAGAAATAGAAGAGTATTTAGGAAAAGTGGCAGCAGCAGATCCCTGGTTAAGAGAGAACCCACCACAATTTAAGTGGGGCGGAGAATCAATGATTGTGGATCGTGGCGAAATTTTTCCTTCTTTAGAAGTAGATAGCGAACATGTTGCTGTCAAAACGCTAAGTTCAGTACATGAATCTATTTTATCTAAAAATGCAATTTTAGATATGTCAGCAACGGTAACTGATGGCGGATGGTTTAGTGAGTTTAACATTCCAGCTGTTATTTACGGACCAGGTACATTAGAAGAAGCTCATTCAATAAATGAGAAAGTTGAAGTTGAGCAGTTAATTGAATTTACAAAAGTAATAACAGCGTTCATATATGAATGGTGTCATACAAAAAAATAGATTAGTATATTGAAATTGTACAGGTATGTACTTGTACGCTTTTTTAGTGAACTATTTCAGAGTTGAACATAAACAACTGAAATAGTTCTTTATTTTTCTATGTTTTTCGTTTTATTTCAATTAATTTCTCTTTAGCTAATTCAACGGCAATCGCATCATCTAAATAGCCGATTGGAAAAAGATAATCGGGGATAATGTCTGTTGATAAAATGAAATATAGTAAGGCACCCCCAATAATTGCACGCTCTTCGGTTGAAATGGTTTCTGTACAAAATTGTTGGTACATATTTGTTAATTGCTCAATGAAAGGACCAGCACTATCAATTTGTTCTATTTTACTTTTGAAACTCTCGTGAATACGTTTTTCGCCTTCAGTAGTTTGAGCATAGCGCTCGTAATTTTCAAGTTCTTGTTTTACACGAGTTGTTGTGTATTCGAAGTCGAATAGGTTAGAGGATTGTAATGTTTGTTGAATTGTATCGAGAGATGTGTACATATCTGCTTTTTCCTTATTTATGTGTGGAGAGTTAGGGTACATTTCATCAAGTAATAATTGCGGTGGAACTTGTAGACAGTTTGCGAATTTTTGTAAATGGTTTTGCTTCGGTTGTTGTTTGCCATTAATTATTCTTGAAATTGTTGCAGGATCAATATTTGTAAGTGTTCCTAGTTGGCGCATAGATAGAGCACGCTCCTTTAACAGTTTCTTTATTAATTTACCGAGCCGCTCATTTGGATTTCCATTGGGCATAATGTAGGCACTCCTTTTCTATTGTCTATCGTTGAAAAAATGTTGAGCATTTATTACAAGTATATGAAACAGACAGGCACAGTTGCTCAACATTTTCATAATATGCAACGAAAAGTGAGAAAAGGGGTGACTGTACGATGAGTACGGCAGGTTTATTTTCAATTTTTTTAATCGGGATTGCGTCTAATTTAGATAATGCAGGTGTTGGAATTGCATATGGCATTCGTAAAATTCGAATTTCGTGGCTTAACAATTTTATCATCGCATTTTTTGGATTTTTATTTACTTTACTAGCTGGATTTTTTGGGAATTGGATCGCATTATTTATTTCAGAGTTCACAGCAAACATTATTGGAGCAGTCGTTTTAGGAATAATCGGGGTGTTTATTTTATGTCAGCCTTTCTTGAGTCAAAAAGATACCGTAGAATCTAAAGATAGTAGTGTACTTATGGGGGTTTTACGTGATCCAGAAAAAGCAGATTTTGATGGTTCTAAAACAATTAGTTTTTCTGAAGCAATTGTTTTAGGAGTTGCATTGTCCATAAACAATATTGCAGGTGGATTTGATGCTGGAGTAACAAATTTAAATCTTTGGCTTACGGCATGTATTTCTGGAGTTTTTAGTTTTATTTGTATTAGTGGTTTTACGTATGTTGGTAAAAGATTTTTAGCTGAATACTTAGGGAAATGGGCAACTATAATTGCAGGTGTGTTATTAATTCTTATTGGAATTGATCAATTGTTGTAAGAAGGATATGGAAAACAGTATTCGAGTATTTCCTTGGAAATACACTAAAAAATTGCATATATCGACGTGAAATCTTTTCACGGTAATGAAAGATTGTAAGTATTATACAAATATTTGGTGTAAAAAGGTTTGAAAAAGTAAAAGCACCTGCATAGGTGCTTTTTAGCGTATATCTTCAATTAGTTGTGCACATTCTTCATCATGCATACTGTACTCACTTAAAACTTGAATACAAAGCCATTTCAGTTCTTCAATACTATGCTCAAGTTCTTCGGGAAGTACATGGTAAATGTCTTCAAGTCCCATTCCGAAATGAATAAGTTCTAATACTTGATCATCGATGTTCCGATCCATTAATAGTTCAAGCACTTCTAAATTGAATATGTATCGGTGAGATTCATCGAGTGAAACAACTTTTAGTTTCAAACTTTCTACAATACTCAATATAAAAAGAAGAATTGTTTTTTCGAGAACAGGTTGTTTCTCCATTTGAAATATGAGTTTCATCTTTTACACCTCCACATACAGCGCTAGGTTGTACTATATTATTCAGGAGGGGGGAGCAAATATGCATAATAAAGAGAACTTTTATTACTGTTTTTTTGAATTGTGTTGATGCCTAGTAGAACGGATTTTTTGTGAAATAAAAAATCCTGCCAATATAGCAGGATAACTTCTAAATTAAAACATACTCCAACCTTCTTGGGCAGAAAGTAATTCAAGAATTTTAAAACCAGCGATACTATTTCCGTTTGCATCTAAAGCTGGTCCGAAAATACCGATTCCCATTTCGCCTTTTACGCAGCCGAAAATGCCGCCCGCTACACCACTTTTTGCAGGGATTCCAACACGAATTGCAAATTCACCAGATTCATTATACATCCCGCAAGTAACCATAAATGTTTTACAAATTTTCGTAATATGTTTAGGGATGATCTGTTTCTTTTTATAAGGATCATATCCATCCATTGCAAAGATTAAACCAATACGTGCTAGGTCGATACAGTTAACCTCAATTGCACATTGACGCGTATATAAATCCATAAGTTCTTCAATATCGTTATCGATGATGCCATTTTGTTTCATATAGTAACAAAGAGAACGGTTTAAGTAAGCTGTTTCTAATTCAGAAGTGGCAACTTTAGAAGAATAACTAATAGTAGGATTGTCTGTTATATCACGCACAAATTGAAGAATGCGTTCCATCTTCTCCTCGTTATCATTACCAGCTAGCATACTTGTAATAGCTAATGCACCCGCATTAATCATTGGATTAAGAGGCTTGGAAGAACTTGTTGTTTCAAGCTTAATAATAGAATTAAATGGGTCACCAGTTGGTTCCATTCCAACTTTAGAAAATACAGATTCTTCACCACGGTCTAAAAGGGCAAGAGCAAGTGTAATTACTTTAGAAATACTTTGAAGAGTAAATAGTGTTTGTGAGTTACCAGCATGGATATATTCTGTTTCTTTATGGAAAATGGCAATCCCTAGATCATTTGGATTTGCATTTCCTAGTTCGGGGATATAAGTAGCAAGTTTTCCTTTTTTCGTATATGGTTTTACTTGTTCTAACAACTGCTGTAAGTTGTTTGTTTCAATGCACTGCATAGTACCAACGCTCCTATTTCGAATTAGCTAAGTTTACTTTTCCCGATATGCTCGGAAATAAATAATAACATGAAAAAGTGGAATGATAAAACGAAAGTTGAATGTTCTATAGTGAGTCTTCAGTTTCGATTATTCCGTGTTATAAAAGGAAAATTTTCCTTTTATATAACAGTTTGGAAATAGGAGATTTATCCATAAAAAGTTCGGAAATAAAAACTACACATCTATACAACTATATGTTATTATGGTTATGTAATAGAAAGCGTTTTCTAAAGCGTACTTATAATGATAACGATTTCATAAATTTGATAGGGGGAATTAAGATGTTGCAGTTTTTACAACGTATTGGTAAAGCGTTAATGCTTCCAATCGCCGTACTACCAGCAGCAGGATTATTGCTTCGTTTAGGGCAACCAGATGTATTTAATATTCCTGTTATGGCACAGGCCGGCGCAGCGGTTTTTGATAATTTAGCACTTATTTTTGCAATTGGTATTGCAATCGGTCTTTCAGTTGATGGTAGTGGTGCAGCAGGTCTTGCAGGTGCAATTGGTTATCTAGTTATGAAAAACAGTATTGATGCACTTAGTAAGGGATATTCTACTGCAGAATTACAAGATAAATTAGGTAAAGTCCAAGATTTAATAGGAAATAGCGCAAATGTAGATCCATCTAAGCTTGCAGATACAATGACACAAGTATCTAAGGCAGCCGAATTATCGACTAAAGTGGATATGAAAGTTTTAGGTGGTATTATTGTCGGTGTTATAGCAGGATTCCTTTATAATAAATTCCATAAAATTAAACTTCCAGAATGGTTAGGTTTCTTTGCTGGAAAACGTTTTGTTCCGATTGTTACATCGGTTGTAATGCTAATATTAGGAATTCTATTCGCACAAATTTGGCCAGCAATTCAAAATGGTATCGATGCATTAGCTCATGGAATTGTTAATTTAGGTGCAGTTGGTTCAGGTCTATTTGGTTTATTAAACCGTCTATTAATCCCAATTGGTTTACACCATGTAATGAACACATATTTCTGGTTCGTATTTGGTGACTTTACAAATGCAGCAGGTAATGTTGTAAATGGTGACATCGCTCGCTTCCTTGCAGGGGATAAAACAGCAGGTATGTTTATGACTGGTTTCTTCCCAGTTATGATGTTCGGTTTACCAGCAGCATGTTTTGCAATGATTGCAGCTGCTAAACCAGAAAAACGTAAAATGGTTACAGGTATGTTAGGTGGCCTAGCATTAACTTCATTCTTAACTGGTATTACAGAACCTATTGAATTCTCATTCATGTTCTTATCACCATTATTATATGGTATTCATGCCGTGTTAACAGGTATATCTTTATTCGTAACAACATCACTTGGCATTCACGATGGTTTCACATTTAGTGCCGGTGCAATTGATTACTTCTTAAACTTTGGTATTGCAACAAAACCAGTGTTACTAGCAGGAATCGGTTTAATTTACGCAGCAATTTACTTCGTAGTATTCTACTTCTTAATTAAGAAGTTCGACTTAAAAACTCCTGGTCGTGAAGATGACGATGAGTTAGCTGAAGAGGGTGATGCACCAGTTGCAGGTTCAATTGGTGAAACTTACGTAGCAGCTTTAGGCGGAAAAGAAAACTTAACAGTTATTGATAACTGTGCAACGCGTTTACGCTTACAAGTGAAAGATGCAGGTTTAGTAAATGAACCAGCATTAAAACGCGCAGGTGCAAAAGGCGTTATGAAATTAAGTAACACAAGTGTACAAGTTATCGTAGGTACAAATGTTGAATCTGTTGCCGATGATATGAAAAAACACGTATAAATAGTTAGATAAGAGGATATCCAAAAAGATTGATAACACCAGTCTTTTACAGGATATCCTCTTTTATTATGTTGAAATTTTAAAGGGAATCTTACTTTTGTAAATTTTCTTTTTCTTTTTTATACATATAGGTTGGTAATATGTTCAGCGCATGATAAAGTAGGGATGACATAGAATGGAATGTCTATAATCTACTGAAATGATTTGGAGAAAGTCTTGTGTAGATGAATTAAATTATCGGTAAATAAGGGGAAAAAGGTAATCATGGATCAGGAAAAAAATACTGTTAATGGGAAAGTACGTCGTCCGATTGTATACATAAAAAGAACAATCATTCTCGTCCTACTATTTTCACTTGTATATTTCATGTATACAAAAATTGTTGCGCATAATAAAAAAGAAGAAACTTTAAAAGCAGCAGCAGAAATGAAGAAGCGAGAAGAGATAAAAAAGATAGAAGAAGTGAAAAGGCAAGAAGCTGAAAAACAAAGAAAACAAAAAGAACAGGAAGAACAGATAAAACAGGCGCAAGTTATAGAGAAACCTGCTGAAGGACCGCCTCAAGAAATTAATGAAAACGCTCAATTGGATCAATATTTACAGAGCATGGGATTTAGTGGGACAGCTGTTATTGTGAAGAATGGGAAAGTTCTTGTGAATAAAGGATACGGCATGGCTAATAAAGAGAAGCAAGTGCCGAATAATTCAGAGACGACCTTTTATATTGGTTCTATTTCAAAAGCATTTGTGGCGACTGCTATTATGCAATTAAAAGATCAAAATAAGTTACAAGTAGAGGATACAGTTGCAAAGTATATTCCAGACTTTCCTCAAGGTAATAGCATTCAGTTAAAACATCTATTAACACATACATCAGGCATTCCGGAATATGAGCAGGGAAAAGAAGATATTTCTCATGAAGAGTTGATAAAACGAATAGGAAACCAAAAGCGTATTGCAGGACCAGGAGAGAAATGGAAGTATTCAGATTCGAACTACTCTATACTTGCTTACATTGCTGAGAAGGTAAGTGGACAACCATTAGAAGAATATATTAAACAACATATTTTTGCTACTGCTGGTATGAAGCATTCTGGTTTCGGTAAAGCGTTAGAGCAAACAAGGTTTCCATCGACAGGTTATAAAATAGTGAATAATAACATGACAACACCTAACATTCCGAGCATGTCACAACTATATGGTTGCGGTGATATATATACAAGCGCGCATGATTTATATTTATTTAATGAAGCACTCTTTTCTGGAAAATTAATTTCAAAAGAGAGTTATGATCAAATGTTTACAGCTGTGAAAAAGGATTACGGATTTGGCTGGTATGTAGATCCAGGAAGCTATTCAAATCACGGTGTAATGCCAGGTTGGAATTGCTTAAATGGTTTTAGTAAAAATGGTAGTGTATATGTGGTTTTATTATCTAACATTCAAAATAACATTAAATCATTTGGTAAAGTGAATAACGACATTTATACGATGTTGCGGAATATTGAAGTGTAAGAGGCTATCCTTTTGGATAGTCTTTTTTGTATTGAGGAAATATATGTGCGGTTCGATGATGAAATAAATGGAAAATGGGAGGTTTATGAGTATACATAAGCATCATGCACGCAATGCGAAACGAATTTTGTGTATTACGGCGTAGCTGCCATTGTGACAATTGAAAATTAATATATATATAAAGACAGATGGGAAACTATCGATCTTTTTTTATGCTCTGAAACAATTATTTCTTTTAGAAAATGTATGCCTTACCTATCACAAAAAAGTCTGCTTTGTATAAATTAAGATGTATGGATGTAAATTTTTATACTTTAAAAATAATAGGAGGAGAAGCATATGTGTCTGTTCAGAAAATATTGGCATAAATTATCCAGACTGTTTAATAGACAATTAGGCTATTTTTTAGATGACAAGTTACTGCCTGCTGTGGAACGACTTTTATTTTCACAAAACTTTGCGAGATTTATTCAAAGAAATTCTAAGCAAGCTACGGAAGAGTTTATAGAATCAAGTCAATTTCAATCTATTATTTGTAACATTTTAAAAGAATGCAATACATCACCTTTTAAGGAAATTGCAAAGCAATATTTAGGTAAAAACGTAGAAATTACTGTGACAGTTGGACAGTTAGTAGGTGTTATTGTAGCAGTTGGTGACGATTTCTTAACGCTGCAAGAAGGAATAGGAACTGAAGTTTTATTACCATTTACAAGTATTATATCAATGAAAGAAGTGTAAGAAAGGAGACTTATATATGTTATTTACTGATGAATTGCGTAACCATGTTGGTGAATTAGTGCAAGTTGTGACAGCGGCCGAAATTGTTGCAGGTATTCTTTTATCTGTTACGGACGGGGCAGTAAGTGTTCGTACATCTCCTTCTTATGGACCACCTGAAGATGTACTTGTGCGTATTCCTATTATTGCTTATGTTCGCTTGGAAGGGTAAGAGTGATACAAGTATGAGAATATCAGTTGTTATTCCAGCGCATAATGAAGCAAGTACTTTATCACAAGTTTTAGTAGAAGTGGAGAAGCTGAAGCCGTATGAAATTATTGTAGTAGATAATGGATCGACAGATGGAACGAATGAAGTCGCATTACAGCATAGTTGCCATGTGATTTATTATAAACATTCTCTTGGTAATGATGTAGGAAGGGCAATTGGAGCTAGAGAAGCAAAAGGTGAAATTGTATTGTTTTTAGATGGTGACATCGTTATTGAGAGTAAAGAGCTACAACGTTTCGTGAAAGGAGTTCAGCAAGGGCACCAAATTGTTGTGAATAATTTAACATGGTCTGTTTATTTAAAGATGAGACCACACTATACGACAGTTGGAAAATTCATGTTGAATCGTTATTTGAATAAAAAAGAGCTTGTTGTTGGTTCTTTAATCGCAATTCCACATGCGATGAATCGGGATGTTATTGAGAATCTTGGGTGGTGGAATTTAGCAGATCCAGCACTATTTCAAGCGATGGCGATGTCTAGAGGAGTAGATATTGCCGATATGGCTTCGGTCGATGTAATTCACACGAATAAGGTTCGTCCTGTGCATACGGGTACATCACCTGGTTCTCCTTATCCGAAGGCGACTAGTCGTATTATGGGTGATCATTTGTGTGCTTTGCAATACATAATCGAAACATATGGTAAACGTGGCGGTT
The DNA here is from genome assembly GCF_016651125.1 of Bacillus sp. TH17. Taxonomy (NCBI): domain Bacteria; kingdom Bacillati; phylum Bacillota; class Bacilli; order Caryophanales; family Bacillaceae; genus Bacillus; species Bacillus sp. TH17. The sequence continues at coordinate 180,458 of NZ_JAEKEN010000001.1, forward strand.
TTTCGGAGGGAAACAGGGATAGAGAGTTTATAGGGAAGTATAAACCAGTTTTATTACAAAAGGAAAAAGCGAAATACAGTGCTATTATACCCGTATCAGAAGAAAAAATGACTATAAGATCTGTCATACAGGAAGTGAAAAAGGCAGGTGTAGATGAAATTATAGTTGTTGCGAATGGAGCAGATGCCGAGACAATTAAACAAGCAAAGCTAGAGAATGTTATTGTAGTTGAATTCGCGAAGGCACTTGGACATAATGTAGCACGAGCGATAGGGGCTATGCATGCTACGGCAGATATTTGTTTATTTGTTGATGGTGATTTTGCTATTCCGGCAAAAAAGCTAATTCCATTTTTGCATGCTATTGAAGACGGAAATGATGTGGCGTTAAATGATTTGCAATGTTTGTTAGATATGTTTCACCCGGCAGATCCAATTAGTATGGGGAAATATTTCGTGAATTTGGTAGCGAAACGACCAGATTTATGGAACAACTCATTAACGGCAGTGCCACATGCTATGCATAAAAAGGTAATAGAGAAAATTGGATATGATTCCCTTATCATTCCACCATTAGCTCAAATGAAAGCTATTTTAGAAGAATGCTCTATTACAGCAGTGGAATTTGTAGATGTTATAAAAACAAATCGAGTACGTCCAGAGCAACATGGGTTTGTAAATGGAAGAATTCCTGCATTCGATCGTATTTTCGGTGACCAGCTTGAGGCGATTGCTTATTTATTACAACATACGAATGGGCGCGGGAGTTTTACAGACGGAGAAAGGGATAGAGATATAATACTACAATTGAGAAGGGAAGAAGAGAATATAGATGAATGCTAGTAGTAAAGTCACCATTATTGGATTAGGATATGTTGGCCTTCCTTTAGCGGTCCTTTTTGCAGAAAGAGGACATGCTGTACTTGGATTAGATAAAGATACTAGGAAGATAGAATCAATAATTAAAGGAGAAAGTTATATTCCTGATGTTTCTTCTAACGTATTACAAAATTTATTGAACGAGAGAAAATTAATAGTAAATACACCAGATAAAGGTGTTGCGGAGTTCCAAAATAGTGAGTATGTTATTGTGACTGTGCCAACGCCAATTAATGAGAATAAAGAACCCGATTTAAGTGCACTCGTTTCAGCCTCCCATTATATACAACAACACCTTCAAGAAGGACAAACCTTCATTTTTGAAAGCTCCACATATCCAGGTACACTGGAGGAAGTTATCATTCCGATTATTTCTCAAACAGGTAAAAAGGTAGGAGAAGATTATTATATTGGGTATTCTCCAGAGCGAATTGATCCAGCGAATAGCCAGTATTCAGTTGAAACAATTCCAAAAGTTATTAGTGGACAAACCGAGCAGTGTAAACAAAAAGTACAGGATTTGTATAGCACTATATTTGATGTAGTCGTTCCAGTTAGCTCTCCGAAAGTGGCCGAGATGTGTAAGCTATTTGAAAATATTCAGCGCTTAGTTAATATTTCATTAGTAAATGAGTTAAATATACTTTGTGAAAGTTTGAATATTAATTTTTATGAGGTGCTTGAAGCGGCATCTACAAAACCGTTTGGATTTACTCCGTATTGGCCAGGACCAGGAATAGGAGGACACTGTATTCCGGTAGATCCTTTATATTTTCAATGGAGAATAAGAAAGGCTGGAGCAATTAGTCAATTAATTGAGGCAGCACATGTAATTAATGAAGAAATGCCAGCGAAAATAATCGGGAAAGTAAAAGGTGTGGTGCAATCACCCGCAACGGTTTTAATAGTAGGGATTGAATATAAGAAAGATGTAAATGATTTGAGAGAATCACCGGCGTTGCCAATTATTCAATTATTAATAAAAGAAGGATACAAGATAGAATATCATGATCCGTATATTTCTACAGCGAAAATTGGAGATACACTATATCAATCTGTTCCATTAGATGAACAAAGAATTAAACAAGCAAATTGTATTTTAATTGTAACGGATCACTCTAGCATCGATTGGAATCTTTTTAAAGGGATTGAGCGATTAATAGATACACGTGGAATCGTAAAGAAGGTGAGTGTATGAGTGAAAAATGTTTAATTACAGGTGGAGCAGGATTTATTGGTTCGCATTTAGCTGAAGAGTTGGTGAAAAGAGGTTATGAAGTTACTATTGTGGATAACTTCTATAAAGGAAAAAATAAATATCATAATGAGTTAATGAAAGAGCTCCGGGTTATTCCAATAAGCGTTTTAGATAAAAATTCAATTTATGAATTAGTGAATCAACATGATGTGGTGTTTCATTTAGCTGCAATTTTGGGAGTCAAAACTACAATGGAAAAAAGTGTAGAGCTTATTGAAACAAATTTCGATGGAACGAGAAATATTTTACAAGCAGCGTTAAAAGGGAAGAAGAAAGTAGTATTTGCATCTACTTCTGAAGTATATGGAAAGGGAGAGCCGCCATTCTCTGAAGAAGGAGATCGTTTATACGGTGCAACTTCCAAAATACGTTGGAGTTATGCAATTTGTAAAACGTTAGAGGAAACATTATGTTTAGGGTACGCATTAGAAGGTTTACCTGTAACGATTGTTCGTTATTTTAATATTTATGGTCCAAGAGCGAAAGATGGTCCGTACGCAGGAGTAATTCCACGCTTTATTCGTGCGGCTTTGCAAGGTGACGATATTCTCGTGTATGGAGATGGAAAGCAGACACGCTGCTTTACGTATGTAAGTGATGCGGTCGAGGCAACAATTCGTGCAATGGATGAGAAGGTAAATGGTGAAATTATTAATATAGGTTCTGAGAATGAAAAAAATATAAGGGTAGTAGCGGAAGATATAAAAAAATTAACGAAGTCTATTTCCAAAATTGTGCACGTTCCATTTGAGGAAGTATATCCACATGGATTTGAAGAGATTCCAAATAGAAGACCAGACGTAACGAAATTAAGAGAACTCGTTCAGTTTCAAGCGAAAGTAACGTGGGAACAAGGATTGAAAGAAACTATTAAATGGTTTCGTGAAGAAAACAATGGCTAAGTCGTTATCAGTTATTATTCCCGTATGTAATGAAGTGGATACGATTTCAGATGTGGTTCAATCGGTAAAACCATTGAATCCAGTAGAGATTATTGTAGTAGCAAATGGTTGTAATGATGGTACAGAAGCGATTGCTGAGAGCTTAGGATGTACAGTAATCCAGCATAAAGAGTCACTTGGTAACGACGTTGGACGCGCAGTTGGTGCAAAACATGCGATAGGTGATGTATTACTGTTTGTAGATGGAGATTTTGCTATTCAAACTTCAAAATTACAATTATTCCTTAATCCGATTTTACATGATCAGGCGGACATCGTTTTAAATAATTTGGACGCATTATTTTTAAAGAAACAAAAACCGCACTCCGTGACAGTATGGCGCCAAATATTAAATGCAATGTTAGAGCGTGAAGAATTAAAAATTGATTCTTTATTATCTGTACCTCATGCGCTGACGAAGGAAGTTGTGCAAAGTATTGGAGAAGAATGTTTTGTTAATCCTATTGTGGCTCATCTACGCCTAGCACAAAGTAAATGGAGAATTAGTCGTCATTGTGCAATTGACGTTATTACGCCAAATAAATTTCGTCCATTCGAGCATGCTGCATATGGCACGGATCTTTCTCAATCTGAAAAACGAATGATAGGTGATCATATAGAAGCTGTAGCAGAGCGGATATTAGGCAGCGATGGGCGCGGAGGATATTATGATGGAAATAGGAAAAGAGAGAGTGTCTATCATACTCTAAATTTTGAAGATTTTTATCAAGGATGGGGCGTTACATCTAATTTGTATAAAGGAGAGCAATTATCGGTAATTATTCCTGTGCAAAATGAAGAGAAAACAATTGGAAACGTTATAGAAGAGCTTCGCAAAATTGAACCTTTTGAAATCATCGTTGTTGTAAATGGTTCGTCCGATAAAACGGCAACAATTGCAAAAGACAAGGGAGCAACAACAATTGTGTATAAAGAAGCACTTGGAAACGATGTGGGGCGTTCGCTTGGAACTTATTTTGCAAAAGGAGAAATTGTTTTATTTATAGACGGTGACTTTGTTATTCCAGCTAGTGAGCTATATCCCTTTGCAAAAGCTATTGCAGATGGAACGGATGTCGCATTAAATGATTTAAATCATTATTTAGATTTGAGAGTACCACTTCATCTTGTAACAGCATTTAAATATGCAGTAAATTTAGCTTGTGATAGAAAAGATTTAGGAGTAGGCTCTCTTATTGCTGTACCTAATGCGTTTAGTCGTACTTGTTTGAAGGAAATAGGGTATAAATCATTATTGTCACCTTGTGTAGCACAAGTGAAAGCTGTACTTTCAGGTTTTGAAATCGCTTGTGTAAGTCGTGTCGATGTTGATAAGATGAACCGTATTCGTCCCAGTGAACATTTCGCAAAAATAGGTCATCCTCCAGCTGTCCTTCGAATTATTGGTGATCATATAGAAGGATTAGAGCAATTAATTGCATTAACAAACAGTCGTGGTGGATTTTACGATGGAAATAGAAAAAGAGATGTTTTATAGTGGTAACAAAAAAAGTGTACAACGTATGTACACTTTTTTGCTCTGTTATAAAAACTATAACAGATTAGGAGATAAGAGTATTACAGCTCTACAATGGGTATCGTTCTTATATTACAAAATAGGACTCGTATATAAGAATACCAAAAAAATACAATTAAAGAAAGGGTTAATTCTAAAGAGTTTTATATGAGGTTAACACTATGTATGTAGTAGTTTGCTCAACATTTCACAAACATGTCACAACTATTTCGTCCACTTCCGAAAAAAAGTAGTATTCTAAGTGTGTAAGCTGTTATATAAAAAAACGTAGTCCTGTACTAATCAAAAATGGAGGAGATTAGGATGACTCAAGTATTAGAAAATGTAAAAAGCGCGTGGGAAAACTTTAAAGGTGAAAAATGGAAAGCAGAGATTGATGTTCGCGATTTCATTTTAAATAATGTAAACGTTTACGAGGGAGAAGACTCTTTCTTAGCGGAAGCAACTGAAGCAACGAAACAACTTTGGGATCAAGTAATGGATTTAACAACAAAGGAACGTGAAAACGGTGGCGTTCTTGATATGGATACAAAAATTGTTTCTTCTATTACATCACATGAACCAGGATTTTTAAATAAAGATATTGAAAAAGTGGTCGGTTTCCAAACTGATAAACCATTTAAACGTTCTTTACAACCATATGGTGGTATTCGTATGGCAGAACAAGCTTGTGAAGCGTATGGATATGAAATGGATAAAGAACTTAGCAAGATTTTCAGAGACTGGCGTAAAACTCATAATCAAGGTGTATTTGATGCATACACACCAGAAATGAAAGCGGCTCGTAAATCAGGTGTTATTACTGGTCTTCCAGATGCGTATGGACGTGGACGTATTATCGGTGACTATCGCCGCGTAGCGCTATATGGTATAGATCATTTAATTGAAGCGAAAAAAGCTGATTATAATTTAACTGGCGGTGTAATGAGCGAAGATACAATGCGTTTACGTGAAGAATTATCTGAGCAAATGCGTGCACTTCAAGAGTTAAAACAGATGGCTGCTTCTCATGGATTCGATATTTCTAAGCCAGCTACAAATGCACAAGAGGCCTTCCAATGGTTATACTTTGCTTATCTTGCAGCAATTAAAGAGCAAAACGGGGCAGCAATGAGCCTTGGACGTACCTCTACATTCTTAGATGTTTACATTGAAAGAGATTTAGCAAATGGTACTTTAACAGAAGAAAAAGCACAAGAAATTGTTGACCATTTCATTATGAAATTACGTCTTGTGAAATTTGCAAGAACACCTGATTATAATGAACTATTCTCTGGAGACCCAACTTGGGTAACTGAATCTATCGGTGGTATGGCGTTAGACGGTCGTCCGTTAGTAACAAAAAACTCATTCCGTTTCTTGCATACATTAGATAATTTAGGACCAGCACCAGAACCAAACTTAACAGTTCTTTGGTCTAAACAATTACCAGAGAACTTTAAAAACTACTGTGCAAAAATGTCTATTAAAACATCAGCAATTCAATACGAAAATGATGACATTATGCGTGCTGACTACGGTGATGACTACGGTATTGCTTGTTGTGTATCAGCAATGAGAATTGGTAAACAAATGCAGTTCTTCGGAGCACGTGCAAACTTAGCGAAAGCATTACTATATGCGGTTAACGGTGGTAAAGATGAAAAGTCAAAAGCACAAGTTGGTCCTGAATACGCACCAATTACTTCTGAAGTATTAGATTATGAAGAAGTTATGCGTAAATTCGATATGACAATGGAATGGTTAGCTGGTCTATACTTAAATACATTAAATGTAATTCACTATATGCACGATAAATATAGCTATGAACGTATTGAAATGGCACTTCACGATACAAATGTTCTTCGTACAATGGCAACAGGTATCGCTGGATTATCTGTAGTAGCAGACTCTTTAAGTGCAATTAAATATGCACAAGTAAAACCAATTCGTGATGAAAATGGTATTGCAGTTGATTTCGAAATTGAGGGAGATTTCCCTAAATACGGTAACAATGATGATCGTGTAGATGAAATCGCAGTAAATCTTGTGAAAACATTTATGAACAAGATTCGCAAACATAAAACATACCGTAATTCTGTTCATACAATGTCAATCTTAACAATCACATCTAACGTTGTATACGGTAAGAAAACTGGTAACACTCCAGATGGACGTCGTACTGGAGAACCATTTGCACCGGGGGCAAACCCAATGCATGGCCGTGATACAAAAGGTGCATTAGCATCATTATTATCTGTAGCTAAATTACCATATGAAGATGCACAAGATGGTATTTCAAATACATTCTCTATTATTCCAAAAGCACTTGGTAAAGAAGATGATGTACAAGTACGCAACTTAGTATCTATGCTTGATGGATATGCAATAAAAGAAGGACACCACTTAAATATTAACGTATTTAACCGTGAAACATTAATGGATGCAATGGAGCATCCTGAAAAATATCCACAATTAACAATTCGTGTATCTGGTTACGCTGTTAACTTTATTAAATTAACTCGTGAACAACAAATTGATGTAATAAACCGTACAATGCATGAAAGCATGTAAGTGAAAAAAGTGTCCCTCTGCTTTTAATATATAGCGGAGGGAGGCTGTTTCAATAAAGGAGGAAGTAACATGGTAAAAGGAAGAATACATTCTGTAGAGTCTTGTGGTACTGTTGATGGCCCAGGGATTCGTTATGTCATATTTACACAAGGGTGTTTATTACGTTGTCAATATTGTCATAATGCTGATACATGGGAAATCGGTAAAGGTAAAGAAATAACAGTTGAAGAAGTGATGCAGGATGTGACATGTTACCTTCCATTTATTGAAGCTTCTGGAGGCGGTATAACAGTTAGCGGTGGAGAGCCACTATTACAGCTAGACTTCTTAACCCAGTTGTTTAAAAAGTGCAAAGAAGCTGGTATCCATACAACAATCGATTCTTCTGGCGGTTGTTATTCTGAAGAACCAGAATTCCAAAATAAGCTAGATATTTTAATGGAGTATACAGATTTAGTTTTATTGGATTTGAAGCATATTGATTCAAAGAAACATCGTAAATTAACAGGGAAACCAAATGAACACATTTTACAATTTGCTCGTTATTTATCGGATATAAAGAAACCAATTTGGGTAAGACATGTATTGGTTCCCGGTGTTACCGATGGTGAAGAGGATTTGCAAAAATTATCAAACTTTATTCAAAGGCTATCTAATGTTAAGAAAGTGGAAGTGCTGCCATATCATAAGCTCGGTGTTTATAAATGGGAGGCACTTGGACATAAGTATCCACTTGCGGATGTGAATCCACCGACAGAAGAAAATGTTGAACATGCAAAACATATTTTACAAGCAGTCTAACCTAAACATTTGGTTAGGCTTTTTGTTTCTTCATAATAAAATCTAGAGTATATATTTAGAAAAGAGTATACTGAAAAGGGAATATCCATATTTTTGTAAAGAATAAGCGGAGAAATTTACATAATTGTAAAGGGAAATCAAAATAGTAAAAAGAATTAAGAAGTAAAAGAGTGAGTATTATGGAATATAGAACATTTGTAAGTTATTGCGAAAGCTCTTATAGGAAAGTATAATGTAAAGATATGAGCACAGATAGGATTAAGGGGTCAATCTTATATGCTTTGCATATCCACGACAGATACATAGCTAACAGGAAAGTATTAGAATCCGAGTATGTAGTTTTTAAGGAAAATGTTTTTCCTATTGTCGTATATGCAATATGGAGAAACAAAAAGCTAGGAGTGGATTTGTTTGATAAAAAACCCCAAGGTTTTAATATTAACTGCACATTACGGTAACGGTCATGTGCAAGTGGCAAAAACATTAGAACAAACATTTCGCCAAAAAGGAATCGAAGATGTAATTGTATGCGACTTGTTTGGAGAATCACATCCAGTTATAACCGATATTACAAAATATTTATATTTAAAAAGCTATACGGTAGGAAAAGAATTATATCGTTTGTTTTATTATGGTGTAGAGAAAATTTATGATAAAAAAATAGCATCTTGGTATGCGAATTTTGGGAGAAAGCGTTTGAAGACGCTATTACAGGTGGAGAAACCGGATATTGTTATTAATACCTTTCCAATCATCGCTGTACCAGAATTGAAAAAGCAAATAGGTATTTCTATTCCTGTTTATAACGTATTAACGGATTTTTGCGTGCATAAAATATGGATCCATCGAGAAGTAGATCGTTATTTTGTAGCAACCGATCATGTGAAAAAAGTGATGGTTGATATCGGTGTACCTGCAGAACAAATTGTTGAAACAGGGATTCCGATTCGTAGCAGTTTTGAGCTAAAGATAAATCCAGCAATTATATATAATAAATATCAGTTATGTAAGGATAAAAAGATGTTACTAATTGTAGCAGGTGCTCATGGTGTGCTAGGGAGTGTAAAAGAGCTATGCCAGTCATTTATGTCAGTACCAAACTTACAAGTAGTTGTCGTTTGTGGGAAAAACGAAGCTTTAAAGCAAGATTTAATGGAACTACAGGAACAAAGTTCTGATGCTTTAAAAGTATTTGGTTATGTTGAAAACATTGATGAATTGTTCCGTGTTACTTCTTGTATGATTACGAAGCCAGGTGGTATTACATTAAGCGAAGCAGCAGCATTACAAGTACCTGTCATTTTATATAAACCTGTCCCAGGACAAGAGAATGAAAATGCGTTGTATTTTGAAAAAAAAGGGGCTGCAGTTGTAATTCGTGATGATAGTGAAGTTTTTGCAAAAACAGAGGCGTTATTACAAGATGATATGAAGCTTCTTCAGATGAAAGAAGCAATGAAAAGTATTTATCGTCCTGAGCCAGCTGGTCATATTGTGGATACAATTTTGGCAGAAAATCATGCAGAGCCGAATCATATACCTATTAAATCACCAGTTCTTGCCGAATCTTTTACTTAATATGAAACCCTCTTTTAAGCATTTAAAGAGGGTTTTTTTATTGTTGTAAAAAAATAAACGTGAATTATTAACTTATCCCGCAAAAGCCCGATTGGTGAGGGCTAATAATCAGTGGGGATAAACAAAACTCCCACTGATTAAAGTTTCACTTTATCCACAAGGGATTGCGCTTTCATTAGACAGTAAAATCGGAATATTAACAGCTATATCCACATAATCCACAATTTTTAGAAAATTATCCACAATTCTCACGTTTAGAATTCATTTAAATAAATGAATTTGTAAAATACTTTTGTAATTTATGCACAATTCTACGGTTTTTGTGGATAAGGTTGTCCACAAAAAAGGTTCCTTATAAATAAGGAACCTTTTTTACTAATTCATTGGAAAATATTATGTAATGAAACTGAATAATTAGGGGGGAAACCTTCTAATTATTCAGTTTCACTTTAAATACTTTTTGAGCGATAGCCCGCTGCACGATCTGCTTTTCGAAATTCTCGCTGATAGAGAACTTCTTGTGTACTAGATAATGTGTTTTTTGCTTTATCACGTTTCTTTTTATCCATTACAAATCACCTCGTGTTCTAAAGTCACTATCTATCGTTTCCAAAGACATGGGGTGATATACATATATGTCAAACTAGTAATGATTAATTATCATTTCTGAATTTTTAGATTACGCTTCTTTTAATTGGTGTGCTTCTTGGAATGTTGTATCTCGCATTGTTGCAAGTGTATACTGATCTTTTGGAATTTCATATAAATTATATACTTCTTCATGCGCGTTAATTTCATCATAAACGGCTTTTCTTGTTTCGTTTGCTAGATTTACATATTGTAGTTTTTCGGCAGCTTTAATAGACCGAATATTTATTTTACGAATACGCATAAAAATCGTTTCAATATCTAATTCATAGAAAAGTTCGCTAAAAAATGAATCTTTCGCCAATTTATTATATCCTTTACCATGATATGGTTTGCCAAGCCAAGTTCCGAGGAATCCAGCTTTTTCTTGCACATCAAATAAAGTAATTGTGCCGATGGGGTTACCCCATTCATCTAAAATTGTGCGTGAGATTAATTCTCCACGCTCTTCGGCTTCGATTGTTTGTTTCGTTAAAAATAAATATTCTTCATAAGAATAGGCCTTTTGACGCACAAAAGGGAAGACAGCAGGATCCACCATTAATTCGTATAGAACGTGGCTGTCGTGTAAGTCGCGTTTTTTCAACACACTAACTCCTCCTCACACGAGGGTAGCATGACGAAAAAGCACCCACCCTCGAAATTTTTATATCAATCTTTAAAAAATTTCGGGGTGGGAATCGAACCCACTAGAACCAGTTTCTAACGCTGGTGGCGCACCATTTGCCTTCCCCATTCATCAATTTGAAAATGATAATCACGACACAAATTGATTATGGTTTCATTCAGTTTATAATCGTATAATACTGTATCTAGTCAAAAAAATAAACTAGTTTTTTTTATTTTTTTTGTAAATTATTTTTCCGTCAATCATAGTGAGTACAGGCTTGGCTAAATAATGGAAAGGATGATGTGTCCATAACACGAGGTCAGCATCTTTTCCAACATCAATGCTTCCAATTCTATCCTCCAAACGTAAATTTCGAGCTGGGAAAATAGTGATTCCTTCCAACGCTGTTTTCTCATCTAATCCTTCTCTTACTGCAATAGCAGCGCAAACATTTAAATATTGAATTGGTGTATAAGGGTGGTCGGTTGTAATAGAAACTTCTACTCCATTTTTCGATAAAATATGATAAGTATCCCACGTTTTGTTTTTAAGTTCGATTTTCGAACGTCGCGTAAGAGTAGGTCCAACTGAAACTTTTAAATTGTGTTTCGAAAGCTCTTCAACAATAAAGTGTCCTTCTGTACAATGTTCAATACGTAAATCAAGATTGAATTCTGTCGCAAAGCGTAAGGCTGAAGTGATATCATCTGCGCGGTGAGCGTGGATACGTACCGGTATTTCTCGGCGGAGTGCTTTTAAAATAGGTAGCATTCGAAAATCAGCTTCATGCCCGTAGTGTTGTGCGTCATAGAATGATTCACGAAGTAACCCCATAATTCCCATACGTGTTATTGATTCTTTTGTACCGTTGCTATGGAACTTTTTAGGATTTTCTCCAAAGGCAATTTTTAAACCAGCAGGTTCCTGAATAATCATATGATCAATACAAGTTCCAGCAGTTTTTATTACGCAAGTAGTACCGCCGATAATGTTTTGGCTTCCGGGCATCACGTGAACAGTCGTAACACCATTTTGTACAGCGTCTTGAAATGCAATATCAAAAGGATGAATCCCGTCTAAAGAACGGATATGTGGTGTTGAAACTTCGGATGTTTCATTTGCATCATTACCAGCCCAACCAGTACCTTCATCGTAGAGGCCAAGGTGAGTATGAACATCAATAAATCCAGGCAAGAGATGAAGAGCTCGTGCATCTATAACGGTCATATCCTGAGTAGTATCAATATGAGGTTTGACCGCGGCAATGCGTTCTCCTATAACGAGTACATCTCCTTGAAACTTTTGGGATGTAATAGGATATACAATGGCTTGTTTGAGCAATATTTTCATAGAGACCTCATTTCCGTCACCTTGTAATGTGTAGAATAGGTTTAGACAAAGTAACTGAAAGGTTTTTCGTGTAGTAATGCTCCGGTGTTTAAAAAGTAAGAAGTCTTGGAGGAGATAGACTACCCGTAAAACTGTATTTTAAAAGTACTACATTGTATGCAAGAGGATATTTTGTAATGCATGGTTAACTGTTGGAAATGTGTATTGATATCCATGTTTAATAGCTTTATTGGGTAATACATGTTGCCCTTCTAATACAAGTATACTCATCTCACCGAGTAAAGCGCGAAGTACAAATGAAGGAACAGGTAGCCAATGGGGTCGCCTAGTTATAGTGGCAATAATTTCACCGAACTCTTTCATCCGTATTGGCGTTGGCGCTGTAATATTAAAAGGTCCGTCAATTTCTTTTTTTTGAATGATGAAATCAATCATGCGAACGACATCGTCTATATGAATCCATGATAACCATTGGTTTCCAGATCCAAGTGTACCGCCGATATATAATTGATAGGGAAGTAGCATTTTTGGAAGAGCTCCTCCATCTGCACCCAATACGACTCCAAATCTTGTGTAGACAGTTCTTATTCCAATGGAGCGGACTTTAGATGCTTCTTGCTCCCACAAATATACTGTGTTTGCTAAAAAGTCATCTCCTGGAGTCTCTTGCTGTTCTGTAAAAGATTCGGTTTCAGATGTCCCATAGTATCCAATGGCACTTGCATTAATAAATGTGTGTGGCTTTGTTTCAAGGGTTTGTAATTGTTTAATGAGTCCTTTTGTTGTTTGAATTCTACTGTTTAAAATTGATTCTTTTTGTTTTTTTGTCCATCTACTATTAATAGATTCTCCAGCTAGATTAATAACTACATCGATAGAGGAGAGAGGGAAGGTCTGTAAATCCGGTGTCCACTGTACGTATTGAAGGTTAGTGTGTGAAGTTTCAGCAATTTTTTTTCGAGTAAGAATGTAAACAGTAAATCCCTTTTGAATAAAAAAACTAGAAAGGGATTTGCCTATAAAGCCAGAGCCACCAGAAATTGCGATTTTCACAATTATTTCCTCCTCATTATATATATTCTTGAAAAGAAAAAACGTTCCTTGACTATGTTAAAATAATAGAGAGGTGAGAGTATGACTGTCATTACAAAAATAGAAGTGCAAAAACGATCGAAAGAACGATTTAATATTTATATTGATAAAGGTCAAGGCGAAGAGTACGGGTTTAGTGTGAATCAATCAATCTTAATGAAACATGGGTTACAAAAAGGCTTAGAAATTGATGAAGTAGCGTTAGGGAATATTTTGTACAATGAAGAGGTACAAAAAGCATATTTACAAGCGATTTCCTATTTATCCTATCAAATGAGAACAAAACAAGAAATAGAAGATTTCTTACGAAAAAAAGAAGTGGGACAGGCCATCATCTCTGAAGTCGTTTCGAAATTATTACATGATCGATATATTAATGATAAAGAGTACGCTATTTCATACGTGCGAACGCAAAGTAATGTGAATCAAAAAGGTCCAACTGTTATTAGGAGAGGGCTATTAAGTAAAGGTGTTCAGGATTTAATCATTACACATAGTTTACAAGAGTATCCAAAGGAGAAGCAAATGGAGAATGCTTTGTTCCTTATAGAAAAGAAGAAAAAATCTTATCAAAAGCATTCATTTTTACAAATGAAGCTAAAGTTAGATGAAATGCTTGTTCGTAAAGGATATTCTAGAGATGTGATTCAAATTTGCTTGGAAGAATTGAAAGACGAAAAAGATGACGAACAGCAACAAGAAGCGTTACACTATCATGGGAATAAATATTATGAGAAATATAAGAAGTATGATGGTTGGACATTCGAAAATAAGGTGAAGCAAGCGTTATATCGAAAAGGATTCTCTATTGATGAGATAGATATATTTTTACAAATGAAACGTGAAGAGGGATGAGGAAATAAGATGGGTACGCCAAAACGCTACAGTGAAATGACACCACATGAGCTAAGGGAAGAAATTGGGGTTTTGAAGGAGCAAGCAGTAAAGGCTGAGCAACTTGGAATTGTAAATGAATTCGATGTATTAATGAGAAAAATGGCTATGGCTCGTGCTTATATGATAGATATAAATAAATTCCATATTGGTGAGACATATGAATTAGTAGAAGAACCTGGTGTGGTATTTAAAATTACGTATTTCAATGGGGTATTTGCTTGGGGATATAAGCAACATGATAATGAAGAGATTGGAATACCAATTTCCTTGCTGCAGGAAAAATAAAAACCAGAGAGTGAATATCTCTCTGGTTTTCATCTTTGGTAGGCGTTAAAGGAGATAGGAGATTCTAAAATTGGCGTTTTTTACATTCGTTTGCCAGTATAATGAGAGACTGGGTTTGTTGCGTCTGTCCATTAACTTGCGCTTTCGCATGTTTTGGACGAGTCCACGTATGGTTAAATAATTCAGAACGACGATCTAAATGGTCACGGTAGCTCATCTTTATCACCTCGTGTAGGAATTTAATTTGTACTACTCTTCCTGCTGATTTGCAGCACGCATACGCTCTTGTGGGTGCGTGTTAATTGTGCCGTTAGGTCGTTTCGAAGCGAAGCGTGATTTCGCTTTCGGTTGACCGTCGATTTTGCTGTTGTTTTTTGACTCAGACCAAAATTCGGCTTGTCTACCCATTAAGAACGCCCCCTCACTATCAGTCGATACCCCTTTAAGAAGTATCACTTATAGAATGTGCAAAATAGAAGAAACTATCCTTTAGAAATTAAGGGAATAAATAGGTAAAAGGAGAATAGAACATGAATGATATTTATGAAACATTAACGAAAGAATTATTAGATAAAAATGACAACCTTTCTTACGCACAAGCTCGTGCATGGGTTGAATTACTGTGGGAAGACTTCCGAACAACTTATGCTAAATCAGGTCGTTACCAAGGTGAGGAAATGACTGAACAAGTGGTACGAACATGGGTTAATAATCATGGAGGGCGCCTTCATGAAATGCGTACAAATAATCCGAAGTATAGCCATTTAATCAATCAAGAAGATCATTTGAAACATTAAAAAAAGCGACGTAGGTCGCTTTTTTTAATGTGGAAGCAATTCCAGTTTCTTTCGAAGTTTCTCTTCGCTGAAAATCCATCCTGTATATGAACTAATAATATTTAAATTTTGATCGAGCTGAACGATTGCGACGAATGGATAATAATCTTTACTTCGATACCGCAAATCAATAAATCGAACTTCATAATAGTTATCATAATCGAAAATATCCCAGCGATATACAGGCGAGAAAGATAAGAAAGCAGATATATTTTCATCTCGCACAGCAGCTTGCATAATGGCGGTATTCGGGAACGGTACGCGATCGAATTTGTCGTATACAAGGATGTTACCGCGGTGCCATCTTGCGACGTAGTAATGTTCAGTTGTAACGACGGCTAAATGATAATGATAAAATTTGTAAGAAGGAGAAATAATTACTTTCTCTACATTTTTGAAACGTTTGTATACTACACTTTTAATATTTCGATGCATCATAATGCGGCCAATGTAGTAAACAAACATTAATATATAAGCTGCTAAAGCAGTATAGCCTTTATGTGCTCCGACAAGCATACAGGCGATAGCTAGTATATGGATAAAGAAAATGACAGTATCAAACGTATTAATTATGCCGAGCGCTACCCATTTTTTTGTGAAGGGCCTTAATGCCTGTGTACCATAGGCATTGAAAATATCCACAAAGACATGAAGAAAGACGGCAATAAATGACCAAAGTAGTAGATGCAGATAGGGAGCGTCTGAAAAGAAGGCGAAAGAGATGCCACTTATAAGGAGTGACCAAAGGATCACTGCAGGGATGGAATGAGTAATCCCGCGATGATTTCTTATATATTTAGCGTTATTACGCAATTTTAAAACTGTATCGATGTCAGGAATATTGGAACCCGCAATTGTTGCAAGCATCACTGCTTGTGGCCCAATATCACTTTGTGCTATAGCTGGATCTAATGTTGCCAAACTGCCTAGAGTAACGCCCATAACAAGGTGAGTGGCTGTGTCCATAGAAATCCACCTCCGTTTTTTATTAATGTAACTCTTTTTATTCGATACCTCAAGTCCTTTGCCTTCTAGTTCCTATGTCATCTTACTTAAATTTTTTCCTAAAATCTTTATAATAGTACGTATATGCAAAAAAATGAGGGGGATCAAGTTTGACACTTGAAATATTAAATGAGTTTAACATAGAACAGTTTCAAAATGATTTAATTGGTTGGTTTGAAAAAGAACAACGTGATTTACCGTGGCGAAAAAATAAAGATCCATACCGTGTTTGGGTTTCAGAAATTATGTTACAGCAAACAAGGGTAGAGGCTGTAAAACCATATTACGCAAATTTTATGGGGAAGTTTCCTACGCTTGAAGCGCTAGCAACTGCCGATGATGAAGAAGTATTAAAAGCATGGGAAGGCTTAGGTTATTATTCTAGAGCACGAAATTTACATGCTGCAGTAAAAGAGGTAAAAGAAGTATACGGCGGGACAGTACCGAGCGATGTAAAGAAAATTGAAAAATTAAAAGGAGTGGGACCATATACAAAAGGTGCCATTTTAAGTATTGCATATGGCATACCAGAGCCAGCGGTTGATGGAAATGTTATGCGCGTATTATCTCGTATTTTATCAGTGTGGGATGATATTGCAAAACCGAAAACGAGAAAAGTTTTTGAAGAGATTGTGCGTGAAATTATTTCTATAGAAAATCCATCTTATTTTAACCAAGGTTTGATGGAATTAGGGGCATTAATTTGTATACCGAAAAATCCATCTTGTTTACTTTGTCCTGTACGTGAACATTGCAGAGGGTATGCTGAAGGTGTTCAAAAAGAACTACCAGTGAAGAGTAAAGCGAAAGCACCTACAATGGTACCGCTCGTTGCGGGAGTACTTCAAACTGAAGATGGCCGTTACGTAATTAATAAACGCCCAAGTACGGGATTACTGGCTAATATGTGGGAGTTCCCGAATATTGAACTAAGTGAAGGTATTCGTAATCAAAAACAACAGCTTACGGATTATATGAAGGAGAGCTTTGATCTCTCTGTTTCTATTGATGAATACGCGATGAATGTACAACATACTTTTACACATCGTACTTGGGATATCTTCATATTTTACGGAAAAGTAACAGGTAATATTGTCGAAACGGATACATTAAAGTTTGTATCGAAAGAAGCGTTTGAACAGTTACCTTTCTCGAAATCACATCGTACAATTTATGAAAAGTGTGTTGAGAAAATTACAATGCAGTAAAGTGAAACTTTAATCAGTGGGGGTTTTCTTCATCCCCCACTGATTATTAGCCCTCACCAATCGGGCTTTTATGGGCAGCCCGACCCCAACCTAACTTCTTTGCTTTCGCTGCATTTTGAGGTGGGGTCTTACTGCCCGGCAAATAGCGGGATAAATAATAAAAAACGTGTTCCAGAACTTTGGAACACGTTTTTTTATATTGAAAATAAATTTGTATTTTGAGGTTGAAAATCCACGCGTTTATAATCCGCCCCGTGACTCGATTTCTTTCACAACTTCTTTATAAATCGTTTGTCCCTCTACATTTAGATAAGGCATAATTTGCTGAAATGAATGATGAAAATAAGCTAATTCATCCTCTTTCCATTCATTTTTGGAAATCATAGTTAGCTCAGTCATATCACGTCCAGTATACATATTCCCACCTCCATCATATGTAGTTTGAATGAGTGATAAGAGATATATACGTGAATTTTCAAAAAGAAAATTAGGGATAACTTCTAAGTGAATTGGTTACATTATTGATTGTGGAGGTGAGAAAGATGAGTAAAAAACAACAAGGTTATAATAAGGCAACTTCTGGTGCTAGCATTCAAAGTACAAATGCTAGCTATGGTACAGAGTTTGCAACTGAAACGAATGTACAAGCAGTAAAACAAGCGAACGCACAATCAGAGGCACAGAAAGCACAAGCTTCTGCTGCTCAAAGTGCAAATGCTAGTTATGGTACAGAGTTTGCAACTGAAACAGATGTGCATGCAGTGAAAAAACAAAATGCACAATCAGCTGCAAAACAATCACAATCTTCTAGTTCAAACGAGTAATGAAAGAAAAACACTTCTCCAATTCGAGAGAAGTGTTTTCTTTGTGTGCGTGACACTGTAATGAAAATAAAGGGAACGACATAACTTCTAATAAGTCAACAAATGTAGTCAAAGGAGAAAGAAGTTCACGATTAGAAATATGTAATAGGAATTATAAATGGCGAATGAATCAAAAAAGGGGGTAAGTGATGAACGACTTTGATAAGTTGGTAGGAGAGCAGTTGGAAACGATGGATGAGCTTTTAAAGTTACAATCGCATTTAGAGAAGTATCAGCAAATTGAAATGAGTGAAAGGGATACGTGCGATAAAAAAGAATTGCATTTTATCCGTCAAGAAATATATAGAACAGAAATAGCATTAAAACTTTTACATGAAAAATTTGAACAGCAAACGAATAATGTGATTCAATCTTTTGAAATCGAAAAAATAATTTCAAATTAAGGGTGAGATATGTTGTTGATTTTAGGTGAAAAGTCCTTTCTTAAACAGAGGTGAGGGGGCTTTTCTTTTTGTTATATCTTCGTTTAATCTTCTAAAATACGTATTGCTAATTCATAGGAAATGTTCCTTCGTTAAAAGGGTTAGTGATGTGGTATTCAATAATACAAACTTCATTATATTCCTCATGAAAACAAGTGTCCTATCGCTTTAGTTTTAAAATTTTGACAAAAAAGTTATAATAGAAAAAAAGTGAATGCAGTTCAAGGGGTAGTTAAAATAACTTAAGAAAAGCATTTGCAGTTGAAAGAAGGGAGCATATATGGGATTTCCCAAAGAAGGAGAAAAGGTACAAATACATAGTTATAAACATAATGGCTCCATTCATAGAATGTGGGAAGAGACAACAATTTTAAAAGGGACGCAGAGCCTTGTGATCGGAGCAAATGATCGTACAGTAGTTACGGAATCAGATGGTCGAACATGGGTTACTCGCGAGCCTGCGATTTGTTACTTCCATGCTAATTATTGGTTTAATGTAATTGGAATGCTGAGAGAAGAAGGAGTATATTATTATTGTAATTTAAGTTCTCCTTTTGCATATGACTCTGAAGCATTAAAGTATATTGATTACGACTTAGACATTAAAGTGTATCCAGATATGACATATACACTTTTGGATGAAGATGAGTATGAAAAGCATAGTCAAATCATGCAGTATCCACCTGTTATTGATACAATTTTAAAACGAAATGTAGCACATTTAACACAGTGGATTCATCAAAGAAAAGGTCCATTCGCACCGGATTTCGTAGATATGTGGTACGAAAGATATTTAATGTACAGAAATTAAAACAAACCTGCAGGGAATTTCCCGGCAGGTTTGTCCTATTAGAGGGGGGATTATGTGCAAGGTATAAAAAGATATTTACAATTTGTTAAACCATATCGATGGCTTATTGCTATTACAATTATTATTGGTCTTGTGAAGTTCGGTATCCCGCTTATTATGCCATGGTTATTAAAGTATATTATTGATGATGTTATTCAAGGCACGGGATCGCTTCAAGAAAAAACGTCTCAATTAATAACCGCAATTGGGATTGCTTTTTTTATTTTTGCAGTAGTAAGACCGCCGATAGAATATTATCGTCAATATTTCGCGCAGCGCATTGCCAATACAATACTATACGATTTACGAAAATACATTTTTGGGCACTTGCAAAAATTGAGCTTACGTTATTATTCGAACACAAAAACAGGGGAGCTTATTTCACGTGTAATCCATGATGTAGAACAAACGAAGGACTTTGTAATTACTGGTCTTATGAATGTCTGGTTAGATACTGCAACAATTGTTATTGCCATTATCGTTATGTTTTCTATGAATATAAAATTAACCTTTGTTGCTTTATTAATCTTACCTATTTATGTAGTTGCAGTGAAATATTTTTTCGGGCGCCTTCGAAAATTGACGAAAGAGCGCTCGCAAGCGTTAGCAACTATGCAAGGGTATTTACATGAACGTATTCAAGGGATGCAAGTGACACGTAGTTTTGCATTAGAAGAGTATGAAAGAGGACAGTTTGAAAAGAGAAATAATGAATTTTTAACGAAAGCACTAACTCATACGAGTTGGACAGCGAGAACGTTTTCGGTAGTGAATACGTTAACGGATTTAGGGCCGTTACTTGTTATTGGTTTTGCGGCATATGAGGTAATTCAAGGGTCGTTAACACTGGGTACGATGGTTGCTTTTGTTGGATATATGGATAGTTTATATAGTCCGCTTCGTCGCCTTGTTAATTCATCTACAACATTAACACAGTCTTTCGCCTCGATGGATCGAGTGTTTGAATTGTTGGATGAAAAATACGATATTGTTAATGTGCCAAATGCGGTGCAAACGAAAAGGCTAGATGGGGAAGTTATATTTGATAATGTTTCTTTTCGTTATAATGCGGATGAAAAAGAAATATTGCATAATCTATCATTAACTATGCGCCCGGGAGAGAAGGTTGCGCTTGTAGGGGCAAGCGGAGGAGGAAAGTCATCTCTTGCTAGTTTAATTCCGCGTTTTTACGATGTTTCTGAAGGTGCAGTTTATATAGACGGGGTAGATGTAAGAAAGTATAATATGAGAAATTTACGTAGTCATATTGGAATTGTGCTACAAGATAATTTATTATTTAGCGATACAATCGGGGCTAATATTTTATATGGCAATCCGAAAGCTACAGAGGCGGAAGTGATTTCAGCTGCCAAAGCTGCACAAATTCATAATTTTATTACAGAGTTGCCAGAGGGCTATGATACTGTCGTTGGGGAACGTGGTGTGAAATTATCTGGTGGACAAAGACAGCGTGTAGCAATCGCACGGGTTTTTCTAAAGAATCCGTCTTTACTTATATTAGATGAAGCAACTTCCGCTTTAGATTTAGAAAATGAACGATATATTCAAGAGGCACTGCAAACGTTAGCTGCAGATCGGACAACAATTATTATTGCACATCGATTAGCGACGATTACGCATGTTGATACAATTATTTATGTTGAAGATGGTGTAATAAAAGAAAAGGGTTCTCATGAAGAGTTAATGAAAAAGAGGGGATTTTATTACAATCTATATCAACTTCAGCATATAACAGAAACAGCTCCTTTAGCGTAAAAGGAGCTGTTTTTTATTCGTCTTCTTTTTTATCTTCGATTTGGAGTTCGCTTTCTGGTTTATGGTATGTGTAGAAGCTATCCACAAGTAAATCTAAATGCTCTACTTCCTCACTGTAGTTAATAATTGAAGAAATAAGAGGGAAGAGGTGTAACCATATTTTATATGCTTCCTCATCGTCTTTATTTTGATAATCCATAAAGATATCAATCAATTCTTGTTTACCGGTTTCAACTTCATCAAGCATCTCAACGGATTGTTGTTTCTTTGCTTTACCAATAAATTTTAATAACACTTGTTCGTGATAATGCGTTAATGAATCAAGTTCGTTTTGAATAGATTCCTGAAACTCTTCTGGCATATAGCGCAGTTCATTTTCGGTGCGATGTAATGATTTTAACGTGCTTAAAGCGCGGCTTGTTGTCGCTAACATTTGTCTGAATAAAACGAGCTTACGAATTTTCGCGAATTGTATTTTTTTCGTATAGCTTCTTTCTTCTTTATACAGCAAATAGTAATGATTTAGTTTAATCATTTTTTCTTTCATGCGATCAATATCGGTTTTTAGCGTTGTAAAATCAGAAGCTTGCCTACTGTTCATACGAATCCATTTAACAATTTCCTCTGTATTATCAACGATGCGATGGTAAAGTTTTGTTTCATATTTTGGCGGCATAAATACTAAATTTACAAGCGAAGCCGCAATAATTCCAATCATAATCGTCGCGAATCGAAGTAAGGCAAAATTAAAGAAATCTTCGCCTTGATACTCCATAATGGCGATAACTGTTACTAAAGCGAGTGATATTGTTTTTTCTAAGCGTAATTGTAAAGTAAGAGCAATTACTAATATACACGTTAATCCAATAATAAAAGGATTATGTCCAAAAGCAGTAGCAAATACGATAGCGAATACAGCACCAATTACGTTTGCTTGAATTTGCTCAAGAGCAGTTAAATACGAGCGGTATACAGACGGTTGAACAGCAAAGATAGCTGAGATTCCCGCGAATACAGGACTCGGTAATTGAAGTAAAATACAAGCAAATAAAGCTAATGTAATGGCAATACCCGTTTTTAAAATGCGAGCACCAAGTTTCATACCCTTATTGATATCCTTTCTCTTGTCATAATGAATGTACAACATGATACTATACATTCATTACAATATGTTAGCAAGTGATATTTTAGTGACGTTAAAAAGTTTAATAAATAAATTACAATCAATTTATAATTTCTCCAAATTCTCTTTAAACATCTATTCTTTAATAAAAAAACCTGCTGAATTTCAGCAGGTTTCAAATTGTTATTCTAGATTACTATGCGATGCTCGCTTCGTCAATTTTTTTATGAAAATAAATATTGTACATATCATTCAGTTGAAATAGATGGATCCGCCTGTTCTTTTTTCGGGATAATTTCATAGAAGTGAAGCTGGATATCATCTAATAATGGTGTTAACAAAGCGACTTCTTCATATTGTTCGTGCTCATTTAATACACGAATGTAGTCTAATAATAATTCATTCACATCTTGCAAACCATTTTTACTAATTGGCTGCAATGTTACATTTGCACCTTTAGCAATTCTTCTTTTTAAAGCGTGCTCTGTTAAACCTAAGTTTGGCTCATGATGTAAATAAACAACACCACCAGTCATGCCGGCACAAATCCATGGACCAGGATCTCCTAAAACAAGAGCGCGACCATTTGTCATATATTCAAAAGCAAATCCTTTTATATTAGAATATACTCCGATATTTCCTTGTTCTTTTTCGCGGAGTGGTTTTGTAATTCTGCCTCCAATTATCATATCTGCTCCAGAAAGGCGAATGCCAGCACGAGCATCAGCGTTACCTTGCACGTATAATGCACCTTTTTGAGCACCGTATCCAAATCCTTTTCCGACAGAACCGTTATAATATGTTCCATCTGTTCCTTTTGCTTTCGTTATATAAATGCCACCGCCAAATGAAGTTTTTCCAATTCCATCTTGCGCGCCACCATTTACGTGTATAAATAAGTTCTCGCTATTGTACGCGCCTAATCCGTTTCCGGGAACAGATCCGTTTGTATACTTTAATGTAAGTGGTTCAAGATGAGTGTTTTCATATAATTTGCTACGAATACGATAACAGGATTCTAGACCGCCCATTACGCGTTGCTCTACGCCGACGCTTACTAATTCTTTTGACTGGAGAGAATTTGTTGTTTCAAATTGTTTTTCTTGTACAGATGCCGTTATTTTCACAGATGAATCTTCTATCGTTTGTATTAAATTACGTAAGTCTAATAAGTCCTTGCCTCGAGTTTGTTCTAATAAATCCGATCGTCCGATAATATCTTGTAAGTTTGTGTAACCGAGCTGCCCTGTTAAACGTTTCAATTCTGTACCGAAAGTAGTGAATAGGCTTAATAGCCCTGTAACTGCGCTTTCTAATTCACGTGGAACGAAACGGCGCAGTCCATGTTCTTTCGCTTGAGCTTCAGACTCAATTTGTGTTGCAATTCCGACGTGGCACGTATCAAGATGACAACCACGGCAAGTTGTACAGCCAATTGCAATCATTGATAATGTGCCAAATCCGATCCGGTTTGCTCCAAGGAGCATGATTTTTAAGGCGTCATTTACACTTCGAATACCGCCATCTGCCCAAATCTCTACTTTATGTCTCATATTTGCTTCTAGTAACGCATTGTGAGCAGCTTTAACACCAATCTCTACAGGAAGACCAACATGTTGCAATGCGTGAATACGCGCAGCACCTGTTCCGCCATCAAATCCACTAATGTTAATAAAGTCAGCGCCAGCTTTTGCGATACCGACAGCAATTGTTCCGATGTTAGGAACGACAGGAACTTTTACAGCTACTTTTGCAAGATGATTAGCCGTTTTAATTTCTGTAATCATTTGAGCCAAGTCTTCAATTGAATAAATATCATGGTTGTTAGAAGGTGAAATTAAATCCGAACCAATTGTAGCATTACGTGCTTCCGCAATTTTGGCAGTCACTTTTGAACCAGGCAAATGTCCACCTTCACCAGGCTTTGCTCCTTGACCTATTTTAATTTCAATTAAATTTGATGAATTTAGTAGTTCAGCGTTTACTCCAAATCGGCCAGATGCAACTTGTTGTCCGCGTGTATGTGGGTACTTACCAATCATATCTTTAATTTCGCCGCCTTCACCGTTCAAACTAATCATATTTAGCTGATCGGCAGCTTCTGCATACGCGCGAAAGGCAATTTCATTTTGAGAACCAAATGACATGGAACTAATAATAAATGGTAAATCATGATTGTGAATGCCGATGGACACTTCTTCAGTCGGAACTACATGCTGTGCTTGTTTTGTTTGAACAAGGTGCCTGATTGCGATGGGAGTGTTTTCTTCTAATTCACTTAACTTGTCGCGGTAATCATCATAAGAGTTTCCTTTTGCAACATCACCAATTGCTTTCCAAATCCGCGGGAATATATGAAATGATTTTCGCATTCTAACTTTTGGATTGTTAAAATCCTCAGCTCGAATTTTTGCATCTTCAGCAAGTGATTCAAGTGAAAAAGCTAAATTATTTGAACCGCAGAAGTTTGTAATTTGTAATATATTTGCGATTTCCTCATGTAATCCAATAGAGGAGAAGAGGCGACCGTAACCGCGTAATTCATGAATTCCAATCGTTGAAATTACTTTCTCTAGTCCTTTATTAAGTGCGGTATACAAATTAGTAATTGGTACTTTTGTTTCATCATTTACCGTTGCGAACAATAAATATGGATTAATACCATCTGCCCCTAATCCGTATAGCGTGACGATATCGTGTAAGGAGCGAAGGGCACCGGAACGTATAACGAGAGAGCATTTCCGGCGTAATTTATTTTCAGTTAATGCTTGATGTACTTTAGCAGTAACTAAATGTGGGTCAATCCATAACAGTTCATTTTGATGAGATTTAGCGTCATCTAATAATAGTAGGGAAGCACCATTTTTAACGGCTGCTATCGCTTCGGAACTAATTCGATTTAATGCGATTTGTAGAGTTTCTGATGGACTAAATGTAATAGAAATTGTAGAGACCGAGCTATGAGTAATGAATAGCTGTATAAGTTGTTCGTACGTAATCGTGTGTAAGTCTGCCGCGATAGATTGAGCTAAATTCCCTTCTAAAATAATGGGTGAAAGCATCTCGATTACAAATGGTTGTTTAGAGTTATCTAATAAACCCGGACGCTCTCCGAGTACAGTACGTGTGGAGAAGTGTTCAACTTCTCGATCGCGATCGATTGCTGGATTTGTAACAACGGCTACACTTTCCTTAATGAAATCAGCAATATTTCGTCTATCTGTATCAAGTGCGGCAAGTGGTGAGTCGTGCCCAAGTGACCGAATTGGTTCGACGCCTTTTGTCGCCATTTGTTCAAGGAGCTGAATATGTTCTCGATCCCAGCCAAAAGCGACGTATTGATTCGTTTCAACTTGAACCGAATCACATAATCCCTCAGCTTCTTTCGTTTCAGGGATAGATAAGTTTACATGATAATTGGTAACATCGATTCGTTTCTTAAAACGGTTATATACTTCAATTTGATAATTGTCGTATTCATAGAGAACGAGCTCATCTTGTTGATTCCATTTTAGTCCAACTTTTTCTCCAGGAGCGAGTGGTTTCGGCTCTGCTACATATTCAGTTGGTGATACAACGCCAGGTTCAGAAGAGAAAATATAGGAGCTCTCTGTCTCTACTTTCCAAACTGGGCGTAATCCAAGGGAATCGACACTGAAAACAGCTTCATCTTTATAACGTGAAATAATACCAGCTGGACCTTGTGCGAAATGCCCCCAAGCCTCACGTATATAAGTGTATAAGTTTTGTAAGTTTGTTTCGTAAAGTTTTATTTCATTAATAATTGGTGGAAATAATATATCCATTGCTTCAAATAAACTGTAGTTATACTGAACGAGAAGGGTTTCTAAGGTGCGGTTTAAATCTTGGGAATCACTGCCCCCGGCAGTAAGTGGTACATTAATCATTTCAGCTTGATCGCGTAATTTTGCAATCGTGTTAATTTCGCCATTATGTCCGAGAATGCTAAATGGTTGTACACGAAAAAAATTAGATAACGTATTAGTAGAATAGCGATTATGTCCTAGTGTCATAGTTGAAGCGATAAGTGGGTGTTGTAAATCATTGTAATAAGCAACGAGTGTATCGCCAGCACCGAGAACTTTATATACAACATGTTCATGACTTAATGAGGCAACATGAATTGCTTCATTTTCTTCGATTTTTATTGTTACAGAAAATAATGTTTGTTCAATATTTTTAACTTCACTTTCGGCGATAAGGGCAATTTGCCAAAATAAAGGTTCTTCTTGTTTACCAAGAGGACCGAGTGCATCTGAGTTTATTACATCATCATTTTCGAGAACAATTGTAAAGCTTTCATTGTTTAGTTGCGTACGAATATAATCTTTTAACTCAGCAATGTTTTCTTGTTTGTTTAGAAAAAAATGTCCAACGATAAAGTGGGGATGATCCACAATCGTTGGATTATATCCGCTACTTTTCAGTTTTTCATTCCAAAGTGCTTTTGGCATGTCGATATGAATTCCGATACCATCTCCTTCGCCATTAATGAAACCAGCTCTATGATTCATTTTGACTAGCGATTGTATACAAAGATCGATGTTTTCTTTTGTAGGAATTCTTCGTTTTTCCATAACGGAAACGATTCCACACGCATCATGTTCTGCATTTTTATAATTCCGAAATAAAGACGGTGACCATTTGTTTTTTTTGTTGAGCATCCGTCAATCCCCCCTCTGGAAAATGAATTATGAATAATCTTACTATTTAAGGCGTGAACTGCCTTGTATACATGGATAGTAAGGATATAAAAGAATATAAAACAGATAATTATGAATAATTATACTATTAATGAGGGATTTATGAAATAGAAAAAAGGAAAAAAGAAAGATGGGCTTTCTTTTTTCCTTTTGTAATGAAGAGATTATTTATTGTTCGCTAGGGTAGAAAATGCTCTGCCAACAGCTTCAATTGTATATTCGATATCTTCTTTTGTATGTTCTGTCGTTAAGAACCATGCTTCATATTTAGAAGGTGCTAAATTAATACCTTCTTGAAGCATCAGCTTGAAGAATCTACCGAACATTTCACCATCTGTATTTTTGGCTGCATCGTAATCTTCAATTGTATTTGTTGTGAAGTATACAGTTAATGCACCCTTTAGACGGTTTACTGTAATATCGATGTTATGTTTTGTAGCTTGATCTAAAATTCCTTTTTCAAGCATTGCGCCAAGTGCATCTAATTTCTCGTATACGCCTTCTTGTTGAAGTACTTCTAGGCAGGCAATCCCTGATGCCATAGAAGCAGGGTTCCCAGCCATTGTACCAGCTTGGTATGCAGGACCGAGCGGTGCAACTTGTTCCATAATTTCTTTCTTACCACCGTAAGCACCAATTGGAAGTCCACCGCCGATAACTTTACCAAGTGCTGTTAAATCTGGGGTTACGCCAAGTAAGTCTTGAGCGCCGCCATACATAAAGCGGAAAGCAGTAATAACTTCATCATAAATTACTAGTGCACCAGCTTCGTGAACAAGTTCATTAACTTTTTCAAGGAAGCCAGGTTTTGGCTCAACAATACCGAAGTTTCCAACGATTGGCTCTACAAGGATAGCTGCTACTTCATGTCCCCATTTATCTAACGCTTCTTTTAAAGTTTCTACATTATTAAACGGAACAGTAATAACTTCTTGAGCGATACTTTGTGGCACACCCGCTGAATCAGGAATTCCAAGAGTAGAAGGACCAGAGCCAGCTGCTACAAGTACTAAATCGGAATGACCGTGGTAACAACCAGCGAATTTCATAATTTTTGTGCGGCCAGTGTAAGCACGAGCAACACGAATGGTTGTCATAACGGATTCTGTACCAGAGTTCACGAAGCGAACTTTATCTAAAGCGGGCATTGCTTCTTTTAACATTTTTGCGAATTTTACTTCTAATGCTGTTGGAGTACCGTATAGTACGCCGTTTTCAGCCGCTGTTTTAATTGCTTCTGTCACGTGTGGGTGAGCATGTCCAGTAATAATAGGGCCATACGCTGCTAAATAGTCGATATATTTATTTCCATCTACATCCCAGAAATAAGCACCTTTTCCGCGTTCCATTGCAACAGGAGAACCGCCTCCAACTGCTTTAAAAGAACGGGAAGGACTATTAACACCACCAACGATATGTTCTAAAGCTTCTTTATGTAACGCTTCTGATTTTGTGAAATTCACTACAATTCATCTCCTTACAAAAATCTATGTATTATTCTAACATGTTTTTTGAAAAGACGTATTGTTTGTGATAGAAGGAGCAGTTGGGTAAACTATTCGTTGTGACATTTAGGAAGGGGGTCCGATTATGAAATCGGTAATTGAGGTACAAGGGTTACGTAAAGAGTTTACAGCTTATTCAAGTCGTCCGGGATTAAAGGGTGCATTTCGCGATTTATTAAATCGTAATTATAAAATAGTACCAGCAGTAAATGATGTTTCTTTTACTGTAAAGCAAGGTGAAATGGTTGGTTATATTGGTGAGAATGGTGCTGGTAAATCAACGACGATTAAAATGCTTACAGGGATTTTGACTCCGACATCAGGACAAATTACAGTGAATGGAATGAATCCACACAAACAGAGAGAAGAATTTGTAAGAACAATCGGCGTTGTGTTTGGTCAGCGTTCCCAGCTTTGGTGGGATATTGCTGTACAAGAATCATTTCGTTTATTGAAGAAAGTGTACGGTGTATCAGACGCTCAGTATAAGGAACATATGGAACATGTTATTGAAACGTTAGATATCGGTCCTTTATTAGATAAACCGGTACGGAAATTATCTCTTGGTCAAAGAATGCGTTGTGAATTGGCAGCGGCGTTAATTCATAATCCGCCGTTATTATTTTTAGATGAGCCAACAATTGGACTAGATGTTCTTGTGAAATTGAAAATACGAGAATTCTTAAAAGAGATGAATGAACGTTATAAAACAACAATTTTATTAACGACACATGATATTACTGATATTGAAGCTTTATGTGAACGCGTCATCATGCTTGATGAAGGGAATATTATGTATGACGGATCTTTAGATAATCTTCGTACGCAGTGGGGAGTAGAGAAGGAAATACATTTTCAGTTTGTTGCCCCAGTTTCATACCAGGAGTTATCAATGGTTATGCCGGATAGTCATGTTGTTTGGTCAAAAACGAAAGAAGAAAACGCATGGGTTGCAAAAATACCGAATGAAGAAGTTATCATTTCTATGTTGATTTCTAAAGTAGTACAAGCCTTTCAAATTAAAGATTTGAAAATTAACGAAGTGTCTACAGAGGAAATTATTCGTAACATTTATGAAGAAGGTATTATGCATGGGTAAGTATATTGAAATGATTCGGATTCGCTTTTTAATGATGCTTGCTTATCGTACAAATTATTACAGCGGGATTTTAATTTATACGATTAACATTGGTGCGTATTATTTTTTATGGCAAGCAATTTATAGCGGGAAAGAGAATATTGAAAGTTTATCTATTTCGCAAATGACTACGTATATTGCGATCGCATGGATGGCACGCGCTTTTTATTTCAATAATATAGATAGAGAAATTGCGATGGAAATTCAAGAAGGACGTGTGGCGGTAGAGCTAATTCGTCCATATAACTATTTAGGTATGAAAGTTATGCAAGGGCTTGGAGAAGGGATATTTCGTTTTGCTTTCTTTTCAATTCCGGGTATGGTTATTGTTACGTTATTATTTTCATTACAAATTACAACAAATTTTCAAACGTGGTTATATTTCTTCTTATCTTTAATATTTAGTTTTATCATTAATACACAAATAAATTTAATGACAGGAATGCTTACATTCTTCTTATTTAATAATAGTGGAATTATGTATGCGAAACGTGTTGTTATCGATTTATTTTCTGGTTTATTATTACCGATTAGTTTTTATCCGTTATGGGCCCAAAAGCAATGGTGTTTTTACCGTTTCAAGCAATTAGTTATATTCCGAGTATGATTTTCTCTGAAGGTATACAAGGAAATAAGTTATATGAAGCTTTATTATTTCAAGTGATTTGGGCAATTATACTTATTATTCCAATTGTACTGATGTGGAAAACGGCGAGAAAACGTCTAATCGTACAAGGGGGATGACGAGATGATATATATAAAATTATTTTTGCAATATGCAAGTCAATATATAAAAACAAAATTGGAGTATCGTGGCGATTTTATCGTCGGATTACTTTCAGATTTATCACTACAAGCTGTTAATTTAATCTTCATTCTCGTTGTGTTTGGGCATACCCAAGCACTAAAAGGGTGGAGCCGAGAAGAAGTGATCTTTATTTATGGGTTCTTTTTAGTACCGTTTGCCATTTTTTCAGCTTTCTTTAATATATGGGACTTTAATGATCGTTACATTATTAAAGGAGAAATGGACCGTATATTAACGAGACCGATTCATAGTTTATTTCAAATTATATTAGAAAGAATGGAACTTGAATCTTTAATTGGAGCTATTACGGGGATTATTGTGATGGGTTATGCAGCAATGGAGCTGCAATTATCTTTTTACTGGTATGATTTCTTCTTATTCCTACTCATGGTAGGGGGAGGGGCACTTGTGTACGGCGGGATATTTGTTACGCTTGCAAGTTTTGGCTTTTGGTCGGATGCGAAAAGTTCCATTATGCCGCTTATGTATAACATAGGGAATTATGGACGCTACCCTGTTGATATTTATAATCGTGTTATTCGCTTTGTTTTAACGTTTGTTTTACCGTTTGCATTTGTTGGGGTATATCCAGCAGCATACTTTTTAAGAAAAACAGAGTGGAATAGCTATGCTTTCGCAACTCCAATTGTTGGTGTTATCTGTTTTACTATTGCAATTACCCTCTGGAATCAAGGGGTTAAACGATATCGTGGTGCAGGAAATTAATTATAGAAGCTTGTTCGTTTCTAAGGGATAAATCAGCTACAGTCCTCATACATATAAAACGAGGTGGAGGACATGTTATGGGGATTTATTCTATTAATTGCAGCAATCGCTATTTTGAGAAGTGTCCAATTATTATGGAGTTCATATTCAAATTCCAATCGTTTCTTTTCGCTGTACAATTTAGCTACGTTGTTTTTGATTTATACAACGGTACTGATTGCGTTTGGATTAAGTTATGTTGTGCTAGAGGAAATGGGTTTTGCAGTTTTGAAAGAAGATGGGGATAGGTTAAGTGCTCATTCCTTTCAGCTCGTTGAAATATGTTTATATTTTAGCGCGGTTACTTTATTGTCCGTTGGATATGGTGATATAGCTCCGATTGGAATCGGAAGATGGATTGCAATTGGAGAAGCGCTAATTGGATATACATTACCGTTTGCCTTTGTGATGAGATCTGTAATAGACAATGAAAAATAAGGTCGCATTTGATATAGTAAAAGAAAAGAGAAGGAGTGATAACAATGATTACAGTAGGAGAAATGGCACCAGAATTTACATTAGAAGGAAGTACCGGAGAACAAATTCGCTTAGCAGACTTTCGCGGTAAAAATGTAGTCCTATATTTTTATCCGAAAGATATGACTCCGGGATGTACAACTGAAGCATGTGATTTTCGTGATGCATATGGATTATTTCAAGAGAAGGATACGGTTATACTTGGTGTAAGTCCAGATTCAGCAAATAGACATATGAAATTCATTGAGAAGCATGAGCTTCCATTTGTACTTTTAGTAGACGAAGATCATAAAGTAGCAGAATTGTACGATGTTTGGAAGCTGAAAAAGAACTTCGGAAAAGAGTACATGGGAATTGAGCGTTCTACATTCCTTATTAATAAAGACGGTGAGCTTGTAAATGAGTGGCGTAAAGTGAAAGTGAAAGGGCATATTGAGGATGTTCTTTCTTATATAAAATAAATCTATATTAATGAGGAGAAAAAATACATATGTAAGGCATGCGTCTATACATATTTTCTTGCGATACATAAAGTGAAAGTGTAGGGCATACCTCCTCAGATGATTGTATTCCAAGTGCGATTATGTCGCACTTTTTTCTATGTAAATGTATAGGGAATGGGGGAAGATACATAAGAATAAGGCTATATACGAAAATAAACCACATACTTATAGTAGAAATATTGACGATTTATAAGAAAAAGAGTACACTCTTTATAAGAATTATAAAATAATAATCCGTATAGAATCGGGGTGCATGACGGTGGTCAAAGAAGAATTAAAAGAAGCGCTAGAAATGCTGAAAAATACGGGTGTACGCATTACTCCACAGCGTCATGCTATTTTAGAGTACCTTGTGGAATCTATGACGCACCCAACAGCGGATGACATTTATAAAGCATTAGAAGGTAAGTTTCCAAATATGAGTGTTGCAACTGTCTATAATAACTTACGTGTGTTTAAAGAAGTTGGACTTGTAAAGGAATTAACTTATGGGGATGCTTCAAGTAGATTTGATTATGTTACAAGTCAACATTATCATGTGATTTGCGAAAAATGTGGTAAGATTGTTGATTTTCCTTATGGAGGATTGGAACAGCTTGAAGAGGAAGCTGCAAAAACGACAGGCTTCGTTATTAATAGTCATCGCTTAGAAATTTATGGCGTTTGTCCAGAGTGTCATAAGGCGTAATATATAATAAAAAGAAAGAGGCTGACGGCTATACGTCGACCTCTTTCTTTATTATATATGGGAATCGTGTTAGACTCATGAGGATTTAAAATGTTAAGTGAAGAATCAAATTTAATAAGAACAAATACAAGAGGTGATTTCTTAGTTAAGAAATCACCTTTTTAATGAGATGAAACTTCTTTAGTTTTGTAAGCTCCATATACCTATGATTTATAACTCTTCTTATTATATTTCTCATCAAATTCTTTTCCTTCTAGATTTCGATCAAGTGTTAAAGGTTGATTGCAATGCATACATGCGTCGACACGACCGAGCATTTTGGTCGGTTTATCGCAGCTTGGACAAATAATTTGTATCGTTTTTGTAGATAACATACCAATCCAAAAGTAAACAACAGTGCTAGCGATGACAGCTAAAAAACCAACCATCATAAAGGTTGTCATAATAATGATGTTTTCGCGAAAAAAGACACCTAAGTATGCAATGAAGAGGCCGATAAATACTAAACTCAATGCAAAGGTTCGGATTTTATTAATTTTGTTCGAATATTTAATACCCATTCCCACCACACTCCTATAGGAATAATATAACACAAAATTTAGAATATTTTACGAAAACGAAGGTGATGATTAAATTTATCACTTATTAAAGAACAGTAGTGCTTTCTTTTAAGATGCAATACAGAAAGAGATTAGGTGGAAGGAGCATGTCTATAAAAGAGGAGTAGTAATTTTTTTCTATAGTTAATTTAGTTTTTTAACGGGATGTGAAATTTTTTCGGAAAAAGTATTGACCCTATATATACTGCGTGATATATTAATAAACGTCGCTGATGCGGAAACGCAGTAAACGACAAAAAAGAAATTTGAAAAACTTAGTTGACATCGAAAAACGAAGATGTTAACATAAGGAAGTCGCAATTGAGCGGCGAAGTAGTTCTTTGAAAACTGAACGAAACAAACAACGTGAACGTCAATTTTTATTTTTAGATGCTAGACAAACTAACTTTATTGGAGAGTTTGATCCTGGCTCAGGATGAACGCTGGCGGCGTGCCTAATACATGCAAGTCGAGCGGATGGATTAAGAGCTTGCTCTTATGAAGTTAGCGGCGGACGGGTGAGTAACACGTGGGTAACCTACCCATAAGACTGGGATAACTCCGGGAAACCGGGGCTAATACCGGATAATATTTTGAACTGCATAGTTCGAAATTGAAAGGCGGCTTCGGCTGTCACTTATGGATGGACCCGCGTCGCATTAGCTAGTTGGTGAGGTAACGGCTCACCAAGGCGACGATGCGTAGCCGACCTGAGAGGGTGATCGGCCACACTGGGACTGAGACACGGCCCAGACTCCTACGGGAGGCAGCAGTAGGGAATCTTCCGCAATGGACGAAAGTCTGACGGAGCAACGCCGCGTGAGTGATGAAGGCTTTCGGGTCGTAAAACTCTGTTGTTAGGGAAGAACAAGTGCTAGTTGAATAAGCTGGCACCTTGACGGTACCTAACCAGAAAGCCACGGCTAACTACGTGCCAGCAGCCGCGGTAATACGTAGGTGGCAAGCGTTATCCGGAATTATTGGGCGTAAAGCGCGCGCAGGTGGTTTCTTAAGTCTGATGTGAAAGCCCACGGCTCAACCGTGGAGGGTCATTGGAAACTGGGAGACTTGAGTGCAGAAGAGGAAAGTGGAATTCCATGTGTAGCGGTGAAATGCGTAGAGATATGGAGGAACACCAGTGGCGAAGGCGACTTTCTGGTCTGTAACTGACACTGAGGC
The DNA here is from genome assembly GCF_016651125.1 of Bacillus sp. TH17. Lineage (NCBI taxonomy): Bacteria > Bacillati > Bacillota > Bacilli > Caryophanales > Bacillaceae > Bacillus > Bacillus sp. TH17. The sequence continues at coordinate 215,376 of NZ_JAEKEN010000001.1, forward strand.
GCGAAAGCGTGGGGAGCAAACAGGATTAGATACCCTGGTAGTCCACGCCGTAAACGATGAGTGCTAAGTGTTAGAGGGTTTCCGCCCTTTAGTGCTGAAGTTAACGCATTAAGCACTCCGCCTGGGGAGTACGGCCGCAAGGCTGAAACTCAAAGGAATTGACGGGGGCCCGCACAAGCGGTGGAGCATGTGGTTTAATTCGAAGCAACGCGAAGAACCTTACCAGGTCTTGACATCCTCTGAAAACTCTAGAGATAGAGCTTCTCCTTCGGGAGCAGAGTGACAGGTGGTGCATGGTTGTCGTCAGCTCGTGTCGTGAGATGTTGGGTTAAGTCCCGCAACGAGCGCAACCCTTGATCTTAGTTGCCATCATTAAGTTGGGCACTCTAAGGTGACTGCCGGTGACAAACCGGAGGAAGGTGGGGATGACGTCAAATCATCATGCCCCTTATGACCTGGGCTACACACGTGCTACAATGGACGGTACAAAGAGCTGCAAGACCGCGAGGTGGAGCTAATCTCATAAAACCGTTCTCAGTTCGGATTGTAGGCTGCAACTCGCCTACATGAAGCTGGAATCGCTAGTAATCGCGGATCAGCATGCCGCGGTGAATACGTTCCCGGGCCTTGTACACACCGCCCGTCACACCACGAGAGTTTGTAACACCCGAAGTCGGTGGGGTAACCTTTATGGAGCCAGCCGCCTAAGGTGGGACAGATGATTGGGGTGAAGTCGTAACAAGGTAGCCGTATCGGAAGGTGCGGCTGGATCACCTCCTTTCTATGGAGAATTGATGAACGCAGTTCATCAATAAACGTTGACTTGTTTTGTTTCGTTCAGTTTTGAGAGAACTATCTCTCAAGTTTAAATGTATGTTCTTTGAAAACTAGATAACAGTGTAGCTCATATTTTTTTAATTTTAGTTTGGTTAAGTTAGAAAGGGCGCACGGTGGATGCCTTGACACTAGGAGTCGATGAAGGACGGGACTAACGCCGATATGCTTCGGGGAGCTGTAAGTAAGCTTTGATCCGAAGATTTCCGAATGGGGAAACCCACTATACGTAATGGTATGGTATCCTTACCTGAATACATAGGGTATGGAAGACAGACCCAGGGAACTGAAACATCTAAGTACCTGGAGGAAGAGAAAGCAAATGCGATTTCCTGAGTAGCGGCGAGCGAAACGGAATCTAGCCCAAACCAAGAGGCTTGCCTCTTGGGGTTGTAGGACATTCTATACGGAGTTACAAAGGAACGAGGTAGACGAAGCGACCTGGAAAGGTCCGTCACAGAGGGTAATAACCCCGTAGTCGAAACTTCGTTCTCTCTTGAATGTATCCTGAGTACGGCGGAACACGTGAAATTCCGTCGGAATCTGGGAGGACCATCTCCCAAGGCTAAATACTCCCTAGTGATCGATAGTGAACCAGTACCGTGAGGGAAAGGTGAAAAGTACCCCGGAAGGGGAGTGAAAGAGATCCTGAAACCGTGTGCCTACAAATAGTCAGAGCCCGTTAATGGGTGATGGCGTGCCTTTTGTAGAATGAACCGGCGAGTTACGATCCCGTGCAAGGTTAAGCTGAAGAGGCGGAGCCGCAGCGAAAGCGAGTCTGAATAGGGCGTTTAGTACGTGGTCGTAGACCCGAAACCAGGTGATCTACCCATGTCCAGGGTGAAGTTCAGGTAACACTGAATGGAGGCCCGAACCCACGCACGTTGAAAAGTGCGGGGATGAGGTGTGGGTAGCGGAGAAATTCCAATCGAACCTGGAGATAGCTGGTTCTCCCCGAAATAGCTTTAGGGCTAGCCTTAAGTGTAAGAGTCTTGGAGGTAGAGCACTGATTGAACTAGGGGTCCTCATCGGATTACCGAATTCAGTCAAACTCCGAATGCCAATGACTTATCCTTAGGAGTCAGACTGCGAGTGATAAGATCCGTAGTCAAGAGGGAAACAGCCCAGATCGCCAGCTAAGGTCCCAAAGTGTGTATTAAGTGGAAAAGGATGTGGAGTTGCTTAGACAACTAGGATGTTGGCTCAGAAGCAGCCACCATTTAAAGAGTGCGTAATAGCTCACTAGTCGAGTGACTCTGCGCCGAAAATGTACCGGGGCTAAATACACCACCGAAGCTGCGAATTGATACCAATGGTATCAGTGGTAGGGGAGCGTTCTAAGTGCAGTGAAGTCAGACCGGAAGGACTGGTGGAGCGCTTAGAAGTGAGAATGCCGGTATGAGTAGCGAAAGACGGGTGAGAATCCCGTCCACCGAATGCCTAAGGTTTCCTGAGGAAGGCTCGTCCGCTCAGGGTTAGTCAGGACCTAAGCCGAGGCCGACAGGCGTAGGCGATGGACAACAGGTTGATATTCCTGTACCACCTCTTTATCGTTTGAGCAATGGAGGGACGCAGAAGGATAGAAGAAGCGTGCGATTGGTTGTGCACGTCCAAGCAGTTAGGCTGATAAGTAGGCAAATCCGCTTATCGTGAAGGCTGAGCTGTGATGGGGAAGCTCCTTATGGAGCGAAGTCTTTGATTCCCCGCTGCCAAGAAAAGCTTCTAGCGAGATAAAAGGTGCCTGTACCGCAAACCGACACAGGTAGGCGAGGAGAGAATCCTAAGGTGTGCGAGAGAACTCTGGTTAAGGAACTCGGCAAAATGACCCCGTAACTTCGGGAGAAGGGGTGCTTTCTTAACGGAAAGCCGCAGTGAATAGGCCCAAGCGACTGTTTAGCAAAAACACAGGTCTCTGCGAAGCCGTAAGGCGAAGTATAGGGGCTGACACCTGCCCGGTGCTGGAAGGTTAAGGAGAGGGGTTAGCGTAAGCGAAGCTCTGAACTGAAGCCCCAGTAAACGGCGGCCGTAACTATAACGGTCCTAAGGTAGCGAAATTCCTTGTCGGGTAAGTTCCGACCCGCACGAAAGGTGTAACGATTTGGGCACTGTCTCAACCAGAGACTCGGTGAAATTATAGTACCTGTGAAGATGCAGGTTACCCGCGACAGGACGGAAAGACCCCGTGGAGCTTTACTGTAGCCTGATATTGAATTTTGGTACAGTTTGTACAGGATAGGCGGGAGCCATTGAAACCGGAGCGCTAGCTTCGGTGGAGGCGCTGGTGGGATACCGCCCTGACTGTATTGAAATTCTAACCTACGGGTCTTATCGACCCGGGAGACAGTGTCAGGTGGGCAGTTTGACTGGGGCGGTCGCCTCCTAAAGTGTAACGGAGGCGCCCAAAGGTTCCCTCAGAATGGTTGGAAATCATTCGTAGAGTGCAAAGGCATAAGGGAGCTTGACTGCGAGACCTACAAGTCGAGCAGGGACGAAAGTCGGGCTTAGTGATCCGGTGGTTCCGCATGGAAGGGCCATCGCTCAACGGATAAAAGCTACCCCGGGGATAACAGGCTTATCTCCCCCAAGAGTCCACATCGACGGGGAGGTTTGGCACCTCGATGTCGGCTCATCGCATCCTGGGGCTGTAGTCGGTCCCAAGGGTTGGGCTGTTCGCCCATTAAAGCGGTACGCGAGCTGGGTTCAGAACGTCGTGAGACAGTTCGGTCCCTATCCGTCGTGGGCGCAGGAAATTTGAGAGGAGCTGTCCTTAGTACGAGAGGACCGGGATGGACGCACCGCTGGTGTACCAGTTGTTCTGCCAAGGGCATAGCTGGGTAGCTATGTGCGGAAGGGATAAGTGCTGAAAGCATCTAAGCATGAAGCCCCCCTCAAGATGAGATTTCCCATAGCGTAAGCTAGTAAGATCCCTGAAAGATGATCAGGTTGATAGGTTCGAGGTGGAAGCATGGTGACATGTGGAGCTGACGAATACTAATAGATCGAGGACTTAACCATATAATATGAAGCAACGTTATCTAGTTTTGAGAGAATATAAAAAACTTATTGACTTTCAGGGTGAATAAGTTATAATAATGATTGTCTCAAAAGAATAATGTCTGGTAATGATGGCAGAGAGGTCACACCCGTTCCCATACCGAACACGGAAGTTAAGCTCTCTAGCGCCGATGGTAGTTGGGACCTTGTCCCTGTGAGAGTAGGACGTTGCCAGGCAATATTATTCCGCAGTAGCTCAGCGGTAGAGCTATCGGCTGTTAACCGATCGGTCGTAGGTTCGATTCCTACCTGCGGAGCCATTGGAGAGCTGTCCGAGTTGGCCGAAGGAGCACGATTGGAAATCGTGTATACGTCACAAGCGTATCAAGGGTTCGAATCCCTTGCTCTCCGCCATAAGGAATTTATAATATTTGGCCCGTTGGTCAAGTGGTTAAGACACCGCCCTTTCACGGCGGTAACACGGGTTCGAATCCCGTACGGGTCACCACTTTTGGAGGATTAGCTCAGCTGGGAGAGCACCTGCCTTACAAGCAGGGGGTCGGCGGTTCGATCCCGTCATCCTCCACCATATATTATATGAATAATATTGTCGCGGGGTGGAGCAGTACGGTAGCTCGTCGGGCTCATAACCCGAAGGTCGCAGGTTCAAATCCTGTCCCCGCAACCAAATGGTCCCGTGGTGTAGTGGTTAACATGCCTGCCTGTCACGCAGGAGATCGCCGGTTCGACCCCGGTCGGGACCGCCATTTTAATAAGGCTCGGTAGCTCAGTCGGTAGAGCAGAGGACTGAAAATCCTCGTGTCGGCGGTTCGATTCCGTCCCGAGCCACCATTTTAATAAAATATGCCGGCTTAGCTCAATTGGTAGAGCAACTGACTTGTAATCAGTAGGTTGGGGGTTCAAGTCCTCTAGCCGGCACCATGTAAGTTTCGGAGGGGTAGCGAAGTGGCTAAACGCGGCGGACTGTAAATCCGCTCCTTCGGGTTCGGCAGTTCGAATCTGCCCCCCTCCACCATTTTACATAGGGGCATAGTTTAAAGGTAGAACTGAGGTCTCCAAAACCTCCAGTGTGGGTTCAATTCCTACTGCCCCTGCCAAATATATAAACACAACATGGCGGTTGTGGCGAAGTGGTTAACGCACCGGATTGTGGCTCCGGCATTCGTGGGTTCAATTCCCATCAGTCGCCCCATTTTTATTTTTTAAAAAATTACAAATAAATTAATGGATACTTACATATAATTAAGTAAAACTTCGGTGGGCTATAGCCAAGCGGTAAGGCAACGGACTTTGACTCCGTCATGCGCTGGTTCGAATCCAGCTAGCCCAGCCATTTTTGCGGAAGTAGTTCAGTGGTAGAATACAACCTTGCCAAGGTTGGGGTCGCGGGTTCGAATCCCGTCTTCCGCTCCATTTTAACTTCATATGGCGGCATAGCCAAGTGGTAAGGCAGAGGTCTGCAAAACCTTTACCACCGGTTCAAATCCGGTTGCCGCCTTTCTTTTATGCCGATGTGGCGGAATTGGCAGACGCGCACGACTCAAAATCGTGTTCCTTCGGGATTGTCGGTTCGACCCCGACCATCGGTATCATGAACGGCGTAACATCAAGGCTCTACACTAATTGTGTAGAGTTTTTTTGTGTTTTCTTCACACTACAAAATAAGCACTAATAGTGCGTTGGGGTAGTGTGCGGTGAGTAAGTGACGAACTTTAGATACAGTTGGAAGAAACTATGAAGTATTAAAAGGATAAAACCGAACTTTCGGTTTTATCCTTTTATAAAATTTCAGTAGAATATTACATATACAAGAATTTTTTCGAGCACTCTAGAGAGAATCTCTCCACCCTGGTGACATGAAGTTAAATCCGATACCACCAGTTGAAATTACCACATTATCAGCTGGTAATTTCGTAATTTCGAAAAACTTCTTTTCAAACTCTTCTCTGTTGTACTTGTACATAGTTGAGTGACACGACCATATTTGCGTTGAAGTACTCAACCAGTCCCCTAATTCCTTTAATTTAGGGAACGAATCAAAGTGAATTGGACCATCCAATTTCATGAATCTCACTTGATAGATAGTTGGGTTTAACTTCTCTCCTATTCCTTTAAAACCATGTGCTTTTTTCTCACTTGAATGTGTCATAATTACTCTCCCCCATCTTTTCTTCAAATTTTTTCCTATTTTAATTATACAGCAATAGAAAGTAATTATGGTAATATTATGGAATTAATAGAGGAATGAAAAGGAATAGCTTTAGTTTGATAATGAATAGTTCATAACATACTACATAACAAATCTTTAAAAGGACATGGCAGCTTTGCCCTGTTTCTTATTGTTTAGCGAGAAATAATAAAATAAATCATCACAGTAATAAATGAAATATGATAAATTTAATCAAGGGAGAGAAATGAAAATAAAAGGTGTCAGTTATTTAATATGATTCCATTTTGGCTCCGTTACATTTTAATTTATCATGTTTAAAGAAGGTCAAAATTTTTAAAATGCTTTAAAATAAAGGATTTTAAGGGTAGCACTCTATATAAATGTCACCTAAAAAGACCCTAACAGAAATGTTAGGTTTTTTTGTTAAATTATGCTATGTGATTCTAAAATTCGTAATAAACTTAGGAATTCATGTATAATATAACTTGTCGAAAGAACAAAATGATAGTGATTTATATTATGTCTGTAATATGAATCAAAAATGAACTTTTTATATTTCTTTTAAAAATGTGTTGAATACACATTATATTTCATATTAATATTTTTATGTAGATTTAAAATGGGAAAGAGAGTGGAAAGTATGGGCCGTAAATGGAACAATATTAAAGAAAAAAAAGCATCAAAAGATGCAAATACAAGCCGTATATACGCGAAATTTGGACGTGAAATTTATGTGGCAGCAAAACAAGGCGAGCCAGATCCAGAATCAAACCAAACGTTAAGAGTTGTATTAGAACGTGCGAAAACATACAACGTGCCAAGAACAATTATTGACCGTGCGATTGAAAAGGCAAAAGGCGGTTCAGAAGAAAACTATGACGAGCTTCGTTATGAAGGCTTTGGACCAAACGGATCTATGGTAATTGTAGATACACTGACAAATAACGTAAACCGTACTGCAGCAGATGTACGAGCTGCATTTAGCAAAAACAGTGGTAACATGGGTGTAAACGGTTCTGTCGCTTACATGTTTGATGCGACAGCTGTTATCGGTCTTGAAGGTAAAACATCAGATGAAGTTCTTGAAATCTTAATGGAAGCAGATGTAGATGCACGTGACATTCTAGAAGAAGAAGATTCTGTTATCGTTTATGCTGAACCTGATCAGTTCCATTCAGTACAATCTGCACTTAAAGGTGCTGGTGTTGAAGAATTTACAGTTGCAGAATTAACAATGCTTGCACAAAGTGATGTGGAACTTCCTGAAGATGCTCAAGTACAATTTGAAAAAATGGTTGATGCATTAGAAGATTTAGAAGATGTACAGCAAGTTTACCACAACGTAGACTTAGGGGAATAATATAAGACAGAAGACCCTTTCCTTTAACGGATAGGGTCTTTTTTTATGGAGTTAATTAAGGTGGTAAAGTATTAAAGGTATTTTGTAGCTGCTAGGGAATATGGTTATAGGTTTGTATTTTAAATAATCATATTTCTAGGAGGTATTTCTGTGGAGCATAAAACACCAAAGCATATTGTTGCCGTAGCAGGTTATTTAACAAATGAAAAGAATGAGGTGCTTTTAACGAAAGTGCACTGGCGAGCAGATACGTGGGAAATGCCTGGAGGACAGGTAGAAGAAGGGGAAGCGCTCGATCAAGCTGTTTGCAGAGAAATAATGGAGGAAACAGGATTAACTGTGAAGCCTATCGGAGTTACAGGGATTTATTATAATGCTTCTATGCATATTCTAGCTGTTGTTTTTAAAGTAGCATATGTTAGTGGTGAAATAAAAATTCAATCTGAAGAAATACAAGAGGCTAAATTTGTTGCTTTAAACGAAGAGAACATTGATGAGTATATAACGCGTCCTCATATGAAATCAAGGACACTTGATGCGATGAAAGCAATGCATTTTATTCCATACAAAACATGGGAAGTTCAGCCATATAATCTTATAGGAAGGTTGTAAAGAAAAGGTTAGTTATTTGAGGACAGCTCAAATTGCTAACCTTTTCTTTATGTATACTGTTTCAGAAAAAGGTCACAATAATAAAGTGTAGGCTAATAATTGGTGGAGGAAGCAGGACTACCACCTAATTTCCTAGCTTTAGCCAAGTTTTGAGGGAGAATTCTTACTGCACACAAATAGCGAGATAATCCGAAAGCTAGTATTGATTTATAGAACGTTCGTTCTGTATAATGGTGATATATCGTATATAATTAGATTGCTAGATGTTTAAAAGTATAAATGTATAAACTGATATAATAAAAGAATAAAGTGAAATTAAGGAGAGTCCTACTTCCTATAAATAGTGTGATAAATAAATGTATATTCAACATTTCATATGAATAGTAGATAAAAAGGGACTGTGATACAATACATTTTTACACCTTACAATGTTGTAAGGTAGGTGTAAGAGAAATCGATGGGATATTCTTTTATAACAAGGTATTCTTAAATTAAGAGTTATATGCTGTGTGGAAAAGAGGTGTTCGAGATGAAAGAACGAGTATTATCTAGAGTGAATTATCATCAAAAAGTTGCATTAAATCCATTAACCAAATTTCTTTATAAAGCCATTATATTATTATTATTGTTAAGTTTTGCATTATTATTCGTTGGAAATGTAATGATTGAGCGAAGTGATATTAGTAAATTACATGTACCCGCTAAGTTAGAGGTGCCAGAATCATTAACACACGCATTTATTGCGACGGAAGATAAAAGGTTTTATCATCATAACGGTTTAGACTATATAGCGATTATCAGGGCGTCTATTGAAAATATAAAAGCTGGTGGTGTTGTGCAAGGAGGAAGCACGATTACACAGCAGTTATCTAAAAATGCTTTCTTATCTAATGAACGTACATTTTCCCGTAAGTGGAAAGAAATTTTTTATACGAAAAAGATTGAACGTACATTCACAAAGGATGAGATATTAAAATTGTATGTAAGTAATATTTACTACGGAGAAGGCGCATGGGGGATTGAAAAAGCAGCAAACCTTTACTTCGGTAAAAAAGTGGATCAATTAACACTGGCTGAAAGTGCAATGATGGCTGCTATAGTAAAAGCACCGGCTTATTACTCACCTGCACAAAATTATGATAAAGCAGTTGAGAGACGGAATGTAGTTTTAAGGCTAATGGAGAAAGAAGGGTATATAAATCATGATGAATATGTGCAAGCAGTTAGTGAGAAATTAGTAATTCGCCATGATATAAAAACAGAGCAATCCATGTTAAAAAATGCCCGTGAAAAAGCAGTAAGTTAAAAGAAGTTCCTACATAGGAGCTTCTTTTTTTAATAATTTGTGACAAAAGGCGACACAATATTGTCACAAACGTTGTATTTTTGTAATTTATGTGAGCGTGTTCATTGCGTGACCTATGTAAGTATTGATATTATGTGTATTGTGTACAATGATGTATACAGAATATGAAATTAAAGAGGAATGTATATGAAATCATCAAACAAACTCATGGCTCTTGGTATAGTTTTTTCTATCGCAGTATTGATTGTAATCGGGACGATTGTGTATAGCATCATAAATGACAAGAAAGATAAAGGGAATGAGATGTTTGCTTATTCTACGCAACAATCTTTAGGAAAAGATGATGCTCCAGTTAAGGTAGTTGAATTTGGAGACTTTAAATGTCCAGCTTGTCGTACTTGGGATGTAACAGTATTACCACGATTAAAAGAAGAGTATATTGATAAAGGTAAAGTGCAGTTATATTTTATTAACTTCCCGTTTATCGGAAAAGACTCTGATTTAGGTGCAGCTGCCGGTGAAGCAATTTATAAACAAGATCAAGATTCATTCTGGATTTTCTATGATGAGATTTATCAAAATCAAAAGAAAGATACGGAAGAATGGATTACAGAAGAATTACTTCTTAATATTGTGAAAGAAAAGCTTCCGAAAATTAATGTAGAACAGTTTAAAAAAGATTTACACAGTAAAGAAATGAAAGACAAAGTACGTAAAGATTCAGATCGTGCTCAAAAATTAAAAGTTCAAGGTGCTCCTTCAGTATATATAAATGGGAATCTTGCAAACCCTGATTTCGATAGTATGAAGAAGGCGATTGATAAAGAATTGAAAAAGTGATGAGGTATCTCATCACTTTTTCGACTTTTTTCGATAAATTTCTTGCTTCGATTTTTTTTACATGCTATACTACTTTACATAAGTTATTTCAATATCTTATATTTTTTTCGTATTTGCGGGTGTAGTTTAGTGGTAAAACAAGAGCCTTCCAAGCTCTGGTCGAGAGTTCGATTCTCTTCACCCGCTCCAAATTTTATTTAATGTTTTTCTAATAAATTGTGATCAACGCAGTGTTTCGTTTCTAAGATAAACGAAGCATTGCGTTTTTTAATGTTTGAAAATCATAATTGTATGCGAAAATAGAAGTGAAGAATATTATCCAAAAGTGAATTGATAACCAGTATAGTCGTTACATAAGGGATGGATTCATCGGTGGAGGCGATTGAAAATGGACTTTGAACAATTAAAGCAAGATGTAATTGCGTATAGTAAAACGATTGGTATAGATAAAATAGGTTTTGCCAGTGCTTCACCATTTGAGGAATTAAAGCAGCGTCTAATCCAGCAACAACAATTGAATTATCAGTCTGGATTCGAAGAGCCTGATATAGAGAAGAGAACGAATCCACAGCTATTGTTACCTGGTGCGAAATCAATTATTGCGATTGCTTTAGCATACCCTTCAAAATTAAAAAATGCACCATTAAGTAAACGTGGGGAACGACGTGGGATTTTTTGCCGTGCTTCTTGGGGCCAAGATTATCACCTTGTTCTACGAGATCGTTTGCAAAAGTTAGAGGCGTATTTAATCGAAAAGCTGCCGGATATAGAAGTGAAATCAATGGTTGATACAGGGGAGCTAAGTGATCGAGCTGTTTCAGAGCGTGCCGGTATTGGATGGAGTGGTAAGAACTGCGCTATTATTACACCGGAATTTGGTTCGTATGTATACTTAGGAGAAATGATTACGAATGTTCCATTCCCCCCTGATCGGCCAATAGAAGATCAATGTGGAAGTTGTACGAAATGTATTGATATTTGTCCTACAGGTGCTTTAGTACAAGGCGGGCAGTTGGACTCGAAGAAATGTATTGCATTTTTAACACAGACAAAAGGGTTTCTGCCTGAAGAATATCGCGATAAAATAGGAAACCGTATATATGGATGTGATACGTGTCAGACTGTTTGTCCGAAAAATAAAGGAATGGATTTTCATAACCATCCTGAAATGGAGCCTGACCCTGAGTTAGTTAAACCGTTATTAACACCACTTTTAACAATTAGTAATCGTGATTTTAAAGAGAAGTATGGAATTATGTCTGGTTCATGGAGAGGTAAAAAACCATTGCAACGAAATGCTATTTTAGCACTTGCGCATTTTAAAGAAACAGCAGCAATTCCTGATTTAATCGGTGTTATGAAAGATGATCCAAGACCAGTCCTTCGGGGAACAGCAGCATGGGCACTTGGGAAAATTGGTGGAGATGGAGTAGGAGAAGCGATTGAAAAAGCGATGGAACGTGAGAAAGATGAAGAGGTTCTTCATGAAATGAATCGTGGACTTGAATTGTTAGCACAGAAAAAAGAGTAGATAATATCTCCCTTTTTCATATTGTAATATGGGAGGGAGACGAAATGGTTGTAAAAGCGAATATTGAAAAGCAAGTGCAACAGTTTTTAGCATATATAACAGAGAAACGAACAGATGTAGATGGTATTGCAGTAGATTTGTTACAAATGGTACAGAGAAAGAAACAATTGTTTCAAAAGCGTAGTGCACATATAGTGAAAGCAACTGCAGATATTTCTTTCGTTAGACAATTAAATAGTAATGAGCATCAAGAAATTGATTATCAAATACACTTGAAATATTTAATTAAGCATAAAGAATTATTTTATATCGAAGAGGAACAATTAAAACGACGAGTTTGTTTAAAAAATAGTTGTATAATAGATGATTATGCTCTCGAAGTGTCAGAAGAAATAGGAATAGGTGAAACGTTAGAACGGGAAGTCACGAAAGAAAAATACGGTTCATATCAATATAATCGTTTAGAGGCAGTGAAATATGCAGAGCGTTGGTGGGATGATCGTAATTCTGCATACCGTAATTTTCCGGATAATTGTACAAATTTCATTTCACAATGTCTGCATACTGGAGAAGTACCAATGAATGGACATCCTAACATTCGTAAAGGGTGGTGGCAAAGGGGAAACCAGTGGAGTTGGAGCTGGGCTGTAGCACACTCTTTTTATTGGTATTTGTCAGGTGCTACAACAGGGCTTCGAGCAGAAGCAGTAGAAAGGCCAGAAGACCTTATTCTTGGCGATGTAATTGCGTATGATTTTGAGGATGATGGTAGGTGGAATCATACGACAATTGTAGTAGCAAAAGACGCAGATGGTATGCCGCTTGTAAATGCACATTCAGCGAATAGCCGCAGGCGTTATTGGAACTATGAAGATTCTAGTAAATATACACCACAAATGAAATATAAATTCTTTCATATTATTAATGGGTAGAGATTTTTCGTTCAAGTGGTATAATACGTAGTAGATAAAAAATAGAGGTGAATATCGCGTGGGAGTACATGTTGTTTTATATCAACCAGAAATTCCAGCAAATACAGGAAATATTGCACGTACTTGTGCAGCAACTGGAACAGAATTACATTTGATTAGACCGCTTGGATTTTCAACGGATGACAAAATGTTAAAGCGTGCAGGATTAGATTATTGGCAGCACGTAAAAGTTACGTATTATGATTCAATCGAAGAATTTTATGAGAAAAATAAAGATGGTGAATTCTTTTATTTAACAAAGTATGGCGAGAAAGCTCATACAGCATTTAATTATAGCAAACGTGAGAAGGATTACTATTTCGTATTTGGAAGAGAAACAAATGGATTACCAGCTAATGTAATTGAAGAAAACTTCGATCATTGTTTACGTATTCCAATGACGGATAAAGTACGTTCATTAAATTTATCTAATACAGCAGCAATTTTAATTTATGAAGCGTTCCGTCAACAAAATTATCCAGGATTAGATTTAGAAATCGTGTATTAAAAGTCGCCATTTGGCGGCTTTTTTATTTTTTAAAAAATATGTAATCATACATTTTAAAAAGGTACATATTCATATAGAATGAGATATATGAATGAAAATAGATAAGACGGGTTGAGATAAATATGAAGGAACAATATAATAATCAAAATACCTTTTTAAGTATGATAGATATGGATTTAGTAAGACAGGGATTGTTACATGCTATTCAAGATTTAGTGTTTATTGTGAAAGTTATTGATGATGAAACTTTTAAATATATTTATGTGAATAAAATAGGAATGAATCACGCCAGGCTAGGGAAAGAATGTTATGGGAAAACTTTTGCAGAAGTATTACCAGAAGATACGGCAAGGTTATTGCAAGGACACTATGCAAAAGTAATGAGAGAAGCGAGAGCAATTACATTTTGTGATGTAATTAGTTTGCCAACTGGTGATATACATTATGAATCTTCACTTAATCCAGTATGCGATGTAAATGGAACATGTCAGTTTATTATTTGTATTACTAGAGATATTACAGCACAGGTTAAGAAAAAGTGGAAATAGAAGAAAAACAAATGTTATTTAAGTCATTACTAGAATATAATAATGATTCCATTATATCTGTAGATTCTATTGGAAGAATTACATATGCAAATCCAGCGACTTATGAAATTTTTGGGTATCGATATGAAGAGTTAAAGGACCAATTTATTTTTCAGTTTATAAATAAAGAATATGAAAAAACTTTTCAAATTATATTTAAAAATGCTTTACAGGGAAGAGCAAAACAAATTGTTGCAAAGAAATATATTCATAAAGAAGGATATGAACTTTATATTTCCGTGAGGACAATCCCCATTATTGTGAATAGTGAAATCGTCGGGGTGTACATTGTTACGAGGGATGTTACGAGGCAAGTATTAAATGAGATGAAAACAGAATATTTGGCTTACTTTGATCAGTTAACGGGGTTAATGAATAGAATATCATGTACAAATAAGCTAAATGAATTTTTAGCTGAGAATAAGGAATTCGCATTGGTTTTTATAGATTTGGATGAATTTCACCTTATTAATGATACATTTGGTCATAAAGAAGGGGATCAAGTCTTAAAAAAAGTTACTGAATGCTTACGAGACCTAAAAATAGAAGATATGCATTTATTTAGAGAACATGATGATCAATTTGTTATGTTAATAGAAAATATAACGAGAGAATACGTAGAGGAAGTTGCACAAACAATATTAAAGAAAATTAGTGGGCATTTTGTAATAGAAGAAGAGGATGTTTATTTGAGTGCATCAATTGGGATTGTAATGGCCCCAGAAGATGGAATGGATGAAAAAATGCTTTTCCAAAGAGTCGACGCAGCTTTGGAAAAAGCAAAGGAAAAAGGAAAAGGGTATTATCATTTTTATTGTAGTGGATTAGATTGTGAACGTGAACAAAGGTTTATAATAGAAAATCAGTTACATCGTGCTATAGAGAAAAATGAATTTTCCCTCTATTATCAACCTCAAATTAATATTGAAACGGGAAAGATGGCCAGTATGGAAGCCTTAATAAGGTGGGAGAATAAGGAGCTAGGTTTTGTCTCGCCAAATCAATTTATCCCACTTGCTGAAAGAACAGGGTTTATTATTAAACTTGATGAATGGGTAGTACATCAAGTTTGTGAACAGATACGTGAATGGTTAAATAAAGGATATGAGGTTGTACCAATCGCAGTTAATATTTCAGCTAGACATTTTCGTTCTATTACATTAATAGAGATGATTACACGTGCTTTAAATAAGTACAACGTTCCCCCTCATTTATTAGCAATAGAAGTTACAGAAGGGGCTCTTATACATAAAGATGTATCAAAAAGAGTGTTATTGCAGTTAAAAGAACAAAATTTAAAGATTCATTTAGATGACTTTGGAACGGGATATTCATCTTTAAGTTATTTAAAAACATATCCGATTGATACGTTAAAAATTGATCGTTCTTTTATGGAAGGTATATATAAAGATGAAAGAGATACGAATATTACGGCTGCAATTATTCATTTAGCACATACTCTAGGGTTAAATGTAATTGCAGAAGGAGTAGAAAAGGCGGAACAAATACAGTTCTTAAAGGAAAAGAATGTGAAAATCGTACAAGGTTATTTTTATAATCGCCCTTTATCGATATACGATGTGGAAAGTATTTATTTTAAATAGTGTATAAAAAACAAGAAAAAAAGTGATGTGCTGAAAAGCACATCACTTTTTTTGTGTACCTGGCTTATCGTTATAACCAGATGTGAAAATAGCTGTAAGAAATGTGAGTGATACACCTAAAATTAATAATAACTTCATACTAATTTCCCCCTTACTTTTTCGGTTTACGAATCCTATTTGTGAATCGAAATGTATGTAAGGTTCCCAGAAGAAAAGAATTTATTTACAATGAATAGCAGCGTGAAAACTTTAATACCTTTATTATACAGAATTTTCTTTGAATTTTGGAGAGAATTTTATCGCGCTATTATATATTTCGTTTTGATTTAAAGAATGTTTAAGGACATCCTAGCATACCTTTTATAATAATCCGATTGAACAAGGAGATGGGGGAGGAGCTATAATGGATATTCTAAAGAAAATTGAACAATATCGGGAAGCAGAAGAACGTTTACAATGGGAAGGTACGTTTGCGGAGTATTTGGAGCTTGTGAAAGAAAGACCATGGGTGGCTCAAACAGCACACTCTCGCATTTACAATATGATAAAAGATGCTGGAATTGAAGAAGTTGATGGTAGAAGAAAATATAACTTCTTTAGTAATCAGCTATTTGGATTAGAGGATGCTTTAGAACGCCTTGTGGAAGAATATTTTCATCCATCTGCAAAACGATTAGATGTTAGGAAACGTATTTTGTTATTAATGGGGCCTGTTAGTGGGGGGAAATCAACATTAGTTACGATGTTGAAACGAGGATTAGAAACATATTCACGAACAGATCGTGGAGCGATTTTTGCAATAAAAGGATGCCCAATGCATGAAGATCCACTTCATTTAATTCCGCAACATTTACGGAATGATTTCTTTGATGAATATGGAGTAAGGATTGAAGGGAATTTATCACCATTAAATGTTATGCGTCTAGAGCAAGAATATGGGTCAAGAATTGAGGATGTAGTTGTAGAGCGTATTTTCTTCTCTGAAGATCGCCGTACAGGAATTGGTACATTTAGTCCTTCCGATCCAAAATCACAAGATATTGCCGATTTAACAGGTAGTCTAGACTTTTCTACAATTGCAGAATACGGTTCGGAATCAGATCCTCGTGCATATCGATTTGATGGAGAATTAAATAAGGCGAACCGCGGCATGATGGAATTCCAAGAGATGTTAAAATGTGATGAGAAATTTTTATGGCATTTACTATCGCTTACACAAGAAGGGAATTTTAAAGCAGGAAGATTTGCGCTTATTTCAGCAGATGAATTAATTGTAGCGCATACAAATGAAACAGAGTATCGTTCCTTCATAGCAAATAAGAAAAATGAAGCATTGCATTCACGAATTATTGTAATGCCGGTTCCATATAATTTACGGGTTAGTGAAGAAGAACATATTTATGAAAAAATGATTCGTGAAAGTGATGTGTCCAATGTTCATATTGCACCGCATACACTTCGCGTTGCAGCAATGTTCACTATTTTAACTCGTTTAAAAGATCCGAAGCGTCCAGATATTGATTTAATTAAAAAGATGCGTTTATATGATGGAGAAACGGTAGAAGGATATAATACGATTGATGTAGAGGAACTGCAACGCGAATATCAAGATGAAGGTATGAAGGGGATTGACCCTCGTTATGTCATTAACCGAATTTCTTCTACAATTATTCGAAAAGAGGTACCATCTATTAATGCACTAGATGTACTGAGATCGTTAAAAGACGGATTGGATCAGCACCCGTCAATTAGTAGTGAGGACCGAGAGCGCTATATGAATTTCATCTCATTAGCGAGAAAAGAATACGATGAAATTGCTAAGAAAGAAGTACAAAAAGCATTTGTTTATTCATACGAAGAATCAGCTAAGACACTTATGGATAATTACTTAGATAACGTCGAAGCATACTGCAATAAATCAAAATTACGTGATCCGTTAACTGGTGAAGAAATGAGCCCAGATGAAAAACTTATGCGTTCGATTGAAGAGCAAATTGGAATTTCAGAAAATGCTAAAAAGGCATTCCGTGAAGAAATTTTAATTCGCATTTCTGCTTATGCACGTAAAGGAAAACGCTTTGATTATAATTCACACGAACGTCTTCGTGAAGCGATTCAGAAAAAACTATTTGCCGATTTAAAAGATATAGTGAAAATTACAACATCAACGAAAACACCAGACGAAAATCAGCTTAAGAAAATCAATGATGTTGTTGCACGCTTAATTGATGAGCATGGCTATAATTCTTCATCTGCGAATGAATTGTTACGATATGTAGGTAGTTTGTTAAATCGATAGTTTGATAACAAAACGCTGTCTCTTATTCTTGGGGCGGCGTTTTGTTATCTATTGATATTTGTAAAAAATGTCATAGCTTGTCCGAATATAATAAATTAAGATGCGATTTTATGAATTTCTTGTCAATTATTTTTACAATATGCATATGATAGAGTAACCAACCATTCATACAAAAAAGCCAACACAATACAATATGTTGCAAAACGAAAATGTGTGCAACAATGCATTGTGTTTCTTTCTTATCAACGGCTGAATGTTTCTTTCTTATTATGTGAGTGGCAAAATTTTGTTTAGGATGCTCGGAGTATTGTATGAAAAACGCTATATATGTTTATGGGATGATTTTCGATGAACAGTTATTTTTCAAATATTCTAGTTACGCACACTAGAAAACAAAAGTATAGATTGCTGTTCATAGGGGAAGACAATTACAGTAAGGAGGGAAAGGAATGAGCGAAGAAAACCAACCAAATTACACGATTTCACAGGAAAACTGGTCCCTCCATCGCAAAGGATATGACGACCAACAACGCCATCAAGAAAAAGTGCAGGAGGCAATCAAAAATAATTTACCAGACCTTGTAACAGAAGAAAGTATAGTTATGTCTAATGGCAAGGATGTTGTGAAAATACCGATTCGTTCTTTAGATGAATATAAGATTAGATACAATTATGATAAAAACAAACACGTTGGGCAAGGAAACGGTGACAGCAAAGTTGGTGATGTTGTTGCAAGAGATGGATCAGGTGGTCAAAAGCAGAAGGGACCAGGAAAAGGGCAAGGGGCAGGAGATGCAGCTGGAGAAGATTATTATGAAGCAGAAGTCTCAATTTTAGAATTGGAGCAAGCGTTTTTCAAAGAGTTAGAGCTGCCTAATTTAAAGAGAAAAGAAATAGATGAAAACCGGATTGAACATATTGAATTTAATGATATTAGAAAAACAGGATTATGGGGAAATATTGATAAGAAACGGACGATGATATCTGCATATAAACGAAATGCAATGCGTGGTAAAGCATCTTTCCATCCAATTCACCAAGAAGATTTAAAGTTCCGTACTTGGAATGAAGTGTTAAAGCCAGATTCAAAAGCTGTTGTATTAGCGATGATGGATACGAGTGGATCGATGGGGATATGGGAGAAGTATATGGCACGTAGCTTCTTTTTCTGGATGACAAGATTTTTACGCACAAAGTATGAAACCGTAGACATTGAGTTTATTGCTCACCATACGGAAGCGAAAGTCGTCACAGAAGAAGAGTTTTTCTCAAAAGGGGAAAGTGGCGGAACGATCTGTTCTTCCGTATACAAAAAAGCACTTGAGTTAATCGATAATAAATATTCACCAGACCGTTATAATATTTATCCATTCCATTTTTCAGACGGTGATAATTTAACTTCGGATAATGCTAGATGCGTAAAGCTTGTGGAAGAGTTGATGAAGAAGTGTAATATGTTTGGGTATGGGGAAGTGAATCAGTACAACCGCCACAGTACGCTTATGTCAGCATATAAAAATATTAAAGACGAGAATTTCAGATATTATATTTTAAAGCAAAAAGCAGATGTATTTCATGCGATGAAGAGCTTTTTTAAAGAAGAATCAGGAGAAAAAATGGCATAACCCCTTGTAAAGGGGTTATTTTTTTGTAAACTTTTTATTTTTTTAGTTGACAATGATAATGAAAATCATTATCATTTATTCGAGAAATGATTACATTTCGATTTATATATTTTGGAGGAGATGTAAAGTTGAAAAAAACTAAAAGAAAACATATAAATGCGATGATTATCGCTGCGGCGTTATCGCTTCCATTTGCTACGTATTCAACGCCTGCTTTAGCAGCTGTAGCAATTGAGGCGAACAAAACTGGACATGCTTTAGAAGATGGTACATATGATGCTGTTATTAAAGCGTATAAAGATAAAACGAATGAAGAGTCTATGGCAGCTGTTTATATAAAAGATCCTAAATTAACTATTGAGAATGGGAAGAAAATTGTAACGGCAACGTTAAGTGATAGTGATTTCTTCGAATACTTGAAAACAGAGGATATTGATACTCCTGGTGTATTCCATGATGTAAAAGTCATATCAGAGGATAAAAAGAAAAATGGGACGAAGGTTATTCAATTTGAAGTTGGAGAATTAGGAAAAAGATATAATATGCAAATGCATATTTATATTCCGACAATGGCCTATGATAATAAGTACCAGGTGCAGTTTGAAGTAAATGCGTTAAATCTAGAAAACAATGTTTCAGAAGAACAAAAGGAAAATAAAGAGGATAAAGTGGATCAACAAGATGAAAGTGCAAATGTAATAGTTGATAAGAAATTACAACAGCATATTAATAAAAATAATTTAGAGAGAAAAAATATAAATGAACCTATAACCAAGGAAGATTTATTACAAATTAAAACATTATCCATATACTCAGGTGAGGGGATAAATGAAATAGCTGGTTTAGAATATATGACAAACTTAGAGAAGTTGACATTAAGAGAGTCTAATGTAACAGACATATCTGTTATCTCGGGATTGAGACATTTGAAATATTTAGATTTATCCTCTAATCCAATTGAAAGCATTCAACCCGTTTCTAAGCTAGAGAATCTTGACATGCTCTTTTTAAGAGATAACAAAATTGCAGATCTTACACCGTTAAGTCAAATGAAAAAGATTAAAATATTAGATTTAATTGGTAATAATATAAAGGATCTTACACCATTATTTACAGTGTTATCGTTAGAAGAAGTATACTTAGCAAATAATCAAATTAGTAATCTTTCGGGTATTGAGAAGTTAAAGAATCTGAATCTATTATGGATAGGAAATAATAAAATTAGTGATGTTGAGCCTATTAGTAAAATGAGTAATCTTATTGAACTAGAAATTGCTGATAGTGAAATAAAAGATATATCATCATTATCTAAATTAGTAAAAATACAAGTATTGAATTTAGAAGAGAATTATATCTCTGATATATCGCCACTGAGTAATTTAACAAATTTACATGAGATAAATCTTGGAGCGAATGAAATTTCTGACATAAAGTCTGTTGAGGAATTGGGTAAGCGAACTTCAATAGATATTCAAAGACAAAAAATCTTTTTAGATGAAGCAAGCGTAGATGAAGAAATAAAAATTCCAGTATACAATTTTAAAGGAGAGCCACTTCAAAATATTAAATTGAAAAGTGAGGGGGCTACGCTGAGTAACGGATTTATAAAATGGAATAGTCCTGGAGAAAAAATATATGAATTTAAACTAGATACGAATCCTGCTGAAAGTAAAATAAGATTTAATGGGACGGTTATACAAAGTATAGTTGAAAAACAAACAGAAAGTAAAAATGTAATTCTTGATAAAAATTTACAACAACATATTAATAAAAAGAATTTTGGTAGAGAGAATCTAAATGCCCCTATAACAAAAGAAGATTTATTACAGATTAAAACATTAGAGATACTTAAAGAAAAAGGAAAAGAGATAAAAGATCTAACTGGTTTAGAATACATGACGAACTTAGAAAACCTCACTTTAGAAGGAGTAGGGTTGAAAAATATTGAGTTCATTTCAAACTTGAAACAATTGAAAGACGTGAATGTATCTCATAATAAAATTGAAGATATAACGCCGTTATCTTCACTGGAAAATTTACAGTGGTTAAACCTTGCGGATAATCATATTAAAGATGTATCAGTTCTTGGTTCAATGTTAGACCTAATCAGTTTAAAATTAGCTGGAAATGAGATTCGTGATGTAAGGCCGTTAATACAATTAGGTCAATGGTTTTCAATTGATGCCGGAAGACAAAAAATCATTTTAAATGAAGCGAAAGTAAATGAAGAAATTCAAGTTCCGGTATATGACTTAGAAGGAGAAACTATTGAGAATATTAAACTAACAAATGAGGGTGGAACGTTTAATAACGGAGTAATGAAATGGAGTACTCCAGGTGAAAAGGTATATAAATTTGATTTAGATTCGGATGAAACTAGTATAAGCTTTAATGGAACAGTTATCCAGAATATAGTTGAAAAAGAAGAAGTGACAGAACCAACAAAAGAAGTTGAAGAAATAAAAGAAGAAGTAAAAGAGCCGGTAAAAGAAGTTGAAGAAATAAAAGAAGAAGTAAAAGAGCCGGTAAAAGAAGTTGAAGAAATAAAAGAAGAAGTAAAAGAGCAGATAAAAGAAGTTGAAGAAACAAAGGAAGAAGTAAAAGAGCCGGTAAAAGAAATGGAAGAAACAAAAGAAGAAGTAAAAGAGCCGGTAAAAGAAATTGAAGAAACAAAAGAAGAAGTAAAAGAGCCGATAAAAGAAGTTGAAGAAACAAAAGAAGAAGTAAAAGAGCCGATAAAAGAAGTTGCAGGTACAAAAGAAGAAGTAAAAGAGCCGGCGAAAGAAGTTGCAGGTACAAAAGAAGAGGTAAAAGAGCCGGTAAAAGAAATGGAAGAAACAAAAGAAGAAGTAAAAGAGCCGGTAAAAGAAATTGAAGAAACAAAAGAAGAAGTAAAAGAGCCGGCGAAAGAAGTTGCAGGTACAAAAGAAGAGGTAAAAGAATCAGCAACTGGATTGGATCAAGAACCAAAAGGGAATAATCAAGTTGGTCCAGTAAAAGTGGTAGGACAAGAGAGTGCGAAAGAAAAAGATTCAAATAAACAACATGCTAATAAGCAAGAGGAAAATCAGAAGTCTTTAGCAGCAACTGGTGGTCAAGCTAACACACCGACCTTACTTTCTGGATTAGCACTTGTTCTTTCAGCATTAAGTATGTTTGTATTTAGAAAGAGATTATTTAAGAAATAAATAACGTTTTATCTTATTATTATATAAAATAATTATATAAGTTTTTGAGAAGCCCTTATTATAGCAATTTCATGTTGAAATATGCTTATGATAAGGGCTTTTTGAATAGGGGAAGGATATTAATACGAGGATGTTTCGATTGCTTAAATAATGGAGCAACTGTAGTGGAAACTGTAAGTCCCTTTCGTTCACTATATGTTCAAAATGTATGAAGAAATAATATGAAATATTGCATTTTATATCATTTCATCCAGATAATATGTTAATTTCTTGAATGGAATATATAAATAGGGGGCAATAATATGAACAAGCAATCAAAGATCAATAAAGTGTTGCTTAGTATTAGTACAATGGCGCTATCGCTCGGAGCAATTCAAACGAATGTATCAGCAGAAGAAAAGGTACCGTATAATGTATTGCATTCGAAACCAGTTGGAATTGAAAAACCAGTAGATGAGATCGGACACGCTTCTAAAGCCGAGGAAACATTATCATTTCAAGAACGTTTAAAAGTAGGAGATTTTTCACAGCGACCAGCATCTATTACGAAGAACTCGGCAGTAAAGCAAGCTAAAGAAAGCTATTCAATGGCTGATTTAAACAAAATGAATGATCAAGAATTAATTGAAACGTTAGGCAGTATTAAGTGGCACCAAATTACAGACTTATTCCAGTTTAATGAAGATGCAAAAGCCTTTTATAAAGATAACGGAAAAATGCAAGTAATTATAGACGAATTAGCTCATAGAGGTAGTACATTTACGAAAGATGATTCAAAAGGAATTCAAACGTTTACTGAAGTGTTACGTTCAGCTTTTTATCTTGCATTTTATAATAATGAATTAAGCGACTTAAATGAAAGAAGCTTCCAGGACAAATGTTTACCAGCGTTAAAAGCTATTGCGAAAAATCCCAACTTTAAGCTTGGAACAAATGAGCAAGATACAGTCGTATCTGCATACGGAAAATTAATTAGTAATGCATCAAGTGATGTTGAAACGGTGCAATACGCATCGAATATTTTAAAACAATATAATGATAATTTTAATGCATATGTAGACGATCGTATGAAAGGACAAGCTGTATACGATATGATGCAAGGCATTGATTATGATATACAGTCTTACTTAAATGGGGCTCGTAAAGAAACGAATGAAACGATGTGGTATGGAAAAGTAGATGGGTTTATTAATGAAATAAATCGTATTGCTCTTTTAAATCAAGTAACACCAGAAAATAAGTGGCTCGTTAATAATGGAATTTATTTTGCTAGTCGTTTAGGTAAGTTTCATAGTAATCCAAATAAAGGATTAGAGGTTGTTACACAGGCAATGCATATGTACCCGCGTTTAAGTGAGCCGTATTTTGTTGCAGTAGAACAAATTACAACAAACTATAATGGGAAAGATTATAGCGGGAATACGGTAGATTTAGAGAAGATACGTAAAGAAGGAAAAGAGCAATACTTACCAAAAACGTATACATTCGATGATGGATCTATTGTATTTAAAACTGGGGCTAAAGTGTCAGAAGAAAAAATTGAGAGATTATATTGGGCTGCGAAGGAAGTAAAAGCGCAATATCACCGTGTGATCGGAAATGACAAAGCTTTAGAACAAGGTAATGCAGACGACGTATTAACGATAGTAATCTATAATACTCCAGACGAATACCAGTTAAATAGACAATTGTATGGATATGAAACAAACAACGGTGGAATTTATATTGAAGAGACAGGGACATTCTTTACATATGAGCGTACGCCAGAGCAAAGTATTTATAGTTTAGAAGAGTTATTCCGTCATGAGTTTACTCATTATCTTCAAGGGAGATATGAAGTTCCCGGTTTATTTGGAAGAGGAGATATGTATCAAAATGAAAGATTAACTTGGTTCCAAGAAGGGAATGCAGAATTTTTCGCAGGATCTACTCGTACAAATAACGTTGTACCAAGAAAGAGCATCATTAGTGGATTATCATCTGATCCTGCAAGCCGTTATACAGCAGAGCGTACACTATTTGCTAAATATGGTTCTTGGGATTTCTATAACTACTCGTTCGCATTGCAGTCTTACTTATATACTCATCAATTTGAAACGTTTGATAAAATTCAAGATTTAATTCGTGCGAATGATGTGGGAAATTATGATACGTATCGTGAGACTTTAAGTAAAGATTCTAAGTTAAATAAAGAGTATCAAGAGTATATGCAGCAGTTAATTGATAATCAAGATAAGTACAATGTGCCGGAAGTAGCAGATGATTATTTAGCTGAACATGCACCAAAAGCACTAACAGAAGTGAAGAAAGAAATTAGTGAAACGTTGTCTATGAAAGATACAAAAATGACAAAGCATACATCTCAATTCTTTAATACATTTACATTAGAAGGCACGTTTACAGGTAGTGTAACAAAAGGTGAGTCAGAAGACTGGAAAGCAATGAGTAAAAGAGTAAATGAGGCTTTAGAACAATTGACGCAAAAAGAATGGAGTGGCTACAAAACGGTTACAGCATATTTCGTCAATTACCGTGTGAATAGCTCTAATCAATTTGAATATGATGTAGTCTTCCACGGTATCGCAAAAGATGACGGAGAAAATAAAGCTCCGACGGTTAATGTAAACGGACCTTATAACGGGCTTGTAAAAGAAGGAATTCAATTCAAAAGTGATGGGTCAAACGATGAAGATGGAAAAATCGTTTCTTATTTATGGGACTTCGGGGATGGAAGTACAAGTACAGAAGTTAATCCAGTACATGCATATGAAAGAGAAGGAACTTATAAAGTAGCGTTAAGAGTAAAAGATGATAAAGGTAAAGAGAGCAGAAATGAAACAACTGTTACGATTAAAGATGGGAGTTTAACAGAATCTGAACCAAATAATCGTTCAGAGGAAGCAAATCGTATTGGGTTAAACACTACTATAAAAGGTAGCCTTATCGGTGGGGATCATACCGATGTTTATACATTTAATGTCGCATCAGCGAAAGATATCGATATTTCTGTTTTAAATGAGTATGGAATCGGGATGACATGGGTACTTCACCATGAATCAGATATGCAAAATTACGCAGCTTACGGTCAAGCTAATGGAAATCATATAGAAGCAAAATTTAATGCAAAACCAGGTAAGTATTACTTGTATGTATATAAATATGATAATGGCGATGGAACGTACGCATTATCAGTAAAATAAGTGCTTTTCCAATGTATGTTTAACTTTACTTTTTGTGGAAAACAGTATATTATATAGATATACAATATATCGGTTATTTACTAGGAGGAGCCTGTCACAATAGGTTTCTCCTGTTCTTTTTTAGAGACCTGTCTTACAGGTTTTTCTTTAAAAATTAAATAACTGAAAATTAAGATTAATAATTTTTGAAAGAGGTGGGGCATACACATAACAAAAAAGGGATTGTTTAAGAAAGGGGGATAAGAAATGGTCTTGTTTGGTTATCCACTTGAAACAATTTATTTATACGGATTTATAATTGCAACTATACTTACTGTCATTTATATCTTCTTTGGAGATATATTTGAATCAATATTTAGCTTTGGTGGAGGATCTGTATCCGTTGTAACGTTGCTACTTAGTTTTTTCGCCATGTTATGTGGACTTAGTTATATAGGAGAATATTTATATTCTTATAATAGTCTCGTTATTTTCGGGTCCTCATTTGCTATATCTTTTATCGGTGTTTTCATAATGAAAATACTAATTTTAAAACCAATTGCAGAAGCGGAACAAAATACTGTGCAACGTATGGATGAATTCATTGGTTGCAAGGGGGAAGTCATTACGACAATTCCTACAGAAGGATTTGGAGAAGTATTAATCTCATCCCAATTTGGAAGTAATGCAATACCAGCGAAAACAATTGGAAAAAAAGATATTTCACAAGGAACCGAGGTCATTATTGAAGGAGTTCAAGATGGTGTTTTGCTTGTACAAAACATCGCTTATTCTTTAAAGAAACCAAAATTATAAGGGGGAATTTATATGACGATTCCATTAATTATCGGTGGAGTTTTACTCGCAATTTTACTTTTACTCATTTTAGTATTTATTACGAAGTATCGTACAGTTGGCCCGGACGAAGCATTAATTGTAACAGGGAACTGGCTTGGTGGTGGAAAGAATGTCGTTACCACTGATGATGGAAAGAAGATTAAGATTATCCGCGGTGGTGGTACTTTCGTTGTTCCAATTATGCAACGGGCAGAACTTCTTAGCTTATTAAACTACAAATTAGAAGTTGGAACACGTGATACCTATACGAAACAAGGTGTACCGATTACAGTAAACGGTGTTTCTATTATTAAAGTAGGATCGACAATTGAAGAAGTTTCTACAGCGGCTGAACAATATTTAGGAAAAGAAACGGAAGAGTTAAAAGTAGAAGCAAAAGAAGTTTTAGAAGGGCATCTACGTGCTATTTTATCTTCTATGACAGTAGAAGATGCTTATAGTAATAGAGAGCAATTCGCACAAAAGGTGCATGAAGTGGCTTCTACTGATTTGAAGAAGATGGGACTTCGCATCGTTTCCTTTACAATTAAAGAAATAATGGATAAAAACGGTTACTTAGATGCACTTGGTCAGCCGCAAATTGCAATGGTTAAGCGTGATGCAACAGTTGCGAATGCAGAGCGTGAAAAAGAGGCACGAATTGAAAAAGCTCGTGCTGAGAAAGAAGCAAAAGAAGCAGAATATCAACGTGATGCACAAATCGCTGAAGCTGAAAAACATAAGGAATTAAAAGTACAATCTTATAAGAGGGACCAAGAACAAGCTCGTGCAGATGCAGATCTTTCTTACGAATTACAACAAGCGAAAGCGCAACAAGGTGTTACAGAAGAGCAAATGCGAGTTAAAATCATTGAGCGTGAAAAGCAAATTGAGTTAGAAGAAAAAGAGATTGCGCGTCGTGAAAAGCAATACGATGCAGAAGTAAAGAAAAAGGCAGATGCAGATCGCTATGCTGTTGAACAATCAGCTGAAGCGGAAAAAGTAAAACAAATGAAAAAAGCAGATGCGGATCAATATAAAATTGAAGCAGAAGCAAGAGCACGTGCAGAAGAAGTTCGTGTAGAAGGTTTAGCAAAAGCAGAAATTGAAAAAGCACAAGGTCAGGCAAAGGCAGAAGTACAAAAGGCGCAAGGTACAGCGGAAGCAGATGTTATTAGGTTAAAAGGTTTAGCAGAAGCAGAAGCGAAACAAAAAATTGCAGAAGCATTTGAATTATATGGGCAAGCCGCGATTATGGATATGGTTCTTAAAATGCTTCCAAGTTATGCGAAAGAAATTGCGAGTCCGCTTAGCAACATTGATAAAATTACAGTCGTTGATACAGGCGGTGGTGGAAAGAATAGCGGTGCCGGAAAAGTTGCAGGCTATGCGACTGATTTAATGGCAACAATGCAGGAAACACTAAAAGCTTCTTCTGGTATTGATTTAAAAGAGTTATTAGAAGGGTTTGCAGGAAAAGGGGCAGTACAACAATTAGCAAATGATAAACCTGTTGTATCTGTAGTAGAAGATAAGGAAAAAGAAGTAGAAAAAACTAAAGAATAGTAAGATGGAAAGAACCTCTAGTAAGTGGGATACTAGAGGTTCTTCTGTGAATTATAATATTTCGAATAATATACATTTTTATACATTGTTTTAATTATTAAATTTTTATAGAATGAAGTATGTATGCAATAATCTTTTAAATTTAGAAAGATGAGTAAAGAGAAATAAAGAGTCTCATTAACGTATTTATATCTTATAATTTTTATAAATAGATTAATTGTAAGTTATTGCATGTAAAACGGTATGAAGGGGTAGGAATATGTTTCAAAGGAAATTAAGGAGTAGTAGTTTAAAAACAAAGTTACTTGTGTCATTTATTATTATTTTAATTCTTCCAAGTATTGTAATTGGTTGGACGTCTTATCAGCAGGCGAAAACAAATTTTAATGAAACGATTTTAAAATCGGCGAAAGATAATATAAAAATTTTGGATAATGTAATTAATAAGGAATTGGATAGTAAAAAAGTAGATGCAACTTATTTTACGAAATTATTTACACAATCAAGTTACCAAGCGGATCAAATTCAAAACATCCAAAATAAACTAGAAGAATATAATAAATTACATCCAGAAATGGAAGCGATCTATACAGGATCTAGTAATGGACAATTTATTCAATCACCAGCTATTCAAATGCCCGAAGGATATAATCCTACAGAAAGAGATTGGTATAAAGAGGCAGTGAAAAAAAGCGGAGAAGTGATTGTAACTGCTCCATATAAGTCAAAAACGACAGGGAATATTGTTATTACACTAGCAAAACAAAACGAAGATAAAAGTGGTGTTCTCGGGATTGACTTAATTATCAATGATATTGTAACTACTTCTAAGATGGTTAATATCGGTAAGGAAGGGTATGTAGCGATATTTGATCAAGATAAAAATGTAGTCGCACACCCGACACTGAAGCCAGGAGAGAAATTAGAAGAGAAACTTAGTAAGGAATTTTATAAACAGGAAGCTGGTGATTTTCATTATTCATTAGATGGTGAAGATCGTAATATTACTTTTAAAACGAGTAAGAAAACTGGATGGAAAATAGCAGGAATTATGCCTTCAAAAGAAATTATTCAAGCGGCGGAGCCTATTTTCTATAAAACGATAACTGTTATTGGTATTTCATTAATGATCGGCGGGGTTTTAATTTACTTTATAATTGCTTCTATTATTAAACCGTTAAAACAACTTGTAATATCATCGAAAAAAATTAGTGAAGGTGATTTAACAGAATCAATTACAGTTCATTCTAAAGATGAAATTGGGCAGTTAGGAGAAAGCTTTAACGAGATGGCATTATCATTACATAATGTCATTTCAAATATAAATATTTCAGCAAGTCATGTAGCAGCATCTTCAGAAGAATTAACAGCTAGCATGAAGCAGACAAGTGAAGCGACGGAACAAATTACACAGGCGATAGAGCAAGTATCGAGTGGGGCTGAAATACAAACGAGAGAAGTTGAAGAAGGAGCAACATTATTAGAAGAAGTTACAGAAGGAGTTCAGCGTGTTGCAGATAGTTCTTCATTAGTATCTACAGCCTCTATGTATACGAAGAAAAAAGCTGAAGATGGTGGAAAGTTAGTTGAGCAAACTGTGAATCAAATGCAATTAATTCATGAGTCTGTTTCAAAGTCAGATAAAGTCATTGTTTTATTAGATGATAAGTCGAAACAAATTGGAGCAATCCTTGAAGTGATTCAACATATTGCAGAGCAGACAAACTTATTAGCATTAAATGCTGCAATTGAGGCTGCAAGAGCTGGGGAACAAGGAAGAGGTTTTGCAATTGTAGCCGATGAAGTACGGAAATTAGCAGAACAATCGGGACAATCTTCTACGGAAATTGATAAGCTAGTGAAAGAGATACAATTTGATATAAAAGAAACAGTAAGCTCTATGAATCAAGTTGGGACAGAGGTACAATCAGGGCTTGTAGTTGCAAATGAAACGAAGAAAAGCTTTGTAGAAATATTGAAATCTACAAATGATACAGTAGTACAAATTGATAGTATGGTAGAAGTAGCGAAGCAAATGACGGTAGATGCAAAACAAGTAAGTGCATCTATTAATGAAATTGCAGCAACGATTGAAGAAAACGCAGCAAGCGTCCAAAATATCGCGGGCTCTTCTGAAGAGCAATTAGCTTCAGTAGATGAAATAAATGCAGCAGCAGTTCATCTATCGCAAATGGCGGAAGAATTACAAGGGATGATTGGCAAGTTTAAAGTATAAGAGGCAAGTGTTAAGAAACGAGGTAATCATTTTACTTCGTTTCTTTTTTATGGCAACGGTAATGAGATAAAGTGAAGAAATATATAGTAATCGTGTTATGATTAAATACGGAAACAAAAGACTGTATTTTCTTTAAATTCTATCTTCATTGATGTTAGGGGAATGATTTTGAAATTGAAGAAATTGAAACTGCAACCGAGAATTACATTAACTATTAGTACACTTATTCTTGTTGTACTGCTGTTAACGAGTTATTTATTTTACTACATATTATCTGAAACAGTAGAAGACCAAATCGGAAAAAGAGCGCTGTATGTTGCGAAAACAGTTGCTGCTATACCGGAAATCGGGGAAGCTTTTCAAAAAGAAAATCCAGCTTCTATTATTCAGCCAATTGCAGAAAAAATTCGAATCGAAACAGATGCTGATTTTATTGTAGTTGGAAATAAAGATGGTATTCGTTATGCGCATCCTAAGCGAGATAAAATAGGAGAGAGAATGGTTGGCGGAGATAATGAAGGGGTTCTATTAGAAGGGGAATCTTATGTTTCGAAAGCAACGGGATCATTAGGGCCTTCACTACGCGGAAAAGTCCCGATTCGTAATCAGGATAATGAAATTATTGGTGTAGTATCTGTTGGTTTTTCAATGGATGATATTCATGGAGCGATAGAAGTGTATGGAAAGCGTGTGTTTTGGATTACAATAACAGGTCTGTTAATTGGGATAATAGGCTCTGTATATTTAGCAAAAAGTATTAAGCGGATGATGTTTGGAATGGAGCCAGAAGAAATTTCATCTTTATACGAGGAGCATAGTACAGTTATTCAATCTGTACGTGAAGGGATTGTAGTAATCGATAAAAATGGAATGGTTAGTTTAGTAAATCAAGCGGCATACGATATCCTTTCTTTAGATAAACAACAAAATATAATGGGAGAATTTATTTTAGATGTTATTCCTAATTCATCGATACTGGATGTGCTTCAAACAGGAGAAGAACAATTTGATCGCCAATTAAATATAAAGGGGCAGGATGTTATTGCCAATCGCCTACCTATTAAAGTTAATCATAAAGTAACTGGTGTAGTATCCAGTTTACGCCTGAAATCTGAGATGGATCAATTAACAGCGGAATTATCTCAAACACGGCAGTATACAGAGGCATTGCGGGCGCAAACGCACGAATATAACAACTTATTGTATACGCTTTCAGGTCTTATTCAATTAGAGTCTTATGAAGATGCTTTAGAGCTTATTCATAAGGAAACGGCAGTATATCAAGAGTTCGTTCAATTTATTATGAAACGAATTCAAAATCCATGGTTAGGTGGGATTTTAATTGGATTTTATAATAGGGCGCGAGAGTTGAAGATTGATTTTATGTTAGATCGGGAAAGTAGTTTAGAAGAGTTAAGTCCGCATATTGAGAGTAATTACGTTGTTTCTATTTTAGGGAATTTGATCACGAATGCATTTGAAGCAATTGAAAGAAATCAAGATCATGATAAGAAAGTAAGAATGTTTGTAACAGACATGGGGGAAGAAATATTAATTGAAGTAGAAGATTCAGGACAAGGTGTTCATGATGAAATAATTACAAGTATATTCTATAAAGGTTTTTCGACGAAAGTGGGCGAAAAACGTGGATATGGATTAGCGAAAGTGAAAGAGTTAGTGGAAGACTTAAATGGAAGTATTGCGATTGAAAAAGGGGATTTAGGTGGTGCTTTATTTATCATTGCATTACCGAAAGAGAGAGGCGAATTGTAATGAATGAGGGGATTGAAGTATTGATTGTAGAAGATGATATTCGGATTGCGGAAATTCATCGTCGTTTTACTGAAAAAATTGAGGGGTTTAAAGTAATTGGAACAGCAACGACTGGGGAACAGGCGAAAGAATGGCTAGAGTTTGTAAAGCCACAACTCGTTTTACTAGATGTATATTTACCTGACATGCAAGGGACAGAACTCGTCACATATATTAGGCATAATTTGCATGATACAGATATTATTATGATTACAGCCGCATCAGAGACGGATGTAGTGTGGCATGCTTTACGAGGCGGGGTAACAGATTATATCGTAAAGCCACTTACATTTGATCGGTTTAAAACAAGTTTAGAAGGTTATCAAAAGAAGATTACGAAGTTAAAGAAAAATGCTCAATTATCTTCAGAACAGATTGAACATCTATGGTCCCAAAGAGGGGTGCAGGCAAATCCAATAGAATATGCGCCAAAAGGAATCGATCCTTTAACGTTAGCAAAAATAAAAAAGCATATGCTAACTATTAATGAAGAGGGAATTACTGCAGAGATACTAAGTTCAATGGTAGGTGTAAGCCGATCAACTGCTAGGCGCTATTTAGAGTATTTGATCTCTGGAAAGAAAGTGCATGCGGAGCTTATATATGGAAGTGTGGGAAGGCCAGAAAGAAGGTATTTCCGCGTTTCTTCATAGGGGATTTTTACAACAATAAAAACAGTAGAGGATTATTACATTTCCTCTACTGTTTTTTCTAGTTTCATCTTATATTGGAATAATTCCAATTACAATTCCAGTAATCAACATAACCATTGTCGTTCCAACAGCCCAAAGTAAAGTGAATCGTTGGTGTTCACCAAAATCAACCTTGGCCATTCCGACTAATAAATAAGTGGAAGCAACGAGGGGACTCAGTAAGTGAACAGGTTGACCGAGTAACGAAGCACGTCCCATTTCTGCTGCACTAATTCCGTAAGCGGCAGCAGCTTTCGTTAAAATAGGTAATACACCGAAGTAAAAGGCATCATTAGACATGAAAAATGTGAACGGCATACTAAGAAGAGCTGTAATAATTGGAAGTTGGGGGCCAAGTGCATCTGGTATAAGAGTAACGACACTTTGAGCCATTGCATCTACCATTTTTGTTCCAGATAGAATACCTGTGAAAATTCCAGCAGCAAAGACGAGAGAAACAACCGCTAATACGTTTCCAGCGTGAGACGCAATACGCTCTTTTTGCTGTTCTAAGTTAGGATAGTTAATCATAACAGCAATAGCAAAAGCGACTGTAAATAGAACAGGTAGCGGCATAACTTCTAGTATGAGACAGACAAGTAATGTAGCGGTCAATAAAAAGTTAATCCATAGAAGTTTAGGGCGTTTATGCACGGCAGCTTCAACTGTCGCAGCTTGCTCATCCATTGTTTGCATTTGTTTTAAATATTGTACATCCATAATTCCTAAACGTTTTCTTTCTTTTTTTCCAAGATAATAGGCAACGAAAACTACCCAAATTGCACCAGCAATCATTCCTGGTATAAGTGGTGTGAAGAGCTCTGATGCATCAAGTCCAAGAGCACTCATAACCCGGGCAGTTGGTCCACCCCAAGGTGTAAGATTTGTAACACCTGCTCCTAACATAACAACCCCAGCTAATATAAGTGGATTCATTCCAAGACGTTTATATAGTGGATACATTGCGGAAACTGTAATCATATATGTTGTTGTTCCGTCCCCATCTAATGAAACGATAATAGTAAGAATAGCTGTACCAACAACAATTTTTAAAGGATCACCTTTTACAAATTTTAAAATTTTACTAATAACAGGATCAAATAAACCGCTATCAATCATAATTCCGAAATATAAAATGGCGAACATAAGCATAATACCAGTAGGTGCTAGCTTTTGAATTCCTTCTAACATCATCGGGCCCATATTGGCATAAAAGCCACCAATTAATGCGAAAATAATTGGAACTAATATTAATGCTACTAATGCAGACATACGTTTCGTCATAATCAAAAACATAAAGACAAATATCATTGTAAATCCGAGTAATGCTACCATGTAATCTCCCCCTCAAAAAATGATTACGCTTTCAAAATAAAATAAAAATTCAGATAAAAGGTTTTTTGTTTATAATAAAAGGTTCAATTGGAATGGTAAATAATTTGAAAAATAACATCATTAGAAGCATAATCTTTATTTTGATCATTTTGTTCACAGGGTAATTTTGAATTTTTAAAAAGATAAATGCCTGTATGCAAGAATGATAGAATAAGATGGAAATAGCGAAGCGTGAAGTAGGGAGTAGATTTTGAATGGAAACAAGAATAGAAGAAATTTATAGTTCATGTAAAGGAAAAGTAGAGGAGATTTTTATTAATGAATTCTCTTACGTATATGAATGGGAAAAATTAATGATGATTCGAAAGTACGATGGTGAGCTTGAGAAAATCGGGGTAGGGATCAGTGGAAATATAAGATTAGTAAATGTAGAAGTTGGACAGGAAATTGATACGGATACACTATTAGTTAAGTTAGAAGATGATTTGTTAATTACTGGTTGTGAATGATGAGAGATGTGTAGAAGTAACTGCACATCTCTTTTTTGTTCCATATATTACAAAAAGAACATTGTTTTTTCACAAATCTCACACAACCTTTTGGTATTCTTTTCGTGGAGTATACGGTTTCTAGGGAGGAATATTGATGAAAGTAAAATATGTCGTACTTGCTATATGTTTATGTTTCAT
The DNA here is from genome assembly GCF_016651125.1 of Bacillus sp. TH17. Taxonomy (NCBI): domain Bacteria; kingdom Bacillati; phylum Bacillota; class Bacilli; order Caryophanales; family Bacillaceae; genus Bacillus; species Bacillus sp. TH17. The sequence continues at coordinate 250,172 of NZ_JAEKEN010000001.1, forward strand.
ATTTACGATAGTAGGATGTGGGAAAAAAGAACTAACAGCTGTTGCGATTAATGAGAAAAATGATAAGTGTGACATTTGCCAAATTGGGGTAATCGATAATCAATTCGCAACCGAAATTATTTTAGAAAATGGAAAAGCATTAAAGTTTGATGATATTGGTTGCATGTATAAATGGATGGAGATCAATTCAGGTGAAAAGACGAAAGAAAAATTTGTTCGAGATTATGATTCGAAAGATTGGGTTTCGTTGGAAGATGCTACTTACGTATATGATAAAACAATAACGACACCGATGGCTTATAATGTCATTTCATTTAAAAATAAAAAAGATGCAGAGAGTTTTGTATCTAACTATAAGGGGAAAGTTCTTTCGTATAAAGAGTTATCAGAGCATAAATGGGAAATGAATAAAGAGATGATGGGAAAACCGAAAACAGGGAATCACGGTGGGCATCATTAATAATAGAAAAAGACAACTATATAGTTGTCTTTTTCTATTATTACTCAGGTGCAAATATAGAAAAGGTGTAAAAATTTTAGAAGAACGGTTACAATGGAATATAGTAACCTAAAGCAATCATTTATGTACTTTTTAGAAATGTATACAAATGCGGTAAAAACGTGCTAAACTAATTGCTTCATAATGTTAATGATGAGGCCATCAGGCGTATCATTCCAATAGGTTGAGAAACATAGTATAAGTTTAAGATAATCCGATTAAAGAAGGAATATAAAGGGCTTATGGATAAATGTACTCAAGAAGAGTTATTGTATGTGATGGAGGAATGGTTAAGAAAACATTATCTTTCATAGGAGCTGTAGTTGTGAGAAAACAAAAAATTTTATTATGTATGTTATTAGGACTTTTAATGACGGTAGTGGCTTGCGATAAGCAAGAAGAGCCAGAATCAAAACCGGTTCATGTGAAAAACGAAAAGAAAAAAGAGAAGCATAAAGAACAGGAAGAATCTAAAGAAGAAAAAAGTATAAATTTAATGGACAAACAGTTGCTACTTTCTGCGACGCTTGGAGACACAGAAACAGCTATGAAGCTGATCCAAGATGGAGCGAATATCAATGTAGAAGGTGACAACGGAGAAACGCCTGTCCTTGCAGCGACGTATCAAAATCATGTAGAGACAGTTAAAGCATTAATTGATGCGGGTGCTGATATTGAAATTCAAGACGAAAAACAAAGCAATCCATTTCTTTATGCAAGTAGAGAAGGATATACGGATATTGTAAAAGTATTAATTAATGCAGGAGTTAATACGAAGGAAACGACTAAGTCAGGTGGAACAGCACTTATTTCTGCATCTGAGCGTGGCCATGTAGAGGTTGTTAAAGAATTATTAGAGCATACAGATATTGATGTGAATTATAAGAATGAACGTGGTGGAACAGCTTTATTAGAAGCAATTGTATTAGGAAATGGTAGTGAAAGTCATAAGAAAGTAATTCAAATGCTTATTGACCACGGGGCAGATGTAAATATGGCCAATAAGGAAAATATTACGCCGCTGCAATATGCTGAAAAAAGAGGTTTTAAAGATATTGCGAATATGTTGAGGATAGCTGGAGCGAATGAAGTAGTACAGCCGCAACCACAACTGGCAGAATAACAAGCTGAAGAAATAAAAAGCACGAGATAATCCCATTTAGATAGACAGAATGAAGAAGTCATTTTAGTATGATGGATTCAGTAATGTGTATTTAAATGGGATTTTTGTTTTGAAAAAATGGATGGATGCTATATCGAGAAGGCTACAAATAGTAGTTAAGGAGGGTATAAATGCGATTTTCAGAACTTGAGTTAATAGCAATTCAGGCAGAAGTTTTATTTGTTCATAATCAAGTAGGAAGAATAAAGTGTGTAAATGAAAATGGAAATCTGAAAGCACCACGTTTTTTTCTTAGCAGAACTCGTGAAGGGAATATAACGAGGTATCATTATAAACTGCATGGTGAAATGATAAGTAAGATTGAGAAATTAATTCGAGAATGCTCAAATCACATTGAGATAGCAAAGATCATTAAAGTATTAAATGAAGAGAGAACGGTGGAGAATATTTGGGTGGGTCCTGCTTTCATGTTCCCTAATAATTTACATAAGCCAACTAGAACAATACAAATAACAGAGAAGAATAAAGAGCTTTTGCGAGAAAATTTTTCTAATCTAATAGAACAGATGGAATGGAGGCGACCTTATTTTGCAATTGTAAAAAATGAAAAGGTAGTTTCTATATGTTGCAGTGCCAGAAGTACGCCCGTAGCTGCTGAGGCAAGTGTAGAAACTTTAGTGGAGTTTCAAGGGAATGGATATGGTGCTGATGTCGTTACAGCCTGGGCACTATCAATACAAGAGGAAAAGCGCATTCCGCTTTATAGTACTTCTTGGGACAACTTTGCTTCGCAAGCAGTGGCGAGAAAACTAAAACTCATTAACTATGGAATGAATTTACACATTGATTGAATTTTAAACATTGTTGTGTTCTGTTGGGATTTATTCGTATATCTAGATTATTGTAAAAGTAATATGGTGAATATTAACATTCGATTAACATCTAATTAACAATTTATCAAAACTGACTTAATAAATGCGTAATATAGTAAAGGTAACAAAATAACTAGGGTAGAGAACATTTGAGAACACCCGCTTACATATAACGTGCCGCTTTCTTAAGTGTGCTCTATTCCCTAGAGTTCAAATAAGGAGAAAGGTGTTCTATGTAAGTAGGTGTTTTTAGTTTGGATAAAAATAGAAAAGCTAGGTGGAATAAATGTTTAAAGAACCTTATATTGCGATGATAAAGGATTGGAAAGGGTACAAAACATACAAAAAATTACCGAAAACAGTTTTTCTTATGACTGGTTCAATGCTGGAGTTACCAGAGCGTGTATATGAACTACAGAAACATGGACACGATGTATTTCTTCATTGTGATTTTATACAAGGCTTAAATACGAACACAGAGGAAGCACTTTTATATATTCAAGATGTTATCGGAGCACAAGGTATTATTTCGACAAAGGGATCGACAATTCGAAATGCCAATAAAATTGGATTGAAAACGATTCAACGCATTTTTATTGTTGATACTTTATCTCTTACAAAATCAATTGAAAATTGTAAAACGACTAAACCGAATGCAGTAGAGATTATGCCGGGCATTATGCCTTCTATTATTAAACAGCTAGCGGAGGAAATAAAATTCCCTATTATTGCAGGTGGGCTGATTCAAACGCGAGAGGATGCAGAAATCGCAATTCGTGCAGGAGCAAGTGCAATTTCAACGAGTCATTATGAAGTGTGGATACAAGAAGAAAAAAGGAGTGCAACCTTGTGATTGAATTGAAAAATGTTTCAAAGGTATATAAAAATGCGGAAGAGACAGCAGTTAAAGACGTATCAGTTCATATTAAAAGAGGAGAATTTTTTGTTTTAGTTGGACCTTCTGGATGTGGAAAAAGTACATTATTACGAATGCTGGCTGGTTTAGAAGAAATTTCTTCGGGAGATTTAATTATTAATGAACATGTTGCAAATGATTTAGAGCCGAAAGACCGTAATCTATCAATGGTATTTCAAAATTATGCATTATATCCACACCTAACTGTAGAAGAAAATATTTTATTTGGACTTAAGGTAAGGAAGGTACAAAAAGAAGAGCGACAAAAGCGATTAATGGAAGCTATTGAAATGGTAGGACTGAAAGAGTATGTGAAAATGAAACCGGGCCAATTATCAGGCGGGCAAAGACAGCGTGTTGCACTTGCTAGGGCCATCGTCAGTCAAGCACCGATTTGTTTAATGGATGAACCACTTTCGAATTTAGATGCGAAATTACGTGCACAGATGAGGATTGAAATTAGAGAAATTCAGCAACGATTAGGAATTACGATGATTTACGTTACTCACGATCAAATAGAAGCAATGACTATGGGAGATCGTATTATGGTTTTAAATAAAGGAAGTATACAACAAGTTGGAACACCGCTTGATATATATAACGAACCAGCAAACGAATTTGTTGCAAATTTTATAGGTTCTCCTTCTATGAATATAAATGATGGGGAAGTGGATAAAGAAAAAGGCATATTACATATAGGGCAATTGCAAATCCCATTATCTATTGGACAGCTAAAGCAATTACCAGAAGGAACTATTCGAATAGGTATGCGTCCTGAGCATATTGCACTGTCTGAGGAAGGACAAGAAGTGACGCTGCAATCTGTAGAAGTATTAGGGAATGAATCTATATTAAACTTTGCGGTAAATGGAACAACTTGGAGTGCGAAAGTCATCGGACAGTTACTCCTGAACAAAGGTGACAAAGTAAAATTATTATTCTCGCAAGAAAAACTATGCTTCTTTCATCAAAATAAGAATGAACGATTAAAAGTGGTGGCTGAAGAAGAGTTGAAAGTGGTGGCGAAATAATGATTGAAGTAGGTAAGTTACCAGTTCAAACAACAGTGTCAAAAAAGAAGAGTTTATGGGGCAGAACGAAAGATTTAAGAATAGGATTATTGTTTTTGGCGCCATCTATTTTGTTATTTTCAATTTTTCTTTTCTATCCATTGTTTAGGACGATCTACTATAGCTTTTATTTAACAGATATACACGGAGAAGCTAATCTTTTCGTTGGCTTAGAAAATTATCAATATTTATTTTCGGATCCTGCTTTCTACAAAAGTATAAAGTCAACTTTATTATTTGTTTTATATACAGTTCCTACTAGCATTGTATTCGCCTTATTTCTTGCATTAATTGCAAATGAAAAAGTAAGAGGGATCGGGTTATTCCGAGTACTATTTTCTTCAACGATGGGAATATCAGTAGCTGCTAGTGCAGTGATTTGGCTATTTTTATTTCATCCAAGTGTAGGGTTATTTAATAATATATTAGCCTCTATGAATCTTCCGGCAATCGCATGGTTAACGAGTCCAGAATGGGCACTGTTTTCTGTATCGGTTACAACGGTTTGGGTGAATACAGGATTTGCATTTTTAGTTATATTAGGTGGTTTACAAAATATTGATACGTCTTTATATGAGAGTGCATCTATAGATGGTGCTAGTTATTTATATAAGCTTCGCCGAGTTACATTACCGATGCTATCACCAACTTTATTTTTTATCGTGACAGTAACGTTAATTAGTGCATTCCAAAGCTTTGGACAAATTGATATTTTAACGCACGGTGGACCGAATGATGCAACGAATTTAATTGTGTACTCGATTTATAAAGAGGCATTTGTGAATCATCAATTTGGAACAGCAAGTGCACAAGCGATGGTATTATTTATTTTCATTTTTATTGCTACATTGATTCAATTTAAGTTTGCTGAGAGAAAGGTGCATTATAAATGATCGTTAAACAGTGGAAACAAAATTTCCTATTATACATGCTGCTCATTATTAGTGCAGTAATGGTGTTTTTTCCTGTACTGTATGCGTTTTTAATAAGCTTTATGACACCAGACGATATTCAAATGAGAAGGTTATTTCCAACTCAATTTACTTTTGATAATTTCATTAATATTTTTCAAAAAGTACCTCTTTTTACATACTTATATAACAGTTTAATTGTATCGACAGTTGTTATGCTTGGACAACTTATCGTATCCAGTTTAGCAGCTTATGCTTTTGTTTTTCTTCAGTTTAAAGGTAGAAACTTAATTTTCTTCTTGTTTATTTCAACAATGCTTATTCCGTGGGAAGCAACGATGGTACCGAACTTTTTAACGATTCAAAACTTCGGATGGATTAATAGTTTTGCTGGGATGACGGTGCCGTTTTTTGCAACAGCTTTCGGTATTTTCTTACTACGTCAACATTTTATGACACTTCCGAATGAACTGAAAGAAGCTGCTTTTATTGAAGGGATTGGAAATGTAAGGTTTTTATTCAGTGTTGTAATTCCGTATTGTAAAACGAGTTTTATTACGCTTGGAGTATATAGCTTTTTAACAACGTGGAATATGTATTTGTGGCCGCTCTTAGTAACCACTGATGAAAAAGTAAGAACGGTTCAAATTGGTGTAAAGCAGCTTCAATCTCAAGAAGTTGCAACTGATTGGGGCAGTGTAATGGCCGGTGTTACGGTTATCGTCATTCCAACGTTGATTTTACTATTTTTAGGGCAAAAGCAATTACAAAAAGGATTAACAAAAGGTGCAATTAAATAAGCATACATAGGAAAAGGTGGGATTGAGATGAGTTTATTGAAAAAAAGTGCTGCTCTTTTAATGGCAGCCACAATGGCATTAACCGGCGCAGCTTGTTCAAATAGTAAAACAGAGGGGAAACCTGAAGCACAGGCAAAAGTAGCTCCAGTTGAAAAGAATGGTGATAAAACTGTAATTCGTTTCTGGCATGCAATGGGGGGGAAAACACAAGGTGTACTAGATGGGCTTGTTGCAGACTATAATAAGTCGCAGAATAAATACGAGATAAAGGCAGAGTTCCAAGGAACATACGAAGAGTCTTTAACGAAATTTAAAACGATGTCTGCAACGAAAGAAGCGCCAGCTCTTGTTCAATCGAGTGAAATTACAACGAAGTATATGATTGATAGCAAAAAGATTACGCCTATCGATAGCTGGATTAAAAAAGATAAGTACGATGCATCAAAATTAGAAAAAGCAATTACGAACTATTATTCAGTTGATGAAAAAATGTATTCTATGCCGTTTAATTCATCTACACCAGTATTAATTTATAATAAGGATGCTTTCGCGAAGGCTGGATTAGATCCAGAGAAAGCTCCGCAAACATATGATGAGTTAAAAGAAGCGGCGAAAAAGTTAACGATTAAAGAAGGCGGAAATGTAAAGCAGTATGGATTTTCAATGCTGAATTATGGTTGGTTCTTTGAAGAGTTGTTAGCGACACAAGGTGCTTTATATGTAGACAACGAAAACGGCCGTAAAGATGCTGCAAAGAAAGCGGTATTTAACGGAAAAGAAGGTCAAAAAGTATTTGGGATGTTAGATGAATTAAATAAAGCTGGTGCACTTGGAAAGTATGGAGCAAGTTGGGATGATATTCGTGCTGCGTTCCAGTCTGGACAAGTTGCTATGTATTTAGATTCTTCAGCTGGTGTTCGTGATTTAATTGATGCATCTAAGTTTAATGTAGGCGTTTCGTATATTCCGTATCCAGAAGATTCGAAACAAAATGGTGTTGTTATTGGCGGTGCATCATTATGGATGACGAATATGGTTTCAGAAGAAACGCAGCAAGGTGCTTGGGACTTTATGAAATATTTAACGAAGCCAGATGTACAAGCAAAATGGCATACTGCAACAGGATATTTCTCAATTAATCCAGATGCATATAATGAGCCGTTAGTAAAAGAGCAGTATGAAAAGTATCCGCAGTTAAAAGTAACGGTAGAGCAATTACAAGCAACGAAGCAATCTCCAGCAACTCAAGGGGCATTAATTAGTGTATTCCCAGAATCAAGAGATGCAGTTGTAAAAGCATTAGAAGCAATGTATGACGGAAAGAATAGTAAAGAAGCTTTAGATGAAGCTGCAAAAGCAACAGATAGAGCAATTAGTATTTCAGCTCGTACGAGTCAAAAATAAGAGAAAGCCGCATCCTTTTTCAGGATGCGGCTTTCTTTATTGGGAGATAAGGGATCAAAGAAATGATGAAGTCTTATCTCTTTTATATGAGTAAAGGGTCTAGAATGAATTTTGTCTTTTTCATTATTTGTTTAACTCCATTGCAACTTGTTTCCCATTTACAAAAACCTCTGCCACCGCTACTACAACTTCCATCACTTTTTTCATATCTCATCTCTCCTTGTTTTTTGTTTCATTTCTTACTTTTAGTATAAGGAAATGCAGTAATTGCAACCATCGAATTGGATGACAAGAGACTTACATTGTTGTAAGGATAATAGTTTTAGTTTGTAATAAATGTGATTCAGAAGTTTCTGTCGTTTTGAATTATAATTAGAAAGAGAATGGTTTAGAAAGAAGGGGATAATATGAAAAGAATTCTTGTTATTAGTGATATTCATGGAGAAATAGAAAAGTTCGAACAATTATTGGAAGAAGCTCACTACGATGCAAAACAGGATCAACTAATTTTGTTGGGGGATTATGTAGATCGTGGTCCAAATGCGCGTGCAGTAATTGAAAAGGTAAAAGAGTTAAAAGAAGCGGGAGCCCTCGTTCTAAAGGGCAATCATGAAGATATGATGATTAAGGCGTTAACGACAGATGAGGAACGTTCATGGAACCATTGGGTAAAAAGGAATGGTGGAGATAAAACGTTATATAGCTATGGATTTGTAGAAGAAGACATTGCGGTTAATGAGGAAAACTTCCAAAAACCGATTTTACAATCTCATATATTAGAGGAACATGTAACGTTTATTCAAGAATTAGATCATTACATTGAAACAGAAGAGTATATCTTTGTACATGCTGGTGTTGAGCTGATGAATCGAGTTTCTGAATCTGAACCATATACATTAATGTGGATCCGTAATGAATTTCATAATGGATATAGCGGCGAAAAGGTTGTTGTATTTGGCCATACGGAAACAAAAACGCTTCATGGTAGTGAGAATTGCGGAGTGTATTTTGGTAGTAATCGTATTATTGGAATTGATGGCGGGGCTGTGTATGGTGGTCAGTTAAATTGTTTGGAGTTGCCAAGTAAAAAGGTATATGTAGTAAAAAATTGAAAGAGATAAGAGGAATCTTATTTCTTTCAATTTTTTATTAAGCAAAATTTAAGAAAGAGCTTTTATAATAAAGGTTCAAAATTTTACATCGAGCAAAACTTTAGAAGGAAATAGTTGAAAATGAAATTACATAATATGATTACATTATTTCGTTATGAAGAGAAGAGATGCAATAATAAAGAGAGTTGAAATAGATTGTGGAAGGTGAGAATATGCGCTTACTTGTAGTAGAAGATAATGCCTCGTTATTAGAGTCTATCGTACAAATTTTACGTGATGAATTTGAAGTGGATACGGCAATGAATGGGGAAGACGGCTTGTTTTTGGCGCTGCAAAACATTTATGATGCAATTTTGCTTGATGTGATGATGCCAGAAATGGACGGATTTGAAGTGATTCAAAAAATACGTGATGAAAAGATTGAAACGCCAGTCCTGTTTTTGACAGCGAGAGATTCTTTAGAAGATCGAGTGAAAGGATTGGACTTTGGTGGAGATGACTATATTGTTAAGCCGTTTCAGGCCCCTGAATTAAAAGCGAGAATTCGTGCATTACTACGCAGAAGTGGTAGTTTAACAACACAGCAGACCATTCGCTATAAAGGAATTGAATTGTTCGGAAAAGATAAAGACATTCAAGTGGATGGACAAGGTATTAAGCTGACATTAAAACAATACGAGCTACTAGAGTATCTCATTCAAAATAGCGGGAAGATTTTAATGCGTGAACAAATTTTTGATCGTGTTTGGGGATTTGATTCTGATACGACAGTAGCAATTGTAGAAGTGTATGTACATCATTTACGTAAAAAATTAGAACCATTCGGTTATCAGAAAGATATTCAAACCGTTCGTGGTATTGGATATATATTAAAAGAACAATGAGAAAGGGAAGCATGTTTCAAAAGACACGTATTCGTCTAACTATATTGAATTCGTTAGTATTTATCCTATTAATAGGTGTATTAGGTAGTATTATTTATTCGTACACATACAAGCGTACTTATAATGAAGTGGATCAATCTATAAAAATGATAACTCAGTATAGAGAAAAATTTGATGTTAAAATGCCACCACCAAGAAAACGTATAGAGAATATCAAAATTCGAGACCCACGGATAACTATAATAACTTGGAATGGAAAAATAGTGGAGATAGAAGGCGATAACCATAAATTCCGCTCAAACTTTGAAGGGGATTTGGAAAAGTTTTCTCCAAAAAAGGTAGGGGATTTGCAAGATATTGAAGTGCAAGGACGATATTTTAGAACGTTTGCGTTTCAAGAAGATGGAAAAATAGTTCAAATTGTACGTGATACAACAGCTGAAGAAGAAATGCTAAATACTTTATTTTTAATTCTCATAATAGGTTGTAGCATAGGCAGTCTATGTGCAATAGGTATCGGTTTTTTCCTAGCTGGCAGGGCACTCATACCTATTCAAAATTCATGGGAGAAACAGCAGCAATTCGTTTCCGATGCATCACATGAATTAAGAACACCGCTTGCAGTTATTCAATCAAAAACGGATGTATTATTCCAGTCCCCATCCGCTACGATAGAAGAAAAAGCCGTGGATATCTCTACAATTTCAAAAGAATGTAGGCGGCTATCGAAACTCGTTAGCAATTTATTGTTGTTAGCACGTTCGGATTCTAATCAAATTGAGATGGATAAGAACACATTTGAACTGGATAAGTTGTTAGAAGAAATTATAAATCCATATAAAGAAATTGCCTCTTATCAAGAAAAAGCGATGATATTAAAAATAGAACGTGATATAACGTTTATGGGTGATAGAGAGAGAATCCATCAAATGATGGTCATATTGTTAGATAATGCGATGAAGTATACGAATGAAGATGGGCATATTCAAATTGATTGCACACAAACGAGTAATTCAATTCGTATACGGGTGAAAGATAATGGGATAGGAGTTAAAGAAGAAGATATTCCAAATTTATTTGATCGTTTTTATCAAGGAGACAAAGCAAGAAGTATTTCAGAAGGAGCTGGGTTAGGTCTTTCAATCGCTAATTGGATTGTAGAAAAGCATTATGGAAAAATATCGGTAGAGAGCAAATGGGGAGAAGGAACTTGTTTTGAAGTGATTTTCCCAAAAAATCAAAGATTATAAGTGAGAAGACGACCTTGTTTTTACAAGGTCGTCTTTTTTAAGGGAAAGTTAAGGAATAACTTGTAGCATGTATTACATAATGGAAACTTGTGATGGAAAGAAAAGATGTAAGGTTTTTTTGAATGAACTGGATAAATCATAAGGTTATTTCTAACAGAGATGAAGTTTATGTATAGTATAAAAAAAATTATGGGAAAGCTGGAAAAAGAAAGCGTGAGAGGGAGGAAGAAGTCTTGAAAAAGAAAATGATGACGGTATTCACTATTGGAGTAATGAGTGTAAGTATATTAGGGGGTGCCTCCCCTTCTGGAATGACAAAAGGAAAGACAGATTACACGCAGCGTAGTAAAGAACAATTAAATGATGGGAAAATACATGCAATGCATACGGAAGAAAAAGCGGAAAAGTTAGGCATTGAAACGGATGGGAAAGAACAAATTACGTTAGAAAAAGAAATTCATGAGACGGAAGTAGGAAGAGAAGCTAATCAATTAGGTATCTCGGCAGAAGGGAAAGATGTTGGAATTCTTTCAGAAGAAATTTATGAAACAAAAGTGAGGAAAGAAGCGTTGAAACTAGGAATATCTATAGAGAATACGTCGATTGTAAGTTTAATTGATCAAATTAATAAGATTAAAATTAATAATGAAGCAGAAAAGCTTGGTGTTTCAACTGAAGGAAAAGAAATAGAAGAGATTGAGGAAGAAATCTACGGAACGAAAGTTAGAGAAGAAGCAGAAAAGCTAGGTATTGCTCAACAAGGAAAAGAGATGGAAGAGTTAGCAGGGGAAGTGTACGAACAAAAAGTACAGGAAGAAGCAAAAAAATATCATATTGATTTATATGGCAAAGATATATATCAAGTATTAAGAGAAATAAATGAGCAAAAGGTAATAGAAATAGCAGATGAGCTAGGTATGGATAGAACGAATTTGAAGATTCAAGATTTAGCGGAGAAGATAAATCTTGAACAACCTGAAAAGGGAAAAGAGCTTAAGTTTGTTCCTATGGTTCAAACAGATGCTAATGCGTTTTATTCGTATTTAACGAATTAAAAAGGGCGTGAGAGTGATACGAAAATGGAAGTGGTATATATGTATGGCCTTACTATGTATAGGGGTATGGGGTGCATATACAAATGGAATTACAAAGTATGTGGAGAAAGTAAAGGGGTTACTATTTTCAAGTGTACAAAGTCAAAAACGAATAGAGTTTAGTAATAACGATGAAAAAGTCATGTTATCAAATGTGCCTTTAATTCAGCAATTACCAGAGTTAGATAGAGGCTGCGAAGTAACAAGTTTAGCGATGATGTTACAATACGCAGGTGTTTCTGTAGATAAGATGAAATTAGCAAATGAAATAAAAAAAGTTAATTTTATGGAAGATGGTGTACGTGGGAATCCGAATGAAGGATTTGTAGGGAATATTTATACCTTTTCTGAATCCGGATACGGTGTATATCACGGACCACTTTTTCAATTAGCAAAAAAATATTTACCGAATAAAGCTGTGGACTTAACAGGGAAGAGTATAGAAGAAATTTATAAGAGTGTAAAAGCAGGGCACCCGGTAGTCATGATTACGAATGCAACATATGCTCCTTTAGATGAAGATGAATTTACTACATGGGAAACAAATAGTGGGGATGTTTCTATTACGTATAATGAACATTGTGTTGTACTTGTTGGGTACGATAAGGAATCTGTATATATTCGAGATCCCCTCGATGATAGCTTAGATGTAAAAGTGCCAAGAGGAAAATTTGAACAGGCATGGGTGCAGATGGGGAGTCAGGCAATTAGCTATGTAAATAACTCCAAATAAATTAGGAAGAAGAGCATGAACTATATAACTATAAGGTGAAGGATAAAGATTTAAGGAATTGTAAGAGAAGTTTTGCAGATTTTTTTGAAGAGAAGCTGTTAAAAAACAAGAGAACTTTAGCTTATTATATATGCTAAAGTTCTCTTGTTTTTTAGGATTAAAATGTTTAGGAGAAGTGGATATGTAAAAATGCATAATTGACGAAAAAATTACATGTTATCATTATATATTGTTTTATACATGTTGATTGTATAAAATTACACAAGTGTTCTATTACATAAAGGAGGATTATTATGCAAAAAATATTTAACTGGGTTAAATGTATGAGTATCAAGAAAAAATTAATCATTTCATTTTTTATTATTTTAACTATACCAGGACTTATTATCGGTGGTGTTTCATATCAAACTGCCAAAACAAATTTTGAACAACAAATTACAGGTAAAGCAAAGGAAAATATTTCAGTTTTAAATACTGTTATTTCTCAAAATATAGAAGAGAAATTTGTTGATGCGGCGTACTTTGCAGACATTTTAACAGAGGATACATATCCAAATGGACAAGAAGAAATAGTAAGAACGAAGTTAGCGCAATATATAAAACTTCATCCAGAAGTAGAAGGTATTTATATTGGAACACAGGCAGGAAAGTTTATAAGAGAACCATTTATCCAAATGGCTGATGGCTATAACCCAACAGATAGATCTTGGTATAAAGAAGCGCATGAAAATAAAGGAAAGGTAATTGTTACTGCACCATATCAATCAGCATCTACTAAAAATATGGTAGTGACAATTGCTAAAGAAGTAAAAGATGGTAAAGGTGTTATAGGAATTAACTTAAATTTAGATAACATCTTAAAAATTTCCAAAATGATTAACATTGGTGAAAAAGGTTATGCAGTTATTCTAGATCAAAATAAGCAAATTGTTAGTCATCCATCTAGAAAACCAGGTGCAAAAGTTACTGATCCGTGGATTAAACCAATTTATGAAGAAAAACAAGGAAATGTGTCTTATACAGAACAAGGTGATAAAAAGAATTTAATCTTTGCAACAAATGAGAAAACAGGATGGAAAGTAGTTGGAGTTATGTTCGACGAAGAAATTACCCAAGCTGCGAATCCAGTGTTTTATAAGACTTTGATTGTCATTGCTATCGCTATTGTATTTGGTAGTGTATTAATTTATTTCATTACAAAGTCTATTACAAGACCATTAAGAAAAATAGCTGACTCGGCACATAAAATTAGTAAGGGAGATTTGACAGAGAAAATTACAATCCATTCCAAGGATGATATAGGGAAATTAGGGAATTCATTTAATGAAATGTCTGCCTCTTTACAAGATGTGATTACTCAAATTAGTTTTTCAGCAGAACATGTCGCTGCATCGGCTGAAGAGTTAACAGCGAGCGTACAGCAAGCAAATGATGCGACAGATCAAATTACAATTGCAATGGAACAAGTATCAGGTGGGGCTGAATCACAAAGTCAAGGTGTTGAAGAAGGTGCGGCTACATTACAACAAGTAAATACAGCAATTCAAGATGTAACTGGAAGCGCGGAATCAATTTCTATCTCCTCATTACATGCGCGAGAAAGAGCTGAAGAAGGGGAAGAATTGGTTGAACAAACAGCAAAACAAATGCAGTCTATTTCTAAATCGGTATCCGAGTCAGATGCTATTATTAAACTTCTTGATGAGAAATCAAAGCAGGTAGGAGCTATTTCTGAAGCAATTCAAAATATTGCTACTCAAACGAACTTATTAGCTTTAAATGCGGCTATTGAGGCAGCAAGAGCAGGTGAGCAGGGAAGAGGATTTGCTATTGTAGCTGATGAAGTTAGAAAATTAGCAGAGCAATCAGGAGAATCATCTGGAGAGATTGCAAATTTAATTGCAGAAATTAAGGCTGATATTGAACATACTGTTAAGGCAATGGATAATGTGAGTGGGGAAGTTCAACAAGGCTTAGATGTTGTAACAAAAACGAAAGTAAGTTTTACAGAAATTTTAAGTTCTACTACTCATATTGTTTCTCAAGTTAATCAAATGGTAGAAACAACGAAGAGAATCGCTGGAGATGCAAATGATGTGACAAACGCTATTGATGAAATTGCAGCGGCTGCAGAAGAAAATACAGCTAGTATGCAAAGTGTTGCAGCTTCAACAGAAGAACAAGTAAATTCGATGGAAGAAATTAGTTCGGCTTCGCAAAACTTAGCTGAGATGGCCGAAGAACTACAAGCAATGACTAGTAAATTTAAAGTATAATAACAGCAAATAAGTAAGGTGAAAATAATATCACCTTACTTATTTTTATATTCAGTAATTAGGGGAGTCATTAACGGGATGAAAAAAAGAAAAAGACTATGGAATTTATGGAAAACGATTACATTGTTAGTTTGTACAGTTGTAATTTTTTCTTTACTTGTTACAGATATATTAATTAGTCATAATGTAGAGCGGACAACGGAGGATAGCCAGGCAGAGAAAGCGAAAACAATTGCACATATTGTGGCGAATGATTCGATTGTAATTGATGGTTTGATTGGGAAAGCAGGTACTTCTGCAATTCAAACGTATACAAATAGAATATTAAAAAACACAGGTGTTCAATTTATTGTAGTTATGGACATGAATGGAATAAGAAAATCACATCCAGATCCTCAAAAAATAGGTCATCATTTTATTGGGGGAGATGAAGGGCCTGCATTGAAAGGAAAGGAACATGTATCGCTAGCAGAAGGAACTTTAGGTATTTCAATGCGAGTGTTTGTACCTATATTTTCTGAAACAGGTGAACAACTTGGCGCGGTGGCCGTTGGTATCTCGGCAGATAATGTAAAAGAGAGAGTTAAGGAAAGTAGACATATTATTTATATCGGTGTCGGAGTTGGAGTATTAGTCGGACTTATAGGAGCAATATTGCTAGCTAGACATATAAAGAAAAGTTTATTCGGTCTTGAGCCGCATAGGATAGCAAAAATTCTTGAAGAAAGAAATACGATGTTGCTGTCGGTGAAAGAAGGTATTATTGCTGTAGATAAAGAGGCGAATGTAACTTTAATAAATAATGAGGCAAAACGATTATTTAAGAAAAGTGGACTTGAAGAAGACTTTATTGGTAAAGATGTTGAATTGTATATGCCAAATTCACGTATAAAAGAAGTGTTGCAAACAGGCGAGGTACAATTAAACGAAGAACAAAATATTTACGGAATTACGATTGTCACAAATCGTGTTCCTTTATATGTAAAAGGAGAAATAGTTGGCGCGATCGCAACATTTCGTGATAAAACAGAAATTAGAAAATTAGCAGAAGAACTAACTGGTATTAGGCTATATGCGGAAGCGTTACGGGCACAATCTCATGAATTTATGAATAAAATGCATGTCGTATTAGGGCTAACACATATGAAACAGTATGAAGAATTGCAGAAATATGTCAGTAGTATGGTATCAGAGCATCAATATGAAATTGGTGGAGTTATGAAAAGAATAAAAAGTCCAGTATTTGCTGGTTTTTTACTAGGTAAACTTAGCTATGCTAGGGAGAAAAATATAAAGTTAATTATAAGTGAAGATTCTTACTTGCCGGAAATATATGATGAAAGTATTACTCATGAACTTATTACGATTGTAGGGAACTTAATAGATAATGCATTAGAGGCAGTGATACATTGCAAAAAGAAACAAGTTGAAGTTGGGATACAATATCAGAATGCATTAACTATTACAGTACAAGATACGGGGAAAGGTATAGAAGAAGACGCAGTGGATGCATTATTTACAAAAGGTTATTCCACAAAAGGGGATAATCGCGGTTATGGTTTGTATCTTGTAAAAGAAAGTATACAGCGAATAAATGGGGAGATTCACATTTCCTCCTTATTAGGAGAGGGAACAACGATAACAATTGAAATACCTAAAGGTAGGGATGAGAAGCAAATATGATTAAAGTTTTAATTGTAGAAGATGATCCGATGGTTGCGATGTTAAATACGCATTATTTAGAGCAAGTGGGAGGGTTTGAACTTGTCCATGCAGTTAACTCAGTTAAAGAAGCAATAGAAGTGTTAGAGAGGTCACGAGTAGACTTCATATTACTTGATATTTTTATGCCTAAGGAGACTGGATTTGAGCTTTTAATGTATATTCGAAATCAAGAAAAAGAAATTGATATTATGATGATTTCAGCTGTACATGATATGGGAAGTATTAAAAAAGCATTACAATATGGAGTTGTAGACTATCTAATTAAACCATTTACATTTGAACGCTTTAAGGAAGCATTAACGGTGTATCGAGAAAAATTCACTTTCATGAAAGAACAACAAAAAATTAGTCAATCGGAATTAGATTCATTAATTTTGCAAAAAGAAAAAAGAGAATCTTTTGTTAATAAAGAACTTCCAAAGGGATTAACGAAGCAAACATTGCAATTAATTTGGAAGAAAATCGAATCACTTAATGGACAAGCATTTACAACTGATGAAATGGCACAATTAGTAGGGGTTTCGAGAGTTTCTATTCGAAAGTATGTAATGTTTTTGACTGAAATCGGAGTATTAGAGAATGAAATGGTGTATCAAAATGTGGGAAGACCGGTGAGTAAATTAAGGTGTATTGACCAAAATAAAATAGACTTTTACGTATAAGCGACTTATTATAGGTCGCTTATACTTTTTTTAATTACAAAAGTAGTTACAAAACTTACAAAAGCTATTTTTACTATTGAAAGCGTTTTAATATTGTTATTAAGAAAACAAGGGGGTGCCATATGGGAATTCAAAAAAAAGTGGAAGCGGTATCATTTTCTGAAGGCAATGAATTGAAAAGTGAATCTTTCGCTTCTAAAATTATGAACGTTAAAATCGGTGTTATACCTTTACCGTTATATGTAGTATTGGCTGCTATTATTTATGGAGCATCTGTATATAATAAATTACCAGCGGATATGATTGGTGGTTTTGCAGTTATTATGATCATGGGTATTTTCTTAGGTGACATTGGAATGAGAATTCCAATATTAAAAAATATCGGTGGTCCAGCAATTCTCTCATTATTTATTCCATCGTTACTTGTATTTTTTAACTGGATGAATCCAGCTTCAATGGAAGCTGCGACTATGTTAATGAAAAAATCGAACTTTTTATATTTATATATTTCTTGTTTAGTAGTTGGAAGTATTTTGGGAATGAACCGTAAAGTGTTAGTGCAGGGGTTCGTTCGTATGTTTATTCCTTTAGTAGTAGGAACGTTAGCTTCTGTAGCAGTGGGCTTATTAGTCGGTTCACTATTTGGATTTGAAATGAAGCAGACATTTTTCTTTATCATCGTACCAATTGTGAGTGGTGGTATCGGAGAAGGGATTTTACCATTGTCGCTAGCTTATAGTGATATTTTAAATGAATCATCAGCAACGTTTGTATCACAGCTTATTCCGGCAGCTATTATTGGGAATATGTTTGCAATCGTGAGTGCAGGGTATATGAAGCGTTTAGGTGAGAAGAAACCGGAGCTTAGTGGGAATGGTGTATTAGTAAAAACAGACAATCAAGCAGATTTATTAAAGGAGCAAAATACAGAAAAACCAATTGATTTCTCATTAATGGGAGCAGGATTATTGATTGCATGTACATTCTTTATTTTCGGAGGATTCGCTTCTAAGTTTATCGGTATTCCAGGAGCAATCATTATGATTTTTTCAGCGGCAATTGTGAAGTACTTTAATCTAATGCCAGCAAAAATGGAGCAAGGAGCATTCCATTTATATAAATTCATTTCAAAGAATTTAACATGGCCATTAATGGTCGGTTTAGGATTGCTATATATTCCTTTAAAAGACGTAGCAGCAGTTCTTTCGGTAGGATATGTTGTTGTGTGCGCATCGGTTGTTCTTACAATGGTAGCGTCAGGTTTTCTTGTAGGGAAAGTGATGAAAATGTATCCAGTTGAATCAGCGATTGTAACTGGATGTCATAGTGGTTTAGGTGGAACTGGAGATGTTGCTATTTTATCAGCTTCAAATCGTATGGAATTAATGCCGTTCGCACAAATTTCAACGCGTTTAGGTGGGGCTGCAATGGTCGTAACAGCGACAATTTTATTAAAAATGTTTTCATGATCAAACAAGCTAGCTATATTCATATAGCTAGCTTGTCAAATTAAGGGGAGATTATAAGTATGTTAGAAAAACAAATTAATGAAAGATCATTGTTATTGCATAAAGAATTAGTAGGGAAAATTGAAATTACAAGTAAAGTAGAAGTGAATACAGCGGACGATTTAAGTTTGACTTATACACCGGGGGTAGCAGAGTCTTGTAAAGCAATTGCGGCAGATGAGGAAACAGCTTATGACTATACAGCACGTGGTAATATGGTTGCAGTTGTTTCAGATGGAACTGCAGTACTTGGTTTAGGGAATATTGGACCGAAAGCGGCTATGCCTGTTATGGAAGGGAAAAGTATTTTATTTAAGACATTTGCGAATGTAGATGCTTTCCCGTTATGTTTAGGGACGACTGATGTGGATGAAATCGTTACCCTTGTTAAAAATTTAGAGCCTACATTTGCAGGAATTAATTTAGAAGATATTGCAGCACCACGTTGCTTTGAAATTGAAAAACGATTAAAAGAAGAAACGAATATTCCTGTATTTCATGATGATCAGCATGGGACGGCTATTGTCGTTTTAGCAGCTGTTATTAATGCATTAAAAGTTGTAAGTAAACAAATGGACGATGTGAAAATTGTTATTAACGGTGCGGGTTCGGCAGGAATTGCAATTGGAAAATTATTATTAAAAGCTGGCGCAAAACACATTACGTTAGTTAGTTTAGAAGGTATTGTTTGTGAAGGTGAAACATGGATGAACGAAGCGCAAATCGAAGTTTCAAAGAAGACAAATCGAGAATATGTACGTGGAACATTAAAGGAGGCGATTCATCAAGCTGATATTTTCATCGGTGTATCTGCTCCTAACGTATTAACGAAAGAACTTATACAGACGATGAACGAGAAACAAATTGTGTTTGCAATGGCGAATCCAATCCCAGAAATATTCCCAGAGGACGCATTAGCAGCTGGAGCTGCTGTAGTTGGAACTGGTCGTTCTGATTATTCAAATCAAGTAAATAATGTATTAGCGTTCCCTGGTATATTCCGTGGTGCATTAGACGTACGCGCGACTGATATTACAGAAGAGATGAAATTAGCAGCAGCATATGGGATCGCTAACATAATTACGGACGAAGAGCGTAATGCGAATTATGTAATTCCAAATCCATTAGATAAAAGAGTTGTTCCAAGTGTTGCAGAAGTAGTAGCGAAAGCAGCCATTGATTCAGGTGTGGCACAGATTACGAAAATGCCAAGTTATAAATAGTCAAAAGCAGCGCCTTAAAAAGGCACTGCTTTTTTTGAGATAAGAAATCAAAATAATGAAGAAGTGTAAATTTATTCAAGCCCCTTTCATTATTTATTTAACTCCATTGCAACTTGTTTACCATTTATTAAAACCTTAGTTACTGCTACGATCACTTCTATCATTTTTTTCATCTCTCATCTCTCCTCGCGTCATTTCTTACTTTAAGTATAAGAGAAGAGAGATAATCCACCTATCGAAGTACGTGACGTAGAAATTACATTGTTGTAAGGAAGTGTTTCAGTTTTGTCACTTTATTCGGCATTGATTACAAATTGATCATAATATCTTTCATTCACATATATGTTTAATACCCATAATCCAGATGAAGGTAGTGACATTACGAGAGGGAGTTCCTTTACGGTTGTATCGACTGTATTTGAAGTAGTCCAAGTTTGTTTGGAGGTTTCTTTTTGAAAGAGTACTGGTGTTGGAGTTGTAGTTCCTTGTTTTAACGCGATAATAGATAGTTTTCCAGTTGGCATTTCAGGATCCAGGAAGAACCACATTATTTCATTTTGCTCATTTGCGATAATAGAGCTATCAGCCATTGCAATTTTTCTTTCAATGCCTTTTAACGGTATTTTTCCTTCTACGAATGATGGTACTTCTTCCCAATTTACATCTTTTAAGACACTAAGGTGAAAAAAGGAAGGTGCGTTAATTTGAGAGGATGAAGTTTCTATTACTTCTTTTTTAGGTGCTGTTGAATCGGGTTGCGATTGCGCGCAGCCAGTAATGAGGAAGGAGAAAAGTAGCATAGTTCCGATTTTTTTCATGGTGCCACACTCCTAAATTTTATTGTTAGTGTAATTGTATTTGCTAGAAGACGAGACAATTCCTTTAAATCATAAAAAGAGGTCGTAAGTTTTGTACGACCTTTTTTGACATTTTCTATCCCGCATTAACTGCCCGTAAACGCCCGATTGGTTCAACTAATAATCAGTGGGGATGAAAAAAACCTCCACTGATTAAAGTTTCACTTTATATTTGCTCAGTTGAAAAGGTTGGTTCTCTCTCTTTTTGAGGCATTGTTAAGAAAATAACAGAAAGAACGATACATACTCCGCCTAATAATTGATATGCTCCAAAAGATTCATTAAGCCAGGTGATTGAAACGATGGCAGCTACAAGTGGTTCAATGCTAGATAAAATACTTGTTTCTGTTGCTGCTAAATATTTAAGACTCCCGATATAAAGAAGGAAAGAAAGAGTGCCACTTATAATGATAAGAATAAGCATAGAAAAAGTTTGAAGTGTGAAAGTCTGCGAAATCTGATTCCACCCAAAAGAACGATTACAAATAAGCAGTGCAATCCCTCCAATTAACATCCCCCAGCCAATTACTATAGTTGTTCCGCATTCTTTAATAAGGGAAGCCGGATGAAGGGTATAAAACGCAAAACCAATCGCTGTTAATAGGCCGAAAGTAATAGCTGCTTTAGATAAAACAATATTTTCAATTGAACCGTTTGTAATAATAAAGTATGTCCCTGTTAGCGCAGTTATAATTGCGAGTATTTGCATAGAAGCAGGGAATTTCTTTTGCTCAAACGCAACGTAAATGGTAATAAGAACAGGGCCTAGAAATTGAAAGAGTGTTGCTGTGACCGCATTACTAATATGAACTGTTTCGATAAAAGCATACTGCGCACCAAGCATGCCAAGAATAGAGAAAATAATAAGCTGTATAGAATGTCTAGGGTGTCTCCAAATTTGAAATATGTTTTGTTTCTTTATTAGTAAGAAAGACAAAATAAATACTCCTGCAAGCAACAAGCGAATTGTTAAAAAATCAAGTGATGATACGTTCGTATGTTGAAATAGCCATTGAATCATCGGTCCAGATAATCCCCATAATGTGGCTCCTGTAATAATCATAATGAGTCCAATACGTCTACTTTTGTTCATGATCATGCATCTCCTCTTTAGTATTTGATTTTTTATGTGTGACATGATAAAAGGAATTATATATAAAATTTGGTACTGTAAAAAGTATCAGATTTTAGTTTTATTAAGGGGTCAGATATTATGTTAGAATTAACGCCTAATTTGAATGCAAATAGTAAGACGGCATTGTATGTACAATTGTATGAGTATATAAAAAAAGAGATTAAAGATGGAACGATTCCGGCTTTTACGAAATTACCGGCTAAGAGGAAGCTAGCAACATATTTACAAGTAAGTAAAAATACAGTAGAGGCAGCTTATGAGCAACTTCTTGCCGAAGGATATATTGAGGCGATTTCTAGAAAAGGTTATTTTGTATGTGAAATCGAGCAAATGATTTATGTGGAAGGTAGCGAAGAGGTAATAGGGGAAGTACCTTTTCAAGAGCAGGTGTATAAATTTGACTTCACTCAAACGGGTGTGGATACTACTACTTTTCCGTTTCATGTATATCGAAAAATTACGAACGAGGTATGGCAATTTGAAAATAAAGATTTACTTTTTATTGGACATCCGCAAGGGGAGGTAAGTTTACGAGAAGCAATCGCGAGCTATTTGTATGAATCTAGAGGTGTGCGATGTTCGGCTAGTCAAATTGTAATCGGAGCTGGTACGCAAATATTAGTGAAGTCGTTATTTCAATTGTTAAAAGGAAGTGGTTATGCAGTTGAAAATCCAGGCTACCACCGAAAGATGGTTGTTTTCGAGCAGGGTGAACAAAATGTTCAAATGTTATCTTTAGATAAAGATGGTATTTGTATTTCAGAGTTAGAAAATAGTTCAGCTAATATTGTGTTTGTTACACCTTCTCATCAGTTTCCATATGGGATGATTATGCCTATCACGAGAAGGATGCAGCTTTTACAATGGGCGAAGAAAGAAGAAGGTAGGTATATTGTTGAAGATGATTACGATAGTGAATTTCGTTATTCGGGAAAACCTATACCGGCACTGCAAGGGTTAGATAGAGATGGGAAAGTAATTTATATGGGGACGCTCTCTAAAGCGCTATTGCCATCATTACGGATGAGTTATATGGTGTTGCCAAAATCCCTTATTAAGCAGTATCAAGAGCAATATTTATTTTACACACAAAGCGTTTCAAGAATGGATCAAGAGATCATTAGGAAATTTTTAAATGACGGGCATTGGGAAAAACATATTCATAAAATGCGTGTTGTGTACCGAAAGAAGAGAGACCGTCTTGTTTCGGTATTAGAAAAATATTTTTCTAATCGCATTGAAGTAATAGGGGAAGATTCCGGCCTACATATTTTATTAAAAGTGCATAATGGGATGGAAGAGAAAGAATTAATGGAAGCTGCAGCTGAAAGGAGTATTAAAGTGTATCCTGCTTCGATATATTATAAGGAAGGGACTTCTCCCAAAAGTACAGTATTGCTTGGATTTGCGACTTTATTAGAGGAAGAAATTGAAGAGGCCATTCAATTATTATATACAGCATGGTTTACAAGAAAGTAAAAAAAACATCCTCATAAATGGAGGATGTTTTTTTTACTATTTTTCTTCATCTAGGAAAAGAACCATATGCTCTTCATCCCAATATTGTCCGTTATATTTTAATGAACGTTCTTGCACGCCAAATGTTTTAAAGCCTAATGACTCATAAAGTTTTTTTGCACCATCGTTTCCGACAACAACATCAAGCATAACTTGCTCTACTTCTAAAGATTTAGCAAGCTCAAGACATTCTTTAATAAGTGCTTTTCCCGCTCCAAGTCCGCGTGCTTTTGGAGACACGTATACTGAACCGATTTTTGCTTTATGTTCTTGTTTTACATATGGTTTCGTTTCCAGTGTTGCAACTCCGATTAAAGTGCCATCTTTAAATGCACCTAGTGTATAGTTCTCATCTTGTGCTAATTTTTGGGCTTTATATTCAATAGCACACTCTTTATTAATAATATCTTCATAAGAAGAGCTGAAAGCTTCCGGATTTTGTTTTAATCCTTCTACTCGAAGTTCTAAGTAAATTTCTGCTTCGTCTTTTGTTAATACATGGATATCCAATTGTATCACCCTCCAAATCTTTGACAGTTATACCTATATTTTATATTGAAATAAGAATAATTTCAAAAGCTTAGCTTATAATAGTTGGTTTTATAAATAAAATAGCACCAGTAGTGTTGACTACTACTGGTGATTTCACGCATATATTATACAAATGGTAATTCAATTATAAATTCTGTTCCGACTTCTAATTCGCTTTTAACTTCAATAGAACCATTATGAAGTTCTACAATTTCTTTTGCAACAGCCAATCCGATACCTTTTCCACCTGTAGCTCGTGTTCTGGATTTATCGACACGGTAAAAGCGATCAAAAACATGTGGGATATCTTCTTTTGGAATACCTTCACCTTCATCTTGTACACTTATTGTAAAAGTATTCGCACTGGTTAGTACACGTATTATTATAGAAGTGTTTTCTGGTGAATGTTGATAAGCATTGTGTAATAAATTTAACATAACTTGTTCCATACGTCTTTCGTCTATGCAAACTTCTAAATCATCTTTGCAATGTACATGGAGTTGCATTTGTTTGTTTGTTAATGTTGTTTTTGTTTTTTCAACCATTCGTTCTAAAAATGGTTTAAGAATTACTTTTTGTTTTTTTATAACAAACTGGTGTTGCTCTAATTGTACAAGCATAAATAAATCTTGTACGAGATCGGTTACACTATCCGTTTCGTCTTCAATGATTTGTAAGTATTCTTCACGTTCTTCTTTCGTTAGAGAATCTCTTTTTGCTACCTTTGCATAACCTTTCATATACGTTAATGGAGTTAGTAATTCATGCGCTACACTAGCGAGAAATTCGTTTCGTTCTTTTTTCATATACGTAAGTTCACTAGATAAATCTTCAATCGTTTTTGCTAAGCTTCCAAGTTCATCATTTCGTTTAATTCCTAATTGAATCGGCTTATTTAATTTTGACATTTTTTCTGTCGCCCGCTTCATTTTTATAAGCGGTTCTGTAATAACACGAGAAAAAACAAAGACAGAAATAGTAGTTAAAATAAGTGTCAAAACACTAATGATAAGAAATTGATTCATGAGTTTAAGTAACATATTTTCTAAGAAAGATGTCTTTAATAACATATATAACTTACCTTGAAATCCTTGAATTTCCAGCGGGCTTACTGTTGAGATGAATTTTGATTTTTTCCAGTTTTTTTCAACGATTAATCCACCTTCTGGGATAGTCTCTGTTTTACAAGTAAGTTGTTTTTGCATTTCTTTCGTTACGGGTTCTGAGGTAGAAATAATTTTGCCGTTATTGTCTGTTATAATGATAGCTATATCAGAGTTAGCAATTAATTCTGATTCAACTAAGTGTTCAGCCTCAGTGTTGATATCAAACTCGGGGTACACAGCACGTTTAGGTCGTTTACTGTGTTCAGCGCTTTCTGTGAGTTGCCGTTCTTTAGAATATGCACCCCACTTCGCGCGGTTTTTAATCAGTTTACTATAGCGATTTCCTTTCTCTAAAAGAGCAAGAGTTTCCTCTTCAATGCGTATGTTTGAAAGGTTCTTATAAAAAGATACGAAGGCAATTGTTTCAATACATAAAGCTAATATTAAAAAGTATGTCCCAACTTTAAGGGAAAGTTTGCTCATTTTCTCACCATACCTTATTTCATATAGAGTGAAACTTTAATCAGTGGGGTTTTATCCATCCCCACTGATTAAAGTAATTATTCACTTTTCCATTTATATCCGACTTTATAGACGGTTTCTAAGTAATCTTCAACTGGAAATTCTTTTTTGCGTAATTTATCACGGATATTACGAATATGTGAATCGATAGTTCTGTATTCGATGTCTGTTTGATAGCCCCAAATTTTTTCAATTAAATCATCACGGCTGTAAGCACGGTTTGTATTTTGTAAAAAGAGTCCAAGTAACGAGAATTCAATAGGAGTTAGTGAGATTCTTTCACCATAAACTGTAACAGTATGTTTCGTTTTATCCCACTCAATACCATTGAAGCTAACAAAGCCATCTTTCTTCGTACGGCGTAATATAGCCTCGATTCGCGCGACTAATACATGCTCATCGAATGGTTTTGTAATGTAGTCATCTGCTCCCATAGTCAGACCTTTGACCATATCATAATTTTGGTTGCGAGCTGTTAGCATAATAATTGGAACGTTGGAAATTTGACGGATTTGATAGCAAGTATCCCACCCATCCATATTCGGCATCATAACATCTAATAAAATAATATCGAAGTCCTTTTGTTCGATTAATTCTAGCGCTTCAAGGCCAGAAGTAGCTTTCATACAAAAATAGCCACGAGGGCTTAAGAACAGATCTAACAATCGTAACATACGTTCTTCATCGTCTACTAATAAAATTTTCACCATAATCTTGTGCACCCCAAACTATTCATTCTACTTGTATAGTTTACATGAAAATAATAAAAAACTCTTTTTATGTGATTGAATGGATGGCTGATTTTTTCAATCAGGGCAATTGACATAAAAAATGCACTAGTTTTGCACAACTATTTTTTATAATAGAAAACGTAGCGACACAAATACCCTATGTTGCGACATAACGTCATGTCATTTTATTTATAAAATGACAATTCCATTCTATTGTGTATGTGAGATAGAGAGGGTTTTCGTATTCACCTCGCATCGGATAAGAAAAAATTCCTATCTCACACTTTTTTTAATATAAAGGGGATTGTACACATGAGTAAAAAAGTAGAACGTTTACAAAAAGAAAAGCAAGATCGTAATGCGATTGTAATGTGTGTTGCGGTATCTATGCTTATTATGATAAGTTGTGTAAATAAATTTTTCGGGATTTTATAATAGAAAAAAGCTTATTGCTTCTTAAGAAGCAATAAGCTTTTTTAATGTGTTCTATATAATAAACCAGGGTAGAATTGCCAGTCCAGAAGTTACAATTGCTGTAGCAAATATTAAAAAGATAGCTTGTTTGTTTTGTTTCATGTTACATTCTCCTCTACATATCAATTGCATGCTATACGTTCATTTAATAATTAGCGGGAGACGGATCCTCCTCGTTGAGTGAAGTTTCACTTTATATTTTTAGTATAACGAATGGAAAGGATTGGAACGATCGATAAAGGTGACATGAAGATTACATTGTTGTAATGAAAAAAGCATCTTAATTAATAAGAAGATGCTTTTGAAAAATTATATTAAAATGTTAATTATTTAAGAATAAAACCATATGCTCTTCGTCCCAATATTGGCCATTATGTTTTAAGGACCGTTCTTGCACACCGTAAGTTTGGAAGCCGAGGGACTCATATAATTTTTTTGCAGCAGTGTTATCAGCGACAACATCAAGCATAAGCTGTTCTACATGTAATTTATCGGCATTTTCAATAATCGCTTTAATTAAAGCTCGTCCTGCACCGAGGCCACGCGCTTTTGGAGAAACAAAAACTGAGCCGATTTTTGCCTTATGCTCCTGCTTAATAAATGGCTTTGTTTCTAGAGTAGCAATACCGATTAAATCATTATCTTTGAAGACACCTAGAGTATACTTATCCGGATTGCTTAATCGCTTTGCCATAGCAGCGACAGGGTTTTCCTGTTTAAGAACATCTTCATAAGAAGAGCTAAAAGCCTCAGGGTTTTTCATTAAACCTTCCATACACACTTTCAAATAAATTTCTGCATCCTCTGTTGTTAATAAGCGAATTTCCATAGTTGTAACCTCCTAGATTGATTCAAATTTAATTCATTAACTTTGTAAGATTAAGTTTAGTTAAATGTATTCTGTGACTATTCTTTCTTAATTTGTAAAAGAATGAAAAGATTATGCTACTATGTTTTCATTTTATTTATCCCGCTATTTGTGGGCAGTAAAACTCCTATCTCAAAATTCGGCTGGAGCAAAGAAGTTAGGTGGGAGCCCTGCTGCCCGTAAAAGCCCGATTGGTGAAGGCTAATAATCAGTGGGGGATGAACACCTCCACTGATTATAGTTTCACTTTATGTAATGAAATTATATATTAACTTTATTAACTATTCAAGGTTTTAATATGTTACATTTTTATAACTAAAATTTCCGCTGTGTAAAGGAGTCATTTTTATCCAACTATTCGTGGGAGTCGGATTGCCCGTAAAAGCCCGATTGGTTGGGCTAATAATCAGTGAGGAGGGAAAAACCCTCCACTGATTAAATTTGCACTTTCTTTTACGTATTCAATCGTTTATTTTGTAGCCATCGATTCGTTCCGGATGTGTATAAATATTGCAAGATCCATTTCGAATAAATCCTACTACGGTAATACCTAAATCGTGGGCGAGTTGCAGAGCTAGTTTAGTTGGAGCTGATTTAGATAGAACAATTTCGCAACCTATTTTTGAAACCTTCAACAAAATTTCAGATGAGATGCGTCCGCTAAACGCAATGATTTTCCCTTGAACAGAGATATTGTTTCGTAAACAATGACCGTATATTTTATCTAGCGCATTATGTCTTCCGATATCCATTCTTGATAAAAGAATGTTATTTCGATCACATAAAGCGGTATTATGCACACCACCCGTTTGGCGAAATGTAGTTGAAGATTGTTGTAAGGAAGTCATTAGGTGAAAACATTCTTCCGGAGTAATAGTTATATGTATATCATGTAACTTTTTTGCTTTTGCTGCATCGTTGACGAAAACAAAACCTTGTCTACTTTTCCCGCAACAAGAAGTTACGTACCGTTTATTATATAAAGTTTGATAGAGCGGATTAATTTTTGATGATTTTACATGGACAATTCCGTTTTCTTTTTGGATCCATAATTCTTCAATATCTTTATAAGAAGAAATAATTCCTTCAGAAATTAAAAAACCGGTTACCATATCTTCAATGTAATTAGGAGTGCATACAACTGTTACGTATTCTTCGCTATTTAATTTAATTGTAATGGGAGATTCCGTAACAACCTCATCGGTTTGTTTTGAAAATGTACCAGATTGATAACGTACAATTGTATATGTTTCTTGAATAGGCCCCATATTAAATTCCCCTTTATATGTATTTTTCCCCATATTTATCATAAAACATCAAAAAAACAAAAACATTTACTAACAAGAAGATGGCAGATTATTTTGGTTATTATTGTATATGTACGATATAATAGATTTGTAGAATAGCGACATTTTCAAGTTTTCGTAGTTATACCTTATAACATCTAGAATCGACTTCCAAAGGAAAGTATTTCAACAGGGCGCTTCAAAAATATGTACAACACAATTATGAAAACGGATTCATAATTGTGTTGTACAGTTAGTTGTAAGGAGAGGGGAAACTATGACAGAACAGACAGCCCGTGTAACCGTTGATGGTAAAGAATTTTTCGTATCAGGTGAAAAGACGATACTCCAATTGTTTAACGAAAGTAATTTAGAACATCCTCAAATTTGTCATGTACCAGAGGTAGATCCTATTCAAACTTGTGATACATGTATTGTAGAAGTGAATGGAAGTTTATTACGTGCCTGTTCGACGAAGTTGGAAGATGGCATGCATATTGAGAGGCAATCGGAACGTGCAAAGGAAGCACAAACTGAAGCGATGGATCGAATATTAGAGAATCATTTATTGTATTGTACAGTATGTGATAACAATAATGGTAACTGTAAAGTCCATAATACAGTACATATGATGGAGATTGAAGAACAGAAATATCCATATGAACCGAAAGTAAGTGCATGCGAAGTGGATACGTCGCATCCATTCTATCGATACGATCCAAATCAATGTATTGCTTGTGGGCAGTGTGTAGAAGTATGCCAAAATTTACAAGTGAATGAAACTTTATCGATTGATTGGAGTTTAGACCGTCCACGTGTTATTTGGGACAATGGTGTGAGTATAAATGACTCGTCTTGTGTTAGCTGTGGGCAATGTGTAACAGTTTGTCCTTGTAATGCATTAATGGAAAAAACGATGCTAGGAGAAGCTGGATTTATGACTGGTTTAAAACCAGATGTGCTAAATCCAATGATTGATTTTGTAAAAGATGTAGAGCCTGGATATAGCAGTATTTTAGCAGTTTCAGAAGTAGAGTCCGCGATGCGTAAGACGAAAATTAATAAGACAAAAACAGTTTGTACATTTTGTGGTGTAGGTTGTTCATTTGAAGTATGGACGAAAGATCGTCAAATTTTAAAAGTGCAACCTGTTTCAGATGCACCGGTTAATGGTATTTCCACATGTGTAAAAGGAAAATTCGGATGGGACTTTGTGAACAGTGAAGAGCGTATTACAAAGCCGCTAATTCGCCAAGGAGATATGTTTGTTGAGGCTTCATGGGAAGAGGCTCTTGAAGTTGTTGCATCTAATATGCAACATATTAAATCAGAGTATGGTAGCGATGCGTTTGGGTTTATTTCTTCTTCGAAAGTAACAAATGAAGAAAACTATCTTATGCAAAAACTAGCTCGTCAAATATATGGAACAAATAATGTAGATAACTGTTCCCGTTATTGCCAATCTCCAGCAACAGACGGTTTATTTAAAACTGTCGGTATGGGCGGAGATGCTGGAACAGTGAAAGATATTGCTGAGGCAGGTCTTGTTATTATTGTTGGGGCAAATCCAACAGAAGGACATCCTGTACTTGCAACTAGAGTGAAGCGTGCTCATAAATTACATGAACAAAAACTAATTGTCGCAGACCTTCGTAAACATGAAATGGCGGAGCGTGCTGATATATTTGTTCACCCGAGTCAAGGGACGGATTATGTATGGCTTGCTGGGATAACGAAATACATTATTGATCAAGATTGGCACGATAAAAAATTCATAGCTGAAAATGTAAAGAATTTTGATGAATATAGCAAAATGCTAGAAAAATATACGCTTGATTATACTGAGGGAATTACAGGGATTTCTAAAGCTCAGTTAAAAGAAATGGCTCGTATGGTATATGAAGCAGATGGTACTTGTGTACTTTGGGGAATGGGTGTAACTCAAAATACAGGAGGAAGTACAACGTCAGCAGCAATTTCAAATTTACTTCTCGTTACAGGTAACTACCGTCGTCCTGGTGCCGGTGCGTATCCGTTACGCGGGCATAATAACGTACAAGGTGCTTGTGATATGGCAACATTACCGAACTGGCTTCCGGGTTACCAAGCTGTTTCAGATGATGTGCATCGTGCGAAATTTGAAAAAGCATACGGTACTACCATTCCGAAAGAACCGGGATTAAATAATATCGCAATGTTACTTGCGGCCGAAGAAGGAAAACTACGTGGTATGTATGTTATGGGAGAAGAAATGGCTTTAGTAGATTCAAATGCCAACCATGTACAACATATTTTAGCGAATTTAGACTTCCTTATTGTTCAAGATATGTTCTTATCGAAAACAGCTCGTTTCGCCGATGTTATTTTACCAGCAGCACCAAGCTTAGAAAAAGAAGGAACGTTTACGAATACAGAGCGCCGTATTCAAAGATTATACGAAGTATTGAAACCGCTTGATGATTCAAAACCAGATTGGTGGATTTTACAAAAAGTAGCTCGTGCACTGGGCGGAGACTGGAATTATGGAAGTCCAAGTGAAATTATGGACGAAATTGCATCGCTTGCACCGTTATACTCTCAAGCGACGTACGACCGTCTAGAAGGCTGGAATAGTTTATGTTGGGGTAGCCATGATGGTAGTGATACACCATTATTATATGTAGATGGATTTAACTTCCCAGACAAACTAGCACGTTTATCACTAGATGGATGGGTTCCGCCAGTTATAGCACCAGATGAGTATGATTTACTATTAAATAATGGCCGTATGCTAGAGCATTTCCATGAAGGGAATATGACGAATAAGTCGGCTGGTATTTTATCTAAAGTGTCTGAAGTATTTGTTGAAATTTCACCTGAACTTGCTAAAGAACGCAATGTGAAAGATGGTGGTCTTGTAGAGTTAGCATCACCATTTGGAAAAATCAAAGTACAAGCGCTTGTTACAGATCGTGTAACTGGAAATGAGTTGTATTTGCCGATGCATGCGACAGTAAATGAAGAGGCAATCAATATTTTAACAGGAACAGCAACAGACATTTATACGTGTACACCAGCTTATAAACAAACAATGGTGAAACTGCGCGTATTACGTGAAAAAGGAAATCGTCCGTTACCATCTTCAAACCCGAGAGATAAAAAACGTCATCCGCAAAATGGTGTTGAAATCGAGCGAAAGTGGCAAAGAAAACAATACGTATCACTTGTGGACCAGAATTAGGGGGCGGAGATAATGGCAAAAGAGATTACTTTAATTAAAAAGAAGATTGTAACAGAAGAAGAAAAAAAACAGCAAGTAACAGATGAGTTGTTAAATGATCTAGCTGAGAATAGAGAAGCAGTAGAAGAGACGATGCAGCTATTAGCGCAGTTGCAAAAATCTGGAATTTTAGATGCAGCAATTAGTTTACTTGCTGCAAAAGAAGATG
The DNA here is from genome assembly GCF_016651125.1 of Bacillus sp. TH17. Lineage (NCBI taxonomy): Bacteria > Bacillati > Bacillota > Bacilli > Caryophanales > Bacillaceae > Bacillus > Bacillus sp. TH17. The sequence continues at coordinate 282,690 of NZ_JAEKEN010000001.1, forward strand.
TTTCCAAAATAGCTGTTGAACAATTGAATCGTGAACCAGTAAAAAACGCATTAAACAATATGATGGGGGCAGGAGAGGCATTATCTTCAGTGGACCCAGAAATAACGAAACAAATAACATCTAGTTTAGTCACTGGATTAAAATTTGCAACGGATGAGCTGAAAAACGGAAAGAAAACAAAAGTGATGGATTTCTTTAAAGTATTAAAGGATCCAGATATCAACAGAGCGATTACATTCGGTTTTAGCTTCTTGAAAGCATTTGGTCAAGGGTTAGAGAAAAAATAGAGTAAATGAAAAAGTGATGGCAAGTAGCCATCACTTTTTCATTGTATGTATAAGAGTGTTCATGTTAAGCGGAATATATTATTATTAAAAAGATGGGTTGGAAATGGAAATATGGAATCCATCTCAAATATCGTTTTAGAATGTGGAGGAATATATGCAACACCGTAAAAGACTATCTATACCAGGGGTAATGGGACATTCCTTTCAAACAGTTAGATTTGCTTTTTGGAATGTATTAACCTTTCAACTTGCTTATAAATTATTAGCAGCGATTGTATTTGTTCCGCTATTTGGGATCATTTTTAATAAGTTATTGTATTTTGGTGGTTATGCAAATGCGACGAATGATGAATTATTAGCGTTTTTAAAGACACGATACGGCATTTTTGCAATCGTAATTTTATCATTGTTAGCACTGTTTCTTATCTTTACGGAATTTGCGGTGCTTATTATCATTTCGTACTTCGCTCATAAAAGACAAAAGGTGAAATTACGTCCGATTTTATATAAAACCGTAACGTATTTACCTACTCTTTTCACATATTGCTTACCAGGATTTATTTTATATGCTGTCGTATTGTTACCTCTTTTAAATCTTGGATATGAAACGGCATTAATTCCGCAAATTCAAATTCCTAACTTTATTACAGGAGAACTGTTTAAGACAACGATGGGACAAGTTGGTTATTACACGTTCTTTGCTGTAGTTGCGTATTTGAACCTTCGCTGGATTTTTGTTCTACCTATTGTTGTTTTAGAGCAAAAGCCGTTTCGCACAGCAGCACGTAAAAGTGCAACGTTAGTAAAAGAAAGTTTTTTTAAAGTACTATTCTTTTTAGTAGGATTTTTTATTTCAATAGGGATTGTGTACGGTGTATTTTTTGGAATGTATTTATTGTGTCTATGGGGCATGTATGAATTTACAAATCCACAGGGAACATTTGCATTATTAGCAGAATCAACAATGTCTGTATTTTTAACGAGTACATTGTATTTATTTAGTTTTATCGTGACACCATTTTATATTATGGCAATAACACGATTGTATTTACAAAAGGTTCCGGTTGAAGATGTTTTATTAGAAGAAGGATTAGATTATTCGAAAACAAAAGCAGATAAATGTTTCTTCCAAAAACATCGTTGGAAATTTATTGGTGTATATATTGTAGGAATTATTACTGCCGGAATGGTCGTTGCCTTCATTGTAACGTTTATTTCAAATTCATATAAAGAACCAATTATTATGGCTCATCGTGGTTATATTTCAAAAGGTGTAGAGAATACGAAAGAAGCTCTGCAGGGGGCTATTGATGCCAAAGCAGACTACGCTGAAATTGATGTACTGCAAACAAAAGACGGTGAACTAGCAGTTATACATGATTTGAAGCTAAAACGTCTTGCGAATGCTAATGTTCACGTGTCAGATTTAACGATGGAGGAGTTAAGACAGCTTACCCTTAGTCAAGATGGGTTTTCAGGACAAATAAGTACACTTGATGAGATCATTAAGCTGGCAAAAGGAAAAATCAAACTTAATATTGAAGTGAAGCTCCATGGTGGCGAAAAAGATTTCGTAAACAAAGTATTAAAAGCGATTAAAGATAATGAATTTGAGAAGCAATGTGTCATTCAAACGTTACACTATCCGCTTATTAAAGAGTTTAAACGTGCAAATCCAAATATAAAAGTAGGATATATACTGTATGCGAGTAGAGCTAACTTAAAGAATGTGAAGGCTGATTTTTATGTAGCAGAAGAATACATGTTAAATAAGAAATTAGTAAAAGAAGCAAGGAAGTTAAACAAGCCAATTTACGTATGGACGGTAAATGATATGGAAAGTTTAAAGGGATATTATAAGTTAAACGTAGATGGTATCATTACCGATTATCCTGAAGATGCACGTGAAACAATTAAGATGTTAAAAGAGCAAGAAGATCGTGAAAGTGATATGTTTGATAAAATTAGTGAGACGACAGAAGATCTATTTTCAAAGTTATTTATAAGTTATCCAGCTGCTGGCTAAATGCCAGTAGCTGTTTTTTTGTGAAAAGAATATATTTCTAAAGTATTGAACAAAGTAATAAGTGTATATGTATACGTCATTACTTTGTTTTTTTACATTGTTACATTATTGTCAAATAATAAATAATTACTATGCATTTTGAATGGATATAATAGAAATAGAGTAATAGATGATGGAGTGGTACGGAGAACCCAATAAAATCAATGTTTTATATATTTACACTATTCTAAATATATAAACTTTTAAAAAATAGTATGTTAGCGTTTTCATAACTTTTAAGTTATGCTAGAATAAGGACATAAGTTATTAATTATTTAAAAAAGAAAAAAGAATTCCTTTTTTCTGTTAATTATAAGGGGGCATTTCATTATGCGTATTGGGGTACCAGCAGAAATTAAAAACAACGAAAACCGTGTGGCAATGACACCAGCAGGTGTTGTACATTTAGTTCGTAACAATCACGAAGTATTCATTCAAAAGGACGCAGGTGTAGGATCTGGTTTCACAGATGCTCAGTATGTTGAAGCGGGAGCGAAAATTGTTGATACGGCTGAAGAAGCTTGGAACATGGAAATGGTTATGAAAGTTAAGGAACCAGTTGAAAGCGAATACAAACACTTCAGCGAAGGTTTAATCTTATTCACATACTTACACTTAGCTCCAGAACCAGAATTAACAAAAGCGTTAATTGAAAAGAAAGTTGTTGCTATCGCATATGAAACAGTACAATTAGAAAACCGTTCTTTACCATTACTTGCACCTATGAGTGAAGTAGCTGGTCGTATGGCTGCACAAATCGGTGCGCAATTCCTTGAGAAAAACAAAGGCGGTAAAGGTATCTTACTTGCAGGTGTTCCAGGAGTTAAACGTGGTAAAGTAACAATTATCGGTGGTGGACAAGCTGGTACAAATGCTGCTAAAATTGCAGTTGGACTAGGTGCGGATGTAACAATCATCGACTTAAGTGCAGAACGTCTTCGTCAATTAGATGACATTTTCGGAAACCAAGTAAAAACTTTAATGTCTAATCCTTACAATATTGCAGAAGCTGTAAAAGAGTCTGATCTTGTAATCGGTGCAGTATTAATCCCAGGTGCAAAAGCGCCAAAACTTGTAACAGAAGAAATGATTAAATCAATGGAACAAGGTTCTGTTGTTGTAGATATCGCGATTGACCAAGGTGGTATTTTCGAAACAACTGACCGTATTACAACTCATGATAACCCAACTTATGAAAAACACGGCGTTGTTCACTATGCAGTTGCAAATATGCCAGGTGCGGTTCCACGTACATCAACTCTTGCATTAACAAACGTAACAGTACCATATGCAGTACAAATTGCTAACAAAGGCTACAAAGAAGCTTGCCTAGGCAACACTGCATTATTAAAAGGTATTAATACATTAGAAGGCTATGTAACATTCGAAGCAGTTGCAGAAGCTCACGGTGTAGAGTACAAGGGTGCTAAAGAATTATTAGAAGCAGAAACAGTATCTTGCTAATAGAAGCATTATACAAAACAAAATCGAACAATATATAAAACAACATGATAAGAGCTAAGAGATAATACCTCTTAGCTCTTCTTGGTAAAAGGGGGCATTCATCGTGGCCAACCTATTTAAAAAGAAATCCGTTACGCAATTGTTAGGGGAAAGTAAAAGTAAAACTTTGACGAAAACGCTAGGGGCATTTGACCTAACAATGCTAGGGATTGGTGCGATAATTGGTACAGGAGTTCTAGTATTAACTGGATTAGTAGCAGCAAGAGATGCTGGTCCAGCAGTTATTTTTTCATTTATGATTGCAGCAATTGTTTGTGGATTTGCAGCTTTATGTTATGCAGAGGTTGCATCTGCACTTCCTGTTTCAGGTAGTGTGTACACATATTCATATGCAACAATTGGTGAGTTTATTGCCCATTTAATGGGATGGACATTGCTATCCGTATATGTCGTAACGACTGCCGCAGTAGCTGGCGGATGGACAGGTTATTTCAATAATTTAGTGAGTGGATTGGGACTTGAAATTCCAAAAGCGTTGTTAACGATTCCATCGCAAGGTGGTATGGTGAACTTACCCGCAGTTATCGTTACGTTGGTGATAACTTGGTTATTATCACGAGGTACAAAAGAAAGTAAGCGTGTGAATAACATAATGGTATTAATTAAAATTGGTATTGTTGTTTTATTCATTGCAGTTGGTGTATTCTACGTGAAACCAGAAAACTGGATACCATTTGCACCGTACGGCTTAAGTGGAGTCTTTGCCGGAGGAGCAGCAGTATTCTTCGCTTTCTTAGGATTTGATGCATTAGCAACTTCTGCTGAAGAAGTGAAAAATCCACAACGTGATTTGCCGATTGGTATTATTGCTTCATTAGTCATTTGTACAATCATTTATGTTGTAGTTTGTCTCGTTATGACAGGTATGGTTTCTTATAAGGAATTAGATGTACCTGAAGCGATGGCCTATGTATTAGAAGTTGTAGGACAAGATAAAGTGGCTGGTGTAATCGCTATTGGAGCTGTAATTGGTATTATGGCTGTAATTTTCGCATATATCTACGCTACGACACGTGTATTCTTCGCTATGAGCCGTGACGGTTTATTGCCAAAATCTTTTGCGAAAATTAACAAGAAGACAGAAGCACCAACATTTTCAGTTTGGTTAACAGGAATTGGTAGTGCTTTAATTGCCGGATTTATCGATTTAAAAGAATTGTCGAATTTAGCGAATATTGGAGCGTTATTAACATTTGCGATGGTTGGTGTAACTGTCATCATTCTTCGTAAAACGCACCCGAAATTACAACGTGGATTTATGGTACCACTTGTACCAATCTTACCGATTATTTCAGTTGCAAGCTGTCTATTCTTAATGGTAAATCTACCGTTAAAAACATGGATATACTTCGGTGTTTGGTTAGCAATCGGAGTGGTTGTATACTTTGTTTATTCGAAAAAACATAGTCATTTAAAAGACGATGGAAGTTCGCAAGATAGTTTAGAAAAAGCTAATTAAAGGGATATAAAGTTAGTAAGCCTTGTGCGTCTAGGGAGCGCGCAAGGTTTTTTCTTTTGGGGAAATAAAGGGGGTCAATGTTACTTTGTCGAACTTTTTATGTCGGAATATGAAAAAAGGGGTGGAAAGATGGAGACGAAAGTTGTCGTTGGAGCAGAGGGATATAATAATAATCCAGGTTGGTTACATACGAATGAAGAAGAATTAAATTTATTAAAAAGAGAAACGTGGATTAATAAATTTCCGTCTAATTCTTTATCAGTAATTTTGGCTGAGCACGTATGGGAGCATTTATCGTATGAAGAAGGTATAGAAGCAGCTAAAGTTTGTTATGAGTTTTTAGAAGATAGTGGATATATTCGCTGCGCAGTGCCGGATGCATTTTTCCCAAATGAAGAGTATCAGCGTGGTGTGCAAGTGGGAGGACCTGGCCCGTTAGATCATCCAGCTGCAAGCCATAAAATTGTACATAACTACAAAACGATTATATCTATGTTTGAAGCTGCAGGTTTTCAAGTAAAGCTTTTAGAATACTGTGATGAGAATGGCCAGTTTCATTATAGTGATTGGGAAGAGAACGGTGGATTTATTTATCGATCGAAACGTTTTGATCATAGAAATCAAGATGGTAAATTAGGATTTGCTTCGTTAATTGTGGATGCAGTAAAAGTTAATAAAGTGAAACTTTAATCAGTGGGGCTTCATCCCCCACTGATTATTAGCCCTCACCAATCGGGCTTTTACGGGCAGTTAATCTCCCACCTAACTTCTTTGTTCCAGCTGCATTTTGAGGTGGGAGTCTTACTGCCCGTTAATGCGGGATAAATAAGAAGGGATGCACGGTAGTTTTCGTGCATCCTTTTTGTATGAAGGGCATGATAGATGCGGAGAATATTTATATGTTTATTTTGAAATGTGAACGAAATGTTTTAAAAAATGTATGAGAATTCATTGACACATATGAATAGACGCTCATATAATAAAGGTATAAGACATATGAATAGTTGTTCATATGTTCAAATAAAGAGGTGAGCTGTGATGGCTGAAAATAAAGTAGAAACGCAACAGGAAGCATGTTCTCAAACGGTAATTCACGAGGAAATCGTGGATCAAGTAAAACAAACAATTCCGACTGATGAAAGTTTAAGTAAAGTAGCAGAATTATTTAAAGTATTAGGTGACCGTACACGTACGAGAATATTACATGCATTATTTGAAGCTGAAATGTGTGTTTGTGATTTAGCTTATTTATTAGGAATGACGCAATCTTCAATCTCACATCAGCTTCGTGTATTAAAGCAAGCAAAGCTTGTAAAGAACCGTAAAGAAGGAAAGGTAGTTTATTACTCATTAGCTGATCAACACGTAATTCATATCTTCGAGCAAGCGTTTGAACACGTAAACGAGGAAGAATAAAAAAGCGAGGAGGGAGAAAGATGGCAGAAGCATTAGTGAAAAAGAAACTTATGCTAGAAGGTTTAGATTGTGCAAATTGTGCAATGAAAATTGAAAAAGGTGTTGGGAATATAGAAGGGGTAACATCTTGTTCCGTAAACTTTGCAACAAAAACGATGCTTTTAGAAACACCGCAAAATAAAGAAAATCAAGTTGTTACGGAAGCGAAGCAACTTGTTACAAAATTAGAGCCACATATTAAAGTGCAAGAAGAGCAAAAAACAAAATCAGTAAAAGAAGTATTTGTATTAGAAGGCTTAGACTGTGCAAATTGTGCAATGAAGATTGAAAATAAGGTAAAGGAAATGCCAACAATTTCAGAAGCGACTGTTGATTTCGTATCAAAGAAATTACGAGTAGAAGTTGCAAATAAACGAGAACTTGAATCGACTGTACAAAATATAAAAAATGTTGTTCAAAAGTTAGAGCCTGATGTAAAAGTTGTTCGTGAAGAGGAAAAAGGACACGACCATGATCATGGTGATGGAAATGTGAAAAAGATGATAGGAAGATTAGTAGTCGGTGGAATTTTGACAGGAATTGCTACGTTAGCCGGATTACCGCAAATGATAACAATTCCATTATTCGTCCTTGCTTATTTATTAATAGGTGGAGATATCGTTTGGAGAGCGGTAAGAAACATAACTCGCGGCCAAGTGTTCGATGAAAACTTTTTAATGGCAATTGCAACTTTAGGAGCTTTCGCGATTCAACAATATCCAGAAGCGGTAGCAGTTATGCTATTTTACCAAGTAGGGGAACTGTTCCAAAGTATTGCAGTAAATCGTTCTCGAAAATCAATTACGTCATTAATGGATATTCGTCCTGACTATGCGAATGTGAAAGTTGGAAACGAAACGAAACAAGTATCACCAGAAGATGTGCAAATTGGTGAGTATATTATCGTAAAACCAGGTGAAAAAGTACCGTTAGACGGGAAAGTAGTTGAGGGAACATCAATGATGGATACTTCAGCGTTAACAGGTGAGTCTGTACCGAGGGAAGTAGAAGTTGGTAATGACGTATTAAGTGGTTTTGTAAACCAAAATGGTGTATTAATTGTCGAAGTTACAAAAGAGTTCGGTGAATCCACTGTATCGAAAATTTTAGACTTAGTACAAAATGCAAGTAGCAAAAAAGCGCCAACAGAAAACTTTATTACAAAGTTTGCACGTTATTATACTCCTGTTGTAGTTATAACAGCAGCAATAATGGCATTTATTCCACCACTTATTTTAGAGGGTGCTACATTCTCCGATTGGATTTATAGAGCTTTAGTGTTCTTAGTAATCTCTTGTCCATGTGCGCTCGTTGTATCGATTCCTCTTGGATTCTTTGGCGGTATTGGTGGGGCATCTAAAAGTGGTATTTTAGTAAAAGGAAGTAACTATTTAGAAGCATTGAATGATGTGAAATATATCGTTTTTGATAAAACAGGAACATTAACAAAAGGTGTCTTTAAAGTTACGAAGATGGAGCCTAGTGAAGGTATCACAGCTGAAGAGCTATTAGAATATGCAGCATTTGCAGAAGTATATTCAAATCATCCGATTGCACAATCTATTCGAAATGCATATGGAAAATCAATCGATGAAAATGCTATTGAAGACTATAGTGAAATTTCTGGTCATGGTACGGTTGTAAAAGTACAAGGAAAAGAAATTTTTGCAGGTAATGCTAAATTAATGAGCAAAGAAAACATTACATTTAAGCAACCAAATACAGTAGGTACACTAGTTCATGTTGCTGTAGATGGTAAATATGCAGGGTATATTGTTATCTCTGATGAGGTAAAAGAGGATTCAAAACAAGCAATTCAAAAGTTAAAAGAACTAGGTATTAAGAAGACAGTCATGTTAACTGGTGATGCAAAATCAGTCGGGGAAGCTGTTGGTAAAGAATTAGGTTTAGATGAAGTTCATGCCGAATTATTACCACACCAAAAAGTAGAAGAAATCGAAAAAATTGATGCAGCAAAACGCGGTAAAGAAAAGATTGCATTCGTCGGTGATGGTATTAATGATACGCCAGTACTAGCAAGGGCAGACGTTGGTATTGCGATGGGCGGCTTAGGGTCAGATGCAGCAATTGAAGCTGCTGACATCGTTATTATGACTGATGAGCCTTCAAAAATTGTGACAGCAGTAAAAATTGCAAAACGTACACGTAGCATCGTATGGCAAAATATTATATTTGCATTAGGGGTAAAAGGGTTAGTGTTATTACTCGGCGCCTTTGGTATTGCAACAATGTGGGAAGCAGTCTTCTCAGATGTTGGTGTGACGTTACTTGCAGTATTAAATGCAATGCGTGTACTACGAGTAAAAGATTTATAAAAAAGAGGACGCAATTGCGTCCTCTTTTTTATTGGTTATTTTGTTGAAATTGACTCAAGAAAATAATATCAAATATTATTTTGTTTTTAAATAATTTAATATATAAATTTACAAAAATAATAATATTCTTCTTATTATTTTAATATATTTTTTACAAATATCCATATAGTATTGAAAAATGGAGAAGTGGGGGAGGGACAAAACCCCACTGATTAAAGCTTCACTTTATTTTTGTATATTTTTTTCAACCTGTTCTCGAACAGTTTGAATATAATTCATTTTATGATCCCAACATTCTTGGCTTAAATCGACAGGGTACTCTTCAGGGTTTAAAGTTCGCATATACTCTTCCCAAAATAGTGAGAGGCTGCGTTCATTATACTTTTGAATATCTAATATATTAGGTAATTCATACGCTCTTTTACCGTTAATGAAAATATCTTGATGCAGTTCGCGTGCTTCAAAGCTTGTTACGAATTTACTTATATATGTATGAACTGGATGAAACATTTTTAAACGCTCTTCTTTTCCGGGTTCTTCTGACTCTAAAGCAATATAATCGCCCTCTGCATGATCGTTAACACGGTTAATAATACGATAAACTCGTTTAAGTCCTGGGGTTGTAATTTTTTCAGGATTAGATGAAATCTTAATCGTATCATTTAATTTTCCGTCAGTATCTTCAATAGCGACTAGTTTATAAACAGCCCCTAATGCTGGCTGCTCAAAGGATGTAATCAGCTTTGTACCAACACCCCATACATCAATTTTTGCCCCTTGAGATTTCAAGTGCATAATCGTATATTCATCTAAATCGCTAGAAGCGATAATTTTTGTGTTTGTAAATCCAGCTGCATCAAGTTGTTTTCTGGCCTCCTTTGATAAATATGCCATATCACCACTATCAAGGCGAATGCCATAAAAATCGATACGATCCCCGAACTCTTTTGCAACATGAATCGCATTTGGAACACCAGATTTTAATGTGTCGTATGTATCGACAAGAAATACACATTTTTTATGTGTTTCAGCATATTTTTTAAATGCAACATATTCATCGCGATATGCTTGAACGAAAGAATGGGCATGTGTGCCAGCTACAGGGATGCCAAATCGTTTCCCTGCGCGAACGTTACTTGTAGATGAAAAACCACCAATAAAGGCAGCTCTTGTTCCCCAAAGGGCAGCATCAAACTCATGAGCGCGTCTTGTACCGAACTCTAAAAGCTCATCATTATTTGCAGCGTGCTTCATACGTGCAGCTTTTGTAGCAATTAATGTTTGGTAATTTACAATATTTAAGAGGGCGGTTTCAATTATTTGTGCCTCGCCAAGCGGTGCATCAACACGTAATAATGGTTCGTTATTAAAAACAACTTCGCCTTCTTGCATACTACGAATCGTGCCAGTAAATTTCATGTTTTGTAAATAATGAAGGAAGTCTTCTTCAAATTGCAGCTCTGTTAGATAAGCGATGTCACTTTCGGTAAAGCTGAAATTTTCTATGTACTCTACAATTTTTTCAAGACCAGCAAAAACAGCATAGCCGTTTTCGAATGGAAGCTTTCGAAAGTATAGATCAAAAACAGAACGGCGAGTATGAATACCATCTTTCCAATATGTATAAGCCATGTTGATTTGATATAAATCTGTATGTAAGGCGTAACTATCGTCTTTATAATGATTCATTGTGAAAACACCTCCGTAATTTGGTTATAGTATACCAATTTTCCCCCTTTCGTAGCAAAGAAGTAATAGGGGATTGAAGTCAAGAGAGAAAAAAATGAAATAATGCATATTTTTTAGAAAATTTACATTTATCAATTTATATTTCTCTAGATTTTATGTATTATTAGAGTAGTGGGGGTAATGAGAATGGAGGAGGACAATGCAACAAACATTAGAAAAAATAGGCAAGCAAGTTTTTTATAAACGGCTACAGCAAAAAATGACACAAGAAGAATTATGTCAGGGCATTTGTTCTGTCTCATACTTAAGCAAGATCGAAAATGGAAAGATTGAAGCATCAGAAGAAATTCTACAATTGCTCTGCACAAGACTAGAAATTGCTGTGACGGATTTGAGAGATGTAGAAGAAGATTTGAAAGTGAAGTTGGACGAGTGGTTGAATGCATTAGTTCATTTGGACAAGCAACAAGTAGAGCGCATATACGAAGAGTTGCAAGGTGAAATGAAGCATGTGTTGGATTTTGAAATTATAAATTATTATAAACTGCTGTATACACGTTATTTAATGATGAAGCGGGATCTCCCTGCTGTTGAAGAAGAATTGGACGGATTGAAGAAAGTGTATAAGAAATACTCGCCTTTTCAGAAGATGTTATATACGTATAATAAGGCATTATTATATTCTGTGCAGTACAAATATACGCAGGCATTAGAATATCTGTTAAAGACGGAATCGATGGCGAAAGAGTTAGGATATTATGAAACAGGAATATATTATAATTTGGCATTGACATATAGTCAGATGGAAATAGACCATATGACATTATATTTTGCTAATGTGGCATTAGAAGGTTTTAAAAGTGAATATAAATTTAGAAATATAATTAATTGTAAGTTTTTAATTGCGTTTAGTTATACTAGAAAAAAACAATATAATGAAGCTATGGAAATCTATAATCATATCATAAGAGAAGCAACTTCTTTTGCTGATAAAGATAATATTCTTTCTATTGCTTTAAATAATATTGGTTATCTGTACTACCGACAAAAAAATTATGCCAAGGCGAAAGAGTATTATATAGAATGCTTAAAGTATAAAAAAGAAGAGGATATGAATTATATTGATGCCATGTATGAGCTCTCATTACAGTGTATTCAATTAGGAGAACTTGAGGAAGCGGCTGAATGGATTGAAAAAGGTATCCTTGCTGCAAGGAAAGATGATAGATACAAAGGGATGTTATATTTATTGTTAAATTTAAGATATAAATATTTTGAAGAAAGAGACCTCTATAAAAAATTTCTAGAAACAGAAGTAGTTCCTTTCTTTAAAACAGAGGAAAATATAAAAGATTTAAAGAAAGTATACTTAGAACTAGCTGAATACTTAGAAGAATGCTCAGATTTTAAAGAAAGTAATCGCTATTATAAATTAGCGATTACTTTATTAGAAGAGTAAAGAGGAGGGATAGTATGAAAAAGTTAATTGCAGGAACATTTGTGGTTATGGCAATTGCAGCTGTAGTATTGGATATTCAGTATGCTTGGAAGCCGGATACTCTAGGGCAAGAAGCTAAAACAGTTGAACAAATTAATTTATAAAAAAAACCCTTTCCCAACGGAAAGGGTTTTTTTTCAATATTTGTTCCTCAAAATTCTACAACACTTGAGAAAGAAATTAATTGAATTTTTAGTATATTAATAGTGGAAACATAATGATAATATGAAACTACTCTTTTTCAAAAATTTTTTATTAGGGGGAATGTTAGATGAAAAAGAAGAGTTTAGCGTTAGTGTTAGCGGCAGGAATGGCAGTTACTACGTTCGGAGGGACAGGCTCTGCATTTGCGGATTCTAAAAATGTACTCTCTACTAAGAAGTACAATGAGACGGTACAGTCACCTGAGTTTATTTCTGGTGATCTAACTGGAGCGACTGGTAAGAAAGCGGAATCTGTGGTGTTTGATTACTTAAACGCAGCAAAAGGTGATTATAAGCTAGGGGAAAAGAGTGCACAAGATTCTTTCAAAGTGAAACAAGTGAAAAAAGATGCTGTAACTGATTCAACAGTAGTACGTATGCAACAAGTTTACGAGGGAGTACCTGTATGGGGGTCTACTCAAGTAGCTCACGTAAGTAAAGATGGTTCTTTAAAAGTATTGTCTGGAACAGTTGCGCCTGATTTAGACAAGAAGGAAAAGTTAAAAAACAAAAATAAGATTGAAGGCGCAAAAGCAATTGAAATTGCGCAACAAGATTTAGGAGTAACACCTAAATACGAAGTGGATCCAAAAGCGGATTTATATGTATATCAAAATGGTGAAGAAACGACATATGCATACGTTGTGAATTTAAACTTCTTAGAGCCAAATCCAGGAAACTATTACTATTTCATTGAAGCGGAAAGCGGTAAAGTGTTAAATAAATATAATAAACTTGATCATGTAACGAATGATGATAAGTCACCAGTTAAGCAAGATGCTCCTAAACAGGAAGCGAAAGCGGTTGTAAAGCCTGTAACAGGGACGAATAAAGTTGGAACCGGTAAAGGTGTATTAGGAGATACGAAATCGCTTAATACAACGTTATCTGGATCGTCTTACTATCTACAAGATAATACGCGCGGAGCAACAATTTTCACATATGATGCGAAAAACCGCTCAACATTACCAGGAACATTATGGGCAGATGCAGATAATGTTTTCAATGCAGCGTATGATGCAGCGGCAGTAGATGCTCATTACTATGCAGGTAAAACATATGATTACTATAAAGCTACATTTAACAGAAACTCTATTAATGATGCAGGAGCACCATTAAAATCAACAGTTCATTACGGAAGTAAGTATAATAATGCATTCTGGAACGGCTCACAAATGGTATACGGAGATGGTGATGGTGTAACATTCACTTCATTATCTGGTGGCATTGATGTAATTGGCCATGAATTAACACATGCTGTTACGGAAAATAGCTCGGATTTAATTTATCAAAATGAATCAGGAGCGTTAAATGAAGCAATTTCTGATATTTTTGGTACTTTAGTAGAATTCTATGATAACCGTAACCCAGATTGGGAGATTGGTGAAGATATTTATACACCTGGTAAGGCGGGAGATGCACTTCGTTCTATGAGTGATCCAGCGAAATATGGTGACCCAGACCATTATTCTAAGCGTTACACTGGTTCAAGTGATAACGGTGGCGTTCATACAAACAGTGGTATTATTAACAAACAAGCTTATTTATTAGCAAATGGTGGTACGCATTCTGGTGTAACTGTAACTGGTATCGGTAAAGATAAATTAGGTGCGATTTACTACCGTGCAAATACACAGTATTTCACGCAATCTACTACATTTAGTCAAGCACGTGCTGGTGCAGTACAAGCTGCAGCTGATTTATATGGTGCTAGCTCTGCAGAAGTAGCAGCAGTTAAGCAATCATTTAGTGCTGTTGGTGTAAACTAAGGCTTTAAGGGATAGTTATTAATAAAATACCTCAAAAATAAAGAAGGAGCATAGGCTCCTTCTTTATTTTTTTCTCCATTTTTTCCACAAATAAAATAATCCAACACAACCTGCGATTGTAATAATCCATTTCGCTTCATTTGTTCCGTTAATGACATGATATGCAGAATATACTTCAATCAATAAAGCCGGTATTTTCCCTATTGTGCTGGCAATACTGAAAGAGAGTAATGACATTTTGCCTAGAGCTGCAAATAAAGTAACGATACTTGATGGGATGAAAGGTATGAATCGAAACGATAGAACGAGTAGAAAGGCCCCTCTACCTTCTACATAAAGTAGGCGTTCTACCTTTGGATACGTATTTACTTTGTTGTGAGTGAATTTCTGAAGGCCTATACGATAAATATAAAACGAGATAATAGCCCCTAATGCCTCACCTGCGATCGAAATAATGGTTCCGTTTGTTACACCGAAGAGTTGTATATTAATAGCGGTCAAAAAAATACTAGGGATAAAACCTAAAAGACTGATGATGATGTTAATTAAGATACTAAGTGGAATTGCGATTGAATAATAGTCTGTTAAGAAGTTTTGAATTGTTTCAGCCATTGTTTAAAATCCTTTATCTTTTTTTGCATTACACCATATTTCTATTGTGTAGGCAAGTGCAAATTTACATAATGTAGGAAACTGTTGATAGGAAGGGATTTGTATACCTTATATAGGTATTGGGTATATGAAAGTAGGGGTATATTTAGTTTGTTTAAAAAACACTCCGTAAATCCTGTATTTAAAGGGTTTGTGGAGTATTTCGATTGGTGTTTTAATCTGGGAAATAATTATAAAAACATGGGGGTATATTTTAAAAAGGGCGAAAAACAGTGATTTGATGAAAGGGGGGTGGAAAATATAGCAAAATGAATGAGGATTTTAAAACTGTATACATTTTTTCTTTGTGAAATTGACTTTTAGTGGAGTTACGATAATAATCATGGAAGAGGTGATACGATGAAACGATTAAGTAGTCTTTTCTTGAGTAGTTTATTGGCACTAATGCTGATTTTAAGTGGATGTGCAGGAAAAGAACAAAAAACAGAAAAACCAAAAGAGGATCATTCTACATCAGTAGAAAAAATTAGTGATAATATTTTAGATGAAATGGAAGGGCCACCTAAAAATGGTCATACGATTGAAAGGCATGTAGGCAAATCAGAAGAGGATTTGAAGAATCGTTTGAAGACAGATAAAGTTTCAGCGGCAAGTACATACTATGATAAGGAAACAGCGACAAAGGCTGTGAAAGATAGTTTAAAACAACATGATAAAGAAATTCAGGATTGGTTGAAAAACTCTAAAGAGGCTCGTCTTGTATTGAATACAACTCATTCATTCCCAGTTGGAAAAACAGTAATAAAGAAAAATATGAATGTAAAAGACAAACTAGTAAAGACTGTTACTGTTTTAGCGAGAGATAAATCAGGAAATCTAGGATTTAAGATTATTACTTCTTATCCATCAGATAAATAAAGGGGGGAGTATATATGTATCCAACATTACAATACTTTCTTAAATCGTACTGTACGTTAAGTATTCATGAGGATGAAATAGTAAGCGTGATGGAAGAGTTTATAGAGCAAGAGGACGAAGAGATTGTTTTGAAATTACGCGATGAATTAGTAAATATGAAGAAAAAGAACGCGTGGGAAGAAGCGTGCGTATTAGCTGCGAAGCAAGGCAATCGTGTGTGGTCTTTAGAAGAAACGAAAGATCATCTGGAAATTTTTTTACTATTATTGCAAAAGAAAAAGGCGTGAGTAGATCACGCCTTTTTGTATACGCTTTTTGAAATTTGTCCGTTTGATATTATCTCATTGTTTTGGGGCACTTTTATATACGCTTTTTGAAATTTGTCCATTTGAGAGTACTTCACCGTTTTGTGTTACTTTTTTATACGTAACCGCTGTTATTTTATCACCAGTATTACTAATTACTTGAGAAGAAACTTCAACATTTTTACCAGTATTTGTACCGAAAATACGTGTAGTAATACTACCGCCATTTGAAAATGCTTGAATGTAAATATGCTTACCTGTATTGTTTTTAAATTTTAAATCCGGACCATAATCTGCCACTGCTGCATCCTGCCCGAGTGGTAAATAATTTACGGGCATAGAATGATTGCTTCGAGAAACAATTCCTAAATCTGCCCTTAAAGCTGCGCTGTATAAAGTACTACTTACTTGGCAAACGCCTCCACCTGCACTTTGTATAACTTTACCTTGTGAATATACTGCTGCGGATTTATAACCATGTGCAGCATCAGTTACGCCAACACGGCCATTAAAACTAAACGTTTCATCAGGTGCTACAATAACTCCACTTAACGTATTAGCTGACTTATTTACGTTATAGGATTGATTTCCATTACGGCCAGCCATTGGGGTAGAATATTCAGCAATCACTTCTTTAATCCCCATTTGTTGTATATCTTCTGTAGAACGTTCAGGTTTTATTAGTGTAACTGGTAATACAACATCGGGTGTGCCAGAAGTAATAGCTGCGCTTGTTAAATCGGTTAATTTTCCTTTATCAATTTTTTCTCCATTTTGACTTTGGCTAATATTTACTGTAGAGCCTTCAACACTTAATTCGGCGTTGACAGGATTTTTTAATGTTTCATTATATTTATCCTTTATAAAGGTTTCATAAGTTGTTGTATTTAATTGTGGTGTTAATTTATAGTCACGTTTTACTTCACCGTTTTCAGCTTGCTTACGCATGTTGTAACGATTCATTACGTTCCCTTCTTGTTCTTTAAAGATATTGTCGACAATATCCTTCTCTTTATAATCTACTCCTAAATCTTTCCACGTGTAATTTTGCTTATCATTTTGGAATACGTAGTTAAGAGATTTTTGATTTAATTCATTCATCTTTTGATTAACAAGGGCTTGAATATCTGCTTTATTTTTTCCATCAAGAGAAATACCTTCAAATGTAGTGTTTGGTAGTGCAGTTGTATTTAGTTGATTATTTAATTTGGATACATATTGATATCCACCAATACCACCAACACAAAGTAATATGCCACCAGCAATAGCGGAACCAATCAGTATTTTGCTTAGCTTCATTTATTTCCCCCAGAAAAATTTTTATAAATATATGTATTACATTTTTTGTATAAAAATGATGAAAATAACATTATGTACGTCCTAGTATACTATTATTTTCACTACGTGTGTAATGTTTTCATAAAAAATGTTACACTGCTGTAATAATTGTCTCTTTTTGTCACAATATGCATGAGGAATATGTTGAAAATTATAATAAAAAGGCTGCTTAGAAAAATCTAGCAGCCTTTTTATTATAATTTTTTATGCTCATTTTTATTCGTAACACCGAGATGTTCTTGAAGTGTTGTCGATATATCATTAACACTCTTTTCGTTTGGAACGTAATAATAAATACCACCTATATATTTATCAGTACCTTCCACTTGCAATTTATCCATTTTTAAATTTGAATCCATTGAATTTTTTGCAATAGTCATCATATCATCAAAAGTTAAATTTGTTTTTAAGTCTGTATCGACAGCATCTAATAGGCTTCCGATTTTATTAATGGAATTGAGAGATAGGGCTTTTTCAGCAATAGCCTCTAAAACAAGTTGTTGTCGTTGACCACGCATATAATCACTATCAATATGACGCGTTCTAGCTAGTGCAAGTGCTTCTTCTCCATTTAAATGTTGACGCCCTTTTTTTAGGTGAATTGCATCTGCTTCGTCGCTACTATTTTGTTCTGTGAACTCAACTGGAACGTTGACAGTTATACCACCTAGAGAATCAACAATCTTGATAAAGGATTTGAAATTGAATTTTACATAGTAATCAACTGGTACATCTAAAAATTTTTCTACTGTATCAATTGTGCTGTCTACACCACCAAATACATGTGCATGTGTAATTTTATCATATTTATCACGTGATTTAATGAAGACGCGTGAATCACGTGGAATGCTGACTAGTTTAACAGATTTATCATTTTTATTAATTGTTGCAAGTAGTAATGCATCTGTACGAGTCGCT
This sequence comes from Bacillus sp. TH17, assembly GCF_016651125.1. NCBI lineage: Bacteria > Bacillati > Bacillota > Bacilli > Caryophanales > Bacillaceae > Bacillus > Bacillus sp. TH17. Next base: position 301,066 of record NZ_JAEKEN010000001.1, read on the forward strand.
TTTCCGTAACCTTTTTCCCTGATATCACTTTCATCAACACCCATGATCAGGACAGAAATATTATCAGTCATAGGTTTAACAGCTTTTTCACGTTTGCTGGATTTATCTCCTCGGCCGAGTTCAGAATAAGCGTTGCTTAAGACGGATTTTGCTTTACTGTATATATGGAAGGAATAGCCTCCTGCTCCCATTGCTACAATAAGTAAGGGAATAAGAATGAACCAAAGTAGGCGCTTTTTCTTTGAGCGTCCTTTTTTGGCTCGAGTTTCGTTGTTAATGTCGGATTTCATCATTTTTTCTCCTTTAAAACAATCAAAGTGTATACATCTAGAAGCGTATTAAAACACATAAAAAATATTTTACGCTAAATAAAAGGTATTGTACATGTATAAAAAATAGATGTATTGATTATTTATCCCGCATTAACGGGCAGTAAAACTCCCACCTCAAAGTCCAGCGAATGCAAGGAAGTTAGGTGGGAGATAACTGCCCGTAAATGCCCGATTGGTGAGGGCTAATAATCAGTGGGGGATAGCCCCCTCTGATTAAAGTTTCACTTTATAAGACATCTATTCGTTATTGTATACAAAAGACAGGGATAAGAAAATGATAAAATTTTACCTAATTAAAGCATAATACTTACAATAATCGCAGATAAAATACTAACAAGAGTAGCGCCGTATAGTAATTTTAGGCCGAAGCGGGCAACAACATTTCCTTGTTCTTCGTTTAACCCTTTTACCGCACCGGAAATAATTCCAATGGAAGAAAAGTTGGCAAAAGAAACGAGGAAGACAGAAATAATACCAACTGTACGGATAGAGAGAGTGCTGGAAATTTTACTAAGATCCATCATTGCTACAAATTCATTTGTTACAAGCTTTGTTGCCATAATGCTACCCGCTGTGACAATTTCAGAACTTGGTACGCCGATAAGAAATGCAATAGGGGCGAATACATAGCCTATTAATTGTTGGAAAGTAATGCCGAATATAATGAGGAATAGGTCATTAATGCAACTCATTAATGCGACGAATCCAATGAGCATAGCACCGACGACAATTGCTACACGAAAACCATCAAGAATGTATTCTCCAAGCATTTCAAAGAAACTTTGTTTTTCCCCTTTTATTACCAAAATGTCTTCATCATCGTTAACGTCGTAAGGGTTAATAATGAGTACGATAATAAAACCACTAAATAAATTGAGAACGAGTGCGGTTACTACATATTTTGGTTCAATCATTGTCATATAGGCACCGACAATGGACATAGATACTGTTGACATAGCAGAGGCGCAAAGTGTATATAGTCGATGTTTTGGAATTTGGGCTAATTGTTTTTTAACCGTAATAAAAACTTCTGATTGGCCGACAATAGCGGAAGCGATGGCGTTGTAAGATTCTAATTTCCCAAGACCGTTTATTTTACTAAGAAAGAAACCAATCCAACGAATAAAGAATGGTAGTATTTTGAAATGTTGTAATATACCAATTAAGACGGAGATAAAGACAATCGGTAATAGTACGTTAAGGAAAAATGGCATTTCCCCTTTATTTGCAAGACCGCCAAATACAAAGTTTATACCACTGGCAGCATACTCAAGTAGCCTCGTAAACAGGCTAGAAATTACCGTAATAAGTATGAGACCAATTTCTGTATTTAATAATAAATAGGTTAAAATTAATTGTATAATAAGCATGATAAAAATTGGTTTAAATTTAATATGTTTCTTATTGTTGCTAGCAATATAAGCAAGGAAGAAAACAACGATAAGTCCCACGAAAAAAGTAATAAATTTCATAGTAAGCCCCCTAAAAGAGATATTCTGCTATATATGTTTTTCATTTCAAGGGAGAATATGCATCTTTGGTAAAGAAAGGAATAGAGAAAGCATGAATATATGTAGAGTGCACCACGTTGCAATTATTTGTTCGAATTATGAACTGTCAAAGGATTTTTATACTCGGATATTAGGTTTTAAAGCGATAAATGAAGTATATAGAAAAGAACGAGATTCTTATAAGTTAGATTTATGTGTAGGGGAAGAGTATCAAATTGAATTATTTTCATTTCCTAGTCCACCTGAGCGCCCAAGTTTTCCAGAAGCAGCTGGACTTAGACATTTAGCATTTGCTGTTACAAATATAGAAGAAGCTGTAAACCATTTAAAACAATGCGGTGTGGAGACTGAAGCGATACGTATGGATGAAATTACGGATAAAAAATTTGTCTTTTTCCAAGATCCTGATGGCTTGCCTTTAGAATTGTATGAGGCTTGAAATTGGTGAATTTTATATAGGGTTGCTTTCAAATAAATGAAGAAACTAAAGTGAAACTTCTTTTTTAAAGGAGGTGTAACTTTAGCTAAGAAAGCTAAAGGACATATGTGGATATTTTAAAATTACTGATGGTAGCCATCCTTATTGCGTTAACAGCATTTTTTGTGGCTGTTGAGTTTGCAATTATTAAGGTGCGTAGCAGTCGTATTGATCAACTCGTTAGTGAAAAACGGCGAGGAGCATTGGCAGCTAAAAAAGTAACTTCGAATTTAGATGAGTATTTATCAGCATGTCAGTTAGGTATTACAATTACTGCTTTAGGGCTTGGGTGGTTAGGAGAGCCCACTATAAAACATATACTCGAGCCGTTTTTTTTAAAACTACACTTATCTCCTGCAATTGCAAGTACAGTTTCATTTATTATTGCCTTTGCAGTTATTACGTTTTTACATGTTGTCATTGGTGAACTTGCTCCGAAGACGCTCGCTATACAAAGGGCAGAGCAAGTTAGTTTATTATTATCGAAGCCAATTATTTACTTTTACCGAGTAATGTATCCGTTTATTTGGGCTTTAAATGGTTCTGCAAGGCTTGTAACAGGGTTATTCGGATTACATCCGGCTTCTGAACATGAAGTAGCTCATTCGGAGGAAGAATTACGATTAATCTTATCTGAGAGTTATGAGAGTGGAGAGATTAATCAAAGGGAATTTAAATATGTAAATAATATTTTTGAATTCGATAATAGAGTCGCAAAGGAAATTATGGTACCTCGTACGGAAGTTGTAGGTTTATATGAGGACGAACCATTTGAAACACATATTAAAATAATCGCACAAGAAAAGTACACGAGATATCCCGTATTTGGTGAAGATAAAGATGAAATTATTGGGATGGTTAATGTAAAGGATTTATTTATTCGTTATATGGATGGTAATCGAGAAGAGGGGTGCTCGATTACGCCATATACAAGACCAGTTATTGAAGTGTTAGAAAATATACCTATTCATGATTTGCTATTACAAATGCAAAGAAAACGAATTCCATTAGCTGTATTATATGATGAATATGGTGGTACAGCGGGGATTGTTACATTGGAAGATATTTTAGAAGAAATTGTTGGAGAAATCCGAGATGAATACGATGAAGATGAGCATCCACCTATAGAACATATAAGTGAAGTGTGTAAAATTGTAGAGGGGAAAGTGCTTATTAGCGAAGTAAATGATTTATTTGGCATACATTTGGTCGCTGATGATGTTGATACAATTGGTGGTTGGATTATGGTACAAAAACAGATCGTTGCTGAGGGGGATATTATTGAGAAACACGGCTTTTCTTTTAAAGTTCTTGAAAAGGATATGCATCAAATTAAGCGAGTTGAAATAAAGAAAGTAGAAGAATGAATGGATTTTCTATTATATAAACTTTAATAAAAAGTATATATAGAAAAATAAATGTTTGCGCTTTCAAAAAAGGTGCTATATAGTGAAAGTGGATACTGAAGAATTCATTTAATGATACTCGAATTTTATAGGGCGAATTCTTTAGATAAGGATTTAGAATGAAAAGTATAGGTGATGAAAAATGATAGCAACGAAGGATATACGTATAGAAAAAGATTTTTTAGGTGAAAAGGAAGTACCGAGTGTAGCTTATTATGGTGTACAAACATTACGTGCCGTAGAAAACTTTCCTATTACAGGATACCGCATTCATCCGTCACTCATTACGGCAATGGCAATTGTAAAAAAAGCGGCAGCGCTTGCGAATATAGATACAGGTTACTTAGCTAAAGATATCGGACAAGAAATTGCAGAAGCGGCACAAGAGATTGTTGATGGAAAGTTCCATGATCAATTTATCGTAGACCCGATTCAAGGCGGAGCAGGTACTTCAATTAATATGAATACTAATGAAGTAATTGCTAATAGAGCCTTAGAACGTATGGGATACGAAAAAGGTGAATATGCGAAAATTAGCCCAAACACTCATGTGAACATGGCCCAATCAACAAATGATGCGTTCCCAACTGGGATTCATATAGCAACTCTTATGATGCTGGAAGAACTTCTTGTTACAATGGAAGAACTTCACTCTGCTTTTCATGATAAAGCAAAAGAGTTTGATCACGTTATTAAAATGGGGCGTACGCATTTGCAAGATGCAGTTCCAATTCGCCTTGGGCAAGAATTTGAAGCATATAGCAGAGTGCTAGAGCGTGATATAAAAAGAATTAAACAGTCTCGTCAACATTTATACGAAGTTAATATGGGTGCGACAGCTGTCGGTACGGGATTAAATGCAAACCCTACTTATATAGAACAAGTTGTGAAGCATTTACGAACTTTTAGTGGTTTCCCTCTTGTTGGTGCAGAGCACTTAGTTGATGCGACGCAAAACACAGATGCATATACAGAAGTATCTGCAGCACTAAAAGTATGTATGATGAATATGTCTAAAATTGCAAATGACCTTCGTATTATGGCGTCTGGTCCACGTGTTGGGTTGGCGGAAATTCAATTACCAGCTCGTCAACCAGGTTCATCTATTATGCCGGGGAAAGTAAATCCAGTTATGGCAGAAGTAATTAACCAAGTTGCTTTCCAAGTAATTGGAAATGACCATACAATTTGCTTAGCGTCAGAAGCTGGACAATTAGAGTTAAATGTAATGGAGCCGGTATTAGTATTTAATTTAATTCAATCCATCAGTATTATGAATAACGGTTTCCGTGTATTCCGTGAATACTGTATAAAGGGAATTACAGCGAATGAAGAGTTGCTTAAGCAATATGTTGAAAAAAGTGTTGGAGTTATTACAGCAGTGAATCCTCATATTGGTTATGAAGCAGCTTCTCGCATTGCACGTGAAGCAATTGCGACAGGAAAATCTGTTAGGGAGCTATGTTTAGAACATGGTGTACTTACAGCAGAAGAGCTTGATATTATTTTGGATCCATACGAAATGACGCATCCTGAAATTGCTGGTGCTTCTTTATTAAAGACTAAAAAAATGTAATGTAAAAAGCACCGATCCATTTGGATCGGTGCTTTTTTTAGAAGATATTAAATACAGCGTTTAATTGAAGTAAGCTAATAATAGCTAAGAAGATTAAACTATATTTCATTACTATTTTAAATAGAGCAGATTCTTGACCAACTAGTCCAACTGCTGCACAAGCAACTGCTACAGATTGTGGTGAAACCATTTTTGCGATTGTACCACCAACTACGTTTAATGAAACGAGAGTAGATGGTACGATGTTTAACTGATCGGCAGTTACTGCTTGAAGTGGTGCGAATAATGAACCACTTGATACGACTGAACCTGTAATGAATACGCCAATCCATCCTAAGATTGGAGAAAGAACTGGGAATGCATTTCCTGTAGAAGAGAATGCAAGTCCAAGTGTAGATGACATACCAGAGTAGTTTTCTACGTAAGCTAAAGCGATAACGCTACAAATTGTATATACTGGAACTTTTAGTTCTTTTATTGTTTCGATCATTAATTCTTTAATCATTTTGCCGTTTACACGGTAGACGATAAGTGAAACGATGATTGCTAATACAATCGCAGTAGTTGTAGAAGAGAATACATCTAGTTTGAAAATCGCTGCGAAAGGTGTATCAGCCTTTGTAATTGGTGCAGTTTTCATAACCGCATTATGAAGACCAGGGAATTGAATGTTAAATACTAAGTTTGCCAATGGACCATCCGGAGCAAATAAAGCTTTAATTGGTTTTAAATTAAAGATTGTTACAAATGCAGTTAAGAATACGAATGGGGACCAAGCATATAAAATTTGATTGAATGTATGAGATTCTTTTTCTTCTTGTTTTTCTTCTTTAGCAGAAGATTTTGGTTGCCAAACACGTAAGAATAATGTAAGAGCGACCATACTTACGACTGCTGCGAAAATATTAGTAAGTTCAGCGCCTAAGAAGTAAGTCACAAGGAACTGAGTAATTGCGAAAGAAACACCACTTACAAGAATACCTTGCCAAGTTTCTTTAATGCCTTTAAATCCATCTACCATTGAAACAAGTAAGAACGGTAAAACAATGCTAATGAATGGCAAAATGTAAACAGCTTGACGACCGACAGTTAATGCATCTATCCCAGTTAATTGTGCAGGTACTGTAACTGGAATACCCATAGCACCCATAGCACCACCAGCGATATTAGCTACTAAGCAAATACCTGCTGCTTTTAATGGATTAAAGCCCATACCTACAAGTAATGCAGCTGTAATAGCAACTGGAACACCGAAACCAGCTGCGCCTTCTAAGAAAGCACCGAAAGAATAAGCGATTAATAATACTTGTAAACGCTGATCATTTGTAATACTTGAAATGCTATCACGAATGACATTGAATTGTTCTGTTTTAACAGTTAATTTGTAAAGGAAGATAGCTGCGATAACGATAGTACAAATTGGATAAAATCCAGATAAAACACCGAATCCGGCAGATGCTACAGCTACAGTTGCGGGCATTTTATAAACAAATATAGCAAGAATAATAGCGACGATCACACTATAAAGCCCAGCCATGTAACCTTTCATTTTGAATCCCACTAAACAAATAATGAAGCAAAAAATTGGGAGTGCTGCGATTAGTGCAGATAACCAAATATTGTTTAATGGGTCATAAATTTGTGTCCAAGTACTCATAATAATGACAACTCCTATCTATTATATGTGAAGAAATTCACATTATTTGTGAAACTATTCACAATCAACTTACATGCTTAGTATATTCTCCTTCAACACTATTGTCAACGTGAAAAAGTATAATTATTCCATAATAGTATTAAAAGTAACATTTTGTTCATAAAGTAGACAAAAAGCGTAATCAAATTGATTTGATTACGCTTCTATAAATTATTTACATATTCTTTCATTTTTTCATATGTCATTGGTCCTACATGCTTATATTGAATGACACCGTTTGTATCGATGACAAAAGATGTTGGAATGCTGATGATTTGATATGTGGCACTTGCCTGGCCTTTCTGATCTAATAGGACGGGGAAGGTATATTTGTTTTCTTCAAGAAATTGTTTTACATTATTCGGGTCTTTTTCAGTAGCTGTCGCATTTACAGCAACAATTTCAATCCCCATATCTTTAGTATCGTGATAAAACTTTTCCATATCAGGCATTTCTATTTTGCATGGACCACACCAGCTTGCCCAAAAATTCAATATTACTTTTTTTCCTTTATAGTCTGTAAGACGAACTTCTTGACCAGTGGTTGTTTCCAGAAGGAAATCGAGGGCAGCATTGCCAACTTCAGTTCCAATGGGGATGTTTGATTTTGAAGCTATATCTTCTTTTTTGTATAGGAAGTGATTGATAATGGTCCAGCCAACCGCAATGCTAATTAACGCAAAAATAAACCATTTTTTAATATTACATCATCCTCCTTACTTAAATTTCCTTTTTATCGTAACAAAGTGGTTAAATATGGTCAAATTACTTTACGATAGGTTATCAATTATGGACGATATTTTACAATATCATTACTGTACATTTCAGTAAGGTGAAAATATAACAAAAAGCCTGATAAAACAACGTTTGTAAGCAAAGTATTGCTAGCCCTTTGTTTTGCTTTTTTATTGTATCATATAGTATAATATTCAAAATCAGGTGGGATTTTTTCTTGAACTGTGTGCTGATAAAAGTCGGAAAATTTTCTCAGCATTATAGGTTGATAAAGTTATGTCGTAACAGGAAATATAAGAACAGATATATAAATAAATAAAGAGAAAATAAAAAATGAAAATGAGGGGAATTTTATGAACCAAAACCAATTTGACTGTCGTATTTCAGAAGAAGACGTACAGATGTTAAGAGCATTAGCTCATCCACTTCGTCTACGTTTAGTAATGGAACTGATGCAGCGTGGAACATGTAATGTAACACAATTACAAGAGGTATTAGAAATTCCGCAATCAACTGTTTCGCAGCATTTAACGAAATTAAAACAAAATAAAGTAGTACGCTTTGAGAGACGCGGGTTAGAAGTGTACTATCAAATTCATAACGATAAAGTAAGTGAAGTAGTAAAAACATTATTTTCTTAATTTTTGAATATTATGGAAAGAAGACGTGTGAAATATACGTCTTTTTTTATTTGGAAAGGATCTAATAATAGGAAGATTTGAGAGCGTATATATTAGCGTGTTAGAAAGAAACAAACTATCGGTTGAAGTGCTAAATTGACGGAATATATTCTGAAGGGATATGAAAAGATAGAAAGGAGTGTTGTAAGCTAAAGGAGGAATAATATAATGGATGTAAAACGTGTGAAACAGATATTATCTTCTTCAAGTAGAATTGATGTTACATACGAGGGAGTCCCCGTATGGATTGAGAGCTGTGATGAGCAGAAGGGTAGTGCTCAAGTGTATGACGTATCCAACCCAGGAGAGAGCGTTCACGTGGATGTCACGGCTTTAGAAGAGATGTAATAGAAAAGACGCTTCTAATTGTAGAAGCGTCTTTTTTATTTACTATTCCATCATATGTGCAATTTTCTTAGAGAACATAAGAAGTACTAATCCTAGCACGATTACGATAACACCGATGCTTGCGAATACTTCTAAATATCCTAAAGATTGAGTGAAAGCAGCTAATTGTCCTGCTAATAAGTTTGCAAAGCCAGTACCAGCTAACCATACACCCATTAATAAAGATGCTAATTTAAGAGGTGCGATTGCACTTACCATAGATAATCCGATTGGTGATAAGAATAATTCACCGATTGTGTGGAACATGTAAGTGAATACAATGAATAGTAAGTTTGCTTTCATTGTAATGTTACCTTCATCGCTACCAGTTTTTAGAACAGCTAAAGTTAAAACTAAGTATCCGATTCCTAGTAAAATCATACCAAAAGCCATTTTTGTAGGGATTTTTAAATCACCATTTTTTGTTTTTGAAAGTTTAATCCATAATGAAGAAACTGGTAATGCTAGTAAGATAATGAATAGTGGGTTTACAGATTGGAACCAAGGTGTTGGAATTGTAAATCCACCAATTGTACGATCCACGAACTTATCTGTGTAAAGTGTTAAAGAACTACCAGCTTGTTCAAATCCTGCCCAGAAGAATACAACGAAACAAGTTAAAATTAAAATTGCAGTTGTACGCTTTTTCTCTTGTGTTGTTAAAGGTTTTTTCTCAATAGGTTTTGCATTTTGTTCTTTAGATTTTTTACCGACAACAGTTGTTCCAGCTAATCCTAAGTAACGAGGTGCTAATAAGTTAAATGCAATCTGTCCAATGATCATACCGATACAAGCTGTTAAGAAACCGTATCTATAATCTGTGAAATAACCGCAAATGAATGGAGCGATAAGAGCTCCTAAGTTAATTCCCATATAGAAGATAGTGAAGGCACTATCACGACGAGAATCGTTGTCGCTATATAATTGACCTAATAAAGTCGAAATATTTGGTTTGAAGAATCCGTTACCGATAACTAATAATCCTAATCCTAAAAATAGTCCAGTTTTCGTGTTCATTGAAAATAGTACGAAGTTACCAAGTGCCATAATGATACCGCCGATGGTAATGGCGTGTCGTTTCGTAATGAAATGGTCAGTTAGCCAACCACCAATAATAGGTGTGAAGTATACTAACATTGTGAAAATACCGTAAATCTGTACAGCAACTGCTTTATCAAAGCCTAAACCGCCACTTACTAAGCTCGTTGTTAAATAAAGAACTAATAAGCCACGCATTCCGTAATAACTAAATCTTTCCCATGCCTCTGTAAAGAACAACAAATATAATCCTGGTGGATGTTTTTTTGGTGATTGTTGCTCTCCAGCTTTGTCTAATTTTAAAGCTGCATCCATGTTTGTTTCCCCCTAATCCTGTATAACGGATATTTATGTAATTATTTCAATTCACAAAATATTTAGAAGTCAATAGAATTATATGGAAATAGCAAGAAAATTTCTGAAAAAATCTATTTTTCTTCAACCGTTATTGTATTTTTCCCTGAAAACAAGATAATAAGCGTTTTCAAATGTAGTAATTGAATTCTAAAATAAAGTAAAATAGTGATAAATTAGAAAATTTAGATTAGAATATTTATTCTGATATAGAGAAAATATTCTATATTTACTTTTATAATATAACATATCGGGAATAAAAATACAAAATGAAATAATGTGACACTTCAGTGAAATGAAAAAAAACAGCTCCATAAAAGAGGGAGCTGGTTAGAATGAAATTATTTAACAAAGCGTTTTTCAATGTCGTCTAGTAGTAAGTTAGCAGCCATTACACCGCCAGCTGTATTCCAAATAACGTCGTCAACTTTGTATGCTTTTCCGTTCTTTACTGCATTTAAGTTTTTAAAGAGAGGGTCGTTTATATATTCTTTTTCTAGTTCAGAACCTTTTTTCTCATTGCCTTTATCGAATGTGAAGTAGAATAATACATCGCCATCCATTGCCGAAATACGCTCTTTAGATACGTTACGTTCTGCGAAATCATCTTTGTTTTGATCTCCAGGACGTTTAAATCCAAGTTCTTTTAAAATAACACCAGAGAATGTATCGCCATGATAAATACGAACATCACCAGGCATAAAACGTACCATAGAAATTTCTTGATTTACTTTATCGCCAAGTTGGCCTTTCAAATCTTTCATACGTTTTTCGTAATCAGCTAAAACCTTTTGACCTTCTTTTTCTTTATTTAAAGCCTTTGCATAAAATGTGAAGTTATCTTTCCATTCACCGCGCAATGTTTCAGAGAACACAGTAGGTGCGATTGCTTTTAGTTGCTCGTACACTTTTTCGTGACGCATTTTGTTACCGATAATTAAGTCTGGTTTTAAAGAAGCAATCGTTTCAACGTTAACTTGTCCTTCGTCGCCAACAACTTTTACATCTTTCATTTTGTCCTTAATATGCGGATACCACGGATCACCAGTCCAAGACTTTACAGCACCAACGGGTTTCACACCTAATTCAAGTAAAGCTTCAGTTCCTTCATTCGTTAAAATAACTACACGTTTTGGATTAGCAGGAACTTCTGTTTTACCCATTGCGTGTTCAACGGTAATTATTTCTTTTTTATTATCTTCTTTTGTTGATTCTTCTTTGTTATTTGATTTTCCACAAGCACTTAAAAGAAGTGAAAAAGCTAGTAGAAATACAAATACTGTAAACGATTTCTTTTGCATGAAATTCATTATGTACCCCCTACATGTTGAGAATATTTTTCAATAGCAAGCATGATATTAAGCCTTTATCTTTTGATTGTCAATATATATTACTGAAAATAGTTCTCATTATCGTTGACAATGAGAATTAAGTTGAAATACACTTACAACGTATCATTATACATTGAAGGGGAAACGCTGCATGTTATTAAAAACAAATCAAGCAAAATGGATTGGATTATTTGTTGGAATCGTTGCAGTCGTTATTTGTATTTGGGGAAGTATTATTTTCGGATATACAAATACGAGCTGGAAATTAGCTGTAGATGCTTTTTTCCATTTTAATGGTTCAAATGAGCATATTATTATTCAAAATGTGCGTCTACCAAGGGCGTTAATTGCAGCAAGTGTTGGTGCTAGTTTAGCCATTGCGGGTTGTTTAATGCAAACTTTAACAAAGAATCCGCTTGCTTCTCCAGATTTTATTGGATTAAATTCAGGCGCTGCGTTCTTTATAGTTGTAGCAATTGTACTCTTTTCCGTGACATCATTATCAGCTTTCACATGGATTGCCTTTTTAGGAGCGGCAGTTGCAGCAGTACTTGTATTTGCCTCTAGTTCTTTAGGAAAAGAAGGGACAACGCCTCTTAAGTTAACATTAGCAGGTGTAGCGATAAGCGCTTTATTTTCATCATTAACACAAGGGTTACTTGTATTAAATGAAAAAGCATTTGAAGAAGTGTTATTTTGGCTTGCCGGATCTGTGCAAGGAAGAAAGTTAGAGATTTTACAATCAGTATTCCCGTATTTATTAATAGGCTGGATTGCATCTTTTATGATGGCAGGGAAAGTAAATACATTAATGATGGGGGAAGATGTCGCAAAGGGGCTCGGACAACGAACGATTTTAATGAAATCATTCGTGTTACTTATTATTGTACTGTTGTCTGGTGGTTCAGTTGCGGTTGCTGGTCCAATTGGATTTATTGGCATCGTTACTCCTCATTTCGCAAGAGCTCTTGTTGGGGTAGATCACAGATGGAGAGTACCCTATAGCGGATTGTTAGGTGCAATACTATTAATCTTGGCTGATATAGCAGCAAGATATGTCATTATGCCACAAGAAGTACCAGTAGGGGTTATGACAGCATTTATCGGGGCCCCATTCTTTATTTATATTGCACGTAAGAGAGGGCTTAGCAAATGAAGAAGTATATTCCGTTTCGTATTGGAAAAGGCGAGCTCTCGTTTTTAATGTATAAACGAGCTTGTCTCGTCTTATTGAGTTTACTAGTTGTTTTAATAGGATTATTTTTTGCGAGTGCAGGTATGGGGGATATGAAAATTGCTCCTTATGACGTATGGCAAGCGATTACCGGAAATGGTGATGCGATGTCAAATATGGTTGTAAATAAATTTCGTATGCCGCGTATTTTAATTGCTATCCTCGTAGGAATTGCGCTTGCGGTAGCGGGCTGTATTTTACAAGGGCTCGTTCGAAACCCACTTGCTTCTCCTGATATCATCGGAATTACGGGCGGGGCAAGTGTTGCAGTTGTACTCTTTTTAGCTATATTTAGTGATAAAAACAATGCGTTAACAGTAAGCATTCATTATATGCCGCTAGCAGCTTTTGCTGGGGCAACAATTGTAGCGTTTTTTGTATATTTATTTGCCTGGAAAAATGATGGATTATCACCGATTAGTCTTGTTTTAATTGGTGTTGGATTTTGGGCATTAACGAAAGCAGCAACAACTTTATTTATGTTGTTAGCGCCAATTTATCAAGCAAGTCAAGCGAATGTATGGATCACAGGTACTGTTTACGGTTCTTCATGGCAAAATGTTATGGTACTTGCGCCGTGGGTTCTTATTTTAACGGTAATATCATTTATAGCGGCTAGACATTTAAATGCTCAAGAGTTAGGGGATGATATTGCGGTAGGACTGGGTGTTCCTTTAACGAAGTCACGCGTATTCATGTTATTACTTAGTACAGCTTTAATTGGCGGGGCAGTTGCCTTTGCAGGAGGAATTGGATTTGTTGGTTTAATGGCACCTCATATTTCGCGAAGATTAGTTGGCTCTTTCTACGGTGCATTGCTCCCAGTTGCGGCGATTATCGGTGCAATTCTAGTACTCGCTGCAGATTTAATTGGGCGTACAGTTTTCACACCACTTGAAATTCCAGCAGGGGTATTTACATCAGCAATTGGTGCACCTTATTTTATTTATTTACTTTATAAAAGTCGGAATTCATAAAGGGAGATGAATATGCAAAAAGCATTGGAGACGAAACGCTTGACGCTGTCGTATGGTGAAACGATTATTATTGATGAGCTGAATTTAGAAATTCCAAAAGGGGAAATTACAATCTTCATCGGTTCTAACGGTTGTGGGAAATCAACTTTATTACGTTCACTAGCTAGATTATTAAAGCCAACAACCGGTGACATTTTGTTAGATAATCAAGCAATTCAAAGTATGCAAACGAAGCAAATCGCTCGTCAAATGGCGATTTTACCGCAAGGGCCACAAGCACCGGAAGGACTTACGGTATTACAACTTGTAAAGCAAGGACGTTATCCATATCAAACATGGCTGAAGCAATGGTCCGAAAAAGATGAGGAAATGGTACAAAAAGCGCTTGCTGCAACGGGTATGACAGAATTTGCTGAACGTGATGTTCATGCCCTTTCAGGTGGACAACGTCAACGTGCTTGGATTGCAATGACCCTTGCACAAGATACAGATATTATTTTGCTTGATGAGCCGACTACATATTTAGATATGACGCACCAAATTGAAGTGTTAGATTTATTATTCGAATTAAATGAAACAGAGCAAAGAACGATTGTTATGGTATTGCACGATTTAAATTTGGCATGTCGTTATGCAGACAACATTGTAGCTATTCAAGATAAACAAATATATGCGCAAGGTAAACCAGAAGAAGTTATTGACCAGAAGTTAGTTCGGGATGTATTCCGTATGGAGTGTCAAATAAGCGCTGATCCGTTATTTGGGACACCGCTCTGTATCCCGCATGGAAGAGGAAGACGTGTACTTAAAGAGGCTGTTCAGGCGATGAGATAACGAAAAAAGACGATGAGGATTCATCGTCTTTTTTATTTTTGGCAAGAAAATAATAGAAAAAGGGGAATACGTAAACGTCGTTCATATTCTTCTTCATCTTGAAAACAGTTTCGATTTGGTGTAGCTTCTTTTAAGCTTGTAATCGTAAATCCGGCTTGTTGTAATAATGTAAAATATTCTTCCGTAGTCCGGTGATATTTAATAACTTCTTGATCAATCCATGGCTCAACTCGTTTTCCTGTTTCGAAATAATCATCGACGAGCCAACTAGTTCTTTTACCACTCGTTTGCAAGCTTTCAAATGAAGAGGTAATAACGGGATGTTGAACGCTAAAGGTGAAGGTTCTGTTTGTTTTTAAAGTTTGAAACACATTTTGAAAAATGATATCAAGGTGTTCAATATAATGTAAGGCGAGTCTAGATGTTACTAAATCAAAAGTAGAAGGAGGGTATGTGTAGTCTTTGAGGTTTAAAAAATGAACGGTGCCATTTTTATTTTCTAGTTGTTTTTTAGCTTTTTCATACATAAGCTCGGAGCCTTCAATACCAGTGTAAGAGTGGCATCCATGTTCTAATAATTCTTCGCCGAATTTAGCATCACCACAACCTAAATCGAGGATTTGTTTTCCTGTTACATTGCCAATGAGCTGAAAGAATGCTGGTTTTTCAAGGGATTCGTTTGGACTATTTTCTCGATATCTTCGCTGCATATATTGCTCTAAAAACGATTCGTTATTATATACATCAGATTCAGTAAATGCCATTTTAAAAGCCTCCTAAATATTTTTTTAATTCTATCAAATATGAAAAGTAAATGATAGATTTCTTGTAATGAATCATTTATAATTTAAAATTGTAAGCGGTTTCTTTAAACTATTTTTCTATAATAAATTCTGAAAACGTGTTAAGCTAGTAGAGGGATTATTAGAACTATTAAGATAATAATCCGCTTACATGAACGATGGGAGGCTTCACGATGTCTAGTAAAACACTTGCAAACTTTTTAGAAGAAAATTTAGAGGATTTAAAATCAAAGGGGCTTTATAACGTAATTGATCCGCTTGAAAGTCCAAATGGACCGATTATTACAATTGGCGGAAAAGAATATATTAACTTATCTTCAAACAACTACCTTGGATTAGCGACTGATAATCGCTTACAAGAAGCAGCAATTGGTGCAATTCATAAGTACGGTGTTGGAGCAGGAGCTGTTCGTACAATTAACGGTACTTTAGATTTGCATATTAAATTAGAAGAAACAATTGCAAAGTTTAAACATACAGAAGCAGCAATTGCTTATCAATCAGGATTTAACTGTAATATGGCAGCGATTTCAGCTGTTATGGATAAAAATGATGCGATTCTTTCAGATGAATTAAACCATGCATCTATTATTGATGGTAGTCGTCTATCAAGAGCGAAAATCATCGTTTATAAGCATTCTGATATGGAAGATTTACGCAAAAAAGCAATCGAGGCAAAAGAATCAGGTCTTTATAATAAATTAATGGTTATTACAGACGGTGTTTTCTCAATGGATGGAGATATTGCAAAATTACCAGAGATTGTTGAAATTGCAGAAGAGCTGGATTTAATGACATATGTAGATGATGCACACGGTTCAGGTGTACTTGGCAAAGGTGCAGGTACTGTAAAACATTTCGGCCTTTCTGATAAAGTTGATTTCCAAATTGGTACATTATCAAAAGCAATTGGGGTAATTGGTGGATATGTAGCTGGGAAACAAAACTTAATCGATTGGTTAAAAGTGCGTTCACGTCCATTCTTATTCTCAACAGCTTTAACACCAGCTGATGCAGCTGCTTGTATGAGATCAATTGAAATTCTAATGGAAAGCACAGAGTTACACGATCGTTTATGGGAAAATGGTCGCTATTTAAAACAAGGGTTAAAAGAACTTGGCTTTAACATTGGAGAAAGTGAGACACCAATTACGCCTTGTATTATTGGTGATGAAGTATTAACACAAGAATTTAGTAAACGTCTAAATGAAGAAGGCGTATACGCAAAATCTATCGTATTCCCAACCGTAGCAAAAGGAATGGGACGCGTTCGTAATATGCCTACAGCAGCTCATACGAAAGAAATGCTAGATGAAGCAATTCGTAAGTATGAAAAAGTAGGGAAAGAAATGGGTATCATTTAAGTAACGACATCTTTTGAATAGCTTGCAAATGGGGAGTGGGAAAAATGAAAAAAATTCTAGTAACCGGTTCTTTAGGGCAAATTGGTTCTGAACTAGTAATGAAACTTCGTGATGTATACGGCGCATCAAATGTTATTGCAACAGATATTCGTGAAACAGACAGTGAAGTAGTAACGTCTGGTCCATTTGAAACGTTAGATGTAACGGATGGACAAAAATTACATGATATTGCAAAGCGTAATGAAGTAGATACAATTATTCATTTAGCGGCTTTACTTTCAGCAACTGCAGAAAAAAATCCGTTATTTGCTTGGAATTTAAATATGGGCGGACTTGTAAATGCATTAGAAGCAGCACGTGAATTAAACTGTAAGTTTTTCACGCCAAGTTCTATCGGTGCATTTGGTCCATCAACGCCAAAAGATAATACACCACAAGATACAATTCAGCGTCCTACTACGATGTATGGGGTAAACAAAGTAGCAGGAGAATTACTATGTGATTATTATCATCAAAAGTTTGGCGTTGATACGCGCGGTGTACGTTTCCCAGGCTTAATTTCTTACGTAGCTCCTCCAGGAGGCGGAACGACTGACTATGCAGTTGAAATTTATTATGAGGCGATTAAAAAAGGTACATACACCTCATACATTGCAGAAGGAACATACATGGACATGATGTATATGCCAGATGCTTTACAGGCAATCATCTCATTAATGGAAGCTGATCCAAATAAACTAGTTCATAGAAATGCGTTTAACATTACAGCAATGAGTTTTGAACCAGAGCAAATTGCAGCATCAATCCGTAAACACATTCCGAACTTTACAATGGATTACGCAGTAGATCCAGCTCGTCAAACAATCGCTGATAGCTGGCCGAACTCTATTGATGCAACAGCAGCAATGAAAGAGTGGGGCTTTAAGGCAGAATATGATTTAGACAGAATGACAACTGATATGTTAGCCAAGTTAAAAAAAAAGCTCGCAGCTGAGTTAGTGATGAATTAATAGGAAGAGCCGATTCTTAGGAATTGGCTCTTAATTATTTTAGGAAGGGAGAAAAGCAACATGCAAAGAGTTGATGTTGTATATGCATTAATACACGATAGCGAAAAAGATAAAATATTAATGGTACATAATATAGAACAAAACGTTTGGTCATTGCCAGGCGGGGCTGTTGAAAAAGGTGAAATATTAGAGGAAGCACTAGTAAGAGAAGTGAAAGAAGAGACAGGTTTAACTGCTGCGGCAGGTGGACTTGTTGCGATCAATGAAAAATTCTTTGAAGAACCAGGGAATCATGCGTTATTTTTTACATTCCGAGCAAATGTTGTAACAGGTGAACTTGGTGCAGAAGATGAAGAAGAAATTTCCGCAATCGAGTGGGTGGATCGGACAATCGCAAATGAACGATTCCCATTCTACGATGGGGGATTTGAAGCATTGTTAGAAGTAGCCATTCCATATAAATTTCAACCAGAAACACAGTGAGTGAACGAAAAAACAGGAGCCTCGTGGCTCCTGTTTTTCTATTCAATCGTCTTCAGTAATAGTTTCTTCAACAATGGTTTAATCTTCAGGCGTAAATCTTCAGCATGATTTGCAACTAAGAAGTGATGGTTATAAATGTTTTTCATTAGTTGATAAGTCGCTTCTTTCGCTTCGCCTTCTTCGATAAAGATGCCGATTACTTCCATACCACTTTTACGAGCAAGTTTGACTGCTTCGTGCGTATCTAAAATTCCGTCTTGTTGATAGTCTAGTGCAGAAGGTTCACCGTCTGTAAAGACAAGTAAGAATTTATGTTTTTCTGGTCTTTTCGCAAGCTTTTCGGAAACGATACGAATAATATACCCGTCGCGGTTATCTTCTTCTTCGCGAAGTTGCATAATTTCTGGACCGACGTTTGGTAACGTTGAGTTTTTATACGTAACAACTTCATGGATAACGTTCGGTTTATCTTCAGGTTTAGCACTAGAAGCATCTTCCCAAAATCCACTAATAGCGTGCGGGATTTTTAAAGATTTCAACGCTTCATGGAATAGGACCACACTCTTCTTCGTTTCTTCCATTTTGTTATACATAGAACCAGAGCAGTCCACTAATAGTTGGAATGCAACGTCGAGCTCTTGTGATTCTTGTCCTTTTTTATAAAACATACGCGGCTGCTTTTCAGTATAAATACGAAGGAATTTCTTACGAAGCCTTCCGTAATATTTATCACTGTTTGCATTCGTTTTGTTTTCAATTGTTTTTTCGATAATTTTCTTTAATTCTTTTACATCTTTATTAACGACTGATTTGATAGCTTGGTAATCTTTTTTCTCATCAGGATTCGATTTGCGAGCTTCTTTAAATGTATGAGAAGCTCCCACATTATACTTGCCGTATGCACCGTCGTTTTGGCTAGAAGCATGAGACGCTCTTGCTTCCTCTGTATCAGTACCATCAAAGTTAGATTGTGTACTTTTTTGGGAAGTACCTTGTACAGAACCAAGTGCTTGGTCACCATCTTCTGATTCACGAGCAGTATCACCCATCATATTTGTTTTTGTTCCGCTTTCTAAATCAAAGCGTAAAAAGTTCTCGTTTTCATTGTTTTTATTTTCACGGTGCCATGTCGAGAAGCTTTCATCCATTTTGTTTTTGTTATCATCGTCATCTAGGAGCTGCGTATCATCATTTGCTAATTTTTCAGCGCGACTGTCTTTCTCATCTGCAATCACAGATAAATAAAGCGGTGCATGTCCGAAATAATTATTAAGCATATCACTTTCCAGAAGTCCTTCTAAACGATAGCGAATTTTCTCAACAATATACATAATATCTTCCGTATTACGAGCTTGGAATGTTTCATGCAAAATTGATTCAATTTGCTCGAAATATTCATTATTAAACATTTCATATTTATCACTCGTTAATGAAAGATAGCATAGACAAAATAGACGATCACCGTGATAGTTACGAACACGATTTATTTCATTTTGTGAGCCAAAGTAATTGCGATACATTTCTTTTCGGCGTTTAAAAATATGTTTTGTGCCAGGACGTAAATTTTTGACGATTTCCTCAACACGTAAATCTTCTAATAGAACAAATAATTGTGTTAAAAACTTTTTTAGCGGCGATTCTTGTAACTCAATCGCATAAGAACGAATTAAAGTCATGTCCGAGTAATGTTTATTACCAAGTGCCTTTAAGAACACTTCACTTTTTAATCCGATTACTGTATCCTCTTCTTTTCGATCATCCCAAAAGTGACTAATGACAACCTTTTTTTCAATTTCGTCGTAGTATGCTTTATAGCCATACTCAAGATAGGCATCGTCTTCTTTTAGAAGAGCATACATTAAGTTTTCCATTTGTAGAAACAGCGACGCATCAATTTTTTTGTCACTAAAAATTTGTCTCATGAATTATCCCTCAAAGAAATAACTTTCTGCTAATTCACGGACAGTCATTTGTTCTGTTTCATCGTTTAATTTTGCGATAATACTACGTTCAATTGCACGCATAACAGGAATATATACACCTAAATCACATGCATCGATAATGCCACGAATACTAGCTGCTTCTTCACTTACGCGCCCATCACGAGCTAAAGGCATAAGATCGCTTGCGAATGCAACGAACTTTTCAATTGTTGCAACATCATTTAATTTTGATTCAGATAGTAATAGTTCTTTTAATGTATCACCTTGAATGTAAGGAACTTCAATAATAACGAAACGGTTTTTTAACGCTTCGTTTAGTTCACTTGTCCCAACATAACCTTCGTTAATCGCAGCAATTACGCGATATTCGTCATCACCGTATACAACTTCTTGTGTAAATGGGTTTGTAATCATTTTACGGTAATCTAACGCACCATGAAGAAGTGGTAACGTTTCAGGTTTTGCCATATTGATTTCATCGATATAAAGGAAATGACCGTTTTTCATTGCCTTCATAAGAGGACCGTTAACGAACGTAACTTCAGATGCGCCGTCTTTTGTTTGTAATGTGTTGTATCCTAAAATACCTTCTACATCTAAGTCGACAGAACAGTTAATGCTATGCATTGGTTTTTGGAATAAAGAAGAAAGAGTTTCCGCTAGTACTGTTTTACCACTACCAGTTGGTCCTTTTAATAGAATGTTTTTACCAAGTAAAAGTGCTGTAATGGCATCTTCAATAATGCTGTTATCAGATGCTTTATATATTTTCTTGCCAATTAAATGTGCATTTTCACCAGCTTCTTGTTTATTCTTTTCATGAATTGTAGAAAGCTGCTGTTTTAAATCAGAATGTATATGAAATTGTTCTAACATGTATTTCCCACCTAACATTATTTTCATAAAGTAATACATCTTATGATAACTTGTTTTAATATGGTATGCAAAGAAAAGGAGAAGGGGGAAATATAAAAGAAAAAGCAATCAATATCACATTGATTGCTTATAGTAAAGGAGAAATGAGTCGCATAAAGGACTCTAATATTCGTTTTTTGATACTTCTTTTTTGGAACGAGTTCCATTTAATTTCAGTGGAGTGTTTAAAGTCTTCTTCAAAATCGCGTTTAATATCATGAACGGTTTCTGATTCATATAGTACGCTAATAATTTCATAATTCAATTCAAAGCTACGTACATCCATATTTGCTGTTCCGATTGTTGCAATTTTATCGTCAACGAGTACAATCTTTGCGTGCATAAATCCATCTTTATAACTGTAAATAGAAGCACCAGCTTTTAAAAGTGGAGTGAAATAGGATTGAGATGCTTGATCGCTAATAATACTATCACTCTTACCAGGATATAAAATGCGTACATCTATGCCAGATATTGCACTTAAGCGTAATAATGTTAAAGTTTCTTGATCCGGAATAAAGTATGGTGTAGCGATCCAAATAGATTTTTTGGCTGAGCCCATAACAGCTAGTAATGTATTACGAATACTTTTATCATCTGAGCTTGGTCCACTTGCTACAATTTGCACCGCACCTTCTGCATCCTTAATTTCTTTTCCTGGGAAGTAGTGTCTATTCATAAATTGATCCCAAGAATAAGTATTCAATCCACTAGACGCATAAAGCCAATCTTCTAGAAAGATGGCTTGTAATTTATACAATGCTTTTCCTTCTATTTTTAAATGACTATCACGCCAAACAGGGAATTTTTTTGAGCGACCAAGATATTCATCACCGACGTTGAGCCCTCCGGTAAAACCAATTTCTCCATCTACAATGACGATTTTACGGTGATTACGATAATTAACTGTCTCGAGTAACCAAGCTGAAAAAATAGGGTCAAATTCGACAATTTCAATTCCAGCTTTTTTCATAGGTTGTAAAAATCGTCGTCTTAACGTATTACTTCCGAGTCCATCATAAAGGAAGCGTACAATAACACCATCTTTTGCTTTTTGTATTAAAGCATCTCGTACTTTTGTACCAATCTCATCAGATTTATAAATATAGTATTGAATATGTATGTGATGTTTTGCATTCTCGATTGCGTTCAAAATTTCTGAAAAGGTTTGATCACCGTTTGTTAAAAGTTTTGTTGTCGTTCTATCTGCGGCAGGCCCGCCTCCGAATTTTTGTACGACTTCTGTTAAATGTATAGAACGTTCATGTAATGGGACTGTGAGTGATAATTCTAGTCGTCTTCCTTCTAATATTTCGCGGAATAACTTTCTTTGTTCTTCTGAACGATGAAGATGTTTTTTTCTTCTCCAACGGCTACGCCCGAAAATAGAGTATAAAAGGACACCTACAACAGGAAGAAGTGCTAATACTAAAAACCACGCTAAGGTGCTTTGGGGTGATCTATTTTCGATAAAAATAACGAATGAAATTCCTACGATTGTGATGGACCATAGAGCACCAACAAACGTATATAAAGAAATAACCGATGTATTTAATAGGAAAAGAACGATAGATACGATTGTAAATATTAATAATAATTGAACGATAGGTTTCTTCATTTCTATAAAATTCCTCAAATCTTTCTTAAATATAGACTTCTTATATAAAAGGTGTAATCTGACATTCTTATTATAAAGTGTTTTGTTTTTTTTACAAAATATAGACATTTTCCCCATGCTTTCCGCATTTGTCCTACATACAGTATATTATTACATTTTTATATAGAAAAGGGGATGAATAAAATGTACGATCTTCCATTTGGTGGATTTGTACATTCTCCATTTTTAGGAGGAGGATTCTTTCCTGGAAGGGGCTTTACTTAGTCCTGCGTTTGGTTATGGCGGATATTGCTATCCATACTATACGGATTATTAACAGTATCCTTACTATTCATACAACACATATTAAAGTAGGGAAATTGAAAAGGAGAGGAAGAGAAATGAACTATATGCTAAATCACGGAGGATATTATCGTAATCATCATGGTGGGGGAGGGCATAATCACCATGGAGGACACAATCATTATGATCATCATCATCACGGTGGTGGATGGGGCTGGGGTGGCGGTTCGTGGGGCGGAGGATTTTTCCCAGGAAGTTTTGCTGGAGGCATGTTAGGTGGGCTTACAGCTGGCGCATTAACGGGTGCGGCAGGTGGAGGCTACTATCCAGCACCGTACCCAGTAACATACCCAGCACCATATCCAATGCCATACCCGGGTTATCAGCAAATACCATATCAGTATTAAACTGAAAAAGAGGATATCCTCTTTTTTAGTTTAATAATTTATTTATAAAATATTTCCAAAAACAAGGTGAAAATATGTTAATATTTTATTATTATAATTCAATATGTTAAATGCAAATTTTGGCTTTATCCCGCTATTTGTGGGCAGTAAAACCCCCACCTCAAAATTCAGCTGGAACAAAGAAGTTAGGTGGAAGCCCTGCTACCCGTAAAAGCCCGATTGGTGATCAGTTGGGATGAACAAAACCCCCACTGATTAAAGTTTCACTTTATATTATTATTCGTGAATCGTTGCATTTTGTATATTAATCTCTATTTCATTATGTATCGGCAGTTAGATTTACATCTTAACATTTAATGAAATAAAAGAGGTTAGGTGTGAGGTCGTATTAGTAGGGAGCAGAGGCTAATAGTGATGAAATTGTCACTTTACAAATTCAAAGAATGTAAGAGAATACTGTATAATAAGCTTAGATAAGTAGAGAGATGAGAAGCTTCTACTATAATTAAAACAGCACCATATTGCTTTTTTTATAAATAATATTATGTTATTTTAATCGGCCTATTTAGAAAAAAATTGTGATTTATCCCGCATTAAAGGGCAGTAAGACTCCCACCTCAAAATTCGGTGAATGTGAGGAAGTTAGGTGGGAGATAAAAGCCCGATTGGTGAAGGCTAATAATCAGTGGGGGATGGCCCCCCCACTGATTAAAGTTTCATTTTATGTAAAGGCGTATTGTTAGAAAATGAAATATCTCTATTTCTATGAAGAGAAACGAGTTGTGTTTTAGTCAGATAGGAAGCAAGGAGAGGTGCGCATGCTAGAACAAAGAGGTCATGCATTATATGACTCTTCATTGCAAGATTTAAAATTAGCATTAGATGAGTCTTCAATTGTTGCTATTACAGACCGAAATGGTCTTATTACATATGTGAATGATAAATTTTGTAAAATCTCAAAATATAAAAGAGAAGAGTTAATAGGAAAAGATCACCGTATTTTAAATTCCGGATATCATCCGAAAGCATTTTTTCAAATCCTATGGAAGCGTATTTTGAGTGGAAAAGTCTGGACAGGGGAAATTCGAAATCAAGCAAAAGATGGTACGTATTATTGGGTTAAAACAACAATTGTTCCATTTTTAAATGAAAAGGGAGAACCTTATCAATTTATTGCAATTCGAAATGATATAAGTAGTAGGAAAGAAGCAGAACAAAGATTACGATTAAGCGAAAGTCGTTATAGGGAACTTGCTTATCATGATGCGTTAACAAGTTTACCGAACCGTTTACAGTTAATTACGACTGTAAATAAGATGATTGCAGAGAAAATAGAGTTTGGCATGATTTACTTTGATTTAGATCGTTTTAAATTAGTGAATGATACGTTAGGTCATATGATAGGAGATTTACTTTTAAGCGAAGTTGCTTCACGGTTGCATTATGTGCTAGGAGAGAAAGATGTTCTGGCTAGGCTTGGTGGCGACGAATTTGTGCTGTTAACAAAAACTCATACACATGATGAGATGAGGCAGTTAGCGACATCCGTGTTGTCATGCTTTCAAGCGCCATTTATGCTTGAAGGTCATGAAGTATATATTTCAGCTAGTCTAGGACTTTGTTCCTATCCGCAAGATGGAAAAGACGTTGAAACGTTATTAAAAAATTCGGATTTAGCCATGTATAGTGCGAAAGAGCAAGGAAGAAATGCGGCGTGCTTCTTTACAGATGAATTACGTGCGAAAATAAACCGTAGAATGAAAATAGAATTTGCTTTGCAAAAAGCGATTCGTGACGAAGAATTAAAAGTGGCATTACAACCCATTATTGATTTGAAAACAAAGAAATGTACTGGTATTGAGGCTTTAGTACGCTGTAGGACAGAAGAAGGTCCTATTTCACCAAGTGAATTTATCCCTGTAGCTGAAGAGTGTGGACTTATTATAAAACTAGGAGACTGGGTACTAGAAAAGTCATGTCGACTGTTTAAAACTTTACCAGATTATCAAGAGGGACTGAAGTTATCTGTTAATTTATCAATACAACAATTGATGCAAAAGCGATTTATTTTATCTGTTCGTAGTATATTGAAGCGAACAGGGTTTCCGCCAAATCGTTTAATATTAGAAATAACAGAAAGTATAGCTGTACGTCATTTTGATTATATTATTGCTACATTACAAGAATTAAGAAGTATGGGAATTTTAATCGCTTTAGACGATTTCGGAACAGGGTATTCCTCATTATATTATTTAAAACAACTACCACTTGATATTGTGAAAATTGATCGTAATTTTATTCGTGAGTTTCATTATGATCATGCACAACCAGAGCGAACGATTGTAAAATCGGTTATTGAAATCGCCCATAGTTTAAATTTATTAGTGGTTGCTGAAGGGGTAGAAACGGTAGAACAAGAAAGTTTATTAAAATCAATGAGTTGCGACTTTGTACAAGGTTTTTATTATGCGAAACCGTTAGATATAGGGGAACTAAAAGAAAAGTTATTAACTGATTTTTAATAAAAAAAGAGAAGCGAAAAGCTTCTCTTTTTTATTGTTTTTTTTGTGAATCTTTCATTAAAACTGGATAAAGAATAAGACCTAATACAAACAAACCAATGCCTAAGAAGAATGTTTTTAAATCAGCAGTTCCCGTTTTAATAACCCATATGGAATATAAAAATGCTAATGCAGTAATGATTCCATCTTTTATTCGAGATCCCGGCATTATATCATACGTTTCCCCCGTAATAACTAATTTTAACTGATACAAGGTAGAAACAAGGTACGGGATTAAATATGCTAATGTCGCTACAACAATAGCGAAATTATATGCTTCTGAAACAGTACCAGAAATCGTTGAGAATAAGAAAATTTGCGTCATCACATTTGTAATAAATAATGATTTTGAAGGACTACCTTTTTTATTTGTTTTACTGAAAAACTTAGGGAAAAGTCCATTTTTAGCAGCCTGGTAAGGTACTTCTGAGCTAACAACGATCCATCCTACAGTAGAGCCGAATAAAGATACGAGTGCAAGTAAGGCCATTATATAAGCACCTTTAGTACCAATTGCTAAATTTAATGCATCTACTAATGGTTTTTGAGACTCTTTTAAAGCGTCTTGTGGAAGAGCGCCCATTGTTAGTAGAGTAATTGCCATGTAAATAAGAAGAGCGATGATTAATCCGAAAATCGTAGCTTTCTTAACATCGTGCTGAGATTTTGCACGGTTAGAGAGCATAACTGCTGACTCAATACCGATAAACGCCCAAAGTGTTGCAATAGCAGCGGAATTTATTTGTCCACCCAACGAAATAGGTTGTCCAGCTTCATTCATAAATGTTTGACCGTCCCCGAAATTAGAGGCATTGAAAATGAATAATGTGATTACAATAAACATTGTAAATCCGATGATTTTTGCGATTGTTGCAAGAAGGTTCATATTTCCGGCTCTATCAATATTTTGAGAAAGAATATATTGAATTCCCCATAGCATCATACTACATACTATGAAGGTTAAAGCTTTTCCAAGTTCTAATGAAAATCCGTTTGTTGAAAAGAGAATTTGCTTACTTTGTAAAACTGGGAAGAATGTTGATAAATATCCTGCAAAGGAAATAATTACAGATGCTGTAGCAGCCCAGTTAGCAGCCCAGTATCCCCAAGCCATACTATATCCTGCAACTTTACCTGTCTTTTGAGAAGTAAACATTGCTTGGGCGTAACTTTGTGGTCCTGCTTTTAATTCTGGTTTACGAATTGCTAAATTTCCAAATACGAGTGCAATCATAAATACACCAAGTCCTGTAATACTCCATGCCAGTGTAGATCCCATTGGACCTGATACGTGTGCTAAATTTGCTGGGAGCATAAATACGCCACCGCCAACCATATTCCCGATAACAAAAGCTGTTAAAATCCATAATCCCCATTTTTTCGTTTCCATTTTTGTTAACTCCTTTGTAGTAAGTTTTGCTTAAACATCATTTTTTACTAGCATTTTTGGCAATAAAAAAAGAGCCATGTAGATAAAAAATACCTACATGGCTCTTTGCCAAAGCGTAGGTACAACGGGAATAACCCTTGTACCTACGCGTAATTTTTCCGCTAGGTTTCAAGGGTTAAGTATGATGATGATGTTTTTGTGCAAATGTAACTACAGTTGTATAAGTAAGCATAGTTCTTTGCTCCCTTTCTCCTCTGATTTTGAAGTTAGTATACTACATGTTTTTTTGAATGAAAAGAAAAATTTATAAAAATACGTTTTAGAGACCAAATATTTACCTATAGTTTTCTTGTACTGGAAAATAAGTGAGAGATTGGCAGAAGAGTATAGCGTGGTATAATACATATAGAACTAGAAGGTGACAAGGGGCTATTGTAGATGATGAGTAAGTATGAACAAATTTATACAGAAATCAGCAAGTCTATTGATAATAAACAATTAAAAGAAGGATGTAAAATCCCATCAGAAACGGAATTAATGAAGCAGTATGAGGCAAGTAGGGGTACTGTAAGAAAAGCTGTAGATTTATTGCAAGAGCGTGGACATGTTCAAAAAATACACGGAAAAGGTGTTTTTGTATTAAAGCGCAAAAACATTGAATTTAACTTTGGTGGTATTGTAAGTTTCCAAGAAGAAAATGAACGTCTAGGACGTCATTGTATTACAGAAGTCGTGGAAATAGAGAAAATGAAAGCGACACAAGATGTAGCAAAGTTATTAAACGTGAAAGAAAAAACGGAAATAAATCATATTAAACGTGTACGAAATATTGATGGAGAAAAAGTGATTTTAGATATAAACCATTTTGTATCGGAATATATTCCAGGATTAACGAGAGAAATTGCAACTGCATCGATTTATAAATATATTGAGAAAGAATTAGGGCTACATATTAGCTATTCACAGCGGGTAATTGAAGTGCAACCATGTACAGAGGATGACCGAAAGTATTTGGATTTAAATGGAACAGACTATGTTGTCGTTGTAAAAAACTTTACTTATTTATACGATGGGAGTCAGTTCGAATATACGGAATCACGTCACCGTTTAGATATTTTTCACTTTTCGGATGTGGCGCGAAGAAAATAAAGAGATGGAGCGAAATAATCGTTCCATCTCTTTATTTATCCCGCTATTTGTGGGCAGTAAAACTCCCACCTCAAAATTCAGCTGGAGCAAAGAAGTTAGGTGGGAGATCAACTGCCTGTAAACGCCCGATTGGTGAAGGCTAATAATCAGTGGGGGATGAACAAAACCCCCACTGATTAAAGTTTCACTTTATAAAAAAATCACCAACTTATATATATGAGTGTTGACTAACTTATATATACGAGTTAATATGTAAGTGTAAACGGTATCAAAAAAAGAAAAGAGGGACGGGAATATGGGGAAAGACTATCGTAAAACAGCAAAAGAAGTGTTGCAGTATATTGGTGGGAAAGACAATATTGAACAAGCTGCGCACTGTGTAACGAGGCTACGTATCGCTTTAAAAGATGAAAATAAAATAGATAATGATAAATTACAGTCTGTTTCATTAGTAAAGGGAGCGTTTCATAACGCTGGGGTATTTCAAATTGTAATTGGTCCAGGTGATGTCGATCGAGTATACGCTGAATTGATAACGCTTGCAGGTATGGAAGAATCGACAGTAGCTGACGTAAAAGGTTCAGGGGATAAAAAATTAAATCCAGTTCAAAAGTTTGTAAAAGTATTTTCAGATGTATTTATGCCGATTTTGCCAGCAATTATTACGGCAGGTTTACTAATGGGGATTAATAACCTGTTAGGGGCAAAGGACTTATTTTTTGATGGGAAAAATTTATTAGAAGTATATCCGAACTTAGGTGGGCTTTGGGATTTAATTAATATGATGGCCAATACAGCATTCGTATTCTTACCGGCACTTGTTGGTTGGTCAGCAACGAAGCGCTTTGGTGGTAGTCCAATACTAGGGATTGTTATGGGATTAATGCTTGTGCATCCGGCCTTATTAAACGCGTGGGATTATGGAAAAGCAGCGACTGGTTTAGAGGGACAAAAGATTGAGTACTTCGATATTTTAGGGCTATTCCAAATTGAAAAGGTAGGGTATCAAGGTCAAATTTTACCCATTTTAGTAGCAGCATTCGTATTAAGTAAAGTTGAAATCTTCTTAAAGAAACATGTGCCAAACGCAATTCAATTATTAGTTGTACCAATTACAACAATCGTTGTAACGGGTGTGTTAGCGTTAGGAATTATCGGTCCAGTTACACGTCATATTGGCGATTTATTAACGGCTGGATTAGTTGGCGTATATGAAACGGTACCAGTAGTTGGAGCAGTATTATTTGGAGCATTATATGCACCGCTCGTAATTACAGGAATGCATCATATGTTTATTGCAATTGATTTACAGCTAATTGCACAGCACGGCGGTACATTTATTTGGCCGATGATTGCTCTTTCTAACATTGCACAAGGTAGTGCGGCACTAGCGATGTTCTGGATTTCTAAAAATCAAAATGATAAAAGTATGGCATCAACATCAGCAATCTCAGCGTACTTCGGTATTACAGAGCCAGCGATGTTCGGTGTGAATTTAAGAAATAAATTCCCGTTCTATGCAGCGATTATTGGGTCTGCTATAGCAGCGATATTTATTACATTAAATGGTGTATTAGCACCAGCAATCGGAATTGGCGGATTGCCAGCATTTATTTCTATCATTCCGAAATCGATTCCAATGTTTATTGTAGGGATGATAATCGCAGTAGTAATTCCATTTACATTAACATGGTTATTTGCGAAACGAGTAAAACAGAAGTAGGAGGAAATTAAGCATGAAAGATTGGCATAAAAGTGTAGTCTATCAAATTTATCCGAAGAGCTTTAATAGTTACTATAATAAAGAAACCGGTGATATAAAGGGAGTTACAGAGAAATTAGATTATTTAAAGGAACTTGGAGTGGATTATATTTGGTTAACACCGATATACGGATCACCACAAAATGACAATGGATACGATGTAAGTGATTATTACAGCATTGATCCATCTTACGGGACGATGGAAGAGTTTGAAGAGCTTTTAAAAGAAGCGAAAGTACGTGACATTGAAATCATGCTTGATATCGTTGTAAATCATAGTTCAACGGAGCATAAGTGGTTTAAAGAAGCAAAAGAAGATAAGAATAGTCCGTATCGAAATTATTATATTTGGCGTGATGAAAAGAATAATTGGCAGTCTAAATTTGGAGGATCTGCTTGGAAATATGATGAGAAAACAGGGCAATATTTTTTACATCTATTTGATGAGACGCAAGCTGATTTAAACTGGGAAAATGAAAAGCTTCGTGAAGAAGTGTACGATATGATGCGCTTTTGGTTGGAGAAAGGTGTAAAAGGATTCCGCCTTGATGTTATTAACTTAATTTCAAAAGATCAAAGATTTTTAAGTGATGAAGGCACCACTGCTACAAGTGATGGGCGTAAATATTACACAGATGGTCCACGCGTCCATGAATATTTACAAGAGATGAGCCAAAATGTTTTTGAAGGGAAAGATGTAATTACAGTTGGAGAAATGTCATCTACGACAATTGATAATTGTATTAAATATTCGAATCCTGAGCGCAATGAACTAAGCATGACGTTTAGTTTCCATCATTTAAAAGTAGATTATCCGAATGGTGATAAGTGGACGAAAGCTGATTTTGATTTCATTAAATTAAAAGAAATTATGTCTAATTGGCAAATTGAAATGCAAAAGGGCGGAGGATGGAATGCGTTATTCTGGTGTAATCATGACCAGCCTCGTATCGTTTCACGGTTTGGTGATGATGAGAAGTACCGAAATGAATCTGCGAAAATGTTAGCGACAGCTATGCATATGTTGCAAGGAACGCCTTACATTTACCAAGGTGAAGAAATCGGTATGACGAATCCTAAATTCGAGTCCATCGAGCAATATCGTGATGTAGAATCGTTAAATATATATGATATAAAGCTAGAAGAAGGATTATCAAAAAAAGAGATTATCGGGATTTTAAAACAAAAATCTCGTGACAATTCCCGTACTCCGATGCAGTGGAATGAAGAGGTGAACAGTGGTTTTACAACAAGTACACCTTGGATTTCTGTGGCTGAAAATTTTAAAGAAATAAACGTAGAGAAGGCATTAGAAGATAGAGAATCTGTATTTTATCATTATAAAAAGCTAATTGAACTTAGAAAAAAATACGATGTCCTTACAGAAGGGAAATATGCTATTTTAGATGGAAATCATCCTAGCATTTGGGCGTATACACGTACTGTAAATAATGAAGTATTACTTGTTATAAATAACTTCTATGGAGAAGAAATAACGTATTCTGTACCAGTTCATGTTCAATTAGATGGTATGAAACAAGAAGTATTATTATCAAATTACAAAGATTCAAGTAAAGATATTACCAATCTTAACTTAAGACCGTATGAGTCAATTGTATATCGTTATATGAAATAAAAGGTTGGATGCCGGCGGGCGTCCAACCTTTTTATTTTAAGACGCCACTATATAAAATCTTTACTTCTACTTCCGGTTTAAATTTTACCTTTGCATAATCTTTATTCCAATTCTTTTTCTTCCATAACTCTGGATGATAAGCGATAAGATTTCTACCTATACCGAAAGCGTCACAATTTGCTTTTTGTAGCTTTTTCGTTATTTGTTTTGCTTCTTTTGTGAGCTGCTTAGATAATTCTTTGTTTAGTTTTTTTCTTTCTCCCATTTTATAAAGATTATCTCTCGGTGCTTCAAGAGCGATTACTTGTAGCTTTAGTTTTAGATGAGCGTAAACATTTCCTTTTGTGTCAGTCGTTATATTCAAGTCTCTTTTTAGTTTCCGATTGCTCACTTCCATTGTTAAATAATCAGATGTCTTCTCTGATTCATCGCTAGTAAGTTTTTGGGTTATACGGGCACTTGTTCCCATTTTTCCGGTTAATAACACGAATAGAACGGATTGTTTCAAAGGTAAATGCCCAGTTAATTTATCGTTGTTAAATAAAGCTAACCCGTTTGTAATTACTTCTTTTCCTTTTATTTTTATAGAAGGGAGGGTAAAGTCTTTACCGGGATCTAACATTTTTGTAGCAGCTGTTTCTAAAGTTTCTTTTGGAAATACACTCATATCTTCTAAGCTTTTCACTTTTTTCTTTAGAAAATCTCCAATTAGTAAATTTCCTACCTTCTTTTTTTCTAGTATCTCGG
Organism: Bacillus sp. TH17; assembly: GCF_016651125.1. NCBI lineage: Bacteria > Bacillati > Bacillota > Bacilli > Caryophanales > Bacillaceae > Bacillus > Bacillus sp. TH17. The sequence continues at coordinate 333,705 of NZ_JAEKEN010000001.1, forward strand.
ATGTTTCACCATCTACTGCAATAAGTTTTACTAAAGCAGTTGGGTTTGTTGGGTCCCGAAAGCTGACATCTAAATAGGGGAGTATACCTTTTTTTAGAATTTTGGTTCCTAGTAATTGAACACCATATTTAAAATAGCGAATATTCCCAGTCACATTTTTTTTTAGGGCATCGCTTGTATCCCTTATGTTATGCCCGTTTGCTGAATGTATTTCATTCTCGAATGAAGATTGCTCTCCGCTTGAACTTTTTACGAGTTCAAGCGTTTGCTGAAGTTTATTTTCTTCCGTAATATCATATCCAATGCTATAAGCTAATCTCGCTTCTCTTAATGGTTCTTGATCCCAACAGCCAGAAAGGAATGCACTAGTACATAATATAAAAAGTAATTTAACTCTTTTTTGGAACATACTGTTCTCCTTTCTTATTCCTTATTACTGAATAAAGTAGAAATAAAAGAGGGAGGACAACTATGAAAATATACGTGAACTTATCAGTAAAAGTTGCAATTACTTTTAATTCTTCAGGTGTATCTATAAATAGGGCTACACTAAAAGCAATAATACCAACGATTGGAACAGCCTTTTTATGATTAGCCAGATTGAAGATATGTCCAATTCCTATAGAAGCAGCACAGTAATAACTAGCAATAGAAGCTACAACAGTTATCATCCATATTGGGATGAATAGTAAATCGGTTCGGTCTATAATCCCAATATGCAGAGAACGCAATAAGTAAGCAACTGGCTCTGGAATAAGTTCAACTTGTTTTGGACTAAATACGATAAAGCAAATCCAAACAGTAAAAGTATAAAAAAGAGTTACAAATCCATTAGCGATAGAAATTGCTTTCAGTTTTGCCACAGAACTCCCGTTTACTTTTGGGAAAGCGATAAGAATAATCTCAAAACCATACATAGCTGTAATGGTTTCTTTTGATGCTTGAATAATATTCCACCATCCGGCTTCTGTAATTGGAAAAATGTAAGAAAAATCAGCTCGTGTAAGCCCTAGGGCAATTAAAAGAGCCATTGGTAAAATGAGAATAGAAGCCATGACGTAAAACCGTACGATGACTTTGAACGTATTATAAGCTATGTAACAACAAGCTATTGTAAATAGCATGAGGGTGGCATACCAAGGAGTTGCTTGTAATATCCAAACTTTAATGACATTACAAGCATTTAACATAACCGTCATACCGATAAGGGTAAAATAAAAAACATAAGCAAAACCTAATAGTTTTCCAAACTTATTCCCAAATAGCATACAAACACTTTCATACATATCTGCATCAGGAAATCGTTTTAAGAAAAGCCACATAAGTAAAATAATAAGTTGAATTGCAAGACCAGCGATGAGAGCAGAAATCCATCCGCCACCTTTCGCTATTGGGTGAAGACGGTTTGGTAGAGAAAGTATACCAACTCCGATTTGGCATTGAATAACGAAAAAGGTAAATTGAACAAGTGAAATTTTACTTTGCGTGTTTGTCACCGTTCTCATCCTCTCTCGTTACATGTTGTCGTTGCATTTTTTTCGGTTTTGAATCATGTGGTCGTTCCCAAAACGACCAAATTGGTAGTCGTACAAAAGAGTCTTTCATATCTTTTATCCGCATCGGAGCAACAGGAGAAAGATAGGGGGTATGAAATGAATGTAACTGGCATAAATGAACGAAAGTTATAATGAGACCGAATGATATTCCTACATAGCCGAATATGGCAGCAAGGAGCATTAACGGAAAACGAAGAATCCGAACTGCGGAACTCATATCATTTGATGGAACAAGAAAAGATGAGATTGCAGTTAAAGCTACAACGATAATCATTGTATAAGAAACGAGACCGGCTTTTACAATTGCATCACCAATTACTAAACCACCTACAATACCGATTGTTTGTCCAACTCGGCTTGGCAAGCGAATACCAGCTTCCCGTAATAATTCAAAGATTAATTCCATTAAGAGAGCTTCAAAAATAGGAGGAAGTGGCACTTTTTCTAATGAAGCTTTAATCGTATAAACAAGTTCGAGCGGCAACACATCAGGATGAAAAGCAACTGTTGCGATATATATAGCGGGCAAGAGAAAGGCAATCAAGAAACTGACTAAGCGAATCATTCGGATGAAAGAACCGACAATCCAGCGGTTATTATAATCATCTGGTGATTGATAGAAAGCAAATAACGTAACAGGAACGATAAGTGCAGTTGGATCTCCATCAGATAAAATAGCAACTCGTCCTTCCATTAAATTTGCTGCGACTCTATCTGGACGCTCTGTATTTAATTGTTGCGGAAAGGGTGAGAAAGACGTATCCTCTATAAATTCTTGTATATATCCTGGAGGCATAAGTGCATCTGTCTTAATCGTTTCTAACCTTCTTTTTACTTCTGTAACTAGATCGTCATTAGCTATGTTTTGCATATAAGCAATTGCCACTTTCGTATGCATTTCTTCACCGAGTGTGAAATATTTAACGACGACATGTGGACTTTTTATGAGTTTACGAATAGAAGCTAAATTGGTTGCTAAATCTTCTACTAAACCAGTATGCGGTCCACGGACAATCCCTTCATTATCAGGTTCTGTTATATCTCTCTTTAAAGATAGAGCTGTTTCGAAAATACAAAAACTGTCGACGTGTTCATGAAAATATAAAGATTTACCTTGTAATAAAAGCTGCACACCATAATTTAAATTTGTTTCTTTTTTCATATTTAATGTGGCAAAAGCTTTATCTAAAGACAGATCCGATCGAGTTAATAATGGTTCAAGAGCTAATTGATGAATTAAATTTGGGTCTGCTAAAGATTCGATATATATAATTGTTCCTTTTCCATTTTGGAAAGGGACATCTAATTTTTTTATATCATCTGAATGACAGAGCTTATTTTCAATGTAATTAATATTTTCTGGAATTGATGGAAACATATGCTTTTTTTATTATCTTGTTGTGAATTTTTCTGTTCGGCCATAATTTCCATCTCCTTTACATTGAAATTGTTTCTGTTAATTTTTGTTGTTTGTGAGAAAATTATGCTTGGATTATTTGAAAAAAGTAGCTTGAAGGTTACGTTACATCATCTTTTATACTAAAGAAAATAGGATATAAGGGATGGAAAGAAAGCGTATATTAGATTAGCGATATTAATATATATCTTTTGTACTATAGAGGATAAGCCTAGCGGTATGCATAATTACATCGTTTGATGAATAGGAAATTTATGAGAATCGATTTATACTAATATTGTGTCTTGCCTTTTTAGGTGTAGTACACAGCCGGTGATTGGCTAGTGGAGGTTTTTCCATTTTGCCAGTGCCGGTTTTTTGTTGGATAATAGAGAAAATGAAGTTTTATAAAGAAAGAAGGGGTTGTTTTGAAGGATGTAAATTCTATCTTTATGAGAGAAAAGATTGCTAGTTCTTATCTTTATTTTATTTCTTTTCTTGGCTTGATTACTATAACCATATCTTTACTTGATATTAAAATCCCTTCTTATCCAACGATATTAATATTGTTATTAATATTTATGGGGATTGCAGAGTATTTTCCTGTACGATTTTGGAGAGGAACTAGCTCGCTTACCTTTCCGATAATTTACGCTATGAGTTGGCAGTTTGGAATCCATATGACTATTATTGCTATTGTACTCGTAACGCTAATTATTCACCTGCATCGTCGTTCACCGATACAAAGAATGTTATTTAATAGTACTCAGCATGCGCTTAGTTTGATCTTGGCCGAATGGTTTTCAAATAAATGTATGTCTTTATTAATTAACAAGATAGATATGTCAGTTCTATATGAAAATTTAATATCTTTGTTGTTATTTTGCGTGTTTTTTGGCTTCTTCAACAACCGCTTTTACGATTTGTTAATGATAATTCTTCCGCAGCCATATTCAATCTATCAGTGGTATAAAAAAACTGTAACGGTATTTCTTTGCGAAACTTTTGGTTTCTCTTATGCGGCCCTGATGCATGTATTAATTAGTACATATAGTGTGGAAATAAACGAGATTACAGTACTGTTTTTCTTTTTTCCACTTGTAGCAATTTCAGTTATTAGTTCTTTTTCTGTACGGATAAGGATGGAGAAGGAACGATTATATGAGCTGTTTCTTATTACGACAGAAATTAGTCGTGGACTAACCGGAGGAAACTTGAAACATATTAAACAAGCGCTTAAAGGCTTTTTTGGCATACAAGCATATGTAATATGGACAAAAGATGATGGGAACTGGAATCTTCTATTGAAAGATGGGAAAGTTCGTCTGGATATTTCTGATCATTCAGAAATATCCAAGGCGTTTGAGGGAATCTCTAAAAATCTTGTGTTTCATGATTGGAAAACTGGTACGGCTCCTGGAGATGAAATATTTGATAGCGTCATACGCTCGCTTGTATATTTTCCTCTTATTGTAAATGATGAACTAGTCGGAATGTTTGTTGCAGGGAAAAGTAGAACTGCGGGTTTTTTTCCGGAAGATGTACAGTCGTTAGCTACGTTTTCTAACCAATTAGCTAACGTAGTTAAAACAAGAATATTGATTTCTGAACAGGAAAAAAGAATGATTTTAGAAGAAAGAAATAGAATCGCACGCGAAATTCACGATGGTATTGCACAAACGTTGGCCGGGGTGATATACCAACTAGAATCCGCGCAGAAAAAATACCGTGATAAACCAATAGATATGCAGCAAATAGTAGAGAAAAGTATAAAAGATTTAAGAGGAAGCCTAGGAGAAGTTCGTTATTCTATTTATGCTTTAAAACCATATCCGACACAACAATTAGGGCTTAAGCAGGCGATAGCAAGTAAAATAAAATCTTTAAAACAAGAATATGAACTAGATATTACATATCATGAAAGAGGTCATGCACGTGCACTCAGCTTTTCAAAAGAAAGAGTTATTTTTGATACATTACAAGAGAGTTTGCAAAACATTGTAAAACATGCACAAGCAGAAAAGACTGATGTTTTACTTAGCTATCAAAGTGAGCACGTGCTTTTAAGGGTTAAGGATAATGGAGTCGGCTTTTCACTATTTGAGTCTATGGTTAAAACGAAGAATGAGCCACATTATGGTATATTACATATGAATGAACAAGCTGAACAATTAGGGGCTACTTTACAGATTGATAGTTCTGTAGGGAAAGGGACAGAAATTACACTATTAATTCCAGATTCACAAACAAGGGGTGCGTAAAATGATTAAAATATTAGTAGTGGATGATCATGCTTTTTTACGAGACGCAATTCGGAGCATACTAGAGGATGAATCTGATATGAAAGTGGTTGGAGAAGCTAGCTCTGGGGACGGAGTATTGGGAAAAGTAGAAGAATGCAGACCAGATTGTATTTTGATGGATATTAATCTTCCAGGGAAAAATGGGATTGAAGCCACAGAGTTAGTAAAAAAAAATTATCCAAATTGCCGAGTGCTTGTGTTTACAATGTATGAACATGATGAGTATTTAATGGATGCACTTCAGGCTGGTGCTGATGGTTATTTATTGAAGGATTCATCATCGGAGCAGGTAATAGCAGCAATTCGAATGTTATATCGAGGCGATTCAGTTATTCATCCGCGTATGACTAAAAAATTAATTACATATCATCAGCAAAAAATGAAATTAGAATCAAATGAAAATGAACTGACGGAACGTGAAAAGGAAATTCTTTTTGAATTAGTAAAAGGACTTAGTAATAAAGAAATTGCTGAAGCTCTATATATTAGTGATAAAACAGTTAAAATTCACATCAATAAAATTTTTAAAAAACTAAATGTAAAAAGTCGATCGCAAGCGGTGATTTATGCTGTTCGAAATCAATTGGTTCCGTTGGATTAAATAAGAGATGTTTAAAAGAACTATCGTGTTTCTTTATTCTATATTACAAAGAATAAAGGGCAAGGTAGTTCTTTTGTACTATTTGGGCATAGAATCATTAGAAAAAAATTACTCCTTTTGTTCAATATTCAGAAAAATCAAAATGTGAAATAATAAAAATAGAATTATTGCTTAACGCTACTAATAATTCATGTTGTAAATCGTTGTAGTTGGAAACAATTTATGGGGGCTTTTATAGAAAGAAGATTAGTAGTGTTGGAGATTCTCGATTATTTTAAATAGATTCAAGGTTGATAGAATTGCCAATGCTAAATAGGAGCTCAGAGGATTTATTTTAGAAAAATAAATTTAATAATAAGGAGATGCGCTATGAAGAAGGGGAAATTCGGAAAAATACTTATTGGAACGCTAACTGTTGGTATGTTAATGTCTCAAGGAATTCCATATAACGTATTGGCAGAAGAGGTAAATACAACTACTTTAACTGGGATTGATGATGCAAACGCTATATTGAAAGGTCTTACAAAGGAACAACGTAATGCCTTAAAAACGTTAAATACAAAACCAGGTTTTGTTATTTCACCAGGCATCAATACAGCAAGTCCTGATAATGTGAATGTGATTGTAGAGTTTAAGCAAGCACCTAGCAAAATCGAGATGTTAAAACAAGCAGCTAAAGGGAAAAAAATAGCTCTTTCAACTGCGGAACAAAAGGTAGAAGCATCTCATAAAGAATTTAAATCAGAGCTTGAACAGCTTCAAAAGAATAAAGATAAAGGGAAGAATTTTAAATCTGCCAAAATAACAAGAGAATATAAGAATGCTTTTAATGGTGTAGCAATTTCGTTACCTGCGAATATGATTGAATACTTAGTTCGCACTGGTATTGTTAAGCGCGTATGGGAAGATAGTGAGGTCAAAATTGATTTGCCGAAAGAAACAGCTAAGACTGCTGCTGAACCCAAAATGGCAGATAGTGTACCGCAAATTGGTGTGGACAAGCTGCATGATGAAAAAATAACAGGTAAAGGAATTAAGGTAGGTGTACTGGACACAGGTATTGATTACAACCACCCGGATTTGAAAGATGCATATAAAGGATATCGTGCAAAGCAAGGTGAAGATCCAAGCAAAATAGATCCGAACTCAATAAAAGGATGGGACTTTGTTAATAATGATGCTGATCCAATGGAGACAACGTATAAGGATTGGCAAAATTCTGGAGGATATCCTGAAATTTATGATGGAAGTGCATATTATACATCCCATGGCACTCATGTAGCTGGGACAATTGCTGCAGACAAAAAGAATAATGTGGATTATGCGGTTAAGGGAGTCGCTCCAGATGTAGATTTATATTCATATCGTGTATTAGGTCCATATGGAAGTGGACAAACAAGCGGTATTCTTGCTGCGATTGATAAAGCAGTGAAAGACGATATGGATGTTATCAATTTATCATTAGGTGCAGCTATTAATGATCCTTTATATCCAACTTCTGTGGCAGTGAACAATGCCATGTTAGCTGGTGTTGTTACAGTAGTAGCGGCAGGTAATAGTGGTCCTGGAGAAGGTACTATTGGATCACCTAGTGCGGCGGCACTTCCAATTACAGTTGGAGCAAGTGATGCTGCGATGTCTATCCCGACATTTTCTGCCGATGCAGGTGATTTACATGTCGATAAGATGATGCTACTTGGAAAGAGCTTTACTGATAAGCTTGAAGACTTAAAAGGTCAATCCTTATCGGTTGTATATGCAGGACTTGGGAAATTAGATGATTTTAAGGGGAAAGACGTAAAAGGAAAATTAGCGCTCATCCAACGCGGTGAGATTACATTTGATGAAAAGATTAAGAATGCGAAAGAAGCAGGTGCAAAGGCCGTAATTGTATATAACAATGTTGATGGTGAAATCACAAGTTATCTTGGAGAAAGTACGTCATCTATTCCATCGTTCCGCTTAGCGAAAGTAGATGGTGAGAAATTACAAGTAAAAGCTGCACAAGGAGATGTGTCTTTAGCGTTTGGAGAAATTAGTAATATAAAAACAGAGGGAGATCATTTAGCCGATTTTAGCTCTCGTGGTCCTGCAACTAAAACAGATGATATTAAGCCGGACATTGTAGCGCCAGGTGTATCTATTTTCTCTACTGTTCCTGAATATATTAACGATCCAAAGGATGGAGAAAATTATCCGGTAGCGTATGGACGTATGTCAGGTACATCTATGGCAACTCCTCATACAGCGGGGGTGGCAGCACTCATTTTGCAAGAACATCCAAACTATAGTCCGTTTGAAGTAAAAGAAGCGCTTATGAATACTGCAGTTGACTTAAAAGAAGAGCGCTCTGTATTTGAGGTGGGATCAGGCCGAATTGATGCGTATCGTGCAGTTCATGCAGACGCATCTATCGAGGTTATCGATAAAACATCAAACGTTGTAAATGATGAAGAAGTAGAAATTGAAGAAAAAACAGGGTCTATTGCATTCGGGTATAAAAACCAATTGGGAAATGGACCTATTAAAGATAGTCGAAAAGTCTTAATTAAGAACAGCAATAAAACAGACGAGAAAGAGTTTAAATTAGAAGTAGAGTTTTCACCAACAAGTGTAGGTGTGCAAGATGCAGCGAAGAATGGTGTGAAGCTGAACGTACAAGATTCTATTAAAGTAGCTCCTAGTACATCAGGGGAAATTAGCCCTGAAATTATCATTCCAGAAAACGCTGAATTTGGTAGATATGAGGGATATATTCATATTTCAAATAAAAAAATGAAAAAGAAGTATATCAAGTGCCATTTGCAGTTAAATTCACAGAAAAAGGAATTGAATCTGTAGATTTGCTGAGAGATGCAATGGCAACAGATACATCTAACTTCCATCCATTTATGGAAAGGCCGAGTTCACCGCTGACATTTAAATTGAACAGTCCACTTGAAACTATCGATGCAGTGGTGAAGGATCGAAAAACAGGAAAGGCATTAGGAATTGTGGGGACAATTAATGCTAGCAGTCTAACACCAAATATTGAATATATCATGTTCGATGGTATGGGTGGCTATGTATTCCCGTTTACAGGAGATCCAAATCATCCAATTGGAGACAAGCGAGTTACGTTGCCTGATGGAGATTACCAACTTGATTTCATTGGATATGACAAAGAAGGGAAACCTTATACAAAAGGAGATAGCGTAATTATTGATAATATCAAACCTGAAATGAAATTTACCGATGTAAAACCTGGCGTTCATGAGGTAAATGAATCTATGTTCAAAGAAGAAGATGGTCAGCGTGCATTATGGGTACATGGTAACATTTATGATTCTACGATAGATGTATTAAAGGCAAAAGGCCTTCAGTATGACCAAAAAACTAATGAAATTGTATATTACCAAAACTCTGCTTTTCCGTCAGGTTGGTTGAATACAATTCAAGCCAATGGTGATTTTAAATTTGGTGTACTTCCAGAGGAAATCAATGAACCGCTTAATTTAAGGTTATTTGGATATGATCTTGCAACTGCATCAAATATGGCAAATGGATTTAAAGATTATGTCTTTGTTAAAGAGGGAACGGAATACGCTGTCCCAAGCTATGACAAGGATAAAGTTAAACTAGGAGAAAAAATTACATTAACTTTAAATCTTAATAATGTGAAACAACTTATGTCAGGTACATTTGAGATTCCTTATAGTAAACAGTTGTTTAAATTTGTAGATGTTAAACCAAATCCAGCACTTGCAGAATATGCAAAACAACATGGATTAAATATTAAATTAGAAGATCCAGTGATAAATGAAGAAGGAAACTGGGAAAACAAGGTGAAAGTTGGTGCATCTTTAGAAGGAACAGAATTTAAAGGTCTAGATGGAGACGCACCATTTGTAGATGTTACATTCGAGATGACGAGTGACGAGTATTTTAATAATTTAACAGCATTTGGAGTAGATAAATTCTCTTATACAAAAACAGGTGCATCAGAAGGCGTTGAGATTCCTGTGTTTAAAGATAAATCCTTTTCTATTATTTCGAAACATGCAATGGTTACAGGATATATTGGACCAGAAGCTTTCTTAACTGAAGAGGGGTATTTAGGTAAGAATGACTACACAAAACTAGGAGCAAAAGTGTATGCAGTTGGTAAGGATGGAAAGAAATATACAGGAACGGTTGATGATAATGGGCAATTTGAAATTCATAGTGTTCCAGTAAGTGATACAGAATATAATATTTTCGTAGAAATGCCAGGTCATTTAAATAGTAAATTAACTACAAAAATAGGGAAAATGCAGGATGGAGAATTAGTGGGACAAAACTTTAGAGCTGATATGGATGACAGCCTTGCAGGTGATGTAAACGGCGATAAAATGGTAGATATTCAAGATGCTAGAATAGCAGCTCTTTCATATGAAAAAGGAAAAGTGGCTGTAAAAGATGGAGATGTCAATCAAGATGGTGTTGTAAATGAAACAGATATTCGTTTTATTGAGAAGAATTTCTTGAAAAAGGGTTCAGATGCCAAAGAAAATCAGAAACCGAAAGAAAATGTAGGGCCAGTGACGTTAGATAAAATCTTACGTTCCATTGGATTAGAGCCAAAAAAATAAGTGGACAAACTTCTAGAGTAAATAAAGAAATAAGACAATGAATATAAAATTAAATGAGATTGGCTAACAAATAACCGGTAATGATTTACGGTAACATTACCGGTTATTTTAAAAGTAATAGTCGTTTGGGTACATGAAGTAACTAGCTTAAAGTTAGTTCGCTTTCGTTGTGGGACAAGGTAGTTGTTTAATTATTATTGTTTGTGGGCTGGAAATAAGGTTTGTAGTTTAAACTTTAAAAATAGGGGGACTTGTGAAATGAGTATTAAGAAAAAACTTGGTATGGGTGTTGTAACTGCAGCGCTTGGCTTATCTTTAATTAGTGGGGGAACATATGCGTATTTTAGTGATAAGGAAGTATCACAAAACACGTTTGCAGCCGGTACTTTAGATTTGAGTGTTAATCCTGAAGTTGTTATTAATGTCGACAATATTAAACCAGGTGATGAAATGGAGCGTGGTTTTCAATTAGTAAACAAAGGAACCTTAGCAATAGGAGATGTGAAACTTCTGACAGATTACAGTGTAATCGATGCTAAAGGAGATAATGGAAATGCTGATTTTGGTGATCATATCCGTGTTGATTTCTTGTGGAATTTGGATAAAAATGAGGTTCCAATTTGGTCTACTACATTATCTGAATTAAAGGTAGCTACGCAAAACGGAAGTATTCCTGATCTTGTACAAAAAGGTGTTGTAGACCGAGAAGGAAATGGACTTGCTCCTGGTGATGATGATACTTTCTACGTAATGTTCACATTTGTAGATAACGATGAAGAGCAAAATGTATTTCAAGGGGATTCATTGAAGTTAAATTGGACCTTCAACTCAATGCAGACAAAAGGTGAAGAGAAATAAAGATAAATATTATATATGAGAATGAATTGATGAAGAATTGAGGAATAGAATTTTTAATAGTGTAAAGGTTGATTTAGTGAATCAACCTTTTTTGTGTTTTGAGAGAAAATTATGCTTGGATTATTTGAAAAAAATAAGCTTGAAAGTTACGTTACGTCATCTTTTATACTAAAGAAAATAGGATATAGGGGGATGGTGTAGATGACTTTAAAATGTATGTGGGGATGGAAAGAAATTTTATATTTATTTGTTTTTGTATTTCTGATTGTACCAGTAATGGTTGAATCTCTTTTTTATGATTATGCTTTAAAAATAATAGGGAACTCATTATATGCTGGAGTATTAATGGGACTTATAATGGCAGTGATATTTACATTTTTAGTTTATCTTTTTTGCATAAAAAGATATAAACTGTCGTGGAAAGATATTGGAATTCGGAAGCTTTCATGGAAAGATTTATTGTGGACATTTGTAGCGGTTATTTCTTTGATTGTAGTGAGTGTTGGAGTATTAATGATAATGGAGAAACTGGGGATTTCTTTCGAAAATAGTAAAACGGAGACGATCCAAAATGATAAATCAATATATGCGTTCTGTATCGCGGTAATTGGAGCAGCAGTTATATCACCAATCTATGAAGAAATTTTATATCGAGGTGTTTTTTATACGTTTTTTCGTGATAGATACGGCATATGGGGCGGGGTGCTTATAAGTTCAATAATATTTACCGTTGTTCATATTCCAACATATAACACATTACCGGTGAATTTTTTAAGCGGTGTAGTATTCGCGTGGTTATATGAAAAAACAAATTCTATTTTATCGGCTATGATTGCACACGCACTATTTAATTTCATAGCAGTACTTCTTACATTTATGTCGAATTAAGAAGATATATAGGAGGGATACAAATGGAAATAGCGGTAGAACGTGTTTTTACGAATGAAATTTTAGCAAGAGCAGCAAAGGCATATCATGTAACGGTGGAAGAAAAGCCACTTGGTGATTTTGAAAATTATATTTTTAAGGCGAAGGGTAAAAATAATGAAGATTACGTATTACGCTTAACCCATTCTTCTCATCGGTCTAAAAAAGAGGTAGAGGCCGAACTAGATTTTTTACGGTATGTTGCAGAGCATGGGGCAAAAGTGGCGGGACCTCGTAATTCAATATCTCAAAACCTTGTAGAAGAAATTGGAGCGGAAGATGGCACTTTCTTTTTCGCGTCGTTATTTACATATGCACAAGGTGAGCAAGTAAAAGGAGAAGGATCGCCTTATTGGGGAGATGCTTACTTTGAAGCGTGGGGAAAAGCGATTGGACAACTGCACCGCCTTACAATGGATTATCCTAAAACAGACTACCGTGATACGTGGGAAGAGGATGAAAGTAGCATTGTTAATGGATTAGAAGATGAGAAGGTGAAAGGGATTGCCACTGTATTAATGGATGAAATAAAGGCTCTTCCAATCGAAAGAGAAACGTTTGGCCTTATGCATGGCGATATTCATCCAGGTAATTTTCATTATGATGGAAAAGGGCTAACAATCTTTGATTTTGATGACGCTGCCTATAATTACTTCATTCATGATTTGGCAATGGTTCTTTATTACTCTGTTCTTTTTACACCGTGGACATTGGAGAAAAAGACGGAATTTGCTCGTAAACAGTTACAAGTGTTAAGAAAGGGGTACGAATATGAGCACAGGCTGGCGGATAGTTGGTATGAATCGTTACCGTTATTTTTACGGTTACGTGATATAGGCCTATACGGTACGATTCAAAAGAAATTTAAGGGGAAAGATATGCCAGAGGATTTTCAAAAGTTATCAGATGAGTTGTATGAAAGAATTATAAAGCAAGAGGCAATAGTGAATACATAATACAGAGATAAGGGAACAAAGTATATAAAATAAATATATACTTTGTTTTTTTATACAAAAATATGTTTGCTTTATTAAAATAATATTGTTATAGATTCGGTATACACTTATAATTTTATATATATTCTGAATATTCTTTATAAAGAAGGAGGGGGAAAGTTGGAAGCTATCGTAAGTTGGATAAATAATATTGTTTGGAGTCCAGCACTTGTCTATTTATGTTTAGGAGTAGGTCTATATTTTTCCATTCGAACAAGGTTTTTACAAGTAAGACATGTAGGAGAAATGGTGAAACTTACATTTCAAGGGGAAAAATCGGATGCGGGTGTTTCTTCATTCCAAGCTTTAGCACTTTCATTATCAGGGCGCGTTGGAACAGGAAATATTGCAGGTGTTGCAACGGCTGTTGCCTTTGGTGGTCCAGGGGCTGTATTTTGGATGTGGGCGGTAGCCTTTCTAGGAGCTGGTTCTGCATATGTAGAATCGACGCTTGCACAAATATATAAGACGAAGCATCAAGGGCAATTCCGCGGTGGTCCTGCTTATTACATTGAAAAAGGACTAGGTGTTAAATGGTATGCTTTAGTATTCGTTGCAGCGACAATTCTTGCGACGGGGATGCTGTTACCGGGTGTTCAGGCGAATAGTATTGCTGTAAGTCTAGAAACAGCTTTTGGTATTAATACTTCTGTATCAGGAGCGGTATTAGTAGCGGCATTAGCACTTATTATATTTGGTGGAGTTAAGCGAATTGTTAACGTAGCGCAAGTTGTAGTACCGTTTATGGCGCTTGGCTATATTTTAGTAGCCTGTGTAATTGTAGCTATGAATATTGAAAAATTACCAGACGCTTTCATGTTAATTTTAAAAAGTGCATTTGCATTAGAAGCGGCTTTTGGCGGGATTATCGGTTTAGCAATTTCTTGGGGTGTAAAACGTGGTATTTATTCAAACGAAGCAGGGCAAGGAACTGGGGCCCATGCAGCAGCAGCAGCTGAAGTATCGCATCCAGCTAAACAAGGGTTAGTACAAGCATTTTCCGTTTACATTGATACATTATTTGTTTGTTCAGCAACAGCATTTATGATGATTATTACAGGCATGTATAACGTATTTGATGCAAGCGGAAAAAACTTTATCGTCAATAAATTAAATGTTGCACAGCCAGGTCCTGGTTATACACAGGCAGCAGTAGAATCTGTTTTCCCTGGATTTGGAAACGGTTTCGTAGCAATCTCTTTACTATTCTTCGCATTTACAACAATTATGGCTTATTACTACATTGCAGAAACGAATATAGCTTACTTAAATCGTGATAAAGACCGTCCTTGGATGTCTATCGTACTAAAGTTTGTATTCTTAGGAGTTGTATTCTACGGTTGTGTAAAAACAGCAGAAACAGCATGGGCTTTAGGAGATATTGGTGTAGGAATTATGGCATGGGTTAACATTATTGCGATTCTATTATTACAAAAACCGGCATTGATCGCATTAAAGGATTATGAAAAGCAGAAAAAAGAAGGAAAAGATCCAGTATTCGATCCGCAGAAATTAGGAATTAAAAATGCTGATTTCTGGGAGCATGAATACGGGAAAGACAAGAAAGAAGAAGTATCTTAAGAGAATAGAAATGAAGGAGCAAAGGGAAATCCCTTTGCTCTTTTTTATGGACAAAATGAAGATGAAAGTTATTTTTTTGCCTATTTTTGAATATAAAAAGAATGTACATGCTTTGTTTAGGAGAGGGGGAGTATGGTGATAGAGTTTCGTAATGTAAATAAATATTATGGTAACTTCCAAGTTTTGAAAAATATTAATGTGCAAGTGAAAAAAGGTGAAGTGGTAGTAGTTGTTGGTCCTTCAGGATCAGGAAAAAGTACATTGCTTCGGTGTATAAATCAGTTAGAGGCGATTACCGATGGAGAATTAATTGTACAAAATACAGAAGTACACAATGCGAAAACAAATATGAATGAGTTGCGCCGAAATATTGGGATGGTCTTTCAACACTTTTATTTATACCCGCATAAAACAGTTCTTCAAAATATTACACTAGCACCAATTAAAGTAAATAAAATTTCAAAAGAGGAAGCTGAGAAAACAGCGATGTTTTATTTAGAAAAAGTAGGAATCCCGGAGAAGGCAGGTGTATATCCACATCAATTATCCGGAGGTCAACAGCAAAGGGTGGCGATTGCTAGGGGGCTCGCGATGCAACCGAAAATTATGCTATTTGATGAGCCTACGTCCGCTCTTGATCCAGAGATGATCGGAGAGGTGCTTGATGTTATGAAAGCGCTGGCTAAAGAAGGAATGACGATGGTCGTCGTCACACATGAGATGGGATTTGCACGTGAGGTAGCAGATAGAATTTTATTTATGGATGACGGTCAAATTATCGAAGATACAACACCGGCGCAATTTTTTGCAAGTCCTGAACAAGAAAGAGCTCGTCTATTTTTAAGAAGAGTGTTAAATCATTAAAGGGGGAGTTTTATGCTTAAAATGAAAAAGTTGTTTACGTTAATCGTATTTTCATGTTTATTCGTACTTGTCGTTGCTGGATGCGGAAGTAAAAAAGATGAGACGAAAGAAACGAATACGAAACAAGGCGGGGCTGTTGAGCAAATTAAAAAGCGCGGGAAACTAGTAGTTGGGGTGAAGAATGATACGAACTTATTTGGCTTGAAAAATCCTTCGACAGGACAGGTAGAAGGGTTTGATGTTGATATCGCAAAGGCGCTTGCGAAAAAAATCCTTGGAGATGAAAAGAAATTAGAATTAAAAGAAGTAACGTCTAAAACGCGTATTCCACTACTGAAAAATGGTGATATTGATGCAATTATCGCGACAATGACAATTACGGAAGAACGTAAAAAAGAAGTAGATTTTTCAGATGTATATTTTAAAGCAGGGCAATCGTTACTTGTGAAAAAAGGAAGCGATATTAAAAGTATTGATGATGTGAAAAAGGGTGTGAAAGTGTTAGCGGTAAAAGGTTCAACGTCTACAAATAATATTCGTCAAAAATCACCAGAATCGACTGTATTAGAATTTGAAAATTACAGTGAGGCATTTACAGCGTTAAAAGCAGGTAAAGGCGATGTATTAACGACAGATAATGCGATTCTTTACGGAATGGCAAAACAAGATTCTAATTATGAAGTTGTAGGGAAAATTTTCACGGATGAACCGTATGGAATCGCAGTACAAAAAGGTGCAGACGATTTAACGAAAGAGATTAATAGTTTATTAAAAGATATGAAAGCGAATGAAGAATACGATAAATTGTATGAAAAATGGATTGGTCAAAAACAAGAGAAGTAAAATGAAACTTTATTTCTCGTGATAAATAGTAAGTGTGAGAGGATGAGAGTACTCATCCTCTTCTTGTAAAGAAAGAGGGGAGAATATGTGCCTGATTTTTCTATATTAACGAATAACATTGATATGTATTTAGAAGGATTTAAATATACGGTTATGTCTAGTGTAGTTGCGCTAATAGGAAGTTTTGTTTTAGGAATTGTTATGGCAGTGATGCGAATTTCACCTATTCGTATTTTGAATTGGATTGGCTCTGCCTATGTAGAGTTTGTTAGAAATATTCCACTCGTATTAATTGCATTCATTTTCTATTTTGCTTTGCCTGTAATAGGAATTACTTTCAACGGTTTTGTAGCAGGGACAGTTGCGCTTACAGTTTATACAGCGGCTTTTATTGCGGAAGTAATTCGTGCTGGTATTTTATCAGTCGCGAAAGGTCAAATGGAAGCAGCACGTTCTTCAGGATTAACTTATACGCAAGCGATGTATCATGTCGTCTTACCTCAAGCGATGAAAATCGTCATTCCTCCTCTAGGAAATCAATTTCTCAATTTAGTAAAAAACTCTTCAATACTCGGAATTATTGCTGGAACGGATTTAATGTATCAAGGAGACTTAATTTCAACGAAGACGTTCGTTACGTTTGATGTATATATATTTGTCGGGATGTTTTATTTAGTATTAACAATACCGCTAAGTATGCTAGTGCGTTATTTAGAAAAACGCTTGGCAAAGGAGGCGGTATAAATGGATTTTAAAGGAGCGATAACAGGTGATCATATCCTCTTTTTATTAAAAGGATTACTCATAACGTTAGAGGTAGCGCTCGTAGCAATTGTACTTAGCTTTATTATTGGTAGTGTAATAGGGATATTGCGCTACATGAAAATACCTGTCGTCTCACAAGTATTAGGAATTATCGTTGAAGTGATTCGAAACTTACCACTACTTTTAATTATATTTTTCACATATTTTGCGCTTCCAGAAGCAGGCTTGAAATTAGAGATTATAACAGCGGCAATTGTTGCTTTAACAATATTTGAAGCGGCAATGATATCTGAAATTGTTCGAAGCGGTCTATTATCTATCGAAAAAGGGCAGATTGAGGCTGCAAGGTCTTCTGGATTAACGTATGTGCAAGCGCTTTGGCATATTATTTTGCCGCAAGCATTAAGAAGAATGGTCCCCCCGCTTGTTAGTCAATTTATTTCATTGTTAAAAGATACGTCATTAGCGGTTGTTATATCATTGCCAGAGCTTATGCATAATGCTCAAATTATTAGCGGGCAGAATGTAAATTATATGATTCCGACATTTATACTAGCAGCCTGTATGTATTTTGTTGTAAACTACGGTTTATCAATTTTATCTAGAAGATTAGAAATACGTTAACTCTTACAAAAAAATGTAAGAGTTTTTTCCTTATAAATCCTTTTTTTCCTCAAATTAGTATTGCGAGCTCTTAATATTTGAATTTTTATATTGTTTTATCAGAAAAGTTTTAATTTTATATAGAAATTGTAATCGCTTTCGTGTATATTTTTATTATCAGAAAATTTTAAAAAGAGATAGGGGTACTTGTAGGGGGAGGATTAAGATGCAGCAAACAACGAATGAGCAATTACATCGTACGATGAAGAGTAGACATTTATTTATGATCGCACTAGGTGGTGTAATCGGAACTGGTTTTTTTCTAGGTTCAGGTTACACCATTAATCAGGCTGGACCAGGGGGAGCCATCCTTTCATATTTAGTGGGCGGATTTATTATGTATTTAACAATGCTTTGTCTTGGAGAGCTAACGGTAGCAATGCCAGTTTCAGGATCTTTCCAAAAGTATGCGACGAAGTTTATTGGACCAGGAACTGGATTTATGATCGGTTGGCTATACTGGATTGGATGGGCAGTAACAGTAGGATTAGAATTAACATCGATCGGTTTAATGATGAAAAGATGGTTTCCGAATGTTGATGTTTGGGTATGGTGTCTCGTATTCGGAGTTATTTTATATGCTTCAAATGCAATATCAGCGAAGAGTTATGCTGAATTAGAGTTTTGGTTCTCTAGTATTAAAGTAGTTACAATTATTGCATTCATTCTACTTGGTGGTAGCGCATTACTAGGATTCTTACCATACGATGGAAAAGAAGCAGCGCCTCTTTTCTCTAACTTTGTAAGTGATGGTGGGCTATTCCCAAATGGACTAGCTGCAGTGCTTCTTACGATGATTACAGTTAACTTTTCCTTCCAAGGAACAGAGTTAATCGGGATTGCAGCAGGAGAGAGTCAGAATCCTGAAAAAACAATTCCACGTGCGATTCGTAATACAGTATGGCGCATTATGTTATTCTTCATTTTAACAATGACAATTTTAGTAGGGTTAATTTCTTGGAAAGAAGCAGGGATAATTGAAAGCCCATTCGTAGTTGTATTTGATAAAATCGGTATTCCATATGCAGCTGATATTATGAGCTTCGTTATTATTACAGCTCTTCTATCTGTAGCGAACTCAGGGTTATATGCAGCAACGCGTATACTATGGTCACTTGCAAATGAAGGAATGGCACCAACTTCTTTCAAGAAAGTAAATAAACGTGGTATTCCGATTACAGCGTTAGTCGTAACAATTGCAGTAGCGGGCCTTTCTTTATTAACAAGCTTCCTTGCAGAAGATACAGTATATATGTACTTATTATCTATAGCTGGTTTATCGGCTGTTTCAAGTTGGATCATTATTGCTTTATCACAACTTCGCTTTAGAAGTCAGTATTTAAAAGGTGGAGGAAAATTAGAGGACTTAAAGTATAGAACACCACTATACCCGCTTGTTCCAATTTTAGCGTTAATTACAAATAGTATCGTTGTTATTAGTTTAGCGTTTATTCCAGAACAAAGAATGGCTTTATATTGTGGTATTCCATTTATCATTTTCTGCTACATATATTATTATATGAGTAAGAAACGGAAGAAACCGATGAAAGTGGAGATGGAAGCAAAGTATGAAAATAAAAATTAAGCATGATGATATAGAGGCAGATTTATCGTATGGTCCATTAGCGATTGGAAAAGAAAATGGGTATTCACCGTTACAATTACTCGTTTCTTCTATCGCAGGATGTAGTGCAATTGTCTTTCAAACAATTTTAGAAAAGAAACGTATTACATACGATACGTTTACAATTGAAACTGAAATTGGTAGAAGTGAAGCTTTATCAAAACCAGTTGAAAGTGTTCATTTGCACTATAAAATTAAAGCGCAAAACATTACAGAAGAACAATTAGACAAGGCGCTACAACTTGCGGTGAAAAATTGCACAATTGTTCAATCTATAAAGGATAGTATAAAAGTTACAGAAACAATTGAATTAGTAAAGTGAAACATAAAAACGTGAGAATAGGGCGCTCACGTTTTTATGTTTTTGGCAGAGGGGGAAGAATGATGGAATGTTTAGGTTGTAAATTAGCAAATGAAGAAGAAATTATATATAAAGTGTATGAAGATGATTATGTAACTTGTTTTTTAGACCATGCGCCTTTCTACCCAGGACATACTTTAATTGTGCCAAAGAAGCATGTTTTAGAAGTGGACGAATTAGATGATGTTGTAGCGAAATCGATTATGGATGCTTCTAAGCTTATTGCAAAAGCGATTAAGGCATTATATAAACTAGACGGAATTACAATTTGCCCCGCATTAACGGGGCAGTAAGATCCCCTACCTCAAAATTCAGTGAAAACAAAGAAGTTAGTTGGGAATCCAACTGCCCGTAAAAGCCCGATTGGTTCAACTAATAATCAGTGGGGGATGAACAAAACCTCCACTGATTAAAGTTTCACTTTATCAAAATGGTGGAATCTTTAACGAGTTAACTCATTATCACATGCATATTGTACCGAGATATAAAGAGCGTTCGTTTGCTGAGTTTTATACGGTGCAGCCAGGAGAACAGCAAAATCATAACTTTGAAGAGACAAAGAGTTTGTTAAAAGAAGCAATAGAGAAAATAATACATAGCGAAAAGGCGTAAGAGGGGTTTTCTTAAGGGGACAGTCAGGAAAATTCTAATATTAAAAAGCCCAATTTCTCAGTTAAAATAGAGAAATTGGGCTTTTCTTTATTCTATTATTCAATTTTCTTTATTAAAGAATTCTGCCGTGTCACAAAGTATATCGCTCATTCGTTATATAGAATGAGAGGAGGAATTATATGAAAGTTACAAACAAAGATTACGAAAAGATGGAAGAGCTATACGAGTTGTATGAACAAAAAATTTATTATGTAGCTTATTCTATTTTAAATAATATTCAGCAGGCTGAAGATGCAGTTCAAGAGACGTTTATTACTCTTTATAAGAATTTGGAAAAGCTGCATAGTTTGAACACTCAAGAGCTTAAACAGTATATTTTGAGGATCGCGAAAAACAAGGCGATTGATAGTTACCGGAAAAATAAACGACATGAAACATTTTTAGAAGAATATCAACGAGAATCAACAGAGGTAGTAGATGAAAATATTGAAGAGTGGGAAAAACGTATAATGTCTGAGGTTCAGATTGATACATTGCTAAAAGAGCTAAATGAATCTAACAGACAAGTGTTTAAGTACAAAGTCTTCTATAACTTAACGTATCAAGAAATTTCAAGTGTAATGGGGATAACAGAGGCTAATGTCCGCAAGCAATTTGAGCGCGCTCGAAAACGAGTACAAAGTATTATAGGAGGTATACAAAATGACGAATTCAAAGAACTCCAAAGAAATGTATGACCTTGCTGAAAAAATTGCTTTAGATGATTTTGATAAACTGGATGAACAACATGAATTTTCACATACATATACACACAAAAAGAAATTGTTTATGGAGGAAATGAAGCTGAAAGACGAGCAACCACAGACAAAGCGTAAAAGACATCGTATGTTAATCGCTGCGGCCTGTTTATTGATTGGTATGCCGACAACCGTTTTTGGTGCAGTAAAAGTCTATAATATGATTGTTCAAAAACAAAATTACGAAGTAAATGTTTCAGTAACGAATAGGGAATCGAAAAATATTGATAAGTGGTATAAGTTGAAAGTTGGTAAATTACCAGAAAATATGGAAGCAATTGATGACTCGGCTATGAAATATTCATTTAAAGATAACGACGCAATGGGTGGATTTTCATTCGCCCTTTGGAGAGTGGGGGGAAATGCGGACTTTCAAACTTTATATTCAAAAAGCTATGAAGAAAAAGAGATAAATGGCAGGAAAGCAGTAATTGTTCATAAAGAAACTGGAAACAACAATGTAATGTTTGATAGGAAGGTCTTTCTCTTTTTTGAGAAAGAAGGGATTATGTTAGAAAGTTTTATTGGATCAGATGTAAATGAAGAACAAATGATGGATGTGTTAGGGAACATTTCACTTGAGCCTACGTCAAAAGAAAAGGCAGCACATATAACAGATTATGATAAAAAGTATTTTAGTGAAGCGGATGAACCTAAAAAAACTAAGGTGATTCCTTTGAAAAAAGATAGTAAACGACTATTTCACATAGGACAAAAGGTTCCAGTAACGATATCTATGGATAACAGCCAAATTGAATATGTGATAGAAAAAGTTGAAGTTTTTGATTCGATTAAAGATTTTAAACAAGAGAACTTTAATGAACTTGGCTTAGGGATATTAAGCAAGAAGAAGGCTTTAGATCAGACGGGAAAATTGCTATCGTACAGACGGGATGTATATAAATTAGGGAATGGTAAAGATTCAATTGATACATTAGTAGATTCGAAATTAGTTAATGTTAAATTTGTCTACCTGACAACAACAGTGAAAAATATAGGTAAACAGGTGACAGAAGAAATCTATATGACTCCATCCATAAAACAGCTTAAATTTGAAGGAAATGCATGGAACTACGCTAAAGAAGAGGGAATGGACGCAACGCGTATTATGACGGGCGAAGTCGATTATTTAGAACCTCATGGAGATGGAAAAAGCTTTTACAATATTGGCAGTATCCGACCTGGCCAAACGATGAAAGTTAACTTGGGTTATTTTGTGGATGAGGATAAACTAGATTCAATTTTCCTTGATGCTTTTCATTACAGAGGGAATGGAAGTACTGAAAATATGAATGCGTCATATCGTTGGTGGATTGATATTCGTCAACAGTCAAAACAATAGGAACAAATACACAAAAAGCTGCTTATATTTAGCAGCTTTTTCAGTCTCCATACATATGTAAAACTTCTTTCGCACGCATACGTAAACCATCTATCAATTCTTTCGGTTCTAAAACTCGTGCATCTTTTCCAAGTCTATAAAATAAAGGGGTAATAAAGTTAATCTCACCTTTATCAATTGTTGAATGTATATATCCTGTCCCGTCTTCGTTTACTACCACGAATTCTTCAAGGTAAGGAACGCTTTTACATTGGCGCACGCCTTCAGTCGTTAATAAAACATGTAACTGGGTAGGAATATGCACTACGTTAGAGCTAGAGGCAAACCATTCTTCTAAATTCATGAACGTATCTTTATTTTCTTCTGTTGATAATATAGAAAGAATACGATCAACGCGATACAGTAATATTTTTTTGCTGCTGAAGTCATAGGATGGTAAGTACCATAGACCATCATGAGCGTATACACCGATAGGATGAACATGTTTTGTTTTTATCCCCGATTTAGATTCGTATTGAAAGTCTAAATTTTTATTTTCAATAGCGGCAGTTAACACTTCGTTTAATAGAGGTGTATCAATTGTTCTCTTCGGATTCCAAAACGCGATATAAGAACGTATTTTATCAACTTTCACTTTCGCATCATGTTGTAGGGAGCTATACAGCTTATGCGTAACGGAATTGATTTCTGTGTTAAAAGGCAAGTCTCTGTAGTAGCTTAAAGACTGAAAAGCAAAAAAGATGGATACTGCTTCTTCTTCGGTAAATAAAATAGGGGGAATGACTTTATTCGTTAATACTTTATATCCTCCGTTACGACCTTGTTCAGCGTAAATAGGTAATCCCATATCACTTAAATCTAAAATGTATCTATGGACAGTACGAACAGAAATATTAAATTCATCAGCTATTTCTTGAGCTGTAAATGTTTTTTTTGCAGAAGCAAATATAAGAATGTCTAGTAAACGTTTTGCTTTTGACAAGGATATCACCTTTTTCTTTTTTAACATGACATAAGTTGTCATGTTTTATGGTTAGTATAGTGCTTATAAGATGATTTTATCAATAGAAGCTGTAAGGAGGAAAAGATATGTCACGTGAAATTGTTTTATTTATTGCAGCGAGTTTAGATGGATTTATCGCGAAAGAAGATGATGATTTAGAGTGGTTAATGGAAACAGAAGGTGAGGGAGACAACGGTTATACAGAAATGTACGAAACAATTGATACGATAATTATGGGAAAGAGAACGTACGATTATGTGGTAGAGCATACGGAAACATTCCCGTACCTAGATAAAAAATGTTATGTTTTTTCTAATTCAGAAAAAGGTTCAAACGAACATGTAGAGTTTGTAAATGAAGATGTATTAGAGTTTACAAAAAGGTTGAAAGAGCAGGAAGGATCTAAAATATGGATGGTCGGTGGAGGGAGTCTACTGAGAGAGTTCTTTAAGAATAATTTAATTGATGAATATGTTGTTACGATTACACCTCACATATTAGGTTCTGGAGTTCCGCTATTTAAAGAAAAGAACCCGGAAATTAATTTAACTTTAACGGATACGAAACGTTTTGGGCAATTCGTAAATTTATATTATAAAGTAAAGTCCTAAAGGATAAGAAAACACGACTATTGATGATAGTCGTGTTTCTATATAGATGGCAATGAAATTGTAAAGCAAGATCCGTGATCAATTTCACTTGTGACAGTAATATTCCCGCCGTGTAGTTCTACGATTTCTTTTACGATGGAGAGCCCTAAACCAGTGCCTCCTGTAGCTCTAGAGCGCGCTTTATCAACACGGTAAAAGCGATCGAAAATGTGAGGGAGGTCTTCAGGGGGAATACCTTCTCCCTTGTCCTTAATTTTGATGGAAATATGTTTATGTTCTTCTGTAACAGAAATATTTATATGAGAATGTTCTTTTGAATGTCTATACGCGTTATTTAAAATGTTAGCCATAACTTGTTCAAAGCGTTGCTCATCTAGCTTTACTAAGAGTGAGGAAGGACATGTGAAAACAACTTTAATTTGTTTTTCTCCGTACATCACATTTATTTTTTCAGTGATGCGAGTAAGGAAGGTGTGTAAATGCACTTCCTGTACTTGAATGAAAAAGTTATGCTTTTCCATTTGAGCGAGTGAAAATAAATCTTGGACTAAGTTTGTAATATAATCAGACTCGTCTTTTATAATGGATAAGTATCGTAAACGTTGCTCTGGGGGAGTGTTTTCTTTTGATGCAATGTCAGCATAACCTCTTACGTACGTTAATGGTGTTCGTAATTCGTGAGCAACACTTGCTAGAAATTCACTTCGCTCCGTTTTCATATAATGTAAATCATTTGCGAGAGTTTGGATAGATTGTGCTAGTTCACCAATTTCGTCATTTCGAGTAGTTGTTAATGAAACGGATAAATCGCCCTTACTTATTTTTTCAGTCGCTTGTTTCATGTGTAACAATGGTTTTGTTAACAAACGTGATAATAGAAAAATGGTGATGGCTGTTAATAGGAAAGTAATGACTCCAGCGATAATGAATTGCCGTGTGAGCCCGTTAACCATTTCTTCGATTGATTCCGTCCCGAGAAACATATATACATAGCCTTCCGTTTTTCCTGCCACTACAATTGGGCTAACTGTACATATATAATTAGATGTTTTCCAATGATTCTCTATAATTGCTCCATCATGATCTGTTCGTGTTTGCATTCCTTCAATATGTTTTTTTATAGTAGTATTTATTTCATTGGATTTAGCTAGTATTTCCTTATTTGCATTTGTAATAATAACAGTTGTTTCAGCTTCGGATTCCATTAAAGCAACATGAGAGATTGTTTGCCTGTCAAAATATTTTTCAAGGACATCTCGGTGACTATTTCCACGCTTTAATAAAGCAGTCATTTCTTCATTCACTCTATTGTTTACAAGGCTATAATAGAGCAAGACAAATAGAACACTTTCGATTAAAAGTGTAACAATTAGAAAATAAAATCCGAGTTGAATAGAAATTCGCTTCATCGTTTTGCTCCTTAGTTTTCAATATCAATCCATCGATATCCTACTCCGTAAACAGTTTTTTAATGGTGATCAATGGGGAAATTTACTTTTCGTAATTTATCACGTAAATTACGAATATGTGAATCGACTGTTCTATCTTCTGTATTTGTATTTAATCCCCAAATTCGTTCAATGAGCTGATCACGGCTTAATACGTAGTTCACATGACGTAAAAATAATCCGAGTAAAGAGAATTCGATTGGGGTGAGAAGAAGTTCTTCATTATGGACAGAAATGAAATGCTTGGCCTCATCCCATAAAATGCCGTGATATTGGATTTGTGCATGTTGATTGGTTCGGCGTAAAACAGCTTCAATTCTTGCGAAGAGCTCCTCTTCGTGGAATGGTTTCGTCACGTAATCATCTGCTCCAAGTTTTAACCCTTGAACGACATCTACCGTTTGATCACGAGCAGTTACCATAATGATAGGAACGTTACTAAATGACCGAATTCTTTTGCAAGTTTCCCACCCATCCATCTTTGGCATCATAATATCGAGTAAAACAAATTTGAAGTTTCGATTTTCTATATGTGAAATAGCTTCTTCTCCGGATACTGCACATACGCAGTTATATCCGATTGGAGTAAGATAAAGCGTTAATAATTCAAGCATTCTCGGTTCATCATCTACGAGTAGTATATCGATCATAGAGTACCTCCGCATTTGTAGTTATTACTTAAATTGTAAGGCAAAATCATGAAGAAATGGTGCAGATTATAATGCATCTGCATAATTTCTTCAGAATTGCTTGTTATTGTAAAGTTGAAATTCCATTTTAGGTAATAATATTGGCTCGAAAACGAATAATACGGAGGCGATATAGTGAAAAAGATGACCCGAATTTTGGGGATAACAATAATTGCAGCAGTCGGTCTTGCGGCATGCGGACAAACGAGTACAGATCATAAAAATCATGAATCTACAGAAGAGAAGAAAACAGAGCAAAAGGAAATGAAAATGAATCAGGAGGTAACTGCGCCGAAAGAAATGAATCAAGGTGCATCGAATGATTTATTAACGACAAGTTTAAAAAATGTAACGAGATTAAATACAAATGATCCTCTGCAAATGGCAGTATTAACTTCGCAAACGATATGGCCAGCAACGCATAAAGAGAATCAGCCAGGCGCTATTATTTTAGTGCCAGTGAACGAGTGGCAATTAGGTATTGCAAGTGCGGATCTTATTCATCACCCGAATAACGGACCGATTTTATTTATAGAAAAAGAAAAGGTACCCGAAATGACGTTAAAAGAAATAAAACGACTAAATCCGCTCGGAACGAAAGATGGAACGCAAATTATGGTGATGGGGGATATAGGGGCATCTAGCCTAGAGCAATTAAAAGAATATAAAGTAAAGCAAATAAAAGAAACGGACCCAGCTAAATTTGCTAAAGATGTTGATAAAGAATATGCCGATATAACAGGAAATTATCCAAATAGCGTTATTATCGGTTCGTCTGAAGAAGAAGGACGTTTATATACAACACCAGCTGTAAATTGGATTTCTCATATGCCGGAACCTCTTCTATATACTGAAAAAAATAAAGTGCCAGAAGCGACAATAGAGGCATTAAAGACGAGAAAAGATAAAGCGAATATATATGTGTTAGGACCAGAAAAAATCGTTTCGAAAGAAGTAGAAAAAGAGTTAAGTAAATACGGGAAAGTAACGCGTATTAGTGGGGAGACTCCAACAGAAAATTCGGTTGCATTTGCGAAATTTAAAGATGAAAAAACGAAATTTGGCTGGGGATTCACAAAACCAGGTCACGGTTTGTCATTTGTTTCAAGCAAAACACCAGACTTAGCAATTGCGGGAGCACCGTTTTCACATATGGGTAAACATGCCCCTGTTGTTTTGCTTGAGGAAGGAAAAGCAAAACAACCAGTTTATGACTTCCTTGCTACTATTCAGCCGAAGTTTAAGGATGACCCAACACTTGGACCGTATAACCATGGTTTCCTATTAGGAAGTACTAGTGATATCTCATTTGAAACACAAGGGATATTAGATGAGAGGTTAGAGATTGTTCAGGAAAGTGGTCAAGGTCACGGTGGACATTAATAAAATGAGAAAAGACGCTGCTAAGGTAGCGTCTTTTCTTTAGGAAACTTTTACATAGCACAACATCCTTTGCTCGTTATATAATAGCCTTCGTGCAGTCGGCCTTGATTTTCTTATGGAGAAAATCAAATGATAAAAGAGTGGAGGAGTGTTACTTTGTTTCAAACTATAAAAAATGAATGGTTCTCAAATATGAGAGGGGACGTGCTATCGGGGATTGTTGTTGCTTTAGCATTAATTCCTGAAGCGATAGCTTTTTCTGTTATTGCAGGTGTAGATCCGACCGTTGGGTTATACGCCGCTTTTTGTATTGCGGTTACAATTTCGTTTGTCGGCGGAAGACCAGGGATGATCTCGGCGGCAACGGGTGCGATGGCATTATTAATGGTCACTCTTGTGAAGGATCACGGTTTGCAATATTTATTTGCTACGACAATAGTAACAGGTATTGTTCAAATTATTTTCGGATTGTTCAAGCTGAGCTCATTTATGAAGTTTGTTCCTAAATCTGTTATGAGTGGTTTTTTAAACGCACTTGGAATTTTAGTTTTTACAGCGCAATTGCCGCATTTTAAAAATGCAACTTGGCAAATGTATGCACTTGTCGCATTAGGACTTGCAATTATATATTTATTTCCACGTATTACGACGGCTGTTCCGTCTACACTTATTTCAATTATTATTGTGACAAGCATTGCACTTATGAGCGGATTACAATTAAAAACAGTAGGGGATATGGGAAGTTTACCGAAAGAATTACCGTTCTTTAGTATTCCTGATGTTCCATTTACACTTGAGACATTAGCAATTATTTTACCGTATTCAGTTATGCTAGCGGTTATAGGTTTACTAGAGTCATTATTAACGGCGTCGGTTTTAGACGATATGACACATACGGAAAGTAATAAGCATAAAGAGGCACGTGGACAAGGGATTGCGAACGTTGTTGCTGGTTTCTTCGGAGGAATGGCAGGATGTGCAATGATTGGACAATCTGTTATTAACATTAAATCAGGTGGTCGCGGGAGATTATCGACGTTTGTAGCCGGTGGTTTTTTAATCGTATTGCTATTTGTTTTAGGTGATTACGTTGTTCATATTCCGATGGCAGCTTTAGTTGCAGTTATGATTATGGTTTCGATTGGGACGTTTGATTGGAACTCTGTAGCGACGATTCATAAAGTACCAAAAGGAAACGCATTTGTTATGATCGTAACAGTTGTGATTGTCCTAATTACACATAATTTAGGATTAGGTGTAATTATCGGAACGATAATTAGTGCAGTTTTATTTGCATTCAATATGGCAAAGATTCACGTGAAACATTTGTATATTGAAAATAAGAAAATATACGAAATTCACGGCCAACTATTCTTCGCATCTACGGCAGAGTATATAAATGCTTTTTCATACAATGAAAATGTGAAAGAAATTGAGATGAACTTTACTAACGCACACGTATGGGATGATTCAGCAGTAGCGGCAATTGATAAAGTTATCATGAAATATGAACAGAACGGTGTGAAAGTAAGGATCACAGGGTTAAATGAACGTAGCTCGAGGCTCGTTGCGAATTTAGCTACTTATAATAAGAGAATTGCTAGTTAGAAGCCTCCTTTTTAGGGGGCTTTATTATATAATACGGGTAGGATAACGAAAAGGGGATTCAGCATATGTACAAACAAATTTTATTAGCATGCGATGGTTCTGAACATGCACTTCGAGCAGCCGAGCATGCAACATATATTGCGAAATTTAGCGAAGAAACACATGTTGAAGTTGTGTACGTAGTAGATAATAGAACGGCAAAGTCAGATATTATACAAGGACAAACGGATTTAGAAACAATATCAGCTAGTCGAAAAGATAAATTAAAAGAGATTGAGGGTTTATTAAAGAAAGAGAACATTTCCTACAAAATTACGATTCTACATGGCGATCCAGGAGATACGATTGTTCAATATGTAAATACAGGAGATATAGATCTTATTATTGCTGGGAGTAGAGGGCTAAATACACTGCAAGAGATGGTGCTTGGTAGTGTAAGTCATAAAATAGCAAAGCGTGTGAAATGCCCGGTGATGATTATAAAGTGAAGCTTTAATCAGTGGGGGTTTTGTTCATCCCCGACCTAACTTCTTTGCTTTCACTGAATTTTGAGGTGGGGGTCTTACTGCCCGGCGAATAGCGGGATAAAATAAGTTGAGTGAGATATTATGTAGTGTAAGCAGGACCTTGATATAATTCGAGGTCTTTTTTGATGTATAGAGGGGGGGATTATGGAAATACTAGATATAAGTTTAAAGGGAAATCGTTAACTTACAAATTTGTAAGTTTGTTGTCAGAAAAATCGATGTTATGAAATTTTTCCCATTGGTAAAATAAGAGTATCAAAGGGGAGATAGGGAGGATGGAAGTAATGAAATCATTGCAAAATTTATCATATAGTCAAGGGGTAAGCTTAATTTGTTTAGGCGGATTTGCTGCATCTGTTACGTTAGCTATTTTAATAAAGATGGTTCATCAAATCTTTTAATTTTAGAGTAGGGAAGGAATTGGTTGTTATTAATAGCAAGAGAAGTATTATAAATAAAAAATAGCTCCTAGCATGTATCTTAGTGCTAGGAGCTATTTTCTTATTTCTCTGTTTCTGCTTTATCGCTTGTTACGCTAACGTTACCCCATTTATATTGATCTTCTGGTGTATATTTATAGTCTTTTACGCGGTTGTTTACACCTTTTAAATCGAATTTATAATGAAGTGGAATTAATGGTACTTCATCATGAATTAATTTTTGCCATTTATCGTAGACGTCTTTACGATACTTTTCATCAGCAGCCGCTGGAGAAATACCCTGTTTTAATAATTCATTATTTTTGTCATTAGACCAACGCGTGTAATTGAACGATGCATTTTTAGCCCAAATACCAGAAGGGTCTGGGTCAGATGCAGTTCCCCAAGCTCCAGAGAAAATATCAACTTTTGGATCATCCTTTTTAATCATATCGTAGAATGAGTTAAATTCATGTAAGCGACCATCAAGAAGCTCTACTTTTAGGCCGATGTCTTTCCAAGATTGAATAAAGAATTTTGCGAGTGGTTCACTTACATCGCTACCACTCATTGATAAGAAATTAGCTTTAAATTCTTTACCATTCGGATCTTCACGGAATCCATCTCCGTTCGTATCTTTATAGCCAGCTTCATCTAATAACTTTTTAGCTTTCTCTACATCTTTATCATAAGAACCAACTTTATTGTTGTGATATTTTGGTAGAGATGGTGGGATTGGTGAGTTAGCCGGATAACGTAGGCCATGATATAATTTTTCACCAATTTCTTTTCGATCAATAGCATACGCCATTGCTTGACGTACACGAACATCTTTAAATTTATCTTTATCCATGACTACTTCTTCTTTTTCTTTATCCATATGCCCTAATTTAAAGCCGATATAACTATAGTATAAATCGGTTTTGCCGAGTAATTGTGCATTTTTTAATTGACTTACATTTGGATATTGATCTGCACTTACTTCAGCAATGTCAATATCGCCGTTTTTTAAGGATGCGTTAACAACGGAAGGATTGACAACTTTTAAAACCATGCTTTTCAGTTTTGGCTTTCCACCATAATAGTCATCAAAACGTTCAAATTCAACGGATTCCCCTGGCGTAATTTTCTTCACTTTAAAAGGCCCAAAGCCAATTGGATTTTTACGGATTTTATCAGATTCTGCTAATTTATCGATTGGTACATCTCCTAAGTATTTCTTATGGAGAGGGTATGTCCAAAGTCCTGTTTTCACTGAAGGGTTTGGTTCTTTAAATGTAATAGAAATTGTTTTTGGATCCGTTACCTTTATACCTGAAATTTTTTCGGATTTTCCATTATGGTAATCTTCCATACCTTCAATCATTTGCATTTGAGAGTCATAGCGAGAGCCAGCATATAGTTTGCTACCGATCACCAGGTAAGAATATTCTAAATCTTCAGCAGTAACAGGGTTCCCATCATGCCATTTTACATTATCTTTAATTTTTAGTGTAATTGTCTTTTTATCTTCAGAAAGTTCATATGTAGCAGCTCCATCATTAGTGTATTCCCAGTTTTTATCATTTGATAATAAAGATTCATCGAAAATTGTAAGGACTTGATTATCAGGATCTCCCTCATATACAGCGAAGTTTAAAAGGCCTTCAAATGGTGTGTTAGAAACAAGACCATATGTTAATGAACCATCTTTAATTTCTTTTTTGTCATTTTTAACAGTTGTACTAAATTTATTTGTATCTACTTTTTTTGTGCTGCTAGTTTTTTCACTACCCCCACTGCCCCCACATGCTGAAAGTAGTAATGTTGAAACTGCAAGTGTACTTAATACTTTGAAAAAATTTGGTTTATTCGTCATCTTCTCCACCCCTTATCCTTTTCTCTGTCTTGCATCAGCCGAGCGGCGTAGCGCTTGGCCAATAAAATTTATACACAGCATCAATGTTAAAATCATGATTGATGCGGGTAACCAAATCCACCATTTCTCTTGTAATACATCTGGGTTTCTAGCATAACTAACAAGTGTACCAAGGCTTGGTGTACTTTCTGGTAGACCGAACCCTAAGAAAGTTAGACCAGATTCAATGCCGATGTTTCCAGCAAGATTTAATGTAACACTGACAATGATAATTGAGCTTAAGTTAGGTAGTACTTGAAAAAGAATGATTTTCCAGTTTGGTGTTCCTAATGTTTTTGATGCAGAGACATAATCGAGTTCTTTTTCAGTTAATACTTTTGAGCGAATTAATCTTGCCTTTCCTGTCCATAAGAAAACGGTCATAATTAAAATGAAAGTAAAAATGTTGAATGTAGGAACAAGTGTAATAAAAACAATTACAAGCATTAAAAATGGTAAAACCATGACAAAATCGATAACGCGCATAATGATATTATCAATAGTTCCTCCAAAATAACCGGCAATTAATCCAATTGAAAGACCAATCAAACAAGAAAGAATAGTAATAGCTAGTCCAATTGTAAATGAGTTACGTGTACCAATAATAAGTTGGCCGAAAATATCGCGTCCTCCGTAATCTGTTCCTAACCAATGTTCAGCAGAGGGAGGGGCATAAATGGCGAATAAATCAACTCGTACAATATCTTCTTGTTTCATAATAAAAGATGCTGCGTATACCGCTAGTAATAAGATTGCTAGGAAAAAAAGTGAAAACATTGCTAATTTATCTTTGCGAAGTTCTCGCCACATAATAGAGAAACCAGAAGGACTTTTTTCGTAATGAATAACTTCAGTTTGTTTTTTAGGGTTTGCTAACATTAAAAACCCTCCTTTCTTTAATCAATACGAATACGTGGATCAACGATGCTTAGAATAATATCTGAAAGGAGAGTTCCAAGTAGCGTTGCAAATCCAGTAAACATAACGAGTGCAGTTATTACACTAAAATCGCGTTGAGAGATAGATTGTATAAATAGTTGTCCAATCCCTGGATAACTAAAGATACTTTCCAAGAAGATGGCACCACCAACTAATCCTGTAATTTCATAACCTAAGAAGGCTGCAATTGGTAAGAATGAATTTCGTAAAATATGTCTAGAATAGACTTTTGATTCTGGAACACCCTTTGCTCTTACTGTACGTACAAAATCTTTATGTTTCGTATCGATAATTTCGCTTCGTAAATATTGAACAGTACCAACTGTCGCAATTAATGCGCCGGATAAAGCTGGTAATAGCATGTGATTGAATTTGCTTAAATAGTAAGCAAATGTACCTGTTGCAACTTGAGGATCTACGCTACCGCCAGTCGGAAACAGAGCAAACTTAAATCCGAAAAGGAAGAGCATAATTAGTGCAAATATAAATAGCGGTGTAGCAAAACCTAGATAGTTGTAAATGGTAATGAGTCGATCAGCCCAGGTGTCATTCCAACGCCCACTTATAACTCCCAGTGGAATGGCAATTAAGTAAGTAAGAATAAGAATAACAAGTGCTAAAGATACTGTATTTCCAAGTCGTTCACCAATTAAGTCGGTTACTTTCATTTTATGTGCATAGGAAATACCGAAGTCACCTTGGACGGCATTTTTAATCCAGCGTACATATTGTGTTGTAACCGGGTCATTTAATCCTAGCTTTTCACGTTGTTCTTCAATGACTTTTGGATCTGCTTTTGGGTTATTCATTGCTCTACCGGTTAAGGCATCGCCTGGCATTGCTTTAGCTAGTAGAAATACTAGTATACTTAACACGAATAATTGCGGGATCATCACTAAAAATCTCCGTAATATAAATTTCCACATGTTTTATCACTCCCTTAAGGTAATGCCACCCGGTGAGTTGGCGAGATTGGTTTTAAATCGTAAGCACGACCGTTTTCATTGAAATACTTTTCGTATGATTTTTCGTACTCAGAACTTACTTGTTGACGTAATTTACGTTGTTGTTCGCGGTTTTCTGGACGAATATCAGGAATAGCTGATATTAGGCGTTTCGTATAGATGTGCTGTGGATTATTATAAATTTCTGCACTAGTTGCTTCTTCGACAATGCGCCCGCGATACATTACACCGATGCGGTCACACATATGACGAATTACGCCTAAATCGTGACTTATGAATAGGTACGTTAATCCAAGTTCAGATTGTAAATCTTGTAAGAAGTTTAAAACTTGCGCTTGTACCGACACGTCAAGTGCAGATACTGGTTCATCGGCGATAATAAGTTTTGGTTTTAATGTAAGAGCGCGTGCAATACCAATTCGCTGTCTTTGTCCACCGGAAAATTCATGTGGGTATTTATAAATAGACTCTGGATTTAACCCAACTTTATCAAGGTATTCTTGAACTGCTCGACGCTCTTCATCGGGTGAGAGCTTTTCAAAATTCCGAAGTGGTTCGGCAATAATATCGATAACACGTTTTTTTGGATTCAATGATGAATACGGATCTTGGAAAATCATTTGGATATCTTTTCGTTGTTCTCTTAACTCAGAGCGACTTAATTTCGTTAAATCCCTATTATTAAAATGAATGCTACCGCCTGTCGCTTTCGTTAAGTGCATAATTGCTTTACCCGTTGTTGATTTGCCGCTACCTGATTCACCAACGATTCCATATGTTTCACCAGGTTGTAATTCAAAGCTTACGCCATCGACAGCTCGTACATAATCTAATGTACGTCCGAAGAAACCGCCTTTAATTGGAAAGTGTACTTTTAAATCTTCTACTTTAAGCAGTGCCATGAGTTACGCCATCTCCTTTCTTATGTTGGAAGTTGAAGTGCTTATAGCAAGTACAACGTACCCAATGGTCTGGTTTTACTTCATGTAAAACAGGATTTTCCTCATGTTGATCTGGTCTAACCCAAGGGATTCGGGCTTGGAATCGGCATCCAGTGCGAGGAAGCTTCGCTAACGAAGGAACCACGCCTTGAATTACATGCAATTTTTCTTTTTCCGCATACGCAGATGGAATTGAGTTTAATAGAGAACGAGTATATGGGTGAAGCGGGTTATTAAAAATCTCTTCTACTGTTCCTGTTTCTACAACTTGTCCTGCATACATAACGACAATACGATCAGCTGTTTCGGCAACAACGCTTAAATCATGTGTAATTAAAATGATGCCCATTTTCGTTTGTTCTTGAATAGATTTTAGTAAGTCTAAAATTTGTGCTTGGATGGTTACGTCAAGAGCCGTTGTTGGCTCATCCGCAATAATGAGTGCTGGGTTACAAGCAATCGCAATCGCGATAACAATTCTTTGTCTCATTCCGCCAGATAATTCGTGAGGGTATTGTTTATATGTAAGTTCTGGTTTTGGAATACCAACTTGATGGAGTAGTTCTAAGGTGCGTTCTTTCTTTTCTGCTTTCGAAAGGTTTGTGTGGTAGTCTAAGTTTTCTTCGATTTGTTTTCCAACTGTCATAAGAGGATCGAGTGCTGTAAGAGGTTCCTGGAAAATCATACCGATGTTTGATCCGCGTACTTTATTCATCTCTGCGGTCGACATAGTAAGTAAATCCTTATCTCTATAGTTAAGTTGCCCTTGTAATTTTGTATTTGCTTCATTATGCAGTCGCATAATGGAAAGGGCAAGTGCACTTTTTCCGCAACCGGATTCACCAACTATCGCGACAATTTCATTTTCATGGACAGTTAACGAAACGTTATCAACTGCTGCATGATATTGATCTTGTATGCGAAAGGAAGTCTGTAAGTTTTCAATGCGAAGAAGTGGATTCTTCATGGTTATCCCTCCATCTTTTCTGAAAAGACTAAATATTTAGTATGTTGTTGCTATTTTAATATAAAGTGACAATGTTTGACAAGAGTAAATATTCAAAAATCTTTTTATATAGAGATGAGATGCAGTAATATAAGGATAAAAACCCTTTTAAAACGCTCACAATTATAGGTTGGATTGATAAATTATTTGTAATAAAAAAGTACTATATGTAGAAAAAAGAGAGGTGTTCTGGAAAGAACTGTCTCTCTTTTTTTGTAAGTATAATATTAGTGTTTAAGCTTGTTTTTGTTTTGTAGATCCTGTATTTAAAGTAAGAGCAAGGAAGAACATTGCAAGCACACAAGAAGCAAGGAGCAAAATGAATCCGCCGTCCCATCCGAATCCATCTACAATAAAGCCCATAGCTGCGCTAGCAAAAGTAGCTCCCCCTAGGTAACCGAAGAACCCAGTTAACTCAGCGGCAGTTCCAGCAGCTTTCTTTGGTGCTAAGTCAAGAGCGTGTAGGCCAATTAACATAACAGGTCCGTAAATTAAAAATCCAATTGCGACAAGTGCGATGCTATCAACCATTGGATTACCAGGAGGGTTTAGCCAGTAAACAAGAACTGCGATAAATACACCGACCATAAATAAAATACCAGCAGGTGCACGGCGTCCTTTAAATAGTTTATCACTCATCCATCCGCAAAGAAGCGTACCTGGAATACCAGCCCATTCATATAGAGCATAAGCTGTACGTGAGCTACTATGAGTAAAGCTTTTTTCTTCAACTAAATAAGTAGGAGCCCAGTCTACAACGCCGTAACGAACGAAATAAACAAAAACGTTAGCGATAGCGATGTACCATAAAAACTTATTGTTTAATACGTATTTAAATAAAATTTCCTTTACCGAAAGTTCGCGTTCACGGTCCGCTACTTTTTCATCTGATGGATATTCCCCAGTATGTTCTTCAATAGAAGGTAATCCGCAAGATTGAGGTGTATCTCTCATCGTAATTAATACATAAATCCCCACTAAAATTGAAAGAATACCTGGGAAGTAAAATATACTTTTCCAGTCATTTGCAAAGAAATATAAGCCTAATGTAACGAGAGAAGGCATAAGCGCGCCGCCGACATTATGAGCGACGTTCCAAATAGACATTTTTGTACCACGTTCACTAACGGAGAACCAGTGAACCATCGTACGACCACAAGGAGGCCATCCCATACCTTGTACCCATCCATTTAAAAACTGAAGTACAAACATAAGTATAATGCTCGTTGTAATGAAAGAAAATGAGCCGAAAATAATATTAATGATACCGGATAAAAATAGCCCAGCTGCTAAAAAATAGCGAGGATTACAACGATCGGATACGATACCCATAAGAAATTTACTTAATCCGTAAGCGATAGATACTGCTGAAAGGATAACCCAAAGTTCCCCTTTACTAAAGCCTTGTTCGATTAAGTATGGCATTGCGAGTGAAAAGTTTTTTCGAACAAATTAGTAACCCGCATAACCGATGAAGATGCCTAAGAATACTTGCAAACGCAATTTGCGGTATTCGCTATCAGTGCGATCAGCTGGTAAGCGTTCTGCGTGGGGCGCAGGTTTAAATAATTGTGTGAAAAACATAAAATGAAAATCCTCCCCTAATTAATTGGAAGCGTTTTAAGACAGAGAGAATACAAAAAGGCTATGAATCATAAAAAAGTTCCCTTTTTTATGATTCATAGCCTTATACTCCGATTCTCCGTGACTGTCAATATTAACTTCGACGAAAATTATACAACTTTGTGACAAGAATGTAAACGTTTTTATAAAGAAAGTTGTTGACGTATTTTGTTTGTGGGATTAATATTTAAATACGTTAAATATTTTATTGCTTAAATAAGAGGTGGATAACATGCCAAATGATATGACTCATATTGATAAGATTCAAGCTCTTACATTCGCTATAGGAAAGAAAATGCAAACAGAGCTATTAGAACAAATGCAAGCATCAGGACTTACACCACCGCAGTTTTATATTTTAAAGATTTTAGATCATTACGGAGCTTCAAGAGCGACACAATTGGCGGAGAAAATGTACGTGAAACCGAGTGCGATTACAGTAATGACTGATCGTTTAATTGATCATGGGTTAGTAGAGCGCTATCACGACGATAATGATCGCCGCGTTGTTGTCATTGAGCTAACGAAGAAGGGGAAAGCTACAGTAGAAGAAGCGATGGCGGCTCGTAATGAACATATTGCAAAATACTTCTCACACTTAGAATTACAAGAGAGGGAAGATTTGTTGCGCCTCTTTGAAAAGCTAGAAACAATTATTTGCGGGAAACCAGAGAAAAAAGAGAAAAACTAAGAGGGATTGAGGAGATTACATGGAGCAACAAGAAAATCAGAATAGAAAGTTGTTGTTAATCGGTTTAGTAATCGCAATGCTATTT
Source organism: Bacillus sp. TH17 (assembly GCF_016651125.1). Lineage (NCBI taxonomy): Bacteria > Bacillati > Bacillota > Bacilli > Caryophanales > Bacillaceae > Bacillus > Bacillus sp. TH17. The sequence goes on from NZ_JAEKEN010000001.1 coordinate 372,238, forward strand.
GCTGCATTGGACGGAACAATCGTTGGTACAGCAATGCCGCGTATCGTCGGTGAACTAGGTGGATTAAGTTTAATGACATGGTTAACAACAGCTTACATGTTAACATCAACAACGGTTGTACCGATTGCAGGTAAATTAGCGGATTTACTTGGGCGTCGTAACGTATATATAGCAGGATTAATTATCTTTATGGTTGGTTCAGCGTTATGTGGTATGGCAAACGGTATGACAGAATTAATTATTTTCCGTGGTATTCAAGGTCTTGGTGGCGGTATTATGATGCCAATGGCTATGATTATTATCGGAGATATGTTCACGGGAAAAGAACGTGCTAAATGGCAAGGTATTTTTGGAGCTCTATACGGTCTTGCCTCTGTAATTGGACCACAAGTTGGTGGTTGGATTGTAGACGCAGTGAACTGGAGATGGGTATTCTATATTAACTTACCAGTTGGTATTTTAGCGACAATCTTCATTGCAATGGGATTAAAAGCACATAAACAAACAGGACCAATTAAAATTGATATCGCTGGAATCTTCACGATGATTCTCGGTGTTGTAAGTTTATTACTTGCGTTAACGTTTGGCGGAAAAGATTATGCATGGGGTTCTTGGCAAATTATCGGGTTATTTGCACTAGCTGCCATTGGTATTGTTAGCTTTGTTATCGTTGAAACGAAGGCTGAAGAACCAATTTTACCGATGCACTTCTTTAAAAACCGCACATTTACACTACTGAATGCGATTGGTTTCTTTATGAGTATCGGAATGTTTGGAGCAATTATGTTCGTACCGTTTTTTATGCAAGGAATTGTAGGCGTAAGTGCTGCTGAATCAGGAACGATTATGACACCGATGATGATTACAATGATCGTTATGAGTATTATTGGTGGTCAGCTTGTATTAAAAATTGGTGTGAAACCACAAATTATTACAGGGATGCTTATTATGGCTAGTGGTTTCTGGTTATTAACAACGATGGATATGCACACAACTAAGCTTACTGCTACTTCTTATATGATGGTTATCGGTTTAGGAATGGGTCTTGTTATGCCGATATTAACATTAGCATTACAAGAAAGCTTCCCGAAAAAAGATCTTGGCGTTGTAACATCATCAAGTCAATTCTTCCGTCAAATCGGTGGAACATTCGGTATTACAATTTTAGGATCAATTATGAATAACACTTCAGGTACAACGTTAACAAATAAATTAGTACCTGTATTAGACACATTCCCAAAAGAAGCGGGACAAATGGTAACAAAATTTAAAGATATGATTCATACAGATCCACAAAGTTTATATTCTATGCTATTTAGTCCAGAGGCATTAAAACAAATGCCAGAAGCATTTTCTAATAGCATCGTACCAATTTTGAAAAGCTCTTTAGTGGACTCACTTCATACTGTATTCTTAACAGGATTGGTATTTATCGTAGTAGGTGCTATCTTTACGATTTTCTTACAGAAAATTAAACTGTCTGATCGTAAAAAAGGTGCTGAAGAGCCTGCTGTAGAAGAAAAGGAAAAAACTGTATCATATTCGTAATAAAAAAGCATCGCCTTATGGCGATGCTTTTTTGAGTATAACCTTAAAAGCTTTTTAGTGAGAAATGATTGACGTATTTTTATAAATGCGTTATATTATTTTCTGTAAACGGTTACATGAAATGAGGAGAAAAGAGAATGAGTACGATTAAAGACGTTGCAAAATTAGCAGGGGTATCTGTTGCGACCGTTTCCAGAGTGTTAAATAAAAATGGATATGTTCATGAGGATACATTAAAAAAAGTAGAGCGAGCAATTGAAATGCTAGATTATAAACCTAGTACAGTAGCACGTTCTTTATACAATAAAAAATCTCGTTTAATTGGATTAGTTGTTCCAAATATCGTGAATCCATTCTTTCCAGAAGTTGCACGTGCCGTAGAAGATGTAGCACATAAGCAAGGTTACACAGTTGTACTTTGTAACTCTGATGAAAATTTAGAAAAAGAGAAGCAATACATTGATGTGCTTAGACAAAATAATGTGGACGGATTTATTGTAGCAACGAATCCACAAAATAGTGTTAATTACATGAATTTGTCTATTCCAGTTGTTGCGATTGACCGTATGTTTAATGAGCGCATTCCTACTGTATATGCAGATAACTATGCAGGGAGTCAGGCGGCGACAAAGTTATTAATAGACAAAGGGTGTAAACATATTGCACATATTCGTGGACCGCGTGATGTGAGCACAGCTAATGAACGTTTTGAAGGTTTCGTAGACGTTATTACGCAAAATAATCTTTCTTATATGATTGCAGAGAGTACATTCGATCCAGCTAATAGTGAACGGGTAGCGGTGGAATTATTAGAAGAATATCCGCATATTGATGGAATTGTTGCTGGGAATGATTTAATTGCAATTGGTATTGTAAAGGCTGCACTTCAAAAGGGAATTTCTATTCCAAACGATTTACAAATTATTGGATTCGATGGAATTTCTTTAACTGAAATGATGTATCCATCTATTACGACTGTTGCACAGCCAATTTATGAAATGGGGAAAATTGCAACAGAATTGTTGTTAGAGCAGATGGAAGGAAATCCATTAGAAGAGAAACACTATCGTTTACCGATTGAAATTATAGAACGAAATACAACGAAGTAAGGAGATGAGACAGATGCCAAATATTGCAGTAGTAGGTAGCATTTCAATGGACTTAGTGGCTGTTTCAAAAATACGGCCGAAAGCAGGAGAAACAGTAATTGGTGAAGCGTTTCATACGATACCAGGAGGAAAAGGGGCCAACCAAGCAGTTGCTGCAGCTAGATTAGGAGCAAATGTAGCGATGGTTGGTGCAGTAGGAAATGATGATTACGGAACAGTAGTTAGAAAAAATTTGGAGAACGAACGCATTTTTATCGACTATGTGGTACCGGTTACAGATAGGACGACAGGAATCGCTCATATCGTTTTAGCAGAAGAGGATAACAGTATTGTTGTCGTACAAGGAGCAAATGCTCTTGTAAATGAGTCGGTTGTAGATCGTTCAAAAGACCTTCTTGTAAAAGCAGATATGGTTGTTCTTCAACTAGAGATTCCGCTTGAAACAGTAAAATACGTTCTGGCTATTTGTGAGGAACATAACATTCCAGTTATGTTGAATCCGGCTCCAGCACAAATCTTATCAGAAGATATTTTAGAAAAAGCGACTTATATTACGCCGAATGAACATGAATGTCGCATCGTATTAAATGATTTCACATCACCAATTGAAGAGTTACTGGCTAAATATCCAAATAAGCTATTGATGACGGAAGGGTCTAACGGTGTTCGTTTCCATAACGGAACGGAAGTTGTTCAAGTTCCAAGTATTGCTGTAGACGTAGTGGATACGACTGGAGCTGGTGATACATTTAACGGCGCGCTAGCAGTTGCACTTTCTGAAGGAGAAATACTTCAAAAAGCAATTCGTTTTGCGAACATTGCTGGTGGTCTTTCTGTAACGAAACTTGGGGCACAGGGCGGTATGCCAACGAGAGATAGAGTACGTGAAGTACAGGTGATTGTCGGATGAAAAAACACGGTGTATTAAATAGTGAAATTGCGGCGGTCCTTGCTTCACTTGGACATACAGATACGATTGTAATTGCTGATTGTGGGTTACCTATTCCTGATGGAGTAAAACGAATTGATTTAGCAGTTGAAATCGGAAAGCCTAGCTTTTTAGACGTATTACAAGTAGTTGCTGATGATATGGCAATTGAAAAAGTGATGTTAGCAGAAGAAGTTATTATAAATAATGCAGAGGTAAATAAAGAAGTTGAGATGCGATTAATAGAGCCAGCATTTGAATATGTGTCTCATAAGGAATTTAAAGAGCATACAAAGAGAGCGAAGGCGATTATTCGTACAGGAGAAGCAACGCCTTATGCGAATGTTATTTTACATGCAGGCGTGATTTTTTAATAAAGGGATGTGATGAGAATGCATATTGAAATGAAGAACATTTCAAAAGCGTTCAGTGGTAATCCTGTTCTAAAAAACGCACAGTTTATGATTGAAACAGGAGAAGTCCATGCATTGATGGGGGAAAATGGAGCGGGGAAATCGACGCTCATGAAGATTTTAACAGGTGTATATAAAAAAGACAGTGGAACAGTCATGATTGATGGGAAAGAACGAACTTTTAAAAATGCGAAAGAAGCTGAAGAGTATGGTATTGCATTTATCCATCAAGAGTTGAACATATTACCGAATTTAACGGTAGCTGAAAATATGTTTCTTGGAAAAGAGTTAATGTATGGGAAAACGGGCATTTTACGTACGCGTCAAATGAATGCGATTGCCCAGCAACAATTAGCAGATCTTGGCCTACATGTGAGAGGTGCTATGCTAGCAGGTGAATTATCAGTTGGACAACAGCAAATTATTGAAATTGCTAAAGCATTAATGACAAAGGCGAGCGTTATTATTATGGATGAACCTACAGCAGCATTAACAGATCGCGAAATTGAAACTCTGTTTATTGTTATTAATAAATTGCGTAAAGAGGGCGTTTCATTCGTTTATATTTCACACCGGATGGAAGAAATTTTTTCAATATGTGATGCTATTACGATTTTGCGTGATGGAGAATATGTAGGGAAAAGATTAATTTCAGAAACGTCATTTGATGAAGTAGTTAGCATGATGGTGGGCCGCAGTATTGGTGAACGTTATCCAGAACGAAATAGTCAAATTGGCGAAGTGATTTTTGAAATGCGAAACGGAACGAAAAAGGGGAAATTTGAAAATGTTTCGTTTCAAGTTAGAAAAGGTGAAATCCTTGGTGTTGCGGGCTTGATGGGAGCTGGTCGCACGGATATTATGAAAGCAATATTTGGATATGAACCGCTCGATTCAGGAAAAATTTTCATGAATGGACAAGAAGTAAAAATTGATAGTCCAATTGATGCGATTAGACAACGAATTGCCTTTATTACAGAGGATAGAAAATCTGAAGGGCTTGTGTTAGATTTTTCGATTCGTGAAAATTTAGCTTTACCAAATTTAGAAAGTCTTTCAAAGGGAAGCGTTGTTAATAAAGGTTTAGAACAGCAATTTACAGAGGATATGATGAAGCTTCTTAATGTGAAAGCAGCAAACGGAGAGCAAGCTGTAAAATCTCTTTCTGGTGGAAATCAGCAAAAGATTGTAATTGCAAAATGGTTAGGTATTCATCCGCAGTTACTCATTTTAGATGAACCAACGAGAGGTGTAGATGTTGGGGCTAAAAAAGAAATTTACTCTATTATGAATAAGCTTACCGAGCAAGGAGATGCCGTTATTATGGTATCGTCTGAGCTTCCAGAAGTTTTAGGAATGAGTGATCGAGTTCTCGTCATTCATGAAGGGAAAATCGGTGGTATTTTAGAGAAAGATCAGGCATCGCAAGAGTCTATTATGGCACTAGCTACAGGGGGAGAGTAAGATATGGCTAAGAAGGGGAATGTATTACAACAACTTGGTTCTTTAATTGGATTAGTATTAATTATCGTAGTAATTACAGCTTTAAATCCAGCATTTATTGAAATTCCAAATTTATTTAATATACTGCGCCAAGTATCGATTAATGCACTCATTGCATTTGGAATGACCTTCGTTATTTTAACAGGGGGTATTGACTTATCGGTAGGTTCTATTTTAGCATTATCAAGTGCACTTGTTGCTGGAATGATGGCAAGTGGCATGGATCCGTTCCTTGCAATGGTAGTTGGATTATTAGCAGGTCTTGCAATGGGGATTGTAAACGGTATCATTATTGCGAAGGGAAAAGTAGCTCCGTTTATTGCAACTTTAGCAACAATGACTATTTTTCGCGGGTTGACGCTTGTTTATATGGACGGACGTCCGATCACTGGTCTTGGTGATCATTTAATGTTCCAAATGTTTGGCCGTGGTTATTTCCTTGGTATTCCTGTGCCAGCCGTTACAATGATGATCGCTTTTGCAGTACTGTACTTTATTTTAAAGAAAACAACGTTTGGTCGCCGTACGTTTGCGATTGGTGGAAATGAAGAAGCGGCAGCTTTATCAGGTATTAATGTTACGAGAATTAAAGTAATGATTTACGGTCTTTCCGGAATTTTGGCAGCGCTTGCAGGTATTGTCTTAACATCAAGGTTAGATTCTGCACAGCCGACTGCTGGTACTTCTTACGAATTGGATGCAATTGCTGCAGTTGTGTTAGGAGGAACGAGTCTTTCAGGTGGAAGAGGATGGATTGTTGGTACATTCATCGGTGTGCTTATTATTGGTGTACTAAATAACGGTTTAAATTTATTAGGTGTATCTTCTTTCTTCCAACAAGTTGTAAAAGGACTTGTAATCTTACTAGCTGTACTAATTGATCGTCGAAAAGAAGCGTAATGGAGGGGCAATTCATGAAAAAATGGTTACTGATACTCGTTGCATGCATCATGGTAGTTACTGCTGGTTGTTCAATGGAACCACCAGAATGGGCAAAGGATTCTAGCGATAAAGGTCGAAATAAAACTATTAAAGTTGGATTTTCTGTTTCAACTTTAAATAATCCATTTTTCGTCACGTTGAAAAAAGGTGCAGAAAAGAAAGCAAAAGATAGCGGCATTGAATTAATTGCTGTTGATGCACAAAATGATGCAGCGAAGCAAACAAACGATGTTGAAGATTTAATTCAAAAAGGTGTCGATGTAATTGTTATTAATCCAACCGACTCAGATGCTGTTGCTTCAGCGGTAAGTGCAGCCAATGCAGCCGATGTTCCTGTTATTACAGTAGACAGAGTTGCAAATTCAGGTAAAGTTGTTTCTCACATAGCTTCCAACAATGTAGAAGGTGGTCAAATGGCTAGTGATTACATTCGGGAAGTAGTTGGTGAAGGAACAAATGTCGCTGAGTTAGAAGGAATACCTGGATCGTCTGCTGCTCGTGAGCGTGGGAAAGGATTCCATAACGTAGCTGATAAGTCTTTAAAAGTAGTAGCAAAACAAGCAGCTGATTTCGATCGTGCAAAAGGATTATCCGTTATGGAAAATATTTTGCAAGCAAATAGCGATATAAAAGCAGTGTTTGCTCATAACGATGAAATGGCATTAGGCGCAATTGAGGCATTGAAATCTGCTGGTAAAACAGATGTGGTTGTTGTTGGATTTGATGCAACAGATGATGCTGTAAAAGCGGTTAAAGATGGGCGCATGGCAGCAACAGTCGCTCAAAAACCAGAATTAATCGGAGAGAAGGCGATGGAAACAGCGAAAGAGATAACACAAGGTAAAAAAGTGGACAAATTTATTCCGATTGAATTAGAGCTTATTAAGAAAAAATAAATAAATATAAAATGAAAATTAGGAAGGAAGAATAACAAATGAAATTTTTTATTGATACAGCAAACATTAACGAGATTAAAGAGGCAAATGCATTAGGTGTAGTAGCTGGAGTAACGACAAATCCATCACTTGTAGCAAAAGAAGGCGTAGATTTCCATGAGCGTATTCGTGAAATTTGCAGCTTTATTGAAGGACCTGTAAGCGCAGAAGTAATTAGCTTAGAAGCTGATAAAATGATTGAAGAAGGAAAAGAGTTAGCAAAAATCGCTCCAAACGTTGTTGTAAAAGTTCCAATGACAACAGAAGGCTTAAAAGCAGTAAAAGCATTCTCAGATTTAGGAATTCGTACGAACGTTACATTAGTATTCTCAGCGGTGCAGGCATTACTTGCAGCTCGCGCTGGTGCGACATACGTTTCACCGTTCTTAGGTCGCCTAGATGATATCGGTCATAACGGTATGGACTTAATTCGCCAAATCGCAGAAATCTTTGCAATTCACGGCATTGAAACAGAAATCATTGCAGCATCTGTCCGTCACAGTGTTCATGTAACAGAAGCAGCATTAAACGGTTCACATATTGCAACAATCCCAGCAAACGTAATCGCTTCATTAGTGAAGCACCCATTAACAGATCAAGGAATTGAGAAATTCTTAGCTGATTGGGAAAAAACACAAGAGAAATAATACGAAATGGAGAACCCAAGTTTAATTAACTTGGGTTCTTTTTTTTGTTTGAAAGAATTTTCATGCAATTGTGCATATTGTCTTTTAAATTTTTAATATAAGCTATTTAATATATACAAATCACTCTTTATTTTTCACATTTCGACATAAAAAGATAGAGGGTCTGACCAGAAAACTGGAGGACATGATTCTATAACAGAAAGCTTATTGCTTATAGAATCATGTCTTTTATTATACAAGGGAGGATAGATTACGTATTTTTATCTGAAGTTTAAGATTGATACAAGGGGATGAGTAAAATGAGAAAAAAAGCGCCATTTAAAGTGTTGTCATCGTTAACGATCGCGACAATCATCGGATGCTCAGCTGTAATGAGTGCTCCGTTAGCATACGCAGAAATGCCAGCAAAAGAAAGTGTGTCTACAACGCCAATTGATCATAACTTAATTCAAGAAGATCGATTAGCGGAAGCGCTGAAAGAAAGAGGAACAATTAATCCAGCATCGTCTAAAGAAGAGACAAAAAAGGCCGTAGAGCAATATATTGAAAAGAAACAAGGGGATCAGGCAAATAAAGAAATTCTTCCAGCGGATACTGCTAAAGAGGCATCTGATTTTGTGAAAAAAGTAAAAGAGAAAAAAATGGAAGAAAAGGAGAAGGTAAAGAAACCTGAAAAAAATGTTAGCCCTGAGCAAAAACCGGAACCAAATAAAAATCAATTGAATGGGCAAGTTCCAACTTCTAAAGCAAAGCAAGCGCCATATAATGGACCGGTTCGAAATGATAAAGTATTAGTATTACTCGTTGAATTTAGTGATTATAAACATAATAATATTGATCAGACGCCAGGGTATATGTATTCGAAAGACTTTAGTAGAGAGCATTATCAAAAAATGTTATTTGGTAATGAGCCGTACAAGCTATTTGATGGTTCGAAAGTAAAAACGTTTAAACAATATTATGAAGAGCAGTCTGGCGGTAGTTATACGACGGATGGATATGTAACCGAATGGCTAACTGTGCCAGGGAAAGCGTCTGACTACGGTGCTGATGGTAGTAGTGGTCACGATAATAAAGGACCAAAAGGCGCACGTGATTTAGTGAAAGAAGCTTTACATGCAGCTGCTGAGAAAGGGTTAGATTTATCTCAATTTGATCAATTTGATAGATATGATACAAATGGTGATGGAAATCCAAATGAACCTGATGGTGTAATTGATCATTTAATGGTAATCCATGCTGGTGTTGGTCAAGAAGCTGGTGGCGGTAAATTAGGTGATGATGCAATTTGGTCACATCGTTCAAAATTAGCAATAGATCCAGTAGCGATTGAAGGTACAAAATCAAATGTAGATTACTTTGGTGGAAAAGTAGCAGCGCATGATTACACAATTGAACCAGAAGATGGAGCAGTAGGTGTATTTGCGCATGAATTTGGACATGACCTTGGTTTACCGGATGAATATGACACGAAATATACTGGAACTGGTTCACCTGTTGAAGCGTGGTCATTAATGAGTGGAGGTAGCTGGACAGGAAAAATCGCAGGAACAGAGCCAACTAGTTTCTCACCACAAAATAAAGATTTCTTACAAAAAAATATGGGTGGTAACTGGGCAAAAATTTTAGAAGTAGATTACGATAAAATTAAGCGTGGTGTAGGAGTTCCTACATATATTGATCAAAGTGTTACGAAATCCAATCGTCCAGGCGTTGTACGTGTTAACTTACCAGGTAAAAGTGTTGAAACAATTAAACCGGAGTTTGGAAAGCATGCATATTATAGTACAAGAGGAGATGATATGCATACAACATTAGAAACACCATTCTTTGATTTAACAAAAGGAACAAATGCAAAATTCGATTATAAAGCAAATTATGAGTTAGAAGCAGAGTGTGATTTCATCGAAGTACATGCTGTAACAGAAGATGGAACGAAGACGTTAATTGATAGAGTTGGAGAAAAAGTAGTACAAGGAGATAAAGACACGACAGATGGAAAATGGATTGATAAATCATACGATTTAAGTCAATTTAAAGGGAAGAAAGTGAAACTACAATTCGACTATATTACAGATCCAGCTTTAACATATAAAGGTTTCGCGATGGATAATGTAAATGTAACAGTTGATGGACAAGTAGTATTTTCTGATGATGCAGAAGGAACATCTAAAATGCAGTTAAATGGATTCGTTGTTTCTGATGGGACAGAGAAGAAACAACATTATTATTATTTAGAGTGGAGAAACTATGCTGGATCAGATAATGGATTAAAAGCAGGAAAAGGTCCGGTGTATAATACTGGTCTTGTCGTTTGGTATGCAGATGATAGTTTCAAAGATAACTGGGTTGGGGTACATCCAGGTGAAGGCTTCCTTGGTGTTGTAGACTCTCATCCAGAAGCGTTTGTTGGTAATTTAAACGGGAAACCAGCGTATGGTAATACAGGCATGCAAATTGCAGACGCTGCCTTTTCATTTGATCAAACACCCGCATGGAGTGCAAATTCATTAACACGTGGACAGTTTAACTATTCTGGATTACAAGGTGTTACAACTTTTGATGATTCAAAAGTATATAGTAACAAACAAATTGCAGACGCGGGAAGAAAAGTTCCAAACCTTGGACTTAAATTCCAAGTTGTTGGACAGGCAGAGGATAAATCGGCAGGCGCTGTTTGGATTAAACGTTAATAACATAAAAGCACATTCTTCATATGAAGAGTGTGCTTTTTAATTTGTACATTAAGTTATTATTTTAGCTTATGTAATACAATTGTCTGTTCATATGTAGTGTATCAAATTATGTGGGTAAAGGAAATATTTCCGAGGAAATTGTCGAAGTATCGTCGGTATTTATACACTTTCTTTGTAGAAGAAGAAATGTAGTATTGCCTTTACAGTTTAATTTATTTACATTGTTATTTGGCTATACACAAAAGTGGTATATTCGGCAATCAAAGAGCTCTATTCGATAGGGCTCTTTTTTATGGATAGAAAGGAGTGAACTAAATGAAAGAAATAATTGAATGTCCACAGTGTGAAGGGAATATTACTGCACAACATATTATTGATCTTCCGCATCCTTTTTCATTCAGGTGTCCACACTGTAAGGTGAAATTAAAAGAAATGAGGATCACACCATGTTTAATATTAGCGGCAATTTGTATAATTCCACTGTTTATCATGATTGGAGAGAGTATTAAGGAATTACTAGTAAAATATTTTTCTATTATAGATGATGTACCAACTGTACTTATTTTCTTCTTATTTTGTTATCCGTTGTATTATCTTTATGAAAAATATAATGCCATATTGTTTATTAAATACGGCTTGTTGAAAGTCAAAAGTTGAATAGGAGCTTATCATTATGTTGTGGAAAGTTTATTTAGTAATTATAGCGATATTAACTATAACTTCGCTAGTAAGAGGCATGTTTCAAACACTAATTCAAAAGTTTGATTTTGTAGTGTCTATTATTACATGGATAGGACTATTTGGATTTGTTTTTGATGTACAAATATTGACGCCGATCGTTTGGCAATGCATCTTCGTATTTAGCATCATTTGGACTTTAACTGCAGTTTTTGTTTTACGTTTATATGAAGAGAAGGATGACCCGCTACCTTTTATATTCAAATTAATTGGTATTATCCCAACGCTGCCATTATATTACGGGTTATATCAATATGCATTTTAAAAAAGACAATGATGGAATTAACCCATCATTGTCTTTTTTACTTTGCTTCTTACAAAAATCATTCCAGCAAATGTTAACAAGAATGCAGTTCCGATAACGAAGCTGACGCTAGGCGATGCCCCGATTGCTCCAACTGTAAAGGAGCCAGCAACAACTCCTAACGAGAAGAATGCATAAAACAATCCGAATGCTTTCCCTCGGTTACTATCTGTTGTATTTTCAACAAGTAAAGCATTAATTGCTGGGAAGAGGATAGCGAATCCAATTCCATAAATTATCATAACGATAAAGAGCATGCCTTTTGTTGCAAATAATCCGAGTAAAGATAACGCTAGTGCCATTACTGCAATCCCGATTAGCATTAGTTTGGAACGATTAAATCGATCGTAAATGCGATTTGTTGGCAGTAAGAAGAAGAGGATAGCGGTAATTCCGAATACACTTAACATCATGCCTGTTGTAGATGCTTTAAGTGCTAATGCCTCAACTTTTACTGGTAACATATAAGTGACAATCCCTTGTGAAAACATTAGTGTGAAAGCACCAATATATGCTTGTAATAACGGTTCTGATTTCAATAGTTCAATCATATCTTCTTTGTTCATCATTTGTGTTCTTGATGTATCTTTTCTTGATACGTTATTTGGTAAGAAGAATAGAGATACGATTGTACCAAGGACCATTAAAATAGAAATAGTAATGAACACCCACTCTATACCAGCTGTTGCTTTCATAATGCCGCTGAAAGCAGGTCCTACGATTGCAGCTGTTCCAACAGCGGCACCAGATAGAGCTATTGCCTTACCTTGTCTTGCTGAATTTGTTTGTTTTGATAAAAACGTAAAGGCAGCAGGAATTAAAAATCCGTCACTAAAGCCGTGCATAAAGCGCACAACTAATAGTTGTTCACCACTTTGAACAACGGTGTATAACAAGACTATGAAACTCGTAAGTCCCATGCTTATATAAAGTATTTTTTTTGCACCAAATTTATCGACAGCAGCGCCAGCAATAATATTACCGATCATATTAGCGAATGAGTACATACCGACAACTAGCCCAATAATAAGAGGAGATCCTCCAAGACTTTGAGCGAACGTACTCATAATAGGTAATTGTGAAAATGTATCTAGAAACGCTACGATAACAATAAAGTAAATAAAATATTTCAAGCGATATTCACCTCTCCTATGCTATTATGGCATAATGCTAATTTCAACCGCAATGAAATTAGCATTAACAGATGTGGAAAAAAGTACAAAGTGACAAAATATTGAACGTTATTTGTTAAAATTTAGTGGAATTGAGATTGTTTTTTTGAAATATATGGATAGAAGTATTATAATAGATTGGTAAACTTCACCAGGTTAAGTATATACGTAGAGAGGGATGTATAAAATGAAAGCATTACTTTGGTATAATCAACGCGATGTACGAGTAGAAGAAGTACCAGAACCAACTGTAAGACCAGGAGCAGTTAAGATTAAAGTGAAATGGTGTGGTATCTGCGGAACAGACTTGCATGAATATTTAGCAGGACCTATTTTTATTCCAACAGAAGAGCACCCATTAACACACGTAAAAGCACCGGTTATTTTAGGTCATGAGTTTAGTGGTGAGGTAGTTGAAATCGGTGAAGGCGTTACTTCTCATAAAGTGGGAGATCGCGTCGTTGTAGAACCAATTTATTCTTGTGGTAAATGTGAAGCTTGTAAACATGGACATTACAATGTTTGTGAACAACTTGTTTTCCACGGTCTTGGCGGAGAAGGCGGCGGTTTCTCTGAATATACAGTAGTACCAGAAGATATGGTCCACCATATTCCTGATGAAATGACGTATGAACAAGGTGCACTTGTAGAACCAGCAGCGGTAGCAGTTCATGCAGTACGTCAAAGTAAATTAAAAGAAGGGGAAGCTGTAGCAGTATTTGGTTGTGGTCCAATTGGACTTCTTGTCATTCAAGCAGCTAAAGCAGCAGGAGCAACTCCTGTTATTGCAGTAGAACTTTCTAAAGAACGTCAAGAGTTAGCAAAATTAGCAGGTGCGGATTATGTATTAAATCCAGCTACTCAAGATGTACTAGCAGAAATTCGTAACTTAACAAATGGTTTAGGTGTAAATGTGAGCTTTGAAGTAACAGGTGTCGAAGTAGTACTTCGTCAAGCGATTGAAAGTACAAGCTTTGAAGGACAAACTGTAATTGTTAGTGTGTGGGAAAAAGATGCGACAATTACGCCAAACAATCTTGTACTAAAAGAAAAAGAAGTTATCGGTATTCTTGGATACCGTCATATCTTCCCAGCTGTTATTAAATTAATTAGCTCTGGCCAAATTCAAGCAGAGAAATTAATTACGAAAAAAATCACAGTAGATCAAGTTGTTGAAGAAGGATTTGAAGCACTTGTAAAAGATAAAACACAAGTGAAAATTCTTGTTTCACCTAAATAATAGAGAATAGTAAAAAGTAGCCCTTTTCTAGAAATAGAAGAGGGCTACTTTTTTTCTATACAGAAAGGTGATAGACTTTCCTTTAACTACAGGTATTTTGTGTGGAAGGGGAAGTCTAATGCTTTCATTTATGTTGACATTGAAACGGATGCTAAAAGCTTGTTTACGAGCGTGGAAAGATAAAGAATTTCAAGTATTATTCGTATTAACATTTTTAACATTAACATCTGGTACAATTTTTTATAGTACAGTTGAAGGATTACGTCCTCTTGACGCTTTATATTTTAGTGTGGTCACGTTGACGACTGTTGGTGATGGGAATTTTAGTCCGCAAACTGATTTCGGAAAGATATTTACAATCTTATACATATTTATTGGGATTGGATTAGTGTTTGGATTTATTCATAAGTTGGCAGTTAATGTACAATTGCCGAGTATATTGTCGAATAGAAAAAAAGAGTAAAGCATGTGGATGCTTTACTCTTTTTTTACATTAATTTAGACAAGTATTTGCAGTAGCTTAACAATACTTTATTAAAATGTAAGTGTATTCATTCATTACGTTCACTATGTATAAAGTTATAGTGATATGAACATTTGCATATTTTAATTTATTGATAGAAATTTTGTGAAAGGTGGGATATTCTAGTCATAGGTTAACCGGAAGACATCATAGGATCCTAACAAAATATGAACAATAATTCAATTATAAAATGGAGGATTTCAGATGAAAAAGAAAGTTCTTGCTTTAGCAGCAGCTATTACGTTAGTAGCGCCATTACAAAGCGTTGCATTTGCTCATGAAAACGATGGAGGACAGAGAGTTGGAGTTATTCCGCGCTGGTCTGCTGAAGATAAGCATAAAGAAGGCGTAAACTCTCATTTATGGATTGTAAACCGTGCAATGGATATTATGTCTCGTAATACAACACTTGTAAAACAAGATCAAGTTGCACTATTAAATGAATGGCGTACGGAGTTAGAGAACGGTATTTATGCTGCTGACTATGAAAATCCTTATTATGATAATAGCACATTTGCTTCACACTTCTATGACCCTGACAATGGAAAAACTTATATTCCATTTGCAAAGCAGGCAAAGGAAACTGGAGCTAAATATTTCAAATTAGCAGGTGAGTCATACAAAAATAAAGATATGAAACAAGCATTCTTCTATTTGGGGTTATCTCTTCATTATTTAGGGGATGTAAATCAACCGATGCATGCGGCAAACTTTACGAATCTTTCGTATCCACAAGGATTCCATTCTAAATATGAAAACTTTGTAGATACGATAAAAGATAATTATAAAGTAACGGATGGAAATGGATATTGGAACTGGAAAGGTACGAATCCAGAAGATTGGATTCATGGAGCGGCAGTGGCTGCGAAGCAAGATTACCCTGGCATTGTAAATGATAATACGAAAGATTGGTTCGTGAAAGCAGCTGTATCACAAGAATATGCAGATAAATGGCGCGCTGAAGTTACACCAATGACAGGTACGCGATTAATGGATGCACAACGTGTTACTGCTGGATACATCCAGCTTTGGTTTGATACGTACGGAAATCGTTAAATATTTGAAAAAGGTCAAATCTCAGCATAGAGTATTTGGCCTTTTTATTACTATATAATACATGGAGGTATGAAACGTGAAAAGTAAATTGCTAAAAGGTGTACTTAGCTTTGGGATTGGTTTAGGAGCTTTATATAGTGGGTCCTCGGTTCAAGCAGAAACGTCTACAACTCAAAATAATACTTTAAAAGTGATGACGCATAATGTGTACATGCTATCAACAAACTTATATCCGAACTGGGGACAAAGTGAGCGTGCTGATTTAATTGGAGCGGCAGATTATATAAAGAATCAGGACGTTGTTATATTAAATGAAGTGTTTGATAATAGTGCCTCAGATCGTTTGTTAGGAAATTTAAAGAGAGAATATCCAAATCAAACGGCGGTATTAGGTCGTAGTAGTGGAAACGAATGGGATAAAACATTAGGAAACTATTCATCTTCAACTCCTGAAGATGGGGGCGTTGCGATTGTGAGTAAATGGCCAATTGTTGAAAAGATTCAATATGTATTCGAAGAAGGCTGTGGACCAGATAACTTATCAAATAAAGGATTTGTATACACAAAAGTTAAGAAAAATGATCGTTTTGTGCATGTAATTGGGACTCATTTACAAGCTGAAGATAGTATGTGTGGAAAAACTTCGCCAGCATCTGTACGTACAAAACAGCTACAAGAAATTCAAGATTTTATTAAAAACAAAAATATACCAAATAACGAGTACGTGTTAATTGGTGGTGATATGAATGTGAATAAAATAAACGCTGAGAATAATAGTGATTCAGAGTACGCATCCATGTTCAAAACATTGCACGCTTCTATTCCATCTTATACTGGACATACTGCAACTTGGGATGCGACGACAAACAGTATTGCGAAATATAACTTCCCCGATAGTCCTGCCGAGTATTTAGATTATATTATTATAAGTAAGGATCATGCTAATCCATCGTATATAGAGAATAAGGTGTTACAGTCGAAATCGCCACAATGGACTGTTACGTCATGGCTCAAAAAATATACATATACTGATTACTCGGATCATTATCCAGTAGAGGCGACTATTTCTATGAAGTAGAGTAGCCTAAAAAAGTTTCTTCGTAAAGAAGAAACTTTTTTTATTTGAAAACAGGAAAATCATTCTTTCTTTCCAATATGTATAAGACATATATAGAAGAGGAGAGAAAAATGTGGATAGAGGAATTTTTAAGGAAGTTCCATTACCGTGTGCGTTTTTAGATGAAGTGGCTTTAGAGAGGAATATTCAATCGATTATAGAGTTAAGTGGAGATAAGAAGATTCGTATAGCGAGTAAATCATTACGCTCTGTTCCAATTATGAAAAAGATTTTAGCTGCAAATAATCGGTTTCAAGGTATTATGTGTTTTTCTCCTAGAGAAACTTTGTTTTTAATTGAACAAGGATTTAATGATTTATTGCTCGGGTATCCTGTTTATGATGAAAGAGCTTTACATGAAATTAGTTTGCTGACAAAGCAAGGGCACATTATAACTTGTATGGTGGATTGTGAAGACCATATTACTTATTTAGAAAAAATTGCTGAGAAGTCTAAAGGGTGTTTTCGCGTTTGTTTGGATATTGATATGAGTAGTCGTTTTTTGAAATTTCATTTTGGTGTAAAAAGATCCCCGGTAAAAGATGTGCAGAGCGCTTTGAAAATAGTAGAAAAGGTGAAGGGCTCATCATATTTAATACTAGATGGTGTAATGGGATATGAAGCTCAAATTGCCGGGGTGGGGGATCATATACCGAATCAATGGATGAAAAGTAAAGTTGTTTCGTATTTAAAGAAGAAATCAGTGTTAGAGGTTAAAGAAAGAAGAGGACGTATCGTAAAAGAAATACAAAACCTTGGTATTGAACTAAGATTTGTAAATGGGGGAGGAACAGGAAGTATAAAAACAACTAAGCAAGATAACGCAGTTTCAGAGATTACTGTAGGATCCGCCTTTTACTCTCCTAAACTGTTTGACTATTATAACGAAGTAAAATTTCAGCCAGCTGCTGGATTTGCTTTACCAGTTGTACGCAAACCGGCTCCTTTTATTTATACTTGCCTAGGTGGCGGATATATTGCCTCAGGTGCAGTTGGTAAAGATAAAGAGCCTGAGGTTTGGCGACCGGGTGGTGCAAAACTATTAGCTTTAGAAGGTGCTGGTGAAGTGCAAACGCCAATTTTTTATAACGGTGAGGAACGAGTAGCGATAGGAGATTCTATCTTGTTTCGTCATAGTAAAGCTGGAGAGTTATGTGAGCGTTTTCCTGTTTTGTATCGCATTAAACAAGGGGAAATCGTTGGAGAGTATTCAACATATCGGGGGGATGGACAATGCTTTCTATAAAGGGACAAAGATGGAGAAATTGGACAGGGAATGTAGAAGGAACACCGCATTATACGATGTATCCAAAAAGTATACAAGATGTAGTAGAAGTTGTGGGACTTGCACGAAAAAAAGGAAAGAAAATTCGTGTTGTCGGTTCAGGGCATTCTTTTACACCTCTTGTGCAAACGGAAGAAATTTTAGTTTCTTTAGATGAATTGAAGGGCATTGCAAATATTGATGCAGAGAAGAAGGTTGCCGAAGTATGGGCGGGAACAAAGCTACATGATTTAGGGAAGTTACTTCAGGAAAAAGGTTATGCGCAAGAAAATTTAGGGGATATTGATTCACAATCTATTGCAGGAGCGATTAGTACGGGGACTCATGGGACGGGTGTTACATTTGGGAGTTTATCAACACAAGTTATAGAGATCACGGCAGTTTTATCAACAGGTGAGAGTATAGTTTGTTCAGAAACCGAGAACGCCGAATATTGGAAAGCATTTCAGTTGTCGCTTGGAATGCTAGGTATCATTGTAAAGATAAAATTGAAGGTTATCCCAGCGTATTCTCTCGTTTATGAAAGCGAAAAACAGTCATTAACTACTGTAATGAACAAGCTAGAAGAATATAAGAAGAATCGTCATTTTGAATTTTTCGTTTTTCCTTATTCAGATGAAGTGCAAGTGAAATTTACAAACAAAACAACGAGTAAAGAAAGGGATTTGAAATGGCATAAACTAAAGGTGGAGTTACTTGAAAATAGGATGTTCTCTTTATTATCCAAAGGGTGTAAATGGTTCCCTTCTATAAGTAAAGGAGTAAGCCGATTATCGGCTAAGGCTGTACCGAACACGAAAATAATTGGCGCAAGCTATGAAGTGTTCGCTACATCACGTACAGTTCCATTTTATGAAATGGAGTATAGTGTTCCTTCAAATTATATGAGGACTGTTGTAGAAGAGATTTCAAATCTTATTGAAAAGAAAAAGTATAAGGTACACTTCCCGATTGAATGCCGCTACGTGAGAGATGATGATATATGGCTCAGTCCAGCGTACGGAAGAGATTCAGCGTATATAGCTGTTCATATGTATAAAGGTATGAAGTATGCCGCTTATTTTGGTGAAGTGGAGAAAATTTTTCTAAAGTATGAAGGGCGCCCACATTGGGGGAAAATGCATACGTTAACGTACGAAAAATTGCAAAATATATATCCAGAATTGCATTCGTTTCTAAAAGTGAGGAAGTCACTAGATGAAACAGGAATATTTTTAAGCCCTTATACAGAAAAGTTATTTACGATTATGAAAAAAAGCTGACAAATTAGTATTTGTCAGCTTTTTTAAGTGTAATTGCATTTCTTGTATGACTAATACGCTCGTAAAATAGTAATTTATCACTACTAAATACATGTAATAAAACATGAATAATAAATAGCCCGTTAATTACAAATTGGAATAACAGTATAACTAGTAATACTAAAGGCTCTGTATGATTTAAAATAGAGCTACTAGAAAGAATATAATTAATTCCACCTAAAATGAAATAGAATATACCGTAACGAATGAATAATTCCTTCATTGTAATATGTTCTGATTTTCCTTTAACGTAAATACGAAGCAATGCTTTCCCAATTGTTTTTCCATTCGTAAAGTATGGAATGATAATAAAGTAAATAAAGATCGAACATGTAATGAAGATAAGTTCATATACATTTGTGTAAGATTGAATATTAGAAATGAAGAAAGAATTTCCTTTGTTTTTAATGACAGGTACAACGATAGATAAGAAAATCCAATCAATTTGCATCGCGATAAGGCGACGAACGAATCCGACTGGTTTCGTTTCCAAATCAATACGACTATCTAACTCGTTTGCTTTCGGAAGGAAGTACGTAAATATTGGTGCAATGATAAAACCAATTACGCCACCTAGTGTATTTAAAAACAAATCATCGATATCAAATAAGCGATATGCACAATTATAAATACCATATAGTCCAGTCACTTGTGTTAGCTCGAAAAATAGTGAAAGACAAAAAGAAATACAAATAGTCTGTAAGAAACTACGTCGGAAATAATAACGTAAGTAAATACCAAATGGAACGGTTAATAGAACGTTAAATGCAACTTGTAAAAATGCAGATTCTTTTAATAAGTAGAAATAAGTAGCTGGTTTCGTTAAAATTGCTGATGTATGATTACCAATCTCTTGTATGAAATAAAATGGTGAGAGTTGCATGTGCTGTGTATTAGCCGGTTGTAGGCTACAAGTATCATACGTTTGTGGTAATGGCAAAATAACAAGAAAATAGGCATTTAATAAGTAGAGTAATAATGAGTATAAAATAAATGAGCGCCATTTATTTAAATAACCGTATTTTCGATAATTAAATATTAAAAAAGGAATTAAGAGAAACATTGCTAAAATAGGAAATAAAATAAATGCTGTTTTTACTGGAAATAAATATGCAGTCAAAATGAAGCTCCTTTCAATGAAAATTCGTTTATCATTATAGCGCTAAAAGGAGTTTAAAACAAAGTTAAAATATTTCGAAATAGAAAGAATTACAAATTTTATCGGAATTAAGTTACACTAAATCTAATATAAGGATATTGTGATTATATAAGTTGAGAGAGGGTACTAGATATGCGATATGAGCTTTTTTCTGTAAGCGGGGATCATATTACAACTTTTGAAAGCACATGGCGTTTTCAGGAGGGGGAACAGATTTTTGTTCATGATGATAATACAAAACGAAATTTTATTATTATTCGCATAACACATGATTTATTTCAAAAAAATACACATGTTATCCGCTATTTGTGGGCAGTAAAACTCCCACCTCAAAATTCGGCCGGAGCAAAGAAGTTAGGTGGGAGCCCTGCTGCCCGTAAAAGCCCGATTGGTGAAGGCTAATAATCAGTGGAGGATGAACAAAACCCCCACTGATTAAAGTTTCACTTTATAAGAAAATGATAGTTAGCACACCTACGATAATACAGTAGAAAGAGAAATATTTTAAATTTCCTTTTGCCATAATGTTCATAAACCATTTTAATGAAATATATGTCATGACAAATGTTGCGATGAAGGCAACAATATAAGGTACAAATAATGTATCTAAATTTGGATCGTTTGCAATGTCTGTAATACTTAACAATAAACCACCTAAGCTAACAGGGATGTATAGTAAGAATGAGAAACGAAGAGCTGTTTCTTGCTTCATACCAAGTAACATTGCTGCTACGATTGTAGCACCTGACCTGCTTATACCAGGAATTAGTGCGCAAGCTTGTGCTAGGCCAATAATAATTGCATCTTTCATAGAAAGGTCGCCATCATTTTTACGTCCACGCAAGTTTCGAATAATCCAAAGGCCGATAGCAGTAATAAGGAGAGAAATCCCAACCATTTTCACACCTTTTAAGTACTGATCGATATAATCTTTGAATAAAACCCCAATTACACCTGCTGGAATGGTTGCAATAACAAGGTAAATAATAAAGAAGAAATCTGATTTTGCATCTTCTGCTCTTGTGAATATATAAGATAGACCATTCTTTGTTAGACGAATTAAGTCATTTCTATAAATAAGTAATACAGCTAATAATGAAGCTGAATTAACAAGTAGCTCAAAGCTAAACCCTTCTATTTTTAGTCCTAGCAAATGCTGTGCTAAAACGAGATGACCGCTTGAAGAAATCGGAATTGGTTCTGTTAGTCCTTGGAATAGACCAAGAATTAAATACTTCAAAATGTAATAAAATTGTTCCATAACATCCTCCTTGTGTATTAGTCGAAAGAAATAACTTTTCTATTATAACAAAAGAGAGAGCGAATATTGAGAAGAAATAAATATTCGAAATATAATAAAAATCCCCTATGACGTCATAGGGGATTTTTTACATTACTGAGAAACTATTATTTCTTGAATACTTTTGATAATTGGACATCGACTTTTTCAGCATCATTAATGTGATTCATAATAGTAGTATTTAATTTTTGGAACATTTGCTGTGTATTTGCAAATTCTCGTAATATATCATCATTACAAGATTTTTGGTTTTCGATAGCTTTAATAACATTTGTAGCGCCACTTTGTAACGTTTGAATCATAATTAAAATGTTTTCAATTCTAGCGTTTGTATCGGCACTCATTTCTACACCTTCATCAACTAAATGCAAATTATCTTTTGTGTTATCGTATGCTTTTTCAATTTCTTCTTGAATTTTTTTCGTTAAGTTACCGATGTTTTTTGTACTTTCAGCTGTACTTTCAGCTAGTTTTCTTACTTCATTAGCAACAACAGCAAATCCTTTTCCATGCTCTCCAGCACGTGCAGCTTCAATACTTGCATTTAACGCTAATAAATTTGTTTGCGCTGCAATGTTTTGAATTACTTCTACGATTTGCTCGATTTCTTTTGAGCGTTCACTTAAATGATTCATACTATTAGACGTACGCTGAGATTGTTCACCTAATTTATTAATTACAATAAGTAAACGGTGAACAGATTCTTTTCCTTCATTAGAGCAATCGATAATTTCTTCAATAGACTGAATTAAGCTTTGTTCTTTTTGTAACATTTCACTATTTAATTCATTGGAATGTGTCGTACGTGTTGAAACATTTTCAAAACATGAGTTTAAATGTTGAATTAAATTTTGGAGTGTATGGTGCTGGTTATTTACAAGTTGATGCTCTTGAACAACGCTTTGTACACGGTCGTGGATAGAAGAAATAGTCTCTTGGCTTTCAATATCTTTTTGTTTTAATTCTGTTTCTAGCTCTTGTATACGATTTTCTAATTGATCAATTTTATGTTGGAGTGCTTTCTTTTGAGTAAACATGTATTTATCTCAACCGCCTTTAGAAGTTATATTTTCTCTATATTTGGATTTTAGCATCTTTTATAATTTTTAAATATAGGAATTGTTAAATATTTAAGAATCTATTACATTTTGTTCACAATTCTCTTTTTTTGTCATGAAAAATAAACTGTATTTAATGGTTCTGTAAACAAACTGTAAAATAAATCATGTATAACTGTATAAGAAGGGAGTCGGATTATGAACTATTTTAAGCGAATCAGTAGTCTAGTATTAGCAGGAATTATCGTTCTTTCTAGTACAGTCGCTGTAAAAGCAGAGTCAAACGACGAGAAACTTAACAACATGCAACAGCAATTGCAGCAAAACGATGCAGATATGCAGAAGAAAGAGCAAGAGAAGCAAGCTGTTAGTAAAGAAATTCAAGGTATCGAAAATGAACTACATAATTTAAATAATACAATTGCAAAAAATAAAGAGGATCAAGCTGCTATTCAACGTAAAATCGATGAAACACATAAGCAGATTGAACAAAAAAAGAACGAAATTGTCGTTTTAGAAGATAAAGTCCTTGCTCGTAAGGATATTATGAAAAAACGTATGGTTTCTGTTCAAAATAGCTCAAATACGAGTTTAGTAGTAGAAGTTGTTGTAGAATCAAAAAACTTTGCAGATTTCATACAACGTATGAACGCAGTTACGACTATTCTAGAAGCAGATAAAGAAATTTTACGTCTACAAGAACAAGATCTTCGTCAAATTGAAGAAGATAAAAAAGAGATTGATGAAAAAGAAGCATCTTTAGTAGTAGATAAACAAAAATTAGCAAAAGCACAAGCTGATTTGCAAGATAACTTGAAAAAACGTCAAGATAACTTACAAACAGTTCAAGCTAAATATAATCAGGTTGCAAGCCAACTTAATTTAGCAGCAGAAGAAAAGGCTAAAATTGAATCAAATATGAAGGCAGTACAAGAAACAATCGCTCGTGAACAAGAAGCAGCAAGAATTGCAGCGGAAGAGCGTGCAAAAGCGGAAGCAGCTGCAAAGGCTGAGCAAGAAGCTTTAGCGAAAGCGCAAGCGGAAGTTGCTGAAAAGCAAAAGCAAGAAAAAGCTAATAAACCAGCTGAACCAGTTGCTAATAATAGTTCGAAAGTAGAGCCTGAACAGCCTAAAGTAACTGCTGGCGGAAAAGAAATGTATGTACACGCAACAGCTTATACAGCAGATCCATCTGAAAATGGTTATGCAGCAGGTCAACAAGTATATTCTGCATGGGGACCGGGTGATAAGCCTTATAACTTAACTGCAAACCCAGGAATGAAATTAATTGCGGTGGATCCATCTGTTATTCCATTAGGATCTACTGTAAATGTTGAAGGCTATGGAATTGCAATTGCAGCAGATACTGGTGGCGCGATTAAAGGTCACAAAATCGATGTTTTAATGCCGGATAAAGCTTCGTCTAGTAA
Organism: Bacillus sp. TH17; assembly: GCF_016651125.1. Taxonomy (NCBI): domain Bacteria; kingdom Bacillati; phylum Bacillota; class Bacilli; order Caryophanales; family Bacillaceae; genus Bacillus; species Bacillus sp. TH17. The sequence goes on from NZ_JAEKEN010000001.1 coordinate 396,642, forward strand.
TTGGGGCAGAAAAAATGTTAAAGTTACAATTTTAAACTAAAACGTAATCCAACTTTACAAAACGTAAAGTTGGATTTTTTTATAAAAATAATGTTAAGTTGAGTTTACATTTTGTTAAGGATATCATACAATAATAGTGAGAGGTGGTAAATTTGACCATTTTAAATAGAGTGAAGGAATTAAGAGCTCGTTTTAATTTTACACAAAGTGTATTAGCGGAAAAAGTCGGAGTGACGAGACAAACGATCGCTGCAATTGAAAAAGGGGATTACGTTCCTTCATTATTACTAGCATTGACGATTTGTGATGTATTCGAGTTAAAGATGGAAGATGTATTTGTTTTAAATAAGGAGGGGGAAGAGGATGAATAGAATTGGGGTTTCTTATATCGTAAACGTGCTTTATACTGCGCTAGCCTGCTGGACATTTGTTGAATTTTATAGTGTTATTACAGAGTTAGCAGATATAATTAAAAACGAGAAGTTCCCATTTGAAGTATGGTTTAATGGAGCACCATTCATTTTATTATTTATTGGAGCTATTATAGTTACAATTTTTTATAGAATTCAAAAGAAAAAATACAAGAATTTATCTTTTTGGATGTATCCATTATTATTTCCACTAGAAGATGAACGTGAAAAAGCGATTACGGATAAAGCCTGTCGAACAACTTTTGTTTCGTTATGGTATGTGTTACCTTGTGCAGTCGGGTTTTTAACTTTTTCGCCTATTATTAATGACTATCTTCCTGGGTACCCACTGTATATTATATTCTCTATTTTCTTTATTCAAATGACGGTCTTTCACGTATCCCTATACAGAAATAAGTTAGTTTAAAAGAAACCTTCTTGCATAAGCAAGAAGGTTTCTTTTCAGCTTACACTTGTACATACAGCAATATTATCTTATCATTTTATATAGAGTAAGATTTTGTAACGGAAAGGAATTGTATATGAATAAGCAAAGAATTTATAGTATAGTAGCAATCCTTCTATTTGTTGTAGGTGGTGTATTAATCGGAAAGCCATTTTATGATGGATATAATGCAGAGAAGAAGCAGACAGCGAATGTACAAGCTGTTCAAAAGATGGAATATGAAAAGCATGATACAGAATTTGTAGATGCTTCAAAAATTAATCAACCAGACTTGGCAGAAGTAGCGAGTGCATCGTTAGATAAAAAACAAGTAATCGGTCGTATTTCAATTCCGAGCATCTCATTAGAACTTCCTGTTTTAAAAGCGTCGACTGAAAAGAATTTATTATCAGGTGCGGCAACTGTAAGAGAAAATCAAGTAATGGGACAAGGGAATTATGCACTTGCAGGGCATAATATGTCAAAAAAAGGTGTTTTATTTAGTGATGTATCAACTTTAAAGAAGAACGATAAAATTTATTTGTATGACAATGCAAATGAGTATGAGTATACTGTTACCGGTGTATCTGAAGTGACTCCTGATAAATGGGAAGTTGTAGAGGATCATGGGAAAGATGAGATAACACTTATTACATGTGTATCTGTTAAGGATAATTCTAAGCGTTTTGTTATTACGGGTGATTTAGTAGGAACAAAGGCTAAGAAATAAAGAAAAAAGAAGGTTCACTCTTTAAAGAGTGAACCTTCTTTTTTTATCCAATGTTGAGAAATAAAAGAATATTTCAGTTGGTATTTAAATATTTTTCTATTTTTATATAATAAATTAATGATTCTAGATTTTGGGAGGAACAAAAGTGAAACAGCAAGTAAAAAAACTTCTTTTAACAACAAGTGTAGCGTTATTGGTAGCGCCAATTTCTGCTTATGCACATCCAGGACGTACAGATGCTAATGGTGGACATACGTGTCGTACAAATTGTGAAAAATGGGGATTGCAGTACGGGGAATATCATTATCACAATAAACCAGCTTCTAATAGTGGTACAACGAGTCCAGCTCCTAGCCAAAATAATAATGGTGCTGTAGAAGCAGAGAAACAAGCAGAAGCACAGCGTAAGGCTGAGGCAGAGAAACAAAGAGCTGCAGAAGAACAACGTAAAGCAGAAGAAGAGAGACAACGTGCTGCAGAAGAACAGCGCAAAGTAGAGGAAGAGAGACAGCGTGCTGCAGAAGAACAACGTAAAGCAGAAGAAGCACGTAAGGCAGAGGAAGCGCAGCGTAAAGCTGAGGCTGAAAAGGGACAAGCTGAAGGTCAAAAAAGTGGAGAGACAGATTTTAAAGCAGGAAAGAATAATGCAGAAGGACATGTAGCTGGAAAGTCAGACGCATATAAACAAGCATTTACAACTGCGTATGCTGCGGCATGGTCTTTAGAAGAACAGAAAAAAGCACATTTTGAAAAAGGTAAAGAGCAAGGGTTAACACAAGAAGCAATGGACGATAGTCAAATTACTCCTGAGTTTAAGGGGAACTTTGCAGAAGGTTTCCAAGTAGGGAATAAAGAGAGAACAGCAAAAATTGAAAAAGAACAAGCAGAACTCGGTGAAAAGGCTGGTAAAGAATTAGCTGAAAAGAAACCTGGAAATACTGAAAAGGATACATATGTGAAAGTATATGAAACCGCGTATGAAAAGGGATATAAGTCTGCTAAAAAGGCAGCGGAAAAAGCTGGATATACATATGCATTTGAAAACTACGACTTAAAAGTTCCTGCTAAGTATGAAAAGAATGAAACATTAAAGAAATGGTTTACTGAAGGATTTAAATCAAATAAAAAGGCAGCGGAAATTCGAGAAGAAGGATATAAAAAAGGAGACAGCTGGCTTTCGTTCTTCTATAAGAGTTTCGTGCCAAGTGAATATAAAGAACATAAAGGCTTGTATGAACAAGCAATAGAAAAGGGAAAGAAAGCGTAAAAAAAGATGAGGAATTTTCCTCATCTTTTTTTAATCCATCCATTTCACTAATTTCTTAGAAATTGATAATAAAACACAACCTAAAACGATCGCCACAGCGCCAATAACTGTGAATACTTCAGCATATCCAAGTGAAGTTGTGAAGCTTGCAAGCTGTCCGCCTAAAATATTAGCAATACCTGAGCTTGCTAACCATACGCCCATTAATAAAGAGGCTAGTTTTACTGGAGCGAGAGCACTAACCATTGATAGCCCGACAGGTGATAAGAATAGCTCACCTAACGTATGGAAAAGATACGTAAAGACGATAAATAGTAAGTTTGCTTTTTCTGTAATGTTATGTTCGTCACTGCCTGTTTTTAATGTAGCGATAACAAGAACAATATAACCGATACCGAGTAAGATCATACCAAGTCCCATTTTTGTTGGGATTTTCATGTCACCATTTTTTCTAGTTGCCAGTTTCGCCCATAATGCTGAAATAGCTGGTGCAAGTAAAATAATAAATAACGGATTGACCGATTGGAACCAAGATGTTGGAACTTCCCATCCGAACACAGAGCGGTCTACAAATTTGTTTGTATATAATGTTAACGAACTACCAGCTTGTTCAAATCCAGCCCAGAAGAAGACAACAAAGCATGTTAAAATGACGATAACTGTTGTACGTTGTTTTTCTTTTTTTGTTAACGGTGTATTTCCTATTGTTTGTTGTCCAGCATCCGTTTGCAAATCGCGAGTTGGTTTTTTACCGATATCACCAAGGAAGCGATTTGATAGTGTTGTAAATAAAATTTGTCCAATGATCATTCCGATTGAAGCGGCTAAGAAACCGTAACGGAATCCGAAATGAACAACACCGTCCACTGTTGTTTTAAATAAATTTTCTGATAAAAATCCGCAAACGAGTGGAGCTAAAAATGAACCGACGTTAATACCCATATAGAAAATTGTAAATGCACTATCACGTTTTGGATCGTGCTCTTCGTATAATTCTCCAACAAGTGTAGAGATATTCGGTTTGAAGAATCCATTACCGATAATAATAAGCGCTAATCCGAGGTATAGACCGACTTGGTTTTGCAAGGCAAATAGTGTAAGGTTACCGATTGCCATTGTTATACCACCAATTGTGATGGCTTTTCGTTTGCCTAGAAAACGGTCCGTTAAGTATCCACCGATCAATGGTGTGAAATAACAAGCACCAGTATAAAATCCGTAAATAGAGAGTGCCCAAGCGGGACTAAACCCAAGACCACCACTTACTAAAGCTGTTGTTAAATATAATGTTAATAATCCTCGTAATCCATAGTAACTAAATCTTTCCCACATTTCTGTAAAGAAGAGTAAGTATAAACCTGGAGGATGTTTCTTTTTTCTTTGTTGTTCTCTTTCTAGTTGTATCGCTGATTCCATAATATTTTCCTCCTGACACAAGCAAAAAACAAAGTTAATAGTATTGTATGATTAATATTTTACTTTATTAACTATTATAAGTCAATAAAGGTTGATTTTTCAGAAGAAATTTGAAAAGGGAAATAGCTATAGAATGGGTGTTTCTTTTGTGATAGACTATGGACTATGTTTTCTTTGTAAGGAAGCGGATTACCGCATTTTTTTATTTGTGGAATTGATTTCATGTAAGGTGAAATTGAAGAAGGAGAAAGAAATGAAATTGTTACAGAAAAAAGAAATTTTGCTTATTAGTCTTATGTTATTCTCTATGTTCTTTGGGGCCGGAAATCTTATATTTCCACCTTTCCTTGGATATGAAGCAGGAGAACATGTATGGATTGCATTGTTAGGTTTTATTATATCAGCAACAGGGCTTCCTATATTAGGTGTTATCGCTATTGCGAAAGCAGGGAGTTTTCAAACGTTAGCGGGCAGGGTTCATTCTTCATTTGCAATTATTTTTCCGTGTATTGTGTACTTATTTATTGGACCAGGTCTTGGTATACCACGTGCAGGAAGTTTAGCTTTTGAAATGGGGCCAGGCCAGTTGTTCCCAGAAGCGGGTAGCGTAGTTTTGTTATTGTACACGGCTATTTTCTTTAGTATTGTTTACTGGTTAAGTTTATCACCGTCTAAATTAATGGGCTTGTTTGGAAAGGTGTTAACGCCTTTATTATTATGTATGATTGCTATTATATTTATAAAAAGTATGTTTACATCAGTAGGCGGTGTGAAAGAGCCTTCAGGAAATTATGGACAAGCTCCTATGTTCCAAGGATTTTTAGATGGATATTTAACGATGGATGCGTTAGCAGCTTTAATATTTGGGATTGTTATTGCAAATGCTCTGCGTGCAAAAGGTGTAGCGGATGATAAAGGTTTAGCAAAATATATGAGTATTGCTGGTATTGGAGCAGGGCTTTTATTATCTATTATTTATGTCATTCTTGGATATGTTGGTTCAATTAGTGGTTCATTGGGTACATTTGATAACGGTGCGAAAGTGTTAGCACAAGTTATGATTACATTATTTGGACAAGGTGGGTTAGTTTTATTAGGTCTTATTTTTACTGTCGCTTGTCTATGCGTTTCCATCGGACTTGTTACGTCTTGTAGTCAATTTTTCACAAGTGTATTTCCGAAAGTATCTTATAAAGTTTGGGCATTTATATTAAGTTTTGTTAGTATGGTTTTAGCTAATTTAGGATTAACGCAAATTTTAAAAGTATCGGTACCGATTCTTGGATTTATTTATCCAGTTGCACTAACGCTTATTATTTTAGGGTTATTCCATAAGTATATTGGAAAGTATGTATACGTATATTCGGTAACGATTGGACTCGTAGCGGTATTTAGTGCGATTGATATTTTAAACAAAAGTGTATTGATGAATAAATGGACACCACTACTAAAAATGCTTCCGTTTTATTCAGAAGGTGTAGGTTGGATTGTTCCGGCATTTGTAGGTGTCTGCCTCGGTGTAATTGTTAGTATTGCTATAAATAAGAATAAATAAGTAAGAGGTGTTTTCCTATTTCGGAAAACACCTTTCTTTTTTTGGAAAAATAGTATTGAAAATGAATAGACTAAGAGTATGATAAAGATAATTGGTAATATATAGGTTTTACATGAATGATGAGGGGGGAGCATATGAAGGAGGATTTGAATAAGAAAATAGAAGCACTCGAAACGGCAATTGAAACGATGCAAGAGGCACTTTATGAATTGAAAGCGAAACAAAGAAAAATAGAAGTAGATAAAGTTCAACAAAATGTTAATAAGGAAAAGAAAGAATATATTGAAGCGGTAAGTAATGAAAAGTTACAAGAAGATGTAGTTAAGACGAGGAAGTCCATGCAAGAGCCAGAGGTGAAACAAGTAGATATATCTGCATTTAAACCAGAACCATTTAATATTATAAAGTTTTGTCAAACGTGGTTACCACGCATATTTGTCGGTATTATGCTACTTGGCGTTATTTGGTTATTTAAAGCAGGGGTAGATGCTGGTTTATTAACACCAGCGATACGAGTTGTGTTTGGTATAGTACTATCTGCCGGTTTGTATTACGTAGGAGATATACAAATTAAAAGAGAGCGGCAAGCGTTAGGGTTAGTATTAGCTGGAGGAAGTATTACGGGAATTGTTTTAACAACGTTTGCGGCACATTATTTATATGAGTTTATTCCTGCAAGTATTGCGTTTGTTTGCAACATTATATGGGTTGTTTTAGGGATTTATTTAGCGAAAAGATATAGATCGGAATATCTCGCTATTTTCGTGGCGGTGGGAGCATTTTTTGTTCCTTTCTTGTTAAATAGTACGACTCCTAATACGTATATTTTCTTTAGTTATGAGACGATATTAACAATTAGTCTATTATGGTATGCATTGAGAAACCGTTATAAGTACTTGTATATGATTTCTTATGTTGTTGCGGCAATTGTCCTATTTGTCTTCTTTGTTGTTATGTCAATATTAGTAGAGAATGTGCAAGTACAGTTAACAGTTGTATACGGTGCAATTCATTTACTATTATTTTGGCATATGTTTTCGGAGAGAAGGTTTATACAAGAAGCACGATTGGCGATATTTAGTGCGAATGCAGTTTTCTTTATTTTAGCCATTTCTCAAATTCCTGAATTTACAACGTGGGGATTAGTTATAAGTGCATTTGTGCATGCTGTTATGTTTGTACTTGAATATAGGAAGAATAAACATTCGGTATTTTCAAATCTAATATTTGGCTTTGCAATGGGATCATTTAGTTTAGCGATTTTATACGAGTATAGTTTGGTGAATGCAGCGATCGTATTATTGTTACAAGGTTTCCTCGGTATGGTTACTGCTATTAAAGTAAAGCAAAATATTAAGTTGTATGTAGGTGCAACGATTTATGCGATTGGAATGGTACAGACGATTTTTAGCCCGTTTGATGAGTTCATTTCAGCAGGGTTTGTCGCTCATATTATTTTAATAGGAACGTTCTATTATTGCATGAGACAAGCGAAAGAAGTGTTAGCGAGTTTTGGTAAATATGTGTACTCTATAGCGCTCTACTCGTTAATGGTAATTGTATTTATTACAATTACTAGAATCGGTGAAGTTCTTTCTACAGATGGAAGTATAATTAGCGTATCTGTATCGTTATTATGGATGGTATATGCGTTATTTGCAGTTTGGTTTGGCCGTTATAGACAGATGAACGAAATATTATATGCTGGCTTAGTCGTATTAGTAGTAACAGTAGGGAAGTTATTCCTTCTCGACTTACCAGAGGTGTCGATGATGATTAGGGCGGTGTTATTCTTAATCGTTGGTAGTATAGGTATCGTTATTTCAAGAATGTTTTTCTCAAAAGAAGAGAAGTGAGAAAAAGGCAATCCATATGTGGATTGCCTTTTTCATTATTTTTTATTAATCGTTACAGTTTCATTATATTTCGCTGTTGTGTTTTGACGTAGACGAAGTGTTGCCTGTCCAGTTGTATTTGGATCCAGTTGTACGTTCACAATTTTTTCAGCAGATCCTTGGTTATTTGTTATGAAAGAGAATGTACTGCTATATCCGAAAGAAGACGGCCAAGTGCCATTTGTATTTTGAACTTTTGCCACCTGTGTTCCGCCAGTTGTGAAGATACCTAAAGAATAATTATTGTATGTTGTATTTGGTAATAAGTTATTTACTTGAATCTTCATTTGGAACACTTCATTGTTTGGTAGAATGCTAGGGTGAGTAATTACGTAATCACTCGTTGTAACTGCGCCGTTATAGCCGTATGAACCAGATTTGAAAGTATTTGTATTGAACCACTGGTAACCTTGAGTTGGTGCGCTCCAAGGTTCTGGTTGTGGTTCTGTTGATAAGCTTGGTTGTTCAAATGTTTGTAGAGCTGTAGGTGCATCAAGCTGTAAACCACTCACTTGATCTAAGCTTGTAAATGTTTCTTGCTTCGCTAACCAATTCACGATGTTTTCTAATAGAACAGCATCGTTTTCTTCTTTATAACCATCATAAGTTTTCTTTGATTGACCTGAATCTTCGCGAACATATTTTGGCGTAGCATCTTCAACAGGAGAAGAATCACCGATAAAGGCTGCTTTTCCAAGGCCAACTTTCGAAATAGCAGCATAAGGCCCCTCTGCAACGCCACCACCGTTATAAACGCCGCTATCAACAGCGTTATTCCATTTTGATGGATTTTCTGGAAGATATACAAGGCCTTTCGCTAGTTTTGGATTTGTAATCGCAAGAGTAGAGCCGGCATGCATTGCTACAGATGAAACGCCAGTTGTAATTCCGAATGATTGCGCAGGTGAGACAATATTTTTAGCTGAAACATCACCAAGTGCATTGTAACGGAAGCGAATACCGAAATTATTGGATAGCCAATCAGAGCTTTCTACTCCTTGCATAGCTTGTGAAGTTGTTTCTTCATTAGACATTCCCTTTGCTGGATTATCCCATGCCCCGCGTCTATATCCATTGAACACTTCTGAGGAGTCCCAGCGGTTTTTATTACGATCTGCATTATAATGATCGGCAATGAAGAAAATACTGCCGCCATTTTTCACGTATTGTAACATTGCGTCTTGTTCAGATTTTTTGTAAGGAATATTTGCCTCTGGAACGATAAACACGTTGTAATTTTTTAAGTCGTCGTATGTAATAGGTGTTGATTTACGAAGTTCTTTTACATGATATCCGTTTTGGGCAATGCCGTTTCCGAAATCAGAAAAGCCGCCATCAATAACCCAGTCAGCTGTCCCTGCAGTTTGACCGTGCGTATTATCAAATAATACTTTCTTCCCATTGTTTTGATTTACAACCTTTGCAGCAATTTCAGGAGCTGGGTCTACAGAGCTTTCGGCATAAGTAGACGGTATGAACGAACTCCCCATACTAAGTGTAATTGCTGTTGCTAAAGAAAATGTAATCCATTTTTTATTCTTCATAGAAGAATCCCCCTAATAATAAATATATGTGCTTTAATAATGTAATTTATTTTTCTGAAAAAATAAAGACAGAAAACGTAAAAAATATTAAAAAATTGTAAAAATACCGTGAATTTTGTTGAGAAATATTTATATAGACAATAAAAAATCCCTTCCAATTAATAAGGAAGGGATAGCTTGTTTAACTAATCTTTGAATTAGGTGTTTCATCAATCTTATGAAATCCTTTCATGTAATACACGATAGCTAAGCCAATAAGCCAAATTGGGCCAACGATTAATGCAATTCGTGTATCTTCTGAATACGCCATTATACATAGTACAAGTGCAAGGAAGCCAAGTGAGAAGTAAGAGCTTACTGGATGTAAAGGCATTTTATACGTGAGCTTGTCTTTTTTCTCAGTTGATAATCCTTTACGGAATTTAATTTGAGCGACTAATATAATACCCCAAGTCCAAATTGCCCCGAAAGTTGAAATACTAGTTAACCATGTAAATACTTTTGCAGGCACAAGGTAGTTTAATATAACACCAACAAGTAAAACGATAGCCGTTGCTATAATACCTTGACTTGGAATGCCATTTTTATTTAAACGTCCAAATCGTTCAGGTGCTTTCTTTTGCTGTGCTAGTGTAAATAGCATACGCCCTGTACTAAATAAACCACCGTTACAAGAAGAAAGTGCAGCTGTTAATACAACAAAGTTAATAATACCTGCTGCTTTTGCAATGCCGATTTGTTGGAATGTTAATACGAATGGACTTCCTTTCTCGCCAAGTTCGTTCCATGGATAAATTGCCATCATAACGAATAATGCCCCGACGTAAAAGATTAGGATTCTCCAAAATACGTTATCGATAGCTTTTGCGAGTGTTTTCTTCGGGTTTTGAGCTTCACCAGCTGTAACACCAATTAGTTCAACGCCTAAATAAGCGAATAATACCATTTGTAAGGAAAGCAATAATCCAGAGAAGCCATTTGGGAACCAGCCCCCATGTTCCCAAAGATTTGAAATACCAGTTGCAACGCCGCCATTTCCAAATCCGAATAGAATAATACCAAAGCCAATCACTATCATACAGATAATTGTGACAATTTTAATGAGAGCAAACCAAAACTCAAGTTCTCCAAATACTTTTACTGATAAGAAGTTGAAAGCGCTCATTAATAATAGAGCGAGTAGTGCCCAAGTCCAGCGCGGGATATCTGGGAACCAGTACTGCATGTAAATTCCAGCCGCCGTAATTTCAGCCATACAAGTAACAACCCATAAGAACCAGTAGTTCCAACCAGTAATATAGCCAGCAAGTGGGCCGATATAATCATTAGCATATTTACTAAAAGAGCCGGCAACCGGTTGTTCAATTGCCATTTCTCCGAGCGCTCGCATAATGAAAAAAATAACGAGTCCAGCGATCATATAACCTAGTAAGATGGAAGGACCAGCTAGTTTAATAGCAGAAGCAGATCCTAAAAATAGCCCAACGCCAATAGCCGAACCGAGTGACATTAAAGTAATATGTCGTTCTTTTAAACCTCGATTTAAAGTTCCAGATTTGTTTGTGTGCTGCATAAGAAGAATCCCCCTTGTAGAATGAGCTACCTAAATATTTAACTATTTCAAATTATAAAACATTTCTATCTGTTATGCTACAAAAATAATCAAAATGAACTGTACTACATCTGAACTTGTCAGACTTAAACTTAAAATTCTCACTATTAGAGAATATATTGACTCTTCTTTTTATTGATTGTTAAGATTAAGTATTATATTTTCTCACATACTAGTAAGAAAAGAATGTGTGATAATAATTCAGGTGTAGGAAGGGTACATAGCCATGTTTCAATTAAAAAAATATAACACTTCTGTGAAGCAAGAGCTTTTAGCGGGCATCACAACTTTTTTTACATTTGCGTATATTCTTGTCATCAATCCGAAAATATTATCTGATGCAGGTGTACCATTTGATCAAGCGTTTACGGCAACTATTATTGCGACAGTTATTGGGACGCTATGTATGGCGTTTTTAGCTAACTATCCAATTGTTATTGCTCCAGCTATGGGGATGAATGCATATTTTGCTTATTCTGTCGTTCAACAGGCAGAGGGGATTACGTATGTCATTGCGTTTTCGGCAGTATTTGTAACAGGTATCATTTTTCTTTTATTATCTTTCACTTCATTTAGGCAAAAGCTAATTATTGCAATTCCTGACAGTTTAAAACATGCAATTGCAGGTGGAATTGGACTATTTATTGCTTTTATTGGATTACGTCTATCTGGAATTATCGTGGATCATCCATCTAACTTAGTTACGATTGGTGATTTTCATTCTCCAGCCGTTATTTTAACTTTAATTGGTTTAATTTTAGCGGCAGTATTAATGGTATTACGTGTGAGTGGTGCATTATTTATTAGTATGATTGTGACAGGAATTATCGCCTTCTTTACGGGGCAACTGAAGTTTGAGGATAAAATTGTAGCGATGCCTCATTTACCAGAGGGTATTATCGTTTCAAATCCAATTAATGCTTTTTCAGATGTAATTCAGTATGGATTATATGGTGTTGTATTTTCATTTTTACTTGTACTTTTATTTGATACGACAGGTGCATTACTCGGTTTAATTAAACAAGCTGGTTTAATTACAGATAATACAGAGAAACGTTTTGGCAAAGCGTTTATTGCAGATGCGATTGGCGGAACGACAGGTTCTATCTTCGGAACAAGCCCAACAGCAGCAACGATTGAATCGTCAGCTGGTATTGCTGCAGGTGGTAAAACTGGATTAACAGGTATTGTAGTTGTTGGTCTAACGATTATAACGGCATTTTTCAGCCCTGTTATCGCGTCTTTATCAAGTGTAGCTGCTATTACAGCTCCTTCATTAATTATTGTAGGTAGTTTAATGGCACAAAGCATTCGTGATATTAATTGGAATGAATTTGAAGATGCATTACCAGCATTTTTAATTTTCGTTGGTATTCCGTTAACGTCTAGTATTGCAAATGGAATTGCAATTGGATTTTTAGTGTATCCAGTATTAAAAATTGTGAAGGGGAAAGGGATGGAAGTACATCCGTTACTATATTTATTTACAATTTTATTTGGATGTCATTTATTCTTATAGTATAGAGATAGGAAAGGGGGCTTCTTATGAGAGGCTCCTTTTTTGTGTATAATAAAGTGAAAAAAACAAATCAATTACGTAAAATATAAATTACTTAATGGAATATATATGTTACAATATAGGCAGAGGAGGAACATGAATGGCTGTAAGTAAAATAAAAGTCGCACGTGTTCAGTTAGATTTAACACAACAACAATTAGCAGAAAAAGTAGGCGTCACAAGGCAAACAATTAGTTTAATTGAGAAGGGGAAATACAATCCATCTTTAGATTTATGTTTGAAAATTTGTTATGCAGTAGATAAAACATTGAATGATTTGTTTTGGGAGGAAAAGGAGTGATAGGGTGAAAATCGTGAAAGATGAACGTTTAATGATTGAGGGATTAAAACATATTAGATTGGCTTTCATCTTACAAAATGTCGTCATACTAGGCATTGTTTTTTACCGTTACGTCTTGCAAGGGGCAGGGTATGAAAGTGTTTCGGATTTATTAATGGTATTTATGGGCGGGATAATAGTTATTAACTTTTTAAACTTAAAAAATTCGGTGGAAGTGTATGAGCATACAGGGGGAGTATCTCGTAGTTATTTCATGAAACTATTATTAATTCCAGTAGGGATTGTTATTGGACTGTTAGCCATTTGTATCATTGTAACACCAGGTATTTCGATAAAGGAAATTAGTATAACAGGAGTTATTATGTTTGTTTGCTTTTTAATTCCTAGTTTGTTTATATACATATATATGAAAAAAATAAAAAGTGAAAATGAAATATAAGAAAAGCTTTCTGCATATTGCAGAAAGCTTTTCTTATATTTCTTTATACATTACTTTATGTAGTCCTATTGGATCAATCTCGAAGATTTCACCATGCTCATAGAAGCCTAATCGTTTGTAATAATCCGCTACGGTAATTCGGGCATTACACCATAGAATATTTGCTTCGCGTTCTTGGAGGACTTGTTCAGCTTTACGGATTAAGGAGCTGCCAGCATGCTGGTTTCGGAAATTAGGTAATGTTGCCATTCCTCGTAGACGATAGTGGGTACCAGCTTGTAAATCAGGATGTATTTCTTTAGAGAAAGAGGCGATACTAACAAGTTCATCATATAAAAATGCACCTAAATGAAAGGCGTCTGTTTCGTAATCTGAATCGTATTTACAATCTTCTAATGATTGATTGGGACGCAAAACCTTTTGACGTAATAAGTATGTTTCAGATGCATCAATATGTTTCACTGTAATCATAATATCATCCTTTCTTATAATCCTTTTTCTGTTAGTTGTATAAAGAAATAGGCAGGTGCAGCGAAAAGTCCGAGTATGCTAGCAGTTCCGATAAGGAGCGAAAGCAAAAGACAAGTGTATTTGACGCCATTTGATTTTTTCCAGCCGTAACTACAAATTTCAATGCTAACACCGATGAGAATAATGGCAACGAGTACTTCCGCTAATAATAATAGAGCTAAAGTTACAATAGACATAATGTGATCCATCCCCATAATATGTGATAGTAACATTTTACCATATGGAATGGAAAAAAATGCCCCTCATTTATGTGAGGGGCGTTTTTCTACTCTAATATGTTTTTCATTGTATCAATATGTTCTTTTGAACCCGTTACAAGTAAAGTATCGCCATGCTGTAACTTCGTATCACCATGTGGTATTAATGCTTTATTACCACGGTAAATTTGAATGACAAGTACATCACCTAGAAACGGAAGGCGACGAAGTGCTAAGCCGTTATATTTATTACTTCGTAGTTCAACCTCACGCACCGTTTCATTTGCTGTTGTAATCAAGCGAACGAGACTCGGTTTATCAATAAGTGCACGTAATAAAATACGTGTAGAGTTAATAGTCGAGAATACAGCGATATGTTCTTGAGTCGCTTTTTCTTGTAGAAGGGGATCTTCTACACTTGCGATGACGTGTTCAACACCTAATTCTTTTGCGTGTTCTGCTAATAATAAGTTTTGTTCATCATCACTTGTCGCAACAACAACACGGTCTGCTTCGAAAGCTTGTTGCTCCATTAAAGATTGAATAGTAATCTCATCTAATTTTACAATAGGGAAGTCATGAGATTTCGCTTCCTCATCATTTATTTTATTTTGACGTATCATATATAGTGTTACGTCATAATCTTCACGTTTTAAATCAAGTGATAACGGAAGGGTAATTCTGCTTGCACCAATAATAGATACTTTCGGTTTTGGTGTTTCCACTTTTGGAAACATCTTTTTAAATAATATAGGTGCAAAAATACAAGTAATAACTGCACTTAAAATAAGAGATGCTGATAAACTTGGGCTAATGATGCCTAGCTTTTCACCGATTTGTGCAGCCGCAATAACTAAAGAAAGTGTTGATGTTAACAAAATAGCACTTCCGAGTACGATATTGCGTGGGTACCATTTTCGTAAGACGAGTGATGGCAACAGTTTTGAAATAAAGAGTCCCACAATTAGAATTGGGATCATTAGCATACTAGAAGGCTCTTTAAAAATAGACCATACTTCTAGATTTACACCAACCATTACGAAGAAAATAGGAATGAAGAAGCCATATCCGATGGAATCAAGTTTTTCAACCATATCTTCATTTGGTGATAATAAAGATACGAGTACACCTGCTAAAAAGGCTCCCAAAATATTTTCTGCCCCAACAGATTCAGATAATCCAACTAATATTAAGATGAGTGCAAAAACAGCTCGTGTATCAATTTGTACACTACCGGCTTTTAAGCTTTCTAGGTATGGAATATTTTTAAAACGTCTTGCGACAAAGTAAATTACAATACCAGCACCGAATAGAAGAAGTAGAAGCCACATGCTTTGGCCACTTTCGGAATTTAATCCGACGAATACAGCGAGTAAAATCATTGTAACTAAGTCTGCAATAACAGCGACTAATAAAATGATTTGCCCGATTGCGGTTTTTCCTAAGTTATTTTCTTTCAATGTTGGTACGACAACACCTAAAGAAATAGTTGAAATAATTAAAGTCATGAACATTGCATTGTCTACGAATCCTAGCCATACGAATAGTAATGATAGGGCATAAGATAAAATGAAAATAAACAAGAAGATAATGCTTGCTGCTTGGAATGTGTTCGGTTCGTTTGTCGTATTCTTTTTCCCTTTTTGTTTAAAGATCGAAAAGTCAATTTCTAAACCACTTAAAAACATTAGGAAGATAAACCCTAGTGTTGATAAGACTTGAAGCCACATGTCTGGCTCAATGATGTTAAATCCACTTTTACCTACAAAGATTCCTGCGATAATTTCTGCAACAACGACAGGAAGTGCGTTTAATTTAAAGCGCTGTAACAAAAGGGGAACGAAAAACGCGATTGCGACGACAACCATAAGTGATAGAACAGAAGAATGATGTTCCATTGCGTTCTCTCCCTTCAAATAAATATAGTAACTATTTAGCCATATAATAGGAAGAAAAGCAACGGATATGGTTTCGATTTCATAAAGAAAGAGTTTTCTTAACATTTGTCATAATAAGTATATTTTTTATGATTTTGTTGTTAATTCCGTAATGTGGATGTAATAGGGGAGGGGATAAAGTGAAACTTTAATCAGTGGGGGTCTTACTGCTCGTTAATAGGGGATAAAAAAAGACTGCTGAGGAATCCCAGCAGTCTTTTCATGCAAATTACATTGAGAAGAAGATCCATACAGTAAGACCAACTGTTGCAGCTGCAACGAAGAAACTGTATATCATTGTAAGAATTTGAATTCTTCCTTCTCCTTCTTTTAAATGCATGAACATAATTAATTGTAATAAAGCTTGCGCAACAGCCATTATGATAATAGTTGTTAATATCGTTGAAAGTGGCAGGGTTGTATAAAGTGCCACGTATAAAGCTAGAAACGTTAGTGCAAGCGATAAAATAAATCCGAAAACGTGTGACCATGGGAATCCGCTATGCCCATGCCCGTTTGCTTGGTTGTTATTTTGACCCATTTACGCCACCATCCCGTTCAAGTAAACTAGTGTGTAAATAAAGACCCAAACAAGATCAAGGAAATGCCAGTATAAGCTGATAATAAATACTTTACGAGCTGTAACTGGTGTTAAACCTCGTTTTAAAATTTGGATAATAACACAAGTTGCCCAGATGATACCACCTGTTACGTGGGCACCATGCGTTCCAAGAAGAACGAAGAATGCCGATAAGAAAGCACTTGTTTGAATCGTTGCACCTTCACCAACGTACAAAATGAATTCTTCAATTTCAAAGAATAGGAAGCCTGCACCTAAAAGTAAAGTCAGGATAAACCAAGCTAACATTCCTTTTTGATTGTGTTTACGCATTTCGTGAATTGCGATCCCACATGTAAAGCTACTTGTTAAAAGTAACAGTGTTTGAATTAAAAGTGTTTTAACTTCAAACAATTGCGCTGGTGTTGGGCCATCAGCCGTACGACCAGCAAGGACTAGATAAGAGGCGAAAAGTGTTGCGAACAGCATAATTTCAGCCCCAAGAAAAATCCAGAATCCTAGGATATTCAATCTGCTTTGCTCGGATTGATATTCCAAAGGTAAGCTTTTATCTAAAGCCGCCATGTCATTTCACCTCTCATGCTATATGTTCTGTTTCTTTAATTTCATCAACGCTTACGTAGTAGCCATCATCATAATCGAATGAACGATAGATTAAGCAACCTAAAATACCAATACCACCGATTGCTGCAATCCAGAACCAGCTAAATACTAATGCAAAACCTGCAAGACCGAAGAATAAAGACGCAATAATAGGCACACCAGAATTACTTGGCATGTGAATTGGTTTTAATTCATCTGCTGTTGGTGTAATTGTTTCTCCACGTTTTTTCATGAACCAGAAAGCATCAGCTTCTTTAATTTCAGGAAGTTTCGCGAAGTTGTAATGTTGTACAGGAGATTGAGTTGCCCATTCAAGTGTACGGCCGTCCCATGGATCTCCAGTTGTGTCACGCTCACCGTGACGTGCACTCCAAATTACGTTATAGCAAAGGATTAGGAAGCCAATAGCCATCATTACAGCACCAACAGATGCGATTTGGTTTAGCCAGCCCCATCCAAGACTTTCAGAGTAAGTGTACATACGACGAGTCATACCGTCTAAACCTAAGAAGTACATTGGGAAGAAACAGATGTTAAATCCGCTCATAAAGATCCAGAATGTCCATTTACCTAGGCGTTCATTTAACATATGACCTGTCATTTTTGGATACCAGTATGTGAATCCAGCAAGCATAGCGAATACTGTACCTGCGATTAATACGTAGTGGAAGTGAGCAATTAGGAAGTAGCTGTTATGGTATTGATAATCAGCTGCTGCCATTCCAAGCATAACCCCTGTAACTCCACCAACTACGAAGTTTGGAATAAATGCCAATGACCAAAGCATTGGAACTGTAAAACGAATACGTCCTTTATACAGTGTAAACAACCAGTTAAAGATCTTAACACCGGTTGGAATCGAAATCGCCATTGTCGAAATCGAGAAGAATGAGTTAACCGCTGGACCTGCACCCATAGTGAAGAAATGGTGAAGCCATACGACGAAACTTAGTAAAGAAATTGCAACCATCGAGTACACCATCGCACTGTAACCGAATAGACGTTTACGTGAGAATGTACTAATGATTTCAGAGAAAATACCGAATGCCGGTAAAATAACAATATATACTTCAGGGTGACCCCATACCCAGAATAGGTTGGCCCATAACATTGGCATACCGCCGCTCGCCATCGTAAAGAAGTGAGCATCGAATAGACGGTCAAATGTCATTAATGCAAGAGCAACTGTTAATACTGGGAAAGCGAAAATAATGATAATTGTTGTAATTAAGATTGACCAAGTAAACATTGGCATTCTCATTAATTTCATACCAGGTGTACGCATTTTTAAGATAGTAACAAGGAAGTTAATACCCGTCATCAGCGTACCGAGACCTGAAATCTGTAATGCAATTGCGTAGTAGTTATTTCCTACACCAGAAGTAAACTCTGTACCTGCCATTGGGAAGTAAGAAGTCCACCCAGCGTCTGGAGAACCACCGATTACGAAAGCGATGTTGAATAACATTGCTCCGACAAAGAATAACCAGAAACTTAAAGCATTTAAGAACGGATATGCAACGTCACGAGCACCAATTTGTAATGGTACTACAAGGTTCATTAATCCCATAACGAATGGCATTGCCATGAAAAGAATCATTACCGTACCATGTGTTGTAAAGATTCCGTTATAGTGTTCAGCGTTTAAATAAGTTGTTTCCGGGAATGTTAACTGGGCACGAATCATTAAACCATCCATACCACCACGGAATAACATTATAACGGCAGAGATAATATACATGGTCCCTATTTTTTTATGGTCAACAGTTGTCAACCACTCATCCCAAAGCCATCTCCATTTTTTGTACTTTGTTAGTACGAAAAGAATCGCTAATGTCACAAGAACGATAGAAGCGTCAGCTCCGTAAATAATCGGGTCACCTGTGACAAAAAATTCATCAAGCTTCACTGTGTTCACTCCAATCTGTTGGAATAATAGCTATTATTTTTTGTTTTTGTAGTAGTTGTAATCACAATATTCAAGTGATTTTGGATCTACATAACTTAAGTGGTGACTAGAGAACGTCATACGCCCCACTACACCAGGTTTAATAATTTCGTTATATTTCTTTTCTGATAATTTAGGGGCAGTTTCTTGTACTTCTTTTACCCACTTATCATATTTCTCTTTAGTTTTTGCTTCAACTTCGAATTCCATGTGAGTAAATCCTTCACCAGAGAAGTTCGAGCTACGACCTAGGTAAGAACCTGGTTTGTCAGCTTGTAAATATAAGTCCATGATCATGCCATCCATTGTATACTTCATACCACCAAGTTCTGGTACCCAGAAAGCATTCATTGGACCTACAGAAGTCAGTTTAAATTGAATTGGTACACCAGCTGGGATGTTTAAATAGTTAACGGTTTCAATTTTTTCCTCCGGGTAACTAAATAACCATTTCCAGTTTGCAGATGTAACATAAATTTCAACTGGTTTAATATGTTTGGACTCTTGCGGAACCTCTTCCGAAGCGTAAGTTGCTTTAACTGTTGGAATCGATAATGCGATAACGATAATAACAGGAATAATTGTCCAAATGATTTCTAATAATGTGTTACCATGTTGATCAGGTGGCTCATAGTCCATATTCTCTGGTTTTTCACGATAACGAATCAAGATGACTGTAAACAAGATGAATACAATTGCGATAATTAATGACATAAGCAAGAATGACCAAACAATTAAATCATACTGTGCTTTTGCAACAGGTCCTTGCGGATTTAATACTGCGAGTTTTTTATCACAGCCACCGAGGAACAGAAGTAATGATAACGGAAGAAGCGAAGCCAACTTCCAAAATGCTTTCTTTAGTTGCACGATTGAAAATCTCCTTTCTCCTTGGATTGAAACTATGCCAATAAAACAATATAAACCTATTAATTTATAGATGGCAATAGTTTTTGTTATATTGTTAAAAAATAGACACAAATGCACGCTTTTTAAGGTGAATATCATTTGTAACTTGATAACATTGTAAACTATTTTCCAGATAAAAACGTGATTGTGGGAATTTTAAGATAAATAAAGTTATACCAACATACCCAATAAATAGAAAAAAATTATCTTATCATAAGGAAAAATACTGAATTTTTAATATATTCAGTTTGTTACCTAAGTTATATTTCTTTTTGCTCAAATGTGACAACTTTCCGAAACTTTAACTCGGTATAAAATGTAACAAATGATCATAAATGGAACCCAGCAATAAAGAGCAATTCTCTGATCTGGAATGAAAGCTAAACTAACAAATGTAAGGAAATTGAGTGAGAAAGCTACGATTGGAACTATTGGATAAAGTGGTGTGCGGTATTTTAATTCTGCTTGTTCTACTTGTTGATTCATATGTCCCTCCCCCCATATTTTTTTGTATGTTTTAACTAGATTTTATTCGGTGCTTTTAATCATTAGTGGGGGTGAAAAACATACTTGGTTTATTTTGTTGTGAACTGAGTATGTAAAGGAAAAACTAACTATGACTAAATACCTTAGAATGTTTATTAACCTAGTGAAGGAAACGTGATTCTTTCACTAGGTTAATAATTTTGTTTTTTTAGTTAAAAATTCTGAAAAAATGTAATTTTTTCTTTCTATTTCAAACAATCGGAATTTTAAAAAGTATTTGTGAATAATGAATCACAGAATCTTTCTAGCAAACTAGTAAGAAGAAAGGTACAATGATAGGAGTTGTGCCTTTAAAATAATTGATATAATGGAGTTTGGTTTATGATGAAAAAGTTAAAATATATTTTTATTTTCGGTATTATATTTGCTGTCGTGTTCTTTTTCGAGAAAGATAAAATTATGAAAAAGGCACAAGAATTTCGGTTAGACCTTTTCTCTGAGATGAAAGAAAGTGCAATGATTACAGAGGTTCCGTTTATTAGACAGTTACCTGAATTACCTAGAGGTTGTGAAGTGACAAGTTTAACTATGCTACTACAACATAAAGGTGTACAAGTAGATAAGATGCAACTTGCTAGTGAAATTCATCGCGTTCCATTTAAACAAGATGGTTTGCATGGAAATCCGTATGAGGGATTCGTTGGAAATATTTACACGAAAGCTGAGCCGGGATACGGTGTATATAATCAACCGATTTTTAATTTAGCAGAAAAGTATGTTCCTGAAAAAGTAATTAATTTAACAGGTAGAGACGTGCAAGATCTATATAAAGTAATTAGTTCTGGTTCTCCAGTATGGGTAATTATTAATACAACGTTTAAACCATTAGCCGAAAGTAGTTTTGAAACATGGAATACGAGTTCAGGTGAAGTGAAAATTACATATTATGAGCATAGTGTTGTAGTAATTGGATATGATCAAAACTTTGTATACGTAAATGATCCTCTTGCAAACAATCCACGAAAAGCTGTTCCTCGTGCTGAATTTGAAAAGGCATGGGAGCAAATGGGGAAACAAGCAATTACTATTTTATAAAGTGAAACTATAATCAGTGGGGGTTTTGTTCATCCCCCACTGATTATTAGTTGAACCAATCGGGCGTTTACGGGCAGTTAATCTCCCACCTAACTTCTTTGCTCCAGCCGGATTTTGAGGTGGGAGTTTTACTGCCCGTTAATGCGGGATAAAATGAAAAGTCATCTTGAGATGGCTTTTTCTTTTTGAATATTCATTATAGAAAATTCTGAAAATTATTTCGGAAGTTAACGATTCACGCTATAATAACATTTAACTTGGTAAAGAAGGGGAGAAGAGAAATGGATGTCGCAAAGGAACTTGTTTTATCAAAGAATCAGTTGATTGAGTGGAGAAGGCATTTTCATAAGTATCCAGAGTTATCTTTTCAAGAGGAAAAAACATCTCAATTTGTATTCGACATACTTCGGGAAATCCCGTATTTAGAAGTCTCAAGGCCTACTAAATATAGTGTAATGGCGAGGTTAATCGGTAGGCAGCCTGGTAAAACTATCGCGGTTCGTGCTGATATGGATGCTCTTCCTATTCATGAAGAAAATAAGTTTGATTTTATTTCTCTATATCCAGGTGTGATGCATGCGTGTGGTCACGATGGTCACATGGCAATATTGCTTGGTGTAGTACATAAGTTGGTAGAGGAAAGAGAGAAAGTTAAAGGAGAGATTCGCTTTTTATTTCAACATGCAGAAGAAAACTTTCCGGGCGGTGCAGAGGAAATGGTCGCAGCGGGAGTGATGACAGGTGTGGATTACATTATTGGTGCTCATCTTTGGGCGTCATTAGAGGTTGGAAAAGTAGGTGTAATTTATGGTCCTGCGATGGCGGCGCCGGACGTTTTTAAAATTACGATAGAGGGAAAAGGTGGGCATGCTGGAATTCCGCATGAAACAGTTGATAGTATCGCCATTGGTGCGCAAGTAGTTTCGCAAATTCAGCAAATTGTATCTCGCCTCACGAATCCGTTAGATTCTCTCGTAGTATCTGTTACGCAATTTCATTCTGGGACAACTCATAATGTTATCCCGGAACAAGCGGAGATTGAAGGGACAGTGAGAAGTTTAAGGCATGAATTAAGAGAAGAAACAAAGAATAAGCTTGAAAGGATTGTAAAACATATTACAGAATCCTACGGTGCTAAGTATACATTTTCTTATGAATATGGATATCGCCCAGTTGTGAACGATTATGAAGTTACAGAGCTTATTGAACATACAGCATTACAGCTTTATGGAAGAGAAAGGGTTGTTCGTTTACAGCCAACGATGGCAGGGGAAGATTTTTCAGCATTTTTACAAAAGGCACCAGGGACGTTCTTTTTTATAGGGGCAGGAAATGAAGAGAAGGGAATTATATATCCGCATCATCACCCTCGTTTTACAATTGACGAAGACGCATTACCAATTGGAGTGGAAGTCTTTGTATCATCCATTATGAATTTTATAAGTAAAGGAGAATGAGATGAAAAAAATACACGTGCTAGCACTTATTCCAGTTCTTTGTTTAGTAGTTGGACCAGTATTTGCAAATTCGGTCACTCCTTACGTATGGGGGATGCCATTTTTATTATTTTGGGTACTATTATCAGTGCTCATTACGTCTCTTTGTATGGGGCTTGTGTACGTATTCGATCCTGCTAATAAGGGGGACGTAAAATGACTGCATTATTTATCATTATTATATTTTTGTTTCTCGCACTATTTTTAGGGATTCGGGCACAACATGGAAAAGATATGAATTTAGAACAATGGTCAGTTGGAGGAAGAGGATTTGGAACTATTTTCGTTTTTCTCCTTATGGCAGGGGAAATTTATACGACGTTCACATTTTTAGGAGGAAGTGGCTGGGCTTATAGTAAAGGAGCTCCTACATTTTATATTTTAGGGTATGGTGCATTAGCTTATATTTTATCGTATTTCTTATTGCCTCCAATTTGGAAGTATGCAAAAGAACATAACCTCATTTCACAATCAGATTTCTTTGCGAAGAAATATGGGAGTAAGACGCTTGGGGTAATTGTTTCAATTATTGGTGTTATTTCGATTATCCCGTATCTTGTTTTGCAATTAAAGGGATTAGGAATTATCGTTTCGGAAGCTTCCTATGGAAGAGTGACACCTGTTATTGCGGTATGGATTGGTGCTATTGTTATAACTATTTATGTAATGGTTTCAGGTATACATGGATCGGCTTGGACAGCTGCTTTGAAGGACATTATGATACTATTTATCGTTATGTTTTTAGGTATATATTTACCGTATCACTATTACGGAGGATTTCAACCGATGTTTGAAGCTGTAGAAGCTGCAAAACCAGGTTTTTTATCTTTACCTGAAAAGGGAATGAGTATTTCTTGGTTTGTTTCTACTATTATATTAACGGCTCTCGGTTTTTATATGTGGCCTCATACATTTGCCTCAGCTTTCTCAGCGAAAAGTGAAAAAGTATTTAGGAAAAATGCAGCAATTATGCCTCTCTATTCTTTAGTTTTGCTTTTTGTGTTCTTTGCAGGTTTTGCTGCTATCTTGCAAGTTCCAGGGTTAAAGGGAGCGGATGTAGATCTTTCATTATTCCGTCTGGCTCTTCAAACGTTTGATCCATGGTTTATTGGTATTATTGGTAGTGCAGGAGTGTTAACGGCATTAGTTCCAGGTTCCATGCTTGTTATGGCGGCATCTACGTTGTTAGCAAAAAATATTTACCGAACAATGGTGCCATCTGCTTCAGATAGACAAGTTGCAAAAGTAGCTAAGTTATTTGTACCTGTTGTAACGCTTGTTGCAGTATTGTTTACATTTAAAGGGGGAGAAACGATAGGGGCTCTTCTTTTAATGGGGTACAGTATAGTTACGCAACTTTTCCCTGCACTTGTATGTAGTTTGTTTCCACGTCAAATTATTACGAAGCAAGGAGCGATTGCAGGAATGGGGATTGGGTTGTTAATTGTCGCATATATTACCTTATCTGGTTCAACTATAGCTACGATGTTTCCGAGTTTTCCGCAATATATAAAAGATTTAAATGTAGGTATAGTCGCATTGTTAATGAATATGATTGTGATGTTTATCGTTAGTGGATTCACAAGAAATGTATCTGTAAAGACCGACAATATAATAGTAGAAAAGTAATTCGTATGTTAGAGCTATCTTCGAAAAGAGATAGCTCTTTTTTGTATATATTTTCTTCTATTAGCGGAATCTAACTAAAAACTTGTTGAAAAGGAAGTTAGGTGGGGAAATTGTTAGAGCTAAAAGGTAACTTGTTTGAAGTTATGAAGGAAATTAGAGATGAGTTAGGTTCACCTAA
Source organism: Bacillus sp. TH17 (assembly GCF_016651125.1). Classification (NCBI taxonomy): domain Bacteria; kingdom Bacillati; phylum Bacillota; class Bacilli; order Caryophanales; family Bacillaceae; genus Bacillus; species Bacillus sp. TH17. The sequence continues at coordinate 421,403 of NZ_JAEKEN010000001.1, forward strand.
TGATTTAACAATTAGAGAAGTTGCTCTTGCTGGTAGTTTTACACGTTGTGCGGTTGTTTTCTTATGTGGATTGACAGATAAGGATAATGTTTATAAATATGTAGTTCGTACACTTCAATATGAAGAAATACCAAATGAAGCAGCTGTGGTTCAGATATTATTGGATCGTTTTATTTCTATTGCAGAAGTCGGTATGAAGACGACTTTTCCAGATATTATAAATGCGGTTTTAGCAGGAGATACAGTCATATTAATTGATAATATTCAAACGGCTATTGTTGTTAACAGTAGGGCTTGGGAGAAAAGAAGTCTAGAACCGCCAGTGACAGAAGATTTAATTCGTGGACCGAGGGTTGGGTTAAATGAAGATATTAATGTGAATAAAATGTTAATTCGCCGTGGTTTACGTGATCCGAAGTTACGGTTTCAATCTTATATTATGGGGAAGCGATCGCAGAAAGAAGTAACCCTAGTATATATAGAGGATATTATTAACCCTTACATCGTAAACGAGCTAGATCGGCGTCTTCAATCAATAGTGACAGATGTCATTTTTGAGACAGGAACGATTGAGCAATTAATTCAAGATAATAATTTATCGCCGTTTCCGCAGTTTTTAAATACAGAAAGACCAGATAATATAGTGGCTGCATTGGCGAAAGGGAAAGCGGCCATTTTAGTAGATGGGTCACCATTTGCTCTTATAGCTCCACTAGTGTTTGTTGATATTTTTCAATCTGTAGAAGATCATTATGAGCGTTGGATAATTGGAACGTTATTAAGAATGTTACGTATGGGATCAGGTATCGCTGCTGTTTTATTACCTGCCATGTACGTAGCGCTTGTATCGTATCATCAAGGGCTTATTCCATCTAAACTAGCTTATTCCATTGCGGGAGCGAGAGAAGGAGTACCGTTTCCTGCTTATATAGAAACGTTAATGATGGCATTAACGATGGAATTAATACGAGAAGCCGGGATTAGGCTTCCGAAACCGATGGGACAAACAATTGGCATCGTAGGCGGTCTTGTAATTGGAGAAGCGGCAGTAAATGCGGGGATTGTAAATCCGTTTTTAGTAATTATTATTGCGGTTACCGCAATTGCTACATTTTCACTGCCTGTATATAGCATTACAATTACGTTCCGGATTTTACTTTTTGTCTTTGTGTTAGCGGCGACTGCTTTTGGATTGTACGGAATCATTTTAGCTCTTATTGCACTTGCGATTCATATTACGAATTTAAAGAGTGTTGGGGTGCCATATACAACGCCTATTGCTCCTGCATTTTATAAAGATTGGGAAGAAGAAATGATCCGCTTGCCAAAATCAATGTTGAAAGAAAGACCAGAGTACTTACAAACGAAAGATTCTACAATACGTCCAAAGGAGTGAGAGTAATTGAAGCCATTTGAATATGGGGATGAAGAAATTGGATCTCGGGAACTTGGTTTTGCGGTATCGTCAACAATTATCGGTATAGGTGCATTATCTATGCCGCGAGATATTGCTACGCAAACTTTATTTTCGGACGGTTGGATTATTTTGCTTTTGGGTGGATTGATATGTGCAATTTTAGGTTGGTTTGTAACGAGGGTAGCTATTTTATTCCCAAAACAAAACTTTGTTCAATATACGAGTGCACATTTGACGAAGCCTGTTGCATACACAATTAGTAGCATTTTAGTATTAACGTTTGCTGCTTTGACAGCATATGAATCGCGAATGATTGCAATTATTTCACAAACGTATTTGTTTAGTGATACACCAGTACAACTATTGTCGTTCTTTTTCCTATTAGTTGTTATTTATGGAATAGCGGGGTCGAGAGCGGCTCTATTAAGGTTAAACGTTTTATTCTTACCTATCGTTTTAATTGCAATCGTACTGCTTTCTTTATTGAATGTGAACTTAATGGAAATAGATAATTTACTACCGGCTTTTCAAACGGACGTCAGTCAATATGCTGTAGGAGTTAAAAATTCTATTTTCACATTTATCGGATTTGAGGTAGCTCTGTTTTATGCCGTGATGTTGAACGATAAGACAGCGAAAAAAGCGCCAATGGCAGTTGCAAAAGCGGTGATAGTAAACGTTTTGTCATACATTTTAATTTATGTAACTTGTATTAGTGTTTTTTCGTATATGACAACACGTGGATTGACATTTCCAACAATTGAACTAGGGAAAGAAATTGAAATTGGTGGAGGATTTTTAGAGAGATTTGATGCGATTTTTTTTACCACTTGGATTATTACTATTTATAACACTACAGCAATGTATTATGACGTCGCATCTTTATTGTTTTGTGCTATGTTTCCAAAAGTGAAGAAACACGTATTTATTTTTGTGAGTGCTCCTATTATTTTTATGGTGAATATGATACCTGGCAATTCGAATGATTTATCAAGTTATGGGACTTATTTAGCTTGGATAGATATGGGGTTTGTTGTGTCAGCACCTTTGCTAGTTTTTATTGTATATAAAATAAAAAGAAGGAATGGTGGAAATGAAACACCTTCTTAAAATTATAATAATTATGTTTTTAGCTGGATCTATTAGTGGGTGCTCTGAGCTGGAGGAGATAGAAGAAAGGGGATTTGTAGTAGGGGCGGCTTACGATATCGTGAAGGAAAAACAATCGAATCCAATTATGAAAGGGACGTATCAGATGGTGCTCCCAAGTAAATTGTCGCAACAAGGTGGACAAGGGGATGGAGATAGCGAAAATTATATTAATGTTAGTGCGAAAGCAGATAGTGTCTTTGAGCAAATACGAATTATCGCTAAAAAAATTAGTCGCTCATTATTCTTTCCGCATATACAAGTGATAATTTTTTCTAAAGATTTACTAGCGAATCCATATGTTTTACAAAATACGTTAGATGTATATATTCGCGATCATGAAATGAGAAGAAATATTCGTTTGTTCGTTTCTAAGAAAAATGCAGAAGCTATTTTAAAGCAGAGTGCCAAGCCTGAAAATTTGCCAGCGCAGTATATCGATATGTTAGCTGAACATCCTCCGAAAAATGCCCAAATGATTGAGGCTGCAAGAATTGGTGAAGTACAGGAAAAGATGATTTCTAACCAGAGTTTCGTATTACCTATTCTCGAACTAACAAAACAAGGGGTACAAATGAACGGAGCGGCGTTGTTTCGCGGGAAGGATAATAAGTGTGTAGGCATTTTGAATGGGGAAGAAACGTTAGGAATGAATTATATAATAGGTAAAAAAATTGGAGGTTTTTTTACTATCCGTAAAAAGAATCAACTTATTACATATGAAATTCATAAGCTGCATCGAAAAATTAAAGTATCTACAACGGATGCTACAAAACCAAAGTTTAATATTCACTTATCTCTGGAAGGTACATTGGCCGAGTTGCACTTTAGTGATCATAAAAAGGTTTTGAATGAAAAGCGTTTAGAGAAGGATATTTCGGAGGAAATGGAGAAACGCATCCAAAAATCGATTAAGCTTGTTCAAAAAAAATATAAGGTAGATGTATTAGCATTAGGGGAAGTATATAAGCGACATAATTATAAAGAGTGGAAGAAGATAGAGAAGAATTGGGATCAAGGTGAAAAATACTTTAGTAATGCTGAAATTACTGTTCATGTTCATCCAACGATTGCACATTCAGGTTCAGCTTTACCGAAGAGAGTGAAATAAGGTGATGTAAGTTGTTTACTGGATTGGGAATTAGTTGCACGATATTAATGGCGGTTCTTCCGGGAGCCATATACTTCATTCATAAAAAAATTACAACGTATGGAGCGCAGCCGTGGAAAGAAAAAAAGAAACCTGAATAATTTCAGGTTTCTTTTGCGCAAAGCATATGTGAAGGGGGATACCTTCTATGTATGCTTTGTTTTTTATACAAGTCCTAACCAATGTACCAATTGTGTAGAGAGGAATGTAACAACAATGGCAATAACAGTAGGGATTGCGAACGATAAGAATGTCCATTTTGCACTTTTTGTTTCTTTATATATGTTAACTAGTGTTGTTCCGCACGGGAAATGAAGAAGAGAGAACAACATTGTGTTTAACGCGGTTAACCAAGTCCAACCGTGTTCTAAGAATAGATTTTTAATTTGATTAAAATCATCTATTTCAGTTAAAGCACCAGTTGATAAGTAAGACATTAATAAAATCGGAATAACAATTTCATTAGCTGGTAGTCCAAGAATAAACGCTGCTAGAATAAATCCGTCAAGTCCTAACATTTTAGCAAATGGATCTAGGAAGTTTACAAAATACATAAGTAAGCTTGTGTCACCGATGAAAATATTAGCAAGTAACCAAGTTAATGCAGCTGCAGGGGCAGCTACAACTACAGCTCGTTTTAAAACATATATTGATTTATCGAGTGTTGCGCGTACAATTGTATTCCAAACTTTTGGCTTACGGTACGGTGGTAACTCAAGTGTGTAGTGAGTCGGAACACCTTTTAAAGCTGTTTTTGATAGTACCCAAGAAACGGTTAATGTCATAATGACACCAATTACAACCATTCCAACTACAACGCCAGCAGTAACAAGTGTTTGCATACTACCTGTATAACCAGCAGCCATAAATAATGAAGCCATTAAAATTAACATAGGCCAGCGACCGTTACAAGGAACGAAGTTGTTTGTTAAGATTGCAAGCATACGTTCACGTGGTGATTCAATAATACGTGTTGACATGATGGCAGCTGCATTACAACCGAATCCCATTGCCATTGTTAAAGATTGCTTGCCATGTGCACCAGATCGTTTGAATAAGCGGTCCATGTTAAATGCGACACGTGGTAAATATCCGTAGTTTTCTAATAGCGCGAACATAGGGAAAAAGATTGCCATAGGTGGTAACATAACGCTAATAACAGCACCGATACCGCGGAATAAACCAAGTATTAAAATGCCATGTAGCCATTCTGGTGCATGCATTGCTTGGAACCAAGATGTTAAATATCCTTCTACCCAGCCAAAGAACTTAGCGATCATATCAGAAGGTACGTTAGCGCCTGCAATTGTAAGATAAAAAATAATAGATAAAATACCGAGCATAATTGGGAATCCCCAGATTGGAGATGTGAAAATTTTATCTAGTTTTTCAGAACGATACAATTTATCGGTATTTGTATATTGAACAGCTTCTTTACATATACTTGCGGAGGTTCGATAAATATCTCCGACAATATCATCTCGTATATCTTCTTTTGAAAGTGTTTGTGCATGTTGAACAATATAGTCCAGTGGAAGAGCTTTACTGGCTGAGTGAGATTCCATTGATTATAACCTCCCTTACAAGTGGTTCGTTATGATGTTTTTGAAGTGCAGTTAAGAAATTTTTATCTCCATCTAAAATACGTAACGCAATCCAACGTGCTGGATACGTATTGCCGAACACTTTATAAATTTGTGGTTCTAATTCTTGAATCATATTTTCGATTTTTTCATTATAAGTAATTTTAATTGGTGTTGGAATGAGTTTTTTATTTGCTACTTTAGCGATGACATTTAGCAAATGACCAATGCCTACTCGGTTGCGAGCAGAAATCTTCACTACAGGTACACCGAGTGATTTTGCTAATTTCTTTTCGTCAATAATGATTCCTTTTTTCTCCGCTTCATCAATTAAGTTAATACAAATGACCACATCGTTTGTCATTTCCATCACTTGGAGTGCTAAATTTAAATTTCTCTCCATTGCAGTTGCATCTATAACAACTACAGTTACTTCTGGTTTTTCAAATATAATATAATCTCGTGCTACTTCTTCATCTGCCGAATTTGAATACAGTGAGTAAGTTCCAGGTAAATCTATTATTGTATATATATTTCCGCCATGCTTATATTCCCCTTCAGCCTTTAAAACAGTTTTCCCCGTCCAGTTTCCAGTATGTTGTTTTAAGCCTGTTAAAGTATTAAATAATGTACTTTTCCCGGTATTCGGGTTACCAGCTAACGCAATGCGATGGTTACTCATCTGAAATCATCTCCTATTAATACCCCGAAAATAAGGGAGCTTTCTTCACTACGCAGTGCAATAGTTGTGTTGCTTACTTGATAAGCGACTGGGTCTCCAAGTGGGCTGCGTTGTAATACTTTAATTGTCGCTCCAGGAAAAAAGCCTAAATCTAATAAACGTCGTTTCATAGTTCCTTCTAATTGTATCTTCTCAATTTGTACAAATTCCCCTGTTCTGAATTCGGAAAGGGGTTTAGTATTAGCCGATACCATAAAAGTTACCTCATCTCTATATTTTTAGTTTTAGTTTAAAAAGTTTCCTTAGGTAAACTTTTTGATACTAATATAGTAGACTACATTTAATGATGCTGTCAATTAGTACTTTAAAAATATTCAAATATTTTTAGAATTGTTCCAATTTATTTAGTTGTACCGAAAAATATTACTGGAATTCTTCTTAAAGTAAGAGTGTAAAAGCTTAAAAATATAGGGGAATTGTAAATGTAGTTTTAACCTAAAGGGAAAAATACAGAAAATCATTTACATTGAATTTACATTGTTAAGATTAAATTTACAATACTACGTGTTTAGTGTGGGTTTTGTTGGCTTTTTCAACTGTAAATGTTGGAATGTCTAGCTTTTAGGGGATGTTATCTCTATTTACTTAAACTTAAAAATTGCTTAACACTCACATAATATTGTTGTCCTACAATGAATTTGTGTTCGAAAGAAGATGAATTCGAAAAGTGATAATCCAAATGGGGGTACAAGACATGGTTATGAAAAAGGGTATTAAATTTTCTTTAGCGGCTTTAGTTGTTGCAGGTGCATTAGTTGGATGTGGAAAAGCAGAAAGTACGGATAATAAGGAAGCTGCTAAAGGTAGCGATGCAAAACAAGAATTATCAGGTACGATTGCAGCGGCTGGCTCTACAGCTCTTCAACCTCTTGCGGAGGAAGCTGGAAAGAAATTCATGGAGAAAAATTCAAAAGTTTCTATTCAAGTTCAAGGTGGCGGTAGTGGAACTGGGATCAACCAAGTAGCATCTGGTGCGGTACAAATTGGTAACTCAGATGTTCCAGCTGGAGATAAAATAAAAGATGCTGAAAAAGCAAAAGAATTAGTAGATAACAAAGTTGCGGGTATCGCATTCGCACTTGTCGTAAATAAAGATGTAAAAGTTGATAACTTAACAGTAAAACAAGTGCAAGATATCTTCACTGGAAAAGTAACGAACTGGAAAGAAGTAGGCGGAAAAGATGAAAAAATCAATGTAATTAACCGACCGGCTTCATCTGGTACACGTGCTACTTTTGAAAAGACAGTGATGAAAGACGCGAAGATTAATGATGGAACTGGTACAACACAAGATTCTAATGGTGCTGTAGAGCAAGCGATTAACTCTACTCCAGGTTCAGTTAGTTACTTAGCAATCTCTTACATGGTTGGTGAGAAAAAAGGTGCGTTACAAACGGTTAAAATTGATGGATCTGAACCGAAAGTTGAAAATATTTCTGCTGGTAAATATCCATTCTGGTCTTACGAGTACATGGTAACTAAAGGTGAGGCAAAAGAAGCGACAAAAGCTTACATTGACTATGTAAAAGGTAAAGATTTCGAAAAACAAGTAGAAGATATGGGTTACATCCCAATGTCTAAATTAAATAAGTAATAAAATTTTATGGGGCTGGCTGCAAGGCCAGTCCTGTTCAATGCAATCTATGAAGTGGGGTCTGTCCTGTGATGAAGGGGAAAAAACAAATTAATTACGTAAAGAGTGAATATATAGGTAGATCACTTGTTACGTTTTGCGGTATCTTTATTGTTTTTATTACATTAGCTATTATTGCGTTTATTTGCGGCAAAGGAATTCAATCTTTCACGCAAAGTGGTATCTCGTTTTCTGAGGTGTTAACTTCGACAAAATGGAATCCAAATGCTGATCAAGGTACGTATGGTGCTGTCATCTTTATTGTCGGTTCGACGCTTGTGTCGTTAGGTGCTGTTGTCATTAGTGCACCAATTGCTATAGCTCTTGCTATATTCATGAATTTAATTTCGCCGAAGTTTGGGAATAAAGTATTAAAGCCTGTTTTAGAATTATTAGTTGGTATTCCATCAGTTGTATACGGATTATTAGGGGTTACGATCTTGGTTCCTCTATTACGGGATTCGTTCGGTGGAGTGGGATTTAGTTTAATTGCGGGTATTATTGTCCTGAGTATTATGATTTTACCTACTATTGCTAGTATTGCCTCTGATGCAATACGCTCTGTTCCGTTTGATTACTTGGAAGCTTCTTACGGTCTAGGATCGACGAAATGGCAAGCGATTAGCCGAGTTATTGTTCCTGCTGCAAAACAAGGAATTTTAACAGGTATAGTTTTAGGGTTAGCGCGTGCTTTTGGTGAAGCGTTAGCGGTTCAAATGGTAATCGGGAACACGATTAAATTACCGGAAGGAATATATAGTCCAACAGCAACGTTAACAGGTATTCTGACAATGGATATGACGAATACATTGAACGGAACAGCTTGGAACAACGCGCTATGGACGTTAGCGATGATTTTACTTGTTATTTCATTCCTGTTTATTTTAGTAATTCGAGCGATTGGTCAAAGAGGTGAGCGATAATAATGAATGCAAGAACGGTAAATAAAGTTTGGACAGGTATCTTTTATGGGGTTGCAGCTTTAGTTGTAGCTTTGCTGGCTTTTTTAATGTACGAAATTCTGCAAAAGGGATGGGGATTTTGGGATCCTAGTTTCTTATTCGGAGAACCAAGCAATACAAGAGCTGGTGGGGGAATTGGTCCACAGTTATTCAATTCTTTCTACATGCTTGTTATAACACTTATTATATCTATTCCTCTTGGACTAGGGGCTGGAATATATTTAGCGGAGTATGCAAAACAAGGTCGTTTTTTAAGTTTTGTTCGTTTATGTATTGAAACAATGGCGTCTTTACCTTCTATTGTTGTTGGACTATTTGGCTTATTAGTATTTGTTACCATGACAGGCTGGGGATATACAGTAATGGGTGGAGCTCTTGCTTTAACTATTTTGAATTTGCCTGGTTTAACACGTGTTTGTGAAAATGCGATTTCTGAAGTTCCTCATAATGTAAAAGAGGCGAGTCTTGGACTGGGTGCAACGAAATGGCAAACAATTGCCCGCATCATTATCCCGTCTTCGTTACCACAAATCATTACAGGTATTATTTTAGCGGCAGGCCGTATATTCGGTGAAGCTGCGGCGTTAATTTATACAGCGGGTTTAACATCACCTATTTTAAATTCAGCAGCGGACTTCTCGAGCCCCTCGCATCCTTTAAATCCATTTAGACCAGCTGAAACGTTAGCTGTTCACATTTGGAAATTAAACTCTGAAGGGATTATCCCGGATGCGAAGTTAATTGCAACAAAATCTGCAGCGGTATTAATTATTATGGTATTACTCTTTAATATCATTTCTCGTTTCGTAGCATCTGTATTACACAAGCGTTTTACAGGAGCGAAAAAAAGTCGTAAAACGACGAAGAAGGTAAAAGCGGCATAAATGTCCGTAAAAGAACTCTCTGTTTATAAACAGGGAGTTTTTTTACGGACATTTATTAAAATCATTAACGGTAAGAGGGAGTGAATCGACAGTTGTTGGGGGAGTCTCCTATGATATTGAGTGGAAACTGATAGGTTTTTTGTTGGAACAAGAGCACAGTGTGATATTAGATAGTCCATGTCTCTATGAAGGGATGGTTAAAAAAGGAATAGATTTATGTCAGAAACATGGTGCTACATATAAATATATTGAATGTTATCTTAATAATATAGAAGAAATTAATCGTAGGTTACAAACGCGTGAACGTAAGATAAGTCAAATTACAAAAGTAGAATCAGAGGTAGCATTTAAAAAATGTCTGGCTGGCAGTAAAAGGCCTTTACATGGTGAATATCTTATTGTGGATTCTGGAGAGCCGCTAGAGAAGTATGGTAAAAAAGTGATGGATTATATTATGGATAGATAGAGGGATAAAAAAGGCGTTATCTTCATAATTGAAGATAACGCCTTTTGGTTTAAATATCAGGTGTTTCTGTAGAAGTGCTTATTTTTCTGCGAGAGCGTCTTTTTCTCCCGATTTTATCTAATAGTTCATACATAACGGGAACGACTACTAATGTAAGAACGGTTGAGACTGCCAAACCACCGATTACAACGACGGCCAGACTTTTGGATACCATACTTCCTGCTTGAGATTGACCGAATAGGAGCGGTAGCATAGCGACGATTGTTGTTATAGCTGTCATAATAATTGGGCGTAATCTAGTAGATCCTGCTTCTAGTAAGGCTTCTCTTGTTTCCATACCGTTTTCCCGATTTTGTTGCACTCTTTCTATTAATACAATAGCATTTGTAACGACAATCCCGATTAACATTAATGCGCCGATTAATGAATTTACGTCAACAGGTGTTCTTGAAATGATTAATCCTAAAATACCGCCGACAGCAGCTAATGGTAAAGAGAATAAAATCGCGAAAGGAGCACGTGCTTGCCCGAATGTGATAACCATAATTAAATATACAATCCCGATTGCAATCCCCATAATTTTAAATAAATCAGTGAAGTTCTCTTGCATAGATTCAGTAGCACCTGCGATATTTACTTTTGCCCCGTTAGGTAAATCTAAGTCAGCTATCGCTTTGTTTACTTCAGCGCTTACTTTACTTAAATCTTCACTTGAAGCTTCTGCAGTAATTTGAATCGTTTCTTTCCCATCTTTATGGAAGATTTCCGTTTGAAGTTGTTTTTCTGAAATAGTTGCAATGTCTTTTAAAGGAATTGGTCCGTTAATAGGTGATAGTATGTTTGTGTTTAAAATATCTTCTTGTTTGTTAACGGATGCCTTTTTATGTTCTATCATAATAGTTGTTTTTTCATTATTGATTGAGATTTCCCCAATAGGAGATTTCTTCATAAGGAATGATACTTGTTGTGCTGCTAATTCTGGTGTTAAACCTAGTTGCTCAGCCTTTGTTTGATCGATATGAATTTGCCATTCTTTTTTAGATTCTTCTATATTTGTTTTTACTTTAGAGAGATCGTCCATGCCTTTTAGTTTTGTTTCGACGATGTTAGCGGCCTTTTTTAAATTTGTTTCGTTAGTAGCGGTTACGTTAAATTGTAAGTTGTTTCCGCCTCCGGAATCAGAGTAACTCGTTTTTATATAATCAAGTTCAGCTGGTTCGAAAGCTGTATGATCCTTTTTTAATTCTTTAATATATTGGTCGATGTCAGATCCTTTTTTAAAGACTACAAATATAGTTGCAAGATTGTTTTGAGTTGTCTGTCCCCATTGTGCATCTTCTGCGCTAGATCCCATTCGCAAAATAACATCTGTTACATCAGAATTAGAGAGGAGTTTCTTTTCGAAATCAAAGGCTTTTTGTTTTTTAGCTTCAGAATCATAATCACCTGGAAATGTCATGTTAACGGAAAGCATTGTATCGTCCTCAGACTTTATGTTAGCTTTCGGAAGTAGTATGTAGGCTGCAATTGATCCTGCAAATAATAAAAAAGAAGTGAGTAGAATGATAAACTTATGAGAAAGAGCCCACTTTAATGTAGCGACATATCGCGGTGAAGAATGTGAATTGCGACGTTTTGTTTTTTTGAGCAGTAAAAAAGCCATAAGTGGAACGACTGTTAATGCCACAATTAAGGAAGAAAGTATAGAATACACAACTGCTAACACCATAGGTAACATTAGTTTTCCGATTACTCCCGATACGAGACCGATAGGTAAAAAAACGGCGACTGTCGTTAAAGTAGAAGAGGTAATTGCGACGGCGACCTCTTTTGTTGCATCGAGAATAATATCTTTAGAGAAAGATTCTTTTTGTAAACGACGGAAAATATTCTCGATGACAACGATACTATCATCGACGAGACGTCCAACTGCAACGGCTAAGCCACCAAGAGTTAGAATGTTAAGTGTGATGTTAGATTGATGGAGTAAAAATAGTGTTAATAAAATAGATAATGGAATACTAACGACAGCGATGAGTGTTGTTCGGAAGCTGCGTAAAAAGATTAAGATAATGAGAGTTGCAGCAATTGCCCCAAGGATTACTTCTTTTCCCATACTAGTAACAGCATTTTCAACTTGCTCATGAGTTGAAGCTAAAAGTTTAATAGAGAATTGATCTTTATATTGCTTGCTTATATCTTTAATCTTTTTATCAATCTCTTTTCCGATTGCAACCGCATTTTTACTCGGCTCTTTCATGATGATTAATCCTGTTCCTTCTTCCCCGTTTATGTGCGAGATTGTATCGTAATGTTGTTTTAATTCAATTTGAGCAACATCTTGTAATTTTACTTGAGGTGTAACGGTGATGTTTTTTATGTCATTTACATTTTTTATATCCCTGATGACACGAAGATTGTATTCTGCCTTATTAACGGTAATTGCTCCGGCTGGAGTGGAAGTTTCTTTTCCTTGTAAAACTGTTAATACTTGCTGTGATGTTACGTTTTTCTCTTTTAGTTGGTTAGGATCAAGTACGATGGATAATTCGGAAGTTGATTTTCCGAAAAACATAACATTGGCAACACCATTAATGCTTTCGAGTTGTGGTACGATTTTTTTCTCAATTTGTTTTTCGTCAGCTTTTGAAAATCCGTTTTGCTTCTGGATGGTAATTTGAGCGAGTGGAATCATAGAAGTATTTAATTGACTAACAACAGGTTTGGTTACATCTTTAGGTAATTTAATCGTATTAATTGTTTTTTCGACTTCGCGTGCCGCGTCTTTCATATTTGCCTTGGATGTATATGCAATGTCGATGCGTGATAATCCTTCATGTGTGGAAGAAGTGATGCCATCGATATGTTCTAAATTACGAAATTGTTTTTCAAGGGGATCAGTTACGTCCTTGGTCATCGTTTCAGCATCGAGCCCTTGAGATAATGTCGTAACAGTTATTGCTGGGTTATCGATGCTTGGTAAAAATTCCATAGGTAATTTAGAGCCGGAATAAACACCGAGTATGGAAATGAGAAAAACTATGATAATAATAGCGGCTCGGTTTTTTAATGAAAATTTTGTTAACCTATCCATAAAATAATTCCTCCATTAGTTTATTTATAGTTTTGTGGGCACTTTCTTACTATATAACAAAAATTGGATATCTTTCATTAATTAAATGTAAAAAAATTCTAAAAATAATCTTAAGTTAATATTTCGAGGGGAAGTTTGTTATTTGTGGAAGCAAAATTCCTGATTGGAGAGAAAAATCAGGAATTAAAGTTTTGCTTTAGTATAGTGGCCACGTTTTTTGTTACTCTACATTTAAATGATTATTTGTCTTTCTTAAGTAGAACTATGGTAATTATAAAATTTAAAAAGGAGAAGACTAAAGGTTAGGAAGTTATTGTGAAATACTGCCTGGTTGATGATAGTGTATAGTAACTTGTATACAATCAAAATGAATGCTTTTAGTAGAAAGGATAAGGGTTCTTTCTATAGAAGAAAGATAGGATAGATAACTTTTTGTATTTTTTTATAAAAAATACTTGTTATTTAAAAATCATGATGGTATATTAATAAACGTCGCTGATGCGGAAACGCAGAAAACGACAAAAAATAAATTCGAAAACATAGTTGACATCAAAAAATGAAGATGTTAATATGATGAAGTCGCTTTTGAAGCGGCAGACAAGTTCTTTGAAAACTGAACGAAACAAACAACGTGAACGTCAATTTTTATTTTTAGATGCTAGACAAACTAACTTTATTGGAGAGTTTGATCCTGGCTCAGGATGAACGCTGGCGGCGTGCCTAATACATGCAAGTCGAGCGAATGGATTAAGAGCTTGCTCTTATGAAGTTAGCGGCGGACGGGTGAGTAACACGTGGGTAACCTACCCATAAGACTGGGATAACTCCGGGAAACCGGGGCTAATACCGGATAATATTTTGAACTGCATAGTTCGAAATTGAAAGGCGGCTTCGGCTGTCACTTATGGATGGACCCGCGTCGCATTAGCTAGTTGGTGAGGTAACGGCTCACCAAGGCGACGATGCGTAGCCGACCTGAGAGGGTGATCGGCCACACTGGGACTGAGACACGGCCCAGACTCCTACGGGAGGCAGCAGTAGGGAATCTTCCGCAATGGACGAAAGTCTGACGGAGCAACGCCGCGTGAGTGATGAAGGCTTTCGGGTCGTAAAACTCTGTTGTTAGGGAAGAACAAGTGCTAGTTGAATAAGCTGGCACCTTGACGGTACCTAACCAGAAAGCCACGGCTAACTACGTGCCAGCAGCCGCGGTAATACGTAGGTGGCAAGCGTTATCCGGAATTATTGGGCGTAAAGCGCGCGCAGGTGGTTTCTTAAGTCTGATGTGAAAGCCCACGGCTCAACCGTGGAGGGTCATTGGAAACTGGGAGACTTGAGTGCAGAAGAGGAAAGTGGAATTCCATGTGTAGCGGTGAAATGCGTAGAGATATGGAGGAACACCAGTGGCGAAGGCGACTTTCTGGTCTGTAACTGACACTGAGGCGCGAAAGCGTGGGGAGCAAACAGGATTAGATACCCTGGTAGTCCACGCCGTAAACGATGAGTGCTAAGTGTTAGAGGGTTTCCGCCCTTTAGTGCTGAAGTTAACGCATTAAGCACTCCGCCTGGGGAGTACGGCCGCAAGGCTGAAACTCAAAGGAATTGACGGGGGCCCGCACAAGCGGTGGAGCATGTGGTTTAATTCGAAGCAACGCGAAGAACCTTACCAGGTCTTGACATCCTCTGAAAACTCTAGAGATAGAGCTTCTCCTTCGGGAGCAGAGTGACAGGTGGTGCATGGTTGTCGTCAGCTCGTGTCGTGAGATGTTGGGTTAAGTCCCGCAACGAGCGCAACCCTCGATCTTAGTTGCCATCATTAAGTTGGGCACTCTAAGGTGACTGCCGGTGACAAACCGGAGGAAGGTGGGGATGACGTCAAATCATCATGCCCCTTATGACCTGGGCTACACACGTGCTACAATGGACGGTACAAAGAGCTGCAAGACCGCGAGGTGGAGCTAATCTCATAAAACCGTTCTCAGTTCGGATTGTAGGCTGCAACTCGCCTACATGAAGCTGGAATCGCTAGTAATCGCGGATCAGCATGCCGCGGTGAATACGTTCCCGGGCCTTGTACACACCGCCCGTCACACCACGAGAGTTTGTAACACCCGAAGTCGGTGGGGTAACCTTTATGGAGCCAGCCGCCTAAGGTGGGACAGATGATTGGGGTGAAGTCGTAACAAGGTAGCCGTATCGGAAGGTGCGGCTGGATCACCTCCTTTCTATGGAGAATTGATGAACGCAGTTCATCAATAAACGTTGACTTGTTTTGTTTCGTTCAGTTTTGAGAGAACTATCTCTCAAGTTTAAATGTATGTTCTTTGAAAACTAGATAACAGTGTAGCTCATATTTTTTTAATTTTAGTTTGGTTAAGTTAGAAAGGGCGCACGGTGGATGCCTTGACACTAGGAGTCGATGAAGGACGGGACTAACGCCGATATGCTTCGGGGAGCTGTAAGTAAGCTTTGATCCGAAGATTTCCGAATGGGGAAACCCACTATACGTAATGGTATGGTATCCTTACCTGAATACATAGGGTATGGAAGACAGACCCAGGGAACTGAAACATCTAAGTACCTGGAGGAAGAGAAAGCAAATGCGATTTCCTGAGTAGCGGCGAGCGAAACGGAATCTAGCCCAAACCAAGAGGCTTGCCTCTTGGGGTTGTAGGACATTCTATACGGAGTTACAAAGGAACGAGGTAGACGAAGCGACCTGGAAAGGTCCGTCACAGAGGGTAATAACCCCGTAGTCGAAACTTCGTTCTCTCTTGAATGTATCCTGAGTACGGCGGAACACGTGAAATTCCGTCGGAATCTGGGAGGACCATCTCCCAAGGCTAAATACTCCCTAGTGATCGATAGTGAACCAGTACCGTGAGGGAAAGGTGAAAAGCACCCCGGAAGGGGAGTGAAAGAGATCCTGAAACCGTGTGCCTACAAATAGTCAGAGCCCGTTAATGGGTGATGGCGTGCCTTTTGTAGAATGAACCGGCGAGTTACGATCCCGTGCGAGGTTAAGCTGAAGAGGCGGAGCCGCAGCGAAAGCGAGTCTGAATAGGGCGTTTAGTACGTGGTCGTAGACCCGAAACCAGGTGATCTACCCATGTCCAGGGTGAAGTTCAGGTAACACTGAATGGAGGCTCGAACCCACGCACGTTGAAAAGTGCGGGGATGAGGTGTGGGTAGCGGAGAAATTCCAATCGAACCTGGAGATAGCTGGTTCTCCCCGAAATAGCTTTAGGGCTAGCCTTAAGTGTAAGAGTCTTGGAGGTAGAGCACTGATTGAACTAGGGGTCCTCATCGGATTACCGAATTCAGTCAAACTCCGAATGCCAATGACTTATCCTTAGGAGTCAGACTGCGAGTGATAAGATCCGTAGTCAAGAGGGAAACAGCCCAGATCGCCAGCTAAGGTCCCAAAGTGTGTATTAAGTGGAAAAGGATGTGGAGTTGCTTAGACAACTAGGATGTTGGCTCAGAAGCAGCCACCATTTAAAGAGTGCGTAATAGCTCACTAGTCGAGTGACTCTGCGCCGAAAATGTACCGGGGCTAAATACACCACCGAAGCTGCGAATTGATACCAATGGTATCAGTGGTAGGGGAGCGTTCTAAGTGCAGTGAAGTCAGACCGGAAGGACTGGTGGAGCGCTTAGAAGTGAGAATGCCGGTATGAGTAGCGAAAGACGGGTGAGAATCCCGTCCACCGAATGCCTAAGGTTTCCTGAGGAAGGCTCGTCCGCTCAGGGTTAGTCAGGACCTAAGCCGAGGCCGACAGGCGTAGGCGATGGACAACAGGTTGATATTCCTGTACCACCTCTTTATCGTTTGAGCAATGGAGGGACGCAGAAGGATAGAAGAAGCGTGCGATTGGTTGTGCACGTCCAAGCAGTTAGGCTGATAAGTAGGCAAATCCGCTTATCGTGAAGGCTGAGCTGTGATGGGGAAGCTCCTTATGGAGCGAAGTCTTTGATTCCCCGCTGCCAAGAAAAGCTTCTAGCGAGATAAAAGGTGCCTGTACCGCAAACCGACACAGGTAGGCGAGGAGAGAATCCTAAGGTGTGCGAGAGAACTCTGGTTAAGGAACTCGGCAAAATGACCCCGTAACTTCGGGAGAAGGGGTGCTTTCTTAACGGAAAGCCGCAGTGAATAGGCCCAAGCGACTGTTTAGCAAAAACACAGGTCTCTGCGAAGCCGTAAGGCGAAGTATAGGGGCTGACACCTGCCCGGTGCTGGAAGGTTAAGGAGAGGGGTTAGCGTAAGCGAAGCTCTGAACTGAAGCCCCAGTAAACGGCGGCCGTAACTATAACGGTCCTAAGGTAGCGAAATTCCTTGTCGGGTAAGTTCCGACCCGCACGAAAGGTGTAACGATTTGGGCACTGTCTCAACCAGAGACTCGGTGAAATTATAGTACCTGTGAAGATGCAGGTTACCCGCGACAGGACGGAAAGACCCCGTGGAGCTTTACTGTAGCCTGATATTGAATTTTGGTACAGTTTGTACAGGATAGGCGGGAGCCATTGAAACCGGAGCGCTAGCTTCGGTGGAGGCGCTGGTGGGATACCGCCCTGACTGTATTGAAATTCTAACCTACGGGTCTTATCGACCCGGGAGACAGTGTCAGGTGGGCAGTTTGACTGGGGCGGTCGCCTCCTAAAGTGTAACGGAGGCGCCCAAAGGTTCCCTCAGAATGGTTGGAAATCATTCGTAGAGTGCAAAGGCATAAGGGAGCTTGACTGCGAGACCTACAAGTCGAGCAGGGACGAAAGTCGGGCTTAGTGATCCGGTGGTTCCGCATGGAAGGGCCATCGCTCAACGGATAAAAGCTACCCCGGGGATAACAGGCTTATCTCCCCCAAGAGTCCACATCGACGGGGAGGTTTGGCACCTCGATGTCGGCTCATCGCATCCTGGGGCTGTAGTCGGTCCCAAGGGTTGGGCTGTTCGCCCATTAAAGCGGTACGCGAGCTGGGTTCAGAACGTCGTGAGACAGTTCGGTCCCTATCCGTCGTGGGCGCAGGAAATTTGAGAGGAGCTGTCCTTAGTACGAGAGGACCGGGATGGACGCACCGCTGGTGTACCAGTTGTTCTGCCAAGGGCATAGCTGGGTAGCTATGTGCGGAAGGGATAAGTGCTGAAAGCATCTAAGCATGAAGCCCCCCTCAAGATGAGATTTCCCATAGCGTAAGCTAGTAAGATCCCTGAAAGATGATCAGGTTGATAGGTTCGAGGTGGAAGCATGGTGACATGTGGAGCTGACGAATACTAATAGATCGAGGACTTAACCATATAATATGAAGCAACGTTATCTAGTTTTGAGAGAATATAAAAAACTTATTGACTTTCTAAGTGAATCAAGTATAATAATGTTTGTCTCAATCGAATATAGTCTGGTAATGATGGCAGAGAGGTCACACCCGTTTCCATACCGAACACGGAAGTTAAGCTCTCTAGCGCCAATGGTAGTTGGGACCTTGTCCCTGCGAGAGTAGGACGTTGCCAGGCAAAATGGAGGATTAGCTCAGCTGGGAGAGCACCTGCCTTACAAGCAGGGGGTCGGCGGTTCGATCCCGTCATCCTCCACCATATATGTCGGAGGGGTAGCGAAGTGGCTAAACGCGGCGGACTGTAAATCCGCTCCTTCGGGTTCGGCAGTTCGAATCTGCCCCCCTCCACCATTTCTTAATTATTGGGCTATAGCCAAGCGGTAAGGCAACGGACTTTGACTCCGTCATGCGCTGGTTCGAATCCAGCTAGCCCAGCCATTAAGAGCCATTAGCTCAGTTGGTAGAGCATCTGACTTTTAATCAGAGGGTCGAAGGTTCGAATCCTTCATGGCTCACCATTTTCTTAAAAAATATGCGGGTGTGGCGGAATTGGCAGACGCACTAGACTTAGGATCTAGCGCCTTTGGCGTGGGGGTTCGACTCCCTTCACCCGCACTTTTAATAAAATAACTCAAACATGTCTTGCGGAAGTAGTTCAGTGGTAGAATACAACCTTGCCAAGGTTGGGGTCGCGGGTTCGAATCCCGTCTTCCGCTCCATTTTTCAGTATGACATGCCGGGGTGGCGGAACAGGCAGACGCACAGGACTTAAAATCCTGCGGTGGGTGACCACCGTGCGGGTTCGACCCCCGCCCTCGGCACCATATGCGCCCGTAGCTCAATTGGATAGAGCGTTTGACTACGGATCAAGAGGTTAGGGGTTCGACTCCTCTCGGGCGCGCTTTTATTAACGGGAAGTGGCTCAGCTTGGTAGAGCACCTGGTTTGGGACCAGGGGGTCGCAGGTTCAAATCCTGTCTTCCCGATTTCCCCAAAAACATGGGGCCTTAGCTCAGCTGGGAGAGCGCCTGCCTTGCACGCAGGAGGTCAGCGGTTCGATCCCGCTAGGCTCCACTTTATTTTTTATATGTCGGAGGTATACCCAAGTTCGGCTGAAGGGATCGGTCTTGAAAACCGACAGGCGGCGAGAGTCGCGCGGGGGTTCGAATCCCTCTACCTCCTCCATTTTTTAAAAAAGTGGTTTAGTTACATATAAAAATGAATAAGATATTAATTTTTCCTTCATGGAGGTATACCCAAGTTCGGCTGAAGGGATCGGTCTTGAAAACCGACAGGCGGCGAGAGTCGCGCGGGGGTTCGAATCCCTCTACCTCCTCCATTTATTTTTAAAACATAATATCGTCGCGGGGTGGAGCAGTACGGTAGCTCGTCGGGCTCATAATCCGAAGGTCGCAGGTTCAAATCCTGTCCCCGCAACCAATGGTCCCGTGGTGTAGTGGTTAACATGCCTGCCTGTCACGCAGGAGATCGCCGGTTCGACCCCGGTCGGGACCGCCATTTTATGTTGGCTCGGTAGCTCAGTCGGTAGAGCAGAGGACTGAAAATCCTCGTGTCGGCGGTTCGATTCCGTCCCGAGCCACCATTTTTTTGTTTTTTTTTATGCCGGCTTAGCTCAATTGGTAGAGCAACTGACTTGTAATCAGTAGGTTGGGGGTTCAAGTCCTCTAGCCGGCACCATTTAGGGGCATAGTTTAAAGGTAGAACTGAGGTCTCCAAAACCTCCAGTGTGGGTTCAATTCCTACTGCCCCTGTAAAGTATATGGGCCTATAGCTCAGCTGGTTAGAGCGCACGCCTGATAAGCGTGAGGTCGATGGTTCGAGTCCATTTAGGCCCACCATATATATTCCGCAGTAGCTCAGTGGTAGAGCTATCGGCTGTTAACCGATCGGTCGTAGGTTCGAGTCCTACCTGCGGAGCCATGGCCCGTTGGTCAAGTGGTTAAGACACCGCCCTTTCACGGCGGTAACACGGGTTCGAATCCCGTACGGGTCATAAAAAAAGAGTCAGCATATTGCTGACTCTTTTTTATTATGTATAAGCCTCTTTTTATCACCTTATTTTCCCGAAATAAATAAAGGGATTTAGGAAAAGCTATGGTATGTATTAAAAGGAGGAGATGAAAAATGACGCAAGTTAGAGAACTTATGAGTACTCATATCGTACATTGTACACCATTAGACAATGTATATGAGGCAGCTGTAAAAATGAAGGAAGAATCGGTTGGATTGATTCCTGTTATTGAAAATAAACAAGTTGTTGGGCTTGTTACTGATCGAGACTTAGTTGTTCGTGGGATTGCTGAAAAACATCCTGGATCTAATCAAATTACAAATGTAATGACAACAAACATTGTTTCAGTTTCTCCAGATGATTCTATTGAAAAAGCTACAGAATTAATGGCACAACATCAAATTAGACGGTTACCGGTAGTTGAGAGCGGTCAACTTGTTGGGATGCTAGCACTAGGTGATTTAGCTATAAGAAAATCAGTAGATGGTCAAGCAGGGTTTGCTTTAAGTGAAATCTCAGAGCATATGGAATAAATTATGTATAAAGATCAGATACATTATTCTAGTATATACGGATTAAGCTAATATGTTAGCGTGATGTATCTGAGACATTATATAATAAGTATAGAGTCAATATTTTTGACAGTTTTTTTAAATTTGTCATTCCTGATTTTTAATAAGAGAAAAAATGATATACTGAGAGATATAAGTATTATGATAGATTTTGAATATAACAATATTCATTGTTAATGATGTAATAATGAATTAATATTTCCTACATAGATAAAGTGAAACTTTAATTATTGGGGGGTGTCCATCCCCCAATAATTATTAGTTGAACCAATCGGGCTTTTATGGGCAGTTTTATCTCCTACCTAACTTCCTCGCATTCGCAGAATTTTGAGGTGGGAGTCTTACTGCCCGCAAATAGCGGGATAAAAAGGGAAGGGGAATTATATGAGGGCTGTACAGGGCGATCCAAATTGGAATTTGGTTACAGATACATATATAGAACCAAATAATTTCGCTGAGTTATTTTCTTTGCTTGTACCTTGTCATCCAAAAGGTGAAGGGAAAGAGCGAACTATATTAGTATGGAAAGAAAAAGAATTTTATAAAGAAGAAAATTTAGCGCCATTTATCGTATATGGCATGAATAAAGTAAAGAATTTACCGCAGTTTCATAAAGATGAAATTCCAACTCTAGTACGTATTCTTCGTTTATGTCAAGAGATTGGTTGGTATGAAGAGGCAAATGCTTTTATGATAACCCAAGGGCTAGATGAATTTGTCCGAACTTCATTGGAGTATGAAACATGGGATCTTTTGACGAAAGCAGTTGCTTTAAACTATTTAATTATTAAATATCGTATTGGTGAATTAACAGCTGAGGATGTAGAAATTTGGGATCGAGTTAAATTTAATGAGAAATGTATAACAGATTGCAAACATCTATTATCTCATAAAGAAGTATTGGAATTTACATTCTTTTATATGTGTAAGCGAGCTAAGCTACTGTCAAAAGAGCAATTAAATAGTGATATGATGAGTCTGGCAATGTATTGTAATACTTTTGTGTATGATTTATATACACATGACTTATTACGAAAATATCGTAAGTGTACAGACTTCCTATCATATTATGGACCTAGTCAAGCGGTTTTAGCTTGTCAAAGAGCTGTACTTTCACAAATTTTCGATCGATTAGACCCTTTAAAGACAACTCATGTAGATGATTATTTATATGTGATGAAAGAAATGATGGAGCATATGACGATAGGGGTAATGGATCGGTATGGTCATTTTATTGGAAAGCTACTATCATATGTACCATTTTTCGAAATGATCCAAGTTCCACAGCATGCATATTACTGTGAAGAATTACTGTATATTTGTAAGGGAATTGAATACAAAGAAGAAATACTACGCAATTATATATTTATACAATTACATGATTGTTTACCATCATTCTTTAAACTATTTCTTAAAAATAAGCGTTATGCAACGATTCATGATATTCTTTTCTATTGGTGCGACGATGAACAAAGAATGAGCTTAGAGAAAAAATATAATCTTAGTTTCATTTATGAAAAATATGCTTGTGGATAAACCTTATTTTACATATTAAAAATTAATATAAATTAAAAAGGATCTCAAGTTTATGTGAGATCCTTTTTTTGTTAGTAAAGCAAGGAGAAAGTAACTAAGATAAGAAATAACATTCCATAAAGGAGAAATTGTGCAGTATAACTTCCTTGTATACCAAAAAAAGTATTCATTTTTTCATATAAATTCAATATATATTTCATTGGATTATCTTTGAAAGATTGGTACACAGTGTCTCCTCTTTCTAAGCTTCTTGTTCATGTTTTTGGTTATTAGGAACATGAACGTATCTAGCTATGAATAATAAAACACCTATAAAGAATACAGGAAGTACGGTAGATAAATAAAAACCATTACTAATTATATTTGTTATAAGAGCACTTAAAAGAAAAATTACATTATAAATATGGGCAATTTTTTGTTTTAGCCGCATTTGTAATGCTTCCATAATGATTTCTAAAGCAACAAAAGCAATAATAATAGATAAAAATACAGTGTTCGTATTATAAATGATTAAACAACAGATTAAACCTAAAAAGGCCAGGTATTCAATAAAGAGAGGTATATTGCGTGGCATATAATTTACCTAACTAAATATGGCAGTGGGTTTACTGCATTTGTTTTTTCAAAATTCCATTCCCCATTATGTAATTCAAAATGGAGATGTTGCCCGTATGAATGACCTGTGTTTCCCATATGACCTACTAATTGTCCAGTTTGTACTTGATCACCAGCTTGTACAGTGCGATCCTTCATATGAGCATAAACTGTTGTATATAATTTCCCATTTATTTGATGGGCGATGAACACGACATTGCCGTAGCTAGCCGAATAATAAGATTTCACAACCTTACCTGCAGCAGCAGCTTGAATAGAGACATTTCCTTGTGCTGCTATATCTATACCATAATGCATTTGCTCCCAGCGCATATCAAAAGTGGAGCTGATTTTCCCTTGAGTAGGGAATTTGAAAACTGCTGGAATTGATGCAGTTTGAGCTGTTTTAGCGTGTGCTTGATTTTGATTTTGCACTACATAGTGTTTTGCTACATATCCGTATCCTGTGCCAAAACGAATTTTATACCAAGTACCTACCGTTTCTACTACTTGTACTTGTGTACCATTTTGTAATGAGCCAAGTAGAGTGCCATTTGTGCTAGCATTGCTACGTACATTTAATTTTGGTGTTGCAACAGTATACGATGGAGAACCTTGTACTGTTACACCTTTTACTAGAGGTGTGGATCCATTAGATACAAATGTTTTTTGTACGTAACCAATTTGACCGTTATGTAATATTTTGTACCAATCTCCTTGTTCACCTTGAATGGTAATGAATTGACCATTTGGTAATATATCTAGAATAGAAGACTCTGTATTAGGTTCAGAACGAACGTTTAATGCGTTTGCATTTACGATATATTGAGACTTTGGTTGAACATTTTTTTTGAATAGAATTGCATCTTTTTTCATATAGCCTGTTTTGTTGTTAACAGATACTTTATACCAATCTTGAACTGTTTCAAGAATAGTAACCGGGCTATTAAATCGAATGGTATCAATTATTGCACTGTCTGTATGGCTATTTTGATGTAGTGCAACGTTGTCAATTTTTACATATCCAGTTTTTACTGTAGATGGTTGCTTAGCAGCCGCTGTTTGTATATCGGATTCTCCCATAGAAGGAAGTAAAGAAGCAATTGCGATAGTAGTTGCTGTTAAAGCTGTGGCTTTCATATTCATGTAATAAAGACCTCCTCTAGTTGTATAGTTGTAATTTTATTATAGTATAAAGATATAATATATTGGTCGTATTCACATAAATGTAATATGAAATCAATAAAAATAATGTCAGAAGAGAGATTCGTATATAAATATTGTATATATCATTTGTGAGGTCGCATTTATATTTGTTTAACACGTTAAGAATTAATTCTTAATTAAGAAAATTAAAACAGTTGATGATGTCTTATGGCGGTGTTATACTGACAGTGATAATTTTATAGTTTGCTAGGAGGGCTGGTGTTGCCAGCTGAGAGTAGGGCCGTAAGCCTTTGATCCTTTTTATTACCTGATCTAGATTATGCTAGCGTAGGGAAGCAATTCGGACATTAACAATGAGTCCCCGTTTCTTTGCGTATAGAAACGGGGCTTTTTTATTTGAAAATTTCATATTAACACCACTAGGGGTGCTTTTCGTGCTGAGAGAGGAATAATCCTTAACCCTTACAACACCTGATCTAGATAATACTAGCGAAGGGAAGTGGAACAACGAATAAATTATAATTTTATTTGCTGTAACCACTTCTTATATACAGAAGTGGTTTTTTTATTGAGATAAATAGATATATAGGAAGGGGAATTATTAATGAAATTTTGTGAAAGATTATTTGATACGGTGCAGCCTGTTTGGGAGAAAAGTCATAATCATCCGTTTGTAGTAGGTATGGGGGATGGTACGTTGGAAAAAGACAAATTCCAGTACTATATTATTCAAGATTATTTATATTTGTTAGAGTATGCAAAGCTATATGCAATTGGGGTTGTAAAGGCAACGAATCCACAAGTTATGGCAAAATTTGCAGAGCAAATTGATGGGATTTTAAATGGTGAAATGACGATTCATAAACAGTATGCAAAAAGACTTGGCATTTCTGTACAAGAGATGGAATCTGCAAAACCATCTGCTAAAAATTTAGCATATACAAATTACATGATGTCTGTATCTCAAAATGGCACAATTGCTGAATTAATATCAGCTTTACTTCCATGTATGTGGAGTTATTGGGAGATTGGAAAGCGTTTAAATGATATTCCTGGAGCAAGAGATCATGAGTTCTTTGGAGAGTGGATTCAAGGATATAGTTCTGAAGAATACGGTAACCTTTGTATTTGGTTAATAGATTTATTAAATGAAATGGCAGTTGGAAAGTCAGAGAAAGAGCTAGACCGATTAGAGGAGATTTTCTTATATTCCAGCCGATTTGAATATTTATTCTGGGATATGGCTTATCGTAAGGAGATGTGGGGTTTTGAGGAGCAAGAACATACTACAGTTTCATAATGTTTCCTTTCATTATGATGAAAAACCAATCATCAATGAATTAAATGCTTCTATACAAGATAAAGAGTTTGTAAGTATTATCGGACCGAGTGGATGCGGGAAAAGTACTTTATTTCGCCTTATTACAGGCTTAGAAGAGGCAAGTACTGGACAGATAGAGCTGACAGAAACAAAGAAGAGTCATTCTGTAGGGTATATGCCCCAAAAAGATATGCTCTTGCCGTGGAGGACGATTATTGAGAATGCGGCTCTGCCGCTAGAGTGCCAAGGTGTGCAGAAGAAAGAAGCGCAAGTAAAAGCGAAAGAACTGTTACATAAATTTGGTTTACAAGGGTACGAGAAAAAATATCCGAAAGATTTATCTGGTGGTATGAGGCAACGCGTATCTTTTATCCGAACTTTATTAACAGGAGGGGAGATATTATTGTTAGATGAACCGTTTAGCGCATTGGACGCTTTAACGAAGGCATCTTTGCAAGAATGGTTGTTTGAACAATGGAAAGAGTGGGAAAAAACAATTTTATTTATCACTCATGATGTTGAAGAAGCATTGTTTCTTTCTAATCGAATTTTGGTTGTAGAAAATCAACCGATAGCAACTTTAACTGAGCGAATTGTGCCGCTTGATCGTAACCGAACAAGAAAAGATTTATATAAGCCTGAAGTGTTAGCGCTTAAAGAAGAGCTCCTTAGTATGTTACAAAGGCAGGTACTCGTATGATGAATCGCTTGAAGGAGTTATTACCTGCCCTTATATTAAGTGGAATTTTACTTGCTCTGTGGGAAGTAGGAGCAAGAATTGTAGATGAGATGTACATTTTGCCATCACCTTCTGCAATTGTAATGAAGATATGGGCGCTGAAAGATATATTATTTACGGTTCATTTACCTGCAACGTTGTACGTCGTTTTAATAGGCGTTGTTATTTCTATCGTACTGGGCGTAGGGATAGCAATGTTAATGAATGCGAGTACGTGGATGGAAAGAGCATTTTATCCGTTATTAGTTGCTTCACAAACAATCCCGATTACTGCGCTTGCGCCGCTCTTCGTTTTATGGTTTGGATATACCATCTGGAGTAAGGTTGTTGTTACCGTTTTAATTACGTTTTTCCCAATTGCGGTCAATACGTATGATGGACTGCGCAGTACGAAAAAAGAATGGGAGGAGCTATTAGTTACATATGGTGCAACGAAAAAAGATGTTTTTCTAAAGCTAAAGTTGCCATCTGCTCTTCCTTACTTTTTTTCAGCGTTAAAAATTGCGGTACCACTTAGCGTTATTGGGGCAGCGATTGGTGAATGGCTCGGTGCACAAGCTGGGCTTGGATATTTCAGTAAAAGAATGATGACGCAGTTAGACGGAGCTGGTGTATTTGCACCAATTGTATTGTTATCATTATTAGCTATTTTCTTCGTCATACTTGTTTCGATATTAGAAAAGAAATTTATTAGTTGGAGGAAACATTCATGAAATTATTAAAACGCATCTTTGTGTTTACATTATTAGTTGCAATGATTGCAGGATGTTCGAGTAACTCGGCATCAGATAAGAATAAATCAGAAAAAGAAATAACAGTAATGCTTGATTGGTACCCGAATGCGGTACATAGCTTTATTTATACGGCAATTGAAAAAGGATACTTTAAAGAAGAAGGAGTCAAGGTGAATATTAAATTCCCTTCTAATCCGACTGATCCATTGACGCTAGCGGCAGCAGGGAAAGTGACAGTTGGTTTGTATTATCAACCAGATGTTGTCATGGCAAAAGCAAATGAACAAATTCCAGTGAAATCAATTGGAGCTGTCGTACGTTCACCGTTAAATCATGTTGTATCACTGAAGTCAGCAGGCATTCAATCGCCAAAAGATTTAGAGGGGAAAACAGTTGGATATTCTGGAACACCTTTAAGTGAGATGTATTTAAAAACGATGGTAAAAGAAGCTGGTGGTAATCCAGATACAGTGAAAGTAGTCGATGTTGGCTTTGATTTAGTACCAGCATTAATTACGAAAAAAGTGGATGCGGTAACAGGGGCATACATTAACCATGAAGTACCTGTTATGCGTCATGAAGGTCATGAACCAGCATACTTTAATCCAGCAGATTATGGTGTACCAAACTATCATGAGCTTGTGTTTGTAACGGGTGATAAAACGTTGAAAAAAGATAAAGAAGCATTGCAAGCCTTTTTACGTGGGGCACAAAAAGGGTATGACTTTATGAAGAAAAAACCCGATGAAGCATTAAATATTTTATTAAATCATCAAGAAAAAGAAAACTTCCCGCTTGTACCAGAAGTTGAAAAAGAAAGTATGAAAATTTTATTAGAGAAGATGGAAACGAAAGATGAGCCATTCTTATCGGATTCAAAAGAGTCATGGGAGAAACAAAACAAATGGTTGAAAGACAAAGGAATGACGAAAGAAATCGTTCCAGCCGATGAATTATTTGAAAACATTTTAAAGTAGGCGAATGAATATGAAAAATGAGCTCCATGTAATCTCAAATGGCCATATGCCATTCGAAGAGTTAGTGAATGTAGCGATGCAAATTGAGAGTGAGATCGATTATTTGCATATTCGTGAGCGTGAGAAAAGTACGAAGGAATTGTATGAAGGTGTGGAAAGTCTTTTGGGGAAAGGCTTTCCAGCATCGAAGATAGTGATAAATGATCGAATTGATATTGCTATTCTATTAAATATTCCGCGTGTTCAGCTAGGATATCGAAGCGCAGATGTAAGGTTAGTAAAAGAAAAGTTTTCTTATTTGCATGTCGGTTATTCAGTACATTCGCTAGATGAAGCGATAGTAGCATTTAAAAATGGAGCAAATTCACTCGTTTATGGTCATGTATTTCCGACAGATTGTAAAAAAGGTGTGCCAGCGAGAGGATTAGAAGAAATTGCTCATATGGCAAGTTGTTTATCCATACCAATAACTGCAATTGGTGGGATTACCCCTGAAAATACAGGTGATGTTCTTGCAAATGGTGTAAGTGGCATTGCTGTTATGTCCGGGATTATAAGCAGTAGTAATCCGTATAGCAAGGCGAAATCTTATAAGGAATCAATAAGAAAGTGGGCGGAAAAACATGTGTAAGAAGTATGATGTAGCGATTATTGGCGGAGGTGTAATTGGTAGTTCAGTTGCACACTTTCTAGCAGAAAGAGGGCATAAAGTAGCGATTGTAGAGAAGCAAAGAATCGCATCTGAAGCTTCGAAAGCAGCTGCTGGTTTGCTCGGTGTTCAGGCAGAATGGGATGCATATGATCCGTTGTTTGAGCTTGCTAGAGAAAGCCGTGCTATATTTCCACAACTTGCAGCAGTTTTACGTGAAAAAACAGGCATCGATATTGGGTATGAAGAAAAGGGCATTTATCGCATCGCTCAAAATGAAGATGAGAAGAAAAGAATTCTTCATATTATGGATTGGCAGCAGAAAACAGGTGAAGATTCCCGATTTCTAACGGGGGACCATTTACGGGAAAAAGAGCCGTTTCTTTCCGAGTCAATTATAGGGGCGGTATATTATCCGAAAGATGGTCAAGTTATTGCACCAGAGCTTACGAAAGCATTCGCACATTCTGCAGCAATTTCCGGAGCTGATATATATGAACAAACAGAAGTGTTTGATATTCGTATTGAAAATAATAAAGTGACTGGAATTGTGACAAGCGAAGGTGTAATCACATGTGAAAAAGTCGTTATCGCCGGAGGATCATGGAGTACGAAATTGCTACATTATTTTCAGAGTGATTGGGGTACATATCCTGTTAAGGGGGAGGTTGTTGCAGTAAGAAGCAGGAAACCTCTGTTGAGAGCTCCTATTTTCCAGGAGAGGTTTTATATTACGCCGAAGCGCGGTGGCCGTTATGTGATTGGGGCAACGATGAAGCCTCATACATTTAATAAATCTGTACAACCAGAAAGTATTACTTCCATATTAGAGCGTGCGTATACAATATTGCCTGCTTTAAAAGAAGCAGAATGGGAAAGTACGTGGGCTGGGTTAAGACCGCAGTCTAATCATGAAGCTCCTTATATGGGAGAGCATGAAGAAATAAAAGGTTTATATGCTTGTACTGGACATTATCGAAACGGCATTTTATTAAGTCCTGTTTCTGGTCAGTATATGGCTGATTTAATAGAAGGAAAGCAGGAGAATCACTTGCTAGATTCATTGCTTTCTAAAACGGTTTAGAAAGGGGATGGAAGTTTGAATTTAAAAATTAATGGTAACCAAATTGAAGTACCAGAGAGTGTGAAAACAGTAGCTGGGCTACTTACACATTTAGAGTTAGATAACAGAATTGTTGTAGTAGAACGTAATAAAAATATTTTACAAAAAGATGATCATAACGATACATCTGTTTTTGATGGGGACCAAATTGAGATTGTAACTTTCGTAGGAGGCGGTTGATTATGTTAAACATTGGACAATTTTCATTTCATTCTAGACTTTTATTAGGAACAGGGAAATTCCCTGATTTTGATGTGCAGCAAAAGGCAATTGATGTTTCTGAGGCTGAGATTTTAACATTCGCAGTACGTCGTATGGATATATTCGATGCGAAGCAGCCTAATTTATTAGAGAAACTTGATGTGAAAAAATATACGTTATTACCGAATACAGCAGGAGCAAAAAATGCTGAAGAAGCTGTTCGTATTGCAAAATTAGCAAAAGCTTCTGGACTTTGTGACATGATAAAAGTAGAAGTTATTGGTGATGATAGAACGTTATTACCTGATCCAGTAGAAACGTTAAAGGCATCTGAAATGTTACTAGAAGAAGGATTTATCGTTCTACCATACACATCTGATGATGTTGTATTAGCTCGTAAATTACAAGAACTTGGTGTACACGCGATTATGCCAGGAGCATCACCGATTGGTTCAGGGCTTGGTATTGTAAATCCATTAAATTTAAGTTTCATTATTGAACAAGCGACAGTACCAGTTATCGTTGACGCTGGTATTGGTAGTCCAGCTGATGCAGCATTTGCAATGGAATTAGGAGCAGATGGTGTGTTATTAAATACTGCAGTATCTGGAGCGAACGATCCTATTAAAATGGCATATGCAATGAAATTAGGTATTGAGGCAGGACGATTAGGGTTTGAAGCAGGTCGTATTGCACGTAAACGTTGTGCAACAGCAAGTAGTCCTTTAGAAGGAATGAGCGTAGTTGAATAATCGATATTCTCGCCAAGAGCTATTTTCTCCAATTGGGGAAGAAGGGCAACAAAAGATAAGGACAAAGCATGTACTTATTATCGGTGCAGGCGCATTAGGTAGTGCAAACGCAGAGATGTTTGTAAGAGCAGGCGTTGGTCAAGTAACAATTGTTGACCGTGATTATGTCGATTGGAGTAATTTGCAAAGACAACAATTGTATGCAGAGAGTGATGTAGAGAATAATCTTCCGAAGGCTGTAGCGGCAAAAAAACGTCTAGAAGAGGTTAATAGTGAAGTAAGAGTAGAAGCTCTCGTTCAGGATGTAACGGCTGAAGAGTTGGAAGAACTCGTTACAAATGTTGATGTAATCATCGATGCGACTGACAATTTTGAAACACGTTTCATTGTGAATGATATATCGCGAAAATATTCTATTCCATGGGTTTATGGGGCATGTGTAGGGAGTTACGGTCTTTCTTATACTATTCTTCCAGGAAAAACGCCATGTTTATCTTGTTTATTACAATCGATTCCGCTTGGCGGAGCGACATGTGATACAGCGGGGATTATATCGCCTGCTGTGTCTCTTGTCGTTTCTCATCAAGTAACGGAAACACTTAAACTGTTAGTAGAAGATTATGACTCGCTTCGAGATGGGCTTGTATCATTTGATGTATGGAAAAATGAATATTCATGTATGAATGTGCGAAAGCTTCGTAAACATAATTGTCTATCGTGTGGTGAACAGGCAGTATATCCATATTTAAATAAGGAAAACACTTCAAAAACAGCAGTGTTATGCGGGAGAAATACAGTTCAAATTAGACCACCTCATAAAGAGGAAATGGATTTTGAACAATATAAAAAATTGCTGAATGATCGCGTGAATGATTTGAATGTAAATCCATATTTATTATCATTTTCGGTTGAAGAAAAGAGATTAGTTGCTTTTAAAGATGGCCGTGTACTTGTACATGGCACGAAAGATATAAGCGAAGCGAAAACAATTTATCATCGCTATTTTGGGTAGAAAAGGATGAGTGGGATGAAAGTGAATAAAGCTTTAACAATTGCAGGGTCTGATAGCGGAGGCGGCGCTGGGATTCAGGCGGATTTAAAAACATTCCAAGAGCTTGGTGTGTATGGAATGACGGCTATTACAGCAATTACTGCTCAAAATACGCTTGGCGTTCAAGGGGTATATCCTGTTTCTTTAGAAGGGATTACGGAGCAGCTGAATTCAATTGGTACGGATTTAACGCCAGATGCTGTGAAACTGGGAATGTTATTTAGTAGTGAAATTATTCAAATTGTGGCAGAGCATATTAAGAAATTTGGCTGGAATAATATTGTGCTAGATCCTGTTATGATTGCTAAAGGCGGTGCGTCATTATTACAACAAGAAGCAGTACAAGCATTAAAAGAATATTTATTGCCAGTAGCAACTGTTGTCACACCGAATGTTCCTGAAGCAGAAGTGTTAACTGGAATGGAGATTCATAATGTAGAAGGTAGTAAGGAAGCTGCAAAAGTATTGCATGAATTAGGGGCTAAATATGTGCTTATGAAGGGCGGACATGCAGAATATCAAGGTAATGAAGTAATTGATTTACTCTTTGATGGTGAGCAGTTTATTGAATTTAGAAGTGAACGAATTCCTTCGAAGCAAACGCACGGAAGTGGGTGTACATTTGCTTCAGCGGTTACAGCAGGACTTGCGAAAGGCTACTTGATGGAAGAGGCAGTTCAAGAAGCAAAACGATTTATTAGTATAGCAATTGAAGAGCCATTGAATATTGGAAGTGGTCATGGGCCGACGAATCATTTTGCATATAAATTGAATAAGACGCATGTATAAAGATACGAGAAGCCAGTTTGTTAACTGGCTTTTTTTGTGTTTACTTTTTCCAAATACAGGAGTAATATATCAGCCAGAATACATTTTTTGTAATACGCTGAGTCCAAATGTATGGAGCGGAGGAACCAATTTGTGCGTCGTCACTAGGGGTGAATCTTTCAATGTTGAAAGTAGGGCTACTCTCAAAGTCCGAATCCGACAGCTAACTTCGTAAGCGTCTTGAGAGAGGACGGTGCCATGATGGATACATCACTTCATCGGTCTGATTAGTATAGGAGAATATCAATCTATGTTTGAGTTCTTTTATGCTAAGGAGGATGAGGTACATGGAACTAACACTTATTTGTGTTGGAGAAAAAAACAAGGTAAAGAGTTTAAGAGAGCTAGTAGCATTTCAGCATGAGTTAATTATTTTTACAGCCAATGAAGAGATAGCGGCTGAAGTTAGAGAGTATGGGTTTGAATCAGCTTATAGCTGTAATAAGGAGAAGGATTTTACTAGTATTTGCACACGTATTAAGAAGGTGATTTTACTAGGGGATGAGCTTCCGATAGTTAGTTTCTTCACAGAACACATTCGTTTTTCTTTTCAAGCGCCTATTACTGTTGTTACAAAGAATAAACGCTATCCGGCCAGGCTCTATGAAACAATTGGAGCTAAATTTGTAGTGTTTACGAACTGTGATAATATTTCTTTTTTATTTTTTGAATAAGGTGGGGGAAATGAAGATGAAAGTGTTGTTACTAGGAGATATAGCGAATCGTTGGGCGATATCGGTAGAGAGAGTTCACGAATTGGTAGTGCTCGATCCTCTTTTTCCAGGTCCATATATTATATTACCATCAAAAGATGTTTTGTATTTAGAGGCGGATATTACCGAATATGAGCAGTTACATGCGGAATTATCACAAGTTTATATTCGAGGGAGAAATTTGCGTGCTTTTTTGCGTGGAGAATAAAGGTTGAATGAAAAAAGAGCGAATGCTGAGTGCAACAAGCTATGCACTTCATGTAATTCGCTCTTTTTATTTCGTATTTAAAAGATCATTTCTGTGAAAAAGAAAGGAAAGACGAGAAAACAGATGAAAAAATATTAATAACAACTAATGTAAACGCTTAAATAGATGGATATTTTCTTATTTTCAGTAATTTACCCCTTTACAAGTTAAATTTAGAGGAGTATATTTACTCTCATAAATCATTCATAAAATTTCCAAAAAAACCTAAAATCGCTGAGTTCCAGAAATGGAGCGGGGGAACCAATTTTGTGCATTGTCACTTGGGGTGAATCTTTCAATTTTGAAAGTAGGGCTACTCTTTAGGCCCGAATCCGACAGCTAACCTCGTAAGCGTTTAGAGAGGAGGTTTACTTTGTGTTGTTCGTTTCGAACACTAAGTAGAGCTTAGTGTTCTTTTTTTGATAACTAGATGGTAAAATTTAACAAAAGTGAGGGGTAGTTATGTTAGATGTTGTAATGATCGGTATTTTTGTTGGGTTAGTCGCATCGATGGCAAGTCTTGCAAGTTGGTCAGATAAAGTTGTGAAAGAAGGGAAGCAATCATGATGATTGCCTTATCGGTTATTGTTGCAGCGATTACGGTGTACTTAGTGTACGCATTATTAAATCCAGAGAAGTTTTAATTAGGGGGAATCATTCATTATGATTTGGGTTGCAGTCGTTATTACAATGCTCTTGTTTATTTTAGTAGCAAAGCCAACGGGAATTTATTTAGAAAAAGCTTTTCAAGGTAGCAAAACGCTAGATAAAGTATTCGGGCCTTTTGAAAAACTTATTTTTAAAATTACGGGTGTAAAAGCATACAATCAAACGTGGAAACAGTACGCATTATCATTAGTTTTACTCAATGGATTTATGATTGTTGTCGTATATTTCATTTTCAGATTACAAGGCGTATTGCCATTAAATCCAGCGCATATTGAAGGGATGGAGCCTACGCTCGCTTTTAATACAGCAATTAGTTTTATGGCTGATACAAACTTACAGCATTATAGCGGTGAAAATGGCTTATCTTATTTATCACAATTAATCGGGATTACATTTTTAATGTTTGCAGCACCAGCAACGACGTTAGCGCTCGTTATGGCTTTTATAAGAGGGCTCGCTGGAAAAGAACTTGGTAACTTTTTCGTTGATTTTACGAGAGCTTTAACGAGAGTATTTCTTCCTATTGCGTTTGTTGCAGCGCTAATCTTTGTCGCACTTGGTGTACCACAAACGTTAGACGGGGCAGTTACAGCACAGACAATTGATGGGGCAAAACAAAGTATTTTACGTGGTCCAGTTGCATCATTCGTTTCCATTAAAGAACTTGGAAATAACGGCGGTGGATTTTTCGGGGCAAACTCTACACATCCTTTTGAAAATCCAGGGCAAATGAGTAATATTTTGCAAATGATGCTTATGATGTTATTGCCAACAGCACTTCCATTTACGTACGGACGAATGGTAGGAAATAAAAAACAAGGTCGCATCCTTTTCGTTTCACTATTCATGGTGTTTTTACTAGGATTTATAACGATTACGACATCTGAATTACATGGAAATCCAGTGTTAAATGGAATGGGTATCGAACATGTACAAGGAAGTACAGAAGGAAAAGAAGTCCGATTTGGAACAGTATTTTCTTCCCTTTATGCGACAGTAACGACAGCTGCGGAAACAGGGGCCGTTAATACGATGCATGATACGTTAACACCAATTGGTGGTCTAGTTCCACTCGTAAATATGATGTTAAATACAGTATACGGCGGTGTTGGAGCAGGTTTTGTGAACATTATTATGTATGCAATTATTGCAGTCTTTATATCTGGTTTAATGGTTGGACGGACACCGGAGTTTTTAGGTAAGAAAATTGAAGGTAAGGAAATGAAATTGATTGCGGTAACGATTTTATTTCATCCATTGCTTATTTTAGGGTTTTCAGCATTAGCTCTTTCAACAAGCTTAGGAACGGATGCAATTTCTCATTCAGGTTTCCACGGTTTAACGCAAGTTGTATATGAATATACATCGTCAGCTGCGAATAACGGATCTGGATTTGAAGGTTTAGCAGACAATACACCATTTTGGAATATTACGACTGGTTTAGTTATGTTTTTAGGACGTTATTTCAGTTTAATTACGATGCTAGCTGTTGCAGCTTCACTGAAAGAGAAGACGGTAGTACCAGAAACAGTCGGGACATTCCGTACGGATAATGGTTTATTTGGAGGGATCTTTATCGGAACAATTGTAATTGTTGGTGCGTTAACATTCTTCCCGATGTTAGTACTTGGCCCAATTGCAGAATTTCTTACATTGAAGTAATGGAGGGTAAATGATGAGACCGGTAGTAGTAAAAGAAAAAAGAGTAAATGAATCACAAATACATGCTGTAGAAGATGAGGTTAGACAAGCAAAAACGATGGATCGTGATATCGTGACACATGCAATGAAACAATCCTTTGCGAAATTGAATCCGAAAGTAATGATAAAGAATCCGATTATGTTCGTTGTGGAAATTGGATTTATCATTACGTTAATTTTATCCTTTCTTCCAAGTAGTTCTAGTAGTGTACCAGGGTGGTTTAATATAACAGTTTCTCTCATTCTATTATTTACAGTTTTATTTGCTAACTTTGCAGAAGCTTTAGCTGAAGGGCGTGGTAAAGCGCAAGCCGATTCTTTAAAACAATCGAAGAAAGATGTGTTTGCAAACGTTGTAAAAGAAAATGGAGACATTGTTCAAGTTTCAGCAACTGATCTGAGAAAAGGTGACGTTGTTATTGTAAAACAAGGAGAAATGATTCCGAATGATGGTGAAGTAATTAAAGGATTAGCGTCTGTAGATGAATCTGCAATAACAGGAGAATCAGCTCCTGTTATAAAAGAAGCGGGTGGTGATTTTTGTTCCGTAACAGGCGGTACGATGGTCGTAAGTGATGAAATTACAATTGTAATTACGAGTAATCCTGGTGAATCATTTATTGATAAAATGATTTCGTTAGTAGAAGGGGCTGCACGTCAAAAAACGCCGAATGAGATTGCTTTAAATACAGTATTAACGAGTTTAACGCTTATTTTCTTAATCGTCGTTGTGACGTTGCCGATTTTCACAAATTATCTAGGGTTTCAAATTGATACTGCTGTACTTGTAGCGTTGTTAGTTTGTTTAATTCCAACGACAATTGGTGGGTTATTATCAGCGATTGGTATTGCCGGGATGGACCGCGTGACAAAGTTTAATGTGCTAGCAATGTCAGGGAAAGCAGTAGAAGCTGCGGGTGATATTAATACAATTATTTTAGACAAAACGGGTACGATTACTTTCGGGAACCGTATGGCACATACACTACTCCCTGTGGGAAATGAAACGATTGAACAAGTAGGAAAATGGGCTGCGATTAGCTCAGTTTTAGATGAAACACCAGAAGGTCGATCTGTTATAGAATATGTACAAACGAAATCTATATCATATAATAGGGAAATTGCAGAACAAGGTGAATTTGTTCCATTTAAAGCAGAAACAAGAATGAGCGGTGTTGATTTACAGGATGGAACGAAAGTGAGAAAAGGTGCTGTTGGTGCCGTGATTGAATGGGTTCAATCGCAAGGCGGGATGATTCCAAAAGATGTGAATCAAAAAGCAGATTTGATTTCAAAAGAAGGCGGAACACCACTTGTAGTTGCAGTAGACAATCGTATTTACGGTTTAATATATTTAAAGGATACAGTGAAACCTGGTATGCGTGAACGTTTTGAACAATTGCGCCAAATGGGGATTAAAACGGTTATGTGTACAGGTGATAATCCGTTAACAGCAGCAACAATTGCAAAGGAAGCAGGAGTAGATGAATTCGTTGCTGAGTGTAAACCAGAAGATAAAATTGCGGTTATTAAAGCAGAGCAAGACAAAGGGAAACTTGTAGCGATGACAGGTGATGGTACAAATGATGCCCCGGCATTAGCGCAGGCGGATGTTGGATTAGCGATGAATAGTGGTACGACAGCTGCGAAAGAAGCAGCGAATATGATTGATCTAGATTCGAATCCAACAAAAATCATTGAGGTTGTAGGAATTGGTAAGCAATTGTTAATGACGCGTGGTGCGTTAACAACGTTTAGTATTGCAAACGATATAGCAAAATATTTTGCAATCATTCCAGCGATGTTTACATTAGCAATTCCGCAAATGGAAGCATTGAAC
The DNA here is from genome assembly GCF_016651125.1 of Bacillus sp. TH17. Taxonomy (NCBI): domain Bacteria; kingdom Bacillati; phylum Bacillota; class Bacilli; order Caryophanales; family Bacillaceae; genus Bacillus; species Bacillus sp. TH17. Next base: position 459,259 of record NZ_JAEKEN010000001.1, read on the forward strand.
ATTATGAAATTAACATCGCCACTTTCAGCGATTTTATCAGCATTAATATTTAATGCAGTTATTATTCCACTACTAATTCCGTTAGCGATGAAAGGTATTGCGTATAAACCGATGAGTTCTAATGCATTGCTTAGCCGAAACTTACTCATTTATGGGCTTGGTGGAGTTATCGTTCCATTCATTGGAATTAAAGTAATTGATATGATTGTCGGCTTGTTCATATAAGGAAGAGGGGAAAAAAGATGGCGAAAAAACAAAGTATACTTTCACCAATTATTCGTATTACTTTTACATTTCTAGTTTTGTGCGGCCTCGTATACCCGCTTATTGTAACTGGTATTGCGCAAGCGGTAATGAAGGATAATGCGGATGGAAGTCTTATATATAATGATAAAGATGAAGTAGTTGGTTCAAAATTAATCGGTCAAAATTTCACAGATCCACGTTATTTTCATGGACGTGTCTCTAGTATAGAATATAAAGCAGAAGCATCTGGTTCAAATAACTATGCACCGTCTAATCCAGATTTAGCAAAACGAGTTGAGAAAAGTATTGATGACTGGAAGAAACAAAACCGGGCCATTCCAGTTACAGAAGTACCAATAGATTTAGTGACGAATTCAGGTTCAGGGCTTGATCCTGACATTAGTCCGAAGGCGGCTTCTGTACAGGTAGATCGCATCTCGAAATTAACGAATATTCCGAAAGAAAAGCTAGATCAATTGATTAAGGATCAAACAGAAGGAGCTGCACTCGGTTTATTTGGAGAGGATCGTGTAAACGTCTTAAAGCTAAATTTAGAATTGCAGAAATTAATGAAATAGTAACAGTGCTACCTCAATCTAACGGATTGAGGTAGCGTTGTTTCGAAAGAAAGGTTGTGAGTGTTTTGTATGCGGATGACTATAAACCGACGTTTCAAAGGCGAACGCCAGAAGAGTATTTAGAATATATTCGGCAGCAAAATCGCGGAAAGTTAAAGCTATACGTAGGGGCTGCACCTGGAGTTGGGAAAAGTTATAAAATGCTATTTGATGCAAGAGAGATGAAAAAAGACGGTATTGATATTGTAGTTGGTTTAATTGAAACACACGGTAGAAAAGAGACGGAAGAAGCAATTGCTGATTTAGAAAAAGTTCCTTTAAAAGAAATAGATTATAAAGGGAAAGTATTTTATGAACTTGATGTAGAAGAAATTATAAAGCGGGCACCACAAATTGTTGTTGTGGATGAACTTGCGCATAGTAATATTCCCGGATCGAAAAATAAGAAACGTTACATGGATGTGCAGGAATTGTTAGATGCCGGTATATCTGTATTATCAGCGTTTAATATTCAACATTTAGAAAGCGTTCATGATATTGTAGCTCAAATTACGAATGTCAAAGTACGAGAGCGTATTCCAGACTTTATTTTACAAAAAGCAAATGAAATTCAGCTTGTTGATGCAACACCTGAGGTACTCCGGAAGAGATTAATAGATGGAAAGATATATAAGGAAGAAAAAATTCAGCAAAGCTTACAAAACTTCTTTACGATAAATAATTTAGGGGCATTAAGAGAGTTATCACTTCGAGAAGTTGCAGATGATATGGATGAGAAAATTAGCCAAACAGTAATAGAACCGATCGGTGTGAAAGAAAAAATTCTCGTTTGTGTACAATACAGTTCAACAGCAGAGAAATTAATACGGAGAGGTTGGCGCATGGCTGATCGGCTAAATGCTGAATTGTATGTGTTAAACGTTGAAAGAGAAAATATAGATTCTATTTCAGCAGGCAAAAAGCAAACGATTGAAGAATGGAAATCGCTAACGAATCAATTTGATGCGAGCTTTGTATTAGAAGAAGCAAAGGGAAGAAAGCCCGCTGATGTTATTATTGAAGTTGCAAAAAGACTACAGGTGACACAAGTTTTACTTGGGCAATCGGCGAGAACACGGTGGGAAGAAATACGAAAAGGTTCTATTGTAAATGAAATTATGAGACAAACGAAGTATATTGATATTCATATCGTTGCTGATCAAAGAGCTTAAGAGACCATCTATAGGTCTCTTAAGCTCTTTGTGCAGCATGGGAATGTAGCATTTTCATTGCGTGTAAAATTATAAGTAGAAATATAATTGCCCCTAGGAAGAAAATCCAAAAGTAATTTTGATTAAATAAAAGAAACCCACCTACAATAGGCCCTGTACCCATACCAAGATAGCGAATGAAGTTGTACATACCGATGGCAGTTGCGCGTTCTTGTACGAATTCTTCCGTTAATAAAGTAGTGTGAGTCGGCATAGAAAGTCCCATACTAAAACCGTATAAAGAGGTAACGATAATTACGGATGGGGTATTGATGCTATATGTGAAAGAGAATAAAGTGACACATATAATGTTGAAGAAACTAGTGATGAATAAAGCCTGCTTTGTTGTGAAATGTTTTTGCAAAAATTTGTAGCAATAGCTTCCTAACATAAGAGAAAGGGACATCGGTACAAACATAAGACCAATTTCGCTTGCGCTTAGATGAAATATATTTGTTAATATGCTAGGTAAAAAAACGAGGAAACAGAAATATATACAAAATTGAATAAAGCCAATAAGTGTAATGGAAAATCCAGTTTTATTTTTTAAGATAAGCCAGTAATTCTTTTTTGCTTTAGGTTTCTCAATTACATTTGGTTTTGTTTCTGGAAGTAGTGAAATGTTTATAATTAATAAGATGATGCCAATTGTAGATAAAAAAAGAAATACAGATAAGTGGCCATTTATACTGCCGAGATAGCCACCTATGAGAGGACCGATTGCAGGTGCGAGAGCAAGTAACATTTGATAAAGGCTCATCGCTTCTCCGCGTTCTTTTCCTTCAAATAAATCACCGATAATCGTTGCTGCAACTACAGGTATAGCCGCTATTCCTATAGCTTGAACAGCTCTAAAAAATAGAAATAAGTAAATGTTTGGTGAGAAAGCACAACCAATTGAGCCGATTGTACTAATGATTAAACTAGGGATAAGGACAGATTTTCTTCCCTTTGTATCAATTAAAGGTCCGTATATGAGCTGCATAACCGCAAGAACGAATGTGAAAAGTGAAACGGTTAAATTTACAAGATAAAGAGAAGTATGAAACGAATTTTGAATCATCGGCAAGATAGGTGTATAAATATTTTGAGCGAAGGAACCGAGTAAGGCACTCATACAGACAACATATAAAATGAAATTCAGTTTGGTTTTTTCCATAATGTTAACCTCCTTGTCATTTGGTTTCCTTGGAAACTAAATTAATTTTAACATGATTTTCTCACTTGTAAAGATGAAAAAATGATTTTAAAATGGTATATAGTTAAATTGTTTCTTTGGAAACTTAGGAGGCGAATGGATTGGAACGTACAGCGAAACAAATGGAAATACTTTCGGATATTCGTACACTTTTTCATAAAAAAGAAGAGCATTTGAAAGAAAATAATGAGAAGTTTCTTCGTGAGACAGGTGTAAGTGGTATGTCTTTATCTGAGTTACATGTTATCGAGTGTATCGGAAAAAATGGTCTGATGAATGTAACTGCTATTGCAACAGAAATGGGAATGACGAAAGGCGCAATCTCTAAAATTTGTACAAAGTTGTTTCAAAAGCAATTCGTTGAGAAAATGCAAATGTTAGATAATCAAAAAGAAATTTTCTTCCGCTTAACGGAAAGAGGAAATGAAATATATAAAGCTCATGAAAAATTGCATAAACAAGCTGAAGAAAAGTGGCTGTTACTTTTAGATGGATATACGAAAGAAGAGCAAGATTTTATTCAAAGGTTTATAAAGGATGTCTCTGGTCATTTGGAAATATAATTGGAAGAAAAACCCCTCCATTTCAAGCCTTTTCAATATAATTTCTGAAAGAACTCATATATAATAGAAAAAGATACTTAACATAGTGAATAATTAAAGAGTCAATATATATAAAGAGGAGAGAATAACATGCTTGAAAATACGGGGTTAGTATTAGAAGGCGGCGGTATGCGTGGTGTATATACGGGCGGGATATTAGAATATTTTATGGAACAAGATTTATATTTTCCATATGTAATTGGTGTATCAGCTGGTGCTTGTCATGCAGCGTCGTATCTTTCCAGACAAAGAAATAGAAATAAAACAGTAAATATTGATTATGCATCACATCCGCAGTATTTATCGTATAAAAACTTGTGGAAAAAACGTCAGCTATTTGATATGGAATTCATTTTTCATGAAATTCCAGAAAAGCATGTACCGTTTGATTTTGAAACATACTTTAATAGTCCAGAGCGTTTCCTTGTAGGAACAACTGATTGTGAAACAGGACAGTCTGTTTATTTTGAAAAAGAGGGAACGAATGATGATGCACTAAATTTATTGCAAGCATCTAGTTCATTACCTTTCATTGCACCGGCAGTAAACTACCGAGGTAAGCAATTGTTAGATGGCGGGATTTCAGATCCGATTCCAGTTCGTAAAGCACAGGAAGATGGATTTAAAAAATCAGTCGTTATTTTGACGAGAAATCATGGTTACGCGAAGAAAAAATCAAAATTTGGTTGGATTGCAGCAAAGGCTTATAAGAAGTATCCAAACCTTGTAAATACGATGCTGAATCGTTATGAAGTGTATAATGAAACACTTCACTACATTGAAAAAGAAGAGCAAGCTGGTAATTTATTTGTTATTCGCCCAGAAGTGCCGCTTCAAGTAGATCGTATGGAAAAGGATACGGCTAAATTACAAAGTTTATATGAGCAAGGCTATGAAGATGCAAAGAGACAATTTGCAGATTTACAGGCGTTTTTGCAAAAATAATAATTAGGCTGTGGAGAAGGAGTTCTCTGCAGCCTTTTTTATTTATGAAAAAATCCCTCTTTATGAGGGATTTTAATGTGGTAAGAAAACTAATTGATAAGCGAACAAGATCCCGAATAAATATACAAGTGGGTGAACAGCACGGAATTGTCCTTTTGCCACTTTCATAAGTGGGTATGAAATAAATCCAAGTGCAATACCTGTTGAGATACTTGATGTAAGTGGCATGCTTAAGATTACTAAAAATGCTGGGAATGCTTCATCGAATGTATCCCAATCGATGTGGCGAACTGAGCCCATCATAAGACTACCAACGATAATTAGTGATGGTGCTGTAATAGCTGAAACGCCAGAAACAGCGCTCACTAACGGTCCGAAGAATGCTGCTAATGCAAATAGAACAGCTACTGTAACAGTTGTTAAACCAGTACGACCACCAGCTGCAACACCAGCAGATGATTCAATGTAAGCTGTTGATGGTGTTGTTCCGAACATAGCTCCAATTGTTGCTGAGAATGAGTCAGATAGAAGAGCTCGTCCTGCTTTTGGAAGCTTTCCATCTTTCATAAATCCACCTTGTTGTGCAACGCCAAGTAGTGTTCCAGTTGTATCAAATAGTGTAACAAGGAAGAATGAGAACACAACGCCGTATAATCCGTAGTTAATTACATCAGATACAGCAGTAATTGGATTTGAAACGATAATTCCTTCTGGTAATCCAGGCATTGATGTAACGCCGCTTGAGAATGTTAATTGACCTGTGAAGTAAGCAATAATACCAGTTAATAACATTCCGATAAATAGTGCCCCGTTTATATTTAAAGACATAAGGATAATTGTAATTCCAAGGCCAGCTAATGCTAGTAGAACTGGAGCAGAGTGAAGGTCGCCAAGCCCAACTAAGTTTGCATCATTTTTTGTAACAATTCCCGTTAAGCGCAAACCGATAAAAGCAATAAAAAGACCGATACCAGCAGTAAGTGCATGTTTTAAGTTCTCAGGAATTACTTCCATTAATTTCGTACGGAAAGATGTGAATGATAACAAAATTAAAATCATACCTGCTACGAATACAGCAGAGAATGCAATTGCGAAAGTCATGCCTTCATGGGCTTTTACAACAGAATAAGAGAAGTAAGCATTTAATCCCATACCTGGTGCAATTGCGATTGGTAAATTAGTAAAGATCGCCATAAATAATGTTCCGACAACAGCAGCGATAATTGTAGCTGTAAATGCTTGTTCAAACGGAACACCTGCATCCCCAAGGATGACAGGGTTTACGACAATGATATATGCCATTGTTAAAAAGGTAATAATACCTGCCATAATTTCAGTTTTAATAGAAGTTTTATGTTTTGAAAGGTTAAACATATAAACATCCTTTCTTTTTACGAATAATTTTCACAACAGTTATATATAATATTCGTTTTTTAACTATTTTGCAATAGTTTTGCATAAAAACTTTAGAACAACTCATATTTTATGTCGTAAATTCGAATATTAATCGTAAAACTGTGTGTGCATTGCGGTTCTTTAATGTGTAAGTAGTTTTTTTTATTGTGCGCATTATAAGGGGAAAGGAGTTGAAGGAAGTTATGCCGCAGCAAAAAAACTTTTTAACAATGCCAGCACAACATCAAAATAAACAACCTGGTATTGAATCGTTAATGAATCCTCTTCCAAAGTTTGAAGATCCAAATTATAAAGGAAGTGAAAAGTTAAAAGGAAAGAATGTATTAATTACAGGAGGAGATAGCGGGATTGGAAGAGCTGTTTCTATCGCTTTTGCAAAAGAGGGAGCAAATATTGCGATTGCTTATTTAGATGAGGACGAAGATGCAACTGAGACGAAACAACTTGTGGAAAAAGAAGGCGTGAATTGTGTATTATTGCCGGGAGATTTGAGTAATGAACAACATTGTAAAGAGATTGTAGAAGAGACCGCCCAGCAGCTAGGGGGGCTAAATGTTCTTGTGAATAACGTCGCACAGCAATATCCGCAGCAAGGACTAGAGTATATTACAGCGGAACAGCTAGAAAAAACGTTCCGTATTAATATTTTTTCTTATTTTCATGTTACAAAAGCAGCCCTCTCTCATTTAAAGCAAGGGGATGTAATTATAAACACGGCATCTATCGTTGCGTATGAAGGAAATGAAACGTTGATTGATTATTCTGCAACGAAAGGAGCGATTGTCGCTTTTACAAGATCGCTATCTCAGTCGTTAGTACAAAAGGGAATTCGTGTAAATGGTGTTGCACCAGGCCCAATTTGGACACCGCTTATTCCATCCAGTTTTGATGAGAAAAAAGTATCACAGTTTGGGAGTAATGTTCCTATGCAAAGGCCTGGTCAGCCGTATGAATTAGCGCCTGCATATGTATATTTAGCGTCTAGTGATTCGGCATATGTAACGGGACAGATGATGCATGTAAATGGTGGAGTAATTGTGAATGGATAGTTTTCATTTATAAGAGCAAAGTAAAGTTAATTGTATTTATCCCGCATTAACGGGCAGTAAAATTCCACCTCAAAATTCAGGTGGGAGATTAACTGCCCGTAAATGCCCGATTGGTGAAGGCTAATAATCAGTGGGGGATGAACAAAACCCCACCCACTGATTAAAGTTTCACTTTATCCCGCTATTTGCGGGCAGTAAGACTCCTACCTAACAATTCGGTGAATACAAGGAAGTTAGGTGGGAGATAAATGTCCGTAAATGCTCGATTGGTGAAGGCTAATCCTCAGTGGGGATGGACAAAATCCCCCAACGAGTAAAGTTTCACTTTATTATGATGTTAGTGCTAGGGAGGATTTAGATGAAGAAAGTATGGTTTATCGTAATCCTATTTTTCTGCCTGCCAGCTAGCGTTTTTGCTAATACAGATCATTTAATATTAGTTAACCTTACGACGAATCAGCTGTCTTTTTTTGAAGATGGAAACTATACTAAGACATTTCCGATAACGACAGGAAAAGACAGGACCCCGACGCCTGAGGGTAATTTTTGTATTATAACTAAATATAAAAATAAAGAATACCATCGTAAAAAAATAGCTGGGGGTGCTCCGAATAACCCTCTCGGTACGAGGTGGTTAGGTCTAGATAAAAAGGAATATGCAATTCATGGAACAAATCGGGAATGGACGATTGGAAGCAGGGAGTCGAATGGTTGTATTCGCATGCACGATCGGGACATACAATGGTTATACGACCGGGTACAATTACAGACGAAAGTAATTATTTCTCGTTTTCATACGAGTCCCGAATATGAAGCGTATAAGCTTGGTTATCGGGTTGTGAGTTGGAATGGTCGTAAAGTAGAAGAAGAACAAATTGGAATGCTTACGTTAGTAGATCGTGTAAATATATATTGGCAAGAACCAAATGGACAATTGACGAAAGTAAAAACGGTATTGCCAAATGAAAAATATACAGTGTATTCCAAACGAAAAGATGGAACCTATTATATAGGAAACAATTTGTATATTGTAGATGTAACGGGAGAAAAAATTCGTTATGAGCAATTACCTTATTCGATTTTAAGTAACATATATAAAAGGAAATATAATGTTCCATAATAGCTACCGTGTATAGGCGGTAGCTTATTTGTGATGAAGTTTAGTTGGTTTTGATGATTTCATACCAATCGAGCGCCTGTAAATAGTGAGATAAAAAAATTGAAACAGCAACTATTATGTTTTGCTGAATATAATACAGTACAGACTGGGGGGCGGTCACATTATGAAAAGTGAATTTGCATTTAAAATTTTCTTAATCACGACTTGTTTATTTATCGTGTATTTATATGCGTTACTCGTCTTCTCCTTTTATGTTCCATATATTGATTTAATATTGTTCGTTGGATTTATTTGGGCATTTGTTAAAGCGAGGGAAGGGGAGAAGAGTGTATATCGGCGCATTACTTTATGCGGGACGGTCCTTCTCGTTATTTTGTACTTTTTTATGATGCATGATGTTTGGAGAGGAATGTAAAAAAGCATACGACTAATCGTATGCTTTTACGTTTAATATTTCGGTTTAAATGTATGACAACACGTTTCTACACTCGTTGTTACAGAACTTTCAAGCGTCTCGTTTGTTAAAGTAGCGTTTGTATATGAACTGTTTTCAATTTGACCTGCCTCTTGTGCATCAGGTTGAACAACGATTGCACTTGCTTGACAAAGGTTACCTTGTCCCCAAAATGAGCAATTGGAAACAGAGCATTTCACTTCTGGCATAAAACCCCCTCCTCATACATTAGTGTGGGATTTTACGCCCATTTCATGTATAGAAGGAGTTTCCTTTTCTTATTATTTTTTCGTTTGCTCAAGCCACTCTTTTAATTTGTCCTCCGGTTGTTCGCCGCTAATACGGCTCACTTCTTTACCATCTTTAAAATGAATGATTGTTGGAGTTCCTTTAATTTTATATTCATCCCAAGGAGCATCTAATTTTTCAATATCCATAACTTTCATATCAACATTCAAGTCTTTAGCCATTGGTACTACGATAGGAGATAATTTTTGGCAATGAACGCAAGATGTTTGATAAAAGTATACTGTTTCTTCTTTTTTCTCTTTTAAATTCTTTTGGAGATCTGAAAGAGAGATTTTATTTGTGTAGTAGTCAGAACCATCTGTTTGACTAGTAGCATTATCAATTTTTTGGCTTGTTGAAGCATTTTTTTCTTCCATTTGTGTTACAGCGAAAATTGCTGCAAACAAGGCGATAATAATACCACCAAATATAAGCATTTTTTTCATTCTTTCATCTCCTTATTTGTTTTTAATTACAATAAAGCTGCAAATAGCGATTGTGATAAAGCCGATAAGTGCTAAAAACGGGATTGTCACAAAGCCGAACCAGTTTATGTATTCTCCCGTACAAGGTACGCGGCCGCAAGCTGCCCCAGCAGCTGAAAATGCTGCGATTTTTTGAATTGCATAGTGATATAAAGAAATACAAGCACCAATACTTGCGATTGGTAAAGAATAACTTGCAATGCGATAGTCTTTCTTTACTACAGCGATACCGAGCCATAAAACAAATGGATACATAAAAATACGTTGATACCAACAAAGGACACAAGGCTCAAATTTCATAATTTCGGAAAAGTATAGACTTCCTAATGTAGCAATAAACGAAGCTCCCCATGCAGTAAGTAAAGCATATTCTTGCTTTTTTTCTCGTCCCATATTTTATACCTCACTTATAATAGTTACATACTAAATTATAGTATGAAGTGGTAGGGAAAAGAAAGAAAAAATATGTTTATCAATAAAAGTTTTATAAGGAGAAACTTTTATTGATATAAACATTTTAAAAAAGCGCTATTCTCATAAAGAGAATAGCGCTATATTTTACATTTGAATTTGCTCTACTTCTTCTACATGTGACTTTTGGGATGCGTGGTCAATATATTGAAATAGGAGCTGCAATTGTTTATCAACTTCTGGTAGTTCTTTACTGTATTGATAAGCGTGTAAAAAATGCTCAATACGCTTAGAAAATAATTGATCGTTCGTTTGAACCATGAGAACGAGTAATTTATCCCAATTACAGCAATACGTGTAATAGAGAGCTTTATCATAGTCGTTATATGTTTGCACTGTGTACCCTCCTTACCGAGGAGTTATATATAGTGTGTGACAAGTAAGGAGAAATACACTTGAAAGAATTTGTTAAGAAAAAAGGTGAATGAAAAGAGAAAAACGAGGGATTTCCTCGTTTTTATGCTTTTGGCATTGGCGTAGGTGTTGGCTTGCCATACCCTTCTTTGTATTTATTGTCGATATAGTTACGAATTTCGAGCGTTGATTTTCCTTTTTGTTTCATGGAAGCCGATTCAACCGCGATTTCTAGGCAGTTGACACAAGTTGTTGCGTGGGAATCCCAAACAACTTCACCATTCTTTTTAATTTCACGAATAAAGCAGTTTTTATTGTTTTTATGTCCTACACTCTCACCGCAACCGCAGTAACATGGAATCCAATCTAATAGCTCTGCATTTTGTCCAGCGACAGTGTAGATATCTTTCATTTGCGGATCAAGCTTGTCTAGGAAGGTAGGGAGTGTGTCGACTCCTTTTGTCTTTTCTTGAATATCAGCTTGCTGAGTGTGCGTGGCATGGTCATGCTCTTCTTTTGATTCAGAAGATTTTTTGTCATTTGTACTAGTACTCCCGCATCCAACAAGAATTAGGCTCAGTACTGCAAGTAAAGAAAATACATACTTTTTCATTCGCTTGTCCCCTTTACAAATGTATTAACCAAATTGTATCAAATATCATGGTGTGTCGGGTGAAGATTTTTTCGACTGATTTTTGAAGCGCCATCGTAGTGAATGGAATAGAAATAAAATTGGTACATAAGCGTAGACAATATACAGACCAGCTTGAGATAGTATTGTATTTAATGTATTGATACTCTCACGGTTTGTGAAAAATAAGGATGAAATAAATATAGCTGCAATAAAAAATGGAAGTGTAATTTTAAATGGTACGTGAAAAGACCTTTTACTAATGCAACAAGAAGACCAAATTGTTAAACAAAGATTAGGTAAAATAATAAGATACCACATGAAAATAATGATGTACTCAAACCTTTGGATAAAAGGAATCTTTATGATTTTTAGCATTGTTAATGTTGGCCAAATTGTATGATGTAGTTGTCCTTGGCTATAGTACATAAGGGAAATGATGGCTAGTATTACGTATAGAATTGTTGTAAAAGCAATACCACCGTGCGCCCATTTATTTAATGATTTGTCTTTTTTTATAAATGGATAAAAAACAAGAATTGCTTCAAATCCAAGAAATTCTAATGCAGATGATTTCGCTGCAGTTAGAATTTCTAAAGGTGAATGAGTTAGAATTGGGAGAATGTTACGGACATGCGCGTATTTCATTGGGAAAACTAAGAAAAATAGGACGAAAATCGGTATTACGACGCCCCAAAAACACATTCCTGTTACAGAGCGAAAACCACCTTTAATTACGTAGTAAGTCACAAGTAAAAATAATAAAGTTAATTTCCACGGTTTAATTGTAGGGAAGACCCAAACTTGAATGACTTCAATATATGTACGAAGGACAGTAAGGCAAAATAATAGAAGGTATGCAGCAAAGCATACGGACAAAAATGTTCCAAGCCACTTTCCGAAACATGTCGTATGAATATTCATTAAATCATTATCTTTTTCTAACATTTTAAGCATGCAAAATAGCACGATATGAGTTGCAATGCCCGCAACAATAAGAGAAATCCAAGAATCATAACCGGCATATTGCGCAATAATCCTTTGGTATCCTAACACACCTACTCCAATTTGAAGGGAGTGTAATAGAAGAAATGTGAAATAAGGGGAAACAGTATGTGTTTTATCTTGACCAGCCATTACAGCACCTCACTATTCTCCGATACCAGATTGTACGACATTAATTTTCACATTAACTGCAACGTCTACGCTAGGATACATTTCTTGAATTTGTTTCATGCTCCATTTTCTTGAGTGACTACGAATTTCTTCACGTATACCGATTGGATCGATTTCTTTTTCTTGGAATTGTTTTATTAATTCGTTTAAATGTTTTTCAAGTGTCTTTTCTACATGTTTTTTTACGTAAGTTACATTTTCGCTCTTTGATAAATCAAGCCAGTCAGGGGAATTTTTTATAAGTCCATTTAATTTCAGTCGAATGTGAACTTTCGGAATGTCACCGGCGTCGGAAAGGGAACAAACACTATTTCCAGATAAGTTTTGGGTTGCGATTAAGCCTTTATGTTTACCTTGACGTATCGGAACTTCGTAACGTCCATTGTTAGTTGGATTAATGAGTAATTTAAATAAAAAAGATCCTGTTTTATCTGTATACATAGCTACTTTATCCTTTTTTAAAAAAGCGAGTCCTTTAATGGAAGCAGACTTGTCTTCTGCAACTTGAATGTAAGGAAGAAATGGATCACAGCCAGATGAATAAAAATTATATAGAAAAATATTTAAAGCCATCCGAGGGATTGTCTCCGTTTCTATATTTTGCTCCAATAAATCAGATAGATATAGCGATCCATTTGTTTTGACATGTTTAAGTAATTCTTCTGTTGAACCGTCTACAAGCGCTAGCTGCACATCTCGGCCAATGTTAGGGTCACGTTGTAAGTTGTTAATAATGTCTCCGATTCCACGTTCACCGAATGATTTTCCAAATAGGACAACGCGCATTTGACCTACAGCAATCGTATGTGGTGATTTTGCGTTTAGAAGTGAAGAGATTGTTTCAATGGTACCAGCGGTAGTGGATTGAGTTTCTGGTTTTGATTGCACTCCTTTTGTGTAATCTGGATAGAGAATCGTCCCACGAAATTTCTTCTCTTTCGTTATATCGAATCCACCCACATGAATAATCCGCTGTGTATCTACTATGTTAGATTGTGTACAGCCGGATAGAAAAATTAAAATGATAATGGAAGAGCGTAATAAAATATCTTTCATTTTTCCTCACCGTCGCGTTTTTCTTTCGCTTGGTTTGGATCATAGCGCCATTTCTTCTTTGGTCTTAGAAAAGAAGCCCGTCCTGCAGTTTGACTAAATGGAAGACGAAGGAGCCCCTCAGCTGTACCTAACCCGCGAAATGGATATAAAGGTAATAAATAAGGTGATCCAAGTGATTTTAAGCGAATTAAATGAGCTAATATGAATACAAATCCGACGATTAGCCCTACACCTCCAAATGCTCCAGCTAAAATGATGAGAGGAAATCGTAATATCCGGATAGTGGAAGACATTTTTACTGTTGGTGTTGTAAAAGAAGCAAGTGCAGATAACGCAACCGCAATTAATAAAATAGTACTCGTTAAAGCAGCCTCAACAGATGCCTGGCCAATGACAATCCCTCCAACAATACCAATCGTTTGACCAACTTTAGTCGGTAAACGAGCTCCAGCCTCGCGCAGTAATTCGATTGTAATTTCTAAAAAAAGTGCCTCCAAAACAGGTGGAAATGGTACATTGGCTCGGGAATAAATAATTGGTCCAAGTAAATCTGCGGGAATCATTTGATAGTGATACGTTAATACAGCTGTATAAATAGCTGATGAAAATAGAGAGAATGCTGCTCCGAAAAAACGAACCAATCTAAGAAATGAGCCTGCTATCCATGGTAAATAATAATCTTCTGGAGATACGAAGAAATCGAGTAATGTCGCCGGTCCAGCTAATGCGTATGGTGAACCATCTGTTAAAATGACAACACCACCATTAATGAGTGCATAAACAGAACGATCTAAGCGCTCTGTAGGTAGTAAAACAGGGAAGGGCGAGTTACTATTATCGCTAATAAATTGTTCGATCATAGTCGCATCGAAAGGAACATCAAAGTCAATGCCTTGTAGGCGCTGCATCGCAGTATTAACGTGTTGCTCATTTGTAATGCCTTCGATGTAAGCAACTACGACCTTTGTTTTTGATATAGAACCAACTATAACTTCTTTGAAAACTAATTGTTCTGTTACGATATTTCGCCGAAGTAAGTGTATATTTGTATCGATATTCTCAACGAAGCCGACTTTTGGACCGATGACACTATATTCATTCTCTGTATCGTTATATAACCGTGTACCTAAAACCGAACTTTCAGCACGAATAAGTGCATATTCTGCTGAGTGAGAATCATTTTTTAGCTGAATAAGTACATACCCACTTAATAATTTTTCACGAATATCATCAATAGAAGGGTTGGTGATGATGTCCTCGAGTGTGACGATATTTGCTATATCACTTATATTTTCAATGTGATCTAATTCTCTTTTAATAGGTGTTAAAATGAATCGATTAATGAGGAGTGATTCAGCTGTAGATTTATAATAAAACAAACACAATGTTCCATCGTCTACTACGTTATAAGACACGAAATCACTGGATTCTTTCATAGTGTGGATAAACTCCGGAATAGAACAGAGTGCTTTTTTCTTCTTTTTAGATGATACACGGAACATTTCCTCACCCCTTACACACATCATTTACTTGTGTTAGTTTTTGGGAAAGACGGGAATTTATACTTGAAAATTGAAAGTTCATAAAGTGAAGGCTAATAATCTGGATTTTACGGGCAGCACGACTCCCACCTAACTTCTTTGCTCCAGCCGAATTTTGAGGTGGGAGTTTTACTACCCAGAAATAGCGGGATAAAGAAAAGGAAGAGTATTGAATATCTCTTCCTTTTTGACAGGCTAATTTGTTTTCTTTTCTTTAATAGACTTCACTAATTTAATCATTTCTGCCCGTATATCTTCTTTTTTAACATTTAATTTTTCCGCAATTTGTTTAATATCCATCCCATCTTTTTTCATTTTTAGTACATCGTCAAGAGGGGTATTACTTTTTTGAGAGATGATTGTTAACACGGTAAGTTGGCGTAAGCCGATATTATATTCTTTCATTTTTTGTTTCAGTCCATCTGGTGTGGACTTTTGCATATTTGCTAATTTTTGCAGTAGTGCTTTTTTCGTTTCTTTATTCATATGATGCTTTTTCAATTTACTTGGGTCTACACCGAAATGCTCGGCTGTTTTCTCCCAAGATTTATTTTGCTTATAGTAAGCTAAAACGTCCTTAATTTCTTTTTTACTTATTCTTGCAATGTGGGCAGCTTTCCAAATTTCATGTTTATTATAGCCGAGTTTTTCGAGCGACTGCATTTCTTCTTCTGAAATAGGCTTATGATGGTGCATTGTTACTTCTTTTGGCGTGGCAGCGGAAGCAGGAAAGACAGATATCCCGCACAATAATGCTGCCATAGTCATACTTACTGCGATTTTCTTGTACATATAAACTCCTCCTAGATGGGTAATGTGGAAAACTTACACATATCATTTCCATAAAATGTGAAAAACTTGTGAACAAGTTAAGTTTTTTTATTCACAGTATAAAAAGAAGTTTTTCATGGTTTTCCAACATAAAACATTGATTAATAGTGAAAAACTAGGTTATAATCGAAATTGAAAATCAATATCAATGACGGATTTATACATATAGATAAAAATAAGGGAGAGAAAAATATGACTACATATACTTCCATCGCAAACGTTATTAAAGAAAGACGTTCTGTTCGTACATTTACAAATAAAGCAGTAGAAAAAGAGCTATTAATTGAACTATTAAACGACGCAACATGGGCACCGAATCATAAACACCGTGAACCATGGAATTGTAAATTATACATTGGAGAAGGCCGTCAGAAATTAGTGGACGCAGTACTAAACTCTTTCACAGAAGAAGAAAGAGCAAAACGCGGCAAAATTTTATCTGATCGTTTCTTAAGCACACCTGCACAAATCGTTGTTTACATTAATGAAGATCCGCGTCAAATTCAACGTGACGAAGATTACGCTGCAACATGTGCATTTATGCAAAACTTCCAATTACTTGCTTGGGAACGCGGATTAGGCTGTGTTTGGAAATCAGGTGGATTAAACTACAATCCACTATTTATAGAAGGAATCGGTTTAACAAGAGGTCAACGCATCATTGGAATTCTTCATATCGGCTATTTCGATAAAGCACCAGAAGGAAAAGCGCGTACACCGATTACGGAGAAGATGGAGATCATAGAAGGTTAATTAGAAAGAGGCATTCTCGTTTTTTAAGAGGGTGTCTTTTTATTATGCAATCAATCCTCATGAAAGCTTGTTCCTTATCATACACTTTCTTAAGGGAAAGTGTAAGGAGGGAAAATAATGAGAGCAAGTGATGATAAAGCACTACAATATGCGATTGCTGAAATTACGGAAATTGCGACTGGATTTGGTCTTGATTTTTATCCGATGCGCTATGAAGTATGTCCAGCGGAAATTATCTATACATTTGGTGCATATGGGATGCCGACGAGGTTTTCGCATTGGAGTTTTGGAAAGCAATTTTTCAGAATGAAATTACAATACGATTTAGGACTTAGTAAAATTTATGAACTCGTTATTAACTCTAATCCATGTTACGCCTTTTTATTAGATACGAATTCTTTAATTCAAAATAAATTAATCGTGGCGCACGTTTTAGCACATTGTGATTTCTTCAAAAATAATATTCGTTTTTCTAATACGAAGCGCGATATGGTGGAGAGTATGGCAGCGACAGCAGATCGTGTGAAGGCGTATGAACATAAGTATGGAAGAGAAGAGGTAGAAACATTTTTAGATGCCGTACTTGCCATTCAAGAACATATTGATCCATCGCTTATGCGTCCGAAACTTGCATGGAGTATTGAAGATTTAGAAGAGGATGTAGAAAAGAAAAAGATATCACAGTACGATGATTTATGGAATTTAGATGATCGAAACAAAAAGAGAGAACGACCTAATATGCATAAAAAGAAGAAAATCCCACCGCAGCCAGAAAAAGATTTACTCCTCTTTATTGAAGAATATAGCCGTGAGCTAGAAGAGTGGCAGCGCGACATATTAACGATGATGCGTGAAGAAATGTTATACTTCTGGCCACAGCTTGAAACGAAGATTATGAATGAAGGTTGGGCTTCCTTCTGGCATCAACGCATACTTCGTGAAATGGACTTAACATCTGGTGAAGCAATTGAATTTGCGAAATTAAATGCAGGTGTCGTACAGCCATCAAAAACAAGTATTAATCCATACTACCTCGGTATTAAAATGTTCGAAGATATTGAAGAGCGCTATAACAACCCGACAGAAGAAATGAAACGACGCGGTGTGAAACCTGGTTCTGGTCGTGACAAAATCTTTGAAGTACGGGAAATTGAATGGGATGTATCGTTCCTAAGAAACTATTTAAATAAAAAACTTGTAATGAGAGAAGATATGTACTTATTCCAGCGCCAAGGAAAAGAATATAAAGTAATTGATAAAGAATGGGAGCATGTACGCGATCAACTCGTAAATATGCGCACAAATGGAGGTTTCCCGTACTTAGTAGTAGAAGATGGAGACTACTTAAAGAATGGGGAATTGTACATTAAACATAGCTATGAAGGAATTGAGTTAGATTTAAAATACTTAGAAAAAGTATTACCGTATCTTCATCAGCTATGGGGAAGAACAGTGCATATGGAGTCGATGGTGGAGAGTAAGGGTGTTGTATTTTCTTATGATGGGAAGATGGTGCATCGGAAGTATGTGTGATGAAAAGAACGGACATAGAATTTCTTGTCCGTTCTTTTTATTTTGAAAATGGTAAATATGCTATTCTTGAAGAAAGGGAGTTACATATAGAAATGGAGCGATTCAAGTGAGCAAAGTAGGGGTATGTCAGGTGGATATTACGCCGCCTTTAGGTATTGATTTTATTGGATACCATAGAGATACAGGAATTAATAATATTGAAGAGCACATTTACGGGACAATCTTTGTATTTGAAAAAGATGAAGTGAAGACTGTATTTATAAGTATTGATAACATTGGAATGTTAGTAGAAGATACGAATATTATTCGTGAACGAGTAGCGAGTAGGCTTCATGTACCATTTGAGCAAATAACTGTCGTTTATACACATACTCATTCTGGTCCGGAAACAGTCGGTGATCATCCTTTAATAAAGTCGTATAAAACGATTTTACTAAATAATGTAGTGCAGGGTGTTATTACTGCGAATAATAATATGCGGTCATGTGAAGTTGGGTGGGATGTTACGACAGGTGATATTGGAGTAAACCGAAGAGAGAGGACACCTGATGGAAAAGCAAAGATGGGCATAAATATAGAGGGTATTGTAGATAAAAGAATTGGTGTTTTAGCAATGAGAAATGCTGAGTCAAAGGAGTTAGCTGGGGTCATTGTATTTTGTACTGCTCATCCGAATGTTTTAAAAGGGGATAGCGATGTATTATCAGCAGATTATCCTGGAATGACGCGAGAGATTCTGGAGAAAATAGTAAACTGTCCTGTTATTATCGTTCAAGGTGCCACTGGAAATGTGAATGCGAAGTATCGTGGTTCACAGGAAGCATTAAAACAAATGGCTTACGTACTTAGTGGACATGTGTTAACGATATTACCAACAGTTACATATAGACCAATTGTAAAGCTAAGAACTATTTCGAGTACGATGCAAATGAGATTGAAGGATCTGCCCGAAATTGATGAGATACGAAGAATGGCTCGCTCAGCTGAGAGGCAGTGGGGTGTGAATACGGATGAATGGCTTACTATCGTTTTAGAGAAATATAAGCAAGGTATTCGGCAGTTAAGTATCGATTTAGAAATTCACATGTTTCAAATTAATGAGGGGATGTTTTCTGGTATACCGATGGAACCTTTTTCAGAAACTGCTGTGGAAATGAAAGAGAGTCTTCAAAATGAACTAGCTTTCTTTGGTGGCTATACGAATGGATATATTGGTTACTTACCGACAAAAGAGGAGTATGCATATGGTGGGTATGAAGTGGAATTAAATCCTGTTGTGTATGGGCCGGTTACAAATTTGTTGATGCCGCCAGCGGAGAATACGGCAGAGTTGATCGTGCAGAGAGTTACGGAATTATATAATGTATAAAATATGGGTATCCCATATATTTAAAACAAAATTTAAAGGAATCAATGATTTTAATAAAGCTGTAAAAAACGAATCCATTTTGAAAAAGAATAATCAAAATGGATTCGTTTTTTATATGGAGTTTTTGTTTACCAAACAGGTCGTATGCTCGATGATAATTTTCCTGTATTTTCTTTAGTAACGAATGTTGTTAAATCCTCTTTAAGCATTTGCATTCGTTCTGCACCTATGTTTGCAATCCATCGTTGTTCTATTTCAGCTACTATTTCTTCTTTTGCTTTCATTACTGCTAAACCACGCTCGGTTAAAACAATAATTTTACCTCTTTTATCAGTAGGATGCGTTTGGCGCGTGACATAACCACTGTTCTCAAGAGAATCTACCATTTTACTTATGGCTTGTTTTGAAACCCCTAAATATTCAGCTAGTTCTATACCGGTTGCTCCATTAGGAAGGATACGTTTGAACATAAAACCGTGTGCGGGCCTAATATCTTCAAATCCCAATTCACTTAATTTGTCGTGTAGTTCAGTAATTAATGTACTGAAGGATAGTGATAAAAGTGAAGTAAGATCTAGTTCGTTAAGTGTTTGATGAGTCATGTATATAACCTCCTTACTTATAGTCAATTGAATTGACTATAAGTAGAATCTATTGTACTATACAGGATATAGTCAATCAAATTGACTATATAATAGTAATAGAACAAATAATGATTTATCTAAATAAAATCAATGAATTATGGAGGTTTCACATGGTTAATATCGTTAAAATTAGAGGGAGTGTATTTGCACCGTATGCTTTGCTGAAACCTATTCAGGATCCTGCGACGGGAAGAGTGTTTGAATATGCCGGAGATGCACGTGAATTTACACCATACGCTGTGAACACAAAGCGTTCAAGATTAGAACAAGAAGTGGTTGTTGATTTTTATAAAAGAGAAATTTTCACATATGCAGATGCTTGTATCGTTACTGTGAAAATTACAAATCCAGATGGCTCAATTGAGTATCAAAAAGGAGAAACAAGTACAGAAAACATTGCATGTACAAATATTGTATGGAGTGAAGATGAAGTTTCATTTGAAATGAGAGCAAGTGCAAGTAATCCGTTAAACGCGGCAGCACCTGCAGCTGATTATTTTTTGACTATACGAGTTAATGAAAGTGGTACTGTGCATGTTGAAGGTTTACATGATGGTTTTCCTTGCTATGAATTTTATAAACAAATCGACTTTGGTTCATTTGAATTAATATATACACATGATTTCAGGAAAACGGATGATACCCCAGCAGCACTAGCTGGAGAAATGGAATATAGCTTTAAAACGAAAATCTAGATATAAATATAGCGCTATTTTTTAGAAGGAAGTAGCAAACGTAAAAGAGAAAGCTATTGGTTCTAGGATTGAAATTGTGGTCTATTTTATTCAATAGCATGCAGTATATAAAATTAGAATTATAGGGGTGTTTCTTATGACGAATATCGTTAAAATAAGAGCCAGTGTATTTATTCCAATGTCTTGGACAGAACCGCGGAAGGATGCACAAACAGGGAAAGTAATCCAGTTTGAAGGTGATTCACGTGAATTTACACCACATGCGGTAAATACTATGCGCTCTAGAGTTGAGCAAGAGGTAGTAGTGGACTTTTATAAAGAAGAAGTGTTTTCATATGCAAACACGGGTATTACGACAGAGAAGGTCACAAATCCAGATGGTTCTGTGAATAAAAGAACAGGAAAAGCGAGTACTGAAAATATTGTTTGTACGGATATTTCATGGAATTCTGATGGTGTGCAATTCAAAATGAGTGCAAGCGCTAGTAATCCGTTAAATGTGTATGCCCCTCCTGTGGACTATTTATTAACTGTATGTGTGAACAAGGATGGTAGTATCGATATTCAAGGGGAACATGATGGATTCCCTTGTTTCGAATTTTATAAGCAAGTAGATTTCGGTTCATTTGAACAAATTTATACACATGATTTTAGAGAAACTGGTGATACACCTGAAGCGTTAGGTGGAGAAATGGATTATAGTTTTACAAAGAGGTTATAGGAAGTATGACAATGGAACGATAGATTCCTTCATTCGTAAATGAAATGAATTAGTTGGACTACAATGCAGTGTAGTTAAGAAATGCAAAAGCCAATAAAATCAGTGGCTTTTGCATTTTTACTATACTCTAGGAGATTTCAAAAAAATAAACCACTTTACAATATACCCTTAAGGGTATATGATATTATACAAAGTTACAAAGTAATGTATAATATAGTTATAATTACGGAGGTGATCTACAGTGGAATATAATCAAGATATGAAAAATAGATTGAAACGTATTGAAGGTCAAGTTCGTGGTGTGCTTCGCATGATGGAAGAGGGAAAAGATTGCCGAGATGTTATTACACAGTTAACTGCATCCCGTTCTGCACTTGATCGTACAATTGGACTCGTTGTTGGAACAAATTTAGAGCAATGTTTGCGCGAGCAGTTTGAAACAGGTAATGGTTCAAATGAAGAGTTAATTAAAGAAGCCGTTCAATTACTTGTAAAAAGCCGATAATCTGTCAAACGTATGTGTTGACAGATTTTCAAAAACATTTTATTATACCCCTACAGGTATATGTATGCTGATTAGGGAGGAAATGATTATGAGTATAAAAGTTGATATGAATTTAGACTGTAAAGGCTTGGCTTGCCCGATGCCAATTGTGAAGACAAAAAAGGCGATGGAAGGGTTGGCATCAGGGCAAGTTATTGAAATAGAGGCGACAGATAAAGGTTCTATGCTAGATATTCAAAGTTGGTCAAGTAAAGTAGGGCATCAATATATCGGAACGAAACAAGAGGGAGATATATTAAAGCATTATGTACGAAAATCCCATGAACATGAAGTAAATGAAGTTGTGAAGTATCCTCATACAATTACGAATGGGGAATTGCAAGATCTATTATTAAGTGGTGAAGAGTGTATTGTAGTAGATGTTCGTGAAGCGGCGGAATTTGCCTTTGGTCATATTCCATCTGCCATTTCGGTTCCATTAGGTGAAATAGATAGTGCTATGTTAGACAGTGCGAAACCAATTTATGTTGTTTGCCGAACTGGTAACCGTAGTGATGTAGCTTGCCAAGTGTTGAAAGAGAGAGGTTTTTCAAACGTGAAAAATGTCATTCCAGGTATGTTAGAGTGGCAAGGAAATATAGAAAAATAAAATTTTTTAAATATAAATATACCTCAAGGGGTAATTGAATGAGTGTTAAACTGTTACAAGCAAAAGGTGTCGCAGAGAAAGTTTTATTCGGAGAATTGTTTATTTTAGATGTTCGTAATGAAACGGACTATGAAGATTGGAAAATTGAAGGGAAACAAGTTTCTTCTATAAATAAACCGTATTTTGACTTATTAGATGGTGTAGATCATATTGTAGATGAATTGCCGAGGGAGAAAGAAATTTTAGTCGTATGTGCGAAAGAAGGTTCTTCGCAGTTTGTCGCAGAGCAATTGTTACATGCCGGATTCAATGATGTTTATTATTTAGCTGGTGGTATGAAAGCTTGGAGTGAATATGTAAAGCCGTTAAAAGTAGGAGATGTACAGGGCGGAGGAAGTGTATATCAATTTAACCGTCTTGGAAAAGGCTGTTTATCTTATATGATCGTCTCAAACGGTGAAGCAGCAGTTATTGATGCAGTCAGAACGGTTGAAGCATATGAAGATTTTGCGGAAGAGCATGGTGTTACTATTACGAATGTCATGGATACACATTTACATGCAGACCATATTTCTGGAGGACGTAAGTTAGCTGAAAAAGTAGGTGGTACGTATTGGTTACCTCCAAAAGATGCGGAGGAAGTCGTTTTCTCATATAAACCGCTTGTTGAAGGATCTGTTATTACGGTGGGGGGTACCAAAATTGGAATTGACGCATTACACTCACCGGGGCATACGATTGGAAGTACATCATTTATTGTAGATGATTCCTATTTATTATCAGGCGATATTTTATTTGTAGATTCAATCGGGCGTCCAGATCTTGCTGGGAAGGCGGAAGACTGGGTAGGGGATTTACGAAATACTTTATATAAACGTTATAAGGAATTATCTCAAGATTTAATTGTTTTACCAGCTCATTATTCAAAAATAAGTGAAATGGACGACAGAGGCATTGTGAGTGCGCATTTACAAGATTTATTTAAGGAGAATGTAGGGTTAAATATTGCCGATGAGGTAGAGTTTCGTAAAACTGTGACAGAGAATTTACCGCCTCAGCCAAATGCATATGAAGAAATTCGTCAAACGAATATGGGGAAAATTCATCCGAGTGTGGAAGAAGAACGTGAAATGGAGATTGGCCCAAATCGTTGTGCAGTTCATGATTCATTATAAAATAACAAACTGGAGGAATAGATGATGAATGTAAAACAAGTATTAGATGCGAAAGGTTTAGCATGTCCAATGCCGATTGTAAGAACGAAGAAAGCGATGGATACTTTACAAACTGGAGAAGTGTTAGAAGTACATGTAACGGATAAAGGATCAGTAAAAGATATTCCAGCATGGTCAAAAACAGGCGGTCATGAAATAGTAAAGCATAATATAGAGGACGATGTGCTGAAGTTTTGGATTAAGAAGGCGTAGTGAAGAACTAGTTTTGTAAAGGCGGAGAGGTTGGTTATATGAATACAATATTAAGTACGCTTTTCATTGTAATTGCTGTATGGTTTGTTATTTCACGTTTTTTACCGGTGAAAGGTGTTCAAAATATAAATGGAAAAGAATTAAAGAGTATAGTGGGAAAACAGGGAAAGCAGTTTATCGATGTTCGTACAGTAGGTGAATATAGAGGAAATCATATGAAGGGATTTCAGAATATCCCGCTAAATGAGTTAGCTAGTAGAGCAAATCAATTAGATAAAAATAAGGAAATAATCGTTATTTGTCAGAGCGGGATGAGGAGTAAGCAAGCAGCAAAAGTATTAAAAAAATTAGGGTTTCAGCGCGTTATCAATGTTTCAGGTGGCATGAACGTTTTGTAAGGAGAAAGTAGGATCAGGTGTAGCTAGATAATTTGAGCCTTTTTACAATTTTTAAAATACCCCTACAGGTAATTAGGAGGAGAACAACATGGAACAACAGAAGAAAACAACAATTGTTTTATTTAGCGGAGATTATGATAAAGCGATGGCTGCTTATATTATTGCAAATGGTTCAGCGGCGTACGATCATGAAGTGACTATTTTTCATACTTTCTGGGGTTTAAATGCTCTTAGGAAAGAGGAGCATGTGAAAGTAAAGAAAACATTTATAGAGAAAGTGTTTGGAAAAATGATGCCGCGCGGCGCTGATAAGATGGGATTATCAAAAATGAATTTTGCTGGTATGGGGCCAAAGATGATTAAAGGTATTATGAAAAAACATAATGCGATGCCTTTACCAGATTTAATCGATTTGGCGAAAGAACAGGGAATTAAACTTGTAGCTTGTCAAATGACAGTAGATTTATTAGGGTTAAAAGAGGAAGAGATTATGGATGGGGTAGAGTTTGCAGGAGTAGGAGCTTATTTAGCAGATGCTTCGGATGGGAATGTAAACTTATTCATTTAATTCACCTTCTTTTTAGAAGGGAGGGGATGTAAGATGAGCTTAGTCGTATTACTTTTTATAATTGGGTTTATAGGATCGTTTATATCAGGAATGGTTGGAATTGGCGGTGCAATTATTAATTATCCGATGATCTTATACATTCCGGTATTGCTAGGAGTTGCTGGATATACATCACATGAAGTGAGTGGTATTACAGCGATTCAAGTATTCTTTGCAACTTTTGCAGGCGCGTGGGCGTACAGGAAAAGTAACGATATGGATAAAACTTTAGTTGTGTATATGGGAGCTAGTATATTAATAGGAAGCTTTGTAGGTAGCTTTAGTGCGAATCTATTAAATGAGCATGCTGTAAACGTTGTTTACACATTACTAGCTACTATTGCGGCTATTATGATGTTTATACCGAAGCGAAGCAATCGTAAGGGGACAGAAGGAATTACGTACAATAAGTGGCTCGCTAGTTTGCTAGCGTTTATTGTAGGAAGTGTTTCCGGCATTATTGGGGCTGGTGGTGCATTTCTTTTAGTACCGATTATGCTAGTTGTTTTAAAACTACCGATACGTACAACAATAGCAACATCTATCGCTATTACTTTTATTTCCTCGATAGGAATTACTACTGGGAAAGTGATTACTGGACAAATAGTTGTTATTCCGGCTCTTATCGTTGCGATAGCAAGTTTATTTGCCGCTCCTCTTGGAGTGAGAGTAGGGAAGAGAGTGAATCAAAAAGTTTTGCAATACGTATTGTCTACTTTAATTGTAGGAACCGCGATAAAGATGTGGGTTGATATGATATCGAAATAAAAAGATGGTGCTCTTGTAGCACCATCTTTTTATTTACGCCCAAATAACTTTCATTAAGTTCTTATATTCATCGTTTGCCAGTTTATATAGCATTCTCGTATGTTCAAAGACAAGTGCGGGATTAAAGTTTGGTTCTGAGAATGCAAGAGATGTTGAAATATCAATTGCATTTTGTTTGTTTAGCGTGAATTTTGCAAATCGATAAGATGTGTTTAATTCATTGATGACATGTAAAATATCATTTGTTGATGTTGAATCAGGTACAAGAGCAACATTGAAGCAGTATATATCCACAGCAGGATGTTCGCTTTGGAAAGCAGCGATAAGTTGAATTTTTGCGCCAGCTTCTGTTTCTAATCCTACTGAAAAATGTACCGAACCATCATTTTCATCTATATTTTCTTCCATGTATATATCGTTTGATTTTAAGTACTCTTTAAAATCTGAAATGTTATGTTTTACTGCAGCTTTCATATGCGTGGGCCCCCTGATAATTGGAATAGATTACTACTATTTATTATAATTTAAAAATATTAAAAAAGATAGTTGGAAAGTTCTGATTTTTTATTTTGAAAGCATTAAAAAGAAGCAGTGCTCTACCTCCATAGAGCACTGCTTCACTTTATTCATTGTCATTAGACGATGTTTCTGTATCTTCACTGTTATTCTTCTTATTTTGAGTTTCATCGTTACTTGATTCGCGTTCACTCGTATTTTCAGACGTAGATTCTTTTGTTTTCTCTGAGTTTGTTTTTTTCGAATCAGAATCAGATTTTGTATAGGCAGGTAGTCCAAGGTGACTACGAAGTTCGTTTGTAACATTAGCTAATTCTTTTTTATCTGGATTGTAGTAGTAAGTTCGACCACCACCAGCTGACTTACTACATGTATCATCACCTTTTGCCATGTAACAATCTTCACCTTGAAGTTGTAATTTCTCAATTTCCGAATCCGATCCATATTTATAGAATGAAAGCATGTCATCGAATGTTAAGTTTGTAACGAATTGTCCGTTAATATCATCAATGATGTTACCAACTTTTGTTACGGATCCAACGCTTGTTAGTTTCTTTAAAATGGCTTCGATAACGAGTTGCTGACGTTGACCACGCATCGCATCACTATCAATGTGCCTTGTTCTAGCAAGAGCAAGAGCTTCTTCACTATTTAACTTTTGAACACCTTTTTTCAGGTGAATTGCTTCGGCGTTATCATTACTATCTTGTTCAGTAAACTCAACTGGTACGTCAACTTCAATGCCGCCTAAATCATCAACGATTTTCATGAATGATTTAAAGTTGAATTTTACAAAGTAATCGACGGGAACATTCATTAATTTTTCAACTGCATCAATACTAGCTTGTGGTCCACCATCTTTTCCGTTTTTAGTAGAACCAAATGCATGAGCGTGTGTAATTTTATCTTTTTTCTTTTCTACTGGAATATAAGTATACGTGTCACGTGGAATACTTAATAGCTTTACAGTTTTGCTATCTTTATTAAACGTTGCAAGTAATAGTGCATCCGTTCTTATAGCTTCACCATATTCTTTCCCACGGACATCGCTTTCATCAACACCCATTATTAAGACAGAGACGTTATTTGTAATAGGTTTTACAGCTTTAGCACGTAAATCAGACTTATCACCGCGTGCTAAATCGTGAGCGGCGTTTCGAACAGCAGAGGATGCTTTATTTACTAAAAACCATGTATAACCGCCACCTATTATTAAAACTAATAGAATAACGCTTATAATAATTTTTGTTTTTTTCTTACCTTTTTTCGGTTTATTGCGTGTATTTTCTTGCAAAGATGGGTTTTGCTCCATTTCTTGTACTCCTTCATTTGAATTGAAATACGACACTCATATCCACTTATTATAATGAAATTTAGCGAAAAAAAACATTACAAATCATTTACATTTCGTAAAAATTCAATTTATTTATAAAAAGTCAGATTTTCTATATTTTATTTTTAAGATGTAGAACAAGTATAATGTGTTTTAGTAGAAATGAAAATATGTAATGTGAGAAAGTGATAGAGAAGTAAGATTTGTTGAAATATAGCCAAGAAGATGTGATTAGCTGTATACGTACTTCTTATATAATAAAGAAAGATTTTACGGATGAAGGAGAGAGCATAATGAATCATACATCATTCCGAGCAATTGTCGTGAACGAAAAAGAAAATAATCAATTTGAAAGAAAGCTTGTTGAGAGAGAAGTCAATAGTTTACCTGAAGGAGACGTATTAATACGTGTTTATTATTCTTCATTAAATTATAAAGATGCCCTTTCAGCTACTGGTAATAAAGGTGTAACGAGAACATATCCTCATACACCAGGCATCGATGCAGCGGGAGAGGTTGTTAGTAGTGGGAATACCGCCTTTCAGGAAGGCGATCAAGTTATTGTAACTGGATATGATTTAGGTATGAATACTTCTGGTGGTTTCGGAGAATATATTCGCGTGCCATCATCTTGGGTTGTTCCTTTACCAAAAGAAATGACTTTGAAGGAAAGTATGATGTACGGGACAGCCGGTTTTACAGCTGCCTTATCGGTATATAAGCTCATTAGAGCAGGAATTACGCCTAGTATAGGAGATGTTTTAGTAACGGGTGCTACGGGCGGAGTAGGCAGTGTAGCAGTTAGTATTTTAGGGAAGCTAGGATATAGCGTAGTAGGGGCAACAGGGAAAATGGAAGAGGAACAGATGCTGCTACGTTTAGGTGCAAAAAAGATGATTCATCGCGCGGAGTTGAGTGATGAATCAGGAAGACCGATGCTTAAAGGAATATACGCTGGGGTTGTCGATACCGTAGGCGGAAGCATGTTAGAAAGTTCTTTAAAGGTAGTTAAGTATGGAGGCTGTGTAACAACGTGTGGTAACGTAGCAGGGCATGAATTAAATACAACTGTATACCCATTCATATTACGAGGGATTAGCCTTTTAGGAATAGATTCAGTTCAATGTCCGGTAGATGTGAGAAGAGACGTGTGGGCATTGCTAGCAGGTGAGTGGAAAAATTCAGAGCTATTATCTTATACAGAAGAATGTACATTAAAAGAATTAGATGAGAAGTTTACACTTATACTGCAAGGAAAGTTAAAAGGAAGAACGGTTGTAAAGATGAAATGAAAAAAGAGACGCTTAAATTAGCGTCTCTTTCCTATTATAATGATTGTTTTAAATTTACTTTTCCTTGTTCACCTAAAACACCATCAGCAATATTTACAGCGTGATCACCGATACGCTCTAAGTTACTTACCATATCAACGAAGATGATACTTGCATCACCTGAACAGCTACGTTCGTTCAGACGTAATACGTGACGTTTACGTAGAACACGTTCCATTTGGTCAATTTTACGTTCTTTTGCAATAACCGTTTGTGCTAGTTCAGTATCGAAGTTTGTTAAAGCATTGATTGCATCTTGTAATGTTGAAATTGTTAATTCAAGCATTTCATTTAATTCAGCTAGTGCTTCATCTGATAGTGAAACGCGGTTTGAAATTTGGAAATCTACAAGTTCTACAAGGTTTTCTACATGATCACCGACACGTTCAATATCTCCAACAACACCTGCTAAAACTGAATGTTTTTCAGAGTCTGTAGGTGAAAGTGGTTTTTCTGATAGTAAAACTAAATACTCGATAATTTTTTTATCTAAATTGTTAATAGCTCCTTCTAATTGAGTAGCCATGTTAGCGTGTTTTTTGTCTTGTGTATTTAAAAATTGATTAGCTTCTTTTAGTCCATCTAATGAAAACTCAGCCATACGAATAATTTCTTTTTGAGCTTCTGTTAAAGCAATCGCTGGAGATTGCTCAATAAAGATTGGATTTAAATGCTGTGGTTTGAAGTTAATAGATGCATCTTCACCACGAATAAGTTTTGTTACAATCCATGCTAATACTGCAATGAATGGGAACTGAATGATTGTATTCGTTACGTTAAACGTCCCGTGTGCAAATGCAATTGTCATTTCTGGATTTAAGTTTAATGACGTTTGGAAATATTGAATTAAACTTGTAAATGGTATTAATATAATCGTAAAGATAATGGTACCGATAATATTAAAGATAACGTGAACTAATGCTGCACGTCTTGCTGCAATTGAAGTACCGATTGCTGCTAATACGGCTGTAATTGTCGTACCGATGTTATCACCGAACAATACAGGAAGAGCAGCTTGTAAATCAATAGCACCCTGGCCGAATAGTTCTTGTAAAATACCGATTGTCGCACTTGAACTTTGTACAATTAAAGTGAAGACTGTACCAACAACAATTCCTAAAATTGGATTATCACTCATGCTAACCATTAATTCTTGGAATGACTCTAAAGAACGAAGAGGCTTCATACCTGCGCTCATTAATTCTAAACCGAAGAATAACATACCAAACCCAAATACGACTTGACCTAAAGACTGTACTTTTTTATTTTTAAAGAAGAATAGTAAGATTGCTCCAACTGCCATAACTGGGAGAGCGTATTCTCCGATTTTAATCCCGATAATAAATGCAGTAACTGTCGTTCCGATGTTCGCACCCATAATAACACCGATTGCTTGTCTTAATGTCATAAATCCAGCACTTACAAGTCCGACTGTTAAAGCGGTTGTTCCTGAACTTGATTGAATTAATACTGTAACTAACATACCTGCTAGTACACCCATAAGAGGGTTTGTTGTAAAACGATCTAGAATATCGCGAAGACGATCTCCAGCTGCTTGTTGCAGTCCATCGCCCATGTATTTAATCCCGAATAAGAAAATACCTAATCCACCAATGAACTGGAAGATCATATCTTGAATATTGTATTCCACGCATTCCACTCCTTAAATTTCATGTACGATGTAATTATTAACTAAACCTTGAGGCACTGTAAACGGTTTATCAGTAAAATTTACACTAAATTTACAAAGGGATAAAAAGTTTACAAATCTTTAAAGAAACACCTGGTTTTAATTGGTTTTCAACTTTTGTAAATGGTATTTTTGTAAAGGAGTCACACTTTTTAGAATAATATTTTTCGATTACATATGAAAAAAAGCGTCTGCGAGTTCATCGTATATTTTTTGATGAAAGTTTAAAAAATATGTAGGGAAATGCCTGTAGTTTTATACCATCGAAAAATGGGGAATGTTTAACGTGTATTGATTAGTATGAGGTTATTGTGGGATGAAAAAAGCCACTGAATTATCCAGCAGCTTTTTCTGTATTTTTATCTCTATGCTTTTGTTTTCTTATACTTGTAATATAAATGAACAAGAAAGCAATAAGTAATAAAGAGGAATATCGATATACAGTTGCATAATTGGTAAAGTGTGCAATGAATCCAAAAATAATCGCTCCAGCACCAATTCCAAGATCAAATGCTGAGAAGAATGTTGCTGTTGCTACTCCTCTCCGGTGCGGTGCTACTCGGTCAATCATCCATGCTTGTAGTGCCGGTTGAATTGCTCCGAAACCACTGCCGTAGCACGCTGCGGCAATAATTAAACTCGGAATTGTAGTTGTATACGACAGCAAGATAATACCTGTAAACGTAATAATAACTCCTGGAATGATGACGAATGTATGGCCTTTCGTATCATATAATCTTCCAGAAAACGGGCGAGTTACAGCGATTGCAAGTGCGTTAAATAAAAAGAAGAGACTGATATCAGCAATCCCGACTTCCGTAGCAAATAATGTGATAAAGCTCCCAATTCCCCCGTACATTAATGTAATACATAATATTAATAATGAAGGAAGTAAAGCTTTACGCTCAATAAATCCATCGAGAAAGGTACCAGATGTTTGCTGTGGTGGTTGCGGCGATTTTTTGATTTGAAGTAGTTTCGTTAATATTAATGAAACTATTGTGCATGAAAGTGCACATAAAAAAAGAATCGTGAAGTTATATGCTTGCATAAGCCAAAGTCCGATAAGCGGACCGAGCGCCATGGCGATAGTTCCAGAAAGACCGAAATATCCCATGCCTTCACCGCGGCGAGCTTGCGGAATTAAATCTGAAACGACAGTTCCGTATGTAGTCGTTGTAATACCAAAACCAGCTCCGTGTAAAATTCGAACGGCAAGCAATAGGAAAACGGTTGAAGCGAAAAGATAACTGCCCATAGCGAGTAAACAAATAGCGGTACCGATCATTAAAATGATTTTTTTGTTGAATTTCTGCAAGGCATTTCCAGTTAGCGGCCTAATAAAAAGTGCTGCAACGGTAAACATGCCGACAACGAATCCGATATTTGAACTTGTGCCCCCAATTTCTTTCACATAAACAGGTAAAGTTGGAATTAACATTTGAAATCCTAAAAACATACATAAGTTTGCTAGAATTAGCGCAATAAACTCTTTCGTCCATAACGGTTCTCGTTTTACGAGTACTGCCTCTCCCATATATTCATCCCCTATATAAAAGTTTTCTCTATTCTTTCGAGTATATGTATTGGTCAACGTAACAGTCAAGGAAGGTGCCTTGAAAACGTATAACAATTTTCGAGGCGAAAAAACTGACAAATTTGTGTAAAAGCTACACAACTATGAAAAAAAGATGTAAAGTATAGATGTATAGACTAGTAGTTGTTATGAATGATAGAAATTATTTTTTCTTTAAAGAAAGCGGATTCAAATTGTAGTGGAAGAAAAGGGGATACATACTTTTTCGCTACATATATTTGAAAAGGTTTACAATATGATGAAGAAAGAGGCGTGTACATATGAGACGATTAGGTATTTCTATTTATCCAGAACATTCGACAGTAGAGAAAGATAAAGAGTATGTAACATTAGCGAGTAAATACGGATTTACACGTGTATTCACATGTTTACTATCTGTAGATGGCGAAAAAGAGAAAATTATCGAAGAGTTTAAAGAAACGATCTCTCATGCAAATGCATTAGGGTTCCAAGTATTAGTTGATATTAGTCCGTCTGTTTTTGAGCAACTAGGTATTTCTTATAATGATTTATCGTTTTTCCATGAACTAGGTGCTTATGGTATTCGTTTAGATGTTGGTTTCTCAGGATTAGAAGAATCGATTATGACGTACAATCCATACGGTTTAAAAATTGAGATTAATATGAGTAACGGTACGAAGTATGTAGATAACATTATGAGTCATAGACCAAATCGTGAAAATTTAATTGGCTGTCATAATTTCTATCCGCATCGTTATTCAGGATTATCATACGATCATTTCATTAAATGCTCGAAACAATTTAAAGATTACGGTATGAGAACGGCTGCTTTTATTTCATCATTTGATGCAACATACGGACCTTGGCCAGTAACAGAAGGGTTATGTACGTTAGAGCAGCATCGCGAATTACCGATGACAACACAGGCGAAGCATTTGTTTGCAACAGAATTAATTGATGATGTTATTATTGCGAATGCTTATGCTTCAGAAGAAGAATTACAAGCACTAGGTGCGTTAAATAAAGAGAAACAAACATTTGATATAGAACTATATGATACAACAACAGATTTAGAAAGAATTATCGTATTAGAAGAACCTCATTTTTATCGCGGGGATGTATCTGAATATATGATTCGTTCTACACAAAGTCGTGTGAAATATAAAAAAGAAGAGTTTAAACCGCATAATACGCGTGAAATTAAGCGTGGCGATCTTTTAATTGATAATGAGCAATACGGCCAATATAAAGGTGAATTGCAAATTGCTTTAAAAGATATGGTGAATACAGGAAAAACAAATGTAGTTGGCCGAATTATAGAGGAAGAAATCTTCTTATTAGATTATTTACAAGCTTGGGATAAGTTTGGATTTACGCTAAAGAAATAATGAACGCGGGATAAAAGGGAAAAAACTACTGATTTCAGTGGCTTTTTCCCTTTTATATAAAGAGCGAGAGGAAGAGCTATGACAAAAGTGCATCAGCGATTAATTTCCATTTTAGAGGAGTTTTTAGAAGAGAAATCGATGTTAAATCGAGCTTTTTTAGCGAGCCGTTTACACGTATCAACGAAGACGATTCAAAAGGATATAAAATTATTAAATGATATATTGGAAGAACACGGAGCGAAAATTGAATCACAAAGAGGGAATGGGTACGAGCTAGAAATTATACAAACTAAGAAGTTTGAAGATTTTTGTGTAAATGTATTTCAAAAACAGACAGAAAAGATTCCAACTTCTTATGAAGAAAGAGTAGCGTATATTTTACACCGTATTTTAACGACAGATGGGTATGTGAAACTTTCACAGCTAGCGGAAGAGATTTATGTGAGTAAATCTACTGTAAACTTAATTATGAAAGATGTTACGGATATTTGTAGTCGCTATGAGTTACAAATTGAAAAAAGACCATATTATGGTATACGTATTGTAGGAGAAGAATTTAATATTCGTTCTTGTTTATCACAATATGGTTTGCCACGTTATGACCATACTCCGTTTCATGAGAACTATGAGCAGACGGACACATATTTATCGTTACCCCATATTTCTCTCATCCGCTCAGTTATATTAAAGTATATCGAGGGAGGAACGATATATTTATCAGATATAGAAATTGATAATTTATCAATTCATATTGCGATTGCTTTAAAGAGATGCAGGGATGATCATTACATTCAAGCACTGCATGTAGAGGAATCTGAACTTATAATAAAGAAAGAATATAAAATTGCGAAACAGATTTTAGGGAATTTAGGGGAAGAGCTAAAACTTCAATTTCCAGAAGAAGAAATTTTATATGTGACGATGCATTTATTAAGTACTGCTGTTACAGCGAGAGATCGCTATGAAAATGTAGAAGAGCTATTAGGGAAAGACGTATATGCATTCATGCAGCATATTCTTTTCAAAGTAGCGGAAGAACGGAATCTTACTTTTTATTACGATGAAGAATTATTATTTGGTTTTGGTGTTCATTTAAAAACGTTATTAAATCGTTTGAGATATAAGTTAAATACGAGAAATCCTCTTTTGGCAGAAGTGAAAAAAAATTATCCATATGCTTTTGAAATTGCAGTTCTCGTTGGAGATATAATTGGTGAATATACGGGTGAATCCATTCCAGAGAGTGAGATTGGTTATATTGCCATTCACTTTGGTGGGGCGATGAGCCGCTTGCAGGAAAATAATCAAAAGAAAAGATGTTTATTAGTTTGTGCAACTGGTCAAGGGAGTGCACAACTACTGAAATATAAAATTCTATCACATTTCCGAGATAAACTAGAGATTGTAGGTATTACAGGGTACTATCAATTGAAAGTGGAAGATCTTTATAAAGATAAAATAGATTGTATTATTAGTACGATTCATATACCGAGTGGTTTGCCTGTTCCGGTTATAAAGGTAAACTCAATATTTGATGATAAAGAGATTAAATCAATTGGTAAGCAGTTATTTACACATGTGAATGATAGTATGCAGCAATATATTAAGGAAGATTTGATCTTCTTAAATCGTAGTGCTTCTACGAAAGAAGAGGTTATTCAGTTTTTATGTGAGAAAGCTGCTGAGAAAAACTATGTACCCGCAAACTTTTATGCTTCTGTTATGGAGAGAGAGAACACATCTCCTACAGCGGTTGGAAACTTAGTGGCAATTCCGCATCCGATGCAATTATTAAGCGATACGACATTTTTGATGTTTTGTACACTCGATAAGGCGATTGACTGGGGAGATAAAAAAGTACAAGTTATTATTTTATTTAGTGTGAAGCGCAATAATAATGAAGATTTACAAAAGCTTTATGATTTTTTATATGATATTATGTCTAATCAAACTATAATAGAAAAATTGCATCAGGCTCAAGCTGTTGATGATTTTCAAGAAATCTTACTATCATTATGAAAAAGTATATTAAAACTTCCGTTACATAACGGAAGTTTTTTATGTTTAATTGTATGCGTTTTCATAATAAGATGAAAATATAGAAAAAACATAGCTTGGAGGAATTTAAAATGACTGATATGCAAACTCCATTTGCGTTAATTTTACATGGCGGCAACGCGAGAAGCGCGGCACTTGAAGCAATCGCTTTTGCAAGACAAGGAGATTTTGAGAATGCGAGTGAAAAGATGACACTTGCTAGTGAAGAAATATCATCCGCTCATCGCATTCAAACAGACTTAATTCAAGAAGAAGCAAGAGGCAATCATGCAGAAATAAGTTTATTATTAGTGCATGCACAAGATCATTTAATGAATGCCATTACAGTGAAAGAACTTGCTGAGGAATTTATTACTCTTCATAAACGAGTGGAAGAGAAAGTGACAGTATAATATGTACATTTTATTATGTTGTGCAGCAGGCATGTCAACGAGTATGGTTGTAAGAAAAATGCAAGAAGAGGCAAAGAAACAAGGGAAGGATTATAAAATTAAAGCAGTTGATTCGGAACTTGTGAAACTGGAAATGAAAAATGCTGATGTTGTTTTAATTGGACCACAGGTGAAGTATTTGTTTCCAGCGGTAGAGTTTCTTGCAAAGTCATACGATATACCAGTTGCAATTATAGAGCAGCGAGATTATGGTATGTGTGATGGTTTGAAAGTACTTAAGCAAGCTGAACAATTAGTTTTAGCGTAATTATATTTTTTTAAATATAAACATTATAATGTTATAACTTTTGCTTTTGTCAGATTGAACATAGGGAGGGTTATCGATGAATGGTTTTATGAGTTTTATGGAACAGAAGATTATGCCAACAACGCAAAAGATTGCGGGGCAACGACATTTATTAGCAATTCGAAATGGAGTTATTTCTACATTACCGTTAACGATTGTCGGGTCATTTTTCGTTATCTTTTTAAACTTACCAATTGATGCATATATGGAGTGGATTGCACCGTTTCGCCATATTTTAGATATTCCATTCCGATTTACAGTAGGCTTAATGGCGTTATACGCAGCATTCGGGGTAGGGGCTTCACTCGCGAACTTTTATCAGCTCAATCAATTAAGTGCAGGATTATTATCTGTACTCGCCTTTTTACTAGCATCAGTTGAACCAATTCAAATAACAAAAGCTGTACCAGGTGTTATTGATGCAGGTAGATATATTTCAGTAGGAACATTAAGTGCAACTTCTTTATTCGGAGCTATTGTGACAGCATTAATTGCAGTAGAAATTTATCACTTTATGATTAAGCATAATATTTCGATTAAATTACCAGATAGTGTACCACCAGCAGTTGCAAACTCGTTTGCAGCATTAATTCCAACTTTAGTAGTTATTCTTTTATTCTGGGGTATTCGTTACGGTTTGAAATTTGATGTAAATACAACGATCACATATTTAATTGCACCATTAAAGTCAGTGTTAGTAGGTAATAATTTATTCGGTGGTTTATTAACAGTATTCCTAATCGTATTCTTCTGGTCGTTCGGTATACATGGTCCAGCGATTTTAGGACCAATCATTCGTCCAATGTGGGATTCAGCAATTCTTGAAAATATGGAAGTATTCACGGCTACAGGAAATGCACATCAATTACCAAACTTATTTACAGAGCAATTTATTCAATGGTTCGTATGGATTGGTGGATCAGGCTCAACGTTAGCTTTAGTAATCATGTTTATGTTCTCTAAATCTAAGTTCTTAAAAGAGTTAGGTAGATTATCATTCGTACCAGGTTTATTCAATATTAACGAGCCAATTATTTTTGGGGCACCAATTGTAATGAATCCGATTTTAATTATTCCGTTCGTTATTACACCGTTAGTTACAACGACAGTATCATATTTCGCAGTTGTTTCAGGTGTGATTCCGCTCATGATGGCGAAGCTGCCATTTACGATGTTAGCGCCAATTGCAGCGATTATTAGTACGGACTGGACAATTATGGCTGGTGTACTTGTACTTGTTAACTTTGTTATCTCATTCGTTATTTACTATCCATTCTTCAAAATGTATGAGAAGCAACAATTAGCAGGAGAGGAGAAAACAGAATGCTCGGAGCAATTATCATCTTAATTACATTCGTGGCGGGGCAGTGTATTGCACATTATTCAAAGTGGGTACAAAGTAAATCGCTATTAGTTTTACTACTTGTGTCGATATTATTTATTGGATGTTCAATGGGAGCTTATGTGGTATTTAGTTTAGAATCACCGTACTTTATCATCGTACCAACGATTTTATGTGCAACATGTTTATCTGCAAAATATAGATTTACGAGCATGGCATTAATACAACGTGTGAAGGAGATGCAAAAGCATGGAGCGTAAATTAGGAATTTCACTTTATCCAGAGCATTCAACGAAAGAACAAGATATGGCATACATTTCGGCAGCGGCACGCCACGGTTTTTCAAGAATATTCACTTGTTTACTGTCTGTTAATCGTCCGAAAGAAGAAATTGTAGCTGAATTTAAAGAAATTATTAATCATGCAAAAGATAACAATATGGAAGTTATTTTAGATGTAGCTCCAGCTGTATTCGATCAACTTGGTGTTAGTTATAGTGATCTATCGTTCTTTGCAGAGTTAGGCGCGGATGGAATTCGTTTAGATGTAGGGTTTGACGGGTTAACAGAAGCGAAAATGACGAACAATCCATATGGCTTAAAAATTGAGCTGAATGTAAGTAATGATATTGCCTATTTAGAAAATATCCTTTCGCATCAAGCGAATAAATCAGCTTTAATTGGTTGTCACAATTTTTATCCGCAAAAATTCACTGGTCTTCCGTATGATTATTTCATTCGCTGTAGTGAACGTTTCAAAAAGCATGGTATTCGCAGTGCAGCCTTTATTACATCGCATGCAGCTGACATCGGTCCATGGGATATTAATGACGGATTATGTACGTTAGAACAACATCGTAACTTACCAATTGAAGTACAAGCGAAACATTTATGGGCAACAGGGCTTATTGATGATGTTATTATCGGAAATGCTTATGCGAGTGAAGAAGAGTTAGAGAAACTAGGAAACTTAAATCGTTACATGTTACAGCTAAAGGTACAATTTGTAGACGAAGCGACTGAAGTAGAGAAGAGAGCGACACTGCAAGAATTACACGTAAGACGCGGTGACATAACAGAGTATATGGTACGTTCTACAGAAGTACGTAAAAAGTACAAAGACTATGACTTCCCAGTGCGCGAAAGTGTACGACAGGAAAGAGGGCAAGTTGTAATTGGTAATAACCTATTCGGAAAGTATAAAGGTGAACTACAAATCATTCTGAAAGAAATGCCAATAGATGAACGGAAAAATATTGTCGGTACAATTGCAGAAGAAGAGTTATTCTTACTAGATTATGTAGGAGCTTGGACACAGTTTACTTGTGTGGAATAGGGAAGGTAAGAGAGGATGCTATAGCATCCTCTCTTTTCTGTTGAAATAGTAGTCTATCGTATATAGAATTCAAAGAGATAGATTTAACCTGGATGGGGGAGAAGGAGAAAGAGAAAGAATATAAGAATCATAAAAAAAGAGTCAGTCTCAACGTTGAGACTGACTCTTTTTTATATAGTAATTAGTTTAAAACTTTCACTGTAACTGTTTTACGTCCCCAGTTACTTGATGTACCTTTATCTGGCATTAAAACGTCAATTTTATTTCCTTTAATAGCTCCACCAGTATCACCAGCGATTGCTACTCCGTAACCTTCAACCCATACTTTTGAACCTAATGGAATGACACTTGGATCAACTGCAATTAGTTTCATGTTTGGATTAGCTGTTAAGTTATGACCCATAGCTGATTTTACTTGGTCTCCTGCTTTGTAACCATTTTCAAGTGGATCCGCTGTGTAAGCTGTTGCTTGAACTCTTAATTCACGAGAAGAAGATGGTGCACTTGTTTCAGTTTCTTTTGCAACAGGTTGTTGTGTAGCTGGTTTTTGAGTTTTAGCCGCTTCACGAGCTTTAGCTGCTTCTTGAGCTTTAGCCGCTTCACGAGCTTCAGCTGCTTCTTGAGCTTTAGCTGCTTCTTGAGCTTTAGCCGCTTCACGAGCTTTAGCTGCCTCTTGAGCCTTAGCTTCTGCTTGAGCTTCAGCTGCTTCTTGAGCTTTAGCTGCTTCACGAGCTTTAGCTGCTTCTTGAGCCTTAGCTTCTGCTTGAGCTTCAGCTGCTTCACGAGCTTTAGTTGCTTCTTGAGCTTTAGCTGCTTCACGAGCTTTAGCCGCTTCTTGAGCCTTAGCTTCTGCTTGAGCTTCAGCTGCTTCACGAGCTTTAGTTGCTTCTTGAGCCTTAGCTTTTGCTTGAGTTTCAGCTACTTCCCCGGCTTTAACTGCTTCACGAACTTTAGCTGTATCTTGAACGTTAGTTACTTTTTCAGCTTTAACTACTGGCTGAACTTTAACTGGTGCTTTTCCTGTTAAGTAAGGAATGTGTACATAAGCTGTTTGGCCGTTATATTCAAATTGGATCCAATCATTTTGTACTTGGTGTGTTGTTTCGATTACATCATCTTTTTTCAATTTACCAAGAATCGCTGAATCTGTATTTGCTCCAGCACGTACGTTTAATACGTTTGCTGTTACGTAGTAAGTATCTTTTGTGTAGTCAGCGCTTATGAAAGCCTCTTTACCACTATTTAATTTAACTTTTGACCATCCGTTTTCTGTATGTAAAACGTTAACTTTATATCCATCTAATAACTTTCCGACAACTTGTGATTCAGTAGTTGGGTTTTCTCGTACATTTAGTACATCAGTCGTTACGATTGTTTCTGCTTTAGCAGATGTTGTGAAAATCCCAAGACCAAAAACCGCTGCTGTTGCTATACCCATAAATTTTTTCATAATAGCCTCCATTGCATTTGTTTTCGTTGACCTCATTATAGCAACCATTATTTTCTTATTTGCGGAAAACACAAAACTACAAAGCATTCGTAACGAGGCATTAATATTCTGTAATAATTCCATTAATATCCTGATAGCGTTTTCTTTGCGTTTTTGAGGGGATTAGAACATACGATTCATAAAATCAACACTTTTTTAATTACTAATAGATTAATAATGTATCAGTGGCATTACTCAAATGTTTCTGTAACGTTACAAAAAAGGGGTATTTAACTATTTGAATCGCAATGTAGTTATGAAAATATAATCTTCTTGTGTGTGAAGTCGTATATATAGGGGGGATTTTAATGAAATAAAGATATAATTGTTACAAAATAAGTTGTAGTATGGAAAAAATTACGCCTTGAATTTGTTCTTTTACATATTATTTTTGCAATAATAGGATTGCTTGATAGCTTTCGTGAGAAATGAAAGTTTAAATGATAAAAAGATAATCGCAACATGAAACATATATAATAGAAGAAACATGATTTAAAGGGATGATATCGTTATGAATTGGTTCGCGAGTTGCATTAGAATTATCCCACTATTTGTGGGCAGTAAAACCCTCACCTCAAAATTCGGCTGAAGCAAAGAAGTTAGGTGGGAGATTAACTGCCCGTAAAAGACCGATTGGTGAAGGCTAATAATCAGTGGGGGATGAACAAAACCCCCACTGATTATAGTTTCACTTTATATAATAAAAGTTAGAGGTTCTTATTTTTGTCAAAACGTCGATGAAATTACATTTGCCTTCAACAAAATAAAAAACGTAGGAGTGTAAACTCCTACGTTTTTTATTTACTCATATCGTAAACATTCAATTGGATCAAGTTTAGCAGCTTTGTTTGCTGGTAGTAAACCGAATGCAATACCGATTAGCATTGAGATACCTACTGAAAGAAGTCCAAGTTCTTTTGAGATAACGAGTGGCCATCCGGCAAAGATTGAGACGATCCAAGCGAAGAAAATACCGAGCATGAATCCGATGAAACCACCGAGTCCTGTTAAAATACAAGATTCAATTAAGAATTGTGTTAATACTTTACCGCGCGTTGCACCAAGTGCTTTACGAATACCAATCTCACGTGTACGTTCTGTTACAGATACAAGCATGATGTTCATTACACCGATACCACCAACAAGTAAGGAGATAGCAGCAATGCCACCGAATACCATTTTCATCATACCGATGGATTCGTCTAATTGCTTCGTAAATTCACCTAAGTCCTGTGCTTCGAATTTGTGCTCGAATTTAGGAGCTTTCATGTCGTTTAAAACAGAAACAGCTTGTTTTTCTACACTTTTACGTTCTGCTGGCGAAGTTAATATTAATCTTACAGAGTCATACTCAGTTACTCCTGAAATGACAGGCGCGTTTTCAAGAGATGTATAACCTTCAGGCATAGCCATTCCAAATTCGTTTTTCGTTTCGTATACACCGACTATTTTATACGGCTTTCCTTTTACATCTGTGTATAAATTTGATTCCCAACCACTAAATAATTTGTTGAAAGCTTCTTCATTTAATATAACAGCAGGAATTGCTTGGTTTAATTCGCTGTCGTTTAATTCACGACCGTGAACTAATTTTATTTTCGAATCTGTCATAAAAGCGCCTGTTCCACCTTTTAAATCAAGAGAGACATCTTTTGAACCAGAAGATGCTTTTACTTTCATACTTACATCTGGATAAACATCTTTAACGCCTGGTACAGTTTGAAGACGTTTTAGCATATCAGGTGTGATTTTGGCACTATCAGTTCCATAATCAGGGTTGTTGTAGTAAATCGTTACTTCAGTATCTTTTCCTTGGCCTAACTCTTTTTTAAACTTTGCATTTGTACCATCACCCATTGAAATGATAGTAATAATGGCGCTAATACCGATAATAATACCTAGCATTGTTAATATAGAACGCATTTTATGAGCAAAGATAGAGGAAAGGGCCATGCGTATATTTTCACTCGTGTTCAAAATTAACCTCTCCAATCTTGGACGATATTTCCGTCACGAATTACAATTTGACGTGCTGCCGCTTCCCCAATTTCACGATCGTGGGTAATCATAATGATTGTTGAGCCTTGTTTGTTTAATTCGTAAAAGAGATCCATAATTTGTGTACTTGTTTTCGTATCAAGTGCACCCGTCGGTTCATCTGCTAAGAGAAATTTCGGGTTATTTACGATTGCACGTGCGACTGCGACACGCTGCTTTTGTCCACCTGACAATTCATTTGGTAAGTGAGTAGCACGATCAGCTAAACTGACTTTTGTTAAAGCTGCTAATGAGCGCTCACGTCTTTCTTTTTTATCGACTCCAGCGTAAATAAGAGGTAGTTCTACATTTTGAAGTGCTGTAAGTCTCGGTAATAACATAAAGTTTTGGAATATGAATCCGATTTCTTTATTACGAACATGTGCAAGTTCTGTTTCAGACATGTCTGAAATGTTTTGACCAGCTAGTTCGTACGCACCTGTCGTTGGCTTATCTAAGCAACCGATAATGTTCATTAATGTTGATTTACCAGAACCAGATGGTCCCATAATAGAAGTGAATTCTCCTTGGTTTAGTGTTACATCAATTCCGTGTAATATTTGAACGGACTCTGCACCATTTTGGAAAGATTTCGTGATGCCTTTTAAGTTAATCATTGAGTGACAACCTCCATACCGTCTTTTAAGTCTTTTTCAGGTTTAGAGATAATTTCCTCTCCTTTTTTCACTCCAGAAACTTTTGCTTCGCTATCTGTCTCGAATTCAACAGTAACTGCTTGTTCTTTCGCTTTACCGTCTTTTACAACGAAGACAACATTTTTGTCACCTTTTTTCACAATGCTGCTTTTCGGAACAATCGTACCAGTTGCTTCGCCAGATTTACTTGTTACGTAAACATGGAAGCCGTTTTGTAATTCTTCACTATTATCTAATGTGACAGTGAATTGATAATTAGAAACAGTTTTATTTTCGTCCATGCTCTTTAATGGTGTAGAACCGATTTCTGTTACTTTTCCTGTCCAAGTCTTACCAGCGACAGTTTTTGATGAAACAGTTACTTCTTGCCCAACTTTCATACTAGCAAGTTCATATTCAGAAAGTTGACCTTTTACTTTAAATTGACCAGCGTGACGAAGTGTAATGCCACTCATACCTGTTTTTTCATCAGCAGTTTTTACGATATCATCAATTACACCGTCGGTTGGACTCGTTACAGAAAGTGTGTTTACTTTCTCTTTTGCTACTTTAATCATTTCATCAGCTTTTTCTACTTCAAACTTCTTCATTTCAAGTTGTGATTCTAATTGTTGCACTTCGACTTCCGATGCCTTTAATGCTTCCTGAGGAAGGCCTGCATTTTTATCTTTTTGTAATTTTTGTTTCGCTGCATCAATTTGTTTTTGGAACAATGTTACTTCTTTTTGTGCGATTTTCTTTTGCATTTCTGCCTCTGTTACACCTTGTTTAGCAGTAGGGTCATTATATTTAAATAGAAGCTGACCTTTTTTCACTTCGTCACCTTTTTTAACAGCTAATTCATACGTACCTTTTGTTGGATCGAATGAAATTGTTTCAATACCATTTGGAATAACTTCGCCGCCAAATTTTTGTGCATTTTCAATTTGTTTTTCCGTAATTTTATAACCGCTATATGCCATTGCTACTTCTGAACTACTGCCAGCAAATGCAAAATATGATCCAGCTGCAATTCCGATCGCTACTACACTAGTAATTAACACTTTATTTTTCTTCTTCATCTATTTATCACCTTTTCGTTCGTTTTAGTATCTACATTAAGTATAAAAGAGGTGAAGAATCTGACAAATCGTTTTAGCTTACAATAACCTTACAGTTTTGTAAGGTATCAATATCTAAATGTAAGGTAGAGGTTGTCCTAGATTAAGCAAATGAATTGACTCGTTGTTTCTTTCTAACAATAATATTGTATGAAGGAGAGGAGGAAGGAAGATGGAAGCTTATTTTAGTGCGCATCCATTAAAACCATTTATTCCGTACTCGAGGCAACATGTCATTATATTATTTATTATGTTGGTGGGGATATTTTTTCTGTATCAATACCAAGATTTATTGCGT
This sequence comes from Bacillus sp. TH17, assembly GCF_016651125.1. NCBI lineage: Bacteria > Bacillati > Bacillota > Bacilli > Caryophanales > Bacillaceae > Bacillus > Bacillus sp. TH17. The sequence continues at coordinate 503,888 of NZ_JAEKEN010000001.1, forward strand.
CAAAGTGAGTGGAATATAACGGTTCGATATGCGATTGCATTTCTATTTATAGGAAGTGAGATTGGACTTCATATGTGGGAATGGAAAGCCGGTATTTTTGAGCTAGGCACTTCATTACCATTTGAGTTATGTACGATTAGTTTATTGTTAGCATCGATTATGATTGTAACGAAAAGCTATCGAATATATGAGATTGTGTTTTTTACAGGAATTATCGGTGCATCGCAAGCCATTTTAACGCCGAACGTGCAATACGCTTTTCCGCATTTTCGCTTTATAGAATTCTTCATTGCACATGTATTACTCATTTGGGCACCGCTCTTTATGACGTGGGTAGAAGGATATAGACCTACCTTGCAATCGATTAAGCGTACGATGATATTTTTAAACATAGTAATTCCAATCGTTTCATTTGTTAATTATAAAACGGGTGGCAATTATATGTTTTTAGCTCATAAGCCAGAAACTGCTTCATTACTCGATATGTTAGGGCCACACCCTTACTATATTATTTCATTAGAAATAGCTGCACTTATTGGATGTTTTATTTTGTATATGCCGTTTGCGAAAAGAGAAGGGCATGCGCATAAAGAATCACTAGAATCATAACCTAGTGATTTTTTTCACGTATAAACATTTACAATTCAGAAAATTAAGAATAAAATTAGAGGGTAAATTATATATAGAGAGAAGGGAAAACGTGGTCAAAAAAGTTTTTCTGAATGGGATGGAAGTGACAATTCAATTTATTATTTCGATTTTGGGCATTATTTGTATAGGAGCACTGCCGAAATTATTTTATGGATTTGAGCTGCATACATCACAGTACATACAGAGTTTAAAAGAAGTGTTTGTGAACTTAATGGATATCTCCAATTTTCAATATGTGAGAGGTAAATTTTTATTTCCGCAGTTGTTCGTCCATTATAAAGAAACGATTGTGATTTTTTTGGCGGCTTTTTTCATTTCATTATTTGTAGCGTTTTGTATTGTTTATGTCATTATGAATAGTTCACCGCGTATACAGCATCGCATTAAATCATTTCTCATCTTCCTAGAATCTATTCCAGATATTCTACTTATTTTAGTATCACAAATTTTAGTTATATGGTTTTTTAAAAGAACAGGCTTTTTACCTTTTCAAATTGCGTCAATTGGAGGCGAGTCGATTAGAGGATTGCCGATATTTTGTTTGAGTATACCGACTACGATTCTGTTCGTAAAAATGTTAGTGCTTCGTTTTGAAAATGAGCTAGAAAAAGATTATGTACTATTTGCTAAGGCGAAAGGGCTGAATCGTTTTCATATTTTAAATCATCATGTTTTACGAAATGTGTTGCTTAGTACACTTTACTTTGCGAAAACGAATATCTTTTTTATGTTATCTAATTTATATATTATAGAATGGATTTTTAATACGGGTGGTATTTTTATGTTTTTGAAATCGTATGAGAGTATTAGGGTTGAGGTTTTCATCGTTAGTGTGCTGCTTATTTATATTCCGATTTTTATTTTGTTTAAATTGTTTCATTATCTCATTCCAGCTGCGATGAAGGAGAGACTATAATATGTGGACGTATATAAAACGCGATAAAAGATTTTGGATAAGCATTGGGTTTCTTCTCATATTAGTTCTTTTGAGCATCGGAAATACGATATGGAATGATGGACATATTAGACAAGTTACATTGCAATATGATGCGGATGAAAATCCACAAGTGCCACCGTTTTCACCTTCATTACAATTTTTACTTGGGACAGACCGGAAAGGATACGACCTGTTACATTTAGTCATTGAAGGTGCGAAGTGGACGATTGGTATATCTATTTTAATTGCGGCACTTAGAATGGTGATAGGTGTGTTTTTTGGTGTTGTGCTTGGAACATATGTAAAAAGAGGGTTTTCAAAAATCGAGGCTTTTTTTGATAGTTTTACAGTTATTCCAACAGTTATGATTGCGTATTTTTTTCTTCACCTTGCAAATGCATTTGGGAGTGGGGAGGAAACAACAACCTTTTTTGAAAGAGCTTCGTTTCAAGTGGTATTACTCGTAATGCTTGTGATGCCAGTTATTGCACTGTATGTTGCGAAGGAAGTTCGTAAATTACAAACGGAAGAATTTATTGATGCCGCGCGCATATTAGGCGGATCGAGAAGACGTATTGTTATAAAACATCTTTTTCCGCATCTTTATATGACGTTTATACTCGTATTTCTTCAACAGTTTACGCAGACTCTTACTATTTTACTGCACTTAGGGTTACTGGAAGTATTCTTTGGTGGAACAGTTAACTTTATGGGGCCGGTGGAAGAAGTGGAATCTTATACGCATGAATGGTCAGGTTTAATTGGAGTATACTTTAGGTCATTAACAGTGCATCCATGGATTCCTCTCGTCCCAATTACATTTTTCGGGCTTACTATTTTTTCAGGAAATATGATTGTGAAAAGTATAGAAGAGGCGATGTTAAAAGTAAGATTAGGAGGAGAGAGAAAGAGGAAAGATGTAGAAGAGGAGCAGCCTGCTGTGCAGTCAAAAGAAGAGTTATTTACTTTTAAACATACGATGTGAAGAGCCTAGGAAACTAGGTTCTTTTATTTTGTTATATTACAATATCGTAAGAGAGGTGTAATGAAAATCGATAGGGAGGAAGTTTTTTTTCGTATACACTGCATGTATAGAGACATGCGAGAGCGGATGGAGGTATACGATGGATTTTTTAGAAGTATCAAAGCGTAGTATAAAACGAAATATGAAAGATTATTTTCTATACTTTATTTCTTTAGTGGGCAGCATTATTATTTATTTTACATTCGTATCGATTAAACGAAATGAAAGTGTAGTAGCGCTTTTAAAAGAATCGGATAAAGTAGAAACGACATTTACGTTTGCACAAATTCTGTTGATTATCTTTTTAACGATTTTTATTTTTTATTGTAATAGCTTCTTTTTGCGAAAGAAGAAAAAAGAAATTGCGTTATACAGTTTATTAGGCATTCGTAAAGAGGAAATTGCTAAGTTACTCTTTTATGAAACATTACTAGTTGGTGCTGCTGCAAGTGTATTAGGTATTATTTCTGGTTTATTTATAGCGAATATATGTGCAGGGCTTCTTGTGAAGTTAATGGGAAGTGCGTTTACTTTTACATTTACGATTTCATTTTTATCTATAGTAGAAGTTCTTATAACGATAGGTGCGATTTTCTTTATTGCATCATGGAAAAGTAAAAAGTTAATTTATGAGCATCGTTTAGTTGAATTACTATATGGTGAAAATCAGAAAGAAGAGGTACCTACGTATTCAAGTAAGAAGGCAAAACGAGCAATTATTTTATTAATTACAGGTTATATAATTGCGTTACTCACACAAGTTTTTGGGTTTGGAGCAATTTTTATTACAGGTCTACTTATTTTTGGTTGTATTGTAAAAGGTACGTTTTTACTATTTGAACAATATACAGTGAAATCACTCCATAAAATAAAGGGAGATAAAACGAAATATTGGAATGGAACGAACATTTTATCGATTTCTTCACTGTTCTTTAGAATAAAAGGGAACGTAAAGATGCTTGCGTTATTATCTTTATTAAGTGCAGTGACGCTATGTACAATTGGAATTAGTTCTAGTATGTATTATGGGGTTCAGAAAACGGCGACATTAATGAATCCAGTTAGTTATGAGTATGTAACAACTGGAAAGGAATTAGATAAGAAAGTTAGAAAAGAAATTCAAAAACATGAGTTAGGAATAAAAAATGAAACGTCCGTAGCTTTACTTTCTACGCAAGGGAAGATAGATGGAGAACAAATATTAACTGGGTATTTAATAGGTAATGGTAATGTACAAGTTATAAAAGAGTCGGATTTTAATAAATCAGCTTCTATGTTAGGGAATAAAAAAGCTGTGCTTCATTCGGAAAAGGAAGCAATTTTATTAGATCCGTATAAATCATATAACATTGAAAAGAATTCGCTTGAAGGAAACAACGTGTCCTTTGAAGGGATGAAGAATGGTATAACAATTGTTGAGCATCGTGAGGAAACAATTGTTAGTGCGAAACTTGCGCCAGTTGGACTTGTTGTTCAAGACTCGTTATTTAATAAGTTGCAGCAAGGAAAAGCTGTTTCAAAGGTAAGCGGATTTATCGTTGAAGGAAACGGTAGTAGAGAGCTAACGAAAGAGCTAGAGACTATCCTATCTAAGGAAGAAAAATTCCAATCATTTGAACAGGCGAGTCAAGCTGAGTTGCAAGATGGTGCAGTGTTGTTATTTGCAAGTGTATTTTTAGGGATTGTTTTTATTCTTGCTACTGGCTGTATTTTATACTTTAAACAAATAACAGAAGCGCTGGCAGAGCGACCAGCATACGGAATGTTAAAGAAAATCGGACTAACGAAAAGAGAAGCAACAGAGTCTGTAAAAAAACAAGTAGGAGCGATTTTCGTAGTACCATTACTGCTTGCGATTTGTCATACGTTCTTTGCATTTTTGAGTTTGATGGGCTTTACAGGAATGTTTGAATATAGTCTTCCTTTACTAGGTAGTATAGGAGTGTATATCATGATTTACTTAGGCTACTATATGTTAACTGTTCGCTCATATACAAATACTGTATTCAGCGATAGAAAATAAAAAGAAGCAAGCATGGATTTCATGCTTGCTTCTTTTCTTTATTTTGTAGAAACTTCACCTGCAGCTTCTGTTTGTGGAATACAGTATCCGATTATACCACCGATTATTGCTGGAACAATCCAGCCGATTCCTAAGTTATAAAAAGGAATTGTGTGTACGATATTAGCGATAAAACTTGGTATCATTCCCACATTATCAAGTGCATGAATACAGCTAATAATGAATGCTGCAATCATCGCTCCGATATAGACAGAAGGTTTACGTTTCGTATATTTATCAATAAAGGATACGAAAATTAAAATGATTGTAATTGGATATAAAATAATTAATACAGGTAATGTAATTTTGATTAATAAACTTAATCCTAAGTTTGAAATAACGAAGCTAAAAATACAAACGTATAGTACAAGCTTCTTATATGAAACATTTGTTAATACTGTTGTGAAATAGTTGGCGAATGCACTTACAACACCGATTGCAGTCGTTAAACAAGCAAAGATAATTGCGATACTTAATAAAACATTACCGCTTGTCCCAAAAAATTGATACATAATAGTTGCTAATAGTTGACCGCCATTTTCAAATTGTCCTAAGTTTCCGTTTGAAGCGCCGATATAACCTAGTAAGAAGTAAACAATTGTTAAGAAAAGAGCCGCAATGCTTCCGCAAATAATTGTATATTTCGCAATGGATTTCTTATCTTGTATCCCGTTTTGACGAATTGCATTTACAACAATCGTTGATAATACGAGTGCTCCGATTGCATCTAATGTTAAAAAGCCTTCAAGAAATCCTTTGAAAAATGGAATTTCTTTATAGTCACCAACAGGTTCTGCAAATGATCCTGGTGAAAGAATCGCTTTTGTTGCCATAATTGCAATAATTCCAAGCAAAATTGGCGTTAATATTTTTCCGATATGATCTACTAATTTGGATGGATTTAACGATAAGAAGTAGACGACTATAAAGAAAATCGCACTAAAAACTAACATAGAGTACCATTGATCTGGGAAAAGTGGTGCAATCCCAATTTCATAAGATACAGTTCCAGTTCGTGGAATAACAAATAGTGGGCCGATGGAAAGATAAATAATGATAGCGAATACTGCTGCGAATTTTGGGTGAACACGGCTCGCTAAAGTATTAAAACTACCACCAGCAAGGGCAACAGCGACGATAGCTAGTAAAGATAAACCGACATCTGTAATAATAAATCCTGTAATGGAAACCCACATATTTTCTCCGGAAGAAAGACCGAGAAGAGGCGGAAAAATCATATTACCAGCACCGAAGAAAACTGCGAATAGTAATAAACTAATCGAAAGTATTTGCGCTGGTTTTAAAGTTGTACGCATATAAAGAAAAGCCTCCTAATGAGCGTTTTTTTGTCGAAAATTCAAATAATTTGTCGATTGACTGTTATTATTTTAAAGGTCTGATGACTAGAAAGCAAGAGGGAATTTTAAAAATATTTTAAAATAATGCGTAAAATTGAATAAATATACTATTTATATGTTAATGCAGGAAGAATTTCACTTTTAACGTAAAAAAACACATATCGCTAGGATATGTGTATTAAAAATAAATTTGCCTATCACGTTCTTCTTTTAAAATTTCTACAGCTTCTCGGAAACGTTGAGAATGGACAATTTCTCGTTCGCGTAAAAAGCGTAAGCTATCATTTATATCGGGATCGTCTGATAAATCAATTAGCCATTGATAAGTCGCTCGTGCTTTTTCTTCAGCTGCAATATCCTCGTATAAATCTGCGATAGGATCTCCTTTCGCTTGAATGTAAGTGGCAGTAAAAGGAACACCACCTGCATTATGGTAAAACAAGGCGCTATCATGATTCGCATAATGCGCGTCTAATCCGGCAGCTTTCATTTGTTCAGGTGTTGCATCTTTTGTTAATTTATAAATCATTGTAGCAATCATTTCTAAATGTGCGAACTCTTCTGTACCAATATCGGTTAGTAAGCCAACGACTTTATCAGGAATTGTATAACGTTGATTTAAGTAGCGAAGAGCAGCAGCCAGTTCGCCGTCCGCACCGCCATATTGTTCAACTAATAATTTGGCGAGTGCTGGATTACAAGTACTCACTTTAACTGGATATTGTAATTTTTTTTCATAAATCCACATAGTTTCTCTCCTTTATCCCGCTATTTGCTGCCCGTAAACTCCACTTGATTAAAGTTTCATTTTATATTTGCCATGGCCACGGTCCTTGGCTCCATTGCCATGGAGCGTTAGAATAACTATTTCCAAACTGCTGAAGTGGCCCGTATTTTTCTTCAATTTTTTGTTGTAATACTCTTCGTTTATAGGAGAAATCATTGAATTGATTTATAGCTGCAGTATCGTCGGGGTGCGTATCTAAATAGAGGGTAAGTTCAACTAATACAAAGTCTAGTTCTTGTAGTTCTTCAATCCATTTGTAATATTCATCAGGCAATGTTTGTGTCACGTTTTTATTCACCGTCCTTTTTTGTGAGGATTTTCATAAAAATCATAAAAAGCAGGCCATAAAGTCCCTTTTCTTAAAGCTTCGTTTGGTGGGAATTGGGGTAAGTTAGGTGGTTGAAAGCCCATAAATAGGTGTGGGGGAGTTGAGTAATATTTCTTTCCAATTGGAGGACAAGGATCGTTTGGACCGTGATAAGGTATGTAGGATTTCATGAATTTATCCATGTCACAACCCTCCTTTATAAATGAAATATCCATTACTATGTATTGTATTCGTACATAATTGTCATTTATGACTCATATAAAAAACTAATAGAGACAGGGGGAGTTGAGGATGGAAGGCATTACAACATGCATCGTATTAGAATCAAAAAATTTAAAGGAAACATTGTATTTTTATGAAGGGATTTTAGGCTTTAAACCAAGCAAGGAGAGACCTCAACTACATGTAACAGGTGTTTGGTATGACGTTGGTTTAACGAGAATTTGTTTTGTGGTAAATCGGAATTTACGAGGGCGAGAGAAGGTTGCTAATTCTTCGTGTGAATTAATAACCTTTTCAATTTCTGATATGGAAAAAGTAAAGAGAAAATTACAGTTTTACAAAATATCTTTTGCGGAAGAACAGCATGCGGATGGGGTGGTAATTACTCTGTATGATCCAGATTGCTATAAGCTTCAAATTTCATCAGAGGCATGAGTAACCATAGGGGGGATAGTGTGGATAGAATGTATGAAGAAAGCGCACTGTTTGAACATAAATTTTGGCTCAAAGTTCTTGGGGATCATGCTCAGTTTTTACTAGATGCTTTAGCTCCACAGGAGAAAGAAGATATACAGAAAGCCACCTATTTTGTAGAAAAATTTACGAACTTTTTAAATGAAATTCATACTGTAAATTTTATTGCATTTTCAAAAGATGCAGAACAAGCTGCAGAGGAGATTCGAGCATTTAAATTAAATATTATACAAAAGCAATTGGAAGGTAAAATTGTGATTCATTTTACTCCGACTTTTATTAATCATATGGTAAATGAAGTGGAGGAATATATAACAGTATTAGAATACTTAGGGAGGGGAGAAGTCCCGCCCGTTTTTCATGAACTACACTATCATCTCGCGTGGTTAACGGATGCAGCAGGGCATGCTGGTTCTATTTCAGGCGGATTAGATGTTGTGGAAAAAAGATTGAAGGAGAAAAGTGATTTGTTTGCTAAACATTTTGAACAATTTTATTTAAAGGCAGTTGAAATGACAGGTTATTTACGGGCAGAACTGAAACATTTTCCAGCTTTGAAGAAGTTTACAAAAGACGTTTCACTAGAGCTAAAGTTATTCTCGCATTTCCTTCGAGAAGTAGAAGAATTAGAGTTGTCTGAGCAAATATTAAGTTCATTATCAGCCAGGATGGCGGATCATATGGCGAGGGAGGAGTGTTACTATTTATTGAAGTTAGCACAATCCTCAGGGTTAGAGATACCGAAATGTAATCCGCTTTAAAAATAGATTGTAGGGAAGATTAAGCAGACAAATTGTAACAGTGATAGAAGTATGTGAACAGGTTTCATTATGAAAAAAATATTGACAAGCCCCTCCAAATATCTTAATGTGATTGTATAAAATTGTGTATCTAAAGGGGAGTAACTTATTACAGTAAAGTCGTCATTACAGGGAGAAACCCTCGGCTTTATTGGCAACGTTTTGTTGTTAGTGAGACCTTTACCAGCAATGGTAAAGGCCCCTTATTGTCTTTTTAGGACCCTTACCATATTTGGTAGGGTCCTTTTTGTATACAAAGAGAGGAGCTAGAAAATGAAAAAACTTATTAGTAGATTAAGAGTTGTATTTCATGTCCGCCGTTTTGTTCCATTTCTATTTGACTTTTTTACTTCAAAAGAGGTTTCCATAAAGAAGAAAATTTTATCTATTGCTTTTTTAGTTGGTTATGTAGCGATGCCGCTCGATTTAATTCCAGACTTCCTACCGTTCATTGGTATTTTAGATGATATTGGAATTGTGTTATTTATTTTAAATCGAATTGTAAAAATGGCGCCAGTGCAATTGCAAGAAAAGCATAACGTAAACGTAGGATAGGAGTTGAAAATATGGAGCAAATTATTTTAGATATAATCGAGTTTTTAAAGCAGTTTTCTTATTTTGGAGTTGTGTTAGCTTTAACTTTTGAGTTTATTCCAGCAGAGGTAGTTTTGCCTATGGTTGGATATTGGGTATACGAGGGTGATATGAATTTTTGGCTAGCTGTATTAGCTGGAACACTAGGGGGAACGACAGGACCATTAACGTTATACGCACTAGGTTATTACGGTGGTCGTCCTCTATTAATAAAATACGGGAAATACTTCTTCATTAAAGAAGAACAAATTCAAAAAGCAGATGATTTCTTTGAGAAATATGGGCCGGTTGTAGCATTTTTAGGACGCTTCATCCCGGGAGTTCGAACGCTTATTTCCGTTCCATGTGGTATGGCGAAAATGAACATATGGAAATTTAGCATATATACATTTGTAGCAATGTTCCCATTAACGACTTTGTATATTTATTTTGGAATGAAATTAGGTCCGCATTGGGAAAAAGCAGCGGGTGTTGTTGGACAATATATGCTACCGATATTAGCCGTCGTTCTTATTATTGTAGGTGGTATTTTAATCTATAAATTTATGAAAAAACGAAACAGATCGGAATCTATCTAGTCATTGGTAATGGAATTTGCATATTTTTTGAAAATAGATGAATAGTACAGGCAAAAGACTCTGAGGGACATACACATATAGGGAATATAAAAGAGAGAGGGGAAACAACTATGTCTTGTGAGTGCTCAGGGTCAGCATTAACTTGCTGTCCAGATAAAAATTATGTGCAAGATAAAGTGTGTAGTCCGTGGTCTGCTACTGTAGTTGCAACAGCAATTGATAATGTTCTTTATACAAATAATATTAACCAAAATGTAGTTGGTACTGGTTTTGTTAAATATGATGTTGGTCCAGGTCCAATTACTGTAGAAGCGCTTGATTCTGCTGGGGCTACAATTGATACACAAACATTAAACCCAGGAACGAGTATCGCTTTTACGTATCGCCGCTTTGCTAGTATACAAGTTGTGCTACCTGCAACACCTGGTGGAACGTATCAGGGAGAATTTTGTATTACAACACGTTATCCACTTTCATAGTAGAATAGGAGAGGATCGAAATGGGAATGAGAAGTTCCGGTTTGTCTTGTTGTTCTAATAAAACACTTGTGCAAGATCAAGTATGTACAGACTGGTCTATTACAGGTGCTGGTACTCAAATTGTATATACGAATAATATTACACAAGAAGTATATGGTTCAGGTTATGTGAAATATGATGTAGGCGCGAATCCCATTACAGTTGATTTTTTAGTCGGTGCTACAGTAGTTGATACAATTACTGTACAACCACAAAGTAGTGGTACTTTCACTGTACGATATTTTACTACTGTCCGAATTACTACGACAGGAACAACTGTTAATCAAGGCGAGTTTTGTATTACAGTACGTTATCCAATTTCATAAAAAAAGCATACCGTAAATGGTATGCTTTTTTAAAATTGAGGAAGTAATAAAATTGGTATTCTATAAGCAACATGTAAATTGGCAACAGTACTTGCCTTCTAAATATAGTGAAGGATTATTTTGTATATTAATAATACTAACGGATTTTAAATCTTTACCTGTGTAAGATATTGTATTGCCAGGAAACACAGTGAAAATATTGGTTACTGCTCCAATGATTTGAATTGTAATTGCTTCAGTGCTGCTAGTACTATTGTAAACCGAGACAGTACCTGATATAAGCAGTATCCCATCACTTTGCCACAGTATCATTGATTGTAGTGCATCTTTGGTAGAGGGAATGGTGTTGTTAGTTATGAGGAAATTCCCTGCAAATTCATTTGTTACTCGCTCACAACTTGGATTTGGAGGAGGGGGCGGTGGACAAGGGTCTGGACAAATGATAGATAAAGGAGCGAAACAGCCAATATTTTTTTTGTTCTTCAATACAACCCCTCCTTTTTAAGTTGTCTTTTACTACTATTAAATGTAGAAGCATGGCCGATGTGTTAAGAAAAGAAGAAAATTTTAAAAATTAAGATTGTCTAATAGGCTTACAGCTTAACTTATCATTAATGTTATAGAAAAGATTATATGTGAATAGACATGGGAAAAGAATGATCAGACTCTTTTAGACAAAAGGTGGTTGTATACAATAGTACGAGTAATGTTGGACTTAACGCTTAATTAACTGTATATTTACAAAAAACTAATAAAATTCATTTGTTATTTAAACGATATTAATATGTTTAAGATAAAATAGCCCTTGTAATGAATCAATTATTATGAGGAGGATTCACGTGGAAAGAACTGCTTTACGAAAAGTAAAAGGTCTTATTGGATTATTAATGGTGTTTGTATTGGCATTTGTATCATTACCGTGGAGTACGTCGGTTAAAGCGGAAGAGAAAAAGCAAGAAAAGGCACCAAGTGAGAAGAAAATCGTTTTCCCAGTTGTAAGTGATGTGCATATTAAAGATAGTGGAACAGATGATACGTTCCGCTGGAAAAGAGCGATTGAGCAATTTAATACGCTTGCACCAAAGCAAGATGCGTTTGTCATTGTAGGTGATTTTACTGATTCGGGTTCAGTAAAGCAATATGATCGTTTCATGCAAGTGTATAACGAAAATGCAAATAAAGATGCGGTACGAATGAATTCTCTAGGTAATCATGATTATTGGAACGGCTTATCTGTAGAGGGAGCACAGAAGCGTTTCTTAGAAAAGACAGGAATGGAATCGGTTTATTATCATAAGGTGGTAAAAGGGTATCATTTCCTTGTTATGTCTCCAGAGGATGGGACAACACATGGCTATTATTCGGACAAGCAAATTAATTGGTTAAAAGAAGAAATGGCAAAGGCACAAAAAGATGATCCAGAAAAACCGATTTTTGTGTTTTTACATCAACATATTAAAGATACAGTGTACGGTAGCCAAGAATGGGGAACGAAAGATAGTGCGAAAATTAATGCGGTATTAAAAGAATATCCACAAGTCATTACGTTTTCAGGTCATTCGCATTATCCGTTAGATGATCCAAGATCGATTCATCAAAAAGACTTTACGTCTGTTGGAACATCTTCTGTAAGTTATATGGAAGTTGAAGGTGGTAAAGTACAAGGAAATATCCCGTCAGGAGCTAGCACGTTAAGCCAAGGTCTATTAGTAGAAGTGGATGATAAAGAAGTAACGATTAATCGCCGCGACTTCCATACGAATTCTTGGACAGGTGAACCTTGGAAAATTAAATTACCATCAAAGAAAGAAACATTTACTCATGTAGAAGATCGTGATAAAGAAAAACCATACTTTGCAAAAGATGCAAAGCTTGCTGTATCAAATGTAACGGAAAATGCGGCAACAGTAACGTTCCCGCAAGCATTGGACAACCTTCTTGTTCATTCTTATCGCTTGCAAGCAAAGGATAAACAAACAGGTGAGATTAAAAATAAGCTATTAGCGTTCTCTGAGTTTTATCGTGATCCAGTTCCAAAAGAACTTACATTTACACTGGCAGGATTAGATGGCGGGAAATCATATACACTTGAAGTAGTTGCAATTGATTCGTTTGGCAATGAAAGTGAGCAACCATTAACTGCAGAAATCATAACGAAAAAAGAGAATATTGATCCGAATGTGAAAGTACCAAAGGCAGACGTTTTTGATGTGAATTTCTTAGATGGTACATTTAAAGATAACTCACCGTTTGGAACAAAAGGTGATGTGAAAGGAAATGTATCTATTGAATATGATAAAGCGTTGAAAACAAATGTAATGAAATTAAATGGAAAAGCAAATACATTTGGGTACCTTCCATTTTCAGCAACACAAAAAGAAAAAGTAGCAAATTCATTTACGTTAGAAACTGTATTTTCAATGAATGAAATTCGCGGACAAGGTATTTTGCAAAATACAGAGAGCGGTGGAATTGGTTTTGAGTCTACAGGAAGTGGATATGTAGAATTATGGGCTCATATTGGCGGAAGTTATAAACGTGTAGGTGTTCAATTAGAAGCAAACAAAACGTATCATTTAACAGGAACGTATAATGGAAGTGAAGTAGCAATTTATGTAGATGGTAAAAAAGTAAATAGTCAGCCAGCTCAAGGGAAAGTATATCACCCGAACGTACCATTTGCACTTGGTGCAGATCCAGATAGCAATGGAAATGGTGGTATTCCGTTAAATGGACAAATTGCGTTAGCAAAATTATATAGTAAAGCATTAAGTTCTTCAGAAGTATTAGCAGCATATAACGAATTTTCTAATCGTACAAAATTAGAGCAAGTAAATGCGTTATATGAAGAGAGTGGAAAAGTGAAAGAAGTGTTAGCTGGTACTTATGAATTTGGTGAAAAACCAGGTCAGTATTCCCAAGCAGCTTTTAACGAATTAAAAAGAAGTTATGACAATGCAAAGAAAGTGTTTGAGAATATAGCAAGTACAGGAGAACAAATTGTTCAAACGTATAATGAATTAAAAACAGCAAACCAAACATTTGTACAATCAAAGGTAGCAGAAGAACAGCCAAAAACACCGAAAGAAAAATTACAAGTGAATATTGAATCTGCAAAAGCAGTAGTGAAAAAAGCACAAGCTGCAAATGTAACGGACGGTTCAGTGAGATCATTGAGTCAAAAAATTACAGTTGCAGAAGCTGTAGTAAAAGATAAAAATGTAAAAGATGAGTATGTGGAATCAATGAATCGTACGCTAGAGCACGCTATTTCACTTGTTGAAAAAAGCATCAACAAATAAGGTATAAGAAAAAGAAGCTTATCATGATAGGCTTTTTTTTTGTTATACTAAAAGTAGTATAGAAAAAGGGAGCGAATAATTTGGAAGAGAAAAAGCTAAAAAGAATTCTTGAATATGTATGGATCGCCGTTGTGCTCCTTGTAGGATATTATTTATTAAAAGATAAAAGTATATGGATTCTATTTTTAATGACATTTTTATTAGCGGGATTAGGAACGCTATTTATTAACTTTTTCTTTGATAGTGTAAACGCGTGGAGAAAGAAAAAGAAAGAGACGAAGTAAGGGAGAATAAAGTGAAACTTTAATCAGTGGGAGTCTTACTGCCCGGCAAATAGCGGGATAAGTATACAAAAGTTGATCGGTGTATTTTTCGTTTTACAATCGTTAATGAAAATAGCTCGCCTTTATTATAGGCGAGCTATTTTTTTATACTTCTTTTTTCTCATCATTTGTTTTTTTAGTAGCTAAATGACTATGTTTTCTAGAGTAGAAGAAGTATACGCATAAACCGACTATAAGCCAAAATGAAAAGCTGATCCATGTCGTTTTGGACAAATTAGTCATTAAATATAAACAACAAAGAATAGCGACAACCGGTAGTGCAGGTACGAGTGGTGTGCGGAAGCCTCGTTTTAAATCAGGATGAGTTTTCCGTAAAATAAGTACAGCAAAGCAAACGAATGTGAAGGCTGTTAACGTACCGATGTTTACTAAATTCGCTAGTAAATGTAGGTCTAAAAGTCCTGCTAATAAAGCTGCAAATACTCCAGTAATCCATGTGTTTAATAAAGGGATTTTTACTTTTTTATTTACGCGTGATAAAGCTTTTGGGAGTAAGCCGTCTCGGCTCATTGCATAAGAAACACGAACTTGTCCATACATAACGACTAAAAGAACGGTTGTCATTCCTGTCATCGCACCAACTGCAAGTAGCCCCGCAATAGTATCTTCACCAACGAAATGTAGTGCAAATGCAACTGGATCAGAAACGTCTAATTGCGTATAAGGAACCATGCCTGTTAAAACGAAAGATACGATCATGTATAAAACTGTACAAATAAGAAGGGAACCGATAATGCCAATTGGTAAATCACGCTGCGGTTTTTTCGTTTCTTCTGCCGCGGTTGCGATTGCATCAAAACCTAAAAAGGCGAAGAAGACAGTCGCAGCTCCGGTAATAATACCGTCGTACCCGAATGGAATGAACGGTGTCCAATTTTCAGGCTTTACATATTTTGCGCCTGCTACGATAAAGGCGATAATAACTGCTAATTTGATAAGGACCATAACATTATTAATGCGTGCGCTTTCGCGTATACCAAAACTTAAAAGCCCAGTAATGAGAAGTAAAATACAAACAGCTGGTAAATCAATGAGACCACCTTTTCCTGTACCAGGAGCCGAGGAAATAATGGTGGGAAGGTGTATATTGAACCCTTGAAGCAATGATTGTAAGTATCCAGACCAGCCAACAGCTACCGCTGCAACAGCGAGTAAATATTCGAGCATTAAACACCAACCAACGATAAAGGCGACAACTTCTCCGACTGTCATGTATGCGTAAGTATACACACTTCCTGAGACAGGAATAGAAGAAGCAAATTCGGCATAACAAAAGGCTACACAAGCACAAGTAAATGCAGCAATAAGGAATGATAACATAATACCAGGGCCAGAATGTTTTGCCGCTACGATACCTGTTAATACAAAAATCCCTGTCCCAATTACGGCGCCGATTCCTAAAAACGTTAAATCGAGTGCCGTTAATGTTCTATCTAGCTGTCGTGGTGATTCAGTACTAAGCGCTTTTTTTCGTAATAATGACTTCACTTTGGACTCTCCTCCCGTTTTTCATCTCCATAACTGCGAATAGTGTGAATCCATTGGAAAAGAGTACGTCAGTGAATAAAGGTACAGTTATGGTATGTAGTTTTTTGAAATTTCTGGATTAATTTTATTATAATTCAGAATATTTTGTCAAATAAAAATGTGACAAATAATATTCAAATGAATAGGGGAAACTACTTGCAGGAATGGACGAGGGTTAACAGAGTGACAAAAACACTCATTAAAGTTTCACTTTATCCCGCATTAACTGCCCGTAAATGCCCGATTGGTTTAACTAATAATCAGTGAGGATGGGGAAATTCCCCACTGATTAAAGTTTCACTTTATAAAGTAGGAGAAGATGTTATGTTATTTTATTTTGAACTTGTCGTCATTTTACTTTGTACGAAATTAGCTGGTGATATTAGCGTTAGACTTGGCCAGCCTTCTGTACTCGGTAAATTAATCGTTGGTATTATTATCGGTCCTGCTGTGCTAGGTATTATTAATAGTTCAGAACTTATTGATGAGCTTAGCGAAATCGGTGTTTTGCTACTTATGTTTATGGCAGGACTCGAAACTGATTTAGAAGAGTTAAATCGTAATTTAAAATCTGCATTCGCAGTAGCGATGGGAGGAATTATTTTCCCATTCCTTGGTGGGTATTTAGCAGGGCTTGCTTTTGGAATGTTACAGTCGCATGCGATCTTTTTAGGGTTATTACTTTGTGCCACATCGGTTAGTATTTCTGTTCAAACGCTAAGAGATTTAGGGAAAATGAATACGAGAGAAAGTACGACGATTTTAGGTGCAGCCGTATTTGATGATGTAATTGTCGTTATTTTATTAGCGTTTGTCATGAGTTTTTTAGGCACACAAGATGTAAATGTAACGCTAGTCATTGCAAAGAAAATTATCTTTTTTGTAAGTATTGTTTTCATCTCTTGGAAATTTGTTCCATGGATTATGAAAATGCTCGTACCACTTCGCGTAACAGAAGCATTAATTAGTGCAGCTCTTATTATTTGTTTCTCTTTTTCGTATTACAGTGAAATGATGGGGATTGCAGGTATTATTGGGGCATTTGCAGCAGGAATTGCGATTTCGCAAACAGAGTATAAGCATGAAGTGGAACATAAAATTGAACCGATTGCTTACGCGATATTCGTACCGGTTTTCTTCGTAAGTATTGGAATGGAAATTACATTTCAAGGTATCGGAAGCCAACTTTGGTTCATTATCATTATGACGCTCATCGCAATTTTCACAAAGTTAATCGGATCAGGTTTAGGAGCAAGATTAACAGGGTTTAACTTACAATCTTCTATCAGTATTGGTGCGGGAATGGTGTCGCGCGGGGAAGTAGCGCTTATCATTGCAGCAAATGGACTTGCGGCGAATTTGTTAGCGAAAGAAAATTTCACAGCGATTGTTATTGTTGTTATATTGACGACAATTATTACGCCGCCGCTTTTGAAGAAGTATTTTGTATAGAGAGGAAGGGCTTATCTGATGTAGGTAAGCTCTTTTTTTATTGCAAAATGCAGTGGTCATGTAGCATGAATGGATTGTAATTATGATAAAATCTATGTATGTGATATGACAAGGAGAGGGAAGTGTGAAGATTACAAAGGGGAAAGTTATAGGTGTAATCATACTTATTGCACTATGTATACCATTTACTGCATGGAAAGAGTCAAAAGTGAAAAATTTTCCAGTTTCTATTTTTTCTTCCTATGTAGAAGACGAAAACCCGAAAGACTATAAGTACACTGCTTTTGTACCTGACTTTGCAATTTGGATACATGGATGGGAAAAACAGCGATCTGAAGGTGAAATAACGTCATATAAAAAAGGGGATCGAACTGTAATTGTTCACCATCCACCTGGCAATGATGGTTTTTATCTATATGATACAAATGATATTAGAGAATATACGCAACCGTAAGAAGTGGAGGTTAAATAGTGAAAGCTTCAACACTACTATTTAAAATTGAAAGTAATATGGATCAATTTTCACCAGCTGAAAAGAAGGTTGCCATGTACATAATGGAGAATGCTGAGATTGTTCCGAATTTAACGACGAAAGAAGTGTCAACGAATGCAGGTGCAAGTGAGGCGAGTGTTGTTCGCTTTTGTAAATCGATTGGAATCGGAAGCTTTAAAGCATTTAAGATAGCGCTCGTTCGTGAATTAACGATTGCTGATTATAATATTAATGATTTTTCAGTGATGAATACGGAAGATGGACCGTACGATTTGTTTAATAAAGTTACATATGTGAATAAAGCTGCAATTGAGGCGAGCGTTACTGCGATAGATAAAAAGGAACTTGAGAAAGCTGCAGATCGTATTGTAAATGCGGATAAAATTATATTTTACGGAGTAGGCGGATCGGCTACTCCGGCGATGGACGGGGCTTATAAATTTACAAGGCTCGGATTTACAGCGATGATGCTATCTGATTTTCATATGATGTTGCCACTCGTCACGAATTTAAAAGAGGGAGATATATTTGTGGCGATTTCAACTTCTGGGCGGACGAAAGATGTGCTCGAAATGGCGCAATATGCGAAGAAGCGAGGGGCTACAGTTATTGCGATTACGAAGCTAGATCAATCATCTCCTTTATATAAAGCGGCAGATATTCGCCTTTGTATGCCGGATGTAGAGCAAGACCATCGCATTGCGAGTATTGCTTCGAGAATGACGCAACTGAATATGATTGATGCTTTATATGTGATTACTTTCAATCGAATTGGTAATAAAGTATTAGATCAATTTATGGAGACGAGAGAAGAAGCATTACGGTTACGGAAATTGAAGTAGAAGAAAAGATGGGGAGACTCATCTTTTTTATTATCTTTGACACAAATATGTCATGTTGTGAAATTTTATTTCATAAAATAAGAAAGAGTTATTGATTTTTAGTTTCTTAAAGTTATAATAAAAGTGTGAAATATAATTTCGAAGAGGGTGGCAATATGTTAGAGAATTTATCGACAGAACACCGTAATGAGAAAACGATGAATCTAGATGAGATGAGTATAAAAGAAGTGTTACAAAGTATGAATGAAGAAGATCGAACTGTTGCGTTAGCAGTTGAAAATGAAATAGAAGAAATTGAAAAGGTTGTACAAATTGTTACTAAGTCTTTTGAAGAAGAAGGCCGTTTAATTTATATTGGGGCTGGTACGAGTGGCCGTTTAGGCATTTTAGACGCAGTAGAATGTCCCCCGACATTTGGAACAGATGATAAAATGGTTCAAGGATTTATAGCAGGTGGATTGAAAGCGTTTACTAAGGCGGTGGAAGGTGCCGAAGATCGTGAAGAGTTAGCAAAAGAAGATTTAAAAAGTATTGGATTAAACGAGAAAGATACGGTTATTGGAATTGCAGCAAGTGGTAGAACACCCTATGTAATTGGCGGATTGAAATATGCAAGTAGCGTGGGAGCAAGTACAGCTAGTATTTCCTGTAATAAAAATGCTGAAATAAGTAAATATGCAAAACTAAATGTGGAAGTGGAAACAGGCGCAGAAATATTAACAGGCTCAACACGGTTGAAGGCTGGCACAGCGCAAAAGTTAGTACTCAATATGATTTCTACAGCGTCAATGATTGGTGTAGGAAAAGTATATAAAAACTTAATGGTAGATGTTCAATCTACGAATGAAAAGTTAGTAGAACGATCAAAACGAATTATTGTGGAAGCAACAGGAGTTAGTTATGAAGTAGCGGCAGAGTATTACGAAAAAGCAAATCGTAACGTGAAAGCTGCTATCGTTATGGTATTACTACAGTGTGAGTATGGGGAAGCAAAAGAAAAACTACAAGAAGCGAAAGGGTTTGTGAAGAAGGCATTATAAATAATAGGGAGGGGAATTCTATTATGAAGAAAGAAGAGAGACTAGCCAAAGAAATTTCAGAGCAACTTGGGGGAATCAAAAATATTCGTGGCATTGCTCATTGTATGACGAGGCTGCGATTAACGCTTCATGATGAAAGTAAAGTGAACATGGACCTTTTGAAAAAGGTTGAAGGCGTTATGGGCGTGATTGAAGATGACACACTTCAAGTTGTTGTTGGACCAGGGACAGTAAATAAAGTAGCAGCTGAAATGGAAGTTTTAACAGGATTACGAATTGGTGAAGTTGCAGATCATCACCTTGAAGATATCGGTCAAGAGATAAAGTCAGAGATGAAGAAGAAAAATAATACACCAGTGAAGAATTTTTTACGAAAAATAGGTAGCATTTTTATTCCGTTAATACCTGGTCTTGTTGCTTCGGGAATTATAAACGGAGTTGCTAACTTTGCAAAAAACGCAGGTGCTGATCCGAATGCAACATGGCTACAAATGTTACTACTCATTGGCGGCGGTATCTTTACATTCTTAGGAATTTTAGTCGGTTGGAATACAGCGAAAGAATTTGGCGGGACACCAGTTCTTGGGGCGATTGCGGGTATTTTAATTTTCAATCCGGCGATGGCAAATGTGAAATTGTTTGGTGAAGCAATGGTACCTGGGCGGGGCGGCTTGTTTGCAGTTATTTTTGCGGCGTGGCTTATGGTAGTAGTTGAGAAAAGAGTACGAAAAGCAGTGCCGAATGCAGTTGATATTATTGTAACACCGCTTATTACTGTATTAGCTGTAAGTATAGTAACGATGTTAGCGATTCAGCCAGCAGCGGGGTTCTTATCTGATGGTATTACGAGCGGTATTAACGCAATTTTAAATGTTGGTGGGGCATTTGCTGGAGCAGTGCTTGCCGGAACATTTTTACCTCTCGTTATGGTCGGATTACACCACGGTCTAACACCGATTCATATGGAGTTTATTAATCAAACTCACGTAACACCTTTATTACCAGTACTCGCGATGGCTGGCGCTGGGCAAGTAGGAGCAGCAATTGCGATTTATGTGAAAACAAAAAATAAACGCCTTCGTAATGTGATTAAAGGTGGATTACCAGTAGGATTTTTAGGAATTGGCGAACCGCTATTATACGGGGTTACATTGCCACTTGGGAAACCGTTTATTACTGCTTGTTTAGGAGCGGCTGTCGGTGGTGCATTCCAAGCTGTTATGAAAACGGCTTCACTCGGAATAGGTGTATCAGGATTATCATTAATTCCGTTAATTGCTGATAATAAATATTTATTATATTTCCTTGGATTAGTCGTTGCATATACGTTCGGATTCATCTTTACGTACTTCTTCGGCTTTAAAGAAGAAATGGCAGAAAACATATAGAGAAAGGGATTCCTTTCTCTTTTTTTTATATTAATAGAAGGAGAGATTCATATGATAGGAGTTTCAATTTATCTTTCAAAAGAGCGAGTAGAGAAACAAGAAGCATGGTTAAAACTAGTGAAAGAAAACGGATTTTCATCTGTTTTTACATCTCTTCACATTCCAGAAGATGATCCGAATACGTATAAGGAGTTAATTCAAATACTTGGGAAACAAGCCCTCGAAAATGAAATGGAATTAATGGTTGATGTCTCTCCAAAATCGTTAAACCATTTAGGGATGACGTATGCAAATGTGGAAGAGTTATTAGAATTTGGCATTACTGGTTTACGAATGGATTACGGTATTACGCCAAAAGAAATCGCACGTGTATCTCATAAGATGAAGGTAGCTTTAAATGCGAGTACGATTACAGAATCATTTTGGAAAGAGTTACTTGCGGAAAATATACGAGTAGATCGAGTAGAAGCGTGGCATAATTTTTATCCACGTCCAGAAACAGGACTAGCCAAATCATTCTTGCAAAAACAAAATAAATATTTACATGAGTGCGGAATAAAAACGATGGCGTTTATTCCGGGAGATGGTGAAAAACGCGGTCCGTTATATGAAGGTTTACCAACTTTAGAAAAGCACCGCTATATGCGGCCACTTGAAGCGTATTTAGAACTTGTGCAAGAGTGCGATGTTGATAAAGTGCTAATTGGAGATATAAGCGGGAGCCTAGAGAGTGTACAAGAAATCTCGAGTGCGAGTGGTGGGATTATTCCAGTGCGATATGAGTCATTTATAAATGCAAGTGAAGTATTAAAAGTGGTAGAGCAAGTGCATAAAAATAGGTTAGATCCGGCTCGTGATGTAATTCGTTCTGTAGAATCGCGCGAAGAAAATAAAGTTGCATTACAACCGATGAATACAATTTCAAGAAAACGAGGCAGTATTACAATTGATAATGAATTGTACGGTAGATATGCTGGTGAAATGCAAATAGTTATAAATGATTTACCTGAAGATAGGAAAGTGAATGTTGTTGGAATGGTGATGGAAGAAGATGTGTCTTTATTGTCTTATATAGGTGCTGGGAAAAATTTTCAACTTTTTTCTAAGTAATAGAGCGAAAGCTTGAATTAGCACTATTTTATAAAAAACATTATCTGCAAAAAGGATAATGTTTTTTGGTTTCTTTAAAAAAGCATTTGACGAATGAAAAGAAATACCGTATTGTTTTGTCTTGTGAATAAATGTTCACCATAACGAAACAAAAAGGGAGAGTTCAGAATGAATCAATATATTGGTAATTTAATTATTCGTATCGTATTAGGAGTTACTTTTTTTGCACACGGTTTAGCAAAGTTTCAATCAGGTATAGATAACGTAGCAGGATGGTTTACAAGCATCGGTTTACCAGGTGGTCTTGCATATGGCGTAGCAACAGTTGAATTAGTTGGTGGTATATTATTAATTATCGGTTTAGGCGTGAGGTATGTAGGATTGTTATTCGCTCTTATTTTGGCTGGAGCTATCGTAAAGGTAAATGGAGCAGCAGGCTTATTAGGAGATGGAAAGAATCCGGGATATGAATTAGATCTTGCATTATTATCAATGGGTGCGTATTTATTCGTTGTAAAAGCAGAAGGATATGTAGATCGCTTCTTAAAAGAGAAAGTAATGAAAACGAAGTAAATTTTATTTTTTTAGTGTTGACTTGACGACTTGGTGTAACTATAATGATTACATCAAGTCGATTAGTAATAAAATGATTCGTATATTTTTTTATTCTAGTTGTAACTAAGTTAGTTACAACTAGAATAAAGCTTAAAGAATAAAGGAATATAAAAGAGTAAATAAAAAGTGGAGGAAATAACATGTCAAAATTACATTTAGAGGTTTTTACAGGATCTGAGCAAGCATTTCAAGTTACATCCACAATTGTATACGGAGAAAAAGATGCAATTCTTATCGATGCACAATTTTTATTAAGTGATGCGCACCGTTTAGCAGCTCAAATTATTGAAACAGGAAAGAATTTAACTCATATTTATGTGACTCATTTCCATCCAGATCACTATTTTGGATTAAATGTATTACATGAAGCATTTCCAGAAGCGAAGATTGTTGCATTACGGAATACTGTTGAAGATATTCGTAACACATTTGAGAAGAAAGTGGAACAGTGGAAACCATCTATTGGGCATAATGTTCCTCATCAACCAATTGTTCCAGAGGAATTAACAGAAGAGAAATTGATTTTAGAGGGAAATGATTTAATCATTAAAGGTGGTTTGCAAGGTGATACACCGAATAATAGTTATGTATGGATTCCATCATTAAAAGCCGTTGTTACAGGCGATATCGTTTATAACAATACTTTCGTATGGACGTTAGAAACAGATGCTGAAGCTCGTCATAAATGGTTAGAAACATTAAGTGAACTTGAAAATCTTCATCCTGAAATTGTTGTAGCGGGTCATCGTGATTATGACGTACCAAATACAGGAGACGCGATTAAACATACTCGTAAATATTTAGTTGCATTTGATGAAGTTCTTGCAGGAAATCCTTCAAGTGAAGAAATTCAAACGGCAATAAAGGAGCGGTTCCCGCGCGTTAAAGCGTTAGAAATTGGACTTATTTTAGCGGCAAACGCGTTTGGGGCGAAAAAATAATGAAGCAAAAAACAAATTTAGAAATTATTCAAAGCACGTATGAAGGATCAGCTTCTTCGAATGCAAAACATTTAGCAGAAGCATTTTCTGAAAAAGTGGAATGGACAGAGGCAGAAGGTTTTCCGTACGGCGGAACGTATATAGGTACAGAAGCTATAATGGAAAATGTATTTAGTCGTTTAGGATCAGAATGGGATGATTATAAAGCGAGTGTAAAGACGTACCATGAAGTAAACGGAAAAGATGTGATTATTGCTGAAGGTGTTTACTCAGGAGTTTATAAAGAGACGGGAAAATCATTTGAGGCGGAATTTGTTCATGTGTGGCAGCTTAAAAATGGAAAAATCGTGAAATTTAAGCAATATGTGGACAGTTACATTGTACGAGAAGCGATGAAGGCTTAAAATGAAATAAGGAAACAAATGGAATCGACTATGTGCAGGCGATTCCATTTGTTTATGTAATTATTAGGGGGAATGGGGAGTACATAATATGAAAAAATGGATAATAGGGACAATTACAATGATTGTAATTGCGGTAGGAGCTGTATTCGGTGTTACTAAACTTCTTAATTATATAGAGGAGGAGGAGAAGAGCCTTAAAGTACAAAAAGTAATGGATCAACAGGAGAAGAAAGTAAAGGAAGAGAAGCCACAAGTTAGTGAAGATGAAATTATTTCTACAATGCATAGGATGGTACATCAAAAAGTGAAATCCTCTGAGAAATGGGGATTTATCGAAATGACAAATAAGGAAATTAGTAGTGCGAAGAACGCAGTAGAAAGCAGTACTAATTTTAAATATAAATCAAAGCTACTTTCTACTTTAGAGCGTTGGGAGAAAGGGGATTTTTCACAGACGGTTGAGGAGCATAACTTTTTGTGGGAAATTCAAGGTGGTGATACCGGAAAGGCAACAGAACGTTTATCGCCAGAAGAAGAAAAGCAGTATGTGAAAGAAATGAAAGGTAAATAAAAACATCGCCACTTTGGTGGCGATGTTTTTGATTAAGAATGTTTTCGCATTAAAGTTCTAGTTGGCTGAACAGCAACGGTTTTGAAATGAGAAAATAAATAACACCCTGTCACGACGATGATTGTACCGAAAATTTGAATCCATGTTAATTCTTCTCCAAGGAAAAGGAATGCTAAAATAGCTGTGAAAATTGGATTGAAATTTAGAAAAATCCCCGATGTAGTAGCGCCTAATTTCTGTACACCAATATTCCAAAACACCATACAAAGTACTGTTGAAATGAGTCCTGTATATAAAAGTGATGTTATGAAGGAAGAGTTGATATTGGAAACAGTGAAGCTACCTATGTTAAATGGAAGCAATAAAATGACACCAAAAATGCCAGAATATAATGTAGCCATTAGCGGTGTAACTGTTTTTGTCGCCCATTTACTACAAACAGAATAAATGCCCCAAATACAAACTGCTGCAATCATCCATAAATCCCCGCTATTAAAATGTAGTGAAAATAAAAGAGCAAAATTTCCTTTTAAAAGGACGAGCATAACCCCGAAAAATGAAAGAATCATAGAAAGAATTTGAAGTGTATTTACTTTTTCTTTTAGAAATAGCACAGAAAATAATGCAATTGAAATAGCGTTCAATGTAGAAATAAGACCTACATTCGTTGCGGATGTTTTTTCTAGTGCTAAAAATTGAAAAATGTTGAAAAGGGCGACGCCTGTAATTCCCATAATTACTAACGGGATTATAGCAGCACGCGGTGGAATAATTTTCTTCTCTTTAAACCATACGAGTGGTAATAAACAAACAATCGCAATCATCCATCTTAAACTTGTCAGTGTCATCGGAGACGCATGATTGACAAGTGATTTCCCAACGATAAAATTTCCTCCCCATAATAAGCTTGTTAATAATAGTAAAAAGACGTAAAAATAAGGCATACTAAAAACCCCTTTGTTGAAATAAGAATGAACTGTAAATAATTTTAGCATTTTTCTTTATTATCTAATATATTCTTTTGTATAATGGTAAAAACTCGATAAAATGTTTCGTTAGAAATCTTATTTACAGAAAAATATTCAGTTTTATATAAGTTATGAGATGTTTCTTCGAATAATCGTCGGTAAGAAAAAAGGGGGAATTTTGATGGAGTCATCTGTTATTAAAGTGCTTGATGATTTGGATGTGAAAATTTTAGATATATTGCAGAAGGAGTCACAAGTAAGTAATGCAGAACTAGCACGCCGTGTTAATTTATCTCCAGCTGCGATGCATGCACGAATAAAAAGGTTAGATGGGGAAGGTTTTATTGATAAGAAAGTAGCAATTTTAAATCAAGAAAAGCTTGGATTTGATTTATTATGTTTCATTTTTATGAGCACGAATATTCATCAGTATGAAAAGCTTGAAGTGTTAGAACGAGAATTAGAATCTATGCCTGAAGTGTTAGAATGTCACTGTTTAACAGGAGAGTATGATTATTTATTAAAAGTTGCAAATCGTGATCGTAAGGAACTGGAGCATTTTATTAGGAAACTAAATAAATTAGGGATTACACGTATACAGACGAGTTTAGCACTTCGTGAAATTAAATATTCGACGGTATTGCCGATACGAAATGAGGAACCGAGCATCGATTAAGTTGCTTGGTTTTTTGTTTGTGTAAAGTGAAACTTTAATCAGTGGGGGTTTTGTTCATCCACCACTGATTATTAGCCTTCACCAATCGGGCGTTTAGGGGCAGCCCGACTCCCACCTACCTTCTTTGCTTCAGCCGAATTTTGAGGTGGGAGTCTTACTGCCCGTTAATGCGGGATAAAATTCAGAAAAGTGATTGACGGAGAGAAAAGAGAGATGTATTATTATATGAAATTATGAATTAAAATTCATATAATGTTATAAATATTAACACTGGGGCAAGGGGATATAATATGAAAATCTTTAAAGCGGTTACAAGTGATGTGAAAGAAATTTATAATCTCATTGAAATGTATGCAAAAGAAGGAGTTGTTTTGCCGCGTTCTCTTTTGTCTCTCTATCAATATTTACAATGTTTATATGTTATGAAAGAAGGGGAGGAAGTCGTTGGAGTTGCTGGTTTGCATGTGTTAGGAGAGGACCTTGCAGAAGTACGATCGTTAGTAGTTTCGCATACATATGCAGGAAAAGGGATAGGGCGTAAGTTAGTGAATCATGTAATGAATGAGGCGGAAAAGATAAAAGTGAACAGGGTAATTTCTTTAACATATGAAACAGAATTTTTTCAAAAGTGCGGGTTTGATTTTGTGAATAGACAAGCATTGCCAGAAAAAGTGTGGATTGATTGTAGACATTGTCCAAAAGTTGATTATTGTGATGAGGTGGCGATGATACGGTATGTGGGGTGAAATTTTTAGAGAGAAAAAAGGCCCACTATTATTTAAGAAATAGTGGGTATCTATATTTTAATCAGAAATGAGATGTTGTTAAGAATTTGAATTCGTTTGTCTCACTGCAAAATTAAAAATGGGATTTTTAAGCTCATAGTTATAAGTAGAACCATCGACAAGCCCTACAACTTTATCGCTATCATAAAGGTCGAGCATAAATTGTGCCATTTGTTTTGCAGTGTGGAATTTTGGTACAACATTATCGTATTGGAATTCATCAATATCAAATGAACGTTTTGCGAATTCTGTTTCAGTTGCAGCAGGAGCTAAAACTTTTGCTTGTAGTTTTGCACCTTGTTCTTTCAGTTCGTGAGATAGTCCTTCTGTAAATGCACTTACATAAAATTTCGTAGCGCAATACGTAACAGCATTGGCAACAATCGTATATCCACCGCCTGATGAAACGTTAATAAGCTGTGTTCCTGCGGTCATTGAATAATCTCGAACGAAAAGGGAAGATAGTATTGTTAGTGCTTCTATATTTACATGCAACATCGTTTCTATCTTGTTTAAATTTTGTTCAGCAATTGAGGCGAAATTACCAAAACCTGCGTTGTTAATCCACGTTTCAATTTGAAAACTTTGTAGACCTTCATAAAATTTATAAACTTCTTCAGTGACTGATAAATCAGTTCTTCGAATGACAACATCCAATTCCGGATGCATTTCGTTAATTTTCAATTTTAATTCTTCTAATTCTGCTTGTCTTCGAGCTACAAGTATTAAGTTTTTTCCACGAGATGCAAAGGCTAAAGCGGATTCATAGCCAATTCCTGAACTAGCACCAGTAATAACAGTATATTTCATATAAAAGCCTCCTAAATTCAAATTAATTTATCATGGTTAGATTGTATTTGTTAGAGTATACTCTAAGTCAAATGTTTTTTATAATTTGGATAAGGCAGTAAAATATATGAGAGTAAATGGCGTGCGGAGGGAGAATGGTTATGTACACAATTAGCGAGGTAGCTAAATTATTAGGAGTGAGCACACATACATTACGTTATTATGAAAAGGAGAACATATTAATTGCAAATCGCGATGCAAATGGGAATAGATTGTATGAAGAGTCACATATAAAGTGGTTGCAGTTTGTAATGAAATTAAAACAAACACAAATGCCGATAGCGAAAATAAGAGAATATGCTAGATTATATTTAGAAGGAGAGCATACAACCGAAGCTCGTTTACAACTGTTAGAAAATCATAAAAAATCTATTCGAACTCAAAGAGAAAACTTAGAAATTACAGAGAAGATGCTCGAAAATAAAATTATTGCATACAAAGACTCGTTGAAAAGTAAATAGCGTACAAAATATTTCGTTCTTTGTTGCATGTTGAAAAGGGAGTACAGGTCTTTGTTTTGGAATTTATCTATGAGTATTTAATTATAATGTGCCGATAAATTAAAAAAGAGCAGTTAGCTAAAAGCAACTGCTCGATTCAAAGGGATCTCCAAGGGGGAATGGAGAAAATATTATGTTACTACCATTATTGACAGATTATTAAGAAATATACATGTGTATTTAAGAAATTTAAAATATTTTTTGGTTAATAGAATCCGGGTGTTGACACTTTATCAATTGGTCATGTAGAATGTTTATGAATGACATTCAGTCATTTTTTCTGTGAAAGGGTGTAGATAAGCAACTTTTATATGTAGTTAGCTTAATAACGGAACAAATATAAGGATAAATGAGGATGATATTGGTTTTTTAAATAGTAGTTAGAGTGAGATTATATTTTTTAAATTAAAAATGACTGACGGTCAGTCAGTAAATAATAGAAGGTGAGAGATATGAAAAATAAAGCTTGGTTATATGTCATATTAACATGTATCTTTGAAATTTTTTGGGTGTTTGGTTTTAATACAGCTCATACTTGGTGGCATTGGGTCATTATTGTAGGAGTTATCGCTGTTGATTTTTACTTCCTATCGAAAGCGTGCGAACATCTTGCAACAGGGACTGTATATGCTGTGTTTGCCGGAGCTGGTACGGTAGGTACTTTCCTAATGGATGTATTCCTTTTCGGCGGCAGTTTCAGTATAGGAAAACTATTCTTTATCGTGATGGTCGTAGCGGGCGTTATCGGTTTAAAATTAGCTGATAATAAAGAAGAAACCGCGGAAGAAATTGTGAAAGGAGCTGCTTAAAAATGGGTTGGATTTTCGTATTTTTTGCTGCAATTAGTGAAATAGTCGGTGTGATAGGCCTTAAAATGTATAGTAAAGATAAGACGTTAACAAATGGAGCGATTTATATAGGTGGATTTGCAACTTCCTTTGCATTCTTATACACATCTTTCTTGTTCTTACAAGTAAGTGTAGCTTATGCGGTTTGGATTGGCATTGGAACAGCAGGAGCTGTTTTATTAAATATGTTTCTGTTTGGTGAATCGAAAAGTAAGGCACGTTTGATTAGCGTAGCTCTTATCGTATGTGGAGTTACGGGATTAAAGGCTCTTTCATAAGAAAAGGATATTAAAGTTAAATCTCCTAACGATTTGTTGGGAGATTTTTATTATGAAAAGTGCACGATGATTGACAGTACAGCTAGTTATTTTATAAAATGAGTGACAGTCATTCAATACGCGTGTGAAAGGGTTTAGATGATGAATAAAAAAGAAAAAATTGTCTATGCAGCTATTGAAGTGTTTCAGGAAAAGGGCGTTGAAAAAACGAAGATTTCTGATATCGTGAAATTGGCTGGCATTGCACAAGGAACTTTCTATTTATATTTTCCTTCTAAGTTATCTGTTATGCCTGCAATAGCAGAAGTGATGGTTGAGAAGATGATACTTGCAGTGAAAGAAAAAGTACAGAACGATTCACCTTTTTCAAGTAAAGTTGAGCAAGTAATAGATGCAGTATTTACCTTTATAGCTGAATATCGTGAAATACAAGCATTAATGTATGCGGGCCTTGCATCAACTGAACATATAAAAGAATGGGAAGCTGTATATGAGCCTCTTTATATATGGCTAAGTGACTTTTTAAGTGAGGCAAAAGAATCAGGTGAAATTCGTGATTCGGTTCACGCAGAGCGAACAGCGAAGTTATTTATCGCTCTTGTTGAATCAGCAGCGGAACAAGTTTATTTATATGATCATAAAGATGATGAGCAAGTCGAGCTACAAAAGGCAGAAGTACTAGATTTTTTAACACATGCACTACATATAAAGAAGTAGTAAGATGAACCTGTCTGAAAAGGTAGGTTCATTTCTGCGGGAAACTGAATGATAGTCATTCACCCTGTGTTTATGTATGTGTGGAAGGATAGAGTGAAATTCTAATGAGTGGGGACATCTTTACTCAGTATGAGCCACAAATAGCAGGATAAAGAAAAAGCTTTTTGGGCATTATTTTTGAGAGGAACTACGGGAAGAGGTGTTAAAAATTGAAGAAACCGATAAAAGAACAAAAGATGGTATTGATCATTCTTTTGAGTAATATATTTATCGCTTTTTTAGGGATTGGATTAATCATTCCGGTTATGCCATCCTTTATGAATGATATGAATTTAACAGGAAAGACGATGGGTTATCTCGTTGCAGTGTTTGCGATGGCGCAGCTTATTACTTCACCTATTACGGGTCGTTGGGTCGACATTTACGGTAGGAAGAAAATGATAATCATTGGATTATTTATTTTTGGTGTTTCAGAGCTTCTTTTTGGATTAGGTACAGATGTGTGGATGCTTTATGCAGCGAGGGTGTTAGGCGGAATTAGTGCCGCGTTTATTATGCCGGGTGTTACGGCATATGTTGCTGATATTACTTCTATTCAAGAACGTCCAAAGGCGATGGGCTATCTTTCAGCAGCTATCAGCACCGGATTTATTATAGGGCCTGGAATCGGCGGGTTTATTGCAGAATACGGTATACGTGTGCCGTTCTTTGTGGCAGCAGTGATTGCCTTTGTTGCATGCGTGATTTCTATATTTATTTTGAAAGAGCCGTTAACGAAAGAAGAACTTGCAGAGATTTCTGCTAATACGAAAGAATCCAGCTTTATCGGAGATTTAAAGAAATCATTAAATCCAATGTATGCAATCGCATTTATTATTGTATTTGTACTCGCATTTGGATTATCAGCATATGAAACTGTTTTTAGTTTGTTTTCTGATCATAAATTTGGTTTTACACCGAAAGATATTGCTGCAATTATTACGATTAGCTCCATCTTTGGGGTAGTTGTGCAAGTATTTATGTTTGGCAAATTGGTTGACATGTTCGGTGAGAAAGTATTAATTCAAATATGTTTAATTGTAGGTGCAGTATTAGCATTCGTCTCAACTGTAGTCTTTAATTATTGGAGTGTACTTCTCGTTACTTGCTTTATTTTCCTAGCATTTGATTTACTTCGTCCAGCTTTAACGACGTTTTTATCAAAAGCAGCTGGAAAAGAGCAAGGATTCGTTGCTGGTATGAACTCAACGTATACGAGTTTAGGAAATATCGCAGGACCAGCGATGGGCGGAATATTATTTGATATAAACATTAATTATCCATATGCATTTTCAGGTGTTGTTTTAATCGTTGGTCTCGGCATTACATTTATGTGGAGAGAGAAACAGCTAGCTCAAAGTTTTGCGAAGTAATGTAGTGAATAACGAAAAGCCTCTTACTATTTTTATGGTAAGGGGCTTTTCGTTTATAAACTTAATCCAAACCGCTTTAATTCAATAAATATCCCCTCTAATTGCTTTCCTTTATCCGTTAACGTGTACTCTACGCGAGGTGGAACTTCTGGGTATACTTTTCTCGTTATAATCCCTTGTGCTTCCAATTCTTTTAGGCGAAGTGATAATGTTTTCGGACTAATCCCGTCCATTGATTTTTGTAAATCGCTAAATCTTAATGTTCCTTCGATAAGAAGATCGCGAATGATTAAAAACGTCCATTTTGTACTAATTACGTCAAGAGTTTTAGCGATAGGACAAGGTATACCAGGTAAACCTTTCGTTAATACAACTGGATCTATATTGCTCATGGAAATAGCCTCCATAAAAATTTTTTTAATGAATTTGCCTTATCGTATCACAAAACTATCTTTTTGGTAACTATATGAAAAAAATATCACTACTTCCATAAAGGAAGTTACTGCATATACAATAGCAATAAGAAATACAAAGGGTTTGTATGAAGAGGAGGTGATTTCCATGGTTATGAAAAAGCTGTTTATGTTACTTAGTTTTTTTGTCATTTGTATTGTGCTTGTAGCATGTAGTGGTGAGCAAAAAACTGAAATTCAGTTATTAAAGGAAATGCCGAAGCCAAAAGCAATGACAATTGATTCTTCATTAAGTAAAAAGGAAGCGACAGAAATCGTGCATGCAGCTCAGCGTTTTTATGCATTTTGGGATACAGGTAAAGAGGAGCTTATTCCGCAGACGGTTACTGAAAATTTTTTCGATAACACACTGCCGAAAGGTCGACCACAAGGCACTGAAGGATTAAAGCTTGCGGCGCAAAATTTTCGCAAAGTCGTTCCTGATATACATTGCGAGATTGAAGATTTATTAGTGGTTGGTGATAAAGTAACAGCTCGTCTTTCTTTTACAGGAACTCATAATGATAAGAAAATCAATTTTTTTGCAATTGATATTTTGCATGTGAAAGACGGAAAGATAACGGAAGATTGGCATTTAGAAGATAATCTTACGCTGAAGCAGCAACTCGGCTTAATAGCTGAAGAGTAAAATAAGGGAGAGAAAAGTGATGAAAAATATATTCATTATAAATGGGCATGAAAAATACGGTACGAAAGAAGGACGATTAAATAGAACGTTAGTTGATTATATGGTAACTGTGTTAAGTGAGAATCATTATGTGAAAACAACAACGATTCAAGATGGATACAGTATTAAGGAAGAGCAAGAAAAGTTTTTATGGGCTGATGTTGTAATTTATCAAACACCTATTTACTGGTTTAGTGTACCGGGATTATTTAAAACGTATATGGATGAAGTGTATGAATACGGTTTGTTCTTTAAAGGTGCAGATGAATACGGAACAGGTGGTTTATTAAAAGAGAAGCAGTATATGTTTTCTACAACTTGGAATGCACCTGAAAAAGCATTCGGAGATAAGACGAAGTTCTTTGAAGGAGAAAGTTTAGAATCAGCACTTAGTCATTTACATCGTGTGCAGAAGTTTCTTGGTATGAGTCCGTTAAAGAGTTTTGCTTGTTATGATGTGGTGAAAAATCCTACTGTTGAGAAGTATTTAGAGAACTTGAAGAACCATTTAGAAGAAGTCATTCAATAATTACAGTCATAATATGTAGGCTTATTCATTTATACAATTGGATTTACAATACTCGGAGTGAGCTATAGTTTATGGATCTTATTAATCGCAGGGATTTTCCAAACTGTAGGAGAGATGATGTATGTGCCAGTTCGTCAATCTATTATGGCAGATATGGTGCCGAATGAGGCAAGAGGCTCTTATATGGCGATTAACGGAATGGTCTTTCAAGTTGCGAAAATGAATGGTGCATTAGGTGTTATGCTAGGGTCATTTATTGCATCTTGGGGCATGAGCGCTCTATATTTCATCGTTGGTATGAGCAGTATTTTATTATTTATGAAGGCGATAGGGAAAGAGAAGTATCAGAATGAAGGAAATGTTTCTCAGATTGGATGAAACTATATAAAAGCGAACCAGTTATACTGGGACTCGCTTTTTATATAATTTTTAAAACGGATCAACTTCAGCTAAATCAGGATTGGCGTTAGGGTTTGTTAATAAGGTTTTCAGCTCACCTACTTCTGAGAGAGCGACGAGGATATAACCACTAATAAGGACGATGAGTCCGATGACTCGTAATGTTTGCAATTTAATGTCACGGCTATTTTCTTCTGAGTTGTTTTGGGGCGTTGCAGGCGGATTGTTGTTCATAATAGAGCTCCTATCTTTTTTATTTATATGTGCGAAATCATTATTTAACTTATGGATAAGAATTGTATAGTCATTTTCACTATATGAGAACTGCCTATGAAAAGTGATTAGAAATTTTGGGACGAGAAAAGAGGCTGTCTCAAAAAATCATTAAAGATGAAGAAATGTTTCATATGGTGTTAATTTTGTTTTTTACAAATAAAAAGGTTAACCAAAGTAGTTATTTAGCTACTTTGGTTAACCTCTAATAACTACCCTAATATACGCAATGATTCTTCAATAAACATTGGGATGTCCTCCGGTTGTCTACTTGTTACTAGCTGATTTTGGCATACAACCACTTCTTTATCATGAAAATTTCCACCGGCATTTTTCAAATCGACCTCAATGGATTTATATCCAGTCACATCGCGTCCTTCAAGTGCTTGTGCAGTGATGAGTAATTGGGGGCCGTGACAAATAGCAAAAACAGGTTTTTTCGCATCCATAAATGCTTTGCTGAAGCGAACAAAACGTTCATCTGCACGAAGTATATCTGGGGAAAATCCGCCTGGTATAAAGAGGGCATCAAAGTTCTCTGGAGAAACATCATCAATACTTTTATCAATTAAGACTTCACTTTTTCCTTGTTTACCGTGTACCGTTTTACCTTTTTCCATTTCAATAGTTGTTAATTCGTATCCCTTTTGATTAAAAGCTTCTACTGGCTCTGTGTATTCTGTGTCCTCGAAATAATCCGTTATTAAAATAGCAATTTTTTTACTCATTGCAATCAGCTCCTTATATTATATAATCGGTTCCAGAATCGTCCTTGAGCAACGCCTTTTATAAAGTGAAACCTTAATTCATATTTCTTCATTCCCTCCAGTTCCTTTGCCCTGTTAATTTAATAAATACCCTTTTTATTAGGACGTAAACATGTATTATCGTTTTTGTATGTAAAAATCATAAAATATCGGTTGTTTCAGTGATTCTTGTTTGAGGAAGAAAAATAAAAAAGCCAAGGAGGTAATTTATTTTCTCCTTGGCTTTTAAGATAATTCTTTTCGTTAAAACGAAGAAACGCGTTGCTTCGTTTTTGGTACAATAATAAATTTGATCCAGATTAACCCGATAATCATAATGATAAGACTATGTGAAAATTGCCCTGTAGCAATGAGTATAATACTTGAAAATACAATGAGTTGAATACTTAGCAATATAAAGATTAAGCGGAGAAATTGATTCATTCGTTTTTCAGTATCAATTGGATATAATGCTACAATAATATTTCCCGAAAAATATTTCCACAGAGAACGAAGCTGCATAGAAATCATATATAGGACGATATAAGCGATAGCACCTTTTACATATATATTCGGAATGAAATATAGAGCGAAAGCACCGATCAACCCTAAGCGAATATATATACCGAAATAATCATTACCGCGTAAAAATGCTAGTGTATGTAAATAGAAGAAAGTTGCTCGTTTTTTATGTAATAAAGGTTCAATCCAATTTGTAAGCCATTTTCTTTTATTTACTTGCTTATTCAGTTGCGGAACATCAGTGAAGATGCTAGCGAATTGATAGAAACGTATGTCCATTTTTTCTTCTTGCTCAATTATGTATTCCCACGGTATTCGCTTTGTGGGCTGTTTTTTTGTATATAGGAGTAGGAAGGCAAGAAGTAATAGTAAGCCTCCTAGCACAATGATATTTGCAGTATAAAACAGCATGTAAATGATCAGGGCGTTACAAGCAATGCGAATGATAAACCATATGCTTTTTTCATAACTATCACGCCACATCCAATGTATGTATATGTTCCAGCCCTTTAGAATCATTAAAATTATAAAGATTGTACATAAGAAAGGTACGGTTAGTTGTAATGATTGCATGGCAAGCGGTACGATAACAAGGAACGTAAATATAAGCGGGAAAAGCTGAATGATGTAATTATATAGAAGAGATTTTTTAAAATAAGATGTTAATTTCTCTTCTAATGCAAGTAAATAGACAGCGTCCGGTTTTTGAATAAATGTGCGAACTTGGCATCTCGTTACAATGAGTGTAAGTACGATCGTGATGAGTAATAAAGATATTCCTTTAGAAGGATCCGTTTTAAGAAACTTAGCGTAATAATATGCACCTACACATGAGACGAAGATGAAGCTATATAGTAAACCGTTAATCATACGTGCAAAGTATGTGATGGCATTTTGAATATGTTGTTGAAAGCGAGAGCTCCATAGTGATTCGATTGACATGTTTTTCACCTCTTTTTTCTATTATATATGTTTTATAAAGTAAAAAACGAGCAAATTGCGTTACGCAACTTGCTCGTTTTTCTTTTCTTTATTTTTTTTCTGATCACGATTCATTAATGGATAGAAGGCAAAGCCAATCCCGAATAAACCAATTCCGAGAAGAAATGTTTTTATATCGGATGCTCCTGTTTTAATAACCCATAGTGCATAGCAAAGTGCGATAACTGCAACTACACCATCCATAATTCTTGAACCCATTTCATTTTTATATGTTTCACCAGTTGCGACTAGTTTTAACTGGAAGATTGGTGAAACGAGATATGGAATGAGGTAGGCCAGTGTTGATACGGTAATAACGAATGTATAAGCTTCCGCAATTGTTCCTGATAATGTTGAGAATAAGAACACTTGCGACATAATGTTTGTTAATCGTAGTGAATGAATTGGACTTCCTTTTTTATTCGTTTTTGCGAAGAAGGAAGGGAAGAAACCTTCTTTTGCTGCTTGATAAGGTACTTCTGAGCTTAATAAAATCCAGCCTAATATTGAACCGAATAGGGAAGTAAGAGCAAGTAATGCCATAAGTTTCCCGCCGCCATGACCCATTGCAGCGTTTAATGCATCTGCTAATGGACGTTCAGAAGCTTGTAATTTATCAACGTGAAGTACACCCATTGTTAAAATTGTAATTCCTAAGTAAATTGCAACTGTGATAAGTAATCCTGTAACAGTTGCGCGTTTTACCGTTTTTGGAGAGGTAGCTCGGTTTGATAAAAGAACGGCTGATTCAATCCCGATAAATGCCCAAAGTGTTGTAAGAGCGGCTAAATTTACTTGTGAAAGGAGACCGTGTGATACGCCTTCTTTATCGATCATCGGTGTGTACCATTGTCCAAACTTTGAAGCTTCGAACGCAAACAACGTAACAATGATGAATAGAAGGAATCCAGTTACTTTCGTTGTTGTTGCTAAGAAGTTTAGTTTCCCAGCTCCGCTTACACCGTTTGTTAATATTAAATGAGTTCCCCAAAGTAAGACGGAACAAATAGTAAATGTAATGAGCTTTCCAACTTCAATATCGAACGAGCCGATTGAAAATAATAGTCGCGTATCTTTCATAATCGGGAAGAAGAGTGATAAATATCCCGCGAAAGATGTAATGATGGCAACGTTACTTGCCCAGTTTGCAACCCAATATCCCCATACCATGCTGAAACCAGCCATTTTCTTTCTTTTTGGTGTTGAGAATAAAGCATATGCATGACTTTGTGGTCCTGTCGTTAAATCAGGACGACGAATTGCTAAATTACCGAAAACAAGAGCTAGCATTAAAACACCAAACCCTGTTGTTAACCAAGCTAAAGTGACACCGAGTGGGCTTGCTGTTTGTGCTAACGTACTTGGCACCATGAAAATACCAGCGCCAACCATGTTACCGACAACGAAAGCTGTTAGTACCCAAAAGCCCCATTTTTTTTGTTGCATAGAAAATACCTCCAAAGTTAGTATAACCAAGTCAAGCGAGGAGATATGTATGTCTTCCTGATAAGGAAGAGAAGTTCCAAACAAAACAAAAAAAGCACGTAATCTGCCGCTACATGCTTTCTATCTTATAAGAAACCCACGACATACCTCTCGATAGCTCTCCACAAACGAAACGTTTGTGACAGTTCTGCACTTATTAAATGCAGACCCAGCAAGCGTGTATGGTGGACACGACTTACTTCGGCAATCATTCCTTTCTCATTTCTTCATCAATGCCACTACATCTCCTGAAATGATACTCTTAATGACTGCAACCTCTACCTCACCGAGATACGAATGAGGATTTATGTATTAAATTAACATGTTTAAGAGTAACAAATGTATTTTTATACGTCAATGGATATAGTAATAATCAGATTATAGAGAAGAATTCGTTATTAGGTTCTGGAGGGTTTTAACTAAAAAGCAGCTGACCTAAATATTAGATCAGCTGCTACATATAAGATTAAACTAAGTTTAATACAGTTACTTTTTGACGAGTCATAGACTCAAGGCTCTTACGAATACCTTGTGCGCCCATACCTGAACCTTTTACACCGATGAATGGGAAGTGGTCAGGGCCGCGCTCTGTGCGTCCGTTAATTTGAACAGAACCAGTGTCGATTTTGTTAGCAATTGCAAATGCTTTGTTAATGTCTTTTGTGAAGACACTTGCTTGCAGACCGAACTCTGATTTGTTAGCAATTTCAATCGCTTGTTCGTCAGAAGAAACACGGATGATTGGAAGGATTGGGCCAAATGGCTCTTCCCAAGCAACTTTCATTTCTTCTGTTACGTTGTCGATTAATGTTGGATAAATTAGGTTGCGCTCACGTTTGTTACCGATAACGATTGTTGCACCTTTTTCAGCAGCATCGTCAATTAAACCTTGAACGAAGTCAGCAGATTTGTCGTCGATTAATGGAACGATTGTGCTGTTTTGTTCTGGAGATCCAACTGATAGTTCAGCTACTTGCTCTTTTAATAAGCCAGCTAGTTCGTCTGCTACATTTTCATGTACAAGTACACGCTTAATAGCTGTACAACGTTGACCTGAGTAAGAGAATGCACCGCTTACGATATGCTTTGCAGCTTCTTGTAAGTCTGCATCTTCACAAACGATACCAGGATCTTTACCACCAAGTTCTAATACAAGTGGAATCATCGCAGCTTTTTTCGCTAAATGTTTACCTGTATTTGTACCACCTGTGAACGATACCATATTTACGCCAGGATGTTCTACTAAGTAGTCACCAATTACAGAACCGCGTCCTGTAGCTACGTTTACAAGACCTTTTGGAAGGCCAGCTTTGTGAAGTGCTTCAACCATTTTAACACCGCTAATTGCACCTTGAGTTGCTGGTTTGAAGATAACAGCGTTACCCATAATAAGTGCTGGTGCAAGTTTTGCAGCAGATAAGTTTACTGGGTAGTTAAATGGTGCAATTGCTAATACAACACCAAGTGGTGCGCGCTGAATAATCGCAAGTTTAGATTTAGATCCACCAGGGAAGCTATCACCCATCATGCTTTCACCGTGCATGTGAAGTGCTTCGTCAACTGTATAACGAATTAAGTCAGCTGTACGAACGACTTCTTTTTGCGCATCTTTATAGCCTTTACCGACTTCTTTCATAATGATATCGGCAATTTCATCTTGCATATTTACGAGCTCATCAGCCCATTTATATAAATATTTTGCGCGATCTTGTAGAGAAGCTTCAGCCCATGATTTTTGAGCTTCTTTTGCAGATGCAATTGCCTCATCTACTTCTCCTTGAGTAATTGCTTGTACTTGCCCAATTACTTCGTGTAAGTATGGAGATGGAATGTCGATTGTTTGACCTGAAGAGCTTTCTCTCCATTCTCCGTTTAAATAAAATTTGTACGTATTGCTAGTTGTCATGATTAGTCCTCCTAAAATAGCAACTTGTAAGAGTGAGTATAAGGTGATTGTAGGTGGTTTGATAATATTTTTCAAATGAAATGTTTGTGAAAACGATTTCTTACTATTTTTTTATTTTGTATGCCCTTTCTTACAGAAGATTCTCTTATTTCAAACTGAATTGTAAGTAGAATGCATCACTTTTATTTTTTGTGATAAAAGATTATTTTATTCTAAAGCGAAAAAAACAATTGACAGAATACTCAATAAAGTTGTAAGATTATAAATGGAAAATAAATGAAGGGGGTGTGCGTAATGATTGTAATCGTAAATGTAATGGGCTTAGCTCTGTTAAATGGCGGAAAACATTCATATCATTACGCAACCCGTGCGGATATATAGGACCTTTTTGTCTTATGAGAAGCGTACGTTGCGTATATCGTAACGTACGCTTTTATGCATTCTATTGCATATCGTCAAGCGGCGGTATGCTTTTTTTTGTTTGTTTTCCTTGTTACTATAAAAAACCAGAATTTGGAAGGTGGAAAAATGTGATGAAATTGTATGGCTTACGAAATGTAAATGTGATGGGTTTGGATAGCGGATAAAGAAATGTGAATCAAACGGGAACGAGAAAGGAGAGGTTATATTGTTTTCAGTATTACTAAAGTTAAGCTGGTTTTTTAGAGAGCATTGGAAAAGGTATAGTATTGCAATTGGGGTACTTTTAATTGTAAACGTGATAGAGGTAATTCCACCGAAAGTGTTAGGAATTACAATTGATAATATTAAAACGGGAGCCTTAACGAACGAGGCGATTATGCAATATATTCTTATTTTACTTGGGGTAACGATTGGTGGGTATGTACTTACTTTCATTTGGCAGCACCAACTATTTGGCGGTGCGTTCGTACTTGAGAAAACGATGCGTTCAAAATTTATGGGGCATTTACTTAAGATGACACCGACGTTTTATCAAAAAAATCGTACTGGCGATTTAATGGCGAGAGCGACAAATGATTTAAAAGCAATCTCCATGACAGCTGGTTTTGGTATATTAACGCTCGTTGATTCTAGTCTATATATGCTTACAATCGTTTGTATGATGGGCTTTTCAATTAGTTGGCAGTTAACATTTGCTGCGCTTATACCGCTTCCGATTATGGCGTATGCGATGAATAGATACGGAAAGAAGTTGCATGAAAGATTTACAGTCGCGCAAGATGCGTTCGGGGATATGAACGATAAAGTACTTGAATCAATTGCGGGTGTACGCGTTATTCGTGCGTATGTACAGGAGAATGCTGATCAAGAAAGGTTTCATCATTTAGGAGATGACGTATACGAGAAAAATATGAGAGTAGCAAGAATCGATGCATTATTCCAGCCAACTGTAAAAATGCTCGTCGGTCTTAGTTATTTAATTGGTTTAGTGTACGGTGCATATCTCGTATTCCAATCAAAGGTGACACTTGGTGAGCTCGTTTCTTTTAACGTCTATTTAGGGATGATGATTTGG
The DNA here is from genome assembly GCF_016651125.1 of Bacillus sp. TH17. Classification (NCBI taxonomy): domain Bacteria; kingdom Bacillati; phylum Bacillota; class Bacilli; order Caryophanales; family Bacillaceae; genus Bacillus; species Bacillus sp. TH17. Next base: position 545,088 of record NZ_JAEKEN010000001.1, read on the forward strand.
CCGATGTTTGCAATTGGTGAATTGATTAATGTTATGCAAAGAGGAAATGCGTCGCTCGACCGTGTAAATGAAACGTTAGCTTATGAACCGGATGTAAAGAATCCGAAAGATCCAAAGGTTGTACAAGAGCCAGATTACATTGAATTTGATAATGTTACTTTTTCATATCCTTCATCAATTGAAACAAATTTAAAAAATGTTTCGTTCTCATTAAAACAAGGAGAGACACTTGGAGTTGTTGGGAAAACAGGAAGCGGGAAAACGACGCTCGTTCGTCAGCTTCTTCGTCAATATCCACTCGGGGAAGGGGATATTGCGGTTTCTGATGTGAAGCTAGATAAAATTACGAATGATAACGTACTTGGCTGGATTGGGTATGTACCTCAGGAACACATTTTGTTCTCAAAAACAGCGAAGGAAAATATTTTATTCGGAAATAGAGAAGCGACTGAAGAAGAACTTGAAAAAGCGATTGAAATAGCTGCGTTTAAAAAGGATTTAGAGTTTTTACCGGAAGGTTTAGAAACGCTCGTTGGAGAGAAAGGTGTTTCTTTATCAGGTGGGCAAAAGCAAAGGATTTCGATTGCGAGGGCTGTTATTCAAAATCCGGAAATTTTAATTTTGGACGATTCTTTATCAGCTGTTGATGCTCGTACTGAAGCGGCAATTATTGAAAACATACGAACAGAAAGAAGCGGGAAGACGACGATTATAACGACGCATCGTTTGTCAGCAGTGCAGCATGCTGATTGGATTCTCGTTATGGATAACGGTGAGGTTATTGAAGAAGGCTCGCATGAAGCGCTCGTTCGAAATGGGGGCTGGTATGCAGAGCAGTTCGAAAGACAACAAGGTGAAAGTGAAAGTACGGATAGTGGGGTGAAAATATGAGTGTTTCAAAACGATTGTTTCAATACGCGATGAAAGTAAAAGGGCCGATTTTTGCAGCGATGGCGATGCTATTTGTTTTCGTTATTGCAGAACTCGCGGGTCCTTTCGTCGCAAAAACGATGATCGATGAGCATATCGTTGGAATAGAGAGACCCTGGTATGAAACAGAAAAGAGTGAGGATGCTGTTTTATATAATGGCGCCTTTTATAAGCGAAGTGATCGCTTTGAACAAGGTGAGCAAAAAGGGAAAGAAGTCCGAGTGATTCAAGTTGGTTTTCAGTACTATTTTGTACCGAATAAAATAACGCTTGAAGGAACTCGTTCTGTTAAGGGTGATGTGCTTACAGTACAAAGTGGTAAGGCAGTGCAGGTTTATAAAACGAAAGCCTTAACGAAAGAGGAAGTATTTGCGTTTTATAAACCAGAAATAAATCGGTTACTACTACTTGGCGGTGGATATTTCGCTTTATTAGTAGTCGTATCATTATTTGCTTACGGAAAGCAGTTCTTCTTACAGAAGGCGGCAAACAAAATTATTCAAATTATGAGGGAAGACGTCTTTTCCCATATTCAAACGTTGCCAATTCGTTATTTTGACCATTTACCAGCAGGGAAAATTGTATCGCGTGTAACGAATGATACAGAAGCGATTCGTGATTTATATGTAACAGTGCTTGCGACATTCGTCTCTAGTATCATCTATATTATCGGGATTTTCGCTGCGCTATTTTTACTTGATGTAAAACTGGCGGCACTATGCTTACTCATCATCCCAATTTTAATTGTTTGGGCGATTATGTATAGAAAGTATGCGTCTGTATACAATCATAAAATGCGTTCGCGTTTATCGGATATTAACGGAACAGTGAATGAATCAATTCAAGGGATGCCAATTATTCAAGCATTTCGTCAAGAACATGAAACGAAGAAGGAATTTGAAGAGTTAAATGGTGATTATTTTAAATATCAAAATAAAATTTTAAATTTAAATGCAGCAACTTCGCATAATTTAGTGTCTGTATTAAGAAACATCGCTTTTACAGGTGTAATTTGGTATTTCGGTGGTGCTTCATTAAGTGCTTCTGGCCTCCTTTCTCTAGGGATACTGTATGCTTTCGTCGATTATTTAACGAGATTGTTCTCGCCAATTACGAACATGGTGAACCAACTGGCTAACTTAGAGCAATCGCGTGTTGCATCAGAGCGCGTCTTTGAATTGCTAGAGGAAAAGGGAGAGGCAGTAGAAGAAGAACGTATGCCTCGCTTAACCGGAAATGTGAAATTCGATAATGTTTCGTTTTCTTACAATGGAAAAGATGAAGTATTAAAAAATATTTCTTTTGAAGCGAAACAAGGGGAGACAGTGGCACTTGTCGGTCATACTGGATCAGGAAAAAGTTCCATTATGAATGTGCTCTTTCAGTTTTATGAATTTCAAAAAGGGAAGCTTACGATTGATGGTCATGATGTAACAGAGATGCCGAAACAAGCAACACGTGAACATATGGGAATTGTATTGCAAGATCCGTTTTTATTTAGCGGGACAGTGGCATCCAATGTAAGCTTAGAAAATGAAAAAATTTCAAAAGATCGCATCGTAAAGGCGTTACGTGATGTTGGTGCGGAAAGGTTTGCGAACAATATAGATGAAAAAATTACGGAGAAAGGAAGTACACTTTCAACCGGAGAACGTCAGCTTATATCGTTTGCTAGGGCACTTGCTTTTGATCCTGCTATTTTAATTTTAGATGAAGCGACTTCCAGTATTGATACAGAAACAGAAGCGATGATTCAACAAGCGCTAGAAGTTGTGAAAAAAGGACGAACGACGTTTATTATCGCTCATCGTCTTTCAACAATTAAGAGCGCTGATCAAATTATTGTGCTTGATAGAGGAACGATTTTGGAAAAAGGTTCCCATGATGAATTAATGAAAAAGCGCGGGCGTTATTACGATATGTATAAAACGCAAATGGAAGGAAACCAGAGTGCTTAATTTTTAGAAGAACTTGCGATTTTCGCAAGTTCTTTTTTGATAGGATTGTCCGCTTAGAAGTTAATATATTTCACCGGCTGAAAAACTTATAAATAAGTAGGTATTGTTTTACCTTTTTCTTTATAAATGCTATATTAAAAAATGTTACTTATTTTTTGTATGTAGCGCTATTTTTCCATTTTGTTTGATTATGAAGAAAAAGGTTAAACTAAATAAGAACATTTTCATTGAAAAATTGTTCGAAATTGCATACAATCAATATAGTTTTTAAATTCCTATCAGAATACTTGGAGGACTACTATCATGAAAAAATTATTTTCAGTGCTTGCAGTAACTACATTAGCGATTGGGATTGTAGCGGGCTGCGGTAAAGAAGAGAAAAAAGATACAGCTAATCAAGATGCATTACAGAAGATAAAACAAAGCGGTGAGCTTGTAATTGGTACAGAAGGTACATATCCACCATTTACGTTCCACGATACAAACGATAAATTAACTGGGTTTGACGTTGAATTAGCAGAAGAAGTTGCAAAACGTTTAGGTGTAAAGCCTGTATTTAAAGAAACACAATGGGATAGCTTACTTGCAGGAATAGATGCAAAACGTTTCGACATGGTTGCGAACGAAGTTGGTATTCGTGAGGATCGCCAAAAGAAATATGACTTCTCTAGTCCATATATTTCTTCTTCAGCAGCATTAGTTATTGCGAAAGATAAAGATAAACCTGCTACATTTGCTGATGTAAAAGGATTAAAAGCAGCACAATCTTTAACAAGTAACTACGCAGATATTGCTAAGAAAAATGGTGCGGAAATCACAGGTGTAGAAGGATTTAGCCAAGCAGCAGAATTATTAAGTTCTGGCCGCGTTGATTTCACAATCAATGATAAATTATCAGTGTTAAACTATTTAGAAACGAAAAAAGATGCAAAAATTAAAATTGTAGATACAGAAAAAGAAGCGTCACAAAGTGGATTCTTATTCCGTAAAGGTAGCGACAAACTTGTACAAGAAGTAAATAAAGCGTTAGAGGATATGAAAAAAGATGGTACGTACGATAAAATAACGAAAAAATGGTTCGGTGAAAATGTATCTAAGTAGCGCATTGATGTCAGATCGATTGTCTACTTGGATAGATATTATGCAGACTTCCTTCGCGCCTATGCTGAAGGAAGCTGTCTTTACGACAATTCCGTTAACGCTTATTACATTTATTATCGGTATTATACTTGCGACGTTAACAGCGCTCGCACGTATTTCAGGTAGTCGTATTTTACAATGGATTGCTCGTATCTATGTATCTATCATTCGCGGAACGCCACTTCTTGTACAGTTATTTATTATTTTCTATGGTCTTCCAACTCTTAATATTGAAGTTGAGCCATATACAGCAGCAGTTATTGGATTTTCATTAAATGTAGGTGCATATGCATCTGAAATTATTCGTGCTTCTATCCTTTCAATCCCGAAAGGACAGTGGGAAGCAGCTTACACAATTGGGATGACATACCCGCAAGCATTAAAACGTGTTATTTTACCACAAGCAACACGCGTATCAATTCCGCCGCTTTCGAATACATTTATTAGTTTAGTGAAGGATACTTCATTAGCGTCGTTAATTTTAGTAACAGAAATGTTCCGAAAAGCGCAGGAAATTGCGGCAATGAACTATGAGTTTTTAATTGTTTATTTTGAAGCAGGTCTAATTTATTGGGTAATTTGCTTCTTATTATCTATCGTGCAACAAATATTAGAAAAACGTTCAGAACGTTATACTCTAAAATAACCCTTTCATAAAAGGAGTTTTTGTTTTTATGATTTCAATTCAACATTTACAAAAAAGTTTCGGAGATAATACCGTATTAAAACATATAGACCTATCAGTTGAGAAGGGCGAAGTGGTTGTTATTATCGGGCCATCTGGATCTGGTAAAACGACATTCTTGCGTTGTCTCAACGTGTTAGAAACGCCGAACGCTGGTAACATTCGCATCGGCAATAAAGAGCTCGATTTCTCTCAAAAAGTATCGAAGAAAGATATTGTAAATCTTCGTACGCAAACAGGTATGGTTTTCCAACACCATAATCTATTTCCTCATTTAACAGCAATTCACAATGTAATGGAAGGGCTCGTTACAGTGAAAAAGATGGGGAAAGAAGAAGCGAAGAAAAAAGCAAACTATTTCCTTGAAAAAGTTGGTCTTGCGGATAAAGTAGACTTATATCCGTTCCAATTATCAGGTGGACAACAACAGCGCGTTGGAATCGCTCGTGCGCTTGCGATGGAGCCGGAAGTTTTACTATTTGATGAGCCAACGTCAGCACTTGATCCTGAGCTAGTTCAAGAAGTTTTAAAGGTTATGAAAGAACTTGCTAAAGAAGGAATGACGATGATCATTGTAACGCATGAAATGCGCTTTGCTCATCAAATTGCGAACCGTGTTATTTTCATGGATGGCGGTGTCGTTGTCGAACAAGGTACACCGGAAGATGTATTTACAAATCCAAAAGAAGAACGAACGAAGAAGTTTTTACAAATGTTGCAATAAATTAAGGAAGGTCTCAAGGCATATGCCTTGAGACCTTTTTGCCATATATATTTATTTTTGGAATCCGCCAAGGCTTTGCTCAGCCATTGCAACTAGACGTTTTGTAATTTCTCCACCAACAGAACCGTTAGCGCGAGCCGTAGAATCTGCTCCTAATTGTACACCAAATTCTTGAGCGATTTCGTACTTCATTTGATCGATTGCTGCTGTTGCACCTGGTACTACTAATTGATTGTAAGAACTTTGGTTTGCCATAGGAATATATCCTCCTTAGAGTTATAAAAATTTTTTTGGTTGGACTAGCTGGATTTGAACCAGATTATCGCCCCGTTTGGCGCTAATCCATCGGTAATTAAGTTTGTACTCATAGTATGGATGTTACCTAGAAAGATATACAAAAAAATAATTTGTAAATTTTGTAAAAAATATTTCATCATTTCGTAAATTATGAAATAAGAGTAATCGTTGTATTTTTAAGAAAGAAGGCTAAACTAAGAGCGAAATCATATGCGTTTTTTTCTTTGTATAACCAGCTTGGCTTACTTAACTTATGATTTGTTAAAGTGAGACAGATTCCAGTTTAGTAAAATGAAAATTAAATTGGGAGCAACTACATAGTTCTGTTTTAACCCAGGATGGGGCAGAAAAAGGAACTGACCGCGTCTATGCACGGCTAGATGCTCTCTTCAATCTAAAAAAAGGGCTTTTTAATTGTTTTTAAACGATAACGTATGGAGGAATCATGATGGGAATTTGCCCGCTTTGCAACGCGCTAGAATCACAAACATATTCTTGTCAAAATTGCCAAGGTATACTCCAAGATTATGGGAAAACTGTAGATTACATAGACGATTACAGTGCATATATGGATCAAGAATTATTAAGTGCAGTAGACGGTTTAACACATAATAATTCACAGGAGTATTGCAATCATGTTTTTTATTGCGGAGTATGTAATGTGGAAACAGAAGTTGTAGTGAAGCTCGTTTAAAACAAAAACTTCCACCTTATGAAGGAGGTGGAAGTTTTTGTTTTTGTATTTGTGAGTTAATCATAGGGGAAGGGATGTTTTCGGTATGTGACGAAGGATCTGATTTTATTTGTGACATTTTTTCTTTCTTGTCGCGCAAAGAGTGTTCAGTTAAATAGATGGCATATTCATAAAATAATTGGCGCGTAAGTTCACTTTGTTCTTTTAACTTTTCATCTTGGAATACAGTTCGCCCCGGTTTAGAATTTGCTTCAAATAGCCACGGGTTTTCCGTGGTGTCTAAACCAATGTCAAAACCAATTTCTCCAATGTTCCCGGTTACTTGCCCATCAAGTGCATAACTGATTTGTAAGGCTGTTTGTTTTAGTTTATTTTCAATTTGAACTTGTTTTGTTGAATCAGGAAATAGTTCCTGAAGTAATTTCGTATCACCGCCGCTATTTACATGAGTTGTTAAGCTACCTTTGCCGGCGATTTTTGCGACGATTGCACTGACTACCCAATTACCAAAATGGTTTTTATTTGTATGAATGCGAAAATCGACGGGTTGCCCTTCGAAGCGGAGCAGTGAGATACCTTGTTGTACGATAAACTTTTTTAAATCATGTCCTTTTAACACATGGTTAAGAAGGGCTTCTAATGATTGATACTTTCTTAGTTTGTTTTGTTCATTTTCACGATAACGACAATAGTAGCAATTATCAGTTTGAGAATAGAGTATTTGATGAATATTTCTTCCGAAGCTACCGTGTATTGGTTTCATATAAATGTACTTATACGTACCGAGAAGTCGTTCTACTTGTTCAAAATGTTGAAATACTTCTGTATTTGGTAAGAATGGTTTAATTGAATCTTCTTTCATTAAAAGTTGATGCACTTCCCATTTATTGAAAAATCCCGGATTAAACCACGGAATCGCATAGTCGCTTTCTAAACGTTTTTTTGCTCTTACGATAGGTTTGTAATTTTCTGCTTGCCGATTTGGTAATCGGTCGTAAATGACATTTGGTAAAGGGACTTTGTTTTTTACCCATTTTCCTTCTTGAAAGAAGTACCCTTCAATTGTTTCCTCTTCCCAGTTTATATGTTGAATGCCAAAGACAAATACAAATGGCTGCAATGTGAATGGTGGTGTTAATAACTCACTGAGAGAGATGGAACGACTTCCTAAAGGAGAATTAGAATCATCGTTAAAGCCAGTTGTGAAAATCCCGATTAATGGGCCGAAAACAATGGTTTGATTGTGTAAGAAGGCATGGATTGTTGCTGAATGCGGTAGTAAAAGATCGGCTGCAATCTGTTCGCCAATAATAATTTCTCGCGTGAATGAATAATGAATTTTAATATTCTCACATGTAATATAACGTAAGCCAAAGAAAAAGGATGTAATTGGTGGTGTAATAGAAAAAACGTAAGGTAAAGTAATACTATTTGGATGCTCATCTGAAATACTTAATGTATATATGTGCTCTTTCAACGGGGATTTCCTCCTTTCGTTATGGTGTAAATCGGCTAAACTTTAATGGACCATGAAAAATTTGTTCAGCCAGTTCGTCGTTGTACCTAGTATAAACATCGTAAGAAGGCATCGTATTGACGTACATAAGCCAAATGGCACCTTTTTGATCCATAATGGTAGAAAGCTCTAGTTCAAATAATGAAGAATAGGACTGATCGAGTGTTTTAAACACTTCATTTACAACATCATGTAAAGCATCTTTTAATAATTGAACGCCAGTTGGAGAAAGTAAATATTTAATTTTAGAAAATGGATGTAACATAGAACGTTCTGTTGCTGAAAGTAAAAATTGTGCTGGGAATGAAGATTTTTGTATAAATTGACCGAGCACTTGCCAATTCTGTTCTTTATTTTTTTGCATAATGGTTCGAATATGAATCGGATATGATAGTTGATTTGGAGGTTGTAACATTGGATGAATCATATAACGGAATGAGTGTATGTTCGATTTGCACCATGATATAAATTTATCTGTTCGTTTGAATTGAGTAGAAGTATGATGTTGTTCATTTATTGTATCGATATGAAATGTTTTATTTTTGTAAGTGGCCCGATATAAATTTTCATTGGAGTGTATATTGATTGGTCTTATAATAATATCTCTTGTTTCTAGTAGTAATTTAAAAATTCCTTGTACTGTTCCTTTTATTATTTTTGGTACGTAAGGGGAAAGACGTTTATTAGTAAGAAAAAGATTGTGTAAATCGCTTGGGTTAATAAGTGTGTTGTTTAAAAAAGTAGTGGAAGAACGTTTGTGTAATGAATGAATAATCGCATTTGCTTGTTGGAATTCCTCATCCTCTTTGAAATGACAACGATCATATATATATGAAGGAATGGGAAAGGTTTGATCTATCCAATTTCCTGTATCTGTATCGTAAATAAGACCAGAAACAAGATCTGTCTTTGAATCAATGCTAAACGGTGTGAATTGGGCAACGACGTTATGATAAAGACGAGCTCGCTTAGCGATTTCGGTGTAATACGTTTGCTCGTGATGGAGCCCGGAAGTTAAAAGACCAAGAACCAACGAAATCACTCCTTTAGTAATAAGATGTTTGCATTATAGGCGAAGCTATATATTGCAAATACGTTTTTATACCATTATACTTTTGTCCGTATGATGATATGCTATAGTTTTGGAGAAGTGAAAGGTTGATTGTGATGAATATATGGTTAAATATGTTAATAACGACAGGGCTCGGGGCAATTATTGGAGGATACACAAATCATTTAGCGATAAAAATGTTATTTCGTCCTCATCGTCCTATTTATATTGGGAAGTTTCAAGTTCCATTTACGCCAGGGTTAATTCCGAAGCGCCGCGATGAGCTTGCTGTTCAATTAGGTAAAATGGTTGTAGACCATTTGTTAACACCAGAAGGAATCGGAAAAAAACTAACAAATAAAGAGTTTCAAACCAGTTTAATTCGCTGGACACAAGTGGAAGTTGATAAAGTAATTACAAATGAACAGTCGTTACGGGATATGTTAGAAAAATGGAATTTAGAACATGTAGAAGAAGAGGCGATCGGGAAAATCGAACATGTTATTACAGAAAAAATTCATGCATTTTTAGCAGAGTACTATACATATACATGGGAACAGGCGTTACCTCATTCTGTTCATGAAAAAGTAGAGAATGCGATTCCGAATGTAGCATCTTTTATTTTAAAAAGAGGAATTAGCTTTTTGGAAAGTGAAGAAGGAAAGGAACGCCTTTCAAAAATGATTGATGACTTTTTCGCTTCTCGCGGGACGCTGCTTAACTTAGTTGGTATGTTTTTAGGGAATGTAAGTTTAGTTGATCGCGTGCAGCCGGAAGTCATTAAGTTTTTAGGACAAGATGGAACAGAGCGTCTGTTAACTGATGTACTGCAAAAAGAGTGGGAAAAGTTAAAAGGAAGAGACGTAAAAGAATTAGAAACGTTCGTAGAGAAAGAAATGATTGTGAACTCCATATTGTCAGCGGTTAAAGTAGAGGAAACAGTGAGTAGATTTTTAAATCAGTCTGTTCAGCAAGTATGTGAGCCAGTGCGAGAAACAATCGTTGGAAAAGTGGTCCCTAGCGCAGTAGAGAAAGGCTTGAAGTGGGGGACAGAAAATGTGGGAAGTATATTGGGAAATCTACAGCTTGCGGAAATTGTCCAGCAAGAAGTATCTACATTTTCAACAGAGAGACTAGAAGATCTCGTATTGTCCATTACAAAAAATGAGTTAAAAATGATTACATATTTAGGGGCGTTATTAGGAGGAACAATTGGATTTATTCAAGGGTTGTTACTCTTGTTCCTTAAGTAATAAAGATGGGTGCATAGAAATAAAAGTGAAATTTCTTCCCATCTCTTGCATAGTTTGATATGGTAGGAAGAGGTGCGTATGTAAATGCACTTAAAAGGCAGTGCGAGCGAAAAGCGCTAGCCTTCTAAAGGAGGAAAAATAAAATGACAAAAAACATTCATGATGTTGCATATGAATTACAAAAAACAATCGCTGAAAACGAAAATTTCCAAACATTAAAAGCAAGCTACGCAGCAGTACAAGGAGATGCAGAGTCAAAGAACTTATTCGAAGAGTTCCGCACGATGCAACTTGGCTTACAACAAAAAATGATGCAAGGCCAAGAAATCACTGAAGAAGACAACCAAAAAGCACAAGAAGTTGTAGCTCGCATTCAACAAGATGCAAAAATTACAAAGTTAATGGAAACTGAGCAACGTTTAAACATCGTTATCACTGACGTTAACAAAATTATCATGAAGCCACTTGAAGAATTATATAGCGCGCAACAAGCGTAATGATAGAAGACGCTCCTAGTATGGGGGCGTTTTTTTTGTGTAGGAAATTTGATAGTCCTTCCACAAAAAAATCCCCTTCAAAATAGCCATGTGTTAGTGACTGTTTTGAAGGGGATATATGATGTATCTTTCAATTTCTCTTTTACATATATAATTACTTGTTGAAATACTCAGTTCTAATATTTTTTTCTTTCAAAAACTTTTCAATTTCTTTTTGCTTCCTACCATTAACTTTCTCAAAGCGTTTTGTAAAAGAAAAATCAGTTTTGAATAAGTTACCATCTTGCGCGAGTTTGTCTAATTCGTCCTCTAGTTCTACTAAAAGTGCCGTAGATGCTGAAATAAAGTCATGAATTTCCTTCGAAGGCTTTTTGTAATCATCAGGGATCGTATTGTTACTAATAAAATCATGGAAATTCGCATCATTTTGTTGCGCTAAATCTACTAGTTGCTTTAATTTCTCTCGGTCGGATTCCGTGACATTCTCGTCAGACATAGATGATGAAAGTGGAACGATGTTTTCGTCTAACTCTCCGCTATAATCTAAATAAATTTTTATATTTTGTTTCATTTCGTCTTCGTTAATCGTTTCATTCTTTTTTGAGGAAGTGAATATAGTTTCTGGAATTTTTATCGTTACATCTTTAATAGATTGCACATCGTTTTCTTCCTTAGGTTGTGCACTGTTTGAACAAGCTGATAGAAATAAAATTGTAAGTAACATGAGTAGATATAAAGTATACTTCTTCATTTTAATCTCCTTTTATATTCATTATTATCTTTGTAAAATAGCTATATTCCATTTCAAATACTTTACTAAAGTTGCGTATAGATGTTTTACCATTTGGTAAGATATGACGGATATGAGTAAACCGCTGCAAAAAGCGATGAACACATTGTAAACATCGGAATAACTAATTTGATGAAACCCTTTAAAAAATCCTAACCCTATTAATAAAATAGGTGAAATGATTAATAATGGAGTGGCAATGATAAGGGCTAGAAGAATCGGTAATAAAAAGAGTAGTACGAAAAAGGCGATAATGATAAAGGCAAAGTTTAAAACACTTAAGCTCATAACAGAAAATAGTGCGGTTATCATATTTTTGAAGCTTCGTTTATTGTCCGCGTTTTGTATTGCATAGGAAACATTAAGTTCTTTAGCAATAGTTTTAGGGTCTCCTAGTTTCCTGGAAATTTCTTCTTCAGATTTCCCATCCTGTTTAGCACTGATAAAATGAGTTTCATACTCTGAAATAATATCTTTCTTTTCTAAACTAGGCATATTCCGCAGGGAAGAACTAAGTTGTTCCAAAAATTCACTTTTGTTCATAACAATCACTTTCCTTTATAAAATGATGAATTACAGCTGAGAATCCTATCTTTTGAAAAGGGGGATACGAATTACAAAGTTCGTTCCAATTACTGGGTATTCCAATATTTACAAATATATCATTTAGTAGTGTTCTTTGCAAGGTACTATAATCTTATTAATACTGTGATTAGATGGAATTTTTTCGTGCATTTTTAGAGGAGATATAAAAATATTATTTTAGGATAAACAAAGGGTTATAAGCGTATTCCTTAGAGGTTGTCAAAAAACTGTCAAATTCATATCGTTGGAAAAATAATGCATTTGTACTATAATGATAAACGAGATATATTACACTATGTTAATTAATGTGGTGAAGTATATAAAATTAAAATCTTTATTACACACATTATGAAATAAAGGGATGATTAGTTTGAGTACAGGTGTAAAAGCAAACGACGTGAAAACAAAAACAAAAGGAGCAGATCTTGTTGTTGATTGTTTAATTAAACAAGGTGTTACACATGTTTTCGGTATTCCAGGAGCGAAGATTGACTCTGTATTTGATGTACTGCAAGAAAGAGGACCAGAGTTAATTGTTTGTCGTCATGAACAAAATGCAGCATTTATGGCAGCTGCTATTGGTAGATTAACAGGGAAACCGGGCGTATGTCTTGTAACTTCAGGACCAGGGACATCAAATTTAGCGACAGGTCTTGTTACTGCGAATGCGGAGAGTGATCCCGTTGTTGCTTTAGCTGGTGCAGTTCCGCGTACAGATCGATTAAAACGTACGCATCAATCTATGGATAATGCTGCATTATTCGAACCAATCACTAAATATAGCGTAGAAGTCGAGCATCCTGATAATGTACCAGAAGCACTTACTAATGCATTTCGAAGTGCTACTTCTACAAATCCAGGAGCAACACTTGTAAGTCTTCCGCAAGACGTTATGACTGCGGAAACGACAGTAGAATCTATCGGTGCGCTTTCTAAGCCACAGCTTGGAATCGCTCCCGCAAATGAAATTACATATGTAGTAGAAAAAATAAAATCAGCGGAATTACCAGTTATTTTACTCGGTATGAGAGCAAGCACCAATGAAGTAACGAAAGCAGTTCGTGAGTTAATTGCTGGTACAGAACTTCCTGTTGTTGAAACATATCAAGCAGCTGGTGCAATTTCGCGTGAGTTAGAAGATCATTTCTTCGGCCGTGTTGGATTATTCCGTAACCAACCAGGTGATATTTTACTAGAAGAAGCAGACCTTGTTATTTCGATCGGTTATGACCCAATCGAGTATGATCCGAAATTCTGGAATAAACTTGGCGATAGAACAATTATTCACCTTGATGATCACCAAGCAGATATCGACCATGATTACCAACCAGAGCGTGAATTAATTGGCGATATCGCTTTAACTGTAAATAGCATTGCGGAGAAATTACCGAAGCTTGTATTAAATACGAAATCAGAAGCAGTTTTAGAACGATTACGCTCGAAATTATCAGAGCAAGCAGAAGTTCCAAATCGTGCTTCAGAAGGTGTTACGCATCCACTTCAAGTCATTCGTACACTTCGTTCTTTAATTAGTGACGATACAACCGTTACATGTGACATCGGTTCCCATTCTATTTGGATGGCAAGATGTTTCCGTTCTTATGAACCACGTAGACTATTATTTAGTAACGGTATGCAAACGTTAGGTGTTGCACTTCCTTGGGCAATTGCCGCTACTTTAGTTGAGCCGGGTAAAAAAGTTGTTTCAGTGTCAGGTGATGGTGGTTTCTTATTCTCTTCGATGGAGTTAGAAACAGCGGTACGTTTAAATGCACCGGTTGTACATCTCGTTTGGAGAGACGGTACATATGATATGGTTGCGTTCCAACAAATGATGAAATACGGTAGAACATCAGCTACAGAGTTTGGCGATGTTGATCTTGTGAAATATGCAGAAAGTTTCGGAGCAATAGGTCTTCGTGTCAATACATCAAACGAATTAGAAGGTGTATTGAGAGAAGCGTTAGAAGCAGAAGGTCCTGTCATTATTGATATTCCAATTGACTACCGTGACAACATTAAATTAAGCGAAAAATTATTACCAAACCAATTAAACTGATGGGGGCATGAGTGAGATGACTGTTGCGCAATTAATTGATATTGATGCAAAAAGAACGAAAATGAGTAATGAAGTATATCAAACATCTACAATGCTTGCGCTATTAGATGGTATATATGATGGTGTGATTAGCTTTGAGGAATTGAAAGAACGTGGTGATTTTGGCATCGGCACATTTGATCAATTAGATGGTGAAATGATCGCGTTTGATAACGAATTTTACCATTTACGTTCAGATGGCTCCGCAGAAAAAGTAGAGCCAGAGGAAACAACACCGTTTGCGACTGTAACGTTTTTTGAAAAAGAAATGAGTTATACGGTAGAGCATCCGATGAATCGTGAAGAAGTGGAAGCATTATTACATGAGTTAATGCCAAGTAAAAACTTATTTTACGGTATTCGAATGGATGGAACGTTCCGTGAAGTAAGAACGAGAACTGTTCCAAGACAAGAAAAACCGTATACGCCGCTCGTTGAAGTGACGAAATCACAACCGATCTTTTCATTTAAACATACAGAAGGTACGCTAGCTGGATTTTGGACACCAGATTACGCGCAAGGTATTGGTGTAGCTGGTTTCCACTTACATTACATTGATGATGAAAGAAGCGGTGGCGGACATGTTTTCGACTATGTTGTAGAAAACTGTACGATCCAAATTTGTCAAAAAGCTCATATGCATTTAGCACTTCCTGAAACAGCTGATTTTATGGCGGCGGAATTATCAAGAGAAAACTTAGAGAATGATATTGCGACCGCGGAAGGTGCGGAGTAAAAAGGAATCGGAATTATGTATTCTCTATATAAAGAACCGAAGTCTTGTTCAGGCTTCGGTTTTTTTCATTGATTTGCAATCTTCGAGTGAAATTCCCCTATCCAATTTCACTGCACCGCCTCATTATGTTTCTTTTGTAAAATGAAAACTCAATTTTGAAGCAAAAGAAATATAAATTTCTCTCCAAACATATACATCAAAAGGATAGGGGGATATGATGGAAAACTCCATTACTATTAGTTTATGCATGATTGTAAAAGATGAAGAACAAACTATATCAAAATGCTTAGAATCGGTTAAAAGTGTTGTGGATGAAATTATTATTGTAGATACAGGTTCAACAGATGGTACAAAAGAAATTGTGAAGAAGTACGACGCGAAAGTTTATGATTTTCAATGGATTGAAGATTTTTCAGCGGCACGAAATTTTGCGTTTTCTAAAGCTACAAAAGAATATATTCTTTGGCTAGACGCAGATGACATAATAGATACGAAAGATATAAAGAAATTGTTGCAGTTAAAACATACGTTAGATCGTAGTACGGATGCAGTATCTATGAAATATTATTTAACTTTTGATATAGAAGGAAATCCAACACATTCTTTAAGGAGATATCGATTAGTCAACAGAAGTAAAAATTTTCAATGGTATGGATTTGTTCATGAATATTTAGAGGTGTATGGAAATCTTATAAATAGTGACGTAGGGGTAAGTCATAAAAAAGAAAAAGCATATACTAATCGTAATTTGAAAATATATGAAAAACATCTTGAGAGTGGAAAAGAGTTTAGCCCCCGCGATGTGTACTATTATGCAAATGAATGTAAGGATCACAGATTATTTGATAAGGCTGTTAAGGGGTATTCTAGGTTTTTAGATGAAGAAAAGGGTTGGGTTGAAGATAACATTCAAGCATGTTTAAAAAGAGCCGAATGTTATTTAGAATTGGGGGACTTAAAAAAATCTATACAGTCTTGTTTGCAATCATTTACGTATGACACGCCTAGAGGAGAACTTTGTTGCCACTTAGGACGTGTATTTTTGCAACAAGGGGAATATTCTAAAGCGATATATTGGTACCATGCAGCAATTGACGGGCCCAGGCCAAAGGATTCTCCGTTTGTCCGAGAAGAGTGTCATACATGGTTGCCGCATATTCAACTATGTATTTGTTATGATCGAATAAAAGAATATGAAAAGGCAATTTATCATAACGAACAAGCTGCACTGTTCATACCTAATAATCCGAGCATTGAATATAATAGAAAATATTTTGATAGTTTATCGGAAAAATAATATTTAATAATACTAGATATCATTTTGGCTGCTGAGAGGAGTTTGATTCATGCTCACAAGTATAATTATATTGACTCATAATCAATTACAGTATACAAAAGAATGCATCCAAAGTATTAGAACTTATACAGTGGAACAAGAGTATGAGTTAATAGTTGTGGACAATGCGTCAACAGATGGTACTGTAGAATGGTTACAAAAACAATCGGATATTATGCTAGTGGAAAATGCGGAGAATATGGGGTTTCCAAAGGGATGCAATCAGGGGATTAAAGAGGCAAAAGGTGATAATATTCTATTATTAAATAATGATGTGGTCGTAACTGAAAATTGGCTAAGCAACTTAATTCGGTGTTTATATGAAAGTAAGGATACTGGAGCGGTAGGGCCCATAACTAATAATGCCGCTTACTATACTGCTATACCAACTTTTTATAAAGATATTGAAGGAATGCAGAAGTTTGCAACTTTATATAATCAAAGTGATAAAAATAAATGGGAAGAACGTATGAAATTAATCGGATTCTGTATGCTTATAAAAAAATCAGTGTTAGATGAAGTTGGATTATTAGATGAACGATTTACACCGGGGAATTATGAAGATGATGATTTGTCACTAAGAATGTTTGAAAAAGGATATAAACTGTATTTATGTAAAGATACATTTATTCATCACTACGGAAGTGTCTCATGGAAAGAAGATAGTATGAAATTTTCTGTAGTTTTACATGCAAATAATATAAAATTGTATGAAAAATGGGGATTTTATGGTGAAAGTTTATACATTCATTATGATTTACTAGCAATTGTAGATCGATTTGCGCCTGATCAAGTGAATATTCTTCATATAGGAGCTGGATGTGGTGCAACTTTATTAGAAATGAAAAGGCGTTACCCGGCAGTTCCCATATTTGGAGCAGAAATTAATGAAAAAGCAGCAGCTCTTGCAAATAGGGTAGCTCCTACAACTTCTGCTGAGTATGACAAGTTACATGAGGTATTTACAGATGAGAAATTCCAGTACATTTTGTTATCACATCCTATTGAGCCAGCGAAATTACCGCAGGTCATACAATCTATGTCACAACTTTTAACGCCAACAGGAACTTTCATTATGTCGAAATTCAATTTGGATAATTATTATGCATTAAAAAAATAATGCTTTTAAGATTTTCTCTTTGGAGATGAGCTGTATTTGGCAATGTTGGAGGAACAACGGTTTCTTTTATAGAAACAAAACCGAAATCCGAGCCCGGATTTCGGCTTTTCGACGTGTGATGAATTACGAAAAAAGAGCTATCCTATAAGTTGGTTTCACTTACTTATAGGATAGCTTCTTTATTTTGAAACAAACGGATGCTTTTCATAATAAAACCGCCATGGATAGTGAACGGCTTCTTCTGCATAATCAATATTAATACGAGGGCCAGCTATTACGTTATGTGTGGATGATAAATGGTCTTCTTCAGAAACTAATTCAATATGTAACGTATCACTTTGTAATGATACCCCGCGCTCTTCTAAAGTGATTCCGAGCGCGCGGCATAGTTTTCCGGGGCCATTTGTTAAGTTTTTATACTGAGCTTTCGTAATGTCAGTTTTGTTGTAGCGCGCTAGTTTCATGTCTTCGATTCCATCTACAGGTTCAAGGGCACGAATGAGAACTCCTTGCGGGGTGCTGATTGGTGCTGTAATTACGTTAAAGCAATGATACATGCCGTGAATTAAATATACGTAAGCATGTCCTGGTGCGCCGAACATTACTTCTGTTCGATTAGTCCGTCTGCCTCCGTAACTATGAGCGGCCTTATCATCTGGACCTTTGTATGCTTCTACTTCTACAATAATTCCGCTCCGCTTTATGCCGTCTACAATATGAACGAGTTTATGTCCGAGTAACTTCTTTGCGACCACTAACGTATCGCCTTCATAAAAAGAAGGTGGTGCCTGCATTGTACTATCTCCTTTGCCAGTTGTATATGTATATAGTAAACCAAATTTTCAGTAGTAATTCTAACTCGTTCTATTTACTACATTTATTTCATAAATTATGGATAGAGTACAACAGCGAAGAGGGGGAGTGCGACATGATTTATCGCTTACTAGCTCTTAATATAGATGGGACACTACTATACAACAACGGAAAAATCGCAAAAGGGTTACGGGAGACAATTGACTTTGTGAAAAGAAAAGATGTATACGTTACATTGTTTACGAATCGTAATTTTCAATCTGCTCATAAAATAGCGAAGGCGTTAAAATTAGATTCTATATTAGTTACACATGGTGGTGCTTTCGTTTCAGCGACGTTAGATAAGCCGTTCGTTCAAAGGAGATTATCTGAAGAGAAAACCTTTAATATTGTGCAAGTGTTAGAGCATTTTGATTGTAATGTTCGCATTTCTCATGAACGATATTCAATTGGGAATCGTGAGAGAAATACACCAAACTTAATTGCGCGTACTGTATTATCAAGCGCAGATCCATTATTTTATCCGGTTCAATTTGTAGATTCGCTAGGGGATGCACTGCGTGATCATCCAGTAGCTGCACCAAAAATTGATATTGTTTTCCATACGAAAGGTGAAAAAGAAAGAGGGATGAATACGTTAAAAAAGGCATTTCAAGATGTAGAGTACGTCGAGTGTGATGAAAGACATATAGAAATTCTCCCTCAAAATGTATCAAAACTACGTGGTTTACAATTACTTGGGGAGCATTTAAATATTAACCTTAGTGAAATGGTTGCGATTGGAGATAGCGTAGAAGACTTAGAGGTAATTGAAAATGTTGGGCTTGGGGTAGCGATGGGGAACGCTCCTGTAGAATTAAAGCAAGCGGCGGACTGGATTACACGTTCTAATACTGAGAACGGCGTAGAGTACATGATTAAAGAGCATTTTCGTAAGCAATTCCCGCTTCCTTTTTTAAAGAATCATAAACATACACCGAAACGATGAAAGAAAAACGTAGCTTTTTGGCTACGTTTTTTTGTTGAACTTATTAAAATGAATGAAAGCATTTTAAAATGTGAATTGTGTATGAAGTCTATACAATTCACTTGAATACTCTAGGGAAATGTTGTAAAGTGGATGATGTTGCCAAAGTAGTTACACCACGTGAAATATTCTTCAGATTAATTTTATTGGGATCCCGTACGTAAAAACATTTCCGCATGATAGTTTAGTTCATGTATTATTTCAAAAATGAATTGTAGCAATTTTATTAATTAGTTGTAGAATTTCTTTGTTTTATTTAAATGGATTATTTTAAGTTAATGTGAGTAAGACTTGGTACATATAAAATGTGCTTCTTTTTGTGGTTTTAAAAAGTTTAAAAGGGGGAATGAATTTCTTGAGGAAATCATTTAATCAAAAAGTAAAGAAAATAAGTAGTAGTTTAATAGTTGTATTACTAGTATGTATGAATTTTTTAATCCATTTACCATTTAAAGCAGAGGCGGCTACAACAGAATTAAAAGGTTTAGGTGACGTATCTTATTACAACGCCATCATTTTTGGAGATCATAGTGCAACGAGTGCGGATATTGAGGGTGCGATGGCTGTTCAAAAGAACATGAACGCATCAAGTTATACAGTCGTAGCGGCTGCAACTGGAGCAAACAACTTAGCTGGAGCAACATGGAAAGATGAAGGATATCCATCATTATTACTAGGTGGTCAATTTACGAAAGCGGGAGCAGGACAAGTAATCATTCAAGATGGAACAGTGGCGATGACAAAAGATGGTGACCCAGAAGGTGCAATGAAGTCATCTTATGACCGTATCTCTTATAAAGAGCAAGCAGAGATTGATGCCAAGTTCAAAGAATTTAGAAAAGACGTTGATGGTGTAATTGGAGATGCGAGTCAATTACATACTGATAAACCAAAACCTAATATGAGTTTTGGCATCGGAGAGGATGTAAACAATCCTAATATTTATGTTTCTTCAGGCTTAACAGGAAAGAAAACATTTGATGTAAGAGATGTTTATCTTCCGAATGTAAATAACAAAGACTTTATTGTTATTTATTCAGACGCAGAAGAAGTGAATTTTGGTAGCGGTGCAATTTTGTACGATACGAAAAATACTGGGATGGCAACAGACTTAATTAATACATCACAAGCATATGATCCTAATTCACCTTTTACTGAGTTAGCTAGTAAAGTAATTTGGGCGTTTCCGAATGCTACAAAAATATCAACAAAAGGATATGGCGTAGTAGGAAGTGTATTTGCTCCAAATGCTGTTGTAGAGACAAAGGGTGGTTCTATTAATGGACAAGCCTATGTTGGGGGATTACACCAAAGAGATGGGTTTGAGGTTCACAATTTTAAATTTAACTGGCCGAAATGGAAAAATCCATCAGTTGAAAAAGGAAATTTACAAATTAAAAAAGTTGATGCAAACGATGAAAACATTGTTTTAAAAGATGCAAAATTTGATGTTATAGACAAAGACAATAATGTTGTAGCTACTGTTACAACGAATGAAAAGGGTATTGCTGAAGTCAAGGATTTACCACTTGGTGACTATTTTGTAAAAGAAATAAGTGCACCAGAAGGATATATAAAAGTTGATACACCAGTAAAAGTAACAACTAATGGTACAAACGTAATTGAAATTGTTATGAAGAATACGAAAAAAGTAGAGA
This sequence comes from Bacillus sp. TH17, assembly GCF_016651125.1. Taxonomy (NCBI): domain Bacteria; kingdom Bacillati; phylum Bacillota; class Bacilli; order Caryophanales; family Bacillaceae; genus Bacillus; species Bacillus sp. TH17. The sequence continues at coordinate 565,996 of NZ_JAEKEN010000001.1, forward strand.
ATGGTCAATTTAAATTGTTGAAAAAAGATAGTGAATCTGGTCAACTTCTACCAGGTGCAAAATTTGATGTTATAGATAAAGATGGAAATGTTGTTGAAACAATTATTACAGATGGTAAAGGTGCAGCTTTATCAAAACAACTTCCAGTTGGAACATATACATTAAAAGAAGTTGAAGCACCAAAAGGTTATGAGATATCATCTAGCTCAGTTCGTGTTGATGTAGAGGCTAATAAAGTAGTTACTGTAGATGTGTTGAATAAAAAGATCGTTGAAAAAGTAACAGGTCAATTTGAAATCGTAAAAGTAGATGCGAAAGATAAAACGAAGCTACTATCGGACGCAGAGTTTGAAGTGTATAAGGATGGTAAAAAAATAGATACATTACGAACAGATAAAACAGGTAAAGTAATCTCTAAGAAATTAGAACCAGGAAAATATACATTAAAAGAAACGAAAGCACCACAAGGATATAAGTTGTTAAAAGAAGAAATTGAAGTCGTTGTGGAAGCAAACAAAGTAGTACAAGTACAAGTAGAAAATGCGAAAGAACTAGGAAGCTTACAAGTAATCAAAAAGGATGCAGAGAGTGGAAAAGTTCTAGAAGGCGCAGAATTCAGACTGAAAAACGAAAATGGTCAAGTAGTTGGAGCAGCGAAAACAACGAATAAAGATGGTGTTGTGACATTCGAAAACTTAGTGCCAGGTAAGTATACGTTAGAAGAAACGAAAGCGCCAGAAGGCTACAAAGCGGTAGAAGTTACAGTAAAAGTAAATGTTGTAGCAAATGAAGTAGCAAAACAAGAAGTATTGAATGAAAAAGTGAAAGAAAAAATCACAGGTCAAGTAGAAATTACAAAGATAGATGCTAATGATACAGATAAACAATTAGAAGGTGCAGTGTTTGAAATTCTGAAAGATGGAATAAAAATAGACACATTAACATCAGATAAAAATGGTAAAGCAACTTCGAAGAAACTGGAACCAGGAGATTACGTTTTAAAAGAAGTCCAGGCTCCAGAAGGATATAATTTATCTGATAAGGGAATTGAATTTACGATTTCTAATGAGAAAGTAGAAGTTATAAAGCTTCAAATTACCAATGAAAAAGAAACAGGAAAAGGTCCAGAGAAACCAGGTGGAGAGACAGAAACACCAGGTGGAGAGACAGAAAAGCCAGGTGAAGGAACAGAAAAGCCAGGTGAAGGAACAGAAACACCAGGTGGAGAAACAGAAACACCAGGTGAAGGAACAGAAAAGCCAGGTGAAGGAATAGAAAAGCCAGGTGAAGGAACAGAAACACCAGGTGGAGGAATAGAAAAACCAGGTGGGGAAACAGGAACACCAGGTGAAGGAATAGAAAAGCCAGGTGAAGGAACAGAAAGCCCAGGCGAAGAAGTAGAAAAGCCTAACTTACCAGAAAAAGAACAAGGTGGTTCTAATAATCAAAAACTTCCAGCTACAGGGCATAATACGGATTACCTTCCATTTATAGGTGTAATTCTGGTGTTATTAGGAATACGTTTAAGATTTATGACTAAAAATAGTTAATAGATGTATAAAAGGCAAAAGAGATAATATTATCTCTTTTGCCTTTTAGGTTAATACAGAAGGATTAAAGTAAAAACATCTATATTTAGTTATAAATGTTTTTAAGCTTCAATCACGTTAAGCATTCTGTTTATAAATGCAGCTGCGTGAGCACGTTGTGATGGTCCTTTTGGTACGAATTGATTAAATTCGTTACCTTTTACAATTCCATATCCATACACTCTTTGTACTTCTTCTTTAGCGTAAATTAAGTTTTGGTCTACGAATGGTAGTTCAACTGGTTTTGCGAAAATACCAGCGTGTTTTAGAGAACGATCAATCATAATAACAGCTTCTTCGCGTGTAATTGTAGTATTTGGATCAAAGGTATTATCACCACGTCCGCGGATTATGCCTGCGTTTGCTGCACGATTAATACCGTCTCTTAAAGATGGATGTACTTGTTCTAAGTCTGTGAAATTAGCATTTCCACTTGGTAATTGTAAAGCACGAGTAATTAATGTAGCAAATTCAGCACGCGTTACAAGACGTTCTGGGAAGTACTTGCCGTTCCCTTCTCCTTGCATAATGCCTCTAGCTGCTAATTGACGAATGTCTTGTTCATACCATCCACCTGTAATGTCATCAGTTATTGGATCTTTTCGGTTTTCCTTATAGTATGTTTCAGTTCCTTTTAAGAAAGCATCCCATTGTCCGCGTTGAATCATATACGCAGGGCAATTTTTTCCTGACCAAAATTGGTGTTTTTGGACCTTATCTAGAGAAATATTTAATTCGTTCATTAAATAAGCTGCTAATTTACGGGCATTCTCTACCGCTTTTTCATAGTTTCCATCTTGATTAACGGCAATTTCAATTCCGATAGATTCATAGTTTCCAGTTTTATTTCCAGCATGCCATCCAACTTCATTTACTGGAAGATGTTGATAAATTTCTTTATCATCTACTGTGAAATGCCAAGATGCGGCGCGATCAGCTGTTCCGCGTGCTTGACTATCTAAGAATTTTGCGTGATTTAGAGCATTGGCACCTTTCGCTGGATTAGCCGTTTCGTGAATCGTAATATATTTAGGGACCATCGCGTAGCCAGGGCGAATATCGTCATTTCCTTTTGGGACAATCATTTCTTTAAATGTAACGCCATAAATATTGTTTGTTTGTAGAGTAGCTGGAGCTCTCAATAAACTACTTTTAGCAGAACGACCGTTTTTTAATAATGAAGCTTTTGTACCTTCAAATGTAGCAGAAGGTGCATAAATCCATTTTGATGTTTCATTTATTTGGACTTTAAACCAATTTCCTGCTTGTTCAGTAGGAATAATTACTTGAGGCTGTAGTTTACCCTCTTCTTTAAACGTTTGGAATGGTAATGAATGTATGGAAGCTTCTTCTTTCACAATTAATTTTTGATTAGATAGTTTATGAATCTCTTGAACTTCTAAGCTATTATCATTGTTATTTATCCACCCAGCGCCAGCTGGAGTTGTTATGTAGTATGCATTCCCTTTTTTCTTTGTCGCCGTTACGACTTGTTCTGTAATCTCGATATTCGATTTGTTTTTTAAATCATTCGCGGTATATAATGAATGTTTTTTTGATGTGTATAGTAGGAATTGGCCAGTAACCTCGATATCTTCTTCATGAGTACTATGCTCTTTCACATGCTCTTTGATACTTTTAAAAACTTGATCCTCCGTATATACTTCGGCGGATTTTTCAGCACTCTCTGCAAATGAATAAGTAGGTGCAAGAACAGTTTGTAATGCAAGAGAGAGAGTTAAAACACTATAAAATTTCTTTTTCATATTTTTTTTAACACATTAGATTATGGAATCTAGTGTTAACATTCCTCCTTTATATATTGTATTTTCACTATGTATAGATTTTCGTACTAATAAATTTTAACAAGAGAAAATCATGATGTCTATATACATGAGCGATATTCATAAAAAGAATTATTTGAAAAAATGTAAGAGAAACAGGTAAAACCTTCTGTATTGACCTTCAAACGCCCTTCAAGTAAACTAAAGAGAGTTTGCAAATGAAAAGGTGATAATGTTGTTAATTTCAATTAAAACGTTACAAGATGATCGTTTTTTACGTCCGCTACAAAATATTGGCGGTTTATTTTTTGAAGAGAGCACGATAGGGTTTGAGAAAGAAGAAGCAAATCTTATCGTTGATATACAGATAGAAGGTAATGTGACAGCATCGGCTCGTTTAACAGATGTTGCAACCGGAAATGTATATGAAGAAACATTCGCAAAAGATTTATCTGCTTTCACAGAAGAAAAAGAACGTATGAAGCAAGTGAAACATGTTGTTTCTTACGTATATCTTTCTGTACTTCAACAGCTAACTGGACTTGAACAGAGCTGGGGAATATTAACTGGGGTACGCCCAACGAAACTTCTTCACAAACTGCTTCAAAATGGTATGTCAAAAGAAGAAGCGCATAAAGAACTTCGTGAAAGTTATTTAATTCATGAAGAGAAAATTGAACTTCTTCAGCGTATTGTTGATTGCCAATTAGCGGTTGTTCCGGATTTATACCGTTTGAAAGAAGAAGTAAGTATTTACATCGGTATTCCGTTTTGTCCTACAAAATGTGCGTACTGTACGTTCCCAGCTTATGCAATTAACGGACGCCAAGGATCAGTTGATTCGTTCTTAGGCGGGTTACATTATGAAGTTCGTGAAATTGGTAAGTTTTTAAAAGAAAAAGGTGTTACAGTTACGACGATTTATTACGGCGGCGGTACACCGACGAGTATTACAGCAGAAGAGATGGATATGTTGTATGAAGAAATGTACCAAGCTTTCCCTGATGTGAAAGATGTACGTGAAGTAACAGTTGAGGCAGGTCGCCCAGATACAATCACACCAGCAAAGCTAGAAGTGTTAAATAAATGGAACATTGACCGTATTAGTATTAATCCGCAGTCATACCATCAAGAGACACTAAAGGCAATTGGACGTCATCACACTGTAGAAGAAACGATTGAGAAGTATCATTTAGCACGTGAAATGGGAATGAACAATATTAATATGGATTTAATTATTGGTCTTCCTGGTGAAGGATTAGACATCTTCAAGCATACGTTAGATGAAACAGAAAAGTTAATGCCAGAATCGTTAACAGTTCATACGTTATCATTTAAACGTGCTTCTGAAATGACGCAAAACAAACGTAAATATAAAGTAGCAGGTCGCGAAGAAATTACTGCGATGATGCATGAGGCGGAAAAGTGGACGAAGAACCATAATTACGTACCATACTATTTATATCGTCAAAAAAATATTTTAGGTAACTTAGAAAACGTTGGGTATGCAATACCGACGCAAGAAAGTATCTACAATATTGTTATTATGGAAGAAGTACAATCGATTATCGGACTTGGTTGCGGGGCATCAAGTAAATTTGTTCACCCACAAACAGGAGCAATTACACACTTTGCGAATCCGAAAGATCCGAAATCATATAACGATGGCTTCGTGAAATATACAGAAGATAAACTGAAAATTTTAGAAGAGCTATTCGTGTAAGAAGAAGGGGGTTGTTCCGGTTTGGAACAGCCTCTTTTTATATTGTCAGTTTTTGTCGGTAAGTCGATATATTCGAAAAATAGCTGATATAAATTGAGTTGCGTTCGATATATTCAAAAAATCGCCGATATAATTTCATTTACCATCAAACGGTCTATATGTAAAACTATGTCGATAATAATCAGAAAAATTAGTCAGATTATTAGAGGACAATGTCTACTTATAGACGAAATGATAGATTTATGAAAGAGAAAAGGGGGAAATTGTTGGCATGTACATGACGATAGGGAGAATTTTTGATTTGGCAGTTGGCAAATATCCGAATAAAGAGGCGTTAGTAGAACCAGAAAAAAATATTCGTTGGACATATAAACAGTGGGATGAGCAAATAAATAAAACGGCGCAAGCTCTATTGAAAGAAGGAGTAAGAAAGGGAGATTGTGTATCTGTTTACCTATATAACTGTCGTGAATTTGTAAACGTTTACTTAGCCTGTGCGAAAATTGGCGCGATCTTCAATCCAATTAATTTCCGCTTAAAAGCAAAAGAATTATCGTATATCCTCCAAGATGCAGCCTCGAAAGTAGTTGTCTTTGAAAAAGCAGTCGAATCAACAGTTACTATGATTGAACGAGATTTTCCAAATTCGTCTTTTTGGTACGTGGAAGACGATGCACCTTCCTATGCTAGTTCTTACCATGAAAAAGTAAATGAAGCATCAGCTGAGAAAGTAGATATTGTAGTCGATGAAATGGATTTTTGTTCTATGCTTTATACGAGCGGAACGACGGGTCATCCGAAAGGCGTACTACATCGCCATCGTGATATGGCTGAGCATAGTATGATTTGTACGTATTTCATAAAATATAACAGGGATAGCGCCGGGCTTGTGGTAGCACCTTTATATCATTGCGGCGAGTTAAATGCTGGAATCATACCGCGCATTCAAGTTGGCGGAAAGAATGTTATTATACATCATTTTGATACGGATAGAGTATTACATACCATTCAAGAAGAGAAGATTACGACGTTTTTTGCAGCACCGACGATGTGGAATATGTTACTGCAAAAAGATCTAACTAAGTATGATTTAACTTCAATGAAAATCGGTGTATACGGTGGAGCTGCAATGGCACCGGCGCTAGTGAAGGAATGTAAAGAGCGCCTTTATATTGATCTTGTTCAAATTTACGGAATGACAGAAATGGGACCAGTTGTTGCGTTTCTCGTAGAAGAAGATCAAATTACGAAAGCAGGTTCAGCAGGAACACCGTGCTTTAGCCATGAAATTCGAATTGTGAAACCGAACGAAGATGGACCAGCAGAGCCAGATGATACGTTGCCTCCTTATGAAGTAGGGGAAATTATTTTGCGCGGTCCAACTATGATGGCTGGTTATCATAATAGAGAAGAAGCAAATGCAAAATCGATGTATAAAGGCTGGTATCATTCTGGTGATTTAGGATACTTCGATAAAGACGGTTATTTATTCGTTGCAGACCGCGTTGATGATATGGTAATTAGCGGTGGCGTAAATATTTATCCTCGCGAAATTGAAGATTTCCTTCATAGTCACCCTGGTGTATTAGATGTTGCGGTACTTGGTGAGCCCGATGAACTATGGGGAGAGCGTGTCGTTGCGGTTGTTGTAAAGAAAGATGAAGCGATTACAGAAGAAGATTTGGAAATATATTGTAAAGAAAGTGATGAATTAGCAGACTATAAACGTCCGCGTCATTACTTATTTGTAGATGAACTTCCACGTAATGCGAGCGGGAAGTTGCAGAAGTTTGTGCTGAGGGAGTCGTTAAAAGGGGCAAAAAAATAGAAAGTGGGGACACCCACTTTCTATTTTTATTTACGTGAAAATCCTTCTTCATCAAGGTATTCCGCAGCTTCTGGATAAGAGTTGAATGTACCGTCTAAGTTTACGCCAGCGTAAACGTTCCACATGTCATCCTCTTGAATAAGAGTTAGGACATGACCGTCTTCGTTACGCCATTCTTCTTCCGCAGCAGGTTCCATTGGTGCTACAATTTCCTCTTGCTCCTGTGATAGACGTTCAATTACTTTTTCAATTAATGAACGCAGTTCTTCTTCTGAAAACTCACGGATGTTAATCATGCCTTTATCATCTGTTTTATAACCTTTAATGAAATTTGCATATACAAATCCGTTTCCATTTGGGTGTAAATGATATACAACGTTCTTTTTATCTAAACGACTTTCTTCAAAGTGGAAGTTTACACGTTTTAATGATACGTTCTTTCTTTCTAGTTCTGGGAAAGATTCAATAATCGATAATTTTTCTTCAAAAGTTAGCATAGTGCCTCCAAGTATATAGTAAAAGATTTAATTTGTTCATTATAGCATAGTTGTAATTGTTTCCAAAGGTAAGGGGGAAACTTTTATTTGGATGCGTTTACTTCACGATACTGTAAAGAGTTTCTTATAAACAGGCTAACGGATGAGTATTTTTAGGTGTACAATGGAACGTGGACTTTATCCCGCATTAACGGGCAGTAAGACCCCCACCTCAAATTTCGGCGAATGCGAGGAAGTTAGGTGGGAGATCAACTGCCCGTAAACGCCCGATTGGTGCGGGCTAATAATCAGTGGGGATGAAAAAACTCCCCACTGATTAAAGTTTCACTTTATATGAAGGTGGTTATTTATATGTTTCAAAAAATAGCAAAGGAATGTTTAGCAGGATTTACTGTTGCGATTGTTGCGTTGCCGCTAGCAATTGCATTTGGTATTGCCGCGACAGGGACGTCTGAGGGAGCACTTGTTGGATTGTATGGTGCGATTTTTGCAGGTTTATTCGCAGCGTTATTTAGCGGGACACCTGGGCAAGTAACGGGGCCAACTGGACCAATTACTGTTATCGCAACAGGAGTTATTGCGACGCACGGCTTAGAGGCAAGTTTTATTGCCTTTATGATGGCAGGGTTATTTCAAATTTTATTCGGTGTATGTAAGCTCGGTTCTTACGTTCGATATATTCCGTATCCTGTCGTTTCAGGATTTATGAATGGTATTGCATTAATCATTATTTTAGGTGAAATAAAGCACGTACAAAATAGTTTTCTACTTGTTGTGTTAACGATTATTGTAATGATTGTTTCTGGCAAATGGATTAAGGCGATTCCGTCTAGTTTAGTAGCACTAGTCGGTGTGACAGCTTTGCTTCCTTTATTTTCTTCTCTACTCGAAGGACTTACAGTAAAGTTACCGATTATCGGAAATCTTTCATTAAACAAAGTAATTGAAAAGATTGGAACCATTCCAGAAGCGATGCCTACGCTTCATATTCCATCTTTAAGTGGAACAGGAATAGCAACACTTATTTTACCAGCGCTTAGTATTGCTTTATTAGGATCGATTGACTCGTTGTTAACATCGGTCGTAATGGATAATGTGACAGGTACACGTCATAAAAGTAATAAAGAGCTCATTGGACAAGGTATCGGTAATATGATGAGCGGATTGTTTGGTGGATTAGCAGGTGCAGGTGCGACTGTAAGGTCTATCGTGAATATAAGAAGTGGTGGTAAAACAGCACTTTCGGCATGTATGCATAGTGTTATATTATTTATTTTTATTATGGGTCTTGGTTCGGTCGTACAATACATTCCGCTTGCTGTATTATCAGGTATTTTAATTTTAACTGGTATTGGAATGTTCGATTGGGAAAGCATGAAAAAGATGCATGTCGCTCCTAAAGGTGATGTCGTTGTTATGCTCGTAACGATGATTGTAACGGTGAAGTTCGATTTAATGATTGCTGTTGCATTCGGTATTATTCTTTCGTTCATCATATATATGGTGAAGTGTAAAGAACGTAAAACTTCTATCGTAAAAGAAAGAGAAGAAACGTACACGATTCAAGGGCCGCTCTCTTTCCTATCAGTAGATCGTATTTTCTCTACTTTACAAGATGTGAAGTCACCGGTTGTTTTACGTATGAAAGATGTGCGTTATATGGATGTATCAGGAGCTATGGCATTATTAAATTTTGTTGAGCAATCAAATAAAGTAGGAGCAAGTGTAAAGCTTGAGCAAGTACATCCGAGTATTGAAAAAACAATCGTAGTAATGGCGAACGATGAACAGAAAGAGCAATTGAAAATCTTAAGTGTTTAGATGGTAATTAGAATATCTCACAATCTTACATACATTATAATGTAGAGTTGTGGGATATTCTTATAATGTTTTTAGTAATATGTATCGCATTGATAGAGAAGAAGAGCTTTTTTGAGTAACAGAAACAGTGATAATATGTACATATATAATGGAAATAATCAGAAAATTAATTGTGGAGAAATAGGCGTGAACTGGTTCTCTTTTCTATTTTGAAAAAAAAACCAAGTATTCAACCTATAATAAATTTGTTATGATAATCAATGGGATAAAGTGAATCCCTATCGTTTAAAACAATATGTTTGAGAGTATATGTATAAAAGAAAAGAGAAAAAATATGAATAAAACATTTGTAAAAGGAGCAGCAATTTTAACCATTACAACTTTTTTGTCGAAATTGCTTGGTAGTTTTTTTCAAATTCCATTACAAAATATTGCAGGAGATGAAGTGCTCGGTATTTTCCGCCTTGTTTTTCCTGTATATATGATTGCTCTTACATTATCGGTAGCCGGAGTTCCGCTTGCAATTTCGAAATTAATTGCAGAGTTGAACGAAAAAAATAAGCAAAAGGAAATTGCGAAATTATTTAAATCAGCGTCAATTATAGGGATAGCATTTGGCGTTTTCGGCTGTTTAGTCATTGTATTATTTTCTATTGAAATTGCAAATATGCTTGGTGGACAAGAAACTAGAATGCCGTTGCTTATTACTTCATTAGCATTACTCATTGCGCCATACATGGCGGTTTATAGAGGGTATTTTCAAGGTTTCGGTGATATGAAACCAACAGGGGTATCACAAGTCATTGAGCAATTTGTACGTGTGTTTTTTATGCTAATAATTGCTTACATACTAGTATCATGGGATAAGAGTAATACTGTTATTACTAGTGGTGCGATGGTTGGCTCTTTTCTTGGAGTCATTAGTTCGCTTATATATTTGCGTATAAAATATAATAGAAGTCCATACTACAATAAAAGCAATTCCTATTCGCTCCGAGATTTAAGAGAACACGGCAAAAAGATATTGCGGGTATCGATCCCAATCGCTATCGGAGCTTTATCAATGCCACTTTTAAATTTAGTAGACTCGCTTACAATACCGCATGTATTACAAGGATCATCAACAGAAATTCAAGAACAATTTGGAATATACAGTCGCGGTTTTGCATTCACGCAAATAATTGTTATTTTTGCAAGTGCAATTGTATTTCCGTTAATACCACTCTTAACTTCCGCATTGGCCAAAAGAGATATAAATTTGGCGAAAATAACAATTCAAAATACAAATCGACTAGCGCATGTTTTGACAGCACCGTTAACAATATGGTTGATGGCATTAACAGTACCGTTAAATATCGGATTGTTCACAGACGTAAAAGGCAGTAGTATGTTAACAGTTATGATTGGCAGTTCGTATTTTACTGCGGTTATGGTATTATCAATAGGTGTTTTACAGGGGATTAATCGTTCTGCACAAGCTGCATGGATTGTTATTGGCGCGAGTTTTGTGAAAGTCGTGTTAAACATGATGTTAGTGCAGGAGTTTGGCATAGATGGAGCGGCGTATAGTACATTAATTACTTACGTATTGATTTGTATTGTAAATTATTTGTATATTCGAAGCTACATTGCCTATCCTATTCATTTAAAAAGCTTTTTTGGTGTGCTAGGAATAGCATGTATTTTGGGACTAGGATTGTATGAACTGTGTAATGTGATAGATGTTACATCTTCAAGAATTATGACGTTATTATTCAGTGGTATAGCATTAAGTATTACAACCATTTTGTATGGTGTATGTGCTTTGAAATTAAAATGGATATCAATAAAAAAAATACCATTTTTGAAAAGATAAATATAGAAATTTAATTTTTTATTAAAATTCATATGAGCTGATAAAGAGGAAACTATGTAGGGTATCAAGTGTTTAGGTAAGGAATGGGTACCAGTTTATGTTAAATGAGATAAACGGTTACCTAGTTTTGGAGGAGATTTAGGGTGCGTTTAGTCTTATCAGGATATTATGGTTTTTATAATGTTGGAGACGAGGCGATTCTACAATCAATTATTGAATCGTTAAGTAAAGAGAACCCGGATATAGAACTAGTAGTACTATCAAATGATTCTAAATATACAAAGGAAATGTATGGTGTAGAATCGGTAGATCGCTGGAATATAAAAGCTGTTTATCATGCGATTAAAAACAGTGATGGAGTTATTAGCGGTGGCGGGAGCCTTCTTCAAGATCAGACAAGTACGAAGAGTATTCTATATTATACGGGTATTATGGGACTCGCCCGATTATTAAAAAAGCCGTATTATATTTATTCACAAGGAATAGGGCCAATTACAAAAGGATATAATCGTCTATTAGTAAAATGGAACTTGTCAAAAGCTTCCTATGTATCAGTTCGAGATGAGGATTCGTTTTTATATTTAAAAGGACTTGGTATAAAAAACGATATTGAAATTGTTCCAGACCCTGTTTTAACATGGAAACGAACAAAACAATCGGATTGGTTGCAAAAGCATTCGATACATGGAAAAGTAATCGCGGTTAGTGTACGTTATTGGCATGCAAAAGAAGATTATATAAAAAAATTAGCTATGGCATTAAAAAAATTAAAGCAAGAAGGATACCAAATTTTATTTGTTCCAATGCATGAGCCATTTGATCAAAAAGCTTCGCGTGAAGTAATAGAATTAATGGGAGAAGAGACGTATATGCTTCCATATAAAATGGATATCGACGAGAAAATATTCATTTTATCACAATGTTCATTACTAATTGGTATGCGTCTTCATGCACTTGTTTTTTCTGCAGTAGCCAAAACTCCAATGGTCGGGATTTCGTACGATCCGAAAATTGATTCGTTTTTAAGTCAAGTGAATCAGCCAGTTATAGGAAGTGTGGATGGCGAATGGAGTGCTGAGTATTTATATGAACTTGCAAAAAAGCAATTAATGCAACAAGGAACTGTGCAGCAAGAGTTACAATTAACAATAGATGAACTTCGGTTGCAAGGCAAACAGGCAACAAAGAAACTCATTGATCATATGGAAAAAGACACTTTATTAAAAAAGTAAAGTGTCTTTTATTTTGTTTTTTAATTTAATGAAAATTCTAATTATAAAAACGTTTTATGTTAATTTCTATTTATTATGCTAAAATGATTGCGATTATTATATAATCAAATTTGTGATAATAAATTCGTAGATTACGAGGAGGATAACCTTGAAGACTTTTTCAAAAGGTATAACAGCAGTGGCATTAACGGGATCATTACTTTTAACTCCTATTTCAAGTTATGCGGCAAATGATGATATTACAGGACATATGTTTGAGACGCATATGCGTTCACTTATTACTAAAGGAGTTTTAATGGGGTATGGTGAGAATGTATATGCGCCTGATAAACTAGTAACAAGAGCAGAGTTTGCTACATTCATAGCAAGGGCTTTAAATTTACCGAAAGCTGATTCGAATTTCGAGGATGTGCCGAAGACTTACGGTTTATATGATGGTGTAAGTAGAGCATATGGAGCGAAAATTATTAATGGTCGTACTAACGAGACATTCTCACCAAATGATGTGATTACACGTGAAGAAATGTCGATAATGGTAAAGCGAGCGTTAGACTATAAAAATATTAAAATAGCTGTAAGTCCGCTTACCTTTACTGATAAAGATAGTATTAACTATAAAGAGCATGTACAAGTTATGGTGGCTACTCAAATTATTAAGGGGTATCCAGAAGATAATACATTTAGACCACATTTATCAGCTACAAGAGGTATGGCTTCAGCTATGTTGGATCGCATGCTTCAGACAATTGAAAAAAACGGAAATAGCAATCCTGTAGAAACTAAGAAATATGTCGTGATAAATGTAAGAGAAAACGGAACAGAGCAAGAAGTAGAGCGCTATAATACGTATAAAGAAGCGGTTACGGCTGCTCAAAATAAAGGTATGAGTGCGGTGAAATACGAGAACGAATTTTTATGGATTAAAGATGGTTTTGCAAGTGCGAAGAGAATAACTGGGCAAAATATTATTAATATTTATGACGAGAAATTGTCAGCAGTATATACATATATTCAGTATGGAACAGAATTGAAAGTGTTAGAAATTGGCGAAGATCGTGTGAAAGTTCAAGTTTCTGGTTTGACAGGTTATGTGAAGAAGAATGAAATCACTTTAATTCCTACAAATGAAATGAAACAGTCTTCTTATTATGTGAAATCAGATGGATATTTATACCATAAATATTATACATATAATACAAGCTCACCTGGATATACAGAATTTAGATATGGTGTGGCACCTTCTTTCATGAAGCAAGGACAGCAAATGTATAGTGTAGATGGAAAGACGTTTGGAAATGAAACTTTCTATCAATATTTCAATTATTTATCATTGCGTTCTAAAACAGACTATACAGCTGAACAATTAGATAGTTATGTGAAATCGATTAAGCCAGACTCTCCATTAATTGGTTTAGGAAAGAAATTTAAAGAAGTAGAAAGCAAGAATAATGTAAATGCATTATTCTTATATTCATTAGCAATTCATGAAAGTTATTATGGAACAAGCGCTCTTGCAAAAGACAAAAATAATTTATTTGGTTTAAAAGCAACAGACGATAGTCCATATGGTAACGGGGAAGCATTTAATTCAAAAGAAGATTGTATTGAACATGCAGCAAAAGTATACATGAATGAAGGATATTTAAATCCAGGACATTGGCGTTATACAGCAACATATACAGGTGATAAAGCTGCTGGTTTAAATGCGAAATATGCATCTGATGCGAATTGGGGTAAAAAAGTAGCGGGGCATATGAATCGTTTTGATTCTTATTTAGGTAAAAAAGAATACAACAAGTATAAACTTGCACGTGTGATGAATGATGTGGAAGTGAAAAAGGATCCGCATAGATCAAATGAACGACTTTATCGCTTAACTACAAATAAAGTTGTAACAGTTACAGGTGAAGAAACGATAAATGGACAAGTGTGGGTTAAAATTATTTCTGATAATCCTGCTGTAAATGAAGCATATATCGCAAAAGAAAACTTAGAATACGTAACACACTAATTAAATATAAAAGAGAAAAACTGTTTATCTAGATGCGTTTATAAAAAAGGTGCTCCAAAAGCCAGCATAACTGACTTGTTGGAGCACCTTTTTTTATTCAATTTCAAAATCAACAATCATATAAGCGAGTATAACAACGAAGAAAATACTAACGGATGGCGCTGTTAATACGTGCCCGGACATAAAGCCGATTCCAAGTGATAGGACGAGCGTGCTAGCCAGTAGCATATATTTCACAGTTAATATTTTCTTGAAGTTTGTCATGATACGAATGAATAATTTAATACCGAAGTATAGAAATGGTATTAAGTAAATAAGGAAACCGACGATTCCGAATGCAAAGAATAGGTCGTGGAAATCCATTTCGATTAACTTAATTTTATCAGTATAGTTACCAGCATAGCCCATTCCGAATAGTTTTTGTGATAGTGGTGCGTCTTTATAGTATTGTTTGTATACTTTTAAAAATTTATCGCGATCACTGTAAATTAAACTTTTCATTTCAGAGTCTGTTAGTTCACCCTGCTCATGTTTTTCTTCTTTAATTACTTTTCCTTCTTTTCTATCCTTTTCTTCTTGTACTGATTTTTTGTATTCGTATATTTGCATGTGGATGCCCATATTTTTTGCGATAGGAGTATGTGGTGTAAGTACAATTAAACCTCCTAGTACAATAGCGGCAACAACTGTATTTACGAGATATGTGAATCCTGTTCCTTCTTTTTTGCGATGAATCATATATTCAATGAATGAGAATAAAAGTGCCACGCCAAGCGTTAGAACAATTGCACCATATCCTACTTTCGTTCCGACCATAATACTTGCATACATCGCAAGCATTGTTGGAATCCAGTAATAGATTTTCGAGAAAGAAGTTGTTTTATGAATCGAATAGAGCACTACGATTGGGAACATAATTGCAAAAATAGAACTTAAATCATTTCCAGCAAAGAACCAACCTCTTGAGCCAATCTTTGAGTGAGGGTAGCTTGGGAAATCTGTACCAGTTTGCATTGCAACAATCAGTGTGATGCTTAAAATTAAAGTTGCATATAAGAAATATGTAATGATTTTATGCAACGTATATTCTTTATTTTTCAACTCTTTAAAGACGATGGTATATCCAAACAGTAGCACAATTGGATATATGCTCTTTAAAATAAACTTTACTTCTTCGCCAAATGAAACTGGAGATTTAATCATCATATTATTTGCAAGACCAATTGCTAGTACGATCCCGAGTAGGCATAAATAGAGAATGTACTTTTTCGCTCCAGGTTGTTCTCTATGAAGAAGTAGATAACCTAATGCAAGAAGCATAAAGGCGAAACGGACTACGATTCCAACTGTTGCGCTCATGTGTAATACATAGATTGAAAAAGACGTTAATAAATCTAAAATTGGTTGAAACACAATGAATAGCAATAGGAAATGCGGGAAGTAGTTATCCGTTTGTTTCAACTTATTAACCATATATTCCTCCATTTCTTCATTCCTTTAGTTCAATACCCAAGAGATGGGGATAAAAGCCTTGTTTACATAATAAGGCGAATGAATTTCAATATTTATTTTTTTGCATCAAAATTAAGAATACACCATTTCATTGTAATGGTAAATAGATGAAAAATATTGATAAACCGACTTTAATTTCTATATTTTTTAACGAAATTGGATGTTTTATACGGAGATATATACAAATTACGAGAAAATTAGACAGAAAATTAAGAAAAAAGAAGGATTTTTAACATGCTTTCTATAATTATATAAGTATAATCTTTATGTTGAAAAGAGGGGTATATATAATGGAAGTAACAAGTAAAACAGAATCTGTTGTTGTGAAATATGAAGGGCGCGTAGCAACGGTTATGGTCAATCGTCCAGAGGTTTTAAATGCATTAGATGAACCAACGTTAAAAGAGTTATTACAAAAGTTGAAAGAAGTGGCGGAAAGTTCTGTTCACGTTGTTGTGTTGTGTGGAAGTGGCCGTGGTTTTTCTGCGGGTGGAGATATTAAATCAATGCTTTCAAGTAATGATGAAAGTAGGTTTGAAGGCATCATGAATACAATTTCTGAAATCGTTGTGACGTTATATACGATGCCGAAGCTTGTTATTAGTGCAATTCATGGGCCGACTGCTGGACTTGGATTAAGTATTGCATTAACAGCTGATTATGTTATGGCAGATATATCATCAGTTATTGCGATGAACTTTATTGGAATCGCTTTAATTCCAGATGGTGGTGGCCATTTCTTCCTTCAAAAGCGCGTCGGTGAAAATATGACGAAGAAAATCATTTGGGAAGGGAAGAAATTATCAGCGACAGAAGCGCTAGATATCGGTTTAATTGATGAAGTAATCGGTGAGGATTTCCAAACGGCTGTGAAGCAAAAAATTAATGAATGGTTACAAAAACCAATCAAGGCGATGATTCAAACGAAACAAATTTTATGTGAAGTAAATCGTTCTAATTTAGAACAAACGCTTCAGCTTGAAAAGCGTGGTCAATATGCGATGAGACAAACAGCGGACCATAAAGAAGGTATTGCTGCTTTTCTAGAAAAACGTTTACCAGCATTTAAAGGGGAATAAAGTGAAGCTGTAATCCGTGGGTATTTATTTATCCCCCGCGGATTATTAGTTTTACTGCCCGTTAATTCGAGATAAAGGGAAGAAAGTGCTAACACATTTTAGTATAATTGTGTTAGCACTTTTTTTAGGAGTAATAAATGAAGAAAATTATCGGTGTTATCGTTATGATCTTACTTACATATTATGCTTTGCATAGTACACCATCTCTTGCGGTACGGACTGCATTATTCTTTGAGGGACATCCAACTGTTACTTTCTCTGGTGAAGTGAAGAAAGAACGGGATGTAAAAAAAGAGGCGATTCCTGATGAGTACCGGACCTTATACGGCGATAAGAAAGAAGAACCAGAGCATTACTTCTTTCCGGTAGTAAAGGCGCACGGATCAGGAATTGATATGTTAAGTGCTTGTGTGAAAAAAGAGTGGTTTTTCTATAAAGCAGAGCTTGGGTGTTATTAAAAGTGGGAGGAAAAGTGATGTCAACTTATAACAGGTTAGTAAGAGATCGTGTCCCGGAGAAAATTTTGATGTCTGGAAAAACATATACAGCACAAAAATTAACAGGGCAAGCTTACATACAAGCGTTAGCGAAAATTGGTACAGAAGAAATTCGTGAATTTGCTTCGATGAAAGAGCGTGAACATGCGCTAGATTCACTTGCAGATGCACTTGAAATTATTATTTCATTAGCGCGTGCAGAAGGTGCAACAATGGAAGATGTAGAGCTTATTCGTAAACAGAAAGAAGAAGAGCGCGGCGGATTTACAAGAGGGATTTATTTGATGGACGTTTCGGAAGAGTAGTTTTATAGAAAAAGCACAGCTTACTCAGTAGCGCTGTGCTTTTTTCCTACAATTAGGCTAATGATTAAGAAGATAATAGTTAATGCCCAGCCAATTGTAATTGAGGTAGTAGTGTGAACGACATAAGAGACTTGTAAACATAGTAATGATGATAAAAACCAAATAAGTGCAATATGTACATGTTTTTTCGTTACATTCATTTTTGTTATCTCCTTTTCACTTACTAAACTAAATTTTACTATAATTTAGAAAATTAGACTATATGAGTAGAGGTTTTATTGTAATTTCGCTATACTAAATAGTAGAAAAAACGAGGGGGAAACGACAATGGCACATCATGCGAAAGAAACGATGGAATTAATCAAGGAGCTTGTCTCTATTCCAAGTCCATCTGGAAACACGGCGAAAATTATTAATTTTATTGAAAACTATGTAAGTGAGTGGAATGTAGAGACGAAGCGTAATAATAAAGGCGCTCTTATTTTAACGGTTAAAGGGAAGAATGATGAGCAGCACCGTTTATTAACTGCACATGTTGATACGTTAGGCGCAATGGTGAAAGAAATTAAGCCAGACGGTCGTCTTCGACTATCTATGATTGGTGGATTTCGCTGGAACTCTGTAGAAGGGGAATATTGCGAAATTGAAACGTCAAGCGGTAAGACGTATACAGGTACAATTTTAATGCATCAAACTTCTGTCCATGTGTACAAAGATGCAGGGGAAGCGAAGCGCGATGAGAAAAATATTGAAGTGCGTATTGATGAGCGTGTCTTTTCAGCAGATGAAGTACGTGAGTTAGGAATTGAAGTAGGAGACTTCGTTTCATTTGATCCACGCGTTCAAATTACGAAGAGTGGATACATAAAATCACGCCATTTAGACGATAAAGTAAGTGTAGCAATTCTATTGAAATTAATTAAAAGATTACAAGATGAAAAGGTAACATTACCATATACAACACATTTCTTAATTTCTAATAATGAAGAAATTGGGTACGGTGGAAACTCGAATATTCCAGAGGAAACGGTAGAATATTTAGCAGTTGATATGGGAGCGTTAGGTGATGGACAAGCATCTGATGAATATACAGTATCTATTTGTGCGAAAGATTCTAGCGGTCCATACCATTACGCTTTACGTAAACATTTAGTTGAACTGGCGAAAGCGAATGCTATTGAATATAAAGTGGATATTTATCCATACTACGGATCAGACGCATCAGCTGCGATTCACGCCGGATTTGATGTGAAACATGCGTTAATTGGAGCTGGTATTGATTCTTCTCACGCATTTGAGCGAACGCATGAGAGTTCTATTATGTATACAGAAGCATTAGTGTATGCATATGTAATGTCTAATTTAATTGAAGAATAATTTCATAGCAAATAGAGAGGGCTGATTGAAAATATTATTTTTAATCAGCTTTTCATTAGCGCAAGTTTTTTATATTCATAAAGGAAAAGTACTCGAAGTGAAAATTGGCGAAGGTGACCTAGGTATTGCAGGAACTTGTTTTAAAGCTTTAGATAAAGGGAAGTTCCTTATAGGGAATTATGATAATGGAGAAGGAATATGGTATTTCTCGACTTTCCAAACAAATCTTGAGACGGGAAAAGCAGAAAGGATCGATCAGGTAAAGCTTTCTTTGGAGGAAGGGAATATATATTAAAGAAAATTTTAAATAATACATTAGGAAAAGCGATTAGAGTACTATGTACTAATCGCTTTTTTATATACATTCATTATCAGTTATATATATACGATTTTTGTTATGTGAAGGGAAAACGTATTTACTATAGATATATAATGTTATAAACTATGAAAGGATTAATTATTAGTTAATACTTTATAGTTAGTTTAATGGGAGAAATTGTATAAATATGAAGTTTCGAGAGGAGATTTATTTTTCATGAAGTACAAAGCAATAGCCGCAGGTATATTAGCAGCAAATTTACTAGCACATCCAATTAGTAGTTTAGCAGAAACGAAGAAATTTCCTGATGTTTCAGACGATGCGTGGTCGAAAGACGCGATTTATTATTTAGTAGAGAGAAATGTAATTAATGGTATGCCAGATGGTAACTTTATGCCACAAGGAAATTTAACACGTGCTCAAGCGGCAAAGATTATCGCAACAGCAATTGGCGTTAAAGTGGATCCAAACGCGAAGCCATCTTTTAATGATTCAAAAAATCATTGGGCAGCTCAATATATTGCAGCGATTGAAAAAAAGGATATTATTAAAGGCCGAGGACCGGGAGTATTTGATCCTGAAGGACAAGTAACTCGTGCTGAAATGGCGGCTATGCTTGTAAGGGCATATGAATTGAAAAGCCAAGTAACCGGAACAGCGCCTACAAAATTTGCTGATTTAGAAAATCATTGGGGTAAAGAAGAAGTAAATATTTTAGTAGAATTAAAACTTTCTTTAGGTACAGGTGACGGCTGGAAACCAGATAATTCTATTACGCGTGAACAGGCAGCTCAGCTTACTGCTCAAACAGATAAATTTGGAAAGAATAGTAATCGTCCAGTAGAAACAAAGAAAATATATATCGATAGAAAATTCATTACATATCACGGACCATCATTAACATCTGGGGTTAGTGCAAATCAGCATGATCCACAAATGGTTGAAGTAAAAGAAGAGCGAGATGGATGGATCAAAATTGCAACAAGTAACGGTGATAAATGGACACCTTTAGTAGAGAAAACAGAAGCTATTAAGGAAGGATTCACTACATATGCAGGGGCTTCCCATACTGCTAAAGTACTAGGTACATATGGAGCACAACAAGTAACTGTTATTGAAGAAAGCGGTAGCTGGATTCGCATTCGTACAACTAGTGGTTTCCAATGGGTTGATAAAAATCAATTGAACCCAGTGAAACAAGGGAACTTCTTAGAAGGAAAAGCGATTATTATTGATCCGGGGCATGGCGGGGTTGATCCAGGGCATTCTGGTGTGAAAATGGATGAAAGTGCTATCGTATTAGATACATCTTTACGCGTACAAAAACTATTTGAACAAAAGACACCATTTACTGTTTTATTAACACGTAATGATGATACACGTCCAGGAAATACCTCTGGTGAATCTTTGAAAAAACGTATAGAATTTGCGCAAGAAAATAAAGGTGATATTTTTGTGAGTGTTCATGCAAACGGGTTTAATGAACAAGTAGAAGGAACAGAAACGTTCTACTACAGATCAGCATCAAATCCAAATTCAGAAGAGAGCCGTGTACTAGCAGAAAAAGTACAAAAACGTTTAGTACAAGCACTTCAATCAAATGATAGAGGTGTAAAAACAGAAGACTTCTATGTAGTGAAATACAATACAATGCCTGCTATTTTAGCTGAACTAGGTTTCATCGATGCTAAAGGCGAAGGTGAAAAACTAGCTACTGAACAATGGAGACAACGTGCAGCAGAAGCAATTTATTCTGGTATTCTAGATTACTATGAATGGCAAGGTAACGATGTATCTTCTTATCGTTAATAATAGAAAAAATTATGGAAGAGATTGCCGAGAGGCAGTCTCTTTTTATTTATAAAACAAATTATAAAGGTTTCTCTTTATTTCGGGCATATGATATCATTTAATTTTATATGAAAAAGTATTTGAGTAATTTTGATCATAACAATTTTAAACGATAAAGGATGATAATAGATTGAGTAATCATAGTAAAACACCTGCATGTATATATACGTATGCATTTCGTGAGGAGGAGCGTGCTTTATGTTACTTGGAAATGCGCTCGTTCTTTGGAATGGAGTCTCACGTTAATATTTTGAAAAGTGATGTCAAAATTGATCCGAGTAGAAGTGCGTTTATGAAAGAGCGCGTTGAGGTTATGTATGAAGGAGACGACTTAGAAAGTATTTTAAAACAAGTAGAACAAATTGATTTGGCGGGGGCGTCATTTAAAGTTATCTTCGTTAAAATCAATGATCTTGGGAAAGAAAATAAAATTGAATATGGGGAAAGACGTCTCATTGAACGCGACCTCGGTATGCATATTGAAGGAGAAGCGGATGTTCGTAATCCAGAGCGTGTATTCGGGATTGTTCCTCTTGGAGGACGCTGGTACTTTGGACACTATGTAGAAAGTGAGCCAGTTTGGTATCATCACATAAAAAAACCGCATAGTTATTCGACATCTCTTAGCACGCGTGTTGCGAGATCAGTTGCAAATATCGCTGTACCAAATCCAGAGGGAGTACGAGCTATTGATCCGTGCTGCGGCATTGGAACAGTAGTAGTAGAAGCACTTTCTATGGGAATTAACATTGTTGGTAGAGATATAAATCCACTTGTGGTTCTTGGAACGAGGAAAAACATCGCACATTTTGGGTTTGAAGGAACAGTAACAAAAGGTCCAATCGAGGAAATTACTGAGAACTACGACGTTGCAATTATCGATATGCCGTACGACTTATTTACGCATGCAACACCAGAAGACCAGTTCTCAATTCTTTCAAGTGCGCGCCGCATTGCAAAAAAAGTAGTCGTTGTCACGATGGAAACAATGGACGACATGATTCATGAAGCGGGATTTGAAATTACAGACCGCTGTATCACAAGAAAAGGATCATTTTCTAGACAAATTCTTGTTTGTGAATAGGAAAAGTCACCCGTTTATTAAATTAATAAATTACAGGATAGTTAGTCCATTATGAGGCTGATTATCCTTTTTTATTTAACAACAAATACAAAAACTCCATTTTGAATAAAGATTGATCAAAATGGAGTTACCCTTTTAGCTAAGTATGAGATTTTTATAAAAAAGTTTGATTATTTTACTGAGCCTTAATGAATAACATTTCAAGAATACCAATAAAAAGCATAATCAGTCATAACTGAAGAATCACCCAACTGATGTAACATAGCTGAAATATTCCCTCTATGATAGGTTCCATGATTCACAACGTGTAAGACCATTTCAGATATACTTGTTTCTCTTAATCCTGCCCATGGATTATCCAACATTATTCTCTTTTCCATATCTTCCTGTCTGTTCAAAAAGGTTTTAAACCGGGATGTTAAAGTGTGAAATTCCGTTTCTAAGTCTTCAATGGGCAGTTTCTCAATCTTTTCTTGAATTTGAAATGAAGATTGCATTGCTTCATTCATACTCTGACCCTCAAGGGTATGAAGCCATCCATATTCCACCAAATAGAGATGAGATAAAACCTTTGAAACAGAAGAAAAGACACTTTTCATTTCCTTTTGATATTTCTCAGGAGAAAGTGTCTTAAGATGATCAATAATCCGTTGATTTGCCCATACATGATAGTTATATAGATTTTCTACATGATTTGCCATACAATCGCCTCCTTATCATCACGTTTTTTAATGTTCTTTATCAGAATGAATTATTCCTTTAAATATCATTACTTATTTGATGAGATCTTCAACTAAATGGCCCAATTGTTGAACAAAGGTCAAAGCAATCTTCAATTAACCTGCCCCGTTAGTTGAAGTACATTTCTTCACAATGTTTATCGTTAGATTAACATAAATATCCAACAAGAAAACATCAAACCTCTAAGAAATCTATAGAGGTTTGATGTTTTTAATCAATCTTTTTTACAAAGCTACACTTGTGACAAAAAAGCTTATTTTTTCATTTTGTGGTGATTCTGAATTCTTAAGTTGATGGGCATGCCTGTGTAGGTGATCTTTTTTTGGTTTGTATCAATGTGTGATTAGTTGGTAGTTTAGATGGGAGATTTGACGGGATTTGTTGAATAGACGATATATCTCGAGAGTTGTTTTGTTAGTGAATTACTCTTCTTTCGTTGTCTCTTGTTGTGCGATTAATAAATTGCGTAATACGTGTGCGCGGTAACTTTCTAGTTTTCGTCCTTCATGATAGCGAACACCTAATTTTTTTAGCTCAGCTACGTACCAGCCTTTTGTTCCGTAATACATGAGACCACTTCCTTTTTTCTTTTGAACAGTATATGTGCCTGGGTGAGAGAATTTTCTTTTTTTATTCATGAAATTCGCGGAGTTTAATATTGAATATTCAGTTTATTTTTATTATGATTAACTTATTATCGGATGACAGTGATTAGCCTCGCTGTAAGCCCAGATTTATGTTTGAAAATGAAGAGAGTAACTTCTTTCCACTTGAGCTTCTTTAGCAGAAGTACGAGCTATAAGGATAAGGGTAGTAAAATTCAATGCAAATGTGTACATTGTTTTTCTGGCTCTTAACATAGTAACGGAGGATGAAATATGCGTAAAGGGACTTTTTTTATGGCAGGACATTCGAGACTTCCGAAAGGTATGGCTGTTCGCAGTATGTATGAAACATTAACAATTACAATTGAGGCAGATCATAAATATCATGTCATTATTGAAGCGTCATGTACGCTTGCGACAGAGCATGGTAGAGACTTCGTCGCTCAAATGTTGAGAGGACATAGTTTGCAAGATGGTATTGAGGAAATCGTTCAAGATATTACGGACCATTATCAAGGAAAAGCGCAAAATGCTATCGTCAGTGCGGTGAAAGATTTACATCGCCAATATGTAAGTTATTTAAATGATGAACAGCCCAGGGGAGAGTACGAGGAAACAACACCATAAAAACTATCTAGTTTATAACCATAAACGAGAGCCAGTTGTATTTCTTTTAAAGAGATACGACTGGCTTATTTTATTGAGGAGGCAAGGAATATGAAAAAGTTAAATGAAGTGTAAGTTGTAAAACAAGAGATGAAAAAAAGAGGGTGCGTAGAAAGTAAGGGATTTTTAAAACGTATAAAGTATGTAGAGAAAATAATAAAAAACGAATTGACAGTTAGAAAATTTTGAATTATTATTTAATTAATAAGATCCATACGAGAAATTAGCCTTCTCTATATTCGATCTTGCTTTCCTGTTTTACAAATATTTTCATACAAACTGTCTATTATTATTGTACTTTAAGAGATTAAAGAACACTCGTAATTATGAGCCAGTTGTACGTTTCTACGATTTTATGTCGTGGATGCGTATGACTGGCTTTTTCGATGTTAGGGCAGTAAGACCGAATCTCAGTATAAGAAGATAAGGATAACTGTCTGTAAAAAACGTCAATAAGTTCTTCATATTTAAATTAGGGAGGAATTGAAATGTCGATTATTACAGAACAAAATGCAAAGATGAAATTTGCAAAGAAATATGGGGGGTATGAAATTGCTCCTCATCCAGAGCATAAACGTTTATATCATATTACGCTAAACCAGCAATTGCTTAAGCAGTTTTTTGAAGAGGTAAAAGAGTATTCAGAGCAGTCATTACAATACATTCCTTATTCTCGGTTTAATCTTGCGGATGGAATGAGAAAGATTTTTGGGCAATCATTTATGGATAACATTCGCGGCATTGTTCATGACCGTGAAACGGGCGGATTTACAATTGGAGTGCAAGGTGAAACGGCAGATCCAGCAGACTACGTGAAATTTGCAACAGCATTAACACATTTAATTGGGGAGCCAAACTTTGATGCAATGACAGGAACGTACTATGCTAGATTTAATGTGAAAGATACGGATAGTAGTGATTCTTACCTTCGTCAAGCGTACCGATTGTTTACACTGCATACAGACGGTACATTCGTTGATGAGCCGACAGATTGGCTTCTTATGATGAAAATTGAAGAGCAAAATGCAGTAGGCGGAGAATCTCGTTTACTACATTTAGACGATTGGGAAGACCTTCAGAAATTTAGAAATCATTCGCTCGCATCTGTTAAGGTTACGTATAAAGCACCACCAAGTAAAAATGCGCAAGAAATCGTCTATCGTGAAACGTTTTTTGATGTGAATAACGCACCATGTATTTGCTTTATTGATCAGTTCGCTTATCCAGATAATATTGAACAAGCAAACTATTTGAAAGACTTATCATATTCTGTTGAAAACTCACCAGCAACACATGCATTGAAATTACCAATTGGTGACTTAGTTCTTTTAAACAACTTATTTTGGATGCACGGAAGAGCTGCCTTTGAAGAAAATCAAGATTTATATAGAGAACTAATGCGTCAACGTGGTTGTTTTTCTAAATAAGTTTGTACGGCGGGTCTTAAAAAAGGCCTGCCTTTCATCATATTAAGGGGGAAGTAGGATGTATGACTTTATAATTATTGGCGGAGGAATTGTTGGGCTTTCAACAGGAATGGCTTTAACGAAAAAATTCCCTCGTGCGAAAATCGCGATCATTGAAAAAGAAAAGGAACTTGCACATCATCAAACTGGACATAATAGCGGAGTAATTCACTCTGGAATTTATTATAAACCAGGGAGTTATAAAGCGAAGTTTGCTAAAGAAGGAAACGCAGCTATGGTTCAATTTTGTAAAGAAAATGACATCGCTTATGACATGTGCGGAAAAGTAATTGTCGCTACAGAAAAGGACGAACTTCCTCTTTTACATAACTTATATGAGAGAGGCTTACAAAACGATTTACATATTGCAAAAATAGATAAGGAAGAATTAGTTGAAATTGAACCTCATGTAAAGGGACTTGAGGCAATCCGTGTTCCATCTTGCGGGATTGCTGATTATAGAGGAGTAAGTTATGCGTTTGCTCGCTTAATTCAAGAAAGCGGCGGAGAAATACATTTAGGAACAACAGCGGAGCGTATTACTGAGAAGAAAGACGCTGTAACAATTGAGACAAACAAAGGCACATTTAAAACGAAATTTCTCATTAACTGCGCCGGCTTACATAGTGACCGTATCGCGAAAAAGACAGGCATATTAACGGATATGAAAATCGTTCCGTTTCGTGGTGAATATTACGAACTTGTCCCAGAAAAACGCCATCTTGTAAAGCATTTAATTTATCCAGTTCCAAATCCAGAATTCCCGTTTTTAGGCGTTCATTTCACAAGAATGATAAACGGAGACGTACATGCAGGACCAAACGCCGTATTAAGCTTTAAGCGAGAAGGCTATACGAAAACAGACTTTGATATAAAAGACTTCATGGAAACAATGACATACACAGGCTTTTGGAAAATGGCGATGCCAAATATGAAAGAAGGCATAAAAGAAATGGTGCGCTCATTTAGTAAACAATCATTCCTAAAAAGCTTACAGCGCTTAATACCAGAGCTTACAGAGAAAGATATCGTGCCAACCCATGCAGGTGTAAGGGCACAAGCCATTTTATCAAACGGAAATATGGTTGATGACTTCTGCATTATCCCCGGCATCAATTCTCTGCACATTTGCAACGCACCATCCCCGGCGGCAACGGCTAGTATAAAGATTGGTGAGGAGATTGCTAAGCAAGTGCCGGATGTGGTGGCGGTTAGGGTTTGATTGGTAATGTGTCCCCCGAGTGAGTTGAGTCATAAACCCGCCTCACTTTGAACGATAATATTACCGTGAATCATGAATTTGAAGAATCCCTTCTCACAAAGTGAAGCTTTAATCAGTGGTAGTTTTTCCTCAGCATTAGGACTACGAAATTGAAAAATATTTAAAGAAAATACGACATCACTTCTATTTCTAGTTTATTAAAATAGGATTTATAGTAAGAATTTCTAAAAGTATAAAGGAGGGATATGCTTTGTTTCCAGGTACTTTATATGAAACACATGTTAAAACAAAAAATTTAGAAGTGGCAAAAGAGTTTTATACTAAACTTGGATTATTTCATGCTCACACTATTGAAGAACGCCGCGTAGCTTTCTTTTGGTTTGATAAAGAAAATAAGAAGGAACAAATGCTGGGCATTTGGGAAGTATCGGAAGAAGCATTCCATATAAGTCACTTTGCATTCAAGATTAACTATGAAGAAATCATTCATGCAAGAGAATGGCTTCTTAATAAAGGAATAAACCCAAGGGCTGCTTTCGGTCTTGAACCTTCCGAGCCTATGGTTCAAACGTGGACACCGACTGCAAATCTTTATTTTTACGATCCTGACGGCAATTCTTTAGAATTTCTATGTTTACTTCCTGAAAAGAAAAAAGTAAAACAAGACGTCATGTATTTGAGTGAGTGGGAAAGCTTGGAGAGTGAAGAATAAATTTGATTTTTAACTCAAATCCCGCAAAACTATGGCTTAAATCACCCCCTGAGTTTTCGGGGGGATCTTTTTGTTTTGGGGCTAATAATCACCTACTGTATAAAAAAATAGACAGTAGTATTTATTTTTCAAAAAATGTATACAGATTTATCCCGCATTAACTGCCCGTAAAAGCCCGATTGGTGTGGGCGAATAATCAGTGGGGAATGAAGCCCCCCACTGATTAAAGTTTCACTTTATACTCTATGCGTTGGCATGATACTTGCAATGAAAATAGTATTAACATATAGGGGAGAGATAGAAATGAAGGTTAGTAAAGTGTACACGACAATTGATGCTCACGTAGCTGGGGAACCACTTCGAATCATTACGGGCGGAGTGCCAGAGATAAAGGGAGAAACGCAACTAGAAAGACGCGCATACTGCATGGAACATCTGGATCATCTTCGCGAGGTTCTTATGTATGAACCGAGAGGACATCACGGCATGTACGGTTGTATCATTACTCCGCCCGCAAGTCCTCATGCTGATTTTGGCGTATTATTTATGCACAATGAAGGCTGGAGTACGATGTGTGGTCACGGAATTATCGCTGTTATTACAGTTGGAATTGAAACAGGTATGTTTGAAGTGACAGGTGAAAAACAAAAATTCATTATCGATAGCCCTGCTGGGGAAGTTATTGCGTACGCAACATTTAACGGGAGCGAAGTAGAGTCAGTATCATTTGAAAACGTTCCTTCGTTCGTATACAAGAAAGACGTTCCTATCAAAATAGATGACTATGAATTTCAAGTAGATATCGCGTTTGGCGGAGCATTCTACGCTGTAGTGGATAGTAAAGAGTTTGGTTTGAAAGTCGATTTTAAAGATTTAGCTGCAATTCAAACGTGGGGCGGTAAAATTAAACACTACATTGAAAGTCAAATGGAAGTAAAACATCCACTTGAAGAAGATTTAAAAGGAATATACGGCGTTATTTTCTCAGATGAACCGAAAGGAAAAGACGCTAGCTTACGAAATGTAACGATCTTCGCTGACGGGCAAGTCGACCGTTCCCCTTGCGGTACAGGAACATCCGCAAGAATCGCAACTCTTTTTGAAAAAGATGCCTTACAAAAAAGAGAGATGTTCATCCACGAATGCATTACTGACGGCCAATTTGAGGGAGAAGTATTGTCGGTAACAGCGGTAGATACATATGAAGCTGTCGTTCCGAAAGTAACGGGGAATGCATTTATTACAGGATTTCATCAGTTCGTTGTAGACCCGAGAGATGATTTGAATCGGGGATTTTTGTTAGAGTAGAAGGAGGAGGTGGAAAGATATGCTAGTCATAAGCGCGAACGAACAACGAAACTTAGTAAATATGAAGGAAGTCATTGAATACGCGGCGCTTGCTTTAAAAGAATTTTCAGCAGAAAGAACGATCACACCAATTCGCGGTTCATTACCATTTGCGAACGAGCAAAATACCGCATTAATTATGCCTTCAGTAGCGGAAGGACTCGAAGCGCTCGGTTTAAAAGTAGTAACGGTAGCTCCGCATAATAAAAAGATAGGAAAGAAAACGATAAACGGAATTGTTATGCTATCAGACTTTCAAACGGGAGAACCAATCGCACTTTTAGAAGGATCGTACTTAACGATGATTCGAACAGGCGCCTTGTCAGGAGTAGCGACAAAACATTTAGCTCGTCATAACGCAAAAAACTTATGCATTATCGGTACCGGTGAACAAGCGAAAGGAATTGCAGAAGCTGTATTCGCGGTTAGAGATATCGAAAAAGTAATTTTATACAACCGAACGGAAGAAAAAGCCTATGCATTCGCGCAATATATACAAGAGAAATTCAATAAACCGGCTTACGTCTACAGGGATCCAAATGAAGCAATAAGCGAAGCAGACATCATCGTCACAACAACGAATGCATCCACACCAGTCTTCTCAGAAAAACTACAAAAAGGCGTCCACATAAACGCCGTCGGTTCATTCAGACCGAGCATGCAAGAACTACCATCTCACGCTATCGCGGGCGCAAACAAAGTAGTAGTCGAATCAAAAGAAGCAGCACTCGAAGAAACGGGTGACCTTCAAGTTCCTATAAAAGAAGGATTATTTGAAGCGAGCGACATCCACGCCGAACTTGGTCAGATTATAAGCGGGGAAAAGGCTGGTAGAGAGAACGATGAAGAGATTACTATTTTCAAATCAGTTGGTTTAGCAGTAGTAGATATAATAGTGGCGAAATACTTATATGAAAAAGCGATGGAACGTGGAGTGGGTACTACGATTCAGTTGTGAGGCTGCCTTTTGGTGGTCTTTTTGTTTATAATGCGCGTATGCATCTCAATTGTAATGTGTAGTGTTTGCAAAGAAATTATGTGATGTATCATATATTCTGTTAAAATTAAACAAAAATGCATATAAGAAATTGCAGGTGAGAAACCTTGGATTTAGTTCGGAAATTAACTCGTATTTATGGCTTAGGGCTTTGCTGTGGGTTGTGGAGTAAAGCTGAAGTAATTCAATGGTGTGATAAATTGATTGAAGCAAGTGACAGTCCGCCATATGAAATAATTGAGATATCCTTAATGTCTAAAGCAAAGATAGATGATATTGAAGGGAAGTTATTTGAGTTTAGTAGCACAGTTGATGAAGAATACACTGTTAAGTTAACTCTTTCCATCATTCATGAAAAACTAAAAAAACATGAACTGACGATTGAAGAATCAATTAAATGCACCACTAGACTTTTAGTCAACAGGGGGGTGCATTGGGAGGCGGAATACTTTGAATTGTATAGTCTAGACGATAGCTATGACTTAGCTAAAGATGGTGTTCATTTTGATTTAAGTCAAGTTATTCATACATATATTGAAATGTTAAGTATTTATAGTAAGTATTTTAGTGGGTTTGAAAAACTGTATTTTAAAGTAATGGGAAATGAATGGAGATTTTAATGTATATCAGTATTTGATTAGCTTTGTTTGTCCCTTATTTTCCATTTGGAGAATAAGGGACAAAGTTTTATGAAGGAGTAAATTTAGACACCAAGTATGCAGCTTTTTACCATTCTCGCCATTCTTCTGTTATATCTTCTTCGGATTCTAAGCCAGCTATTCGTGCTGCTGCATCGATAAATTCATAGAGATCTTCTCTTTCCATTGTTTCGATAAAATGGTCATGTTCGATATTTAGTTCATTTAGTTTAATAACTACCTCTTTAACAACTTGCATTACTTCGACTTCGGTTGGAGTCTCGCCTAATTGCTCTAGATGGTTAATGTAAGTGTCAAGAACCTTATTTGTTGCACTTATATTTTCTTCAGTGAAAAATTCCCCATCTTCATCATGCTCAACCCATGGGGTTGTTGGTTTGTTTTTTTTCAATTCATCAAACGTCATGATAACCTCCTAAAAATGTTTTTTTATCTTTAATCTCATTCTACATTTTCAATTATATATAACAACCATTTCAGAGAAACTTTCTGTAGGCTGCTAGTTTTCTAGCTCATTTTGCTAGGCCACCTATTCGTGGTCTTTTTATTTTACCCTCCGCATAAATATATTTTATCGCAAGAATTCATTAATAGATTTCAAACTGTCTATCTTTGCAAAAAAGTTTGACAATACATACGGGTAGTGGTAATTTAAAACCTATAAGAAAACTCGGTATTAATTCCGAGTTTTCTTATAGGTGTAAATAGTCGAGAGGGGTCGAAATATGAAGAAGAAGTTGTTTGCATTACCATTTGTCCTACTATTACTTATTGCATTAGCGGCTTGCTCAGGGGAGAAAGATTCTTCGAAGCAAGCGAACACTAGCAAATCAGGGACTCCGAAAGATGGAGGAACGTTAACGGTTGGTGTTAGTGATAATCCAGATACGATGAACCCGCTTTATGCAAATGATCGAGTGTCATTAACGATACAGCAAGCTTTATATGCACCGCTGTATCATATGGAAGACGGTAAGAAAAAGTTTGTTCTTGCTGAGAGCTTTACGCCTTCAGAGGATCAATTAACATGGACTTTAAAATTAAAGGATAATTTGAAATGGCATGATGGTAAGAAAATTACATCAGATGATATTGTATTTACATTCAAATCTATTCTAGATGAGAAGCAAAATAGTTCAAGCCGTGAAAACTTTATTTTTAAAGGAAAGCCGCTTGAGGTGAAAAAAGTGGATGAGCTAACGACTCAATTCGTTTTACCACAAGTAAGTGCATCTTTCGAAGGGGTTATGAACGATTTCTTCCCAATTCCGAAACATGTATTTGAAGGTGAAGCGGATTTAGTGAAGAGTAAGAAAAACTTACAACCCGTAGGATCAGGTCCATTTAAATTGAAAGAGTTTAAATCAGATGAATATGTTGCGTTAGAGCGATTCGATGATTATTTTGCTGGTAAAGCGAAATTAGATTCTGTCGTGTACCGCGTTGTAAAAGACCGTAATACAGCAAACGTTTCATTGCAAAATGGTCAAATTAATATGAAGATGATCGAACCACAAGACTTTAAGAAATTAGATAGCACGGGGAACTTCTCAATGGTCACATTCCCTGAAGGTAGATTATTCTACTTAGCTTATAACTTTAATACAGATCTTATGAAGAAAAAAGAAGTGCGCCAAGCAATTGCGCATGCATTAGATAAGAAAGAAATGATTAACTCAGCGTTCGTTTCTAGTCAATTTGCAGAACCGGCAAATTCAATCTTAACGCCAGACGCTATGTATTATGCGAAAGATATTAAAGAGTATAAGTATGATCAAAAAGAAGCGAAAGATTTATTAGCAAAAGCTGGTGTGAAAGATAAAGAAAAAATACGCGTTATGTATGTAACGAATAATAAAATCATGGAAAGTCTAGCACTTTATACACAGCAAAAATTACAAGAAGTTGGCTTACAAGTTGAACTAAATGCATTAGATGCTAGTGCAGCAAGTGAAAAAGGCTTAGATAAAGCGAATAAAGACTATGACATTACATTCGGTGGTTACATAATGGGACCAGAGCCAGATTCATATAAGAGCTTATTCTTAAGCAATGCAGAATACAATTATGCACGTTATAAAAATGCTGACTTCGATAAGTTATGGGAAGAAGCTGCGGTTGAAACAGATAAAACAAAACGCGCAGAGCTATACCATAAAATCCAAGATACAGCGAGAGAAGACTTACCTTATCTTCCAATCGCATATCCGAAAGCAGTTATTGCAGTAGATAAAAAGTTTGATGGATTAAAAGAAGCAAAAGCAATTCCAGTTACAATGTTTGAAGATCTATCGAAGATTTATGAAGTGAAATAAGAAACTGTAAAGAAGCTGGTGAAAATCAGCTTCTTTATCCCGCTTTAATGGGCAGTAAGACTCCCACCTCAAAACTTGGCGAATGCGAGAAAATTAGGTGGAAGTCCTGCTGATTAAAGTTTCACTTTATCTTGAGGGGGGAAGTTTGTGTATAAAGTAATTGCAAAGAGGCTTTTAAATGCGATTCCGCTTTTATTTGTTATTTCTATTATTTCTTTTCTATTAATAAAACTAGCGCCGGGCGATCCCGTTCGAAACTTTGTAACGCCGAATATGAGTCCAATTGACGTTGAACGTATTCGCAAAAGTTTAGGACTAGATCAGCCGATTTACGTGCAATATTTTTTATGGTTAAAAAATATTTTAACAGGGAATTTTGGATACTCACTTCAAAACCATCGTCCTGTTTTAGAACTTATTACAGAAAGATTACCTGCAACAATCGGGTTAATGGGATCATCTTTACTCGTCTCATTTGTAATCGCAATACCGCTTGGATTATTTACAGGTGTGAAAAAGAACTCGTTCTTTGACCGCATTGTGAACTTCATCTCCTATGTGGGAATCTCAATGCCAGTCTTTTGGTTCGCGTTACTATTAATCTACTTATTCTCTTTAAAGTTGAACATGCTTCCGAGTATGGGTATGCGCACAGTCGGTCAAGATTCCTTCTGGGATATTGTCCAGCACGGTATTTTACCTTGCATGGTGCTAGCGTTCCAAAACATCTCTGTCTATATGAGATATATTCGCTCAAGTACCATCCAGCAATTAGAGGAAGATTACGTACAAATTCAATATGCGTACGGTGCTTCACAGAAAACAGTTTTATTTAATCACGTACTTCGAAACGTATTAATACCGATCATTACAATTTTCGGATTATCCATTCCAAGTTTAGTAGGCGGAGCGTTCATTACGGAAACAGTATTCTCATGGCCGGGACTTGGTTCACTCGGGGTAAATGCTATTTTTAGATTTGATTATCCAATTATTATGGCAATCACATTATTATCATCGTTCATGTTAATTCTCGGTAATTTAATTGCTGATATTTTATATGGCGTAGTAGATCCGCGCATTCGAATGAGGGGGTGATTTGGAATGAACAATAGGAGATTTCAAACGATAAAAAATAGTTTTACAAAAAATAAGTTTGTAGTAATGGGAGTTATTATACTGGGTGTTTTAACAATCGCGTCTCTTTTCGCATTCGTATCACCGTACGATCCTAGTAAAATGTCGATTCCAGATCGTTTACAAGAACCGAGTATGAGTCATCCGTTCGGCACAGATGATTACGGAAGGGATTACTTAACGAGAGCGTTATATGGCGGACGAGTTTCCCTTGCTGTTGGTTTTCTAGCGATGGTTGTTTCCATTACAATCGGGACCGCAGTAGGAACAATTAGCGGATATTTTGGCGGAAAGTTAGACAACTTCTTAATGCGAATTGTTGAAGTTCTTATGTCGATTCCATCATTCTTCTTAATGCTACTATTAAATGCGTATTTAAAACCAGGAATTACAACGCTTGTTCTTATTATCGGATTATTAACGTGGATGGATACCGCGCGTATCGTAAGGGCAGAAACGTTATCTGTAAAAGAGCGTGAGTACGTTTTATACGCAAAAGTGTCGGGACAAAAATCATTGATGATTATTGTAAGACACATCATCCCTAACATTTTATCGACCATTATAATCGCAGCGACATTAACAATTGCGACATCGATTTTAATGGAATCATCACTTAGCTTCTTAGGATTAGGTATTAGAGAACCAGATTCTTCTTGGGGCAGCATGCTAAATAATGCGCAAGGATACATAGGTGAAGCTTGGTATTTAACACTCTTCCCAGGGTTCCTTATTTTATTAACAGTACTAAGTTTTAACGTAATCGGTGAAGCGTTGAAAAAAGCTTTCGCACCAAAAGGGGCTCATCATGAGAACTAATGCTTTAAGTGAGGGGGAGTGAAAGACGTGTCTGAAAAACTATTAGAAGTGAAAAACTTAAAGACTTCTTTTTTCATAGAAGACGGCGAAGTAGAAGCGGTTCGCGGCGTTTCATTTAGCTTGAAAAAGGGTGAAGTCGTTGGGATTGTTGGCGAATCGGGAAGCGGAAAGAGCGTTATGGCGAAATCCGTTATGGCCCTCGTTACGCCTCCGGGGAAAGTGAAAGAAGGAGAGATTCTTTTTCAAAATGAAAACGTGCTTTCTAAATCGGAGAAAGAATTGCGTTCTATTAGAGGAAATCAAATTTCACTCATATCTCAAGATCCAATGTCGGCATTAAACCCAGTTGTGAAAATTGGAAAGCAAATGACGGAAGTAATTATTCGGCATCAAAAAGTGAAAAAGAAAGAAGCACAAAATATCGCGGTCAACTTACTAAAACAAGTCGGTCTTTCTTCACCGGAAGAAAGGGTAAAACAATATCCGCATGAACTAAGCGGCGGTATGAAGCAGCGGGTTATGATCGCAATGGCAATGTCTTGTAACCCAGACCTTCTCATTGCGGACGAACCGACGACTGCGCTTGATGTAACGATACAAGCACAAATACTAGATTTAATGAAAAACTTAAAAAACGAAACGAATATGTCGTTACTTCTTATTACACATGATCTTGGAATTGTTGCGCAAAACTGTACACGCGTCATCGTTATGTACGGCGGGCTTATTATGGAAGAAGGACATGTACTTGATAT
The DNA here is from genome assembly GCF_016651125.1 of Bacillus sp. TH17. Classification (NCBI taxonomy): domain Bacteria; kingdom Bacillati; phylum Bacillota; class Bacilli; order Caryophanales; family Bacillaceae; genus Bacillus; species Bacillus sp. TH17. The sequence goes on from NZ_JAEKEN010000001.1 coordinate 601,801, forward strand.
TTTCCAATCACCGAATCATCCATATACGAAAGGGCTATTAAACTCTCTGCCAAAAATATCGAACGGAGTAAAAGAAAGACTAGCGCCAATTCAAGGTGTAACGCCAAACTTACTACACCCGCCGAAAGGGTGCCCATTCGCAGAGCGTTGCCCACATAAAATGGACATTTGTGAAAAAGAACGTCCACCATATTTTGAAATCGGAAACGGAAGACGCTCTATGTGCTGGCTAAACGATAGGGCGGTAGGTGATTCCCATGCATGAAGAAAACTTAATTGAAGTTCGGAACTTAAAAAAGTATTTTCCTATTAAAAAAGGACTATTCGGCAGAAAAACAGAGCAATTAAAAGCAGTTGATGACCTAAGCTTCACAATTAAAAAGGGTGAAACATTCGGACTAGTAGGAGAATCAGGCTGCGGAAAATCAACGACAGGAAGAAGTATCATTCGCTTACACGATGTAACTTCAGGTAACATTCTATTCGACGGAAAAGATATCGCAGATCTAAAAGAAAATGAACTAAAAGAATATAGAAAAAGAATGCAAATCATTTTCCAAGACCCATACGCATCATTAAACCCGACAATGAACGTATTCCAAATTATTAGCGAACCGATGAACATTCATGGCTCTTACACAGCCGAAGAAAGAAAAGAAATCATTCTAGACCTTCTCAAAAAAGTAGGACTAAAAGAAGAACACCTATATCGCTACCCGCACGAATTTAGCGGAGGCCAAAGACAGCGCATTAGCATCGCACGCGCACTATCTGTAAAACCGGACTTCATCCTATGTGACGAACCAATCTCAGCACTAGATGTCTCAGTCCAAGCACAAGTCGTAAACATGCTGCAAGATATTCAAGAAGAAACAGGCGTCACATACTTATTCATCGCCCATGACCTATCCATGGTAAGACACATATCAGATAGAATCGGAGTCATGTACTTAGGAAACATAGTAGAAATTGCCGACAGCGAAGACCTATACACAAAACCGGCACATCCATACACACAAGCACTACTCTCATCCATGCCAGAACCAGATCCAACAAACACAGGCAAAGAACGGATCATTCTGCAAGGGGAAGTACCAAGCCCACTCAACTCACCATCCGGCTGCAAATTCAGAACGCGCTGCAAATTCGCCACTGAAAAATGCGCGCAGGAAGTACCGAAGATGGTGGAGATTGCGAAGGGACATGAGGTGGCTTGTCATTTGTTTTAGGGGGGAAAGCATTGGGGGAACCTGGTGGTATTTCAGTTGGTAATATGATAGCTGGTTATGGCTTGTAGCGTTAAATAATTTATATAATAAACAATAAACATAAAAAAGAGCTAAGGTTCTCATACAGCCGTAGCTCTTTTTTATGTTTGTTAAACAATATCCTTTCAAAAAAATATTTAAGTCTATATTTATAATTTTTTCTATCTTAATGCATAAAGACAAGGAAGGATTATATTTAATTCCCTTCCATACTTCTGATGGGGTGGACATCAATGAGATGTTGTTTTTTGTTCACGGATTTTTAACATCTTTATTTACAGTGTTTTGAATGTAATAATAAAAAGTTTGCTTTCATATTAGAAAAGGTTAGTCCCTCACTTCACTCCAGTTAAAAACCTCACACCCAAAAACAAAGGGGAACTCAATTGTTCAAACTCATATAAAGTTTCAATCTTGTCTAAGCATCCATTAGGATATACAATTGATCATCTATTTTTCTTTACATAATCTCCAGATACAGTCCATATCAACTATAGATTCTTGTCTTATGCTAAATGTAATCAAAAAGCAAGTAGATAAAGATAATGACTAAAACATTAACTCTAGATACTTTTTTGATGAATATTACAAATAAACAGGAGGTAATGAAAAATGATTAAAACATTATTAGCAGGAGCACTTTTAAGTACAGGATTGGTAGCGGGAGGTGCAGTAGGTGCAGATGATGCGAAAATGGACAATTTAAAGTCAAATGAAAATAGTTCCAATCAAGTAATTACACAGAGTGCAGATGGAACAACGTCTTTCTCACAAAACTTTGATTTACCTAAAGATGCAGTGCCAGCAACTCCTAAAGGAGACGCAAAAACTGTTGAAAGAACAGAAGGTACAGGTTCTCAAGAAGGAAAAATGGTGCCAACAAAAGAAGGTACAGATTCTCAACCTGGATTTGAAATGGGAGCCCCTGAAAAACCAGAGCATGCAAAAACTGTTGAAAGAACAGAAGGTACAGGTTCTCAAGAAGGAAAAATGGTACCAGCAAAAGAAGGTACAGATTCTCAATCTGGATTTGAAATGGGAGCCCCTGAAAAACCAGAACATGCAAAAACTGTTGAAAGAACAGAAGGTACAGACTCTCAAGAAGGAAAAATGGTACCAACAAAAGAAGGAAATTAAATAATATATAGTTATAACGAAGAGCATCCAAAAGGGGTGCTCTTTTTATATTGTAGGGATTAACTAGTTTTACTCAATATAGAACTATAGGAGGAATTGAGGCTAGAATAGGGGTTACTGTCTCTTCAAATCATGGTGTTGGAAGCACTAGTTTTGGTGGTAACGTTACAACATAAACATTTTATTAGAGATTTTTTAAATTTACATACACTCTAGATAGACTACATATCAACTTCAGATATTTGTTTTATGATACAAGTAATCAAACAAAAGGAGGGCAATACAAAATGATTACAACAGTATTAACAGGGCACTCTTTTAAGTACAGGAGATTATTAACAGGTGGAGAAAATGTTGAAGATGTACAGACAGATAAGCATATTCCATATGAACAAAATGAATTGCAGCAAACTCTAGAAAAGTACGATTCGAAGAAATTTGAGTTATAAAAAGAAAATAGATAAATCGACAAGAGAAAAGCACTTTGTGTATATCACAGGTGCTTTTTATTTTCATTTTAATATAGGGCTTGAATTAAATTTTTACACTAAAATATATATGGTAAAAAGGGGGAGTTCATTGCACAAAGTTATTTATGGAATATTAATTTTAATTTATACTTTGTATTCATTTTTTGTAAGTGATGGAAGTGAAGTAAGGTTTATTATGGTGTTAACTATAGTACTTATCTTTTCTGTAGTTTTAGAAAAAGGAAATGCAAACAAAACGACTGATTAAAGGTCTTTTTGTTTGCATTTTTTAGTTGGCTATTATAGTCCAGATACTTTAGGGGTAGCACCAAATTTCGTTTTTGGGACACTATTAAATTTTTAGTTGATGAAAACACCCGCCTAAAATAGAAAACTTTTAACCTATTATCATTTATTCCGTAGCTTTTAAGGTATTTAACACGACTTTGGTTGCGTCTGCAATAAGTTTGTCATCGTATTTAGCATCTTCTTTATCATGATTAGAAAGTATAGCAAGAACAATCGGCTTTTTATTTGGTGGCCAAATAATTGCGATATCATTTCTTGTTCCGTAAGATCCCGCGCCTGTTTTATCAGCTACTTCCCATCCTTTTGGTACGCCAGCGCGAATCAAATTATCCCCAGTTGTATTTCTCTTCATCCAATCTACTAATAGCTCACGTTTTTCTATTGGAAGTGCAGTTCCTAATGTAAATGATTGAAGTGTCTTAGCTATCGCTTCTGGTGTACTGGTATCATGTGTTTCTCCTGGATGCACTTCATTTAATTCAGGTTCAAATCGTTCTGAAGTAGTAACAGTATCTCCCATTTCTCTCAAGATTTTTTCAAATTCAGAGGGCCCCCCTAACTGTTTAAGAATCAAATTATGTGCTGTGCTGTCACTATATCGAACAGAAGCATCTGCAAGTTCTTTTAACGTCATTCCGGTATCAACATGCTTTTCAGTAATTGGATTATAATTAGAAAGATCTTCATGAGTATACGTAATCCTTTGATCAAGAGCTTCTAATGAGTTCTTGCGTAAAAGAGCGCCCACAGCTAATGATTTAGATGTAGATGCAAATGCAAAACGATCATCTGAATGATAAGCAACAGTTTGATTCGTACCTGTGTCCAGTGCATAAATACCAAGCTTAGCATCATATTCTTTTTCAAGTTTAGCGAAAGATTGATTACCTGTATTTTCTTGTTTAATTTGATTAGCTTGATTCGTTTGTTTAGGTGGTTCAGATTGAGTGTTACTATTGGAACAGCCTATAAGTGATACACATGAAAGTAATACTACAGGCACAATCTTTTTGTAATGTAAAATGTTTAAGAACTTGTTTAAAACGAACATGAATTTTCAACCTCTTTCAAGAATATATGGATTTTGTCTAGGTATTCTAAATACCAATGCAATTAAAGATGGCATAGGGTAACAATACTACTGCAGCTAAAATTTCACAGGTTAAAGGACATCCAAAACGTTTATATGATTGATAAGTCACGGTTTGGGCTGTTTCTTTTTTGTTTCCACTTGTAATGGTTCACCTGTGAAAGTATTAAACTTGTAATACTTAACCGTAGTATTACAATACATATTTTTTACTTTTGGGAATAATAAGTCCTTTCTTTTTTTGTAATACATAAAAATAGATGTCAAACGGGATATGCTGTATCCAATCTGGACAACTACTATTAGAAATACACTTATTAGACACTCTAAGTAATAAATTTGTTCCACTTTAAGATGAGGAAGAATTTGGGGTTTGTAAAATAACAATGGAACTACGTGTTTTTCTTCATACAAAAACCTCTACATATAAGTAGAGGTTTTTAAATTGTATATTAATGAATTATGCTTTTTTAGATAAAGCAAATCGAGTTCGGGTAAACGAAGAACATAGAATACATAATTTTAACTAGATTTATTATTAGCTAGTTTATCTCCACCATTAAGCTCCGCCTCAATCTGCGAAGTCTTCGATGACTCATCCATACGCCAATACGTAATAAAGCTTATCGCGATACATCCAGCTACGTAGAAGTAAAATAGTGATTCCATTCCAATACTCTTTAGCCATAATGCGATGAACTCGGCTGTTCCGCCAAATATCGCAACGGTTAGTGCATATGGTAAACCTACACCAAGTGCGCGAATTTCAGTTGGGAAGAGTTCGGCTTTTACAATCGCATTAATGGAAGTGTAGCCAGTAACGATAATGAGGCCGACCATCATGAGTAAAAATGCTACCATTGGTTCTGTCGTTTTTTCCATAAAGAAGAAGATTGGAGCTGTTAGTAACGTTCCGAGAATACCGAAAGCCATTAATAGTGGGCGGCGTCCAATTTTATCGGATAATAGCCCTGCAATTGGTTGAAGTACAACGAATATAAGTAGTGCGGCAAAGTTAATCCAGCTTACAACTTCTTTCGGGAGAACAACTGTGTTTACCATGAACTTTTGTAAATATGTTGTGTACGTATAGAATGCAACAGTGCCTCCTAGTGTTAGGCCGACTACTGTTAATACTGCTTTCGGGTGTTTCATAAGAGCGCGAACGGTTCCTGCGTTTTCGCGGTTTTTAGATTCCATTTTTGAGAACTGCTCCGATTCATCCATTGTGCGGCGAAGCCATAATACAGCTACTGCTCCCATCGCACCAATAATGAATGGAATACGCCATCCCCAAGCTTTCATATCTGGTTCGCTTAGTAATTGCTGAAGAACAATTTGAACACCTAACGCAACCATCTGTCCAGCAACGAGCGTTACATATTGAAAACTTGAATAAAAACCACGGCGACCACTACTAGCCATTTCAGATAAATATGTTGCGGAAGTTCCATACTCTCCGCCAAGTGATAACCCTTGCAGTAAACGAGCAAGAACTAAAATAATTGGCGCCATAATACCGATGCTTTCGTAACTAGGTGTACAGGCGATAATTAAAGAACCACCGGCCATAACTGTAATGGAAAGCGTTAATGCTGCCCGGCGGCCGTGTCGATCTGCATAACGTCCCATTAATAAACTTCCGATAGGGCGCATTAAAAATCCGACTGCGAAAATAGCTGCTGTGTTCAGTAACTGACTCGTTGGATCTCCTTTAGGAAAGAACTCTGCTGAGAAGTAAACAGCGAAAGCAGAGTAAACGTACCAGTCGTACCATTCAATTAAATTGCCGACGGAACCTTTGAAGATATTGCCGGCGACTCGGCTTGATTTTACTTGAGCCATAATAATTCCTCCTCTTGCTTATAAATAAAAGGTATATATGAAAGCGTGTTCAATATAGTTGAATTGTACTGTTCTTGAATTAAAATCTCAATATTATGACAATTTTATTCTTTTTGTACTTTATGTACATGGTTATTTTTAATAGTTGATTCATTTTCAGTTTTGTCATAATAATAGAAAAAGGAGATTGATAGTTTTGAATATTTTATCAAAGGATATGGAGTATGAAAAAATCACGAAAAGTGTCGTTACAAACGAAAATATTAGGCTTAATTATTACATTAATTTTATTTGTCGTTCTCCTATTAGCGGGAATATTTGTTTACATTCAGTCCGTTGATACGAAGCGGCAAGTGGAGCAGTTAGCACTGCAAACGGCTAAATCTTTGTCTTTTATGCCAGCTATAAAAGATGCTTTTCAATATAACGAGCATAAAAGTACCATTCAATCCATTGCGGAACAAGTTCGTGAGCAAGCTGGTGCAGATTATGTAATTATAGAAGATCGTTATGGCGTTATGTATTCACATTCTAATTCGGAGTTGATTGGTACAAAGAGTAACAATCCATATAACTATGAAGCGCTCACTTTTGGTGGCTATTATACACTCGAAGGAAATGGTGCAAGTGGCCCGGCTTTAATGGCGAAGGCACCCATTATTGTTCATAACGGAGACTACGATCAAGTAGTAGGCGTTGTGACAGTAGAGTTTTTAATAAAGGGTATTGAATCTAACATACTGAGCAGAACGAAAGAAATTATACTCTTTTCTTTAGCGGTATTATTAGCTGGAATTGTTGGCGGCATTCTTTTAGCACGTAGCATTAGGAAAGATACACTCGGTTTAGAACCGAATGAAATTGCAGCGTTATACCGGGAACGAAGTGCGATACTACTATCTATAAAAGAAGGGATTATCGCTATCGATCAAAACGGTTTTATTACGATGATGAACACGTCGGCAGAAGAGATGCTGTATGTAAATGATGATTATATGCAGCAGCACATTTCAAAAGTTTTACCTGATTTTAATATGGAAAGAGTGCTAGAAAACGATCAAGAAATCGCGTTTCAAGATAAAGTGTTTATTTTAAACATGACACCAATACTCGAAAATAACAGTACGGTAGGCGTTGTATGTAGTTTTAGAGATAAAACAGAACTGCAAAATCTAGTAAATACAATATCTGAAGTAAGAAAGTATTCAGAGGACTTACGCGCCCAAACACATGAATTTACAAATAAACTTTTCGTCTTATCAGGATTACTCCAGTTAGGACATTACAAAGAAGCGATTGAATTTATTCAGCAAGAATCTAATGTTCATCAAAGCCAAAACCATATTTTATTTCATCAAATTCACGATGCGAAAGTACAAGCTATTTTATTAGGGAAAATTGGAACAGCATCTGAGAAGAAAATTGATTTTCATATTGAAGGAGATAGTGCGCTTCAGCCATTACCAGACCATATAAAAGTTTCACACCTCATTACGATTGTTGGAAACATAATCGACAATGCGTTTGATGCGGTGAGTGCACAAGAGGAGAAGAATGTTTCCTTCTTTGTTACGGACATTGGACACGATATTGTGTTTGAAGTGATAGATAGTGGAGCAGGGATACCGGCAGAAAAAATAAGTACCATTTTTCAAAAAGGATTTTCAACGAAAGGAAATGATCGTGGTTACGGGCTAGCAAACGTGAAAGAAATGGTAGATCTACTAGAAGGAACAATTGAAATTCAAAACGAGAAAAATGGGGGAGCTATTTTTACAATTTACCTTCCGAAAACATTGAAAGAAAGTACATGACAAACAGGGGGATGGGCATATGTTGAAGGTTGCAATTGCAGAAGATGATTTCCGCGTCGCGCAAATTCAAGAAGAGTTTTTATCAAAAATAAAGGATGTAAAAGTGATTGGAAAAGCATTGAACGCGAAAGAAACGATGGAACTACTACAAAAAGAAGAAATCGATTTACTTCTATTAGATAATTATTTACCAGATGGAATTGGAACAGACTTATTGCCGAAAATTCATGCGGATTTTCCAAACGTTGACGTCATCATGGTTACTGCGGCGAATGAAAACCATATGTTAGAAAAAGCAATTCGAAATGGCGTAAGCAACTACCTTATAAAACCGGTCACGTTAGATAAATTTGTTCGAACCATTGAAGACTATAAAAGAAAGAAGCAATTATTACATAGTAACAATGAAGTAAATCAAGCACTTATCGATAACTTTTTCGGCATTTCGCAAACACAAGACGTAAAAAACTTACCGACAGGTGTAGATCCGCTAACACTGCAAAAAGTGAAAGGGATTATAAAAGGATTCGAAGAGGGAATTACAATAGAAGAAATGGGAGAACAAATGGGGGCCTCCAGAACAACCGCAAGAAGATATTTAGAATACTTAGTAGCGACAAACGAATGCACAGTAGAGTACACATACGGCATTATCGGACGACCAGAACGAAAGTATCGAATAGGACGGGGGTTATGAAAAAACGATTATTACTATGTATATGGATCATGACAGCAGTAATAGCTGGCTGTTCCTCAGAAAAACCTCACACAAATAAAGTGAACATCGACAAAGTAGAAATCGTTGCGCCAAACGTTCAAGGAGCAGGATGGGACTTAACAGCACGAGCGATGCAAAAAACACTCACAGAAGAAAAAATCTTCACAAAACCAATCACTGTCATAAACAAAGTAGGTGGCAGCGGTGATGTCGGATGGAAATATACGAAACAAAAAGGCGGTCACGTACTGGCGATTAACTCAAGCTTACTCATAACGAACAACCTACTAGGCCACAGTAAACTAACATATAAAGACTTCACCCCGCTCGCAACATTAGCATCAGATTGGGAAGTCGTTGTCGTATCAAAAGAATCAAACATAGAAAACGCAAACCAACTAATGGAACAACTAAAACAAGACAAGAAAAACTTCAAAATCGGCGTTGCCCCCGGCCTAGGAAACGACGATCACCTATCCTTCGTACAAGTAAGTAAAGCATTTGGCATAAACCCTGCCGAACTACAATTCTTCGTCTACGAAAACAAAGAAAAAATCATAAACGCCCTAATGAACAAACAAATTAACGCCGCAACAATGACCCTATCCGAAGCCGAAAAACAATACAAAGCCGGCAAAATAAAAATACTAGCCGTATCCGCACCAAACCGCCTAGACCGACTGCCTGAAATTCCAACGTGGAAAGAACAAGGAATTGATGTTGTATTTCAGCACTGGAAAGGGATTATGGGGCCGAAAGATATGACAGAGGAAGAGATTTCTTATTGGGATGGTGTTATTAAGAGGATGGTCGAGAGCGATACTTGGAAGGGGATTTTGGGGGAGAGGGGTTGGGAGGGATTTTATAAGGATAGTGGGGAGACGAGGGGGTTTTTGGAGGAGAGTAGTTTAGGATATGGTGAGTTGATAGGGGGAATTGGCTTGAGATGAGGGGAGGTAGTACTTCTACAATAAGCCATGTAAAAAAAACACCTTCTCACTGTATGTACTAATCATGTGAAGTGAGAAGGTGTTTTTTATGGTTATAGAAATTATAAATTAAGATTAAATTATTCGTTAACGTTATTGGCAACAACAGAAGCAATATAAGAATTATTCAACCAATAACACTGCTTTGTAATTTGCTGACCATCAGGTAAAGTTACTTTGTCAGAGCCATTACGAGCTTTTGGTCTAATATGCGCAACGCCGTTGAAATTCATTTTTGGTAGGTTATTTACTTCAACGATTTTACCACCACGTGTTTTATATTCAAGTTGAATGCCGTCATTTACCACTGTATTTACTTCTTCCCAAAGTCCTCGTATTTCTTCTTCTATTGTAGGGACAGGCATGTTCCAAAGTTTAATACCTTTAAAGTAGAGTTTACGGTTTGGATTTTCTTTTTTTGTTTGGTTAAATTCAAAAATCACAAATAAAAACTTGGTTTGATAGAAGCGCTCTCGAATTTCACTCTCTTCCCATGATTCATTTGTCCATTGATGAAAATCAATAGTTTCAAATGACATGCTTTGTTCAGGTTTTCCGTTTGGCTCTAAACGAATTGTTTTGAATTCTATATTGGCTTTCGCAAATTCTTCAATTTTAGTAAGGCGTGTGTTTTTTATACCTAGTAAAGAACTTACCAATGATGGAACGAAATTTTTTGCAGTAGGTTTAGAATCTATATCTAGTGATTGGGAGATTTCTTTATCTGTTAATCCTATATAAGGTTCGAATTTGGAATGAAGAAATTCCTCTAATGATTTTCCTTTTAAGTCGTTGGCTGTTGTGAAGCTTATTAACTCTTCATTTTTGATATATCTGCGAACTAATGTAGTCATATAAGAAGGTTTTAATGAAAATGCTCGTTGCATTGCTGGTATTTCTGAAAATGGTTGTGAACGAATTGAATTTTTATTTGCTCCTTTTGTACAAGCTCCTAAATAATTTGTATCGCCTTCGGATAACTCGTGTGCTTTTCCAGAGCAAATCTTAGATACGATTGTTTCCCAATCTTGTTTTATTATTTCTAAATCAGCTTCAGGATATGAAAATAGAACACTTTTTGTGATATGGAAGTCTTGACGATTTACGTCTGCTTTCCATTCGTAGAACATAAGTAATAATTTTTGGTTCTTTTCCCAGAAGCTAGACTCTTCGAAGGATGTATTAACTTCCTCCATGTAGTTAATGATATTTAAAACTAAGCGTTCTTTAGAGGATAAAGAACCATTTTTATTTTGCTTAAAAGGTGTTACTTTCAGTTTGACTCCAAGGTTTTTAAAGTTAATGTCCGCATCTGAGGGGCTTGCATACCCAAAAAATCTCTCTTTGACTAATTGGCCAAGTTCACCTTTTGAATTTGCTGTTGCAAGTTTATTTGTTGAATTGATTTCACTAAATTTGTGTCCTTCAGCCTTTTTTGCTTTTAACATTAGTTCATCTAGTGTAGCGTATGTAACCATAGTAATCCCCTTTCGTTATCTATATTAATCGGTTTGCTTAGAAACCTTTAAATGAAAAGTTATGATATAATAAAAAGCTGTTTCAATTTTGTGGAGATAAAAACTCTGTAAAGGAAAAGCCGCGGATTTCTTATTAAATAAGATATGGAAATCAAAAATTTATATTATGGAACGGAAGTATGTACTCTCATAATATAGGGATTGATCTTTTCCTTACTTTTTATTATAATGAAGCATAAAGAAATAAAATACCGAAAGGATGTTCGTGTATTTATGGTGAAAGTAGTAGAACTTTTTGCGGGAGTGGGGGGTTTTAGGTTAGGACTTGAAGCGAACGGGAATTTTGAGATTATTTGGGGAAATCAGTGGGAGCCTTTAACTAAAGCGCAACATGCATTTAATTGCTATGCCACTCAATTTGAAAATAGAGGAATACATGAAAATAAAGATATAGCAGAGGTTTGGCCAGAGATACCTGAGCATGATTTATTGGTAGGTGGCTTTCCATGTCAAGATTATTCAGTAGCACGTACTATCTCAAATGAAAAAGGGATACAAGGAAAAAAGGGTGTTCTTTTTTGGGAGATAATAAACATAGTTAATTCTCGCAAGCCAAGATTTGTTTTGTTAGAGAATGTAGATAGATTATTGAAGTCACCAGCAAAACAAAGAGGTCGTGATTTTTCTATTATGCTGGCGAGCTTTAGAGATGCAGGTTACGCAGTGGAATGGAGAGTTATTAACGCTGCAGATTATGGAAATTCACAAAGAAGACGAAGAGTATTTATTTTCGCATACTTAAAAGAATCTCATTTCGCATCTGTTCAAAGTGAAATGAAGTCATTAGGGATATTGTGTAAAAATGGATTTTTTGCTCCGATTTTTAAAGTGCATGAAGCACCTGAGGAAAACAAAAAAAGAGGAGAATTTGTGTTGCCGGTCGATATTGTTGAGGTTTCTGATACATTTAAAGCTGAATACTATAATTCTGGCGTGATGATAGATGGACAAGTATATACTGAAGAATTAGTTCCAGTAACTGAAAATCCAGAGACTTTAGGTGAAGTTGTTCAAAAAGTATATGATAAATTTGGTCCTGCAGATGAATCATATTATTTGAAAATGGATAAGGTTAACAAAAAGGGAAGAACGGAATTTGAGGAACTAAAGTATCTTAAAGGTCCTAAAAAAGAAGAAAGAGTATCAAAGGCGACGGGGCATAAATACTTCTACGCTGAGGGGGGAATGGCTTTCCCTGACGATTTAGATAAGCCTGGACGTACCATGTTAACAAGTGAAGGAACATGTAATAGAAGTTCACATGTAATTGAAGATCCTTATACAAAAAAATTAAGATATCTAACACCAGCTGAATGTGAGTTGTTAAATGGATTCCCAATGGACTGGACAAATACAGGTATGCCACAAAGAAACAGATACTTTTGTATGGGAAATGCTTTAGTGGTTGATTTGGTGGAACGAATGGGTCAAAGGATTTTAGAGATTAACAAAGAAGAAGAGAAGATGGATAGTGTTATACAGTTAAGTTTATTTTAGAAATTAATATAGCATATGTTTGTGAGAATTTTAAAAGTATAAAGCGTTGGATAACCTGGGTTCTATAGTTATAGACTCAGGTTATTTTTCATGTGATTTTTTAAAATGAAGAATGGAGTAGTGGGAAATAATTAATTTTATCATGAATGGATAATCCACTAATTTCCTTTTTTCTTAATACCAACAATTCCTCTATAGATATTGTATAATATGGAATATATTCGAAACGTATTTTTAGATTAAGAGGTGTTACATCATTGGAGAAATATACATTTGATTTTCTACAAGAGATATTCCCTGAGTTAGCGGAGATGGGTAGGGATATTGAAAATATTTTTTATCAAGATCCCCAATCGGTTTTAATTAAGGGAAGAATATTTGCGGAGCTATTATCAAAACGCATTGCGGAAGAGCATGAACTGTATGACGTACAATATTTAAAGCAAGTAGAGCGTATTCAAAAATTAGAAAGAGAAGATATTTTATCAAAGGAAATTTCACGTTCATTTGATACTGTTCGCTATTTAGGAAATAAAGCGGCACATGAACATATTGAAAGTGGGGTAGAGAGTGCTTTTAAAATGCATAAAAATCTATTCCAAATTGCAGTGTGGTTTATGGAGGTATACGGGAGTTATGAGTTTGTTGCCCCGAAATACAAACATCCACAGCCGAAGAGTAGTGTGCATATTGTGGAGAAATTAGAAGAAAAGATATCTGCTAGTTTAGAAGAAAAGTTAAAAATGCTAATTGAGATTGCAAGTAAACAAAATACATCAAATCAAACTGAGGAATTAACAGAAATAAATAACGCTGAGATTGCGGTAGGGTTAGAAATCGAAGATAAACAGTCTGTGGATAATGAAGAAGAAGCAGATAACAATTTTGTGTATGATGATTTTATTTTAGGAGAAGGAGAGAGTTATTTACTAGCAGAACTCTCGAAGCTGAAAGAATCATCTCAAGAGGCTATCGAAAATCCTAATGAATTTAGTTCGTTTAAGGATTATTTACATGTAGAAAGAACGATACAGAACGATATGATGTCTGCTCTAACAGCAGCAGCTGGGAAAAATACAAGTCAATTAATTTTCTTGTGTGGTAGCGTTGGAGATGGGAAATCACATTTATTATCGTATGTGAAAAATAAATATCCTGAATTGATGGAAGAGTTTTCGGTGCATAATGATGCTACGGAAAGTTTTGATCCACAAAAGAGTTCCCTTGATACATTAGCGGAAGTATTAAAGCCATATAGTGATAATGAGATTGATGGTTCTAGATTCAAGCTAATTTTAGCTATTAACCTAGGAGTTCTGCATAACTTTATTGAATCAGATTATGCAAAAGAGAACTACCGAATTTTAACAAAATTTATTGAGGAATCTGGAATATTTGAGGCAAATGAAGTTGCTACTAATCAACAAAGCGGTAATTTTCACTTAATTAGCTTTAGTGATTATCAACCTTTTGAATTAACTAGTGAAGGGCCAAAATCAGATTACTTTTCATCAATTTTAAAGCGAATTGTGGTTGAGTCAGAAAACAATCCATTCTATCAAGCTTATTTAAAGGATAAGCAACGTGGTATAAATGGATTCTTTATGGTGAATTATGAGTTATTGCAACAGCAACAAATACGAGATGGTGTTTTAAGCATTTTAGTTGAAGCAATAGTTAAGCATAAGATGATTATTTCGACACGCTCCATGCTTAATTTTATTTATGATATTTTGGTCCCCTCTCATGGGAATGAAGATTTTCTTGGGGCAGGTATGATGGAAAAAACCGAAGCTTTATTGCCGAATTTATTATTTGATGGTCAAGAGAAATCAAATTTACTAGCAGTTATTTCTAAAATGGATCCTATTCATCTTCGATCAAATAGTGTAGACCAAATGCTAATTGAGCTAAACAATTCAGTAAATATGAAGAATACTTTCCAAAAGCATTTAGTTTTAAATGGACTTGATGGATGGATAGAAGGGCTAGAAGAGATGGGACCTTTCTTTGAGTTAAGTGATTCATCTAGACAGGTATTTAATAAAACATTAATACGTATGTCATTCTTTTTATCTCCTGTTTTGAATGAAATGTTCGCGGATGAAAATTATAAAAAATATATGGAATATTTATATGCTTTTAATAAGGGGAATCGATCTGATTTAAGAGAGATGTATAATTTAGCGAGAGAATCGATATTCTTGTGGAACGGACGTCCGAAATCAGATTATGTATTTATGGACTATTCAAATGATACTACTCAGGTGGCACAGTCTCTTAAAATTAAGCCATTTGTAGGACATTTGAAAGGGGTAGAACCAGAGGTTTTAAATCGATTTAAATTAAATATATTACTTGCCTTTTCCAATGAGGATAAAGTAGCTCCTGTATATTTAGAAATTGATTATCCGTTATATGAAATGATGGTTAAACTTTCAAAAGGCTATCGCCCGAATAAAAAGGATAAAGAAGATTGTATTCAGTTCGTTGAATTTGTGGATAAGATAATGAAATTAGGAAATAGAGAAAAAGAATTATTGTTTGTTCAATCTAATGAAAATGGAATGTTTAAACTAACATACGATGAAGATTTTGAAGAATTTACGTTTAGAAGGGATTAGAAAATGATTGTAAGAGAGAATTTAGAGGATTTGAAAAGTTCGCTGAGTATTAAACCAGAAAAATTAGGGTTAAAACATACAATAAATAAAAAAGCTCCGCTGTTACCTTTCTCTACCCGAGGAACAGAGCGGGCAAAATTCGCAAAAGGGTTTCAGGGAGTATTAGGAGAGTTTACGCGTCTAGTCAGCGGAAATAAGTTAAAAATGGAAGTTAACCTAGAAGAACTTATTGGAGAGATTAGTAAATCTGTTGATGTATCAAAGCAAGATAAGTCGCAATTTGAACAAATACTACGTACCTTTCTGCAGGATAGTGATAATACAATTAAAATTTTTCATTTGCATTTGTTTCAATATTTACCATTAAGTGATAAGGCTGATAAAAAGGGAGAACAAGATATTGCTAGATTCCTTTTAGACGTCTTATTAGGTGAAAAAGAAACAGTAGAAGAGATTTTTGGAAAAAGCGATTCAACAGATTTAATGTCACGTCTTGTGTTAAAACAATTAAATCATTTGGAGAGCGACGAAAAAGAACGCCGTCCTTATATTAATCAAATTCCATTTATCTCGAAGCTATTCAAAGAAGATTTTCAATTTTTAGTGGAACATAAAGATTATTTTAGAACTCATTATCACTTGTTTCTTAGTTATTATTACTTTTTATATATTACTCAATTGACTTTAAAGCTTTCACAAGTTGGGAAAGCGAACTTTAGTGAGAACAATGAAGTTTATTTTACACTTGACTGGGAGTCTACGAGTAAGAATAGAAAAGGTTATACTCATGGTTATCAAATGATTAAAGATACAGGTAGACATTTACTACTACATATTAATTGCTTAGAACATTTAAATTTCCTAATGGGAGTAGAAAAAGCAGGTGGCTATCCTGAATTAAAGGAAACATATCAGCAATTATCAGATGAGGATAAAAAAGTATTTTTAGAGATGCTTTGTGATTGGGTTATGGAATATAGAGGACATTTAGGTCTTGGGGCTTATGAAGGAAATTTAGAATTAGAATATGATACGCTTGTACAATCCTTATTCCGTAGTATAGAAGAAGCCTATGAAAAAGATACGATGCAAGGACCTCGACATAGATACTCTTTATCAATAGAAGAGGTTGGAAAAAAATATTTCTTAAAAACTCGAGGTTCACTTGGTTATATGCTTAATATTAGTCAAGATATGTTGTTGCTACTAACAGCATTGAGTTTAAAAAAGGAAAGAAAACCTTTGAAGCAAGTATTCATAGATTTAGAGGCTAGAGGCTTATTCTTTGATCGGTACTCAAAAGAAGAAATTGTACAGTTATTTGATAAGCTGAATTTAATAGACAAAAAAAGTGATAGCGGTGATGCACAGTATGTTAAACCAATTTTATAATTATCTTTCAGATAAACTAATAAATTATTTAGAAGCAGAAAATCTTAGAGGTGGAGAGCGATTTTACCTTCAATTTGATAATCATGAACAAGTACAAGCATTTTATGACACATTAAAAGAACAAGATTTATCGCAGGCGTTTTATTATCAGCATAAGCAAGGAACTCCATACGAAACGATTGCTATTAAGGTTTCAGAGGAAATGAAAGTAGTTGTTGCGACTACATCGGCAAATGTTACTCCAGACTTTCTAGTAACACTTCGTAATGAAGTCGGTGAACAAAAGGATGTTTGGGAGAAAACAGCTTTACTTAGTATATGTCATGAGACACTGGACAGTATTAAGGGTGGTAGCAGTGATTTGCAAAAAGAAGGTATGCCATTTAATGTGAAATCAATTTTGAAAACATTAAAAGAAGAGATTGAAACTTCTTCTCTAAATAAAGAGGAGAAGGAAGTACTTTCATTTTATTTACGTAAAAAATTAGATGATACAATTGTGCGACCATCTCTTTGGGATTATGAAGAAATTCTTGGATTTTTATCAAAACAAGAGATTGCGAGAGAAGATTATTCTAATCTAGGTATTTTTTATGATGAAAATTTAAATCAATTTACTTCAGCTCAAATGAAAAAAAGGCTAGAAGAAAATGCTTCATTTTTTGAGAAAGTACAACATATGCACGAGTATGAGCATTTAGAGAGTCAATTAGAAAAATTATTCGATGAAAAAGGTGTGTCTCGTCTAAAGAAGGAAGATTGGCAGCAAGCGGATTATGTTCTTATTAAAGATTCTTACGACAAAATGACTGAAATAGATCACCCTTTAGAATATATTGAATCAGCAAAGAAATATTCAAAAGAAGGTTTGCTATATTGGGAAAAAGCACAAGCTGAGACAAAGGCTGGGAGACGTAAACGTCATATTATTGTTTTTAATCCTACACAGATAAAAAATATCAACCTAAACTTTGAATTTGAAGAAAAGTTAAAGAAGGAATACATTCATAAAAATTCACAAGGTTTTTGTGGAGTATCTGGGAAAAAGCTAACTGTTAGTTTAGTGCATAAGCAAAATGTGACTTCATTCCATAAAGTTGTATATACACATAAAATGCAATCTAAGTCGAAATATGAGTTTCATATTGCTGTTGTAGAATGTGAAGCCTCGTTTTTACAATCTCTCCAAACAATTTATGAAGTGAATATGAATAAGAAAAATATAGTTATGAATAAAGCCGAAGAATGTATTGTTTTTGGGGATATTTCTAGTGAACCAGAAGAATTATTTATTGAAGAAGATGCACAGATTATAAATTGGCAAGGAGGAAGTTTTGAAGTCTCTGAATCTTCCCCTGCATGGAATGATGATAGCTTATCCTTTTCTGTTCAAATTGAAACAACTTTAATCCCTATTCTTATTAGAGAGCAAGTTGCAAAGACTGTTCCAGTATCAGGAGAAAGGGTATGGAAATTAAAAAGAGAACATCAAGAAAGTTTCGAATATAACCTTGATACAAATAAATTAAAACAGGGTGCAAGGGAATTTTCAGCACGAGAAGGATTTCGAAATTATTTGCAAGACGAGAGAGTATGGATTGAAAATGAAATTGCGTTTGCAGTAAGAGGAGTATCAGGTCTAAATAAGGTTGAATTAGCAATTAATCCATCATTGAGAGATGCGTACCAAGAATTATTAAATTACTATAAATTTAATAATACGGTTCCTAGTCTTTGTTTTGTGGATGATCAATTAAGAGAGCTATCTATAAGATACTTGAAAGCTTTTAACGAAAGCGTTGCTCATATACAAGAAAATGTAATGCTCAAAGAAGAAGAAAAGAACCTGTTTAAATTGGGGGCTATTGAAGAGGAACAAAGAGTTATACTAACACCGTTGCATCCTCTTAATGTTGCCTACCAGTTAAGTATTAATGATGAAATTAAAAATGAAGTAGTTGAAATGCATATTTTAAATCGTCTGCATCCTAATAATCTATTGCCATATATATATGGACAGAATGATGAATTGTATCGTCCAGTTTCTCAAAATGAAGCGCCTGAATGGATCGTTTATGAACCGCTTCATAAGGTTGCGATTGGAGAATCTAATGCATTTTTAGCTAATGTAGTTGAAGAAAAGCTTCAACAATTTGTGGAGCATTTCCAATACTTATTTTTACAAGAATCTAAATCTCCGATACGAATCAATGTTATTAATATAAATAATGATAAAGAAGTTGTAAGAGGGTTAGTGCATTTTATTAAGAAGCAGATAGATAAAAAAGGACCATCAAAAATTATACCAGTAGAGGTTGCTTTATATCATGAGAATAGTATATTAAGTGCCTTTGAAAAGTTTTCTATTTATGATGATGTTCAAAAATTCGAGGAGTTTTTTGAATTATCGTTAGCATCAAAGAATCTTGATGCCGTAGACGTATTAAGGCTGATTCGAGAAAATGTTTTCTACTATAAACTTATAGGTACGAAAGAATATGGTTACGCTCATATTTCATTCTATAAAATGATTTCAAATGAAAAGCATGCGAAAAGTACAATGGAAGATATTGAAACAGGATTATCTTTAAATGGAATGTTATCATCTCTATCATCTATTAGTACAGAAGTAGATTATCGTACGGGCTTCGGGCTGAAAAATGTATTGAATAATGAGCATTTGCTAATTCAAACTGCTAGAAGAATGAACGAATTAGGAAGTAATTTAAATAACGATGGTACAAACCCTTACCGTAAGAATGAAACAATTGTTACGAGAACATCTACTTATGATGAACAAGTTCTAGAACATTTATATGAGTCTTCTTATTGGGTAACATTTATTGAGCCTAATGTAGGTTTAGATTTCTTCCAAGAGTCATCACGTAATTTATTGGTCATCCATTATAGTGATCAATATTCTTCATCAAGCCAGTATGATGCAATTACAGTAACGGATAAAGCAAGACAGTATCGAACAGTTATTGAACAGTATTTGGCAGAAAAAGAAATTGTATCGACACCTGAAAAAATCAATACAGCTATTAGAGCTTTCAATAGTTTAAATGGTGAGTGGTTGCTACGAATTATAGGAAGTAAGGGACAATTCTCAAGAGAAAAGTTAAGTATTATTTCGGCTGTGAAATATATATTAAGTGCGCTAGATCATGAGAATATTTTATGGGTTCCTATCTCATTAGAAGAAATATTACGTGTTGCTGGAGCAGTAAAGTTAACGAAAAGTGAAGGGGTATTTTCTGCGAAAAATCTAGGTGGAAAAGGTGCACATAGTGACGATTTACTGTTAATCGGAGTAGAAATGCAAGATGATAAATTATCAGTGCATTATTATCCAGTGGAAGTAAAAATTGGTTTAAATCAAGACAGTGCTATTGCAAAAGCGAAGGAGCAGATTAATGCTACTAAGCAATTGTTTGATACGCAACTTTCTAAAGTAAGTGAAGATGGTTTACATGTATTTAAACATAAGTTTTTCCGAAACTTCTTTGTACAGTTATTGCTAGCGAATGCAGAGAAATTTATTGCAAATAACATTTGGCCAGAAAAATCTTATGAGAAAATTGAAGAACTAAAGAAAAAATTATTAAATGATGATTATGAAATGAGTGGAGATTTGGATAGTAAAATTGGGAAAGGTGCGATTTTATCATTCAAAAAAGAACAAGCATGGAGATCCATTAAAATCGAAGAAGATATTTTATTAGTGGAATTAACCGAAGAGGATGGATATGAAGGAGTAGTCGAAGAAATTGAGGCACTCAAAACAAAAATTCATTCTGGTGGAACTGATATTAATCCAGATAGATTATTGAATAAGAATCATGACTCCAATCAAGAGTTAAAAGATTCTAGCAATAAAGTCGTTCCAACTGTATCTCATTTTCAAGGGACGGTAGAAGAAAAGGAAACAAAGGGATTAAAAGACATCCGCGTTCTACTAGGAACGGTAGAGGGATCGACTCAAGAAATATATTGGGAATTCGGAAACCCAGAGTTAGCAAATAGACATATTTTAATCTCGGGTAAATCAGGGCAAGGTAAGAGTTATTTCATTCAATGTCTGCTTCTTGAACTGGCGCAAAATGGAATTTCTAGTATGATATTTGACTATACAGATGGATTCAAGAATTCTAAGTTAGAACCGGAATTTAAAGAGAAGCTTCAAGATAATATTGAACAATTCCTAGTAGCAAAAGATAAATTCCCAGTAAATCCATTTAAACGGAATCAAAAAGAATTGGATGAAGGAATTTATATCGATGAAGATAATACAGATGTTGCTGAAAGAATTAAAAGTGTATTTTCAGCTGTATATAAAGATTTAGGTATTCAGCAGCAAAACGCTATCTATGAAGCGGTAATGCGCGGTTTAGATAAATATGGCGAGGGTATGAATTTAAATTATTTATTAGCAGAGCTAGAAGAAGATACTTCTGGGCCGGCTAAAACAGCAAGGTCACAAATTAAGCCGTTTATTGATAAGAATCCATTTAACCCCAATTCTGTATATGATTGGGGAGGTATACTGAACCAAAAAGGTAAAGTGTTTATTGTACAATTAACAGGCTTTAATAGAGATGTACAGCTCATGATTACAGAGTTTATCTTGTGGGATATTTGGAACTACCAATTACATCATGGAGATAAAAATAAACCATTCCCAGTTATATTAGATGAAGCGCAAAATCTTGATCATAGAGAAAAATCACCAAGTGCCAAAATTTTAACTGAAGGAAGGAAATTTGGCTGGTCAGGTTGGTATGCGACACAATCATTAAAAGGCCAATTTACAACGGATGAAATTTCAAGATTACAGAATTCCAGTCAAAAAGTGTATTTCATGCCACCGGAAAATGAAATTAGTGCCATTGCATCAAATCTTGCTCAAGATTCAGCTGTACGAAAAGAGTGGGAAAAACGACTTGCAACATTGAAGAAAGGTCAATGCATTACTTCGGGACCAATGTTACAGAGGGATAATACGTTGAAGTCGGGTAGTCCTGTAATTATTAATATTAGTGCGTTGCAGGATAGATTGAAGTAGTAATTTTATAGTGATATGAAAGTTTTTGAAAACCACCTTGGACAGTATATTTGTTTGGGGTGGTTTTTGTATTGTTAATCATGTTGAAAGCTAGAAATAATAGGAGGTCCTCCTTGCCAAGGCTTTTAAAATTTTTAAGTGATTTTCATAGAGCGCAAGGTGAAGGGAATTCGTGACTAGATAAATTCTTAGTATTTAAAGAGCCTGTATACGGTTGATCTTTTAATTTAGCGGAGATATAATAGGTGAATCATAAAAATGAAAGGGGGAAGAGGGGTGAATTTTATGATTCCTTTGACTGGTATTTCAATCTTGTTTCTCTTCTATTGGTGTGTTGTGAATCAATATATTGTAGTTAAATGGAATGTTATTTTTAAGAAATTTAATGAAAATGTGGTATTTGGGATGTTTATTACATGTATGTTATTTTGGCTGCAGTATTTATTCCAATTGCTTTATGATAGATAATCAGTTTTATTATAGAAGAAAAACCAACGGAGGGGAAATCCCATACCACTCCACAACAAACTAATCCGAGACAAAATCCCACAAATAATAAAAAACAACGGAAAAACACCCACAACAAGAATTCTACCTGAAGACGAATACATAAAAGAAATCTGCAAGAAAACCGAAGAAGAACTATCCGATCTACTAGAACTAATAAACGCCCTAGCCGAATACGAAGGCACAACACTAGAAGAAATCAACAACATCCGTAAAAAGAAAGCAGAAGAAAGAGATGGCTTCTCAAATCGAGTCTTCCTAATCAAAGTAACCGATAACCAGCCCCTTACATACCCCTTATAAGCCCCTACCAAGTAATAAATCACTAAGAAAAAACACAATAAAACAAAAACACCAACAAACACCGTAGTAGTAGTCAAAAAAAATTTGAAATAACACGCCAAAAACCCACCCCTCCTACCTATATATAGTACAAAGAGGAAATTTTCATTTTTGAATGGAGACAGGAGGAATTAGGATGGCGGTGTATCGTAATGTGCAGGTGAATTTTTGGCAGGATGATTTTGTTTTGGATTTGACGCCGGAGGAGCGGTATTTTTATGTTTACTTATTAACTTGTTCGAAGACGACGCAGTGTGGGATTTTTCCTTTTCCGAAGCGGTTAGCTGAGATGGAGACGGGTTATAACAGGGGGACTGTTGATAAGTTAGTGCAGCGCTTCATTGATTATGGGAAGATTCTTTATGATGCGGATACGCGGGAGTTATTCGTTTTGAATTGGCTTAGTTATAACCCTGTGACGAATACGAATGTGGAGAAGTGTGTGCTTCGTGAGCTGAAGGGTGTGAAGAATAAGGAGTTTGTACATATGTTTCTTCAGAAGTGCGTAGAGGAGGAGTTGAATGTTCCGATGCTTTTAGCACATTTCGGTATGCCGAGTGATTTGGCCGTTCGTGATGTTGATCCGGTTTGTGAAGAGGCGGAAGAAGAGGTTATAGAGGAAGAAACGGGAAGTCGCGTGTTTTCTTTTTATGAGCAACATTTCGGTAGTTTGTCTCCTCATACTGTGGAGGAACTGAGTGCGTGGATGGAAGATTTGTCAGAGGAGCTTGTGCTGAAGGCTCTTCAAATTGCGTTTGAGAATAATAAGCGGACGGTTGCTTATGTGAAGGGAATTTTGAGAGGTTGGCACGGGAAAGGATTTACGAAAGTGTCTGAGGTTGAGGGGAATACGACTCAGTTTAGGAAGAAGGATTCGTCTGATAGTACTGGGGAGACGGAGGAGTTTTTGACGAGGTGCGAGGAGTGGGAGAAGAATGCGCTGTCAGAGGAAGAGCTGCAGCGGTTTTTAGCGGAACGCGGGTGGCGTCCATGAGTATTCAAAATGTGGAGGCGGAAAAGACGGTGTTAGGTTCTCTTTTAATTGATGGAGAGCTTATTAAGGAGTGCCGTTTGACGGAGCATTATTTTTCTATGCCGGTGCATAAGTCTATATTTCGGTTAATGCGAAAAATTGAAGATGAAGGGCAACCAATTGATCTTGTGACGCTTGTTTCTAGGATGAATCCAAATTTTTTGGAGAATATCGGGGGAATGGAGTATTTTATAGCATTAATAGAGGGTGTGCCTACGACTGCCAACTTCTCTTATTATGAGGGGCTTGTTCGAGGTGCATGGAAAATGTATCAGGCTGGCGTTCTCGGGCGCAAGATGGGAGAGCGTCTTATTGCGGAGAAGAATGAGAAAATTATTGGTGAGACGATTACGGAGCTTTGTGAGTTAGAGGAAAAGGACTGTGTATGTGAGTTTGATTTGAAGGATGCGTTAGTTGGTTTGTATGAGGAGCTTCATCAAGATACGAAAGAGAATACTGGTATTGAGACTGGTTATACATCGTTAAATAAGATGACGTGCGGATTGCAGGAAGGGGATTTTGTCGTCCTTGGAGCGCGTCCTTCTATGGGGAAGACGGCGTTTGCGTTAAATATCGCACTGCATGCGGCGAAGTCTGGAGCGGCAGTTGGATTGTTTTCGTTAGAGATGAGTAGTAAGCAATTGTTAAAAAGGATGGAGTCTTGCGCGGGCGAAGTGTCAGGAGGTAGGCTGAAAAATCCGAAGCATCGTTTTACGATAGAGGACTGGGAAAAGGTGAGTAAGGCGTTCGCGGAGATTGGGGAATTGCCACTTGAGATTTATGATAAGGCCGGTGTTACAATGCAGGATATTTGGATGCAGACTCGTAAGTTAAAGAGGAAGCATGGGGATAAAAAGCTTTTAGTCATTGTGGATTATTTGCAGCTTATTACGGGCGATCCGAAGCATAAGGGCAATCGATTTCAAGAGATTAGTGAAATTTCACGTAAGCTTAAGTTGTTAGCGCGTGATTTAAATGTTTGTATAGTAGCATTGTCGCAATTGTCTCGTTCCGTAGAGTCACGTCAAGATAAGCGTCCTCTTTTATCAGATTTAAGAGAGACAGGGCAAATTGAGCAAGATGCGGATGTCATTATGCTTATGTATCGTGAAGATTATTACGATAAGGAAACGGTGCATAAGGAGATGACGGAGATCCATGTGGCGAAGCATCGGAATGGGCCTGTGGGCAGTTTTAAGCTGAGATTTTTGAAGGAGTTTGGGCGGTTTGTGGAAAAGGAGAATTAGCGCATCGTGTTTGGTGTGGATGTTGAATAGGAAAAGTCTGTTATGATTTTGGGTGTGTAGAGATAATTAAAAAGACTAGTTTCCTAGTCTTTTTAATTTAAAAGCTCTTCAATATATAAATTCGTTAAAGGAGTATCTTTGGCTTTTTGTTCAGCAAATTTATATTCATAAACATAACCGTTTTTATCTACAGCATAATAGCCAGCAACAAACATATTTCCGTTATGGCTATCTTTTCTTAAAAGAAATAAACTCATTCCTTCATCTGTAGGATCATCCAGATGCTCTAATTCAAAATCTTGAGGGTTTTCTTTACTTGAAATTAAGTAAGTTGTCATTCCAGCTTCGATTTCTGAAAATCTAAAAGCGCCTTCTTCAATTGTTGAAGGAGCCTTGAAAGTTTTATCAGTCAACTGCTTCTTTAACTTTTCTTTATCGGTGTTTGGTGATGATGATGATTTTTGTGCAGTTTCCTTATTATTTTCCTTACTATCACTATTATTCTGATCCGGATATTCATTCGTTACTTTTTCAGTATTCAAATCAATAATTTTAAGGTTACTTATAGTTGGTGCATCTAAGCCGCCCATTTCGAACATAATAGCATAATTTGAAAGTATTTGTATGACTTGTCCACCGCCGCGATTTGTGGAGATTGTACCTTTTGTATTGGAGTTTTTCTTAAATTCCCAACCAGCATCTTCAAGGCTATTATCCCAAGGAGAGCCTGTGTAAATACTGTAGATTTTTTGTGCTAATTTTTTATCTAATTCATATGTTTTTTGTTCTTTGTTTGGTTTAGATTCTAAATCAGCAAGTTTTTTTGTTAATTCTTTATTTGTTTTTTCTAGGGAGTCTTTTTCCTTTTGAACAGTTTGTAATTCAGTATTAGAGTTAGTATTTTCATTTGCTTTACTTGGAGTACTATTACAGCCTTGTAAAAGTAGTAGTGATGTGGCGAGTGTGAATATGACTTTAATCTTTTTCATAAATACCCCTCTTTTTCTCTTTTATTTCCTTTTATACCATATAACGTATAATAATATTCGTCAAATTAACTTCCGCTAATATCAAATACATAAAATATGGTGAGCGAGTTGGAAGGGGAAGATTCTCAACATTAAAACACCAGTATCGTTTAGATAAATACTGGTGTAGAGAGTGAAAATTATTTTCTCTGGGGTATGTTCATCTATCTTAAAAAATACCTACTCCACATTCTTCTTATAATTAACCCGCAACAACCCCTTAAAATCCATCTCAGCAATCAACACACTTAACAATATAAGCGTCGCCCCTAAATAGCCTTTTCCTGTGAGCGTTTCACCTGTGAAAACAAAGGCAAATCCTGCTGAAAAGACAGGTTCTAATGAAAAGATAAGTCCCGTATGTGTTGGCGTAGTGTATTGCTGGGCGATAACTTGCACGATGAAAGCGACTGCGGTGCAAAATATGCTTAAGGCTAAGATGATTAGCCATGAGTTGATCGTGCTAGGAAGTTTTGGGGTTTCCATCACTAATGAAAAAATAAGACTAAATAGGCCGACGAAACCGAGTTGTATGACCCCGAGCGCAATCGAGTTCACATGTTTTGTTACGTTTCCAGTAATGATGACGTGAATCGCATAAAATAAAGCAGATAGTATGCAAAATATATCGCCGTTACCAATCTTGAATTCGCTAGTTAATGTTAATAAGCCGATTCCTATTATCGTTAAAATGATTCCTAATATAACTTTCTTTTCAGGAATGTGTTTTAAAAATATAGCTGATAATATCGGAATGAAAATG
Organism: Bacillus sp. TH17; assembly: GCF_016651125.1. NCBI lineage: Bacteria > Bacillati > Bacillota > Bacilli > Caryophanales > Bacillaceae > Bacillus > Bacillus sp. TH17. The sequence goes on from NZ_JAEKEN010000001.1 coordinate 628,477, forward strand.
ACTGTGAGACATAGTAAGAAACCAGCATTAGATACACTTGTATACTTTGTACCGAAAGTCGCGGAAATATAGACGATAAATAAAACGGAAGCTAGTATAAAAGTATATTTTACAGTTTTAAAATCGACTTTGAATAAATGTTTGTAAAATATTAAACCTGATAAAAGAAAGGCAATAATAAATCGTAATGCGATTAAATTATATTCTTCTATGCCATCAAGTCCAAGCTTTGTAAGTAGGATGGATGCACCCCAAAAAAATGTAACTAGTAGTAGCATTAAATCAGCTTTTAATTGAATTTTCATTTCTATTCCCTCGTTATGTATAATTTATGATTCCATACCCCTATCCCCATTGTTTATTTTAATGTTAATTCTGAATATTTGGAACAAAAATTTATCGACGTTTTTTTCTATAGTTACGTACGACTTAACGTTATCTACCGCAAAAACATTAGCGAAGTTAAATCCAGACATGACATTCATTTACGTATCCGGTAGCGGCACAGATAGTACAGAATCAGGACGTACGATGTGGGCGAGAGTGAAGGGAAGAACGGAAAATGAGTTATTACGTTTACCTTTCAAATCTGCTTATATGTTTAGACCAGGATTGATCATTCCGGCAAATGGTGTGAAATCAAAAACGAAATCATATCAATTGATGTATGATGTGATGAAGCCGTTGAACTCTCTTTTGAAGAGATTCGGCAGTGTTATAACTTCTGAGCAGTTGGGAAGAGCTATGGTGCGAGTTGGGAAAGATGGATATTCTCGTTCAATTATAGAAAGTTCGGATTTGAAGAAAATCGGTAAGTAATAGTATGTAAAAAACGCCTATTTCATATAGGCGTTTTTTTGATGGGGAATTATTTCTTTTCAAACTGAAAAATATCCCGGTTAATAAGTTGGTGAAGATATTGGTCCATTTCAGCGGCAGAAACGCTTCTTTCATTTTTAAACCACCATGTGCTTAATGAGGTGATTGCCCCTGAATAAAATTCAATGATTAAATCATTGGACATCGTATGATTTTTACACAGTTGATTTAACGCTTCTATTTCTTGTTTTCTCGTTTCATGACTTAAATACTGTGTCCGGTTAATAAATTGTTCATCAGACATTTGCGTTTCTAATATTTTACCGATTTCTTCATGATGTAGAAATTGTTCCATTACTTGAAATGGTTTACTTAATCGATCTGAAACCGGTATTCCCGCAATCATCTTGCTGTATCGTTTAAATCCAAATGCTAATAAAGCATCTTTATCTTCGAAGTGTTTATAAAAGGTTGTTCGGTGTACCATCGCACGGTCACATATTTGGTTAATCGTGATAGTACTATATTTCTGTTTTGATTGCGTCATTAATTCAAATAAGGAATCCCATAGTAATTTATGTGTACGTCTAATACGTAAATCAAGTTGTTTTTCATTATCATTCATCTACAATTCTCCTTTTTTGTAGATTAAATATACAATGGCTGAAAATTGATTCTCCCTTTTTAATCTACATATGTATATTATATTACATGTGTTCCGGTGTATTTAAATTTTTTTAGTAAGAAACAGGAGGAGAATCTGTAAATGAATATGACAACAAAGAGCCCTACAAGTGGCAAAGTTGATACTTCTAATATGAAACATACCCCGATTTTAATCGCATTACTTTTAGGGACAATGGTTGCATTATTAAACGAAACGTTACTTGGTAATGCGTTAACTGTATTAATGAAAGAATTTGACGTAACAGCTTCAACAATCCAATGGCTTTCTACAGCATACATGTTGGTGGTTGGGGTTTTAGTCCCGATTACAGCGTTACTTCAGCAATGGCTCACAACGAGACAAATGTTTCTGATCGCTATGGTAACATTTTTAGTCGGTACATTAATTGCGGGATTCGCACCGACATTTTCTATTTTATTAGTTGGCCGTATCGTCCAAGCTGTAGCGACGGGGTTAATTTCACCGTTATTAATGAATACGATTTTACTTATTTGTCCGCCTGAAAAACGTGGTGCCACAATGGGATTAATCGCACTTGTGATGATGGCAGCTCCAGCGATTGGTCCTACATTATCTGGAGTAATTGTGGATTCATTAAATTGGCGCTGGTTATTCTATATTGTTATTCCTATCGTGATCATTTCAATTATGATTGGGATGAAATACATTCAAAATGTTTCAGAGTTAACAAGGCCAAAAGTGGATTATCCATCTATTCTTTTATCGACATTAGGATTTGGCGGGCTTGTGTATAGCTTTAGTGCATCGGGTGATTTAGGATGGTCTGATGCGAAAGTGTATGGCACTTTACTTGTTGGGCTTATATCACTATGTATTTTTGTCGTTCGACAATTAAAAATCGAGAATCCAATTTTAGAATTACGTGCATTTAAAGTTCCGATGTTTACAATATCAGTTGGATTAATCGTCATTGTGATGATGTCGTTATTTTCAACGATGACTTTATTACCGATGTTCTTGCAAACAGTTTTACTCGTTACAGCATTTAAATCAGGACTAATAATGCTTCCAGGAAGTATTATTAGCGCCATAATGGGACCAATCGCAGGTAAACTATTTGATAAATTTAGCCCGAAAGTTGTTATCGTTCCCGGCATTGTGTTAGTAGGGATTGCAATGTTCTTATTTAAAGGCATTACTCCTGACACATCAATGGTACAAATTATTGTCATGCATAGCGTATTAATGGTCGGGCTCATGTTTGTAATGACAGCACAAACATATGGATTAAATCAATTAACACCAGATTTATATCCGCACGGAACAGCACTGTTTAATACGTTACAGCAAGTAGCTGGCGCAATTGGTACGGCTATCTTTATTTCGAAAATGTCTTCAGGAACAACTAAGTATATGGAAAGCTCAGCAAATCCAATGGATCCAGTAGAGAAGTTAAACGGTTTAACATCGGGATTCCAGGGTGCATTTACACTAGGTTTAATCTTTATCGTTATTGCTTTTATCGTATCGTTGTTCTTAAAAGCAGAGAAAAAGGAAGTAAAGGCAGCGAGGGTTTTACAGAACGAGAATTAAGAAGTTGTAGGTTCATGTAAAAAGACATCTTCACGAGTGGGAGATGTCTTTTTATTGGTACTGTGTTTAAAAAGGAGCCGTCACCTAGTCCAAAAAAATCGACTTATGGGACAGCTCCTTTTAAGTTTTAGAAACTAAAGATGCTTCAATGATGTATCTATCTGGAGCATCGCCGATGTAGTTGAAAGGATAACATGTTGTTAATGTTAATGTAGGTTCGTTTGTTTCTACAATAACAGTCCGATCTTCTGCATCTGTTATCCAATGTTTGTTAATGCTGTATGTGTATGTTTTATTGTCATATTCTACAATCAGTTGGTCATTTTCTTTTAGCTGACCTAGTTCGGTAAATACAGTATCTCGATGTCCACTTAAAACTGTATGACCGTTTCCAGATGGGGTAGTCGTTAATTCGCTTACAAACATGCCCACACCTTTTTTTAGTACTTTATCATCAGTTCCCCAATATATGGAGTATTTCTTTTGTATTTTAGGAATGATTAAATATGCTACTTTTTGTCCTAATGGATGATTTACTTCTGAAGACGGAATTTGCACAATTTCTTCATGAGTTTGAGGAGTTTCTATTTTATCTTCATTGTCTTCAGTAGGAGCTGTAATGGGTGTTTGAGTTTCGTATTTTTTAATTTCACTAGATGCTAAAGATTCCGCGGAACTTCTAGCGCTATACCATTCTATAAAACAATAAGAAAAAATCGAAATTCCAATTATAAATAAACATAAGCCTATCCATTGGTATATTTTCATTTATAACACTCCATTTTAAAACGATAGGGAGAAGCTTGTCGTTTTAAGGAATTATTTTATCCCGCTATTTGTGGGAGTTTTACTGCCCGTAAACGCCCGATTGGTGAGGGCTAATAAGCAGTGGGGGATAAACAAAACCCCCACTGTTTAAAGTTTCACTTTATGCGTTTGTTTTTTTACGACGGAACATTAATACAGAACCAACGGCAGCTAAACCTAAGCTTGCTAACATCATTGTAACGCCATTTGATGCTGTGTTTGGCAATTTTTCGCCTTGTTTTTTATTCTCTTTTTTCACAGCTGTATTCGTGTCTTTCTTTGTTTCTTTTACAGTTGTTTGAGGCTTAGTTTGTTCTTGTTTTTTGTTTTCTTGTTTAGCAGGTTCCTGTTTAGTATTCTCTTGTTTAGCAGGTTCTTGCTTAGTATTTTCTTGTTTAGTTTGTTCTTGTGGTTTGTTTTCATCTTTTTTAGTGACTTGTTTACTAGCGATAAATTGGTCATAATCCCCTTTTTTTACTTCACAAGGTAAGCCATCGTTGTCACGATCTAGATCGTGAGGGTCGTTAGTTGCACTATATCCATTGTTGTGCCAGAACTCCATAACTTCTTGTTTGTTTTTGAAGTGCCCACAATTTTTGTCGTTCGGATTTTTTGCTGCAAATGTAGAAGAGCTATATCCTACTGTTAAAAGTGTGAAAGCTGTTGCTGAAACTAATAATTTTTTCATGATTTTCTCCCTTTTCCCAATATTATGTATTACATTGAAATATTTTACATACAAATATTCGAAAATACAATAGTTAAAATTAAGAAATGTAAGATTTTTTTAAAAAATCTTACATTTCCTCCGTCGTAATATCATACTGCAACAACTGCCCCTGATCATAAAACCTCTCAAAAATAAGCCCCATTACATAAAAGAACACTAAACCGAAACAAATATGAATGAGCGTAAAAGTAGCGCCAAATGAAGAAAATTCATAGACCATAATCGGTAATTTCGCAGTTGTCCAAACACCTAAGAAAAATACGATGTACCTAATGCTGGCGCCTTTTTTTAATAGTAGTGCTGCAATCGGAAAGGCAACATAGAGGGGACCAGCTGCAATTCCGCCTAATAATAGAGAGAATAATATTCCATATATGCCGGACTTTTCTCCCATATATTTCATTAGTGTTTCTTTCTTCACCCACTGATCAAGTAACCCTACAAATATTAGGACAGGGGGGAGTAGAAACAACATATCTAAAATGCTATTCCCCGTTAATTGTAATGCGCTCCATCCTAAAGATTGGTTTATAAAAGTTAGAATGATAAGTCCAATCAGCAAAATGAAAAAGAAGCGATATCTTTTTAGTTCATTCATACCATCACCACCCAAATGATATATGAGAATAGGAGTGACATGAGTAATGCAGATGTATTACGAGCGTAAGCAAAGCTTCGTCCGAATATCTTTTGTTCCATAGGCAAGGTTGTAATTCCTACTGACATTAGTGTAGACATGAGTGCCGCAACTTGAGGAAGACCTGCGCCGTGCTGTACTAACGTATTACCAAGTGGGAACACGATAAAGCTTGGGATAAGTGCCACAGATCCGAGTAGTGCTGAATAAATAATACCTAAAAATCCAGACTGTTCTCCAATGATGGAAGAGATGAAGGACGGCGTTAAGATAGAAAGTGATAGTCCAACGAAAAGCATAATGGAGAGCATGGCAGGGAGGAGGTTTCGAAATATTTTCCATGATTTTAATAGGGCAGCTTTCGTTTTATTCCGATCCTTCATAAAAGAAATCCCCGTAAGAATAATGGCTAAAGTGTAAAGGATAGCGCCATTAATCATGATTAGATTCCTTTAAGTCTTTATATTTGTCTAAGAAAAATGATAAGTTTTTCATTTTTTCCTCAATATCCATTTGAAAATCCGCTAATTGTTCTTTTCCGGCTGTAGTAATTTTGTACATCTTTCTCGGCTTATCTGGAACTGATGTACTTACATAAGATTCAATCGCACCTTCGTTTTCTAATTTCTTCAGCGTGCGGTAAAGAATGGCACTATCGATTGGATTGACCGGAAGTTCTTCGTCACATTTCTGAAGTAGCTGCCCGCCATAGTTATCACCTTCTGCTAAAAATAACAAAAGAAATGCACCTGTATGTCTTCCTGTATGCTTCATGAATATACCTCCTAGAATGAATTAGAATATATACTGTTAATGACAGTATACTGTTGTTAACAGTATATGGTGCATGAAGTGCTATGTCAATTTAAAAATGTTACTGAGGGGAAATGGCAATTCATGTTTTAATCTTGTTAAATAACAAAATAAAAGCCTACTGTTTTCTTGTGACAGTGGCTTTCATAGTTGGTAAACTACTATATTACGCTTAGGGAATCTCGCACTTTGATAGTAACACATATATGTTAGCCCTATATTGAGAAATAAAAAAAAGACACTCTCAAGAGTGCCTCTTATTAGCAGCCGAATCCGCCGCCCCAACAGCTAGCTCCAACGATGATTAATAAGATAAAGAGCACAACAAGTAAGGCGAATCCACCGCCAAAACCACAGCCTCCACCACAACTACCACCATAGCCTCCACAACTACCACCATAGCCTCCACAACTACCACCATAGCCCATATTAACTCCTCCTTCCATAAAGTCCATATATTAATGGATTTATATCACTTTATGTTTTTACGGATAAACTTGAGCAGGTCCTTTTGAAAAAATAAAAGTACTCGGTATTTTAAAAGAGTTGACGAACTTATTTTTGTCACGAGTATTCCGCTTATTACATATGGTATTTTATTCTGTGCATTGGGGGAAAGGAGATCGTTATGGCTAATTCTGAGATGATATTACGTTTACTTACGGATTTAAAGATTGAGCAGCAAGCTTTAAAAGAACAGCTGGAGAAAATGCAAACAGCTTTGAGTATTCTTGAAGAAAAACCAACTATTCTTGAAGAGAAATCAACTACTCTTCAAGAGAAACCAGTTGTTACAAAGCAACGTGGACATTCTGGGTTTCCAACATCTTTTCGTGATTGGAGAGCATCTTCTCAAAAGAACTAAGGAATCCTGTTATAGTGGGTTATACAAAATCACAAATGAAAAAGTACAGTCTACTGTAGTTAATACAGAGGCTGTACTTTTTGTTATGCTAGTAAAAGTGGTTTATCTATTTTATATTTTCTTTGACTATTCCACTTTTAACTCGATACCTTTACCCAACATATCGCCACTCACTTTTAAAGTTAATCCTTGCGTATTTTTCGGAACATCGAATACAATGTTCCCTTCCGAATTTTCATTAGGATTAAGAACACCAAATTTAAATGTAGCAGTATTTGCAGCTTTAAGTACTAATTGAGATTCATTAGAAATGTGATATTCTCTTCCGGTTCCGTCAATTAATTTAAAGTTATTGCTATTTAGTGTAATGGGTTCCTCTTGACGATTATAAACTGCGACGTCTAATACTTTAAATATACCTTGTGCTTTAACTTCTCCATTACAGCCCTTTCCGAACGAGAAAGCCCATTGCCTTTAGGCATGGGATGAAAGTGAGGTTGGATACGGAGTACCACTAAAAATCGTAAGGTTCGTGGTACTTTAAGTATCCAAAGAATAGGTAGTTTCTTTGGGTCTGTTTGTTGTAATTTTTAGAAAATAAATGATACATTGTAACTATGATAAATGATTATAGAAGAATGTTTCAAAGTGTTGGTTGAAGAGATATGTAACGATCTTGATATTGTTAGTATCGCAATGGAATAGGATACCAAACACGTTCATTTGTTTTTAAATACACTGTCAACACTTAGTCCTGCTGATACAAGGGCAAAAATAAAAGGAGTGACATTAAAGTGTTTGAGAGAAGAATTCCCTCATCACAAGCACTTGCAAAGTTTATAGACGCGTTCCCATTTTGTTTCTACTGCTGGAAGTGTATCAAATGAGACAATAAAATAGTATGTTGAGAATCAAAAAACAAAGGGGTGAAACGTATGTCACAGACCCTAACAGTGAAAGTGAAATTGCTTCCCACAAAAGAACAAATTCGTTTATTGGAACAAAGTAGCCGAGAGTACATTAAACTCATAAATACACTTATATCTGAAATGGTTGAAACAAAGGAAAGTACGAAAAAAAGTACGAAAGATATTGAAGCGAATATACCAAGTGCGGTGAAGAATCAAGCAATTAAAGACGCGAAAGGCTTATTTGCTACAAAAGTAAAGAAAAGCAAGTATAAAATCATTCCGATTTTAAAGAGACCTGTTTGTGTATGGAACAATCAAAATTATTCATTTGACTCCACTCATATTTCAATCCCGTTTAAGGTAAAAGGAAAGTCAACTCGTTTAAAGGTCCGTGCTTTATTAATCGATAAAAAAAATCGCAATTTGGATTTGTTAAAACATAAGTTGGGTACACTTCGTATCACAAAGAAATCGAATAAGTGGATGGCCCAAATATCTGTCACACTTCCTACAAATGAAAGAGCAGGGACGAAAATTTTAGGAGTAGACCTAGGTCTCAAAGTCCCCGCGGTAGCAATCACAGACGATGACAAGGTTCGTTTCTTTGGGAATGGTAGGCAAAATAAATATAGGAAGCGTAAGTTTCGTAGTGTTCGTAAGAAGTTAGGAAAAGACAAAAAAGTGAATGCGATTCGGCGATTTGATGATAAAGAACAAAGATGGATGCAAGATAAAGATCATAAAATAAGTCGTGAAATCATTGATTTTGCAATTGCTAATCATATTTCTGTCATTCGTTTAGAGCAACTAACGAATATAAGACAGACGGCAAGAACAAGCCGTAAAAACGAAAAAAACCTACACGCTTGGTCATTCTATCGTTTGTCACGATTTATTGCGTATAAAGCAACATTAGTTGGTATTCAGGTTGAATATGTAAATCCGGCTTATACAAGTCAAAGCTGTCCGAAATGCGCTGAAAAGAATAAGGCACAAGACAGAAAATACAAGTGTCCATGTGGGTTTGGGACACATCGTGATATCGTTGGGGCGATGAATATTCGCTACGCAACTGTGATTGATGGTAACAGTCAATCAGCCTAAGCACCTATATGGTCTGGTTTAGGAGGGGCAATGAGATGCCCTCATCTTGAAGGCTGTTTAAAACAGAAATGGACTGCGAACGTTTAGTCATTCAAGAATCCCACCCGTAAATCCGTAAGGATTCGGGCTTGCGACTTTAGTCGTGGGAGTCTCAATGCTAGATGTATCATGTGAACTGCAAGCTGATAATCCAAATAAGAATGTGCTACATAATAATGATGTTAATAACTTTTTGTTCATAGTTTGTTCCTCCAAAATAAAAGTACTTTCATGGGTGCCATAATGATTTAATAAATCTATATTTTTCTTTATATGTATTAAATGTTACATTTTATTATATTTATTTTGGGATAAAAAGGAAACTTGATGCAAATAAACAAGACACTTTGCAGTGTCTTGTTTATTTAAGTTATGCGCATTACTTAATAAGACGTTAGTTACTCATCCTGAACATGAGTAAATATGTAGGGTAGTTTAATTATAACATTTTAACCAGTAATGGGTCTATATGGAATTTTTAATATTTGTTTTTAATTATTCAGAATGATACATGTGGTGAAAGGTATATATTATCTATAATAATTGTATATATAACTAGCCTTGTAATGAGTTTCTACTATATTTGAAATTGAAATATAAATGAAAAGAAAAGCACAAAGAAGGGGCTGTGGAATATGGGCGCTTGGGGAACTGGATTATTTGTATGTCACACTAAAGACCGAAAGTGATGGAGAGCTTTTTATTACAAAGAAAAGACACCCATATAAGAGTGTCTTTTCCGATAGTTTTTTAGCAGAAGCAAGAAGCTCCAACAATGATCAATAAAATAAACAATACAACTAGTAAAGCAAAGCCGCCGCCACAACTACTACAACTACCACCAAATCCCATAATAGTTCCTCCTTTAATAAGAGGGGAAAACAAGGGGTCACTCATGTATTTTAACGGATTCAATTTACTTTATGTTTTTTACGCAATAATTGAGCAGGTCCTTTTGAAAATAAAGAAAAGACACCCTAAGGTGCCTTTCTCCGACTTGAACCATCTTAATTTTAATAATATTGGACTCCCGTCCGAATATTATTTTACCATGTTAAGTTGTTTTTGGAAATATGCCATATCGATAATTACAATACACGTTTTAGTTTTTAAATTATTTATCTTTCTAAAAGTTGAAATTAATAAGAACCCCATAAATGATAAACCATTCCACTAACAAAAAACACTAATCCTAAAAACAAAACAATTAAAGCAAGTACTCCATTTTGATTATGTTCCATAAAATTAGCTCCTTTTAGATTTATTTTTATCCCGCTATTTGTGGGCAGCAGGGTTCCCACCTCAAAATTCAGCTGGAGCAAAGAAGTTAGGTGGGAACCCTGCGGCCCGTAAACGCCCGATTGGTGAAGGCTAATACTCAGTGGGGGATGAACAAAACCCCCCACTGAGTAAAGTTTCACTTTATATACAAAAAAGCCTTTAGTCGTAATTATGGCTAAAGGCTTTGATCATTATACTTTTTAGTTTATAAAATTTGAAACTGAAAATGTACTAACTTGATAATGAAGCCTGGCTATTAGAATTGAAAAATTTTAGTTTTATTATAATTAATAGAAATGAGAGTAGTGTGAAAATGAATCCGCTCCAAATAAGTTGGTGAATACCTAAGTTTGAAATGAACCAGCCTCCAATAGTTGTTCCTAAAGTAATTCCGAGATTTGAGAATGAAACGAATAGGCTATTACCAAATTCAGGCGCTTCTTTTGCTTCGCTTATTAACCATGTTTGACCAACAATTAATCCACCAGCATGTACGATTCCCCAAATGAATACGATAAAAATCATTGGAACAAGGTAGGAACCTAAATAATAAACCAATATGTAAACAATAGAATATAGGATAGGGAATAATATTACTGTATTTACTATACTTTTTTGCAGGAGACTACCAAATAAATGATTGCCTAAAATCATAACTATGCCAAATATGAATAGCATGATACTGATGAGAGATCCATTCATGGAAGTTACTTTGGCAAGGTACTCAGCGAAGTAGCTGTATACGGAAAACATGGCTGCAAAAAGGAATGTGACGGTTAAAATATTTAACCATAATCCTGGTTTGCCGAGTATACGAATTTGTTTGCCGAAAGACATTTTTTCTTTAACAGGCATAGAAGGAAGTAGGATTAGTATTCCAATGAATGCAAGAGTGTTAACAAGCGCTCCGAATAAGAAAGCAATTTCGAGTGAAAATTGGTCTGCAAGGTAAGAGGTTAGTGGTACACCTAAAGCAAAGCCAACAGTAATTCCCATGAAAACTTTTGTAACCGCTTGACCGCTCTTTTCTGGAGGGACAAGTTTAGCAGCTGTTACAAGAGCAATTGAAAAGAAGAGTGGGTGAAGTGCTGCCGGTAAAATACGGAAAATAAGCATGATTTCAAATTGTGTTGTATAAGCGTAGATTATATTTGAAATAACAAATGCAAAAATTGCTGTTAATAAAATTATTTTGCGATTAATACTAGAGACGAGCAGAATTAAAAACGGACCAGAAATAGCAACAACTAGTGCAAATATACTTACTAAAAATCCAGCTTGTGTAGTTGAAATTCCAAATTTTTGAGTGATTTGTGGTAATACACCGACAATACCCATCTCGGTAGTAATAATTCCGAACACACCTATTGCGAGTGTCAGAATAAGTAAAGGATTTACTTTTTTCATTTATAAAACTCTCCATTCGTATCGGTATTTTGAAAGTAAATTCATTAACAAAGAAGCATTATTACAAGTATGATTGGATGCCAATATTATCTGGACTATGTAATTTCAAATACAATAACAGATATCTAAATAACTAGATATGATATATTAAAAAATTTTCTCCTTTCTATGTTTCTTGCTTTTATAGGTAGTGCAATTTTATAAAAAAATAATTGGATGCCTGTAAAAAAGCAGAATGTGTGAAAGCTAATAATCAATTGATATGTAGATTGATTAGTAGCTTTCATTTTATAATTCGTTTTGAACGTATTCAGAAAACTCTCGTATTGTTTTTTCATTTCGGCGATAGTATGTCCATTTTCCAATTCGGTCAGAGTCTAGTAATCCTGCCTTTTTCATTGTTAATAAATAACTAGAAATAACCGATTGGGCTAAGCCAGTTTTAAGCTGGATATCTCCTACGCACACTCCAACTTGAAAGCTAAGGCCTTGCTCTAGATAAGGTTTTTCATCGAAATGGTTTTCTGGATTTTTCAACCATGATAAAATTTGACATCTTGTTTCATTTGACAATGCTTTATAAATTAATAAAGGTTCCATAAGGATATTATATCTACTTTTATAGATTTGTAAATGGGTTTTGGTGATTTTAAGGGGAGAAGGTATACGTGAGCCCCTTAAATAGGAATGAGGTGCTCTTGATCTGTACCTTTTGTAAAGGACATTCTAAAAAAGTTAGGCAACCTAAAAAAGATGATTTCTGTATGCAAACAGGAGTCATCTTCTTTAAATTCTATTGATAGCAAGAGTGATTATAGTACGTCATATATTTCTTAATTTCATGTTTTAACTGAACAAACGATTCACATGATTTTATATATGTTTCATCGGTTAAAACACTACGAGGTTTTCGTGTGCAAATGATAATATTGTTAGGTTTAAGCATGTTGTTGCCTAGCTATCAATGGCGGATTCCTAAGAAGAGTAATAATAAAACCCAACTGAAGATTTAAGAAAAATTTTATGTTTACCCCATTTTTTATTTTAAAAGTTTTTCCTATCCTATAAATGAGTTACATCAAGAAGGATACTAAAAACGATAAAGTCATAGATGAAAATGTAAAGTTAGGGGATTCTGCATGGATACAGAAGTTTTGATGAGTTATTTGTATACTTATTTCTTTACTATTATTTTTTGTATTGTGTTTCAAATTGGGTTTTATTGTAAAGCGAAAAGAAATATATCTATTGGGCATTTTCTATGGGTATATGTTTTTCTATTCTACCTTTCGCTAGTATATGGGGTGACGCAAATCGCGACTGTATGGGATATAAGTAGATATGAAACGTGGATTCGTGTAAATCAAATTAACTTGACTCTATTTGATACGGCAGGTAGTACTACGTATCTTTTGAACATTTTGCTGTTTATGCCGTTAGGTTTTTTATTACCGACTATTTGGCCACAGTTTAGAAAAATGACAAACACCGTATGTGCGGGATTCTTTTTTTCATTGGCAATTGAGTTAAATCAATTACTAAATAATAGAATTACAGATATTGATGATCTATTTACGAATACCCTCGGGGCAATTGTTGGGTATGTAATATATAGAGTTTTATTTAAAATGTTTAAAATGATATGTAAAAGAAAGGGGAAAAAGCTTGATACGAACTCTTCTTTAGTCATAAAATACGAAGCTATTTTTTGTTTAGTTTGTTCGTTTGTAGGTGCGATGTTAATTTATTATCCTGGAGACCTGTAAGCTTCCAATAAGATTACGATCTATTCTAGTTCTCCACGCTTAAACACGGTAAAATATGGATAATTCATTGCATTTTCTAACTTAATAGATATAGTTTATGTATTACATGATAGGTAGGTGTAAATATGTTACATGTTCAATTATCTCAATACTTACTAAAAGAGTATCGACCTGCTTTTCATACAGATGAAAAACGAGTGTATATGTTAAAAGATGAAGGATTATCACCGTATCCTATCTATTTAAATCGTCCTATTATGATAGGAGTGGGGACGAATTGGAATCAGCATACAGGATTTGAAGAAATCATTAAAGGATTTATAGGTGCACTTAACAAACTTCCTATGTATATGGTATTTGAAACTTATTTGTGTAGGGACTTTATTGAAGGGTTTTTAGAAGAGAATAAATTTCATTTTGAGCTGATTTTTACTAATAAGAAAAGGAATACGAACTTTTTTAAGGTGTTAATTACTAATAGTGATGATATAACTACACTTATGAAGTATTTCTTCCAATCAGCACAAGATTCTCTTTATACGTTATTAAGTTATTCAGCGGACTTTAAAATTATCAGCAATAATACTGGTGAGATTGGATTAAAGGCTGACAGTTTCTATCCAAGCTTTTCATTTATGTATGATGCGCAAGAATTATTTATTATTGGCGGGGAAGAAAAATGGTCAGATATCCATTATATAAAAAGATTTTTTCATCTTGAGCAGATTACAGATGAGCTAACTATTGATGTAAGAAAATGAATTTAATGATGATGTGTGTGTTAATTATATAAGTTTTGGATCTAAGGAATTAAAGTTAGTTGAGCAACTTTGTGTAGGGGAAGGATTATTTATATGTCACACTAAAGACCGAAAGTGATAAGGTGCTGTATAAATAACTAATTTGGATGACTTGAATGTATAAACCTAAAAACTTTCCTTTATGGAGAGTTTTTTATTACAAAGAAAAGACACCCATATAAGAGTGTCTTTTCCGATAGTTTGTTTAGCAGAAGCAAGAAGCTCCAACTATGATTAATAAAATAAACAATACTACTAATAAAGCAAAGCCGCCAGAAAATCCACAGCCGCCACAACTACCACCAAATCCCATAATAGTTCCTCCTTTAATAAGAGGGGAAAACAAGGGGTCACTCATGTATTTTAACGGATTCAATTTACTTTATGTTTTTTACGCAATAATTGAGCAGGTCCTTTTGAAAATAAAAAAAAGACACATTAAGGTGCCTTTCTCCGACTGGATAACCGCATTTCGAAACTGGCGGATAACTTGCAAATAGTATGTATGCTTCGATTTATTTACAGATACCTAAGGTTTATACATTCTTCATATAAGTCAGTACTTTTGATTACTAAACGTTCAATCATCATAATGTTTAGTTTATTGTTACCAACCACTCGCTCTAACATCCGCCTTCAACCACTTCACCAAATCCGAATCTTCTATTTTAAGCAAACTGAGCGAAACACCTTTCATATCTAAAGAAGTGAGAAGGGTACCAACCTTTACGAACTTCACATGTAAGCCTTCCAGCTCACATAAACGGCGAATATCGTTTGCGAAAATGTATTGTTCCATTAATGGTGTCGCACCGAGTCCGTTAATGAGGATGGCAAAGTTGTCACCTTTTCTCCAGCGATAAATGCTTTTTAGTTTGTTCATAAGTTCAATCGCTAATATTTCAGAAGAGGATAGTGCTTCTTTGCGGTAACCTTTTTCGCCATGAATACCAACGCCGTAAAAGACTTCATCGTCGTTTAATGTGAATGAAGCTTTTCCTTGTACTGGATCGTTTGCAGGTGAAAGGGCGACTCCTAATGTGTGTAAGTTTTGGATGACAGATTGGCCAAGTGCTGTTAGTTCTTCTAAAGAATGACCGCTCTCAGCGGCCGCACCTAATATTTTTTGAACGAAAACGGTGCCAGCTACGCCGCGTCTTCTTTTATTAAAAGAAGCATCATCTTCAATTGAAACGTCGTCATTTACGATGATGTGGTCAATTTGTCTTCCTTCTTCTTTGGCGATTTGTTCTGCAGCTAAAAAGTTTTCTACGTCATCTTTAAAGTTTTTAATAATGAATAAAATACTTTTATCTTGTGGCATTAAGCGAGTTGCCGCCACAATTTGTTCCACTGTAGGGGGAGTGAAGATACTGCCGTTTACTGCCGCTGTAAGCATACCTTTTCCTACATAGCCAATATCGGCTGGTTCGTGTCCGCTACCACCGCCGCTTATAATGGCGACATTTTGTTTCATTTCTGCGATATCTTTTACATAAATGATGTTATGTGTTTCGTCGTAATTTACTTTGTCGTTATGTTCAAAATAAAAGCCATGCAGCATATCTTGAACAATATTTTCTACATCATTCATAATCTTTTTCATTGCTTTTGCCACCCTTTAATTACTTTGCTGATTGCTCGAGTAATAGTAGTAATTGATTGTTTATCATATTTTTCATGAGAGAAGACATAATGGATGGATCTACTTCACATTTGCTTTCAATCCAATCTTTTATCGTCCCAACGAAGCCGTGACTATAAAAAGAGGCAATCGTATTTTTTGTCTCATTCGAAAGGCTGAATCTACAGCTCATGGATAGTTCATCAATAATCTTCATATATAAGTTTTTCGTATGCTCAAATAAATAGTGATTAAACGAATTTTGCTCAATGACTTTAAAGGCATTTCGGTAAAATTTTTGATTTTCATAAAAGTAATCAAATAATAAATCGAAAATGTTTTCCCATGTTTCATAATCAAGAAAGTCTATAATATTTTCTTTCGTTTCTTCTTTATAAATCCAGCTTAATAGTTCGAATTTATCTTTAAAATGATAATAAAAAGTTTGTCTACGCATTTGACAGTGTAACATAATATCGCTCACTGATATTTTATGAAACGATTCTGTTTCCATTAAATGTTTCAATGAGTTCGCGATTATCTTTTTAGAAATTATAGAAGAGGTCATCTGAATCATCCCTAGAATGTAGTAATATGAAAATCCTATCTACAAATGAAAGAAGTGTCTTTAGACAGATTGTCCATTTTGTCCGTTTACTATAAAACGCTTTCATTTTACTATGAGTAGTAAGAAGAAGATTTCAAATATATCACAATATATTAAAGGAATTGAGGGAGAATCACAATGAAAAAGATTATAAACAAACCAGAAACATTAGTAATGGAAATGTGCAACGGAATGGTGATGGCTCATCCAGAGCTTGAGTTTTTGAAAAAGTATAAAGTTATTAAGAAGAAAGAAATGAATGAAAATAAAGTAACGTTAATTAGCGGCGGCGGTAGTGGTCATGAGCCAGCGCATGCAGGTCTAGTCGGAAAAGGAATGCTGGATGCAGCAGTGTGCGGAGATGTGTTTGCTTCTCCTTCACAAATTCAGGTATATCAGGCGATTAAAGAGACAGCTAGTAAAAAAGGTACGTTATTAATTATTAAAAATTATAGCGGCGATATTATGAATTTCAAAAACGGTGCACATTTAGCGACTGAAGATGGAATTGAAGTCGACTACGTAAAAGTAGACGATGATATTGCGGTAGAAGATAGCCTGTATACAGTAGGACGCCGCGGTGTTGCGGGAGTTATTTTAGTGCATAAAATTGCCGGCGCAGCAGCGGAAGCAGGAATGGATTTAGGAGCGGTGAAAGCTGTAGCGGAAAAAGCAGCGGCTAACGTGCGTACAATCGGTTTAGCATTAACTTCTTGTACAGTTCCAGCAAGCGGATCACCTACTTTTACACTTGCGGAAGATGAAATGGAATACGGCGTAGGTATTCACGGTGAACCAGGTATTAAACGTGAAAAAACGCTGTCAGCAGATGAATTAGCTAACCGTATGACAAATGATTTAATAAAAGATTTAGGAGTAAAAGATGGTGAGGAAATCGCACTTCTAGTAAATGGTTTTGGCGGCACACCACTGCAAGAACTTTATCTATTTAATAATGCAGTTACGAGAGAATTAGCTGCTAGAAACATTAAAATCAATAGAGTATTCGTCGGTAATTATATGACGAGTATCGATATGGCTGGTATGTCTTTAACAGTGATGAAGTTAGATGACGAGTTAAAAACGTTGTTATCGAAAGAGTGTAATACACCAGCGTTTAAAGTAGATGGACCAGTTGAAAGTGTAGAGTACGTGAATGTGCTTGAAGATGTAGAAGAGAAGGAAGTTTCCTTCGAAATAGAAACAGCGGAAGAGCACGCTGTTATTAAAAATAATGTCATTACATTAAATAACATGATCTATCTCGTTGATAAAATGAGTGACATTATTATTAAAAATGAAGTACCGTTCTGTGAGTTAGATACACATGCAGGTGACGGCGACTTCGGAATGAGTGTTGCAAAAGGATTTAAGCAATTAAAGCGTGAGTGGCATTCTATTTTAGGACAAGAGAATGTAACGATTGGATCATTCCTTGACGGTTGTTCAATGATTATTATGGAACATTGCGGCGGCGCTTCTGGTCCAATTTGGGGCGGAGCATTCCGCGCAGCTAGTAAAGCAGCAGGCGAAAAACGTGAGTTAACAGCCAAAGAGTTCGCTGAAATATTGCAAGCGGCACTTCAAGGCATACAATCTATCGGTGAAAGATCGTTCGGTAGAGGAGCGGTAGTTGGTGATAAAACACTTGTTGATGCACTTGCTCCATGTGTAGATTCTTGGTTAGCTAGCGCTTCAAACGAAGTAGACGTGAAAACTGCCTTTGAAAAAGGAGCAGAAGCAGCGGTTAAAGGAGCAGAGTATACGAAAGAAATCGTAGCTCGTATGGGTCGCGCTGGTACAGTTGGTGAAAGAAGCTTAGGCTATCCAGATGCAGGTGCACATGCGCTTGGAGTTATCTTTACGGAGATTGCGGGTAGTTTGAGATAGGAATTAGAAGATCCCCTCTGCCTTATGGTGGAGGGGATTTTAAATTTAGTGAAATGGTATATTAATGTGGCTTAGAAGCAAATAATTTCGGTGCAGAGTTTAAGGTTAAATGGGCTGAAGTTAATAAGTAGTCTGCTATATGTTGTTTAAGAAAGGGCACTCCATTGAGGGAGTGCCCTTTTCGTAATTAATGATATAGAATCTCTTTATATTACCAGGAGTCACCGTGGCTGGATTGCATGTACATAATTGTACTAGATTTAGTCGAATTAACCTGTTCTTTAGAATCTGATTGTGAAGGGAATGCTAACCCTATAGATAAAGCAGCTGAAAGTGCTAAGCCTAAAATCGTTCCAAAAAGTTTTTTCATTATTTTAACGCTCCTTTTTCGAAAGTTTTTTCTTTAGCTTGATGACTAATATAAAAGTATTTACTAGCTTTTACAGTGTCGTTTTCTTCGTAAAACTTGATTGCTAATTTTTCAGTGTATTCTTGTGTGTAATTATAGAGTTGTTGTGTGTCGAAAAATGAGATAGCTTCCCAAGATAATTCTTCGAGAATAGCAGCTGGAACACCTTTATTCATACAATCTAAAATTTTGAAATGATATAGGTATTCTTTATTGTCTAATTGCTCACAAATCGCCACCCCTCGTTCGATCAACTCGGCCGATTGATTAACTTCACCGAGTTTGAAATGTTCTCTAGCTTCAAGGAAAAGGGCTTTAAAATGCTCCGGAGTTTTAGTTGTTACTTCTGATAAGTGTCGAATTGCTAAAGTGGATAAGTTTTGGCTACTATATAAAAACCCTAAATTATTGCGGACTCTTAATATTAGGGAATCCTCATTATTTTTACGTAAAATATCTATTGCAGAATTAAATTTTTCTTCTGCTACAGGGAATTGTTTTATATCAATACATGCTAAACCGTATAAGTTCTCACAAGCGGCAACATTATTTTCATAACCATTATGTTTAGAGAAAATCTCTTTAGCTTTAGTCACATGTTGAATTGCTAATAGAGGTTGATAGGTATGAAGATAGAAGTTAGCAAAACGATAGCTAAACTCACCTATTTCAAGATCGTCATGAATATGTTGTAATAGCGTTTCGGCTTTTTCGTAGTATTCCCAGGCTTCATTGTTGTTTGAAATTAGTGTGGCGTGAATCCCTTTGAAAAAGTGATAATAATAAGACAACGATTCATTTTTGGGTATATTCAGTGAATCAATTGTCTGGAAGCTTGTTGGTGTGATGCTTAAATGATCAAGCAGAACTTTAAAGCGAAAAGTAAGAAGTGAGTAATGGAATAGTAAATTTGAATCTTCATTAATGCTATTTATGTATTTATCAATTTCGTCTTTTAAGTGTGTTGCTTCTTTTAGGTGCTGGGCACGTATCTCTTGATACCAATTATTTAAAAGTTGTGTGATCATATCTTTTGTTTTTAGGTGACTTACCATAATTCTCCCCACTTTCTACTATGTTTATTTGTATATTGATATGTATATACTAGCAAGAAATTAAGTGTGATAGAGTGATATATTGAAGGGAAAAAACTTCTTCAATAATTTTCTGATAATTTAAAAGGTAATTAGAATATAAATAGAAAAAGAATTCAATCGGATTCCTTAGGTGGTGATCATTTACTTATTGCAAAAAAAATAAGTGAATCGAGCGAATATGACTATTGCACTTAAAATAAATAACAGCCTTTTTGTAAAGTGAATCTACATAAACTGATTCGAAATTTTATAAGAATCCATATGGAAAGCATTCATTTAAATAACAAACAGCCCGAGTTCCAATGAGGAACTTGGGCTGTTTGTTATTTCCTTTCCTAGCACTACTCTATCGCCATCAAAACAAAAGAACGAGTGATCCCACTTTATGGTTATGTGTAAAACATAAACTAGTAGAAGTTTTGTATTTTCTTATTCTACGTATCCCACCCTGCACAAAAAAATATTTCTCAACATTTTATCTATTGAAAAATATTGAATATTCTTATTATAAAGAATATTATGTTGCTATCGGCAAAAAAAACGATAATTCGCAGACACTGGGGAGGAAATGCATTGAAAAAGAATAAGAAGTTAAAACCATTATCAGTTTTAGCAACAGCGGCAGTACTAAGTAGTAGTTTTGCTTTTGGAAGTCATGCAGCGTATGCTGATACACCAACACCATCTCTACCAATAGATGAGCATTTAATACCGGATGAGCGTTTGGCGGAAGCACTAAAACAACGGGGTGTAATTGATCAATCTGCATCACAAGCTGAGACGTCAAAGGCTGTCGAAAAATATGTTGAGAAAAAGAAAGGGGAAAACCCTGGTAAAGAAATCTTGACAGGAGATAGTCTTACGCAAGAAGCTTCTGATTTTATGAAAAAAGTAAAAGATGCAAAAATGAAGGAAAATGAACAGGCGCAGCAGCCAACAGTAGGGCCAGTAGCTGGACAAGGTGCAGGATTGAATTCTAGTAAATTAAATGGAAAAGTACCTACTGCACCAGCGAAGCAAGAAGAGTACAACGGTGCTGTTCGAAAAGATAAAGTACTTGTTTTACTTGTAGAATTTAGCGATTTTAAGCATAACAATATTGATCAAGAGCCAGGATACATGTATTCTAAGGACTTCAATCGTGAACATTATCAAAAAATGTTATTTGGTGATGAACCATTTACGTTATTTGATGGATCGAAGATTAACACATTTAAACAATATTATGAAGAACAATCTGGCGGCAGCTATACAGTTGATGGAACTGTAACGGAATGGCTTACTGTTCCAGGGAAAGCTTCAGATTACGGTTCGGATGCAGGAACTGGCCATGATAATAAGGGTCCTTTAGGGCCACGTGATTTTGTGAAAGAAGCATTAAAAGCAGCGGTAGCAAAAGGAATTAATTTAGCAGATTATGATCAATTTGATCAATACGATCAAAATGGTGATGGAAATAAAAACGAGCCAGATGGCATTATTGATCATTTAATGGTTGTACATGCTGGTGTTGGTCAAGAAGCTGGCGGCGGTAAATTGAAAGATGATGCGATTTGGTCTCATCGTTCAAAACTTGGATCAAAACCATATGCGATTGATGGCACAAAATCTTCTGTTTCGAATTGGGGCGGAAAGATGGCTGCATACGATTATACAATCGAGCCTGAAGATGGAGCGGTTGGTGTGTTTGCGCATGAGTATGGTCATGATTTAGGCTTACCAGATGAGTACGATACAAAGTATTCAGGACAAGGTGAACCTGTTGAGTCATGGTCTATTATGAGCGGCGGTAGCTGGGCTGGGAAAATTGCAGGAACAGAGCCAACGAGTTTCTCACCACAAAATAAAGAGTTTTTCCAAAAGAATATGAAGGGCAACTGGGCGAATATCGTTGAGGTAGATTATGATAAACTTCGCACGGGAGTCGGTGTTGCAACATATTTAGATCAAAGTGTTACAAAATCAAAACGACCAGGAATCGTTCGTGTTAACTTGCCAGACAAAGATATTAAAAATATCGAGTCAGCATTTGGTAAGAAGTTTTATTACAGCACAAAAGGAAATGACATTCATACAACACTTGAGACACCGGTATTTGACTTAACAAATGCAAAGGATGCTAAGTTCGATTATAAGGCATTCTACGAACTTGAAGCGAAGTATGATTTCCTTGACGTATATGCGATTGCAGAAGATGGAACGAAGACACGTATTGATAGAATGGGCGAAAAAGATGTAAAAGGCGGCGTGGATACAACTGATGGTAAGTGGGTTGATAAATCATACGATTTAAGCCAATTTAAAGGGAAAAAAGTAAAACTGCAATTTGAGTATTTAACAGATATTGCAGTAGCTTATAAAGGATTTGCGTTAGATAATGCTGCATTAACTGTAGATGGCAAAGTTGTTTTCTCAGATGATGCAGAAGGCGGGCCAGCAATGACGTTAAAAGGATTTACTGTATCTAACGGATTGGAACAGAAAAAAAATAACTACTACGTAGAGTGGAGAAATTACGCTGGTTCTGACACGGCGTTAAAACATGCGCGTGGTCCAGTCTTTAATACAGGAATGGTTGTATGGTATGCGGATCAAAGCTTTACAGATAACTGGGTAGGTGTTCATCCAGGTGAAGGATTCTTAGGAGTAGTAGATTCTCATCCAGAGGCAATCGTAGGTACATTAAACGGACAACCGACTGTGAAGAGCAGTACGCGTTATCAAATTGCCGATGCGGCATTCTCATTTGATCAAGCGCCTGCATGGAGAGTAGACTCGCCAACTCGCGGTATCTTTGACTATAAAGGATTACCAGGAGTTGCAAAATTTGATGATTCTAAGCAGTACATCAACAGCGCTATTCCAGATGCAGGACGTAAGTTGCCGAAATTAGGATTGAAGTTTGAAGTAGTAGGTCAAGCTGAAGACAAATCTGCAGGTGCAGTTTGGATTCATCGATAGAATAAGGTGAAACTATGAGAGCTGTCCATAAGTTGGTGAAACTGACTTATGGACAGCTCTTTTCTTATTCTAGAAACGTGGCAGTTTAGTTTAGGAACCAGTTCATTGGAAAGGAAGATATAAAATTTATTTTCAATAAAAACGAGAAATGATATCTCTAGAAAATTTCCTTTTACTTCTATATACGAGGTGTAAAACAAAGGGAGAAAGTCAGTAGCGGTCCTGTTATATTCTGCATAGCAGCGATTTATATGTCGAGAAATCAAAATAGATTTATGTAGCATGTCGCTTTAGTTTTAAAAGTAGAAATAAATCAGTAAATTACAATGTAGCATTATTCAAATTAATTGAAATGCATGAGCAAAAATACATTCTCATACGAAATTTTTATTAAATTACAAAATACTTATCAGATTTGATTGTAAGAAATGATAAGTATAATTGATTTTTTATGATGTACAGAAAAAATTAATTATCACATCCCTTTATTTTCACACTAGAACCTAAAAAGAGATGTGCCTATTAATTATATGAAGAGAGGCATGTAGTGTGTTACTAGACAAAAATACTTGATACACCAATGTTACCTTCACTCACCCTCCTCATTATTATAAGCTAATAGTGGTTCGTACATCATTATAGCGTGATTCTCCGTTACATATTGGTCTTCTATAAACTGTTTCTGTTGAGTATATACTTTACGTTGAATAACATTATGTCGTATATAACCACCCCAGTATGCAGATTGGATTGAGTGTTCTTTTTCATATACTTCATATTGATAAAGCTGCGGATGGGCAATTCTCCACTCACCGACTAAATGCTTATCTGTAATATAAAGGTGAAGTTGATACGATTGGTCCGTTTCATTTTTGATTTGTAAATCCAAATAATTATAAGAACAAGTCGCTCCACTTCCAAATGGTTGGGTCCGCTTGGAATCAGGAAAGACATCAAAACTATGACGATATCGCTCTGTTACTGTCAATGGTGTATGTAAGGTCATCCAATATATTAAATTTGAAAGCTGACAAAGCCCTCCTCCAATGCCTGCTTGAAAAGATCCATAGTGTAGTATCATGCCCTCTACATACCCTTTTCTCCTCGTAGGCTTACCTATTAAACGCCAG
Organism: Bacillus sp. TH17; assembly: GCF_016651125.1. Classification (NCBI taxonomy): domain Bacteria; kingdom Bacillati; phylum Bacillota; class Bacilli; order Caryophanales; family Bacillaceae; genus Bacillus; species Bacillus sp. TH17. Next base: position 652,416 of record NZ_JAEKEN010000001.1, read on the forward strand.
TAAGAGAATGTTTCTCCCGGTCTAATGACGATACCATTTAGTTGTTTAATAGCAATCTTCAAATTAACAACTTTATTCTGTTGATACCACATATCTACATCTTTGAGCTTACGAAGTAGTATCGTTCGATGCTGAATCGCTGTATAGGGTAACTTTTCTTGTTGAAACGTTTTTGCATATGTTTTTCCATCTGCTAACCACTGAATGTACCTCTTTGTAGAGTAATACCATGTCCCTAGTAGAATGCGATACTTAGACCGCCGTTTAGGACGTAAGTTCACTAAATTCATTTTATTTCCTCTCTCCATCGTTTTCATATGTTACCATTTCCGTAATTACGATCCCAATCAATTGTCTTATTAATGCCTTTGAATTTACCCAAGTTTTCCCGCACAGAACTGTAATATTAATTGTCGCATTCTCTCGTTTTTTAACTACATTCTTATATGTATATCCATCAATAAATTGTACTTTTCTTAACTGCATAGTAATTAACATAAATAGATAAAAGACGCAAAAAAACAGTATAATTAATCTAATGGGGACCTTGTTTTTTCCATTTTTCGAATTGCTTATAGTCATGTGAAACTCTGCCTCAATATGATAAATTCAAATAAACACATTATAAATATAAAGGATAACCTTAAATAAAGAATAATGAAAATTAAAGAAATTCTAAAGAATTAATATATTTTTACTAAATATTGATTGATAATAAGTTGTTTTTTGAGACTTTACTAGGTTCTGTTGCAAAGTTTCTTAGCAAATAAAAAGTTAAGTTAATTACAATGAATCATGTTAAAAGGTATGTTCTCAGGATTATATTGTGATTTTAATGGAGATAGCATTGTTTTTTAGGCTACATTTTAGCGAAATAAAAGCTCAAAAATCGATATGTATATTTACAATGTTACATTAGTATTTTTCTTTTTATTTATCCCGCATTAACGGGCAGTAAAACTCCCACCTTAAAATGCGGCTGGAGCAAAGAAGTTAGGTGGGAGATCAACTGCCCGTAAACGCCCGATTGGTGAAGGCTAATAATCAGTGGGGGATGAACAAAACCCCCACTGATTAAAGTTTCACTTTATATATTCGCAAGTAAAATAGCATAATATCAGTATGAATCCCTATAGTGATATGAATTTTTGCATATTTTGAAATTCAGTATATCCTCCGAAAAGTTTTGATTGTATAATGTGTTTTGTTATATTATTTTAGATTTTTCGACAAAAAACAACAAAAAATAGAAGACGTATTGGGAGAATGCATTATGTACACAAAACTATTAAAATCAATTACATCATTATCACTTATTGGTGGTGCGTTATTATATACAAATGGCAGTGATGTGAAAGCTGCGGAAGCGGGCGTTTTTTCTGATGTACCAACATCGCACTGGTCATATCCTGCGATTAAAGACTTAGCGAGTAAAAATATTATTTCTGGTTATGGAAATGGGATGTTTGGTTTTGGTGATGTTGCGACGAGGGAGCAAGTTGCAGCTTTAATTTATCGTGTGTTAGTACCGAATAAGCAAGGTGGTACGTTTAGTAATGATGCTGCTCGTTATGTATTACAAGATGGGTCTACTTTAAATAATCCGTATGGAGATATTCGCTCAGGTTCTACAATGTTTCCAGAAGAGGTTTTAACATTAACGAAATTGGGGATTTTTAAAGGTGATGGAAATGGCGGTTTTAGACCGAAAGATTCTGTTAGCCGCGCAGAAATGGCACAAATTATTAAAAATGCGTTCCAAGTTTCAGCTAAACAAAAACATACATTTAATGATGTTCCAAATGGATTTTGGGCAGAAAATGCGATTAGTGCGGTGCAGTCAAACGGGATTGCATCTGGTACAGGAGACGGGAAATTTGAACCAGCTAAAACGGTAACGCGTGAACAGTATGCACAGTTTTTATATAATGCATTGAAATATAAAAAGCCTGAGGTTGCGGTGCAAGATACAGGAGATGCGGCATTATTAGCAGCATTCAAAAATGAAGTACAAACGCGTATTAATACGTATGAAACGAATATTACACTTCCATATAAAACGAAAAACAGTAATACAAAAGAAGTGATGAATACACTTTTCACCGCATATAAAGAAGTCGCAAGTAAAAATGAGTATACAAATTATAATAGGTCGAATGTTTCATATGGACTTTCTGGATCCCCTGGAAATTATACATTTACGTTAAAGATTACATATCGCGAAACGAAAGAACAAACAGAATATGTGATGAAACAAGCGAAAGCGATCGTTTCTTCTATTATTCAAGTCGGGATGGATGATCATGAAAAAGTGAAGGCGATTCATGATTATGTTGTAAAACATGTTTCTTACGATACGTCTTATAAAGCGTATACCGCATATGAGGCACTCGCGAATCGTTCTGCCGTTTGCCAAGGTTACACACTATTAACCTATCAATTATTAAAAGAAGCTGGAATTGAGAATCATTTTGTAGTAGGAACTGGAGACGGTCAGCCTCATGCTTGGAATTTAGTTAAAATCGATAGCAAGTGGTACCATCTTGATACAACATTTGATGATCCAGTGCCAGATGTACCAGGCCGCGTAACGTATTCATATTTCAACTTATCAGATGAGCAAATTGCGAAGAATCACGTGTGGAACCGAGGGGACTATCCGCAAGCTACAACAAACTATTATAGTACATTAACAAATAAAATTGCGACAGGTGGTACGAAAACACCTGCATATCAGCAAATATTGAAAGATACAAAATTAAATTATTTAGCAAATGAATACATCGCCAATAACTATACTGAGTTGAAAAATAAAATGCAGCAGCGTTATAGCGAAAAACCAGAAAAGATTGAAGTTCTTTATAAGCAATCAATGGACGGTTCACTGCAAGATGTGAAAAAAGTAATTGGAGAAATCGGTTATCCGCAAGGAGCGAACCGTGTTTCTTATAAAGCTGAGCCGTATAATGTGAAAGAAGGATATTCTTTAGTGACGATTACGTTTATGTAAAAAAGAAACCTAGATCCTATGAGATCTAGGTTTCTTTTTTGTACCTAAATTTGACATATACAGTCAGACTGTATAAAATAAAACTATACAGTTCGACTATATAGTTTAGCTATATATTAATCGTTACATTGGAGGCCTTTATGAATAGAGATAAAAATTTACCATTAACGGAAACAACGTATTACGTTCTTTTAGCTTTATTAGAGCCAGCTCATGGATATTTAATTATGCAAAAGGTGGAGGAACTTAGTAATCATCAAGTGAAAATCGCAGCGGGTACATTGTATGGTGCGGTTGAAAATTTATTAAAGCAACAATTAATAGAATCTGTAAAAAGTGGAGATAAACGAAGAAAAGTGTATGTCATTACTGAACGCGGGAAAGAAGTATTACATTTAGACTTTATGAGAATGCAGCACATTATTGGGGTTACAAAAAGCTTATTAAATGTATAGTTAGGGGGAAGCAAAGATGTGGAGATTGAAATTCTTTTTAGACTTTGAGAAAGAAGAGAAATGGTTAGAAGAGATGGCTTGGAAAGGCTATCAACTAAAAAGTAATACATTCGGTTATAAATTTAAAATCGCAGAACCAGAGGATGCGACAATTAAAATAGATTATAGAATATTTTATAGACGAAGTGATTTTATTAATTATTGTACGTTATTTGAAGATAGCGGCTGGAAGCATATAGCCGGTAAATGGTGGGCAGGCACGCAATATTTTAAAAAGATAGATGAGGAAAGTGAAGATGACATTTTTTCAGATCAAATGTCACGAGCAGGGAAGTATAAACGTTTATCTAAGACATTTTTAGAATTAGCAATATGCTATTTGCCGCTGTTAATCCTATTTATGTTTAATAATACAATTGATTTAGGAGTGATTTTAAATCCGAAAGGCCTATACTATACACCAGGATTATGGGATATGCACGGTGCAGCATTTTTAGGATCATTATTATTTGAAACGCCATTTGCATTAATGAGAGGTATTTCATGGTTGTTTATCCCAGCTGCGATTGGTATGTTTTTCTTTTTCTCATATAAAGCAAATCGATTGTATGAAGAGAGAAGATACTAGGAGGACCCCCTTAAAGTTGATGCTTTGAGGGGGATTCTTTTGAATTTGTAAATGGTGTACTTTGTTAGCTTGATGGGCATGTGGTACTACCCCATCACTATCAAGCTAACAAAACAAAATACCCCCTAAAATGAAAAAATACGCTATGCTTTCTGTAGAATCATAGGAAAGGATGGCGTTTTTGTATGTCTATTTCTGTATCTGATGAATTACAACTATTTGCTCAAGAAATTCAAAGCTTCTTATCCCCAAATATCTTACGAGATTTTGCTAGAGATGTTGGTTTTGTTCAACGAACCAGTAAGTACCAAGCAAAAGATTTAGTCGCTTTATGTGTATGGATGAATCAAAATGTCGCTACGACGTCTTTAACTCAGTTATCTAGCTGTTTAGAAGCATCGACAGAAGTGCTCATCAGTCCCGAGGGACTGAATCAACGATTTAATACAGCAGCCGTCCAATTTTTACAACACACACTATCCGAACTACTAAACCAAAAATTAACCTCATCTATACCGATTTCTTCTCCATATACTTCTGTTTTCAAGCGTATTCGTATTTTAGATTCAACTGCATTTCAACTTCCAGATCCCTTTTCGTTTGTTTATCCAGGTGCAGGAGGATGCAGCCATACAGCGGGAGTAAAGATTCAGCTTGAGTATGATTTATTAAGTGGACAGTTCCTTCATATTCATACAGGTCCAGGTAAACAACATGATCGAACCTACGGTTCCCTGTGTGCCCCAACTGTAACAGCGAATGATTTATGTATCCGAGATTTAGGTTATTTCCATTTGAAAGATCTTCAACATATACAAGATAAAAAGGCTTATTATATCTCACGTATCAAATCGAATACACGTATTTATCAAAAAAATCCTAATTCTGATTATTTTCAAGATGGCAGAATCAAGAAAGGTACAGAGTATATCCAGATAGATATGGAGGTTTTAATGAACTCTCTTCAACCAGGACAAACATATGAAATATCCAACGCTTATGTAGGAATGACGGATAAAGTCCCAACTCGTGTGATTATTCATCGACTAACAAAAGAACAACAACAAAAACGATTACAAGATCAAACTGTAAGAGAAAAAAAGAAAGGAATGAAGTATTCTGCTCGTAGTAAACGACTTAGCGGTATCAATGTATATATGACAAATACCCCTACAGATATTGTCCCGATGGGGCAGGTGCATGATTGGTATTCTTTACGTTGGCAAATCGAGATTTTATTTAAAACGTGGAAATCATTCTTTCATATTCATCATTGTAAAAAGATAAAACGAGAACGATTGGAATGTCATTTGTATGGAAAACTGATTGCCATTCTACTCTGATCTTCTACCATGTTTCAAATGCGGCAATTACTTCTTATGAAAAAGAAACGAGAACTGAGTGAATATAAGGCCATATATATGATTAAAGATTACTTTCTTCTTCTTTTCCAAGCTATACAGAAAGACACCCAAGAGCTATCAAAGATTCTAATTCGCCTGTTCAACCTCCTACAGCAAAACGGGAGAAAATCTCATCGATATGAGAAGAAAACAGTCTTTGATATATTAGGTGTCGTTTACAATTGTACCATGTCTGATAATCAAGCGGCTTAATTCAAAAAAATGAAACCCGTTAGGGTATATTTCGTATGCAAATCTTTAAATTCCTTACACATAACCTTTAGAAAAAAGAAACAATCTCGCCTAAAATTGACTTTGTATAAGCTTAGCTTGATAGCGATGTGGTACTACCCCATCACCATCAAGTTAAGAATTTGGTTGTTCCCCAAAACGAAAAAATGTACTTTTTTGTTACAAGTAGCACAAAATTTCGTTCTGGGGGTACTATAAAATTTTAGCTTGATGGCTATGGGGTCTCGCCACATCGCTATCAAGCTAATAAAAAGAAATGCCCCCTAGAATGAAAAAATGCGCTATTCTTTCTGTAGAATCATAGGAAAGGATGGCGTTTTTTATGTCTGTTTCTGTGTATGACGAATTACAACTATTTGCTCAAGAGATTCAAAGTTTTTTATCTCCAAATACCTTACGGAATCTTGCTAGAGATGTTGGCTTTGTACAACGAACCAGTAAGTACCAAGCAAAAGATTTAGTAGCTTTATGTGTATGGTTGAGCCAAAATATAGCTATGACTTCTTTAACTCAGTTATCTAGCTGTTTAGAAGCATCAACAGAAGTACTCATCAGTCCTGAGGGACTGAATCAACGGTTTAATAAGGCGGCCGTCCAACTTTTACAACACCTACTAGCCGAACTACTAAGCAAAAAATTGGCCGCATCTATGCCGATTTCTTCTCCATACACTTCTGTTTTCAAGCGTATTCGTATTTTAGATTCAACTGCATTTCAACTCCCGGATGTATTTTCATCGGTTTATCCAGGTGCAGGAGGATGCAGCCATACGGCTGGGATAAAAATTCAACTTGAGTATGATTTGTTAAGTGGACAGTTCTTACATATTCATACAGGTCCAGGTAAACAACATGATCGCACTTACGGCTCTCTGTGTGCCCCAACTGTGACAGCGAATGATTTATGTATCCGAGATTTAGGTTATTTTCATTTAAAAGACCTTCAATATATACAAGATAAAGAGGCCTACTATATCTCTCGTATCAAGTCGAATACACGTATTTATCAAAAAAATCCTAACCCTGATTATTTTCAAGACGGAAGAATTAAGAAAGGTACAGAGTATATACAGATAGATATGGAGACGTTAATGAGCTCCCTTCAACCAGGACAAACATGTGAAATAGCTGATGCTTATGTAGGAATGATTGATAAAGTGCCAGCTCGTGTAATTGTTCACCGATTAACAAAACAACAGCAACAAAAACGATTACAAGATCAAGCTGTAAGAGAAAAAAAGAAAGGAATGAAGTATTCTCCTCGTAGTAAACGGCTCAGTGGTATCAATGTATATATGACAAACACCCCTACAGATATTGTCCCGATGGGACAGGTACATGACTGGTATTCTTTGCGTTGGCAAATCGAAATTTTATTTAAAACGTGGAAGTCATTCTTTCAAATCCATCATTGTAAAAAGATAAAACCAGAACGATTGGAGTGCCATTTATATGGTCAATTGATTGCCATTCTACTCTGTTCTTCTATCATGTTTCAAATGCGCCAATTGCTCCTCATGAAGAAAAAACAAGAGCTTAGTGAGTATAAAGCCATATATATGATTAAAGACTATTTTCTTCTTCTATTCCAAACTATACAAAAAAACACCCAAGAGCTATCAAAGGTGTTACTTCGCCTGTTCAATCTCCTACAGCAAAATGGGCGGAAATCTCATCGATATGATAAAAAAACGATCTTTGATATATTAGGTGTCGTTTACAATTGTACCATGTCTGATAACCAAGCCGCTTAATTCAAAAAAGTGAAACCCGTTAGGGTTTATTTCGTATGCAAATCTTTCAAACACTTACACTTGCTCTTTAGAAAAAAGAAACAATCTCGCCTAAAATTGACTTTGCATAAGCTTAGCTTGATAGCGATGTGGTGCTCCCCCTGTTAGTAGTAATTTTAATATCACTATGGATAAATTACTTTTAAAACTTTACTTCCGAGAACGATAATTATGTAAATAAGCTGTCCATATGGGCAGCTTATTTTATTTTTTGTTTAGCACGGGGATCTTTTCCGATAGTTTTTTAGCAGAAGCAAGCAGCTCCAACGATGATTAATAAAATAAACAATACAACTAATAAAGCAAATCCTCCAGCGAAGCGACAGCCGCCACAACTACCACCAAAGCCCATAACAGTTCCTCCTTTAGATAGGAGGGGGAAGACAAAGGTTCACTCATGTGTTTTAACGGATTCAATTTACTTTATGCATTTATGAATGGAGCAGGTCCTTTTGAAAATAAAGAAAAGACACCTTATAAGGTGTCTTCCTTCAATTTGAAACATTTTAAGTTTAATAATATACGGTCTCGCCACTTACCTATTAAGCTGAAATTTTATAGTATTTCTGAACAAAATTTTGTGCTGATTTTGAATCCTTAAGTTGATGGGGATCCTTTTATGTTTTATCATTTTTAAAAAAATCCTTCATTATCTTAGCGCCTTTAATATTCACCGTTACAGCTTCTACTTTATCTTTCTTCTCATCTTTAGCAATCGTAATTTGTTCCTTATTATCAACCCACACAAGAAACTCTTCTTTTGAGTCATCTTTATATGTAACGGTTATAGTAGAATGCGCAGATGCCCTCTTTTTTTGATCTAGTGTGATTGTTTTCGGTGTTCCTTTTTGGACTGCTGAAGCGATTGATTGTATCATTTCCTCGTTATCTGTTTGAGATTTGGAACTAGTATTACTTGTTGTTCTAAGCATCTCAATGTTGGTAATGTCTGCAGAGTTTAATTGAATGGCATTTTTCGTATTTTCTTGCTTAGTTGTTGGAGTATTATTTGTAGTAGAAGTGCTTGTACAGCCTATTAAAGTGAAAGATAGAGCGGTTAGAGCGCATATAGATATGATTTTTTTCATAGTATCCCTCCTTACGTTTAATTATAACAATTTTCTGTTATTTTAGGTGGTTATTGTAAGGAGATAATTTTGTAAATCATAGGGAGACATGTTTACTAGTTTTAATGATGTTCGTATGAATAATATGAAGCGTATATATGAAAAATATGCGGTTCATTCTCTATCAAAATCAAAATTCACATAATTTTTTTCATATTTTATGTTTAACATTTCGAAAATGGGTGTATTACATATAATATAACAAATAATTCATTTTAGAGGAGGAAGTTAAAGATGGAAACGAAGTATAGTAAACCTTTTGTATATGAATTTATTACGGAGAAAGAGGTCATGAATGCAGCGAATGATCTAGTGAAGAAAGGAATCGACCAAAAAGATATTTACGTATTAACACATGAGAAAGAAAGGACAGATAGAATCGCAGACAATGCAGACGTGAATACAATTGGAATAAAAGAAGAGGGACTTGGGACAAGTATTATTAATGTTTTTCAAAAAACAGGAGATCAGTTAAGAAATAAGATGCAAGAATTAGGACTTAATGAGGAAGAAGCTAACTTTTATGAAGAAAAACTGGATGAAGGGAAAATCTTGTTATTCGTTAAGGATTTAGAAAGAGTCGGTGAATGGTTACAAGAAAGAAGATGCACGTATTCTATTTAAATTCATACTCTTTAAATCTACAAATCTATTACGAAAAGGAGATTGGAAATATGAGTGAGAGCGGGCTAAAGGAACAAATTACTGGTAAAGTTGAAAAGAAAAAGGGGCAAGTAAAAGAAGGAATTGGTGAAGTTACAGAAGATAGAGAGTTGAAAAATGAAGGGAAGTGGGAGAAGACGAAGGGAACTGTAAAAGAAAAAGTCGGAAAAGTGAAACAAAAGATAAGTGATGGATTGGATAACAAAGAATAATACATGTTTATCAAGCTTTGGTTAAACGCCAAAGCTTGATAAATCCATTATAAAAATATATAGGAGGTCTAATTGTGGGACTTATTATTACGTGTATTGTAGGTGGACTTATTGGTGCGTTAGCTGGAATGATTACGGGAAAAGACTTTCCTTTAGGTATAGTTGGTAATGTTATTGCCGGATTAATCGGATCTTGGGTAGGTAGTGCGTTATTTGGTCACTGGGGCCCTGAATGGGGAGGCATCTTTATTCTTCCAGCTTTATTAGGTGCAATCGTCTTTATTTTAATCGTTACATTCTTTTCTAGAATGCTACGGAAAGCGTAAGTATGATAATGAATAGTAATCTTAAGTTTATTATATATAGCTATAAAGTTAATAAACTGATAAAAATACATAAAAAAGCATCCAATTAAAATAATTTGGATGCTTTTTTAATGTATTTTACATAGGAATCAGTGAGGATGGCCCCACTGATTGAGATTACATATTAAGCTATCGTTACTTTTTTACAATTATTTATTCTTACGACCTGCCTTGGTTCTATATGAGATAAGTCGTCGGTATTACCTATATCAACTACAATTGTATTCGTTAGTATGTTAATAATGGAACCAATTAATTTTGTAGCATGATTGTGTCGATAAGAAAATTGAACGAAATCTCCCTTTTTAAAATTGTGCTCTTCCATAGATAGATCCCCCTAAAAATAATGTTTATACATTATACATACACAAATTTATAAGGTTTAAACATTTGGTAGTATTTTTTTAGTGTTAAGCTGAGAAAGGTGTAGAAAATTTATTTATAATTAAAATGAAAAAATATGTTTAAAACTAATTTTTATGGGTAATTAAATAGTAGTAGTTTGAGATAAGGGGGCGGAAATGATGAATTTGGCAATAAATATTTTGCAAAATGATTTAGGTTATACAGTACAACTTAATGGTGAGATTGATGCGTATACAGCATCAGATTTAAAAAATAAGGTAATGCCTATTGCAAGTGAGAAAGAGGTTTATATAGTAGTAGATTTTAATAAGGTAGATTATATGGATAGTACAGGTTTAGGCGTTTTTATAGCGCTATTAAAAGCAATTAAGAAAAATGATGGAAAACTAGAGTTTATTGGTGTATCTAAAAGGTTAAAAAGATTATTCGATATTACAGGACTAACAGAAATATTAAATTTGAATTCAGATTTTGAAAAAGTAGAAAGAAGGTGACTAGGGATGATGGAGAAATTTGAAAAGATAGAAATGAAAATTCCTGCAAAAGCAGAATATGTGGCTATTATTCGTTTAACAATGGCTGGTGTTGCGAATCGAATGGGCTTTGCTTATGACGATATAGAAGATATGAAAATTGCTATTAGTGAAGCATGTACAAATATTGTACAACATGCATATAAAGAAGACGTTGGAGAAATTACAATTGTCTTTGGTCTATATGAAAATCGATTAGAAATTATGGTTGCGGATAATGGGGTTAGCTTTGATTTTAGCACCTTAAAAAGTAAAGTTGGTCCGTATGATATTAATAAACCAGTAGAACATTTGCCGGAAAATGGTTTAGGTTTATATTTAATAAATACGTTAATGGATGACATACAAATTATGCATGATGAGGGCATGACAGTTTTAATGACAAAATATATACAAAGAGAGCAGGTGGAGAATGATGGAAATCCAATCTCAACCTACAAATCTTACTAAAGAAGACGTTATTAAACTAATTGCAGAATTCCAACAAAACCAATGTGATGAAGCGCAGGAAAGGTTGGTTAATCACTATAAAAATCTCGTACATTCCATTGCATATCGCTATTCAAAAGGTGGGCCGATGCATGAGGATATTATACAAGTAGGAATGTTAGGGCTCTTAGGCGCAATAAGAAGGTATGATTATTCGATAGGGAATGCTTTTGAACCGTTTGCAATACCTACGATAGTAGGGGAAATAAAGAAGTATTTACGTGATAAAACTTGGGGCGTTCATGTTCCAAGGCGAATTAAAGATTTAGGCGGGAAAATTAAACTTGCGATAGAGGAGCTAACAGATCACCTACAACGTTCACCTAAGATTATAGAGATTGCAGATCATTTAGGACTATCCGAAGAGGAAGTTCTAGAAATTATGGATGCTAAAAATAATTATCAAGTATCTTCCTTAGATGATGTAGTTGAAAATTCATCTGATGGAAGTTCGGTAGCGAGAATTGAATCTGTAGGTGAAGTAGAGCAAGGATATGAACAGACAGAAAGACGTCTCGTTTTAGATGATATTTTTAACGTATTAAATGATACGGAAAAGAGTGTTATTCATTATATATTTGGAGAAAATTTAAATCAAAAGGATACAGGAGAGCGGTTAGGTATTTCACAAATGCACGTTTCTCGTATTAAAAGACAAGCGATAAGTAAATTGAAGCAAGCCGCGTTTTTAGATACATAAAAAATTAAAAATAATTATGTTTAAAACATGAAAAAAGGGGTAGTTATTAAGTATAGGAGGAGATATTAAAATGTCACACGATGTGAAAGAACTAATCCAAGGATTGAATGAAGATTTAGCAGGAGAATACTCGGCAATTATTATGTATAACCATAATGCAGCTACGGTTTCTGGTATATATAGACAAGTGTTAAAACCTTTCTTTGAATCTGAAATTAGTGATGAACAAGGACATGCCCTATATTTAGCGGAGAAAATTAAGACGCTAGGTGGTACACCTACTACGATCCCTTTACCAGTGAAACAAGTAGAAGATGTTAGAGAAATGTTAGAAGCAGCTAGACAATCAGAATATGAAACAATTAAGCGTTATGAAACGAGAAAAGAACAGGCAGCGAAATTAAATATGACAGAGTTAGTTGTAAAGTTAGAAGATATGATCGCAGATGAAACAAATCATATGGAAGAATTAGATCGCCTTTTAAATGACAAAGCAATGGTGTTAAATTAAAAGTGGAAATTTATAGAGTGAAAGAACAAACTCTCATTTCTAGGGGGTTTGTTCTTTTGCTGTATAAATACGTATGAGTAGGAAATTTTTATTTTATAACTGAGTATGCAATACTAGAAAAATAGAAAATGATAATAGATTTACATTTTAAATAAGAAAAGGGGAAATAACTTGTGTCCATTTTAATTGTCGATGATAATCCGGTTAACATCTTTGTAATTGAAAAAATTTTAAAACAAGCCGGATATCAGGATCTTGTATCGCTTAATTCTGCACAAGAGCTTTTCGAATACATCCATTTTGGAAAAGATTCTTCCAGGCATAATGAAATTGATTTAATACTATTAGATATCATGATGCCTGAGATTGATGGACTTGAAGTTTGTAGGCGATTACAAAACGAGGAGAAGTTTAAAGATATTCCTATTATTTTTGTAACAGCTTTAGAAGATGCGAATAAATTAGCTGAAGCGCTTGATATAGGTGCAATGGATTATATTACGAAACCTATAAATAAAGTTGAATTGTTAGCTCGTATGCGTGTGGCATTACGCTTGAAATCGGAATTAAATTGGCATAAAGAACAAGAGGAAAATCTTCGTAATGAATTAGATTTAGCTACACAAGTACAAAGAAACTTATTAAGTAGCCCATTAAGAGAAAATCATATAAAAATTGAAGCAAGTTACTTACCTTCATTCAAACTAGCTGGAGATATGTATTATTGGTATAAAATCGATGAAAACCGCTACGGTATTATATTATTAGATGTGATGGGACATGGTGTATCTGCTTCATTAGTTTGTATGTTTATTTCGTCTGTATTACGTGAATCGATTAAATGTTTAATCGATCCGGAACTTGTCATTAAAGACTTAAATAAATATATGACTCTTTTACATAATGAGAATGACAATATTCCATATTATTTTACAGCGATATACTTAGTAGTTGATACAGAAAAGAGAACAATTGAATATGTAAATGCAGGACATCCTTCTGGATACGTTTTAGTTGATGAAGAGAATGTAGTGGAACTAAATCGCGGGAGTTGTGCGGTAGGATTTTTTGATGAAATAAAAGTTGAAAAGACAGTTATACCTTTTGAGAAGAACGCTCAAATTGTATTATTTACAGATGGTGTTCTTGAAGCAATTGCAAATGATGAATTTGAGTCTGAAGAGAAGTTGCGTACTTTTACAGAAAGAAAATGGGGAGATTTAGAAGGAGAGATAGAAGGGTTTTATAAGGAAGAACAGAAGAAAACACAATCAGATGATATGTGTCTAATTATGATACAAACGAATGTGAAATAAAAAGCGTATGAAATCCAAACAGAGGATTTCATACGCTTTTTATTGTATTTTTTGATAGATTTGTTCGTTAGGATTAAATTGGATATAATGCGGCATTATATCTGAAAAACGAAGAGTTTCTTTATTTCCTAAACATAGGAATCCATTGTGGCCTAAACTTTCATAAAATAGTTGCTGTACTTGGTTTTGAAGTTTACTCGTAAAGTAAATTAAAACGTTACGGCAAAGTATAATATGAAATTCGTTAAAAGACTGATCAGTTACTAAATTATGTTGCGCAAAAATAATGTTTTGTAAAAGGGATGGATTAAAATAAGCAAAACGATTATCTGTTGAATAATAGTTAGAAAATGCTTGTGTACCGCCAGCTTGTAAATAGTTTTTCGTATAAGTTTGCATTTTATTTAACGGAAGGATGCCTTGTTTTGCTTTTTCTAACACATTTGTATTCATATCTGTTGCGTAAATAACAGCTTTTTCACTTAATCCTTCTTCGTGAAGTAAGATGGACATTGATAACACTTCTTCACCAGTTGCACATCCAGCATGCCAAATTCTAATTTCAGGATACTTTTTTAATTCAGGAATAACATGCTCTCTTAACGCTTTAAAAAAAGTAGGGTTACGGAACATTTCAGTTACATTAATGGAGAAATCATTTAATAACTGTTCTAAAAACCCTTCCTCATGAATTACTTTTTCAATTAATTTTGAAATGGTAGGGATATTAGAGAGCTGCATTCTATTACAAATTCTTCTATAAATAGATGTGCGAGCATATTGGCGAAAATCAAATCCTGACAGTTTAAATACCGCTTCCAATAGTAATTCAATTTCTAAGTTCGTACGCTTATCCATATCTACGGATGGATCAAAATTATAATACTTATTTTCCACTTAAACTAAACCTCACTTATTTTATTAACCATACACTCATTACCGAATAGAGTTGATGTAAATTTAATGGTTTACTTATATAATCTGAAGCGCCAGCAGATAAACATTTTTCTTTATCATTTGGCATTGCTTTAGCAGTTAATGCGATAATAGGTATTTCATGTAACCCTAAATTCATTCGGATATGTTCCATCGTTTCATAACCGTCCATATTCGGCATCATAATATCCATTAAAATAAGGTCAATATTTGTATTGTTTTTTAGTATTTCTAAACACTCTATGCCGTTTTGTGCAGTAATAATGTTGGCATGTTGTTTTTCTAATGCGTTTTGTAATGCAAATATATTTCGATGATCATCATCGACAATTAAAATAGTTTTCTCTTGGAAGACGTTATTTGTTTCTGGCGTCACGATAGTTTCCTCAATAACTTCAGCAGGAATAACATCTTCTATCGTTGCTGCGACTTCTAATTTGGATAACTGTATATCATTTAACCCATTTGGAAGGTTAGGAATATATACTGTGAAAGTACTGCCTTCTCCTAAATTACTCTCTAACGTAATCCAACCACCCAATAATCTAGCAAACTCTTTACAGATAGATAAGCCTAAGCCTGTACCACCATATTTCCGAATCGTTGCTCCATCTGCCTGTTGAAAGGCTTCGAAAATGAGTTGATGCTGTTCTGTAGCGATACCAATACCAGTATCTTTTACTGAAATTGTCATCCAATCTTTACTTATAGACTGCATATCATGACTCAAATTGGTTGTTTCTATCGAATCGAAATGTAAAGAGACGGATCCTTTTTCCGTGAATTTAAATGCATTGGATAATAAATTTTTAATAATTTGCTCAATCCGCTTTGCATCTGTATAAAATAAATCAGGAATAATATCACTGTCTTCAATAGTAAATTCGACATTTTTTTGTGCAGCTATATGTAAAAAGTTTTGCTGCATATTTGCTGCCATGTCACTTATGTTCGTTGCTTCAAAAATAACATCTAGTTTCCCAGCTTCTACTTTAGATAAATCTAGTATGTCATTAATTAAAGTAAGTAAATCTTTCCCTGATGAATGAATGACGGTTGCTAATTCAATTTCATCATCGGATAAATGATTATCATGATTTTCTCTTAACATTTCAGATAATAGTAAAATACTATTTAACGGTGTTCGTAATTCATGGGACATATTTGCTAGGAATTCTGATTTGTATTTTGAACTACGTAATATTTCGCTTGCTTTTTCTTCTAATTCTGATTTAGTAATTTGTAAGTCAGCTGTCTTTTGCTCGGCCTCTTCCGTTCTAGACTCTAGTTGTTCATTCGTTGTTCGTAATTCTTCGGCTTGCATTTGTAGTTCTTCAGCTTGCGTTTGCAATTCTTCTGATTGAACTTGCAACTCTTCTGTCATTGCTTGTGATTCATGTAAAAGCGTTTGAATTCGCATACGTCCCATAATACTATGGATTGTTAGACCTAGGTTATCAACGGTTTGTTGAATTAAATCTTGATGTAAGTCTGAAATCTCAGTTACACTTACTAACTCCATTACTGCGATCACTTCATCTTCAAATAAGATAGGGACGACTAGTAGGTTTTGAGGGCGTATTTCTAATAAGCCGCTAGTGACATAACGAAATTCTTCTGGTATTTCTCGAAGAATAAAGCTTTGTTTTTCTAAAGCACATTGCCCAATTAAACCTTCACCCATTTTAATGGATTGTTTTCCAATATCAGCACCTTGATCAGCGAAAGAAGCTTTCTTTACATAGTAGACAGTTTCTTCAATTTCTTCACGTACATAGAATGCACCGCAAGAGGTTTGCGTTTTTTGTATAACTCCACTAAGAATTTTTTTACCTAACATCTCAATAGAAGGTATACCTTGATACATTAAAATTAATTCTGCAAGCTCGGTTTGTAACCACTCTCTTTTAGATATTTCGTCTAGTAGGTGGTTCGTTGTATGAGCAAGCTCTTTTATTTCATCCCGCGTGTTTACATGAATTCTTTCAGTAATTTTTTCTTTAGAAGAAATGGATTTAATAGCTTGAATTACGTTTTTAATCGTTTTTGTAATGGAATTCGAAATATAGAGTGAAATGATAATAGAAATACAAGAAAGTAAGAACAATAAACTGTATAACCAAATCTCTAATTTATTATTTTCAGCATCTAATTGTGCAGCTCTTTTTTTCGTTAGTTGCTCCTCTACACCACGGAAGTTAGTTAGCTGCGATTGTAATGACTGAATTTGAGTCGTGTCGATTGCTTGTATGTTATTACTATTATGATTTGTAATTAATGGATGAATCTCTTTATTAATCCAACTATTAATATTTTCGTTAATCTGTTTTAATTTTTCTTGCTGAGAGGGGTTATCCTCTAATAGAGCCAAAAGATCTTGATAATGTTTTTCGTAATCCTTTTCCGCAGTGTTAAGGGATTGCACGTAATTTGCGTTATTAGAAGTAATAAATCCTTTCGCTTTATTTTCAATTGTTAGCAATTCTTTCTCCACTTGATTCGTTAAATTAAGAACTTTAAAATCGTGATCAATAATAAAATTACGAGATTTTTGTAAATTGGAAATTTCATTGTTTAACATAATGAAAGAAATAAGTAAGAACAAAATCATAACTAAATAGCCAGCCATAATTTTGTAGCGAATACTAAATTTTGCTTTCGATTTCATTAAAAATTCCTACCTTCAAGATTATTAAAAGTTTTCTATTGTAAAGAATGAAAAACGTAATATATATTATATCAGTTTTCATAAGGCCAAACTAGAAATCCCCCTATTGTATTAGGGGGTCTCGTTTTGAATAGAGGAAATCATTTTGAAATATAAACATATATGAAAAGTAACGATCGAGGGAATAGGGGGATAATAAAACTTTTAAGAAGGAAAGAGTGTGCTTAAAGCTTTTTTTGCATCTATTCCTTCAAAGATAAATAATACAAGCTCTCTCTTTTTTACAGTAAGGAAAAAGGATATTAATGTGCTTAAGCTTTTAATAGAAGTAAGTGTTCCATGTTTACTTATAAATAAATTAGTTTGAAATGTTGTCATTAAAGCATAAAAATGATGAATCTGCGTTATTGTAGGTGTTTCATTATAAAGAATAGTAGTAGATTGGATTGCATTCATCGAAATATTCCTTTCCATATAGTAAGCATAACAATATAAACATACCCGTTTTAAAAAATGTTAAACATATAAATAAGAAAAAATATAATTATAGTTTTTTAGGTTTAGAAAGGGTTACGAAGGGTATACATATACTACAAAGAGATTGACTGAAGATGAATTGTAAGATTTCTAGTCTATAAAAATATACTTTTACTTTAAATAAAAAGGAGTCTGGTATACATGAATGAAATGATGATTGATATTACATTTGATTTAATTTACTTGTTAAGTAGTTCGCTTGTAATGCTTTTACTATTCGCTTTTTCGTAAATGGTTATGTTAATAAAAAGGTTAGTGTATACAGAAATGAAGAAAGATAAAGATACATTATATAAAATTTTAGGAGGTTAATAGTTATGGATGTAGATAGAAAAATAGTAGGTATTTTTAGAACAATTGATGATGCGGCATTCGTTATTAATGAATTAAAAGATAAAGGATACTCGGCGGGTAACATTTCAGCTATTGCGAAGGATCAAAAGGAAATTGAACATCTGGAAGAAAAATCGGGTGAAAAAGTGAATAGTGAAACGGCACATAAAGCGGATATCTTTTCAGCGACAGGGCTTGTGGCAGGAGGAGTAGCAGGCGGACTTGGTGGTTTATTAACAGGTCTTGGTATACTTGCTGTTTCTGGAATGGGTCCAATCGTAGCAGCGGGACCTATCGCAGCAGCTATTGGAGGAGCCGGTATTGGCGGAGGAGCTGGAAGTTTAATAGGCGCATTTATCGGATTAGGAATTCCCGAAGAACATGCTAAGAAATATGAAGAATACATTTACGATGGAAATATATTAATTTTAGTAGATGCAAAATTAGATGATAAGTTAGAAATCTATAAAATATTTGATAAGCATAATGCTTATAACTCTGATTTCTTTAAATAATATTTACTTCACATATCAATTATGCAAAATGTAAACATAGTGAATATCGTTTTTTGATCTTACAACTTTGGCGCGGCCGAGGAGTCGTATGACTATAAGAGAGGAAGGGCTTATAGTAAAAGATCAAGTTCTATTATGATATTAAAAAGGGAAGAGGTGTCTTTTCGTGATTGTAAAAATATTAAAGGATAGTAGTAATAGTTTCCTTTGTACGGTTCAAAATAAAAATGGGGAGAAGTATGTGAAGAAATGGTTTCGTAAACAGGAAAACAAGGAAGAGTTAGGGCGACCAACTTTTAAAGAAGTAGAAAAGGATTGGAAAGAAAATAGAGAATCGTTTATGTATCCGAATGTTAAAGCACTTTATTAAGCATAATAGGCGCTTTATTCTTACAAAATTGTCACACTCCTGTAAGGTAATTCAATAGATTAGATACTTTTTCCGTGTCATAATAAAGACATAAGAAAGCTAATCAAAAAACTATAAGTTATTAGGAGAGTGTCAGTCATGATTGTAACAACAACGTCTGGAATCCAAGGTAAAGAAATTATTGAGTATATTGATATTGTAAATGGTGAAGCTATTATGGGTGCAAATATTGTCCGCGACTTATTCGCTTCCGTTCGTGATGTTGTCGGTGGTCGTGCTGGTTCTTACGAAAGCAAGCTAAAAGAAGCTCGTGATATCGCAATGGATGAAATGAAAGAACTTGCAAAACAAAAAGGTGCGAACGCTATCGTTGGTATTGACGTAGATTATGAAGTTGTTCGTGATGGAATGTTAATGGTTGCTGTAAGTGGTACAGCTGTACGTATATAAGTAAGTAAAAATACAGGCTCACCCCTTGAAGCTTATGCTTTGAGGGGATTTTTTTGTTTCGTGATTAAAGTTAAAATGAAGAAGAGTGGACGGATTTTTATAAGTGGAAAAAATAAGATGAGGGCGGATGTACTAGCTCACTCAAATGATATAACGGTTTAAGTGATAAAGTTGAAAAGAAACTATAATTTACATATGTTTAAAGTGCCAAAACTTTTTCGGCAAACGTTATTGTAAAAAATGCTAGGATTTCTCCTAGCATTTCGTGAGGGGGTATTGCACGGGAATTTAGATAATAAGCAGACGTACCCGCTTATTTCAAATGTAGTATATATTGTTTTCAAGGAGAAAAGTAAGAAATACAACAATCTTTATATATGTTTAACGAGAGTGTTAACTTTATGATAAATAATAAAATTGTTATTTGAGATAAGGAGAGGGAAATCAATACAAAAGGTGTATAGGATATGAAAGGGAAGGTGATAGTGTTGATGCAAAAATAAAGGACAGTACATATTGTATATGGCTACTATGTACTGTCCTCACTTATTTCTTTTGGATTATGAAAACTCATTACCTGTCTTGCTATAAATTTCATAGGCGAAATAACCAAATAAATAGCCTATTCCAGATCCTAAACTAATGGAAAGTAGTGAGGAATCCGGAAAAAACATACCGAAAATCAAACCAATTATACAGCCAACAAGCATTCCCATAGGTATGAAACTATCTAATAACAGTTGAGCTTTTTGAGATTTTTTCTTACCTAATTTTCCGTTCTTATATTTATGTTCCAATCTTTTAATTACAAATACTACAATTCCACCAACTATTACAACAGGCGCGATTGCCGAAATGAACCACATGTTAGAAGCTCCTTTCGTTTTTAATTAAATTATACCATATATTAACATTTTAGATTTAAGCGGAGACAAGATCTTCTGCATTTCTTTTCCTTTTATTCATGACTAAAGTTAATAGGAATAAAATGAAGCTTAAAAGTGCCATTATAATAAAAACTTGCGTATAACCATCAAAATAGTCACGAGCGATTCCTGCTAGGACAGGAATGAATCCGCCCATAATGTATCCTCCGGACTGCATCATAGCAGTCCATGCACTCGCATCTTCTGAAGTTTTTGTTTCATATAGCGGTAGCATAAGAGCGAGTGGAAATACGCCGCCGAGCCCGATACCTAGTAAAATAGAAGGGACCCATGGTGTAGTTAATGGGTAAATCATAAGCGATAAACCTACGAGTACGAAGCATATACTCCCTAATAACCAAAGTGCTCGGTTTTTATAAATATCCGCTAATGTTGGAATTAAAAAGCTGCATATCATTTGAACAACTGTAAAAACAGTTATGAGAGTACCAGCTTGTTCGCTACTGACACCCATATTTTGATTTGCGGGCGCAAGCCAAGTCGTAATGGAGTAAAAGATTCCTGATTGTAGTCCGAAAAAGATTGTAAACAACCATGCTTTTTTATTTCTTAAAGGTAAACTATTATTCTTTTTATCTTGTGTACTCGTATTCTTTTTTCGTTTCATAACCGGATACCAAAATATAATAGCGATAATAGTAAGTACACCCCAAAAAGCGAGTGCCATATTCCAATCGTCTTTTAATACATGTTGTAAAGGAATCGTTAACCCTGCACTTAAAGAGGCGCCAGTCCCCATACCTACTGAATATATTCCAATCATTAAGCCGATTTTCGTAGGGAATTTTTCTTTAATAAAACCTGATAGTAACGGACCTGCAAGTGCAATTCCAATGCCGATAAATAAAGAGCTCGCGAATAATGTGGAAATGGAAGAGGTAAAAGCCCTCATACATGTAGCAAAGCCAATTAAAATAAGACAAGCCATAATTGATTTTTCTGCCCCATATTTTTTAATTACCTTCCCAGTCAGTAAGGCGAATGTCCCCATACAAAAAACAGGAATAGCTGTTAAAAAACTAACGGAAAAATTGCTTATATTTAAGTCTTGTCGGATTGTTTCTAATAAAGGTGAAATAGATGTAATTCCGATACGTAGATTAATGGACACAAAAAATAGTGCTAGTATATACAAATAAGTTCGTCCTTGATGTTTCAATTTGATTTTCTCCTCTCAATAACATCAGATGTTATTGAGTATATCATCTGATGTTTAAGTGTAATATATAAGGAGCTTATTTCAGCTCCAAATTTTGAACGGCGTATGTTCGTGCTTCTTCGGCATTTTGTTTTAAAATAGCTTGGAATAATTTTTCATGAATTTCAGAGTTATCTTCATAGTTCACTGTATTTAATATTAATTGGCTTAAAATGTGGCGAAGGGCAGGTACGAAAGATTGATACAAATCAAGTAGAACTTCGTTTTTGCTCGCCTTTGCAATTGCTAGATGAAACTGAATGTCTGCATCTATGTATGCTACATAATTTCCTTCTTGAAGGGCATGTTTTCTTTTATTCAAATGTCCTTTTAAGTATAAAAGATCCTCTTCACTTCGGCGCTGTGCCGCTAACATAGCTACTTCTTTATCTAACATATTTCTTGCTTCATACACATGATTAATATTAGCTGCTTGCAGTCGTTTTTCAAATGAATCTTGTGCTGTATTTAGTGAGACAATACGAGTACCTTGTCCTTGTCGAACTTCTAATATGCCGGCATGTACTAATATCTTTATGCTTTCTCGCAGCGTTGAACGTCCTACTCCTAACTCTTCCATTAATTGCGGCTCTGTAGGGAGGCGATCGCCAACTTCATACTCGCCAGAAAAGATTTTCTCTTGTAGACGTTCCAACACTTCATCGACTAATTTCCGCCGAGAAACTTTTGAAAAAGATTTCTTTTCGTTCATATTCATCTGCTCATCTCCTGTTATATTCATTTTTATGATAACCAATTTAAGTTCTGTTGACAATGTTATTTTTTAGGTAGTTGAAGCGGGGATACTAAAATAGGGTTTATAAGACATAAAAAAATCTATTTTGAAAAAATCAATCAAAATAGATCTTTCAATAGCATTTACTAACCCGTCAAAAACACTTTCCCTTTCGTTTTCTCAGCAGACTGCACGACATCAACCGCTGTTTTCACATCCGCTAAGTCATATGTAGAATGTACCGTCATAAAACGTAATTGCTTGTTTTCCACTAAGCGAATTAAGTGACGAAACGTTTCTTGCCATTTATATGGTGATACTTCTTTATTCCAATGCCGTAAATGAAATATGTTCGCGTGCACTTTTGCTTTCGTGACAATCTCTGCCCAGTTCACTTGTATTCCTGATAGAAGGCCGATCATTAAAAAGCGCCCGTTTGGACGTAAGGAGAAAGCTAATTCATTTCCATCCGGTCCCCCGATAGAATCAATCGCTGCATCTGCACCAAGCCCGTTTGTTAACTCCATAACTGTTTCATAAAGCGGGGCAGTGGAAGTATCTATTACATATTCGGCACCTAGGCGCAGTAATTCTTCTGTATGCTTATTATTTCTCGTAACTGCAATTAATCGGAAGTTTAAAATTTGTGATAACTGAGCAAAAAGATGACCAATAGCGGATCCACAAGCATTTACTAATAAAATATCATTCTGTTTTAAGTTTAACGTTTCTGTACATGTAACCCATGCCGTAAGGGGATTAATATACATTTGTGCCGCTGTAAAATCATCGATGGAATCAGGGATAGGGACTACAAAATCAGCTGATGTCTTCACATATTCTTGCCAAGTACCTTCCCCGCGTAACGGTAAAACACGTTTACCGATAAGGTCTCTAGTAACGCCCGCGCCAACATCTTCTACAATGCCGACACCTTCATAACCAGGTATGTTAGGTAAAGGAATTCTATGAGCGTACGCTCCGGTTATTGGAATTAAGTCAGATGGATTAATCGGCCTAACTAACATACGAACGAAAACTTCATTATCTTTTAATGGTTCTATATTTTTATATTCAACTTGTAATACATCTTTTGGGTTACCAAACTCATGAAATTGAATGTGTTTTCCGTGCAAGATAAACGCTCCCCCTTAGTTTGATTGGGTTAATTATAGCATTTTCAGTTTAAATGATTATTTCATTAGCACTAAATAAAAGGGAACAGAAAGTCATCGTTTATACTTTGAGGAGATTTTGATTGTGAAAATGTTAAAAATATACATTAGTTATGTAGCATTGTATGGATTGCTGAATAATAATCTTACATAAACATCAATGCATTTCGATATACAATATTTCGTATTTGTATTTGGTAATGAGGATGAAGAGGAATCAGTGACTTATCCCGCTATTTGTGGGAGTGGGGCTGTATGTAAAAGCCTTCACTTTATCAAAATGTAAGTTGCATCTTGTATAATGTAATGGTGGAGGTCAGATATGAAAAAAATAAGTTTAAATATAGATTTGGATACAAATGTATTGGAAGTGGTATTTATTCCAAGAAGGTTTATTATTTTATGGATTACACTCGTATATATAGCTTCAATGCTTTTAGAATTTCGTAATAATATTTTCTCTATGGATAGTTTTTTCTTTACAATAGTCATTGTTATTCATACTATTTTTCATTGGTATGCGAGTTCATTAAAAAATAGGCAATTGTTGTACTTCTTTTTTGTACAACTTTTCATTGTGTTTTTGGCTGCATTTATTGCAACAAATGCTTCGATAGCGATTTTTGTTGGATTAACTCCTATTTTAATCGCCCAAAGTTTATATGTTTATAACAATATATTTAAAGTAATGGCAGTTTTTACTCTTATGTATGCAATATTTTGTGCTGCAATTAGTATCAATTATGGTGTGAATAAATTAGCTATTCTTATCTCTATGTTTCTTTTAGTATTAGCAATTATTATTCCTTTTTCTTACATTAATAAGCAGCAATTTGATGCACGTAATCGTATACAGAGCTATATTCAAGAGTTAGAGTCTGCATATATGAGAGTGGAAGAATTGACATTAGCTAATGAAAGGCAGCGTATGGCAAGAGATTTACATGATACGTTAGCGCAAGGTTTAGCAAGCTTAATTATGCAATTGGAAGCAATAGATGCCCATATGCAAAAAGGGAATACAGGACGCTCTCAAGAGATTATGAAACAAACTATGATAAGAGCGAGACAAACTTTACATGATGCAAGGTTGGTTATTGATGATTTGCGTCATACTACTAATTCATTTAATGGAGCAGTAAAAGAAGAGGTTCAACGTTTTTCTGAAGCTACGTCTATACATGTGAGATTTACTATCCAAAGTCCACCGTATATTTCAAGCGTAGTAAAAGAGCACTGCTTATATGTAATTAGTGAATGTTTAACGAATATCGCAAAACATTCACAGGCAACAGATGTTCATTTAAAAGTTGAATATATCGATAACATTGAAAAACTTACTATAGAAGTTGAAGATAATGGAATTGGGTTTGACACTGGATATATCGGTAAGAATCCTGGACATTATGGTTTAATTGGTCTAAATGAGCGTGTTCGATTGATTAAGGGAGAAATACATATATTGAGTGAAAAGATGAAAGGTACGAAAGTGTATATTCAAGTGCCTATAAATAAAGAAGGAGATAGCCATGAAACATAACGTATTAATTGTAGATGATCATTTCGTTGTAAGAGAAGGTCTGAAATTAATAATAGAAACGAGTGATTCATTTCAAATTATAGGTGAGGCTGCAAACGGAGAAGAAGCCCTTTCTTTCATAGAAAAGAAGAAACCTGATGTCATTTTAATGGATTTGAATATGCCTAAAATGAGTGGTTTAGAAACAATTGAGGCTTTGAATGAAAAACAAAACCATACGCCGATTATTATATTAACTACTTATAACGAAGATGAATTAATGTTAAAGGGAATTGAGTTAGGGGCAAAAGGATATTTGCTAAAAGATACGGATCGAGAGAATTTGTTTCGAACATTGGAAGCGGCTATTCGAGGTGAGATTTTACTACAACCAAATATTATGGAAAAGATAGTGAAGTATAAAAGGAAAGAAGTACATGCTGATAAGGTTGCAGAAAATAACTTAACGGTTAAAGAATTGTTTGTGCTGAAAGCTATTGCGCGCGGATATAAGAATAAAGAAATTGCATTTGATATGGGAATAGCTGAGCGAACGGTAAAAGCATATTTAACAAATATATACAATAAATTAGGTGTTAATTCACGGTCAGAAGCAGTAGCTGTATCTATTGAAAGGAAGTTAATTCATTTTTAAAACATTATATATGCCCAATCGTACATTATAGGCTTGCCCTTTTGTACGATTTTTTTATTTCTTTCTCATGTTATGCTTCAGAAAGTATGAGAGATTTAAGAACAATCTAATTGCATTACAATTATAGACGTTTCTAATGTAGGAAAGGAAGAAGAATAATTAAATGGAAACTTTGCTTTTAATTCCTGTATTAATTTTCTTTATTTGGCTGCAAAGCAAACAAAGAAAATTAAACTGGATAGATATTATAACTTTTCTCATGATGATAGGGATTATTACTTATACGGCGCCGCAACAAATGACTAGGGATTTACAAGCAGAGTTACTGGCAGTTACGCTTATTTCTTTCGCTATTGGTGTTTGGCAAGGTGGGGGAATTACAGTCTGTTATGAGGATGAAATTTTATATATTACAAATGGAAAACAGTATTCCATTTCATGGATTCTCTTAATAATTGGCAACATAATTATTATTAATATATTTGAAGGTGGATTTACATTTAATGGATCGTGGTTTCTTTTGTGTGGTGTTGTCATTACATCTGGGGTGAAAAACAGTATTCTATGTGTTCTGTACAAATTAACAGTGCGAAATTGAATGGAAAACCAAAGCTATTTTCTTTTACCCCAACATAAAACGTATTGCTGTAAGTTCATTAAAAGACCGTAGTTGATAAAAAATGAGATGGAAGTATTGGAAGAATGGGGGAGTTAACGTAGATGTTTCTACCTATTACTACATTTGATAGGTTTAGTTGGCTGGGGAATGTTGCTTTCTCTTCAGAAAAGACTAGTAGGAATCGAGCGCTATCGAGGGCTGAAGAAAGCAATGTTAATTTGTGTGAAAATAAATGTAGAGATTCAGTTAATAATATTCATCAAAAAATAAATGTGGATGCTTTGGACTATAGTAATAATCGTATATTGGGCCGTGCAGAACCCCATTCAACAATTGTCATAACAAGTAGTGATATGTATGTTGGAAGCGGACGAGTTAATAAGTATGGAGAATTTAAAATATATACAAATGATTATCTGGAAGAGTATTTGGTACTAGAAATTCAGTTGATAATGGGCGGTTTCTATCAAGAAAGTATAACGGTAAAGTTAAGGTATGATGATTTCCTTTTTATTTAGTAAATAAAAAGGAAGCAACCGTAGTCGCTTCCTACATCTATTAAGCCGAAGCTTTCTTCATTCTCTCAAGTAAACTAGATAAAATATGTGTACGATAAGATTCTAGTTTTTTACCTTCGTAAGTACGAATCCCTAATTTTTTAAGTTCTTTTACATACCAACCTTTGCTTCCGAAATACATGTGATCGCTCCCCTTCAACTTTGTTTATTTGTCCTGATTGTACTTGGAGGTACGGGTAATATAATGAAGGAAATGAATTTCGCGCGAAAATGGTTAACTTTGTTGCAAAAGACATATATACTAAGGGTAGTATATAACGAGGTGGGCAAGACGTGATTATAGAGAAGCACGAAATTCAAATTGACCAAATTACGAGCGGTAAAGTGAATATCTTTACTTTCTATAGAAATAGAAAGCAAGTTGATGATCATTTTTTACGATTGCAAGAACCATCGCTTACAGCAAACTACTTCTTCCATTTTCATTTTGATGCAGAGAGCTTGCATCTTCTGCAGGAAGAATTTCCAGGCGTATATCCGTACGACCGTAGTGACACGATTCACGACTGGACGGAAAAGATGAAAGCGGAATTGCAACATCAGATCCAAACAGGAAAATGGAATAAGCGCGTACGTATCGGTAATCGTATTCTAGATGTGGCGTTTACGTGGTGTGACGAAGATATAGTAGAGTGAAAAAGAAGCGGATGACGCTTCTTTTTTTAGCGCTGGAATAAAACGAGCTTACCTGCAGAAGATGTGCAGCGATGTGTTTTTTCGTACAATCCTTTTTCTTGTAAAATAGATTCACCTTTTGCTTTCGCTTCTTTTTCAGTTGCTGCCTCGAATGATTCGTCTAATGCTTTTGAACCATCTTTTTCAAAGACTGTTAGAACGTATACTCCCATGAAAATTCCCTCCAATAATTAAAATCAGAATCTTATAACTATTTTGTCATAAATCACTAGAATATGCAAAGAAATATATGACATTGCGTGTTACAATAAAGTGAAACTTTAATCAGTGGGGGATTTTTTATTTCCTGCTTATTACTAGTTTTCAACAATTGAGCATTTATTGTTTGTGTTCATGCGGATAAGATGAAACTTTTGAATTATAGAAAGGATCGTTATTTGTGAAACAAGTGAAGTTTATACATGCGGCTGATTTGCATTTGGATAGTCCGTTTAAAGGGATGGAAATGAATGTACCACAGTCTGTTTGGGAGAGAATGAAGCAGAGTACGTTTGAATCGTTCGAGCGTATTGTTGATAAAGCGATTCAAGAGCGCGTTGATTTCGTATTACTAGCCGGGGATTTGTATGATGCGGAGACGAGAAGTTTGAGGGCGCAAGTGTTTGTGCGTGAGCAAATGAAGAGACTTTCGCAGTACGATATTCCCGTTTTTATTATTCATGGTAACCACGATCATTTAGGGGGAAGCTGGGCAGCGATTGAGTTTCCGGAAAATGTTCACGTGTTTACGGAGCCTTATGTGGAAGAGAAGTCATTTTATAAAAATGGTGAGCTTGTAGCTTCTATTTATGGTTTTAGTTATTTGCAACAGGCGGTAACGGATAATATGACAGCGCAGTATACGAAAATGAGTGATGCGCCTTTCCATATTGGAATGCTTCACGGAAGTGTGGAAGGGGATGCAGAACATAATCGTTATGCACCGTTTCAAATTCGTGAGCTGAAAGAAAAGCCGTTTGATTATTGGGCTCTTGGTCATATACATAAACGTGAAATTTTAGCAGAAGAGCCGTACATTATTTATCCGGGTAATATACAAGGTCGTCATCGTAAGGAAACAGGGGAGAAAGGTGCGTACCTTATTGAACTTACGAAACAAGGAACGCATTGTTCATTTTTCCATACGGCGGATGTTGTGTGGGATGAGATTGAAGTTAGTATCGATGGACTTGAAACTGTTGATGATCTTATGACGAGCGCGTCAAGTGCGATGAATGAATGCAGAAGAGAAGAGGAAGGCACGCTTTTAACTGTCGTATTTACAGGGCAGGGGCCACTTTCTCCTTATTTGCGTGAAGACAAGCGCGTGGAAGAGATTTTTCATATTTTAGCAGCTGGCGAAGAGCGAAAAGACTTTGTGTATGCGATGAAGTGGAAAAATGAGACGGTTTCTTTTGCGGAAATTGAACGTTTGAAAGAAGAAAATCATTTCGTCGGTAGTGTGCTGAAAGAGTTAGAAGCTTTCACAAATATGGACGGAGTATTGCGCACCATTTGGACATCTCCTGTAGCACGTAATAGCATTGAAGCTTTTACGGAAGAAGAGAAGAAAGAGATTCAAAAGGAAGCGGAAAATATTATTTTAGAGCAATTATTCCAGCAAGAGAGGGATAAAAAATGAGAATTGAAAAACTCCATATTTATGGCTATGGAAAACTAGAAAATGTGGAAATGGATCTGTCAATGCTGACGGTGTTGTACGGTGAAAATGAAGCGGGAAAATCGACAATTCGCTCGTTTATGAAAAGTATTTTATTCGGTTTTCCGACGAGAGGACAGCGCCGTTATGAACCGAAAGAAGGCGGGAAGTATGGCGGAGCGATGACTGTTCAAACAGAAAAGTACGGCCGTTTGAAAATTGAACGATTGCCAAAGACGGCAGTAGGCGCGGTGACCGTTTATTTTGAGGACGGGAAAACTGGCGGCGAAGATATTTTAAACGATATATTAAGCGGTGTGAATGAAACCTTATTTGATTCTGTTTTTTCATTTGATATGCATGGTCTTCAAAATATTCATCAGCTCGGCGAAGCGGATATCGGCAATTATTTATTTTCGGCCAGCGCAGTAGGAAGTGATGCGTTATTGCAGTTAGATAAAAAATTAGAAAAAGAAATGAATCAGCGTTTTAAGCCGAGTGGTCGTAATCCTGAAATTAACGTGTCACTGCAAGAGATGAAGAAAATTGAGGAAAAGATGAAAGAGTGGCAAGGGAAGATTGGCACGTATGAAAAACAGGTCGAGCAGTTAAAAGAAAGTGAAGAGAAACTTGCTTCTGTTCGTGCGGAAAAAGAGTCAGCCGAAAGACGAAAGCAAGATTATGAAATATTAGCGGCGCTTGAGCCTCTCGTTATTGAAAAGAGTGCGCACGAGAAAGTGTTGAAAAGCGAGAACGGGCAGTTTCCTGTAAACGGAATGGCGCGCTATGAGGCGGTAAAGGCAAAGATAGAACCGCTCCAAGTACAAATAGATTCACTTCAAAAAAAGATAGAAACAGTGCAATCAGAAATTGATTCCACAGAAATAGATGAAGCATTTTTACAAAAAGAAAGTTACGTAGAAGAACTTCGTATGCAGCATATGTCTTATGAAAATGCACGCCAAGAAATGCGTGATATGACGGGAAGTATTGCGAATATAAAAGAAGAAATCGCAGAACTACAGCAACAAATTGGCGCTACTTTTGAACAAGAGACTGTTCTTTCATTTGATATAAGTTTAGCGACGAAAGAATTAATTACACAAACGGTGCAAAAAGCGAGAGAGTTAGAAACGCAAAAAACGCAGCTTGATGAACGTTTCAAAACGGCTCAGGAGCAATTAGAAGAGCAAGAAGAAAATATAAGACAAATAAGTAAGCAAATGTTAGCTGATGAAGAAAGAAATACGTTAGTTGAGAGAGAAAAATCATTTCAAGATGCGGCGTTTATCGGTATGGGCGCAGAGAGAATGAAGCATAAGTATGAGGAAAAAACAGGGGCGGCTATGCAAAAGAAAAAACAGTGGCAAAGAATTTGTCTTCTGTTACTTCTTATTAACACGCTTGTTTTATTCACGAGTCTATTTATAGATAACCGCGCGCTATTATTTATTAGTGTCATTGTTTTTGTAGGGATTGTTTTAGCACTCGTTTTATATAAAGATCCTTCGGGTGGATTACAAGAAGAGCTTCTTACTCTTCAGCAAAGTGCTGGCGGTCGTCAAAGTGAAGAGGCGATGTCCGTTCGTTATCAGTTAGAAAAGGATGAAGAGATTCGAAAGTTATTTGAGCGAGAGTCTTATAAATTACAACAAATGGAACGTGCTTATGATAAAGTCGTTTCATCGTATGAAGAATGGGAGAGAGAAACTTTCCAAATAGGAGAACAAGTAAATGCGTATAAAACGCGCTATATGTTCCCAGAATTTTATACGTATGCGCACATGTTGCCAGCGTTTGAGCGTATTGAAAAAATGCAGCAATTATATCGTGATTTAGAGAAGCAAAGTAAGCGGAAATCTTCATTGTATGAAATGATTTCGCACTTTGAGCATAAACTAGAAACTGTTATCGGTAGTAAAGAGTATAGTAATTTGCATGAGGCGCAAAGTCGTATGCAAAATGAAAAAGAGAAGCGCCAAACTTGTAAGCAGCTGAAAGAGAAGCTGGCGGAATGGCAAGAAGAATATGAGTTCATGCAAGAGCAATTAAAACAACTACTAGTAGAGCGAGATGGGTTATGGCATATCGCAGAATCTACAGATGAAGAGATGTTTTTAGAAGCAGGAAAATTGGCAGAGAAACGTGAAGACGCGGATAAGCAAGTGGGGCGTTTATTACCTCAAATTGATTTGTTAGAACAGCGCTTAACGAGTTTGTCATTAGCTGAGCATTATGAGGCTGACGGTTATGATGAAAAATTAAAGCAAGAAATCACAGCCGCGCAAAGCTGTCTGGCGCAAGAGAAAGAACTGACAGAGCGTATTGCGAAGCATCGAATAGAAATTGCGAATTTAGAAGAAGGCAGTACGTATGGTGATTTGCTACATGAGTGGGAAATGAAAAAAGCGCAAGTGCGTGAACAAGTGAAGAAGTGGGCTGCATATGCGGCCGCAAAGACAGTGCTAACGAAAACGAAGCAGTATTATCATGAAGTGCATCTTCCGCGTATTTTACAAAAATCTGAAGAGTATTTCGTTTATTTAACGGGCGGAAGGTATAGTAAAATATTCTCACCGTCAGAAGCGGAACCGTTCATTGTCGAACGTAACGATGGTATGCGTTTTTACAGTCATGAACTAAGCCAAGCGACAGCGGAGCAGTTATATTTATCATTGCGATTCGCGCTAGCGAAAACGTTTGAGCATGACTATCCATTTATTATTGATGATAGCTTCGTACATTTTGACGCGGTAAGGACGAATCGAACGATTGAACTTATAAAAGAAATTGCGAAAGATAGACAAGTTATCTTCTTTACATGTCATGCGCATCTACTCACGTATTTTACAGAAAATGAGATTATAAAATTAACACGTAAGCGTAAAGAAAATGAGTTGTAGTATGCTATACTAAAAGTAACTGATTTGGTGGAGGAATTCGAATGAAAAAGAAAATTGTAGAATATGAAGTTGGTGAACAAGTCGATGTTTTCTTGTTAATTAAAACAGCGACAAAAGGTCTCGCAAGCAATGGCAAGCCGTTTTTAACAGTAATCTTACAAGATCCAAGTGGAGATATTGAAGCAAAGCTATGGGACGTATCGCCAGAAGTTGAGAAACAATATGTAGCAGAAACAATCGTTAAAGTAGCTGGAGATATTCTAAACTATAAAGGACGTATTCAATTACGTGTGAAACAAATTCGTGTTGCGAATGAGAATGAAGTAACAGACATCTCAGACTTTGTAGAAAAAGCTCCAATAAAAAAAGAAGATATGGTTGAGAAAATTACGCAATACATATTTGAAATGAGAAACCCGAACATACAGCGTCTAACAAGACATTTGTTAAATAAGCATCAAAACGAATTTTTAGAATATCCAGCAGCGACAAAGAACCATCACGAGTTCGTATCTGGACTAGCTTACCATGTTGTATCAATGTTAGATTTAGCGAAAGCTATCTCGGCTCTGTACCCATCGTTAGATAAAGACTTACTATATGCGGGCGTTATTTTACACGATCTTGGTAAAGTATTTGAGCTATCTGGACCAATTTCTACGACGTATACGTTAGAAGGAAATTTACTAGGCCACATTTCTATCATGGTGAACGAAATTGGTAAAGCAGCAGAGGAACTACAAATCGATGCAGAGGAAGTATTAATCCTTCAGCACATCGTCCTTTCCCATCACGGAAAAGCAGAATGGGGTAGCCCAAAACCACCATTAGTGAAAGAAGCAGAAATTCTGCACTACATCGATAACTTAGATGCAAAAATGAACATGATGGACCGCGCATTAGGACGCACAAAACCAGGCGAATACACAGAACGTGTCTTTGCGCTTGATAATCGTTCGTTCTATAAGCCAACTTTCCATAATTAAGATTGTGAATAGAATGGCCTCATTAAGTGTTAAAAGCTTAGTGGGGCTGTTTTCTTTATTAAAAATGAAATAGTTAAAATGAAATAATTGAAGAAGAAGCATTGAAAAGGGTAGGTTCTAAACATGCGAAAAAATGAGTTAGAACAGAAATTATTACAAGAAGAGGTGCCAAAGGATTTATATAGTTTAAAGGGTGGATTACCAAACGAATCGTATTGTTTTAATGAACAGAATGGAGTATGGAAAGTATATTATAATGAGCGAGGAACAAAGAGTAACCTTAAGACATTTAATTCTGAGACAGAAGCATGTGAATACTTCTATACTAGTTTAATTGAGATGTTAAAAGGAATGGGTGTAATTTAAAACTGAAATAAAAGGGCATTTCCGTTTGGGGGTGCTCTTTTATTTTATATACACATTATTATACTAATCTAAAATTTCTGTGTTTACATTTTTTTCTTTTTATCTCATAATTTTAATTGGGAAAAGGGAGGAAAGAAATGGTTCAAATCAAGGTAACACCTGAAATGCTAGAAGAAGTTGCAAATCGTGCACGTAATACCAGAATCGCATTAGAATCTATACATAATAATTTATGTAATGAAATTGATCATTTGTGCTTTCAATGGATTGGTGCCTCTAATCAACAGTTCATTCAAATGTTCAATGATGCGAGACCAAAAGCTTTTACATCTATCAATTCACTTATACAAGTGGAAGAAGATTTGAAACGAATTGCCGAAAAATTTCGTAACACAGATAATCAAGATGTTACAATGGAAGAAGGTGCAATGTGTGGACCACTATCATCAGAAAAAGAGGGTTTTGATGGTAAAAAACTAGCTAGGGATATAGCGGGTGAAATAAGTGGTGAGTATGATGTTCTTCGTGTTTGGGATGGTATTGATCCATCTACTGGCGAAAAACTTTCGGGGTGGGAACGTGCTGGGGCAGGTGTCATGGCTGTAGCCGGCCTTACACCCTTTGGAAAGATAGCTAAAGTAGGAAAAGGAGTTAAAATGACTGCTAAGGCTACTGAGGCTGTAAATACAGCTAAAAAAGTTAAGGGTTCAGATAAAGCTTTAGAAAATGGTCCCTATATTAAAAACGGAAAGCCTAATGGTAGACCACAGTTATCTGGTAAAAAGAAATATGAATTTGAAAAAGATGTTTTTGATAAACAGATAGACCCAGATGGGATTTTACGGGATCCTAATACTAGTGAGGTACTTGACTGGAAACCTGGACAGGCACGAAAAAATAAAGTAGATTTTGGTCATACAGAAGGAAATACTTATAAGAATATGTTTGAGAAATATAAAAATCGTGAGATTACTCTTAAAGAGTTAAAAGAATTTCAGTTTAATTCGGATAATTTCAGATTAGAAAAGCCCTCTGTAAATAGAAGTCATAAATATGAGTAGTTAGGAAGATGATGGAATGAAAATATTAAATGTTTTTGATGCAGTTAGAGAAGGAACTTTTGAAGATTTCAAAAAATTTTATGATGGTGATATTAATCAAATTGATAGTGATTTAGATATTAATTTATTGTGCATGGCTATGACTAATAATAAAAATTCTAGTGAAAAACTTAAAATTATAAAATTTTTACTAGAAGAGGGTATTGATATTAATTACACTACAGCTAAAGATAAAAGGAATGCATTGCATATGTTTTATTTTTGTGTTTTACGCCCAACAATAGAATATGAATTAGAGATAACAAGATTACTTATTGATAATGAAATTAATATAAATGCTTTGGATAAATATAATGCTATTCCTTTGAAGTATGCTATTACGATAAATAAATTGTCTACAGAAGACAATAAAGACATGTATAAATTACTTATTAAAAATGGTTCAAACTATAATTTGAAAGATCAATCTGGAAAATCATGTGTAGATTATGCTAAAGAGTATTCTTGGAGAAATGATTTATTAACTATTATTGAGGAGTGTTAATATGAAAGTAAATAATTCTGATTACGGGGGCTTTATTGTTTCTAAAAATGTTGTAGTTGGAAAATCAATACGTTATACATTTAGGGAAAAATCAGAAATTCCTCAATTAAATGGGTGGACTATTTATTCTTCGGAAGATGATGATGAATATGTAAATGATTCTAGTAATTTTCAAGTATTAGGAGCAAGCTCTATATTAGAAATAGCTCCAGTTATGTTAGAAATTTTTGATGCTCCTTATGGTACTGATTTATGTTGGCTGTATGAAGAAGATATTCATGTAGGATTTTATGATTTAATAAGTGAAAATGAGAAAGAGATTGATCAAATTTTAAAAGGAAATTGATATTATTTTTTAAGTTGAGAGGGCAATTCCGAAAGGGATATGCTCTTTTTGTTTTATCTAGATGTATAGAAGACATATAGGGTGTTTTATGAAGATTTATGTTTGAGAACAGGGGTGAAATGAAAATTGGAAATAAAATCGGAAATGTATACACCGAAAATTATTGCGGATCATTTAGGGGTGACTCTCGATTTGCTTAAAGTATGGTCAAACAGAGCGAAGTCAGGAAGGATATCCGAGATACTCGAAGGAAAATATAGAAGAATTAAAAGCTATAAGAGAAAAAATACAGGTGCAAAAATGGTCTTATGATCAAGTTCGAGATGGTGTAATAGAGAAATTGATTCGTTTCTTTCAAAAGAAGAAAAATCGCAAATAGAAAAGAAATTGGATGAAGTATTAGAAAAGTTATATAATTTGTGGTTTTCTCAACCAAACTTAGATTTAACTTCTAAAGATAGTACAGGATTTTCAGCTATTGAATACGCTAGAAAATTCCCATATGGAGCAAGTTTAATTGAAAGGATGGAAAAATATGAATAAAAAAGAGCCTATTGAATTTATTGAAAAAGCTGGGGCCTGTATTGTTTCAAAAAATATAATAAATGAAACAGGAAAATTGAAATGGATATTGAGAGAGCAATCAATAGATGCGGTAGATAATGGTTGGAGATTCTTTTCAGAAATTGATGATGATGATTATATTAATAATCCTGATAATTTAGTAGTATGTGATTTTAATACTGTAGCAAATATTGAACCGGCCATTCTGGGAATATACGAACTACCAATAGGTAGTGATTTACAATTAGTTTCTGAAAATGGAAAAATAAGATTTGTTGATAATTTAACTGGTAAAGAAGTTTGATGAGAATACGAAAATCTAAAGACAACAAGGTAAAATGGTTCGAGGAGATGTAAATTTACCAAGTGTGAATTCATTAAATATCTTCGAAAAGAATGTAAAATGTTATAGTAAGCGAGTAATATTAAGATATTTAATTCTGAGACAGAAGCATGTGAATACTTCTATACTAGTTTAATTGATATGTTAAAAGAAATGGGTGTAATTTAAACCTGAAATAAAAGGGCATTTCCGTTTGGGGATGCTCTTTTATTTTACTAACTTTATTTCACATATAAATTGGCTTCATTTTCTGTTAGACAAGTTTTATTTTATATGTTTACATTTTTTATCTCATAATTTCAATTAGGAAAGGGAGGAAGAAACATGAAATATATGGCGTATGTAGAAAAAGCCAATAAGTTAATCGAAGAGGAAGTTACAATAAATATTAACGGTGTAGTGTTTACGGGATTCTCCACTGTTTGTTCATATAAAATTGAAGAAGGAAAAAGTTATCCTGCTATTCTCGACATTACAGTTTTCGATAATATTGAAGTTTCTTTTCTCCACTAATGTTTTTAATATTTACCAAACCATTCTCCAGTTCAAAATGTTATGCAATGAAAAAATATCTCGAATTTGAGATAAATCACTTGCTTTTTAATCACTTGAGTTGTAAAGTGATAGTAACGAAAGCGATTGAGTCATATGAAAAACATACACTCACTTGCTTTCGATTAAAAAGCAAAGTAACTTATTCAGTAAAAACTAAGATGAATTTACAAAAATATAATGAGAATAAATTAAAAAGCTAAGAAGCATATTATTTTTTAGTTATCACTTGACTAGTAAAATGAAACGGAGGAATTATCAATGTATGAAATTAAAGGGCATCATCACATTTCAATGGTTACAAAAAACGGAAGTGAGAATAACCATTTTTATAAAAACGTGCTTGGTTTACGCCGTGTGAAAATGACGGTAAACCAAGATGATCCATCCATGTATCATTTATTTTACGGAGATAAAACAGGAAGTCCAGGTACTGAACTATCATTTTTTGAAATGCCTTTAGTAGGAAAAACGTACCGTGGTACGAATGCAATTACGCGAATCGGATTACTCGTTCCTTCAGAGGAAAGCTTACATTACTGGAAAGAACGATTTGAGAAATTTGATGTGAAACATAGTGAAATGACAACATATGCAAATCGTCCTGCTTTGCAATTTGAGGATGCGGAAGGTCTTCGTCTCGTGCTACTCGTTTCAAACGGAGAAAAAGTGGAGCACTGGGAAACTTGGGAGAAATCCGAAGTTCCAGCTGAACATCAAATTCAAGGAATGGGTTCTGTAGAAATGACAGTGCGTAGACTTGATAAACTGGCAAGTACACTAACAGATATATTTGGTTATAAAGAAGTTAGCCGAAGCGACGAAGAAGCGATTTTCCAGTCTATTAAAGGAGAAGCCTTCGGAGAAATCGTTGTGAAATATTTAGATGGTCCTACTGAAAAGCCAGGCCGCGGTAGCATTCACCATTTAGCGATTCGCGTGAAAAACAGTGAAGAGCTAGCTTATTGGGAAGAACAGGTGATACAAAAAGGTTTCCATTCTTCAGGCATTATCGACCGTTTCTACTTTAAAAGCTTATACTTCCGTGAATCAAATGGAATCCTATTTGAAATTGCGACAGATGGACCAGGATTTACAGTTGATGGAGATGTAGAGCATTTAGGAGAAAAACTTGATTTACCGCCGTTCTTAGAAGAACAGCGAGCAGAAATTGAAGCGAAATTAGCACCTATTGAAGAGAAATAATAGAAGAGAAAATATAAAATTTAAAACCATTGGAGGAATATAAAATGAACCAATTAAAAGGAATTCACCACGTTACAGCAATTACAAGTAGTGCAGAAAAGAACTATGAATTTTTCACTCACGTTTTAGGAATGCGTTTAGTTAAAAAAACAGTAAACCAAGATGATATTCAAACGTATCATTTATTCTTTGCAGATGATAAAGGTAGTGCAGGAACAGATATGACATTCTTTGACTTCCCAGGTGTTCCAAAAGGAGTACACGGTACAAATGAAATTTCAAAAACTTCATTCCGCGTTCCGACTGACGCAGCACTAGAGTATTGGGTGAAACGTTTTGACCGTCTTGAAGTAGAACATACAGAAATTAAAGAGCAATTCGGTAAGAAAACTCTTTCATTCGTTGACTTTGATGATCAACACTATCAATTGATATCAGATGAATTTGATAAAGGCGTGGAATCAGGTACACCTTGGCAAGACGGCCCAGTGCCATTAGAATATGCAATTACTGGCTTAGGACCTGTATTTGTCCGTATCGCGAATTTCAGTTATTTCAAAGAAGTACTAGAAAAAGTTCTATTATTTAAAGAGATTGCTCAAGAAGGAGAATTCTACTTATTTGAAGTAGGTGAAGGTGGAAACGGTGCATCTGTCATTGTAGAACATAATACGGTTCTTCCTGAAGCACAACAAGGTTTTGGTACAGTGCATCATGCAGCATTCCGCGTAGAGGATCGCGCTGTATTAGAAGAGTGGATTGAGCGACTAAGTCGAGTTGGACTCCCTTCATCTGGTTATGTAAATCGTCACTTCTTTGAGTCATTATACGCAAGAGTTGCGCCGCAAATTTTATTCGAGTTTGCAACAGACGGCCCAGGGTTTATGGGAGATGAGCCATACGAAACACTTGGAGAAAAATTATCTTTACCTCCATTCCTAGAGCCAAAACGTGAAGAAATCGAAAAATTAGTACGTCCAATTGATACAGTGAGAAGTACGAAGGAATTTATTAAAGAGTAAAAATAGAAATAATAAGTAGAAGAGCAAGTAGTTTTAGCGAATCGCTGGAATTGCTTGCTTTTTTATTTGGTCTATAAAATTTTCTGAAAAATGTTTCTCAAGTTTTTAAAATAGAAATATTTGGTATAATTAATTTAAATTATAAATTTTCTGACAATTATTTTTCAATACATAGAAAAGGGGTGATAATATACAATTTGAATAATTGTATAAATATCCTAATTTTGTAAGTTTGGAGAAAAGGGGATGCGAAGGTATGGGAACAGATGTAGTAACGAAGGAGCAAATGAAACATTCTTTAGATGATTGGTATCGTGTAATGTTGCAGCAACATATAGAGAAAGCTACGGAAATGAAAGAAGAGATTGATAGTAAGATTAGTGGTTTGGAAATGGATCAGGAATTATCTTTGTATTTTACATTATTAGATTTTAGATATAAGATGCTGACGGATTGGTTGAATATAAAAGAAAATAGTTTTGAGAGAATAGAATCTTTTGAAATCCCAACTGAAGGATTTTTAGCATATTATTATCATTTCTTTAAAGGGATATATTGTACTTCAATGTCTAAATATGGAGATGCAAAGGAAAATTATGAAAAGGCAAATGAATTACTGAAATATGTCTCGCACCCTTTAGAGAATGCTGAATTTGATTATCGTATGGGTAATTTTTACTATCAGACGTACCAACAAGTTAATGCAATTGAGTATTTGAGAAAAGCGAAAGAGGAATTTAAAAAACATATAGGTTGTGAAATAAATATAGCGCTAGATGAAAATGTTTTTGGCCTGTGTTGTGTAGATTTAAAAAATTACGAACTCGCTGAAGAAAGCTTTAATACTGCTATGGATATTTTCCAAAAAGTAAATTATGAAAAATATATTTTAATGGTGCGTCATAATTTAGCTTTTTTATATGCTAGCCAAGATTTATCGGAACTCGCAATTCGTCATGCATCCGAAGTTACAAAAAAACAGCCGAAATTTTTTAAAGCGCTATTTGTTGAAGCGGGTGAATATTATAAATTAGGACAATATCAATTGGCGGCAGATTTGATAGAAAAAGGTTTGGATATTTGTAAAGAATTAAATAAGGAAGAGTTTCAATACCGTTTTATGATTTTGAAAAGTGTAAACGAAAAATCACCTACATTAAGCTTAGAGGAAGTAGTTTTAGAAGGTATTTCTTATTTTGAGAAAGAAGAGTTATGGGAGTGTATACAAGAATACGCTGGAATGTTAGCTTTAAGGTTTTATGAAGAAGAGAATCACAATAAGGCAAGTCATTATTTTTACATGAGTCATAAAGCTCAAAAAAAATTATTGAAAAAAGGGGCGCTGAAATAATGAAAAAGATTCACTTTGGAATGTTGGGGATTGCGTTAGTAGGTGCGTTATCGATTGGAGCTAATAGTTTATTTACAAATCAAGCATTAAATATAGGAGAGACAGGAGGAGCACCAGCAAGACCAGACTACGTTAGTTTTAATAAAGGCGATGGCGGAGCACCAGCAGATAATAGAGGCGACGGCGGAGTAAGCCAACTCTAATAACAAAGAAAGGGACTTCAACATGAAGTCCCTTTCTTTGTTATTAGGACATGTAGAGAAAAGAATTGACTTACTTTAAATGTGTAACTATAATAGTTACAAAGTAACCATCACTAATGGCAGTGAGTAATATTTTTTTAGTATAATTGTAACTGTCATGGTTACAATTAAAAACAATCATAAAACAACCAAATAATGTAAAAACTTTAAATAGCAACAAGAGAAAGGAGACGGGAATTTTGAAACGGTTTAAATTTTATTTTATTAGCGGTATTGTTCTTGTTTTATTAATAGTATGTAACTTCGTTGATAAGCCGATTGCGAAGGTTGAAGAAGTGAAAGATACTGTGATGATGAGGCTGAATACGAAAGAGAGTATGGCGCAGATTGATGGGCAGACGATTTATTTTAAGCAAATTGGTGAGGGGAAACCGCCTTTACTTATGCTTCACGGGTTCGGTGGTTCTTCAGATGGGTTTAATGATATTTATCCGGAACTTGTAAAGGACCATACGATTATTGCAGTTGATATTTTAGGGTTTGGGCGTTCTTCTAAACCAATTGATTTTCAGTATTCGTTTCCCACGCAAGTGAATTTATATTATAAGTTAATGAAGAAGCTCGGATACGATCAATTCGCAGTACTTGGTCATTCGATGGGCGGAGAGATGTCTCTAAATTTAGCGTATTTATATCCGGATGCAGTAACGCATCTCGTTTTAGCGGATTCTACAGGAATAGAGTCTTTCCAGCAAAAAGAAAGTTATGAAGTGCCGCCACTATCGACAGACTTACAAACTGTAACAGAGATTACGGATTATAATAAAAATGAAGTGAAAAATAGTCGCGATGATAAAGAGCATTATGATCAGCTTACGAAAATGAGAGAGCGCCGCATTGCGATGGAAGCAGATAAAATTAAGGTACCGACTTTAATTATATGGGGACGACACGATAAGAGTGTTTCTTGGAAAAATGGTGAACTGTATCATGAGCTATTTGCAAATAGTACGTTCCATATCATTGAAAAAGGATACCACGCACCGTTTCGCCAGGAACCAATCGAGTTTATGGAATATGTACAAGCGTTCTTCGCGAAGAATCCACAATAAAATTTAAGCATAAATCCACTTCTTTCCTCATAAAGTGAAACTAATAAGGCTTGTCTAAGGAAAGGGATGAACGAAAGTGGAAACTTTACCATGGTGGATTTATCTTGTAATCATTGGGATCGTATTGAGTGGCTACATGGTTTTATATACTTCGAAAAAAGAGCAAGAGATGGATAATGATTTTATCGAAAAAGAAGGCGAAGTATATATGAAGCGTTTAGAAGAAGAGCGAGAGAAGCGGAATCAGGATAGTGATAAAGATTCGGTATTGCTTTAATAGAAATTTTGACAGGCTACCGACTAGTAGAACTTTACATCTAGCTGGTAGCCTTTTTTGCTGGAGGAGCAGTATATGTTCATCAAGCTAAGCTTATACAAGTTGAATTTTACATGTATACAATATTCATCATGAACTTTTATTGATGGTATTTATATATTTTTTTACTCATAAGAATGGAACTAGCGCAGTATTTACTGGGGGGATTAACAATGCATAGGGATGAAACATCATTACATCCTGATACAGGTGTTACATCTGTAATGTTTGTTGAGCGTTCATTAAATGAAATTCGTTTTTGGTCTAGAATCATGAAGGAGCATTCTTTTTTTCTTCGCTTAGGGTTTAGATGTGAGGATACTCAACTAATTGAAGAGGCTAATCAATTTTATCGATTGTTTGAACATATCGAACAAATAGCGCATTCCTATACAAATG
Organism: Bacillus sp. TH17; assembly: GCF_016651125.1. Lineage (NCBI taxonomy): Bacteria > Bacillati > Bacillota > Bacilli > Caryophanales > Bacillaceae > Bacillus > Bacillus sp. TH17. Next base: position 695,083 of record NZ_JAEKEN010000001.1, read on the forward strand.
AAACAGATCCTGAGCAAATAAAAAGATTTAATTCAGAAGTACAACAAGCCGCAACTAATATTTGGGGATTTAAACGAAAAATTTTAGGATTAATTCTCACATGTAAATTGCCAGGACAAAATAACTTTCCGCTTTTAGTTGACCATACAAGTAGGGAAGCTGATTATTTTAGAAAACGTTTAATACAATTAAATGAAGGTAAATTAGATGCTCTTCCTGATGCTATTATTAAAGAAAATGTTTTCTTTTTAAGGATTATGGCAGACCATGCTAAATTTATTGGTCATCTTCTTGATCCATCGGAAAGAAAGCTTGTAGACACAGCACGGAATTTTAGCAATGATTTTGATGAATTGATGTATCAAGCAATTGACTTAGAATCTATGAAACCACAATCCCAAACAGTCCCTCTTTTAGATCAATTTTTAGATCAAAATCGTGTGTCGGTTACATCTCTTCGGGATTTTAAGAAAACAGCACGTGATTTAATTGAGCAATGTAAAATAAAGAGTATCATTCATCCATTATTAGCAGACCATGTTTTCCGTGAAGCTGATAGATTTCTTGAAATAATTGATATGTTTGATGTTCATCTTACAAATATTCAATCCCAACCTAGATATTAGAAGATAAGGAAAGATAATATTTTACTTTCAGCTGAGAAGTTAACAATTTATTGTTAGCTTCTTTTCTTTGTGAATAAAATTTCTTTTCATTTAGTAAATTTCCCTTCAAAGACTACATAAATCCCTTTGACCAAATATGTAATTCTCTGTAAAATGATATATATGGAAAGATTATGAATATACAGGAAATATATGGATAGTAGATTCTAATAAATTATTCGGGGGGATTTATTAGTTAAGTATATTAACTTGTTTGCACTGAATTTTACACATAAAGGGGTATTAGTAATCATGAAAGCAAAGAAATTAGTAAGTTTAGCGTTACCAGTTATGTTATTGAGTGGTTGTATTACAATTGAAACTGATGGTAAGAAAGCTGAACCAAAGAAAGAAGAAACGCAAAAGGTAGAGAAAGAGAGTAAGTCAACGGATAGCAAGAAAGAGGATAGCTTATCTGTAGCGAAAGGTGAAGATACAAACAGTAGTTCATCAAGTAGTCAACAAAGTTCTTCTTCAAATAATTCTACTTCTTCTAATTCTTCAACTGGTAAGGTAACTGGTTCAGATGTTGAAAGGTACAAGGCAGATATTATAAACAGTGCCACTCAAATTGAAGATACAATGAAATTAATTGAAGGAATAGCAGATTCAGACGTAAAATCATACAAACAAAAGAAAAGTGAAGTACAACTGAGTTTAGGTGGAGCAAAGGCAACCGCAACGAAATTGAAGAATCTACAAGCACCTCCTGAGTTACAAGGAGAACAGGCGAAGATAAAGCAGTCGATGGAACTGTATGCGGATTGTTTTCAACTTCTCTTTGATGCATTAGACCAAGAAGACGAGAGTAAAATGCATCAATCATTAAGTAAAGCACAAGAAGGCTCAAAACTGTTTGAAGAAGCAGCGAAGAGTATCGGTAGCAAAACTAACTAAGAATAAATTACTTAAAGGGGTATGAGGTATGAAAGTGAAAAAACTAATAGCTGCTGCAGTTCCAGTTGCCATATTATTAAGTGGTTGTGTTACAGTAAAAGATTCGGAAAATAAAGAAGAAAAGACAGAAGAAACAAGTAAATCTAAGGCTGCTGAAACGAAAGAAAAATCAACTAATTCGAAAGAAGAAAGTAAAGATGTTCAAAAGGTTCGAGTTTTAGATGAAGATTATGCACAATATTTATTAGATATTGAACAGGATATGTTAAGACGATTTGATTACTATGATGCTTCTGTAAGAGATTTGAGAAATGGAAGTAAATCAAAAGCTGAGGTATTAGATAGTATTAAAGACATCTATAAAGTATTTGATAAGATAGAGAAGATTTACGCACCGCAAAAACATAAAGAAGAACAAAAAGAGATTGAAAAAGCGACAGGTAAACTAAGAGAAACATTCGGTGAAATAGAGAAGTTATTCAACGATAAAGGCTTCAGCTTAGAGACCGATAAGGAAATCTTAAATAAAGCAAATGCAAAACTAGAGGAAGCAAAACGTATTTGGAAACCTACATTCGATAAGTTAAGATCCGAGATAAAAGGTGATACAGCCACAGAAAAATCTACTAGTACAACAAGTAGTTCTATATCGACAAACCCAACTACTGATAGTCAGGCTCAAACAGATAAAAGCCAAGCTAAAACGGGGGTATTTGTAGGTACAGTTGGTACAAGTGAAGAGTTAGGAATTAGTTATGGAAACATGGAGAAGAACATCAAAGATGGGACTGAGATTATTGGTAACTGGGGTATTGATTACGGTAGTGGCATAAAAACTACGTTAGTACTAAAAGGTGATAAAACATTTGAGTCCTATGCGAACGGTTCTTATCCGAATAAAGATAACTACTTAACAGGAACATATGCGGTAGATGTTCCATCATTCCAGTTATCTTTAAAAATAACAAAAGCAGTTAAAGACGGTCAAGAAGTAAAGCTAACAAATGATAGTATGATGTATAAATTACAAAACTATGATGGAAACACATTACAAATTTATCATATGGACGATAACGTTCGTATTCGTTATGCAAAACAATAAATAGTTGGCAAAAAACTCTGTAATAAATTTTACAGGGTTTTTTGTTAGTTCTAATTGTATTTCTTCATTAATTTCCCTGGCGCTATCCATATTAGTATAAGTTGAGAAATCAACAAAACGATTTTCTTTTTGGAGAATGATAAGGATTCGGTTTTATTATAATTAGGGGAGAGTGGATAACGTATTGTTATCCACTTTTTTTATTTCCTAAAATATATCAACGATTTTTTCAATATATCGACTTACTGACACAAAGCGACAATGTTAAGAAGCACGATTATTGTTCGGGAAATTATTATAGAAGAAAAGCATATGAAATCGACATGATGCATAGCGTCATTTTTAGATGTAACGCACAAGTTGCACAACCTATGCAACGATAACTAGCTTTACTCTTCATCATTTATTTGACCATACTAGACATAGAGAGGTGATAAACACAGTATGATTTTTAGTGAACGTTTAAAAGAAGAAAGGGAAAAAAGAAATTGGTCGCAAAATGATTTGGCTGAAAAAATTCATGTAAGTAGGCAGTCTGTTTCGAAATGGGAGACGGGAAAGAACTATCCGAGCATTGAAATTATTATTCATTTAAGTGATCTGTTCGGTATTACAATTGATGAGTTATTGAGGAGTGATGAAGAGTTGACGCAGAAAGTAATTGAAGATAGTAAACAATTAGCGCATCCAAAATGGAAGGTGTTCTTTGATGGTCTATTCATGCTGGGTGTATTTTTGTTTATTACAAAAATCGTTGTATGGGCGTTAAATAAGTTTGCCGGAGCAAGCATTACAATTGTCGCAGATGCACCATATGTAATGAATTTTTTACCGCTCCTATTAATGATTATAGGTGGTACGGTTTCTGATAAGTTGAAGAAAATATATAGATAAGAGAAAGATTTGTAAGAAATCCACTACACTAGCTGTTCTTTTCACCCAAATTGTGTACTATAAAGGATAGATAGGAAGGGGACGTTTAGAATGGAATTTCATGAGCAAAAGATTTTGCCGGCAGTGAGGCAAATTAAAGATTTGGAGAAGCTATTACATAGTTCGTATGAGTATATTGTTATTTTAGATATTCATGTCGGTCAATTGAAGAGTGTTGTGTCGCTCGCGAAGCAGCATAATAAAAAAGTATTTTTACATGTGGATTTGATCCATGGATTACAAAGTGATGGGCATGCGACGGAGTTTTTATGCCAAGAATATAAACCGTACGGGTTATTATCGACAAAGGCGAGCGTAATTATGAAGGCGAAGCAAAAAGGTGTCGTCTCCATTCAACGCATCTTTTTAATTGATTCTAGCGCAATGGAAAAGAGCTGTAATTTGCTAGAAAAGACGAAGCCGGATTATATAGAGGTGCTTCCTGGTGCGTTAACGGGTGTCATTGCTGAGGTGAAAGAGCGTACAGGTGTACCAATTTTAGCAGGTGGTTTTATTCGAACGGTAGAAGACGTTGAAAGAGCGTTAAATGCTGGTGCGACAGCAATTACGACATCGAAAAAAGAACTATGGAAACATTACCAAAAAAAGTGACGAAAATGTGAAAAAATTCTGTTGACACCGCTTTCATTAAAGGTTAACATTATAGACAAGTTAATAAACGTGACGGAGAAAAGAAGAGATCCACATTTTATTGTTTCTATATATATTATATAGAAGCATGTAAGCTGTGGATCTTTTTCTTTTGAAAAAAAACGAATGGCCATTCATTTTACCTCTATCACTTTTCGAAAGCATTTAAATTGATTGTGGAGGGATTTTATGTCAGCATTTTTAGGGGAATTAATAGGGACTGCATTGTTAATCTTACTTGGTGGCGGCGTTTGCGCTGGTGTAAGTTTAAAGAAATCGTTTGCGAAAGATTCTGGTTGGATTGTAATTACAATGGGTTGGGGTCTAGCGGTTGCTATGGCAGCGTATGCAGTTGGATCAATTAGTGGGGCACATTTGAATCCGGCTTTAACGATAGGACTTGCGTTTAAGGGAGCGTTCCCATGGAGTGATGTACCTATGTATATCGCAGCACAAATGATTGGGGCAATTATCGGGGCAGTTCTTGTATATTTACATTACTTACCACACTGGAAAGAAACAGAAGATCCAGGAACAAAGTTAGGTGTATTTGCAACAGGTCCAGCAATTCCGAACACATTTACAAACCTTTTAAGTGAAATGATTGGAACATTCGCTTTAGTATTTGGTATATTAGCAATTGGAGCAAATAAATTTGCAGATGGTTTAAATCCATTTATCGTTGGTTTCTTAATTGTAAGTATTGGTTTATCATTAGGTGGAACAACAGGATACGCAATCAACCCAGCTCGTGATTTAGGTCCGCGTATTGCACACTTCTTCCTTCCGATTGCAGGAAAGGGCGGTTCAAACTGGAAGTATGCATGGATCCCAGTAGTTGGTCCAATTCTAGGTGGATCACTTGCAGGATTATTCCATCAAGTTGTATTTGAAGGAAAACAAAATTCAGCACTTATTTATGTGATTATTACAACTGTGATTGTATTAGCAATCTCTTATATGACAAGTAAAAAAAGTGAAGCTACTACAAATAGTAGAAAAGTAGCATAGGGGGAAACTGATATGAAAAAATATATTCTTTCATTAGACCAAGGAACAACAAGCTCACGCGCAATTCTTTTCAATAAAGAAGGAAAAATCGTTCATTCAGCTCAAAAAGAGTTTACACAACATTTTCCAAAGCCAGGCTGGGTTGAGCATAATGCACAAGAAATTTGGGGATCTATTTTAGCAGTTATCGCAACTTGCTTAAGCGAAGCAGATGTGAAGCCAGAACAAATCGCTGGTATCGGTATTACGAACCAACGTGAAACAGCGGTTGTATGGGATAAAACGACTGGAAAACCAATTTATAACGCAATCGTATGGCAATCTCGTCAAACAGTTGAAATTTGTGATGAGTTAAAAGAAAAAGGTTATAGCGAGATGGTTCGCGAAAAAACAGGTCTTTTAATTGATGCATACTTCTCTGGTACGAAAGTAAAATGGATTTTAGATAACGTTGAAGGTGCAAGAGAAAAAGCAGAAAACGGCGAGTTATTATTCGGAACAATTGATACATGGCTTGTATGGAAATTGTCTGGCGGGAAAGCACACATAACAGATTACTCAAATGCATCACGCACATTAATGTTTAACATTCACGACTTACAGTGGGATGATGAGCTTCTAGACATGTTAACAGTACCAAAGAGCATGCTTCCAGAAGTACGTCAATCATCTGAAATATATGGAGAAACAATTGATTATCACTTCTTCGGTCAAAATGTACCGATCGCAGGTGTAGCTGGTGACCAGCAAGCAGCATTATTTGGACAAGCTTGTTTCGGTGAAGGTATGGCGAAGAACACTTACGGAACTGGTTGTTTCATGTTAATGAACACAGGCGAAAAAGCAGTAGCTTCTGAGCATGGCCTATTAACAACAATTGCATGGGGTTTAGATGGTAAAGTGAATTACGCATTAGAAGGAAGTATTTTCGTAGCTGGTTCTGCAATTCAGTGGTTACGTGACGGACTGCGTATGTTTAAAGATGCGAGCGAGAGCGAAGTGTACGCTAGCCGTGTTGAATCAACTGAAGGTGTATACATAGTACCGGCATTCGTAGGACTAGGTACACCGTATTGGGATAGTGAAGTACGCGGCGCTATGTTTGGTGTAACACGCGGTACGACGAAAGAGCATTTCATTCGTGCAACGCTAGAATCTTTAGCATACCAAACGAAAGATGTACTATGCGCAATGGAAGCAGATTCAGGTATTGAACTAAATACATTACGCGTTGATGGCGGAGCAGTTAAAAATAACTTCTTAATGAAGTTCCAAAGTGATATTTTAGACGTTCCTGTAGAGCGTCCAGTGATCAATGAAACGACAGCTTTAGGTGCAGCATACTTAGCTGGTCTTGCGGTTGGATACTGGAAAAACCAAGATGAAATTAAAGCACAGTGGCATATGGACAAACGCTTTGAACCAACGATGGAAGCGGAAACAAGCGAAGAGCTATATGCTGGATGGAAAAAAGCAATTGAAGCAACTAAAGCTTTCAAATAATCATAAACAGTGTTATAATGATGACAAGTTAATAATTCGGTAGGAGATTTGGAGAGACCACAACACGCTATAGAGGCGAAATCTATAGCGGAGCTTGTGGTCTCTTTTTTCGTTATCAAAGGGAGGAATTACCATGAAATTTTCAAGTAAACAACGTAAAGACGTATTAAATGGAGTAAATAAACAAGAGTTAGATGTGATCGTAATTGGTGGAGGTATTACTGGTTCTGGTATTGCATTAGATGGGGCAACACGCGGTTTATCAACGATTGTGTTTGAAATGCAGGACTTTGCAGCAGGTACATCAAGTCGTTCAACGAAACTTGTACACGGCGGTTTACGTTATTTAAAACAACTTGAAGTGAAAATGGTAGCAGAGGTGGGGAAAGAGCGTGCGATCGTATATGAGAACGGTCCCCATGTAACAACACCGGAGTGGATGTTACTTCCGTTCCATACAGGCGGCACGTTCGGGTCATTCAGTACATCAATTGGTCTTCGTGTATACGACTTTCTAGCAGGTGTAAAACGAAGCGAGCGCAGAAAGATGTTTAACCGTGAAGAAACGCTAAATAAAGAGCCTCTTGTAAAACAAGAAGGATTAAAAGGCGGCGGTTACTACGTAGAATATCGTACAGACGATGCGCGTCTTACAATTGAAGTAATGAAAGAAGCGATTGAACATGGTGCGAAAGCTGTTAACTACGCAAAAGTAGACAGTTTCTTATATAAAGATGGAAAAGTATGCGGTGTACGTGTAATCGATTTACTAGACGGAGAAGTGTATGAAGTTTACGGTAAGAAAATTGTAAACGCAGCTGGTCCTTGGGTAGATACACTTCGTGAAAAAGATAACTCTAAAAAAGGGAAAGTACTTCAGTTATCAAAAGGTGTGCATTTAGTAATTGACCAAAAACGTTTCCCATTAGGGCAAGCAATTTACTTTGATACACCAGATAAACGTATGGTGTTCGCGATTCCTCGCGAAGGAAAAACGTACGTAGGTACAACAGATACGTTCTATGATAAAGACGCAGCTGTACCGCACATGACAACAGAAGATCGCACATATATCATTAATGCGATTAATTACATGTTCCCAAGCGTGAAAATTACAGAAAAAGATGTGGAATCAAGCTGGGCTGGTGTACGTCCGCTAATTTATGAAGAAGGTAAGAATGCATCTGAAATTTCTCGTAAAGATGAAATTTGGACTTCTGAATCTGGTTTAATTACAATCGCGGGCGGTAAATTAACAGGATACCGCAAAATGGCTGAAATGGTAGTAGACTACGTAACGAATCTATTACAAAAAGAAGGCCATAGCGCATATAAGAAGAGCGATACGAAACATATGCCAATCTCTGGTGGTCATGTAAGTGGTTCACACGGATTCCCGGCATTTGTTGCGAAAAAAGCAGGCGAAGGTACGAAATATGGTTTAACGACAGCACAAGCGGAAAAATTCGCGAAATTCTACGGCTCTAACGTTGACGTACTGTTTGACTTAGCGAAAAAACATAAAGACGAAGCGAAAGAATACAACATGCCGCTAGACGTTCTAATCCCACTTGTATACGCAATGGATTACGAAATGACAGCGAAACCAGTTGACTTCTTCGTACGCCGCAGAGGCGCTGTATTCTTCAACATCCACTGGGTATACGAGTGGAAAGAAGCAGTAATCAACTATATGGCTGCGAAACTAGGCTGGAGCAAAGAAGAGCAAATGAAATACACAGCTGAATTAGAAAAAGCGTTAAGAGATGCTGTAATTCCTGTAGATCAACAAGAGCAAGCAGCTGCTTTAGCTTAAAAATAAACCGCGTGAGGGAGAGCCCTCGTGCGGTTTTTTGTTTTATTATATTTGTATAGAGTGTACTGAAATTAACTGAGTGTAGATTTTTGTTGCTTAACAGGATATGAATACGAAAGGTATAATAAGTATTGTTATACCGTTTGAATAACTTAACAATTGTAGTAGTGTATTGGAGTTGAAATGAATCAATTTATTAATTTGCTTCTACAATATCCTTATTTTGAAAAACTTAATAAAACAGACGTATCGCAAGCTATAAAAAGTGCGGGGAATATTAAAAGTTTTGTTTTAGAAAAAATTAAATAGTAGAGGATGAGCAAAACGGTATGGACATTTCCAACCGTTTTTTTATGAATTTATAAAACTTTTCCATACAGTGCGTCGTCTAATAAATGGGAAGGAGGAAATGATGTGGATGAATTAACGGTAGAAGCGTTTGAAATAGAAGATAAGGAACTCCTTATCGATGAAATAATGAACAAGTATGGACAAGAAGTCTTACAGCTTGTGTATTCATATGTGAATAATAAAGAGGTCGCTGAGGATTTAACGCAAGATATATTTGTGAAATGTTATAAATCTCTTCATACATACAAAGGGAAGTCGAATGTGAAAACGTGGTTGTGGAGAATTGCAATTAATCAATGTAAGGACTACATAAAAAGTTGGTATAACAAAAAGGTGATCGTGACAGAGGATGAAGCTGCTTATATTGGGGTTCAAAATGATAGTGTCGAACAAACTGTTATTCAAAATGCGAAGGACCGTGAACTGGCTTCTGCAGTAATGAATTTACCGATAAAATATCGAGAAGTCATTTATCTATTTTATTATGAAGAACTATCAATTAAAGAGATTGCTATTGTAATAGAAGTGAAAGAAAACACGATAAAAACGAGACTGAAAAAAGCGAAGGAGCTTTTGAAGAAAGGATTGGAGGAATAATCAAATGGAAGATCGATTAAAAGGCCTGCGAAAATCAATGGAGAATACAACGTTTAAACATTTGAGTTTTTCTGATCAACACCGAAAGCGGGTGCGCGAAAAAATCAATGCATCACACGAAAAGGAAGAGGACATCTCGTTAGCGATTTTACAACTCCTCAGTAATGAAAAAACAGGATACGAATTGTCACAGCTACTACGAGGGAGAGGGATTCAAAAATTCGAAGGAAATGAAGGGTTTTTATATACCGTATTACATCGGCTAGAACAGAATCGTTTTATCCAATCAAGTTGGGATCATTCAGGAGCTAAATATTATCAATTAAATGATAAAGGAAACAAGATGCTGCGAAAGGCAGAAAAAGATTCTACGAAGGCACGGTTTATATTAAAAGGATTAGTACAGGAGTGAGATAAAATTGAACAAAAAATGGGAGCGTTTTTTAAGCGAAGTTACCAATCACATTAAATCAAAAGAAGCAAAGAGCTTTGTAGCAACTGAACTAGAGTTTCACTTAAAACAGGCGAAGAACACGTGGATAGAAAAAGGTTTAGGTGAGGAAATTGCTGAAAATAAAGCTGTGGAACAAATGGGAAGTCCGATCAAGCTTGGCAGGGAACTTAACAAACTTCATAAGCCGAAGATTGATTGGTTCATTATTAGTTTATTAGTGATTGCTATGGGATTAGGCTTTTTGCCACTAGTAGCTCTTGGACATACGAATGATTTACTAATGGACAAGGTGATATTTGTTATTCTCGGTGTTGTAGCAGCTTTAGGGATGATGCTGATTGATTATCGGAAATTAGAAAGACTCGGATGGTTGTTTTACACAATTGGAGTACTTATCCTGTTAATGTTATACTGCTTTCCAAACGCTTCATTGACTGGAGAGCCGTTAATGAAAATTGGTCCCATTGCAATTGACTGTTTAATGGCAGTGCCGTTCTTTTTTCTAGCCTGGGCTTCTTTTTTCAATAATAGTAGGTTAAAGGTTATGCATCTTGTGGTTTTGTATTTATTTTCTTTGTATTTATTTTTAATTGTATCAACTCTTTCGTCAATTTTTATCTATATAACGATGGTATTCATTATGCTTTGGTGGAGTAAGTTAGGAAAGAAAAAGGCATTGATTATTACAATTGTACCAATTTGTTTATTTATTATCAGGGTATCCGTATCCTGGTCCTCAGGATACCACTTGGATAGATTTCTAGGGTATTTAAATCCAGAGCAAGATGCAGGTGGCTCAGGGTTTATGTATATACGTTTAAAAGAGGTAATGTCGTCAGCAGGTTGGTTTGGTGCATCTGAAAATATAAAGCCCATACCTGCTCCAGATACTGATTTTGTGTTTGCCAGTTTGACTTACTATTATGGATATGTGCTTGCGCTAATCCTTGTCTTGATTCTTTCTCTTTTTGTAGCAAGGATAATGATCATATCTTATAAAATAAATGATCGGTATGGTAAATTGCTTCTCGTTGGAGGAATGACTCTTTTTGTAGCCCAGTTCATTTATAACGTTGGCATGATCATAGGATTATTACCGATTGCTTCTATATCATTACCTTTTATTAGTTATGGATTAACACCAACTTTATTTCATGCGCTTTTAATGGGGATTGTGCTGAGTGTATATCGACGTAAAGATATGTCATTTAGAATGAAAAAAACACCTTGATGATGATCAAGGTGTTTTCGTTACAAGTTCAAAACTCTCCGAAGTAGCCCCTGTTACAAAAGGACTAACCTCACCAACGCTATAAAGCTGTAAATCATGCATCGCGCGCGTACAAGCGGTGTAGAACAATCTGCGTAGGCTCTCATCGCTGTACACATCTTTAGAAGCGTCGTAAATAATAACAGCATCAAATTCGATACCCTTCGCTAAATAAGCAGGGATAACGACGATGCCTTGCTCATACTCGGCTGAGTTACTTTTCACAAGTTTAATATTCTCGATATGACTGAGTGCCTCGTATGCAGCGGCACTTTCAGCCGCGGATTTACATATAATTGCGATCGTATTGTGCTGTTGTTTTTGTAGTTCAGCAACTTTGGAAGTGATACGCTCATGCAGCTCACTGTAATCCGAAACTTTAGTTACTGTAGGCTTTTCACCGTCACGTTCAAATGCATTAATGTTCTTTCCTTCAGGTACGAGGTCCCGTGTAAATTCAATTATCGGTTTTGTTGAACGATAGCTACGAGTTAAGTTAATGCCGTTCGTTTCATCTGGTCCGTATAAGCTAGTAAGTGTATTGAAATTAACTGTTTCACTCGCATGGGCAAATATCGCTTGGTTAAAGTCTCCGAGTACAGTCATTTTTGCGGCAGGGAAGAGACGTTTTAAAAACTCGAACTGAAACGGAGAATAATCTTGTGCTTCGTCTACAAGTACGTGTTTAATGGATCTGTTCGTTTGGAAGCCTTCAATTAATTCTTTTAAAAGTAAAAATGGAGTCGCATCCTCGTAATGTAGCTTTCCTTCATCAAGCATGTTCACAGTTAATGAGCAAATGTCGTCCCATTCTTTAGGCTTTTCGCCAGTAACCCATGATGCATCTGTGAAGAGTTGTTTATATATTCCTGTGAAATTGATAAAACGCAATGTTTGAACGCCTTTACGCAACGGTTTTAATTTTTTACGGACAATCATACGACCGAGTACTTTCGTTTCTTTTTCATAATCATTAAAGGAGTTGTCATCAAACTCGCCTTTTTTCTGTAAGTATTTATAAGCTTTTTGATATTCATCTTTACTAAGTAGTTCAATTTCTTCTTCTACCCAAGGCTTTTTCAGTTCTGTTTTTTCAATTGTGTCTATTTGTTTGTTTAGCCAATCCGTTAACTTCTCAATTCGATTATGGAAGCGGAGGGAGGAATCAGTATTATAAAATTGCTCTGTAATTTCTTTAGCAGAGGCAATCAGTTTTCCTCTAAATTTCATTCCTCTAAATAGCATGCCTGAAGATTCAAGAGATTGTCTGTACGTTCTAATCATATCGAAAAATTGAGTAGATGCTTTAAATCGAATGCTCGCATTTCGAGTTTTATAATTTGCGCTATTCGTTTCAGTTAGCATATATTCTAATTGCTCATAAGGGTCTTCAACGTCAAATGACTTGCTTAGTCTATGGTTTAAATATTCCTGGAATGTAACTTGCTGCATATTCTCTTCACCGAGTTCTGGCAGTACGTTAGATACGTAGCTGTTGAACATGGAGTTAGGGGAGAAGAGAATGATTTGATCTGCTTTTAGCCATTCGCGATATTTATATAGTAAGTAGGCGATTCGCTGCAGGGCAGCTGACGTTTTACCACTACCAGCAGCTCCTTGAACGATAAGTAGTCGCCCTTCATCGTGACGGATAATTTCATTTTGCTCGCGCTGGATAGTAGCAACGATACTTTGCATATGTTTGTTTGTTCCTTTTCCGAGCGCTTGTTGCAGAATTTCATCTCCAATTGTGAGGCTCGTATCGAACATGGAATCAATCTCGCCATTCTGAATAATATATTGTAATTTTTTCTCCACATTACCGCAGATTACGCCTCCTGGTGTGCTGTATTCAGCCGGTCCTGGTGGATAATCGTAGTAAACACTTGAAATTGGTGCGCGCCAATCGTATATAAGAAAGTTTTCTCCGCTTGCATCGGTAAGTGTAGCAACGCCGATATAAATTTGTTCTGCACCAATTTCTCCTTCTTCTTTGAAATCAATTCGTCCGAAGTAAGGTGCTTTATGCATACGGCGTAGTGCGGCAAGTCGATTAAAGGTGTGCTTATGGGTAATTTGTGTTACGGCTAGTGACTGAGCTTGTTGTCTTAAGTTGATAACTGTTTCAAGATAATCGTCAAAAGTATCAGTATTAACTTTTACATCATCCCAAAAGTGTTTACGAATGTTGATTACTTCTGCCCGGCGTCTGCCAGTTTCGCTTTCCAGTTTATCAATTTGCTCCGTAATCGTTTCTATTACGTTATCCAATCGTTTTTGCTCTTGATCAAGTTTTTTGTTCATACGTAAGCACTCCTTTAAAAGTGAAAAATAGAGGTTGACTGAAGATGTGTTTTGGTGTACAATTAAGATACGGATAAATACATTCTTTTATTTTTATCGAATGCGTTTCTGTACTAATTTAACATAGTTTTTTAATTTAATCAATGATAATAAGATAAACCTTGGTTTCGTGCTGTACGAAATCAAGGTTTTTTTGTGTTGAATGGAGTAAGATGGGGGAGTATATCGATTTATCGGTAAAAAACTACTACAAAATAAAAAAGCTTGGGGCTACCCAAGCTTTTTTCACTTCATTATTTCTTTTCGTCTTTTTTAGCGTCAGCTTTTGGTTCTTCGAAAAGATCTTTCAAATCTTTATCGTCAACTTTTACGTCAGCTTTTTTGATTTCTTTCATCATAAGATCATTCATAAATTGAGCATCTTGTGTTTTTTCTTGAACTACTTCTTTTTTGATGTCAGCTTTTGCTTTATCGAAAGTTGCGTCAGCATGAGTCTCAGTTACTTTAATGATATGGTAACCATGCTGTGTTTTTACTGGTTCACTTACTTCATCTTTTTTCAGCTTACGAGCAGCTTCATCGAATTCTTTTACCATTTTATCTGGTCCGAAGAATCCTAAGTCGCCACCTTTTTCTTTTGAACCTGGATCTTCAGAGTACTTTTTCGCTAACTCTTCGAAAGATTTACCTTGTGCAAGTTCTTCTTTCACTTTTTTAGCAGTCTCTTCATCTTTTACAAGAATATGGCTTGCTTTAATTTCTTGCTTATAGTCCTCAAATTTTTCTTTTAAGTCTTTATCAGTAATTGCTTTTTCAATCGCTTGTTCTTGAGCTAATGAAGCGCGAACGCCATTTTTAACTGTTTCTTCTTTAAGGCCTTGTTGTTTCATTAGTGTATCGAATTGGTCACCGACTTGCTTTTTCATTTCATCGAACTTTTTGTCTACTTCTTTTTCATCGACTTTGTAGTTTTTAATAAGTACTTTTTCCATAACCATGTTATTTAGTACTTGTTTACCAGCTTGTGTCTTCATTTGATTGTAGAACTCTTCTTTAGTGATGTCACCAGCTTTAGATGTAACAATTTTGTCTGATGATGATGTTCCACATGCTGATAATGCGATTACACTTGTTGCGGCTAAGGCAAGCATAGCTTTCTTCATTCAATAAACACTCCTACTATTATGTATTTTTAATTTATCCCATACGAATGAAGAAACGCCTTATGATAGGTTATTTTCGTTCATAAGAACCTGATTAAGTCTCACTGATGTCTTTGCTTTTTTATATGTAAAAGCACGCTTAACAGGGCTTACCGAGGCTTTAGGATAAAGTTTAGATGCGTGTCGTTTATTTCATAGTATAAGCAATATGTACAAAATTTAATATATCATATTTCGACGGGTTTTCCTATTGATAAAGAAATTTTAACCAGTTTGTGTCAGATTTTGAAAGGGTACCATATTGGGCGCATGTCGCATATACAGAAAAGAGGAGGGGATGGGGGATGAATTCAAAACTTATTTTATTACTTGTACTGTTTATTTTATTAGTTATAGTAGGTATAATTTGCTTATAGAGGAAAAAAATGAGGAAGGGGCTTCCTTCCTCACTTTCCATGAAATATAATTTCTACATAACTAGAAATTAATAGAATGGTAATACATACATTAATAACTCGAAAGACACCGGGCTGGCGGCTCGCAGATATTTGTTTTCGCTCACACAGTGTATGTGTCATGAAATTCGTGTAAAATATAACAAGAAGTGCGAATGCAACAAAAACAACGGTTATAAGAGTCATGAGGCGAGACCTCCTTTTGGCTAAAATACATATACTTTATATATTGTATCATACGATATTTTGTTCGTGTTACAAAATTCAGAAATAGAAGACTTTGTGTTAGGAAGCGAGGGAGAAAATGGACGTTGTAAGAAGACTAGAACAAGCTGAATACTACGTAGACCTACTATTTAAAATGATTGATGAAGAAAAGTGTCCATTTTATTCTTTAATCATAAAGAAAAAAGCTCGTAAAAAAGACATTGAACGTATACTAAAACTTTGTGAAAGACTGAACGAACAATATGTAGTGGAGAAAGCAGAAGGCCTTCTATTGTTTGATGCGCTATTAGATCAATTTGAAAAAGCGCTTCCACATCAGCTCGAAGTACACGAAACTGCGGAAGCGCTAGCAAAGCAGGGCTTATTTGTGCCACTTATGAATGAATTCTTACGCATGATTGCGAAAGGATAAATAGATTATTTCTTAACTAATTTTTGATCGGTCTCCGTAAAGTTCTCCTCAATATTCTCTAATGATTTCTCAAAAATATCGATGAAGTCCTGTCCGTAAATATTGCGAAGGATCGCAATAAGTTCGATATTTTCTGGGAACTTACCGTAAAAATTACGAAGTTCAAGTGCCCCATTAAAAACAGAATTATTTTCAGGGTCATACTCCTCCATTAAGCGAAGTAGTAATTCTTCCCCTTTGTCTGTAATTTCAATGTACGTATTTCGTTTATCATCTTCTTTTTTAGAGAATACAAGATAGCCGCGTTCTTCTAGCTTTTTAGAGAAGTTAAACGCCGTTGATACGTGCATAACTCCAAACTTAGCAATCTCAGAAATAGAAGCCCCTTTTAAATGATAAGCGATTGATAAAATATGATGCTCGTTAATGTTTAAATCGTAAGGTTTAATCCATTGTTGCCAATCTTTCTCTACGCATTTCCATAACGCTTTCGATAATTGAGCAATACGTTGGCTGAAAATCATCGCTTCTTTTACCGAGTAATTTTTTTCTCCACTTTTCATTTACTCACCCACTTTAACATTCTTTTTTCATTATTATCTATTATGCCAGTAAAATAAAAATTAATAAAGTCTTTTTGTGAGAATTGTGAAAATTTTTCGGGAAAATAACATTCTATACAAATCATGCATAACTATGGAAGCGTTTTATGAGTCGAGAATACATGTGTTGTCTTTACATGTTAAGGGATAACATATATTGTAAATGCATAAAAACACGGCATATCTATGTGATATGCCGTGTTAAGGTCAATTCGTATGAAAAATATTTGTTATATGCAAAAAACTAAGCAGGAATATGTTTACGCTTTTTCTGGAACGGCTTCTTGTAGTTTCTCAATTGACTTTTGAATGTCTAAAATTTCTTTTTCGATATGTCGTTTGTTTTGAGAAATATCTTGTTTCCAGTTAGAAAGCGTGTCATGCATATCGTCTTTTAGTTCTTGGAATACTTCTTTACCTTCTGAAGCAGTTTCAACGATTTGACGCTTTAATAACTTCGTATCAGCTGTAATATCAGCTAATGTTTTTTTAATATCAGTTCCTTTTTCTTTCAGCTTACCGCGCATAGCTTTACCAGAAGAAGGAGTTGAGAAAAGAACGGCTAGTCCAGCAACTGCTCCGCCGCAAAGTACACCTGTAATAAAGGATTTAGCTTTTGACATAAAAGGAAACCTCCTTATTTTTCGTTCGTATTCATGATGTATAAAAGTGTGCATATCTTTAAGACAAGGGGAAGAAAAGTGAGCTTTTCTTTCTTGTACATGCTATGCACAAAAAATCATACCCCCGGCATTTTTTGTGAAGAAAGAAGCCATACAATAAATGCCAGAGGAATCGGCTTGTTATGTATTACTTCTTATTATAGTGGCACTATTTCACACTATTTGCAATTGTACTTGCGATGTTTTGTAAATTTTCCATTGTGTATTCATTTTGGTGTGATTTCCAAACAGCACCGAAACCATCGTTTTCACCGTAGCGTGGAATTAAATGAAGGTGGAAGTGGAATACAGTTTGTCCAGCTTTCTCGCCGTTATTGTTAAGTAGGTTGAAACCAACTGGATTAAATTCTGCTTTCATTGCATTTGCGATTTTTGGAACGACCGCAAAAATATGTGATGCGATTTCTGGCGTTAACGCAAAAATGTCTTGTTTGTGAACTTTCGGAATAACAAGAGTATGTCCTTTTGTTACTTGACTAATATCTAAAAATGCAAGTACATGTTCATCTTCGTATACTTTTGAGCAAGGGATTTGCCCGTCAATGATTTTACAAAAAATACAATTGTCCGCTGTATGATTCATCGATCTCATCCTTTCAAATAGTCTTAGCCGTATTTTACCATAATTACATAGGAGAACAAACACGAAAAACAGGAAGCTGACTCAGCTTCCTGTTTTCTGAAGAGGGATTGAAAAAGCATTTTTTATAATTTACGGTTCGCAGACACCTCATTTATTTAAGAAATGCACGGTAAATCGGCTAAAGTTTCTGCCGTAGACACCCCATTTTCAAGTGAAATGAATTGCAATCTTTTTTTAAAATGAAATTGTTTATTTTTTAAAACAGTATATGCTCTTTCGGAGACACCCCGTTTCGAAAATGAAACAAATTATCTGGTTATGTGTAAATTTCATTGTCCAACTTGGACACCCCATTTCATGATGACTTCACTATGTTGTTGTACTCATCAATTGGTGGTTGCTTTTTCAATGTGTTCCTTCTTCACTAATTATGATGTCCGCTTTCGTAAAAATATATGCCAAGAAATTTAAATTTTTTTTTGAAGGCATCGATACTATGTAGTGCACCATGATTTTTGGTAAGATGAATATATACATTTCTTACAAAAGTGAATGAATATAAATGAAGAAAGTGGTGTCGTATGAGCGAGTTATTGCGTGTAGAAAATGTTACAGGAGGATATACGAAACGACCTGTACTGCAAAATGTTTCGTTCTCTGTTAATAAAGGCGAACTTGTTGGCTTGATCGGTTTAAATGGAGCCGGGAAAAGTACGACAATTAAACATATCATCGGTTTAATGGAGCCGAAAAAAGGAACTGTCACAATTAATGGGAAAACAATTCGTGATGATATGACAGCGTACCGTTCTAGTTTCTCCTTCATTCCAGAAACGCCAGTATTATATGATGAGTTAACGTTAGAAGAGCATTTGAAATTAACAGCGATGGCGTACGGTGTAGATGAAAAACAATATGAAGAACGCGTAGGACAACTATTACAAGAGTTTCGGATGAAAAATCGTTTGAAATGGTTTCCGTCTCATTTCTCAAAAGGGATGAAACAAAAAGTGATGATTATGAGTGCATTTTTAGTTGAACCATCACTTTACATTGTGGACGAACCTTTCGTTGGGCTTGATCCGTTAGCGATTCAATCACTTCTTCAAATGATGGATCAAATGAAAAAGAGTGGTGCGGGCATCTTAATGAGTACACATATTTTAGCGACAGCAGAGCGCTATTGTGATTCATTCATTATTTTGCATCAAGGTGAAGTGAGAGCGATGGGAACATTATCAGAACTTCAATCCGGGTTTAATATGCCTGGTGCAACGCTTGATGATATTTATATTGCGTTAACGAAGGAAGAAGATTATGAATAGCACAGCGTTATGGAAAGAACGATTTCGGCACTTTCTAAAAGAAGTTCGTACATATAGTAAATACGTATTTAATGATCATTTGAAATTTATTTTCGTATTTATCATCGGCGCAGGAGCGTATTATTACCAGCAATGGTTACAAACGTTAACACCTTCGTTTCCGACAGCGTTTGTTATGGCAGTCTTACTTGGCCTCGTATTAACAGCTGGGTCCATCCAAACGTTATTAAAAGAAGCGGATCTCGTGTATTTGCTTCCAGTTGAAGAAAAGTTAAAGCCTTACTTTACGAAGGCATTTCTCTTTACGTTTATGATTCAGTTATACATAATCGCAATGGTAGCAGCTGCGCTTGCCCCGTTATATTTCCAGCAAATGAAACAAACAGGTGCCAATTACATATGGATTGTAATCGCGTTTGTCATTGTAAAAGCGTGGAATTTATTCGTAGCGTGGGAAAAATCATTTTTAACAGATCAAAGCGTTCAAAAAGCAGATTGGTTCATTCGCTTTATCTTAAACGGCTTATTTGTGTACGTCCTTGTAGAACGTACTTCATTCATTTTTACCGGTGTAATTGTCTTTCTTATGGCACTATACCTTGCTGTTATGCATCAAAAGGTGAAAGGAAAGCCGCTAAACTGGGAGTATTTAATTTCTGAAGAAGGTAAAAAAATGATGCTGCTGTACCGCATTGCGAATATGTTCGTTGATGTACCAGCGTTAAAAGAGAGAGTATCACGTAGGAAATGGCTTGATTTCATTCTTTCGATGATTGGTGAGAAACGTACATATTTATACTTATATACGAGAACATTTTTAAGATCGGGTAACTATTTCGGATTATATATGCGTTTACTCGTTCTTGGGGGAATTATTCTTTACTTCATCCCATTTTTATATGGACGTTTTATCGTAAGCCTTGTTTTCTTATACTTAATCGGCTACCAGCTCTTAACCCTTTGGAAACATCACCGTATGAAAGTTTGGCTTGATTTATATCCGGTAGGGGGAGACGAGAAGAAGAGAGATTTCCTTACTTTATTAAATGCGATTCTTATTATCGGCAGCGTTGTATTTACAGTTATATTTGCACTTGCGACGAAAGATTTCATAATGACCGGCATTTTATTTGTAGTAAGCATATTATTTAGTATTGGTTTCGTTTATCAATACGGTGCAAAGCGCATTGAGCGTTTAAACTGAAAGGAATGAACCTATGATTACATATGAAGAGAAGGTTATAAAAGAATTGGAGCAGTGGAAAGCTACATTCATGAAAGGTTCTTCTATGATGACACGGTTCTCTAAAAAAGTGCAGGTGAAAGTGCAACAACTAGTGCCCGCGAAAGTGCAAAAGGTACTAACAGAAACGATTCGGATGATGGTGCAAACAATTAGTGCTGGATCAAACTTCATAAAACCGAAGCTAAAAGAAACGAACTGGTCACTGCAAAGAAGAGACGATGAAGTACGTAAAAAAATGGATGAGTACAAAAAAGTCGCAGCGGCAGAAGGGGCAGGAACAGGAGCAGGTGGTATTCTCCTTGGCCTTGCCGATTTCCCGTTATTACTTACTATTAAAATAAAATTTTTATTTGATGCAGCAACATTGTACGGATTTGATACGAGTAAAAAAGAAGAGCGCCTTTTTATTCTTCACGTTTTCCAACTTGCTTTTTCAAGTGACGATCACCGAAAAGAAGTATGGAAAGCGATTGAAACGTGGGATACAGAAGAAGAAAATCATATGGACTGGGAAAAGTTCCAAACAGAATACCGAGACTATATCGATTTAGCAAAAATGCTCCAGCTCGTCCCGATCATCGGTGCCCCGGTCGGAGCGTACGCAAATTATCAATTGTTGCAAAGGCTTGGGGAAGTGACGATGAATTGTTATCGTATGCGATTGCTTAATAGAAATTAATTTGTTTTACAAAAAGTATCCTAAATTACACATTTAGGATACTTTTTTTTATTTTTATTCATATTTTTAATTTTTTTACCAATAATATACAGATAAAGTTACTTGAGCTTACTTTACTGTATTTAGGGGTGCAAAATATGAAAGTATCAATATTTATTACTTGTGTTGCAGATATTTTTTATCCAGAAGTAGGGAAAGATGTTGTGGAAATTCTTGAAGATTTAGAGTGTGAAGTTGATTTTCCAAAAACTCAAACTTGCTGCGGACAACCTGCTTATAATAGCGGGTATGTGAAAGAAACAAAAACAGCTGCAAAACATATGATTGAAGCCTTTGCTAGTTCAGAATATGTTGTGGCACCATCGGGGTCTTGCGCTATGATGGTTCACGAGTTTTCTAGCTTATTTTCTGAAAGTGAAGCGGATTGAAAGAAAAAAGCTACTGAACTTGGAAATAAAACATATGAATTCACACAATTTCTAGTTGAAGTGTTAGGGAAAGAAGATTTAGGTGCGGAGCTTCATAAAAAAGCAACGGTTCATACATCTTGTCATATGAGCCGATTAATGGGGATTAAGGAACCACCGCAAAAACTATTAAAGTGTGTAAAGGGACTGGAAGTTGTTTCATTGCCGCATAATTATGATTGTTGCGGATTTGGAGGGACATTCTCGGTGAAAATGCCAGAAATCTCTGAGCAAATGGTTGAAGAAAAAGTAAAGCATATTATGGAAACCGGTGCGGAATTGTTAATTGGGATGGATTGTAGCTGCTTAATGAATATAAAAGGACGTTTAACACGTAATGGTTATCCAATTGATGTAAAACATATTGCTCAAGTATTAAATGAAGATCGAAAACAAGGGGGGATATAGAGATGGGAATGAAAATTGGGAACGATCCCTTTCATAAGCGTACTGCAGCAGGTATTGGGGATCAATTTATGCGACAGGCTGTCAGGAAAGCGCAAGATGGTCTGAGAGTCAAGAAATTAAAAGCTACTGAGAGTCTTGGGAACTGGGAAGAATGGCGAGCTTTAGGAGAAGAAATTCGAAAGCATACATTAGAAAACCTTGATTATTATTTATATGAGCTGAGTGAAAATATTGAGAAAAACGGTGGTTTCGTTTATTTCGCAAAGACTGCAGAAGACGCAAGGGAATATGTAAAAGAGATTGTAAAAAAGAAAAACGCGAAAAAAATTGTGAAATCAAAATCGATGGTAACGGAAGAGATTAGTTTAAATGAAGCGATTGAAGAAGCTGGAGCGGAAGTGTTAGAAACAGATCTTGCTGAATTTATTCTACAAGTGAACGACCACGATCCTCCATCACATATTGTTGTTCCATGCCTTCACAAGGATAAAGAACACATTTGTGAAATATTTAAAACAAAGTTAGATTATACTGGAACATCTGATCCTACGGAAATGGCGAGGTTTGTAAGATCGTATTTACGTGATGATTTTTTTGCAGCGGATATAGGGGTGACTGGATGTAACTTTGCTGTTGCAGAGTCTGGATCAATTTCTATCGTAGCAAACGAAGGAAATGCAAGACTTACTACGACACTTCCAAAAACGTTGATTACAGTTATGGGGATGGAGCGTATTGTTCCGACGTGGGAAGAGCTTGATGTTTTAGTAACACTTCTATGCCGAAGTTCTGTAGGACAAAAGTTAACAAGTTATATTACAGGGTTAACTGAGCCTGGCGGGACGGATGGACCTGAGGAATTTCATTTAGTCATTGTTGATAATGGCCGTTCCGATATTGTAGGAACAGAATTCCAAAGTGTCCTTCAGTGCATTCGTTGCGCGGCATGTATTAATGTGTGTCCTGTATACAGGCATATTGGTGGACATGCATATGGCTCAATTTATCCAGGACCAATTGGAGCTGTGTTGACACCGCTTTTAGCGGGATATGATGAATATAAGGATTTACCTTACGCATCTAGCCTGTGTGGTGCTTGTACAGAAGCGTGTCCAGTGAAAATCCCGTTACATGACTTATTAATTAAACATCGTAGCCGCATTGTAGAAGAAAAACAATCACCTGTAGCTTGGAACGTGGCTATGAAAGGTTTTGAAAAAGCGGTGAAGAGTCCTAGACTATTTTCTTTTGCAGCGAAGAGCGCTCCGTATGCATTAAAACCTCTTGCAAAAGGGGATAAGATCGAGCGTGGAATTGGGCCGTTAAAAGCTTGGACGGATGCGAGAGATTTTCCAGTTCCGAAAAAACAACCGTTTCGAGAGTGGTTTGAAAAACACGAAAAGGAGAACAATGATGGCCATCCAAAATCGTGAGGAATTTTTACTCCAGTTATCAGAAAAGCTTGGTAGGAAACGTCCAGAAGCAGTGAAAAAACCGAACTGGTCTTTTTCCCCGCAGTGGGATGTTTTTGACGGACTGGCGCAAGATGAACTTGTATTAAAGTTAATAGAGCACTGCGAAGTGATTCATACAGAAGTAAAGCGAACAACAAAGGAAAATCTTGTTGAAACATTGGGGTCTTTTATAAAAGAATGGAATATCAAATCTGTTATATGTTCGAATGATGAGCGCTTTAATGAGTATGGTCTTACACCATGTTTCAGCAATGAAGGAACAACACATTTTCGTACATGGGGATTAGATCATAAAGAAGAGGACGTAAAATTTGCGAAAGCTGCTGACCTTGGCATTACGTTCAGTGATATGACTTTGGCAGAATCAGGAACCGTTGTGCTATTTAATGATGGGTTAAAAGGAAGACATGTGAGTCTTCTTCCAGAGTCATATATTGCAATCGTTCCTAAAAGTACGATCGTACCAAGATTAACCCAAGCTACAAAACTGATTCATGATCAAAGTAAAGCGGGAGAAAACTTGCCGGCTTGTGTGAACTTCGTTTCTGGTCCGTCAAATAGCGCGGATATTGAAATGAACCTTGTCGTAGGTGTGCATGGGCCAATTAGAACAGCGTATATTATTGTGGATGATCAATAATGATTTACGTGTGCGACAGAGCGCCCGCGCATACGAGTTGGAAATATAAATGAAACATTATAAGAGTACTGAAAATAGAAAGCGCTGGCTGTTAAATATAACCGGGGCTTTTTATTTTGCGTGCCCAGGTTATTAGTTTTTAAGTTCTAAATTTTTTGAATGAGACATAGAGCTTATACGATATTCTCCGCCACCATATTCTACATCCACAGAGAAAGTTTTACTTTTGTCATCTTTAACATGTCCATTTATAAAAACTGTTTGAAAATCATTGGGAGCAAATTTATGACTTGTAAGGGTTACTTCTAAATTCTCTTTTTCTTTGAAATATTCAATTGTTACTTTTTCTGCTTTATTAACTATTTGTTGTTCATCATTTTTTTGATCTATAGTACATCCTCCTAAAAGTATAAGTGTAAAAATAAAGAATAATCTTATACCAAATTTTTTCACGTAGAATCACTCCATTAATATTGCGTTATATTTCTTTTTCCTAAATTTTATACCCACTGAACATTGTGGTGGGGTATAAAGAAAAGGCACTTTAAAAGAGTGCCTTTTCTTTTATTATTTTAAATATAAATTTTCACTTGTAGAGATTGAACCTATTGTATATTCATCTCCACCGTATTCTATTGTAATATTAAATGTTTTGCTTTCATCATTTTTTATATAGCCGGAGATAAAGATACCTTGTAAATCACTTGGACCAAATCTATAATCAGTGATTACTACATCTAAGTCTTGTTTTTCTTTGAAGTATTGGATTGTTCTTTCTTGTGCCCTTTCAACTATTTGTTGTTCAGTATTTTTTTGATCTATCGTACATCCTCCTAAAAGGATAAGTGTGAAAGTAAAGAATAATCACTCCATGAATGTTGCGTTATATTCCTCTTCAATAAATTTTATATTCACTGAACATTGTGTGGTGAAGTATAAAGAAAAGGCACTCTAAAGTGCCTGGATTATTAGTTTTTAAGCTCTAAATTTTTGGTGGTTGAAATAGCGCCGATATGATAATTATTTGCGTATTCAACTGAAGCAGTAAATTCTTTAGTTTTATCATTAGTCACATAGCCTGATATAGAGATAGTTTGAAAGTCTTTTGGTCCAAATTCATGATCAGTAATTGATACATCTAAGCCCTCTGTTTTTTTGAAATATTGAATGGTTTCTTCTTTTGCTTTATTAATGATTTCTTCCTCGGTATTATTTTCATTATTACAGCCTCCTAAGGTAGTAATAATGAAAATGAAAACTAAATAAAAAAACAATCTTTTATGCAACATAATTCTCCTCCAATCATTGGTTCCTAAATTAGGGATATATCAAATGTTGTAGAAGAGAAACTTTAAAATGTTTTAA
Source organism: Bacillus sp. TH17 (assembly GCF_016651125.1). Classification (NCBI taxonomy): domain Bacteria; kingdom Bacillati; phylum Bacillota; class Bacilli; order Caryophanales; family Bacillaceae; genus Bacillus; species Bacillus sp. TH17. The sequence continues at coordinate 720,368 of NZ_JAEKEN010000001.1, forward strand.
TAGGTTCAAATCAATCTAGGTTTTTAAGAATTATTTGAGGGGCTCCTTTTGAAAATAAAAATAGACACCTTATTGTTAGGTGCCCAAAAGTTTGATACATTGCTTCTAAATTTTTAATGTTAGAAGTTGAGCTTATTGAATATTGATCTCATCCTTTATATACATATGAAATAATTGGAATTAATATAAAGGGCCAACAAAAATATACTTTATTTTCATATTAATTTCAGTCATCATAACTAATACTTTCAACCTTATTTTTATAATTTATATCTGCAGTTATTTTACGGTTTGGATTATTTATTACATGACCAGATACAAAAATCACCCAAAAATCTGAGGGGGCGAATTCCACTCTTGTCACTGTGACACCTAGCTTTTTATCTTCTTTAAAATGTTGGATTGCGATCTTTTCTGCTTTTTCTTTTAATGCTATTTCCTCATTTTTTTATCCATATTGTATTATTTTTTTAGAGAAAAATTCGTTGAAACAGAACCAACATTATAATTATTATTGTAATCTATTGTAGCAGTGAATTCCTTGCTTTCATCATCTTTGATATGACCAGTTATGAAGACTGATTCTAGATCATTAGAAGGGAACCTGTAATCAGTAATAGTTACATCTAAATTTTGTTTCTCTTTAAAGTAATTAATTGTTTTTTCTGTTGCTTTATCTACTATTTGTTTTTCTTTATTATTTTCCTGCATATTACATCCCCCAATTATTGTACTTACAAAGATAAAAAAGACAAAAAAGGTAAATTTTCGGATTTTAATTCTCATGTTTACCCTCCGTTAATGTTGTTCTATAATTTAGAATATACTAAATATCCCGAGGAGGGAATACTTTGGATAGCAAAAATACACAAGAAGTGTTAGATTTAAGCTTTTATCGAATGGCTAAAGATGCGTATAAATCAGATAAAGAGTTAAGAAATGAAATTACAGTGAATAATGCGAATGATGATACTTTACAAACATGGAAGGTCCGTGAAACATTCCACGACAAACAAACCGGAATGGACGCAGTAGTCTTTGAACGAGATGTCGATGGGAAAAAGCAAGTTATGGTAGCTTTCCGAGGTACAGAAGGGGACAAAATTATAGAGAAAAACTCTTTAGGCATTCCGATGAAGCCAGGGGAAGGCATGAAGGATTTAAAAACGGATACTAATCATTTTGTATTACGAGAAGGTGTTCATGAACCAGCAGCACCTCCTGTAGCAGGAACTGAGAATGCAGATTCAAAGAAATATTGGAATGAAGAGAATCAACGTTGGGAAACACACAATCAATTCGAACAAGCTGAAAGAGTTATGAAACAAGTAACGGATACATATAAGGATAGGGATGATGTGGAGATATATACGACGGGCCATTCGTTAGGTGGCGCTTTGGCTGAATATGTTGCAGCATTTAATGATAGCGTAAGATGTTTGTCGTGGAATGCGCCGAGTGCAAAACATTTGTTACCGCCTGATTTACAAGAGAAAGCAAATAATGGTGAATTTAATAATAGAATTGTAAGTGTTGTTCATGGAAATGATTCGATTGGTTATGGGCCGTTTGGCTCATATGAAAGTCATATAGGATCTACTTATGCGGTAACACCACCAATTTCGAAAGAAGCAATGTCAAAGTTACCATTACAGCAAAAGCTCGGGATGGATGTTGTTCGATTTTTGAATTCGATAAGTGGCCCTGGTTATCATTATCAAACAGATCGGAACTTCCGTTTTGGAGAGAATGGATCTTTATCAAATGAATACTTGTAAACGATGATTTTTTATTTTACAATTTACTTACCGACCGGTAAGTAAAAATAAGTGAGGTACAGTATGACAAAGAATTTACAAACATCGCAAAACATTGTAGAGGCATCATTTAAACTCATGGCAGAGCACGGTATTGAGAAGATGAGCCTTTCTATGATTGCGAAAGAGGTAGGTATTTCAAAACCGGCTATTTATTATCATTTTTCTTCTAAAGAAGCGTTAGTGGATTTTTTATTTGAAGAAATTTTTTCTGGGTACCATTTTGCAAGTTACTTCGATAAAGAGCAATATACGAAAGAAAATTTTGAAGAAAAATTAATTGCAGATGGTTTACATATGTTGTCGGAGTATAGAGGTCAAGAAGGTATATTACGCATTATAAATGAATTCATCGTAACTGCGACGCGAAATGAAAAGTATCAGAAACGCTTATTTGAAATACAAGAAGAGTTTCTAAATGGATTCCACGATTTATTAAAGAAAGGTGTGGAACTTGGTGTTGTGTCACAACATGCAACTGAAGAAAACGCGCATACGTTAGCGCTCGTTATTGATAATATGAGTAATTACATATTAATAGGATTCGATTTAAAGTATAAAGAAATTTGGATTCGAAATGTGAAAAACGTAATGAAGGAGGGGGAATAAAAATGAAAATGCAGAAAAACTGGTGGCTCGGTTTTCTGGGGTTAATTGGAATTTATAAAATCCCAGGTATGATTGAAGCTTTTCAAGCGGATAAAGGTTGGTTCGCGTTAATTAGTTTAGTTTGGCTGCTTTGGTTCGGGTATTTTATTCCTGAGAAAAAAGAGGATAAATAATAAATTTTCAATTTTATGTAAAGTTATGTAAAATATAGATTGAGACAATTCATATATTAGATTAATAGATTTGGAGTGGTTACATGGATCCATTGAAAAATGAAATTCATCCTGACATGGTCAAGGTGTGGAAAGTTCGTGCTGTAATTGAAGAAGGGATAGGTATTCTCGTCATCTTAGTATACCTTTTCCTCATGATAAAGTTTGATTGGTGGGCGTGGATTTTGTATGTGATGGTTGGGTTAACAGTTGCGCTAGCACCATTTTCGTACTTTTTATTCCCGAAACTACGTCAGCGTTATTATAGCTATCAATTAAATGAAGAAGAGCTTGAAATTCAGCACGGTCTTTTCGTTGTAAAGCGCGTATTAGTACCGATGATTCGTGTACAGCACGTTACAATTGAACAAGGACCAATTATGAGAAAATATGGATTAGCAGAATTACATATTTCAACAGCGGCAACTTCTCACAGCATTCCAGGCTTAACGATGTACGAAGCAGAAATGTTAAAAACGAGAATCGCAGAATTAGCGAAAGTGAGTGATGAGGATGTATAAGAGGCAGCATCCCATTACGATGTTATTAGAATTAAAAATAACAGACTTTATACCATTATTTATTTTCATGTTTAGTTTAAATGGAAAGTTTCCATTTTGGTATTTAATTCCCGCTGGATTCGGTTTACTCACCGTCTTTTCAGCGTTTGAAAAATGGTATTACACAACATACTGGGTTGAAAATAACGTATTACATGTGAAACAAGGGCTCTTTGTGAAGAAGGAGAGCTACTTAAATAAAGAACGTGTTCAAACGATTAATACAAGTTCAAACGTGTTATATCAAATGCTCGGTTTAAAGAAAATTCAAATCGAAACAGCTGGCGGAGGCGATGATGCCGAAGTAAGCCTAGCTGGTATTACAGAAGATGAGGCGAAGGAGCTTATTTCCTTACTAAATGAGCCAACTCCAGAAGTAAAAGCAGAAGAAACATCAGAAGAAGTAGTAGAAAAAGAAGTTATGACAGAGGAAAAGCAAGCGACAGAGTACAAATTAACTTTGAAAGAAATTTTATTAGCATCTGTTACATCTGGTCAGTTTGGATTATTATTCTCATTAATCTTTTTCGTGTATCACCAAGTAGATGAGTACATTCCGAAATGGATAAAAAATAGCGTAGAGTCGTATGTAATGGATCATGATATATACGGCTGGATTTACATGGTAGCTATTTTACTCGTCCTTTCGTGGATTATATCTACAATTGGTTACGCGTTAAAACATGGTAATTTCACAGTAAATCGAAAAAACGATGAAGTGCGTATTTCTCAAGGATTACTTGAAAGGAAAGAACTAGTACTAAAGTTACACCGCATTCAAGGGATTACGATAAAAGAAGGTATTTTCCGTCAGATGTTCGGTTATTGTGCTGTGCAAGTCGAAGTCATTCAAAGTAAGGGATTGGGAGAAGAGAAAGACAAAGTTACGCTGCATCCGATTATTCGAAAAGATCGTGTGCAAGAGTTACTCGCTCATTTACAATTGCCATATGAACTGAATACAAATATTACTGCATTACCAAAAGCAGCCTTGCGCCGTTATTTAATTGATAGTTTCATTTTCTTCGCAATGCTAGCAGTCCCGCTTACTGGGATAAGCATATACTTTGAAAAGTATTTCATCATGTGGGCGTTGTTACCGCTAGCTATCCTCATCTTTACACTTGGATACGCAACATTTAAAACAAATGGTTACGGTGTAAATGGAGAACAAATTACGATTATACATCGTAGTATTGGGAAACATACAGGACTTGTAAGAAGAAGACACGTCCAATCAATTGAAAAAACACAATCATATTTCCAGCGCCGAGCGGATTTATGTACGTATACGTTTTCTAGTGCATCATCGAATTATAAACTAGAGCATACGAGAGTAGAAGATGCGGAGAGAATGCAGGATTGGTATAAGAAGAGAATAAGTGAGAATTAATTTGAAAAAGCTTGCCTATTATGAAAGGCAGGCTTTTTTGTTATGGAGAAATGAGTAGTTTGATTCATATATGGGTGCAAATACAGCTCACATTTCTCAATACGTATCAGAAAAAAGTAGTACCTTTCTATTTCAGGGAAATTCGTGAAAATTTTGATATAAATGGTATACTAATATAGAAATAATATTAGGAGGTTATATATGATAAGTCAGTTGAAAAGAGAAGCACTTGATGCATTAAAAGGAAAATGGGGATTAGCGGTAGGGGCAACCTTATTACTTGGAATCCTTATTGGAGCTGTTGAACTTCTAATTACAGGTGTTTTCTCGATGTTTTGGGGTTGGGAAGAAGCAAGTGATTCGCTTACAGTAAGTATTATTGCAATGCTTGTTATTGGTCCGTTAACAATAGGCGCCTACTATCTTGTTTTAAATGTAATCCGTGAGACTAGTGCTCGCATTGGTGATTTATTTAGATGGTTTAGCGATGGAAGTAAGCTTATGAAGTCGTTTTTAACATATTTACTAATGTATGTATACTGGATGCTATGGACATTACTTCTTATTATTCCGGGTATTATTAAATCATTTTCTTATTCTATGACGTATTTTATTTTGAATGATCGTCCAGAATACACAGCGAATCAAGCAATTACCGAAAGTCGCCGTATGATGAATGGACATAAAATGGATTACTTTTTACTATGCTTAAGTTTCCTTGGCTGGTTCATTTTAAGTATTCTTACTTTAGGAATCGGTTTCTTATGGTCTGCACCTTATTTCTACGCGACATCGGCAGCGTTTTATGAAGAGATTTCAAAAGAATATTATAAAAAAGAAGATACTACCTTCTAATAAAACACCTAAACCACTTATCCCCTAAAGAATATAGGGAACAGACGGTTTAGGTTTTTTGATATGTGTACTGTTTTCGGGGTTCACTTCAAAGCTCTTCCCTCTATGTTTTATCATAGAGGGTTATTTTTTTATGTAAAAATGATAGAAAATAATGAATAATATATGTGAAGGGAAAAGTGAGGTGAATGAGATTGAGCAAATTTTTAATTCCGTATTCATTTTCTATATTAGGTTTCTTTATTTCAGCAACGGCACTTGATTTATATGATAGGATGGGAAAAAATGATGAGATGACTTCGCCGAACATAATTGGAAAGATAATTCAATCTACTGCGCAAATGGGAGTCCTTACATTGTATTTTGGAGTACCTATCATTTTAGGTGGCTGTCTTCTTGGTGAGCTATTGTTTAGAGGTATCATTTTACGATTTAAACTAAGCTATATTATATCTTTATTATTATATTTACTTTTAGCTTGTAGTATTGTTTCAGTAACGGTTGGGATTCCAACTACATATGAAGATTCTAATGTTTTTTTCATGGGAATAACTATGATTTGCGCTGTGACATTCTTTGTGGGCCGGAATATATGGGAGAAAAAACAAGTTAATAATGGAGTGACAGAATGAAATATACTTGTCCATGCTGCGGGTATAGAACAATAGAAGAAGAACCACCAGGTACATATGAAATCTGTAACATATGTTATTGGGAAGATGATCCTGTTCAGTTTAACGATCATGACTTTGAAGGCGAAGCAAATGAGGTTTCGCTAAGACAAGCGCAGAAAAATTTCATTGCGTTTGGTGCTTGTGAGGAATGTTTTGTTGAATCAGTTAGAAAACCGACTGGTGAAGATATGAAGGATGCTAGTTGGAAGCAAATTTGTTAAGTGGTTTATAGGTAGAAAATGTTATTACTTATAGAAAGAGAAGTAATAACATTTTTTATTTAGTGATTAAAGAATTGGCAACGTCTTATAAAATAAAACAATAAAGCTGATAGGGTGGTAGGAAGACCAGCGTCGAAAAATGCTTGAAAACTAAAGGATAGGAAATCGACTCGTTAAAATTGTATTTCGCATTTATGGGAATATTAGGAATTTATATAAATGTATAGATGTATAGTCTACGGAGTGTATTTAATGTTATCATATTGGATGATATGGAAATTTTTAATAGAAGAAGCAACTAACAATTCAAAGATAATGAAGCCTATATTGAATAAAAAAATACCTAGTAGTACTGAACAATATTAAAAATAAAATACGTATTTAGATAGAATTAGTAGAAATGAGGGTTTAAAAAGGAATGAACACGAGCATAACACGGCAAAAGATTTTAGCCGCCGCTTCTCAAATTGTTCAATTTAAAGGGGTAGCTAAGTTAACTTTAGAAGCAGTAGCAAAAGAGGCAGGTGTAAGTAAAGGTGGATTATTGTATCACTTTTCAAATAAAGAAGCTTTAATAGAAGGCATGATACTTAAAGGGACAGAGGAGTATCATGGTGCTATTCATAATAGGGTAACGGAAGACACAGAGAAGAAAGGAAGGTGGATTCGTTCTTTTGTAGAGGAAAGATTAAGTAATGAGAAAAGAACAGAAGAGTTGTGTAGTAGTATGATGGCAGCATTAATGCTAAAACCGGAATTACTTGAGCCATTACAACAAGCATTTCAGCAATTGCAAACTAAAATAGAAAATGATGAAATGGATTCTGTTTGTGCCACAATTATTAGATTAGCAGCTGATGGATTATGGTATTCGGAATATTTAGGGATTGGAAGACTAAGTTCTGAATTAAGAGAAAAAGTGATTCAAGCTCTTATCAATGCTTCCTATAAGTAGAATATACAAACTATAGAATAAAAAATAATTCCCCATTGGTTTATTTAATCCGATGGGGAATTATTTTTTTATTAGAATAATAGAACAATTTTGCAGGGTGTTGAATTATAACCGTCCAGACGGTATAGTAATATTTGGTTCAAAAGGAAAATGAAACAAAAAAAGAATAAAAAAATATTTTTAGCACACTATTCGAAAGGATAGGCCGCAAAGCTTAGAGTCTACGGTAATATATTGGTTACTAAGATCGTCTGGTTGCACATTTTTGATGCAACCGGACGGTCTTTTTTTGTTATATAAATATAAAAAATTAGGAGGAAATTATGCAAACGAAAAGTACTAAAAGGCACATTTCAATGGTTTCATTAGTTTTTCTAGTATTATTTTCAGTGCTGAATGTATGGGCTCCAGTTATTCAAGCCGCTGTGATAAAAAATCCAGTGGACGAGATTAATATTTCTCGTACTGATGGCACAACATCTGAACCATATCAGGCTTCAGATGGTATGAAAGTAGAAGTGAAGTGGTCAGCTAAAGAGCAAATAAAAAGTGGAGATCAATTCACAATTGATATGCCAAAAGAATTTAGAAAAGATCTTATGAATATGAGTTTTCCTTTAAAAGATGCTGAAGGCAAAACAGTTGGTATATGTGAGATGAAAAAGGGTCTATTAACGTGTACTATGGGTGATTATGTAGAAGGAAAGAATAACGTTAAAGGTTCTTTATTCGTAGAATTTTACTTTGGTCTAGAAGCATATGATGGTGTCCAAAAAATCCCATTAGAATTTAACGTTGATGGTCAAATCGTAAATAAAGAAGTAAGTGTAAGTAATACGACAGAGAGACCGAAGCCGCAGCCCAATACAGATAACCTATTGAAATGGGGTTCTTATAATCAAGAAGATCCGTCCATTGCTGATTGGCTTGTATATGTAAATGCAACTGGAACAGAAATGCAAGATCTTAAATTAACAGATACATTAGGACCTGGGCATGAGTTAATTACAGACAGTGTAGTATTAGAAGAGGCTGTATTTGAAGATGGTTATGCACCAACAAATATTAAGTCAGCAGATTTATCTAAAATTAAAATTAATGCAACGAAGACTGGATTTACAATTGAATTTCCAGACAGTTCAAAAGGTTATATTTTAAGATATAAAACAAAGATTACCAATCCCGCTGCAAAGCCTCATAAAAATACAGTGAAATTAGAAGGCAAAAATATTAAAACTGAAGAAAAAGTAGGAGAAGTATTCGTAAGTGGTGGGGGAGGAAGCGGTTCAGGCGAAGATAATCCACCTAGTATTGAAAAGAATATAGTTGATGAGAATGGTAAGCTTGTAGAGAATCAGCAGTTAGCGCAAATGGATCAACCTATTCAATATCAAGTTGGTACACATATACCAAACGATCCTCCTAAATACACATCTATGGTAATTAGTGATGATTTAGAAGATGTATTAGAAGTATTAGAGGCAAAAGTGTATGATCAAAATGGCCAAGATATTACTTCTAAAGGAACACTAAAGATAGATAAACAAAAAAGTGAAGTAGCATTTACGTTCGGTGAGAGTTTTGACTATAAGTCATATGAAGACCAGATAATTAACTTGAATATTAAGGCGAAAATTAAAGCTGATGCAGACTTATCTTCTTACGTAGATAAGAAGATTCCTAATAAAGCAGAATTACATTTTGATGATAAGAAATTAACATCAAATGAAGTAACGGTTACGCCGCCTGAACCTCCAAAAGACGGTACAGTAGCTATTCATAAAATAGATGCTGAGGATCCGACTAAAGAGTTAACAGGTGCCGAATTTGAAGTTCGAGATAGTGAGGATAAGGTTGTTGCAGTACTGAAAACAGGCGAAAAAGGTTTTTCAGCCCCTCAAACTTTAGCACCTGGAACGTATAAAATTTATGAAAAAGTAGCACCTGAAGGATATCAAAAATTAACAAGTCCGGTAGAGGTTACACTTCAAGCTGGAGAAACAAAAACAATTGAAATTAAAAATACCATGCAAAAGGGTCAAATTGAATTAAAGAAAATTGATTTGGAAAATGGTGGTAAAGCATTAGCGAATGCAGAGTTTGATATAGTAAAAGACGGTGTAGTAGTTGAGCATATTATTACAGATAAAGACGGTAAGGCAATTTCTAAACCGTTAGCACCAGGAAAATATATTTTAAAAGAAACGAAAGCGCCCGAAGGATACCAATTAAAAGAAAAAGAGTTCGAAGTAAATGTAACAGGGGACGGCATATTCCCAATAACAGTAGAAAATGCAATGGTAGACAAAGGTAATGTAGAAATTACAAAAGTGGACAAAGAAAGCGGCGCAGTATTAGCGGGTGTCGAATTTGAAGTCCAAGATGAGAAAGATAAAGTGGTAAGAAAAGTAGTAACAGATAAAGATGGAAAAGCAAACGTTTCAGATCTATCAGTAGGAAAGTACAAATTAGTAGAGACGAAAAGCTTACCAGGTTACAAGAAACTAACAGAATCAGTATCATTTGAAATTAAAAAAGGTATGACGACAGTCCTATCATTGAAAGTAGAAAATGAGCAGTTAGACAAAGGCTCATTAGAAATTACAAAAGTAGATAAAGACAGCCAAAAAGCATTAGCAGGCGTAGTCTTCGAAGTGCAAGATGAAAAAGGAAAAGTGGTAAAAAAAGTAACGACAGATAAAGATGGAAAAGCGAATGTCTCAGACTTATCAGTAGGAAAATACAAATTAGTAGAGACGGAAAGCTTACCAGGTTACAAAAAATTAACAGAGCCAGTATCATTCGAAATTAAAAAGGGTATGACAGAAGTCTTATCACTGAAAGTAGAAAATGAGCAGTTAGATAAAGGCTCAGTAGAAATTATAAAAGTAGATAAAGACAGCCAAAAAGCATTAGAAGGTGTAGTCTTCGAAGTGCAAGATGAAGCTGGAAAAGTAATAAAGAAAGTAACAACAGATAAAAATGGGAAAGCAAAAATTGCAGACCTATCAGTAGGGAAATACAAACTAGTAGAAGTTGAAAGTTTACCAGACTATAAGAAACTAACAGAGCCAGTATCATTTGAAATCAAAAAAGGCATGATCGAGGTACTATCATTAAAAGTAGAAAATGAAATGGTAGATACGGGAAACGTAGAGATAACGAAGATAGATAAAGATAATAAGGCGCCGTTAGCGGGAGTAACGTTTGTTGTCCAAGATGAGAAGGGCAATGAGGTAAAAAAAGTAACGACAGATAAAGATGGAAAAGCAAATGTTTCAGATTTACCTGTAGGAAAGTATGAATTAGTAGAGGTAGAAAGTTTACCTGGTTATAAAAAGTTAGAAAAACCAGTATCATTTGAAATTAAAAAAGGTATGACGAAGTCTTTAACATTTACTGTAGAAAACGAAATGGTGGATACGGGGAATGTTGAAATCACGAAAATAGACAAAGATAGTAAAGCACCATTAGAAGGTGTTGTGTTTGAAGTACGTGATTCAAAAGGTAAAGTAGTTACTAAAGTAACAACGAATAAAGATGGAAAAGCAAATGTTTCAGATTTATCTATTGGAAAGTATGAGTTGGTAGAAGTAGAAACACCAGCAGGATACAAACCGCTAGAAAAACCAATTTCATTCGAGATTGAAAAAGGTAGAGTTACAGCATTACAATTAACTGTCGAAAATGAATTAGTGGATACAGGAAATGTAGAAATTACAAAAGTAGACAAAGAAAATAAAGGTGCTTTAGCTGATGCCGTATTTGAGATTCAAGACGAAGCAGGACAAGTAGTCGCTAAAATAACGACAGATAAAAAAGGGCACGCACAGGTTACTAATTTATCAGTTGGAACATACAAGTTGGTAGAGGTAAATGCACCAAAAGGATATAAGCAATTAGTAGATCCTATTACTTTCCAAATTGAAAAAGGTATGACAAAATCTCTTGCTTTAACAGTAGAAAACGAAATGTTAGACAAGGGTAATGTAGAAATTACAAAAGTAGATAAAGAAGGCCAAAAAGCATTAGCAGGCGTAGTCTTTGAAGTACAAGATGAAGCAGGCAAAGTAGTAACAGAAGTAACGACAGATAAAGATGGAAAAGCAAAAGTCTCAGACTTATCTGTAGGCAAGTACAAATTAGTAGAAAAAGCAGGCTTACCGGGATACAAAAAACTAACAGAGCCAGTATCGTTCGAAATTAAAAAAGGTATGACGAAAGTTTTATCATTGAAAGTAGAGAACGAACTGTTAGATAAAGGTTCAGTAGAAATTACAAAAGTGGACAAAGAAAGTGGCGCAGTATTAGCGGGCGTAACCTTCGAAGTGCAAGATGAAAAAGATAAAGTAGTAACAAAAGTAACAACAGATAAAGATGGAAAAGCAACAATTTCAGATTTATCAGTAGGGAAATATAAGCTAGTAGAGGTAGAAAGCTTACCAGGGTACAAAAAACTAGCGAAACCAGTATCGTTCGAAATTAAAAAAGGTATGACAGAAGTCCTATCATTGAAAGTAGAGAACGAAAAGTTAGATAAAGGTTCAGTAGAAATTACAAAAGTAGATAAAGACAGTCAAAAAGTATTAGAAGGCGTAGTCTTCGAAGTACAAGATGAGCAAGGAAAAGTAGTAACAGAAGTAACGACAGATAAAGAAGGAAAAGCAAAAATCTCAGACTTGTCTGTAGGCAAGTACAAATTAGTAGAAAAAGCAGGCTTACCAGGTTACAAAAAATTAACAGAACCAGTATCATTCGAAATTACAAAAGGTATGACGACAGTCCTATCAATGAAAGTAGAAAATGAGCAGTTAGATAAAGGCTCAGTAGAAATTACAAAAGTAGATAAAGACAGCCAAAAAGTATTAGCGGGCGTAGTCTTTGAAGTACAAGATGAAGCAGGCAAAGTAGTAACAGAAGTAACGACAGATAAAGATGGAAAAGCAAAAGTCTCAGACTTATCTGTAGGAAAGTACAAATTAGTAGAGAAAGAAAGCTTACCAGGTTACAAAAAGTTAGCAGAACCAGTATCATTTGAAATTAAAAAAGGTATGACAAAATCTCTAGCGTTCACTGTAGAAAACGAAATGGTGGATACGGGGAATGTTGAAATCACAAAAATAGACAAAGATAGTAAAGCACCATTAGAAGGTGTTGTGTTTGAAGTACGTGATTCAAAAGGGAAAGTAGTAACAAAAGTAAAAACGGATAAAGATGGAAAGGCAAACGTTTCAGATTTATCTATTGGAAAGTATGAGTTGGTGGAGGTAGAAACACCAGCCGGATACAAACCACTAGAAAAATCAATTTTATTCGAAATTGAAAAAGGTAGAGTTACAGCATTACAATTAACTGTCGAAAATGAATTAGTGGATACAGGAAATGTAGAAATTACAAAAGTAGACAAAAAAAATAAAGATGCTTTAGCTGATGCCGTATTTGAGATTCAAGACGAAGCAGGACAAGTAGTCGCTAAAATAACGACAGATAAAAAAGGGCACGCACAGGTTACTAATTTATCAGTTGGAACATACAAGTTGGTAGAGGTAAATGCACCAAAAGGATATAAGCAATTAGTAGATCCGATTACTTTCCAAATTGAAAAAGGTATGACAAAATCTCTTACTTTAACAGTAGAAAACGAAATGTTAGACAAGGGTAATGTAGAAATTACAAAAGTAGATAAAGACAGCCAAAAAGTATTAGCAGGCGTAGTTTTTGAAGTGCAAGATGAGCAAGGAAAAGTAGTAACAGAAGTAACGACAGATAAAGAAGGAAAAGCGACAATTTCAGATTTATCTGTAGGAAAGTACAAATTAGTAGAGAAAGAAAGCTTACCAGGTTACAAGAAGTTAACAGAACCAGTATCATTTGAAATTACAAAAGGTATGACAGAAGTCCTATCGTTGAAAGTGGAGAATGAGCAGTTAGATAAAGGTTCAGTAGAAATTACAAAAGTAGATAAAGACAGTCAAAAAGCATTAGCAGGCGTAGTCTTCGAAGTGCAAGATGAGCAAGGCAAAGTAGTAACAGAAGTAACGACAGATAAAGAAGGAAAAGCAACAATTTCAGATTTATCTGTAGGAAAGTACAAATTAGTAGAGAAGGAAAACTTACCAGGATACAAAAAATTAACAGAACCAGTATCATTCGAAATTACAAAAGGTATGACGAAAGTTTTATCATTGAAAGTAGAGAATGAACAGTTAGATAAAGGTTCAGTGGAAATTACAAAAATGGCTGCTGAAAGCAAGAATATATTATCAGGAGCTGTGTTTGAAGTTCATGATGAAAAAGGTAAAGTAGTAGCGAGAGTAACAACAGATAAAGAAGGAAAAGCAAAAGTCTCAGATCTATCTGTAGGTAACTATACACTTGTAGAAGTAGAAGCACCAAAAGGATATGAAAAATTAACTAATCCAATTCCATTTGAAATCACAAAAGGAATGATAAATTCAGTTCAATTAGAAGTATTAAACGAATTGAGTCATTTAGCACCACCAGGTCCAGAAAAACCAGATCCAGAGAAACCGGAAAAACCAGATCCAGAAAAACCGGAAACAACAGATCCAGAGAAGCCTGGAACAACAGATCCAGAGAAACCTGGAACAACGAATCCAGAGAAGCCTGGAACAACGAATCCAGAGAAGCCTGGAACAACAGATCCAGAGAAACCTGGAACAACGAATCCAGAGAAGCCTGGAACAACGAATCCAGAGAAGCCTGGAACAACAGATCCAGAGAAACCTGGAACAACGAATCCAGAGAAACCTGAAAAAGAATTACCGAAGACAGGGCAGAAAATGCCTGTGGAACCATATATGGGAGCACTTCTTGTAATGATGAGTTTTGGATTACTCGTATTAGGTAGAAAACAGCAAAGATAATAAAAGTGAAAAGGTATCCTCAAAGTATTTGAGGATACCTTTTTTATCTTTATTTGGCATAAAAAAAGCATCTAGCAAAAGAATTAGCTGCAAATAAAAAACACAAGGGAAGATAAATGTCTTCCCGCTTCACGAATGTGCTTATTTCAAAAAAAGTATAAAAACTAGCTTTATTATATATATTTGATGTGTAAAGGTATGGAAGGAAAAGTTTATACGTTTTCGTAGTGTTTTGTTGAAAAAAGAGCAATCTATGTAATTAATTTTAATGATTTAGGAAATAAGTCCCGTTCTTAAAGCGTTTGAAGAGCGATAGTCCAATAGTAGGTGGGAGATGAAATTAGGGTTGGAATCTTATTGGATCTTAAAATGTAGAGGGGGAAAATAATGTAAAAAAAACTATTGTATGTTTAAAAACCTTATGTTACATTTGTGTTACAAGAGAGTTACAAATCGTGACTTTTGTTACGATTTATTTTCTGTTGCTTTTCGGTATGTTACAGATTATAGTTTGTATTCCAATTAGCTGAGAATGTTTAAAGCTGAAGAAATAGCAAACTATAAACGAAAAATGATTTTTCTATGTGTATAAGAGTGTGTGTAGTAAAGATTCTGAGTAAGGGCTTTATTAAAATTCCTTTCTGTCTTAAAAGAAGAAGAAAACCAACTACCAACTATTTAGGAGTTTTAAGTAATGATAGTAAATGAAATGTACAGTACATAGTTACTTTCAGTCTAATTACTACACAGACTTTTATACATATGATGTTATTGTTTTAGTTATATATAGGGGGAGAGAAAATGAGAAAGTTATTAGCGGTAATTGGACTTACGTTTTTAATGCTAGCTGGATGTAGTAATGGGGATTTTGACAAAGCAATGGATGAAGGGAAGACCGCGTTAACGAATAAAGAATATAAAAATGCTTTATCATCATTTGAACGAGCACTAGATGAGAAAAAAGATGATTCAGATGCAAAAGTGCTTGTAGAACAAACGAAAGTAATGATTGAAGCAGTGAAGTTAAAAGAAGAAACAAAGGTAGAAGAATCGATCAAGTCATTTGAAAAAGTAGAGAGCATGAAGAATGGAAGTAATGCGCTTATAAAACAAGCAAAGGAAGAACGAACAGCATTAGTAGCGATCTTAGAACAAAAAAAGAAGTATGAAGAGCAACTGGTGAAAAGCGAAGAGTTAATAAGTAAGAAAAATTATGCAGAAGCGAAAGAGATGTTAAATAAGGTAGTTTCAGAAACAAAAGATAACAAGAACCTTGAAGAATATAATAAAAAGGCTTTAGGATTAATCACTAAAATTGGTGAAGAGGAAAAAACCGCAAAGAGTGTAACGACAGCAGCGAAGGCACAAAAAAATGATGCAGTAACGAGTCAAAAGGTAGCGACAGAAAAGAACCAAAAAGCAGAGACAGAAAAAAATCAAAAGGCAGTAACAGAAAAGAACCAAAAAACAGAGACAGAAAAAAATCAAAAGGTAGTAACAGAAAAGAACCAAAAAACAGAGACAGAAAAGAATCAGAAGGTAGTAACAGAAAAGAACCAAAAAGTAGAGACAGGAAAGAATCAAGATGCATTTACTTTTGAGAAAGCTAAAGAATATATCAAAAAAGAATATAAAGAAGAATATAATTACACGCTAGAGGATACGCAAGTAGAAAATGGAAAGAAATATTATCAAATTAGAGTGCGTACGACATATAAAATAGAAGGTGCAGCTGGAGCAGGATTTACTGGAGTATTCAAGGTGTTCGAAGATGGTACAATTGTTGAAATGCACTAAATTGATGAAAAAGGTATCCTCAAAGTATTTGAGGGTACCTTTTTAGCATAAAAAAGCATCTAGCAAAAGTACTAGATGCAAATAAAAACACAAGGGAAGATAAATGTCTTCCCGTTTCCCGTAAGTAATTATATCAAAAAAATTATAAAAAACTAGCTTTATTTTTAATATAATGAATGTGTGAGGCTATGAAAGTAAAAGATTACACTATTTTCATAGTGTTTTATTAAAAAAGAGTTGTATAAATGATTAATTTCAAGCCAGAAAATTTAAACCAACTATTAAAAGTAACGCTTATAAGTGCGAATAAGTCTTATGATACGATTAAAGAGTATGAATTTACGGGAGAAGCAGTAGTATTCCGTGTAGACTTCGAATATATTGACGTTTCTCTAATGATTATAGATATGTTAGGAAGAACTGCTTCTAAATTTAACATTTTGCCATACGCTCGCCCTAATACGAATGAGATAGATTACATTCAGTTTCAGGTGTATTCCATTAATGAAGGGAATTTTAAAGAAATGCTCGACACAATGTAAGGAACTATAATTTTACAAAACTGTATATAACAACTAATATATAATTAATAAATTCATATAATTGGAGTGATGAGATGCAGCCGTTAGAGAGGGAGATTCATTCTAATATGCTGAAAGTGTGGAGAATTCATGCTTTAATTGGGGCGGCAGTTATACTAGCAGTCGTAATTGCGTATTTCTTTTTTATGATTAACTTTAACTGGTGGGGCTGGTTGTTTGGATTGTTAGTGACAGGAGCAGTTATATACATACCACTCGACTATTTTGTATTTCCAAATTTACGTCAACGTTATTATAGTTACAGATTAAATGAAGAAGAGATTGAGATTCAAAAGGGAATGTTCGTTGTAAAACGCGTACTTATTCCGATGATTCGCGTGCAGCACGTAACGATTGAGCAAGGACCGATTATGAGAAAGTATAATTTAGCAGAATTACATATTTCAACAGCGGCAACTTCTCATAGTATTCCAGGCTTAACGAAAGAAGAAGCAGAGCAGCTGAAAAGACAAATTGGAGAGCTTGCGAAAGTGAGTGATGAGGGTGTATAAGAGGCAACATCCGATCACGATATTGTTAGGTATTCGAATTGCGACTTTGTTGCCTTTTATTTTGCTTGTTTTATTTCGTTCAGATGGTGAAGTAAAACCTTGGTATTTCTTACATCTTGTTCTTTTGGCCATATTATTTATTATGGCAATTTTCTCATCTATAAAATGGTATTTCAAAGTGTACTGGGTTGAAAATAATATTGTACATATTAAACACGGTGTTTTTGTGAAGAAGGAAAGTTATTTAAATAAAGACCGTGTGCAAAACATTAGTACATCTTCTAATGTCATTTATCAAATGCTTGGGCTTACGAAATTAAATATAGAAGTAGCGGGCGGCGGTAGTGAGCCGGAAGTGATGTTAGCTGGTATTAAAGAAGATGAAGCGAAGGAACTGATTGCCTTATTAAATAAAAAAAGAAGCGCTGCGAGTGAAGAAGTACCCATGGCAGAAGAAAGTAAGACGATTTATCAGTTAACGATGAAAGAGATTTTAGTAGCTTCCATTACGTCTGGTAGATTCGGATTAGTGTTTTCTGGATTACTTCTTATTTACACAGAGTTTAATCAATTTCTTCCAGAATGGCTCATAAATAAAGTGGAAGCGTATGTGATGGATAACGGTGTATATGAATTAATCGTTATGGCCGCGATTTTAATGGCGGTTTCGTGGGTCGTTTCGACAGCTGGTTATGCGCTAAAATATGCGAACTTTAAAATAGAGCGAAACGGAAATGAAATTCGTATTGTGCAAGGGTTATTTGATAAGAAAGAGTTTGTCTTAAAGCTCCACCGCATTCAAGCAATTACTGTGAAAGAAGGAATTCTCCGCCAGCCTTTCGGTTATTGCTCTGTCGAAGTGGAAGTCATTCAAAGTATAGAAGCGGCAGGGAATGAAGTGATGTTACATCCTTTTATGAAGAAAAAAGATGTACAGCAGCTACTTGCCTATTTACAGTTGCCATATGAAATAGAAGAGGAAATCGTTCATTTACCGAAGGCTGCATTACGCCGTTACGTCGTAATGGGCTGGATTACAAGTGCTGTGCTCGCTGTGCCAATCGCTGGTGCGAGTATATATTTTAAACAACATACTGCGTTGTTCGTTCTTATACCGCTATTTATTGTATTTACAATACTTGCATACGCTAGATATAAAAGTGGTGGATATATGATACGAGACAATCAGTTAGTAATGGTGCACCGAGGTCTCGCGAAATATACAGGGATCATGCGAAGAAGGCATATTCAAGTGGTCGGATACAATCAATCTTATTTTCAAAAGAAAGACGAGTTATGTACAGCTGCTGTAGCGGTGACGGGACATGGTTATGAAGTGAAGCATATGCGAAAAGAAGACGCGCTTCGCATATATAATTGGTACAAAGAAAAAGGAAACACCAGTGTGTAATGGTGTTTCCTTTTTTTGTGTCGTCATTTGTCGATAAGTCGATATATTCGAAAAATCGCTAATATAATTTCATGTACCGAGGTCTCTAAACTCAGAAACTTAAACTAACACATCAAAAGTAGTCACGAACGACGGGCGCGAGAAAATACTTTTTTGCTGTTCTGCATGTGGATGGGCCTGAGCCTGTGCATGTCCTTCTGCTTGTGCAGGACGTTTTTTGTGAGCATTTTCGAATGAACGTGATTCTGTCCAGTTTTTAAAGTTTTGCTCAGTTTCCCACATCGTTAAGATGACATATGTATCGTTACTTAATGGGCGAAGAACACGGATTGCTTGGAAGCCAGGCTCATTTTCGATTAGACCAGCACGGTTTTTAAAACGGTTTTCAAATACAGGGCGACCTTCGTCTGTTACAGAAATGTTGTTACAAACGATGTAGCCAGGTTGTCCTTTAAATTCTCCAACAGCGTCTAATACGTCATACTGAAGTGTGGATTCCACAGATTCTTCAGTATTTTCTTTATAAAACATATCTTTTTCGTTATTTTTTGCAGTGAAATGTGCTTGTTCTAGAGGTGTTTCGTATGAAATAATAGCCTTCATTTTAATGCCCCCTTTATGGTTTGTCTCTATTATATCAATTCTCTTAAAAAACTTCGAAGATTATATACATAAAGATACTTCTTTTTCAAATAATAAATGTACCATCATTTGGAAAGAAGGCCGATGTATGAAGAAAGCAAAGTGGACTTTATTAGGCGGGGTAGCAACGTTCGTAGTAGCGATTGTACTCTATAAACTTATTGTGTTAACTGGTGGCTATATGATGGATGAAAAGCAGCTTGTTTTCCACTCTTCATCACGTATCGTTGACCAGAAAGGAAAAGAAATTACGAAGTTATATGTAGAAAATAGAGAGCTCGTGCCGATTGAAGAAATTCCAAAGTACGTGCAGCAAGCATTTATTGCTGTGGAAGATGCTCGTTTTTATGAGCATCAAGGAATTGATTACCCTTCTATATTTCGGGCGCTTTATAAAGACGCGTTAGCTGGAGAGAAGGTAGAAGGCGGTAGTACGATTACGCAGCAACTAGCTAAAAATGTCTTTTTAACTCGCGAAAAAACATTTACGCGTAAATTGAAAGAGGTCGCAATTTCTCTTCAATTAGAGCAAAAATATACGAAGCAGCAAATTCTTGAAATGTATATGAACCATATTTATTTCGGTCATGGGGCATATGGTATTCAAGCGGCAGCAAAGTTGTATTTTAATAAAAATGTAGAAGATTTAACAGTGGAAGAGGGAGCTATGCTTGCAGGGCTTCCGAAAGCGCCAAATGGCTATTCACCGTACTTATCCCTAGAAAAGAGTAAAGGGCGCCGTGATCTTGTTTTGTCACTTATGCATAAACAAGGCTATTTAACAGCGGAAGATAGTGTTCGTTACCAAGGGAAAACAATCGCTCTTTATAAAAATTCAGATGAACGTGAACTCGCATATATGCCGTATATCGATATGGTTATAGATGAAGCGGCGCGTTTATATGGTTTATCGCATCAAGAAGTACTGCGCGGAGGATATACGTTTGTCGTACCGATGGATGAAAAAGTTCAAAAGGTAGCATATAACCAGTTTCAAGATGCGAGAAATTTCCCTGGTAAAGAAAACGGGGCGCAAGGTGCATTTTTATTAATGGATAATCAGACTGGCGGAATTAAAGCCGCGATTGGCGGAAGAGAGTATGTTCCTAGAGGGCTTAATCGCGTTTTTGCAAAGCGGCAGCCTGGTTCTGTTTTAAAGCCGCTTATCGTATATGGACCTGCACTTGAGACGAAGAAATATAATCCATATTCTTTATTAACGAATGAAAAAAGTTCGTTTGAAGGTTATGAACCTCGAAATTATAATCATGAGTATACGAAAGAGATGACGATGTACGATGCGGTATTAGAATCAGCAAATGTGCCAGCTGTATCTTTATTAAATGAATTAGGGGTAGATGAGGGAAAGCAATATTTAGAGAAAGGGAATGTTCATATTGCGGACTCAGGTTTAAGCACAGCACTTGGCGGGCTAAAAAATGGTGTGTCTCCATTTGATCTTGTCAAAATGTACCGATCTTTTTTAGCAAACGGGAATATTATTGAACCGCACGTTATCGATAAAGTATTAAATAGACACGGGGCGGTCATTGGAGAATCATCAAAAGCTGAAACGAAAGTCTTTTCGAAGCAAACGGCATGGTATATGACAAAGATGCTTGAAGGAGTTGTGAAAGAAGGTACGGCGAAAGCTGGCGTATATAATGGAGCTTTAGCTGGAAAAACAGGCACAACTTCATTGCCGAATGATGACAATGGTGCGCGTGATATGTGGTTCGTTGGATATACACCGAATTTAGTAGGTGCAGTTTGGATTGGCTATGACCGCACCGATAAAGAGCATCAATTACAAGATGGAAATGCATCTGCAACGATGTTATTTAAAAAGATTTTAACGAAAGCAAACATACAAGATAAAGCGAGTTTTCATAGGCCAAAAGGTGTTGAAACAATTGGACTGCCAATTCGTTTAGATAAGATTCAAAACGTGGAAGCAAAACTAGCATTTAGTCCTTTCGGTTTATTTGCAATGAAACTAAGCTGGACGCCGCTTCCTGATGAGCGAATTATGTATCGGATTTATAAAGTTGAAAAAGGAATTCATACTCACGTTGGAACGGCAAAAGGAACGGGGAAATATGAGGAGAAGTTTATTAATATATTCTCAAAACCAAGTTTTTACGTTGTACCATATAACACACAAACGAACCGTGAAGGAGAAAAGTCAAAAGTAGCTAAACCGTAGTTTTTCTCTGTGCTATAATAAGAATGTTGTGAAAATAGTAAACGTTTTTACGAACGTTTGTGTCAATTTAATGAACAACGTACATAATGTTATGCATTTTGTTTTTACAAGCTGTATAGTAAAAAAAGATAAATATCGGAATAGAGCATATTTAAAGAAAAAGCATTGGTAAGGAAGGGAGCTAGGGTCTTGGTAAGAACTATAAATGAGACATTTTTAAAAGCATGTAGGGGGGAACGTACAGAGTATGTACCAGCATGGTATATGCGTCAAGCAGGTCGTTCACAGCCGGAATATAGAAAGATAAAAGAGAAATATTCTTTATTTGAAATTACACATAATCCAGAGTTGTGCGCTTACGTTACAAAGTTGCCAGTTGATCAATATAACGTAGACGCAGCAATTCTTTATAAAGATATTATGTCACCACTACCTGCAATTGGTGTTGATGTGGAAATTAAATCTGGCATTGGTCCAGTTATCGATAGTCCAATCCGTTCTTTACAAGACGTAGAAAAATTAGGGGAAATCAATCCAGAAGATGACGTACCTTACATACTAGATACAATTCGTTTATTAACGACAGAAATGTTAGATGTACCGTTAATCGGTTTTTCAGGAGCTCCATTTACGTTAGCGAGCTATATGATTGAAGGCGGTCCTTCTCGTAACTATCATAATACGAAAGCGTTTATGTATGCAGAGCCGAAAGCTTGGTTCGCTTTAATGGATAAGCTTGCAGATATGGTTATTACATATTTAAAAGCGCAAATTAACGCAGGAGTAAAAGCGGTTCAAATTTTCGATTCTTGGGTTGGAGCAGTAAATGTAGCGGATTACCGTATATTTATTAAACCAGCGATGGAGCGTATTTTTGCAGAAGTTCGTAAGGTGGGTGTTCCAATGATTATGCACGGCGTAGGTGCTGCACATTTAGTGAATGAATGGCACGACTTACCGCTTGATGTAGTAGGTTTAGATTGGCGCTTACCGATTGAAGAAGCACGCGCACGTGGTGTTCACAAGGCGGTACAAGGAAATATGGATCCTTCATTCTTATTAGCACCTTGGCCTGTTATTGAAGAACATGTAAAAGGTATTTTAGATCAAGGGATGAAGCAGCCAGGTTATATCTTTAACTTAGGTCACGGCGTATTCCCAGAAGTAAATCCAGATACATTAAAACGCTTAACTACATTTATTCATGAGTACTCTAAAGAACAGTTAGCGAAGTAAAGGAGATTGTCTGTATGAAAAAGAAAATTGGTTTGCTTGTAATGGCATACGGAACGCCATATAAAGAAGAAGATATTGAACGTTACTATACACATATTCGCAGAGGAAGAAAGCCAAGTCCTGAAATGCTAGAAGATTTAACAGAGCGTTACCGTGCAATTGGTGGTATTTCTCCTTTAGCTACTATTACATTAGAGCAAGCTAAAAAGTTAGAGACACGTTTAAATGAAATACAAGATGAAGTAGAGTACCACATGTATCTTGGTTTAAAACATATTGAACCGTTCATTGAAGATGCAGTACAAGCTATGCATAAAGATGGAATAGAAGATGCAATTGCACTCGTTCTTGCCCCTCACTATTCTACTTTTAGCGTGAAGTCGTATGTAGGACGAGCGCAAGAAGAAGCAGAAAAACTTGGAAACTTAACAATTCACGGCATCGATAGCTGGTATAAAGAACCGAAATTTATTCAGTATTGGGTCGATGCAGTGAAAGGTATATATAACGGTATGTCAGAAGCAGAACGTGAAAAAGCGGTGTTAATCGTATCTGCACATAGTTTACCAGAAAAAATTATCGCACTCGGCGATCCATACCCGGATCAATTAAACGAAACAGCTGACTATATTGCACGTGGTGCTGAAGTAGCAAATTATGCAGTAGGTTGGCAAAGTGCCGGAAATACACCAGATCCTTGGATTGGTCCAGATGTACAAGATTTAACGAGAGAACTAAATGAAAAATACGGCTACAGTTCATTCGTATATGCACCAGTTGGATTTGTTGCGGAACATTTAGAAGTTTTATATGACAATGACTTTGAGTGTAAAGTGGTAACGGATGAAATTGGCGCGAAATATTATCGTCCAGAAATGCCAAACGCATCGGACGCATTTATCGACTGTTTAGCAGATGTTGTATTAAAGAAAAAAGAATCTGTAATGTAAGTAGAAAGGGGGAGCTTACTTGAGGAAAAAAGTTGTGATCATCGGCGGTGGCATCACAGGATTGACAACAATGTATAACTTACAAAAAGAAATTCGTGAAAAAAACTTGCCGATAGATGCATTGCTTATAGAAGCGTCTGGTAAACTTGGCGGGAAAATTCAAACCGTTCAAAAAGATGGATTTACAATTGAACGCGGTCCTGATTCTTTCTTAGCAAGAAAAGAGAGTGCAGCTAAATTAGTGAAAGAATTAGGACTTGATGCTGAACTTGTAAATAATAAGGCTGGTCAATCGTTCGTTCTCGTAAACAATCGGTTACATAAAATGCCGAGCGGTTCAATGATGGGAATTCCAACGCAAATTACGCCGTTTCTATTTTCCGGATTGTTCTCCCCAATTGGTAAACTAAGAGCTGGTTTTGACTTATTAATGCCTAGATCAAAACCAGTTTCTGATCAATCACTCGGGCAGTTTTTCAGGCATCGTCTTGGAAATGAAGTCGTTGAAAATTTAATTGAGCCATTATTATCTGGTATTTATGCAGGGGATATTGATGAAATGAGTTTAATGTCAACATTCCCTCAAATTTATCAAATTGAACAGGAGCACCGTAGTATTTCACTCGGTATGCGTACGCTCGCTCCAAAGCAAGAGAAGGCTGAATTGAAAAAAGGAATATTTAAAACTGTGAAAACCGGTTTAGAATCTATAGTAGAATCTCTTGAAACGAAGATTCCTAATGATATGGTAATGAAGGGAACTCGTATCGAAAAGGTTGCAAAAATTGGTGATAGTTATACGATTACGCTTAGTAACGGAAAAGAAATGGAAGCAGACGCGATTGTAGTTGCGACGCCGCATAAAGTATTGCCATCTATGTTTGCGCAGTATAAGCAGTTTCGTTTCTTCCGTAACATTCCGTCTACATCAGTTGCAAACGTGGCACTTGCTTTCCCAAAGTCTGCAATTCAGCGTGATATTGATGGTACCGGATTTGTCGTATCAAGAAATAGTGATTATACAATTACAGCGTGTACGTGGACACATAAAAAATGGCCACATACAACGCCAGAGGGAAAAACGCTTCTTCGCTGTTACGTCGGACGCCCAGGTGATGAAGCGATTGTTGAACAAACTGACGAAGAAATTGTACAGCTCGTATTAGAGGACTTACAAAAGACAATGGATATTACAGAGGATCCAGAGTTTACAATTGTAAGCCGCTGGAAAGAAGCCATGCCTCAATATACAGTAGGCCATAAAGAGCGAATGAAAAAGCTCACAACATTTATGGAGGAAGAATTGCCAGGTGTGTATTTGGCAGGTAGTTCTTACGCTGGTTCTGGTCTTCCAGCTTGTATTGAGCAAGGTGAGTTAGCGGCGAAACGTGTGTTATTTCATTTAGAAAAAGTAATGGAGACTAAATTAGTCGCACATTAAAATATTTCAAACAAAACGCCTTCAATTATATTGAAGGCGTTTTGTTTATTGGATAAAATACCTTTAGTCAATAAAGCTATATAAGTTATTTTGTATTATAGGTTGAAAACTTGTAAATTAAATAAATTTTGTGTAAAACTTGTCGAAATATAGTTCTATATAACGAATCATTTGATATGATAGAAATGTTGAGAAAATATGAAATAGGGAGAGGGAAATGGCTGTGAAGAAATTATTAAGTGTCTTTTTATCATTGATGTTATTGCTTTCATTTACTGGAACTTTAGCGCAGGCGGAAGAAACTACTTCTATGTCAGTAGAAAAAGCAATTCAAGTATTTAAGCAGCAAGGGAAAACGAAGGGGATAGTGGAAGGATATATCGTTGGGTATACGCAAAGTCCTTCTAAATACACGAAAGATCCGGCTAAGTTTGACGACACAAACGTGGCAATTGCCGATTCGCCAAACGAAACGAATCCAGACAAAATCATGCCTGTTCAATTGCCAAAAGGCGATGTGAGATCGGCAGTAAATGTGAAAGACCATCCTGAAAATATCGGGAAGAAAGTTAGGTTGACAGGGACGCTTGAGTTATATTTCGGTAGCCCAGGTTTAAAATCAGTAACAGCTCATAAGTTTCAAGGAGAAGAACAAAACCGCGTTAGCGATGTAGTGGCATCACCAAATGGTGGGGAAGTTGCAAAAGGAACAGCAGTAACATTAACAACGAATACAGAAGGAGCAACAATCTACTATACGTTAGATGGCTCTAACCCTACAAACAAGAGCGTTCGTTATAACGGACAAATTGTAGTGAATGAAAATAGTGTGATTAAAGCAATTGCAGAGAAAGAAGGGCTTACTTCTTCAGCGATTTCAACATTTTCATTTATTATCGTAAATAATGAACCAGTTCGTATTCATGATATTCAAGGGAAATCACATATTTCTCCTTACAATGGGAAGAAAGTAAACAGTGTGGAGGGCGTTGTCACAGCGCTTGATAAAAATGGTTTTTATATAGAAGATAATCAGCCGGATAATGATCCAGCTACTTCTGAAGGTATTTACGTATACAAAAAAGATGCGAATGTAGCAGTAGGAGATCTTGTCCAAGTTGATGGAGAAGTAGAAGAATATGTTGGACCTGGATATGCAGAGCGATTTGAAACAGACTTAACGACGACGGAAATTAAGGCGAGTCGCGTTGCTGTAATCGCAAAAGATCAACCTTTACCAGCGCCGATTGTATTAGGAGAAAACGGTGTGAAAATCCCTGATCAAATTATCGATAATGATGCATTCGGTCTATTTGATCCAAATGAAGATGCAATCGACTTTTATGAAAGTGTAGAAGGTATGCGTGTTACGATGCCAACACCAAAAATTATCGCTCCGCAGAAAAACGGTAATTTATATGTAACAGTAAAAAATGGCGGAGATAAAGTAGTAACGAAGTATGGTACACCTTTATTAGATAAAGAGCAATTAAATCCAGAGCGCCTTTCTGTAAAAGTACCTCGTGATTATGTCGCGAAAGTAGGCGATACGTTTACTGGAGATATAACAGGCGTAGTAGGATATGACTACGGTTCGTTCCGCATTTCGCCAGTAACGGAATTACCATCTGTAGTGGACGGCGGATTTAAGCAAGTAGGGGCAAATATTCAGCCGCGTCTTGATAAGTTAACAGTTGCTACATATAACATTGAAAACTTCTCAGCGAACAAAAAAGAAACAACAGATGAAAAAGTGAAAGCGTTAGCTTATTCTATTAAATATAATTTAAAAATGCCTGATATTATCGGTGTACAAGAGATGCAAGATAATAATGGAGCAATCAATGACGGTACGACTGATGCGTCTTTAAGCGCAAAACGTATCATTGATGCTGTATTAGAAATTCGTGGACCGAAGTATGAGTATGTAGAAATTGCGCCGAACAACAATCAAGACGGTGGGGCACCTGGAGCGAATATTCGCGTCGGTTTCTTCTATAACCCATCTCGTGTGAAATTAGCGACAGTACCGAAGTTACTAGATAAAAATGTTGTTCGTATTGGAGAAGAAAATTCATTATTTGAAAGTACACGTAAACCGTTAGCGGCAGAATTTACGTTCCAAGGACAAAACGTTGTTGTCATTTCAAATCACTTAAACTCAAAACTAGGAGATGCAACGCCATTTGGAAAAGTGCAGCCGCTCGTATTAAAGAGTGAAGAAAAACGAGTTCAATTAGCACAAGAAGTGAATCATTTCGTACAAGGTATTCAAGAAAAGAATACAAATGCACCAGTTGTTGTATTAGGTGATATGAATGACTTTGAATTCTCTAAACCTTTAGAAGCACTTGAGGGAACGATATTAAAAGATATGTTAAACACAGTGCCGAAAGAGAACCGCTACACGTACATTCATGAAGGTAACGCACAAGTGCTAGATCATATTTTAGTAACAAACAACATCGCACCGCACACAATTGTAGACCCTGTACACTTAAACTCAAACATTATGAAAGAACATGGGCGTGTAAGTGACCACGATCCAGTACTTGTTCAAATTGATTTGAAGAAGGCTTCTTAAATAGTCGAGAAAGAACGCTTAGAAATATACTAAGCGTTCTTTTTCTGTAAAAATCATGTTAAAATTAATTTAAAATTCAGTTTTTTATAATGAGGAGGTTAAAGATGCAAGCATGGTTAAATGGAAAATTAATGAATCAGCTTGCAATTTTTTTTAGTACGATCGTCATGCTTCAGTTTGTAGCCGATATAACAGGGCTTACACAGAATCTAGATAGTATGTATTACTTAATAAATACCGCAACTTCCTATATAACGTTTAGTTTGGCGGTTATTTTTACTTTAATCGGTGCAAGAAGAGAATTAAGTAAATACGCAATTATTTTATTATGTTCAGTTGTAGGTATTAAAGCGATTTATTTTGCGGCGATCGTTATTTTATGGGGATTGGCAGGTACGCCGTAAATGGGAGAGGATTATATGAGTATTGAAAATATAAGATTGATAAATGTAAATGATAATAAGAGCGTAATTCTCTAAGCTAACTTAGGGAATTACGCTCTTATTCGTTCAATTAGTTAGTCCGAAATTGCTTGAAACGCTTTTCTACACCGATCTCTTTTTTGCAGCCTTCTTCTATATTTTTTTCTATCCCGCTTTACTCCTTGTATATACATAAATAAGCTAACGAGAAGGAAGAAAGCACATTGCATCGTTAAAATGTATGGTGACATGCCTTGCAATGGTTGTTTCGGATCATATAAATGAATAGGTGCTCCGCCTATTGAAGGAAATATTGTATTTAGCAGGACGTAAGGAATGGAGGCAACTGCAAATGGAAAGAGAATTGCCATATAGTCCTTTTGTGACCATACAGATGCAGCAAGTCCTAAAAGAGCCATTAAACCTGCAAATAAAAAATTAATTCCGATATATACAGTAATGTAAGTGAGAGGCGCATCGAAATATAGGTTTGCGAACATTCCATCAGCATTTATGATGCCTGAACCAATCGTAGGTGTTCCGTCTGGAATGGTTAATTTGCAAAATAATAACGATAAGATGAATGGAAATGTATAAAGAAATCCTCCGCAAAAAAACGTAACGATATATTTCATTAATGAATAAGGAAATAAAGAAATCCCCTTACTCACAAACGGTTTAAAACCATCTGACTTATCCGAATTGTAACTTGTACTAAAGGGGAAACTCGCAATAACTGGCATTAATAATAAATAAACATCCATTTCATTGTCGCGAAATCCGATCCATTTTATATCTGTTGAAATAGGTCCACTTGCTGCGTCCCCTAAATAACGAATTACATAGTAATAGTGATAAATACAAATAAGAACGAATCCACTAAACATAATAATTAAAGAAATACGACTACAAAAAGCTTGCTTTATATTTAAACGAAGCGCACGCATCATGACTGAAAAAGCCTCCACTATTTTGATAAACTTGTCTATTTTCTATATTACTATTAAATGTAAAGATTTTCTTGTTTTTTTATTTGATTATTTGAAAAAAGGGAATTTCGTTGTCGTTAAGTAAGGTTTAACGGAAATTATATTTTCTAAAATATGGTTGACAATTTAGTATTACATTTGTAATCTTAATTGTAGATTACAAATGTAATAAGAGGGGTGGAAAACAATATGACAAATAAATTACCTAAAATATCTGAAGCAGAATTAGAAATTATGAAAGTGTTGTGGTCGAATTCTCCACAAACAGCGAATGAAATTATAGAAGAACTGGAAGATACAATGGACTGGAAACCGAAAACAATCCGTACATTAATTAATCGGTTAGTACAAAAGGAAGCCGTTTCTTATCATCAAGATAAAGGGCGTATGTATGCTTATTATCCGTTAGTATCACAAGATAATTATTTGCAAGTTGAAACAAAATCTTTGCTAAAGCGTTTTTGCGGCGCAGCGTTTAAGCCATTACTTGTTAATTTTTTAAAAGAGGAAAAATTGTCTTCAGAAGATATTAACGAACTGAAACGCATTTTAGATGAAAAGACCGAGGAGAATAAGAGGAAGGATAGATAACAATGATAGACACGCTTATAAATGTATACCTTCCTCATTTTTTTGATTGGCTTATAGAAACGTCACTTATGGCTAGCATATTAGTTGGATTTATCTTATGTATAAAAGTTCTATTTAGAAATAAGTTAACGCCGAGATGGCAATATATGCTGTGGATCGTATTAATGATAAGACTTCTTTTACCATGGTCACCAGATAGCTCTTATAGTATTTATTCATTACTTTCCTATAGTTCTAGTGTATCGGAAGTTATTCCAAAAAATATGCCGTCTACTGAGAGTATAGTGAACATAGAAACCAATCATACAGTGGAATTGGAATCAAATTCTGAAACTGTGACAAAAAATGGTGAACCTGAAGTAAACGCGAGTGCGGAACAACAGACTACATTTTCTTTATACAAACTTGCTCTATATGTTTGGCTAGCTGGGGTAATCGTATTAGCAGTCATAACGTTTATTACAAATAGACGTTTATATTCTTACATAAAGAAACAAGCGGATATTACGGATGAACAGGTCGTTACAGTGTTTAATCGCTGTAAGCAGTCTATGAAAATGAAGAAGGCAGTTTCATTACGTCTAGCAGAAAAGATTGCGAGCCCAACTGTTTTCAGTTTCTTTCGGCCGAAAGTATTACTATCAAAAAAACATATGAAAGTATTAAATGAGCAACAATTACAATATGTCTTTTACCATGAGTTAGCTCATATTAAGAGAAACGACGTAGCTGTAAATTGGATTATGTACAGTTTGCTCCTATTAAATTGGTTCAATCCGATTCTTTGGTACGCCTATTTCTGTATGCGAGAAGATCAAGAATTAGCCTGTGATGCATATGCGCTTACTTTTATAGATAAAGAGGAGCAAATTGCATACGGTCATACAATTATTACTCTTTTAGAACATTATTCCTATCAAGCACCAAGCCTAGCAAATTTAAGTAGAAATAAACGAACACTGAAAAGGAGAATCGTTATGATTAAAAAGTTCCAAAAGAAATCTTATCGTCTTTCTTTACTTGGAATCATTGCTATAGCAGCTATAGCAGGCGGATTCTTATTAAATGCAAGGATAACTGAGGGGGATGAAAGACAGAAAGAAAAAGTTGTAGAAAAAAAGCAATCTAAAGCGGCTTTTGAAAAAGCGATAGAAACAGTATTAGGTACACCGGAGAATGCAAGTAGAGAATGGGGGATGTCAATAAAGTCATATAAAAGGAATACAGATTTTTTGTATTTGGCAGAAAAGAATTTTACAAAAGAAGAATTTGAGCAGTATGTTCAATTATTTAAGGAAGCGCAAGAAATTCATAAAAAAGCAATGGTTAAGAAAAATGTGCCTGAGAATTATGATGGAGATACAAAGGAATATAAACCTGAACGCTTGAAGAAAGCTGATCAAGAAAGACTAGCTACTATTGAGAAGACATTAAAACCGCTTAGAGATAAGCTGGAGAAGTCTTTAACATATACTATAGAAGAAGCGAAAGATCATGTACCATTTCAAATTAAGCAGCCGACTTATATGACTGAAGGTTATGAGTTAAAAAGAGAATGGGCTGATTCATATTTTGGAAGAGATGTAGAATTAGTTATTAAATCAGAATATACAAAAGGGAAATATGGTTTTACAATTTATCAGTCAAGAATGTATGTAGGTGGTAATAAGGATCCACTACACTACATGATGCCTGGAGAAGAGAATCTAGAAAGTTATAGTTTAGATGGGAAAGGAATGGTATATAATAAATCTTCTCATGGAGAGGGTAAGTTAAGAGGCCTCAAAATGTTTGTACCAGCACAAGGTAAGAATAGTGAGTATCAAATTGTCATAGTGAATGATATTTTTACAAGAGATACAAAGATATACGAAGAGATAATCGATGATGAGCTAACTAAGAAAGAGATGGAGAAAATATTACTTTCTATGTCAAAATAAAAGACAGTGTTCTTAAACTTTTGGTTTTAAGAACACTGTCTATTTAATTAGATTTCTAGTGTGATCTAGCCAGCAATTGTTATGAATATATTCTTGCTTTCCATACAAGTATACTTTTTGATACACTATGGACAGTATGATATAACTTGACTGGAATTTTTTTATACTGGGGATAATAAAAAAGAGAACTTGTATAGAATGTAAGCGTGTGGTAATATCAAAGATGTACTGATTGACTATATTATCCAATTGGTCATTTTTGGAGGTGAAGATGTGGCGATAGATCGAAAACGTTCTATTATTGAAGCTGCAACAAAGTCTTTTTCAGCGTTCGGTTATAAAGCAACAACGATGGATCAAGTAGCGAAGTTAGCGAATGTAGGAAAAGGAACGATTTATACTTTTTTCAAAAATAAAGAAGAGCTATTTGGTGAAATTATTTCTAATTTAATTACAGAAATGAAGCAAGTTGCAGAAAATGCAATTCGTTCAGATATTTCATTTTTTGAAAATGTACATAGAGCATTATATAGCATATTAGAATTTAGAAAAGAACATCAGCTCATGATTAAACTAATTCAAGAAGAGCGTGATATGGGAACGAAAGAAGTACAAGAAGTGATGCAACAAGTAGATGTGGAAATCGTTTCTGTTATTCAATCGTATTTAGAAATTGCGATTGAAAAGGGTGAAATTAGCAAATGTGATCCAGAAATTACAGCGTTTATTATGCTTCGCCTATACGTATCACTTATTTTTGATTGGGAAAAAAATCATGAACCGTTAGAAAAAGAAAAAATATCGGAATTATTCGAACTTTATTTACTAAAAGGATTGTCAAATTAAGATAATCCTTTTAATATTATAAAAAATGACTAATTGAACAAATTGGTCAATCGTATAAGGAGGATGGTTAAATATAATCATGTAGATGAAAATGTGCATAGTATAAATTCGGGGATAAGGCATATGTATGAACAGATATAGCCTTTTTATTTGGGTAAAAATGACTAAAAATACATTTTGGTCATTTTTGAAAAGGGGGATAAATTATGAAATGGCATAAGTTGCTTAGTAAAGAATTTGCAGAGATTATAAAAAGTAAAAAAATATTAATCCCAATCATTGCGGTTTTATTTGTACCGATTTTATATGCAGGTATGTTTTTATGGGCCTTTTGGGATCCGTATAAACAGTTAGATGATTTGCCAGTGGCGGTAGTCAATTTAGATAAAGGTGCAGTATTTGATGGGAAACCAATTGAGGTCGGAAAAGGGCTCGTTGATAACTTAAAAGATAATACAAGTTTCAAATGGGAATTTGTAAGTGAAAAAGAAGCGAAAGAGGGAATGGAAGGCAGAAAGTATTACATGTTAGTACGTATTCCAGATGACTTCTCAAGTAACGCTACAACGTTATTAAAAGACGATCCGAAACCATTGAACTTAGAATATATTCCAAATGAAAGTTTAAACTTCTTATCTTCACAAATTGGCGGAACAGCCATTGAAAAAATTAAAGGTGAAGTATCAAGTACGTTAACGAAAACATATGCAGAGAAAATGTTTGATTCCATTAAAGACGTCTCAAAAGGATTAGCAGATGGAGCGGACGGAGCGAATAAGTTACATGATGGAGCTAGTGAGTTGCATGATGGATCAGGTAAAGTGACGGATGGACTCCATACACTTCAAGGGAAATCTGGAGAGATGAAAGATGGAGTTGGGAAATTAGCAGATGGATCTAATAAATTACAAGATGGATCCGAGAAAGTAACAGCAGGTTTAAATACATTAAATAGCAAAACGGGTGAGATGCAGATAGGTATAGGGAAATTACAAGATGGATCCGAGAAAGTAACAGCAGGCTTAAATACGTTAAATAGTAAAACAGGTGAGATGCAGACAGGTATAGGGAAATTACAAGATGGATCTCAGAAAGTAACGGCAGGTTTGAATACATTAGTAAGTAAAACAGGTGAATTAAAAACAGGAACGAATGAATTATCAACTGGCATGGAAAAACTTGCCGAAGGACAAAGTAAATTAGAGGGAGTTTCTCAAAACATTGAAAAGGGTTTGCAAGAGTTAAATAGTACAGTGAAAAATTCTGTTGCAGGCTTAGAGGAAATGCAGTCGAAAGTTCCTACTATATTAAATACGGTAAATCAGAAAATAGATGGTGCTGGAGAAAATATAAGTCAGTTAAATGAAGTCGCTCAATCAACAGCAGGGGATGCAAAAACTGCAGCGCAAGATGTTGCAAATTTACAAAAACAAATCGAGAGTTTACCAAAAGAATATCAAGAGCAGTTACAACCATATATAACAAATGCGGCAAAAAGTACAGCGACGGTTCAGCAGAAAGCTGCCGGAGTAGCAGGTGGAACAAATAAATTAAATGAAGAAGTAAAACAATTAAAAGGCGAAATACATCAAACAACAAGTGATGCGCAAAACAAATTACCGAATACAGCGGGATTGAAATCTTTAACGGATGGTATTGAGAAATTAGCCAGTGGACAAAAAGGATTTGTTGAAAATTTCCAAGGATTTGGTAAGAATTTAAATGCAGCAAAAGAAGGCGCAAATAAATTTAAAAACGAATCCGGTCAATTAATTGATGCGATAAATCAATTAGCAGATGGCTCGGGTCAAGTAACAGGTGGCTTAGACACATTATCTGCAGGAGCAAATCAAATGTCAGGCGGAATAAATCAATTGGCAGATGGATCAAACCAAGTAACAGGCGGTTTAGGCACATTATCTGTAGGAGCAAGTCAAATGACAGGCGGAATAACGCAATTAGCAGATGGCTCAAGTCAAGTAACAACTGGCTTAGGTACTCTAAATGGTGGCCTAAATAAAATGTCCACTGGCTCAACCCAGCTAATCGACGGAGTAAATAAACTAGCAGATGGATCAGGAAAAGTGACAGATGGCCTCGTAAAAGTAAATGATGGTTCAGGTGAACTTGCTGAGAAACTTGGCGAAGGGGCAGAGAAAACTGGTGAAGTGAAAGGAACGGATAAAACGTATGATATGTTTGCAAGCCCTGTAAAAGTGAAGACGGAGAAAATGGCGGAAGTTCCAAACTACGGAACAGGATTCACACCGTATTTCTTATCACTCGGTTTATTCGTTGGGGCATTACTATTATCTATCGTATACCCATTACGCGATACAGTCGGCGTTCCGAAATCAGGATTCAGCTGGTTTATTAGTAAGTTTGGTGTTTTACTATCAGTCGGTATTATTCAAGCAATAGTAGCAGATGTCATATTACTGTTCTGGTTAGGTGTAGAAGTACAAAGTATTCCATACTTTATACTCTTTAGTATTGTTACGAGCTTAGCGTTTATTTCATTAATTCAATGTTTAGTAACAGCATTCGGTGATGCAGGGCGTTTCATCGCAATCATCACATTAATTATTCAGCTTACAACAAGTGCTGGAACATTCCCGCTAGAGTTGATTCCGAAGTATTTACAACCATTTAATGCTTGGTTACCGATGACATATTCTGTATCAGGATTGAAAGCAGTCGTATCAAGCGGAGACTTTAACTTCATGTGGCAAAATATTGGGATACTCATGATCTTTATCGTTGTATTATCACTTGGAACAATTGCTTCATTAACGTGGATGCACAAACGACAATTTAAAAATATTGCTGAAAATCAATCGATTGAAGCTTAAATAAGACCAATAAAAAAAGGCACCGAAATGGTGCCTTTTTTATTGGTCTTGTTTTATTGGTTGAGAAAATTCATTTGTTTTTCTATTTTTACGGAACAAGTATATAACAATACTTATAAGAATAATTGTAGCTACAATCCAAACAAATGGACCATATCTTTCAGCAAAAGTATATAGTTTCATGTTACTGGCAATGTCCTCTTTTGTTTTTCCTATTAGAATTTCTGAGCCACTATACCCTTCAAGTGTATCTCCTTTTTTTATACCAAAAATAAGAGTATCTGATTTGTTTTCTATTCCTGTATATCGGTATCCCTTACCTTTAATTGTTAATTGAGTATCATCCTTTTTTAGTGAGTAATCTTCGGTGGAAATATCTTTTCCTAACAGTGTAATTGGCTCCATTGAAAAACGGATTTCTTTTAATGCAGGAAGAGCCTCATTGTTTAGTAAGAGCTGCTTTGCAATATGCTGCTCGGTATCAATGTTTTTCCAATTTGCTTTTCGTCGTTTATATGTATTAATTTCAAGAAGTGCAAATTCTTTATTTTGAAGTTTTTCCTCTGTAATAGGTTGTGTAGTAGTTAATGTTCCTTTTAATAAAATCACACCGTCTTTTGCAGATTGAAATGAAGAGACTTCCTTCGTTTCTTTTAATGTATTGATAGCACCTCTATAATCTTCTTTTCCTAAAAGAACAGCTCCTGTATGTACGGTTAAAATAAGATATAGGATGCTTAATACTATAATAGCTTTTTTCACTATGTACCCTCCAAAGTATGTATAAATGGATTATAACATAATTTACCATATGGAATTGTTAATTTGAATAATAAGTTACAAATATAAGGGTGATAAATAAATTAAAAAAGTGTGGATGAGAGGAGTAAAAGTGAAAAGGAATTACAACAATTTGCAGAGAAACATAGAATAGAGGAGTTGATACGATGAAAGGAAATCTTACTTATTATTTTATCTTAAATCCGCTAATCATCTTTCTTGTTTACGCCCTTTCACCTATCTTGTTTCATAAAGAAAAATATATAAATATGAAAGATGCACTAGGAATACTTTTAGTTTACTATGTGCTAATTAGCGGGTATTACCTTATGGATGTTGTAAGTAAAAGAATGAAGAAAAATAGTAAGGACAAACAATAAAGTTTTATTACATAAAAACTGATGGAGGACAACAAAATGACCGAAAGCCAAATGAAATTTCGTGATACGACCATTCGCAATTTTTTCGATAAAGAGGATCGTTTAAAATCGATTCCAGGTCAAAAGAAGAAAAAACTAGTATTGTTAGAGTATTTAGTGAGCAAGTTAAACGCTGAAAATCAATATACAGAAAAAGAAATTAATACATTCATAAAACAATATCATGATGATTCTTGTACGATTAGACGAGAATTCATAGTGCATGGATTTATGGATCGTGAGGATAATATGTACCATATAAACGGGAGAGAAGTGTGGACGAAGTGGGAGGAGTTATAAGTGTAATAAGGAAGGGGAATTTTCTTGCAAGTTAGTAGTCTTATACAGGAAGAGATTTCGGGAAAACCATCGATTATTGGGATATTCACTTCACCAACACTACAATTCAAAAGGATGAAGAATCAAAGAAATATATTTTTCCCGTTAGCTCTTTTAATTGTGCTTATTATAATTTCAAGTGCCTTAATGTCTTGGAATTCTTTAAATAATCCTGCACTCAGTATGTTTCATGATAAAACGGGATTTACTGTTCCGAAATACATAACTTTCTTTACTACATTTGGATTTTCAGCAGTCAGCGGAATCATAGCTATACTTTTTGCACCTATATTCTATAAGAACATTATGATTTTCTTTGGAGTTGATATTAACTATAAAGAAACATTCCCGATAATCATTTATGCTTCGTTTGTATTAAGGATAGGGATGATTTTAAACGGATTAATTGCATTTTCTCTAAGTGGGTATGAGATATCTTATACAGGTTTAGGTGCAATAGCGACAGATAATATGATCTTGCATACAATTGCTCAAAGAATAGATATATTTAATATTTGGTATTACGTTTTATTAGGAATAGGTTTAAAAACGATAACGAATTTAAATAAAGACAAACTTATCCCTCTTATTATTGTACTTTTCGTTTTCACTAGTGTATTAGCGAGCATGGCTGGGTTTATGCAGGAAATAGCTAAACCGTAAGGATAGGTGGGAGTCGGGCTGCCCGTAAAAGCCCGATTGGTGAGGGCTAATAATCAGTGGGGGATGAATAAAATCCCCACTGATTATGAATCCGTGCTAGTTTTGCATTTTCTCTGTAGTAAGTCTATGAATTCTTCAATATTTGAACTTGTAATGTATCCCACCGTTATATATTCATCTTCATAATAAAATATTATTTTTTTATCAAAGATTCTTCTCTTCGTTTCTATAGATACAATTTTTTCATACTCAAATTCGAAAATTAATGTATTTTTATATTGGCTAAAAAAGAGAATTCTTCTATTAGTAGCAAGTAGCATGCCCGGATACGGAACTTTATGCGTAATAATATAGCCAGTAAGTGAACAATTTAAAGTAGATATAATAACTTCGTCTTTATGTAATAGTTGTTTTGCAGCTGTTAAAATTGGATTCATTTTATGCATTCCTTTTATATAGATGTAAGGATATTGTATCAAAAGTGAAAAGATTCTCAATATGTAATGTTGCATATTGAGCGTTTTAGAGATTCTTAGTTTGATAGTTCCAATATTATTTTTAAAAGAAAAAGGTACGAGGTGATTCGGTGATACGATTAGCAAAAGAGGTTGATGCGGAATCAATTATGGATATTAGAAAAGAAATTATATTATCAGAAACTACTACAAAGTTTTTTATATCATCTCCAAATAAATTACCAAATGATATTGATTCAGAAAGAGAAAAGATACAGACAAGTAGTGAAAAAGGCAACCTTTATATAGTTTACGAGGTAGATAGTAAGGTGGTTGGCTTTCTGGTTTTCAAACGATATGAACTAGAACGGTTACGACATGCAGGCACAATGGGAATGGGGATTAGGGAGGCGTATTGTAATCAAGGCATTGGTACGAAACTAATTGAATTTCTTATTAGCTGGGCTAAAGGGAAGAAAGGTTTAGAGAAAATTTGCTTAGGTGTAGTTTCTATTAATGATAGAGCAATTCAAGTGTACAAACGTATTGGCTTTGTAGAAGAAGGAAGGCAAAGAAAGCAAATTAAATATGAAGATGGATCATATGGAGACGACGTATTGATGGCTTTTTATATTGAATAGAATTCTTATTAATTAAGAAGGTATATATACGTTATGGTATGTAAACCTTTTTTTATATGCATATTGTGAAATTCTAAAAGTAGTGTGTAATTCCCTGCCATTAACAGACTTTTCCCTATGTATAATATTAATATAGTAAAATCATAAGAACCTATATTGCAGTTTCCAATAATATACTATATAATCAGGATAAGAAAACGTTTTCATGCAAAGGGGGAAATTTCGTGTCGACTATCGAGGACGTGGCGAAATTAGCGGGGTTATCAAGGACAACGGTTTCTAGGGTGATCAATAATCATCCATATGTTTCAGATGAGAAGAAGAAAAGGGTTCAATTAGCAATGAAGCATTTAGGCTTCGTTCCTAATTCTGCGG
The DNA here is from genome assembly GCF_016651125.1 of Bacillus sp. TH17. NCBI lineage: Bacteria > Bacillati > Bacillota > Bacilli > Caryophanales > Bacillaceae > Bacillus > Bacillus sp. TH17. Next base: position 759,223 of record NZ_JAEKEN010000001.1, read on the forward strand.
CGAGAAGGCTTCGTAAACAAAAAACAGAAACAATTGCGGTGCTTGTTCCAAGGATTACAAATCCTTTTTTTAGTAGATTTATTGAAGCAATTGAGATTGCTGCTTCTGAACATAAATATAAACTGATTATTTGTCAAACAAGATATTTACCGGAAAAAGAGATGGAGTATTTACAATTATTATCTACGAAACAAGTAGATGGGATTATTCTATGTTCACTAGAAAATCCATGGGAGAATGTGGAGCCATACTTGCAACACGGTCCAATCGTGTTATGTAATGAATATATTGAGGAAGCAAATGTTCCAACAGTGAAGTTCGATCATGCACAGGGTGCATACATAGCTGCCAATCATGTATTAGAACAAGGATATCGTAATCTGATTTTTTGCCGTGGCAACGAAACGAAAGTAGTGAGCCAACAGCGAAAAATGGGCTTTTTACGCGCTATTACTGAAAAGAGTAGAGAAGTGGAAGCGATCGATTTTCTTGAAAACGCTTTCTCTTGGGATGATGGAAAACGAATATTCAATGAAGTATTAAAGGACAAAAAAAATCCTACCGCGATTTTGGCAGGAGGCGACGAGGTTGCAGCTGGAATTATCTCAGAGGCGAAACGCCATGGTTGGAGTATTCCAGAAGATCTCGCTGTGATCGGTTTTGATAATCAAATTTTGGCGCAGATTACAGAGCCAGGTATTACGACAATTGAACAACCAATCGACGAGATGGCCCGAAAAGTTGTCGACTTAATGATGGATAAAATCCATACGAAAAATTATCGACAAAAAGAATTGTATGAGTTTGAACTGGAGCTCTTGGTGAAAGGTTCAACGATGAAGGATACGATGTTATTAGCCTAGTAGACTATGTCTGCTAGGTTTTTTTATGTTTACAAACTACTATTCTTCGTGAACGCAATCGTCACATTTGTTATGGTATGCTTCGTGCTGCTCATCAATTTCCTTCCCGCAATGAGCACAAGTTTTCGTCGGTAAATTTCGGAAAAACTCCATTGGTTGATCGATCATGTCAATCCCTCCATTTCCATTTCTTACTATCATTGTATTAGTACAAAAAACAAAAGTCAACAACTGTTTTATAACAAAAGTGAAAATTAATGAAAAAGTTTAGGAAATGGATTATAGTTAACAATGTAGGATGTAAGTAAAAAACTTTCTCAAGTACGGAAAAAAACGGCATTCCTACGCGGTTTTAGAAAGGATGGATACATATGAAGATGACTGTTGTCGGCTTTTGGGGCGGCTTTCCAGAAGCGGGAGAAGCAACGTCGGGGTATTTGTTTGAACACGATGGTTTTCGTTTACTTGTAGACTGTGGCAGTGGTGTACTAGCACAGCTTCAAAAATATATAACACCATCTCATATAGATGCAGTTGTACTGTCACACTATCATCATGATCATGTTGCAGACATTGGGGTGCTGCAATATGCAAGATTAATTACGAGTGTGACAAAAGGACAACTACCGGAGTTACCAATATACGGTCATTCGTTTGATGAGAATGGATTCCATTCTTTAACGCATGAACCGCATACGAAAGGAATCGCGTACAATCCAAAAGAAACACTTCAAATTGGACCGTTCTCCATTTCATTCTTAAAAACTGTTCATCCTGTTACATGCTTTGCGATGCGTATTATAGCTGGCGATGATGTTGTTGTATACAGTGCAGATTCAAGTTATATTCCTGAATTTATTCCGTTCACAAAAGATGCTGATCTTTTCATTTGTGAATGTAATATGTATGCACATCAAGAGGCTGCAAAAGCAGGGCATATGAATAGTACAGAAGTAGCAAGTATTGCGAAAGATGCAAATGTAAAAGAACTTTTATTAACGCACTTACCGCATACAGGCAACCCATCTGATTTAGTAACAGAAGCAAAACAAATTTTCAGTGGCCATATTACGCTAGCGCATAGTGGCTACGTATGGAATTCATGAGGTGATACGATGTTATTTATTGATAATAAAGGGATTACAGATCCTAGAATAAACTTAGCAATTGAAGAATATTGTGTGAAGAATTTAGATATTAACGAAACATATTTACTGTTCTACATTAACAAACCTTCCATTATCATTGGTAAAAACCAAAACACAGTAGAAGAAATTAATGCAGATTACGTAAAAGAACAAGGAATTCATGTCGTTCGTCGTCTATCAGGCGGAGGCGCAGTATATCATGATTTAGGAAACTTAAACTTCAGCTTTATTACGAAAGATGATGGAGATAGTTTCAGCAACTTTAAAAAATTCACAGAACCTGTAACGAAAGCGCTTGGTAAATTAGGCGTAAATGCAGAACTAAGTGGTCGTAACGACATTTTAGCTGAAGGTAGAAAAATTTCAGGTAACGCGCAGTTCTCAACGAAAGGTCGTATGTTCAGTCACGGTACGTTACTATTTGACTCTGAAATCGATCACGTCGTATCAGCACTAAAAGTGAAAATGGATAAAATTCAATCAAAAGGAATTAAATCAATCCGTAGCCGCGTTGCGAATATTACAGAGTTCTTAAACGAAAAAATGACGACAGAAGAGTTTAGACAACTTCTTCTAGAAACAATTTTCGAAGGTGAGACAGAAATTCCAACGTACGAATTAACAGAAAATGATTGGAAAGAAATCCATAAACTTTCTGAAGAGCGCTACCAAAATTGGGACTGGAACTACGGAAAATCTCCGAAGTTCAACTTACAACATTCACACCGCTTCCCAGTTGGACAAGTTGACGTTCGTCTTGAAGTGAAAAAAGGAACAGTAACAGAATGTAAAATTTACGGTGACTTCTTCGGATCACTAGATGTTCATGACATTGAAGAGCGTCTAACAGGCGTACAATTTGATAAAGATGCATTCACTGTAGCTTTAGAAGGCGTAGATATCGCGCGCTATTTCGGTAATATTACAACAGAAGATTTCTTACATTTATTCTTCTAAAGAAGAAGCCATCCCAAAATACCTTTTGGGATGGCTTTTTTTATTATGAATTCATTTACCGTTAAAAGCGTCCCTAAAAACATCTACTAGCAGGACATTCTTTTATTATAAAGGAAGTATATATAATTAAAGGAGGATGATCGAAATGAAAAGGATAATACACTTTATATTATTGATCAGCTTCGTTATTGGAATGACAGCTTGTAACGATGAAACTTCTTCAAACCGTACGACTTTGTCTATTGGAAAGCCAGCGAAGGATAATGTCATATATTATACGCATACAAATAACAAACAAAAAATAAATGATATACAAACTATGTTTCAAAATAAGAAATGGAGAAGAAATGAAACGTTTAGTAAAACGCCAGATTTCGTCTTGTCGATAGATGAGGACAATAAAGGATTGCCGACATTATATGTTACAGTCTACTTGCATGAAAATGGAGCGGACGCTCTCAATTTGTATGGAGAGTATACGGCTTTAAATAAAGAGGAAGTTGAAAAACTTAGAGAGAAGATGAGTGCATATTATCCTACAATGATTTTAGCTATGGTTTAACTATATGTTTGTACCTGTTTTTTTTACATATAATTCTCGTATCTTACTAAAGTATTCTGGAAGAAAGTGGTTTATGTATATTCGATTAATAGAATATCACTTGCTACTTTAATTTTCTTTTAATATAATTAATTTAGAATTTTTAAATATTCTAAATTTTATAAAGGTGGGGTTTGTGTGAATCTCGTTCAATCTTTGGCTGAAACGGCAAAAAAGAAGGGGGATAAACCGGCGTACATATTTATGGATCAGTCGGTCTCTTATGACCAATTAAACAAAGTGGTCACTAGGTTTTCTAGTAATTTAGCAAAAATGGGCGTTGGAAAAGGGGACAATGTCGCATTAGCTGTAGGCAATTCACCACATTTTTTAGTAGGTTTATACGGAACGATGAAAGCCGGAGCAACTGTCATTCCGATTAATCCAATTTATACAGCAGACGAAATACATTACATATTACAAAATGGAGATGTAAAAACAATCATTGTACTCGACGTCCTTCTACCTGTTATACAATCTCTTACAACAAGACTTCCTTCACTTGAAAATATCATCATATGCGAAACCTCATCAGATTTTACTCATACAGAAACGGAAAAAATGAAAACGTTTACTAGTTTTATAGGAACTGGAGATATAACTTACGAAGGTCCTGAACTAGATGAAGAAGATGTAGCTGTTATTTTATACACTTCAGGTACAACTGGAAAGCCAAAAGGCGCTATGTTAACACATAAAAACCTATATAGTAACGCAAGCGATGTTGCGTCATATTTACAATATACTGCGGATGATCGCGTCGTTGCGGCATTGCCGATGTTCCATGTGTTCTGTTTAACGGTTGCAGTAAATGCGCCGATTGTGAACGGGGCAACGATTTTAATGGTACCGAGGTTTAGTCCGAAAGAAGTATTCCGTATTTGTCGTACGTATGAACCAACGATTTTTGCAGGTGTGCCGACGATGTACAATTACTTATATTTATTTGAAGAAGCAAGCGCAGAAGATGTAAAGACGCTTCGTCTCTGTATTTCAGGTGGTGCGTCAATGCCTGTTGCCCTTCTGCAAAACTTTGAAAAACGTTTTGATGTGATTGTTTCAGAAGGATACGGCTTATCAGAAGCATCACCAGTTACTTGTTTTAATCCATTAGATCGTCCTCGTAAACCAGGTTCGATTGGTACAAATATTTGGCACGTAGAAAATAAAATTGTGAATGAACTTGGGGAAGAAGTACCTGTCGGTGCAGTTGGGGAGCTAATTGTTCGCGGACCTAACGTTATGAAGGGTTACTATAATGCGCCAGAAGATACAGCTGCGACACTTAAAGACGGCTGGCTATATACAGGTGACTTAGCGAAAATGGATGAAGAAGGTTACTTCTATATCGTCGATCGCAAAAAAGATATCGTCCTAGTTGGTGGTTATAACGTATACCCTCGTGAAGTAGAAGAAGTATTATATACTCACGAATCTGTGGCTGAAGTTGTCGTAATTGGTGTACCGGATGAAAACTTAGGAGAAGCAGTGCGAGCTTACGTCGTTCTGAAGCAAACGAACGTAACAGAAGAGGAGCTTACGCATTACTGCACGCTGCATTTAGCGAAATACAAAGTGCCAAAGAGCATTGAGTTTTTAACAGAATTGCCGAAGAATACAACTGGTAAGTTGTTACGAAGAGCTTTGAGAGAGAAGGCATTGCAAGTATAAAAATAAAGATATCCATCACTATGACTACATGTATAGAGATGGATATCTTTTTGTCCCAAAAAAGCTGGATTAGTTTGGATGGACAAAATTCTTACTTATTAAAGTTTCACGTTATTTTTTAGAATTGGTTAAGCTATAAGCCCATATATTTAAACCGTAATATGACTAATAAGGAGGAGATATACGTGGAGCAGAAGGAATTACGCTTACGGAAAGTGCAATATCTTATTTGTGACATTATGGATGAAATGAATATGGAGAGGGAAAAGAAGAACTTAGAAACATTGCAAAAGGTAATTGATTACCTTTCAGGGGCGATAGGTGATTTAGTTGATCCATCAAGCTCGTATTCTATTGATTATTTGGAAAGAAAAGTTCACACGGCGCATTATTTACTTTTTAAAAATGAGCGGAAGGCGTACTTATGTAGGAAATAGTATTATTAATTTTATTTGATATTGATAATCATTATCACTATGATAGTTATGTTGGGTATATTCATATAAAAAGAGATGTCGTATTGATAATGATTAAGAAAAAATATGTTAATGCGTTCGTTATAGCAGCAACTTTAGCAGTTCCACTAAGTGGTTTCAATGCGCCAATTGCAAAAGCAGATGTGATTGAAATGAAGGCAGCTAGTAAATTTGCAGATGGTACATATGACGTTATTTTAAAAACTTATAAAGATCAAACGAATGAAACATCTGTTGCTTCTACGTATTTAAAAAATGCAAAAGTAACAATTCAAGGTGATAAAAAAATCGTTACGTTAACAGTTCAAGATAGTAGCTATTTCCAGTATCTTAAAGTAGAAGATACTAATAAAGTGGGGACATTCCATGATGTGAAAGTGATCTCTGAAGATAAAACAAATAATGGTACGAAAGTTGTTCAATTTGAAATCGATGAGTTCTCGAAAAAATATAATATGCAAATGCATATATTAATTCCAGCAATTAAATATGATCATAAATATCAAGTGCAGTTTGAAATCGATGCGAGTGCAATTGAAAAGAAATCTAAGTTCTCAGATGTACCGACTTGGGCACAAGAGTCAGTTCAATATTTAGTAGACAAAGAGGCAGTACACGGTAAGCCAGATGGTACATTTGCACCAGCTGAAAATATCGATCGTGGTTCAGCAGCAAAAATATTAGCTACTGTTTTAGGATTAGAAATTAATAAAGATGCGAAGCCATCATTCCGCGATGCTCAAAATCATTGGGCTACACCTTACATCGCAGCAGTTGAAAAAGCGGGCATTGTAAAAGGTGATGATAAGGGTAACTTTAATCCGAGCGGGCTAATTAACCGTGCATCAATGGCTTCTATGCTTGTGAATGCATATAAATTAGAAAGAAATGAAAATATTAAACTACCAAAAGAATTTGCTGATTTAAAAGATCATTGGGGTACGAAGTATGCGAACATTTTAATCCAAGAAAATATTTCAGTTGGAACAGATAATGGATGGGCTCCAGATAAATCGGTAAGCCGCGCAGAAGCAGCTCAATTTATTGCAAAGACAGATAAGTTAAAGAAATAAATCGAAACTAAAATCAGTGGGATTCTATTCCCGCTGATTTTTAGCTTGTATGAAGTTTCTTATATAATAATTCCGAATTCCAAGTTGACACATGTGAATTACGGAATTAAAATGGAAAGAAATCAAACAGAATACAATAGAAGCTCATCAGAGAAACTGAAGGCGCACAACGTTCACTTTTGTGAATAGATTGTGTGCCTTTTTCTATTGTACAAACTAAGGGGGCTTTATATATGAAACAGTGGAGTAAGACAGCATTAATGAAAAGTACAGGTGTTTTATTATCAGCATTTGTCCTTTTGTCAGGGTGTGGTTCGGCAACATCCACTAACAATTCTGAAGGAAGTGCAGATAAGAAGACAGTCGAACTTTTAAATGTTTCATATGATCCAACGCGTGAGTTATATCAAGATTTCAATAAAGACTTTGCGAAGTATTGGAAAGAGAAGCATGGTCAAACAGTAAATGTAAAGCAATCACACGGGGGATCTGGAAGTCAGGCACGCTCCGTTATTGACGGCTTAGAAGCAGATGTTGTAACATTAGCGCTCGCTTATGATATTGACGCGATTAGTAAGAAGAAACAACTAGCAGAAGATTGGCAGAAGCGACTTGCGGATAATTCTACTCCGTATACATCAACGATTGTATTTCTTGTGAGAAAAGGAAACCCGAAAGGAATTAAAGATTGGGATGATTTAACGAAAAAAGGTGTGTCTGTCATTACACCAAACCCGAAAACATCTGGGGGAGCACGGTGGAACTATTTAGGGGCGTGGGGATATGCACTGAAGAAATATAACAATAGTGAAGATAAGGCGAAAGAGTTTGTTGGCCAAATTTATAAAAACGTAGAAGTACTAGATTCAGGAGCACGCGGGGCAACGACGACTTTCGTTGAAAAAGGAATTGGTGATGTGTTAATCGCTTGGGAAAATGAAGCGTTATTATCACAAAAAGAACTTGGAAAAGATAAATTCGAAATTGTAACACCTTCGATTAGTATACTTGCCGAGCCGCCAGTAGCAGTTGTAGACAAAGTCGTTGATAAAAAAGGAACGAAAAAAGTAGCAGAAGGATATCTTGAATATTTGTATTCAGAAAAAGGGCAAGAAATTGCGGCGAAAAACTTTTATCGCCCTCGTAATGAAAAAGTAGCAGAAAAGTACGCATCACAATTTCCGAAAGTTCAATTATTTACAGTTGATGAACTATTTGGAGGATGGAAAAAAGCACAAGAAAAGCATTTTAATGATGGCGGCGTATTCGATCAAATGTATAAAAAATAAGGGGGGATGAGGTGACGTTATATGAGGAAGAAGCGTGTCTTACCAGGGTTTGGATTATCTCTTGGATTTACAATGCTGTATATGAGCTTATTCGTACTTATACCACTTTCTATCGTATTTATTCAAACTTCGCAGCTAGGCTGGAAGAAGTTCGCACAAGTTATAACGAGTGAGCGTGTGTTGCATTCCTATCAAGTAAGTTTCACAACTTCACTTGCAGCGGCAATCGTAAATGCCATTTTTGGTTTATTAATTGCTTGGGTACTCGTTCGCTACACATTTCCAGGGAAACGGTTATTAGACGGACTAATCGATTTACCATTCGCTCTTCCGACTGCTGTAGCTGGTATTACACTTACGACGCTTTATGCGGAAAATGGCTGGGTTGGAAAAATATTTAGTGTGTTTCATATAAAAGTAGCTTTTACCCAGCTCGGAATTATTGTGGCGCTTACGTTTATTGGCTTACCCTTTGTCGTTCGAATGGTGCAACCAGTGCTGCAAAGTATTGATAAAGAAGTAGAAGAAGCAGCTTCTAGTTTAGGGGCGTCACGCTTTCAAATATTTGTGAAAATTATTTTGTCAGAAATATTCCCGGCTCTACTTGCTGGTTTTTCACTCGCCTTTGCTCGGGCGTTAGGGGAATATGGATCTGTCGTGTTCATTGCAGGTAATATGCCGATGAAAACAGAAATCGCACCGCTTATGATTATGACGAAACTAGAACAATATGATTATGCAGGCGCAACAGCTGTAGCGGCTGTGATGCTTATTATTTCTCTCCTTTTCCTACTATTTATTAATATGATTCAAACTTGGAGCAGAAGGCATGAACTGAAAAGTGAATAGGAGGGGAGAAAATGGAACCAACATTATTAGAAAAGAAAATAGTAAAAAGCGTATCAGTTAAAAAAGAATCTAAATTTGTACCAATTCTATTCATTACGATAACAATTTTATTTTTATCTCTCTTTCTATTACTGCCGCTCGTGACAATTTTTATGAAAGCGTTCGAACGAGGAATTGATGTATATATTGCCGCTGTAACAGATCAAGAAGCATTTTTGGCAATCAGGTTAACACTTCTCGTTGCATTAATTGTTGTACCGCTGAATACGATATTCGGAATAGCAGCAGCTTGGCTTATTACGAAGTTTCAGTTTAAAGGAAAGCAAGTATTATTATCTCTTATTGAACTGCCGTTTGCTGTATCACCAGTTATCGCAGGATTAGTATTCGTTTTACTTTTCACACCTCGTGCGGCTCTTGGCGGATGGTTATTGGAACACGGGATAAAGCTCATCTTCTCTGTCCCTGGCATTATCATTGCGACAATCTTTGTTACGTTTCCGTTCGTTGCACTTGAATTAATCCCGGTAATGCAGGCGCAAGGGAAGAGTGAAGAAGAAGCGGCTCTATCACTTGGCGCAAGCGGCTGGAAAATGTTTTGGCACGTTACGCTTCCGAATATAAAATGGGGCCTTTTATACGGCATGATTTTATGTAATGCCCGGGCCATTGGTGAATTCGGCGCCGTTTCCGTTGTATCTGGTCACGTGCGCGGCGTTACAAATACGATGCCGCTTCATATTGAAATTTTGTACAATGAATATCAATTTTCAGCAGCGTTCGCTGTGGCGACTTTAATGTCACTCATCGCAGTTTTTACGCTCGTTATAAAAAACTGGATTGAATGGAGAATGGAAAAACGACAATAAGGAGTGAGTGCGGTGAGTATTCAAATTCAAAATGTATCAAAACAATATGGTACATTTCAAGCGCTGACAGACATTCATTTAGATATTCCAAAAGGAGAACTTGTTGCCTTATTAGGCCCATCAGGTTCTGGGAAAACGACGTTATTACGAATTATTGCAGGACTAGAAGAAGCGGATGGAGGTTCGATTTCTTTTGATGGGGAAGATTTAACTGATATTCACGTGAAAAACCGGCAAGTCGGTTTCGTCTTCCAGCACTATGCACTTTTTAAACATATGAATGTATTTGAAAATATCGCTTTCGGTTTAAAAGTAAGAAAGAAAAACTTACGACCTTCAGCTGAAGTAATAAAAGAAAAAGTAACAGAACTATTGAAACTAGTAAAAATGGATGGTTTCGCAAAACGTTATCCAGCGCAATTATCTGGCGGACAACGCCAACGTATCGCACTAGCCCGGGCACTTGCAGTCGAACCGAAAATTTTATTGCTAGATGAACCGTTCGGTGCACTTGATGCGAAAGTACGGAAAGAATTGCGAAGATGGCTCCGGAAACTACATGACGAATTTCAAATTACGAGCGTATTCGTAACGCATGACCAAGAAGAAGCGTTAGACGTTGCGGACCGCATCGTTGTAATGAATGAAGGACGCATTGAACAAATGGGAACGCCGGAAGAAGTATATGAAAAACCAGCAAGTCCGTTCGTATATGACTTTTTAGGAAACGTGAATTTATTTCACGGCCGCGTTCATAAAGGTAAACTAAATGTAGGATCGGTGGAACTAGAAGCACCAGAGCATAAGCACGTTTCAAACGTAGACGGAGTGGGATACGTAAGACCACATCACTTATCAATCGATCGTACGAAACAAAGTATAGATGCCATCCCGGCGAAAGTAACATACTCACATGCAGTTGGCCCTGTCGTATATGTAGAATTGAAGCGCGACGGAACAGATGAGTATCTAGAAGCAGAAATTAGTAAAGAGCAGTTTAGACAGCTGAACATTCAAGCTGGTGACTTTGTATACGTACAGCCGAGAGAAGTGAAGGTGTTTATTCCGGAGGATTTTGTGATTTAATAGTGAAAAGCCACACCTATATGAGTATTTATAGGTGCGGCTTTTCTTTGTTTACGTGAATGTCTGATTTTTATATATTCCGCCTCATCAATTCCCCAACCTGCGTCGCAATAAACGCAACATCAATGTCAATTTCATCCAACACGTAAGATTCTAAAATGCCCATTACAGCCGTTCCTAAAAACTTTAAAACGATGTGTTTATCAATGTTTTTATTGTGAAGATTGATGTGCTTAATATTTACGTTAAACGTGCATAACAAGTTATAATAGAAGAAATCAATAAGGAGGCTGGCTGTGAAAAGTTTTCGTTATCTCAATATATTCACTATTTTAATTGTATACACACTACTCATGTTTTACATCGGCTGGAACGGATGGGTTTGGCTTCATGCGGTATTCGGCTGGGAATCTTGGGGATATTACGCTTTCATAGTCGGATTTATTTCATATGCGTATATTCTCGTACAAGTGTTTAAATTTCTTCCTTTCCTGCGAACGGTCGGTTCAATTTGGTTTGCGGTCATACAATACGCGCTTATGTTATTGCCGTTAGCCGATATTACAGTTTTCCTTCTACAGCTTTCAATGGAGAAAGAGACGGCAATTGTTTGGACAGGATCGGCCGTGTTACTTGCGTTCATCTTTATTTTTGCGTATGGAGTATTCAACGCATATAGTCCAGTAGTAAGAAAGTACGAAGTGCACATACCGAAAAAAGTAGAAGGGCGTAAAAGTTTACGCATTGCGATGGCCTCTGATATGCATTTCGGTAAACTGTCTGGTGTTTCGCATTTAAAGAGACTCGTTCGTCATGTAAATGAAATGGAGCCCGACATTATTTTACTGCCTGGTGATATTATCGACGATCATCCAGGTGTGTTCATTCAGAAAAATATGGGACCAATCATGAAACAGATGAAAGCTCCATTAGGCGTATATGGTGTGTTAGGAAACCACGAGTATTATGGAAGAGCGGTTCCTGAATTTTTACAAGAGATGGATAAGATTGATATTCGTATTCTGTTAGATGAAGTGATTACAATTGAAGATCATTTTTATCTCGTTGGAAGAAGAGATAAAACAGAGCGAGATCGCCAAAGTTTTGAAAATCTAATGAGTACGGTAGATAAATCTATGCCAGTTATCGCAATGGATCATCAACCATTCGAGTTAAAACAAGCAGCGGAGGCTGGCGTTGATTTATTATTATCCGGTCACACGCATCGCGGACAAATGGCTCCGAACCATATTGTGACGAGAAGAATGTACGAACTAGACTGGGGATACGCACAAAAAGGTGCATTCCACGCAATTGTTTCTTCTGGATTTGGATTCTGGGGACCACCGCTTAGACTGGGAAGTAGATCTGAGATTGTGCAGGTTGAAGTTACATTTGAATAGGGTTGTGAAATAGAGAGCTGAGTGCTCTCTATTTTTCTAATAAAAAAAGGCTCCATATAAGGAGCGCTCAATAAAAGTATAATAAATGAATTAAAACAAATAACAGACATTTATAATATAATTAAAAATAAACGTAAAATCAATATATTTTTAATTATAGATATACAAGAGCGGAATGTCCGTATTTACTCTACTTGGAAAAAGAGATACTATAAGAAGACTCTGCTTGAAAAGGGGGATTTTAAGTGATCATATTAGATGCCATATACGGTGAGTTTAAAGTAGATAAAGTGTTAGAAGAATTAATTTTAAGTAAACCTGTGCAAAGGCTGAAAGGGGTTCATCAAGCCGGAGCAAGTTACTTAATGAATGAGAAATGGAATGTAACGCGCTTTGATCATTCAGTTGGTGCTATGTTGTTAATTAAAAAGCTTGGTGGTTCAGTAGAAGAACAGATTGCTGCTTTACTGCATGATGTATCGCATACTGTTTTTTCCCATGTGATCGATTACGTTTTTGATAACGAAAATGAAAGTTATCATGAAGAAATATTTAGTGCTGTCGTGAAAAACTCGGAAATCCCGGCGATTCTTTCAAAACATGGTTATAACTATGAAGATATTTTGTTAGATGATTCGAAGTGGACATTACTTGAAAGATCTGCGCCAGAATTATGTGCAGACCGAGTGGATTACACATTACGGGATATGTTTACATATGGATATATTTCTTTAGAAGAAGTTCATAGTTTTTTAGAGGACTTAATCGAAGTAGATGGGAAAATGGTTCTTCAAAATATTGAAATTGCAGAATGGTTTACGAAGACGTATTACAAAGAAGTAATTTATTTCTTTATGAAACCAATGAATATTTATGGAAACGATATGTTAGCTAAGACGTTAAAATTAGCTCTTCATAAAAAGATAATCCATCCAGATGATTTTCTTCTTGAAGATCATGAGCTTATTACGAAATTGCGGCTATGTAAAGATCAAGAAGTAGATGCTTTATTAAGAAAAGTTCATCCAAGTATAGAAGTAAAAGAAGATAGAAATGAGTATGATCTACATCAGAAAAATAAAGTGCGTCTTATTGATCCTCCATTACTTCGTGAAGGTGAAGTTGTTCGATCGTCTGTTTTATCGGAAAAAATAAGACAGATGAGCGATATCGCTTATGAAAAGGCGATAAGAGGGATGTATGTGAAAGTGATTTCTAATTAGTTTATTTGTAATAGGAAAAGGTGTCATCAATTATGATGACACCTTTTCGCTTTAAAGGGTTGTTCGTATGGAAATGTGTTACATTTTTACGAGACTATAATATTTTACCAGAAAAATACCTTTTATAGTAAAAAATAAATTTTATAAAGTTTTCCATCAAAAATAATTTGTGAAAAAAGTACTAATTTTTAATGTGAAAAAAATAATATATTTTTCAATAATCGCTTTAGAATCTTTCGTTCTTTATATATGGATTGTTATATTTTTTAAGGTAATTTAAAGGTTTTTGTCGTTTTTTGTTGTAATTTTTATATTATGATAAACATAATGTTCGGAATAAGCGATTATAACAGAAAAATTTTAAAAAAACAGAATTGAATCATATTGCTTATTTTAATATAATTTATTTGTTAATTAATAACATATTTAGGGTATGATTCTTTATTGCGGTGAGAATTCTTTTTAGCATAGGAGGATTTACAGAATGATTAAAACGGCAAAACCTGAAATGATGAATGAATTAAAAGAAACAGTTTACAAATTCTTTCCGAAAAATATTGTGAAAGAAGAAGGATTGTACGAGGAGTCCAAAGAACATAAAAAGTTTGTAGACTTGAAAGAGAGTTTTATAAAAAACGAAAGCTCTCAAAAGGAAATTTTCTCTTTAATCGAGTCAACATTTTGTGATTATCACGTGTCAGACTATACAGATTTAAACCTATATAATTGTCTAGAATATAATGTGTTACTAAATGGAAAAGAACCGATGTTAAATGATGATATTGATTGGATAAGAAAATCAAGAGGCGAGCGCCTTGATTTAGGGGTTTTTGTTAGCTTACTTAATAAATATTATTATTACTATGTATTAAAAACAACGTATGATGAAGATGTAAGGGAATGGACTTTTGAAACAATCGATGTAGAAATGGATACCATTTGTGAATTTGAGAAACTAATGACTACAAAAGGGTTTGTAAGAGTAGAGCGAGAGGTTGCTAGAACTGCAATTCCTGATATAGAAACGGAATGTTTACGTATGGGGGAAGTTAACGTATTCCACGCTTTATTCACGGATTCTGTTAGTGAAATATAGGTTTTAAATTATTAAAAAGGTTGTGTAGAAAATAGCTGCTATTTTCTACACAACCTTTTCATTTTCACTAATCAAACCAATTCCAAACCTCAATATCTCCAAGAGTCGCATAACGTACGTGCGGGGAGTTTTGTAATTTTAATAATTCTTTCGACGGCCCCGTAATGACAATGCCGTATACTTTTACGCCGTTATCTTTTACATATTTATAACGTTTTTCTAAGTTGAGTTCTTTCTCAGGAAGTGCTGCTATTTTACTTACCGTTTTTTTATGGATAGAAAGGACGCGCATCATTTCGATTACTTGATCTTCTGGCGTTTTGTACTTGTCTGCGTTACTATCTAGAAATCTTACATGTTCTGGAAATCCTATAGATTCTCCGCCATGTAAGATATAGTCATCTACATTTTTTCTTTCTTGTCCTGTATCTAAAGCGTACCATACAGGAGTTGGAGGGAGTTCTTGTGCTTCGAATATGCTATATAAAAGCGGTTCTAATTCTTTTAAAGTGTAAGTTTTATCAAAAGAAATTGCTACTTCTGCAACGGTTCCATCATGTACTTTTGCAAGTGTATCCCATACTTTTTTTGAGGAATCCTTTAAATAATCACCCTGCTTTGTTTTGGGATGAACAAAGAAGAGTTTTGGTTGATAGAACGGATTCATCCAAGTTTGTTTCGTGACATCTACAGATGATAAGAAGCTTTTTGTTTCCACTGTACCGAGTGGCATTTCTTTTTTACCGACGGTTCTTACTAAATCGAAGCTGCTGTTCGTACGGAAAAAAGCTTCTACACTTGTTCCGCCCCCCATAACACGGCTATTTGGGATAGTTGCTTCAAGTGCAAGCGAAGGAACTTCTCTAATTTCTTCTAGCCTTTTATCATTATTAGCTTGAAAATAAAAGGCTGATAATACCCCACCGATTATATATATAACGATGCAAATGGATAACATAAAACCAAACGTTTGTAACCGATGTTTCCACTTAATTCTCCAAAAAGGAACTTTAAGATCTTTTGGTGGTAATTTTTTCTTTACGGGTTCACTCTTCGCAAGCAATTCATCTAAATGAGCTTCACATTCTGCACAAGTTTCTATATGACTTTCTAACTGTTCTTGTTCGTCATGTGTGAGCGTTCCTTTTTCGTATTTCGTCCACAGTTTTTTAAACTCTGCACAACCCATCTGTATCACTCCTTTATGCTTTTCGTTTCTTTTCGTCCTCGGTGTAATTCAATTTTTACTTTTGCTAACGAGAGACCAGTCATTTCTGCTATTTCCTTATAAGAGAATCCGTAGTAATCTCGTAGTAGTAACACATTTCGTCTTTCGAGCGGAAGAGAGGATATACTTTGTAACCAACTAGCAATCTCATGTTTTACGAAATAAGAGTGTTCTGTACTTGGCACGTTTGGTAAATGGAATTCTTCAATTTGCGTTGTTTTATACTTCTTTTCTTTTCGGTACCAATCGATAAAGGCGTTGTAGGCGATTGTAAATAACCACGGCCTAATTTCTTCTCCTTTATAATAGTCAATATGGACGAGCATTCGGTAAAATGTTTCTTGCATGAGATCTTCAGCACTATGAGAATCTCCGGTTAGGGAGAGAAGATAGCGAAATAAATCTTGCATATGCTCTGAGTAAATTTCTTCTAATGATTGTTTGCGTTTCACTACATTTCCCTCCCTTCATACATAACAACGAAATACATATAAAAAAGTTACAATTTTTATGGAATTATAGTAAAAAACGTCAAGAATTGGATAGGATTCTCTTTTATCATAATACATATAAGGCGGGTGAACAGAGATGGAAAGCTATGAAACACAAATTCAAAGGTCAATTGATTATATTGAGGAAGATGTAATGGAAAAACAAACGCTGCGTAATTTAGCGCGTATTGCAGGTTTTTCTGAGTCGCATTTTCATCGTGTATTCCAGGCGTTAGTAGGCGATACAGTAATGGAGTATGTTCGAAAGAGGAGGTTAGCCCGGGCAGCTTATCAACTTTCTCATACGGATGAAAAAGTTATTGATATCGCATTTGAGCATGGCTTTCAATCTCATGAAACGTTCACGAGAGCCTTTAAAAAATTATTTCAAATGACACCAAGTGAATATCGAAAACAAGAAATTGAAACACCAATGTATTATAGAGTGAATGTAAAGCAAAGAAAATTAAATCCATATTTAGGGGGCATACAAATGGAATATCGTATTGTAAATAAACCAGAATTTTTAATGGCGGGTTATGAGCTGAAGACGACAAGTAAAGAAGGAAAAAACCATCAAGACATTCCAGCATTTTGGCAAGAATATTTACAAAAAGATCTTGGAACGACGATTCCGAATCGTAAAGATACGAGCCAATGGGTAGAACTTGGATTATGTACTGATTTTAATTTAGAAACAGGGGACTTCACTTATATTATCGGAATGGAAGTTACAGACTTTGAAAATGTACCAAATGCAGTTGCAAAGCGTACATTCCCAGCGGCGACATATGCAGTATTTACAACGCCGAAAGTTCCTCATGAAGAAATGGTATCGTCTATTCACCAAACGTGGAATGCAGTATTCTCAGAATGGTTCCCGCATTCAGGATACGAACATTGCGGCGTTAATGAGTTTGAGCTATACGATGAACGTTCCCATGCAGACAAAAGTGAGTTCGCTCAAATTGAACTTTGGATACCGGTGAAGAAGAAATAATAGAAAGAAAGACCGTTCAAAAGGTATTTTTGGACGGTCTTCTTTTATTAATAGGTTGCTACTATTGTTGTATTTTATAGTTAAGTCGATATAATTTCATTTACTAGCGCGCTGCTCCGAAAAGAGAAACGTGCTTTATAAAAGCACCTTTTTCTACGAACTAAACGGAAACACAAGTATAATCGTCGTTCCTTTTCCAACTTCACTATCAATGAAAATCGTTCCGTTATGGGCATGAACGAGCTGTTTTGTAATGGCGAGACCAAGTCCAGTTCCGATGTTGCTTTCTTCTGTATTCGTTCCTCTGTAATATCGCTCGAATAGAAGTTCTTTCGTTTTATCATCCATACCTTTTCCATTATCTGAAATAGATAGTGTAAATGAATTTGCATTTTGCGAAAGCTTTACGATTACGTTTGTCGTTTCATTATTATGTTTTACAGCGTTTGCGAGTAAGTTTTCGATAATACGTTGGAACCATTTTTCTTCAATAAAATATTGGATTTTGCTTGAACTTGGCACGAATTCAATGTTTTGATTTTGTAGTGTCGGGTTATTAATAAATTGTAATAGTACTTTTCGGACGAACTGATTAATTTCAACATTTACGTGTTGCGCAGGCAGAGTATCATTTTTTAATTGATATGTTAAGCTTAAGTCGTCAATTAATGTAGTCATATATTGAGATTTTTCTTTCATTACATGGCCAAATTGTTGAATGTCTTGATCCGTCCAATTATATTGTTTCGATTCTAGTAATAATGCATAGCCGTATATAGAGCTAAGCGGTGTTTTTAGATCATGCGTCAGGCCGGTAATCCACTCTTCACGTGTTTGTTGCAGTACTTTTCTCATTGCATCGTTCTTTTTCAAAGTAATAGAAAGGTGCTCTAGTGAGTTTGTAACATCTTTAAATATGCGGAACGACCATTTTTCTTTACCGGAGCGCCGAAACCGAACAGGTTTGCCTTTTTTACTAACAGGTTCTTCATATTTTCCTCCGGCTATGTTTTTAAGCCAGCGCATCGTGTGTAATAAAGGCTTTCCAAACTTATTTCCATACCAAATTGAAAGAATGACTAAATAAGCAAACACAATAAGGAGGATTAAGCTGCATCCGATTAGAAGTTTCTTGGTAAATATATCATCTAATTCATCATCTGGATAATAATGAGCGTTTGGGGCGGATACAACGACGAGATGACCGCTATTTGAATCGTAAAAACTAGATGTATTTTCTTTATAATTCCACGGTTCTTTTTCATTAAGAGCCGTTTTTATAGCCGAAAATGTTTTTTTCTTCCCAGTTGGATAGGAAAAAACTTCTTCGCCATTGTTATTAAATATTTGCAGTGTTGCTTTTTCTTTAGAAAGTAATTGTTTTTCTTGTTCAGTTAATGCAAATTCATTTAATGATAAAGAAGGGTGTCCTTGTTGTATCGTTTTTAGTAATGCATTACTTTTTAGTTTGGCACCGTAAATAACGATCACTGGTTTCTTTTCTAATTTAATTTCCCAATAGTTAAATTTATAAATGTTGTTACTATTCTGTAAATACGTAAGTAAGGATGTCTTTGTATAAGAGGTCGGAACATCGTTAGGCGTATTAAAGTTGTAAAGGACCTTTCCATCTTCATCTACAATTTGAAGCCAATCACTCTTTTCTATTATTAAATCTTTTACCTCAGATTTTAAAGTAATGTTATTGTCTTCAGAAGAAATATATTCGGAGATTGTAAAGGTATCATAATCAGAAATATTAGGTTCATATAAAGTACTATTAAGAAGAAAAATTAAATAAGAAAAAGAAGCAATTACTGCGATAAGTAACGTAACTAAGACAAAAACGTGTTGTAAAATAAACTGGATTATAAGTCGTTTATTAAAATTCATATCTTTAACCTACTTTGTAATGAACTTATAGCCAAGTCCACGAACTGTTTTTATGTATTCTGGTTTACTTGGATCTTGTTCAATTTTTTCACGTAGTTTTCGAATGTGAACCATAACAGTATTATCATCTCCATTATAGGCAGGTGCTCCCCAAACTTTTTCATATAATTCTTCCTTCGAAAATACGTAGTTCGGATTCTCACAAAAGAATAGTAGTAGTTGAAAGAGTTGAGCGGAACATTCGACAACGTTTCCATCTACTGTTAGTTCCGCAGAATGTTGATCAATTTCAAATCTCCCAAAAGAAAAGGAGTATATTCTTTGTTCTTGTATGTTTTGTTTCATATGTCTTCGGAGTTGAGCTTTCATACGAGCGACTACTTCTAGTGGATTAAATGGTTTCGTAATGTAATCATCCGCACCGTATGAAAATCCGGAAATTTTATCTACATCAGATGTTTTTGCTGTTAGGAAGAAGATAGGGCAATCCGTTTTCTGGCGAATGATTGGACAAATGTCAAAACCGGATTGTCCAGGAAGCATTACATCTAAAATAATTAAATCATAATTGTTTTGCTCGGTGAGAGATAAGGCTATTTCCGCAGATGTTGCAGTTGTAATATGAGAAAAACCTTCTTTTTCAAGAATGGTAGTTAGTAATTGTAAAATTGCTGTTTCATCATCAATGAGTAGAATATTTGCGTGATACATATGAATCCCTCCTAATTTCCTCGAATATCATATCATCTTTTTGTAACTTATGGAATTTTTAAGGAAATTTTAAGGTTTTCTTTCACAAAAAATTAAGATTCAAATGATATGATAAAAGTAACATGGGGAGGAGATGAATGTGAATCCGTTTCAAACGATGCGAGCTAGATATTTTTTAATTGTATTTGCACTATTAATTTTAATAGCACGAAGCAGTAATGAATTGCTAGAAAGTACATTTCATATACAAAATTCATCTTTTATAAATATGCTTATATTTTATATCCTTCCAATAATATGGCTTTTTTACGGATATAGAAAGCATCGTGTTTCATTTTCATTATTTATTAATAGAAACGAAACATTTAACCTAGTGCAAGTTTTGTACATCGCGATTATACTTTGTATGTTTAGTTACGGCTATCTTATTTTATATATGTACAGCTTTGCATGGATTACACCAGATTTTATTATGAATGCCTTGCATGAACCGATTATAGATAGTACCGGGGGATATGTATTTCAATTTATTATGGTTGTATTTATCGCGCCTATTGTCGGAGAGTTTGTTTTTCGAGGGTTTTTACTGCAGCGTTTTGCAGCAAAATGGGGTACTAGTATAGCAATGGTCGTTGTAGCACTTTTATTTGCGATATTACATGTCGATTTTCTCGGTGCCGCCGTATTTAGTATCGTATTATCAATCGTATATATTCGTACGAAAAGCTTACTCATGCCAATTGCGATACATATGTTAAACAATACATTTGTACTCTGTGCATCTTTCCTAGTAAGTAGAGAAAAAATCATGAGTTTTGCAGATTTCTCAAACTATACGACGTTCTTTCCAGGACTTATTATTTTTATAACGGGATTAAACTTAGTACTCATCTTTTTATTTGTTAACCGCAAATATTGGAGTAAAGAAATGCCAGCTATATATGTAGAGCAGGAAAAAATCTTTTCAGACGTAGTGGGGAGTAAATGAGATGAAGAAAACGATTGAAAAAATATTGAAAGACATTATAGATTCTACGTCTATTACAGATATGTGTGATAGAAACGTTTGCCATTGGCTTCAACCTGTAGTAGATACGATTGTGTTTCCAGAGTATTACTTATTTTCTAGTACTCATTTAAAAGAAAATATTATTTCTCTTCTTATTGTGTTAGGGGTTTTACTAATATTTGGTCTAATTGTAGAAGAAATGATGAAGCGCATCTTCAGAAAAAATGAAGAGAAGTATATGTGGGTTCATAAAGTATTCGAGAAAGTAATAGTGGCTTTCCTTTTGTTTTATAGTATGAAAACAATCATTTACTTTATAGCTTTGAAACATCATTAATTCGAAATTTGAAAGGGATGTATAAAATTATATGAATGAAACGATATCATCAAATAAGTTTTTTTATTTGATTGTACTGAGTTTAGTATTGATTACGACAGTAAATGTTGTTCTTCGCTGGGAGGAAGCTTACTTTTTTATGTATTTAGCGCTCCATTTATTAGGGATTTTATGCATAACGGGCGGAGTAGTTGCTGAGAAAAAGCATGAAGAAAGTATTAATTATATGTGTGTGATGGGTCTTATTTTACTTTTAACTGTACAAGGTATTATGAAATATAGTTCTTTTTCTTTGCAAGATTTTAGTTTGTTAATAGATGTACTTCCTTAAGAAGGATTTTAAGGACTATGAATATATACGATATGTAAAAGGCACTGGTTTGTAAGTACATTTCTTATACCAGATTATGAGCCGGTGAAACTCTTCTTGTAATAGAAGAGTTTTTTTATGTAAATTGAACGAGCTAGAGCAATTATCACGATTAGCTTGTTCTAATTTTGAAAGTACGAACTTACAATAATAATAGACAGGCAGCATAGAGGAGGGAATAGCGTGAGGAAAGTTATTGGGTGTTCGCTTTTTTTGTACGTTGGGTTTGCGTTACTTATATATTGGTATTTATTTGGATGGAATCATGAACTCATTCCGGACATGTATAAAGGAACGAGTGCAGATCCAGAAACTTTTATGAATGCGAGGGAGCTTACGCTAAGTCAAGATTATTCGCGTGTGAAAAATTTACTGTTCTTTTTAGCGACGCCTCTTGAATGGATTATTTTATTATTTGTACTCGTGCTCGGTATTTCAAAAAAGTTTGAGAAATGGTCGAAGGAAACGACCAAAATAAATGTCTTACAAGTTGCGATTTATTTCTTTTATTTATCACTACTAACAACAGTTCTTGCATTACCGATGCAATGGATCGGGCGTAAAGTATCCGTTGATTACGGAATATCTACGCAAAGCACACAAAGCTGGATAAAAGATCATGTCATCGATTTTTGGGTGAACTATGCGACTATGTTACTCATTGTTACGGTTTTGTTATGGCTCATCCGTAAATTTCCGAAGAGATGGTGGCTAGCAGGATGGGCGCTCTCTGTTCCGTTTACGATTTTCTTAACGTTTGTGCAACCTGTTGTAATTGATCCACTTTATAATGATTTTTCAACGCTGAAAAATAAGGAATTAGAAACGAAAATTTTAGCGATCGCAGATAAAGCTGATATTCCAGCTAAACACGTATATGAAGTAAATATGTCGGAAAAAACGAATTCGTTAAATGCGTACGTAACGGGAATTGGCCCTAACGCCCGTATTGTAATGTGGGATACAACACTTAAGCAATTAAAAGATAAAGAGATTTTATTTATTATGGCCCATGAAATAGGGCATTATGTTATGAAACATATATATTGGGGCGTTGCGAGCTATGTGTTGCTATCGTTTATAGGTATGTATTTAATTAGTCGTATTATAAATATGTGTATTCGAAAATGGGGAGATACACTGCAAATTCCAAAATTAGCATGTTTCTCAATTTTACCTTTATTTTTCTTAATTTCCTCTTTATTATCTTTTGCAGCACAACCAGCAACAAACTACGTTTCTCGTATAGAGGAACGAGCGGCAGATCAATACGCTTTAGATATGACGAAAGATGGAAATTCAGGTGTGAAAACTTTTCAATATTTATCAAAAACAAGTTTAAGCCAAGTAAATCCACCTGCGTTAGTGAAGTTTTTCTTATATACACATCCACCGATTTTCGAAAGAATTCATACGTTTGAACAATATGAAAAACAAAAAAACAAGAAGTAGCGATTATGCTACTTCTTGTTTATAGAAATATAAGTTTGGTATTGGGAATATTTATCATTGCTTTTTATTGTGATTTTGTAAATAATAAGCTATAAAATTCTAAAAATCTATATATAAAGGAATAAAGGTGGAAATATGTATTTTTTACAAAATTTAAAAGTGAAACATAAATTATTCTTACTTATCTCATTAGCAGTTTTGGGCATGGCAATTATGAGTTGTGTAGCAATTAATTCTATTAATAAGATTAAGCACGATACAGAGGTTGTAGTAGATGATTATCAAAATTCTGCAGTTTTATTAGAAGGAATGCTTCGTACACAAAATTCACTAGAATATAACTTACTAGAATTAATTACAACGTCACAAAATGAGGGGACAAATAAAGAAGGGATTATTGGTAATGTTGAAAAGGATCTTAAAAAATATGATTCTTTATTAAAAGAATATGATGATGGCGTTAATTTAAGTAAGCAAGAGGATGAGCTGTTTCAGAAGATGAAGAAATCTTTGCCAAGTTATATGGAGACATATAAGAAGTTGTTTGACAAAGCAAAGGGAACAAATGAATCTCAAATGGTAAACGAATTTCAAAAGGACTTAAAACCGAAGGGAGTAGAGTTAGCTGCTTATGCTGTAGATTTAGAAGAGTATGTTTCAAATTTAGCTGACCAAGTATTTAAAGATTCTCAAAAAATGATAGATCGGTCCGTTATTACCTTTATCATTCTTGCAGTAGTTACTACAATCATTATATGTATAGTAAGTTATATTATTAGCAAACTTATAGTTGCTCCTTTACAAACGGTTAGTCGTATGATGGAAAGAGCAAAAGAGGGAGATTTAACTGTACATGGTGATTATAATGCTAAAGATGAATTAGGTATATTAGTAAGTGATTTTAACGAGATGATTGCAGGGCTAAGAACAAATATGCAAGAAGTAGAGAATAATATTCAGCTTTTATTCCAACATGCAGACGGAGTAGTATCTGCATCAGAAGTATCTAGCGGTGCAGCAAAGAAAATCACTATGGATATTGAAGAAGTTGCCAATGGCGCAGAGAGCCAAATGCAAGCAATGGAACAAACTGCGGGTGCGATGGAAGAGTTGACACAAGGAATGCAGAGCATAATGAATACATCATCCTCTGTAAATGAATTGTCTGCTCAATCAGCATTAGATGCAGAGAGTGGTAACAAATTAATGAAACAAATGATTCAACAGATGGATACAATCCAAAATTCAGTACATCGCGGTGTGAAACAAGTAGAGACTATGAAAGAACAATCAGAAGAAATTGTTAAAATCATTGATGTTATGCAAGGTATTACCTCTCAGATTAACTTATTAGCATTAAATGCCGCAATTGAGGCTGCACGTGCTGGAGAAAGTGGTAGAGGATTTGCAATTGTGGCAGATGAAGTAAGAAAATTAGCAGAACAATCTAGTGATTCTGCAAAACAAATTGAGAAACTTATTATTCAAGTTATGGGAACAACGAACCATACGGTAGACATGATGGGGAAAGTAGATAATGAGGTACAGGCAGGTACACAAGTAGTGATGAATACAGAAAAAGTATTTGGAAAAATCACTGAAAAAGTGCAGCAAGTATCTAATCAAATTCAAACTGTATCTATGTCTACAGATGAAATTGCAGCGAGTAGTGAGGAGATTTCTGCTTCTGCAGAAGACATGGCTCAAATTTCCCAAAGATCATCTGATCGAACTGATAGGGTAAAAGAGTCTATTCATCAGCAAGAAAAATCAGTTCAAGAAATCTCAGTTTCAATTGAGCATCTGCATAGCGTAGCAAGAGGATTAAAGCAGATTGTTTCACAATTTACTCTTCAAAAATAGTATATTTAAGTTTATATATAGTGAAATTCCTCTGAATAAATAGCAAAAAAATCATCCTTTATAAGAAATAAAGGATGATTTTTTTATTATGAAAATTTGGTGGGAACTCTACTTTTTACATTCTATTTTTTTACAGTTTTTCAATTGTGATATATAATGATATGTAATGTTTTTAGAATTTTTAGTTTATAAAGAGATGATTGTAGGGGAGGAGAAAATTGTTTCATTCAAAATCAATGCCGGCTATAAAAATGATCCTTTCGATGTCTATTTTCGGATCGATTGGATTTTTTTCTGTCCAAACGGGTTTACCATCTTTTGAATTAGTATTTATTCGTTGTATTTGTGCGACTTTATTTTTAACGCTATGTTGGTTTGCAACAGGACAATATAAAAATGAGAAATGGAATAAAAAAGAAATTGTGCAAATATTAGCGTGTGGCGTATTTCTCGTTTTTAACTGGGTGTTTTTATTTAAAGCGTTTGAAGTCATGTCGATTACCATTGCGATTTCTGTATATCATCTTGCACCGATCATCGTATTAATGATTGGTAGTATTGTATTTAAAGAGAGGTTAACAGCATTTGCGGTTCTGTCCATTACCATATGTTTCATCGGTACAGTTTTAGTAGCTGGGGTAGATGGAAGTATGTCGCTTGAGAAACTTATGTCGTCTGGAATGGTGTGGGCGCTTCTTGCAGCTTTATTTTATGCATTTACAACGTTGCTCGGAAAAGGAATTAAGCATACGAGTGCATATGCGATGACATTTTTACAAACTTTTTTGGGTATATTTTTATTGCTACCATTCGTAGATTTCGGGAAGTTTCAAGGATTAACAGAGATGAACTGGATGATGATTACTGCGACAGGACTTATACATACTGGGTTTGTATATTACTTATTTTTTGACAGTTTAAGAGATTTACCGACGAGACTTATTTCTATATTAGTGTTTTTAGATCCTGCTGTTGCAATACTATTAGATACAGTCTTTACTGGATTTAGACCGACTAGTATGCAAATTGTAGGGATTGCCTTAATATTTGTAGGAATGGCATTTACTTTCTGGAAGCCGAGGGATGAAAGAGTGAAAGTGTACTCAGAAGCATAATATTTACCGGGATTAAAAGTAGCTACGCCATTAACGTTAATAGGTGGAATGTTTTTTAGTGCAAATGGACAATATTTGCACTTTTTTTGTCTGAAAAATGAAGTTTTTATAAGCAAAGGATTTAATGAAAATCTTATAGAATATGTTAGTGTACAACATTGTAAATCCTTTGAAACTGAAGAAGGATTTACAGAGTATACGTCATAATAATTTGTCTATGATTCGGTATACCAATTGAAATGAGGACGGATTTGCTTCCCTTTAGTAGTAATCTTCAAAATAATAGATGTTAAAAATGAATGTATTACATGAGATTTGCAAATACAGCATATGTAATATGGAAAAAGAATGTAGTCTATTATTTTCCATTTTAATAAAATGGAAATGAAGGAGAGAGGGCAATGAAGAAAAGAATGTTGCGTATAATGACGGTAGCGACTATTATGGGTGGTTTATTATTAAATGTAAATGTTCCTAATATAAAAGCAGAAGAGTATCCAGAAATGATTGTATTTGATGATGTTCCAGTAGGCTATTGGGCATATGAATATATTATAGAGGTTGCATATAATAAAGTTATGCTAGGTTATGGAAATGGGAAATTTGGTGTTGGCGATAATGTAACGCGAGAACAAGTGGCGGCAGTACTGTATCGCGCACTTAATATAAAACATGAAGGACCGTTACATAATCCGTATAAAGATATTTCTGAAAGATCAACAATGTTTCCAAAGGAAATTTTAGCATTAACAGAACATGGTATTTTTAAAGGTGATGAGAAGGGGAATTTCAGACCGGGGGAAACGATAACACGTGCAGAAGTAGCACAAGTCCTTACACGAGCATTTTCATTTGAAGTGAAGAAGAAACATACATTTGCAGATGTACCAAATAATTATTGGGCAAAAAATGCAATTAGTGCATTGCAATCTAATAATGTCATAATAGGAACAGGGAATGGAAAATTTGAACCAAATAAATTTGTAACACGTGAGCAATATGCAGCATTTTTATATAAGGCTATTATTAATTTTCATTTGAAAGATGAGAAGTATTAAGCGGAAATTCAAAAGTTGTTTAATAGAAAGGTGAAAATATTTTAATTATAGTAATATGTTATTTTGAAAAAAGTGCAAAAGTTTTGCGCTTTTTTTATTTAATTCATGTATATTTATTCGCTTTAATACAAAACATGAATTTACCAAAAATGAAAAAACAGGTGTGTTAAAGTGACAATTCATAAGAAAAAGATATTATTTAGTAACTTTATTATCAACGAAGTGTAAAGGAAAGTATGTGAAAAGATGTTCGCAAATTAGACAAAACTTATATAAATAAGTATATTGATACTTTTTTATTAATTCTTTATAGTAGAAAAAAGTATGTTTTTAGGGGGAAATGCGGTGAAGAAAAAGTTTTTAAAAATAGCAACGGCTTTAACAATTATGGGTGGAGTTGTATTAAGTGCAGAAGGTACTAAAGTAAATGCTGAAGTAGTTGTGAAGCAACAACAACAAGCAAATTCTGTTGTATTTAAAGATGTACCAAAAGGTCATTGGTCTTTTGAAGCTATTCACACTCTAGCAGGCTGGGGAATCATTAATGGTTATGGAGATGGGAAGTTTGGTTTTGGTGATGATGTAACACGTGAGCAAGTAGCGGCTTTAATTTATCGTACGATTGATTTTAGCGAAGTGTTTGAGGAAGGCGACGTACTTGAGAATCCATACAAAGATATTAATGAAAACTCAACAATTTTCATAGAAGAAATTTTAGTATTAACAGAAGTAGGTATCTTAAAAGGTGATGGAACTGGGAACTTTAGACCGAAGGATACGCTAACACGTGCGGAAATGGCACAGGTTCTTACGAATGCTTTTGAATTAGAAGCAAAGGGACCTCATACTTTTAATGATGTTCTAACAGATTCATGGGCAAACAATGCAATTAGCGCAATACAAACAAATAATATTACAATTGGAATAGGAGAAAATAAATTTGGTCCGTCTATGAGCGTAAAGCGCGAA
The DNA here is from genome assembly GCF_016651125.1 of Bacillus sp. TH17. Classification (NCBI taxonomy): domain Bacteria; kingdom Bacillati; phylum Bacillota; class Bacilli; order Caryophanales; family Bacillaceae; genus Bacillus; species Bacillus sp. TH17. The sequence goes on from NZ_JAEKEN010000001.1 coordinate 787,323, forward strand.
CAATACGCACAGTTTTTATATAGAGCCATTTCGAATGATATGGCACAGCAATAAAAAATAATACATAAAGGCCACTGTTGTATAGCAGTGGCCTTTTTTTGCGCGAAAGAAAGGCGGTTTGAAAAAAACGAAGTGAATTTCCAAAAAAACTTCCTTTTCTGAAGATTTGTTATATAATATAAAACATAAAATAAAATCTGTTATAAGACAGTTTAAGAAGGGGATGCTAATATGTCGACGCAAACTTCACGGGTTACACTGGCCGGAGAAATGTTACCAGCGTACAACGAAATATTGACACCTGAGGCGCTTAGTTTTTTAAAGGAACTGCATGAAAATTTCAATGAACGCCGCACGGAACTTTTAAAAAAGCGTGTGGAGAAACAAAAAAGAATTGATGCAGGGGAGTTTCCTACGTTTTTAGAAGAAACAAAGCATATACGTGAAGGGGATTGGACAATTGCCCAGCTTCCGAAAGATTTAGAGGATCGCCGCGTGGAGATTACTGGGCCGGTGGATAGAAAGATGGTCATTAACGCTTTAAATTCAGGAGCACATCTTTTTATGGCAGACTTTGAAGATTCGAATGCACCAACTTGGAGAAATGCTGTCGAAGGTCAAATTAACTTACGAGATGCGAGTAAGGGAACGATTTCACATAAAAATGAAAACGGAAAAGAATATCGTTTAAATAGTAAAACAGCTGTATTAATTGTGCGTCCGAGAGGGTGGCATTTAGAAGAAAAACATATGCAAGTTGACGGCAAGAACATGTCTGGCAGTTTAGTAGATTTTGGTTTGTACTTTTTCCATAATGCGAAGACGCTTTTAGCAAAAGGAAGTGGCCCATACTTTTACTTACCGAAAATGGAAAGTTACTTAGAGGCAAGATTATGGAATGACGTTTTCGTATTCGCTCAAAAGTATATCGGTATTCCGAACGGAACGATTAAAGCGACTGTGTTAATAGAAACGATTCACGCTTCATTTGAAATGGATGAAATTTTGTATGAACTAAGAGATCATTCTGCTGGTTTAAACTGCGGACGATGGGATTATATATTTAGTTTCTTAAAGAGCTTCCGTAATCATAATGAATTTTTACTTCCGGATAGAGCGCAAGTCACGATGACAGCGCCGTTTATGCGCGCGTATTCTTTGAAAGTTATTCAAACGTGTCATCGCCGTAATGCGCCAGCAATCGGAGGGATGGCAGCGCAAATCCCAATTAAAAATGATCCAGAAGCAAATGAGGCGGCTTTTGAGAAAGTGCGTGCTGATAAGGAGCGCGAAGCTTTAGACGGTCATGACGGGACTTGGGTTGCCCACCCGGGACTTGTACCGGTTGCAATGGAAGTATTTAATCACATAATGAAAACGCCAAATCAAATTTTTAGAAAGCGTGAAGGAATACGTGTAACAGAAAAGGATTTATTAGAAGTACCGATGGGAACGATTACAGAAGGTGGTCTTCGCACGAATATTAACGTCGGTATTCAATATATTGCATCTTGGTTAAGCGGGCGGGGAGCAGCTCCAATTTATAACTTAATGGAAGATGCAGCAACAGCAGAAATATCAAGAGCACAAGTATGGCAGTGGATTCGTCATGAGGGTGGAAAGCTAAGTGATGGCCGTAATATCACTTTTAAATTAATGGAAGAATTGAAAGAAGAAGAACTAGCAAAAATAGAAAGAGAGATTGGTAAGGAAGAATTTAATAAGGGGAGATTTGAAGAAGCTACAAAACTGTTTACAAACCTTGTTCGTAATAACGAGTTCATGCCGTTTTTAACATTACCGGGTTATGAAATTTTATAAGAAACAAGAAAAGGGGATGGAACATATGAAAAACGAAAGAATTGATAAATTGCAGGAAAGCTGGGAATTAGATACGCGCTGGAAAGGGATAACACGTCCATATACAGCTGAAGATGTAATTCGTCTGCGCGGATCGATTGATATTGAACATACGTTAGCGCGCTGCGGTGCAGAGAAGCTTTGGAAATCACTTCATACAGAAGATTATATTAATGCACTTGGGGCATTAACAGGAAACCAAGCGATGCAACAAGTGAAGGCTGGATTAAAAGCAATTTATTTAAGCGGTTGGCAAGTAGCGGCAGATGCGAACCTTTCTGGACATATGTATCCTGACCAAAGCTTATACCCAGCGAACAGTGTGCCAGCTGTTGTAAAACGAATTAACCAAACACTTCAACGTGCTGATCAAATTCAGCATATGGAAGGTAACGGTGATACGGATTATTTCGTCCCAATTGTGGCGGATGCTGAAGCTGGGTTTGGTGGACAGTTAAACGTATTTGAATTAATGAAAGGGATGATTGAAGCGGGTGCATCTGGCGTGCACTTTGAAGACCAATTATCTTCAGAGAAAAAATGCGGGCATTTAGGCGGAAAAGTATTATTACCGACGCAAACAGCGGTGCGTAATTTAATTTCGGCACGTCTTGCTGCGGATGTAATGGGTGTACCAACAATTATCGTCGCTAGAACAGATGCAGATGCGGCAGATTTAATTACGAGCGATATCGATCCAGTTGATCAAGAGTTTATTACAGGTGAAAGAACACCAGAAGGGTTTTATCGTACGAAAGCAGGTCTTGATCAAGCAATTGCACGTGGTTTAGCGTATGCGCCGTATGCAGATCTCGTTTGGTGTGAAACGTCGGAGCCAAATTTAGAAGATGCAAAACGCTTTGCGGACGCAATTCATAAGAAATATCCAGGGAAGCTACTTGCTTACAACTGTTCCCCTTCTTTTAACTGGAAACAAAAATTAGATGAAAAAACAATTGCAAGCTTCCAAAAAGAAATTGCATCATACGGTTATAAATTCCAGTTCGTAACGCTTGCTGGATTCCATTCATTAAATTACGGCATGTTTGAATTAGCGCGTGGTTATAAAGAGCGCGGCATGGCAGCGTACTCTGAATTACAACAAGCAGAGTTCGCAGCAGAAAAAGATGGTTACTCTGCAACGCGCCATCAACGCGAAGTAGGAACAGGATACTTTGATGAAGTAGCACAAGTAATTACGGGCGGTACTTCATCAACGACTGCTTTAAAAGGATCTACGGAAGAAGAGCAGTTTACGAAATAAAGGTATAAGTAGGTGCCCCCAAAAATATTTTTGGGGCACTTTTCTTATTTATTATTACGTCGCTGACATTGTTAAACTTTGTCGGAAAGTTGATGTAATTTTATTTGTCGTCGTATTGTGGGACGTTCACTTCTATTTAAAATATCCAATCCAATATAGTGAATATACCAACGATAGCAGTAAAAAGAAGGAATGCGAATAATGATAGACAGCCCCATGTAAATAGTTTGTCTTTCCATGTTTCTTCATAATCATCAATTAGTTCCTCTATCACTTTTTTCTGCAATGGCTGTAAGGGACGTTCGGTGTGTAGTCCTGTAATAATGTTACGATCTCCTTTGAATTTTAAAGCACGTACAATATGATAAGAGTCGTTTCCCATCGATTTTTCAAATTGTAGACATGCCGCGTGCATAACATCTGTTTTCTCTTTTTCAAGATACCAATACCGTCCAGCCATTTCTGGGTATTGTAATGTAAAGTAAATGTCACCGAGTTTTTTCCTAAGTGCTAATTCATTCGGATAAGTAGTGATTAATCCGTGTAATCTATCTCTTGCTTTTCCAAGGTTGTTATTTTCAATATCTTTTTCAATTCTCTTTAATGTTTTTTTAGGGATTATTTCTGTCATACACGCCTCCTTATTAGAATAGGTATGGTTATATTTTATAAGAAATACTAAAATTTAGAAATTTTATTTTTAAAAAGATTGTACATTCTATTTTAAGTGTGTTATGATAATACCAGTTGAATAATTAAATTAAGCAATCCATATATTATCAAATGCCGAAAACAAACGGGAAAAAGTATGTGAGAACTAGTTTATGTTTCGAATTTGATAATGTGTGGATTCTTTTTTTATACATGAAGACTAAATAAAATGTATTTTCGTAGGAGGAAATAATTATGACAGTTACAGGACAAGTAAAATGGTTTAACAACGAAAAAGGCTTCGGTTTCATCGAAGTTCCAGGCGAAAACGATGTATTCGTACATTTCTCTGCAATCGAAACTGATGGTTTCAAATCTTTAGAAGAAGGCCAAAAAGTTAGCTTCGAAATCGAAGATGGCAACCGTGGACCTCAAGCTAAAAACGTAATCAAACTATAATTTTATAGTTTATTATAGAAAAAAGGATGGCTTATGCCATCCTTTTTTTGTTGTTGAGATATACGATATTTATATTAGTAATAAAGACAGCCTAAAAAGTACGATTGAAGAAATAAAGGCGTACTCGAAAACTTATGAAAATGATAAAGTGACGGTAATTGATTTGAGGAAGTCTCATTCTCGGTATTTAGATCAAGAACCATATATAATCATAGTACAGGTTGAAAGAGATACAGAGAATCTTGGAAGAAAAAATAGTAGGTTTTTTTGAGGGTGAAGAAGAATGAAGGAAATGGCAATCAGTATGTAAAAAGGGCTTTCCGTAAAGGAAGGCCTTTTAGTGTTCTTTCACAGCTTTTTTCTTTTCACGTTTCTTGCATTCTGGACATTTAGATTTACGAAAAGGCTTCGCGAAGAACAGTAAAATAAAAAATAAACCGAATATAATACTCGCTGAATTTTTTACGATAACAATGCTACTATTTTTCATTTGAATTGTTGGATGATCTTGCTTTTCTTCCATGAGAGACCTCCGTATATTTGATTTATATTTTAATTATAGCAAAATTAATTGCTGTAATTATATGAAAAGGGGAATGTGTTAAACATATTACAAATGATATAAATTCTTTTTTCGTATATAGAATCCTTTTTTTATACAGATTATTCTTTTGATATCCATATATTGTTATTAACATATTTGTATTATATTTGATTTATTATAAGTATTTGTAAAGAATCGCATAATGTAAACCATTTCCTTTTCGTAGGTGCTACTATAAAAGGGAAATGAAGAAGGGAAATTAAATAGCAATCGAAAATTTAAAAAAGAGAGGTGAAAAATCTGTTACTAACAAAAGAGCGAGTATAGATAAAAATATTCTTAGTGTGCAAAAACTACATACTCTAAGGATATACATTTGCCTATATTTGTAGTAGCAGACAGTAGACTATGGAAAGTAAAGTAGAACGTTATGTCGAAAACTATGTTGTAAGCAAAAATACAATGGCCTTACTTCCTGTTGTTCTAGGAGAAAAAAAGTTGTTACGCGAATTGTAGAAATGGAAGATTCTTTTTTCGTATTTCAAAAGCCTCTTGATATTATAGAGAGAAGTTGCCGGAAGCATGGTTCTAGTTTCTTTGGAAGAAAAGAAGGAACGAAGGAGTTAACTCGTATTACACATAAAGCTCCTATCGCAATTAGCCCGACAGATCAACTTTATTTTTTCCCTACGTATTCTTATTCTCGAAAAGAGTGTGCGTGGTTATCTCATTTTCATATTGAAGATAATAAAGAATTAAAAGATGGAAATCTTATTATTAGATTTATAAATGGTTTCGCTGTGAAACTAGAAATTTCAAAAAGTAGCTTTGAAAATCAGCAAAATCGTACAGCGAAATTACGGACAGAGTATGAAGATCGTAAGAAAAAACAAGGAAATCCTTGCTTTAAAGAGATTGATAAAAATGAAGAATCTAAATTAACACCAGCATATGAGAAAGTGTATTTTGTGAAGGAAGGCGAAGTGTGAGAGGGAAAGGATGGGGAGACTCATCCTTTTTGATTTTGTTATATATACTATTTGCACGGTAAGATTCATAAATAAAACAAGGTTAATTTCCTGAATTTTCGTTCTCTAATAACTTAAGGTGATATATAATTACAATATAAGGGTTATTTTCCTAAATATACTTAATGTAGTGTGATTATATATCGTTTTATATTCGCGGTATACAGGATAGTTCTTTCCTTATTATATAAAAAAGGGGGCTGTTATGTTGAAAAGGACCATGTTATTTTGGGCGCAATATATTCTTGTTTTGCCTATATTATTTCTTACCTTTATGTTTACTGGTTTCGTTGGCAGTCAGTTAATGATAGGTGCTGATAAACAACATTTTATTTTTACGCCTCAAAATGCAACAGAATATAGTCAAATTAGTGAAATTGATAAATTGCTATTTGCTTTTTCAATTCAACCAGTTGTCACCATAGTATTTCTTCTATCGATTGTGTACGTACTGACACTTATTGTCTTTCAAATTATTGAATGTAAGAAGGAAAAAAGATATTACATAGTTTACAATATATGGTTCTCATACCGATTTTTCTTTACTTGTGGTTAGGAATAATGCAATTTTCCGCAGTTGATTTAACTTGGATAGATAATTGGCAAGAGCACCTTATATTCACTCCTACTACTATAACGAATGAGCAAGATATATATATGATTGATAAGTTTTTATACAAATTTCGAATGTTACCTATTCCAAGTACAGTATTAATACTATCTTTCTTATATTTATTAATACTTATCGTGATTGATAGTATACGCTTACTAAAAAAGTTTCTTGTAAGAACTAGTCATTAGAAAAGGAGAATTGTTTGAAGGTATAACAATTATTTGTCATTACTCATTTCCATACAGGTAGAAATAACCTTACGCGTAGTAAGGTTTTTTTGAAACTACAGATTGACACTTTCTGTAGTTTCTTCTTTTTTATAATATGTAACAGTTAAGTTATAATCTGTGCGTGGTGTCTAAATTATTCTCATGTCTTGTCGAATATTGAAAGATTATCATAGCATAATAATGAAGGAATTCTAGCGAATGATATGGAAACTTTAATAAATACATCTCCATATGTCGTATCTACCATTTCCTCTTTCATTTAAGCAATGATACAGTAGAGGTAGTAATTAGAGTAAAGGGGTAAAGTGTAGAATGGATTTTCAAACGATCAAAGAGTATTTTTCACCAGAAAATATGGATCATATTGTTGAAAGTTATCGTGCGTTCGGACCGCTTCTCGGTATTGGCTTACCGATGATTGAGGCGCTTATTCCGGCATTGCCACTCATTGTGTTTGTGTTGGCGAATGCTGTTGCATTTGGTTTTTGGTTCGGTTTTCTTTATTCATGGATTGGGTCAGTAATTGGTGCAATGCTTGTATTTTTCATTATTCGTAGCTTTGGAAGAAGTCGTTTCTTTTCTTTTGTAAATAAGCATGAGAGAGTGCGAAAAGCGATGGGATGGATTGAAAGAAAAGGGTTCGCGCCAATCTTTGTTATATTTTGTTTTCCGTTCACACCATCTGCGCTTATAAATGTTGTAGCTGGTTTGTCTCGCATTAGCGTAAAACAGTTTGGACTAGCATTAGCATTTGGAAAGCTTGTTATGATCTTTATTTTAACGTATATCGGTCATGATTTAGTCTCATTTATTCATAAGCCGGTGAAATCGGTTATTGTGGGCGTTGTTATTTTTATTTTATGGTATGTTGGTAAAAAAATTGAAGTAAAGTTAGAACTACATTAGGAAAAGTCTTCTTTGTAAAGATAAGCTTCATCATTAAAGGGCGAAGGGAGAAGCGAATGAAGAAAACTTTGAAAAAAGAAGGGCTAGAGTGGGTAAGAACAATTTTAATTGGTGTACTATTAGCTGTATTTTTTCGAACGTTTTTCTTTTCAACGTACGTTGTAGAGGGGAAGTCAATGATGCCGACATTGCAAGATGGAAATATGCTCGTTGTGAATAAGGTGAGTTATCAAGTAGGGGACTTGAATCGATTTGATGTCGTCGTTTTTCATGCGAATAAAAAAGAGGACTATGTAAAGCGAATTATCGGTTTACCTGGGGATCATATCGAATATAAGCATGATAAATTATATATAAACGGACAATTCGTGGATGAACCTTATTTAGAGACGTATAAGAAAGAGATAAATGGACGGCAATTAACAGGTGATTTTAAATTAGAAGAATTAACGAAAGAAAAGTTTGTACCACCTGGTTCTATTTTTGTAGTTGGCGACAACCGCCTTGGTAGCTGGGATAGTAGGCACTTCGGTTTTGTGAAAGCTGATACAGTTGTCGGTAAAGTTGATTTACGATATTGGCCGATTCGAGAGGTGCAAACGAATTTTTCAAAAGGTTGATATAATAAAATGAAGTATAAGGAAAAGACAAACGAGTATGTTTGTCTTTTTTATCGTCCTATAATACAATTATGGTAGCAAACTAACGTTCGTTATGTAAGTGAAAGGTGGGGTTACATGTCACTTCGATTTGTGATTGGTAGAGCTGGAAGTGGAAAAAGTACACTTTGTTTACACGAAGTGCAAGAAGAGTTAAAACAGCGCCCAAGAGGGAAAACAATATTATATCTTGTGCCAGAACAGATGACATTCCAAACGCAGCAGGCGTTAATTGGGAGTGAAGAGGTAAGAGGTTCTATTCGGGCACAAGTTTTTAGTTTTTCGCGATTAGCGTGGAAGGTGCTGCAAGAAGTTGGCGGAGCGAGTCGTCTTCATATTGATGAAGCCGGTGTACATATGTTACTTCGTAAAATTGTAGAATCTCGTAAAGATGGATTATCGGTGTTTCAAAAAGCAGCGGAGCAAAACGGTTTCTTTGAACATCTTGGTAGTATGATTGCGGAGTTTAAACGTTATAATGTGACGCCATCTAACGTATATGAAATGTGGCAACAATTAGATGCGCATAGTAGTAGTGCAGAGCAAAAGCTACTAGCGAATAAAGTGTATGATTTACAGTTACTATATGATGATTTTGAACGTGCTTTAATCGGAAAGTATTTAGATTCAGAAGACTACTTACAATTATTAATTGAGAAGCTTTCAGACTCTGAGTATGTAAAAGGCGCGGAAATTTATATAGATGGATTCCATTCATTTTCTCCTCAAGAGCTAGAAATCGTTAGAGGGCTAATGAGATTAGGAACAAGAGTAACAATAACATTAACGATAGATGAAAAAACGTTAGCGCAGCCAGTGAATGAACTAGATTTATTTTATGAAACGACGTTAACGTATGAACGAATAAAACAAGTAGCGCGTGAAGAGAAAATAGAAATTGAAAAAACAATTCCACTTATGGAACAACCGCGTTTTCATTCTCCAGCATTAGCTCATTTAGAAACGCATTATGAAGCGCGTCCGAATGAAAAGTATCATGGTGAAGCGAGTGTAACAATTAGTACAGCAGCTAATTTACGAGCTGAAGTAGAAGGTGTAGCTCGTGAAATTAGAAGACTTGTGGCGGATGAAGACTATCGTTACCGAGATATCGCAGTCCTTCTTCGTAACGGAGAAAGTTATTACGACGTAATGCGAACGTTATTTACGGATTATAATATCCCGCATTTCATCGATGAAAAACGCCCAATGTCACATCATCCGCTAGTAGAATGTATTCGTTCTGCACTCGAGATTATTAGCGGGAATTGGCGTTATGATGCAGTATTTCGCTGCGTGAAAACAGAGCTTTTATATCCATTAGATGTAAGAAAAGAAGCGATGCGCGAAGAGATGGATGAGTTTGAAAACTACTGTTTAGCGTACGGTGTACAAGGGAAGAGATGGACTTCTGAAGATCCGTGGATGTATCGTCGTTATCGTTCTCTTGATGATGCGAGCGAAATGATAACAGACAGTGAGCGTGAAATGGAAGAGAGAATAAATCGACTTCGCGACGTTGTAAGAACGCCAGTTATTCGTATGCAAAAAAGACTGAAGCGTGCTGGAACAGTTATGCAAATGTGCGAAGCGGTATATTTATTTTTAGAGGAGCTTGACGTTCCGAAAAAACTAGAAGAATTACGTGTTCGTGCAGAAGAAAATGGAGATTTCTTATTTGCGACAGACCATGAGCAAGTATGGGAAGAAGTGATGAATCTTCTTGATACGTTCGTTGAGATGCTTGGCGAAGAGAAGATGTCCCTTTCAATGTTTACGGAGGTTATGTCGACAGGTCTTGAGGCACTTCAATTTGCGAACATTCCGCCGTCACTAGATCAAGTGTTAGTTGCTAACATTGATCATTCTAGATTATCAGATATTAAAGCGACGTTCATTATTGGAGTAAATGAAGGAGTGATTCCAGCAGCGCCTATGGATGAAGGTATGCTTTCTGATGAGGAAAGAAATGTTCTCACCGCTGCAGGTATCGAATTAGCACCAACGACGAGACAAACTTTATTAGAAGAACAGTTCGTTATGTATCAAATGGTGACGAGAGCATCTGAGAAGTTATACATTTCCTGTCCGCTTGCGGATGAAGAAGGAAAGACGTTACTTGCTTCTAGTTTTATTAAAAAAATAAAAAGAATGTTCCCTGATGTGAAAGAATCGTTTATTACGAATGATGTAAATGACTTATCGCGTTCGGAACAAATCTCATATGTAGCAACGCCAGAAGTAACGTTGTCTTATGTCATGCAGCAACTGCAAACGTGGAAGCGATACGGATTTGAAGGGAATTTAGACTTTTGGTGGGACGTATATAACTTCTACGTTACTTCAGATGAATGGAAGCAAAAAAGTAGCCGTGTGTTATCAAGTTTATTCTACCGAAATCGTGCACAGAAACTAAGTACAGATGTAAGTAGGGATTTATATGGAGATACAATTAAGGGAAGCGTTTCTCGTATGGAACTATTTAATCGCTGTGCGTACGCTCATTTTGCCCAGCACGGTTTATCGCTAAGAGAGCGTGATATTTTCAAACTTGATGCGCCAGATATCGGTGAATTATTCCATGCAGCGCTGAAGAGAATTGCAGACAAGCTATTACGTGAAAATCGGACTTGGGCGGATTTATCAATAAAAGAGTGTGAACACCTTTCTGCTTTAGTAATAGAAGAAATTGCACCGTTATTACAAAGACAAATTTTATTAAGTTCGAACCGTCATTTCTATTTAAAGCAAAAACTACAACAAATCATTTTCCGTACGTCACTTATTCTTCGTGAACACGCGAAGTCGAGTGGATTTGTACCAGTTGATTTAGAAGTACCGTTCGGTATGGGCGGGACTGGATCTCTTCCGCCAATGGAATTTGCGTTGCCAAATGGTGTGAAGATGGAAGTAGTTGGCCGTATTGACCGTGTTGATAAGGCGGAAGATGAGAGTGGTACGTTCCTTCGTATTATTGATTATAAATCAAGTTCGAAAGCGTTAGATTTAACAGAAGTGTATTACGGACTCGCACTTCAAATGTTAACGTATTTAGATGTTGTTACTTCAAATGCACATACGTGGATGAAAAAGGGCAGTACTGCATCACCGGCGGGTGTATTGTATTTCCATATTCATAACCCGATTGTTGAGATGAAAGGCGATGCATCTGAAGAAGAAATTGAGAAAGAAATTTTAAAGAAATTTAAAATGAAAGGTCTCGTACTAGGAGATGCTGACGTTGTGCGTTTAATGGATAATAAACTTTCAACAGGAAGCTCTGATATTATTTCTGCTGGTCTGAAAAAAGATGGTAGTTTTAGTGCGCGTTCTAGCATTGCAAGTGAACAAGAGTTTAACGTACTTCAAAAATATGTACACCACTCGTTTGAAAATATCGGAAAAGACATTACAGAAGGTGTTATCGATATTGCTCCTTACAAAAAGGGGAATAAAGCGGCATGTACGTTCTGTAACTTCAAATCTGTTTGTCAATTTGATGAATCACTTGAAGATAACCAATTCCGTACGTTAAAAGATATGAAAGATAGCGAAGCGATGGAGAAAATTAGAGAGGAGGTTGGCGGAGAATGATAGAAAATTGGCCTCAGAAACCAGAAGGTAGTCAATGGACAGATGACCAGTGGAAAGCGGTTGTAGCGAACGGACGTGATATTTTAGTCGCAGCGGCAGCTGGATCAGGGAAAACAGCGGTATTAGTTGAACGTATTATTAAAAAGATTATAAGTGAGGAAAATCCAGTCGATGTCGACCGCCTGCTCGTTGTAACATTTACGAATGCAGCGGCGCAAGAAATGAAAAATCGAATTGGGGAAGCGTTAGAAAAAGTATTAATTGATGGGCCAGGTTCACAGCATATAAGAAAGCAGCTTAGCTTATTAAATAAAGCTTCCATTTCTACAATTCATTCATTTTGTTTACAAGTTATTAGAGGATATTATTACATGCTTGATGTCGATCCTCGTTTTCGTATTGGGAACCAAACAGAAAATGAGTTATTAAAAGAAGAAGTGCTAGATGACATATTAGAAGAAGAATATGGAATCGAAGATAATAGTATTTTCTTTGAACTAGTTGATCGTTATACGAGTGACCGTAGTGACGATGACTTACAACGAATGATTTTAGCGCTTCATACAGAATCAAGAGCGCATCCAAACCCGGAGAAGTGGCTTGATAAATTAGTAGAAGCATACGACGTTGAAGGAAAGACGATTGAAGATTTAGTGTACGCTTCTTACTTATTAGAAGATGTGAAGTTTCAGCTTGAAACAGCGGAAAAGCATATTCGTAAGGCGACTGAACTCGCAATGCTTCCTGATGGTCCAGCGCCTCGCGTTGAAACTTTACAAGCGGATTTAGCTTTACTTGGAACGTTATCCTCAGCAGCTCGTGGATCGTGGACAAGCGTTTATGAAGCGATGCAAAATGTATCGTGGCAAACGTTAAAGCGTATTAAAAAAAGTGATTACAACGAAGATGTTGTAAAACAAGTAGATTCTCTTCGTAATAAAGCAAAAGATGAAGTGAAGAAATTACAAGAAGAGCTATTTAGCCGCAGACCCGAAAGTTTCTTACGAGATTTTCAAGATATGCATCCTGTATTAGAAAAACTCGTGAAGCTTGTAAAAGTATTTACAGAGCGTTTCCAAGCGATTAAGCAAGATAAAGGAATGGTCGATTTCACAGATTTAGAGCATTTCTGTTTGCAAATTTTAAGCGAGCAAAGTGAAGGCGGTGAAATGAAGCCGTCAGCAGTAGCACTTCAATATCGTAATAAATTTGCTGAAGTACTAGTTGATGAATATCAAGATACGAACTTCGTACAGGAATCAATTATTAAATTCGTAACGAAAGATTCTGAGAGTGAAGGAAACTTGTTCATGGTTGGTGACGTAAAACAGTCAATCTATCGTTTCCGACTAGCAGAGCCTGGTTTATTCTTAGGAAAATATAAACGTTTCACACAAGAAGGATCGGGCGGCGGAATGAAGATTGACTTAGCGAAAAACTTCCGTAGCCGTCATGAAGTGCTAGCAGGTACGAACTTTATTTTCAAACAAATTATGGGCGAAGAAGTCGGCGAAATCGATTATGATGCTGACGCTGAATTAAAGCTAGGTGCTAGCTATCCAGAAGGTGAAGATGTAGGGGCAGAGCTATTATGTATTCAGCAAACTGAGGAAGAAGTGCAAGACGGTGAAGAAGGTGCCGAAGTAGAAAAAGCGCAGCTTGAAGCTCGTCTTATGGCGCAGCGTATTAAAGCAATGGTCGATTCAGGCTATGCAGTGTATGATCGTAAAACTGATAGTATGCGCCCAGTGCAATATCGTGATTTCGTTATTTTACTTCGCTCCATGCCATGGGCGCCGCAAATTATGGAAGAGTTAAAACTACAAGGAATTCCGGTATATGCTGACCTTGCGACTGGTTACTTTGAAGCGACAGAAGTAAATATTATGATGAACGTATTCCGCGTCATTGATAACCCGATGCAAGATATTCCGCTTGCAGCTGTACTTCGTTCACCGATCGTTGGACTAAATGACGAAGAACTTGCGACGCTTCGTGCTCACGGAAAGAAAGGCTCGTTTTATGAAGTGATGAGCTCATTCTTAAAGGGAGCGCCGCTTGAAGAAGAACAAGAATTGCATGATAAATTAGAGTGGTTTTATAACTTACTGCAAGGGTGGCGTGAATTTGCGCGTCAACAATCTCTTTCTGATTTAATTTGGAAAGTGTACGGTGAGACAGGCTATTACGACTTTGTCGGCGGTTTACCAGCCGGAAAGCAAAGGCAGGCAAACTTACGCGTACTATATGATCGCGCAAGACAATATGAAGCAACATCGTTTAGAGGATTATTCCGCTTCTTGCGCTTTATTGAGCGTATTTTAGAACGCGGAGATGATATGGGAACGGCGAGAGCCCTCGGAGAACAAGAAGATGTTGTTCGCATTATGACGATTCATAAAAGTAAAGGGCTAGAGTTCCCAGTCGTATTTGTAGCTGGACTTGGTCGCCGTTTTAATACACAAGATTTAATGAAGCGTTTCTTACTTCATAAAGATTTCGGTTTCGGTTCACAATTTATCGATCCTCGTAAACGAATTAAATATACGACATTATCGCAACTAGCGATTAAGCGTAAAATGAAGATGGAATTAATTGCGGAAGAAATGCGCGTACTATACGTAGCGTTAACACGTGCAAAAGAGAAGTTAATTTTAATTGGAACAGTTAAAGATGCAAATAAAGAAATGGAAAAATGGCTCGATGCAAGAGAGCATAGTGAATGGTTATTACCAGACCATATACGCGCTGGAGCATCTTGCTACTTAGACTGGATTGCACCTTCCTTATATAGACACCGTGATAGTGAAAGGCTTCTTGAATTAGGACAAGGAAATATTCCAGGCGAAATTTATGAATATAGTGCTAGCTGGAAAGTAGAAGTTGTTGAAGGAAAAGATTTACTTGCGCCAGAACCAGTTCAAGAAGAGAAACAAGAGTTATTAGAAGCGCTTCGCGATAAAAAAGCTGTTCCGTTAGAAAGTGAACGGAAAGAAGAAGTGTACGACAGATTAATGTGGGAATACGGGTATGCGGACGCGACATCTCACCGTGCGAAACAGTCTGTTACAGAAATAAAGAGAAATTATCAATCTGAAGAAGGTAGCGATAACGCCTTTATTAAAAAACTTCGTGCACCAATTAAAACACGTCCGCGCTTTATGGAGAAAAAAGGGATAACATACGCAGAGCGAGGGACAGCAGTCCATGCCGTTATGCAGCATGTAGATTTGAAGAAACCAATTACGATCGAAGTTCTTCAAGAACAAATTGCAAGAATGGTAAATAAAGAACTATTAACATTTGAACAAGCTGAAGAAATAGCGATTGAAAAGGTAATTTCATTCTTTGACAGTGACTTAGGTAAAAGGGTATTAGCAGCAAAAAGTGTTGAGCGCGAAGTACCATTTACGATGATGCTTTCAGCAGAAGAAGCGTATCAAGATTGGCAAGGGAAGAAAGGCGAATCAATACTTGTCCAAGGGGTTATCGACTGCATGATCGAAGAGGAAGACGGAATTACTTTAATCGACTTTAAAACAGATACGATTGAAGGAAAGTTCACAGGCGGATTTGATCAAGCGAAACCAATTTTAGAAGACCGATACAAAGTACAGCTTTCACTATATGCAAAAGCACTCGAGAAAAGCTTAAAACATCCTGTGAAAGAGAAATGTTTATATTTCTTTGATGGAAATCATGTTGTAAATATTGACGAATAGAGCTTAGAAAGGGGCTATGGATTATGGCGACGTTAAGAACTTGTGATCAAGGACACGAGTACTACAAAAGTAGCGATTGTCCAACTTGCCCAACCTGTGAGAAAGAGAGAAAGCCAAAAGAAGGCTTTCTTTCTCTTCTTTCAGCACCAGCAAGGCGAGCGTTAGAGCACCATGGAATAACGACTGAAGCAGAACTTTCAAAGTATAGTGAAAAAGAAATTTTGAAACTGCACGGTATAGGGCCAGCATCTTTACCTAAATTGAGAGCGGCTTTAGAAGATAAGGGATTATCATTTAAATAAAAAAACTAATCATTAGCGGGGAGTAGCATCTTCATTAATGATTAGTTTTTATAATCGGTATTAATTAGCTAGATAAACGCGTATAACGAAATCCCATTTTGAAAATCGTAAATCGATGGACAAAACGCTTTAAAAGATGGAGTTATGAAGTATAGAGAACTTGATAAAGAAGATAAGCGAATTGATTATAATATTGAGGAAGGAAGTGCAACACGATGGATTTTGAAACAGTAATGCAAGAGCTTGAAACTCTCAGCAAGGAACGAACTAAAAAAATATACATATCCAATGGTGCAAAGGAGCCACTTTTTGGAGTAGCTACAGGTGCTATGAAACCAATCGCGAAGAAAATAAAAATCAATCAAAGTTTAGCTGAAGAGCTTTATGCTACAGGTAACTATGATGCGATGTACTTTGCAGGCATTATTGCAAATCCAAAAACTATGAACGAATCGGATTTTGATCGTTGGATGGATGGGGCGTACTTTTATATGCTGTCCGATTATGTGGTGGCAGTAACTTTATCAGAATCAGATTTTGCACAAGACGTTGCTGATAAATGGATTGCAAGTGGTGACGAACTAAGAATGTCAGCGGGCTGGAGTTGCTACTGCTGGCTTTTAGGGAATCGAAAAGACCATGAATTTTCCGAAAGTAAGATTACCAATATGCTAGAAGTTGTGAAAAATACAATTCACGATGCGCCAGAACGAACGAAATCCGCTATGAATAATTTTCTAAACACTGTGGGGATTTCATATGTGCCGCTACATGAAAAGGCAGTTGAAACTGCAAAGGAAGTAGGCATAGTGGAGCTAAAACGGGACAACAAAAAAAGCAGTTTTCTAAATGCTTACGAAAGTATTCATAAAGAACTTGATAGAGGAAGACTCGGGTTCAAACGTAAATATGTAAGATGTTAAAATTAAAAGAAACAGCCCTAGCTCTACACAAAATAGAGCTAAAGCTGTTTCTTTTTTACGCTGTTCCAATTTGATCTTGGTCTGCAACGTCCGAATCAAATGTATTTGTTGCGCTAACGCCGCTAAAAGTGTTGACGACAAATCCGACATTGGAAGCCCCGGATCCGTTATAAGCTTTCGTATTTTCTTTCGGAGACACGTTATAAAAATCTCCTAAGTTGAAAGAGCCGTTACTGTTTTGAACGACAAGATTTCCTACAACCGAAGGCATACCATCCACCTACTTTACTAAGCTTTTTAATTACTATATGAATTATTTAGAGGAAGGTTCATCAGTAATAAATTGGCGGATTTGTAGCGTGCGAGAATTATTAAAAACATAGTCAACATTGCCGATTTGGAAGCACGCGGAATTTAAAAGCGTTCGCAAGTGAACATCATTTACTTCAATAAAAGGGCACTCATTTACAATATTTAGTTTTACATCTGTTGTTCGCTTTGGAATTGTAATGTACTCATCTGTAAAGATTTCAAACGCATCAAAACGACCTTCACCTTTTATATAACAAGGGATTTCTCGATGAACGATAAGCGCTCTATTTTTTAATTCTATTTGATTAGCATCCCCGGCCTGGAAGACAGCTGCAACCCCCATAGAAATGATAGAAACATTTTGTACAACTGAAGTATGACGGAGCATAATTTTTCCTCTCCTCAACCTGGAGTCGGAGGGACATCTGTTACTAATGGTACAAATGGTCCCTCTGTAACGGATTCGAATGGCGTATCAAGAATAGAAGAAAGGATGAGAAGGTTAGCATCTCCAATTAAAAATAATGCGGAAGAAGAAACCCCGGTCATTTTAATCTGCCCTACTTTTAACTCGCGGTTCACAACATTTAAATTCATACATACTTACTCCTTTCGGAAATTACCCGGTATGTGTTGAATAAAGGAAAGGAACGCCTTGTCAATATCTTGTTTCATCGCTTGAATAATGACGTCTCGTAAATAATCGGGATCTGAGGAAATACCCTCATACGATTGAACTTGTGATAAATAATATGGAAGTCTATGTTCCATCTGTTTTTTTATGTCATCCACCATCATTTGTCGATACATCTCATCAAGCGGCGTTCTCTCTTCTTGTTCAAAATGGAGAATTCGACTATATGCTTCTTCATCTAAATAGCGATGCATTTCTTGAAGGATACCTTGATAAAAATCTGGATTTGTTTCTGTTTCAGGATTTACTTTTAATGTTTCTGTATCCACTTGAAAATCTTCAATTTGTTGCCCTTTTGTTGAAAATGGATTCAAGCCAATATTTAAAGTGCCGTTTAAATTTTCTACTTTTAATTGATCGAATTTATATTCCACTTTTCCTATAGAAGAGGAGGGACGACTTTTTAACTCATTAAGCTCTTCTTGTAGTAGGCGAACTTGCTCTTCAAGATTTAGAATAGTTTGCTGCTGTATTTGGAGAGCTTGTTGAAGTTGGTGTAGGTAAGTATATATATCTTGATTCATTTGTGAAACCTCCTTTTCAATAGGGAGGGGAAATATATTCCTGCTATATATTTATGACAAGGATACCTTAAGAAGAACTAGTTGATGGTTTGATGGAAATAATTTGTCCTTTCGCCTGTAATGGACGAAGAGGTTCTGTAAATCCGCCAGAATTTGAGAATTTAGAAAGAGCTTTAATACTACCTGCAGTTCCAATTTGAAAAACGGAAGAGGTCGTAATGCTATCGATTTTAATGCTGTTAATGATGATACTTTGGTTCACATAAAAATTCAATGCAATCGCCCCCTTTAGTTCGAACCAATTATTGCTTGATCAATTACATCTGAATCATTGACGGTCGTTGAGCTTTGATAATTGTAAACAGAGACGTTATCCCCAACATTAAATGAACCGGCTCCCGCAAAAGCGCGTGAATAACTAATAGGCCTAATCGCAAATACATCTCCAATATGAAAAATACCACTTGATCCAATGTTAACGATACGAATATGTCCGACCATAGCTGGCATACAAAACACCTTTCGTTTTTAAAATTTTCTTTTCTACTATTGTATGGGCGTTTTCAATAAAATGTGTATTTTTTCGAAATAAAAGAAACACATACGTTATTGCGTATGTGTTTCGAACATTTGAGTATGTGTGCAATCTGTATGTATAGGCCAAACAACATTTAAGAGCCTGTCCAATTCCTGGCTACAATCTACTGTTTTTTGAGAAGTCATTCCGTAGCGTTCAGCAAAATAGATCATTTTTTCGCGTTTTTTTCGATAGCTTGCTCAAACATTGAAATCGGCTCCATCTCTCAATAAATTTTATGTATATATGTAGTACATATTATACAAAAATCCCATAAAAAAGAAACATCTTCGCTAAAAAAAGTATAATTTCTACATTTTATGTCAAATAACGGATGAGGAACAAATGTAAGAATGGTTGAATATTGTAAAAATTAGCGTGTGTAAGAAGGTTTTTTTCTTAAGGATGCGAATACAATTATAGGGTATGAGTTTTAGGATGGAGAGTGGAAATGTTGCGTTTTGTAACGGCGAAGAAAGAAGAAAAAGTATTTGTAGGTATTGTGGATGAAGAGGAAGAAAAGGTATTACATTTAAGAGAAGCGCAAAGACAAAAAGGGGAAAAGGTTACTATCCCAATTACCATGTTAGAGTGTATTGAAAGAGGAAGCGAATGTCTTGAGAAAGTGTACGATATTGTAAATTGGGCGAAGGAAAATGCGGGATCGGCGTATTATCCGTTAGCAGAGGTGAAAATATTAGCACCGATTCCAAGGCCGAGAAAAAATATTCTTTGTGTTGGAAAGAACTATCGTGAGCATGCGGTAGAAATGGGCGGAGTAGAGTCTATCCCTGAAAATATAATGATTTTTACAAAGGCGCCAACAACAGTGATTGGAATTGATGAGCAAATTAATGGTCACCCTCACGCGACGAATGAACTTGATTACGAAGGTGAACTAGCAATCGTTATCGGTAAGCGAGGGAAACAAATAAAAATAGAAAAAGCTCTTGATCATGTTTTTGGATATACAGTTATAAATGATGTAACTGCTCGGGATATTCAAAGAAAACATAAACAATTTTTCCTAGGGAAAAGTTTCGATACATTTTGTCCGATGGGACCGTATTTAATTCATAAATCGATGGTTAGAACGCCGAATGCATTACACATTGAAACGGTGGTAAATGGAGAAGTAAGGCAAACTTCAAATACGAGAGAAATGATTTTTTCAGTAGAAGAAATTATTTCAACTATAAGTAAAGGCATGACATTAGAGCCAGGAGATATCATTGCAACAGGGACACCAGCTGGTGTTGGTAAAGGTTTTACACCACCGAAGTTTTTACATGCTGGTGATGAAGTTGTTATTACAGTAGAGGGAATTGGTACGCTTAGAAATATTGTGAAATGAAAAAAGAGCTATCTTGTGAAAAGATAGCTCTTTTCTATGGGCGTGGATTAACGGAGTAATCTATGATGGCGAAAATATACAATCCGATTAATGCTAAAGTACAAATTCCAATTAGCATAACTGCAAGTGCGCTTCTCTCACGGCCAAAACCGATAATTGTAAGGAAAACAGCAGCCCAAAATGATGTTTTGAGTAGTGTGAATGTATTAGGAGTTGAATAATGACTGAGTAAAGTTGTAGATAATATGAAGCCGATGAATGTCATAGAAATAAAAATTGTAGCTAAATTATTAATGTGTTTACCGTATTTCAATAGCATACAGTTACCCCCTTTTTAACAAAAACAGAATATTCAATTTTATTTTACGATAAACTACTAAAAAAAGAAAGAGGTTGTCCTATATTTAGGACAACCTCACTATGATTAAGATAGTACAGCTTTAATTTTTTGGAACGCCCACTCTAAATCTTCTTCAGAGATTACTAGAGGTGGTGCAATACGAATTACGTTTTCGTGTGTTTCTTTACATAATAGACCAGCTGCTTTTAGTTGTTCACAGTAAGGACGAGCTGGCTCGTTTAATTCGATACCGATGAATAAACCTTTACCGCGAATGTCAGTAATCATTGGGTTATCAATTTCTTTTAATTGCCCAACTAGTTTTTCTCCTAATTGAAGAGAACGCTCTGTTAATTTTTCTTCTTCTAATACTTCAAGAGCTGCAATAGAAACAGCACATGCAAGTGGGTTACCACCGAATGTAGAACCGTGAGAACCTGGCTCGAATACACCTAAAATGTCGCTGTTTGCTGCAACACAAGAGATTGGGAATACGCCGCCGCCAAGTGCTTTACCAAGTATGTACATGTCAGGAGTTACATTGTCCCAGTCGCAAGCAAATACTTTACCCGTACGGCCTAAGCCTGTTTGGATTTCATCTGCTACGAATAAAACGTTTTCTTTTTTACATACTTCAAAAGCTTCTTGTAAGAAACCAGCTGGTGGAATGTTAATTCCTGCTTCACCTTGGATTGGCTCTAAAATGAATGCAGCTGTATTTGGTGTAATCGCAGCTTTTAACGCTTCTAAATCACCATAAGGAATTACAATAATGCCAGGAAGCATTGGACCGAAGCCGCGCTTGTACTCTTCGTTTGATGACATAGAAACAGCACCCATTGTACGTCCGTGGAAGTTATCTTCACAAACGATGATTTCTGCACGGTTTGCTTCTACCTTTTTCACATCATAAGCCCAGCGACGAGCTGTTTTAATTGCAGTTTCAACAGCCTCTGCACCTGTATTCATAGGAAGTACCATATTTTTATTTGTTAGTTTCGCAACTTTTTCGTACCAAGGACCTAATTGATCGCTATGGAAAGCACGAGAAGTTAACGTCACTCGATTAGCTTGGTCAATTAAAGCGTTAATGATTTTTGGATGACGATGACCTTGGTTTACTGCAGAATATGCACTTAATAAGTCCATATAGCGGTTTCCTTCAGGATCTTCTACCCAAACGCCTTCTGCTTTAGAAATAACGATTGGAAGTGGATGGTAGTTATTTGCCCCGTATGTGTCTGTAAGTTCGATAATATCCTTAGTTTGAATCATGATTGTTCCCCCTTTTGTTATTACAAGAAGTTTGTAAATACTCTAAATATTATAGCATTTAAATATAAAAAAGCGAAACATTTCCTGAAAATATATGAACATGTTATCATATAGAGTGAAAAAGTGTGAAAAAGAGGAGGCAGGGATACGATGGTACATATGCATATTACAGCATGGGCGTTAGGATTAATTTTATTCTTCGTTGCGTATTCACTTTATTCAGCAGGAAGAAAAGGTAAAGGTGTACATATGGGGCTTCGCCTTATGTATATCATCATTATTGTGACAGGTTTCATGTTGTACATGAGTATTGTGAAGACGGCAACAGGTAGCATGCACATGTGGTACGGCATGAAAATGCTAGCTGGTATATTAGTAATCGCTGGAATGGAAATGGTTCTTGTGAAAATGAGCAAAAACAAACCAACAGGGGCGGTTTGGGGCTTATTTATTGTCGCGCTAGTAGCGGTATTATACTTAGGACTAAAATTACCGCTTGGCTGGTACGTATTCAAATAAAAATAAAACCACCTTATGATCTCAAATATTTGGGAGATAAGGTGGTTTTTATTTTATGTCGCATCAATATGTAACTCTTCTCCGTTTACTTTCGTAAATCGCAAAATATTTTTATTAGAGGAAGAGTGGCGTACAAAATGATGCTGCAATGTACAAATCATTTCGTCGTTATCGAATAAAAGAATATTTACTCCTTCGCATGCTTCCTCTTTTGGCAAGAAGGATAAATAATTATGACAATACATGCAATCATATAAAGAGTAATTAAGTGATTGCAATGATTCGGTTAATAATGTAAAGACAGAGTCAGGTAATTCCTCAAGCCATTCATTATAGCTAAGAAGTAATTTTTTTCGAATTCGTATCATTTCCCCGTTTTGGAGAGAATGTTGTTCATTTGCAATTTGTAATATGTCTTGTTCATAAAAACGAGCTGGTAGCCAATTGTTGTTATATAAAATTTCAAAACCATCTTCAGCAATATCTTCTAATAGAAAAGCCTCATCATTTTCATCATCAAAGAATACCCATTCTTTGTTTATATATTCTACATTACCGACTGTATGAGCGCGCGGTTGGTTATACAAAATGTGTTTGCGTTGTATCATAGTTCATTTCTCCTTTTATAGAAATAGTTATTCTTGTTATGGACAGTTCGTACGTTCTTTATAACTAGACACACCTAAAGATAGATGGGCATACAATAAAACACGCTTTACACTGTGAAACTGCTATTCCATATGTGGATAGTTAGTTATCGTCAAGTTTGTTGTTTTTATGTATCCGCACTCATAGGGTGGGGATTACTGCACGTTCAGAAACAGATATTAGATTAGGAAGGATGATTCTTATGTGCGGGATTACAGGATGGGTGGATTATAAACGCTCATTAGAAGGGGAAAGGGACATCGTGACGAAGATGGCGGAAACGCTAGCGAAACGCGGTCCAGATGATAATAAAGTTTGGATTAAAGGGAACGTCGCATTTGGGCATAAACGGTTAATCGTTGTAGATCCTGAAGGTGGTAAACAACCCATGACTTGTTTAAAAGACGAAACGAGTTATGCGATTTGCTATAACGGAGAGCTCTACAATACAGAAGATATTCGCAAAGAGTTATTAAGAAGAGGTTATACATTTAAAGGGCATTCCGATACAGAAGTACTATTGGCATCTTATATTGAATGGAAAGAAGAATGTGTCGATCATTTAAACGGTATATATGCGTTTGCAGTATGGGATGAGAAAAATGAACGAGTCTTTATTGCCAGAGATCGATTAGGTGTAAAACCGCTTTTTTATAAATATGATAGCGGACGATTATTATTTGGTTCAGAGTTAAAAGCGATACTAGCGCATCCAGATGTGAAGGCGGAAGTAACGTTAGAAGGGTTGTCAGAAATATTTGGCCTCGGACCATCTAGAACGCCTGGTCACGGTATATATGCTGGTATTCAAGAACTGCGTCCGGGTCATGCAATGACGTTCTCAAAAGACGGTTTATGCATATGGAGATATTGGAATGTAGAAAGTAAAAAACATGAAGATTCATTTGAAGAAACAGTAGAGAAAACTCGTTTTTTATTACAAGATGCGATTACGAGACAATTAGTTTCTGACGTACCACTATGCACTTTTTTATCAGGAGGTGTAGATTCAAGTGCTATAACAGCAATTGCCGCGAAAGAGTATGAAAGATCAGGGAAAGGTCAATTGCACACGTATTCTGTTGACTATGAAGATAACGACAAATATTTTAAAGCGAATGCGTTTCAGCCGAATTCAGATGCACCATTTATTAATTTAATGACAGAGACATTTCAAACAATTCATCATCGCTGCGTCATTTCTAATGAACAACTAGCACAGTATTTAACAGAAGCAGTACTCGTTCGCGATTTGCCTGGTATGGCAGATATTGATTCTTCATTATTATGGTTTTGCCGTGAAATAAAACAAGATTTTGTCGTCGGTTTATCTGGAGAATGTGCAGATGAAATATTCGGCGGTTATCCGTGGTTTTATAGAGAAGATGATTTACAATCAAGTGCATTTCCGTGGATGCGTTCTACAGAAGCGCGTGAACAACTTCTGAAGAAAGAATGGAGAAATAAATTAAATTTACAACAATATGTACAACAACGCTATGAAGAATCCATTCAAGAAGTTCCTATTTTAGAGGGAGAAAGCCCATTAGAAGCGAAGAGACGACAATTATTTTATTTAAACATGGTATGGTTTATGACAACATTATTAGACAGAAAAGACCGTATGAGTATGGGGGCAAGCTTAGAAGTACGCGTTCCATTTGCGGACCACCGACTTGTCGAATATGCGTGGAATATTCCTTGGGAAATGAAAATGTATAAAAACCGCGAAAAAGGTCTATTGCGTAAGGCTTTAGAAGGATTACTTCCAAATGATATATTGTATAGAAAGAAAAGTCCGTATCCGAAAACGCATAACCCGCACTATACGAAAGCAGTCACAGTATGGCTCCAAGATTTATTAGCGGATAAAGGCTCAATTTTGCATGAATTGTTCGATAAGGAGCAATTGAGCGGATTGATCCAGTCTGGCGGCAGTGCATTTCAAAAACCATGGTTTGGTCAATTAATGACTGGGCCGCAGCTTTTAGCTCATTTAGCGCAAATTCATGTTTGGTTTAAAGAGTATGGGGTAAATATTAAGGAATAGGGAAAGAGCGGCTTATATTTATGTGAGCCGCTCTTTTTCTTAAATAAATTGTCATATAAAATTCGAAATCATATTAGAAACAATACTTATTTAGAATTATTATTTTGACGTACTTATTATTGCTTGTTATAATTGGAAACAAATGTTCTTGAAAAGGATTCTCATTTCCAAAATTGAGGTGCTATATAGATGACGAAGAAGAAAATAGGTTTGCTTGTAATGGCATATGGAACGCCGGAGTCATTAGATGATGTAGAAGCTTATTATACTCACATTCGTCATGGGCGTAAGCCATCTCTGAAGAAGCGCTCCAAAATTTAATCGGACGGTATAAAGCGATTGGTGGAATTTCACCGCTTGGGAAAATAATGAAAGAGCAGGCGCATAAATTAACAGATTCAATGAATAAAATGTTTACAGAGTATGAATTTGTTTGTTACTTAGGTTTAAAACACATTGCTCGATTTAGGAGTTTTATATGACACCGATTATGAATGTAAAGTTGTAACTGATGAATTAAATGCTGCATATTTTAGACTAAATATGCCCAATTCACAATCTGTATTTATTGATTGTTTAGCTGAAATTGTTTCCAAAAAAATGAAGGAAATAGTTGACAAGGATTTAATTTTGAATAATAATTAGTTTATAATAATTTTAAATAAATAATAATTACTATGAAGGAAAGAGGAGGATCACCCTTGATGAATCCAAATAAGCGCTTAACAACAAACCAAGGTGCTCCAGTTGGAGATAACCAAAACTCTCGTACAGCTGGTCGCCGTGGACCGGTATTGTTAGAAGACTATCATTTAGTAGAAAAACTTGCTCACTTTGATCGTGAACGTATTCCTGAGCGTGTTGTGCATGCACGTGGTGCAGGTGCTCACGGTGTATTCGTAACGAAAAACAGCATGAAGCAATATACGAAAGCAGCGTTTTTACAAAATGAAGGAACTGAAACACCTGTATTCGTTCGTTTCTCAACGGTTATTCATGGTCAAGGTTCTCCAGAGACAGCTCGTGATCCGCGTGGGTTCGCTGTTAAATTTTATACAGAAGAAGGAAACTACGATATCGTAGGTAACCACTTACCAGTTTTCTTCATTCGTGACGCAATTAAATTCCCTGACATGGTGCATTCTTTAAAGCCAGCACCTGATACAAATGTTCAAACGCCAGATCGTTACTGGGATTTCATGACGTTAACTCCAGAATCTACACATATGATGACATGGGTATTTTCTGATTATGGTACACCGGCAAACTACCGTGAAATGGAAGGTTTCGGCGTACATTCATTTAAATGGATTAATGCAGAAGGTAAAATCGTTTACATTAAATATCATTGGAAGCCACAGCAAGGTGTGCGTAACTTAAGTGCAAAAGAAGTCGAGCAAGTGCAAGGAAAAGACTTCAATCATGCAACTCGTGACTTGTTCGATGCAATCGAAAAAGGAAATTATCCGAAGTGGGATTTACACGTACAAGTGATGCAACTAGAAGAAACGGATTCTTTAGATTTCGATCCACTAGATCCGACGAAAGTATGGCCAGAAGATCGTTTCCCATTAATTGAAGTAGGGACGATGACGTTAAATCGTAACCCGAAAAACTTCTTTGCGGAAGTAGAACAAGTGGCGTTCTCTCCAAGTGCAACTGTAAATGGTATTGAACCATCTGAAGATAAATTATTACAAGGTCGTTTATTCTCTTACCCAGATACACAGCGTTATCGCCTTGGTGCAAACTATTTACAAATTCCTGTAAACTGCCCATACGCAGCTGTTCGTAATCAACAACGTGATGGTGCGATGCAAGTGGATCAAAACCCATCTACAATAAACTACGAACCGAGCCGTCATACTGAAAATCCAGTTGAAGATCCAACTTACCGCGATTCAACTATGAAAGTAGAAGGCTACGTATCTCGTGAAAAAATTGAAAAACCAAATGACTTCAAACAAGCGGGTGAGCGTTACCGTTCATTCTCTAAAGAAGAGCAAGATAACTTAATTGCGAACTTAACAAACGACTTAAAAGGCGT
The DNA here is from genome assembly GCF_016651125.1 of Bacillus sp. TH17. Taxonomy (NCBI): domain Bacteria; kingdom Bacillati; phylum Bacillota; class Bacilli; order Caryophanales; family Bacillaceae; genus Bacillus; species Bacillus sp. TH17. The sequence continues at coordinate 814,418 of NZ_JAEKEN010000001.1, forward strand.
AAATGAGCAAACGAAATTACTAGCTATTTGCAACTTCTTCCGTGCAGATCATGACTACGGAATGCGTTTAGCAGGGGCGTTAAATGTTGATATTACGCAGTATGTAGGGAATGTTCCGAAGTAAATAGGAAAAGACGACTGTTAAACGGTCGTCTTTTTTGTGTAAAATCATGCAGGGTATTTTGCGTTTTAGCTATGTCGGAATTCGTCGGTAAATCGATATATTGAAAGAAACGATCGATAAATTTATGGGAATACAGGATGGGGTGTGCAAATCAGTGCGAAAAAAGAGATGCAATCTACTATTAATAGATTGCATCTCTTTTTTAATTTACTCGCTCAGTATACTCATAAGCTTTCTCCCCATGCATCGAAATATCAAGCCCCATTTGTTCTTCGTGCTCATCGACGCGAACAGGAAGGAAGAAGTTAATAGCCTTAATAATGGCGTACGTCATTATGATTGTGAATGCATATGTTGCTCCGATTGCTACAAGTTGTTTGAAAAGGAGAGTGGCGTTTCCGTAAAATAATCCGTTAGCACCATCGCTATTTATAGTAGTAGTAGCAAATAGTCCAGTTGCAATACCGCCCCAAGTTCCTCCAATGCCGTGGCATCCAAATGCATCGAGTGTATCGTCGTATCCGAATTTGTTTTTTAAGAAGAAGACAGCTCCGAAGCATAATATACCGCCGATTGCTCCGATAAGAAGAGCGGAGAAAGGTGTAACGAATCCACAAGCCGGCGTAATTGCGACTAAACCAGAAACAACCCCGGAAGCAGCTCCCATCGCAGTCGGTTTTGATTGGAAGAACCATTCAGAAAGCATCCAAGTTAGAGCTGAGGCAGCGGCGGCTATATTTGTATTAATAAATGCAGTTAAAGCTACGTCATTTAAAGATAATGCACTACCGACGTTGAAACCGAACCAGCCGAACCAGAGTAAGCCTGCGCCTAACATTGTAAATGGTAAATGATGAGGGGAGGTACCGCTTATATTTTTTCGTTTTCCAAGGAAAATAGCTAATACAAGACCAGCAACGCCAGATGTGATATGAACGACATTACCACCAGCGAAGTCTAACGCGCCGAGTTCTCTCAGCCATCCGCCAACGCCCCATACCCAATGAGCGACAGGATTGTAAACGATTGTTGTCCAAAGAAGGATAAAAATAAGAAAGGCAGAAAATCGCATTCTTTCGGCGAATGCCCCTGAAATTAAAGCGGGAGTTAAAATAGCGAACATGAGTTGGAACATCATAAATAAATTGTGAGGAATAGTAGATGAGTAGTCTGGGTTTGGTGCGTAGGTAACTCCGTTTAGACCGAACCAATCGAGATTGCCGATAAGTCCGTGCCAATCTGGCCCGAATGATAAAGAATAACCGATAACAATCCATTGAATCGAAACGATAGCCATTGCGCTATAACTGTGCATTGTCGTGCTGAGTACGTTTTTACTGCGAACCATACCCCCATAAAAAAGTGCCAATCCTGGTGTCATCAACATGACCATTACTGTCGTTACAAAAATAAAAACTGTATCTCCCGTATTCATTCTCTCTCCTCCTATGATGATATGAAACATAACATCTATATGTTATGTTTCATATCATATTCGAAATAAAAAGAAAAATCAACTAAAAATTCAGAAAACTTTTTAGTTGATGTTAGAAAACCTAACATGATGTATTTTTGGGGGATAAAATCAACGTATGCGATTTGCTCTAAAAATTGGTATAATATTCTTACAATTGGAAGTTTGGGGGATGCGTGTGAAAAAAATATGGACTAAGGAACTATTCATTTGTTTTTGTTTAGCTGTTATTTTGTTTGTACCAGTACATACTTTTGCGGAAGAAAAAAGGGAATGGCGAGATGAAGTTATGTATTCCATTATGATTGATCGCTTTAATAACGGAGAATCGAAAAATGACAAACAGTTAGACGTTGGTAATTTAGAAGGGTATCAGGGCGGAGATATACGTGGGATTATAAAAAGATTGGACTACATAAAAGAAATGGGATTTACTACTATTATGCTTTCGCCGCTTTTTGAAAGTGAAAAGTATGACGGATTAAGCGTTCGAAATTTTCAAAAAGTAAATGAACATTTCGGAACAGAAAATGATGTGAAAGAACTTGTAAATGAGGCTCACAAAAAAGGAATGAAAGTTGTCTTTCAATTTCCGTATGAAGAAAATGAACAACAATTAATAGACTCGATGAAATGGTGGATAAAAGAAGTCGATTTAGACGGAAGTTATGTGATACATAGTGAAAAAAAGCCGCGTGCTTTTTGGGATGAAGTGCAAAAGGATTTGCAGAAGGTAAAGAAAGATTTTCACATTATGACAAAGGAAGATAATGAGTACTATAAAAAAATAGTAGAGTCATTTTCAAAAGCAGATATGTCTGTGAAACCTTTATATGATGTGAGTGGAAAAGAAGAGGAATTCGCTACGTTTTTAGATAATCAAGAAACAAAGCGATTTGCACGTATTGCAAAAGAAAATATGTATTACCCGCCGTCTCGTTTAAAACTAGCGATCACTTACTTATTAACATCCCCGGGGATACCGAATTTTTATTACGGAACTGAAATCGCATTAGATGGGGGAGATGCTCCAGATAATAGACGATTAATGGATTTCAAATCTGATGAAAAGTTTATGCAGCACATAACGAAGCTAGGTGAACTTAGACAAGCGAGACCATCTTTACGACGTGGTACGTTTGAACTTCTATATGATAAAGATGGAATGAGTATATTAAAACGAAAGTATAAAGATGAAGTAACACTAGTAGCGATTAATAATACGAAAGAGACGAAAAAGGTTTCCTTACCTGTAAGTGCAATTGGTGAAAAACAAGAGTTAAGAGGATTGTTAGAAGACGAAATTATAAGAGAAGAAAACGGAAAGTTTTATCTTGTTTTAAAGCGCGAAGAGTCGAATGTGTATAAAGTTAGCGAAGAAACAGGTGTGAATTGGTTGTTTATCTCCTTAATAGTCGGTGTGAACGTATTATTTATTGCTTTTTTAATTGCGGTTAAAAAGAAAAGATCCTCTGTATAGATAGAGGATCTTTTTTTCTTAGCGGTAGTTAATGAATTGTACGTCGATTGGTAAGTCGACGCTGCGAACGGCTGCGATTACTGCTTGTAAGTCATCACGGCTTTTCGCTGTTACGCGTACTTGGTCATCTTGTACTTGCGTTTTTACTTTTAATTTCATTTCTTTAATGATGTTGTTAATTTTTTTCGCGTTATCTTTATCGATACCTTGTTGCAGAGTTGCACGTTGGCGAACAGTATTACCAGATGCAGTTTCAACTTTTCCATAGTCCAAGTTTTTAATTGGAACGTTACGTTTTACAAGTTTAGAAATTAGAACGTCTTTTACTTGGTCTAATTTGAACTCGTCCTCAGAAGTTAAAACAAGTACTTCTTTTTCTAATTTAATATCACTTTTACTACCTTTAAAGTCATATCGGTTTTGGATTTCCTTTAATGCGATGTTAATTGCGTTTGTTACTTCAGGTAATTCTACTTTCGAAACGATGTCAAAAGAACTCTCTTTTGCCATAGTTAGCACCTCCAAATAAATTTCTATCTTTTCATGCACCTAAATAGGCTATGTAATATACATATTAAAGTATAGCGGAAAGTACATCGATTAGATAGAGTTGTTGCAACTTAAGTGTTTTGACGGATCATCCGTAGGGGAATATAGTCCTATAGATACAGTCTTTATTTAATTATAGTGAATTTTGGGCAGTTGGACAAATAAAGGAAAAATCGTGTTATAATTAACTTTTGTTTGGAATGATAAAAAAGATAACTTTATATATAGAGAAGGGAATTAAAAAATATGTATTTGCAATTAGGATCGATTGAACAGGTAACTGTTTTACGCGAAACGGAAATCGGATATATGGTTGGAAACGAAGAGGAAGAAATCTTCCTACATAAAAACGAATTAGCTGGAGAAATTGCAGAAGGCGATACGATTGATGTATTCTTATACCTTGATCACCAAAATCGTATTTCAGCAACAATGAAGGAACCAATTATTACAACGCATGATTGGAATTGGGTAAAGGTTGTAGAAGTTATTCCTAGCTTAGGTGTGTTTGTTGATATTGGTGTATCAAAAGATATACTAATTCCACTTGATGAGTTTCCAATTTATATGCCAGTATGGCCTCAGGAAGGCGACGAATTATATTGTACGTTAAAATTAACGAATCGTGATCGTTTAATTGCCCTTCCGGCAAGAGACAGTGATATGCAAGAAATTATCGTAGATGCAACGCCATCTATGCGTAATAAAAACGTAAATGGACGTGTGTATCGCTCACTTCAAGTTGGTTCGTTCATACTAACTGACGAGCATTTCCGTGCTTTCTTACACCATACAGAAAGAAAAGAACAAGTCCGCATCGGTGAGCGCGTAACAGGTCGTATTATTGACGTGAAAGACGACGGTACAATTAACATTTCACTTCTTCCTCGTAAAGAAGAAGGAATGGAAGATGATGCAGCAGTACTTTATGCATATATGGAAGAACGAGGCGGAGCAATGCCGTTTTGGGATAAGAGTAACCCAGAAGACATTAAAGAACGTTTCAATATGAGTAAGGCTGCATTTAAGCGTGCACTTGGTAAACTGATGAAAGAAGAAAAGATTTACCAAGAAGAAGGTTGGACTTACTTTAAGAAATAAGATAAATGAAAAAGAACTATTTTTTCTCTTAATTTTTAAGAGAAGAGATAATTCTTTTTTTTATTATAAAGTACATAAAAAGTAAATAAGGTGTAATAAAATTCACAAAATCTGAAGATATACAAACGACTAGAATACGTTATGGTTTTTATTATAACAAGAAAGAAGAGTATTTCGAATAAAAAGAATATTAAAATGAGTTTTTGGGCTTTTAGTTAACAAAGTTTCGAAAATAAACACTTTATAAAGGTTTCCTTTAAATATGATTATTGTGTTTCGAGGGTTTCCTTATAAATCTTAGCTATATATTTTACAAAATCAATGATGGGATAGTGTATGAGCGAGCGGTGCTGCATAAAACGAACTCCTGATTTTTCCATTTTCGAAATGATTTGTTCAATTTCCAACTCTTTTTGTTGTATCTTATTATAATTTTGATATACAATGTTTTTCCATTGATAGGAAGAACCATGAAAATAACTCTCTCCTTTTACCTTGTGATTAAATATTATTTCTATTTTTTCTCTACGTTGTCTTTCCTTCATATACGATTCCGTTGACTGCATGGTTATCGCCTCTTTCCTTTGTATTGTATACTGTTTCCGAAAATTCGGTCTAACTCATCATAGCCAATGTACAGTGATTTTGTTGGGGATTGTCGTTTAAGGCTATCTTATCAACTGTATATATTTTGCAATTTCTTAATCTAATATCTTATATCTAAATAAATTGTTAGTGTGTATAAAACGCCATTAATCTTTTAAGTTTTTGCTACCAATAACAAAATTAGAAAGTAACGAAAACGGATGAAAGATAAATTGTTTATCAATCTTTATTATAAAACGATTCTTTATGGATATGCACCTTTTTATACTCACCAAGATTTACAATATGACGAGTATCTTCATCCATGAATGTTATCCTCTATTTGCTGAGGATAGTTTTTTTATTTAGGCTAAGCAACATATCGTATGCCTCAGAACCCTTTTTATAAAAAATGACAATATATGTAACGGTTTCCCTTTTGATATGAAAAAAATCATATAGAAATAAAGCGTTCTTAAAGTGGTTTGTTAAAAATTTGTTGTATTTGACTTAAAAAAAGGAAAGTAATATTTATTTGTAGAAAATTTTTAAGGATACAAATGAATGTAAAAATAGAATGACTATCTACGATAAAAAAGGGGGCACTTATATATGCTAACAAATGATTTAGATTTCCGATTAGAACCACGTTTAAAAGAATTGTATGAACAACATAAAATAAGGGCGCAGAAGATAGACTGGGGTTATCATGAGTTTTTACCATGGGATAAGGGAATGGACTTTAAAAGAGTTCCTTGGGATGAAAGTCAAGTTACTCTTCCTTCTGGTGTAATTACGGCTATTGAGACAGCTTTATTAACAGAAGTGAATTTACCATGGTTTACAACGTATTTATCGGCGACCTTTAAAGGATCCCTTTCTGTTATTACAGACTTTATTCATACTTGGACCTCAGAAGAGGATCAACATTCGAATTTATTGGAGACATATTTACTACTCACTCGAAGTGTGAACCCTAAACGAATACATGATTTAAGAAAGTCAGTCGTTGAGGGTGGATTTGAGCCTGATTTTCATACACCAATCGAAGCAATGACGTATACGACGCTACAAGAACTTGCAACGCTGGTGTTTTATAATAACGTAGCTAAGGTTTCAAGTAAGCATGATCCAGATCTTGCTACATTATTACGTCGTCTCGCCAAAGATGAGACTCTTCATTATGCGTTTTATCGAGACGTCATTCGAACACATTTGGAATTAGAACCTAATTATTGCTATCATATTGCCAATGTGATTAAGAATTTTAAAATGCCAGGTGCCGTCATGCCTGATTTTGAAAATAGAATGGCTGTGATTGCAAAAGAAGCGAATTATGGACCACTACAATATTTTGATCAAGTACTTGATGTAGTGGTTGATTATTGGGGGTTAAAAGACTTACGACCAATTGCACCTTTAGCTGAAAAAGCAAGAATTGAGATTTTGGAATACCACACAAGATTGAAAAAAATACGGGATCGATTTGGTCGTTTTCAAGGGAAAACTGATCTACGTTAATGAGTAGAGATTTCTGAATATAAGCGGGGGAATCTGACACACTCCCTATTGTTTTTGGGGTGTTTTTTACTTAATTTAATTTTTGTTAAAAAAGTAGTTGACGATAAAAACGATTTTATGATATTATAAAATATTTGATAAAAAATCAAATATATGTTAAGGTTGAGAAGGTTACCATATATGGAGGTGGATTATATGTTTCAAATTGGCGATAACATTGTTTATCCAATGCACGGAGCAGGTATAATTGAAGCCATAGAAGAAAAAGAATTCTCAGGAAAAAAACAACAGTATTATGTTATAAAAATGTCGATCAGTAATATGCAAGTCATGATTCCTATGGGGAAAATATTAAGTTCGAGTATACGCCCAGTTACTGATATACTTGCATTAAAACACATTATACAAATTTTTCAGCATGGAGAATCAGATAAATTATTGCCGTGGAAACAAAGGTATAAAGTGAACACGGACAAAATAAAAACGGGTGAAATACAAGAAGGTGCTGAAGTTGTACGTGATTTAATGCGTATGAAGAAAGAAAAGGCACTTAATACAAGCGAAAAAAAATGTTGGATAACGCACATGAATTTTTGATTAGTGAACTAGGATTAATTAAAGGAATCACTGAAAATCAAATAAAAAGTTTCTGTTAAGATTCATTATAGATAATGTATTACATCCCCCGAAAATATCCTGAATTTTTCGGGAATATGATGATTATTAAAAGTAAATCATTTCAAAGACATTCAACTTCTTTAACTCACTTTTAGAGTAGGAACCTCTTTTGTTATTACTTCAATCTAATCCATTTTTATTTTTAAATTTCTTTTACGAACGTTCGAAGTTTCATCAAATAACTCGATTAAATAGTCACTTGATTTTTGCAATCCTGATTCACACTGGCACGGACAAGGAGCCGTAAGGATGAAAGAGAGGTAGGGCTTTCATTGTTTTAGGTAATATACTATCTAAGTCATTATTTCTAGAAGAAAAAACAATCAATCTCACCGCTATCTTTAAGAATTTCTTACATCTACTGAGACAGTGAATAGTAATTGTTTATCTTCTTTGCGTAAAATTGATAAGCGAACTGGTAACACCATATGGTTAACTACAAAAAATGGTTTCCAGACCAGGAAACCACTTTTAATTTTATTTACATAACAATAGTAAATTAAGCAGTAAGAAGGAGTGCACACATGAAAAAAATGTTAACCAAAGAATTAAGTAAAGAATTAAAGAAGCGGGAAGGGGTCATTTCTATTACAGTTGAGCCTTATGAAAAAATCGAAGTTGGTGGAATTCGTGTAGATGGACCAGCTGTTATTCTAATTAATCAAGAATAGCTAAAAATAGTTGAATGCACGAAGAAAAGGATCAGCCTTTAAGAGAAGGGAGGATCCTTTTTGTTTGCTGCAGCTAATATGGGGTACACATAATTTTCATCTGATGTGTTGGGGTTAATAGGAAGGAGAGGGTCGGGATTATCATAGTGGAAAGCTTAACATTGGTAGGATTTCTTTTCATGTTATATACATTAGTTGCTAAAAAAACAAACTAATTATTTAAATGGACAGATTTTTCTTTTTAAGGTCGGAATTTATTTTATAGTGAAATGGATAATTTAGATGGATGCAAGGAAAGAACGCATAAAATATGAGGAAATGTCAAAGAATTATGACTGTATTTATTTAGTTTCGTTTATCTTATTAATTGTGCTTGTTTGTAGTAGTGTGATTATCATAGGAGCTACAGGGGGGAAATATGGAGTGTTTTTATTGTTAACAATTTTACTTAACGCACGTATTACTAAAGAATCTCAAAAAATGTATGAGCACTATTCTAATAAAGGGCGTATTTAAAATGATACATATCTTGAAAGGAACAGCCTGGATGTACATGCAAAATATCCCTATATCATCACCTATTAACTAGTAAAAGTAACCTTATATAAATAATTTTTTAGCAATTTAGGAATAGAAAACGCACCTTATTAAAATGTTAGTTTCGTTTTTATAATGAAATATCCTTCTAGTATAGTTATAAGATTTATATCATATATTAAGAGGGAAAATGTAAGTTAGAAAGGAGTCCTATAGAATGAGTTTTTTAGAGGCAAATGACTTTAGTGAACAAAATATGGTAAGTGTACCTAATCCCTACGTATATTAGACATTACAATCGGTAATTGGTAAACATGTGGTTATTGAAGCTGTAAGAGGTAATGTAAGAGGAAAGTTAAAGAATGTGAACCGGATCATTTGCTCATTGAAGATAAGGTGCCGCATATTGTACGTATTCAACAAATTGTATGGATTATGCCAAAACAATGATCAAATTACATCTAGTTTGATTTATAACCGATTGGCGTCATAGACGCCCAAATAAAAATACAGGGTTTTATCTCTGTGTTTCTTCAAATTTTCGTTTTTGAATATATGCTTGAGCATGAATGATTTCTTCCTGAAGTGCTTCTAATTCTTCCGTAGATCCTGATTCAATCCTCATATAAGTAGTAACTAAACTAATCATCATATCCATCTTCTCTACTATATTTTGAATGACCTGTTCAGATTGCTCTTTTTTAGGGTGTTGTATTGCTATTAATACATTTTCCATATAATTGTTCTTTCTTTGCTGGATATCATAAATAAACTGTTTTGTGTTTGAGTTCATTTGTTGTTCCTCCTTTTGGATATATTTTCATTCTATCATATTTGAATAGAAAATATTGGATTCCCCTAAATTCACACCTGTCTCGTATATCTCCACAAATATACAAACTAATTCCTTAACGTACAGGGAATAAATTGAAATACGTCAATTTAATGTCTAAATGTACAGTTTTCTTTTTTGGGTATGGTGCCCCCTAATAGCTTCAGTTGAATTTTGTATGCTTTTGTTACAAGAGATTAAGAAAGAATAGATGAGATATTGAAACGGAGGTACGGAAGTGCAAGATAATGTACTTGAACAATTAATAAACCGTCTTTCCATAGTATGCCCTGAAAAAGAACGTGAAATATTAGCGGTGGATTTAAATGATATATATGAGAGTAGTGAAAGATTCGAAAAATTGTTTGAAAATATTATGAAATCTCAGCAAAATAAAGACGACTTAATAGATATATTAATTGAAGTAGAGATAGAACTAGATCACATCAATTGGCATTATAAAAGTCTGAAGAAAAAGCTGAAAGTATTAATGAAAGAATAAAAGAAGTAGGCTGCTTAAGCAGCCTACTTCTTTATGTTGTTAATTTTCGTCGGTAAATCGATATATTCGAAAAAATGCCGATACAATCTCATTTACCATCATGCATACTGTTCAAAAAGTTTGCACCCTCGTTTTTTATTTACCTTTCCCAAAAAGATGAGAAAATGTATCTTTCAAGTCACTATCGTTTATTTTAATATCCGCCTTTTTTAATTCATCTTGTAATAATTTTTGACCGAAGGAAGGGTCGGCAAGACGTTCTTCTTCTAAGTCTTTACGTATAGAGTCTTTCACTTTATCGTAAGGTTGTAAATCTTTTTTATCAGTTAGTTTAATAATGTGATAGCCGTTTGGTGATTTTACGGGATTGCTAATTTGGCCGGGCTTTAATTTGTAGGCAGCTTTTTCAAATTCAGGTGTCATTTTGCCTGCCCCGAAGTATCCGAGGTCTCCGCCATTATCTTTTGATGCTAGATCTTGAGATTCTTGGTTTGCTAATTCTTCAAATGAAGTGCCGGTATCTAATTTCTTCTTTATCTCTTTCGCTTCATTTTCGTTACTTACTAAAATGTGACTAGCTTTAATTTCTGGTTTATAGTGGTCTTTCACATCTTTTTCTGTAACGCTTTGTTTAATCGCTTCATTCAATGCAAGTTTGAATTTAATTTGATTTTTGAAATCTTCTTCATCTTTTAAACGATTATTTTCTAGTGTTGCTTTGAATTGTTCTCCATATTGATCTTTTGCTTTTTCTACTTCTTTATCTACTGCATCATCAGATACTTTATATTTTTTAGTAATAACATCTTGTGCCACCATTTCGTATAGCGTGTCTTTTCCGTATCGATCTTTCAATTGTTTTTCGAAATCGCTCTTTGTAATTGTTGAGTTTGTTGTTGTAGCGATTGTGGCCGAGTCATTTTTTTGTCCGCAAGCAGATAGCATTAATATACTTATTAGTGCAGTGATAATGAATGTACTTTTTCCTTTCATGCTAACACCTCATCCGAATATGTTATCGCTATTGTAGAATATAGAAGTGAACATGAAGTGAATTTTTAATGTTTTTTCCCTGTAAAATGTAAAAAAAGTACATCAACATTAAAGTTGATGTACGATGTAATCAAAGGTGATCGGTTTTCTTAGAATATGCACGTTTTCCTTGCTGAATATTTTTTTGCTCTTGTTCATTTTTTTGAGTGCGCTTTGCATTATTGTCGCGTGCTTTTTTGTCGTTATCGCTAGTATGTGGCATATGTATCAACTCCATTTCTAAACGTTGTATGTTTATCATTTCCTTTTTCGTAAAGACTATGTATAGCGGTGCATTCATGAATACTAAAGGTGGATTAGAAATGGATTTGAAGCTGAATTATACTGAACTTATTAAGAAGTTAGTCGTTGTAATTATTGCGGGTTTATTAAATGCGATTGGGATGAATTTATTTTTAACACCAGCGAAAGTGTATGCGAGTGGTTTTGCTGGATTGTCTCAATTATTGTCACAAATATTAGGTGACTTTTTATCTATTCATATATCTACGGGGGTATTGTTTAGTTTATTTAATATTCCTGTCGTTATTTTAGCGTGGAAAAAGGTTGGGAAGGCCTTTACATTTTTTAGTTTTCTTTGTGTTGTATTTATGACTTTGTTTTTAGAAATTATCCCAGTTAGAGCGGTTTCGCACGATATTATATTGAATGCGATTTTTGGTGGGATTATTTCAGCGATTGGGGTAGGGGTTGCTTTAAAGTGGGGGGCTTCTACAGGTGGTCTAGATATTATTGCTATGATTTTATCAAAAATAAAAGATAAGCCTGTCGGCACGTATTTTTTCTTCTTTAATGCACTTATCATTATCGCTGCTGGCTACGTATATGGATGGGAAAAGGCATTATATACTTTAGTCACTTTGTATGTATCAACGAGAATTATTGATGCGATTCATACCCGTCATGTGAAGATTACGGCATTAATTGTTACAAAGAACGGGGCAGATGTGCGAAAAGCGATTCACTCTCGCTTAGTGAGAGGGATTACAACTATACCAGCAACAGGTGCTTATACAAATGAAAATAAAGAAATGTTAATGATTGTTATTACTCGTTATGAGTTGTACGAATTAGAGAGGGTTATTAAACAAGTGGACCCAGGTGCATTTACAAATATACTGCAAACGGTCGGTGTGTTTGGATTGTTTAGAAAAGATTAAAGAGGACCAAAGCTGGTCCTCCTTTTTTAATGCGAATTCGTAATGTTTTGCAATTGCTCCTGCATTTCACGTAGCTGAACTTTTTCAGCAGTTGAAGAGTTTGCATAAGCAGAGTGCAAAGAGTTTTTTGCTCTATAAACGAGTTCCTGTTGTTCAGCGCCACTTGAACAAGAAACGGCACTTGAAACAGCGTCTCTAGCTTGTTGGAATAGTAAGTTCCCCATTTAAACCCCTCCAAATGAAGAGTTACTTCTCGCTTTTTCTGCCTCAGCTAATGTACCTCTGTACGGGAATCTTGCATCATGCTTCATAACAGCATCGGCTCCTTGCTGGATAAAACGTTTTGATTTGTTCTTTTTACCCATTCGAAAAACCCCCTTTATTTAGCTGAAAACAATTGACGCGCTGACTTTTGCGTCTAATAATAGTATGAGCGTTTGGCGAGAAACTATAAGCAGGGAATTTTTAGATTACAATCCAAGAACCTCTTCTAAATATAGAGCGATACCATCTTCTTCATTCGTTAATGTCGTATGATTTGCGAGTGATTTTAATTCAGGAATTGCATTACCCATTGCGATTCCATGACCAGCAAATTCGATCATTTCAAAGTCGTTATCCTCATCACCAAAAGCGATAATTCGCTCTTTAGGAATATTATAATGGCCTGAAATTTTTTGTAATCCGACAGCTTTATTTAATCCGCTTTTTACAATTTCAATAATTGGCCAAGGCGCACCCCATTTTCTATGGTCGATGACTTCAGCATGCATATCTGTTAAATGTTGGCGAATTGTAGCAGAATGCTCGTCATGTGCATCGATTAATAAGCAAGTTGGATGGTCGTTTAAAATATTTAATAAATCTCCTGTGAAAATCTTTGGAGAACCGAATTCAAAAATATGTTTTTTATCTTCATCAATTTCACGGACATACACATCATCGATGACTTCAGCATAGACATTTTTCACGCCGAAATCAAAGCAAGCTCGGACGATTTCTTGTGCTGTTGAAAGTTCGAGAGGAGAGTGATGTGTTCCCCAACTTGAATCAAGAGGGTGATGCACGTAAGCTCCATTAAAGTTTACGATTGGTGTGTTAAGGCTAAGTTCTTTATAATAATCGTAACTAGCGCGGAATGGACGTCCTGTTGAAATAACGACAATATGTCCTTGTTCTTTTGCTTTTGCAATTGTGTTTTTCGTTCTTGGAGAAATTATTTTGTTGTCTGTTAATAAAGTTCCGTCTAAGTCTAATGCGATTAAATGTTGTTTGTTCATAATTTCACCTCTTATAATAAATTTTTTGATTCTATCTGTATTTCCGTTTTTAATATGCAGAAATAAGAGGTTAGACTGGGTGAAACTACTGTAGATGAAAGTTTCACTATATATCCATCTTACGTCGCGAAGCGCTGTGGTGTCTACTATTTCTCGTTGGAAATTAGGAAAAGTCAATGTCTTTTTAGAAAGTTCAAACAATGTTTCTTTCATTATGTACAATTTGTGAAAAGGGTTACATTGTTTGAATGATGCGACTTATAATGAACATGTAATCTTCTCGTATATGTTTGACTCTCCTTTGAAACTGGCCTAAAGTAGGTTGGTTTCTTTTTTTTTAACAAATATGCCAATAATTCCTGCTTAAGCTTGTGTAATTATATATATGTACATGGGTAAACGGTAGTACTTGTTTCCTAAACATGACAGAAAGGCTTTCTTTTAAAATGGATATACTAATGAGGCAAGACGTCATGGAAGGAGAATGAAAATGGGACAAAATCGCAGGTTTCGTTCAGGGCAAAAAGCGCCAAATGATGGCATTTACGTAGAAATTGGTGAAACGGGAAGTATGGTGAAAAATCCGCAAATGGTACAATTAACTGCCGGTGAAAAGTTTCCAGAGAACGCAAATCATAACCGTCAGTGGACATATAAAAGAAAACCGTAACAGAAGCCGCAATCGTTATTGCGGCTTTTTTGATTAGGAAAATGAATGTTACTTTTTTCTTTTTCCAATAATAAGTTTGAACTACATAAGCAAAATTATTGTATAAAAAAGTCAGTTGGCGTATAATCAAATCAAAGGTCAAAGAAAGTCAAACATTTGGAGGGCTGTAAAGATGGACTTAAATCAAATGACAACGAAAACACAGGAAGCGATTATGAGTGCTCAATCTTTAGCGGTATCTCATCATCATCAAGAAGTAGATACTGTTCATCTATTGCTTACGTTATTAGAGCAGCAAGACGGATTAACAGTACGTATTTTTCAAAAAATGAATGTCGATATAGAAGCGTTAAAACAAGGCGCCGAAAGTTTAATTAAGAAAAAGCCTTCTGTAACTGGAAGCGGGGCAGAGGCAGGGAAATTATATGTAACAGGTGCTTTGCAACAACTGCTTGTAAAAGCGGGAAAAGAAGCGGAGAAATTGCAAGATGACTACATTTCAATCGAACATGTATTACTTGCTTTTTCTGAAGAGAAAGGCGATATAAATCAATTATTTGCAAAATTTTATATTACGAAAGATAACTTATTACAGTCTTTAATGACAGTTCGGGGGAATCAAAGAGTGACTAGTCAAAATCCAGAAGCAACTTATGAAGCGTTAGAAAAATATGGCCGTGATTTAGTGGCTGAAGTAAGAGCGGGGAAAATTGATCCTGTAATTGGCAGAGATAGTGAAATTCGCCGCGTGATCCGCATTCTTTCACGCAAAACGAAAAATAACCCCGTTTTAATCGGAGAGCCAGGTGTTGGTAAAACAGCAATCGTTGAAGGATTAGCGCAGCGTATTGTGAAAAAAGATGTCCCAGAAGGATTAAAAGATAGAACAATTTTCGCTTTAGATATGAGTGCACTTGTGGCCGGAGCAAAATTCCGCGGTGAGTTTGAAGAACGTCTGCAAGCTGTATTAAATGAAATTAAAAAGAGTGAAGGTCGCATTTTATTATTCATTGATGAACTTCATACAATCGTCGGCGCTGGTAAAACAGAAGGAGCGATGGATGCGGGAAATATGTTAAAACCAATGCTAGCGCGTGGTGAACTGCATTGTATCGGGGCAACGACATTAGATGAATACCGTAAATATATTGAGAAAGATCCAGCGTTAGAAAGACGTTTCCAACAAGTGTTAGCAGAAGAGCCAACTGTTGAGGATACAATTTCCATTTTACGTGGTTTAAAAGAGCGTTTTGAAATTTATCACGGCGTAAATATTCATGACCGCGCGATTGTAGCAGCATCTGTTTTATCAGATCGATACATTTCGGATCGCTTCTTACCTGATAAAGCGATTGATCTAGTTGATGAAGCTTGTGCAACAATTCGAACAGAAATTGATTCTATGCCAACAGAACTAGATGAAGTAACGCGCCGCATTATGCAGCTGGAAATTGAAGAAGCTGCTCTTGGGAAAGAAAAGGACTTAGGTAGTCAAGAGCGCCTAAAAACATTGCAACGTGAATTATCGGATTTAAAAGAAGTTGCAAGTAGTATGAGAGCGAAATGGGAGAAAGAAAAAGAAGACATTCATAAAGTGCGTGACTTACGTGAACATTTAGAGCGCTTGCGCCGTGAGTTAGAAGAAGCAGAAGGAAATTATGATTTAAATAAAGCAGCTGAGCTTCGCCACGGGAAAATTCCAGCTATCGAAAAAGAGTTAAAAGAAGCGGAAGAGATGGGTGCACATAATAAACAAGAGAATCGCTTATTACGCGAGGAAGTAAGTGAAGAAGAAATTGCAGACATTGTTTCAAGGTGGACTGGTATTCCTGTCGCAAAACTCGTTGAAGGTGAACGTGAGAAATTATTACGTCTTGAACAAATTTTATCAGAGCGTGTTATCGGTCAAGAGGAAGCGGTAAGCCTTGTATCAGACGCAGTACTTCGTGCTCGCGCTGGCATTAAAGATCCGAATCGTCCAATTGGTTCATTTATTTTCTTAGGCCCTACAGGTGTTGGTAAAACTGAGCTTGCAAAAACGTTAGCGCAAACACTATTTGACAGTGAAGAGCAAATGATTCGTATCGATATGTCTGAGTATATGGAGAAACACGCAGTGTCACGCTTAATTGGAGCGCCTCCTGGATATGTTGGATATGAAGAAGGTGGTCAATTAACAGAAGCAGTAAGACGTAAACCATATTCTGTTATTTTGTTAGATGAAATTGAAAAAGCACATCCAGAAGTATTCAACATTTTATTACAAATGTTAGACGATGGCCGCATTACAGATTCACAAGGACGTACAGTAGACTTTAAAAATACGGTTATTATTATGACTTCAAATATTGGATCTGCTCACTTATTAGAAGGGCTAGAAGAAGATGGTTCTATTAAAGAAGAGTCAAGAGAACTTGTAATGGGACAATTAAGAGGACATTTCCGACCAGAATTCTTAAACCGTGTCGATGAAATTATTTTATTCAAACCTCTTACAAGGAATGAAATTAAAGGTATTGTTGATAAGATTGTACAAGAATTACAAGGGCGTTTAGCAGATCGCCACATATCATTAGAATTGACGGAATCTGCAAAAGAATTTGTTGTAGAAGCTGGATTCGATCCGCTGTACGGAGCTCGTCCGTTAAAACGATATGTACAGCGTCAAGTTGAGACGAAATTAGCGAGAGAATTAATTGCAGGAGCGATTACTGACAATAGTCACGTAGTGGTTGATGTAGAAAATAACGAATTAGTCGTGCGTGTGAAGTAAAAAAAGAGTTCGGATAAAATCCGGACTCTTTTTTTAGTGTTGTTCTACTGGCTCGTTTGGAATCGCAGCTGCAATCGCTAATACTAATACCGCAAGAACAACTGAGAAAATAGACGCTTGGTTAAAATCGTATGTACCGCCAGTCATAGAGCCGATTACATAGCTCATCATATGTACAAGTGCGAACGACCAAATTAATGCCCAAATGAAACGCATATTTTACACCTCTATTCGTTCAATCTGTCCTTATTGTAACACAATTGAAAAAAGAATATAGAAAAATATTTGTAGATTTTTCAACGCAAATTTGCATTCTGTTCATACATTATAAAGAGTACTTTTATACGTTTAGAAAATAAGGCGGGGGAAAAATGAGTATTACGGAACGTTTTTTTACTTAGAAAAAGAACCATGTGTAATTTATTTACCGGAAAAGCCAAATGGATTTTCTGTTATGCTCCTAGGAGATTATAACTATTTTATTGAGAATGGTACAAGTTTATGGACACAGCATGCAGGGAGAGCTTATTTTTTACAGGGCCTTATTGAAAAAGGTTATACGGTCTTTTCATCTAACTTATACGGAAGGCATTGGGGGAACGACCGAGCTGTTCGTCTTGCAAAACGTTTGTATGATGTCGTTCTAAGAAAAGAGACATTGAATGCGAAAATGCACATTATGGCAGATGGTATGGGAGCGCTTGTAGCACTGGAGATGATGAACAAATACCCTGAATGTATACGTTCTGTCGTTATGTTAAATCCGTGTTTAGATTTACCAGAATATGTGGATTTTGAGAAAGAGCATAAGTTTTTTTACAAAAGATTAGTGAAGGAATTAAGTTTGGCGTATGATTCCAAAGAAGAAGAATTAGAATCAAAAATAAATAAGAAATCATTTGCGCTTCTGCCATCTTGTGTACCTGTTAAAGTTTTTGTCTCAACACAGGAAAAAAGAGGAAGAAAACAATTGTTACGTAAATACGAGAAAATGAGGCAATTCAATCAATGCGATACTTCTGTTTTATTCCATCTGCAAGATGTGAAATATAAAATGGTTAGACAAACGACGGATTTCTTTAAAAAATATGAAGAAGAATTGTGAAGCTCCCATATACATAAATGAGGAGCTATTTGTTTCAAGGGGAAAGGGTTGGTGGTATGAAACGCGTGCTGATTATAGGTGCACTTACGTTTGTAGGTTATCACCTTGTGAATAAAATGATTGCAGAAGAAGTAGAAGTATATGGTCTTGATTTTGATGAATTTGATAGTATGACAAAAATTAATGAAGAGAAATTATTGTTGATTGGGCGGAATGCGTTATTTACGTACTATTCTATAAGGGATGAAGACGGATGGCGATCGGTAGAGGAAGAGAGTTTCGATACAGTTTATTTTTGCTTGTATGAGCCGAATCAGCAAAGTGGATTTCGGAATGAAAGGGTCATATTACAATATTTAAAACGAATCGTAAGGATGTGTGAAAAAAATAAAGTAAAGTTAAATCTAATTTCTTCTATTGAAATAGGAAGCACTGAAGAATCCGAAAACAAACATCTATTTTCGAAAGTGGAAGAAGGGTTGAAAAAAGGCGAATTACAATATAGTGCATATCGAGTTCCTACATTATATGGGCCGTGGCAACCGTCGTTTATGATGTATCATCAGCTTATTTTATCAGAACTTGATGAAAAAGAGTGCCGTTGTATAAATGGAGAAAAAGGAAGTGATTTACTTTACGTTGAAGATGTATGTGAATATTTATGGGAAAATGGAATGAATGTAAAACACCTCGGTATATATAATTTACTTAGTGGAAAAGAAGAGTTATGGGAAAAGGGTATGAGTCTTTTACATGCAGATGATAAAGTAAATAACAAAAATGTGGAAGTAAGAGATGAAGCTGTAGAGGTTATTTCTATTCAAAAAAATACACCAGTAGAATTCGGTTTAAATAAACAATTGGCACATATGAAAAAATATAAAGAGTTATACGAAGGGTAGCATGCATGTTACACTATTGTATGGATAATTGATTGAAAAGCTTTAATGGAGAGGAAGAGATTACATGAACGAAAAAAGTATGCAATTTTTACAAATCGCAATGAAGCATTTACCAGAAGCAAAGACAATTTTAGATTCTAATGGAATTGCACTTGATATGGAGAAAGCACAGCCGGTGTTAGAGCTATTGATGAAAGTAATGGGCGAAGCATATGAGCTTGGGAAAGCAGATAAAGAATAAAACCAAACCCTTCTTTTTTGATGGAAGAGAGGCTCGAGCCGTGGATAGAAGCGGTTGGGGCCTTTTTTTATTTCGAGTGGAGTGAAACCTGAGGGATGATGAGGCTAAAGGGGAAGGTTATGAGGAGAAGGTCTTAGTTTTGAAGGGAAAGCAGATAAAGAATAAAAATCTTCTTTTTTGATGGGAGAGAGGCTCGAGCTGTGGATAGAAGCGGAAAGGGCTTTTTCTGTTTCTTTTAATGAAAAATAAAGTTAGTAATACGCTGTCTTATTTTTTTAGCTGAAATATATTCTAGACAAAAGTACATTTATGTTTTAAAATTAGTACCAAGTCATAATAATTGATATAAAACGGAGGGCTGCGATGTGAACGTGGGCATTTTAGGGATCGGAAGATATGTGCCAGAAAAAGTAGTCACAAATCACGATTTAGAGAAAATCGTAGATACATCTGATGAATGGATTCGTACGAGAACGGGAATTGCAGAAAGACGCATTGCCGATGATACAATAGATACTTCATATATGGCGGTAGAGGCTTCTAAAAAAGCACTTGAAGATGCCGGGATTAGCGGAGAGGATATCGATCTTATTTTAGTGGCAACAGTAACGCCAGATCGCGCATTCCCAGCAGTAGCTTGTGTAATCCAAGAAGCAATTGGCGCAAAACACGCAGCCGCAATGGATTTAAGTGCAGCGTGTGCTGGCTTTATGTACGGAATGATTACAGCGCAGCAATTTATTCAAACGGGAACTTATAAAAATGTATTAGTAGTTGGTAGTGACAAACTATCTAAAATTGTAGACTGGAACGATCGAAATACAGCGGTACTATTTGGGGACGGAGCAGGTGCTATCGTAATGGGAGCTGTTTCGGAAGGAAAAGGTGTACTTTCTTTTGAATTAGGAGCGGACGGAAGTGGCGGTAAGCATCTTTATCAAGACGAGTATGTTATGATGAACGGCAGAGAAGTCTTTAAATTTGCTGTTCGCCAACTTGGTGATTCCTGTCTTCGCGTGTTAGAAAAAGCGGGACTTACGAAAGAGGATGTGGACTTCTTAGTACCACATCAAGCGAATATTCGTATTATGGAATCTGCAAGAGAAAGATTAAATTTACCGAAAGAAAAAATGAGTATGACAATTGAAAAGTTCGGTAATACATCGGCTTCTTCAATTCCAATTGCAATGGTAGAGGAATTGCAAAATGGACGTATTCAAGATGGTGATTTAATTATACTAGTCGGTTTTGGCGGCGGGTTAACATGGGGAGCAGTAGCTCTTCGTTGGGGTAAATAAGGACTGAGAGAAAAAAAGGAGTGTATTTTGTATGGAAAAAAAGAGGGTCGTAATTACAGGGCTAGGAGCTGTTACACCGATCGGAACAGATGTTGAAACAGCTTGGGAAAACATTAAAAACGGTGTATCCGGAATCGGACGACTTACAAGAATAGATTCAGAACAAATTCCTGCAAAAGTAGCAGCAGAAATTAACGACTTTGAAGTCGAAAAATATATAGATAAAAAAGAAGCGCGCCGTATGGACCGCTTTACGCAATATGCAGTAGCAGCAGCGAAAATGGCAGTTGCGGATGCGAAGCTTGAAATTACAGAAGAAAATGCACCACGCATTGGTGTATGGGTTGGTTCTGGTATTGGTGGTATGGAAACATACGAAGAACAATTTAAGATTTTTACTGAAAAAGGTCCGCGCCGCGTGAGCCCATTCTTCGTACCAATGATGATTCCAGATATGGCAGCAGGTCAAGTGTCAATCGCTACAGGAGCGAAAGGAATTAATACTTGCTCTGTAACAGCTTGTGCATCTGGAGCAAACTCAATTGGTGATGCGTTTAAAGTAATCCAGCGCGGTGATGCTGATGCGATGATAACAGGCGGAGCAGAAGCGCCATTAACAAGTATGGCATTCGCTGGGTTTAGCTCAGCGAAAGCATTAACATTCAATGAAGATCCAGCAACGGCTTGCCGCCCATTCGATAAAAATCGTAGCGGTTTCGTAATGGGTGAAGGATCAGGAATTCTTATTCTTGAAGAATTAGAGCACGCATTAGCACGTGGTGCTCACATTTATGCGGAAATTGCTGGTTATGGTGCAACTGGTGATGCGTTCCATATTACAATGCCTGCTCCTGGCGGTGAAGGCGGAGTTCGTGCGATGCGTCAAGCTTTAGCTGATGCAGGTCTAGAGCCAAAAGATATTGATTACATTAATGCACATGGTACAAGTACAGATGCAAATGAAAAGTATGAAACGATGGCAATTAAAGAAACTTTCGGTGAGCATGCATATAAAGTAGCGATTAGCTCAACGAAATCAATGACAGGTCATTTATTAGGAGCAGCTGGTGCTGTTGAAGCAATCTTCTCTATTAAATCAATTACAGACGGAGTAATTCCTCCGACGATTAACTATGAAACACCAGATCCAGAATGTGATTTAGATTACGTACCAAATACAGCGAGGCATCAAGAAGTGCGAGCTGTATTAAGTAATTCATTAGGATTCGGTGGTCATAACGCAGTATTAGTATTTAAAGCATATAAATAATATGTACAATAAGGTGTCTTTTCGTAAAGTATTACGAAAAGACACCTTATTTATTTTTTATCACCTTTACGTTCCTTTCTTTTTTGCATATACATAAGAAAAGGAGGGATGAAGGTTGGGGGTTGTTGAAACGGCAGAATGGTTACATCTGTATTATGGACGTCCAGAGAAGCTTTGTGAGAAATTTACAAAGTATATTCCATTGCCAAAAGAGAGACTGTATCGCTTTTTAATCTCTAAAGGTATGTATCGCCCAGTAATGCGGGGGGAGCAGGAAATTAAAGAGTTAGAGAAGAAAGAAATTTGGAAAGAACTTAGCATGGAGTATGAAAAATTGAAAGGTTGGCTAAAAGGTCCAGATGTCCCTATCTTTATTTTATTATCAGATTCATACAATCGAACTGTACAAGAGGAATATAACGGGAAGGCTGGCTTATCTATGCGTCACGTTATTTTCTTATTCGTATGTGGACGTAATTCAGTAGAGGAACTAAAAGCTTTATTAACGCATGAATACCATCATATATGTAGGTTACATCAAATTGAGACGAAAGAAACAGAGTATACATTACTTGATACGATGATTATGGAAGGGTTAGCTGAGCAAGCTGTGTATGAAAGGTATACAGAAAAAAGATGTGCACCGTGGACTACTTACATTTCAAAAGAAGATGCTATTTATTATTGGAGGAATTCAATACAAGAACGAATAGGCGTAAAGAGAGGTACGAGGGAGCATGATGTTTTATTAAATGGACTGCACTCGTATCCGAAAATGCTTGGCTATGCACTTGGATTTCATATTGTGAAAGATTGTGTAGCATTTGAAGGAGAAAATACACTTTCTTTATTATCTATAGATGCGAAAGAAATATTGAATAAAGCAAATACATTTCATGTTTCATGAAAAACAGGGGAGCTATCTCCTGTTTTTTTATATCATAGAAGAAAAAATAATAATTAGAATATATTTCCTCAAGTGGAATAAAGTTAAGCGAAACTGAACATAATGATTGGTACAAACAGTAGTGAAGTGAGGGGTAGTGAATGTTATATCTACATGATGTATGGGTAAATTGGTTTGAAGGTGAAGAGAATGGGTATAACGTTTGTCATTTTTACGAATGGCGGAAAGATGATACGATTGAGCTATTAGATCAAGTGCCATTATTAAAAGTAGATGCCACATTATATCATTACATCGAGAACGAATTATTAGAGCTTCCGCAAAAATTATTGGAAGACGTATATCATAAGGCTTATATTCGTAAAAATCACGAACGTTTGCAACAAGAATATTGTTTTGTAGTTACAGATGGAAAAGGAATTATTGCGATTGATTCAATCGGCTATAATGTGCCAATTAGAAAAAGTAGGCTTATACCGCGTCAAGAACAGATGGTATATGAGATGGTAGAGAATGTGCAAGCAGAAAAGTATGAGTTCCAAGTGGAAGAGATTGAAAAAGAACATCATATTTTATCGCCGTCGCCTTTCATTATGAATGGCCTAACTCGTAAAGAAAGACAGTTAAAACAATTATTATTTATGGCATTAGATCAATTACATACAACGAAAAATCCAGCTGAAATTCGCTATTGGTTCACAGAGTGGGATCCATCAGCGTACGGAATGGTCCAACATATGGAGTTTGAAGATGTTTGGGCTAAACTTTATGATGAAGCGAAAACTGGATGGTCTGAGAAGCACGAGCAATTATGTGAGCGCCTTGTAAAAGGACAGCCGTTTTTTGAAAAGTTATGGGAAATGGAAAATGAGCAGAAGGTAAATTAAAAAAACCGCCAATTGGCGGTTTTTTTTATGGAGGTGACAAGAATGTTCGGTGGCTTCGCGCCTTCCTGCGAGGCAAAAAGCGCCTCTACGTCAGGAGCTCCATCCCCCTCACATTCTGAGCGAGCCGCTTCCGCTTTTTGTAGTAATCCAGCTCTGGCAGCAAGCTCTTCGTGTCTAAGAACCTTCCGCATAAGAAGACAAAAAGCGTCTTCTATGCGAAAGAACCTTAGCCAGTCAGAGCTGAACGAGCTGCCTCCGCTTTATAAGTTACCTACGTTTTCTACTTAATCCCATTGCGTTTTCTACTTTGCGTAGTTGTTTGAATGCAACGTGGTTCGCTTTTTCGGCACCTTTGTCTAGAATTTCGTCTAGTTCTGGTGAGTTGATTAGTTCGTTATATTTGTCTTGGATTGGACGAATTGCTTCTACGACTACGTGTGCTAGGTCGCCTTTGAAATCGCCGTATCCTTTTCCTTCGTACATTGCTTCTATTTCTTCAACTGTTTTTCCAGAGAATGAAGAGTAGATTGTTAATAAGTTAGAGATTCCAGGTTTGTTTTCTTTATCAAATTTCACGATACCATCAGAATCAGTTACAGCACTTTTAATTTTCTTTTCAATTGTTTTTGGTTCATCAAGCATACTGATCATTGCTTTTGGATTCGGATCAGATTTACTCATTTTTTTCGTAGGTTCTGTTAATGACATAACGCGAGCTCCTACTTTTGGAATACGAATTTCAGGAACAGTGAACACTTCACGGAAGCGTTTGTTGAAACGCTCTGCTAGGTCGCGTGTTAATTCCATATGTTGTTTTTGATCATCACCAACAGGTACGATTTCAGTGTTGTAAAGTAAAATATCAGCAGCCATTAATGGTGGATACGTTAGTAATCCAGCTGGAACTGAATCTCTACCAGAAGATTTATCTTTATATTGCGTCATACGCTCTAATTCTCCAACGTAAGCAACTGATTGCATAATCCATCCTAGTTGAGCGTGTGCTGGTACTTCTGATTGTACAAATAAAGTAGCTTTTTCAGGATCGATGCCACATGCTACATAAAGTGCAGCAAGACTGCGAATGTTTTTACGAAGTTGTACGGGATCTTGAGGTACTGTAATCGCATGTTGGTTTACAATACAGAAATAACAGTCGTGTTCATTTTGAAGCTCTGTAAATTGCTTCATAGCTCCTAAATAGTTTCCAAGTGTAATTGTTCCGCTTGGCTGAATACCAGAAAAGATAACTGACATAAGTAATTCCTCCTAAAATTGAATGTGCGATGGGGAAGAGAAGGCATACAAAAAAGCCCATTCATCCCAAATTACATAGGGACGAATGGACCGCGGTACCACCCTAATTATTTCACAGCTGTGAAATCTCTCAAGATCCATAATAACGTCTGGATATAACGCCAAAGCCTACTACTTTCGGTTCGGTTTGGTGCTCAAAAGCCCATTCCATACTGCGCAATTACTTGTTCACACCAGCCACAAGCTCTCTGAAATTGCCTCAATATGTACTCTTCTTTATCATCGCATACATATAAATTTATTTATTGTTACCTAAGCTCTTTTAATATGAAAGAACTAAAGTTTTATAACAAAATGTTTTGCTGATTATTATATCATATGGGATAGTGTTTGCAAACTACATCAAAATAGTAAAGCTAATGAGGATCGAGAACAACCCAAGTACGATACCGGTAATACAAATCGGATACGTCCATTTGAATGAATATGTTTTATAAATACGTTCTTTCTTATCGATAGGTTCCTCTGCTTCTTCAATTAAAGAGTCAATTTTTTTATTCGTACCAAATACTCTTTGGAATGCGTAAATTGTTACGTTAAAAAATCCGTTTTGAAATATGAATAAAAAACCACCTATAAGAATAAAAAACAATGCAATATAGAATGAGATGTTGACAAAATTCAACAAAAAATGAGATGAAACGAGGAATGCGCCCACACTAGAAGCGATTATCGCAACCAAAAATAGTATACAAGTATGAAAAAAACTTTATTCAAAATATTCCCCTCCGTCAAAATATTACTAGAATTATTATACTATAAAAGTTATAATAAGTAATATAAATAATTTTTTGAAAATTATACGCAATTGAGGTTCTAATTTCAAGATGATGGTAGCAATGTTAACGTATCTCTTTACAAAAAATTAAAAATATAAACATTTTATTAAAAATTTTAACAAAAAAACAAAAAACTATATTCACAATCGTCATATTATATGTATAATGAAAATTGTAGAAACTTGGAGATTATTCTTTCAATTCTGTTTTTCTACAAGTGAGGGTACAGGAAGTGCAATTAGGGGAGGCAACACAACATGAAGAAAAAGATACCGTTATTACTTGCATCAACTTTAACTGCAAGTATGTTGCTTGGCGCGTGTAGCTACCAGAAAGAGGACGCAAAAGGAAAAGAAAACACTACTAGTAGTAGTAACGGAAAACAGATTCTTAATTTAACAGAGTTATCTGAAATTCCATCAATGGATGCATCGTTAGCATCAGATTCTGCATCTTCAACAGCATTAAATAATACGATGGAAGGTTTATATCGTACGGGCAAAGATCAAAAGAGAATGCCTGGGATTGCTGAAGATGTCCAAAAGCTAGATGATGGGAAGAAATACATATTTAAGTTAAGAAAAGATGCGAAATGGTCGAATGGGGAACCTGTAACAGCGAAAGACTTTGTGTATTCATGGAAAAGAGCAGTAAATCCAGATACAAAAGCGACGTATTCATACATTATGTTCGATATTAAAAATGCAGAAAAAATTCATAAAAAAGAATTACCTGCTGACCAATTAGGTGTAAAGGCGATTGATGATTATACATTAGAAGTGGAATTAGACAATCCCGTTCCTTACTTTATTGATTTAACGGTTTATCCGGTGTTCTACCCACTAAATGAGAACTTTGTGAAATCACAAGGTGATAAGTTTGGTTTAGAGGCAAATACAACATTATATAACGGGCCATTCGTTATGAGTGATTGGAAACATGAACAAAGCTTCCAATTTAAGAAGAACCCATCATATTGGGATAACAAGACGGTTAAAATCGAAGAAATAAATTTCAATATTGTGAAAAATACATCGACTGATGTAAATTTATATGAGACAAATTCGATTGATCGTGCGGCTCTAACATCGGAATTTGTTGATAAATTTAGACAAACTCCAGAGTTCCAAACACGAAAAGAAGCTGGAGTTGCCTACTTAAGATTTAATCAAAATAATAAGTATTTGAGTAATAAAAACTTAAGAAAAGCAATTTCAATGTCCTTTGACCGTGATAACATTGCAAAAGTTATTTTAAACAACGGCGCAATCGGTGCTTACGGATTTGTTGGAAAAGATTTCGCTGAAGGTCCGAATAAAAAAGACTTCCGTGCTGAAAATGGAAATCTAGTTGAAACGGATTCAAAAGAAGCGAAAAAACTTTGGGAAACAGCAAAGAAAGAGCTTGGCACTGATAAAATTGAACTAGAATTCTTAAGCTTCGATAATGAAGATGCGAAAAAAATTGGCGAATTCTTAAAAGGTGAGATGGAAAAGAACTTACCTGGTTTAACGATCAAAATTAAACAGCAGCCATTCGCACAAAAAAATAAGTTAGAAGACTCTCAAGAATATGATATGGCGTTTGGTATTTGGGGTCCAGACTTCCCAGATCCAGTCTCATATTTAGATATGTTTGTTACGAATGGTTCGCAAAATAAAACAGGATATTCTAATCCGAAATATGATGAGCTAATTCTAAAAGCAAAAACAGATACAAAAGATTTACAAGCTCGCTGGAACAACCTTTTAGAAGTAGAGAAAATATTAATTAAAGAGGATGCAGTTATTACTCCGATCTTCCAAAAAGGTTCAGCATATGTGGTAAAAGGTGCCGTAAAAGATATTATCCCAATTAACTATGGTGGTAGATTAACTTACAAATGGGCATCTGTTGAACAAAAATAATCTTTTTTCCATCGTTTACAAGGGTATATGCCTATGATGGGCATATGCTCTTATTTTAAAAAAATAAAAGTAAGAATATTTTAAACTATCTTATTGCTTTTGAGAAAAACGGGGAGGTGCTTGACTATGGGACGTTATGTATTAAAACGTTTCGTGTACATGGCTTTGACATTATTTTTAATTACTACACTGACTTTCTTTTTGATGAAATTACTACCGGGTTCTCCGCTTAAAAACCAGGAGAAGCTATCACCGGCACAAAAAGAAATCATTCTTGAAAAATATGGTTTAAATGATCCGGTACCAGTTCAATATGCACGTTACTTAGGTAACTTAGCAAAAGGTGATTTAGGGGTATCATTCCAATATGATAACCGCCCAGTAACAGATATGATTGTGGATCGTATTGGACCATCAGCACAACTTGGTTTACAAGCGATTATATTAGGAACATTTATCGGTTTAATTTTAGGAATCGTTGCGGCGCTTCGTAACAATACGTGGGTCGATTATGGGGCGACAATTATTTCCGTACTCGGGATGTCGGTACCCTCATTCGTATTCGCCGCATTACTACAATATTTCGTAGGGGTAAAACTTGGTTGGTTCCCAGTAGCATTCTGGAAAGGACCGGAGTTTACAGTAATGCCTACAATTGCCTTATCGATGGCAGTTATCGCAACAATCGCACGTTTCGCTCGTGCAGAGTTAATTGAGGTTATGCAAGCAGACTACATTTTAACAGCGAAAGCGAAAGGAATTAGCCAAGGCGTTATCATTATCAAGCACGCACTGCGTAACGCATTAATTCCAGTTGTAACAATTTTAGGACCAATGGTTGCAGGATTAATTACAGGGACACTAGTTATTGAGCAAATTTACGCTGTACCTGGACTTGGGGAACAATTCGTTAAATCGATTACAGTGAATGACTATACAGTTATTATGGGAACTACAATTTTCTATAGTGCGATCTTCATCTTAGTTATTTTCATTGTCGATATTTTATACGGAATTATTGATCCTCGTATTCGTTTAGCGGGAGGGAAAAAATGATGAAAGATGTACAAAAATTATCTCCAGATTTATTTCAACCAGCCAATCAGAGTAATGTTGATAATGAAGTCATTGCCCGTCCAAGCTTAACGTTTTGGCAAGATGTAAGAAGACGTTTGTTCCAACATAAAGGTGCAATGTTTGGTTTCATATTATTAATGCTTATTGTACTACTAGCAATTTTAGGACCGATGGTAAGTAAGCATTCTTATAAAGAGCAGGATTTAGGTCGTGCGAAAATGCCACCGAAAATTCCAGTGATTGAAAATGTTCATTGGCTACCATTTGACGGTACAGATCAATATGGTGTTGACCAATATGAAAAACGTGATATTAAAGAGTACTTCTGGTTTGGTACAGATGATCTTGGCCGTGATTTATGGACAAGAACATGGGAAGGTACACGAGTATCATTATATATCGCTCTTTTAGCAGCAGCGATTGACTTAGTAATTGGGGTTGCATATGGAGGTATTTCAGCCTTCTATGGCGGCAGAGTAGATAATATTATGCAACGTATTATGGAGATCATTAACGGTATTCCATACTTAATCATCGTTATTTTAATGGTAATCATTATGGGATCAGGTATTTGGTCAATTACACTTGCGATGGCAATTACAGGTTGGATAGGGATGTCGCGTATCGTTCGTGGACAGATCCTAAAATTAAAAAACCAAGAATATGTATTAGCATCTCGTACATTAGGGGCAACGAATACACAGTTAATTGTGAAGCACTTAATTCCGAACGTAATGGGACCAATTATCGTAATGACAATGTTTACAATTCCAACAGCGGTATTTGGTGAAGCATTCTTAAGCTTCATCGGACTAGGTATTCAGCCACCATTCGCATCACTTGGTTCTCTTGTAAATGATGGTTATAAATCAATTCAAACGTATCCACATATGATGTTCATCCCAGCGGTTGTCATCAGTATGTTAATCTTAGCATTCAACTTAATTGCAGACGGATTACGCGACGCGTTAGATCCAAAAATGCGTAAGTAAAAGAGGGGAGAAGTAAAAATGAAAACATTGCTAGAGGTAAAAGATTTGCAAGTCTCCTTTGATACACATGCAGGTGAAGTACAAGCTGTACGCGGTGTTACTTTTGATTTGAAAAAAGGAGAAACATTAGCGATTGTAGGAGAATCTGGTTCTGGTAAATCAGTTACTTCTAAAGCGTTAATGGGATTAATTCCGAATCCTCCAGGGCGTATTAAAAACGGTGAAATCGTATTTGAAGGTCGTGACTTAACGAAACTAACAGAAAAAGAAATGCAACAAGTACGCGGTAAAGATATTGCGATGATTTTCCAAGATCCAATGACATCATTAAACCCAACGATGACAATTGGAAATCAAATTATGGAAGGCCTTATTAAACACCAAGGGATGAGTAAAGCAGATGCACGTAAAGTTGCGTTAGAATTAATCGACCTTGTAGGTATTCCGAATCCAGAAGCGCGCTTAAAACAATATCCTCACCAATTCTCAGGTGGTATGAGACAGCGTGTAGTTATTGCGATGGCGTTAGCTTGTAACCCGAAATTATTAATTGCCGATGAGCCGACAACAGCGCTAGACGTTACAATTCAGGCGCAAATTTTAGAACTTATGAAGGACATTCAGCAAAAAACAGAAGCAGCAATCATTTTCATTACGCATGACTTAGGTGTAGTGGCAAACGTTGCAGACCGAGTTGCGGTTATGTACGCTGGTAAAGTTGTTGAAATTGGAACTGTTGATGAAATTTTCTACAATCCAAAACATCCATACACATGGGGCTTAATCGCATCTATGCCAAGCTTAGATGGTGCAGAGGACGAGCTATATGCGATTCCAGGAACGCCTCCAGACTTATTAAAACCGCCAAAGGGTGATGCTTTTGCACCACGTAACCCGCAGGCATTGAAAATTGATTTTGAAATGGACCCACCTTTATTTAAAGTAAGTGATACACACTATGCGGCAACTTGGTTACTTCACGAGCAAGCTCCAGAAGTAAAACCACCGGCAGTCGTTGAAAAACGCATTCTTCAAATGAAAGCAGGTGAACAACATGACTAAACAACGTGAGAAATTAATTGAAGTAAAAAATGTAAAGCAGCACTTCGACGTGAGTGGTGGTGTTGTCAAAGCGGTTAATGATATTTCATTTGATATTTACCGCGGAGAAACATTTGGTCTTGTAGGAGAATCAGGTTGTGGTAAATCGACAACTGGAAGAACGATTATTCGTTTATATGATGCAACTGCTGGTGAAGTGTTGTTCGATGGTGAAAATGTACATGGTAAAAAATCACGTGCCGAGCTGAAGAAGTTCAACCGTAAAATGCAAATGATTTTCCAAGATCCATATGCATCATTAAATCCTCGTATGACAGTAGGGGATATTATTGCAGAAGGTATTGATATTCACGGACTAGCAAAAGGCAAAAAAGAGCGTATGGACCGTGTTCATGAATTATTAAATACAGTTGGTTTAAATAAAGAGCACGCAAACCGTTTCCCGCATGAATTCTCAGGCGGACAACGTCAACGTATCGGTATCGCTCGTGCGCTAGCTGTAGAACCTGAATTTATCATTGCTGATGAACCAATCTCAGCACTTGACGTATCGATTCAGGCGCAAGTTGTAAACTTACTGAAACAGTTACAAAGAGAAAAAGGTTTAACATACTTATTCATCGCCCATGATTTATCAATGGTAAAATACATTAGTGATCGCATTGGTGTAATGTACCGTGGTCAAATCGTTGAGTTGACAACAAGTGAAGAGTTATATGCGAATCCAATGCATCCATATACAAAATCACTACTATCTGCAATTCCGCTTCCAGATCCAGATTATGAGCGCAATCGTAAACGTATCGTATACGATCCATCTCAACATCAATATGGTGAGGAAGCACCAACAATGCGTGAAATTCGCCCAGGACATTTTGTATTATGTTCTGAAGCAGAGTATAAGAAATATAAAGAAATCTATCAATAATAAAGTAGAGCCATTCTTCTATTAAAGAAGGATGGCTCTATTTTTTTATACTAATTAAACTTAATTTAGTATAAAGAGATTTTATCCAAGTCCTTTTTCGGTTTAAAGACAGCAAATTAAGAGTTTCCAAGAATGAAGAAAAGGCGACTGAAATCCAGCCGCCTTTTTCTTCATTTAGAAACACTTTTATTTTACTGCGCTTGAACAGAAACACTCTCATCTTGCTCATTTGGTTTAACAAGTGCATAATTTTCCCACGATCTACTTCTCCAGCGGAAGAACATAATAATTGCTCGCGTCCATTCGTCGATAGCAATCGCTAGCCAAATACCAACGAGCCCCATGTCTAAATGGAAGGCGAAAAAGTAACCGAGTGGTAAGCTCATTAACACCATGGAGAATGCGCCGATTAAAACAGGGTATTTTGCATCGCCAGCTGCACGAAGTGAATTAATGATGACGATGTTCATCGTTCGTCCTGTTTCAAGTAGTACACTTAGTAAAAGAACGCTTGCCCCTAGAGCGATAATATGAGGATTATCCGTAAATAGTCCCATTAATTGTGTTCGGAATGTAACAACGAGAATGACCATAAATAAAGTTACACCAATCGCCCATTGTACACTTTTCCATACACGTGTGTACGCTTCATCCTTTTCATTTCCGCCAACTAGGCGTCCAACGATAATAGCTGTTCCCATACCGATAGCAATGGCGAATAAATAAGTGAACATGGAAATGTTAGTAGCGTATTGTCTTGCAGCTAACGATTCCGTACCTAAGTATGTTGCGTAATATAAGAAGACAATTTGACAAGCTTGATACATGACTTGCTCGAATGCCGATGGAATGCCGATCTTTAAAATTTTGCCAACGTATTCTTTTGATAAAGTGAAGTAATATTGTAATTTCACACGGTATTCCATAACGCGGTACAGTAACCAGAAGAAAACGATAAGTGCGATTAACCGGCTGACAGCAGAAGAAATAGCAGCCCCTTGCACACCAAGTTCAGGAAGACCGAATTTCCCGAAAATAAGTACGTAGTTTCCGGCGATATGAATGATATTCATTCCAAGCGAAACAAACATTGCTTGCTTTGTAAAGCCGTGAACGCGGATAATTGCGGCTAATGAGTTAATAATAGCTTGAAGGAAAATAGCTCCTCCGACGATGGATAGATAGCTTTGTGCATACGTTAGTACATCGCCTTGTAAATTCATTGCCATCATCATATGTTTTGAAAATAAAAGAAAACCAGCGCTTATAATGAGTCCGACCACTAAATTTAATGTGACGGCTAATGCTGATATTTTTGATGCTTCCATAAAGCGTTTAGAACCGAGGTATTGGGATACAACGATAGCTGCACCATTCCCTATGACTTCTAGTACTAAAATCGCGATATGAAGGTATTGATTCGCTGCACCAACCCCAGATACAGCATCGTCTGATAATGCACTTAACATGAAAGTATCAGCGATCCCCATCAGCATAAAAAGAAAAACTTCTAGAAAAATAGGCCATGTTAATAAGAATAAACTTAATTTCTCTGTTGGCCCGTTTTTTGAGCGAATTGCTGTCATGTCCGTCCCCTCTTTACCGATATCTATTTTTAGCAAAGTGTATCGTAACACACTTTCATATCCTTTGCACTTATTTTAGCCTACATATTTTCAATATGAATAAACCTTCATTTTATGACAAAAAAGGAGGAATAATTATGCGTAAGATATTATAGAATATAAAATTTATTTTTCTCTGATAATTTAGAAGAGTATAAAAATGACCATTTTTAACACTTTAGTTCAATAAAAACGCAGTGTGAAACGTTTACAAAGGCACGTGGTGTTAACAGAAAATTTTAATGAAATAGAAATATAAATATACAAAGAATATATTTATGTGTATAATATGAATTATTAGAACATATATATATTTCTTTCTGTTTGAAAATGAAAGGGCTAACATTTTTTTGGGAGGGTGGAAGTATGAAAAAAAAGATACCAGTTTTTGTAGCATCAACAGTAGCAATGAGCATGATTTTAGGGGCATGTGGCTACCAAAAAGATGAACCGCAAGCGAACGCAAAAGGGGATAGCGGGAAAAGCGGTGCGAAGCAAGTTATTAACTTAATTGAAACACAAGAAATTCCAACGATGGACCCAGCGTTATCAGCTGATGCAGTTTCTTCAAAAGTAATGAACAATACGATGGAAGGCCTATACCGCCTTGGGAAAGACGATAAATTAGTTCCAGGTGTAGCGAAGGAATTCCAAAAGTCAGAAGATGGTAAAAAGTATACATTTAAATTACGTGAAGATGCAAAATGGTCAAATGGTGAACCTGTAACGGCGAAAGATTTCGTGTATGCATGGCAAAGAGCAATTAATCCAGATACAGCTGCGAAATCGGCGTACATTATGTACGATATAAAAAATGCTGAGAAAATTAATAAAAAAGAGATGAGTCCAGACCAATTAGGTGTAAAAGCGATTGATGATCATACGCTAGAAGTAGAATTAGATAATTCTATTCCATATCTTGTTGATTTAATGGTCTATCCGATCTTCTATCCTGTTAATGAAAAGTATGTGAAAGAGCAAGGGGCGAAGTTTGGTTTAGAAGCAAATACAACACTTTATAACGGACCATTTACATTAAGTGATTGGCAACATGAACGTAGCTTCAAAATGACAAAGAGCTCATCATATTGGGACAATAAAGAAGTGAAGCTTGAGGAAGTAAACTTTAATATTGTAAAAGATACGTCTACGCCAATTAATTTATATGAAACAAACGCAGTCGATCGAGCGACGTTATTAGCAGAGTTCATCGATAAATATAAAGGAAAACCAGATTTCAAAACGGTAGAAGATACATCTGTATTCTTCCTTCGCTTAAATCAAAAAGACCCAGCTTTAGCAAATAAAAATATTCGTAAAGCAATTTCTCTTGGTTTTGACCGTAAACCATTCGTTGATACATTATTAAATAACGGTTCTAAGCCAGCGACGGGATTAATTCCTGACAATTTCATTAAAGGACCGGATAAAAAAGATTTCCGTGTTGAAAATGGAGATATTGTAAAACCAAATGTAAAAGAAGCGAAAAAGTATTGGGAAGCTGGTAAAAAAGAGCTTGGTAAAAACGAAATTGAATTAGAGCTATTAAATGAAGACGTTGAATTATCGAAGAAAACTGGTGAATATTTAAAAGGTGAGTTAGAAAAGAATTTACCAGGTTTAACAGTGAAAATTAAACAACAACCATTCGCGCAAAAACTAAAATTAGAAGATGCGGGCGACTTTGTAATGTCATTCTCTGGATGGAGTGCAGACTTCCCAGATCCAGTTACATATCTTGATATGTTCGTAACTGATGGGGCACAAAATAAAATGAAGTATTCTAATCCGAAGTACGATGAGATTATTATGAAAGCGAAGAAAGATGGAAGCGACGTAAATGCTCGTTGGAAAAACTTACTTGAAGCAGAAAAAATGTTACTTGATGACGCTGCGATTGTTCCAGTATATCAACGTGGTAGAGCATATTTACAAAGAGAAACAATTAAAGATATGTACAACCATAAGTATGGCGGGGAAGTAAGCTTCAAATGGGCATCAGTAGGAAAATAACAAAAAAAGCAGGTGATTACCTGCTTTTTTTAGTACGTACGTTTTTTATAAATGCCTTTTCCGCCAACTTGGTTCCAGCCAGATTGTACATCTAAACTTTTATTAACAAACTTCATTTTTTCTTTCCCACCAAAGAGTTTTTCACCGATGCTATTTGTAATGACACCAATCAATGCTGTTATTCCGATGATGAGGGTAGCAACAATGATAAAATCAGTAAAAAAAGCGATCATATGCAAATTCCCCCTTTGTCTGTCTGTATTTTTATTGTATGAGATAAATGGTAAAAAAGAAAGAAATGTCAGAAAAATATTCGATTTACTTTAGAAAGCATATAGACATGAGCGGAGAGATTTGTTAAAATAAGAACAAATGTTCCTTTTTATTTCTAACCTTTAGAGTCTTACATTTCCCAATTGTTTTGTCGGGAAAAGGTAAGAAAACGCTCTCTTTTTAATGGGGAAGATTATGAAACTGTAATTGTATATCAAGTGAAGATTATTGTAGAAAGTAAGTATCAAAAGGGTTGAGGACCGTTGTTAAAGGACAGTTTTACTGAGTATAATCATGTTGCATAGCAGTGGAGTACACGGAGGAATTTTCTCAACTAGCAGTAAATTCACTGTATATTTCTTGCAAAAACTAGTGTATAATGATTATAGAAGTTACTTATTAAAAGTAATTATTGTTGCTTACATGAATTGCGATTTTTTACTTTGCTATAAGACAAGTTATCGCGAAAAATTGCGGAAGTTAGAAATTTAAACTGTAATTAGTACAGAATTTGTACTCTTTAAGGAGAGTGAGCTTTGTATGGTAACATTATATAGTTCTCCAAGCTGTACGTCTTGTAGAAAGGCGAAATTATGGCTAGAGGAAAATCATATTCCTTATACAGAACGTAATATTTTCTCAGATCCATTAACGATTGATGAGATTAAAGAGATTTTACGTATGACAGAAAGCGGAACGGATGAGATTATTTCTACTCGTTCAAAAGTTTTCCAAGAATTGAATGTGAACTTAGAGTCTTTACCACTTCAAGATTTATATAAGATGATTCGTGACTATCCAGGTATTTTACGTCGTCCAATTATGATTGACGAAAAACGCCTTCAAGTAGGTTACAACGAAGATGAAATCCGTCGTTTCTTACCACGTACAGTAAGAACGTTCCAATTACGTGAAGCACAGCGTCTTGTAAATTAATTATAATAATATGAAAACCTTCTACCTATTATAGAGTAGAAGGTTTTTTTTTACTGTTTAACATTACGTAATCGCACTTGTTGAACGATAAAGCCTATGCATAAAATGGTGAAAATGAACAAATAAGGGATACTTGTGGCAAAACTAGGATTATGATGAAAAAACGTTGCAAGTCTGTCTTCATGTGTAATCATTTTTCCTGCTGTATAGGCAAGAACTGCTGCTCCGCAATAAATGAGAAATGGAAAGCGTTCCATGAGTATTAAAATAAGTTTGCTTCCCCAAATGATAATCGGGATAGAAATGAATAAACCGATAATTACGAGTGAAAGTCTTCCGTGAGCTGCTCCTGCAATGGCAATAACATTGTCAAACCCCATAACGAGATCCGCGAATACAATTGTACGCACAGCTTGGAATAAAGTCGTTTTTCCTTTGATAGAAGAAAGATCGTTGTTATTATCAGTGAGTAAATTGACCGCAATTAATGTAAGTAAAATTCCGCCGGTGAGTTGTAAAAATGGGATATCAAGTAAATAGACAGCTAGTATCGTGAGGAGAATTCGTAGCACAATTGCTAACATAGTACCAATCAAAATGGCTTTATTTCGTTTTGCTTCAGGTAAATTTCGGCTAGCTAGTGCGATGACAATTGCGTTATCGCCACCTAGTACAACATCGATACCGACAATCAGTAGTACAGATGTTAAAAACTCTAAGTCCATTCGTCTGCCTCCATTTATGATGTTTTAATAAGCGAAATATATGTATGTGGTGAAGAAAGTTTGTCTAGTTTTGATCCCGCGCTCCCAGGGACAAAATAATCACCTCTAATAGAAGTTTCACTTTATTACAGTGTACGAGGGAATATGGGAATGTATGTCCAAATTTTTTGCGAGCAGTGAATTGGTATAATGGTATATTTATTCCGATTGGTGCGAGCTAATAATCAGTGGAGGATGAAAAAAATACTGATTATTGTTTCACTTTATGTAAAAAGTCGAATACAGATAGGTATATAACTATTTTTGTAAAATAAATCGATTTTATTTCCCTTCTGGAGAATCTTATCATAAAATGAGAGTACAAGAATCTATTGTTTTGTCATATGAGTGGGGAATCCCTTCATAACAATTCTAAGCAGGAAGGGAGCGTTGTATTTTGGATATTGAAAGAATTAATGACCATACGATGAAATTTTTTATTACGTACATTGATATAGAGGACAGAGGGTTTAATCGTGAAGAAATTTGGTATGATCGCGAACGAAGTGAAGAGCTCTTTTGGGAGATGATGGACGAAGCTCGTGATCATGATGATTTCTTTATCGATGGGCCGTTATGGATCCAAGTGCAAGCAGTCGATAAAGGGATTGAAGTACTTGTAACGAAAGCGGAGCTTTCAAAGGATGGACAAAAGCTGGAACTACCAATAGGTGTAGACAAAATTATAGACATTCCTCTAGATGAAGGCATCGAATCATTATTCCAGCAAGAATTAGTGGAAGAGGTAGAAGAACAAATAGGAACAAACTTTAATGAAGATGGTACGTTTGGCTTTTTAATTAAGTTTAATGATTTTGAAGATGTTATTTCATTAAGTCATCGTCTTATCTTTGAAGATATAAAAGATGAATTACATTCATTTGAGGACCGATATTATGTATATGTGGAATTCGATGAAGTGCTACATGATGAAGAAGAAATTGATCGTATTTTAAGTATTGTTTTAGAATATGGAGAAGAATCTACTTTAACGATTCACCGTGTAAGTGAGTATGGGAAACAGGTTGTGAAAGAGCGTGCGCTTGAGACAATTCGCAACAATTTCCCTCCTAAAATGTAGGCCGATTTCTATAGTATGAAATCG
Source organism: Bacillus sp. TH17 (assembly GCF_016651125.1). Taxonomy (NCBI): domain Bacteria; kingdom Bacillati; phylum Bacillota; class Bacilli; order Caryophanales; family Bacillaceae; genus Bacillus; species Bacillus sp. TH17. The sequence goes on from NZ_JAEKEN010000001.1 coordinate 852,796, forward strand.
GCTTTTTTTATGAAGAATAGGAAGGCTTTCTTAGTAAGGAGGTAAGAGATGAAAAATACGTTAAAACTACTTTTCTTTTTTCTACTATTGTTCGCATTATTTGTTTCATTACGCATGTTTATTGATGTAGCATTTTATTCGGATGTCATTGGGATAAAGGATGTTTCTATTTTAGGTATTATTAGTATTTTATTTACGGTTTCCGCATTTTTAATTGGATGTGTTATTTTCTTAGAAAACCGCCATCCGTCTAAAACACTTACGTGGTTAATCGTACTAGGTATTTTTCCGGTGTTCGGTTTCTTTGCTTATCTTTTATTTGGACAAAATTTTCGTAGAAAAAGAATGTTCCAAAAGAAGGCATTACTCGATGAACAGGCGTTTTTACAATATAAGGGACACGAAGATTACGAAGAACGGATTTTACGAAATCATAAGCATCAAGAATTGTTATTTCGTTTAGCAGATCGATTAGGTGCTTTAAATATTTCATTTCAAACTGAAACGAGGACATTAACAAATGGAGACGAAACGTTTCAGGCAATTTTAGATGGGTTAAATCGAGCGAAACACCACATTCATATGGAGTATTACATTGTGCGTGATGACAAGCTAGGTACAGAAATTAAAGATATTTTAATAAAAAAATCAAAAGAAGGCGTTGTCGTTCGTTTTTTATACGACGCGGTTGGAAGCTTTAAATTATCAAATTCGTATATTGAAGAATTGAATGATGCAGGAGTAGAAATGATTCCATTTTTCCCTGTGCGCTTTCCAATTTTAAACGATAAAATTAATTATCGAAACCACCGAAAAATCGTTATTATAGATGGAAATGAAGGGTTTGTAGGTGGATTAAATATTGGTGATGAGTATTTAGGGAAGGATAAATATTTCGGTTTTTGGCGAGACACGCATTTATATTTACGCGGTGAAGCAGTTCAAAGTTTACAGCTAATTTTCCTTCAAGACTGGTTTTATATGACTGGTGAGGCGGTATTAGCACCTGAATATTTACAAGCGGAAGCAGTTGAGGGTGATCATTGGGGCGGAGTCCAACTTGTTGGAGGTGGACCGGATAATAAATGGGAAACAATTAAACATTTATATTTTGCAATGATTGCTTCAGCTAGGAAATCGATTTGGATTGCAACACCATACTTTATCCCAGATGATGATATTTTATCTGCATTAAAAGTAGCTGCACTTGCAGGTATTGATGTTCGTTTGTTAATGCCAAGTAAGCCAGATAAGCGGACTGTCTTTTATGCATCAAGATCGTACTTTCCGGAGTTATTAGATGCAGGAGTAAAAATATATGAATATGAAAAAGGTTTTCTTCATAGTAAAGTTGTCATCGTGGATTCTGATCTCGCATCAATTGGGACAGCTAATATGGATATGAGAAGTTTTCATTTAAACTTTGAAGTAAATGCCTTTTTATATGATACAGGTAGCATTCGAAAGCTCGTTCAAGATTTTAAAGACGATTTAGAAGAATCCAGTGAAATTCATGTTGACCGATTTCATAAGAGACGTCTTCATAGGCGGATTGTTGAATCGACGTATCGGTTATTATCACCTTTATTATAGAAAGAGATGTCCTAATTTAGGACATCTTTTTTTTTTGAGAGGAATTTGTAGTAAATTGTAGAATACAAGAAGTTGAAAGGGTGTGATGGTGGATGTTTATTGCAAGGAGAGAAAACGGAGAGAAAATTCATCTATTATATAACCGGGATGAAGAACGTTTACGCGAAATGCGTAAACGAGAAAAATTCTTTTGTACAGCTTGCGGAAAAGAAGTGCAAATGAAATTAGGAACACAAAAGAGCTGGCATTTTGCTCATAAGAAAGTGGATTCATGTCTTACCTTTTATGAAGCAGAATCTATGTATCATATGCAAGGTAAAGAATTGTTATATAGATGGTTAAAACATCAAGATTTTCATGTCGATATAGAGCATTACCTTCCAAAAATCCAGCAAAGACCAGATGTTTTCGTAGAGAGAGCAGGTAGGGAAATTGCGATTGAATATCAATGCGCCAATCTCTCCATAGAACAGCTTTCTAAACGAACATACTCGTATTGGCAAGCTGGTATACAGGTCATCTGGATCATTGGTGGAAATCAATTAAAAAAGCAATCTGCATATTGGATGAAATTTTCCTCACTTCTGGCTTTCTCCTTACAATCTTATCCTCAGCCATTTCTTATTTTCTTCTGTCCGAAACAAAAATCGTTTATGAAATGCGCATTTATCACTCCGTTTTCTACAAATGTCTCTTTCTCACATACTATTTATTTACCAACTGATACGACTACTGTTGACATGCTCTTTTCCTCTGTTCCTTTCCAAAAAGAGGTATTAGGACAAGAATGGAAGAGAAAAAAGAACTATTTTCGGCAAAACGCTCTATCTATCTGGAATTATAATCATAAGTCACTACTCCGCCTCTTATATCAATATAAATGTACCCCAGCGAGCTTTCCTTCTGAAATCGGTGTTCCGCTCCCATCCGCGTTTGCTTTTCAAACAAATCCATTTACATGGCAAGCTTTTCTATACATGAAGTGTATAGGTGAGCTTGCGGTAGGGAATTGTATTTCCCTTCAATATGTGTGTAGTTATGTAAAAAAAAATACGGAAATGCGCTTACTTCCGTACTTTTCACAACATATATGGAAAGTAGCGGTTACTGAATATATGACTTTTTTATGTTTTGTAGGCGTGTTGCATAAAGTAGGGACTTATACGTACCGAAAAATGAGGAATATAGTTATGTTACAGGCGGAGGAGGAAGTTAGGAAATATGATGAGATTTGCCTAACTTATGCGCTATCTCTATTTGAGACAAAGTTCAACATGAGAGAAGAAAAAGGGGATATAATAAAGAATGAACGTGAAGGAATTACATAAGAAAAACAGAATTGTACTTAAGTAGAGATATTTAAAGGAGGGCTTACAGAATGTCTGAACAAAATAAAGCAAAAACATTACCAGATCGCAATGAGATTGAAGAAGCAAGTACATGGCGATTAGAAGATATTTTCCAAACAGATGCAGAATGGGAAAAAGAATTCCAAGCTATTAAAGAGCTATTGCCAAAGTTAACTGAATTTAAAGGGAAGCTTGGCGACTCTGCAGACAATTTGCTTGAGGCATTGCAATATGAAGATGAAATTTCAATGCGATTAGGTAAGCTATATACATATGCACATATGCGTTACGATCAAGATACAACAAACTCTGTGTATCAAGCACTGAATGATCGCGCAACAAATTTATACTCACAAGTATCTAGTAGCACAGCGTATATCGTACCTGAAATTTTATCTATTTCAGAAGATACATTGCAAACATTCTTACAAGAAAATCGAGAACTAAGTGTATATGAGCATGCGTTAGAAGAAATTACACGTCAACGCCCGCACGTATTATCTGAGGCAGAGGAAGCGTTATTAGCAGAAGCATCTGAAGTGATGAGTGCATCAAGTAATACATTCGGTATGTTGAATAATGCGGATTTGAAATTCCCATCTATTAAAGGTGAGGATGGAGAAGAGGTAGAAATAACACATGGCCGTTACATTCAGTTTTTAGAAAGTGATGATCGTCGTGTTCGCGAAGATGCATTCAAAGCTGTATTTGAAACGTATGGGAAATTTAAGAACACATTTGCAAGTACGTTAAGCGGGGCAGTGAAACGTAATAATTTCAATGCACGTATTCGTAAATATGATTCTGCTCGCCAAGCAGCATTAAGCAATAATAATATTCCTGAAGCAGTATACGATCAACTCGTTGAAACAGTAAATGATAACTTACATTTATTACACCGTTACATTGATATTCGTAAGCGTGCACTAGGACTTGATGAGCTTCATATGTACGATTTATATACACCACTTGTACAAGAAGTGAAAATGAATGTGAAGTATGAAGAAGCGCAAGACCTGTTATTAAAATCTTTAAACGTACTTGGTGATGAATATGTTGAAATTTTAAAAGAAGCATATGAAAATCGCTGGGTAGATGTGTACGAGAATAAAGGCAAACGAAGCGGAGCATATTCATCTGGTGCATACGGAACAAATCCGTATATTTTAATGAACTGGCATGATAATGTAAATAATTTATATACACTTGCTCATGAGTTTGGTCATTCGGTGCATAGTTATTACACAAGAAAGACACAGCCACACGTATACGGTGATTATTCAATCTTCGTTGCAGAGGTAGCATCAACTTGTAATGAAGCGCTTCTAAATGATTATTTATTAAAAACGACAGAAGATAAAAAAGAGCGTCTATATTTATTAAATCATTATTTAGAAGGATTCCGTGGTACTGTATTCCGTCAAACAATGTTTGCAGAGTTCGAGCATATCATTCATAAAAAAGTACAAGAAGGACATGCGGTTACGCCAGATATGTTAACGGAGATCTACTACGATTTAAATAAGAAATATTTCGGGGATGCTTTAGTAATCGATAAAGAAATCGGTTTAGAATGGTCTCGTATTCCGCACTTCTATTACAACTATTACGTATATCAATACGCAACAGGATTTAGTGCAGCGACTGCGTTATCTAAACAAATTTTAGAAGAAGGGCAACCAGCAGTAGAACGTTACATTAACGAATTCTTAAAAGCGGGAAGCTCCGATTATCCAATTGAAGTGTTGAAAAAAGCAGGAGTTGATATGGCATCTCCTGAACCAGTGAAAGAGGCACTTCAAGTATTTGAAGAGAAATTAAATGAATTAGAAGCGTTATTATTTGAAGAAAAGTAATGAGAAAAGACGAGGGATTTTATCCTCGTCTTTTTTGTTTGAAAATGTTTTTGTCGATATTTGTCGGAAAAATAAGGAGGATTTCCTTACTTTTTCTAAATTAGAAGGCAGTTTTACAGTTGATTTTTGTAATTAAAATCCTTTAAATCGTTTTCTATAGTTGAAATAAGAGACAGCGATGACGATAACTCCGAATAAAAGAGGGAAGGCAATAATTTTAGGAAAAGCTTGTAGTAGAGAAAGGATGTACAAGAAAAAAGAAACAATGAAAGCTAGAAAAATTAGCGCGATATGAGACTTTTTCATTAATAAAACCTCCTAAATGTTCTTTTTTATAGCTTATTCAAAAATGAAAACGTTTAGAATGTGACAAAAATGTGAAATTCGACAAAAGGGGTTGTCATCTGACGTCGAATCTTGTAATATAATAAGCGTGAACGAATTCACATACAAACATATACCCCTTTGTTTGAACGTGAAAATTTCTCCCATCCCCTTTAATATTTTTATAAGCCGTAAAGAAAAAGACCTGGTGTTTACACCAGGTCTTTTTCTTTTGCTATCCATTTCCAATAACGCTCGCACTTCACTTCAATCATTTGTACTTTTCGTTTTAGTTGTAATTTTTTTAGTTCACGCTCTATTTCTTGCTGAGGGCAGTCATATATAAATGAGATTTCCTTTGAAGAAATAAATTGTGTTGCTTCTAGTAATACTTCTAAAGGAGGTAATGGTTCTGGCTCAATTTCGCATTTTACCAGTTCTTTTAATAGCTGTACGTATACATCATAGGAATAAATCCCTGTGATTTTAATACCTTCCTCATCTGAATTTGCATGAAAAAATAGGAGGGAAGGTATTTCTGTAATATGCATCTCATTTGTGAATTTTAGGTCGCATTGGAAAGCTTTTTTTGCGCTAACTGAGTGTAGGTCTTTTTTAAATTCCTCTACATCAATGCCACTATCTTTAGCACATGTAAGCAATAATTCACAGTCAGGGTTTGATACATTTTCAAGAAAAATGTATTCTTGGAGTTTTCGCAAAAACTTCGAACCTGCTTTTCGGCCTTGCAACTCCGCCGCCTTAATTGCCATCGAAACTAAATACGGTGTTGACGACGCCTCTTGCATATGTACTTTTCCATCACATGAAAAACCTTGTAAACTTGTTGTCTTTTCCCACACAAATCGAATATTAGCAGGTTTATTCCATTTGTGTGAGGAAGCGTTCGCCCCGTCCACTTTTCCTGTTACTATATGACGAATAGAGAAGTATTTCCCATACTCAAGCCATAGTTTAATAATAAATGGCTCGATATCCCAGCAATCTTTACAAAGTGGATCAATAAATAAATATGCTTCTACAGATTTATGCTCGCATGTGGAAGGAGAAGGCATATTTATATGCTTTGCTTCCTGCTTATCCATTACACTTCACCTGTTTCATTTGGAGTATTGACCATATGTTGAGCAGTTAATGCTAAACGTTCAAAAACAAACTCTCTTATATGACCGTGCACTCCTGTATCATCCATTGCTTGCTCCATACATGACAGCCAAGCTTCTGCGCGTTTTGGAGTAATCTCAAACGGAAGATGGCGTGCTCTTAGCATAGGATGCCCATGTTCTTCAGTGTATAAATTAGGACCACCTAAATATTGTGTTAAAAATTGTTTCTGCTTCCTAGCAGTTTCTGTTAAATCATCCGGGAAGATCGGAGATAAGTCAGGGTGTTCACTGACATAGGAATAAAATGTATCCACTAATGTTGCAATGCATTGTTCACCGCCGATTGCTTCAAATGGTGTCATCGGTTGCTTGCTCATCCTTTATAAACCCCTTTTTCCATGAAATGTATATCTATTGTAGCAATGGAATGTTATGAAGAGCAACTAAACAGCCTTCATAACATTCTTTGCTTATTCTATATGTTGCTAATAAATCTTTTACTTTTCAAAAAGGTGAAATGTAGCCGTAAGTACAGCTCTTCTTGACTGATGGAAATTTTACTTTAGCGCTCTTCGTTTTGTTTGGCAAGGAAAAAGCGTTTTACTTTGTTGTTTGTATGCCGAACTGGTACGTTATGTTGCTTTAATAACCTTATAAATGCTGCTTTACCGGTCTTTTCATCTTGCACTTCGTATTCAATTTCATAATCATCGTGATTGTAATAGAAACTATGATCAAAGACAAGCGTTCCGCCTTCAAATAATATTTCAGCTCTTTCTGTTGTTAAACTACCCATATAAGTTAAAGCGGAAACGGGAATTTGTAATTTGTGTAGCTGATCCATTACAGTTCCTTGAATGATTGTGTTTGTTTCCATCATAAGTTGTGCTTCTTTTTCTGTTACAGACTGATGAGTTTCTAATAAACCAATTTCAGCAGGTTGTTTTAATGTTAATGTATAAGTTCCATCTTTATGACGAATACGAAGTGCAGAGCCCGTATCTTTTAAAGAGAAGTGAGGCGTTTCAAAGTAGTGATTTACTTGTTTTGTAAATGCTTCAATAGAAAAAGATTTGCATAATGTTTGGAATTCTTTCTCTGTAACCATATTTTTAAATTCAATTTCAATTTCTTGTGTCATTGTATGCGCTCCTTTTGAAAAATAATTCTTTCCACATTATCGCTTTTTCGCAAATTTGGTTCAATGTTTTATTTGTTTGCGTCCATGTTATGATACAATAATACTGTTAAGTAAGACAGGAAGTTGAGATGGAGGAGTTCGAGTATGCAAAATAAAATTCAAGTTAAGAGCGTAGAAACGAGAGAGAATGCGCTTATTTTTTGTGCGGAAAATACTGAAATAGAGGTAAAGGAGTTAAGTGCGCGTAATCACGTACTTGTAGACTCAGACAATTTATCATTTTTATATATCTTAGAAAATGAATCATCTTTCATTTATGTAAGTATTCCGCATACATGCTGGGAAGCAGTGCATGAAGCGATGAATAAAGATACAGCGATGTTTATTCGCGTGAATGATGTTGAAATAGAATTAGAAGGATTAAAAGAAGAAGTAGAATATTTAGTTGAAAATATTGAAGGTAATGCAAATTACGGAGAAGAACTAGTAACTGCTGTAGAAAAAGTGTTTCTATAAGCAAATGGATTGATTTTGGTGGTGGTTGAAATGAATCGTAATTGGGAAGAATTTTTAGCACCGTATCACCAAGCGGTGGCGGAGCTGAAAGTGAAACTAAAAGGAATGCGTACTCAATTTGCAATGTTAACGGAGCATTCTCCAATTGAGTTTGTAACAGGAAGGGTAAAGTCGGTTGCAAGTATTATTGATAAAGCGGAGAAGAGAAATGTACCGCTAGACCGAATTAGAGAAGATATGCAGGACATCGCGGGCCTTCGAATGATGTGTCAATTCGTAGATGAGATTAAGCCTGTTGTAGAATATCTTCGAAAACGAAATGATTTTGACATTGTAGAAGAACGTGATTATGTAACGCAAAAGAAAGATAGCGGCTATCGCTCTTACCACGTTGTCATTAGTTATCCTGTTCAAACGATACAGGGGGAGAAAAAAGTGTTAGTTGAAATTCAAATTCGCACGTTAGCAATGAATTTTTGGGCAACGATTGAGCATTCTTTAAATTACAAATATAGTGGACGTTTTCCTGAAGATATTAAAATACGCTTACAACGTGCAGCGGAAGCGGCGTTTTTATTAGATGAAGAAATGTCTTCCATTCGTCTTGAAATTCAAGAAGCGCAAAAGGTCTTTTCACGAAAGCAGGAAACGAAAGATTCTGAATCATAAACTAAAGGGTGTTGGGCGATGAAATTTACAATTATGTCAAAGGGAGATCAATCATCAGATACACTAGCAAGTACGATGAAAGAATACTTGTTAGATTTTGGGTTTACAATGGATGAAAAGGAACCTGATATTGTAATTTCTGTTGGGGGAGATGGAACGCTTTTATATGCATTCCATCGTTACTATAATCGATTAGATGAAACCGCATTTGTTGGTGTACATACAGGGCATTTAGGTTTCTATGCAGATTGGTTACCGACGGAAGTAGAGAAGTTGGTGATTGCAATCGCTAAAACACCGTTCCAAGTGGTTGAATATCCACTTTTAGAAGTGATTATTCGCTATGTGAATGGTAGTAAAGAGTCGCAGTATTTGGCGATGAATGAAGCGACTGTAAAAAGTGCAGAAGGTACATTAGTAACAGAAGTGGAAATACGCGGAGAGTATTTCGAAACGTTTCGCGGAGATGGTCTTTGTATTTCTACTCCTTCAGGAAGTACCGCGTATAATAAGGCGCTTGGCGGAGCAATTATTCACCCTTCTATTGAAGCGATTCAAATTGCAGAAATGGCATCTATCAACAATCGTGTATTTCGTACGGTAGGTTCGCCGCTCGTACTGCCGAAGCATCATACATGCGTTTTAAAGCCGGCTGCAGGAATGAACATGCAAATTACCGTGGATCATTTGACGATGGTTCATCAAGATGTGAAATCAATTCAGTATCGCGTTGCAAACGAGAAAGTACGATTTGTTCGTTTCCGTCCGTTCCCATTCTGGAAACGTGTTCGTGACTCGTTTGTTGCAGATAAATAGAGAGGGTTTATATATTTGAACAGATTTACATTGAAATGGGATATAGGGCTGGCTGAAGAGGGAACTTTAGTTAGAGAATTTTTGAAAACAAAAGGGATTTCGAAAGCTGCTTTAACGGATATAAAGTTCCGCGGGGGAGCAATTGAAGTAAACGGTCAACACACAAGTGTTCGTCACAAGTTACAAGCTGGTGAAGAGTTACAAATCTTTTTTCCAGTGGAGGAAAGAAGTGAAGGGATGGAAGTGGAAGAGATCCCTTTATGTATCGTATATGAAGATGATGCGGTTCTTGTTATAAATAAAGAAGCAAATATGTCGACGATTCCGTCTAGGGAGCACCCGTCAGGAAGTATTGCAAACGCTCTTTTATATCATTATGATAAACAAAATCTTGCAAGTACGGTGCACATTGTGACGAGGTTAGATCGTGATACTTCAGGGCTTATGCTAATTGCGAAAAATAGATTCGTTCACCACCTTTTATCGAAGCAGCATCAACAAAAAGGGGTGAAACGAACGTATGAGGCAATCGTTCATGGGACTATTTTAGAAGAAGTAGGAACGATTGACGCGCCAATCGGACGAAAAGCGGATAGTATTATCGAGCGAACTGTCTGTGAAGAGGGTCAAAGAGCTGTTACTCATTTTAGAGTGATGGAGAGTTCTTCCGATAAGACGCATGTAGCGCTTGAGCTCGAGACGGGAAGAACACATCAAATTCGTGTACATATGGCATATATAGGACATCCGCTACTTGGGGATGATCTATACGGTGGCCGAAGAGATGTGATAAAACGTCAAGCGCTGCATAGTACATCTTTGACGTTTTATCATCCTATTTTAGAAAAGGGAATGACTTTTACCGTAAGTATCCCAGAGGATATGCAATACGCTTTACATAACAATTAAAAGGGAACAAAATTCTTATCATAAAAAGAATTTTGTTCCCTTTTTTTAGCGGAATAATATTAAAATTTGATTTTCACCAGTACGTTTTATAACGAAAAAGCCACTTTCAGCTTTCGTGGCAATGCCGTCATCATTCGGACGACAATATCCGTGTGTTTCGCAAGTGCCGTCATCACGTACTAACATTTGTCCAATTAATCCGACAGGAAGCCACTCAGTACGGTCTCTTCTTGATATATACTTACAAGCTGGATCCCATTCTGTATTTAAAAGAGGTCGTATTTCTTGCGTATCCGTACGCGTATATTGACGTTTTCCGAAGCTGTCTGTTTTATAGCGTTTTTGCCAACTTAAAGCACCGCTATTTCCTATGAGAGCGGGGGTAGCGCTAGATATTCCTAATATGAATGAATCATTTGAAGTAGCTTTTCGAATTTTTTCTTCGCTACTAAATGTAATGAAATAGCCGATATCAATAGGGCTATGATCTGCTGCCTCAAACATTTGTGCAAAATCAGTACCACCTGCATTGTAAGAAGCACCATCGATATACATTTCTCCGTTATGGGCAAGCCATTTGGCACCTATATTATAATCAGTGTCATTTGTCCCATTTGCGATAAACCAGGAATAAGCTTCTTCTGCTGTACCAAATTTACCCATAATATGGCTGCCTGCAAAATTAGCTGTTGATGTATGATTTCCTTCCGCATGAGATGAGAATCCGTTAGCGATAGTTGCGGTTCCTTCTGCATGTGCTGCTTCGCCCAAAGCAATTGCATGTTTTCCTTCTGCATGAGAATAAGAGCCGCCTGCTGTCGTTTCACTTCCTTCGCTATGCGAACTATGTCCAGTTGCCTTTGTTTTTGTCCCTTCTGCATGAGAAAAGGGACCCGTTGCATGTGTAAGAAGCCCTTCTGCATGTGAAGCGATTCCATCAGCTTTAGAGTGAAGTCCTTCTTTATATGCGTGACGAGCTCCTTTGTTATTTTCTTTTTTTATAGGTGTAGGTACAGGAGCCTGAATAGGGGCGGATCTTTCTATTTGTACATCGTTGCCCGAGATTAATGCTTCTTTTATTTTTTTTACTTGATTTATAATAGTAGCTGGAATTTCTGGTTGTACTTTTTCCTTTATTGCTGCAGGAATGTTTTCTTCTATATTTTCTTGTATCTTTTCCGAATTAAGCACAGGTTCATCATTATTAGAAGCGAGCTTCTTTTTTTGTTTTGCTTTTATTTTCCTGCTATCTATAATTCGCCTCATAACAGCATTTTCTAAAGAGACATATGTTTCTCTCGGTTTGCTTTTTTTTGATGACTCTTGTTCTTCTATTTCTTCTATAGCTGCAGCTCGAATACTGCACCAGTTGTTAATTCCATACATGGGATGGTATAAAGGGTGGAATTTTCTTTTTTGTTTAGAAGATTTTTTCTTCATTCCGTCACCTCCTGCGACAGTATATGCCGTGCAATTAAAAAAAGATGCACTTTATTGCATCTTTTTTTAATTGCTTTATCTAGTTTTAGTGTGGAATATGTCTAGAAAACACCATGATCCTCTGCAAATCGTGAATTGTATTAAGTAGAGGTATTTATCCCGATTGGTGCAGGCTAATAATCAGGGGGGGATGAACAAAACCCCCACTGATTAAAGTTTCACTTTATGAAATTGGGCGGAACTTTTCAGGGACAAAAGGTAGGGAAGAAGGGACAGAAACGGTCTCCAACTCAGGGTAACGTAGTCCAGTTAGTTTACCACCAAATACAGCACCAGTATCAATATTGACTGTATGATTCACAAAGCGAGGTTCATTGACAGGTGTATGTCCATAAACAATCCATGTTTCACCCTTATACTCTTTCGCCCAATCTTGGCGGACAGGTGAGCCGTCAGGGTGTTTTTCGCCTGTAATATCACCATATAATACAAAGGTTTCTACTTTTTTATCTTGTCTTCCTATGTAATCTTGCCGAATACCAGCGTGACAGACGGTTAATTTTTTTTCATCCAGTATGTGATATAGCGGTGATTGTTCGTAAAGAGTAATGAATTTTTCTTTTATTATTTGTTGCTTATTAGAAGGCAATGCTTCATATTCTGCAACAGTTGTTTCGAGCCCATGAGCGATTGTAACATTACGTCCAAGGAAGAAACGATACAGTTTATTACAGTGATTCCCTGGAGCATAATAAGCATCTTTTCTATTTATTACGAGCTCCCATACAATTTCAATCATCGGTAATGAATGAGGACCTCGGTCTGTAATATCACCAACGAATGCAAGCCTTCGTTTTGCGTTATGAATTGGGATACCACTATCCCAGCTATACCCTAGTTTCGTTGTTAAATCTTGAAACTCTTGGAAGCATCCGTGAATATCACCTATAATGTCATATTTCATATTTAAACCTCCAGCTCATTTTTTCATTAGTATATCTAAAATGGAAATAGAAAAAAACCATACCGTTTTTCGATATGGTTCATTTAAACATAAAGATTTTAGTTCTTGAGCGTACGTTTAAAATAAATCCAATAGCAACCATATATGTGAGCAGTGAACTCCCGCCGTAGCTCATAAGCGGTAACGTTATTCCTGTAATAGGGAGTAAACCAATTGTCATCCCAATATTTTGGAATACTTGGAACGTAAACATTCCAATTGTACCAGCGCAAATATAACTACCGAAAGGTTCATTGCTTTCTAAAGCGATATGGATCATTCGGTAAATGAGTAAGAAAAAAAATGAAATAATAACACTTGCTCCTAAAAAGCCGAATTGTTCAGCGATATTTGTAAAAATAAAATCTGTATGTGGCTCTGGAAAATATACTTGTCTATTTTCCCATCCTTTTCCTTGCATCTCTCCTGATCCAGTAGCTAAAAATGCTTGTCTTAATTGGTATCCTTGTGCGTCATATTCATAAGGTGCAAGCCAACCATAGAAGCGATTTAATTGATATTCTTTTAGAATGTGCTCTTTAAAGAACTCTGTATGCGTGAAATAAATATATGTTAAGGTAGAGCCTATGGCGAAAATACCGGAGGTTAATCCGAGGATAAAGCGCCAACGTATACCAGAAACTAAAACCATTGTTGCAAGCATCGCTGAAATGACCATTGTGTTTCCTAAATCAGGTTCTTTTGCGATTAGAAGTAGTGGAGGTAAACTAGCTGCAAATATTTTTAAAAGTAAAATGAAATCTTCACGAGTTGTCCGAAAAAGGTATTTTTCATTGTGATTCGCTATAATTCGCCCAACGACGATAATCAAAAATAATTTCATAATTTCAGAAGGCTGAAAATTTCCGATGCCTGGAAGTCTGTACCACGCGGTAGCCCCTTTAATTGTAACGGCGCCAGGAACTTGAAGTTCTAGGCCAATTAGAAGTATGAGTGCAAAGCTATATAAATACCAAGCAATTTGTTTATAGCGATCGAAATCAATAACCATAATAACACCAATGGCGATAAATCCAATGGCATACCATTGGATTTGTTTTAATACAAAATTTACGTTTTGTAAAAATGGTGGTAAAGAAGCTTGTGCACTTGCGATAGCAAAGCAGCTAACAATCCCAATGGCAAATAAAATGAATATTAATATGTAGTCTATTTGATATTGAGTGTTCGGATCTTTCACTGTATGAATTCCTTTCTACTGCTCTCTATATTAGTGGGTTTTAGTTGGTGCATCACATAGTTTAAAAAGAATGTATGAACTATACGCATTATTCACGTAAAGCTCACACATTTTATTTTCGCAGAATAGACTAATGATGTAGCTCTTTTATAATTATGTCCAAACAATGGGAAAGACGTACATGTGCATCTGGAATGAGGTTTGGTAGCTGGCTATAATATTCTAAGGAACCTTTACACCATTTATAAGCGCTAATTAGACCTAGTCTATAATCTGTATTATCTTGTAAAAATCCGTATTCTTTTGAAGTTATAACGAGGTGCGTAAAATCCTCAGATCCTTCAAGGAGTTTGCTGTGTATTTGTTGCCCAGTATGGTAGCGAAATTGGCTTAAAGGTTCGGATATGTATACTGCGTCTCCTTTAGAAAGTAAGGAAATCCATGATGCCATATCGACACTACAAGAATAGTGCCTTCCTTTTAGTGTGCCGAAAGGTTCAGTGAGTAACTGTTTTCTAAATAGAATAGTTGTAGGCTCACCGATAATGTTATGTCCACCTTTTAACATCCAGTCGCCTAAAAATATTCCGTTTAATTGAATGTCTTCGCTATATAATCTTTGTGTTGGATGAGCATCTCCAATTAAATTCCCGTGATCATCAATACGTACTCGATAAGAAGTTATAAGAGCGAGATTTTTATTTGTGTCTTGCTCAAAATAAGCCATCATTTTTTGTATTTTATGATTATAAAACACATCATCGTCCATTAAAAAATTTATATACTCCCCATTAGATTTCTCTAAGAGCATAAGATCGTTATGAAATTGTCCTAAAGTAGTGGTATTTCGAATGTATGTTATGTTTTTATAATTAGGTAAATACTGTTCATTTATTAAGATTTCTGTTTCATCATTTGTACTATCGTCGCCTATAATAATTTCAATGTTTGGATAAGTTTGTGCTAATGCACTTTCTAGAGCAATTTTGAAATAATGTGGTCGATTATAAGTGGGAATAAGGATGGAAACGAGAGGTGACTTTTTTTTATTATTCATACGAAACTACCTTTCAGAAGCTTTTTTTGTAAGAACGATATCTTGATAACTTGTATATTCATTTCTGCCGCACCATAAACCATAATGCGGTTGATTAATTACCTCTAAGCCATGTTTATTTAATAAGGTGCGGATATCTTCTTCAGGATAGGCAACTGCGAAATTAGGAATATCTTTATTCACAACATAACAATTTTCAATTTGATGATAAAAACCTAATGTACTTAGCCCAGAATTTAAGTAATAGGATGATTCAGGGTTAATGAGAAAGAAGGTAATAAAACATCTCCCATCTTTTTTTAGAACACGTACAATCTCAGATACGTAATGTTCTAATTCTTTCGGAAGGAGATGGGTAAATACAGAAGTTAAAAAAATAAAATCGAATGAATCGTCTTCATATGGAAATTTGTATTGAGAAGCATCTTCTTTTCCTTCTGGGTTGTAGAATTGATTATATATATCAACGTGTTCAAAATGGAAATTGCTACGGGCAGTTGAAATATTATTTTTGCACCATGTAATGCCATCTTTAAATAAATCAAATCCATAATAAGCTCCATCATCACCTAAGTAATTCATTAATGGAACCGCCATTCGACCGACACCACAACCTACATCTAACACTGTTTCATTGGATTTTAAACTACCAATTTGAATAAAATGCTTTATGAATTCTTTTCCAACCTTTTGAAAGTCGCCACCTACATATTGGACGAGTTCGGGAGGTGGGATTAATGCGATTTTTTTTTCAAGCTCGCTCATAATTTCACTCCTTCCTTGTAGTAAATAGGGAACCAACATTTTTAACATGCAGCTAACATTTTATAGTGGGAGGGGAAACGATATTAGAACTGTTGCGATATGTAAAAAGCTCCCTAAAACAACTGGAAATAGTAATGGGAGCTTTTGTTTTTATTTATCATGCTATTGGCGAAGGCTAATAATTAGTGTGAGATGGAGAAACCCTAACTGAATAAAGTTTCGCCCTATTCTTTTCGCCAATAAACCCCGAATACATCAATTTTAGTAATAGGAGCTTTTAAGTTTCTTTGATTTCTAAAGTCTGTCACGGCCTCTGCACAAGCTGGTAGTCCATAGTCATCAATAATAATATAGCCGCCCTTAGAAACTTTATCGTATAAGTTCACGAGACCATCCATTGTGGATTCGTACATATCACCGTCAAGGCGTGCAATTGCAATTTTTTCTATTGGTGCTGTTGGTAAAGTATCTTTAAACCAGCCTTTTAAAAATTTTACTTGATCATTTAATAAATCATATTTTCTAAAATTCTCTTGTACTTGTTCTAAAGAAACGCGTAAGTAATCGAAAGAGTGTAAATAATCTCCGTAATCTTTCGGATAGTGTTCTAAATTCGGTGTTGGCAAACCTTCAAATGAATCTGCAACCCACACATTACGATCAGTAATGTTATTTGCCTGTAAAAAACCATTCATAAAAATGCACGATCCCCCGCGCCACACACCTGTTTCAATAAAATCACCTTCTATATTTTCACGGACAACTGTTTCCAGTGCTTCATGTAATTGATTCATTCGTTCCCGGCCGATCATACTGTGTGCTGCTCTGGGCCAATCCATCCCATCTTGACGTTCACTTTTTAAAACATCTGGTTTCACAATTTTCAAGTTATGGTTTTCAGCATATTGCTTAATGAATAAAGGAAGTGGTACGGTAACTGGTTCATATGGGAGTTCCTTAGAAATATGTAATGAAGCAGGTAAGTATGGCTCATACTCTAGCCATATTTCAAATAAAATTGTTTTCTTTAACAACTCGAGATAAAGCTGAACAGCAAATTTATTTTCCATATTTGTGCCTCCTGCAAAATGTCATACAACAATATGATTATGTAGATAGTGAAAGTTTCATGCTTGAATTCATAATTGAAAAAGCAGTAAAACTGATATCAGTTTTACTGCTAAGTAAAAAAATTAAGCGATTTTTTCAATAATAATGGATGCACTTGTACCAAGAGCTAGAGATAATCCAAGTCCTGTAACGACAGCTTCAACCATTGATGGCGTTATTGTAATTTGTGTAATTGCCTGGATAACGAGAGGCGCTCCAAGTGAGATTAAACTTGTTCCAGCGCCAGGTATATTAACGCCGTTCACTTGAATTGCAAGGCTACCTAATATACTTACTGCTGCAGTATATGCGATAACAGTAATTTTATAGAATCCAGTTTCACTTATGATGAAAGTATCAGCGTCTAATTGAGAAATTGCTGTACCAAACTGAGATCCAACCGTGTTAAACGGTACAGGATCATTAATTCCAAGAGCTAAAGAAATTGTAGCAGAGTTAAATGCATACAATCCTGCTGGAAGTCCTAATCCAGATGGCCCAGTAGGCCCAGTAGGTCCAGTAGGCCCAGTAGGCCCAGTAGGTCCAGTAGGCCCAGTCGCACCAGTTGCACCAGTGTCTCCAGTCGGCCCAGTAGGTCCAGTTGCGCCAGTGTCTCCAGTCGGCCCGGTAGGTCCAGTTGCGCCAGTGTCTCCAGTAGGCCCAGTAGGTCCAGTTGCACCAGTGTCTCCAGTCGGCCCAGTTGCGCCAGTGTCTCCAGTCGCGCCAGTTGTACCAGTGTCTCCAGTAGGCCCAGTCGGTCCAGTCGGTCCAGTCGGTCCAGTCGGTCCAGTAGGCCCAGTAGGCCCAGTAGGTACGGTAGGTCCAGTAGGTCCAGTCGGCCCAGTAGGTCCAGTCGGCCCGGTTGGAAGTGTAAACGGTGGTATTGGTGGTAAAGTTGGACCTACAAGATTAGGATCAAATGCACTAGCTGATAAGAATTCATCAGGATTTAAGCCATCTGAATAATTATTATTTGACATAAATTCACCTCCATAAAGCTTTCATTATATAGTAGATGCAAAATCACAAGAAAATGACACGGACATTTGAATTATTAAAAAGAAATCTTAAATAGCTTGAACAAGTTAAAAAAATGGAAAGTTTATTGTATGTATAACATATGATTGAGTTGGAAGAGGGTGATTATGTTGAACAAGCAAGGAATTACAATTAGTCTATGTATGATTGTTCGCGATGAGGAAAATACAATAGATCGATGTTTGGACGCGGTAGAAAAAATTGTTGATGAAATTATTGTAGTTGATACAGGATCCACTGATCGGACGAAGGAAATTGTAGCAAAATACACTTCTAACATACACGATTTTCCGTGGGTTGATGATTTTGCGGCAGCTAGAAATTTTGCGTTTTCAAAAGCAACGCAAGAATATATATTATGGTTAGATGCTGATGATGTGTTATTAGAGGAAGCTCAAGAATCACTGAAAACATTAAAACGAGAGTTAGATGGTAAAGTTGACGCTGTTTCTATGCCTTATTATCTTGTAATGGATTCTAATGGGAAACCTTTATATTGCACAAGAAGATATCGACTTGTAAAGCGTGAAAAACAATTTCAATGGTTTGGAAAGGTGCATGAGTATTTAGCTGTTTCTGGTGAGATTTACAATAGTAATGTCGCCATTACACATAAGAAAGAAAAAGAAATAACGAATCGTAATTTGAAAATTTTTCAAAATGCTGTAGCAGCTGGAGAAGAATTAAGCCCGAGAGATTTATTTTATTACGGTAATGAATCTATGGATAATCAAAAATACGACGATGCGGTTCTTCTGTATGAAACATTTCTTAATCAAGAGGAAGGATGGCATGAAGAGAAAATTTATGCATGTGGTAAGTTAGGAGATTGTTATGCGAAGTTAGGAGACTGGGAGAAGGCAGTTGAAACTTGTACGAAGTCGTTTCGTTATGGTATTCCTAGAGGAGAGAATTGTACAAGAATAGGATATATATATATGGAACAACAAAAGTATAATGAAGCGATATTTTGGTTTAAGCTAGCAACTGAAGTGCCGCTAGCAGAGGATAGTCCTTTTCACAGTCCGGCTAGTTATACGTGGATTCCATATTTACAAATGTGTATTTGTTATAGCAGATTAGGAGATCAAGATAAAGCTTATTATTATAATGAATTGGCAGCTTCTTATGTTCCGAATAATGCTGCGATTGAATATAACCGTAAATATTTTAGAGGCATCTATGATAAACAATATAAAATGTAATTTGTTCTATTTTTAGGAAATGACTTGTCGCTATTCTAATGATAGTAGAATGGCTATATATTAGATTATCGGTAATGCAACCAATAGAGATGGCATCCTTTGTAGAATATCTTTTGTTTATATTTCAAATTCAATTTGCATAAGGAGTGTGTGAAATGAATCGGGAGAAAAGTTCTTTATACGAAGAAAAATCTGAACATTATTATAATGCGATAAATCCTAATTTATTCAAGCATATAAAAAAGGAATGGCAAGAAGTTCTTGATATTGGTTGCTCGAGCGGTGCATTAGGAGCGGCTATAAAAGAAAATGGAGCACGTGTATCAGGAATTGAGGCGTTCCCAGAGGCTGCCGAAAAAGCGAAAGAAAAACTAGATCATGTTATTTTAGGTGATATAGAAACAATGGATCTTCCTTATGAGAAGGAACAATTTGATTGTGTCATATTCGGGGATGTATTAGAGCATTTATTTGATCCGTGGGCTGTCATAAAGAAAGTAAAGCCATATATAAAAGAAAATGGTGTGATTTTAGCTAGCATACCAAACGTTGCGCACATTTCAGTATTAGCTCCCTTACTCGCTGGAAATTGGACGTATACAGAATATGGCTTATTAGATAAAACGCATATTCGTTTCTTTACTTTTAATGAAATGCTAAGAATGTTTTTAAAAGCAGGATATTCTATTAGTAAAGTAGATCGTGTATATGTTGATCATAAAATATATGAGCCACTTATTGAAGAGTTATATGGAATTTGTAAAAAGTATCGTCTTGGAAGTGGCTTCATGGCTGAGACAGTTGTATTTCAATATATTATTGAAGCAGAAAAATCACAATTATGAGTGCTGCAGAAAAAACAATACTATTTGTTACATGTATAAATGATCGGAAATTGTATGCACAATGTGCGCGACATATATTGAAATTGGCAGTACCTCCTGGGTATACTATACAATTTATGCCGATTCGAAATGCAAAAAGTATGACGAGCGGATACAATCAAGCCATTTCACATCCAGCGAAGTATAAAGTGTATTTACACCAAGATGTCTTTATTATAAATGGAGCCTTTCTATACGGATTAATTCAATTATTTGAGGAGCATGAACATCTTGGGATGATTGGGATGGTTGGATCCCAATATGTTCCTCCAAATGGTGTATGGAACGAAGGGCGTGGGATTGTCGGGAAAGTCATTGGTTATATGAACGATTTGTTTTATATGGCAAGTTTAGAGCAACCATTTCATGAATCGAAAACATTTATTCCTGTGGAATGTATTGACGGTTTATTGATGGCGACACAATATGATATTCCGTGGCGAGAGGACTTATTTGATGGGTTTGATTTTTATGATGTATCCCAATCTTTTGAATTTAAAAAAGCTGGGTATACAGTCGGTGTCCCTGTGCAGCGTGATGCTTGGTGTATTCATTATCATTTCGATGTAAATATGACGAACTATGAAAAGTATAGAAAAGTATTTGTAGAGAACTATATGTCAGATGTGAATAAGGAAGAATAGAGGGCTACAAAATGAAAGATCATACAATATTAGTCGTTGTTTGTGTAAATAATGAAGAGCTTTTCGAGCAATGCGAAAGGCAAATAAGAAACATTGTTGTTCCCCCTGGCTATGTAGTGCAAATTTTTCCGATACGAGATGCGAAAAGTATGGCAAGTGCGTACAATCGAGCACTTTCATATCCGGCGAAATATAAAGTATATATACATCAAGATACTTACCTTATTAATCGTGATATGTTTTGTACCCTCATTTCTCTTTTTAAAGAAAATGAAAAGCTTGGTTTAATTGGAGTAGCTGGTGCTCAGTTTTTACCGAGTAACGGGATATGGTGGGAAGGGAAAAATTTAGTAGGGAAAGTGATTGAGTACAGAAGACGGAATTATCAATTATTAAATTTGGATCTGGGGTTTTACGGAAATCAATCTTTTATGTCAGTGCAAGCAATCGATGGTTTACTCATGGCAACGCAGTATGATATTCCGTGGCGAGAGGATTTGTTTCAAGGATTCCATTTCTATGATGTGTCACAGTCTTTAGAATTTCAAAAGGCTGGATATTTAATTGGTATCCCTAATCAAGCAAATCTATGGTGTATTCATTACAACGGAGATGAGTTTGATGCGGATACATATGAGAAATACCGGGAAATTTTTGTGGAACATTATAAAGAGGTGCTATCTCCATCATAAGGGAGAGATGAAGGATGAAAGGGATTATTTTAGCAGGCGGGACAGGATCGAGATTATATCCAATAACGAAAGTAACGAATAAACATTTACTTCCCGTTGGGCGGTATCCGATGATTTATCATGCGGTATATAAGCTGAAGCGATGTGAAATTACAGATATTATGATTATTACCGGTAAAGAGCATATGGGAGATGTTGTGAGCTTTCTAGGAAGTGGTCAAGAGTTTGGTGTATCCTTTACGTATCGTGTGCAAGATAAGGCGGGTGGGATTGCGCAGGCACTAGGACTTTGTGAAGATTTCGTAGGAAATGATCGGATGGTAGTTATATTAGGAGATAATATCTTTTCAGATGATATTTGCCCGTATGTTGAAGAGTTTACAAGTCAAAAAGAAGGGGCTAAAGTGCTGCTTCAATCTGTAGAAGATCCCGAGCGATTTGGTGTAGCGCATATTAAAGGCCGAAAAATAATTGGAATTGAAGAAAAGCCGAATGAGCCGAAAAGTTCTTATGCTGTTACGGGAATTTATTTGTATGATTCGAAAGTCTTTTCTTATATAAAAGAATTAAAACCTTCCGCAAGAGGGGAACTTGAAATTACAGATATAAATAATTGGTATTTAAAACGAGGAGTACTTACTTATAATGAAATGAGCGGCTGGTGGACTGATGCGGGAACGCATGCTTCTCTTCAAAGAGCGAATACGTTAGCGCGGGATATAAACTTTGGGAAACAGTTTAATGGAGAATAGGTGAAAATATGAAAGTTGTAGAAACAAATTTTACCGATGCGAAATTGTTAGAACCGAGATTGTTTGAAGACGAGCGAGGTTTTTTTACTGAAAGTTATAATAAGAAGATGCTAGAATCGTTAGGGATTACGCATTCATTTCTGCAAGATAACGTATCTTATTCAGCGCATTCGGGGACGATTCGAGGGCTACACTTTCAAAAAAATCCGAAAGCACAAACGAAACTCATTCAAGTTATGCAAGGTGCAATATATGATGTTATCGTTGATTTGCGAAAAGATTCACCTACATTTAAAAAGTGGAGAGGTTATATTTTAAGTGCGGATAATCATAGGCAATTATTAGTGCCGAAAGGATTTGCTCATGGTTTTTGTACACTTGTACCTCATACAATTGTTATGTATAAAGTAGATGAGTATTATAGTGCTGATCACGATTCCGGTTTGTTTTGGGAAGATAAAGAATTATCAATTCCATGGCCGGTAACAAATCCTATCTTGTCCGATAAGGATCGAATATTACCATTACTTCAGGAATATGAAGATAGTTTTTAAGTAGGAGAGTTGTTTATGAATATATTAGTTACAGGTGGAGCTGGATTTATTGGAAGTAATTTCATTCACTATATGTTAAAAAACTATGAAACATATAAAATCATTAATTACGATGCATTAACATATAGCGGGAATTTAAATAATGTAAAGTCTATTCAAGAAAATCCTAACTACTCATTTGTAAAAGGGAAAATCCAAAATGGAGAGCTGCTGGAACATGTTGTTAAGGAACGTGACGTGCAAGTAATTGTAAATTTCGCAGCTGAATCACATGTGGATCGTAGTATTGAAAACCCAATTCCTTTTTATGATACGAATGTAATAGGTACAGTCACGCTGTTGGAGTTAGTGAAAAAATATTCACATATTAAACTCGTGCAAGTATCAACAGATGAAGTATACGGTTCTTTAGGGAAAACAGGAAAGTTTACCGAGGAAACCCCGCTAGCTCCTAATAGTCCATATTCTTCAAGTAAAGCGAGTAGCGACATGATAGCCTTATCTTATTATGAAACGTATCAATTACCGGTTATTATAACGCGTTGTTCTAATAACTACGGACCGTACCAATATCCTGAGAAATTAATTCCGTTAATGGTTACGAATGCGCTTGAAGGAAAGAAACTACCATTATATGGTGATGGATTGAATGTAAGGGATTGGCTGCATGTAACGGATCATTGTAGTGCAATTGACACCGTTTTGCATAAGGGATGTGTAGGAGAGGTGTATAATATCGGCGGAAATAACGAAAAAACAAATGTAGATGTTGTGGAACAAATTATAAAACTTTTAGGAAAAACGAAAAAAGATATTGAATTTGTAACAGACCGTTTAGGTCACGACCGTCGTTATGCGATTGATGCACAAAAAATGAAGAATGAGTTTGAATGGGAACCGAAGTATACGTTCGAACAAGGATTAAAAGAAACGGTGGAATGGTATAAAAACAATGTGGACTGGTGGAAACCACTAAAAGAAAAGTAAGGGGCATGTAGATGAAAGAACGGATTATCATAACGGGAGCGAACGGTCAGCTAGGGAAGCAACTACAAGAAGAGTTGAATTCTGAGGAATATGACATATATCCATTTGATAAAAAGTTATTAGATGTAACAAATATATCCCGAATTAAGCAAGTGGTACAAGAAATAAAGCCACATACAATTGTTCATTGTGCAGCGTATACGAAGGTAGATGGTGCTGAGAAAGAACAGGATCTTGCTTACTTAATAAATGCGATTGGAGCTCGAAATGTAGCGGTTGCTTCACAATTAGTAGGGGCTAAGTTAGTGTATGTCAGTACCGATTATGTATTTCCAGGTGACAAACCGGATGGCTATCATGAATTTCATAATCCAGCACCGATAAATATATATGGAGCTTCTAAATTTGCAGGAGAGCAGTTCGTAAAAGAGTTACATAATAAATATTTTATAGTTCGTACATCGTGGTTGTATGGTAAGTATGGAAATAATTTTGTGAAAACGATGCTACGATTAGGAAAAGAGAGAGAAAACATATCTGTTGTAGCGGATCAAATTGGCTCTCCTACGTACGTGGCAGATTTAAATATGATGATTAATAAGCTCATTCACACTTCTTTATACGGTACGTATCACGTATCCAATAGAGGATCATGTTCTTGGTTTGAATTTGCCCAAAAAATATTTTCGTATGCAAATATGAAAGTGAATGTATTACCTGTTTCAACTGAAGAATTCGGATCGGCGGCTGCGAGACCAAAATATTCTATCTTTCAACATAACATGCTACGATTAAATGGTTTTTTACAAATGCCTACTTGGGAAGAAGGATTAGAAAGGTTTTTTATAGAAACAAAAAGTCATTAACAAATTTATGTTAGTGACTTTTTTGTTTGCCTTTAAGAGGTTTTATGGTACTATAATTATAGTATCAGGTACTAATAACAAGTATAAGTATTTCTGGGAGGATATATCATGGAACTATTACAAGGGAAAACATTTGTTGTTATGGGCGTTGCGAACCAAAGAAGTATTGCATGGGGAATTGCTCGCTCTTTGCATAATGCAGGTGCAAAATTAATATTCACATATGCAGGAGAGCGTTTAGAAAGAAACGTTCGTGAACTAGCGGAAACATTAGAAGGACAAGAATCACTTGTATTACCTTGTGATGTAACGAATGATGAGGAACTTACAGCTTGCTTTGAAACTATTAAGCAAGAAGTTGGTACAATTCACGGTGTTGCTCACTGTATTGCTTTTGCAAATCGTGATGATTTAAAAGGCGAATTTGTAGATACTTCTCGCGATGGATTTTTACTTGCACAAAATATTAGTGCATTCTCTTTAACAGCTGTAGCAAGAGAAGCGAAGAAAGTGATGACAGAAGGCGGAAATATTTTAACTTTAACATACCTTGGCGGCGAGCGCGTTGTGAAAAACTATAACGTTATGGGTGTTGCGAAAGCTTCATTAGAAGCTAGCGTGAAATATTTAGCGAACGATTTAGGACAACATGGCATTCGCGTTAACGCTATTTCTGCAGGACCAATTCGTACGTTATCTGCGAAAGGTGTAGGCGACTTTAACTCAATCTTAAAAGAAATTGAGGAACGCGCACCACTTCGTCGTGCGACGACTCCAGAAGAAGTTGGAGATACAGCAGTATTCTTATTCAGTGATTTAGCACGCGGAGTAACAGGTGAAAACATTCATGTTGATTCAGGATATCATATTTTAGGATAAATATAATAGGAATTAAAGTTTAAAAAGGACAGTCTCTAAACGTTGAGACTGTCCTTTTTAATTGTTCCCAGAAAGAACGATTTTTAACGAAAGTTCTAGCCACGTTATGAATATAACTATAATAGTACACGATTTATCCAGCTACGTATGGAAGTGGGAGGGACGAGTGTGAAGAATAAAAATAAAAGTTCAACAGTTGGAAAACCGTTGTTATATATTGCACAAGTAAATTTAGAACTCGCTGCACCGAAAATAAAAAGAATTATTTTAACGAATTTCGAAGATGAGGATCAAAAAGAGCAAAGTAATAGAAATGAAAGTATTGTAAGTAGTGCTGTGGAAGAAGTGGTAGAACAAGAGAAACAAGAACCACGAGAGGAGCCTAAAGTGGAGGTGGAAGAAAAAGTAGAGGAAGAGGAAGAGGAAGAGCAAGTGAGAACAGTCCCTTACAATAAATCCTTTAAGGATATGGATAATGAAGAAAAAATTCATTTTTTATTAAATCGTCCTCATTACATTCCAAAAATAAGATGTAGAATAAGAACGACGACCGTCTCATATATAGGATCGATTATATCTTACCGTAATGGCATTGTATCCATTATGCCACCAAATAGTATGAGAGATATTCGATTATCTATAGAAGACATCAAAACGATTGATATGGCCGGCTTTTAAATATGTAAAGGTGGTAGAAAGCTTCTACCACCCCAATAGTTTTTTAGTTTACTTAACTATAGAAACGTCGCGTAAGCACTGAATAGCACAGAAGCAGCTTAAATCAACAGTAATGCAAGTAGATGTCGAGATTAATCTTGCATTTGGTATAGCTAAAAACGTACAAATTGGATCGTCGCCAGGTGGTACAGGAGACCCATCACCTAATACTACAGTTAACACACGTAGGACAGCACAGCTATCGTCATCTACGCTTTCTACACGGAAAATTGGAGATTGGCAGTTAGTAAGGCTTGAAGATGGTGCAAATGCCTCAAATGGCGTTCCAGCTTTTGTGTATAAAATAAAAGGGCGTGTATTTGCTACTGCTGCTGTATTGTGTGCTCCTAAAAATGGAATTTCACAACCAGAACCACATGTTGAACTAGAGCAATCTTGTAGTTCATTGATGAATTTTACGACGTCAACTACGCAGTGAGAAGAGCTATGGTGTTTATTTTCGTTACAACTCATTAATGTCACTCCTTATCTTCTTGTTTGTATTTACATTAATAAGATATTGGAGTGGGGGAGATTTGGTCACAATCTTAAGACCTTTTTTTTTAAATAGGCTAAAGAGGATAGGGAAGGTGGAATTATGTTATTTACAAGCTGGCTTTTATTTTTTATTTTTGCGCTAGCTGCATTTAGGTTAACTCGTCTTATTGTTTATGATAAAATTACAGCTTTTTTGCGAAGACCGTTTATTGATGAGTTAGAGATTACAGAGCCTGATGGAAGTGTATCGACTTTTACAAAGGTGAAAGGGAAAGGATTAAGAAAGTGGATGGGAGAATTATTAAGCTGCTATTGGTGTACAGGTGTGTGGGTTAGTGCTTTTTTATTAGTTTTATATAAATGGATTCCTATTGTTGCAGAGCCTGTACTAGCATTATTAGCCATTGCAGGTGCAGCAGCGATCATTGAAACAATTACAGGATATTTTATGGGAGAATAATAAAGTGAAAATTTAATCAGTGTGGGGCATCCCCCGCTAATTATCAGCCCGCACCAATCGGGATAAATCTTTATGATGTTAGAAAAAGCGGAGTTTAAGAGGATGCGGGAACGGAAATAAAGAGTTGTTCATATAGTAAATAGACAGAATTGACAGTAGAGGAGATGTTTGCTGTGAGCAATAATCCAAGGCAAAATTCATATGATCTACAGCAGTGGTATAACATACAGCAACAGCAACAAGCACACCAACAGGCATATCAAGAACAGTTACAGCAACAAGGATTTGTGAAAAAAAAGGGATGCAACTGTGGGAAAAAGAAGAATACAATAAAACAATATGAAGAATGAAACACTCATGTTACGGTGAGTGTTTTTTATTGTAAAAATAAAAAGCGGTATTTCAATTAAGAAATACCGCTTTTTACTAGCTAATTTGTGCAACTGTTAATGCTGCAGCACGGATGTCTACAGTTCCAAGCAGTTCAACTGGTACAATTTGAATTAAGTCACCAGGGTTTAAGTTAATAAGAATAACACCACTGGATACGTCTACTTCACCAGTACCAATAACGTTAGAGCGAACCGCTGTACCTGATCCAGGAATAATGTTAGCTGGTGTACCTAATGATAAGAAGAAACGACCAGCTTCTGGTGCAGTAGGAACGTTATCAAGACTGATCGTTAATGTATAACTGATTTGATAAATACCAGCTACTTGAATTCGAATACCGTCTCCGACACTTACTGTATTATTTATTACAGGAACAGTAATATTTGGGTTTGGACTTACGCTAGGTAATAGTAGTGGTGTGAATAGTGAAGCGAACTGAGGTGCAGAAGCGTTGAAAGCAAAACCGAAGGCAGGTAGTGTACTAGCTGGTTTCGCCTCACAATCAATGTTATTAAATTCGCAATCAGAAGAGAACATGTTTTTCACTCCTTTATCTGTTTCTACTTTTAGTTAATGAAAAGGACAGGTTCTATGTTCTAGACAAGTTCCCAATTTTATAAAAAATACATAATAATACCTTTTAAGCATGGATTGGGTGGCAGAATCATCTGCCACCCAATCCATGCTTAAATTAGTATTCAGTTTTATATAGAAACATCGCGTAAGCATTGAATAGCGCAGAAGCAACTTAAATCAACAGTAATACAAGAGGAGGTTGATACTAATCTTGCATTTGGTACAGCTAAAAATGTACAGATTGGATCGTCACCAGGTGGTACAGAGGTACCATCACCTAAAACTACAGTTAATACACGCAATACAGCACAGTCATCATCATCTATACTCTCTACACGGAAAATTGGAGATTGGCAGCTAGTAAGGCTTGCAGATGGTGCAAATGCTTCAAAAGGTGTTCCAGCTTTTGTGTATAAAATAAAAGGACGTGTATTCGCTACTGATGCAGTGTTATGTGCTCCTAAAAATGGAACTTCGCAACCAGATCCACATGTTGTGGTTGCACATTCTTGTAGTTCATGTATAAAACGAACGACATTAGATACACAGTTGAAATCACAATCATGGTGTTGATGATCTTCATTACAATTGCAGCTCATTATGTTCACTCCTTATCGTGAGTTCTGACATACACTATTACAATATGAACGGGATATGGTTGATATTACGTTAATTCTCAGGATAGAAACAGGGAATTTATATAGAGGGGATGTACATATCGTGATATGGAAAAAGACACCCATTATTTAATGGATGTCTTTTCAGGTAAATCTTTTTGCGCAGTATATAGAAAACGAGATATATCTAGTTTCTTTCCTCTGAAAAATTGCGGGGAGGAAATGTAAAGTTCTTCTTTTGCGCGTGTAATGGCGACATAGAGTAATCGTCGTTCTTCTTCTAATGCTTCAGAAGTCTCCGTCACACGGTCATTTGCATCTTTTAAAGAAGAAGTATGCGGCAATATACCATCGCTTGCTCCGAGTAAAAAGACGCATGGAAACTCAAGGCCTTTCGCGTTATGAATTGACATAAGCGATACAGCATCTTTTTGCGGCATTGTTTTTAATGCTTCCATTTCTTTTTGACCTTGAATGGCCTCGTTAATAAATTGTAAGTAAGCTGGAATATCCGTAAAGCGAGTTGCTGATTCCATTAATTCTTCTAACATTTCTTCTTGTATGTCCTTATGCATCGTAAAGGAAGAACGATCATTACTTTGTAAGTACTCTAAATACTTTCCTTTACCATGAATAATTTCTTTCAATGCTTTTTTCGGTTCAAGTTCTTTTATAAACTTAATAAAATCGATTCGCTCATTTACTTTTTTAACTTGAAAAGGTTTCAAGCTTGGGTTTAGTAATAGAAAATGAAGAAGAGAAGGGAAACGGCCCTCACCATATTTCCATTGTTCACGTTCAATAAATGAAATGCACTCATCACGGCCAATATACATTGTTGGTAATATATTTGAAAGTGATTCGAGGCGGAACGGTTCAAGCACGAGTCGTAAGTGATCTAATACGGGCCTAATTAAAGAATGTTCGTAGAACGATTGGCTCGCTCCATGTTTAATAAATGGAATCTTATGAATTGTAAGCTGATCAAGTAAAGAACGGCTTACAGAATGTGTACGATATAATAAACAAAAATCTTTATAATTTCGTTCACCACTATCTACTTTTTCCTGAATGAGTTGCAAAATTTGATTTGCTTCATCAAGAGTTGTCACAGGTCGTGCATAAAACGGCTGTATGCCATCGTTACGAACAGAATATAGCTCTTTATCAAAACGTTCTTGATTGAGCTTAATAACTTCATTTCCAAGTCCTACGATAAATGGATTAGATCGATAATTCGTATTAAGTGCGATAATCGTAGTATTATCAAATTCCTTTGGAAAAGATAAAATAATTTGGTGACTTGCCCCTCGCCAGCCGTAAATCGCTTGATCGTCATCACCTGCGATAAATAAATTATTTCTCGGCGTGGCTAACAATTTTACAATTTCATATTGTGCATACGACGTATCTTGAAACTCATCTACTTCAATGTAATGAAAACGCTCTTGTAATTGAGTAAGCAGGGGAGCGTTATTTTCTAACATATAATACATTTCTAATAAGATGTCGTCAAAATCGATATAATTGTGTCGTTGTTTTACCTCTTCGAAACGTTCGTATACTTCTTTGAACTCTTGTTCAACCGGTGTTTTCGCTTTTACATCTTTCGGACGATTCAAGTTGTTTTTCTCAAGTGAAATCATAGCGAGTATCGTTTCGGCATCATAATCGTCTTTTAAGCGCAATTCTTTCAAAATTTTCTTTATCATAATTTGTTTATGTTTTTCATTTGCTAAAATTTGCTGATTATATCCTTGACTACGAAGCAATTTTAAAAAGACAGAGTGGAATGTACCAGCAACGACATAGCTACTTGCGGCATGATTCATACCAGGTAAATTCGCTACACGGCTTCGAATTTCTTCAGCTGCTTTTTGTGTAAACGTCAGCAGTAAAATATTTCGCGGATGGACATGTTTTACATTAACTAAATAACCAACGCGAGTTGTTAAAACAGATGTTTTACCACTTCCAGCACCAGCTAGTGTAAGGACAGGTCCTTCTGTCGTTTGCACTGCTTCTAACTGTTTTTCATTTAAATAAACACCTTGCTGTTCTAAAGCGCGGAAATACGCCGCATCTGCATCTTCTTCCATAATTAAATGGGTAGATGTTTTCGGAATATGATACGCCGCTTGCGGAATGCCAGCGTGTGTTAACGGTTTTTGTGAAAATTTTTCTTGTGTCATATATTCACCTTCAAAACTATAGCATCAACATTTAACTTTAGCGGAAGAAAAAGAAAATAGCAATGTAAAAAACAGGAGGGGCTACCTCCTGCTACAAAATTATAATTCTTTTATCATTACGACGTGTGGGATATTTGCTTCCATAAACACATCAGAAGCCGTCACGTATCCTAGCTTTTTATAGAAAAATTCAGCATGTGTTTGAGCATGGAGTTTCAATTTCGGTAGAGACTCTTCCTTCGCATACGCTTCAAGTGCATCCATAATGATTTTACCAATGCCTTTTTTACGATGTGAAGCTAGTACGCAAATGCGCTCCATTTTTCCTATTCCATCAACGATGCGGAAGCGACCAGCACCAACTGGAACATCATTATCATATATAACAACGTGTGTTGAAATCTCTTCAAACTCATCATACTCTTCTTCTGCAGAAACACGTTGCTCATTTACAAATACTTGCTTACGTACAGAGAATGCATCTCTTAGTTGTTCGTCCGTTTGTACGATTTGTGCGTGCAAATTAGTTGTTCTCCTTTCCAAGGTGGAATGTTTCATGTACAGTCCACGTTCCATTTTCTAATTGGTATAGAAGGTGGAAACGATCGATTGGTTGCTCATAATAGAAATCTTTCATACGTAATCGACCTAATACATCAGCGTGCTCTGCGTCTGATAAGTCTTGACCGATTGTTAAATGAGGTACGAAAGAGTACTCGCGCTCTTGTGTAAAGAAACCATTATGCATTTCTTCATTTAAGAAAGTAAGTTCAGGTGTTTTTTCTACTTTAAAATAAAGAACATTATTAACAGGTGCGAATGAACCGACTTTCCCAACATGAAGGGTGAAAGGGTTCGTTTTATTTGCGATTGTATGTAACTCATTCACAATCGATTCTAATTGTTCATCTTGCGTCTCAAAGGGTGTTTTCAATGTAATATGTGGCGGAACTAATGCGTAATGCGGATCATAACGTTTACGTAATCCGTTCGCTTTATCTTGAATCATTTTTGATGGGAAAATTACAATTCCTAATTTCATGTTCCAATTCCTCCCTTTGCAAGTCTAGTTAGATTTTGAGAATAAATCTCTTTATCTATTATATCAAATTATTCTGAATACCGCTCTCTATTATTTCATTGATAGGATATGAGAAAATGCTTTTGGTAAATCTGCTTGCCAATATTTCCATGTGTGATTCCCTTCAAACTCTTCATAATGCGTGATGAAATTTCTATCTGTAAGTAGTTTATTTAACTCGCGATTCGGTTCTACGAAATCAGATACTTGTCCGTCTGTACGCTTGACAGCTGTTTCTTCGGTCCCAATTACGTGATAAAGATCTAGCGCCCCCGGATTTTTGAAATCTTTTGCTAAGTTCGTGACTGTTTCATCAACAAATGGTGATTGCATAACGACCTTACCAAATGTATGCGGATACATAAGTGCGGTCATGAAGGAAACTGTACCGCCGAGAGAATCTCCAATTAAAACGCGTCCTTTACCCATTTGATATGTTGGATAATTTGCATCAATATATGGAGCAAGCTCATGAGCAAGGAAACGAATGTAAGCAGCATTCTTTACATCATTTGGGAAATATTTTTCCTTACGATCGTGTACATTTTTATATGGAATACCGACAATAATTGTGCGGTCGATTTCTTCAGTTTCACGAAGACGCTCAATTACACGGTGCGCTTTACCAAGCTGAAAATAATCTCTACCATCTTGTGCAATAACAACCGTATGCTTATGGAGAGGTGTGTAATTTACTGGTAAATAAACAAGAAGTGTAAGCTCCTCTTGAAGTGATGTACTAAAAAATGAAATTTCTTCAATTCTCCCTATTGTTTGATTCATGTATATCCCCCTAAATAAAAATTTACTGTAATGATTGTAAGAGCAACGCTTGTAGTGAAAAGGAAAGACATAATCACTAATAGGTGCCTTAATTTCTATTTTACCATAATGGTACGAAGAATCTAAAAAATTAGTATTTAAGTTGTGAAAGAAAACGGATATAATGAAGTGGGATTTTTTACAGGTGAGAGGGGAGACAGGATTTGAAACAAGAAAGATCAATCGCACTACCACTAGCAATTTCCATTATAGCAATTTCATTCGCAGCTGTTTTTGCAAAGATGTCCTCAGCACCATCTTCCGTTTTAAGTATGTATCGATTATGGATTATCGTACTTATTATGCTGCCGATCGTTTGGAAAAAACGGGAAGAGTTTAGTAGGATTCAAATAAAAGATTGGGGATTTTTAATTGGATCTGGTTTCTTTTTAGCTCTTCATTTTCTTCTATGGTTTGAATCCTTAAAGCATACGACAGTTGCTAGTTCGACGATTATTTTAGCACTTCAACCGATCGTATCTTTAGTGGGAGGTTTTTTCTTATTTAAAGAAAGAACAACCTATTCAGCAATTGCGACGATGGGAATTGCGATACTAGGCGTAATGTGTATTGGCTGGGGAGATTTAGGGCTAAGTGAGCAAGCAATTTATGGGGATATATTATCCTTTTTAAGTGTAATTGCAGTTGTCGGTTATTTATTTATCGGACAAACGACAGTAAAGAAAGTATCTCATTGGATTTATAGTTTCACTGTATTTGCCTTCGCTGGTATATTTATAGCGATTTATAACGTTATACTTCAAGTGCCATTTACAGGCTATACGAAGTGGGATTGGAGTATTTTTCTTTTACTTGCGATTGTACCGACAGTGTCTCACGTCATTAATAATTGGTTATTAAATTACGTAAATGCAACAACGATTTCAATGAGTATTTTAGGAGAACCAGTTGGGGCATCTATACTAGCGTTCTTCTTACTTGGAGAAAAATTAAACGCAATGCAAATTATCGGTAGCATGCTCGTATTGTTTGGTGTATCTGTTTTCTTACTACAGCAACAAAAGCGAACAGCAAAAAATGTGGTGAACGAACCGGCTTATACACAGGAATTATAACGAGCCTATTCTAATATACGAAAAGAGAAGTTATTGGTAACTTCTCTTTTTTTGTTCTATGCAGAAAATAAAACAAATCAATAGGAGGAATCCCCTCCATATAGCATGAAAAAAGATAATATATAGTGGAGTTACATCATACGTTTCTCATACAAATATAGAAGGGGAAGGAGAGACCAAATGAAAGAGATTTTAATGAAATACATGACAAATCTTACAACATTAAGTGAAGAACAGCAGCGCGTGATCGTAGAAGAATTACAAATTGAAGAGTATAAAAAAGGAACAGTGCTCCTAGGGCAAGGAGATGTTCCGTCTAAATGTTATTTTGTATTAAAAGGATGCGTGAGGCAACATTGTATAGATGAATCTGGAAAAGAAGTTACATCAAATTTTTATACAGAAGAACAAGCAATCGCAAATTTCAATCATCATAAACAAGATAAATTATCCCCACATACGTTAACGTGCCTAGAAGATTGTCTAGTTGTAGTTGGCGATCTGTATAGTGAAAAGGACATGTATAAGAAATATTCACAGTTAGAAGAAATGACGCGCCAAATGATTGAATACAATTTTGGTGAAGTACAGGAAGAACTTACATTATTTATTGCATCGACACCAGAAGAGCGCTACAAATCATTATTACAAAAACGACCTCATTTAATCGATCGTGTTCCTCAATATCAATTGGCAAGTTATCTAGGTATTACGCCAGAATCATTAAGCAGAATTAAGAAACGACTCAAACAGTAGAGTTTTTTCCACCTCTAAGCAATAGCCATATACTAAATCCTAGTTCACCTGCGATCATCGGTAGTTGAAAGACAACGTTAAGAATGGAAATAATCGCATCATATTGTGAAAACATCGTATTCATTACGTTAATGATGATATAGCCGATTGCAGCAATGAGCAGTAATATACTAATAGTTTTCGGTATGTTTTTAGATTGAAAGGTTACGTATCCTAAGGTGAGAAGATGTAAGCCGAAAATGATTAATCCTACAGACCAAATGTATTCAAAAGCTTCTAGAAATAACATTGTATATGCTTCTGAATTAGCAACTGTGTTTTTTGAAAGAAGTAATACAAATGTTAAATTGAATATAGCAATCCCAAGTATAGCTGTATACATAAGACGAAGACAGGCAGCTAGTAATGAGAGGCTAGTATGGATAGGTTTTAGAAAGAAATAAAGAGCCCACGAGGCGATAATATCCGTAATAAAAATGATAATCCATCCGAAAATTTCTGCTTTGAAAAGTGAACTTGAAGTTTGAATATTATGGAGTGTCGTGCTCGCATTACTTGGTACAACGAGATTTTCGTGAACAAAACCGTAAGAAAAAAATGCAGTGAATGCCATGATAAGAAGAGAAGTGCCTGCAAATAAGGCAAAATTTCGCTCAGTCATAATACGTCCTCCTATTCTAATGTTGTTTTCATTGTAATAGGGAAGAGGAGGAGATTCATTGACTTAAATCAAGGGAGGGGAAGTTTAGTGGAATTTCCATCAAAAAAAGATGTATGGTTATATCCAATTCTTTGTATTGTTGTAGGTGTCTGTTTTGCTCCGATATTTGCAGGGAGCGAATATTTTCTTTTATTTTTTACAATTCCTTTAGCCATACTATTTATTTGGAGTTGGTTTTCAACAAAATATATTGTTGGGGAAGAAACAATTACAATTAGATCAGGTTTCGTTAAAAAACGCATATTTATACGAGATATAAAACAAATTTCAAATACGAAAAATCCAATAGCTGCTCATGCATTATCATTTGATCGACTTGAAATTATTTATGGATCACATCAAACAGAAATTATTTCTCCTAAAGATAAAGAACAATTCATCAATCTCGTTACAAGTAAAAATTCACACATTGAAACAAAGTAAAAGAGTGGCTACGAAGCCACTCTTTTACTTTGGATTTGTCATATAAGGTTGTACATGAATAATGCATAGGTCACGGAACTTTCCTTCAGCAGTTGTGACAATTACGACTGCTCTTCCGGCACTTTTTCCAGTAATCGTTACCGTATCACCTTTTGGATACATTGTGATAACATCAGCATTCATATTTGTCCAAATAAGTTCTGTATTCGTTGCTTGCACTGGCAAAACGGAAGCTGATAACTCAGTGCTTTGTCCAGTTCTTACTTTCAGCTTATTTTTTTTTATATGAACACCAATGACTGAAATAACAGAAGGAGCGATTGAAATTTTAGGTGGATTAGGTTGTATGTTCAAACAAGACGTAGAAGTATTTGTGATGGGTGAAAATTTTCGTGTTTGTTGTTGCTGGAAAGCTGCTAACATGTTGGAGTCCCCTTTCTGTATAAGTGCTGATACTCATACTATAAAGGAGTAGTGTTATGTTAAATTTAACGAAACATAAAGAATTTGTTAAATTTGAGAAGAAGATTGTCGAACTGTAAAGAAAGCTCTGCTGTTATCATAACAGCAGAGCTTTCTTTTTATAGATTATGACTATGTTGTTTTTCGAAATCCTCAAATTGCTCTTCAACTTCTTTTGAAGGTTGTGTTAGTAAACTAACAATTACGATTACTAGTAAACTAATAGTGAAACCAGGAATCATTTCATATAAGAATTCTTTTAAGAATTTGAACTGAGTCCAAATAATTACTGTAGCGGCACCAGAGATCATACCAGCAAGTGCGCCCCACTTCGTCATACGTTTCCAATATAAGCTTAATAAAATAGCAGGTCCGAATGAAGAACCAAATCCAGCCCAAGCGTATCCAACAAGAGCTAAAATTGTATCATTTTGTTTAAGTGCTAATGCACATCCAATTAAAGCGATAACAAGAACAGCCATACGACCGACAAATACAAGTTCTTTATCAGAAGCAGAACGTTTAAAGAATGTACGATATAAATCTTCTGTTATAGCACTCGAAGTAACGAGTAACTGAGATGAAATTGTACTCATAACCGCTGCTAAAATAGCTGCTAATAAAAATCCAGTAATAAGTGGATGGAATAAAATAGTGCCAAGTTCAACGAAAATCGTTTCTGGATCAGAAAGTTTTAAACCTGCTTTTGAATAGTACGCAATACCGATAAGGCCAGTAAACATAGCTCCGACAACAGAAAAAATCATCCAGCTCATACCAATACGTCGTGCGCTTTTAATTTCTTTTACAGAAGAAATTGCCATAAAGCGTACGATAATATGTGGTTGTCCAACATAACCAAGGCCCCATGCGAATAATGAAATAATTCCTAATACAGAAGTACCTTTAAAAATATCTAATAATGCCGGATCGATAGATTTAATTGTTTCAAATGCTGGACCAAGTCCATTTACGTGCATAATTGTTACGACTGGAACAAGAATAAGAGCGACTACCATAATGATTCCTTGCACGAAGTCTGTCCAACTTACAGCTAAAAACCCACCAAATAATGTGTAAGCTACGACAACTCCACCAACGATAAGAAGACCAACATGGTAATTGAGTCCAAATGAATTTTCGAATAATACAGCGCCAGAGACAAATCCTGAAGCTACATAAAACGTGAAAAATATCATAATAACAAGTCCAGATACTAGGCGTAGCATATGGGATTTGTCGTGGAAACGGTGTTCCAAAAATTCTGGGATAGTAATAGAGTTGTTTGCAATTTCAGAGTAGGTACGTAAGCGAGGAGCGACATAGATCCAGTTTGCGTATGCGCCTAATGTTAGGCCGATCGCAATCCAACTACTACTTAATCCAACGCTAAACATTGCACCGGGTAAGCCCATTAAAAGCCAACCACTCATATCAGCTGCTCCAGCACTTAATGCTGTTACTGCGGGGCCTAGTGTACGCCCGCCAAGCATATAATCTGTTAAGTTGGATGTTCGTTTGTAGGCGAAATAGCCAATTACTAACATCCCGAGCATGTAAATAGAGATAGAAGTTAAAGTTAACATCTGCGTACTCATGTAGTTCCCCTTCCTTTTGTCATGTCTTTTGATGCGTTATGCATATTTATAATCTATCATGATTATTCTGAAAAATCCATACAGAAATACGAATTTTCAGAAATGTAAGCGTTTTTTGACATCGTTTTACTTTTTAAATATATAAATTTCAGACGAAAAAACCTTAATTTTAATAGAGTATTTATTATATTTACATAAAAACACGTTGTTTTGTCAATATAATATTGAAAGAAGGGAGAAATATTTTTTAAAAAAGTATTGACTTGTGAAAAAAGTTAGGTCTATAATGAGTGCAACTTAAAAAAATGCAAGCGTTGATGAAGAAGAGTACACATGATGAACATGTCAGAGAGCTGATGGTTGGTGCGAATCAGTATGGGATTGATGTGGAATGGGCTTCGGAGCTTCCAAACCGAAATGAAAGAAGTAGGCTTTGGCGACATGATCTCATCGATACAAGAGACACGTATTATTTTTTGATACGGCAAAGTGCGTTACATTCGTAACGAATTAAGGTGGCACCACGGGAGTACCCGTCCTTTCTATAGGATGAGTACTCCCTTTTTGTGTACAAAAAATTAAATATGTTAAATCGTTTAAGTAAGAAGAGTACGTATATTGGAGACGTTTCAGAGAGCCGGGGACAGGTGGGAGCCCGGTGCGGTGCCATATACGGAATGGGCTTACGAGAGGTATGCTGAACAATTATTTTCAGTAGGCAACCCGGGTTCCGCCGTTACAAGGATAAGGTATATATTTTGTACCTGAATAAAGCGGGATGCTTTTGCGTCCAACCTGAGGTGGTACCACGGTAAATTTATCGTCCTCTACATATTTCGATATGTAGGGGACTTTTTTATTTTTCAGAGTGAGGTGAAAGGCATGATGACAAAAGAGGAATTTATGAAGCAAAAAGAACAAAGAAACACATTTTTAGTAATTGCTGAAGAAGAAGGAGATAGCATTACGCCAATTTCTTTATATAGACGTATGAAGGGAAAGAAAAAGTTTTTATTAGAAAGTTCGCAGCTTCATCAAGATAAAGGGCGCTATTCTTACTTAGGGTGTAATCCTTATGGAGAAGTGAAAAGCGTTGGTATAGAAGTAAAGCGAATGATGTATGGGAAAAAAGAAAAGCTGCAGGGTAACGTACTGCAAATGCTAGAAGAGGTAATCGCACCAGCGCAAGTAGACAGTCCATTTCCGTTTTGCGGGGGAGCAGTTGGATATATTGGCTATGACGTCATTCGGCAGTATGAAAACATTGGAGCAGATTTACACGATCCATTAAATATTCCAGAAGTACACCTTTTACTATATCGTGAGTTTACCGTTTACGATCATTTACGCCAAAAGTTGTCATTTGTATATGTATGCAGGGAAGACGATTCAGCTTCTTATGAAGAAGTATACGAAAGATTGCAAGTATACAAAGAGGAAGTGCTAAAGGGAGAAGAAGCGGAAGTAAATGAAATACAATCAATATTATCA
Organism: Bacillus sp. TH17; assembly: GCF_016651125.1. Taxonomy (NCBI): domain Bacteria; kingdom Bacillati; phylum Bacillota; class Bacilli; order Caryophanales; family Bacillaceae; genus Bacillus; species Bacillus sp. TH17. The sequence goes on from NZ_JAEKEN010000001.1 coordinate 892,056, forward strand.
TTCACTTCTTCAATAACTGAAAAAGAATTTTGTGAAATGGTAGAAACAGCGAAGGAATACATTCGGGCCGGAGATATTTTCCAAGTTGTATTATCCCAGCGTTTGCAAAGTGAATGTATTGGAGATCCATTTGCACTATACCGGAAACTTCGAATTGCAAATCCATCACCATATATGTTCTATATCGATTTTCAAGATTATGTTGTACTTGGCTCTTCGCCGGAAAGTTTGTTATCAGTAAGAGAGGATAAAGTGATGACAAACCCAATTGCTGGTACGAGGCCGAGAGGGAAAACGAAGCAGGAAGATGAGGAAATCGAAAAAGAACTGTTAGGAAATGAGAAAGAGCGAGCAGAGCATATGATGCTTGTGGACCTAGGACGAAATGATATTGGCAGAGTAAGTGAAATTGGCTCTGTGACGATAGATAAATATATGAAAGTAGAAAAATACTCTCACGTTATGCACATTGTATCTGAAGTTTACGGAACATTGCGAAAACAAACGAGTGGATTTGATGCATTAGCGTATTGTTTACCAGCTGGTACAGTATCAGGTGCTCCGAAAATAAGGGCGATGGAAATTATTAATACGTTAGAGCATGAAAAAAGAAATGTATATGCCGGAGCGGTTGGATATATTTCATTCTCAGGAAACCTTGATATGGCGCTAGCAATTCGAACGATGGTTGTAAAAGACGAGAAAGCGTACGTTCAGGCAGGAGCGGGTATCGTCTACGATTCAGACCCGGTTGCTGAATATGAAGAAACATTAAATAAAGCGAGAGCGCTTTTGGAGGTTATGAAATGATTGTACTTATCGATAATTATGATTCGTTCACATATAACTTGTATCAACTATTAGGCGAGTACGAGAAAGAAATTGTTGTCGTAAGAAATGATCAAATAACAATTGAACAATTAGAGGAGATGAAGCCGAAAGGAATTGTGCTCTCACCAGGACCTGGGAAACCAGAAGATACTGGAATTTGTATCGATGTTATTCGTCATTTTTATAAGAACGTTCCCATCTTAGGAATTTGCCTTGGTCATCAAGCAATCATATCCGCATTTGGAGGAGAAATTGTTAGAGCAGAGCGCATTAAACACGGAAAAACATCGCGTGTGAAACATAACGGAACGTCAATCTTTTCGTACGTAACGCAGCCGCTAACAGCAATGCGTTACCATTCACTCGTCGCAGTGCAAAATAGTTTGCCGCAGTGTTTTGACATACTTGCGACAGCGATGGATGACGGAGAAATCATGGCAGTTCGTCACAACTATTATCCGCTCTTCGGATTACAGTTTCACCCAGAATCAATTGCAACAGAAGAAGGCGGAAAGTTAATACGTGCCTTTTTAGCAGAAGTGAAAGAGGAGGAGAGAGTATGAACAGTTATCTTCGAAAATTAGTAGAGGGACAACATTTAACAGAAGAAGAAATGTATGAAGCGGGACTTCTTTTATTAAGTGACAACATATTGGAAAGTGAAGTTGCAGCTTTCTTAGTATTACTGAAAGCGAAAGGCGAAACAGCAGAAGAAATATACGGTCTCGTTCGTGCTCTTCGCGAAAAGGCATTACCGTTTTCAAATCATATAAAAGGCGCGATGGACAATTGCGGAACGGGTGGTGACGGTGCGCAAACATTCAATATTAGTACAACATCGGCATTTGTACTTACCGGAGCTGGTGTAAAGGTTGCGAAGCATGGAAACCGCGCTGTTTCTAGTAAAACAGGAAGTGCTGATTTATTAGAAGAACTCGGTGTAAACATAAGCTGTACGCCGGGTGAGATTGACTATTTATTAGAGAATGTAGGTATTGCCTTCTTATTCGCACCAGCGATGCATCCAGCATTAAGACGCATTATGAAAATAAGAAAAGAATTAAACGTTCCGACGATCTTTAACTTAATTGGACCGTTGACGAATCCGGTTAATTTAGAAACACAATTTGTCGGTATTTATAAGCGAGATATGTTATTGCCAGTAGCGGAAGTATTGCAGAAACTTGGCAGAAAACAAGCGCTCGTCGTAAACGGAAGTGGCTTTTTAGATGAAGCATCATTACAGGGAGAAAATCATGTCGTCGTTTTAAAAGATAATGAAATAGTAGAAATGAGTATTGATCCAGAAAAGTATGGTTTTTCAAGAGTGAAAAATGAAGAAATTAGAGGTGGGAATTCAAAAGAAAATGCAAAGATTACACTCGGAGTATTAAGCGGAGAAAAGAGTGTCTATCGCGATACTGTTTTATTAAATGCAGGTCTAGCCCTTTTCGCAAATGGAAGAGCAGAAACGATTGAAGAAGGAATTACACTAGCGGCACATAGCATTGACTCTGGAAAAGCATTAGCCAAACTAAACTTATTAATTGCAGCAAGCCATGAAAAATTAGAAAGGGTGAATTAAAATGGGGACGATTTTAGACAAAATTGTAGAGCAAAAGAAAGTAGAAGTTGCGGAGTTATATGAAACATATTCACCAGTGAAAGAAAAAAGGAAAACACACTCACTTGTAAAAGCTTTAGAGCAGTTTACTGTAATAGCAGAGGTAAAGCGAGCGTCTCCATCAAAAGGCGATATTAATTTACACGTTGATGTGCCAAAACAAGTGAAAACATATGAAGAATGCGGTGCTGGAGCAGTTTCGGTTTTAACAGACGGTCAATTTTTTAAAGGGTCGTTTCACGACTTAAAAACGGCAAGAGCAGAAAGTAACATTCCGCTTTTATGTAAAGATTTTATAATCGATAAAATCCAAATTGATAGAGCGTATGAAGCAGGAGCAGATCTTATTTTATTAATTGTTGCAGCATTGTCAAAAGAGAAATTAAACGAGCTTTATAACTACGTGCTAGAAAAAGGATTAGAAGCGATTGTTGAAGTTCATGATGAACAGGAATTAGAAATTGCAATCCGATTAAATCCGCACGTTATCGGTATTAACAACCGTAATTTAAAAACATTTGAAGTAGATTTAAGCCAAACTGAAAAGCTCGGAAAACGACTGAATGAGGAAAACCTACTTTGGATTAGTGAAAGCGGCATTCATTCAAAAGAAGATATTATTCGCGTCAAACGAGCTGGTGCAAAAGGTGTATTAGTTGGAGAAGCACTTATGACATCATCTTCTATAAGTAACTTTTTCGAAGACTGTAAGGTGAACATATGAAAGTGAAAATTTGCGGCATCACTGATGTTGAAACAGCAAAACATGCTTGCGAATACGGAGCAGATGCAATTGGATTTGTTTTTGCAGAAAGTAAGCGGAAAATCACCCCAGGGCTAGCGAAAGAAATTATTGGGGAAATTCCAGTCCACGTTTTCAAGGTAGGTGTTTTCGTAAATGAATCAGTAGAAGTGATCCAGAAAATTGCAGAGGAGTGCGGGTTAACGCATGTGCAACTACATGGGGATGAAGACAATCATCAAATTAGGAGATTGAATATTCCGTCTATAAAAGCAGTAGGAGTAGCTTTAGAGAAAGATATTGAATGTGCGAAAAAATACGATACAGATTATCTGTTATTTGATAGCCCGAAAGAAAAGTTCCACGGAGGAAACGGAAAGACATTCTCATGGGAGTTACTCGCACATATGCCAAACGAGTTGCGAGAGAAAACGATATTAGCTGGCGGATTAAACATCCTTAATATAGAAGAAGCAATTCGAACCGTTCAGCCATATATGATCGATGTAAGCAGCGGAGTAGAGACAGAAGGAAAGAAAGATCTAAAGAAAATAAAACAATTTATTAAAAAAGCGAAGGAGTGTTCAAAATGAACTACGCATATCCAGATGAAAAAGGTCATTACGGTATATACGGAGGACGATACGTTCCAGAAACGTTAATGCAATCCGTATTAGAATTAGAAGAAGCATATAAAGAAGCGATGCAAGATGAAGCGTTTCAAAAGGAATTAGATCATTATTTACAAACGTATGTTGGAAGAGAAACACCGCTTTATTTCGCTGAAAATATGACGAAGTATTGCGGCGGAGCAAAAATCTATTTGAAACGTGAAGATTTGAACCATACGGGAGCTCATAAAATTAACAATACAATCGGTCAGGCACTTCTTGCGGTAAGAATGGGTAAGAAGAAAGTTGTCGCTGAAACAGGAGCAGGACAACACGGAGTTGCAACAGCTACTGTATGTGCACTTTTCGGTTTAGAATGCGTCATCTTCATGGGAGAAGAAGATGTGAGACGACAAAAATTAAACGTGTTTCGAATGGAATTACTCGGAGCGAAAGTAGAAAGCGTTGCGGCAGGTAGCGGCACGTTGAAAGATGCAGTAAACGAGGCGCTTCGTTACTGGGTTTCACATGTACACGATACGCACTACATTATGGGATCAGTTCTCGGGCCACATCCATTCCCGCAAATTGTTCGTGATTTCCAAAGTATAATTGGGAAAGAAACGAAAAAGCAATACGAAGCGTTAGAAGGAAAATTACCAGAAGCAGTCGTTGCTTGTATTGGCGGTGGTAGTAATGCAATGGGAATGTTTTATCCGTTCGTACACGATGAAGAAGTTGCTCTTTACGGTGTTGAAGCAGCTGGAAAAGGTGTTCACACAGAAAAGCACGCAGCCACTTTAACGAAAGGAAGTGTCGGTGTTTTACACGGATCGATGATGTACCTTCTGCAAAATGAAGAAGGGCAAATTCAAGAAGCGCACTCTATTTCGGCAGGGCTGGATTACCCGGGTGTTGGGCCAGAACATAGCTTGCTAAAAGATATTGGCCGCGTTTCTTATCATTCCATTACAGATGAAGAAGCGTTAGAAGCATTTCAATTATTAACGAAAAAAGAAGGGATTATCCCGGCATTAGAAAGTTCACATGCTGTTGCATACGCTTTAAAACTAGCGCCGCAAATGAAGAAAGACGAAGGACTTGTCATTTGTTTATCCGGCCGCGGTGATAAAGATGTAGAGAGTATAAAACGTTATATGGAAGAGGTGTAAAAAATGGGAGTAGAAAAAATTATAGAAGCGTTTGAAAATGGCAAGAAAGCATTTATTCCGTATGTAATGGGCGGAGATGGTGGACTTGAAAAGTTAAAAGAAAGAATTCGTTTTCTTGATGAAGCAGGAGCAAGCATCGTTGAAATCGGTATTCCGTTCTCAGATCCAGTCGCAGACGGTCCAACTATTCAAAGGGCAGGAAAAAGAGCATTAGATAGCGGTGTAACATTGAAAGGTATTTTTCAAGCATTAATAGAGGTGAGGCAAGAAGTTCAAATTCCATTTGTACTTATGACATATTTAAATCCAGTACTCGCATTCGGAAAGGAACGTTTCATTGAGAGCTGTCTTGAAGCAGGGGTGGACGGTATTATCGTTCCAGACTTACCGTATGAAGAACAAGACATTATTGCACCGCTCCTTCGCGTGGCGAATATCGCTTTAATTCCACTCGTTACCGTAACGAGCCCTATTGAACGAATCGAAAAAATCACGAGTGAATCACAAGGATTCGTCTACGCCGTTACAGTAGCGGGCGTAACGGGAGTACGTCAAAACTTTAAAGATGAGATTCGTAGTTACTTAGAAAAAGTAAAAGAACACGTCCACTTACCAGTAGTCGCAGGATTCGGTATTTCAACACGAGAACAAATTGAAGAAATGATTACAATATGTGACGGCGTTGTCGTTGGAAGTAAAGTCATTGAGCTGTTAGAAAATGAAAAGCGAGAAGAAATTTGTGAGTTAATACATGCAGTAAAAGAAACAGAAGAGGCTTAAGTCTCTTCTGTTTCTTTTGTGTAATAAATGTTAAAATATACAGAAAATACTTATAACTTAGAGGGTGAGAAGGCATGCTAAGACGTAAACTATTATATCTTCTTTTAACTGTACCATTATACGCTTGGCTCATTAGCATGACGAAAATAGAGTTGATGGCTCTGTTTTTAGGATATGTATTCATCTTTTCCCAATTAAATCGAATACAAGAGCAATCTATTTTAGAAGTATGTATATTTTCGGTTAGTATAGAACTATTTAGTATCGTTTCGATTGTATTATTAAGTGAATTATTCCAATGGATCCATTCATTTGAATTAATAAAACTTGGGAATATTGTATTGCAAGTAATATGTGCTTATATTGTGTTTGTTGTACTAGAAAAAATGATTGGACAGCAGACGGTTTTTCAGGATAAAAGATAAAATATTAGTTATTCAAAAAAGGAGCCAAGCGGCTCCTTTTTTAAATCTGTTATAAAGATAATTGAAAATCATAACATCTGTTATATAATAGTTAAAAATTGCAATTTTTACGAAAAGAGATGATAGCATGGCCATATTGTTGGCACTTATCCCGATTATGATGATTTTTATTTGTTTGTTTTTGTTTAAACAAACGTCATTAAGAGCCTCATTAATCTCTTATGCCGTTTCTGTTGGAATCGTTTTACTTTCGCCAACGTTTCAATTAGGGATAAGTGAAACTGTACACGCAACAATTAAAGGGTGGTTAATTTGTTTTATTGTCGGATACGTTTTATTTTCCGGTATTTTTTTATTTCACCTCATGAACAAAATGGGATGCATCGATCAAGTAGCGCGTTTTCTAGAAGAAATTACGCACGATCGCTTACTACAAATGCTTCTTATGTGTTTTGGTATTTGTCCACTTATTGAATCAGTGAGTGGATTCGGAATTGGTTTTATGGTCGCAGCACCTATTTTTCTTTCGCTCGGTTATAAACCGTTTCAAGCTGTGTTACTATCGTTTATCGGTTTACTTGCAAGTTCATGGGGCGCGATGGCAACGGGTACGATTATCGGTTCTCAGCTTATTAACATGCCGCTCACAACTCTTGGTACAAATACAGCATTATTAAGCATCCCGATTTTCGCATACTTTATCATCCTTTCTTTATACGTTGTCGGTGGCTGGCAGGCAGTTATAGAAAAGTGTAAGGAAGGAGTAGGATTCTTTCTATTATTTTCTCTCGGAATCTATCTTTCTAACGCATACGTAAGTGTTGAACTTGCAGGGATATTAAGTTCTATCGTTACCATTGCATTTGGCTTTCTAATCATTAAATTAAAAGGCAAAAGTGAGCAAAACTTTATAACAGAACATGCGGCGACTGCAGAGAGAGAAGTATCTATTATAAAAATTATTAGCCCTTATATCTTTTTAACAGTTTGTATTTTACTTTCCCGCCTCGTTCCAGTATTACATGATTTTCTTAGGTCATATGCAGTTCTCGATTTAAAATCATATTCTTACAAACTAGAGCTACTATATTCACCAGGATTTTGGCTCGCTATGACTTGTTTATTTACAATTATTTTCTTCCGCATTCCATCAAATATTATTAAACAATCACTCTCACAAACGATAAAACAATGGATTCCTTTCGCTATTACAACGACGATGTTCATCGCCATTTCAGAACTAATGGGTGCATCTGGTATGCATTCATTACTCGCAAAAACAGCTGGTGAAACATTTGGGACATTTTTCGTTTTCGTTGCTCCTTTCATAGGCGGAATTGGCGGCTTTTTAACAGGTAGTAACGCAGGATCAAATGCGATGTTTATAAAACTACAAATGCAAACAGCGCAAAACGTAGCGCTCCCGTGGCAATATGTCACAACACTCCAAAACACCGCATCATCAGTAGCGACAATCGCTTGTCCATCACGAATTACACTAGGCGCGTATTTATGTAATATCCCTTATCGTGAAAATGAACTATTAAAGAAGACGACGTTAATGATCTTTGGTGCGGTGTTGCTTGTAGTGGTAGAGGTTATTGTTTGGTATATGTTGAGAAAATAAGAAATCCTCCTGGGAAAGGAGGATTTTCTTTTTATATGGATAATGCCTAAAGTATGAAAAGCTTCTACTAAATGAATAGGAGATGAAATGTATGCCCCTAAAAAACTACGGCGTGTTAAAAGGTACAGTTATACAGTCAAAGATTGGAAAAGGGAACACACCTCATTATCAAGTTCATTTACAAGGCGAAGCAGAAGTAGATTATCGTATTGCAATTAACGTAAAGTCGCAAAGTTATCCGTCAGAAGTTTTATATTTTGCAAGCGAACATATTGATTCAGAAGCTATTCACATTTTATCAACATTACCGTTTGGGTTTACAGAAGTGAAAAACAATGAGCCGAAAGTAGCTTTAGATTATGTAAGAGGTAATTTATTTGATTCAAAGCAAATGATTCCTTTACCTGCTGAAAAATCGGGATCTGATAATGATTTAAATGAGAAAATAGAACATTATATAAAAAGAGCAATAGATGAGAAAGCAATTATTTATGCGTTTGGTGAAAGGTGGGGACCAGAAGAAAAGGTTCCGGATTCGTATTTCCACTTTACACCTGGAAACGGTATACACGATATTCATATGAATCAAGGGAATGTAGAGAAATGGCAAGGTGATGATGGCAAATGGCAAGACGGTGGGATATTGATTCACTTTGAGAAGAAGGAAGAGTGGATTGGTATTTTTCTTGCCTTTCAGTCACAGTCATGGTGTACCGATGAAGAAGGGCACGCTCGTGTTCCGGTTGAGCATTGTGATTATAAGAGAAATAACTGATGAGAAGAGCTAGTTCAAAATGGACTAGCTCTTCTCATTGTATACAAGATATATAGTGATGAAATTATGTTTGTAATATTAAAAAATGGTGATAGGGTTATTGATTTTTATTCGTATTAGAAAGTAGGTACCCAATTAGCAGGACAAGGAGGTCTACCTTTGAAGATAACGGAAGAAAATGTTGTGCAACAAATTAAAAAGCGTAATGAGAAAAGCGTTACGTTTATTATTCAAACATACGGCGGTTTACTAAGCGTGATTATTAAAAGATATGTACAGAGTAATCAGCAAGATTATGAAGAATGCTTAGATGATGTATTATTAGCCATTTGGTTTCATATCGATTCATTTGATTCAAGTAAAAATACGTTTAAACAATGGATAGCAGCCATTGCTAAATATCGGGCAATTGATTATCAGCGGAAAAATGCGAGAAATCAGCAACAAACTGTCTGTACAGAGATTAATGATCGCCTGTATCAAGAACAAAGAAAACAAAATGACTTCTTAGACGTACAGGAATTGCTTAGTGAGTTGTCAGCAACAGAGCGGAACATTTTTGAAAAGTATTATTTAGAAGGTGTACCGTCTCGTGAAATTGCTTCCCATCTTAACGTGAAAGAATCATGGATTCATAACAAACTGTCACGCGGACGAAAAAAGCTCAAACAGATTTTTATTTTTAAAAATGGAGTGTGAGGGCATGTCTATTTATAAAGAGTTAAATGATATTCAGCTAGATATCACAGAGTTTGAGGAGACTCCCTTAACCAAAATAGAGGAAAAGCAGTGGGAAAAACGTGTGAAAAATAAGCTACGCAAAAATAAAAAAACAAAAAAATGGTTCGGGGTCGCAGCAGCTTGCATGTTAATTGTCAGTATTACAGTGCCACTTGGACAAACATCTTTAGCAAATATGCCATTTATTGCGGGATTGATTGAAAAATATATTGATAAACAGCAACCACTTGACTATTCTCCCTATAAAACGGCTATTGGGAAAACTGCTGAAAATAAATACGGTAAACTGACGTTAAATGAGGTATTAGTGGATGACAATAAATTATTCATCAGTTCAACATTTGAGCCAGCGAAGGGTGTGAAATTTGATTATCAAACATATTTAATTCCACAGGTACGAATAAATGGGCGTGACTTTTCTAATACAAAGGATGCACAATCAATTGAAGTAAATGATTCTATGTTTACAATTTACGGTGGTATCGAGTTAAGTGAAATGCCACAAACTGATGAACTTCAAATCGAAATTACTTATGATACATTCAACAGAGATACTGTAATTGAGCAACCATGGATATTTGCTATTGAAGTATCACAAGCTCAGTTGATGAAAGAGAAGCGGACGTTTGATTTAAATGAAACAATTGCTTTATACGATGGCAATAAAGTAACTGTTAACAAAGTAGTTTCTACGCCGATTTCCACAACGATTTATTATGATGTGCCACAAAGTACAAATGAAGATATTTATTTTAAAATCGAATCAGAATCTGGGGAAGCACATACATTTAAAGAGGCGGTTATATCGAATGAAGATGGCGGTATTTCTTTTAGTAGATTTGATGGAATAAATGTAGCGGTGGGAAAATATTCACTTGTACCGTATTCGGGGAAAGAAAACAAAAAAATTGGACCACCTATTCCGATTCAATAACTTATTAAAGCTGATAAATAATTATTTAAGGAGAGAAGAGGACGTTCACAATGAACGCCCTCTTCTCATTTTATAAAACCCAAAACTAACAAGTGTAGAAATACAAGAGAAAAGAAGCGCTACACTAGAAAATGCAATGAGATACATATTATACTTCATCATTTTACCGATTAGTTGGTTACTATCGTACTGAAACAGTCCCGCTATTATATTGAATAAAAATAATAAGATAAACATGACGATGACGCCGTCTATTGATCCTTTAATGTCTGGTTTACTTAAAGCGATATGTGCGGAAATACAAATAGCGATAAATAAAAATAACCAAAATGAAGGAGTCAATAAATTGCTCATTGTAAATAGACTTTTTAATAAAAAGAATGTTGATAAAAACATGTTTTGGATCATGTCTAAGTTAATAGAAGTCGATGCAACAGTTGTTTCGAGATTCGTATTAAATAAAGAATATGACGCTGGTACGAAATAGCGCATTAAAAGTATTAAGGCAGTAATACCAGAAATAATAGGACCGATGCCGATAAAGAAATTACCGATTCGTTGGTATATACTTTTTTGATTGTATTGATGTTGTACGTAACCTAAAGCTCCCTGACTTGTATCTGTTGGGAAAAACTGCGTTGCTACAATTTTATGACGAAATAATAGACACATAATTGCATGTCCAAGCTCATGAACGGGAACACCAATCCACGCGGTTAAAAGAAAGCCTTTCCTACCAAAAGCTCTCGACCAATACGTTCGTGTGAGAGATTCTAAATAACCTAATATAAATCCAATTACAATGATGACACCAATTAAAGAAAATAATTGGATCACACTTGTAAGGAGTGTTTGAAAAATCGAGTTTACAAATTCCACTGTCTTCATCCAATCTGTTTAAAGTTTCACTTTATTTGCTCTGTTTCATAATAACATTATTTTTCTATATTACTAGCACACATAGTTTCGTTTAAAAGAAGGATTTCATATTCTTTTTCTTGTAGTCATGTTTTATGTACAAAGTCATATATTAAATTTGTAACACCCTATAAGGTATATGCTTAAGGAGGGATGAGAGAATGAAATGTCCGGCATGTAATACTGAAAATGCAGCGGAAGCAAGGTTTTGCGGAAATTGTGGACATTCGTTAACGGAAGAAGTGGTAGCGAGTGGTGGGCAGGAAGAAGGGCAGCTATCGCGCCCGGCACGAGTAAAGGAAACTCGTCCGAATGAAACGGTAGAGCAAGTGAAACAATTTGCAAGTGGCTATTTTCAGTTCTTTAAAAATGCTTTTAAATCACCATCGGCCATTATGGAAAGTGGAAATATTGAAGTGCGAAATGGAATTGTAAGTCTTGTGCTTATTTGCTTTTTAGGAGCATGTATTTTTTATAGAATGATGAGCGCAGCGGCGACTGTTACAAGGACATTAGTGCCAGATATAGCTACTCCTACTTTCTTTGGAGAATCTGTAATGGTCTTTTTCTTTTTATTAATTTTAACTTTATTTGTTGGATTTATTATTTTTGTAAGTGGTAAGATGATGAAATCATCTTTTTCTTTTCTTGAAGCATTCGGTATATGGGGGACGATAGCGACGCCAGCTATTGCTATACTAGTTCTTTCTTTTCTATTTAGTTTCCTATTGATCTTTTTTACCAATCTTATTAGGGCTGGCTACAACGTATATGGGAATTAGTATAATTGTAGCTATATTAAAACTAGACAACGGCGGAGTAGATCCTGTTTACACACTTATTATCGCAAATGTTTTAATCGGAATTGCAACGTTTATCGTGTTTTGGTCTTACATTAAAACGATAATCCAAACCTTTATCGGGGGATTAACAGGCTTCTAACGAAAAGGTGGTTGAATGGATGAATGTATGTACAAAATGCGGAGCTCAGTATGAAGATGGAGTGCAATTTTGCCAAAACTGCCGGATGAAGAGGGAAAGTCTTGTAGTAAAGAAGAAAATGAGCGGCGGTACAAAAGTTGGCATTACACTCTTAACATTACTTGTTATAGTAATCGTTGGATTGTATTTGTATGGATCATCGTATTATAAGCAGACGGCACAAGTAGACCGAATGATTACTATTTTACAAGAGAGGGACGGGGAGAAATTAGCTGAAATCATCACGGCAGATGATCCAGCCGTTATTGTAACGAGAGAGAGTTTAACGCCTCTATTTTCATATATAAAAGAAAATCCATCTTACGTGAATGAATTGAAAGAATATTTGAGGCAAGGTGAAAAACAAGGGGATGGAATAGAAAGAGCAGATTTTTCTTTAACGAAAGATGGGAAACATTTCTTTTTATTTGATCGGTATAAATTGAAAGCGAAGACGTATTATACGACTCTGCTTACAAATGAAAAAGGTACATCTTTAAAATTGAACGGAAAAGAAATTGATAAGACAAATGACAAAAAGTTTGAGAAGCAATATGGACCGTTTCTTCCTGGAACTCAAGTATTTCAATCTGAATATAAAAATGACTATGTAAAACTATCACGTGAGGAAAAGGTTGTACTTATGAAACAAGGTCAAAATAATGTAACGGTAGATTTAACGTTGCAAGGGCAATATATTACAGTTCAAACGAATGAATCTGGTGCGACATTGTACGTGAATCAAAAGCCAGTTACTGCGTTGACTGGAGAAGAAATTACGTGGGGACCGATAGCGACTGATGGAAGTGCGGCGATTTATTTAGAACGAAATGGAGAAAACGGAAGGGAAACGACAAAGGTAGAAACGGTAACGGCACTTTCGGCTTATAATCTTCCATTTCAAAAGAAAAGTGTAGAAAAAACAGTTGTTTACAATGTTACTCCACCGCCTACGACTCGGTATGTATATAATGGTTTCATCTTCCCTGATAGTGATATTCGAAAATTAACGAGTACGGACTTAACATATTTATCGAAAGAACAATTGAAAATAGCAAGAAACGAAATATACGCAAGACATGGACATATGTTTCAAACGAAAGATATGCAAGCGTATTTTTCAAAACAGTCTTGGTATAGAGAAAATCCGTATTTTACAGGAAAGCTAACAGATATTGAAACTTATAATGTTGAATTGATCAAATCAAGAGAATAAACACGTGAAAAAGGTACAGTGCATAGCTGTACCTTTTCTATGGTTATTTAGCTGGACCAGGATCCCTTGAGAAAAAGATATGAAAGAGGAATGTGACTTTGCTTGCTCCTCCTGATGTACTTGCTTGCACATCAGATAATGCACTAGATGTTAAAACACCTTCAGAACGAGGGGGTACGACTATTTTGAGTGCATCATCTGATTCGGATGATATAGTAACCGTTATTGTATCCTCAGAAAAGTTCACAATTTTTACAGTACCAACTGGGAAGATGGATTTGCGAGCGTGTGAGGCAGAAGCAAAGCGAGTCGATTTCCAAATAGTTTGTGAGAAAGTGTCATTATCAGATAACCAAGCACGTGCACTGTATAAAGTCACACTAACGGTAAATTCCTGTTCAAGCGGGAGGGCGGGTCTCGGTTCTATCGGTTCCTCTGGAAGCTGGACGAGAAGGCCGGCGCACATGTATGTTTCACCTACTTTCAATAGTTGCTGTTATAGCATATTAAACATCTTGTTTATAAGACACGACGGATACCTATTCATGCATAGGTTTGTGCACCAAATTTGTAGATAGAATTCTATTTCTTTACAATGGAAGTAGGTGTTATTTCTATAAAATATGGAAATCGTAAAGAGTATGTAAAAAAGAAGGAGTGGTAAAATGAACTATGTCATTATTGGCGGAGATGCAGCAGGTATGAGTGCAGCAATGCAAATTGTTAGAAACGATGAAACTGCAAATGTTGTAACGTTAGAAAAAGGTGAAATCTATTCATACGCTCAGTGCGGATTACCGTATGTGATTAGTGGTGTTATTGCTTCTACTGAAAAGTTAATTGCACGCGATGTAAAGACGTTTCGTGATAAATATGGAATTGATGCGAAAGTACGTCATGAAGTAACGAAAGTAGATACGGAAAAGAAAATGGTGTACGCAGAGCATACGGAGACGAAAGATGTTTTTGAATTTCCGTATGACCGTTTATTAATTGCGACTGGAGTGCGTCCTGTTATGCCAGAATGGGAAGGGCGAGATTTGCAAGGCGTTCATCTTTTAAAAACAATTCCGGATGCTGAGCGCATATTAAAAACGCTAGAAACGAATAAAGTTGAGGATGTAACTATTATTGGCGGCGGTGCAATTGGACTAGAGATGGCAGAAACATTCGTCGAACTTGGTAAGAAAGTAAGAATGATTGAGCGAAACAATCATATTGGCACAATTTATGATGCCGATATGGCGGAATATATACATAAAGAAGCAGATAAACATAATATTGAAATTTTAACGAATGAAAATGTAAAAGCGTTTAAAGGAAAAGAAAGAGTAGAACAACTGGAGACGGATAAAGGGACGTATAAAACTGATCTCGTTTTAGTATCTGTCGGTGTACAGCCAAATACTGATTTTCTTGAAGGGACAAATATACGTAAAACTCATAAAGGTGCAATTGAAGTAAATGCTTATATGCAAACGAATGTACAAGACGTATACGCTGCTGGTGATTGTGCAACGCATTACCATGTTATAAAGGAAACTCATGATCATATCCCGCTCGGAACGACTGCGAATAAACAAGGGCGACTTGCCGGACTCAATATGGTTGATAAACGAAGAGCATTTAAAGGTACGTTAGGTACGGGCATTATTAAATTTATGAATCTGACGCTCGCAAGAACAGGCTTAAATGAAAAAGAAGCGAAAGGGCTAAACATCCCGTATAAGACGGTCAAAGTAGATTCAACAAATATGGCAGGCTATTACCCGAGTGCTTCGCCACTTCACTTGAAATTACTATATCACGCCGATACGAAACAATTATTAGGCGGTCAAGTAATTGGAGAAGAGGGCGTAGATAAACGTATTGATGTTATCGCGATGGCACTTTTCAATAAAATGAGTATTCACGATTTAGAAGATGTCGACTTAAGTTACGCACCACCATATAACAGCGTTTGGGATCCAATTCAACAAGCAGCAAGGAGAGCGGAATAGCACTTTTTTAAGTGCTATTTTTTTTGTGAAAGGGGAATAAATAAAGTTTCACTTTATTTCGAATATACCGTTCACCCTTGAAAACATAGTACGTATCGCTTATATTGTCATATAGTATTTATTTTTTAATAAAGCAATGAACGAACCAGGGGGCACAGTATGGCAATTAACATGAATATAATCGAAGAATGGATTGCTGAATCAAATGCAAGAAACGAAGAAGACTTAGGAAACGTTGTTGAAGAGATGAAAGAAGTATGTGTCGGACTTGATAACGCGACATTAATTTATACGAAAAACGTATTTTGTTTCGGTAAGAAAGTAGAAGTATTCTTCTTCTTCCAAGATCACGTCGTTATCGGAGAAGAGAAGGAAGAGTATATTGAGATTGAAAAATTAAAGTATGATGACATTACAAATAGCAACTTAAAAACAAATGACAAAAATACAACGTTAGAACTAAAGTTTTCTAACGGGAAAGCTATTAATTTAGATAGTCTAAATGATAACTACGGTACGAAAAACTGGTTATTTG
Organism: Bacillus sp. TH17; assembly: GCF_016651125.1. Lineage (NCBI taxonomy): Bacteria > Bacillati > Bacillota > Bacilli > Caryophanales > Bacillaceae > Bacillus > Bacillus sp. TH17. The sequence goes on from NZ_JAEKEN010000001.1 coordinate 907,968, forward strand.
CAAGACAAATTAAGAGTATTTTTAAAGTAATCTAGTAAAAAAGGCAGACCTTGAAAGGTCTGCTTTTTACTTATTTCCTATTAAATAAAGGCACCCTCTTTCTTCGTAACATTTCACGCTTGTAAATCCCGTCTCATAAAAAAGGTTTACTAATTCTTCGGTCGTCTTAAATTTATCCATATGATATTGGATTTTGAAAGTTTCAGCAACTAGTAAAAAGGATCCATTCGGTTTTAAGACGCGAAATACTTCTTTCATATCGTGTTCAAAATCGGGCCAAAAGTAGTGGGTTTGAAAAGCGGTAATGAGATCAAAGAAGTCCGGATGATATGGAATAGAGGAGATGCTTGCTTGATGAATAATTACTTTCGCTGCTTTGACATCCTTCATATTTGCTTTCTTTGAGTTTTCAACAGCTTGATTGGAGTAGTCGATCCCGTATATTTTCCCAAGCGGAGTTCGTTTTGAAAGAGTCTGTATGGTTTTACCACCCCCACAACCAATATCTAAAATAACTGCATTTTCACGTATATGTATTTTTTGTAAAGCCCAATTTGTTAGTCTCGTATGCGCAGCATTCATAATGCAAAGCATAGAGGAACCAATTGTCCCGTGAGGATTTTTCGCTTGCTCGATTAACCTTTGTAAAATACTCAATTCAAACTCTCCTTTTATATAAGAATATGTATTTATTTCGCTTTTAATAATTTAACTCCTTTAAAAAAAGCACGCCATTAATCGGCGTGCTTCTAATTATGCAAGGACCCTTTTAGCCAATTTCGCGCCCTGTAAGCCCCAACAGGAATTTGAATGAGGGACGTTTCATTTCCAGCATCAATCCCGTACAATTGATCGCATGAATTTGTATCAAAACTTAGTAACGGATGCCCACCCATTCCCATCGCGGTCGCTGCAAAAACGAGTTTATGAACGAGCATGCCAGCTTCCATTTGATGAATGCGATATCCTCTATAACCTAATTTATTTTTATAGTAATCTTTATTTCCGATTACATGTAGACAAAGTGGTACTTGAAAAAGGTTTACGTTATCCATCGTCATACTGGATTGCAGAGAATAACGAAGGTCTCCGTACCGAATTGGCTGTATGGAATGTGTCCTACTGTTATAAGCGTAAGCGCCGTTTTCTATGTCTTTTACGTTATAAAAACATCCATATAGTGAGACTCGTGCGTTTTCATTTAAATATTTGCCATCAAGGTCGTTGTAATAAGGGAAGGAGAGGCTCGCTGCTTGTAGTAAAGTGGCGAGCTCGGCTGCATCCCATTTCGTTAAAATGAAGTCAGAATCAGGTGAATATCGTTTTTTACAAAGTTGTAAAAAATCATATGATAAACGTTCCACTTTAGGTAGCTGCATAGCGTGTGCACTATATTGTTGTCGTTCTTCACAGGTAAATGTTTGGAAGTGTTCTGTTGATTCAATCATAGATGACGCGTTTATTTTTTTTATCATCGGATATTCATCTACATATTTTGAACGAACGAAATGCTCATGTGTTAACGGTGGGATTTGTTGCAACAAGTCATGTGAAGTAATAGTTTTATTTTCGTGATGATTATCGTGAAACCAAGTTGTATTCGATTCTGTACTTAGAGGAATAACTGCGTATACACTTTCTTCACCTTCTGACAGTCCAAGTAAATGATTCATTGCCCGATCTAGAAACTGAAAATATACACCATTTGTATAACCAAATTGTTTTGCGCATTCAAGTAATTGACCGATTAGAACACCGCTATCTAATCCTTGCAGACGATACGAAAAGTTATTGTATTTAAAGAAGTTTTTCCAAAACATAGTGGATACAAATGCAGCACCAAAACAAGAATGTAGGTTACAACGATTGCCGAGTGTTTCTGTAAGATAAGAATCGAAATTTCCTTCGCGAAGTAAGATAAGACGGTGATGCGCGGCGTCGTAATGGTAAATGCCGTCTGGATAATGATCAATTTTTAAATACATATATAATTCATTCGGATATAAAGCACCCCCAGAAGGGATGAATCTTCGAAATAGAGTCGTTGTTTTATTATTTTCTAGGTTAGTAGTAGGCTGACATAATTGTGTTAAACCAAATGAGTACCAAAGATAATGACCGATTTCCTCTAAGTTAGGTTTAGTAGAAGAATTCCGCAAAGTTAATGGGATTTCTAAAGAGAGAGGGATTACTGGTAAATTTCGATATAATTTATAAGGAAGTGGTGCGTCTTCCCAGTCAATCTCTTTATCGGACGACATAATTTCATTAATAGAAAAATGGAGATGATGTAAAAAAGTATCAGGTTGCATCAAATTTCCCCCTCACTATGAATTATGGAAACGGATGCGGATGTGGATTTAAACTTTCATTCGTTAAAGGCTCAGCCCAATATCCAAGTGTCATCGGTACGGTATACACTCTATCCAGTCCTGTAACCCGAGTGAGATGGTGACCGAACGTCATCGGTAACATGCCTGGAATAATTACTTTTACACAATGTAAGCCGTTCTTTTCTATAAGGGGGACCGTTTGATTTACAACAATTACTTCAAGTCCAGATTGATGTAACCTGTTTAAAAGTTGATGAAGATCAGATGTTAAATCCATATCAAATGATTGTAATGCATTCATTTCTTGGAACGTTTGCACTGGAGCATCATCACGTAAAAGGAAGTGAAGACGTTCTTCCGCTTCTTTCAATCCGTACAACATACTATGGTCTTCCATTTGCGAAACAAGATATGGATCTTGTAAACAGTTTTCATATTTCTCTCTTTTTTGTTCAAGCTCTTCATCTGTTATAAGTAACATGCCCGCTATTTCATGAATTGCATTTTTTACAGCCCGAATTGGTTCCATATGTGCGCCGCCAGCACAGACGAGATTCATACCATCTTGCCTTGTATTTTTCGCAATGACCCATATGCTCGGAATACCATGTTCCATCGTCGCGTTGAAAACGTATAATTCATATCCAGTAATTGTGCGTAAGCGTTCAATCATTAATTGCAATTCAGTATCATTGGCTGAACTAAGATCGAGACGGGGAAGAGGTAATTCGGCATACCAAGTGAGCAAAAAGGCGTCACGCTCTACAATTTCTAAAATGCCGTGAAAAATTGCTTCTTCTAAACTACCACCAATGGCACATCCATTTGATGTTTCATACACGAAAGCGTCTCTATGACCAAGGCTATAATAAGCGATTGATTCTGGAACTAGAAGGGGCCTGCTTTGTAATAAAGAATATCCCCATATCCAGTTTTGCTCATAATCAGGATCAAACGGCTTAAATGGAAAACTATCACGATTGTAATGTTCATTTGTATGCACACCAAGTGTGAGGGGATTCAGTGCAACATCTTCTAGCTCACGAAAACTGCCATGTACATTTGTTTTTTTTCCACGAGGCGACATACCGCAATAGCGTTCTAATCCTTCTAAAATAGCAGTTGCTTCACTAAGTGAAAATGAATGAGTCCGGCCTGCGACACCTTCATTTCCAAACAGTAACGGCATGTTTATAATGACATCAGCAAACGGTAATAAAGAATGTTGCATTTGGCCGTTTAAAATACCAGTCCGGTAATCTAAATAGTCTCTCGTTAAAAATGTGTTTAGCTCATGAATGGAACGACAGCGATACGTTTCAGTACTCGTTTTCAAACTTGGTTGTAAAGAAATTTGCGCTGCATCTGCTGTATCGTCAGGCAAATTGCTGCATACCGGACAGAGAGGGTCTGGAAGAAACGAATTCCGGGTACATTGTAACGTTTGTAAGTCCAGTAAAATGAGTTCGTTTTCTAAAGAAGAATATCCATGAGCTAATATTTTCTCTGTTTCAGCATGAATGAGCTGGCACATTTGTAGCATTCCATTTTGGGTGGCGCGTACATCACGCCTCGTCACGTTCTCTGCTTTTAATGCATATTTTCGTTGTAGTTCCCACATTTCTCTTTGATCAAAGCCAGCTATAAACCGGCGTCCATCAGCGCAGTGGGAACATCCAGTTGTAAGAGGCTTCACGTAAGGACCGATAATACCTTCACCAAACGAAGTAAACGCGCGAAGCCACGGAATATTATTTGAGCGAAAGATAAGCTCAGCATCATGATGTACGGAAGAAGGAGACCCGTCATGTAAAACTAGAGCAAGATGAATGTTTTCAGGAAGAGCTTCTGTAATTGTATGCTGGCGGATGAGTGAATATTGCTTACACAATTGCTCATGTACATAGTCTGTGAGTAGGCCATCTCCTATAAGTAGTATGTTTTGAGTCATTGGTCATCCTCCTTTGCAATTAATACTCCATATACACCGTCTAAGCTGTCTCTTAAAAATGACTCAATAGCTAAATCAAAAACGAATGGATACAAGTTGTTTTCCGCTAAATTTTGCAAAGCAACTTGTAAAGACTGTACGCCTGGAATTTCTTCCTCTTCTTGTATTGCTACTCTAACAGAATCCGTACTATATAAAACAATGGATGATTCCGGTAACATATTAGCTTTATAAGGAATCTCTTCATTTTGAATATGAAGGAGTGCCTGTTGCAGAGCATTTCTTAATGCGAGTGTTATATTAATATTTGCCGCACCATACCATCTATCATTAATACCGATCCAAACGACAGGAAAACCAAGTAACTCCTCACTCATTCCTACTTTAGGTATTTCATGAATTGTAGAGAGAGCATCGTAGTAAAACCTACAATGTTTATCATAAATTTCGGTTAAATCAAGCTCTGTAATCTCTTCTAGCATATGTGATTGGCGTTCATATAACTTATTATTTAAATGTTTTTGGAGTGCTCGGTATACACCTTCTGTCATCGTTTCCCCAGCACCAATACCGATATCAGTATGTTCGGGGATAAGACGATGAATCATTTCAGCTACATATGTTTCAACGCCTGTTAAGCCAGCTTCGCGGCGTGCTTCATTATGAGTTAATCCACCGCAAGTTATAGTAGGAAGGGGAGAGGTAGGTCCGTCTGATAATGGATTTGCAACTTGAATATTGCACTGTGATAAAGGCAATTGGTATAAATCTTGTTCATCCCACATGTGGAATATACCAGCTTCTTTAGAAGTTAACGTATCAAAAAAACGAAAAAGTTCAGTTGAAGTATATTGTCCGGAACGTTGGGCAAGGTTTTCTTGAAGATTTTGCACCGTATCAATTGTAAAGATTTCATCGGTTGCGAGAAGATGTTTTATGAAAGGGTGCCACTTTCCTTCAAGTGTCTCCAAGTTTAATAAAAAGAATTGAGGATTATGCTGCCTATGTGAATCTTCAGCGACATGTTTAAATAACTCAAAAACGATAACATTTGCTAACATTGCAGATGCAATTGGTGAGAAAAGTTCAGGTGGATTTTCACTTTGTAAAGTAGTTTCGTGTAGACGATGCCAAGCTGATTCCCAGCATTCTTCACGGTCTGCGGTTACGACGGGTCCAGCTAAACCAATTCTTGATAAGCAAATAGCTGGTATGAAATTTTTCTTAAACTCTCTACAAATAGTATGGATTGCTCTTAAACTTTCAATATCTCCATTTTGGGAAACGTATAAAATCCAGTCGAAAGGCTCGAATACTTCATGTAAAGGGCGATCAATTGTAATATCTATTTCTTGAATAAGTACATTGTCATCATTTGCATATGCACGTTCGCTTAGTTCGTGAATTCGATCGTAGTTTGTTTCAGCACGATCTGTAACAAGATAATGGAATGTAGGTAAACCAGATTCTAATAAAGAAGAAACTAGGGAAGTAAGCATATCGCCAGAACCAATTATAAGCACATTTGCTGCGCGGTACGTTTCGAATTTTAAAGCGCCTGAATGGGAATCAGCTTCTAAAAACTCAATTTGCGAAGCGTATCTGTCGAGTAATGCACTGTTTAATTCGTGGGGAGCATCTTGGCTTACATCACGAATGAAACCATTTTCATATAAAATCTCTCCAATTTCAAATACACGATTTTGATAGGGGAGAGGGAGACCATCGGTTATTTCTGTCAAAGAATGATTACCGTTAAACATAGGCATTAATTTCTCAATCCAGTCATAAATTCCATCACCATCCATACGGAATGAACTGGAGTTATTTCGAAAGTAAACACCCCCGTTTGAATCGGGGAGGAAGAAAGTATCCTTATTTGCTTTAAGTTTTGCATGAACTGGAAGGTTATTCATGTTTATCCCCCTTACGTTTTAGGCATACATTATTAGTCTATGTATTGTGATTTGTCCCGTATGAACATAATAAAAAAAGGCTGTAGAATGATTCATTCTACAGCCTTTAATAGATTAATAATCTATCAACCTTCTAATAATAATGATTTTGGATCTTCAAGCATATCTTTAACAGCAACAAGGAAGCTAACTGCTTCTTTACCATCAACAATACGGTGATCGTAAGATAGTGCAAGGTACATCATTGGACGGTTTTCCATACGCTCTGCATCAATTGCAACTGGACGTACTTGGATTTTATGCATCCCTAGAATACCTACTTGTGGACTATTTAGGATTGGTGTCGACATTAGAGAACCGAACACGCCACCATTTGTAATCGTAAATGTACCACCTTGTAGCTCTTTTAATGAAAGTTTATTATCGCGTGCTTTCAGACCTAAATTACGAATCTCGCTTTCAATTTCAGCGAAGTTCAATTGGTTAGCATCGCGTACAACTGGAACAACTAATCCATCTGGAGCTGCTACTGCAATACCGATATCATAGAATTTTTTAATGATAAGCTCATCGCCTTGAATTTCAGCATTTAATAATGGGAACTGTTTTAATGCTGCAACAACTGCTTTTGTGAAGAATGACATAAAGCCAAGACGTACATCATGTTTTTTCTCGAAAGCATCTTTGCGTTCTTTACGTAATTCCATGATTGCACTCATATCAACTTCGTTAAATGTAGTTAACATTGCAGATGTTTGTTGAACTTCTACAAGACGTTTTGCAATTGTTTGACGGCGGCGGGACATTTTCACACGCTCAACTGGTTTTTCAAATTCAGTTTTTGCAACTGGAGCCGGACTTTGTTTTGGAGCAGCTGGTGCTTCTTTTGGCGCTGCAGCGTGAGCTTGTACATCATGTGGTCTCACACGTCCAAGTGGATCTGTGCTACGTACTTCGTTTAAATCGATTCCTAATTCACGAGCCATTTTGCGAGCAGCTGGTGATGCGATAGGACGATTTGTATTTGGTAAACCTTGCAACGCTTTATTTTGTTCAGCACTTGGAGCTGCTGCTTTCGGTGCTTCAGTAGTTTCTTGTTTTGGTTGCTCATTAGCCGGAGCAGGTGTGCTTACTTCAACCGCTGCGCCGTTTGCATCTAAAATTGCGATAGTAGCACCAACTTCAACTGTATCTCCAGGTTCGCCTAGTAACTTCGATACAATACCTGAATCCTCTGCAATGATTTCTACATTGACTTTGTCAGTCTCAAGCTCAACAACGCTGCCACCTTTCTCAACTTTGTCGCCTACGTTGATAAGCCATTGTGAAATAGTTCCTTCTGAAATAGATTCTGCAAGCTCAGGTACTTTAATTTCGATCATTTTAAATGTCCTCCCCTTATTTGCCTAACGGTGTGTTTTATCTTCTTTAATCTTCGGTAATCTCCATTTGTTAGCTTGGCTGTGGCAGACTATCTGCCACAGCCAAGCCTGAAAAACTCATTGTTACTTTCAGTTGCTGAAAACTTCAATTTCTTGTTTATCTTGACGGAAGTTGTACTTCACATCTAAAGCGTGTGCAACGATTAATTCTTGCTCAGCTTTGTGAGCGAATGGATCGCCACCAGATGGACTAGAACGATCCGGGCGTCCAATGTAACCTGTTTTCACTTTATCCCCAGCTAGTTCGAACAGAATTGGAGCCATGTAATGCCATGCGCCCATATTACGAGGTTCTTCTTGAACCCAAATGATTTCTTCTAAGTTTTTAAAGCGTTTAATAATAGATTGAACTTTTTCAGCAGGGAATGGGTACAACTGCTCGATACGAACCATATGAACTTCATCTAGGCTGTACTCATGCTTACCACTTTCGATTTCTGCTGCTAAGTCAATTGCCATTTTACCTGTACTTAAAACAAGACGTTTTACTTTGTTTGGTTTCGCACCAAGGTTTTCTTGTTCTAAAGCAGGTTGGAAACGTCCTTCGCTTAACTGACTAGCAGTTGAAAGCGTAAGTGGATGACGTAATAAACTCTTTGGCGTCATAAGCACTAACGGTCGAACAGCTTCTGTTCCTAAGATAGATGCTTGACGGCGCAAGATATGGAAGTATTGTGCCGCGCTCGTTAAGTTTGCAACTGTCCAGTTGTTCTCAGCAGCTAATTGTAAGAAACGCTCTGGACGTGCACTAGAGTGTTCTGGCCCTTGACCTTCATAACCGTGTGGTAATAGAAGAACTAAACCAGATTTTTGACCCCATTTTGCTCTTCCTGCTGAAACATATTGATCAAATAATGCTTGCGCAGTATTTGAGAAGTCACCGTATTGAGCTTCCCACATCACAAGAGTTTCTGGAGCAAATACGTTGTAACCATATTCGTAACCAACAACAGCAGCTTCTGATAACGGACTGTTATGAACAGAGAATGATGCGTTAATGTTCGGTAAACGGTGTAATGGTGAATATGTTTCGTTTGTATCAGTATCGTGTAATACGATATGACGGTGCGCGAATGTACCACGCTGTGAATCTTGACCAGTTAAACGAATTGGCGTACCTTCTTGCAAAATAGAAGCGAATGCTAACGATTCAGCAAGTGCCCATTCAATTTTACCGTTCTCTTCAAGAGCATCTTTACGGCGCTCAAGAATTTTCTTCACTTTTGGATATACGTTAAAGCCTTCAGGCCAAGATAATAGTCCTTCATTAATTGCACGAAGTGATTCAATTGAAACACCAGTGTCAATCGGCTGGATTCCTTTTGCAACAACCTCTGGAACTTTAACGTGAATTGTTGCAGCACTCGTATCAGCTGGTGGCACTTGTGCGTATTCAGCTTTTAATTCCTCTTGTATAAACTGAGTAATTGTTTCAACCTCATCTGCATTCAGAACGCCAGCAGATTGTAATTGATCTGCATAAATTGCTCTTACAGTTGGGTGATTTTTAATTTTTTTGTACACTTGTGGTTGCGTAACTGCTGGATCATCCATTTCGTTATGACCATATCGGCGGTAACCGATTAAATCGATTAAGAAGTCCTTTTTGAACAGCGTACGATATTGGATCGCAAGGTTTGCAGCAGCAAGACAAGCTTCCGGATCATCAGCATTCACGTGAACAATCGGAATATCGAAACCTTTTGCAAGGTCGCTTGAATATTTAGTAGAACGAGAATCATAGCTATCAGTCGTAAAGCCGACTGCATTATTTGCGATAACATGAATAGTTCCGCCAGTTTGGTATGCATTCAATCTACTTAAGTTGAGTGTCTCAGACACAACACCTTGACCAGGGAATGCAGCATCACCATGAACTAAAATTACGAATGATTTTGTAGTATCTTGTTCTGGAAGACCAGATTTTTTACGATTCTCTTGAGCTGCACGTGCGAAACCTTCAACAACAGGGTTAACGAACTCAAGATGACTCGGATTATTTGCTAATGTAACACGAGTGCTAACTTCTTCATTACCAACGACTTGTTCTCTACCTAAATGGTATTTCACGTCGCCAGTCCAGCCAGCATTTGCCACTGCACCTTCTATTTTTGCATGTTTGAATTCTGCAAACATGTGATTATATGGCTTTTCTAATACGTGAGCGAGTACGCTTAGACGACCACGGTGAGCCATACCAATCATGACATCTTCAACGCCGCCTTTAGCACCTTCTGAAACAATTTCATCTAGTACAGGTACAAGCATATCAACGCCCTCTATTGAGAAACGTTTTTGACCAACGAATGTTTTATGCAAGAATTGCTCGAAACCTTCAACAGCAGTTAAACGTTTTAAAAGAGCAGTTCGTTTTTTATTTGATAATGGTTGACGCAATGAATTTGATTCCACCATTTGATGCAACCACGCGCGTTCTTCACTATCTTGTATATGTGAGAATTCATAAGCTAAAGATTTTGTATAAACGTCTTTTAATCTATGAATTACATCAAATGCAGTGTGAATACCCTCTGGTGCATCTTGCCATACTGTTTTTGCTGGAATCGCTTTCAAGTCAGCATCGCTCAGTTCGTTCATTGTTTTCTCGATAAGAGATTGTCCGTTTGCAGCATCTTCCATCGGATTAATGTGAGCCAATGTATGCCCGAAAGAACGGATCTGTTCAACAAGTTGAACGACTTTAAGAATTTTTTCAATGTTCCCTGTGTTTTGAGGAGAAAAATGTGTTGCTGTGTTGTCCCCTGTTACGACATCATCTTGAAACGAAGGAGCTCCAAAAATTTCAAAAAGCTCTTGTAATTCCGGATCAACAGAACCTGCTCCAGTTACGTAAAGATCATACTGTTCAATAACATAACCAAGGTTCGGACCATGGAACTTGGCCCAAGGGTTTGTCGTTGTATTCTTCCTCGTCATTTGTTTAAACCTCCCAATGCATATAATCCTTTTTCCATACAAAAAGGTGCATTTTGCTCTTTTCAATAATTGATGAACCAATAATCAATGTAAATGTTTTTCTTTACTCTTATGTTATTACAATAATTTACATAATACCAAACACTATTACTTATCTGTTTTGTAAAAAAACATTCACAATAACTTATCACCCAAGTTAATCTTTCATGTTATAAAGTAATTTCACGGGAAAACGGGGTGGATATATTTGGTATACCTACATTAATACCTATAATTGTTGCATTTAAATATAAGTATAACTATCAGAATGTTTCGATAAAGTTTAGTTCGAATTATGTATATTGGAATAATAAGCGCTTTCATTGATATTATACAACAATATAACGGAATATAGTATAAAAAATAAAAAATTATGAATTTACCATAAACTTTATCTCGATAGTGTTAAATATCGAAAGGAAAATGAAGGATTTCTACAAAAAAAGTGGCTAAACATAAAAAATGCTTCATAAATCGTTAGTTTCTATAAATATGGCGAAAAACAACGTAAAAACAATAGCGCATTTCACCCGATAAAGAGCAGAATGAAACATTTTAAAAGGATAAAACAAATATGGAGATATTAAATTTTCATAAAAACGGAGAGGAGATATAGTAACGGCTATATACATTGTTCCATGTTTCATTTCAAAATAGACGTGCTGAATTTGAAAAAGTTTCTTCTATATAAATAGAATGAAAAATAGACGAAATGAATGTAAAGGAAACTTGACGTAAAGCTCCCTTTACATATATACTCGGTATAAGGAAGGAGGGAGAAATTTCCTTGGAAAATAAAATGGTTGAATACCGAAAAAAATTTGGACTATCTCAAGAAAAATTGGCTGAGAAACTTGGAGTTTCCAGACAAACCATCATTTCAATTGAAAAGGGAAAATATGATCCATCACTCCCGTTAGCATTTGAAATTGCAAAAGCATTTCAGACAACGATAGAACATGTATTTATTTATGAAGGAAAAGAAGAGGGGGAGAAAGGATGAATTATTCACAAAAGTACTTTGTAATTATGGGGATTATCTTTTTAATTATGAGCGGAACTATGATATTAGCAGGTATAATGACGCATTCTGCACCGCCAATTCCAACCTATACAGTACTTGCAATGATGATCATGTGTTTTTGCCTAAGCTACTTGCACCCGCAATTTAAAGAAAAAGATGAGCGAATGAAACTCATTCGTTATAAAGGAATGTTCTTCAGTTTTTTTGCACTAACGGCATACTATCTTCTTTTCTCTATTGGCTTAAACTTAAAAGTAATTACGCTATCTGCGGTTGAACTATTGAATATATTAATGGCACTTACGATGAGTACAGTTTTTATATCGTTTGTTGTTTTATCGAAAAGATATTAAGATGTAAAAGAGAAAGGAAGATTAACATATGCAAATGATGTATGCTTTTGGCATGGGGCTTGTATTATTTTTAGCGGTATTCTTATTTATTCGTAAAGACGTTCAAGGCGGGACGTTAACGAAAAGAGGATTTTATAAAATGATCGGCTGCTTAGTTGTTATGTTTATAGCGATTATCGTAATGATCGTTTTAATAAATCAGTCATTATAGAACTTAAAAACGGAACCTTACTTTTGTAAGGTTTTTCTTTTTGAAAATAAAACTAAAAATTTCCATAAAATCCATTTACTATATATAATGAATATTATATAATCCAATGAAATGATAGGTAAGGGGAATAGTATATGAAAAAAAGCTATCTTCTTTATAGGAGTATGTCTACTACTTATAGCTAGTATTACTTATATAATATGTAACAAACGAGAACAAGTGCCACCTATGTTAGTATGGGAGGACCAAGAATACTACGTTACGAATGAACCTGCCAAAGCAGAAGAAGTTGGGCGAAAATTTGGCGAAGCGACGAAGAAAATTGAACCAAGCAAAAAGCCTACTAAAGATAGTGAATCCAACATATTAGAAGAAAAAACAGAAGTATTTGAAATGATTTTCGAAGAAGAGGATGAAAGGCCGCTTATACTCGTAAAAGAGCCTCATAGTGAAGAATGTAGAGTAGTAAGGCGGATGTTAAAACAAGTACTATAATGAAAAGGAGACTCATATGCAGACAGTAACTTCATATCCATGGTCGTTAAGAAAAATATTTGTCTTTTTCCTTTGCTTTATTTTGCCTCCTATCGGTGCCATTTACATTTTGATGAATAGGGAGGCGCTACAAAAGATAGACTTCATTTTATATTTATTATTTGCTGCTATTAATATATCGCTTTGGTTATCATTGATGATTTTTGATAGGAGTATGTGGATTGTAGCGGGGCATGATGTGCTTGGGATGATTGTGATTATTTTTTCAGTTGTGTATAAGAAATAAATAGAAGGAAACCAACATTATTAAGAGGATTGTTTGTTTTCTTTGAATGGGCTGTCTATTTGAAGAGTGGTTGTCTAATATATATAAATAAATTATATGAATGAGGAAAATAATTATGAAAAAAACTGAATATTTTTATATAGAAAAGGCAAGCGAAGAATTAGAACAGAAAATTAAAGATTTAATAATTGAGTGTAATTTGAAAGTCTCCAATGTAAAGATAAAAAATATGAAAGTAAATGATTTGAAAATGATGAATGCATATATAAAATCCAGATTAGAAGCAATGAAGCCTACTCACTTTTTGACTACTGCGGTAGCATTTGCTGTTGCAATTTTAACAATGATTCTAACAACACCTTTGACAATAAATGCAAAAAGTAATGCTTTTTTTGTGCTAATAATGTGTGGTGTGATATTTGCATATATATTTTTCTCGTGCTGGGTGAAGGAAACGAAGTATAAAAAGAATTTAGAGTTCTGTCATTATCTTATGAATTTGCTAGATATATATATTGAAGAAAAACAAAAAACAGAACAAGTAGATAAAATTTAAAGTATAAAGAATCCATAGATGGAAAATGGTGAGTACTATGAGATAGAAAGCAGGAACTTTTGAAAAAATAGAAACGAATGACTCATCTATTGAGCAACTTATAAACACATTTAAGCAACAAAACTTAAATGGTGGAGCAGTAATAAGCTGTTTTAAAGTACATAACGAAAATTTTTTCAAAGAAATACCTTATGAAATAGATACGAGCACTTTTTCAAAAAAGTCTTCAACTCTTTAGATATAATCAATAACTTAGAGGAATTAAAAATACATACATCAGAAAAATATAAGTTTCAATTTAAATATAATAGTGCGGTAATACTTGATGGGAGTATTGCATTTCAAATTATAAGAGGCGGAGCATATAAATATTTTCCAGAGAGAATGGTAGTTGCGAAGCAATTAGCGAGCGATGTATGCCAATACATGTTCCAAGATCGTTATGAGGATATTATAGTGTTCGAAAGTCAAAGCCCTTGGACAGATTGGTTTTACGATGTTGCGTGGGATGCTACTTGGATGGTGTTAGATAGTACGGAGCATAAAATGTGGTTAATTTGCGCTACGGATACGGATTGAAAGATAAAGAGCCTTGTAGAAATACTACAAGGCTCTTTATCTTTTGGGAAAGAATAGAAAACAAATCATATAAATGCTATACTAAAAAATGTTTGTAATGTCAGTTTCATACTATTGTATAATGCTGACTTACTAGAAAAGATAAGAGGAGAATGAACGTGAAAAAGATACAGAAATTATTGCTGTTAATGATGGTAGTAGGATTAACAGTAGGTGTTTTAGCAGGGTGTGCAAATCCGAAAGATACTACAGAAGAATTTTTAACAGCGATACAAAAAGGTGATGTAGAAAAGGCTCGTACATTTGTTGAGAGTGACAAGGAATTTAATAAACTAAATGAAAAAACAGATGATGTTGAGGCAAAAGCAATGCTGAGTGCAATTACGAAAAACTTTAAATTTGAAAAGCCAGAAGAAGTGTCGAAAAAGGATGACAAAGCAGAAGTGAAAGTGAAAATTACATCTGCTGATCTATCCGTTGCTGTAACAAAAGCAGTGGGAGAAGTTATGCCAATGGCCTTCGCTAGTGCTTTTAGCGAAGACAAAGAACAATCTGAAAAATCAATCGAAAAAACGATGACATCAGCAATCGTCAAACACTTATCAGATAAAGATGCAATCATGGCAACTCGCGAAGTTACATTGAACTTAAAGAAAAACAAAGATGGCGACTATAAAATCGTTGCAGATGATAACTTGAAAGAAGTATTATTTGCTAATGCGAAGTCTTTGGAGAAGATGTTTGGTGGGAAGTGATTTAGTTCTTGTAAAAGAGCGATATTCACAAAACGTTAGAGTGAGAATTTGAAAGTAGTAAAAAAAGATGCCAGCATTTGCTGGCATCTTTTTTTATGCAATCTATAAAAATGTGCTTATAACGAGCAATTATTAGTTGGTTATTTGCTTGTATATACTATGTTCCAATATTTATATTAACTATATGATGTTAATAACCAGACAAAGCAAAAATTTTTAGTATAGAGGGATAGGGGCTTACTACATGGAGGGTGTATAAGGTTGGTCATAAAAGCTATTCAAGATGGGAAAGAAGTTAGATGGAATAGTAGACGGGAAATCTTGCATTTTGTAAGTTATAAATGTATTAAATATATGATATATTAATATAATAAATTCAATTAGAGGAATAAATTATGAAAATTGTAAAGTCAAAGAAGTTATGGATTACTTTAGCAGTAATCGTTGGATTAGTAATTTCATATTCAATTGGCGCTAGTGGAGCCAAGGTCGCTATCGAGAAAGAAAAGGTTACATATGAAGAGGCAAAAGTGAAAGCAGAAGAAAAAGAGAATGAATTAATTTACACGAAGAGCAAAGTCAAAGAAGGTATTGATGCAGAGCAAAAGAAGCTTGATGATAAAAAAGTTGAAGTAGAAGAGACTTTGGCTCTAGTAGCTAATAAGAATCAATTAACATCAGAAGTTGATAAGTTGGGCAAAGATGTAGAGGCTAAGAAGGGTGAAGTAGGTAAATTAGATGGGGATATCCAAGCTAAGAATAGTGAACTACAGAAGCTTACAGAAGGCGTTAAAGCTAAGCAGGAAGAGCCTAGAATGTTAGGTGCAGGTGAATACATCGTGGGCAAAGATATTCCGGCAGGTCGTTATAAGGCTACGGCAGTAGGTCATGGTAGTAACTTTGTTGTATTCGATAGCAAGAGTGGTTCAGCAACAGTAAATACCATTCTGGGTAATAGTTCAGTAGGTCGTGGGGATTATACTTTCTTCGCTGGTAGTGGTGATATTATCAAGACAGCAGAGCAAGTTAAACTTATTCCAGTTGAATAAGTTTAAAGAAATACTGGAAAGAAGGAGTTAGAAAGCCTTCTAAAGCAATTACAAGAAGCTAAAGCTAAGAGAATCGACCACAAGTGCAGTCATCTTTGTGAGTAGCGTAGGCTTCATAAAATTAATAAATAATAAGATAGACAACAAGAGTAAATACAATCATGAAAAAATGGATAATTTGGGCGGTAATTTTTATATACATTCGGCGGTACTGCTATATAAGGGAATTGACAAAATCGAAGGGTATTATATGGCTAGTGAATACAGTGAGTTAAATAAACACGTTTATGTGGGGGGAGACGCATATAACTACATTATTAACTCGAATCTACTTAGAGTGTTCTTTGTACTTAGCGCAGCATTCTTTATCGCGGGGACTCTTTTAATCGCTACTGGATCGATTATCAAGGCTCTTAAGGAAAAAAAGTGGCATAAGCGGTTGAATTACCATATAAAAATAGCGATCTACCAACTGGTAGATCGCTATTTTTACGATATGACCCCGGAGAGGCTCGAACTCACGACCTCCACCCTGTCAAGGTGGCGCTCTCCCTGCTGAGCTACGGGATCTTAAAAAATGCTTATGTAATAGCATCTTTAATCATTATGCTAAAGCAATTATATATAATTAACTGAAATTTTACAATATTTTTATAGTAAGTTTTTAAAGAGGGAGCATGTGCAAGTATATTAGTAGTGAATAAAGGGAGAATTAATAAGGAGAGAACTGAATAGAAAGTAGGTTTTGAATGTAGGGGTTATATTATTTTCGATATTTATCTAAAGGATTTTCGTCACTTAGATCAACAAGTAAAGGACATAAGAATAGCAAAGGTAAAGCGGCGTTAGCATGATGAAAGGTATCATTAGACATATATTGTCTTCCGAAACAATACGGACAATCTTTTTCAAATGTTACAAGTATCGACCATACATCTTTTACTTTCCACTTCGTTTTACAATATGTACAACGCGCCATGGAGTTCCTCCTCATTTTAAGGTGTTTTCTAATATATTCCATTTGATTGTACTAAAGTCAAGTGTATTTAGTGTGATAGAATATAAGTTGGTTTGTTTTTTTATATGGATGTATTCCGTAATTTATGACTAAATGAATGTAGTGTGAGGGTTATATAATAAGAGATTTTCATTTTTAATATGCAAATTGGCCAATATATCCTTTTTACAATTTTTAAGAAATCATGTATAAAAGAAGTACAAGATATTTATAAATATTCAGGAGTAGAGGGAGAATAATTGTAATGGTAAGAAAAACGTTTAAGATGCGTGTGTCTAGAAATAGAACGATTTCGATTGATGGTTCGATTCTTGATGTGGATGTGACACATGATGAGTTTTTACAAGAGTTCGTTGAGTGGGTCGATTCTAAAGGTTGGTCGTTTATGGGGATGACAGATGAGATTACACCTGAGGAAGCTAGTCAAAATTTAATAGACTCATTGATTGATGAGAAGGATAAGAAAGAGTAATTCCTTCTTATTTTTTGTTGTATATTTATGTTCCTAATCGTAAAAGTGTGATATAGTAAAAAAGTGAATATTCTTCCAAATTAATACAAATTACATATAGGTTGGTAGAGGTATTTTATAGAATGTGAAAGTAAAGGGAAAAGGGAGAGTCATATGGTAAATTTTAAGAAAATTTCGGTTTTTGTTATGGTTATTTGTTTATTTTTTTTGACACCTATGACGTTATATGCTGAGACGAATATTGGAGTAAATCCGGAGCAAGTGGCACCTCCACCTGCGGAAGGGCCGAATGTTTTTAGTCAGTTTGCGACTACGATTGATGCGAAAACAGGGGATATGTTGTACGACAAAAATGCACATCATCGTGCGTTCCCTGCTAGTATGACGAAAGTGTTAACGGCGATTTTACTGATGGAGCATACGAAGCCAGAGGATCAATTTACGTTTTCACAATTAGCATTAGATCAAGAGAAGAGTAATTATCAAATTGAGTTTCAACCTGGTGAGACTATTAATAGAAATACTGCACTGATGATTTTAATGGTGCTGAGTGCGAATGATGTATCCTATGCGATTGCGGAGCATATTGGAGGAAGTGTTGAAAACTTCGCCAATATGATGAATGAAAGGGCAAAGCAATTAGGGGCTAAAGATAGTCATTTTGTAACGCCAAATGGATTGCATGATCCAAATCATTATACGACGCCATATGATATGGCCATGATTACGAGAGGTGTGCAAAAGTATCCTGAAATTTTACAAGCGATGAATACGAAAAGAACGACGGTTACGACATCTACGCAAACAGTTTCTATTTTTAATAAGTCTACTTATTTTGAAAATCCATATAGCATGGGTGGTAAGACAGGATTTACGAATGAAGCACGCAATACGCTCGTTTTATTAAATGAGAAGGATGGTAATCGTATTATAAATGTAGTAATGGCTTCTCAAAGACCTGAAATTTATGAAGATTTGAAGCAGATGGCGGAATATTCTTTTGGGCAATTTACGAAGCAAACTGTACTAGATAAACATAGTTGGCATCAAAAGACAACGTATTTAAATAAAGATGTTGATTCTGAGCTGGAAAAAAGTGCTGAGCTTATGCTAAAGAAAGATGAAGGGAAAAATATAAAAACGGCTTTTCGGGTTAATTCAGTGGATAAAGAATCTTTGTATCAAAAAGGAATTCATCGCGGTGAAGTAGTTGGTGCGGTAGATATTATAAAGAATAATCAAACGATTGCGACTATAAATGTTCTTTCAAAAGAAGATGTTACTTTTGCGATGCCTAAAAAAGATACAGTTGCACCTGAAGTAAAGGAATCGAATGTGAAAGTGATAAGTGTTGGAATAGGTGCGATTTTATTATTTGGAGCGATTTTATATGTAGTGCTGCGCCGAAATAACCAAGGGATGAAATCAGAAGAAAAATAAATTGCTAGTAGACCGTGATGAGATTTTGTCACGGTCTTTTTTGTATGCATTTCAAAAATGATTTAACTAATAATTGTAAATTTTCACCTTGCATTTCTTGTTTGTTCGTTATATTATTTGTGTATGTTCTTGTTAAAGAACAATTAGAGCGTTATTAATTTCAAAATGATATAAAACAACAGAGAGGGAGAGAGACGATGAAATTAATTTGGAAGGTGATTAGCAACGTTATCTCATTTGTTTTATTTGCGGTAATGGTTTGTTTAGCTTTTGTAGTTATTTCTTCAAAAGCGAGTGGTGGTGATCCAACAGTGATGGGATATCAATTTAAGAGCGTTCTTTCAGGATCGATGGAACCAACATTTTTAACAGGATCAATCATTGCGATAGAGCCAACGAAAGATGGTTCTAAATATAAAAAAGGTGATGTTATTACGTTTAAAGAGAAAGATGACAAAATTATCACTCACCGTATTATCGGTGTGAAAGATACAAATGGAAAAGTAATGTATGAAACAAAAGGAGATAACAACAACGGACCAGATTTAGCACCAGTACTTGCAGAGAATGTAATCGGAAAGTATGCAGATATTACAGTTCCATACGTTGGTTATGGACTGAATTATGCGAGTTCAAAAGCGGGAGCAGCATTACTTCTCATTATTCCTGGAGTCTTTTTACTTGGCTATTCCGCAATTTCTATTTTTGGTGCTATTCGTAGCATTGACGGAGAAAAGAAAGATAAAAAAGTAGAACAATCCGTCTAGTTCGTTTGGTTGTACTTTCCGTTTAGGAAGTTAACAAATATATATATTAAGGGGATATGGACATGACTTTAAAGAAAAAATTAGGAATGGGTATCGCATCAGCAGTATTAGGAGCAGCATTAGTTGGTGGAGGAACATTTGCATACTTTAGCGATAAAGAAGTGTCAAATAATACATTTGCGGCTGGTACACTTGATTTAGCGGCAAACCCATCAACAGTTGTTGATGTATCGAATTTAAAGCCTGGCGATACAATTAAAAGGGATTTTAAACTAGAAAATAAAGGCTCTTTAGATATTAAAAAAGTTTTACTAAAAACAGATTACAAAGTAAGCGATGCGAAGGGCGACAATAAAGATGATTTTGGTAAACATATTAAAGTAACATTCTTAAAAAATGTAGATAAGCATGAAACAATTGTAAAAGAAACAACGCTAGATAAATTGAAGGGTGACACACTTACAGCGGTAGACAATGATTTATCTGCTTGGTTCTGGGATGAAAAAGGTATTTCTGCAGGTAAGTCAGATAAATTTACAGTGAAATTCGAGTTTGTTGATAATAAAAAAGACCAAAATGAATTCCAAGGCGATAAACTAAATTTAACTTGGACGTTTGATGCACAACAAACAGATGGTACAGAAAGATAAATATATTATAAAAGGGGCTATCAATTTGATAGCCCCTTTTATAGTTAAATAGCGTGGATTGGAATGTATTTTTCTAGGATATGGCTATCATTTTGTACAGGTCTTTATTATAATAAAAGTAACGTTCTGTATAAAGAACACATTGTTCGATGGGAGAGATTAAGATGTTGAAAACACCTCGCAAATTAAAAAGGATGCTTATATTGCCGTGTATGTGCTCTATTACGTTTTATTTAGGCTCTCAAGTGATGACGTATACAGAAGCTTCATTTATTCACGAAACGAAAGTAGAAGCCACTCTTTCTACAGCGATTATATTTCCGAAAACAGTTGATACGTTAAAAGAGCAAGCTGAGCAACATAAACAGCTTATTGGACATGAGTATGGAGAAATGAAAGCGAAATTGAAAGTTACTTCTATTGAAGAAATAGAACAAGCAATTGTTGTATGGCAGCAAGGGCGTGAGAAAATTGCTTCTGAGAAGGAGGCTTTACAAAAAGTATATACTTTAATAGAAACGCCTTATAATCAAATACAAGAAGAATTAAAAGTGAACAAAAGTGAATCAATTCATCAAGTATCCTTGTATGTGAACGAAGGTTTTCATAGTATTAAAGAGAAGCGTGATTATGTTGATAAAGAAGCTAGTTTGCAAGCCATTGATGAACAAATTCAGGCTCTACAACAACTATTAAAAGATGAAACAGTAAAGAAACAGAATGAAACAGAAGCACAAAAGAAAGCAGAAGAACAGAAAAAGTTAGAAGAACAGAAGAAAATAGAAGAACAGAAAAAGTTAGAAGAACAGAAGAAAATAGAAGAACAGAAAAAGTTAGAAGAACAGAAGAAAGCAGAAGAACAGAAAAAGTTAGAAGAACAGAAGAAAGCAGGAGAACAGAAAAAGTTAGAAGAACAGAAGAAGTTAGAAGAACAGAAAAAGTTAGAAGAACAGAAGAAGTTAGAAGAACAGAAAAAATTAGAAGAGCAGAAGAAAGCAGAAGAACAGAAAAAGCTAGAAGAGCAGAAGAAAGTAGAAGAACAGAAAAAGCTAGAAGAGCAGAAAAAATAGAAATAGATAAACAGCCTGATCAAGTGGAGCATGAAAAGGCACTTCAACTGATCCAGTGAAACAGCTGGAGAATAACAAAGTGGTGCAAGGTGAATACGAATGCATTAGCTGTAAATAGCTTATAAAAAGGTAATGCTTATATGAGTGTGAGGAAACGTCAGTCCTCACCTCTTTGTCTTATTTTCTTTTCTTATAGGATTAAATATGAATAATGGTTAAGTTATCAAATTATATTTATAAAAAACAGAAAAATCAAAAAGATATTGATAAATAAAAAAAATGAAATATATATTGTATTTATATAGTCTCGTTCGTTATAATGAACTTAAGGTTTTAAAAAAAGAACAAATATTAGCTAAGCTAATATAGTTTTAGTTACACCTCTTATTTTGAAATAAGAGATAAAAATACAAAAAACAGCTAGGGGGAATTGATTGTGAGTCTGAAAAAGAAATTAGGTATGGGAGTTGCATCAGCAGCATTGGGGTTATCTTTAATTGGTGGAGGAACATTCGCTTACTTTAGCGATAAAGAAGTATCAAACAATACATTTGCAGCTGGGACGTTAGATCTTACATTAAACCCTAAAACGCTTGTAGATATTAAAGATTTAAAACCAGGGGATTCTGTTAAGAAAGAGTTCTTATTAAAGAACAACGGTACTTTAGCAATTAAAGATGTTAAATTAGCGACAAAGTATACTGTGAAAGATGCAAAAGGTGATAATGCTGGTGAAGACTTCGGTAAGCATATTAAAGTGAAATTCCTTTGGAACTGGGATAAGCAAAGTGAGCCTGTATATGAAACAACTTTAGCGGATTTACAAAATGTGGATCCAGATCTTTTAGCTAAAGACATCTTTGCTCCTGAGTGGGGAGAAAAGGGTGGATTAGAGGCTGGCACAGAGGATTACCTATGGGTACAGTTTGAATTCGTAGACAATGAAAAAGATCAAAATATTTTCCAAGGTGATTCATTGAATTTAGAGTGGACATTCAATGCTAACCAAACAGATGGAGAAGAAAAATAATAAATAAAAAAAGCGGGGGATTCCCCGCTTTTTTTTATAAAGAAAAAAAGAAGTGCCCGTTTTAAGCACTCTTTTATATGTATTATTGTTGATTTTTCTTCCATTGTGTAAATTCGAGAAATTCACGAAACTGTTCTTTTGAGACACCAGAGCTCATCGCATCTTTAACGAGCTGTGTCCATTCGGAGTCTAGATGACTTTCCGTTGTTGTTTCATCGTGAAGTAAAGTATCAACTGGAATTTGTAGAACAGCTGCAATTTTTTCAAGAAACTGAATAGAAGGGTTTTTTTGTAAATTCCGTTCTATAGAACTAATGTAAGATTTAGCGACACCAGCTTTTTCGGCGAGTTCTGTTAATGAAATGCCTTTTTGTAAACGAAGGCGTTTTATACGTTCTCCTATCATATTTGCGCACCTTTCTATCAATATGTAGTCGTCTTATGATGTGATTATTATAACATAAACTTCGTTAAAAAGAACGAGGCTATTGAGCCTGGCTCGTATGCTTCATACGTTGAAAAAAGTGTTCAATATCTTGCAGGGCAATGCCAGCATCTAGAGCTTCAAGTATTAAATCAATCCATTCTTGATCTAGTGAGTCAGCCTTATCTTTGTACAAATGTAATTCCTCCCTAATTAGTGGTCATAATTGCTGCTACAGAATATATGATAATGCAATCGGATTTTGTATTTTATATAGTGAATTATCAAATATTTTGTAGATGAAACAAAGATAAAATCCCATTAAATTCCCTCTATGGCGATTATAAAGTTTCTGGCAAATATTTTCAATATTTTCTGAAAACATTGTTGAATTGTGATATATTCGTATACTAACTATGAAATTTTTACAAATATATTAAAAAAATTACATAATATAACTAAATATTGAAAATATATTGAATTTTTAATAATATAAAGTATGTAATACATATTTTATATTAGGGGAGGCAATAAGGGATGAAAAAGAAACCATTTAAAGTGTTATCATCAATTGCTTTGACAGCTGTTCTAGGCTTGTCGTTTGGTGCTGGAAGCCAGTCTGTATACGCTGAAACGCCGGAGAATAAGACAGCTACAAGTCCAGTTGATGATCACTTAATCCCAGAAGAGAGATTAGCAAATGCGCTAAAAAATCGTGGGGTAATTGATTCGTCAGCTTCAGAGACAGAAACAAAGAAAGCTGTCGAAAAGTATGTAGAGAAGAAGAAGGGTGAAAATCCTGGGAAAGAAGCGACAAATGGGGACCAACTTACGAAAGATGCATCTGACTTTTTAAAGAAAGTAAAAGATGCGAAAGCAGAAACGAAAGAAAAGTTAGACAAACCGGCAACAGGGACACCTGCAGCGACAGGCCCAGTTAAAGGCGGTCTAAATGGTAAAGTACCAACTTCTCCAGCAAAGCAAAAAGAATATAACGGTGAAGTTCGAAAGGATAAAGTACTCGTTTTACTTGTAGAGTATGCTGATTTCAAGCATAACAATATTGATAAAGAACCTGGCTACATGTATTCTAACGATTTTAACAAAGAACACTATGAAAAAATGTTATTCGGTAATGAGCCATTCGCGTTAGATGATGGAAGCAAAATCGAAACGTTTAAACAATATTACGAAGAGCAATCTGGTGGTAGTTACACTGTTGATGGAACAGTTACAAAATGGTTAACAGTTCCTGGTAAAGCTGCTGATTACGGTGCTGATGCTGCAACAGGTCATGATAATAAAGGGCCAAAAGGACCACGTGATCTAGTAAAAGATGCATTAAAAGCAGCTGTAGATAGCGGTCTTGATTTATCACAGTTTGATCAGTTCGATCAATACGATGTAAATGGTGATGGAAATCAAAATCAACCGGACGGTTTAATCGATCACTTAATGATTATTCATGCGGGTGTTGGACAAGAAGCTGGCGGTGGTAAATTAGGTGATGATGCAATTTGGTCACATCGCTGGACAGTTGGACCAAAACCATTCGCAATTGAAGGTACACAAGCGAAAGTTCCATATTGGGGCGGAAATATGGCAGCATTCGACTACACAATTGAACCAGAAGATGGCGCGGTTGGTGTATTCGCACATGAATATGGTCATGATTTAGGTCTTCCAGATGAGTATGATACAGACTATACCGGTCATGGTGAACCAATTCAAGCTTGGTCTGTTATGAGTGGCGGAAGCTGGGCTGGTAAGATCGCAGGAACAACGCCAACAAGTTTCTCACCACAAAATAAAGAGTTTTTCCAAAAAACAATCGGTGGTAACTGGGCAAATATCGTAGAAGTAGATTACGAGAAATTAAATAAAGGTGTCGGTCTAGCAACATATTTAGACCAAAGTGTTACGAAATCTAGCCGACCAGGTATGATTCGTGTTAACTTACCAGATAAGGATGTAAAAACAATTGCTCCAGCATTTGGTAAACAGTATTACTACAGCACAAAAGGTGACAATCTTCACACAAAAATGGAAACACCACTGTTTGATTTGACAAATGCAACGAATGCGAAATTCGATTTCAAATCATTATATGAGATTGAAGCTGAGTATGATTTCCTTGAAGTACACGCTGTAACAGAAGATGGTCAACAAACGTTAATTGAAAGAATTGGTGAGAAAGCAAATAGTGGAAATGCAGCTACGACAAATGGGAAATGGATTGACAAATCATATGATTTAAGTCAATTCAAAGGTAAGAAAGTAAAATTAACATTTGAGTACATTACAGATGGTGGTTTAGCATTAAATGGTTTCCTACTTGATAATGCGTCATTAACAGTAGATGGTAAAGTTGCATTCTCAGATGATGCAGAAGGTACATCACAATTTAAATTAGATGGTTTCGTTGTTTCTAGCGGAACAGAGAAGAAAAAACATAACTACTATGTAGAGTGGAGAAACCATACTGGATCAGATAGCGCATTGAAATTTGCTCGCGGTCCAGAATATAACTCAGGTATGGTTGTATGGTATGCAGACTCAGCTTACTCAGATAACTGGGTTGGTTTACATCCAGGACACGGTTTCCTTGGTGTAGTTGATTCTCATCCAGAAGCAATTGTAGGAACTTTAAATGGTAAGCCGACAATTGACAGTAGTACACGATTCCAGATTGCTGATGCGGCGTTCTCATTCGACAAAACGCCAGCTTGGAAAGTTGTATCTCCAACGCGTGGAACATATACGTATAATGGCTTAGCTGGTGTACCGAAGTTTGATGATTCGAAAACGTATATTAATCAACAGATTCCAGATGCAGGACGTATTTTACCGAAGCTTGGTCTGAAGTTTGAAGTAGTAGGACAAGCTGATGATAATTCTGCAGGTGCTGTTCGTTTATACCGTTAATACAGTAAAACTACCGGGAGATTTTCTTTCGGTAGTTTTTTGTGAGCAATGAATTTTATATAAAGGGAAAAGTTATATATAATGTAACTTTAAGAATAGAAATTTGTTACATATGAAGTCTATATAAATAATGAAAGAATTGGATAAAAATAGTGGGAGAAGGTGAGTGCATGAGTATTTCCTCTATTGTAAATAAACAAAAGGAATATTTTCACAAAGGACATACGAGAAGTCTAGAGACGAGAAAGAAGAATTTGCAGAAGCTTTATGAAGGAATTCAGCGTTTTGAAGGTGAGATTTTTCAAGCGTTGAAATTAGATTTGAATAAATCAGTTCACGAATCATTTACAACAGAAATTGGATATGTACTAAAAGAGATTTCTTTTCAAATGAAGCATATTTCATCTTGGAGTAAACCGAAGCGTGTTCGCACAGCTCTTACTCATTTTGGATCGAAGGGGAAAGTGGTGCCAGAACCGTATGGTGTGACGCTTATTATCGCACCGTGGAACTATCCGTTTCAATTAGCGATTGCACCACTCGTAGGAGCATTGGCAGCTGGCAATACAGTCGTTTTAAAGCCGTCAGAGTTAACACCAAATGTTTCAAAAGTGCTTACGAGAATGTTAGGTGAATTATTCCCAGAAGAGCTTGTATCGGTAGTAGAAGGCGGCGCTCAGGAAAGCACTGCACTTTTAAAGGAACCGTTTGACTATATTTTCTTTACAGGTAGTGTTGGTGTCGGAAAAGTTGTGATGGAAGCAGCGGCGAAAAAATTAACGCCTCTTACGTTAGAGCTTGGCGGGAAAAGCCCATGTATTGTACATAAAGATGCAAAGCTAGATGTAACCGCAAGACGAATCGTTTGGGGCAAGTTTTTGAATGCTGGGCAGACGTGTGTAGCGCCTGATTATATGTACGTTCATTCTTCAGTGAAAGAGCAGTTAATCGAGGCATTACGACATGAAATCACAGAGCAATATGGAAAAGATGCTTTGCAAAATGACAATTATGTGCGAATTGTGAGTGAGCGTCATTTTGAACGCTTATGTACATTTTTACAAGACGGTAAACCTGTGATTGGCGGGAATTATAAGAAAGAAACATTACACATCGAGCCGACAGTGTTAACGAATGTTACATGGCAAAGTGCTGTTATGGAAGATGAAATTTTTGGACCTATTTTACCAATTATAGAATATGACAAAATAGAAGAGGTAATTGAAACGATTCAGCACCATCCAAAGCCGTTAGCACTATATGTATTTTCTGAAGATAGAAAAGTGCAAGAGAAAGTGACGAGTAATATTTCATATGGCGGAGGATGTATAAATGATGTCGTATATCATCTTGCAACGCCATATTTACCTTTTGGGGGCGTTGGAAGTAGTGGATTAGGCAGCTATCATGGTGAACAAAGTTTTCGGACTTTTTCCCATTATAAAAGCATTTTGTCCCAATCTACAGCATTCGACATGAAAATTCGTTACTCTTCTACAAAAAGTGCTTTAAAATTCATACGAAAGTTGTTAAAATGATGATGGTGTTTATCAGTAGGCGTAGCCGTATGATAAAAACCCCTTCGCAACTGAAGGGGTTTTTCTGTTCGACATATGTATCATGCGAAAATGAATCAAACATACTACATAAAGAATAGAAGAGAACGCTGCTAAACAACCATTTTTGTTTGGATCGAAACAAAAAAATAGTCTATAGAACATAAATATTTATTCATGAATATAAAAATTAAAATTTAAGGTAGATAGGACGGGAAAATGAAAAAGATTATTAAAGTTGAAGCAGTAGAAAAACATTTTGGAAATCAAGTGATTATCCCCCTCTTTCTTTAGATATTAAAGAAGGAGAATTTTTAACAATTTTAGGACCGAGTGGTTGCGGGAAAACGACTTTACTTCGTATGATCGCAGGATTTGAAACCCCAACTAAAGGGAATCTTTTATTAGATGATGAAAAGATTAACGATTTGCCGCCATACAAGCGTCATATGAATTTAGTGTTCCAACATTACGCACTATTCCCACATATGAATGTTGAAAAAAATATTTGTTTCGGTATGAAAATGCAAAAAGTATCAGCAGCAGAACAGAAAGAACGTGCGGAAGAGGCAATGCGTTTAACGCAGTTACTTGAGTTCCGTAATCGTAAACCTTCGAAGCTTTCTGGTGGACAGCAGCAGCGTGTAGCAATTGCAAGAGCAATTGTAAACAACCCACGTGTATTACTATTAGATGAGCCACTTGGAGCGCTTGACTTTAAGTTAAGAAAAGATTTGCAACGTGAATTGAAAAACTTACAACGTAATTTAGGAATTACGTTCATATATGTAACGCACGATCAAGAAGAAGCGATGAGTATGAGTGATCGTATTGTCGTTATGAATAAAGGGCATATCGAACAAGTCGGCACGCCTAAGGAAATTTACAATAAGCCGAAAACATTGTTTGTTGCGACGTTCATCGGTGAAAATAATATCGTGAAAAATGGGGAAAACTACGTAGCAGTTCGCCCTGAAAATGTAAAAGTTCGCTCGGTTGAAGAGCCAATTTTAAAAGAATACCATCTTGGACATATTGAAGATATTGAATTTGTTGGAAATATGGAAAAGCTATATGTACGTGAGGAGAAAACAGCGGAATTACTAATGGCATATCAAACTGCTGAAGAAGCAACGCAGTGGAGCATTGGAGATAATGTATATGTAGGCTGGGAGCAAGAGGACGAGGTGACCTTAAATTGAAGAAAGGGAAATTACTCGCATTACCTACAGTCGTATGGCTGTTACTCTTCTTCCTAATTCCACTTCTGTTCGTATTAGCATTTGCCTTCATGCAGCGCGGAGCATACGGGACAGTGGAAATGAAATTTACATTAGATAACATAGCACGTGTGTTTGATCCATTATATATGGGGACGTTATGGGAAACAGTGAAGATAGCTGTTATTACGACAGTACTATGTTTAGTAATCGGTTATCCATTCGCCTATACAATTACAATTGTTGATCGTAAATATCGTTCTATCCTTCTATTATTGGCAACGATTCCGTTCTGGATTAACTTTCTTGTTCGTTCATACGCATGGATTGTTATTTTACGTTCACAAGGTCTTGTAAACACATTGCTATTGAAACTAGGTATTATTAGTGAACCTTTAAATCTGCTATATAATACGCCTTCTGTAATACTCGGAATGGTATATTCTTTATTACCATTTATGATTTTACCAGTGTATGCAGCAATTGAGCAGCTTGATAAGCGTAAGCTAGAGGCGGCTTATGATTTAGGAGCAACACCAGTAAAGGCATTTTGGAATGTAACAGTACCGATGACGATGTCAGGGATTACTACTGGTTCTATTTTAGTATTCGTTTCTTCTATCGGAATGTTTGTTGTATCAGACGTTATGGGTGGATCGAAAGTAGCATTAATCGGAAACGTAATTCAAAACCAATTCTTAGGTTCACGTGACTGGCCGTTTGGTTCCGCGTTATCTATGATTGTTGTTCTATTCTCTGTTCTGTTAATTTACTTATATTATCGTGCAACGAAAGTATATAAATATGATGGAAACGGAGGGGAATAGGCAAAAATGAAGAAGTTTTTAGTTTCTTATTCTTGGTTAATCTTATTGTTTTTGTATTTTCCAATGATGGTTTTAATGGTATATTCCTTCAACGATTCTCGCATTAATGCGGAATGGGAGGGCTTTACACTCCATTGGTATACAGATTTATTTCAAAAACAAGATGTTATTGATGCGTTTGTAAATAGTATGACGATTGCTGTTATAACGACAATTGTGACGACAGTTCTTGGTGTGATTTTTGCTATTGCATTACACCGTTACAAATATCGTTTTGAAGGGGCCATTAACGGTCTTGTATATTTACCAATTTTAATTCCTGATATTTTAATGGGATTATCTTTACTTATCCTATTTAGTCAATTAGGTATGGAACTTGGAAAAACAACAATTATTATTGCACACATTACATTCAGTATTTCATTTGTTGTTGTTATTTTAGCGGCACGTCTTTCTGGTATGGGACGTGATTTAGAAGAGGCTGCAAACGATTTAGGAGCAACGCCGTGGCAAACGTTTCGTTATGTAACGTTTCCAGCAATTGCACCAGGAGTTATTTCAGCCGCATTATTAACATTCACATTATCGATTGATGATTTTGTAATTAGTTTCTTCGTATCAGGACCAGGATCAACAACATTGCCATTATACATTTATAGTATGGTTAAGCGTGGAGTATCGCCTGAAATTAATGCTCTTTCTACAATATTAATTGTTGTAATTGTAGGATTAATGGTGCTATCGGAAATTTTCCGTAATAAAGGTGCAGACGGTGAAGAGAACTCTGGAGGACACCTTCCTTTATAATACGAATGATATAGAAAGAACGAGGAGGTAATAAACCGATGAAATTAGTGAAGAGATTAGCTGGTATAGCAATTAGCTTCAGTCTTGCTGCAGGTGTACTTGCTGGTTGTGGTGAGAAAAAAGAAGAATTAAACATTTATAGCTGGGCTGACAATTTTGATGAGCAAGTTTTAAAAGATTTTGAAAAGAAATATAACGTGAAAATTAACTACGATAAATATGCAAGTAATGAAGAAATGCTTGCGAAATTACAAGCTGGTGGCGCGACATATGATTTAATTCAGCCATCTGATTACATGGTGAAAACGATGGCGAAGATGGACTTATTAGCGCCTTTAGATAAGAAGAATATCCCGAACATCGAGAACCTTGTTTCTAACTTTAAAACACCTGCGTTTGATCCAGAGAATAAGTATTCTCTAGTATATACTTGGGGTGTAACAGGAATTGCATACAATAAAAAGTATGTGAAAGAAACACCTACAAGCTGGAATGATTTATGGAACGAGAAATATAAAGGACATGTTACTTTATTAAACGATTCTCGTGAAGTATTAGGAATGGGACTTAAGAAAAATGGTTTCTCTAATAGCGCGAAAGAGGATGCACAGCTAAAGACAGCGTCTGCTGATTTGCAGAAGCTACTTCCAAACTTATTAGCATTCGATACAGATAACATTAAACAAAAATTCATTACAGAAGATGCTTGGATCGGGACAGTTTGGTCTGGAGACGCAGCATTCATTGCGAAAGACAATAAAGATGTAGGATACGTTGTACCAAAAGAAGGTGGCACAATTTGGGCTGATACGTTAGCAATTCCAAAAGGTGCGAAAAATAAAGAACTTGCAGAGAAGTTTATGAACTACTTATTAGATGAAAAAGTAAGTGTGAAAAACTACGAGTCAATTGGTTACAGTAATCCAAATGAAAAAGCTCATCCTCTTCATAGTAAAGAATATCGTGATAATCACATGATCTTCTTAACAAAAGAAGAATTAGATCGTACAGAGTGGCTTGTTGATGTAGACGATAAGTTAAAAGACTACGATCGCTACTGGACAGAGCTGAAAACAAAAGGTAAATAAGTAAGAAAATGCGGTTTCTAAAGTAGAAATCGCATTTTTTCATAGTAGGAGGAAATCGATTGAAGAAAAAGTTACATCAGTATGAGTTAATGTGTATCATTTTATTGTTTGTTCTATTTAGCATCATCGCTTGGAGGGTACATGTAGGTGGTGTTACAATGATGGATACATACGTACGTGATATGGTAAAAGGATTACAAACGGAAAGCTCACTTACATTCTTCTCATACTTTACAAAGCTAGGATCTGCAATTGGAGTTATAATGATACTAATTATAAGCTTGCTCGTTTTTTGGAAAAAGCGTTATTATGCTGCTATGATTGTGTATCCAATGGCTATATTAACGACACACCTTGTTAATAAGGGAATAAAAGAAATTGCAAAAAGAGACCGCCCATCATTAAATGAGGCACTTGACGCACTTGGGTATAGCTTCCCAAGCGGACATGCAATGCTATCTATTATAACATTCGGTTTTCTTGCCTATATCATTGCTGCCAATTTGAAGAGTGTAGCTGGAAAATGTGGTATTACGATTTCGATGGGCATATTAATTATATTGATTGGATTAAGTAGAGTTATTTTAAATGTTCATTACCCGACTGATATTTTGGCTGGTTACTGTGCAGGTGGCATTTTGTTAATCATCGCAATTTATTGTCATCGTTTACTTACCGAGAGATTGGGACTTAATAACGAGAGATAAAAAAACGTCTAGAAAAACTAGTATTATAGTTTTTCTAGACGTTTTTTGTTTATGGGGAGATGTGATAAAGTATAAATGACAAGTGAATTATATAAAGTAGGTGAAAATGTGTGAAGACAAATGTACATAAAATTGATAAGTGGGGGAAGTTAGGAACTTTTTTGTATCAATTTCGTTATACAGTAATTGTAGCATTACTACTACTTGCGATAGTGCTCGGTATTTTTGCTCCAAAACTTCCAGGAGTACTGGGCGGTGATGGTTTCCAAACAGAAGGGGATTATCAAAAGACGAAAGAAATTTTAGATAAAGATTTTAAGCAGTCTCAAGATACACTTTTACTCGTTTTTGAGAAGGAAAAGGATACTTCGCATGAGGAGTTCCAAAAGCGTATAGAGGGGATAATAAATCAAATTGAAGAGAAAGAAAAATACGAATCTTTCCATCATCCAATGCAAAATAAAGAGATGTTACAAGATGATATCGGTTATGCGACGATTTTATTTTCCGGGAAAACAAATAAAGAACGAATGGAAAAGACATTACAATTTGCCGGGAAAATCGAGAAGGAAAGTAATAGCGTATTAAAAGTAACACCGACAGGATATCCGAAAATTAATCAAGAGATTAATGAAAGAACGCAAAATGATTTAAAAGTAGCAGAGATGATTGGATTACCTATTGCTTTTCTCGTACTATTATTCTCATTTGGTAGTCTGATTGCGTCTATTTTACCGATTGTAAATGGCGCGCTTAGTGTCATTAGTACGATGGGGATTTTATATTTTATAGGTAGTGATAAAGAGCTATCTATTTTCGTGTTAAATGTTGCACCGATGATTGGACTCGCATTATCAATTGATTTCGCACTGTTATTTGTAAATCGTTTTCGAGAGGAAGTTGCGAAGAGAACAGTGAAAGAAGCGATAGCGATTACGTATCAAACGGCAGGGCGTGCTATCGTATTTTCAGGGTTATGTGTATTCGTCGGTTTATCAGGCTTATTTTTCTTTAAGATAGATTATATTCAGTCTGTTGCTATTAGCGGGATGATTGTCGTTATTATGAGCATTTTGTTTTCGCTCACACTTCTTCCGGCGCTATTATCTTTAATTGGTAAAAAGATATTAAAAAAGAATCAGGCGGCGCCTACGCCATCAAATGTATGGCGTAAATTTGCACAGTTTGTAATGAAACATCCAATCGTCATGATTATTGTTGTTACAACATTTATTGTTATTTGTTTATTACCGCTACGTACAGCTAACTTGCAGTTTCCTGGTGTTGAAGCGTTACCTGAAAAGAGTGATACGAGAGTTGCATTTGAGAAGTATGAAGAAGCCTTTAATAAAACTGTCCAAACACACGCTGATGTGACATTAGTAGTAGAGACGAAGAAAGATATAACAGAAAAAGAAAGTTTACAAAAGATAGAAGCTGTTGTTCAAAAGTTAAAAGACGATAAGCAAGTATATAAGGTGAAAAGTGTATATGACGGGCTAAATGGAATGAAAGCAGATCAAGTTGCTGGAATGTTACAGTCGCCAGAGGCTGCGAAAATAGCTCCTGTATTTGAAGCGTATACGAAAGGGAATAAAACAACAATGGAAGTCTTTTTGGATACGAAGCCAAGTACAGAAACCGCAAAACAATGGGTTCGTGATTTCAAAAAGAATTATAAAGAAAATGATGTTACTTATTATTTGGGCGGTATGACGACGTTCCAGCAAGAGTTAGAAGATGAAATTAAAGATAAAGTTGCAATTGGTATGTCTGTTATATTTGGATCAACCTTTGTCATTTTATTATTCGCATTCCGCTCTATACTCATTCCAATTAAAGCTATTATTATGAACGTACTTAGTTTAAGTGCAACAATTGGAATTGTAATTTGGTTATTTGAAGGTGGTCATTTCGGATTAGAAGAGAGTTCAGTTTTATTTGTATTACCAATCTTTATTTTCGGCCTCGTATTTGGGCTTAGCATGGATTATGAAGTATTTCTTATTTCACGTATTCATGAGCTTTATGAAGAAACAGGAGATAACGATCAAGCAACGTTAGAAGGGCTTGTTTCGACAAGTAGGATTATTACGTCCGCCGCTTTAATTATGATTGTTGTTACCGGTGCGTTCGCCTTTACTGATATTTTACCAGTAAAGCAGATGGGGCTTGGGGTTGCATTAGCAATATTTCTTGATGCAACAATTATTCGTCTCATGCTCGTACCAAGTTTAATGAAATTGTTTGGGGATTGGAACTGGTGGCTACCATTTCGAAAGAAAAGAGAAAAATCATCATAAAAAAACTCATCTATAAGATGAGTTTTTTTTATGAATAGCAGGGCCTATATTTTGCGCATAGTATGTGATAAGAAGATTACATACAAGTAGGTGAAGGCAATGTTTCGTTATTTTAAGTTTAAGCTAAATGATACAGTACAGTTTGCTGAAAACGATGGGCATATGTATCGCATTGTCGGTTATCGGTTAGAAAAAGGGTTTTACCCAAAAGATGAATGGACTCATATTATTTATGAACTACTTAGAGAATTTGACGGGTATACGATGGATGCGGAAGAAGAGGAAATTGTAAAAGTTATTCAAGTAGAGGATGAGTATTACAAAATACAAGAAGTATCGGGGTATCGTTATCCAGTAAAAATGAAGCAAAAGCAGCAAGTTATGAAAGGAGAGAAAATAGACGACTTATTAGATACGTACAACGACTATAAACGATTGGCGGATTTCTTTAAAGATTTGTTGTATGAACAAAAAGCTGAAGAAGTGTTGCAGGAGATGAAAAGGCTTAGAGCGTGAGGGGACAGTCGATTATAAGACTGTCCTCTATTTTTGACGGTGCATCAAAGTATGTTTTCCGTTACAATGAGAGAATCAATAGAAATAAGGTGATTATAGTATGGAAACAAAGAAAAAGGGCGAATGGTGCGAAATTACAGTTCCAACGACGTGGAATGGTATAAGTATTGAGTCGTTGTTAAAAATGGAATGGGAAGTACCAAAAAAGTTATTACATCAGCTTCGTATGGAAAAAGGTGTTACGGTTAACGGAGAACAAAGGAGATGGAATGAACTTTTAAAAGAAGGAGATAAGTTACAAGTTCATATGTTTATGGAGGAGGAGTACGGCGTAGAGCCGGAATATGGTGAATTAAATGTAGTGTTTGAAGACGATCACGTACTCATTGTAAATAAGCAGGGGCAAATGGATACACATCCTTCTGAAAAAAATGGGACGGGAACACTTGCCAATCTTGTTGCTTTTCATTTTCAAATGCAAGGTTTAGAGACGAAGGTTCGGCATATCCATAGATTAGATAAAGATACGACAGGTGGTGTTGTATTCGCAAAACATGGAATTGCGGGTGCAATTATGGATCGTTTATTAATGGAACGGAAAATCAAAAGAACGTATATGGCACTTGTTGAAGGAAAAGTAAAAAAGAAGCAGGGGACAATTGATGCAGCTATCGGAAGAAATCGACATCATGCTACAAGGCGTCGTGTTTCTCCAAAGGGAGACCAAGCTATAACGTATTATAAAGTAGAGAAATATTTTAAAAAACAAAATGCGACGCTCGTAACGTTACAGTTAGAAACCGGTAGAACGCATCAAATTCGCGTTCATATGAGCTATAATGGAAATCCATTAGTTGGGGATGTATTATATGGTGGGCAAACAACATATATGTCCGGGCAAGCGTTACATGCGATGAAGATTAATTTTTTGCATCCGATTACGAAAGAAGAGATCGTTGTTGACGTACCTTTCCCTACAAATTTAAACGATACAATGAAAAAATTTGAAAGAGAAAATAGGTAAAGTGTAAGTTTAAAGTTGAAAAAGGTAGATTTTTGCAGGGATTTCTCTGAAAGAGGCGAAGCCGTTAAGAGAAAAGAGAGGTGAGAATTACTTGATCAAATATAAATATATGCTAGGGATATTTTTCGCTTGTCTTTTACTTACTCTATGTATTTATCCATATTTACCAACTCGTATGGCAGTGCATTGGAACGAGAATGGTGGAGCGAACGAGTTTATGAGTAAACAAGTTGTCGTATTATTTATCCCTGTCCTTATTATTATTTTACATGGATTAGTATATGTTATTTTACATAATATATATAAGTTTAATGAAGGGGAGTATTTCATTATAAATGGATTTATAAAGAGTATTACTTTATTTATGATGTTTGTCCATATACTAATTCTCTTTATTAATTTGGGAAGTATTATATCCTTTCAGACAGGACTAACGATTGGAATTAGTATGTTTCTTTTTATGTTTAGTAAAGTGTTTAAAAAGGTGAAGGATAGAGAGAAAGAACCGATCAAATTACAAAAAATCCGTTTAGTTAGTAGGCGAATCTTTCAAGTGATGGCATGCAGCATATTATTTTCGTTGCTTTTGAGCCTGAAGTGGGGATTTTACTTGTTAATTAGTGTAATAAGCTGCGGGTCTATTTTGTTTATGTTCTACATTTTATACGCATACATATTAGAAAGCTATGAAACATAAAAAGAGAGTCTTCTCCTAGAAGACTCTCTTTTTATTTACTTCGTAATAAATTGTTGTGTCCAGTAGTTGCCGCTTTCTACATAGCCAACACCGATATGAGTGAAGCCACTATTTAAGATGTTTGCACGGTGTCCGGCACTGTTCATCCAAGCTTGTACAACTT
Source organism: Bacillus sp. TH17 (assembly GCF_016651125.1). Taxonomy (NCBI): domain Bacteria; kingdom Bacillati; phylum Bacillota; class Bacilli; order Caryophanales; family Bacillaceae; genus Bacillus; species Bacillus sp. TH17. The sequence goes on from NZ_JAEKEN010000001.1 coordinate 944,598, forward strand.
CTTCTGGAGTACGTTGTCCTTGGGCGATGTTTTCACCTGCAGATTTATAAGAAATACCAAATTTTTTCATCATGTCAAACGGAGACCCGTATGTAGGGCTGTTATGATCAAAGTAGTTGTTTTTTTGCATATCTTCAGACTTAATGCGTGCTACTTTGCTTAATTCAGTATCGATTTGTAATGCTGATAAGCCTTGTTTTGTACGCTCTGCGTTTGTTAATTCAACAACGCGTTGTTCGAATTCGCTTAAAGATTTTGCTTCTTCAGCAGGCTTTTGCTCAGCAGGTTTTTGTGTTTCGTTTTGAGTATTGTTGTTTTCAGCTGGTTTTTGAGCTTCTGGTTTAGCAACTTCTTCAGCAGGCTTTTGTTCAGCTGGTTTTTGAGTTTCCTCAGCAGGCTTTTGAGCTTCTGGCTTAGCTGTTGGTTGTTCAGTAACAACATTTTCAGTAGGCTGTTGACCAGGAATGAAGCAATCTTGTTGGAATTGTCCTTGGTTCCATTGTGCTAATGATTCAACTCCCATAGATTGTAAGAATGCTTGTAATTCTTGTTGGCTCATTTGCTTCATCATCATTTTTGAATGCTGAATATTTTGAACCTTTATGTTAGATGGTTGTACTGTTGCAGCTTGTGCATCTAAAGAAGATACTCCTAAAGTAAGAGCTGTTGCAGCAGCTACAGATAATAAAACACGCTTTTTCATGATGTGTGTCCCCCTATATAAAGTTTTAATTTGTTTTCACACGATTTGTTTTTGACAGCCTGTCTGACTGACCAATTCATCGTAGCATACAATTTGCGAGAAAAAAGATGGAAAAAAATTCATAGACTTAAAAATTTCCTAATTTATCCTAAGAGGAGGAAAGGGATGAAATAAGAGAAACATAGAGTATAAAAGGAATTTTTAGCATTTTTATACTTGGTTTTAAGAGGGGGTTTTTGGATAAATGTACCTATATTAAAAATGAAGAATCCTATTGTATCAATGATTTTAGCATTTTTTTGAGGAATATACTGGATGTATTTTTACAAAACTGTAATGTTTCTGTTGTTCTTTTTTATAATAAAGTAACATATTTTTAATGTTGTAGCGGACAAAAAAGCGGCTATCTCTTTACGTAGACGAAGGAGATAGCCGTTTTCCTATTATTACGTATGTTACGAGTTATTACGAGTTGGTTTCAATTGCTTCTAATAATAGATCAACAATGTGAATTCCTCTCATTTTATGAGAAAGACCTTCACGTTCAATACCTAGTTTCATTTGTAATAGACATCCAGGGTTTGCAGTAACAATTGTCGCTGCATCTGTTTCATGTACACGGTCCATTTTGTAATCTAGAAATTCCATTGATAACTCCGAATGGACAATATTATAAATACCAGCAGAACCACAGCAACGGTCCGCATCTTTCATTTCGCGGTATGTTGCGCCTTGAATGGCCTCTAGTAACATACGAGGTTCCGAAGATGTTCGCATAACATTGCGTAAATGACAAGAGTCTTGATACGTAATGATTTGCGGCGTGAGTCGTAAGTCATTACGTTTATGGAAATCTAGTTCTACTAGTATAGCAGTAATATCTTTAATTTTAGAAACAAATTGCTTTGCGCGTTCAGCCCATTTGGGATCATCTTTTAACAGATAATCATAGTCTACGAGGTAAGCTCCGCAACCACCTGCATTCGTAATAATATAGTCGATGTTTAAATCTTCGAATGCTTCTATATTTCGTTTTACTAATTCTTTTGCTCCACTCTTTTCACCAGCATGCCCATGTAATGCCCCGCAGCAACTTTGTGTTTTCGGAATAACGATATCACAACCAGCTAACTGAAGAAGTTTCATCGTTGCGTTATTTGTTTCTAAAAACATCGTATCCATTAAACAGCCTGTGAAGAATGCAACTTGTTTCTTCTTTGCCACCTCAGCAGGTAAAAATTCAGGACGATCTTTCATTGCTTTCATTTTAGGGACTTTTGGCAAAACGAGGTCCATCGTTGCAAGTGTTTCAGGGAATAACTTCATAATACCTGTTTTATGTGTTAGCGTTTGTAAACCAGAACGCTGGTAAAATCCGATTAGTCCTGTTAATGTTCGCATTCGGTTTTGATGCGGGAATAGTCCTTCAAAAACAACTTTACGAACAGCTCTCACGGGCATGGAGAACTTTTTATTTTGATTAATAATATCACGAGCTTCTTCTAATAAATGTCCATAATTCACACCAGATGGACAAACAGGTTCACAAGCGCGGCAGCCAAGGCAAACATTTAATGTATCTTCAACATCTTCATCCGGCTCAATTAAACCATCAACGACGGCTTTCATTAAGGCGATACGTCCGCGTGGGGAATGTGATTCTTTATACCCAGATTGAATGTAAGTAGGGCAAGTTGGTAAACAAAAGCCGCATCGCATACAGTTTAGTAGTTCATCTTCACTTAATCGTTCTTTAAATTCCTTTTGAATGTTTTCTTTATTTAATGTGGTCATCGCTCAACCACCACTCTTTTACGAGAGTCTTTCGCGAACATCTTTCCAGGATTCATAATGTTGTTTGGGTCGAAGGCTTGTTTAATCCCTTGCATAGCAGCAATACCTTCTTTACCTAATTTCATTTCTAAATACGGAGCTTTCATTGCGCCAACACCATGTTCACCAGTAATCGTACCACCAAGCTCAATCGCTTTCGCAAATATTTCAGCAAAAGCTTGTTCGGCACGATGCATTTCTTCTTCATTACGGGCATCTGTCATACAAGTCGGATGCAAATTACCATCACCAGCATGACCAAAAGTACAAATAGGAATATTATATTTCTTTGCAATTGCATTAATTGCTTCAACCATTGGAGCGATTTGTGAACGTGGTACAGTTGCATCTTCTAATATTGTTGTCGGTTTTAGTCTTGCAAGTGCTGATAGTGCACTACGGCGTGCTGTACGAAGCGCATCTGCTTCGGCTTCATCTTTTGCAACGCGAACATCGACCGCATTCATAGCACGGCAAACGTTAGCCATTTTTTCGATATCGCGATTGACAACCTCGGGCGGGCCATCTTGTTCAATTAATAAAATTGCTTTAACGTCAGTTGGTAAACCGATTTGTGCAAACTCTTCTACAACTTCAATTGTTGGTTGGTCTAAAAACTCAAGTGTCGCCGGAATAATTTTATTTGCAATAATAGCAGAAACAGCTCGAGCAGCTTCGTTAATATCTTCATATAGCGCAAGCATCGTTTTCTTCGTTTCAGGCATAGGGACAAGTTTTAATATAGCTTCCGTAACAACACCAAGTGTTCCTTCAGAACCAATAAATAAACGAGTTAAATCATAACCAGCTACATCTTTTGCTAATTTACCGCCAGTACGAATGATATCGCCGTTCGGTAAGACAAGTTCAAGCCCCATTACATAATCACGTGTTACGCCATATTTTAAACCACGTAATCCGCCGGAGTTTTCATTAATGTTACCGCCGATTGTAGAAATTTTCATAGAGCTTGGATCTGGTGGATAAAATAAAGCTTTTTCTTCTACTGCTTTAATAATATCAAGTGTAATAACACCAGCTTGTACAGTAATTGTTAAATTCTCTTCGTCAATTTCTAAAATATTGTTCATATGGCGGAAAATAAGGACGATACCACCTTCAAGTGGACACGTTCCAGCGCAAAGATTTGTTCCAGACCCGCGAACGTATACTGGGATTTTATGAGTGTTACACACTTTTAACACGTCTGCTATTTCATTTGTATTACGAGGAGCGATGACTGCATCAGGCATCGCTTGGAAGTTTGGAGTGGCATCATAACTATAAGTTAAACGCCCCATATTGGATGTATCTACATTATCTTCGCCAACAATAGATACGAATGAATCAATAATTTGCTTTTCTAACATTGGAAATCCCCCTCAAACTGTTAACGTATTTCGTCATAATAAAAAACGTTGTAACAGTGCTTTCATTATAATGATAAAAAAGTTGGAGGATTCTTTCTATGTACAATCATCTAAAGATTAATCTATTTTATCGTTATTTTTTGTGTGATTATCTAATAAGAGGAGTGCGAAGTATAAAACATTTAAATCTTTGAATTGTTTCGGGTCAAGTCCTGTATGTTCTTCAATCTTTTTTAGCCTGTAATGCAATGTGTTAATGTGTATATGTAATTGCTCAGCTGTCTGCTTATAAGATTGGTTATAATCGATAAATAAACGTAAAGTGTGCATAAGCTCAGGAGATGATACTAAGTTTTCAATGGTACGCTCTAGAAACTGTTCTCGAGTTTCAGTAGAAATATCTTGTAAGCACATCTCTAAACGTAAATCTTCATTAAATACAATTTTATTCGTTTCAAGTGATACTGAAAGGGCGCGTAATGCTTGTTCGTACGATAAGTTCATATTGCTTGGCGTAACTGTTTGTCCAATCCCGATATATAAAGTAATAGAAAATAAAGTTTCACAGTCTTGTTTTAACCGTTTTAAAAATTGAAAGGTTTGCTCTTTGGATTGGATTGTTGTAAACAAAATAAACCGATCATTTCCCCAGCGAACAAATAAATTTTCTTTTGCTAAAATGTTGCGCATATGTTGCCAAATTTTACGCTGGAGCATCGTATTATCTTGGGCGATTGATAATAAAATAAGTTGTTTCTTCTTATATAAATCAATGCCAAGCGTTTTTGCACGATCGAGAAAACTTGGAGACCAGTCTGTATTTTGAAGCCAATCAAAGACAAATGCTTCATAAGAACGGTGCTCAAGTTCTAGTTGTTCTAAAAAGTAGTTTTCATGAATTAATAATTCGGTCATCTTACGTAATATTTCTCCGTATTGTGAAATATTTTCAGGTTCTCCTGTAATTCCAATCACGCCGATTACTTCGTCATGGAATAGTAAAGGAAGGTTCATCCCAGCTTTTACACCTTGCAGTCGTCGTTCATCGTCTTTTGTAATAATGACAGTTTTCTTTTGTTTCGCACAGCGGAGTGCACCTTCATGAAATTGACCGATTCTTTCCGCATCTGTACTTGCGATAATAACGCCTTGTATATTAATAATAATAATGTTTTCAGTAATTAATCTGCGTACTTCACGTACAATTTTATTCGCTAAATCAGGAAAAAGCATAATTTACACACCTCAAATTCTATTTGTTGTACATTATATATGTAAGTTTATTAATAAAGGAAGATTTCACATTTTCCACACATTTATTTGTTATTTTACAATTATAACGAAATCATCTGAAGATGGAGGGAATCTTTTGAGAAAGTATGTTTTTCTTCTCTGTTTTTTATTTCTATTAGTAGGGTGTCAAGGAAGTTCGTATACACCGATTGCTAAAGATAAAAGTGTTATTATAACAACGAATGTAAAGGAAGGTAGTATTAGTTTTATTGATAAAAAAACAAAGAAGCTATTAACAACATGGGAATTAAATGAGCCGATTGCGGGGGTTACGCTACTTCCAAATGGCGAGGAAATACTTGTTTATGGTAAGCAATTAGAATATATGTATGTATATTCACTAGCAGAAGGAAGACAAGTGGACAAATATAAGATTGGAAAAGGAATTGCTAATGTTATCGCATCAGATGATGGAACACAATTATTTGCTGCCGATCAAAATGAACAAAAGGTAAGGTTCTTTACGATAAAAGGAAAAGAGACAGGGAGTGTTTCAACAGGAAAAGGGCCGATAACGATGGTAGAGCATCATAACCAGTTATCTGTACTCAACTTTTATGATACGAAACTAACGACCATTGATACAATGAAAAAAGAAGTGATACAGTCCTTTATGATTCCACCAGCATCAACAGGAGCTACGGTTAGCGCTGATGGGAAAGAAATATGGATTGGTGGACATGGTGATGGAAGTCAAGTGAATGAGAAAGTATTAGTGTATTCTTTACAGAGCGGAGAGATGATGCGTTCTTTACATGCTCCGTTTATGCCTGTGAATATAACAAAGGATGATAAGTATGTATATGCGCTAAGTCACGGTTCAAATACGCTTAGAAAGTTTGATGCAAGTACGTATCAAGAGGTAGGATTTGCAGAAGTAGGATCTAATCCATTTGCATTTTTGAAAAGCGGTGCAGAAGGATATGTAGCTAGTTATGATAGCGATGAAGTATGCGTAATGGATATGAAGAATATGAAAATAAAACAAACAATTAAAGTCGGAAAAGGACCGTTTCAACTCATAGAGAGAGAAGGGGAAGGACAATGAGTAAATATAACGTGCTAGTCGTAGATGACGAAAGTGATATGAGGCAACTTGTCGGAATGTACTTAGATAACTTCGGATACGAGTGGGGAGAAGCTGAAAATGGAAAAGAGGCACTTCGAAAATTAGAGACGGATCATTACGATTTCGTTGTACTAGATATTATGATGCCTGAGATGGATGGGCTTTCAGTTTGTAAAGAGATTCGAAAAACGTCGGATGTACCTATTATATTTTTAACAGCAAAAGGTGAAGAGTGGAATAGGGTGAACGGCTTACGTATGGGAGCAGATGATTATATTGTAAAGCCATTTAGTCCTGGGGAACTAATTGCTCGTATGGAAGCTGTTTTAAGACGATATACAAAGCAAGAACAGCAAGAAGAGATTCAATTTGGACCGATTCTTATTAATGAAAAAAGTAGGAGGGTCGAGACGAATGGTGAGACGATTCCTCTTACGGTAAAAGAGTTCGATTTACTATATTTTCTTTGCCAACATAATGGACAAGTATTTAGCCGGGAACAATTGCTTGAAAAGGTGTGGGGATATGATTATGCAGGAAGTACAAGAACGGTAGATACGCATGTGAAAACGATGCGTCTAAAGCTGGGGGAAAGTGGAAACTACATTCAAACCGTTTGGGGTGTAGGTTATAAATTTGAGGTGTAACGTATGTTTACGATGGTACAAAAGCTTTGGCTTACAGTAGTATGTGCAGTATGTGTAACAGTTTCCTTTCTTTATTTTGTATCTTTATACTCATATGAAAAGTTATACGTTGATAATTTAAAAGATTCATTAGTAATGGAAGGGAAACGTCTTGCCACGCAATATGATAAACGTGAAGGAGTATCCACTTTTGAAGAGAAAGTAAGGGCATATGATCAAATATCTAGTTCAGATGTCCTTTTCGTATACAATCCGCGTGATTTAAGCGCATGTTTGCCTTTTGATGTTCACCATCATTCTCTTATAAGTGAAGGGGATAGACAGGCGCTATTAGATGGGAAAACTGTGACAAAGATAGGGTATGAAGAACATTTTGATCGTAATATTATGGGTGTTGTCATCCCTGTTTTAGATAATAAAAAATTAGTTGGTATTGTATACTCTTATATTCCTTTAAAAAGTATAAAAGACTTAATATTTGATATGGGTCTTATTTTAGCGCCGTTAGCACTTGCAATGATTTTAATTACAATATGGATTGGTAGAAAAATTATTATCGCCATTACGAGACCGCTTTCGCAAATGGAACGAGTTGCAAATCATTTGGCTACTGGAGATTTCTCAGAGCGGATTACAATTTCTTCAGAAGATGAAATTGGACGATTGGGAAAAGCCTTTAATAAAATGGCAAATTCCTTAGAAACAGAAGATGTAAAGCGTAAGGAATTTTTAGCTAATGTTTCGCATGAACTTAGAACACCGCTTAGTTATATTAAAGGATATAGTGAAGCTATTTTAGACGGTGTAGCGAAGGGGCCGCAGCAGGAAAAAGTAACGCAACTTATTCATAAAGAAGCAGGTCGCATGCAGCGCCTCGTTCATGATTTATTAGATCTAGCGCAGCTAGAAGGTGAACACTTTCCCTTAAAGAAACAACCTATCGTTTTTTCACAGCTTATTGAAGATGTACTAAATACGTACGAGTTACAGTTTGTAGAAAAAAACCTTCGTATTTCAACGAATTTAAATCCTGAAATTATCGTAATGATTGATGAGGATCGTATGCAACAAGTACTTCATAATGTATTAGATAATGCGATACGTTATACAAATCAAAACGGGGATATCATAATAACATTAAAGCAAATCGATGATTATTGTGAATTGCACATAAAAGATACAGGAATAGGTATTGATAGAGAGCATTTAGAAAATCTGGGGGAACGCTTTTACCGAGTAGATAAAGCGAGAAGTCGTCAACACGGTGGAACAGGTTTAGGTCTTGCAATTGTAAGGCAAATTGTTCATATACATGACGGTGAGTGGAGAATAGAAAGTGAAAAAGGTAAGGGCACGACAGTTAGTATTAAATTAAAAGCAGAAGATGAGGAGAGCATATTCTAACTTTTGGAATATGCTCTTCATATTGAAGGTAAATAGTTACGCGTAAATGTATTAATTAATATCAAACAAATATCAAAAATTTGACTATTTTATGAACAAAACATTTGTACTTCTTACTAATTCGTTCTAAAATAGTTATGGATGCTAAGTTCTTATAAAACGTTACAATTGTTGTTTGGAAGATACTGAGGTGATTTAACTGGAGTACAAATCTATTAAACCGAAAAAATTTACGAAGAAGTATCTGAAGCTATTTTAACAATGATTAAAAATGGTACGTTAAAACCTGGTGACAAACTACTTCCTGTTCATCAATTAGCTGAGCAGTTTCAAGTTGGCAGATCTGCTGTTCGTGAAGCGCTAAGTGCGCTAAGAGCAATGGGCTTAATTGAAATGAAACAAGGAGAAGGTACATATGTAAGGAATTTCGATCCTTCTTCATTAACAAAATCACTAAATAACAAGTTATTAATGAAGAAAGAGGATATTTTGAATTTATTAGAAGTACGGAAGGTGCTCGAAGTGGGGGCAGTTCGAGCGGCAGCGGCAAAACGTACGGAAGCTAATTTGCAAAATATGAAGCAGTGGTTAGATGAAATGGCAAAGAGCATTGGAGATGAGAAGGCTGGCGAAAAAGCAGACTTTCATTTTCATATGGGAATTGCAGAATCTTCGCATAATAACATCTTGCTTGAGCTCATGAATCATGTTTCAGAGATGATTGCTGAAACGATTGGTGAATCAAGACGCATTATTTTATATGGTGAACAAACAACATCAGAACGACTTTTAGAAGAGCATCAATCTATATATGATGCGGTGTTAAAGCAAGATGTGGAATTAGCGCAGCAAGCGATGCTAGATCATTTAACAAATGTAGAACATATTGTCACAGGTAAAAGCGATATAAATTCGTAATTTAATCTTTTAAAAATCTAATTTTCTGATAAAATAGAGAGAGATTAAGTAAGCGTTTTCTTTAGAAGAGGGAGAGGATAGGCCATGGTTGAGCCTACTTCTTCTAATCTTAGTCATCTGATGACCATATGATTTTTGGTGGAGTTGTAATGAGGGGGAATTATAGTTATGAAAGTTACTTTATTTGTTACTTGTTTAGTCGATATGTTTGAAACAAACGTCGGTAAAGCAACAGTTGAAGTATTGGAGCGTTTAGGTTGTGAAATTGAATTTCCAGAAGCACAAGTTTGTTGTGGTCAGCCTGCTTATAATAGCGGCCATGTAGAAGCAGCAAAAGAAGCGATGAAACATATGATTGAAACTTTCGAAGATGCAGAATATATTGTTACGCCATCTGGATCTTGTGCGACAATGTTTCATGAGTATCCGCATGTTTTTAAAGATGATCCGAAGTGGGCTAAACGTGCACAAAAGGTTGCTGATAAAACATATGAATTTACACAATTTATTGTAGATGTTTTAAAAGTTACAGATGTTGGTGCAAGTTTACCAGGGATAGCTACTATTCATAAATCTTGTCATATGACACGCCTGCTTGGAGTAAAAGAGGCACCAGGAATTTTATTATCAAGCGTAAAAGGATTAATTGTGAGAGAACTGCCGAACGTGCAAAATTGTTGTGGGTTTGGGGGAACGTTTTCAGTTAAGATGACTCCAATTTCTGAGCAAATGGTAGATGAAAAAGTAGATAGTGTAATGGAAACAGGTGCTGATTATTTAATCGGTGCAGATTGTGGGTGTTTGTTAAACATTGGCGGACGTATTGAGCGTTTAGGAAAAGAAGTAAAAGTAATGCATATTGCTGAGGTCTTGAATAGTCGCTCATGAAGGGGGAACATAAGCTATGTCTATGAAAATCAGTGAGAAAAAATTTAATGATCGCGTTGGCGATGGAATTCAAGATTCGTTTATGCGCGGAGCGGTATCTTCTGCACAAACGCGTTTATATACAAATCGATTAAAAGCAGCTGACGAGTTGGGAAACTGGGAAGAATGGCGTGAACTAGGTGAACAAATTCGTCAACATACGTTAGAAAATCTTGATTATTATTTAATGCAGTTAAGTGAAAATGTATCAAAAAGAGGCGGTCACGTTTACTTTGCGAAAACGAAAGAGGATGCAGCAAAGTATATTCAAGACGTTGCAAAAAAGAAACAAGCGAAGAAAGTTGTAAAATCAAAATCAATGGTAACTGAAGAAATTAGTATGAATCATGCCCTTGAAGAGATTGGTTGTGAAGTGTTAGAGAGTGACTTGGGAGAGTATATCTTGCAAGTAGATAACGATCCACCATCACATATTATTGCGCCTGCACTTCATAAAAACAGAACGCAAATTCGTGATGTATTTAAAGAAAAACTTGGATATGAAAATTCTGATGATCCATACGAAATGACAAAGTTTGTTCGTAAACAACTTCGTGAGAAATTTATGGATGCAGAAATTGGTGTGACAGGTTGTAACTTCGCTGTTGCAAATACTGGCTCTCTTTGTTTAGTGACGAACGAAGGTAATGCCGATCTTGTCATGTCGATTCCGAAAACACAAATTGCAGTAATGGGTATGGAACGTATGGTTCCGACAATGGAAGAATTAGATGTTTTAGTTGGTTTACTATGTCGTAGTGCGGTAGGTCAAAAATTAACAAGTTACGTAACAGTAGCAGGACCAATTCAAGAGGAAGAGGTAGATGGACCAGAAGAGTTTCATTTAGTCGTTGTTGATAATGGCCGCTCTCAAATTCTTGGATCGGAATTCCGTTCAATATTGCAATGTATTCGTTGTGCCGCTTGTGTTAACGTATGTCCCGTATATCGTCACGTTGGTGGACATTCGTATGGATCTATTTATTCAGGACCAATCGGTGCGGTATTAACACCACTTTTAGGTGGGTATGACGATTACAAAGAGCTTCCTTATGCATCTAGTTTATGCGGAGCATGTACAGAAGCTTGTCCAGTAAAAATTCCATTACATGATTTATTATTAAAACATCGTCAAGTCATCGTTGAGCAAGAAGGTCGTGCCCCACTTGCAGAAAAATTAGCAATGAAAATGTTTAGTATGGGTGCTTCTTCAGCAGCTTTATATAAAATGGGATCGAAAATGGCACCGGCAGCAATGAGTCCATTTACATCTGGTAACCGTGTATCAAAAGGTGTTGGACCACTTAAAAACTGGACGGATATTCGTGAATTCCCAGCTCCAAGTAAAGAACGATTCCGTGATTGGTATAAAGATCATAAGAAAGGCGGGGACAAATAATGACAGGATTAATTCAAAACCGTGAGTCCTTTCTAGATAATATCGCAAAAGAACTTGGGCGCGCGCGTAAAACAGAAGGCGTAGAACGTCCAGCATGGAAAAGTAATGTGAATGTAGAAACGTTAAAAGATTATTCACAAGAAGAATTGTTAGAAGTATTTAAAAAGCAATGTACAAACATTCATACAACTGTTGTGGAAACGACAAACGACCGCTTACGTGAAGATATTCAAAAAGTAATCGTTGAAAACGGCGGAGGACCTATTATATTATCAGCAGATGAACGTTTTGATTCCTATGGATTGACTTCTTTATTTAAAGAAGAGCTTCCAAAGCAAAATGTTGAGGTAAATGTATGGGATCCTGAGAAAAAAGAAGAGAATATGCGTATAGCGGAAAAAGCGAATATCGGTATTGCATTTAGTGATTATACTTTAGCTGAATCTGGTACGATTGTTGTACAAAGTCATAAAGGACAAGGGCGTTCTTTACACTTTTTACCGACTGTATACTTTGCTATTATTCCACGTGAAACACTTGTACCTCGTATTACGCAAGCAGTTCAGGATATGAACTCACGTGTGGAAAAAGGTGAAGCAGTCGCATCTTGTATTAACTTTATTACAGGACCAAGTAACTCTGCGGATATTGAAATGAATCTTGTTGTCGGAGTACACGGGCCGTTAAAAGCAGTATATTTCATCGTATAAAATAGGGAAAGCAGGCCGGAAAACGGCCTGCTTTTTTAATAGAATAAAGATAATATGAAGTAGAAGTTCTCTCCTTTTTTTGTTATGTTCTTTTGGAAAGGAGAGGAAGGGATGTTCACTTATTTATATGCATTGTTAATAGGTATGGTGTTTGGTTCTTTTTTTATGGTGATTGCGATGAGAGTTCCAGTAGGGGAATCTATTATTACACCGCGTTCGTACTGTCATTACTGCAAGTATACGTTACAGCCGAAAGAACTTATTCCAATCATTTCATTTTGTATACAAAAAGGGCGTTGTACGAATTGTAAGAGCAAAATCTCAAGTTTGTACATAGTATTTGAATTTGTTACAGGCAGTTTATTTTTTCTTACTGTATATGTAATAGGAATGGAAAGAGAGCTCATCATCATTTTATCGCTTTTTTCGTTACTTCTAATTATTTCAGTTACAGATTTAGTATATATGCTAATACCTAATCGTATTTTAATTTGGTTTGCACTTTTGCTTATTTTAGAATGTATTTTTGTACCGTTAGTTACTTGGATAGATAGTTTAGCTGGTAGTGGAACTATATTCATTTTGTTATATTGCATGCAAAAGATTTATCCAGATGGTCTTGGCGGAGGTGATGTAAAATTACTTTCGTTACTCGGATGTATAGTCGGAGTGAAAGGGGTTTTTATAACTTTATTTTTAGCATCTTGCTTTAGTCTTTGTTTTTTCGGGATAGGTATAGCGCTAAAACGTATAAACATAAGAACTCCAATTCCGTTCGGACCTTTTATTAGCCTTGGAGCAATATGTTATGTGTTGGTCACATATGCAAAATAGAGAGGAGATAGAAAATGAATGTATATATGGATGATCAAAGAAGTTGCCCATACGGATATGTTTTGGCAACTACAGTAGAATCTGCCTTGCAAATTGTTAGGGATAATGAGGTGAATATTATTTCCCTCGATTATAATATGGGATGGCGACAAAAAAGTGGGTTAGATTTCGTAGAAGCTTTCTGCAACGAAGGTTTATATGTTAATGAAATTCACCTTCATACAAATGATGTCATCGGTATGCATCAGATGAAAAAGAGCATAGAGAGAGGGAAGGAAAACGGGGAAATTAATCCTTATATTGCCTTGAAATATGTAGGGAGCTAAAAACTCCAAAGTAAAACTTTGGAGTTTTTAATGTTTCATATGTGCTTGTAAAGGAATAATTTCCTCCGTTTGAGCTCCAACTAATTGAGTTTTCTCTTGTTCAACAACAGGTGCTTTCTTTGTTAAGTAATGATATACCATACCGACAAATACGGATCCGCCAATAATGTTACCGATTGTAACTGGAATTAAGTTATGAATAGCGCCCGCAAAAGAAATTGTCTCAGGATGTGGTGATACTAAAGATAAAGCAAACAGTGATAAGTTTGCAATGCTATGCTCATAACCAGATAAAAAGAAAGTGAAAACGAGCATCATCATCATTAATATTTTTGCTGTGTCACCTTTCACTTGAGAAGGTAAGAAGCAGGCAAGACATACGAGCCAGTTACATAAAATCGCTTTAAAGAATAATTGCATTGTAGGTGTATTCATCTTTCCTTCAACAACTTTATTCATTAAATGACTGTGATCAATTGCTTCGAAAATTCCAGTTGCGTAAAATAGTAAGGCAAAGAATAAAGCGCCAGCTAAGTTACCTGCATAACAAGCAACCCAGTTACGAAGTGTATCAGAAATCGTTGTTTCTTTTCTTAAAGTTGCCACTGTGAAGTACATTGTATTGCCAGTAAATAATTCAGCGCCGCCATATATAATAAGTACGAGAGCAATTCCGAAAAACATGGAGGAAGCTAAATATGTTGCTGGTGAATCTGCAATATGAAAAAAGTTACCTAATTTAAAACATAGTACAATAATAAAACCGATATAAATGCCCGCAAGTGCAGCACGAATGAAATATTGCATTGGATTTATATCTAGCATTTGTTTTTTGCTCTTAGCCAGTTTTACAACGTAATCTAATCCTTGTTCTAGCATGAGTAATACGCTCCTTTAATACATCGTCTATAAATACTCCTTATATGAATAAGGTACATGGATTTGTTCATAGTTTCAATAAGTTTGTGCAATATTTCACAAAAAGGACATACATCTAGAAAGGAAGCGTTTACAAAAGGTAGTATAATGGAATTTTTTCTAAAAATAGAGAGGGGAATTGAAACGAGAAAAAAGAAAAAGCGCTGTAATTACAGCGCTTTTTCGTCTAAATTCTTTTCTACTTTTACTTCTACTTCTTTCGAGAAGAACCAACCGCAAACTGCGATTCCAACTAATACAATCCAGAATGTAAGCTTCCACGGAGTGGATTCTGGGAATGAATGCGGAAGGACATTTAAAGCAGGGTGTGCTAGCGTATAAACTGTTAATTTCACACCAACCCAACCTACAATTAAAAATGCTGCAGTTTCAAGTCCTGGTTTACGTTTTAATATTTGTACGAAAGCAGTTGCTGCAAATCGCATTATAACTAATCCGATAAGTCCACCTGTAAAGATAACGATAAATTGACCTGTATCAAGACTACCAATCGTACCTAATCCTGTTTTCGGTAAAGTCACTGCTAGTGCAACAGCAGCTAAAATTGAATCAACTGCGAAGGCGATATCAGCAACTTCGACTTTAAATACAGTCCACCAAAAGTTCTCTTGTTTTTTCTTTGCTTCTTTTTCTTCTGTTTCTTCATGTGTATTCTTTTTAACATACGTTTTAAATAAGTGATTCCCCGCGATAAACATAAGATAAAGCGCACCAATTGCTTGCACTTGCCATACATCTACTAGGAACGAAATCATAAATAGTGATCCGAAGCGGAAAACGAACGCTCCTGCTAATCCATAAAATAGTGCTTTCTTTCGTTTTTCTTCTGGTAAATGTTTTACCATAATTGCGAGAACGAGAGCATTATCAGCCGCTAAAATCCCCTCTAGTGCAATTAGGATGAGTAATACCCAACCATACTCCAATAATAATGATACATCCATGTACATTCTCCTCTCATTTCTATAAAGACTAAACAAGTGAAGAAGTTCCCCACTGTTTAGTTTCCCCATACTCCTGCTCATCAACGGTGGAAGGAATTTGAAAACAAAAAAGACCTCTGCCGTTGATAGGCAAAGGTCTTGCTAGACATATGTAATGAAAATGCCAACAAAGCCGGAAGAACTAAGTTCTACGTAATGACGACTTTGTTTCCAAGAAATAGTTCTTGGACGCTACTCCCCTTTGGAGATATGCTATTGTAATCTCATTATATGGATAATTTATACGGTTGTCAACCTGTTAAAATATCTTCGTTGGGATATTTTATTTTTCTTTGTTTTTTACGTGCAAATGAAAAGGCTAATGTTAAAGGCCCCATCTTTCCAAAAACATCATAAAGATAATAATTGTTTTGCCGATAATTGTTAAGTGTGGCGTCAAATTCATGCTAAGGCCGACAGTTCCAAATGCTGAAAATACTTCAAAAGCACTCATTAATAAAGGAACCTTCTCAGTGATGCTTAAAATTAAAATGGAAAGAAAAATAAACGAAATTGAAATAATAGTAATCGTTAATGATTTGACAATGAGCGTATCTTTAATGGATTTTTTAAACACGACAATATCATCTTGTTCTTGCAAAAATTTAAATACGCCGAAAAACATAATCAAAAAAGTCGTTAATTTAATCCCACCACCAGTTGAAGCACTGCCAGCACCAATAAACATAAGAAGCATCATTAATAAAAGTGAAGGTTTTGATAATGCAGAGATATCAACAGTATTAAACCCTGCAGTACGTGTTGAAACCGCTTGAAAATAAGCAGCCATACCTTCTTCAAATGGTGTAAAACCTCTCATGGAAATTGAATTATGGAACTCAAATATAAAGATAAAAGCTGTAGCAATAATATTGACGATTAGAGTAGAAGAGAGCATAAGCTTTGAGTGCAAAGTAAGGTTTTTAAAGTTTTTCTTTCTTTTTATATCTACGATAACCGTAAAACCAATCCCACCTAAAATAATGAGGGAAGAAATAACGAGATTGACGAGAATGCTATGGGAGTGCGACATTAAATTATCGCTCCACACAGAAAACCCAGCATTGTTAAAGGCTGAGATAGAATGAAAAAAGCTATAATATATACCTTTGGCAACCCCGTATTTTGGTACCCATTCAAAAGAGAGAAGTAAAGTAGCGATACATTCTACAGTAAAAGAAAATAAAAATAATGCTTTTGCAAGACGAATGATTCCGCCGACATTTGTTTGATTTAATGCTTGTTGTAATAAAATCCGGTTTTGAAGGCCGATTTTTCTACCGAGCATAATTGCGATTAAAACAGCAAAGCTCATAATGCCAAGCCCGCCAACTTGTATAAGTGTTAAAATGACACATTGGCCAAATAAGGTAAATACTTTACCAGTGTCCACAACACCAAGCCCTGTAACCGTACAAGCAGAAACCGTTGTAAATAAAGCATCGAGCCATGAAATAGAAGTTGTTGTAGCAATTGGCAATTTCAATAGGCATGTACCGATAATTGATAGCATAATAAAAGATACAGTAAGAACACGGGGAGGACTCATGCTAATGTTAATCCGTTTCATTTCACATATCGTTCCTTTCGATTTGCTCTTACTAGTATGTGAAGAAGCACTATTATGTATGTTAAAAAAGAAAGAGGCAGAGAATATCTGCCTCTAAGCCATAGGTTATATAGTTATCCGCGTAATTGTTGTTGAGCTAAAGCAACAAGACGTTTCGTTACTTCACCGCCAACTGATCCGTTAGAACGAGATGCTGTATTAGATCCTAAGCTTACACCGAATTCTTGTGCGATTTCATATTTGAATTGTTCAAGTGCTTGCTCTGCACCCGGAACTAGTAATTTGTTTGTTTTCACCATGTTGATACACATCCTTAAAGAGTAATCCAGTTTAGCTAAGTGCTATCTGGTAATGTTATTTTATGTGTAAACGACGTACTCATACACGGAAGTAAACGGTGTGATTAGAAGTTCTTGGATAGAAAAAAGAGTAGCAAATTTGCTACTCTTTTTTCAGTATTGTCGCTGTACCTTCTACGACAATATCATCAGATTGATTATATATGTTTGTTTGCAATGTGATAATTTTTTTATCGTCCCGTTTTTTAATAACTTCTGCCACAACGCGAAGTGTATCACCGATTTTGACAGGAGCACGGAATGAAACGTTTTGTGATAAATAAATCGTATTTTTGCCAGGAAGTTTCGTTCCAAGAATGGTAGAAATAAAACTTGAAACGAGCATGCCATGGGCAATACGTTCTTTGAACATTGTCGTTTTTGCAAAAGAGTCTAGAATGTGAATAGGATTTACATCTCCAGTCAATTTTGCAAAATTGATAACGTCCTCATCCGTAATTTTTTTTGTAAGTGATGCTTGATCACCGACTTGAATCTCATCGTAACGAAGCTCCGGAACAGTTTGTGCTTCTTGAAATGGATTCATTTTGTCCTCCTTCTTTTCCATATCGAAAAATGTAAGCCATCTTGATGTAGTAGGAGGAAGAAAGAGTTTTGTTTGTGCTGCAGTTAGTTGCCACATTTTTCTTACTTGATGGAAGTAAATAGATTTTTTGAGTTTTCCTCGAACTGCTTTGCGAGTTCTAGTTGTTTGGACTTGAACTCTCCCAAAAAAACTTCTAACTGTTTTTGAACCTCTTCACGTTGCGACTGTTGTTGTTCGATAAAGTGTTTTGTTGTTTCTTCAAATTGGCCGCTAGTTTGAGTAAGAATAGACAAAGATGTTTTCGTAGGCGAAACAGTAAGTTGGTGCATTTGATTAGAAAGCTCATTCCACTTTTCTTGCCACTCGTTAATTTGATCATTTAAGGAGTTTCCAGTTAATTGCTTCACATAGTCTGTATATTGGTTATTGAACTGAGCAGTGAATTGGTGTAGTTCTTTTTCTAGTTCATCTACTCCTGATGTTAATTTATGCAAAGCGTCTTGTTGTTGTTTTAACGTTTCTAAAGTAAGTTGCTCTAATTGTTTCCCAGCTGAAGAGAAGAGGGAAAGAGATTGAGACCAGTTTTTCCAAAATGCATCGACTAATTCGTATGGCTTAGTTTCCATTGTTTGACCTCCAAATGTTTTTTTGCATATTGTGAACGCAGATTACTCTGCTGTACCACCAGGTGAAGATGAAGAATCCTTTTCATCCTTTTCTGGAGAAGTAGAAAATGGAAAGAATGCATTAGTGTATAACGTGAAAAACGTCCGCAACATATTTTGATAATGTTCAAAAGAAGTTGCACATGTTGTTAAATATTGCTCTCCATATTCTGTTAAAGAATAAATTCGTTTCGCTGGCCCGCCTTCGCTTGTATCCCAAGTAGAAGAAATAAGATTTTCTTTTTCTAATTTGCGTAGTGTCCTATACACATTACCTTGGTCAACAGAAGAAAAGCCGATGTCCATTAGCATTTGAATAAGTTTGTAACCATGAAGACTCCAGTCTTTTAGACAGAGAAGTAAGAAAGGAACTAAGAAGTTTTTTGGCATGGAGTTTGGTTGTTTCGCTTGGTTTTTTTCCAAACTTTCTGGGTGTTCTGGTTCATTATGTAGCATGATTGTACATCACCTCATGAATCAGTTAGATGGAATTTTTTGCTTATAAGTGCAATTTACACCTATCTGTTTTTAATGTCAATACATTTGTTAGAAAATAAAGAAAAATAAAATATATACTTGAAGTTTTATTCGGAATATTAGAAAATAGTGAATAGGTTGAATTGTTTCAAAAACGAAAAAGGGAGTGTAGTCGAAGTGATTGATCAAAAATTCGATCCATTGCAAGCATGGAAAAATGCTTATGAACAAACCGAAACATTTTGGGGAAAAGCGCTCAATGAAACAATTAAAACAGAAGAATATTCTGCTTGGATGGGCAGCGTTCTAGATTTGAATTTGTTTTATCAAAAAGCATTAAATGATACGACAAAAAATTATTTAGAACAGGTGAATGTGCCGACGAGAGAGGATATCGCTAGAGTAGCTACGCTTGTTATTAACTTAGAAAATAAAGTTGATAATATCGAGGGAATTCTAGAAGAGAAAGTGGATTCATTAGGACAAGCTCCTACATTAAAGCGTGATGTTACGAAAGTAAAACAAGATATGCGCACGTTAGAAACGAAAGTTGATCAAATTTTAGAATTGCTAGAAAAGCAAAATGCAGTACTAGCTAAACTACAAGTACCTGTAAAAGAAGAAGTAAAGCCTGTAAATAAGCCAGAAAATAAAAAATGATAATGGCGTTTGTTTATAACGTGTAAAAGAGGGAGGGAGAATCTCTTTTCATGTATAAACAACGAAACATAATTAATATATGGACTCAATTAGTATGAGTACCAAAATGATTCATAACAATCGTTCACAAATTCATTTAAGGGGGAAAAGAAATGGTTCAATTAAATGGCAAAGTAGCAATCGTAACAGGTGGGGCAAAAGGAATTGGAAAAGCAATCACAGTAGCATTAGCACAAGAGGGAGCAAAAGTAGTTATTAACTATAACAGCAGTAAAGAAGCAGCTGAAAACTTAGTAAATGAATTAGGAAAAGAAGGACATGACGTTTATGCAGTTCAAGCGGATGTTTCTAAAGTAGAAGATGCAAACAGACTTGTAGAAGAAGCTGTGAATCATTTTGGTCAAGTTGATATTCTTGTTAATAATGCTGGTATTACAAGAGATCGTACATTCAAGAAGTTAAATCGTGAAGATTGGGAGCGCGTAATTGACGTGAACTTAAGCAGTGTATTTAATACGACAAGCGCGGTACTTCCATACATATCGGAAGCAGAAGAAGGAAGAATCATTAGTATTTCTTCTATTATTGGCCAAGCTGGTGGATTTGGACAAACAAACTACTCAGCAGCAAAAGCAGGTATGCTAGGATTTACAAAATCATTAGCGTTAGAACTTGCAAGAACAAATGTAACTGTAAACGCAATTTGCCCAGGATTTATTGATACTGAAATGGTAGCAGAAGTACCAGAAGAAGTGCGTCAAAAAATCGTTGCGAAAATCCCGAAAAAACGTTTTGGTCAAGCTGATGAAATTGCAAAAGGTGTAGTATATCTATGCCGTGACGGTGCGTATATCACAGGTCAGCAATTAAACATTAACGGCGGATTATACATGTAATGAAGTAAGAAAAAAGTGCATATCCATAGCAGGAATGCACTTCTTTTTTTAGAAAGAAATTGACCAAAAAGGAGATAGGAAAAATGACTACATTCGTAACGGAATGGGAAAAGCAATTGGAGTTGTACCCAGAAGAATATCGTAAAGCATATCGCCGTGTGAAAAGAGCGAGCGAAGTTTTATTACGCGAACCAGAACCACAAGTTGGTTTAACACCGAAAGAGGTTATTTGGACGAAGAATAAAACGAAGCTGTATCGTTACATTCCAAAACAAGAAAAAACACAGAGAGTTCCAATCTTATTAATATACGCTCTTATTAATAAACCGTATATTATGGATTTAACTCCAGGAAATAGTTTAGTGGAATATTTAGTAGATCGTGGTTTTGATGTGTATATGCTTGATTGGGGCACATTCGGTTTAGAAGATAGTCATTTGAAGTTTGATGATTTCGTGTTCGATTATATTGCAAAAGCAGTGAAAAAAGTAATGAGAACTGCAAAATCGGACGAGATTTCTTTACTTGGTTATTGCATGGGTGGAACGTTAACATCTATTTATGCAGCGCTTCATCCGGACATGCCAATTCGTAACTTGATTTTTATGACAAGTCCTTTTGATTTCTCTGAAACAGGATTATACGGTCCTTTATTAGATGAGAAATATTTCAATTTAGATAAAGCGGTTGATACATTCGGAAATATTCCGCCAGAAATGATTGATTTCGGAAATAAGATGTTAAAACCAATTACAAACTTTGTCGGTCCATATGTTGCTTTAGTCGATCGTTCAGAAAATGAGCGCTTCGTCGAAAGTTGGAAATTAGTTCAAAAGTGGGTAGGCGATGGTATTCCGTTCCCAGGTGAATCGTATAGACAATGGATTCGTGATTTTTATCAAAATAATAAATTAGTGAAGGGTGAACTCGTTATTCGCGGACAAAAGGTAGACCTTGCAAATATTAAGGCGAATGTCTTAAATATTTCTGCGAAACGTGATCACATTGCTCTGCCATGTCAAGTAGAAGCTTTACTTGATCATATTTCTAGCACAGATAAACAGTATGTATGTTTACCGACAGGACATATGTCTATCGTGTATGGTGGAACGGCTGTAAAGCAAACATATCCGACGGTTGGAAATTGGCTGGAAGAGCGTTCAAATTAAAGAGAAGAAATCCAACTAGCGTATGTTAGTTGGATTTTTTTATGGAAAATGACGAAACATAGAAAGGAGAAAATTACATTGTAGGAGTATAATTATGAAGCTTATGACTGGTAAGTTGTTTTGGAATGCTGGAGTTTCTGTACCTTGTTATCCAACGTTAGAAAATGATATGATATGTGATGTACTAGTAATTGGAAGTGGAGAAGCAGGTGCTCATATAGCGTATTCGTTAGCTAAAATTGGAATGCGTGTTATGCTCATTGAAAAAAGAGCAATTGCATGTGGTAGCACAGCTGCAAATACAGGATTATTACAATTTGTTCATGATAAATCGTTAACCTCTCTTATTCATACATTTGGTGAAGAGAAAGGGGTACGAGCATATAGACTTTGTTATGAAGCGCTGCAAACAATGGAGAAGGTTGTGCCAACTCTCGATATTGATCCCCATTTTATTCCGCGAAATAGTTTGTATTATGCAAGTAGAGATGAGGATGTTTCATTTTTACAAGAAGAATATAATACGTTACGCCATTATGGATTTCCGGTTGAATATTTTACAGAGTCTGATATTAAGAAACGTTATTCATTTGCAAAACAAGCAGCGTTATATACAAGCGGTGATGCAGAAGTGAATCCGTATTTATTAGCGCATAGTCTTTTGCATAAAGCGAAACAAATGGGCGCTACTATATACGAACATACAGAGGCATTACATATTAAACAAATCCAAAATGATTTAATTTGTTACACGAATACAGGAAATAAAATAGTAGCAAAGAATATTATTATGGCGACAGGTTATGAAGCAATTTTTGGAAAGAAAGAAAAAAATACAACAGTAGAAACGTCTTATGCCGTTGTGACAAATAAGATAGATTATTTTGAAGGCTGGCATGAGCAATCGTTAATTTGGGAAACAGCACGTCCGTATTTGTATAGTCGAACGTATCAAAACCGCATTGTTATAGGCGGATTAGATGAGGCGCTGAAAATTCAAAAAATCGGCGATACGAAATTATTGCATAAGCGTGATCTTCTTATTAACATTGTAAAAGAAATGTTCCCGCAGTATAAAAATATACGAGCAGAGTACTATTGGGCAGCAGCATTTGGTGGCAGTCATGACGGTCTTCCTATTTTAAAAGAAGATAAAAAAATACATAATTTATATTACGCACTGCCGTATGGGGGAAATGGAACTGTATACGGAATGGTATTTGCGAAACTATTTCAGCAGTTATTTACAAATGAAGAAAGTGATGATTTTTCTTTATTTAATCGATAGAAAAAAGGTAGCGAAGTGATGGAATGAGAGATATAAAAAAGTTTTTACAAAAGTTACGTCCCGTACAACTTATCGTTGTATTTTATTTACTAGCAGTAGTCGTATCGGTAATTTTGCTTAGTTTACCATTTGTTACGAAGCCTGAAGTGAAATGGACATTTATCGATGCACTATTTACATCTGTTAGTGCGGTAAGTGTTACGGGACTGTCTGTTGTTACGATTTCAGATACGTTTACAACGGCAGGAATTATTGTTTTAGCCCTTATTTTACAATTAGGCGGATTAGGAATTATGGCGCTTGGTACATTCGTCTGGATTATAACGGGGAAAAAGATTGGTTTGCAAAGAAGAAGATTAATTATGGCAGACCATAACCAAGGGAATTTATCGGGCCTTGTAGAATTGATGCGTTCTATTTTAATTGTAATTATTTCGATAGAACTCATTGGAGCAATACTGTTAGGTACAAGGTTCTTACTATATTTCCCGACTTGGCAAGAAGCATATTTTCACGGTTTCTTTGCCGCTGTGAGCGCAACAACGAACGGAGGATTTGATTTAACAGGACAATCACTTATTCCGTATAAAAAAGATTATATTGTTCAAATGATTCATATGTTGCTTATTATTTTAGGAGCTATCGGTTTCCCAGTGTTAATGGAAGTAAAACAATTCCTTAGTAAAAGGCGACAACAACTATTTCGCTTTTCGTTATTTACAAAATTGACGACAACGACATTTTTTGTACTCGTTATTGTTGGAACAATTATGATTTTTCTATTAGAACGAAATCATTTTTTAGTAGGAAAGTCATGGCATGAAACTGTATTTTATACATTATTCCAATCTGTGACGACGCGAAGTGGAGGACTCGCTACAATGGACATACGTGAATTATCACAACCAACGCTTTTATTTATGAGTATATTAATGTTCATTGGGGCATCTCCAAGTTCAGTTGGGGGCGGAATACGTACAACAACATTTGCAGTTAGTATATTATCGTTATATACATTTGCAAGAGGCGGGAGAACAGTCCGAGTTTTCAAACGTCAGCTACATGAAGAGGACGTGTTGAAAGCATCTGTCGTTATGACGATGGGGATTTTATTATGTGCCTCAGCGCTATTCATTTTATCTATTACGGAAAATGTACCGCTTATGAGCTTAATCGTTGAAGTTTGTTCTGCTTTCGGAACGACGGGACTATCAACAGGTGTTACTCCTGATTTAACAACTGTTGGTAAACTTGTACTCATTGTACTTATGTTTATCGGACGCGTCGGTATTTTAACATTTATATTAGCTAGTGGCGGAAGAGAGCAACCGCCTCGCTATAAATATCCGAAAGAGAGAATTATTATTGGATAGTATGAAACCATTCTACCTGCGTTAGGTAGAATGGTTTTTTAGTCGTTAATTCCGAATTGGGGATGCATAAAAGCATCATTTTTATTATCAACTTCGTTTTTAAGTAATTCTTGATTTTCTTCTGCAATCCATCCGATATCATTTGTAGGATGGATCCATTCTTCCCCAGCCATAATAGCAGGATCTACCTCATCACTCCAATTATTAAGAGGACTGTTAGTGGAATCGTATTTACTGTCTCCAATTACAACATCATATTGATTTATAAAAGGTTGTTGCATCTTTTTGCCTGTGCCTTTAAAAGAAGGAAAGTTCATTTGATGAGGGAGCGTCTCGTCTAAAATTGGCGATTGTATCGTTTCTTTTTCTTTCAAAGTAATCGCTCCTTTTTGTAATGGCTTGTTCGTATGTAGTATTTCCATTTATAAGCTCTTATGTACTTGTTAACACTTCCCAGTAATAATTAATGTAAGTTGTTTCAAACTAGAATAGAAAGTTATTTCGTGAGAGCAGGTGAGTATGTTGGTAAAAAGAAAAGTAAAACAAAATGCAGCAATTAATAATAATAAAACTCCGAAAGAAAGCTTACCAGATGCAGAATTCGCATTAGAGTATGAAGGAGAAAATAGTGCGAAGTATGCAAATCGTAATTCAAAAAAGGTAAACAAAAATGAGGCGTTTTTTACAAACGCCTCATTTTTTTGTGGGATTATAAAGGTTTTTTTAATTATTTGTAAATTTCACGTTTGATATTAGCAGAAAAATGCGAAAAAACATAGAAGTAGCAACGTATTACACAAAAACAAACAACAAACAAAAGATTAATGTTGGTTTAATACTGCTTTTACACTAGTTGTTTATATTAGAGTTGTACATAAGATTTGTAAAAGGAGAGAGAGACAGTGAAAAAAACAATCTTTAAAGCTGTAGCAACTGGAATGGTATTTTCGTTATTAATGGGGTGTGGTGCAAAGAAAGAAGAAAGTGCTGGAGCAAAAGTAAAAGATGATAAATTATCTGGATCATTAACTGTTTACACAGCGATTGAAGAAGAGCTTGTACCGATTTATCTTGATTCTTTTAAACAGAAGTACCCAGACGTGAAGTTGAACATTGTTCGTGATTCAACAGGAGTTATTACAGCGAAATTGCTAGCTGAAGGGAAAAATACACAAGCAGATGTTGTATGGGGAACTGCAGCGTCTAGTCTATTAGCTTTAGAGAAAAAAGATATGTTAAAAGGATACTCTCCAAAAGGAGCAGATCGTGTCCTTTCGCAATTTAAAGACGATAAGAAACCAGAAAAATGGGTAGGAAATACTGCATTTATGACGGGGATTGCTGTAAATAAAGAAGAATTGAAGAAGAAAAATTTACCGATGCCAGAATCATATGAAGATTTAACGAAACCAGAATATAAAGGAACGCTAGTTATGCCGCATCCGGCTTCTTCTGGAACAGGATTTTTAACAGTTTCTGCATGGCTACAAATTATGGGAGAAGATAAGGGCTGGGATTACATGAAGAAACTTCATGATAATATGGCAACTTATACTCATTCAGGTTCAAAACCAGCGAAATTAGCAGGCGCAGGTGAATATCCAGTTGGTGTATCAATGGTTTATAGTGCTTTGAAAGAGAAACAAAAAGGTGCACCAGTTGAAGTTGTACTGCCGAAAGAAGGATTAGGCTGGGAAGTAGAAGCGAACGCACTTATTAAAAAAGATAATGCTAAAAATGATAAATTAGCGCAAGCATTTTTAGATTGGGCAATTACAGATGATGTAATGAAGTTATACTTCGAGAAAAATGGATTTGCGACAATTAAAAATGATTATAAACTTCCAGATGGATTCCCTAAAGATGTGACAGAAAAGTTATATAAAAAGAATGACTTTAAATGGGCAGCAGAAAATCGTGACAAAATTTTAGAAAAATGGGAAAAAGAGTTTGGCCAAAAAGCAGAACCGAAAAAGTAAGTGAGTGGGAGAGAGAAAAATGAGCGAATATTTATCAATTCAACACATCCAAAAACAGTTTGATGCATTTACAGCGTTAAAGGATATTTCTTTTACTGTGAAAAAAAATGAGTTTGTTTGTTTATTAGGCCCAAGTGGTTGTGGGAAAACGACATTGCTCCGAATTTTAGCGGGGCTAGAAGAGGCAACAACAGGTAGTATTGCTGTGAATGGAAAAGATATTACAGCATTACCACCTGGAAAGAGGAACTTCGGAATGGTTTTTCAATCGTATGCATTATTTCCGAATTTAACTGCACTTGAAAACATTGAATACGGCTTAAAAACAAAAAAATATGGAAAAGCAGAAGTAAAAGAAAAAGCGCTATCGGCGTTAGAACTTGTTGATTTGCTGAATGTAAAAGATAAATATCCTGCTCAAATGTCTGGTGGACAACAGCAGCGAGTAGCACTTGCACGTGCGCTCGCTCTGTCTCCCGATATTTTGTTACTTGATGAGCCGTTATCTGCTTTAGATGCAAAAGTGCGTGAAAAGTTGCGCAGAGAAATGCGTGATTTGCAAGAAAAAGTGGGAGTAACAACTATTATGGTAACGCATGATCAAGAAGAGGCATTAACGATGGCTGATAAAATTGTTGTAATGAATCATGCGGAAATTATGCAGATTGGAACACCAGAGGAGATTTATCAAAGACCAGCCAATCCGTTTGTGGCAGATTTTATTGGTTCTATTAATTTCTTTTCGAAAAATAACGAAGAACATGCGATTCGTCCTGAACATGTAACAGTTGTACAAAATAATGGTATTAAAACAGTTGTAGAAAGTATGGAATTTCGCGGTTCTGTATACCGGACGGAAGTGCGGGTCATAGAAGAGAAAACACACCTTTATAATGAGAAAATTGTAGTGGATATATTGGCATCAGAAGTAGAGGAAACTGCTATTAGAAAAGGAAAGCCAATTCAAATCTCTTTCTCAGAAAATCATATGTTGTCATATGGAAAGAAGGTCATTGTATAGATGGAGATGTTAGAAAACTTTAAGGCAGAAAGTACAAAAAAAAAGATTAAGAGACGTATCGGTAAAGAAGAGTGGATACAAAGACTATTAATTATTGGTATGCTTCTTTCATTTTTTATCATGCTTGTATTGCCTTTATTACAACTGTTTACACAAGCTTTTTATGATAAAGATGGAGCTTTTGTTGGTGTTGCGAATTTCAGTAAATATTTCACAACACCAACGCTAGTTCAATCACTACAAAATACGATATGGATTTCGGGCGCTACAACAATTATTTCGGTTACACTCGCTTTCGCTTACGCATATGCGATCGCTCGTACAAATGTTTTTGGAAAGCGCGTATTTCAATACATAGCATTATTACCATTATTCGCACCAACGATGATGCACGGTATTGCGCTTACATATTTATTTGGTAATCAAGGGTTAATAACAAAAGGAATGTTTGGTTTATTTGAAGGAATACAAATACCGTTATACGGACCAGTAGGAATTGTAATGGCTGAAGTTATGTATACATTTCCGCAAGCATTCCTTATTTTATTAATTGCTCTCCAAGGTTCTGATTATCGTTTATATGAAGCTTCTAATATGTTGGGTGCAAGTAAAGTGAAACAGTTTTTTACGGTTACTTTACCTAGTGTGAAATACGGATTAATTAGTGCGATGTTCGTTGTATTTACACTTAGTTTCACTGATTTTGGGGCACCTAAAATTGTTGGAGGACAATATAACGTACTTGCTACTGACGTATATAAGCAAGTAATTGGACAGCAAAATATGTCCATGGGCGCAACTGTCGGAATGATTTTATTGATCCCAGCTATTTTCGCATTTGCAGTTGATCGTATTACGCAAAGAAAACAGGCGAATCTCTTATCTTCAAAAGCAGTACCTTACAGAATAATAAATAATAAGAAAAGAGATGTTATTTCATTCGTATATTGTAGCATAGTCACGTTTATGATCATTCTTTTATTTGTGGCAGTTGGTATTGCTGCAAGTGTGAAAGTATGGCCATATAATATGAGTTTTACACTTGAGCATTTTAATTTTTCAAGTTTGACAGGAGACGGAATTGAAGCATTTAAAAATAGTGTAATTGTCTCAGCTATTACGGCAGTTATCGGGGCGATTTTAACATTTGTGTTCGCTTATGCGATTGAAAAAATAGAACAGCTACAGTTTTTCAGAAAAGTAGGCTACTTTTTCTCTATTGTACCGTTAGCGATTCCTGGATTAGTACTTGGATTAGGATATGTCTTTTTCTTTAGTCAACCAACAATTCAAATTCTAGGACTTTCAGTAACAAATCCGTTTCATTCCTTATATGGCACAATTGCTGTTTTAGTATTAGTAAATATCATTCATTTTTACTCTGTAACGTTTGTTACCGCAACGACTGCTTTAAAGAAACTAGACCGAGAGTTTGAACTTGTTTCACAGTCGATGAGCGTACCGTTTTATAAAACTTTCTTTCGAGTAACAGTACCGATGTGTTTACCAGCTATTTTAGAAATGGTTATGTACTATTTCGTAAATTCAATGGTGACTGTATCGGCAGTAGTGTTCTTATATGCGGCTGATTTTAAACTAGCTGCTGTATCAATTGTAAATATGGACGATGCAGGAAATGTAGCACCAGCAGCTGCAATGAGTGTACTTATTGTTGTGACAAATATTGTAGTGAGGGTTGTATATGAATGGGGAACGAAAGCACTTCGTAACCGAACGTCACAATGGCAAAAAAGATAAGTAAGAAGGGTGATGGATAGAATGAAAATTGAAGCAGTTATTTTTGATTGGGCAGGTACGACAGTTGATTACGGATGTTTTGCACCATTAGAAGTATTCATGAAAATTTTTCATAAACGCGGTGTTGAAATTACAGCAGAAGAAGCTCGCAAACCAATGGGGTTATTGAAGATTGATCATGTTAGGGTATTAACGGAAATGCCCCGTATTTCGAATGAGTGGAAGCGTGTCTTCGGACAATTACCAACAGAAGAAGATATTCATGAGATGTATGAAGAGTTTGAAAAAATTCTCTTTGCTATTTTACCGTACTATGCCACGCCAATTGATGGGGTAAAAGAAGTGGTTTCTTCACTACGTGAAAGAGGTATTAAAATTGGATCAACAACTGGTTATACGAGAGAAATGATGGACATTGTTGCAAAAGAAGCAGAAATACAAGGGTATAAACCTGATTTTCTTGTGACGCCAAATGATGTTCCAGCAGGTCGTCCATATCCGTGGATGTGTTATAAAAATGCGATGGAACTCTGTGTATACCCAATGAATCATATGATAAAAATTGGAGACACCGTGTCAGATATGAAAGAGGGTAGAAATGCTGGAATGTGGACAGTTGGTGTAATCCTCGGTAGTAGTGAGCTCGGTTTAACGGAAGAGGAAGTTGAGAATATGGATCCGTTAGATCTTCGTGAAAAAATAGAAGTAGTTCGTAATCGTTTCGTTGAAAATGGGGCTCATTTTACAATTGAAACGATGCAGGAGCTCGAAAACGTAATTGAACATATCGAGAAACAAGAACTTATTATTTCATAAAGGGGGGCACACGATCATGAATGAAAATCACTATTTATTATTAACACCAGGACCATTAACGACAACAAAAACTGTAAAAGAAGTTATGTTATACGATTGGTGTACGTGGGATGTTGAATATAACACTATGGTGCAAGATGTAAGAAATAGGCTTGTATCGTTAGCGACAAAGGAAGAAGAAAAGTACACAACAGTTTTAATGCAGGGAAGCGGTACGTTTGCGGTTGAAGCAGTAATTGGTTCTGTTATTCCTAGAAACGGAAAGCTGCTAGTTTGTACAAATGGTGCGTATGGTAAGCGGATTGTACAAATGGCAGAGATGTTACATATAGATGTGGTGGTCAGTCAAACAGAAGAGTGGGAGCCTACTAATATTGTAGAAGTAGAACAGTTATTACAACAAGATAAAGAGATTACGCATATTGTAGTTGTTCATTGTGAAACAACTACAGGTATTATTAATCCAATTGTAGACGTATGTAAATTGGGAAAAAAATATGGAAAAGTTACACTGGTTGACGCAATGAGTAGTTTCGGTGGTATTGAAATAGATATCGCTGAGTTGCAAATTGACTTTCTAATTAGTAGTGCGAATAAATGTATTCAAGGTGTTCCCGGATTCGGTTTTGTCATCGCAAATCGTGATGAACTATTGAAATGTAAAGGGCAAGCTCGTTCTTTATCATTAGATTTATATGATCAGTGGGAAACGATGGAAGAGCAAAATGGGAAATGGCGCTTTACTTCACCTACACATGTTGTACATGCTTTTTATCAGGCATTGCTTGAATTAGAAGAAGAAGGCGGGGTAAGAGCCCGTTACAATCGATATTATAGCAATCAAAAACTACTAGTGCACAAAATGAAAGAAATGGGCTTTAAGCCATTAGTAGATGAAAAATATCAATCTCCTATTATTACATCTTTCATTTATCCAGAAGCAGGATTTGAATTTTTGCAGCTATATAATGAATTAAAGCGATATGGATTTGTTATTTATCCAGGTAAAATTTCGAAAGTAGATACGTTCCGCATTGGAAATATCGGTGATGTACATGAAGACGATATTATTCGCTTAGTTGATAGTATTGCTAAAGGGGTTGTTATAGGGTGAAAGTATTTTGCTTAGGTGGAGCAGGTAAAATTTGTCGTGAAGCAATTTTAGATTTAGTTCAATTTTCATCTTTTGAGACGATTATGGTAGCCGATTTTAATGAAGAGGAAGGCCGAAAAGTAGTAGAGTGGTTAAATGATCCTCGTGTTGATTTTGTGAAAGTCGATGTGACAAATCATGAGGATACGGTCGCAAAAATGAAGGGCTATAACATTGTAATGGATGGTACGACGATAAAGTTAAATGGATTGTCTACTCGCTGTATCGCAGATGCCGGTTGTCACGGTGTGAACTTAAATGGATTTGGTGAAGAAAATGAATCCCACTCTAAATTTGTTCAACATGGAACAACATGTTTACCTGGGTTTGGTATGACACCAGGTGTAACGCAAATGATGGCCATGTATGCAGCAAATCAGTTAGATACTGTAGAGTCAGTTCGAGTAAGTCATGGCTCGTATCGTCCAATTGCTTTTTCTGCATCAATTACAGAGACAACGACATATGAATATGATCCACATTTGCCGACGCGTACAGTGTATGAGGAAGGTGAATTTAAGCAAGTACCTCCGTTTGCGCGCCCGAGAGAAATTGAATTACCAGCACCTTACGGAAAAACAATGCAGTATATAATCCCGCATTCAGAAACGATTACGTTAGCGAAGGCACTGGAAGATAAAGGTGTACAACTTATTGAAACAAGAGGAACTTGGCCAGAGCAAAATATGCAGCTCGTTCGTGCTTTATATGATTATGGTATATTGCGTAATGATCAAATTGAAATAAACGGTAAAGAAATTGGTATTATGGATTGTATTTCGAAGTATCTATTAAAATCGAAAGAAGGACAAGCAACAGAGCTTTATGGTTATGCACTTCATGTAGAAGTAGTAGGTATGAAAAATAATCAAGAACAAAGGCATGTGTTATACCATACGCATCCGCTATCTGACGGTTCTGTAGTAGGTTGGGAGAAATTAAGGGCCTATACAAGAAATGTTGGTATCCCATTTGGAATCGCTACAGAGTTAATTGCAAAAGGAGTAGTTAATAAAGTCGGTGTTATTACTCCTGAAGAAGCTTTCGAAAATCCACAAATTATTTTTGACGAACTAGAAAAGCGCGGTATTTATATTCATGAAGAGATTTCTACTTACAAAGAAAATTATAACTTTGTATAAGTAAGACAGTTTATGAGGTAGATATAAATGGGGTGAGGCTATGTCTGTAGTAGGTGAAGAGAGAAAGAGGACAATTCTTGAGAAGGTAGAGTTTAAAGGAAAAGTAAAAGTTTCAGAATTAGCGAGAGAGTTCGCAGTATCAACAGAGACGATTCGTCGGTATTTAGAAGAATTAGATCGTGAAAAAAAATTGAAGAAAGTGTACGGTGGAGCCGTTCAACTTCCGGGAGCTGGGATAGAGGCACCGATGTTAGAACGAGAGATGCTGCATATAGAAGAGAAGAAAAGAATTGGGTATAAAGCAGCAACGTTTGTGGAAGATGGAGATGTTATTGCGATTGATGATGGAAGTACACCACTTCAAATGGTGCCATATCTTGTTCATCGTAAAAATTTAACGATTGTAACAAGTTCATTTCCAGTAGCAACACAATTAATTTCTTCTATTAATAAAAAGATGTTTCACGGTGAAGTTTTATTTATAGGCGGGAAAGTATCTCCAAAACATTCACGTGTGTCGGGGTCTATTTCACAGCAAGTAATTCATCAATTTCATTTTCATAAAGCATTCGTTTCGATTGATGGGTTGTTGCAAGGTTTTGGGGTTTCTAGCTTTGAATTAGAAAAGGCGAAACTGTCAGAAGCGATGATGAAATTAGCTGAGAAAACGTATATTTTATGCGATCATACAAAGGTAGGCGTAAAAGGGAACTACCGAATAGCAGGATTTTCTCGTATTCAACATATTATTTGTGATAAGAAAATGCCCTATAGTTTTGAAGAAGAAGTCAAAAAGCATAATATTCAATGGACAGTTTGCTAAATGAATTGAATACGTTTAGACTCCCACCTAATTTTTAGGTGGGAGTTTTACTATCAGCAAGTAAAAAAATAAAAGCTTTGTATTTATGCAAAAAGTGGACACATTTTCTCATCTCGTTCATATAATTTACCAATACAAAAAAAGTTGGTCGAAGGAAAGAAGGGAAAGTATGTCGGAACGGATATATAATAAACTTGTATTGTATGCAAACATTTTGCAAAAAATTGGTGTTATTAATGAAAAAGAAAAAAGTGAAATCCTTCATACGATAGGCAAAAAAGCCCTTTGAGTAAAGGGTTTTTTATTTTTTATCTATGGAAATATAAACTTAATGTAATATTCTTGTTGACAATGATAATGATATTCATTATCATTTATTATGTTAGCAATTGATAGTGATTATCAATTGAAATATATATAAGATAAGGGGATATTATTTTGAAAAAAGTTATATTAAAGCTCTAGTAGTAGCAACAACATTAGCTATTCCATTTACTGCGTATTCTACTCCAGCGTTAGCAGCAATAAAAATTGAAGCAAACCAGTCGGTAGCAGCAGCCAGTGATCGCACGTATGATACTGAGATTAAAATATATAAGGATCAAAAAGATGAGCCATCTATGGTTTCTCAGTACATAAAAAATCCTAAAGTAGCAATTGAAGATGGGAAAAAAATCGTTACTGTAACAATACAAGATAGCGATTATTTTCAATATCTTAGAATAGAAGATAGAAATCAACCTGGTGTATTTCATGATGTGAAAGTTCTGTCAGAAGATAAAAGAAAAAATGGAACGAAAGTAGTCCAATTTGAAATTGGCGAATTTGAGCAGAAGCACAATATGCAAATGCATATATTTATTCCGGCTATTGGATATGATCACAAATATCAAGTTCAATTTGAAATTAAAGATCCAACTGTAGGTGAAAAAGAAACAGAGAAACCAGATGATAACTCTAATTCAGGCAATACGGAAACAGATAATCCAGTTGATAATCAAAATATGATAACAGATAACAAATTAAGAGAACTTGTTAATAAAAAAGTATTTAATAGAAAAGATTTAAATACACCAATTACGAAAGAAGAGTTATTACAAGTAAAGGACTTGTTTTTAAACACGAATGAGATTCTGGATTATAGTGCATTAAAATATATGCCAAATTTAAAATCTTTAACAGTTGCGAATGCGAAGATAACAGATCCGTCGTTCTTTGCGAATTTAAAGCAATTAAATCATTTAGCTTTGCGTGGTAATGAATTTTCAGATGTAACACCACTTGTTAAGATGGAAAATTTAGAATCTCTTGATTTGAGTAATAATAAAATTACAAACGTTGCACCACTAATTGAAATGAAAAATGTAAAAAGTTTATATCTATCAGGCAACCAAATAGAAGATGTAACAGCATTAGCGAAAATGGAACAACTAGATTACTTGAATTTAGCAAATAATAAAATTACGGATGTTGCTCCATTAAGCGCATTGAAAAATGTAACATACTTAACTTTAGCAGGTAATCAAATTGAAGATATTAAACCGTTATATTCATTACCTTTAAAGGACTTAGTATTAACGCGTAATAAGGTTAAAGATTTATCGGGTATTGATCAAATGAATCAATTAAATAAATTATTTATCGGTAAAAATCAAATTGAAGATGTGACACCACTTGCTAAAATGACTCAGCTTACAGAATTAGATTTACCTAATAATGAGTTAAAGGAGATTACTCCATTATCAAATCTAGTAAACTTACAAAAACTTGATTTAGAAGCAAATTATATTTCAGACTTATCGCCAGTTAGTAAGTTGAATAAGTTAGTATATTTAAGTTTTGTTGCAAATGAAATAAGCGATGTTAGACCAGTAATAGAACTAAGTAAGAAAGCTTATATTAATGTCCAAAACCAAAAAGTCTTTTTAGAGGATACAGAAGTAAATAAAGAAGTAAAAGTACCTATATACGAAAAAGACGGCGAGGTATCTACAAAAATTCGTCTGAAGAGTGATGGTGGTACGTATAGTAACGATGTAGTTAAGTGGAGTACACCAGGTGAGAAAGTATATGAATTTGGTGTGAAAGATCCATTTGCGGATACAGGAATCTTCTTCACAGGGTCTGTTATTCAAAATGTTGTAAATGAAAAAGTAGCGGAAGAAGTAATTGAATTTAAAGATGTGCCAAAGGGTCATTGGTCAGAAGAAGCAATTAACTATTTAGCGAAAGAAAAGTTATTTATAGGCTATGGAAATGGGCAATTTGGATTTGGTGACAACATTACTCGCGGGCAAGTAGCACTTCTAATACAAAGGTATTTAAAATTAGACACTGATTTAGAACAAAAAACGATGTTTACAGATACGAAAGGAAATATGTATGAAAAGGCTATTGATGCAGTGGTACAAGCTGGAATTATGACAGGATACGGTAATGATAAGTTCCGTCCAGATGGAGTATTAACTCGTTATGAAATGGCAGTGGTATTACAAAGAGTATTCCAGTTAAAGGAAAATGAAAATAGTGTAGAGAGCTTTAAAGATGTGCCATCTGGTCATTGGGCGGAAGGATATGTGAAAGCTTTAGTGGATAATAAAGTATCAAAAGGTGACGGCAAAGGTAATTTTTCAGGTGATGATTTCGTAACACGTGAACAATACGCACAATTTTTATATAACGCAATAATTAAATAACAAATGAGAAAAATACGTTATTCTTTAATAAGAAGAATAACGTATTTTTTATATGTACAAAATCAAGTGCTAAATAGACAGGAGTGTTTACATGTAATAGGCCTATTTTTCCGATAGGTGCTGAAACCATATTGACAAAAAGGCATTCTCGTGTGATAATTCAATTAAATTTTTAGAATAATCAAAAAATACTCCTTTTATATAGAAAGGATTTGAATATTATATTAATATTACGCCGGGGGTGACGAAATGTTATTTTTTCTGAAAAAATGGAACGAATTAAAAGATGTGAAAGCAGAATTGGCACTTCGCGATTGGTTTTATGGTACGAAAATTAGTTTATCGATGTGTACGTCAAAAGAGCCATTAACATTTTTAGTGAATGTAGAGGGAAGAGATAAAGGGGTATTTTCTGAAGAAGATTTTATTGTCGTAAATTGCATGTGTGAGCCAGTATTTGAAAACGAAGAAAAACCAGCTATAGAGTCATTTATGCATGCGGATATTTATAAAAAAAGTAGTGCAGAATGCATTTTACAAGTACAGACTGTAGATAGTCATTTAATGTCAGAGCTATATGGGAAAGAAGGAGAAGTAACATTCGAAAAACGTAGTGTGGAACGTGTTTTTGGAAAAGACGGTATTACAGAAATGACAATTCCAATTGTAGAAGATGAAAAGAAATTCGCTAATTTATTAGAAAATAATGTTCCGAATTTTATTGAAGGTGGAGGAGTAGTCCTTGTTCATAATTACGGAATGATCGTGTGGGGGAAAACTCCAGAAGAAGCGAAAAAATGGTTGGAAGGTATAGAGTATTTAATGAACTATCACGTAAAGCTTTTAATGATAAAAGGGGCAAAAAGTTCTGTTATATAAAGATGTATTCACAGAGATTACCATCCCTTAAAAAAATGAAAGCGTTTTAAAAAGAAATTTCACTCATAAAATATAGGTCTCCTTATTATATATAGATTACATGTTGACATGTAAGGAGGAACATATTTTGCGAGTTAAATATCATTTTCTGCCAAAACAGCAGGTGACATTTTGCAAAACGAATGATTCTGGTGAAAAGGCGTTACAAATTATGAATGAAACGGGATTTCGCGCAATCCCTGTATTAGCAGAAAATGAGAAGGAATTCACGGGGATTATTTATAAAGTAGATCTTTTAGAAAAGAAGTGTAATAGCAGATTAGAGGATGTAAGTACAGAAGATGTACTGGAAAATCCAAATTCGTTTATTTTTGAAAAGGATTCTTTTTTTAGAGCTTTTTACGTTATTCGTCGTCTCCCGTTTTTAGCGGTTTTAAATGAGTATAATGAATTTGTCGGCATTTTAACACACTCTAATGTATTTGATGTTATTGAGGATTCGTTCGGTATGCGGACGGGTGGTTATATATTAACAATTGCAACACAAGATTGTAAGGGAACAATTAAAGAGCTTGGGACATTATTAAAAGCATATAATATCGGTGGACTGTTTACGCTTGATAACGGTGATCAATATATTCGCCGTGTTATCGTAAATATATCGGATGAGTTAAATGAAAAAAAATTAAAGCAATTAATTGAAAAGATAGAGAAAAAGGGATTTAGGGTGAGTCATGTAGATTATATTTAAGTTGAAAAGGAAAGGTACCTATCTGCTATGTGTAGATAGGTATCTTTTTTAGTACGAGAAATGAATTTTATTTTGAAACAGAAGGTGGAGATAATGCTAAATCAGATAAAAAAATAAAGTCTGCATGCTCACGAATTTTAGGAATAGAAGTTTCGATAATACGTGATGTAATTTCACCTGGAGCCCCAACGTGTCCGATAGCTACCATAATGGGTTTGTCTTGGATTTTTTTTATGAGTAATTGTGCTTGTTTTGAAATGTGACTTACCGTATATACATCATCAAAAAATAATTGGTTTTCAATAATAGGAACGCCTAATTCTTTACCGATTTTTGGGACAACACTATTAGGGTTTGTTTTACTATCTAAATAAAATAAACCGTGCTTTTTACAGGCAGAAAGTATAAGACGTACAATCCTTTCATCAGCGGTTACTTTTGATCCCATATGATTGTTCATTCCTATTGCATGAGGTATTTCTTGAATTGCTTGTTCGAGTCGGTTGTTTATTTCTTCATCGCTTAAATCGGTTGTAATCGCTTTTGGTCCAAGCCACTCTTTTTTTCCTCTAATTGGTTCCATTGGCATATGTATAATAACTTCATGCCCTTTTTTATGGGCAGCTATTGCATCTTGTTTAGTAGAAGGAAGAAATGGCATAACAGCAACAGTGAGTGGAATAGGAAGTGATAACATCTTATCTGTGCCTTTCATATTATTGCCGAAATCATCGATGACAATAGCAACTTTATTCGTATGAGCGTTTGCTTGAATAGGAAAGAGGAAGAATGGTATGAACAGGGTGAAGATGAGAACTGTAATAGTATATTTGCGCATATAAATATTTCCTTTCTATTTTATCCCGCTATTTGCGGACAGTAAGACTCCCACCTCAAAATTTGGCTGGAGTAAAGAAGTTAGGTGGAAAATCCACTGCCCGTAAACGCCCGATTGGTGAAGGCTAATAATTAGTGGGGGATGGACAAAACCCCCACTGATTAAAGTTCACTTTATCAATCATCATTATGTTTTGCGTTTTTACATAAATTAAACAAAAAATGTCGAAGAAAAGTACATTGAAAATAGAGAATCCACTGTTTACTGAGTATTTACAAAAAAGAAGATGAAAAAAATGTCTATTATTGCGAATGTATTTACAAAGATAGAATAATTTGTAATAATTCTCAAAGTGAGGGTAAAGATTTGTAAATTACAGGGGAAAAATGTTAAATTTTCTGATTCTTCAATTTTAAATAGAATTAAGTGTTTAAAGGGCTAAAGTAGATGAGGCGTTGAGAGTATGGAAGAAAAATAAGGGGGATATGGATGTTTACTGTAAAAAGGAAGTACACATTAGAAAAGCTTTCGCATGATATTCATATGAAACGTGAAGAAATGATTCATTTAGGATTAACAAGTGGGTTAAATAGTATGGAGACAATTCAAGTTAGTCAAGAATTGGACAAGCTTATCGTACAGTATCAGCGTTACAAAGAAAAACAAACACCGAAATGGTTTTCAATTATAAAGGTTCCTATTTTTCAAATTGAGTATGAAGGGAAATCAAACAATTTTTGGAGAATGTTTGTAGCTAGTTTTATGAAATAAGTATAATTATCCTTTTAGGATAAGGATAATTATACTATGTGTAATGGAATCTCTATATGAACTGTCGTTCCTTTGTTTTCTTTACTATCAATAAATATATGCCCATTGTACATCTCTACAATTCGTTTACATATAACAAGCCCAAGACCTGTTCCAGTATCTTTATTAGTAAAGAACGGATGAAAGAGGTGTTTTTGAATATGTTTAGGAATCCCTTTTCCAGTATCAATAATTTGCAAGTGTGCGTGTTTTTCGTTGTTTGTTACTACAATGGTTAATGAATCACCAGAAGCCATGGCTTCAATTGCATTTTTTGTAATGTTTAAAACCACTTGTTTCATATGGTCTTTTGAGCAACGTATATGAACAGGGTGGTCTGGCAAATGTAAATGAAATACAATGTTATGTAGATTCGATTCAGATTGGATAATTAATGCTACCTCATTAAGAATCGTTCTTACATCATATGTTTGTTCAATGATGGCAGTTGGTTTTCCAAGAATAAGAAATTCGCTTACAATTTCATTAATCCGCTCTATTTCTTGCTCGATTACGGAAAAGTAGAACTGATCCTGTTCATCTTTATATTTCTCTTTTAACAGAGAAACGAGTCCTTTAATTCCAGTAAGAGGGTTACGGATTTCATGAGCTGTACTAGCTGCAAAAGTTCCAACCAATTCAATTTTTTGTAGTTCATTTTGTTGTCTTTCTAGTTTTGTTTGACGTTTTAATAACATATATTGAGCAAGTAAAAATAAAATAGACATTAAAAATAAAGTAGCTATACACTCTATTGAAACTAACTGGTATAAGGTTTGTTGATGAATAGGTAACGGAGAAACAGAGACTTTCCAATTTAATCTTTGGAGTGGGGTAGTAAGCATGTTAGAATGCCCATCGCTTGTTTCGTTATTATCATCGGTTAGAAAAACTACATCATGTTTATCAGTCACTTCGAAATGATATTGTGGTTTAATAGCATTTAAAGAGGCTGAAATGTAGTCAAAGCGTAAACTTGCTAATAATAAGCCTGAGAGTTCCTTTTGTCTATTAAATATT
Source organism: Bacillus sp. TH17 (assembly GCF_016651125.1). Classification (NCBI taxonomy): domain Bacteria; kingdom Bacillati; phylum Bacillota; class Bacilli; order Caryophanales; family Bacillaceae; genus Bacillus; species Bacillus sp. TH17. The sequence continues at coordinate 984,622 of NZ_JAEKEN010000001.1, forward strand.
GGAGACGCAATCATAATAGCTTGATGTCCAAGAACGCGATCTGTAATAACTGATGATACAGTTGTTTTCTTAGATTGCAACGCATCTTGGATGTATTGGCGGTCAGAAACGTCAATAGGCGGCGAATCGCCTTGGGATGCGAGTGTAATCATCCCATCTGTCGTAGCGTAATATAGACCGGAAAAACGTTCATCATTTCCATCGGTATCATGTACAATCTGTTTAATCCCATTGATGTTTCCAGTTTCGGTCCCTACGACTTTTGCGAGCATTTCTAAGGCAGATATAGCTTCACCAAGGTGATGGTCTAAATAGTCTCTATATAAAAAGAGAACAGTGTGAGCAGATAGTTTGTTTGCCTGTTTCATTTGATAAGTGTGATATGAAAAAAATGTGGCACCAATCCCTATCGTTGGCAGTATAACAAGCAGTATGTAAAAAACTATGCTTTGTAATTTGACTTTCAAATTTGGTACTCCTTCTTTTTTATTATCATTATATATAAACTATGTTAAAATTGTCATGTTTTTATTCAAGAATCATTTGCATTACATTAGGGAAAGGAAAAGGAATGAGTGAATATTCATTCGGAAGTTGTAATGAAGTGCTACGTTGCTTTTCTTTTTGTTGCGGAGAATTTAAGTGAAGGGTTGAAATGGTATGACATCAAATAATGAGCGAGAAGACATTTCTCAATCTTTAAAAGTATTTATTGCATTATCCCGTGTACATCGTTCTGTTATGGATACTACAAATAAATCCATACAAAGTAACGGATTAAATCCAACTGAGTTTGCTGTATTAGAATTACTATATCATAAAGGAGGCCAACCACTTCAGCAAATCGGTGAGCGTATTTTAATAGCTAGTGGCAGCATTACATACGTTGTAGATAAGCTAGAGAAAAAAGGGCTTGTAAAACGAATTCCATGTCCAAATGATAGGCGTGTTATTTATGCACAATTAACGGAGTCTGGAGAGAGCTTTATTGCTTCTATTTTTCCAGGTCATGAGCAAGTTATATATCAGTCTTTTGAAATGTTAACGAAGGATGAGAAGGATGAATTACTCGAGCTATTGAAAAAAATTGGAAAGTATGAAAAATGATGATATGTTCCAAAGGAGCTTTGGATAAAGAAATCCAAGGCTTTTTTGTGTGCATGTATTTATGACATCATCTACCGCATTTTGCTGAAGAATAAGAGGAGATTTGTAAGTAAGAATTGAATTATAATAATGATGCATATAATGGAGAGGGGGCTCGTTCATGTCATTTAAAGACTATGAATATAAACGGCCAAATATTGAAGAATTAAAAGGGAAATTTACTGTTGCTTTAGAGAAGTTTGATAACGCAAAAACTGTAGAAGAACAAAAACAAGTTATCAATTCAATTAACGAAATTCGTAATGACTTTGGTACAATGGGGAACCTTTGTTACATTCGTCATTCTGTTGATACGACAGATGCCTTTTATAAGGATGAGCAGGATTTCTTTGATGAATTCTCTCCAGTTGTACAAGGGTATGGTACAAAGTATTATAATGCGTTAATTCATTCTCCATTCCGCGAAGAATTAGAAGCGTATTATGGAAAGCAATTATTTGCTCTAGCTGAATGTGATTTAAAAACATATTCAGATGAAGTAGTGAAAGATTTACAATTAGAGAATAAATTGTCTTCGCAATATACACAGTTATTAGCATCTGCAAAGATTGACTTTGCAGGAGAAGAAAGAACGTTATCGCAACTTATTCCGTTTATGCAAGGAAAAGAAAGAAGTGAACGCAAAGCAGCAAGTGAAGCATACTACGGATTTTTAGCTGAGAACGAGGAAGAGTTAGATCGTATTTATGATGAGCTTGTTAAAGTGAGAACGAAAATCGCAAAAACACTTGGTTTTAAAAACTTTGTTGAATTAGGATATGCAAGAATGTATCGTACAGATTATAATGCTGAAATGGTAGCGAACTATCGTCAGCAAGTATTAGATTATATCGTTCCAGTTGCAACCGAGTTAAGAAATAGACAAAAAGCACGCATTGGTGTAGAAAAGCTCGCTTATTATGATGAAAACTTTGAGTTTGCTACAGGTAATCCAACTCCAAAAGGCGATGCCGATTGGATTATTAATCACGGGAAAACGATGTATAAAGAATTATCAGCTGAAACAGATGAGTTTTTTAATTTCATGCTCGATAATGATTTATTAGATTTAGTTGCGAAAAAAGGAAAAGCTGGTGGTGGATATTGTACATATATCGAGAATTATAAAGCGCCATTCATCTTCTCAAACTTTAATGGAACGTCTGGGGACATTGATGTATTAACACATGAAGCTGGTCATGCTTTCCAAGTATATGAAAGTCGTAAGTATGAAATTCCAGAATATAATTGGCCAACATATGAAGCATGTGAAATCCATTCAATGAGTATGGAATTCTTTACATGGCCATGGATGAAGTTATTCTTTGAAGAAGATGCGGATAAATATTATTTCTCACACTTAAGTTCAGCACTTCTATTTTTACCGTACGGTGTATCTGTAGATGAATATCAACATTATGTATATGAAAATCCAGAAGCATCGCCAGCAGAACGTAAGTCAGCATGGCGTAACATAGAGAAGAAGTATTTACCACATCGTGATTATGAAGATAATGATTATTTAGAGCGTGGTGGTTTCTGGCAACGTCAAGGTCATATTTATAGCTCACCTTTCTATTATATTGACTACACGTTAGCTCAAATTTGTGCACTGCAATTTTGGAAACGTGCAAGAGATAATAGACAAGAGGCTTGGGAAGATTATGTGAATCTTTGTCAACAAGGTGGAAGTAAATCATTCTTAGAATTAGTAGAAGTTGCAAATTTAACATCACCATTCGCTGAAGGGTGTGTAAAAAGTGTAATTACAGAAATTGAAGCGTGGTTACGTGCTGTTGACGACACAAAATTGTAAAAAACATACACTTTTTTCCTATGTTTAACATCGACATAATAGAAAAATGATGAGATAATAAAAGAAAATTCAGAATTATTTTAGGGGTGTTTCTAATGAGGAGCGCCCCTTTTCACCAACAAAAGGGGGGAAAGCACTATGCTTCAATCTAATATGGATGTTAGTTTAGAAACTTTAGTCCACTCATTACAGTCTACACGAAGCACGCTGTTATCAGAAATTGAAATGTTAAATGATACGGAGGTGAATGTAAAGCCACGCCGTGATAAATGGAGTATTATTCAAATTTTGCATCATTTGCATTTAGTTGAACAGTTTGTCACATCTGCTCTTGTATATGCTTTGCAAAAAAAAGAAAGAAAACTTGCTCCATTTAAAGACCTCCAACTTACGCTTGATCGCACACATAAAAGGGAAGCTCCTCAACAAATGAAACCAACAGAAACATTAATGAAAAAACTGCAAGGAATTCAATTACTAGAACATTCACGACAAGAATTATTACATGCCCTTCATAGTGTAATAGATGAAAAAGAATTATTTGAAAATGGATTAAAACATCCTATTTTTAATGATTTGAATTTATATCAATGGGTTCAATTTCTAGATTTACACGAACAAAGACATCTTACACAGCTAAAAGAAGCGAAACATGCAATTTTACAGCGTTAAAATGAAAGAAGTGGGGAACCGCTTCTTTTCTTTTTTACTCATGCATAGTTTTCTTTCTCATTTTGGAATACTACATGGAGAAAAGAAAAGAAGGAGTTGAAAAGCATGTCAAAGAAAAAGAGAGAAGAAGAGCGCGCCTGGAAAGCTCGGAAAGAAAATCAAAAGCCGCATGGGAAAGTGAAAGCTTTTGCAGAATTAGTTGAAGGAACAGAAAAAACGTGATGAAGTTCATCACGTTTTTTGTATGAGTGGGAAAGTTAATAAGAAAGTTGTACCTGTACCTTTTTCGCTCATAATATCAATCTTTCCATCCATTGCTTGAATGACGCTGAAGACGACCATCATTCCGAGTCCGGTACCTTTTTCTTTCGTTGAGTAGAAAGGTGATCCAAGGCGTTTTATTTGTTCTTGATCCATACCAACTCCTGTATCTTTTATATATAATTGTATATGTTTATGGTCTGGAACTAATGTAAGAATAAGGTCGCCACCTGTAGGCATAGCCTCAATACAATTTTTAAAAATATTTAATAAACATTGGTTCAGTTTTTGCTTTTCGCCAGCGATAAAGAAAGATGTACTTTGTTTTATATAATTTATACGAACATTTGCTAAATTGGCGAGAGGTGTGATCAAAGACAACGCATGAAGTAATTCTTCCTCTACTTGTAATTTTTGTTCTTTTTCAATACTTGGTTTTGCAAAAGTTAAGTAGTCTGTAAGAACGTGATTTGCTTGTTCGATACCATTAATGGCTATGTCGATATATAATTTTCGTTCTTTCTCAGAACATGCATCTGACTGTAAAAGTTGTAAAAAACCTTTCGTTGCAGTTAAAGGATTACGAATTTCATGAGAGATAGAAGCTGCCATTTCGCCGATTAAATGAAATTTCTCAGCGTTCATAAGTTCATTTTGGAGACGAACTTGCATTTGTAATATGTGTAGTAAATATAAAATAAGGATCGTACCAATCATCGTACATAGTTCGTACACAATGATATGTGGTATATAATCTGCCTCATTTGTAACACTTGCAAGGAAAAATGGTATCCAACCAAATCCATAAGTAAGACTGTAAAAAATAGCAAGTGTTATTTTTATATGATTAGAACTTCGATTAAAAAATTTGTATGTTAATAGTAGAACAATAAATAGGAGAATAGAAGCGATAAAGGATGGAAACGCACCTATTCCTCCCAATAAAAAGCGATAAATGTTTAATACAGCTAAAATAGAACCACCAGCAATAGGCCCTCCCGTTAACGTGCCGACAATTAATACGATATGTCGCATGTCGAACTGAAAACCATTATTTGTTTTTGCTGCGAAAGTGATACATAGTATGGTAGCGAGGCAACACAATACAATAAATATGGCTGAATTTAATTTAGGAGATCGTTTCCCTTTCTGATTCCAAAATAAATGATATACGAGCATTGTAACGAGAATAGATAATATATTTAAAAAGAGGTAAATAATAAAGAGTTCCAGTGGGATGCCTCCTCTCTTTTAACATTAAATTAATCATACTATAAAATGAAATAAATGAAATGCGAAATAGCGGAAAAAATCAGAAATTTTTTCTGGTAGTATACAATATGTTACAATAATCTTTGTCAATGAAAGAAGAAATTCCGTGCACTGCATGGGAGAGGTTCGCGAACTCCCTCTATAAAAAACTATGGAAACAACAATATCATTAGGTATTGTTTTGTTTTTTTATTGTGACAGTTCAAGAACGTTCTTTCTTCTTATTCGTAGTAGAGAAGGAGAATGAGTGAAATGAAAAAAGAAAAAGCAGTTGTTGTTTTTAGTGGTGGACAAGATAGTACAACATGTTTATTTTGGGCGATACAGCAGTTTGAAGAAGTGGAAGCTGTAACATTTAACTACAATCAACGTCATAAATTAGAAATTGATTGTGCAGCGGAAATTGCGAAAGAGCTAGGAATTAAACATACGATACTAGATATGAGCCTATTAAATCAACTTGCTCCAAATGCGTTAACGAGAACGGATATGGAGATTACACATGAAGAAGGTGAATTGCCATCAACATTTGTAGATGGACGAAATTTACTATTTTTATCATTTGCGGCTGTATTAGCAAAACAAGTTGGAGCACGTCATATTGTAACGGGTGTATGTGAAACTGATTTCAGTGGTTATCCAGATTGTCGTGACGTGTTTGTGAAATCATTAAACGTTACATTAAATTTATCTATGGATTATCCGTTTGTTATTCATACACCACTTATGTGGATTGATAAAGCAGAGACATGGAAATTATCTGATGAACTTGGAGCATTTGAGTTTGTTAGAGAAAAAACATTAACATGTTATAACGGAATCATTGGTGATGGTTGCGGTGAATGTCCAGCATGTCAACTTCGTAAAGCGGGATTAGATACGTATCTACAAGAACGCGAAGGAGCGAGCAACTAATGGATAACTTTTTTGGATTTCGCATCGTAGAAAATTTGCAAAAAATGGACAAGGATATTCAGCGTGAACAACTCAAATATCATAATAAAAGAGTAATGGTCAGCAAGGAATTTACATTTGACGCGGCGCACCATTTACACTGCTATGAAGGGAAATGTAAAAATTTACATGGACACACATATAAAGTCGTATTTGGAATTAGCGGATATGTAAATGAAATAGGCCTTGCAATTGACTTTGGAGATATAAAAGAGATTTGGAAAAATGAAATAGAAATTTATTTAGATCATCGTTATTTAAACGAAACATTGCCAGAAATGAATACGACTGCTGAAAATATGGTCGTTTGGATTTATGAAAAGATGGCAGAAGCCTTAACGAAAGATAATCGTGCGAACGAATATAAGGGAGCTCGTGTTGAATTTGTTCGTCTTTTTGAGACGCCGACTAGTTATGCGGAAGTAAGACGGGAGTGGATGCTCGATGAGTAAAATCCCCGTCTTAGAAATATTTGGTCCAACCATTCAAGGAGAAGGGATGGTTGTAGGACAAAAGACAATGTTTATCCGTACAGCGGGCTGTGATTATAGCTGTGATTGGTGTGATTCTGCTTTTACATGGGATGGATCGGCCAAAGATCAAATTAAACAAATGACACCGGAAGACATTTGGAATGAGCTTGTAGAAATTGGTGGAGAAAATTTTTCTCATGTTACGATTTCGGGTGGAAATCCTGTTTTGCTGAAAAATATGCAATTTCTTCTTTCTATATTAAAGGAGAATGGAATGCGAACAGCGGTAGAAACGCAAGGGAGTAAATGGCAAGATTGGTTGCTTCAAATTGATGAGGTAACGATTTCTCCAAAACCACCAAGTTCAACTATGAAAACAGATTTTCAGATGTTAGATTCTGTTATTCATAAACTAGCAGGGAAAGATTTTAGTTTAAAAGTAGTAGTATTCGATGATCAAGATTTTGAATATGCAGTTAAGATGCACGAGCGTTATCCGAATGTACCATTTTTCTTACAAGTAGGGAATGATGATACGAAAACAGTGGATGATGCGGTGCTTATAAAAAAACTATTAGAAAAATATGAGTGGCTTATTGAAAAAGCTGTGAATTGTAAAGAAATGAATGATGCGAAAGTACTGCCTCAGCTTCATGCGTTAGTATGGGGAAATAAACGAGGGGTATAATGAGAAGGGATGTTTAAAATGGCAGGAAGATTAGATGAAGATTTAAAAGATGTAACATTATTAGGAAATCAAAATACAAAATATGTATTTGAATATAGCCCGGAAATTTTAGAGGTATTTGATAATAACCATCCAAACCGTGATTACTTTGTAAAATTCAATTGTCCTGAATTTACAAGTTTATGTCCGAAAACAGGACAACCAGATTTTGCAACAATTTATATTAGCTACATTCCAGAACAAAGAATGGTAGAGAGTAAATCTTTAAAGCTATATTTATTTAGCTTCCGAAATCATGGTGACTTCCACGAAGATTGCATGAACGTTATTATGAATGATTTAATTAAATTAATGGATCCACGCTATATTGAGGTATGGGGGAAATTTACACCACGTGGTGGTATTTCAATCGATCCTTACTGTAACTACGGCCGCCCAGGAACTAAGTATGAGAAAATGGCAGACTACCGCATGATGAATCACGATTTATATCCAGAAAAGATCGATAATCGTTAATATAGAAAGAAAGGATCTGTATGATATACAGATCCTTTCTTTCTATTATATTATGCATGTTGATTAATGACAGTATAGTTTTTATGGCTTACAACTGTAAGAGGTTCCATATCTAGTTCTCTAAAATTCTCCATAATTGTTATATCAACAATAACGGAGTTTTGATTTACCTTTTGAACACGGCCTTGCATTCCACCTTTAAATTCAATGATATCTCCAGTTTCTGCGATCTGCATAAGCAACTCTCCTTGTTCCAGTTTTCCCAAAAAAGAATAATTTGGGCTTTTTTATTTCTTCTTATTTTGAACTATATTTACTACTTTGTAAATGTTTCCAAAGTAAAAATTCGAAAAATATTCACTTTTTGTAAGGAAATATGTAAAAAATATTGTTTAGGAGAGGAATGATGAAAATGCATACATCTTTATACGGGAGTATAATAAAAGATACAATGACCTACTAAAGTGGGGGAAATTAGGGGCTGGAAAATGATGTTTGAAATTGTGGGGAGCTTTATAGCGATTTTATTATTTTTATTTTCATATATACAGTTGAAGAAAGTGCGTCATCATGAAACAACTACATATTTTGATGGACTGGATGGTGTGCACACTTCGATAACACATGATAGTGGTGGGGATATATAACTTTCTTTTTATGCATGGTATGATGGCAATAAAAAAAGTACGTAATATAGTTCGTAAGTGATGAATGGGGAGTGGAAAGAATGCGAATTTCTTTTATTCGTCATGGTCGTTTGGACAGTACTATAGAGCCAATGACAATTATTTCATTTCGTGAATGGATGAAGCAATATGATTTAGGGACTACAGTAAAAGAAACTCCTATACCAATTGAAACAATTGAGGCGATTGAATCAGCGAAACTGGTTGTAACGAGTGATCAAAGGCGCGCTGTACAGTCAGCGGCTGAGTTATTGGATTCCCTATCTTTTGTGCAAAATCATCTTTTTAGGGAAGCTGAAGTTCCAACGAGTTTTTATGCTCCAAAATGGTTGAAATGTAAACCGAATGTATGGATGTTTATTGGACGTACACGATGGATAGTTGGTTATAGCAAAGAGGTTGAGTCTTATAAGGAAGTACGAGAAAGAGCAAGGCAAGCCACTAATATGTTGCACCGCTATGCGCTCGTACATGGACATATTGCCCTTGTAGGTCATAGTTATTTTAATGCGATGATTGGGACTGAACTGAGGGCAATGGGGTGGTCTGGTTCGCCTATTTTCCATAGGAAGCCATGGGGATGTACAACGTATACATTTCATGAGGCGATGGATGGAAATGTATTAAATACAAAATTAATTTAAAAGAGGCTGTCCCTTTGATATGATCCCCTTATAGTAGACAGGAAAAAGAAAGCACATTAACCTGTTTACTATGGAGGGGATTTTTTCATGGGAAAAATTAGAGTCACTTACGATGTAGAATTTAAGAAACAAGCTATAGATTTATACTTAAAAGAAGGCATGAGCTATAAAACCATTGCGAAAGAATTAGGTATTCATCACTCGGTTGTAAGTCGTTGGGTGAAACACTTTGAAGCTGAAGGAATCAAAGGACTAGAAGAAAAACGCGGTAAAGCGAAAGGACCAGGTTTAGGTAGACCAAGGGTTAGACCCGAAGATCCTGAAGCTAAGATCAGACGATTAGAAGCGGAAAATGAAATGTTAAAAAAGCTCTTAGGGATGTAAAAGGAGGAATGAAAGTCGTATCCAAAATAAAAAAATTCGAAGTCATCCATGAAATGACAAAAACAGGTTATACAGTGACCATTCTATGCGATATTGCTGGTGTAACCAGAAGTGGATACTACAAATGGCTAAAACGGCATACGACGCCTTCTAAAAAACAATCAGAGGATATCGAAATTAAGAAAAAGATATTGGAGTGTCATAAAAAATTAAGAGGAATTTATGGATATAGAAGAATACAAGTGTGGCTGAAAGCCACATATAACCTTCATTTGAACCATAAGCACATCCAAAGATTGATGAGTGAACTAGGTATCAAAGCCGTAATTAGGAAAAAACGACCTTATTACGGAAAAAAAGAAGCTTATGTGATTTCAGAGAACCATCTAAATAGGGAGTTTCAGGCTTCAAAACCGAATGAGAAATGGGTAACCGATATTACCTATTTGATTTTCAATGGACAGCGCTTGTACTTATCCGCTATTAAGGATTTATACAATAATGAAATTGTTGCCTATGAAACCAGTCGTAGAAACGACTTAAAGCTTGTGTTAGATACGCTTAAAAAGGCAAAGAAAAAACGAAATGTGAAGGGAATCCTCTTACATAGTGATCAAGGATCCCAGTATACATCTCGTCAATATAATCAATTACTTAAAAAATATCAGATGAAGGCAAGTATGTCTCGAAGAGGCAACTGTTGGGATAATGCTTGTATGGAAAACTTCTTCAGTCACTTTAAGGCAGAGTGTTTTCATTTATACTCCTTCCGTAAAGCGAATGAGGTCAAACTTGCCGTGCGTAAATATATGCACTTTTATAATCATCAAAGATTTCAAAAGAAATTAAATAACCTGAGTCCATATAAATATAGAACTCAGGTTGCTTAGTTGCGCTTTTTAAATACTGTCTACTTGACAGGGGTCACTGCACTTTGGCAGCCTCTTTCTCTGCATAACAAGTAAAAAAGAATTGTCCTTTTAAGATATAGAAACCAATGACCGTAATGGTTTTATTAGATGGGCATACGGTTCACCGACGAGCATAACGGTTTTATCTTCTTTGAAACCAAGTTTTTCATATAGTGAAAAAGCGCGTTTGTTTTCTAAATTAACAAGTAAGGCGATTTTTTCATGCCCTTTTTCAGTTGCATGAAGTTCAGCTGCATCGATTAATTTAGAGCCAATACCACGTCCACTGTACATACTTGAAACTGACAACGTGTCAATATAATACTCATCAAGTTCAGCTTCTTTTTCTAACGTAATGGATTCGTCTTCATGTAGTTCTCTTAAGTAGTGTAGGATTGGTGCATCAAGTTGTTCAGCGTCACTACCGTGATAAACGACAATAACCCCAACTACCTTTCCACCTTGTTCAGCCACTAAACAGTTTTCATAGCTCAATCGATTATTTTCTTTTACGAACCATGTTTCAAGTCCTAGTATTACTTTTGCTTCAACTGTGCTACCTGTGATTTTTTCAGCAATTTCGTGCAGAGCGTTATACAATAAAGGTGCTACTTCTACCGCATCTGTCTTTTTTGCTTTCCGAATCATAGTATCCCTCCTAGTTCTAAATGTATATTGTAGCATAAAATAAAATATCAAACAGTGATTTGGAACTTTGTTATACAGGGCATCAAAAAGTTTGATATAGAGAAGTAGCTATGTTAGTATATGATATTTAGTGCGAATATAATAAAGTGATATAGATATAAAAATAATGAAAGTGAATTACATAATAGTAACGGGATAATTTTACCGTTGTGGACCTATAGAAGATGCGATAGAATAAAATATTGCAGAGAGGTGAAATACATGGATAAACAATTAGCAAATACAATTTTGGATCAGCTGAAAAATGATGAAATAAAGGAGTATGTTGCGAAGAAAGATGTATTTTATACGTTCAGAGAAGTTGTTGTGAATCGAGAAGATTTTAAACATATTATCGGGAACGCACAGCGCGGTGGACAGGTAATTTATACATATTCAGAAACACCACGTTCATAAATAGAAGATAAAGGAGAGGAGAATTATGGGGGATTTTAAACAAGGCATATTGCCACATTGGGATTATATGTGGAAAGATAGAGCTGGGAATAGGTTTATGGGAATGGTTATGTATCCAGAGAAACGAAAATGTTCAGCAAAAATGCTTCAGAAAATAAAAAGGGCGTATGAACAAGCAGTAGAAATTAAAGTAACGGTACAAGTTCAACATACATATCAGTACGTAGAAGGAATGATCGTATACTTTGATGAAGAAGCTCCTATATGTACAATGCTCGATAAAGATGAGAATCCACATCATATATTTGTAAGAGATATTTTGCGTATTGAGCACCCTGAATAATTTTTTTCATAAATAAATTGAAGTTCCATAATAATAATCTTTTTCTATAATAGTTATCTTTTAGTATGTAACGAGGAACGAAAGAATATGTATAATATTTAATAAAGTAAAATTGATAAATGTAATCGTTTGTTAGAACAGATTATCGTTTAATATCTGTTCTTTTTTGCGTGATGCTGGAGAAATATATTACTCCAGCATTTACTGTTTTATGACAAAAAATATTGGTAACTTTTTTAAAAATAAGGTTAAATTCGTTGACAACTTTTTTGAAAAGCACTTTATTGACATGAGTTTTAGAATGTTGTTTCATAGTCTTTGTATTGAAAAAAATCGACGGTCATGTCGAAAAGTAAAATTTAAAAAAAGAAAGAATTTATACATATATCTTGTGTCTTATTTTGAAACGTAATACAATATATAGAGAAATCAAGAAACGACATACAGAGAATATAGATTGGAGAGGGAGGGTCGGAAATGTTAGTTGCATATGATTCTATGACAGGAAACGTGAAGCGTTTCATTCACAAATTAAATATGCCGGCCGTTCAAATTGATGAAGCTCTAGTATTAGATGAAGACTTTATTCTTATTACGTATACAACAGGTTTTGGAAATGTACCGGAACGTGTTTTAGACTTTTTAGAACGCAATAATGAAAAATTAAAAGGCGTATCTGCAAGTGGCAATCGTAATTGGGGAGACATGTTTGGTGCAAGTGCTGACAAAATCTCTACTAAATATGAAGTGCCTATTGTATCAAAATTTGAGTTATCTGGAACAAATAATGATGTAGAATATTTTAAAGAAAGGGTGCGGGAGATTGCGACACATTGAACTGAATAATGAAATCACGCAAATGCAGGACGGTTTTTATCAGCTTCATAAAGATAAAGAGGCATTAGAAGTCTTTATGGAAGAAGCTAGAGAGAATACCGTTCATTTTAATAGCGTGGCAGAGCGAATGGAGTATATGAAAGAACATGATTACTATTACAACGTTCTGGACGAGTATAGCTTGGAGGAAGTAGAAGGAGTTTATAACATCGCTTATGGTGAAAACTTCGAGTTCCAATCTTATATGGCAGCATCTAAGTTCTATAAAGATTATGCGTTAAAAACGAATGATCAAAAACAATACTTAGAAAGCTATGAAGATCGTGTAGCAATTGTGTCATTATACTTAGGACGCGGTGATGTTGCGAAGGCAAAACACTTCGCAAGCATGATTGTAAAACAAAACTACCAACCAGCGACACCAACCTTTTTAAATGCGGGACGAAGCAGAAGAGGAGAAATGGTGTCTTGTTTCTTGTTAGAGATGGATGATAGCTTAAATTCAATCGGCTTTAACATTAATACTGCAATGCAATTATCGAAAATCGGTGGTGGAGTAGCTTTAAACTTATCTAAGCTACGTGCACGTGGTGAGCAAATTAAAGGTATTGATAACGCCGCAAGTGGTGTAGTACCTGTTATGAAATTACTTGAAGATTCGTTTTCGTATGCGAATCAGTTGGGTTAACTTTATGGCTCAACTATAAAACCAGGTCAATTGCTGGAACGCCTGAGTATATCAAGGTAGGATACTACGAAGAAATTACGTAGCGAACCCTGAAAATCCAAGATTGCAGGAAATCAGCAGCCGAGCTCCTAAATTTATTAGATAAGGAGAAGGTTCAACGACCAAGTGGCTATGTAGGTGACTAAGTAGCTCGAACCTGGCTTCTCAAAACAACCAAATTCAAAGGGTGTATACATTTATTATAGTTTATGCCATATTCATGTGCATCAAACATATGATAAATGGTTAAATGAAGAATTTGGCGAGAAGAAGATATGGTCTGAACTCTATAGCGATATAGAGAGGATAGCAGAAATGACTATCCCCCATACGTTTTGACGATATGGAGTAACAATATGCAACGAAAAGGTGCAGGTGCAGTATACTTAAACATTTTCCATTGGGATATTATTGAATTCCTTGATACCAAAAAAATAAATGCCGATGAGAAGAGCCGTATTCAGTCTCTATCAATCGGAATTATCGTTCCAAGTAAGTTCTTTGAGCTTGCTGAGAAAAACGAACCTTTCCATGTTTTCGCGCCTTATACAGTATTTAAAGAGTACGGAAAACATTTAGATGATATAGATATCGACGAAATGTACGATGAATTAATGAGCAATCCGAAAGTGAAGAAGAAGCCACTAGATATTAGTGCGCGTGATATGCTTATTAAAATTGCTATGATTCAGCTTGAGTCTGGTTACCCATACTTAATGTTTAAATCAAATGCAAATAACCAGCATCCACTGAAGGATATTGGAACTGTGAAGATGTCGAACTTATGTACAGAAATCTTCCAGCTACAAGAAACTTCTGAAATAAATGATTACGGTACAGAAGACATTATCCGCCGTGATATTAACTGTAACTTAGGATCGTTAAATATCGTAAACGTAATGGAAAATAAAGAAATTCGTGAAGCAGTTCATGCGGGAATGGAAGCTTTAACAGCTGTTTCTGATATGACGATCATTCCGAATGCCCCAACTGTGAAAAAAGCAAATGATGAGCTTCATTCAGTTGGACTTGGAGCAATGAACTTACATGGATATTTAGCAAAAAATAAAATCGCTTATGAAAGTGCTGAAGCGAAAGAATTCGCTCGTACATTCTTTATGATGTTAAATTACTACTCGATTGAGAAAAGTATGGAGATCGCTAAAGAAAAAGGCGAAACATTTAAAGACTTCGATAAGTCTGATTATGCAAACGGCACATACTTTGAAAAGTATGAAACGACAGATTACAGCCCAGTAACTGAAAAAATTCAGCAATTATTTGAAGGAATTCATATTCCAACAAAAGAAGATTGGACAAGTTTAAAAGAGCAGGTACAGAAGAATGGTTTATACAACTCATATCGTCTTGCAATCGCTCCGACACAATCGATCAGTTACGTTCAAAATGCAACTTCAAGCGTAATGCCAATCGTAAGTCAAATTGAATCAAGAACGTATGCGAATGCGACAACATATTATCCAATGCCGTATTTATCAAAAGATACGTTCTGGTACTATAAATCTTCTTATGATATGAATCAGTTTAAATTAATTGATTTAATCGCAGAAGTTCAAGAACATATTGACCAAGGAATTAGTACAATTCTTTATGTTAATAGTGATATTTCAACACGTGAGTTAGCACGTTACTACATTTATGCACATAAAAAAGGCTTGAAGAGTCTTTATTATACGAGAACACGTAAATTAAGCGTGGAAGAGTGCGTGGCTTGTACCGTTTAATATAAAAAGTGAGACATTATGAGCAGGGTTTTTCTGAACCCTGCTCATGCTTAGTTATCAATTTTTTATGTTTATTTAGAGAAGGGGCGATTTAATGCGTGCGGTAAACTGGAACAAAAAAGAAGATGATTTTAGTTTAATGTTTTGGAAGCAAAACATCGCTCAGTTTTGGACAGAAGAAGAAATCGCAGTGTCTTCTGACAAAAATACTTGGGCACAATTATCAAAAGAAGAGCAAATTGCTTATAAGCGTGTATTAGGTGGTTTAACACTTTTAGATACGAAACAAGGTGGCGAAGGGATGCCACTTGTACTTGTTCATCTTGAAAATTTACAAGCGAAAAGTGTATTAGCTTTCATGGGCGCTATGGAAGAAGTACATGCGAAGAGTTACAGCCATATTTTCACAACGTTAGCTACTGAAGAAGAAATTGATGATATTTTTGAATGGGTAGATAACCATCCATTACTTGAGAAAAAAGCTGGTATTGTTACTAGTTACTATCGTCGCTTATTAAAGCCTGAAGTAACGAAAAAAGAGTTATACATGGCAATGGTAGCAAGTGTGTTCTTAGAAAGTTACTTATTCTATAGTGGATTCTTCTATCCACTTTACTTAGCGGGTCAAGGTAAATTGACGGCAAGTGGTGAGATTATTAACTTAATAATTCGTGACGAGTCAATTCACGGCGTATTCGTTGGTATTTTAGCACAACAAATCTTCACAGAACTTTCTGCAGAAAAGCAACAAGAAGTACAAACGGAAACGCAAGAGTTATTAATGGAACTGTATGAAATTGAATTGGCATATACAGAAGAAATTTACACTTCTATCGGTCTTGTAGAGGATGTAAATCGTTTCGTTCGTTACAATGCGAATAAAGGACTTATGAACTTAGGACTTGAGCCGAAGTTTGAGGAAGAAGAAATTAACCCAATCGTTTTAAATGGTTTACGTACAGATACGAAAAACCATGACTTCTTCTCTGTAAAAGGAAATGGTTACGTAAAAGCAACGAATGTTGAAAAGTTAGCAGACGATGACTTCGTATTCAATTTTTAATATAGTGTTATAGAAAAAGCTGTCTTTATAGAAAAGACAGCTTTTTTGCTATGAATAGTTTACATAATGTTATTATTTCATGGAGATATTTTAATCTTGTAAAAGCCCAATTTTTGAGGAAGTGGGAATGAAAAAACAAGGATTAAAGTTGTATTTTTCATATTTAGTCGTATGAGAGATTGAATAACTTATGTCAAAATGAATAAAAAATGAGAAGAAATGAGGACCAACTCCACCTATACGTTCTTTCTAGTATTGAATTTTCAAATGCTAGAAATTTTGGCTTGAAAATTGCATGAATATTTAAAAAGTAACAAAAAGGGAGGTAATACTCGGTGTGATATATAGTTATTTGAAAACGCTTCCTTTTGATTGTCGATTTTTAAATGGAAATTAGATAGAGAACGTAGGAGGAATGATAGGTGGGGAAAGTAGTTGGTTTAAAACGTTCATTAGGGCTTTGGTCAATTGTTATGCTAGGGGTCGGGTATATGACACCGATGGTTGGGTTTGATACATTTGGAATCGTTTCTGAAAAAACGGGTGGTCATGTTCCAGGAGCTTATCTTATTGCATTAGCGGGGATGTTGTTTACCGCTGCAAGCTACGGCAAAATGGTAAAGGCTTTTCCTACCGCAGGATCTGCTTATACGTATACACAGAAGACAATTAGTGCAAGGCTTGGGTTTCTTGTTGGATGGTCCGCGTTATTGGATTATTTGTTTCTACCAATGGTGAACGCACTATTAACGAGAATTTATATGTCAGCATTTTTCCCAAGTGTTCCTAGTTGGGTATGGGTCATTGGCTTTGTTCTCCTGGTTACATTAATAAATATGATTAGCGTAAATGTTACTGCTAATTTCAATACGTTCTTAGTAATATTTCAAGTGTTAGTAATGGCCGTATTTGTTTTTCTAGTTATAAAAGGCTTATTAGCGGGAGAGGGAACAGGAGAAGTTTTTTCCATTCAGCCGTTTTTTCAATCAGATATACAAATATCACCGTTAGTTGCAGGTGCAACAATTCTTTGTTTCTCATTTTTAGGTTTTGATGCAGTAACTACATTTTCAGAAGAGACACCAAACGCCAAAAAAACAATTCCTCGAGCTATTTTTCTTACTGCTTTAATCGGCGGAGTTTTATTCATTACTACAACGTATTTTACACAATCTATGTTTCCAGATACATCTGTATTTAAAAATCAAGAATCAGCATCCCCAGAAATTGCGCTATATGTTGGCGGGAAATTATTTCAAGCTTTCTTTTTAGTAGGAACCCTTATGGGGACACTTGCGTCCGGTTTAGCTTCTCATACAAGTGTATCCAGGTTATTATACGTAATGGGGCGAGATAATGTAATTCCGAAGAAAATATTCGGATACATCCATCCTCGCTGGAGAACCCCAGTATATAATATTATTTTTGTAGGAATTATTTCGCTCTTCGCTATATTCATTGATTTAGAAACAGCAGCATCTCTTATTAACTTTGGAGCGCTTATTGCATTTACATTTGTTAATTTGTCTGTAATTTCTTACTATATAATCAAGCAAAAAAGATATAAGACGATAAAAGATTTCTTAAATTACTTAGTTATGCCTATTTTGGGTGCTGCTACTGTAGCCGTACTATGGTTTAATCTCAATATCCATTCACTTATTTTGGGACTTTGCTGGGCTGCTATTGGAATTGGGTACCTTCTATATGTTACAAATATGTTCCGTTCAGCTCCTCCGCAAATGCATTTTGAAGAAGCACAGGAAATATAAAAAGAAAAAGGCATCGGATAAGTTCCGATGTCTTTTTCTTTTTATATTTGATAATCATGCAGCATTGCATAAGTCACTCAAAGATTCATAAGTAAAGGGGATGACACGATATGATTAACGTAGTATTTTCACTTGGCACGATTATTGCTTTGTACAATTAGTAAAAGTATAAAGAGGGGTGTTATCGTGCCGATTCAATCAGAAAAACATACAAATACAGTTGAAGTTGAAAATCCTTTAGAGGAATTTCAAGCTATATTAAAAGAGGCGCTTCATTTTTTAAGTTATCCAGAAGAAGTATTCGAATTTCTGAAAAAACCAATGCGTTTTTTAGAAGTAAGCATTCCTGTTCGAATGGATGATGGAACAACAAAGGTATTTCAAGGGTATCGCGCTCAGCATAACGACGCAGCAGGGCCAACAAAAGGTGGTATTAGATTTCATCCAGATGTTACGGCAGAAGAAGTAAAAGCACTTGCTGGCTGGATGAGCTTGAAATGTGGAGTGACAGGACTGCCATATGGAGGCGCAAAGGGCGGGATTATTTGTAATCCACAGGAGTTGAGTTTTAGAGAACTAGAGTTACTGAGTCGTGGGTATGTAAGAGCAGTAAGTCAAATTGTGGGGCCGACGAAAGATATTCCAGCACCTGATATGTATACAAATGCGCAAATTATGGCTTGGATGCTAGATGAATATGACCATATCAGGGAGTTTGACTCTCCAGGATTTATAACCGGGAAGCCATTAATGCTAGGAGGATCACAAGGGCGGGAAACAGCAACGTCTAAAGGTGTATTGTATACACTTCAGTTAGTAAGTGAGTTAAAACAAATTCCGCTACAAAATATGGGAGTTATTATTCAAGGGTTTGGGAATGTTGGAGGTTATTTGGCAAAATATTTATATGATATTGGTGTGAAAATAGTCGGGGTATCAGATGCTATAGGAGGAATTTATAATCCAGACGGTCTAGATGTTCCTTATTTAATAGAAAACAGAGATTCTTTCGGTGTAGTATCGAATCTCTTTAGTAAAACAATTTCTAATCAGGAGTTGTTAGAAAAAGAATGTGATGTACTCATTCCGGCGGCAATTGGAGGAGTCATTACAAAACATAATGCAGGAAAGCTTGGATGTAAGATTATCATTGAGGCTGCAAATGGACCAACAACAAAAGAGGCGATAACCATGTTAGAAGAAAAGGGAATTTTGGTTGTTCCAGATATTTTAGCAAACTCTGGTGGCGTGATTGTTTCATATTTTGAATGGTGTCAAAATAACCAAGGATATTACTGGACGGAGCAATATGTTGATCAATGTTTAAAGGAGAAAATTACATCTAGTTTTTCTAACGTACTTGATACTTCTAAACGCTATGGAGTAAATATGAAAATTGCTGCCTATATGGAAGGGGTTCGCAAGATTGTAGAAGCATCGCGCCTAAGAGGTTGGTTGCATTTTTAACCTAAAGGGAGGGCTAAAATGAAACTGGATATTTTATTAGAAGAAGTGGAGAGACAACAAATCGGTTATTACTGTATTGTGTCGAATAGTCATCGTTACGATATAGCTGTTACGTATTCGCAACAGTTTCTTGGAAAAGCAATGGTTACCTCAATTCAAAATGGGAGAATGGTTTTATTAAGCCAAGAAGATATTGGAGAGGAACAATATTGGGCAACAAGGCTAGGCATTGAGGTAGAGGACATAGAAGAGTTTCAAAGCTTTTTCTATATGATTCTTCAGTCACAAAGGTTAGAAGAACAATATTAATAGAATAAAAGAAAGGGATGATTGATTATGTATTATGATATTATTACGAGTCCGTGTTATGGAATAATTGAAAAAGTGTCTATCGATAAGGATTCTCGAATTTATGAATGGGAGCCATTATTCGCTATTAAAGATATGAATGGTAAACTGGAAGTAATTAAGATGGGATGTAGTGGAGAAGTTCAATCTTTAGAAGTAGAAGCGGGAGATAAAGTAATTCCAGGTATGGTATTAGCTTATATTCAAGAAGATCTTTTCGTTAGTGGTAGTGATTAATGATAGAACTATGAGGAAGATGGAGGCACTCATCTTCCTTTTTTTATTAAATAAAGAAAGAAATGTTTTATTTTCAGATTAATTAAAAAAATCTGTTTTTAATGATACAATACAAATTAAATAGTTCAAAGGAGGAATAGCAGAATGTTTTCCATCGCTCATACAAAAATTAGACCCATAGTTTCTCTACCTATCGATCAATCTGAAAAGGAATGGAATATAGATGTTAAAAATATAAAAGAATCGTTTCTATTTTTAAAAAGTGGAGAGAAATTATTTGCATACGTTCATGTGAAGGATCTGCTATCAAATAGTAAGGAATTAACTTCTAAGCTATTACTTTCAAATGCTGTTTCACTAGATACAATATGTCATCTTAGTAAAGATATTTCTTTAACAGCTCTTTTTCAAATTATTGGAGCGCCGATTGCCATAGTAAAAAATGAAGTGGATGAGCTAACAGGATATATAAGAAGAGAGGATGTTTTTGCAGAACTATTTAAACAAGAAAATCAGAGTGTTGATATATTAAAAATTATTTTAACGTCTATTCCAATGGGGATTTTTGTAGTAGATCGTGAAAAGAAAATTGTAAATTGCAATGAGTCTGGTTTGAAGATGATTAAATCGACTCCTGAAAAAGTTATGAATGTACAAGCAAAACTGATTTTTAACGAAGAGCACATTAATAACGTATTTACAACGGGAAAAACGATCTTGAATCAATTACAAATCACAAATGAGATGGGTGTATTAGTTGACTATAGTCCAATTCCAAACTTTGATCAAAGTATTGAAGGAATGGTTATTATTGTGCAAGATTTGCCGATGGTCGAGGACATGGCGATGGAAATTGAATATATAAAGGATTTAAATAAAGATTTACATGCAATTTTGTCTAGCATTTATGATGAAATATTAGTTGTTAATCATAAAGGGGAATTAATTCGTTATAGTGAAACTGTTATCAATGATTTTTGGGGGAGTAATTTGAAGGACTTATTAGGAAAAAATCTTTTAGATCTAGAAAAGAAAGGATTATTTAGTCCATCGGTTACGCGATTAGTGTTGGAAAAACAAAAAAAGGTATCAGTTGTACAAGAAACAAAAAGTGGAAGAAAAATATTAGCAGTTGGAAACCCTGTATTTAATGAAAACGGAGAGCTTCATCGTATTATTATTGCCTCCAGGGATATTACCGAAGCAACGAGATTGAAGACGGAATTACATGAAATAAAGAAGATATCAGAGCAATATAAGAAGGAGTTAGATGACTTTAAAAATAAAGATCGTTTTCTTAAGAAGCTTATTTACTGTAGTCCGAAAATGGAGCAAATTATTAACCAAGCTAAAAAAATAGCAGATTTTTCTTCCAATGTTCTTATTTCTGGAGAATCTGGCGTCGGAAAAGAAGTAATTGCTCAGGCAATTCATCAACTTGGAAACCGATCTTCAAAGCCATTTTTAAAATTAAATTGTGGTGCAATTCCAGAAACTTTGCTAGAAAGTGAACTATTTGGTTATACGAAAGGTGCTTTTACAGGAGCCGATAAAAATGGAAAAGAAGGATATTTTAAGCGAGCTGATCAAGGTATTTTATTTTTAGATGAAATTGGAGAAATGCCTTTACATTTGCAAGTAAAATTGCTTAGAGTCCTGCAGGAACAAGAAGTAATTCCTATTGGAAGTACAACACCTATGAAAATAAATGTACAAATTATTGCTGCTACAAATAAGAGCCTTGAAAAGATGGTCGAATCTGGAACATTCCGTGAAGATTTATTTTATCGCCTCAATGTAATTCCACTGCGAGTTCCTTCTTTACGAGAGCGAATGGAAGATGTTCCGGTACTTGCCTTTCATTTCTTACAACAGTTAAATGAAAAATATAATAAAAATTATCATTTAACTCCAGATGCGCTTAGCTTACTAGAGTTTTACTCATGGCCAGGAAATGTACGTGAATTACAAAATATGATTGAACGTTTAGTAGTATCAGCAGACGATCCAGTAATTGAAGCGGAGTTTGTTAGTAAGTTTTTAACAACTGGTTATGACTTTAAAAAATCAAAACCAGTTATTACAAGAGTATTACCATTACAAGAAGCACTACATTCTGTAGAAGAACAATTGATTTTACTTGCAATGAAGCAGTACAAAACAACGACTAAGGCTGCAAAAGCTCTTGGAATCAGCCAATCTTCAGTGAGTCGTAAATATCAAAAGATTGTTAGTGAAAAAGAGATAGCGGCTGATATCATCTCATATTCCTAAAAAAGGAGAAGGTCACATAGACTTCTCCTTTTTGTGTGTGCTCAGCATGTACATATTCTCTGGGATTCAAGTCCCGAGTGGTGAAGGCGGTAGCGGAAATGATTAAAGTTTCGCTTTATGCAAAATGGAATAGTGTATGCGGAAATGCATAAAATGTTTGTTGTTGTTAAGAAAATAGTCAGTTTATCCCGCTATTTGTGGGCAGTAAAACTCCCACCTCAAAATTCAGGTGGAGCAAAGAAGTTAGGTGGAAGCCCTGCTGTCCGTAAACACCCGATTGGCGAGGGCTAATTAAAGTTTCACTTTATGTATGATTCTTTTGAATTTTAAATATTGGCATGGAAATTGCTTATAAATATATAAACGATCGATGAAGGGGGATTCAATATAGTGCTAGATTTAAAAATGTATGTAAACGGTGAATGGAGAGACTCTAGTGATCAAGAAAAAAGAACGATTATTAACCCTGCGAATGGCAAGGGTATAGCATATGCACCTGAGGGAACGATTGAGGATGCAAAATACGCGATAGAAGTGGCAAGAACGGCTTTCGATAGCGGAATTTGGTCAGCAACATCCACTGCTGAAAGGGCATCATATTTATTTAAAATAGCAGATGAAATTGATAAAAATATGGAAGAATTAGTATACCTTGAAACAATGGATAATGGAAAAACATACCGTGAGGCAGAAGGAGATATTGGAGATGCAGCGGCTTGTTTTCGCTATTATGCCGGATTGATTACAAAGCCAGATGGTCAAACATATCATGTAGCCGATCCGATGCAAGCGATGGTTGTAAGAGAGCCAGTTGGTGTTTGTGGATTAATTGTTCCATGGAATTATCCGCTATTGATGAGTGTATGGAAAATTGCACCTGCTTTAGCAGCTGGAAATACAATTGTGTTTAAACCTTCTGAAGTGACACCAATCACTGCAACAAAACTATTCGAAATCCTTGAAAAAGTAGGGCTACCAAAAGGTGTTGCCAATATGGTAATGGGGGTCGGTCCAATAGTAGGAAATGAAATTGCAGCGAGTAATAAAGTGGACATGATTTCCTTTACAGGTGGAACAAAAACAGGTAAGCACATTATGAGAACAGCGGCAGATAATATGAAAAAGATTTCGTTAGAACTTGGAGGGAAATCTCCAAATATTATTTTTGCAGATGCAGATTTTGAGACCGCTATTGATTATGCTCTATTCGGTATTTATGCAGGTAGCGGACAAGTATGTTCAGCAGGATCAAGAATCCTTGTAGAGGAAAAGATTTATGATAAATTTGTTAATAGTTTTGTAGAGCGAGCACAGCAAATTAACGTTGGGCCTGGTGATAATCCAGAATCAGAAATGGGGCCACTTGTAAGTCAAGAACATATGGAAAAAGTATTACGCTATATTGAAGTTGGGAAAGACGAAGGTGCAAACGTTGCTTGCGGAGGTAGACGAATAATGGAGGATGGAAAAGGTGATGGTTTCTTTATTGAACCAACAGTCTTTGTCAATGTAAAACCTGATATGCGCATTGTCCAGGAAGAAATCTTCGGTCCTGTTGTAGTAATTCAAAAGTTTAAAGACGAACAGGAAGCAATTGAGTTGGCAAATGGTACAGACTATGGTTTGGCTGGAGGAGTATTTACAGTTGATGGTGCAAAAGCAATGCGTGTGATTCGCAAACTTCGCGCAGGAATTACGTGGATTAATAGTTATCATCCAACATATAATGAGGCACCTTGGGGCGGATATAAGCAAAGTGGTATAGGTCGTAGTCTAGGAACTTTTGGGTTAGAAGAATTTCAAGAAATTAAGCAGATTAATATAAATCTAGAAGTAGAGCCAATAGGTTGGTTTGCAAATAAAAAAAATGTAGGAGTGAATTAGATGGAAACGAACGTGAAAAATAAATTGAATGAGAAAGAATCAAATGTAAATGAGTATATTACGAAAGTACTACAGTTAATTGAAAAAGAAAAGGTTACTGAAGAAGAGGCAAACTGGATTCAAAAAGAAACAGTAGACGGATTTAGAGAGCATGTAAACCCTGGTTTTCTTGCTTATAGAAAAACAGTAACAAAAGATGGACAATTTGCAGCAGTAGAGTGGTCAGATGAAGGATCTTGTTTCATGGATATTAACGGTAAAAGATATATTGACTGTTTAGGTGGATTTGGAATTTATAATGTTGGTCACCGTAATCCGAAAGTGGTAAAAGCTGTGACAGATCAATTAAAACGTCAAGCATTGCACAGTCAGGATTTACTGGATCCACTTCGAGCAATGCTTGCAAAGATTTTAGCGGATATTACACCTGGTGATTTGAAATACGCCTTCTTCACAAATAGTGGAACAGAAAGCGTAGAGGCAGCATTAAAACTAGCAAAAATGTATAGTGAACGAACAACTTTCATTGCTACAACGCGTGCTTTCCATGGTAAGAGCCTTGGTGCTTTATCTGGGACGGCAAAAGGAATGTTCCGTAAGCCATTTTTACCATTAATTCCGGGTTTCCGTCATGTTCCGTTTGGCGATATTGAAATGATGAGAAAAACATTTGAGACATGTGCATTAGTAGGAGAAGATGTTGCAGCAGTTATTTTAGAACCAATTCAAGGAGAGGGCGGTATTATTTTACCTCCAGAAAATTATTTGAAACAAGTACGAGAGCTTTGTGATGAGTTTGGATCACTCCTTATTTTTGATGAAGTACAAACTGGAATGGGACGTACAGGAAAAATGTTTGCTGCAGAATTATATGATGTAGTGCCGGATATTATTTGTCTTGCGAAGGCGTTTGGTGGAGGTGTAATGCCGGCGGGAGCTATTGTTGCGAAAGAAACAGTATTCAAAAGTTGGTTTGAAAATCCATTTATGCATACAACGACATTTGGAGGAAATCCTCTTGCATGTGCTGCTGCAATTGCAACAATTCATGTATTATTGGAAGAGAAATTACCGGAACGAGCTATGGAAGTTGGGGAGTATTTCTTAAATGGATTGAAACAAGCTGCAGAAGGGCACGAAGATAAAATTTTTGAAATTCGTGGTCAAGGTTTAATGATTGGGATTGAATTCCATAAAGACGAGATTGGTTATGAAGTGTCAAAGGCGATGTTTGATCAAGGTATTCTTGTTGCGGGAACATTAATTAACTCAAAAACAATTCGTATTGAACCATCCCTTACAATTAGTTATGAAGAAGTAGATACAGTTATTAATACGTTTAAATCTGTGCTAGCTCAAGTAAAAGTAAAATAAATTTCGCATAAGGTTATATGTGAATTCAAACGATTGAAACTATAATTAGAATAGATTTACCTGTATTTTATTACAGGAAGGCAGTGTAACGAAAAGTTACACTGCCTTTTTATTACATTTTTTGTTGTTGAGTATTTACATATAATTTGTCTTAGTGTACTATTTAACTAACACACTAAGACAGGAGTGGAGAAATGAAAATCGAGTTTTCTCCAAATACACCAATTTACATTCAGGTAATGGAATACACAAAGAAAGAAATTGTAACGGGTCATTTATTGCCTGGCGATAAAATTCCCTCCGTACGTGAATTAGCGAGTGAATTACAAGTAAATCCAAATACGATTCAACGCACATTTCAAGAACTAGAACGGGATGGAGTTGTTGTAACACGTAGAGGAATGGGGCGATATGTAACGAATGAAGGGGAGAAAATTATGGAGCTGCGAAAAGATATGGCGAAAGAATTGCTTCATTCTTTTATAAATGGAATGGACAATTTAGGTTTTTCAGAAGAAGAAATTCTTTCAATTCTTAGTTCTTCATTAAATAAGAAAAGGGAGGAGAACGAATGACAGAGCTATTAAAAATAGAAAATCTATGGAAGCGATACGGATTGAAAGCAGTAATCCGGGAATTAAACATAGAGATTACAGAAGGGAAAATCGTTGGGCTTGTTGGAGATAACGGGAGCGGGAAAACGACGTTATTGAAAATGATTGCAGGCTTGCAGCACCCTTCTGAAGGTAGTATTACAATAGATGGTAAAAAGGTAGGATTAGAGACGAAAAAAATCGTTTCATTTATGTCCGATAAGCTAGTATTTGATGATTGGATGACTGTAAAAGATGCTTTATTTTTCTATAGAGATTTTTATAAAGACTTCGATATTCAAAAAGCAGTAGATACGATTGTAGAATTCAAAATACCGTTAGAAGAAAAAATTAAAGCATTGTCAAAAGGGATGATTGAGAAGCTGCAAATTATTTTAACATTTTCTCGAAAAGCGAAGTTATACGTACTGGATGAACCGCTTGGCGGGATTGATCTCGTTTCTAGGGAGCATGTACTTGAGCTAATCCTTAAATTTTATCGTGAAGATTGTACGCTGCTTATATCAACTCATTTAATAAGAGAAATCGAAAATATATTTGATGAAGTAATCTTTTTGAAAGATGGAGAAATAATATTGCATGAAAATGTGGAAGAACTACGATTTCAAAAGGGGAAAGCAGTACATGAGCTGTTTAAGGAGGCCTATGAGAAATGAATCAGCTTTTTCTTTATCTGTATAATTGTAATAAGAGAAAAATAGCCATTATTTACTTTGGATTTATTACAGTTTCATTAATTCTTTTATTTAATATGAAAGGAGTTTCAGGAGCTAGAATTTCAGGTAGGCAAGATATAATCATTATTATATTTTTTATCGTACTAGGTATAAATGGATTCGCAATTCTTCTAACAGGTATATCGTCTTTTCGAAAAATGCTAAAAAACTCTATGCTACGTTGTACTTCTATTTCAGCACAAAAGTATATATGTGCAAATGTTTTATTTTGTGTACTACTTTTTATGATTTTGCTAGGAATAGGAATCATTTTTCTATACTATTTTTCTTTAAATATTTATAATGGAAAAACAGATTTAGGTGTTCAGCAAGCAATCCACAGTTTATATGATTATGGAATATTACATCATATGTTATCTATTTTCTTATGGGGACTAGATTTTGTTAATATGCTAGTTTCTATTTATTTAATTATAGTAATTACGAAGCTATTCAATGTGAAATCATCGATGAGTAAGATTGTTTGCGTAATCTTATTCGTTGTTTTTATCGCATTTAATGGGGGAATAACGTATATCTTTCAGCAAATAGAAAAGTATGTGTTTGCCATAAATAATATTGGATTTATAGATCAAAACGGCTTTTTAAATACATCATTTTATTCTGGTACAGATATTACAGTTTTAAATCTATGTTTTAACTGTTTATTAACAATTATATTATTAGTAGTTACAGGGCGCATCATCGACAAAAAACTAGAAGTTTAAAGGAGGAATCATCATTGGGAAATGTAGTAGTGAAATTAGAAAATGTCCGAAAAAAAATCGGTAGAACAGAAATTATTCGGGGCTTATCATTTGAGGTTCGAGAAGGAGAGGTATACGGATTCCTTGGACCGAACGGTAGCGGTAAGACAACGACAATTCGTATGATGACAGGTCTTATTTCTATGACAGAAGGCGATATTACAATTTGTGGTCATAGTATTCGCACAGAGCGTGAAAAGGCGCTAGAGCAAATTGGAGCGATTGTAGAAAATCCCGAGCTATATGATTATATGACTGGAATGCAAAATTTAAAGCATTTTGCGAACATGGCGATTACCCCAATTAGTAAAGAGCGCATCGCTGAAATTGTAAAGCTTGTTGAATTAGAGCATGCGATTCATAAAAAGGTGAAAACATACTCACTTGGTATGAAACAGCGTTTAGGAATTGCGCAGGCGTTACTTCATCAGCCGAAAATCTTAATTTTAGATGAACCGACAAATGGATTAGATCCAGCTGGTATTCGCCAAATTCGTGATTATTTACAACGATTAGCGAAAGAAGAAAATATTGCAGTCATTGTATCAAGTCATTTATTAAGTGAAATTGAATTAATGTGTGATCGCGTAGTTATTATAAAGCAAGGTGAGTTTGTACAAGAGTATAACTTACATGAACAAGCGAAGCATGATGAAACAGTTGTAGTTGCATTTGAAGTAGATCAAGTTCAAAAAGCGAACGAAATTATTAAAGGTAAAGTACAAGGAAAGGTAGCTGTGGCATCTGTAATGAAAGAAGAGATTCCGCAAATTGTAAAACAGTTAGTGAATGCTGATGTACTCGTATACGGTGTTACTGTTCAAAATAAAACGTTAGAGGATGAGTTCTTAGCGATTACAGGGGGAGTGAAAGCGTAATGTTTAAATTAATTCAAAATGAATTTTTAAAGTTACATGCGAAAAAAGGTATGTACATTTTAATAGGTGTAATTGCAGCATTGGAGATTTTGGGAGTTTTAGCGATGCTGAAATGGGGAGGAGGAAATGAGTTTAAAGGATCATATTTAGATTTTGTAAGTTCAGAGATTGGTTTAATTACCTTATTTGCAACAATTTTTGGAATTACGATTGCGTCTCGTACAATTACTGATGAGTTCCAAAAAGGTACAATTAAGCAGTTATTAATCCGTCCGAGAAAACGAATTACAGTTTTGTTCTCTAAATATATTACAGTGTTACTTACTATATTATTTATCATATTTGCTAGCACGTTAATCTCAATGATTATTGGCGGGATTGTAATGGATGGTAGTAAAACAGGAGTAACGTTAGGAATCGTAATGAAGTCCATTTTATATCAAGTACTTTCACCGTTCTTCTTTGCAACTCTTTCATTTTGCTTAGCTAATGTATTTAGAAATTCTGTATTACCATTAATTATTTCGTTGTTCTTATTCTTCTTACAAAGTGCAATTACAATGGTGCTTATGATGTTTGCTAAAGGTGTTGCAAAGTTTGTTGTATTCTCGCATTTAAATTTAAGTGTGTACGACAGCAATAAATTAGTAAGTGGCGGAGTAGAACCACCATTTACAGAATTTACGTTTACAACTTCATTATTACTTGTAGTTGCATACTTTGCTGTATTACTTGTAGCATCAAGTGTATTATTCCAAAAACGTGACGTATTATAGTAGAAAAATCCCCGTGTTAACGGGGATTTTTATTAACCAGCTTTTTTGATTTATGTAGCTTTTAAGTGTGGCAGATACATATTTACTTAGGAACATAATTGTAACTAAGTTGAAGAACATTGATATGGTATATCAAATAGGATCGTTATTATATAATTTAATACGTATATTATTCGGAATAAAGTGAGAAAAATAGGAAGATTTTCAACTATATTCATATTATAATTTAGTTATCCGGCCATTTGTGGAGAAGGGCTACCCATAAAATACTGATTAAAGTTTCACTTTATCCCGCATTAACGGGCAGTAAAACTCCCACCCAAAAATTCGGCTGGAGCAAAGAAGTTAGGTGGGAGATCAACTGCCCGTAAAAGCCCGATTGGTTCAACTAATAATCAGTGGGGGATGAACAAAACCCCCACTGATTAAAGTTTCACTTTATATCATCTCTGGAGGTGTTCCATATGCAACATGCATTTTCACGTATAAGGCTACGTAGTTTTTTTGGATGGATGATTATAGGGATGTTCCTGACGATGATTCCATTAAGGTTATCAGGTGCTTCTGACAATACGATAGAGTTGCTGTCACAAATATCAATATTTTTTGCATTTCCACTATTGTGGCTATATTTAAAAACAAGTAAAAATAATGTTGTTTTTAAAAGTTTTTTTGATAAGCCCGGACGTTTACATTGGGGGTTAATTGTATTAGCAACGATCATGGGAATGATTTTTGCAGTCGGTATATCCCAAATTCAATTTTATATTTTAGCACATACTTTACCTAATTTCTTAGTTACCATGTTAGAAGATGGAAATGTAATTAATACGAGTAACATATACATGACGATATTTACTTTCATTTCAGCATGTGTATTAGCCCCAATAATGGAAGAGGTTATTTTTAGAGGTTTTTTCTTGCAGCGAATGGCGTACAAATGGGGGATTAAACGAGCGGTTATTATATCCTCTCTTATTTTTGGACTAGGACATTTTGATGTTATCGGTGCTTTCATGTTCGGTGTTATTATGTGCCTTCTATACATAAAGACAAAAAATATATGGACGAATATTGCTGTGCATGCTCTAAATAATTTGATTGCAACGAGTATGCAATTTGTAGGTGGAGATGGAAGTGACGCAATCTCGATTACTGAATTACAAGCACAAAGTAATTTATGGATCGGCATTGGTCTTGTGATTATCGGTTTATTATGGTTCATTCCTTTTACTTGGAACCAATGGCGTACAGTAAAAGAAGTTGGTGTGCCACCGATTCGTTTCATAAATGAAGAAAAAGTAGTGAATACATCAAAAGAAAATGAAATATATAGCCAAGTGATAGTAACAGATAGATTGATGGCTGTAGAACTACCTGATGAAGCTGTAAATAAGCTTCGGTTAGAAGAAAATGATTATGTAACAGTTTCTGTAGAAGAAGATAAAATTGTTATAAAGAAAGCGCATAATAGATAATTAAAAAGTAGCTCCTAAAGAGCTACTTTTTAATTTGTAATAATCTCTACACGAAAATTATTACCGTTCTTTACATATTTAATATCTGTAACGATCCGAACGGTTTTTAGAAGTTCAACTTTTTCACCAATTCGAGGGATGGTCGGAACATTGTCCCAAATACCAAGCAAGTCATCTAATTGTGCCGTTTTTTCATAAAACCAGATTTTCAATGTAAAGCCCCTTTCTCGAACTTTATGTATTTTAATACATGATATATCATTTTTATTCTTAATGTAAGGGGTTTTTACTCTTTTTGTGAATAAAGATGAATTAATCTTCTGGGAATATATGTTCAATGTCCGGAGTAAGAGCTACTTCTGATAATACGATATGAGAAACTGTCGTTGCATATGAAGAAACATCATTGATAAATTCTTCAAGTTCAACGAGTGAAGGAACAGAGATTTTTACAATGTAGCATAAGCTTCCTGTTACTCGGTAACAAAAACTTGCAGATGGATAAGACTGAATAAACTGTTGCATACGTGTTGTATCACCATTTTTTAAAGTGATTTCTAAAATACAATCTAAAACAAGTCCTGCTTTTTTATAATTGATATCGATTGTGTATTTTTGAATAATCCCTTCACTTTCAAGTTTACGTACACGTTCTGTAGTAGACGGAGCCGATAAGTTTACTCGTTTTGCTAATTCACGCATCGAAAGGCGGCTATCATTATATAATTCATTTAAAATTTTTCGATCAACACGGTCTAATTGCATTTGTAAATATACCTCCAGTAAAATGATAATTTTTGTAAAGAAAAATTTGAAATTAAGATTCATATGAAATGTAAAGTGAACTTTATTTATTTTACAATAAAAAAGAAGGAAATAGGAGGGGAAATGATGGAGAGAATTACATTATCAAATGTAGGAGATACAAAGTTTCAAAAATTATTAGGTCATAATCCGGATTTATTACATTCGTGGAGTACGTTAGAGGATACAATGTACAATAAAGGAACTCTTTCAGCAGAGTTGAAGGAGCAAGTAAGAAGAACATTAGCTTACGGGAATGAATGTCCGTACTGTATGGCAAAGGGAAGACCTGATGATATGCAAAAGGTAGAAGAAATGAGTGTCGCAGTTACTTTTGCGTATACATTTGTTCATGACCGAAAGGCGATAGATGATAATATGTTTCATGTCTTAAAACAATATTGGACGGAAAAAGAAATTGTAGAGCTTTGCGTGTATATTTGTTTTATTACTGCGTCGCAGCAACTTGGTTTTCTGTTTCAATTACAGCCCAATTAAATAGGAGGATAGTATGCTTAATCAAGTAGCACTTATAATCATTGATGTACAAGAAGCATTCAACTTGCCGTACTGGGGCACGAGGAATAACCTTTTTGCGGAAGAAAATATGAAAAGTTTGTTAGAGGAATGGAGAAAAAGGAAACTGCCAGTTTTTCATATTCAACATGTAAATAAAGAAAATGTTCAGTCGATGTTTTATCAATATGTGGAAACGGTAAACTTTAAAGAAGAAGTGCAACCGATGCCAGATGAAATAATAATCCGGAAATCCGTTAATAGCGCGTTCATTGGGACAAATTTAGAAGATCAATTAAGAGAGCAAAAATGTAATACTGTAGTGATTGTAGGATTAACAACAAATCATTGTGTGGAGACTACAACACGGATGGCAGGTAATTTAGGGCTTACAACGTATTTAGTGAGCGATGCGACGGCTACATTCAATCGTAAAGGTCTGGACGGGACAGAGTATAGTGCAGAGGACATTCACAATATGACACTTGTAAACTTACATGATGAATTTGCCAAAATCGTTACGACTGAAGGTGTTTTAAAATTATTTTAAGAAAATAATTGTGGAATTATGTAGAAAAAAATAAGAATATTTCGTATAATCTAAGTATAATCATTTTGAAAATAGGGGTGTCATCATATGGAGCAAATTCCGGTAAAGAAAATAGAAGAAGTACTCGTTTTAGCAGGAGATGATAAACAAAAGCAAAAGGAATTTTATGAATTGCTCTTAACAACGGAGTTTTATGTTGCTGGTTCACTTGAAGCAGAAGACGGGGCAACGGAAGGAACACTTCGTTTGCGTCATTTCCAAGGAGAGGGTAGATGGATCGTTCCGTTCTTTACACAATTGAAATTTGTAAAAGATGTGTTGCCAGAAGGTACACCCCTTATTACGATACGTGGAAAAGAATTATTGGGTAGCATCGAGAAAGATGCGACAGCTGTATTAAATGTTGGAACAGATATGAGTAAAACATTTATTCCAGAAGAAATTGCAGAGATAGCATCAGGACGAATCTTTAATTATTATAAGTAAAAGGAAAAGCTTAGCAGCTTTTCCTTTTTAATTTGAACATGGAGTGGCTATACCAGAAGAAATAGAAACAGTTT
Source organism: Bacillus sp. TH17 (assembly GCF_016651125.1). Taxonomy (NCBI): domain Bacteria; kingdom Bacillati; phylum Bacillota; class Bacilli; order Caryophanales; family Bacillaceae; genus Bacillus; species Bacillus sp. TH17. Next base: position 1,017,879 of record NZ_JAEKEN010000001.1, read on the forward strand.
TGTTAGTTGTATTTATTGTTGCTGTAGCTCCGAGGGGAATACCGATATTTGGACTTATATGTCCAATCGGTAAACCGAATAACACAGGTATATTATATGGCGTGAAATATTCATATAATATTGTTTGCAATGATTGAGATGGCTTAGAAGGGTTGCAGTCGTGACAACTTGTAAAAATAACGCCGCTGCATTCATTAAACTGTCCAGATAAAAGTAGTTGATTTAACATCCGGTCAATGCGGTACGGTTCTTCACCAATATCTTCAAGCAATAAAAGTTTATTTGACGTATTTATCTCATAGGGCGAGCCAATTATACTTGTTAACACAGTTAAATTCCCTCCAACTAATGTGCCTGTAACTGTACATGGAGAGGTAGGTACGATACATTCTGATGCATATAAGATAGATGAATACGGATGGAATAGTTGATTGAAAGAAGATAAGGAGAGAGAATCTATACCTTTTCCTAATTCTTCAATCATTGGACCATGAAAAGTAACCAGCTCCGCATAACGTGAAAAGGCAGTATGTAAAGCCGTAATATCGCTATATCCCCAAAAAATCTTTGGATTCCGTTGAATGATTTCATATTGAATGTAAGGGAGGAGACGAGCGCTGCCGTAACCACCTCGTGCACAAAAGACTGCTTTGACCTCAGTATTTGTAAATGCTTCATGTATATCATCAAGACGAACTTGATCACTTCCAGCTAAATATCCATATTTTTCATAAACACTCTTTCCAATTATTACGGATAATCCCATCTCTTGTAATACGTTCACACCTTTTAATATATTCTCAAGTGTTGGTGGGCCAGACGGTGCAATAACCATTACTGTATCACCTTTTTGCAAAGCATTTGGATAAATCATTGTTCTCAGCCTCCTTCTCTTTCAATATATTCGCTTGAGCGAAAGTTCAATCCTTGTAAAAGAAGGGGAAAGCATGTCATATAAAGAAGGTATAGGGAAAGTAGGAGGGAAAATGATGTTTACAAGTCGAGTAATAGATATATTACAAATTAAGTATCCGATCATTCAAGCAGGTATGGCAGGAGCGATTACAACGTCAAAACTTGTTGCAGCTGTGAGTAATAGCGGAGGATTAGGTACGCTTGGAGCAGGGTATATGAGCCCAGAACAAATCCGTGAAGCGATTTATAAAATAAGGGAACTAACAAATAAGCCTTTCGGTGTTAATTTACTTTTAACGAAAGAGATACAGATAGAAGAAGAGAAGGTAAACGAGGCGAAAGTATTACTTAGTGGAGTGAATAGAGAATTAGGTATAGAGGAAGAAAAGACTTTAAAACTTCCAAAAAGCTATAAAGAACAATTACAAGTATTATTAGAGGAAAAGGTACCAGTCGTTAGTTTTGCATTTCAAACGTTAGAAAAAGAAGAAATAGATGATTTGAAAAAGGAAGGGATAAAAGTTATCGGAACAGCTACCCATGTAGCGGAAGCGAAAGCACTTGCTAAGTTAGGGGTAGATATTATTGTCGGGCAAGGTAGCGAGGCAGGAGGGCATAGAGGAACGTTTATTGGGAAAGAACAAGATGCGATGATTGGTACATTTGCATTAATCCCGCAATTAGTAGCGGAAGTACCTCATATCCCGATTGTTGCAGCAGGTGGTGTAATGAATGGGCAAGGGCTTGTTGCGGCATTTGCGTTAGGGGCAGAGGCTGTTCAAATGGGATCAGCCTTTTTAACGAGTGAAGAAAGTATTACGCATGACGTGTATAAAGAGGCGATTTTACATAGTACAGATACGAGTACAACGGTAACCCGTGCGTTTTCCGGGAAATATGCACGGGGTATTCGTAATGAATTTATAGAGAAACATGAAGGAAGAGAAGAGAATTTACCGATGTATCCAGTGCAAAACGTATTAACTTCAAAAATACGTCAAGAAGCAGCGAAGCAAAATAAGGAAGAGTATATGTCGCTTTGGGCGGGACAAGCATCATCATTAGCGCGAACGGAATCAGCTCAACACGTAGTGAAACGTGTCATGAAAGAAGCAGAGAACGTAATTGAACAATTACAAGATGTATATAAAAAAAGACCACTTGAATAATTCAAGCGGTCTTTTCGTTAGTTTGCTTTATAAAATTGTTGGATAGCTTCGTCGATGTAAACCCAGCCTTTCCAACCTAAGTGCATATGATCTTTTAAGAAGTACTTATCATATTCATGATTTGAGAAATCAGCAATTGGATAGCCAGCTTGCTTAATTTGCTCATGAACTTTATTGTAGTATAATTCGCGTTTTTCTTTCGGGAAGCCAGCGTAATCATACCAAGGACCTTTTACAGGAACAGAAATGAAGAGCGGTTTTGCGCCAGATTGTTTTAATAAATCAAGTACAATTTGTAAATCTTCATATTCTGGTGATTGGTCATAAGCATCATTTTTTAAGTAACCTTCACGTTGTTTTAATTTCTTCTTAATTTTGCTATTGAAGTAATCATCTTCGATACCATATTCGTTGGAGCTTGATTCTACTGCACCTGTTTGATCAGCATGCTTACGAGCTTCTTCCCAGTTCATTTGTTTCAATGATGGATCAAGCTGTTCTTTATGCGGCTTAATATTAAACATAACTGTAAATAAATCTTTACGATCTAGAATGTTACGATAAATATAAGCGAAAGGTTTAGCAGCAAGTGCTTTTACTTTATACTTTGTATCATCGTAGGCGATACCTTCAAGCGAAATTTTTAATAAAGTTTCTTTTTTAACAATCTCAAAGTTTAATAAGCGTTTTGCAATTTGTTTTTTCATTTCAGGTTTTAAATCATCGTTGAAAATGAAGTGGTAACCTTGTTGTTTTGAAAAGTTAGGTGCAAAGTGTGTCTCATCAATACCTTGTGGTACAAACCATTGCGGAGAAAGAACGAATATCATTTTCTTATCTTTCAATTGATCCATTGTAGATGTGAAGTTTAATACATGTACAAGGTCTTGTGTTCCACCGCGCCCAAGTAGGAATGGTGTGAATCCTTCAGGCTTTACTTTGAAATAATTCGATGGATGGAAAGCATCCATACGTGCGAATTCCGATGAACCGTACATCGGAAGATATTTCGGGTCTGCTAACATCTTTTGCTGTAAAATCATACTTTGAATCTTTTCTTCTTTTAAAGAAGTCGCAGCTTGTTCTACTTTCTCATCACTTAAAAGTGGGAGTAGGAAGCGCGTAGGAATAAGTAAGAATACAGCAAAAAGGGCCAATGCTAAAAGCATCGGACCAAATTTCACTTTGTTCATCGGATTTCTTCTAACTTTTTAATAACCATATTTGGTGTAGCCCACTCATCGCGGTCAAAATCAGAAATAGAAACTTCAATCTCTAAACGCTCTTGGAATTCTACTAATAAAGATACTACAGCGAAAGAATCAAGAATACCTTCTTCAAATAATTGAACATCTAAGTTTTCTTTCACAATATCGTTTTCACATACTTCTTCTAAAATATCTAATACTTGCTCTTTGAATTCTGCCATTTTTAAAATCTCCTTTATATCCGAAATATATTATATGTGCAACTTCTTAATAGTATAAGAAGGGTGCATTAAAAGTATCTGTTAAGGTGTCCAGAGAAGATCAGGAAACCGAAACATACAACGTGGAACGTAATTACAATCGCAAGGACGTGTGTAAATTTATTGTTTGGCCAAAACTTATGCTTCTTGTTTTTTCGTTCGAAAATATCGAATAAAATAAACAGTGCGGCATGATATAGACCATAAATAACATATTGCGCAACAGCGCTTCCTTGGATGTGCCAAATTCCCATAATGAAAAAGTTTAAAAATGCACCGATATACGAAATTGTGTAACGGTTCTTAATTAACTTTTTCTTCGTTGCAAAAAAGACGAAACGCATGTAAATAAAATCACGGAACCAGAATGATAAACTCATATGCCAGCGGTTCCAGAAGTCTTTAATGTTACGACTAAGGAATGGCTTATTAAAGTTTTCTGGAGTTTTAATTCCCATCATGTAACTGATACCAATTACGAATGCACTATAACCTGCAAAGTCAAAGAATAACTGCATGCTAGTAGCGTACATAAAAATCACATTAGATAAAAGTGTATCTTGATTGGCGAATACTGCCTTTACAAGATATGTTGTTATCAAGTGCGCGATTATAAATTTATACAGAAAACCTTGGAAAATACGGTTAATCCCTGTATATAGTAACTTTTGATATTCCTCAGCACTAGGCGGCTTTTGAATATCTTTTTGGAATCTACGGTAACGATCGATAGGTCCACTTGAAATCGCAGGGAAGAATAAAACGAATTCCCAGAAATTAAAGAAGGAAAGTTCTTTAATTAAATTATCACGAACTTCAAAGACCATCTGTACAGCTCTAAATGTTACGTAAGACATACCTGCGAAAACAATAAAATGCAATTCAGGTACAAACGGTGCGATTTTTGCCAAAATAAGCGGTAAAATCGATAAAATAACAGCTATACAAAACGTGAATGTACTATTATTTTGTTTTCTTAAAATTAAATAGCCTTTAATAAGGGCATATTGCCAAATAATAAATGCGGCTAACATGATTGCTTGCTTCGGTTTATCAGAGAAGATAATAACGAGCATTACTAATGTTAAAACGGCATTATATTTACGCAACATTTTACCTTTTAATCCAGCTATGATAGTAGGTATTAATAAAATGCCTACTATAGCGAAAAAATAAAATGATCCATATGCGGTCATGCTGTAACCTCACTCAATAATTTTTTGCGATCTACCTTTCCATTTGGTGTCATTGGAATAGAAGAGTGATACATGAATTTACGTGGAATCATGTAATTTGGTAATCGCTCATTGAGTTCTTTTTTGATTGCAGATGTTAATTTGAATTCTTTTTCAAACGAATGCTCTCCAGGAACAACAACCGCTAATAAGTAATCATATTTTTCACCTTTTTTAATTGGAACAACAACTGCACCTTCTACGTAAGAACACGCGCGAAGATGATGTTCGATTTCTTCTAATTCCATTCGATAACCATGAAGCTTAATTTGGAAATCAAGACGACCATTATAGAATAGAAGACTATTTTCTAAATAGCCAGCATCACCTGTTTTATAGGCACGCTCACCATCAATCATGGTAAATACTTTTTCTGTTAATTCAGGGCTTCCTAAATAGCCAACGCTTACGCTTGGACCGACAATTACGATTTCACCTTTTTCACCGTCAGGTGCAATTGTACCATCTTCTTTCATAATAAGAAGGCGACAGTCTGATTTACAGTAGCCAACTGGAAGTGATTTGTATTGATCAAGCACTTCTTCTGTAACGTGAATGCCTGTTACAGCAACAGTAGCTTCTGTTGGACCGTACGTATTCATAATTGCTGCTTTCGGGAAACGCTCAATTAATTTTCTAGCTACTTCATTTGGTAACACTTCACCGCAGAATAAGAATGTTTTCATGTTTGGTAGCATACTTTCAGAGAAAGAGGCTTCCATTAAACACATTTCTGCGAAAGATGGTGTCGAAGTCCATACTTGTATATCCGATTGCTCTAAAGAAGCAAACAAGTCTTTTGGACGTGCAATCATATCTTTATCGATTGCCCAAAGTGTACCACCTGTTACTAATGATGGGTAAATATCCATTACAGATAAATCGAATGAGAAAGGTGCTTGGTTTAAGAATACTTGCCCTGTTTGTAAGTTGAAATCTTCTACAGCCCATTTTGTAAAGCTAACAAGACAGTTATAAGTAATCTGAACCCCTTTCGGATTACCTGTACTTCCTGATGTGTAAATAATGTAGAAGTTCTCATCACCTTTTACCGCATGTTCAGGATTTGGAGTATTCCCTTTATGAGTAAAGAAAATATCTTTTAAGTTATCTTCACTTGTAATGCGAACTGGTAAGTCCGTTACCGTTACTTCTGCCCCTGATAACAGTAATTTCGCACCAGAACTTTCAGCAATACGTTGTACACGATCAGCTGGAATAGATAAATCTACAGGAATGTAAGCATGTCCAGCTTTTACACAACCTAAAAAGTTAATAATCATTTCAGGTTGCATATGGCCATAAACCATAATTGGTGAACGATCATCTGGATACTCAGAAGAAATCCAATGTGCTAACGCATCAGAATCTTCCTTTAATTGTTTGTACGTAATTTTCGCATCTCGCCAAACAAAAGCGGTTTGATCAGGCGTTTCTACAGCCCACTTTTCAATTTGTTCTAATAACTTCATAACGTTCCCACCCTAGAATTCATTGTAAATAAATGTACTTGTGTTTGTATCATGGAATCCATACAACCAAAGTAATGCAAATAAAATTGCAAGGTAATAAACCGTCTTTGCAACCCATTGTGTGAGTGGTTGAGACCATATCTCTTTTAATCTTTCCATGTCTTTCCCTCGCTTAATGAAATAATAGCTCTTTGTAGGTATCATGTCCTACATTATTGTGAAAAAAACAAAATCCCACATTTTAGGTAAAAATAAGTCAAAAGGCTCTTTTCTGATATTAGCACTAAATACTAAAAAAGAAAATCCCTAACTTAGCAATTATATTACATTCAGCATGAATTTGTAATGGGTTTGACATGTAAATAGGAAGTGGATTGTGTGAATGTATAAAAGTGGATTGTGAGAAGGCGGGAAAATATAATATTTGTTTTGTTATTCCTGAATTGGAGTGGGTTAATAATCACTGGGTACTTAGTACATTTTCAAGGTATAGAGCCTTTTAAAAGGAGGTAATTATTATGAAAAGAGAGTGGAGGAGTTTTATTTCAGAGGAAAATATCATTAAATGGAGACGGCATTTCCATAAGTATCCGGAATTATCGTTTCATGAAAAAGAAACTTCGCAATTTATATATGAAACATTATGCTCATTTTCTTCTTTTGAAGTAACGAGACCAACGCAGTACAGTGTGCTAGCAATTAAAAGAGGAAGGCAACAAGGGAAAGTAGTTGCGATTCGAGCTGATATAGATGCTTTACCAATCCAAGAGGAAACAAGGAAACCTTATACGTCTGTGCATAAAGGAATAATGCATGCATGCGGGCATGATGCTCACGCAGCTATTTTATTAAGTGCAGCAGAGACGATAGCAAATATGAAGGAAGATTTTGCAGGCGAAATCCGTCTGTTCTTTCAGCACGCAGAGGAAGTGTATCCCGGTGGTGGACAAGAAATGGTGGAGGCCGGTGTTATGGACGGCGTCGATTATGTAGTAGGTTTGCACGTTATGTCTGGATTAGAAAGTGGAAAGATAGGAATTGTATATGGCCCTATGATGGCAGCACCAGACGTATTTACAATTGAAATTTTAGGAAAGGGTGGTCACGCGGCACGACCAGAAGAAACGATAGATCCTATTGCTATCGGAGCACAAATTATTACAAATTTACAACATATCGTATCAAGAAATACAAGTGCTTTTATGCATAGAGTAGTGTCAGTTACACAATTTCATGGGGGGATGGCCGATAATATCATTCCTAGTGCAGCAGCTTTAATGGGAACTGTTCGATCTTTTAATCAAACATTAAGAGAGGAAGCAAAAGAGAAAATTGAGCAAATTGTAAAAGGAATTACAGAAGCACATGGGGGAGATTATACATATACGTATCGTTACGGATATGATCCAGTTGTTAATAATGAGTACATTACGAAAATAGTAGAAAAAAGTGCGATAAAATTGTTCGGAAATCAGCGTATTGTGCATCTTGAACCTTCTATGGGAGGAGAAGATTTTTCAGCGTATTTAAGAAAAGCACCTGGTTGTTTCATTAAATTAGGAACAGGGAATAAAAATATTGATACTTGTTATCCACATCATCATCCGAAATTTGATGTGGATGAATCGGCTTTAATTAATGGAGTGGAACTATTTTTAGAGACAACTATAAGACTACTAGAAACTGATAAAGCATAAAAAAAGGCAACTGCACTCTATTGCAGTTGCTTTTATTTCTTCCGTCAGAGAGGGCTGAGAAAGAACTATGCTCATTTATAGTATATGAATAGCTAACGGACAAGCTTGTACATTTTAACTATTTTTTTAAAAATAGTTATTGACTTTGATAATCAATTTCAATTAATCTAATGGTATAATTGAAATTGATAATTATTATCAATGAAACAGATGAGGAACCTTAATGAGAAAAACATTTCACCTTTTACGAAGGGGATTAAAAAATAAAGATGTTGATAAGCATATTGAATGGCAACGAAATGTAATTCGTTCTGAATATGTAGATGAGAAGAGTACACTTCAAACAGAAAAAGAGATACAAGGTAAAAGGAGAGGTTCAGTTGAGTAAGTTAGTAATGATTTTTGCAAGTATGAGTGGAAATACAGAGGAAATGGCTGACCATATTGCGGGTGCGATTCGTGAAACAGAAAATGAGATTGAAGTAATTGATATTATGGATACACCAGAAGCTTCTATATTAGAGCAATATGACGGGATTATTTTAGGTGCTTATACTTGGGGAGATGGTGATCTTCCTGATGATTTTTTAGATTTTTATGATGCAATGGATTCTATTAACTTAACTGGTAAAAAAGCAGCTGCATTCGGTTCTTGTGATTCGGCTTATCCGAAATACGGGGTAGCGGTTGATATTTTAATAGAAAAGCTGCAGGAGCGCGGGGCAGCAGTTGTGTTAGAAGGATTGAAAGTAGAATTAACGCCAGAAGATGAAGATGTAGAAAAATGTTTACAGTTTGGAGCTGAATTCGTAAAACACCTTTCTTAATGGCAGAAGGGAGATGAAGAGCAATTGCATGAGAAAATCTCAATCAAAACGATGACAGATTACCATTTGTATGATTTTATGCGTTGTCCGCATAAATTTTATTTCCGTCATATAAAAAGAAGAGAACCTTCTTCATTTGAATGGCAACAAATAGCGCAAATGATTGTGAATCAAATTATTAATGAATATTACACGCTACCTGCGGGCCAACAAACGAAAATTGTACTTTTAATATTAATAGAAAAGTATTGGAAAAAAGTAAGAATTAATATGTTTGCTTCAAAGGCGGAGTACTATATTGTTTTAGCGAAGCTAACTGATCACTTATTACAGTTTGTTGAAAGGGATGATAGTCAGGCACCGCCGTTATTTTTATATGAGAAGTTTCAAACATATATGGAAGAGTTAGGTGTCCACATGTCATTGACATTTGAAGTTGGTGAGTGGAGTGCTGAATCGTTTGTAATTAAAAAGTATGTTATCGATGCGGATGAGGAAATGCTTGCTCTTTGTCAGAAGCTAATGACAGTATTCAGTTATAAAGCTTTCGGTATTCTTCCAGGGAAAATTGAAGTTATTAATTTAATAGAAGGAACTAAGTATGAGTACATTCCAAAGCAGGAAGATATTATAACTGGAATGGATGATTTATTTAGAATGAAAGAAATGTTGCAGCAACCTGAGCACTATACAGAGCGTCATTTTCGTTCTGAGTGTATGAGTTGTGCGTTTCGTAGTGAATGCCAAAGGGAAGAAGTAAAGAAAGAAGCGAAGCAGAAGAAAAATATAGTACATTAAAGGATGCAATTTTGCATCCTTTTTATTATTGACATGAAAAGCTTTTCATCATTTACGGTATATAAGTAGCAGATTTTAATAAGAGGAGGAATAATCAATGAAAGATGAAACGGCAGTATTTCAATGGTTAAAAGAACAGAATGCTCCTTTTGGAATTCAACTGCAAATTTTACAGGCGTTTCAATTGTATAAAGTTATTGTTGAAATTGATAAAAAGTTAATGATGTATGAGGAGAGAGAGTATAGGGAGAGAATTTAATCTCGTCCCTGTAGTATTGCTTTAAGCTGTTCTTCATTCTTCTTTAATATTATTTCGTTGTTTGTTTCAATGTTATAAATAAGGTTATGTAGTAAAGGGCTGTATTGATAAAAGGTAGTGATGCGGTGAATGAGTAATGGATCGCGGTGAGAAATAAGTGCACTGTATTGTTCATATACAGATGTAGTAAACTCACGACCGAAATCATAATATAGCCCAGCAAAATCAAAAGCGGGATCGCCAATTTGAGCATCTCCAAAATCGATAACACCTGAAATGTTTTTGTGCAGGTTGTTAAATAAAATGTGATGATGTGTAAAGTCAGCATGAATGATTGCATTTTGAAAGGTAGATTTAGTTATACAGGTAAAGAAATTTTCGAATAAACGATTTAAGGCTGATTTCTGTAATGAAGTAAGACTGTTAGTAAAATATTGATTTAATTTTGTTTGTAGTTCTTTCCAGTAGGTAAGTGTTTTTTCGATAGGGAACCCTAGCGTTTCAGTACGTTTTAAAGGAATACTATGTAAAGTCGCAAGGAAAGTGGCTAATTGTGTAATAATTACTTCAAGTTCTTTTTTCTCTAGCTTTGCAACTAGTTCACTTGTTAACGGTTCACCATGAATGAGAGGATAATAGCTGCAAAATGGAACAGTATTACAATCATTCTTATACAATAAATGATACTTAGGAATCTCGATTTCTTGTAATGAATGAGAAAGAATTGTGCACAGTTCTTTTTCTAACGGAATTCGGTTTGCATATTCAAGTTTTCGTGGGAAACGAAATAGTAGTTCATCATTTATAATAACAGTTATATTATCCCACCCTTCTTCATTTTGCATATATGAATGTATAGAAAGATCTGGTAGAGCTTCTTTTATATATTGTTTGTAAGAGTCCATAATTGTTCCTCGTTTCTAAGTTAAAGGTAGGTTATTCCACTTTATGATATCAGAATTTTCTTTCTGTATGTTAAAATATAACTATCATTATGGATGAGGGTGGGGTGCATTACGAAGAAAAGAATATTAATCATTTCTCTATGTATCGCTTTTGGATTGTTTTGGCCATATAAAGAGGAGGTTTTTGCTACCTTTAAACCGATAGATCGCTACGAGTTAAATAAGGAATTAAAGAACAAAAGTATAGAAACTTTAACTGATAAAGAAATGAAAATGATAGGAGAACACTTTGTGACAGTGCAACTATCAGTGTTTGAGTTTAATAATAAAGAAGATGTGAAACGAAAAGGTGAAGAAATATTTGTAAATAGAGGGTATGAACAGTTAATAGAAAATTAGTACCCAAACCGTTTTCGGGATTTAGAGTATAAATTTACAAACGAAGAGATACGTGAAGAGACAGATGAGAGTTTTCGCTATCATGCTGTAGCGTACGTTGCTGGTATTGAAAATGGTAAGAGAAGTGAAATGAAATTAAATTATGACATGAAAATTGTAAAGGTTAATAATATATTTATGGTGTTAGATCAAAAACAGTACGTACAATAAAAAACCCTCTAGAAGCAGAGGGACTTTAAAGATTTTCATTTTGTTGACCAAGTTCTTTTTGAGCAATGTATAAATTTCCTTGCTCAACTTGTTTCAGTGTATGAACAGAATCTCCTGCATATCCTTTTTCTGTTTTAACAGTTCTTTTTGAACGATTTGAATCTTGTTTCTTCATATAATAGACCACCCTTCCTTAAAAATAGACGAAAATGATGAGCACGAGTAATACAGCTGCGAAAATGGTAATGCCCATTAAAAAAGAAGTGTTTTTATATTTAGGTGGCTTATGTACATCTTGCCGATATCCAGGTGAAATTTCAGGGGCGAATTCTTCATCGAATGATTGTTTCTTTTGTTTTTCGTCCATATGTATCCACCTTTCTTTTTCATTATGTTACACGTTACAAGAAAAAATATGCATGAAGAAAACAGCCGCTATATCATTAGCGGCTGCTTTGTGTTGTATATTTTCTTTGTACTTGAAAGAGACGGATAAGCAGGAAGATTGCTCCAAATGCTAGACCGATAATAAGACCGATCCAATAACCTTTTGCTGCCCAGTCAGTATAAGTTGCTAACATGTAGCCAAGAGGTAGACCTATTACCCAATAAGCTATTAATGTCATAATTAAGGCAACATTTACGTCTTTATAACCACGAAGTGCTCCTTGTACTGGAGTTGCAATCGCATCTGAAATTTGAAATAAAATCGCGAATATAAGAAATTCTTTAGCTAAATGATGGACATTTGCATTTGTCGTATAAATAGAAGCAATTTCATCATCAAAGAAATAAAGAAGGATTGAATATAAAAGAGCGAAAGCAAGGGCTAACCCAATTCCGATAAACCCATATTGTTTCGCATTATTGTATCGTTTTGCTCCAACTTCAAATCCAACGGCTATCGTCATTGCCATTGCTAAACTTAAAGGAGTCATATATAACAAGGAAGCAAAGTTCATAGCTGCTTGATGTGCTGCTATTGTTGTCGTACTAAAATTACTCATCATAAGTGTTACCGCAGCGAAAATACTCGTCTCAAAAAAGATAGCAAATCCGATAGGGACGCCAAGTTTCAGGAATTCCTTCCAGATTGTAAAGGAAGGGCGGTATAACTGTTTAAAGATATTGAAAGAAGCGAAAGGCTCTTTCGTACGAATAATAATAACCGTAATAATTAAAATACACCAATAGGTTGCTGCAGAAGCGATTGCCGCACCAACACCACCGAGTTTAGGAAAGCCAAAGTGACCAAAAATTAATAAGTAATTTAATACTACATTAATTGGTAATGATAGTAATGTAATAATCATCGTTGTTCGAGTTTTTCCTAATGCATCAATAAACCCGCGTAAAACAGTGTAAGTAAATAAAGGGATAATTCCAATTGCAATAATAATTAAAAATTGTGCTGCAATACGTTCCACGGGTTCTTCTAATTGCATGCCATTTAAAATAGGTGAAACAGCGAAGAATCCGATAAGGATAACAACGAAACTAGCACAAATTGCTAAATATACTGCTTGAATGACAATGTGGGGAACGTCCTCCTTTTTCTTTGATCCAACGAGCTGTGCAACAATAGGAGTAGTAGCCATTAAAATTCCTGTTAAGCCGGTACTAACGGGAAGCCATATACTTGTTCCGATAGCAACACCCGCTAAATCAATAGGACTCGCATGTCCTGACATTGTCGTATCAAAAAAGCTCATCGCAAATAATGACATTTGCGTTACAAAAATCGGGAAAAAGAGTAATAAAAATTGCTTTAACTTTTGTGAGAATGAAGTAGTTTCTTTCATAAAATCCCCTTTCAACGTAAAAAACAAACTCTTATTATCATACAATTTAATCAAAAAATAGAAAAGAAATAAGCGTATACAACAAATGAAATCAATAAAAAAAGGATGCACTTTGAAAAGGGATAAGGTATTATGATAAGGTGTGAAAAAATTACATATTCGTTATTAAGGAGGCACTACTTGTGGCTGATTGGTTAATTGGATTAATCATGGGTGCTGTTGAAGGTTTAACAGAGTTTTTACCAGTATCATCAACAGGACATATGATTTTAACAGGACACTTAATTGGATTTGAAGACGATAGAGCGAAAGTTTTCGAAGTTGTTATTCAGTTGGGATCGATTTTAGCAGTTGTTGTTATATTTTGGAAACGTTTATGGTCATTAGTTGGAATAGGGAAAGTAACTGATGGACCATCTTTAAATTTATTACATATTATTATCGGGATGATTCCTGCCGGCATACTCGGCGTACTATTCCATAGCGCAATTAAAGAAGTTTTATTCGGTCCAGGACCGGTTGTTATTAGTTTAGTAGCTGGTGGTATTTTAATGATTGTTGCTGAGAAGTTTTCAAAACCAAGTACAGCAAGAACGTTAGATGAAATCACATATAAGCAAGCATTTACAATCGGAATGTTCCAATGTTTAGCACTTTGGCCAGGATTTTCTCGTTCTGGATCAACAATAAGTGGTGGTTTATTAGCACGTGTTTCGCATACAGCGGCAGCGGAATATACATTTATTCTAGCGGTGCCAATGATGGTAGCTGCAAGTGCCTTAGATTTAATTAAAAGCTGGGATATATTAAGCGTGGCTGATATACCGTTATTTGCAACTGGATTTATTACAGCATTCGTTGTTGCGATGCTTGCAATTGTTTCATTCTTAAAATTATTAGGTCGTGTAAAACTAACACCGTTCGCTTACTACCGTTTCATTTTAGCTGCGGTATTCTATTTCTTCATTATGTAAGTATAAAATATCAGCAATACCCTATAGAATAGACACTTGAAAAAAAGTCTACTCTGTAGGGTATTTTTTTATAGAAAGAGAAAAATGAAACTTTTACCTTCAATTACTTGTATTTCACCATGTGAAATATGCCATAATGATTTCGTTATAATAATTTTAAGGGAATCGATAGGGTATTTGAGAGGAGCAATTTAGTGAGTTTTGCAATAGAAATAGTAATTCCAGCACCAATTGATGTTGTATTTGATTATGTACACAATGACGAGAAAATACTAGAATGGAGTACCTTTATGGTAGAAAATAGGTATCCTTCAAATATAGATGTTGAAAACCCTCGTGAAGGTGACAAATATATATCTGTGCAAAAGATGGGGAAGAAAATATATGAATTTGAGGCGGAAATTTTAGAGTATGATGAACCGTATATCGTTTCAGTTGGATGTGAGATGAAGCAAGGCTATACAGCTGCAACTTATATGTTAGAAGAGGATGAAGAAGGTACCTCGCTTACTTTAATTGTAGAATTTGAACCGAAGAATTTTTTATATAAGATTATGTACAAGTTGACTGGGTGGATGACACGTGGAATATACATGGGTGAAATGGAACGTTTAGCAGCGTGCGTAGATGCTGTATGTTCTCAGAAAAAAGGATTATAATTTAGTAAAATAAAAAACCTGCCGAAATCGGCAGGTTTTTTATTTTACTACTTTCTCAATCATGCTTTCCATTACATGTTCCCAAAGAGAAGTATCATCAGCTAATGTAGCACGGAAATTAGCATACATTTCTTTTTGTTTCTCTTCGAATGTTGGATCTTCTTTTTCAGGTAATGTAGCGCGCATTGAAGTTACTAATTCTTGTATTTTTGGAGCTCGTGGTCCAAAGACGGCTTGTTCATTTCCGTCTTTATCAATGAAAATAAAGATTGGAATCGCACGTGCTGTTCCGTTTGTTAAGTATTGATCCATTAACTCTAAGTTTTCATCGCGAATTAATAAACGCATATCAATATTTGCAACTTCAGAAATTCGTTTCATAACAGGTACACATAAAAGAGCGTCGCCGCACCAGTCAGCTGTTAATACGATAACGCGCCAGCCATCATTTTGACGTTCTTCTAAAACTGGAAGTAATTCATTTGGAATTAAAAAGTTATTGTAAATGTGTAGTAGCTCGTATTGGTTTACTTTCATTTCATTCACATATGTATCAAAGGACATGCCTTTATCAGCCCATTGTAGTAAGTTCATAAGTAACACCTCTTTAGTATGATTTATTTTTATTGTACCAATTTTTATATAGAAAAGCTTGTATTCTTACTCTTTCTTATCACTAAATAATTTATTTAGTGTGTAAAGGAATAGTGCGACACATAATTCAGCTATGTTGGGCATTTGTACACTCTCTATCCAGTCATCGGCGGTATGTATGACAAACCAATCTAACGTAATTTCAATTATAGAGAGCAGAACAATTGAGAGCCAATTGGGCATACTTGTCATCATTGGATGTAGGAGCACTTTAAAGAAAATGAATATAAAATATGTAATACCGTCTAATAAAAGAATGAGTAAAAAAAAGAGTAGTAGAGCTGTTCTTGATGAATATTCTATACCTGTAATATGAAAGATTCCCACATATACAAAAAATATAAATGCAAAGAATATAATGAGAATAAGAATAACAACACTAATAATAATAGTCTTATCTTTTAGACTGAGATTAGAAAGTTTGTCTTCTTCACTCATTACCCCAACTCCTTTTTCTGGAAAATCAATTTCATTGTACCATGAAATATCTATTAAAAAACTACGAATTATGGGGAAATAAGGTGACAAAAAGTAAGATTTCGTGTAAAATTATTAATAAGGTTTTTATTTAACTAAATTAAATAAAAGGGGCTGTCAAAGTTGTCTCAAAATCGAGAACAATTAATGGAAGAACTATCGACAAATGTTTTTGCAATGTTTCGCACGTTGCGTAATGATATTGGAAAAATATTTGGTGGTTACATACCGTGGAATGAGTTCATTGTCCTTAGAATATTGAACCGTACGAATAAAGAAATGGTCTCACGTGTAGCTAATGAGTTAAATGTGTCGAATAGTCATATTACAGCTGTTACAGAAAAATTAATTAATAAAGGCTTTGTAACTCGTTCACGTTCTACATCAGATCGCCGAGTTGTATATTTAGAGATTACAGAACAAGGGAAAGAGTTAGTTGCGAAAATGGAAGGTGAGAAAAAGAGATATTTACAAGAAAGATTTTCCGCACTTTCAGAAGATGAAATGGATATAATGATATCTATTTCTAAAAAACTTATTTAAATAATTACAAATAAGAAAACGCTTACCTAATTAAAAAGAAGACCTTCCTCATATATGGAAGGTCTTCTTCTGTGTGTAATAGATGATAAAAAATAAAATGTGTATGAAAAAAGATAGAGCGCCATACTACTAATAAAGGAAGGAGGGAGAAATATGACGAATCGTAATGGTAGTCAAGGAAGTGGAAATCAAGGTTCACCAAAATCAGGGCAATTCCAGCAGGAGTTTAGTACTGAATTTGAAACGGGAAATGATAATAAAGGAAAAGAATATCGTTCGAAAAAAGGAAGTAAATCAAAAAAGGAGTGAAATGATTCACTCCTTTTTTGATTTAAGATGCTGCAGATTGATCCGTATTATATTTTTCTTCTGATTTTGCAACAATCATTGCACAAATTGCATCACCGGAAATATTTACAGCAGTTCTAGACATATCTAGAATGCGGTCAATACCGATAATTAAAGCAATGCCTTCTACTGGTAGATTTACTTGATTTAAAACCATCGTAAGCATTACTAGTCCAACACCTGGTACACCTGCAGTACCGATACTAGCTAGTACAGCAGTTAATACGACGACAGCTAATTGAGTCACTGTAAGTTCAACGCCGTATACTTGAGCGATAAACACAGTTGCTACACCTTGCATAATGGCAGTACCATCCATATTAATCGTTGCACCTAGTGGTTGTACAAAAGAACTTATCGCTTTTGGAACGCCAAGTTTTTCTTGGGCTGTTTTCATTGCAAATGGAAGAGATGCATTAGAGCTAGATGTACTAAATCCAATTGCCATTACTGGTCCGAAATGTTTAAAGAAACGGACAATGCTTTCTTTTGCTAATACCTTTAATAAGCCGCCATAGACGAAGACGCCGTGAATAATAAGTACTAGCATAACGACAATCATATACTTGAACATCGCAGCGACGCCTGCAAGACCCATTTTACCAACGGATGAAGCGAGCAATCCAAATGTTCCGATTGGAGCTAATTTCATGACGAGATTAACAAGATACATCATTAATTCGTTGCCCTGTTCAAGTAATGAATGGATACCTTGAACTCGTTTTCCTAAAACAGCTAAACCGAGTCCGATCAATGCGGCAAAGGCAATAATTTGTAGCATGTTCCCATCAGCCATCGCTTTCGCTGGATTATCTGGTACGATATTTAGCAATGTATCGACGAAAGATGTTTCAGTTTTTGCACCTTCATACTTAAGCCCGTCTGTTTTAAAGTTACCGCCAGCTCCTGGTTTTATGATAAGTGCAAATGTAACTGCAATAGAGATAGCGACAGCTGTTGTTACGAGAAAGAATGAAATTGATTTTAAACCAATTCTTCCAAGTTGTTTCGGATCTCCAAGACCAGCAGCCCCAAGTACGATAGAAATGAACACAACAGGAACAACTAGCATTTTAATAAGTCGAATAAACAGTTGACCAAGTGGATTGAACGCATATTGATTCAATGGCTCAAAAATAGATGGAGCAGCTAAATTTAAAGTGAGTCCGACAACTAGACCGAGAAATAATGCAATTAAGATTGCCTTTGTTTGTTTCAATAAAAACCCCCCTTTGTTTTTGTAAAATTGCTTTCTAAATTAATTATACCGAAAAAATACCTATTTTGACAATATTTTCTGAATATTTAGTATAAAACTGTCTGTTTCAATGTATATAGTCCAGTTTTGCTGAAATATGTGGAAAGAATACATTTATGTATTTGGAAAAAAATAGACCATCACATGATGGCCTAGGGAAGGGGACAATTTATATCAATTTAATTAGGGATGGAAGCTATTCAAAGACACTGGGGAATGTCTTATAAATTAGGGAGGAACAGCTTCGATACATATACTATAAAAGATAGATGTGAACATAGAGTGAAATAGAGAGGGAGTTTTAAGTAAGAAGAAAGAGAGAATAAAAAAATAAGACCATCACATATAGGATGGTCAAAGGAAGGGGACAATTTATGTCAATTTAATTAGGGATGGAAAGCTGTTCAAGACACTGGGGAATGTCTTATAAATTAGGGAGGAACAGCTCCGATACGTATACTATAAAAGGTAGATGTGATCCTCGTGTGAAAATGGAGTGAAAGAGAGAGGGAGTTTTAAATAAAAGATAGAGTAAACAAAAAAATAAGACCATCACATATAGGATGGTCAAAGGAAGGGGACAATTTATGTCAATTTAATTAGGGATGGAAAGCTGTTCAAGACACTGGGGAATGTCTTTGAATAGCTTCGATACATATACTATAAAAGGTGGATGTGATCCTCTTGTGAACATGGAGTGAAAGAGAGAGGGAGTTTCAAATAAAAGATAGAAAGAATAAAAAAATAAGACCATCACATATAGGATGGTCAAGGAAGGGGACAATTTATGTCAATTTAATTAGGGATGGAAAGCTGTTCAAGACACTGGGGAATGTCTTATAAATTAGGGAGGAACAGCTCCGATACATATACTATAAAAGGTAGATGTGACCCTCGTGTGAACTTGGAGTGAAAGATATGGGAATTTGAAAAGGGATAAAATAGTTGTTGTAAGAGTCATAGTATAAGTGGAGATATAATAGAAAATATTCTTTTGTAAAACGATAGGAGTCTGAATATAAATAAAAGTTGAAATCTATGAAAAAAAGGATTATGCTCAACTATATTATAAGAATATAAGGTTTATCCCGCTACTTGTAGGCTCTTAAAGAGTCTTTATTTATGAGGGGATAAAAGCTTCACTTGATAAAGGGAGTTAGTGATATGGAAGTAGCAAAAAAACAAGGGTTGTATAATCGTTTTATACGATTGAATCCACCACAAATTTTAGCATTAGGCTTTTTTTGTTTAATTGTGGTCGGAGGATTGTTATTAAAGTTACCGTTTGCAACGAAAGTACATATTAGTTGGGTAGATGCTTTCTTTACAGCTACGTCGGCAGCGACTGTAACCGGTTTAGGTGTTGTAGATACTGCGAGTACGTTTACGATGTTTGGTGAAATTGTTATTATGTTTTTAATTCAAACGGGTGGTCTCGGTCTTATGACGATAGCCATTTTAATTGTTTGGGTATTAGGGAAAAAAATTGGTTTACGCCACCGATTATTAATTGGAGAAGCATTTAATCAAACAAATATTGGTGGTCTTGTGAAATTAGTAAAACGTGTTTTTATTTTTTCTATTTGTATTGAGCTAATTGGAGTTATCTTTTTATCGATTCGCTTTATTCCAGAGTTTGGTTTTGGAAAAGGTTTATACTATAGTATTTTTCACGTTATTGCGTCATATAATAATGCCGGCTTTGCGCTTTGGCCAGATAATTTAACAAGATATGTAGGAGATCCTATTATTAATATTGGGATTTGTTCTTTAATTGTAATAGGAGGGTTAGGGTTTACGGTATTAATTGATATATGGTATAGCCGTAGTTTCCGAAAATTATCACTGCACTCCAAAATCATGATTGTTGGAACGATAGCACTTAATGTTATTGCGATGATTGTGATTTTTGTATTGGAATATAATAATGTGAAGACTTTGGGGCACTTATCTTTAAATGAAAAATTATGGGCTTCGTTCTTCCAAGGAATTACACCTCGTACAGCTGGTTTTAACACGGTAGATTATGGGGGGATGGAAGAGTCATCGATACTATTTACAATGGTATTAATGTTTATTGGTGCGGGAAGTGTATCGACAGGCGGTGGAATTAAGTTAACGACATTCGTTATTTTAATTACGTCAGTTCTTTCTTTCTTTAGAAAGAAAGAGGATTTTGTTTTGTTTCAGCGTACGATTAAAATGTCGACAGTAACGAGAGCGTTAGCAATTGTCGTTGCTAGTCAAATACTTATTTTTACAGCGGTATTTGTATTAATGCTTACAGAAGACTTCAGTTTTATTCAGTTATTATTTGAGACAATTTCGGCGTTTGGTACAGTAGGGTTAACAATGGGGATTACTGCGAAGCTATCGGCGTTTGGAAAATGTATTATTATGTTTGTTATGTTTTGTGGATTAATCGGACCGTTAACACTTGTGTTCTCTTTGGCACGACCAGCAAAACAAAAAATTAAATATCCATCAGAAGATGTATTTACAGGATAAGGTATCCCGCATAAAGCGAGATACCTTTTTCTTTTTAAAAAAGAGAGAACAATAAACCAATAAGCGCCACTCGGAATAAAATCGCAATGAGTGCAGCGATACCACCCACAATGGCAGCGGTACCGCCAGTTACAGTAGCCCCGCGATTATAAGCGTAAATACCAAGTAGAACAGACACAAGACCAAATAGTGTTGGGAATGTGAATAATGATAATATTGCTAAGGCAAGAGCAATGAAACCAGCAGTCGATCCAGCTGCAGACGATCTTACATCATCGTTATCTTTATCATCATAATCGATACGCTGTGGTGCAACTTCAGCTGCGTATTCTTCTTTATAATCACTATCTATTCGATCTCTTTTTTTATATTCATCAAATTTCTCAGTCAAAGTAAGGACTCCTTTCATAACAAGGTTCAATAGTAGTATGTTTCTCTTTACTGTTTTTATCCCGCTATTTGCGAGCAGTAAGACTCCCACCTCAAAATTTGGTTGGAGCCCTGCGGCTCGTGAACGCCCGATTGGTGTGGGCTAATAATCAGTGGGGGATGAACAAAGCCTCCACTGATTAAAGTTTCACTTTATCTGAACTTGTACAGGGGGTAATATCCAATTGGAAAGTGGAAAATGTTTTTTCAAAATAGGAAAACTTAGTATGACTTCCTCTATTTTGGAAAGTATAAAAAAGAATAATGAGGAAAGGGTGTAGTACATAATGGAACATCCAATTGAAAATTTAATGAAAACAGCAATGACAAATTTAAAAGAGATGGTAGATGTAAATACGATTGTTGGAAGTCCGGTTTCAACAGCTGACGGAAATGTAGTATTAACAGTATCTCAAGTGGCTTTTGGTTTTGGAGCTGGTGGAAGTGACTTTAAAGGTGATTTTATTTCCGAAAAACATAACGGCGGACAAGGGCAGCATAAAGAGAACAAGCAAAGTCATCCATTCGGAGGCGGAAGCGGGGCTGGGGTTTCTATTAGCCCAGTTGCTTTTTTAGTAGTTGGTTCTAACGGTGTGCAAGTATTGCATCTCAATAGTAGTACACATTTAATTGAAAAAGCGTTAAATACTGTGCCAAGCACTGTGGATAAATTTGTGAATGGTCGCCAAAAGTGAACTTGCATTTTTTAGGAATTATGATATATTAGAAAAAGTGCGCTTTATGACGATCGGAATAATTGAACTGTAAATATATATGATGTGTGGAATAAGGGAGAGGAATTTATGATTAATATCAAAAACTTAGTAGTTGGCTTATGTATGTTAGTAAGCGGTTTTGTTGTATATGTAATAAAAGAAAAAGCTCCATTCTAAAACAGACAAACCGTTAATGTCTGTTTTTAATTTGTAAAAAATGTTGACAAGTTATTGTATTGGTGTTAGAATTTTAATTCGTGTCTCGGTTAAAGCTAGTGTAAAGTAAATAAATCTTATGAATATAATACGAAAAGTTTGCGAAAGATCGGGTAGTCTTACCAACAACTTTTGTGAACAAACCCTATAAATTGTATATGTAAGCTTTATATGTATACTAGTGAATCAAGGAGCGGTCAGTGGAACCGTAATGATGAGAGAGAGGTAGGGCTTTCATCCAGTATATGTTACTTTCCCGTTAGGTGAATATAAAAAAGAGGGCTCCTTTTGAAAAGGAGCCCTCTTTCTATAAATAAATTGAAACTATAATCAGTGGGACCATTCCATTCCCTTTACATGTTAGCTCACAAATAATGTGATAAAAATGATTAAGTGCGGTTTTCAACTTGCTTACAAATTTCATCTGTTGTTAAACCATGTGCTTTAATTACAGATCCTTTTATCGATGTATCTGCAATGCCCATCATATTAGAATCTTGCCCGGTTACAACGCAACAATCACACCCATGTGCATCATTTTCAGAGTTAAGTGAAACGACTTCATGTCCTTGTTGCTGAAGAGCTTGTTGAACATCTGTTAAAGAGTTCTCAACACCAATTCTAGCCATAATTTTCACCTCCTACCATCTAGTTGCTAGTATGCTCAAGTCCATAGCATATATTTATGAAAAAATGGTAGGAAGAGAATATTTGTTTAGTCGTTATATACACCAGTAAGCATTTGACTAACGAATTGATCATTTAATGTATCTTGTGCTGAGCTGTTATTAGACTGAATATCGATTGAAGCTGTGTAGTTGTTATGTTTCCTACTATTTGGTTCTACTTCAACGTAATTATTGAATTTACAAAATCCTTTCGTATCCATTAGATCAAATAGTTGTAGCATTTCTACTACCTCTTGTCTCGTTCCTTTAATTTGTACACACGCCATTGTTATTTCCTCCTTCAATTTGACAAATTGTTTTTTAAAAATAGGATTATGATTACTAAATGAAAAATATGAATGTTATTTTTAGACAGCGTTATTTTTGTTATTTTCCCCCTTTTTCACCAAAAGTCGTTGTATATTCCCGGATTTATAAAATCGGACGTCCGTTTATTGAATACAATAGATTCGTATCAATTGGCGAAAACCCTTCTTTTAAACAAATATTTTTTTAGTAGAATTTGACGAGAAAATTTTTTTGACTTTTTTGTAAACGTTAACAATGTTATTAAATCAATATAAACAAAGATGTACGTACGATTAAAAATTAAAAATTTTCTAAAAATTGACTTGATTTATTTGAAAAGGAGAGTAGACTAGGAAACAATAAAAAACTCATAGAACATAGGGGGCGCTTTCAAGTGAACGAGCAGTGGATTTTCTTAAATGGAGAATTTGTTCCAAAAGACGAAGCAAAGGTTTCAGTATATGATCATGGCTATTTATATGGCGATGGAGTGTTCGAAGGAATTAGGGTATATAGCGGTAATGTTTTCCGTTTGAGAGAGCATCTTGTCCGGTTATATGAATCAGCGAAATCCATCATGTTAGAAATTCCATATACGTTAGAAGAAGCAACGAAAATCGTTGTTGAAACGATTCGACAAAACAAACTATCTAATGGATATATCCGCCTCGTTGTATCAAGAGGACCTGGGAACTTGGGATTAGATCCCGATTCTTGTACGAAACCAAATGTAGTAGTAATTGCAGAGCAATTATCTTTATTTCCACAAGAATATTATGAAAAAGGGATTCCGATTATAACAGTTGCAACGCGTCGCAATCGCCCGGATGTTTTATCGCCCCAAGTAAAATCTTTAAATTACTTAAATAATATTTTAGTTCGCATTGAGGCGAAATTAGCTGGAGTACAAGAAGCACTTATGTTAAATGACCAAGGATATGTAGCTGAAGGCTCTGGAGATAATGTATTTATTGTGAAGGGAAATAAATTAATTACACCACCAAGTTCTGCTGGAGCGTTAGAAGGTATTACACGAAACGCGATTTTAGAAATCGGCGAAAAACTTGGATATGACGTAAGAGAAGAATTATTTACAAGGCATGATGTATATGTAGCTGATGAAGTGTTTTTAACAGGAACAGCTGCTGAAGTAATTGCTGTTACGACAGTAGATGGAAGAACGATTGGTTTAGGTAGAACAGGGCCACATACGAATCGTTTATTAGAAGAATTCCGTAAATTAGTTGTAGAAGATGGAGAGAAAATTTACGAAGAAAATAAAGTTGGATAATAGCTCTTATGACATGATAAAGCGTTGATAGGGAGGAGTAGTTGACTGTGAAGCCTCACAGAGAGTCGGTGGTTGCTGGAAACCGATGGTTCACGTCGACGAACATCACCCCTTGAGTGCTAAGCTGAAACGTTTGTTTAGGCTTAGACGGTAGCTCCGTTATTAGCTAGACTCATATCCCGAGTCACTGAGGCAAGAGTAATCTTGCAAAGAAGGGTGGTACCGCGAAATCTTTCGTCCCTTCAGCACATAGCTGGAGTGTGGACGTAGGATTTTTTTATTTTATAAATGTTTTAAAAAAGGGGGCTTATAAGAAAAATGTCTTCAAAAACGGAAGAGAAACTGGCAACTGGTGCACAGCTATTGTTAGAAGCGCTAGAAAAGGAAGGAGTAGAGGTGATTTTTGGTTATCCAGGTGGTGCGGTTTTACCTCTATATGATGCGCTTTATGATTGTGAAATTCCGCATATTTTAACGAGGCATGAGCAAGGTGCAATTCATGCTGCTGAAGGATATGCAAGAATTACAGGAAATCCAGGAGTGGTAATTGCAACAAGTGGACCGGGTGCTACAAATGTTATTACTGGTCTAGCTGACGCGATGATTGATTCATTGCCACTTGTTGTATTTACAGGGCAAGTAGCAACAACGTTAATCGGGAGTGATGCTTTCCAAGAGGCTGATATTATGGGGCTTACGATGCCGGTGACAAAACATAATTATCAAGTACGAAAAGCATCGGATTTACCCCGAATTATTAAAGAAGCATTTCATATCGCTAGAACAGGAAGACCAGGCCCAGTCGTAATTGACCTTCCGAAAGATATGGTAGTAGAGAAAGGTGAGCGATGTAGTGATGTACAAATGGATTTACCAGGATACCAGCCTAATTACGAACCGAATCTACTACAAATAAACAAATTATTACAAGCGATTGCGACTTCAAAAAAACCGTTAATTTTAGCTGGAGCAGGTGTATTGCATGCGAAAGCATCGAAAGAATTAACAAGTTTTGCTCGCAAATATCATATTCCAGTTGTTCATACATTACTTGGTCTTGGTGGGTTTCCGCCAGATGATGAACTATTTCTAGGGATGGGAGGAATGCACGGTTCATACACCGCAAATATGGCGTTATACGAATGTGACTTACTTATTAATATAGGTGCAAGGTTTGATGATCGTCTTACTGGAAATTTAGCTTATTTTGCTAAAGAGGCGATTGTCGCACATATAGATATTGATCCAGCGGAAATTGGGAAAAATGTGCCGACTGAAATCCCTATTGTTGCGAGTGCAAAGCAAGCATTAGAAGCTCTACTTATTTTTAAAGAAGGGGAAGTACATCACAATGATTGGCTTTCGTTATTGAATAGTAGAAAAGAAAAATACCCTCTTTCTTACAAAGAACATGCAGAGCGTATTAAACCTCAATATGCAATTGATATGCTATACGAAATTACGAAAGGGGAAGCGATTGTAACGACAGATGTTGGGCAACATCAAATGTGGGCAGCTCAATATTATCCGCTGAAAAATCCAGATAAATGGGTAACTTCTGGAGGCTTAGGAACAATGGGCTTCGGATTTCCAGCAGCAATAGGTGCACAAATCGCAAAGCCTGAAGAACTAGTTATTGCAATTGTCGGTGATGCTGGATTTCAAATGACCTTGCAAGAACTTAGTGTGTTAAAAGAGCATTCTTTACCAGTTAAAGTTTTTATTTTAAATAATGAAGCTTTAGGGATGGTAAGACAATGGCAAGAGGAATTTTATAATGGGCGATATTCGCACTCCTTACTTTCATGCCAACCAGATTTTGTTGCGCTTGCCAATGCTTATGGCATAAAAGGTGTTCGTATTGAAGACCCACTTCTTGCAAAGCAACAATTACAGTATGCAATTGAGTTAAGAGAGCCTGTTGTAATTGATTGCCGCGTACTTCAATCCGAAAAGGTAATGCCGATGGTTGCCCCAGGAAAAGGCGTTCATCAAATGGAGGGAGTGGAGAAAAGGTGAAGAGAATTGTAACAGCGACAGTTCGAAATCAAAGCGGTGTGTTAAATCGAATTACAGGTGTTATGACACGTAGACATTTTAATATTGAAAGTATTTCAGTAGGTCATACGGAATCATCGGATATTTCGAGAATGACGATTGTTGTACACGTTGAAAATGAACAGCAAGTTGAGCAGTTAATTAAACAACTTCATAAGCAAATCGATGTACTGAAAGTATCAGATATTACAGAAGAAGCGATGATCGCTAGAGAACTTGCACTTATTAAAGTAGCAACGTCTGTAGCAAGAGCAGAATTATATAGTTTAATTGAACCGTTCCGAGCCGCTGTAATAGACGTTGGGAAGGATTCCATAGTGGTGCAAGTAACAGGTACCCAGGAGAAAGTAGAAGCGTTAATTGAATTACTTCGTCCATATGGTTTGAAAGAAATTGCTAGAACAGGTGTAACAGCATTTACACGTAGTATGAAAAAACAAGATAAACAAGTTATGTTAATTCAATAATTATTTAAAAAATAGGGGGAAATGAAAATGGCGAAAGTTTATTATGAAAAAGACGTAACGGTAAATGTATTAAAGGAAAAGAAAGTAGCAATCATCGGATATGGATCGCAAGGCCATGCGCATGCGCAAAACTTACGTGATAACGGATTTGATGTGGTAGTAGGACTGAGGAAAGGGAAGTCATGGGATAAGGCGAAAGAAGACGGTTTTTCTGTATATACAGTAGCGGAAGCAGCAGAAAAAGCAGATGTAGTAATGATTCTACTACCTGATGAATTACAGCCGGAAGTATATGAAGCTGAAATTGCACCAAACTTACAAGGCGGCAATTCTCTCGTTTTCGCGCATGGATTTAATGTTCACTTTGATCAAGTAAAACCGCCAGCTAATGTAGATGTATTTCTAGTAGCACCGAAAGGTCCAGGACATCTAGTACGTCGTACGTTTGCGGAAGGGGGAGCTGTTCCTGCATTATTTGCAGTATATCAAGATGCAACAGGAGTTGCGACTGAAAAGGCACTTTCATATGCAGATGGAATTGGGGCGACGAGAGCAGGTGTATTAGAAACAACGTTTAAAGAAGAAACAGAAACAGATTTATTTGGAGAGCAAGCTGTACTTTGCGGCGGAGTAACTGCACTAGTAAAAGCTGGGTTTGAAACGTTAGTTGATGCTGGTTATCAACCGGAAGTTGCATATTTTGAATGTTTACATGAACTAAAACTAATCGTTGACCTTATGTATGAAGGCGGACTTGAAAATATGAGATATTCAGTTTCAGATACAGCGCAGTGGGGCGACTTCGTATCAGGACCACGCGTTGTAACGGAAGATACGAAGAGAGCGATGGGTGCAGTGCTAGCAGAAATTCAAGATGGTACATTTGCAAGAGGCTGGATTGCAGAGCATAAAGCAGGAAAACCAAATTTCCATGCGACAAATGAGAAAGAAAATGAACATGAAATCGAAGTAGTTGGACGTAAATTACGTGAAATGATGCCTTTCGTACAGCCCCGAGTAAAGGCAGGGGTCAAATAATATGAAGCAAATTTTGTTCATGGATACGACGCTACGTGATGGCGAACAATCACCAGGAGTTAATTTAAATGAACAAGAGAAATTACAGATTGCGAGGCAACTAGAGAGACTTGGTATTAATGTAATGGAAGCTGGATTCGCAGCAGCTTCTGAAGGTGATTTTCAATCGGTAAAACGTATCGCAAATACCATTCAAAATGCTACGGTTATGAGTTTAGCTAGAGCGAAAGAAAGTGATATTCGAAGAGCCTATGAAGCTGTGAAAGGCGCTGTCTCTCCTCGTTTACACGTATTTTTAGCTACGAGTGACATTCATATGAAATATAAGCTTTGTATGTCAAAAGAAGATGTATTAGATAGCATACATCGCTCGGTTACGCTCGGGAAATCACTATTTCCAACAGTTCAATTTTCAGCAGAAGATGCAACAAGAACATCGAGAGCATTTTTAGCGGAAGCAGTAGAAGTCGCGATTCGCGCAGGAGCGAATGTAATCAATATTCCTGATACAGTTGGATATACGAATCCAGAAGAATATTATTCTCTCTTTAAATACTTACAAGAATCCGTTCCGTCGTATGAAAAAGCAATTTTCTCTTGTCATTGTCACGATGATCTTGGGATGGCAGTAGCGAATTCGTTAGCTGCGGTTGAAGGCGGAGCGTTACAAGTAGAAGGAACGATTAATGGAATTGGAGAAAGAGCGGGGAATGCGGCGCTAGAAGAAGTCGCGGTTGCTCTCCATATTAGAAAAGATTTCTATGAAGCAGAATCCTCTATGACATTAAAAGAAATTAAAGCGACGAGTACGTTAGTAAGTCGGTTAACGGGTATGGTTGTACCGAAAAATAAGGCGATTGTTGGAGCAAATGCTTTTGCTCACGAATCAGGTATTCATCAAGACGGTGTATTAAAAGAAGTAACGACGTATGAAATTATTGAACCATCACTGATTGGAGAGTCACAAAATTTATTTGTATTAGGAAAGCATTCCGGGCGCCATGCGTTTACTGAAAAAATGAAAGAACTTGGTTATGAGTTTACAAAAGAAGAACGAGATGTGGTGTTTGAAGCATTTAAAAACTTGGCTGACCGTAAAAAAGAAATTACAGAAGAAGATTTACGTGCGCTTATGCTTGGTGAAGCAGCATTTGCGGCCCAGCAATATAGCATTACTCAATTGCAAGTACATTTCGTATCAAATAGTACACAGTGTGCAACGGTTGTACTAAAAGATGAGGAAGGAAATATGTACGAAGATGCAGCAACTGGTTCTGGAAGTATTGAAGCGATCTATAATGCAATTCAAAGAATTTTAGGATTAGAATGTGACTTAGCGGATTATCGCATACAATCTATAACGCAAGGTCAAGATGCACTTGCACATGTTCATGTTGAATTAAAAGAAGGAACTCATCAAGTATCAGGTTTTGGTGTTGCGCAAGACGTATTAGAAGCATCGGCGAGAGCGTATGTTCATGCGGCCGGAAAATTAAAATCTTTTATTACTCTTGTGAAGTAACTGTTTGATAAGTGAGGGGATCGTCCCTTACTTATCA
This sequence comes from Bacillus sp. TH17, assembly GCF_016651125.1. Taxonomy (NCBI): domain Bacteria; kingdom Bacillati; phylum Bacillota; class Bacilli; order Caryophanales; family Bacillaceae; genus Bacillus; species Bacillus sp. TH17. The sequence goes on from NZ_JAEKEN010000001.1 coordinate 1,047,207, forward strand.
AAATATATTTCTGAAAATCCAGATAAAAAGGAGTGTTTTAATTGGAAAAACGTATCGTTTGTTTAGCGGGTGATGGTGTTGGTCCGGAAATTATGGAAAGCGCGAAGGAAGTATTGCATATGGTAGAGAGGCTATATGGACATCACTTTCATTTACAAGATGAGTACTTTGGCGGAGCGGCTATCGATTTAAATGGGCAACCATTACCACAGCGAACACTTGCCGCTTGTTTAGCGAGTGATGCGGTTTTACTTGGAGCGGTTGGTGGACCGCGGTGGGATGATGCGAAAGAAAGGCCAGAGAAAGGATTATTAGCTTTAAGAAAAGGACTTGGTGTATTTGCGAACGTTCGTCCTGTAACAGTAGAAAGCGCAACTGCACATTTATCGCCATTAAAAAACGCAGATGAAATTGACTTCGTTGTCGTTCGTGAACTAACAGGCGGTATTTATTTCTCTTATCCGAAAGAAAGAACGGAAGAATCGGCAACTGATACACTTACGTACCATCGTCATGAAATTGAACGTATCGTGTCGTATGCTTTTCAATTAGCGAGTAAGAGAGAGAAAAAAGTAACCTCTATTGATAAAGCGAATGTTTTAGAATCTAGTAAATTGTGGAGAGCTGTTACGGAAGAAGTAGCTCTTCGTTATCCTAATGTTGAATTAGAGCACATTTTAGTAGATGCAGCTGCTATGGAGTTAATTCGAAACCCAAGGAGATTTGACGTTATCGTAACAGAAAATTTATTTGGTGATATTTTGAGCGACGAGGCTTCTGTATTAGCAGGGTCATTAGGAATGCTTCCATCAGCGAGCCATGCGGAAAACGGGCCGTCTTTATATGAGCCTATTCACGGATCAGCGCCAGATATTGCAGGTAAAAATAAAGCGAATCCAATTGCGATGATGCGTTCAGTAGCGATGATGCTTGGGCAATCATTTGGATTAACGAGAGAAGGGTATGCGATTGAAGAGGCAATTTCTGCAGTTCTTCAATCTGGGAAATGTACAGCTGATATTGGGGGGAATGAGACGACAACTTCATTTACGAGGGCAGTCATTCAAGAAATGGAAGAGCAGGCACTAGTAGGGAGAGGAAGATAATGGGGAAAAGGTTACTAGATAAGCTTTGGGAAAGACATGTAGTTGTAACGAATGAAAATGGATTGGATTTATTATATATCGATCTTCATCTCGTTCATGAAGTAACGTCACCGCAAGCCTTTGAAGGCTTGCGGCTTGCAAATCGAACTGTTCGGAGACCGGAATTAACGTTTGCAACGATGGATCATAATATTCCAACGAAAGATGTTTGGAATATTACCGATCGTATTGCGAAGCAGCAATTGGATACACTTCGTGACAATTGTAAACAATTTAAGGTGCGATTAGCCGATATTGGTGATGAAGAGCAAGGAATCGTTCACGTTATAGGACCAGAACTTGGGCTCACACAACCGGGGAAAACGATTGTATGCGGTGATAGCCATACAGCAACCCACGGTGCTTTCGGTGCTTTAGCGTTTGGTATTGGTACGAGTGAAGTAGAACATGTATTAGCAACTCAAACGCTGTGGCAACGAAAACCGAAAGCGATGGGGATTGAATTAAAAGGAAAGTTACCGAAAGGCGTTTATGCAAAGGATATTATTTTGCATCTTCTCTCAAAGTACGGTGTAGCGGTTGGAACGGGGCATGTAATGGAATTCTACGGAGAGACGATTCGTGATATGGGTATGGAAGAGAGAATGACACTTTGCAATATGGCAATTGAAGGGGGAGCGAAAGCTGGCATCATTGCACCAGATGAGAAAACATTTTCTTATGTAAAAGGGCGTGAATATGCACCGAAAGACTATGAAACGTTTACGGGAAAATGGTCGGAGCTTTATACAGATTCAGATGCAATTTATGATTTACATATTTCGGTAGATGTTACGGATTTAGCACCGTATGTCACTTGGGGAACAAATCCTAGTATGGGTGTTCCTATTGATGAAAAATTACCAGAGAAGCATAACGAAAATGATGAAAGAGCATTTTCATATATGGGATTGAGCCCTGGGCAAAGTACGTTTGAAATTCCTGTTAAGCATGTCTTCATTGGTTCTTGTACAAATTCACGTTTATCTGACTTAGAAATTGCTGCATCTGTTGTAAAAGGGAAAAAGGTAAAAGAAGGTGTGCGAGCACTCGTTGTACCAGGATCAAAAAGTGTGAGAGAGCGGGCGATGCAAAAAGGCTTACATCGCATATTTGAAGAAGCGGGATTTGAATGGAGAGAGCCTGGATGTTCAATGTGTCTTGGGATGAATCCAGATCAAGTACCTGAAGGAGAACATTGTGCTTCTACTTCAAATCGTAATTTTGAAGGAAGGCAAGGGAAAGGAGCACGAACACATTTAGTAAGTCCAGCTATGGCTGCAGCAGCTGCGTTATATGGTCATTTTGTTGATATTAGAAAGGAGAGTTACGATGGAACCATTTCATATTCATAAAGGTATTGCCGCAGTACTTATGAATGATAACATTGATACAGATCAAATTATTCCGAAGCAATATTTGAAGAGAATTGAAAGGACGGGATTTGGAAAATATTTATTTGATGAGTGGCGTTACGATAATGAGCGCCATGAAAATCCTAATTTCCCCCTTAATGCACAAGAACGAAAAGGAGCAAGTATATTAATTACAGGTGATAATTTTGGATGTGGTTCTTCAAGAGAACATGCTCCGTGGGCGCTTGCGGATTATGGTTTCCGCGTTATTATCGCCGGAGGATTTGCAGATATTTTTTATATGAATTGTATGAAGAATGGTATGTTACCGATTGTAATGGATAAAGAGATGCGTGAACAACTTGCCAAAACGAATGCGAGAGATCAAATGGAAGTTGATTTAGAGAATGAAGTAATTATTACGAATACGCACAGGTTTCATTTTACAATCGAGAAAATGTGGAAAGAAAAATTATTAAATGGTCTAGATGAAATCAGCATTACAATGCAATATGAACAAGAAATTGAAGAGTATGAAAGAAAAGTAGCTTCACATTAACTAAAAGTAGAATATTCGAAATGTATTTACATTCAGAATTAACTGTTATATAATATGTAAAAAATCAGAGGAGAAAGGGAGTAAGTATTATGAATATCGTGCAATCTATTAAAATGCTTACAAAACTACATCATCATACATGAAACCCTTGAACCTAACGTGAAAACGTGTAGGCACAAGGGTTATTCCCGTTGTACCTACACTCTACTAAAGAGCCTTGTAGGTATTTTTTCTACAAGGCTCTTTTTATTTTCTGTTTGTGTGGATGGAATGGGCATAAATTAAAGAGGGAAGGGTGTGTGAATTCAGATGACAAAGTGGAAACGGGCAAATCCGAATGGAACGAGAGATTACTTATTCGAAGAATGTACGTTAATTGAAGAAGTGGAACAAAAATTAAGACGGACCTTTTTAGAGAGAGGTTATGAAGAAATAAGGACACCTACAATTGAATTTTATGATGTTTTTGCATTTCAAAACAGGCCGATAGATGAAGAAAAGATGTATAAATTTTTCGATGAAAAAGGACGGATTATCGTTTTACGCCCAGATATGACAATTCCTTTAGCAAGAGTAATTGGAACAAAGAGAGGAGATATTCCTCTTAAAGTAACTTATAGCGGGAATGTATTTCGGGCGAATGAGTCCCTTACTGGGAAATATAATGAAATAGTGCAAAGTGGTATTGAAATTATCGGGATTGAAAATGTAAGGGCTGAAATTGAATGTGTGATAAGCGTAATTCAAGCACTTCAAAAATTAAAGGTGCAATCTTTCACAATTGAGATTGGGCAAGTGCAGTTATATAAATGTATCGTAAAAAAGCTCCCCATTAATGATGAAGAAGAGAAGTTACTTAGAACGTATATTGAAAGTAAAAATTATGCCGCACTCTCACACTTTATAGAAGAAAAGAAATTAAATCGGTGTGATGAAACAGTAAGGTTACTTGAGAAACTACCAAGGTTATTCGGGAGTTTAGATGTTGTTGAGGAAGCAGAAAAACTCGCCTCAAGTAATGAAATGAAAATGGCCATTGCGAGAGTGAAAGAAATATATGAAACAATTGAACAGTTAGGATATGGCTCTTACATATCAATTGATTTAGGTATGGTTCAACATTTGGATTATTATACGGGTGTTATTTTCAAAGGGTATATATATGAAATTGGAGAAGAGATTGTTAGTGGCGGAAGATATGATGAGTTAATTGGAAATTTTGGAGAGATGATGCCAGCGGTTGGGCTCGCGGTGCAAGTAAATCAAATAGTTAAGGCACTTCAAGAGCAGCAAGAACCATATAAACGAAAGAGAATAGATATTATGATTCATTATGAGTTAAATAGATTAGCAGAAGCGGAAAGGTTACGAAATTTACTTCAAAAGGACGGGAAGAATGCCCAGTTATCTTTATTCTCTAATTTAAACGATACTTTTCAATTTGCAAACAAGAATAAAATAATGACAGTCGTTGAGGCGAAGAGTGAGTCACTAGTGGAATATGTATGGAGAGAGAAATGGATCATCCAGAAAGAAGGGGAGGCTTCATGCGTAACATTCAAATTGCGTTAACGAAAGGAAGATTAGAAAAGCATGTTATTCCACTGTTTGAAAAAATTGGAATTGATTGTTCAGAGCTCAAAGATAAAGGAAGAAAACTTGTGTTTAAAAGTAAAAACACAAACATTTCATTTATTTTAGTGAAAGCGGTAGATGTTGCTACTTATGTAGAACATGGCGTAGCTGATATTGGAGTCGTTGGAAAAGATATATTAATGGAATTTGAGAAAGATATATATGAGATGGTCGATTTAGGAGTGGGCGTGTGTAAATTTTGTGTCGCTTCTATTCCTACGTATAATCCCAAGAGCTATCGAAAAAAACGAATTGCTACGAAATATCCGCACATTACTTCTACATATTTTCATGATAAAGGGGAGGATGTAGAAATTATTAAAATAGAAGGATCTGTAGAGATTGCTCCACTTCTAGGTTTGGCAGATGCCATTGTTGATATTGTTGAAACAGGAAAAACATTACAAGAAAACGGGTTAATTGTATTTGAGGAAATGTGCTCTATATCAGCTCGAATGATTGTGAATAAGGCTGCATTGAAAACTAAAAAAGACGAAATATTCTGTATTATAAATATGATGGAACAAGAAATTTTGTCAGGGAAATAGGGGGACTTTAAATGGAGATAGTTTTTGAAGATTTCCAAGAGGCTTTATCGAAAATAAAATCGCTACGAGAAAGCGCTAATATAATAGAAGAAACTGTTCAAAGAAGTGTAAGTGAAATTGTTCAAAACGTAAGGAAGAGTAAAGATGAGGCTTTATCGTTCTATACAAAAAAGTTTGATGGTGTAGAGACAAAAGATTTTCGTGTAAGTGAGGAAGAAATAAAACAAGCAAGTAAGTTTGTAGAACAAGCTTTTTTAGAAGCGTTAAAAGAGGCGAAGAAAAATATTATCTCGTATCACGAAAAGCAAAAAAGACAATCTATGTTTGATTGCGTGAGTGAAGGGGTAATTAGAGGGCAGCTTATTCGTCCGTTAGAAAATGTAGGTGTATATGTGCCGGGTGGGACTGCTTCGTATCCTTCATCAGTATTAATGAATGTATTGCCAGCAAAACTCGCAGGAGTGAAAAAAATTGTAATGGTAACACCGCCGAAGCAAGGAGGAATTGATCCGCATATTTTAGCTGCTGCAAGTCTTGCAGGTGTAGATGAAATATATATGGCCGGTGGTGCTCAAGTAATTGCTGCTCTAGCATATGGAACGGAATCGATTCCTAAAGTAGATAAAATAGTTGGGCCAGGGAATTTATATGTCGCGCTAGCGAAGAGAGAAGTATATGGGATAGTCAATATCGATATGATTGCTGGACCATCAGAAATTGTAGTTATCGCAGATGAAACAGGAAATGCCGAATATATTGCTGCTGATTTATTATCACAGGCAGAACATGACGAGAGGGCAACAGCTATTTGTATTACAACAAATATAAAGCTTGCTAAAGAAGTAGAAAGAGAAATAGAAAGGCAGCTAGAGACGTTGCCTAGAAGTGAAATCGCTCGTGAATCCATAAAAAGAAATGGAGCAATTTTTATTGTCCCTTCTTTAGAAGAGGCGTTTCATTTATCAAATGAAATCGCTCCAGAACATTTAGAGTTACACATAAAAGAGCCAATGAATGCTCTAGCTTATGTAAAGCATGCTGGATCAATTTTTCTTGGTCCATATGCACCTGAACCGCTCGGAGATTATTTGGCGGGGCCGAATCACGTATTACCGACAAGTGGAACGGCAAGATTTTTTTCTCCGTTATCCGTCGATGATTTCGTAAAAAAATCAAGCTTCGTTTCGTATACGGAAGAAGCGTTAAGAAGTGTACAGCATCATATTGTAGAACTTGCAAATAAAGAAGGTTTACATGCACACGCAAGAGCAATCCAAATTAGGTTTAAGGAGGAAGAATAATGCGCGAGTCTAGTCAAGTACGTGAGACGACGGAAACAAAAATTAAATTAAGTTTGCAACTTGATGAAAGTACGAATGTTTCTGTGCAAACAGGAGTTGGATTTTTTGATCATATGCTAACTTTATTTGCTAGACACGGAAGATTTGGTTTGCAAATTGAAGCTGAAGGTGATGTATTCGTTGATGCTCATCATACGGTTGAAGATGTTGGAATTGTACTCGGAACTTGCTTGAAAGAATCATTGCAAAATAAAGAAGGGATTAACCGTTACGGCTCAGCGTATGTACCGATGGATGAATCTTTAGGATTTGTCGCGATTGATATAAGCGGGCGCTCATATATTGTATTTCAAGGTGAATTAACAAATCCGAAGCTAGGGGATTTTGACACAGAATTAACGGAAGAATTTTTTAGAGCAGTTGCTCATGCTGCAAATATTACGTTACATGCTCGCGTTTTATACGGAAGCAATACACATCACAAAATTGAAGCTTTATTTAAAGCGTTCGGTCGAGCGCTTAGAGAGGCAGTCGATAAAAATGCCAATATTAATGGTGTAAATTCAACGAAAGGGATGTTGTAATTGATTGCAATTATAGATTATGGAATGGGAAATATTCGTAGTGTGGAACAAGCATTAAAATATATTGGAACAGAGTACATCATAACGGATGATAAAAAAGAAATATTGAGAAGTGATGGAGTTATTTTACCAGGAGTAGGCACATTTCCGAAAGCGATGGGCGTTTTAGAAGAAAAAGATTTAGTATGTGTGCTAAAAGAAGTTGGGAGCTTAGGAAAACCGCTTCTGGGTATTTGCTTAGGAATGCAGCTTTTATTTGAAAAAAGTGAGGAACTACAAAATTGTAACGGATTAAATTTATTGCCAGGTGTTATTCGAAAGTTAAAAGTTCCTTATAAAATTCCACATATGGGGTGGAATGAATTAAAAAAAGAAGGAGAAATATCGCTTTGGAATGGAGTAGAGGACGGTTCTTTCGTATATTATGTCCACTCTTATTATGCAGATTGTCCGAATGAAATTGTGTATGGGGCAAGTGAATATGGAGTGAAAGTACCTGGTTTTGTAGCAAAAGGAAATATATTTGGCGCACAGTTTCATCCTGAAAAAAGTGGGGAAATTGGGATGCGAATGTTAAAAAATTTCAAAGGGGTGGTAGAAGCATGGAAATCTTCCCAGCTATCGATTTAAAAGAAGGACGATGCGTCAGGCTTTATCAAGGAGAGTTTAGTAAAGAAACGGTGATGAATGAAGATCCAGTCGCACAAGCAATCATATTTGAAAAACTTGGAGCGAAAATACTACACGTTGTTGATTTAGATGGAGCAATTGTTGGGGAGTCAGTAAATTTACCTGTCATTGAAAAAATATGCAAGGCGGTACGTATTCCGGTGCAAATTGGAGGAGGAGTTCGGTCACTCGCGGCAGTGGAGAAGTTGTTGTCAGTAGGTGTAGAAAAAGTGATATTAGGAACGGCTGCTCTTTACGATAAATCATTTTTAGAAGAAGCGGTTCGTCTATATAAGGAGCAAATCATAGTTGGAATTGATGCGAAAAATGGTTTCGTAGCAACGAGGGGCTGGTTAGATGTGTCTGAAATTTCGTACATCGATTTAGCGAAGCAAATGGAAAGTGTAGGTGTTCAAACGATTGTGTTTACGGACATTTCAAAAGATGGGACACTTGCAGGACCAAATTTTGAGCAATTAGAGTTACTGCAAAAAAGCGTGGGTATTCGTGTGATTGCATCTGGAGGTGTCGCATCTATTCAAGATGTGAAAAGATTAAATGATATGAACATATATGGCGTCATTATTGGGAAGGCACTTTACGAGAAAACGATTGATTTAGAAAAAGTGTTACAGGTAACAAAACTATGTTAGCAAAACGAATTATTCCATGTCTAGATGTGAAAGAAGGGCGGGTAGTAAAGGGTGTGAATTTTATAGGGTTACAAGACGTCGGTAATCCTGTTGAAATAGCCGCATTATATAATGATGCGGGAGCAGATGAAATCGTATTTTTAGACATCACTGCGACGCATGAAGGGCGAAAAACGATTATAGATGTTGTAGAACAAACAGCCTCAAAGGTGTTTATTCCTCTTACAGTTGGCGGGGGGATTTCAAGTGTTAAAGATATGTACAATTTACTAAGAGCTGGAGCAGATAAAGTTTCAATAAACTCAGCGGCAGTGAGAAATCCGAAGTTAATCCAGGAAGGTGCGGAACATTTTGGCTCACAATGTATTGTCGTAGCAATTGATGCTAGAAAAGTAGAGGAAGATAAATGGAATGTATACGTGAACGGCGGAAGAGTCGATACAGGGATGGATGCAATCGAATGGGCGAGACGCGTTGCCCAGCTCGGGGCAGGAGAAATTTTGTTGACGAGTATGGATGCAGATGGAACGAAAAACGGATATGATCTTCGTTTAACAGGAGCAATTTCAAACAGCGTTTCTGTTCCAGTAATCGCATCAGGTGGATGTGGTCATGTGGATCACATTATAGAAGTATTTCAAAAGACAACAGTTGATGCAGCATTAGCGGCATCAATCTTTCATTATGGTGAAGCGACTGTACAAGATGTAAAGAGAAAATTAAGAGAAGCAAACGTTGAGGTGCGGTTATGAAACCTAATTTTGCAAAAGGATTGATACCAGCTGTTGTTATCGAGGAAGATACGAAAGAAGTTTTAATGTTAGCTTATATGAATGAAGAAGCGTATGAGAAGACGCTGGAAACGAAAAGAACATGGTTTTATTCCCGTTCGAGACAATCGTTATGGAATAAAGGAGGTACATCGGGAAATGTCCAATATGTGCAATCACTTTATTTAGACTGTGATCAAGATGCAATCGTTGTTGTCGTAAAGCAAGTAGGGCCTGCTTGCCATACGGGAGAAAAAACGTGTTTTCACTACAAAATTATATAGGGGGATACATATGGAAGATATCCTTAAGTTATTATTTGAAACAATTGAAGAACGAAAGAAAAATCCACTCTCTGAATCATATACGAATTATTTATTTTCAAAAGGTGAAGATAAAATTTTAAAGAAAATTGGTGAGGAGTGCACCGAAGTAATTATTGCGTCTAAAAATAATGATAAAGAAGAAATAGTAAAAGAAATGGTTGATGTGTTCTATCACTGTTTTGTTCTATTAGCCGAAAAAAATATTCCATTAGAAGATGTCATGCAAGAAGTGAAAGAAAGAAATGGAAAGCTTTCGCGAGTAGGGGACAGAAGAGAAATAGATACATTATAAGGGGGAATATGGATGAAAGTGGACTATCACATTCATTTAGAAGAAGGACCATATTCAATAGGGTGGCTAGCTAAAGTAAATGATGCGCTACAATATTTTGAACCGCTTAAAGAAGAAAAACATTCTATGGAATGGCTTATGAAAACACAAGAACGCCTGCAAAGACGTGTGAAGGAAGGTCCATTTACAGCGAAATGGATTGATTTATATTTAGAAGAAGCTGTGCGAAAAGGTATAAAAGAAGTTGGTATTGTCGATCATTTATATCGTTTTCATGAAGCGAAAGGATATTATGAAAAGTATGTAGATATTAGTGATTCTAGGCTTGGTCGTCTGCAAAAAGAATGGTTAGATCAAGTAAGAGTAACGTCTATTTATGATTTTACAAAGGCGATTGAAGAGGCAAAAGAGCGATGGAGTAAACGAGGGATAACGCTCAAACTTGGAATTGAAGCGGATTATTTTATCGGGGGTGAACAAGAGTTAAAAGGTTTACTAGCATTAGGAGACTTTGATTATGTAATCGGTTCGGTCCATTTTATAGATGGATGGGGATTTGATAATCCAGATACGAAAGAGTATTTTGGTACGCATGAGTTACATACTTTATATCACACGTTTTTCGCTACAGTTGAAAGTGCTGTTCGTTCCGAGCTTTTTGATATTATAGCTCACCTCGATAACATAAAAGTATTTAATTACCGGTTAGATGAGAATGAACAGCTTTCTTATTATAAGGAAATTGCTCGTGCGTTAGTGGAAACAAATACAGCAACAGAAATAAATGCGGGATTGTACTATCGATATCCTGTGCGCGAAATGTGCCCAAGTCCGCTTTATTTACAAGTATTAGCTAAGCATGGAGTTCCGATTACTCTATCCTCAGATGCCCATTATCCGAATGATTTAGGAAAGTATGTGGAAGAGAATATAAAGACATTACGCAATCATGATATTTCTCACATAGCTACATTTACGAAACGAGTAAGAACGATGAGATTGCTTGAAGAAGAAGTAATAATTTCAAAATGAAACACGATTTTTTGATGAAAATCACCCTTTTTGTTCAAAATAAGAAAGAATGAAAAGGAGGATGAAAAATGGTGAAACAACAAAATAAACAAAACGTACAAGCGGCAGATCAAGCCTATACTTCTGAAACAAATAATACTGCTAACTCAGTTATTGAGGAACAAATTAGCGATACAGTTACAGAAGGAACAATCGATGCGAAGCTTGGGAAAGAATCGCAAGAAAAAGCGTAAAAAGAGGGGAGAGTTGCATCTCCTCTTTTTTTATGGAAAAGTGTCGATTTTCAAAACTATAATCAAATTCCTTGGTTTTTATATGTAGATTTCTTACAATGAAATATAAGAGATATCATATTTTGTATAGAAGAGGTGTTAGTAGTTGGCGAAAATATTAGTAGCAGGGAAAATTCCAGAAATCGGATTAGAATTATTGAAAAATCATGATGTAGAAATGTACAATAAAGAAGAATTAATTAGTGTAGAAGAGTTAGCAGAACGTGTAAAAGATAAAGATGCACTTTTAAGCTTACTTTCTACGAAGGTATCGAAAGAGGTTATTGACGCAGCACCAAACTTGAAAATTATCGCAAATTATGGTGCTGGTTACGATAATATTGATTACACATATGCTGGAGAAAAGGGTATTGCTGTTACAAATACGCCGAAAGTATCAACTGAAGCGACAGCAGAATTAACGTTTGCACTTCTTTTAGCAGCGGCACGTAGAATTCCTGAAGGTGATACGTTATGTCGTACAACTGGATTTAACGGATGGGCACCGTTATTCTTCTTGGGCCGCGAAGTACACGGTAAGACAATCGGAATTATTGGCCTTGGAGAAATCGGGAAGGCAGTTGCAAAGCGTGCGAGAGCATTTGGAATGAATGTTTTATATACAGGACCAAATCGAAAGCCTGAAGCTGAAAGTGAACTGGAAGCGACATACGTAACGTTGGAAGAATTATTACAAACAGCGGACTTTATTACAATTAACTGTGCTTATAATCCGAAATTACATCATATGATTGATGAAGAACAGTTTAAAATGATGAAGAAAACAGCATATATTATAAATGCTTCACGTGGACCAATTATGAATGAATCAGCACTTGCTCATGCACTAAAAACGAATGAAATTGAAGGTGCAGCTCTTGACGTATTTGAATTTGAACCGAAAATTACAGAAGAGCTAAAAGGATTAAAGAATGTAGTACTTGCTCCTCACGTAGGAAATGCAACATTCGAAACACGTGATGCAATGGCTGAAATGGCAGTAAGAAATATTTTAGCTGTATTAAATGGTGAAGAACCTGTAACACCTGTAAATCAAAAAGTATTAGTTACAAAATAAAAAAGAAACCTTCCGAAATACGGAAGGTTTTTTTATTTTTCTTTATTCGCTTTTTTAGAAGGTCTTTGTCTAATAAATTGAGATAACATATACAAAATGTATAGTGGAATGGCAATGAATAAGAAAACAGAAATGTTGCCAAAACTTGTTTGGTACATTGTGATAATAATTCCAACTAAAAATAGTGTAATAATTATGCTATATCGTGGAATTGGTACATCTTTTAAACTTGGGATACGAACACGGCTCACCATTAAAAATGCGAACGTTACAAATACGGTAATGAGAACGATTTTTGGAATGGTATGTGAAAATAATGTTAAGAAAGCAACAAGCCCTCCTGCTGCAGTAATCGGAACTCCAGTGAAATATTTCATAGAAGTAGAAGATGGTGTTACATTAAATCGTGCTAAGCGATATGCTCCGAACAGAGGGAATAATCCCGCTATGTATAGTCCAATGATTCCGTAGTTGGAAAAAGATGTGTAATACATTAAAACAGCAGGTGCTGCGCCAAATGTTACAACATCCGCGAGTGAATCAAGCTCTTTTCCCATTTGTGAATCAACGCGTAATAAACGAGCGACACGACCATCAAGACTATCTAACATCATCCCGATCAGTACTAAAATAGCAGCTGATTTATAATATCCTAAAGATGCATAGCCGATTGACAAAAATCCGCTATATAAATTCCCGAGCGTAAATAAGTTTGGAATAGCTGCTCTATACAAAATCTGATCCCTTGCTTTCTGTTATAAATTCTTAATTAGTGTATGAAAGTTTACTTATTTTATCATACCATAAATTTCTTTCTCAGACGAAAAAAATTCCCAATTTGTGAAAGATTGTATAGAAGAGAAATTTGAAAAATAAGTAAAAAAAGGAAGCAACTTTTGTAAAGTTGCTTCCTACACTATTCAAATTTCGTTGTCATCGTTCCGGTTTTATATCGATTGTTAGGATCAAATCTTAATAAATCTCCATAAATGAGTTTGTCGGATAATTTTAATTCTGTTTTTGCTTTTTCAATATAAGGCTGACATAGTGTTAAATCAGCTTCTTCACCTGTGCTTCTTTTATAGCACATATTTTTTGTATAAACATAATCTTCCGAAACAAAACTGCCGTCCCGCATTACCATAAGAGGGTCTTTTTCTTTCGTAAATAAGTCTGTTCCAAATTCTACGGATTGATTTGTTTTAATACCAAGTAAATGAAGTAACGTTGGTTTAATATCAATTTGACCAGATACTTTAGAGATGACCTTTCCTTCTTGGCCAGGCACATGAATAATGAGAGGGACGCGTTGTAATTGCATAGAATCAAACGGTGTAATAGCGTCTTTCCCAAGGAACTGAGCCATAGCTGTATTATGGTTTTCAGAAATGCCGTAATGATCACCATAAATGACAATAACGGAATTATCATATAGTCCTTCGTCTTTCAATTGTTTAATAAATAATTTAAGAGCTTCATCCGTGTAACGAACGGTTGGGAAGTAGCGATTTAAAACACCACTTTCGGAATTAAATTCATCAACATATTGATCTTCTGGATTTAGAAGAAATGGAAAATGGTTTGTTAACGTAATGAATTTTGTATAGAACGGTTGTGGTAAAGATTTTAACTTTGGAATAGATTGCTCAAAGAACTCTTTATCTTTTAATCCCCAACCGACAGACATTTGTTCCGTTCCTACGTAATCATTTAAATTAAAGTAACGATCATATCCAAGCGCAGGATACATTATGTCACGATTCCAAAACGTTTTATCGTTTGAATGGAAGACAGCAGAAGAATATCCGTATTTCTTTAATTGTTCTGGTGTGGCAGTGTATTCATTTGTTGCATGAGTAAAGAATACAGAACCACGGTCTAACGGATAAAGGGAATTTTCAACGATAAATTCAGCATCAGAAGTTTTACCTTGTCCCGTTTGATGATAGAAGTTATCGAAATAAAAACTATCTTTAATAAACTCATTTAAAAATGGAGTAATCTCTTTTCCATTTATTTTTTTATTAATAACAAAACTTTGTGTAGATTCCATTGAAATTAAAATTACATTTTTACCCTTTGCAGCTCCAAATAAGTTTTTATCAACTTGTTTATCTTTTGAGTCTGTATAGTTTTTAATTTCAGAGAACCCGTCTCCACTTGCAAATACACGCTCAGCTGAAGACTTAGATTGAAGTGTAATATCAAATAGATGATATGTGTATAACCCTAAATTTTTCACGACAGTTTGACGATCAAATGAGCGTGAGAACATTTGTGGTTTATATATAACTGAAACAACAATTTGTAGTGCTAATAATACTGTTACACCGCTAAAGAAAGTTCGCTTCTCAGAGCGAGAAAGGGGTGTTTTATCACCAAATGATGGGAATTTACGCGAAATAAACATTAAAATAATTGCGTCTGCAAATAAAAGTAATGTTTTATACGTAAATAGTTCTTTTATACTCGTCCCTAAGTCAGCCATATTATTTGTTTGGAATAAAACAGGGAAAGTAACAAAATCGTTATAGAACCCGTAAAACATTGCATTTCCAAATAAAATAAATGACAGTATAAAACTAATTACAATAATAATTCGGTTTCGGTACTTAGATGCAAGTAAAGCGAAACCAAAAAATAAAAGTAACGAAGCTAGTGGGTTAATAAAAAGCATAAACTCTTCAAAGAAGTTATCAATTCTAATATCAAATGCTAGCTTGTACACAATATATGTTTTTATCCATAATAAAACGACTGCAACTAGTGCAAATCGCAGTTTTGGAAACAGATTTTGTAGCATAATATACTCCTCTCCTAAAAGCATGACGGTTCTTGTGAGCCGGTTTGATTAGCGCCTCATTTTATATATACGAACAGTCCTTTATTATTATGTTTATTATACTATGAGTATCATTATACGAAAATAAAAGAGAGTTGTGGGCTTTTTTATAATAATTGAGTAGAAAAAGGGCAGTGGGAGACAATAAAACGGAGTTTCTATGTATGATAATTATCGTGCGCAAAAAGAATCGAGTAATAAAACGGAGGTTATAATGCGAAAATTATTATATTTTATAGTATGCAGTAGTGTTATACTTTTTGCTTCACCGAGTGTGTCGGTAGCACAATATGATGCACCCCTTATGGAAGATGCCCTTTATTCTGTTTTATTTCCAAAAATAAATAAGGCAATTGAAAAACAATATGGGAGCTTGAAGTCTTATCAATGTCCTAAAATTATTAGTTTAAAAAAAGTGTATAGTGGTACATATTTATTTCAAGCGAGTATTGAAGTAACGAAGTATGAACAGGTTGGTGGGAAAATTGTTCCACCATTTGAGAAGGTAACGATTACATTTAATAACGAAGAGGGCGAATGGGAAGTGACAAAGGTTTCAGTAAAGCGCTTACCAAATGATACAAAATTAAACTGTAAAAAAACAATATAAAAAATTGTTTGACAAATAAAATGGTCCTTTGGTATGGTTAATAGCAACAATTAGATGTTTGAAAATTAAATAGACTTACCTCATCTACTCTCAAAGGTAGAGGCCGCGATAGGAAAGAGTAAGCTATGGGAGATTTAATGGAATCTGTGATCATAGGTTGAAAGGGACTATTGCCGAAATATAAGAATAACCATCTTATTCATATATTGGGACTGCATTGAATAAATGTAGTACTGTCATAAGATTTATTTTATGAAGAGCTATTTGGAGATGTTGATGCGGTTTCTTATTTTGAGGAGATAACAACTCGTTTATTTTTTCAATATATATTTTTCCTAATAAGAAACGCGTGTGAACATTGTTCCGCGCGTTTTTTGTCTATCTAAAAGCGTGCTGCAATGAATAGAAGATTGGGGTTATGAGTTTTAGAGGAAATAAGGGAGGAATTTAAATGTATTTACACGGCACAAGCCGAATCAATGGGCAAGGACACTTAGAAATTGGTGGGTGCGATACGACGCAACTAGCAAAACAATACGGAACACCACTTTATGTATACGATGAAGAGTCTATTCGAGGAAAGTGCCGCGCGTTTCATCGTGCTTTTAAAGAAAGTGGTTTCTCTTATCAAGTAGCATATGCAAGCAAGGCGTTCTTGTGCATGGAGATGTGCCGAGTAGCTCGTGAAGAGAATATGTCTTTAGATGTTGTTTCTGGAGGAGAATTATATACTGCGCTCCAAGCTGGTTTTCCGGCATCGCGTATTCATTTTCACGGAAATAATAAAACAGAAGAAGAAATGATTATGGCTCTTCAGGCGAATATCGGTTGTTTTGTAGTAGATAATTTCTTAGAATTAGAAATCTTACATGATTTAGCAATGCAACATGGGAAATTTGTGAACATATTAATCCGTGTAACGCCTGGAGTAGAGGCACATACACACGAATATATAACAACAGGTCAAGAGGATTCGAAATTTGGATTTGGTGTTTCAAATGGTCAAGCGATGCAAGCAATTGAGCTTGCCTTGCAAAAATCAAATTATAATGTGCTAGGAATTCACTCGCACATCGGATCACAAATATTTGAAACGGCTGGATTTGTTCGAGCAATTGAAGTACTCCGCCAATTTTTAGAAGAAGTGAGAGAGCGAACACATTATGTGATGAAAGTATTAAATGTGGGCGGAGGTTTCGGTATACGTTATACGGATTCAGATACACCGTTAACACTTGAAACGTATGTGCACGCTGTAACAAGTACGATAAGAGAACAATTTACATTATGTGAATATCCGCTTCCAGAAATATGGGTTGAACCAGGTCGTAGTATCGTAGGTGATGCGGGAACAACACTTTATACAGTCGGAGCGGTGAAAGAGATTCCTGGCATTCGGAAATATGTTTCAGTCGATGGTGGAATGACAGATAATTTAAGACCAGCTCTATACGGAGCCCGTTATGAGGCGATGTTGGCGAATCGAGGGAATGATGAGAATGAGGAACTCGTTTCGATTGCTGGGAAATGCTGTGAAAGTGGAGATATGCTGATTTGGGATATTAACTTACCGCAAGTTGCTTCTTCTGATTTACTAGCAATTTCTTGTACGGGGGCATATGGGTACTCGATGGCGAATAATTATAATCGTATTCGTAGACCAGCTGTCGTCTTTGCAAAAGGCGGGACGTCACAAATTGTCGTAGAACGTGAAACATATGAAAATATCATTGGGAACGATCGCATACGTATTAAAGAACTGGTGTGAATGAGAAAGAAGGAGTTGTCTAGTAAAGGCAACTCCTTTTAAAAAAAGAAAAATAATTAAATATATCGGAAAACTAGGATTGAAAAAAAACAGAATTGTGATAAAATACAAATACAAAGCTTATCAAGAGAAGCTGAGGGAACTGGCCCTACGAAGCTCGGCAACCTGCTTATAGAAAGCAAGGTGCTAAATCCAGCAAAATGGAATCCATTTTGAAAGATAAGGTAAAATATATTACCGAACAGTCTTTTCGAAATGGGAAAGATTTTTTTTATGAATAAAAAGGGGGGCTGTTTGCGTGAGCGTACGGGAGCATTTTGATGAAGTATCTGAGAAAATTCAAGCGATGCTTGCTGATATGAAATATGGTTCCATTACAATTGTTGTGCAAGATGGAAAAGTGATTCAATTAGAAAAAAGTGAAAAGGTTCGTTTAAAGTAAAAAGCGCTGACTAGAAAAACTAGAGGCGGTTTTAATCTATTTTTAATAGGTTAAAGCCGTCTTTTTGCTTTTACAGGGGGAAAAAACATGTTGACGTACGAAACGTGGAAAGAAAATAGTGTTTCATTTTCTGAAGAAGATGAAACGAAAGGCGCGCTATCAGTATTAAGTTGGGCTTATAACGAATATAAAGATGAAATTGTATATGCATGTAGCTTTGGGTTGGAGGGAATGGTTTTATTGCATCTTATAAACCAAGTAAATCCATCTGCTAAAGTTGTATTTTTGGATACAAATGTTCATTTTCAAGAAACGTACGAATTAATTAAGAAGGTACGCGAGAGATTTCCTTCATTAAATATTATAGAAAAACAGCCAGAACTTACACTCGATGAACAAGCGAAGCTTCATGGAGAGAAGTTATGGGAAAGTAATCCGAATCTTTGCTGTAGTATTAGAAAAATTTTACCGTTAGAAAAATCATTAGCAGCGGAAAAAGCGTGGATATCAGGCTTAAGAAGGGAACAATCAGAAACGCGTAAGCATACACAGTTTATAAATCAAGATCGTCGTTTTCAATCTATTAAAGTTTGTCCGCTCATTCATTGGACTTGGAAAGAAGTTTGGCGATATGTATATAAACATAGTTTGCCGTATAACCCATTGCATGATGTTGGCTATCCGAGTATTGGGTGTGAGAAATGTACATTACCTGTAGGTGATGGTGGCAACTCAAGAGATGGAAGATGGGCTGGGAAAATGAAGACGGAATGTGGCCTTCACTTTCAATGAGATAGATTTTGAAATAAAGCTAAGAAGGGATATAAGAAGATGAGTACAACAAATGAATTAGTAAACCGCATTGATGAAACATATGAAATATCGAACATTGTAAAGGAAATCGAGATAGACAAAATTGCACTTAGTGATTTAGAACTTTTGGCGACAGGAGGATATAGCCCTCTTACAGGATTTTTAGGGAAGAGAGATTATGATTCAGTAGTAGAAACGCTGCGTTCAGCAAATGGTAGCGTATGGAGTATACCGATTACACTACCGGTAACAGAAGAAGTAGCCGAGAAACTGCAGGCTGGAGAGGAAGTAAAACTTGTCAACGCAGGAAATGTATATGGTGTTATTCAAATAGAAGATATTTTTGTACCAGATAAAGAAAAAGAAGCGTTACTTGTATATAAAACGACGGATGAAGCACATCCAGGTGTGAAAAAATTATATGAACGACCAAACGTTTACGTTGGAGGAGCTATTATTCTTACAAAACGCTTTGGAAATAATCCGTTTCCTTCTTATCATTTAGATCCAATTGAAACGAGAGAAGAATTTAAAAAACGCGGTTGGAAAACAGTAGTTGGATTTCAAACGAGAAACCCAGTACATCGTGCCCATGAGTATATTCAAAAATCTGCCCTTGAAATTGTAGATGGTCTCTTTTTAAATCCGCTCGTTGGGGAAACGAAGTCAGATGATATTCCTGCTGATGTAAGGATGGAAAGCTATGAAGTATTACTTCAAAACTATTATCCGAAAGATCGTGTCTTTTTAGGTGTATTTCCTGCAGCAATGCGTTACGCAGGACCAAGGGAAGCGATATTTCATGCACTAGTAAGAAAGAACTTTGGTTGTACCCACTTTATTGTAGGGCGTGATCATGCTGGGATAGGGGACTATTACGGAACATATGAAGCGCAGGAAATCTTTACGAATTTTACAGTAGAAGAGTTAGGGATTACGCCGTTATTTTTTGAACATAGTTTTTACTGCACGAAATGTGAAGCAATGGCTTCAACGAAAACATGTCCGCATGGAAAAGAAGACCGTGTCATCTTATCGGGTACGAAAGTACGAGAAATGTTAAGGAATGGTGAGATTCCGCCAAGTACATTTAGTCGTAAAGAAGTAGTGGAAGTGCTAATTAAAGGTTTGAAAAAAGAAGTAGTAACAGAATAGGGAGAGAATGAGATGGATAAGAATATTACTTGGCATACAGCTTCTGTTTCAAAAGATGAGAGAAGAGTGAAGAATGGGCATCACAGTTTTGTAGTTTGGTTTACTGGTTTATCAGCTTCGGGCAAATCTACAGTAGCGAATGCGGTTGCTCGTAAACTATTTGAAAAGAATATCGGAAATTATGTGCTAGATGGGGATAACATTCGGCACGGTTTAAATAAAGACTTAGGTTTTTCTGAAAGTGATCGTATGGAAAATATAAGACGTATTGGCGAAGTGGCAAAGCTATTTGTAGATCAAGGTACTGTTGTCCTTACAGCGTTTATTTCACCATTTCAAGTAGATCGAAAACAAGTTAGGGATTTATTAGCGGCAGATGAGTTTATAGAAGTGTTTGTAAAATGTCCAATTGAAGAGTGTGAAAAACGTGATCCAAAAGGGTTATACAAAAAAGCGAGACAAGGTGATATTAAAGAGTTTACTGGTGTTGATTCACCGTATGAGGAACCAAAACAAGCAGAATTAATTGTAGAAACGCACAAGTATTCTATTGAAGAATGTGCAGAGCAAATTGTGAAGTACTTGCAAGAGCGTAGTTTCATATAGGGGGATAAAAGATGAGTTATGAAAAAGTGTGGGCTAATAATGAAAAATTAAATCAAACAGAGAAAAAGAAATTAGAGAAAGACGGATTAGAAATCTTTAATGATATTCCTTACTATGCGGAGAATGGATTTGAATCTATTCCGAAAGAAGAGTGGGACGCTTTTAAATGGGCGGGATTGTATTTGCAAAGACCGAAAGAAGCGGGCTATTTTATGATGCGTGTCAACATTCCTTCTGGAATTATTACAAATGCGCAGGCAGAGGTGTTGGCTTCCATTGCTGAAGATTATGGGCGTGATGTGTTAGATATTACGACAAGACAGGCGATTCAGTTTCATTGGTTAGAAATTGGGCAAATTCCGGATATTTTTAAGAGGTTAGCTAGAGTTGGTTTATCTTCAGCAGGGGCATGCGGTGATATTACGCGTAATATTACAGGTAATCCACTTGCTGGAATTGATGCGAATGAACTATTTGATACAACATCGATTGTTAAAGAAATATACGATTACTTCCAACATAATGAAGAGTTTTCTAATCTACCACGTAAATTCAAAATGTCTATTAGTTCTAACATTTATAATTCAGCAAATGCAGAGATTAACTGTGTGGCGTTTACACCTGCTAAGAAAGAAATAAATGGTGAGGAAAAGGTTGGGTTTCATATAAAAATAGGCGGAGGATTATCAGCTCGTCCATACTTAGCGGAAGAATTAGATGTATTCGTTTTACCAGAAGAAGTGAAGGCAGTGTCGATTGCAATTGCTACTATATTCCGTGATTTTGGATATCGTGAAAAACGCCACTTAGCACGTTTGAAATTTCTTGTCGCTGACTGGGGCGCTGAGAAATTTAAAGAGAAACTAGTAGAATACACAGGCCCATTGCAAAGTAAAGGGGAAAGTGCTCTCAAAGGCTGGAATGCAGGATACTTTTATGGCGTTCAAGATCAAAAACAAGCAGGATTAAAGTATGTCGGCTTTAATGTACCAGTAGGGCGTTTACACGCAGAGGAAATGTTTGAGATTGCAAGAATTGCAAAGAAATATGGAAACGGGCAAATTCGAACTTGTAACTCTCAAAACTTCATTATTCCGAATGTTCCGCCAGAAAATGTTGCAGGATTATTAAGTGAACCGTTGTTTGAAGCAATTTCAGCAAATCCGAAATCGTTTATCGGTCATGCGGTTTCATGTACTGGCATTGAGTATTGCAATCTTGCGTTAGTAGAAACGAAAGAAAGATTACGCAAAATCGCAGAGTACTTAGATACACAAATTGCACTCGATGTTCCAGTTCGAATTCATATGGTAGGATGCCCGAACTCATGTGGTCAACGTCAAATTGCTGATATTGGTTTGCAAGGGATAAAACTGAAAACGAAGGAAAAGGGAATCGTTGAGGCGTTTGAAATATATGTGGGCGGAACACTATTAGACGGAGGAGCATATAACGAAAAGTTAAAAGGGAAAATAGATGGAGAAGATTTGCCGGATGTTCTCGTGTCCTTTTTAAGTTATTTCCAAAAGAATAAATTACTAGCCGAAACGTTTTATGATTTCGTAGGACGTGTTGGAGTGGAAGAATTACAAATTGTACTAAATCGTGTATTAGAAGAAGTAATAGCATCTTAGGAGGGGCAATATGGACTTATATCGATTTGAAGCTGTATTAGTAAATAGTATTGTTCCAATTGTTGTCGTTGCTCAGAGTGAAGAACAGGCATTTAAGCTTGCGGAAATTGAGCTTGAAAAACATTTTTTACCGTTACCAGAAGTGAAAGAGATTTCTTTGTTTGAAAAAAAGAAGATTCGAAAAGGGGCGGCATTTGTTATTCATGAGTAGAGAACATGTAATACGACATAATAGTAACTTCCATTCGTGATGAAGAGTGGAAGTTTCATTTTATAGTAGAAATGAGGAGAGATTATGGGGAAGGTTTATATCGTCGGGGCGGGTCCTGGTGATCCGGATTTAATTACTGTTAAAGGGTTGAGATGCATCGAGAAGGCTGATGTTATATTGTACGACCGTCTCGTAAATAAAGAATTGCTTTCTCATGCAAAGCCTGAAGCGGATTTAATTTATTGCGGGAAACTCCCAAATTATCACACGATGAAGCAAGAGACAATTAACACATTTCTTATTAAATATGCGAAAAAAGGAAAAGTTGTAACGAGACTTAAGGGCGGAGATCCATTTGTATTTGGAAGAGGTGGAGAAGAAGCTGAAGCGTTAGCAAAGCAAAGTATCCCATTTGAAATTATTCCTGGTATTTCAGCTGGTATAGCTGCTCCTGCTTATGCTGGAATTCCAGTAACGCATCGCGATGCAAGTGCAAGTTTTGCTGTTGTGACAGGGCACCGGAAAGAAGGGGCTGAAGAGGAAGTGAAGTGGGAAAGTTTAGCGAAAGGTGTAGATACATTAGCGGTCTATATGGGGGTTAGTAATTTACCTTACATATGTGAACAACTAATAAAACATGGAAAAGATCAAAGTACACCTGCCGCTATCATTGAGTGGGGAACGACATCTATGCAGCGTACTGTTACAGCGACGTTAGGAACAATTGTAGATGTTGCCAAAAAAGAACGAATTCAAAATCCGAGTATGATTGTTATTGGAGAAGTTGTCCGTTTTAGAGAAAAGATACATTGGTTTGAGAAACAAACGGAAAATGCATATCAAGTAAGCGGAGTATTGTAAAATGAAGGCTGTTATATATATATGTCATGGAAGCCGTTTGAAAGCAGCAAAAGAAGAAGCGGTTGCATTTATTACGTCATGTATGAACCGTGTAGAGGCAAATATTCAAGAAATTTGTTTTTTAGAGCTAGCGAATCCTTCTATTGAAGAAGGATTTCGTACATGTGTGAAGCGTGGTGCTACAGAGATTGTCGCTATTCCTGTTTTTTTATTAGCGGCAGGACATGTAAAGAAAGATATTCCGCTTGAATTACGAAAGTTAAACGAGGAATATCCGGATATCAAAATAGTGTATGGTAATCCATTTGGTGTATCAGAAGTGCTTGTAAAAGCGGTATATAACGGAAGTGGTATTAAAGACTATAAGGAAGAAGTAACACTTTTGCTCGTTGCAAGAGGGAGTAGTGATCCGGAAACTTTACAAGACATAAAGTGGATTTCTTCTTTATTTCAAAAAGAAGAGAACATTAAAGAGGTGGAAGTTTGTTATTTAGCAGCCGCAGAGCCGAAGTTTGATGAGAGGTTGAAAGAAATTGTAGAACAAAAAGAACGGAACATTGTTGTGTTACCTTACTTATTATTTACAGGCTTACTCATGAAACATGTTGAGAAAGAAGTGCGTCAATATGAGTCGGAAGAGATAAAAATAAGTCCCTATTTAGGAAAAAATGTAGCGTTTCGAGAGATGTTAATTCAGAAAACAGAGGAAATATTGAAGGGAGATCAATATGTATCCACTTACAGTGCGAGTTGATAAGAAACGTGTTGTTGTCATTGGTGGAGGGAAAGTAGCGGGGTTTAAAATTATTCCTTTACTAAAACAAGGTGCGGATATTGTTGTAGTAAGTACAGAATTAGATGCAAATTTAGTGAAACTTGTAGAAGAAAAGCAAATTCGTTGGTATCAAAGAGAGTATGAGAAAAGTGATATTAAAGATGCTTTTTTAGTAGTTGCAGCGACTAGTGATTCGGTACTAAATGAACAAATTGCTGAAGATGCCGCAGTGAATCAATTGGTAAATGTTATTACGAATCCGGAAAGTGGAAATGTTCATTTTCCGGCGGCAATTCATCGTGGATTGCTTAATGTAGCTGTTTCTACTGGAGGGGCAAGTCCGAAACTTGCAAAAAAAATTCGTGATGATATCGCAAATAAATATGATGAGAAGTATGAATCGTATCTTGATTTTTTATATGAAGTTAGACTAAAAGTGAAAGAATTACAAGTAGAGAAAAGGCAAAAAAATATATTGTTACAAGAAGTATTAAAGTCGATATATATTCAAAGTGAACAAAAAAGAGAGCTTTTTTTACAAGAATTAGAGAGGGGAATTTATATAAGATAGTGAGTGAATTGTGCTTTACAAATATAAAAATATAATTTATAATCACAAGTAACTTCAAAAGATGAAATCGATGAGCAAGAAGAGTACGTATATTTGATGCGTTCAGAGAGCTGGGGTAAGGTGTGAGCCCGGTACGATAAAATATACAGAATGGGCTTGCGAGAGGTATGCTGAACATTGCAGTAGGCAACCCGGGTTCCGCCGTTAAAAGGATAGGGTATCGGAATTTTCCTGTACCTGAACAAGTGGGATTTATTGATCCAATTGAGGTGGTACCACGGTATTCTATTACATATATCGTCCTCTACATGCATATTTGCGTGTAGGGGACTTTTTTATTTTCTAAAGGAGGTGTGCGAGTATGAAATGAAAGTGTATAATTGATAAAAGTTATAATATTCAGAAAAGGAGAATTTATGATGAAAGAAACACAGCAATGGACGTCGAAAATTGGCTTTGTACTCGCAGCAGCCGGAGCCGCAGTAGGTCTTGGTGCAATATGGAAGTTTCCATATGTTGCAGGTAATGGTGGGGGAGGCGCATTCTTCCTTGTATTCTTACTATTAACTTTATTTATTGGTATGCCTCTTCTTTTAGCTGAATTTGTTATTGGCCGTAGTACTCAAAAAGAGGCCGTTACAGCTTATAAAGTATTAGTACCGAATAGCAAGTTATATCCTTGGATTGGTCGTATGGGGGTTGTTACTTGTTTTAGCGTACTATCTTTTTATAGTGTTGTAGGTGGATGGATTTTACTTTATTTATACTATAGTGTCACAGGTAGTTTCTGGAACGGAGTAGTCGATTATGGACAATTGTTTGCTGAAACAATTTCAAATCCAGTAAGTGCGATTGGGGCGCAATTCATCTTTATGCTTTGTACCATTTTTGTTGTTAGTAAAGGTGTGGAAAAAGGCATAGAAAAAGCAAGTAAGTACATGATGCCGCTATTATTCATTTTATTTATTGCTATCATTATTCGTGCGTTAACACTTGATGGTGCTATGGCTGGGGTAGAGTTCTTCTTAAAACCAGATTTTTCAAAGCTTACAGCAGATACGATTTTATATGCGATGGGGCAATCTTTCTTCTCACTAACGGTAGGTGCCTCGGTAATGGTAACGTATAGTTCGTATTTAAAGAAAGAAGAGCATTTAGCTAAATCAGCAACATCTATTGTAAGTTTAACTGTATTTATTACAGTACTTGCAGGATTAGCGATTTTCCCAGCGATTTTCGCATTAGGAGTTAAACCGACAGAAGGACCAGGGCTACTGTTTATCGTTCTTCCTGCTGTCTTTGCAAAAATTCCATTTGGACAATTTTTCTTCATTATGTTTTTAGTTTTATTCTTCTTTGCGACTTTAACATCTGCGATTTCAATGCTTGAAATTGTAGTAGCATCTGTTGCGAAAGATAATGAGAAGAAGCGTCCGTCAGCTTCTTTATTAATTGGTATTCTTATTTTTGCAGTTGGTATTCCATCAGCGTTATCGTTTGGAATTATGAGTGATGTAAAAATATTTGGTAAGACATTCTTTGATTTCGTCGATTTTTCGGTAAGTAATGTATTACTGCCACTCGGAGTGCTAGCCATTTCGCTATTCGTACCAAATAAAATGAGTAAAGAGTTATTAATGAAAGAATTAGAAGTTACGGAAACGAAAGGGAAAACATTATTTAACATTTGGTTCTTCTTACTTCGTTATGTTATTCCGGTAACTGTAATTATCGTATTTTTAAATGCGATAGGCGTATTTAAAATGTTTGCATAATAAAAAGACGGAGATGTGGATTCTCCGTCTTTTTATTGTGTTGTAGAAGTATTTAATAAGCGATTATATGCTTTATAAGCTGTGACAACTGCGATAAATGATCCAATTAAAAATAACGCTGAGCCGCCGAATGTAAATAGCCGGCCAATGTATGTTTCTCTAGCTTCTTCTATTTCTTCTTGTAATTGTGTATTCATATTTATCACCCCGCAAAATATAGGCATTTAGTTGTAGTTTATGTAAAACGCCTAAAAAGTGTGAAGTAGTAAAAAAAACTCGGTATGCACCGAGTTTTTTATAATCCGATATAAGGAGACGGATCAACTGCGTTTGTCTTACCAACATTCCATTCCCCAAGGTGAAGTTCGAAGTGTAAATGTTGTCCGTATGATTGGCCAGTGTTCCCCATAAAGCCAAGTTGAGTGCCTTGTTTTACAGTTTGTCCATTAGATACAGAGCGGCTACTCATATGTGCATATACAGTTGTATATGTTTTTCCGTTTATACGGTGAGATAAGTATACAACATTTCCGTAACTAGATGATAATTCTGAACGGATAACGACGCCATCTGCAGCGGCAATAATTGGCACTGTTCCTGAAGCTGCGATATCGATTCCTTTATGGTTATCTAAAGAACGTGTACCAAATCCTGAAGTTTTCGATCCAGCGGCAGGTTTAATAAATCCACCTTTGTTCGTATCTTGCGGTGTTGGTGCGGATTGTGTGCTTTCTTTAGCAGAAGCGGCGGCTTGTTTTTTTGCTTCCTCAGCCTTACGTGCCTCTTCGGCTTTACGCGCTTCTTCTGCACGTTTTTCTTCTTCAATTGCTTTTTGAACAGCTTGACGCTGGTTTTCTAAAATGCCTTTTGATTCTTCTAACCCTTCAATCTCTGAATCTACTTTTGCTACTTTCGTATGTAGATCGTTAATAAAAGTTTGTTGCTGTTGTTGATTACTTTGTAACTCTTGTTGTTTTTGTACTAATTTTTGCTCGGATTCTTTCAATTGTTGCTCTTTTTTCTCAACAGCTTCTTTTTCTGTTGTCACAGCATTCTGATCACTTGTTTGCTTTTTCACAATATCTGTATCGTTATTTAAAATTAAACTTACAGAATACATATTATCAACAAGATCGGCAATATTTGCAGAACTTGTTATTACTTCTGTAATGATACTCGTACGAGGCTTTTCTTGCATAGATTGTAGTCGTTGTTTAATAACTTCCTGCCGTGTATCTATGTTCGTTTGTAATTGCTCTATATGTTTCTTTTTTTCAGTAATAACTTGCTGTGTGTTGCTAATTTCTTTTTTTGTATCGTTTAATTCAGCTTCGTTTTTATTAATAGAAGTAGTTAATTCGTCGATTTTCTTTTGTAATTCCTGGATTTCTTTTTCTATTTGTTCTTTCTCAGCTGATTTATTTTGTAAGTCATTTTGTTTGCCTTCTAATTCGGATTGAATATTAGATAATTTATTCTCATTCGTTTCAGCGTATACGGGTGAAAGTAACGGGGAAACGAAAATCGTTCCAGCTGCTAAAACACTAAATGCTGCAAATTTCTTTTTCATGGTTGTCTTGCTCCTTTCCCTATGAATGTTATATATCATAAGAAGAAGAGTGTCTATCGTTGTAATCATAATGTAAAGAAAATTTTATAATTTTGCTAAGTTTTGTCGGAATTTAGTATCTTTTCGTAGTGTTTGTCATAAAGTTAAAATGCTTGAATGTATAGAAAAAGATATCAATTTCTATATTTTTAAAAAAAACATGGGAAATGATGGAGTTTTCCATAATGAAACAGTATTTTAAAAACCTATCAATCACTAGTAAGGAATCGATTTCATGTGAGGTTTTCTGACATGGAGTTTGTTTTTGTCAAGAAAATTATTTGCATTCGTGCAAACTTATTTTGTTGTCAGATTTTAAATTTTGATTTATGATTTTCAACAGGGACAAAATGTAGTGAATTGTCGAATAATATGTAATACTCTTAATTTCAAGTTTTATAGAGATAGAATGAGAGATAGAGTGACACATCGAAGAGGGGGTTACCACAAGTATGAAAAGAATAGGACTTGCATGGCAAATTTTAATAGGACTTGCGCTTGGTATTACAGTTGGGGCGATTTTCTTTGGCAATCAGGAAGTGGTGAAGTACTTACAACCAATTGGTGATATTTTCATCCGATTAATTAAGATGATTGTTGTACCGATTGTTGTAGCGAGTATTGTTGTTGGGGTTGCTGGTGTTGGCGATATTAAAAAGTTAGGTCGACTAGGCGGAAAAACAATTATTTACTTTGAAATTATTACAACACTTGCAATTGTTGTTGGTTTATTAATAGCAAACATTTTCCAACCTGGAAAAGGCGTTGATATGGATAAGTTAACAAAAACAGATATTTCTAAATATACACATACGACAGAGCAAGTACAAAGTCATTCGTTCGCGGATACGTTTGTAAATATTGTTCCGACGAACATTATGAAATCATTAGCTGAAGGTGATATGCTTGCTATTATCTTCTTCTCGGTATTATTTGGTTTAGGTGTAGCAGCAATTGGTGAGCGTGGTAAACCAGTTCTACAATTTTTCCAAGGTGTAGCAGATGCAATGTTTTATGTAACGAACCAAGTTATGAAGTTTGCACCATTTGGTGTATTCGCATTAATTGGTGTTACAGTTTCTACATTCGGATTAGCTTCATTAATTCCATTAGGGAAATTACTCATTGTAGTATACGGAGCAATGATCTTCTTCGTTGTAGTTGTATTAGGACTTACAGCGAAAATATTTGGAATAAACATTTTCCAATTCTTTAAGATTTTAAAAGACGAGCTGATCTTAGCGTATTCTACAGCAAGTTCAGAAACGGTTTTACCGAAAATTATGGAGAAAATGGAGAAATTCGGTTGTCCGAAAGCAATTACATCTTTCGTTATTCCAACAGGTTATTCATTTAACTTAGATGGATCAACTTTATATCAAGCAATTGCGGCAATTTTCTTAGCGCAAATGTACGGTATTGAATTATCCATTACACAACAAATTACGTTATTACTTGTATTAATGGTTACATCAAAAGGTATCGCGGGTGTACCGGGCGTATCATTCGTTGTATTATTAGCAACACTTGGTACAGTAGGTATTCCAGCTGAAGGTTTAGCGTTTATTGCAGGTATTGACCGTATTCTTGATATGGCTCGTACAGCAGTTAACGTTGTAGGTAACTCTTTAGCGGCTGTAGTTATGTCTAAGTGGGAAGGTCAATATGACGCTGAAAAAGGACAAGCCTATTTAAAAGAGATATCTGAAAAGGGTCAAGCAGCTTAATTATAATATGAACAAGCTCTCACATAATATGTGGGGGCTTTTCTATATATAGAAGAGGAGCGGACGTAATGAAACGTAAATATGGTGACGGTTCTTCGTGGAAGCGACTAATAGAGAAGGATTATAGGGTTAAGCAAGTAGAGGATGGAATGTTAGGAATACTGGACATAAAAAAAGTGAGAGAACCTAGTTATAAAGAATACAATGGTAAACAGCTTTGCATTGCAGGTGATGGGTATACATGGATGCAATATTTTATAAACGGGGAAAACTTTGCAATTACAGCTATGTTAGACAATCAAAAACAATTAGTACAATATTATATCGACGTGACGAAAGAATATAAAATAGACGAGCGTGGTTTACCTTATTTTGATGATTTATATTTAGATGTAGTATTGTTACCGAACGGTGAGATCTATGTACTGGATGAAGACGAGTTAGAGGATGCCTATAAAATTGGTGATGTTACAAAAGAAGAATATGAGTTAGCATGGAATACAACAAAATGGATTATCGCGACGATAAAAAATAGAAAATTTTATTGGATCTCAATATTGGATAAAGAAATCGAAAAGTTAAAATGATTGGTTTATTCATATTTTTGTATAATTACCAAAAAAATCTATACAAAAAATAATTGACTTTTGTTTTGTAAGCGAGTAAAGTTAGGAAAGAAATTATTATTAAAAAATAAATATGAAACCTTCTTATAAAGAGAGGCGGAGGGACTGGCCCTACGATGCCTCGGCAGCGGACTCGATTTCAGAGTGCTGTGCCAAATCCAGCAAGCATGTGCTTGAAAGATGAGAAGAGTGTTTCTTATAGATGTATAAGACCTCTTCTCATCGGAAGAGGTCTTTTGTTGTTCATTAGAAAAGGTTGAAAACTAGGGAGAGATGATACTTTGAAAGAAACGAGAGGAAATGGTTTAGCGTTATTACCACTTGGAATATTTTTGGCGCTATTTATTGGTTCTGGAATTATTACAGGTGATTTCTATAAATTGCCGATACTTGTAGCAATTTCAATTGCCGTAGGAATTGCTTTAGTGATGAATCGTAAGGAAAGCTTTAATGTGAAAGTAGAACGATTTGCTAAAGGTGCAGGAAACCCTGATATTATGATTATGGTATTAATTTTTGTACTTGCAGGGGCGTTTTCTGAAACAGCAAAAGGAATGGGCGGAGTTGATTCCACTGTTAACTTAGCGTTATCTATTTTGCCACCAGGATTTATCGTTGCTGGAATTTTTGTTATAGGGGCATTTATTTCATTAGCGATGGGAACTTCAATGGGAACAATTGCAGCACTAGCACCGATTGCTGTAGGTATTAGTGGGCAAACTGATATCTCAATAGCACTTGCGATGGCTACTGTTGTGGGCGGAGCGATGTTTGGTGATAATTTATCATTTATTTCAGATACGACAATTGCTGCTGTTCGTTCACAAGGAACAGAAATGAAAGATAAGTTTAAAACGAACTTTTTAATTGTATTACCAGCCGCTATTATTACAATTGTACTATTAGTAATAATTACTTTAGGAAGTGATACACAAGTTAAAGCCCATAGTTTTGACTGGATAAAGATTTTACCGTATGCAGGAGTACTTATTACAGCACTACTTGGCTGGAATGTACTTATTGTGTTAACTGGTGGAACAATATTATCAGGTGCTATCGGCCTTATAGATGGAAGTTACACGTTAGAGAGTTTCTTTAAAAGTGTAACGACTGGAATGGGCGGTATGATGGAGCTAGTACTACTTGCTATATTAATCGGTGGTATGGTTGAACTTATCCAATATAATGGTGGCATTCAATATTTAATGAATCTTTTAACACGTAATATTCGTTCGAAAAAAGGAGCAGAGTTTGGTATTGCTGGTTTAGTGAGTATGACGAATATGTGTACAGCAAATAATACAATTTCTATCATTTTTACAGGTCCGCTTGCGAAAAATATTGCGGATCAGTATGAAATTGATCCCCGTAAATCAGCGAGTGTACTGGATCTTTTCTCTTGCTGTGTACAGGGGTTAATCCCATATGGTGCTCAAATGTTAACAGCGGCAGGATTTGCTGCGTTATCTCCGGTCGAATTGTTACCATATGCATTTTATCCAATTTTAGTTGGAGTATGTGGAATCATTTCTATATTAATTGGTTTCCCGAGATTTTCTAAAGTGGCGGAAAAAAAAGAGTATCATAAAACTGCATAACATAAAGAGACATTTATTATTAGCAGTTGAAAACGCTCGGAGAACATTCTCTGAGCGTTTTTTATTATTTATAAATCCTTTTTCAAATAGTAGTGTTTATAATCTCTTCCTACGTTATCGAGGATACCATACTCTTTATAACCATATTTTTTATAGAAATCTAATGCTTGAAAGCTTAAAGTGTCAACTTTTATAAAATCACAATTTCTTTCTAAAGCGATTTTTTCTACTTCTAATAACAGTTTAGTTCCATACCCTAATGCACGTATATCTTCATCGATGATAAAAGAGTGAATCTCTAACCAATTCCAACAGACTTCACCTAATATTCCCCCGCATATTTTACCATTTTCATCCTTAAGAAATAAATGAATCTCTAAGTATCTGTCTCTTAAATCAGATGGAAAGTGCTTTAAATTATATTCATAAAGCTGATTGTTTATACAGTTTTTAGCGGCGGTATTGATTTCTTTCGTAATGTGTAAATTCATGATATATCCCCTTTAATTTAAATGTAGCCTTCTGATTTATTTTAACATAATTTTCTTAATAATATATTTAATGTAATTTAATAAACGTTTGTATGTATTACTAATTTTTTGGACGCGCAAGTTGAGATTTTCATCCGTTATTGAATAAGAATTTTTCTGTATCTATACGCATCGTATACATGTTCGTTTTGCAAAAGGCTGAATTCAACTCGGTCTTAAGTCTGAGTCGAAAACAGTTCTTAAGCTCGTTATGAAAAAATGAAAAAATAGTTAAGATAAGAGTATCAAATCGAAGGGAGGCAAGCACAAGATGAAACAATTTCTAGCGTTTATCGCAGCCGGTATTTTGGCTTTAATTGCTCTTGGTAGTCTTGCTGGTATTGTAGGATTCGCCATTGGAGCAGGAGTTGTGTACTGGAGCTATAAATCATTTGTGCGAGCTAAATCATTTTTTGGAAAGTTAGCTTGGGGTATTGTTGGTTTAATCGGTTTGTCCATTGCACTTTCTCATTCCCCAGCATTAATCGGTATCGCAGCATTAGTAGTTTTATACTACGGATACCGTGAGTGGAAAAAAGGAAAAAATGTAGTTGTTGATTCTGCTCCAGAAAGTGCTAAACCATATAGCAACTTTGAAGATGAGTGGAACAAGTTAATGAAAAACTAATATAAAATAAATCAAATTATAAAGTAGAAGAGAGGAAGATTATAATGAAACAATCTTTATTCGGACGTGTACGCGATGCAATTTTAGCTGATTTTCATAATGTGTTAGATGAGAAAGAAAGAAAAAATCCAATTGCTATGTTAAACCAATATTTACGCGATAGTGAGCGTGAAATAACAAAAATTGAGAAGTTAATTCAACGTCATAAAACATTAAAATCTAACTTCGCTCGTGAGCTTGAGCAAGCACGTTATTTCGTTAATAAAAGATCAAAGCAAGCTATCATCGCACAAGAAGCAGGCGAATTGCAATTGCATGAACGTGCATTAGAAGAAGTAGCGTATTATGAAGGGCAAGTAACTCGCTTAGAAGAAATGTATGCTGGTGTTGTAGAGCAAATTGATGAGTTAGAGCGTCGTCTTTCAGAAATGAAAAATAAATTAAAAGAAATGAACGCAAAGCGTATGGAATTAATGGCCCGTGAAAATATGGCGCATGCAAACCGCCGTATGAATACTGCTATGCATAAAATGGATGAAAATAATCCGTTCTTACGATTCGAAGAAATTGAAGATCACATTCGTGACATAGAGCTTCGTATAAATGAAGAGCATGAGCGTGATACATTTGATATGAAAATTGCAAAACTAGAGAGTGAAATGAAAGAGAAAAATGAAGTATCGTTAACGAAAGAAGTAACAAAATAATTGTAGTATATAATAAAACAGGCTTATGATATAGTGATAGGAGAAAAGGTGTTGGAAAGCAATGCCTTTTCTTCTATGTATATGTGACAAGGAGGGGGGAGCTGAAATGAAGAAGCAATTTTCAAAAACACAATTTATGGGGATGCTCCTCATCATATTTGGATTCGGTCTTTTTCTTGATATGATACTTGGACATTTTGAACCAGGTGGTCTAATATTTGCATTTATTATGATTATGTTTGGAAGACATTATCGAAAGAAGAACCGTTATGTAAGAGGGAATGTATTTTTATTTGTCGGTGGTATTGTCTTCTTATTCTTCTTATTTTCATCAGCGGCATTCGTACTTGTTGTGTTTGCTTGTTTAGCTTTAATTGGTTATCAACTTATTCAACAAGGACATCGGCAAAAAGCAATGAAAGTTGAAATTAAAGAAAAGGGATATATAAATGAAGAAAAACAAATATATCGTACAGAACCGTATATAAAAAATATGTTTGTAGGTAATGTACGAATGATGGATCATATTTATGAAATAGAGGATATTAACGTCCAATATGGTGCTTGTGACGTCGAGATTGATTTAACAACTGCTATGATTCCAGAGGGAGAAACGGTTATTGTGATTCGGGGCGTCATTGGTAATATTCGCTTATATGTACCATATGATATTGAATTGTCTTTAAATCATTCTGTTATTGTTGGGCGAGTGCTCCTGCCAGGACACGAAGAAACTGGATTTAACCGTAATGTTACGTTTAGAACAGAACAGTATAAAGAAGCCCCTCGTCGTATTAAAATTATTTCTTCGCTTGTCGTAGGCGATACGGAAGTGAGGAAAGTATAATGAAAAAACAAAGGAATATTTCGTGGATGTATATTCGTTATTCTATGTTGTCCTCTGTGAGTATCGCACTTATTTGTACAATTGTATATGTATGGAAAAGCGAGCAACAAGTTTATGATTTACTCTGGAAAGAATCCATTGCTTCTGTTCCAATTGGCTTGTTTATTATGAGTACGAGTCTTCTTATCGGAGGAATTGTAGGATATGCAATCGGTTATTATATAGAACAGCGTATACAAGGATTAAATACTTTTCTATTTGAAGTAGAGCGAGGGAATTTTCCGAGTGATGTTTCATTTACTGCGGACGATGAATTTCATGAAGTGGAACGAAAAGTAATTGGTCTTGCTCGTCGCTTAGAGGAGCAAGCTGGGCTATTTCAAAAAGTAACGAATGAACGAGCCCATTGGAATGAAGAGATGAGACAAGAAGCGATTTCTCAAGAAAGGCATCGATTAGCGAGAGAGCTGCACGATTCTGTAAGTCAGCAGCTTTTTGCAATGTCGATGATGATGTCAGCCATTAATGAGCAAGCAGCTGAAATTCCAGACACGACGAAAAAACAGTTGCAGCTTGTTGAGAATATGGTTGTAAATGCACAATCAGAAATGAGAGCATTGCTCCTTCATTTACGCCCAGTGCAGTTAGAAGGTAAGAAACTAACAGAGGGTATAGAAGAATTATTAACAGAACTGTCTAGAAAGCAACATATGAAAATTGAATGGTTAATTGAACCGATTCAATTAAAAAAAGGTGTAGAGGATCATTTATTCCGTATTGTACAAGAGGCGCTGTCTAATACTTTACGGCATGCGAAGGCAAAGAAAACCGAAGTACGCCTTCGGAAAATTGATCAATATGCGATTTTGAAAATTATTGATGACGGTGTTGGGTTTAAAGTTGGTGTTAATAAGGCTGGTTCATACGGTTTAAGGTCAATGCAAGAGCGAGTTCATGAAATTGGTGGTACATTAAAAGTTCTTAGTTTTCCGAATAAAGGTACGCAAATAGAAGTGAAAGTACCTATTATGATTGAGAGAGGGGGAGAATCATGATAAAAGTATTACTAGTTGATGATCATGAAATGGTTCGAATGGGTGTATCAGCATATTTATCAACGCAGCCAGATATTGAAGTAGTTGGAGAAGCTGAAAATGGAAGAAAAGGTTCAGAGTTAGCTTTGCAATTAAGACCGGATATTATTTTAATGGACCTTGTTATGGATGAGATGGATGGGGTTGAAGCGACACGTGCTATTATTCAAGAATGGCCAGAAGCGAAAATTGTAGTTGTCACGAGCTTTTTAGATGATGAAAAGTTATATCCTGTTATTGAGGCGGGGGCGACAAGTTATTTATTAAAAACATCAAGAGCGAGTGATATTGCAGATGCTGTAAGAGCTACTTATGATGGGGAAACGGTATTAGAGCCGAAAGTTACTGGCAAAATGATGTCTCGTATGCGTCAGAAGAAAGAACAACCTTTGCATGAGGAGTTAACAGAAAGAGAGTCTGAAATTTTGTTATTAATTGCAGAGGGGAAAAGTAATCAAGAGATTGCAGATGAGTTGTTTATTGCCCTTAAAACAGTAAAGACACATGTGAGTAATATATTAAATAAGCTAAATGTAAGTGACCGGACACAGGCGGTTATTTATGCGTTTAGACACCAATTGACGAAATGAGAAGGAAGCTTTGACTATATATGGTCAAAGCTTTTTATTGACGGTTATTTATGTAAGCGTTATCATTAAGGTGTTAACAGTACATACAAAGGGGAGAGAGTGTATGTTAGTTCAAACGATATTTGGAATGGATGAAACGAAAAAATTAGGTAACTATGTGAATGCGTTGCAAGCACTTTGTGAACAATATGATATTGAAACAGATCGTATTGCAATTATTGAGGCGACAGAAGAATATTATTTATTTCTAGTGAAGCAAGAAGATTGCTATGATGTTGTAAAAGTAGAAACAGTGGATACGAATATTGATTACTATACGAAAGCTTATAAAGTAAGTAGCTTTAATCATACTTCTTATCAAATGTAAAAAACTCCCGAAATGGGAGTTTTTTTATGATACTTTCGATTCAGGTGAATGATCCGTTAATGGTACTGCTTTGGCGCCACTTAATTTTGCGATAGCAAAACCGATAATAGCCCCAACTAATGCTGGTACTAACCAGCCAATTCCTTCATTATATAATGGAATAAACTCGAAATAAGATGTGATAGATGAAACAGGAATATTCCCTTGTTTTAATCCATCAAATACGCTCACAACTGCAGAACCAATTAACGCACCTACATAAACAGAACGATATCCACCGAAATATTTATGAAGTAATGATAGTAATACGAGTACAATCGCAATTGGATATACAACAAGTAAAATAGGAACAGAGATTGCGATAATTTTTGTTAAACCTAAGTTGGCAACTAATAATCCTAATGTGCAAATGACACTTGCTAACGTTGTGTATGAAAATTTTGTTAATAATGTTGAGAAGTATTGACTGCATGCAGATACAAGTCCAATACATGTTGTTAAGCAAGCGAGTGTAACGATAAGAGATAATAGAATTAGACCATATGGACCGAGTAATTGTTGTACGATAATGGTAAGTAGCTGTCCGCCGTTTGTTGCGTACCCGAGAGAGACACTAGTTGTACCGAGCCAGCCAAGTGCACCATATACAAGTACGAGACCAGTAGCGGCAATAAGTCCTGCTTTTGTTGTTGCGATGGCAATTGATTTGCGGTCATTCACACCTTTTGAGCGAATTGCATTTACAACGATAATTCCAAATGCAAGCGCTGAAATGGTATCCATCGTTAAGTATCCTTCCATAAAACCTTTGAAAACTGGAGAAGTTTGATACTCTTGCATTGCTGGTCCTGATTGCCCAAGTGGTGAAAATACACTCTTAAAGAATAATAAGAAAATAGAGAGTAATAAAATAGGTGTTAATACGCTTCCGATACGATCGACGAGTTTAGAAGGATTTAAACTAAGCCAAAATACGATAGCAAAGAAGATGACTGTGTATAAAAATAGCGTTAGGCTGCTAGAGCGAATAGTTTCTGGTAAGAAAGAACTAATTCCCATTTCATAAGCGACATTAGCAACACGTGGGATGCCCATAGATGGACCGATTGCAATGTATACAACTACCGTAAAGAATATTCCGAATAATGGGTGAACATGACTCGCAAGTTGTTGCATTCCATTTCCTGATAGAGAAATAGCGATAACAGTAAGTAGTGGTAAGCCGACTCCTGTTAGTAAAAAACCAATCATTGCTGGCCAAAAGTTTTCACCAGCATTTTGTCCAAGCATTGGAGGGAAAATTAAATTTCCTGCTCCAAAAAATAAAGAAAACAGCATAAGACCTGTGAAAAAAACATGTTTTTTTGATACAGTGTTCATTGTTTTTTTTCTCCTTTTTTGTAAATTCATTGTAAGAACACAAAAAACTCGTCCCTTAAGAAAGGGACGAGTTATATTTACCCGCGATACCACCCTAATTTATACATGTAGAAATATATCTATATGTATACGGCTTTACAACGTACAACATGATACGTGTTCCTTGTAACGGGGGACGACCGGTAAGAACTTACTTTAGCATTCGGTTCTACTTCTCGGAGATGATTTTCGGTTACGAACTGAGCGTTGGCTTTCAGCAAAATACCAACTCTCTGGGGAACAGCTCTATAACATACTCGTTCTCGTCAATGAATTTTTATTCAAGTATTCTGACAACATTTTTACATGTTTTTTTTAGAAAGTCAACATATTTTTTGGGAAATACACTTTCCTGTAGAAATATAGCTGAGAATATAAGGGTTAATACTATTTGTAAAAATGCTGTAAAACAGTATAGAGAATTGTAAAGTTTATGGAGAAAATCGATATTTATAGGAGTAAGGGAGGAATTGTTTGAATTTGCAGAGAATAATACAACAATCCACTTGCTGGAAAGAACAAACCAAAAGAGGTGACTGAAATGCTTGCGATGGGAGTATTATTTGGCATTATTGCTATAATTGGTTTTATGTGGTTATATTATTCGCGTTCGTTTAAACAAGCAGAAGTTTTACTCTTTCAAAAAGGTAGTTTGTTGACAAATCAGTCTAGATATTTAGTATGTCCGAAGTGTGGAAGTGCACAGGCCAGGAGTGGAGGATATCAAGAGTGTTGCAAAATTAGATTATGAAAGAAGGAAGCCTCACATTATTTTGTGAGGCTTCCTTCCTTACAATTTTTTCGCGCTCCAAATTGTCCAACGATCTCTTTCGATGATAGGAGAGACGTTTTGTAATGCCGTTTGGATATGATGTAGAAGTTGAGAAAGTTCATTATCTGTTAGTTCATATAGAATGGATCGGCCTGTTCGAGGAGATAAATCTTGTAGCAAAGCCTCTACAGAATCATGTACTTTTCGTACTTCCCATTGTGTTTGAATGGGGAGCGCTTGAAGAGGATATGTTTGTAATAATTGCTGTATAGTAGTGGTTTTTGGTCTTCTTTGCGCTTCTGTTTCAATGAGTTTTGGAAAGATCGAGAAAAAATATCCACGAAGGTGTTCAGGACTTCCTGGGATTATACAATCTTCAATGGTCCGGTCTTGTAAAATAAGTAGACCGTTTTTTTTTAATATACGAGAAGCCTCTCGTATAAATGTGGGAATATCATGCAAATGATGAATGACTGCACGAGAAATGACAAGGTCGAATGTTTCATTAGGGAATGAGATATTATGTGCATCACCGTGAATGAATGAAATGTTTGGGAAGGCATTACAATTTTCTTTTGCAGCTTGTAATATTTCTTTTGAAAAATCAAGCCCAACAACACTTTTGGCTCCTATAAGAGCAAGTTCTTTCGTATAAATGCCGCCACCACAACCTATATCAATTACTTGTTTATTTTGCACATCTACAATATTGTTTATTGTTTCCTGCCATGAAATATGTGCGTTACGATTTGCATACGTATACTTATTATTTGCATCATGAAAATTAATGGACATTGTAAAATCCTCCCTTCAGTTTATAGTATAGCTCATTCTATATAATGTAACGTTTTTGTTTTATGCATGAGGGTTATAAGAATTTCTTATTGGAAAAGGAGAATCGATTTGAAAGGGAAATATTTAATGTTTTTATGTGTTATTTTACTCGCGTCGTGTGGTCAATCCGAGCAAAAGAAAGAACCGAAACAAGTAGAGGAGACAGTGAATGAAATGAGAGAACCATTACAAGTAACTGTTATGCAAAAAGGTAAAGAAGAAAAAAATTTAAAGAAAATGGATGCGGAGTTGGTGGTGGATATTATAAACAAAGCGGAAAAACAAGAAGTAACGGGTAGTTTTGGTGAACCGGAATATGAAATACAAATTAGTAGTGATGGAAAAAAAGAAACATATTATGCATGGTTAAGAGGAGAAGATCGCCGAGGATGGATTCAATATAAGAAAGATATCTATATGCTTAACGAAAAAGATACGGAAAAGCTTTTGGCTATCTTTCCAAAGATTCCAGAACAAAAAGAAGATGAGATGCAGGTAGGTACTTTAACGGAAGTAACAAAAAAGACATGCAGATTACTGCGTTTCATATTAAAGCAGGTGATCAAAAAATGAATTATACAGTACGTTATACGATTTCACAATCACTATATAATAAGTTAGCAAAGGAACAAGAATATTATTTGCAATTAATTTTCCCGGAAAAGGTCCAAAAATTAATTGGCGCAAAAGAGAGTGAAATAATTTCAGCTGAAAAAGTAAAGGAAGGGTATAAACAGTATGAGTTGAATGTTACTGTTCCGATAAAAGATGCTTCAGAATCACAATTAAAATCACTAGAAACCTATTATGATAATCACGATTTACAAATATTAAATAGTAAGAAAGAAAAAGTAGGAGCATTTCAAAACATTATTCAAATTGTTAAAGAGTATGGTGAAAAAATGAATTTACAAAGATAAAGTGAAATTTTAATCAGTGGGGGCATCCCCCGCTGATTATTAGCACGACTCCTACCTAAATTCTTTGCTCCAGCCGAATTTTGAGGTGGGATTCTTACTGCCCGTAAATAGCGGGCAGTAAGAATCATAAAGTCTATATGGCCTTTCCTAGGAAATGATAATAGAGGGGAAAGATCCCCTCTATTATTTTGCTTTTGCAGATGGCTCATTCATTGATTTTCGTGTAATTAGAAAGGAAATCATAAGAGCAGAAAGAATAATAAGGGCTATAAATAAGTGATTTGGCAACCAATCTAATAATAATACGTAGCTGACGGTATAAAAAATAAGAGTTGAAGCTAAAAACGATAGAGCGCCTATCATAAGAGATTGTAATTTCATTTGTATTTACCTCCTTTTATTTTTATTTTTGGCTAAAAATGGATGGAATAAACATTATTTCTAACAATAGAAAAAAATATGTCATAATAGAGAAAAAGAATAAGTTTTGATGAGTGTATATGGCTCAATAAAGCGAGATAAAGGAGAGGAATATGAAAAATAATAAAAAAGGATTATGGGGAGTTATAGTTGCAATAGGGTTATTTTTACTATCTAAGTTAAAATGGGTATTTGCAATTTTTAAGTTAGCAAAATTTTCAACAGTATTTAGTATGTTTTTATCGCTTGGTGCATACGCAGTCATATATGGTTGGAAGTTTGGGGTAGCACTCGTATATTTATTGTTTGTACATGAGATGGGGCATTTATGGGCAGCGAGAAAGAAAGGGATACCAACATCGCCAGCAATCTTCATACCATTTATGGGAGCTCTTATTGGGATGAAAGAGATGCCGAAAAATGCAAAAGATGAAGCTTACATTGCATATATGGGACCTCTTTTCGGATTGCTTTCATTTTTACCTGCGATCCCACTGTATATAATCACGAAAGAGCCGTTTTGGGCGCTTGTTATTTTACTTGGAAGTATGATTAATTTCTTTAACTTAATTCCAGTTTCTCCATTAGATGGTGGACGAATAATTTCAGTTGTAAGCACGAAAATTTGGGGAGCAGGGCTAGTTTTACTACTCGGCTATTCTATTTACTTCAAGAGTATTTTAGGAGGATTTATTTTTATTATCGGCTGTATGGAACTATATAGAGTAATAAAGAGAGATGAGCCGATTAAGGAATTAGGATATAAAATCGATGGAATGACAGGATATGTTGCTAGGCTTGAAGAGGAATTAAAAGAAACTGGTGCGGTGCATCGAACGATTTATATAATTCACCATGAAATGAATGTATTAAGACAAAGAGAACGTGAAAAAGAATTAAAAACAGGAGAACTTCAAAAGATTGAAGTGCTAGAGTACCTTTTACCAAAATTTGAGCCACTTGATTATGTCCCATATGAAGATGAAAAAGAAATGCATACAATTCATATAAGAGAAGCATTTGAAATGTCAGAAAGAAAATTAAATGAATGGGAAACAGAAAAGGAACAACAAGAAAATTATTATAAAGTCGATACGAAAACGAAATGGACAGTATTTGCTTGTTATATCGGATTAATGGCTATACTCGGTTATACAGCTTATGAAGGTTATGTTGTTTTACAAGAGCATTTACCAAGGAGAAGTTTGTAGAAAAATAGTGTCGAAATGAAAAGGAGGATTTAAACAGGAATTACATTTCTACGAGAGAATGTTACAAGTGTAACAGTACATTGTAATATTCATAGTAGAAAAGGGGTTCTGTATATGAAGAAATTGTTAAGTGTATTGGTAACTATTACTGTGATGGCAATAGCGAGCTATAGTCTTATGAAAGTACTATTATATTATGCGAATAAGTCTGCTGGAGTAAATACAGTAGCACAAATAGAAGAGGTGCAAGAGAAGAAGAAGACACTCGATTTTGTTCGTACGACACATGAAAGTTATAATAATTTCTTGAATTATGGCAAGGCAGAGAAATATACAGATGGGGATTGGAAACATTTTAAACAATGGTTTCAAGAGCAAGAAGCCTCTTTAAAAAATATACATAAAGAAATAAAAAATGAAAAAATAAAACGCGATGTGAATAGAAGTTATGAAATTGTAAAAAAAGGTGTGGAGCTTCAGAATATTGAGTATGTAATCTATGCTCATCGCGTATATCATGACTTGGATATACTTGTGAATAAACATAAAGGTGAAACGAATATATGGGGGTATACAGAGTTTGGAGATGGGCAGAATATAAGAGTAATTGAACAAGCAATACAAACAAAGTAGTAGGCTAGCTAGAATTCTAGTTAGCTTTTTTTTGAGCACAATTAATGGGGGCTAATAATTAGTAGCGGATGGGAGCACATCACTATTTAAAATTTATTTAATATGTGCATTGTTCATATATTTTTCACAAAAACACCATGTTAATAGTGATTAAAATCACAATATGTATTATACAATTCAGTTAAACTAAAAACAGTTAAGGAAATAGAGGAGTGGGATACAATGTTAAGTGCAAAAACAATTGAAATCGTAAAGTCAACAGTACCGTTATTACAAGAAAAAGGCGTTGAGATTACAACGAGATTTTATCAAATTTTATTTTCGGAACATCCGGAGTTATTGAATATTTTCAACCATACGAACCAGAAAAAAGGAAGACAACAACAAGCATTAGCAAATGCTGTTTATGCAGCTGCAATGTACATTGATAATTTAGAAGCTATTATTCCAGTTGTAAAACAAATCGGTCATAAGCATAGAAGTTTAGGTATTAAAGCAGAGCATTATCCAATAGTAGGTACATGCTTACTACGAGCGATTAAAGAGGTCGCAGGCGCGCCTGATGAAGTTTTAAATGCATGGGGAGAAGCGTATGGCGTCATTGCTGATGCATTCATTAGCATTGAAGCGGGTATGTATGAAGAAGCTGCACATAAAGAAGGTGGGTGGAAAGATTTCCGCAACTTTGTGATTGTTAAAAAAGTGAAGGAAAGCGACGTTATTACATCATTTTATTTAAAACCTGAAGATGGCGGGAAAGTTTCTTCATTCATCCCAGGACAATATGTAACGATTCAAATAAATATTAAAGGTGAGACATATACACATAATCGTCAATATAGCTTGTCTGATGCTCCAGGAAAAGAATATTATCGTATTAGTGTAAAGAAAGAAAAAGGTGTAGATACACCAGATGGTAAAGTATCTAATTACTTACATGATCATGTAGGGGAAGGGGATGTCTTACCAGTAAGTGCACCAGCGGGAGATTTCGTATTAAATATGGAGTCAACATTACCTGTTGTACTAATTAGTGGTGGAGTAGGTATTACACCGATGATGAGTATGTTAAATACGTTAATTGAACAAGAATCCAAGCGTAATGTATGCTTTGTTCATGCAGCGATAAATAGTAATACACATGCGATGAAAGAGCATGTTGAGACAGTAGAAAAAGAGTATGAACAAGTTAAAGCATATACTTGCTATTCTTCACCGACAGAG
Organism: Bacillus sp. TH17; assembly: GCF_016651125.1. NCBI lineage: Bacteria > Bacillati > Bacillota > Bacilli > Caryophanales > Bacillaceae > Bacillus > Bacillus sp. TH17. Next base: position 1,091,245 of record NZ_JAEKEN010000001.1, read on the forward strand.
CAAGATGTGGAAATGAAGAATTTTGATCAAGAAGGATTCATTGAACGTGAATGGTTACAAACTATTATTCCAACGACTGAAGCAGAATTTTATTTCTGTGGTCCAGTACCATTTATGAAGCATATAAATGCTGCATTAATTGATTTGGGTGTTAAACAAGAGAACATTCATTATGAATTTTTCGGTCCCGCAGCAAGCTTACAATAGATTAATGTTGCCAAGCAAAAAACGAGGTATTATTTTACCTCGTTTTTTGCTTGTTCTCTTAATAAGCGATTAACTGTTTCGCGGCGTACACCTATGAGCTGACCAATTTCAGTTTGTGTTAATATTTCATAAATAGGGATGTCATCTAAATATAAGGTGAACCACTCTTGTAAACGATGAAGGCGCTCTTTAGGAGAGACAGTTGTCAATTGATCGATACGCTGTTGCATCATTCTTAACTTCGATTGTAATTGTATAGCGATATTTTCATATGATGCAGGATTTGCCTGAAGTTTGTCGTACCATTCATTGCTAATTATAGGCTCCACTTCTGTTTTCATTAAAGCGATAGCTGTACCGTGATATTCCTTCGGTGAAATTAAAGAATGGTGAGGTATCGTTTCACCAGGAACGATAATATTAAATAAAAATGGTGTTCCGTCTTCTTCTAACCGAATAACTTTTAATAAACCTGTTTTTATAAAATATAATGGACCGTCCTCACCTTGACGGAATAATACATCTCCCTTATGTAGAATCAATGTTAGCCCCCCATTAAAACATTTCTATTTCTTATATTTTAGCGTATATGTATAAAGACAATATGCTTTTTAAACAGCAATTTCATTGACGAAATGTATGCTATTACAGTAGTATACTATTTAGTGTGTAATAGTACTAGCAATGAATACGCTGTAGGGGGTTTAGTATATTGTTAGATGCGATGAAGATGACGGATATGAGAATTCCGGCGAATGCTATCATTCATGTGGAAGAGATGAAAGGTGGAGTCGTTTTATCCGTTGAAATAGACGGCCAAATTATTTATACGATGGCTTATGATGAAGAAACAGATAGTTATGCTGAATTATATGATCGAAACGATAAGAGGGCGTGCCAGGTACATGAAGACTTTATGGGATGGTCACTTCTTCACTAAAAAGATGTCAATATGACATCTTTTTTTATTGAATCGATAGATTATACAAAGAAATGAAATATAAGGATAAAATTTGTAATAAATGATTTTGCATTGTTAGCTCTTTGTAACTGTAAGATAAGTGTTTTTTCGCTATCATAAAGATAACAGTCATAGCTATAGGAGTGATCTACTTGAAGAAATTACATATTTCAAATTTTATGCTATTAAGTGTTTGTTTAGTTTTATTTGTTCTCCTAGGAGCCTTTTTATATTCATGTGTATAAGAAAAAACGCATTCTAGAAAGAACGCGTTATAAAAATGAAGTAATGATTAATCTAGTTCCAAGAATAATTAATGTGATACGTAATAAATTAATTACTGCATTACCGCTTAATTTTGTGTTAATATAAGCCCCGATTTTTCCGCCAATCCATGCACCAGGAATAAGAATTAATGCATAAGCCCAGCTGACATTTCCTAGAGAGATGTGAGTTAAAGAACTTACAATTGCTGAGAGAAATACGATAAACATTGAAGTGGCTACAGCAATGTGTGCTGGGAACGCAAAAAGGAGCATCATCGCTGGCACAAGTAAGGCACCACCACCGATTCCAAATAATCCGGATATAAATCCAACTATAAAGGCAATAAAGATAGCGAGAAATGGTGGGAATTGATAGTCTACAGTATTTCCTTCGTTATCTGTAAAAGATCGCTTAATTACAGTCATATTTGATAGGGAAAGAGGTTTCAATTTGTCTCGTAGTATAAGAAGAATGGAGACGAATATAAGAAAAATCCCAAAGTATAAAGAAAATGTATCTTGGTTTAAAAATTTGTTTGCCCATGATCCGATAATACCACCAGGGCCACTCCCGATAAATAAAATAAGTCCACTTTTATAATCTACCCGTTTATGTTTCATATAAGTAAGGGTAGAAGCCAGCCCTGTAAAAACGACTGTTACCATAGAAGTTCCTACTGCGAGTTGTGGTGATAAACTGTGTAATCCAATTAATAACGGAACGATAATAATTCCGCCTCCAAGTCCGACTAGGCTCCCGACTGTCCCGGCGATTAATCCGATGAAAAGTAACATGATGTATTCCAAAATTGCCAACTCCTCTATATAACTTATCCATCAATCATTATACACGCTTTTTAATAAGAAATAGGCTTGTTCACAAAAAAGTCGTCTTCCTAGAAAAATAAGGAAGACGACTTTTGATTAAAAGATTAAGTGTAATAAGTAGTAAAATAATGCAGCTAAAGAAGCTGAAATAGGAAGTGTAATAACCCATGTAATTAACATGCGTTTTGCAGTTCCCCATTTTACACCTTTCACGCGATGTGAAGCACCAACTCCTAAAATAGAAGAAGAGATAACGTGCGTCGTACTAACCGGTAAGTGAATAAATGTTGCGCCGAAAATAACAAGTGATGATGATAAATCGGCAGCTACACCATTTACAGGACGAATTTTCATAATTTGTCCACCGACAGTTTTAATAATTTTCCAACCACCGACAGAAGTACCAAGACCCATTGCGATTGCACAAGATAATTGTACCCAGAAAGGGATATCGCCAGAAGTATGATAGTTATTGGCCATAAGAGCCATCGTAATGATTCCCATTGCTTTTTGTGCATCATTCGTACCGTGCGTATAAGCTTGCAATGCAGCGGTGAAAATCTGGAATATACGGAAGTTTTTGTTCGTTTTCGTTAAGTTAAAGTTTTTAAATACCACTTTAAAAATACTATATACGATGTAACCAATAACAAAAGCGATGATCGGTGAAATGATTAAAGCTTCAAGAATTTTTATAAACCCTTTATAGTTTAATGAGCTAATACCAGCAGCAGCAATTGCTGCACCAGCGATTGCGCCAATGATTGCATGCGAAGAACTACTTGGAATGCCATAGTACCAAGTGATCAAATTCCAGACTATTGCCGCAAGCAAAGCAGCTAAAATTACAAGAGAACCATTTTGCAAAGCAAACGGGTCAACAATATCTTTTGTAATCGTTTTTGCTACACCTGTAAATGTCATCGCACCTAAAAAGTTCATAATAGCTGCCATAACAATTGCATGTCTAGGCTTTAGAGCTTTCGTTGAAACAGCCGTTGCAATAGCGTTTGCTGTATCGTGAAATCCATTGATAAAGTCAAAAGCTAAAGCGCAAATGACTACTAAAACGGTCAGTATCAAGAGTGTATCCATGATCAAACTCCTTACGCGTTCTTCATAATGATTGTTTCTAATACGTTTGCAACGCTTTGACAGCTATCAGCTACTTCTTCAAGCTCTTCGTAAATCTCTTTAAATTGAATAATCTTAATCGGATCTTTCTCACGAGAGAATAAGTGCTTAATCGCATGACGGCGAATATCATCACATTGTGACTCGTAATCCTTAATCTTGATCGCATTTGTACGAATATCGACTAATTTCTTTTTAGAAAGTAGTTCAACAGAATTTGCAATCTCAATCGCACATTGATTAATTGCTTCAACGAATTTAATCATGTATTCATCAGCTTCTGTAATAGAATACATTTCGAATAGACCAGCACTGTGATCTAATCCGTCTAATACATCATCCATACTCATTGCAAGTTGTAGGATGTCTTCACGTTCAATAGGAGTAATAAACGCTTTGTTTAGCTCCATAATGATTTCGTGAATGAATGAGTCACCTTTTGACTCATACTCTTTCATGCGCATAGAAAACTCTTTTAAATCGCTAGCATTTTTAATTTTATACTCCACGAAAAACTGCGCGCCTTCTTTTAAATTTTCGGAAACGTTCATAAGCATTTCAGAAAATTTATCTTTTTTTGATTTAAAGACCATTATTGTTACCCCCACAAAAGTAATATATGTAAAATATATTGGCTAATCAATTCTAACAAAAAACTGTCGTTTTTTAAAACATTTTATCGAAAAGTTTACAAAAACTTAACAAAACTCTCATTGTTGTATTAATAATATTAATACTCAACAATGAATATCTTACTTGTAGAATGTCCTTTTCTTGCAAAAAGTATGAATGTGAAAGAAAAGCTTTACACTATAGGAACGACTACGTTATTATAATAAATTTAAAAGGAGGTATATTCTTCCTTTTAAAAAAAGAGTGTAAACAAATGAAGGAAGTGAACCAATGAAATTGAAGAACACTCACTTTAAAAAAACGCTTGAGTGGTTCAACAAGAGGAAGAAACTACGCAATTCATTAATTGTATTGGGAAGTTTACTTGCTACTCTATTTATTGTTGTAAATATAATAATTTCCATTCAAGATATATCTGAATTAAAACAAGCTGTTCCACAACCGACTTTAATTTATGATGCAAATAATGAAGTTGCGACTAAATTAGCTTCTTCTAAAACAGAAGGGGTCAAAAGGAAAGATATTCCTGATATTATGGTTCAAGCAATTGTTGCAGTAGAAGATAAGGAATTTTTTAGTCATCATGGTATTTACTATAGTGGAATTATAAGTGCTGTATTTAAGAACATTACAGCCGGTGAAGTTGTGGCAGGTGGTAGTACAATTACACAACAACTTGCGAAAAATGTATTTTTAACGCAAGACCGTACATTCTCGCGTAAAATAAAGGAATATTTTCTAACGAAAAAAATAGAACGTACTTATACGAAAGATGAAATTGTTGAAATGTATATGAATCAAATTTATTTTGGTGAAGGTGCTTGGGGGATAAAAAGAGCAGCTAAATCCTATTTTGATAAAGAAGTAAAAGACTTAACGATTTCAGAAGCTGCAACGATTGCAGGATTAATTAAAGCGCCATCTGCGTATTCGCCGTATAAAAACTTTAATAAATCAATTGAAAGACGTAATGTCGTATTAGGTTTAATGAAGGAGCAAGGATATATTTCTGAAGAACAATATAATCAGGAGAAAGAATCAGGTCTTGTATTACGACGTGGTGTTGACGATAAATATAAGGGGAAATATTCTCAATACGTAGATTATATTGTTAGAGAAGCGATGGACAAGTATGAATTAACACAAAATGAAATTTTAGCAGGTGGCTATCGTATTTATACGGAACTTGACTCGAAAAAACAACAAGCGGTTGAAGATGTTGTGAATAATGATAGTTATTTTAAAGATAGTGGCTCAGATCAGCTTATGCAAACTGGAGTGGTCCTTATGAATCCAAAAACTGGCGGTGTTCCGGCTTTAGTTGGAGGCAGAGGTCCTTATCAATTTTTACAGTTTAATCATGCAACACAATTAAAAAGACAGCCAGGTTCAACGTTAAAGCCTCTTGCAGTGTATGTACCAGCGTTAGAACAAGGATATGAAGTATACGATGTCTTAAAAGATGAACCGTTTAATATTAAAGAATATGCACCACAAAATAGTGATCATACGTTCCATGGTAATGTGACGATGTATGAAGCGGTGGCAAAGTCATATAATGTTTCAGCAGTTTGGCTATTAGAGAAAATTGGATTAGATAAAGGATTGAAATCTTTAGAGCGGTTTGGTATTCCATTAGAGCCTGAAGACCATACGTATCCGATTGCTTTAGGAGGTATGCATGTAGGGACTTCACCATTTGTAATGGCTCAAGCGTATAGCGCACTTGCAAATGATGGTGTCCAAGTAGAAGCTCATGCCATTAGAGAAATCCAAAATGCTGAAGGGGAAACAATTGGAAAATGGTATAAGAAAGAAACTCGTGTGACGAACGAGAAAGTTGCCCAAAAGATGACATACTTATTAAAAGGTGTTATTGAAAGGGGAACAGGTGAAAAAGCGAAAGTTAATAATATCGATACCGCAGGCAAGACAGGGACTACCCAGCTTGTAAATGGACCAAGCACTGGTGCGAAGGATTCGTGGTTTGTTGGATACACACCGGATTTAGTAGGTGCGATTTGGGTAGGGTATGATAAAACGGATAGTGAGCATTATGTGCCAGGAGGCAGCCAAATTACAACGACAATGTTCCGGAATATTATGAAGAAAGCGAATGGAAATCCAGCTCAAAAGGCATTTCAGTTATCACTAATACCTGAGGCGGATTATACAAAGCAATTAAAAATGATTGAGGAAGAAAAACGAAGAAAAGAAGAAGAGAAAAAACGAAAAGAAGAGGAACAACAAAGAAAAGAACAGCAAAATGAATGGATAGATAAAGTGAAAGAGTGGATTCCATTTTGGTAAAAAAAGAGGCGAATAACGAGTTCGCCTCTTTTTTATGAGAAATGAGCGGTTTTATCTCGGTTCAAAATGTGGCAACAGAAAAGAAGTTAGGTGAGAATCGAGCTGCCTATAAAAATTTGATGGGTTTAACTTAATAATCCGTGGGGATGGGAAAAGCGCCACGGATTAAAGCTTCAGTTTATTTATTTAGCGTAACATTGGTCCTACCGAAGGATTGAGAATCATACGTGACGGTTATTATTCCTTTACTAATAGGTTCATATGGCAATTCCTCTTCAAAATTTCCAGTATTTTCATTATGGATAGAGAGTGTTATTTCATCAACGTCTTTATTTTTATATTGATCTGTAATCGTTTCAGCGATTTGAAGTAGGTTTTCATAACTAGAAGCTTCTGTAATAAGCATTCCTTTTATAACTTTTTTTTCATTTTGTGTGGAAGAGGAATACGGGATGTTGTTTTGTTTTGTATACAGAAGTTCGTATGGAATTGTTTTTCTTTCTGCTTTTGAAACATTTGAATAGTTTAGAGTTAAAAGAAACCCTATACATAAAATTATGCATACCATAAGAACAAACCAAAAACGTGTCAGTGATATAATTCGCATTGTCATCCCTCTTTCATGTCTTTGTCTTCACTATTCATCATACAAAAAGAGGATTAAGCTAGAGTAAATTTGAAGTAAAGAAACGTAAAGAAGGAGCACTTATCCTCCAAAATAAGTGCTCCTTTTTATTAAAAGAAAGATTTAACATACAATCAAAATAATACAAATTACTATAAATCAAACATTCTTGGTCGTTCAAAAATAAAATGAAAACTAAAATTAGTAAATTCGGAAGACTGATAGTGTAGCTGTTGTGTCACCAGTGTTAGGGATGGAAATAGTATTTACTGTAGGTTGTACAGAGATTGTTGTACCAGCTGTTAAAGTAACAATTGTGGAGAAAGAAACCGCACTACCGATAACGTTAGTTGAAAAATTACGAGTAGGTGGTTGACCGTTGAATGAAATACCGAATCCAAATGGTGAAGAACCCGGGAAGGTTGTAGATGCTGAGAAACTAATATCGTATACTCCTGTTTCTAAAATAGTTAAAGTATCTGAAGTGTCATTAAAAATGAGATTATTTAGTTCGAAAACTTGATTAAATTGGATATTCGTTCCAGGTGATATAGTTTGTGGATTAGAATTTCCTATTGCTGCTATAGTTACAGGGAGTGGTGTGCCCGACGGTCCAGTAGCGCCAGTAGCACCAGCCGGCCCTTGAGCGCCTTGAGCACCTTGAGCGCCAGTAGCACCAGCCGGCCCTTGAGCGCCTTGAGCGCCTTGAGCACCTTGAGCGCCTTGAGCGCCTTGAGCACCTTGAGCACCTTGAGCACCTTGAGCGCCAGTAGCACCAGCCGGTCCTTGAATACCTTGTGGTCCTTGAAGTCCAGTAGCACCTTGAGCACCAGCAGGTCCCTGAGTCCCTTGAATACCTTGAGGTCCTTGAGGTCCTTGAGGTCCAGTAGGTCCTATTGTTCCTCCACCAAGGCAACCTGATCCATATTGAACTAGGATAGCTTGAATTTCTGTAATGAGCTTAACTAGTTTATCGATAGTACAGCAATCGATTTTGAATAACTTAGTAATATACAATAAATAATTAAGCAAACTTTGTAGTTCAACGTACAATGCTCCGCATGAGAAAGGTGAGGACTTTAGGATAGTTAATAAGTTAGCAATAATAGAACTACCAATTTTTTCTTGTGCAGGTGATAAATCTAAGCAACTGAGGAATTTTTGAAGATTATTGAGGAGAGCAATTAGTTTATCGATGTTATCTTGAGAAGGGTTTTGAAATACAGCTTGAATACTTTGACCAAGAGCTTGAAGAAGTCTAGCATACTCTTTTAGTTCTGCCTTAGAGATATTAATATAACTGCAAGCTCTTACTTCGCAACAATCATTACCATAAAACACTTTCCCTTTATTTTTGTTGGACATTTGTTCATTCCTTTCTTTTATAGAATAAATAGTCGTTACTAAATAAAACTAAACTGAATTCGTGAGGGACAAACTACTATTTCTAAAAAATAAGAAGTTTACCTATCTTGTGAAAACAAAGAACAATTAAGAGATAGAGAAAGATTTATATGAGTTAAAAAAGAATAGGTTAGAATAAAAAAACTGCACGCAAATTGTTAGATTATATCTAACAATTTGCGTGCAGTTCGTGGAACAGCCCAACCTTTTTAATGATTAATTCGTTCATAGTTCGCTTTAGGTAAAATTGGAATAGAAATAGTGAAAGTTGTACCGTTTTGATTACTAGACATTTTTAATGTACCGTTATGATTTTGAATAATTTTCTTCGTTACTGACAAGCCCAGTCCTGTTCCTGAATCTTTTGTTGAGAAGAATGGATCAAAGATATATTCTTGAATAGCTGGAGGAACCCCAGTTCCGTTATCTGTGAAAGTAATCCGAACAAAGTTATCTAGGCGATAACTAGAGATTTGAATGGAAAGAGGTCTTTCGCCTCGAGCATCGATAGCATTTTGAAATAAATTTAAAAAAACTTGCACAAGTTCATGACGATCGATATTGACAAGTACACCATCTAATTCCGTAGAAAATTCATAGTCAATAGAAATGTTGTGTAAAAAAACTTCACTAGCAAGTAGTTGTTGAATATATTCGCGTAAAAACGTATTGATGGGAAAAGGTTCTCTAGTAAATTCACGCGTTTTTGAAATGGCTAAAAATTTTGTGATAATACTATTTGCACGATCTAGTTCAGGAATGAGTAGACTTTTAAACAATTCTTTATTGGATGGAGAAACGTTATCTTGTAGAAATTGCAAGTATCCACGTACCGTTGTAAGGGGATTTCGTACTTCATGAGCAATCCCAGCTGCGATTCGTCCTGCTAATGAAAATTTTTCTGCATCACGTTCTGTGTTTAAATAATGGAAGACACTAATAACTCTAAAAATCTCTCCGTTATAATCCCGAATAATTCGATTGTTTAAAATACCATAGTTTTTGTCTAACACTTCTTCATTATATATTTCTGTTCCTGTTCTTAATGTTTCAATCGCTTTAATTTGTTCTTCTGGCAAGTTTAGTAATTGTTGAATTGGCTTTCCAATTATATCATTTCGTACTACACCAAAATCATCTGCTGCAGCTTGATTACATAAAGTTATATTTCCTTTACTATCAACAAAGGTGACATGATGTGAAAAAGCATCAAAAATATGAACAAAGCATGTTTCAAGTTGTTCAAATAAAAATAATGAATCGCAAGTAAGTTGAAAATCAGCCTTTTTATTCTCTTTTTGTATGTTTTGAATGGAATGAGTCGTTCTCGTTTTCTTTATTTGTAAACCAATATGTGGATTCTTGTATGTGAAATGATGTGGTAATTGATTCACAAGCTCTTCATATAACCGCACTTTATTTTCTAGTTCTTCTATTCGTTTTTCATGAGATACAATATCATCGTTTGGAAGCATAAATAAATAACCCCTCAATTTAAAAATTCTTCCATTTAGTATATCATATTTTTATACGGATACTCTTAAAGAAGGGGCTACTTAATGAAATTGATTAGCTGAAATGTCCGGGAAGTGAGTAGAATGGATAGAAGGTGAAGTTAAAAAGGGAGGGATATATTTGCTTTTCATTGGAGTGACAGGGTGGGGAGATCATGATTCTTTATATATAAATCCCTATGAAAATAGAAATAAATTGCGAACTTATAGTGAACATTTTCCCATTGTGGAAGTAGATAGTTCATTTTATGCGATACAACCTGCGCGGAATTATACAAAATGGGCGATGGAAACGCCGAAAGATTTTTCTTTTATAGTAAAAGCCTATCAAGGAATGACAGGACATATGAAAGGGGAAATCCCTTTTTCTACGTTCGATGAGATGTTTGATGTGTATAAACAATCCATTCTTCCTTTAATAGAAGCAAATAAATTAAAAATGATTTTATTTCAATATCCACCATGGTTTGATTGTAAAGTGAAAAATGTAGATTTACTTCGATACACGAAAGAAAACATGGAAGATTTACCATGTGCAATAGAATTTCGAAATCAAACATGGTTTTATCCAGAAATGAGAGATAAGACGTTACAGTTTTTAGAAAAAGAAAACTGGATTCATACAATTTGCGATGAGCCTCAGGCTGGAATAGGATCAGTACCGCTTATATTAGAGGCAACAAACTCGGACATGGCGTTAATACGTTTTCATGGCCGAAATGTTCATGGTTGGCTGGATAAAGGAGAAAATTGGAGAGCGGTTCGCTGTTTGTATCGTTATAATAGTAAAGAATTGGCGGAATGGGTAGAACGATTAGAGCGATTGAAAAAGAAGACGAAGGATATATTTGTATTGTTTAATAATAATTCGGGCGGAGATGCAGCGGATAATGCGAAACAGCTTATGAAAATGATGAACATTACATATGGTGAGCCGAAGCCTGAGCAATTAAATTTGTTTGAATGATGATAAACAAGAAAGGCACTGTACAAACAGGGGGAATGTACAGTGCCTTTCTATATGAAAAAGAGGGGTAACAATGTTACTGAGCGTTTGGTTGATTCATCAATTGTTGGCTTCGTAATAAATGATAATGGTTATCATTATCATTGTCAATGGTTTTTCGGAAAATAAGTAAAAAACTTTTTATCCCGCTATTTGCGGCAGTAAAACTCCTACCTCAAAATTCGGCTGGAGCAAAGAAGTTAGGTGGGAGCCCTGCTGCCCGTAAACGCCCGATTGGTGAAGGCTAATAATCAGTGGGGGATGAACAAAACCCCCACTGATTAAAGTTTCACTTTATATTTTAAATAGTAATAAAAAAAGAACAGCAATTATGAAGTGACCCCTAAAAGTTAGACACGGTTATTTCATTAGGCTACTTGATCCAAATGAGTCCGGTATTGTACCGGGCTCATTTTTAATTTTGCCTTAATCCGTTTCTTATTATAATAATCTATATATTTTTCTAATTCTATTTTAAAATGCTCTATGCATTCAAATTCTTTTATATAGAGGAACTCCGACTTCATAATCCCAAAGAAATTCTCTATTACTGCGTTGTCGTAACAGTTTCCTTTTCGAGACATACTCTGTACGATAGCTCTTGATTCAAGTGTACGGACGTACTGTCTCATTTGATAATGCCATCCTTGATCCGAATGCATCAGTAGCTGGTGGTTTTCAGGTAAACGTTCTAATGCTTTCTCTAACATCTCTGAAACAAGTGAATACGCCGGTCTAGAACCAATTGTATAGGTAATAATCTCACCATTATACAAGTCTAATACAGGTGATACATACAGTTTTTCTCCAAATAATTTAAACTCTGTGATGTCTGTTACCCATTTTTGATTCGGTGCATCTGCATAAAAATTACGCTCTAAAATATTGGGTGCAATTTTACCGACTTTCCCTTTGTAGGATTTATATTTCTTCATACGCACAACACACTTTAATCCAAGCTCTTTCATAATACGTTGCACCTTTTTATGATTCACTTTCTGACCACGATTCGCTAACTCATCACGAATGCGACGGTAGCCATAACGACCTTCATTCTCCTCATAAATCACTTTAATCTCAGCTTTCAAATCGGCATCTACATCTGGGCGATTCATTTTCTTTACTAAATCATAATACGTGCTTCGTGGAATAGTAGCTAACTCCACGAGTGCCTTCACCGAATATTTATGCCTTAATTCATAGACTACTTGCGCTTTGTCTTGTTTAGTGACTTTTCCTTGTTTTGAACTAAGGCATTCAACTTTTTTAAGTACTCATTTTCCATTTCAAGCTGTTTAATACGTGCTTCAAGTGCTTCGACTGACCCTTCAGCTAAAGCTTGTTTTACTTGTTTATTTGACTCTTTTTTCATGGATGGACGCCCCTTTTTTTTAGATTGAAGGGCATCAATTCCTTGTGTTTCGAGTTGTTTTTTCCAAACAGAAATCGTTGAAGGGGCAGGAATGTTAAAGATAGCTGCCGTCTCAAATAAGGACATACCGTTTTCAATCATAAAGTTTAGTACGTCTAGTTTAAATTGTTGTGTGTAATTTGTACATCGTTTTAGAAAAGCTTCCACACCATTCTGCTTATATTGGTTTACCCAATTCAAAATGATTGTGCCACTTATACCGATCGCTCTACCCATTTCTCGATAACTTTCATTTCCGTTCAAATAACGTAGAACGATTTGTATTTTTTCATCAGCTGTAAATTTAGCCATAGAAAAACTGCACCTCCAATTGTTAGACTGTGTCTAACAATTGGGGTGCAGTTCAATTACTGCTGTTCTTTTCCATTGATGATTTGTTGTAAATCAAAAGGAGTTATCGCTTGGATAAATTCCTTTGAGATAAGTGTTTGAACGAGAGTGCTTTCAGAAATTGTAGCACCTGTTTTCTTTTCATAAGATTTCTTTAATAAATCAAGTTTTTCAGCCGTTTCTTTCGGTAATTCAATTGTTAATGTGTTCATAATTTCTCCCCCTTACTATTAGAGTACCACTACAGTATAGGAGAGACAAGACAAGAAAAGAGAATATGAAACATAAAAAAGGTTACCAAATTTACAAATGGTAACCTTTTTATGTATAAGAGTTATTAAGCAATACCGATATACTTTAAAGTTTTGGATGGAGTACTGTGATCAAAGAAGTGTTGTAAAAATGCAATATCAACACCTGATTTGTATGCACAATAGCCCCAAGTTTTTCGAAGTGTATGTGAGCTAATCCCTTCTAATCCAACTTCTTTTGCAGCTTTGTTTAAAATGTACCATGCATGTTGTCTCGTAATAGACTTTGTTCCTTTTTGAGACTTTAATAATGGTTCATTACGTTTCCAAGTTTTACGTTCTTTCATGTAGTCTTCGATTGCGTGCTGTAAGTCTTCATTTACAGCAAACCATTTATGTTTCTTTACTTTTTCATTGTAAAATAAAATGGAATGGCGAACATTTTCGTCTTCATCGATTACATCACTAACTTTTAATTGTAAGATTTCACTTACTTTTAAGCCAGAATTTACAGCTAATACGAATAATAAGCCATCACGTTTCGAAGATTGTAAAAGTATATTTTTGATAGTTTCTAATTGTTTTTCATTTTGAATAGGTTGTCCTGCTTGTTTCATTTCACGCACTCTCCTCTTTTATATGTGTAAAGGAAAGGATTAACTTGTTTCTTACTATAAAGGGAGAGTGTGAATTTCATGTGAACTCCTAGTGAAATTAAGACAAATTATTTGACTTCTTTTACTTTTTGTAAATTAAAATAAAATACAACGCTATTAGTGGTATTATACACGCCGTATTCAGCGTGATGGAGATCTAAAATGTTTTTCACAATGGATAACCCAAGGCCAGTACCTCCAGTATGACGGCTACGAGAAGCGTCTAAACGGTAGAAGCGATCCCAAATTTTTTCAAGGCTTTCTTCTGGAATAGGATTACCTGTGTTTTCAATTTTGATTTTCACTGTATCTTCCGTTTCTATAATAGAGACGTGTATTTTTTCACCATCTGGAGTATATCGAATTGCATTGCTAAGTAAGTTTACAACGACTTGCTCAATACGGCTACGATTTGCTTTAACAAATAGAGAAGAGTCAGCATGGATGTCCACTTGTAAATGTTTTTCCTCCATGCTAAATAATAATTTTGTATAGACTTGTTGAATTAATTCACCGATCGAGAATGTCGACATTTCTAGTTTGTACGTACCTGATTCTAGTTTTGCTAATTCTAACATTTCAACAATGAGCCTGTTCATATTATCTGTCTCTTCCAAAATAACATTTGTATAATATGTCGTATCTTTACTTACGCCATCTTGAATACCTTCAGCGAAGCTACGAATAACACTAAGTGGTGTTTTTAATTCATGAGATACACCAGAAATGAATTCTTTTCTCGTTTTTTCCAATTGACGTTCGCGTTCAATATCTTGTTGTAATTTTGTATTAGCAACATTTAATCGGTCGATTCGATCTTTTAAATTTACAGAGAGTGTATTAATACCACTTGATAACCCGCCAATTTCATCGTCTGCTGTAACAGGTAACTTCTCGCTAAAATCAAAGTTGGCCATTTTTTTTGTAACACGATTTATCTTAATTAATGGTTTAACAATGATTTTTGAGTAGTAGAAGGATAACAAAATAATAACGAGAAACACGATAATTAAGGCATAGACATAATAATCTTTTAAAACGAGCATCGCTTCATTAACAGGTTGTAAAGATGCTATCACAAAAGCGTACTCCTTAGTTTTTCCGTTTTCCATAATAGGCTTTACAAAGACACTGTTTTTTATATTTTCCCCACTATCTAAAATATACGTGTTTAATTGATTTGAATTAGAAGTACCTTGTCTAATAGTGCTTGCAAAATATTCAACAGCTTGTAATGTTTCAAAATCATTTGCAAGGCGAACCTCAGATTTGGAAGGGATATGTAATTTAGATATCACACCGGTAAAACTGATCTGAGACGTAGTTTTATATCGATTTGTGAGTCTATTTTTAGAGGGGTTACCACTAATTGTTTGAAAATCCGAATTGACATTTTCATTTCGCCATCGATTATAATTAGTCGTCAGTTCTAGTGGCGTTATTATATTATCTTGTAAAAATCCCTCTACGTGAATCATGCCCTCTTTTTTTAAGCCTAAATTTTCGAATTTATTATATTCTTCGGGTGTTAAAAGATTATTAAGTGGGATGGAATAGGTTTTATTGTTATTAGGGTTAATTACCTCAATGTAGTAATTGTTTTCACTTTTAATAATGCCGTTAGAATCTAAAAATTGCATTTCAGCATTCGTTTTATCGTGAAATTCTTGTTTTAGCTTTCTGATTTCCTCAAAACTTTTGTCGCTTTTTTCATAATTATCTACGAATTTTTCAAAAGCCGTTTGAACGGTTTTTACTTTTTTATTAATATAAAACTTCTCTAAAAATAGAGATTGTCCAAGGAAAAAAAGGAGAAATATGATTGTAAATAAAGTTGATGTTAATAAAAATAGTTTAAAGACGATGCTTCTGTTCTTCACTGTTTCACCTCGTATGAAAAATACTGTAATATAAATGATTTCTTAATTATAACAAAGGTTACAAAAAAGTAGAGGGGATAAATCTGTCTCTCTCTAAAGTAGTTTTTTATAGAAAGTCACATAAAGAGACGGTACAGTGACTATAGAAGTATTTTAGCATAAAAAAGAACTCGCCAGACGTATGACGAGTTCTTTAGTGTACTATTGCTGAATTGCTGCATCTAAAGCGATTTCAATCATTTCGTTAAATGTAGTTTGACGCTCTTCAGATGTTGTTTCTTCACCAGTGAAGATATGGTCGCTTACTGTTAATACAGATAATGCATTTACACCATATTTAGCTGCTAATGTGTAAAGAGCAGTCGTCTCCATCTCTACTGCTAATACACCGTAATCTCCAAGTTTTTTAACCATGTCCATGCTCTCACGATAAAATACATCTGCTGTTAATACGTTACCAACACGAACGTGTAATCCTTTTTCTGTTCCAGCATCGTAAGCTTTCTTTAAAAGATCAAAGTTTGCAGCAGGAGCAAAATCAAAACCCGGGAATGTTAAGCGATTCATATTAGAATCTGTACAAGCCGTCATCGCAATAATAACGTCACGTACCTTGACATCTTTTTGAATTGCACCACATGTCCCAACACGAATTAAATTTTTCACTCCGTAGCTTTGAATTAATTCGTTTACATAAATAGAAATAGAAGGAACACCCATACCTGTACCTTGAACAGATACACGCTTTCCTTTGTAAGTTCCAGTAAAACCTAACATGCCACGCACGTTATTATAACAAGTAACATCCTCTAAAAATGTTTCAGCAATATATTTTGCACGTAATGGATCACCAGGTAATAGAATAGATTCAGCAATTTCGCCTTGTTTTGCTTCAATATGTACACTCATGAAAAATCCTCCTTATAATGTATTGATAGAAATCAATATCATTTGCATTATACACTACGACTCCTTTCAATTAAAATCTTTTTTATTTGTAATATGTGCAAAAGAGGAGGATTTCATAAATCATAATCTAGAATATATATTTAAGAGGTTTTGCATGGATAAAGACAATAAAAATGGTAGGTGATATTTTGAAAAATCTTGTCATTGGGCTTATTGCACTAGTACTTATTGTGGCAGGAGGATTTTACATAAAAAAATATCAAGAAACTGTAGAAACGACCGGAGATGTTCAAGAAGTGAAATGGGATGTGAAAAATAAAGAAGGAAATGAAAAAGTCGATATTTCGTTTCAATTGCTAAATAAAATGAATAATGAAGTTCGTGGTGTGAACGATCAAATTCGAGCAGTGATAGTGGATGGGAATTTGAAAAACATACAACAAACGAAGCCTATATTTGCTGGAAATGGATCGTATAAGCTATCTTCAGATGTAGCAAAAGGTGAAGAGTACACGATATTTTTGTATGAAGATGAAAACAAGTCCGTGGAATCATTTTCTAAGCAAGATTTTGGTGAAGAAAAAAAAGAGAAAAACAAGGACAAGAATAAAAAGAAACTACCTGTCGATACTGTACTTACAAAAAATATAGGAGAGCATCAAGTGTCTCTTTTATTTGGTGCATTACATCCGAATGAGGCAACGACATTAACATTTCAGTTTCAAGCGAAAAAGGGAGAAAAGCTGAAATTAAATTCAGGGAGAGGCGAAGTCAACGCGCTATATATCGTTGATGAAACGAGTGGACATTTTTTATATGCCATTCCTGTTGATACGGATGAGCAATTACAATATCGTATTACATTTCCAGAAGAAGGAACATATAAAATATGGGGGAATTTCTATATAAATGGTAAGAAGTATGAAAAGGAGTTTAGTATACAAGTGCAAAAACGAAAAAACAGCTAAGTACTTAGCTGTTTTTTCGTTTTCCTATTAATTTTGTTACAGAGAGCATTGTAATTGGTAAAGAATGATTCTTTCGAAACGCTAAATATTTTCCACTCCATGCAGGTTTATATTTTTCTTTGAAATGTCGTAAACCGCTGAAGCTATATGTGTAACGAACGTTATTAAATATTGCAGCAGCAACTCGTTCAGACCAGAACGATTGCGTTGATAAACCGACATTTGAGAGTGGTGCCATACCAATATTAAAGGAATGGTATTCATTTTCTTTTGCCCAGTGGAATAAGTGGATAAAAATTGCATCCATAATTCCGCTAGGGGCATCTGGATAATAACGCATTAAATCAACAGATAATATGCCACTTTGATATACTGGCATAAAGGTTGTGAATGCAATGATTTTTCCTTCTGCATCAGATAATGTAGCGATAGGGGCACGACTAATATACTCACGATCGAAGTACCCAAGTGAAAATCCTTTCTCTTTTTTTCCGCCGAGCCAAGCATCAGACACTTTCTTTAATTCCTCGTATAATTCGTCTGAGAATGGTGGCTCATGAATAGAGAATGTATAACCTTCTCGTTCAAAACGGTTGAAAGTGGCTCGCATACCAGCACGTTTCTTTCCTGTTATTGTAAACGTATTTAAATCAACGACAGCCTCTTCACCAAGTTTAAAGAAGTTGTAGCCAAAATCGTGGTATAAGCTCATCCATTTGCTTTCAATTTGATAGAATACGCAAATATACCCAAATCGATCAGCTTCAGTCAAAAATTCTTGCAATACAGTGCGGTAGGAGGATGGATCACCAATTGGATCACCTAGTACAACAAGACGTTTTCCAGTAATTGAAAAGAGAAGAAGTGCTTTTCCGTCACTACTGAAGAAGAACTGTTTATCCCCTAAAAAACCTAAATGACTAAGTACATTCCCGCCATGTTCATCTAAGAAGTTTTCTAACCTTTTATCATTAGCTGGTTGCCCGGGAAATTCACTACGGTAACGATTGGCAATTAGTGAGCCGATAAGTAAAAAAGTAGGAACGAAAAAGGCTGCTGCTAATGCACTTCGTTTAACTTGTGTAATATTTCGAACGACAAAATCAGGTTGGAACGCTTCTTTTGCACCCGCAAATAAAATACCTAAGTTTTTATATAAATATAACGTAAGTAATAAGAAGATAAATACTTTTACGATATCAGAAAGTGAGACTTCCATTTTCTCGCGTATAAATCTTTTACGAAGCATATACAACACAGCAAGTACGATTAATAAAATAAAGGTTTCTTCAATGTCAATTCCTTTTAGGGTATTAAAGATTGCTGCTCCAATTAAAGAAACAATCGTCATATAGTAAGAACGCTTTGTTCCATAATATATGCCTCGCGAAAGAATCAGGAGGAGAATACCGAATGTTAATGATAAGCTAAAAGAAAATTGAATAAGGTGCTTTGGAGCTAAAATATGTAAGGCGTGAGCTCGATTTATACTAGTCGGTAAAATTGTTGATAGAATAACCATTAAGCCAGCGAATACTGTTAAAGCGGCGGATGCCCATGAACCTAATTTCCCTAAAAAATCACGTTGTAAAGTCCAAATTACACCAGTTGTTTCTAACGCAGGTGCAATAAATGGTTTATCTTCAATTTTTTTTATGGCAGCTCCTGTCATTTCAAAGGCTGCAAAAATGAGACCTAGGCAGAATGGTAAGATGTAATAGACAAGTCGGTATAATAACATAGCAGGTAGTAATACGCCTGTATCAACGCCGTATTGTCCTAGTCCAGTTAAGAAAACAAGGTCAAATGAACCAAGGCCACCAGGAACAAGACTTACGACACCAGCTAAAGCAGCAATTACGTAAACACCTAAAAACTTTTGAAATTCGATATCAATTCCAAACAATATTAAAATGACGTACATAACGATACCGGCAGATACCCACTCGACTAATGAAACTAATGAATATAAAACAGTTGGATTTTTCTCTTCTTCTTCCTCTTGTTCGTCTAGCTGTTTTGTTTTTCTATTTTTAATTTTAGAAAACCCAATATATATAGGAACGAAAAGAGCAAAGAAGATAAGAACAGGCCATAACCACGGTTTTTCGTGCAGAATAAAACTAGTGTCTAATATTCCAATAAGGCCGAGGAATGACAGAATGGCTAATCCGTTAATAAAAGCGGTTGTCATCCAAGCAATACTTTTAATAAGTTTTCCATTATCTTTTATATGCGGACGATATAGCATTGTACGTACACCGGCACCAACAAGACCACCAAAACCGATAAATCCATTTAAAGTGTTGGCAATCCATGAGATGCGGAAGATCTTTTGTACAGGTATATCTGCTTTTAAGTAACGAAGCATAACAAAGTCATAAAAGAACATTGTTGAAACTGCAAATGCACCGAGTGTAATCGCTAAAAATACCCCACCAGTTGGAATGTTTTTAATTGTTTCAATTGCTTCTAAAAAAGAAATGCCTGCTAATTCTTTTTTAGCTTGAAAGAAAACAATTGTTAAGACAACAAATGGGAAGATTATTTTCCCGATTTGTAAGAAACGTTTCCATGAAAACGACATAAATACAACTCTCCTTGTGTAAGAAAACTGAGACAATAATATTATTATGACAAACTTCAAGAAAAATAAAAAGGTAAATTCCTGTATAGGGAAGCTATTTTTTATATAGGTTATATTTAAAAGAATATTTCGTTTATTAGAAAATTGAGTTAAGATAAGGTGAAAGAAGGAAGAGAGGGGAAGTAGATGATTATAATAGGTTATGCAGGATATGAGTTAGAAAAAGCAAAACCGAATACATCAGAAGATTTTTTTAATAGATCTGAAGTAACATATATATTAAATAATCAAGAGAAAACCTTTTCTGTCTTATATGTTCGATATTTTGAAGAAATTTTACAAGAAATTATCCCTTTTGAAGGAAATCCAGTTTATAAAGTAGAAGAACAAGACGTATATTTACGAGATATTGTAGCGATCGCTTGTTTAGTGAAAGATAAAGAGCTACGCGCGCAGAAGCGCTTGTATCTCAATGAAGTAACAGACTTTCAACGATACTTTGATGAGGGAACAGTGGTGAAAGTACAAGAAATATTAGCTGAATTACATAAAAATAAAAGAGTAGAAATAGCGTAAAACGGCAAAGGAGAGAGAAGCCATGTCTAATTTGATGGTTGAAAATCAAACAGAACAAGTTTCTATATTTTTAGAAGATGTAATTTCCTTGATAACTAATTATGTGAATTATCATACGTTACCTTCTTTATTGGAGGAGACACCAACAGGAAACGAGCAATACTATAAAGGGATATTAGCATCAATAAGAAGACTTCTTGTTTTTTGTGAAGAAGGACTTGATGCATGTTTTGTTTTGTTGAATAGCCAACCATTTCGAAAGACCGCAGCTGAAACAGTTTTATATAAGATTTACCATCAAGTAATTGCAGAGTTTTTTTCGCCAAAGAATGATCATTGGTATGAAAATAGTCGTTCTGCTTATACAGGGAAAAATTCTATTGTTTTTCAGCAAATCCCCCCTGGATCTATAGAACGAATGATGAAGGATTTAGAAGGGAAATTTCAATTGATGCGTGAAGAACTAGAATATTATGAGACAGATTACCAAACAAAAATGTTGCACAAATATTAATTAAGGAAAAGAAGCTAAGGATACTTAGCTTCTTTTCCTTTTGTCCAGTTATATAAGGGATTTTAATTGAATATAGTTAAAGTGGATAGCATCAAGGAGGTGTGACATGAGTCAGCAAGGTGTATTTACAGATTACTTTCATGAAGTAGAAAGCTGGTGTGAAAGTGTTCTTCAAGTATTAGATAGCCGTGCAATGGAAGTGTATGATGTCCATATGCTTGCTTATAAAATTCAAACGTTATTAGAGCGTATGAAAGAGCATGAATACGACACAGATGCCGAGTTTATGTATGAAATAAGTGATGATGTAGAACATATTCAACACCATTTACAGGAAGTATTTATGCAAGAAGGAGAGGAATATGAACTATGTGAAAGAGGGGATAGCGAACGAGCTGTTCCGATTGGGGGGCATACCCTTCCGCCATTACCTTATCCATATAATGCGCTAGAACCGTACATTTCACGAGAAATTATGATGTTACACCATGATAAACACCATCGTAGTTACGTGGAAGGATTAAATAAAGCAGAGAAGATGATGGAAGAAGCGAGAAAAACAAATCAATTTGATTTAATTAAGCATTGGGAAAGAGAAGCGGCTTTTCATGGATCAGGTCATTACTTACACACGATATTTTGGAATAACATGAAAAAAGATGGTGGTGGAAGTCCGAGAGGGGCTTTTTCACAACAAATTGAGCAAGATTTCGGAAGTTTTTTACGTTTTCAAAAGCATTTCACGGAAGCAGCTTCTAAAGTGGAAGGTTCAGGATGGGCAATTCTTGTATGGGTACCCCGTTCAGGAAGGTTAGAAATTTTGCAAAGCACGCTTCATCAATTGTTTACACAGTGGGATACGATACCACTCCTTGTACTGGATGTATGGGAACATGCATATTATTTACAATATCAAAATCGAAAAGATGAATATATTAAAAATTGGTGGAATGTTGTAAATTGGCCAGATGTAGAAAAGAGATTTGAAAGTGCGAAGCAAATTGAATGGACACCGTATTAGACGCATATCTCATGCGTCTTTTTTAGTGGAGGTGGAAGGAAGATTTCGTTCATATTTTAAAAGGCCAAGCATACACTTGTACAAAAAGTGCCAAAAGGACGTGGGGGGGAAATATGAGACGAATTTGTATAATAATTACGTTAATTATAATGTACGCAAGCGTTATGCCAATTCCTGCATATGCAAAAATGAACGGTGGTGTCAGTGCTCGTAACGCAGTCTTAATGGAACAACAATCCGGTCGTGTGCTATATGGGAAATTAGAACATGAGCCACAAAAAATTGCTAGTATAACAAAAATTATGACAGCATTGTTAGCTGCTGAATCAGGAAAAATGAAAGAGTTAGTATCGGTTAGTAATGAAGCGGTACGAGTAGAAGGATCGGCCATTTATTTAAAACCTGGACAAAAAGTTAAGTTAGAAGATTTAGTTTACGGATTAATGCTTAGATCTGGTAATGATGCAGCACAAGTAATTGCTGAAAATGTGGGAGGGAGTATAGAAGGATTTGTATATTTGATGAATGAAAAGGCGAAAGAAATCGGAATGAAAGATACGCATTTCTCAAACCCGCATGGCTTGGATGGGGATGGATCACATTATTCGTCGGCTTATGACATGGCATTATTAACGAAATATGCAATGGGGAACGAGACCTTTAAGAAAATTTTTGGAACAAAAACGTATAAATCAGATTCTTGGGATTATCCGTGGAAAAATAAACATAAGCTTGTGACATCTTATTATGAATTTGCAACAGGGGGAAAGACAGGTTTTACGAAGAAAGCAGGACGGACGCTTGTCACAACAGCTTCGAAAGATGGACTAGATTTAATTGTCGTAACTTTGAGTGCTTCTAGTGACTGGGATGATCATATGAATTTGTTTGATAAAGGCTTTGAACGCTATAAGCAAGCGAAAGTTTTAGGACAAGGCGCACTCGCTGAAATAAATGAAAAGAAATATGCCAATCATGTTTATACGAAAAATAGTTTTTCTGTACCTTTAACTGAAGAGGAAAGAAAGAGCGTGTTATTGAAAGTTGAGCTCGATAAAAGTGCAAAACTTACGGATGGAGTAAAGATTGGGAAGACAGAAATTTATGTAGGGAACGAGAAAGTTGGAGAACGAAATTTGTTTTACAGTAAACGAAAGTTAGTAGCTACAACGGGAATGTATTGGAATAACGTGAAAGAAATCTTCTCTTACATGATAGGTGTTGGGATAGATGGTTAATCTCGTATGGGCAGCGATGGCAGTTATAGGGATTGTGTATGCCATGATAAATGGAACGATGGAAGAAGTGACCAAAGCAGTGTTTGAAGGGTCAAAAGATGCTGTAACGATTTGTATTGGACTTATTAGTGTTTTAGTATTTTGGCTCGGTTTAATGAAAATTGCTGAGGAAGCTGGATTGTTAAAGAAGTTAGTATCACTTTTTATGCCGATAGTAAAAAGATTATTTCCAGAAATACCGAAGGATCACCCGTCAATGGGATTCATTTTATCAAATATGATGGCGAACTTTTTTGGATTAGGTAATGCAGCAACACCTTTAGGTATTAAAGCAATGGAACAACTGAAAGAGTTAAATGGTGGAAAGGATTCAGCAAGTCGTTCTATGGTGACGTTTCTAGCATTAAATACTTCAGCGATTACATTAATTCCGACTACTGTCATTTCGATTCGAATGACTTATGAATCAGCAAACCCTACTGAAATCGTTGGCGTAACATTTATAGCACAAGTGTTATCGATGATTGGAGCGATTTGGATTGACCGCTATTTTTACCGGAGAAGGAGTAGAAAGGGGCGGAAAAAATGAGTATTGTAAATACAATTTCATTATGGGTAATTCCTTGTGTAATTGGTTTTATCCTTTTGTATGGCACGATAAAGAAAGTTCCAACGTACGAATCGTTCGTTGAGGGCGGAAAAGAAGGGATTCAAATTGCGGTTTCCATTTTGCCGTTTATGGTTGGAATGCTTGTATCTATTTCTATTTTCCGGGCATCAGGTGCTTTAGATGCGATGATATCGGTAATGAAGCCGATGTTAGACTTTATTCATGTACCAGCCGAAATCGTTCCACTTGCACTTATACGTCCGATTTCGGGATCTGCTGGTTTAAGTATTACGACCGACTTAATCGCTACATATGGGCCAGACTCGTTTATTGGTAGGTTAGCTTCAACGATGCAAGGTAGCACAGATACGACTTTTTATATATTAACAGTATACTTTGGGGCTGTCGGTATTAGAAAAATGGGAGATGCATTAAAGGTAGGACTTTTTGCAGATTTAATCGGAATTATTTGTTCAATTGTGTTTGTTTCCCTATTGTTTCGGTAATGCTATTCATTTTTTGCGCTATTTAGCTTATAATACGTATACGACCACTATTAACGTGTAGTTTAATAGTGGTTTTTTTATGCGGTGTTTTTGACAAAATGATGAACTTTTAGCGTGGACAACATGAAAAAGTGTAAACAATAATAAAGGGTGAAAACGTGATATGCCTTTAGACGTTTATCATCATTGCTATGTTGTTAAAGATAGGCGAAGTAAATGGCATAAAGCTTAGGCGGTTGCCAAGTCTTTCTAATGTAAGGTAAGATAAATTTGAGGTGAAAAAAAGAAATGGAACGATTACAAAAAGTGATTGCGCAAGCAGGTATTGCATCGAGAAGAAAGGCTGAGGAATTAATTCAGCAAGGGAAAGTGAAAGTTAATGGGAAAATAGTGAAGGAGTTAGGAACAAAAGTAACTCCTCAAGATAAAGTGGAAGTAAATAACATCCCTCTTGAAAAAGAAGAACCTGTTTATTTTTTACTATATAAACCAACTGGTGTAATTTCAAGTGTATCAGATGATAAAGGAAGAAATGTTGTAACAGACTTTTTCCCTGAAATTAGACAACGTTTATTCCCAATCGGACGCTTAGATTATGATACGTCTGGCGTATTATTGATGACAAATGATGGTGAATTTGCAAATGTATTAATGCATCCGAGATATAAAGTTGAAAAAACGTATGTTGCAAAAATTAAAGGGCCATTAACAGGTGAGAAAATTCGCATGTTAGAACGAGGTGTTGCATTAGAAGATGGGAAAACAGCACCAGCACAAGTGAAAATTATTTCTTGGGACAAGCGTAAAGAGACTGCGATTGTACAATTAACGATTCATGAAGGACGTAATCGTCAAGTACGCCGCATGTTTGAAGCGTTAGATTGTAAAGTAGTGAAACTAAAGCGTGAACGCTACGCCTTTTTAGAAGTAGGTAGCTTGCGACCTGGTGATGCGAGAGAATTGTCACCACATGAGGTGAAACAATTACGTGCATTGGCTTCTACAAAGCCGCGCTAATCGATAGTGTGAAACTTTCACCAGTGGAATGCTCCGCTGGTGATTTATTAAAAAATACATATATTCATCACTCGTCGAAGAGAGGGGAGACAATATGAAAAAAAATCGCTTATTATTTCGTGTTATTATTCTACTCATTTTATGCGGTGCTGTAGGATTTACACTTTATCAAGGATTTTTTGCTGATAAAGAGAAAATGCAAATTGGAAAAGAAGCACCTAACTTTGTTGTGACAGATTTAGAAGGAAAGAAAATTGAACTGAAAGATTTAAAGGGAAAAGGTGTATTTTTAAACTTTTGGGGCACTTGGTGTAAACCGTGTGAAAAAGAAATGCCTTATATGAACGAATTATATCCAAAGTATAAAGAAAAAGGCGTTGAAATTATTGCGTTAGATGCAGATGAAACAGATATTGCTGTTAAGAACTTTGTGAAACAATATGATTTGAAATTCCCAGTTGCTATTGATAAAGGAACAAAAATCATAAGCACATATGGGGTAGGACCATTACCGACAAGCTTTTTGATTGATAAAGATGGAATAGTAGTCGAACAAATTATAGGTGAACAAACGAAAGAACAGTTAGAAGGATATTTAAAGAAAATTACTCCGTAATAAAGAAAGCCTTTACATATGAGGTGCATCCTTATAGTGCCTCTGATTTAAAAATTCTGAGTATTGCGGTAACTTGAGGTTAGAATATACAATAGTACATATAGATATAGGGGCGGTGAGAGTGTTGAAAGAAATTAAGTGTGAATGTGGGCATGTTAATCCGATAGGAACCATTTTTTGTGAAGCATGTGGGAAACCATTTGAAAGTAATGAAAATATAAAATTATTGGATATGAGATATGAGGGGAGTGCTCGGAGATCTCTCACACATACAAAAACGATAGTCGATAAAATTTGGAGTTTTTTCTCTTCTGTAAAAGTAGGTGTATGGTTAATCGTAATAACTTTAGCTGCATCGGCAATAGGAACTATCTTTCCCCAAGAAATGTACATAACTCCAGGAATCGAACCAGCTGAATATTATAAGACCGAGTATGGATTTTTAGGACAATTATACTATCAATTAGGATTTAATAATTTATATGGATCATGGTGGTACATGATTTTAATTGCTTCTATTGGTATTTCACTTGTTATATGTAGTTTAGACCGTGTCATTCCTCTTTATAAAGCTTTAAAAAAACAAGGGGTGAAAAGACACCCAAGTTTTTTGAAAAGACAGAGAGTGCACGGGACTGGTACGCCGCATGAAGGTGACTTAGAACGAGTTCAAATTAATTTAAAGAAACGTAATTATAATGTGAAAGTGGAAGACGGTAACATTTTAGCTGAAAAGGGACGGTTTTCACGCTGGGGTCCATATGTGAATCATATTGGTCTCATTATCTTTTTATTCGGTGCAATGCTCCGTTTTTTACCGAGTATGTACGTAGACGAAGCCCTTTGGTTACGTGACGGTGAAACGAAAGAAATACCAGGAACGGATGGTCAATACTATTTAAAAAACGAGAAATTTATTAAGGAAGTTTATGATAAAAGTAAGGACAAGGAAGTTTTTGATGAAGCGATTGATCGTGTAGGCGATAAAATGATTGCGAAAAACTTCCAAACGAATGCTGTATTATATAAAGCGGTCGGCGAAAATATAGCAGGACAAAAACCGAAATTAGAAAAAGTAAAAGAAGCGGAAATTCGAGTGAATGAACCGCTGAAATTTGATCAATTTGCTGTATATCAAGTGGATTACAAAGAAAGTGAATTTAAAAGCATGTCATTCCATTTGCAAAACAAAGAAAATAATCAAAAGTGGGGACCGATTAAAGTAGATTTAACGAATCCTACAGAAAAATTTGATTTAGGAAATGGTTATTCTTTAGAACTATTAAGCTATTTTCCAGATTTTTATTTTGACGAGAATGGAAGACCAAATACGAAAACGAAATTACCAAACAACCCTGCATTTGTGTTTAAAATGTTTACGCCTGAAACACCAGATGGTGAAGTGAGTTTTGTCGGTATTCAGCAAAATATAGAACCAGATGGGAATAACAAATATAAAATGTCCTTTGCAGGTGTGGAAATGCAAAATGCAACAGCACTTACTGTAAGGAAAGATTTAACGCTTTGGATTCTCGGTATTGGAGGATTTATATTTATGGTTGGTGTGATTCAAGGGATGTATTGGAATCATCGCCGTATTTGGATACAACGCGTTAATGATGAATGGTGGATTGCAGGACATACGAATAAAAATTGGTTCGGTTTAAAGAAAGATATTGAAAGAGTACTAGAAGGTACAGCAATTCCGCAGCCAAGCGATAAAGTAGTGGATAAAAAAATTAGTTAAGGTGGGGAAACGATATGGTGCAAATAAGTAGTAACTTTCTCTTTACCGCATTTATTTTATATTTAATTGCAACTCTATTTTTCGGGGGAGCAATTAAAGAAAAAGGTCATAAATGGGCAAATATAGGAATAACGATTACAATTTTAGGGTTTATTGCACAAACAGTATATTTTGTTACAAGATGGATTGCATCAGGACATGCACCAGTTAGTAACTTTTTTGAATTCGGTACGTTTTTCGGCATGATGCTTGTTGGAGCATTTATTGTCATGTATTTTATGTACCGCGTAAGTATAATTGGACTCTTTGCATTACCAGTTGCGCTTTTATTAATTGCATATGCGAGTATGTTTCCGAGGGAAATATCTCCGCTTATTCCATCTTTAAAAAGTAATTGGTTACATATTCACGTGACGACTGCAGCAGCAGGACAAGCAATTTTAGCAATTAGTTTTATTACGGGCGTTATGTATTTATTGAAGAATGTAGATCAATCAACGAGAAGCAAACGTACATTTTGGTTAGAGACAGTAGTTTTCACACTTGTTTGTACAGTTGGGTTTATTGGAATAACAACGGTATTTTCTAGTATGAAATACGAAGCGAAGTTTCAATGGATTGATAAAAATGAACAACAAGTTGAAATGAAGTATAATCTCCCTGCTTTAGTTGGACCGCATGAAGGGAAGTTAATGACAGAAAATAAATTAGAGCCAACAGTTGAAGTTCCAGCGATTGTAAATGCGAAAAAATTAAATACTGTTATTTGGTCAGTGTTAGTGGGAACGCTACTTTATATTGTATTAAGACTTGTTTTACGTAAGCGAGTGTCAGCGGCACTTCAGCCGTTAGTAAAGAATACGAATAGTGATTTATTAGATGAAATCGGATATCGTTCTATTGCGATAGGATTCCCGGTGTTTACATTAGGAGCATTAATCTTTGCAATGATCTGGGCTCAAATCGCTTGGACGCGCTTTTGGGGTTGGGATCCAAAAGAAGTTTGGGCGCTTATTACTTGGCTCTTTTATGCTGCGGTATTACATTTACGTTTATCTAAAGGATGGCATGGAGAAAAATCCGCCTGGCTTGCAGTGATTGGTTTTGCAATCATTATGTTTAACTTTATTGTAGTAAACTTAATTATCGCGGGTTTACATTCATATGCATAGAGAAATAAAATAGGAAAGTGTATGTCACGTTCCTATTTTATTTTTGTCAAATTTTCTTCTTTTTTGAGAAAAACATGACAAAGTAGCGGTTGATTCTGTAAAATGATGTCGAGGACCAAATATACTGTTCAAAAAAAATACATAGTTTTGGAAAAAAAATGAACAAACTTTATTATTCTTGTGAAGCATAATATGGGAAGTGGAACGTTAAAAAATGCTTAATTAAACGAGGATAGGTGCAACATTATATTGTAGAAGGGTAGGTGTAAACCGTTGTGGTAAAAGTACGCAGCGGGTAGAAATGGAAAATGAATCAAGAATTTTAATTGTAGACGATGAGGATCGTATTCGTCGTTTATTAAAGATGTATTTAGAAAGAGAGCAATACACAATTGAAGAAGCGGATAATGGTGATACAGCTTTAGAAATGGCGTTACAAAATGATTATGATTTAATCCTACTGGATATTATGATGCCTGGTAAAGATGGTATCGAAGTGTGTAAAGGGATTCGTGAGAAGAAAGCGACGCCAATTATTATGCTGACAGCAAAAGGTGAAGAAGTAAATAGGGTACAAGGATTTGAAGTTGGAACTGATGATTATATTGTAAAGCCGTTTAGCCCGCGTGAAGTAGTACTTCGTGTGAAAGCGGTATTACGCCGCGCTGTACCAACGACATTCTTTACACAAGATACAACGACGAAAGATGTTACTGTTTTCCCTCATTTAACAATTGATAATGATGCGCACCGCGTTACAGCGGATGGTAATGAAGTAAACTTAACACCGAAAGAATATGAATTACTATTATTCTTAGCGAAATCCCCGGATAAAGTTTTTGACCGTGAGCAATTGTTAAAAGAAGTATGGCAATATGAGTTCTTCGGAGATTTACGTACAGTTGATACGCATGTAAAGCGTTTACGTGAAAAGTTAAGTAAACAATCACCAGATGCAGCGAAAATGATTGTTACCGTTTGGGGCGTAGGTTACAAGTTTGAGGTTGTGAACGACTGATGCTTTGGAGAAGTGTAGTAGGGAAGTTATGGATGACCATATTACTTCTCGTTTCGTTTGTTCTTGGATTTGTTGCTATTTTACTTTCACAGTTTTTTAGAACGTATTATGTTGATATGAGTGAAGCTAGGCTTCAGAAAGTTGCAACAAGTGTCACGGAATTAATTGAAGAAGGTGCCGATGTAAAAACGATTGAGGATATTGCTTACAAATTTTCTGATCCACTTTCAAGGATTATCATTGTAGAAGACGGTAAGGAAATTTCTTCTTCGCCGAAACAAGAAGGATTAGTTACTCTTACAATAGATGATTTGAAAAATGATAAAGAATTAGCAGCTGTTTTTACAGATAAAAAGGATATTAAGAATAATATTAGAAAAGCTTCTAATAGTAGGAAGAATAAAAATACTGAAAATGATATTATGATTGTCGGGAAACCAGTACAGTCAAAAAATCAAAGTGCAGTGTTTGTATATGAATCATTGCAAGTTCCAATACAAGGTATGGAGAGAACGACTGATTTTATTTTCTTATCAGCCGGGATTGCGATTATTTTAACGACTTTCTTTGCATTTTTCTTATCTACTCGAATTACGGCACCACTTCGTAAAATGCGTGAGGTTGCATTTGAGGTAGCGCGCGGGAAATTTGATACGAAAGCCCCTATGGTGTCGCAGGACGAAATTGGTGAGCTTGCAACTGCTTTAAATCAAATGGGAAAACAGTTGAAGTTTAATATGAATGCCCTGCAGCAAGAAAAAGAGCAGTTAGCTAGCATTTTGAGTAGTATGGCAGATGGTGTTGTTACGTTAAATCAAGAAGGTGAAGTCGTTGTTATCAACCCACCGGCAGAACACTTCTTACAAGTTTGGCAAGAAGAAAAAGAAGTAGAGTTAATTAAAAAACTGCCTTCTGAACTTGTTGAACTATTCCATCTCGTTGTAGAAAGTGAGCAACAACAAGTTGTTGAAATTAATTTGCAAAAAGGTAACTACGTAGTTCTTATGACACCGCTTTACAATCAAACAAAAATTCGTGGAGCTGTAGCAGTATTGCGAGATATGACGGAGGAGCGTCGTCTTGAGAAAATGCGTCAAGACTTTATTGCGAATGTATCACATGAACTTCGTACACCGATGGTAATGCTTCAAGGATATAGTGAAGCAATTTTAGATGATATTGTGCAAACGAAAGAAGAAATTAATGAGTTTGTTCAAATTATTTATGATGAATCTGTTCGTTTAGGTAAACTTGTAAATGAGTTATTAGATTTAGCCCGTATGGAAAGTGGACATGTAGAGTTACATATAGGGGAAGTAGATATTCATCCATTTGTCGAAAAAATTGGCCGTAAATTCCAGGGGATTGCAAAGGATAAAGAAGTCCAATTAACAGTGGATTTCCAAAGTCCAATTGAACAATATCCGTTTGATGCAGACCGTATGGAACAGGTACTGACGAATTTAATTGATAATGCAATCCGTCATACAAATGCAGGTGGACATGTTACACTTGTAATTAATACGAAAAATAGTGGCCTTACTTTCGAAGTGCAAGATTCAGGTGCTGGTATTCCAGAAGAAGATATTCCGTTCTTGTTCGATCGATTCTATAAAGCTGATAAAGCGAGAACTCGCGGGAAAAAAATTGGAACAGGACTCGGGCTTGCGATTGCTAAAAATATTGTTCAAGGTCATGACGGGAAGATTTTTGTATCAAGTGTCGTTGGAGAAGGAACTACATTCTCTGTATATTTACCAAATCGTATAATTTAGATGTATATGTTTTTTGAAAGTTGATCATGAATAAAAGCTTTACTGTTTTTTTATTTTTTTGTAAGTGCAATTAAATAAAGAATGGTAGAGTTTTTTCTTTAATAATCAGAATGAAAATAAAAAAAGAGGTGTCATAATGAAATGAAACTTTATACAAAAACAGGTGATAAAGGGGAAACGAGTGTCATAGGTGGCCGAGTGGATAAAGATCATATACGTGTAGAAGCTTATGGAACAATTGATGAGGCGAATTCTCATATCGGATATGCCATGTCTAAATTACAAGAGGAATGTTTTCGTAACATTTATAACGAACTTGAAAATATTCAACATGAACTATTTGATTGTGGAGGGGATTTAGCAATAGTAGAGAAGAAAATCCCTTATAAAGTAACGATAGAGATGGTCGAGTATTTAGAGAGACGAATTGATTCGTATACAGAAGAAGCGCCGCCTTTAGAGCGTTTTATTTTACCAGGCGGTAGCGAGATATCGGCTGCACTACACATTGCACGTACAGTTATAAGAAGAGCAGAACGTTGTATAGTGTCATTGCAAAAAGAAGGAGAAACCAATGAAATTGTTCTAAAGTATGTAAATAGGTTATCTGATTATTTATTTGCGCTTGCTAGAGTAATAAATGCGCGTTTACAAGTGAAAGATGTGGAGTATAACCGCAGTGCACTTGTTTTTCGTAATAAAGAAGAGAAGGAAGTGGAGTAATCCACTTTCTTTTTTTTGTATACTTTTTTCTGTAATATCCCACAATAGAGAAGGTATGACGGTTATTAGAAAACGGAGGATGTATATGAAAGCGTTAAAATGTGGCGTGGTGATATTGAGTGTATTATTTTTATCTCAATTACATGTTTACGCTGAAGGGAATCAGTGGATATGGCCTGTTGATGGGCAGATAAGTGATTATTTTGGGACAAGACATGGGAAACACTATGGTATTGATATAGCTGCGCCTATTGGAACGCCTGTTGCAGCTATTCAAAATGGTAAGGTGACAAAGTCTTATTTTTCAAGTAGTTATGGAAATGTTGTGTTTATTAAACATGGAGAATATGAGGCTGTTTATGCGCATTTAAATAAGAGATATGTAGTTCAAGGTGATAACATTTCAAAAGGAGAGCTAATTGGAGAGGTAGGGAATACAGGAGAATCGCGAGGAGCGCATTTACATTTAGAAGTGCATCAAGGGAGATGGACGATGGAGAAAAGGAATGCGATGAATCCGTTGCTTGTTTTAAATGAACAAAAAAATCAAGTTGTGTCATCATCACTATATATTGTACAAAAAGGTGATACTTTAGTTGGTATTGCCCGGAAATTTAGTATGACAGTTGAGGAAATTAAAGTGAGGAATGGATTGCGACAAGAGCAAATCTATCCGAACCAACAACTATACGTCAAGTAAAGGCAACGTCTCAAAAGCATAACTTTTGAATAAATTTATTTTTTTCTTATTTAAGATTGCGATAGTAAATGAAATTATATCGAACATAGCTCTTATTATATCGACATTTCGACAAGAAATGTCGACTAACAATAAAATGCGACAGTAAGAGCAACCTATTCCTAACGAAAAACCGTCCCAAAAGATCTTTTGGGACGGCTTCTTTTACCAAAAAATAAAGACACATATAAATCCAGTAATAGCTAAGTAGCTATATAAGTAAAAGACTTTTGTTCTTGTTTTTTCTTTTGTCCGAAATAGTACGATAGTTGGTTCGATTAGACCAATTGTAAGACAAAGTAAACCAAGAAGCATAAAGCCAATTGAAAGAGAATACAGGGCGATTTGTGGTGCTTGAAATGGAATCATCCATTTTAATAAAAATGCAATAAGTGCAGTGTAACAAATGCAACCGATGTATTTATTCAATGGTGTATCAGAACGGAAACCAGGAAGTTTCTTGGAAAACGGACGGGAAACAACTTCCGTTTGTAAAGATGTATGTTCTTCAATTATTTTTTGAGCTTCTTTTCCTTTTTGGAAAAGGGATAAAATCCAGTTTCGCTCACCTTGGAAAATAAATTGAGAAGTTGTTAAATAGTGATCAACTTTTACCTTATTCCAACTCTTCCATGGATGACGCTCACACAATTTTAATTTACTTTCTGTTTTTTTATCATACTGATAAATACTTATGCCATCTTGGTCAAAAGTAGCGTAGTATGTCTCTCTTGAGAATGTGCCTAGATCAATTGGACAGTAGAAAAGTAATTCTTTTTTCAAATAAAAGTATTCTTTTCTTAAGTTCTTTTTCATTGCTTCTCGAATAGAGTGTCTTTTATCTTTCTTCATGACATTTCCTCCATAACTCAGAAAATGTTCTTATCTTAACAATTCAACATCTTATCACTTTTGACGACATATGACTAGGGGGATTCATAAGAGAAATACCGAATTATAAAAAATATGGGTTGTATTGTAAAATATAGTGATCGTTTCTTTAATTATATAAAATCAATAACTTATTTATAGTAAGTTACACTTTTTTTGTTCACAATACGATCATGTTGTTGTATAATGAAGTGGAAAATAGAATATCGGTCTATCTTCGGGGCAGGGTGAAAATCCCGACCGGCGGTGATGAACATTTAATAATTTCGTTCTAAGCCCGCGAGCCGTTAAGGCAGGATTTGGTGTGATTCCAAAGCCGACAGTACAGTCTGGATGGGAGAAGATGGAGGTTCAAGCGTTCAAAAAAGATAAGTATTTGAACGTCTGTTTGATGTGCCTTAAAATTCTCCCTTTGTGTAAATCACAAAGGGTTTTTTCGTTCTATGAAAAAATAGGCATAGCAGAACCTTTCCACTTTCCATGAGAAGATCGATGGAAAAGGAGAGAGAAAGATGAAACAAAAAAACAGTGTAGTGCAGATGGTGAGTGTAGCGATGCTAAGTAGTATTGCGTATTTACTAATGATGTTGGATTTTCCATTCCCAGGGCTTCCGCCATTTTTAAAAATTGATTTTAGTGATGTGCCAGCTTTAATTGCGGCGATAATTTTTAGTCCAATTGCAGGTGTAATTGTAGAAGCGATAAAAAATATTTTGCATTACGGAATTCAAGGAAGTTTAACGGGAGTACCAGTAGGAGAAGTAGCAAACTTTATAGCGGGATGTTTATTTATTGGTCCAGCAGCATTCTTATTCCGAAAGTATCGCACAGTAAAAAGTTTAACGACAGGATTAATGCTAGGTACAATTACTATGACAGTTATTATGAGTGTGTTAAACTACTTTATTATTTTACCAGCGTACACTTGGTTTTTAAATTCACCAGCTATGTCTAGTGATATTATGCGACAAACTATTGTAACGGCAATATTACCGTTTAATGTAATTAAAGGAATTGTTGTAACAATTGTATTTGTAGCATTATTTTCACGCTTGAAAGTATGGGTATTTGCAAAAATGAAAAATGCTTAAAAATATTAAACCATTGGCAGCGTAACTGCTAATGGTTTTTTTGTTAGTGAGAATGAAAAAGAGTGCAAAAAATCCCCCTCATAAGTATGAGGGGGATTTTTTGAAGTTAATAAAAGACTATTCGAATTTTAAAGAGTCGCCATCAAATGATTCGTCAGCAACTTTAATTGAGTCAGTTGGACAACCTTCGAATGCATCCATCATATCTTCAATTAATACATCTGGAATTTCAACGATACCTTGGTTATCGTCTAATGTTACAAATGCAATGCCTTCATCATCATAGTCATAAATGTCTGGTGCAGCAGCACCACAAGCACCGCATGCAATACAAGTATCTTTGTCAACGATTGTATATTTTGCCATATTTTTTCCCTCCTGATAATATGTATGTGAAAAGTTCGCCAAAAAATTATAATCTTATTGTAAAACGGTTTTAAAAACTTTTCAACATAAAATTATAATGATAATGCTTATCAATTAGAGTGTCAACTTATTTTTGAATTATTTCATAAGATTTTCAAAATACTTAAATGTTATTTCGTTTGATACAATAGAATATATACAAGCATGTAGTGTGAATATGATAAGTTAAATGAATAGCAGTTAATGTGCAATCGTATTGAAAAAGGAATGAAGCTAGACTGAGAGGTGGAAGCGGTAATGCAGCTACAATATACTTTATTATATTGTTTAAAACAATTGAATGGTGAAAGAACCGTTTCTTCGATTTATTATTTATTAAAAGGAAAGAGATCGTCGCAAACATTACAAGATGGGAATATGTTTCAAATTTCTTTTTTGTTTGGGATTTATAAGTCATTAAATAGAGCTGATTATGATCAAGAAGTTGCAAAGTTGTTACAAACGGATTTAGTTCAAGGTATACATGATAATACATATGTGTTAACGACTGCTGGTAACTTGCAATTAAACAAATGGGAAGGTGACTTTGCCTTTCCGACATATTTAAATGGTTTACACTATGGTGAAATAGGTGAAACGTTTTGGAAGAGATTATCATTGATCGTTCAAACCATTTCGAATTTACAACAGGCGAATACGAAATTTATTCCAATTCAACAGGATACAGAAATAATGATGTGGGTGAAACGTTTTCTCACTGGAATACCGTATATGAGAAGTGAATTGGCTAAAAGATTATGGAAGGAAATGCATACTCTTTTACAAAAAAATAATCCAGTAGAGGCGACAATCGTAATATATCGGTTAACTGGGTATAAACGTATTGGGTGTACTTTACAACAATTAGCGGAAATTACGAAACAAGATATATTTCGAGTGTATTTTTTATTTTGGGGTACAATTCATTTCCTTATTCAAGAAGTTCGCAATAAAGAAAATGAGTTTCCGTTATTAGCTGAAATTATATCTTATCCAAATGAGAAAGCTGATTTATTTAGTTTATCAACGAAAAAAACATATAATCTTTGGAGACAAGGACGCTCTTTAGAAGAAATAGCAACAATTCGGAATTTGAAGGTTGCCACGATAGAAGACCATTTTGTAGAAATTGCTTTACGAGAAAAAGAATTTTCTATTGAAATGTTTATGGAAAAAGAAAAAATGGAAAAAGTAACAAAAGTAATTGAAGCATTACAAACACGTAAATTGCGTGTGTTGAAGCAAGCGGTTGGAGAGGAAATCTCTTATTTTGAAGTACGTCTTGTATTGGCACGGATGGAGGGTATAAATGAAGCTTGAGGAATATTTATATAAGTGGTTTGGATATTCTGAATTTCGTCCGGGGCAAAAAGGAGTTATTACGGACTTATTGGAAGGAAAAGATGTTGTAGCAATGCTTCCGACTGGAAGGGGAAAGTCAATGTGTTATCAACTTCCGGGGCTTCTGCAAGAGGGTACGGTGCTTGTTGTATCACCATTATTATCTTTAATGGAAGACCAAGTTACGCAATTAAAGTATGTCGTGAAAAATCGAGTTATTGCATTGAATAGTTTTCGGACGTTAATTGAAAAAAGAGAAGCAATGAAAAAGCTATCTTTTTATAAATTTGTTTTCGTATCGCCAGAGATGTTGCAGTCGGAACTTCTAATAAGAGAATTGAAAAAAATTCATATTTCATTATTTGTCGTAGATGAAGCGCATTGTATTTCACAATGGGGCTATGATTTTCGGCCAGATTATAAAAAATTAGATAAAGTAATTGAGAGTATCGGATCTCCGACAGTACTAGCATTAACAGCAACTGCGACAAAGGATGTATTGCGAGATATAGCGGAAAGTTTAAATCTAAAAAATATTGCTGAGCATGTGTACTCAATTGATCGTCCAAATATTGCGATGGAAGTGCAATTTGTGGAAACAATAGAAGAAAAAAAAGAGGCGCTTTTTGAGCATGTAATGTATTTGCAAGGGCCTGGTATTGTTTATTGTTCAAGTAGGGCCTGGACAGAGCGTTTAACCGAGTATTTAAGAGGAAAAGGAATTACAGGTGTAGCTTTTTATCATGGTGGTATGGAACATGAAGAGCGTATGTTAATTCAACAACAGTTTATGAATGACCAGTTGCAAATTGTAATATGTACAAGTGCTTTTGGGATGGGGGTAAATAAGGCGAATACAAGATATATTATTCATTTTCAATATCCGACAAATGTAGCTTCCTATTTACAAGAAATTGGAAGAGCGGGAAGAGATGGAGAATTGAGTATAGCCATTTTATTATGTAGTCCATTGGATCACGATTTGCCAATTTCAATCATTGAAGATGAATTACCAAGTAAATCGCAAATACAATTTTTATTTTCGTTACTACAAGAAAGAATGTTTCAAACGAAAGTATTACCATTAGAAGATGTAGAAGAAATTTGTTATAATGCAGCAAGATTTAATGAACAGTATTGGCGCTTTACACGTTATCATCTCGAACATCTTGGAATCATACAACAGCGAAATCTCATGTTAGAGAGCTTGTCAGATGAAATAATGCACAGATTAATAGCGGAAGTGGAAGTGAGAATGCGTAATAAATATAGTGAGCTAGAAAATATGAAGTCATGGATACAAGTTCAAGGATGTAGACGTGAATATTTATTACAACAATTCGGTTATAGAAAAGAAAAAGAGATAGAAAACTGTTGTGATTACTGTGGTATTACAAAAACGGATTATAAAAAAAGACGAGCGCAACAGTTAGTTTTCGACTATAATTGGGAAACAGAGTTACAAAAGCTTTTCGGCCTAGGAAAGATGGAGGAATGATGAACATTCAAAGGCATAATGTTGAAGATATGAGTCCGAGAGAAATAAGACTGAATCTCTACATAACACAACTAATCATTATTGGTATCGGTTGTTTACTAGCATATATATTATTTCAAGATAAAAGAGAAGTTTATAGTTTATGGAAATGGGAACCGGTTTCTATACTTTTAATAGGTAGCTTGTTAGCGATTTGTATTGTGTTATTAGATTATGTTGCAATGCGAGTGTTTCCAGAATCTTGGTTTGATGATGGTGGCATTAACGATAGAATGTTTCAAGGGATTTCTGTCATGCATTTACTCGTTATCACGTTTATTATTGGCTTTGTGGAAGAGTTTTTATTTAGAGGTGTAGTGCAGACTCATTTCGGAATTGTAATAGCGAGTTTAATTTTTGCTGTGTTACATATTCGGTATATAACGAAGCCTTTTTTGTTTTGTTTCGTCTGCTTTATTAGTTTTGTTTTTGGTTATGTATTCGAGTGGACAGGAAATTTGTTTATAACAATCTTTGCACACTTTCTTGTTGATTTTATAATGGGGCTCCAATTAAGAAAATAAATGGAAGGTGGTGGTGAACAACATGAGAAAACGAATTCCTGATTTTGAAGAGGAGTTAGAAGTTGAGCAAGTGGAAGAAGATGAAAGTTTACCGCCGCGTAGTGAAATTCATAGAAATAAAGAGAACAAACCAAAGTTTAAAATGAATCACATTTTCGTCCGAGTGTTAACATTTTTGTTCATATTGTTACCTATTAGTATCCTATGGTATACGGATAAGTATATACAGGTAAAAAGTGATAGTAATAATGCTGAGAAAAGTGCGTTTGAAGTAATTTTCTTTGATTCCGCTAAGACTGAATCAAAGAAGCAGCCTGAGAAAGTAGCAACTCATGTTGTGAAAGATGGAGAAACTTTAGAAAGTATAGCGAAGCAATATTTCTCAGATGAAGATGGGATAGAAATAATAAAAAAGTATAATGATTTACAAGAAGACGAAGTGAAGGTAGGACAAGAATTGAAAATTCCTATAAAAGATAAGTCCACGAAGTATGAGAGCTAGCTAAATGAGTGATATATAGCTCAAAATTAAGGACTATACTTTACGAGGAGGGAGAGTAAAAAATATATGTCATGGATTATATTATTATGTACTCTCATAAGCATTGGTTTTGTATGTCTTCTTGGAATGTATAAAGAAGCGATGCGTAATACAGTGTTGGAACATACTTTAGTATTCGAAGAATTTCCGGAAAGTTTTCAAAAAGTTAAAGTTTTTTTTATTTCGGATATTCATAGAAGGATCATTTCTAGCTCGCTAATTGAACGAGTGAAAGGAAAAGCAGATATCGTAATTATTGGCGGTGATTTAGCTGAAAAAGGAGTACCTTTATCGCAAATCGCTTTAAATATTCAAAAGTTAAGAGAAATAGCCCCTGTATATTTTGTATGGGGAAATAATGACTATGAAATTGAGTATCACGAATTAGATGCTTTATTAATAGAAAATAATGTGAAGGTATTAGATAATACAAGAGTTGTATTTGAGTCTGAATTAGGAGAGAAAATTTGCTTACTCGGTATCGATGATGTTGGATTAGAACGAGATCGTTTAGATTTAGCGTTGTCTGATTGTAAAGAAGAAGGTTTTCGCATTTTAATTAGTCACAACCCAGATATAATAAAGAAAATGTCTGGTAATGAACAAATTTCGCTCGTATTAAGTGGACATACACATGGAGGCCAGATTCGGTTGTTTCCATCTGAAAAGTATTTAAAGGGTGGCGTATATAAGCATTCTAATACGACTCTCTTTGTTAGTAATGGGTATGGAACAACATTGTTCCCTCTTCGTTTTCGGGCACCTTCCCAAACACATATCATTACGTTATGCGGAGGGAAATAATGCCGAATTCAAATGGAAAATATAATATAAAAGCTGTCTCAAATATACTCGGAATTCAACCGAGTACACTTCGCGCATGGGAAAGACGCTATCATATTATTGCCCCAAAGAGAAATCGTGCGGGGCATCGTTTATATACAGAAGAGCATATTCATATTTTGAAATGGTTAATGAACAAAGTTTCTGAGGGGATGATGATTGGACAAGCAGTTCAGTTATTAGAAGGGAATCGGTTGCAGAACAACGTTCAAAAAGAAAAAATTACTGATACAGAAGTTGTTTTAGTGGACGATATACTACAAGCTTTGTTAGAATTTGATGAAATTACAATTTCTGCATTATTAAACGAGGTTTTTAGTATATATTCAACGGAAAAGGTTGTTGCAAGCATCATTCTTCAAGTGGCAAACAAGTTGTTAACTTTAAAAAGTAATAATGAGATTACAATGTCGCAATTCAAATATGTTGTATCATTCTTACAAACACGTTTAGGGATGATCTATCATAATGCGTCGGTGTATTCTTCCGTTAACAAAGTTTTCGTTTTAGAAAATAATATATTAAAAGGATTTATTTTCGCGACGTATTTACGACTAAAAGGATATCAAACAATGTATATGGGGACAAGTTTAGATGAAGAAGGTATTTTACTAGCTATTGAACAATTACAACCTAAATATTTGTTTATATCTTTTGATGATGAACGAGAACTTGAAGAGGCAGTAGAATTTATTGACTTGTTGCAAGAAAAAAATGAAAACATCTCTGGTGGTTTTATAGGAAGAAAAGGCATTGGAGATGAATTAAATCTTCAAAATATCCTAATTGGTAACACGAAAGAAGAATGGGATGGATGGTTAAAGATGCCGGAATAGTCGTTCGAAAAGAACCATCTATTTTCTATTTCATATAATAAAAATTAGATGCAATGGTTACGTAGGGAGGGTATGAGATGAGACTGGAACGTTTAAATTATAATAAGATTAAAATTTTCCTAACATTTGATGATTTATCTGAACGAGGATTAACGAAAGAAGATTTGTGGAGAAATGCACCGAAAGTACAGCAACTATTCCGTGATATGATGCAAGAAGCAAATACAGAATTAGGGTTTGAAGCGGATGGACCGATTGCTGTTGAAGTATTTTCTCTACAAGCTCAAGGTATGGTTGTAATTGTAACAAAAGAAAATCACGAAGTGGACACAGAAGATGAGTTCCGTGACGAGTTTATTGAAATGCAAGTGACTCTTGATGAAAGTGAACATATACTTTACGAGTTTGCTACATTAGATGATGTAATCAATTTGTCAAATCGCTTATATAACCTTGGTGTAACTGATGGGAAGTTGTATACGTGGGATGATCGTTTTTATCTTTGGATAGAAGAAGAAGAGCAATTTCAATTATTGAAGGCGGATTTTATAGCTATTTTAGCGGAGTACGGTAATCCGTCAACAGCAACAATTTACCGCGTAATGGAATATGGTAAAGAATTAATGGATTCTCAAGCGATTGAACAAATATACAATTACTTTGTGAAAAAACAAAACCTCAGCTAATGTAACGTAGCTTGAGGTTTTATTTTTATTCAGCTGAAAATCTAAAATCTATAAAACGAAGTGTAGGTAACAAGACTAGCCGATCTGTATGTTAAAATGTAATCAGTATTTCTTGATGAAATAATGGTTTTATCGAATGTGTTTTGATGAAAATAAAAAATATTTAAATATTTAAGTATTTTACTTTTCTAAAAGCAATAAAAGGACTATAATAATAGTGAAAACGCTTGCAATGCAAAATAGTTTGTATATATTTGTTAGCGTTTTCTATTGCATTCCAAATTTAACGGTGTATACTAGGCAATGAAGGTTTACTAAACAAGTGAAATTACAGGGGGTTTACTTACTATGGTAGCCGAAAAGGGAACTCAAACGAAAACACAACAACAAGGGGAACAACATTTTGAATTGTTAAATTCAACACAAATTGTAATTAATGAAGCATTAGAAAAATTGGGTTATCCAAACGAAGTATATGAATTATTGAAAGAACCAATTCGTATGATGACAGTGAAAATTCCAGTTCGTATGGATGACGGGACTGTTAAAATATTTACAGGATATCGTGCACAACATAATGATGCTGTTGGTCCAACGAAAGGTGGAATTCGCTTCCATCCAAACGTAACAGAAAATGAAGTGAAAGCACTTTCTATTTGGATGAGTTTAAAATGTGGTATTGTTGATTTACCATATGGTGGAGGTAAAGGTGGAATCATTTGTGACCCACGTGAGATGTCTTTCCGTGAATTAGAAAGATTAAGCCGCGGTTATGTACGAGCAATTAGCCAAATTGTTGGTCCGACAAAAGATATTCCGGCTCCAGATGTATTTACAAACTCACAAATTATGGCATGGATGATGGATGAGTATAGCCGTATCGATGAATTTAATTCACCAGGATTTATTACAGGTAAACCACTTGTATTAGGTGGATCACACGGACGTGAAACAGCGACTGCAAAAGGTGTAACAATTTGTATTCGTGAAGCTGCGAAAAAACGTGACATTGATATTAAAGGTGCACGCGTTGTTGTTCAAGGATTTGGTAATGCGGGTAGCTTCTTAGCTAAATTTATGCATGATGCAGGCGCGAAAGTAATTGCAATTTCAGATGCTTACGGTGCATTACATGATCCGAATGGATTAGATATTGACTACTTACTAGATCGTCGCGATAGCTTTGGTACTGTAACAAAACTATTTAATAATACAATTTCAAATACAGAACTGTTAGAACTTGATTGCGACATTTTAGTTCCTGCTGCAATTGAGAACCAAATTACAGAAGAAAATGCTGATAAGATTAAAGCGAAAATTGTGGTTGAAGCTGCAAATGGTCCAACTACATTAGAAGCAACAAAAATCTTAACAGATCGTGGTATCTTACTTGTTCCAGACGTATTAGCAAGTGCTGGTGGCGTTACGGTATCTTACTTTGAGTGGGTACAAAATAACCAAGGTTACTACTGGACTGAAGAAGAAGTAGAACAACGTTTAGAAAAAGTAATGGTAAAATCATTCGATTCAATTTATGAAACATCACAAGTTCGTAAAGTGAACATGCGCTTAGCTGCATACATGATTGGTGTTCGTAAAATGGCTGAGGCTAGTCGCTTCAGAGGTTGGGTATAATATATAATGTTTTGAGAAAACGTGATTTCCTTTCGAGGGAATCGCGTTTTTTTGTTGAAGTATTAAATGAGGTGTTGTATATGGGGAATGAAATAATGGAACGAGTAGACCAATTAGAAGAAAAGGTTAAGGTGTTAGAGGGTGAACTTGCAAGAGCTAAGAGAGCCCGAAAAACAAGTGTCGTTCGGGTGTTCGGCGAAGGATTATTATTTTTAATATTTGGTGCAGTTGTAGTTGGACCAATTATCGCGTTTATATTCACAATTATTACTTGGTTTGGTGAAAAATAGAATAAAAAACAAAAAAAGAACGCTTGTTCTGCACGAACAAATGTGCTATACTTTCCTTAGATAAGCAAAACGGAAATGATTTTAAGGAGAGATAAATGATGAAAATGACAGTAGACCAAAGATTTATGATGCCAGCAGATGTTGTAGAACGAGTGGAAGTATTACGAAACAAACAAAGCAAGCGTGGCACATTATTACAATCGGTAAATAAATTTTTCGGTTTAGATACGAAAGAAGATTGTATTTGGTTTTACGGTTTTTACGGAGTGGCTGTAAGTATTGTATTATTTATGGTATTCACATCAAATATTTTCGATGTTCTCTTCGCATAAGAAATATGCCATAAGGACATTGCCACCGAATACATATATAAGGAAGTAAGGTAATTTTTTAGAGCGGGAGTTGGTAGTAATGGCGATGTTCCCTATAGAGCGTAACTATATTGGGTATGGAAATTCACGACCAGGAATTCCTCTTTCAAAAGTAAGATTTATTGTAAGTCATGACACGGGGAACCCTGGTAGCAATGCGATAGGAAATCGGGATTACTTTAATGAAATACAACCGAAAGCTTCAGCGCATACATTTATTGATGATAAAACAATATTAGAAATTGTCCCTATAAATGAAGTTGCGTACCATGTTCGATACAATGTGCCAACGGATAATGAGTTATTCGGTTATGATGCGAATAAGGCTGCAATTGGGGTTGAACTTTGCTATGGTGGCGACGTAAACTTTTGGGAGGCGTATACTCGTTTTACGTGGTATCACGCTTATTTATGTCGAAATTTCGGTTTAAATCCTAAAAAGGCTATTGTGTCACACAAAACGTTGGATCCTACTCGGAAAATCGATCCTGAGAATGTATTAGGGCAACAAGGAATTAAATTTCAGCAGTTTTTAGCAGATGTCTATCGGATGTATGTTTCGTTTAGATGACAAATATATGAAAAATGAATACAATAAAGATAGATGCCTACTGCTGTAAGTAGGTTTTTTCTTGTTTATATAAATAGAGCAGAGGTAGAAGACTAGGAGTGAACTAAGTATGCAAAAAGAAACAGTTACTATTATCGGAGGCGGTCCATGCGGATTAGCAGCGGCGATTTCGTTGCAAAAAGTGGGGTTAAATCCGTTAGTAATCGAAAAAGGAAACATTGTAAATG
Source organism: Bacillus sp. TH17 (assembly GCF_016651125.1). Lineage (NCBI taxonomy): Bacteria > Bacillati > Bacillota > Bacilli > Caryophanales > Bacillaceae > Bacillus > Bacillus sp. TH17. The sequence continues at coordinate 1,136,207 of NZ_JAEKEN010000001.1, forward strand.
CAATTTATAATTATCCAACTCATCAAACATTTTTCTCCTCTAGTGAAAAATTAGAAATTGGTGAAGTTGCTTTTATTACAGAAAATCGTAAGCCATTTCGTAATCAGGCGCTTGCGTATTATCGTGAAGTAGTAAAGCGTAAATCTATACGTGTAAATGCATTTGAACGAGTGGAACAAGTTCAAAAAGATGGTGATGTTTTTAAAGTTGAAACGACGAAGCGTGATGGAAATAAAGAAATATATGTTGCGAAATACATTGTTGTCGCAACTGGATATTATGATAATCCGAATTATATGAATGTACCTGGTGAGAAACTTGAGAAAGTAGCTCATTACTTCAAAGAAGGACACCCTTATTTTGATCGAGATGTCGTTGTAATAGGTGGTAAAAATTCAAGTATAGATGCAGCGTTAGAGCTTGTTAAATCGGGTGCACGTGTAACAGTTCTATACCGTGGTGGGGAATACTCGCCAAGTATTAAGCCGTGGATTTTGCCGGAATTTGAGGCGTTAGTACGAAATGGGACAATTCAAATGCATTTCCATGCGCATGTAAAAGAAATTACTGAGCATACGTTGACGTATACAGTAGATGGTGAGGCAAATACAATTCAAAACGATTTTGTATTTGCTATGACGGGTTACCATCCAGACCACAGCTTCTTAACAAAAATGGGAGTTCGGATTGATGAAGAAACAGGGCGCCCGATTTATATAGAGGGTAGTATGGAAACAAACGCTGAAAATATTTTTATTGCAGGTGTAATTGCTGCGGGGAATAACGCAAATGAAATATTTATCGAGAACGGTAGATTCCATGGAGATGCGATTGCGCAAACCATTGCATCAAGAGAAGAATAAAAAGAAGCTGTCGAAATGCAGTGACCCCTGTCAAGTAGACAGTATTTAAAAAGCGCAACTAAGCAACCTGAGTTCTATATTTATATGGACTCAGGTTATTTAATTTCTTTTGAAATCTTTGATGATTATAAAAGTGCATATATTTACGCACGGCAAGTTTGACCTCATTCGCTTTACGGAAGGAGTATAAATGAAAACACTCTGCCTTAAAGTGACTGAAGAAGTTTTCCATACAAGCATTATCCCAACAGTTGCCTCTTCGAGACATACTTGCCTTCATCTGATATTTTTTAAGTAATTGATTATATTGACGAGATGTATACTGGGATCCTTGATCACTATGTAAGAGGATTCCCTTCACATTTCGTTTTTTCTTTGCCTTTTTAAGCGTATCTAACACAAGCTTTAAGTCGTTTCTACGACTGGTTTCATAGGCAACAATTTCATTATTGTATAAATCCTTAATAGCGGATAAGTACAAGCGCTGTCCATTGAAAATCAAATAGGTAATATCGGTTACCCATTTCTCATTCGGTTTTGAAGCCTGAAACTCCCTATTTAGATGGTTCTCTGAAATCACATAAGCTTCTTTTTTTCCGTAATAAGGTCGTTTTTTCCTAATTACGGCTTTGATACCTAGTTCACTCATCAATCTTTGGATGTGCTTATGGTTCAAATGAAGGTTATATGTGGCTTTCAGCCACACTTGTATTCTTCTATATCCATAAATTCCTCTTAATTTTTTATGACACTCCAATATCTTTTTCTTAATTTCGATATCCTCTGATTGTTTTTTAGAAGGCGTCGTATGCCGTTTTAGCCATTTGTAGTATCCACTTCTGGTTACACCAGCAATATCGCATAGAATGGTCACTGTATAACCTGTTTTTGTCATTTCATGGATGACTTCGAATTTTTTTATTTTGGATACGACTTTCATTCCTCCTTTTACATCCCTAAGAGCTTTTTTAACATTTCATTTTCCGCTTCTAATCGTCTGATCTTAGCTTCAGGATCTTCGGGTCTAACCCTTGGTCTACCTAAACCTGGTCCTTTCGCTTTACCGCGTTTTTCTTCTAGTCCTTTGATTCCTTCAGCTTCAAAGTGTTTCACCCAACGACTTACAACCGAGTGATGAATACCTAATTCTTTCGCAATGGTTTTATAGCTCATGCCTTCTTTTAAGTATAAATCTATAGCTTGTTTCTTAAATTCTACATCGTAAGTGACTCTAATTTTTCCCATGAAAAAATCCCCTCCATAGTAAACAGGTTAATGTGCTTTCTTTTTCCTGTCTACTATAAGGGGATCATATCAAAATCTTCGACAGCTTCTTTTTAATCGTGCATAAACATATGTTGGATTGTTTCGTGAGAGTTTGTGTTTTCTAGTGCGACTAGTAATTTAATTCGCGCCTTTTGAGCGTTTAAACCGTAGGTGAAAACAATGCCCATATCTTTTAATTGTTTTCCGCCACCTTCATAAGAGTATACGTCTTGAACGATACCGTTAAAGCAGCGTGAAACTAATACAATTGGAATGCCTTTTTCTATTAATCGCCCTAGACTAGGAAGTGTTCTTGGAGGTAAATTACCTTGTCCAAGTGCTTCAATAACAATTCCGTCTACTGGTAGCGTTTCGATTGCTGATAATAATGTATCATCCATACCTGCGTATGCTTTTAGAACGACAACGTTTTTAGAAATCTGTCGTACTGTGCATGTTTCGTGATGCACTAAAGCATGATGGAAAACAACACCACGTTTTGTTACCATGCCAATTGGTCCGTACTGTGGACTTTGGAATGTCGCGACATTACTTGTGTGCGTTTTTGTTACATTTGTAGCACAATGTATTTCGTCATTTAATACCACTAGAACGCCTTTTTCAGCAGCTTCATTACTACTAGCAACTTTTACAGCTGATAAGAAATTATATAGACCATCAGCACCTAATTCATTACTAGAACGCATTGCCCCTGTCACAACGATTGGGATAGTTGCTTGAACTGTTAAATCAAGAAAATAAGCTGTCTCTTCTAATGTATCGGTACCATGCGTGATGACTACGCCGTGAATATCGTCTTGTTTTACTCTTTCGTCAATGATGACTTGCAATTGTAGCATTTCGCTAGGAGTCATGTGAGGAGATGGAAGATGGAACACATCTTCGACAATTAAATCAACATCGCCTTCTAAATCAGGAATGAATTTTAAAAGAGGATTCTTTTTACCTGGTTGTACGACCCCAGTTTCTTTATCTTCCTCCATTGCAATTGTTCCACCTGTGTGTAAAACTAGGATTCTTTTCAATGCTTATACCCCTTTCAAGTTGAAAAATACATTTAGAACATAACATGTTTTGAGTAAATTCGACAATGAAAATGTATAAAAGTATGCTTAGAAAATGACAATAAAATAAATTACCTTAAGTGTGCTCCGGTAAGTGGTTATTAGGTTAGGTTTTGTTTATGGAAATTTATGAGAGTGGATGTGTAAGTGTAGAGTGGGAAGGAGTGAGTTTTTTGAAAAAAGTGGAGAAAATTATAATTCGTATATTACTGATTCAATTTATTTTTCTTTCTGTCGTCCAACTGCTTTTTATACATAAATCTTCAGTGAAATATTTATCGAAAATTGTTTATTACGAAGGTGTCGTCACGAAAAATAAGGCGGAAATCTTACAGGTGAATAAGTAGTTTTCATTTTCTTCTATGATGGATTATGCTACAATTATTGAGGATTTAATGACGTGAGGCAAATGAGAAGAAGCAGGGGGAAAATACCTGCTTTTCGTTTTGTTTTATAAGTGAAAAATGAGGTGTTACAATGGATAAACGAATTTCGATTGCTATAGATGGTCCAGCGGCTGCTGGGAAAAGTACAGTGGCAAAAGTTGTTGCAAAAAAACTTTCATATGTTTACATTGATACAGGCGCAATGTACCGTACTATTACATATGCAGCCCTTGAACAAAAAGTGGATATTGAAAATGAAGAAAAGTTAATGGAAGTTGTAAAAAATGTAAAAATTGAATTTCAGCAAGGGGAAAATACACAACTTGTATTTTTAAATGGACAAGATGTTTCTGAAGTGATTCGTACGCCAGATGTGACGAATCGTGTATCTATTGTAGCAAAGCATCGTCTTGTTCGTGAAGAAATGGTACGTCGTCAACAAGGATTAGCTAAAAAAGGCGGCGTAGTAATGGATGGCCGTGATATTGGTACACATGTACTACCGGATGCTGAAGTGAAAATCTTTATGCTTGCTTCTGTAGAAGAAAGAGCGGAAAGAAGACATTTAGAAAATATGAATAAAGGTTTCGATTCTAATTTAGAGCAGTTAAGAGAAGAAATTGCTAGGCGTGATAAATTAGATTCAGAACGCGAAGTTTCTCCTTTGAAAAAAGCTGATGATGCATTGGAATTAGATACAACTTCTTTATCAATTGAAGAAGTTGTCCAAAAAATTATGGGTATTGTTTCAGGAGTATTTGCGAAATAAAGAAAGAGGACTATCCTCTTTCTTTTTTTTTTGAATTGTAAAGGATAAGTGAATTATAAGTCTCTTTTCTTGACAAATGGGCTAATTTGTAAGAAGTTAGTTACAGAGGGAAAAAACTGTCAGAATATATTCGCTATTATATTTCAAATCATACTTTCTTCAAGATGATTTTGCTGTATACTATTTATATAGATTTAATATAGTTTCTTGTGAACTGTATTGAAACAGAATATGTGATGATAAATTCTTAAACATGCAAATGAAAACATTTGTTTTCATTTCGTATATACATAAAAATGCTTTGTCAATTCTGTAGGGAGGTATTTCCATGGTAGAGAAAATGAATGAAGAAGTTATGAATTCAAAAGAATTACAAGTTGGTGACGTTGTTACAGGTTCTGTAACGAAAGTTGAAGAGAAACAAGTTCTTGTAAATGTTGGATACAAAACAGATGGCGTAATTCCGATTAGTGAATTAGCTAACGTTCATATTGAAAAAGCAAGCGATGTTGTAGAATTAGATCAAACACTTGAATTGAAAATTATTAAATTAGAAGATGATGATCTTGTTTTATCTAAGAGAGCTGTTGACGCAGAAAAAGCGTGGGTAGAATTACAAGAAAAATTTAATTCTGGTCATGTATTTGATGTTACTGTAAAAGATATCGTGAATGGTGGGTTAGTTGTGGACCTTGGTGTTCGTGGTTTTATCCCAGCTTCACTTGTAGAAGTACATTATGTAGAAGACTTTGCTGACTATAAAGGAAAAACATTAGCGGTGAAAATTGTTGAATTAGACCGTGAAAAAAATCGTGTTATTCTTTCACATAAAGCGGTAGTAGAACTAGAACTAGATTCTAAGAAAAAAGAAGCAATCTCTTCGTTAAAAGAAGGGGATATTGTTGAAGGAACAGTACAACGATTAACGGATTTTGGTGCTTTCGTTAACGTTGGTGGTGTGGACGGTTTAGTTCACATTTCACAAATTTCACACGAACGTGTAGAGCAACCTTCTGAGGTATTAGAGCAAGGTCAAAAGGTAAAGGTAAAAGTGTTATCTGTTGATGCTGATACGCAACGTATTTCTTTATCAATTAAAGCAGCTCAGCCAGGACCTTGGGAAAATGTTGCTGGCGAAATAAAAGCTGGAGATATTCGTGAGGGAGTAGTAAAACGCCTTGTTACATTCGGTGCGTTTGTTGAAATTTTACCTGGTGTTGAAGGGCTTGTACATGTATCTCAAATTGCAAATCGTCACGTGAAAAATCCAAATGAAGTATTGGAAATGGGACAAGAAGTAAAAGTGAAAGTACTTGAAGTCCATGTAGCAGAAAAACGTATTTCTTTAAGCATAAAAGAAACGCTTGAAGAAAATAATGTAACAGAAGATTATAGCCAATATGAGCCAAATGCTGATTCGGCTACTTTCCAGTTAAGTGATATTATTGGTGAACAACTGAAAAAATTAAAGAAATAAAGAGGGGTACAAGTGGTAAGGGCAAAACGTAAATTAGATCATATTGAATATGCTCTTTCTACTGGTCAGTCTCGTACGCATGGCTTTCATGATATTGATTTTGTGCATCAAAGCTTGCCAAATTCAAGTTATGACACTATAACATGTGAAACAAAAATCGGCGAACTTTCACTAAGTTCGCCGATTTTTATCAATGCGATGACTGGTGGTGGAGGAGAGCAAACATTACATATTAATGAGCAATTAGCATATGTAGCGAAACATCATAACCTTGCTATGGCTGTAGGTTCGCAAATGGCAGCTTTAAAAGATGAAAGTGAATCGGCTTCGTATAAAGTTGTTAGGAAAGTAAATCCGAATGGGATTTTTTTCGCAAACTTAGGAAGTGAGGCAACTGTCGAACAGGCAGAGCGTGCCGTTGATATGATTGAAGCGAATGCACTGCAAATTCATTTAAATGTCATACAGGAGTTAACGATGCCAGAAGGAGACCGTGATTTTACTGGTGTACTTCAGCGGATTGAGAAAATAGTTTTAAAAAGTAAAGTACCTGTCATCGTAAAAGAAGTCGGTTTTGGAATGAGTAAGGAAACAGTACAACAGTTAGCGAATATAGGTATAACAGCAATTGATATTGGCGGACAAGGTGGTACGAATTTTGCTGCTGTTGAAAATGAAAGAAGACAGCGAATGCTTTCTTATTTTAATAACTGGGGCATACAAACAGCTACCTCGATTATTGAAGCAACCTCTACAAATAATAACCTCTCTTTTATTGCATCTGGGGGTATACAAACAGCACTTGACGTGGCGAAGGCAATCGCATTAGGGGCGAATACAACTGCGTTTGCTGGATACTTTTTACGTATTTTAATGCAAGATGGTGTTGAGAATTTAGTGGATGAAATTGATCTTTTACATACAGATTTAAAATTTATTATGACAGCTCTTGGCGTGAAGACGATAGAAGAGTTACAATCTGTACCTCTTGTTGTAAAAGGTGAAACGTACCATTGGTTAGCGCAGCGAGGGATTGACACTGTACATTATAGTAGGCGATAAAAAATCAACCATCCGGTTGATTTTTTTGCGTTTTATTTTCGTAAAATGAAGAGGGAGGGCGAGAAGTTATCATTCTATATAATTCTATAAATGGAAAAAAGAGAGAATTTACATTATAATAAAAGTATATATAAATATTTTGTGGAAAAACATGGTAAAAGTAAGAAAGTATTCTTCTCTATATAGCTGGTTAGCGATAAAACAAGATAAGAGATTGCTATTTAAGAGTCAAAAGAAACAAGGGAAAATTTACGATAATTTTGGGGATGAGGATGTTAATAAAAAAGGAGATAATGTATCTTCAAATAGTAAAAATTCAATAGGACGCATTACATATAATAGTGAATATTTTAACATCCATGCACGAAATATAAGAGAAGATACAGCGGTTTCTGGATATAATAAAAAGGTTGAAATTTCATTAACTTCAAATGTAAGAGAAGGAGATTCTAGTTCAACAACAGCGCAATCAGCAATTAAAACGGCGAATATTGCAATCGCAGTCGGGAATAAATTGTATAGGAATCCAACGGTGAATGCAGGAAGTGGAATAGAAGCACTAATTTTGCCAAGGGAATTAGGAGAAGACAAAAATCCATCGGAAGATTCGTATGTAATTTATTATTTTAATATACCAAATGAAGCGAGTTTAAGTAATGCTGAAGTAGTATTACTTTCTGATCAAGGAAATACCATTGTGAGTAGGGAAATTAAAGGAGAAAAAGAAGATATTGTAGGTGCGAAAAAAGAGGTTGAGCGAAAGTTAAATGAGATAGGAGAGATGGATTATGTACGTGTAGAGGTAAAGAGTAAAGATCCTTCTCTACATACGTATTATGTTATTACATATTCTAAAAAACCAACAGGTGTAGTTACGATTGATGCCTCGTTGAGTGATAGGGTTTATAATGCGAAAACAAAAGAATTATATTACGAGTAGAAATAAATAAAATAATTGTGTAAAAAGACGGTTTCGTACAATATCGAAACCGTCTTTTTGTATTGCCTATTTGAGGGCAGCTTGATTGGTGTGGGCTAATAATCCCCCACTGAAGTTTCACTTTATTTAATGCTGATTCTGCTTTCGAGCTTGCTCCGGTGTATCAAGACTTGTTGCACCGGGATATTGAAGTGATTGGTCGCGATCAGATTCAACGCGGCGTGATTCTCTTAGCTTTCGTTCTTGGCGATCTTTACCCATTGTGAGTTACACCTCCTTATTAAAAGTTTTGCTGTTATGAGAAAAACTATGCACAAAGAAAAGGAGGATTAACTTTCATAAAAAGTTCCCATAATGGAAATCATAGGAGGTGAAATGATGGATGGGAGTACTTTTTATTTTGTTGCTTGGATAGGGTGGATTGTCGTGACCTTTTTTATGAAAAAGGAATCTATTCGTTGGAAGATAAGTGCTTGTATATTAATTTTTATTATTTGTTCTCCGTTAAATGTGACGATTGCTTCTTTCACAATATCGGTAAATGCCCTTTTGCTTTGTATTATTTCTTTTGTAGGTATCGCGTTATATTCTATTTGGAAAAAATTATATACCTTACTTTCGGCACTTATTATTGCAATGTTATATACAAGCTTTCATTTGTTAGAAGTATATGATCCAATTTGGATTGTGGTTGATAGGTTGTTGCTGTTAAGTGGTGCACTTGTGTATGCATCGGTTTTATTGCACGGGGATCGCATATTACGATTATGCTCCTTATATATAGGGATGTTACAAGGAGAATTATTGGTGACGCTGATTTTTCGTAAATTACATTTTCCTTATGAATACGGCAGTTTAGCTTTTTTAGATGTTGCTGCTGTTTCCACTTTATTTATGGCGATTTTACTTTGGATTACAAAGGCATCGGTATATATGGAACAATTTAAGAGGAAAACACGTAAAAGAAAGGCGAGGGTAATACATGACTGAATATACACCAGCTATTTTATGTGGCGTAATTGCAGGTACAATAACTAGGTTGTTAATGCTTCGTACCGATACGAGGCAATATCCGACGAGGCTTCACGGGAAAATTATTCATATCGCGATGGGATTAATTGCGGCTGCCTTAGGAGCAATTGCGATTCCGTCTGTTTTGAAAAAAGATTTCTCTGCAATTACATTTCTTACGTTAGCAGCGACGCAATTTCGTGATGTGCGCAATATGGAAAGAAATACGCTTCAACAATTAGATGGATATGAGCTCGTACCACGTGGTAATACATACATTGAAGGAATTGCATTAGTATTTGAAAGTCGTAACTACTTGGCGATGTTAACGTCGTTTGTAACAACGTTTGCGTATATAGGATTCGATTCATGGATTGCCGGGGTAATTACTGGTATAGTAAGTTTTTTCATTGCGAAAAAATTAATGTCAGGTAAAAGACTTCATGACCTTGTAGAAATAGAGCACGTTCCACTTCGTTTTGAAGGAGCGGGACTTTATATTGATAATATTTACATTATGAATATTGGATTGCCAGCAAGGCAAGAAGAAATTATGAAATATGGAATGGGATTTATTTTAAAACCGAAATCGATAGATGCGATGGTTACAATCTCAAACTTAGGACAACGGCAAGCTATTTTACATGATGTTTCGGTTGCTTTAGGAATATATAGAGATTCTGGAACGCCGGCACTTGTACCGTTAGCGAAGCGTGATTTAGAGGATGGGAGAGTTGGGATTTTTGTACTGCCGCAAGATCAAGATGCAGAAAAAGCGATAGGGGTAATCGGAAATGTACCAACATTAGAGAGTGCTGTTCATATGTCATCAGAAGCTCCGAAAGGAAGGGGAGATAAGAGATGATGTTAGAAAGTGTTATTCTCGCAGTCATTACAACAACGCCAGAGAAATTTGCAGGTGGTGCCCCTTTATTTATTTGCGAGTCGACAGAGGAACTGGAATTTGTTGCAAATAATTTAGAGGCTATTTTAGATGGTATTGCACATCGCTTACAAGATAATGTATATATTATTGTGAAACATTAGTAACGTGTGGTATAATGTGAGGTGTTTTGATACGTTGAGAAATATTCTGGAATGCAAATCCCTTCTTGCACAAAGAAGGGTTTTTTACATAATAAACAGAAGCAAGTTGAAAGGATGAAAGTATATGCCGAAACCAGTAATAGCGATAGTAGGCCGCCCGAACGTAGGGAAATCTACTATTTTCAATAGAATTGTTGGAGAAAGAGTTTCAATCGTAGAAGATATACCAGGTATAACGCGAGACCGTATTTATAGTGCGGGAGAATGGTTAAATCATGAGTTTAACATTATTGATACAGGTGGAATTGATATTGGAGACGAGCCGTTCTTGACACAAATTCGTCAACAGGCGGAAGTAGCGATTGATGAAGCAGATGTTATCATTTTTATGACGAATGGTCGCGATGGTGTAACTGCAGCAGATGAAGAAGTTGCTAAAATTTTATACCGTTCTAAAAAACCAATTGTACTTGCGGTAAATAAGGTTGATAATCCAGACATGCGTAGTGATATTTATGATTTTTATGCATTAGGATTTGGCGAGCCATTCCCGATTTCAGGTACACACGGTTTAGGACTTGGTGATTTGTTAGATGAAGCTGCAAATCATTTTCCAAAGATTGAAGAAGAAGCGTATGACGATGAAACAATCCGTTTCTCTTTAATTGGACGTCCAAACGTAGGGAAATCATCACTTGTAAATGCACTTCTTGGTCAAGAACGTGTAATTGTAAGTAATATAGCGGGAACGACACGTGATGCTGTTGATACACCATATAGTAAAGATGATCAAGATTATGTAATCATCGATACAGCTGGTATGCGTAAAAAAGGGAAAGTATACGAAAGTACAGAAAAGTATAGTGTACTTCGTGCACTTAGAGCGATTGAACGTTCTGACGTTGTTTTAGTCGTTTTAGACGGAGAAGAAGGAATTATTGAGCAAGATAAAAAAATCGCTGGATATGCTCATGATTCAGGACGAGCTGTTATTATCGTTGTAAACAAATGGGATGCAGTGAAAAAAGATGAAAAAACAATGAAAGCATTTGAAGAAAACATCCGTGCTCATTTCCAATTTTTAGAGTATGCACCGATTGTATTCTTATCTGCGAAAACGAAAAAGCGTACACAAACGTTATTACCGGTTATCAATGAGGTAAATGAAAGCCATAGCATCCGTGTACAAACGAATGTATTAAATGATGTAATTATGGATGCGGTAGCGATGAATCCAACGCCGACACATAATGGTAGCCGTCTGAAAATCTTCTATGCGACACAAGTTGCGGTAAAACCACCAACATTTGTTATATTTGTAAACGATACAGAATTAATGCACTTTTCATATGAGCGCTTCTTAAAGAACCGTTTACGTGAAGCGTTCGGTTTTGTAGGAACGCCGATTCACATTATCGCTAGAGCAAGAGACTAATGGAGAGGATGTGATTTTATGACAAAAATCACAGTAATAGGAGCAGGTAGCTGGGGAACAGCGTTAGCGATGGTATTAGCTGACAATGGGCATGATGTACGTATTTGGGGAAACCGTCCTGAACTCATGAATGAAATTAATACGAAGCGTGAGAACAGTAGATATCTTCCAGGGATTACATTGCCAAGCACAATCGTAGCCTACTCTTCTTTAGAAGAAGCATTAGTAGATGTAAATACAGTACTGCTAGTAGTACCGACGAAAGCGTACCGAGACGTATTGCAAGAGATGAAAGAAATTGTTACAGAGCCAATTACTTGGATTCATGCAAGTAAAGGAATCGAACCAGGTACGTCAAAACGTATTTCGGAAGTGATTGAGGAAGAAATTCCAGAGAGCTTGATTAAGGATGTTGTTGTACTATCTGGGCCGAGTCACGCTGAAGAAGTTGGATTGCGTCAAGCGACAACTGTTACGTCTGCAGCAAAGCGTATGGAAGCGGCTGAGGGAGTACAAGATTTGTTTATGAATAGCTATTTCCGTGTATATACAAACCCAGATATCGTTGGAGTTGAACTTGGTGGTGCTTTAAAAAATATTATTGCACTAGCTGCGGGGATATCTGACGGGCTTGGATTAGGTGATAATGCGAAAGCGGCATTAATGACACGTGGTTTAACAGAGATTGCTCGTTTAGGAAGAAAAATGGGCGGAAATCCGTTAACATTTGCTGGTCTAACTGGTATGGGAGACTTAATTGTAACTTGTACAAGTGTGCATAGCCGAAATTGGCGCGCTGGAAATATGCTTGGAAAAGGGCACTCTTTAGAAGAAGTGCTAGAAAGTATGGGTATGGTTGTAGAAGGTGTAAGAACAACGAAAGCTGCTCATGAATTGGCAGAGAAAATGGAAGTTGAAATGCCGATTACAGCTGCTTTATATGACGTGCTGTTCAATGGGAATAATGTGAAAGACGCAGTAGGCTCATTGATGGGACGTGTTCGAAAACATGAAGTTGAAGCGATACCTGATTTGTTATAAAGAAAGCGGTAGAAGTACATTTCGTACTTCTACCGCTTTTTGTTTTTTATGGGTCTTTTCACCAATTTTTCATCTCTGCATAGGATGAAGAGTAACTTGAGGAGAGGGTGAAAAGAATGGATAACAACATTTTTAATAACATTGAAAAAGAAGCGAAAGTGAACAAAGAAGATATTTTTAAATTAGCGTCGTCTGTTCAAAATGCGAACTTACGTGATGAGACAGTGCTTCGCCAATTGATTCATCAAGTTGCTCTAATGGCAGGACGCGAAGTGCCGAAAGAGCAAGAGGATCAAATTGTAAAAGCGATTATTAACAATAATATGCCGGCGGATTTTGGTTCGTTAAGTAAAATGTTTAAAAAATAAATTATGAGAAACAAAGAGTTTAGAGAATGCATATGATAGTTATGAAAGAATGGGAATAGAGCTGTTAAGGGCATATTTGGTCAACCGAAGCGCATCATTTCGTGCTTCGGTTTTATTATTTTAAATAAAAATCATCAATTCACGGAAAAATGATGATTTTTATTTGTTTAAAGATTTTAATTTGTTAAAATAGTATAAAAATAGATTGAAAGTAAAGGGGTGTATATATGTCGGAAGGACTTATGAAAATGTGGTTTGCTTTAGGGGCAATTGGATTTATGTTTCTTGCAGTAAGTTTTATTTTATTGAGTAGGCATAAAATGAAGAATAAATTTTTGAAAGGGATTACAGCTTTAGTAGCGTACACCCTCATGATTGTATCGGGAATTGTTATTTTCCTTGTTGTATTTAGTGGCCCTATTGAGCAATAAAGGATGTGTAGTCGGTAAATGTTACAAAAGCAACAGTCCATACTAGCATGAAAAGGTGATTGTCAGTGAAAAAAATCCATATTATTTTAATATTTTGTTGCATGAGCATTTTAACAGGGTGTATGTATCCAAGAGAAAATATGAAACAAAGTGCTATTCCTTATGAAGACCAGTTGCAAGTTGTACAAAAAGCCATTAATACATATAAGGAGCAAACGGATGGTTTATTACCAATTAAGACGCGTGATATGAGTACGCCGATTTATCAGAAGTATCCAATTGATTTTCAAAAAATTGCCCCAAGGTACATACAAGAGGCACCAGGGAATGCGTATGAAAGTGGTGGAGTATATCAATATGTATTAATAGATGTTGAAAAAAATCCGACAGTAAAGTTAATTGATGTGAGAATGGCGGAACAAATTCAAGAAGTGGCATTGAAGCTAAGAATGTATCGTGATGAACATCAATATCCACCTTTTAAAAAAGTGATCACAGATGGTGTTTATGAATTAGACTTCAAAAAACTAGGATATAAAGATGTACCACAAGTGACAAGTCCGTACTCAGGAAAAGGTCTCCCTCTTGTAATTAATGAAAAAGGAGAATTGTTTGTTGATTATAGAATCGACTTATATGAAGCGTTGAAAAAAAATGAAGGACAATTTAAAGAAGGTGAAGATATCCGGAGTATACTATCGAAGGATTCCCCGTTTGTTCCTGCATACTCTTTGCCGTATACAGTAAAAAATGGAGAACCAATTTTTTTAAAATCATAAGTCATGAACCTTTCTTTTAGTGAATAAGTTCTAGAAGAAAGGTTTTTTATGTTATACAACTTGCGATGCAAACAAAAGGTATTTTTAAATAGTCATATGAAATTGGACAAAATTATATGATATATTGTCCGAACTTCTAGAATACCATTATATTATATCAGATATTATAGGCAACATTAGAGAAGGTATTAGTTGACTATAAACGTGGAATTATTCCCAAAAATATTGAGGGAGGGAATCACTTGGAAAAGGTAGATATTTTTAAAGATATTGCGGAACGCACAGGCGGTGATATTTATTTTGGAGTTGTAGGAGCTGTTCGAACAGGGAAATCAACATTTATTAAAAAATTTATGGAACTTGTTGTTATTCCCAATATTGAAAATGAGTCAGACCGTCAAAGAGCGCAGGATGAACTGCCTCAAAGTGCTGCTGGTCGTACAATAATGACGACGGAACCGAAGTTTGTTCCAAACCAAGCGGTTTCTATCGAAGTAGATGAAGGTCTTGAAGTAAATATTCGATTAGTAGATTGTGTTGGATATACGGTTCCAGGAGCAAAAGGCTATGAAGATGAGAATGGTCCGCGCATGATTAATACTCCTTGGTATGAAGAGCCTATTCCATTCCATGAAGCTGCAGAAATCGGAACACGTAAAGTAATTCAAGAGCATTCAACAATTGGTGTCGTTATTACAACAGATGGAACAATTGGTGAAATTCCAAGAAGAGATTATATAGAGGCAGAAGAACGCGTTGTAAATGAGTTAAAAGAAGTAGGAAAGCCTTTCATTATGATTATCAATACTGTACAGCCATACCATCCAGATACGGAGCAGTTACGTCAAAGTTTATCAGAAGAATATGATATCCCAGTAATTGCGATGAGTGTAGAGAGTTTAAGAGAAACAGATGTGTATAACGTACTGCGAGAAGCATTATTCGAGTTCCCGGTTTTAGAAGTGAATGTAAACCTTCCGAGCTGGGTAATGGTGCTAAATGAAGGGCATTGGTTACGCCAAAGTTATCAGGAAGCGGTTCAAGAGACTGTAAAGGATATAAAACGTCTTCGTGATGTGGACCGTGTCGTTTGGCAGTTTAGTCAATATGAATTTATTGATCGAGCAAGTCTAGCTGGCATCGATATGGGGCAAGGTGTGGCAGAGATTGATTTATATGCGCCAGATGAATTGTATGATCAAATTTTAAAAGAAGTAGTAGGAGTAGAGATTCGAGGGAAAGATCATTTATTAAAGCTTATGCTCGATTTATCTCATGCGAAAACAGAATATGACCAAGTGGCAGATGCCTTGCGGATGGTAAAACAAACCGGATATGGAGTAGCAGCGCCTGCATTAGCTGATATGAGCTTAGATGAACCGGAAATTATTCGTCACGGCTCAAGGTTCGGTGTTAAATTAAAAGCGGTTGCGCCGTCTATTCATATGATTAAAGTGGATGTAGAATCAACATTTGAACCAATTATCGGTACTGAAAAACAAAGTGAAGAACTAGTTCGTTACTTGATGCAAGATTTTGAAGATGACCCGCTATCAATTTGGAATTCTGATATATTTGGGCGCTCTCTTAGCTCTATTGTTAGAGAAGGAATTCAAGCGAAGTTATCTCTAATGCCAGAAAACGCTCGTTATAAATTAAAAGAAACGCTAGAAAGAATTATTAATGAAGGATCTGGCGGATTAATTGCGATTATACTATAAGAAAAAATCCCTCTAATTGTAGAGGGATTTTTTCTTTTTGAGTACGTAATAGAAAAATAAACAGTCATTATCTAATATTTTGTTGTAAATTGTCAAGTTTCATCAGAATTTCACATTTTTAGAGTAACAATTTCCTTAAAAATATTGAATTATAAAGGAGAATCGTATAATATAGGCGTTGATAATGATTTATCTACATCTTTGTAGTATAGAATTTGTAAAAATTGCCTACAAATGAAAGTAAGACTCATTTTATGATCATTATACAGTCTTATCTTTGGGAGGAGGTGAATGGCATGAACAAGACAGATTTAATCAATGCTGTTGCAGAAGCAAGTTCCCTTTCTAAAAAGGACGCAACAAAAGCAGTGGACGCTGTTTTTGATTCTATCTTAGAAGCTTTAAAACAAGGTGATAAAGTACAACTAATCGGATTCGGTAACTTCGAAGTTCGTGAGCGTGCGGCTCGTAAAGGTCGTAACCCACAAACAGGTGAGGAGATTGAAATCGCTGCAAGTAAAGTACCTGCATTCAAACCTGGTAAAGCGTTAAAAGATGCGGTTAAATAATCCTTACATATTAACAGGGAAGAAGAGTTTCCTTTTTGGAAACTCTTCTTTTTGCTTTTAAAAACATAAATATGCTAGAATGTGTTCGTATCACTTTTAGGTTTTTCGGGAGGGCTAGCGGATGGCAAAAGTTAATTTAGAACAAATTGAACATGCAGTACGTCTTATTTTAGAGGCAATCGGAGATGACCCAAATCGCGAGGGAGTACTTGATACACCGAAACGTGTTGCGAAAATGTACGCAGAAGTATTCTCAGGAATGCATGAGGATCCGAAAGAGCATTTACACAAAGTATTCGGAGAAGACCACGAAGAGCTTGTGCTAGTAAAAGATATACCATTCTATTCGATGTGTGAGCATCATCTTGTTCCGTTTTATGGAGTTGCTCACGTTGCATATATTCCGCAAGGTGGAAAAGTAACGGGACTAAGTAAATTAGCTCGTACTGTAGACACAATTGCGCGTCGTCCGCAACTACAAGAACGTATTACATCAACAGTAGCTAACTCTATTATGGAAGTACTAGAGCCGCATGGTGTAATGGTAGTAGTAGAAGCAGAGCATATGTGTATGACGATGCGTGGTGTGAAAAAGCCTGGTGCGAAAACAGTAACGACTGCAGTGCGCGGCGTGTTAGAAAATGATGCAGCAGCACGTAGTGAAATTTTATCGTTTATTAAGACGAATTAAAGAAGAGCGGGAAACTGCTTTTCTTTTTTTATATACAAAAAAATGATATAGTTTTAATGTTAAAGAGCAAGAATATAAAGGTTGAAAATTACTTCTGCCTTTTGTGTAAATGAATGTTTGTAGTTGTTAGAGACGAAGATAACTTGTATGAATAAAAGTTGAGGCTTTATTCGGTAGCAGTTTGGCAGAAGTAGCCAAGTTTTGATTATAGAAAATAGAATGTATGTGTTATAATAAATTTTATGAATTAGAAAACAAGGGTGATTTTTTGTGTGTGACATCTACGGAGGGTATGCGGGTATTAAAGAGAAATTGATGGAGAAATTACGCCATCCTTATTTTATAAACTATATTGAAGAACCATTTATTGATGAAGAAAAAATAGCGCTGTTATACGGTGCATTAAAAAGTGCAAATATACATAAAGAACAAATTGATCATTATGTCGTAACGATTATGCTTGTACAAATTGCTCTTGATACACATGAAAAAGTATCAAATAAAGCAAACGAAGAGACGAGTGGATTCCATAAGCGTCGTCAATTGACAGTTCTTGCAGGGGATTATTATAGTGGTCTATACTATTACTTATTGTCAATGAATTGTGATATTATCTTAATTCGTGCACTTGCTGAAGGAATTAAGGAGATTAATGAACATAAAATTATGCTATATCAAAAAGCACATGTGACGATTCAAGACATAATGGAAAGTGTAGTAATAATTGAATCTGCGCTTTTGCAAAAAACATGTGATCATTTTCAGTTATCTAATTGGAAACCATATATAACTTATGTGTTAGGAAAAAATCGTCTTCAAAAAGAGTGTCAATTGTATGCTGATAAACAAAATTCACCTGTTTTTCAAGCAGTCCAAAAAATCTCATTGGATGATGATAAAAATTTGGAAACAGTTATTAATGAATGGCTTATGGAAATGAGAAAGCAGGAAGAAAATTTTTTAGAGAATCATACAGAAGTTAATGAGATAATTTCTATGTTAAGAGATAAATCAAGGACATAAGCAACTTTACATTGGAAGAAGGTACGAGCATG
Source organism: Bacillus sp. TH17 (assembly GCF_016651125.1). Lineage (NCBI taxonomy): Bacteria > Bacillati > Bacillota > Bacilli > Caryophanales > Bacillaceae > Bacillus > Bacillus sp. TH17. Next base: position 1,154,203 of record NZ_JAEKEN010000001.1, read on the forward strand.
CAACAATCAAAAGAAGAAAGAGTACATGACGTATTTGAGAAAATTTCTGATAAATACGATGTGATGAATTCTGTAATTAGTTTTCAAAGGCATAAGGCATGGCGCAAAGAAACGATGCGAATTATGGATGTGAAACCCGGGAGTAAGGCACTTGATGTATGCTGCGGGACGGCAGATTGGACAATTGCACTAGCGGGAGCTGTAGGTGAAGATGGGAAGGTTTACGGTTTAGACTTTAGCGAAAATATGCTAGCTGTCGGTAAACAAAAGGTAGAAGCTTTAGAATTAAAGCAAGTAGAACTTATACATGGAAATGCAATGGAACTTCCTTATGAAGATAATACGTTTGATTATGTAACAATTGGTTTTGGGTTACGTAACGTTCCGGATTACATGCAAGTATTAAAAGAAATGACGCGTGTAGTAAAGCCTGGTGGAAAAGTAATTTGCCTGGAAACATCTCAACCAACGATGATAGGTTTTCGTCAAGGGTATGTCTTATACTTTAAATATATCATGCCGTTATTTGGAAAGATGTTTGCGAAAAGTTATAAAGAATATTCATGGCTTCAGGAATCTGCTAGTACATTCCCAGGGATGAAAGAGTTAGCATGTATGTTTGAAGAAGCTGGGCTTAAGAATGTGCAAGTGAAACCATTTACTTTTGGTGTAGCAGCTATGCATTTAGGTATTAAACCAGAATCAAAATAGAAAATAGAAAAAAGAAAAAGAAAAAAGAAAAAAGACGTTTTAGGTTAAGGTGAACAATATGAAGTTACAACTTATGTACTCTTTTTTACGATCGGATATTAATGTTATAGAAAAAGAATTGAAGAAGACAGTTGCTTCTGAGCAGCCGTTAGTAGAAGAAGCGGCATTACAGCTTATTGAAGCAGGCGGGAAGCGGATTCGCCCTGTTTTTGTTTTGCTTGCAGGGAAATTTGGGGATTATAAGTTAGATGCAATTAAGCATGTTGCGGTTGCATTAGAACTAATTCATATGGCTTCGCTTGTTCACGATGATGTCATTGATGCTGCGTTTTTACGACGCGGTAGCGCAACAGTGAATGCGAAATGGGGAGATCGTATTGCAATGTATACAGGAGACTACTTGTTTGCGAAGTCTCTTGAATGTATAACAAATATAGAAATTCCAGATGCACATCAAGCGTTGTCTCATACAATTTTAGAAGTTTGTAAAGGTGAAATCGAACAAATTAAAGATAAGTATAACTATGATCAAAATTTACGAACGTATTTAAGAAGGATAAAACGAAAAACAGCATTGTTAATCGCCGCAAGTTGTCAGTTGGGAGCGATTGCTGCTGGTGCTAATCGTGATACTGTAAATCGTCTATTTTGGTACGGATATTTTGTTGGTATGTCTTATCAAATTATTGATGATATTTTAGATTTCGTATCGACAGAAGAGAAGCTTGGAAAGCCTGCTGGTGGTGATTTATTACAAGGTAACATTACATTACCTGTTTTGTATGCCATGGAAGATCCAGTTCTTCGTCAAAAAATTACATCTGTGCATGAAAATACAACAGCAAGTGAAATGAAAGAAATTATTGATGATATTAAAGCGAGCGAAGCTATTGATAAAGCATTTTCGTTTAGTGAACGTTATTTACATAAAGCATTAGAAATAATAAAACCACTCCCTCGTGGACAGGCGAAGTATGCGTTGCAAAATGTCGCAAAGTATATTGGAAAACGAAAATTTTAGTGTTTTGTCTAAAAAATAAAATAATCTCTCTATTTCAAAACTATTGCGCAATTGTGATAAGGGTGTTAATATGTGTGTGGGGATATACAATTACATACATAATTCAGAAGTGGAGAGATTTTTTATGGAAAAAACATTTCTAATGGTAAAACCAGACGGTGTACAACGTGCCTTCATTGGGGAAATTGTAGCTCGTTTTGAGAAAAAGGGCTTTCAATTAGTTGGTGCAAAATTAATGCAAGTTACTCCGGAAATTGCTGAACAACACTACGGTGAGCATAAAGAAAGACCTTTCTTTGGTGAATTAGTAGACTTTATTACATCTGGTCCTGTATTCGCAATGGTATGGCAAGGTGAAGGTGTAGTAGATACAGCACGCAATATGATGGGTAAAACACGACCACATGAAGCTGCTCCTGGAACAATTCGTGGAGATTTCGGTGTAACTGTTGCGAAAAACATTATCCACGGTTCGGATTCTTTAGAAAGTGCAGAACGCGAGATTGCTATTTTCTTTAAGGAAGAAGAATTAGTAGACTACTCAAAATTAATGAATCAATGGATTTACTAATTATTTTGAAATAATTTGTAAACGCTTTAATAACTGTGATAATAGTAAAAAGTGTGAGAAGAATAGGGGTATTCTTCTTGCACTTTTTTTATTTCGATCAGTTACGAAGTTAGGGCTGTTATGATATATTGGTATGTAAAGTAAAAGGTCTACTATTATGAAAATAATCGAACAATTACAAGTAGGGAAAGCAAACATTCGATTTACTATATAATTTCTTTGTATTTTAAAGAGTGATGGAAGATAATATAGCTGCTTTATGTAGCGGGATAAATACATATGCGAAAAGAGGAATAACGTATGCGATATATTACAGCTGGTGAATCCCACGGTCCGCAACTTACGACAATTTTAGAAGGTGTTCCGGCAGGGGTATCTTTAGTAGCGAATGATATAAATGAAGAATTAGCTAGAAGACAAAAAGGATATGGACGCGGTAGACGCATGCAAATTGAGAAAGACCAAGTGCAAATTGTAAGTGGTGTTAGGCATGGGAAGACGATGGGGTCACCGATTGCACTTGTTGTTGAAAATCGTGATTTTACACATTGGACAAAGGTTATGGGTGCAGAGCCGTTAACTGAGCAGGAAGAGAAAGAAATGAAAAGGCAAGTTACGAAACCTAGACCTGGACACGCAGATTTAAATGGTGCGATTAAATATGGTCATAGAGATATGAGGAATGTATTAGAGCGTTCTTCAGCACGTGAAACGACAGTTCGTGTTGCAGCTGGTGCAGTTGCAAAAAAAATATTAGCGGAATTAGGTATACAAGTAGCGGGACATGTTATCGAGATTGGTGGTGTACAGGCAGCAAATATTAAATATAACTCTATTGTGGAATTACAAAGTACTACAGAAGCATCTCCTGTACGTTGTTTAGATGAAGAGGCCGGTAAAAAGATGATGCAAGCAATTGATGATGCGAAGGCAAATGGTGATTCTATCGGTGGTATTGTTGAAGTAGTTGTAGAAGGAATGCCAATTGGAGTAGGTAGCTATGTACATTATGATAGAAAATTAGATGCAAAATTAGCAGCGGCAATTATGAGTATTAACGCTTTTAAAGGTGTTGAAATTGGAATTGGTTTTGAAGCAGCACATAGACCTGGAAGTGAAGTGCATGATGAAATCCTTTGGGATGAAGTGCAAGGGTACAGAAGAAAAACGAACAATGCAGGTGGATTAGAAGGTGGCATGACAACTGGTATGCCGGTTGTTGTGCGCGGTGTTATGAAACCGATACCGACATTATATAAACCGCTTCAAAGTGTTGATATTGATACGAAAGAACCTTTTACAGCGAGTATTGAACGTTCAGATAGTTGTGCAGTGCCAGCAGCTAGCGTTGTGGCTGAAGCTGTTGTAGCTTGGGAGCTCGCAATAGCTTTAATTGAACAATTTGGATTGGATCGTATCGATCTTATACGTGAAAATATTGAGAAACATAATGAATATGCGAGGGGATTTTAATGGAGAACATACATATTCAAACGAAATCAAAAGAATATGATGTACATGTTGGAAGGGAGGCGTTGTCACACTTAACAACGCTTATTCAAAAAATGAATCCTGCAGTATCTAACATAATGATTATTTCTGATGAAGCTGTTGCATCACTGCATTTACAGACAGTTGTTGATGCATTGCAAGTAGAGCAAAAAGTATTTTCGTTTGTTGTACCGAGTGGCGAAAAAGAGAAGTCTTTTGAAAATTTCTATGAGGCTCACACTTCGGCTCTTGAAAATAAATTAGATAGAAATTCTTTAATCATCGCACTTGGAGGCGGAATGATTGGAGATTTGGCTGGATTTGTTGCCGCGTCGTTTATGCGTGGTATTCGCTTTGTCCAAGTTCCAACGACTTTATTAGCTCACGATAGCGCAGTAGGCGGGAAAGTAGCAATTAACCATCCACTAGGAAAAAATATGATTGGAGCGTTTCATCAGCCAGAAGCTGTTGTATATCATACGCCATTTTTACATTCACTTCCTGAAAAAGAGTGGCGATCAGGTTATGCAGAAGTGATAAAGCATGCTCTTATTGGTGATGTAGAGCTATATCATTGGTTAAAAGAAGAAGTGCAAACGTTAACGGATCTTCGTGATGAAAAGTTAATTCATATATTAACGAAGGCGATTCCTGTGAAAGCGAATATTGTGTCGCAAGACGAAACAGAAAAAGGTGTACGTGCCCATTTGAATTTTGGGCATACGTTAGGACATGCTCTTGAAAAAGAGTTAGGATATGGGAATATTACTCACGGTGATGGAGTAGCGGTTGGCATGCTATTTGCGATGTTTTTAAGTGAGCAAGTGTACAAAGTTGATCTTTCTTATGAAGAAATGAAGCAGTGGTTCTTGAAATACGGTTATCCAAAAATGCCAAGTGACTTGAATGTAGAACGTCTCGTTCAGTTGATGAAACAAGATAAAAAAGCAAATGCTGGAACAATTCATATGGTGCTTATGCAGGAATATGGGGGAGTGAATGTCGTATCTATTTCAGATGAGACTGTTCATATTGCGTTAGAAGCATTTCAAAAGGATATGGTGTAAAAAGTCATAGAACAGGTATGAAATGCATATTTAAAGGTATTCTCGTAATGGTGACGGTTATGATTAAAGATGACAGTAAGACATTATAAATCATATCAATGACTGGGGGAAGAAAAGTGAGAGTAAAAGAGCAATTGTTAACTTTGAGAGCATATGTACCTGGGAAAAATATTGAGGAAGTAAAAAGAGAATACGGATTATCAAAAATTGTAAAACTAGCATCGAATGAAAATCCGTTTGGCTGCTCTGCGCGTGTGACAGAAGCATTAACTTCGTTAGCTAATCAATATGCACTCTATCCGGACGGGGCGGCATTTGAGCTTCGTGAGAAAGTAGCAGAGCATTTAGGTGTAAAAGCGGAACAGCTTTTATTTGGTAGTGGGCTAGATGAAGTCATTCAAATGATTAGTCGTGCTTTGCTACATAATGGAACAAATGTTGTAATGGCGAACCCTACGTTCTCGCAATACCATCACCATGCTGTTATTGAAGGAGCAGAAGTTCGTGAAGTACCACTTAAAGATGGCATTCACGATTTAGATGCAATGTTACAACAAGTAGATGAGAAAACGAAGATTGTATGGATTTGTAATCCGAATAATCCGACAGGTACATATGTAGAAAAACAAAAATTACTTTCATTTTTAGAATCAGTTCCAAAGTCAGCGCTCGTTATTATGGACGAAGCATATTATGAATATGCTGGGGCAGAAGATTATCCGCAAACATTACCTCTTCTTGAAAAGTACGAAAATCTTATAGTGTTACGCACATTCTCAAAAGCATATGGATTAGCTGCTTTTCGTATTGGATATGCGATTGGTGATGCAAAGCTTATTGGGCAGCTAGAGGTAGCAAGACTACCATTTAACACATCAACTATCGCCCAAGCGGTAGCATTAGCGGCAATAGAGGATCAACAGTTTTTACAAGAGTGTGTGAAGAAAAATGCCGGAGGATTAAATCAATATTATGCATTTTGTAAGGAATATAACGTATTCTACTATCCATCTCAAACGAATTTTATTTTCTTGAAACTTGGTATACCTGGTAATGAAGCTTTCGAACGATTAATGAAAAAAGGATATATCGTTCGTTCTGGTGCAGCATTTGGTATGCATGATGGTATTCGTATTACTGTTGGATTAAAAGAAGAAAATGATGAGATTATTGAATTACTTACGGAACTTGTAAAAGAACAAGTGAAGAAAGAAGAAACGTATTCTTAAGAAATGGTGGAGGCTCCTGTTACAGGAGCCTTTTTCATTTGAACTGCAATAAGGGGAGTTGTTTGCACGTTCAAGAAAGAAAACGTTACAATAGAAGTAGACGTATAAGAAGAACTATTGTACATATAACTTATTTAAAATGTGAGGAGGATACAGTTTGAAACTAGTAGGACGAAAAAATAGTTTGAATGGGAAAATTGTTGTTCCAGGAGATAAATCTATTTCGCATCGCTCTGTTATGTTTGGAGCGATAGCGGAAGGGACGACGAAAGTATCAAATTTTTTATTAGGAGAAGATTGTTTAAGTACAATTGCATGTTTTCAAAAACTAGGTGTCCAGATTGAACAGTTTGGTAACGATGTCACGATTTACGGTAAAGGATTACATAATTTACAAGAACCGAAAGAAGTATTAGATGTGGGGAATTCAGGGACGACTATTCGTCTTATGCTTGGGATTTTAGCAAATACGCCGTTCCATAGTACGATAATTGGTGATGCATCAATTGGAAAACGTCCTATGAAACGTGTTACAGACCCGCTTAGTAAGATGAATGCTCAAATTGATGGTAGAGAAAACGGACAATATACACCTTTATCTATTCGCGGTGGTAAGGTAAAAGGTATGCATTACCATTCACCAGTAGCAAGCGCACAAGTGAAGTCAGCAGTTTTACTTGCGGGTTTGCAAGGGGAAGGGATTACTACGGTAACAGAGCCTATGCAATCTCGTGATCATACGGAAAGAATGTTGCGTGCATTCGGTTGTACCGTAGATGTTAATGGACGGACTGTTTCATTACAAGGTGGACAACAACTTAAAGGTGCAGACATAGAAGTTCCAGGAGATATTTCTTCGGCGGCGTTTTTCTTAGTAGCTGGTGCAATTGTCCAAAATAGTAAGCTTGTATTGGAAAACGTTGGTTTAAATCCGACGAGAACAGGGGTTTTAGATGTATTAACAAAGATGGGTGCACTTATTTCTATCGATCATATTAGAAATGAAGAGTTTGAACCGTGCGGGGATATTACGATTGAAACATCTAAACTAAAAGGAATAGAAATTGGTGGAACTCTTATTCCAAGATTAATTGATGAAATTCCTGTAATTGCTTTATTGGCAACGCAGGCAGAAGGAATTACTGTTATTAAAAACGCTGAGGAGTTAAAAGTAAAAGAAACAAATCGTATCGATACGGTTGTAGATGAATTAGGCAAATTAGGTGCGAAGATTGAAGCTACACCAGATGGTATGATTATATATGGTAAACAAAGTTTAAAAGGAAATACTGTTAATAGTCATGGCGATCATCGTATTGGGATGATGCTTGCAATCGCATCGTGTATTATAGATGGAGAAGTGAAAATAGAGAATAGTGATGCGGTCGCTGTATCGTATCCGGAATTTTTCGAACAATTAGCTGCGCTATGAGAGAAAGTATAGGAAGAGGTAGCTCACTCAAAAGGTTGCGTTCTTACACCTAGTTGCTTATGATAAATGAACAGAAGAGAATATTTTTTGAATTAAAGGAGACGTTTATGCAAAAGTTTGAACAGGCTGTTTCTTATATTGAAAACGGTGAAGCAGAAAAAGGATTACAATTATTAAAAGAACAACTACGAGTTGCTAATGATGAAGAGAAGTATGATATCGCTCGTTACTATCATACACTTGGGTTTATGGATGAGGCGTTAGCAATTACTGAAGACTTACGCTTGCTATATCCGGAAGAAAGTGAATTTACGGTATTTTTAGCAGAATTATATATTGATTTAGATAAAGAAGATGAAGCGATTGAAGTGCTTCATGATATTCCAGAAAACGATGATTTATATGTTCAATCGTTATTACTTGTAGCGGATTTATTCCAAATGCAAGGTTTTGATGATGTAGCAGAACAAAAACTATTAAAGGCGAAAGAAATGATGCCAGACGAGCCTGTTATTACGTTTGGGTTAGCAGAATTATATAGTAGTAAAGGTGAAGAGCAAAAGGCGATCACTTATTATGAATCGTTACTAGCAGAACATAAAGTTATGGGTGGTGTTGTCATTGCGCTTCGTCTAGCAGAAACTTTAAGTGCTATTGGAAACTGGGAAGAGGCAATCTCTTACTATGAAGCGGGGTTAGAAGAGCAAAAAGATATTCACTCATTATTTGGATATGCCTTCACATTATACCAAGGAGAAGAATATCAAAGAGCAATTGGTGCTTGGCAAGAATTAAAAGAATTAGATCCTGAATACGCATCGTTATACATGTATTTAGCGAAAAGCTATGAAAAAGAAGGCATGCTTCAAGAAAGCTATGAAACACTTCAAGAAGGAATTAAAGTAGATGAGCTGTCTGTTCCTTTCTATGTAGAATTAGCGAATATTGCGGCGAAATTAGGTAAAATAGCGGAGGCAGAAGAAGTGCTTCAAAAAGCACTGGAGCTAGATCCGGGACATTTAGGTGCGATATTAAAATATGCGTATATTTTAAAAGAACAAGAGAAATACGAAGAGCTAATTGCAGTTGTAGAGCGTGCAATTGACAGTGGAGAACCAGATACACAACTACTTTGGGATCTTGCATTTGCAAAAAAACAATTAGAAATGTATTCGGATGCATTAAAACACTATGAAAGTGCATATACTTCTTTTAAGAATCATCCAGATTTCTTGGAAGAGTACGGTTATTTCTTATTAGAAGAAGGAATGCGAAAAGAGGCGAAAGAAGTATTTACGCAGTTAATACAACTAGACCCGACACAAATTCATATTGAAGAATTGTTATATAATTTAGAGGATTTTTCATAAGTTGGAAGGAAACTGAATGCCGCTTCTTGAATCTAAAAAGAAAAGAGAAAGACAGAGGAGGGACTTAATCGCTATGAATACCCCTGTTTCTGTAAACGAGAAGAAGGATTTTGTAAAATGGTTTTTGAATAATTACCAACTGAAACAGCGTGAATGTGTATGGATTTTGAATTATTTAATGAGTCACGATCAATTAATGCATAAAGTCCACTTCGTAGAACATGCAAAATATTGTCCGCGTGGCTTAGTAATGTCAGCAAATTGTGTGAAAGACACACCGTTTCATTTTTTTAAACAAAATGTAATGACAACAGATGCAGAAAAATCGTTTCATGATATTCGTTTGAATCGAGATGAGGATATTTATATTCAGCTTAATTTTAAATCATCGTTCCAAAATGCAAACTATGTAGCTGTATTAGAAGAAAACCCATATTTGCCAAAGCATATTGAAGTGAATGAAAAAGATCGATTGCTTGCAGAACGATTTTTAGAAGAAAGTGTATTCTCATTTAGAAGAGAACGTCTTTTGAAACAAATTGATGAAGCTTTGGATAAGCAAGATAAGGAAGCATTTCATAGGTTAACAGCAGAGTTGAAAATTTTATAGAATTCATTTTGATTATGTAATCTTTACGAAATTCAGACTTTTTAAGAAAAACTACTTAATAATAGGTAGTTTTTCTTTTTTTACCTCTTTTAGTATGGTTTAATATATATAAAGTGAAAGTTCTGTTATTTCGAATGGAGGAGGGGAGAAAAGGTGAAATGGATTGTAAAAGATGTAGAACAGTTTGAGCAAGCGAGGGAGTATGTAGATACAGGGATTATACCCCTTTTGTCTATTTCGGCAGCAAAAGAGATGAAAATGGTTGTAGAGCAAGGTGAATTTATTGAGGCTTTGAGTATGGAGTTGGAAAGGGAGTATAAAGGAAGAGTGCTTTTACTGCCCGCATTTACGTATTTGGTAGAGAGCCAAAAGAATGAAAAAGACCGTTTGCAAGAATGGACAGATCATTTAAAAAGGCAAGGTTTTAAGCATATTGCCTATGTGACAAGTGACTTTTCATGGAAAGAAGATATGAGAGATGTGCAGGGTGATTTATTTTGGTTTCCATCGTTATCATTAGAGCAATTTAGTGACCAAGCGAAAAGGGAAGTTATTCGTGCACACATAAAAAATATTATGGAAATGTTGGAAGAAAGATGGATAAAATAATAATAAACAGAAAGTTCTTATTATTATGAGTAGTATGATATTGACCTATGCAAGAGGGTATTATATCATGATAGTGTCCTAGTTTTTATTTTTTATATAATTTTTTCACGAGGGGACAATTTCTGATAGAGGGGGGAAATTTTCGTGAGCGAGAAAGAACATCGTGTGTCAAGAAGACAGTTTTTAAATTACACACTTACAGGGGTAGGAGGCTTTATGGCGGCGGGTATTTTAATGCCGATGACGAGGTTTGCGCTTGATCCGGTGTTAAGAAAAGAAGTGGGAACAGATATGGTTGCTGTTGGACAAGTAAAGGATATTACAACAGAGCCGAAGCGCTTCGATTTTAAGGTGAAGCAGGTTGACGGATGGTACAAGTCTGAAGAGCCAAAATCTGCTTGGGTGCATAAAGATGAAAGCGGAGACATTGTTGCATTTTCTCCAGTGTGTAAACATTTAGGTTGCACAGTGAACTGGAATTCGGACAAAGCACATCCTAATCAATTCTTTTGCCCATGTCACGGGGGACGTTATACAAAAGATGGGATGAACATTAAAGGCACACCGCCTCTTGCTCCGCTTGATGTGTACGAGTCTAAAGTGAAAGATGGAACGCTGTATTTAGGAAAAGCGAAGCCAAGAGGGGGTGCAAAGTAGATGTTAAATAAAATTTATGATTGGGTGGACGAACGTTTAGATATTACACCGATATGGCGTGATATCGCTGATCATGAAGTACCTGAGCATGTTAACCCGGCACATCACTTTTCTGCATTCGTCTATTGCTTTGGAGGACTTACCTTTTTCGTTACAGTAATTCAAATTTTGTCCGGAATGTTTTTGACGATGTATTATGTGCCGGATATTAAAAATGCTTGGGAGTCGGTTTATTATTTACAAAATGAAGTAGCTTACGGGCAAATTGTTCGTGGTATGCATCACTGGGGTGCTAGTCTCGTAATTGTAATGATGTTTTTACATACACTCAGAGTTTTCTTCCAAGGTGCGTATAAAAAGCCTCGTGAGTTAAACTGGATTGTTGGTGTTCTTATTTTCTTTGTTATGTTAGGTCTTGGTTTTACCGGATATTTATTACCGTGGGATATGAAAGCGTTATTTGCTACGAAAGTAGGGATTCAAATTGCAGAGCAAACGCCGCTCATTGGTCCTTATATTAAAACATTACTCGCTGGTCATTCCGAAATCGTTGGCGCTCAAACATTAACTCGCTTCTTTGCTATTCACGTCTTCTTCTTACCAGCAGCACTTCTAGGTTTAATGGCCTTCCACTTCATCATGATTCGCAAACAAGGTATTTCCGGTCCGCTATAAGAGATTGCTAAATTAAAGGGGAAAGAACAAAAGGAGGGAGATTATGCATCGCGGCAAAGGGATGAAGTTTGTAGGAGATTCTCGGGTACCAGTAGCCCGGAAACCAAATATTCCAAAAGATTATTCTGAATATCCAGGGAAAACAGAAGCGTTTTGGCCGAATTTCTTGTTAAAAGAATGGATGGTTGGTGCAGTTTTTTTAGTCGGTTATTTATGTTTAACAGTGGCACATCCGTCACCGCTTGAGAGAATGGCGGATCCTACAGATGCAGGATATATACCACTTCCAGATTGGTATTTCTTATTCTTGTATCAGTTATTAAAGTATTCGTATGCTTCAGGCTCATTTACTGTAATTGGTGCGTTTATTATGCCGGGGATTGCGTTTGGAGCGTTACTATTAGCTCCGTTTCTAGATCGAGGCCCAGAAAGAGCACCATTGAAGCGTCCTGTAGCAACGGGGTTTATGCTTTTAGCAATTGCATCGATTATTTTTTTAACTTGGGAATCTGTAGCACACCACGATTGGGAAGCTGCAAAAAAACAAGGAGCAATTGTAAAAACAGCACCAGTTGATAAAAATGATGACGGCTACAAGTTGATGCAAAAAAATACTTGTTTAACATGTCATGGTGACAATTTACAGGGCGGAGCGGCAGCACCGGCTTTACAAAACTTAACTTTAAAACCAGAAGAAATCGCTAAAATTGCGAAAGATGGAAAAGGCTCAATGCCTAAAGGTGTATTTAAAGGTACAGATGAGGAACTGAAAAAGCTTTCGGAATTCGTTGCAAAGTATAATAAAAAATAATAGAAAAGCTGACTACAAAATCTGTAGTCAGCTTTTTATTTTGCGTGCCCAGCTTAGCTGGGCACTGTTTGATGGTGAAAGGTTTAAATAGAATTCTACAAGGATTCAAAAATTATTATAGCCTATCTTCAATTGGACAGAAGTGGCTCGGTAAAATAGATTGGTACGTCTTAGAACGGCTTAACCTTTTTTGGAATAAGAAAAGAAATGTTCGAAAGAAACATGGTCGTATCAAGGACTTGATGAAGAAAATAACATACACACTCGTGAAAGTAGGAAGCTAGAACAAACTGAAAGCTAAAGAAGGAAGAGCATCGGAAAGCCGTATGAGGGAAAACCTCACGTACGGTTTGATGAGGGGAAGCTGAAACAGAAAAGGGATAGCAAAGCCATCCCTAAAGAAAATTTAATCTGTTTCAGTTTTCTACTCTACGATGACGGAAAGTTTGCTATATAATAGAGTAGAGTTCGATGAAAGAATTACTTTGCTTGAAAGGTGTTGGACATACAGATTGGCTTACTTGTATGCAATGTTAAGGCAACGTTCGGTACTATTATTTTTATTGGTTGTTAACATATTAGGTACAATTTACGGATTCATATGGTATGGAAATCAATTAAAAGAAACCTCACCTATATTTTGGCCGTTTGTACCAGATAGCCCTATGGCGACTCTCTTTTTTGTCTTTGTTTTAATTGCTTTTTTGATGAAGAAGAACTGGGGGTTAATAGAAGCGCTAGCGATAGTTACTTTAATAAAATATGGTGTTTGGGCTGTTGTTGTAAATGCAATTATGATTTATGTAAAAGGCCCTATTGGCCTTATGGGATATATGTTAATGTTATCTCATTTTGCGATGGCAGTGCAGGGAATGTTATATGCTCCGTTTTATCGGATAAAAAAATGGCACTTCACTGTAGCTGGCATATGGACATTACATAATGATGCAATTGATTATTTATTTTGGCAAATGCCGAGATATGGGATTATGCATTTATTTGTAGAGAAAATTGGTTATTTTACGTTTTGGTTAAGTATTGCTGTACTGTGTATTACATATTATTATTGCTTACGTGAGAACCGAAAACAGTTTTCTTTATGATGGTGAGGACATTTAGGGGGAGAAAATGAAGAAAAATAAGAGCGGTATAAACATATTGGATCGATTGATCACTTTAGTAGTTTCCTATAGCATAGCATTTTCTGTTTTCGCTCTCGCGACAACGGTAGTTGTATATGGAAAATGGTTGTATTATTTTGAAATTGATTTTTTAAATATTCCAGATTTAGCGGATATGACGAAAGATGAAATTAAGAGAAACTATGATGTGCTTATTACATATTTATCGCCGTTTTATGAAGGTGCATTACAATTGCCGACATTAGATATGTCCACAAATGGACGCATTCATTTTGTAGATGTTAAAAATATTTTAGTAAAGATTCAATATATAATGTATGGAACGATTGTAATTGCTGTATTAGGAGGAGGGTATTTATTAAAAAAGAAAAAAGAAAAGTTTTTACTTCACGGAGCGATTCTTACAATTATTTTTCCAATAGCTCTTACGTTACCAATTGCTATTAATTTTGAAAAGAGTTTCGTATTATTTCATAAGCTTTTATTTAGCAATGATTATTGGATGTTTGATATTGAAACAGATCCGGTTATTTTAATGTTACCGGAAGAATTCTTTATGCATGCTGCATGTATTATTTTATTATTGATTTTAGGTGGTAGCATGCTTTGCTACGGTGTGTATAAATATTTAGTGAAAAAGAAAAGGGTTTCAAAGAAAAAATTCTCTGTTTAAAGAGAATTTTTTTGTTTTCATAGAGATAATATATTTTTTGGTTTTGTTCTGTTCTATTCTTGTCCAATTCCACATATTTTGTACTAGTAGTTATAGGGGGGACCGGGATGAAGAGAACATTAATTGGACTGATAGCATTTCTAATTATAATGTTTCCAGTACGTATATATGCTGAAGAGTGGAGTGAACTAACTGGATTGCTAGATGACTCTTTGCAGTTAGTGAAGAAAAAAGAAGATGAAAAGGCAATACAAGTACTGTACCATTTCTCAGAGCAATTTCTATCAAAGGAGAATGAAAATAATTCAAAAGTAACTCCGGGACAAATTAGAGTCGTTTCTTTAGCATACGATAAGGCGAAACAATCTCTCGCGGAAGATTCAGATAGGCAAGTTAAAGTGGATAATATGTTAGCGTTACAACTTGCTGTTGATGCACAAGTATCTAAATATCAGCCACTTTGGATGGAAAGAGAAAGAAAGATAATGAATGCTTTTTCTCAAGTAGAAAAGGCGATGGAAAAAGAAGATGATGGACAGTTCCAACAGAAGCTAAATACATTTTTAAATGAATTTAATATTATTTATCCTAGTTTAATGATTGCTCTGCCAGAAAACGAAGCGCAGCGTGTAAATGCACATTTATCTTATTTGGATGAATTTCGTAACGTTATGTTAAAAACGAAAGGTGGACAAATGCAACTAGGGATTATTAAAGGTGATTTGCAAAAAATATTTCATACAGTAAAAAAAGATGAGATTGCTCCCTCTCTCATTTGGTTTATGACAATTACTGGAGGACTTATTTTGTTCACTTTAACGTATGTTGGATGGAGAAAGTATAAAGGGGAGAGAGAGAAGCGGAGAAGCAACTTGCATTCTAAAGATAGATAATACGCATAAATAAAGATACGGATTGTAAGGTTTATTTATTGACAACGGTGGAAGAAAAAAATAGAATGAGAAGTACTATAATTAAAACTTCAATGGAGGTTTATGATGTTTTATTTAATTTACTTCGCGATCATTTTGATCATACCGTTGTATGCACAGTCAAAAGTACGTAGTGCCTATAGCAAGTATTCACAAGTTTATTCAACATCAGGTATGACAGGAGCGGAAGTGGCTCGAAAAATTTTAGATGAAAATGGATTGTACAATGTAGCCGTAGAAGAAACGCCAGGTCATTTGTCAGATCATTATGACCCGCGTGTAAAGACGGTTAGATTATCGACAGATAACTATTATGGTCATTCAGTTGCTGGTACAGCTGTAGCAGCACATGAAGTAGGACACGCAATTCAAGATGCGAAAGATTATAACTTTATGCGTGTACGCCATTCGTTAGTGCCAGTTGCTAATTTTGGTTCAAACATGTCATGGGTTTTTGTCCTAATTGGTGTATTTGCACAAATGTCTGGTTTGTTGTTACTAGGAATTATTTTAATGGCAGCAGGTGTTATTTTCCAACTTGTTACATTACCAGTTGAGTTTGATGCATCAAAACGCGCAATGCAACAAATTGAAGCACTTGGTATCGTATCAACAGATGAGTACGGTCAAGCTCGTAAAGTATTAAATGCGGCAGCATTAACATATGTAGCAGCAGCTGCTGTAGCAGTATTTGAATTATTACGTCTCGTATTAATTTATACTGGTATGCAGCGTAGCGACGATTAAAGACTATCAATTTTGATAGTCTTTTTTTGTTTTGTGGATTGAATCTTATAATATGTTACAAATGGAAATAATAGAGAGAATATGGGGGATAGAACTAGTTAAAATAAAGATAAGTATGGAATGATGAAAGAAGGTGACGGACATAGAATATCCATATTATTTAGTTAAACAAGTGAAGGAGCGTAGTGCTACATACCAATTAGAAGGTTTTTTAAGTGGACAGGGCCCTAAAAACCCGAAATTAATGCTTGTTGGAGAAGCACCTGGTGAAACAGAAATTCATAATGGGATTCCATTTAGTGGGAGAGCGGGAAAACATTTAATGGAATTTTTAGAACGTATTCACGTTACAAGGGAAGAAGTATATATTACGAGTGCGGTCCGGAGTAGACCTTATAAATGGAGAGAGAAAAGGGAACGAAATGGCGAAATAATACAGAAGAAGTACAATAGAACACCGAATCAAGGTGAGATACTTGCCCATGCACCTTTGCTAGATTATGAACTGGAATTTATACAGCAGCCGGTTATTGTCACACTTGGTAATATTGCATTACAGCGTTTAGTTGGTAAAAATAATAAAATTACGGATGTTCATGGAGAATTGTTAAAGCAACCTGTGCAGCGATTGAAAGATAGCAGCAGTACAGAATTTATTTGGTCAGAAAAAGAATATCATATTTTTCCGACCTTTCATCCAGCTTCTATTTTCTATAATCGGAGTTTGTTGGAGCTTATTTATGAGGATTTGGAGAAACTTAAAAGATTTATAATAAAAAACTAGAAAAGCTACAGAGCTTTTCTAGCTGAATTTAATTATGTAACGGTTTTTTATTTTCATCTAATGTAAATCCTTCACCAACAACATCGTGTACATCACTTACAGCGACAAAGGCATGTGGATCTACTGAAATAATGATATTTTTTAATTTTACGATTTCATTTTTAGCAACAACACAATATAGTACATTACGTTCTATTTTTGTATAGGATCCAACTGCTTTTAAAAAGGTTGCTCCGCGCTCCATTTCTGATAAAATTTTTGAAGCAATTTCATCGTTTTTATCAGAAATAATAGTTGCTCCTTTTGCTGCATAAGCACCTTCTTGCATGAAATCAATAACCTTAGCCCCGATAAAAACAGCAACTAACGTATACATGCCCTCGCGATATGATAAATATGTAAGAATAGAGATAATGATAACGACCGCATCAAACATAAACATCGTTTTTCCCATACTCCAGCCAACATATTTGTGAGCTAGCCTTGCGATAATATCAACACCGCCAGTAGTCCCGCCGTATTTGAATATAATTCCAAGTCCTATGCCGATAAATGCCCCAGCGAATAAAGCAGCCAGTGTCATATCATTTTGCAAGTTTAAATGTAAGTTGAGAACCTCGTAGCGCTGAAACACCCAAAGGAATAAAGAGACGCTAAATGTACCGATTAATGTGTATAAAAATGTTGTTCGGCCGAGTAATTTCCAGCCAATGAAAAATAGAGGGACGTTTAAAATTAAGTTTGTATAGGAAGGATCAAGTGAAAATTTAAAATATAATAATAGCGTAATGCCCGTAAATCCACCCTCTGCAAGATGATTTTCAATATTGATATTCACAATACCGAAAGAAAAAATAGCGGAACCGATTAAAATAAAAATGATATTTCGAATCTTCAAATTTGATGTCATTTAGAAATCCCCCTAATTATGTAATGATTGCATTGCTCCTCTTAAACGATAGAACATAATAATAAGTTATTTCTAGTTGATAGTAAAAATAGAGAATGGTATAAGAGCTTAATTAGTTCAGCCTGATATTGTGCGGAAAAAATGCAAAAGAAAGTTTCACTTTATCCCGTCCCAACGGCTGGTAGAGGGAAAAGCGAAGAAGAAAAGGTCGAACCAGCCGCAGGGACCCGATTGGTTCAGGCTGATCTTTTGTAAAAATCACGCAAAAGAAGTTTCACTTTATTATAGTCTATCCTAAAAAGAGTCGTAAATAGTGATATGAGGGAATAATATTTGTCAAATCGCGATGAATTGGCTAACATGAAAGAGGAAGGAATAAGAGGTGACTAGTATGGAAGCAAAAACGATGAAAGATATGCAGAAAGAAGTAGATGCATATATCGGTCAATTTAAAGAAGGTTATTTTAGTCCGCTTGCAATGATGGCTCGTTTAACTGAAGAAATGGGAGAGCTTGCAAGAGAGGTTAATCATTATTATGGTGAGAAACCAAAGAAAACGACTGAGAAAGAACGAAGTGTTGAGGAAGAGCTTGGAGATGTTTTATTTGTTATGATTTGTATGGCAAATAGTTTAAATATTGATTTAGAAACAGCGCATAACATTGTAATGAATAAATTTAATACACGTGATAAAGATCGTTGGACACGTATTGATGAGGGAGAGAAAGACGCATGAAAGAAATTAAAGTAATTATCGCTGGACCACGAGGACGCATGGGATATGAAGCAGTCCTTCTTATGGAAAGAACAGCGCATTTCAATTTAGTAGCAGCAATTGATTATAAGCATGGCGGAGAAAAAATTTCTGATTTACCGGGAATGCCAGCGCTAGATGCACCTATTTACGCGGATTTACATACTTGTTTAGATGAAGTAGAAGCAGATGTATTGTTAGATTTAACAACACCAGAAATTGGAAAGAAACATGTGACACTTGCAGTTGAACGTGGACTTAGATCAGTTATTGGTACAACTGGATTTACTGAAGAAGAACTAAAGCAATTAACAGAAAATGCAAAAGAAAAAGAAGTAGGAACAATTATCGCTCCAAATTTTGCGATTGGTGCAGTTCTTATGATGAAATTTTCACAAATGGCAGCGAAGTACTTCCAAGATGTTGAAGTAATTGAATTACACCATGATCAAAAATTAGACGCACCATCTGGTACAGCTGTAAAAACAGTAGAATTAATCCGTCAAAATCGTGTACCAAAAGAGCAAGGGCACCCTAATGAAACGGAACAATTAGAAGGGGCACGTGGTGCAAATGTAGACGGTATTCACATTCATAGCGTACGTCTACCAGGGCTTATTGCACACCAAGAAGTAATGTTCGGCGGAGATGGACAAATGTTAACAGTTCGTCATGATTCATTCAACCGTGCATCATTTATGTCAGGTGTAAAACTATCAATTGAAACAGTAATGAACCTTGATCATCTTGTGTACGGTTTAGAAAATATTATCGACTAAAGGGGAGACAACGGATGAAAATTGCCTTAATCGCACATGACAAAAAGAAAGATGATATGGTTTCGTTCGCATACGCATATAAACCAATTTTTGAAAAACATGAACTTTTTGCAACAGGAACGACAGGACTTCGTATTATGGAGGCAACTGGTTTAGTTGTAACAAGATATCAATCCGGTCCTCTTGGTGGCGATCAAGAAATTGGTGCAATGATTGCAAAAAATGAGATGGATATGGTGATTTTTTTCCGGGATCCACTAACAGCCCAGCCGCATGAACCAGATGTTAATGCGTTACTTCGTTTATGTGATGTATACGCCATCCCATTAGCAACAAATATGGCAAGTGCTGAAATGCTAATGCATGCATTAGAGCGGGGAGATTTAGATTACCGAAAGTTAAGAAAATGAGGGGAACAATTATGAGTGGATTACATATATTAGCGTTTGGTGCTCATGCCGATGATGTTGAAATCGGCATGGCAGGTACCATTGCAAAGTATACGAAGCAAGGATATGAAGTAGGCATTTGCGATTTAACAGAAGCTGATCTTTCTTCAAATGGAACGGTAGAACTAAGAAAAGAAGAAGCAACGGCTGCAGCTCGTATTATGGGAGTAAAAACGAGAATTAATTTAGCAATGCCAGACCGTGGTTTGTATATGAAAGAAGAATATATACGTGAAATTGTAAAGATTATTCGTACATATAAACCAACACTAATTTTCGCACCATATTACGAAGATCGTCATCCAGACCATGCTAATTGCGCGAAACTTGTGGAAGAAGCTATCTTTTCAGCGGGAATTCGTAAATATATGCCTGAACTTCCGCCGCACCGTGTAGAGTCTTTTTATAATTATATGATTAATGGTTTTCATAAACCGAATTTTTGTATAGATATTAGTGAATACCTTTCTAAAAAGGTGGAAGCGTTAGAAGCGTATGAAAGTCAGTTTTCAACAGGGAGTGATGGTGTTAATACGCCATTAACCGAAGGATACGTTGAAACTGTAATCGCTCGGGAGAAGATGTTTGGGAAAGAAGTTGGAGTGCTGTATGCCGAAGGATTTATGAGTAAGAAACCGGTTTTATTACATGCTGATTTAATAGGGGGATGTAAATGAAATTGAAAATAGGTATTACATGTTATCCTTCTGTAGGTGGTTCTGGGGTTGTTGGGACAGAGTTAGGAAAGCAATTGGCGGAACGCGGGCATGAAATTCATTTTATTACATCGGGTGTACCATTTCGGTTGAATAAAGTGTACCCGAACATTTATTTTCACGAAGTAACAGTAAATCAATATTCTGTTTTTCAATATCCACCTTACGATTTAGCATTAGCGAGTAAAATGGCAGAGGTTGCTCAAAGAGAAAACCTTGATATTTTACATGTGCATTATGCAATCCCGCATGCTATTTGTGCATATTTAGCAAAACAAATGATTGGGGAGCGTATTAAAATTGTTACGACCTTACATGGAACGGATATTACTGTGTTAGGTTCCGACCCTTCGTTAAATAATTTAATTCGCTTTGGTATTGAACAATCTGATGTTGTTACAGCTGTGTCACATTCGTTAATTGAAGAAACAAATGAACTTGTAAAACCAGATAAAGAAATTGAGACGGTATACAATTTTGTAGATGAACGTGTTTATTTCAAACGTGATATGTCTCAATTAAAAAAAGAATATGGTATACGAGAAAATGAAAAAGTGTTGATTCATATTTCAAATTTCCGAAAGGTTAAGCGTGTACAGGATGTTGTGCAGTCATTTGCCAAAATTGTAAAGGAAGTAGATGCGAAATTGCTTCTTGTTGGTGATGGACCAGAGTTCTGTACTATTTTACAATTGGTGAAAAGTTTACATATTGAGGAACGTGTCTTATTCCTAGGAAAGCAAGATAATGTTGCAGAGCTTCTTGCGATGAGTGATTTAATGCTACTTTTATCAGAAAAGGAAAGTTTTGGTCTTGTTATATTAGAAGCGATGGCGTGTGGTGTGCCTAGTATCGGAACGAGGGTTGGGGGCATTCCAGAGGTCATTCAACATGGTGAAACAGGATATATATGTGAAGTTGGAGATACAGACGGAATAGCTAAGCAAGCAATTCAGCTACTAGAAAATGAAGAACTTCACCGTAATATGGGAGAGCGAGCGATGAAATCTGTATATGAGCAGTTTCGTTCGGAAAAAATCGTTTCACAGTATGAGGCGATTTATTATGACATACTAAGGGATGACAAGAATGGAAAGATTTAAAAAAGCTAGTTCAATTATTGAGATGTTAAAACAGCACGGACATGAGGCCTACTTCGTTGGTGGAAGTGTACGCGATCTTATTATCGATAGACCGATTGGAGATATCGATATCGCAACATCTGCTTTACCAGAAGAAGTAATGGCTATTTTCCCAAGACATGTTCCGGTTGGTCTTGAGCATGGAACTGTAATTGTTGTAGAAAATGGTGAACCGTATGAGGTAACTACTTTTCGAACAGAAAGCGAATATGAAGATTTTCGAAGACCTAGTAGTGTTCAATTTGTCCGTTCATTAGAGGAGGATTTAAAACGACGTGATTTCACGATGAATGCAATTGCAATGACAGAGGAAGGCGAAATGGTTGATTTATTTGCTGGGAAAGAAGCGATTCGTCTGAAGGAAATTACAACGGTTGGAGATGCTGCAGACCGTTTTCAAGAAGATGCACTGCGAATGATGCGTGGTATTCGGTTCGTAAGTACGTTAGGTTTCTCTTTGGAAATAAAGACGAAACAAGCAATTGAAACGTATGGGCATTTGCTCGAACATATAGCGATTGAAAGAATTACAGTTGAATTTGAAAAATTGTTGACCGGTACATATTGTGTGAATGGTCTTCAAGAGTTAGTAGAAACTAAGCTATTTTCTCATCTGCCATATTTGCAAATGTCAGAAGAAAGACTCTTGAAAGCTACGCAGTATAAATGGGATTCTTTCGAAACAGACGTTGAGGCGTGGGCATTTTTCCTATATTGTATCGGAGAAGAGCATCCATCTGTCTTTCTGCGTCAATGGAAGTTCTCGAATAAAAAGATTAAAGATATCGTAGCGGTTTTATTAGCAATTCGTTCTAGAAAGGAGAAGGAGTGGGATACAATCCTTCTTTATAAAACTGGGATTCGCATCGCTGAGATGGCGGAAAGAGTATATGAAGCGATAATAGAAAGTTATAATAGTGCGTCTGTTAAGCAAGTACAATCATTATTTCATGCATTGCCGATAAAAAATCGTCAAGAAATGAATGTGACTGGTAATGATTTATTAAGCTGGACAGATAAAAAGCCAGGTCCGTGGGTTGCCGAAATGCTTCAAAATATTGAAGAAGCAATCGTACAAGGAGATTTAGTTAATAAGAAAGAGGATATAAGGGAGTGGCTACAAAGATGCAATCTACTATAAGAAAGCAGTTATTACAAGTTTTTTCTGAAGCAGATGGTGCATTTGTATCTGGTCAAATACTTAGTGACAAACTTGGTTGTTCGAGAACCGCTGTATGGAAGCATATGGAGGACCTTCGTAATGAAGGGTATGAACTAGAAGCTGTACGCCGCTTAGGGTACCGAATTGCTAGTAAACCAGATAAAGTAACTGCGAATGAGATTCAATTAGGATTACAAACAGAGCGTATCGGTAGAACGGTTTATTTTGAAGAATCGGTTGAGTCTACTCAGCATATTGCAGCGAGACTTGCTTATGAAGGCGCAGAAGAGGGAACAATTGTCGTTGCTGAAGAACAAACAGCAGGTAGAGGACGTTTAAGTAGAAAATGGTATTCCCCAAAAGGAACAGGAATTTGGATGAGTATTATTTTGCGTCCCTCGATTCCAGTTCATCATGCACCACAGCTTACTTTATTAGCAGCTGTTAGCGTAGCGCAAGCAATTGAAAAATGTATCGGTGTAAACGTAGGGATTAAGTGGCCGAATGATATTTTAATTCAAGGTAAAAAAGCTGTCGGTATATTAACGGAGATGCAAGCTGATCCAGATAAAATTAATGCTGTTATTATGGGAATTGGCATTAATGCAAATCAGAAACAAGAACATTTTGATGAGGAAATTCAGCAAATTGCAACTTCATTAGCAATTGAATCGGGTAAGCCGATTGTTCGTGCGGAACTTATGCAACAAATTTTCTTGCAACTAGAGAAATTGTATGAAGAGTATTTAAAAAATGGCTTCTCTGTTATTAAAATTCTTTGGGAAAGTTACGCAGTAAGTATCGGAAAAGAAATTACAGCTCGAACGATGAAGGAAACTATTAATGGGCTAGCAAAAGGAATTACGGAGGATGGTGTATTGTTACTTGAGGATCATCAAGGACAAGTGCACCACATTCATTCTGCTGATATAGAAATTAAGTAAAAGAAGTTCCTATTTTGGAGCTTCTTTTTGTCATTTAGATACTAATAAATTTCACATACCGTAATAGGGGTAAAAAATTATTTTTTCGAAAAAATGTAGCAATTCCTTTTCAGAGTTTGCTATAATTAGTTCGAATATGGGCAGTATCAAAGCGAACTGCACCATTATTTTACGCAGTATGAAAAAATAATAATTTGGATTCTGCCTTGATCCAATAATGGACTGGGACAGAGGGATGAATAATGCCGACTAACACACAACCCTTCTGCCCTTTTATGGCCAGAGGGGTTTTTTATATGATTTCGGCCATCTCCTCTCTCCTGCATAAAGGAGGAGTAGTTTTTGAAAACAAAAACAGATTTTTTGAAAATGAAAGAGCAAGGTGAGCCGATTACAATGCTAACGGCGTATGATTATCCATCTGCTAAATTAGCAGAAGAAGCTAAAGTCGATATGATTTTAGTGGGTGATTCTCTAGGAATGGTTGTACTTGGGTATGATTCAACAGTTCCAGTAACAGTAGAGGATATGATTCATCATACGAAAGCTGTACGCCGCGGAGCGAAAGAGACTTTTATTGTAACTGATATGCCATTTATGTCTTATCATGTCTCATTGCAAGATACGATGATTAATGCACGTCGCATTGTTCAAGAGAGCGGGGCACATGCATTAAAGGTAGAAGGTGCTGGAGAAGTTATATCAACTATTCACTACTTAACGAATGCGGGAATTCCCGTTGTGGCGCATTTAGGTTTAACTCCTCAATCTGTAGGAGTGCTAGGTGGGTATAAAGTACAAGGGAAAGATGCTGAAAGTGCAAAAAAATTAATAGAAGATGCAAAGAAATGTGAGGAAGCTGGTGCGATAGCACTTGTGCTAGAATGTGTGCCAATGCAATTAGCAGAACTTATTTCAGAGCAGTTAACAATTCCTACAATTGGAATTGGAGCAGGACAAAAAGTAGATGGGCAAGTTCTTGTATACCACGATCTTATCTCGTACGGCGTAAATCGTGTTCCGAAATTTGTGAAGCAATATACGTCTGTTCAAGAGGAGATTGTGCGAGGGATTTCGCAATACGTTACTGAAGTAAAGACAGGGCAATTTCCTGAAGAAAAACATTCATTTACAATGAAAGAGGAAGAGTGCTTAGCGTTATACGGAGGAAAACAATAATGAAAATCATAACTACAGTGCAAGAGATGCAGCAAATTACAAACGAACTGCATGCAAGTGGAAAAAGTATCGGTTTTGTTCCAACGATGGGGTATTTACACGAAGGGCATGCTACGTTACTACGTAAGGCAAGGGAAGAAAATGAAATTGTAGTTTTAAGTGTATTTGTAAATCCACTACAATTTGGACCAAATGAAGATTTAGATCGATACCCACGTGATATTGTTAGAGATGAAAATGTAGCAAAAGAAAATGGTGTTGATTATTTATTTTATCCGAGTGTAGAAGAGATGTATCCAGCAGAACAAACGACAACAGTAGAAGTTGTGAAGCGTACCGACGTATTATGTGGCAAACAAAGACCTGGTCATTTCGCTGGTGTGGCGACTGTACTAATGAAACTATTTAATATTACATTGCCAACGCGTGCTTATTTCGGTATGAAAGATGCACAGCAAGTAGCTGTAATTGAAGGATTCGTAACTGATTTTAATATTCCCGTTACGATCGTACCAGTTGATATTGTAAGGGAAGAAGATGGATTAGCGAAAAGTTCTCGTAATGTGTATTTATCACTAGAAGAACGTGAAGAGGCTCCTCATTTATACGGCAGTCTATGTATAGCGAAAGAACGAATTGAGGCAGGCGAACGTAATCCGGAAATCATTATGAATCTTGTGAAAGAGCATATTGAGAAGTATACGAAAGGCACTGTAGATTATGCTGATTTATATGCATATCCTTCATTAAAAGCAATAAATAAAATTGAAGGAAGAATCATTGTAGCGATTGCGGTTAAGTTTGAAAATGTACGATTAATTGACAATATAACATTAATGGGGAAATAAGGGGGAGCATCTATGTTTCGCACAATGATGAGAGCGAAGTTACATCGTGCAACTGTAACAGAAGCAAATTTAAATTATGTAGGTAGTATTACAATTGATGAAGATTTAATGGATGCGGTAAATATTGTAGAAAATGAAAAAGTACAAATTGTAAATAATAACAATGGAGCTCGCTTAGAGACATATGTTATTAAAGGAGAGCGCGGTAGCGGTGTTGTGTGTTTAAATGGTGCAGCTGCAAGGCTTGTACAACCGGGTGATAAAGTTATTATTATTTGCTATGGTTTAGTGGCAGAAGAAAATGTTCATAAACAAGAGCCGAAAATTGCAGTATTAGACGATGATAATCAAATTATTGAAATGTTAGGTGCTGAAAAAGCTGGCACGATATTATAAGTAGGAAGGCTATCTCTAATTAAGGAGATAGCTTTTTTGTGCATCTTTTCATTAAGATGAGGTAAAACGTGGTATAGTAACATTATATAATTTTTGTGTTTGATAGGTAAGAAATTGAGGTGTTACATATATGAGTAAGCGTTATGTCGTTGTTGATTTAGAGACGACAGGGAACTCCTGGAAGGATGGGAAGGATAAAATCACCCAAATTGCAGCTGTTGTAGTGGAAGCTGGAGAGATATTAGAGATTTTTTCATCTTTTATTAATCCGAAGAGAGAGATTCCCCTATTTATTACAGAATTAACTGGGATTGATGAAGATCTTGTAAAACAAGCCCCGTTATTTCGAGATGTAGCCCCGATGATTGTTGAGCTATTACAAGGTGCGGCTTTTGTTGCACATAACGTTCACTTTGATTGGAATTTTTTAAATGAAGAATTAAGGCAAGCTGGATATACAGAAGTACATTGTCCTAAAATTGATACAGTTGAATTGGCGCAAATTCTTTTGCCGACAGCTGATAGTTATAAATTACGTGATTTAGCTAAGCAGCATGAACTAGAGCACGATCAACCACATCGTGCGGATAGTGATGCTCTTGCAACAGCGGAGTTGTTTTTACAATTTTTAAGTGAAATTGAAAAGTTACCACTTGTCACATTACAATCGCTTTATGAATTAAGTGATGTTTTCCAAAGTGATATAGCTGATGTACTTTCTGAAAATATTTTAAAGAAAATGATGCATGGTAAAGAAGAGGCAGAGGAGTGTGAGGTGTATCGAAATATTGCGCTTCGAAAGCGGAATTATTCTTTAAGCCTCAGTGAAACATACTCATCTAAATTTGATGCTTTCTTACATAAGACAATCGATAAACTTGAATTGAATATGCCAAAGTTTGAAAAAAGAGAAAGCCAACAAATTATGATGAAGGAAATATATACAGCGCTAAGAGATTCTAGGTTTTCACTGATTGAAGCAGGAACAGGTACGGGGAAGACGCTTGCATATTTACTTCCAAGTATTTATTTCGCAAAGAAAAAAGAAGAACCTGTCATTATAAGTACACAAACTGTACAATTGCAACAACAAATACTAGAAAAAGAAATTCCTTTATTAAAGAAAATAATGCCATTTTCATTTGAAGTAGCTCTTCTGAAAGGAAGAAAGCATTACCTTTGTCTACACAAATTTGAATATGCTTTGCAAGAGGAAGAGAAAAATTATGATATGGCGCTCACAAAGGCAAAAATTTTAGTGTGGTTATTGCAAACGGAAACTGGCGATCGTGATGAATTGAATATTCCTGAGGGCGGCAAGTTACTTTGGAACCGTATTTGTAGTGATGTACATAGTCCAGGCGGGATGCAAAGCAACTGGTATAGTCGTTGTTTTTATCAAAGAGCAAAGAATAAAGCATTATTTGCAGATATCGTTATTACAAATCATGCGTTATTATTTCAAGATTTTTCAAGTGAAGAACCACTATTTGCTTCATGTGAACATATTATTTTTGATGAAGCTCATCATATCGAGGAAGCGGCGAGTAGAACATTAGGTGAACAATTCTCATGCATGTATTTTCAATTAGCTTTATCTCGTCTTGGTACGCTAGAAACAGATGATGTACTTTCTAAAGTATATAAAATGATGAAAAAATCAGAGCAAGCATCGCGTTCGACTTTCCGTATGGTGAGTCATAGTTTGAAGGAATTGAAATTTGATACGGATGAACTATTTCAAATGTTACGGACTTTCGTATTTAAACAAACAAAGCAGGAACAAGGGATGAGCAATATGCCACTCATTTATCGATATAACACGGAAGTAGAGAAAGGTAAGTTATGGGATAGCATTACCGAGTTAACAAATCGATTTGTGTATGATGTAAGAAAGTTATTGACTACACTTGAGAAGCAAGCTGAAATATTGCAAAGTAAATTAGAATGGGAGATGCATGTCGTTACAGGTGAATTTATGCATTTAATTGAGTTGTTGAGAAAGATGGCACAATCTTTACAATTACTCATTTTAGAAAAAAATTCATACGTGACATGGATGGAGACTGAAACGAAGGGAACGATTCATTCAACAGTTCTATATGCGCAGCCTGTTCATATTGGTGAAAGATTTGCTGATGAATTTTTAACCCAGAAAAAGAGTGTTATTTTCACATCAGCAACGTTAACAGTTAATGATTCATTCGACTATATAAAAGAGGAGCTAGGTTTACATGATTTTGCTCCCAATACATTAAAGGTTCCATCACCATTCCGTTTTGAAGAGCAAATGAAATTAATGGTTTCAACGGATGTACCTTTTATTAAGAAAGCAAGTAATGAAGAATATATTGAGTCTATATCGGCACATATTGCGAAAATAGCGAAAGCTACAAAAGGTAGAATGCTCGTTTTATTCACTTCGTATGAAATGTTGAAAGAAGCGTATACGAATTTGAAAAATGATGAGACATTAGAAGGATATTTATTATTAACGCAAAGTGTGAATAATAAGAGCCGAAGTCGTCTAATCCGCAAATTCCAGGAGTTCGACAAATCGATTTTGTTAGGAACAAGTAGTTTTTGGGAAGGGATAGATATACCTGGAGATGCCCTAAGCTGTCTTGTCATTGTCCGTCTGCCTTTTACCCCTCCTCATCAGCCGATGATGGAAGCAAAAGGAGAGTGGTTAAAAAATCAAGGAGAAGACGTATTCGATAAGTTGGCCCTCCCGCAAGCAATCTTGCGTTTCAAACAAGGGTTTGGTCGTCTTATTAGAACAAATACAGATACGGGAACTGTATTTGTATTAGATCGTCGTTTGACAAGTTCTTCCTATGGAAAACGATTTTTACAATCAATCCCAACTGTACCGCTCTATGAAGGACCGTTAGAAGAATTGTTAGTACAGTTAGAAGAATCGTCAAATGGATAAAATTGGAAGAAAAATACGCCTGAAGTACATTTAAACTTCAGGCGTAAAAAATGTGGGTAGGAGGAATTTTATTTTTCTTACTTCTTGTATACAAAATATATTGCTTTTCGATTTGAAACCTTTTTTTGCTGTACATGTCCTGCTATAATAGATGGGTGATGAAGCAGGGGTTGTAAAGAATGTACTCTTATTGTAACCGCATTGCGTTCTTCTATAATTAGAAATTTTTGTGTAACGGAGGAGTTTTTTCATGGATAAGAAAATCGAAGTCCTATCAACGACGCGTATTAAATATTCGTCTGACTTGTATAAAATTGTTGATGGTTTGAATCGTACGTTAAAAGAGCAGGACCTCATGTTCGGATTAGCATTAGACGAAAAAGATAAAGAAACAGCTGTATTTACGATTTACAGAACGTAGTGATACAATGAAAAAGTGGATCTTTACAATCATTATCGTTATCGTTGCTAGCGGAATATATGGGGCATATGTTTATAATAAAGCGATGGAAAAGAAAATTCCAAAAGAGTCAAAGTCTGTAGAAATTGCGAAAGAAAAGGCAAAGATTACAAAGGTAAATACCGTTGATTATTATAACGGAAAATCTTCATATACAGTCGTACAAGGTACAGATGAAAAAGGAGAACAACTTATCGTTTGGGTGCCTGATAAAAAAGGAAATGTCCTTGTGAAGAAAAAGAGCGAAGGTATTTCTAAAAAAGAAGCTTTGCAAAAGTTGGCTGAACAAGCTACAGGAGAAGGTGCTGAGCCGAAGCCGAAACCAAAAGAAATTATAAAAGTAAAATTAGGTGCTCAAAACGATATTCCATTGTGGGAAATTACATATATTGATCAGGAAGATCGTTATACGTATTACTATTTAGAGTTTCAAAATGGGGTTTATGCTGGACACTACAGCATTGAAAAATAGATGTAGGGGGAACTACAAATGAAATTAGCAAAGCGAGTAGCTGCTTTAACACCATCTGCAACTTTAGAAATTACAGCAAAGGCACAAGCATTAAAAGCAGAAGGTCATGATGTAATTGGATTAGGAGCAGGAGAACCTGACTTTAATACGCCAAAACATATTATGGATGCTGCGCATAAAGCGATGTTAGAAGGACATACGAAATATACACCAACAGGTGGATTACAAGCGTTAAAACAAGAAATTGTGAAGAAGTTTACTCGTGATCAAGGAATTGCGTATGATCCATCTGAAATTATTGTATGTAATGGTGCCAAGCATGCATTATATACATTATTCCAAGTGTTACTTGATGAAGGAGATGAAGTTATCATCCCAACTCCTTATTGGGTAAGTTATCCTGAGCAAGTAAAGCTTGCTGGTGGTAAGCCAGTTTATGTAGAAGGTCTAGAAGGCAATGAGTACAAAATTACAGCAAAGCAGCTGCGTGAGGCAATTACAGAGAAAACGAAAGCTGTTATTATTAATTCACCGAGCAATCCAACAGGGATGATTTACAGCAAAGAAGAATTACAACAGCTTGGAGAAGTATGTTTAGAGCATGATATCTTAATCGTTTCAGATGAGATTTATGAAAAATTAATTTATGGTGACGCGGAATATACTTCAATTGCCCAGCTTTCTAATGTATTAAAAGAACAAACACTTATTATTAATGGTGTATCTAAATCACATTCTATGACAGGTTGGCGTATTGGATATGCAGCAGGAAATAAGCAGCTTATTAAAGCGATGACGAACTTAGCGAGTCATAGTACGTCAAACCCTACTTCAATTGCTCAATATGGTGCAATTGCTGCGTATGCAGGCTCACAAGAACCTGTAGAAACAATGCGTCAAGCGTTTGAAGAAAGATTGAACATTATTTATGATAAATTAATTCAAATTCCTGGTTTCACTTGCATTAAGCCACAAGGTGCTTTTTACTTATTCCCAAATGTAAAAGAAGCCGTAGCGTTAGCTGGGTATGATACAGTTGATGAGTGGGCAAAAGCATTATTAGAAGAAGAAAAGGTGGCTCTTGTTCCAGGTACAGGATTTGGTGCACCAAATAACGTTCGATTATCGTATGCGACATCTCTTGAGCAAGTTGAGAAAGCATTAGAACGAATTCATACGTTCATGAAAAGTAAAGTACAGGCTTAATCGTCTGTTTCTTGTAGTAAATGGAAAAAAACCTCCCTATATATAGGGAGGTTTTTTTGACGAATTGTGGCAAAAAGAAATGGCTAAAGGTGTGTTATACTAGAGAACGAGGTGTTTGGTGATGAAAAAGAAAATGATGTTACAATGGTTTGAACAGGGAAGCATAGCGATTCCTAAATTGCTTATGATGCATTATAAAAAGCTAGGTTTAAATGAGACGGAATTTATGGTAGTACTTCATGTACACACATTTTTAGAATCAGGTAATTCGTTCCCGACTCCTTCAGAGATTTCAGAACGGATGACGATAACAGAAATGAAATGCATGGAAGTGATTCAGACTTTAATCCAAAAAGGTTTTTTAGCACTAGAAGGTGGACGAAGATCTGAAGCGATGATGTGTGAAAGTTATTCTTTACAACCACTGTGGGAAAAAATATTGCACTTTTTAATGAATGAATCTATAGAGGAAGAGCAAAAAGAACAAAAACAAATTCAAGTAAATTTATATACAGTATTTGAAAAAGAATTCGGAAGACCACTTTCGCCATTTGAATGTGAAACATTAGGGATGTGGGAAGATCAAGATCAACACCATCCGAATTTAATTCAAGCGGCTCTTCGTGAAGCTGTTATGAGTGGTAAACTTAATTTCCGGTATATTGATCGTATTTTGTTTGAGTGGAAAAAGAACGGAATTAAAACGGTAGATCAAGCGCAAAATCAAGGCCAGAAATTTAGAGCGAATCAACAACGCGCACAACAAACGACAAAACAAGAGACTAAATTTACTGGGAAAGTGCCTTTTTATAATTGGTTGGAGCAGTAGTGTAGGAGGAAAGATATGTTGAACAAAACGCAAATTCGTTATTGTTTAGATACAATGGCGGATATGTATCCAGAAGCGCATTGTGAATTAATTCATGATAATCCATTTGAACTTGTAATCGCAGTGGCATTATCTGCACAATGCACAGATGTACTTGTGAATAAAGTGACGAAAAACTTATTTCAAAAATATAAAACACCAGAAGATTATTTAAGTGTGTCTTTAGAAGAATTACAACAAGATATACGTTCCATTGGATTGTTTAGAAATAAGGCGAAAAATATTCAAAAATTGTGCCGGATGTTACTAGATGATTATAACGGGAAAGTTCCAGAAGACCGTGATGAGCTGACGAAATTACCAGGAGTAGGGAGAAAGACGGCGAATGTAGTTGTTTCGGTAGCGTTTGGGATTCCAGCGATTGCTGTTGATACGCATGTAGAGAGAGTGAGTAAACGGTTAGCAATTTGTAGATGGAAAGATTCTGTGTTAGAAGTGGAAAAGACATTGATGAAGAAAATTCCAATGGATGAGTGGGGAGTTACACACCACCGTATGATTTTCTTCGGACGTTATTACTGTAAGGCGCAGCGACCACAATGTGAAGAGTGTCGATTACTAGAAATATGTCGCGAAGGAAAGAAACGAATGAAGGGGAAATAAAGGATGGAGCGAGTTATAGAAATACCGAAAGAGTTTCGGTGCGTACCATTTTTTAAAGAGAGTGCAAATTCGATTACGTATCACACAGACCAATCTTTTGAAGAGATAATACAAAATACTTACTTTATATTTGATATTGAAAGAAAATATGAGCCATGGAATGAAATTGAAACAAGTATTCCAGCGGTGTTAAATATATGGAAAAGCAAGCATGAAGAAATTGCTATACTATTTCGAAACAGAAAAAAACAAGAAGCTGAGGGTCCGATGATTCTTTTTGCAGCGCACTTTCTATCGGTTATATATTGGTTAAATGAGCAGCCTGTTCATAGTTTGAATGAGATGCAAGTAAATACGAATAAATTGGAAGTACAACCTGTTAATTTTATGGAGCGATATTCATTTATTATAAAGAAACCGAGTAATTACCATTCGTATATTCAATTAGCACAGTTGTATATCGAAATAGAAAAGCTATATGTAAAGAAAATGATAACAAAAAAGAAGCCGGTTTCTCATTAAGAGAAACCGACTTCTTTTTTTGTTTATTAAGACTCTGTTGTAACAACATTTCCGTCCGCGTGAGGTGTATCTTCCCCGGTATTTTGTTGCTGTTGTTGCTCTTCAGCTTTTTTTCTAGCTTCTTCGTCAGCTTTTCTCTTAGCTTCTTCGTCGGCTTTTCTCTTAGCTTCTTCGTCAGCTTTCTTCTTAGCCTCTTCGTCAGCGGCTTTCTTTTGAGCTTCTTCTTGCTGTTTACGTTGTTGTTCTTGTTGCTGCTGTTGTTCTTGTTGTTTACGTTGTTGTTCTTGTTGTTGTTGCTGTTGCTGTTCTTGCTGTTTACGCTGATCTTCATCAGCTTTTTTCTTAGCTTCTTCTTGTTTTAGTTTATCTTCATTGGTCTTTTTCAGGGCTTCTTCGTCAGCTTTTTTCTTAGCTTCTTCATCAGCTTTTTTCGCATCTGGAGTTCCGCCAGGGGCAGTGAAGGATGCACCAACTGCAGGGCTTGTTCCAGTACCCTTTTTCGCTACTACAGAGAAACTGTAAGTAACACCTGGTTTAATACCACCAAGAGTAGCTGTCGTACCGCTTACTGATAAGCTACCACTAGAACCGTCAGTAGCTTTATAGCTTGCTGCGTATGCATCAACATTTGATGATGGTCCAGACCAGTTCAGTGTCACTGTGCTAGCGCCATCGAAAGCGACATTAAGGCCACTAGGTGGATCTACTTTAATTTCTTTAACTGCATCTTTTTTCGCACCTTTAATGTACAGTTCTCCATTTAATTCTTGTACAGAAGAAGGGCGCTCGAAACGAGATTTATCCGTAGCAAATTTGCTCATCATTGCTTGGAACATTTGCTGAGCAATTCTAGTAGAACGATCGCTAATGTAATTTTCTGGGCTATCTTTTTCATAACCAGTCCATACAGCCATTGTATATTGTGGTGTATATCCTGCGAACCAACTATCTCTGTTGGCATCTGCTGGAATACCGTATTTTTTAATAACAGATTTATCAAAGTTTTGTGTTCCTGTTTTACCAGCAACGTCGAATCCAGAAACATATGCTGTTGGACCTGTACCGCCAGAACCAGGTTTTACTACGTCACGAAGAACGTCAGTAACCATGTAAGCTGTATAGTCATGCATTGCGCGTTGTTCTTTCGGTTTAAAGCTTTTCTTTTTTCCATCTGGGAAAATAACTTCTCTAACGAAATGAGGTTTATTGTATACACCGTCATTTCCAAATGCTGCATAAGCTCCAGCGACATCTAACGGAGAGCCTTCATTACTACCGATTGCAGTAGATTCATATGCTTTCCCATCTTTAAACGTCATTCCTAAACCTTCAGCAAACTCTTGTGCCTTAGGAATACCGACTGTTTGAGCTGTTTTTAAAGCCGGGATGTTTAATGACTTCTTCAATGCTTCACGAAGTGAAACGTCACCTTTAAAATTACCCGTAGCATTTTTAATCTTTGTGCCATCAGAGTAAGTATATTCAGAGTCATTTAATTGATGATAAGTAGACCATTGAAGGTTTTCAATTGCAGGACCATAGTCGAAAATTGGTTTCATTGTTGAACCAACTTGGCGTTTTAAATCAACTGCCATATTATGACCTTTGAAAGTAGATTTACTTTCTTTACGACCAGCGCCGATTGCTCGAACTTCTCCAGACTGAGTATCCATAAATACGAATGATCCTTGGAATTGATCGTTTGGATACTTGATGAGATTCCCATCCATAATTTTTTCAGCGTAATCTTGAGCATCTTGATCAAGTGTTGTATGAATCGTTAAACCATCTGAACCGATATTTACATCAGGGTATTCTTTTTCAACTTCCTTTACAGCAGCATCTATAAATGCTTGATACTTCATTTCAGTCACTTCTGAAGATGGAAGAAGTCCTTGTGTTACAGAGATTTGCATTGCATCATTCATTTCTTGTTTCGTTATATACCCGTGTCGGTTCATTAATGTTAATACGATATTACGACGTTTCGTTGCTCTATCAACGTTATCTGGTTTTGTTGGATCATAAATGTTAGGACCTTGGGGTAAACCAGCGAGCATTGCAGCTTCGTGTAGTTGTATGTCTTTTAAATCTTTGCCGTAATATTTTTTTGCTGCTGTTGAAATACCGTAAGAGCGATTACCGAGGTTAATCTTATTTAAGTACATTTCTAAAATTTCATGTTTTGAGTACTGTTGCTCTAACTTATAAGATAAGTACCATTCCTGCACTTTTCTTTTTGCAGTTTTTTCCATCGTTAGAAAATAGTTTTTAACTACTTGCTGTGTAATCGTACTACCACCTTGTGATCCAAAACCACCAGTGACATTTTCCATGACTGCCATTCCAGTACGTCTAAAATCAATTCCATTATGATCGTAGAAACGAGCATCCTCAGTCGCAAGGAATGCACTTTCAATTACTTTTGGAATTTGATCGTATGTAACATGGGTTCGTTTTTCAGCACCGTATTCATAGAAGAAATTCCCGTTTTTATCAAGGAATTTTGTTGATAAAGGATTGACTAGCTTTGATTTGTCTAGTTTTGGAGCGTCCTTTACCATAACAAAGAAGGCCGAAACGCCAGCTACGAGACCGACGATACCAAGAAGTAGACAACCTA
The DNA here is from genome assembly GCF_016651125.1 of Bacillus sp. TH17. Lineage (NCBI taxonomy): Bacteria > Bacillati > Bacillota > Bacilli > Caryophanales > Bacillaceae > Bacillus > Bacillus sp. TH17. The sequence goes on from NZ_JAEKEN010000001.1 coordinate 1,189,724, forward strand.
TAAGAAATCTCTTGAAAAAGGAACCTTTTTTCTTTGGTTTTTCTTCTTTATTATTTGTTTCTTTCGTTTGATTTTTTACATGATTTCGTTCTGTACGAGAACGATAATTATCTGACATTATACTTTCTCCTACCTTTCATTCTCTCCCCCAAAAGTCGAAAAAAGAGCCTTAGTGATGACTCTATCACGAAAAATAAACCGTGTCTAGTACGCGGATATAATCAATTCGAGGGTGATAACCGCATGATAATAAAGACCCATGCTCTTCTATTTCTTGTTTTGTAATCGATTTACGTCCACCAGTATTTTGACGATTCCAAAATGCAATAATATGTTTTGCATCTAATAAATAAAATTCATCAAAAAGTGTAAATTTAATAATAACAAATGCAATTCCATTATGAGCGACTACTTGCTTCATATGTTCAATTTGATGAAGGTGGAAGTTTTGAAGTGGAAAACTGGTTTTATTTTTAGTTTCTTTCGCTTCAAAATCGATGTATTTCCCTTTGTATACACCGTTGTAATCTGTTGTAGAAGGTTGTTTGAAATACGCTTCTTTTACCACTGCAGCACTTCGAGCGGGGTAATCTACTTTTACAATTTGAAGAGGTGTAGGTTTTTTATGTACGCATGCAATATTATGGGTTAAGTAATATTGATTGGTGTCATTCAATTCCTCTTCAAGGGACATACCTCTATTACTGTAAGTATGTTTTTTTATTGGTGTTTTATGAGGTTGTGAAGCTTGATCGTACCTTTTTCCATTTGGGTAACGAATGGTCATATTTTGTCCACTCCCAACTTGATAAGATTTACTTACAAAGGTGATTATATCAAAAAATGAAAAAAGATGTGACCTTTTTCAAGAAAGGTATGGTGACTTACTCATGTTTCGATGGAATGATTACGAAAAAATTAAACAGACCCGTAATGATATTTTTTGTACAGAAGAGGAAAAAGCTATAGTTCTTACTATTAAGGAGAGCACGGATGTAGCTAACGTAGATAATATTTCACGTACACAATCTTACCAAGAATATTATTTGAGAAATAGAGAAATTAGATGGTCTTTTTTAGCAAGCATGGTTTCAAGGAATGGGGGATGGAACATGACAGATTTAGAAGGAGAATATTATTCTAATCTTTTATCTCAAACAGTTAAGAGACGATTATTTCATTTGTATGAGAAAGCCAATTGGCTCATTTTTTTAGATGCATTTCCTCAACTATTACTGTATGAGGAAAGTAAAAAGAGATGTGCGCCGCTCTTTCATTTGTTACAATTTTTCAACATATCAATTTTTATGGAAAAAGAATGGGGCGCGTTTTGGGAGAAAAAAGATATAAATAGGCTTATGACGGCACTTATTATTAATGAACAAAATAAAATTCAAAAACCAGTAATTGAGAATGCATACTTTCAAAAACATGTATTTGATACTGCACTATTCAAATTTCAAGAAATATTTCACGTTAGTGCAGTTATTTTTCCAATGGTGGAAGGGGGAATGTATGGATTTTCAGTTTATCAATTTGAAACGTTGCAAAAACGTATAGAACTGGGGAAACAATTAGCTTGGTTATTATTTCATTCAAAGTATAAGGCTTCTTTTTATAAATTTGCAGTGCAAACTAGGCATACAGGATCAAGGATGGATTATGAATGTAATATAAGGGGAATTAGAAAATCATGTACGCCGGCTCTTCGGGATGCGTATTCTATTGTCACTCATGAAAAGTTAATTGAAAAAGATTGGTTTAGTGAAGGGTTGGAAATAGATTCATTATTTTTACTTGAAAAACCTAAGGGGGAAATTAATATAACAGAATGGTATAGAAAGAAGAGGGAGCAAATACATACTCTTTCTATATTAAGTAGTTTTGTTAAAAGAATGGATGAGTTCATGATATAATAAAGAAGTCCCGCCTTCTTAAATGAGGGCGGGACTTCTTTATTAAAAGTAATATGCTCTACAACAAGTTACTTTCTAATCGGCTATTTGCCGGCAGTACGACTTTAACTTCAACACTTATCGAAAGCGAAGAGGTAAGGTAGACTAGAAAATAGTTGTTTGTAAAAGCCACTTTGGTTAAAGTGTCATTTTATCCCGCTATTTGCGGACAGTAAAACTCCCACCTCAAAATTTGGCTGGAGCAAAGAAGGTAGGTGGAAGCCCTGCTGTCCGTAAACACCCGATTGGTGCGGGCTAATAATCAGTGGGGGATGAACAAAACCCCACTGATTAAAGTTTCACTTTATGTAGCGGGGAAATTTGGACCATCAAGCTTTGGATTACCAGTCTCAGGTTTGTTTTGTTGTTTGTTTTGCTTTTTCTTTTTTTCGTTTTTATTTTTTGCCATCGTAATACACCTCCTTTTTGTATTGTTACCATTTCTAATAATGGCATACTAAATGATTTCTTTGACGAATATCAACTAGTTTTGTCATGTGAGAAGGAGTAATTAATCAATCGGCGAAATTACATGACAAAGGAAAGGCAAAGAAGGGGGCGTTTTAAATATGGCGATGGTTCAGAAGGAAGATGTTATGAAAAAAATGGATCAAATGTTAAGTTCTCTCGATTTGCTGGAAATGAAGATTGGGATTAGAATGAATCATGCATTGAAGGATAAAGGTGAAAAAATACGCAATAAGATAGAAATAACAGAAATGCATATAGAACATATGGAAAATAAATTAGTGCATCACGAAGAAAAAGGGAGCTGGGTAAAGACATTTCAAAACGTCGTAGTGAGTGCATAATAAGGTGGGAACAAAATGGGACATGAAGCATTAATCCAGTCTTCGGAGAAGTTAATGCAGTATAATGATGAAGCGAATGTGAAAAAAGAGAGATGGCTGAATACGATTTTTATAAGGATATGAAGCCATTTGTTGATATTGTAGATGCGGAGTTAGAGATGTGGAAAGAATTAGCTTATAGGTGGATAAAGGAAGAACGACCTAAGTATATACATGTACAACAAATTGATCAAGTGTATGATAATTTACAAACTAATGTGCTACAATGTTTTGTTAATAAGGGAAAAGGCAAACGTTTCTTTGAAACTCATCAAGCTATTTCGTATACTTTGCAAAATATCGTAGATCAATGTAAATAACAAGAGGGAAAACCCTCTTGTTTTTTTATGCCTCTGTCACTGTTGTAGGTTTTGTTGCACCGTTTATTTCTAACTCTCGTATTAATGTTCGGTAATCTGATATGCATACTTTTCCTTCAAGATAACAATGTCTTGCAAAGTCTAACAGTTCATTCGAATTTTCTGTGTAATACCCCTTTTTTTGAGAAAACGCTTGTTTTAAATCCCCTAATACCATGTTGATTCCTCCCCCATGAGAATCTTCTTCCTTATTATCATAGCATGGAAGGGTTTACTTTCTAATTTTTTTAAAAATTTAAACTTCCGACAAAAACAGACAGGTACTCCGTCACACATTTTATTTTATAGGTACATATTCTATATGTAGAAACTTATGCCAAGGAGGAGAGAATGCATGTTTCAACAACCTAATGTATATCAGCAAGCAAATCCATATGCACAGCAAAATATGTACCAATATAATGAGGATACATATTTACGATATAATATGTATCCTTTCGAGCCTCATTATGGAAACCAAAATTATTATCAACCATTTGAAGTGTCGTTTGGGAATCAACCGCAGCAAGCGCATATGAATCAGCCGCAACAAGCATATACGAATCAACCACAGCAAGCGCATATGAATCAGCCGCAACAAGCGCATATGAATCAGCCGCAACAAGCGCATATGAATCAGCCGCAACAACCGCACATGGATCAGTCGCAACAACCGCATATGAATCAGCCGCAGCAAATGTATACGAATCAACCACAGCAAGCGTATATGAATTCACAAAACTACATGTCGCCAGCTCAATATGTAAATCAACAAGCTATGTTTTATCCACCAAAACAACCATATCCAACGATGAATAAACAAAAGCAACAGCAACAGCAACCAAGTCAGTTTTCTAGTTTTGTTTCACAATTTAAATCATCAGATGGTAACTACGATGTAAATAAAATGATGAACACGGCTGGACAAATGATGAACGCGATGAATCAAGTAACAGGGATTGTTAAGCAAGTCGGGGGCTTTTTTGGTAAATAATAGTAGGGGGTTGTCTATAATAGGTATTACGTATGAAATTGGATACTAGACAAATTTCCATGAAATAAATGGGTATATATAACAAGCGGCTTTAGTCCCTCGCTCATATTGTAAAGTGTAGTCAGATTTTTTTAATGAGAGAGGAGAGAAAAAACTATGCATCATTGTCATCCTTGCTTTGGAGGGCATAAGCCTGTAGGACCTATTTGTACGACAGCTCCTGTTATTCATCCAACGAAACAATGCGTAACACATTCTTTTTCAACAACGGTGGTACCACACATTTTTCCAACTCATACAACGCATGTTCATCATCAACAAATTAAAAATCAAAGCTTCTTCCCACAAACAAACTCGAACGTAAACGTTGTAGATCCTGGTGATCCAGGATTCGGCGGAGGATGTGGACCATGCGGTCATGGCCATCATCACCATGGGCATCAAATATCACCATTTGGACCAGGACCGAATGTATCACCATTTGGACCAGGACCGAACGTATCACCATTTGGACCAGGACCGAATGTATCACCATTTGGACCAAATATCGGACCAAACGTTGGTGGAATGTTTAAAAAGTAAATGATATGTTAGAACTAGCGAAATGCTAGTTCTTTTTTTGTAATTGGAGTGTTGATATGCAGGTTGTTGCTGTAACAGGATATAAGCCGTTTGAACTTGGAATATTTAAAAATGATCATCCAGGAGTAGAGTGTATAAAAAAGGCGCTGCGTCGTAAATTAACTGTTTTTGTAGAAGAAGGTTTGGAGTGGGTTATTATAAGTGGTCAGTTAGGAGTAGAGCTATGGGCTGCTGAAGTTGTTTTTGAAATTCAAGTAGAATATCCAAATTTAAAATTAGCTGTATTTACTCCTTTTTTAGAACAAGAGGAAAATTGGAAGGAAGATAACCGTGAATATTACGAATTTATTCTTTCACAAGCAGATCATATTGATAGTATTACGAAACGGAAGTACGAAAGCCCAGAGCAATTTAAATTAAAGAATCAATTTTTTATTGAAAAAAGCGATGCACTTTTAGCTGTATATGATGAAGAAAAGTCTGGGAGCCCTAAATATATTGTAGAAGCAGCTAAGAAAAAAGGAGAAATAGAAAATTATCACAGTTATTTCATTCTTTTTTCTGATTTACAAGATATAATGGAAGAGGAACAGTGGAATAATGCAGAGTAATATGTAATATAGTACTCGTATATTTGATTGACAAAAGGCGTTGTTTCTGAAAAAATTTAGTTAATGAAAGCTTTGGCAAAAATTTGAGGTGAAGAAAATGATTTCGGATAAAATTAAATTAACAGCGAAAGATATTTTAGAAAAAGAATTTAAAACAGGTATGAGAGGTTATCAACAAGAAGAAGTAGATAAGTTTCTTGATATGATTATTAAAGATTATGAAGCTTTTCATAAGGAATTTGATCAATTAAAACAACAAAATGCTCGTTTGAAACGTGAATTAGAAGAACAAAAAGTAGCGGCAACACAAGTTCCGCAACAACCGGTACAAACACCAGTTGCACAACCAGTGTATAACAATACGAATACGGATATTTTAAAACGTCTATCTAATTTAGAAAAAGCTGTATTTGGAAGTAAGTTATACGAATAAATTAAGGTAACAAAAAGGTTAAAGCATTTTACATAGAAAAAAACATTGCAAAATCTTTTTGTTTCCACTATACTAATGTTTGTCATAACGTTTGGGTAATCGCTGCAACGCCAACGTTGTAGAGGAAAGTCCATGCTCGCACGGCCTGAGATGGCTGTAGTGTTCGTGCCTAGCCAAGTCATAAGCTAGGGTATTCTGGCTGCAAGGCTGGTTTAACGGCAGGGAAAAAACCTAAGTCCTTTCGGATATGGTTTGACTACCTTTAAAGTGCCACAGTGACGAAGTCCTTGAAGAAATGATAGGAGTGGAACGAGGTAAACCCCACGAGCGAGAAACCCAAATAATGGTAGGGGAATCTTTTCCAAGGAAATGAACGACGGAAAAGGACAGGTTTTCGTAACCTGTAGATAGATGATTACCACCGGAGTACGAGGCGTGGGCCGTTTGCAGTACAAAGGAACAGAACATGGCTTACAGAACGTTATGAACCAACTATGAAATAACTCAGCTCTCCTTTGTTAGAGGAGGGCTTTTTATTTGTATGAAGTTATAAGTTGTGAGTTAAAATGGTAAGTGAGAATATTCTTCGTAATATGTGATAATTAATAGGACAACATGTTATTAATTATTGTTTGATTATACATAAGAGGTGAATGCAAATGGGAAAAGTTACTTTAATTGCAACAGCGGCAATGGGTATTGAAGCGTTAGTTGCCCGAGAAGTTCGCGATCTTGGTTATGAATGTGAAGTGGAAAACGGAAAGGTAACGTTTGAAGCGGATGAAAAAGCGATTTGTCGTACGAATTTATGGTTACGTACTGCAGACCGTGTGAAAATTAAAGTCGGCGAATTTAAAGCAACAACATTCGATGAGTTATTTGAAAAAACAAAAGCGTTAAACTGGGGAGATTATATTCCAGAGAACGGAGAATTTCCTGTTATTGGGAAATCTTTGAAATCAACATTATTTAGCGTTTCAGACTGCCAACGTATCGTTAAAAAGGCTGTTGTTGAGAAATTAAAAACAACGTATAGACGCACAACTTGGTTTGAAGAAGATGGACCGTTATTCCGTATTGAAATTGCAATGCTCAAGGATATTGCGACGTTAACAATCGATGCAAGTGGTGTAGGTCTTCATAAACGTGGATACCGTCTTGAGCAAGGTGAAGCGCCTTTAAAAGAAACATTAGCTGCGTCTTTAATTAAGTTAACAAACTGGAAGGCGGATCGTCCTTTCGTTGATCCTTTCTGTGGATCTGGTACAATTCCAATTGAAGCTGCATTAATTGGACAAAATATCGCACCAGGATTTAACCGAGGCTTTGCATCGGATGAATGGGGCTGGGTTGGTAAACAAAATTGGCGCGAAGCTCGTCAAGAAGCTGAAGATTTAGCTAATTATAATCAACCATTGCAAATCATTGGATCAGATATCGATCACCGTATGATAAGAGTTGCCCAAGATAACGCAGAAGAAGTTGGATTAGGGGATCTTATATCATTTAAACAAATGCAAGTAAAAGATTTCACGACAAAAGAGGAATATGGCTATGTTGTAACGAATCCTCCATACGGAGAACGTTTAAGTGAAAGAGCGCTTGTTGAAAAATTATATAAAGAAATGGGAGAGGTATTCCGCCCATTAGATACGTGGTCAATGTATTTATTAACAAGTTATGAAGCATTTGAGAAATGTTATGGGAAAGATGCATCGAAAAAGCGTAAACTGTTTAACGGATTTATCCGTACAGATTACTATCAATACTTTGGAAAGCGTCCACCGCGTAATTCATAGTATAAAACTCCTCCAGCACGCATATACTGGCTATTATGTAATGCGTAAAGGAGGAAGTGATATGGATAGTTTCCAATTATCGATGATTCAAAAAGCTATTCACCGTACGTATGATGAGCTCGGAAAAGAAGTGGATAGTCAAGGTGCAATTGTAGATGGAATACAAAAAGCGCAGGAAGAATATTTGTCAGCTCTTTCACATGAAACAGCGATTGATAAACGTTATTTAAGGTCATTAATATAGAAAAAAATTTTCCTTTTTCGAAAGGAAAATTTTTTTTCGTGTATTTCTATGTATTGTAACAGGGAAAAGTGGCTGCGCACATGTGAGTAGCAGTTGCTATATCTTTTTATAGAAAAACTGTTTGGTTGGAGGCTAAGGATGTTTACTGAGAATAGGTTACCATTTGAAGTAGGAAAACAAGATAATTTTTATGATAAGTTGAATGAGTGGATTGGAGATGTGTTTTACGACATTCTTCCGGAAAAGGGCTTTGAAGAGCGTGATGAACAGATTTTTATGGCGTTTCAGTTAGAGCGCGCTTTCCAAGAGAAGAAAGTTATGTTTGCAGAAGCGGGTGTAGGAACAGGAAAAACAATTGTATATCTTCTATATGCAATTTGTTATGCACGTTATACAGGGAAGCCGGCTATTATCGCTTGTGCAGATGAAACGTTAATTGAGCAGCTTGTGAAAGAAGAAGGAGACATTGCTAAGTTATCTGAAGCGTTAGGGCTATCTGTTGATGTTAGACTTGCGAAGTCAATGGATAATTATTTATGTTTACGTAAACTTGAAGATGTTATGAGTGGACGAGCTCCAGAAGTAATTGAAGATGTATATTACGAATTACCTCAGTTCGTATTCGATCATGGTACGATGCAGAACTTTACTCACTATGGTGATCGAAAAGAATTTCCACTGTTAAATGACGAGGAATGGTCAAAGGTAAACTGGGATTACTTCCAAGATTGCTTCACTTGTGATTCTCGTCATCGTTGTGGTCAAACTCTTTCGCGCGAGCATTATCGTAAAGCGGCAGATTTAATCATTTGTTCTCAAGATTTCTATATGGATCATATTTGGACGTACGAAGCTCGCAAACGTGAAGGACAAATTCCGTTATTACCAGAAAGTAGCTGCGTTGTATTCGATGAAGGGCATCTTGTAGAATATGCAGCTCAAAAAGCTTTAACGTACCGTTTAAAACAAACGATGATGGAGCAACTTTTAACGAGATTATTACAAAATGATATTCGTGAAGAGTTCGCACATTTAGTAGAAGAAACAATTTGGCAAACTGAACAATTCTTTGGGGTACTACAAGAGAATAAAAAGGAAATTGAAGGTTCTGATCGTTTAGAAATTACTGTGACAGAAAAGGTAACTGCAGAAGCGAAAAGACTTTATGCGAAAATCGGTGAAGTCGGTGATGCATTAGTATTTGAAAGTGAAATGCATACAGTAAACACATACGATTTAAATATTGTTGATGAGCATTTAGATGTGTTAGAGCATTCACTTCGTCTTTTCATGCACGAGAAAAATGTAATTACGTGGGGTGAAGAAGGCGATGGTGCTTTCACGTTAGTTATTATGCCGCGTGCAGTTGAAGAAGTGTTACAAGAAAAAGTATTCTCGAAGAAGATTCCATATATTTTCTCTTCTGCGACATTATCTGACAATGATTCGTTCGCATTTACTGCAAATAGTCTAGGGGTAAAAGATTACTTATCATTCTCAGTTGCTTCGCCGTTTGATTATGAAGAGCAAATGACAGTAAACTTACTTCCGTATACGAAAGAAAATGAATGGGAAAGAAAGTGTCAATATACACTTGAAAATATACAAAAAACAAATGGACGTACACTCGTATTATTCCGTACAACGCAAGAACTTGCAGCGTTTAAAGAATATGTAAGTAAAGAGCAAATGTCAGTTCCGTTCCTATATGAAGGAGATCAAGAAATTAGTCAGCTCGTTTCTCGTTTCCAAAATGAAGAAGAGACTGTACTTTGTGCCGTTCATTTATGGGAAGGTTTAGACATTCCAGGTTCATCATTATCACATGTTATTATTTGGTCATTACCATTCCCTCCAAACGATCCTGTGTTTGAGGCGAAGCGTAAACATGTGAATGATCCATTCTGGGACGTAGATGTGCCTTATATGATTTTACGTCTTCGCCAAGGAATTGGGCGTTTAATTCGTACAAGTGAAGATAAAGGTGCTATATCATTATTCTTATCAGATAATGAAGATGAAAAAGTGATAGAAGCAGTGAAGAAAGTACTTCCGGTAGAAGGAAAAGTACTTTAAGCGAAAAAATGTTGTAGGGAAAAGTTTGGCATTTGCCAAGCTTTTTTTCTATTAGAAAAGGAATTTATGTTTCAGTGTCGAAATAAGTTTGAGGTAGAAAAAGGAGGTTTTTTATACTATGACAGTTGCTACATATGAAGTGGAAAAACAATTTTTAACATATGTGAAGAAGATAGAGAATTACGGAGAGGCATTAAGCTTAATGTTTTGGGATTTAAGAACAGGTGCACCAAAGCAAGGAGTAGACCAGCGTTCAGAAGTAATTGGAATGCTTTCATCCGAAGTGTTTGCGATGTCGACTTCAGATGAGATGGGGAACTATTTAACTGAACTAGAATCTTTAATTGTTGAAAATAAACTTTCTGAAACGACAAAGAAAATGGTTGAAGAGTGTCGTAAAGAATATGATAGAAATAAGAAAATTCCACAAGCGGAATATGAAGCGTATGTGAAATTAGAAGCGAAAGCGGAAAGTGTATGGGAAGAAGCTCGTGAAAAATCTGACTTCGAAATGTTCCGTCCGTATTTAGAAAAAATTGTTGAATTCAAAAAGAAGTTTATTACATATTGGGGTTACGAAACGTACAAATATAACACGCTATTAGACATGTATGAGCCGGGAATCACAGTAGAAGTGTTAGATCATGTATTTGGTCAACTACGTGAACGTATCGTTCCGCTTGTGAAAGAAATTTCTGAGTCTAAAAAAGAATTAAAAACAAATGCTTTAGCTGAACATTTTTCAAAAGAAAAACAAAAGAATTTTACTTTAGAGTTATTAAAACAATTGAACTATAACTTTGAAGCGGGTCGTCTTGATGAAACGGTACATCCTTTTGAAATTACATTAAATAGAGGGGATGTTCGTATTACGACTCGTTACGATGAAAAAGATTTCCGTATGGCAGTGTTTGGAACAATTCATGAATGTGGCCATGCTGTATATGAACAAAATATTGCGGAGGAATTTGAAGGTACACCGCTATGTAGTGGAACTTCTATGGGTATTCATGAGTCACAATCATTATTCTTTGAGAACTTTATCGGTCGTAATAAATCATTCTGGAAGAAAAATTATGATTTATTAAAAGAGTATAGCGATGGTCAATTCAATGATATATCAGTAGATGAGTTTTATGATGCGATTAACGAATCGAAGCCATCGTTTATTCGTATAGAAGCAGATGAGCTTACATATCCGCTTCACGTCATGGTTCGTTATGAACTTGAGAAAGAATTATTTGATGGTACATTACAAGTGAAGGATTTGCCAGCGGCTTGGAATGATAAGATGGAAGCATATTTAGGAATTCGTCCGGAAAACGATGCACAAGGTGTATTGCAAGATGTTCACTGGGCTGGTGGTTCATTTGGATACTTCCCATCTTATGCGCTTGGTTATATGTATGCAGCGCAATTTAAACATAGGATGCTAAAGGATATTCCAAACTTTGATGCATTATTAGAAGAAGGAAACGTGACACCAATTCGTGAATGGTTAACAGAAAATATTCACCAATATGGCAAAACGAAAAAACCACTTGAAATTTTAAAAGATGTGACAGGTGAAGGTTTAAATGCAAACTACTTAGCTGATTATTTAGAAGCTAAATATAAAGAGATTTATGAGTTATAAAACAGGAGCTGCTTAATTGCAGCTTTTTTTTATGAGGGAGTGAGAGAAATGGGTTATATGTTTACAGTAATGTCGCAAGCGGAAGCAGAAGAAATTGCATATAACTGGCATTATGAAGGGGAGTATTCCTTTTATGATATAGAGGCAGATGAAGAAGATTTAGCTGAGTTTTTAGAGGATGAGAGTAGAGGGAATCATACATTTTCTGTGAAGGAAAATGGTACTCTCATTGGTTTCTTTAGTTTTAGTAACATAAATAATCAAACGGTTGATATAGGTCTCGGAATGAGACCTGATATAACTGGGAATGGATTTGGTCTACAGTTCGTAAAAGCTGGACTAGCTTTTAGTAAAGAAAAATACGGATGCAATTATATAACGCTATCAGTAGCGACATTTAATGAAAGAGCGATTAACGTGTATAAAAGAGCAGGATTCGAAGCTGTTGGAACGTTTATACAGAAAAATGGTAGTTGTTTTGAGTTTTTGAAAATGAATTATATATGTAAAAATGTTTAAAAAACAGAGGAGAGCTTCTGTTTTTTTATTTTGATGTAGAAATAAATGATGTTTGTTTTTGTACTTGTTGTAATTAGAAGTTTTGAAATTTTGGAAGAGGATGTGTATGATTGAAGTTTAGTAGCAAATAGCAAGTTTAGTAAGGAGAGGTAGTATGATTACAATTAAAACGAAAAATGAAATAGATTTGATGCATGAATCTGGGAAGTTACTAGCTTCTTGTCATAGGGAAATTGCCAAAATGATGAAACCAGGAATAACGACACAAGAAATTGATACGTTTGTTGAAGCGTATTTAGAAAAGCATGGTGCAATATCTGAACAGAAAGGTTACAACGGGTATCCATATGCGATATGTGCATCTGTAAACGATGAAATGTGTCACGGTTTCCCTAGTGATGTACCTTTACAGGAAGGAGATATTGTGACAATTGACATGGTAGTAAACTTAAATGGTGCGCTCTCGGATTCTGCATGGACGTATATAGTTGGAGATATTTCTGATGAAGCAAAAAGGTTATTGTTAGTAGCTGAGAATGCTTTGTATAAAGGGATTGATCAGGCGGTAATCGGTAATCATGTAGGAGACATTGGCTATGCAATTGAAAGTTATGTAGCAAATGAAGGTTTTTCTGTCGCAAGAGACTTTACGGGACACGGGATCGGTAAAGAGATTCATGAAGAACCAGCGATTTTTCATTTTGGTAAACAAGGACAAGGGCCTAAGTTACAAGAAGGAATGGTAATTACAATTGAGCCCATAGTAAATGTAGGTATGCGATATTCTAAAGTAGATTTAAATGGGTGGACTGCAAGAACGATGGACGGTAAATTATCAGCTCAATATGAGCATACAATTGCGATTACGAAGGATGGTCCTATCATATTAACGACGTTGTAATATGAAATGTGAAAGTTTGAAAAACTCGAACAAAAATGATATTTTCATAAAATTCGTACGTGTTTTTTCGATAAATGCTTTTCAAAGTGAAAAAAGTGCGTTATAATCCTTCTATAAATAAATAGTTAGCTACACTCATATAATCGCGGGGATATGGCCTGCAAGTTTCTACCGAAGTACCGTAAATACTTTGACTATGAGTGAGGACGAATATATTTGCTTGTTTAGCATTCTTTTTTGCGAAACTCCAAAAGCGCGTCTCTCACTTGTAACGAGTGGTGGCGGCTTTTGGAGTTTTTTATTGCATAAGAGGGGGAACAAACATGAAAGTATTACAAGAAAAGATTTTGAACGAAGGAAAGGTTTTATCTGGTGACGTATTAAAGGTAGATGCATTTTTAAATCATCAAATTGACCCAGTACTTATGCAAGAGATCGGAAAAGAATTTGCTAAACGTTTTAAAGAAGAGAACATTACAAAAATCGTGACGATTGAATCTTCAGGCATTGCACCAGCAGTTATGGCTGCATTAGAGCTTGGTGTAAAAGTAATCTTTGCAAGAAAACGTAAATCGTTAACGTTACAAGATAATATGTACGTTGCAAACGTATATTCATTTACAAAACAAGAAACGAACGAGATTTCATTATCTCGAAATCATATTGATGAAAATGATCGCGTTTTAATTATCGATGACTTTTTAGCAAACGGTCAGGCTGCTTTAGGTTTAATGAGTTTAGTAGAGCAATCTGGAGCAAGTATTGCGGGAATTGGTATTGTTATTGAAAAAGCATTTCAAGATGGAGGAAAGAAGCTGCGTGAACAGGGTGTTCGTGTTGAATCACTAGCAGAAATTGCATCACTTGATAACGGCACAGTTACATTTGTACAGCAAGAAACTGCGGAGGTGAAATAAACGATGAAGCAACATCCATTTAAAATCGCATCGCTTGGTATGCAGCATATGCTTGCGATGTATGCTGGCGCAATTATCGTTCCGCTTATTGTGGGCGGCGGACTTGGTTTAAATCAAAAAGAGTTAACATATTTAGTCTCGATTGATTTATTAATGTGCGGCGTTGCGACAATTTTACAAGCATTATCAAATCGCTTTTTCGGTATTGGACTTCCCGTTGTACTTGGTTGCACATTTACAGCGGTTGGGCCGATGATTGCAATCGGGAAACAATACGGCGTGTCTTCTATTTATGGAGCAATTATTGCTGCTGGGTTATTCGTTGTTATTTTTGCGAAATTATTTGGAAAGCTTGTAAAGCTGTTTCCACCTGTCGTAACAGGATCTGTCGTTACCGTAATTGGAGTTACACTTGTTCCAGCAGCAATTAATGATATGGCTGGAGGAGTAGGAAGTAAAGATTTCGGTAGTCTTGAAAATTTAGCGTTAGCATTTGGTGTATTATTATTTATCATCATTATGTATCGTTTCTTTGACGGATTTATTCGTTCAATCTCTATTTTACTAGGTCTATTGTTCGGTACAATCGTTGCAGCATTTATGGGGAAAGTAAGTTTGCAAGCAGTTGGAGAAGCGGATTGGTTCCACGGTATTCAGCCATTTTACTTCGGTACACCAACATTTGAATTAACGCCAATTATTACGATGATTTTAGTTGCTTGCGTAGGGATTGTAGAAGCAACAGGTGTATATTTCGCATTATCTGATATTTGCAATAAAAAGATCGGTGAAAAAGAATTAACAAAAGGCTATCGCGCAGAAGGATTAGCGATGGTTCTAGGTGGTATTTTTAACGCATTTCCATACACAACATATTCTCAAAACGTAGGACTTGTTCAATTAACTGGAGTAAGAAATCGCGTCATTATCTATACTTGTGGTGGTATGTTAATTGCTCTTGGGTTTATTCCTAAAATCGCAGCCATTACAACAATTATTCCGAAATCAGTACTTGGCGGTGCAATGCTAGCAATGTTCGGTATGGTAATGGCATATGGTATTAAAATGTTAAGTAGCGTTGATTTTGGTAAACAAGAAAACTTATTAATCGTTGCATGTTCTGTAGGAATTGGGCTTGGGGTTACAGTTGTTCCTACATTATTCTCACAACTTCCTGAAAACATTCGTATTTTAACAGATAACGGAATTGTACTTGGAAGTGCGTCAGCAGTACTATTAAATATCGTATTTAATATGGTGCCACAGCGTAAAGTAAAAGAAGAGCCAGTGTCTATGCAAAGTGCAGTAAGGGAAGCGTAAAAAAGCAAGGTCTCATTATGAGACCTTGCTTTTCTTTTTAAGTGGCATCATTTTCCCGTACGTACCAAGACGCCAAATGTACTCAAGTGGCCCATATTGATAACGTGACAGCCACCAGCGGCAAATAAAGATTTGCAACGTGTAGAAACCGATGCAAAATAGTGGTCCTACCCATAATGGAGCGGGATAATAATTTTTGAAAAATAGGCCGAATACAAGTAACGTAATAATCGTATGCGTGATGTAATTTGTTAACGCCATTCGTCCGACATATTGGAACGGACGTAATAATGTTTGCCATCTTTCTTTTTGTAATGAACGCATGAGCGTGAAAATGTAGAATATGAATAATGTTTTTCCACTAAACATTGTAAAGGCCTGCATATAAATTGGTTCATAAGATGGTTTTGATAAGAAATAGCGGACCATGAAGAACCACATTGGCAATGTTAAAATGAACATAATAATTTGCCATTTTTTAAGCTTTGGATCTAACTCTTTCGTACGGCGGAAAATATCCTTTTTACCGGCATATAAACCAAGTAAAAATAGCCCAACTGTTTCTGGGAGCATGAATGCGTTTAGTCCAATTCCATCAGCATAAAATGCATGGAAACGATTTTGTATTTGTGACACCCAGTCTTCAAGTGGCATGATTGGTAAGGATAACCCAAGTTCATCCTTTGGCATGAAGGCAATACCAATACTAGCAATTAGCATAAGAAATTGAAAAATACTTAATAAAACGATTGCCCATATTAAAATGGTACGAGGTTCTCTCTTATAAAATAAAAATAAGAAAAATCCAGCGATTGCATAAGTATGTAAAATGTCTCCGTCCCATAAAAGAACGTAATGTAAGAAACCAAATAATAATAAAATAAGTAAGCGACGAACAAATAAAGTTTTTGGTCGATCTGTTTTCGCTTCAGCACGAGTCATAAAAATGTAAAAGCCTAGGCCGAATAAAAACGAAAAGATAGTATAAAACTTTGTTTGAATAAACATATCGTAAAACAGACGGATATAGCTATCTAGCCCCTCATAAATTCCTGAAAGATCACGTGAGTCAATCCCAGCGATAACAGGCCAGTTAACAAGAAAAATACCTAGTACAGCTATTCCTCTAATAATATCGATGGAGTGTATCCTCTCGCCTTGTGAAATATTTTGTGTCATTATTTTCCTCCTTGTTAAGTAATTCCCTTTTATCCCGCATTAACAAGCAGTAAGACTCCCACCTCAAAATTCAGTGAATACGAGGAAGTTAGGTGGGAGATCGACTGCTTGTAAAAGCCCGATTGGTTCAACTAATAATTAGTGGGGATGGGAAATATCCCCACTAATTACAGTTTCACTCTATTATACAAAATGTAAAGAGGAGGGTATATAGGTAATTTCCAATTTTTAAAACTGCTAAGATGTGTATTATGAGATATAATAAGAGTGCACAGCAAGTTTTAAACTTCTTTAAAACAGGCAGTAAAGCTCCTTTTCCCGAAGGAGCTTTCTTTTTTTTGAAATTTGTTGATAATGATTCTCTTTAATGATAAAATGTATTCAAAAGTGATAATCATTATCAAAAAAGGTTGGTGTGTTAATATGGTGTATGCACTTGTTGTAGGAACGATTGCTATATATGTTGGTGTTACAAAGTATGTATTAAATGGAGTAGGAACAACAAAATGAATAATATTACATAAAATCCCTTTCATTTGTAAAAAGAATGAAAGGGATTTTTTATTTTTGATGTGAATATGCTGAAAATTTAGTATGATAATAAAGTGAAACTTTAATCAGCGGGGAGGTCTATCCCTCACTGATTAATAGCCCGCACGAAACGGGTTTTTACTGCCCACAAATAGCGGGATAAAGTATATACATCTTGGATAAAGGGGAACAAGGGGATGACAAACATAGTACAGACAAACGGTATGAAAAAACTTGTTTGTTTTTATGAAGAGTGGCAAAAAAACGGCGATGTAGAGAATAGTTTGAAGTTGTTTGAAGTGATTCAAAAATATAAACAAGAGCAGCTTATGCTAGCTTTTTGTGGTCATTTTTCTGCTGGGAAATCGACAATGATGAATCACCTATATAAAGCGCAATTATTACCGACAAGTCCGATTCCAACGAGTGCTAACGTTGTTAAAATTGAAAGAGGATCTGATCGTGTTGTTGTAACGATTAAGTCTGGAGAACAGTATGAATATGACGGCGCATATTCAGCAGAAGAATTAAAACAAATATGTAAAGACGGTGATGAAGTAATTGGTGTTCATATTTATCGAAATGATGCGCCAATTCCTGATGGGGTTATGTTAGTTGATACGCCCGGAATTGATTCTACGGATGATGCCCACCAATTAGCGACGGAATCAACACTGCATCTAGCAGATGTTATTTTCTATATGATGGATTATAACCATGTCCAATCAGAGGTTAACTTACAGTTTGTTAAAGAATTGAAACAACGTAATAAAACGGTTTATCTCGTTGTAAACCAAATAGATAAACATAAAGCAAATGAGTTATCGTTTGAAGAGTATAGAGATAGTGTAAAACAGTCTTTTTCTAACTGGGATATTGAAGTAGATGGTATTTTCTATACATCATTGCGAATGATGAATCATCCATACAATGAAATTCAAAGTTTAGAAGCATTAATCTTTTCTATCATGAAAGAAAAAGAGCAGTATGTAAGAAAGGGAATGGAGCGAGAAGCAGAATATTTACTGCAAGAACATTGTTCGCTTATTCTTTCTGAAAATGAAAAACATCTCATGAAATATGAAGAAGAATTAACATCACCACTGTCACTTTCAGAGATAGTTGAAAAAAAGGAAGAGTTAACTGAAAATAAAAATCGGGTGGCTAGTAAAGAATCTGATGTGAGAAATGAATTTATAAAAGGTTTACAAGCCATATTAGATAACGCGTATTTAATGCCATTTGAAATGAGAGAATTGGCAAATAAATATTTAGAAACGAAATTAACGAAGTTTAAAGTTGGCTTGTTATTTGCGAAAGGAAAGACGGAGCAAGAAAAACAGAGACGTGTAGATGCTTTTTATTCTACTCTTCAAAAGACTGTTGAAACGCAACTTGATTTTCATGTGAAAGAATTTATTGTAGCCTTCTTAAAAGAAGAAGGGTTATTTACAGAGGAAATAGGGAAAGACATATATGCGTTAGAAATTGCTTTCGGACCGGAAGTGTTGGCTGAAACAATTAAACAGGGGGCTGGATTTACCGGTGATTACTTACTTCTTTATACTGCTGACGTTGCAAATGAGTTAAAGAAAAGATACTTTATGAAATCACAGCAAATCTTTGGAAAAAGTACGGGTATATTGCAGAAGAAAGTGAAGATAGAGATTGCTCGTATTGAAGAAGAAATTGAAAAATATACGATGTTACAAACAGCAAAAGAAACAAAATTACAGTACATTAAGACGTATGAGGAATATGAGAGCTATTTAGGAGATATTTGGAATGAAAATGTTTCTATACCAGATGGATTGCAAATAGACGAAATATTACAAAGTAAAAAACAAGTTGTTAGTGAGAAGTTTACACTACAAGAGCAAGAAATTGTAAATGATAACGTAGCGGCTAGTGAAGAAGAGATTAAAGGAACGAGAGCTTTAAATATTCAGCGTATATTAGAAAAAGTGAAGAAAGCTGAAACGATATTAGATCCATTGCCTACACTGAAACATCTACAGCAAGAAGTAGTTGGAAAAAGACAGCGTGTAGAAACGAAGCAATTTACAGTAGCGTTATTTGGAGCTTTTAGTGCTGGGAAATCATCATTTGCTAACGCATTGCTCGGTGAAAAGGTACTTCCTGTATCGCCAAACCCAACGACAGCAACAATAAATCAAATTTTGCCAGTTACAGAAGATAAACCACATGGATCGGTAATTGTCCAGTTTAAGTCAGAGCAAGCGCTGTTAGAAGATATGAAAGCTGTTTATAAAATGTTTCACTATGAAATTGCTACATTGGAAGAAGCGTTAACGAAAATTGATCAAATTATGAAATACCCTTCACCAAGCGGGAAGCAAAAAACAACATTTAGCTTTTTGCGAGCGGTACAAAAAGGATATGAGGCAGTTGCTAATCATTTAGGGGAACAATTACGAGTTACGTTAGAGGAGTTCTCTGATTATGTAGCTAATGAAGAAAAATCATGCTTTGTTGAGTATATGGAGCTTTATTATGATTGTGCTTTAACAAGGCAAGGAGTAGCTCTTGTAGATACACCAGGGGCGGATTCTATTAACGCGCGCCATACGGATGTTGCATTCCAGTATATTAAAAACGCAGATGCTATTTTATTCGTAACATACTATAATCATGTTTTCTCTCGTGCGGATCGTGAATTTTTAATTCAGCTCGGTCGTGTAAAGGATACATTTGCACTTGATAAAATGTTCTTCTTAATAAATGCTGCCGATTTAGCACAATCTGAAGAAGAACTTGAAATGGTAAAAGGTTATATTGCCGATCAGCTCCTGCAATACGGTATTAGAAGTCCACGTTTATTTGCAATTTCAAGTTTATGTGCGCTTGAAGAAAAGCAAGGGAAAAGTATTGATAAAGAAAAGTATGGTATTTTACAAAACTCCGGGATTACTAAGTTTGAAGAATCATTTACGTCCTTTATGATGAGGGATTTAATGCTTGTATCTGTGCATGCTTTATATGGTGCATTGCAAGGAGCGAATCAGCTTCTTGTAAATATGATAAATGGCGCAAAGCAGGGAAATGATGAGAAAGAGAAGCAAACAAAAAAATATGAAGCAGAGCGTAATCAGCTACTTCATATTATTTCATCATATAGTGTACTTGCTGAAGAGCAAGCAATGCAAAATGAAGTGAAAGAATTGCTTTATTATGTACACCAACGTCTATTTTTACGCTATAACGATGTGTTTACTGAATTTATTAATCCGGCGTCGTTACGAACAGATGGGAATGTGAAAATGCAGTTGCAGCAATGTGTAATGGAATTAGTTTCATTTATTCAACATGATTTATTACAAGAAATGCGTGCGACATCATTACGTCTTGAAAAATGGATAGATGAAGCGATGAAGCGTGCAAAGGATGAAATTGTTGTGAATTGCAAAGTGGAAAATGAATCGATTTCTATGGGTGGAACAGTGGATTATGAATATAAAATTATTACACATAAAGAGCCGTTTCCTTCAATAGAAATAAAAGATTTTAAAAAGGCACTAGCACATTTTAAAAATGAGAAAAGCTTTTTTGAAAAAAATGATAAAGCTTTTATGCAAGAAGACGCTAAAGGAGTGTTAGAACCTTTCGTATCAAACTATGTAGTTGATGAAGAAGATTTATTCGTTCATCATTATAAGCAAGAGTGGGATGCAAAATGGAACCTATTCCAAAAAGTGATGCAGCAAGACGTTGAGAATTATTATGAAAGTATATTATTCGCTTTAGCTGAAACAATTGATGTATCGCTATACGAACAAAGTAAAGAAGAGCTACAAAAGCAGTTAGTAGAAATTGAAAAAGAAATTTATATTAAATAGCTGTTATGAAAAAAAGATTCGTTCAATTTTCTTTTGTAGTACAGTATCTAAAGATTTTACAAACCCTGCAAACTCATCAGTAGAAATCATATGGGTAAGAACTAAGCGTCTGCCGTCTGGTGTTTCACCGCATAAGACGAATGAAGAAAACTCATACGTTTTGTTTTCTACTACTAATTTTGGATAGGAATATGTGTCGCTCTTCTTTTTCTTTCCATCAATAGAGATGACGTTGCATTTTTTCTCATTGTTGTCCATGGTGAATCCCTCCTTTCTATTATCTATGGTAGACAAGGGGGGGTTAGAACAATAGAGGAGGGGGAATTTTTATGTCTGTTGTCATAGAGCATATTTCGAAAGAAGCTATACCGAAATCTTTATTACTTCTTGCTGATCCAAGTGAAAGCCAAATTGATGCATATGTACAGAGAGGGTTTACGTATATAGCTAAACAAGAAGAAAGAATCATCGGTGTATATGTGCTTTTGGAAACAAGACCAAGGACAATGGAAATTATGAATATTGCGGTTGTAGAGCATTTGCAAGGAAAAGGGATTGGAAAGCAGCTATTAAGTCATGCCGTAGAAACTGCTAAAGGATATGGTATGTCAAAACTTGAAGTTGGTACAGGCAATTCTAGTGTTTCACAACTTGCTTTATATCAAAAATGTGGATTTCGTATTTTTTCTATTGATTTTGATTACTTTTCAAAGCATTATGAAGAAGAGATTATTGAAAATGGGATTGTATGTCGCGATATGATTCGGCTTGCAATGGAATTGAATAAGAACGTATAACTTATTTAGGGGGAAGAGAAGATGGAAGTACATAAAGCAATTACAGCACATTCTCGTAAACAAAATGAAAGTGTAAAAGCATGTTTACAATTAGATGCGCAGCGTGAAGCAGCTATTGAAGCAGCCGTATCTCTTGCGTCAAAGGGGAAAGAATTTTCGGTTGAGATCATTAATGTTGTAACAAAGCAAATTAATGATCTTGCAAAAAATGGTGTTACACTGCAGCGTAAATTTGTTACAGAAGAAATGGTTATGGAGTATGTAAGTCGTTTGCAAGAGAAAGAAGGTCGTTAAAGATGATAGTTACAGTCGAATGGTTACGTGAGCATATAGAAGATGAGAATGTCCGTATAATCGATTGTCGTTTTGATTTAGCGAATCCTAATTGGGGTAGAGAAAAGTATGAGGAAGAACATATTCTTCATGCGTTATATTTTGATTTGAATTTAGATTTATCAAGTCCTGTAACAGAACATGGTGGTCGCCATCCATTGCCGAATATTGAGGAGTTTGCAGACAAGCTTTCACAAGCTGGTATTGGTGAACATACGACAGTAATTGCATATGACAGTCAAGCGGGTGCAAATGCTTCTCGTCTCTGGTGGTTATTAAACTATGTAGGACATGAGAAAGTATATATATTAGATGGCGGATTTCCAGCTTGGAAAGAGAATGGACTACACACAACGCCGAATATCCCAGTTATTGCACGAAAACCTTTTATACCGGAAATACAAGAAAATATGCTTGTAATGGTGGAAGATGTGAGAGGGAAAATTCGTGCAGGTGCAAATATGACATTAATTGATTCTAGGGAACCAAAACGTTATGCTGGTGCGGAAGAGCTCGTTGATTCGAAGGCAGGGCATATTCCGACGGCAGTAAACTATTTTTGGAAAGATGGGATTTTAGAATCGGGACACTTTAAAAACGAAGAGGAACAGCAAAGGCGTTTCCAAAATCTTGATAAAGAGAAGGAAACAATCGTATATTGTGGTTCTGGTGTTACAGCGTGTCCGAACATAGTTGCATTAAAATTAGCTGGTTTTCAAAATGTTAAATTGTATACAGGTAGCTGGAGTGATTGGATTTCTTATCCAGAAAATCAAATTGCAAAAGAAGAAGATTAATCACTTGCATGCAAAAATAATTTGTATTAAAATAAGGTCACAAGCAAGAGATTGCTTCAAAAAAATTATATTTTACACATTGGAAACAATGTGATAATATAACGACAAGTAAATAATACATCCTGCGGTGTGCGTAACTTATTTATGTCTAAAACCGATGTTAGTTTTACGGAAGCTCAATATTTAGTGACCATTATCAAGCCTTCCTTGTGGAGGAAGATATACGGTAACTGTGAGGGCATCCACCTGCGAGTAGCGGGTTTTTGGACATTTACGAGAGACGGCACTTGCGGGGGTCTTATTTCAACTAATAGTATATAAAATTCCTACGGTGTACGTAGCTTGTGTATGTCTTAAACCAATAAGTATAATGCGGAAGTTCAATATTTAAATGTAGATAGCAGGCCATCTTTTTAAGAAGGAAGTTACAAACATTTGTGAGAACATCCACCTGTGAAAGCAGGTTTATGGACATCTATAGATAACGGCATATGTGGGACTATATAAAAAACCTTACGTTTTATACGTAAGGTTTTTTTGTTGAATAAATATACTCATGTTATCTAGATTTACCTGTAAAGTTCCCATAATAAATATAGCACTTGCGGTCTTCATCAATTTCTCTTGAATCGAGGGTGAATTCCAAATGTATTCCATCCCGTTGAATATATATAATATCTGAATGGAGAGAGGGTAAGATATCCTCGTAATTCCAAATATCTTTACTTTCTATCATAATTGAGCAGGTTTCCTTTAGTTCTCTAATTTCAAAACCTATGTGCGAGTATGTAGGATCTGAAGGGTCGTTGGAAAAAACTTCTTTTTGTATATATAACACTGCTGTCCCGTCTGGATCTACTGAAGTTGCAGTAACGATATATGTATTTCCATCTTTTATAAAATATTCACAAGTCATGCGCGCGACAATTTCAGAATTAGAAATATTTGCGTAGTTCCATAAAGCTGGATACCCGTTTGTTTCATCATTGAGCCGATATTCCAATCGCATTTTATCCCTCTTCTTCCTTTTTCTTCTACTTTATCATGACATCTTATATAATAGAAATATAATTTAAAAAGGGGAGTGCAAAGGTGACAAAAACGAAATGGCTAGTAGGTGGTGTCCTAACATCTTTAATGACGGGCACTTTATTTGGCTGCGCGCAAGATATTCCCCCCGAACCGAATGATAATAGTTGTTCTGATTGGGATTGGGATGATGAGCTTGGTGTTTGGCAGTGTGATGATAGTAGTTCAGGTTATCGTGGACATTACTTTTATGGTGGTACATACTATCAAAATAAATCCACCTTCAAAAATTCATCAGAGTTTAAAACTTATCAATCTTCGGCCGAATTTAAAGGTGGAATTGGAAGCGGTTCAAAAGGTGGATTTGGAGGTTAAAATATGTCGCAATACATAAAGAAACGAAAAGAATTTTATTCGAATTATCCTCATTTCTGGTCGGATTTATATGAATGTGAGTATAGTTTGTTTCATGTTTTCCCGATAACAGAGCAAACGATGAAACAATTACAAGTAGCAACTGAACGAATGGGAAAAATATTTTTTAAGACTGCTAGAATTCTTCGGAATTTATCTAATGAACAGCTTCTTGAACTCGGTTTTCCAACTGCAAGCTTGCCTTTTATTAGACTGAAAGGGATGTATCCTGAATCTGTTATTTCACGATTTGATTTTGCTTTAACAGAGGATAATCGTATTAAAATGCTTGAGTTTAATAGTGATACTCCAACTTTTATTGTGGAATGCTTTCAAATGAATGGAAAAGTTTGTGAAGAACTTGACTATGATGATCCAAATGCAAATCAAGAGCGCTTACTTTCTTCTGGTATTACAAAAGCCGTAATGGAGTTTACAAAAGGAATGGAAGATCCAAATGTTGTTTTCACAGCTCATCCTGAACATATAGAAGATTGGAATACGACTATGTATTTGAGTGGGCTATGTCATGTTGAAAATAAAGTGATGCCAATGACAGAACTTAGAATTACAGATGATGCTTTAGTAGATAGAGATGGTGTACCAATTGATGTTTTGTATCGCCAAACATATCCAATTGAAGACTTAATTGAAGATCAAGATCCCGAAACGGGGGATTTGGTGGGAGTAGAACTTTTGCAACTTGTAAAAGAAGGAAAGCTTTTTATTATAAATCCTTTGTCGGCCTTTTTACTTCAGCCGAAATCAATTCAATGTCTTATTTGGGGATTAGCAGAAGAAGGTGCTTTTTACACAAGTGAGGAACAAAAGTGGATTAAAGAATATATGCTTCCTACATATTTAGAGCCAGATTTATTTTTGGGGAAAAGTCCTTTCGTTCAAAAACCTTCGTTCGGTAGGGAAGGTGACACGATTACGATTCGTGATAAGGATACAAATATTATGATTCGAAATGCACATGAAACGTATAAATCGTCACTGCCTATATTTCAGAAATATACAGAGCTTCCAGTTGTATTTTTGGAAACTGAAAAAGGAATTGAGAAGCTGTCGTACGTGTTTGGGGCTTTTTTAATTGCTGGAAAAGCGAGCAGCATCGGTATACGTGCCGGAGAAAAAATTACGGGAAATGAATCGTATTATTTACCGGTAGGTATTAAGAAGGAGGAAAATAAATGATTAATTTTTTACTATATTTAGCAGTATCACTTGTACTTTTATGTATCGGTCTTTTTCTTATGGAAGTGACAACGAAAGTTAAGGAATTTAAGTTAATGGCTCAAGGGAATAAAGCGGTAAGCTATGTACTTGGAGGAAGACTACTTGGTCTTGCTATCGTTTTATATTCAACGGCTGCTAATTCTATTTCAATTCTTGATATGGTTTCATGGGGAGCTGTTGGGATCTTAGCTCAAATTATTGTCTTTTATTTAGCGGAATGGCTTACACCACGTTTTAATATTAATAAAAGTCTTGAAGAAGATAATCAAGCAGTTGGTCTTTTCCTTATGTTTTTATCACTTTCCATCGGAATTGTAATTGCTGGTTGTGTAACGTATTAAAACCCTTACATTTTAACGTAAGGGTTTTATTTTTCATTTGCTAATTTTTTGCAATATGTGTTCAATTAATTTATGTAGCCGAACGCTGAGCAGGATGCGTATTAGTGTACTAAACTCGAGATAGTTATTGTAATAAGGAAAAGTTTCCATACAAAGTGTTGACATCTATTTTAAATAAGAGTAACATTTTCTATGTAATTATAATAAGTCTCTGTTAGGTGAGGCTCCTGTATAGAGAAATGCTACTGCCCAAAAATGTCGAGAGACGCCAATGGGTCAACAGGAATGATCGAATTAAGGTTTTTCTTAACGTAGCTGGTAATGAACCTATGCTATACAGTGCTAAAACTCGGCGAGGGAGAGGTCCATAGATTTCTAATTGTATTATATTCGGAATCGCTTATTTGTGTATGCAATGACCTTTGCTCTCTTATGAGTAAGGGTCTTTTTTGTTAGCAAGCTATGAGTAATTTCATAGTATAGATTATAACTAAAAAATTAAAGAGGAGGTGAGGAGCATGTCAAATTCTGACTCGGTTCCGTTACCCATATACTTCAAATCAAAAATATATGATGTAGGCAGGAAACGACTTGTTCCTCCCTCTATATTTATCATAATGTAGCGTTTATTCGAGTATTTAAGCGCTAGACACTTTCACAGTAAAGTGGATAAATTGAGAAACAAAGCGTTTCTTCCTATGTTGTAAAGGAGGAGACGATAATATGTTATATGTAAATAAAAGTGTGGGTAACACTTCGTATAAATTAAGTAAAAAAGCAATGAAAGAACAAACAATGCTTCAAAAAAATAAAGATTTATTAATTGAAATCGCAACAAGAGATGTAAAATCTGTATTTGCGTATTTTAAAACAACAAGAGACGGACTATCTATGAAAGAGGCACAAAAGCGTATTCAAGTATACGGCCGAAATGAATTAACTTCAAAAAGAGCGCGTATTGCGGAAGTAATGATGAAGCTAAGTGGAATGATCCCAGGTCTTTCAAAACAACATATGGGTGATGAATTACAATGTGAAACAGTTGCTGTTTCTAGAGTAGCTGGCTGTAGCGTAACAGGGCTAAACAGTGAACTGAAAATGATGAAATTACCAGTACAAGAGCTTGTACCTGGAGATATGATTTTTCTTTCAGAGGGCGATACAGTGCCGGCAGATGTACGTATTATTTATGCAAATGATTTATTAGTAAATGAATCTATGCTGACAGGAAATGATGCTAGTATTGAGAAATTTGAAAGTTGCTATCATCTTGAACGTAAACGATTTATTCCATTAAAACGAATGAAAGACTATAATCCACTTGAACTTGAAAATGTATGTTTCAAAGGTACGTATATTGTTGACGGAAATGCAAAGGCTGTAGTTGTTTCGACAGGTAAAAATACGTATTCAGGAATACTTCATACTTGCTGCGGTAGAATGTCTTAATGTGTTAATGATGCTAAATATACAAAAACAATGTATAATAGACAAAGTTGAACAAAAACGTAGAATGGTAATCTATATATAACCTTACGTGATAACGTGAGGTTATTATTTTTTGTTAGTAGGAGAGGAATTATGAAAAAAGTATTATTAGTTGATGGTATGGCACTATTATTTCGTGCTTTTTACGCAACAAGTGTATATGGACAATTTATGAAACGACAAGATGGTACCCCGACGAATGGGATTCATGGTTATATGAAGCATTTATTAACAGCAATACAGGCAATCGAACCGACGCACATTGTAACGTGCTGGGATATGGGAAGTACGACATTTAGAACGGAATCTTTCTCGAATTATAAAGCAAATCGTGCAGCACCGCCGGAAGAATTAATTCCGCAATTTGATTTAGTGCAAGAAATGACTGCGAAATTATCTATGCCTGTAATCGGTATGAAAGGTTATGAAGCGGATGATTGTATCGGTACGCTTGCAAAACAATATTGCAATGAAGCGGAAGTTTATATTTTGACAGGTGATACAGATTTACTTCAACTTGTTGATACGAATGTTACAGTTATGCTTCTTCGTAAAGGAATTGGAAATTACGAATATTACACACCGGAAAAAATCATGGAAGAGAAAGGTGTAGAACCTTGGCAAATTGTTCATGCGAAAGCTTTCATGGGAGATACAAGTGATAATTATCCGGGTGTAAAAGGTATTGGTGAAAAAACAGCGTATAAGCTGATTCAAGAATACGGGACAGTATCGGCAGTGCTAGAAAATATAGCATCATTAACGAAAGCGCAGCGCACAAAAATTGAAAGTGATTTAGAGAATTTAAATATCTCTTTACAATTAGCGCAAATTCATTGTGAAGTTCCAATTTCATGCTTATTAGAAGAAGGGTTACACACAATGGACGAAGAAAAACTACGCTTTGTTTGTAACGAAATGAATTGGGGAAGACCTGAAATATTAATTAATATGCTTTAAAGAGCATGGAAAGGTTGATCAAATATATTTTTGATTAACCTTTCTTTTTTTGTTCACAAAGTTGTCAGAAAATAAACGGAATTTTCATCTGAAGTTCAAATGGAATTCACAACAATCAATTATTATAAGGACACACAGATAAATCCTTATCCCGCATTAACGGGAGATAGGACTTCTATCTCAGTATTATAGCTGAATAAAGAGTGATGATGGAAGAGTAACTCCCTGTAAAAGCCCGATTGATGTAGGCTAATAATTAGTGAGGGTAAATCCTCTCATTGATTAAAGTTTCAAGTTATCTTTTATATAAACCATCCCCCAAGGAGGAAAATAAACATGCGAAAAAAAGTGAGAAAATCCTTTAAACAATTATTAATAGAAAATAAACAATCCCTACTAACTAATAAAGAGAATATGAAAGAAATTGAAGAACGGATTGAGAAACGACATGTAGCATATAGTGCTGCTAGCAATTGATAATTTTGTTTATGAAAAAAGCTTGTAGTTTGGATATTATCCGAACTACAAGCTTTTTCTTTTTTGATTAACGCCACCAAATCCAAGTCCAAAAGTAATTTCGTATATTTCGAGGAGTAATGCGTATGAAACGTTCACCGTCAAAGAAACAATTTAAATTTGGAAGTGTTTCATCTGGATTTTCTGGAATAAAGGTGACGATGTTTTCGTTACTTGTAATGGTTACTGTGATTGGTGGATCGGTAGGAGAGACTTGAAGTTGTAAAGAAACGTTTGTCGTGTTTTTAAATTCATTATTAATAGGTGGACTTATCACTTGTACTGTGAATAACACGATAATTGTTTCGTTCGGTTCCAAATTAGTAGCGACTAGGAAACCGATATTCGGATTCGCTAGTGGAGAGCGTTCCCCATTAATGAAGACCGTACCGTTCATAAATTGTAAACCTGCTGGAATGGTGTCTTGTAATGAAATATTTGAAAGTGAAATCTCGGAAGTATTCGTAATACGCACTGTATAATCAAAATATTGGTTTAAATAAGCAGAGCTGACGGAAGCATTTTTTATCACTGCTGCCGTTATAAATTGAACTGGTATACGAACAATATTCGAATTGACAATGAAAATAATAATTGGATCCTGTGGTGTCAATTGGAAAGCAGCTGTAACTGTTGCGGAATTGATAATTGTACTGTTTGAAGGGATAGAAGTTACGAGAACTTTAAATGTTATAGTTGCTACTCCATCTGCCGATAAGGAACCAATGTTAATACCAGTGTCTGGTCGAATATTTGGAACCGGAGTACCGTTAATTGTTACACTGTTTTCTATAAATGTTGTACCAGCTGGAATCATATCTAAAACGGAAGTACTTACTGTAGGAATTGGGGAATGATTAAATACGTCTAGTGTGAATGTAATAATATCTCCTATAACGACAGAAGATTTGTCAGCGTTTTTCTCAATGCGCACCATTGGATCAACGATCGTTGTTGTAACGGTATTTGTTTGCTTTGTAATTGTAATAGGTGGTTCATTCGGATCAATGGTAACAGTATAGGAAACAGAAGCGTCGTTATTGATAGCAGTTTGAAGAGTCGAAGAAGATATTGTTACTTGGAACGTAATGACAACAGATTCATTAGGAGCAAGGTTTCCTAATGGAATACCATTTTCAGGATTCGCATTAGGTTGATTGATCCCGTTAATCGTAACACTGCCAGTAATGAAAATTGTATCTACTGGTACGGTGTCTATGGCAAGAAGGTCTTCAATCGTTACATTACCGCTATTAGTAATTGTAATTGTATACGTTAAAGTTTGACTAGGTAATGCATTCGTGGTATTAACAGATTTTATGGCAACGACATTATCATTTTGGACAGTTGTTGTGACAGTATTTGTTGTAGTCGTATTTGTAACAGGTAAGTTATTTGGATTGACTATATAGTTAAAAGTAGTAATTGCTTTGTTGTTGAGTTCATTTGGTGTTGGAATAGAAGCTACAGTTACTTGGAATGAAGCGATAGCATCTCCACCTACAATTATAGTACCAATTGGTATGCCGCTTACTGGATTAACTCCCGGAACAGTTTCTCCGTTTACAATGACACTATTTTCTATAAACGTAGTACCTTGAGGAATAATATCTTGAATGACTACATCATCTGCTGAAACATTACCAGTTTGATTTAGTGTAATCGTATACGTTAACGTATCACCGACCGTTGCAAATGCAAGGTCAACAGCTTTATTACTATCCAAATTCGCGTGATGAATTTCTGTTACGGCAGCTGATGAAATAATAGTCTCGGTAATAGGTGGCCTATCTGGTACCGTGTATTCATATTCAATTGTACTCGTGTTAGAGATTGGATTTGTTTGCGGAATCGAAATAACCCGGACTTGGAATAGAATAGTTGCTGTCGTATTAGGTGGAATGTTATCAATTGGTATACCGCTAAGTGGATTGTCATTTGGCCGAGCGTTGCCATTCACAATAACACTATTCTCTATAAAGCTCGTATTTGCTGGAATGATATCTGTAACAATAATGTTTTCCACTTGTATATTTCCGTTATTTATGATGGAAATTGTATAAGGGATAATAGTTTGTAGGTCAGCGTATTGGATTGGCGTTGTTTTTGTCGCAATTACATTAGCAGAAATAACTTCAGTGAAGGTAATATTACTAGTCGATATTTGTTCTTCCCCATTTATTGTATAGCGGGAAGTTGATTGATTTTGAATGCGACCGCTAGCTGGAAGAGCTACGACGGTAGCAGAAAATGTGACTGGGATAGAAATATCAGGAGCAATCGTTCCTACAAGTATACCGGTACTTGGATTGGCGTTAAGCTGCGGAATGTTATTTACTAAAACGCTACCGTCTATAAAGGTTGTTCCATCAGGAATATTGTCTGTAAATACAACAGCAGTAGCATCCGTATTCCCTGTATTCGTTAAAGTTGTTGTATAAGTTAAAATGTCACCAATCGTTACAGAAGTTAAATCAACAGTTTTCAGTGAAACGATATCAGCGTCATTAATTTGAACGAAAGTAGTATTGGAAGTAGTAGATTTTTGAATTGGTGCAAAGTCAGGGTTGAAAATAAAGTCATAGACGATGTTTGCAGTATTAGGTGTTGGATTTACAGCAGGTAAATTCGTAACGGAAACTTGGAATGTTATTGTTGTCGATTGACCTGACGCGATATTAGGAATGGAAAAGCCGATATTCGGATCTGCTGCAGGAATTATAGTATTGTTAACTATTACACTTCCAGGAATAAATACTGTTCCATCCTCGATAGTATCTGTAAAAAAGATGGAGTTAGTTGTAGTCGATCCGTTATTTTGGATTAATACTGTATATTCAATGGTTTCATCAATGTTAGCTAATACTTTATTAGCGGATTTTGTAGCGATAAGAATAGCATCAATAAATTGTATATTTGTAGTATTGGAAGAGGTCGTTTCTGAAATTGGTGGTGAGCTTGGATCCGGTTGATATTCATAGTGAATGACAGCGATATTATTAATATTATTTTGAGAAGGTATAGAGACTACATTTACTTGGAACGTAACAATAATCGTATTATTTGGAAGGATAATATCAAGGGTGATTCCGGTAATTGGATTTTCGTTAGGTCTTGGTATGCCATCTACAAGGATGCTATTTGGAACGAATGTGGTGCCAGCTGCAATTGCGTCAATTAGGAGAGTATTTGTAATAGGTACTGTACCAGCGTTTGTAACGGCGACTGTATATGTGATGATTTGACCGATGCGTGTAATGGATCTATTGGCGGATTTAATTGCACTAACATTTGCCGTCCGCACTTCCGTGTTTACTGCATTTGATAACGATCTACGCTGAATAATCGGAGAGCTAGGGTCAATTTGGTATTCGTACGAAGTGTCTGAAATATTAATGACTGTATTGCCGGACGGTATATTTGTAAGTTGTACTTGGAATGAAATAGTGACTGTTTCATTTGGTTGTATCGTGCTGAGAGTTACTCCGTTTTCAGGATTCGCGCCAGGCTGAATCACATTATTTATTGATAAGCTATCTTCAATGAATATAGTACCTTCTGGAATGTTATCAATAAACACGGTATTGTTAGCTGGAATGGTTCCTATATTTTGTAGTGTATTTGTGTAGGTAATAATTTGCCCAATTGATACGAAAGTTACATCCGCGCTTTTAACAGAAATAATATTTGCATTTTGAAGTGATGTTGTAACAATGTTAGAATTTGCAGAGCGATTCACCGGTGGAGCTGTAGGAATACTTACATATTGGTAATTTGCAGAAGATTGATTTACAATTTCGGTTTCAGTAGGTGGATTGTTTGTTTGCACTTGAAATAGTATCGTTTTGGAACTGTTTGCTGGAATTGTTCCAAGTGGTATTCCGTTTTCTGGATTTACACCTGGCTGCAGGACACCGTTAATTGTGACACTATCGGAAACGAATGTAGTCCCAGCTGGAATAGAATCTGTAAAAATAATATTTATTGCGTCAACATTGCCGATATTTTTCACTTCAGAAATATAAAGTATAGTTCCGCCAATATCTACAGTTATTGGATTGGACGTTTTTGTAATTGTCAATTGTGCTTGCACGAAATTTGTAATGACGATATTACTTGTAGATGTTTCAGTAATAGGCGGCTGGCTTGGATCTGGTTGAATTGAATATGTTGTGTTGGATTGATTTGTAATCGATTCTTGCGAGAATGAATCGTTAATAAGAATTTGGAACGAAATAAGGTGAGTAGCGTTTGCTACTAGGTTAGGCAAAGCAACCCCTACATTTGGATTTGCACCAAGTATAGCTGTTCCATTAAGTGTAAAACTATTTTCTACGAATGTAGTCCCTTCTGGAATAGTATCTGAAAATATGAGATTAGTAGCTGGAATATTTCCGGTATTTTCTAGCGTTATCGTATAAGTCAAAATATCACCTGTTGTTGCTTGTTGTGCATTAACTGCTTTTAAAGAAAGAACATTCGCATCCGAAATTTGTGTGAAAGCTGGATTAGACGTAATTGTTCGAGAGATGATAGGAGAGGTTGGATCGGCGATAAAAGTATAGTCAATACGGGCTATATTAGAAATTGGATTCACGCTTGGAATGGATTGAACGATAACTTGGAATGTGACGGTGACAATTTCTGACGGCGCAACGGAGTTTAATGGTATTCCTACGTTTGGATCGGCACCTGGAACTGAAACGCCATTAATGGTCACGCTATTCGGAATAAATACAGTTCCTTCTGGGACCAAATCTGTTAAAGTAACTGTATTTGCAGTTGTATTGCCGTTATTTTGAACGCCTACTGTATAAGTGATTGTACCATCAGTAGATTGTACGAGAGAATCTGTATTTTTAATTACGGATAACGATGCATCAACGACAGCTGTATTAACCGTATTAGATGAGGATATTGCTGTAACTGGAGGTTGACTTGGATCGACAATATACGTGTAACTTGTAATTGCTTGATTTATAATCGCTCCTTGCGGTGGAATAGAACTTGCAAGAAATTGGAACGTAATAGTAGCAGAATCACCTGGTGCGATAATACCAACTGGAATACCGAGAGTTGGACTTGCATCTGGAAGTGAAATCCCGTTAAGCGTGACACTATTTGGAACAAATAATGCCCCTTCAGGAACTCCGTTAATGAGTAATACAGAATTTGCAGGGAAGTTTCCAGTATTCGTTAATGTTGCTGTATACGTAATTATATCTCCGATAGATACGATTGTACGATTTGCTTCTAAAACAGTTGTAACAGTCGCGTTATTAATTTGTGTGGAAGCACTATTAGAAGTTATTGTGCCTGTAACAGGAGGAGAGGCCGGATTAACTATAAATTCGTATTGAATAGATGCAACGTTTGTAATTGGATTCGAAGGTGGAGTAGATGTAACTATGACTTGGAAAGTAACAGTTAAGGAACTGTTCGTACTAACGGTTCCGATATTAACTCCGTTATTTGGATTTGCCCCTGGAATGATACTTCCATTTACAGAAAAGCTATTTTCAACAAAGGTCGTTCCAGCTGGAATAAGATCTGAGAAATTTACATTCGTAGCGTTTGTATTGCCGCTGTTTTGAATCAAAACTGTATAAGTGATTGTGTCTCCGATATTCGCAAAGGCTGTATTAGCAGTTTTTACGGCCGAAAGTATTGCTGAATTAATAGAAGTAACGAAGACGTTCGTTTCCACATTGCCAGGCTGAGCCTGTAATGAATTGCCTACGTTATATTGGAAGTTAACAAATCCTAAGTTTTGGAGTTCAGGTGTGAACGTTGTTGGGTTGCTTACAATTTGAACTTGGAATACAATTGTTACGATTTGATTTGGAGTTATTGTATTTATGCCAACACCATCAATGATAGAAGCGGATGGTAATGGAGTTCCATCAACAATAACTGATCCTGCAACAAATTGTGTCCACGATGGTATAGGGTCTGAGAAAACAACATTGTTAGCGGGGATATTTCCTGTATTCGTAATAGTCGTTGTATACGTAATTGTATCACCAATAGTTGCAAATGCTTTATCTCCTATTTTAATAGTGTTTAAAATAGCACTTTCAATTTGTGTTGAAACGCTATTAGAAGTAATGTTTTTTGAAACTGGAGGATTAGCTGGATTAACGATATGTTGAAAACTAACGCTAGCTTGATTGGTAATTGGATTTATAGGCGGAATTTCATTGGCATTAATATGAAATGCTACGATGACAGATTCGTTTGGCGCGATATCACCAATTGGAACGCCTGTAATTATGTTTGCATTTGGGATGCTAGTTCCGTTAAGTGTAAAACTATTCGGTTCAAAGGAATTTCCGGCTGGAATAAGGTCGGTAAAAATAACATTCGTCGCACTAATATTTCCGCTATTTGTAATTGTAACGGTGTAGACGATATCCTGCCCAATATCTACCGTTGACACATTTGAATTTTTTTGTGCAGTAAGGATAGCGCTATTAATTTGTGTTGTCGTTGTATTAGATTGATTGGAAGTTGTAATAGGTGGTTGGCTAGGATCAACGACATAATGATATGTGGTAGAAGCAGAATTAGAAATTGGATTAAGTGTCGGAAGTGTAGTAACAGTTGCTTGGAATGTAACGATTGCCGTATTACCACCATTAATTGAACCAATATTTACACCAGTAGATAAATCAGCGTTTGGAATGGTTTGCCCATTAACTGTGAAACTGTTTGGAACGAAACTTAAATTGCTATCAAGAATATCGATAATCGTTACATCAGTTGCAGCCACATTCCCTGTATTAGGAAGGTTAAGTGTAAATGTTATTATATTACCAATATCCGCAAAAGTAAGATTCGCTGTTTTTGTACTAATAATAGTCGCGTTGTTTATTTGAAGAAGCGTAGTGTTAGAATTAGCTGTATTTGAAACAGGAGGATTATTTGGATCAACAGTAAACTCATACGTCGTTGATGCTGTATTCGGTGCGGGATTAAAAGGTGGGATGCTGTTAACCGTAACTTGAAAGACGATACTATATATTTCATTTGGGGGAAGTGCTGCAAGTAACACACCTGTATTCGGATTCGCGTCAGTTTGTAAAATGCCATCGACAGTTAATGTGTTAGGAACAAACGTGATTCCACTTGGTAATACATCTGTGAATACAATGTTAGCTGCATCCGTATTGCCTACATTCGCAATAGAAGTAGTGTAAAAAGCAGTTTGCCCGATATCTGCATAGGATACACTTTCGTTTTTCGTCATAGATAATATGGCTTCTCTAATTAGCGTTGAAACAGGGTTACTAATTGAAGTTTCTGCCTCAGGTGGTGAGACCAATTGATACGATGTCGATGAGAAATTTACAATTGGGTTTTCGGTTGGTAATGACGTCACGGTCACTTGGAATGAAACATTTACTGTAGTCCCGGCTGTTATAGGTCCGATATTTACACCGTTCGCTGGATTTGCCCCTGTTTGAGGAACATTGTTAATAGAAAATGAGTTTGCGATAAATGTAGTTCCGCTTGGCACGGTATCTGTGAATATAACATTTTGTGCGGAGGAATTTCCGTTGTTTGTTAAAGCGACAGTATAAGTGAGTGTATCTCCGATGTTGCTAAATGCTCTATCGACTTGTTTTGATGAAAGAATGGTAGCTGTGTTAATTGTAGTGAACACTGTGTTTGAAGTAACATTTCTTGAAACAATCGGTGCATTTGGATCAGCGATGAATGTGTACGAAGCAGTAGCGGAATTTGCAATAGGATTTTGAACTGGTGTAGAAGTAGCGGTCACTTGAAATGCTATAGATATTGAGCTGTTAGGAGCAATTGATCCAATCGTTATACCTGTATTAGGATTAAGACCAATTTGTGTGGTGCCATTTATTGTAACGCTATCAGTAATAAACGTTGTACCATCTGGTATGAGATCAGTAAAGGTGATATTTGTCGCATTTGTATTACCGTTATTCGTTAAAATTGTCGTATAGGTTATGGTATCACCTAGCGTTACGAGCGTTTGATCGACCGATTTTACCATCGTTATCATAGCATCTAGTACAGGGTTTGTAACAATATTCGTTGAAGTAGAAGTTGTCGCAGGAGTTCCGTTTGGATCAATAGTATAAGAGTATAAAATTGTGTCATTACCCATAATTGAACTTGAAGGGGGAACAGAAATAACATTTACTTGGAAAGTAACAGTTACTGTTTCGCCAGGGGCGATATTTGGTATATTTACTCCAAGTGCCGGTTGCGCACCGGGCTGCTGGATGCCATTTATTGTGACCGAATCTGGTACAAAAGTAGTACTAGGAGGAATCGCGCTTGTAAAAGTTATATTTGTAGCGGGTGTATTTCCTGTATTCGTAATAGTCGTTGTATACGTAAGTGTATCACCGACGGAAATAATAGATATATCAACACTTTTTTGGGTTGTTAATATCGCACTGTTAATAGTTGTCGAAACCGCATTAGATACATTCGTTTGTGATACGGCAGGTTGACTAGGATCGATCACATGTGCAAATTGTACAGAACTAAAATTAGAAATTGGATTTATACTTGGAATGTTTGTAACAAGTACGTTGAGAGTAATAACGGCCGTTCCACCTGGATTTATATTTTCAATCTGTATCCCGCTAGCTGGATTTCCAATTTGCTGTGTACCAGAATCGCTTGTAAGAGTCCCGGAAATAAATGTCGTTCCATCAGGCAAAATATCCGTGAAAATTATATTTTGTGAAGTGACATTTCCAGGGTTATTTA
This sequence comes from Bacillus sp. TH17, assembly GCF_016651125.1. Lineage (NCBI taxonomy): Bacteria > Bacillati > Bacillota > Bacilli > Caryophanales > Bacillaceae > Bacillus > Bacillus sp. TH17. The sequence goes on from NZ_JAEKEN010000001.1 coordinate 1,227,162, forward strand.
ATGTAATTGTATAAGAGATTGTATCCCCGATTGTTGCGAAAGTTTTATCTACAGATTTAACAAGTGCAATTTCCCCGGAATTTATTTGTGTCGAAACAGAATTGGATGTTGTACTTCGTGAAACGAGTGGTAAATTAGGTTCTGTCATAAATTGGTAATCGATGGAAGCACCGTTTACAACCGGTGAGTTTGGTCCCCCAGGCCCAATTGTGAAAATTGGATTTGGAATACTAACTACTTGCACGCGGAAGGTGACGTTTATAAAATCTCCTGCAATAATATCTCCAATTGGTATCCCATTCGCTGGATTTACTCCAGGTAATAAAACGCCACCTACTCGAACGCTATCTTCTATAAAGACTGTATTATTCGGAATTGGATCTGTAAAAATGATATTAGTAGCAGTCGTGTTCCCTATATTTTCTAATAAAACAGTATACGTTAAAAATGAATTTCCAGGTGCTACGTCAGAAAATATTCGATCCACACTTTTCGTTGCTTGAATAATCGCTTCGTTAATTTGAACTAAAGTTGGATTACTTGTAGCTGTTTCTGTCACTGGCGGCTGGGTAGGATCAACAATGATAGAGTATGTTGTGCTAGATTGGTTCAATGTTGGATTTATAGCTGGAATTGAGCCAACGATAGCTTGAAAGCTAATTGTTGTCGTTCCTCCAACTGGAATTGGGTCTAAAGGAATCCCGCTATCTGGCCTAAATCCAAGTTGTGGGATGGTATTAATTTGTACGCTATCAGGCACGAATGAAAGTTCAGGTGGTAATATATCGATAAAAACAGGTGTATTTGCAGTTGTATTTCCACTATTGGTAAGGGTTGTTGTATACGTAATTGTATCTCCAACAGCAGCAAATGCACTGCTTGCAGTTTTTGTTGCGATAACGGAAGCCGTATTTACTTGTGTAAAGGTTTTATTAGATTGAACTGTTCGTGAAACAGGTGGTTCATTTATATCAACAATAAAACTATATTGAAGCGATGATTTGTTCGGAATTGGATTAGGGTTTGGAAGCGTTGTAATGTTTACTTGAAAACTGAGTGTAATCGATGCATTTGAATTCAAGTTACCAATATTGATACCGTTTTGTGGATTTGCATTCGGGATAGTTACACCGTTTATTTTAAAGCTATTTGGGACAAAGGCAGTACCGTTTGGAATTGTATCTGTAAAAACAATGTTGTTCGCAGTAGTATTTCCTGTGTTTGTAACAGATGAAGTGAATGTAATCGTATCACCAATCGTAGCGAAAGTTGTACTCGCAATTTTATTTAAAACTAGAGTAGCGTCAATAATAGGGGTAGCAGTCGTGTTTGTTACAGTGCTTCCAACAGCAGGTGTTTGGTTTGGATTCACTGTATATTCATAATTTACAAGGGCGTTATTCGTTAAAGTACCGCTAGGAGGAATCTCAAGAATTTTTACTTGGAATGTAATAAAAGTAGTTCCTCCTGGTGAAATATCGTCTAAATGAATACCTAATGAAGGGTCTAATCCAGGTTGTGAAACGTTATTTATCGTAACGGAATTTGGGACGAAGGATGCACCTGGTCCAAGTCCATCCGTTAAAACAGTTGCACTAGCAGGGATGTTTCCTGTATTTGTTACTGCAATCGTATAGGTAACGATGTCTCCAATTGCAGCTGTTGGTGTATTCACTGACTTAGTAGCAACAATTGTAGCGTTATTAATTTGAGTTGTTATTAGATTACTTAGCGCACTGGCGGATGCTGGAGGTAAGTTAGGATTTACGACATATTGGTACGCTGTATTACTTTGATTCGGGATTGGATTCGGATTCGGGATAGAATTTACTTGAACTTGGAACGAAATTATCGTATTTGCATTCGGATTGATTGGATCAATTGCAATTCCGTTTGCTGGATTTACATTAGGGAGTGTATTGCCATTTACTGTTACACTATTAGGAATAAACGATGTCCCATTTGGAATTACATCTGTAAATATTACATTTGATGCAAGGATGTTCCCACTATTCTTTAAAGTAGTCGTGTACGTAATAATATCATTTACGTTAGCAAACTGTTTATCTGCAGATTTTGTAGCGGCAATTGAGGCGTTATTAATAGTTGTCTGTACAGTGTTAGAGGCCACCATCTGCATTACGGTTGGTTTGGATGGATCGTACGTGTATTGGAATGTAGTGCTTGATTGATTTGTAATCGGATTTACCGCAGGGATATTTGGTACAAAAACCTGGAATGAAACGGTACGTGATGAATTCGCCCCGATCGTACCGATCAAAATACCGTTAGCAGGATTTGCATTTGCTATAGGGACATTGTTAATCGTTACAGTATTAGGAATGAAGAGGGTACCCGCTGGAATGATATCTGTAAACGTTACATTAGAAGCAGGGATATTCCCGTTATTTGTTAAAATAGTCGCATATAATATGACATCACCAACATCAGCGAAATTTGTGCTTGTTAGTTTTGTAGCAACAATATTAGCAGTATTAATTTGTGTAGTTACTATATTGCTAGCAGTGTTTCTAACAACAGCAGGTAAACTCGGATCGGCGATAAAGCTATATTGAAGTAAAGCGCTATTTTGAATTGGATTTGGTAAAGGTAGCCCATTTGCACTTATTTGAAAAACAATCGTTGTAAAACCACCAGTAGGAATGGAGCCGACTTGAAGGCCGGTACTTGGGTCTGCACCTAGCTGTAAAGCGCCACCTATAAAAATACTATTTGGTACGATAGTGGTGCCGGGAGGGATTATATCGGTAACAACAATATTATTTGCTGTAGTATTGCCAAGGTTAGCTAAGGAAATTGTATATGTGATTGGTTGCCCAACATCGGCGATAGTTAAATCTGCCTCTTTGACAATAACTACATTTGCTAAATTAATTTGTGTACTTACAGTGTTACTTAAAGATGTTTCTATAGTTGGTGGATCGCCCGGATTTAGAATAAAACTATACTGTGTACTTGAAGAATTTATTGTTGGGTTTTGCACTGGTAAAGAGGTGACAGTTACTTGATAAGAGACGGTAAGTGAGCCGTTAGCAGGAATGGAAGGTAACGGAACACCTATATTTGGATCTGCGTTATTTTGGAGTACACCGTTAATAAGGAAAGTGTTTGGAATAAAGGTAGTGCCATCTGGATTTGTATCTACGAAAGTTGGACTATCAGCAGAAACACTTCCTGCATTCGTTAAAATAACGGTATAAATTAATATATCTCCAACGGTAGCGAACTCTCGATCCACTGATTTTGTCGAAATGACATTTGCATCGTTTACTTGAGTAAATGTAGTAGTTGAAGTTGTATTTTTACTTACGGGTGCAGCATTTGGATCAACAATAAAGTTATAGGAAATGGAAGCGCTATTTGAAATAGGATTTGGGTTTGGAATGCTAGTTATTAATACTTGGAATGAAGCTGTAATTGTATTACTAGCATTGATACTACCAATATTAATGCTAGCTGGTGTTGCGACCGGCTGAGTAACACCGTTAACTATAACACTGTTTGGCACAAAGGAAGTACCATTCGCAATGGAATCGGATAGTAATACATTGTTCGCCGCAACATTTCCATCGTTTGTAAGAGCAAAGGTGTAAGTTAATACATCTCCAACTTCCGCAAACGTTTTATCTACAGATTTACTAGCATGAAGATTTGCTAGTCTAATTGTTGATGTAACAGAATTAGAATTTGCAGTTTTTGAAGTTGGTGGCAGGCTTGGATTTACAGTGTAAATATAAGAGGCGAAAGCGTTATTAATGATAGGGTTTTGTGCAGTAATATTGATGACTGTTACTTGGAAGGATAAGGTAAAAGTAGCTCCGCCAGGAATTGTGCCGATAGGTAAAGCAACGAGAGAATCTACATTTTGCAAAACTCCGTTGAGCGTTACAGAACCTAATGTTAATATCGTTCCATTTGGAAGTGGATCTGTTAGTTGAACGTTATTGGCGGCCGTATTTCCACTGTTTGTAATAAGGATTGTATAACTTATCGTTTCGCCAATTGTGGCAAATTGTTTATTTGTAGACTTTGTTAATGTTAAATTCGCATTGTTAATTTGAGTAGTAACGACGTTAGAAGAAATGTTTTTCATAATGGGTGATTGGCTAGGGTTAACGGTGTACTGATAAGAAGCGCTTGATCCGTTAGATACGGCATTTGACACGGGTATTGTGTTTACTACTACTTGAAATGAAACACTTTTGGTTGTGCCAGTTGGGATGGATCCTATGTTCACACCATTAGTGGGATTAGCGCCAACTTGTGTTGAGCCATCTATTGTTAAACTGTTTAGGACAAAAGTTGTTCCTGTAGGAATGACATCTGTAAAAATAACATTGTTCGCATTCATATTACCTGTACCTGTAAAGGCAACAGTGTAAGTCAGTGTATCGCCAATATCTGCATAGTTTTTATCTACTGCTTTCGTCATTGTTACAGTAGCATTATTCACTTGAGTGGAGACAATATTCGTCGTATCAGTCCCACTTACTGCCGGCTGATTTGGTACAGGAATGTATTGATATGTTGTTGTACCACTATTTAATATTGGATTTGTTTGGGGGATAGAAGGAACGAATACTTGAAAGGAAATAGTAGTAGTAGAATTTGCAGCAATAGATCCAATTGATATACCATTAGCGGGATTTGCTCCAGCTTGAGTAACTCCGTTAACAGTTACACTCCCTGGAATGAAAGCAGTCCCGCTAGGAATCGGATCTGTATATACAACACTAGTTGCCGCAATATTCCCTATATTAGCTAAGGCAATACTGTAAGTTAACGTTTCGCCAATATCGGTAAAGATTTTATTAACTGATTTTGTGCCATTAATATCTGCGAGGTTAATTTGAGTACCAGCAGAGTTGCTTGTTGCAATACCGTTAAATGTCGTTCCTCCGGCAATTGGAGTATATTGAAATGTAATATTAGCAGTGTTAGAGATAGGGTTTTGACTCGGAAGGGAAACGACAGTCGCTTGGAAAGTTACAGTACGAGAAGAGCCATTATTAATTGTTCCAAGAGAAATACCAGCAGCCGGATTTGCGTTTGTTTGTGGTACGTTATCTATCGTTACGCTTCCAGGTATAAAGGAAGTACCGTTAGGGAGTATGTCTGTAAAAGTAACGTTATTAGCGGGCAGAAGACCAGTGTTAGGAATAGTAACTGTATAAGTGAGAATATCTCCAATTGTAGCGACACTTTTATTCACGCTTTTAGTTGCTTGTATATTAGGTGAGTTTATATTGATTTGTAAACCGACTGTATTTAACATATATGCATCCCCGTTAGTAGTTAAACGAATTGAGGCAGATACTTGGGAATTTGTTAAATAAGGAGAAATATCAATGGAAGTAATGTCCCATCCTTGTCTTCCAGCGGAGATATTTGTACTTGTAGAAGCGCTTTGATTTCGCGTTCCAAATGTCCCTGTTGTATCTAAGTTTCCTGCGGCATTATTAATTTGAGAACCGAAGAAATTATTTATAGCATTGTTTGGTCCAGATAAAGCATTTAATGAACTGAAATTTGGTCCAAATAAAGCTTGATCCCCGGTTAAATCAGCATCTCCTTCTGTAGAACTTAAAAATAATCTCCCGCTTACAGGTCCTCCTGAAGGTGTTAAAAATCCTGAAACAGATACATCGGCACTACCAGTTTCTGCAGAAACACGGTTACCAGCTACATAAATTGTTAAGTTTCTTGCAGGTAATGTCCCGTTTTGGTAAGCGACGATAAGCGTCCATCCAGCCGAATTAATTGTTCCATTAGAAGCATCTATGGGATCTACAAGTCCAGGGACAGCTCCCGTAGTATAAGAACCAGAACCTCCAGCTTGAATAAGAGTTGTTACGTCTGCTGATCGTGTATAAAATCCAAATGTGACAGATCCAGAAACGAATGTTTGATTTGAAGCTGTAACAGCTGAAGGGGTAATTGAGTATGTTGACACAGGTGTTGTAAAAGAAACGGGGTTTCCTAATACACTCGTAATGTTTTGATCACGAGATAAATAGTTTCCGCCCCAAACGAGTTCTGCGTAAAGAATAGTACTGCCAGCAGGGATATTCAAAATAGCGGTAGAACTATTTTGTGTATAGTTTAACGTTGTACCAGCAGGAAAAGTAGTTACTTGTAAAGCGGTATTCGTAGTTACGAATGCACCAATTGCCCCGATTGTACCAGCACGGTTTTGATTACTAATTTTACTTAAGCCTAAAGTGTTTCCTGTAATAGCGAGTGCACCGTTAGTGGTGGTAGAAAATCGATTCGTAATGGGCATGTTGTCACCTCATTTATATTATAGTCTTGGTCAAAATAGGATATGTGTGTGGCAAATAAAGGGAAACATGTACAAGTTGATTTAGTAAGAATGATTTAAATGTCTATATAAGGAGATGGGGAATGATTGAATTGGAAATTAGAGTGGAGCGTCTTAGAAAAGAAAAAATAGGGGATATTGTTGCATTATCTTCTTATATTGGCTGGGATTATAATACAGAAGAAATTGAGACGATTTTCAACTCAGGTATTGTATACGGTGTGTGGAATGAGAGAAAGGAGCTTATTGCTAGTGCGGCAATTATATTATACGGAGAGGCGCTAGCGTCTGTTGGAATGGTAATTGTACATCCGGATTATAAGGGGAGAGGGATTGGAAAGATAATAACGGATTCATGCGTTAAAAGCGTATCAACTCAAACTCCCATTATGCTTATTGCTACGGACGAGGGAAAAGTCTTATATGAAACACTAGGATTCAGGGCCGTTAGTTATGTTTCTAAATACATATGTAACTCATACAATACGAATTATCATTGTGTAGGAAATGAAGAGTATATTGTGAATTATGAAGAACGTGATTTAGAAGAAATAATACAAATAGATAAAGATGCATTTGGAACAAATAGAGAAGAGTTTTTAAAGTATCGAATGATACAAAGTGAACAATGTATTGTTACAAAGGATGCACAACAAAATGTATTAGGATACGGTATAAGTATACAAACGCCAAAAAATAAAATAATAGGACCAGTCGTTGCTAAAAATGATGAAATGGCAATGCGAATTGTTCATCATTTAGCAAGAGAGCATCATGGTAAATTAAGAATTGATGTACCAGAAGGAAAGGAAGCTTTTATGAAAGAATTAGAGATTGGTGGTTTTCAGAAGGTGAATATACCACCAATAATGGTGAAAAATAGTGGTCAATTATTAAAAAGGAATAGTGAACTATATAGCATTGCAGCACAAATTTTTGGATAAAAAAAGAATCCTTATAAAGTAAAGGATTCTTTTTTTGTGATTAAACCTAATCACGATATTGGTCATGAGTTGGTTGAAAGAGATCTTCCTCGATATCTCTCACCATAGAAAAATGATCAACATTATAATGACCGTGTAAAGTTTTATTATGGTGTTCGATAATTTGTTGTGCAGACAATACGTTAGAATCAGTTGTTGAATGGCCATTTTTAATTAATGTAACATCAAAACCTTGTACAGTAGCTGTTCTAACAGCGGTGTCGATGCAATGTTCTGTTTTACATCCACCTATAACAAGGTGTTTAACCTTCTCTTCTTTTAAAAGTTCGTGTAAAGAAGTGCCATAGAATGAATTTGTTGCGGCTTTATTAATAAGGATTGCAGATTGAGGAATGTTAAGTTGATTATGTACTTCAAATCCTTCTCCTTTACCAGAAGCGACATCAGTATCTCTTACGAAAACAATAAGGGCATTTGAATCTATTGCTTGCTGTACAGCGGTATTTAGTGTAGCTAATAGCTCGGTTTTACGGAAAACTTCATTTTCTTCTTCATTTCCATCAATCAGTTCTTGTTGAGCATCAATAATTAATAGGGCTTGTTTCATTATGTCTCTCCTTTTGTTTAAAGAATAATTATCTTTTACATATTCCTTAATAGAATAGGGAAATCCTTTTTTAATAAGAAGATAACTGATTTACAAAGTTGTCAAAGAAATTTCATTCTCATAGAGTATAAAAACATGTATGATAGGAAGTGGAGAATTTTTGAGTAGGTGGGAATATCATGCAAACAGTAGAAGATTATCTTTCATTCTTACATACGAAAGGATTTAAATTATCAGAGGAAGCACAAGGATTTATTATGTTCGGACAAGGATATACTGGTGCATCTGATGGGATTGTGAACGTAGCAATAGAAGCGACGATTAAACATCAATTACAGTTTGATGGCAGTTATTTTGTTGCGTTATTAGAACGATTGAAAGAAGAAGAAATTACAGATAAAAAAAGCGCTAAGGCTTTTATGCGGAAGTTACAAGCGTAACTTCACGCAGCCTGCGCTTCTTTTTTTGTTTTGGAAGGTAATTCAACAAAAACCATACCTAGGAAAATACATAGACATCCAATAATAGCAGAAATAGAAAGCTGTTCATTTGCAACTAGAACGCCTGTTAATGCAGCAAAAACGGGCTCCATTGCGAAAATAATTGCTACTCTTGTTGGAGAAGTATGTTTTTGTGCCGATGTTTGAATGAAAAAAGCAATGGATGTCGCAAATAGGGAAGTTAGAAATAGAGCGAATAAAAAGGATTGATTCGTCCATAGTGAAACTGAAAATAATTTTTCCCAATCTTCAAACAAAAAAGCGCAAATAGAAGAAAATATACCGACAGCTAATACTTGAGAGGTGCTTAGTAATAAAGGTGATATTTTCTTAGAAAAGAAACCGTTAATAAGAATATGGGCAGCAAAAGCAACTGCACAACCGAGAACGAGTATATCTCCAATGTTTAATTGAAAAGAATCACCAGCCGTTAATAAGTATAAACCTGCTGTTGCTACAGCAATGCCAAGTACGATGAAAATGGTAGCTTTTTGTTTTAAAAAGATAAAAGACAAAATTGGTACCATAACGATACTAAGCCCTGTTAAGAAACCAGCTTTTGAAGAAGTTGTATAAAGTAAGCCGAATGTTTGTAATACATAGCCAACACATAAAAAGAATCCAACAATCAATCCAGCGAGACTACTCTGTTTTATATCTTGTTTTGAAGTTTTTTGTGAGAAAATCATTTGAACGAATAATAAAATAATTCCAGCGAATAAAAAGCGAATCCCATTAAAAGTAAATGGACCAACGAAAGACATAGCATTTTGGACGACAACAAACGTAGCTCCCCAAATAAAAGAGACAAATAATAAAGCAAGAGGAGCAATCCAATCTTTTTTCACACTCATACCCCCGTTAATTTTGTAAGATAGCTTTTCTAGCTAATTCATCAGCAACTTTATTTTGACTACTTGGAATCCACTTAATAAAAAAGAGATCGAAACTTTTTATGTACTGCAGTGCTTCCTCTAATAGTGGTGCAAATATTTTATTTTTTGCGTATTCTTTTTCGACAGCTCGCTCGACAAGCTGCGAATCGGTACGAAAAGAGACAATGTTATAATTATGCTTCGTGCAATATTTTAATGCCGCAAGTAAGGCGTGGTATTCTGCTTCATGATTGGACATTGTCCCAAGGGGCAATGATAATTGTACAGCTGGTTGCACCCCTTTAATAAACACTCCTGCACCAGAAGGACCAGGATTTCCTTTTGATGCACCATCAATATATACTTCAATCAAAATGAGAAACCTCCAAATTATAAGATGATCCCCTACTTATATGTTTCTTTGAAGTAGGGGATAGAGTAACTTAGCCGATTGTAATACTATAACGACATGTAAATGTTTCATTCGTTTGTAAAGATTGAATTCCTTTTTTTTCCTTGAAATCTTTTGCCGGATTTACTTCATCAGCAATCCCGTACCAAGGTTCAATACATAAGAAAGGTGCGTTCTCGCCTGGTGTCCATACACCGACAAATGGGAATCCGTCAAATTCTATTTTTACAAATTTATTATGTTTATGAGAACGAATAGAGATTTCATCCGTATTCATATTTTCAAAAATAAGTGCATCATTTTTGAATAAATCGTATGTAAGTGGTAATTCATTCGTATTTTCAGCGATTAATTGCTTTTTACTTGAAAGATAAGGTCCTTCTAATACGCTTGTTTCTAAGCGTTCAGAACCATTAAATGATAAATGATAATCTGTAAATGATTCGCCCTCTAATAAGGGGAAGTTGAAACCAGGATGTGCTCCGATTGAGAAGAACATCTCTTTTGAAGTAGGGTTATTTACTTCATATGTTACATGAACGATTTGTCCATCTAGCTCATAAGAAACGAGTAATTCGAATTCGTATGGGTATTTTTTTAATGTTTCTTCATTACTAGTAACAATATAAGTAATATTCGTTTCACTTTGTTCTTTTACAGAGAATGTAAGATCACGAGCAAAGCCGTGTTGTGTTAAAGAATACGGTTTACCATCTACGTAGTATGTATTATCTACTAATCGGCCGACAATTGGGAATAAAATTGGTGCGCGGCGCCCCCAATAAGTAGAATCGCCTTGCCATAAGTATTCAGTGTTATCTTCTTTTAAGCGAACGCTTTGTAATTCTGCACCTTTGTCAGAAATGGAAACGATCACTTTTTCATTTTGAATTGTTGCTGTCATGAAGTGAAACCTCCTAAAACTTTCATATGTTTTATTATACGTTTTCTAAAAGAAAAAAGGTAGTTAATGATAGGAATCTATTGACGAGAGAGTGTCTATTGCGTAGAATATATTCTTGTTGCTTAAAAAACGAATAACGTGGTTCGAAACCATCCCACGTAAAAAAACTAAGGAGATTTTGTCATGAATATAAGGACATTAGTCGGTAATGGTATTTTAGCGGCATTATATATTGCTGTTTCTATGCTTATTCAGCCATTTGGCTTTACCAGTGTACAGTTTCGTATTTCAGAGATGTTTAATCATCTCGTTGTATTCAATAAGAAAGCAATTTACGGGATTGTATTAGGTGTATTTTTAACGAATCTCTTTTTCTCACCTATGATCGCTTATGATTTAGTATTTGGAGTAGGGCAATCCATTCTTGCATTACTTGCAACTATTATTTCTATGCGCTTCATTAAAGGTGTTTGGGCTCGTATGATTTTTAATACAGTTATTTTTACAGTCACAATGTTTATGATTGCAATTGAACTTCATCTTGCGTTTGATCTGCCATTTTTATTGACATGGCTAACTTGTGCAGTTGGTGAATTTGTTGTAATGGCAATTGGTATGCCTGTAATGTACTGGATTAATAAGCGAGTGCAATTTGAAAGATTTATGCAATAGATGAAAGAGCTATTCCTATAGGGATAGCTCTTTTTGTATGTAATCACATTGAATATAATGCTGTGACTCTTGATACAATATAATAAAATAAAGTGAGGCTTTCATTAGCTGGCTACATATAAGAAGTCTTATAAAAGGGGAATCTAGTATGAAATATAAAATTCATTGGTTGTATAAAACGAAGCGCGGTTTGCAGACGGAATTAACGACAGATTATATGAACATAGAAGATGTACTGCAATTTGCAGAGGATTTTGAGAAAACAGGAAGAGTGAAAGAACTATCATTTTATGATGAAATGGATGCAGAATGGTCATTAAAGGAAATGAAAAAGCTGAGTAAGCAAGTGGAGGAAGATCCGCAAGAAATTCAAGTTTATTTTGATGGTGGTTATGATGTACAGACGAAAGAAGCTGGGGTTGGTATATGTGTATACTATAAAAAAGGAAATACAAATTATCGAATTCGTCGCAATGCATACATAGAAGGCATATATGATAATAACGAAGCCGAGTATGCAGCATTATTATACGGGATGAATACACTCGGGGAATTAGGAATTAAATATGAAGCAGTTACACTTCGTGGAGATTCTCAAGTTGTACTGCAGCAATTAGCTGGTGAATGGCCTTGCTATGATGAACATTTAAATCATTACTTAGATCAAATTGAACAAAAAGCGAAGCAAATGAAATTAAAACTTATTTGTGAACCGATATCTAGAAAACAAAATAAAGAGGCACATCAATTAGCAGCGCAAGCATTAGAAGGGACGACAATTGATAGTCATAAAGAAATAACCGAATAGAGAGGTGCACACGTGAAGAAGAAGCAACTCATTACAGAGGTAAATGACTTATTAGAAACGTATTGCGGAGGGTGTTTCCTGCAGGAACATAATCGGAAAAATCATAGTAAATACTATGCCCATTCTTTTTGTATACGGCAATGTACGGTTGGAGAGAAGTTGAAAAAGTATGGGGAGCAATTGTCATAAAAAAACATCCAGAGAATTTTCTCTGGATGTTTTTTAGTGCTTCGCTTCATGTAATTGATGCTCGCATTTACTTAATTTTTTTTCTTCATTCATTAGAAATGGCTCATCTAAATCCGTTGCAACGGATTTCATGATTTCAAGCTGAGAACGAGCCGATTCTACTGAAGTAGTGGCATGCTCTAATGTGTCTGGATCCATTGAAATTGTTGCAGAACCTACCATTTTTTGTGCAGTTTCTACACGGAATTTTACTTCTTCAAAATCATTTACATGTGATCCCATTGTTATTGCCTCCTTTGTATTTTGCGCATTTCACATAGTTTTTGCTCTGGAAAACGGAAATATACAAAGGAATAACAAAGGAGGTTACCAAGTAAGGTAACCTCCTGTCATATGTGGGATTAAAGTTTTGCTACGTTAGCAGCTTGAGGTCCACGGTTTCCTTCAGTAATGTCGAAAGATACTTCTTGACCTTCCTCTAAAGCTTTGTAGCCGTCGCTTTGAATAGCAGAGAAATGTACGAATACATCTTCAGAGCCTTCCATTTCGATAAATCCAAAACCTTTTTCATTGTTAAACCATTTTACTTTTCCTTGCATGTCACAATTCCTCCTAAAAACGATTCCTTTTTTCATTTAGTGAAATTCATTAAAAAATAATAAAAATAAAAAATGCTATATTCTCGAATATTCTGCTAAATGATTAATTTAAATATACATGAATTGGTAGAATTTAGTCAAGTAAGCGTTTTTAAAATTTTGTATTTTGAACTAATTTTTTCTTGAATTTTTAAAAAGGTATAGGACAAGCCGAGTATGTAATATTCTTAAGTGAATGCTGTACATAATGAGGTGAAAGAATGGATGAGTCTTATTTATTAGATAATGAAGGGATGAAAAATAGAGTCGACATACCGAATTGGGTTGCAAAAGAATTTCATGATTTTTCGAGTGTCGTGTTAGAACCAACCTTCCCGTGTTATTTCGGTTTAACAGCTTTGAAGAAGAATGAACTTCGTTATTCATTTCTCTCTCATAATGATTGGAGTCATTTGCCAAATACAATGTTAACTTTTTTGGAGCTAATGAAAGAGCGGCCGATTGTAAGAAGAGGATTTTTTCTTTTTGTGGAACCGGAATGTGAAGAAAAATCAATCGAATATTATCGAGATTATTTTTGGAAAGTACTACAATATTTGCATGAACAAGATAATCAATTATGGCCAAAGCAAATCCCGAAAAATCCAGACCATCATTTATGGGAATTTTCATTTGGTGGTGAACCAATATTTGCATTTGGGAATGCGCCAGCTTATAAACAGCGAAAGACTAGGCATTTAGGAAATTCTCTCGTTATTGGATTCCAGCCACGAACTATTTTCGAGGGATTAGAAGGAGATCGTCCTAAAGGGTCGTATTCAAGACAAATGGTCCGTGAACGAGTTGAAAAGTGGGATCAGTTGCCGAAGCACCCTAACGTTAGTCACTACGGCGATCCTAATCATCGTGAATGGAAACAATATTTCATAGGGGATGATATTGAGCCGATTAAAGGTAAATGTCCTTTTCATCATAGGGTAGAGAAATAAGAGCCATCAACTGGATGGCTCTTTTGCATATTTTGGATAAAAAAGGGTATTGTATTAGTGAATAATTTTTATGAAAGCTAGTCTATTTTCTTTATTTGCATCATTACTTAATAGTAAAAGAAGTAGAAAGGATAGAGTGATGTTTGGAGCAATTATACAACAAATAGTATTAGGTATTTCATTAGCTGCACCTGTAGGTCCGATTAATATTGAAATGTTAAAACGAGGAATTGAACGTGGATTTTGGCATGCGTGGATTGTTGGAATCGGAGGAATGACTGCTGATATTTTGTTTATGCTGCTTATTTATTTTGGTTTATCTTCTGTGTTTATGTATACATATGTACAAGCTTTTATGTATTGCGCTGGTTTTTTCTTGTTATTTTATTTAGGGTTTCAAAGTGTAAAACAAGGAATTTCTCACTCTAATATGGAATATAAACAAGAAGAGATAGGTGGACTTAAACAATCTTTTATGGCAGGATTTCTAATTGCGATATCCAATCCATTAAATCTCGTTTTTTGGTTTGGTATATATGGAAGTACACTTAGCTCGTTGCTTACAAAGGTAACGAAACAAGAAGCTTTTTGTACAGTCTTTGTATTATTGTTGGTATTATTTTGTGGAATTTAAATATTGCTTTTTCTGTACATTTTGGAAGAACTTTATTAAAGAAAAAAGCACTTGGCTATATTACAGCCGGAGCAGGTATTATTTTAGTAGGATATTCTATCCATTTTGCATACAAAGCTTTACAGTTGTTCATATAAGATTGAAGGGGAGATTTTTATGTATCGAACCACTATTGACGGAAAAGAAATTATCATCACTTTAGCACCAAAAATCCCAAAAGAAATTACTGATAGGAATCCACTATATGAAGCGGTATTTAAAAATGCAGCAAGGTTACTGCAAACGAAACAACCAACGTTTGCGGTAAATCATGAAGTATTTGGTCTCATTATTGGAGAAGTACAAAGAGGAGAAGTAACAGTGTTTGCAGTAGAACACATTATTCCGAAGCAAAATATATTTGGTCCGAACACTTTTTTCTCGACAATAGAACAGCAGGCAAATTTGTAAAGTGAATAGAATAAGAATGAAATAGAAAAAAATGGTCGTAACGATATGTTGCGGCTGTTTTTGTGGAAAAGGGGGAAGTAAGATGAAGAGAGTGGTGAAAGAGTTTTTTTTACAACATGATATTGTTATTATGTATAGTGTTCTATTAATTTTTATTATTATTTTAAAAATGCAATTTTTCACATGGATTGGTATGTTAGCGTGTATGTTTGGGATTGTTTTTTATACGTTTAACGAATATATGACGCACCGTTTTTTATTCCATTTAAAGCCGCCTAAAAACGCATTTTTATTAAAAATGTTAAGAAGATTACATTATGATCATCACGTATATCCAGATGATTTAAAACTTTTATTTTTGCCTGTATGGTTTAGTATACCTAGCTTTACTATATATTTACTTATAACGTATGGTATTACAAAAAGTGTTACTGTTACACTTTCATTCGGAATCGGAATGATTATCATGCTCCTCGTTTATGAATGGAAACATTATATTGCACATAAACCGATTCGTCCCTTCACTAAGTTTGGAAGATGGCTAAAAAAACAGCACATATTACACCATTATAAAAATGAAAAGTTTTGGTTCGGAGTTTCAAATCCAGTATTCGATTTTATATTTAGAACACTTAAAGATGGAAAAGACGTTGAATTAAGTGAAACAGCTCGTAATTTAGAAAAGGAGACAAAGAAAGAAGTAGTGCGATAAGCACTACTTCTTTCTTCTATTTTAATGGGAATAAAAGTTTAATCGAATCAATCAAATTTTATGTTAAAAAAGTATATTGAAAATTTAGGAGAAAATGACGAAAAATGTCTATCGAAAAATCTTTGCAGGAATGTATGGATTGTCTAAAATGAAAATAAGTTTCTGAATATTTATAAAATTTAGTCTTTAGGTATGCAAGGAGGAATTGTATTTTAAGTTAAGAGAGGGGACCAGAGAATGAAACGAGATGATACGTCAGCACGTAAGTTACAAAATGAGGTGAACTATACAGAAGTTGTTCAGTCTGAAGAGTTTCAATTGTTATTAAATACGAAAAAGAAGTTTATCGTTCCGATGAGTATTTTCTTTTTAAGTTTTTTTATAGCACTACCTATTTTAACATCGTATTCAAAGGTGCTTAATACACCGGCGTTTGGTGATGTGACATGGGCATGGGTATTTGCTTTTGCGCAATTTATTATGACATGGTCATTATGTATGATTTACAGCAAGAAAGCCGAATCCTTTGATGAAATTTCGCAAAAAATTCTGCAAGATATGCAAAAAGGGAGGGGCTGAATTTGAATACTACTGCGTTTGCACTATTTTTAATTATTGTTCTTGGTACGCTCGTCATAACCTATTTTGCATCAAAAAAAACGAAAAATGCGAGTGAATTTTATACGGCTGGAGGGGGATTAACTGGCTGGCAAAATGGTCTGGCTATTGCTGGGGATTACATGTCTGCTGCGTCATTTCTTGGTATAGCCGGAGCGATAGCGTTAACTGGGTTTGATGGGTTCTTTTATAGTATTGGCTTTTTAGTTGCTTATTTAGTTGTTCTATATCTTGTCGCAGAACCGCTTAGAAATTTAGGGAAGTACACGTTAGCGGATATGATTGCGGCACGTTTTGATGCGAAAAAAGTTCGTGGTATAGCAGCGCTTAATACGATGACGATTTCAATTTTTTATATGATTGCACAATTAGTTGGTGCGGGTGCACTTATTAAACTATTATTAGGTATTGAATATACAACATCTGTATTAATCGTAGGTACACTTATGACTGTGTATGTTATTTTTGGAGGAATGACAGCTACGAGCTGGGTTCAAATTGTAAAGGCTGTACTACTTATGGCAGGGACATTTATTATTTCTGTTATCGTTTTCTCCAAATTTAATTTCAGTGTGACTGAAATGTTCGCTCACATGAAAACAGCTACTCCATTAAAAGATTCGTTTTTAAATCCAGGAGTAAAGTATAAGGATGGTCTTGATACACTTTCTTTAAATTTAGGACTAGTCCTTGGTACAGCGGGATTACCACATATTCTTGTCCGCTTTTTTACAGTACGTGATGCAAAAACTGCACGTCAATCTGTTGTATATGCGACGTGGTTAATTGGCGCGTTTTATATTATGACAATTTTCTTAGGGTTTGGAGCAGCAGCGTTTGTAGGAAATGAGGCGATTATTAAAGCAAACCCTGCTGGTAATATGGCAGCACCTTTATTAGCAAAAGCATTAGGCGGAGATTTCTTATTTGCTTTCGTATCAGCAATTGCTTTTGCAACTATTTTAGCTGTAGTAGCAGGACTTGTGTTAACAGCAGCATCAGCATTCGCGCATGATTTTTATAATGAGATTATCCGTAAAGGAAAATCAACGGAAAAAGAGCAAGTGTCAATGGCTCGTTATGCGTCTATTGGAGTAGCGATAGTATCTATTATACTTGCTTTATTTGCTCAAACATTAAACGTAGCATTTTTAGTATCACTAGCATTTGCGGTTGCAGCGAGTGCAAATTTACCGGTTATATTATTTACAATCTATTGGAAGCGTTTTAATACAACAGGAGCAATTTCTGGTATGATTGTTGGTCTTGTATCAGCGATTGTTCTTGTAGCGTTAAGTCCAAATGTTTGGAACCCAGTAGCTGGAAAAGCTATTTTTGTTGGGGAAGCGATATTCCCATATACGACACCTGGAATTATTTCGATCCCACTCGGGTTTCTTGCAGCATATTTAGGAACTGTTTTCTCTAGTAAGAAAGAAGATGCAGCGAAATTTGATGAAATTCTTGTGAAATCTAATACTGGTCATGGTATTAGTGATGCATCTTCGCATTAAAAAAGAGGAGCTTTTCGAAATATAAGAAAAGCTCCTCTTTCTTTTGACATTTTCTTATAAATATTACTTTAATTTTGGTAGGATTTGTCTTGTGTTTGTGGAATGAAAATAGGCAGGGAGAAATTTAACTCATCATGGCACCAGCGCAGCTTTGTGAAAAATAAGTTGTTATGGAAGGTGGAAGAAATGATGAAGACAAAACAAACCGATGAATTATTAGCAAAAGATGAGCAATATGTGTGGCACGGAATGCGTCCCTTTAGTCCAAGTAGTACAATGGTAGGGGCAAAAGCAGAAGGGTGCTGGGTTGAAGATATACAAGGAAAAAGATACTTAGATGGTATGAGTGGTCTTTGGTGTGTAAATAGCGGATATGGAAGAAAAGAGCTTGCAGAGGCAGCTTATAAGCAATTGCAAACATTATCATATTTTCCGATGTCACAATCACATGAACCAGCAATTAAGCTCGCTGAAAAGTTAAACGAGTGGCTTGGTGGAGAGTATGTTATTTTCTTCTCTAATAGTGGATCAGAAGCGAATGAAACCGCTTTTAAAATAGCAAGACAATATTATGCTCAAAAAGGTGAACCGCATCGTTACAAATTTATGTCGCGTTATCGTGGTTATCATGGAAACACAATGGCGACGATGGCAGCGACTGGACAAGCACAGCGTAGATACCAATATGAGCCATTCGCTTCAGGTTTTTTACATGTAACGCCTCCAGATTGTTACCGCATGCCAGAAATGGAATCACAAAATATTTATGATGTAGAATGCGTAAAAGAAGTAGATCGTGTTATGACATGGGAATTAAGTGAAACGATAGCAGCATTTATTATGGAGCCAATTATTACAGGCGGAGGTATTTTAATGCCACCACAAGACTATATGAAAGCAATTCACGAAACATGTCAAAAACACGGAGCACTACTTATAAGTGATGAAGTTATTTGTGGTTTCGGGCGTACAGGAAAAGCATTTGGGTTTATGAACTATGACGTTAAGCCTGATATCGTTACGATGGCAAAAGGTATTACGAGCGCATATTTACCATTATCAGCAACAGCTGTAAAAAAAGAAATTTATGAGGCATTTAAAGGAACAGGAGAATATGAATTCTTCCGCCATATTAATACATTTGGTGGAAATCCAGCGGCTTGTGCATTAGCGCTTAAAAACTTAGAGATTATGGAAAATGAAAATTTAATTGAGCGCTCTGCACAAATGGGTTCACTTTTATTAAATCAATTAAAAGAAGAAATTGGGGCACATCCGCTTGTTGGAAATATTAGAGGGAAAGGGTTATTAGTTGGAATCGAACTAGTAAATGATAAAGCGACGAAAGAACCAATTGATAATGACAAAATTGCAAGTGTTGTAAATGCTTGTAAAGAAAAAGGGCTCATTATTGGGCGTAACGGTATGACAACAGCAGGATATAATAATGTCTTAACATTGGCACCGCCGCTCGTTATATCAAGTGAAGAAATTGCTTTCGTTGTTGGTACGTTGAAGACGGCGATGGAGCGTATTTAATTAATTGAGCGAGCTGTAATATACAGCTCGCTTTTGTTTATTACGTGAAATAGGATAGCTTTTTAAAGGAAGGGATATTAATGGAGAAATATGACCCTAGTAAACATTATCACATCGGATATTATGAAGATGGATATGATTTAGAAGTGACGGCGTACAAAAGAATAAATGAACCAGTTTGGGATGCTTATATTCCGCACTATGAGGCAGACGACTTTTATAAAAAAGTGGAGGAAATGAAACTAGGTGAATATATAGATGATTACGGCATTATGGTGTATTCATTTAGTAATGATATGGATGATGAAGAAGCACGAACTATGTTTGAAAACTGGTTAAAAAAGAATGGAATTGTTTAAAGATAAAATGAAAAAAGAGATTACTATCTTATAAGATAGTAATCTCTTTTTATTGTAGAAAGCTTATTTACTATTTACTTGCTTTCACTGCTTTATCTTTTGCACCAAAAGTGTATTTTAACATTGGTGGTGTAATCATCGTTGTTAAAATAACTACGATAACGATTGCTGTAAAGTAATCTTGTGCTAATAGGCCAGAAGAAAGTCCTGTTCCTGCGATGATAAGTGCAACTTCACCACGAGAAACCATACCAGCACCGATAATTGCAGAAGACTTTGCATCAAATCCAGTCATTCGTGCACCGAATCCACAACCGATTAGTTTTGTGAATACAGCGATTACTGTTAATGCTAAGATGAACCAAATTTGATCGCCAATACCGTCAAATGTAATATTCATACCGATACTAACAAAGAATACTGGAACGAACATAGCGTAGGCAATTGGTTCTACTTTCTTTTCTACTTCATGTTTGTAGTTCGTTTGAGAAATAGCGATACCAGCTGCGAAAGCACCGATAATACCAGCAATTCCTAATAGTTCGCCGAAGTATGCGAATGAGAAACAGATGATAAGCGCAGCACTAACGATAGACTCAGATACGCGAAGCGGTGATAACCAACGCATGATTGCTGGAACACCTTTCCAACCAATTAAAATGATAGAAGCAAAGAATACTACTTTCTTCAAGATAATCATTGTTAAGTTAACGTCATCTGTGCCTAAGAAGCTCATTGCAAATGCTAATAAAATAACAACAAGAATGTCATCAAATACAGCGGCTCCAAGCATCGTCGTACTTTCACGTGTTTTCATTTTACCTAAATCACGAAGTGTTTGAACGGAAATACTAACACTTGTTGCACATAGAAGTAATCCTAAAAAGACAGCATTCCCTTGTTCCATACCGACAACAAGACCGGCAACGTAACCACCTACGAATGGAAGAACGATACCTCCAAGTGCAACAGCTAAAGAAGAATTACGATTTGCGTTTAATTCTTCTAAGTCTGTTTCAAGTCCTGCCATAAACATTAAAAGAATAACTCCGACATTACTTAATTGTGTTAGAAGCTCTGAATTTTCAATCCATCCGAATATAGCTGGACCGATAACGATACCAACAATTAATTTACCGAGTACAGAAGGTTGACCTAATCTAACACTAAGGTCACCAGCGAGCTTTGTACTTAATAAAATAAGTGCAATCTGAAAGAAAAATTCGAATTCCATTTGATCCTCTCCTCATCATTTTTTATTTTTATCATACGATTTCTCGGAATTTGCCTAATGATAATATGTAAAGATCCATTAAACAAAGGGTCTGATTACGAGTTCTTTTGAACTTGTAATTTGAACCTGTAATTAATATATAATAAAATTTATTAAAAATCAATGAAAAAATAGCAGATTTTCATGAGAGGATTCGTTTTAGAAACGGGGGATATAGATATATAATAGGAAGTAATAAAGTTTACATATAATGAATGGAGAAAGAAAAATGTTATTAAATCAACGTTTTAGAATTGGGGAAATGGCGAAAATGCATAATATAGCGGAATCTACATTACGTTATTATGATGAAAAAGGGATTTTTCATCCGTCAATTGTTGACCCTCAAACCAATTATCGTTATTACACAATTGATCAGTTTTCACTATTAGATACGATTAAATTTTTACGCCAATTGAACATCCCGTTAAAGGAAATAAAGAAATATATTGATGAACGAAATCCATCTTATGCGCTGAATTTACTTGAAAAACAACAAGAAATGATGCTGAAAAAACAAAGAGAAATCGAGTATGCTTTGGCAAAAATGGAACATAAAATCCATTTAATGAAGAAAGCGATGAAATCTGAAGCAAATCAAATTATTTATAAAAAGATACCGAAACGAAAAATTACAGCAATTGCAGTTGCACCAAATACAACGGATGATATGTTTGAATATTATATCCATTCGTTGCAAAAAAATATGAAGCAAATTGATAATAGTTTATTTTCAGGTGATATCGGTGTAACAGTTTCAAAAAAAGCATTAATGCAAAATGAGTTTCAAGCATATAACAGTGTGTTTATTTTATTGGATTACATGCCTTTTGAAGCGCATACTTCAGATGAAATAAAAGAAGGGATATTTGCCTGTTCTTATCACCATGGACCATATGAAGAAACAGACGCAACGTATACGGAATTATTAAAGCACATTGATAACGAAGGATATGAAGTGTGCGGAGATGCACTGGAACTTGCATTAATTGATTGGTCCGTAACAGAAAATCCGAAGGAGCAAGTAACGGAAATTCAAATACCCGTTGTTAAAAAATAGGCTTATATATTTTTCGATTCTCTATTGACCTTCAAGTAACTTGAAGGTTTAAACTGTGAACAGAGGATTGAAAAAGGAGCATTTATATGATGGAAACAACAGAAAAATTAAGAGAAAAACCAATTAAAAGTTTATTTATTACGTATTTAATACCAGCTGTTCTTGGGATGGTATTAATGTCGGTTAATATTGTGATTGATGCAGTCATGATTAGTAGAGGAGTTGGAGCGAACGGTTTAGCCGGAGTAAACGTAGCTATTCCAGCATTTTCAATTTTCTTCTCTATTTCATTATGGATTGGAATGGGCGGAGCAACGCTATATTCCATTGCACTAGGTGAAAATAAACTGGAAAGAGCAAGGTCTATCTTTACTCAATCTATGACAGTGGCAGTTATTATCGTAGGCATTTTAGCGGCTATTTGCTTATGGAGAATAGAAGATTTAGCATATTTATTTGGTGCGAATGAAGTGATTTTACCATACGCATTAGACTATTTACAGGTGTTATTAACATTTGGAATGATATACGTTTTAGAAAATATTTTAAGTACATTTATACGAAATGACGGAAATCCTAATTTAGCAATGGCAGGTCTTGTTGTAACGGCTGTATTAAATATAGTGTTCGACTATATTTTTATTTTCATCTTTGGATGGGGTGTAACTGGTGCTGCTTCAGCGACTATTCTTTCGGCAGCAATTGGTTTTCTTGTATTATTAACTCACTTCTTTAGAAAAAGTAGTATTTTAAAATGGACGAAATTCCACTTTGAATGGGATACGGTTAAACAAATTATGGTGATCGGTTTCCCAAGCTTTACAGCAGAAAGTACAGTTGCAATCGTAACGATCGGTTTTAACATTGCATTCGTTCAATATGCAGGAGAAATAGGAGTCGCTTCCTATGCGATGGTGAATAGTATTCATGCAATGACATTATTATTATTATTCGGTGTTGGTGCAGCATTACAACCAATCGCTAGTTTCCATTACGGTGCAAACTTATCAGAAAGATTGCGTGAAGGATTACAGTTTGCTGTGAAAATTGCGCTTGTACTCGGAGGTATTGCAATTGTTGTCGGTTTATTCTTCGGGAAATATATTATAGGTTTATTTAATGTTCAATCGCCAGAACTACTGGAGTTAACGTTAACAGGTATTAGTTTATTCTTTATTCAATATGTATTTTTAGGCTATAACATTGTATATGGAGAGTACTTCCAATCAGTGCGACAAACGAAAAAATCAGTACTTATAATAATGAGCCGAGGTTTACTATTTGTTATCCCGTTGTTATGGATTATGCCAAAAGTATTTGGTATAAACGGAATTTGGCTCGTTATGCCAGTAGCGGAAGTATTGACAGCAATTATCGTATTTACGATGAATCGTATGAAACATCCTGTTCCGTTAAACATGGCGAGAGAGAAAAAAGCAATATAGTGAAGAAAATCCCCTTGAACAAGTAAGGGGATTTTTTTTCATTCTTTTAAACTAATCGCAAAAGATCCATCTGTCTCCTGCACAGAAGCGAAAGCCACATTTTTAATATTGGTAACGCCTTTCTCCATTAACTCTGCATGTAACCACTTTTCATTTTTATGGATTAATTTTAAGTTATCGTATTGAATTTGTGAATCAACGATAAGAGCAATTGGTAAGCCTGCATACTTAACATTTATATTCATATCTTTTGGAGTCAGAGGCACAAGTTCTCTTTTTGGTAAAATACTAATAGCTCCATTCGCTTCTAATATCGCATACTCAATTTCATGAACACTTGGATATCCTGCGACGCGAAGGTTAGAAAGCAATTCAGGGATCGGATATCTACTTTTTTGTAAGTTCTCAAAAATAATATCACCATGTTTAATTAAAATAATGGGGTGGCCGAGAATAAAACGATTTAGTTTGTTGAGTAGGCTTAATTTTGTAAGAAGCAAATGCAAACATGTAATAACGACCATACCGAGAAATGCTTGTAAAGCACCAGCGACTGGTATGGCTTGAAAAGCTAAATAAGATAAAAAGATAATAGCCCCAAAATCATGAGGAGTTAGTTGTGCTAATGCAGATTTACCAAGTAGCTTAAGTGATAGTAAAAATAAGATAAAAAAGAATGATACGTTACATAAAAAGAGAAGCAATAGGGACACTCCTTCGTGCGAAGTTGTACTTACTATTCCCGAAATTAATAGAAATATTACCTTTTGGAGGATAAATTAGGGTTAATTGGAATTTGTCTGTATACAAACGAATAAATGGATATTATGATGAAGGAAGTAAAGGAAATAGGGGTATATGGATATGAGAAAGAAGAAAATAATCAAGTATATTTTAGTTGTTATAATGATTTGCGCCGTATATGCGGGGTTTTTACAATATAACATTTATAAGCATGGGCATATGAATGCAATTGATGATGCGGATTATATAATTGTACTAGGATCGAAAGTAAATGGAACAAAACCTTCGTATTCATTGCAATATCGTATTGATAAAGCAGCTGAGTATTTAAAATTACATGATAAAACAATTGCTATTGTATCTGGAGGCCAAGGAAAAGGTGAAGATATTACAGAAGCATTAGCGATGAAACAAGGATTAATGAAACAAAATATTGCAGAAGACCGCATTATAATGGAAGATAAGTCGACGAGCACAGATGAAAATATTAAATTCTCAAAACCGTTAATTCCAGCCAATATGAAAAAAGGTATGATCGTAACAAACGATTTCCATATGTTTAGAGCGAAAAAAATAGCTGCAAAACAAGGTTTGCAATTAGAAGGGCTTCCGGCCAAAACACCGAAGCCAATTATCATTCCATCGAATGTACGAGAATATTTAGCGATTACGCAATATTGGTTTATGAATCGAATATAGTGAAAGTGATCCCGCCCGAAATTTGAGGCGGGATTTATTTCGAGGGAAATCTTACAAAAATGTCATGTTCATGAAAGGTAAAGCGATAGTTTCTGGAAAGGTTTCCTGACATAATGAAGGTAACAAAAAACTTTAGAGGTGAATCGGATGAAAGGAAATAATATTTTATCTTCGTTATGTTACTTTAGTATCTTTTTTGCACCATTTTTACTACCAATTATCGTGTACTTCGTTGCGGAAGATGAAGTGAAATACCACGCAAAAAAAGCATTTTGGTCACATGTTTTCCCATACGCAATTTTATTTGGAGGATTAGCAGTGTCAGGAGTATACGGTTTAAGTTTCAATCAGTCTGAGAGCGTTGGAATTGGGATGGTTATAACGTATGCAGTGTTTATTCTTGTAGGGATTTACTACTTCATTTGGAATATTGTTAAAGGTATTAAAGTGTTGAAAGCAGCTTAACAAGCATTGCATAACAGCATATAAATTCGTCGTTATTTGCCAAAACGTCGATATAATTTCATATACCGTATTAATAAACATTAAAAAAGAGCAATTCGAAAAGAATTGCTCTTTTTGTGCTTATAAGTTGTGAATAATGAAAAAGATATGGTAATTTTTCATTATGAAGAGAAAAAAGGAGTGATTTTCATGAATGAGATTATACATAAAATGGAGCAACACGTTTCAGTTCGTAAATATAAAGAAGAACCAATTTCAAAAGAGATAGTAGAAAGAATGGTGCAAGCTGCACAACATGCGGCTTCCTCACATTTTGTACAGGCGTATTCTCTTATATATGTAACAGATCAAGAACTAAAGGGTAAACTAGCTGAGTTATCCGGGAATCGTCACGTGAAAGACTGCGCAGCATTCTTTGTTTGTTGTGCAGACCTAAAGCGACTTGAAATGGCATGTGAAAAACATGGAACAGAGATTAAACATGAGGGAGTAGAGGACTTTATTGTAGCAACAGTAGATGCCTCATTATTTGCACAAAACTTAGCACTTGCAGCTGAATCATTAGGATACGGCATTTGTTATATTGGCGGAATTCGTAATAACCCGAAAGAAGTGAGTGAATTGCTTCATTTACCGGATAAAGTATATCCGGTATTCGGAATGACGGTCGGCGTACCAGATGAAGAGCATGGAGTAAAACCACGATTACCGGTAGCAGCCATTCTTCATGAAAATGGATACGATGAAAAGAAATATGATGAATTATTAAACGAATATGATGAAACGATGAGTGCGTATTACAAAGAAAGATCATCAAATCAAAAAAACATAACATGGACAGAATCAATGAGTTCATTTATGTCCAAAGAGAAAAGAATGCATATGAAAGAGTTTTTAAATGAAAAAGGATTAAATAAGAAATAAGTAAAAAGGCAAACCTGTAATGCGGGTTTGTCTTTTTTGGAGGAGAAATGTATTTTTTTTGCTATCATATACATAGAAATAAAAATTAATAAATTTTTACAAAAGTGATAGAAAATGAGAATGAAATGCCAATAGTAAGTAAAAGCAGCTGCTAAAGGGGAACTGAGGAAGGAAGATGTTTATGATTTTTGATTCTGAAGAGGATTTAATTATAGCTATGAAAAAATGTGATCAAGATGCTTTGAAAGAAGTCATTGATCAATATGGAAAATTAATTTTATACATTATTCATAAATCATTAAGTACCCCTATTGAGAAACAATATGTAGATGATTGTTATAACGATGTATTTACTGTCATTTGGTTTCATATCGACCAATTTGATATAGAAAAGGGAAACTTAAAATCTTGGATGATTGGTATTACTAAATTAAAGGCATTGGAATATAAAAAGAAAGTATATAAAGAGAATAAAATCGATAAAGACGTAGAAATAGATACAAGTATCCATGATAGGTATGAAATAGAACAAGAAGAAGAGATTATGGAACTCGTACAAGATTTAAATACAAAGGATCCGCATATCTTTTTAAAGAGGTATATTGATGGGTATTCCATTGACGATATTGCGAAAGAATTAAAAGTAACGGCTGACTATATATACAATCGAATTTCTCGTGGAAAGAAAAAACTTCAAAAACTGTGGAAAGGGAGTGTGTAATATGGATAAAAGATTATTATCGATGTTAAATGAGTTCCAATATTCAGAAGAAGAAATTACACGTTTAGAGAAAGAAGCGAATGATTCTATAAATATAAATAAGTATTATGTGAGAAATGGAGAGTTATTAAAAAAATAACTTTACAAATGTTGGAAGAGTCAATTCACAACGAATTACAAGCTGGTGAAGAAATTGAGAAGGAACTGTTAGTAGACGAAGGATATATGGCAAATAATAAAGTAATACCAAATATATATTACGTAGGAGCTACTTTTTATTATTATATCGTTTTAACAAATAAAAGAGTGATTATGAAAGGATTAGATTGTTATTTTAAAAAAACAAATGAACATAGCATGCCAATAGAGGATATACAATCCATTTCGCAACATAAAAAAATGAAAAATGTCTTTGGGATTAAATATAATAACACTCATATACAATTTGGAAGTATTGAGTATGCACGTGAAGTTGCAATGATAGTTATGGAGTTAAAAAAACGCGGAGTAAAAGTAGAAAAGTATACAGATTTTGAAAAAGGGTTTTTCTTATTCTTTAATATATTTGTGATAGTAAGTGCAGGTCTTTGCTTTATAAAATATTTAATGTAAAAAGCGGCATAATAGCCGCTTTTTATCGTTTTATTTAGTATTCGATTTAAAATATTTGTCTTATGAAAGAACGATTATTGCTAATTGTAAACTGCCAATAAAGTTATTTAAGTTTTGATATAGAATGCCCCATCGCACTTGAAAATACAGCAATAATTTCGTTTGAACCTATCTATTATTGTGCACTATCTAAAGCACCCTCTATAACAAGTTCAAACTTTCAATAAGGAGATAAATACCGGTGCAACTCAAAAGGATATATGTAAATATTTTAAAAATCCGTTGATTAAGCCATTTGAAAATAATTTGGCCTATAAACAAACCTAAAAATACAATTGGAATTGCATAAAAACTTGATTCCCAAATTGTTTTGTTTGTGCCAGTAAAGAGTATTTGAATTACTAGACTAATGAAATATATAAACAGATAAAAAGCCAATGTAGTTGCTCTTAACTTCTCTTTTTTTGTATCAGTTCCTGTAAAGTAAAGTAACAGGGGGGCCTGGCATACCGATACTTGTCGTTAAAAGACCGGATAATCCACCCACTAAGAAATCTCTAGATTTTGTTGATTTAATCTTAAAGTTGCATATTAGCATCAACGTTAATAGTAAGAGCAGGATGCTAATTGTTAATTTAAATGTATTGATGTTAATGGAAATGAAAATTAAAATACCAAAAGGAACACCAACTATACTTCCGAAAATTAATCTTTTCAGTAGAATAAAATCAATGTCCATTCTTATTTTCCAAATGAGTGATATGGAAATAATTAATGATAAAATGATATTTATTTGTATAGCTTCTTGTGGTAGAAATAACATGAGTAAGAAAGGTGTTGCCATAATAGAAAAGCCAAAACCTGTACTTGTTTGTAAAATAGAAGCTACTAATATAATACATATGAAAATGAATATAATCTCCAAAATAGCCCCCCTACATAATCAGATTCAATAAATATTTTAACATAAAGTGAAATTTTAATCAGTGGGGGTTTTGTTCATCCCCCACTGATTATTAGCCCACACCACTCGGGATCTTACTGCCCGGCAAATAGCGGGATGAAAAGCGGAAAAATAGCCACTTTTTATGTTGCGGTTAATATTCCAAAGATGATCCTGTAGCTTTAAAATATTTTTCTCGTGAAGGCGTCATTACCCGGATTGCTAATAAACAGGAAAGGAAAAGAATGAGTAACGAGCTACTTATTACAGTAATTTGAACGGAAAGAAATTGTGCGGATGCCCCAATTGCTAAAATGAAAAAGATTTGAATGAAATTTTTTATTGAATCAAACACGCTATCGATACGTCCTATCATATGTACAGGGATGTTATTTTGATAAAATGTTATAAAGCCAGTACCAGCAAATGATGAAGAAATGCCAAGTAAAATGAAACCGCCTGCTGCGACTATAAATGAATTTGAAAAGGCGAAAATTACATACCCTATTGCTGTGAAAATCATACCTAATCCGATACAATGTTGAATTGCTAATCGTTTGGCAAAGAGAGAGACGAGAAATGAACCGCAAACGTAAGCAGCACCAGTTATACTAACAAGCATACTATATTCTATATCGGATAAAAACAGTACTTGATTTGTGAAAACAACTTCTTGTGAATCGAGTGCCATAGAAACAAGCATAGTAGCTTGAAATAAAACGAATATGAGAATTATGTAAGTTTCCGTTCGAGCGAATGAAAAAACTTGTTTCCAATCACTTCGTAATGTTTGTAAGAAAGTATTTGAAACCTCTTCGTTTTGCTTTGTTTGTAATGTAATGTTTGGCAAGAAGTAAATGAGAATGGTAGAAAGTAGAAATGAAAGTGAGTTGCAGTAAATAACAAAGGATGCTGAGTACGTGGTGAGAAGTATTCCAGCAAGGGCTGGACCGATAATAAAAGCCCCGCTTGTACAAAAGTTATTCCAAGCGTTGAATTGAGCGCGCTCTTCAGCTCGTATGAGCATTGTTTTATAAGTAAATGAAGCTGGATCGAAAAATGATGTAGCAATGCGAGTTAAAAAGATAAAAATATAAATGACCCAAATAGAATCAAATAGTGGAATACAGCCAATGAGAGCTGCTCGAATTATATCTGTGATGAGCATAATTGACCGTTTATTTAATCGATCTACAATACTACCAGACCATATTTTTGTAACAACGGTGGCAATTGGACCGACAATCCATAGGCCTGCTACAGCAGCGGGAGAGTTTGTGCTATTTAACACCATTAAGTTTAGAGCTATGAGGTACATAAAATCTCCTAAACGAGAAATGCCTGTGCCCGACAATAATAATAATTTATTTTTCATGGGTATATGGACCTTTCTTTCATTGTTTTTTTATCCGGCAGGAAATAGCGTATTCTTCTTCTGAGGCTGATTGACGAGCGGTTTTGCTTTCCCAGCGTAATAAAACTTGTGAGATTTCCCAAGTGAGTTGTTGTAATTCCTCTGGAGTTAAAAATAAATGAGATACAATATGGCTCCCTGTATTTGTTCCTTCAGTGCCTGCTTCTTCAATATAGAAGTGAGCAGATTTTGCTTTATAGTACTTTTCAATAATCCCCCGTTTTTCCTTTGTATCTACTAATTCAAGTAAGCCTCCGTCAAATAAAATTTGGATGTGATAGTGAACGCTACCAGCAGATTTATTTAGTTTAGTAGATACTTGTTTTGCAGTGAGTGTTTCGTCTTTTAAAAGGTGAAGGATTTGAATGCGAGTTGCATTGGAAATTAGCTTTTGTTGTTCTGCTGAAATGGTAAGTCGATCCTCAAACATTATGTTAGCTCCTTTCTTTTAATCTAAATTTATTGTACGTTCTAAAAAATTAGATTGTAAGAGAAATAAATCGCCTTTTTCTTGTGAATTTCGACATAAATAAAAATGGCATGTACATATACATGCCATTAAGTGATAGTAGATTCTTCACTAAGCTCCCCATGATAAAACAAGAACAGCCATATAAAACTAACGAAAATACAGCATATAGCTAACAGGCTACCAATAACTTGCGGAGAAAGAATTTCTAAAAGCCATCCTGTTATAAACATAGATAACTGAATAAGAGATCCATAAATGGAATAATGAAATGAAAAAACTTTACCAATCATGTTTTCTTCTGTATACATTTGTAGCAATGTCGTATCAAGTGGAACGATGATTCCTCCTGCTATACGCATACAGAGTAATGTAATGATACCGATAATAAGTTGATCGGATAGAACGAATCCGAGAAAGAAAATTCCTTGTAGTAAATAGGCCCAACCAAATGCTCTTTCCATTTTGTCTTCATTTTTAGATATATATAGGTTAACGAGAAGGCTACCAATCATAAGTCCAGCCCCTTGAACCGTATATAAAATTCCAATGTTAGAGTGGAAAATTCTTTCGGCATAGATTGTTAAGAGTAGTTGATAAGCACCTCCAATAATTCCCCATGAAATTCCGACGAGAATTAATGATAAAATAATTTTTCTTTGTAATATGTATGTATAACCATCTTTTATATCAGTAAAAAATGCTTTTTTCGTGCTAAAAGTGTCACGAGAAGGGATCTTTATTTTATAAATAATATAGGCTGAAATAAAGTATGATAGGCTATTAATAAAAAAGGCAATCTCGATACTTAAAGATTGTGCAATGAGCCCACCTAAAGAGGCTCCCATAATAGACATAAAACCATTGATTGTACTAGAAAGAGAGTTAGCGGTTACTAAATGCTTTTGATGTACGATATTTTTTAGGGTTGATTGCTTAGCAGGCTCGAATAAGCAAGAGAGTACCGCTAAACATATATTAGAAACGAAAATAATTTCAATCTTGTAGAA
Source organism: Bacillus sp. TH17 (assembly GCF_016651125.1). Classification (NCBI taxonomy): domain Bacteria; kingdom Bacillati; phylum Bacillota; class Bacilli; order Caryophanales; family Bacillaceae; genus Bacillus; species Bacillus sp. TH17. The sequence continues at coordinate 1,258,609 of NZ_JAEKEN010000001.1, forward strand.
TGCTAATAAATAAGTGAGGACGATAATTCCTCGTAAAATATCGGTAAAAATCATAATTTTCTTTTTTGAAAAACGATCTACAATTCCGCCTATGAATGGGCTCAGAAGAAGTTGAGGTAACCCTTTGCTCATAAAGGTGAGTGCTAACATAAATGAAGATTCTGTTATGTTATAGACGAGTGTTAATAAAGCGACAGTATGAAACCAATCCCCAAGTACACTTAATGTTTGACCGAAAAATAGTCTTTTGAAGTTTGTATTTGTTTTAAGAAGCCTGTAATAAGAAATTGACATGAGAAATTAAACCTTATCTATAAGTGATGCCTGTACTTGTTTTTTCCATTCACTTAAATACATTTTCTCTGCTTTAGGTAGTCCAACAGGCAATTGTGTAATGAATTCTAAACTATTTCCATCAGGATCGTTAAAATATACGGAGGCGTGTGCTAATTCTGGAAAAACGATTGGTTCAATTGGTTCCATTCCAAAGTCTTTTCGTGCTGAAATTCCTTTCTGTTTGAGCCAGTGTATTGCGTTTTCTAAATCGTGTAAGCTTACTTGGAAGGCGATATGTCGTAAGGCTGGATGATAATTGACTTTGTATTCTTTTCCTTCCCAAAGACCAATCCAACTTGCATTTTCTACAATCCAAAAGAAGGCGATATCTTTGTCTCTTTTATATAATTTCAGCCCTAGTGATTCATAAAAAGGTATCGAAATTTCTAAATTACAGACAGGTAAATGTGCTTCATAAAGACCTTTAATCATTATAATCCTCCTTAGTAAAAACGTTTTCTTATTCAATAGTAAACGATGTTTTGTTTATTGAAATCGCAAAATAGAAGGAGAATAAACTCATACGAAAGTATGAAAAAACAGCTCAATTATGAGCTGTTTTCATATAGTTTTTAGTTAACATATTTCATTCATTTAGAGTTTAGCGAAAAGGATACGTATTATATTTAAAACCCTCCGCCGCCACCCCAACAGCTACATCCGATAATGATTAGAAGGATGAATAGCACGATGAGTAAAGCAAATCCACCGCCGAAACCAGCGCAACTACCACCAAAGCTCATGTTTTTTCCTCCTTTTTAGGAAATTAATCTATATAACTAATGGATTACTTTATAAGATATGTTTTTATTTAGAAAAGGAGCAAGTCTTACTTCTAATTAGACAAGAGCCTGTGATCGGATTTAAATGTGATATTTACTTTGTTTCATAGCGAAATGGTAAAACAATGTGGAAGTGTATACTAGGTGAATGTATTGCAAATGAAAGGGGTATGTAACTTACAATTACATTAAAATTTCTTTTCATAAATATAAAATTTGTAAAAAAAGCCATTTTTTTATTTTTTTATGAGTGGAAATGTACTATAATTTTACAAGTAATATTATGGGAAAAGGGAGTTTTAGTATAGAGATGGAGATGGGACAATTACACAATAAAATAGAACACAAAAAGAAAGAGTTAATTCAACTTGTTGCTAGGCATGGATTAGATCATGATAAAGTTTTGTTATTTAGTCGAGATTTAGATATACTAATTAATAAGTTTATGAATATAAAAGGCAAAGTATGTAAGTGATTAATCTTTAATTTTTTATATTAGGATTATTTACTGATAAAGGAGAGAACAGTTATTGGAACATTTACAAGAAGAGTTGTATAAACAAATAAAAGAAGAAAAAGGTGCAGTTACTATATTTTTAAAGAGCGGAGTAAGAATAGTAGGGGAAGTAGTTGGAGTAGATAGATTTACAGTATTAATATTAGTAGATGGAAAACAACAACTTATTTATAAGCAGGCAATATCAACAATTATGAAATAAGACACTCATTTTGAGTGTCTTATTTCATAATTAAATGGTTATTGTTTACATGCTTCAACGTCAATGCCAGCAGCTAGTAATTTTTTTCTCCGTCTTGTTCAATGATTTTTTGTAATCTAGATAAGAAAGAGTCAAAATCTGTATGTTTACCAACTTGGAAAGTCATTTTATGCTCAATTGGTAGCCAAGTATCAATATCAGCTTCGTTATGCTGAATTTTCACTTCAAGTTTATCAAGTGCGTTAGCAACTTTTGCTTCATACGTTTCTTTCGCTTCGAACTCCATCCATAAATCGTATAATTCCACGCCGAGAGGACCTTCTAGTGTACGTTTAATATTTAAAATGGCCTCTAGCTCATTTTTCTGTTTTTGTAATTGTAATTCACGGCTATTCATCGTATCAAAGGCAGGAATATCACCAGCTTCTGCTTCGACAAGGTCATGAATAATAACCATTTTAAGTAATTTTTCTATATTTACTTTTTGATCCAAATAAGGCTCAACTAAGATAGCCATTAGGGACATACGCCACGTATGTTCAGCAACACTTTCTTGACGTCCGTTAGAAAGCCAACTATGTCGCATTTCATATTTTAGTTTTTCTGCTAATGCAATGACTTGTAAAATGTTATGTTCCATCGTGATCCTCCTCATATTTCCATACTATGATTCTAATATAGAAATGAAATGTGTCAATTTAATGAGTATATTGCGATAAATAGATGATACGCGTATAATGATTGTTATATGTGAAAACGCATTATTAAAATAAAAAAATGTTTTACGAAAACGAAAAAGGAAGGGCAGGAATATGGGAGACGAAAATCAAGGATTAGCTAGACCGCAAAGGAAAAAAAGGAAGTTTGATATTTCTAGCCCCTTTGGCATTGTAGTAGGTTTCGTTATTTTAATTGCAGCGATCATGCTTGGCGGTGGTGGAATAAAAGCTTTTAAAAATTTCTTAGATGTTTCATCTATTTTGATCGTTATAGGGGGAACAACAGCGACAATTATTGTGGCATATAGATTTGGAGAAATAAAAAAATATACGAAAAGTATTTTTACTGTTTTACATAGAAGAGAGGAAAATCTAGAACAGTTAACGGATTTGTTCGTTGATTTTTCAAAGAAGTCTAAAAAACATGGTTTACTCTCGTTAGAAGTTGATGGAGAGCAAGTAGACAATCCTTTTATTCAAAAGGGGATTCGTTTAATGTTAAGTGGATATGATGAAGCAGAATTAAAAGAAGTATTAATGAGAGATGTTGAAACAGAAGTATATGAGTTAAGAAAAGGAGCAACATTATTAGATAAGATTGGTGATTTCGCTCCAGCGTGGGGTATGATAGGAACTTTAATTGGTCTTATTATTATGCTTCAAAACTTGCAAGATACATCGCAAATTGGTACAGGAATGGCAGTTGCTATGTTGACGACATTGTATGGATCTGTTATTGCAAACATGATTGCAATACCGTTATCTGAAAAAGTGTATCGTAGCATTGAAGATTTGTATACAGAGAAGAAGTTTGTAATAGAAGCAATCACAGAGCTTTACCGAGGACAAATTCCTTCTAAGTTAAAGTTAAAACTTGATACATACGTATATGAAACGAAGATAAAAAAAGAAAAACGAGCAGCCTAATATTTCAAGGAGTGGTATGGTGATGATAAAACGACCGCAAAAAGGATCGCCTCGTTGGATGACGACTTTTACTGATTTAACGATGTTGTTATTGACTTTTTTTGTACTATTAGTTGCTACATCAAAACAAGATACAGTAAAATTATCGAAGATGCTTGAAAAGTTTAGTGATGCAGAACAAGTGGATGCGAAAGTAATGGAAGGTACAATACCAGATATTTCACATGAAAAAAATGATGAAAAAGCAGTTTCAAAAAAGCGAATGGATGAATTGTATAAAAAGTTAAAAGCATATGTAGATAATAATGGTGTTAGTCAAGTGAATGTATATCGAGAAGATACAGGTGTTAGCATCGTTATAGTAGATAACTTAATATTCGATACAGGCGATGCGAATGTTAAGCCGGAAGCAAAAGAAGTAATTAGTCAATTAGTAGGGTTCTTTCAATCGGTACCAAACCCAATTGTTGTAGAAGGACATACAGATAGTAGACCGATTCATAATGAAAAATTTCCTTCCAACTGGGAATTATCTTCAGCACGAGCAGCTAATATGATTCACCACTTAATTGAAGTGTATAATGTAGATGATAAACGATTAGCAGCGGTAGGATATGCGGACACAAAACCAGTAGCATCAAATGATTCACCGCAAAATTGGGAGAAAAACCGGCGCGTTGTAATATATATTAAAGAATAATATATTTCCATTTTATTAATAAAATAATAAAAATACAGAAATTCTTTTAAAAAAATATTAAATTTTCTCGTTTTATTTTGTATAATGAGTGAGAATGATAAGGTGAAATATTAAGATATATTTATACATAGAGGGAGAGAACCAAAAAGAATGGCACATAAAATTTTAGTTGTAGACGATGCAATGTTTATGCGAACAATGATTAAAAACTTATTAAAAAGTAATTCAGAATTTGAAGTTATCGGTGAAGCAGAGAATGGGGTAGAAGCGATTCAAAAGTATAAAGAACTTCAACCTGATATTGTAACACTAGATATTACTATGCCAGAAATGGACGGACTTGAAGCATTAAAAGAAATTATGAAAATTGATTCGAGTGCAAAGGTTGTTATTTGTTCTGCAATGGGACAACAAGGTATGGTATTAGATGCAATTAAAGGCGGGGCAAAAGACTTTATTGTAAAGCCATTCCAAGCCGATCGTGTTATCGAAGCTTTAACAAAAGTAGCAAATAGCTAATATAGAAGGGGTGCCACAAAGAATCAAATCAATGATAGCGGATAGACGTGTGGCCCCCTTTTTTCTCGTTATAAAACACTAAATTGTTATACATAAATGAAATGTTTGTTAGACAGGTAGGGGATTAAAATGCAAACAGATCTATTAAATATATTTTTTGAAGAAGCAGAAGAACATTTACAGTCGCTAAATGAAAATGTGCTAAATTTAGAACAGAATCCTGCCGATATGGGTGTTGTAGGGGAAATATTCCGCTCAGCTCATACATTTAAAGGTATGTCTGCGAGTATGGAATTTGCAGAAATGGCAGATTTAACTCATAAGATGGAAAATGTTTTAGACGAAATCCGTCACGGAAATATGATGGTGAATGCTAATATTATTGATGTTATTTTTGAGTGCATTGATAATTTAGAAAAGATGGTTACAGATGTGCAGCAGGGCGGAATGGGTAATATTGATGTTGTATCTACAAAGCATAAATTAGAAGCATTATTAAATGGGAATGTAGAAGCTTCTATGGAACAAGTAGAGCAAAGTAGTATAAACAATGATGATACAGTTTCACATGAAGTATATATAACCGTCGAACAACAAGCCATTTTAAAAGCAGTACGTGCCATTATGTGTATTGAAGCATTACAAAATGTAGGGGATATACAAAAAACGGTTCCAAGCATTGAAGAAATCGAAGCGGATGCTTTTGGATTTGAGTTTACAGTATATATGGATACTGATCGTAGTGTTGAAGAATTGAAACAGGTGGTGCTTCACGTTTCTGAAATTGAGAAAGTAGAAGTGAAGCAAGGAAATATAGCTGAAGAAGGAATCGTACAATCTATTGCAGCAACGCAGCTGGATCCATCTCTAGAGGCACGAACTCCAACAGCTAGTACTACACCGGCTAAAAGTACTACAAAAACGAAAAATGCTAAAGTAGAGAATCGTTCTATTCGTGTTCAGTTAGAAAAAATCGAAAGATTAATGAATATGTTTGAAGAAAGTGTAATTGAGCGTGGACGAATTGATGAATTAGCAGAAACGATTCAAAATAAAGAGTTAATTGAGCATTTAAATCGATTAGGGGATATTTCAAAAGATATCCAAAATGTATTATTAAATATGCGTATGGTACCGATTGAAACGGTTTTCAATCGTTTTCCGCGTATGGTACGTATGTTAGCGAAAGATTTAGGTAAAAAAATCGATTTACAAATTAAAGGTGAAGATACTGAAGTTGATAAAATTGTTATTGACGAAATTGGTGATCCACTCGTTCATTTAATTCGTAATGCAATTGATCATGGTATTGAAACTGTCGAAAACCGACGTGATGCCGGGAAAAATGAGACAGGTACTATTAAATTAGAGGCGTTTCATAGTGGAAATCATGTCGTAATTCAAATTACTGATGATGGAAATGGTATTCATAAAGGAAAAGTATTAGAAAAAGCGATAAAAAATGGTGTTGTAACGGAATCAGAGGCAAATAAATTAACGGATCGTGAAGTGTTTGATCTTATCTTCCAACCGGGATTTAGTACAGCGGAAGTTGTATCTGACCTTTCTGGACGTGGGGTTGGATTAGATGTTGTTAAACATACGATTCATAGTTTAGGTGGGCATTTAATTATTGATTCTGAAGAAGGAAAAGGAAGTACATTCAGAATTGAACTTCCTTTAACATTGTCTATTATTCAATCAATGCTTGTTCAAACAAATGATAAGCGTTATGCCTTGCCTCTTGGCAATATTGCTGAAGCCATTCGAATTAAGAAAGAAGACATACAATCGTTACAAGGGAAAGACGTTTTAAACTATCGCAATCAAATTATTGAAGTGAAACATTTAAGTACTGTATTTGGTGAAAAAACAGTAGATGAGGCGTTCGCATCATATGATAGTCAAATGGTTCCTGTGTTAATTGTTCGTAATACACATCGTAGCTATGGACTTATCGTAAACACAATTATCGGTCAAAGAGAAATAGTTTTAAAGTCATTAGGTGATTTCTTTGCAGAGAGTTCTAACTATTTCTCTGGTGCGACAATTCTCGGTGATGGACGAGTGGTCCTCATTTTAAACCCAGAAGGTTTATAATAGGAATGAAGGAAGCTCCCCACTTGTATACAATTGGGGAGCTTTTTGGGTAGAACTAATAATATAAGTATATGAAAGCCGTCGTTTACACATATTGTGGAAATAAATACATGTTCACAATTCGGATGATAAGTTTGGTAAAATATAACGAGTGTAATAGAGAGTTTAAATCATTTGATAGAAAAACAAAAATGAGGAGGCAGGAAAAATGCCTGAGCAACACACAAAAGGGGATACTGGCACAATTGTGCTAGAAAAAGAAAATGAACATTTAACGCCTCAAGAATGCGATATTCTTGGTGAGATTGCTAATATATCATTTGGTTCAGCTTCGACTGTATTATCAACAATTTTAAATAGGCAAGTAAGTATTACTGCTCCTCAAGTAGAATTGGTAGATTTATATGATACAAGTGATGTTGAAATTCCACATGTTGTATTAAATATCCATTTCACAAAAGGATTAGATATGGAAAATCTTCTTGTTCTTCAACAAGATGTTGCTTTATCTATTGCTGATTTAATGATGATGGGAACAGGTGAAGTTGAAGAGGGAAAAGAGCTTGGTGAATTAGAGCTAAGTGCAGTACAAGAAGCTATGAATCAAATGATGGGATTCGCAGCAACATCTATGTCAGAATTCTTCCAAGATACGGTAGACATGTCTCCGCCAACAATTAAAGTTGTGCAACTTACAGAAGAGATGGAGAAGATTTCTGGTATTAATGGGAATAATATGGTTGTTAAAGTATCGTTTGAATTAAAAATAGATAATCTTGTGAATTCTCAGCTTGTACAGGTTGTTTCAGTTGAACATGCGAAGCGAATGATAAATAAATTGTTACAATTATCTGGTGGTGTGGAAGAAGAAATAGATGAGCCGACGGAAGTGCAGGAAACTGAGATTGTAGAAGAGCATGTAGAAAAAGAGCAATTAACACAAGAAGAGAAAGATGTGCTTGGTGAAATTGCGAATATTTCAATCGGTTCGGCTTCAACAGTACTATCGACGCTTTTAAATCAGCCTGTCACTATTAGTACACCAAATGTAGAGGCGATTAATGTTCGTCATTATGAAGGAGTACCGGTTCCGTTTGTTATTTTAAATGTCGATTTTGTTGAAGGACTAAAAAATGAGAATGTATTCGTATTTACGAAAGATGTTGCTTTAACAATGGTAGATTTAATGATGATGGGAACGGGTGAAATTGATCCGGAGAAAGAGCTAAGTGAATTAGAGTTAAGTGGCATTAAAGAAATTATGAACCAAATGATGGGGCATGCTGCAACAGCGATGTCAGAAATGTTTAAAGAAAAAATGGATATGACACCACCAGACGTTAAATTTGTTTCTTTAAAAGAAGAAATGGAGTATTTGGGAGAGTCGATGGCAGTTGACGAACTCGTTCAAATTACTTTTAATCTTGAAATTGGTGATCTCCTTCAATCAAAGATGTATCAAATACTACCGATATCAGAAGCGAAAGAAATGGTTAGAAGACTTCTATATCCGATGGTGGAAGAGCAAGAAGAAATAGTTGAGGAAGTTGTTGAAGAGGAAGAAATTCCTGCACCAGTCGTACAGCCAATTGAATATAAAGAAGTCAAGCAAGTTGAGCCAGTATATATGGATACATCTATTCTACAAAATGTAGAAATGAATGTTAAATTTGTATTTGGAAGTACAGTGAGAACAATTCAAGATATTTTAAGTCTACAAGAAAATGAAGCGGTCGTACTTGATGAAGATATTGATGAACCGATTCAAATTTATGTGAACGATGTATTAGTGGCGTATGGAGAACTTGTAAATGTAGATGGGTTTTTCGGAGTAAAAATGACGAAATCGCTATAAGGCGTCAAAATAGGAGTTTGAACAAATAGATGAAAAACGTAAAGTTTTTTCTAGTTAGTTGGCTATTCTTACATATATGTATAATTTTACCATCTCAAGGGCAGGCAGAAGAAAAAAGTGTACAAGATCAAAATATAAGCGAAATGAATGACCAAGAGGGAAAAAATAAAGAAGTTCAGGAACAGCCAGAACAAGTGGAAATGCCCTCGGTTAAAGATGAAAAAAAAGCAGTAGAAAATGAGCAAGGGAAAGAAAAAAAAGAAGAAAGAACGATAGAAACAGACCGAGGGGTTATTACAGTTAATAAGCAGGAGCTAAAGGTTGGCGAAGAAGTGCGGATTGCTGTAGAATCAAATGAAAAAAACATTCAAAGTGTAAAAGGTATATTACAATTACAAAAAAATGGTGAGCAGTACAGACAAGAGAGAATAATATCTTTTGAGTATGAAGAAGTAACGAAGCGATGGATCGCTAATTATAAGGCCGGAATATATGATTTACAAGGTGATTGGAACCTTAGGCTTGTTGAAAGCTATAAAGAAGATGAGAAGGAAGAAGTAATAGAGAACGAATTAAATGTCCCGCTCATTCGTATAAACAATGAAGCACCAACTATAGATAAAGAATTGCCAAAGTTAGAGAAAGTTAGTATTGATGAGGCAAAAGGGAACTTAATTGAACGGAAAAAGGGAGAATCCGTTCATATACGAGTACAAACGGTAGATAAAGAATCGGTTGTTAAAGAAGTGCGCGTTATATTAAAAGGAAAAGAAGACGGTAACGATATTACTTTTTTATTAGACTATAATAAACGCGACATGGATTGGCAGAAAATATTTGAAATAACAGAAGCTTTACCTGTTGGGCCGCATCAACTTATTGTGGAAGTAACAGATGGGGCAGGTAACAAACTTGTGACAGAGAGTGAATATATCGTTTCTATCATCGAACAAAAAGTGAAAGATGATGAAAAGATAGAAGAGCAAGAGAATCAAAATGAAGTAGAAGATAAGAAAGAAATTGAGAAGCAGGAAGATCCGAAAATAGAGATGCCGCTTCCAGAAGAAAAACTTCCAGTTATTCAAATTCCAAAGCAAGACGAGAAAGTAAACTATTTTATAAAAGAGCCGTTGAAAGAGAAAGAGGAAATCAACTACGTTATAAAAGAGCCAGCGACAGACAATAAGGAAGTAAATAATGTGAAGGCTCATAAAGAGAAAAAAAGCAAAAATGAAAATCAAGTCGTTTCTAAAAAGAAAGAGAAAATAGAAGAACAACAAGAAAAGAAAGAGGAAAAAAGTGAGCAGGGAGTACAGGCTTCTAATGTGTTTGCTGTTATGTCAGGATTATTTGTACTATTTTTAGTTTTAAAGAGTAATAAAGAGTGGGGCTAATAATTTGATAGTAGTGGAGGCGCTTAGATGGAAATTAAACGTACTACAATTGAAAATAAGACGCTACACCCATTAAAACAGCCTGCAGCTATTTCAGAACATGAAATTCAAAAAGAGCGAAAACGGAGTAATCTTGTGTTTACCGGGCGGTCCCAAATCATTTCGAACAATAATGAAATAGGGATTCTACTTGCGAGTTTAGGTGATGGAAAGATTGTAAAAGAAATGCTTTCTAAGGAAATGGATACGGTGTTGCAGTTGTTCTCAAAGTTACATATGTTGTCCGAGGAAGGAAAGCAATCGGAAAAAATATATGAACAAATTGTTAGAAGTTTACAAGGAATTATTAAGCAAGCGTATATAAAAGATATTCCGTTACTCGATGGGACGTATGATTTCGCTGAAGTACAGCTTTCATTCGGGCGAAAAGTACATATTCCTTTACTTGACGTAAGTGCTCTCATTTCTAGAGTGGAAAGTGATTCTTCAGAAGGAAATATAAATTTAATGATAACGGTTATTACAGCTTACATGACGAAATTGTCTAATGAAACAATCTTAATTAGCGGTACAGATCGTATTTCTAAAGAACGTGATGTGAGCGTGTGGAGAGCACTTGCAGAAATGAATATGACGCAATTATCTCATGCGTTGAAACATACGATTCAAGAGCATAAATGGTCTGTTACAGCTCTATTTCTCTTTATATGGGTTATAGGTATCATATTGATTCGTATTATATAATAAAAAAAGGTCGCCATTTCAATTATGACGACCTTTTTCTATATTTTTTCGTAGAAGAATGTATCAAAACGCTGAAGGTTGTAGCGTTCGGGTGTTAAAATTTGTTCTGTGCTACCAACGAATAGTACGCCGCCTTTTCGTAAAGAACGACTAAACTTTTCATAAAGCTTTATTCTTGCTTCTTCTGTAAAGTAAATCATTACATTTCGACAAATGATTAAATCGTAGTTCGTATCAAATGTCTGCATTAATAAATCATGTTGTTTAAATGTAACTTGCTGTTTAATATTTTGATGCAATATATATGTATCATCTTCTTTTGTGAAATGACGTTGTTTTAAATCATTAGGTAATTCTTTCAAAGAGCGTTCTGTATATTGACCACGTTTTGCAGTTTCTAAAACATGAAAATCAAGATCCGTTGCTTGAATGTCATAACGAAACGGAGCTAGATGCTTCGATAATATTAAAGAAAGTGTATATGGTTCTTCACCGGCAGCGCAAGCAGCACTCCAAATTTTTAATTTACCGTTATTTTGTTCAAGTAGCTTTGGTAGAGCTTTCGTCTCTAACGTTTGCCAGCGCTCTTTATTTCTGAAAAACTCTGATACGTTAATTGTAATATAGTCAATAAAACTTAAAAATAACGTTTGATCGATGCGTAAATTATTTAAAAAATTTGTGTAATTTTCAAAACCTTTTCTCGAAATGAAAGCGTCGATTCTTCGGCGCATTCTATCTTGCTTATAGGAAGCGATATCCATATTAAAGTGCTGTTTAAAACTTACGACAAATTGATTATAATCTTGTTCAGTTATCATATTTACAATAGGCACAATAACGATATTGTGCCTCCCCTTTACATCATACGAATTTTTTGTTCAAAGCTTTTTTCATCTGCTTTTCATGTAAGCCTGGTAAATCATAAATAACAGCATCAATTCCTGCTTCTTTTGCAACGTCAACGGGAATGACAGACGTATGTTTATCTCCGTTATAAAAACAGAGAACTAAATTGGTATCTTCGACAACTTGCTTTACAAAAAACATATAATCTGATCGATAAATGGATTCGGAAGGATGATCAAAAGCAATATACTCGGCTCCGTGTTTTTTTAAGTAATCAACGACTTCTTGAAATTCGTCTGTTAATACTTGTAACGGTTGTAGTGTGTAAAGACATAAATTTTGAGCAAGTCTTTCGTTTTCAATGAAGAAACGAAGAACCTCATTTTCAATAGATTTATAACATAATATGTAAATTTTATGTTTGTGAGCATAGTCAATTAAAAATTTTTTTATTTCTTCCTGATCTAATGCTGTTAATTGATTTGAACCACAAAGAAAAATATTCATAGATTTGTGCCACCTCATGCTAAATTGTAACATATCTTCTATAAAAAATAACTGCAAAATATCATTGTACAGAGTATAATTATAAATAACTAGATTTTACGATTAAGTTTAGAAGGAAATAAAAAAATAAATAGGTGATATATATGCTGCGTTCTATCTCGCATAATCCAATTTTATCGCATATACCGCCTGCTACTCAAATGCCGAAAGAAGCAAATGTCAGGACAGGACTTGCTTTTTCGGATAATTTGCATGCAGATCCGAAAAACGATAAATTGTTAGAACAAATGGAAGCACTTGTTGATAACATTGGAGAAATTAAAGAGAAAATCGAATTAGAGTTAACGCTCGATAATGTAATGGAATACAAAAATACTGTAAAATCATTTTTGAATTTTTACGTTGATAACGTATTGCAGTATAAAGATGTTATGTCTCGTCATCCGCGTTACGGATATTCGCAGAAAATGACGATCGTAAAACAAGCTGAAATGGGATTAACTGAGTTAGAAGATGTTATGAATTTAATTAATACGAAAACAGGGCATTTAGAAATGTTAAATCAAATTGGAGAAATTCATGGTTTGATTGTAAATTTAGTCTTGTAAAGGAAAGGAAGCTATATGTACATACAATTATATGAAAAGCTCGTTATTATTCAAAAGGCATATGAAAATATTCAAACGCTTGGGGAACAAATATATGAGAATTTAAAAAATAAAAATGTAAATGCAGTTCAAAAGTTGCAAGTAGAGCAATTGCAGTACATAGAAGGTGTTAAAGGATTATCGCGATCTTTTGAGGAAATGGTTGTTCAGCTTTGTAAAGAAAAACAAGTTGAACCGTTGCGTATGCGTTCGGTATTTTCGTATTTTTCACAGGAAGAAAATGAAAAAATGGAAGAATTACAAAAAAGTTTAAATGAATTAGAAGAAAATGTAAAAATGATTCTTTTGAAAAATCAATATTACTTAAACGTACTATTAAAAACTACAGAAAGTATTGTGGATTCCGTTTCTGAATACAATTTGGAGAAAAACAATAATTCGCAAATCTTTATGAATGAACTATTGTAAAGGAGAAGTGAAGCATTATGAGATTATCTGATTATAATACGCCGTTATCTGGTATGCTAGCGGCCCAAATGGGATTACAAACGACAAAACAAAACTTATCTAACATTCATACACCGGGTTATGTGCGTCAAATGGTGAATTACGGATCTGCTGGAGGGAGTAAAGGGTATGCACCGGAACAAAGAATAGGATACGGTGTACAAACATTAGGTATTGATCGTATTACAGATGAGGTGAAGACAAAGCAATATAATGATCAAATGTCACAGTTCTCGTACTATGCATATATGAATTCTACTTTGTCGCGAGTCGAGTCTATGGTAGGAACGACAGGTAAAAATTCATTATCTAGTTTAATGGATGGGTTTTTCAATGCTTTTCGTGAAGTTGCAAAAAATCCGGAGCAATCAAATTACTACGATACATTAATTGCTGAAACAGGGAAGTTCACAAGTCAAGTAAATCGTCTCGCGAAAAACTTACATACAGTGGAAGCACAGACGACAGAAGATATTGAAGCACATGTTAATGAATTTAATCGACTTGCTGCTAGTTTAGCAGAAGCGAACAAGAAAATTGGACAAGCTGGTACACAAGTACCAAATCAACTATTAGATGAACGTGATCGTATTATGACAGAAATGTCTAAGTATGCAGATATAGAAGTATCGTATGAAGCTACAAATCCTAATATCGCAAGTGTTAGGATGAATGGTATTTTAACTGTAAATGGTCAAGATACATATCCACTTCAATTACAGAGGGATAAAGAGCCTATGTCTGTACAAATATCTGGAACAGATATCCCATTAAGTGGTGGAACAATTTTATCGGCAATTGATACGAAAGCAAAGATTACAAGTTATAAAGATAATCTGAATGAATTTGTAAATTCGTTTAAACAACAAGTGAATAATACTATGAAGAAAGAGTTTTTTGTAGGAGAAGATGCGAAGAAAATTGAATTGAATCCTGATTTTACAAAAGATATTTCAAAAATGAAAATTTCAGCTGAAACTGCCAACAACCTTACGAGTATTACAGATAAAGGCTATAAGGATGGACTTACATATAAGCAAGCCTTAGATCAATTTTTAGTTGGTGTAGCTTCTGATAAAAGTTCAGTAAATGCATATCAAAATATTCATAAGGATTTATTAGAAGGTATCCAGCAAGAAAAGATGAGCATCGAAGGCGTTAATATGGAAGAAGAAATGGTTAATTTAATGGCCTTCCAGAAATACTTCGTGGCGAACTCTAAAGCTATTACTACGATGAATGAAGTATTTGATAGTTTGTTTTCGATTATTAGATAAGGAGTAGTCATGTATAGTCTGTGATTGAAAATATATAAGGAGGAGATAGAAATGAGAGTATCTACATTTCAAAATGCAAACTGGGCAAAGAATCAGTTGATGGATTTAAATGTGCAACAGCAATACCACCGAAATCAAGTAACTTCAGGGAAGAAAAACCTTCTTATGAGTGAAGACCCACTTGCAGCAAGTAAATCATTTGCAATTCAACATTCATTGGCAAATATGGAACAAATGCAAAAAGATATAGCGGATTCGAAAAATGTGTTAACACAAACTGAAAATACTTTACAAGGTGTTTTGAAATCTTTAACAAGAGCAGATCAATTAACAGTACAAGCATTAAATGGAACAAATAGTGAAAAAGAATTGAAGGCTATTGGTGTAGAAATTGATCAAATTTTAAAACAAGTTGTATATTTAGCGAATACGAAAGAGCAAGGCCGTTATATTTTCGGTGGTGATAGTGCAGAGAAGCCACCGTTTACAGAAGATGGTACATACCAAGGTGGAAAAAATGATGTGAACTGGCAACTAAATGACGGTTATGAATTCAAAGCGTTCCGTAACGGAGAAGCATTATTATCCCCAGTTATAAAAACGTTAAAACAGATGAGTGAAGCGATGCAAAACGGTGACCCAAAAGCGTTAAAACCGTTATTAGAAGGAAATAAGCAAAACTTAGATGGCATCATTAATCGTACAACTGAAGTTGGTTCGACAATGAACACAATGGAGACGTTTAAAACAATTTTAAGCGAGCAAAATGTAGCACTTCAAGAAAACCGTAAAGAAATTGAGGATGTTGATTTAGCGGTCGCAATTTCTGATTTAGCTTATATAAACGCAACGTACGAAGCAACATTAAAAGCTGTTAGTACGATGAGTAAAACGAGTATTTTAGATTACATGTAAATGATAAGGAGTGAAAAATATGGCAGGGACAATATCTAATTATGGTGACAGACAGCAAATATGGAATTTAGGAAATAACATGATAGATACAAAGAAGTTAGTAGATTTAGAGTTACAAGCATTGGAAATGAAAAAATCACCATATACTACACAAAAACAAACGTTAACAAATGAAAACAAAGTGTATGCGAGCATGAAAAAAGAGTTTGCAAATTTTGTGCAAGTATTCAAAGATTTAAACACATTTAAAGGTGATGAAAAGAAAACAACTCTATCCAAAGATGGTTTTATGACAGCACAGGCGGATGCTGCTGCAATTCCTGGAACATACACAATTACAGTAGAGCGAGTAGCAGAAAGACATCAAATAACTACAGCTCCACTTACTCCCCCAAAAACTCCTGAAGGTACGGAGCAAAAATTCAGTTTAGATTTAAAGCTTGGAGTAGATGATGTATTTCAGATAAATGGAAAAGAAGTTAAAATTTCGGAAGATATGACGTATAAAGATCTTGTCAATAAAATTAATAATGGAAATTATGGTGTATCCGTATACACATTAGGGGATCAACTATTTTTCACATCTACTATTGCAGGAAAAGAGGGAGAGCTGAAATTAACGGATGGTACCAATGGCTTTTTACAAAATATAGGGCTGGTTACTTCTGCGAAAAATACGGATGGAACGAATGCCATTGCACATCAAGTGACAGGAGCAGTAAATGCTGAATATACAATAAATGGAATTAAAGGAACTAGTAAAACAAATAAGATTGATACAATTCCAGGATTAACTATTAACTTAGAAAAGGTAACTACAGAGCCGATTAAATTAACTATCGAAGATTCAGATATAAAAAATTCGATAGATTTAATCAAAAAAATGAAAGATGAGTATAATAACGCTGTTAAAAGTTTAGATTTATTTTCTGGTGAAAATGGAGTAATGCAAGGGAATAATGTTTCATTTGCTATCAGTAATGCAATGACAAGCATTTTTAGATTTTCCCAAGATGATAAATATTTATTTTCTTTCGGGATTCAAATTGATAAAACAGGAAATATGACTCTTGATGAAGAAAAATTGAAAATAGCTTTTAAAGAGAATCCAGAATCTACAAAACAATTTTTCTTTGGTTTTAATGGCATTGGTCATGATATAGATAAAAAGCTCGAGGGAATCTTTGGAGATGAAGGGATTATTGGAAAACGCTCTAAAAGTATTGAAAAGCAAGTAACTGATTTAGAGAGAAAAATTCAAGATATTGATACAATTAATAAGAAAAAACAAGAATCAATTATTGATAAATATGCAAAGTTGGAAAGCCAGCTAGCATTGCTTGATAGTCAGCTGCAGACGATCAAAGCAATGACAAAAACAAAAAGTGATGATTAATGAAAGCTGAGGAAGTGATTATATGCAAGCATGGCAACGTTATATGCAAAATGATATTATGACGAGTAATCCGATTAAAAATACAATATTTATTTATGAAAGATGTATCGTAGAGTTTCGTAAATTAGAAGAATTTTTAAATACATTTAAACTTCAAGAAGGAGACGACCTTCTTGAAAAGTTAGAACGTATATTTGAAGAGTTGAAGCTTCAATTAAATCCTGATATTTCGAAAGATTTATATGACAGTCTATTTGGTTTATATGATTGGATTAGCATTCAAATTCAAACGATGAAAGTAACGCGTGAAGCAAAAGACATTGATGCGATTGTACAAGTGTTACAAGATTTAATAGACGGTTACCGTGGAGCGCTCGAAAATGAACAATGATATTTATCGAACGTTTGTCAGTTGTTTTAATGGAATCGGTGAATTGCAGGTTTCAGATGAAGAGTTTGCTGAGAAAAGTGAGATGTTAAATCGTTGGATGATGACATTGGATGAGGAAACGCGCACGCAAGTTGCAACGGAAGTTACCCCGTGGATTATTAAGGCAGCGCAGCATATTCGAGATAAGCAAAAGATTTTGGAAGAAATGATTATGGAAAATGATGGGCGAATGAAAGCTAATTCATTTTATGGTAAATATTAATGATAAAGTATGGAAAAGGATTCCCCTTTTAAAAGGGAATCCATTCCTTGTTTAAATAAAGAGTTCCGCTGATTGAGGTTTCACTTTATGCCTGTAATGAGAAAGTAATCTAAAAAATATAAAAATTAAATTTGATTTGTATTTCATATATCGAAATATTTCATGGATTACTACGTGTATACATTTTTTTGTATTCTTTTTTATATTTTTGTATTTTTCTAAAGACAACAATGGAAAAATGGAATAAAATATGTAAGGGTACATAATAGTAAATATTTTAATAAATGCATATAAGGAAATAAATAATGAAGTGAAACTTCCATCAGTGGATCATTAAGTTAGAAAAGGAAGGGTGTGGAATATGCCAGATTTAGTGAGTGATGTAAGCCATTATATGAATTATTTAGTGACGAAACGAAATACTGTTTCTAGTAATATTGCAAATGCGAATACACCTGGCTATAAAGCACAAGATGTAACATTTGCTGAGCAGATGAGTAAGAGTAGTGCGTTATATAAGAACAATGCGGCTGATTTAAAGAGTAATCCAGATTTATATCAAACGAATGAAATGCACTTACCGACAGTAAATATGAAAAATACATATGCAAAGATTCAAACGAAATCAATGCAAACGAATCAAGATGGAAATAGTGTGGATGTAACGACAGAAATGCTAGATTTAATGAAAGCAAATCAGTTATACGGTATTTCAATTAATGCAATTAATACACAATACGCAATTAACCAAGCGGCACGTGGACGTTAAAGGTAGAAGGAGAGACAACGATGTTTCAGGCAATTAATGCAAGTGGATCAGGACTAACGACAGCGAGAAAGTGGATGGAAGTTACTTCAAACAATATTGTAAATGCGAATACGACAGCGGCTCCGGGGACAGATTTATATGAGCGTCGTAGTGTGGTGCTAGAATCAAATAATAGTTTTGCAAGTATGTTAGACGTGGCTCCTACTAACGGAGTGAAAATAAAAAGTATTGAAGCAGACAAAACGGAAAACTTAGTGTATGATCCGACGCATCCGCACGCAAATGAAGAAGGATATGTACGTTATCCAAATGTTGATGTAACTGCTGAAATGACGAATGTTATGGTTGCTCAAAAAATGTATGAAGCAAATACGAGTGTATTAAATGCGAACAAAAAAATGCTCGATAAAGATTTAGAAATTGGACGAGGATAAGGGGGAAGATAGGGATATGAAAATTCAACCAATGTTACATACACAGCCATTTGGAGCAATTCAGTCAATTGGTGCACCAAAAACTTCGGAAACATCTGTAGTTGAGGGGAAAAAGTTTATTGATTTATTGGAAGATATAAATCAAACACAAAATAATGCGCAAACAGCAGTATATGATTTATTAACAAAAGGGGTAGGAGAAACACATGACGTTTTAATTCAGCAAAAAAAAGCTGAATCTCAAATGAAAACGGCTGCTCTCGTACGTGATAATCTTATTGAAAATTATAAGTCACTAATTAATATGCAAATTTAGGAAAGTGGACGGGTGTGTTTAAATGGAAAAGATAAAAAATGTTATCCAATCGTTAAAAACGTGGCATAAGTTAGTAATCGGTGCTGCGCTATTAGCGGTTGTAACAGGAGCACTTTTATACTTCACCTTGCCAGATAAATATGTTGTTGTATATCAAAATTTAAATGATGCAGATAAGCAAGAGATTACAGCAGAATTATCGAAGTTAGGTGTCGATTACCAATTAGCGGCCGATGGTTCAATTCGTGTGCAAAAGAATGATGCTCCATGGGTTCGAAAAGAAATGAATGGAATGGGCTTACCGTTTAACTCTAAGAGCGGCGAGGAAATTTTATTAGAAAGCTCGCTCGGTTCAAGTGAGCAAGATAAAAAAATGAAGCAAATTGTCGGTACGAAAAAACAATTGGAGCAAGATATTGTACGAAATTTTGCGACGGTTGAAACGGCGAATGTTCAAATTACATTACCTGAAAAAGAGACAATTTTTGATGAAGAAAAAGCAAAAGGAACAGCAGCGATTACTGTTGGTGTGAAGCGTGGACAATTATTAACAGCTGATCAAGTTGCTGGTATACAGCAAATGATTAGTGCGGCAGTTCCTGGCGTGAAAGCAGAAGAAGTAAGTGTTATTGATAGTAAAAAAGGTATCATCTCAAAAGGAGCAGATGAAGCGCATTCTAACAGTTCCTCTTCTTATGACAAAGAAGTAGAGATGCAGCATCAAATTGAAGGTAAATTAAAACAAGATATTGACGCAACGTTAATGACGATGTTTAAGGCAAATGAATATAAAGTGAATACGAAAGTGTCTGTAAACTACGATGAAGTTACACGTCAGTCAGAAAAATATGGTGATAAAGGTGTACTTCGTAGTAAACAAGAGCAAGAAGAAAGCTCTACTGCGCAAGAAGGAGCAGATACGAAGCAAGGTGCGGGTATTACAGCGAACGGTGAAGTGCCGAACTACGGTACGAACAATAATCAAAACGGTAAAGTTGTCTACGATAATAAAAATGGTAACAAAATTGAAAACTATGAAATAGATAAAACAGTTGAAACAATTAAGAAACATCCGGAATTAACAAAAACAAATGTTGTTGTATGGGTAGATAACGATACGTTAGTAAAACGAAAAATTGATATGACAACATTTAAAGAAGCGATTGGCACAGCGGCTGGGCTTCAAGCTGATCCGAATGGAAACTTTACAAACGGTCAAGTTAACGTTGTAACTGTTCAGTTCGACCAGCCGAAAGTTGAAAAAGAGAAAGAGCCAGAAGAAAGTGGTATGAACTGGTGGTTATTCGGTGGAATTACAGCTGGCTTGTTAGCGCTAATTGGCTTAGTATGGTTCTTCTTAGCAAGACGTAAGAAAAAGAGAGAAGAAGAGGAATATGAAGAATACTTAGCAGAAGAGGAAATTGCTGCAAGCAATGAAAGTATCCTGGAAATTCCTGAAGAAAAAATAGTGCCAGAGCCAACACCGGAACCAGAAGAACCGAAAGAACCAACGTTAGATGATCAAGTGCAGGAAGCTACGAAAGAACATGTAGAAGGTACTGCAAAAGTAATTAAAAAATGGTTAAACGGACAGTAAGGGAGGAACAACGATGTTAGATGAAATCTCCTCCAAAGAAAAAGCTGCCATCCTCATTCGTACATTAGACGAAGGGGTGGCAGCAAAAGTCATTGAATATATGACAGCTGAGGAAAAAGAAGTATTACTTCGTGAAATTGCGAAGTTTCGTGTATATAAACCAGAAACGTTAGAAAATGTATTAGGGGAGTTTTTGTATGAACTAAATGTAAAAGAATTGAACTTAGTGACTCCAGATAAAGAATACATTCGTCGTATATTTAAAAATATGCCAGAAGACGAGCTGGAAAAATTATTGGAAGACCTTTGGTATAACAAAGATAATCCGTTTGAGTTCTTAAATTCACTTACAGATTTAGAACCACTTCTTACAGTGCTCAATGATGAATCACCGCAGACGATTGCGATAATTGCTTCTTACATTAAACCGCAACTTGCTTCTCAATTAATTGAGAGATTGCCAGATCATAAACGAGTAGAGACGGTAATGGGTATTGCAAAACTAGAACAAGTTGATGGTGAATTAATTAATCAAATTGGTGAGTTGTTAAAAACGAAATTAAATAATATGGCATTTAGTGCAATTAATAAAACTGATGGCTTGAAAACGATCGTGAACATTTTAAATAATGTTTCACGAGGTGTTGAAAAAACAGTCTTTCAAAAGCTGGATGAAGTCGATTATGAGTTATCTGAAAAAATTAAAGAAAATATGTTTGTCTTTGAAGATTTACTTGGTCTTGAAGATCTTGCGCTTCGCCGTGTATTGGAAGAAATTACAGATAACGGTGTTCTTGCGAAAGCACTTAAAATTGCAAAAGAAGAAATTAAAGAGAAATTATTTACATGTATGTCTTCGAACCGTAAAGAGATGATTCTAGAAGAATTAGATGGCTTAGGACCGCTTAAGATGACGGATGCTGAAAAAGCGCAGCAAACGATTACAGGTACAGTTAAAAAGCTAGAAAAAGAAGGAAGAATTATCGTTCAAAGAGGTGAAGGGGATGTCCTTATTTAAAAACAGAATTCCGAAGAATTCTGTTTCTTTTTCTGAAGAAACGTATGAATTACAATTTCCAAAACTAGCTTCAGTCCAAATAGAAGAGGAAGAATTACAAGCTGATCATGCAGAGCTTCGCGCCCAGCAAGAATCATTACATATGGAAATGAATCAGTTAAGACAAGGGCAGCAAATGCTAGAACGAGAGCGTCAGCAGCTAGTACAAGATAAAGAACAGTTTCAAATGCATATTCATGAACAAATGGAACAGATGGAAGCAGCGCGTATACAGTTTCAAAAAGAACAACAAGAAACAGCATACGAATGGACAGAGTTATTATGGAATCAATCTTTTCAGTTAGCAGAAAAAGTAGTGAATCAAGCGGTAGATTCGCGCTTATTAGACGTTTTGCCGATTTTAACAGGCATCGTGCAAACATTACCTACTTCATTTGAAAAATTAATTATAACGGTTCACCCAGAAACATTTGAACGTATACAAGAAGAGAAAGAAAATACGAAAGAGTATTGGCTACTACAATTAGTAGAATGGAAGTATGATTTTTCTTTACAGTTTGGCGAATTTGTTCTGGAAGAAGAGAAAGAGTTTTTTGAATTTAAATTTGCACCGATATTTGCGAAGCTTCGTCATAAATGGGAAGAAGAGAAGTTGTTTGAGGAGCAAAACGTATGAACAACGAGCTAATGAATGAGCATAATAAATGGAATACATTTATTGAAACACCGTTTTATACGAAAGTTGGCAAAGTTCATAGTGTACAAGAGCAGTTTTTTGTAGCGAAAGGTCCAAAAGCGAAGATTGGAGATGTTTGTCTCGTTGGAGAGCATAGCGTCTTATGTGAAGTTATTGCAATTGAAAAAGAAAACAATATGTTACTCCCATTTGAACAGACAGAAAAAGTATGTTACGGAGATTTAGTTACATTAATTACAGAAGATGTCGTTGTTCCCCGTGGTAATCATTTACTTGGCAAAGTGTTAAGTGCAAATGGAAAAGTGTTAAACGAAGTTGCCGAGAACATTCCACTGCAAAAAATAAAATTGGATGCACCGCCGATTCATGCATTTGAGCGTGAAGAAATTACAGATGTATTTGAAACGGGAATTAAATCAATTGATTCTATGTTAACGATTGGGATCGGTCAAAAGATAGGTATTTTTGCTGGATCAGGTGTTGGTAAATCTACTTTACTTGGAATGATTGCGAAAAACGCAAAAGCTGATATTAACGTTATTAGTTTAGTAGGTGAGCGTGGCCGGGAAGTAAAAGACTTTATTCGAAAAGAGTTAGGCGAAGAAGGTATGAAAAAAAGCGTCGTTGTTGTAGCGACGTCAGATGAAAGTCATCTTATGCAACTTCGCGCTGCAAAGCTTGCAACATCTATTGCTGAATACTTCCGTGATCAAGGCAACAACGTACTACTCATGATGGATTCTGTAACTCGTTTTGCTGATGCGCGCAGAAGTGTTGATATTGCAGTGAAAGAGTTACCGATTGGTGGTAAAACACTGTTAATGGAAAGTTATATGAAGAAGCTGTTAGAGCGATCTGGGAAAACACAAAAAGGATCTATAACAGGTATTTATACCGTACTCGTTGATGGTGACGATTTAAACGGTCCTGTACCAGATTTAGCACGTGGTATTTTAGATGGACATATTGTATTAAAGCGTGAGCTTGCTACGCTTAGTCATTATCCTGCCATTTCAGTGTTAGATTCAGTAAGTAGGATTATGGAAGAAATTGTGTCGCCTAACCATTGGCAACTGGCAAATGAAATGAGAAAAATCTTATCTATTTATAAAGAAAATGAATTGTACTTTAAATTAGGGACGATTCAAGAGAATGAAGAAAATGCTTATATTTTTGAATGTAAAAATAAAGTAGAAGGTATAAATACGTTTTTAAAGCAAGGTCGATCGGATAGTTTCCAATTTGATGATATCGTTCAAGCGATACACCATATAGTATAAGGCCTCGTATGCGGAGGCCTTATTTTTTTGTTTTTTAATATTTCACAGATTTTTTTAGAAAAAAACTATATAATAGAAAAAGAGAGCGTTATAATAGGAAGGGGCTATGAAAACAGGTGGATAAACAGCAGTACGACACGATAAAATTGCAGATTAATCAAGAAAAAGAACATATTTTAAAAGAAGTATACGAATTAACAGCTGAAAAAAGAAAAATAGAACAAAAAAAAGAATATGATTTATATGTTGTGAAATCACGTAGCAAAGTCGTACAAACTGGGCAACGTATTATGGCTGGCATGCTTTCTTCACATACGTTTTCACCTGAAAGAATAGAAGAATGGAATCGAAAAATTAAAAAAACAGAAGGTTTTATTCAAAAAAATGAAAGTCTTTTAGAACAAGTAAAAGAAAAAGAACGTGTCATTGATGAAATGTATCAAGAAGATTGTAAGAAGCTTGCGAAAGTAAAAGAAAAGCTGGAAGAAAAAATGCTTCTTGATTTAAAAATGTGTATGAACGGATGAGGTGGATGTAGTGATACAGTTTGTATTACCGGTGCAGCAAAGTTTACCTCCGCAAAAAGAAAAAGGGCTAGAAGTACAATCGAAAAATGAAAATTCTTCATTCGATAATACAATGAGAATTGAAAATAAAAAACAGCCGAAAACGGAGAAACCGAAACGAGAAGAAGCACCAGAAGAAGAGAAGAAAGAATATATTCTCGCAAAAAAAACGGTAACGAAAGAAGAGCCGATTGTAAAGAAAGAAGAAAAGAAAGAGACAGAACAGTTATTGTTAGCTGTATCTGAGCAAATGGTTGCAATTGAGCAATTACGTGTGCAGCCAGAATTGTTATATCAATACATACAAAAAATACAAGAGTTGTATAAAGAATATGGAAATATAAAACTTAACGAATTGCCTGCAGCTGAATTACAACAATTACAAGAGCTCCTTTCAAACATGAATATTAAAAAAGCCATATGTTTAGAAGATACAATGCAAATGGTGTTAGACAAAGTGAAGATGCCGGAGCAAACGATGCACGCATTGAAAGTTGTAGAAACAGAAACTTGTAATATCACAAAGAAACAAGAAGAGTCTAAAGACGTAGACCTTCCGAAATCAGAAAGTGATGATGTAAAGATAGAGTTGCCAGAAGTTGATTCGTTAAACGATTCGAATTCTGCGGGTGCGGAATTATTAAATAAAGCAACGAATACCGAACAAATAGGGAAATCAAATAGTGGTGCTGAGAAAGTTTCATTACCTGACTTAGGAAAGAAAATGGAAGCGCAAGTAGAAGCGCTACAAAAGTTTGTAGTGAAACAAGAACGTGTTTTATTCCAGCTAAATCCAGAAAAACTTGGTACGTTAACTGTGTTTATGAAAAAGCATGGAGATCAAATTGACGTTCACGTAGAAATGGAAAAACACGATGCGAAAAAGCGTGTTGAAATAATTTTTGACGAATTGAAGCTAAAGTTAAAAGAAAAAGAAATTAATATTCAAATTAGTTATTCAGAAAAAGATGAAAATCGTAAAGAACAGCGAGAGCAAGAGCAAAGACAAAAACAAAAATTAGCAAGCACGAAACAGGAGAAACAAGAATCAAAAGAATTTGCTGGATTATTGGAGGAATAAAGCGTGCCAACAGTTGGGTTAAATACAACGAGTACAAATCATATTCCGTTACAAGCAGGAGCGCAAGCAAAAAACGCATCTGTTAATGGTGCACAGTCGTCAGTTCAACAAGCAAACGGAGTATCAGCAAGTACACAAAAAACACCTGGTATTATGGATAAAGATGATTTTCTGAAACTTTTCTTAGCAAGTTTCCAACATCAAGATCCATTCAATGCAATGGATATGAATCAAATGATGAACCAAACAGCTCAACTATCGCTTATGGAGCAAGTGCAAAATATGACGAAAGCAGTAGATAAATTGCAATCAACGATGCATACGACAGCTCTTGATGGAGGAATGAAATTTTTAGGGAAGTACGTTAGGGGTGTAGACAATAATGGGAAGCAAGTGACTGGTCAAGTGGAAACAGTTCGACTTGCCGAAAATAACGATGTACAACTTATTGTTGATAATCAAGTTGTCTCACTTCGTTTTGTAGAAAGGGTTTCAGATAAACCGATAGCAGAAACAAATCCAGAAGATGAGAAGAAAGATGATATAGAAAAAAATGAAGAGGTTAAGCAAAATTAATAAAAGGAGTGTATATAGGTTATGATTAAAGCGTTATATACAAGTATTACAGGGATGAATGCAGCACAAAATGCATTAAGTGTTACTTCAAATAATATTGCAAATGCACAAACAGTTGGATATAAAAAGCAAAAAGCTATTTTTGATGATTTGCTATATAATAATACGGTTGGTTCACGTGGTGATGGTGCTTATGCTGGTACGAATCCAAAGAGTATTGGTAACGGTGTAAAGTTTAGTGGGACATCTACAGATTTTAGTGATGGTTCTATTACTTTAACTAGTGATAAGATGGAGACAGCCATAGAGGGAAATGGTTTATTTTTAGTTGGCGATCGTAATGGTGGAAATGTAGAGTATACGAGAAAAGGGTCTTTCGGTGTATCTAAAGATAACTATGTTACAAATACAAGTGGACAGTATGTGTTAGGTTATGGTGTGAAAACAGGAACGCAAGAAATAGATTTTTCTTCACGACCAAGTCCAATTCATATTCCGATGGGATCAGCTGTTGGTGGGATTCAAACAGATAAAGCAACAATAGGTGGAAACCTTCCTAGAAACCAAAATGCATTAGCTCACGAATTCACAGTTTTTGATGAGGAAGGAAACTCATTAACGTTACGTGTAAATATTAAGCAAAAGACTACAAAAGAGACTGTAGATGGAAAAGAAGTTGAGAAGCCGGTGCCAGGTGAATATACATATACAGTTTCTGTAAGAAATGATTCTAAAAACGAAAAAGAATTTAAGCCTGTTGAAGGCATGACGGGCGAAAAAAATCTTAAATTTGATACTTTAGGAAATTTAAAGGAGACAGATGAATCTGTACAAAAAGATCCAGTAACTGGAGAGATTACTAGAGGAGGAACAGTTAATATTCCTTTCGGTAAAGGACTTACACTCGATTTAGGAGGATTAACTAATTACCCTACAGGGAAAACGATTTCTACAACAGAAGTAACGGGGCGTCCAGCTGCAATTGCAAATGACTATTCTATTTCTGACGGTGGTTTTGTTATGATGAGATATTCGGATGGTAGTATGAAGGTTGTAGGACAACTAGCTGTAGCTACATTCCCTAATTCAGGTGGATTAATGAAAACTGGGAATGGAAATTACATTGCCACACCATCAGCGGGTATTCCAGGGATAGGTGTTGCTGGTGAGAATGGTGCAGGTAATGTACGGGGGTCAGCAAAAGAAAGTTCAAACGTAGATTTATCAGTAGAATTCGTTGACTTAATGCTGTATCAACGTGGATTCCAAGGAAATGCGAAAGTAATTAAAGTATCAGACGAAGTATTAAATGAAGTTGTAAACTTAATTCGATAATATAGTATAAAGAAAAATTGTAATGTAGTAGAAAGGGTTTTTTATTCGTATGACAAGACAAGAGCGAATTTTACAATTGCCTTTTTTTGAAAATAAACGTGAACTTGCCGAGCAAGTGTTAAACATGGAACGAGAAGAGCATGCATATTTACCGGATCAATTTGAAATTAAGCAAGTGCCTCCGTATTCATTTGGTGAAAAGGAAGCAATCATTGGTCGTATTCATGAGTTTTATTTCGTAAGTGTTGGTAGTGATGGTGTTTGGAAGTATCAACTGTTTAAAGATGAGATGAAGTGCCGTGAGTTTTTCGTTATGTTGCCGGATATTACGGATCAGCAGCTTGCTTTTTGGTTCAATAACATTGAGCTGTTGAAAGGGGCTTAAAAGCTTTCTTTTAAGGTTTTGAGAGAGGGCCTAGCGATGAGTAGTAGCGGTTAGTGCTTATGAGTGGCTCGCATGTTGTAAGACCAGAGATATGGAGAGGTTCTAAGGTAGTTGAAGAGGCGAGGAGCCATGAATAAGATTGATAGGTTCTAGGTTAGTTGAGGGGGCCGAAAGTCAATTGTGGTGGCGCCTCTTCTCTTTTTGAAGATAGGGTCTATAAGTAGTGATTTGAAATAGAGTTAGATTAATTTAAGATAGTTGTGCTATATTGTACAATTAGACTAAGTTTATATAAAAGGAGAGGTGAGGAGGATGGCGCAGAATAAGTATCGCGTTACATTCATTTCGCCAAGTGAGGTTGAGCAACGTACTGTAATGGCGGCGAGTAGTTTACCTAATTTAATACGTCAAGTAGAGAGTATTATTGCAGATCCGAACGGTTATTTTGTAAATGATAAAAAAAATAATTGCTATTTTAAAGTTATTAAAGAAAATGTTACGTTTATTCAATATGAGTTACTATTTTCGGATAAGGAAATTCACATTGAAAAGTTAAAACATATAGCACCGGCGGTATTGAAACAATTATTTAAAAAAATAAACGATCCGGAATTATATGCACTTGCACTCCTTGATGTTGATATAGCGACGAAAGAATATGTGCTAGGAGAAATGGGTCCAGAGCTAAGAATGAGAGTGGAAACAGAGCTTTCAAAAAAATGGGAAGCGATGCCGACAGAAATTGTAGGAGCACAAGAAGTATTACTAGAGGCACTTGCTTCGTTTATACAAGATTAAGTTTTACTGGTAGTATTTCTACTTTAAAACTGTGAGGATCACTCAACTATCTATATTTTTTATATAGGTAGTTGACTTTTTGGTTTTAATAAAGCTTAATAATTAGATATACGGAATTAATGAAAGGGGAGCGACACCTTTATGTCACAAGCACAAAGTATTTTATTAGAAAGTGGAACAAACGAATTAGAAATCGTAACTTATACTGTTGGTGAAAATTTATTTAGCATCAATGTAATGAAAGTGCGTGAAATTATTAATCCATTCCCTGTTACAACTGTGCCAGAATCTCATCGTGCAGTTGAAGGTGTTGTTCAAGTACGTGGTGAAATTTTACCTGTTATTAACTTAGCAACGGCTCTTAATTTAAAATCTATAAAACCACTTGATCAAACGAAATTTATCATTTCAGAATTAAACCAAATGAAAGTTATTTTCCGTGTTGATGAAGTGCATCGTATTCAACGTATTTCATGGGAACAAATTGATGAGCCAGCTTCATTATCTATGGGACTAGAAGAAACGACGTCTGGAATTGTAAAGCTAGATGGGAAAATCATCTTATTATTAGATTATGAAAAAATTGTATGTGAAATTAGCGGTACTGGTTATGACAATAAATCACTTTCAGGATTAGAGCAAAAAACAGATCGAGCTGAAAAAGTTATTTATATTGCAGAAGATTCAGCGATGCTTCGTCAAATACTAGAAGAAACATTATCATCAGCTGGATATACGAAAATGAACTTCTTCAGCAATGGGGCGGAAGCGTTAGCGCAAATTGAAAAATTAGCAAAAGAGCAAGGCGAAAAAATGTTTGAACATATTCACCTGCTTATTACAGATATTGAAATGCCGAAAATGGATGGACACCACTTAACGAAAGTAATTAAAGATAGTGAAGTAATGAATCAATTACCAGTCATTATTTTCTCTTCATTAATTACAAATGAATTATTCCATAAAGGTGAAGCAGTAGGAGCGAATGCTCAAGTAAGTAAGCCAGATATCCAAGAATTAATCGGGCTAGTTGATAAGTTAGTACTATAAAGCTTCTTTTAGTTGGAAGAGAGGAGCCAGCCATGTGTGTAAAGACAGAAAGGTAGAGTGTTTCTGAGATATTTTTGTTTTTCTGTAGCCACGGTGGTAATAATGGTCATTCTTTAGGTTAATTAGTTAGCGTTGTGTAAAACCCTCACCTTTATAGTAAAGGTGAGGGTTTTTTTTACATGATGTTCAATTATTTCATCTATAAGATTTCGTGGTGGCGCAAACTTTTTCGGTGAAAATATATTAGGAATACCATATAATATAATTAAGTAGAATTTTTCTGATATAATATTTTGCTTAGCTATTTTTTATTTTTTAATATTTGTTAAAAATCATTTTTTATTTCGATACTTTTTATACCTTTTTATATGTTAATTATTTGACAGATAATTTCGAAATGTTATAATATGGATATGTAAAAATTTCTATTTTCTTAAAGGGCATGGGAGTCATATGAGAATTGTGAAAGGATGAGGGGAGTGACACAGATTATGTATCACCACACAGCAATCAATGTATTAAGTCTTTTACAAAACATGTCAAATAATAAAACGAACGATATGAAATTAGAGGCGGAATTTAAAAAAATAGAGAAACAATTCCAAGTCAGGTATGAAGAGCTAATCGATTTATATAATAGAATGGTATTATTTCAAATAGATATAGAAAAAAATGGCGGTATGAGAGTATATGAAAAATCAGCGATTACTTGGTTGAAGTCTGAACTAGAACTATTGTATGAAGTGTATCAATTTTGTCAACGTCATGGCTTAAACATCGCAAATATTTCAAAATATGTTAGTAAAAATGAAATGAATCTTTTCCGAAAAACGGAAAGTCAATTGCAAAACACGTATTATAAATTAAAAAAACAAGAGATGCCGTTTGAAAATATTGAAAAACAAAAGCCGGGGCGAAAACGTAAGTATACACCTGTAAAAGAGACAATTGTTGAGACAAAACAAGAAAGCAAGCAGGAAGTAAATGAAGACGTTCGAAATGAAGAAGATGAAAAAAGCCTCGTAACAGTTATGTCTGGCATCGTGGATAACTTTGAAACAATTAGTCAATGTAGTGAAAAGAGAGAACACGAATTGCATCAGTTCATGGAGGGAATCTATAAGCTTTCTAGCATGGCGGCAGAGCGTTCGAAGGATGAGAAGAACGCACGTGGTCTTGAAGGCGAATTACATTCATTACGAGCTGAAAATGAAAGATTAACACGAGAGAAGGCAGAGCTCGTTCATGATATTAAAGAAATGACGCATCATTTAATTCATTTCATTACGAGCTCGGATATCGATCAAATTCGTACATTGCCTTACTTCGTAAAAGAATGCAAACAAGATCTACATAAGCTAGGGTTATATAACGCTCAAGACGGAAAAATGAAAATTATGGTTGACCGTAGTGGACAAGTTATGACCGTAACACAATAAAAAATGGGTACAAAATAAAAGGGAGATACATAGTGTATATGTATTTCCCTTTTGTTTTGTATGGAATCATTTCGGGCAGAGGAAAAGTTATAATTAATTTTAGTAAATCAAAAATTTGTACAAAAGGAAGGAGCTAGGTCTTACTTTGTAGTATTGTGATCCGAAAAATACTGGGAATATGCGTATTGTCACTGTGAAAGGGCTTAATACATAATGATTTTAAAGATAAACCGACTTTTCCTCAATATTTAACTGATTTAATTGAGGTGAATAAGTTGTATAATCGTACAGTTGTTATTACATTTCATCAACAAACTTTTAATACGGAGAATTGAAGAGTAAAGTAGGATTCCAAAGCATAGCCAAAAAGGTGGCTGTTATAAGTTATTTGCCTACCAAGATAATTAATATTTGTTTAAAATATAAGATTACTATTTTATTACACCGAGTAATTATTCACATTATATAATAATTACTTACTACATAATTAACATGGTTATCTTACAAAAATGTAAGGTTTTTTTAATTGACACTCGTACATATGAGTAACTATACTGGTTACACGACGTTGGTGAATATATTTAATAGTTTCTATCTATAAGTGTATGTCTCAGGATTCTTTTCGGAATAATAGTTCGATTTGTATTTGATATCTTTAATATAGGGATAATGCGGATTTAATCTATTCTTTATTCTAGGTCGTATTATTTAAAGATTAACTATAAATGATATATTTACCAACTTGTAATAATTTTTTAGAGGTGCTAAATTTTGAAGAAAAAATTAATTGCTACAGGAATTCTTGCTGGAAGTCTACTATCCTACTCATCTAGTGCATTTGCAAATACTCATAAATTCTCAGATGTTCCTGCATGGGCTGACAAATCCGTTAATTATTTAGTTGATAAAAAAGTATTGAGTGGTTATCCAGATGGAACTTTTGGTTCAAGTGATACATTAGATAGGGCTTCTGCGGCAACAATTATGACAAAGGCCCTTGGTATACATATTGACTTAAATGCAAAACCATCTTTTACAGATTCACAAAACCACTGGGGAACGCCATACATTGCCGCAGCTGAAAAAGCAGGAATAATTAAAGGTGAAGGAAATGGAATATTTAATCCTTCTGGAAAAGTTACTCGTGCTGCAATGGCAACAATGTTAGTAAATGCATATAAGCTACAAGATAGAACAAATAGTAATGGGCAAAGTAAATTTGATGATTTAAAAGGACATTGGGGTGAAAAATTTGCCAATATTTTAATTGATTTAAAGATTTCTGTTGGTACTGATAATGGTTGGCAACCAAATAAATTCATAACACGTGCAGAAGCCGCACAACTTACTGCCAAAACAGATACCCTTCAATACAGTCCGAAAAACCCTTTAGAAAGTAAAACAATCATTATTGATCCTGGACATGGTGGTGCAGATCCCGGAAAGTCCACAAAAGGATTGCCTGAAAGTAAAATCGTATTAGACACTTCCTTACGCCTACAACAATTGCTCGAAAAACATACACCATTTACAGTTTTACTAACTCGTGAATCTGATACTAGACCTGGACATGACCAAAAAAGCTCTTTACAGGAACGTGTTAAATTTGCTAAGCAAAATCAGGGGGATATCTTTATAAGTATTCATGCAAATGCTTATAATGGTAATGCAAAAGGGACAGAAACATACTATTATAAATCTTCTGAATCCGAAAAAACAAATCCTCATGTGGAAGAAAGTCATGTGTTAGCGGAAAAGATCCAAGCACGTTTAGTAGAGGCCCTTCAAACACGTGATAGAGGCGTTAAACATGGAGATCTTCATGTTATAAGAGAAAACGGCATGCCAGCTGTGTTAACGGAACTGGCTTTTATAGATAATGGTGTCGATTACAGTAAACTATCTACGGCAAACGGTAGACAGATTGCAGCACAAGCCATTTATGAAGGGATTTTAGATTATTATGAATGGAAAGGAAATAATGTATCTGAATATAGGTTGAAATAAGTAAAAGGGAATTTAGTAATTCTAGGAATAAGTAATTTATAAATTGCTAAAGTATAATTTTGTTATTTGTAATGTGTTTTAGTTTTATAGTGTATACTGGCGCCGACTTATTAAGGATTATAAATAAGTCGGTGTTTAAGTTAGCGTACTTAATGAATACTATAGAAGTTATGAAGAAAAAAAGATAAATAGATAGGGGCATACACCTACATTCATTATTTTTACGTGAAATTTTAATTTAAAAATAGTTAAGTTATATGATTCAGATGGGCAGTATACAATGAGTTCAAAGAAAACATTCTTTGAACTCATTAGCTATTAAATAAACTTGTTACATAAATAGTTCGTATAACAATAATTGATAGTGTTAAGGACATAGCTGTTCATATTTTTTTGTAATTCCTGTTATGAAATTATTAAATATTTACAGGTGTAATGTAAGGCTGCTTTATTTTGAAAGAAATCTTTTGAAATGGCCATAATATGAATAATAATTAGAAATAAATTTTTGAAAAAATGATGAAAGACTTAAGAAGGTGAATATATTGCTTAAACATTCACATTTGCAATTTATCTTATTAACAATAGCTCTAATATTCTATATAAGCTTTTGTTTTATATTTTTATTTGTTTTTCCGAATCATTATTTTGTATCAGATTTTAATATCCGACTATCATCCTTAGTTGTTGAAACTACTGTATTTATCTCATTACTTTATTCTATATTATCCGGAAAAATTAAGTTAGGAGTATTCTGGGTTTGCATTACTATTGCAATAGGGTGTTTCTTGATCGGGAATTTTATATCCGCTTTCCAAGTACTTAATGTAGAATTGCCGATACAAAATTTTAATATCTCTGATGTGTTTTTGTTGTTTTTCTTATTCTTCTTTCTCTTTGCATTCTTTTATAAAATCATTATGGAATGTAACAAGTGGGAAAAAGCGTATTTAATTTGTGATTTATGTATTGTTGTTACTGCCATTTTTACATTAGAGTGGTACCTGTTTAATAAACCTTCTGCAAATATCTTATTCTTATCAATTGGAGATGTTTTTCTCTCATTTATTTTTCCGATTATAGATTTATTACTTCTTTTATTAGGAGTTAGTCTAATCTTTCGACCAGCTATTTTTAATGCGAAAAGTAAATTATTTATTTTTATTCTCGTATTAACTGGATTGGCTATTACGGACTACTTGTATTTTTACTTACAAGATGATTTGTCAGATCGTTCACTTATATTATTAAGGTGTTTGTATAGAGTTTTCCTATTATTAATTGCTATTGCTGCTTCGATCTCAAAGAATGCATCTTCTAGAAGGAATTATTTCATTATCGATCCCACATTTGGGAAGAAACTTCTTGTTATATTTCCTTATCTTGCAGTTGCGGTATTAATTGGCTTTACTTTAAAAGAGCAAACTGCCTCGGCTACACTTATTACTGGGAATTGTATTGCATTTGTATTTGTGCTG
Source organism: Bacillus sp. TH17 (assembly GCF_016651125.1). Lineage (NCBI taxonomy): Bacteria > Bacillati > Bacillota > Bacilli > Caryophanales > Bacillaceae > Bacillus > Bacillus sp. TH17. Next base: position 1,292,942 of record NZ_JAEKEN010000001.1, read on the forward strand.
ATTCGTCATACTATCGTACGAATGCAAAACAGAGATTTAACCGAAATGTTAAAAGTGTTTAATAATCAATTAGAACAAAAAGTATCTCAAAGAACAGAAGATTTAATAAACAAATCCAATGACTTGGTCAAAAATCAAGAGAGATTTAAGTCATTATATGAGTATCATCCAGATCCTATTTTAACGATTAATTCAAATGGTACTGTGTTAAATATAAACCAGGCTGGAAGTATGTTATTAGGAAAAAACAGTGATGAATTAATAGGTAAAGAGTGCTTCTCGATTTTTTTAGACGAAGATAGATCTGAATTGGAAGCAGCTCTACAGGAAGGGAAACGATGCAGTTCGGCTTCGTTACAATTACGTGTGAAAAATAATAATGAGAAGGACATTCATTTTTGGTACGTCACCATTGTTCCTATTATGATAGAAGGACAAACTTTTGGGAGTTATGTAATGGTAAAAGACATTACGAGAATGAAGAAACAACAAGATGAGATAAACTATCTAGCATTCCATGATACAGTGACGGAGATTGGAAATCGAATATTCTTCCAAAAAGAATTAGAAAAATCCATTGAGCGTGCACGAAAAACGCAGGGTGAATTTGGACTCTTGTATATAGATTTAAATCGTTTTAAAACCATTAACGATACACTGGGACATTCAATTGGTGACAGTGTTTTAAAAGAAGTTGCTAAACGTTTTAGGACATGTCTGTCACCGGCTATTCCTCTAGCGAGAATAGGGGGAGATGAGTTTGCGATCATAGTCCATAACCACACAGAGCAACAGCTATTGGATTTGTGTGAAACTCTATTTCGTATAACTGAAGAACCATTTGTAGTTAATCAACATAGTTTTTATTTATCTCTTAGTATAGGAATAGCGGTGTATCCGTTTGGAGGAATAAATACTACTACACTTTTACAACATGCTGATATTGCTATGTATAGTGCAAAGGAAAAAGGTAATAATGCTGTTTGCATGTATGACGAGACATTATCAAAAAAAATAACAAGACGATTACGATTAGAACAGGATTTACCGAAGGCATTAGAAAATAATGAGTTGTTTTTATTATATCAACCACAAGTTGACAGTAAGACTGGTATGGTTATTGGTGCAGAGGCTTTAATTCGTTGGCAACATCCAAAACTGGGACTTATTTCTCCTTTTGAATTTATACCTATCGCGGAAGAAACGTCGGAAATTATTCCAATTGGGAAATGGACATTACAGGAAGCGTGTCGACAACTGAAAAAGTGGCATTCTGCAGGCTATGCAAATCTAAAAATGGGGATAAATTTATCAGCTATAGAGTTTGAACAGAAAGATTTTGTTCAAGCAATCATATCTACCATAGAAGAAGTAGGGGTACCTGCTAGTTCGATTGATTTAGAATTAACAGAGAGAATAGCAATGGTAGATGAAAAAGAAACCTTATCGAAGTTAAAAGCATTAAAATCATATGGTGTACATTTATCAATTGACGATTTTGGTACAGGGTATTCTTCATTAGCATATCTCCCTTTGTATCCAATTGATACCTTGAAAATTCCAAGAGAATTTGTTAATAGGATCGGAAATTCTACTGATGGAAATGAAATTATTCATACCATTATTTCACTAGCGCATACTTTAAACATGAAAGTGATCGCAGAAGGGGTGGAAACGAAGGAACAATTAACAGTGTTACAACGTAATGCATGTTATCTAATTCAGGGCTATTACTACAGTAAACCTGTAAGTGAAGATGAATTCATCAAGTTTTTAAGCACAATGTCGCGTCACCTTTTCTAAGGGAACCACAATCTAGATTTGTTTTTTGTTGAAATTATAACAAATAGAGGACAGCAAAGTAACTGTCAAAATGTTTTAGCATTTAATTTGGCTTAATAGGAAATTCTAATGAGCAAAGACCTTATCTGATTTTAGTTTTAGAAAGGAGAGAAGCGGATGGATTCAATATGGCTAGAGTATGCTTGGGCATTGTTAATTTTAATCGGATTAGAAGGATTGTTATCGGCTGACAATGCCCTTGTACTAGCAGTTATAGCCAAGCATTTACCCGAAGAAGAGAAAAAAAGAGCTATAAATTACGGAATTATTATGGCCTTTGTTTTTCGATTCGCAGCCCTTTTTGCTATATCATTTATTGCAAATGTTTGGCAAATACAGGCGATAGGAGCAGCTTATCTTCTTTACTTAGGATTAAAGCATGTCATTCAGGCGCAATTTGGAAAAAACAATCAAAATATTCATAAGGACGATGAAAAGGAAGCGGCAGGTAAAAGCTACTGGTTCACAGTAGGAAAGATTGCATTAGCTGACCTTGCTTTCGCGATCGATTCAATATTAGCCGCAGTTGCTCTTGCCCTCGGTCTTCCAGATTCACCACTAGAAGATTTCGGTGGTATGGATGGAGGCCAGTTCATAGTTGTACTTCTCGGAGGGATTGCGGGGCTTATTTTAATTAAATTTGCGGCAACTTGGTTTGTACAATTACTGGAGAAACGTCCAGCATTGGAAACAACAGCATACGCAATTGTTGCCTGGGTCGGTGTAAAACTCGCTGTAATTACACTTGCCCACGAGGATATTGGTATTTTAGACCATGATTTCCCGCACAGTACAACTTGGACTTTAATCTTCTACGGAGTATTAGTTGCCATCGCACTAATTGGTTGGTTTGCACCGGGAAGTAAGTCATCTCAGAATAATCCTAAAATGTAATACAAAGGTCAGAGCATTATGTGCTTTGTCCTTTGTAATGATAATTATATTGTGTATTTTTCGATTTAACGCTATAATTACAGTGTTAAAGATGGAATCGTGATATGACCTGTTATGAATCTATCATTTTATTTATGAATAAATGGACTGGCATTTTAGCAAGATGTGCTAATAAACTACTCCACCATGATGATAACGTGCCAAAAATGTGGTGCGTATATTTTCGTGGTGGAGTTTTTTTTATTCTCAAAAAGGGGGAGTAACCATGAACGACAGCATGGTTCATATTACAATTAACGGCAAAGAGTATAATGCTGAGCCTGGTTCAACTATACTGGGCATTATTAATGAGAACGGAATTGAACATCCACAAATTTGTTACGTGCCGGAAGTGGATCCTATTCAAACGTGTGATACTTGTATTGTAGAAGTTAACGGAAAGCTTGTGCGATCCTGTTCTACTGTAGTGACGAGCGGTATGAATATTGAGTTGTCCTCTACTAGTGCGAAGGCAGCACAACATGAGGCGATGGACCGCTTATTGGAAAATCATTTACTGTACTGTACGGTTTGTGACAACAATAACGGGAATTGTAAACTGCATAATACGGCAGAATTAATGGAAATTGAGCATCAAAAATATCCTTATGAGCCAAAAGTTGATACAGGCGAAGTTGATATGTCTCATCCATTTTATCGCTATGATCCGAATCAATGTATCGCGTGCGGTCAATGTGTAGAGGTGTGTCAAAACTTACAAGTTAATGAAACGTTATCTATTGATTGGGAGGCAGAGCGCCCACGTGTTATTTGGGATGAAGGAGTAGATATTAACGATTCTTCATGTGTAAGCTGCGGTCAATGTGTAACGATTTGTCCTTGTAATGCTTTAATGGAGAAATCGATGCTTGGTGAAGCTGGATTTATGACTGGGCTGAAGCCGGATATTCTTGAACCTATGGTCGATCTTATTAAAGAGGTTGAACCTGGATATAGCGGTATTTTCGCTGTGTCAGAAGTAGAAGCTGCGATGCGTGACACTCGTACGAAGAAGACGAAAACAGTATGTACGTTTTGTGGTGTAGGTTGTTCATTTGAAGTATGGACGAAAGGGCGCAAAATTTTAAAGGTGCAACCAACTTCTGAGGCACCAGTTAATGCAATTTCTACTTGTGTAAAAGGAAAATTCGGTTGGGATTTCGTTAATTCTGAAAAACGACTTACGAAACCTTTAATTCGTAAAAATGGAGTGTTCGTTGAATCGACTTGGGAAGAAGCGCTTCATGTAGTGGCGAATAAATTGGGCTCTATTAAAGAAGAGTACGGTAAAGGCTCTATCGGCTTTATTTCTTCTTCTAAAATTACGAATGAAGATAATTATGTTATTCAAAAATTAGCGCGTCAAGTGTTCGAAACGAATAACGTTGATAACTGCTCACGTTATTGTCAATCACCAGCGACAGATGGATTGTTCCGTACAATTGGTATGGGCGGAGATGCAGGGACGATTAAAGATATCGCACAATCGGGTCTTGTTATTATCGTCGGTTGTAATCCAACAGAAGGTCACCCAGTATTAGCAACTCGTGTGAAACGTGCGCATAAACTTCACGGTCAAAAACTAATTGTTGCAGATCTTCGTAAAACTGAAATGGCAGAGCGTTCGGATATCTTTATTAGTCCAAAGCAAGGAACAGACCAAGTATGGTTAATGGCTGTTACGAAATATATGATTGATCAAGGTTGGCACGATCAGCAGTTCATCGATGAGAATGTAAACTTCTTTGATGATTTCAAAGATAGTCTCGCGGAATATACGCTTGAATATGCAGAAGAGATTACAGGCATTTCAACAGAAACTCTCGTTAAAATGGCAGAAATGATTCGTGATGCAGACGGTACGTGTATTCTTTGGGGAATGGGGGTAACGCAAAATACTGGTGGTTCAGATACTTCCGCTGCAATTTCAAACTTACTTCTTGCAACAGGAAACTATCGCAGTCCAGGTGCTGGTGCATATCCGCTTCGAGGTCATAATAACGTACAAGGTGCTTGTGATATGGGAACACTTCCAGGTTGGCTTCCAGGATATCAGCACGTTACTGACGATGTAGAACGTGCGAAATTTGAAATAGCTTACGGAGTAAAAATTGATAACAAACCAGGTCTTAATAACATTGAAATGCTTCACGCAATTGATGAAGGAAAAATGAAAGCTATGTATCTTGTTGGAGAAGATATGGCTCTTGTAGACTCTAACGCAAATCACGTACATGAAGTGTTATCAAGCCTTGAATTCTTTGTCGTTCAAGATGTGTTCCTTTCTAAAACAGCTCAATACGCTGATGTAGTATTACCAGCAGCGCCATCTCTTGAGAAAGAAGGTACTTTTACAAATACAGAGCGTCGTGTACAAAGATTATATCAAGTGCTTCCAACGTTAGGAGATGCGAAACCAGACTGGTGGATCGTGCAGGCAATTGCTAATAAGTTAGGCGCAAACTGGAGCTATAATCACCCAAGTGAAATCTTTGCGGAAATGGCAAGCTTATCACCACTATTTGCACACGCAAACTATGAAGTGCTTGAAGCGTGGAACAGTTTCCACTGGGGAAGTTTTGATGGTACGAATACGCCGCTTCTATTCAAAGATGGATTTAACTTCCCGGACAAAAAAGCTCGTTTTGCGATAGCTGATTGGGTACGTCCTGCTGCATTCCCAGCAGAATACGATCTTCACATTAATAACGGCCGTATGCTTGAACATTTCCATGAAGGGAACATGACAAATAAATCAACTGGTATTCAATCGAAAGTACCAGGTGTTTTCGTTGAAGTTTCTCCAGAGTTAGCAAGGGAACGTGGAGTGAAAACTGGTTCATTAGTACGCCTTGTTTCTCCATTCGGAGCACTTAAATTACGTGCACTTGTAACGGATCGTGTAAAAGCGAATGAGCTGTATTTACCGATGAACTCGACTGATAATGAAACGGCGATTAATTTCTTAACTGGTCCGGCAGTCGATCAACGTACGAATACACCTGCGTATAAACAAACGAAAGTACGTATGGAAGTGTTACAAGTAGAAGGAGAGAATCCGATGCCAAAAACGAACCCGCGTAATAAAAAGCGTCACCCTCAAAACGGCATTGAGGTAAATCGCAAGTGGGCTCGTCCAGGATACGTACACTTAACGGATAAAGTGAAACTTTAATCAGGTGGGGGTTCTTTATCCCCTACTGATTATTAGCCTTCACCAATCGGGCTTTTATGGGCAGCCCAACCCCCACCTAACTTCTTGGCTTTCATTGAATTTTGAGGTAGGGGTCTTACTGCCCGCAAATAGCGGGATAAATAGGGAGGAGAAAAGAATATGGCGGCACCTATTCAAGCGATCCAGAAGCAGGAGCTAACTGAGGAAGAACTTAAACAACAAAAACTCGAAGATTTAAAAGAACTTCTAGCTAATAATGAAGAAGCTTTAAATCAAATGTTTAATATAGTAGGTGAACTGAATGACATTGGGATGCTAGAAGCTGCAAATTCTATGCTGAAAGCGAAAGAACCAATCGCAAAAATTGTTCTAGGCCAAGTCACCCGTGAACCAGTTACAAATTTAATTAATAATATGATGGGCGCTGCAGGAGCTTTAACAGAACTTGATCCGGAACTTACTAAAAAACTTATAGGTAGTGTATTAATAGGTATGGATGAAGGGAATCAGCATCTGCAAAGTAATAAGAAAGTAGGAATATTAGACCTTATGAAAGTACTGAAGGATCCAGATATTAATCGTGCTATCGGATTTGGTCTTCATTTCTTAAAAGGCATGGGTAAAGGGTTAAAAGAAGAATAGATAAGCAACAATAGTAGTATTTCATATGTTGTTTGCGTACTTGAGGTAATTGTAAAAGATGATCCATTTCGTCTCATTATTAAATAGTTTAGACGAAATGATCATTTTGTTAAAATAGTTGTGATGGAATAACTAGGAAGGAATGAGAGTATGTCAAAAATGGTACATGAATTTAATGATATGATCCGAAAGCTTCGAAAAGAGTTGTTCGGGAAAGGGCCGGAAAGAATTCATACTGTATTTACCGAGAACATGGCTATTGCAACACTTTATGGGAATTTAACACCTACTGAGAAATTTATTTCGGGAACTACGGATGGGGCGGAAATGGTTCATATGGCTCGAACGAAAATGATTCAAGAAGTGTATGTGGCTAATCCTCATGAACATTTAGAAGAACTTGTTGGTGCGAAGTTAGTTCATCTGTTTTCTGATATGAAAGTAGATGAAGATATTGCAGTTTCCGTGTTTGTCTTTGATAAAAATATAACGTGAGAGAAGGATGCTCATCGTGAAATCGATTCAGGTGGAACGGAAAATTTTTAAATATGAGCAAGGGGAATTTAAACATATAGAGGACAGCATTGTAACAGAGTTTCCTGTTACGGTTAAAATTAACGGCCAGGAATTTGTTACAATGGTTAGTACTCCGGAGTATATTGAAGATATGGTAATTGGCTTTTTAGCCTCGGAAGGCATTATCCGAAAGTATGAAGATATTGATGAAATATGGGTGCAAGAAAAAGAAGGCTATGTACATGTAAAAACGACGAAAATCAATCCTTATTATCGTGACATGCAAAACAAACGTTATATTACTTCGTGCTGTGGAATGAGTAGGCAAGGGTTTGTTTTTGCGAACGATGCGCTGACTGCGAAAGAAATGAATGATATTCGCGTAAAGATCTCTGCCGAGGATTGTTTTCGGTTAATGAATGATATGCAGCAGTCTGCGTCTACGTTTCAACATACAGGCGGCGTTCATAATGCAGCTTTATGTGATGTGAATGGAATTATTTTAAGCCGGATGGATATAGGAAGACATAACGCTTTAGATAAAATTTACGGTTATTGTTTAAAAAACAACATTTCTATTGGTGATAAAATTATTGTTTTTAGTGGACGTATCTCTTCTGAAATTCTATTGAAAGTTGCGAAAATTGGCTGTGAAGTAATATTGTCAAAATCAGCTCCAACCGAGTTAGCATTAGAGCTAGCGGAGCAGTTAGGGATTACTACAATAGGCTTCATTCGTAATAAATCTTTAAATGTATATACGCATCCAAAGCGGATTATAAATATTAATAAGTAGAAACGAGGCAATAAATATGAAATCTGTTACATTAGACAAATTGGATCGTCCTTTAAAGGATTTACGTATTTCTGTTACCGATCGTTGTAATTTTCGCTGTCGATATTGTATGCCGGAGGAAATATTTGGTCGTGATTATTCTTTTTTGTCTAATGATAAAATTTTATCTTTTGATGAAATTGAAAGGATTACACGTATTTTCGTTTCTTTAGGTGTCAGAAAGTTACGTATTACTGGGGGAGAGCCTTTACTTCGAAAAGACCTACCTAAACTCATACAGCGGTTAAACGAAATTGACGGAGTGGAGGATATTGGTTTAACGACAAATGGATCATTACTTAAAAAGTTTGCATCTGATTTATATAAGGCGGGTTTATCTCGTGTAACAGTTAGTTTAGACTCGTTAAATGAAGAACGTTTCTCTTATTTAAATGGGAATAGAAGTAAAGTAAAAACGGTTCTTGCAGGAATACAGGCTGCGGCGGAAGCCGGAATGAAAATTAAAATGAACATGGTTGTTCAAAAAGGGAAAAATGAACAAGACATCGTTCAGATGGCAGAGTACTTTAAAGAGAATAAGCATATCCTTCGGTTCATTGAATATATGGATGTCGGAAATTTTAACGGCTGGGAATTAGGCGAAGTAGTTTCTAAGCAAGAAATAGTAGAGATGATTCATAAAGTGATGCCGCTTGAACGTATTGAAGCGAACTATCCTGGTGAAGTTGCGACACGTTATCGTTATATCGGGAGTGATGAAGAAATAGGAATTATTTCATCTGTAACAGATTCGTTCTGTTCATCGTGTACGAGAGCGCGTATTTCCGCAGAAGGAAAATTATATACTTGTTTGTTTGCTTCTAAAGGAAACGATCTTAAAGAATTACTTCGTTCTGGATATACGGATGAAGAGATTACTAATGTTATTCGTGACATTTGGAATAATCGTTCAGACCATTATTCAGATGAACGGTTAAGCAATACGAATAAAAAAACAATGCCGAAAATTGAAATGTCGCATATCGGTGGCTGAGAAGCTACTAAGAATGTAGATTCTCTTTGTTAACGTAAATAGTGGGAAATGTGCAAGTTTTGTACACTTTCTATGCGTATAGTAAAAATGATGATTGATATTTCTGTAAGAGATATGCAGAGAGATTAAGCAGCATTCAAAAATCCTTACGATGTTAAGGGTTTTTGGTGCTGCTTTTTTTAGATGAGAAAAATGGAGGAATTGGTTATGGCATTTCATAAACCGGAACAAATCGCTGCGCTTGTGATTGAATCCGGTGTTCAAAAGGTAAGGCAACCGCTATCCGCAATGCTTATTCTTGGTTTTTTAGGAGGAGCATTCATTTCGTTAGGATTTTTACTTAATATTCGTGTTCTCGGTAATGTACCGGAGCAATGGGGAAGTTTAGTCAATTTTATAGGAGGAGCGGTTTTTCCTATCGGACTGATGCTCGTTGTGTTAACAGGAGGAGAATTAATTACGGGAAATATGATGTCAATGTCCATGGCACTTTATGCACGGAAAATTTCATTGAAACATGTGTTACACAATTGGGCCTGGATTACTTTAACTAACTTTGTAGGTGCACTTTTCGTAGCGTATTGTTTCGGTCATCTTGGCGGGCTTACAGAGGGGGCGTATTTAAATAAGACGATAGCGATAGCTCAAGATAAGTTACATGAATCTTTCGGGAGAACGTTAATTTTAGCAATTGGTTGTAACTGGCTCGTTTGCCTGGCGATTTGGTTAGCTTACGGAACGAACGATTTGATCGGAAAGATTGTTGGGATTTGGATCCCGATTATGGCGTTTGTAGTCATTGGATTTCAGCAAGTAGTAGCAAATATGTTTGTCATTTCAGCTGTTATTTTTGCGGGACACCTTACGTGGATGGACCTTGCGAAAAACTTTGTTCCAGTCTTTATTGGAAATGTAATTGGCGGAGCTGGCTTTGTTGGGTTCGCTTATTTTTCTTGTTATCAGAAACAAAGTGCTACCGAAGAAGATGTATTGAAAAAATAATAGTAATTGAAGCGGATTTTCTAAATGAAAGGAAGGATACCTCATGATAGAACGGTATTCACGACAACAGTTGTTCACTCCTATTGGAAAAGAAGGGCAAGAGAAGATTAGAAATAAGCATGTATTAATAATAGGGGCAGGTGCATTAGGCAGTGCCAGTGCAGAAAGCTTTGTACGTGCAGGTATCGGGAAATTAACGATTATCGATCGCGATTACGTAGAATGGAGCAATTTACAGCGGCAACAGCTTTACGCTGAACAAGATGCGATAGAAAAATTGCCAAAAGCAATCGCAGCGCAGAATCGTCTCAAACAAATTAATTCAAGCGTGCAAATTCAAGCGCTAGTAATGGATGCAAGAGTAGATAATATGGAAGCTTTATTAGGTGGTGTGGATGTCATTATTGATGCGACAGATAATTTCGATATTCGGTTCGTGATCAATGATACATCACAAAAATACAATATCCCTTGGATTTACGGTTCTTGTGTCGGAAGTTATGGCATGAGCTATACAATTATTCCGAAGAAAACACCGTGCTTACATTGTGTGTTGAAAAGTGTTCCTGTTACAGGGGCGACGTGTGACACAGTTGGAATTATTAGTCCAGCTGTTCAAATCGTTGCAGCGTACCAAGTGGCAGAAGCATTCAAAATTTTAGTAGAAGACTATGAAGCGGTTAGGAAAGCATTTTTAATGTTTGATATATGGAATAATCAACATCATTTTATCAAACTAGGGAAAATCAAAACGGAAGACTGTCCTTCGTGCGGAACAAATAGAACTTATCCTTATTTATCATACGAAAATCAAACGAAGACAGCTGTTTTATGCGGAAGAAATACAGTTCAAATTAGACCGGCGCATAATAGACATTACAACTTTGATGAGTTAGAAAAAGTATTAGAGAACCACGGGAAAGTTGATCGGAATCCGTATTTGCTCTCTTGCCAATTAGAAGAGTATCGCATCGTCATTTTTCATGATGGTCGTGTATTTATTCACGGCACGAATGAAATTCAAAAAGCGAAACAACTATACTATCGGTTATTAGGATAATAGAGAGGGATTGGTAATGATGGAAAGAAGAGTGCCAATTACAGTTGAAGAGGCTGTTCATAAAGTGATGGCATTTGCTAATTGTGGTGTAAAAGAACTAGTACCACTGGAATTAGCATACGGACGTACATTAGCAGATGATTTAATAGCGGATCACGATGTCCCTTCCTTCGCTCGCTCGCCATATGATGGATTTGCTATTAGAGCAGAAGATACGACAGGGGCGAGTCGTGAGAATCCAATCGTATTCGAAGTAATCGGTGAAATTGGAGCAGGTTCCGTATTCTATAAAGAAGTAGGAGCATTTCAAGCAGTACGAATTATGACGGGGGCGCAAATTCCGAAAGGATGTAACGCGGTCGTCATGCTAGAACTGACTCGTCATCGTCAATATGACAATATCGGAAAAAGCTATATGGAAGTGCGACGCTCATTTAAAGAAGGGGACAATATATCCTTTCAAGGTGAAGATGTTCAGAAAGGAACCGTTCTCGCAAAAAGAGGTAGTTACATTAATCCGGGTATTTCAGCTCTTCTTGCTACATTCGGTTATAGCGAAGTTCCAGTAGCGAAAAAGCCTATAATTGGACTATTAGCGACTGGCAGTGAACTTCTCGATGTAAATGAAGAACTACAATCTGGGAAAATCCGAAATAGTAATACGTATATGATATCGTCTCAAATTCGAAGAGCGGGTGGAAGAGTAAAATACTTTGGGAAGTTTAGTGACGATTTGAATACGTGCTATGAAGCAGTGAAAAGAGCGTTAAGCGAAGTTGATATGTTAATTACAACTGGTGGTGTTTCAGTAGGGGATTATGACTATTTGCCAGCTATATATGAAAAATCAGGTGCATCAGTTCTCTTTAATAAAGTTGCTATGCGGCCAGGAAGTGTCACAACCGTAGCACAATTAAACGGAAAATTATTATTTGGGTTATCAGGTAATCCTTCTGCTTGTTACGTAGGTTTTGAATTATTCGTAAAACCTAGCATTCGTGCGTATATGTTTAGCGAAACACCACATGTAAAACGAGAAAAAGCAATGCTCGGAGAAGACTTTCTAAAACCTAATCCATTTACAAGATTTGTACGAGGTAAGCTGAAGTATAACGAAGGACAACTAATCGCTTATCCATCAGGATTTGATAAATCTAGTTCCGTCTCTTCATTAGCGGAATCAAACATTTTTATTGTACTACCAGGCGGTACGAGAGGATATAAGAAAGGGATGTTTGTAGACATTCTCTTATTAGAAGATAACGAAGGTAGTGAATGGCCTTGGACATTTCGTAAAGAAGGGAGAGGTTTTGATGGGACAAGCACGATTTGAAATTGTAGATACTCCGATTGTAGCTCAAGAAGTAACGGATAAAGTAGCAAGACGCGAAGCGGGAGCAATTACAACTTTTATTGGAACAGTAAGGGAATTAACGAAAGGAAAACGAACGTTACATCTTGAGTATGAAGCATATAAACCGATGGCGGTAAAAAAGCTTACTGCAATTGGAGAAGAAATTAAGAAAAAGTGGCCGGATGCGAAAATAGCAATCACGCACCGAGTAGGACGATTAGAAATAATGGATATCGCCGTTGTTATTGCAGTATCGTCGCCGCATCATAAAGTAGCGTACGATGCGAATGAATACGCAATTGAACGTATAAAGAGAATCGTCCCAATTTGGAAAAAAGAATTTTGGGAAGATGGAACGGAGTGGATTGGTGATCAACTTGAAAATACTCCCTATCCAGAAGGAAAACCAAAGAAAGAAGAATGAGAGAATGATTACAATTTTATTGTTCGCAAATTTACGAGAAGAAGTCGGCTCAGAGAGATTAGTAATAATAGAAAAACGAGAGATGAATGTTCATCAATTGAAAAAATGGCTGAAAGATCACTATCAATTACAGACGCTAGATAAAGTTATGGTGGCGATTAATGAAGAATTTGTAACGGACGAAGATATTGTAAGAGCTGGAGATACTGTCGCGTTTATCCCGCCTGTAAGTGGAGGTTAATTTTTTCTATTCGAGTATCAAAATTTTCATACGTTAAGGAGGATCATTATGAGTGAATTTTCGCACTGGAATGAAGAGGGAAGAGCTGAAATGGTTGATATTTCTCAAAAGGACATTTCAACACGCACAGCTGTTGCGCAAAGTACAATTTCTTTATCAAATGAATTATTTGAAGCAATTCAAAGTGGTGGGTTGAAAAAAGGAGACCCGCTTCAAGTAGCACAAGTTGCTGGCATAATAGGTGCTAAAAAAACAGCGGATATAATCCCGATGTGTCACCCGATATTAATCCAAGGAACAGACTTTACGTTTCATTATGAAAAGAAAACTGATGGGTATGAATTAATCATACGAGCGACAGTAAAATGCAGCGGAAAAACAGGAGTAGAAATGGAAGCATTAACGGCTGTATCAATCGCCGCCCTTACTTTTTACGATATGTGTAAAGCAGTTGATAAAACGATGGTTATGAAAGAAACATATTTAGTTCAAAAAACGGGTGGAAAAAGCGGAGACTTTTTTCACAAGGTAAAATAATTACAATGGAAGGAATGTGTATGATGATTACTCACGAACAAATTATGAACGCTTTAAGCCATGTAGAAGATCCAGAGTTACACAAAAGTATTGTGGAATTAAACATGGTTAGAAATATAAAAATAGATGGTACAGAAGTTGGGCTAGAAGTAGTTTTAACGATTCAAGGTTGTCCGTTGAAAGCAAAAATACAACAAGATATTGAAGACTCACTTCGAAACATTGGAGTGTCGAAAGTTTCCGTAACATTTGGCTCAATGACACCGGAAGAACGAGCTGTATTAACAGCGTCTTTAAAGAAAGAAGCTAGAACAGAAACAGGCATGCCTAGTATGCTGCAACCTGATTCAGGGGTACGTTTTATTACTGTAACAAGCGGAAAAGGCGGCGTCGGAAAATCAACTGTGACGATTAATCTTGCTACTGCGTTAGCTCGTATGGGGAAAAGGGTTGGGATTTTAGATGCAGATATATACGGATTCAGTATCCCAGCTATGATGGAAACGAATGAAAAGCCAATAATGATTGATCAAACAGCAATTCCCGTCGTTAGTCACGGTGTTAAAATTATGTCGATGGGATTCTTTACAGAAGGTAATAACCCAGTAATGTGGCGCGGACCGATGTTAAACAAATGGATTCAAAACTTCCTGGCGAACACACACTGGGGAGAATTAGACTATCTTCTTTTAGATTTACCACCTGGAACAGGGGACGTTGCGATAGATGTTGCTGCAATGATTCCGCAGGCGAAGGAAATTATCGTTACAACGCCTCACAATATAGCTTCATTTGTCGCGTCTAGAGTAGGCGTAATGGCAAAACATACGAAACACGATATTTTAGGTATTGTTGAAAATATGGCATATTACGAAGAACAAGATGGCTCAAGAAACTATCTCTTCGGAAAAGGCGGTGGTGAAATGTTAGCAGAACAACTGCAAACGGAAGTGATAGCACAAATACCGTTTGCGAAGCGTGAGGAAAATAAAGAATCGTGTGTATATGATGAAGATTCGCTTGTTGGAGAAATCTTTACTTCTTTAGCTGAGGATCTAATTTATAATGGATAGGTTGATATTAAAGTGGGATACATAGCATATATGTATCTCACTTTTTATTTTTAATGGAGTTATTTCAATAGTTTTAAAGGTTATATTTAAGATTGTAGTAACTTAGAAACCATTTGTGGAATTTGATTAGCCTGCGAAACCATACTAAGCGCAACTTCAGTTAACAATTTAAACTTTAAGAAGTCGCTCATTTCTTGCGCCATATCCGCATCTTCAATTCGAGAAGCAGCATCGGTTAACGCTGTACTTTGACTATTTAAATTTTCTATATTAAATTGCAATTGATTGATCATAGCGCCAAGATCGGCACGATGAAGTGATACATTTTGTAAAGCTTCTTCAATTTTACGAATCGCGACTCTTGCTTCTTGTTCAGTTGAAATCTTGATGTCATGTTGTGTAGGGGAAGGGGGAATGTTTTTTGGTATATCTACCGTATGACCGATATCGTCTAACGTAATAGGACGGCTTTGTCCATCGAATACAGATAAATCATTAAACTCAGTTGTCTCGCCAATATAGCCAATTTGTTCTGTTAAGGATTGAAACTCTTTATTCAGTACATCACGGTTTTTATTTGAATTTGTACCGTTCGCAGATTGGACAGCTAAATCACGCATACGCTGCAAAATATTCGTCACAGTTTGAAGGGCAGCTTCCGCTGTACGAAGCATTGATATCGCATCTTCATTATTACGAATCGCAACGTGCATACCACTCGCTCTCGCATGCATACGAGTCACAATCGCAATATTTGCTGGATTATCAGAAGCATCATTTAACTTCTTACCAGTCGCCAAACGCTCCATTGCAACATTCATACGCTTTTCATTCTCATACAACGACTGCCTAGCATTCATACTTAAAACATTCGTACCGATACGCATAATAGACACTCCTTATAGATTGATATAGTTAGTGTTCTAAAAGTAATAAACGGCTATGGAAGGATAAAAAGACTTATGCTTATTTTATCTTTTTGTTTTAATACAAGGGACGAGGGTAAAGTAAGCCCTGGCCGCTACTAAATATGGCTAGAGCTTCTATTTAAGCAAAAGAGAAGTCTTTAATCTGTTTATATAGAAAAAATAAACCTCTCCGCAAGCAGAGAGGTTTATTCATGAAACTAATTCAAATGGCTTATTGTAATAATTTAGAAACCATTTGTGGAGTTTGGTTTGCTTGAGAAAGCATGCTGATGCCTGCTTCATTCAAGATTTTAAACTTTGTCATGTTAGACATTTCTTTTGCCATGTCAGCATCTTCAATTTGAGAAGCAGATGCTGCCATATTAGTAGCTTGGCTCGTTACGTTGTTTAAGTTATGGTCTAAACGGTTTAATTGAGAACCGAAAGTTGCTCTTGCGTCAGCAATATTTTGAATAGCATCGTCAAGTTTTGTGATTTCACTTGCTGCATTTGTAGCATCTAATTTCTTTGTTCCATCAGTTGCAGTTGCTAAAGTACCAGTTGTTAATTTCTTTGTTTCGATAGCTGCGATTGTCATTGTATCACTTGAAGCATCAGAAAGTTGAATCGTGATATCTTTACCATCAGTACCTTTATTTAAAAATGCATTACCATTGAAATTTGTTTTGTCAGCAATATGATCAATTTCTTGTGCTAATGCTTGATACTCTTTGTCCATAGATGCGATATCTTTATCGTTGTTTGTACCGCTTGATGCTTGTGTTGCAAGGTCACGCATACGAAGTAAGATGTTTGAAACTGAACCTAATGCAGCGTCACCAGTACGTAAAGCAGACATAGCGTCTTGTGTGTTACGTGCTCCAACGTTTAAGCCGCCTTCTTTCGCACGCATACGAGTAGCGATAGCTAAGCCAGCCGCATCGTCAGCTGCACTGTTGATTGATTTACCGCTAGATAAACGGTTCATAGATGTATTCATTTTGTCTTGGTTTTGTCGCATGTACTCTTGCGTACGCATGCTGTTAATGTTTGTATTAATTCTCATGATAAGAACCCCCATTAATTTTTAATTATTTAAAAGAAAACTCTTTATATACTACAGAGAGTATATGTTCAAATGGCTTATTGTAATAATTTAGAAACCATTTGTGGTGTTTGGTTAGCTTGAGAAAGCATGCTGATGCCTGCTTCGTTTAAAATCTTGAACTTGGTCATGTTAGACATTTCTTTTGCCATATCAGCATCTTCAATTTGAGAAGCTGAAGATGCCATATTAGTAGCTTGGCTCGTTACGTTGTTTAAGTTATGGTCTAAACGGTTTAATTGAGAACCGAAAGTTGCTCTAGCGTCAGCAATTTCTTGAATAGCAGTGTCAAGAGCTGTGATTTCAGCTGCTGCAGTTGTAGCAGTTAAATTCTTAACTGCATCATCTGGATCAGGTCCAACTGCTAACTTATCAGTTGTTATAGACTTTGTTTGGATAGCTGCGATTGTCATTGTATCACTTGAAGCATCAGAAAGTTGAATCGTGATATCTTTACCCTCACCAGGATTCGTACCTTTATTTAAAAATGCGTTACCATTGAAATTTGTTTTATCAGCAATATGATTAATTTCTTGTGCTAATGCTTGATACTCTTTGTTCATAGATTTGATATCTTTATCGTTGTTAGTACCGCTTGATGCTTGTGTTGCAAGATCACGCATACGAAGTAAGATGTTTGAAACTGAACCTAATGCAGCGTCACCAGTACGTAAAGCAGACATAGCGTCTTGTGTGTTACGTGCTCCAACGTTTAAGCCGCCTTCTTTCGCACGCATACGAGTAGCGATAGCTAAACCAGCTGCATCGTCAGCGGCACTGTTAATTGATTTACCGCTAGATAAACGGTTCATAGATGTATTCATTTTGTCTTGGTTTTGTCGCATGTACTCTTGTGTGCGCATGCTGTTAATGTTTGTGTTAATTCTCAAGTTAAGAACCCCCATTAGTTTTTAATTGTTTATAAGAAATCTCTCTTTTTAAATGGCTTATTGTAATAATTTAGAAACCATTTGTGGTGTTTGGTTTGCTTGAGAAAGCATGCTAATACCAGCTTCGTTCAAGATTTTAAACTTTGTCATGTTAGACATTTCTTTTGCCATATCAGCGTCTTCGATTTGTGAAGCAGAAGCTGCCATATTAGTAGCTTGGCTCGTTACGTTGTTTAAGTTATGGTCTAAACGGTTTAATTGAGAACCGAAAGTTGCTCTTGCGTCAGCAATATTTTGAATAGCAGTGTCAAGAGCTGTGATTTGAGCTGGTGCAGAAGCTGCATTTAAAGCCTTATCTGGGCCTGTAGCTGTAGCTGTAGCTAAAGTTGCAGTTGTTATAGCTTTTGTTTCGATAGCTGCGATTGTCATTGTATCACTTGAAGCATCAGAAAGTTGAATCGTGATATCTTTACCATCAGTACCTTTATTTAAAAATGCATTACCATTGAAATTTGTTTTGTCAGCAATATGATCAATTTCTTGTGCTAATGCTTGATACTCTTTGTCCATAGATGCGATATCTTTATCGTTGTTTGTACCGCTTGATGCTTGTGTTGCAAGGTCACGCATACGAAGTAAGATGTTTGAAACTGAACCTAATGCAGCGTCACCAGTACGTAAAGCAGACATAGCGTCTTGTGTGTTACGTGCTCCAACGTTTAAGCCGCCTTCTTTCGCACGCATACGAGTAGCGATAGCTAAGCCAGCCGCATCGTCAGCTGCACTGTTGATTGATTTACCGCTAGATAAACGGTTCATAGATGTATTCATTTTGTCTTGGTTTTGTCGCATGTACTCTTGCGTACGCATGCTGTTAATGTTTGTATTAATTCTCATGATAAGAACCCCCATTTTTTTATATTGATTTTTCTGTTAATTGATAAACGTAAATATGCAAAAAAATCAATTTCGAGATTAATTGTAATCCTTGGTATATATCGTGTCAACGATTAATTGTAATTATTGAATATAAAAAAATGATAATTTTCTATTTGTTCATTTTTTTATTACAATATTATCAAAAGGATTATTGCAAACTTTTAAAAAAACTCTAATATTAGATTATCTTTGTTTACCGAAAAGGTGATATTATGGTAGTTGGAAATATAGTAAAAGAAGTGCTTGCATATAAGAAAGGACAAATTCAGCAAAAGCTAAGTAGTCCACAAGCATTCGTTAGTAGTCGTTTTCAAGAGAAGTTGCAGAGTGAACCTGCGAAGGAGACGAAGGGTACTACGCAGCCGGCAAACATAGAAGATATGAGTCAGCCGGTACAATCTACGAAAATAGAAACGGTTGTTAATAAGCCGGAACAATCTATTAATAAAGTAGAGGAAGTGAGTAAGCCTGAAGAAAAAGCTGAAACGAAGAAAGTAGATGAAGTGCAAGTCGCGCAAAAGGAGTTTGAACGGCGTTTCCCAGAAACGAAAAATGAGGCTGCTGATACGTGGGGATTAACGAAGAAGTATAATATTCAAAAAATACGTTATTCCAATGAAGGTAAGTATGAGGACATTATTGATCGCGCTAGCAGTACATACGGAATTCCAAAAACGTTAATTCAAAAAATGATTGAAGTAGAATCAGATTTTAATCCGAAAACGGTGTCACATGCAGGTGCGATGGGGCTTATGCAGCTTATGCCAGCGAATGTGAAAGAGATGGGTATAAAAAATCCATTTTCACCAGCTGAAAGTATTGAGGGCGGCGTGAAAGAGTTAAGCGGTTATTTAAAGAAAAATAACGGCGACTTAGTATTGGCGCTCGCTTCTTATAATGCGGGTCCTGGTAATGTGAGAAAGTACGGAGGCGTACCACCATTTAAAGAAACGCAAGGATATATTAAAAAAATATTAAATATCGACGTTTCAAAATAAGAAATTTCATATATAGAGAGAACATGAAATTTTCGTGAACATGATATGGGAGTTGGCTAGATTTGAAATTACAAGATGATATTCCGTTAACAATTTATTTTGAAATCGGAAATACGAAAAAGAAAATTGAAGATCTACTTCATATTACGAAAGGTACATTGTATCGTCTTGAAAATTCAACGAAAAAGACGGTGCGTCTTATGCTTGAGAATGAAGAGATTGGAACCGGAAAGATTTTGACGAAGAATGGGAAAATGTACGTTGAAATCGTTGAATTGAAAAGGTAGGGAAAGGGGATTATCATGAGTGGCGAAAAATTAAGCCAAGAGCAAATTGATGCCCTGCTGAAGGCGGTTAATGAAGGCGAGGAAATGCCAGCTTTCGCACAAGAAGCAGGGAAGCAGGAGAAATTTCAAGAGTATGATTTTAATAGACCGGAGAAGTTTGGTGTTGAGCATTTACGTAGTTTGCAAGCAATCGCTTCTACGTTTGGAAAACAGACGTCACAGACGTTGGCGGCGCGTATGCGTATTCCAATTGAGCTAGAGCCCTCGGCCGTTGAGCAAGTTCCATTTACGAGTGAGTATGTGGAGAAAATGCCGAAAGATTATTATTTATATTGCGTTATTGATCTCGGTTTACCAGAGCTTGGAGAAATTGTTATTGAGATTGATTTAGCGTTCGTTATTTATATTCATGAATGCTGGCTTGGCGGAGATAGTAAGCGTAACTTTACGATGCGCAGACCGCTAACGGCGTTTGAGTTTTTAACGCTTGATAATATATTCTTGCTTCTTTGTAAAAATTTAGAGCAATCATTTGAAAGCGTTGTTGCGATTGAACCGAAGTTTGTAACGACGGAGACAGATCCGAATGCGCTAAAGATTACGACAGCGAGCGATATCATTTCATTACTTAACGTAAATATGAAAACAGATTTTTGGAATACGACGGTGCGTATCGGAATTCCGTTCTTATCTGTTGAAGAGATTATGGATAAGTTAACGTCTGAAAATATTGTCGAACATTCTTCAGATAAGCGTAAAAAATATACGTCTGAAGTAGAAGTGAAAGTAAATCAAGTGTACAAACCTGTTCACGTTGCGATTGGTGAGCAAAAGATGACGATTGGTGAGATTGAGAAAATTGAAGAAGGCGATATTATTCCGCTTCATACGAAAGTTTCAGATCAATTGCGTGGTTATGTAGATGGGAAACATAAATTTAATTGTTTTGTTGGGAAAGATGGAACGCGTAAGGCGCTCCTATTTAAAAGTTTTATAGAGTAGGAGGATCCATATGAAGCATGAAGTATCTCCCGTGTCATTAATGGGATTAGAAGAATTTGCAGGGAAGCGAAATGAAGCAGGTAAAGCGCATATTGATACCGTTTCGGATATTTCGATTGAACTTGGTGTAAAGCTTGGGAAGTCATCGATTCAGCTTGGCGATGTGAAACAATTAAAAGTTGGCGATGTTCTTGAAGTAGAGAAAAATTTAGGACATAAAGTAGATGTATATTTAAGTGATATGAAAGTCGGTATTGGTGAGGCGATAGTAATGGACGAGAAGTTTGGCATTATTATTTCTGAAATTGAAGCTGATAAAAAGCAAGCTGCGCTAATGAAGGCGCAAAGTCAAATGCAAGATAAAGAGTAGAGGAGGAGTCATATGTCGTATATGACGACCTTATTTCAAGTCGTTTTACTGTTTGGTGCGCTCGGCTACGGTGCATATTATATGACGAAAAAGACGCGCAAACAGCAGTTTTTTAAGCAAGGTGAAAATGGTCATATTCAAGTAAAAGACGGTGTGTATTTAAATCATCAAACGAGCGCTTTTTTATTTGAAGTGGATGGTAAGCAAGTATTCACTGTTATTAGTAATAATGGTGTGCAGTCTGTGCAATTAACAGGAACAGGAAATCAGTTTCAACAAGCGCTAGAAGACGCGGTGAAGAGTGAAACGAAAAAAGTAGAGGATCCATCATGAGAATAAAGAAACAGTTATCATTATTAGCCGTTATTTTCGTATTTTCTATCGTTTTTTCAATTGTTTTTGTAAATCCAGCGTATGCAGCCCCGAACGGTTTTATTAATTTCGAAAATGGAAAAGAGTTTACGAGTAATTCAAGTGTACAACTATTCGCACTCGTTACCCTTCTATCATTATCTTCTTCTATCGTTCTTTTATTTACGCATTTTACTTATTTTATGATCGTTCTTGGGATTACTCGTCAAGGGCTTGGGGTTATGAATTTACCACCAAACCAAGTGCTGGTTGGACTCGCTTTATTCTTATCACTATTTACGATGCAGCCAGTGCTTGGTCAGTTAAAGAGTGATGTGTGGGACCCGATGACGAAAGAAAAAATAACAGTAAGTCAAGCTGCGGAGACGACAGCTCCTATTATGAAAGATTATATGTCGAAGCATACGTATAAGCATGATTTGAAAATGATGCTGAAAGTGCGTGGAGAAGAGTTGCCGAAAGATTTAAAGGATCTTTCATTGTTTACGCTTGTGCCATCCTTTACGTTAACGCAAATTCAAAAAGGTTTACTTACAGGGATGTTCATTTATTTAGCGTTTGTCTTTATTGATTTAATTATTAGTACACTTTTAATGTACCTTGGGATGATGATGGTACCGCCGATGATTTTAAGTTTACCATTTAAAATACTCGTTTTCGTATATTTAGGTGGATATACAAAAATCGTCGATATTATGTTTAAAACGGTCGCCTGAAGCGTTTGATGCTATGTGATAGGAGTCATATAAATGAATACGTCACCAATTATAGATATTTTCCAAACCTTTTTTTATAAAGGGGTTATGATTTTAATGCCGATTGCCGTTGTAAGTATGATTGTCGTTATTATTATCGCTGTCATTATGGCTATGATGCAAATTCAAGAGCAAACGCTGACGTTTTTACCGAAAATGGCGAGTATTGTACTCGTTATTATCATTTTAGGTCCGTGGATGTTTCAAGAGTTAACGATGCTTATTTTAGATTTATTTGATAAAATCCCATCGCTATTGCGTTCGTACTAAGATAGGTGAACTGAAATGAATATGGAATTATGGGCGGCGACGTTTTTTGCGTTTTGCCGCATTACTTCATTTTTATATTTTCTACCATTTTTCTCAGGCCGATCAATTCCGGCGATGGCAAAGGTTACATTTGGACTCGCTCTTTCGATTACAGTGGCAGATCAAGTGGATGTCTCTCACATAAAGACAGTTTGGGATGTAGCAGCTTATGCAGGAACGCAAATTGTAATTGGATTATCACTTTCAAAAATTGTAGAGATGCTGTGGAACATTCCGAAAATGGCAGGGCATATTTTAGACTTTGATATCGGTTTATCACAGGCGAGTTTATTTGATGTAAATGCAGGGTCACAGTCCACTTTGCTATCAACAATTTTTGATATATTTTTTCTTATTATTTTTATTTCACTTGGAGGCATTAACTATTTCGTTGCCACGATTTTAAAGTCGTTTCAATATACAGAGGCGATTTCAAAATTGTTGACGACTAGTTTTTTAGATAGTCTACTCGCAACGTTATTATTTGCGATTACATCAGCGGTTGAAATTGCTTTGCCACTTATGGGCAGTCTATTCATTATTAATTTCGTCCTTATTTTAATCGCAAAAAATGCACCGCAATTAAACGTTTTTATGAATGCGTACGTAATTAAAATAACGTGTGGTATTTTGTTTATTGCGATGAGTGTACCGATGCTCGGTTATGTGTTTAAAAATATGACAGACGTATTACTGGAAGAGTATACGAAACTATTTAACTTTTTCTTAACGAAGTAGGGGGACGCGCATGGCAAAGGATAATAAAACAGAAAAGGCCACCCCGCAGAAGCGTAAAAAATCGCGTGAAGAAGGGAATATCGCCCGGAGTAAAGATTTAAATAATTTATTTTCCATTCTTGTATTAGCAGTTGTCGTTTACTTTTTCGGAGATTGGCTCGGGTATGAGATCGCACATTCCGTAGCGGTACTGTTTGATCAAATTGGAAAAAATACAGATTCGACCGAGTATTTTTATTTAATGGGTATATTACTTCTGAAAGTATCGGCTCCCATATTAATACTCGTATATGCTTTTCATTTGTTCAATTATATGATTCAAGTTGGTTTCTTATTTTCTTCTAAAGTACTTAAGCCGAAAGCGTCACGTATTAATCCGAAAAACTATTTTACGAGATTGTTTAGTCGTAAAAGTTTAGTAGATATTTTGAAATCACTGTTTTATATGGGATTAATCGGTTACGTTTCGTACGTTCTCTTTAAAAAGAATTTAGAGAAGATTGTTAGTATGATTGGATTTAACTGGACAGCGTCACTTACTGAAATTATTAGCCAAATTAAATTTATCTTTTTAGCCATTTTAATTATTTTAATCATTCTTTCTATTATTGATTTCATTTATCAAAAATGGGAGTACGAACAAGATATTAAGATGAAAAAAGAAGAAGTGAAACAAGAGCATAAAGATAATGAAGGGGACCCGCAAGTAAAAGGGAAACGAAAAAACTTTATGCATGCCATCTTGCAAGGGACAATCGCGAAGAAGATGGATGGTGCAACGTTTATTGTGAACAACCCGACGCATATTTCAGTGGTGCTTCGTTACAATAAACAAGTTGATGCGGCGCCTATTGTCGTTGCAAAAGGGGAAGATGAGCTCGCATTATATATACGAACGCTTGCCCGTGAACAAGAAATACCAATGGTAGAGAACCGTCCGCTCGCTCGTTCTTTATATTATCAAGTCGAGGAAGATGAGACGATTCCAGAAGATTTATATGTAGCTGTAATTGAAGTTATGCGCTATTTAATTCAAACGAAAGAACTTGAAGTATAATAGCGCGTTTGGAGGGGATCTCTTTGTTTAAGATGGATTCTGCAAGAACCTATTTTTCTATCTTTTTAGCAGCGTCATTCGTTGTGGCGCTCTTAATTCCACTTCCACCATTTATACTTGATATCGTTATTGTTTTTCTACTAAGTATGTCAGTGCTTATTTATATGCGAGCTACAAGTATTAACGAGTGGGATGAATTAAAGTCATTTCCGACGATGTTGTTATTAATCGGGATTTTCCGCGTATCGATTAACGTTTCGACGACGCGAGCGATTTTAACAGACGGAAATGCGGGTCATGTTATTGAAGAGTTCGGCCAGTTCGTAATTGGCGGGAACTTATTAATTGGTATCGTTATTTTTATAGTATTAATCATATTCCAGTTTATCGTTGCAAACGGTGCGTCTCGTACAGCTGAAGTAGCAGCTCGTTTTACACTTGATTCTTTACCAGGGAAACAAATGTCTATCGATGCTGACTTGAATCAGCGTCTTATTACAGAAAAAGATGCACAGGCGAAACGAAAAAAATTAAATATGGAAACAGAGTTTTACGGAGCGATGGATGGTGCCGGAAAGTTCATTAAAGGGGACGTTATTTTCGGGATTGTCATTTTATTCGTAAACATTATTTTCGGTTTAATTGTTGGTATGATGCAGCAAAGGATGAGCTTTGCAGATGCGGCTATTCACTATACACAGTTAACTGTCGGTGACGGAATTGTAAACCAAATCGGTTCGTTAATGCTTGCGATTTCAACAGGTATTATCGTAACGCGTGTATTTGACGGTTCACCTGATACAGTAACTGAAGGAATCTTTAAAGAGTTATTAGCGCATGAAGTTGTTGTATATGCACTTGGTGGTTTATTTATCGCAATGGGTGTTTTTACACCGCTACCATTTCTACCATTTGCTCTCGTTGGAGGCACGATTATTTTCTTAGGAATTCGCAATAAAAAGCGAATAAAGAAAGAAAAAGAAGACGAGCTTCAAAAAGAATTAGAAATGATTCAAGGCGAGGATGAGCAATTACAGCAAGTGGAAGATTCATTCGGAGTCTTTACAGATAAATATCCGATTATTGTAGAACTCGGTTTAGATTTAGCGGCACTTGTAAAGCAGAAAATTAAAGGGGAAACAGCTCGTGATAAAGTTGTTCTAATGAGGAAATCAATTATTACTGATCTTGGTATTAACGTTCCTGGAATTAACTTTAAAGATAATACGAGTTTTAGACCACGTGGACGCTACATTATTCGTATTAAAGGTGCGAAAGCTGCTGAAGGTGTTTTAAAATCAGGTTATTTATTAGCACTGAAAACACCGAACGTAATGGCTGATTTAGATGCAGAGCCAGCGAAAGATCCAATCTTCGGTGAAGATGGATATTGGATTTTGGAGCATATGGTACAAGATGCACAAATGAAAGGCTATCAAGTATTAGAGCCGCTTAGCATATTAATTACGCATTTAGATGTAGTCGTTAGACGTAACCTTCATGAGTTAATTCAGCGTCAACATGTGAAGGACTTGATTAACTCGCTTGAAAATGATAATGGCGTTTTATTAGAAGAGATTAAGAAGAAAGAAATTGATTTATCACTCGTTCAAAATGTTATTAAACAACTTCTGAAAGAAGGAATTTCTATTCGTGATTTGCCGACAATTATTGAAGGTATTATTGACGGGAAAGAAATTTATCAGAATCATGTTGATGGTGTAACGGCATTTGTTCGTGAATGTATTTCAAAAGTTATTTGTGAGAGTGCGAAAAATCCTGATGGGAAAATTTATGCGGCGCTTTTCGCTGATTCAATCGAGTTAGATGCGGAGGTTGTTAATAATTCATATCAAGGTTATTTATTAAACTGGGATTTAGATTTAGAAACGCGAGTAGTAGAGCAAGTACAGCGCGTTTTCAAACAAGCTCGTTTAATGGGAAGAGAGCCAGTATTATTAACGCGTAGAAAAGATTTCAGATTTGCGATTGTGAGACTTCTTGAACGTTATCAAATAGAAGCTAAAGTATTATGTATTAGTGAATTAGCACCAGAAATTGTTGTAGATCAAATTGCTTATATTGAATAGTAGGGGGTGAAGTAATGGAAAGTACAGAAAAAAAAGAAGCGTTAATGCGAATAAAAGCAGCTTCGAAAAATGAATTGTATCGAAAGTTATTTGACCAATATGGTACAGATTATTACTACGTTGTCGATGAAAGTGTAAAACGAAACATCCCGTTTTTTTGGAAGAAGAATTATGAAATGTTAGTCGCTTTTCCTGAAGATAAACAGGCTGAAAATAGCGAAGGAACAACTCAATTTCATGAGCAATTAATGGATGTTGTAGGTGAACCTTCAGAAGAAATCGTGAAGGTGAATGGAATTCAATCTGTCTTGCACAATTTAGAAAACGTAACGACTTCTATGTCATACGCAGCGATGCAAACAGGGAATAGTGAAGAATGGGCAAGAAAAAAAGAGAAACTATTACAACTGTTTGAAAAGGGTATTGTCGTTGTGAAACATACAGAAGAGACGAAAGTAGCTAAAAAACAGCCTGTTGTGAAACAAGCTATTCCTGTAAAAAAAGAAGAAGTAGTTATAAAAAAAGAAAATCAGGAATCTGTACCATTTATTATTCAAAAAGTAATTCGGATGTTAGAACAAAACGATGTGGAACAATATTTCATTCATGCATATGCTGAAAAATTAAAAGTGAAGTTTGAGAATGCGACGATGATTACAGAAGAAGAAGTCATCGAATACATATTGGAAGATATGAGATCTCATTTCAATACTGAAAACGTATTTGAAAAAGAGGTACAAACAATTGCATTAATCGGTCCAACTGGCGTTGGAAAAACGACGACACTTGCGAAAATGGCATGGCAGTTTCACGGTAAGAAAAAAACGGTTGGTTTTATTACGACAGATCACTCTCGCATCGGAACGGTACAGCAACTGCAAGATTACGTGAAAACAATTGGATCAGAAGTAATCGCTGTGCGGGATGAAGCCGCAATGGCACGGGCGCTTACTTATTTTAAAGAAGAAGCGCGCGTCGATTATATTTTAATAGATACAGCCGGAAAAAATTATCGTACGTCAGAAACGGTTGAAGAAATGATTGAGACGATGGGGCAAGTAGAGCCAGATTATATTTGTTTAACGTTATCAGCTTCTATGAAAAGTAAAGACATGATTGAAATCATTACGAACTTTAAAGATATTCATATTGATGGTATCGTGTTTACGAAATTTGATGAAACAGCAAGTAGTGGTGAATTGTTGAAAATTCCAGCAGTATCATCAGCTCCAATTGTATTAATGACAGACGGACAAGACGTGAAGCAACATATACATATCGCTACAGCGGAACATTTAGTAAAACAAATGTTACAAACATCGTAAGAAAAGAGGTGAAGAATAAGGCGCTTGCCTTATTCAAATGAGTATGAACGGTCTTTATATAGGTTCTATGGGTATGATGAATTACATGCAGCATATTAATGTTCATTCGAATAACGTCGCAAATGCCCAAACGACAGGATTTAAAGCAGAAAACATGACGTCTAAAGTATTTGATGTGCAAGACACATATCGCCGTGGAGACGGATCGGCGACAAATATCGGCTCGGTCGATTACGCTGTCGTACCAGCTGCGACGCATGTGAACTTAGTACAAGGAAATGTACAAATGACAAATAGTGCTACAGATTTCTTTTTAGACGACGGTGCGGCTGGCACATCATCATTTTTCGTTACATCTAAAAATGATGAAACATTTTTAACGAGAGACGGTAGTTTTACATTAAATAGTGATCGTTATTTACAAACAGCATCTGGTGCTTTCGTAATGGGTGAGAATAATGAACGTATTCGTATTCCAGAAGGAGCAAAGATAGCTGTACAAGCAGACGGTACATTATACGATGAAGTAACACAAAATAATATTGGCCGCTTGCAAACGAAAACAGTAGATGCAGAAACGAATGCTCGCCTTGTGCAACGAGAAAATAAGAGTTTTACACTAGCAGAAGGTAACCTCGCTGATTTACCGAACGGAACAGGAATAGTAAAAAATCATATGCTAGAAAATTCAAATGTGGATATGACGAAAGAGATGGCAGATCTTATGTCGAGTCAAAAAATGATTCAAGCATCGCAACGTATTATGACTTCGTTTGATAAAATTTATGAAAAAGAAGCAAATGAAATATTGAGATAAAGGACTCCCATTAGCGGGAGTCTTTTTTGTTATTGCATTTATTTCAGTAACATCATAAAATGATAATGATTATCAATATCATTTTATCCTTTTTCATAAGAATGGAATTTCAAAATGATAGCAACATTGCTTAACTAGGTAAATTAAAAATAAGGGGATGGTGTGTATGTCTACAAAGAAACAACTTTGCATTGGATTATGTTTAATTTCTAGAAAGAAAGAAGATTGTATATTTGATTCGGGAATTGATGAACAAGTAGAGTTAGCGAAACGAGCAGAAAAATCGAAGTTAGATTTTGTTTTTAAAGCGGATTATTTAGTGGCACATCCTGATTTAATTGCTCGTAATAAGGGGAATGTAATTTTAGATCCGACACTATTGTTTACTGCTATTGCTTATGCAACAGAAAAGATTGGAGTCGTTACGACCGCTTCAACATCATTTTATCCACCATATATACTAGCGAGGCAACTACAATCTTTAAATTGGATTAGTAACGGCCGAGTAGGTTGGAACATTGTCACATCAATTGATGGTGCTGAAAACTTTGGTGAGACAGGGATGCCACCATCTGAGGAACGATACGCGAAAGCGGCAGAATGTACAGAGTTAGTAAGAAAACTTTGGAGGAGTCATCCTTATGAAGTTTTGAAAGAAGACAACGCAGATGTAATTAGAGAAATGGTACAGCCAATTGAGCATCGTAGTGAGCATTTTGAGGTGAAAGGTCCACTTAATATCCCGCAACATATTTCTGGGGAAATGCCTTTATTTCAAGCTGGTGCTTCAGAGTCTGGCCGGAATTTCGCTGCTTCTGTTGCGGATGCGATTTTTGCCGCAATGCCAGATGTAGAATCAGGAATCGAACTTCGTCAAGATTTAAGAAGAAGAGCAGAAAAGCATGGCCGAAAGCAAGAGGATATACGTGTATTGCCAGGTTTATATTTCTTTATTGGTGATTCATATGAAGAAGCACTAGAAATGCACAGGCAAGCTCACCAACACCTTACAAAAGAGAAGAGGTACGCTTTACTCGAAATGGTTCTCGGATTAGACGTTAGAGGGCTTCCATTAGAAAGTAAGGTTACTGAACATATGCTACCAAGTAGAAATCAAGCTGTACGTAGTAAAACACATGCCGAATTATTACGGAATTTCATCATAAAAAATGAACCAACTGTTGAGCAAATACTAGAACGACCAGAAGTTGTTGGTTCTGCTCATTGGGTCGCTATTGGCACACCACAAGACGTTTTCAAACAAATTATGGAAAGGTTTGAAGCAGGAGCACTAGATGGATTTATTGCAATTCCAGGCGGTCCTCCAAAATCATTGGATTTATTCTTTAGTGAAGTCATTCCTTTATTCGTGAGAGCAGGTGTATTTAGAGAAGAGTATACAGGTTCAACCTTACGTGAGCATTTGGAGGGTAATATATCAAATGCTCTACAGTTGAAATAATTCATTATGCACAAAAAGCCTTTCAAAAGAAGGCTTTTTATTTCGAATAAAAATTCGGAATTATCAGTTGACTTGTAGAGGCTTCTTTTTTATATTAGTAGGTATAGCAATAACTACTAATGGAAAGTGAAATCGTAGTTTTGAAATTAGAGCTATATAAATTGTGAGGGGTTACCGATGGATGAAATAATAAAGGAGTTACAAAAGTTAGGTTTTTCCCAGTACGAATGTAAAGCGTATATTGGACTATTAAAACATTATCCAGTAACAGGTTATGAAGTTAGTAAACAAACAGGCGTACCTCGTTCGATGATTTATGAAGTACTTGGCAAGTTGATGGATAAAGGAGCGGTGCATATCGTTCCTTCTGAACCAGTGAAATATGTACCAGTGCCAGCTACGGAATTAATGGATCGAATGCGAAAAGATTTTGAAAAGTCCTTTGAATTTCTAAACCGAAAATTAAATTGTTTAGAACAAGAGCGACAAATTGATGTAATTTCGCATATTCGCTCAAATGATCGTGTTTTGAAAGAAATATGCAATATAATTAATAGAGCAAAAGAAGAGTTATGGATTTCTGTATGGGAAGATCAAGTGCAAGAGATTGAGCCATTCATTCATCAAAAGGAAGCGGAAGGCGTACATATTTTTTCAATTTTATTTGGTGCTCCAGAAACAAAAATAGGAGCGACATTTCACCATAATTATATGACACCTCACGTCGTTGAAAAGAGAATGGGTGGTCATTTAACTGTTATCGCGCGTGATGGGGAAGAAGTATTAATTGCTAACTTTTCAAATGATAGCACTTCATGGGCCGTTACAACGTACGATCCAGCTTTAGTTCTCGTCGCTACAGAATATGTTCGGCACGACATTATGGTGGAAGAGATTACGAAGGAGTTTGGAGCTGATAAATTAGATACATTATGGCGTGAAAACATAGATTTAGTTCATGTCGTAACAGGAAAACGTACTATAGAAGAAATGGAGGGAGATAATGGTGAATAAAGCTCAAGCACATATGACACTGCAGAGCGATGATTCATTTCAGCAAGGTGTAAAGGATTGTTTACCAACTGTATTTGGATATTTGAGCATCGGTATAGCGGCTGGTGTTATTGCGAAAACAGCAGGTTTCTCGATCATAGAAATTGCTTTTATGTCCACATTAATTTACGCAGGTTCTGCTCAGTTTATATTAGCAGGTATGTATGCAGCGGGTGCCCCAGCCTCGGCAATTATTTTTACTGTGTTCTTTGTTAATTTACGTCACTTATTAATGAGTGCTGCACTCGCACCTTACTTTACCAAGATACCTCTTTTTAAAAATTTAATAATTGGTTCGCAAATTACAGATGAAACTTTCGGCGTTGCAGTGCAACAAGCAGCACAAAAAGGCCATTTAGGCGAGAAATGGATGATGGGACTTAATGTAACAGCATATTTAAATTGGATTTTAGCTACAGTTCTCGGAGGGCTTTTTGGAGAGTGGATACCAGATCCTCATACGTACGGAATGGATTATGCGTTACCAGCGATGTTTATCGGATTATTTGTACTTCAGCTAATAAGTAGTAAACCGAAACTAGCCATTCATCTAAGTGTTGCAATTGTAGCGATTATTATCGCATACGTTTCACACTTATTTATGCCAGATAGTATAGCAGTTATTATCGCAACACTTTTAGCTGCGACAATCGGGGTGGTGATTGAAAAATGGAAGTAAGATTGGACGTATTATTCCTTTTACTAGCAGCCGGAGCTGTCACACTCGTACCACGTATTTTACCTCTTCTCGTATTTAGTAAACTACAAATTCCAGACTGGGGTTTAAAATGGTTAAATTACATACCAATTGCGATATTAGCAGCACTTTTAGCACAAGTATTATTTATGCATGAGACAGTGCAGTGGGATTATATCATTGCGGCAATCCCAACATTCTTCGTAGCGATATATACTCGTAGTTTATTAGGAACAGTATTAACAGGAGTCATTGTAATTATTTTGTTACGTTTATTTTTCTAAAAAGGATTCAGCTCATATAATAGCGAAAGGTGTAATAACATGAAATATATAGGGGTGGTGTTATGATACTTTTAACGATAGGAGCAATATTGTTAACGTTGTTTATTTTTTTATTATCGGTTTTATTACGTTTATGATGTTTGTTGATAAGGCGACACCTCAAATTTATTACACACCTTGTGAATCAGTAACAGTGAAATCTAAAGGTAAAAATAGAAGGAAGAAAAGTTGATGTTGGGCTTTTCTTCCTTTTATTTTTACATTCCTGAAAGAACTAACAACAATAATCCAAATAGAAAACTAATAAAGTGAAACTTTAATCAGTGGGGGTTGTTTATCCCCCACTGATTATTAGCCTTCACCAATCGGGCGTTTACGGGCAGTTAATCTCTCACTTAACTTCTTTGCTTCAGCCGAATTTTGAGGTGGGAGTCTTACTGCCCGTTAATGCGGGATAAAAGAAAGAAAACCGATAGATATGGAAAAAATACGATTGTTTTTCCATTCGCGTGTGAAAACGATTAAACCTAAAACGCAAAGGAAAAACCAAATGGGTAGGAATATAAATCGACTAACTTTTTCTTCATATTTACAATGTGCCTCTATGAAACTTATATTCCTTCTCAACAAGGCAGATGCGCAGGTGGAAGTTTTCATACCATTGCTCACGGCCTCTTTTTTTCGCTTCTTTATGTAAGACGTTCTTTTTCCAATTTTCAATTGCTTCAAGTGACTCCCAATAAGAAATTGTAATGCCGAGTCCCGAATTATCACGTGCGCTTTCGACACCTAAAAATCCAGGTTGCTGTTTCGCAAGCTCCTCCATTTTTTCGGAAACGGTACTATAATCTGTTGTATCATTTGATAGATTTGAAGTGAATATAACTGCATAATAGGGCTTGTTTTTTTCTAAATCATATTTCATTATTTTCCCTCTTAATGTATAGTGCGAATAATTAATTCATAGTTTGTATTTTAGCAGGTTAAAAAAAGAAGTAGAAGATTCTTATTTTTTTTAGGTGTTGTAAAACAGAGGATAGAAGGGATTTATATTAAGTAATCTAAAGTAAGAAAAATGCCACTTCAAAAAAAGAAGTGGCATTTTTTATATTTCCTCTAAGCTATTAACTGGAACTGTTAATTCGCGTTTTGGATTTGTTACTTCATATATGCGGGCGGTTTCGTTGCTTTCGTCAACGTGTTGAATCATAACAGGCATGCCTTGGAAACTGACATTGGCTTCTTCAGATGACTCGGAAAGCTCTTTTGCGCGTTGTATATTCATTTATATTCCTCCCATCATTATTATCTTTGCAAAAAAAGAGGAATAATATACCATTTCGAGACATTTTTAAAGTTTTTGTATTATTTGTAATGTTTCTTTAATAAAAGAAGAAAAGATGGAATCTGGATAGCTATCTATCGCTTGAACTGCTTCTTTTGCTTCTTTCAGAGCAGATTTTTTATCTTGAAGTTCTATATAGCAAAGAGCACGATAAGATCCAGCTGTTAATAACCACGATTGATCAAGTGGATGACTCATATAATCCGGTATGATAGCATGCTCTAATACTTCTAAAGCTTCCTCGTAACGTTTTAAACCATACAAATATTTTCCTTTTTCAAGATAATACAATCCATCGTCTTGAAAAATTGGTTCATCTTTTAGTTTTTCTCGAAATTGTTCTAAATGTTTTAATGCGATTGTATATTCATTCGTAATTGTATTGTAGTAATAAGCTTTTAATATATCTATATTTGCAGCGGATAAAGTATCTTCTGTAAAAATAGCAAATTGCTCAGATTTTTTTATGTAATATAAATATCTTTCTTTATCCGCCGTAATGATTTTTTGATAAGATAAAATACGATAAAAATCATCTGTTTTATAATACACTTGATGTTTTTTGGAAAAGGCAAGTGCATCTAAGATGACTCTTTCACATTTTTCATAATTGCCATATGCGAGTAAAATAATTGCTTCTTTTAAGTATAACTGTATATGTGTAATAAGATCCATTTCTAAATTCTTCGTTTTATATTCATCACGAATAATGGTAATCATCTGTAAACATTCTTTATATTTTTTACGTTTGAAGAGCATATAGTAAAACAGTAGTTTCGTTTCAGTGCTTTCTCGATATAAAGTATATTTTTCAAATATAGAAATAGCGGTTTCGACGTAATATTCAATATTATAATCGTTCATAATAGCTGCCCCAGTTATGAACTGTTTATATATACGAGCCGTATTTAAAGTAGAAGGTAGCTCTTTTTGAACGATAGGTAGTAAAGTATCATATACTTCATCGCATTTATTTGTCTTTATTAGTTCCTCCATTTTTTGAATGAGTTCTACAATTTCTCCATCATCTTCTTCTAGTAAAAAACTCATTTCACATCCAAGTTTATTAGCGATGTATTGTAATGTTTTCATGGAAGGTGTAGCTTTTCCGTTTTCAATTTGACTTAGCATACTTTTTGTCAGTTCTGAACCTGCTAGCCCAGTTTGAGTAAGTTTTTTTTCTTTTCGTAACGTTTTAATTTTTTCACCGAGAGTAGCCATATAATTGCTCCTTTATAACCGAAAAGTTAAATATAATTAAACTTTTTGTTGTAAAAATTGGAAAGATGATTATATAATAAGTTTAACACAGTTTAACTTTTAAGGGGAGAGTGTCATAATGGGGGATGTAAGTATAGTTCCAAATGATTGGAAAATGAAGATTGCAACGAGAAATATTATTTTAATGATGATTGGAAAAATGACGTCCTTGTTAGGGGCGGGTATTTATACGTTTGCAATGGGATTATACGTATTAAAGACAACTGGTTCAGGAATGGGGTTTGCAACTACTCTTATTTGCGGATCAATACCAAGAATGATCTGTGGCCCAATTGCAGGTGCTGTAGCTGACCGTGTGAACCGAAGATGGCTTGTAATTGGCACTGATTTATTAAGTAGCTTAACAATGCTTATCATGTTTATTCTTGCTACTATATTTGGACCATCACTTCTGTTTATTTATGTATCAGCGGCATTATTATCAATTTGTGCAAGTTTTTATTCTGTTTCATTAACTTCGTCTATTCCTAATTTAGTAGATGAGGAGCGTATTCAAAAAGCGAGTGCTTTAAATCAGACGGCATCATCTTTATCGAATATTTTAGCGCCGATTATTGGAGGAGTTGTATTTGGTTTCTTTTCAATCAAAATATTTTTCCTGTTAAATAGTATTACATTCTTTTTAGCAGTTATTGTACAATTATTCATCGTATTTGATTTATATAAAAAAGAATTGGCCGAAAGTAAAGAGCATTTCTTGACGAGTATAAAAGAAGGTTTTTCATATGTGAAACGACAGCATGAAATATATGGTTTAATGAAAATTGCAGTAGGGGTAAACTTTTTTGCGAGTGCACTTTTCGTTTCGCTTCCATATATTATTATTAAAAATTTGCATTTATCCTCGAAGCAACTCGGTGTTGTAGAGGGAATGTTAGCAGTCGGGATGCTAATTGGTGCAATTGTTTTATCAGTACGTAAAGAAGTGAATAATCCGTTTCGCTCTGTTTATATTGGACTGTTTTTATTTGCGGGCTTGAGTTTATGCACAGTCTTTCCGTTGTTAGTGATCATTCCGAAAGTAGCAAGTTTTATTTACTATATCACTTTTATGATTTTAACTGGTATATCAATGATGGTTGTAAATATCCCGATGCAAGTACATATGCAAAAGACGACAGATCCAAACTATTTAGGACGTGTATTCGGTCTACTTGAAACAATTTCTACTGCAATCGCACCGCTTGGAATGATTGTATATGGATTATTATTAGATATGTTGCCAACTAGCATTGTTATGATGACATTAGGTGGAGGATTATTGTTAGTTGTATTAGTTGGAGTAAAGCAGCATATGGCGAAAAAACAAGTGGATGTATCGGTTTAAAAGAAAATTTTAACAATATAAAAATGACCATATTAGTATTTTAGTTTTTGAAACTATTTTTCATGTATGTTACAGTAAAGTAAGCAGGCAAAGAAAAGGAGAAAACATCATGAGAAAATTAAGTTTTGTAATGCTTTTTCTGTTAGTCGTAATGGCTGGATGTAGTAATTATGACACGTATATTGAAACAGGTATGCAATCATTGAAAAATGAAAAATATAGTGATGCGATTATGTGGTTTGAAAAAGCGGAAAAAGAGAAATCAGGGAATGAAGCAAAGGCATATAAAGAAGTCGCTCAGTTACTAGATCGTGGTGCGACAGCATTAAAAGACGGTAAGTATTTAGAAACGAAAGATATTGCAAATGAAGTGTTACAAAAGAAAAAAGATGATGCACTTGAAAAAGCTGTGACATCAAATGCAGAGAATATGCTTCAAAAAGCAAAAGATGTGGAAGAGAAAGTAAATGAAAGAGTAGCGAAACGAAAAAAGGTAAATGAAGAAGGAATCGATAAATTAATTAAAGCTGTTGATAGTATAGATGATGTAAAAGAAAAAGAGAAAAAAGTTTCAGAAGCATTAGATAAGGCTGAAGAGGCACAAGCGAAAATTGAGGATAAGAAAAACAAATAGAGTTATAGTTTAAAAGGCTGTCGTGTATAACGACAGCCTTTTAATTTTTTTCTGCAAAAGAAGTAATGCTATGTAGTAAAAAAGAAATTATTTTAGAATTCCATCTGTCCTCATGATGAATGGTATAAATATTACGCTGAAATTCAAAATCAGGGATCGGTATATAGCATAGCTCATTTCGTTGTACTTCTTGCTCAATAGCAAGTTTTGAAATAAAGGCAACCCCATTACCATATTTTAAAATTTGTTTCATCGTTTCTAATGAATCTAGTTCAATTTCTGATTGGAATGTAATGTTATGTTCTAACGTCCATTGTGTAAGTAAATCTCTCGTTGTAGATGGATTACGATGCAATAATATACGTTCTTTTTCGATATCTTGTAATGATACATTTGTTCTTTTAGAAAGATGATGTTCTTTGGAAAAGGCAAGAACAAGTGTATCAGGCATTACATTCATTTGTTTTAGAAGTGGTTCGTCAAACGGTGCCGCAGAAATTACCCCGAGATCAATTTCATGATTTTGTAGCATCGTTCGAATTTCAGGAGCTGTTTTTACTATGAGTGTTATTTTTATATTTGGAAATTCGCATTGAAATTGGTGAACAACTTCTGGTAAAAGATAAGTCGCTGGTACATAACTAGCACCAATTGTTATAGCGCCTTTATTAAAATCTTTAAACTCTTGTGTGACCCGCCTAGCTTCTTTCATAAGTGCATCTATTTTACAAGCATAATGATGCAACGCCTCACCAGCTTCTGTTAAGAAATACCTTCCAGAACGTAATTCAAATAAAGGTACACCAAGTTCCTCTTCTAAGCTTTTTATATGAAACGTAATAGTAGGTTGTTTAACACCAAGTTTTTCTGCAACGATAGTAAGCTTTTTGTATTTCTTAATAAGCACTACAATTTCTAATTTTAAGAGATTCATGATAAGTTGGCCCCTTTTTCTTCTAACTATAGAAAAAATCTATAGAAATAAATAGTTTATTAGAGATTTTTTAATTTAATCTTTACAGTACATTAACATTCAGTATAAAACTTCCAGATAGAATGAAAGCAGGTTAAGAATGAGGGGAGAGAGGTGAAACGATGGATATTAAAATTCATGGATTAGAAAAGGCATTTGGGAAAACACAGGCGTTAAAGCCGTTACAGATTGTAATGAAAAAAGGGGAATTCACCACACTTTTAGGACCTTCAGGATGCGGGAAAACGACTTTACTTAGAATGATTGCAGGGCTTGAGGAACCGGATAAAGGTGAAATATATTTTGGAGATAAGTGCATGTATTCTTCTGCTAAAAAGATAAAAACATCTCCTCATGAGCGGAATATCGGCATGGTATTTCAAGATTTTGCTTTATGGCCGCATATGACTGTATTTGAAAATGTTGCATTTGGTTTAAGGGCTACAAAGCAAACGAATCACTTAAGAGAAAAGGTAGAAGATGCGATAAAGCGAGTTCGTTTGCAAGGTATGGAGAAAAGATATCCGCATGAACTCTCAGGTGGACAGCAGCAACGTGTCGCATTTGCTAGAGCAATTGTAACGAAACCTCATTTTATTTTGTTCGATGAACCGTTAAGTGCACTCGATGCAATTTTGCGAGAAGAAATGCGATTAGAACTTATGGACATCGTTCATTCAATTGGTTTAACGGCATTGTATGTAACACATGATCAAACAGAAGCTATGTCAATGTCAGACCAAATTATTGTCATGAAGCAGGGTGAAGTATTACAAAAAGGAACACCAGAAGACATTTATGTGAAACCGTCTCATGAATTTGTTGCAAAATTTGTTGGTAAGGCAAATTGGCTTGTAGAGGGGAAAAAAATGATTCGTCCAGAGCATGTGAGCTGGACAAAAAATGACTTATGCGAAATGTATACAGGTGAAGTTCAGCACGTTACATATGTAGGAGAACGTTATGAAGTGAAAGTAAACATGGGGACACTCGGTGTATGGACAGCTTATTACAATAGTAAGCTAAGCGTTGGTAAACCGGTATCGTTATATGTACCAAAAAAATGTATTCATCATATAGGGGGAGAATCGTATGAAGAAATTCAGTTCGCTTAAGTCTTTATTTGTATGTACTTTACTATTTTCTGCTGTAGTAACAGGTTGTAGCTCAAAGACAGGCAGTGTAGATGCAAAAAATAAAAACGCTAATGAAAAGAAAATTGTTGTATATAGTGCAGGACCAAAAGGATTAGCAGAAAAAATTCAAAAGGACTTTGAAAAGAAAACAGGGATAAAAGTAGAAATGTTTCAAGGAACAACAGGTAAGATTTTAGCAAGAATGGAGGCTGAAAAGAAAAATCCAGTCGTTGACGTTGTCGTACTTGCTTCTTTACCAGCGATGGAAGGATTAAAAAAAGATGGGCAAACGTTAGCTTATAAAGAAGCAAAACAAGCTGATAAGCTTCGTTCTGAATGGTCGGATGATAAAGGACATTATTTTGGATATAGTGCTTCAGCATTAGGAATTGTGTATAACACAAAAAATGTGAAGACAGCACCTGAAGATTGGAGCGATATAACAAAAGGAGAATGGAAAGGGAAAGTGAATCTTCCAGATCCAGCACTTTCAGGTTCAGCTTTAGACTTTGTAACAGGATATGTGAAAAAGAATGGACAAGATGGATGGAATTTATTTGAACAGCTTAAGAAAAATGAAGTTACAGTAGCTGGGGCAAACCAAGAAGCGTTAGACCCAGTTGTAACAGGTGCGAAAGATATGGTAATTGCGGGTGTTGACTATATGACGTACAGTGCAAAAGCAAAGGGTGAACCGGTTGATATCGTATATCCAAAAAGCGGAACAGTCATTAGTCCACGTGCAGCAGGCATTATGAAGGATAGTAAAAATGTAGAAGGTGCAAAAGAGTTTATTGATTATTTATTATCAGATGATGTGCAAAAACAAGTTTCTAAAGCGTATTTGTTGCCAGGTAGAAAAGATATAAAAGCTGAAAATAGACCGAATGTAGAAGAGATTCCAGTATTAAATATTGATTGGAAAACAGTTGAGAAAGAACAAGATGAAATAGCAAAACAATTTAAGAAAGTATTTCAATAAGATGGTGATTACATGGTAAATCGATTCGTATCAGTAAGACAAGTTGGAATGACAGTAGCGTTGTTACTTGTGGCGATGTTAATCGTCATTCCGCTTTTTCTCATTTTATTTTCTAGTGTATATGAAAATAGCAGTTGGAATTTTTTAAAGCCTTTTGAAGTCATGCAGAGTGGTGGATTAGCTGGAATTTTTCTGAATTCGATGCTTCTAGGTGTACTCGTTGTAATAGGAGCTACAATATTTGCGTTTCCATTGGCGTTCATTATGAGCAAAACAGATGTAGGAAAGTATAGTAAGTTAGATATTGTTTTTATGATCCCATTTATGACCCCGCCCTATATCGGATCGATGGGATGGATTTTGTTCATGCAACCTAACGGTTATTTTGAACAATTTTTTCCGGCTTTAAAGCCGATTTCATCATCGTTTTTTAGTTTAGGCGGTATGGTTTTAATTATGAGTCTGCATTTATTCCCATTCCTTTACTTCATGTTGAAAAACACGTTACTTCAGATTGGGAGTAGTAAAGAAGAAGCGGCAGCAGTTCATGGCGGAAGTTTTTTCTATCGTTTAAGAAAAATAATACTACCGTTATTGTTATCAAGTTATGTAATGGGTGCTTTACTCATTTTCGTAAAGACGATTGCTGAATTTGGAACACCAGCTACATTCGGACGTAGAATAGGATTCCATGTGTTAACATCTGAGATTCATAAATTTATCTCTAGTTGGCCGATTGATTTTGGCAGTGCCACAGCACTATCTTCTTTATTACTTAGTGCGTGTATGCTCATTTGGTATATGCAAAATGTATTGAATCGAAAGTATACATATGCAATGGTTAGTGGAAAAGGTGTGAAATCTAAAAGGTATACTTTGTCTATATTTGCGCGCGTTATAGCATGGGTTTATGTAATTGGCCTACTAATAGTAGCAATTGGAATCCCATACTTTTCTATACTTATTGCTTCTTTGTCGAAGTTAAGAGGCGGTGGCTTACATTTTAATAACTTTACAACAAGCCATTATGAAGCATTATTTACAATTGGTTCTCCGGGATTAGAAGCTTTATGGAACAGTTTTCTTTTTTCACTCGTAACGGCGATTGTTGCTGTAATTATTGGCGTATTTTTGGCGCTTATGATTCAAAAGGGGAAAAAGTCCTCTGAAAAATGGCTTGATATGTGCGGCATGTTACCGAATATGGTACCAGGAATAGTGATGGTTGTAGGGCTTATTTTATTTTGGAATTCACCCTATATGCCTATGTCAATTTACAATACACCAGTCATGGTTATCGTAACGTATGTTGTTCTCTTTTTACCTTATACGGTGCAGTATGTAAAAGCATCGCTCGGACAAATTGATGATTCTCTTGTACAGGCAGGAAGTATTTTTTCTGGGAATTATATTTATATTTTTAGAAAAATAATATTGCCGCTTATTATTCCAGGAATTCTTGCTGGATGGGCGATGACATTTACGATTTCGATAAGAGAGTTAGTAGCATCGCTTCTCGTACTACCTCCATCAGTAGAAACGTCAGCAACGTTTATTTTTGCTCAATTTGAACAAGGAGAAGTATCTATAGGAATGGCAATGGCTGTTGTTTCTGTTGGGCTTACAACAATGTGCTTATTACTTCTGCAACATATGGAGCAAAAACGAAAAGGGGTAGCATGATGAGGATGGAAGTATGGGGAGGAGCGGGAGAATACGGTCGTTCCTGCTATTTTGTAAAAAATAAAGAGACAAAAATAGTATTTGATTGTGGTATTAATCGATCATATGAGGATAGTTATCCAAAAATAGAAAGAGAAGTTGTTCCATTTTTGGATGCAGTATTTTTATCACATATTCATGAAGACCATACGATGGGTTTACCTTTATTGACGAAGTATGGATATAAGAAAAAAATTTGGACGACTCGTTATACGAAGGAGCAACTTCCAGCTTATTTTGAAAAATGGGGAAACTACAATCTTTCAAAAGGGTGGAATTTACCTTATAACGATCAAAATATTAAAGATCTAAATTATGTATGTATTGATGAGATTAGTAATCCAAATGAATGGATACAGATTACACCAACGCTGCGGTTTCAATGGGGGTATAGTGGGCATGTATTAGGAGCTGTTTGGTTTTTAGTGGATATGTGTAATACATACGTATTTTATTCTGGTGATTATTCAGCAGAATCTAATATACTACGAGCTAATTTACCTGAAAATTTGCGAAGCGATATAAAAATTGCAATTGTAGATGCCGCTTATCACACTGATGATGTTTCACAAAAGGAACGAGTAGACGAATTATGTGCAGAAATTGAACGAGTTGCTCAAAATAAAGGAACAGTATTACTACCACTGCCCTCACTTGGTAGGGCGCAAGATATAGTATTGTATTTATATGAACGATATAAAGAACTTCCAATTATAGTAGATAAAGAAATTTTTGCTGGATTTGAAGAGATGTTCGTATATAAAGATTGGTTAAAAAATAATGAAAAACTTGAACGGGTTGTGGAGGATTTAAAAAGAAACATAATAGTTATGGATAAGGACATTTGTATGCAAAATAGTTACGGAATAGTTGTAATGAGTGATGCGAATATGCAAACAAAACGAGCACAGTTGTATTATGAACAACTTCGGCATAAAGAACGAACTTCCATTATCTTTACTGGACATATTGCTAAAGGAAGTTTTGCAGAAAAAGTTTTGAAGGAACGTGTAGGTAAAGAATGTAGGGTGAAGCGAGTTCCATATAAAGTTCATCAAAGTATAAGTGACGTTAAGGAAATGTTAAATACACTATTACCAGAACATACGGTGTTAGTACATGCTTTGAAAGAGGATACGGATCGATTACAACAAAAGCTTAGCATAGCAGGATATGAAAATGTGTATTCGCTTACTCTGGAACGTATAGAAGTAATTTAAAATGTAAAGGAGATCGGTATATGAAAAAGGTATTTGTATTCGTAAGTATTTTCTTTTGTTGTTTCCTTTATCATGTTAAGGAAGGGTTTGCTGCTAGTCCAATGAAACCTAGTTTTGAAGTGAAGTTATTATTAAAGCCAGAACAAGTATTAGGTTATAACAAAGAGATGAAGCAAGAGGTACTAGAACATTTCCAGGCTGGTACAAATTATGAAAGAATACAAGTGCAATTTTTAGATACGGCGAATAAAAGTTTAAGTAATGAAGGTTGGTTTACGAGGATTCGAAAGAAAGAATTTAGTAAAGATTTTGAGCTAACATATAAAAAGAGATACCCGATTCAAAATGGTATGATTCAAGATGCATTAGAAGTAGCTAAGAAGGATGGATTTGATAGTCAAACTGATAATTATGAGGCGGAAATAGATTGGGGATTTGAGAAGAAAACGTTAAGTATTTCAAATAAGAAAAGTTACAGTGCTAAAGGATATGGAGTACTTGATTTACCAAACGAACGAGTTGCTCAAAACATGTTAATAGAAAAGTTGCCAGGGAAAATGAACAAATGGTTGTATACGAATTGGGGAGAAGAAATGCTCAAGAATTCTCGTATTTATGGTCCTGTATTAATGAAACGGTATACAGGTGAATTTGAAAATATAAAAACGAATATTGAAATTTGGCCATTAAGTAATACCGGGAAAATAGAAGATGACTTCGTAATAGAAGTGTCGTTTAAAACAAATGAGGAAAGTATCGCGACAAAACAAAGAGAATTATTAATGGCGAGTATAGAGAAAAAAGGATGGTTGTTACCGAAAGATAGTTTGAAGACAGAGCTTATTTTTCAGTAAATAGGAAAGAAGGAATCTATGTGCCATGGATTCCTTCTTCTAATATATGAGCATTAAGCTAAATCAGCTGACACGAACATATCATTATTTTGAAGGTTTTTAGAGCGTAAACTATAAGCAACTACCTTCTTTTTATGTTGTTTTACTACATCAACATGCTCTTCATGACTATAAATATAAAATGTAAAATCTTTTTTGCCACGTTTTGCATTGATAATTAAAGGAGTGCCTTCATTGTGTGGTGGTGCATAATAGCGATCTAAAAATAATCCTTCGTTAAAATCATGAATAATTTTGGATTTCTTTTCGCCTTCTAAGTTATTTCCATTGATTGTAACAGTCACATTCTCTTCTTCAAGTTGTGGATGTGTTTCGTACTTGCTAATAATGGATTCAATAGCAGAGTTAGGAAGGCTAGAAACAATAATTTTAAATGCTCCAAATACAACTAACATTACAATAAACCAAGTCGTCATAGTATTTCATCCCCTTTATCCCACAGTAACGGTCCGTAAAATCCTGGTTGGTGCGGGCTAATAATCAGTGTGGGACAGATACCCCGTACTGACTAAAATTTCACTTTATCCTATTTAACAATATAACTCATGTGGCAATAGTACATATGGTGAAGTTTTGTATAATTTGTGAAAAATATTCCATTTTTATG
Organism: Bacillus sp. TH17; assembly: GCF_016651125.1. Classification (NCBI taxonomy): domain Bacteria; kingdom Bacillati; phylum Bacillota; class Bacilli; order Caryophanales; family Bacillaceae; genus Bacillus; species Bacillus sp. TH17. The sequence continues at coordinate 1,337,169 of NZ_JAEKEN010000001.1, forward strand.
AACGAAATATTAGAAAAATCAATTTTGTTACAAAAAGTTGAAATCGAAGTATTTTAAAAGAAAAAGGTTTATAATAAAAATATAACTAATAACAACATTACTAATTATAAGGAAGTGTAACTATGAGTACTGTAACAATCGTATATGGTATTATTCTTTCTACAATTATTGTTTTATTTATTGTCGGGGTATCGCGTTATATTCATAAGTGGAAAGAAGGAGTTGCGAAATTAAATCACATTGAAGAAGAACTTAGTGATTTAATGTTACATCATGGTAAGTAAAAAGTTTATTTTTTAACTAAATAATGTGAAAAAAATCACAAAACATGCTCTCATAATGAAAGCATGTTTTTTTGTTATGTTGTTAATAGGCACATTTATAAAATTTCCCCATACGATACAGTGTAAAATCAGAAATGTTCGGAGCGGGAAAGAGGGATTGAATGAGTAGTTCAGGTTATGTTACAGATAATAAAAATTTAAAGAAAAGCTCAGGAACGCCAAATCTTTTCTTTGATTCGAGAAAAAATGTCTTTTTTAAAAGAGATGAGAAAAACGTTGCATATGAAGTTACCTCAACACAGTTACCTGCGATGATAGGAGGGGCGTTTGTTGATTTATTTATGACGAAAGGGCATATGCGGGAACCACATTGGCATCCGAATGCATGGGAATTAGATGTTGTTGTATCAGGAGAAGCAGTTACATCCATTTTAAATCCCGAAACGAATCAATTGCAAAATTATCATGTGAAAGCGGGGCAAACTGTCTTTATTCCAATGGGATGGTGGCATTGGATTACAGCGGTAACAGAAGAAGTACAATTACATTTGTTCTTTAATAACGATCAGTTTGAAACAGCAGAGGGATCAGACATACTTAGATTAACACCGCCAGAAGTATTTCAAGCTGCATACGGTGTAAGTGCAGAAAAATTAGGAAAGGACCTTTCGCCAATTAAGGAGTCAGTTGTAATTGGTCCTCCTAACTCAAATCGACTAAATAGAGTTAAAGAAAGTGACGACTCAAATATAGTTGTTACGTTAAATGGACAAATAACATCATGTGAAATAGAGTAACTCTTCCTTTTTTTAGGAAAAGTTACTCTGTTTTGTATAATTTTGTATTTTTATTCGTTATAATTATTATATAGAAGGGAATTTATAGAGGGGGCATATTGTGAACATATTAAAGATTATAGGAATTGTTGCAGGAGTCATTATAGTAGCCGTTATAGCTTTCTTTTTTATTATGAAGTACTATTTGTCAAAAGAAGATCCTGATTACGTATTAAAGTACATAAAAGAACATAAAGGTGATGAAACATGTTCATTACTTATTAGAAAAAACGGTGAAGTAGTAACATCTGTAAATGAAAATAAAAAATTACCATTAGCAAGTACGGCAAAAATCGTAATAGCAGTTGAATTTGCTAAGCAAGTGTCAGAAGGAAAAATAAGTCGAGATGAACAAATTTCATTGCAGGATTTAGAAAAATATTATGTTAAAAACACTGATGGTGGAGCGCATCCTGACTGGTTAGAAGATTCAAAAGTGAGAGAGTTAGTGCAAAATGGACAGATTACTTTAGAAGAAGTGGCTAAAGGGATGATTCATTATAGTTCTAATGCGAATACAACATATTTGTTAGATAAGCTTGGAATAGAAAGAGTAAATGATAGTTTAAAAGAGTTAGAACTTACTAGTCATGACAAGTTCTCTTCGTATACTGCTTCACTATATATGAGAGGGTATGTAGAAAAAGAGCTTAATGAGCCAGAAAATCAATCGTTAGAAATGATACGTAACATGTCTAATGATGAATATAATAAACACGTGTTACAAATACATGAATGGATGAAAGATGAAAGTGAATGGAAGAAACGTGATATACCATTAAAAATAGATATGGAATTCCAGCGTATTTGGTCAGATCGATTAGTGAGTGCAAATGCTAAAGATTATTTGAGTTTAATGGAAAAGATAAATAGTAGAAATTATTTTCCAAAATCAATGCAAGATGAAATTGATAATGTTTTTAAAGGAACAGTTGAAAATAGTAAGTTGGAATATGCTGGTCAAAAAGGTGGTTCTACCGCATTCGTATTGACAAAAAGTTTGTATACTACAGATAAGAAAGGGAATAAGGTAGAAGTTGTAATTATGTTTAACGATATAGAAGATCAAGTTGCATATCAAAAGCTGAGAAATAATATAGATTATTTTATTCAAGATGCTATAACAGATGAAGAATTCAGAAGAAAGTTATAATGAAATAATTTTATTATGTAAACAAAAGAGCGCTTTTTAAAAGGCGCTCTTTTCTATTCATGATACAGGATTTCCTATTTACTGCATGGAATATAGATTGAAACTAAGAAAGGAAGTTGAATAATGACTACAGTATATTTCGTTCGCCACGCTCACTCTACATATACAAAGGAAGAAAGGGAACGTCCCTTATCTGAAGAAGGAGAGATTGATGCAGGTAATGTAACAAGTTTGTTAAAGGATAAAAACATTGATGTTGTTATTTCTAGCCCGTATAAAAGGGCGATTCAAACCGTGCAAGGAATTGCGAATACATATAATTTATCAATACAACTGGAAGAAGATTTACGGGAAAGGTTATTAAGTAAAGAGCCAGTAACAGATTTTAACGATGCTATTCAGAAGGTATGGGAAGACTGGACTTTTGCATACGAAGGCGGAGAATCAAATGATGTAGCGCAAAGACGCGCTGTAATATGTATGCAAAGTATATTAAAAAAATATAAAGGTAAGAATATTGTAATAGGTACTCATGGGAATATTATGGTATTACTAATGAATTATTTTGATTCGAAATATGGTTTTCAGTTTTGGAAAACCCTTCATATGCCTGATGTGTATAAATTAACTTTTGATAATAATTGTTTCAGTTCTGCTGAAAGAATACAGTCTACAGATTATCAGATAAATAATTTGTAAAAGTTTATCAAAAAAAGAGGAAAGGGAGAAGGTATTGTAGAAGTATGACTTTGTAACATAAAAAATATTTGTTAAAGGAGGCTGTTTACATGTTTGAGAAAGAGAAAGAAGGGCTTATTGAAGTTCACAACGTATATGAAATCGCACCAGCAGATGGAGCAATTATAGGTATGGCAACGGAAGAAGAAATGGAGATTGCTGCTGAACTAGAGTTACAGTACTATGCCCATTCTCGTTTATTAGAAGCAAATATTCAGTTAGACGGTTCCTCCTATAAAGAGTTACTTCAGGAGTTCCAGGAGTACGAAAGAAAATCAATGAACTTTTGGAGAGCAATACATAAACGTTTAGCTGTGCCATGGGCATGGGTACTACGTATTGATGTTGCGAACGGTCCTATATATGTAAGCAATGGGAGTTCGTATTATGAAGAAGTCGATGATGAAGAAGACTATGAATAGATAAGTAAGGAAGCAGCTTTAGTTGCTTCCTTTTTTTATTTACAATAAGTGAATGGCTTCAATGATAGCATCTGGACGATCGTTTTCTATCCCGTGACTAGCATGTTCAGCCAAAATGTATTGGCTGTTTATTGAGAGATTTAATTGTTCACGAATAAGTTCTTGCCACATATCTTCAAGTTGTGTAGCTTCTTCTTTTGGCATACCGCCCTCAATCAATTGAGCAATAGAATATTGAGGATCTCTACTGATAACAATTAATGGTATTTCTAATGTTTTATGTTGTTTTTTTATTGAGCGAGCACAATTTTTCCACTCGGACAGTTCAGAAGCTGTCGCTTTATATAATGAAGGAGAGGTAGAAAATTTGATATGCTGTTTTGTTGTATTGACGAGCATAGATTTTAGTTCATTATAAAGTGCGTCTGCATCCATGTTGGAGTAAGTATAATATTTTTGTAGCCACATATCATCAGAATCAGTTTGATCAGAAACTGGTAAATGAAGCTCATCTAATCGGTGTAAGTTCATGGAAGTAGAATCAACTAAAAGAAGTGCTTGCAGCCTATCTTCATGTAACATTGCAAAATGTTGTGCACATAACCCTCCATAGGAATGGCCGATTAGAATGATTGGCTTGTGAATATGGAGTTTGTTTAGTAACATATGTAGTTCCTTTGTAACTTGCCTTGCTGTACGTGGAGTATTTCCTAGCTCACTTTTTCCGTAACCTGGGCGATGGTATGAAACAACTGTAAAGTGTTGTGAAAGCTCTTCTATAATAGGGAGCCAATCATAAAATGAGCAACTCATTCCTGTTTGAATGACTACAGTTTGTTTACTGTTACCTCTTATATATACTTCTACAGTTTGTCCAAATATCTCTATTGATCTATTAATAGTAATTCCCCCTAAGCTTGAAATACTTTTTGGCAAGTAAAGACGATACACCAGGCACATATGCCGAAGAGTATAGATGTACTAAGTGAAAAGGAGTTCTTTAAACCGATATAAACAATAAATAATAGTAGTGCGGATGCAGGAAATCCATATAATACGCCTAAAGCGAATTGACTTAATTCTTGTTTACTCCCACCTTCGAAAGAAATCCAAAATAGGCTTAGTAAACTAACGAGTGGAAGGGCAGCGATAAAGCCGCCTATCGTACTATAATGTTTAGCGACTTCAGTAATAACGCCGATAATAAGTGCCGAAACGATTACTTTAACGAGGAAATGCATATTTTGCCTCCTTCGCTAATAACGAAAAGGCTTTTTCAATTAATTGTTGTTCTTCTTTTGATAACTGTGATTCTAATATTTTTATCTTTTCTTTATCTAGTAAAGTATGCTTTTCTAATACTCCAATGCCTTCTTTCGTTAAAGTAAGGTTTACAACCCTTTCATCGTGTTTGTTTCTTTCTTTTATAATAAATCCTTTTTGAATAAGGCGCTTTACGTGTTCAGACGCTGTGTTATGAGAGAGACTAAGCTCAGTAGCAACTTTTCCAATTGTTATATCTTTCTCACGAGAAACGATTTGTAAAATACGAATAGCTTGGTGAGAAAGGTTGTCTTCATATTCATAGCGTAAGTGATAGTATATTGTCTCCCAATGTGGATTAATGTCTTTCATATTATAATTCCCCCTAATTTTTATATCGTATTATAAGATATATTCGCTTGGTAAGAATTAAAATCCTGTTATTTTCATAATAAATGTTGAAAAAGTTTATTTTTATTGAAATATAAGGTAATCTATGTGTAAAGGTATACATTTAGCAAGAGAGAGGATGATAGCTGTGAATACATTTAAATGGATTAGTCATGAAAAGATGTATGTAAATCAAATACATGTTGAAAAATGTGGTCCTCTTTCAGTCGGCGTATATGGAGGAAATCAAGAGAGTGATGCATATGAAAGAGGAGATGCAGTGCTAGCTTGGTGGGATCCGAAATTAGAATTTGAATTTGTTATGATTTTTGATACACATCATAAAACGAAAAATATACATTATATAATAGAAGCGATTTCAGAAAGAGAAGAAAAACTAAAAGAGTTATTTTCATACCCAATCCATTTAGCTTTTCATCATACACATATGTATTTATTAGCGTTATTTACAGATGAGCTATTTATCGAGAAATGTGACCAAGATGATGAGGAACTTGCATGTTTAATTTGTTTACGAAAAGGCGAGTTCTTATATTGGCTATCAGTTGGTGATTGCTTCGCGTATTTATTCCATTCAGAGCAAACGAAAAATGGAAAAGGTAGGCTAAATAAGCGTAAGAACTATGAGTATATCGGAAGAAAAAATGTTTTTGCAGCGAATACACCTTGTTTTACATCAGGGGTAAGGGGATTAGAAAAAGGTCAGAATCACATTGTAATGGCAACGGATGGTATTTTAGAGTGTGATAAACTAAAGTTTGATGATGATCAATCTTTAGTAGAAATATTACACGACGGATCTTGTTTACAGATTGAGCCTGTATTAACAAATGTACTTCAGTGGAAAGGTAGAGATTGTGCCACTATTATTGGATGGTCCATCGATACTGAAAATAGACAATGTGCCAATTAATAAATGAAAGGGAGTTCAAGGGTTTTTGTCCTTGAACTCCTTTTTGTTAAGCAATATGAATATGATACGTTTTTAACCATTCATTTACTTGTAGCATATACTCCATAGCACTTCTTGCTTCAAAATTGGTAATCTCTTTGTTACTTTGATCAGCAATTGCAAGTAATATGGAATGGTTAATGAGTGAGAAAACAGGATTGTTTTTATTACTGCACATATCAAGCGTTAAATTGCGGATTGTTTGTAAATAGTATGGATCCTGTGAAGTAGGGTAAGCGCTTTTTCTTCTATTTCGCACATCATCAGGTAAAGCTGGTTTCAGCGCTCTACGTAAAATTCCCTTTTCGATATTATCAATACTTTTTATGTTGAAAGGAACGTTCCATAAATATTCAACTAATCTATAATCGCAAAACGGTACACGAACTTCAAATCCTACAGCCATACTCATACGGTCTTTACGGTCGAGTAAGAACGGAAGGAATCGTGTTAAAAATAAATAAAACATTTGACGTTGTTTCGCGGATTTTTTACTTTCACCTTCAAGAGTAGGTACTTCAAGAGCAGCTTCATGGAATCGTTTATTAATATACTGCTCAGGATTACATTGAGTTGTTACGTCGTTTAATAATAGAGAAGATGTGTTTTTCCAGTTTGTTAACCACGGAAACTTATCTACATATAATAGTTCTTCTTGATGAAACCAAGGATATCCCCCGAAGACTTCATCAGCAGATTCTCCAGATAAAGCTACGGTTGCATCTTTTTTCATTTCGCAAAATAGTAAATAAAGTGAAGTTTCCATTTCACCAGCACTGGGTAAATCTTTCGCGTGAAGGGGAACGAATAAGTGATTTGCTAACTCTTCAGCATTCACAATAATGTCATGATGCGACGTCCCTACATGTTCAGAAACACGTTTTACCCAAGGAGCATCTAGACCAGTTCGAGCAAATGTCAGTTCGAAATCTTTCGCGCTATTTAAAAAGTCGATTGAATATGTGTGAAGTGTTTTGTGTTCCTCTCTAAATTCTTTACCTGCCAGTGCAGTAATACCACTAGAATCTAATCCGCCTGATAACATACAAACGAGAGGAACATCGGCAATTAATTGTCTTTTTACTGTATCTTGTAAAATAGATAAAATATGTGATGATGTATCTTCAGTAGAATCTGTATGAATCTTACTTTCTAAATTCCAATACTTCTTAACTACTTTTTTATCACGTGTGAATGTTATAGAATGTCCAGCACGAACTTCTTGAATATGTTTAAAGACGCCACATCCTGGAGTTCGAAATAAGCCTAATCCAAATATTTCATTTATGCCGTCCGCATCAATTTCAGCAGGAACAGATGGATGAGCTAATAATGCCTTTATTTCAGATCCGAAAATAATACTGTCATTTCTTTTTGTATAAAAGAGTGGCTTTACGCCTAAATGATCACGTGCTAAAAACAGTTGTTGCTTCTGATCATCCCATAAGGCGAAAGCGAAAATTCCGTTTAAATGTTGTACGCAGTCTTCTTTCCATTCTAAATAAGCATGTAGTAACACTTCTGTATCTGAATGAGTTTCAAATGCATGCCCACATTTTTGAAGCTGTTCTCTCAGCTCACGAAAATTATAAATTTCTCCATTATAAGTAAGAGCATACGTATAATCACCGGCACGGAATGTTTTTGGCTGCGTCCCGCCTTCTGGGTCAATAACAATTAAACGTCGGTGTGCAAAAGCCGCATGAGGTGAAAACCAAAATCCTTCAGCATCAGGACCGCGATGCTGAATACTATTCGCCATCTTTTCTAAAATAACATGTTCATTTGAAAGATCTTTCTTCCAATCTACCCAACCTGTAATTCCACACATACAAATCTCATCTCCTAATTTAAAATTATAAAAGTAGATTAATTAAATGAAATGTACACCAGGTTAAAGAGTGTCTGCATAAATAGTGTACTACACTAATTGAATTACAGACTTGAGAAAATTTTCTTTGAATACATAGTTATATGAGACAATGGTTAAGGAAAAGTATTCCATTACATACAAAAAATAAAAAAAGATGAGAGAAAAAAATTTCCAAAACGTTATATAGGGTGTAAAAGCTTTTACAAAAAAATAAGGGGAATCGCTACATGAAATCAAATGAGAAAAATTTTATAAAAAGATTACAGCGGCAAAAAGAAGATGCGCTAGAATTTGTTGTCGATACATACTTACCACTCATAAAAGGAATCACGCACAAAGTACTTCTTCCAGTTCAAAATGATGGATTGATAGAGGAATGTGTAAACGATATATTTCTTTCCATTTGGAATAACGCAAATAAATTTCATGGAGAGCCGAGTGACTTTAAAAAATGGATAGCGGCGATTGCAAAATTTAAGGCGATTGATTATTACCGGAAAGCGACTAGAAAAGTAGAAATTATTTCAGATGAGTTTCATATTAGTATGGAAAAGTCAGCAGAAGATGAATTAATCGTTATGGAAGATAGGGAAGAGTTATTGAAGCTTATTAATCAATTAGAACCGTTAGATCAAAAAGTATTCATTATGAAATATCTTCTCGGTATGAAGACAGAGGAAATAGGTGACAAATTAGGATTAACTCGGGCAGCAATAGATAATCGTGTGTACCGTGGGAAAAAGAAACTACAACAAAATGCTACGAATATTAGTTTTGGAGGTAGTGCAATATGAAAGACATTTATGAACTATTAAATGACATTGATATAGATGAAAAAGAACTTGAGGAAATTGAGGCCTCTGAAATTGAAAAAGGAAAAGTAAAACGTAATGTAAAACAATCGATACGTATGAAGAAAAAGATGAAAAGTTGGAAAAAGGGTGTCGCTGCTGCATCTATTTTAGTAGGGTTATCAGTTGCAACGCTTGGTATCGGGTTTCCTACATATGCTGGAGGATTGCCAATTGTAGGTGATATATTCCGATTTTTAGATAATGGTAGAACAGGACTATATGAAAATTATAAAGAGTTTTCGACTGAATTGAATATGACGAGAGAGAGTAATGGGGTTAAAGTTACAATTAATGATGCTGTGTTCGATGGTAGAACAATTACAATCACATATTCTATTGAGAGTGATAAAGATTTAGGGGAGAAGCCAAATATATTTGGATATCCGCAGGTGATGGGGTTTAATGGCGGGGGAGGAAGCTCTCAAGTAACAAAAGTTGGAGAGAAAAAGTATGTAGGTATGACTACGATGAGTGGTAATAGTAGTAAAAGGTTAGATATTGCAAATGTTTGGTGGGATATAGAGGCAATTGAGTTGGATTATGAAGGTAATGTAATAAAGGGGAACTGGAATTTCGCGCTTAGTTTAAAAGCAATGGATAGTACGGAAGTAAAGGTTAATAGGGTTTCTGAAAATGAATTAATAAAAGTAAATATAGACAAAATGGAAGTAACCCCAATGTCATTTATCGTTTTTTTCAATCAAGAAGAATCTAAGGCATTAAGAAGTATATGGGATAGTGCGGATGTTGAGTTAGAAATAAAAGATGATTTAGGAAATCATTATGCTGGTGAAGGAAATGGCGGAAGTAGTACAGTAGCAGAGCCACATAAAAGTAGTTGGAGTGCTACCTTCCAAAAGTTGAACGAAAATGCTACAAAGCTTATCGTTACACCTCGTGTGCACTTGCGAGTTCATACACCTGAAAATCATGGTGGAGTGGAGTATGTGAATGGGAAAGAGAAGAAAATAGAAGTACCGAAAAAAGAAGCGAAGAGTAAAGATATAGTGTTAGATGATATTGTCATTGATTTAAAGAAATAAATAAAGAGACTGCCTTAAATGAAGGCAGTCTCTTTTGCGTTAAGAATTAGTAACGAGTAACGCATGCGGATGCTGCGTTTTATATTCCTCTTTCCATGTAATGTTTAGTTGTTCCCACGTTTCACCGCTATCAGTGGATTGAAAGATGCCATTGTTATTTAAAGTGTAAAACGTATGTGGTTCGGCTGGATTTGTAGCAAACATCGAAATGACTGTACCAATTGCAGATGGTAGACCTTGCTGTACTTGCTGGAACGGAGTCTCTTTCGTTTTACGATAAATATAAGATTCATAAGGAATACGGTGATGAGCTAAATCAGCACTCGGTGCGGCAGAAACGAGAATTGTATCGCAATCAGCTGGATCGATAGCCATACTGTATAAATAATGATGCTCAAGTCCGTCACTACATGAGATCCAGCTGTTTCCACTGTTATAACTTTCAAGATATGCGCGATCAGGTCCGCCCATAAATCCGTCACCACATGATGCATAAAGGCGATTTGGGGCTTCAGGGTGCATGAGTAATTGATGAGCATCGATAGGAGCACCGAATTTTTTATCAATCCATGTATGCCCTTTATCATTACTTTGAATAACAGCACCAGCTTCGATTGAAACATGGAGTGTATTTGGATTGTTTGGATCAACTGTAATCCAGCGTACGTGATGGGTAAAAGGTCTAGGCGGAAAAGCCCACGTATAGGAAGATAATAATGATTTCATATTTTTAAGTTCAGTCCACGTTTCACCACCATTTTCTGAACGGAATAAAGCACTCGGTTCTGTACCGACATAAACGACATCATATCCGTTAACTTGTTCATTAGGGCTTATCGTAATGGAAGTAATCGAAGAATGTAAAATACCATCCTCTTTAGGGAAATCAAAGTAACGATATGAATCACCAATTGGTCTCCACGAATCCCCGCCATCGTCACTTAGCCATAAACCTCGTCCAAATGTGCCGCAATAAACACGATTTGTTTGGAATGGATCAACCACAATACAGGTAGGTTGCATATTTTGTAAATGATATGTGGTTTCATAGTTACCATATTGTTCTTTTACTACAACAAGTTCACGCTCCATGCAGAGAAATAGTCGTTTCAATTTTGGAACCCCCTTAAAAATTCTTTCATTAGTAAACAATATGAAAATAAAAAAGAAGTAGTCTTGTTTTTAGTTGAGAAAAAGGACTTGTTTGAAAAGTAGCGAAGTTTGTATACAGAGGAAGCGGGATAAAGTGAAACTTTAATCAGTGGGATATTGTTCATCTTCTACGGATTAGTAGCATTCACTATCGGGCGTTAATGGGGGATAAAGATAGGGAATTTGTTTTATAATAACATACAGATATTGCACTTAAAGGAGCATTTGTATGGGACACTCACATGATCACGGTCATTCAAAAAATAAAAAAGCGTTATTAATTGCCTTCTTATTAACAACAAGCTTTATGATTGCTGAAGTTATTGGCGGATTTGTAACAAATAGCTTAGCACTATTGTCTGACGCAGGGCATATGTTAAGTGATGCAGTATCCTTAGCTTTAAGTTTACTTGCGTTCAAGCTTGGGGAAAAAACGGCGACGGCTGCGAAAACATATGGGTATAAGCGAGTCGAAATGTTAGCGGCATTATGTAATGGTGTCGTTCTTATTGTCATTTCAGTATATATTTTTATTGAAGCAATTCGTCGTTTTAAGGAACCAGTTGAAATCGCTAGTAATGGAATGCTCATTATTGCTGTGCTTGGTCTGCTTATTAATATTGTATCAGCTTGGATATTAATGAGAGGCGGAGATGTGAAAGGCAATTTAAATTTAAGAAGTGCGTTCTTACATGTACTAGGCGATTTATTAGGTTCAGTTGGAGCGATTATTGCTGCGTTACTTATTAAATTTTTTGGATGGACTGCTGCAGATGCGGTTGCTAGTATTCTTGTGTCTATTTTAGTCATTATAAGTGGATGGCGTGTATCACGTGATACAGTTCATATATTAATGGAAGGTGCACCGCAGCACATAGATGCTGAAGAGGTGAAAAATACATTATTAAATATTACTATTGTAAAAGAAGTTCATGATTTACATATATGGTCTGTAACATCAGATTTTCAAGTATTAACTTGCCATCTTATTATCGAAGGTAATGAAACGCAAAGCGTATTGAAAGAAGCAACGGATGTATTAAAGGGGAAATTTCATGTAGAACATGTCACCATTCAAGTTGAAATAGAAGGTGAATTTAACCATAATGAGACAACTTGCAAAGTATGAAAGAAAAAGGGTATGAAAAAGTGTCATAACATTTTTCGCGTGGCATACATATATATAATGTGGCCACAAATACTTTGTAAGGTAAATATTTCATAAGATTACTTTACTTATTAAGAATCATCTTTTATAATCAAAAGTGGTAATTGATAAAGATTATCATTTTCAATGATCGTAGAAAGGAGTTTTTTAAAAGATGAGTAGTCAACTCCGTTTTGCTGTTGAAAATCGTAAGAGACATTTAATTGATGAGTTAATTGGAGCAGGGGTGTTTAAGATTCGCGACCGACAATTATACGAGCTGTCTTTAGAGGAATTGGAAAAAGAGTACGAGCATATTGAAGATTACGCAAATATTCAGGCATAGCATATAGATTATTAAAGAAGGAGCTGGTTACACTTTTGTGTAACCAGCTTTATTATTTCATAGAAATTATTTTTTGTATTTCTTTCATTGGACGGAGCCAGTTTTGAGACATCATTTGTTCCATTCGTTTTTCATCCTGTTTTTGTAGTGCTTGAATTATAGAGTGATGTTCTTTAATAGATTGACTTGCAGGCACGAAGTTTTGGAAAAATAAATATTCAAGGCGTAAAATGTGAAGTTGCATATTTTCTAGAAAAGGTTCAATATATCGGTTTTTAGCAATAGAAGTAATTGTATTGTGAAATCGTATATCTAGTTCTAAAGCTTTTTTTGAATCTTTTTCATGTATAGATTGTTGAAAAGCATCATTTATCTCGGAAAGTAGTTTAATATCAGCGTCTGTAACTTTTTGAAGTGCTTGCTTTCCTATAATTGAGTGAAGACCAGCTATCGTCTCATAAATGATAGATACGTCGTCTAACTTAATAGGCGCGATTTTCGTTTTTTGCCCAGGTACCATTTCAACTAATCCAGAAAGCTCTAAAATTTGTAAAGCTTCTCTAACAGGTGTTCTGCTTACTCCTAGTGCTTCTGCCAATTCCCCATCATTTATTTTTTCATCAGGTCGTAAAACACCTTCTATAATCCAATCTTGCAGTTGATTTAAAACGAGTGACTTTGCTGAGACTCTTCCTGGTTTTTTATAATTTTGAGGGACAGGCATAGTGAATTCAATCCTTTCATTGTATATGTTTCTTTTTCGTATTAACAAGCTTTAATTTTGGTTTTCCTTTATCTGGTTTTTGGCTTAATATGAGCACCATTACAATTACACAAAAAGCACCTAATAACTGAAAAGATTGAAACGGTACGTGCAAAATAAGCACAGAAGAAATAATAGCTGCGAGTGGTTCTGTACAGCCAAATAATGTTGTTTCTTTAGGCGTAAGGTATCTTATGCTATCTAAGTATAAATAAAATGCGATGAGTGTCCCGAAAATGACGACAAATGTAATGAGCGGGAGGGTACTTAGTTTTACATATTTCATAGTTGATAATAAAATGAATTCGTTTGTGGAAATAAAGTGTAAAATCGTTACGCCAATCCCCCCAATGATCATCCCCCATCCAACGATAACGGATGAAGACCACTTTTCTAACAATTCTTTTGAATACAAACTATAAAATGCAAGAGATAGTCCAGATAAAACGCCCCAAATGATAGCAGGTGTAGATACAGCTAAGTTATGAACAGAACCGTTTGTTAATAGGAGAAAAGTCCCTACTAATGAGAGGGTAATTGAAATATAATCAATTTTTGATGGACGAACGCTCCATTTGAAAAGTAAGTATACAGTGATAAATATAGGGGCTAAATATTGTAACAAAGTTGCAACAGCAGCGTTTCCTTCTTTAATAGAAGCGAAGTACGTGTACTGTACAGCAAGCATGCCTAAAAGACCGAACAAAATTATCTTATTTGCATCAGACTTTTGTTTCCAAATTCCAAATATTTCTTTTTTGTTCGCTCCGAATGATGACATAATGAGCAACATAGCACCGGATATAAGCAAACGGATTGTAACTAACCATTCAGTAGAAACGTTTTCATATTGAAAAAGTTGTTGCGCAGCTGTTCCGGACAATCCCCATAAACAAGCACCGATTATGACCATTATAATTCCTTTTAATCGATTTGGATCCATAAAATATATAGTCCTCCTTTTTTAAAAAAATATATTGAATACAATATGCAATATATCACAGAATGGAATATCAATAAACTGAAATTTCTAATTTAAAATAAAATTGTTTATCCCGCATTAACGGGCAGTAAGACTCCCACCTTGAAATTCGGCGAATGCGAGGAAGTTAGGTGGGAGTCGTGCTGCTCGTAAAAGTCCAATTGGTGAGGCTAATAATCAGTGGAGGATGGAAAAACCCCCACTGATTAAATTTTCATTTTATTAAGAACGATCATCTTTTTATGAAATATAATCATAATCGTGACGCCAAAAAAATAAAGATAAGAGTAATTTGGTTTGTTAAAAATATGTGTATAAGGAGATACGTGATGAACTGGGTTACTCATAAACCATCGTTTGAATTTGAAAATTTTAGTCCTATTATTCGGTCACAATCTGCGTGGAGTGGGCATTTAGATTTCGCATATGATTTAGTAAGATTTGAAGAACCAGCAACTTTAGTTGAGTTAGGTACGCATTTAGGTGCTTCCTTTTTTAGTTTTTGCCAGGGGGTAAAAGATGGTGGGTTAGCCACAAAATGTTTTGCTGTAGATACTTGGGCTGGAGATGGGCATACAGGTCCATATGGAGAAGGGGTTTTTCAAATAGTAGAAAAAGTGGTGAGGGATAACTACCTGAATATAGGGAATTTAATTCGGTCTACTTTTGATGATGCTCTGGATGAGTTTCAAGATGAAACGATAAATTTTTTGCATATTGATGGCTATCATACGTATGAAGCTGTTTCTCATGATTATAAAACATGGTTACCTAAAGTTGCGAAAAATGGTATTGTATTATTTCATGATATTGAAGTTAAAAACGGTGATTTCGGTGTGTATAAGTTTTGGGATGAGGTCAAGGTGAAATACCCTCATTTTCAGTTTGGGCATTCATATGGACTCGGAGTTTTATTTCCGAAAGGTTGTAGCGATAAGTTTTCGGAAATACTTAAAAATAAAGAAGAGATACAAAATATGTATAAATAAAAGAGGGGCATGCATCGATTAAATGATGTGTGCTCTTTTTTTATGTGGAAATATATTATTACATATGAGGTGAAAGCGGTAGTAAAAAGTTTTGTTGAGGCAAATATTAAAAAGGTTATTATGGGTTAATAATTAGTGGGGATGGATAAAACCCTCATTGATTAAAGTTTTATTTCATTAGGTGTTTTTATCTAAATAAATAAAAATACAACATTTTTTATATTTTTCATTGCGAAAAGCGCAATCTACTTTTACAATAGAAAGGGTTGTGAATATATTATACTGGAAAAATAAATCGAAATAATATGAAAATTTTGTTTTGTCTTCGCTAATTGTATACTACATACACGTAAGACTACATACATCATGTTATCGACTTGTAAGGAGAGAAAAAAATGAAAAGTGTAAGATTACCATCGATGCTAGAAATTATTATTCTTTTATGCCTATTTCTTGCTGTCGTCTTTTCCTTCCAAACGATTTTTGATCTCCCAATTCAATTAGCGCTATTTATTTCATGGTTTTTAGTTATTGCGCTTGGATTAAGATTAGGATTTCGTTATCAAGAATTGCAAGATGCAATTACGAAAGGGATTTCTAATGGATTAGAAGCAATTCTTATTTTAGTTGCAGTTGGGGCTTTAATTGGAACGTGGATTGCTGGTGGGGTTGTACCTACATTAATTTATTATGGATTAGAATTCATTCACCCTAGCATATTCTTATTGGCAACTTTAATTATTTGTTCAATCACTTCTATCGCGACAGGAACATCATGGGGAACAGTTGGAACTGCAGGTATTGCTATGATGGCGATAGGTGAAGGGCTTGGATTACCACTTCCGCTTGTTGCGGGGGCAGTCCTTTCAGGAGCTTATTTCGGAGACAAATTATCACCACTTTCTGATAGCACAGTTCTTGCAGCTTCTATGGCGAAAGTAGATGTTATTGCTCACGTTCGAGCTATGCTCGTCTTAGACGTTCCAGCTTATATTATTACCAGCATTATGTTTACTGTTGCTGGATGGATGTATGGCGGGGATAATGTAGATTTAAATAGAGTTGAGTTTTTAAAAGAATCTTTATTAAAGCACTTTGATATTAAAATATGGATGCTTGTTCCAGCGGTAATTGTTATTGTGCTATTGGCGATGAAGAAACCATCTATGCCAACAATTGCTATGGGAGCTTTAATTGGTGCAATTTGGGCAACACTTTTCCAAGGAATGAACTTTGGAGAGGCAATTGGAACAGCATATAACGGATTCTCAATTCAATCTGGTGTCGAGTTTGTCGATAAGTTATTAAATCGTGGTGGAATTAATGGTATGCTTGGTTCAGTAGCCGTTATTATTTTCGGCTTAGGTTTTGGTGGATTACTTGAAAAGCTAGGTGTTCTAAAGGTAATCGTATCGAAATTTGAGAAGAAATTAAATTCTGCAGGTAATGTAACATTGTCTACACTAATCGTTGCATTTTTAGCTAACATATTTGGTTGTGCGATGTACGTATCACTTATTTTAACACCAAAAATTATGGAAGAAAGCTATGATAAATTAAAAATAGATCGCCGCGTATTAGCACGTAACTCAGAAGTAGGTGGAACTTTGACTTCTGGTATGGTTCCATGGTCTGATAATGGTATTTTTATGGCTGGTATTTTAGGTGTATCAACATTATCATACGTTCCATTTATGTGGCTAAGCTTCGTATCACTCATTTTAGCAGTTATTTATGGATATACAGGCAAGTTCATTTGGTATGTAGATGATGCAGATAAAGGAAAGCAAGCATCATAAAATAAAAAATCACCTTCTACAATATGTAGAAGGTGATTTTTTATTTTATAATAGGAGTTGAAGAAGTTATTTCGTCCTCATATTTAGCAATTTTTTGTTGTATCTTTTTTAAGTTTTTTTCAGTGTCTTGAATGAGCTGTAAGACATTGGTCTCCTGTTGTTTCATTAATTCCAACCGTTGAAGGATGGTAGATTCCCCCACCATAGACCAGTCGATAAATTTTTTTATTTTTTGAATTGGCATACTGGTGTTTTTTAAACATAAAATCATCTCTAAATATTTCAGTGCTTCTTCATCAAAAACGCGATCTCCTTTTTCATTTCTTTTAAGAAAAGGGAACAGTCCTTGTTTATCGTAATAACGTATTTGAGAAATAGTTAAGTGGTGCATTTTGGCGACTTGCCCAATTGTATAATACATATCATTCATCCCTTTATTACCAAGGTATAATGCCGTCTTTATTTAGTATTTTACCATTATAGTTTGTTTCACTTAATGCATATTTAATAATAATTTTAGCACTTTCATTGGTCGTATGGCCACCTGGGGAATTTCCATTTAGGTCAGTAGTTGTAAAACCAGGGGTTACTCCGAAAATTGCTGGACCGTTAGTACCAAATTCTTTGCTAAATGCTAATGTTAAAGCATTAATAGCTGTTTTTGAAGAATTGTATCCTAATGTATTAATTGGGTGTGTTTCACCGCTAGCAAACATTGTTAGTGAGGCCATGTCAGTTGTTACATTTATAATTTTACTGTTGCTTGATTTCTTTAATAATGGTAAAAAAGCTTGCACCATTTGGAATGTTCCAAAAAAGTTAACTTCAAATCCTTGGCGTAAAGTTTCAATATTTAATTCACTAGGTAGCGTATGGAAGTCGAGTGCTATGCCTGCATTATTGATTAATAAATCTAAGTGGTCAGTCGTTTCATGGATTTTTTTGATTGCTTCTTGAATGGATTGAGCACTAGAAATGTCTACTTGAATATAGGAAACGTTTGAAACATTTAAAGATTCTACGGCTTGTTGTCCAAGTTGTTTATTACGAGCACCTAAAAATACGTGATAGTCTTTTTCTGCTAATTGACGAACCAATTCATATCCGATCCCTTTATTCGCACCTGTTATGAAAGCATATTTTTTCATTTTGAATTCCTCCAGTGTCGTTATAGTAGGTTACAATGGAAAGGATACAGCCTAAACCTAAGTTTAGGTCAAGAGGAATTTATGAAAAAATATTGAATATTTGTATATATGAGTGAGAATTCTTATCATTTGATTAAAAGTCTGTTAATATAAGAGATGTAGGTATTATATTTTCAAGGGGATGAAAAAATGGAGTACAGAATTGAAAGAGATACATTAGGAGAAATAAAAGTTCCAGCTGATAAATTATGGGCAGCACAAACGCAGCGTAGTAAGGAAAATTTTCCGATTGGAACAGAGCATATGCCGCTTGAAATTGTAAAAGCATTTGCGATTTTAAAGAAGAGTGCAGCGCTTAGTAATCAAAATTTAGGAAAGCTATCAGAAGAGAAGACGCAAGCAATTGTGGAAGCTGCTGATGAAGTTATCGCAGAAAAATGGAATGAACATTTTCCACTTGTCGTATGGCAAACGGGTAGTGGTACACAATCGAATATGAATGTAAATGAAGTAATTGCAAACCGCGGTAATCAAATTTTGAAAGAAAAGGGATCTGACGTACATATTCATCCGAATGATGACGTGAACATGTCTCAAAGTTCCAATGATACGTTCCCAACAGCACTTCATGTAGCGTGTGTAATTGCGGTAGAAAATCATGTATTGCCAGCTATTACGAAATTAAAAGAAACATTAGCAGAAAAAGTAACTGCATTTGAACATATTATTAAAATCGGTCGTACACACTTACAAGATGCAACACCGTTAACATTAGGACAAGAAATTAGCGGATGGCACCGTATGCTTGAAAAAACAGAGCGTATGATTGCAGAGAGCAATACATATATGAAAGAACTTGCAATTGGTGGTACTGCAGTTGGAACAGGTATTAATGCTCATCCTAAATTTGGTGAGATGGTGTCAGAGGAAATTAGCCAATTTACAGGTAAGCAATTTATTTCTGCACCAAATAAGTTCCACGCATTAACGAGCCATGATGAAATTGTATATACGCATGGTGCATTAAAGGCATTAGCAGCTGATTTAATGAAGATCGCTAACGATGTACGCTGGCTGGCAAGTGGTCCACGTAGTGGTCTAGGAGAAATTATTATTCCGGCAAATGAGCCAGGAAGCTCTATTATGCCAGGTAAAGTAAATCCAACGCAAAGTGAAGCGTTAACGATGGTTGTAGCGCAAGTGATGGGAAATGACGCAACAATCGGATTTGCTGCGAGCCAAGGTAATTTTGAGCTAAACGTATTTAAACCAGTTATTGCATATAACTTCTTACAATCCGCTCACTTATTAGCAGATGCAATTGTTTCATTTAATGATAATTGTGCAGTTGGCATTGAAGCGGATGAAGAAGTAATTAAAGAGAATGTGAATCGTTCATTAATGCTTGTTACTGCATTAAACCCGCATATAGGATATGAAAATGCAGCGAAAATTGCGAAGCATGCTCATAAAGAGGGGTTAACTTTAAAAGAAGCAGCATTGCAATCGGGCCTATTAACAGAAGAGCAATTTGATGAAATTGTAGATCCGAAAAAAATGATTGCTCCGAAAGAGTAATAGAAAAAGCCAAGGTTCTTAGTTTAGAATCTTGGCTTTTTTTGATATTTATTTTATGTTTCCGCCACTTGTACTACTGCAAGCTCCAAAAGATATTATTTGTTAGAAGACGTATTCATTACTTTCATATGTGGGCAGTTCTCTTTTAAGAGTGAAATGAATTTTTCTTCTTCTTGTGGTACGAAAGTTGTCACAGAGTCAAATAAATTATAATCAATTTCTAATTGCTGCCTAGTCCATTTTTCTGAACGGAGTGTTTTGCCAGAGTATTTAATGTGACGAATATCTTCAAATGGAATTTCAGTACGTAATATGAAACCGTGTTTTACAATAAGAGAAGATTCCGTTATGTTGTAGTGAGAGAAATAGAATGAAGAGAGATTCACGATATTTAACAGCATCATAAGAGTGAAAAAAATAGAATTTTCGTTTTGGAAGAATAGCGAAATGAAAAAAAAAATTATAAATAATGTAATAAAAATGACGTGAAATGGATTTTTTTTCGCTTTAAACTTCAAGTTAGTCACCTCGTTATACGTGTTATTTAACTAAATTAAATCACAACATCGTAATAAACCGAAAGAATATGCAGAATTGCATATTCTTTCGGTTTATTATTCGTGTAAAATTTTTTGATAGGATAAATTTAAATGAAGTTTTTAATAGTGGAGTGGCATAAAGTGACTAACAAGAATAGAAGTGTAGTGCTAGTCATAATTAGTTGTATGATGATTATGAATGGCTGCTCAAATAGATTCGCTGAGGATGGAAAGCGAAAACATGTATTTGTACAAGCGAGTAAAGTTTTAGTGGAAGTTGTTTATAAAATATATAAAGGCTAAAAAGGGTGTTTCTATATGTGGAAACACCTTTTTTGTAGTTAAAATTGAATACTGAAGTTTTGGAATGAGTGAATGTTGGTTCCATGTTGAACGAGGTTGTTATCACTTAAATATTGAATAGCGTATTTTACTTCTTTCAATATAGTAGGAGAAAGACCAAGTGTATGATGTGAACCGTAAATTTGTTTAATAGGAGAGAAGTTTGTAATTTTGTTTAGAGACTGAACTAAGTCTACAGGATTTGTCGATGGATAAAACGCAAAAATCGTGCCTTCATAAAGTAAATCTCCTGTGAATAAAAACGCAGTTTCATAATCGTATATACAAATATATCCTGGTGAGTGAACTGGAGTATGTATAATTTGAATTTTCCTATTTCCGATATCAATAATGTCTCCATCCTGTCGTAATTTTGTTGGTGTTCCTTGAAATGGATTGAATGTTTCAGGTTGAAATGTTTTAGGTGTAGGTTTAGTAATGTCACGAGCGATGTCGTGTCTAATTTGAGTAATAGGAAGTCCTTTTATGCCGTTAATGAGCCAATCTTCTTCTAAAGCATGTACATAGATTTCTTCATATTGTGAGTGACTACCGATATGATCCCAATGAACGTGTGTTGTGACAACTGTAATTGGTAAGTTTGTTAGTTGGTCCGTTATACGTTTCATCTTATCGATACCTAGTCCAGTATCGATAAGGAGTGCGGTGGTATCGCCTACAAGTAAGAAGGAATGTACTTTCTCCCAATGTCCATATTCACTAATCGCATATGTATTTCGAGCGATTTGTTTAACAGTAAACCAAGGGTCGTGCAGAATAGTCATGTTTTGTTTCACATCCTAAATTCATTTATTAAACACATTCGCTTTTCGTTGCTTTAAGTCCTTTTTTAATTTGTTTAATAGATTTTTTTGTAAAAGTTTATAAAATGGGTAAACGGAACGTTGAAATGTTTGTTTGTGCTATGTTAAGATGGTGAAGTGGTAATAAACGTTATTGTGATTTGTTTGGTTTTTGAATAAACGTTTTGAAGGAGTGTTTAGTGTGAGTGATATTTCAGAGAAATTTTGGGATGCATCGGTTGAGGAATTGAAGAAAGGGTATGTGTTTGAAGCGGAAGCAGAGGAATATATTTGTTTAGCTTGTGGAGAAGCGTTTATTAAGGGGGTTATTTATCAAGATAATCAAGTTTTGTATGAAGCAGAGAAGTTTGTGCAATTGCATGTGCAAAATGAACATACGTCTATGTTTGATTATTTATTAAATCTTGATAAGAAGTATACGGGTTTAACGGATTTGCAAAAGAAAATGGTTCAGTTTTTCCATATGGGGCTAAATGATAAAGAGATTGTAAAAGAGATGGATGGCGGAAGTACATCAACCATTCGTAATCATCGATTTACACTTCGAGAAAAAATGAAGCAAGCGAAAGTGTTTTTAGCGTTAATGGAACTGTCAGAAAAAAAATCAAAAGTACAAACGAAATTTGTACCCATTCATAGAACAGCAACGATGGTGGATGATCGCTACAATATTACGGAAGAAGAAAATGAGGAAGTATTAAAAGCACATTTTACAGAAGGATTAGATGGACCGCTTTCTAAATTTCCGAAGAAGCAAAAGCGTAAATTAATTATATTACGCCATTTAGTGACGAAGTTTGATAGTAATAAAAAGTACAATGAAAAAGAAGTAAATACTGTCATAGAAAGTGTATACCCGGATTTTGTAACTTTAAGAAGATATTTAATCGAATATGGGTTTTTAGATAGAACAGCTGATGGAAGCCAATATTGGGTGAAGTTATAATAATACGGAAAAGAAAATGAATGGAAGCACATCGTTATAACAACTATACAAAGAGATAGAAGTTGAAAAACAGATTTTTAGTAAAAGGAGAAATGAAATTTGAAACCACCTACAGATAACAATAAAGAAGGTGTAGAGTCACAGAAGTCAGAAACGGAACATAAGCCGATATGGAAATCGATGTCCATGTTTTTAGTGCCGTTACTTTTAAGTAATGTATTACAGTCAGTTGGACAGTTATTTGGAATGGTAGTAGTAGGAAGATGGCTTGGCGTAAATGATCTAGCAGCTATATCGGCATTTTTCCCGTTATTTTTCCTACTCGTTTCATTTGTAATTGGAATTGGTTCTGGTAGTTCAATTTTAATTGGTCAGGCATTTGGTGCTAAAAATGAGGAGCGCTTAAAAGCTATCGTTGGTACGACGCTTACGTTTACTTTTATTATCGGAGTCGTGTTGGCGATAATAGGTAGTATTTTTGCGATGGATATTATGCGTCTTATGGGAACGCCAGAAAATATTATTGAAATAAGTGTGCATTACGCAAGAATTTTATTTATATCTATGCCAGTATTATTCTTATATTTTGCATATACAACATTTATGAGAGGTACAGGAGATTCAAAAACGCCATTTTACTTTTTAATCGTAAGTACAGCGCTAAATATGATTTTATTACCAATTCTTATTTTTGGCTGGTTAGGAGCTCCGAAATTAGATGTTTATGGAGCAGCATATGCTTCTGTTATATCTACAGTTATTACGTTTATTGTCATGCTAGTGTATTTAAAGAAGAAAAATCATCCACTACAATTAGACGGGACAGTAAGAAAATATCTTCGTATGGACTGGGAGTTATTAAAATTATTGTTACGCCTCGGTATTCCAGCGAGTATTAATATGATATTAGTTTCATTATCAGAGATCGCGGTAATCGCATTTGTAAATCGGTACGGTTCAGATGCAACAGCGGCGTATGGTGTTGTGAACCAAGTTGCAAGTTATGTACAAATGCCAGCGGTTAGCCTCGGCATTACCGTATCAATTTTTGCAGCGCAATCAATTGGTGCGAACCAATTTGATCGATTACAGAAAGTTGTTAAGGCCGGAATTATTATGAATTACATCATTGGTGGTGTATTAATATCTCTTATTTACTTGTTCTCAAGAGATATTTTAGCACTATTTTTAACAAGTCAAAATACAATTGACATTGCTCATAGTCTAATCATGATTACATTATGGAGCTACTTAATTTTCGGTCATGCACAAATTATTAGTGCGACAATGCGAGCAAGTGGTACTGTATTATGGCCAACTGTAATCAGTGTTGTATCAATTTGGCTTGTTGAAGTACCTGTGGCGTATTATCTTTCTTACCATACGAGCCTTGGAATAGAAGGGATATGGATTGGGTATCCAGCTGCATTCATCGTCAGCTTAATATTACAGTATGCATATTATAAGCTTTCATGGCAGAAGAAACGAATTACACGATTAGTGAGTTAAAAGATGAAAATGTCCCTAAGTCATTATACTTAGGGACATTTTTTTATGAATGCTTATAAATAACTTTTTAAAGTTATGTCAAAATGTTGTCTAATGAGTTCTCCATTATTCATATAAAACTCCCAAGCTGTATCTGGCTCACCGATAATTTCAAATGAACCTTCTGTAATATATAAAGCACAATTATCTTCTAATGCAATACCTTCTATATTACCTTGGTGCGTTTGTAAAAACGTATGGAAGGCATTCATTCTATTTAATTGATTGTAATGGGGGCAAAATCTTTTGTTAACAATACCCCAGCCACTACTTTCTATATAACCGGAACCTTCATAATCTGAACGAATGCTAGATGTGAACCAGCACATAGCACCGGCACTATATCCTGCAATAAGTGTTCCACGTTTTAAAGCAAATAGTAACTTTTCATCTAGTTTATGTTCTTTCCATTGTTCAAGCATGTGAACGTAATTTCCACCGCCAAGGTAAATTAAATCGGCAGAATGAATCATCTCATCTATTTCATATTTAGTAGGTGTTTCGGTTGAAATGCGTAAAATTTGAACCTCACAATGTAATTGCTTTTCAAATGTTGCTAAAAATAACTTTATATATCCTTCATCATCACGACTAGCTGTAGGAATGAATAATACTTTTGGGTATTGTTTATTCGTTAATTCTATAAGTCGTTCATTAATATGCAAGTGATTTGGATCTTGTAAATCACCGCCACCAATGACAGCTAATTTCATAGTAAAGCACCACCTAATAATATTTGTTATGTAAAAATTCGATAGTGGGGAGTTACATTCCTTCTGTGATTTAATGAATAAGGGGAAATAAAGTGAACAATATATTGAAATAGCATAAGGAGTCGATAGCTGTGGATAGAAAGGAATTAGAAGCAGTTTATCCCGCTATTTGCGGGCAGTAAACTCCCGCCTCAAAATTCGATTGGAGCAAAGCAGTTAGGTGGGAGCCCTGCTGCCCGTAAACGCCCGATTGGTGTGGGCTAATAATCAATGGGGGATGAACAAAATCCCCATTGATTAAAGTTTCACTTTATTGATATATATAATACTGGAAAATATTGTTTCAAAATATGGGGACAATATGTTTAAATGAATATAACGACGTACTAATGAATGTTGAAAGAGTATTTATATTTAAAAAGTACAGGGAATACCAAAAGTTTTACAAAAGTGTTTTTTACTTTTTATAGGAACTTATTTTATAATATAGTTAAATTATATTAATATATTTATTAGCGTAGACTAAAAAGAGGGAGCGTGAAAGAGTGGATTTTCGATTTGAGTTCGCAGCGAAGGTGAAAGAATATTTAGATGATGAAAAAGATGAAAAAATAATAAAAGATGGACACAGAGATATAATTTATAAATATTTATATCCGTTAGAGAGTGAAATTGGAATTTTTAAAAACCCTAACTTTACTTTTTTTGCATCAGGAAGACGTTCACATATAGTATTAGAAAATATTGAATTTAAAACAGAAGTAAACGTAGAAAGTAATATAATTGAAATTACAAAAATAGTGGATAATGTGGTGATTCCATTAGATACTATCGTAGCTAAAGATCGGGAATTATTTGCACTTGGGCGTAACGAGAAATTTAGTGTGCAAATATTAGAATATTATCTCTATGATACATTTGGAGAGAAGTTAGGTTTACAATGAATCGAACGTGGTACAGATAACTAATTAGTGGAGATTAGGATTCATTTAAGTATCAGTTAATATCATTTATGTTTGACCTTCTATATATTTTATACTACAATCTGTAGTGTGAAAGGGGCCATATGATGTTTACTCAAAACTACAAGTTAAATGAGCAAGGGTTAAATCACTTTTTCGGACCGCTTGAAGCGAAAATAATGGAAATTGTTTGGGCTACTGAGGGTATTACCATTAAAGATGTGCAACAGAGATTAAGTGAAGAATCCCCGGTGAATTTTAATACTGTAATGACAGTTATGAACAGATTAGTAGAGAAAGCACATTTAGAAAAGCATATTGTGAAAAGAAGTGGTATGTATCGTACTACACAAACGAAGGAAGAATTTTTATCTAATCAAACGAAGAAAATGACACAGGAATTAATGGGTGAATTTGGAGATCTTGTTGTGAACCATATGATAGATGAGTTAGAACAAGCTGATCCATCTTTAATAAAAAAATTAGAAGAGAAATTAAGTCGGCTAAAAAAAGAGGACCGATAAAATGAAGTGGCAAATGCGTAAAATCGTTTTGTTAGCAGTGACTATTAGTGTGCTTTTTTAAGCATGTTAGTATACTACGTTACATACCCATTTCTTTTTCAAAATAAAGCATTTTTCCTTTCTCAATTTTGTTTATTTGAATTACAAAAACATATGAGGGAACTATCAATACTTCGTATAATGATAGCCGGATTACTGTTATTTACTGTAATCATTATGAGTAAAAGAATTTGGAAGCAATTTTTTTATAGTAAAAGATTGAAAAGAAATCTCGTGTCTATTACTAGAAAAGGAAAGCAAGTGTACGTATTATCAACGTTACAGATTACGGCATTTACAATTGGATTATTTCGACCGAAAATTGTCATTTCAGAAGGAATGTTTCAGGCATTTTCTGAGGAAGAAATTGATGCGATTGTATTACATGAGGAATATCATCAAAAAAATCGAGATCCATTAAAGTTATTTTTCTTTACATTGTTAGCTGAGGGAATGATGTATATTCCTATATTAAAAGGGATGTTGCAGCGTTATCATGTATATCAAGAGCTATCAGCAGATAAATATGCGATGCAAAAAATGAAATCTTCATTTGAGCTAGGTAGTGCATTATTAAAGTTAATTAAAATAAAGACGATGGAAAATCAATGTATTACAGCGTCGTTTGCGAAAACCGCAATTAATTTACGAATTGAGCAAGTGTTGAATGAGAAAGTTGTTAAGCTGAATATGCCATTACATACAAATTCAGTATATGTAACGTTAGGGCTATTTTGTATGTCGATTGTACTTATTGTCGGAGAGTGCATATAGCCTCTTTTTTTAATAATTAACACTACGCATTGTAGTGTGTTTAGGAGGGATAAAATGAATGCGGCGGATTTAACAATTTGGCTAGTAGTAGGGGCTGGGATACTTTCATTTATATCACCATGTTCTTTACCGCTATATCCATCTTATTTATCATATATTACAGGTGTGTCTATTCAAGATTTAAAAGAAAATCGTGGGATTATGCAAAAGTCAGCGATTATACATACAGTATTTTTTATGATCGGTTTCTCGGTTATATTTTATGCGTTAGGTTTATCGGTGAGTTGGATTGGGATTACTTTTTCATCTAATCAAAGATTGATTCAGCAAATTGGTGGGGTTTTTATTGTTTTGATGGGGTTATTTATGACTGGATTGTTTCAGCCTAAGTGGCTTATGGCAGAGAAAAAAGTGCAGTATAGAAGTAAATCGACAGGATATATTCGCTCAGTTTTGGTCGGCATGGCATATGCAGCAGGATGGACACCGTGTGTTGGTCCGATATTTTCTGCAGTGCTTATGCTCGGGGCGACCAATCCGGAAAGTGCGCTTCTTTATATTACGGCATATACTCTTGGCTTTGCAGTTCCGTTTTTCGTGATGGCATTTTTTATTGGAAAAGTAAAATGGATTGTTACTTATGCCAATGTCATGATGAAAATCGGCGGTGGAATGATGATTTTAACAGGGGTTTTATTATATACAAATCAAATGACGAAAATTACAGCGTTCTTTATTCGTCTATTCGGCGGATTTACGGGATTTTAGAAATGAGGAGGAAAAAAAGTGAAGAAACTAATTGCTATTATACTAGCTGGGGCACTAATTTGGGCAGGAGTTAACTTTTATAATACTAAGAAAGAAGAAAAAGAAAGAAAAGCGAAACAAGCGGAGTTACAAGAGAAGGAAGTATTACCACAAGTGGGATTTAAAGCGCCGAACATAACATTAAAAGGATTGGACGGGAAGCTTTATTCGTTAAATGATGCAAAGGGAAAACCATATGTTATTAATTTTTGGGCATCATGGTGTGGTCCATGTGAAATGGAGGCTCCTGATCTAGTTCGTTTGTATGATAAATATAAGGAGGATGTTGAAATCTTTGCGGTAAATGCAACAATCGGGGATCCAGTACAAGAAGCGAGCGCATTTGCAGATCGTCACGGATTTAAATTTCCTGTTCTATTAGATATGGACGGAGTAGCTGGAATAGATTATAAAGTATTTTCTTTACCAACGACATTTTTTGTTAATAAAGATGGAATTATTGTAGATCATGCACGAGGGGTATTACCTCCAGATCAATTAGAAGAGAAGTTTAAGAAAATAATTGAGAATTAAGAGGGGATTTCATAGTGATGGAGTGGATGGTGAGGTTACAACCCGTTTCTCTTATAATAGGAAGTTTATTTGGATTTACTCTAATGAAACTAAGGATGAAAAAGCAAAATATTCAATATGAAAAAATGATGGATGCAGTAACGAATGGCTTTCTTATCATTGTATTAGTATGGAAATTCGCACCGGCAATTTTAAATCCGGTATGGGCCATTGGGGCGCCAATGCCAGCATTATTAGCTGTAGGAAGTATTCAGCATATTATAGTAGGGTGCGTAATTGCGAGTATATATATTGTTTGGAAAAGTAAAAATGAGCAATTTTCTCTTCGGATTTTACTTGATACATTACCTTTTGGATTTTGCGTGAGTATAATCTTTTATTTTATATTCCATCAAGAAGTAGGTGCACAAACGACACTGCCGTGGGGGATGAAAATATATGAATCAAAATTTTTGTATCATCCTATTTTCATGTATGAGATTATACTCGCGCTCGGTATAATTGGCTCGTTATGGATTAAAAATGAAAGATTAGGAAATGGAAAGAATATAAGCTTTTTTCTAATTTGCGAGGGAATTGCTCATATCATTATTTCACTTATTAGTGAACAAAATTCAGTTCTATTTGGTCTTTCAATACAGCAAATACTCAGTTTTTTTATTATTAGTTTAGGGATTTTATTAGTACCAAAAAAATAAAAGTAGCCATGCACGGAGAGCATGGCTATTTTTGTATCATCATATGAATTAAAAAATCGGCGGAGTAACAGAAAATAAAACAATCGCATTTTTTTCGAATTGATTTACCCATTTATGTTTTAAATAAGCTGGTATTTTTACGCTATCACCAGTTTCTAATGTGTATTCTTCTTCATTTAAGTGCAATGTGATTTTTCCGTCTAATACTAATGCTAATTCTTCACCTTTATGTTCTAGAACATTTTCTGATGAAGCAGTATTTGGTGGGATAGTCATAATTGCTGTTGCTAAATTTCCTGTGAAATCAGGTGATAACAATTCATATGATAAATTATCGATAATCATTTTTTTCTTTTATGAGAACGTACAATTAAATCGTCTGTATTATTTTCTTCAAGTAAAAAACTAAATGTTGGAACATCAAGAGCTTTTGCAAGTACCTTTAATGTTTGAATAGAAGGGTTAGCAGAACCACGTTCAATTTGACTAAGCATTGATGGTGTGATTTCGGCCATCTTTGCTAATTCTTTACTAGTTAATCCTTTTTCTTTTCTTTGTTTTTCAATCTTTTTACCAATATCTATATTTTCCATAATAAATGCTCCTTAATAATTATTAAATTATATTTAAATAAATTAAATTTAAATTAACTAAAATGAATTATTTATGTTAAACTATATTAAAATTAATTTAATTATAATTTATTATATGGCTATCTACAAGGATATGAGGAGGAAGAGGAATGAAGGAGATAGAGGCATTAAAAGAGCAATATCCACTAGTAAATAACTTAATCGCAACAGAAGAAGTATTTTGGATAAACCCGAATATGGAAAAGTATGAAACAGCAATAAAAAATTCGCCACTTAATGAAGAACATGTAAAAGACGCGGAAGAGAGATTAAAGCGTTTTGCACCATATATTGCGAAAGTATTTCCTGAAACGAAAGAAACAGGCGGTATTATAGAATCACCTTTAGTGAAAATCTCTTCTATGAAACAATCTTTAGAGAAAAGTTATGGGAAACCTATTTTAGGGGAATTACTATTAAAATGTGATAGCGGGCTTCCGATATCAGGATCAATAAAAGCTAGAGGCGGAATATACGAAGTGCTGAAACATGCAGAGCAACTGGCACTTCAGCATGGAATGTTAACAGGGAAAGATGATTATTCAATTTTAGATAGTGATAGATTTAGAGATTTTTTTGCGAAGTATTCAATTGCAGTAGGTTCTACTGGGAATTTAGGGCTTAGCATCGGTATTATGAGTGCGAAATTAGGTTTTAATGTGACTGTTCATATGTCGGCAGACGCAAAAGAATGGAAAAAAGATTTATTAAGAAGTAAAGGTGTAAACGTTATTGAATATGAAGCTGATTATAGTAAAGCAGTAGAAGAAGGAAGACTGCAAGCAGATGCAGATCCTAGCTGTTATTTTGTTGATGATGAAAACTCGCATGATTTATTTTTAGGATACGCAGTAGCAGCGTCACGTTTACAAAAACAATTAGAAGAGTTAGAGATTGTAGTAGATGAAGAGCACCCTTTATTCGTTTATCTTCCGTGCGGAGTAGGGGGCGGACCTGGCGGAGTAGCATTTGGTTTAAAGTTATTGTATAAAGACAACGTACACTGTTTCTTTGCGGAGCCAACGCACTCTCCATGTATGTTACTCGGTTTAATGACAGGGCTTCACGATAAAATCGCCGTTCAAGATATCGGGATTGATAATGTAACTGATGCGGATGGACTTGCGGTAGGAAGACCATCTGGATTTGTCGGTAAAACGATGGAACCATTTTTGAGTGGAAATTACACAGTAAGTGATGAGGAGTTATATAGATTATTAAAAGAACTGGCTGATACTGAAAATATTTATTTAGAGCCTTCTGCATTAGCGGGTATGATAGGGCCGTTGAATGTATGTAAAGCTGAAAATGAGTATTTACAAAAACAACAGTTAACAGAGAAGGTGAAGAAAGGTACTCATATTGTGTGGGGAACTGGTGGGAGTATGGTTCCGGAAGACGTGATGAATGGGTATTATAAGAAAGGTTTGGAATTAACGTTAAAATAAAAATGAGGCTATTTACAGCCTCATTTTTTTCATGTGCATAAAATTCTTTGTTATTTTCGCATTAGTTCATTATAGTATAGATATAAAGGATTGCTAATATCGAATAAATATAACAAAAAAGCTTTATTTTACATAATAAGAGGATGTGTATACGATGTCATTACAGACTAAATATATAGCGGGTATTTCGCTTGGGGTTATGGGCGTAGGTTTTGCGGCTTCAATCCCTTTTCAAGGAACGGTAGCTGGAGAAATTATACAAGGTGGATTTGAAGCTGGGTTAGTTGGTGGACTTGCGGATTGGTTTGCGGTTACAGCTTTATTCCGTCATCCGTTGGGAATCCCAATTCCACATACAGCATTATTACCGAAAAATCGTAAGCGGGTAACAAAGGGACTCGTTTCTACGTTAGAAAATGAATGGCTGACGAAAGAAAGTATTACAAGTAAAGTAAAAGAAATGCAGCTAGCGCAAATGGTACTGCAAATTGCTGAGAAAGAGTTACAGTCTGATGCTGTGAAAAAAGGGATTGTAACAATTGCTGAGAAAGCGATTCTTCAAATAGATACGGAAAAATTAGCAGTTATTATTGAAAAAGAATTAAAAACGTATTTGCATACAATTAATACAAGTAACATATTACAAGTTCTCGTGGATCAATTAGTAGTGCAAGAATATGATGAAAAAACACTTGATTACATATTAGTAAAAGTGAAAGATTGGACAGCTCAAGATGAAGCACGTTATCAGCTCGGAAGCTTAGGCATGAAGGCGATGGAAAACATAAAAGTAGATGGATTCCTACAGTTTACTTTGAAATCGTTTATGAATATTGTTGATGAGGATAAAATCGGCGGCATTTTGCAGAAGTTTATCATTAGCAATATTAACAGCTTACAAGATGCAGATAATAGCACAAGGCAACTTATATTAGCGAAAATTCGTCAAGAGATTATAAATGTAAAAGAAAATGAATCTTTATTACAGGAATTAGAGAAGTGGAAAGAAAAATGGATTGCAAATTGGGATGCTACTGACAAAATAAAAGAGATGCTAGAGCAAGTACAGAGTAGGGCAGTTACTTTTGTGAAGAATGAAGAATTTGCTGATAAATATGTTGTTCCATTCTTACAAACACAAATGAATAAAATAAAAGAAGACGAATTGACTGTTCAAAAAATAGAAGATTGGTTACAAAAACAAGTTGTTACTATTGTTGAAAAGAATCATTCGAAAATTGGAAAGCTTGTGCAAGAAAACCTTGATAAGTTAGATGATAAAACATTAATCGAAATGATTGAAAATAATGTCGGTAAAGATTTGCAGTGGATTCGTGTGAACGGGGCTGTTTGTGGTTTTATGATTGGATTAATTTTAGAAGGAATAAAAGCGATTATATGAGAAAAACCTTCCACAATTGTGGAAGGTTTCTTATTTTTCGATAACGCTCATATTTAAATTATAAGCTTTCTCAATATTTAATTTGTACGTTCCATTTCCTGTTTTTATCGAGTTTTTATACCAATGTTCTTGCCCATTTAATTCTGGATTTTCTTCTGAAGAATTATTTTCTTTTTTCGCTAAATCTTCTACTTGTTCCCAAGGTGTGTTTCCGTGAGTTTCTTTTTGATTTGTTACGGCTGTTAAAGAAACATCACTTTCTTTAGTTAAATGAACAGATACGTTTGAACTGTTTTGTACAAACCAATTATTTTGTAATTGACCTGGATAAAGAGATAGTTCGTTATTCGAAGCGCGGATCTCTACATTTTTATTTTGCGGAAGAACGAGTGTTTGTTTCACCTGTGGTGCGAAGTTAAAAAACGTATGCTGAACCGGTAATGGTTTTAACGTTATATACATCGTTTCTCCAGCCGTTTGAACTGAAAGGAAATCATCTCTTTTTAAATTAGGTTTTTCATTTGTTTTTGTCGTCATTTCATATGTTCCAAAAAGATGAATTTGATTTGTATTATCACCCTCTATCGTTAGAGGGTGATGCCCCGCATCCACTACGATTTTTTTGATAGATTCAGGTATATCAAGTTGTCCGTCTGGAATATTACTCGTTTGTCTAGTTGTGTTAATAGAATGACGAACTTCTTCTAGCAATCCAGTTGATAATAAGCAGTAAAAAGCAATTCCAACACTTCCTAAAACTCCGATAAAGAAAATACTAAAAATATCATATTTAATAAATGAATGTTCCTTCTTAGAAAATAGAAGGTATAGTAAAATTTCAGCGCCAAGTATGATAAGTAAAACAGGCCACCAGGCTGTTAATGTATCTAATGCTTGAACTCCTTTTACGACTGAAAATAGTAAAAAGCAACCTAATGTAATAATGGAGAGCCCCATTGAGAATGTTCCAACGCGCCATGTTCTCATTCGTTTGTACCACCTTTGTTTTCTTTATTTCCAAGTAACAATTTAAAGCCGCCACCAATTAAAAGGAGAGCAACGATAGATGTTTGGAAATAGCGATAATATAGTTCGCTAAGATGAATATTAAATATAGTTGCAAAATAGTCATTCAAAATAGGAAGGACTGTTTGATCTAATAAATAATAACCACCGAGTGTAATTAACCCAATACCGATCCATCTTTGATGATTGATAAAATAGTCAATGATAGGTTCGTCATTTACACGTTCTTTTCCGTATTTTGCAGTTTGCTGTAACGCATCAAAAAAGCTATAGAACCAAATGATTGGTACTAAAAATAAAAACGCAGAAAGTCTTAATAAGTCGAGCAAATAAATAGATAGTAAAAAGGCTGCCATAAGCTGAAGGCCACGGCGCTGTAAGCCTAAATACATATGTCCTGCTCCAGGAAACATTGCTAAAATGGAAGCGAATGTTTTATTTTTCTTTCCTTGTTCTCGGTGCTCTTCAAATTCTTCAAAAATAGTACGATCCACTAATTGCTCGCCGCGTTCTTTTTTCTGTAGTTGTTGAACAACATCGAAGAAATTATAAATCCATAAAACAGGTAATGTAATAAGAAAGATAAGGAAACTTCCTTGAGATGTTAAGAGTGCAACGAATATAATCATACTTCCGATTCCTGTGCAAGCGACTAAAAATGTAAGTCCGCGTTGCATAAGTCCTAATTGAAAATGACCAAGCCCAGGAATGATTGATAGAAGAATGATATAAAATCGTTCGCTTTCTTTAGAGGACTCTGTAAATTCTCCGGCTGCTTGTTTTTTCGATTGATTAATAATAGTGATAACTAAATCTAATAAATTGATCGCCCATAACACGACTAGTAAAAATAGAGAAAGAAAAGCAATATCACGCGCTCCTAATGCTATTGTACAAAATGCTGCAAGGATAAATAGAAATAAAGCCCCGCCGCTATATAAAATAAATCGTCCAAATTTCTTTAAATATAAATGTCCAAGCCCAGGAATTAGCCCTAACACAAGTGCTAAAAAGGGATTTTTATTCATGCTTTGAACCTCCGTCCTTTTTTGATGTGTCTACCGATTTGTTTACAATTTGTTGTGAGATAGAAGACTCGTTATGTTTTGAAGATTTCTCGAAATTTGATGTCGCTGTGAAAATATACTGGAATAAACCACTTACCATAAAAATAATTGTAGCCGCAGTCGCAATTATGTAGTGAATAATTGTGCGCTTTAGTGAGTTTGTTTTTATATTTTCATTAGATTGTAGTGTTTCAAAATTAATTTGCGTCATAACTTCGTTCGTAAATGAATCATCATTTATCATTGGAAGGTTTTCATGTTGTTCATCAATACTTTCCATATAAAGTGCTAAACAATGATCACATTCATAAAGATGTTCTTCCATAGATTCACGTTCATTGTTTGATATAACATCTAATGTATAATTGCGCCAATCTTCTTTTGAATAATGCATCATAGAAACTCTTCCTCCTTCCAATGTTTTTTAATCCATTTTCTTGCCCGATACAGTTTCATTTCGACTGTTTTCACTTCAATATTTTCTTGCAAAGCAATTTCTTGATAACTTTTTTCTTCTAAGTAATGTGCGAGAACGACGTCACGGTAATTGTCGGGAAGTTCTCTCAGTTTTTGAGCAATGAGTAATTTTTGCTCTTTCGTCAATAATAAAGCCTCAATATTATGAGAGGATTTTATATTTTCCGCAGTTTCTTTACATAAGGAGAGTTCTTCGTTTTCTCTAGCTTTTTTTCTCTTATAATCAATAGCGTGATTGGTGGCAATACGTGCCATCCACGTTTTTAATCCGCGAAATTGATAATTTGGGAGAGAGGCGTGAATTTTTACGAATACTTCTTGTGTAACATCTTTAGCATCTTCTTCATGTCTTAAAATAGAAAAGATAACTTGAAAAATATAATGACGATATGTTTGTACAAGGATACGAAAAGCATGTTCGCTTCCTTGTTGTGCTTTTTCAACTAATTGTTTTTCCTCAATCGGTCTCTCCCTCCTTTTTGACGCATTCTATTATATAGACGTAAGAAATGATAAGTCACCCTACACATGTTATAAAAAAAGAATAATATATTTTTAGCAGGAGGGCTATATGAAAAAGGTGTGAAAAAATGGTAAAGAGAAGTATATAATGAGCAAGAAGGAAATGTTACACAGAGAAAGGATGTGAATGTTAGTAGGGGAAGGTCCATACTAATAAACATGAAAATTAAAATATTAATAGCGGACGATAATTCTTTTATTAGAGAAGGCATGAAAATTATTTTAAATACATACGAAGAGTTTGAAGTATTAGATACTGTAAATGATGGGAAAGAGGCTGTAGCGTATTGTAAAAAGTATGAAGTTGATATCGCGCTTTTAGATGTTCGTATGCCAAACATGAACGGGGTAGAGGCGACGAAGTTAATTTGTGAAGAGACAAAAACGAAGCCTCTCATTTTAACGACGTTTGATGATGATGAATATATTTTGGATGCAGTAAAAAACGGAGCGAAAGGTTATTTGTTAAAAAATAATGATCCGGAGCGTATTCGTGATGCGATAAAAGGAGTTTATAACGGTCAAACTGTTATGCAAGATGTAGTGCTTGATAAAATTAAGTCTAATTTAATGGAAAGTAAAGAGGAAGAATCTAAAATTGATAAGAGTCTTTTTACAGAAAGAGAGCTTAGTATTATCGCATTAATTGCGAAAGGCTTTTCGAATAAAGAAATTTCGAAGCAACTTTTCATATCTGAAGGAACGATTGCAAATTATATTACATCAGTTTTAGGGAAAACTGGACTAGAACATCGCACGCAAATTGCGATTTATTACTTAACAGGGAAAGTAGATTAATGTTATGGAATTTTGGTTAACTGTAAGTAAACTTATTGTCTTTTTATATATAGTGTTTAGCTACATTCATTTAAATGTTACGAACTTACCGTGGATTATACTTACTTTGCTTTTATATCTTTCTGTCAATGTGTTGATCTCTATATTTAAAAAAGATACGTACAAAAACATATTAACTTGTGTGTCAATTGGCGTAGTTATGTTATTTACATGGAAGGTTCATCCGTTTTTTATTTTGTTTTTACCTTTGAACTTATATGAAATTGCAAATTATTACATAAAAAAGAAATGGTTAATCTTTTTCATTATGATTCTTCCTATTATTTTTATAGGTGAAGGTATTCAAATGACGTATGGACTTATTAGTGCATTTTGTTTTTTTCCTTAACGATAGCTCATCGCTATATAGCACGATTATTAAAACTAGAAATGCAAAATGATAAAATGAGAAAAGACATACAAAGACTTACGAAAAGTTTAAATGAAAATAAAGATTACATAAGGCAATCTGAATACAC
This sequence comes from Bacillus sp. TH17, assembly GCF_016651125.1. NCBI lineage: Bacteria > Bacillati > Bacillota > Bacilli > Caryophanales > Bacillaceae > Bacillus > Bacillus sp. TH17. Next base: position 1,374,042 of record NZ_JAEKEN010000001.1, read on the forward strand.
ATTTAAATTAGAGGAAAGAAATCGACTATCTCAAGAAATTCATGATAAAATCGGTCACTCAATGACAGGTGCACTAATTCAAATGGAAGCAGCAAAGAGATTAATGGAAATAGATAAAGTGAAATCTGCTGAGTTATTACAAAATGCAATTCATATTTCAAAGGATGGAATTGAAAGCATTCGGATTACATTAAAAAATATGAAGCCACCAACTGAGCAAATTGGTATTCATCGTATGAAATTATTCATAGAGGAATTTGCCGGTAAGCATGATATAAATATTCCTTTCGTATATAAAGGGAATTTAGATATGATTTCACCGATTCAGTGGAAGATTATTGGTGAAAATGTTACGGAGGCACTAACAAACGCGATGAAATATGCTGATGCGACAGTCATTTCAATAGATATTCATGTACTGAACAAGATGGTGAAAGTACAAGTGAAGGATAATGGTAAAGGTGCAGCTCTTGTTAAGAAAGGCCTCGGTATTATGGGAATGGAGGAGCGAACAGCATCAGTAAACGGAAAAATTATTGTAGATGGAACAAGTGGTTTTTCAGTAACAATGTTATTGCCGATATAAGAGGATGAGACGAGGATGAATCATCTCATATGAAAAAAGTGAATAATCTCATGTGAAAAGGGTGAACTTCTGCACTGAGCAGGTTCATTCTTTTTGTTTATAATAAAAGCAGAGAAACCGAAATAGGGGTGAAATGATGAATACATTGGAAATTAAAAATTTAACGAAAAAATTTGGTGACTTCATCGCAGTAGATAATATGTCTTTATCTATTAAAGAAGGAGAGATATTTGGCTTTTTAGGATCAAATGGTGCTGGTAAAAGTACAACGATTAATATGATTGCTGGTTTGTTAAGAAGTAATGAAGGTGAAATTAGCATACTAGGAAAAAATATAAAGAAACATAATCGATTTGCGAAAATGAATATCGGTATCGTTCCGCAAGATATTGCGATTTATGAAGAGTTAACTGCCTATGAAAATGTGAAATTCTTTGCTGGATTGTATGGATTACGAGGAGCCGAGCTAAAAGCGAGAGTAGAGGAAGCACTTCAATTTGTAGGCCTTAGTGATAAACATAAAAGTTATCCGAAAAACTTTTCTGGCGGGATGAAACGAAGACTGAATATCGCTTGTGCAATCGCTCATAGACCGAAGTTAATTATTATGGATGAACCGACAGTTGGAATTGATCCGCAGTCAAGGAACTACATTCTTCAGTCTGTCCGAAAATTAAATGAAATGGGAAGTACGATTATTTATACGAGTCACTACATGGAAGAAGTAGAAGAGATTTGTACGAAAATAGCAATTGTCGATCACGGTAAAGTAATTGCAGAAGGAACGAAAGAACAGTTAAAAGCAATTATTACAGATACGAAAGATATTTGGATTGAAGTGAAGTCAGTAGAAAATCTAGACGTTGAAAAATTAAAAGAGATAAACGGTGTGAAAGCTGTCCAAATTGAAGAGAACGTAATTAAAGTAAATTCTGATGCAGGATTAAATAATTTAAATAAAATTATTCAACACTTTATTAATCATGACATTGAAATTCGTTCGTTAGAGGAGCAGGCTCCAAACTTAGAAACAGTATTTCTTACGTTAACTGGAAGAAACTTACGAGATAAATAAAGGTAAATGAAGAAAAGGTAAAGGGAGGTTCATCAATTGAACATCTTTAACATTGCAGTGATGCACATTAAAAGAGATTTCAGGGACGTAAGAACTTTAGTTTTTATGTTAGCATTTCCGATTGTACTTATGCTTGTGTTAGGAACAGCGTTAACGAATGCATTTAATAGCGATAGTCAATCGTTTAAGGATATACAAGTGCTATATAAAGATGAAGCAAGTAGCACGTTTTCTCAATCATTTGAAGCATTTACGAAAGAAGTCGATAAATCAGGTATTCATTTTAAAAAAGCTTCCGAAGGTATAGATGGGAAAGAAGAAGTGAAGCAAAATAAATATGCTGCTTATGTAGAGTTAAATAAAGATGGTGCAAAATTTTATGGAAGTGACAAAAGTAGTATTGAGGGAAGTATTGTGGAAGGCATGCTTACAACATTTGTTGATAAGTACAACGTAGTGGCCGAAGTTGCAAAAGTAGACCCGAGTAAGGTTAGCGCAGTTATTTCAAACGGAAATCATAATGATTATATTAAAGAAACATCTTTACAAGCTGCTAAAAAACCAGGTTCTATGGATTACTATGCGGTTGTAATGACGACGATGATTGCACTGTACGCTGCAATGGGGGCGAGTTTTTTAATTCGAGGAGAACGAATACGTAAAACAGGAGATCGTTTAATTGCAGCACCTATAAGTAAGGCTGAAATTTTCATTGGGAAAGTGCTCGGTAGTCTTGTAGCGAATGCACTTTGTCTATTACTTGTCGTTTTATTTAGTAAATTTGTTTTTCAAGCGAATTGGGGCGACCATATTGGAATCATATTTATTATTTTACTAACAGAAGTCTTTTTAGCAATTAGCTTCGGTTTAGGAATCGGATATATTACAAAAACAGGTGAGGCATCTAGAGCGATTATTATGGTTGTTGTGCAATTAGCGTCTATTTTTGGTGGTGCGTATTTCGTAGTGGAAGAAAATTTCGTTACGAATTTATCACCATTAACGTGGGCAAACACAGCTATTATGAAAATTATTTATGCAAATGATGTAGGGGCGGCACTGCCGGTAATATCTTTAAATCTTGGGATTTCAGCAATCTTCTTATTAATTGCGATTATTGCATTACGTAGACGGGAGGGGCTATAGTATGAAAGATATTTTATGGCTCATACAAAAAACGTTATCTGTGCTTCTGAAAAATAAAAAGGGGTTACTCATTATTATTAGCTTGCCGATAATAGGAACGCTCATTTCCTTTTCGATATATGGGAATGTAGGGCAAGGAACGTTAAATATTGGGGTTATAAATAAAGAAAATCAACCTATCGCAAATGATACAGTGAAATTTTTAGAAGGACTCAATCATGTAAATGTTAGTAAAATTAAGGAATCTGAAGTGGAAGATAAACTCACTTCAAAAAAACTTGATGGTGTTATTACATTACAGTCTGGTTTTTCTGAAAGTGTTCGAGAAGGGAAACCGAGTCATATTGAGATTTCATCGATTAAAGGCGATCAAGTAACAGGATTTATAAAATCGTATTTATATAACTATGTTGATAACATCGCTGCGATTAGTAAAGTGGCAGGGGCCGATCAAAGTACGTTTAATAGTATGTACGCGGGTTATCAAAAAAGTTCATTTAAAGTAAAGTCTGAGACACTTGAAGATACTTCAAAAAATAAAGATATGACAAATCAAACGATGGGTTATCTTATTATGTTTATGTTATTTTCAGCAGTGAACTTATCAGGATTTATTTTAAAAGAAAAAGAGAACAGAACGTATTTTAGATTATTATCAACGCCGATTGACGGAAAGAAATTTATATTATCTAATGTCGCAGTAAATATGATGATATTAACAGTACAAATTGTAATTGCAGTATTCTTTATGACGAATGTTTTTCACACAACTATAAATATGCCTTTCATAGTTATGATTGGTGTGCTTATGATATTCGCTTTAATTGCAATTGGTTTATCATTAGTCATTGTGTCTTTTTCAAAAAGTTCAACTGCTTCAAATGCAATGCAAAATATAGTAATAGTACCAACATGTTTACTTGCTGGATGTTATTTCCCGTACGACATTATGCCGAAAGCAGTACAAAAAGTAGCTGATTTCCTTCCGCAGCGTTGGTTACTAGATACGATTTCAAAACTACAGCAAGGCATTCCATTTTCTGAGTTGTATTTAAATATTTTAATTTTATTCGCTTTCGCGATAGCATTCTTCTTAATTGCTATTTATAAGTTTGGAAGAAATAATGATGCGAGGAACTTCATTTAATGAAAAGGTGTGGCGCAATGCCACACCTTTTTTGTATTCGTAATTTAAAGTATCTTTTGTAATATAGGAATGCTTTTGTAGAGCACTTCGTTATGTGAAGCATGCACAACATATTTATTTCCTTCTAGAAGAAAAACGCTATGTAGAACAGCGTTACCGTCACCATGTTTTGTAAGTATATCACCGACGACTTTTCCGTCTGTCCATTCTAGTTTTGAATGTGAAGGGACGACTTGTAAATATTGAATCGTTTCTACTCCATCTCCTGCAATAAGTGTAGTTTCAATATTTCTTTTCTGTATAATAAATCTATTTTCATTTAATGTATCGAGGAAAGGGTTTTTCATTTGCATCTTACTATAAGGAAGAAATGTAATAGAAGAGCCTGATCTTATAAATAAATAATTTCCATAATCTTTACAAGGAATAACATCTTGTAATCCTGGAAAGTAACGGTGTATCGCTTCGACTTTATTCATTTTATACAAGGTACTTACGTAGTGTATGTACTGTTCCATATAGGAACGAACAATATTTATTTTAGAAGATGCATGTACTGGGAGACTACCTCCAGTCCAATAACTATAATTGGGGGGAGATCCAGCGTTTGGTGTACAAAGTATAATAAGTTGCTCCACATCATTTTCATATTCTTCACTTTGAACGTAAGAACGTGCAAGAAGTCCACCCATACTATGACAAACTAAATTTAGTTTATCGCACCCTGTAAATTCTTTAACATAGGCAATTGTTTTTAATAAATATTTTTGAGTGGAAAAAGCAATACGCTGACGCCAGTCATAAAAACAGATAAACAAGTTTTTATTTCGTTCATAGCCGATACTTTCTAACATCATAATGAATGGTTCATAAATAAACGAAGAAAGCCCAAAGTTCCAATTACCGGTACCAGGAATAATAATATTACTCATTGAACCGAAAAGACCTGGGATAAAAATAATAGGAGTTTTTGCTCTTTTCATAGTCTGCTCTCCTTTAAGTTTTTAACAGCCGACAAAAAGTAAGAAATACATTTTGTATGAAAACATACTTTAATGAAACACTACGAAATAGTAAGTAATATGAGTGGAAGGAAATCAAAATGATTAAAAAAATATTGCGAGTCACTTCTATTATTATTGCTATTTTCGTTGTTATTTTAATTTGGATGCATATTGACGTTACGCTCGGAAGGAAAATGGAAGCCGGGAAAAATATGCCGACAGAGTATGCGCCTCATTATAGTGACTTTCAATTATATGTGGAAGGGAAGTCGTTTTATAAACAGTTGTTTACTGATATAAGAGAAGCGAAGCGATCTATTTACACTTATTTTTATATTTTATCGGATGATAAAAGTAGCCATACTTTTTTAAACTTATTAAAGGAGAAGGCGAAAGAAGGAATAAACGTATATTTATCGGTTGATTTAATTAATGATTTATCATTTGAAAGAAAGATGAAAAATGAATTGCGGGAAAGTGGTGTTCATTTTACATATAGTAGAAAACCGGAATTGCCATTTGGATTTTATTCACTTCACCATCGTAATCATCGTCGTATTACGACGATTGATGGGGAGATTGGCTATACGGGTGGCTTTAATATGGGGGATGAGTACTTAGGGGAAGATAAGCGATTTGGATATTGGCGTGACTATCATGTGCGGCTTAGAGGAGAAGGAGCAAAAGATTTAGAAGAGCAATTCGCTTTAGATTGGAAACGAGATACGAAAGAACATATAAAAAGAAGTACGAATAAAGCGAGTAAAGGGAATACATTACATACGATGGTTAGCTACAATGGACATCACGTCGCTGAAAAATATATAAAGTTAATAAAACAAGCGAAACATTCAATTGTAATTACAACACCTTATTTTATAGCGAAAAATAAAGAATTAATGAATGCTTTAATTGGAGCGCAAAAACGTGGTGTTACAGTAAAAATACTATGGTCATATAAACCAGATATTCCTCTTATTAAAGAGGCAGCGTATCCTTATATTCGTCAAGCTGTTAATAACGGGATTACGGTATACGGTTATAAAAAAGGTATGTTTCATGGAAAGTTAATGCTGATTGATAATGAACTAACTGTTATCGGTACTACAAACTTTACTGCGCGTAGCTTCTATATAAATGATGAGATGAATTTGTATATTCATGGTGGTCCTATCGTAGCGCAAGTAAATAAGGCGTTAATAGAGGATTTTAATGATTCGAAAGAAATGAAGAAAGAGTTTTTTGAAAACTTATCTTTTTGGGAGCGTTTTAAGGAGAGGTTGGCGGGATTAGTTGATTTTTATTTATAATAATTAAGGAAGAAAGGGTGTCTATAAAGGACACCCTTTTTTGATGGGAATAACTATTTTTCATGCACAAGCATCGAAACATCATCATTAATCAACGTCCCAACATGTTCACCTAAACAAATTCTTTTCATAACGCCAGGCTCATCAAAGTTAAAGACGTGTGCCGGTAAATTATAATCTCGAGCAAGTAATAAAGCGGCTTGATCCATTACTTGTATGTTTTGCCTAACAATATCGTTATAGTTCAGTTTACTGTACATTTTCGCTGATTTGTTATGTTTCGGATCACTTGTAAAGACACCGTCTACTCCTTGTTTTGCGACTAAAATGGCGTCGCTATTCATTTCAATGGCTCTTTGTACACTTGGGTAATCTGTTGTAACGAATGGTTGCCCGTTACCACCACCGAATATGACAACATAACCGTTATCTAAATGATGTACTGCACGTAGGCGAATATATGGTTCAGCTACTGCATTAAAAGGGATGGAAGTCATAACGCGTACTTCTCTATCTGTTTTACTTGTTAAAACGCCGCGAAGCATTAAGCTGTTAATAATCGTACCTAGCGTACCGATATTATCAGCTTCTACACGATCAATTCCCCATTCTTCAGCTAGATGACCTCTGAAAATGTTACCGCCGCCGATGACAATGGATACTTCGATATCTAGGTCAATAATGGATATTATTTCGTTTGCGATATGTTCTAATCGTTTGGAGTTAAAGCTATTTCCAGATTGATCAGCAAGTGCGCCGCCACTTAGTTTAATTAGGACGCGTTTATATGGTTTCATAACAATTCCCCCTATATAGATTGCAATAAAAAAGGAACAAAGGCGAATGCCTTTGTTCCTTCGTAAGAAAATGAAATAGAAAAGAAATAGATATGATGAACTTCTTCACGTGATTTTTCATAACATCCACTCCTTTTCATCCCCATTTATTTAGAATACGTATATCTTTTAGATTATACGAAATAATCTGATGTTTTATCAAGGTTATTTTATTTCTTTTTTATAAAAAAGTGTCAATGAATATTATAAGAAATAAATTTGAATTTTTTGTGACGAACTTGTAGGTTTTTGTATGATTTTGTAGGTTCGCCTATATGATGTGTGAGTAAGCTTTTATAAATACGAAATGAAAGCGTTCGCATAAAAGGGGATGAACATAAATGAAAAAATTCGGATTGGCAACACAAATTTTTGTCGCACTTGTTTTAGGGATTGTAGTAGGGGCAATCTTTTATGGCAATAAAACGGCGATTTCTTATATCACACCAGTTGGGGACATATTTATTCATTTAATTAAAATGATTGTAGTACCGATTGTTATTTCAGCATTAATTGTTGCGGTAGCTGGTGTAGGTGATATGAAAAAGCTTGGGAAACTGGGCGGTAAGACAATTCTTTATTTCGAAATTATTACGACGATTGCTATTTTAATGGGATTACTTGCAGCAAATATATTCCAACCAGGTACTGGCGTTGATATGAGTAATTTACAGCAAAGTGATATTTCTTCTTATAAACAAACAGCAGATGCAACAGAGAAGAAAGGCTTTGCAGAAACGATTGTTCATATTGTACCGAAAAATATATTTGAGTCTATTACACAAGGTGACTTATTACCGATTATATTCTTCTCAGTACTATTCGGTTTAGGAGTTGCAGCAATCGGAGAAAAAGGAAAGCCTGTTTTTAACTTTTTTGAAGGTGTGCTCGAAGCGATGTTCTGGGTTACAAATCAAGTGATGAAATTCGCACCATTTGGTGTATTCGCATTAATTGCTGTTACGGTTGCAAAATTTGGTGTAGCAACACTACTTCCTTTAGGAAAACTAGTGCTAGCTGTATACGTAACTGTTATACTATTCGTTGTGATTGTATTAGGTATTAATGCGCGAATGGTTGGAGTAAATATTTTTACATTAATGAAAATTTTAAAAGAAGAACTTATTCTTTCATTTACGACAGCAAGTTCAGAAGCTGTTTTACCTAATATAATGAGAAAAATGGAAGAGTTCGGTTGTCCAAAGGCAGTTGCCTCTTTCGTAATTCCGACAGGTTATACATTTAACTTGACTGGATCAGCTATTTATCAAGCGTTAGCGGCATTGTTTGTTGCACAAATGTACGGTGTACACATGTCACTGACGGAGCAAATAACGCTATTATTCGTTCTCATGTTAACATCCAAAGGTATGGCGGGAGTTCCGGGTGCATCATTCGTTGTTGTATTAGCGACGTTAGGATCAATGGGCTTACCGCTAGAAGGCATCGCATTAATTGCGGGAATTGACCGCATTTTAGATATGATTCGCTCAGCTGTCAATGTATTAGGAAATGCATTAGCTGCCATTGTTATGTCGAAGTGGGAAGGCGAATTCGATGATGAGAAAGCAAAACAATATGTAGAAACGGTCAAACAAACAAAAGCAGCGTAAGAGATTGTTAAGGAGTGAGTAATCATGGCAACATTAACTGAAGTTAAAAATGGAGTACGAATTGAAAAAGATTTTTTAGGTGAAAAAGAAGTACCAAATTATGCGTACTACGGTGTACAAACAATGCGTGCAGTAGAGAATTTCCCGATTACAGGATACAAAGTTCATGAAGGTTTAATTAAAGCGTTAGCAATTGTAAAAAAAGCGGCAGCACTTGCTAATGCAGATGTAGGAAGATTGGAATTGAAAAAGGGTGGTGCTATCGCAGAAGCATCACAAGAAATCCTTGAGGGGAAATGGCATGATCATTTCATCGTTGATCCAATTCAGGGCGGTGCAGGAACTTCAATGAATATGAACGCAAATGAAGTCATTGCCAATCGTGCCCTTGAATTATTAGGAATGGAAAAGGGAGACTATGATTATATTAGTCCAAACAGTCATGTAAATATGGCACAATCAACAAACGATGCATTCCCAACAGCGATTCATATTGCAACATTAAATGCATTAGAAGGCTTATTACAAACGATGGGTTATATGCATGATGTATTTGAATTAAAAGCAGAACAGTTCGATCATGTTATTAAAATGGGTCGTACACATTTACAAGATGCTGTGCCAATTCGTCTTGGACAAGAATTTAAAGCGTATTCTCGCGTACTTGAACGTGATATGAAACGTATCAAGCAATCACGTCAACATCTATATGAAGTAAATATGGGAGCAACTGCAGTTGGTACAGGCTTAAATGCGGATCCAGAATATATTGAAGCAGTTGTAAAACATTTAGCTACAATTAGTGAATTACCACTTGTTGGTGCAGAAGATTTAGTAGATGCAACTCAAAATACGGATGCGTACACTGAAGTATCTGCAGCACTTAAAGTATGTATGATGAACATGTCTAAAATTGCGAACGACCTTCGTCTAATGGCATCAGGTCCACGCGTTGGATTAGCGGAAATTATGCTACCAGCTCGTCAACCAGGTTCATCTATTATGCCAGGGAAAGTAAACCCTGTTATGCCAGAAGTAATTAATCAAATTGCGTTCCAAGTAATTGGTAACGACCATACAATTTGCCTTGCTTCAGAAGCAGGACAATTAGAATTAAATGTTATGGAACCAGTACTTGTTTTCAACTTACTTCAATCTATTAGCATTATGAATAACGGTTTCCGTGCCTTTACAGATAATTGCTTAAAAGGAATTGAAGCGAATGAAGATCGCTTAAAAGAGTACGTTGAGAAGAGTGTAGGAATTATTACAGCCGTGAACCCTCATATCGGCTATGAAGCAGCAGCTCGCGTTGCGAAAGAAGCAATTGCGACAGGGCAATCCGTTCGAGAACTATGTGTGAAAAATGGTGTATTGTCACAAGAAGAATTAGAGTTAATTCTAGATCCATTCGAAATGACACACCCAGGGATTGCAGGAGCAACTCTTTTAAAGAAAAATTAAAAGAAGAGGGGGACAATCCCCTCTTTTTTGTTTACAATATAGAAATGCTATATATGAATAGAGGTAGGGATGTTATGAGTAAGTTTACAGTGGCTTCTAATGGTGCATTAGAAACAACATTAAGAGGAGCAGAAGTATTATCAACACCACTTTTAAATAAAGGGGTAGCTTTCACACAAGAGGAAAGAGAAGAGTTAGGTTTAAAAGGGTTATTACCGCCAGCGGTTTTAACGTTAGAAGAACAAGCACGCCGAGCATATGAACAATTTAGTTCTCAGCCGGATGATTTATTAAAGAATGTATACTTAACAGCGTTACATGATCGAAATGAAGTGTTATTTTATCGTATTTTAACAGAGCATTTACGTGAAATGTTACCGATTGTATATACACCAACTGTAGGTGTAGCAATTCAAAGATATAGTCATGAATACCGTAAACCACGTGGCATTTATTTATCAATTAACGATCCATCAGGTATTGAAGATGCATTTGCAAATATCGGTGCAACAGCTGAAAACATTGATTTAGTCGTTGTAACGGATGGAGAAGGTATATTAGGAATTGGTGATTGGGGTGTTGGTGGAATTAACATCGCAATCGGGAAATTGGCTGTATATACGGCCGCAGTTGGAATCGATCCTAGCCGTGTATTACCGGTAATTTTAGATGTAGGTACAAATCGTGAGGAATTATTAAACAATCCATTTTATATTGGAAATCGTCACCCTCGTATAACAGGTGAAGCTTACGATGAATTTATTGATACGTTTGTTCAAGCGGTAAATAAACAATTCCCGAAAGCACTTCTACATTGGGAAGACTTCAGTTCTCGAAATGCACGAAAAATTTTAGATAAATATCGTCATGACGTTTGTACGTTTAATGATGATATTCAAGGTACAGGGGCAGTTTCACTTGCTGCTGTATTATCGGCAGTAAAAGCTTCTGGTGTACCGTTAAGTGAACACCGTGTAGTTGTGTTTGGTGCTGGTACGGCTGGAATCGGTATCGCAGATCAAGTAAGAGATGCAATGGTTCGTGTCGGCTTATCAGACGAAGAATCACATAATCGTTTCTGGTGTATTGACCGTAATGGGTTGGTTACAGATAATATGGAAGATCTTCTTGATTTCCAAATTCCATATGCAAGAAAAGAAGCTGAAGTAAGTGATTGGAAACAAAATGATGCTATCGGACTTGCTGAAGTTGTGAAACATGTAAAACCGACAATTTTAATTGGTACATCTACTGTTGCAGGCGCATTTAAAGAGGAAATTATTAAAGAAATGGCTTCTCATGTAGAAAGACCAATCATTTTACCAATGTCGAATCCAACGCCACTTGCTGAAGCGAAACCAGCAGATTTAATCGAGTGGACAGAAGGAAAAGCATTAGTTGCAACAGGAAGTCCGTTTGAACCGGTTACATATAACGGTGTAACGTATGTGATTGGACAGTCAAATAACGCACTTATTTTCCCAGGACTAGGTCTTGGTACAATTGTTGTTCGTGCAAGCGTCATGACGGATGGAATGTTCGCAGCAGCAGCAGAAGCAGTTGCAAGTATGGTAGATACAAGTCAGCCAGGAGCGCCTATTTTGCCAGAAGTTGAAGAGTTACGTAATATCTCTGAACTGGTTGCGATTGAAGTAGCGAAAGTCGCAGTTGCAGAAGGTGTTGCTAGAGAGAACTTAAGTGATGACGATATTAAGATTGCAGTAAAAGAAGCAATATGGGAACCGGAGTATCGCCAAATAAAAGCGGTAGAAAAGGTTAGAATATAGAAATAAAGCCCGTTTATAATTATAAGCGGGCTTTCACTTTTACAATTGAAAAAAAGCATAGGAAGTGGCACCTTTGAATTGGAATCAATTATGGAAGAAAGATATGTATCTTTTAATTATATTAATGGTTGTTGTTCCGATTGCTGGAGAGCTGAATTTTCATCCTTTTAATGATATGTTTCGTGTTAGTTTCGGGACACCGCTTTTCTTCTTTTTATTACTATTTTTAAGAAGAGTGCCAGCAGCAGCTGCAGGTATTCTTGTAGGTATATCTGTAGTCTTATTTCGTGTATGTCTTGACTGGGTATTGCAAGGTTCATTCCATATGACAGAATCATTTTATTTGCGTTATCCTGTGTTCTTTTATTATTTTATTTATGGAAGTCTTTTTTCGCTTTGTAGGGTGAATAAGTTTCATCAGAAGCCACTTGTGATAGGATGTCTTGGAATTACAATTGAAATTATCGCAAGTATGTCTGAACTTGCGTTTTATCATATGTTAGTGCTGGGGACAACGATAACAGTTTCTGAAGTGAATAAACTAATTATTATTGCTATTTTTCGTAGTTTCTTTGCGCTTGGTTTTTTAAATATGATGAACTTGTATGAAACAAAATTAAAAGAATCACAAGTGCGAAAAGAAAATGAAAAAATGTTGCTGCATCTTTCTAACTTATATGTGGAATCTGTTCATTTGAAAAAAACGTTACAAAATGCGGAGTTAATTACACAAACAGCGTATCAATTATATCGGAATTTACAAGCGAACGATGATTCGAGTAGTAAAACAGCATTGAAAATAGCGGGAGAAGTACATGAAATAAAAAAGGATAATCAAAGAATTTTTGCAGGGTTATCTAAACTGTTATTAGATAAAAATGTGGCTGAGTATGTAGAAGGACATGAGCTTGCGGAAATGATTGTGAGAATAAATGAGAAGTACGCTGAAATGTTGGGAAAAGATATACGTTTTTCTAAACATATAGAAGGTGAGCATGCAGAATATCATGTGTACACGGTCTTATCAATTTTTAATAATTTAGTTGCAAATGCAGTTGAAGCAATTGCGGATAATGGCGTTATTATTATTAAGTTATATAAACTTGATAACCATATATTCTTTGAAGTAATTGATGATGGACCTGGTATTGCACAAAAATATAAGAAATTAGTATTTAAGCCTGGATTTACTTCAAAGTATGATCAAACGGGAACACCATCAACAGGAATTGGACTTTCTTACATAAACGAAATGGTAACAGAGCTCGGAGGAGAAGTGAGATTAGAAGACCGAGAAACTGGCGGAGGGTGTAAGTTTGTCGTTTGTTTACCGGAGTGCAGTTTAAAGCGGGAAGGAGAATGAAGTTGTTTTATTATATCGTAGATGATGATGAAGTTTTCCGCTCTATGCTTTCACAAATTATTGAAGATGGTGATCTTGGGGAAGTAATTGGAGAATCGGAAGACGGAGCTTTTATTGAAGCCGACCAACTAAATTTTAAAAAAGTAGATATTTTATTTATTGATTTATTAATGCCAATGCGAGACGGGATTGAAACAGTTCGCCATATTGCGTCCTCTTTTTCAGGGAAAATCATCATGATTTCTCAAGTTGAATCGAAACAGCTTATTGGTGAGGCGTATACACTTGGTGTTGAATATTATATTACGAAACCATTAAATAAAATTGAGGTTATATCTGTTGTACGTAAAGTAATGGAACGTATTCGTTTAGAGCGCTCTATACATGATATTCAAAAATCATTGAATAACGTTTTTAAGTGGGAACAGCCGCAAGTTCGAAATGAGCCAATGCAGGAAGGAAAAAGAATAGCAGATTCAGGGCGCTATTTATTATCAGAACTCGGTATTGCGGGAGAGAATGGAAGTAAAGATTTACTTAGTATGTTGGAATATTTATATGGACAAGAAAAAGAGCAAACGTTTGAATTTGGATTTCCTGCGCTAAAAGATATCTTTCACCATATAACTATAAGAAAATTAGAGAATATAGCTTCAGATGCAGATATAGATAAGGAGAGAAAAGCATCTGAACAAAGGGTACGTAGAGCGATTTATCAATCGTTAAATCACTTAGCTTCCCTTGGATTAACAGACTTTTCAAATCCGAAATTTGAAAGCTATGCTCCGAAATTTTTTGATTTCACTGTAGTTAGAAAACGAATGACAGAAATGACAAAGGATGAAGTAGCAACTTCTGGCCATATACGAATTAATACGAAGAAATTTATTCAAGTGTTGTATTTTGAGGCGAAACGGTTGATGGAGATAGAGTGAAAAAAGGTGCTTATATACAAGCATCTTTTTTTATTAAATCTACATTTTATATTTTCTCTTGGAGCATGTAAAATGTTAGTTAAGAGAAACTGGTTTTAAAGTAAGGAAGTGTCAAAACAATGGGTTTTACATTAAATAAATCGATTATTAAAGAAGTATGCGGAGAAACCTCATATAAAAGAGGCGAAGCTTATTATAAATCAAATAAAGTAATAATAAATCATTATGATGAAAATAAAGAAATTTGCGAAGCGACGGTAAAAGGGAACGAAGATTTTCATGTTACAGTAGAAAAAGCTAAAAAAGGTGATGTTGTTGCGAAATGTAGTTGTCCTTCGTTAGCGTCTTTTCAAACATACTGTCAACATGTTGCGGCAGTATTGATACAAATAAATTATAATCAGCAAACCGGTGGAATGGTGCCTCTTAGTAGCGGGAATATGAGTGGAAATGATCAATTAACAAGCGGGATGTTTCATTTATTTGCAGAAAAACCATTAAGACCAAAAAGTAAACAACACCGTTTTGATACACGTGAAATACTTCATGTTGAATTTATATGTACGCCAGTAGTTACGAAAAATGGTGGGGCACTGCTAGGTATTCAGTTTAAACTCGCCAAGATGTATTTTGTAAATCATATTAGAGAATTTCTTTCCAATGTGGAGAAAAGAGAGTCCTATAATTGTTCGAATAAATTTACATATACACCGGATGTACATAGCTTTAAGCAAGAAACCGATGCGATTATTCAGCAGCTCATTAAAATTTATCATAATGAAAAAATGTATGAGGATACACTGGAAGTACATGCAAAACAAGATGATAGTATGATTTTAATACCGCCAGCTTCATGGAAGGATATGCTTTCTTTACTTTCTAAAGTTGAGTTTGTGGGACTTAATCAAGGTGGAAAATCTTTTCACGGTTTACAAATTTCAAAAGGGCTACTTCCTTTACATTTTGAGTTTAATAAAGGGAGTAACGGTGGGTTTACACTTTATATTGACGGCTTACAACAAGTAGAAGTAATGGATACGTATAGTTATGCTCTATTTGGAGGGAAACTGTATCAGTTGAATGCTGAGGATTGTAAGCGACTTATCGAATTACAAAAAATGATGAATCGTTCTAGTAGTAACCAATTGTATATTCCAGCAGATAAGATGGAGCACTTTGTAGCAAAAGTTGTACCAGGGTTAATGAAGCTAGGAACTGTGCGAATAGATGAGGTAGTATCAGATCGTGTTGAAACACCCGCATTAAAAGCAAAATTGTATTTAGATCGAGTGAAAAATCGTTTGTTAGCAGGTCTCGAATTTCATTATGGAAACGTCGTGATTAATCCGTTAGAAGAGGATGGGCAGCCATCTGTTTTTAATCGTGATGAGAAAAAGGAAAAAGAGATTTTAGACATTATGAGTGAAAGTGCCTTTGCGAAAACGGAAGGCGGTTATTTTATGCATAATGAAGAGGCTGAGTATAACTTTTTATATCACGTCGTTCCAACGTTAAAAGGTTTAGTTGATATTTATGCGACGTCAGCCATCAAATTACGAATTCATAAGGGAGACACAGCTCCTCTTATAAGAGTTAGAAGGAAAGAGAGAATTGATTGGTTATCATTTCGCTTTGATATAAAAGGTATTCCAGAGGCAGAAATTAAAGGGGTATTAGTGGCACTTGAAGAGAAACGAAAATATTATCGTTTAGCAAGTGGTGCTCTACTATCACTTGAGAGTAAAGAGTTTAATGATATTAATCAGTTTATAAAAGAATCTAGTATTCGAAAAGGATTTTTAAAGGGCGAAGAAATAGATGTCCCTCTTATTCGTAGTGTGAAATGGATGAATTCACTGCAAGAAGGAAACGTATTAAGTTTAGATGAGTCTGTTCAAGAATTGGTAGAGAACATTCAAAACCCTAAAAAGCTGAAGTTTGCGGTGCCAAGTGGTTTAGATGCGATAATGAGAGAGTATCAAACATACGGATTCCAGTGGATGAAAACACTTGCCTATTATCGTTTTGGCGGCATTTTAGCTGATGATATGGGACTGGGGAAAACGTTGCAAAGTATTGCTTTTATAGACTCTGTTTTGCCGGAAATTCGAGAGAAGAAACTGCCTATATTAGTTGTTTCTCCGTCGTCCCTCGTTTACAACTGGCTTAGTGAGTTGAAAAAATTCGCTCCACATATTAGAGCAGTTATTGCCGATGGAAATCAAGCAGAGCGCCGAAAAATTTTAAAAGATATAACGAAATTTGATGTTGTCATTACGTCATATCCTCTACTGAGAAGAGATATAAGGTTATATGAGCAGCCATTTCATACGCTATTTCTTGATGAAGCACAAGCATTTAAAAATCATACGACGCAAACTGCAAGAGCGGTAAAAACAGTGCAGGCGGAGTACCGTTTTGGATTAACAGGAACACCTGTAGAAAATTCATTAGAAGAGCTATGGTCTATCTTCCACGTCGTCTTCCCAGAATTATTACCGGGAAGAAAAGAGTTCGGTGATTTAAGACGTGAAGATATTGCGAAGCGGGTAAAACCTTTCGTGTTAAGAAGGTTAAAGGGTGATGTATTACACGAACTCCCAGAAAAAATTGAGCACTTGCAATCATCAGAACTTTTACCAGATCAAAAGAGGCTTTACGCAGCTTATTTAGCAAAGTTAAGAGAAGAAACGTTAAAACATTTGGATAAAGATACGTTACGTAAAAATAAAATTCGGGTTTTAGCTGGTTTAACGAGACTACGGCAAATTTGTTGTCATCCTGCTTTGTTTGTTGATGACTATAAAGGTAGTTCAGCTAAATTTGATCAGCTGCTAGAAATTTTGGAGGAATGCAGAAGTACAGGGAAGAGAATTCTTATCTTTTCCCAATTTACGAAGATGCTTTCGATAATCGGACGTGAATTAAATCGTCAAGCAGTTCCATACTTTTATTTAGACGGGAGTACACCAGCGCAAGAACGTGTAGAGCTATGCAATCGGTTTAACGAAGGAGAAGGGGATCTATTTCTTATTTCGTTAAAAGCTGGTGGCACAGGACTAAATTTAACAGGTGCAGATACAGTTATATTGTACGACTTGTGGTGGAATCCAGCTGTTGAACAACAAGCTGCGGATAGAGCGTATCGAATGGGACAAAAAAATACAGTGCAAGTGATTAAGTTAGTAGCACATGGAACAATTGAAGAAAAAATGCACGAGTTACAAGAGAGTAAGAAAAATTTAATCGCTGAAATTATCGAGCCGGGAGAAGAGAAGTTATCTTCTATTACGGAGGAAGAAATCCGCGATATTCTTATGATTTAATATGCAAAAAGCTATGCTTTCATAGAGATGAAAGCATAGCTTTTTTGTTGTAATAATTATATTTTGTTTTGTACAAAGTAAAGAGATAAAGTGAAACTTTAAATAGTGGGAGTTGTTCGTCTCCCACTATTTATTTTATTTCTTTGTACCTTTACTTTTGTATGGTTTTGCAGCTTTCTTTTTCGCACTTGATTGCCAACGGTTCCATCCTTTACTTCCTGTACCTTGTCCTACACCTTTTTTCGGTTTTGCTTTCGTTTTACTCATATGATCACTCCGTTATATAAAAAATCTGATTTGATAATAGCCAATGTTTTAGAAAAATACTATCGATAAATGACTATGCTTGCTTTAAATAAAAACAAACTGCTTGAATGCTATAGTATATCATGAAATTGCGAGTAAACTGAAAGGAATTATAAAGAAAATGAAAATAATAAGAAATACTGCGGATTCTATATTTCGAACAATCACACTAGTTGTTGTATATATGTTAGTTTCAATTAGTGAAATGTTTTTTGGATTGAAGAGACAAAGGAAATAAAAATGTTATATTAAGAACAGTCGGTAAAGGCATAAAATAAAGAATTGAAAAATATTTTAAAACTTTTTGTTGACTTTATCGATTTTTTGTATAGAATAATCATTAATAAAATGTTTCAGAGATGTGACAATAAAACGACTATGAAAGGACGAGTAGTAGTAGGATGTAGTTTAAGCGAGTCAGGGACGGTGTGAGCCTGATACGAAGCCTATTATGAAGAACCTCCTGGAGTCGCTAACCGAAATCCTTTATAGGAAAGTAGACTTAGCCGGGAACTTCGCCGTTACAAGAAGAACAGTATCGAGATTTTTTAATCTCCGTATTGTATAAGTGAGCAACCTCTGTTGCTAATTTGGGTGGTACCGCGGAACCAAAGTCTTTCGTCCCAGTTTTTTGGGAAAGAAGGGCTTTTTTTGTTGGCTTCTTTTCACAACATCCAAACATTTTAGGAGGAAACCACCATGTATCAATCATTAATGACAGTAAGAGAGACTCAAATCGCAATTAAGGAAGTTAAAACATTTTTTGAGGATCAATTAGCAAAACGACTTGAACTATTCCGCGTATCTGCACCATTATTCGTAACGAAGAAATCAGGATTAAACGATCACTTAAACGGTGTAGAACGTCCAATTGAATTTGATATGTTACATTCAGGAGAAGAATTAGAAATTGTACATTCACTAGCGAAGTGGAAAAGATTCGCATTACATGAATACGGATATGAAGCTGGTGAAGGTTTATATACAAACATGAACGCGATTCGTCGTGATGAAGAACTTGATGCAACGCATTCCATTTATGTTGACCAATGGGATTGGGAAAAAATCGTTCAAAAAGAATGGCGTACTATCGATTACTTACAAAAAACAGTACAAACAATTTATGGAATATTCAAAGAATTGGAAGATCACTTATTTGAAAAGTATCCGTTCCTTGGAAAGTATTTACCAGAAGAAATTGTTTTCATTACTTCTCAAGAACTGGAAGATAAATATCCAGAATTAACACCGAAAGATCGTGAACATGCAATTGCGAAAGAACACGGTGCAGTCTTTATTATTGGAATTGGTGATGCACTCCGTTCAGGTGAAAAGCACGATGGACGCGCGTCCGATTATGATGATTGGAAATTAAACGGTGACATTTTATTCTGGCACCCAGTACTACAAGCTTCGTTCGAATTATCATCAATGGGAATTCGTGTTGATAGTAAAGCACTTGATGAGCAATTAACGAAAACTGGTGAAGACTTCAAACGTGAGTATGATTTCCATAAAGGTATTTTAGAAGACGTACTACCATTAACAATTGGTGGTGGTATCGGCCAATCAAGAATGTGTATGTACTTCTTACGTAAAGCACATATCGGTGAAGTTCAATCTTCTGTATGGCCTGATGATTTACGTGAAGCTTGTAAGAAAGAAAACATTCATTTGTTTTAATATAAGTGAGAGGGAGAATGGCTCGAAAATAGAGTTACTCTCCCTTTTTTATTGTGTAAACTGGTGGTTTACAGTGAGTGTTACTAATAGTTTCTTTCTTTTTTATCTCCTTTTATGTAATAATTTGTTAAAGGAGGGGGCGTTATGAACTTGGGAGAACAATTAAAAAAATTACGAGAGTCAAAGGGTTTTTCGCAAGAGGATGTTGCAAAGAAAATTGGGGTAACTAGGCAAGCGGTGTATAAAGTGAAACTTTAATCAGTGGAGCGATTTATCCCACTGATTATTAGTTGAACCAATCGGGCTTTTATAGGCAGTTAATCCCATCTGGCTTCCTTGATGTATTTAAAAGCTACGATGGGATTTAGTGCCTGTTAAAGCGGGATAAGTGGGAAAATGATAAAAGTTACCCCGACATTGATAATTTAATTTTATTGAGCGAAATGTACAACGTTACGCTCGATGAATTAATAAAAGGGAATCAAAACTTTAAAGAGAAAATACATATTGATGAAGAAGCTGAGGATTTTGAGAAAGAGAATGAGTTTGGTTTTTATATTGGATTTGGTTTGCTAATTATGAGTGCTTTCATTGATTACGAAGGAATTCAAGAGATTTTATTAGGGGCTGCGCTATTCATGATGGTCTTTTATTCCGACGTGAAGAAAGTTATTTTGCATGAATTTCGCTCGTTATTTAAAGGGAAAGATATATATGATAAGAAGTGAGAAGAGTCCGTTATATTTCCTAGGAAAAGGTATTGCGAATAATCTAATTGTTTTATAATGATTTTTAGATATAGGTAATATGTTAAAAAGCTGTTTGTATAGAGTCTTGAAATCTATGTGTAAAATGATAATAAAGTTATTTAATTTTAAAAGCTCAAACGAGTATAGCCCCGTTCTAAAGTTAGGACGGGGTTGAAAATCTAAGTTTTATTGAATAAGAATTTTCTTCAAATATTTTTACTTCAGTAATGTATATTTCAGTAAAGGCCTTTTATAAAACGTCACTTACTTATTTGTTACTGAGTTGTTCCGCCAAACCGATTAGAATTCCTTCGGTTCCACGAATGTAGCAGAGTCGATACGAGTTCTCATACTGAACTACTTCTCCAACGAGCTGAGCACCATGCTTAGTAAGTCTGGATACCATTTCGTCAATGTCCTCGACGGTGAACATGACGCGCAGATAACCGAGGGCGTTTACAGGAGCTGTCCGGTGATCTGCTATAGTAGGTGGGGTGAGAAATCGCGAAAGTTCAATTCGGCTGTGACCATCTGGCGTAACCATCATAGCAATCTCTACGCACTGAGAACCGAGTCCAGTTACGCGACCAGCCCATTCACCTTCGACAGTAGCCCGCCCTTCGAGTTTTAATCCAATCTCCTTGAAGAAAGAGATTGCGTTATCAAGAGATTCTACAACGATGCTGACATTGTCCATTCTTAGTAATCTGTTGTTTGCCATAGTCTTTATCTCCTTATGTGTAAAAATTTATCCCGCTATTTGCGGGCAATAAGACTCCCACCTCAAAATTCGGCGAATGCGAGGAAGTTAGGTGGGAGATAACTGCCCGATTGTTGAATAGAATGACTTGCTTCCGTTTTTTAACAATTTTATTGTTCTTCAAACGACTTTATTTTAAACTAAATAACCTTTTTCTCACTTTCCACTATGCAAACAGCTTTCTATTTATATAGGAAGGAAATAGATTCATATAATTTGTTGTAAGTTTTACTGGTGGAAATTAAATCATTTGCACTAAAGGTTCAATTTTCGCCATAAATGATTGATGAAGTGCTTCAACACCCGTTACTAAATGAAGACGGTCAATAACGACAGATACTTTAATTTCTGATGTACTTACCATTTTAATATGAATATCTTCTTCTTTTAAAGTAGTGAACATATTCGCAGCAACTCCTGGGTTAGATACCATACCAGATCCTACAATTGATACTTTTGCTAAATGATTTTCATGTTCTACAGATTCGTAGTGAAGTGCTTCTTGATTTTGTTCCAATACTTCTAATGTTTCTCTTAAATCATTAGAATGGATTGAGAATGAGAGGTGAACAGTTCCTTCATTTGTAATACTTTGAATAATAATATCCACATTAATATGTGCTGCTGCTAATGTAGAGAAAACTGTTGAAAGTGCACCTTGTTCTAATCCTTTAATTGTGACGCGTGTAATATTATCCTCAAATGCAATACCTTTAACGATTGATTGTTGTTCCATGTTACATTCTCCCCTTACAATTGTTCCGTTTTCTTGTTCCATACTTGAGCGAACTTCTAAAATTACATTATGATTTTTAGCAAATTCAACAGCGCGTGGGTGTAATACGCCAGCACCGAGGTTGGCAAGCTCTAACATTTCGTCATAAGAAATTTCATCTAATTTATAAGCATCTTGTACAACTCGTGGATCAGTCGTATATACGCCGGTCACATCCGTATAAATATCACATTTTTTTGCTTTTAGTGCAGCAGCTAATGCGACAGCAGTCGTATCAGAGCCACCGCGGCCAAGTGTGGTAATTTCATTTTCTTCACTTACTCCTTGGAAACCAGCTACTATAACAATCGTGCCTTCAGTAAGGTGAGACTGAATACGAGTAGTGTTAATGTCAATAATCCGTGCACTACTATGTACAGATTCTGTCGTAATACCAGCTTGCCATCCTGTTAATGAAATTGCGTTATAACCTTTTGTTTGTAGTGCCATTGTTAATAATGAAATGGTTACTTGTTCTCCTGTAGATAGGAGCATATCCATTTCACGTTTACTTGGATTTTCAGTAATAGCGTTAGCAAGTGCTACAAGTTTATCCGTACTTTTTCCCATTGCTGAAACGACAGAGACAATACTATGTCCTCGTTCATATTCTTCAATAATTAAATTTGCTACATGTTGAATGCGTTCGACGCTTCCGACAGAAGTACCGCCAAATTTTTGTACAATCGTTTCCATTACGAATTCCTTCTTTCGTCCATTTTTAAGAATAGGTTAGGACATATACAAATCCCAATATTCCTGTAGTTACCAGAGAGAAAAACAAAAAACACCATCTCAAATAAGTGAGGATGGTGCTGTTACAGGAAAAGGGAAACAGAAAACGGAGCTAATAAAAAAACCGCCAAAAAAGGAATATCATAAAAATGATATCTCTTTTTTGTAGATAGCTCTTCATACGTACACGTCTGTACATATGACAGTTCTGTTTCTATTCGAAAACAGCCCCAATTGATAAATGCAGAGAAATTTATCAATTTCGGCAACACTTCCTTTCCTCTAAAATCATAGACATCTCTGTGTCTCCTTTAGAATACTTATAAGCGTTGCAACCTCTATCTCACGTTTTAGGCGAGAGTGTATGATTTATGAAGTTGTTGGTAACATTTGTTTTATAATAATTTAAATTTTTCAGGGAATCAAGTGTTTTTTGTATTTTTTTGAAATTCTATCTTTTTATTAAATTAGTTTGTGAAAAATGTAGCAAAATCGATTCATTGCATGTACATTGAAAATATAGCGCATGGGAGGTGGAAGGATGGGGAAGAAAAAGCCTATTTATGTAGCCACAGAAATGAACACAACAATGGAGAAACTATGGGCATATACACAAGAGCCTGATATACATACAGAGTGGGATGCTCGTTTTACTGAGATTTCGTATTTAGAAAAAAAAGAGGGAGAACCACAGAAGTTTTTATATAAAACAAAGATCGGATTTGGACTTGAAATAGCCGGAGAAGGGGAATCGATAGGTGAAATAAGAAAAGAAACTGGAGAACGCATTTCCTCTTTAAAATTTTGGACAGACAATCAATTATCACTTATACAAATAGGGCGTGGTTATTGGAAGTATACACCGAATGAAGAACATATTCATTTTGAAACGCAATATGATTATGATACGAGATTTGGTCGTATAGGAAATGTGATAGATTTATATGTTTTTCGTCCACTATTAGGTTGGGCGACAGCATGGAGTTTTGATGCTTTAAAATTATGGTTAGAAAAGGGACTTCATCCTAAGTTGCTAATTAGAAGAACGATGACGTATTGGCTAGTTTGCTTTTTATTTGCTTTCGTATGGTTATATCAAGGGATTGTACCGAAATTGATGTTTACTCATTCAGAAGAAGTAAAGATGCTTTCTGCACTAATCGGATCGAATGAAAGTAGTATTTTTATACTTAAAATAGTTGGATTTTTAGAAATAATATGGGGTGTTATGTGGCTATTGCCACTTCAAAAGCGAAAACTATTTATATTGCATATTATATTGTTGATAGTTTTAACATTAGCGGCAGGATCGACGAATATCGCTAGTTTTACGCAACCGTTTAATCCGATTACATTAAATTTTCTTCTAATAGGGTTATCGATTGTCGGTTATATAAATAGCACTAATTTGCCAAGCGCAAAAAATTGCAAGAGGACGAGAAAGGGATAAGTATATGGTTAATATTTATGAAAGATTATTAGGGGATTCTTATAAAAGGCTTCATCCAAAATTGCAGGAACGATATGCGATAACAAAGGAAAATAGCTTTATTGGGGAAGGGGAAATGGATGAAATTTATGGAGGATCTTTTTTCGTTAAATTAATATTAAAAATTACATCGAAGTTTCGAATGTTTTTCTCTGAGCGAGGGCAAAAAGTTCCGTTTGTGATACATAATACCGCTGAGCGAGATGAACATGGAAATGAGTTTGTACGGTGGAATCGTACTTTTTATTTTCATAATAAGAAAAGATATTTTAACGCTGTTATGCAGTTGGATGAAGAGAATAATGAAATTGTAGATTATTTTGGTGAGCCACATTTACTCGTTTCTACATTGAATTTTTATATTGATGAAAAAAGGCGGGATGCATATTTCTTCAAAGAAACAATGGTTTTTTATGTTTGGAAGAAAAATACCGTTACCTAGATTTTTATACGGAGAGGCAAAAATTGTAGAAAGTTATGATGAAACACTACAATGTTTTCGAATTCATGTACAAGTACGAAATCCGTTAATTGGTTCATTATTTTCATATAAGGGAACATTTGTGGAAAGGAAATAAACGATATGAAAAATATACTATTTGGGCTTGCTTGCTATATTATTTTTCTAATATGTGAGTGGTCAAATGTAAACCCAGTTGAAGCAATTATTTTATTATCTATTTTGTTATTTATACCGATGTCTTTTTGTATTATTGATAAGAAAAAAAGAAATGGATCGTATGTATTATTTTATAAATTTGTATCGTTTTTATATCCAATCGCAGCAATCAGTGCAATGCTAGCTTTCGTAACAAATCACTATTTCTTTGCGCTACTTTGGTTTGCATATACAGGAATCGTTGCGTTATTTGGTGTAAGTAGATTGTTAGAAAGAGGATGGAAACCGATAGAAGAGACGGCTATCGATAGTGCGTTTATTTATTTGTTTTTAGGTGGTTTTTGGTTTTTTGCTTCAGTAGCAAAGGTTTCAATTATGCACTTTAGTTCTGACATTGTTTTACTTACAGCGGCACACTTTCATTACTCGGCATTTCTATTGCCGTTATCAGCTGGTTTACTTGGAAGGAAAAGAGAAAAGAGAAGTAAAGTGTATGATGCTATTATGTTTATCATAGTCATTTCACCTATGACAGTTGCGATAGGAATTACATACTCAAGGATACTTGAATTTTTTGCAGTGTTCATATATTTATGTGCGATTTATGGATATGGAGTTTACGTGTGGAGAACGAAATTCAATGCTATAAGTGCAAAGATTCTCCTTACTCTTTCATCCAGTACACTTATGGTAACAATAATGTTTTCACTCATATATTCATACGGAAATTTCAAACAAGTAATGACGATTACAATTGCACAAATGGTCTGGATTCACGGTGTTGTAAATGGAATTGGAGTAGCGTTACCAGCATTTTTTGGCTGGATGATTGAAAAGAGTACTCCGAATTATAAATATTACGGGAAACCAATGAGCAGGTTAAGAGGAAATGCGACAGTTGGTGAAGTATTTTTACATAACAGAAATTTAATAGATAGCAAGGAATACAAAGGTTTAGTTGATAAAATGAATGATTTTCATAGTGAGGCAGTTGACATGGCGAAGATTCCTTTAAGTATTATTCGTTTTTATGAAAATACAAAAGAGTATGAGTTACAATCGCATATTAAATGGACTCGTTGGTTCCGTCCGGTTGCATTTTGTTATGAGAAAATGAGTAAGCGTGTAGGACAAATACATTTAGGAATGGGCGGCAAGTGGGAAACGATGCATGGCTCTATCATTGGGATAATAGATGAGAAGGATGGAAGAGAGAATGTAAGGGCTTGGCTAAGAAAAAATGAAGCAGGGGAGACAATTTTTGTAGCTCTTTATTCAAAGCATACATACAAGAAAGATACATATATGAATATCGCATTACCTTTACCATATTCGAATATGACAGGTATTTTGAAGTTATGCAATGATGATAATGCTTTAATCATTACAAGTAAGTTAAGAGAGAATGACAGGGGGGATGAGGGGATTTATTTATATACTCGTTTCTTTACAATACGTTTACCATTAGCAGAGACATTTATCATTAAAGAGAGCGCGGACCAAATGTTAACAGCTCACCATAGAATGTGGATATTCGGAGTCAAGTTTTTAGAAATTGATTATGAGATTAAGAAAATAGAGGAGAAGTAAGAGAAGCTTGGAGAGATTCCAAGCTTTTTATGTATGGGTAATTGTCATAGCAACTTGTTTATCCAAGTCTTGGTCCCAAACACGCTGAATTTCAAACGTACCTTTTTCAAAAAATAATGGGAATCTCTCTTTAAACCAATCTTGCATAGGAAGATTGAGTGCTGTATCAATTGGCACCCATAATAATTCGCCTTCAGGAGGATTCAAAAGGAGTTCACCTTCAAATGAATCTGTCCAATAGTTAAATACCATATATCGAACATTTTCCTTAGGATTTACATATTCGTCTAACCCCTTGAAAATTAAATTAGAAACGTGGAGTCCGGTCTCCTCTTTCGATTCTCGTATAGCAGCTTGTAATATGCTTTCTGGGAAATCTACTTTTCCACCAGGAGCTATGTAGCCAGGAAAACCTCGATGGTCGGGGCGTTTTATAAGTAAAGCGTCATTATTTCGCTGGATCATACACATTGTATAGATGCGGTGCTCGATATTATGAGAATTTTGAGGCATAATAATGTATTCTCCTTTATCTTTTTTTGATAATTTTACCATAACATAATAGTTTCTTATATAATTAAAAATAGAATATTATTAATTTTCGGTTATTCATTATAAAGTCTATAATCATTTGAAAAGAGGAGAGAGATATGCAAGGAGAAATACCAACAGAGAAAAATTCAGGTTATGTCGGTAAAGTGTTATTGCCAGTTAAAGTGTCACCGCACTTTAAGTTTTTATGGATTGGGCAATTACTTTCGACTTTAGGTAGTTCGATAACGATGGTTATTCTGCCAGTCGTTGTGTATTCATTAACTGGTTCAACAGTTGTAATGGGAATGACTATGGCAATATACATGCTTCCTAATATTCTTGCGTTACCGTTTGCTGGATTAGTCGTGGATCGAATTGACCGGGTGAAATTGATGTTATTTACAGATATAATTCGCTGTATATTAATGCTCTTATTTGCAACACTTATATTTATGGACATTTTAACAATTCCACTTTTATATGTACTTGTTGCATTATATGGACTTATGGAAGGGATATTTCAGCCGGCATATTCAGCTGTAAGAGCGAAAGTATTTGTACCGGAAATTCGAAATGCAGCTAACGCATTAACGCAAATGAGTAATCAGGGTATACGATTAATTGGACCGGCTCTTGGAGGGTTGATAGTATCAGTTACATCTGCAGGGATAGGCTTCGGACTAGATGCAGCAACGTATTTGTTGTCATTTTTATGTTTATTATTTTTAAAAGAAATAAAGTTTAATAAAATACAGAAATTTGAAAGAAATAAAGTCAATTACAAACAAGATTTTCTGGAAGGGATTCTTGTTCTAAAAAGCCATCCGTGGTTGTGGATTACTATTCTAGTCTTTTCTTTCGTTAATATTTGTTATGCAGGCATTATCGTTGTATTAATTCCATGGTTGTTTAATGTTCATCATCATTTTGAAGCTTACGTATATGGATTGGGTATGGCTGCTTCTGGTGCTGGAGCTGTAATTGCAGCGCTAATTTTTGGTGGGAGGCAGCAGTGGCATAAGAGAGGATTACTTGCGTATGGCGGTGTTTTAATAAGTGGAATGGCACTATTAATTATGCCTCTCGTTTCTTGGGCACCTGTCTTAATTGGATTAATGGCAATTGAAGGATTCGGTATTATGATATTTGGGCTCATTTGGGAAACAAGTTTACAAGAGCTTGTACCAGAAGAAGCATTTGGAAGAGTGGCAAGCCTTGATATGTTAGGTTCATTTGCTTTATTGCCATTAGGATATGTGGTTGTAGGCTGGTTAGCTACTGTAATAGGTGGAAAGATAACAATTATAATGCTAGCTATTTTAGTACTCATAACAATTGGAATGGCATTGTCTGTACCAAGTATTCGGCGGTTCGATTGATTATGTAGGCAAAAAGGGGGGGATGGTATATGACTATAGAAAATCTACATGATTTAGTAGTACATGAGTTGGGATGTAAATACGTTTTGGGAGAAAAGGTATTTGAAGCAAGGAATTTCACGGTGTATATTGCTACTCCTATAGAAAATAAAATGACATATAATCGATTCATCTTAATTAAGCATTTGTCTAATGAAGAGCCTTCCGTACATGTTTGGGACAAAAAAATATGTGTAGACGCTACAAAAATACATATTGCAAAAGAAGTGACAGAAGCAATTCAATCGGGTTTTGTAAATAAAGAGTAAGCCCTAATCAAATTAGGACTTACTCTTCATTAAACACAAATGTTTGATTCATTTTTTTACTCTCATGTACTGGATGACCGTTGTAAGAGAAATTCTTTTCTTCCCAAGTAATGACAACTTTAAAATTATGGCTATTAAAGTCTAATGGGAATACCATGTAGTCAAAGCTTGTATGACTTTTTGAAACGTTGTTATTAGATGAAGTAGGATTAAAGGTAGCTTTAGATGTAGGTGTGTTATCAAGTATTTCCACCGATACATTTGCAACATCATTACCAATATTTTTTAAGAGTAAACTATACGTATCATATACACCTTGTTTTGGCTGCACGGCTTGCTTGTTTGAGTTATGAGATTTGTCAATTTCGATATACCACTGTTTAGACTTTGACGCAATTGGTAGTGATTGAAATGTGTATGCACTAGCTTGTATTGGTAGTGCTAAGCAGATTAGTGCAAAGAGAGAAAATATTTTTCGTTTCATCTTTAGAGAGCTCCCATTCTTTAAAGGATTTATTTGTTATTATCTTCTCTTTTAAGATAATATACCATGTAGTTTAGGGGAGGGTATATTGAAAGAATTAGTAAGTATGGGAAGCAGCATGTTTCTACAACTGTTATTTTTGTATATATTTATTTCTGTTGTTTTATTGGAACTCAATCCATGGTATGCGGTAGTGGTTTATGTGGCTATTGCTATAATCAGTCTTCTGCTAGGAATATACTCGATTGCTTTCCCTATGAAGAGTAGCTTGAATACTATTTTTCTAACACTACCAGGTGGAATTATAATAACATTATTTTCAATATTAATTATTGGATTTACAGTGTTTGCTTACTTTTTACGAGAAGGAGATATTCCGCCTATAATTCGTTTGTAGTATAAGTGAATCGATAGAGCTCCTATCTTTTCGTTATTAATCTTCCCAAGTATGTCACACGCACATTAAAAAAACAAGGAAACTGTGTAGAGATTTTTCGGCATAGTTTCCTTATTTTGTTTTTTTTGATTAATAATAAATGCTTGCTAAAGGATACGAAAAAGCATATCAGGGGGATTAATTTATTAATATAAAGTAGCGTCCAACTTATAAAAGATAGATATAGGTGGAGGGGTACGAGTATTAGTTAAAAGAGATATTAATATGAAAAAATTACCAATAAATATGTTAAAATAACATTGTCATATAACAAGGGGGATTCGTTTGATGGAAAAAGAGCATCTTGCTAAAGTAGATTTAACGAAAAGAATTGATTCGAAATCTAAGTACAATAAGAAACTTGAAAAATATCAAATGCGCTTATTGGCACTACAGCAAATATTAAAAGAAGAGAAAATAGCCGTTATGATGGTTATGGAAGGTTGGGATGCGGCAGGTAAAGGCGGAGCAATTAAGCGAGTGACTGAACATCTTGATCCACGCGGATTCCAAGTAAATCCAATTGGAGCGCCTGCTCCTCATGAAAAACGGTATCATTATTTGCAACGTTTTTGGCGGAAACTTCCTCAGTACGGGCAAATTACTATATTCGACCGTTCATGGTATGGACGTGTATTAGTTGAACGTGTTGAAGGCTTTGCTACAAACGAAGAGTGGACGAGAGCGTATGATGAAATTAATGATTTCGAAAAACTATTAACAGATGATCATTACATAATAGGAAAGTTTTTCTATCATATTAGTAAAGATGAGCAGTTAAAGAGATTTACAGAAAGAGAGAACAACCCTCTTAAAAGGTGGAAAATTACAGATGAAGACTGGCGAAATCGTGAAAAATGGGATGAGTATGTCGAAGCAATAGAAGACATGTTTGAAAATACAAATAAGCCGAATGCAAAATGGCATATTATCGCGAGTAATGATAAATTATACGCCCGTTTGAAAACATTGAAAGTAATTATTTCATTAATTGAGGATTATCTCTTAGAGCATAATATAGAATTACCTTCTTATTATAATGAAATAAAAGAAGGAAAGAAAAAGAAAATTGAATCTGTGCAAGATGCAGGAGTCAAATAGTAAAAAGGTTTGTATAGGAAATATGAAGGGAAGCTGTCTTGTAATTTGGTTTTACCAAATTACAAGACAGCTTTTTAGTTGGAAGTATTTTATATATTTATATAAAGCGAGTGTACCAATTATTTTAGTTTGTGCTGTAGTAAGTTTGTTGTTTTAGGAAAGGGAAGCTTTAAGAAAGAGTAGTAGGGGAATAGGCTAAATATGAATCGCATTTTAATTATGGAACGTTAGCTGTCAAAAAAATTTATAGAGTTATTTTGGGAACTCCTCGGTAATGGGCAAAACGTAAACCGTGGAGTTCTTTATTTTGTGCTTATAGGCATATGTATCACTGTCATTAAGTATTTGCTTTCATTCATTATCCGTCAAGATCAAGTTTTCGAAGTTTAGAAAGATAAACTGAATAATATTAATAAGACGTATAATTGTTTTTTACATGTCATGAATGGGCACGTATCAAGTTCAAATAACGGATGCATAATATTATTTTCATAGGATTTTAAATATATTTTTCAAAGGGGTGTTCTTTAAATGTTTATAAAACCTATAAATTTAGCGATTCGATTTTTTCTAGAATTATGTGCTCTTGCATCACTATGTTACTGGGGCTTTCAATTTTGGGAAAGTGTATATGTGAAATTTATTTTTGGCATTGGCTCACCACTACTTTTTGCGACAATATGGGGGATTTTCATTGCACCTAAAGCATCATTAAAACTGCCAGAACCATATAGGTTTATGTTGGAAATCATATTGTTTGGAGTTACCTCAGTTGCTCTATATGTTGTTGATCAAATAACCTTAGCTATTATTCTTGGAATGGTATTTATAATAAATCGCACTTTAATCATTATTTGGAAACAATAATTTTTTTGCTAAGTTTCTTCACGAAAGGAACTTAGCATTATTTAAGGTGTAGGAGTAACGAAATATGGATAAATTTAAGCGCTTTAAATTTTGGGATTTTGTTGTTTTATAGTACATTAACAAGAGATATTAGTTTCATAGGGAGGGTGAGGAAATGATAGATACAGCAGATGCTTTAATAAGTAAGCGTATGTATACAGAAGAAGACCAACAAAAATTATATAAACGAACATTAATAATCGTAAGTATTTCACAAATGTTTGGCGGAGCCGGGTTAGCCGCTGGAATTACAGTAGGTGCACTTCTTGCACAGCAAATGCTTGGGACGGATGCGTATGCAGGATTACCGGCTGCTATGTTTACAATGGGATCTGCGGTAGCGGCTTTCTTTGTTGGGAAGTTATCGCAAAAATATGGTCGCCGAATAGGACTTGCAACAGGGTTTATAGTAGGAGGACTAGGAGCTATTGGAGTTGTATTGGCTGCGTTAACAAATAGTATTATTCTATTACTAGTTTCTTTACTCATATATGGTGCGGGTACAGCGACGAATCTACAAGCTCGTTATGCTGGTACCGATTTAGCAGATAAGAAACAACGAGCAACTGCTATTAGTATTACGATGGTTATGACGACTTTTGGTGCGGTAGCTGGTCCAAATTTAGTAGGCGTAATGGGAGATTTTGCCCATTCAATTGGAATTCCTAACCTTGCTGGTCCGTTCATATTATCAGCAGCGGCATTTATACTTGCGGGTCTTGTACTTTTTGTTATGCTTCGTCCAGATCCGTTAATTATTGCTAACATAATAGAAACATATAAACAAGAACATACATATAAAGGGCAACCAGTAACAGAAGAAATGATAGAAAATAAACGTGGTGTTACTGTTGGAGCAATCGTAATGATACTTACTCAAATAGTGATGGTTGCGATTATGACGATGACGCCAGTTCATATGGGGCATCATGGTCATGGTTTAAGTTCAATAGGGCTTGTAATTGGTTTTCATGTAGGTGCAATGTATCTTCCGTCTCTCGTTACAGGAATGTTAATTGATAAAATCGGCCGAACTACGATGAGTATAGCTGGTGGAGTAATTTTACTAGCGGCGGGTGTCATAGCTGCGATAGCGCCGAGTGATTCTTTACTATTATTAATTGTTGCTCTGTCTTTACTTGGGTTAGGGTGGAACCTCGGTTTAATAAGTGGTACAGCTCAAATTGTTGATGCAACTATACCTTCTACACGCGCAAAAACACAAGGGAAAATAGATGTATTTGTTGCGTTAGCTGGAGCTTCTGGTGGAGCGATGTCAGGTATGGTAGTAGCTAATTCAAGTTATGCGGCATTATCATTAGCGGGAGGGGCTGTAGCCTTACTGCTTATTCCAGTTGTGATATGGTCTCGGACAGGTAAATAAAATTCAGATAAAAGAAGCGGCGTTCAAAGGGAGATAATCAATCTTTGAATGCCGCTTTTTTGTGATCAACTAATAGTCTAACTGGAATCGTTGATATAATTTCATTTACCGTAATGTTAGTTGTATAAAAGGAAATTTCAGTTTAAATCCCACTCCAAAATAAGCCCTAAATGCATACATCCATCGCCAAATCCCTACAGTAAAAGTGTATCTCCATTATTTAACTTTCCTTCTTTTCTAAATCGTTATTAGATAATATTTGATCTGGAACATAAGTACCAATTGCAGTAATACGAGATTGAGAATTCATAAGAACATCTCCTAACTTATTTTTTATAATCTGATACTAATATTAGATCGTAAAAATATTGATAAAGATTTTCTGTTTAATAAAATTAATATATTTTAATAAACGGAAAGGGATTTGAGGAGTGATGTCCAAATAATATACGGAAAGCTTCTAAAATTGATACTTTGAAGGGGTCTGAGATTCTTGAAAAGAATCATTTATTCGTTGTCTCTTGTTTTAATTTGTAGCTTTACTTTTTTTATTTTGCCAGAGAAATCTTATGCTTGTGACTGTATTAATGTATCACCAGAAGATGCATTCCAAAAAAATGATGTGGTGTTTGAAGGTAAGGTGTTAGAAGTTCAAGAGAAAGGTGAAGGCGGAATTAAAACATTATTTGAAGTGAAGAAAATTTGGAAAGGGACAAGTTCTTCGCAAATTATTATATATACAAGCAGTAGTAGTAGTAGTAGTAGTAGTAGTAGTAGTAGTTGTGCGTTTCGTTTTGCAGAGGGAGGAGAGTACCTAGTGTTCTCTTCTCATAGAGGAGAAGTGAAACTGTTGGAGACATCTAGCTGCAGTGGAACGAAGAGATTAGATGAGGCAGAGATAGAGAAAATGGCTTTACGTCATATTGCAAAAGAGTCTGTTCCGAAGAATAAAGTGGATTTAAAAGATGAAATGGTAAGCGGTTTAAGTTGGTGGCAAGTAACTATCATTTCTATAGGTGTGTTATTGTTAATTGCTGTTGTTATTTTTATTGTGAGAAGAACTCGCAAAAAATGACGATTAAAGTAAAAATATAAAGATTTTCTTTCTGTTTCTATGGGTGGTTTAATCTTGTGAAAGCGAATTACTTATGCTACACTTTATGTAACTTAAAATGAACGGAGGGGCTTCCTTTGATCTTAATCAGATTACGTCTCAATACTTTGTGCCAATAATTGAATAGCGCTCAAAGGCTCTGTCTGTGTGCAGAGTGAACGGGATTGGTCTGCCTATTTTAAAGGAACCCTTTATTAAGCTTATATGTGAAAAAGAGGGAGGGACGAATACGCCCTCTTTTTGTTTTGCCTTTATAAATAGAATGGGATAGTATAGGTGAACACTTGTTGGATACGTATACTATCTTGGGACTTTTTGACCATGTATAGGACGAAAGCACTGCTTTCTTCTATTTCTTTGGTGAACCCTTATCCGTTTACGAAAACACAGGCAGTGACCTGTGTTTTTTATTTTGCGTAATCGAAATGGAGGAATAAATATATGGAAGAATTATTACAAAGAGCAATATTAGTTGGAGTGAATTTAGGTAAGGAAGCTGATTTTGCATATTCGATGGAAGAGTTAGCAAATCTTACGGAAGCTTGTGATGTGGAAGTAATCGGTCAAGTGACGCAAAATTTACAACGAGTAAATCCGTCGCATTATATTGGAAAAGGGAAGATTGAAGAAGTAGCAGCGTATGTGAAAGAAGCAGATGCAAATATGGTCATCTTTAATGACGAATTATCTCCTTCACAAATTCGAAATTTAGAAGAGGATTTAGATTGTAAAGTAATTGATCGTACCATTTTAATTTTAGATATCTTTGCGCAACGTGCGAAAACGAAAGAAGCGCAGTTGCAAGTAGAAGTGGCCCATCTTCAGTACATGATGCCTCGTTTAATCGGTCTTCGTGAATCTTTAGGAAGACAAAGCGGGGGAGTTGGCACGAAAAATAAAGGTGTCGGTGAGAAGAAGTTGGAATTAGATCGTCGTAAAATTGAAGAACAAATTGCGGCTCTAAATAAAGAATTAGAAGCACTTGTTGCACAGCGCCAAACGCAGCGTAAACAACGTAAGAAAAATGAAATTCCAGTTGTGTCGTTAGTAGGATATACGAATGCAGGTAAATCAACGATAATGAATACAATGCTTGAAATTTTTAATGGTACTGTAGAGAAACAAGTATTTGAAAAAGATATGTTATTTGCGACGTTAGAGACATCTGTACGAAATATTGATTTGCCGGATAATAAATCATTTTTATTAACGGATACTGTTGGATTTGTAAGTAAGTTACCGCATCATCTTGTGAAAGCATTCCGTTCAACGCTAGAGGAAGTGGCGGAAGCAGATTTACTTATTCACGTTGTAGATTACTCAAATCCCAATTATGAGCAATTAATTGATATTACAAATGAAACGTTAAAGAAAATTGGCGTGGAAAATATCCCGACGATTTATGCATACAACAAATCAGATTTGGTAGATGTTGAAATTCCGAAAGTGCAAGAAGATCGTGTTTATCTATCTGCGAAGAAACATGTTGGAATTGAAGAGCTTGTAGAAGTAGTTCGTTCACACATTTATAAAGAGTATACGAAGTGTGAACTGTTAATTCCGTATGATCAAGGGCAGGTAGTTTCGTATTTCAACAATCATGCACACGTTTTATCTACGAGTTATGAAAACGAAGGTACGAAAATGGCACTAGAATGTAAGACGAGTGATTATGAGAAATATAAGCGTTTTTCTATTTAATAAAAAAAGGCGACCCTAATATGTTTTAGGATCGTCTTTTTCTTCATAATTGCAAGCCTTCCTTTCGTCCTGCCTTAGTATAAAAGAAAATACAAAGAGTTCATATGAATAAATCCGACAAAGCACATAGAAAAAATATATTTTTTTAGAAGTTGAATTTCTGGAAAAAGAAATGAAACCAGTATAGAATGGAAATGTTTCAAAAATCAGAATTTATTACACCTACTGTAATAAATATATATTTTGTACAGAAAGGAGAAATACACATATGCAGGCAGTTTCACAAAAAAATACAGTAGAAACACCGACAATATATCGAATATTATTTGCGATTAGCTTCGGACATTTTTTAAATGATTCGATGCAAGCAGTTGTGCCAGCGTTGTTTCCTATTTTGGAAAAAACGATGAATTTATCCTATATGCAAGTAGGGTGGATTGCGTTTGCGTTAAATATGACGTCATCGATTATGCAGCCGGTTTTTGGGATGTATTCAGATAAGAAGCCGTCACCATTTTTATTACCGCTCGGTATGTTTTCGAGTATGCTTGGGATGATTGGACTCGCATTTGCACCGAACTTTATAGTTGTTATTATTTCTGTTTTATTTATTGGATTAGGTTCCGCGGTCTTTCATCCGGAGGGCGCTCGTGTTGCTTACATGGCAGCCGGTGCAAAACGAGGTTTAGCACAAGCGATTTATCAAGTGGGGGGAAATACAGGGAATTCTCTAGCACCTATTTTTACAGCATTAATTTTCGTTCCGCTCGGTCAAATTGGTTCTTTAGGTTTTACAGCCTTTGCAGCAGTTGGAATTGTATTACTAATTTTCGTATCAAATTGGTATAAAAATGAATTAGCCACTGGTGCTGTAAGAAGGAAAAAGAGGGCTGCATTTGAGGCTGAAAATGCGATTGTAAGTACGCACATTAAATTTGTTATTATACTTCTTGTTTTTCTAACATTCGTACGTTCTTGGTACGGTGCTGGTATCGGGAATTTCTATCAATTTTATTTAATAGAGCATTACGGTTTATCTATAAAAAATGCACAGTATTTCGTCTTCGCTTTTATGATTGCTGGTGTATTAGGTACTTTCTTTGGTGGTCCGCTAGCGGATCGATTCGGTAAGAAAAAGATTATTGTCTTTTCGATGCTCGGTTCAGCGCCGCTTGCACTATTGTTACCTCACGTTTCTCTTATGTGGGTTGTACCGTTATTTTTATGCATTGGATTTATTAGCTCTAGTAGTTTTAGTGTAATCGTTGTATATGCTCAAGAACTTGTTCCAGGGAAAGTTGGAATGGTGTCAGGATTAATTGTCGGTCTTGCGTTTGGTCTTGGAGCATTAGGTGCTGTAGTCCTTGGGAAATTAGCTGATATGTATAGTCTTCAATTTATTATGCTATTATGTAGTGGTTTACCATTAATTGGACTTACTTCATTGTTACTGCCAAATGATAAGAAAACGATAGAATAGGGGATGCGCTATGAAATTATGTGAAAACGTTACAGAATTAATAGGAGATACACCTGTTGTCCGATTATCTAAATTTATTCCAGAGGACGCAGCGGATGTGTATGTAAAACTGGAAATGTTTAATCCGTCACGCAGTGTGAAAGATCGTGCTGCCTATAACTTAATTCATATTGCCGAGGAACACGGTCTCATTAAGCCAGGTGATACAATTATTGAACCGACAAGTGGAAATACAGGAATTGGCTTAGCGATGAATGCAGCTGCTAAAGGATATAAAGCTATTTTAATTATGCCAGATAATATGTCCAAAGAGCGTATTAATTTATTGAAAGCATACGGCGCAGAAGTAGTTTTAACACCAGCAGAACAAAGAATGCCAGGAGCAATTGCGAAGGCGGTAGAGTTACAAAAAGAAATTCCAAATAGTTTTATTCCGCAGCAATTTGAAAACCCAGCAAATCCGAATATTCATCGTTATACGACTGCACTTGAAATTTATGAACAAATGGATGGAGAACTTGATGCATTTGTAGCAACCGCAGGAACAGGCGGAACAATTACAGGGACCGGTGAAACGTTAAAAGAGAAACTACCAAACTTATATATTGCCGTAGTAGAACCGAAAGGATCACCAGTGTTATCTGGTGGTGTTCCAGGCCCTCATAAACTAGTCGGAACAAGCCCAGGGTTTATTCCCAAAAACTTAAATACAGAAGTGTATAACGAAATTATGCAAATTGCAGATGAAGAGGCATTAACTACAATGAGGAACTTGGCAAGACAAGAAGGATTACTAGTAGGGCCATCTTCAGGAGCTTCTGTTTACGCAGCAATAATGATAGCGAAGCGTTTAGGTGCTGGTAAAAAAGTTTTATGTATTGCACCTGATACAGGTGAGCGTTATTTGAGTATGGGGCTATTTGAATAAAAGTGATAGAAGCACCTTAATAGTAAGGATGAAAATCCCCTATTAAGGTGTTTCTTTTAGAAAAATAGATAATGGGTGAGTGGGGAGAATGACAATGAAGCTATTGAAACCAACATACGAATATAGCGAACAAATTATGGAGTATAGGCAGTCATTTTTACATGCAGGAGAACAACCACACGGCAGTAGCTCTTTACAAAATTTTGATTCACTAGATGAATGGTTTGAAAAAGTGAGTATACAAGAAGTAGGAGAAAACTTACAAGCAAATCGAGTGCCATCTAGTCAGTTTTTAAGTTTTGAAAAAGGAGAACTTATCGGTTTTGTGAATATTAGACATCGATTAAATCCAGAATTATTGCTGGAAAGCGGTCATATCGGTTATAGTATCCATCTGAATAAACGTCGCCTAGGTTACGCGACAAAACAATTGAAACTTGCATTAAGTGAAGCGCAAAAGTTAGGGTTGAAGAAAGTGCTAATAACTTGTGATAAAGCTAATATTGGTTCGGCTAAAACGATTCAAAAGGTTGGCGGTGTGCTAGAAAATGAAGTAGTTTCTTCTAATTCTGGCGAAATTGTTCAGCGTTATTGGGTAGAAATATGATTTAGTGGAAATTTGAAAAGGTAATATAATGTTTAATATCGAAATAGATAAATGAAAAGTAAGGGGAGTACTGCAGTTTTAGGGGGAAATGCAATGGGATTAAAAGAGAAAGCGATAGAGATGTCGGAAATTTATAGGCAAAACCAGAAAGTCGAAGCTATTATTTTAGCAGGATCTGTAGCGAGAAAGTTAGAAGATGAACATTCAGATATTGAATTACATATTTTATGGTCAGAACCACCAGAGGATGAAGAGCGTCTAGGTCCAATTAATAATATTGGTGGAACGATTTTGTCATATCATCCTTACGAGGACGAAGAATGGTCGGAAACGTATTTGACGAAAGAAGGAATTAAACTAGAGATTAGTAACTTTTTAACATTGACAGTAGAAAAAAATATTTCAGAAGTTATAGAGCAGTATGATATAAATTATGAGAAACAATGTATTGTATCATCGCTTCATGATGGTGTGAGTTTGTATGGAGAAGTAAAAGTACATGCTCTAAAAGATAGAGTTGAAGCATTTCCAGAAGAACTGGCGAAAAGGATGATTTCAGAAAACCTTTGGTTAAGCAATCGTTGGCATAATCGAGAGGCGCTTTTAAAACGAAAAGACTGGCTTATGCTTTATGATGTTATTTGTGAAGTACAAAGGGATTTATTCGGTGTTTTATTCGGTTTGAATAGAATGTACGTGCACCATCCTGCATTTAAATGGATGGCTTATAATGTAGAGCGTATGAATATTAAACCTGAAAATCTATATGAGCGTATGGCGGATACGCTGATAGGGGAACCAGAGTATAGTGTACAGGAGTTAGAAGTGTTGATCGAAGAGGTATTACATTTAGTAGAACAATATGCTCCAGAATTAAATATTGCTGAACAACAAAAGCGCATTCAATATGCGAAGTAAAAAAACAAGAGATGTAACAACGCGTTACATCTCTTGTTTTTTTATTTTACTAACTTTCCTAATACAGGTAATCGTCGAATCCTATCACCGAGAATATGCGAAGCAAGTCCACTCGTTAATACGAATAAAAGATAAACAAGTCCTCCTGCGGCGGCGCATATAAACACAATGATCAGTGATTCTATATAAGATTGTCCAGGAATAATCCAGCTTATAATTGCTCTTAATGCAATTACAACAGCAGACATTGCTGCGGAGTAAATCGTAATTAGAAATACTGTTTTTGCTGTTTCGCCAATTTTAAATTTCGCAAACTTAACGATGCAGTACAACATAATAATATTTGAAACGAGATATCCAAGAATTGTTCCAAGTACAGCACCATGTCCACCGAATAAATGTAAGAGCGGTGTGTTCACCACAATTTTAACGAGAATACCGGCTGAGAATGCAATCATTGTTTTTCTTTGATAATCAATTCCTTGTAGTATAGCGGCTGAAACTGTGAAAATCGCACTTAATACAGCAGAAGGTGCAAATGAAATTAAATATTGTGATCCACCAAGTGCAATTTCAGGATTTACATAAACCATGCGGAATGCATCGTAAGCGATACTTGCTAGACCGAATGCGGCTGGGATAGTGAAGAATAACAATACTTGGAATATCTTTGAAATTTGTTCTTGTAATTCTTCTAGTTTCCCGCTTGTAAATGATTTCGTTATAGCCGGAATAATTGTTAATGAAAATCCAGTTGCAAGTGAAGCCGGAATCATAATTAACTTTTGGGCATAGTTCGTTATATAAGCGAAAACTGCATTCGCGGTTTCTAAAGGTTCTCCCATCGCTCTAAGGACATCAGCTACGGTATATTGATCTACTAACGTATAGAGCGGGATTGCAATGCCTACAAATACAATTGGAATTGCATAACGTAGTAACTCCATATAAATACTTCTTAACGGAATGTTTGATGATCTCGTTTTTAGCTCACCTTCAGGAGGTTTTAATCCATTATATTTTTTCCAGTACATCATTAAAATAGAGACGCTTGCAAGTGCCCCGATAACAGCACCAAATGTAGCAACTGCAACAGAAGAAGCTACTGAACCTCCTAATAGTTTTGAGACGATAAAACTACCAACTAAAATGAAAACGACACGTGCGATTTGTTCTACGACTTGAGAAACAGCACTTGGTTTCATATGTTGAAAACCTTGGAAATAACCACGTGTAACACTCATAGCTGGTACGATAATAAGCGCGAAGCTTAATGCTCGCATTGTAAGTGTTACGTCTGCGATAAATTGTGGATCTGGTGTTTTCGAGCGAATAATAAATTGTGATATGTACGGTGCTCCAATAAATAAAGTTAAAAATCCTAAAAAGCCCATAAACATCATTAATTTTACGCTCGAATTATACAATTTTTTACTTGTACTATAATCACCAAGTGCATTATGTTTTGCAACAAATTTTGAGACGGCAATAGGAATACCAGCTGTTGAAAAGCTTAATAAAATACCGTACCAAGAGTATGCGTATCCATATAAAGCGACCCCTTGCGTTCCAACTAATAATTGAAAGGGGAAAAAGTATATAAAACCTAAAATTCGTGAAATCATTGTTGCACCACTTAATAAAGCGGTACCTTTTAAAACTTTTGAAGTAGACAAAATTCTTTCCTCCTACTCGTGCTGTCTTGCATTTATCGTATACTACTATAAACCTGCTAGAGAAGTTAATACAGTATAAACCATAAATGTTCTAATACTATTCATACAAAAGTCATATTTTGAATTTTTAAATAGAATGTAATGCATAAAATTTCAAAATATAAGTTGACACTATTTTTAATGTGTGATAAAAATGATAGTAATCAATTCGGAAAATAATATTTGGGCAATGAAAGGGTATAGTAGTGAAAATCTCCCTATTTCAGAGAGCTGATGGTTGGTGTGAATCAGTATATAGATTATTCATGAAGTTCGTCCTGGAGCATCTTTCATAAATCTCACATTATGAGGAAATGAAAGACGGTAGTTTATACCGTTATCAAATAAAGTGGTGAAGATTGTTTCACAACTAGGGTGGTACCGCGATATTTATCGTCCCTACGTATTTACGTAGGGACGTTTTTTATTTAGGTCCTAATTTTGGTGTGGCTTCATAACTAGGGTGGTACCGCGATATTTTATCGTCCCTACGTATTTGCGTAGGGACGTTTTTTATTTAGGTCCTAACTTTGGTGTATCTTCACAACTAGGGTGGTACCGCGATGTTTTTGTCGTCCCTACGTATTTACGTAGGGACGTTTTTTATTAGGGAGGAAGTGAACGTATTAGAAAAGAGTATGGATAGAACAATATAAATACCGGATTGTAAAACAGAAAAAGATAAAGATAAAGAGAGGAGATTAACAAATGAATTCACAGCAATGGACATCGAAATTAGGTTTCGTATTAGCTGCAGCAGGTTCAGCGATTGGTCTTGGAGCGATTTGGAAGTTCCCGTATATGGCCGGAATTGGAGGAGGCGGCGCGTTCTTCCTTATTTTCATCGGTTTCACATTATTAATTGGTTTACCGCTATTATTAGCTGAATTCGTTATCGGAAGAAGTACACAAAAAGAGGCTGTTGAGGCGTATAGCGAAATCGCACCAAAAACACTATGGCCTTGGTTAGGTAAATTAGGGATTGTAACTTGTTTCATACTACTTTCTTTCTACAGTGTTGTAGGGGGATGGATTTTACTATATTTATGGAATGCAATTACAGGTAGACTATGGGAAGGAAATGGAGCATACGAAGCTACGTTTGGTGAAATCATTTCCAATCCGTATTTAGCAGTTGGATCACAGCTATTATTCATCCTTATTACTATTTTTATCGTAAGTAAAGGTGTACAAAATGGTGTTGAAAAAGTAAATAAATATTTCATGCCAGCATTATTCGTTTTATTCTTTGTATTAATTGTTCGTGCACTTACGTTAGATGGTGCTGGAGAAGGAGTTCGATTCTTCTTACAACCTGATTTCTCAAACGTAACATCAGAAATCATTTTATATGCAATGGGGCAATCGTTCTTCTCGCTATCCGTCGGTGTAGCCGTTATGGTAACGTATAGCTCGTACTTACCGAAAGAAGAAAGTTTACCGCGTTCAGCATTTTCTATCGTAGCTTTAACACTTGTGATTACATTACTTGCAGGGCTAGCGATTTTCCCAGTTGTATTCGCATTTGGAATGGAGCCATCTCAAGGACCAGGGCTATTGTTTATCGTACTGCCAGCTATTTTCAGTAAAATGGCGTTCGGGAAATTATTCTTCATTGTTTTCTTATTACTATTCTTCTTTGCTACTATTACATCAGCAATTTCGATGTTAGAAATTAGTGTTGCGTCTTTAACAACTAAAGGTAAAAGCAAAGGGAAACGTGAAAAAA
This sequence comes from Bacillus sp. TH17, assembly GCF_016651125.1. Lineage (NCBI taxonomy): Bacteria > Bacillati > Bacillota > Bacilli > Caryophanales > Bacillaceae > Bacillus > Bacillus sp. TH17. Next base: position 1,417,064 of record NZ_JAEKEN010000001.1, read on the forward strand.
TGGCATTAATTGTTGGCTTGTTAATCTTTGTTGTAGGGGTTCCATCAGCCTTATCATTCGGTTTGTTAAGTGATGTGAAACCATTTGGGAAAACAATTTTTGATTTAGCAGACTATGCGGTTAGTAACATACTAATGCCACTTGGTGTTTTATTAGTTTCCATCTTTGTCCCTTTAAAAATGAAGAAAGATGTATTAATGAAAGAACTTGGTGTAAGTAAAAATAAAGGCTATAAACTGTTCGTATTATGGTTATTCTTACTTCGCTATATTGCACCAATTGCGATTATTATCGTATTCCTAAATGTACTTGGAATTATATAAAAGAAAGGTAGCGTATCGCTCTATGATACGCTACCTTTTTATTTTTCTCTTTTTTGTAATTCGTTTACTGTTACGAATTGATAGCCCTTTTTAGATAAAGAGTCTAAAATACCTTCAATAGTTTGCAGATTTTCATTAGACTCATCATACATAGAGTGTAATAAAATGATAGAACCTGGTTTTACATTTTTACTAACATATTCAATTTTATCAGCTGTAGATGTATAAAAAGTATCAGGTTCAAGGTCCCATGTGATTGTTTCGATATTGTTTTTATTTAAATAATAGGGCAGACCCATTAGCTTTTTACCGTTAGGTGGTCTAAAATCAATTTCGCCTGTAAATCCTGTTTGGCGGATTAATGAATTCGTTTTTTCTATTTCTTCTTTAATAAAAGAAGGTGTTTTAAAAACCATTCTGTTATGAGAGTATGTATGGTTTCCAATTTGGTGTCCAGATTGTACGATATCTTCTCCTAACGATAGGTTTTTCCCTAGTTCATTTCCGACTAAAAAGAAAGTAGCTTTTGCATTGTATGTATCTAGTAGTGGTAATATTTGTTTTACATTGTTCGTAGGGCCATCATCAAAAGTTAAAGCAATCACTTTTTCATTTGTTTCTACTCGGTTTGTTAAACCTCCAAACAATTGAAAACTTCTTGCGTTCATCAATTTGTATGTTCCGAATAATGCTACAGTAATAATGAATAATGTAACGATTGTAATGATAATATTCTTTTTCATAACGCAACCTCACTATACTTTTGGATTGGACTAAAAAGTATTATATCAAACTAAGTAACTTCGTGCTTTAAAAAGGATGTGGATGCAAGGGGAAGAAATTTATCATATAATAAAATGCAAAAGGTATATTAGGAGGTGTTTATATGGCGATTATAATTCAATTGCCAGACACTGCAGCGTCTCATGCAAAGCCAAGTATGGAAATGGCGATACTTTGCGTGGGGTAGACAAGTAATATACAATCGCCTAAATGAGCTCGTATCATTTTTTATATTTGGCTTTGCACCTTATTGAAATGAACCATAAAAAATAAGGGGCGAGCAGAAATGAAATACGTTAAAGCTGCGACGGTTTTACCAGAAAGTTTAATTGCTGAAATTCAAAAGTATATACAAGGTGAAACAATTTACATTCCAAAACAAGAAACAAAACATTGTAAATGGGGTACACAATCTGGAGGAAGAAAACAACTAGATGAAAGAAACAAAGCTATTAAAGAAGCGTTTAAAAGTGGAATTTCCATTCATCAACTTGCGGAGGAGCATTTTCTTTCCGGAGAAACGATTAAAAAGATTGTGTATTCTAAATGAAAATAAAAGAGTCTAGTTCAATTATTAAATTGAACTAGACTCTTTTTGTTTTGTATCTATTGGATATGAATGGGCAAGATAATAGAAAAAATGTGCCGGCTTTTTACTAAATAGAATATAGAGCATTTGAGTGAAAAGCAGAAAGGTGAGCATATATGAATCATCTAGGACAAATAACGATAGAACTATTTTTTGGTTTTTTTGTGCTATTGATTGCTACTAAAATATTAGGGAAGACACAAATATCTCAGTTAACGCCATTTGATTTTATTTCTGCCATAGTTCTCGGAGAATTAGTAGGAAATACTATATATGATCCGGAAATAAAAGTATGGTCTATTTTATATGCAGTACTTGTATGGGTAGTGTTAATTTATACAATAGAAGTGATAACGCAAAAATTTAGGGGGACGAGAAGTTTTTTTGAAGGCTCTCCGTCAATCATTATCCGTAATGGATATATTGACCGGGAACAACTAAGTTCAAATCATTTGGATATTAATCAACTACAACAAATGCTAAGACAACAAAAAGATATATTTTCAATCCGAGAAGTTGAATATATGATTTTGGAACCTAATGGAAACATAAGTGTTCTGAAGAAAAGCAAATATGAATTTCCTACTATAAATGATTTAAGCTTAAAACATAAACCTGTATACTTACCGATTTCATTAATTAGTGATGGAAAAGTAGTGAAAGATAATTTGAGGGAAGCAGGTTTTGATGAAGGATGGCTTTATAAACAAATAAAGCAAAAAGGGATTACTAAATTTGAAGATGTATTATATGCAGAATGGAAAACAGATGATGGTTTCTTTTGTCAGGAAATGCCTCGGTAGAACATAGTCAGAGTATGTAATGTTCATTTCTAAGTTATCTTTTACATATCAAAAAGCTGAATCATTGTATACAATAAGACTAGATCAACAATTTGTATGGAGTGATAAAGATGGAAGCTTTTATTAGAAGTGATCAATATAATTTTATAAAATCACAAGCTTATATTTTAGCAAATGGGCACGCAACGGCAAATGATAGAGGTGTAATTCAAGCATTAAAATCACTTGCGATTGAAAAAATAATACATGTATTTGAAAATTTAACAGATGAACAGAAAGAGTTAATTGATACGGTATTAACAGTTCAAAATAGAGAAGATGCAGAATCGTTTTTACTGAAAATAAATCCGTATGTCATTCCGTTTCAGGAAGTTACAGCGCAAACATTAAAAAAATTATTTCCTAAAGCGAAAAAATTAAAACTTCCTGATATGGAAGAACTGGACATGAAAGAATTATCTTATTTAAGCTGGATTGATAAAGGGTCAAGCAGGAAATTTATTATAGCGAAAAATGATAAAAATAAGTTTGTTGGTCTGCAAGGAACGTTCCAAAGTTTAAATAAAAAGAGCATTTGTTCATTATGTCATGGACATGAAGAAGTAGGGATGTTTTTAGTTGGAATTAAAGGTAATATACCAGGAACTTTCGTGAAAAAGGGAAACTATATTTGCAAAGATGGTGTAGCTTGTAATCATAATATGAAATCGCTTGATAAGTTACAGGATTTTATTGAGAGACTAAAGAAATAAAAATAGAAGACCTCTAGTATTTAAACTGGAGGTTTTTATTTTTTGAAGAAGAAGTAATAGGTTCTTTTGGAGATGTAGATTTATAAAAAAGTTAGTTCATTTATAATGAAATTTGATGAAAATATCTATTTGGATACAGCTGCTTATATGCAAGGAGGTAAAACATGAATTACATTTCACCGAAAGAAGAGGTGTTAAAAGTGAAAAGGTGGCCTAAAAATACGATAGCAGCGGGTCGTGGTCATACCGTTGCTCTTAAATCGGATGGCACGGTGGTAGCAGTGGGCCGAAATAAAGAAGGAGAATGCAATGTAAGTGGCTGGCGTGATATTGTATCGGTCGCAGCGGGCAATGTTCATATGGCGACGAACACGGGTAATGCTCATACAATCGGTCTTAAATGTGACAGTACTGCGGTTGCAGTGGGTTGGAATAATCATGACCAATGTGATGTAAATGATTGGCATAATATTGTATCGGTTGCGGCGGGGTGGCGCCGTACCATTGGCCTTAAACCGGATGGCACGGTGATAGCAGTGGGCCGAAATAAAGAAGGAGAATGTAATATAAGTAGCTGGCGTGATATTGTGGCGGTCGCGGTGGGTGACTGGCATACAGTCGGTCTTAAATTGGACGGAACGGTGACGACTGTGGGTAATAATCGATATGGCCAATGCAATGTAAGTAGCTGGCGTGATATTGTGGCGATAGCGGCGGGATATCTTCATACAGTTGGTATTACATCTGACGGTATGGTGACGGCAGTGGGTAATAATAAACGGGGGCAATGTGATGTAAGCGATTGGCGCGATATTGTGGCGATAGCGGCAGGGAGTAATCATACAATTGCTCTGAAATCAGATGGTACTGTGGCGGCAGTAGGTTGGAATGAGTATGGCCAATGTAATGTAAGTGATTGGCGTGATATTGTAGCGATAGCGGCTGGTTGTGCGCATACGGTTGGACTTAAATTAGATGGCACGGTGGTAGCAGTAGGTGATAATACATACGGTCAATGCGATGTAGGTAGTTGGCGCAGTATCCGATTGCCTGGTAAATAGTTAATTTATAATAAATCACTAGTAATATTATTCTAGTTTAGGAGTAATTATGGAATAGGATATGTAGATAAGAATCCCTTTTTAAAAGAGGTTCTTATTCTTTTTCCGTAAAATGAGTGTCTAAATGGAATTTTTTAAAGCTACAGTAGAGGATATGATTTATAAATAAAGCATAGGAGAGGTGAAAAATTGTATAAAAAGCTTTTATTTTCTTTACCAGATATTTTACTTGTGTGTATTGTTTTCTACATAACATATACAAAATCTTTTAGTTTTGGACAGACGTTAGTAATTTCAATTGCAATCGGAATCATCGGTGGTCTTGTTATAAGAATTTGTAAGGATGTATTCACGTATATAAGGTGGACAATTAAACAGAGGAAATGTTGAATAAGTTGTATTGCTATTAGGAGGAGATGAAATGACTAATAAAAAGAATAGAGTAAAAAACGAGATAGTACTTTGGACATTAACAGCGGTTGTTCTTTTAATTGTATGGTACTTTTTTCAAAGATAAAAACGCATCGCACTTTGAAAAAAAAGCACGATGCGTTTTTATTATTTTTTTTGCCAATTTTCTTTTATAAAGTCTTCACGGCCAGATTCTTTTTGCTCAGTAGCATATTTCTCTGGATTCTTTTTATAGAAATGTTGATGGTATTCTTCGGCCTCATAAAAAGGTGCAGCCGGGCGAATTTCAGTCACGATTGGATCTTTAAACATACAGCTTTCTGCTAGCGTTTGCTTCGATTTTTCTGCAAGCTCTTTTTGTGTTTCATTATGATAAAAAATTGCTGTGCGGTAAGAGGGACCACGGTCAAAAAATTGTCCGCCATCATCAGTCGGATCGATTTGTGGCCAATATAAATCTAGTAATTTTTGATACGGGAAAATAGAAGGATCGAATGTAATTTGAACGACTTCTAAATGGCCAGATGTTCCAGCTTTTACTTGTTCATATGTTGGATTTTCTATATGACCACCTGCATAGCCAGAAAGTACTTTATGAATACCAGGAAGTTCATCAAATGGTTTTACCATGCACCAAAAGCAACCACCTGCGAAGGTTGCGAGTTCGTATGTTTTTTCGGACATTGCTGTAATCCTCCTAAATGTATATGTCTTATATAGTATTATATAAATTGTTTTATTGCGCAATAAAAAAGATTTGAAAATATATGTTTTTTATAAACAAGATCCTCCGCTCACATCAATTAATTGTCCAGTAACCCAGCGGCTGTCTGGAGAGGCAAGAAAAGCAGCGGTATCGGCAATATCTTCTACTTCACCTAAGCGATTGAAGGCGGAAATAGTAGTAGCGTACTGTTTCATCATTGGGTCGCTCAATAGTTCTGCATTCATATCTGTTTTAATAAAGCCTGGAAGTATTGCATTTACTGTTATTCCTCGTGCTCCGAGTTGTTTTGCAAGCGTGAAAGTCATCGTGTTAATTGCACCTTTCGTCATACTATATGCAACGAAATCAGGCAAAGAAATGCGGGTGGCAGCTGATGAAATATTAATAATTCGGCTATTATCACGTAAACGTGGTAGTGCTTGTTGAATGATAAAGAATGGTGCTTTTGCATTTACTGAAACCATTCTATCAAAAAATTGTTCAGTCGTTTCTTCAATAAAAGCACCAGGACCGATTCCAGCGTTGTTTATTAAAATATCAAATTGTGTTCCACCAGTTCTTTTTTGTAGTTCGTTATCTAGAGAAATATACAGGTTATCTACACCGTGTAAAGATTCAAGATTTGCACCGATAGAAAAAGCTGATCCGCCATTTGATTGAATTTCATGAACAGTTTCTTCAGCATCTTCTTTTCGATTTCCATAATGAACAGCAACTAATGCACCGTCGTTTGCTAACCGTTTTGCGATAGCACGTCCAATTCCTCGGCTTGCTCCTGTAACTAATGCTATTTTACCTTTTAACATAGTTTTCTCATCTCCTCATAAATTGTATATGTTTTTAAGTTGTTTTTCTTTATGTAGTAATGCGAACATACTTAAGTAATATATGAGTATGTGTAAGAAGTTCATTCCGATTTTGTTTTGAGAAAAAATAAATATATTTCTGGTAAATAGAATGAATTTTAATGTTTTTCTAAAAACATGTTGACAATGGAAAGAACCGCGTCCTATAATACGTGTAACAAATAAAAGTTAATTAAGAATTTTCTAACTTTATATGTTGTATATGCAAAGAAGAGGAAAGTAGATGATTATGGTCGTTTCAGAGAGCTACTCCTAGGCTGTGAGAGTAGTAGCAATCGAATCATTGAAGATCACCTCGGAGCATCGCTTGCGAAAGGGAAACTGAGTAGAGGGCGGCGGCATCGTCTCCGGTAAAAGGACGGAGGTCTGATTGGACCTATGAAGCTTATATTTCGTGAGAAGTATAAGGAAGCTGAGTGGTAACGCGAAACTCTCGCCTCAGCAATCAAAGCTACTAATTTGTAGTAGTTGATTGCTGAGGCGAGAGTTTTTATTTTAAAAAATAGAATAAAAGAATGCGAGGAAGAGGAGAGTAAATGATAAAGATTGTTTCAGAGAGCCGCCCAAAGGCTGTGAGGGTGGTAACAATTGAATCATTGAAAATCACCTCGGAGCACTGCTTTTGAAGTTAGTAAAAAGTAGCGGAGTTGTTTCCGATAGAAAAACAAAAGTCTAATTGGACTTGCAGAGCTTATATTTCGTGAGAAGTGTAAGGAAGCTGAGTGGTACCACGAGTCTCTCGTCTCAGCAATGGATTGCTACAAGTGTGTAAGTAATCGATTGTTGAGACGAGTATATTTTTAAGGTTAGTATACTGAATATTCTGTTAAAAATACTCATCTCAGCAATCGATATAGAAATAGGTTGCAAAAATAGAGAGAAAAAAGAGGAGAGATGTGAGATGGGAAACCAGTACATTTATATGAATGGGGAATTTGTAGAAAAAGAAAAGGCAGTTGTTTCAGTATATGATCACGGCTTTTTATACGGGGACGGTGTATTTGAAGGGATTCGTAGTTACGGAGGAAATGTATTTTGTTTAAAAGAACATGTGAAACGATTATATGAATCGGCGAAATCTATTTTACTTACAATTCCAATGGCGGTTGACGAAATGGAAGAAGCAGTTTTACAAACATTGCAAAAAAATGAATACGCGGATGCCTACATTCGATTAATTGTTTCAAGAGGAAAAGGTGACTTAGGACTCGATCCGAGAAGTTGTGTGAAACCGAGCGTAATTATTATTGCAGAGCAATTAAAGTTATTCCCGCAGGAATTTTATGATAATGGACTAAGCGTTGTATCTGTTGCATCAAGACGTAATACACCAGATGCATTAGACCCACGTATTAAGTCAATGAACTATTTAAATAACGTACTTGTGAAAATTGAAGCCGCACAAGCAGGCGTACTTGAGGCACTTATGCTCAACCAACAAGGATATGTTTGTGAAGGATCTGGAGATAATGTTTTCATTGTGAAAGATGGAAAAGTGTTAACACCTCCTTCGTACTTAGGGGCGCTAGAAGGTATTACGAGAAATAGTGTGATTGAGTTATGTGAGCGACTTAATATTCCGTGTGAGGAAAGGCCGTTTACTCGCCATGACGTATATGTAGCAGATGAAGTGTTTTTAACAGGAACTGCAGCGGAACTAATTCCTGTAGTGAAAGTAGATTCAAGAGAAATTGGAGATGGAAAACCAGGAGATGTAACAAAAAGATTAACCGAAGAATTTAAAAAATTAACGAGAGAAAGAGGAGTACGTGTTCCAGGATTGGCGGAAAGTTTAGCGTAAATAGGGAGAGGAGTTAATTGAAATGGAGGAACAGTATACAGCATATGATGAACTGCAGAGTGAAGAAGCTACAGGTGCTGGACACGTTATTCAATGTTTGAAGAAATTAGGTGTAACGACTGTTTTCGGTTATCCGGGCGGCGCGATTTTACCAATATACGATGCGTTATACGAAAGTGGTTTAAAGCACGTGTTAACTCGTCATGAACAAGCTGCCATTCATGCGGCAGAAGGATATGCGAGAGCTTCGGGAAAGGTTGGGGTAGTCTTTGCTACCTCTGGCCCAGGGGCGACGAATTTAGTTACGGGTTTAGCAGATGCTTATATGGATTCGATTCCTTTAGTTGTCATTACAGGGCAAGTTGCAACGCCTTTAATTGGTAAAGACGGATTTCAAGAAGCGGATGTTGTCGGAATTACAGTACCTGTTACGAAGCATAATTACCAAGTTCGTGATGTAAATCATTTATCACGAACTGTGCAAGAAGCTTTTTACATCGCCGAAAGCGGGCGACCGGGACCGGTATTAATTGATATTCCAAAAGATGTTCAAAATGCAAATGTAACAAGTTTCTTTAATGAAGAAGTGGAGATTCTAGGATATAAACCAGAACCTTTTCCAGACAGTTTGAAACTGAGAGAGGTAGCAAAATCAATTTCAAAAGCAAAACGCCCACTCCTTTATATCGGGGGAGGCGTCATTCATTCAGGCGGATCTGAAGAACTCATCAAGTTTGCGAGGGAGAATCGTATTCCAGTCGTTTCAACTTTAATGGGACTGGGGGCATATCCGCCGGGAAATCCGTTGTTTTTAGGAATGCTCGGTATGCATGGAACGTACGCTGCAAATATGGCAGTAACAGAATGTGACTTATTACTGGCGTTAGGTGTTCGTTTCGATGATCGTGTAACAGGGAAATTAGAACTTTTTTCTCCGCATTCGAAAAAAGTACATATTGATATTGATCCTTCTGAGTTCCATAAAAATGTAACTGTAGAGCATCCGATTGTTGGTGATGTGAAAAAGGCGCTACATATGCTGTTACATATGTCTATTTATACACAAACAGATGAATGGCTTCAGAAAGTGAAGAAGTGGCAAGAAGAATATCCACTTTCATATAAGCAAAAAGAATTTGAGTTAAAACCACAGCATGTTATCAACTTAGTAAGTGAATTAACGAATGGTGAAGCGATTGTCACGACAGAGGTAGGACAGCATCAAATGTGGGCTGCTCACTTTTATAAAGCGAGAAAACCACGGACTTTTCTAACATCAGGGGGATTAGGGACGATGGGATTTGGTTTTCCAGCAGCAATTGGTGCTCAGCTTGCAAAAGAAGAAGAACTTGTCATCTGTATTGCTGGTGATGCTTCTTTCCAAATGAACATTCAAGAGCTGCAAACAATTGCTGAAAATAATATTCCTGTCAAAGTATTCATTATAAACAACAAATTTTTAGGAATGGTAAGGCAATGGCAAGAAATGTTTTATGAAAACCGTTTGTCGGAATCGAGAATTGGGTCAACAGATTTTGTGAAAGTAGCAGAAGCTTATGGTGTAAAAGGGCTAAGAGCAACAAATTCGTTTGAGGCGAAAAAGGTAATGTTAGAAGCGTTTTCTCATGAAGGTCCTGTCGTAGTTGACTTTTGTGTAGAAGAAGGTGAGAACGTCTTTCCAATGGTTCCGCCAAACAAAGGGAATAACGAAATGATTATGAAGAGGTGGGAAGAATGAGTCATACTTTTTCATTAGTTATTCATAACGATCCGAGCGTCTTATTACGTATAAGCGGAATTTTTGCTCGGCGTGGTTATTATATTTCTTCTTTAAATTTAAACGAAAGAGATACAAGTGGTGTTTCTGATATGAAACTAACAGCAGTTTGTACTGAAAATGAAGCAACGTTACTTGTCAGTCAGTTGAAAAAATTAATCAATGTACTGCAAGTAAATAAATTATAAGGAGTGTATGGAATATGAAAACTTATTATGAGAAAGATGCAAATTTAGAGCTATTAAAAGGGAAGACAGTTGCGGTAGTTGGATATGGATCTCAAGGTCATGCTCAAGCACAAAACTTACGAGATTCTGGTGTGGAAGTTGTAGTTGGTGTTCGTCCTGGTAAATCATATGAAGTAGCAAAAGCAGATGGGTTTGAAGTAATGTCCGTTTCAGAAGCGGTTCGAACCGCACAAGTTGTACAAATGTTATTGCCGGATGAACAGCAAGCGTATGTATATAAAACAGAAGTAGAAGAGAATCTTCGTGAAGGACAAATGTTACTTTTCTCACATGGATTTAATATTCACTTCGGGCAAATTAATCCGCCAAGTTACGTAGATGTAGCGATGGTCGCACCGAAGAGTCCAGGTCATCTCGTTCGCCGTGTCTTCCAAGAAGGAAATGGTGTTCCGGCATTAGTCGCAGTGCATCAAGACGCAACGGGAACAGCACTACATGTAGCATTAGCGTATGCAAAAGGTGTAGGTTGTACACGTGCAGGTGTAATTGAAACGACATTCCAAGAAGAAACAGAAACAGACTTATTCGGTGAGCAAGCAGTGCTTTGCGGAGGAGTAACAGCACTTGTGAAAGCTGGTTTTGAAACGTTAACGGAAGGTGGATATCGTCCTGAAATTGCATACTTTGAATGTTTACATGAATTAAAGTTAATTGTTGATTTAATGTATGAAGGCGGATTAACGAATATGCGCCATTCTATTTCAGATACGGCAGAGTTTGGAGATTATGTAACAGGATCGAGAATTGTTACAGATGAAACGAAGAAGGAAATGAAACGTGTTCTTGCAGAAATTCAGCAAGGTGAATTTGCGAAGAAATGGATTTTAGAAAATCAAGCAGGGCGTCCAACGTATAATGCGATGAAAAAAGCAGAACAAAATCATCAGCTAGAAAAAGTAGGAGCAGAGCTTCGTGAAATGATGAGCTGGATTAAGGAACCAGAAAAGAAAACGTTAGTAAAGAAATAGATTGAGAGAATATAAGTGAAAAATACGTAAGAGGGGATTTGACAAGATGAGAAGTGACATGATTAAAAAAGGTTTTGATAAAGCTCCGCATCGTAGTTTATTAAAAGCAACTGGTTTAAAAGATGAAGATTTTGATAAACCATTCATAGCAATTTGTAATTCTTTTATTGAAATTATTCCAGGTCATAAGCACTTAAATGAGTTTGGGAAACTTGTTAAAGACGCAGTACGTGCAGCAGGTATGGTTCCATTTGAATTTAATACAATTGGAGTAGATGACGGTATTGCGATGGGTCATATCGGTATGCGTTATTCGCTTCCGAGTCGTGAAATCATTGCAGATTCAGTAGAAACAGTTGTAAATGCACACTGGTTTGATGGAATGATTTGTATTCCAAACTGTGACAAAATTACACCAGGTATGATGATGGCTGCACTTCGAATAAACATTCCAACTGTTTTCGTTTCAGGTGGTCCGATGGCAGCGGGGAAAACATCTAAAGGGGAAGTTGTCGATTTAAGTTCTGTTTTTGAAGGGGTAGGAGCCTATCAATCTGGGAAAATTTCAGAAGAAGAATTAAAGGATATTGAAGATCATGGCTGTCCATCTTGTGGTTCTTGTTCCGGTATGTTTACAGCGAACTCTATGAACTGTTTATGTGAAGTGTTAGGTTTAGCTCTTCCTGGTAACGGGAGTATTTTAGCGATTGATCCAAGACGTGAGGAGTTAATTAAACAAGCAGCAGAAAAATTAAAAATTTTAATTGAAAGAGATATTAAACCACGCGACATTGTAACAGAAGAAGCAATTGATGATGCGTTTGCACTTGATATGGCGATGGGTGGATCAACGAATACAGTATTACACACGTTAGCACTCGCACAAGAGGCGGGATTAGATTACGATATGAACCGCATTGATGCAGTTTCAAGGCGTGTACCGCATTTATGTAAAGTAAGTCCAGCTTCTAATTGGCATATGGAAGATATCGATCGCGCAGGCGGGATTAGTGCAATTTTGAAAGAGATGAGCCGAAAAGAAGGGGTACTTCACCTTGATCGTATAACTGCTACTGGGCAAACATTAAGAGAAAACATTGCTCATGCAGAGATTCAAGATAAGGAAGTTATTCATTCTCTCGAAAATCCTCATAGTGAAGAAGGAGGATTACGTATATTAAAAGGAAACCTTGCGAAAGACGGAGCGGTTATTAAAAGCGGAGCAACAGAAGTAAAACGATTTGAAGGACCTTGCGTTATCTTTAATTCACAAGATGAGGCGCTTGCCGGCATTATGCTTGGGAAAGTTAAGAAAGGAGATGTAGTTGTTATTCGCTATGAAGGACCAAGAGGCGGACCTGGTATGCCGGAAATGTTAGCACCAACATCAGCAATTGCTGGTATGGGATTAGGAGCAGATGTTGCACTTTTAACTGATGGTCGCTTCTCTGGTGCTTCACGTGGTATTTCGGTAGGGCACATTTCACCAGAAGCAGCAGCTGGCGGAACGATTGCACTTCTTGAACAAGGAGATATTGTATGTATTGATGTTGAGGAACGCTTGTTAGAAGTGAGAGTTAGTGATAAGGAATTAGAGAAGCGTAAAAAAGGGTGGAAACGACCAGAACCAAAAGTGAAAACTGGGTGGCTTGGACGTTATGCACAAATGGTAACATCGGCGAATACAGGTGCGGTTCTGAAAATTCCGAATTTTGATTGAGCCAATATAAAAAGAGATAAGGATGATATAAAATGGTGCAAAATGTAAAGGAGAGAGTGAAAATTGAAGATATCTTAATGGCTCATAATTGCATGAAAGATATCGTTATTAAAACACCGTTACAACGAGATTCAGTTTTATCTGAGAAATATGAATGTGACGTATATGTTAAGCGAGAAGATTTACAAGTTATTCGTTCTTTCAAAATTCGTGGTGCGTATAATTTAATTCAAAGTTTACCGAAAGAAAAGTTACAAAATGGTGTTGTTTGTGCAAGTGCTGGTAATCATGCACAAGGAGTTGCTTATACGTGTAATTTATTGAAGATTCCGTCAAAAATTTTCATGCCGACAACGACACCTAAGCAAAAAGTATCACAAGTTGAATTTTTCGGTGGTGATTTCGCAGACATTGTATTAGTTGGTGATACATTTGATAGTTCTTTCCAAGAGGCGCAGCGCTATTGTGTAGAAAATAGGATGACATTTGTACATCCGTTTGATGATCCGTATGTCGTTGCTGGTCAAGGAACAGTCGCTGTTGAAATTATGCATGATATGGAGAAACCAGTTGATTATATATTTACAGCAATTGGCGGTGGTGGATTAGCATCTGGTATTGGTACATATGTAAAGGGGGTTAGTCCTACTACAAAGGTAATCGGTGTAGAACCGATGGGAGCTGCATCTATGAAAGAAGCTTTTCTTCAAAATGAAAATGTTGCATTAGAAAAGATTGATAGTTTTGTTGATGGAGCAGCTGTTAAGAAGGTAGGAAAGTTAACTTTTGAAACATGTAAAGATGTAATTGATGACATAGTTTTAGTACCAGAGGGAAAGGTTTGTACAACGATTTTAGAACTGTATAAGAAAAATGCAATTGTAGCAGAGCCAGCTGGTGCGCTTTCTATTGCGGCACTTGATCTATACAGAGATGAAATAAAGGGAAAAACAGTTGTATGCACGTTAAGTGGTGGAAATAATGATATTGATAGAATGCAAGAAATGAAAGAACGATCCCTTATTCATGAAGGATTAAAGCACTATTTCATCATTGAATTTCCGCAACGTTCAGGAGCACTACGAGAGTTTCTTGATAAAGGATTAGGACCGGAAGATGATATTACTCGCTTTGAGTATATTAAGAAACATAATAAAGAAAATGGTCCAGCTTTAGTGGGGGTAGAATTAAAGCATAAGGAAGACTATGAAGCTTTAATTACTCGTTTTCAAGAAAATAACATTCAATTCGTGGAGCTTAATAAAAATCCTGTGCTGTTTGATTTACTTATTTAATAAAAGAAAAGAGTTAACATACAATTCTACTTGAAATAAAAAAGATAGATACAGGAGGGAAATCCTGCTTGTTCTATCTTTTTTATTCTTTGAAAGTTAAACGAAATACGCTCCATATTCAAGAAGGATAAAGCTAGTTAACCAAAAAAGTATTGCAATACGAATGATTACATACATTGTAAATTCAAAGGGAGTAAGTTTTCTCTCTCGCTTTATTTTTCTTAGAAGTCTAACAGAAAAAAATGAACATAAAAGCAGGATTGCTATAGATATTTTATACACGTTTTCTAACAGACTTATATTTTCTAATAAGTTTTTCAGCATATTCATCACCTATCCCGTAATGTATGTTACAGAGAAATGAATTTCGTGCTGTTTAGTTGCGTTTGTTTATTATTTTCCCAGTATCATCAATTTCTACATCAGTTGAAACCGTTTGTAAATATTGCAGTGCTTTTTTCTTTTCTTCTTCATTTACAGGAGAAACTTGGTTGTTGCGAATGATGTAAGGATTGAATGACATTTGGACATCCTTACCTTTAAAGGTTAAAGTTAATACGCCTGTTTCGGCACTCTTTCCATTTACATAATTCGGGAATAAAAAGTTTCCTAACGAGTATGCGATAGGAACTTTATTGTAATACTCAAATCCTTGTAACCAATGCGGGTGACTTCCAACGATTGCATCAGCACCCGCCTCTACCATTTTTGGAACATATTGTTTCTGGTATTCTATTGGACGATTAGATTTTTCGACGCCCCAATGCATATAGACGATTACATAATCAGCATCTTTCTTTTGCTCTTGAATCGTTTTTGTTACAAGATCTAGGTCATATCCGTTTGCAACGCCGGGTTTATTGTCACCAGCTACCCAATTAAAGTTGGGCATAAAGCGTACAAAGGAAAGAAATTTAAACTTTTTTCCTTTTACAGTTAGTTCACGAGCAGTATAAGCATCTTCAGCATTTTTTCCGGCTCCAGTGTAAGGTAGTTTTAATTTTTCGACGTGAGAAATGGTGTCTAGTAGTCCATCTTGCCCATAATCAAGCGTATGGTTATTGCCAATGTTCACGATGTCATATCCGGTGTTTTTAATGGCTTGTAGTGTGGATGGATCACTTTTAATCCAAAATTGTTGCCCAGGTACTCTTTTTTCTCTCGTTGTAAATGCTGACTCTAAATTAACAAAAGAAATATCAGCTTTCGTTATTTCTTCTTTTACGTGTTGGAATGGATAATCAGCCCCATTTTTTTCGATTACGGGACGTAATTGCCAATCGAACATTGTATCACCAGAGAAGGTGAGTGTGATTTCAGGGTCTTCGGTTTTCTTTTCGCTTTTTGAAGCTGTTTTACTAGATTTGTTCTGCATATCAGGTTTGTCTTTCGCTTTTGAAATAAAAGAGTAGTTGATTAATAAAACAATTGGTGTAATGAAAAAGGCTATTAACAGAAATCGTTTTAGTAAAGTTTTCATAAATACCTTCCCTTTTGAGTTTATCCCGCAATTAGATTAACAATGAATCTACTAAAGGCAATCGGTCTTTGTATAGTTACAAAAAATAGCGGGTTATGTAGTGAAAAACGTTTGTTAATATTCACAATATTACGTTAACATATAGGTAACCTGTAAATCAATGTATAAACCAAAATATAGAAATAAAGAATTCGAAGGGTGAAGAATGAGAAATGGTTATATTAGGAGCAGTTGTAAATGGGATTTGTATTATATTTGGTACTTTACTTGGTAAATTATTTAGTGCAATTCCAGAAAGTATGAAGGGAACAATTATGCATGCAATTGGTTTAGCGGTTACTGTACTTGGACTTCAAATGGCATTAAAAAGTGAAAATTTTCTTGTTGTCATACTAAGTTTAGTTATTGGTACGGTAATCGGAGAATGGCTACAATTAGAAGAAAGGTTAAAACTGTTAGGGGATTGGCTAGAAAATAAAGTTGGATCGAAAGGGAAAGGGAGCATATCAGAAGGCTTTGTAACAGCCACGCTTATTTTTGCAATCGGAGCGATGGGGATACTTGGTGCATTGGACAGTGGGATTCGCGGAAATCATGATATTTTATTTACAAAGGCGATTATCGATGGATTCATTTCTATTATATTAACGACAACTCTAGGAATTGGCGTAGTATTTTCAGCGATTCCAGTGATTTTATATGAGGGAGGTATTGCAGTTTTTGCAACACAAATTAATAGTTTTGTTCCAAAAGAATTAATGAATCAATTTATAGTGGAAATGACGGCTACTGGCGGTATTATGATATTCGCAATCGGATTAAACTTACTTGGATTTATTAAAATTAAAGTGGCAAATTTACTTCCAGGCATATTAATGGTTGGAGTAATTGTTTCTATTATATACGGTTATGGTTTGATAATAAGTCATTAGGGGAATGGATATAGATGATGGAATTCCAATTTACAAAACGTGCATATAAAATATTGGAGATTGCAGCAGAAGAGGCTGAGTGTAGTAAAGGTATTATCCATCCAGTTCATCTATTTATAGGAGCTTGTAAGGAAGGTAATGGAGTTTGCGCGGAGTTACATATGTATTTATTTCACACGGTGGGTATGGATTTTTTAGCAAAAATATCATTGCTCCAACAATATTATGCAAATGAAATAGAATACATAAATGTTGGGGAGTTTAAAGTTTCAAATAAGACGATAGAAGTTTTACAAGTAGCAAAGAAACGGATGGACCGTTTTCAGCAAGTATTAATAAATGAAGGGCATGTTTTATATGCACTGTTTCAAGTTGATACAGTTATTGAAAAGGTTATAAGTAAAAACGTGCAAAAAGAGCTGCTGAGTATTACATCTGAGTCAAGAGACTTAACCGTTGATTTAAAAAGATTTAATCCTATTTATAATAATTTTAATTTTAATGTTAGAAGAGCTGTCTTTTCTGATTTTGAAAAGTTGGCACGTTTTGTTAAGGATGAATTTGGTGAACATTGGTTAAAATCTTTAGATTATGGATTTCGGACATATAAAGAGGAGTTACCTATTTTTATTGCTGAGCAGGAAGGAGCAATCATTGGTTTCGCTTGTTACGATGTTGTGAGAGGAAAAAAAGGGTTGTTTGGCCCGATGGGTACAGCGAAACATAATCGTGTGAACGGTGTTGGGAAGACGTTATTGAATCATTGTTTATATAACATGAAGAAAAGCGGATATGAGTATGCAATTATAGGACAAGCAGGTCCGATTGAGTTTTATGAGAGGTGCTGTAATGCACGTTTAATACCCATAGGAGATAATTAACTCTATCCCTTTGCAAAGAATGCAAAGGGATAGAGTTTTATTATGTATAAATCAAATTACTAAACTTTTTCCAGGAAACGGTGTAGAATGGGTATCTAATGAAAGAAGGTGTGAAAATGGCCAGCTGGAAACGAAATTTAATGATTTGTTGGCTAGGTTGTTTTACCACTGCAGCCGGTATGAGTTTAGTAATTCCTTTTTTATCTTTTTATATTGAGGAATTAGGGGTGACCGGCACTTCTAGTATTGCACAGTGGTCGGGACTTGCATTTGGTGTAACATTTTTAATGGGTGCGATTGTATCACCGATATGGGGAAAGCTCGGTGATATACATGGACGGAAATTGATGCTTATACGTGCTAGCCTTGGTATGACGATAATTATGACGCTTATGGGGTTTGTGACAGATGTGTATCAATTAGTCGCACTTCGGTTTTTAATGGGATCGGTATCAGGTTTCCTTTCTACAGCGATGACACTTATTGCTGCAGAAACTCCGCAAGAACATTCAGGTTGGGCAATTTCTACAATCTCAACTGGAGGCGTGAGCGGTTCGTTACTTGGGCCGATACTCGGAGGTTATTTGTCAGAGTTAATCGGAATGCGCCATGTTTTTCTAGTTACAGGAGCTTTCTTATTCCTGTCCTTTCTTATCGTCTTTTTCTTCTTACATGAGGAGAAACATTCTGCTAAAGAAAAAAAGGCACAGCCGAAAAAAGTATGGACGATGGTCCCTGCAAAACATTTAATAATAAGTTTATTTGTAGCAACGTTTATTATTCAGCTTGCAAATATGTCGATTCAACCTATTATTACGTTGTATGTAAAGCATTTGGCAGGACCAGGAACAGATCATATTGAAATACTTGCAGGTGCAGTCATGTCTGCGACAGGATTAGCAGTTATTTTAGCAGCTCCTAAGCTAGGAAGATTATCAGATCATATTGGACCTCAAAAAACGTTAGTTGTAGCGTTGTTTGCTGCAGGAATTATTTTTATTCCGCAAGCATTTGTAACCTCAGCTTGGCAACTATTAATTCTTCGCTTTTTATTAGGTATTGCACAAGCAGGACTATTACCTTCCGTACAAACTCTACTAAAACAACATACGCCAACCCATGTAACGGGACGAATATTTGGATATAATCAATCATTTCAGTTTTTAGGAAATATGATTGGGCCAGTACTTGGTGGACAAATTGCAGCTCATGCAGGCTTCCAATATGTTTTCTTCTCTACATCATCACTATTATTTATTGCGTGCATTTGGGTTTATTTTCATAGTAAGAACGAAGAGGTATCAGAGAAACGACATTTGGAAGTTAGTTAACTATGTGAATGAAAAACAGAAAAAGGATGAAGCAATATTGCTTCATCCTTTTTCATTAAAATTGAAGGCAAAGATAACTTAATGTACCAAGCTCGTAGCTACGGTGAATGACCGTACCGTCGTTCTCACCACTACCCATCGCGATAAATAGAGGAACAAAATGTTCCGCTCTTGGTACAGCTAATTGTGCATGAGGAGCATTTCTTTCCCAGTTAAACAATGCATCTTTATCGCTAGTATGCATATGATTTATAATCCAATCATCAAATTCAATCGCCCATTGTTCCGGAGTTGTTTCATTCCATTTTAATGCTCGTAAATTATGAACAGTAACTCCGCTGCCGATTACTAAAATATCTTCTTGTCCAAGTCCTTTTAGTGCTTCTCCAATTTCAAATTGTTCTTTTGCAGGAAGGAATGGATTTACTGATATTTGTACGACAGGAATATTGGCTTCTGGGTACATACGATGCAGGAGTGTCCATGAGCCATGATCTAAACCTCTCGTCATATTATGATGGACTGGAATGCCTTTGTTTTTAAATTTTGTTTCTAGCATAGACGCAATGCTAGAAGAGCCTTTCGCATGATATTTGATTTCGTATAACTCAGGAGGAAAACCTCCAAAGTCATAAATTGTTTCATATACTTCATCTGAAGAGGAGATCGTTAATACTTCACTTTCCCAGTGAGCGGTAAAAATAACAATAGCTTTCGGTTTATATGTTTCTCCAAGTGTCTTTAAAAAGCGTGTATAGTCTGTATCTTGAATAGCAAGCATAGGTGATCCATGTGCTAAAAATAGTGAGGGCATCATGATTAAAACCTCCTAAAAATATATTAATTACTTTATGTAAGTAACTATATAATTTTATTTTAAATTCGTCAAGATAATAGTTTAATATGTAATCGGAAAAATAGATTATTTGTCATAATGAAAGCAATTGCATATAATACATAATAAGAATAATGAATGTTTATTCATTATAAAAAAAGATATACATAATAGATTTGGAGGCTGTCGGAATGAGCATACAGGAAAGTTTCGTTACGGCATTGGATAAATCGGAAATTTACTTGCGTAAATGGTTACCAGAAGGAAATCCGCGGGGAATTGTTCAAATTGCACATGGTATGACAGAACATGCAGGTGTTTATACAGAATTTATTGATGCTTTATTAGAAGCAGGATATGGTGTTTATGCTCATGATCATAAAGGGCATGGAAAAACAGTGAAAAGGGAAGAAGACTATGGTCATTTTGAACCAAATTTAGGTTGGAATCAGGCTGTGTCTGATGTTATCTTTGTTTCGGAAATGATAAAAGAAGAGCAGACATGCCCGTTATTTTTACTTGGACATAGTATGGGTTCTTTTTTATCAAGACGTGCTGTACAACTTAAAGGTGAATTATATGATGGATTCCTTATTTCAGGAACTGGTGGAAATCCAGGGCTTTTAGGAAGTATCGGTCATAAAGTAGCGACAATTGAGATGAAACTTCGCGGAAAGAAAACGAAAAGTCCGATGCTGAACTTCTTATCTTTCGGAAACTTCAACTCACACTTTAAGCCAAATCGTACGAAATTTGATTGGTTATCTTCAGATATTCATCAAGTTGATAAGTATATTGCGGATCCGTTATGTGGATTCATTTGCACGACTAGTTTTTACCGAGAATTGTTTCATGGAGTTCTAGAAGTAAATAAAATAGAAGAATACAAGAAGACACCAAAAAATCTTCCCATACATATATTCTCTGGTGATCGTGATCCTGTTGGGGATATGGGGAAAGGTGTAAAAGAAGTATACGAAAACTATAAAAAATGTGGTGTGAAAGATGTAACACTTCGTTTATATGAAAATGGTAGACATGAAATGTTCCATGAAGTGAATAGAGAAGATGTATTTCAAGATTTGATTTCATGGTTAGATGAGCATATTGTATAAGAAGAAACCTCACTTCATGCTGAAGTGAGGTTTTTTGAAAAATTGGAGGATTGATTATGAGTGAATTTGTAAATAAAGAATATGTAGAAATAGATTTTCAAGATGTCTGGATAAAAGACGAGGAATTGAAAAATTGTACCTTTATAAAATGCCGTTTTAGAGGGATAGATGCATCAGAAGTTTTTACTAAAAATTGTAATTTCATAGAATGTGATTTTACTGGTACTCTTTTTAATGCTTCTATCCATCAAGGAACTACGTTTGCTAATTGTAGGTTTTTTGGTGCGAATTTATTTGTATCTAAGTTTGAAGAATGTAAAATGACTGGTTCGGATTTCGAAGAGGCGAATTTAGACGGAATAACAATTACATCAGGCGATTGGTCATATACGAATTTAAGGTTTGCGAACTTAAGTAAACAAATGTTAAAGGGTAACTAACTGTTACGATTTATTTAACCAATTATAACTAAAGTTAATTAAATATATCAGTAAGCCCTGCTAGTCAAGTGATTGGCTAGTAGTGAGGGTTAACTGCGGGCAATCCCTAAAGCTGATTGAACTACAACGTGGCTAGAAATGGTGAGCGTGAATGTTGCGAAAGCAGAAAAAATCAATCAGATGGTGCAAGGTTAAATCCTAAACATTAGAACAATGGGTCTTCCGCATCGAATCATCTAAGTTAAAATTGATAAGATGAACGTTCAACGACTATCTCGTATAACTGACGAGAGTACATCACAAGCCTATGGTGGTGGAAAAATCCTCTATCTCTAAAGAGATAAACATATAGTCTGCGCTCATGTGAAAACATGAGAAGTTCATAAGAGAACTGGCTAAGGAATTGCGCCCTTAGTTGAACAAGATAAATCTAATTAAATCTATCAAACTTCATTGAATCTATCGAAGGTAGGTACTATTGCGGATTCAATGAGGTGAGAATAATAATGAAATTTTTACGAGTTAGTCAAGTATCGGAATTAACAGGCTTGCATCCTAGTAGTCTTAGGAGAATGCACAAAAGCGGTGAATTAGTACCTGAAAAGGTGACTGCTGGTAGGACACGCTACTACTCAGAAGAGCAAATCTTTCATTATCTAAAAGGGGAGCGCCCAAATAATCGCACAGTAATTGGCTATTGTAGAGTCAGTTCTTCGAGTCAAAAAAACGACCTAGAAAGACAAGTCGATAGAATGAAGCAATATCTTATCGCGCGAGGTTATCAATTTGAAATTATCGAAGATATTGGTTCTGGAATCAACTATAAGAAAAAAGGCTTTAACAAGTTAATGGAACGCATTGAGAATAATGAGGTTGAAAAAATTGTTGTCATGCACAAAGATAGACTTGTGAGGTTCGGTTATGAGTTGGTTGAAAAGATTTGTCAACTACACGGAACAGCGATTGAAGTAATTGACAATACTACTAAGACAGAAGAACAGGAGGTCGTAGAAGACCTTGTTCAGATCATTACAGTATTTAGTTATAAACTTCAAGGCAAGCGCTCTAAAAAGACCAAACAGATAATCAAGGAGTTGATTTCTGGTGATATTGGCGAAGAAAGTCAGATTGATTCCAACGCCTGAACAAGAAAAAGTGCTTAGAAACCATGCTGGAGCTTCAAGATTCGCTTATAACTATTGTAAAAGAATGAGTGATAGATACTATAAGCTATTTGGAAAATCTGTTTCACAGTTAGCTTTACAGAAACGATTTACAAAGATCAAGAAGCGAAAGCGATATGAGTGGTTAAATGACATCAACGCACAAGTTCCAAAACAGGCTTCAAAAGATTTTGACAAGGCGCGAAAAAATTCGTTCAAAAAGTACAAAAATGGCTATCACACTTCTTATAAAACCAAAAAAGATTTAATCCAAGGATTTTATGCCAATTATGAAAGACTGATTATAGGAAAGAAAGTAGTTGATATTCAGTCTATTGGAGAAGTGAAAACAAGCCAACAACTACCAAGAAACAAAAAACCATCAAATCCAAGAGTTACATTTGATGGTCGTCACTGGTGGATTAGTGTAGGGTTCAAAGAAGAATTCGAACCACCAGAACTAACCAATGAGTCGATTGGTGTGGACGTTGGTTTAAAAGAGTTGTTTGTAGCTTCTAATGGTACGAAAGAACGAAATATAAACAAAGATGCTAAGGTTAAAAAACTTTTGAAAAGGAAAAAGTCAGCGCAAAGAGATATGTCTAGGAGATTTAAAAAAGGTGTAAAAATTCAATCTGCCGGATATGAAAAAGCTAAAACTGAGCACCTTCGGTTATCTAGGAAAATTACGAATATCCGAAATAACCATATCCATCAAGCAACAGCTAAATTGGTGAAAACCAAACCAATGAGGATTGTTGTGGAAGACTTACCTATCTCAAACCTGTTAAAAAACAAAAAACTATCGAAAGCATTTTCATTTCAAAAATTAAACTTCTTCTTTCAATGTTTATCATACAAGTGCGAGAAGTATGGCATTGAGTATGTAAAAGCCGATAAATGGTTCGCCTCAAGCAAGATTTGCTCATGTTGTGGCGTTAAATACGACCATTCAGTTCAACCAGAAGGACAGTGGAGTTTAAAGATTCGTGAATGGTGTTGTGTTGGGTGCAATAGCCATCACGAGAGGGATTTAAATGCTGCGATAAATTTATCAAGATGGGTAAAATAAATGCTTGATAATATGAGGTAACGATACTGCCTCGTGTGGAGTGTTATACCCCTCGTCCCTTCGGGGTTGCGAGAGCACTTTGAAGCACTAACTTGTGTAAATTTGATTGAATTGTATAGATTTAGTTAAGTTTATCGTATCGGTATTCGTTTAATTGAAGCTGACCTATATGAATGTAATTTAGAAAAAGCAGACTTACGTGAAGCAGATTTAACGGGCGCACAATTAGGCAAGGTAAAACTTAGCGGAGCAGATTTAAGAGGAGCTGTAGTTGATAGAGTTGATTTTAAAGCTTTTGATTTAAAAAACGTGAAATTAGATATAGCGCAGGCGGTTGCAGTTGCGAGATGTTATGGAGCAAAGGTGAATTAAATCATTTGTAACACCGTTCAATATATTGAACGGTGTTACAAATAGTAATGATTTTTAAAGATTGCCTTTTACCGCTTTTATAATATGATGTGTGAAATTGCTAATGTCAGGAGATGCTGAATATGGATAGCATAAAGATTAAACAACTATATGAAGCATTAAGAAAATCTTGGTCAATAGAAACGAGTTCTAAGTGGACGAGCGAAAGCCCAGCAAAGGGACAATGTGGTGTAACGGCCCTTATTGTCCAAGAATTGTGCGGGGGAGAGATAATAAAGACGAAGATAGGTGAAGTATGGCATTTCTAAAATAAAGTAGATGGGAAAAGGTATGATTTTACTAGGACCCAATTTCATGAAACATTAAACTATATGGACATGAAGTCGAGCCGTGAAGAAGCATTTGCAGATACAAATGAAAAACAATATAGCATTTTGAAGGAAAAGACAACGAAAGAATTAAAATTATCTTTTGACTCTTAATCTTCAATAAGTTACTATAATGGTGGTAACTAATTAAAGGGAACTTCATAGAGTTGAAAGGGGAAATACTTTTGAAAACAACTTATGTAAACGCTACAATTGCAACGATGAATGAACAAAATGAAGTGATAGAAAATGGATATATCATTGTAGAAAATGATCAAATTATAGATGTAAATAGCGGAGAATTCGCTAACGATTTTGAAGTAGATGAAGTAATTGACATGAAAGGAAAGTGGGTTTTACCAGGGCTTGTCAATACACATACACATGTTGTTATGAGCCTTTTGAGAGGTATCGGAGATGATATGTTATTGCAGCCATGGCTTGAGACGAGAATTTGGCCACTTGAAAGTCAGTTTACGCCAGAGCTTGCGGTCGCTAGCACGGAATTAGGATTACTTGAAATGGTGAAAAGTGGTACAACATCATTCTCTGATATGTTTAATCCTATTGGAGTAGACCAAGATGCAATTATGGAAACGGTATCAAGGAGTGGAATGCGAGCTGCTGTTTCAAGAACTTTATTTAGCTTCGGAACGAAAGACGATGAAAAGAAAGCAATTGAAGAAGCTGAGAAATATGTGAAGCGTTACTATAACGAAAGTGGTATGTTAACTACGATGGTTGCACCGCATAGTCCATATACATGTTCCACAGAACTGTTAGAAGAGTGTGCTCGTATTGCAGTAGAAAATCAAACGATGGTTCATATTCATCTTTCTGAAACAGAGCGTGAAGTACGTGATATTGAAGCACAGTATGGGAAGCGTCCAGTAGAATATGCAGCAAGTTGCGGATTGTTTAAACGCCCAACAGTTATTGCGCACGGTGTAGTATTAAATGAAAATGAGCGTGCATTTTTAGCAGAACATGATGTTCGAGTAGCTCATAACCCAAATAGTAATTTAAAACTAGGTTCTGGTATAGCGAATGTAAAAGCGATGCTAGAAGCAGGAATAAAAGTAGGAATTGCAACAGATAGTGTGGCGTCTAACAACAATTTAGATATGTTTGAAGAAATGCGTATAGCGACTTTATTACAAAAAGGTATTCATCAAGATGCAACAGCATTACCAGTTGAAACAGCTCTTTCTCTTGCGACAAAAGGAGCTGCGGAAGTAATTGGTATGAAACAAACGGGATCACTTGAGGTTGGTAAGTGTGCTGATTTTATTACGATTGATCCATCTAATAAGCCACATTTACAACCGGCAGATGAAGTGTTATCACATCTTGTGTATGCAGCTAGTGGAAAAGATATAAGCGATGTAATTATTAATGGTAAACGTGTCGTTTGGAATGGTGAATGTAAAACGTTAGATGAAGAGCGTATTATATTTGAAGCAAGTCGTTATAAACGAGGTTTACAAAGATAGGTATTTATATACCAGTTGAGAAAGCTATCCTTTCTAGAAAATAGAATAGGGTAGCTTTTTTTATTGAACGAATAAATATCCAAAAGAATGTCGCATCTTTCTATTGGTATTTCTGCTGCAATATGGGCTGCATTAGGAGATAGTATTACATCACTAAATTATGCAGACATTCCTTATTGGAAAGTGATTAGTAATGCTAATAATATAATTAGTATGGTATTTCGGGGTTTCGTATAGCAGTGTGAGAAGGACACGACCGGCCAATGTGTACAAGATATGCAAACATGACCGATGACGCAGATATCATTACTGTTTTCGGAGGTACAAATGATTACGGGAATACGGTTACGCTGGGAACAATAAACAGTGTAGATACAGGTGCTTTTTACGGAGCATTGAACGTCCTGTGTGCAGGTTAAAAAGTAAAGTTGGCTTCAAAGGCATCGCCAAAAAGGTGGTGCTTTTTCTTTTGAGTGGAGTGGAAACCCAATTAGGTACAGCACTTGGAGGTAATAGTGCTATTCGTGAAGCGACAATTTTTTATCGGAAATGAGTTGCTTTCACTTTTAGAAAACGCTGGTCGTATGGGAATTCCGCTACCTTCAGCACTAACGAATGCAGTTGAAATTTTAGGTGGCAAGAGCAATAAGACAAGTTCTGAATATGATAATAAGAAAGGAGATGTTGAATAATGACACGTTATAGTTTACACGGAGGGCACAACAGTATTGTACAAGGGGCTAATTCCGGAAATCGAAAAGAGCATATTATGGACCGTCAGGTGAAAGATGCGGTGGCAGCTAAGTTAAGAGCTTTAGGACACACAGTCTATGATGATACAGACGAAGTAGGAAGCACTCAAGCGCAAAATTTAAATAATATCGTTCGTAATAGTAATTCCCATAATGTGGATTTGGTTGTTTCTTTTCATCTTAATTCAAGTGATGGGAATGGGCAGGGTGTGGAAGTTCTGTATTATGATCAGAAAGAGCTGGCGGCTAAAATCTCAGCTCAACTAGCAAAAGATATTGGATGGCGTGATCGTGGTGCGAAACAACGTACTGATTTAGCCGTATTGAATGGAACTAAAGCACCAGCTATTCTTATCGAATTAGGATTCATCGATAACGAATCCGACATGGCTAAATGGAATGTTGATAAAATCGCAAATTCTATCGTATATGCTCTAACGGGACAAACTGTTGGGGATGGTGGAGGAAACGGCGGTTCTAATGGTGGATATCAATATGTTAAGTCTGGTGAATTCGGGACAAACTATCTAAATGAAGCGATTCAAGCTATGGTTGAACGAGGAACAAAGGGAAAAGTTGTTGTTAATCCATTAACAGGTCTTGCTTATATCCAAACTGAGGTATTGCCTAATTCAGAACTAGATAAAATCACTTGGTGGATGGATACTCGACCAGGTGGTAAGTGGTGGTATGAATATATTAAAGTGAATTAATAATTTTTTAACAAAAGAATAGTTTGGTGCCAAAAAATAAAAGTCGTTAATTACGGCTTTTATTTTTATTTTTGAGGATGAGCTATCTCCATTCTCTTTTATTCTTTTTTCGTGTTCTTTCTTTATTTCATCTGGAATGATGATTTCAATGTTATCACGTATTTTTTATATTCCTGATGTGAAATTTCGTGACGAAGAAGGGATACTTCATGGAGTCGAAGTAGATCGGTCACAGAAAATGAAAGTGAATGAAGAGAAGTTAAAAAAGTATGAAGAGTTCACACAAATATATAAGCAGAAATATAACGGGAAGATGCCAGTCATGAATTTCTTTACAGTCACAAAATACAGCGGGGAAAACTGGAAGAGTTAGCAGCTAAGTATGATGTGTTTGTGAAAGTGTATGTAATAGAAGAAATATAAAAAGCGTTAACAATTTTGCAAACGAACTTGCTAACACCTATACGAAATAGACATAAAATATCGCTGATACGTCGCTAAATAAAATGAGAATAATTAACGACTAATAATGAATAATGGTTTATTATAATGGAAGCAACAAAATATAACGTTTTATAATATTTTATATTTAAGGAGAGCAATTTATGAAGCGAAAAAAGAGCCGTTTAATGGTAATGGCACTTGTTACATCTTTATTTTTAACAGCTTGTAATAATAAAGCGAATAAAAGTGATGTAGAAGCTAAAAAACAAGTGTTAAATGTAACAGTATCAGAAGAAATTCCTTCCCTTGATACTACGAAAACGATGGATGGTACATCAGCACACGTTATGCAAAACATATTTGAAGGATTGTATGTGATAGATGATCAAGATAATCCAACTCCCGCTATAGCAAAATCGTTTGAAAGAAGTAAAAATGGTAAAAAATATACATTTGATTTGCGTAAAGATGCAAAATGGTCAAATGGAGACAGTGTAACAGCCAATGATTTTATGTTTGCGTGGAGACGGACGGTAAGTCATGAAACAGCGTCTCAATATGCGTATATGCTCTTTTACGTGAAAAATGCGAAAGAGATAAATAAGGGAACAATGCCTCTTGATGAACTTGGGGTTAAAGTTATAAATGATTATAAGTTAGAAGTGGAACTAGAACAGCCAATTCCGTATTTTTTACAGTTGTTAGCATTACCTATATACTTACCACAGCACGAATCATTTTTAAAAGAACAAGGAAAGAATTATGCATTGGAACCTAGTAATCTCATATATAACGGTCCATTTGTATTAGAGAAGTGGAAGCATGAACAAGAATTTCAATTAAAGAAAAATGATACATATTGGGATAAAAAGAAAGTGAAATTAGAAGAAATAAACTTTCAAATTGTGAAGGATACAATGACAGCAGTAAATTTATATGAAGCTGGCGATTTGGATCGAGTACCAATTAATTCTCAATTTGTAGACAAGTATAAAGGGAATAAGCAATTGCATATGTCGAGCGATCCTGGAATTGCTATGCTCCGTTTTAATGAAAAAAATAATGCGTTAGCAAATAAGAAAGTGCGTCAGTCTATCTCATTAGCGTTAAATAAAGAAGATTTTGTAGCTCACTTTATTAATAACGGGGCAAAACCTGCAAGTGGACTTGTACCAGTTGGTCATATAAATGAAGCGACTGACAAAGATTTTAGAAAAGAAAACGGAGATATTTCTCCATACGACTTACAAAAAGCGGAAAAGATTTGGGAAGAAGCGAAAAAAGAACTTGGAGTAGAACAAATAAAACTCGAGTTTTTAACGTTTGAACAAGATAACGCAAAACGTATGGCGGAATATATAAAAGGTGACTTAGAGAAGAATTTGCAAGGACTCACGATACAAATTAAACAACAGCCATTTAAGCAAAAATTACAATTAGAACAAACAGGAGATTACGATATATCTATGGCAAATTGGGGACCTGACTATAAAGACCCAATTAGTTATTTAGAACTATTTACGACGGGTAATCCGAATAACAAAATGAATTATTCTAACCTTCACTACGACGAATTAATAAAAAAAGCTAAAAATGATTTTGTACTAGATCAGAAGAAAAGATGGGAATCGTTGCGAGAAGCTGAGCAGGTCTTATTAGAAGACGCTGCTGTGGCAACGCTGTATCATATTGGCTCAGCTTATGTACAAAAGGATTATGTAAAAGGAATTGAAAAACATCAATTTGGTGGTGTTTATACTTATAAGAATGCTTATATCGCTAATGAATAAATACAAAAAACCTTACTTTTTAAAAGTAAGGTTTTTTTAGAGAGGGCAGGGAAATCCTTTGGTGGTGTTACCAGCATATAAAGAAGATAAATGCAAAATTGTAGTTACGCATTCATAGGAAGTTGCAAAAAATCAAAAACAAAAACGGAAAGTTTTTTCGATTTGTTTAAAAATTGAATGTAGTTTCTATTCTTTGTAGGGGTGTAATATCGGAAAAAGAAGAATAGAAATATAGCATACATGGAATAAGAGAATGCAGTACAGATCAGCATACAAGCATTCTCTTTCTGTAACTACGTTTATTTTTAATTATATGAAAAGAATATTAGATTATATATTTTGTCCTTGGTATACTTAAAAGGTAATTTGGGGTATTAAGATGAATTGATAGAGGTGTTTGTGTGGAATTATTTGAGTATTATAAAAAAAGGGGACGGTTTAAGTGTTTAATTGGGACGGGGATTTTTCTCTTTGGATTATATTGTCTGTATAATAGTTGGGGTGATGTTAATTGGGGAGAAATAATATTTATGGTTATAGCTTCGTTTGTTTTTGGGGGAATTGGATTTTGGCAATTAAGAAAAGGGAACTTATTAAAAGAGAATATAGCTAAAAATGATTTGAAGTTTTGGGATATTGATACTTATGTTTTACTAGAATTACCTCAAAATAATAAACATTACGGTTTATATACTCCCGATGGGGCCTATATAGTAGGAACAACTATGATTTCAACTGATATAATTTCTTCAAAATTACCTTTTTTAAAAAACAAGCAAGTTATTTGGTTGGAAGCAAGGGATGGGGAAATTCTTGCATATTTTCATAGTGAAGTTGAAAACTATGATTGGGCTATTTATGACTCAAATTATAATTGTGTAGGTATGTTTAAAGAAAATATGATACAAGGATTTGGAATGGTACGTGGTTCTTTAATGAATGAAAAAGAGATAAAACTTTCTGAAGTAGAAGTTGAATTTGATTTTTTCGAAACTTCTTTTCGTACAATGGATAATCGGATATTAATAAACTGTAAAAGAGGATATATGCCTTTGGAATAGAGCGAAAGATTCGGATTAAATGTACCTATTATTAAATTAGGTAATAATGTTTCTAATGCTGAAAAGATATTTGGTTTAGGGGTTCTTTTCTACATTTTAGAAACAATTAAAGTAAGAAAAAGTAGGGTTTTTAATGATTAGGATTAAAAATTTGTGTTATGAAATTTTTTGAATGCGTTATTGGGATAGGGGGATATTCATGAGGAATATACAAGTTAGACCGGAAGAATTGAGGAGAATTGCAAAGAATTTTAAATATGCTAGTAATATTTCTTCGGAGTATAATTTCTTTTTGAATCATGAAGATATCTCTAGTGTGTTACATCTTGGTTTTATTAATGAAACAGAATTAGAGTTTCAAAAATTATTTAAAAAAGAAATTGAAGAAAAGCAGTGATTCTTTTAAGGTGTTGGTGTTGGTGTTTTTGAAATAGTTAAATAATTAATCTTAATTCATATACATAAAAAAGGAGGATTTCTATGAAATCATTACGTTTATTCATGATTCTCACTCTTGTCGTATTGTTAAGCGCGTGCAATACAGCAACACAAGTTACAAAGGTTCAAAAAAATGGCGAAACGACTTTAAAAATTGGTTCCCTGCAAGGGTATTACGATGTGCAAACGCTTAAAGCTGAAAAAGGAAATGTGGAAATTCCTTATGAAGCAGCCGTTGAAGAAGGTACGATTTTATTGCAAGTTACAAAAGATGATAAGGTAATTTATGAAGAAGAAGTCACTTCTCAAAAGGAAGGTTTGCTTTCTTTTGAAGCGCCAAAATCCGGATCATATGATTTAATTGTACGCGTGAAGGGTGAAAAAGAGAAAGCAAAAGAAATTCAAATACATACTAAGCTATGAAAAAACGGCAAGTGGAGTGCACCCGCTTGCCGTTTCCATTTTCAGTTGATTCTGTTACAACATATGTTTATGAAGTGATCCGCTGAGTCCTGATGTTTATTCCGCCGAAATTCCTGATGAAGTTAAAATAAGAGATGAACAAAAGAATGTGTTACAAACTTGGCATGTTAGTAACGAAATTGATAACTCTCTTTTACATGATAAAAAGACTGGGTTTGATACATTTGTATTTGAAAGAGATGTAGATGGTAAAAAGCAAGTAGTAGCACTCAGGGGGACATAAGGTGATGATCTTTTTGGAGAAGGTGTCCCAGACCTTACTACAGATATTGATTATATATGGGGGTAAATAAGTTGAAAAACATTGAAGTTCTAAATAAATACATTGAAGGGTTTTCTGATGATCTCCCTACGTGGTTAAAGCATCTAATCGAGGCAGAGGAGATACATCAAAACTATGAGAATGTACAAGTACTTGGTGAATTAAAAACAGATGCGGTGTTGTACTATGTACACCGTACGCTGCAAGTGTTAGATGGATTGTCTTTAGATGAAGAAGCGTATCGCATTATTGAAAAAGTACTAACGTATAGTGAGCTTGCAAAGGTAGGCTCTTTAAAACAGCGAGAGAAATGGAAGAAGAACGGAATCAATCTATTGGTACATAACGAGGGTTCTGCTGATATCTTTAGTGATATTCAGTTTATCGAACATATAGAGACAAACTTAAACTCTACTGAGTATTTGTTTGTTCGAGATTTAATTAGAACACATGGATTAATCGGGCAGTATATCCGCGGAGAGGCTCGTTTGAACTCTCATATTGATTTAATTGACACATATAAAGAAGAATACGGAGACGTTAGGTTAAAGGAGATTCTATACTATCTTAATCAATGTATTATTGAAGGTGTATCAAAATCTTTGTGGAGCGAAGTAAAGAACGATGTGAAGATTACAATTGATGGGCTATTTGATGGTTATGTGGAGCCATTTACTTCTCGTGTACATAGACTCACGCCAAAACATAAGGAGTCAGTATTTGAAAAAGATATAATTATGGGGAGCGAGAAGAGAGACGTTCAAACATTTTTATCTGATAAGGATTTGTGGTATGTAGAACCGTCTATGCATGCCCTTAGCTTCGAGGATATTTGGACAGTTTTTGTTATGTTAAAGAACGAGATAGGCACTAGAAAGGTTCAGCATATCCATTTCGAGAAATTGATGCAGCAGTTGCACTATGATTTCAAAGGCGAGAAGAAGGACAACGTGTATCGTAAGCGGGTTATTGAGAAGTATCTACGGGAGTACCGTGAGAACGAGAAGCCGAATACAACACATGTTTCTTTTGAGGTTAAAGTCGATGAAGATATGAAGACTGCGTATGTGTCGTTTCAGTTTTCTGCTGTAGGTGAAGCGTTAATCATCTTCTGTGTAGAGGCAGAAAAGATAGATATGATGCATGCTCGGGCAAATGTACTGCTCTTTGATTTCTTCGGGTTACGAAAGGATGCATATGATAGATTCCATAACGAAGAAGTGTATTTGGAGCATATGAATAGTTCGGCTGATGATAAACGAATTATTCTTGATTATATAAAGGGAGATACGATTGTAGATGTCGGATCCGGTGGTGGTGTTATGCTAGACATGATTGAAGAAGAGACCGAGGATAAACGAATCTACGGTATCGATATTTCCGAAAATGTGATTGATACGTTGAAAAAGAAGAAACAGGACGAAAGTCGTTCTTGGGACGTCATTAAAGGGGATGCTATCAACTTAGGTAGCTCGTTTGATAAAGAATCGGTTGATACGATTGTGTATTCTTCTATCCTTCATGAGCTGTTCTCTTATATTGAGTATGAAGGTAAGAAATTCAATCATGAAGTAATCAAAAAGGGGTTACAGAGTGCTTACGAGGTGATAAAGCCAGGAGGTCGTATTATCATTCGTGATGGCATCATGACTGAAGATAAAATGTTAATGCGTGTGATTCATTTTAAAGATGCAGGTGGAATGAAGTTCTTAGAGCAGTATGTCCGTGAATTTAAGGGGCGTATAATCCAGTATGAGGTACTTGCAGACAATACAGTCAAAATGCCTGTTAACGATGCGATGGAGTTCTTATATACGTATACATGGGGTGAGGATTCCTTCGTTCACGAGGTGCAAGAGCAGTTTGGAGTCTTTACGCCAAACGACTATCAGGATTTCGTAAAGGGTATCTTTGGAGATAAAGTAAACATCGTTCAAGCTATGAACTATTTACAGGATGGATATACACAACATCTTAGCGAGAAAATCGATTTTAAAGATGAGTCTGGGAATGCGGTTGTGCTACCGGATAGTACGTTCTTTATGGTTTTAGAAAAGAGGTAATGATATTGAAAACTTATAAAAAGTTTAGTTTGTGGGTTTCGATATGTTTGTGGAGGATCTCGTTCTAAAGCATATGCAATGACGGGAGATTACATGGAAAGCGAACCTTTCTGTGTATACATTCCAAAAGCATTGCGAAAACAGAAAAAGAACGTAAAAAAGGGACATGAGTAAGAATATGCTCATGCCCTTTGTTTAGATTATATAATTTATTGTACTTCGCATCAGTCGTATGATGATCTAAGAAATGAAAAACGCTCGGTTTCCCATCTTTCGTTAAAAATCCACTATCTTGATTCATTATGCTGAAACGAGTTTTTACGTATAATTTCTATTAAACTCATTTTAATAAAGAATAATAATTCGTATCATATGGGATATCATCTTGATACATATAATTTTTTAGAACGCCTTCTTTTTCAAATCCTAATTTTAATAGCACTTTATTTGAAGCCTCATTTTCAAGAAAGACAATTGCTCCGATCCGTTTTAAATGAAGTGTGTGGAAACCGTATGATATAACTTCAGAAACCGCTTCAGTCGCATATCCATTTCCCCAGTGTTCAGGCAAAAAGGCATAACTTATATTTGCTCGTTTATGTTCGGAAGACCAATCATGAAAACCAATTGTTCCAATGAGCCCTTTCTTATCTTTTAATTCGATTCCCCATTTAATGCCGCTTCTTGCGTTGTAACCAAACTTAAAATTAGTAAGGATTTGCTTTACTTGATCCAAGTTTTGCAATGGTTTTTGGCCATAATGGCGCAGGACATCAGTATTAGAAAAGCACTGTAATATACTCGGTGCATCTTCTTCGGTAAGTTCTCGTAAAATGAGTCGGTTGGTTTTTAATATAGGAAACATATTTTCACTCCATTTCTTCTGAAACTAGAATGTGTTGTTATTATATAATCTAATCTGAAAATAAAGATTATTCAAGAGGGAAGTATGGTTTTGATTTGTGATAAAATTGATTGTGGAATATATTTCAAAAAGAGGTTTGTATATGGCGAAAAACTCAATTTTAATTGTAGATGATGATCGAGATATTATTCGATTCGTTAATGAAAATTTAAAACAAGAAGGTTTTAGTGTTTTTAGTGCTGACAACGGAGAAGAGGCGTTAGAGGTATTGAATAATAATGATGTTCAACTTGCTATCCTTGATGTTATGATGCCTCAAATGGATGGGATTGAATTGTGTAGAAGGATAAGAGAGAAATATAGTTTACCAATTATGTTTTTAAGCGCGAAATCATCGGACGTAGATAAAGTCGTTGGATTTAGTACTGGGGCAGATGATTATATTGTGAAACCGTTCAGTACAATTGAATTTATAGCAAGAGTGAAAGCTCAATTAAGAAGGTATACATACTTCAATCAAAATGCTGTTCAAGTAATAGAAAAGAAAATAAACATTAGAGGTTTAGAAATAGATGAAGTGTCGAGAACAGTGATGTTATATGGAGAAACAATCAATCTTACGAAAACTGAATATGATATTTTGTACTTAATGGCCGCTGCAATGAATCGTGTGTTTACTATTGAAGAAATATATGAAAGCGTTTGGAAAGAAAGGGCCTATGAAAGTAATAATACAGTAATGGTTCATATTGCAAGATTAAGAAATAAAATTGAAGAGAATCCAAAAGAGCCGAAGTTTATTCAAAATGTTTGGGGAGTCGGATATAAAATTGAAGATTAAATCATTACAAGGCATGAGAGCTAAGTTTTTTATCGCATTCATATGTAGCATTTTGTTAGCAACTGTAAGTATAATAGCGTTTCAAATTGTAATTGGAAATATATATAGTCATGTTACTGCGTTAGAGGAAAAATATTCATTTTTATATTTAATAGTTTTTTTAATTTTTACTACAATATACTTTGCATTCATGACAAAAACAATGATGAAAAGATTATCTGAAATTAACAAGAGTCTGAAGGAAATAAGTAATGGTAATTTTGAAATACATATACTTATTTCAAAAAATGACGAGATTGGTGAATTAGCAGCGAATGTTAATAGAATGGCCAAAAGTTTAAAAGAGTCTATCGAGAATGAAAAAAAATCGCAAGAAATGAAAAATGAAATGATTAGTAATATTTCTCATGACTTACGAACACCTGTAACATCCCTAATAGGTTACGCGGACCTGTTAGGAAATCAGCTTCATTCAAATAGAGAAGAATGTGAACAGTATGTAAGTATATTAAAGCGAAAAAGTTATGAATTAAAAAATCAAGTAGATGGTTTATTAGAATATTGTCAAATAAATTATAGAGAGATCGAATTACATAAAAGTGTAATAAATATGAAAGCGTTCATTGAACAAATCATGATTGATTTTTTACCACAACTAGATGATGCTGATATGAGCTTTTGTATTAAAGGTGATAAGGTGTTACATGTGGAAATGGATGTAGCGGTTATGGTGAGGCTATTCGAAAATGTAATTAGTAATAGTATTATGTACGGGAAAGACGGAAAGGAGATTTTAATTCAAGTTTCTAAAAGAGATATGAATGTTGAAATAGAAATTAAAAATTTTGGACAATGCATTCCGAATGAGAACTTTCCTTACGTTTTTGAAAAGTTTTATCGTGGTGAAAAATCACGTAGCTCTCATACGGGTGGAAAAGGAATGGGGCTTGCAATTGCGAGAAGTATAGCGGAACT
This sequence comes from Bacillus sp. TH17, assembly GCF_016651125.1. Classification (NCBI taxonomy): domain Bacteria; kingdom Bacillati; phylum Bacillota; class Bacilli; order Caryophanales; family Bacillaceae; genus Bacillus; species Bacillus sp. TH17. The sequence continues at coordinate 1,453,357 of NZ_JAEKEN010000001.1, forward strand.
TCATAAAGGAGATATCACTGTACGTAGTAACGATAAAGAAACGGTTTTCACTATCGTTTTACCGCAGTATAAAGAAATGTAAGAAAGTCGTAAGTATTTCTTTCATATGTCGTAATTTTTACTTCGTATCATGGGGAACAAAGATAGGAGAGTAGGGATACAGCATGTGGAAGAGATTTTTATTAGCGATTATAGTTGCTTTTTTAATTATAAGTTGGAGTTTAGTTTATTTAGGTAATGGCGTTACATCAGTCTTTGTTTGGTGGATTATACAGGCTTTTAGTGTAATTTCAGTTTTTCTCTTAATAGGCTCAGCAGTAATGTTTGTTTGGAAAGGCATTTTTAGAAAGCGGATAGATGGAACGCTACTATTAATAGTTCTGTTTTCTACCATTGGAGCTTGGCCCGTGGGATGGTTCGCTAACATTGGGAGAATTGCATACCCAGTAGATGTACAGTCTATGAGTCCTAAAGTAGTCGTTCGTTTTCCTTTGAATGAACGAGCATTGATAGGTTGGGGCGGCGATAAATTAGAAACGAACTATCACGTTATAAAACCAAATGAACGATGGGCATACGATATTCTCATTCCACCAGCTGAAGTGAAAAGTAGTAAGTTAGAGGATTATGGAATATATGGAGCGAAAGTAATGGCACCAGCTTCTGGGACAGTTGTATCAATTAAAAATGATGAAATAGATTTAGTTCCGGGATCGGATGATTTTCAATCGATGGCGGGAAATCATATTTATTTACGACTGGATGAAACAGGTACATTTTTGTTTCTTGCCCATTTAAAGAAAGGATCAATTAAAGTGAGGGAAGGCGAACGTGTAAATGAAGGGGAGGTTCTTGCCCAAGTCGGTAACTCAGGAAGTTCAAGTGAACCACATTTACATATCCATCATCAAAGGCAGGATCCATCCAAGGTGAGTATGTTTTTCACGGAAGGCTTGCCACTTTATTTTCGAACTGAAAAAGGTGCGATAATGCCAGAAAGAGGGACATACATAAGTGGTAAGTAGAAGGAAATCATTTCATACAAAAAGGGTATTCCAAATCAAATTTGGAATACCCTTTTTTATTAACCTACAAATGTTTGATACAGTAAGAAAATATTTAAAACGATAATAAGTGCAGCGATTAACCACGCGATAAATGTTGTAATGCGATGGTTGACGAGTGCGCCCATAATCTTCTTATTACTTGTAAACATAATAAGTGGTACTAATGCAAAGGCAATACCGAAAGATAAGACAACTTGACTCATAACGAGAGCGTAAGTTGGATTTACACCTAAAGCGATAATAACGAGAGGCGGAATCATTGTTATAAATCGGCGTAAGTATAACGGAATATGCATTCGAATGAATCCTTGCATAATAATATCACCAGACATCGTACCAACAGAAGAACTAGATAAACCTGCTGATAAAAGTCCAATCCCAAATAATGCAGCCGATACAGGACCGACTAAATTACTGAACTGGTTAAAAGCAACATCAAGGTCTTCAACGTGCAAGCCGTTTTTAAAGAATAGTGCAGCTGCTACAATTAACATACTTGCATTAATTGCTCCAGCGATAACCATTGCAATAATAATATCGATGAATTCGAAGCGGAAAATCTTTTTCTTTTGTTCATCATTTGTTCCGACTACACGGCGCTGCGTTAAGGCCGAATGTAAATATATCGCGTGTGGCATTACTGTCGCACCTAAAATTCCAGCTGCTAAAAGGATGCTATCTACACCTTGGAATTTTGGAGTGAAAAGTCCTGAGAGTAGAGGGCTTAATTCCGGTTTTGCGTAAAAGACTTGGATACCAAAAGCGATAACAACGATAAAAATCATACCTGTTATGATAGCTTCTAATGGACGAAAGCCTCTGCGTTGAAATTCAAGAATAATAAATGATCCAACTGCTGTAATTAAAGCAGCTGGTAACATCGGAATTCCAAATAGTAAGTATAAGCCAAGTGCTGCCCCGATAAATTCAGCTAAATCTGTAGCCATAATAACGAGTTCCCCTTGTATCCATAAACCGATGGAAACTGGTTTGGGGAAGTTTTCGCGAGCTACTTCAGGAAGATTTCTCCCAGTAGCGATTCCTAATTTAGCTGATAAAGTTTGAATTAATACAGCCATTAAATTAGAAGCGAGTATTACCCAAAGCAATAAATACCCATATTGTGATCCAGCTGCGATATTTGTAGCGAAGTTCCCAGGATCAATATAAGCAACTGATGCGATAAAAGCAGGTCCTAAGAATGGTAACAGTCTTTTAAAGCCTTTTGTTTGTCCACTTAACGCTAAATGGGCTGATTGAACTGTTGTACTTTGAGAAGGGACTTGTTCATTTTTTGTTATATCTTTATTCATAGTAGTATTCCCCTTTGAAATCTTAACTTGATTAAAGTTTCACTTTATTCTTACTCGTTATTTCAATACGTTTAGATATATGATGTGGCAATTTCATTTGAACATAAAAGTTTCCTTAATGCAAATTATATGACTGTGTGCAATGAATGGTATGACGATGCAAAAATATTTTGGGAGTTTATGGTTGCTGAATAAGGGAGAAGATAATAAATTATAGGGTTGTTTTTGAAATTTATGTGAACATACAGCCTATATTACAGCATATTAATTGATGGAAATGAAATTGTATGATATATAATATATTGGGATTACAACCTAACCGTAGTGTTTTGTTCTGTAATCTTGTTTTTATTTCTGTTAACTTATAGAAAAAATTGTAAATAGAAGAAAATAGGCTACGTATAATTTTGTATATATTTTCTTATTATATATGTTTTGATATGAACGTTAACTTATACATGATTTTAAAATTTAGATAGGTGGTAGAAATACATTGGCAACTACAAAACCATATAGAGTATTACTATATTACATGTACACAACAATTGAAAACCCAGAAGAATTTGCTGAACAGCATTTAGAATTTTGTAAATCACTTGAGTTAAAAGGAAGAATTCTTGTAGCGACAGAAGGAATTAACGGAACTTGTTCTGGAACTGTTGAACAAACAGAAAAATACGTGGAAGCGATGAATAATGATCCACGTTTTGCTGGAATCGTATTTAAAATTGATGAGGCAGATGAACATGCATTCAAGAAAATGCACGTACGTCCTCGTTCAGAGTTAGTTACACTTCGTCTAGAAGACGACATTAACCCGAAAGAAATTACTGGGAAGTATTTAGAACCAAAAGATTTTTATGAGGCAATGAAACAAGAAGATACAGTTATTATTGATGCACGAAATGATTATGAATTTGATTTAGGACACTTCAAAGGTGCGATTAAACCAGATATTGAATCATTCCGTGAATTACCAGATTGGATTAGAGAAAATAAAGAAACACTTGAGGGTAAAAAGATTTTAACGTACTGTACAGGTGGAATTCGTTGTGAGAAATTCTCAGGTTGGTTAGTTCGTGAAGGTTATGAAGATGTAAGCCAGCTTCATGGCGGAATTGTAACGTACGGAAAAGATCCAGAAGTACAAGGTGAACTTTGGGATGGTCAATGTTACGTATTTGATGAGCGTATCGCTGTACCAGTAAACCAAAAAGAACATGTTATCGTTGGTAAAGATCACTTTACAGGTGAACCTTGTGAGCGCTATGTAAACTGTGCAAACCCTGAATGTAACAAGAAAATTTTATGTTCTGAAGAAAGTGAAGCAAAACATTTACGTGCATGTTCTCATGAATGTCGTGTACACCCACGTAACCGTTACATCGTGCAACACGAATTAACAGAAGAGCAAGTAGCTGCTACATTAGAAAAAATCGAAGCAGGTAAGTAAGCATAATAGAAAACAGATGGTAGCATCGTGCTGCCATCTGTTTTTTAGTTACTTTGTACTATCCTTCTCTTTCACAGCAGATAATACAGTTTGTTTTACCCATGCTTTTCTTCGTTTATGTTGTACACTCCATTGGTATAAACTTTGTATACCTAAAATTAGTGAAATGACTATGCCACTAATCGCTATTAATAGAGCAAAAAATTCAAAAGGCGATGATATTTTGTTTGAATCGGTGTTTCTTAAAAGGTCAATCATAGTAAACCCTAACATTTGGCCTACAACAGAATAGAGCGTTAAAATTAATAATAAGAGGCTATCTTTTTTTGAAGCAACATTTTCTTGATATTTAAATAAACTATCGAGATTTTGTTTCGCGTTCGTGTACAGTACTTCAATGTTAAAAAGTTTTCTTAGACGAAAGAAAATATCTTCACTTTGTGATTGGGATACTAATTCTAAAGAAAAATAATTAGCTGTAAACGAATTTATTGAATAAATTAATTTCTCTATCTCATTTGTATCTTGTTCAATATTTAATTCAGCATAGGCGTTTGCCATCTTTAATAAAACAACTTTATGAAATAAATTTAATAATAAAGCGTAATAAAACTCCCCGTACATTTGGCTAGCAAGTTTAGTGACTGCTTGTTCACCTTCATTTGTAATACATGTGAAAATATGTTCTTCCATAATAAAGTAACGGTTAGGAGCCCATCTTTGATAAGAATGTTTTGTTAAATAATCGTGAATATAAGGAACATTATTTGCACTAATATATGGCTTACCATCATCTGATAATCCGGAAAGACTGGAAGTTCGATATACATCGATTATATGAAGGTCTGACTCTTTGTTTATGGATAATAGAGTTTGTACATACATTCGCTGGTCTTCAAAGAAAGGGAATGTTTGAAAATAAGAACTCCGCAATCTCTTGTTCTCAAAGAAGTCTGTTAAACCATGAAATAAATCACCGAATATAAGTTTTTCTACTTGTGAATATTTTTTTCCATCACATTCAATACAAATAGTCTCAGTCGTATCACTTTTAGTTTCAAGTACACGGAAGCGAGCCGCAAATTCAATTGCTTCTGATAATGTCATGTTAGGAGCGGTTTTTATTTCTGTCCGAATTGTTAAGAACCCAAGCTCATAAGGACAAAGTGTTACATCAATAGAATGTATCTTGAATGGAACGGAAATAAGGTTAGTTGTTAAATGTCCATTTAAATTAAGGTCTTTAGAATAGCGCTGTAATCCTTTTTGATGTTCTGAATGAGGAAAGAGAATTTTATTTGTAAAGGAAAGATAGTATGCTTCCATATTTTGATGTGAAACTTGAAATTTCCCGTAATATGTATTTTCATCTTCAAGATGATCGAGTCGAAAAGGTCGAAAATCATTTTTTTGTAAGAAAGGGAACATATTTTGTTCATATCCAGTTTTAAACGAAAACGGGAATATAAATTGAAATATAGCTGTTGTTACATCTTTTTCCTCGATTGTTTGTATTGCCTCCATTTACATTGTTTCCTTTCCGTATAAGCTATAGAAACAACATGCCCAATTTTTCTTGAAAATAACCTCTCTTGTTCATTAGATTAAGAATGAAAATTCAGCTTATTTAACAAGGGACATGTATAATGTTATGTATACTAAAATTAGTATAATTGTGTTAGAAAAAGGGGGATGTTGTATGCGTATTTTAGTATTAGGAGCTGGGGGCGTTGGCGGATTTTTCGGTGGCCGATTAGTAGAAAAGGGAGAAGATGTTACATTTCTCGTTCGCAGCAAAAGAAAACAGCAATTAGAAGAAAAAGGCCTTGTTATTCGTAGTGTTAATGGAGATTTTTCATTTCAACCGAAATTGGTAACGAAAGAAGATAGAACGACTCCATTTGATGTGATTTTATTTTCAACAAAAGCGTATCATTTACACGAGGCGACCATAGATTTAAAGCCGTTTGTAGGTAAAAATACTGTAATAATCCCATTGTTAAATGGTATCGCTCATTTATCACTATTACAAAAGGAATTCGGTGAAGAAAAAGTAATTGGCGGTCTATGCTTTATAGAGACGACATTAAACGATCAGGGAGAAATTGTACAAACGAGTGCTGCCAACAGACTTGTATTTGGAGAAATTAAGTCTCAAGATTCAGAGAGAATCAATCATATTTCCAAAGCATTTGCGGGTACGAAATCTAGTTTTGTTTTAAGTGAAAATATTACGCAAGATATGTGGCATAAATATTTATTTATTACTGTAATGTCAGGTGTGACAACATTAATGCGTGCACCAATAGGACCGATTCGCGAAAGCGAAGGTGGACGCGATTTTATCCAAAACTTATTTGAAGAATCTGTGCAAATCATGAGGGCATTAGGAGCTCCGGTAAAGGAAAACATTGCCCAGGAACATATGAAAACAATTGATAAAATTTCGTATGATATGAAGTCATCGATGCAGCGTGATATGGAAAAAGGTTCGTCCATTGAAGCGAAGCACTTACAAGGATATTTACTGGATTTAGCAGAGCAATTTTCTAAAGAAGCACCATTATTAGGAGCAGTATATCAAAATTTAAAAGTGTATGAAGAAATGGTCTTTAACAAATCTGCAATAGAATTGGATGTATGAAAAAAGAAAAAAGAAAGCAATATATACATATATTGCTTTCTTTTTTATGACAAATTATTTATTTCTTTTAACTCTTTCTGTCAAGTTTATTTCTTGTTCGCGTTTCCCATACAACTGATTAATTTCATTTGCTAATGCATCTAAATAGGAATCGGAAAAAATAGGCTTCTTTTCTTTAGACATACGGGTCTCCTTTGTGGATTTTTAGTATTCATTATGTATATTTTTCGGTGGATTATGCGCAATCGTTTTAATTTTTTTCTTTTTTAAAATTTTTGTTTACTTTTTGAAAATAAAGGAGTATTATAATCCACAGTTTCAATTTTCTAAATCGCTGAAGCCGCATGGTGCGGGGGACCCGTTCTTATGGATTAGTACATAATCCAATGGGGTGAATCCTTGAAAAAGGTAGGGCTACTCATAGGCCCGAATCCGACAGCTAACCTCGTAAGCGTTATATTGAGAAGGAAGGTGGAGCTTGTGCGACAAAAAAAATAATGTCTACAAGTCTATTTCGTTATGGCTTGTAGACATTTTTGTTTTCTGAAGAAATAGTTTATCGCTGTAACTAGCAAAATCGTTCGTACAAAATTATTGGAGAGTGGACAGCATTGGTTTCATCTATTAAAAGATTTTTAATTGGAAGACCGTTAAAATCAACTGAGTTAGGAGAGCAAAAACTTAATAAAACGAAGGCGCTAGCCATTTTATCTTCTGACGCATTGTCATCGGTCGCATACGGACCAGAGCAAATATTAATTGCACTAGCAGGTCTTGGAGCAATAGCTTATTGGTATTCCATTCCGATAGCTGTTGGGGTATTAGTATTATTGACAGCTCTTATTTTATCTTATCGACAAATTATTTTTGCTTACCCTCATGGCGGCGGAGCATATGTTGTATCAAAAGAAAATTTAGGGATGAATCCGGGATTAATAGCTGGAGGATCTTTATTAGTCGATTACATTTTAACTGTTGCAGTAAGTGTGTCCGCAGGTACAGATGCGCTCACATCAGCTTTTCCTAGTTTACATGCACATAATGTAATCATTGCGATTATATTTGTCATATTGATTACCATCTTAAATTTAAGAGGCGTAACGGAATCAGCTTCCGTTTTAGCATATCCGGTTTATTTATTCGTTGTAGCATTATTTATATTAATTGGTGTAGGAATATATAATATTTTGACTGGTCACGTTTCACCCACGCTGCATTCGCCAATTGGAACACCAGTTGCGGGAATTAGTTTGTTCTTACTGTTACGAGCATTTGCTTCAGGAAGCTCTGCTTTAACGGGTGTTGAGGCGATATCTAACGCAATTCCAAACTTTAAAGATCCTGCACCTAACAATGCAGCGAAAACATTGCTTGCAATGGGTGCATTACTTGCAGTTTTATTTTCTGGAATTGTCTTTTTAGCTTATTATTACGGAATTAATCCAAGTAAGGAAGTAACAGTCGTTTCACAAATTGCTGAACAAACTTTTGGACGTAATTTCATGTACTATTTCATACAAGGTACAACAGCTTTAATATTAATTCTTGCGGCTAACACAGGTTATTCTGCATTTCCACTATTAGCGGTTAATCTTGCAAAAGATAAGTTCATACCGAGAATGTTTACGATTAGAGGAGACCGCCTAGGTTATTCAAACGGTATTATTATACTTGGGATTTCTTCGATTATTTTAATTGTAGCTTTTCAGGGGAAAACAGAACACTTGATTCCGCTATATGCAGTAGGGGTATTTATCCCGTTTACACTTTCTCAAACTGGAATGGTACTAAAATGGCTTCGTGAAAAGCCTGAAGGATGGGCTTTAAGATTAACGGTTAATTTAATTGGTGCAGTCATTAGTTTTATCGTTATGAGCATGTTCTTTTTAACTAAGTTCGCACAAGTTTGGTCAATCCTTATTTTCTTACCTTTTATTATCTTCTTGTTCCATCGAATTAAGAAGCATTATGATGCAGTGGGCGATCAATTAAGTTTAAAAACTTGTGAACCACTTGTTCCGATTGAAGGGAATGTAATTGTCGTTCCTGTAGCTGGTATGACTCATGTAGTAGAAAATTCATTGAACTATGCTAAGGCTCTTTCTGCAGATCAAGTTATCGCTGTATATGTTGCTTTTGACAGAGAAGAGGAAAAGAAATTTGAAGAGAAATGGGAGAAGTGGCAACCTGAAGTAAGGCTTGTTACATTACATTCTCATTATAGAAGCATTATTCAGCCGCTTACAAAATTTATTGACACAGTGCAATATAAAGCGAGTGAATCAAATTACCGAGTTACGGTCGTTATACCACAGTTTATTCCGAAAAAAGGTTGGCATAACATTCTTCATAATCAGTCTAGTTTACTCATTCGTGCGTATTTACTCTATAAAAGAAATGTTGTTATTACGACAGTTCCATATCATTTGAAAAAGTAATAAGATTTTTTAAGGATAGCTTCACGAAAGTGAAGCTATCCTTTTTGTGTATATGCTATGCATAATTGCATATAGGTCTTAAAAATATATTAATATAATATAATCTCTTATGAGTAAACAGTGTTTTTTGTTGTGATATATGGATATTTTAATGGAGGAAGTTAAGTGGATTTTATTTTGGAATAAGGACATGAGGTCTTGAAAATAAAGGGAATTAAAATACTTCTTTACGATAGATGAATAGCTGTGTTTAAATGACCTTACAGTACAAAACTTTAATAAAAACAAAACTTAATTTCATATTCACGTGCGTTATTTATCTTAAAATGAATAATATTTTCATGTAATATATTCACTGTGTGAATATGGAAATTGCGATGAAACAGAAATTTTATACAATGTTATTCATACTAAGCACATGTGAAAAGTTATGAAATGTTTTATAACAATAAGTAAGTACTGTAGAAATAAAGTTTGAGAGAGGTGTTTCGTACATGACTCACGGTGAGAACGTTCTCTATTTTTAACCATCTCAAATAATGTGCAAGAAAATAGAATAATAAAATGCGATAGTAATAGTTGCTAATACATAGGAGGGGTTAAAGTGAAAAAAACTTTAATTACAGGGTTATTGGTTACAGCAGTATCTACGAGTTGCTTTATTCCTGTAAGCGCTTACGCTGAAGAGGGGCAACCAAAGGTGAAAGTATTAAACGTGCAAAATGTAATTGCTCCAAATACATTATCAAATTCAATTAGAATGTTAGGGTCACAGTCACCACTTATCCAAGCATACGGATTAGTTATTTTGCAACAGCCAGACATTAAGGTAAATGCGATGAGTAGTTTGACGAATCATCAAAAATTTGCAAAGGCGAATGTACGAGAGTGGATTGATGAATATAATCCGAAGCTAATCGACTTAAATCAAGAGATGATGAGATACAGCACTAGATTTAATAGCTATTATAGTAAGCTCTATGAACTAGCAGGAAAAGTAAATGAAGATGAACAGGCAAAAGCAGATTTTACAAACGCATATGGAAAATTACAATTGCAGGTCCAAAGCATTCAAGAGAGTATGGAGCAAGATTTATTAGAGTTAAATCGATTTAAAACGGTATTAGACAAAGATAGTAATAACTTATCAATTAAAGCTGATGAAGCAATAAAAACACTGCAAGGATCAAGTGGAGATATTGTGAAATTAAGAGAAGACATAAAAAGAATTCAAGGGGAAATTCAAGCTGAACTAACTACTATTTTGAATAGACCACAAGAAATTATTAAAGGTTCTATTAATATCGGTAAACAAGTATTTACAATCACAAATCAAACTGCACAAACGAAAACAATCGATTTTGTTTCTATCGGTACGTTAAGTAATGAAATTGTAAATGCAGCAGATAGTCAAACGAGGGAAGCAGCTCTTCGTATTCAGCAAAAACAAAAAGAGCTACTACCACTTATTCAAAAGTTATCACAAACTGAATCAGAGGCGACTCAAATCACATTCGTTGAAGATCAAGTAAGTAGCTTTACGGAACTGATTGATCGCCAAATCGCAACTTTAGAAACGTTATTAACGGATTGGAAAGTTTTAAACAATAATATGATCCAAATTCAAGCAAATATTGAAGAAGGCACGTATACAGACAGTAGTTTACTTCAAAAACATTTCAATCAACTTAAAAAAGTAAGTGATGAAATGAATAAGCAAACAAATCAATTTGAAGATTATGTTACAAACGTTGAAGTACATTAAACAGAAAAATAATTAGCGATATAGGGAGAGAAGAAAAATGACAAAAAAACCATATAAAGTAATGGCTCTATCAGCACTTATGGCAGTATTTGCAGCAGGGAATATTATGCCAGCCCATACGTATGCTGCTGAAAGTACAGTGAAACAAGCTCCAGTTCATGCTGTAGCAAAAGCATATAATGATTATGACGAATATTCATTAGGACCAGAAGGCCTTAAAGATGCGATGGAAAGAACAGGTTCTAACGCTTTAGTAATGGATCTGTACGCTTTAACAATTATTAAACAAGGTAATGTTAACTTTGGGAACGTAACGTCAGTTGATACATCTTTAAAAGGTAAAGTGATTCAGCATCAAGATACAGCTAGAGGGAATGCACAACAATGGCTAGATGTATTGAAGCCACAGCTTATTTCAACAAATCAAAATATCATTAATTACAATACGAAATTCCAAAACTATTATGATACTTTAGTTGCTGCGGTTGATGCAAAGGATAAAGCAACTCTTACGAAAGGTCTAACTAGATTATCAAGTAGTATTACTGAAAATAAAGCGCAAGTAGATAAGTTAGTAGAAGACTTAAAGAAATTCCGAAATAAAATGACGTCGGATACTCAAAATTTCAAGGGAGATGCAAATCAAATTACATCTATCTTGGCTAGTCAAGATGCTGGAATTCCGCTTCTGCAAAATCAAATTACAACGTATAATGAAGCAATTAGTAAATATAATGCAATTATTATCGGTTCATCTGTTGCGACAGCTTTAGGCCCAATTGCAATTATCGGTGGTGCGGTTGTAATTGCTACGGGAGCAGGAACTCCGCTAGGAATCGCATTAATTGCAGGTGGAACAGCAGCAGTAGGTGGTGGTACTGCAGGAATCGTCTTAGCGAAGAAAGAGCTTGATAATGCACAGGCAGAAATTCAAAAGATAACAGGACAAGTTACAACTGCGCAATTAGAAGTGGCAGGACTAACGAACATTAAAACACAAACTGAATATTTAACAAACACAATTGATACAGCAATTACAGCGTTGCAAAACATTTCAAATCAATGGTACACAATGGGATCAAAATACAATTCTTTACTTCAAAATGTAGATTCAATTAGTCCAAATGACCTTGTTTTCATTAAAGAAGATTTAAACATTGCGAAAGATAGCTGGAAGAACATTAAAGACTATGCAGAAAAAATCTATGCTGAAGATATTAAAGTAGTAGATACGAAAAAAGCATAATCGAATACGAATCGTTAGAGCGTTAAGTATTGATGAATGAGTTGAAGCTCCTGTTCAGTTGTGAGCAGGAGCTTTTTTATATCCTTATAAAGAGAATGGGTGAAAAGTATGCAGAAAAGATTTTATAAAAAATGTCTTTTAACGATCATGATTGCTGGGGTGGCAACGAGTAATGCACTTCCTTTACATCCTTTTGCAGCGGAACAAAACGTAAAAACATTACAAGAAAATGCAAAAAATTATTCTCTCGGTCCAGCAGGATTCCAAGATGTAATGGCGCAAACGACATCGAGCGTATTCGCAATGGATTCATATGCAAAATTAATTCAAAATCAGCAAGAGACTGATTTGAGTAAAATAAGTTCAATTAATAGTGAGTTTAAAGGAAATATGATTCAGCATCAAAGAGAGGCAAAAATTAATGCGGCGTATTGGTTAAATAATATGAAGCCTCAAATTATGAAAACGGATCAAAATATTATTAATTACAATAATACTTTTCAAGCGTATTATAATGACATGTTAGCAGCGATTGATCAAAAGGATAGCGGTAAATTAAAAGCGGATTTAGAAAAGTTGTATGCGGATATTTTAAAGAATCAAAATGAGGTAGATGTACTATTAGGGAATTTGAAAGCTTTTCGCGATAGAATGGCGAAAGACACAAATAGTTTTAAAGAGGATACGAATCAATTAACCTCGATTTTGGCGAGTACGAATGCTGGTATTCCAGCTCTAGAGCAACAAATAAATACATATAACGATTCGATCAAAAAGAGTAACGATATGGTGATTGCTGGTGGTGTACTTTGCGTAGCGTTAATAACTTGTCTTGCGGGGGGACCGATGATTGCGATTGCGAAAAAAGATATTGCAAATGCAGAACGAGAAATAGCCAGTTTAAAGAATAGAATTTCTGGATCGCAAGCAGAAGTGGCAATTTTGACAGATGCAAAAAATAAAACAACTAATATGACAGAAACAATTGATGCAGCAATTACAGCACTGCAAAACATATCAAATCAGTGGTATACGGTAGGTGCGAAATATAATAATTTACTACAAAACGTAAAAGGAATCAGCCCTGAAGAATTTACCTTTATAAAAGAAGATTTAAATACAGCGAAAGATAGCTGGAAGGATGTAAAAGATTATACAGAAAAATTACATGAGGGTGTGACGAAATAAACAGTGGACTAGTTCCGCTGTTTATTTTTTTATCCCGTTTTTTGTGAGAGCCGAGCTTGTAATTTTACCCATAAGTTTGCCGTGTGTTTTATCAATGTAACTTTAGGGTAATGTTTGGTCAAATTGATACTAATAACCTCGATAAACTCCTGATCACGCTTTTTATATTTAATATTTTAAGTAAAAAAGCTATACTATAGGCAAAACTAAAAATTGGAAAGGAAATACTAGAACATGGAAAATTATTTGTTATTTATCCTCACAGCAATCCTAATCATAATAATGCCTGGTCCCGGTTTTGCCTTAGTTACAAAAAACACTATCTCGCATGGTAAAAATGGTGGGATAAAGACCGTCTTAGGAACGGTATCTGGAATGATGATTCATACAATAATGGCTACACTAGGACTTTCTGCCATCTTAATGAAATTCTCTATGTTATTTACATTTATAAAATATGCTGGGGCTTTTTACTTAATTTACTTAGCTGTAAAGTCAATTAAAAGTGCCTTGTCTAAAAAAGAAGATATGTCAGGTTCAGTGGAAATGAACTCTAAGGATATTGGAACGATTAAAAGTTTTAGACAAGGATTTACCACGGCAATCTTAAACCCAAAAACTGCTGTGTTTTTCCTAAGTTTTCTACCCCAATTTATTGTGAGCAATCAAAGTCATCTCTTCCAATTTCTTTTGTTAGGACTCACATTTACGACTTTGACAGCAATATGGTATTTACTTTATATCTCACTAATACGTCAATTAAGAACTTTTTTAAGAAAAGAAAAAGTGAACCGTACAATAGAGGGTATTACTGGCACAGTATTATTAGTATTTGGAGTTAGGTTATTTTTCCAAAAATAAATATGTATATGAAAAGAGAAATAATCAATGGTGGTTATTTCTCTTATTCACTTATTCTAAAACTACCATTATAGATTTCTAGAGGTGAGATGATTTTTTGTTGGGTATTTATGTTACTATCACTGTAAAAATTGTGAAGAAATGTACTTAAACTAACGGGGCAGGATAGTTGAATAAGAATAAAAATATTTTTATAAGTTAAATTTATTGAATATCATAAAATATTTATAATTAAACTTTTTTCTAAATCAACACTCGATGGCGAGGTGGTGTTACCTCAAATATAATTATTTTATTTGAAGATTTCATTTTAATTTTTTCAAATCTTTTCATAGGTTGATATACAAAGACGTGTAGTGATAAGCCTATAACTGCAGTAATGTTTAAAATAATACTTATAATCATTAAAGACCATTCTATAACTGGAGAAAAGTATCCGTTCGTACTTAATGTAGAAGAACTTACATCTAGTATTAAAATAACTATTAGTAAAGGTAAGTTTTTAACCAATTTGAATCCCCTCTTTTAAGTGTAATATCTTTATATTATCATATTGCAAAATAAATTATATAATTAATTATAAGATAGTTATCTATGAGAATTTAACTTGTTTTTTCGTTTTGGGGTGTTAAAAAATTCTTAAGTTGATGGGCATGGGATAGCACACCATGCCTATGAACTTAAGAACAGAAACTTACGCTTGAACATAATATCAAATTTAGATGAGCAAAGCTATTTCAAGTGAATAGAATCCACTCTTTAAGAATACATAAAATATATACATACAAGCTTAGTCTGATCACTACATCATTAGTGAAAGTAGGATTCTATAGATTTTGGAGGAAGAGATATGAAAAAAAAGGTTCTCCTGTTTACAGATTTGGGGATTGATGATGCGTTTGCTATACTGTACACTTTTTTTCGTAAAGACATTCAACTTGTAGGAATTGTAGCCGATTATGGAAATGTATCCAGAGAAAATGCAATAAGAAATATTAACTATTTGAAGTACATTGCGGGAAGAGAAGAGATACCCGTATTCCTTGGTGCTTCTGTACCGTTGACAGGTATATTGATTCAGTATTTCCCTGAGGTACATGGAAAAGTCGGATTAGGACCTATCATTCCCCCTGAAATTTCATATCCAGTTTATCCTTTAAATGATATTTATCAAATTATAGAATCAAATTTAGAAGATCTTACAATTATCAATTTAGGAAGACTTTCTTCGCTAGCTACGACTTTTGTGTTGAATTTAGAAACAATGCGAAACGTAAGAGAATGTATTTGCATGGGGGGAGCTTTTTTCTATCCAGGTAACGTAACTGCTGTGGCTGAAGCTAACTTTTACTCAGACCCTTATGCAGCAAACTTAATTCTGCAGCATGCAAAGAACTTGACAATTATTCCTTTAAATGTGACTCAACATGCGATTGTTACACCCGAAATGGTCCAGCAAATCGATGCATTTCATCGGAATACACAGGATCTTGCAGGACTCATCATCAAACCTATGTTAGACTATTATTATAAATTCTACTCTAAGTCTAATCCTGGTATAAGTGGAAGCCCTATGCATGATTTTGTAACAGTGTGGTATTTGCTGAATCAAGAGGCTGTTGGCCTTTCAAGAGTACCCATTAAAGTAATTCCTGATCAAGGAGAAGGATTTGGTCAAAGTATTGCAGACTTTCGTTTTGCTACTAATCCAGGCTATAAAACGCATAATGTAGCTTTTCAGCTTGATTATAAAAGATTCAAGAAGGATATTATGGAAACGTTTTTAAAGAAGAGAGTGTAACAGACTTTATTAACTTCAGATAATAGGGATTATGTGAATGAAATGCCACTTCACTTAACGTACAGGAATTCGACTTTTTTAGGTTAAAATTCGCTTAGCATATAAAACTTCCAAAATGTTGGCTGTATCCCATCACTATCAAGCTAACAAAACAAAACAAAATCCCCCTAAAATGAAAAAATCCGCTGACTTCTCAAAGTAATTAACTGTAGTGAAAGAAAATTTTTATTTTGGGGGTACATTAAAACTTTAGCTTGACGGGCAGGGGGTCTCGTCACATAGCTTATCAAGCTAAGAAATTAGTTGTTCTCCAAAACGAAAAAATTAACTAAATCCCCATAAATAACTATAGGAAGATAAAAACACTGTAGCTTTCGAATAAAGTTTGATCAAAATTATGTAGTTGTTTGGTGATAATAAAATTGTTTCATTTATAATAAAATCATTTAAAAATTAATAGAGTTATTCAATTTATTCTGACGGTAATAATAAAGTAATTAAAAAGTGAAAATATTTGTTTGGAAAATACGGTTACTCATTTGCGATATTTACGTACCATGAAACAACTAATTACACTGTCTATAACTGAAATTCTCTTTGATTTCGAATGCTTTACAAACAAAAAAATAGCACGAATGTTCGTATGAAGGTATAATTATAAGTATCTTAAAATCAAAGGAGGTCTTGCCTTATGAGTCAAAGAATTTCCTACTATGATGTTGCACCTGATGGCATGAAAATTATGATGGATATGGAGAAGTACACTAAGAAATCTACAATTAATCGAATTACTAGAGAACTTATAAAGATTAGAGTCTCTCAAATTAACGGTTGTGCTTTCTGCATGGATATGCATACATCAGATGCCCGTAAGATAGGTGAAACCGAACAACGAATTTATTGCTTGAATGCTTGGAATGAATGTGATTTTTATATACCTGAAGAGAAAGTTGCTCTTGAACTATCTGAGCATATTACTCTAATTCCCACTAAAAGAGTTCCTGAAGACCTATATAAGCGAGTACGTGAACACTATGACGAGAAACAATATGTTGACCTTGTTCTGGTAATTAATCAAATCAACAGTTGGAATAGAATTTCTATTGCAATGGGAAATACAGCAACTAAAAAATAATTGCTCTCAACGAACGGTAAATAAGAATAAAATTAAAGATGTTTAAAAATCACAATACAATTGTTTCATTTTTCTTTATTACGCAGTTATCATAAACTGTAACATAACCAAATTTTTGAAATTTATTGGTTCATCCTTTATAGCTTTTATAATAATATTATCTTGAAACACGAAGGGACTGAACTATGCGCAGATATCAATATCTTGACCCCAAAATAAAAACATAATGGAGGTAAAAATATTGATTACAGAACTACAAACCGAAAGATTAGTTTTAAGAAAAATGAAAGTATCAGACTCAGCTAGCATGTTTACAATTTGGGCGGATCCAGAAGTTACAAAATTTATGAATATCAATAGTTTTACTGATGAAAGCCAAGCGGTAGATATGATTGAAATGCTTGATAAGTTATCTCGGGAAAACAGAGCTATTCGTTATTCAATAATTGAATTAGAATCAAATGAAATTATCGGTTCTTGTGGTTATAATTCATTTGATTTCAAAAACGCCAAAGCAGAAATTGGTTACGATATTAGTAAAGCTTTTTGGGGTAAGGGGTATGCGCCAGAAGCCATTCTCTCTTTAATGGATTATGCGTTTAGTACTTTAGAATTCAATAGAATAGAAGCAAAAGTTGAATCTGAAAACATCAATTCAATAAAAGTCTTACAAAAGTTAAACTTTACATTCGAAGGGACAATGAGAAAGTGTGAAAAATCTAATGAAAAGTTTATTGATCTAAGTATTTATTCAAAATTAATAACAGATTAACTTATATTACTTAGCCTACATTCCTTAAAATGTAGGCTATTAAATACCCTCGAAGCATCCTTAATTGCTATTAATTGAAAGTGAGGGCTACGGCTCTCTTTTTTAATTCACAATTTCTAGTACAATTGAAATAATTAAGAAACGTATAGAGTAATCCGTCCGATCTTAACCACTGAAGAAAAATTAACAGAGGAAGAGATCATGAACTTTGCTGTTGAAATGAGGGAAAAGAAATAGAAGGACACAACTATATAATAAGAAAAATCTAGAAGATACGTAATATTTAAAAATGAACCGTCTCATAAAGAACATGTAGTAATTTCTACGTGTTCTTTTTTAATAAAAATGAAAGTAAACTGTTAAATAAAAATTTACTTTCAATGTCATACAAGAAGAACAAAAAATAAGTCGTCTTTTGCTCTTAACAGGGTCTTACCAGCAGCATCCGTTACTTTAGAAACACTCCTATGAGATATAATTATTGATGGTACTTTTTAGGTGATATACTGGAGGTAGATTACTCATCTAATGATGAAGGGAGGTTTACGCGTATGGAAGTAACATTTACAGTAAGTAAATGGGATGAAAAGCCAGTCAATGAAACTAGAAAAGATTTCCCTATTAATATTGCCCATGTCGAATATGATATTGACGGTGAATTAAAAGGAAAAGCTTTTGTTGAATATTTATTATATTATTTAGAATCAACTATAGATGATGGTCACTTGGCTACTGCTAAAATTTCTGGATTTTTACATTTCGAAGGAATTTATAAGGGAAAACGAGGGACATTTATAGCTATAGAGCAAGGGATATTTGATAAAGGAAATCTAGATTCCCCTGCAACAATCATCAAAGCTACTGGTGAATTAGAAAGCCTGAAAGGGTCCTATAATTATAAGTTTACAGGTCAAACCAGTAAAATGATTCTAGACTTTGAATTCTAACAAAATATCTTATAATTTAGCAAAAAGGGCATCCACTGTAATACCAGGAATGTCCTTTTTTAAACTAAATTATACCGAAAAACAAGACTCAAAATTTTCAATGGGAGGAAATGATATGAGGATCACGATACAAGAATATGTGGTCAATGAAATAGATTCAGGACCATATGGAATAACCGTAGGAAAAGACGGAGCATTGTGGTTTACGGAACAGAAAGGGAATCGAATTGGTAGAATAAATGCTACTGGTGAAATAAATTCTTTTCCCATTCCGACAGCAAATGCAGGAGCTATGTCAATTATCTCGGACCAGACCGGTGACTTATGGTTTACGGAATATAACTCAAGCAAGATCGGTAAAATGTCGATGAACGGTCTTTTTGAAGAATATGTACTCCCTACAACGAACGCTGCACCTTTTGGCATAACGGAAGGCCCAGATGGAGCAATATGGTTTACAGAAATGAATAATGGTAGGATCGGAAGAATAACAAAGTCAGGGGAAATCACCGAGTTTGAATTGCCTAACTCCAAATCATTTCCCTCTTTTATTACTCTGGGATCAGACGGTGCATTATGGTTTACACAGAATCAGAACAATAGGATTGGGAGAATAACCACTAAAGGTGAGGTCAAAGAATATCCAATCCCAACACCCAACTCCGGGCCAGTTGGAATTGCGAGCGGCCCAGATGGAGCAATATTGTTTGTGCAAATCATAGGCAATAAAATTGGTAGAATTACGTTCGAAGGTGAGATCAAAGAATTTGTTATACCGACGCCGAACGCTCGTCCTCATGCCATAATACCTGGGAAGAACAGAGATCTTTGGTTCACAGAATGGGGAGGTAACCAAATCAGCCGTATTACAGTTGAAGGAGTTATTACGGAATATACGATACCTACAAATAATGCAGAGCCACATGGTATCACGTTTTGTCCGGATGGCGATCTTTGGTTCGCTGAAGAGTGTAATCAAATTGGACGTCTAACAATCATTACGTAATAGGGATATCGTCCATCGCTATCAAGCTCAGAAAAGTAAATATCCCATCACCATCAAGTTAAGAATTTGGTTGCTCCCCAAAACGAAAAAATGTGCTTTTTTGTTACAAGTAGCACAAAATTTCGTTCTGGGGGTACTATAAAATTTTAGCTTGATGGCGATGGGGTCTCGCCATCAAAACGTGAATTTCGCACGCTAAGGAATTTCTATATTAAAAAACTTGGCTTTACCGTACGTTAAGGAAGTTCCATAAACGATATTTAATGTTTGTTATTGTTACTACAGAAAGAACAAAAAGAATGAATTAAATATGAATCGATTTATCCCGCTATTTGCGGGCAGTAAGACTCCCACCTCAAAATTCGGCGAATACGAGGGAGTTAGGTGGGAGTCGGACTGCCCGTAAAAGCCCGATTGGTGAGGGCTAATAATCAGTGGGGGATGAACAAAACCCCCACTGATTAAAGTTTCACTTTATCTGATTCAAGATCATTTGTATCGAGTGTATGAAGCTAAAAAATAAAAGTTTCATTGTAAATCCTAAGTGGAGTAGAAGTTTAGGTTGATAAATAAGGGAGTCGAATTTTTTTGCATAAAGCTGTATAATGCTTGTAACGAAAAGGAAATACAGGAAAGGATATGTAATGAGTTACTATGGATAAGGATAAACAACAATTAAGCGTTGAAGTTGCAAGATTATATTATCAATCAGATTATAGTCAGCAAGAAATTGCTAATAAATTAAATATTTCAAGACCGACGATTTCTAGATTATTGAAGTATGCGAAAGAAAAAGGATTTGTTCAAATTAGTATAGCTGATCCATTTGCTGACTTAGATAACGTTGGGAATTTACTTAAAGAAAAGTATAACCTGTTAGAAGCGCATGTCGTATTTTCTCCAGTACCAGAATATGCAACGATTACGGAGTATATTAGTAAATATGCAGCTGAGTATATGGAAAAGACAGTGAAAACTGGTGATATCGTTGGTGTAAGCTGGGGAATGACGATGTATGAAATCGCTAGAAAAATCGTACCGCAACATGTGAAAGGTGTAGAGGTTGTCCAGTTAAAAGGTGGCATTAGTCACTCAAGTGTAAATACATATGCGAATGAAACGATCGCGTTATTTGCAGATGCTTTTCAAACGACGCCAAGAAATCTACCTCTTCCAGTTATATTTGATAATGCGGTGACAAAAGAATTAGTGGAGCAAGATAGACATATTCATCACATTATTGAAATGGGGAAACAAGCAAATATTGCAATTTTCACTGTTGGAACAGTGCGTGATGAAGCGTTATTATTCCGATTAGGATATTTAGATAAGGATGAAACGAACATTTTGAAAGAACAAGCTGTCGGTGACATTTGTTCACGTTTCTTTGATGGAGACGGAAATATTAGTAGCGAAGAAATTAATAAGCGTACAATTGGAATTGAGTTAGAGGAACTTAAATTAAAGAAACGTTCTATTTTAGTTGCAGGTGGTAATAGAAAAATAAAAGCAATTGACGGTGCGTTACGTGGCGGGTATGCAAATGTACTAATTATAGATCAGCATACAGCGAAAGAATTGTTACATTATCAAAAAGGTTAGAAATAAAAGGCTTTCTCAAAATATTAATTTTGAGAAAGCCTTTTATTTTTAGTATGAATAAATCAATGTGTAGTACCTTGTAAAGTATTTGTAAGGAACGCTCTTTGATTGATCTCCTTTTTCAAAAATTAGTGAGTTAGCCATAATATCTCTATCTACAAAACTCCAGCCATCTTGCTCCATCATATCGATAAAAGGTTCCATTTTTCCGCGCTTTACTAAGTAGGGGTATTGATTATCTATCGGTTCTACTTCCACCATTTCTTTATCTTGAATAACCATCTTAGACATAGCTAAAGCAAATGGAACTGGGTTTCCTTCTTGGAAAATAACATCCCTTTTATAAAAAATAAATATGGATAGTGAGGTGCATACTAGCAATGTGAATATAAAGAATTTTGACTTAAACAAGTGGTTCACATCCTTTATTTACAAGCTTATACTACTTTCAATGTATTACTAGAAATTCCCTTCTAAAAAAGAATGAACAAAAGTTCAAAAGTGTATTTACATTTGTTCAACTAAGAGTTAGAATGAAGTTGTTAAAAGATATGAGGAGTGAAGATAATGAACATTGCAAAGTTAATTGACCATACAATTTTAAAACCAAATTCTACAAAAGAAGATGTTATGAAAGTAATCGAAGAGGCAAAGCAATACAAATTTGCTTCAGTTTGTATTAATCCTACATGGGTAAAGCTAGCTGCTGAAGAATTAGCTGGACATGATGTAGACGTTTGTACTGTAATCGGTTTCCCATTAGGAGCAAGCACTACTGAAACAAAAGCATTCGAAACAAAAGATGCTATCGCAAAAGGTGCAACTGAAGTTGATATGGTAATCAACGTAGGTGCTTTAAAAGATGGCGACAATGAGTTCGTTGAAAAAGACATTTATGAAGTAGTACAAGCAGCAAAAGGAAAAGCTCTTGTAAAAGTAATCATTGAAACTTGCCTTCTAACAGATGAAGAAAAAGTTCGTGCTTGTGAATTATCAGTAAAAGCTGGCGCTGATTTCGTAAAAACTTCAACTGGATTCTCAACTGGCGGAGCAACTGCAGAAGATATCGCATTAATGCGTAAAACAGTTGGACCAAACGTTGGCGTGAAAGCATCTGGCGGCGTTCGTACACGTGAAGATGCAGACAAAATGGTAGAGGCTGGAGCTTCTCGCGTTGGAGCAAGTGCTAGTGTTGCAATCGTATTAAATGATGCAAAAGGTGCTACAGATAATTACTAATTAATAAAGTGTGAAAAGCAATAGATACACGTTTAAAGTAAAGTGTATCTATTGCTTTAACAATTGAAAAGAATGTAAGCGGATACGAATGGGAGGAGACGGCTTATGAAATACTTAATCGGTGTTTTAGGCCTCGTATTGATTTTAGGTATCGCTTGGCTTGCTAGTAATGATAGAAAGAAAGTCAAATATCGCCCAATCATAACGATGGTTATATTACAATTCATTTTGGGGTTTTTATTATTAAATACAAGCGTAGGGAATATATTAATTAGCGGAATAGCAGATGGTTTTGGAGAATTATTAAAATATGCCGCTGATGGTGTGAATTTCGTATTTGGTGGATTAGTAAATCAAAAAGAGTTTTCATTCTTTTTAAGTGTATTAATGCCAATCGTATTTATATCAGCTTTAATAGGTATTTTGCAACACATTAAAGTATTACCTATTATTGTGAAATCTATCGGTCTAGTATTAAGTAAAGTAAATGGGATGGGGAAACTCGAATCATATAACGCGGTAGCTTCTGCGATTTTAGGACAATCTGAAGTGTTTATTTCAGTTAAGAAACAACTAGGATTATTGCCAGAGAAAAGAATGTATACATTATGTGCATCTGCAATGTCTACAGTATCTATGTCTATCGTTGGATCATATATGGTGTTATTAAAACCGCAATATGTTGTAACCGCTTTAGTGCTTAACTTATTCGGTGGCTTCATTATTGCTTCTATCATTAACCCGTATGAAGTTACTGAAGAAGAAGATATGTTAGAAGTACAAGAAGAAGAGAAAAAGACATTCTTTGAAGTATTAGGGGAATACATTATAGATGGATTTAAAGTTGCGATTACAGTAGCAGCTATGTTAATTGGTTTCGTTGCCCTTATCGCATTCATTAATGCAGTATTTAAAGGTGTAATCGGTATCTCATTCCAAGAAATTCTTGGTTATGTATTTGCACCATTTGCATTTATTATGGGTGTTCCATGGCATGAAGCAGTTAACGCAGGGAATATTATGGCGACAAAACTTGTATCAAATGAATTTGTTGCGATGACAGATTTAGCACAAGGAAACTTTAATTTCTCAGATAGAACGACAGCGATTATATCTGTATTCTTAGTTTCATTTGCAAACTTCTCTTCAATTGGAATTATTGCTGGGGCAGTTAAGAGCTTAAATGAAAAACAAGGGAATGTAGTCGCAAGATTTGGTTTGAAATTACTTTTCGGTGCAACGTTAGTAAGTTTCTTATCAGCAACAATCGTTGGCTTATTATTTTAACAGATTCATATAATATAAAAAGGAATGGTGATTACAATGAGAATGGTAGATATTATTGCGAAAAAACGTGATGGAAAAGAATTAATGACTGAAGAAATCAAATTTTTTATTAATGGATATACAGATGGAAGTATTCCTGATTATCAAGCGAGTGCACTTGCAATGGCAATTTTCTTTAAAGATATGACGGATCGTGAACGTGCAGATTTAACGATGGCAATGGTTGAGTCTGGAGAAACAATCGACTTATCAGCAATTGAAGGCATTAAAGTAGATAAGCATTCAACTGGCGGTGTTGGTGATACAACAACATTAGTATTAGGACCATTAGTTGCTGCTTTAGATGTACCAGTAGCAAAAATGTCTGGTCGTGGTTTAGGACATACGGGCGGGACAATTGATAAATTAGAAGCGGTAGAAGGATTCCACGTTGAAATTACGAAAGAACAGTTCATTGATATTGTAAACCGTGACAAAGTGGCTGTTATCGGACAAACAGGAAACTTAACACCCGCTGATAAAAAGATTTATGCATTACGTGATGTAACAGGAACAGTAAATTCAATTCCTCTAATTGCAAGTTCAATTATGAGTAAAAAAATTGCAGCTGGTGCTGATGCAATCGTACTTGATGTAAAAACAGGTGCGGGTGCATTTATGAAAACCGAAGAAGATGCAAAAGAATTAGCTCATGCAATGGTACGTATCGGAAATAATGTTGGACGTCAAACGATGGCAGTAATTTCAGATATGTCACAACCTCTTGGTTTTGCTATTGGTAACGCTCTAGAAGTGAAGGAAGCAATTGATACTTTAAAAGGCGAAGGTCCAGAAGATTTAACAGAATTAGTACTTGTATTAGGAAGCCAAATGGTCGTACTTGCGAAAAAAGCAAATACATTAGAAGAAGCTCGTGAAATGCTAATTGAAGTGATGAAAAATGGAAAAGCAACTGAGAAGTTTAAAGAGTTCTTAAGCAACCAAGGCGGAGACAGCTCAATTGTAGATAATCCAGAAAAAATGCCACAGGCGAAGTATGTAATTGATGTACCTGCAAAAACTTCAGGTGTGATTTCAAACATTGTTGCAGATGAAATCGGTATCGCAGCTATGTTATTAGGTGCAGGTCGTGCGACAAAAGAAGATGAAATCGATTTAGCGGTAGGATTAATGTTACGTAAAAAAGTTGGCGATGCAGTAAAAGAAGGCGAGCCGTTCGTAACGATTTATGCAAATCGCGAAAATGTAGAAGATGTAAAAGCAAAAATCTATGAGAACATTTCTATCGCTGAAACAGCAGTGGCTCCTAAATTAGTTCATACAGTTATTACTGACTAATCATAATTACATTTACTTTGAGGAGGAAATAATATGGATAAGAAAAAATATATCGAAGAAGCAAATAAGATGTTATCGAAAGCGTATATTCCGTATTCTAAATTTCCTGTTGGTGCAGCGCTAGTTACAAAAGAAGGTAAAATCTATACTGGTTGTAATATAGAAAACGCTTCTTACGGTTTATGTAACTGTGCAGAAAGAACAGCAATATTTAAAGCAGTATCAGAAGGTGAGCGCGACTTTAGTTACTTAGTCATTACAGGAGAAACTGACGGACCTATTTCACCATGTGGTGCTTGTAGACAAGTTATTGCTGAATTTTGTGATCCGAAAATGCCAGTTTTACTAACAAATGTAAAAGGCGATGAAAAAGAAGTGACTGTAGAGCAGTTACTGCCTGGTGCCTTTTCAATTGAAGATTTAAAATAAGTTAAAAGGCCATTCCACAATTAATAGTTGTGGAATGGCCTTTTTTATTTTCAATAATAGAATGTAATAATCTGTTCATATTCCGTTCATAAACTTTGCGTAAAATGATTGCAGTGAATATGGAAAGTGACGATATAAATTGTCGTTCTACAGCAGGAGGAATATGATGAAGAAATTATATAATGCAGCATTCATTTACTTAATTATTGGTTTATTATCAGGTGTATTTGCAAGAGAGTATACGAAAGCGCAAGGCATTAAAGGATCCACTATGTTGCAATTAGTGCATACACACGTATTAGTGCTCGGCTTTGTATTCTTTTTGGTCGCTTTAGCTCTATTTAAAGTATTTAATGTCCGTGAAACAAAAAGTTTTCGTGCGTGGTTTGTTGTTTATAATGTAGGATTAATTTTTACTATTGCTACAATGGTATTTAGAGGTATTCTACAAGTAAATGGAACTGACTTTAATGGTTTAAGCCATATGGCTGGATTAGGTCATGTCATTATAAGTGTTGGGCTCGTTTGGTTTATGATTTTGCTCAAAAAATCTTTTAAATAGATAGGAGTGGAGAGTATGAGTTTAGCACTTTTATCAAGTATAGTAGCGGTTTGTATGGCCGTTGGAGTTATGTTTCTTCGCTTTAAGTCAGCGAAAAAACCGGTAACGAAAAAGAAAATTATATTACCGCCAATTTTTATGAGCACTGGTGCAATGATGTACTTCTTACCAGAGTTTCGATTAACGTCTTTAGAAATAGTAGAGGCAATTAGCGTAGGACTTATTTTCTCTATATTTCTTATTAAAACATCTAAGTTCGAAATAAGAGGCGAAGACATATATATGAAACCATCAAAAGCGTTCATATTTATTTTAGTTGGTTTATTAGCTGTCCGGGTAGCATTAAAATCATATTTAAGTCAGTCGATTGATTTAACCCAATTAAGTGGAATGTTTTTCTTACTCGCTTTTGCGATGATTGTATCGTGGAGAATTGCGATGTATCGCTCGTTTACTAAATTAGAAAAGACAATAAAAAGAGCTGGAATTTCTATATAGGAATTTCAGCTCTTTTTATGTTTTATAAGATTGTTTTTTTAGCTTTGATTTCATTTGCTTAATTTTAAACGTATTTGAGCATCTTGTAATGCAACTGGTGTAACGTTAAGACCATTTTGATCAACGATTTTTGTGTTTAATAAAATGGAATCTAAGCTCCCGCGAAATGTTTTTGTATAGTTTTGACGCAACATTTGTTGTTCTTGTTTTTCATCAACTGTTAATCCAGATGTTCTTTCTTTTTTTGATAATTCGTTAATACGGAATAAAATGTTTTGCATTTTGTTCACCTCTTACTTTAAATTAAATTAGTTACTTACTAATTTATAGTTATTTTAACTTTTTCATATGAATATGTCAAGAAGGGTAAAAGAAAAGTAGACACCCGTATTACAGTAAGTGGGTGTCTACAAGGAAAATATAAAGTTTAGCTTAATTCATGTAAGTGACTAACAAGTTCTGCTGTTTTAGAAAAGAATGGAGAATGATCAGCTTCCAAAGTAATGATTTTCACACAAGGAGTTTCTGTATTCATTCGGCGCTGAAAATCAATCGGAATTGCTCTATCTAGAGTTGTTTCGATATAAATACGATTTACAGTTCCAAAGTTCTCTTCTGATATTTTCAGCTCTTTTTGGAACGGTCCTAGTGGTTGAGGACGCATTTGATTAAAAGATGCTCCTTTAATAGAACCGTCTTCTGTAGCATTTAAAAATGTTTGTTCAATCAACTCTGGTATAAGTTCTGCGGTTATGTCATTCTCATTTATAGAGAATTGTGGGCCAGCTTCTCCGTCTAACTTACTACCAAGACTTTCTCCATTTTGTGGCAAGAATGCACAAAGATATACTAATTTATCGATTTTATTTGGTATAAGCTCAGCGGTTTGAGTGATCACAATTCCACCCATACTATGTCCAACAAGAATAACTTTTTCATTTTGTTGATTTATAATAGTTGTTACTGCATTAACATAGGAATCTAATGTTATATTTTGTGATGGAGTTGTATCTTTCCCACTTCCAGGTAAGTCTAGTGTAATAACTGTATGTCCGAAAGCCTCTAGTTGAGGTTTTACTAAATCCCATGCCCATTCACCTTGCCATGCTCCATGTACTAAAACGTAAGTACTCATTTAATCAACACTCCTCTAATGTTTATATGTTTATTTTTTCGTAATATTGATGATGTATAATTAGTGTATATGAAGTGGATTGATAAATATAATGAAGCTTATTTATAGATGATATAAATAACTTTTATATAAGGAGAACAGAATGAACGTTTTTGATTTTAAAGTTTTTAAATACGTGGCTCGTTTGAACAGCATTAGTTTAGCAGCTAAGGAGTTACATATGACACAGCCGGCTATAACTCATATCGTAAACAAATTAGAGAAACGATATGCTATAACATTATTTGATCGCTCTAGACAAGGAACTGTTTTAACTGAAAATGGAAAAAAATTTTTAGTTTGTGTAGATCGACTTCTAATGGAGTATGAAAACCTTGAAGAAACAGCTTTACAATTAAAAAATAATAACTTGTATAAGATTGTATTAGCTACATATCCTTCAGTTACTGTATATTGTTTGGCGGAGTGTATCGAACAAGGTAATTTTGATCAAAGTCAGTATGTGCTTGCAGTTCGAGAAGGAAGCTATCAAGAAGTGTTAGATTGGCTGTCTTCTGAAAGTGCAGATTTTTCTATTTCTATAAAAGAAAATTTAATACCAGGATTTCACTATGATGTAATTGGTGAAGATCCGTATGTTATGGTTTCTTCTAAGTCAGTTCCATCAGGTCTTACAATGAAAGAGTTGAAAAATTATCCTTTTATAATGCCGCTCTCTGGTTGTAAAGAAGTACTTGAACCATATTTGATGAAAAATGAAATAGTAGTTAATAAAGTGATGGAATCAGAGACAATTAGTTCGGCGTTAGCACTGGCTTTACAAGTTAAAGGAATAACAATCGTTCCATTATCAGGACTTCATAAACAAATTATTCATGACTTCATCGTGCAACCGATAGAAATTAAAATTCCACGACAACTTATTATGCAATGGTCACCTAAAAAAGAAAATGACGCACTGTTTCTGGCGTTTGTTACGAATTTACTAAGCCAACTACAACAAAAGAAAAAATGAATAAAATGATACAAAAGGTAAGCTCATTTCACTGAAGCTTACCTTTTGTGTGTATTACCAATATAGGACAGTATCATAAAGCCCGATTAATATAAGGAGAACACCGGCTATACGCTGAATGTTTTTTCCTATTTTTCGGCTCTTTTTCAGTAAAGTCCCATTTAATCCAAGGTAGGAGATGATGAACATAAGTACAACGATAGGTAGAGCAGTTCCTATCGAAAAGAATGTCGGAAACAAGTATCCATAATTAGATGAGAAAGATAAAGGGATTAACGTTCCGAAAAATAGAACGAACATAGTCGGACAGAAGGCTAAGGAAAAGAGAATCCAAGTAAAAATGAGCCAACCTCATTTTGTTTTCGTATAAATTTGATCGAGAAGAAACTTCTTCCTTTTATAATACCTGCCAACATTAGCCCCATTAAAATTAATAAAGGTCCAATTATTTTTCGTAACCATGGGAAATACAAAGTTAATATTTGCTGAATCTCTTTTCCTAAGAACCATACTAATAGTCCAAGTGTCGTAAAAGCTATTATTTTTCCTAAAATAAATAACAATATATGTTTCCATACATGTCCCTTTTGTAAAGATTGATTGCCATAAAGTGAAACTTTAATCAGTGGGGGGGTTGTTCATCCCCACTGATTATTAGTTGAACCAATCGGGCATTTACGGGCAGTTGATATCCCACCTAACTTCTTTGTACTATCCGAATTTTGAGGTGGGAGTTTTACTGCCCGTTAATGCGGGATAAAGTGTAATAGCGCTAATGTTTCCTGTTAATTGGCAAGGAGAAAGGGTACCTACAATGCCTAATAAAAACGCAAATAAAAGAGGAATTGATTTCGTAGCATTCGCGATATCCATTAAAGGAGACATGAGTTGATAACTCCACTCGCTAACTGTTGAAAACACGTTATATTCACCTTTCTAACTAGTTATATTGTAATGTTCCATTTTTAGTAATCTGCTTCCACGTTTTACCGTCATCCATAGAAAGAAAGACATTTGCTTTCATTGTAGCAAAAACTATTTCAGCTGAATTTTGAGGATTTTGTGATATGTACATAATTGTATCTTTAGAATCTAAAGATGGAATCTGTAAGTTTGTTTCTTCATTTGTAGCAATTGATTTCTTCGTAATTAGTTGCTCAGTTTGCTTATTAATAGAGGCATAGATAATGTCTTCATTACTTAATGTAACTGCGGTCGATTCAACTGGTTTAGAAAATAGTTCAAATGTATTTCCATAATCTGTAGACAAATATACACCGTCTTTAGCACTTACCGCGACTACACTAGATTGATCTGGATGTGCTGAAAAGGAATGGATTGTACTTGAAAGACCGTTTAATTTACTATTTTTCCAATCTTGTCCGTTGTTCGTACTGAAATAAAAACCTTGTTGTAATTTAGAATTTGGACGCTCATTGTATAAATAAATTGCTTCCGTATTATATCCGACAGCAAGGTTATGAAAATCAGATTCTCCATAAAACGCTAGCTTTTCGAGGGTATTACCGCCATCAGAACTTTTCATTAACCCTAAAGGATTTTTTAAATTTGCACCTGGTTCAGGATGACCGCTGGCAACGAATCCATTCTTTGTTGCCTGAAATCCCATGTAATCATGTAGCTCAGTCGTAGTTTCAAACCATTTACCATTTTGATAAACTTTTATACCACTGTGAGTTGCGATAGAAACCCCAGGCATATTTCCCGCGTAGCCAATTCCATGAATGTGCTCGATTTTTCCAGATGTAATTTCTTTATAGAAGTTTTGCGGAATCGTAGTTGCTGTTTCTTTATTTTTTGGCTGAGATTGCACCGTTTCTTTTTTAGCTGGTGCTGTTTCAGCATTGCTAGAACATCCTGTAATTATTAATAAAGAAGTAATTGCTAACCCTGTTGCTACATAATGTTTCACTTTTGTAGACTCCTTTCCATATATATGAGATTTTAAGTATATGGAATAAATGTCAAGAAATTGTGGAGTGGTATGCAGAATTTAGAGTGGAAGGGGCCCTAGTAATGAAGATTTTCTTTTCTCTATGAGCACTATTAATTGACGAAAAATTATAACAATAATAGAATGAATTATATTGGATAATTAGTTTCAAAATTATACATAGAACGCTAGGGGGATTATTATGAAATCAACATTTTTTGCTCAAAATAGAGAACGATTAGTAAACACATTACCGGATGAATCTATTACTATTTTATTTGCTGGGCAAGCACCTCATATGTCAGCCGATGCACATTATAAATTTGTGCCGAATCGAAATTTTTACTATTTAACGGGAATCGATGAGCCAAATGTTATTTTCATGTTGAAAAAGTTTGGAAATAGTGTGGAAGAAACTCTTTTCATTGAAAAATCAGATCCAGTAATGGAAAAATGGGACGGTAAAACAGTTTCTAAAGAAGATGCAGAACAAATTTCAGGCATAAAAAAAGTTGTATATATAGAAAGCTTTGAGAAGACAATGGCAAATACACTTTTCACAGAAAATGTGAAGCATCTGTATTTAGATTTAGAGCGTCGTGAGTGGAAGGGTACTGAGACGAAAACGTTAGCGTTTGCTAAATATGTAAGAGAACAGTATCCACACGTTTTAATTGGTAATGTATATCCGCATATTTGTGAATTACGAGTGTTTAAAACGGAAGAAGAAATTGAAATCATTAAAGAAGCGATTGCTGTAACTAAAGAGGGTATTTATAACGTGCTGAAGCATGCAAAAGCAGATGTGATGGAATATGAATTAGAAGCTCATTTTGATTTTACGCTTAAATCATCTGGAATTAAACATCATGCATTCAATACAATTTTGGCGAGTGGTAAAAATGCTACAGTCCTTCATTATGAAGATAATGATGCACAAATTCAAAATGGTGATTTAGTGCTGCTCGATTTAGGTGCTCAAAAAGATTACTACAACGCTGATATTAGTTACACATTCCCAGCTAGTGGAACATTCTCTAGTCGCCAAAAACAAATATATAATATAGTGTTAAAAGCATTGAAAGAAACAACTGAGCTTATTAAGCCAGGATTAAAGTTTACTGCATTAAATGAGCACACAAAAAAGGTACTGGCAGAAGAGTGTAAAGCTATTGGTTTAATTCAAGAAGATGAGGAACTATCTAAATATTATTATCACGGCGTGAGTCATTTCCTAGGTTTAGATACTCATGATGTAGGAACATACAAAGATAGAGTATTAGAAGAAGGTATGGTCATTACGATTGAACCAGGTCTATATATTGAAGAAGAATCAATTGGGATTCGTATTGAAGATGATATTCTTATCACAAAAGACGGGTATGAAAACTTGTCAAAAGATATCATTAGAACAGTTGAAGAGATTGAAGAGTTTATGAGAGAAAATAATGTAAATGTAAAAGAAGATGAAGTTGTTACGAAATAATAATTAGAAGAGGCGCTCAATTTTGGGCGTCTTTTTATTTGGACCATTTTAAACCTCCATATTTTCTTGAAAATTGTCTTCTATAATAATCTTGAAAAAGAAAAAGGAGGGATTTTCAATGAAGAGATTTGTATTAACAGCAGTTACAGTCTCCGTAATATCTTTAATTGCTGCATGTTCTGCGATCACAAATACAACAAATGATCATAAAAATATGGACGATAAAAAAACAACACAGACTGAAACGGCTACAAAACCATTGAAAGTTGTAAAAGGGCCAGAAGTTACTTTAGTAGCGAAAGAAGAAAAGCAAAAGCTAAGTAACGGTGTTATTGTTCCAGTCTGGACATTTAATGGCTCATCCCCAGGTCCAGAAATCAGAGTGAAAAAAGGTGAAAAGGTTAAAGTGACATTAAAAAATGAATTATCTGCACCAGTATCTATTCATTGGCATGGGTATCCTGTCCCAAATAACATGGATGGAATTCCAGGTGTGACGCAAGATGCGGTTGAACCTGGAAAGAGTTTCACCTATGAATTTGAAGCGAACGTACCAGGAACATATTGGTATCATTCGCATCAAGATTCTGTGAATCAACTAGATAGAGGTTTATATGGTGCTCTCATTGTAGAAGATACTAATGAAAAATATGATAAAGATTACACATTAATGTTGGATGAATGGGTTACAGATAAAGAAGAAATTAATAAGCAGTTAAAAGAAATGACAAAAGGGCCAACAGGTAATAAATCTAAGGGTAATGAAAATACGAAAAAGAATGATGATATGAAAGGCATGGATCATTCCGGTATGGACAGTGATAAAAAAGACTCTAGTAATATGGCAGGAATGGACCATGGAAATATGAAGATGGAAGGTCATGATATGAGTATGTATGACTTATTCACAATCAATGGTAAAAGCGGAGATTTAGTAGAGCTGTTAAAAGTGAATGAAGGGGATAAAGTTCGTCTTCGACTCGTTAATGCTGGTTATCTATCACATGATATACATGTTCACGGTCATGATATAAAAGTAATTGCGACAGATGGTCAACCAATTAACGATCCAAAAGTTATAAAAGACAAAGTAATTTCAATCGCACCGGGTGAACGTTATGATATTGAATTTACAGCTAACAATCCTGGGAAATGGTACGTTGAAGACCATTCAGAAAGTAAAGGTGCAAAAGGAATGAAAGCTATTATTGAATATGATGGCAGCAAAGAGATGAAAGACAAAGCAGATGAAAAAGAAAAATTACCGAAATTAGATATGACGAAATATGGTGCTAAAAAATTAGGTAGTTTCACGTTAAATCAACAGTATATTGCCACATATAATATGGACTTGAATACGCAAATGAATGGAAATGAAATGGTATATACAATTAACGGAAAGGTATTCCCAGATATTGACCCAATTTCAGTGAAAAAGGGTGACTTAGTAAAAGTAAAATTAGTAAATTGCTCTAAAGCGGACGATCATCCGATGCATTTACACGGTCATTTCTTCCAGGTGTTAAGTAAAGATGGAAAACCGGTAGAAGGTTCTCCAATTGTGAAAGACACTTTGAACTTAAAACCAGGAGAAGAATATGAAGTAGCCTTTGTAGCAGACAATCCGGGTGAATGGATGTTCCACTGTCATGATTTACACCATGCTTCAGCGGGGATGGTAACAGAAGTGAAATATACAGATTATAAATCTGATTATGTTCCAAACCCTAACATTCCTAATAAGCCAGAATAATATGAAGCAGTTATCCTATGGATAGCTGCTTATTCATTTTCGTTGCAAGTGTTAATGCATATGTTGATCGTGCCCGGATGAAGATGGGGGAGTATGATCGGGGAATGTCACGAACACGGCAACGATAATTACCACACTAATTGAAAGTAATAATAAAAAACGCCGTTGGATAAAAGTAGAAAAGGTTTCTGATAAAAGTTGAATTATACATGACATAGTTATTGTTATAGTAAGTAAAAGACTAATGAACAGTATACTGTGAGCTTGTTGAGCGTTTAACATTTCTGTAATCATTGCTCCCATCATACTTGCCATTAATCCAGAAAACATTCCTTCTAAAGCGGTAAATAGGTGAAACCGTAGACCGACTAAAAAACCGATACAACTACTAATCAAAATCGCAAGCAAAGTAGAATATAGTAATTCACCTTTAAAAAGAATACCTAAATAAAAACCGATACTTAAACCGATACACATACTAAAAGACATAATAAATACCATATACTCCATTAGGGTACCCTTGCGTTTAGATATATATGATGTAATAAGAATCGAGATACAACAAAGTGTTAAGGCAGTTAACGTATAAGCGAACATCATGATACCTCCCTGTCCTATCATTCACTTCATCATATGTTCAAATGGAGAGTACTTATGCTAATATATATCTGCAAATTATCTGGACAATTTAAAAAAGGTAAGTTCAATATAATTTTCAAATAATGATGGTTATCTTAGTGGACGATGCTTCATAAAGAATTGTTGTATTTTTATTTTGAGAGAATATATGTAAGCAAGTAGTAGTGAATGGAAAAGATGTTCGATTTTTGAGCGTCTTTTTTGTCTATAAGCATGAGAAAGAAAGTGTTATATAATGAGTTTCTATTGTGAAGCCATAAAGAATAAGCGTATAATATTATAGGTCTCCCATTTGTGAGGCAAACCGCGAATGATAAATAAGATGGTTGTTTTATCATCGCTTCTAAACAGATAGACAATGAAAGTAACACTGGAATACAGATAGGGAGTTAGAAGATGAAATTAATTATTGCCGAGAAACCAGATCAAGGTTTGGCTCTTGTTTCACAGTTTAAATATCGCCGGAAAGATGGGTATTTAGAAGTAGAAGCAAATGAGTTATTTCCAAATGGAGCGTACTGTACATGGGCAATTGGTCATTTGACGCAGTTATGTAATCCAGAACATTATCACGCTGAGTGGAAGAAATGGTCACTTAATACATTGCCGATGATTCCAGAGCGTTTTCAATTTGAGGTAACAAAGTCAAAGTATAAGCAATTTAACGTTGTGAAACAGCTGTTACATAATCCACAGGTAACAGAAATTATTCACGCGGGCGATGCTGGGCGTGAAGGGGAACTGATTGTAAGAAATATTATTAATCTTTGCAACGTGCAAAAGCCAATGAAGCGTCTTTGGATTTCATCTTTAACGAAGCAAGCTATTTATCAAGGATTTAAAAACTTACTAGATGAAGCAGATACGATTAATACGTATTACGAAGCATATACAAGATCTTGCGCTGACTGGGTCGTTGGTATGAATGCATCGCGTGTCTTTAGTATTTTGCTAAAGAAAAAAGGAATGAATGATGTGTTTTCCGCTGGTCGTGTACAAACACCAACATTAGCACTCATTGTAAAGCGTGAAAAAGAAATAGAGAACTTTAAGTCAGAGCCGTTTTGGGAAGTGTTCGCAACCTTTAATATAGAAGGAAAGAAATATGAGGGGAAATGGGAGAAAGATAATGAGTCCCGCTTAAATGACCCTGATTTGGCAAATAAAATTGCAGCGTTTTGTCAAAACAAACCGGCTGTAGTAAAAGAAATGAAAACGGAGCGTAAAGAGTTTCAGCCGCCGTTTTTATTTAATTTATCAGCACTGCAAGCGACAGCGAATAAAGCCTTTAAATTTTCACCAAAAAAGACACTTGATATAACACAAGCACTATATCAAAAAGGGATTGTCTCTTACCCTCGTTCGGATTCTAACTATGTTACACAAGGAGAGGCAGCGACGTTCCCTGATATTTTACAGAAGTTAAGTCAGTTTGATGAATATAAAGGTTTATTGCCAGCACCAATTGAATCGATTATGAATAATAAGCGTTATGTGAATGAAAAGAAAGTTACAGATCACTACGCAATTATACCGACAGAGCAAGTTACAAATCCAAGCAAACTATCAGGTGATGAAAAGAAAATTTACGATATGATCGTAAGAAGGCTGATTGCGGCGCATTATGAAGTAGCAATCTTTGACTACACAACGATTACAACTCTTGTAGACGAACGTGCTGCGTTCATTTCGAAAGGAAAACAACAAATTCAAGAAGGATGGCGTAAAGTCATTTTCCAAGACGATAAAGATGACGAAACGATTCTTCCAATTGTAGCTGAAGGTGAACAAGGGAAAGTTGTAAAGGTGAAAGTGAAAGAGGGGAAAACACAGCCACCGAAACGTTATACAGAAGGACAACTTATTACGTTAATGAAAACGGCCGGTAAGTATTTAGAGAATGAAGAGCTTGAGAAAGTATTGAAGAAAACAGAAGGTTTAGGTACGGAAGCGACTCGTGCCGGTATCATTACGATGCTGAAAGACCGTAAATATATAGATGTACAGAAAAATCAAGTGTACGCAACCGATAAAGGGAAAGTATTAATTACAGCAATCGGTGATAAAATACTAGCTTCACCAGAAATGACAGCAAAATGGGAGCAACGCCTTGCGGAAATTGGAGAAGGTACAGCTTCACCAGCGACATTTATGGAGCAAACGAAAAAGCTATCAGCTAAAATTATTGAAGATGCGGTAGAAATGTCGGAGAAATGGGATTTCACCGGATTACATGTTGAATCGATTGAACGAAAAGGATCGAAATTTACAACAGGTAAAAAGGTCGGGAACTGTAAAAAATGCGATGGCGATGTTATTGATAAGTCGACGTTTTACGGTTGTTCTAACTACAATACAACACAATGTGACTTTACCATCTCGAAGAAGATTTTAAGCAAAGCTATTTCGCAAAAAAACATGACGAAACTATTAAAAGGTGAGAAGACCGATTTAATTAAAGGCTTTAAAAAAGGCGAGAAAACGTTTGATGCGAAGTTAGAGTGGAAAGATAATAAGATTAATTTTGTGTTTGAGAATTAAGTGGTTTTAACAAATGAAAAAGCTCTTTCCCGAGTAAAATGTGCTGTATTAGGTTTGAAAATATAGATAGAAAAGAAAAAGCATGACAATTTTATGTCATGCTTTTTTATTTTATAATTACAGAGTTTTGTATACTAGCACTAAAATTTATTTGAAATAATTGTTTGAAAAGGTGTTATTAAATTGGGCGTTTATATCATTTTGATCATTTCTTTTATATAAAGGAAAAATAAGGAATTAGAAAATAAAAACAAGCAATGAAGAGAACAGCTGAAAGTAGCTTACACCGATGTTTATAAAAAGTTATAGAGCATTTCTTTGAATGAGGAATGCTTTTTGTTTTTGCTTGGAATAAAAATATACAACAAAAATACTATCTAAAATAATAAAAATTTATTGTGAAACGATAAAATTTATATTAAAATCAAAATCAGAATAAATAAGTGTGATGCTTTTTATGGAAAAGGTAACAACGTTATTTTTAAAATTAGAGGAGGTATAAATATGGAGGTTAACAATGTGATAATTGAAAATATGGATAACCCTCATGAGTTGGAGAGAATGTATAGAAAAGACCCGAAAGCTTTTAAAAAGTCATTCTCACAAGCATGGGATGAAAACCCTGATTCTCAGGTTCTTGGTGCTTGGTATGAAAGATTGTATTTCAAGGAGACGGCAAATACAGAAAAACCTTCATTGTTTCAAAAAGGTTTCTTATTCATGGGCATTTTAGCTATTCTGGCAGGGCTAAGCACCAGGGTAATCTTCCATTTTGTCGAACAGGAAGCAATTGCTCCAATTAACTTGGCTTTTGGTGTAATTCCCTTTATTGCTGCTTATTTTATTTACAATAATACTCCGAAAAAAAGTATTATTTATTTCCTTGCAGCATTGTTCCTAATTGCCGGGGGTATCTTAATATGTTGCCATTAAATTATAAAGACAGCAGTATCCTTGCGTATTTACATCTTCCTATATTCTTATGGGTCTTAGTAGGGCTTGCGTTTACAGGAAATGAATATTCAAAAGGAAGTACGAGATTAGCTTATATTAAATTTAATTTGGAATATTGTATTCTCTACGCCAGCATGGCAGTGAGCGGAATGGTACTAGCAGCATTAACCATGCAGTTATTTAGGTTTGTTGACTTGAATATAGAAGACTTCTATTTTAGTAATGTTATTTTATTTGGTGCTGCCGCTCTCGCTATTGTGGCTGCATACTTGGCATCAATGAATCTTAAACTTGCTAAGAATATTACACCATACATATCTAACATTTTTAGTCCTCTCGTCTTGATCACATTGTTGATTTATCTTATAACGGTTATATGGGTCGGGAAAAATCCGTTCTTGGACCGCAATTTCCTAATGGCCTTCAACGGAATACTCCTTGGTGTATTGGCTGTTACCATATTTTCCATTGTTGAGAGTGAATCAGACGAGAAAAAGAACATTTCAGATTATATCAATTTTGCCTTAATTGTTCTTGCGCTTATTATTGACACTGTAGCTTTGTCAGCCATCGTATTCAGACTTTCTTCTTACGGGATTACACCTAATAGACTTGCTGTCTTAGGAGTA
Organism: Bacillus sp. TH17; assembly: GCF_016651125.1. Lineage (NCBI taxonomy): Bacteria > Bacillati > Bacillota > Bacilli > Caryophanales > Bacillaceae > Bacillus > Bacillus sp. TH17. Next base: position 1,492,054 of record NZ_JAEKEN010000001.1, read on the forward strand.
AACATACTGATCTGGGCAAATCTAATTTGGATTATGTTTTCCTATATGCGTTTTCTACAAAACAAATCAGGACCGACAGCTATCCAAGATGCCGTTACGAAGTATTTGCCAATTTACGGACTTTGGGCAGCTTTCGTTATATTTACTTTCCCTATAATTTTTAATTAGAAAGACTTTGTTAACGTAACGACAAGCTAATTTTCTATAACGTATAAAATCCTTAGAGCCGATAAGTATCGTTACTTCTATACTTTCTCGACAATAAAAAAACGTCCCAAAGTAGGACGTTTTTTTTATGTGTATTGCTGTTTTTTCTTAATAAGTAATAACACTTGTGACACACACGCTAGTACTGGTAGTTCTATTAACGGTCCAATCACTAATGCAAGCGCGATAAGAGGCTCGTCTGGAAAAGCAGTCACAGCAATTGCGAGTGCAACAGGCGAGTTTCTCGCTAATGTTGTTAAGCTTAGGCTTACAGTGTCTTCATAGGATAAATGCATCATACGTCCTACAAACTGTCCTAGTATAAAGTTAATTATGAAGAACAGTAATACTGGTATAAGTAACAATAAAACAACATTCATATTTTGTAATAAGTACTTACCTTGTGAGGCAAACATCGCTACTATTGCTAAACTTAAAAATACAATTTGGGAAGAGCTGAAAAATGGAATGAGTTTATTCTCAAGTGTTTCAACTTTTTTCATTTTATGCATAATGAATTTTGTAGCGTGCGCAAGTAAAAATGGTAAGACGATTACGATAACAATACTTTCTACTAAAACAGAAACCGCTACAGTTTTCATTACACCAGCAAATAAAAACAAATAAATTGGCAGCAATAATACTTGTAAAATTAAATTTACCGGTAGAATTGATGTAGATAATGCGACGTTACCTTTTGCGATCTCTGTGAAAATTAAATACCAGTCTGTACACGGAGTAACCATTAACATAATAAAGCCAACCCAAAGTGCTGGGTGATCTGAAAGAAATAATGCGCCTAATCCCCAAGCGAGAAGAGGTGTCCATATAAAGTTAATACCTAGGCTTGTTCCAGCGAATTTTAAGTTGCGGAATCCATTTTTTATATCCTTTAATGGAATGCTAAGGAATAATCCATAAAGCATTAAAAATAAGAAGGGGACAATAAATTTTTCCGAATACATATGTACCATATTAAATTGTCCTAATATAACCCCGAATATAACAGCTGCAAGAATGATAAAGGTTTGAATCTTTTCTAAAGTACTCATTAATTAATCCTCTCTATAGATGAATTTCCCTCTTTAGTCATATTATACAAGGTATTTTACTTATGTGTTTTTGAATTAATCATTTTGACTGAGGAAATATCTTTATTAAATATTTTTAATTCGAGATTTTCTTCTTTTTAAAAAGTTACTTGACTAAAGTAAGTGGATATATTACAATCACTTACATAAGGTAATTAAATAACAAAAAGTTTTAATTTGCTCAGGTTAAGGTATCAATTGGAACTTTTTATTAGAATAAGAATTTTTATGATGATGAATAATGAATATGATAAGAAAGTTTAGGTGAAGAAAATGGGATTATTTAGCTCATTGTTTGGTAAAAAAGAAGAAAATACAAAAGTAGAGGGGAATAAAACAATGTCAAAAGTATTATTTGTAAAAGCAAACGATCGTCCAGCGGAGCAAGCAATTAGTTCGAAAATGTATGAAACATTTGTAAGTGCTTATAAAGAAGCGAACCCAAATACAGAAATTACGGAGTTAGATTTATTTGCATTAGATCTTCCGTATTACGGAAATATCGCAATTTCAGGTGGATATAAACGTAGTCAAGGAATGGAGTTAACAGCTGAAGAAGAGAAGGCTGTAGCAACAGTAGATCAATATTTAAATCAGTTTTTAGAAGCTGATAAAGTTGTATTTGCGTTCCCATTATGGAACTTCACAGTACCCGCACCATTAATCACATATATTTCATACCTTTCTCAAGCCGGAAAAACGTTTAAATATACAGCGAACGGTCCAGAAGGTTTAGTTGGTGATAAGAAAGTAGTTGTATTAGGCGCTCGTGGTTCAGATTACTCTTCTGAACAAATGGCTCCTATGGAAATGGCTGTTAATTACGTTACAAACGTACTTGGGTTCTGGGGAATTGCCAATCCAGAGACAGTTGTAATTGAAGGACACAATCAATATCCAGATCGCTCACAGCAAATTGTTGAAGAAGGTTTAGAGAACGTTAAGAAAGTAGCGGCGAAATTTTAATTAATGATAGTAAATGTAAAAACCAACATGGATGACCATGTTGGTTTTTTAGTCTATTTTTCGTGTAAAAAAATGTATATTTATAAAATAAAAGAAAAGTTCGAAAATAGTATTGCAAAATATTATATATCAAACTATAATGAGTTCAAGAATAGTTGATACTTAAATTAAATATTCAGAAAATTCAATTAGTTAAAATTGGAAAATGAAATAAGGAAATTTGAATGGGGGTTATATTATGGCGAATAAAGTACCGTTTTCGTTCATAGTAGTTATCGGATTAATGTTATTTGCACTATTTTTTGGAGCAGGAAATTTAATATTCCCAGCGATGCTTGGTCAATCGGCAGGAGAGAATGTATGGATTGCTAACGCTGGATTTTTAGTAACAGGAGTAGGTTTACCATTACTAGGTGTATTAGCATTTGGTTTTTCAGGTAAAGATGATTTACAGTCATTAGCAAGTCGAGCTCACCCGGTATTCGGGATTGTGTTTACGACAGTTTTATACTTAGCGATTGGTCCGTTATTTGCAATACCAAGAACGGGAAATGTTTCTTATGAAATTGGTCTTAAGCCGTTTATGCCAGAGGGATTAGGTTCTACACCGTTAATTCTTTTTACAATTATATTCTTTAGCATCACTTGTTTTTTTTCGCTAAATCCTGCGAAAATTGTCGATATTGTTGGAAAAATCTTAACGCCAATTAAATTAACATTCATCGGTATTTTAGTAATCGTTGCTTTTATTCATCCGATTGGAGAAATGCAAGCACCAGTTGAAGGGTATACATCACATGCATTTTTCAAAGGATTCCAAGAAGGATACTTAACAATGGACACGCTTGCATCGTTCGTATTTGGGATCATCATTATTAATGCAATTAAAGAAAAAGGTGCGAAAACGAAAACACAAATTATGGTTGTTTGTGCAAAAGCAACACTGATCGCAGCATCTATTTTAGCAATTATTTATACAGCACTTTCTTATATGGGAGCTTCAAGCGTTGCGAAGCTTGGACATTTAGAAAACGGCGGAGAAGTATTAGCGAAAGTTTCTAACTACTATTTCGGATCATATGGCGGGGTATTATTAGGATTAATGATAACAGTTGCTTGTTTAACAACTAGTGTGGGACTTGTATCAGCATGTTCTTCATTCTTCCATAAGTTATTCCCAAATGTTCCTTACAAAGCAATTGCAATTACGTTATGTGTGTTTAGTGCTATTGTTGCAAATGTTGGATTAACACAACTAATCGCAGTTTCTGTTCCAGTATTAACAGCGATTTATCCACTAGCAATCGTGCTGATTTTCTTAACATTCTTCCACTCGTTATTCAAAGGTAGAGCTGAAGTTTACCAAGTGAGCTTAATCGTAACATTTATCATCAGCTTATTCGATGGATTAAGTGCAGCTGGAGTTAACATTGAAGTAGTAAGCCAAGTGTTCACTAAATTCCTTCCGATGCAGGAAGTAGGATTAGGCTGGATCTTCCCAGCGATTATCGGTGGATTTATCGGCTATGGTATTAGCGTTGTAAAAACGAAAAATGGAGTGCAACCAGCAGCTGGTGCGAATAAGAAAATAAGTTAAACAAAAAAAGTTATAGAATTTGATTCTATAACTTTTTTTGTTACTATTGATAAGAATAGAAAAAATAAAGTAGTAGGGGAAATAAAATGAAAAAAACAATTGACCATATCGGGATCGCAGTTCGTGATATAGATAGTACGATACATTTTTATGAAAAGGTTTTATCAGGAACTTTAATAGATCGATACGTAAGTGAAGCACCTGGTGTTGAAAGCGAAGTAGCTATTCTTGAAGTTGATGGTGATAGAATCGAATTACTTGCGCCAACGAATAATACAACTTCTCCAATAGCACGATTTATAAAGCAAAAAGGGAAAGGTGTCCATCATGTTGCGTATCGTGTAGACGATTTAGATGTAGCTTTAGAAGAATTAAAGGAACAAGGGATTCGAACGTTAGAACATACGCTTCGCATCAATAAGCATGGTAGACGATTAATTTACCTTAACCCAGCGGATACGGAAGGGACGATTATTGAATATTGTGATTATCCGGAAGTGAAATAAAGGAAGTGTATTTTTGTGAAAGGTGTTACGTACTAATGTAACGCCTTTTTATTTGTATACTTTTCAATATTTCGACGAAAGTATTTCGGAATGTTGAATATATATTATGAGAAGCTATCCACTATCCTGTAGGAGTGGGCATGATTTTTTTAGTATTTGCGAGCAAATGGAGCCGACTATAGGGTAAGCAATCCTCATTTTGCACAGTAATATATGAAAGAAAAAGAGTGCTTTATAACCAACTATATATTTTATGCAATACATATAATATAAATTGTGAATTTCATGTATTGGAGAGTGGTTATCTGTGGAGATTTCAAATAGTGCTGAAAATTTTAACGTATTATTTGTTACATCTAGTGTTCCTGTCTATTTTCCGGTGCTAGAGGAATCTATATATAATAGTTTGAAAAAGGCAATTCGTAATGTAACGATGGTAACATACGAAAACTTGGTGAAAACGGCTTTAAAGATAAAACCGGCACTCATTATTGTATTTCATGGTTTTGAAGAAGGGATAATTAAGGGAATTCAAGATTTAAAACAATACAACTTTAAAACTGCACTCTGGCTTACAGATGACCCTTACTTTACAGATGTGACGAAAAACTTAGTGCTTGATTATGATTATGTGTTTACGCAAGATACAGGATGTATTGATTTTTATAAAGATTTAGGTTGTGATAATGTATATTATTTGCCTTTAGCAGCAGAACCTCCTGTATATACGCCGATACTTAGGGAAGAGGAATACATATTTGATATTAGTTTCATAGGGACTGCTTTTGATAATCGGCTCGCATTTATTGATTCAATTGCAGAGTACTTAGTGACTAAAAACACTCTAATTATAGGTTGTAATTGGGATAGACTAAAAAGTTATGAGTTATTGAAAGATAAAATTTTACTTTTACCATTTTTGGTTTACGAAAACAGTATAGGATATTACAAAAAAAGTAAAATCAACATGAATATACATCGCTCGATAGAGGATTTAACATTTAATAGAAATAGAGTAAAAGTAAATGCTTGTTCTATTAATAATCGTACATTCGAAATAGCTAGTACAGGTTCTTTTCAAATGACGGATATTCGTTCAGATTTAGAAAAGTGTTATATTCCAGGGGTACAAATTGAGACATTTACCTCAGCGGTTGATTTTATAGAGAAAGCTGAAAGATATTTATCGAACCCGGCACAAAGAAAGAAAATTGCGATGGAAGGGCTGAAGAGAACGCTAATCGAACATACATATGATAAAAGGGTACAACAGCTGTTAAAAATAATTGAAATGAACCCTAAAAAAGAAAATGAAATTTAAAAATAGGGAAAGAATGTGTTGAAACACAACGTATTTAAAGAACAAGGTATTTGAATGGAAGAGCATACACTTCGAATGAATAAGCATGGTAGAAGATTAATTTATCTTAACCTAGCGGATACAGAGGGCACGATCATTAATTATTGTGATTATCCGGAAGAGAAGTAAAGGAAGTGTAATATGGAGAAAGGGTGTTGCGTAATAACGTAATACCTTTTTTATTTATCCCGCTATTTGTTGGCAATAAGATTCCCGCTTCAAAAGTCGGAGAATGCGAGGGAGTTAGGTGGGAGATCGAATGCTCGTAAAAGTCCCACTGATTAAAGTTTCACTTTATGTATTTCACATTTTCTTCACAAATGATTCACGATAACTTTTCTTATGCGGGAGCTAACATAAATATATTTTATGTTATAATAACAATCAGCTTTAAAAATATAAGTTATATATATGAAAGTAGTTACTATTATATTAGAAGTTCAGAGGTGAGGGGTAACTTAAGAGTCGAACTGTATAGAAATTTATACTTAATCAAGTTAATATTTTGCCCGGGATTCAAACTTGAGAAGTAAAAGTAATGAAAGTGTAGCAATGACGAAGAAAGAAGTGAAATAAGTGTGAAAGTAATGCAAAGGTTAGGGGCATGGTTGCTAATCGCGTGCGTGTTGATCATATTGATACCAAAAAGCGCATCCGCTCATGCGTATGTTGTGAAATCAAATCCTACTGAAAATGAAACGTTGAAGAAAGCACCATCTATTGTGAAAATTGAATTCGATGAGGACATACAAGTTTCAAGTTTTAATACATTGTTCGTAAGAGACACCTCAGGTAAAAGAGTAGATTTAAAAGATGCACATATTGATAAGAAAAACAAAAAAATATTAGAGGCTGGGTTAAAAGAGAATCTCAAAAATGGTCTTTACTCTATTCAGTGGAAAGCTATTTCAGCTGATGGACATCCGATTCAAGGAGTTATTCCATTCCGTATTGGATTAGCAGAAGCGGGAACAGATGATATAAAAGTAGAAGAGATGGGCTATGTTCCGCAAATCGATATGATCATGGAACGTGGGGTTCTATATACAAGTTTCTCACTATTTTTAGGAGTTCTATTCTTTAATCTTATTATGTATAAAGGGAATGCAACCCCAGTTCAATCAAGGAGTAAGAGAATAATATGGATAGCATTATTTGGGATATTTATTAGTTTACTATTCAATTTACCATTGCAGGCGAAAATAAATGCTGATGTTTCATGGTTAGAAGCATTCGATCCTATATTATTAAAAGAAACATTACAGCTATCTGTTTTTCGTTATGTATGGATCACTCAAATGGTTCTTATTAGTATGCTGATGATTGTTACATATTTTGCAGTGAAGAGTGAGAGGCTTTCGTCGTTTAAAGTATGGAGCATTCCAATTGTATTATTTATTGGGTTACTTGTTATGAAAGCCTTCAATAGTCATGCATATGGATTAAAGTTTAAAGAAATTGCTGTCGTTATGGACTTTCTGCATTTATTCGCAGCTTCGTTATGGATGGGGGGGCTATCATCGATTGTTCTTCTGTTACGTAAAGAGGCTGACAAGTGGACTATGTATTGGGATGCGATTAAGCGTTTTTCGCCATGGGCAACAGGTGCTGTCATAGTGATTTTATTAACGGGTCTTTTTAACAGTACATTTTTTATTCCCACGATCCATTCCCTATTTGATACGAAGTATGGATTGGCCTTATTAGCAAAGATACTTTTATTCGTGTGTATGGGGATATTGGGAATTATTCATTATGTGAAAGGGAGAATGCGAGCGCAGCAAAGGTTAGGAGCTACGGTGAAAGTAGAGTTTATCATTGGAATTATCGTTTTCGTAATCGTAGCTTTTATGACAAATGTACAAACACCGCCGATGCCTCCTACGGGACCTTTTACAGAGAGTAAACAATTAGATAATGGATATGAACTTACTTTACATGTAAGTCCTAATAAGGTAGGACAGAATACATTTCATATTACTTTGAAGGATGAGAATGGACAGCCTGTTACTGATATGGAACAAATTGTATTGACGACTCAATCTTTAGATATGAATATGGGCAAAGGTTCATTTAAAGTTTCGGCAGTGTCACCGGGAGAATATGAAGCGGAAGGTATGTATATTAACATGACAGGAAACTGGAATATACAAGTTCACGGATTAACAAAATCTCTTGATAGTTTCGATACGGATTATAAATTTATTGTAGGTGGCAGATAAAAAAGACGTTATAAATGAAAAGGAGTTTATAGAAAATGAAACGTATAAAAAAATTAGGAACAACAATGATCGCAACAATAATTGCAATGGGTATTTTTTCGTTACCTGTTAGTGCTCACGTAACTGTGAAACCAGCAACTTCTGACGTTAGCTCTTGGGAGACTTATACAATAAAGGTACCTGTTGAAAAGAATATGGCAACAACAAAAGTCACACTGAAAATACCGTCTGGAGTCGAGTTTCAACAGTACGAGCCAGTGCCAGGGTGGAAAGTGGAAGAACAAAAAGATGCAGCTGGAAAAGTTAAAACTGTAATATGGGAAGCAACAGGAGAAGGGATTTTACCTGGTCAGTTCCAACGATTTACTTTCGTTGCTAAAAATCCAGATAAAGAGCAACAAATAGCTTGGAATGCATATCAACAATATAAAGATGGAGAAATTGTTGAATGGACAGGCGATGAGAAAGCTGAAAAGCCCCACTCACTTACTACGATTGCAAAAGGTACATCATTAACAGGAGAACATGGTGAAGTGTCTAGTGTGGAAAAAAATGAAGGTACAAGTAATATGCAAACAATAGCAATTGTCTTATCAGTTTTAGCGATTGTATCTTCCGTAGGTACGTGTGTTTTTGTAGTACGTCGTAAAAAGTAGGGAACATTGAAAGGTCTCATTGAAAGTAATGAGACCTTTGTTAATAAAATTTTGAGATTAAGCAGCTTCGAGGGGGATTAGAGCTACAAATACAACATGGTTTATTAAGATAAGGAACTCAATTGACTGTCATTACTTCTTCTGGTAGGTTATCATGCTTAAGCCCGTTTTCAATTAAAGTATTAAATAGTTTGGGATTTGCTAAAGGGATTCCATGACCGATTTTAGGAATGATAATACCTGTGCAATTAGGATTGCTTTCAAGGATTGCAGTCATCGAGTCTTTCATGATTCTTTTTTCGTTTTCTCCAACAGTCACTAATATATTGCTACTAGCATTCTCGAAACCTTTTGGTATTGTAAACGACATATTTTCTTCTAATATCCTCACAAATGTATTTTTACTTATTTGACAACTTTCATGATAATAGTTATCAAATTGTGTTTCATCTATGCACATTGATTTTGCTTGTATTTTGGAAAACGTCTTACTCTTTATAAGTGGATAGGTTAAGCCAAGGGATCTTATTAATGTTTTAGCGAAAGGAATTAGTTTAACTAATGCGCTATTTATCATAGCGTATTGAATTAAGTTTGGTTTCATGCTGAGCATTGCAATTAATACTTGAGCACCTAACGAAAAACCGATTACTATAACAGTTTTACCTTGTCCTTTTTCTTCAACTAATTCGATGATTTTTTCAGCACTAAAGTGTATTGAAAAATGATCCTTACTACTATTTTTCCCTTGCTCGGGTAAATCAGGAACAAGGCAGTGAAAGTTAGTAAAATGTTTAATTTGTTTGTCCCACATCCATCCACTGACTCCGCCCCCATGAATAAAAACCATAAGTGGAGAGCTTGAATCTCCAAATTCTTTATACTGTAAAACCATATAATTCCCCCTTATGATTAGAATTGTTAGTCCATACATATGTATTAGAGATAATATTTTCTACTTAATTATCATCATACAATAAAAAAGAAAAATTTTCCTTTTGCTAAGATGTTAAGTGACTGTACTCATAAAATGGTAAAAAAGAAAGAGCCTACAAGTGGTAGACTCTTTCTCATATCTATTTATTTCACTTCAACTTGCTGCCTTACAGCAAGTGCTTTCGGCTTTATATTTACAAAACAAATGCTTACGATAATAAATAAAAGTCCGATGAATAAGCTAATTGTAATGGCCTCATGTAAGAAAATTGAACTTACAATAATAGCGATCAGTGGGATAAGGAACGTATAAGCCCCAACTTTACTTGCCTCACCAGCTCCTACAAGTGTAAAGTAAGCGAGCCATCCCATTGCAATAACAAAGAACGAGATGAATAGTAGTACACTTACAAATGGTATACTCCAAGCGATGTTAGACCAGCTCTCAAATTCTGAACCAAATCCGATTAAGCAAAGTCCGCCAATAATAAGCTGAAGTGTTACCATCCAAATGGCATTAACGCGGTGTCCAGTTTTCTTAATAAATACTGTGCCGAGTGCCCAGCCGATAGCGCACCCTAAAGCAAGTAGTACACCGATAATAGAAATATGTCCAGTTAAACTACTAGAGCTAATAACCCCAACACCAATAAATCCAAGAATAAGTCCGAAAATTTTCAAGCCGTACATAGATTCTTCAAGCCAAATCCATGAGAAAATGCCGAGTAAGACAGGTTGGAGAAATACGATTGCGGAGAAGAGTCCGGCGGGCATATACTGAAGTCCGACAGTTTGTAGTCCGTAAAACAAAATAATATTGAGTAAAGATGAAATAAAGTATAAATGCCAAGTTTCCTTTAAATTTAATTGTTTGTATTTCGGTAATGCGAAAGTAAGTAAGATAAATCCTCCTATTAATGTTCTAATCCCTGCAAAGAGTACGGGTGGTGTGTAATGCAGAGCGAATTTTGATAACGGCCAATTAATTCCCCACATAATAACGAGAAATGTAAGGATTATGGCAGTCTTAGTTCGAGAAAGCTGTGTCACTGTAATCCCTCCTTGTTGTATTCCATTTCACTATGATATGATATCGACTATGATAAATAAAATGAATCTTTTTTATAAGGAGTATAAGTGATTAGTTATGACCATTACACAACTTCAAGTTTTAATTAAAACGGTTGAATTAGGGAGTTTTACGAAGGCTGCTGGGATGTTAAATATGACACAGCCAGCTGTAAGTCATGCGATTTCAAGCATTGAGTCAGAGTTAGGAGTTACCATTCTTATACGCGATAAACGAAAAGGGCTAATCGTTACGGATGTTGGAAATAGAATTCTTGTACATATTAGAGAAATCTTAAACGGCGTTGAGAAGATTGAACAAGAAGTAGCGATGGAGAAAGGGCACGAAGTTGGGACGATTCGAATTGGGAGTTTTCCGAGTGCTTCTGCACATTTCTTACCCAAAATGATAAATCTTTTTAAGGAGAAGTATCCGAACTTAGAAGTCGTTCTTTGTGAAGGCACGATTAAAGAAGTTGAAGATTGGTTAGTATCGAGGGTTGTTGATATAGGAATTGTTATTTTGCCTAATAAAGATATGGAGATCGTGCCCTTAACGAAGGGGAAAATGGTTGTTGTCTTAAGAGAGGATCATCCTCTTTGTAAGAACGATTCTATTACAATAGGTGATTTAGAGAATGAACCGATCATATTATGTAAGGGTGGGTACGAACCACCCATTATCGATATGTTTAAACAAGCGAACGTACCACTTCGGGCTGAATATATAATTTCCACAGTTACAACAGCTTTAAATATGATTCAAGAAGGATTAGGAATCGCAATTTTGGCTGAGTTATCTTTAACGAGTTTACCAAAGAATATACAAACGAGAGAATTGGAACCACAAGTATGGAGAGAAATTGCTTTAGCTGTTCCTTCATTAAAGGATTCTTCACTCGCTGTACAGCTATTTATTGAAGAATTCCAAGACTTGTTTGCAGAATAAGAAGAGGTGTCTCATATATTGTAATGGGGCACTTTTTTATTTGCTTTAAAAAATTTGTAAAAAGGATTGACTTATTTTTGTGTTGTAACTATAATGATTACATCGAGGTGGTGATCACGATGAAAATTAGTAGCCGCTTTTCTATAGCTGTTCATATTTTATCTATTTTGAAAAACAATCCATCTTCAGTTTGCACTTCAGACTATATGGCCGAGAGTGTAAATACAAATCCGGTAGTCATTCGTAAAATAATGTCTTACTTGAAACAATCTGGATTTGTTTACGTAAATCGCGGACCAGGTGGCGCGGGATTATTAAAGGATTTACATGAAATCACATTATTAGATGTGTATCATGCAGTGAATGTAGTGGAAGAAGACAAACTATTTCACATTCATGAAAAACCGAATCCAGACTGTCCAATTGGGGCGAATATTCAAGCTGTTTTAGAGGTTATTTTAGTTCAGGCGCAATCTGCGATGGAAGAAGTGTTGAGAAATATTACGATGGGGCAGTTATTTGAATCTTTACAACAAAAAATGAAAGCATAATATGATAATTGCAAGTCTCTAAAAGAGAATGCATATTTTTTCCTTAAAATTGTAACTGTTTTGGTTACATCTAAAAATAAAAAGAAGGTAAGGTGTAAAAGATATGACTGTAAAAATGAAAGTATACTCAGATTTTATATGCCCGTTTTGCTTTTTAGCAAAAGGCCCATTAGATGAAGTAGCGAAAGAGAAAGATGTAGAAATCGAATGGATGCCATTTGAATTGCGTCCAAGTCCATATTCTAAAATAGATCCTTGGAACGAGCCAGATAAGTTAGGTTCATGGGATTCTTTCATTCTTCCTACTGCAAAAAAATTAGGGGTTGAAATGCGTCTGCCACGCGTTTCTCCGCATCCATATACACATTTAGCTTTTGAAGGGTGCCAATTCGCGAAAGAGCGTGGACTTGGAAATGAGTATCATCACCGAGTATTTACTGCGTTTTTCCAAGAAGAGCAAAACATTGAAGATATTGATGTATTAACGAAATTAGCGGTAGAAGTAGGGCTTCCTGAAGCTGAATTTAAAGATGCTTTAGTAAATCGTAAATATAAAGAAAAACATCAAGAAGCAATTCAGCATGCATATGATGAAGCAAATATTATGGCTGTTCCAACTGTCATGATTGGAGATGAAGTCATTCAAGGACTTGCTAGTAAAGAAACGCTAGAAAGAGTAATTGATAAAGAAATCGAAAAGGATAAAACAAATTCATTTGAAGGTATGCAATGTAAGACGGATGGATATTGCTAATTCGTCTTGCATGAAAGACTCAAGTTGATTTGTTTAAATAAAAATAATAAAACATATATTTGGAGGAATTAAAATGTCAGCAACTACAACAAATTTAAAAGAAGCAATCGTGAACCGTCGTTCAATTCGTAAAGTAACAAAAAACGCTACAATTACAAAAGAAAGAATTGAAGAAGTTTTAAAAACAGCTTTACACGCACCAACTTCTTTCAATATGCAAAGTGGCCGTATGGTTGTATTAATGGATGGAGAGCATGAAAAGTTTTGGGATATCGTAAAAGAAACGCTTAGATCACGCGTGCCAGCAGAAAATTTTGAAGCAACAGTAGAAAGACTAAAAGGCTTCCATGCAGGTGTAGGAACAGTTCTATTCTTTGAAGATCAAGCAACAGTAGAAAAAATGCAAGAAAATGCACCATTGTATAAAGATCAGTTCCCATTCTGGTCTCATCAAGGAAATGCAATGCTACAACATACTGTATGGATGCTATTATCGGCTGAAGGAATTGGAGCGTCATTACAACATTACAATCCAATCGTAGATGCTGAAGTGAAAGCAACTTGGAACATTCCAGCAGAGTGGAGCTTAGTAGGACAAATGCCATTTGGTGAGCCAAATGAACAACCAGGGGAAAGAACATTCTTACCTACTGAAGATGTAGTGAAATTTTATTAAAAAATACAATTCAAAATCAAAATTAAAAAAGTTAGATAAATGAAAGGACAGTAGATAGTATATATACTATCTACTGTCCTTTCTTATTTAATATTCACACCCAATCGTGGAAGATCTTATTTAAGATAAGCATTACTGTGAGAACAATTTCTTCAATATTGATGACGTATAATTAAAAATCTATTATGTTTATTTTTTTGAAATGACAGTAAACATCCCCGTCATGTTTGGTGAGTAATCTTTAAAATCATATTTTTCATAGAAAGATTCTTTACCTTGTGATGCAAACAAACCGACAAATGCCTTATCAGGGGCATTCTGATTTAAGTATTCAACCAAAATATGCATGATTTCTTTCCCGATTCCATTTTTCTGATAATCTGGATGGACTACTATATCTTGAATATAGAAATAGATAGCCCCATCACCAACAATTCTCCCCATACCCACAATTTGCTCATTATCCTTGACTGTGATGCAGTGAACAGAATTCTTCAGTGATGTTTCCACCACTTCAAAATTCATATAATTAGTCCATCCCACAGACTCGCACAAATATTTGTACTCTTCCAATGTTGGAATGTTATTTTTAAACTCATATTTTTTCAAAATGTATCCTCCAAGTCCTCAAATTCAACAAGTATAATAAATTCGACATTTTTCTATCTATTCCTCTTACGCAACTAAACTTCCGTTAGCTATTGAACATAGTCTATTTAATTTAGTACAGCTTATGTGTGTTAATTTATCCTTTTCGGCAAGAAGACTCCATCTGATTTGTGTTACGGGTGAAACCCAACAATTCAGGTGGAGATGAATTGCCGTCAGAAGGTAGGCTGAACTCTTTTGTTTCGTTCATAACAATTTTTTAAAGAGCGAATATTTGTTTCTTTTGCGTCTTGCGATATAATTAGTCGTAGATAAGGAGACAATATATATGACAACGAAATTAGATAATAATAATCATTCAGTGTTCTTACTCTACTATCATTTAGTTTTGGTTATTAAATACCGTAAAAAAGTGATGAACGATGAAATTTCAGATTATCTGAAAGAGCACTTCATTCGGTTGCTTGAGCCAAAAGGAATTACTGTAGAAGAATGGAATCACGATGAAGACCATGTTCACGTTTTGTTCCGTTCAGTTCCAAACATTGATTTGTCAAAAGCGATTAACAGTTACAAAAGTGTTAGTTCTCGTTTCGTGAAACGAGATTTTCCTAAGATAAAACATGATCTATGGAAAGAAATGTTTTGGTCTCGAAGTTATTGTCTTTTAACAACGGGCGGTGCACCTATAGGTTCTATCCGTAAGTACATTGAATCACAAGGAATGAAATGATTTTAATGAACCCCCTGAGAAAGGTGGTGAAAACAATGGGTAGAAAGAAAGCAGTGAAAGTATTACGTAAACAAAAGAAAAGAGAAAACATGCAACGCTTCACTCAGAAACAGAATATCGGACGAGCTTGCCTTACTGCGAAAGAATTTCGTTTACTGCAACGCATGTCACATAGTTCAAAAGCGTTGCGAAATGTTGGATTATACACAATTAAACAAAGTTATTTGAATAATAACAAGATGACTACTGTAAAAGAAGTGGACACTGCCATGCAAGCCGATATGAACTACTCGGGCGTCCAATCAAACTCTGTTCAAGCGATTCGTAGAGCCTTATTTACAGAAGTAAAAAGCTTTTTTAAAGCATGGGAACAGTGGAAGAAAAAACCGGAAACATTCACAGGCCGTCCTAGGTTTCCGAATTATTCTGGTTCAACGGACAAACGAATCATTGAAATCTATCAAGTTCCAAAAGTGGATGATAACGGGTATTGGATGATTCCGATGAATGTGGCATTCAGAAAAAATTCGGTTCCATTAAAATACGTATGCCTAAAAATTTAAGAAATAAAAAAATTTTCTACATTGAGATTGTACCCAAGCAAAAAGGTCGGTTCTTTGAGGTGCATTATACATATGAGATGCACGTTTCTCAAATGAAGAAGCAATCCACGACTACTAGTAACGCTTTGAGTTGCGATTTAGGTGTAGACAGATTAGTAAGTTGCGCAACAAATACAGGTGACACATTTTTAATTGATGGAAAAAAACTTAAATCCATTAACCAGTACTTCAACAAAATGATACGTAATCTGCAACTGAAAAATGTGGAAAATGGACTTTCAAAACGAGTTGTAACGAACAAAATGGCTGCACTTTGGCATAAACGAGAAAGACAAATAAATGGTTACATTTCACAAACTGTAGGTTTGTTGTTCAAAAAAGTGAAAGCATTCAGTATAGATACGGTTGTCGTAGGGTATAACACTGGTTGGAAACAAAAATCTGATATGGGAAAAAAGAATAACCAAAAATTTGTTCAAATCCCATTTCATAAACTGATTGCAGCAATTGAGAATAAATGTGTAAAAGAAGGCATCCGATTTTTGAAACAAGAAGAAAGCTATACTTCAAAAGCTAGTTTTCTTGACAAAGATAGGGTTCCAGTTTGGTCTAAGGAAGACAGGATGCATTATCGCTTTAGTGGCAAACGAATCACTCGTGGAATGTATCAAAGTAAATCAGGAAAATGTATTCACGCTGATATTAATGGTGCGTTGAATACATTGCAAAAATCAAAAGTTGTAGAATTGGATGACAATCTCAAAGTAAAAACGCCGATTCTATTAAAAGTGCAAAAACGTAAGGCTGTTGCTTTGTGCATAGCTTAGTGGGTGCGTCAACCATCCATGTGTACTCGACTTGTCGGGGCTTGTAGCACACGCCGGATTCATCTGAGTGGTGGCTTCTTCTATAAGGAAGAACTGCTCTTTTTCGAAAGGGTGGTGCAAGTGGGGAAACGATTGTTCGTTTCTAGTACCAACCAAAAACTTACTTGGGGTGTTACTGTAAGGTGGCATGAATTCTAGAGCGTCAAACTGTCTAGCGATAGACGAAAAGACCTAGCGTTCTAACTCAAGCCCCCACTGAAACGCTTCATCTCAGTGGGGGTAGTTGACAAGAGTTTAGGGAAGAAATATAAGAAATGATCTGGTGAAAAAGGAAGTGGAAATATGAGTGATGAGAAAAAATATACAGTGGTAGGTACTGATGTCGAGGAAGTAAAGCGTTTAAACAAAAATTCAGGGTTAACGTATAACCAAGTGAAGGAATTGTTAGCGAAGCAAATGCAAAAAAGAAATAATTAAGCTTTTCATTTAGCATTTTTCTAGAGAGTTAAGTGATAGATAACTCTCTTTTTTCAATATGAAAAATCTACTAAGGAGCAACAGTCTAAAAATAGACGTTCTCATAAAATATAGAGTTGATAAAGTAGTTTTTAGAAAAGTATTAGATAAAAAAATCCGACAATAAAAAAGAAAAAAGGATTCTTTCCAATTAGTAAGAAAGATTGTCTATAGAAGTTCATAAAATGTAATATATTCAATTTCCATCCATTGAAGGGGAGGTTAATTTTTAATGAATGAAGTGAAAAATTTCTTTCGAAGTAGAGGGTTTCAACGGTTTCTCGTTTTAATAATATTAGTGCTTGTATTATATGGATTAAAAAGTATGATTAATTTAATATTAATTACGTTTATTCTCACGTTTTTGATGGATCGATTTCAAAAGTTTATTTCAAAAAAATTGAAAGTAAATAGGAAAGTGGTTATTGCTTGTTTATATATTGTGTTAGTGACGTTTATTGTAACTACACTATATAAATATTTGCCTGTACTAACGATACAAATTTCACAATTAATTTATCAATTTAAATTGTTTTTTCAAAACCCACCTGATAACGAGATAATTAAATATGCACTTTCGACAATTAATGGAATGGAAGTATCGAAATATATCGAACAAGGTGTAGATGTCATTTATCAATCGATAGCAAACATAGGAAAAGTCAGTTTACAAATACTACTTTCTCTTATTTTAAGCTTATTTTTCTTATTAGAAAAAGAACGCATTATAGCATTTACTTCGAAATTTAAAGATAGTAAGCTGAAAATTTTTTATGAGGAGATTGCATATTTCGGTGAAAGGTTTGCAAGATCGTTCGGAAAAGTGATTGAAGCACAGTTTTTAATTGCAGTTGTAAATTGTGTGCTCACTGTAATTGCACTTGTCATTTTAGGATTTCCACAGCTTCTTGTATTGGCTGTCATGGTCTTTCTACTCGGCTTGATTCCAGTTGCTGGTGTTATTATTTCCTTGTTTCCACTTTGTATCATTGCCTATAACGTCGGCGGGGTTGTGTATGTTGTTTACATACTAGTGTTCATTACAGTAATCCACGCTCTTGAAAGTTATTTATTAAATCCAAAATTTATGTCTGCAAAAACGAATTTACCTGTTTTTTATACATTTATGATTCTTATCTTTTCAGAGCATTTCCTCGGAATATGGGGGCTTATTATTGGGATTCCAATCTTTATCTTTTTATTAGATGTACTTGATGTAAATAATGATGAACCGATTAAAGATAATAAGTGATAGAAAATGACCGATGTTTTCTCTTGATGAAAACATCGGTCATTTATTATTTTTTCTTTGGAGGAGGTAGTTTAATGAAGGTATTTGCAATTAAAGCTATAATA
Organism: Bacillus sp. TH17; assembly: GCF_016651125.1. Taxonomy (NCBI): domain Bacteria; kingdom Bacillati; phylum Bacillota; class Bacilli; order Caryophanales; family Bacillaceae; genus Bacillus; species Bacillus sp. TH17. The sequence goes on from NZ_JAEKEN010000001.1 coordinate 1,510,197, forward strand.
ACAGCAGCAAAAATAAGGACTGCGATTACACCAACTCCCATACCTGCCCATCCTCCTACAAGGAGGATACTTATCGGTATTGCTAACAAGCTTAAAATAATTAGAATCAATCCGAGATTCTTATCATATTTTTTAGTTGGGAATAGCGTTCTGATGATTAAGAAGAGGAAAAGTATTAAGGATGCTACAGCTAGTAAGAGGATTGCAATCGTCAAAGAATCATTCATGAAATCACCTCTTTTTATAGATAATATTACCGTTTAAATTGAGGGGGAACTATAAAAATATAAAAAAGCAATCCAATATAAATCGGATTGCTTTTTTGATTGAAAAATATGATTAAAGAACAGGAGCCATTGTTTCTTTCAACACTTGAACAGAGTGATCGAATTTTAATTCTTCCTCTTCACTTAGTTCAACTTCTAAAATTTCACGAACACCGCCGCGGTTTAAAACAGCAGGTACGCCGATATAAACATCTTGTTGGCCGTATTGACCTTCAAGATATGCTGATACAGTTAATACGCTGTTTTCATTGCTTAAGATTGCTTTCGTAACACGTAAAAGTGACATGCCGATGCCGTAGTATGTAGCACCTTTTCGTTCAATAATGTGATAAGCTGCATCACGAACGTTTACGAAAATATCATCTAAATCTTTTTGGTTATATGTGTTGTCTTTTTCAAGAAGCGTTTGTAGTTTTTGAATACCAATTGATACGTGACTCCACACCGGAAGTTCTGTATCACCATGCTCTCCGATAATATAAGCGTGAATGTTATGAGGTCCAATATCGAAGTACTCACCTAACATATAGCGGAAACGAGCTGAGTCAAGAGTTGTACCAGAACCGATTACGCGTTCTTTCGGTAATCCAGATTCTTTCCAAGTTACGTAAGTTAAAATATCTACAGGGTTTGTTGCGATTAAGAAGATACCGTCAAATCCACTATCCATAATGCTACGAACAATTTGCTTGAAAATTTTAGCGTTTTTCTCAACTAAATCTAAGCGTGTTTCACCTGGCTTTTGTGGCAATCCAGCTGTAATTACAACAAGGTCTGCGTCTTTACAATCTTCATAACTACCTTTCCAAACCTTTGTTGGAGCTGGTGCGAAAGGAACGGCATGGCTTAAGTCCATTGCTTCTCCTTCAGCTTTTGCTTCATTTACATCAACTAAAACAAATTCTTCAGCTACAGCTTGGTTAATCATGCAGTAAGCATAGCTACATCCAACTGCTCCTGTTCCTACTAATACAACACGGTTAATACCTTTTTTCATTTCAAAATTCCTCGCTATTTCATTAATTTTATTATGTAAGATAATACGTCTTACTTCTATAGTTTCATATCTATTTTATTACATTTTATAAAAGATATTCAAGTAATTGAAAATGTATCCGCTCAATTACTTGAATGAAACATAGGAATTCTGTTAAACGAATATAATTCAGTAAAATCCTTCGTAAAAGGGGAATTGGCATGGGGAATCCATTATCGATGGAAAAAATGCTTCAAATTATTCACGAGGGGCTCGCCAAAACAAATAACCCCAAACGGATTACAATTGCCGGTGCAGGGATGTCTGGATTAGTTGCAGCATCTTTATTAAAAGAGGCTGGGCACGAGGTAACGATTATAGAAGCAAATAACAGAATAGGTGGCAGGGTGTATACGATTCGGGAACCATTTAGTGCAGGATTATATTTTAACGCAGGTCCTATGCGTATTCCGGATACTCATGATTTAACTTTAGCCTACATTCGTAAATTTAAACTACCGTTAAACCTTTTTATTAATAAAACTTCTTCAGATATAATTTATACGAATAACAAAAGAACGAGATTGGATGTGTTTGAAAAGGATCCAAGTGTACTTGGATATCCAGTTTTAGATAAAGAAAGAGGGAAAACAGCAGAAGGGTTAATGTTAGGGGTATTGGAATCGATACTTAATTATATTAAGAAAGATCCGGATAAAAACTGGATTATTGTTGAAAAAAAGTATAAAACATATTCGCTCGGTTCATTTTTAACCGAGTATTATTCAGATGGGGCAATAGATATGATCGGAGTACTTCTTGATATGGAAGCATACATGGGAATGTCCTTAATTGAAGTATTACGCGAAATGATCTTTTTCACTTCAACGACGAAATATTATGAGATAACGGGCGGGATGGATGCATTACCAAATTCATTTTTACCAGAGCTAAAGGATAATATTTTTATGCCGTATAAAGTAGAAAAAATTATACAGGAAGATAATAAAGTAATGATGCAAGTAACACATGAACAAACGTTAAATTCATTTATAGTAACTGGTGACATCGCTATTGTCACAATTCCATTTTCAGCTTTGCGATTTGTAGAAGTTCAGCCATATCATTTATTCTCTTATTATAAAAGGCGGGCAATTCGTGAATTAAATTATATTGCTTCAACTAAAATTGCGATAGAGTTTAAAAGTAGATTTTGGGAAAGAGCAGGACAATATGGTGGTAAGTCAATTACAGATTTACCTATCCGCTTTACATATTATCCGAGCTACGGCATTCATACACCAGGGGCGGCTATCGTTTTAGTGAGTTATACGTGGGCAGATGAGGCGTTAACGTGGGATAGTCTCTCGAATAGAGAACGTATTCGTTATGCGTTGAAAAATTTAGCGCAAATATATGGAATTGTGGTTTATAGTGAGTATGTTGCGGGAGAATCTTTTAGCTGGAGTCAAAATCCGTATTCTTGCGGAGCATTTACAGCTTTTGAACCAGGGCAAGAGCTTGAATTGTTTCCATATATTACGCCGCCAGCGGGTAGAGTGCACTTTGCAGGAGAACATACGACATTAACACATGGATGGATGCAAGGAGCAATCGAGTCTGGAATTAGAGTTGCTCATGAAGTGAATGGAAAATGAAACGATAATCTAGCAGTTTTGTTTACAAATAGGTATTCTTTTAATAAAATGATAAATATAAATCGTAATAATTACGCTTTGAAGGAATTTGAAGTAGAGAAATGGATGGTCGGTCGAATGAGTAAAGTAGAAATTCATATATTAGGTGGTTTTTTAGGTAGCGGAAAATCAACATTGCTGCAAAATTTATTATTAGCAGAAAAGAAGAAAAATCGAAAAGTTGCAGTTTTGATGAATGAAATCGGTGAATACTCGGTAGATACAGATATTATTGGAAAAGAGAATGTGTTAAGGGAACTGCTGAAAGGATGTATTTGTTGTACGTTAAAAGAAGAGCTTGAAATTCAATTACATTCTTTATATCAACAAGAAAGACCAGATGTAATTTATATAGAAACAACAGGTGTCGCACATCCAATTGAAGTGTTAGATGCATGTGTATCACCAATTTTAGCTCCTTTCCTTGAAGTGAAATCTATAGTAGTCGTATTAGATGCAGTAAGATGGTTAAACCGAAGTATATTAAGTGCAAATGTACAACAGCTATTACATGAGCAAATGAAATATGGAAGTCATATTCTTATTAATAAATCAGATTTATTAACAGATTCGGATAAGAACAAAGTACTTGAAGACGTAAAGGCAATAAATAATCATGCGAAATTGTTTGAAACAAAGTATTGTAATATATCTTTAAAAGATATAGAAGAAGCTGAATTTGTGAGAGATGGAGAACATGAGACACTACATGTCAAACAGCATTTACATATACAAACGATGACGTATCAATTTACGAAATCGATTGATCAAGATAAATTATATGAATGGCTTTCGAATTTACCAGATAGTATTTATCGCGTAAAAGGATTTGTGAAATTCCATGGAGATAAATACCCTCACTTATTCCAATATTCATTTGGCGTACCAACCTTACTGGAACAAGACTTCGGTTTCCCGACAAATTTGGTAGTAATAGGGGAAGGATTAGATAAGAAGCAATTGGTTGAGGGGTTAGAGAAAGTCGAAGATAATTAATCGGTTTTTCTAATCATTTTTTAGGTAAGCTGCAAATAATTGACTTAATGAATTAAGTTAATTATTTGCAGCTTTTTGCGTGATGATTACTGTAATGAAACAGTAATTTCATTTGAACAACGGAATATATATTGATTGTATGTCCGTTTCCATTTAATAGGAAGGTGATTATAGATTTGTGCCGAATGTAGAGGTTACTACAAGAGTTTTCCATTACCAATTTTAAAGTCATGATTACGGACAGGGGAATTTGGCGTGTTTGATTCTATCAGAAAGTAAAGTATGGGGAGGATCACAATGTCGATAAAAAAACGTAAATGGCTAAGAACGGTGGTTACTGGTTGTGTTTTAGGGTCATTATTAGTAACAGTAGCTTGTTCGGGAAAGAAGACAAGTACAGAAGATGAAAAAACGATTAAGGTAGGGGTTCTTGCTTCGTTAACAGGTCCATTGGAATCGTATGGAAAACAAACAGTGAACGGGTTTGAATTAGGGTTAGATTATGCAACTGGTGGAACTGGGAAAGTGGAAGGGAAGAAGATTAAGTTTGTTGTAGAAGATACGGAAACGAAAGCCGATGTAGCGGTTAAGAAAGCTACGAAATTATTAGAAGAAGAGAAGGTTGATTTTTTAGTCGGATCATCTAGTTCAAGTGATACATTAGCAGTTTTACCACTAGCTGAAGAATATGAAAAAATTATGGTTGTAGAACCGGCAGTTGCTGATAGTATTACCGGGAAGAACTGGAATAAATATATTTTTAGAACAGGAAGAAACTCTTCGCAAGATGCGATTGCTGGGGCTGCCTCAATTGCTAAAAAAGATGTAAAGATTGCGACGTTTGCTCCAGATAATGCTTTCGGTCGTGAAGGGATTGCAGCATTTAAAGCGGGAGCAAAGAAATTAGGTGCGAATATTGTAAACGAGCAATACGCGGATACGAATTCAACTGATTTCACTGCAAATATTCAAAATATTATTAGCTCAAAACCAGATTATTTATTTATCGTTTGGGCAGGTGCGAATTCACCTTGGAAACAGTTAAAAGATATGAATGTGGAAGCGCAGGGTATTAAAATTTCTACCGGTGCACCAGATATACCGGCATTAAAAACGATGGATGCGTTAGTAGGAATGCAAGGTTTTTCTGTTTATTATCACACACTTCCGAAAAATAAGGTGAATGATTGGTTAGTTGAAGAACATAAAAAACGATTTAATGGTGCGGTGCCAGATTTATTTACAGCAGGAGGAATGTCAGCGGCAATTTCAATTGTAGAAGCTTTAAAGAAAACAAAAGGTGATACAGATGTAGATACATTGATTAAGAAAATGGAAGGAATGGAATTTGATACACCGAAAGGAAAGATGAAATTTAGAGAGAAGGATCATCAAGCGATGCAGACACTTTATTCTATCACATTGAAAAAGCAAGATGGTGTTGATTATCCGGTGCCAGTATTAGAGCGAGAATTAACGATGAAAGAGACAGAACCCCAAGTTCAAAATAAATAGATTGAATTTTCTGTTGTTTTTGTATAAAGAGGGAGTACACCCTCTTTATACGTATTTCTTTCATACTTAAAGCTTTAAAGGGAGGGATTTCGTGACACATTTGCTAGAAACGAAAAATCTTTGCGTATCTTTTGGCGAGCATCATGTTATTAAGGATGTGAATTTAACAGTACAAAAAGGAAAGCTCATTTCAATTATTGGACCAAATGGTGCAGGAAAGACAACGCTATTCAATTTACTAAGTGGACAAATTTCTCCAACAAAGGGTGAAGTATATTTTAAAGGACAAGAGATTACAAATTTATCAATTTCGGATCGTACTCGATTAGGAATTGGTCGTTCTTTTCAACTTACAAATATATTCCCAGAGTTAACGGTACTTGAAAATGTTCGTTTAAGTGTTCAATCATTTGTGCAAGATTACTATAGTATTTTTCCGAGTTCGGCAAAATTTAAGCAACAAGTTGGAGAGGCGAGACGTTTCTTAAAAACAGTATTACTTCACGAGAAAGAACATGTATTAGCGAAAGATCTAGCGCATGGGGAAAAACGAAAGTTAGAGCTTGCGATGTTATTAGCTTTAAAAACGGATGTGTTACTACTTGATGAGCCGACAGCAGGTATTTCTGTTGAGGAAGTTCCGGCTATATTACAAGTAATCGAAAATATTAAAAAGAATCCAGAGAGCACAATCGTACTTATCGAACACAAAATGGATATGGTGCTAGATTTATCAGATCATCTTATCGTTTTATTTCATGGGGAGTTATTGGCTGAAGGATTGCCAGAAGAAATGATGAAAGACGAGCGAGTACAAAGTGCTTATTTAGGGGGATTATATAGTGGCACTACTACAAGTGAATAATATAGAGACGTATTTAGATCAGTTTCATATTTTACAAGGGGTATCTCTTACTGTTGAGAAAGGAACGATTACTGTACTGTTTGGAAGAAATGGGGCAGGGAAGACTACGACATTACGTTCGGTTATGGGATTTCACCATATCGCACATGGTGAAATTTATTATGATAGTACACAAGTAAATGGATTATCTACACATTTAATTTCAAGGAAAGGAATAGGGTATGTACCAGAAAATCAAGGTATTTTTCACGACCTGACAGTAGAAGAAACATTCGCTCTTGCTAGTGGGAAGGGAGAAGAAGCGGAAGAAAAAATAGACTGGATGCTTGAATTATTTCCAGATTTAAAGCAATTTTGGCACAAAAAAAGCGGACTCTTAAGCGGAGGGCAAAAGCAAATGCTAGCAATTTCAAGAGCATTTATTAATAGTGATGGTTTATTACTTATTGATGAGCCGAGTAAAGGCTTGTCGCCCATTATGATAGAAAAATTAATGATAGCCATTTTGAAAATGAAAGAGAAAACAACAGTTTTACTCGTTGAACAAAACTTTATGATGGCTAGTCAAATTGGTGATTACTTTTATATTATGGATAACGGAAGAATTGTTCATAACGGTTTTATGCATGAATTAAAAGAGGATAAGGAAATGTGTCACAAATATTTAGGAATCTCTTAACATGAATCCGGGGTGAGAAGGATGGATGTGTTAATCAATTTATTTGTAAATGGCGTTTCGACAGGGATGCTTATTTTTTTATTAGCGTCCGGTCTATCACTTATTTTCGGTTTAATGAGCGTACTAAATTTTGCGCATGGAGGTTTATTTGCATGGGGAGCATTTACAGGCGTTTGGTTATTTAATATGACAGATAGTTATTTATTAGCGCTAATTGGGGCAGTCGCTATGGGTATGTTCCTCGGTTTCATTTTAGAAAGATTTCTTATTAGACCAGTGTATGGAAACCATGTGCGGCAGCTTCTCGTGACACTCGGAGGAATGCTCGTTCTTAGCGAGTGCATCAAAATATTTTGGGGTCCTAATCCAATTGCTGCAAAATTACCGTTATGGCTTCAAGGCAGTTTTACATTTGGAGGAGTTATCTTAATAAAATATCGCCTATTCGTTATTTTAGTTGGGATACTAATTTACATCGCTTTACTATTGCTGCTGAAAAAAACAAAGATAGGACTTATGATTCGCGCTGGTGTAATGGATAAAGAGATGGTTCAAGCTCTCGGAATTAACGTAAAAGCGATATTCTCGTTTGTTTTTTTATTAGGAGCAGGGATGGCGGCGTTAGGTGGTTTTCTACTAGCACCATATTCAGGAGTTATTTTTGCTGAGATGGGTATGCAGTACGCAATTTTAGCTTTTATAGTAGTTATTATTGGCGGATTAGGTAGCGTACAAGGTTCAGCGCTAGCATCTTTAATTGTCGGATTAGCCGGTGCTTTTACAGCGTATTTTTTGCCAGATTTATCTCTTGCAATTAATATGTTAATGTTACTATTTTTCTTAATAGTGAAGCCAACGGGACTTGTTGGTGAAAAGGGGTGAAATGGTGAACAGCACATCGAATCGAATTAAAGTATACTTCGGAGTATTTATGCTCATTTGTTTAAGTGTATTTCCATTCGTAAATGATTCACGGAGCTTGTTAATTTTGTTCACTCAAATCTTCATCTTTGCTATTTTCGCTATGAGTTTTGATGTTCTCCTTGGATATACAGGTATTGTTTCATTCGGTCATTGTATGTTCTTTGGTATAGGGGCGTATGGGGTAGCACTTTTATTTGATCGACAAGGGGTGTCTATCACAAACTTTTTTATAGGAATAGCAGCCGCAATTATTGTATCAGCCATCGTTAGTTATATAATCGGTTTGCTTTCTTTACGGCTGAAAAGTCATTTTTATGCAATGTTAACGCTCGCTATTTCCCAGCTGTTTTTTGTACTTGCTGAAAAATGGCGTTCACTGACTCATGGAGGAGATGGATTTACATTTCGTGTACCAGATATATTCCGTGATCGTTTTACATTTTATTATATAACATTTATATGTCTAATCAGTATTTTCATTTTGTTACGTCTTTTCACAAAATCTTCAATTGGGAAAGTGTTAAAGGCGATTTCACAAAATGAACAACGAGTTGAGGCACTTGGCTATAAAGTTCTTCATTATAAAATTATTGCTAGTGTTGTTGCAGGAGTAGTTGCAGCGATTAGCGGTGGTTTATTTGTTATCACTTTACGCTTTGTTAATACAACTGTATTTTCAATTGAAATGACATTAAATGCATTATTGATGACAATGATTGGGGGAGTTGGAACTTTAATCGGAGCAATCGCTGGAGCTGGGATTATTGAATCATTGAAATATTATTTATCCGAATTAGCGACGGAATATCCGATTTTTGAACGATGGACGATCATTCTTGGTTTATTATACATTATCGTGCTACTAGTTTTTCCGAAAGGGTTAGTTGGAACAGTTAAGAAGTTGAAGAATTTTAAAAGGGATAAGAAGGAGAAGAGCACAGGGGTGGAACAGAACGTGTAAAATAAGTCTTCAAGATGAAAAGGGATGTCCTAGTAGTTAAACATATTAACTAGGTAACATCCCTTTTTATTTTATTAGGCCGTACGATAGTATATGAAGTTATATTAGCGATTCGAAAAGGGATATCTATTTACCCGTAAAATACGACAAGTGTAGCCTCTTTATTAATTAAATAGTTCACCTGGAATCACTTTATCTAAGTCTCGAGTTGTAAAGAAGTTAATAGGTAGTTTTTCAACCGCGACATTTTCAACTGGAACTAATTTATCATTTCTAATCGGTAAAAAAGCTATCCCATTTCCCTCAACAATAAACTCTTCAATAAGCGAATAAGAATCTAACTGTTGAAGTTGATGCTGAGATAGATTGTTTTCTTTTAGAAATTGTATTGTCATATTTCTAAAAGGGCACTTTTTATCGTTACTAACAAAGAAAAGTTCTTTTGAAAAGTCAATGTTACACTGTTCTTTCGCTTTTAATAAGCCTACAGAAATTGAAGTGGTGAATACTTTTTTAAACGCTGCGTCGGGATAATCCTCATAACTTATGACCATATCAACTTTTTGTTGCTGTAGTAGTTTTTGTAAATGGCTACTACTTTCTATATATATTTGATAATTCCTGAAATTTTCTTTAATACGCATACTTAAATAATTAGTCAAAATAGATTGTGACGTCGCTATTACATAAGAAGAAGCACTTGTTTTAATTTCATCTTTCGCTTCTTCTAAAAGAGCTAATATTTTATTCGTGTAGTCTAATAAAATGTCACCAGAAGGTAACAGGGAGACACCTTTGTTATCTCTATGTAGTAAAGGTGTTTCTAATTCTTGTTCTAATTTTTTGATTCGCTCAGTTACATTTGGTTGTACATAGCCTAGCTCTTTAGCAGCTTTACTAATAGATCCTTCGTTAGCTACAGTTTTAAATATAATAAGATCATTTATTTCCATTCATTTCAGCCCCTTATACGGTATCATTATAAATGATATCAAACATAATTTATACCTATTTTACGTCAGCCGATCATCGGTTTATCATTATGTATATAAGATCGAAAGTGAGTGATAAACATGATTGGTATGCAATATAAGGTCATTTTACCAAAGGATTATGACATGGAGATTATTAAAAAAAGGGTAAAGGATAATGGGTTTAAAACTGATGGTTTTCAAGAACTAAATTTTAAGGCTTATTTAATTACTGAGACAGGTAAGGATGGGAATTTCTATAACTGTTATGCACCTTTATATATGTGGAATGGTCATGAAGGGATGAACAAATTTATATTCGAAGGGTATTACGATAATATTTTGCAATCGTTTGGGTGGCAACCAATAAATATAGGTGTTCCATTAGTTGTTAATTTAAGTAATGATTTTAGAAAAAGTAGATATGCTGTTGAATATGCAGGGAGTATTTCTCAAAGTAAATCGCTGATTGGGACGCAATTAAATAAAGTAAATGAAAATGTGCAAAACATAGAAAAATGTTTAGGAAATGTAATAGTTTATAATCCGGATAAGTGGGGATATAGTCAATTCAGTTTTTATAAGGAAAATCCTGAAATAGATGTAATGGACGATGTTACTATTTATGAGATTTTACATATTTCATGAGGATATGTTATTGAATGCTAAATTAAGAAAAAGGAATGAAAATGTATGCCTTTTGTGAACGTTTATTATCATGAAGATATAGTAAATAAAGAGGAGTTGAAAAAGATAGGTGAATGTATCCATCTTTCATTAATTGAACATTTTAACATCCCTGAAAATGATTATTTTCAAATATTTTTACCTTATCAAGGAAATCAATTTTTGTATAATCCATATTATTTGTTGGAAAGAGGAGAAATGAGAACTGAGAATATGATTCATGTTTCTATTACATGTGGACCTGGAAGAACAGTACAACAGAAAAAAGGTTTGTATCAATCTATATCCTTTGAAGTTTCGGAATGTTCCAACGTGAAAGTTACTGACATTTTTATTACATTACATGAGACAGCTGCTGAAAACTGGTCATTTGGTCAAGGGATGGCACAATTGGTAAAAATGAAGGGAGCAAAATGATGAATGAACCAATTGAATTTTATATTCCAAAGAAAATGAGAGAAATAGCACCTGTATTTTCTCATTATAGTGAAGATATATTATTTGAGGAAGTGTGGCGGGATGCCGCTTTAACATTAAGAGAAAGAAGCTTATGTACATTGTCGGCGCTAATCAGTCTTAGTAATACAGAACAATTATCATTTCATCTGAAGCTAGCTAAACAAAATGGGATAATGGAGAATGAATTAGTTGCATTAATAACACATATGGCTTTTTACGTTGGTTGGCCAAAAGCTGTGGCAGCTTTAAATATAGCAATGAATGAAATGGAAAGTTAAGAATAATGATTTTGGGAGGTATTTTTAACATATTTCTACTTGCATTACTATCACTTGAGTGGTAAAGTGATAGTAAGATCAACGCTAGGAAGTGATGAAACATGCGTGAAAATACGATAGGATCGTTAATATGGCTACGTTTAATACGATTTACGAACCAAAGTAATCAAATGTCAAATGAGTTTTTAAAACGTTTTGATTTAACAACAGCCCAATTTGATGTGCTTTTGCAAATACGGACTTATCAGCCATTAACACAAATGGAGTTAGCAGAAAAGGTTACCGTTACACAAGGCGGTATTTCTCGAATGTTAACACGTCTTGAAAAAGAAGGATATATTATACGAAAACAAGATTGGAAAACGAAAACAATTAGTCTTACAGAGCAAGGGGAAGCGGCTTTAGAAAGAGCATTGCCAGAGCAACTTGCATTTCAATCATCATTTTTTGATGATGTATTAAATGAAGAAGAGCAGAAAATACTATACGAGTTGATGTCAAAAGTTCATAAGCATAGTGAAAAAAAGAATTACCGAATGAGTAATTTTTTTTACTTAATCAATTGACTAATCAAGTGATAAAGAGGAGGAAGTTTTATGTATACAATTCCAGGACATCAACACATTTCTATGGTGACTAAAAATGCGAAAACGAATAATAATTTTTATCGAGATGTTTTAGGATTACGCCGGGTGAAAAAGACAGTCAATCAAGATAATCCATTTATGTATCATTTGTTTTATGGTGATTTAACAGGGAGTGCCGGAACTGAATTATCATTTTTTGAAATGCCGAATGTAGGTAGAACAATCCGTGGTACAAATGCAATAACACAAATAAGCTTGCTCGTACCTTCAATAGAAAGTCTTACATTTTGGAAGAGACGTTTTGAGTCACTCCAGGTGGCGCATGGGGAAATTACAACTTACGCCGGAAGAGACGCACTGCACTTTGAAGATCCAGATGGTCTACGGTTAGTGCTGTTAAATAATAAAGATGAAGAGGTGCCTGAATATTGGACTGCATGGGATGAATCTTCTGTAGAGCAGAATCATCGTATTTTAGGCATGGGAACAGTTGAAATGACAGTGCGCAGTTTAAATAAATTATCAAAAACATTAACAGGTTTGTTTAGTTATAAAGAAGTATCTCGTTCAGACGATGAGGGGATTTATCAATCTATTGATGGTCAATCTTTTGGAGAAATTTTGGTGAAACAGCAAGATGGAGAGAGTGAAAGACCAGGAAAAGGAAGTATTCATCATTTAGCTATTCGTGTGAAAAATGATGAAGAACTGAGTTATTGGAATGAAGCGGTGAAAGATAAAGGGTTCCAATCAAAAGGGATTATCGATCGCTTTTATTTTAAAAGTTTATATTTCCGTGAGTCAAATGGCATTTTATTTGAGATTGCGACGGATGGCCCAGGATTTACAGTAGATTCAACAGTTGAAGAATTAGGAAAAGAGCTGGATTTACCACCATTTTTAGAAGAGAGAAGAAAAGAGATTGAAGAGAAATTAATACCGCTTTATTAAAAGGGAGAGAGCAACTATGGAAAAATACCGTATTGATACAAGTAAGGGAATTGAATTTGGATTATATTCAATTGGAGATCATATTTTAAATCCGCATGATGGCTCGAAAATAAGTGCAGAAAAAAGAATTCATGAACTAATTGAAACAGCTAAGTTAGCAGATGAAGCTGGAATTGATGTGTTTGCTGTCGGTGAAAGTCATCAAGCGCATTTTACAACGCAAGCTCATACAGTTATTTTAGGAGCTATTGCACAAGCTACGAAAAACATTAAAATCGCGAGTTCCGCAACAGTATTAAGCACGTCAGATCCGGTTCGTGTATATGAGGATTTTGCCACAATTGATTTAATTTCTAGTGGTCGTGCTGAAATCGTTGCTGGTCGTGGATCTCGTATTGGGGGATATAGTTTACTTGGTTACGATGTAAATTATTATGAAGAACTATTTGAAGAGAAGATGGATCTTTTATTAAAAATAAATAAAGAAGAAAGTGTAACATGGAAAGGGCAGTTTAGAACGCCACTTGAACATGCGGCAATTATACCGAGAGCTAAAAATAACAATATGCCAATTTGGCGTGCTGTTGGAGGGCCACCTGCTAGTGCAATTAAGGCAGGACGCGCAGGTGTACCAATGATGCTTACGACACTTGGTGGCCCAGCTGTTAATTTTAAAGTTTCGGTTGATGCATATCGTGAAGCAGCTGAGCAAAGTGGTTTTGACCCAGCAACATTACCAATTGCAACAACAAGTTTATTTTATACAGCAGAAAATTCACAAGATGCACTTAGTGAATATTATCCTCATATTAATGCTGGTATGCTTGCGCTACGCGGTGGTGGGTATCCAAAACAACAATTTACTAACGCAGTAGATCACCGTGATGCGTTAATGATTGGTAGCCCGCAACAAATTATTGAAAAAATGCTTTATCAATATGAATTATTTGGACAGCAACGTTTTATGGCACAGATTGATTTTGGCGGTGTACCATTTGATAAGATTGAGAAAAACATTGAATTAATTGCTACTGAAATTATGCCGGCTGTTAGAAAATATACAACGAAATAATGAAAAAAGTACCGGGAGTATAATCTATTCTCGGTACTTTTTTATTTAGTCAGTTTGAAAAATGACAAAAAAACGAATTTTATGTCTAGAGAAAGGGGAGTTTTTTTCTATTTGTGAATAACAATATTGTTGATTTGAATTTTGGAAATACATTTTTCTCTTGACAAAAATCTAACGTGTTTTTAGGTTTGGTTCGAGGACATTTTTCAAAGGGAAAGTCAAGCGTATGAAGAGAAAAACATAATAATAATTGATATAAGAGTGTGTTGTATGTTTGAAAAGTACGTTTTTAAAATGTGAAAAATCTAATTCAAAAAAATTACAAAAGACATATTTCAGACAAAATCCTGTCAATAATACGTCAAAAATCACCTGAATTTATTATGTAAGTATATTATACAATTCGATTAACGAATAAAACACTACTGAAATAGTGAAAAGGTAAATCGTATGAAGAAAGTTCTTTTGTAATTATCTAAAAAACTGACAATCTATATTTTCAGAAAGTACATAAACGAATTTATCTTTTTGTATTTCCAAATGATTGAATTGTTCGTTATGAAGTGAATTCATACAATTCAATCGATATTACGATATAAAAAATATGAAGGAAGTGACTTTAGCATGGAAACGCTCGAATTGGCACGAATACAATTTGCATCAACAACGATTTTTCATTACTTTTTCGTTCCGCTGTCTATAGGTTTAGCTTTTATCATTGCGTTAATGCAAACGTTGTATGTGGTAAAGGGACAAGAAATTTATAAGAAGATGACAAAGTTTTGGACACAAATATTCCTTGTTAACTTCGCGGTAGGTGTTGTAACAGGTATTTTACAAGAATTTCAGTTTGGTATGAACTGGTCAACGTATTCACGTTTTGTTGGTGATGTTTTCGGACCATCACTTGCAATTGAAGGTTTATTAGCATTTTTCATTGAGTCTACATTCCTAGGTTTATGGGTATTCGGTGAGGATAAACTTCCGAAGCGAGTTCACCTTTTATGTATTTGGCTCCTCTCAATAGGAACAATGTTATCAGCATTTTGGATTTTAACTGCAAGTGCATTTATGCATGCCCCAGTAGGATATGAAATGGCAGCAGATGGACGTGCGCAAATGAATGATTTTTGGGCGATTATTCAAAATCCACAATTATGGGTACAATTCCCGCATACAATTACAGCGGCAATTGCAACTGGTGCATTCTTTATTGCAGGTGTAAGTGCATGGAAAATATCAAAAGGTCAAGAAACTGCGGTGTTTAAAAAATCGTTCCGAGTTTCTATCGTTGTTGGAACAATTACAACAGCATTAGTATTATTTTTCGGTCATGCACAAGCACAAAATTTAATTAAGTCACATCCGATGAAAATGGCAGCAGCTGAAGCATTATGGAATACGAGTGAGGATCCAGCGCCATTTACAGTATTTGCAAAAATTGATAC
The DNA here is from genome assembly GCF_016651125.1 of Bacillus sp. TH17. NCBI lineage: Bacteria > Bacillati > Bacillota > Bacilli > Caryophanales > Bacillaceae > Bacillus > Bacillus sp. TH17. The sequence continues at coordinate 1,525,550 of NZ_JAEKEN010000001.1, forward strand.
AGAGAAGAAAGAAAATTCGTTTGAAATTCAAATCCCTTATATGCTAAGTCTATTGTCATACGATAAATTTAGCGGTCAAGTTGAAGGGATGAACCAAATTCAAAAACAATATGAAGAAAAATATGGACCTGGAGATTATATTCCGCCAGTACATACTATGTTCTGGAGTTTTAGAGCGATGGTAATGAGTGGAACATTCATGCTTCTTTTAGGAATGTACGGCTGGTTCTTATCAAGAAAAGATCGCTTAACTGAAAACCCTTGGTATTTAAAAATAATGGTATATGCAATTGCACTACCGTTTATCGGTAATACAGTAGGTTGGATTATGACTGAAATGGGACGTCAGCCTTGGGTTGTCTTCGGTGTTATGAAAACAGAAGATGCTGTATCTCCAAACGTTTCATTTGGAGAAGTATTATTCTCTCTTGTTTCATTCACATCACTATATTTAATTGTTGGAGGAATTACTGTTTACTTATTCGTTCGTATCATTAAAGGACATGCGAATAAGAAAACGAAAAAGGATTATCAAAGCCATGATCCATTTGATAAGGAGGAAGAGTATGTTATCTCTTAATGAGTTGTGGTTTCTAATTATCTCAACCTTATTCGTTGGCTTCTTTGTACTTGAAGGTTTCGATTTTGGTGTAGGAATCGTTTCAAGGTTTTTAGGGAAAAACGATTTGGAAAAACGTATATATTTAAATACAATTGGGCCGTTTTGGCACGCAAATGAAGTATGGCTTGTTTGTGCTGGTGGCGCTATGTTTGCGGCATTCCCGCACTGGTATGCAACTTTATTTAGTGGGTTTTATATTCCATTTGTGTTTATGCTTCTTGCATTAATTATAAGAGGTGTTTCCTTTAAATTCCGTGCGAAAATAGAAAATCATAAATGGAAGAGTTTCTGGGATTGGGGCATGTTTATTGGAAGTTTGCTACCTCCTATACTTTGGGGAGTTGCAATCGCAAACTTTATGACAGGTGTACCAATTGATGGAAGTAAAAATATGGTAGGCGGATTTATGAAATTACTTCACCCATTTGCGTTACTTGGGGGAGTTATGTTTCTTCTTCTATGTATTGTTCATGGTTTGCAATTCCTTACTATACGTACAACAGGAAAATTACGAGAACGCGCACGTATTGCCGCGACAAAGATTGCACCTTTTGCATTAATAACACTTCTTGTTTTTGCAGCTGTAGGGTTATGGAAAACAGATATTTTCACCGCACATGGTTCAGAGTGGCTAATGGTTCCAATTGGAGCTTTTGTAGCGCTATTTGTTTCTACTTTATTAAATAAAAGAAGAAGAGATGGTTGGGCTTTCTTTATGACGAGTTTAACAATCATTTTGTTAAGTGCAAGTGTGTTCATCGGTATGTTCCCGCGTGTCATGATTAGCTCATTAGGAGCGGTAAATGATTTGACAATTTATAATGCGGCATCAGGACCTTATGCATTAAAATTGATGAGCTATTTTTCTCTTGCTATTTTACCGTTTGTTATCGGTAGTCAAATATGGAGTTTCTATGTATTTAGACAACCTGTTAAGTCAGACAAAGATTTGGAGTACTAATGAAAAGAAAAAGAGGACTTCCGTCGTATCCTGGTAGCCGAGTTTTATATGTAACTTTAAGTCTTATTAGCATTTTAGAGGCGTGTAGTATCATTGCGCAGACAGTATTTTTAGCACGAGCAATCACATTTTTATTTCATGGAGAAACAGTGCAAGCTGTGCTAAATGAAACTGTTTATTTTGGGATCACGTTTGCAGCACGCCAAATGTTAGTGCGAACATCGCAAATATTGGTTGAGCGTTTCGCTGAAAAAACAGGATTTGCATTACGTAAACAGTTAATAGAAGCATATTTTACGTTAGGGCCGAGATTTGTCCAAACGAATGGGACTGGTCATCTGGTTACTTTATCGATAGAAGGTATTGAGAAATTTAAAACATATATTGAATTGACAATTCCTAAAATGATTAGAAGTAGTATCGTTCCAGGGCTAATTGTTCTATATGTTTTTACACTGGACATTAAGTCTGGAATCATTTTAGTTGTAACGATTCCAATTGTGATCATATTTATGATCCTTCTAGGATTAGCAGCGCAGAAAATGGCGGATGGCCAATATGAGACATATCGTGTACTTTCTAATCATTTTGTAGATACGTTAAAAGGATTAGAAACATTAAAGTATTTAGGGAAAAGTAAACAGCACGAAGGAAAGATTGAAAAAGTAAGTAAACGATATAGAAAAGCAACGATGCGTACTTTGCGAGTTGCTTTTCTTTCTTCTTTTGCATTAGATTTCTTTACGAGTTTATCAATTGCATTTGTAGCAGTTGGATTAGGGATACGGTTAATAGATGGGACAATTATACTGTTGCCAGCTCTTACGATTTTAATTTTAGCGCCGGAATATTTTCTGCCGATTAAGCAAGTTGGAGCGAATTATCATGCTACATTAGATGGACAACTTGCAATGGAGCAAATAGAAGAAATTTTACAGAAACAAAAAGAAATAGAAAAGAAAGATTCAAATGTAGATATAGTATGGAATTCTTCTAGTAGTTTGAAATTACAAGATGTAAAAGTAAATAATGATGAATCTGAAAAGGCTATATTAGAGGGAATTGATTTTACTTGGCAAGGTAACGGTGCTATAGGCATTATTGGTGAAAGTGGGGCAGGGAAATCAACGTTAATCGATGTGTTAGCAGGATTTCTACCGCCTTCGGGTGGGAAGATGTTAGTAAATGGTGTGGAAATTGGTGAATCTACTCGAGAAGATTGGCAAAAAAATATTGCTTATATTCCGCAGCAACCTTATATTTTTCCGCTTTCATTAAAAGATAATATTTGTTTCTATGAAACGAATACAATTGATGAAGAAGTTGAGAGAGTTATTAATGAAGTTGGTCTTCGTTCGCTCGTTGCATCATTACCACATGGGATGTACGAAAGAATTGGAGAAGGTGGACGTATGCTTAGTGGCGGACAAGAACAACGTGTCGCTATGGCACGTGCACTTTTAAGTAAAAAGCCAATCATTTTATTAGATGAACCTACAGCACATCTTGATATTGAAACTGAATTTGAAATAAAGCAATCGATGTTACGTCTGTTTGAAGGTAAGTTAGTATTTCTTGCAACGCATCGTCTGCATTGGATGAAGCAAATGGATCATATTCTTATTTTAAATAAAGGGGAAATTAAAGAAAGTGGAACATATGAAGAACTTTTAAAGAATGAGACATTACATTTTCATAGGGAAGAGAGGGGAGAGCGATGAGTAATTGGATTAAACCTTATATACAGCAAAATAAAGGTAGAATGACGTTGACTATTTTCCTCGGGCTTCTTGGAGTTAGTTCAGGTGCGATGCTACTTTTCATTTCAGGTTATTTAATTTCTAAATCTGCTCTCAGACCAGAAAATGTAATGGCTGTATATGTTCCTATAGTTGCAACGCGTGCGTTTAGTATAGGGCAAGCTGTCTTTCATTATTTAGAGCGTTTAGTAGGGCATGACGTCGTTCTACGAATTTTAGAAAAAATGAGAACAAAACTATATAGAATTGTAGAACCACAGGCGTTATTTTTACGCTCTCGATTTCAAACTGGTGATGTACTAGGTGTATTGTCTGATGATATAGAACATTTACAGAATCTATATTTACGTACAATATTCCCTAGTATATTAGCGTTAGTTGTATATAGCATTTTCGTAATTGTTATAGGTGCATTTGACTTAGTATTTGCACTTATCGCAGCTTGTATGTTAGCTGTTATTGTTTTTCTTCTCCCATTCGTATCACTACTTTTGATGAAACGACATCATGTTGCTTTGAAGCGAGGAAGAAATCGTTTGTATCAACAATTGACAGATGCTGTATTTGGGTTATCTGATTGGCAGGCGAGTGGTAGAAAAGATGAATTTATTAATGAGTATGTAGCGCAAAATGTCCAGTTGTTAAAGACAGAAAAGAGAGTGAAACGCTGGTACCATATTCGAGACAGTATCATTCATTTAATAGTCGGCATTGTAGTTATTTCAATGATTATGTGGACTGGAAATCAAGTGGCAAGTGAACAGATTGCACCTACAGTTATCGCAGCTTTCGTATTAATGACATTATCTGTGACAAATGCGCTTATCCCTATATCAGATGCTATTGATCGAATTCCATCTTATGTAGAATCTGCTCATAGGCTTAAAAGCGTAGAAAGTGATATCATTTTGCAAGATGGAAATAAGTTACCTGGAGATAAAGATTACGTTGCACAAAAACATATAGATATTGAACTGAGTAATGTGTCGTATAATTATCCGGATAGTAATGAACCTGTATTAAAAGATGTATCATTGCAAATAAAGGCAGGAAAGAAAATTGCTATTTTAGGTAGAAGTGGAACAGGGAAATCTACTTTACTAAAATTGTTAACTGGTGCACTACGTCCGGTGAATGGCCAAGTTATATTGAATGGTGAACAAGCTCGTACGGATTTTTTGTCAAAATATATTTCTGTATTAAACCAAAAACCACATTTATTCGATACGACAATTGGAAATAATGTGCGGATCGGTAAACCAGAGGCTAATGATGAAGAGATATGGAAAGCTTTAGAGAAAGCACAGCTAGCACCACACATTGCTTCTCTTCCTGATGGATTACAAACAAAAATGCATGAAATGGGAAAGAGGTTTTCTGGCGGAGAAAGGCAAAGGGTAGCATTTGCAAGAACTCTTATGCAAGAAACACCGATTATTGTACTTGATGAACCGACTATCGGTTTAGACCCTAAAACGGAATTAGCCTTAATAGAAACAATGTTTTCTGCAACAGAAGAAAAGACTGTTATTTGGATTACACATCATCTTGTAGGAATTGAACATGTAGATGAAGTTATTTTCCTTGATAGCGGCCAAATCGCTATGCAAGGTAGTCACGAACAGCTACTGAAAGAAAATGAGAAATATCGTAGGTTATATGAGCTTGATAAAGGTATATAGGAATGAAATGCAAAAAACCACAAATTCTTGGTAGTTCAAGGTTCGTGTTTTTTTGTATTTGTGGTGAAATCATATAAGCCGTATAAGCTATTTGATCATGAAATGGTTATATATTGTTAGAAAGGGTGTTTAAAATCTATCCTTTCAAGGCAATACTTGAGCCATAGTGAATGGATTGTTGGAAGGCGTGATTATATGTTTGAAGAGGATGGCATTGTTTTAATTTTGGAGCCTGCTGATGAGCGGAATCTGAGGAAATTTATTTTTACAGTACCGAAGTCAGTTTATGAAAAAAAAGAAATTTTATTACATTACGGAACACCTTTAGGCCAAGGATATACAGACATTATAGAAGATATTATTAGTGTACATATAGACATAGATATTATAACAGTAATAGGGCATGTGAGAGGATAAAGAGAAACTTTAATTAGTGAGAGTTATACGTACCTGGAAAACAGACGTACTGAAAAATAAGTATGTCTGTTTTTATATTTAAATGAAGATAGTTTCGAGGTACATGTTGAACAGGATAATAATGATTTTTCTAGAATGTATAAGAGGAAGATTAAAAAATAAGATATGATGTGATAAAGTGTATAAGAAGAAAATAAAGTGTTTATAAATGAATAAAAGTATGGAAATTATTTAGGAGGTAAAAATGAAGTTTACAAAAACAATGTTACTTTCAATTGTAGTTTCAATTGGTTTGATGGGATGTTCGCTAGTAGAGGAAGGGAAGAACTCCATAGATTACGCTCAAAAAGCGACAGACTATGTAAATGAAATAAGTGCATTTGCAAATGAAGCGCCAGCATTAGCAGAAAAGGCCGTTAATGATGGGGAAGCCCGGAAAGAACTAGAAACGAAACTTACTGAAATTAAACAAGATATACCAGCTTTTAATGAATTAACACCACCAGATGTAGCGAAGGATCTTCACCAGCAAATCGTCGGGTATAATGAAAAGTTAAATACATTAATTGATACATCTATGACAAAGATAGAGGAAGGGAAAATGAATGTAGAGCAGTTTAAAAACTCTGAGCTTATGCAGACGATAGAACAAGTTGGTGCTTTGAAAGATAAGGTTCAAAATTTAGGGCAATAACAAAAAGATCCGTTTATCATAAACGGATCTTTTTGTTATTGTATACAATAGATAATTACACCAATGACAATAATAATGTTGCCAATGATTTTTCGTTTCGTGATTTTCTCCCCTAGGAAGTACCAACTGAAAATTAAAATGATGATATAACTTAATGATTCTAATGCAGATGCTTGCTTTAATTCCATGCCCTTTAAGGCGATCACATTTAATCCGGCATTAATTACAAATAAAAAGTAGCCGATGATAACATAAGGATTCACATATTCTTTTATTCTAGAATCGTATTGTTGTAAAGTAGCCTTTTTTAATAATATTTGTGAGTAATTGGCTAAAATTATCCCAAATATCAATAATAACATATAACTATTCATCTTTTGTCACCACCACAATTCCGACGATAATAATAGCTGCGCCAAGTATGTGATTCCACTGTATCGTATCTCCAAACAGGAATACTGACCAAAGCATTGACCATAGTATGATAATCCCACGGTGTGAATATGCTCTAGAAATTTCAAAGTTCTTAATGACTTGTTGCCATAGAATTGCATATCCGAATAAAAGTACAACAAGTCCGAAGTAAGCAATAAAAAATGAAATTGATGCAATAGGGAATTGAGATGCCCATTTCATGTAAACCATAATGATAGAATATATCAAGAAGGCCACATGTAAAAATACATAGTTTTTAATAGTTGGTTTCATATATTCACTCTCTTTTACATATAAATACATACATTTGAAATGACTGTATGTAATCAATAGTTTCTTATTACATAATGTACATTGAAATTGTTTTTTCAGTACATATCATAGATTGTTGCTTATCATTTCACATTCCAAAATATATAGTAACATGTCTTCTATTGTAAAACAACAGAAGACATTAGGCACTATTTGTTATGAGTGATATCCACTTCCTTCTATTAAAAATGTAATTGTATTTTTAAGCATTACAAGATAGTGGAATAAGTGTCGTTAGTCTCTCCATCGCTCTATAATTTGTATCGTTTTATTTGTTGCATCCATCTCTACTTGAATACCTATTGGCAAAGTAATCATTGGATGAGTATGACAACAGTCAAAATCGGCTAGAAAAGGAAGTTTTTGATTTTGTAATACTTCTAATAATATTTCGTAAGGTTTTCTATTTGTACCACAATCATCAAATTGCTCATGTTTTCCAAGGATGATACCTGAAACTTTATCAAAAACGCCGTTAATTTTAAGTAATGAAAAACTTCTTTCGATAGTAGCTGCATCTTTTGAGCTATCTTCAATAAAGAGAATGTCACCATCTTGAATAAGTGGCATATAGGGGCTACCCCAAATACCTTGTATAGTATTTAAATTCCCACCAATAATACGTCCAGTAGCTTTCCCACCAATTACTGAAATCCAATTGTTCGGTCGGAGATCTTTTTCTTTCGTTTTTTCTTCCCAATTAATAAATTCATCTGACCAAAATAACGGCTGGTTTATGTTGTAAGGAAGGTGTTGATCAGTTAATAAAGTATCCGCAAAATATTTGTACGTGCAATCTACGAAAGGCTCAAATTCACCAAAAGAAGGAACAAGTGCTGGACCATAAAATGTAGGAATTCCTGTTTTTGCATAAATTCCTAGTAATAATGCTGTTGTGTCTGAATAGCCAATCATTATTTTAGGATTCTTTTGAAAAGCCTCATAATCAATATAAGGTAATAATGAATTTGAATTCAGTCCCCCAATTGTCGACATGATACAAGAGACGTTAGGGTTTCTAATCAAGTCATTTAATTCCTCAGCACGCTCTTTAATGCTCCCGGAACGATAATAATCATATTGACCTGTTAGTGAACCTTCTAATATATGAAATCCTTTCTGTTTTAAGTATAATTTTGCGCGCTCAAATCTCTTTGGAGAAGTATAGGTTACTGGTGAAGAGGGAGAGTAGATGCCAATGGTATCGCCATATTTTAATGCTTTTGGAAGTATCATTTGTATAAATCCTTTCTATTATATAGTGTTTTTGTGTTTAAATGTAATTGAATATTCTTATATTTTGTTGTTTTTAGTGTAACACATATGAAAAAGAGAACGAGGTTGAAATTATAATTGTTATAGATGAATAAATATGCTTTTTACCTTGACGATATAAAGTAATTGTTGTTATGGTTAAACATGAGTGTATAAAAGGTTTGTTAAAGGAGTTTTAGAATGAAGCGGTTAAAATGGGGAAGATTAACAATCCTGTTAGTAGTAATTCTGGGTATATGTTGGTTCTTTTTCCAAGGAGTTCAAAAGAGTGAAACAAATGTAGATACTCAGCCTTTACAAGTGGCAGAGCTACCTAAAACAGGGCTATCTGAAAAAGTAGTTCCACCAAAATATATACCACCAGAAATTGATGCAAAAGCAGCTATTATTATCGATGCGAGTAATGGAGAAGTTATTTATCAAAATAATGAAAATGAAGCTGTTGCCCCTGCTAGTATGTCAAAAATGATGACAGCATATCTCGTTTTAGAGAGTATACATAATGGGAAAGTCCACTGGGAAGATCCAGTGAAAATAAGTGCAAAGTCGGCACAAACAGAGGGTGCAAAAATCCCGATGCAAGCAAATGATACATTAACTGTTAAGGACTTATATCATGCGTTAATGATTGAATCGGCTAATAATTCGGCTGTCGCTTTAGCAGAACATGTAGCTAAGACAGAAAAAAACTTTGCTCAACTTATGAATGAAAAAGCAAAGCAGTTAGAAATGTCAGATAAAGCTAAATTCGCGAATGCTTCCGGATTGCAGGAGCCCGACGGAAGTGAAACGAAAATGACAGCAGCTGACGTATCGAAATTAGCGTATCATCTTATAAAAGACTATCCAGAGATATTAGAAGTGACTCACTTACGTCAAAGTCAGTTAGCATTTAATAATGTTAATGTTACAAGCACAAATGAGATGTTAAACAAAAATAATAAAGCTTTATATATAGAAGGAATAGACGGATTAAAAACAGGATTTACAGATAGCGCAGGGTATTGTTTTACAGGTACTGCAAAACAAGGTGATAATCGCATTATTACAGTTGTTATGGGGACAAAAAGTAAAACAAAACGTTTTACAGAAACAAATAAATTAATGTCCTATGCATTTCAATTGCTTAATTAGGTGAAGAAAGAAGTAATTTAGATTGTTATAAAAATAAGACAGACAGTTTATTGAACCTTGATTTTGGTGACAATAAACTGTTTTTTTATTTTTTGACGTATAGGAAGTGAAAACTCAAGTGATATCATTTGAGTTTGTTTTTGTTTGTTGATATTATTAAGTTAAGAACTTATTAATAATAAGTTCGAGAGGCATTATATGCTTCGTACATATGATACTGCCTCAAATGAAAATTGGAGGGAATTGTAATGGCAAAAGATTTTTACTCAGCAATTGAAGACAGAAGATCTATTTACGCGATTAGTAAAGAGCAAGTAGTTTCTGATGAAAGAATTCAAGAAGTGATTTATCATGCTGTGAAACATACACCTTCGGCTTTTAATTCTCAAAGTGCAAGAGTTGTTGTATTACTAGGTGAACAACACGACAAATTATGGAATGTTACGAAAGAAACGTTACGAAAAATTGTGCCTGAAAATAATTTTGCACCTACTGAAGAGAAAATGAATGCATTTAAAAGTGGCTATGGAACAGTTTTGTATTTCGAAGATAGTAAAGTAGTAGAAAGTTTGCAAGAGAACTTTGCACTATATAAAGATAATTTTCCTACATGGTCTCAGCAATCTTCTGGAATGTTGCAATTTGCGATTTGGACAGCATTAGAGATTGAAGGTTTTGGTGCTACACTACAGCATTATAATCCGTTGATTGATGAGGAAGTAAAAAAAGAATGGGATGTACCTGAAAACTGGAAGTTAACTGCGCAAATGCCATTTGGTAAACCGGTAGTTTCGGCAGGAGATAAAGAATATCAGCCATTAGAAACTCGTGTGAAAATTTACAAATAAAATAAAAAATAAAAGGTGAACAGAGATATAATCTGTTCACCTTTTATAAGTAGTAAGGATTTTTTTTGTAGGGATTTTTCATCTGATTCTTTAATTTGTTTTTACGTGTTTCAATAGTTGATACTTTTTGTAATGTTATAAGTGAAACGAATTGAAAAAAAGCATAGTACAGTTCTATATTTTTATTTATAGGATCATCTATTATGTTTTTCATAAATATATCTCCTTTTTTTATCTCACTATTTGCGGGAAGTAAGGCTTCCATATCAAAATTCAATGATACGTATAGAATACCGACCTGTAAAAGTTCGATTGGTTTCAGTGTGGGGTGAATAAAATTTGTATGGATTAAAATCCTACTTTATATATGATAATACAAATATCCTGAAAATTCCATGGATAGTGAAAAATAGATAGTGGAATGTGTATTTTCGTCAAATTAGAACAGAATTTTTGGAGTTAAATCTTACAAATCGTCAAATCTTTTAAAAACGATGGATAATATCAAAAATAGTTTTCTGAAAATATTATACTATTGATAAAAAAAGCATTTTTTGTCATGATAAGAGTATGCTTCATGGAAGGGACTTTACTAGAAAATACATTCTTTGCATTGTATTAGATTAATAGAGTTTTTTAAAGTGGATAGCAAAAGAAAAATATATATTAAGATAATGAATGGAATGTCGAATTTTCAATGAAATACATAAGAAATTTGAAAAAAGCATTGCAAAAACACACTGTTTAATGATAAAGTTCACATGAAGTTCACACTAAATTCACTTCAATCGTTTAAAATAAACGATGTGTGAAAAATAAAACTCTTGCTAAAAAATGGAACTGGATGAATATTTTACTTTGATAATATTGTAAAGTACTAAGTTTATAGTTTTCTCAAGAGGATAGTAGGGAAAGGAAGTAAAGACAACTTATGAAAAAAGTAATCGCAGGTTTAGCAGCAGCATCTGTAGTAGGTGTAGCAGTTCCTGGAATGGATTCTGCTCATGCACAAGTTTCAAATGATGCGCTAAAAGAAATTAATGGACAAACTCAAACTCAAACGACTGTAACTGAAACAAAAACGGTAGAAACAACTTCTGAATTAAAATACACAGTAACAGCTGATGTATTAAATGTACGTTCAGGTGCTGGTACAGGACATAACGTTATTTCTAAAGTGAAATCAGGTCAAGTACTTCAAGTAATTGGACAAGAAAACGGTTGGTTCAAAGTTAGTGTAAATGGTCAAACAGGTTATGTAAGTGGGGACTTCGTAACAACTGGTGGCAATAAAGGAACTACTACTGTTCAGCAAGGAACAGGTACTTACACAGTAAACGTTTCTTCATTAAACGTACGTACAGGCCCAAGTGCATCTCATACTGTTTTAGGTTCTGTAAATAAAGGAAAAACAGTTCAAGTTGTAGGTGAAGTTCAAGATTGGTTTAAAATTAACTTCAATGGTGGAACTGGATACGTAAGTAAAGACTTCGTAACAAAAGGTGGTTCAGCTGTATCTAACGAAACTCAGCAACCAACTACAAACAACAACAACAATACTACTACAGTTCAAACTGGTGGATCTTATGTTGTTAACACAGGTGCTTTAAAAGTACGTACAGGTCCAGCTACATATAACCCTGTAATTGGTGGGGTAACAAATGGTACAGTATTAAACGTTACTGGCGCTGAAAATGGTTGGTATAAAATTAACCATAATGGCCGCACTGGTTACGTAAGTGCAGACTTTGTTAAGTTTGTAAAAGGCGGAGTGAATAATGTAGTTACTGGTGGTAACCAAGGTACGAACCAAGTACAAAAACCAACAGCACCAACAGGTGGAGATACATCTTCAATCGCTGGATTCGCTAAATCTTTAAATGGTTCACCATACAGAACTGCTGGTACAACACCTGCTGGTTTTGACTGCAGTGGATTCATTCACTACGTATTAAATCAAACTGGTCATAAAGGCGCTCGTCAAACAGTTGCTGGATACTGGAGCTCTAAAACAAAGACTAACAGTCCACAACCAGGTGATTTAGTATACTTCCAAAATACTTATAAATCAGGTCCTTCTCACATGGGCGTTTACTTAGGTAATGGACAGTTCATCAGTGCAGAAACTGACGCAACTGGTGTACGCATTAGCTCTGTAAGCAACTCTTACTGGAGTAAGCACCTATTAGGTTACACAAAAGCATACTAAGAAAAAGTATTTTATATACTTTTCGTATAGAGAAAAGGCTTTCCAGGGAAACTTGGGAAGCCTTTTTCATAGTTGGATAAACTAACAGTATAGTAGTATTTATCCTGCTATTTGCGGGATAATAATCAGCGGGGATGGACAAATCCCCGCTGATTAAAGTTTCACTTTATGTCAATTTTCCATGCAAAAACTTAGCATATAAATCATGAAAATAGTTTGGACGGAATAAGTTTGCTGCATGACCTGCTAATGGAATTTCTTTATATAAAACGTTCGGAAGAATGGACTTCAAATCAAAGAGACAAGATTTATAGAGATGATCATGTTCTCCCATCACCCATAATATAGGATGGGGAAGTGCTTTTAATTTAGATTTTAAGTCGAATTCTAAGCGGTGTCGTAATGACTCAGCAATAATGGACGAGTGTAATTGTAATCCGAAACGGTAATAAATATTTCGTGAAATAACAGCGAATGGATTTGCCCTTAGTATTCCACTTGGAAAAATAGTACTAGCATACTGAGAAAGCCAAGATGAATATTCATCACCACGTTTTTCCCAAAAATTCTGAAAAACATTATATAAACGGGAAGGGTTATTATAATGTCCACCAATATGACAAATACTCAATACTTTTTCTGGATGCATTTGTGCAAATGTCGTAGAGATATAACAGCCATAGCTTAGAGCACAAATATGAGCCTTTTTAATTCCCTCTTTTTCATACAAGTTCAATAATTGATCTACGAGGCGCTGTATTGAAAAGTCGATAGCTTCTCCTTTATCGTCGCCGTGACCTAATAAATCATAAGTTATAATGTTGTAGGAGGCAGAAAATCGTTTATGCTCTTTTTTGAAGGCGCGGCGATTTCCAACTAATCCATGAATAAAAATGATTGTTTCCTTTTCTGAATGTTTATTTGTTTGCAAAAAGGATACTCCTTTCAATGCTGGAGATTTATATAGTGTTTTAAATTAGCTAATTGATAAAATTAGTTATATATTTTCTATGCGTAGTCTATAATTTACATAGAATAATAATAAGTACCAGGTAATAATATCAGATATTTATACTTGTTGTAAAGATGAGTTTATATGTATATTTTGTAAAATTAGAAAAAAGTGTGTTTACATTCAGTTTACATTTATAGCGTATTCTAGTTTTAGAAAGAATAGTTTTGTTTATAACGAGGAGATGAACGACAATGGAAGTTAGGAATACAGAAAAGAAAAAAGGGAATTGGAGGCAGTTTTTACGTCTCATTCAAGATACAAATCCACCGAAAGGCATTCTTATTTTTGCATTAATAATGAGCTTACTTTCTACTGGAGCGAGTTTGTTTATTCCAATGCTGACAAAAGGTTTAGTTGATAATTTTTCACTTTCTTCAATTAGTACGGGACAAATTGTTGGATTAATTGCATTCTTTATTATTCAAACAATTGCTGCAGGGTTGTCAATTTATTTACTGAATTATATTGGACAAAAAATTGTAGCTGGACTTAGAGAACGATTGTGGAAAAAGGTACTTATTTTACCAGTGTCTTATTATGATCAAAACAGAACGGGAGATACAATTAGTCGTATGACAAATGATACAGGTGTTGTTAAAACATTAATTTCTGAGCATTTGTCAAACTTATTAACAGGCGGTATCTCAATTATTGGGTCATTAATTGTATTATTTGTTTTAGACTGGAAAATGACAATTTTACTTTTAACGGTTATTCCATTATCGGTACTAATTTTAGTTCCACTTGGACGGAAAATGTATAAGATTTCAAAAGCACTTCAAGATGAAACGGCTTCTTTTACTAGTGTATTAACACAAGTACTATCAGAAATTCGTTTAGTAAAATCTTCAAATACGGAAAAAAAGAATATGAAACAGGTAATACAGGTATCCAAAAATTATTGCAATTTGGTTTGAAAGAAGGAAAAGTGCAAGCATTAATTTCACCTGTTATGTCGTTTGTTTTAATGGCATTGCTTGTTATTATCGTAGGGTATGGTGGAATGCGAGTTTCTAGTGGTGCATTAACAACAGGTGAACTTGTAGCATTTATTTTGTATTTAGTTCAAATTATTATGCCAATGAGTCAGTTATCAATGTTCTTTACTCAGTTCCAAAAAGCAATTGGTGCAACCGAAAGAATTAATACGATTTTAGAATATGAAGTAGAAGATCATGAAACAGGTATGAATGTTACAAATGCGAAGCAGCCGATCGTTATTGAAAATGTACATTTTGAGTATAACGAAGAAGAGAAAATCTTGAAAAATATCGACTTCACGATTGAATCTGGAAAAGTAACGGCGATTGTAGGACCAAGTGGTAGCGGAAAAACAACTTTATTCTCGCTGTTAGAACGTTTTTATGAGCCAACTAGTGGTTTCATAAAATTAGGGAAAGAACCAATTACAGCATATTCATTACAATCATGGCGACGTCAAATTGGTTACGTTTCACAAGATAGTCCGTTAATTGATGGAACGATTCGTGATAATATTTGCTACGGTGTTGAGGGTGAAGTGACGGATGAAGAAATTGAAAAAGTAGCAGCGATGGCGTATGTTGATGCGTTTATTCATGATTTACCAAGTGGATACGCAACAGAAGTTGGAGAGCGTGGTGTGAAGCTTTCTGGAGGGCAAAGACAACGAATTGCGATTGCTCGAGCGTTACTACGAAACCCGCAAATCCTTATGTTAGATGAAGCGACGTCAAGTCTTGATAGTAAATCGGAATCGGTTGTTCAGAAGGCGTTAAATAACTTAATGAAAGGTAGAACAACTTTAGTTATTGCGCATAGACTTTCTACTGTTGTAGATGCAGATAAAATTATCTTTATTGAAAAAGGGAATCTTACAGGAAGTGGCTCACATGATGAGTTATTACGGACACATGACATGTACCGTGAATTTGCAATGCAACAATTGAAAATTAAAGAAGGAGCATTATAGAATGAAAACAATCAGTGAAGGGGCACTTCACTGATTGTTGATTTTAGAGTGCTAAAAAGTATGTTAAGCAGAAAGGATATGATTCCTTGATACCCAAAATTTTAATTGTAGATGATGATCCGCACATTAGAGAACTTGTTTCTGTATTTTTGGAACGAGAAGGTTTTCAAACATATGAGGCCGTTGATGGATTAGATGCTCTTCGAAAAATAGAAGAAGTGAAAGTCGAAATGGCGATTATTGATATTATGATGCCAAATATGGATGGGTTTGATTTATGTTATGAATTAAGAAAATACTATGATATCCCAATTCTTATGCTGACTGCTAAAGGTGAAACATCTCAAAAAGTAAAAGGATTTCACCTCGGAACAGATGATTATCTTGTAAAACCATTTGATCCTTTAGAATTAGTTGTGAGAGTGAAGGCATTATTGAAACGTTACCAAATTACAGTATCGCAATCTATTCAAGTTGGGAATGTACTGTTAAATCGTAAAACATTTGAAGTTAACGTTGGAGAACAAACGGTGACGCTGCCGCTAAAAGAATTTGAGTTGCTCTTTACATTAGGATCTAAAGCGGGGAGAACTTGTTCAAGAGAGCAATTAATAGAAGACGTATGGGGATATGATTTTGAAGGGAATGAACGCACGCTAGACGTTCATATTAATCGGTTGCGTGAAAAGTTTCAAGAAGAGTTATCGAAGTTTAGTATAAGGACGATAAGGGGCTTAGGGTATCGCTTAGAGGTAAGTAAATGAGAAAAAGAGAAAGAATGAGTAAGATGAAGATGTTAAAAGTAATAGGGGCGATAGTAGCGCTCTTTACTTTTCTTACTATAATTTGGTCAATAGCCTTTTTTGTATCGTCTAGTGTAATGAAAGCTTTTGAAATAAACGTATCGCCTTTTATTACTTTTCTAATTAGTGATATGGTCGGCTTTGTTTTTATCGTTCTTATTTGGACATTAATCGGAATTTTAATGAGACCGAAGCGAGAGGCGATGATTTGGACGATCATTGAACCGATACAAAAAATTGCAAAAGGGGACTTCTCTGTAAAAATACGGAATGAAGAAAAGTATGATGGCGAAATTGGTGTGCTTGTAAAAAGTATTAACGATATGACGGATGAACTTAATGCAATGGAGAAAATGAGACAAGAATTTGTATCGAATGTTTCTCATGAAATACAGTCGCCATTAACATCTATTAAGGGATTTGCTCGAGCGCTACAAGATGATAATCTACCAGTTGAAAAAAGAAAACATTATCTTACTATTATTGAAACTGAAACAACGCGATTATCTAAATTGAGTCAAAATTTATTGAAGCTAACACTTTTAGAGTCAGAGGAGTATTCACCAGAAAGAGCTACTTATCGATTAGATCAACAGTTGAAACAAATTGTGTTAAATAGTGAGCCTCTTTGGGATGAAAAAGGACTTGAGCTAGATCTTGATATGGATAAAGTGTGTGTTACTGCAGACAAAGAAAGTATGAGCCAAGTATGGATTAATTTAATTCATAACAGTATTAAATTCACACCAAATAGTGGCACGATTACAATTCATTTAAAAGAACATAAAGAATTCCTGGAAGTAAGTATTCATGATACGGGAATTGGTATATCCGAAGAACAGAAACAACATATTTTTGAACGTTTTTATAAAGCGGATTCTTCACGAAACCGTGCTTATGGAGGAAGTGGATTAGGTCTAGCAATTGTAAAAAAAGTACTCGACCTTCATCAAGGAAAAATAAAAGTTGAGAGTGTAGAAGGAAATGGTACAGAATTTATTGTGCGTATTCCAAATCATGAAGAAAAATAGTGATAGAAGGAGGCCTTCTAACACTATTTTTCTTTAAAAATGCATTTACCATTACTATAGTTACCTATAAGTAACCTACGCACATAAAAGTGCATCATTGCCTTTTTACATAAACATAGATACACTTTTAATATAATAAACAACTGAGAAGATTAAGGAGTGTTAAACTTGGCAGAATTATTACAAGGAAAAAATGCTTTAATTACAGGAGCAGGTAGAGGGATTGGTCGCGCTGTAGCGATCGCATTAGCGAAAGAAGGCGTAAATGTTGGTCTTTTAGCTCGTTCAGAAGAAAACTTAAAAGCAGTTGCGAAAGAAGTAGAAGCAGAAGGCGTAAAAGCTGTTATTGCGACTGCTGACGTATCTTCATATGAAGAGGTAACTACTGCAATTGAAACATTAAAAAACGGTTTAGGATCTATCGATATTTTAATTAATAACGCTGGTATTTCTAAATTCGGTAAGTTTTTAGAATTAGAAGTTGCTGATTGGGAAAAAATCATTCAAGTAAACTTAATGGGTGTATACTATGCAACTCGTGCAGCTTTACCAAGTATGATTGAACAACAATCTGGTGATATTATTAATATTTCATCTACAGCAGGACAAAAAGGTGCACCTGTAACAAGTGCATATAGTGCTTCTAAATTTGGTGTTCTTGGTTTAACAGAATCGTTAGCGATGGAAGTTCGTAAACATAATATCCGTGTAACAGCTTTAACACCAAGTACAGTAGCAACTGACATGGCTGTAGACTTAGGATTAACTGATGGAAACCCTGATAAAGTAATGCAAGCGGAAGATATTGCAGAGTTTATCGTAGCGCAGCTGAAATTAAATAAACGTACATTTATTAAATCAGCAGGACTTTGGTCTACTAATCCGTAAGGGGTAAATTTATAAACAAAGAAGGGACATCTATTCTGTAATGGAATGGGTGTCCCTTTTTTGTTTTTTTGTATGTAAAGCAGAATTGTCGGTATAATGTGAAGTGAATGGTAGAAAAGCATGAAAAACTTGAAGGGGATGGTATTTCCATGAGTACGATTGAGAAATGGACGGCTGTTGATCAATATATGAGTGATGTATTAATACCGAAAGACTCTACATTAGAAGAAGTTCTTCAAGCGAATGCTTCAGCTAATTTACCGGCACATGATGTATCGCCAACGCAAGGGAAGTTTTTACAACTATTAGTACAAATTCAAGGAGCGCGTAACATTTTAGAGATTGGCACTCTAGGCGGATATAGTACAATATGGCTTGCAAGAGCATTGCCATCTGGAGGGCGAATTGTTACATTAGAAGCAAGTGAAAAGCATGCTGAAATTGCACGGAGCAATATTGAGCGTGCCAATTTGAATGATAAAATTGAAATACGATTAGGACTAGCGTTAGATTCTTTAAAACAAATAGAAAATGAGAAGTATGAACCATTTGATTTTATTTTCATAGATGCGGATAAACAAAATAACCCTGCTTATTTTGAATGGGCACTGAAACTATCACGCCCTGGTACTGTAATTATTGGGGATAACGTAGTACGTGAAGGTGAAGTTATTGATAATACTAGTAGCGATCCTCGTGTACAAGGGATACGCCATTTCTATGAGCTAATAGCTGCTGAGCCGCGTGTAAGTGCTACTGCGCTTCAAACTGTAGGAAGTAAAGGGTACGATGGGTTTGTAATGGCAGTCGTAACAGAGTAATGTAAGGAGGAAAAAGGGATGAAAAAGAAGTTTCAAAAATTATAACGTGTATCTTGTACAACGAATTTAGCTCGTGGACCTCCAATTTACACAGCTTTATATTATATATTAAAAACTTGGAGGCTATAAGAAGATGAGAACTGAAAAAGAAATGTTAGACTTAATTATAAATACAGCAAAAGAGGATGAAAGAATTCGAGCTGTCATCATGAATGGGTCACGTGTGAATCCAAATGTGAAAAAAGATTGTTTTCAAGACTATGATATTATTTATGTTGTAAAAGATATACAATCTTTTACGTGTAATCATAGTTGGATTAATAGATTTGGAGAAATAATGATTGTGCAAATGCCGGAAGAAATGTCGTTACTTCCAGCTGATAAAGACGGGAAATTTCCGTATTTAATGCAGTTCATGGATGGGAATCGAATTGATTTAATGCTAGTTCCAGTTGATTTAATAAATAAATTTATTGGACAGGATAGTTTAAGTAAATTACTACTGGATAAAGACAAATGTATTGGAGAATTTCCGCCAGCAAGTGATAAAGATTACGTTATAAAAAATCCTACAGAAAAAGAGTTTTTGGATTGCTGTAATGAATTTTGGTGGTGCAGTACAAATGTAGGAAAAGGATTGTGGCGCGAGGAACTTTCTTATGCGAAAGGAATGCTTGAAGGCCCAATGCGTGATATGTTAATCGTAATGCTAGAATGGCATATTGGTATGAAAACAAATTTTACAGTGAATACCGGAAAGTTTGGTAAGCATTTCGAGCAATATGTTGAAAAAGATACGTGGGAGCAATTTAGAAAGACATTTTCAAATGCAGAATATGAAAATATATGGGAGTCATTCTTTGTAATGGGTGATTTATTTAGGGAAGTTGCGAACGAAATTGCTAACACATATGGATATCAATACCCGCAAGATGATGATGACAAAGTGACAAGCTATTTAAAACATGTGAAAGTTTTGCCGAAAGATAGTACATCGATTTATCCCGCATAAACGGGCAGTAAAACCCCCACTGATTAAAGTTTCACTTTATTAATTGTATAAAGCATTAAGACTGTCCTAATTACGGACAGTCTTATTTTTGTTCATGAATAAGAATTTCTCTAACAAAGTACAGATGAATCACATATGAAATTTTAGGGAGGTTTTTATCATGTATTATTTTTACGCACCAGAAATGTTCGTTCCATTTCATTGGGGACTAGAACGAAATGTTTCGTATGTTTATATGCCATATCATTCATTTTATTATGGAAACTATATAGACGCAGTGCCGTATGTATTAAATGTTCCGCAAAATGATCAAGTCAAAGTGAAGGAAGAGAATCGGGGGTCATGGACACCTTTTTCATGGGTTGAAAAATATGCGTATGCATTTTCAGGACCATACAATAAAACGGAAGTAGCTCTTACATTTGATGATGGACCAGATTTAGTATTTACGCCAAAAATTTTAGATAAGTTAAAACAATATAATGTAAAAGCTACTTTTTTCTTACTTGGTGAAAATGCAGAAAAGTTTCCGAATGTAGTAAAGCGTATCGCGAATGAAGGGCATGTAATTGGTAATCATACGTATAATCATCCGAATTTAGCGAAAGTAAATGAGGCTGAATACCGTAATCAAATTATAAAAACGGAAGAAATATTAAATCATTTAGCTGGTTATGCACCGAAGTTTATACGTCCACCATACGGTGAAATACTTGAAAATCAATTGAAGTGGGCGACAGAGCAAAATTTTATGATTGTACAGTGGAGTGTTGATACAGTTGATTGGAAAGGGGTAAGTGCTGATACGATTACAAATAATGTGCTAGGGAATTCATTTCCAGGAAGTGTCATACTTCAGCATTCAACTCCAGGTGGACATTTGCAAGGATCTGTCGATGCACTAGACAAAATCATTCCGCAGTTAAAAACGAAAGGGGCACGTTTTGTAACACTTCCAAGTATGTTCCAGACATCTAAAGAGAGAAAATAAAAATGTTAATAATTAGGATTTTAAGAGTTGTATAGTATAATGAAGGTGTAAGTTAGGGGGGATATAATTGATGGATGCACTAGTAAACATAGGAATGAGCATATTGATTGGTATTATATTTATACTTGCGGCACGTATTCTTCAAAAAAATCCACCGACGGATATTAACGCAGCATATGGTTACCGTACGAAACGGTCTATGAAAAATAAGGAATTATGGGATGCAGGTAACAAGTATAGTGCAGAAGTGATGAAACAAAATGGATTCATTATGATGTTAATTGGAAGTGTTATTAGTATACTGTTTAGATATCCACATACAATGATAGCGATTATGATTGTTATGCTGTTGTTAATTATACGATTATTTATACGAGTAGAGAAAAAATTAAAGATACTTGAGCAATAAAAAAATAAGACTCCCGAATAAAGTAAGTTGGGAGTCCTATTTTTTTATAAACTATTTTTGTTTAGCAATTCTTGTCCTTGCACTATAACAAATTCATAGTATTCAAGAGCATAAGGATAAATATCTTCAAATGTTATCGTTATCGGATTACTGCTTAAAACAGAATTAGTCGTTAAAGATGAAATCTCTCTTCTTAATAGTTGTAGAAAAGAAGTTGCATGTACTTTCATCACATCGTCTACTTCTTCACCTGGTGCAAATGGAAGTGGTTTTATTACATTGTGGAAATACATATGACAAAACTCACGATCAGTAAGGCTTGAAATTTCATAATCTATTTTATAGATTCCTTTGTATGTTAAATCATTCGTTTGGAAGGAAAGACCCAGTTCTTCCTCAATTTCACGTAGACCGCCAATTAGTACATCTTCATCATGCATAATATGTCCGGCGGATGTAATATCCCATATACCCGGAGCTTCTTTTTTATTATTAGAGCGTAATTGGAAATATAAGAACATATCCTCAGCATCTTTTTCTACAAACCAGCAATGAAATGTTTCGTGCCAATCACCGTCACGATGCACGTCATCACGTAATTTCTTTCCAAGTGTATTTCTTTCAGGATCAAATATTGTTAACCACTCTGTCATTTTAATTCCCCTTTCTGCAAATTTTATTATACAATATTTGTATTGGATTTTGGGAAAATAAAGAAAAAGGAGTGATTATTAGTGAAGATAGAGAATAAGGAAATAAAATCAATAATTTCAACTGAGGAAGAATTACGACAAATATTGGGGCAACCAAGTGAACGGGCTTTGAAAAAAGTTATTTCATCACTTGATCACCATTGTGTAGATTTCCTGTCTAAATCGCCTTTTCTAGTATTATCTACTGCAAATAAATTCGGAGAGTGTGATGCTTCGCCGAGGGGAGACGCACCTGGATTTGTATATGTATTAAATGAAAATAAAATTATCATCCCAGAAAGACCGGGTAATCGTCGTATAGACTCTATTTTAAATATAATTTCAAATTCGCACGTAGGGTTAATCTTTTTTATTCCGGGTCTTGGGGAAACACTCCGAATAAACGGTAAAGCATATATTACGAACGATGAAGAAATTTTGAAAGAAATGCAGGCGAATGGACGCAATCCGTTACTTGGAATTGTTGTTGAAATAGAAGAATGCTATATTCATTGTGCAAAAGCTTTTA
The DNA here is from genome assembly GCF_016651125.1 of Bacillus sp. TH17. NCBI lineage: Bacteria > Bacillati > Bacillota > Bacilli > Caryophanales > Bacillaceae > Bacillus > Bacillus sp. TH17. The sequence continues at coordinate 1,548,041 of NZ_JAEKEN010000001.1, forward strand.
TTCGTTCAAAAATGTGGGATCCAGAGTCATGGTTAAATAAAACAGAGCTACCTTCAGCACCGAAAATGTTAATGGAGCATGCGAAAGTGAATGCTTCAGAAGAGGAAGTTGCACGTTCTTTAGAAGAAAGTTATAGGGAAAGATTGTATTAAAAATTATTTTTTAAATATAGTGTTGAAGTATGAAACTCTAAACGTTTTAGAGTGAGACTTTAACTATGAATATTGTTAATTTGTATGTGATGAATATATGTGCAAGAGAATACATCTGTATTAGATGATTTGTTATTTTAAAATATAATTATTCATATTCTTAAAAATTGTGAAGAAAAATAGGCTTGCTTTTTAAAAAGTTGATAACTATAATAAGTTAACAAATAGACATGAACGAAAAAGTAACGATAAGGACATGAGATGATTTTTACGGTTTACAGAGAGGGAGGCCAAGGCTGTGAGCTTCCTAACACGAGAAATGATCTTACCACCTTTGAACTTCAATAGTGAACGAGTAATCTAGTAATTATTGACGGTATCAGCCGTTATCTGAACTTGAGCAATCTAGAAGAAAGTAAGTCTAGGTTGGAACAAGGGTGGAACCACGAAAACACATTCGTCCCTTTCCTAGGGATGAGTGTGTTTTTTTATAGTTTTTAAGATTGAAAATTTAAAATAATTAAAAAATAGTATTGATTTTGTTTTTTATGCGAGTATAATGAGTTAACAAATAAACATGAGCGAAAAAGTAACGATAAGGACATGAGAACATTTTTACGGTTTACAGAGAGGGAGGCCAAGGCTGTGAGCTTCCTAACACGAGAAATGATCTTACCACCTTTGAACTTCAATAGTGAACGAGCAATCTAGTAATTATTGACGGTATCAGCCGTTATCTGAACTTGAGCAATCTAGAAGAAAGTAAGTCTAGGTTGGAACAAGGGTGGAACCACGAAAACACATTCGTCCCTTTCCTAGGGATGAGTGTGTTTTTTTATCCCGCATTAACGGTCAGTAAGATTCCCATCTCAAAATTTGGCGGATGCGAGGGAGTAAGACGGGAGATCAACTGTCCGTAAAAGCCCGATTGGTTCAACTAATAATCAGAGAGGAATGGACAAAATCCCCACTGATTAAAGTTTCACTTTATTACTTTGAAAGGAGGTGCGGTAACATGAAACGATTAGTACGTACGGAAATAACCACCATCTGCATGATTAAAAAGCAGAGTAAGGTGATTCACAGGTGTAACAATTAAACTATTTAGGAGGAGATTAGAAAATGAATAACGTTATTAATGTTGGGGTATTAGGATTAGGTACTGTCGGAAGTGGTGTTGTCCATATTTTGAAAGAACATTATAAAAAAATCACTCTTGATACAGGATATGAAGTAAAGGTAAAGACAGTCGTTGTACGTGATTTGGAAAAGGAACGTGATGTTTGCATTGATGGAATCGTAGTAACAAGTAATGTAGATGAAGTTCTAAATGATTCAAATATTGATATTGTAGTAGAGGTAATGGGCGGAATTGAAGAAGCAAAACAGCATATTGTTACGGCTTTACAAAATAAAAAACATGTTGTAACAGCAAATAAAGATTTAATGGCCGTATACGGTGCGGAGCTTTTGCAACTGGCAAATAAAAATGAATGTGACCTATGTTACGAAGCGAGTGTAGCCGGTGGGATTCCAATATTAAGAGGATTATCAGACGGGCTAGCTTCAGATCAAATTGAAAAAATAATGGGAATCGTAAATGGAACAACAAATTATATGTTAACAAAGATGAGTCAAAATGGATGGTCGTATGAAGAGGCTTTACAGGAAGCGCAAAAATTAGGGTTTGCAGAATCAGATCCGACAGCGGATGTAGATGGACTAGACGCTGCGAGAAAGGTAGCAATTCTGGCAAACTTAGGTTTTTCGATGAATGTTTCTTTAGATGATGTTCAAGTTAGAGGTATTCGAAAGGTTGAAAAAGAAGATTTAGAGATGGCCGAAAAATTAGGATTTACAATGAAATTAATTGGTAAAGCTGAAAAACAAGGATCATCCATTCACTTAAGTGTAGAACCGACTTTATTACCACGTCATCATCCGCTATCGAATGTGAATAATGAATTTAATGCGGTGTATGTTCACGGTCAAGCAGTAGGGGAAGTGATGTTTTACGGACCTGGAGCTGGGAAGTTACCAACTGGTTCTGCTGTAGTAAGTGATATTATTTCAATCGTTAAAAATATGAATCAAGTTCCGAAAAATAAAAGTGCGTTAAAAGAACCAGAGCCTTACGAATTACAAGGAGATGAAGAAGTAGTTTCGAAATATTTCTTACGTATTTCATTACGAGATGAGCCAGGGATGTTACAAAAAGTGACAGAATGTTTCGTTAATTATTCTGTAAGTTTAAAAGAAGTTATTCAATTACCTTTAAATCGCGAACTTGCAGAAGTCGTTGTTGTGACGCATCGAACTTCAAAATATCAATTCGAACAAGTTTTAGGGGCGATAGAAGATGTCGCAAGTGAAATAAACAGTTACTACATTATTGAGGAGGAAAAACAATATGTATAAAGGACTATTAAACCAGTACGCTTCTTATTTACCGGTGAATGAAAACACACCTGATGTCAGCTTAATGGAAGGAAATACACCCCTTATTCCATTATTAAATATATCAAAACAATTAGGGATTCAGTTATACGGAAAGTATGAAGGAGCGAATCCAACAGGTTCTTTTAAAGACCGTGGCATGGTAATGGCAGTTGCAAAGGCGAAAGAAGAAGGGGCAGAGGCAATTATTTGTGCATCTACAGGTAATACATCGGCATCAGCTGCCGCATATGCGGCACGCCTCGGAATGAAATGTATTATCGTAATACCAGAAGGAAAGATTGCGCATGGGAAATTAGCGCAAGCAGTTGCTTATGGAGCGGAGATCATTTCAATAGAAGGGAATTTCGATGATGCACTTAAGGCTGTAAGAAATATTGCTGCAGAAGAGCCGATTACATTAGTAAACTCAGTAAATCCTTACCGAATTGAAGGGCAAAAAACAGCGGCATTTGAAATTTGTGACCAGTTGCAAAACGCACCAGATGTTCTAGCTATCCCTGTTGGAAATGCTGGGAATATTACAGCATATTGGAAAGGGTTCTGTGAATACGAGAAAGAAAAAGGCTATAAGAAGCCCAGAATTCACGGCTTTGAAGCGGAAGGAGCGGCGGCAATTGTAAAAGGACATGTCATTGAGGCACCTGAAACGATTGCAACAGCGATTCGCATCGGTAATCCGGCAAGTTGGTCGTATGCAGTAGAGGCTGCCGAACAGTCTAATGGTGAAATAGATATGGTGTCAGATGAGGAGATTTTACATGCGTATAGATTGTTAGCAAAAACTGAAGGAGTTTTCGCAGAGCCAGGATCAAATGCTTCATTAGCGGGCGTAATTAAACATGTTCAATCTGGAAAAATCAAAAAAGGCGAAACAGTTGTTGCAGTTTTAACTGGAAATGGTTTAAAAGATCCTGATATCGCAATTTCTTCTAATAAATTTGATATTGCAAGTGTGTCAAATGATATAGAACAAATTAAAGATCATATTAAAGGGGTGATTATGTCGTGATACCATTAAGAGTTCGTGTTCCTGCTAGTACAGCGAATGTTGGACCAGGATTTGATTCTGTTGGAATAGCTTTGTCATTATATTTAGAAGTAAGTGTAAAGGAAGAAGCTGATAAGTGGCAAGTGATACATTCTTTTGACGATTCAATTCCAAAAGACGATAAAAATTTAATTGTTAGCACGGCATGTAAAGTATGTCCTTCTTTATCACCCCATATAATAGAAGTTACTAGTAATATTCCGCTGACAAGAGGGCTAGGAAGTAGCGCATCAGCGATTGTAGCAGGAATAGAGCTTGCGAATCAACTTGGAAATTTATATTTAACAACTGATCAAAAGGTTCAAATTGCTACAAACTTTGAAGGACATCCAGATAATGTCGCTGCTTCTATTTTAGGTGGAACTGTAATCGGAGCACTTGATGGAAAAAATGTTTCGGTTGTAAGGATTGAAAGTAAGGAATTAGGCGTAATTTCTCTTATTCCGAATGAAGAGCTAAATACGGATGAAAGTCGATCTGTATTACCAGAGATGTTTCCGTTTCATGAAGCGGTTAAGGCTAGTGCGATAAGTAACGTATTAGTAGCTGCGTTATGTCAAAAGAAGTGGGAAGTTGTAGGTGAAATGATGGAAAGAGATCATTTCCACGAGCCATATCGTTTAGAACTTGTACCGTTATTACCATCAATTCGTAAATGTGCAAAAGAATTCGGAGCATATGGAACAGCGCTTAGTGGTGCGGGACCATCCATTTTTATTTTAACTCCGTACGAGAAGCGTAAAGAAATAGCTGACCAATTAGCGAGAGTATTTGCAGCTATGAAAGTATGTGAGCTTGAAATTGATCATAAAGGGATTACTGTAAATAAGGAAGAACATATTGGATTATAAAGAAAGCTAGCATCGCTAGCTTTCTTTACGTTATGGAGAATCTATTTTAAAGGGGATTTTTCGGAATAAACATTAATTTTAGAGGTGATTATATGAGTTCAAAAGAGTCACCAGAAGAAAAAAGAGAACGCATGAGACAAAGTGAATTGAAAAATAATCCTACCGGTTCTTTGAATGATGGACTCAACAGGGCGGAATCAGGTAGCCCCGCTGATATGACAGGTGGTATGAATTGGAAAGGTACAGGGATATTAATTTTAGTGCTAGTTTTAGGATATATTATATATAGTTACTTTTTCAGTTAAGGAAAGCTTGATGGAATTTAGATTTGCTTGATCTAATTATTAGTGAGAATAAAAAAAGGATTAAAGTCCCCCTGTATTACATATTTTCTTTAAACAGATTATAGTAATACGTAAATTTTTTTGCTCATAATAGAGCTAGCATAATGCTAGCTCTATTATTTTTTGCCATATTCCTGTAACAAACCTCCTGTATATTCAGTGGTGGAGGTGCAGGAGATGAAAAAAATGATAGCGATATGTCTTCTTACAACATTGTCACTTTCGACTTTAGTCGGGTGTGATGTAAAAGGTAATGATGCTTTACAAGAGTCTAAAATAAAGAAAGCGACGTATAAAGATTTTACTTACGATGTAAATCCTGAGACTTTTACGTTAACTGTAGCACATGATGGTGTAAAAGAACAGGCATCACAACCGTTACCAAAAATGAAGGTATCGAATTTGAAAAAAAACAAGGATCATACATCATGGGAATATCCGGATCAAAAAGTAAAGGTAAAATTAGAAAAGAAAAAAGACCACTTAAATATTGAAGTGGAATCGACTGGTGCAGAAAGTTTTACATGGCCAAAAGTGCAAGTTGAAAATTATACACTTCCGTTATGGGAAGGTAAGCAAATTCCGAGTAATGATGAGAATTGGAAGAAGTTTTTAAAGGATGATGCATATTCATTTGCTGAATCATTTTCTATGAAGTTTTTTGCATTAAATGGTTCTAAATATTCGATCGTATATATTGCGAACAATATGTTTAATAATGAATTGAAATTTCATTCAAATCCGAAAATAGGGTTTGATTTTACACATGAATTCCCGAGTATAAATAAAAATAAAACATATGGATTTCAATTATATGTGACAAATAATGATGCAGTAAGTATCGCTAAACTGTATAAGGATAATATTGCTCGAAAAGGTGAATTTAAAACATTACAAGAAAAGGCAAGAAAAAATAAAGAAATCGAAAAACTTTACGGGGCAGCTCATTTTTACTTTTGGAATCAAAATGGTTTATCAGAAAGTAACGTGAATTGGCCGAAGCTAAGAGAGCAAATAAATAGCCCGGTGTTTAGCCATATAAAAGACCTTATTCAAAAGAATAGTTCAGAGCCTGGGGAATTGAATGTATTTGAGCAGGTGAGTAAACAAGACTTTATCGATAAGTACCAAAAAAATGTTATTTTACGCTATACAAACGAAGTATTATCTATGAAAGAATTGTATAAAGAGGATATTTTCCCGAAAGTTAATCAGGAAGCTAGTGTGTTATTAAAGAAAGGTGTAGATCACTTATCGAAGACAGAGCTGTATAGCTTAAATAAACATTTATTAAAGTCAGTACTCGGTGATGCAGTTGAAGAAGTAAGTAAATGGGGTAAAGCAGATGGAACGGATATAATAAAGGAAATGAAAAAAGTAGGGATAGACAAAGCGTGGATTGGTCTACCGAACTGGGAACAAGGATTTATGCAGCCTAATTTCGTTACAGAAGCTAAGGAAATGGGATATTTAGTTGGTCCGTATGATTCTTACCATTCTATTCACGAAAAAGGTGATAAAAATTGGAACACAGCTTCTTTTAATGACCCATCGTTATATGAAGAAGCCACTGTAACGAAGAAAAATGGTGAGAAAGTGCAAGGGTTTTTAGGGAGAGGCCGAAAATTAAATCCGACATTATCACTTCCTAGTGTAAAAGAACGAATGAACGATATATTACAAAATGGCCCTAAATATAATTCATGGTTTATTGATTGTGACGCGACGGGCGAAATTTATGATGATTATTCAACAAAACATTTAACGACACAAGAACAAGATTTACAAGCAAGATTAAAACGAATGGATTATATTGCACAAGAAAAAGGTATGGTAGTTGGCTCTGAGGGCGGAAATGATTTTGCAAGTAGTACGATTGCATTTGCTCATGGAATTGAAACACCAGTTATTAAGTGGGACGATGAAGATATGAGAAAAAATAAAACAAGCCCGTATTATGTCGGTGGATATTGGTCACCAAATCAAAATGTTCCAGAAAAATATGCAAAACAAGTACCGTTAAAAGAAGAATATAAGCAAGTATATTTAAATCCAGTATATTCGGTGCCATTATATAAACTAGTATACAATGATTCGGTTATTACAACGCACCACTGGGAATGGGGAAGTTTGAAGGTAAAGGACGAGGTTGGAAATCGTATGTTATATGAGTTATTGTATAATGTTCCTCCGTTGTACCATTTAGATGAAGTAGAGTGGAATAAGCATAAAAAAGAAATTACAGAGCATCTGAAAGTTTGGAATGAAGTTCATGAAAAGGCAGTAAAAGAAGAAATGACGAACTTTGCATATCTGTCAGAAGATAAGCTAGTACAATCTACTTCATATGGAAAAGATATTAAAATCATTGTGAATTTCTCAAATAAAGATGTAGAAATAGAAAAAACGAAAATAAAAGCAAAGTCAGCTTTAATTAATAATAATGGGAAGCAAATGATATACACACCAAATGAGAAATAATAAAGTGAAACTTTAATCAGTGGGGGATTTATCCCTCACTGATTATTAGTCATCACCAATCAAGATGGTACGGCACAAACTTGACTCTTTATTCTTGCTAAATTGTGAGGTGAAAATCTTACTACCTGCAAATAACAGAATAATAAATATGTAAATTCGGATATTCCGAAGTATTGGATTTTTTAAGTTGATAAATAGTGACTTGCCAAAAATAAGCACAAGAGTATAATGTGAAATGGAATACATGTTGGATTCATGAAGTAACCTTACAAAAATGTAAGGTAATTGAAAGGAAATTCAATATGAAGATTAATAGACTTACATTATACTAGGGAAAGAGAAAGAGAGGCGAATGGGTATGAGCTCTGAATTAGAACAAAATACGAGAAGCAATAAAAAACGTTCTAAACGAAAGTCAATAAAATGGTTCATTTTAATTCCATTTTTCCTACTTGTTTTTGGAGGAGTAGGATATGGATCGTTTATATATAACAAAGCAAAAGCTGTTGTAAGTGATGCATATGCACAAATTGATAAGTCATCAAAAAGGGACAAAGAAGTGGAACCTTTAAAGGATAATATTTCGATTTTAATCATGGGTGTCGATGGAAGCGAAATGAGAAAAAGCCAATATGGTGAAGCGGTTCGGACAGATGCACTTTTATTAGCGACAATTAATAAAGATGATAAATCCGTTAAATTAGTAAGCATTCCGCGTGATTCACGCGTTTATATTCCATCTAGAAAGAAATTAGATAAAATTACACACGCACACGTATTTGGTGGTGTTGAAAGTACAAGAGATACAGTGGAAAGATTTTTAAATGTACCAGTTGATTATTATGTGAAGTTTAATTTTGAGTCATTTGTACAAATTGTAGATTCAATTGGTGGTATTGATATTGATGTACCTGTTACTTTCACAGAACAAGATAGTAAAGACCAAGCAGGTATGATCCATTTAGAAAAAGGTTACCAACATTTAAATGGTGAACAAGCCCTTGCACTTGCTAGAACGCGTAAAATTGACAGTGACGCAATGCGTGGTCAAAGACAACAACTTGTAATTGAAGCAATTGCGAAAAAAGCAATGTCTGTTCAATCAATTAGTAAAATGGGCTCTTTACTTGATGCAGTTGATAAAAATATGAAAACAAACTTAACGTTTGATGATATGCTTGCTATTACGAAAAATATGGCAGGATCAGATTTGCAAATGGAAAAGATGCAAATAGAAGGAACGGATAAACGTATTGGTGGTATTTATTATTACATTCCAAATGAAAAGAATGTAAAAGATATTTCGAATAAGTTAAATGCGCATTTAGGTGTTACACCAAAACCAAATCGAAATGAATAAGTATAAAAAAAGGTTGGCCTCAGCCAATCTTTTTTTATGGAAATGGACTGCTTCATTTATTTTTAGTAGAAGGGCTACTAGTTTTTTCACGTCTACAGTTAAATCATTTTAATTTATATAAACAAAAGGTGCAATTGTACGATATACTAGAGGAAATAATTTGGTAATTAACTCCTAAAATAGAGAAAATAAATTCATCTCATTGCAAGTTGAAAGCGAATTGAATTGATGGAAGATCAAACAGGTTAAAACAAATCTTCTTGAAAGTTGTACATAGTGCAATCAAGAATTGGTATGAAAAGAATAAAGAGCTTGTTGAGGCAGGAACAACAATTTTGATAAAACTCCCATTATAATTCATATTTTAGATTGTTTATATAGTGTAATAAAATAAATAGATGTATAATTATATTGGGTGATTTATATATAAGATTAATAGGGAGAGGAATTCGATAGAATGGAAAAGGCTTTTAAAATTAAACGAGTTGCAGTTGTTTCAGTAGCGATTGCAATAGTAGCTATTGGGTATTTCATGTTTCAATCTATTACTTCACCAGCAAAAGCTGTTGCGAAGCAAGAAAATATAGTGCAGCTTGCAAGTGAACAATCGAAAGTTGAAATGAATAAAACGGCGCCAAGTCGTTTTAACGGAATGGAAAGAAAAGTTGCTTATCTTACATTTGATGATGGGCCAGGAAAATATACGGCTGAATTATTAAATATGTTAAAACAGCATGATGCGAAGGCGACATTCTTTTTAATCGGAGCGAATGTAAAAGCGTTTCCTGATTTAGTAAAACGTCAAAATGCAGAGGGTCATTATGTTGGAATGCATAGTATGACACACAATTTTGCGAAGTTATATAAAAATGGCGAATATGTTAATGAAATGAAAGAAGATCAAAGCTTAATCGCAAATATTATTGGAAAATCACCTCAATTAACACGTCCACCATACGGGTCGAAGCCTGGTTTAAATGAAGATCTTCGAAACAAAGTAGTAGAGGGTGGTCTTAAAGTATGGGACTGGACAATTGATTCTTTAGACTGGAAATACAACAAAGTACCAGTCGATGCAGCGGCAGCACAAATCGCTCAAAATGTATTAGCTGGTGCAACAAATCCTCAAGAAGTCATTTTAATGCATGATATTCATCCGCAATCAGTCGCAGCTGTGCCAGCAATATTAAAGGGTCTAAAAGAAAAGGGTTATGAGTTTGAAGCATATCATGAAGAGAATCACTTCCCCGTGAACCTCTGGCATGATAACCGTATGTAATGGAGGAATTGAAGTTGAAATATGGAAAAGTAGCAGTAGTTGGAGCATTATCAGTAGGATTATTATCAGGTTGTTTCGGTGAAAAGCCAGAAGAAAATTTATTTACGGCTTTTGAAGCAGCATCTACACAAGAAAAATCTTTAGCAGATGACACAAAAAAATTAGAGAAGTTAGAAAAGCAAGGACAAGAACTTTATTCTCAAATTTTACAAGAAGGTAAAGAGCATAATGAAGCAGTTTCAAAGAAAATAGAGCAAGCTACTGCAAATGTAGACGAGCGTGAAAAAGTATTGAAAAATGAGAAGGAACAGTTAGAAAAAGCGCAGAAAGAAACGACATCCGTTCAAAATAATATTGAAAAACTCGAAGATAAGAAATTACAAAAACAAGCAAAAACAGTAGAAGAATCGTATAAAAATCGTTATGATGCCTTCCAAAAGATGAATGAGAATTACACGAAGGCGTTAGCGACTGAAAAAGAACTGTATGAAAAATTAAAAGTAAAAGAAACGAAGTTAAAAGAAATTGGTGAAAAAGTTAAAACTGTTAATGAATTAAATGTGGAAGCGCAAAAGGCGAAAGAACAATTTAATAAACATACAAAAGAGTATAATGATAATAAGTTAGCATTTTATAAAGATGCACAAATTAAAATTAAAGAACAAAAATAAAGAAAGATCTTAATTGTAATAAAAAGCCGGGGAAACATTGTCAAAAATGTTTTTTCGGTTTTTTACTTTAAATGAATAGAAAAGACTGGAATTGATATCATAAAAGAGTTATAGTGGATTGTTCCAAGGGAAACATTGTAAAGTAAGGAGAATGAAATATGTCATATGAATTTTTATTCAAATTAGGTTTAGCACTCTTTTTAGGATTATTCATCGGAATAGATAGGCAGCTAAAGAATAAACCGCTTGGTGTGAAAACAAGTATGGTTATTTCCGTAGCGAGTTGTTTAATTACAATGGTTTCAATTGAATCAGTGAATGTTTATTCTGTACCGGGTCATACAAACATGGATCCAATGCGTCTCGCCGCTCAAATTGTTAGTGGGATTGGTTTTCTTGGAGCAGGGGTAATTTTACGCAGAAATAATGACGTTATTTCAGGATTAACGACAGCCTCTATGGTATGGGCCGCTTCAGCACTAGGTATTGCGATTGGTGCAGGTTTTTATATACAAGCGACGGTTGCTATGATTTTAATTATATTAGCGATTAACGTACTTCCGCAAATTGTGAAAATTGCAGGCCCTTATTCATTAAGACAAAAGGACTTATCTATAAAAATTACCGTAAACAAACATCGAGAGTTAGACGGGATTTTTAAGCAAATTAAAAATTTAAATATGCAAGTGAAACGAGTGAAAATTAAAGATATTGATAATGGGGCATCTCAGCAATTGGAAATGGTCATTTTAGCTCCAGAAGATTTATATACAACTGAATTATATAGTTCTTTAAAAGAAATCGATCATGTTGTTTCAGTAGAAGTTGAAAGTAGATAAAAAGAGTGATGAAAATTCACTCTTTTTTTAATGCATACAAAACATTTTGCTATAATTATTTTCTAAGGGGGATGAGTATGGTGGAGATACATATTAGAAGGGCAATAAAAGATGATATTTCGGCAATTGCAAAAGTGCATGTGGATAGTTGGAAAACAACTTATAAGGGGATATTCTCTAATGAAATTTTAGACAATATAACGTATGACCAACGAGAAAAGCTATGGGAAAGTATATTTCAAAAAGAAGACGGGCATCAATTTAGGTTTGTAGCAGAAACGTTAAATGGTAAAATAATTGGATTTATCGATGGGGGAGTTGAAAGAACAGGTGCATATAATTGTGATGGAGAATTATATGCAATATACATTTTACAAAAATATCAAGGAATGAAGATAGGACAAAGATTATTTCAAGCATTGCTATCGGAATGTAAAAAAGATAATATGCAATCTCTGTTAGTTTGGGTTGTTGCTAATAACCCTTCTAAAAAGTTTTATGAAAAATATAATCCGGAAAAAATTGACACGAAACTTTTAGAAAGACTAAATGTAGAAGAAATAGCATATGCTTGGCGAGATATGGATTGTTTATACAAATCACTATCAATATAGAAAACGATAATTTTATTATGTAAACTTAATTTACGAGAATGAAAAAATACATCAATTATTACATTGGTGTATTTTTTTGTTGACGGATTAAATGTTTTGAAAAGGTGAAAAGTTTAGCTAGATAAAAAAATTCTGAAATATATCTTGAAATGATTATCATTATCAATTAAAATCATAGTTGATAATAAAATTCAACTGTCAGAAGTTTCACAAAAAAATGATAGTGTTCGTCTAAAAGAGGAGGAGCAGTATGCAGCATGCGAAACAAATCGCGGAACATGCAACAATACAAAGCTTTTTAAATTGTTATTTAAGAGAAACAGGAAGTGGAGAATGGATTACGGAGGATAAAAGGATAGAAAATATTTTCTGCCATTCATTTCAAAGAGACGCTATCCCCACTTATTTATGCTGCCCTTTATCGGCACAAAACGTTACTTTGTATGGGGAAGTTATATATAGATCGTCAACGGACCGTCATCTATTTGGAGAACAATTTTATTACCAAATTGGCGAAAATAAAAATGTTATTAAAGCAGATTATATTACGGTTATTATGTTTTTAATAAAGGAAATGTCTATTAACTATGGAGAAGGTACGAATCCTGATGAACTTATGCTTCGAGTTATCTGTAGTTGTCAAAATATTGAGAAGTTTATACAAGGAAGGGAGCAGGATACAGCTGAATTATATGGTTTCCATACGACTTTTATAGAGGCGGAGCAATCTTTATTATTTGGACATTTAACTCATCCTACACCAAAGAGTAGACAAGGTATATTGGATTGGAAAAGTTCAATGTATTCTCCTGAATTAAAAGGGGAGTGCCAACTTCACTATTTTCGGGCACATAAAAGTATAGTAAGTGAAAAGTCATTGTTACAAGATTCTACAACGGCGATAATAAAAAAGGAATTAAAGAACGATGAAAAGGTAGGTCAAGAATTTATTGAAGAGTACTGTCAAGAAGATGAATATTCATTAATTCCAATCCATCCGCTACAAGCAGAATGGCTATTACATCAATCTTATGTGCAAAATTGGATGAATCAAGGTGTACTTGAATATATCGGTCCAGTAGGTAATTGTTATATGGCGACATCATCACTTAGAACGCTATATCATCCTCATTCGAAGTATATGTTCAAGTTTTCATTCCCTGTAAAGGTCACGAATTCAATGCGTATTAATAAATTGAAGGAACTTGAGAGTGGACTTGAAGGTAAGGAAATATTGAATACTAAAATTGGAGAGGTGCTAGAAAAGTTTCCAGGATTTAATTTTATATGTGATCCGGCCTTTATTACTTTAAAATACGGGGCACAAGAGTCTGGATTTGAAGTGATTATTCGAGAAAACACATTTTATAGTGAAAATGAAAATGATGCAACGCTTATCGCTGGATTAGTACAAGATGCAATTCCGGGTGAAAGAACTCGTTTAGCAAATATTGTCCACCGCTTAGCGAATTTAGAAGGTAGAAGCTGTGAAGAAGTAAGTTTAGAGTGGTTTAGACGATATATGAATATCTCTTTAAAGCCGATGGTATGGATGTATTTACGTTATGGCGTTGCATTAGAAGCGCATCAACAAAATAGTGTTGTTCAATTGAAAGATGGTTATCCAGTTAATTTTTACTTCCGTGATAATCAAGGTTTTTATTTCTGCAATTCAATGAAGTCAGTGCTAGATAATGAACTAGCGGGTATTGGCGAACGTACTGGGAATTTATATGACGATTACATTGTAGATGAAAGATTTCGTTACTATTTAATTTTTAATCATATGTTTGGACTAATTAACGGTTTTGGTACAGCAGGATTAATAAAGGAGGAAATTCTTCTTTCGGAATTAAGGTCTGTACTTGAAGCGTTCCTTCCATATAACCGAGAACCTTCTACATTTTTAAGTGAATTGTTGGAAGAAAATAAATTGGCATGTAAAGCAAATTTACTAACGAGATTTTTCGATGTTGATGAACTGACAAATCCTTTAGAGCAAGCAATTTATGTACAAGTAGATAATCCACTCGTTAGAGAAGTGGCTGTTCGTTCATAAGTGGTGCTAAAATTTCACGTAATACAAATAATGGAATTTGATATTCCGTATTATAGCGGAGGGATTTATGAAAGAAGAAGTTTATCACATAAAAATATTGAAGGCACTCCAATCAAAAGAGTATATTTCAGTAAGAAGAAGAGTATTCCGGCAATTAGTAGAATCGTTAATTTATGAAGAAATCATTACGCCGATTCGTATACAAAAGGGAGAGCAAATACTTTTTATTATACAAGGTCTTGATGAAAAGGATCAAAATGTAATGTACCAATGCTATGGGCAAGAACGTATGACATTTGGGCGTATTTGTTTACATGACTCATTAATAATGAGAGTTCAAGATGAGGAAGAAGAAATACAATCAGTTTCACAATTTTTACAGGAGATTTTTCGGATTGTTCAAGTGGATCGAACGAAATTGGATTCTTTTATTCAAGAATTAGAACAAACAATCTTTAAAGATACGATTGCACAATATGAGAGAAGTTGTGAAGAAGACTATCTTGCGAAATCTTATGATGAGCTTGAAAGTCATTTAATAGATGGACACCCGTATCATCCTAGTTATAAAGCACGCATCGGGTTTCAATATCGTGATAATTTTCAATATGGATTTGAATTTATGCAACCAATGAAAATTATATGGATTGCAGTTCATGAGAAATATACGACTGTAGGATATGAAAGTGAAGAGAGTTATAACTGTACCTTTAAAGAAGAAATTGGTGAAAAGAAAATCGAAGAGTATATGGATCGTATTCGAACAATGGACTGTGATTCGAAGAAGTACATGTTTATACCTGTTCATCCTTGGCAGTGGGAGAACTTTATTATTCCGAATTATACTGACCATATACAGGGTAAATATATTATTTATTTAGGGAAATCAGAAGATGATTATTGCGCGCAGCAGTCGATGCGGACATTAAGAAATGTTACGAATCGAGAGAAACCATATGTAAAGTTATCAATGAATTTACTCAATACTTCAACTATCCGTACATTAAAACCACATTCGGTTGTGAGTGCACCTGCTATATCGAATTGGTTAAAAGATATAGTAAATCATGACCCTTATTTAAGGGATGAATCGCGTTTAATTTTGTTAAATGAATTTTCGAGTGTTACGTACGATGCGAATAAAAAAGCTACGTATGGCTCATTAGGATGTATTTGGCGCGAAAGCGTTCACAAATATTTAGATAAGAAAGAAGAGGCAATCCCATTTAACGGTTTATATGCCAAGGGAAAAGATGGGACACCAACTATTGACTTGTGGTTAAAGAGATATGGAGTAGAAAGCTGGTTACAATTGCTTATTCAAAAAGCAATTATCCCAGTTGTACACCTCGTTGTAGAGCATGGAGTCGCATTAGAATCACATGGACAAAACATGATTTTAGTTCATGAAGAGGGAATACCAGTCCGTATTGCACTAAAAGATTTTCATGAAGGACTGGAGTTTTATCGTCCATTTTTGAAAGAACTCGAAAAATGTCCAGACTTTACTAAAATGCATAAAACATATGCGAATGGTCAAATGAATGATTTCTTTGAAATGGACCGTATTGAATGTTTACAAGAAATGGTTTTAGATGCGCTTTTCCTATTCAATCTAGGTGAACTGGCTTTCGTGCTGGCAGATGAGTATCAGTTGAAAGAGGAACAATTTTGGATCATTCTTGTTGAAGAAATAGAAGATCATTTTGAAAGATTTTCGCATTTGAAAGAACGTTTTGAAGCATTACAATTATATGCACCTACATTTCATGCAGAGCAATTAACGAAGCGTCGTTTATATATGGATGTGGAATCGCTTGTTCATGAAGTTCCAAATCCATTGTATAGAGCAAAGCAACTTACAATACAAAAACCAGTTGTTACAGGGGGAAATCATGCTAATCGTTAATAAACAAGAATTTAGCAAATATGATTTTGAATTGAGATTACAAGGTTACGAGGGAGTGGAACAATTTCAAGAAGCAGAAGGAAATAGATTTGCACTTTGTCTGAAAAATCCATTCGATATTATTACGCTTGTGTTTTTCCTAAAAGAAAAAAGAGCATCTGTACTACTTATTCATGAAGATACGCCAAAGGATACAGCTATTGAAATGGCAAAGCGCGCAAAGTGTACTGCACTTTTATACGGAGAAAGTAACGACTTTACAAAATTAGAAGTTCCAAATCTATTACAAGAAGAACCGTCTTTATTGCAGTATAGTTCAGGTACAACAGGAGAGCCAAAACTGATTCGTAGAGCATGGACGGAAATTGAAACAGAAATTGCTGCTTACAATGAAGCTTTAAAATGTGAAGAAGACGAAGTGCCAATTGTAATGGCTCCAGTTTCACATTCATACGGATTAATTTGTGGCACGTTATCAGCAATTACGAGAGGTAGTAAGCCTATAATCATTACAAATAAAAACCCTAAATTCGCATTAAATATAGTTCGTAATACCGAAAAACATATCATATACGCAGTACCACTTATGTTACATATTATGGGGAGTTTTCCACAAGGGACTTTTCGGTTTCATAAAATTATGACATCAGGATCACCTTTGCCAGAAACGCTATTTTATAAGTTAAAGGGCATGACGAAATACATGATGCAGCAGTACGGCTGTTCTGAAGCTGGTTGCATTAGTATATGTCATGCTATGGAAACACATTTGGATTTAGGAAAACCACTTCCTCATGTAAGTATTAACATAGGTTCAAATGAAGATGAACCTGAAGAAATCGTAGTGAAAATTGCTGAAAAGGAGATTTATACAAAAGATTTAGGTTATAGATCTGAGCAAGGCCTTCATTTCATGGGGCGAATAGATGATGTTATTAATGTGTCCGGTCTAAAGGTATTTCCTATAGAAGTGGAAGAAACGATGCTTCGATTAGAAGGTATTCAGGAGGCGATTGTATACCGGGGCAAGCATCCTGTGATGGGAGAAATAGTAAAAGCGAAAGTAGTCTCTCGTATTGAACCAGTACAAATACGAGAATGGTGCATACAGCATTTACCGTCTTATAAAGTGCCACATGAAATTGAAAATGTAGCAGAGATTCCGAAAAATAAAACAGGGAAAGTAAGTCGGAAGTTATTAGAGATGGGAGAGATAACAACATGAGTCGTGAAATGTTAAAAGAAGCAGTTTTAAGTATTATGAGAGAAAAAATGGAACTGAAAAATGTAACGCATTTAGAAGAAACGATGCGTTTAAATCAAGATTTATATATAGATTCGGTAATGATGTTACAGCTTATAGTATACATAGAAATGGATTTAAAGCTATGCGTTCCAGAGGATGAGATAGACCCAAAGGCGTTTCTTACTGTAGGATCTTTGCTTGACTTTATGGAAGAGTTACAGCCGTTACACGAAATAAATGTGAATAACTAACCTTTTAGGAAAGTGGATGAGAGTATGACTTCAATTAAAGTTCACTGTTTAGTGAGTTGTTTTTGTGAAATTATAAAAAGGCGTAGCGATATAGATTTCCGTCCATTTTATTTCGGATTATGGGATGGAGATTTTGATATAACAGAAGGCGGGATTATTTCTTATCATTCCGAAAACATTAATCATGATAACTACTTACTTTGGTATGAAAAATTGTATGGCATTAAAGTGAACGAATGGTACGATCATTCAAAAGATAAAAGTAGCAATGTAGAAACATTTTTAGAATTAGTAGAAAATAAGCCGGAAAATCGTTACGTAATTGTAATGGTTGATATGTCTTTATTGCCTGAGAGAGAAAATAAGTTTCATCAAAAACCGTTTCCGCATTACTTAATGATATCGAAGACAGAGAAAGAAGAGGAATGGTTCATGCTTGATCCTGATTTTCGCTGGGAAGGGAATATGGAAAGAGAAAAAGTGCTCCATTCTGTTAAAGACAACCCATTTGGTGGAGGCTATTTCATTGATATAGAAGGAATTCAGGAGCCAACACAAGAGATGGTAGAAAGTTATTTCATGGAAACATTCAAAAAAGATGATAATGAACTAACAATGGAATTAAAAAAATTAATAATAAAAATGGTAAATGAAGAGGATGGGTATTCACTTTCCGGGCTTGTAACGGCAGTAAAGCAAATACCCGTATTGGCAATACGTAAATATAGCTATGAACATGCCTTTGCATACTTCCGTGAAACTTTACAATATTCGGAGCAAGAATTTGATTATTGGTGTGATCGAGTGGAAGACATTGTACAAGGATTTACAAATGTGCAGTACCGTGCTATTAAAATGGCAATGACAAATAATAAAGATATGTTATTACCAATTGTTGAGAAACTTGATGAAATGAATACAATTGAACTGCAAATTAAGGATGAACTAGAGAAACAGTTTCTGTTATGGAAAGAAATGATAACAAATCAGTCTTTCTTAACTAATACAAGTTCATTGAATTTAAGATAAGGGAGTTCAAACCAATGAAATATTCGCTATGTACAATTTCATTTCGCCATCAACTAATTTCATTTACTGATATTGTTCAATTTGCATACGAAAACGGTTTTGAAGGAATTGAGTTGTGGGGGACCCATGCACAAAATTTATATATGCAAGAGCGTGAAACGACAGAACGAGAAATAGATTATTTAAAGGATAAAAATTTAGAAGTTACGATGATAAGTGATTACTTGGACATATCATTATTAGCGGATTTTCAAAAAACGATGGAAAAATGTGAACAGCTGGTAACACTAGCTAATTGGTTTAATACAAATAAAATTCGTACGTTTGCCGGGCAAAAAGGTAGTGAGGATTTCTCGGAACAAGAGAGAAAAGAGTATGTGGAGCGAATTCGCATGATTTGTGATCTATTTGCTCCGCATAATATGTATATACTATTAGAAACACATCCAAATACGTTAACGGATACTTTTCCGTCTACTTTGAAATTGTTAGAAGAAGTAAATCATCCATATTTAAAAATAAACCTTGATTTTCTTCATATATGGGAGTCTGGTGCAGACCCTGTAGATAGTTTTCATCGATTAAAGCCGTGGATACAACATTACCATTTTAAGAATATATCATCAGCGGAGTATTTACACGTGTTTGAACCAAATAATGTATATGCCGCTGCTGGAAGTCGTGTAGGAATGGTTCCATTATTTGAAGGTATTGTAAACTATGATGAAATCATCCGGGAAGTGAGAGATACTGATCATTTTGCTTCGCTTGAATGGTTTGGGCATAATGCGAAAGATATATTGAAAGAAGAAATGAAAGTATTAACGAATAGAAAATTAGAAGTAGTAAGTTCATAAGGTGAAATGATGAAAGAGTCTCGTTTAGGAGACTCTTTTTTTATTTTTATCAATAACCAAAAATTACCATGTATTTAATTTCGGATTTGATACAGTTTAATATATATAAGGAGGTGATCGGTAATGGCTAGAAATCGTAACGCTAATCAATTAGCATCACATGGAGCACAAGCAGCTCTAGATCAAATGAAATATGAAATTGCACAAGAGTTTGGTGTACAGCTTGGGGCTGATACTTCTTCACGTGCAAACGGTTCTGTAGGCGGTGAAATTACAAAACGCCTTGTAGCGATGGCAGAACAACAGCTTGGTGGCGGATATACTCGCTAAATGTAGAAGGTTATAGGAGAAAGGAAGGATTCTTCCTTTCTTTTTTATTTTCAATTAATTGGTATGGATATATTGTGAACAGGATTCAAAGAATAGGAGTAATGCTATATTTTACCCAATTTCTTTTGTTGTAAATGGAAAGTAGTAAAGATGAAATAGCCCTGGTGGAATGTAAACATAATTTCCAGCAGGGCTATTATATGGTAAGAAATATATGATGAAAGGTTCCGAAATCAACATGTTAAAAAAGAAAACTGTTGTTTAATTGCACTTGCATCAGTTCCACTTGTTATGACGCTAGGTAATTCAATGCTTATTCCAATCCTGCCAACCATTGAAAAGAAATTACATATTTCATCTTTCCAAGTATCCATGATAATTACAATTTATTCTATCATTGCAATTATACTTATACCGATCGCTGGTTATTTATCAGATAGATGGGGACGAAAGATGGTAATGGTTCCAAGTTTATTAATTGCAGCTATTGGAGGAGCGATAACGGGATGGGTATCATGGAAAGTTGATAACCCTTATGTTTGGATTCTTATTGGAAGAGCAATTCAAGGGATAGGTGCTGCTGGTGCTATGCCAGTTGTCATACCATGTGTCGGTGATTTATACAAAGATGAAAAACAGGTTAGTGCAGGTTTAGGAATCATTGAGACGTCAAATACATTTGGAAAAGTATTGAGTCCCATATTAGGATCAGCTCTTGCAGCAATTGTATGGTTCTTACCATTTTGGGCGATTCCAGTTTTATGTGTAATATCGATTGTTTTACTACTGGTACTAGTAAAGGCGAAGAAACAAGAAGAAGAAGCCCCACCACTTAAGGAATTTATTCAATCTATTATCTCTACGTTTCGAGAAAAGGGAAGATGGTTAATTGCCATTTTTATACTAGGTGCAATTATTATGCTTATTTTATTCGGAATACTTTTTTATCTGTCAACTATACTGGAGTCGAAGTACGATATTCATGGTATATGGAAAGGGTGTGTACTCGCTATTCCTTTACTTGTACTATCACTTAGCTCATATATGGCTGGTAAAAAAATTGGAGATAAACAAGATATTATGAAAAAGTGTATCTATATTGGATTTTTACTGGCTGCTGCATCTGTCTTCTTACCTTTATTTCTAAAAGGAATCTATTTGCTACTTCTTTGTCTCGTTATTATGGGGGGAGGAATTGGTATGGCGTTACCATGTCTAGATGCTCTTATTACACAAGGGATTGAAAAAGAGCAGAGGGGGACAGTTACGTCATTTTATAGTTCAATGCGATTTATCGGTGTAGCAGCTGGACCACCCCTGTATTCTTTTTTTATGAAAGGGGCAGACCATGAAGTGTTTTATTTAACAAGCATCTTCGCTGCTATTGGTGCTGTCATAGCAATTATTTGGATTAAACCAGCAAAAGATGAAATGATGTTAAAACAGAAACCGGAACCAACTTCATAATGCGAAAGAGAATTGCATGCCAATTGCATAACATGCAATTCTCTTTAATTAGTTAGGAAAAACAACTTGTTTTAACATATAAAGTGCGACTCCCCATATGAGTAGCCCTGAAATTTTATTTAATACTATAATCGTTTTTCCTGTTGAGTCAAATCCTTTTAGAAATTTTCCAGCAAAAGCTAAACTAATAAACCAGATCCAAGAAACTATAATTGTTGCAAAAGTGAAAGCCCATTTCTCACTTCCTATGTACTGTATAGAGTTTGTTCCGATTACACCAATTGTGTCTAAAATTGCGTGTGGATTTAGTAATGAAACTGATGCGGCGAAAATAATTTGATTTTTTAAAGGCATGCTTTTTTCTTGTTTTACATCATTTGAAGGATCGCTTCTCCAAATAACCAAGCCCATATACATAAGAAAGAAAAATCCAGTCATATACAAGGTGGTTGTTAACCAAGAGAAAGTTAAGAGGACAAGGGAGACACCTTGTACAGCAATTAATATTAATAATGTATCACATATAGATGCAGTCAAGACTACAGGAGCAGCTCGCCAAATATTTGGTTGACTAGCGCCTTGGTTAAAGACGAAAACATTTTGGACACCTAATGGAATGATAAGACCAAATGCAAGGATGATACCGTGAATAATTGCTTCACTCATCAGATTACCTCCTACTTAATTTGATTAATTATGATAGTCTATATTGTATAGAAGAAATGAAAATTTGTATCCATCCATATGGTTGGATAGGTTACCAACCATAAAGTATGTGAGGTGAGATAATGGAAAGGCTCGTTTGGAAACCTAATATGTCTTCATCTGTTCCTTTGTATAAACAAATAGAATCTTATATAAAAGAGAGAATTGTTAATGGGGAATGGACAATTGGAACTAAATTACCTTCACAAAGAGATTTGGCGCATACGTTTGAAGTGAATCGAAGTACAATTGTAATGGCTTTCGATGAATTAGTAGCAAAAGGGTATGTTGAGGGGAATGGCCGGAAGGGAACAATTGTTATAAATAATAGTGAGAGTACTTCTACATATGCCCCGCCTCCAAACTGGCAGTCTTATGTAGAAACAGGACTTCATTATCCGAATCTTCCTGCTGTACAAGAGATTAATCAAGCTGAATTTACTCCCAATGTAATTCGATTAGGAACAGGTGAACTTTCACCGAGTCTCTTGCCTGAGAAAAAGATGAAGGGTATTATTAATAAAATTCTACAATCAAATGTTACACTTGGGTATGAGGAACCGAAAGGAAATCTCCATTTAAGAGAAAAAATTGCGGAATATTTAAAAGGGCATGGGGTATATGTATCTCCTGACTCTATTTTAATTGTTTCGGGAGCAATCCAAGCACTGCAACTTATTTCTATGGGGCTTCTTCCGAAAGGAGCGTCAATTTTATTAGAAAAACCATCATATTTATATTCGCTTAATGTATTTCAATCAGCAGGAATGCGCTTGATTGGAATACCAATGAATGAGAATGGTATAAATACTTCCTATATCACAAAATATAAGAAACAATTTAACGCATCTATTTTATATACAATCCCATCTTTTCATAATCCGACCAATTTTAGTATGAACGCTAAGAAGAGGGAAGAAGTGATGGAGATATGTAATGAAATTGGATTACCTATTATTGAGGACGCGGTATATCAAGATTTATGGTTCGATGCACCAGTTGCAAAGCCTTTAAAGGCATATGATAAAAATGGTATCGTGCTACATATTGGAAGTATGTCCAAAGTCATTAGTCCTGGTTTAAGAATTGGGTGGGTTGTTGGATCAGAATCAGTTATTCAAAGATTAGCAGATATAAAAATGCAAACTGATTATGGTTCAAGTTCTATATCCCAGCAGATTGCAGCGGAGTGGTTTGAAAATGGATTGTATGATGAACATTTACAGTTTGTAAGAAGTGAATTGAAAAAACGTAGAGATTTTATGATAAGTATGTTAGAAAAGTATTGTAGTGGCATTGCAACTTGGCATGAGCCAGTAGGAAGCTTTTACATTTGGCTACATATAAATCTACCAATTTCGAATCGTAGTTTATTTGAAAAAGCTTTACAAGAAAGGGTGTTGTTAAACCCAGGCACTTTGTATGATAGAAGTGCTAACCAATTTTTACGTCTTTCTTATTCCTATGCAACTGTAGAAGAAATTGAAGTTGGAATAAAAAAGATTGCGCAATTAATTAAAGAGTAAAAGGAGAAAACCATGAAACAATATGTGATTTGCCAAATTATCGATGGGGATAAATATTTAGCTGCTTATGCAGAGACAAAACAGGATGCAGTTGAAAAAGCAGAACTGTTAGGATTAAGAACCGGAAACCGTTACATAGTAATTACCGCAGAAGAAGCTGAAGGGTTAACTTATCCTTAAATAATGGGAGAGTACATAAGAAGTAAATAAGCCTAATAATGTACTATATTATTAGGCTTATTTACTATTAAAGTGTGACAGGGAAAATAATATAATTATGAGTCAAGTTGGCGGAAATACCGATTTGTTTTTCGATCCTGATTGCCGTCTCTATATTCATCAACATATTGTCTGAAGTTCCAGGATTGTAAAAACTTATTAGCTGCATTATAACCAGAGTTATAGAGCCATTCTTTCTCTTCTTTAGTTAGTTGAAAATTAGTACTGGTAATGATTCCTGTTGGAATTGTAATAGTTCTAGCCTTTGATTCTTTATCTAAATGACGTAAATCATGAGCTTGCATCATCGTTTTAAATAATCCTTTGAACATGGAAATAGGTTCGTCATAGTGGGCGGGATCAGCTTGAATCTCATCTTTTACAAAATGAAATCCAAAGGTAGGCCAGCGAGGAGAAGTCGGTGAATCGAAAATCCAAATTGGGTAATTACTTAAAATACCGCCGTCAACCATATAACAAGGTTGTTTCCATTTTGGGGTTCTCCATTTCACTGGTTCGAAGAAGAAAGGAATGGTTCCACTCATTCTTACTGCTTTAGCGATAGAGAAGCGATAATTTAAAAATCCGTAGTTTGGCAAGTCATCGGGAAAAATAACCATTTTACCATTGCTTATATCTGAAGCGATAATTTTGAGTTTATTCAAATCGGGTAAGTCTGTAAACAAATGAATTCCTTTTTTTCTAAGCAGGTCTTCTAGCCATTCTTCGAGAAATACATTTGAATAAATACCTAGAGTAGACCAAGTGCTTAATCCTTTACCAATAAAGGGGATTTTATCAAGAAAAGTTTTTTTGGTAAATTTTTCATAATCAATGTCTGTTACAATCGTCTTTAATTCGGAACAAGAATATCCTGCTGCTAGAAGAGCTGCAATAATAGCGCCGGCTGATGTTCCAGCTAAACGTTCCCATTCATATCCTTTTTCGGCTAACGCGCAAATTGCCCCTACATGAGCAATTCCGCGTACACCGCCTCCTTCAAAAACACCATCAATTTTCATTGAACATACTTCCTTTCTAAAAAATGAAAATGGAAAAAAAGCACGTATTGTACGTGCTTTTTTACAATAGTTTTTAAGTTTACTAGCAGCCTACAAAGCCGCCCCAACAGCTAGCTCCGATGATGATTAGAAGGATAAATAAAACGATTAATAAAGCGAAACCTCCATAACCACAACCGCCACCACAACTACCGCCGTAACCGTAACCACCGCCGTAACCGCCGCAACTATATCCGTAACCCATGTGGAATTCCTCCTTAAATTAAAAATAAAAATGAACGAGGGGAAAATATACTGGAAGAAATAAAGAACTATCGTGTTTGTAGGAACAATGTATACTATGCTTTTTTAAACTTGTTCGCGTACGAGGGATAAGCCCGTTTTTTGGAGGGCTTGTTGAATTTACAATGAATGAAGTATAATCTTTGTGCTATGATACAAATAAGTATGTAAATGTAAGGAGAATTTATGGAACAGAAAATTGAAATATTAATTGATAAATATGAACTAACACATTTGAAACAGGAACTTATTAATACTGTATTTCCTTGTGTAAAAGTTGTGCCAAAACAACAGGAAATAATTGCGATAGGCAGTTCGAAAATGGGCGGAGTTCCTGATTTGCCAAATACATTTGAATATCCAACATACAAAGAGAATCCGTTATGTTTTATCGCACAATTTAATTTAAGTGATTTACAAAACGTTGGTATGGATCACAATCTTCCTAAGACAGGGATGTTATATTTCTTTAGTATTGAAAATTACTTTGAAGAAGATGTAAATCCAAACGAAGCTGGACGTGTACTTTATTATGATATCCCTGTAGAGCAATTACGTAGAGCAGATGAAATACAAGCGAAATATAACCAGTGTGCAATTACTTTTGAACTGACGTATAAATTACCGGAGCTTTTCATTGAAGATGAGGCGGATTCAGATCGTTTCTTGCAATTACTTGAAGAGCTAATCCCAGACAACTATGATAATCATCAAATGTTTGGAGAACCATTCTCTGTACAAGAGGAAGTATTATATGAGACAGGAGAATATATGGGGATAGAGCCACAGCAAATGACGCTTTTATTCCAAATTGATTCAGATCATAAAAATTGTAATATGGTTTGGGGAGAATTAGGAATGCTATATTTCTGTATTAGTAATGAAGATTTGAAAAATCGACGTTTTGAAAATACATGTTGTGTGTTACAAACTTGTTAATGAAGAAGGTTGTTCTTGTAAAAAGAACAACCTTTTTACAATGTTAAATATGCATAATCTCATATGACCTATTTTGAAAAGTATTGTATACTCTGAAACTATACGATACTTTTTTGTATAGTTATAGAATGTAAGGAGTGACAAGATGGGAAAGACAAGTAAGTATGTGACAGCTGCCGCACTTTGTTCAACTATAGTAATGGGAGGCTTACAAGCGTCATCTGTATCTTATGCGGCTACGAATCCGACTACAGTGACAACACAATCAGATGCAAAGTTGTTAAATGATTTCAGAAAAGAATTAAAAAAACAGATTGATAATCGTGAAGAAAATATTACAATCGCATATAAAACAAAAGATAGAGATGCTAGAAAGATTATGGACCAATTGTACGGCGAGTTTAATAAAATCGTAGATGCTGATGAGTATGTAAAATATAATGTAGCATCTACTAGGTATTCTATAAAAGGTATGCCAGGGAATTATACGTTTACATTACAAGTGGAGTATCGTGAATCAAAAGAGCAAACACAGTATGTAAAGTCTCAGGCGAAAGCAATTGTAAGTTCTATCATTAAACAAGGCATGGATGAACATGAAAAAGTGAAAGCTATTCATGATTATGTTGTGAAAGAAGTATCATATGATACTTCTTATCAAGCATATACAGCGTATGAAGCGTTAGCGAATCGTTCTGCCGTTTGCCAAGGATATACATTGTTAACATATCAATTACTAAAAGAAGCAGGTATTCAAAATCATATTGTAACAGGTACAGGGAATGGACAAGCTCACGCATGGAATTTAGTGAACATTGATAACAAGTGGTACCACCTTGATACTACATTCGATGATCCAGTTCCTGATAAAGCTGGGCGCGTAACATATTCATATTTTAATATGTCTGATGAACAATTAAGCAAAGACCATGAATGGGATCGTAGTGAATATCCAGCGGCAACTACAAGCTACTTCAACGAATTAACAAGCAAAATAAAAGCCGGTAGTTCAAAAACTGCTGTATATGAACAAATGTTAAAAGAAACAAATTTAAAGTATTTATCTGCACAATACGGAGCGGAAAATTACAACGAGTTTAAGAAAAAATTACAGCAACAATTTGCTTCCAAGCCAGAAAAAGTAGAAGTACGATATAAGCAGTCAATGGATGGAACGATGCAAGATATAAAGAAAGTACTAGATGAAATAGCTTGGCCAAAAGGTGCAAAGCGTGTATCTTATCAAGTTGCGCCATATAGTGCAATGGCAGGTTATTCATTAGCGACAATTACATTTACGTATTAATGAAAAAGAGCATCTTTAAAAGGTGCTCTTTTTGTGTTTGATTTATAATATCGTTGACTATTTAGAATTGCGTGATAAAATAATTGGAAATAGAGGATGTGATAGCTGAATGAATTTGTTCGAAAATAATATATTTGCATTGATATATTTTTGTCTAGTAATCGGGCTTATCGTTTTGTTTTTTGTATCATTTACTCTGTTCATTAAAAGATTATTGCAAAAAAACACTATGAAAAAACAACATGTGATTAATATGAATCAGAAGTTAGATCGGATTATTGAATTGCTTGAAAAAGATAAAAAAGAATAATGGAAGATGGATAAAAAGGAGAAGCAGATGGCGAATTATATAAAGGAATTACGTGAAAAAATAGGGCATGATTATGTTATTTTGAATTTTGCAGGAGGTTGTGTATTTAATGAATTTGGTGAAGTGCTTCTGCAAAAAAGAGGAGACTTTAATGCTTGGGGATTTCCAGGCGGTGCAATGGAGATCGGGGAATCTGCGGCAGAAACTGCGATTCGAGAAATAAAAGAAGAAACAGGATATGATGTGGAAATTGATGAGCTCATTGGTGTGTATACGAAATATTTTCAAGCATATCCGAATGGAGATCAGGCACAGGCAATTGTAATATTCTTTAAGTTTTCAATCGTTGGAGGGAATACAAAAATAGACGGTGATGAAACGTTAGATTTGCAGTTTTTCCCTTTAGACGAAATGCCGCCATTGTTTAATAAACAACATGAAGATTGCTTGCAGGATTTATTAGAGAAAAGAGTAGGGGTATATCGTTAACGTATAAAAAAGAAGCTAAATGAGATTAGCTTCTTTTTTATGTTCTATTTCCACCAATCATCAAACATTGACGCTGGTACTTGTCTTTTATGTTCACTCACTTTGTAACGCTTCTCGATCTTTTCAGCAACGTCAGCTGGAACGGATTTACCTTCTAAATAGTCATCTAATTGATCGTAAGTAATGCCTAGCTCTGTTTCATCAGCTTGACCTGGTTTTTCATCTAATAAATCAGCTGTTGGCATTTTTAAGTAAAGTCGCTCGTCTGCACCTAATTCTTGTAATAAATCACGTCCTTGGCGTTTCGTTAATCCCGTTAATGGTAATAAATCTGCACCGCCATCTCCGAATTTTGTGAAGAAACCTGTTACAGCTTCAGCAGCATGATCAGTTCCGATAACGAGTAGCCCTTGTTGTCCGCCGATTGCGTATTGTGTAACCATGCGAATGCGTGCTTTTACGTTTCCTTTATTGAAATCTGTTAATGATTCACCTAATAAGTTTTCGTATTGATTTGAGAAGGCATCAACTGTTGAAGCGATATCAAAAGCAACAGACTGATCAGCTTGAATAAATTGTAATGCTAATTGTGCATCATCTTCATCTTTTTGTACTTTGTATGGAAGACGTACGGAGATAAACGTTGCGTTACCACCTTCATTACGAACTTCTTCGACTGCAAGCTGTGCTAAACGTCCTGCTAGTGTAGAGTCTTGTCCGCCGCTAATTCCAAGTACAAATCCTTTTGCACCTGTAGTTTTTAAATAAGCTTTTAAGAAATCAATTCGTTTACGAATTTCTACTTTCGGATCAATTACAGGCTGAACATGTAATGATTTCATAATTTGTTCTTGTAATGTCATTATGTTTTCCTCCTATTCATATTAAAGCGGTAAATAAGTTTATATGTATATTGGTACATACTTCTATCCTTTATTATTTCGCAAAACTAACGAATATACAATAGGATGCGTGTATGAATGTAGTCATTATAATGAAACTGTTTTATATAAGCAATTGTTTAAAACCTTTCAATAATGTAAGGTTTTTGTCATTTGAATCGATGGAAGGTATTTCCGAACTTTACTAATATAAAAGTATAGTTAGTAGAAGGGCGGAGAAGTAGTATGAACATTAGAGAACTCGCATTTCGAAATGTAACGCGAAATAGACGAACATACTCAGCTTATTTTTTGAGTAGTGCATTTGCAATTATGGCCTTTTTTGTGTATTCATTTTTTGCGTTTCATCCGGCATTAAGTGCTGGAGAATTAGGACAGTACGTATTCGTAAGTATGTCTTTTGCGCAGTCTATTATTTACTTATTTACATTCTTCTTTATTTTATATTCAATGGGAATGTTTTTAAAAACGAGAAAGCGTGAACTAGGAATTTTAATGATGTTAGGTATGACGAAATATCAATTAAAGCGTCTTATCTTCTTTGAAAATATAATGATTGGAATAGGGGCAATAATTTTTGGGATTCTTTCAGGTATGTTGTTTTCAGGAATATTAATATTTGTAGCTCCGATGATATTAAAACTAGATATCTCTTTATCCTATTACATACCGATGAAAGCGATTGTTGTAACGAGTATTATGTTTTTCGTATTATTTATGATCATTTCATTGTTTAGTGCAGGAATGGTTCGTAAAAATAAAATTATGAAATTGTTTAGAGGATCAGCAGAGGCGAAGCCAGAACCGAAGGCATCTATAATTTCTTCTATATTAGCAGTAGTATTGCTTAGTGCTGGTTATGCAGGAGCTCTTATGTCACATGGTGCAATGGTATTTATAATGATGATTCCTGTTACAACGGTAGTCATTATTGGTACGTATTTGCTGTACAAGCAGTTGAGCGTCTTTATTATTAGACTATGTAAAAAAAGTAAACGTTTCTATTGGACACAGACAAATATTATTACTTTGTCAGATTTAGCATACCGTATGAGAGATAACGCAAGAATGTTCTTTATTGTAACGATTATTTCAACAGTAGCATTTTCAGCAATAGGTACATTGGTTGGGTTTGCTTCGATGACGAAAGAAATTATGGACAGACCAATTGCGTTTCACTATCAGTCTAAGCAAGGTAATAGCAATGAGCCACAGCATCTGAAAATCATTGACGAAGGATTAAAGAAACATAATATAGCAGCTTCAAAAATAAATATTTCATCGAAGAAAACGGAGGAGCAGTCGTTAAGAAGCGCCATTTTTATAAAAGAATCAGATTATAAAGAATATGCAAAGTTAACAGGAGAACCATTTAATACTGTATCAAATAAAGAGGCTTTATTTTTGTCAGTCGAAATACCCGGACCACCGATGAAAGAAAGAAAAGAAATTACTTTACCAAATATGAATGAACCTTTAAATGTGAAAAAAGTTAATACTTCTTCATTAAGTAAAATACTAAGAGGTAATGTGTATGTAATCTCTAAAAATCAATATGATTCATTACAAGATGGATTTAAAGAAGAAAAAGATTATATGTATAAAACACAATCCGCTAAAGATGAAATTGAGGTTGGTAAAGAGCTTACGAATCAGATTAAGCCTTATCAAGAACATTCAACGTTTAGTGCAGAAGAGTACGATCAAAATCAAAGTCTACAAATCGCAGGACCCATTTTATTTGTAGGTTTCTTTATTGGTATTGTATTTTTCGTTTGTGCAGGAAGCTTCCTTTACTTCCGTTTATTTTCAGATTTGGAGGACGATACTCGTTTATTTGAAATGATTCGAAAAGTTGGATTGACGAGAGGGGAATTATCGAAAGTAGTCACAATCCGCTTAGCGCTTTTATTCTTCGTTCCAGTTGGAGTTGCAACATTACACGGGGCAGTAGCATTAACTGCGTTAGGACAAATGTTTGAGTACTCACTGTTTAAAGAAAATACAATTGTATTAAGTATTTTCGTAGGTATTCAAGTTGTATACTTCTTAATTATACGATCGCGTTATTTAAAACAATTGAAAGAAAGATTGAATATTCTTTAAATGTGTTTTTTTAACTTTTATACTATATTTTCTAAAAAGAGTAAGGCATTACCAAATATATAGTGATAAAATGAAAATAGCGAGGTGAAAAAAATAATAGAGAGTAAGGGGGAGTAACATGAAAGCAACAGGAATTATTCGAAAAGTAGATGAATTGGGACGGATAGTTATTCCTAAAGAATTACGGGATGTACTAGGAATACAAATCAAATCACCACTTGAAATTTTTGTAGAAGAAGACAAAGTCATTTTACAAAAATATCAACCATACAATGCTTGTCAAATAACAGGTGATGTTTCAGATCAAAATATTTCATTAGCAAATGGAAACATTACTGTTAGTATAGAAGGCGCAAAACATGTAATAAAAGAAATTGAGCAGTTTTTGAACAAGAGTAAGATTTAGTCTTAATTTATCCCGCTATTTGTGGGCAGTAAAACTCCCACCTCAAAACTCGGCTGAAGCAAAGAAGTTAGGTGGGAGATCAATTGCCCGTAAACGCCCGATTGGTGAGGGCTAATAATCAGTGGGGGATGAACACCACCCACTGATTATAGTTTCACTTTATATTATTCTATTGAAAAACTGAAAAAGAAAAGGACCATTAATGGTCCTTTTCTTTTGTTTATTGAGAAACATTTGAGAGGAAGGGAAATGGAACGAATAAAACGAATGTTAAATCTAAACGCATTCAATAGTGGTCTGAAATGAAAATAATATATTTTCAGGAGGGATTACGATGAATAGTAGTACAGCGAATAAACAAAAAGGCATTAAATTAATTCCGTTTACTGTAAATAAAGTGGTTGAACAAGTAAATGAAATTCCACCAGGTGTACAATTGATTCATGCTCCGCAAGTATGGGAAAAGAGCGCGAAAGGAAAAGACATTGTCGTTGCTGTTTTAGATACAGGTTGTGATGTAAATCATGTTGATTTAAAAGATCGTATTATTGGTGGGAGAAATTTCACAAAAGATTATGAAGGAAATCCCAATATTTATCTTGATAATAATGGGCATGGTACTCATGTAGCGGGGACAATTGCAGCGACTGAAAATGGAGTGGGTGTACTAGGAGTCGCACCACTTTCTAAAATGTTAGTTTTAAAAGTATTAGCTGGAGATGGTTCTGGAAGTTATGAGCAAATTATTGAGGCCATTCATTATGCTGTAAATTGGAGAGGACCGAATAAAGAGAAAGTGAGAATTATTTCAATGTCACTTGGTGGTCCGCAAGATGTACCAGAGTTACATGAAGCTATTCAAAATGCGGTAAAACAAGACGTACTTGTCGTGTGCGCTGCAGGAAATGATGGAGATTGTAACGATGATACTGAAGAATTAGATTTTCCAGGTGCTTATTCTGAAGTAATTGAAGTAGGTGCTGTTAATTTAGAGCGGAAAATTTCATGCTTTAGTAATTCAAATCAAGAAATTGATTTAGTAGCGCCGGGTGATGAAATACTGTCTACGTATCCAGAGGGGAAATATGCGGTATTAAGTGGCACTTCAATGGCGACGCCGCATGTCGCTGGGGCGCTAGCACTTCTCATAAAACAGTGTGAGAGAGAGTATGGTAGAAAATTATCAGAGCCGGAAATATATGCGCAACTTATAAAAAGGACTGTACCTTTAGGGTATGAACGTACATCTGAAGGGAATGGATTAATAGATTTATTAAAAGAATAGTAATTACTAAAAAACATCTCATATTCATATGAGATGTTTTTTAGTATGGTTCTGTTGCATGTACTACAACATCTAATAAACCAGGGAATCTAGTATTTAAATCTTCTTCACGAATTGAAATGAAACGTTGCGTTCCCTCAAGTCGTGTAAACATAACACCAGATTCACGTAACACTTTGAAATGATGAGATAAAGTTGATTTCGCAATTGGAATGTTTAACGCACCACAAGATTGTTCATTTTTCTCTAGTAGCATAGTTACAATTTGTAAACGAATTTGATCGCTAAGTGCATATAAGACAGAAGAGAATTGAATTTCTTCTCGATTTGGATGATAGAGAGTACGCATTTTTTCACCTGCTTGTATAAGTTAATATATTTGCACTATAACATATAAAGTGATATATTTCTATTGTTCGAATATAATCGAACAATAGAAATATAGGGGGTAAAAAATGAAGTATACAAAATTGCAAAAGGCAGGACTAAATATTTCGAAGTTGGGGTTAGGAACAAACGCTGTTGGGGGACATAATTTATATGCTGATGTGAATGAGGAAGATGGAAAAAGATTAATAGAAGAAGCAATTCAGCAAGGGATTACATTTTTTGATACAGCAGATTCATACGGTTTCGGTAGATCAGAGGAATTGGTAGGAGAAGTATTAAAAGGAAAACGCCACGAGTTTGTACTTGCTACAAAAGGTGGAATTCAGCCGTTATTAAATGGAGAGGTTCATATTAATAATGAACCAAGCTATTTAAGAAATGCTGTGGAAAATAGCTTAAGAAGATTACAAACTGATTATATTGATTTATATTATTTACATTTTACAAATCCTGAAACAAGTTACATAGATTCAATTGGAGAACTTACTCACCTAAAAGAAGAGGGGAAAATTCGTTCAATTGGAATATCTAACGTAAATGTAGAGCAATTAAAAGAAGCGAATCAGCACGGACATATAGATGTTGTACAATCACCGTA
This sequence comes from Bacillus sp. TH17, assembly GCF_016651125.1. Lineage (NCBI taxonomy): Bacteria > Bacillati > Bacillota > Bacilli > Caryophanales > Bacillaceae > Bacillus > Bacillus sp. TH17. The sequence continues at coordinate 1,581,773 of NZ_JAEKEN010000001.1, forward strand.
TAATCTGTTGGATCGTGCTGCTGGGGAAGAACTTTTGCCATATTGTATAGAATCAGGTATTTCATTTATACCGTACGGGCCTCTTGCTTTTGGGATACTAGGCGGGAAATATACAGAAGATTTTAAATTAAACGAAGGCGATTGGCGTCAAAGTGTAAATCTATTTGAAGAAAATACATATAAAAATAACTTTAAAAAAGTTGAGATGTTAAAAGATTTAGCTAAAGAAATGAATCTTGAAGTATCACATTTAGCTTTAGCGTGGCTATTAAATAAAAAAGGAATTGATACTGTTATTCCTGGTGGGAAACGAGCGGAGCAAATAAGAGAAAGTGTAAGAGCAGTGGATGTTTCATTGAATGAAAAAGTTATGAAAGAGATTGAATCTATTTTAGAAGATTAGTTAAAAAGAGGGAACTATCCCTCTTTTTATATAAAAAGAGAAGAAATACATGAAGAAGCTTTTGAGTGCAGGGGGTAAAAAAGTAGACAAATAATAGAAATGTATTGTAATAAAATTATGGGGAATCCAAAAATAAAAATCCCTAAAGAGATAGGGATTTATATATCGGCATATAGTTCCTTGGAAAAGGATATACTTAGTTTAATATATAGGACTACTTATATTTGTGAAATAGATGTGAAAGTAATGTGAAAAATGCCGTAATAAAAAGCACTGTTTTAGCTAAAACAGTGCTTTTCGTTTAGATTGAACTGTTGCCGCATTTTCATCATGTATTCCTGCTTCTTCAATAATTCGTTTTTTTACTTTATTTAATAGATGGTCTACTGCCTCACCAAAATAGTTAGCTTCGCTTTTTGTGCGGGCTTCTCGTAAACATTTATAGTTTTCTAGCAGTTCCTCTTTTTCGGTGTTTGTTAAGAAATCTTCTATTTTCTTTTTTGTCATACGAAACACCCTTTCTTCTGACAAACGACGCAATAGAAAATATTTATTTTTTATTATAACAATAATTTTTAGAGAAAGTATAGACTAACGTCGTAATAGTTTGTCAATTTCTTGGATTTTCTCATCAGCTTTCCCAATTTGCGTATTTTTAGCCTGTTCACCACCAAGAGCTTGGTGAAGTAAAAACGTTTGACCGGAAATAGCGGTCACAATGGAGACTTTTATAATTTCTTTTATTAAGGTGACATCGAATAAAACGAGTCCAAGAAGTGCGGCGAGGCTACCTGTAAAAATATCAGTTAAAAATCCAAAATGAAAAAAAGTTTTTAAACGGCGTGGAAGCAATAACTTGCCTTGGTTATTGATTAGATGGGAAACGAAGCCAGTAATGCCACCAACGAGAACTGCGGTTAGCCATTGATACATTTCCATCGAATCCACTCCTTTTAGTGAATAAGATTCGATAATTTTATATTGATTCCTTTTAATATTTCATATAAGCATATTGAGAAAGTTTGTTTAGGTTTATTCCGTATTCAATTTAAATATAACAGAAAAATCTGATATATTTCAGTCTATTATATGAAGCGGTTATTCCTTAATATGAATGTAGAAAGGGGTGCGTGATATGAATATAGATTATCGAATAAGAAGTGTAGATGGTTATACAAAAAATATAGGGGAATTAGTAAGCATGCTGTAACATTACAGGAAATAAACGAGCTATCAGTTGAGCAATTAGATTTAATTATGCCGAGTGGAGGGAATTCCATCGGAGCGTTACTAAAGCATATAGCAGCTATTGAAAAAGCACATCAGCTTATTTCATTTCAAAAGCGTGACTTTACAAAAGAAGAATTAGAAATATGGGAAGATGCACCGTATTTAGGGGAAGCAGGGAAATCTATTCGTGGCTATGACATACCGTATTATGTACAACTTTTGCAAAGTGTTCGAGAAGAGTCGCTAAAGTATTTGAGTAAAGTAGATGATACATGGCTAATGTCAGAAAGAAAGTGGCCTAAAGGTGTAGCGTATAACCAGCACTATCTTTGGTTTCATGTGATAGAAGATGAAATTAGTCATCGTGGACAAATTAGAATGTTAAAGAAAAAGTTATTCGAAAATTTCGTTAAATAAAGTAGCTTTTTAAATCGACATTCCATATAATGAGAGTAATTAAAATAAGATCGGAGTGATGTATTATGGCGAATATGACTGTAATGAATAATAAATTAAATACAAAGGTGGATGGAAAGGGCGATATTATATAAGATAGTTCGCAATCCTTCCACTTAGTACAAACTAGGGAGGATATTGATTTGAATCAAAATATTTTAGAATCATTCGGCTGGGATTCATTTTTTGAAGAGCAAGCTGTAGAGAAGAATTATGAAGTAGGGCGTATTTTACTTGAGCATAAGCATATATATCGCATTATTTGTAATGACGGTGAATATATGGCAGAGCTGTCTGGGAAGTTTCGGCATGAAGCGGTAACGAAAGGAGATTACCCAGCAGTTGGTGATTGGGTGTATATAAAGAAAATAGAAAATGAGAAAAAGGCAATCATTCATCGTATTTTTTCGAGAAGAAGTTCTTTTTCAAGACAAGAAGCTGGTAATAGAACTGAAGAACAAATAATTGCAGCAAATGTTGATTATTTATTTTTAGTGAATGCACTTAACCATGATTTTAACGTAAGAAGGTTGGAGCGTTATTTACTATTAGCGTATGAAAGTGGTGCAATGCCTGTTATTGTTTTAACAAAAAGTAGTTTATGTGAAGATGTGGAACAAAAAATTGTAGAAACGGAAGCTGTTGCAATTGGTGTTCCGGTCTTCGTCGTCGATAGTTTAGAGCATAGAGGTATTGACTCATTACAACAATTTGTTGCTTCAGGAAAAACAATTGCTTTAGTCGGCTCATCAGGGGTTGGAAAATCTACTTTGTTAAATGCACTCGTAGGAATTGAGATAGCGAAAACGGGAGATATACGTGAGGAAGATAGTAAAGGGCGGCATACGACAACTCATCGTGAGCTGTTCCAACTACCGAGTGGGAGCTTAGTCATTGATACTCCTGGCATGAGGGAGTTACAACTTTGGGAAGGAAGCGATGCAATCCAAACAACATTTTCTGATATTGAAGAATTTGCAAAAACATGCCGCTTTCGAGATTGTAAACATGAGAATGAACCAGGATGCGCAGTGCATAAAGCAATTGATAACGGGCTAATGACGATAAATCGTTTGCAAAGCTATAAAAAGTTGCAAAGAGAATTGGCGTATTTTATGAGAAAACAAGATGCTATTCTCGCAAGAGCTGAGCGTGATAAGTGGAAGAAGATTTCTAAACAACATAAAAAAATGTAAAAAACCAAAGGACTATTCCTTTGGTTTTTTGTATTTGTAAATTTTATAATAATATTATTCATATATATAGACAAAGGGAGAATATTTGTTTAAACTTTACAAGGTGTTTATCAAAACGAATTGTAAAAATAGAGGATAGGGAATGGGATATATTCATAATTGGTTATTTATCTTTAAAACTTAATATTTAAATGTAGGAGGTTTATAATGAGTAAACTGTTAAGGTGGTTTCGAGATATAAAAGTAGCAAAAAAGCTATTAATTTCATTTTTGATAATTTTAATTGCGGCTGTCTCTATTATTGGAGGAATGTCTTATCAAACGGCTAAAAAGAATTTTGAATCACAAATTACGAGTAGTGCTCACGATAATATAAAAATATTAGATAATTTAATCAATCAAATGATTGAGGCGAAATTTAACGAAGTAAATAACTTTGCACGAGTGATTCATAGTGATATGTATCAAGGAGATAATCAAGATGAATTAAGAAAGGTATTATCTCAATATATTAATTTAAATAAAGATATTGAACAAGTATATGTTGCCGGCAATGATAAGAAGTTTGTGCAAGAACCAAATATACAAATGGCAGCAGATTATGATCCAACAACTCGTTCTTGGTATAAAGATGCAGTGAGTAAACAAGGTGGAATCGTGGTCACTGAACCGTATAAGGCGAAAGGAAATGGACATATTGTCGTAACGATTGCGAAACAAACAGAAGATAAAAATGGTGTTGTTGCGGTAGATTTAAGTTTAGAGAATTTATTGAAAACAACAAAGTTAATCAATATTGGTAAAAAAGGATATACTTTCATTTTAGATGGAAAACAAAAAATAATTGCGCATCCTCAAGAAAAACCAGGAGATAAAGCAGCTGATTCTTGGGCAAAGAGAATTTACGAAGATAATCAAGGCACTTTTTCATACACGTATGATGGTAGTGAAAAGAAAATGGTATTTGCTACAAACTTAAAAACAGGTTGGAAAATCGGTGGAACGATGTACTCAAATGAAGTAATTGAAGCTGCTCAGCCTGTATTTTATAATATGTTAATTGTTATGCTTATTTCATTAGTTGTAGGAGGGGCACTTATTTATTTCGTAACTCTTTCTATTACAAAACCTTTAAAGAGATTAGTTGCCACTTCTAAAGAAATAAGTGAAGGAGATTTAACGCAAACAATTGAAATTCATTCAAACGATGAAATCGGTCAACTTGCAAAAGGTTTTAATGAAATGACAGATTCACTAAGAACGTTAATTGGAAGAATTAATACTTCAGCAGGGCATGTTGCAGCTGCATCTGAAGAGTTAACAGCAAGTGTGAGACAAGCGAGTGAAGCGACTGAACAAATTACATCAGCAATGGATGAAATATCAAGTGGTGCAACGACGCAAACAGCAAGCGTAGAAAATGGTGCTATGTTACTGTTTGATGTAACAGAAGGGATTCAACATGTAGCAAATAGCTCATCATCTATTAATACTGCTTCTGCTCACACTCGCGAAAAAGCAGAAGATGGTGGAAAGCTAGTTGGAAAAACAGTAAATCAAATGCAATCTATTGCGGAATCTGTTTCACAGTCAGATGCTGTTATTCAGTTGTTGAATAACAAATCAAAGCAAATTGGTGATATTTTAGAAGTTATTCAAAATATTGCAGATCAGACAAATCTTCTAGCTTTAAATGCTGCAATTGAGGCTGCAAGAGCTGGTGAGCATGGAAGAGGCTTTGCAATTGTTGCTGATGAAGTACGAAAATTAGCAGAACAATCTAGTGTATCATCAAGTGAAATTAGTAAATTAATTTGTGAAATACAAGATGATATGAGTAAGACAGTAAAATCTATGAATAATGTAAATGAAGAAGTGCAATCTGGACTTGTTATCGCAAATGAAACAAAACAAAATTTCACTGAAATTTTACAATCTACAAATGAAATTGCTGACCAAATTAAAACGATGGTTGAAACAGCTAATGGGATGTCAAAAGGTGCAAATGAAGTATCTATTTCGGTTGGTCAAATTGCTATGACGGCACAAAATAATGCGACGAGTACACAAAGTGTTGCAGCGTCAGCTGAGGAGCAGTTAGCTTCTATGGAAGAAATTGGTTCTGCGGCTGGTACACTATCTCAAATGGCTGAAGAGTTACAAGTATTAATTGAAAGATTTAAAGTATAAAAAGGGGAGGCTGTCTCAAAATAGCATTAGTGCTATTAGAGACAGTCTTTTAGCTGATAAACGGATTAGAGGTTCAATGTATTTAATGTTTGTCGAAAAATAGAGGAATTTGTTAAGCGGGTGTATAATTAATATAATATAGACTACGTTTAAAGGAGATCAGTATGGGAGTGTATTGGGGAACGAAAAGACATTCTTGGCTTAGCTATGTCTCGTTTTGGTTAAGCATTTTATTCTTTGTTGCTTTTTTAATTGAAGTGTTTGTATTTAAAACACTTTCAAATAGCTCATTACAAATCGTTAAATACTTTTATTTTATATTTGTTCCATTAAATATCATTCTTAGTTTAAGGTTATTATTTAAGAAGAATGAAAAGAAAATATTACCGATTTTTAGTTTAATTGTATCACTATTATTTGCAAGTTTAATTATAGTGTTAGCATTAGCAGCTACAGGAAAAGTCTTATGAGGAGAGTGATATAAATTACTCTTCTTTTTTGTGGTTTTTTAAGAGTTATAAGTAGTGTGTAGGAAATAAGGAAAGTGATAAGTTATCAGTAAGAGGACGTATTAGTGAATAGAGAGTGAACTGAAAATACTATATGTTTTGTATGTGTTTATAAAGCAAATGAATGCAGTAAGATTCGTGATATATGGTACAATAAACATGGATAGTGATAGAGATAAAGGGTATATAAAATACTCATCGTTTTTTAGTAAGAGAGGGGTTATCTTATGCTATACGAGGATTTGATGACATTATTCCAAGCTGCTCCGATAAAATTAGATAGAGGCGGCTGGAAATATATAATCCAGGAACAAAATGATAATTATGAAATTGTTGATGAAATGTTAAAAAAGCAAATGAATGTTGAATTGTATTTTAATGAGTATGATGAGGTGAAAATCACTTTATATAAAGATGGAAGCCCTATTACTACTATGCAAAGAATTGCTATTTCAAAAGTTGAGTTGGATGAAGAGGAAGAAGGCATTCAATTCGTATTGGAACGCATGCCAAGTCGAATGATTCGTTTGCAATTAAAGCCATATCTTGCAGTAGAAATGGGGCCGTACTGGGAAGTATGTGAAGACTGTGAATGAAGATGAAAAACATCCGTATACACGGATGTTTTTTTATGTTTTTTGAAGTTGTTTAAAGGCAATAATCGGTAGTAAAATGATGCTCACCCAACCGATAATAGGGTATAGAATATGAAGTAATTCACTATATCCAATGAAACTAAAGCAATAACTAATTAGTAATATGAAGTAAATAATGTTATTACTTTTCCATCCGGTAATGGATTGCATTTGTTTTGTCATCCCGAACACATTACCAACTAAAGTTGTGAACACTTCACCGAAAATAATAAGAACAAAGAAAAAGTGAAAAGTTGCATTAAATCTTCTTATGACTTCAGCCATTGGGATATTGTATTGATAAAATTGGTCGACTGATAAGATAGCTAAATGGCTGCATAATAAAATTAAAGAAAGTCCTGCACCACCTAAAATTCCACCCCACAAAATGGCTTTTCGATCTTTTACTTCACTGGCTAACGGGACGAGAACGCTTTGGGCGAGCGAAAGATTTAAAGCGACATATGTAATAGGGCTAGTAATCCACTTCATATTCCAGCTCTCTGCAGGAATAGTATTACTAATAGGTGTTGTACTATGGAAAAAGGTTGTAATAGCGAGTCCGATAATAAAGATCATCATAATAGGTACGACAAGCGTATTTACTTCAAAAACACCTTGTAATCCCCGGCTCCCAATAATGAGACAGGCGATGACCGTGATGAAAATACCAAGTTGTCTCGGGAGGCGGAGTTGTTCTTCAAATACTGCACCGGCTCCTGATAACATAACGCTCGTTACACCAAATAATACGAGTAATAGTAATGTGTTTACGACATTTCCAAATACATCCCCAAATAAATATTTGTTGAATTCTTGAGCTGAGAATGCCCCTATTTGTGATGAAAGTAACATCATCTTTGTGCCGAGCCAAATAAAAAAAAATCCACTTATACATATGCCAATGGTTCCGTAAAATCCGTTAACTGTAAAAAATTCAACAATTTCGCGCCCAGTAGCAAATCCAGCTCCAACGACAGTTCCGATATAAGTAGCAGCGACTTTCTTTGCTACTTGCCATTGTTGATTGTCCATGTTATCCCTCTTTCTTCTATGATGAGCTTGACTTACTATTATGCATATGTGTGAGCTTGGACAATTAGACATGTGAAGTAGTTGAAAGAATACATGAATTATATGATATTAGGGAAATATTAAGGTTGTTAAAACTTTGTTACATATAAGCTGTTCATTCGGAAGAGTAGGAAATGTATGGTAAAATGTAATTAAGTTATTAAAAGATAATAATTATAAAATGATAAGAGGAGTGGATTGTATGAGTACGAAAACGAATGTTGTTGAAGTATTAAACAAGCAGGTAGCAAACTGGAATGTATTATATGTCAAACTGCATAATTATCATTGGTATGTGACAGGACCGCACTTCTTTACATTACATGAGAAATTTGAAGAGTTTTATAATGAAGCAGGAACATACATTGATGAGTTAGCAGAGCGTATTTTAGCGTTAGAAGGAAAACCGTTAGCGACAATGAAAGAGTATTTAGCAACTTCAACTGTAATCGAAGGGACAAGCAAAGAGTCTGCAGAAGAAATGGTGCAAATTTTAGTAAACGATTTTTCTGCACTTATTCAAGAATTAAAAGAAGGTATGGAAGTAGCTGATGAAGCTGATGATGAAACATCGGCTGATATGCTATTAGCAATTCATACGACATTAGAACAACACGTATGGATGTTAAGTGCATTCTTAAAATAAACATAAATGGATTAAAGAAAAACTCTATTGAAAAATTCTTTCAATAGAGTTTTTTATAATTTTTCAGTTTTCTTTTATGCTATAATATAGTAAAAAGGAGGCGATACAATGTTTCGCTTTTTCAGAACTGGAAAAGAAGATAGGGAAATTACGAAAGATGAATTAGAACAAGCGATGGCGAAGTTTCTAGAAACGAATGCTAATATCGTTTATACAGTTTTAGTAAATGATGATTACACAGTAAATTATGATTTGTTAAAGCCCTATTTACCTGCATTTCCAACAAATTTTTTTCTGATAACGAAGGAAACGCTTGAAGTATTTGAACATACAGAAGAAAATTTAAACCTAGTTAAAGAAATTGATATCGTACAAAAGGCCGTAGATCAATATGTAACAGAAAAAGAAATGTTCCCAATTGTTGAAGATAGCGAAGATCGCCTCATATGCGGAGTGAAGCTAGGACCATATTTAAATCGTATATTAAAAAGAAACTTATATATTTCAGAAAAGCATTATTTAGTTTCAAGTAAACCAGATAAGAAAAAAAGAATAGTGGGCAGATGTTATGAGAACAACAATAATATAATTGTTGTCTTTTTTTATTAAAATATTGATTTTTCAGTTTATTTAACTTTATACTACAACTAGTGGATAGGAAGGGGTGGTGTATTATGCGTATACATACATTAACTATTAAATATCATTCTGAGAATCAGGTATTATTAAGTTGAATTGTAGAATTTAACTACTTATACCGTGACCCTAGAATGATAGGAAGATTGGAGAAGCAATTATTATAAAAGGTTACGGGGGAATTCCTATATGGAAAATAATATGACTTATATTAAGTTATTAAATGAAACGTTACATTGTTATGCAAATAAAGGAAGTTTTGAAGCGTATTCTTATATAATGCATAATGCTAAAGATGTAATGGGTAATGAAGCACAAATATATAATTTTAAATATGCATTAGCAAGTGCAGCAGGACTTGAAGAAGAAGCGTTGCATTTAATGAAGAAAGCAATTATAGAAAATGGATTTTGGTACGGAAGTGAGTATTTAATTTCCGATGATGATTTAAAACCACTACATAAATTTGAAGAGTTTCATAGAATGGTTCAATTATGTAAAGAAAGAGAAGAATTAGCAAAGAAATCGGAACAAGCAGACGTGAAATATAAATACAGCAAACAAACTGAAAATCTACTAATAACACTGCATGGGGATCAAGAAAATATACAAATAATAGAACCATATTGGAACTCTGTAATGGAACAAGGTTTTATGCTAGCATTGCCTCAATCTTCCCAAATTCAATTTTCAGATGGATATGTTTGGGATAATATCGAAAGAGGAAGAGAAGAGTTAAAAGGACATTACAATAAGATTAAAGTGAATAAAACATTTGGGAATATTATTATTGGTGGCTTTTCTGCTGGGGCAAGAGTAGCGTTACATTCCATGTTACAAGGTGAAATAGAAGTGAACGGTTTTATTTTTGTGGCACCGTGGCTTCCGGAAATGGAAGAATGGGAAGAGATGATTGGAATATTGCATGATAAAAGCATAAAAGGATATATAATATGTGGGGATCAAGATGAAGATTGTTTTGAAGGTACACAGCAATTTGTAACGTTATTAAAGGATAAAAATATAGAACATAAGTATAAAGTTGTGCCTAACTTAAATCATGATTATCCTCATAATTTTGATGAGTTATTAAAAGAAGCTATTGAATATATAGGAAGCAAAAACAATTGATTGGTAGTAAGAAAAGGAGATGCATCATATGTGATGCATCTCCTTTTCGTTATTATAAATTAAAAGCATCTGCCAATAGGCGATAAGAGTTTAATTTATGTTCAAATTGATGAGTAATCGTGACAATCATAAATTCGTCAGTATTATACGCTTTGCTTAAGTTTAATATTTTTTCTTTCACAGAAGACGGATCACCGACAATCATACGTTGACGATTTTCTTTTATGCGGAATAGATCATAAGCACTATACGAATAATTTTGAGCAGTTTCAATAGAAGGAGTACCAGTAGTCCGTTTTCCTTGTTCTAATAGTAAAATCGATAAATCAAGGCTTGATGCAATCTTCTCCGCTTCTTCATTTGTTTCTCCGCAAATAACAAAAATAGATACGATTGATTTTGGTTTATCACCTAAATAGGAAGGTTGGAATTGTTCTTGGTAAGCCTTCATTACTTCAGGGCCACCGTATCCGTTAATGAACTGTGCAAATGCAAAAGAAGCGCCTTGCTTTGCGGCAATCATTGCACTTTCTCCGCTAGAACCGAGCATCCACATTTCAGGAGATGTTGGGATAACTGGAGTAGCCTTTAAGTTTGCATAATGATGGTTTTCTGGTACTTGATCATGTAAGTACATAGCAACATCTGCAATTTGTTCTGGATATTGATCAAGTGAGACCATTTTACCTTCTTGAAGTGCGCGAGTTGCTATCGGCATACCACCAGGCGCTCTCCCGACACCAAGGTCGATGCGGCCCTTATAAAGTGCTTCTAAAACGCGGAAATTCTCGGCAACTTTATATGGACTATAATGTGGCAGCATAACACCACCAGAACCAACTCTAATACGGTCAGTTTTCGCGGCAATATGTGAAATGAGTATTTCTGGACTTGAACCAGCTAAGCTAACTGAATTATGGTGCTCGGATACCCAAAAACGTGTGAATCCGAGTTTCTCAACTTCTTGTGCAAGCGTAACTGTATGCGAAATAGCTTGGGCTGCTGTGCTACCATCTGAAATAGGTGATTGGTCTAATACACTTAATTTGATCATAGAATATACCTCTCAATCTTAATGTACATCCTATTATATATTTACTTACGAAAAATGCGTAATGAAATGCTCAAAAGGAAAAGTGAATAATTTTTTATCCGCTTTTAATGAGAAAACCCTCGTTCATAATGATTCATTTCGACTAAGTTTAATATATATTCGTAGTTATCAATTTCCAGATGTATTTGCTTGCGTTCTTCTTCAGTTAGTTTAACGCTAGTGAGTTTTTTACATAGCTGCTGTTTTTTTAATTCTAAATGTTTTTTTGTAGCCTGATAATCGTAAGTACGTTTCATGTGTCTCCACCCTTTCCATACAGTTACTATCTGTATGTTTATAATATGAAGCATGTGGAAGGGGAGAGCTCCACCTTATGTATTTTTAGTGAATTTTCAAATTGTGGTGGTGTTATGTTTAAGTGAATTTATGAATAAAATGCACTAAACCACTAATTCGTATTTCATGAAGTAAGGGGTGGGATTGTGCAGAAAGATATAATGTTTAACAATGAGATGGATGAAACGTTAAAAGTTATAAATAAGGGATTAAAGAAGACGACACGTCCGAAACAAATCATTGTAGTAGGGGCTGGTATGGCTGGATTAGTTTCGGCATCTTTATTAAAAGCAGCAGGGCATGAAGTGAAGGTTTTTGAAGCGAACAACCGCGTAGGTGGCCGCATAGAGACAGTTAGGATGGAAGATACCGGATTATATTTAGATGTTGGAGCGATGAGAATTCCGTATTCGCATACATTAACGATGGCATATATAAGAAAGTTTGGGCTACAGGTGAGCCCTTTTATTAATAGGAATGAGACAGATATTATATACGTAAATGGTCGGGAAACGACATTAAAACAATACGAAAAAGATCCAAGTATTTTAAGATATCCTGTGGAAATGAATGAAGTTGGGAAAACGTCTGAGGAACTATTAATGTTAGCGGTACAGCCCATTATAAATTTTATAAAAAAGAACCCAGAGAAAAATTGGGATATTGTAGTAAAGGATTTTGGGAAATATTCTACAGGTCAATTTTTAAAATATCATCCTTATCAATATAATACGTATTTTTCGCCAGTAACGATTGAGATGATAGGTGTTCTATTAGATTTAGAAGGTTTTTTAGAAAGGTCATTCGTTGAGACGTTACGTTTTTTATATATTATGCAAGAGGAGAGCGGATTTTGCGAAATAATAGGTGGGAATGATAGATTACCAAAGTCTTTTTTACCACAATTAGAAGGAAATATTATATATAATCAAAAATTAATGAAGCTTCATCAACAAGCCAATAGTGTAACAGCCTATTACCGGAACGAGGAAACTTTTGAATATAGTAGTATTACAGGGGATTTAGTTATTGTTACAATTCCTTTTTCAACAATGCGATTTGTAGAAGTAGATCCATTTGATTCGATATCTCATGCGAAGTGGAAAACAATTCGCGAATTGCATTATATGCCAGCTACAAAAATAGGAATTCAATTTAAAAGTCGTTTTTGGGAGGAACAAGGGCAATTAGGTGGGAGAATTATAACAGATCTTCCTATACGTTATGCGTATTATCCAAGCCATGGAATCGGAGAGAAAGGGCCTGCTATGATGTTAGGAAGCTATACATGGTCTTATGATGCGTTGTTATGGGATGGGTTATCAAAGGGGGATCGTATCTATTACACACTACAAAATTTAGCAACAATATTAGGTGGTCAAGTATATGATGAGTTCATGTCTGGAATATCAAAGAGTTGGACATTAGATCCATATGCGCTTGGAGGGTTTGCACTATTTCAAGCTGGCCAAGAATCAGAATTACAGCCAGTCATTGTAAAACCTGAGGGGAGAATATATTTTGCTGGTGATCATACAACGCTGTATCACGGATGGATTCAAGGTGCGATTGAATCTGGAGTTCGTGTAGCGATGGAAGTGAATGATCAAAAAGTTTAAAATTCAGAAACTTCTTTACTGTATAACTTGAGATGGATATTATTATATATAAAAGAATTATAGGGAGTGTTTACAGTGAATCCGTTATTATTCGATTTTCCTTCTGAATTTTATACTGACAGGCTTTTTATTCGAATGCCAAAACCAGGTGATGGTAAAGTTGTATATGACGCAATTCAAGCTTCAATACAAGAATTAAAACCTTGGATGGTCTTTGCACAAAAAGAGCAAACAGAGGAAGAAATAGAAGAGAGTATTAGAAAATCGCATATTCAATTTTTGCAGCGTGAGGATTTGAGATTACTAGTTTTTTCGAACGAAACAGGTGAATTTATTGCATCTGCCGGATTACATCGTATTAATTGGGATATACCTCAATTTGAAATCGGGTATTGGATTGATTCAAGGTTTAGTGGAAAGGGCTATATGGTAGAGGCTGCAAAAGGTATAACAGATTATGCTTTCACTGAATTGAAAGCAAACCGCGTAGAAATTCGTTGTGATTCTCTAAATAAGAAGAGTAGAGCGATACCAGAGAAATTAGGCTTTAAATTAGAGGGTACTTTAGAAAGCGCGAGTGTTGCGGTAGATGGAAATGGATTAAGGGATATGTGTGTATTTGCAATGACGAGAAATACATATGAAAAAGAAGAGCTGTAAAGAAACAGCTCTTCTTTTTGTTTATTATGGTACAGGATGTCCATTAGAGCTTTCGAAAATTGTAAACCATTGTTGGCGGTCTAAGTTAACTTTTGTAGCAAGAGCGGCTGTTTTCACACGATCTAATTTACCAGAGCCAACAATTGGCATCATGTTAGCTGGATGAGCAAGTAACCATGCATACATAACAGTATCGATGCTAGTAACACCTAGTTCAGTAGCAACTTTTTGTAAAGTTTCACGTACACGTATGGCACGTTCTGATTGGCCAGTAAAGATTTCACCACCAGCAAGAGGTGACCAAATCATTGGATTAATTCGTTTTTCTTGGCATAAATCAATCGTACCTTTTTCAAAATGCTCCATTTGCATCGCAGATACTTCAATTTGATTTGTAATGAGCGGGAAATCTAAATATGAACTTAACATATTAAATTGAGAAGGTAAAAAGTTAGAAACACCGAAGTGACGAACTTTTCCTTCTTGCTTTAAGCGTGAGAACGCTTCTGCCACTTCGTTTGGGTCCGTGAATGGATCAGGACGATGAATGAGCAATACATCAATATAATCTGTATGTAAGTTTTGTAATGAATCCTCCGCGCTCTTTATGATATGTTCAGCACTCGTATTGTAGTGAGCAACATATCGTTCTGGAAATTTCGGTGATGGGGGAGCGATTCCACATTTAGTGATGATTTGCATATTTTCGCGTAAGGAAGGCTTTAATTGTAACGCTTCTCCAAACAATCCTTCACACGTATACCCACCATAAATATCAGCGTGATCGAAAGTAGTAATCCCCAAATCCATACAGTCTTCAATAAAAGAAAGTAACTCTTGCTTTGGCATATTCCATTCTGCTAAACGCCAAAAACCTTGAATAATACGAGAAAATTCTAGCGTTTCGGCCATTTGAACTCGTTCCACTATAAGTACCCCCTATATGAATGAATAATATTTTTGAAAAGGCTTTCTTACTACGTATTATTATATAGTTACAGGGTCGTACATACAATAAATATGTTTTGCTACAAAAACGTTTTTCTCTGTATGCTATAATGTAGAAACATATAGCTATAAGGAGATGTAAGGAATGATTCCAGTAACAATACTAACTGGTTTTCTTGGATCAGGGAAAACGACATTATTAAATCGAATTTTATCAGAGGATCACGGCAAGAAATTAGCAGTGATTGTAAATGAAATAGGACAAATTGGTATCGATAATCAATTAATTATGAACGTTGAAGAAGAAATTATGGAAATGACAAACGGTTGTTTATGCTGTACTGTGCGTGAAGATTTACTTGTTGCTTTAAAACAATTACTGGATGTGAAAGCAGAAGGGAAAATGGACTTTGATGGATTAGTAATTGAAACAACAGGTCTTGCAAATCCAGGTCCGATTATTCAAACTTTCTTTTTAGATCCAGTTATTCAATCTGCATACCAAATTAACGGTGTTGTAACAGTTGTAGATAGCTATCATATACATAAACATTTTGAAAAGGGACTAGAAGCAAAAGAACAAATTGCCTTTGCTGATGTTGTGTTAGTTAATAAATTAGATTTAATTGAAGAAAATGAGAAAGAAAATCTCTTGCATGAACTTCAAGGAATTAACCCGACTGCAAAGTTAATCGAGGCGACTAACTGTGAGGTAGATATTCCATCGTTATTACAAATTCAAACGTTTAAAACGAAAGATACGCTGCAAATTTACCCTCATACAGAACATAACCATCTAGAAGGTGTAAAATCGTTTGTACTACGTGAAGAACGTCCGTTAGATTTACAAAAATTGAATGAGTGGATGTCAGCTGTCGTTCAGGAACTAGGGGAGCATTTATATCGCTACAAAGGAATTTTATCTATTGATGGAGTAGATAAACGTATTGTTTTCCAAGGTGTGCATACGTTATTTGCTGCTTCGTACGATAGAGAGTGGCAAGAGGGCGAAGAGCGAGTAAGCGAAGTAGTTTTCATCGGAAGAGATATTAATAAAGAATGGTTCCAAGAACATTTTGAAGAATGTGTGAAATAAGTCTGCGTATATTGCAGGCTTTTTTTTGTTTACTAAAATTGGAATTTGTATTAAAATAATCTGAAAATACTAAACGTTTAGTATTTTATTGGGGGTAGGGGGAGAAAAGGTGCGTTTAATGATTCTTGGATTGCTTACTAAAAGGGAGTCGCTATCTGGTTATGAAATACAGCAGGCGCTAAATATGGTGCAAAGCAATAAATGGGCGGAAGTTTTCCCAGCTTCTATTTATCACGCATTAAAAAAAATGGAAAATGAAAATTTCATTCAAGTTAAAGCAATTGAAATGACCGGAAAACGGTCGAAAACGATATATTGTATTACAGAAAAGGGAAGTCAAGAATTTAAAAGGTTATTAAAGGAGTCGTTTCAAAAAACTTCAGTTATGTTTCCGAAACATCTATATACAGCGTTAACATTTCTGTCAGAAGAAGAGAGTATGAGAGAGGAGGTTTTAGAAGCTTTAGAAGAGCAGAAAAGTGAAATACGATCTACTTATGAAGAGATGAGGGAAGGAGAAAGACTAAAAGATAACGCGCCAGCGTATGTGAAACTAATTTTCGAAAATATGTATGAACAATGTGAGATGCAACTTCGATTTATTCATAGGTTAGAGAAACTATTAAAAAAATAAAAATGTGGTGGGAAGAATATGAAAATCGATCATCTTGTTATAAATGTAAATAAAGAAATACAAGAAAATAAGGAAACGATTAAAAATGTACATTCTATCGGGCTTCCATATGTTCCGAAATGGGGAAAGGGAACGAAAGGGTTTAAAGTATCTAACATATGGATTGGAAAAGAATATTTAGAATTAGTAAGAGTAAAAACAAAAGATGGGGGTGGTTGGGTACAAGAGTGGGTTCAGAAATATTGTGATGGCCATAGGGGACTTATCGGACTGGCAATTGATGTTGAAAATATAGATAAAGTGTATGGGAAAATGATAGAAGGTGGAATTGGAATTACAAAACCAGAACCATTACAATACAAGTGGTTTTTTAATTTATTTAAGAAAACTATGCCGTGGAAAAATGCATACATACAGCCGATGAAGGGGATGCCGTTTCAATTCTTTCTACAACAAATGGACGATCAAAAGAGCAGAGAATATATGGAGAAATATATGAATCCAAATAGTTTGGAGCAGGGAATTACAGGAATAAATACGGTGAAATTATATGGAGAAATAACAAATGGAGATAGAGACATTATTAGTTGTCTATTTTCAGATGTTACAAATGAAGAAGAAGAAATAGTAATACGTTTAAACAATCAAATGATTTATCTAATTCAATCGGATGAGCATTTTACGGAGATAATACTAGATTGCAAAAGCGAAGTACATAGGGAGAAGAAATTAAATATAGAAAATGTGACATTAATAAATAAATAATAAAAAGCCTGTTTTCACAGGCTTGTATTTTCATCTATAAGTAATTCCATTACAACACCTACAACTGGACCTTCGTCATCAATATCCCCATTTAAACGGAAGCCAAATGACTCATATAGTCCCATTGCGTGTTTGTTGTCAGGATGTAAACTTAAATAAATTATTTTACATTCGAATGTTTGTTGCAAGAATTGAATTAGTAAGCGAAGGAAACGTTTTGCGTATCCTTTTCCTTGAAATTGTTGGTCAATCATAAAACGATCTAACCATACGCTTTCATGTTTTTGGGAATACCAACCGTACATTGCGTATCCAACGAGTGTTTCTTTGTCATATAAGCCTACTGACGTTCCGTTTTCTTCATATAATGATTCCGCTAAAGAAAACGCATTGCTTTCAATAAACTGCTGCTGGTCTTTTGCTACGTCTAAAGCAGCAACTGAACGCCAATTATTTGCTGTTACTTCACAAATGTGAAGATTCATAGTTCCAACTCACCTTCTAAATTAGTATAGCTTACAAGCTAATATGGATAATTCTACTTGTTATTTCGATCAAGTCAAGGATAAATACATAAAAAGGCAGCTGAATGACATATTCAGCTGCCTAGAAAATATAGTTGATTAGTTTGTTGCTTCTTTTAAAGTATTTACGTTTTCTTCCATTAATGTGAAGTAATCTTTATTGTTCTTTGCATCATCCTCAGAAATAGTAGCAAGGTGATTTAAGCGTAAAATTTTTGTACCTGTTTCTTTTTGAATAACTGATGCTACTTTTGGAGTAGAGAATGTTTCAAATAAAATATATTGTAGACCGTGCTCTTTTACTGTTTTTGTAATGTCAGCAAGCTGCTTTTGAGATGGTTCATCAGATGCTGAAATTCCAGCGATTGGAATTTGTTTCAAACCGTATCGTTGTTCCCAGTAGCCGTAAGCTGCGTGTGAAACTAATATTTCTTTCGTTTTTGCATTTGCAACAACTGCTTTAAATTGATCATCTAAATCAGTAAATTTTGTTTGTAGTGCTGCAAAGTTTTTTTCGAACTCTTTTTTATGTTCAGGCTGTAATTCTACAAGTGCATTTTTAATTTTTTCTGCTTGTTTCATCGCAAGAGTAGGGTCTATCCAAACGTGTGGGTCTTTATCGTGATGATGTTCATCTTCTTTATGACCGTCTCCATGATCGTGCTGCTCTTCTTCAGATGAAGCACGAAGTTCGATATCTTTAGATGCATTTACAATCTTTACGTTTTCTTTTTTTAATGATTTTTCCATTTTTTCGGCAAATGGTTCTAATTCTGCGCCGTTATAAACAAATAAATCGGCTTTCGCCACTTGTACAGTCTGCTTTTGACTTGGTTCAAATGTATGAGAATCCGCACCAGGTGGGTAAATTGTTTCTACATTTACATAATCACCACCGATTTTTTTTGCAAAGTCAGCGAGTGGGAAAATGGTTGTATAAACAGAAAGTTTCCCATCTTTTTTCGCTGTACTATCTTTGTTGTTAGAACATCCAGCAAAGATGAGTGTGAAAATAAGTATAAATGAAAATAGAGCTAATTTTTTAGGCATATAATTCTCCTCTTTTCTTTTTTACAATTATATTTTCTCCAAATATAAGAAGAAAATATCGTTTTAATACAAAACGGAATAATTACGTTTTAGTTTGCGAACCTAGTATAATACATCTTTATGAAAGTTGCAATAAATAATAATCATTACGATTTGATTTTGTAATAAATCTGTCAAAAAGAAAGGTATTAATTTTTATGATTAGTGCATATGTGACAATGTTACTTTCATATATTGGGAGGGAGCAGAAAAAAGGGGATGAGCGCTTGGGTTACTTCATGGAAGCTATCTTATTAATACTTGCGGTTGTTTTGCCATTATCTTTTGTTTTAATTTTTTTAAGAAGACTAATAAGTAATTTAGGGGATGCTACAACAATTACAAAATTGCCAGCGGAAGAAAAAGAAGAGAAAAAAGAGTAAGTAAAGCACTATGCATACGCATAGTGCTTTACTTATGGTAAAATGGGAGAACGGAAACTCCTGTTAGCGACGATTAGCTATAGGAGAGAATAGTAAATAAAGAGGTATACACATATATGAATAAGCGAACAGCGTTAGTACTTGGCGCAAGTGGGTTAGTTGGACAAGAAATAACGCGACTATTACTTGACTCAGATTACTACGATTCGGTTACTATTTTTGTAAGGGAACCATTACAATTACAATTACAGCACGAGAAATTGCAACAGAAACAGGTGGATTTTTCAGTGTTAGAGGAATACAAAGAATTTTTTGCAGTAGATGATGTTTTTAGTTGCTTAGGAACAACGATAAAAAAAGCGAAGTCGAAGTCGAATTTTAAAAAAGTAGATTATGAATATACATTACGAGCTGCCTGCTTAGCTGAAAAACAAGGCGTGCAAAATTTTCTTGTTATTTCATCAATGGGAGCAAAACCTAAATCATTTTTCTTTTACTCGCAAGTGAAGGGGAAAATGGAAGAGGAGCTGAAAAAGTTAGTTATTGGTGGCATACATATTTTCAGGCCGTCATTATTAGTTGGAAATCGACAAGAATATCGTTTTGGGGAAAGAATGGCTGAGAAATTATCTCGTATTCTTCCGTTTATATTTAAAGGGGCTTTTAAAAAGTATAAACCAATTTCAGCTAAAGATGTGGCGAAAGGAATGTATATAACAGCGCTGCGTGAAGAATCTGGTATTCATATTTATAATTCAAATAAAATTACAACGATAGAATAAATAAAACCGAGAAGAATGACTTTTACTGAAAGACAAAGGAAATAGAGTTTTAGGCTTGGATTAACAGTAAATACACGTTGTTTAACACTTATATTAAAATGAAAGAGGAGTGGGGAATCCACTCCTTTTATCACGACAATTTTATTCCACTTTTATCCCTCATACGTCTCAAATAACCTTTTCAAATACGCCTGATTTCCTTTCGTGATATACTGCTCAGTTTCTATTAAACGCGTTGCTAATTCGGACTTCGTTAGACGTATATACTGTCTGTAAACATTCTTTAAATTCCTGTCAGACTTTAATTGTTCAAACTCGTGAAAAGCATGTTTTTCATTTTTTCGATAGGGAAGGTGCTTTTCGATCTCTTTTTGTTTTTTCTTATAACTCTTACTCTTTTCTTTATAATACGCATAGATTTTTTCATGATTTCTTATAGTATTAAAATGAATCCCTTGGCCTTGTTCATCGAGTTCTTTTGTCTTTTTAGATACATTGTGCAAGGTAACTTCTTTGCCCTCCGCAAGAAGGGCGTCTATTGCTTTTTTACCTAGTTCGAAGGAGGTAATCCCTCGTTTTTCGTAATCACACTCTAAACCATTTTTATGGTTTTTTTTATTTTCATTACTTCCAAATTAAAACCTTTTTCCTCGTAAAATCCCTTCGTTTTTTCTGCCCATTCTATATAGTTTAGTAATTCATGCTTTTGTTCTGGTTCGGGTATTTTAGTGCTGTGGGCAAAGAAGGCTTGGATTCCACAGTAGTTATTGTTAGTTTAATTGCAGGAGTTTTAGGAATTGCAGCTTTTGTCATTCGTCAAAACTTCTTAGAAAAACCAATTTTAAACTTTAAGATCTTCCTAAACCCTAAATATACATTATCTATTTTCGTGCTAATTACAACTATCTTTGCAATGTATTCGGTGATGATTTCTGTACCGTTATTTTTGCAGAACATTCAAGGCATGACAGCATTAAAATCAGGATTAATTATGCTTCCAGGTGCGATGATTATGGGATTATTAGCACCAATTAACGGTAAGTTATTTGATCGTTTTGGAATTCGTCCACTTATCCTAATCGGTTTTTCTTTAATGATTGTGGCATCTGTAATTTTAGGGAATCTAGGACTAGAAACCGCTTCGTGGGTTATTTGTTTAACGTATGCTATTCGTTTAATTGGCGTGGGGATGGTTCAAATGTCTCTTCAAACAAATGCACTCAATGCATTAAAGCCAGAAGAAGTATCACATGGTACTGTGATGAACAGTACGTTAGGGCAAACAGTTGGAGCAATAACTTCAAGTCTTATTGTCACGTTGATATCGAATCGTACACAGTTTCATGGTACAGAAATGTTAAAAGAACATAAATCAGAGATGATCGGAATGTCAGCTGATGCGATTCAAAAGCTGAAAAAAACAATTTCAATAGATGCCTTTATTGCTGGGAACAATGACACTCTTTCTTATAATCAATTGTGGTTGCGGTAATTGGTTTAGGATTGGGATTATGTTTAAAAAGCAAAAAAGATGGGGGTTTCTAAATAAAATTTGAACTTTAAGATTAGGTTAGATTAGAAATGGATAATTGGTCCTTTGATCTAAAATGTTTTTTTGGAGAAAATTAATGATATTTTATTATTAGTAAAGTTCTTTCTCTAATATGGTTGTAAAACGTAGATAAAGTATGTTTAATCAATATTTGGAATGAAAACTCTAGATTTTCTATGTAACATAGAAAATTTAGAGTTTTTTATTACCTATAATTACATAAGTCTTATCGTTTTTGCACCAGAACCGATACCCCTACATTTATCTGCCTCTTTGGTAAGGCATCGAATAATCCTTACTTATACCATCGCGATTTCTGGTAACTTATATGTAGAGGTATCGCTCAATATAACAAAAATGTAATGTTAATGAAATGTAATTCCATCGATACTATAAATGAAATTATATAAAATGAATTACATAAATGAATGGGAGTTAAAGAATTTTTATAATGAAAAAGGAGAAGTATTAATGCGAAATATATTAAGTGTAGAAAAAATCGAAAAATATTATGGTAATAAAGATAATGTAACAAAGGCTATAGATAATATTAGTTTTAAGGTAGATGAGGGAGAATTTGTTGGGATAATGGGGCCTTCAGGAAGTGGCAAAACTACATTACTTAACTGTATATCAACTATTGATAATGTTACTACGGGAAAAATAATAATAAATAATAGTGACATTACTCGGTTAAAATCAAAGTCACTAGATAAGTTTAGACAAAATGAATTAGGGTTTATATTTCAAGACTTTAATTTATTAGATACCCTTACTGCTTATGAAAATATTGCTCTAGCGTTAACAATAAAAGGTGAGAAAAGTTCAAAAATTGATGGGAAAATACAAGCAGTTGCAAAATATTTAGACATTGAACAAGTATTAAGCAAATACCCTTATCAAATGTCAGGCGGACAAAAACAAAGGGTTGCTTCGGCAAGAGCTATCGTAACAGATCCATCTTTAGTACTTGCAGATGAACCAACAGGATCGTTAGATTCTAAATCAGCTAGATTATTACTCGAAAGATTTGAAAGTCTAAATAAGGATTTAAAAGCTACAATACTTATGGTTACTCATGATGCATTTACAGCAAGCTATGCTCGTAGAATTCTTTTTATTAAAGATGGAAAAATATTTATCGAGTTGGTAAGAGGGAATGATTCCAGAAAAGAATTCTTTACTAAAATTATCGAAGTTATAACCCTTCTTGGAGGTGACGATAATAATGTACTCTAAGATTGCTATTGGGAATGTAAAGAAAAGTCTTAAAGATTATGCAATATATTTCTTAACACTAACACTGGCTGTTTGTATATTTTATAGCTTTAACTCAATAGAATCACAAAAGGCACTTATGGAAATTAACGCTTCAAATCGAAAGTATGTGTCTGCAATAATGAGTGTTATCTCAAATGTGTCAGTATTTGTATCGGTAATATTAGGTGGTTTAATATTGTATGCAAATAATTTCTTAATCAAAAAACGTAAAAAAGAATTAGGAATATATATGACTTTAGGTATGGGAAGAAGAAACATATCTAGAATATTAGTAACAGAGACAATTCTAGTTGGTGTTATATCTTTAGTGAGTGGGCTTATAATAGGTATTGGAGTATCTCAGGGATTATCTACATTTGCATTAAAGTTATTTGAATTGCCCATCAATAAATATAAATTTACAATTTCAACAGGTGCTATAGGTAAAAGCGTATTATACTTTGGAATCATGTTTTTGCTTGTTATGTTATTTAATGTATATGTTGTTTCTAAATACAAAATAATTGATATGTTAACAGCAGGTAGAAAAAACGAAGATGTAAAATTTAGAAATCCTCTTATCTATGTAATCACATTTATTATGTGTGTAGCGTCACTTGGATATGCATATGTGACTGTACTAAAAATCGGATTGAATTTTAAAAATCCTATGCTCATGGTATCAATCATTCTTGGCATATTAGGTACATTTCTGTTTTTCTTTAGTTTATCTGGATTTATATTATATGTTGTAAAGAAGAATAAAAAAGTCTATTTTAAAGGGTTAAATATATTTATCATCAAACAAATAAATAGTAAGGTTAATACAAATTTTATATCCATGTCATTAATCTGTTTAATGTTATGCCTTACAATGGTGGCTTTATCTACAGGAATAAGCTTTAACAGAATTATGGACGCAAGAATGAAAGAAACAACACCATTTGATGCCAGTATTAAATTGGAGAATAAGGATGAAAGTTACACTATAGAAGACGTATTAAATAAAGTTAATTTTAAAATAAGTAAAAACGAAAAATATGTATCTTATAATGTATATCCAACAGAGATGTCTGTGGGGGACTTAGTACCAGAAGTACGTAAAGATTATAAGAAAAGCGGTATGAATTTCATTAAAGTATCTGATTATAATAAAATTTTAAATCTTAAAGCTGAAAGGGCAATCACTTTAAATAACAATGAAGTTTTACTTTTATCAAATAATAAGCGGTTGTTTAATTCGATAAATGAAAGATTAAAAAATAGCAATAAGGTGAATATTAAAGAAAAAGAATATCTGGTGAAAAACGCTAAAATTATGCAAGAGAATCTTTACACTTCTGATGAACAATTTGATTTCTTCACAATCGTTATAAATGATGAGTTTTTATCAGACTACAAAATTATTGCATCCGTACTTAATGTGAATTATTTAGGTGGAAATAGAGAAGAATATAATAAAAAATATGATAACGTTGCACGGGGCTTTTATGACGAAAATGGACCGAAATTAAATATTAATCGTATAGCAGGCAAATCAAAGGATGAAGTTTGTGCAGAAAGTAAGGGATTGAAAACTATCATACTGTTTATTGGGATATATATAGGTATTGTATTTTTAATAACGAGTATGGCTGTATTAGCTCTTCAACAATTATCAGAAGCCAGTGATAGCATAGATCGATATAAATCTTTGAAGAGAATTGGTTCAAACGGAACAATGATCGACAAAACAATTTTTATTCAAACTTTCGTATACTTTAGTCTTCCAGTTATTCTTGCCCTAATTCATTCTGTAGTTGGAATTTATGTAGTCAATGATTTTATTAACGCGTTTCAAGAAATAGATATTACTTTACCAGCATTGATGACTGGCTTAGTATTTCTTGTAGTTTATGTAGTATATTTATACACGACATATGTCGGGTATAAAAATATTGTAAAAAGTAATACTTGATTTTATAATGCTTATTAGGGCTATTACACCTTGTTTCTCAAGATGTAATAGCCTTATATTCTGTATAGGGAGGGAAAAGTCATGAAAAAAATCATTCTTATTGAAGATGATGAAACCATCAGAGAAGAATTACAAAATTTTTTTATAAAGTATGGATATGAAGTAAAGGCTCCCACAGATTTTAATCATATTATCGAATATATAGAAAGTGAGAATGCAGACCTTATATTACTAGACATAAATCTTCCTGTGTTCGATGGCTATTATATATGCAGAGAAATACGTAAAACTTCAGATGTTCCAATCATCATGGTTACAAGCAGAGATAGTGATGTAGATGAACTAATAAGTATGAATTTAGGAGCAGATGATTTTATAACAAAGCCTTATAATACAGAAATACTATTAGCAAGAGTAACAAACATTTTAAGAAGAACATCTGGAGATTTAAAGACGAATAATATCTTAATTTATAGAGATTTTAATTTAAATCTTTCAAATGCAACAGTTACTTATCAAGACAAGTCTGTAGAGTTAACTAAAAATGAAGTTAAGATACTCTCATGCTTAATAAATAATCGCGGTAATATTGTAAAAAGAGATTCACTCATGGAAACCTTATGGAAATCTGATTATTTTGTGGATGATAGCACTTTAACTGTTAATATAAATAGATTAAGAAAAAAGCTTGAAGAGATAGGTATAGAAAATCCAATTGCAACAAGAAGAAGGTTAGGGTATATAATGCCATGAATATAGGTGAATTTTTTAAAGATAAAATGGTAGTAATACTATCTAATGTACTGGTATTTATTATACTAGCAGGTATATTGCTGACTGCGAATGTTCAGTTCATTATAATATTCTTTGTCTTTTGTATTTGGTTTTTTCCATTGATTTCATATATGGCTATAGAATTTATAAAATGTAAAAATTATTATAATGAGATTAATGGTATATTAGAAAACTTGGAGAAAAAATACCTACTTCCAGAGGTAGTAAAGGAAGCAAACTTTATACATGGGGAAAAGCTTAACGCTATACTGAAAGAAATAAGTAGAGATATGCATGAAAATGTAAAATATTATAGAGATATGCAAATAGATTACAGAGAATATATAGAGACATGGGTGCATGAAATTAAGACACCGATAGCTTCTACAAAGCTAATAATTGAAAATAATCAAAATGAAGTAACTAATAAAATTGACTCTCAAATGGATCGAATCGAGGGGTTTGTAGAACAGGTTCTGTATTATTCTCGAAGCAATAACGTTAATAAAGACTATATTATAAAGCCAATCAACCTTGATAATGTAGTAAGGAATGTAATTAAAAGAAACTATAGGGATTTTATTCATAAGAGAATAAAATTAGACATACAGGATATTGATGAAATCGTATATAGTGATGGAAAATGGATTGAATTTATTATTAATCAAATAATAGGAAATTCTATAAAGTACTCAAATAACAAAGAACAAATGATACGTATATACTCAATTAAGAAAGCTAACTCAGTAATACTAACTATAGAGGATAATGGAGTAGGGATAATAACTAAAGATATAAATAGAGTTTTTGAAAAAGGATTTACTGGAGAGAATGGAAGGAGATTTAGCAAAAGTACAGGAATGGGCTTGTATCTATGCGAAAAACTGTGTTCAAAATTAGGATTGAAAATTGGCATTGAATCTGAAGTGAATAAAGGAACTAGAGTTACATTAATATTTCCTTTATCAGGTATGGTAACTTTTGAGCCTTATTTATAAAAGAGATGCTGCCATCTTTCCACGAATTTCGTATGAAACTTATAAACAAATTTAGAACGGTATGAAAAGAGTAGAAATTCTCTTCATACCGTTTGTATTATTTAGCCGTTTAACATATTGGTATATTTAATTGTGAATCGGATGGATGTTAATCTGGATTAGTCATTACTATTTTTGATGTCCACTAATACTTAACGTAAGATTTGGTTCGGTTGCTACACAGACCTCGTAAGCGAGAAATTGTAAACTATATAAAACAGTAAAATAAATATCCCGATCCCTTAGCGTACAAGGAATCGGATATTTTGTGTCTAAATTGTGTCCGAACGTATATTACAATTAAAGCAAGTATGAATAATTTCAAGTGTTGTTTTATTATGTATTAATTTCAATTTTTTAAGGTCTAATTTAATCAAACTTTATTTCTAAGCTACAACGGTTGCGTTACTTGAAGGGAAATAACCTAAGTTGTTTCTATTTCTCTATTTTATTATTCCACTATAAAGCGCTTTTCTTTAATAAGGTGGCATCTTTTTACATGGATAACACTTTTAAGAGATTGAATTTATTTAGGTGAAAAAATTGTGAAGTATTGTACTTAAAGTAAAGAGGGCAGTTTTAAAAGAAAGGATATAACATATTTGTTGACTTAATGAATGTAGTAATAAAAGTGGTAATAAAGATTTTGAATATAGTGATAAAAGGGTGGTAAAAAACATAAAAAATAGGTGTATCAAGCAAAGTGTTGATACACCTTAAAACTACATTGTTAAACAACATGTGTTGTCGTGTAGTATATCTTATATATCTTTAATTATTTTAGATTCAGTATTACATATTCTTCTCGGTTTTATTTATTAGTTTTAATGTTTCCAGGTGCTCGTCGGTACTGATATGGTTCTTGTAATTCAAAGCCAAGTTCATTGGCAGCTATTCTTGGGAAGTATGGATTACGAAGTAACTCGCGTCCGATAAAAATTAAATCTGCTTCGTTATTATTTAAAATTTGCTCTGCTTGTGATCCGGTTGTAATTAATCCTACCGCACCAGTCGCGATGTCAACATGCTCCTTAATATGTTTAGCATATTGTACTTGGTAACCAGGATACACATCAATATGTGCGGGTACAACAGCACCAGAACTACAATCGATTAAATCTACCCCTTGTTCTTTCATCCATCCTGTATACTGCACATAATCTTGAACCGTTAACCCGTCGGGATGATAATCATTTGCTGAAATACGAACAAATAACGGTCCGTTCCAAACTTCATTTACAGCATCGATGATTTCGCGTAAGAAACGATAGCGATTTTCAGGTGAGCCCCCGTATTCATCAATCCGCTTATTGGAAAGCGGAGAAAGAAATTCATTAATAAGATAACCGTGAGCACCATGTAATTCAATAACGTCAACCCCCGCTCGTTTAGAGCGTAAAGCTGCTTTTTGAAAAGCAGAAACAGTTTCTTTAATTTGCTGTTTATTCATTTCTACTGGTATTTTCATTCTATCGTTAAACGGAATTGCTGAGGGAGCGAAAGCATCTGTTTCTAATTCAGCCTTTCTTCCGGCGTGAGCGAGTTGAATGGCTGCTTTTGCACCGTTATTATGTATAAATGTTGTCGTTTTATGTAAGCCTTCAATTAGATTATCATCCCAAATGCCTAAGTCTTTGTTAGAAATTCGTCCTTCAGGTAACACAGCTGTTGCTTCAATCATAACTAAACCTACTTGGCCAGCAGCCCTGGTTCCATAATGGACGAGATGAAAATTAGTTACTTGGCCATCCTCATTTTCTGATGAATACATGCACATAGGTGACATAATGATACGGTTTTTTAGCGTAACGTCCTTAATTGTATAAGGTGAAAAGAGTTGAAACTCCATCAAATATCCCCCTTGATTGAATTTTCTTACATTGTATCATCCTCTTTTTTGTTTCCCTAATAAAACGCTTATACGAAAAATTTCGTCTATTCGTGTTACAATAAATAATATGTAATGAATTGGAGGATGACATATGTACCAGGCTTATTATGATAGTGAATTAGGTTTGTTAGAAATTACAGCGAACGAAGAAGGAATTACGTCTGTTATATTTGTTGAAGAAAGAAAAGAAGAACATAAAAATGAACTTGTTGAACAATGTATAAATGAATTAGATGAATACTTTGAAGGAAAAAGAAAAGAGTTTACAGTTCCATTGTCTGCTGAAGGAACACCATTCCAAAAGAATGTATGGGATGCACTTTACACTGTTCCGTATGGCGTAAGTGCTTCATATTTAGATATTGCGGAGAAGGTTGGGAATACGAAAGCTGTACGAGCGATAGGAGGGGCAAATAGCCGGAATCCAATTTCAATTATCGTTCCATGCCATCGTGTAATAGGAAAGAGTGGAAAACTTGTTGGGTATGCGGGTGGTTTATGGAGGAAAGAGTGGTTATTGAAACATGAAGGTATTTTAAATAAATCGTAAAAAACAACCTTTGGAACGAGGGAGTTAGCTCGGCTGTCCTAAGACAAATTCGTTAGCTATCAAAAGTAACGATGAACCGAGAAGCCCCCACTTCGGGATAAGCTCGTAAGAGATACTAAGTGGTGGGTAGTTCACAATGAAGTATGGATGGAAAGAGGGATTGTTTTGAAATGTATAAATTGTGGGCGACCTTGTATTAATGATCAGCTGAATTGTGCAAATTGTCAACGAAACTTGCATAATGAACAAGGTGAAGAAAGCTCGCTAATAGACAAAGAATTAGAAGTATATGTAGGGAGACAATATCCATATTACAAAAGAAAATGGGAGCTTGAGAATAAGCGAATTGCTAGGTGGAGCTGGAATGGTCTGGCTGCTATTTTTAATGTAGGTTGGCTTGGATATCGCAAGTATTACGTACCTGCTGCTTTATTTATACTGTTATTAGTAGCATGTGATGCATTTTCTTATTATATGGGGTTCAACGTAGCGTTGCCAATCATTAATATGGTGCCTCTTACGTTTTTATTACTCATTTTCATTCTATTTGGGATGGGGATTTTTGCAAATGGATTATATTATCAATTTGCAGAAAGGCGTATATATCGAATAAAAGCACGGGGAATTAAAGATGAATCGGTTGAAAATTATCTCATCCGTGATAGTGGTGGAACGAGTAAAATGGGAGCAACAATCGTTACTATTTTAGCAGTTGCTAGTATTTTTTTCAGTCATTTCTTTTTTCCGACTGATCGAGATATTATACAAAAAGTTCGTACAAGCTCGCTTTATGAATATCCAGTCTTTTCAATTGGTGAATCGTTCGAAAATTATTTTCAAAATTCAGGATGGATATACTATCGGGGAACGGAAGGATTAGAATTAGTAGAATTTCAGGGGGAGAGTCCTGAGATGCCAAGGAAAAAGGTGACAATTCAATTTATTGTTGATTATAAATTGGGAGAAGTGGAACCATATTCACTTACGATTAACGGTGAATCTAAAAATGAAGAAGAGTTTTTGAAGATAATGGAGGAAATATTTAAAGTTCAAAATCCATTTGATATAGAGGATGGCTTACAAGTAAATGCTATTCAACAAAGCGGAGGGAAAGCAATTTCTGACCGCTTTTTTCTTTTTATGAAAATAAACATTTAAAATAATCAGAATTTTTTGTATAATAAAATATATTATACAAGTTTTAACTTATACATATAGATTGGGGGAAGGAAGAATGAAGAGAAAGGTAACAACGATTGCTGCAGTTGCATTATCGGCTAGTGTATTGGTTGCAGGTTGCGGAAATGGGGAGAAGGCATCTACAACGAAGAAAGAAGCAGGTAAGGGAGTAGCGGATAAGCAAGTATTAAACTTACTAGAAACAGCTGAAATTCCTTCAATGGATACATCTAAATCAACAGATTCTGTATCTTTCCGTGTATTTGTAAATGCAATGGAAGGATTATATCGTCTAGATAAAGATAATAAACCAACTCCAGGTATGGCCAAAGACGTGAAGATTAGTGAAGATAAAAAGACATATACATTTGAATTACGTGATGCAAAATGGTCAAATGGTGATCCAGTTCGAGCACAAGATTTTGTATATGCATGGCAACGTACATTAGATAAAGCAATAGCAGCAGAATATGCATTTATTTTATTTGATGTGAAAAATGCACAGAAAGTAAATAAAGGAGAAGTACCGTCGGATCAATTAGGTGTTAAAGCGAAGGATGATAAAACGTTGGTAGTAGAATTAGAGCAACCAGCACCTTATTTCCTTGAGCTTACTTCGTTCCCTACATTCTTCCCATTAAATGAAAAGTATGTAAAAGGACAAGGGGATAAATACGGATTAGAAGCAGATAAATTATTGTACAATGGACCATTTACAATGAGTGAATGGAAACATGAACAAAGTTACCAGTTAAAGAAAAACCCAAATTATTGGGATAAAGATGCTGTAAAATTACAAGAAATTAATGTGGGTATAGTAAAAGAGACAAGTACTGGGGTAAATTTATATGATAGTGATCAAGCAGATCGTGTCATTTTAAGTTCTGAGTTTGTAGACAAATATAAAAAGAATAAACCAGATGAATTTAAAACGAAGCTAGACCCACGTATGTATTTCCTACGTTTTAATCAAAAAAATGCAACGTTTAAAAATCAAAAGGTTCGTGAGGCGATTGATTTAGCGTACGATAAAAAAGGAATTGCGGATGTAATTTTGAATGATGGATCATTGCCGGCGTATTTCTTAGTACCTGAAAAGTTTACGACAGGACCAGATGGAAAAGACTTCCGTACTGTAAATAAAAATTTCCGTGACAGTAAAGATAATGCTGCGAAAGCAAAAAAACTGTGGGAAGAAGCGAAGAAAGAACTTGGTCAAGATACAATTACAGTAGAATTACTAAATGATGATAACGGTAGTCGTAAAAAAGTGGGCGACTTTATTAAAGAAGAATTAGAGAAAAACTTACCTGGTATTAAAGTGAATCTGAAGCAACAACCATATAAGCAGAAGTTAGATTTAGAAAAGAAA
Source organism: Bacillus sp. TH17 (assembly GCF_016651125.1). NCBI lineage: Bacteria > Bacillati > Bacillota > Bacilli > Caryophanales > Bacillaceae > Bacillus > Bacillus sp. TH17. Next base: position 1,613,341 of record NZ_JAEKEN010000001.1, read on the forward strand.
TTTGAATATGAATTCTCATTATCTGCATGGAGTCCAGATTATCCAGACCCAATGACATATATTGATATGTTCGTTACTGGAAGCTCATTTAATGAAATGGATTATTCAAATCCGAAGTACGATGATTTAGTAGCAAAATCAAAAGGAGAACTACTAAAAGATGACGCAGCACGCTGGAAAGCACTTGCAGAAGCTGAAAAAATCTTAATTGGTCAAGATGCTGCAATCTCTCCTACGTATCAGCAAAGTACGGCTTATTTAGAGAAGACATATGTAAAAGGTATCGCTAACCATACGTTTGGTGGAGACTTCAGTTATAAATGGGCATATATTACAAAGAAATAGTATAATAAAAGATGAGTGAATTTTCGCTCATCTTTTATTTGTATAGGAGGAATTAGAGTTGTTAAAGGGAATCAATCATCTTTGTTTTTCAGTGTCCAATTTAGAAAACTCTATTACATTTTACGAGAAAGTATTGGAAGGAGAATTATTAGTCAAGGGGAGAAAACTTGCATATTTTAATATATGTGGAGTATGGATAGCGCTTAATGAAGAAACACATATTCCGAGAAAGGAGATTCATCAATCTTATACGCACCTCGCATTTTCTGTTGAACAAAAAGATTTTGAACGCCTGTTACATCGGTTAGAAGAAAATAATGTTCATATTTTACAAGGAAGAGAGCGTGATGTGAGAGATTGTGAGTCTATATATTTTGTTGATCCTGATGGTCATAAATTTGAGTTTCATTCAGGGACGTTACAAGACCGTCTAAATTATTATAGAGATGAGAAACCTCATATGACATTTTACTAAGGGGGGAAGAAGTTGCATGCGCTTGTAATTGGTGGAACAGGAATGCTAAAGAAAGTTTCTATGTGGCTTTGTGATCAAGGGTTTCATGTTTCTATTATTGGACGAGATAGTACGAAATTGGAAAATGTTAAGCAAGTGAGTTCTGTACCGGGAAATATTACGTGCCTTCCTTTAGATTATCAAAATGACGATGATGTAAAGCAATCTATTACAAATACAATTGAACAAAATGGTCCAATAACATTAGTTGTTGCCTGGATACACTCTAGTGCAAAGCATGCATTACGACTCATTTGTAATGAAGTTGAATTGTCATCGGAAAAGTATAGTTTATTTCATATATTAGGTAGTAGTGCATCGCGTACGAAGTCACAAAAAATAGGTGGGACATTATGTAGTTATTATAGAATTATATTAGGGTTTATTTTAGAAGATACATATGCAAGATGGCTTACTCATGAAGAGATTGCTGACGGAGTTATAAAAGGAATTGAAAGTAAATGCACAGAATGGATTGTAGGGAGAGTAGAGCCGTGGGAATCGCGGCCAAAATGGTAAGGGGGCTGAAATGAAGACAACGGTATATGTAACAAGGCACGGTGAGACAGAATGGAATGTAGCAGGGCGGATGCAAGGACGGAAAAATTCAGCATTAACAGAGAATGGTATGATACAAGCGAAACAATTAGGGGAGCGTATGAAGGATTTACCACTCCATGCCATATATAGTAGTCCAAGCGAAAGAACGCTTCATACTGCTGAATTGATTAAAGGGGAACGCGATCTGCCAATTATAGAAGATGAACGTTTCTATGAAATAAACATGGGGATATGGGAAGGGCAAACAATTGCTGACTTGGAAATGCAATATCCAGAAGAAGTACATTTATTTTGGAATGAACCACATCTTTTTCAGTCAACATCAGGGGAAAACTTTGCGGCCGTTCATAAAAGAGTAATTGAAGGGATACACTTTCTTTTAGAAAAGCATAAAGGAGAAAATATTTTAATAGTTACTCATGCTGCAGCAGCGAAATTACTCGTAGGGCATTTTGCAGGTTTTGAAATTGAACATGTATGGGAAGAGCCATTTATGCATAGCGCGAGCCTTAGTGTGATTGAATTTGATGAAAACCGTGGTAAAGTAAAACAATTTGCAGATATAAGTCATTTTCAGTAAACGTAAAAAAGGTCGCAAAGCGACCTTTTTTGGTGGACATAAAAAACTAGCAATTACGTTTTTTATACCAGAAGTGATCGAATTTCTTGTTTTTGCAAGATGGGAACTTATGTCCGTCTCTGCAATCATTCCATTTGTGCCCGTCATCGTGACAGTCTTTACCATGATCACAATCATCATCGCAAGAGCTACCGTGTCCGTGAGGGAAGAATTCGCATTTTTTACAGAAACTTCGTTTTGTCCAGAAAAATTTCTTTTCAAAGCGTATGCATTTTGTAACGAACGTACAATGCTTTCTGCGAGTACGTTTTGTAACTAAAACGCATTCTTTTCTACGCGTCACTTTTGTAACGAAAGTCCATTTTTGAACACGTACACGAGTGCATTTCGTAACAAACGTCCATTTTTTAACATGAGTACATTTTGTAACGAAAGTACAATGTTTTACGCGAGTACATCTTGTTCTTGGACATTTACGCCCAGTTGTACATTTACGCCCAGTTGTACATTTACACCCAGTTGTACATTTATGATGAGAGAATTTATCATCATCGCACTCAAAAGTACTTGGATCTTGGTGTAAGAAATCCTCCATACCAGCACTTTTGATTTCTTCAACAGCTTTTCTAATATCACGTTTCATAGAAATCCTCCTTATCGAGTGTTAAATTGAAAAGGTATTCTTTTTCCTTAACATGATATGAGATTCGACTTCTTTCTGAACAGGACAAGAGTGTAATTTTATATAAATAGATGATAGCGGATGTATGGACAAGACAAGGCGCATACATTGAATGAAGAGAACTGAGAAGGGATGAGAAAACATGCTGCCTTCATATGATTTTTTTGTTCATCCAATGTACTTAGTGGAATTGAAAAAGGACATTTGGTCAGATAGTCCAGTGCCAGCAAAATTAACTTATGGAAAAAAGAAGTATGACATTGATATCGTATACCGAGGGGCTCATATTCGCGAATTTGAGAAAAAGTCTTATCATGTTATGTTTTATAAACCGAAAAAATTTCAAGGCGCGAAAGAGTTTCATTTGAATTCTGAGTTTATGGATCCGTCTCTCATACGAAATAAATTATCTTTAGATTTTTTTCATGATATTGGTGTACTTTCGCCAAAATCACAACATGTATTTATAAAAATTAATGGTCAAATTCAAGGTGTGTATTTACAGTTAGAATCAGTTGATGAAAACTTTTTGAAAAATAGAGGGTTACCGAGTGGTTCTATTTATTATGCGATAGATGATGATGCGAATTTTTCGTTAATGAGTGAGCGAGATAAAGATGTTAAGACAGAGCTCTTTGCGGGTTATGAATTTAAATATTCGAATAAAAATAGTGAAGAACAACTGAGTGAATTTGTATTTCAAGCGAATACTTTGTCGAGGGAAGATTATGAAAAAGAAATCGGGAAGTTTCTACATGTAGATAAATATTTACGATGGTTAGCTGGAGTTATTTTTACGCAAAACTTTGATGGTTTCGTTCATAACTATGCACTATATCATAACGATGAGACAAATTTATTTGAAGTGATACCGTGGGATTATGATGCGACTTGGGGGCGAGATGTACAAGGGAGACCACTTAATCATGAATATATTCGTATTCAAGGTTATAATACGTTAAGTGCAAGATTGTTAGATATACCTGTATTTAGAAAACAATACCGAAGTATTTTGGAAGAAATATTAGAAGAACAATTTACCGTTTCGTTTATGATGCCGAAAGTAGAAGGTTTGTGTGAATCGATTCGTCCATATTTACTACAAGATCCATATATGAAAGAAAAATTAGAAACATTTGATCAAGAAGCTGATATGATTGATGAATATATAAATAAAAGAAGGAAGTATATACAAGACCACTTACATGAATTGGATTAATTTTGAAAGAGATTGGAACATTATCAATCTCTTTTTTTGTATAATAAAGATGTATCAATTGAATTGACGTAATATTTACTTAATAAAGAATGGAGATGTGGAAACATGACGGTCAAGTGGATTGATTGGGTAAAACAAATACAATCTATAGCTCAAGCGGGTTTAACGTATTCTAAGGATGTGTATGATATAGAGCGTTTCCAACAATTACGGGATATTTCCATCTCGATGATGTCACATTACACAAAGACAGATTGGGAAGTAGTAGAGAATTTATTTGCAAGTGAGACAGGCTATCAAACACCTAAAGTTGATATACGGGCAGTTATTTTTCAAAATGAAAAACTATTATTTGTGAAAGAAAAAAGTGATAGGAAATGGGCATTGCCAGGTGGATGGGCTGATGTTGGTTATACGCCAACAGAAGTAGCAGCAAAAGAAGTTTTAGAGGAGACGGGCTATGAAGTAGATGATTTTAAGCTACTCGCTATATTTGATAAAGAAAAACATCAACCATCGCCTTCAGCAACACATGTATATAAAATTTTTATTGGCTGTAAGATTATTGGTGGCGAAAAGAAAACTAGTATTGAAACAGAAGATGTGGAGTTTTTTGGTGAGAATGAATTGCCTAATTTATCGATTGCTAGAAATACAGAAGAGCAAATTAAAGAAATGTTTGCCTACATGAAAGAACCTCAAAAAGAAACATTAATAGATTAATAATGCTTATGCCGATGATATTGTTGAAATGAAGATATTGGCAGAATGCGACCTTTATGTAATAATGGGATGGTATGTGAAGAAAAAAGGAGATAGAAAATAAAATGTTAGCAAGCATAATAGATCAGTTATTGCAATTTTTTGCAAGCCTAGGTTACTTTGGAGTAGCGCTAGCTTTAATGATTGAAATTATCCCGAGTGAAATTGTACTTTCGTATGCTGGATTTTTAGTAGCGGATGGTAAAATTAGTTTTGTCGGTGCAGTTATCGCCGGAACTATTGGTGGTACTTTAGCCCAAATCTTTTTATACTGGCTTGGATATTACGGAGGGCGTCCGGTTGTAGAGAAATATGGGAAATATCTACTTATTAATAAACACCATTTAGACATAGCAGAAAATTGGTTTAAGCGTTACGGAGCTGGAGTAATATTTTCGGCACGTTTTATCCCAATTGTACGTCATGCAATCTCTATTCCAGCAGGATTAGCTAAAATGCCGTTAAAACTATTTACACTATATACAGTAGTTGCGATTATTCCATGGTCAATACTATTTATATACTTAGGTGAAAAGCTTGGTGGAAATTGGCGACACATTAAAGAGTATGCATCTGATTACACACATTACATAATTATAGGGGCTGTTCTCTTTGTTGCTCTATACTTCGGTTTAAAGTATTTAAAAAAGAAAAAAGCAGCGCGTTAAAGTCAATGATTTTTCATTGGCTTTTTTTATTGTTTCAGTTCTAAAAAAAAGGAGTTGTCCATAATGTGTAATAATAAAGCGTAGCGGGGGAATGTGATGAAAGGATCACCGTTTTTACGTGGAACGATATTTTTAACGATGGCAACGATGATATCTAAAATGTTAGGGTTTATATATGTTATACCATTTACAGCAATGGTGGGTACGAGTGGGTACGTATTATATACGTATGCATACCGTCCTTATACAATTATGCTTAGTATTGCAACGATGGGATTACCACTTGCCGTTTCAAAAATGGTTTCAAAATATGATCAACTCAATGATTATCACACTGTTAAGAGAGTGCTAAAGAGTGGTATCGTTTTTATGGTCATTATGGGCGTTATTTCTTGTTTAGCATTATATATGTTAGCACCACATTTAGCTAAACTTGTGATTGATGGAAATGATCAGTCGGGGAATAGTGTGGTAGCTGTCACGCACAATATTCAAATTGTAAGTTTTGCGTTAATACTCGTTCCTGTAATGAGCTTGTTACGTGGTTTCTTTCAAGGTTTTCAATCTATGGGACCTTCTGCGCTCAGTGTAGTTGTAGAGCAATTTTTTCGGGTCTTAACTATTTTGATAGGAAGCTTTGTCGTTTTATATGTTATAAAAGCTTCTGTTTCGTTGGCAGTTGGTATTTCAACGTTTGGAGCATTTATGGGAGCACTAGGTGGATTAAGTGTTTTAAGTGCGTATTATATAAGAAGGAGAAAACATTTAAAGAAAAAAGAGATTGCCAGTATACCACAAACGACGAAAACTTTTTTTTCGTTGTATAGAGAACTGTTTACATATTCTATTCCTTTCGTTGTAGTTGGATTAGCGATTCCGTTATATCAGACGATTGATACATTTACAATTAATAAACTACTTATACAAATAGGGTATATGCAAGGAGAAGCGGAGAAGATTAATGCGATAATTGGTCTTGTCCAGATGGTTGTACTTATCCCGGTTTCCGTTGCGACTGCTTTTAGTATGTCTCTCGTACCTGAGATGACAAAAGCCTATACAGCAGGGAATGTGAAGTTACTGTACAAACATTTTACGAGGACGAATGTATTAGTAGTAGGTATTACGGTACCAGCGGCGATTGGAATGATGTTGTTAGCAAAACCAGTATATACTCTTTTATTTGGTGCCGGAAATGATCCGGAGATGGGGAGAGTTATTTTACAGTATTATGCTCCTGCCTGTATACTATTTTCGCTTTTTACAGTAACAGCTGCGATGTTACAAGGAATTAATCAACAACAGAAAACAGTGCTAGGATTAGTAATTGGTATTATTGTGAAGATAGTTTTAAATATCGTATTGCTTCCGTATTTCGATTATGTAAGTTTTATTATTTCAACATACGCTGGTTATACGATTTCAGTTGGCTTTAACTTGTGGATGCTTTCTAAATATGTTATAAAGGCAACATAAGCTTTTTAAGGCAGAGAGCACTCTGTCTTTTTCTTTGTTTAGAATATTTTTCTTATAAAAACGTTTTCGAAATAATTTTTCTATTGAAATTTAAACGTATGTTTCATATGCTGAGAATGGCGGTTCAAAAACTGTTATGTAAGAGAGGTAGATTCCTACATGTAAAAAGAATCGGGGTGATAGTATGTTAAATATTTATTTAACAGACCGAAACGGAAAACTACAAGAGGTTGAGGAAATGCAAAAGGGTTGCTGGATTAATGTACTTCATCCAACGGAAGAAGAAATTCAATATCTAGTACAAACGTTAAATGTAGACTTAGATTTCATTAAAGACCCTTTAGATGATGAAGAACGCTCTCGTATTGAAAAGGAAGACAATAATACTTTAATTATCGTGGATATTCCAACAGTTAGACATGATGAAGAAGGAAATTCGATTTATGACACGATTCCAATAGGTATGATTGTAATGCCAGATTGCTTTGTGACAATTTGTTTAGAAGAAAATCCAATTTTTGAACGCTTTATTAATCAACGTATTAAAGAATTTTATACGTTTAAAAAGACGCGCTTTGCACTTCAGCTCTTATATACGATTTCTACTTATTATTTAAGATACTTAAAGCAAATTAACAGAAAAACAATCGATTTAGAGCACCAATTAAATAAGTCGATGAAAAATAAAGAAATTTTTACATTGCTAGGCCTTGAAAAAAGTTTAGTTTACTTTACAACATCATTAAAGGCGAATAAAATTGTAATTCAAAAATTAATGCGTAACAGTACATTTTTAAAAATGTATGAAGACGATCAAGATTTACTAGAAGATGTATTAATTGAAAATAAGCAGGCTATTGAAATGGCGGAAATATATAGTCACATTTTAAGTGGAATGATGAATACTTTTAGCTCCGTTATATCAAATAATTTAAATAGTGTTATGAAACTGTTAACGTCTATTACAATCATTTTATCGTTACCAACGATGGTTTCTAGTTTCTTTGGAATGAACGTAAAGGTTCCGTTTGAAGGGGAAGCACATGGTTTTGTAATTGTACTCATAATATGTGTAACACTATCTTTCACATTAGCGTTTGTTTTTTGGAAGAAACGTTACTTTTAACGAGAAGAAAGCTGCTCTAGCATAGTTGTGTAACTGCGCTAGAGCAGCTTTTTTGCTATGAAATCCTAAATTTTGAATAGAATATAACTTATAAAATGTAATGTATATGAAAGAGGTGAATTCCGTATAAGTCTTGTCCAATTCATAAAATGAGGTTAAAATTACATATTGTTAATGAAAAGTTGGAGGAAATACATCATGGAATTGTTTCAATTACCGAAAGCATTCCTGCAAATGAATACAATTTTTATCTCCATATTGATCGAAGCACTTCCTTTTGTGCTCATTGGTGTATTTATTTCAGGATTCATTCAAATGTTTGTAACAGAAGATATGGTAGCAAAATGGATGCCGAAAAATCGATTTCTGTCTGTTTTAATGGCTACTTTTTTAGGGATGATGTTTCCGGGCTGTGAATGTGGAATCGTTCCGATTGTAAGGCGATTAATCGGAAAAGGGGTTCCGCCCTATGCCGGGATTGCATTTATGTTAACTGGACCAATCATTAATCCAGTCGTATTATTTGCAACATACGTTGCCTTTGGAAGTAGTATGCACATGGTATGGTATCGTTCTATTGTAGCGATTATCGTAGCAATTATCGTTGGAATTATATTATCATTTATGTTTAAAGAACATCAATTACGAGATGATCACTTCCCAGAAGTGAATCATAAGCGTCCATTACGTAAAAAAATGTGGGATGTATGTACGCATGCTGTTGAGGAATTTTTCTCGATGGGAAAATATTTAGTATTAGGTGCGTTAATTGCAGCGGCAGTTCAAACGTTCGTACAAACTTCAACACTTCTTGCTATAGGACAAGGGCCGTTCTCTTCACCAGCTGTTATGATGGGGCTTGCTTACATATTATCACTTTGTTCAGAAGCGGATGCGTTTATTGCTTCGTCATTCCAAAGTACATTTTCAACAGCGTCACTTGTTGCGTTCCTCGTATATGGACCGATGGTGGATATTAAAAATATGTTTATGATGCTTGCGACATTTAAAACAAAATTTGTAATTGTTGTGACGGTTACAGTTACACTTGTTGTTTATGCAAGCTCACTACTCATTTATGCGATGGGGTGGTAGGTTATGTTTCGAGCATATATATTATTAGGCTTTACAATTTTAATTGGACAGCTTCATATTTCCGGTAACATTACGAAGTATATAAATATGAAGTACGCCTATTTATCAAAAACTGCTGCTATTATTTTAGGTTTCTTAACGATTGTACAAATTATTATCGTTTTCCAAAAAGAGCACCAAAAGGAAAAAGAGAAACATGATTGTAGTTGTGATCATAGTCATTGTGGGCATGATCATTCGAAAGATGAGAATACATGGTGGAAAAAAGTGTTTTCTTACACGTTATTCTGTTTTCCAATCATTACAGGATTGTTTTTCCCAATTGCAACATTAGATTCCGATATTGTTAAGGCGAAGGGATTCCATTTTCCAGTAGCGCAAGCAGAAAGTAAAGATCCATTTATGACAAGGCAATTTCTAAGACCTGACACGAGTATTTATTACGGGAAAGAAGGATATCGTGGTGTAATGGAAAAAGGGAAGAAAGAGTTTGTTACGAAAGATAATATCACTTTAAAAGATGAAGATTTCTTAAAGGGTATGGAGACAATTTATAATTATCCTGGTGAATTTACTGGTAAAACCCTGTCTTATAAAGGATTTGTTTTCCGAGATGATTCTTCTAAAAAGGAACAATATTTCTTATTCCGTTTCGGCATTATACATTGTGTTGCCGATTCGGGTGTATATGGTATGTTAGTTAAAAAACCAGAAGGTGTAGAGTGGAAAAATGATGATTGGATTCAGATAGAGGGAGAAATTTCAACTGAATTTTATCAGCCGTTTCATGCGAATATTCCAGTGTTAGAAGTAACGAAATGGAATAAAGTTGAACAGCCGAAAGAACAATATGTATTTAGAGGAGCCGATTGATAAAATCGGTTCTTTTTTATGGACTAAAAGTTCTAAAAATTGTTAATATTAAACGTGTAGTTCATGAGGTGTAGTGTATATTGGGATATTAGGGATAAATAATTAAAGGGGTGATAACAATGACTGAAGTAAAGGGTAAAACAGCTAATGAATCAAGGGTGTTTAAAACGAGTCGAGTATTTCCAACGGATTTAAATGATCATAACACGCTATTTGGTGGAAAGATATTGGCGGAGATGGATATGGTTGCTTCAATTTCAGCAACGAGACACTCGAGAATGGAATGTGTCACAGCGTCTATGGATTGGGTAGATTTCTTACATCCAGTACGTTCTTCAGATTGTGTTAGTTATGAATCTTTCGTAATTTGGACGGGAAGAACTTCTATGGAGATATTTGTGAAAGTAGTAGCAGAAGATTTAATTTCAGGTAAAAAACGTGTAGCAGCAACCTCATTCGTTACTTTTGTTGCGCTTAGTAAGGAGAATAATCCAGTTCCTGTACCGCGTGTTATCCCTGAGACAGAAGAGGAGAAAGAATTGCATCGAATTGCTGTGTTACGTGCAGAACAGCGCCATATTCGTAAGGAAGAGAGTAAGAAGGTAGCTACACTGCTAACTTTTTGATGTAAAATACTTTCCTAGTGGTACTATTTTGTAATAGGTTAGGAGATTTTTGAAATGAAAAGCGGACACCTAAAAATAGGTGTCCGCTTTTATAGTTTTTTCATCCCCATATCGTACTACAATAACTGCTTAGCAGAAGCAAGCAGCACCGACGATAATTAAGAGGATAAATAATACGACTAGTAGCGCAAATCCATTACCATGTGCGAAGCCCATTGTTATTTCCTCCTTTTATTTTAAGATACAACATACAATATGCAGATGAGCTCCTGTTTGATATGGACGTATATCATGCAATGACATATTTTTTGTATGATAATGTTTTAAAAAAGGAAAGATATAGGAATAACAGTAGTTAGAGAAAGGAACGTATCCATGAAGCGCTTTTTAATTGTAATAATTTGTTTTATAGGTGTATTCATATGGATGAACGTTGATGTGGAAATGGGGAAGAAAATGGCTAGTGGATATGAATTAGAAAAAATCCGATCAGGGGATTTTCAAGTATATACGAACGGTGATGAGTTATATAAAAGTTTATTTGAGGATATAAATCGTGCAGAAAAGAATGTGTATGTTCATTTTTATATTGTAGGAAAAGATGAAGTAAGCCAAAAGTTTTTACAGTTATTAGAGAAAAAAGCATCTAGCGGAGTAGATGTGAAATTGTCAGTAGACCGCATTGGCGGATATAAGCTTAAGAAAAAGATAATTAATCAATTAAAAGAAAAAGGCGTGAAGTTTACATTTAGTAAAAAACCTAAATTAAAAAACTTATTTTATTCTTTGCATCAACGTAATCATAGACGCATTGTTACTATAGATGGGAAAGTTTCGTACATTGGTGGCTTCAATATCGGAAAGGAATATCTTGGACAGGATCCTAAATTTGGTCCGTGGCGTGATTATCATGTACGCATCGAAGGGAATGGAGCTACTGATATGGAACGGAAGTTTGCGGAAGACTGGCAAGAAGATACGGGAGAAAAGTTTCCTATACACCAAGAGTTACCTGTACAAGGAAATGTAAAATATCAATACGTATTTTCGAATGGAAAAGGTTTATGGAAGGAGTATGGAGCGTTTTTAAAGAAGGCAAAACATTCTTTAATTATCGCTACACCATATTTTGTACCGAGTAAAGAAATGGTGAAGGGGTTGAAAGATGCATTAAATCGTGGTGTCCATGTAAAAATCCTCGTCCCATTTAAAAGTGATGCAGTATTGCTAAAACAGGCTGCCTATCCTTATTTGAAAGACATGTTAGATGCTGGAGCGGAGATTTATCAATATCGAAATGGATTTTTTCATGGGAAAGTAACAATCATCGATGAGGAAATGGTTGATATTGGTACAGCAAATTTTGATAATAGAAGTTTTTACTTAAATAACGAATCTAACTGTTTCATATATGATAAGACAGTCGTTGCTGACGTATGGAATCGATTAAAAGAAGACTTTCATAAATCAAAACGATTTTCTGAAGAAGATTTTGAGAAAATTAGTAGATGGGATTGGTTTCTAGCAAGAATATCAAATGTTATCGCATCATATTTATAGTATAGAGATGAAATAGGAAGGGAGGCGCTTTAATGGATTGTATGAAAGAATTGATGACATATAGTTACACACTTATATATAAAGTTGGAGAATACACGAGCAAGGTTCGAGATGAAGAATTAAAGGATATATTACAGCATCATTTGCCGTATATGTTACAAGCATATAATGAACAAGTGAATTTTCAAGAAGGAGAAAATATACAACATATAACTTGTAAACAAATGTGGCCGGAATTTACTGAAATGGATAGGGAAACAGATAATGAGTGTACAGGGGATATTGGGATTGCTATTTGTTATATTTCACATTTGAAACGATTAGCATTAAAGTTTGCTCAAGTTGCAGTGGAAGTTGCGAACCCAGAGTTTCGTTCTTTCTTGGAAAATTGTTTTGTGAAAATGAATCGTTATGCTTATAGTGTTTGGCAATATGTTGTGAAGAAGGAATATAAAATTAAACATTTATATGAAAATGAAAGTGAAAGTGAGAAGTTTGCGTGAAAAACTAAGACGGAATGAAAGGCGTCTTAGTTTTTTTATGTCTAATGAAAGGCTCAATTAGAAGAATTGAGAAAAACCAGTTGTGTTATCGGAATATTTACAAAAGTTTACAATATCTTTACTGTTTTTAAATCTTCCCTTTAAAAAAAAGAGTAATATGGGATTGTACATATTCTATCAAAGGGAGGAAACGCAAATGAACAAATGGGTTAAGTCATTAACTGCTATGGCACTTGCAAGTTCTTTATTAATGGTAGGTTGTAGTAAAGATGAGGATAAAAAGAAAGAGGATGACACAACTTCGCAGCAAGATGAAAAGAAAGATAAAGAAACAAGTGGAACAGAAAAATCTTCTGATTCGAAAGAAAAGAAATAAATAATAGAGCTTCCTCACATAAACGAGGAAGCTTTTTTGTTGTATATTTGTATGTATTAGGGAAAAATAGAGAGAAAGAACTGAAGAGGGGATAATATATGAAAGTATGCATATTAGGAGCGACAGGTAGAGTAGGATCACACATTATGAAATTGGCATTACAAGATTCATATGAAGTAACGGTATTAGTTCGTGATTTGAGTAGAGTGGAAACAGAGCATGAAAGGTTGCAAGTTATTAAGGGAAATGTATTAAGCGGAGATGATATAAAGGAAGCGATTAAAGGATGTGATATTGTAATTAGTGCTCTTGGAACTGATCGGAATGGGACGTTAGAGAAGAGTGTACCGATTATTATAAAGCAAATGGAAGAAGAGGGCATAAAGAAAATTGTTACAATAGGAACTGCTGGTATTTTACAAGCACGAACAAACCCAAGTATATATCGTTTCCAATCAAAAGAATCGAAAAGAAAAATGACAACAGCTGCGGAAGATCACTTAGCTGCTTATGAAGCGCTGAATAATAGTAAACTATGTTGGACTGTTGTTTGTCCGACGCATTTAATAGATGGTGATGTAACCGGTGTATATCGAACTGAACAAGATATGTTGCCAACAGATGGATCGAAAATCACAGTTGGTGATACAGCTCAGTTTACATGGAGTTTACGTAATAAAAGCTTATACGAGAAAAGCCGAGTAGGTATTTCATATTAAAAAACCATCCCAAAATAGGGATGGCTAAAAAATGATATAGCATACAAAGATGATAATCATAATGATTTGGAGAATGGCTTTGGCTACTGTACTACTTAAAAAACCGACAACAGTTGCAATTCCGACTAAAAGGGCGTCTTTTGGCGCCTTTTTATGCATTAGTTCCGTAATAAATACAGATAAGAACGGTATGATAATAAGCCCGAATGGTGGGAAGAAGAACGATCCGACAATGATAGAAACCATACCAACACGTTCGCCCGATTTTGTACTTCCGTATTTTTTTAGGAAGTATCCATTTGCAATAAAGTCAGCAACGAAAATGAAGAGTGTAAAAATGACTTGAATAATCCAAAAAGATGTCGTTAACTCTCCGCCGTTTATTCCAAAATGATAAATGAAATAGCCAGCCCATACGGCAAGGATGCCAGGGATAATGGGGTATATAAAGGCAAGAAATGAAACAATGAAACAAGCAATGATACAAATTGTTAGTAAAACAGTCACTTTATAGCTCCTTTGTAGTATCTAATTTATGTACAGCAATCTTTTTAATTTGATGCCCATCAAGTTCTAATGCTTTAAATTGAAAACCATCATATTCAACTGAATAGCCAGCCTCAATATTTAAATCAATTGATTGAGAGAGAAGCCAACCACCAATTGTATCTAAATCACTTTCATCGATATGTAGGCCAAACATATCATTTACTTCAGAAATGAGTACTTTCCCATCTAAAACAGTAAGCCTAGGAGTACGCTTTTCAATCATTGGTGATTCGTCTGCGTCAAATTCATCTTGAATTTCTCCGATAATTTCTTCAAGAATATCCTCCATCGTTAAAAGGCCAGCAGTTCCGCCGTATTCATCCATAACAATCGCCATTTGTACGCGGTTCTTTTGGAGGTGTATTAACGTTTTACGAATGGGAACTGTTTCAAATACAGTTAAAACAGGATGTATGTAGGCATCAAGTGGTTTGTAAATGCCTTTTGTTTGATTATGAAAAATCTCTTTCGTATTTATCATTCCGATAATATCATCTTTATCCTTTTCAATAATAGGATAACGTGTATACTTTTCAGTTGCAACGATTTTCATATTTTCTTCTAACGTATTTTCAGTAGATAAACAAACCATTTCAGTTCTAGGTACCATAATTTCTTTAGCAACACGATCATCAAATTCAAAAATATTATTTACATATTTATATTCGGTTTGATTAATTTCGCCGCTTTTATAGCTTTCACCTAAAATGAGTCGTAGTTCTTCTTCGGAATGGGCAAGTTCATTTTCTTTCGCAGGCTCTAAACCGAGTAATTTTGTGAAAAATATAGCTGCACTATTGAGAAGCCAAATGAACGGATACATAATTTTATCAAATAAAATAAGTGGTTTTGCAAATTTTAATGTGATTGCTTCAGCTTTTTGGATTGCGAAAGACTTAGGAACTAACTCGCCTAATACAACATGGAAAAAAGTAATCACACTAAAAGCAATAATAAAGGATAACGTGTTAGCCATTGTTCCAGTAATATTGATTTTTTCAAATAGTGGTCGCAGTAAATGTTCCACAGTTGGTTCACCAAGCCAACCAAGTCCTAAAGAGGTGATAGTAATGCCAAGCTGACAAGCGGATAAATAAACGTCTAAGTTAGATAAAACGCTTCTTGCAGCTAATGCTTGTTTATTACCTTCATTAGCAAGCTGGTCAATTCGACTTTTTCGTACTTTTACGACAGCGAATTCTGAAGCAACGAAAAAACCAGAAATAAGGATAAGTATAAAGATGAGAAAAATATTTAATATGTCCAAGTGTGTTCTTTATTCCTAATTTGGAATAAAGATGTCACCTCCTGTAATTATGTTATACTTTTATAATAAATCCAAATGAAAAGATTAGTCAAAGAAAATGGGTAAATAATGGTAGGTTTCTATAGTAGTTTTTTAATTTGCTGTTATTTTGTCCTCTATATAATAGGAATAACCGTCTACTTTTAATTTAAGTAGACGGTTATTCTATGTTATGGTTTCGAAATACTTCTAGTTAAAGTATACGTGTTTTGTTTAGAGTGGTTTGTTGTCCATAAAGCTTGGAGAAACGATAAGATGCTATATGGAATATAAAGTAGTAATAAACCAATTGTGACAACTATAGGTGCATTTCTACCAAATTGGACGATAAATTGTAATAGTCCGTTTGTATGAAAAATACATTCCATAAAAACGAATGAAAGAATAATGGAACTCAAAATAGATTTATGATTGGAAGTAAGCGCAATAAATAACGTATCAACAAGGAAAGATGAATTTTTTATTTCGTATTCATTAGTAGTATTTAAGAACGGTAGCCATTTTTTAATTGCTTGCATAACGATTATCATAGAAGTGCTACATACGATGATAAAAGAAGAGAAGAAAGGAACCTTCATGAATTCCGCGATGTAGAGTAGTAGTAATAGTACTGAACATTGTAATATCACAGTACCAAAAGAATATGGTATCCAGCGCAATAAGGAAGTGCACTTTCTTACTGATCTCGGTGCTTTTAAAAATAGATGACCGATCCCTAAACTAATAAAGAAACCGATTACAAGAGTGAATGTGAAACGAACGATTGATAAAAAATATATTTCCCATATGTAGGGGAATAGTGGTGACGAATGGCTAGAAGTATGTATCATATTTTGTGTATTTATAATCTGATTTGCTGAGAAAAGGATAGGTTCATGCATCCAATCGATTCTTGGAATTGAAATAGAAAAAAGTTGTGCAAAGTTATGAAAAATGCTAATAAATCCAGTTGTGTAAGAGTAATTATGTGTAATAAATAATGCTGGAAGGGGACTTATGACAAAAATAATAAAAACACCAACTATAAATTTACATATATGTGAGCGCAATAAGGACATATAACCACCTACTCTTAGAATATTCAGAAAATTCTTATTCTTATTTTAGCTTTTTTCAGGGGAAGTTACAATATATTTTTCTTTACGTATTGGTATATGGATAGTTTTAAATTATTTTTAGAAATTTATTTTATGTGTGGGATATAAAGCAGGAGAGGGTATATAACAGCATCCATACAAAAAACGTGAACAGTTTAGCATTTTCACGTTTTTTGTATGGGATGAATGAAAAGAAATGTAGGTAAATGTCGAAAGGATTAAATTGATTTTTCAAATTGGAAAGTGATACCATAAAGTTAAACAGTGTTTAAATCATTGTTTAATCGATAAATTCTAGAGGGGGAGATAAGTTGGGGGGAAATGAAAACATATCAACGAAAGAAAAGATTTTAAATACAACCTTGGAGTTAATTAAAAACGAAGGTTTTGAAAGGGTAACGATAAGGAAAATTGCATCATTGTCAGATGTAAATATCGCGCTTGTAAATTACCATTTTGGTTCAAAAGAAAAGTTGATTAGTGAGGCGATTAAAGTTTTGTTAATTAGCTTCCAAGGCACTTTTTCTATTTTAGATGATATTACAGTACCAGCGAAAGAAAGATTAAAAATATTTTTATTTGATTATGTACTAGTAATTCGGCAATATCCTGAGTTAGTCAGGAAGATTATTGCAATGGGAACTACGGTATTTACATCTCAATACGAATATGGAGATTTTTTGAAGAGGCTAGGTTTTAGTAAAGTGAAGAATATTTTGAGCGAAATAACAAATGAAGCGGATCAGGAAATTTTAATGATGATGACAGTGCAAATATTTGGATCCATTTTTCTTCCAGCATTAATGATGCCAATTCTTGAATCAGGAGCAGATATCAGAGTACTGCCTATAGAAAAACAGATTGATTTCCTATTTGAACGCTATTTTTATAAAAATTGAGATAGTGGGTGATAGAGATGGTTAGTTTCTTTAGAAAGCATTGGTATGATATAGGGTTAGTTGTGGCTATTGTTGTCGTTGTTTGTTTAGTCGCGAATTTGGGAGAAATAAGTGAAATAAAAGTACTGTTAGCGTTAAGTTTTGTAGCCATTTTAGTGCATCAATTTGAAGAGTATCGTTGGCCAGGTTATTTCGCTGGTCTGTTTAATGTAGTTATATTTAAAAGTGATATACCAGATCGCTATCCATTAAATACGCAATCTGCTATGGTAATAAATATTTTGATTGCGTATGTTTTTTATTTACTTCCGGTTTTCTTTCAAAATATAATATGGCTTGGGATGGCACCTATTTTAATGGGTTTTTTTCAATTCATATGGCATGGTATTTTTGCGAATATAAAAGCTAAAACAATATACAATCCGGGATTAGGTGCGGTTGTATTACTACATGTTCCGATTGGTTATGCATATATGAGATATGTTCTTTTACACAATCTGGCTACAAATTTGGATTGGATATTAGGGCTGATCTATTTTCTAGTAGCTACCTATTTTTTAATTATAAAAGGAAATATGTTAATGAAAAGTAAGGAGACAAATCATTATTTTTCTAAAAAGCAATTAGGTCCGTACAATGATGTAGTAAAGTGATCCAGAATGCAGAAGGGATTTTTGATGCTGAAGAGAGTACAAGTGAATGATTCATGAATAAATTATGACGAAAAAATGAATAATTTTCAGAAAAATAAAATAATATATTTATTTTTTTCTGAAAATATAATATAGTTATGGCACAGAAAGTATTTTAGCATAAGGAGGCTTTTTTATGAGGATTAAAGGGAATTATGTGCCAAAGAGGGAAGTTTTGTTTTGCTCAAGTTCAATTACGATAAGGGAAACGCTGGAACATTTAAATAAAACGGGGTATCGTTGTGTACCAGTTTTAGATGAAAAAAAGAGAAGTTTTTAGGGAATGTATATAAAGTAGATATTTTAGAATATAAAGGTTCACTTGAAGATAATGTATTACAATTATTGAACGATAAAAATGGGTACGTGAGAGAAGACTCTTCCTTCTTTAAAGTATTTTTTACAATTAAAAAACTACCGTATTTATCAGTAGTTGATGAAAAAGGGGTCTTCCTTGGTATTTTAACTCATAAAAAAGTTTTTGAACTATTAGAAGATGCATGGGGAGTCCATTCTAGTAAATATTCTGTCATGATTGGAACACAAGATTATAATGGGGCCATTCAAAAATTATCGACAGTGCTAAAGAAATACACTGGTATTCAAAGCTTAATGACTTTTGATAATGATGCTTTATTAGTACGTAGAATAATGTTTACATTGGGAGAAGAGTTTGAAGATAGTGAATTAGAAACATTGCTAAAGGATTTAGAAGATCATGGATTTAGAGTGGTGTATGTTGAAGAGATGAAAAATCCACGTGAAGTTGAAACGATAGACTAACAAGTAAAGCCATCTTATTTTTGATGGCTTTTACTTTCTTTCACATAAAGATATCTAAATATAATAAAATATATGAATCGTAAATTTTAAAAAATATTTGTGTAATAGAATAAATAAAGGAAGTATATGTAGATAATTTTGATTTTCAAAAAAATCAAATTGAAAATATGTTTTTATTTTTCAACTAAATATGTTACTATATGTGTGATAAAAACAAAGAGGTCTGACAACTAAACTCCACGTTATACCACTCTGATGAGTTAAATTTTCAAAAAAATCAAAAATTAATAATTAGAGTAAGAATAAGGGGAATGGAGAAATTATGGAGAAAGACACTGCTTTGTAAGGGGCATATTTTATCATCTTGAGCAGAGAGGAGGATGCATAGCATATTGTGAAAAGAGATATAAACAATGAAAAAGTGCTATGCAAATGAAAAGCATGAAGGGACGTTTAAGGCCAGGTGATACGGTAGCGATTGGTTTAATGTTATTTGCACTATTTTTAGGAGCAGGAAATTTAATTTTCCCGCCAGTTTTAGGTCAACAAGCAGGAGAAAATGTTTGGATTGCTACAATTGGATTCCTTGTAACGGGAGTCGGATTACCCCTATTAGCTGTAACAGCTGTCGCGTTTGTAGAGGGGGACTTGAAAGCGCTATCTTCTAGAGTTCACCCTATATTTGCGTTTATTTTCCCATTGATTAGTTATTTAGCGATTGGACCATTTTTCGCGATTCCGCGTACTGGAGCTGTTTCATTTGAAATGGGTATGAAGCCATTTCTATCAGAGACAATGGTTTCTGAGTGGTACATGCTATTTCTTTTCACTATAGTTTTCTTCGGAATAACGTGGTATTTATCATTAAATCCATCTAAATTAGTGGATTGGTTCGGGAAATTTCTTACACCATTGTTAGTATTGATTGTTGCTGTTATTGTCGGAAAAGCAATTATTGATCCAATTGGAGAACCGGCTGCACCTTTAGCTGCTTATAAAGAGAATGCTTTCTTTGGTGGATTTATTCAAGGATATTTAACGATGGATGCGATTAGTGCACTTGTGTTTGGGATTGTTGTTGTACAAGTTATTCGCTCAAAAGGGATAAAAGAGAGCGGACAAATCGCAAAAATAACAGTTGTATCAGGGGTTATTGCTGTATTAGGCTTAACGTTAATATATTTATCACTTGCATATCTCGGATCTACAAGTACATCACTTGGTGTGTCGGAGAACGGTGGTCTTATTTTAACGAATGTTGTAAATGAGTTATATGGAACAAGTGGCAAAATTTTATTAGGACTTGTAATTATACTCGCTTGTTTAACAACTTCTGTTGGATTAACATCTGCGTGTGCTGGCTTCTTTACAAACTTATTCCCAAAACTTTCGCATAAAACGATTGTAACTATGGTATGTGTATTTAGTTTAATTGTATCTAACCTAGGGTTAACACAATTGATCACAGTAACATTACCAGTGTTAATGATCATTTATCCAGTTGCAATTGTATTAATCGTTCTTTCATATTTCCATAAATGGATAGGGAAGCGTAATACAATATATATTGGAGCTATTTTAGGTGCGTTGTTAATTAGTTTCTTTAACGGTTTAGAAAGTGCGAACATTAAAATTGATGCGATTTCTAATGTGCTACAAATGTTACCATTATATAAAGAAGGAATAGGATGGCTAATCCCATCATGTATTGGCGGGATTCTCGGTTTCTTCTTCTATAAATCAAATGAATTAAGTGAATTACAAAAGAAAGGTGCTTAGGCGCCTTTCTTTTTTTAAAGGGGATTTTTGTATTTTGTCTAAGTAATAATTGGGAGGAATGATAAAATGGCTAATTTTGAAGATTTTTTAACTTTTGATGTAAGAATTGGAACAGTAACACAGGCAGAGGAATTTAAAGAAGCGAGAGTGCCAGCGATTAAACTAGAAATTGATTTTGGGGAGCTTGGGGTCAAGCAGTCAAGTGCTCAAATTACGAAGAGATATAATCCAGAAGACTTAATCGGTCAGCAAATTGTTGCTGTTGTAAATTTTCCGCCAAAGCGTGTGGCAGGATTTAAATCGGAAGTGCTTGTATTGGGTGGTGTTCCTGAAGCTGGTGATGTTGTGTTGCTTCAGCCTAATATGGAATTGCCAAATGGAACGAAAATTAGTTAGTGTGAAGGTAGGGGTAAACATGGATATCGGACGAGAATATTTACAATGTGCCATTTCGAATTTCAAGGCAACACAAAAACAAGGAGAACGTGTACTATCTCAATTATCTTATGAACAGATAATGTGGTCTGCTCAGGAAGAGACAAATAGTATCGCGATTATTATTAAACATTTACATGGTAATATGCGTTCAAGATGGACGGAATTTTTAACGTCTGATGGCGAAAAAATAGATCGTAACCGAGATGGTGAATTTGAAGGTGGCTACAATTCAAAACAAGAAGCGCTTGCTGCGTGGCAAGAAGGGTGGGAGTATGTCTTTAAAACGATGGATACTTTAACAGCAGAGCAGATTTTGCAGAAAGTATACATTCGCGGAGAAGAACACACTGTCATGCAAGCGATCGAAAGGCAAATTTCTCATTATGCTTTACATATTGGACAAATCATTTACATTGGTAAAATGTTAAAAGAAAATGAATGGGAGTGTTTAAGCATTCCTAGAGGTCAATCTACTAGTTATTTACAGAAAAAACGTTCAACGTAATAATAGGAAAGAAACCGATATAAAATAGGAAGCAAAAAAATAAGCCAATTGATAGAGGGTTCCGTGAACATTAGAATGCTGCCAGCAATAAGCCCATATGTAATAAGAAAGAAACCAAAGAGTGTATTTATAGGAATAAAACGTGAGACAAATAATTGCTGATTTTTGAAACAAGTGTTGTGAAACAAATAAAAGCGGAAATGCCATGTAGAGGTAATAAGATCTTTCCTTCTCGTTATTCTTTTTTTGCATTTATGACAGATGAATGGTGGCTGCATTTCATTACGCTCCATTTTTTATATTTGTAATAATGTAAGACAAAAGTAAGTATAAAGTGTATGTTCCTATATACGCTCCTGCAATAAGGAAAAATGGATTCAGTAAAATTCCATGAATGCTTGTCATGAAAACTAAATTTTGTATTAAAACATCATATATATTAATAGAAATAATTGTCCCGAGTACATACAGTGCTAAGTATGCGGAAATATGTAGCACAATACGAATTTTAGGATGTAAAGCAAACAAATAAAAAATAAATGATAAGACGATTGGTAATGTTCCTATTAGTAGCTTCAATTCATTTCACCTCATTAACAATATAGCCGGAATTTAAGCGGTCTATTCTCTAGAGCTTGTACATAACTTGAAATAGAGAGGGTGATAGTATGAATCGAGGCTTTTTTTACGTGAAATTAACAAGTGTACGCAAGTTAATTATATTTATTATTACTACGGTATTAGCGACTTTCTTTCTTATTAGTGTAATGGTAACTTCCATGAAAGAGACAAAGTCAACGTATTTATATAATTGGTTAAATGAGTTATCAATGAATGGTTACATGTACGTTATTGGGAAAGAGAATCATTATTTTACACAGGAGTACCGGAATTTGAATCAAGACTTTTCTATTTCTTCATTCCTCTTTTCGATGGCTACGAATATTCGTTTTGATGATGTACGTAGTTTTGTTGGGAAAGAACTTCCGGGATTTGGGAAATATGATACAGAAATCGTTATAGCAGGTGAAGGAACAAATTATTCCAACTTACCGATAGAATCGAGTGTTCCTCTTGAAGAAGTAGTGAAAGAACGGACTGGAGAAGCTGGACAAGTTCCTAAGCCTGATCCGAATAAAGAGAAGAAACAACCAGCTCAAACGACTGGAAAAAGACAAGTTGCATTGATTTATCATTCACATAGCTGGGAATCTTATTTGCCGTTACTTAACTTAACGAATGATCCAAATCCAAATAAAGCAACGAGTTCTGTAACGAATATTTCAATAGTTGGCGATCGATTGCGAGAACAGTTAGAAAGTGAAGGGATCGGTGCTACTAACGATAAAACTGATGTTGGTCAAAAATTAATAAGTAAAGGATTAAATAGTAATAGTTCTTATAAACTGTCACGAGAAATTGTACAAGAAGCGATGGCTGGTAATAAAGAACTCCAATATTTTTTCGATTTGCACCGTGATAGTGCACGGAAAAATGTAACAACAAAAACAATTGGAGATAAATCATATGCTAAGCTTGCTTTTGTAATTGGGAAAGGTAACAAAAACTATGAAAAAAACTTACAATTAGCAACTGCGTTACATGAGACGATTAGTAAGAAATATCCGGGAATGAGCCGTGGTGTAATTCAAAAAGGATTCCAAACAGGAAATGGAGTCTACAATCAAGACCTATCAGGACAAGCGATATTAATTGAAGTTGGCGGGGTAGATAATACAGAGGAAGAATTAAATCGATCAATTGATGCACTTGCTAAAGCATTTGGTGAATATTTTTGGCGAGCAGAAAAAGTGAATGGATAAAGTGAAATTTGAATTAGTGGTAGGCATTGCCGATGGTTATCAGCCTACATCAATTGGGGGAAAACGTAAGTGTACAGCTTACGTTTTTTATTTGTCATGAAATGAGGATGATAAGATGTCACATTATAGACATAATTTGTAATTGCTATAGTAATATCGAAATTTGTCTATTTATAATAGGAGAATTAGAAAGGGATTTTCGCAAAAATAGAGAAAATCTTTTTACAAGGAAAATTTTTAACTAACAGAATGGGTAGGGGATCAAGGTGATACGAGAGATTAGAGTAGAAGATGCAGCATCATTTTTACAATTAAGTAAGCAGTTAGACGAAGAAACGAAATTTATGTTATACGAACCAGGGGAAAGAAAAACCACAGTAGAGCAACAAGAAAAGATGGTCCACCGTTTTATAGAAAATGAATATGCAACAATATTTGTAGCAGTTGAAGATGATAGAGTAGTTGGATTTATTTTAGCCAATGGTAATGATGTTCAAAGAAAGAGACATGTGGCAGGCATTGTAATTGGTATTTTGCAAGAGTATAGTGGCCGAGGTATTGGAACGAGTTTGTTTAAAGAAGTAGAGAAGTGGGCAAGATTACATGATGTATGGCGTTTAGAATTAACGGTAATGGCCCACAATACAAGAGCTCAGGCACTATATAGCAAAATTGGATTTGAACAAGAAGGTGTCAAAAAATCTGCTCTTATCATCGATGGAAAAGGTATCGATGAGTATGAAATGGCCAAATTATTAAAATAAGAGGTCGTTATATGAAAAAAAGATGGGCACTACTTGGTATCGTAGCAATGATACTGATCATTGGAGTAGCAGGAATAAATTATAAGATGTACAAGGAGCAAGAGGCGAAGGAAGTAAATGTAAACAATATATTTCCGAAAGCTAAAGAAACGATTGCTAATATGGATGGGGATATCGCAGTCATTAGTAATCCAAGTTCGATGCTTGTACTTGTGAATAAAAATAGGCGTTTACCAGATGGGTATAGACCGCCAGATTTAGTTGTTCCGAAAGTACGTTACTCTAGTGAAGGTGATCAAGAGAAGAAAAAGATGAGGAAAGAGGCAGCGGTGGCACTTGAGGAAATGTTTCAGCAAGCCAATAATGAGCGGATTTTCCTTTTTGCAGTCTCTGGATTTAGATCTTTTGATCGACAAAAAGCATTAAATACAATGTATAAAAGACAAGATGGAGAAGCAAAGACAGCGATGTCTAGTGCAGTCCCTGGTACGAGTGAACATCAAACAGGACTAGCTATGGATATTACATCTCAATCTGCTAAATTTCAGCTAGAAACTGTTTTTGGGGAGACGAAAGAAGGAAAGTGGCTTTCTGAAAATGCCCATAAGTTTGGTTTTGTTATTAGATATACGAAAGAGAAAGAAGGGATTACCGGTTATCGTTATGAACCGTGGCATGTACGGTATGTTGGGAATCCGCAAGCTACATATTTATATGAAAACCAACTGACGATTGAAGAAGTAACGCAGTAATGAATTGAGGGGAGAGGGCTAAGATGACGATGTTATATAAGAAAAAGGTACATGCATATATTACGAGAGAAAAAGAAGGGGCTATGCAACTACTCGTTTTTAAACATCGTGATATACGAGAGGCTGGTATCCAAGTGCCAGGCGGGACGGTAGATGAAGGCGAAACGTTAGAGGCAGCAATTTTACGTGAAGTACAAGAAGAGTCAGGACTACGCCATTTTTGTATCGAGCGCTTCCTTTCTGATTACATTATTTATATGAAAGAAAAAAAGGAATATCAAAAACGTCATTTTTTCCACATTTCATTATTAACAGATGTGAAAGATACGTGGGAACATATAGTAAGTGCTGGTGAGGAAGACAAAGGTTTAGTATTTTGTTATGAGTGGGTTGATATTAACAAATGCCCTGAATTAGCAGGTAAACAAGGCGAGTTTTTACATTTGTTAGAAGAGGTATATGTAAAATAATAAAAAGGGTCTGAGGCGATATTGTATTCGTTTCAGACTCTTTGTATTTCTCTGGAAATTAAAGGTTTTTAAACTGGTGAGTTGAATTCCTGTATAGGGATAGTAGTTGTTAATACGAGGAGCGGAGAAAATGAAAAAGTAATAGATACACGTCATATATATAAGGGCTTATAAAAGGAGAATGAAAATGGAAATTCAGTTTAATACATTATTGCAAAAAGAATTAACAATTCATGATATTCAAAAGGAAATGGAAGCTGGGAAGTTAACTTCAAAAGAACTAGTCATGTATTATCTTCATAGAATCGCAAAGTATGACCAAGATGGACCGAAAATCAATTCTATTTTAGAAATCAATCCAGATGCTATCTTTATTGCAGAAGCGTTAGATTGTGAAAGAAAGACAAAAGGTGTAAGAGGTCCATTACATGGTATACCTGTTTTACTTAAGGATAATATTGAAACGAATGACTCGATGCATACAAGTGCTGGTACGATTGCCCTAGAACAAAATATAAGTAGTGAAGATGCATTTCTCGTTACAAAACTTCGAGAAGCAGGATCAATTATAATAGGTAAAACAAATATGACAGAACTAGCAAATGCAATGTCTTTTGAAATGTGGGCTGGATATAGCGCTAGAGGTGGTCAAACAATTAATCCTTACGGTACAGGAAAGGATGATATGTTCGTTGGTGGCTCAAGTACAGGGTCTGCTATAGCAGTTGCCGCTAACTTTACTGTATTATCCGTTGGAACAGAGACAGATGCTTCTATTTTGAGCCCAGCTGTTCAAAACTCTGTAGTAGGTATTAAACCGACAGTTGGTTTAATTAGCCGTAGAGGAATTATTCCGTTCACATATTCTCAAGATACAGCCGGTCCGTTTGCTAGAACGGTAACAGATGCTGCTATTTTACTAGGGAGTCTAACTGGGGTGGATGAAAAAGATGTAGCTACTCATAAAAGTGAAGGCATGGCATATCAAGATTATACATCTTATCTTGATGCTAATGGTTTAAAGGGAGCGAAGATTGGTGTTTATAGCAATGCTCCAAAAGATTATTACGAAAATGGTGAGTACGATGAAAAATTGTTTGAGGAAACGATCCAAGTATTACGTAGTGAGGGAGCGACAGTAGTAGAAGATATTGATATTCCGTCTTTTCATAGGGAATGGAGTTGGGGAGTTCCACTTTATGAGCTGAAACACAGCTTGGATAACTATCTTTCTAAATTACCTTCTACTATTCCAGTACATTCTATTTCGGAGTTAATGGAGTTTAATAAAAACATAGCAGAAAGAGCTTTGAAATATGGACAAACTAAGTTAGAAAGAAGAAAAGATTTTCCTAATACGTTAAGAAATCCAGAATATTTAAACGCAAGATTAGAAGATATATATTTTTCGCAAAAACAAGGTATTGATTTTGCGTTGGAAAAATATAATCTGGATGCGATACTGTTCCCTTCTTATATAGGATCTACTATATGTGCGAAAGCAGGTTATCCGTCTATAGCAATGCCTGCGGGATATATGGATAATGGGAGGCCTTTTGGAATTACTCTTGCAAGTGCTGCTTTTAGTGAAGGGGCATTAATTAAACTAGCATATGCTTTTGAACAAGCGACAAAACATAGGAAGATTCCCAACTTGTCATGAATAGAATAAACAAAGAGGACAGGAATTCCTGTCCTTTTTGTTTTAATGATTAAAGTGAAATATCTTTCTGCTCCGTCTTCTGATATTTTAATAAGTTAAAGGATAAACAAGCAGAACATAAAATAAGAAAAGCGGCGATAATATAAATAGTACGAACGCCGAACATATCAGTAATAATTCCAACGCTAAGCATAGAAAGACCAGAAGCTGTCGAGAGAAGTGCACCATGAGCTGTATACATCTTCGATAATAAAGAAGGAGTGACGCTTGATTGTAAAACCGTCGTTTGAGAAATATCTCTAATTTGATAACATGGCCCCATTAGAACACAAAGAAATAGAGCAATAAATCCGCTACTTGTCATACCATATAAAAATGTAAGAATACTAAACATAAGAGAGCCTATCGCCATGGAGCGTATTAAATTTTTTTGAATATATGTACTCATTTTCCACGCTAATATCCCACCAATTAATGTGCCGACGTAATAACTTGTGTTAATATATCCCCACCAATCTTCGCCTTTATGAAGAACAGTCGTTACATATGCCATCGTAATAGCACCGATCCATATCGTCCCTGCGAAAGTTTCAATTAAGTCCATAATTGTAACGATGCGCAGAGACGGGTGTTGAAATAACAGTTTCCATCCTTCTAATAATGCAGTAGTTTTCGAAGAAGTGGGTTCTGCTACTCGTTCAGCTTGTATAGATTGTAATGAAAGGTGTAATGTAATACATCCGAAAATCATCAATATGTTATTAATCATGAGTGTCGAAGTAACGCCAATGAGAAGAACAATTATGCTTGTAAATGAGTATGCAGCGGCTTGTATAATTTGTGTTGAAAAGGAAAAGACACTATTTACTTTTACTAATTTTTCTTGTGGTGTTAAGCGCGGGATAACGGCGTATAGTAGAGGAGCGCTCCAGCCACTACATAATGAAATGAAAATAACAAAAGTTAAAAGAGCAGAAATGTTTGTTGATAGTATAGGAAATAATATCATTAACAATATTAAAAGAGCTGTTTTAATCCATTGTAGAGTATATAGCAATGAATAAGATGGAAACCGATTCATTATAAGTGGTGCAGAGGTGTTCGCGATAAGATTTGTGATAACCTGTAATAATGGAAAAAGAGCAGTAATTGTAGCTGATCTAGTTGTGATATAGATGTGAGTTGTAATAATCATTATGTATACAATGTCAGCGAGAGTAATGCATATTTTGGAGCCCAAATAGTAAGTTAGTGAACGTTTAGGCAATAAGAATACCACCTTTCAAATCAATACTGCTTTTAATTTTAATTTTAATCATTATAATCTGTAAGTTATATTTTTGAAAGAATTAAATTTTTTGTCATTTTTTGAAAGGGATTTTCGTGTATAATGAAGAATATATTAATATAGCATTTTATTAATGCTTGTTGTAACAGCGAATACATATAATAGCTTGTAGCAAACGCCCCCTCTATGAGAAAGGGCGGATAAACCATTCTTTTCTTCATATACATATAGAAAATGAGAAAGAAAGTGAGGGTTGCATATGGCTGGATGGGTGATTTGGTTTATAATAGCGGGTATTTTATTTATTGCAGAAATGTTGTCGATTACGTTTTACATGCTTTGGCTTGGAATTGGAGCTGTTGTCGGAGGTCTTATTGCTTTGTTTGCTCCTGATGCACTATTTTTACAAGTTGTTGTTGGGGCAATTGTAAGTTTAACATTGACTTTCTTTACGAAAAGAATTTCTAAAAACTTTCGAGAAGCAAAAGGTTTTACTGATACAGTAGATAAACTTGTTGGTAAAAAGGGAATTGTTATGCAAACGATTACAAGCGAAGTGAACGGTATTGTGAAAGTGGATGGAGATACTTGGACAGCTATTGCGGATACTCCTATTGATGCTGGAGAAAAAGTCGTTGTTATACAGAGGCATAGTACTATTTTACAAGTGAAAAAGGAGAGTGAATAAATATGGCAGTAGCATTAACGTTAACGATTATTTTCGCATTGATTGTCGTTGTATTTATTGCATTGACAATTAAAATTATTTCTCAGCAAAAAGTTGGGGTCGTTGAAAGGTTTGGTAAATTTCAACGGATTATGCACCCAGGATTAAATATTCTAATCCCAATTGTAGACCGCGTTCGTGTATATCACGATTTGCGTATTCAACAAACGAATGTACCACCACAAAAGGTAATAACGAAAGATAATGTACAAGTAGAAATTGATACAATTATTTTCTATCAAATTGTTGAACCAGAGCTTGCGACATATGGTATTTCAAACTATGAATATGGTGTTCGTAATATTACATCTGCAACAATGCGTCAAATTATTGGTAAAATGGAGCTTGATGAAACATTATCAGGTCGTGAAAAAATTTCAACAGAAATTCGTTTAGCACTTGATGAAGCGACAGAAAAATGGGGCGTTCGTATTGAGCGTGTCGAAATAGTCGATATTAATCCACCAAAAGATGTGCAAGTATCAATGGAAAAACAAATGAAAGCAGAACGTAATAAACGTGCGATCATTTTAGAAGCTGAAGCAGCGAAACAAGATAAAGTCCTTCGGGCTGAAGGGGAAAAACAAAGTAAAATTTTAATGGCTGAAGGGGATAAAGAAGCGCGTATTCGAGAAGCTGAAGGTTTAAAAGAAGCAAAAGAATTAGAAGCGCAAGGGGAAGCAAGAGCGATTGAGGAAATCGCAAAAGCAGAACAAAACCGAATTGAATTACTTCGCGCAGCAGATTTAGATGAACGCGTACTTGCTTATAAATCGTTTGAATCATTAATTGAGGTTGCAAAAGGACCAGCGAATAAAGTCTTTATTCCGTCTAATGCAATTGAAACACTTGGTACTCTTGGTGCAATTGGGGAAATCTTCAAAGAAAAACAAGCGAAGAAATTACCTTCGTCAGATACAGAAAAAGAATAATAAGAGTGAGAAAGAGAAATGGGATGCCATTTCTCTTTTTTTTTTTGCGTATATTACGAAAAGCTTGTACATATCCATGTATAAAGAAGGTGATACAGTGAAGAAGTATGCAACCCGTATACATGGGAAGAAACTAATCTCGTTACTCTTTCTATATGCACTAGTCATAATTATTATTGCGTCGATTTTGACGTCGCTTTTACATACAATGAAATCGAATTACGTGAATCAATGGTTTGGAAAAGTATCGATGCAAGGTTTTGTTCAAATGATAGAAAGTGAGAATCGCTATTACGGATTTGATTATTTTAAGCAGAATAAAAGGGAGTCATTTGGAAATTTAATGTTCTCGATTGCGACGGATTTGAAAATTAAAGATTTAAGAACGTTTGTCGGTAAAGAAGTGCCTGGTATGTCAAAGTATTACTCTAACATTATCGTAGCTGGGGAAGGGACAAACTTTACGAATATCCCAAATGAATCTAGTGTACCGATTGAAGAAGTAACGAAAGAGCGAGAAGTAGCAAAAGATAAAGTTACAGAAGCTGAAAAGAATAATCCGGTTCAGAAAAAGAACGGAGCGAAAAAAGGTGAAAGTGCAGTATATATTTATCATACACATAGCTGGGAATCTTTCTTTCCGTTATTACCAGGGGCTACCGATCCATCAAGTCCAGATGTAAATGTGTCCTTACTAGGGAAACGTATGAAAGAACAACTTGAAGGACAAGGAATTCCAGTAGTTCATGATAAAACGAATATGGGGGATTTATTAGCGAGTAAAAAATGGAAATGGCCGCAATCATATAAAGCGTCTCATGAATATGTAAAAGAAACATTAGCACAAAATAATAAAATTGCGTTTCCGATTGATATACACCGTGATGATCAGCGGAAGAAGGTAACAACAAAAGTAATTAACGGGAAATCGTATGCAAGATTATATTTTATAATTGGGATGGAAAATGAAGGGCGTGCTGAAAATGAAAAAATTGCAAGAGCAATCAATAGTTATTTAGATGAAAACTATTACGGATTAAGCAGAGGGATCTTTCCAAAGTATAAAAAAGATGGAAATGGCGTTTATAATCAAGATTTATCTAAAAATGCGATGTTAATTGAAGTTGGTGGTGTGGATAATACGCTAGACGAACTATATAATACTATTGATGTGTTAACGGAAGCGTTTAGTAAATATTATTGGAATGATGCAGAGAAAGTGAATGGATGAGGGGCGGGAAACCGTTCCTTTTTTGTTATATAAAGTTAAGAATGTGATATAATGGAGTTTTGTGAATATTAAACAAGGGAGCGGAAGAAACATGCAAATACTACTAATACGTCACGGTGAATCAGAAGCAGATATTTTAAATGTACATGAAGGTCGAGCTGACTTTGAATTAACAGAAAAGGGAAGACAGCAAGTACAAAGACTTGTACAGAAAGTGAAAGCAGATTTCTCGCCAGATTTCATTTGGGCAAGCACATTAAAACGTGCTCGCGAAACTGGTGAAACATTAGCAGAAGGAATTGGGTGCCCAATTCAACTAGAAGAAGAATTAATGGAGTTTAATAATGGGGTACAAGCAGGGTTATCATTTGAAGAAGCGAAAAAATATCCAGAGCCAAAATTTCTTCATGATCGTTTTGAAAACGGGGAATCATTTATTGAATTTAGAATGAGAATAGAAGGGGTTTTTTCTAAAATCGTGACAGAGAATACATATGACCGAATTGCAATTGTTGCACATGGTGGTGTAATGAATAGTATATTACGTGCATTTTTCAAAATGCCAATCTCAATGGACTATTACTTTAAAATAGGAGATACGGGAATAAGCTTAATTGAAATTGATGGTGAACAAAAAACAGTACATTTCATTAATGATACGAATCATTTGGACGGGATGTAAAGACCTATGTACAAAGTAGTGTTTTTTGATGTTGATGGTACTCTTTTAAGTGAGATTGACAGAAGTATGCACGAAAGTACAAAAGAAGCGATACAAAGATTAATAGATAAAGGAATACAAGTAGTTGTTACAACAGGGAGACCATATAGCTTATGCTCACAATTTGAGGAACTAGGCATAAATACGTTTATTTCTGCAAATGGTGCACATATAAAATGTGCTGATGAAGTTATACATAAATCGGTACTTTCAAGAGGAATTGTTCATGATATTTCAAATTTCGCTGAATTACATGGTCACAGTGTTTCTTATTTTACAGAGGAATTTGTAATGAATGGTATTGCCTCAAAAGACGAACGTGTAATACGAGCATTAAATGAAACGTTAAATTTAGAGCGGTATCCTGACAAAGTTAGAAACTTATCAGAAGAGATTTATTGTGTATGTCTGTATGCTGATGAAACAGAAGCTCAAAAATTCTTTGAAAGATATCCAGCATTTACGTTTGAACGTTTTCATGGTTACGTTATGAATGTGTTGGAAGATAGTAAAGTATCGAAGCTAACTGCAATTCAAAAGGTATTGGAACATCTGGAAATTTGTAAATCAGAAGCAATTGCTTTTGGTGACGGTGGAAATGATGTTGAGATGTTGCAATATGTAGGATTAGGAATTGCGATGGGGAATGGCGGAGAAGAGTTAAAAACAAGAGCAGATTTCGTTACAAAGAAGGCGAGTGAAGGTGGTATTTTATTTGCCTTAAAAAAGTTTAATGTCGTCTAACATACCTTTATTGAAATAAAGATATGTTAGGATCTTTAATGTGCTCACATAATAAAATATGAATTTGCCCGCGATGATGATAAAAATGTGCAACGATTTCAAGCAACCATTCGAATCGAGAGTAAGAAATACCCCAATAAGCAGTCATAATTTCCGCTAATTCTTCATTGGAATAGGATAAAAAAGTTTTAGAAAGTAAATCGTACCCTTGTATCATCGTTTGCTGTATTTGAGTAATTGTTTCTGGTGTTTGTTCTATATAAAAGGTATGTAAGTCTTTTTCCGTAATACCATTTAATATGAGTAAATCAGCGTGGCAAATAAGGGAAAGATGTGTACACATTTCAAATAATGCCCGCTTTGATTCAATCGGCTTTATTTTCAAATCACTTTCAGTATATTGGTTCAGTATTTGAATGGAAGTATCGATAGCAATTTTAACTTGATTCAATGCAGATGGAACAAACATTGTAATTATTCTCACCTCCGTATATAATAGTTTCTTAAGGGTATTATATCATACTCAAAATTCCGAAAATTCTAGTAGTTTGACTAGCATAGTGAAAAGTATTATATTGTAAAAGGTCATATGAAACGTGAAATAGAATGGAATGTAATTATTGAGTTAGGAGTTAGACCAATGAGCTTGAAATATGGAAGAGATACAATTGTTGAAGTTGACTTAAATGCGGTAAAACATAATGTAAAAGAATTTAAAAAACGTGTGAATGATGAAAATATTGCAATGATGGCTGCTGTAAAAGCGAATGGGTATGGTCATGGGGCAGTTGAAGTTGCGAAATCGGCTATTGAAGCAGGAATAAACCAACTTGCAGTTGCATTTGTAGATGAAGCAATTGAATTAAGAGAAGCTGGAATTACTGTACCTATTTTAATTTTAGGATATACACCAGTAGCAGCTGTAGAAGATGTAATTCAATATGACGTTATGATGACTGTTTATAGAGTAGAAGATTTACAAGGTATAGATGAAGTTGCAAACCATCTTCAAAAGAAAGTGCGAATTCATGTGAAAATTGATACAGGAATGAGCCGTATTGGTTTACAGGAAGAAGAAGTTAAACCGTTTTTTGAAGAGTTAAAACGTATGCGATATGTAGAAGTAGTAGGGATGTTTACACATTACTCTACCGCTGATGAAATAGATAAAACTTATACAAATATGCAAACAAGTTTGTTTGAGAAAGCTGTAAATACAGCGGAAGAATTAGGAATTCATTTTCCATATATTCATAGTTCAAACAGTGCAGGGTCAATGGAACTTAGTAACACATTTCAAAATATGGTTCGTGTCGGTATTGGAATTTACGGTATGTATCCTTCAAGAGAAGTGGATCATACAGTTGCTTCCTTACAGCCAGCGTTGTCTTTAAAATCAAAAGTAGCTCATGTTAAACATGCGAAGAAAAATCGTGGTGTTAGCTATGGGAATACTTATGTAACAACGGGCGAAGAATGGATTGCAACTGTACCGATTGGTTATGCTGATGGTTATAATCGTCAGCTATCTAATAAAGGGCATGCACTAATAAACGGAGTACGAGTACCTGTAATTGGCCGTGTTTGTATGGATCAGCTTATGCTAGATGTTACAAATGCAATGCCAGTACAAGTAGGAGACGAAGTTGTATTCTACGGCAAACAAGATGAAGAAGAGATTGCGGTAGAAGAAATAGCAGATATGCTAGGTACAATTAACTATGAAGTTACATGTATGTTGGACAGAAGAATTCCACGTGTCTATAAAGAAAATGATGAAACGACTGCAATTGTAAATATATTAAGAAAAAACTGAATCGATATGATTCAGTTTTTTTATTTTTGACAAATGAAAAATGTTCTATTTGCACCATGTAGTTGAATGTTTTTAAATCCTACAGATTCCAACGAAGAAATTATTTCTTCATTGGAGTAACAAGCTTCCTCAAAAGAAAAGTCACTTCTTTTCCAATTATCATTTATGTCATGTTTAAATAGAATGAAATTCATCTCTGCTCTGTGACTTTCATTATCATAAGTGGAATCGATGGTACAAACATATTCGCGTTCTGAAATATGAAAGGAAGCACTCCAATTTTCAAAAAAGCCTTTTTCCATATTCATATCAAATGCGAATGAGCCGCCATCATATAACGCAGAGTAAACGTTGTGAAAAGTATTTTTTAGTTCATCTAATTTCATAATGTGGTTTAAGCTATCGCCGGCTGAGATGACATAGTGGAATTGCTCATCTACTTTGAAATAGCGCGCATCATCAACAATGAAGGTTGCTTCTGATGCATTTTTACGTGCATGTGCAATCATTTGAGCTGAACCATCTATACCAGTTACAATGAAATTGTTATCGATTAATATTTTAGAAAGATGACCGGTTCCGCAGCAAAGATCTAATATGCGGGAGTGGGAACTGGCGTATTGTAAAATAAATTTATGATAGGCTGGATAGGAGTGTTCTGCAAAATGTCCCCAATGTTTATTATAAATGTCTGCAAAAATATCATAATCAGAATAAATTAGTTTTTTAGACATATGTATTCTGCTCAAAATTCATTAAATTATAATAGTCATGCTTCTTTTTAATTTCAAAACCACATTGTGTATATAGTTTTAAAGCATTATTATTTTTCGTTTCGACGTCTAGTTCAATTGTTGAAACTCCTTCTGTAATAAGTGTATGTACCATATAACTAAGAATATCTTTACCATATCCTTTACCTTGATAAGAAGGATGAACTGCAAATCCTGATAGTGTAGTAGATTGCTCTTGCTCAGTAACTGTAATCGTTCCAATTGCTTTTTCATTAATAAGAGCAATGTAAACTTGATGAGAAGGTGAATTCATCATTTTCTGTAACCATGTAGCGGTATTTTCTACTGAATCTCCAAAGGCTTTACTTGAAATTTCAATAAGATTAAGAAGTGATTCTGAAGATGCAAGAGTGAGCTGTATAGTATTCTTTGTTGTTTTTTGCACTTCTTTTGCTTTGAACTCCATACTATATTCACTATATAAATAAGGTAACTTCATTTGTTTTGTAAATTCTTTCCCAGAAACAGAATCCCCATTCATAATCAGAAGAGCTTCATCGGTCTCCCTTATTCGTATTTCTTTCATTGCGGTTTGTAAAAGAGTAGTGCCTATATGTTGTTTCCTATAGTTCGGATGAACAAACCCTATTAACTCCAGTTTTGTCGGTCTTTCAAAGTCATACATACTTAATGCACCGATTAATTGAGTATCATCATAAAATAGAAAATCATTTATCACATCTTTATTACGAGCAGTTAAAAAGTTGACATGTAACTCTGACGAGTAATCAATTTTATCGTGTTGCCCGCAAATATGAGCTAAACCTTTCATTTGCTGAATTTCGTTTGCTGTTAAAGATTTCTTTTGTTCAATATTCATTTCATAATCCCTCTCATTCGTATTTAAAAATAGGATGGATGACTTAGCCACTTGTCTAACTCTACACTGCCCTGAACAGATAATAACCGGTACAAATATCGATAGGGATGTCTACATTCTTCAAGACGAGGAATGGGCATAATGGTTTCGTAACCTTGTTTAAAAGCATGAGCCTCTTTTTCTGTAAGTACATATTCTAATCCAATAAAATCAAACTCTCGTGGAGAAATTGCATAAGCCTCTGTATCTACTAAAACAGTAATAGATTCTCCATCTGATAAAAACTGAGTAGGATCCATATCAATTAAAACAAGTGTAGATTCCTTCGGTGACGGCAAGGAAGAGAGCTGTGACTCAAAAGTATGAAATGCGTTTTGGATGCTCGCGTTATCGGAATAGAACTTATTTACAAGATCTTTACTGACTTTTAATATGTGAGACTTAAATTCTTCTAGTGGAATGTGGAAAGTATTTGATGGGTTTCCTATAAACTCTGCTTGAAACGAATGAATTTCTGCTAGTCCTTTTCCAAGGCTGAATAAAATAGAATCAGGTTGTCCGATAAATGATTGCAGCGTATTTCCGGTTAGTTTTTCGACGATTACATACTCTCGCTCATTTAAAACATGTTTTTGCAAAATAGTCGGGATGGGTAAGGTAGTATGCTTTTTCAATAATGCGTGTATTGTTTCTAAATGATGTACATGCCTTGGATCAATTCCAAAAAGATTTTTACATCCCCACCAAAAATCATTGTTGGGCTCTTCAGTCATTTTTGAAGAGCGAACAATAACTTCTTCAGCTTCTGTTTTAACAAGAAACACGTCGCTTGCATGGTCTTCATAGCCTGGATGCAAAGCTTGAGCGGATAAAATAGGTGAAGTAAACAATTGTTGTAGCATGAAAGGACTCCTTATTCTGTAAATTCTATAAATTCATTATATAACAGAATATGTACCAAGTGGATAATGATGGTGACAACATAGAACTTAAATAAATTTATGGTGAGAAATCAGTGTGAAAATTATATTTTTCTAGTTTTGTATGAATTATCAAAATAATGTTTCTGATGATAAATCTGAAAAATGCCTGAATGTAAATCCCGTATTTTTCAATAAATGAAAGGTTAAGTCTACTTTTATAAGAGTTATAATGTAGGTTATGAAAAATATTTCTCAATAATAAAATGAAGAGAAAAATATGAAGAAGTAGAATAGATTACTTAATAGTTTTAAATTAATTAATATGATTAACTATTGATTATATTAGATAGGAGAGAATATTATGGCAAATGTACTCGTAATAAATTTCCCTGGAGAAGGTCATATAAATCCGACTTTAGCTATTGTAAGTGAGTTAATTCGGCGAGGGGAAACAGTTGTTTCGTATTGTATTGAAGATTATAGAAAGAAGATTGAAGCAACAGGTGCAGAATTCCGAGTGTTTGAGAATTTCCTCTCTCAAATTAATATTATGGAACGAGTAAATGAAGGTGGGAGTCCTTTGACGATGCTATCTCATATGATTGAAGCATCAGAGCGTATTGTTACTCAAATTGTAGAAGAAACAAAAGGGGAAAAGTACGATTACTTGATATACGATAATCATTTTCCAGTAGGACGTATTATAGCGAATGTTTTAAAATTACCTAGCGTTTCTTCTTGTACAACGTTTGCTTTTAATCAGTACATTACTTTTAATGATGAACAAGAATCGAGACAAGTAGATGAAACTAATCCATTATATCAATCTTGTTTAGCGGGAATGGAAAAATGGAATAGGCAGTATGGAATGAAATGTATTAATATGTATGATATTATGAATCATCCTGGTGATATTACTATTGTATATACTTCAAAGGAATATCAGCCGCGTTCAGATGTATTCGATGAATCGTATAAGTTTGTCGGTCCATCAATTGCTACTCGAAAAGAAGTAGATAGCTTTCCTATGGAAGATTTAAAAGATAAACAATTGATTTTCATTTCTATGGGAACAGTTTTTAATGAACAACCTGAGTTATATGAAAAATGTTTTGAAGCGTTTAAAGATGTAGAAGCGACAGTCGTATTAGTTGTTGGTAAGAAGATAAATATAAGTCAATTTGAAAACATTCCGAATAACTTTAAGTTGTATAATTATGTGCCGCAATTAGAAGTATTACAGTACGCTGATGTATTCGTGACACACGGTGGTATGAATAGTTCGAGTGAAGCACTATATTACGGTGTCCCGTTAGTTGTAATTCCGGTAACAGGAGATCAGCCTTTAGTTGCGAAACGAGTGAGTGAAGTAGGAGCTGGAATAAGGCTTAATCGTAAAGAATTAACTTCTGAATTGTTACGTGAGACTGTAAAGAAAGTAATGTATGATGTAACGTTTAAGGAAAATAGTCGTAAAGTTGGAGAGTCACTTCGAAATGCTGGTGGGTATAATAGAGCAGTTGATGAAATATTTAAAATGAAAGTGAATTCATATTTAAAACTTAAATAAATGATTGGAGCACACTTACTGAAATACGTAAGTGTGTTTTTATAAATAAATCACATGAAAAATCACTATAAAGGTGAAACTTTTGTGTATATAAACTGATATCTTTGAATTAGTAGTAAAATTACGTTAAAATAATACTAAGAAAATATATATGTTTTGGGGGTAATGAATGAAAAGAGTATTTGAATACGTATTATTAACAATTGGATCGATTATTGTAGCGGGTTCATTAGAGCTTATTTTAGCACCTAATGGATTAGTAGATGGCGGG
The DNA here is from genome assembly GCF_016651125.1 of Bacillus sp. TH17. NCBI lineage: Bacteria > Bacillati > Bacillota > Bacilli > Caryophanales > Bacillaceae > Bacillus > Bacillus sp. TH17. The sequence continues at coordinate 1,652,383 of NZ_JAEKEN010000001.1, forward strand.
GTAACGGCCATTGCTATTATGGCAAATAAAGTTGCTGGATTACCGCTTTATGGAGTATTTTTAGGACTTAATATCCCAATTTTACTATTTACTGCAAAAGTAATGGGTAAGAAGTTCTTTATCCGTACGTCTTATGCAAATGTTGTTACAACACTTGGATTGATTTATTTAAAGCCATTTCCAGCAATTACAACTTCGGAATTATTAATTGTACTTTACGGAGGAGTTCTATTTGGAGTTGGTGTTGGGATCGTTGTAAAAATGGGTGGGGCAATTGATGGATCAGAAATGTTAGCTGTTTGGATGAACAAACACTTTAAAGTACCAATTAGCACATTTTTACTTGCTGTTAATGCAGTTATTTTCATTTTTGTTGCCATTTTATTTTCAATTGAACAAGCGATGTTCTCATTAGCTATTTTCTATATTGTTACGAAAATGATTGATTTCATATTAGATGGTATTAATCAAGGAAAGAGCGTTATGATTATTTCTGGGAAAAATAAAGAAATAGGCGATTTGCTTATGAAAGAATTGCAATTATCCGTTACGTATCTACATGGAGAAGGTGGTTTTTTAGGAGAGCACAAGAAAATCATTTATTGTATTACAAACCGTTTCATTTATCCAAAAATGAAAGATCTCGTTCTCTCTGTAGATCCAACCGCTATAATTGAAGCTTCTTATTCAACAGAAACAACTGGTGTTAAGCGTCCAGGAAGGACTGCTCGATCAGGAGACGTATCAGAAAAATAGTGTGTAAAATAACTCCACATAAGTATAACTTATGTGGAGTTATTTTACTTAGGGAACCAGGCTTCCTTTAGTAATTTGACTACAATTTCGATACTATCTTCGGGAATGCTGCCGAAACCGAGTAGTACATATGACGCCTCGCTTAAATTATGTACAGAATCATATGTAGAGAGTGGGTATAATTTGATTTGTTGGTTTGCAGCAGTATGAATCAGTTCTTGTTCGTTCATACCATTATGAACATGAAGTACGATATGAAGCCCTGATTGTTCACCGAGTATATGAACGTTATTGCCCATTTCATTTGTAATAGATTTAACTAAAGAAATATGTTTTCTTTTATATAACGTACGACTTCGATTAATATGGCGTTCCCAATCCCCATTTTGAATAAAAGTTGCAAAGGCAAGTTGCTGCAGGGTAGAAACAGTTTGTTTAAACATGCCCCCAAGCGCTTTATAGATTTTTAAAAGATGAGGTGGTAAAACGATATACCCCATTCGCAAAGAAGGTAAAAAGGATTTCGAGAAAGTTCCCATATAAATAACGCGCTCATTTGAATCTAGTCCTTGTAAAGAGGGAATAGGTTTTCCTACATAACGAAATTCCCCGTCATAATCATCTTCAATAATATATCCTTCGCAATCATTGGCCCATCTTAATAATTCGAGCCTTCTAGATAATGGCATAATCATTCCAAGAGGAAATTGGTGAGATGGAGTGACGTATGCTACATTAGCACTTGATTCACGTAAAGCTGAAATATGAAGCCCTTTATCATCTAGAGGTATAGGGTGAACAGGAAGAGCAGAGCTTTGAATCATAGCAGTTATACGGTGAAATCCAGGGTTTTCGATTCCATATTCTTTTTTTGAACCAAGCAGTTGAAGTAGTAGCCAAAGAAGAGGCTGCGTACCGGCTCCAATAATAATTTGATCAGGTGAAGAATGTACCCCGCGGGCATGGTATAAATATTTTGAAATATGCTCTCGTAAAACGAACTCACCTTGAGGATCTTCTCTAGCAAATAATTCATTTTCATACTGGAATAAAGTTTCTTGTAATGCTCTTTTCCAGTTTGTAATTGGAAAAGCTTTTTGATCAATAAGGCCTTGGCTACAATCATAGTCATATTGTTCATTTTTAGTATTGTTAGCGCTGTTTGACGCAACGTGTTGTTTATTTTGAATGACATCAATATCAACTTCTGCAACAAAAATCCCGCGCTTCGGTTTACTTTCTACATAACCTTCAGCTAGTAATTGTTGATAAGCAGATTCAACAGTAATACGGCTAACATTAAGTTGTATCGCTAAATTTCTGTGAGAAGGAAGGCGTGTACCGGCAGGCAGTGATCCCTGAGAGATTTCTCGTTTCATATATTCGTAAATTTGTAAATAAATTGGTGTTTTACTTTCTAATTGTAATGGGATAGTAAGATCCATTTTAAGAATTCTCCTTTAAAAACTGGCCATATAAAAAATAATCGAACTGTCACTTAAGTTAAGGGCAGTTACTTTTTATAATGATGATACAACATTTAGAAAATTTAATAAATAGAAAGAGGAGAATCAAAATGAATATTAGAGAAATAGTAACAGAAGCTGATTTACATGATGTATTCCCTGTATTACAGCAATTACGAACAAAAATTTCAAGAGAAGAAGCAAGTTCTTTATTTCAAAAAATGAAAAAAGAAAATTATAAACTACTCTCGTTACAGAATGAAGATGACGAAGTTGTTAGTCTAGCTGGTGTAGCGATTTGTACGAATTTTTATAATGAGAAACATGTTTTCGTATATGATCTTGTAACTGCAGAAGCTCACAGATCAAAAGGATATGGTAAGGTTCTGCTGTCATATGTAGAAAAATGGGGGAAGAAAAAGGGTGCAGTTCTATCGTTCTTACATCAGCGTTTCCAAGAGTTGATGCCCATCGTTTTTATGAAAGAGAAGGCTATGATAAGGTAAGTTATTCTTTTTATAAAGAATTATAATAGTAAGGGGGTTCTATGTGTGAGAACATATGGAACCCCTTTTAATTTAGAATTGAAGAATGAGGAGGGTTAATTACTTATTTTGTCGAGTAGTCTCTTTATAATTGAGACGATAATATGGAATTAAAAGAAGGTTAGGGGAGTTCATACTTGGAAAAAATTCAGAAACTATTAATCCCAAAAGGTGTAAGAGTTATCGTAATATCTGATATTCATGGCGAATTAAATCTTTTAAAGGAATTATTACATAAAGTTAATTTTAAAGATGATGATTATTTAATTATAAATGGTGACCTTTGTGAGAAGGGGAACGATAGCATTGGCGTCGTAAACTATGTGATGGATTTAGTAGTTAGCAAGCCAAATGTTTATGTAGTTGAAGGGAATTGTGAAGTTGTAGTTGAAGCGCTTGTAAATGAAAATCCTGCGCTAATAAATTATTTATGTACGCGAAAAAATACAATTTTTAATGAATGGCTAGGGAAATTGAACATTACAGTTAATGAAGAAAGTGATATTCGTGAAGTGAAAAACATATTGATGAGCCATTTTTCAAAAGAAATAAAGTGGCTAACAGAATTGCCGACAGCGATTGAAACAGAAGATTATATCTTTGTACATGCTGGTCTTGAAGATAGAGAGAATTGGAGACAAACAGACAGGAAAAATGCAATTGCAATGCCGGAGTTTTTTAATAAGTCACATAGAGCGGATAAGTACGTAATTGTTGGACATTGGCCTGTTGTGAACTATTCCGAGGAGGCGCCGTCTAACAATCCAGTTATTGATAAGGAGAAAAAAATTATTGCGATTGATGGTGGTAATGCGATTAAAGAAGCAGGGCAATTAAATGCATTTATTATTCAGAGGACAACTTCAGGTGATACGTTTTCTTATACATATGTAGATCATTTTCCGCAGTATGAAGTATTGGCCGATTTTAATGCGAATTCAGTAATGCAGGGCGGGGTTACATATCCGCATTATTATATAGAGCCTGTGGAGAGAATGAAAGGTTTTACCGTATGTAAACAACTAGGAACAAATGAATTACTTCATGTGAAAAACGAGTATATAAAGCAACTTGAATCAGGTGAGTATACAGTGAAAACGGATATTTCTTGTGCACAATTAAGCGTTAGAAACGGGGATGTTGTTTCTCTCATTGATGGTAGTTGTGTCGGATCTGATTTAATTAAAAAAGATGGTGTAGAAGGCTGGATAGAGAAAGGAATTCTACTTGAGATAGAAAAGAAGAGGAATACAATATTTAGCTAAAATGGGAGGGATATAACCTCCTATTTTTTATTAACTATGCTACGAACTCGTACTTCATCCAATTTTTTCCGAAGTTCAGTTTCTAAATTAAACTCGAAAAAATTGGTTAATTTACATAAATAATTCGTATTTTATAACAAAATTATACAAAATAGAGTGGAGTTTTGTTTTGATTTTTCTGAAAAAATATTATAATTGTATATGAAATAAAGAGGAATGTAGGAGGAAATTATGCAAAACGTTATATTAAAGGGGAACAAAGTTACAATTCGTACAATAGAAGAATCAGATATAAAAGAATTATGGAGTATTGTATATAAGGAAGAACATCCAGAGTGGAAAAGATGGGATGCACCGTATTTTCCGTTCTCAATGCAAGAATATTCGTCCTATAAAGAGAAGATGCAAACTCGTTTACAAGAAGAACCGCTATCAAATTTAATAATAGAAAATAACGGTCAAATTATAGGGACAGTCGGATTTTATTGGGAACATAAACCGACGCGTTGGTTAGAAATGGGAATCGTAATTTATGACCCAGCATACTGGAATGGTGGATATGGTACAGAAGCATTAAAACTATATAGAGATTTGCTATTTGAAAATATGGAGATTGGTAGAGTAGGACTTACGACTTGGTCTGGTAATGAACGAATGATGAAAGTAGCGGAGAAAATAGGAATGCGATTAGAAGGTAGAATGCGAAAATGCCGTTATTATAACGGGACATACTATGACTCTATTCGAATGGGAATGATTCGTGAAGAGTGGGAAGCGCTATGTGTAACGAAGGGGTGAGGAAGCATGTACGCAATTATTGCTACATTGGATAGTGTGTTTACTAATAAAATTAAAGAATTGCAAAATGAATTAACAAATATAATTGGAATAAATCAACTAGCTGGAGTAGAACCACATATTACATTGGCTGATTATAATGAGTTAGATGTTAATTTATATACGAAGAAATTAGAGGAGTTTGTAGTTTTTCAAGAGAACATCTCCGCTGTAACTTTTCCTTCAGTTGGAACTTTTCCTACTAACGGAACGATCTTTCTAGCACCAACCATTACTGATGAATTATTAAGACTTCATCATTCTTATCATGATTATTTCAAAACTTTTCATGATAATTCGAATTCATATTACGTGCCAGGAAAATGGGTTCCGCATTGCACGATTTCTAATGGGTTAAATTCAAATCAATTTTTAAGTGTAATGGAATATATATGTGGAAAATTTGATGTTACAATAGCTTCGATTGAGAAGTTAAAATTAATTAAGGTAAATTATGAAAATGGTTTTGCCATTTCTTCTAGTATATTAGCAGAATATAATTTAATGAGAATGGAGACATCGAGATGACATATGTAATTAGAGAAATGAAGCAAGAAGATATTCATGCTGTACAAAACGTAGCAAAAATAGCTTGGCATGATACTTACGAAGGAATTATTCCGAGAGAGATTCAAGATAGTTTTTTAGAGGAAGCATATTCTGATGAAAAAATGAAATATCGTCTTAAAAATACACATTTATTCGTTGCAGAAGAAGAGGGAGAAGTAATTGGATTTGCGAATTTTTCACCTGTTAGACTGCAAAATGAAGCAGAATTAGGTGCGATTTATTTGTTACCAGATCAGCAAGGAAAAGGGATAGGAAGTGCTTTATTACAAAAAGGAATTTCAGCATTAAACGGAATTCGAAAAATGTACATTCATGTAGAAGCAGCAAACGAAAAAGGAAAGCGCTTTTATGAAGCGAAGGGTTTTGCCGAATTAGAGCAATTTGAAGAAGATTTTGAAGGACATTTGATGCAGACAATAAGGATGGTTTTATACATATAGGGAGGAGCAGGAATGAAAATATTTGACTTTAGCGAAAAAATGGGAAAGCACATATCAGTATTTCAATCTAATTTCATAATGTCGAAAATATTAAACCATCAAGGGAATATACATATCGGCGCTATGCATTTACAAGAGAATGGAATCATCGGATATCATGAAGCAGTTGTGTCGCAGCTGCTTCTTATTGTGGATGGTGAAGGATATGTATGCGGGGCAAATAAAGAAAAAGTGAAGATAGAAGCTGGACAAGCTGTGTTTTGGGAGAAGGGTGAGTTACATGAAACAAGTACGGAAAAAGGATTGATAGCAATTGTAATTGAGTCAGACGGTCTTGAAAATGGTATTTCAATGATGATTAGAGGGCAGGAGGGAGAAAGGAATGATTACAAAAGCGAATGAGAAAGAAACGGAAAAAATATTACATTATGCAGCTCAATCACTTTTCGAAGGAACGAGAGGGAATTGTCAGTTAAGTAAAGAAAAAGCGATTGAAATTACAAAGCCAATAATAGAAAAAGAGGCATATTATTTAGTCATTAAAGAAGAAAATAAAGTAATGGGATGGATATTAATAGGGGAAAATACAGACTATTTTTCTCGTGAAAAACTTGGATTTATATATGAGCTGTATGTGTTTTCAGAATATCGCGGGAGAGGATTATCGCGAGAATTGATGGAGGCTGGCATTAAGGAATTGAAGGAGAAGTATTCCGAAATTCGTTTGAACGTATTTGCTGGAAATTTTGCAAAAGAGATGTACGAAGAATTTGGGTTCATTGAAAGACAAGTAATTATGACTTTGAAGTGAGAAAATATTTCAAGCTGGAATAGCAAAATATAAAATAAAAGAAGCCGATGAATAAATCGGCTTTTTAACGATACATCGTCCACATCCCAATATCTTTAAACCCTAAAAGTTTATATATTCGTCCAGCAGCTGGATTGTTATAAAATAAGCAAAGCGTTCGGCCTTCTTTCGTAAAGTCTTGGATCATTTTCTGTAATATGAGCGAAGCATATCCATTCCCGCGATAATTTGGGTGTGTACATACACCAACTATCATAGCGGATAGTGAATTTTCAGCGGAAGTAGAAGCAGATGCGATAATAGCACCGTCTTTTTCAATATAATATGTACGTCCTGTATTTGTTTCGATAGCTTGCCTTAAAATTTTTTCTGATTCATTAGCAGTCGGGAATTCAGCGATGTTACTTCGTAATTTCATAATTCGTTCTATATCATCGAGTGAGGCAAGTTTAATTGTTTCATGAATTGGTGTGCTAGGTAAGTTGCTGTCATTTAGACATTCGCAAAAATACATTTCATTTTTGGCGCCTAGTTGTACACTTGGAGCAGTTTAAAATCTTTCTACAATAGTTGACTTGCCAGAGAGTTTAAGCGGCTTATATGCGGAAAGAAGTGCCTCATAGTCAGTAACCACAAACTCTTCTTTACTATACGGTATAAATGTATCGTGAAAGCGAAGTAAAATCGATTTTAATGTTCCATTCTCTTTATATACGCCCCATAATTCTTGAAAGTCTGTTTCGTAACCGAAAGCTTCAATATCTCCAATAATAAACAGGTTAAGGGCTGCTTCTTCTTTTAGAAAAGAGAATACTTGTTTATGGTCTTTCTTTGTTAATTTTTTGGATCATAACGAATCGACCTCTTTTTTTATTTTTCTAAATATTACAACTTAAGTTTTTTGAAATCAATATAAAATTTTATGTTTAGTTCACCAACTTTCGGAAAAACTAGGAAAGATATGACAAAGGAGGTTATGAACGGTGGATCATCCAATTCAAGGGTTAATGAAAGCGGCAATGGAAAATTTAAAAGAAATGGTCGATGTAAATACGATTGTTGGAGAGCCTGTTCAAACGGCTGACGGTGGTGTAGTGTTAACGGTTTCTAAAGTAGCGTTCGGTTTTGGAGCAGGAGGTTCTGATTTCCAAACGAATGATGGACAAAGAGCGAACGGTAACCCTGCATTTGGTGGCGGTAGCGCGGGTGGTGTTTCTATTACACCAGTAGCATTTCTAGTCGTGAATAAAGACGGGGTAAATATTCTTCATTTACAAAATGCGACACATTTAGCAGAAAAAATAATTGAATTAGCTCCACAAACAATTGATAAAATTCAATCGATGTTCCAAACAGATGAAAAGAAAGAGGGAAATCATCACCCTCAAAACCCAGATGAAATCCTTTAAAAACGCCTGCTCATAAGCAGGCGTTTTTTCTTGTAATCAGTATGTAATAAAACACATGAAATTGTAAATAGTTTTTGAAGTTTTTTCTATGTTTCTAAAATTTTTCATGTTAAAATATGCTATAGAATTGAAACATATAAAACGAAGGTGGCTAGGTGCTTTGTCTGGAGGATCTGACCAAGTAAACAATATGATATATATTAATGGTAATCGTCGGGGTCATTGTTTTATTACATCTGGAATTACGTTTAAAGAGTTTGCAAGTAACATCCCTTCACCGCTTCATCAAGTATTGCTTTTAAAGCATAATTTTGAGTGGACAGATTTTCATTATCATACTTTATTTGAATATGTTGAGGAAGAAAACATACATAAACTCATTCAAGCAGAGATTGATGAATTTGATGAATTTTGTTGGGTAGATTTCGATGATGCAAGCGATTTAGATGAGTTAGAGCCAAAAGAAATTGCAGAATTATTATATTTGGCTCACAAAAAAGAACCACTTGGAAGAACGTTCTTCCCATTGTTGAAGAATAGATTCGTTTATTTTTCACATGATGACGGTTGGTACAACAAAGTGTATTACCGTAGAATCGGTGATTTTGTAGGAATGCTGAGTAAAGTGATTCCATATAAACTCGGTTCGTTTGGAAAGAAACGTTTTACTTTCTTCCAAAAATCAAAAATTTTCCCAGCAATTTCAAAGGAAGTTATCCTTGGGCTTATGCCGTTAATGGAAGATGGATTATACATTGATTTAGCGGGGAAAATTGAGTCGAGAAGAGGTCTTGAAATTCCGGTATATGTAGTAGGATCATTCGAAAGTACGGATGAGGTACTAGATAATATCGATGAATTGAAAGCGGAAGCAACAGAAACGGGTTGGCTCATTTTTGATAAGAAAGAACAAGAGTGGCAATGGGTTGTAGACTAAGAAAACTTGGCGCATGAAGTCAAGTTTTCTTGTCTTTTGAAAGGAGAACAAATGAAGAAATATTATACAATTGTGGGTATTGTAAGTATTATTCTCGTGGCAATATTACTTATAACTTGTCCGAAAGAATCAGATTTTAAATTGTATTTAGAGGATAAGTATGCATTGAAATGTGACGAGAGTAGCTTTGAATGCACGCAAAATGTAGATGAAAAAAAAGAGAAATTACAGTTTGAAAGTATTGATGCACGAAATGGTGTTTTCTTTATGACTGTAAAGCAAACGTATAAAACAGAAGCTGGTGTTACGAAAGAATATAGCGGAGTAGGTATATTCGGTACATTTCTTTTTGTTTCAGAGAAGACTTTCTAGTAATAGAAGGTCTTTTTTTTATGCTTATGTTCATATAGATGAAGTAAGACAAGCATAGGAGGGGTATTGATGAAGAAGGGATGTATCGTTTGTGGTGGTGAGGAGTTTTTTTCTTCAACATTATATGCACGTACGAAACAAGATTGGGCATATGCGCCAAACATGTACCGATTTGAAAAGGTGTTTATTGAGCATAGAGATGAAGAAAATTATCCAGTTTTTCAAGAAATTACAGCGAAGCATTGTTGTGGATGCGGTCATATCATGTTGTATCATGAATGAACACACCAAGTATAACTTGGTGTGTTTTTTTTAAAACGCTGACAAAGCAAGCGGATAGAGTAAAGTAAATAAAACAGAAAAACTACCAAAACCAATTGCGGTATATCCAAGTGTTCTCGCTCCAAAATTGACAGCTAATAAGCCAACTAAAATAGCAAGGGAGCCAAGTGTAACAGGATAAAAAGCAATGGAGAATAACGAAAGAAATAATGCGACATAGCCGATCATTGCACCGGTATTTGTACCTTCTATTTCATTTGCAATTTCTTTGCGCTCATGTCTAATCGGAATACCAGCCGGAGATATTTCAGCTGCATACTCTTCGTTTTTTTCACCACTTTTAAAATGATGATTTCTCTTTCTTCGCATGTACATCCCTCTCTTTCAATTGGGTGTATCTATAGTATCTTTCATAAGGAGCAGAACATGAGTATGAGTTAAACCCAAGTAAAGCAAAAATTGGAGAAAATAGATTCCGTTGTTATCCTGTTTATCCCGCTATTTGCCGTGCAGTAAGACCCCCGCCTCAAAATTCGGTTGGAGCAAAGAAGTTAGATGGGAGTCGGGCTGCCAGTGAAAGCCCGATTGCTCAAATAATAATCAGTGGGGGACGAACAAACACTCCCACTGATTAAAGTTTCACTTTATCTCCTTATGAAGATAAACAGGGATTTTGGAACATGATGTAGAATGAAATGAATGATAATACGTGAAGGTAGGGGAATGTATGGCGAAGTTTAATTGGCATGAATCGGCAGAGAAAAAATGGGATAACAATGCAGAGTTTTGGAATCAAAATAGTCAAGAAATGTGGGATAGCGGGAGCAGGAGTACAATCATTCCATTTTTTGAGCAGCACGTGGAAAAGGAAGTACAAGTGTTAGATGTTGGCTGTGGTGATGGGTATGGTACATATAAATTAAGTCTTACTGGCTACAAAGCGGTTGGGGTGGACTTATCGGAAGTTATGATTCAAAAGGGTAAGGAGCGCGGAGAAGACCCAAACTTATCTTTTATAAAAGGTGATCTTTCTTCATTACCATTTGAAAATGAGAAATTTGAAGCAATTATGGCAATTAATTCTTTAGAATGGACCGAGGAGCCGTTGCGAGCATTAAATGAAATAAAGCGTGTTTTAAAGAAAGATGGATACGCATGTATTGCAATTTTAGGACCGACAGCAAAACCGAGAGAAAATAGTTATCCTCGCCTATACGGCAAAGACGTTGTTTGCAATACGATGATGCCTTGGGAATTTGAACAGTTAGCAAAAGAACAAGGATTTGAAGTTGTAGATGGTACCGGCGTATATAAGCGCGGAGTAAATGAGAAGATGTTAGGTCAGCTACCTACAGAGTTACAACAAGCGTTAACATTTTTATGGGTATTTATGTTAAAAAACGTATAACAAAATTGAAGGGTTTTAGGAGGTAAATAAGTGCAGAAAATACAAAAAACTGATACAATATCATCAGAATCAATTAAAGGGGGACTAGGGTATATGACAACTACTACAACAGTTAAATCTGATATTGAAATCGCACAAGAAGCAAGTATGAAGAAGATTCAAGAAATTGCAGCTAATTTAAATATTTTAGAAGAAGAACTAGAGCCATACGGACATTATAAAGGCAAGTTATCTCTTGATATTTTTAAGCGTTTACAAGATGAGAAAGACGGTAAAGTTGTTTTAGTAACAGCGATTAACCCAACTCCAGCAGGAGAAGGTAAATCAACAGTAACAGTTGGTTTAGGTCAAGCTTTTAATAAAATTGGTAAGAAAACAGTAATTGCACTTCGCGAACCATCTCTTGGACCAACAATGGGATTAAAAGGCGGAGCAGCAGGTGGTGGTTATTCTCAAGTAGTACCAATGGAAGATATTAACCTTCACTTTACTGGAGATATTCATGCGATTACAACTGCCAATAACGCATTAGCGGCGTTCATTGATAATCATATCCAACAAGGAAACACACTTGGAATTGATACGCGTAAAATCGTTTGGAAACGCTGTGTTGACTTAAATGATCGTGCCCTTCGTAATGTAGTAATTGGCCTTGGTGGACCGGTTCAAGGTGTACCACGTGAAGATGGTTTTGATATTACAGTAGCATCTGAAATTATGGCCGTATTCTGCCTTGCAACAGATATTCAAGATTTAAAATCACGTCTATCTCGCATTGTTGTCGCTTATAATTTTTCAAATCAACCTGTAACAGTTAAAGATTTAGGAGTAGAAGGAGCGTTAACACTTCTATTAAAAGATGCATTAAAACCGAACTTAGTACAAACATTAGAAAATACACCAGCTATCATTCATGGCGGACCATTTGCGAATATCGCTCACGGTTGTAACAGTGTTATCGCTACGACAATGGCAGCAAAATTAGGTGATTATGTTATTACAGAAGCTGGATTCGGTGCAGATTTAGGTGCCGAGAAGTTTTTAGATATTAAAGCACGTGCAGCTGGTATTAAACCAGAAGCGGTAGTTATTGTTGCGACTATTCGTGCGCTTAAAATGCACGGTGGTGTTGCGAGAGATCAATTAAAAGAAGAAAATGTAGATGCGTTAGCAAAAGGTATGGAGAACTTACAGAAGCATGTTGAAACAATTCAAAGCTTCGGTGTTCCTTTCGTAATTGCCATTAACAAATTCATTACTGATACAGATGCAGAAGTTGCATACTTACAAGAATGGTGCAATGAGCGTGGCTATGCAGTATCCTTAACAGAAGTTTGGGAGAAAGGTGGCCAAGGCGGAGTTGACCTTGCTGAGAAAGTGTTAAAAGAAATTGAAAAAGGTGAAAACAACTACGCACCACTTTATGAATTAGAATTACCATTAGAAGAAAAAATTCGTACAATTGCTCAAAAAGTGTACGGCGCAAAAGATATTGAATTTGCTCCGAAAGCACGTAAGCAATTAGCTCAATATGAGGGAGAAGGTTGGAGTAACCTACCGATTTGTATGGCGAAAACACAATACTCTCTTTCAGATGATGCAACAAAATTAGGTCGCCCATCTGACTTTATCGTTACAATTCGTGAATTAAAACCATCTATCGGTGCAGGGTTTATCGTTGCGTTAACAGGAACAATGTTAACAATGCCAGGCCTTCCAAAACAGCCAGCTGCGCTGCAAATGGATGTAAATGAAGATGGAAAAGCAGTAGGTTTATTCTAAAAGGTTGTAATTCATCTCGTTTATCTGTAAACTATATATACATAAAGTGGCGCCTTTCCATCGAAAGGCGCCTGTTTTTTGGAGGAAATTATGTTTGATCCAACTGCTTTTGAAAATTTAAAGGTAATTGTGGAAGGAGCTGTCTATGATTTCGATTTACACGGTGATATTCTCGTAACGGATCGAAAAGATGTGATGGACCTTGCTTCATTAAGTCGTATGTATAGTATTTCATTTCAACTAACAGAAACATTTAAAACGATGGTAGAGGCGACATTTTCACTATCTGTTGATGCAAAGAATTTATCAGGTGAAATATTAGAAGTACCTCAGTTTATACCAGGTTGTGAAATGAAGCTGGAATTCTCGTTCGAAATGGAGCAACCAGAGATAGGATGCGAAGAAATTGAAACTTTATTGCATTCTATATGGGGAAAAGAGCGAATGATTACGCAAAAAATTTCATACGAATATAATAAGCGAGCGATTTCATATCATAATAAGGTAGAGGTTCTATTTCAAAAATCGATTACAGAAGACCATGTTGATGATTTAATAGCTGTTATTTCACACATGATAGAAACGGTGCGAACAATACAACATTTTCTTCAAAAATAGAGATAAAGGAGAAAAACAAATGATAAAAGATATGCAACCATTTTTACAACAAGCTTGGGAAAAGGCTGGTTTTAAAGAATTTACTGAAATTCAAAAACAAGCGATTCCAACTATTTTAGAAGGACAAGACGTTATTGCTGAATCTCCAACTGGAACAGGAAAAACATTAGCGTACTTATTACCACTTTTACATAAAATTAATCCTGAAGTTAAACAACCTCAAGTTGTAATTTTAGCGCCAACTCGTGAACTTGTTATGCAAATTCATGAAGAGGTTCAAAAGTTTACAGCAGGAACGGATATTTCAGGTGCGTCTTTAATTGGTGGTGCGGATATTAAGCGCCAAGTTGAAAAATTAAAGAAACATCCGAGAGTTATTGTCGGTTCACCAGGACGTATTTTAGAGTTGATTCGCATGAAAAAATTAAAGATGCATGAAGTGAAAACGATTGTATTTGATGAGTTTGATCAAATTGTAAAACAAAAGATGATGGGTGCTGTACTTGATGTAATTAAATCAACGATGCGCGATCGTCAATTAGTGTTCTGCTCGGCGACAATAACAAAAGCTGCAGAAGATGCGGCACGTGATTTGACAGTTGAACCACAATTAGTACGTGTAACACGTTCAGAGGCACAGAGCCTAGTTGAACATACGTATATCGTTTGTGAGCGTCGTGAAAAAAATGATTATATTAGAAGAGTTATGCATATGGGAAATGTAAAAGCAGTTGCCTTCTTAAATGATCCATTCCGTTTAGATGAAATTACTCAAAAACTGAAGTTCCGTAAAATGAAAGCAGCAGCACTTCATGCAGAGGCAAGCAAACAAGAGCGTGAAGTAACGATGCGCGCGTTCCGTAGCGGGAAATTAGAAATATTACTTGCTACTGATATTGCAGCACGTGGATTAGATATCGATGATTTAACACACGTAATCCACTTAGAGTTACCAGACACAGTAGACCAATATATTCACCGCTCAGGACGTACTGGACGTATGGGCAAAGAAGGAACAGTTGTTTCTCTTGTAACAGAACAAGAAGAGCGTAAATTACTTCAATTTGCGAAAAAATTAGGTATCGTGTTTACGAAACAAGAAATGTTCAAAGGAACATTTGTAGAATCGAAACCACCAGCACCAAAGAAAAAGAAACCAGCTTTTACTGGTAAGAAAAAGCCTAGATAAATAGTTGGGAAGACGTAACTATGCCTTCTGGTAAAGTGTTTAACTTTGCTGATAGTAAAGGGAATTACTTTGCAGTAATGGGAAAAAATAAATAATTATATAGTTATGTGAAAATCCCCCTCGTAAATAATGAGGGGGATTAAATATTTGAAGTCAATTTTTTATTAACGAGTTGTTCTATAAAAAATGTTCCTTTTTCAATTGCAGTCTCAATATAACCAACGATTTGATCAAATGAAAACACTTGTAAGTTTTCGTGCAAGTGTTGCTCAGGATATAGCATATCTTCAAAAATATATTGCCGAAAAGCTAAAACATTCTTTCTAGAAATCTCCTCTATATTCACAATGTTAGCCTCTTGATTAAGTAGGGCGAAGAGCTGCTGTTCTTTATCGTAATGATGCAACAATTGTGCGTTCAATAATTTAAAATCGTTATAGTACATAGGTGCGATAGTTTCGTCGTTTTCTATTCTGTTTTTAAGCCAAGGTAGAAAAAAGCCGCTTAGCCAATTATCATCGGCAATGAGGTGGGTATAATAACCTAAAATATAAGGGGAATCCAGATGATCTTCGTATTTATGAATAAATGAATCGTAATCTATTCTTCTCGTATAGTTCTTCGTTGTACCAGCGTAAAAATGTGAAGTTCCTTTTTCTTTTTTTGAATGAACAGCATCAGGAGCTACACCACCAAGTAAGAAAGAAGTTTTATCTTGAATAGAAAGTTTCTCAGCAATACCGCTCGCGATAATGATATGCATAATTCGTGATCCCATGAATAACACCTCTATTTCATGTATTCATTTTAGGGAGCTGTCTGAACGTGTAGTATTACTTTCCCTGTACTTTGTCTACTTTCGACCCATTCATGTGCTTTCCCTGCATCTTGAAGGGGAAAAGATTTCGTAGCCTTAATTTGTAAACTTCCATCGCGTAAATAACGGAAAACTTCATTCGCAGTTTCTTGAAGCAATTCAGGACGTTTTTTCCGTGTAGTGCCAAAGCTGAAACCGAGTATAGAACGGCAACTTGCGTGTAAATCTTTCGTTTGAAAACTACCAACTTCTCCGTTAGCATTGCCGAAATGGACGAGGCGACCGTAATAAGCAAGGCAGTTTAAACTTCTTTCAGAAACAGTTCCAGAAATAGAATCTAAAACAATATTAACGCCTTCTCCGTGTGTAAGCTGATTTACCCTCTCTACAAAATCTTCATCTTGATGACAAATAACATAATCAGCGCCAGCATCTAAAGCAATTTTTCTTTTTGCTTCACTTCCGACAGTCCCGATTACTTTTTTAGCCCCTAATAATTTTGCGAGTTGAATCGCGGTAGTACCAATTCCTCCAGCAGCTGCATGAATTAGAACAGATTCACCTTGTTGAATCCTTGCAACATTTGCAAGTAAATTGTAGCTTGTAAAAGATACGATAGGGCAAGCGGCTGCAGTTTGGAAATCAACTTCATCAGGTAATACAAAAGTAAGATTTTCGTTCGCGACAACATATTCAGAGTATGAACCATTTTGAGGAAAAGCAATGACTCGTTGGCCAGGATAAATGTTTTTTACATGAGAACCTACGCGTTCTACAATACCAGCTGCATCTATCCCTGGGATAAAAGGTAAGGCTTTGTTTCCTTTTTTGCCATAACGTGATTTAATATCGGCAAAATTAACACTAGTAGCGACAACGCGTATTAACACTTGATTGTCTGAAATAGCCGGCATCTCCACATCTGTATATTTCATCACTTCAGGACCACCGAACGACGTTACAACGATAGCTTTCATATACATCCTCCTAAATTTGACTATATATATTATTTTAAATCTTCATTAGGAATTGGAAAATTATATAATTGTTATGCAGGGTTATAAGTGAAGCTTATGAAGTTATTGCATCATTATATTAATTTATTTGAAAAATCTTTGAAAGAAATCGAACGAAATATCGTTTGCTTGCCAATATATAGTGTAAGACAAAGGAGGGATGGTACATGAAAGATGAAACAGTGTATACAGATTTAATCCAATTAACTTTATCAGGCAATAAAGAAGCGTATAGCGAATTGTATGATAAAACGATTCAAGAAGTATATAAGACAGCACATTTTTTAATAGAGGATAAAGCAGATATAGATGATGTCGTTCAGGAAATATACATACAGCTATATGAATCGCTTCGTAAATATGATAGTGAGAAGCCATTTCGTCCATGGTTAATTGGACTTGCGATTAAACAAATTCATTCTTATAGAAGAAAGAGGTGGATGCGACTGCGAATTGTAAAAAAAGCAGAAGAGCAAAGAAAACCAGTAGAAATTGATTTTTCTAGCGATGTTGTAAGTAAAATATCAAACCAAAAATTAATTGAACTCATTCATAAATTACCATATAAATTGAAACAAGTTATTATCTTAAGATACTTACATGATTACTCACAAGAAGAAGTAGCACAAATATTACATATTCCAATCGGTACCGTGAAATCTAGAATTCATGCGGCCTTAAAGAAACTACGTCAAAAAGAGCAAGTAGAAGAAATCTTTTTAGGAGAGGTAGGGAATGTAAAATGAGTTTAGATTGTAGAGTTAGAGAATCTATACAAGAAGAAGCGAAGGGGATTATTGCCCCGCCGGAGTTAAAAGAAAAAGTAATTGTTCAAATAAAAATGAAGAGCGGGGGAAGTAAAAGGAAGAAGCGCCTTATCGCAGGAGTGCTTGCAGCCGCATTTTTAATCCCAACGACTGGTTTTGCTTACCAATCTATTATGGCGGATGGTATATACGGATCTTTTGAGAACTTAAAAAAACATGCCGGAGCTATAACATTAGAAGGATACATGCGTTTTAATGCAAAGTTATCACAAGCGAAAGACGAAATGGGTGCGAAGGAATATGAAGAGTTTACAAAAGAACTAAAGAAATTAACGAATGCAAAGCTTGAGTACGGGGATGCGAACGGTAATATTGATTATGATCAATTATCACCAGCTAAAAAAGAGGAAATGAAAAAGGTAGAAATGGAACTTCAGCCGTATTTTGATAAATTAAATGGCCATAAATCTAGTAAAGAAGTATTAACTTCAGAAGAGTATGAACAATATATGGAAGCGTTAATGTCATATCAAACTGTATTAGTAAAAGCGAAATCGAGTGGTGGGATAACAGTAGAAGAAGTACCTGAAGCTTATAAAGAAAGATTTATTAAAGCAGAACAGTTTATGGAGTATGTAGATGAAAAGGTGAGCTTTTCTTATTGAAACGTAAATATATTAACCACCTATTCCTTTTGCTAGCAATAAGAAATATACAAATATTAGTATGACTCCATTTAATGCCGTACCAACTATTTTAAATAGCCAATCCTTTGATGCGATTGCAAAAATAATGCCGAGTAATGAAAGTATACTTAGAATCACAATAATTAACGTTAAATTCGCATTAGGTCCTCTTAAAATAAAGAAAGAACATATACTTGTGATAAACGTTAGAAACGAGAAAGTCCCTAATTTCATAATAAGTCTCCCTTGTTTGAAATGTATTTTGATTTAGTGCGCGACTTTCTTTAGTTTAACATAAATTTCCTATTACCAATTAAATATATGAACAATAAAAAACGAGTATAAAATCTATGCGATTTCATACTCGTTTTGTTATTACTTAAATTTCCTTACCACATGTATAGCAACTCTTACTAGGAGTATTGCACTTATAAATAACCCAGCATAACCAACGGCACTTAAAAATTGAACATTAGGTTCTTTTGCATACAAGTCAGGGGCAGAATTACCTTGACTTGCTTAATAAAGTGAAAGTGGGAAATCACTTAGTTATATTCCTTACTATTCTCCTTGTCTTTTTGTATCAAACAATCTAAAAGTGAGTAACCAGCTATTAAACTAATAATGGTAATGAAAGTTGTATTCACAAGAATAATATTAGTTAAATAAGGTAGGTATTTACCAACTGGTGAAAAGAGTAGAGCTGGAGAAAAGGCAATGAATAGTGTTGGCAACGTAATAGCGATAAACTTATCCGGCTGAAAGTTCCAGTTTTGTTTACTCGTTTCGCGATTAATTGATTGTAGGAATCGTAATAAAATGCCGACCAAAAGAGGGAAGAGTGTAAAGTAGAATAATCTTGGATAGACGTTAAAGTTCACTTGCGCGTCTGTATCTAAATAAAATTGAATTTTAACACCTACAACTAATAATAAGATGATAAATAATGTAAAGCAGAGGTATAGTATCACTTTTTGCATTCCATTCCACCATCCTTTATTAAAAAATATATTCAAGGAGCGAAGATATATACGATAATGGCGTTGTATATATCTTCGTTTTCTATTAGTTAATTGTGGATTTTGTTTGCTTCGTTAAGTAATCAATAATTCCCATCGCGCTAATTTCTAAATCAAGATGTAAAATGTTATAAACAGAATGATTGGATGGAACATTTAGCTTTGTAAGATGAGTGGAGACTTTCTCCAGTAGTAAAGATTGTAATGCCTTAGTAGCCTCATCAAAATCAGTATGTTTTTGAAAAATTTTATTTCCAGTATTAACGAAAATAGGTAACCAATGTTCAAGTTGGTTATATACTTCTGTAACATTGGATGATGCGCCGTAATGACCGAAATAAATAGTATCTACATTCATACTTTGAATATGATTTTTAGAAGCAATCATCGCATCTGGCTGGAATTGTGAAGGAGACGTTGATGGTAGATATAGTTCTACATCAAGGTCTGCGAGTTCTCTATAATAAATTCCTATTGTATCACCAGTAAAAATGCCGTTTGTTAATGAATCGTGAATGCTAATATGGTGCTTCGCATGTCCCGGTGTATCATAAAATGTGAGTGTACGGTCTTCTGCAATTTTTAATGTATCACCATTTTGTACAATATGAACACGTTCTTCTTCAATTGGAAGAATTGGATCAAAAAGTTTATCAAAATCTTCTTTGTACACAGCTTTTGCGCCAAGAATTAGTTTTGTTGGATCAATCATATGACGAGCCCCGCGCGGATGCACAAATAGAGTAGCATTTGGGCACTTTTCCATCATTAACCCTGCTGCGCCTGCGTGATCTAAATGAACATGTGTAACGATAATGTTTTTTACATCATTTAAATTAATATGTAATTGCTGTAAGCCGTCTAAAATATAGGGAAGAGAAGGGGCCGCACAAGTTTCAATTAAAGTAATATCGTCACCTAATAAAACGTATGTACCTGTGCGTTCATCATGTTGTAAGTCATAATCATCAATAAGATATAGATGAGAAGATAGTTGTTCTACTTTTTTCATACTTACCACTCCTTATATACGGTATGTATCTATTATACGCTAAAAACAGAAAAAGACAGAAAACGAAAGCTCGTCTTCTGCCCTTTTGTAATGTAGTTATCCCGCATTAACGGGCAGTAAGCCCCACCTCAAAATGCAGCGAAAGCAAAGAAGTTAGGTGGGGATCAACTGCCCGTAAAAGCCCGATTGGTTCAACTAATAATCAGTGGGGGATGAAGAAAAGCCCCACTGATTAAAGTTTCACTTTATCTCGTTTGTTCTTTATTGATAGACATAACGAACAGTCCAACAATGCCACCAACGATCGGAAGCATAATTTCTCCTGCTAAATTAAAGTAGGAGCTTAAAAATAAACCATTTACATCGATTACCCAGCCAATAACATACAATAACATCATATATAGTACGAAATAAAACTCGCGATTTGAAATCGTTTCATGTTGTGCAGTTTTCATAATGAACACCATCCTTTTCTATTATAATGGAAATATAAACTGTCACATTTTGTTCACAAATTAATTGTAAAACTTTCCATCATAAAAGTCTAGTATATCGTGTCGAATTTTCGAACGAAAATAAAGCGCTATCATTACGGTATGTGAATACGTAATAAGAGCTGTATATTCACGAATGTAGTATAGTATAAACATAGAATGATAGTGAAGAGAGGGGTATGAACAATGACAGTTTATGATTTTTCAGCTAAAACAATAACAGGAGAAGAAAAATCGTTAAAAGATTACGAAGGAAAAGCACTTCTTATTGTAAATGTAGCTAGTAAATGTGGATTTACACCACAATATAAAGGGTTACAGGAAGTATATGATAAATATAAAGACCAAGGACTAGAAATACTCGGTTTCCCTTGTAATCAATTTGGGGGACAAGAACCAGGCACAGAAGCTGATATTACTAGTTTTTGTGAATTGAACTACGGTGTGAACTTCCCAATGTTTGCAAAGATTGATGTAAAAGGTGACAAGGCTCATCCTCTCTATACATACATGACAGAACAAGCGCCAGGTTTACTCGGTATGAAAGCAGTGAAATGGAACTTTACTAAGTTTCTAATTGGAAAAGACGGGAAAATAGTAGGGCGTTTTGCACCGCAGACGAAGCCGGTGGATTTAGAGGTTGAGATTGAGAAGGTACTTGGGGAATAATTAGGAGTTTCACTTTATTAACAAACGCCTCAAAGAACAATGTAGTTCTTTGAGGTGTTTTCTTTAAACTCACATTATCAAGATTAAATCACTCTATCGTAGTCGTTTGATTTAGGCAGAGAAGCTGCTTTTTTCATAAGCACTTCCCATAAGTGTACGGATGTCTTCCATTCGGCTGCGGCCTGTTCCTTTTGATACATAGCGTTCTCATAACTGAAAGTAAGTTGTTGCATATCGGCCGAATTGTAAAGTGTATCGATGTGGAGAGCGTATTCTCGGAATGTTTGACTTTCACCCCGTGGTATGCCAATTCTCGCAAATTGTTTTAAAAGTGCACCGTAAGCTTTTTGATAAACAGCATCATCTTTTCGGTATTTATAGAAAAGAATAATAAAAAATGTAATCCATTTCATTCTAGTGGTGAAGAGAATGTATCCGATGATACTAATCGGTATCGTAGAGAGGAATACGTACCACCAAGAAAAATCATTTTTAGAATTTGTGATCTTTTTAGTAGAGGCTTCTTCTGTATTTTCTATTAAACTTTTGAGCTTTGCTTCATTGTTCCGTTGGTGTATTGGCTCGTTATTAGAATTATTTACTTCGTTATTTTGTGAAGTAGAAGCAGGAGTATTATTTGTAAAATTATAGGGATTAGTAAATCCTTTTGTTGGTTCGAATGGAATCCATCCGTATCCTGGGAAATATACTTCGACCCAAGAGTGTGCGTTATCGTTCGCGATTTTATAAACATCCTCACCTTCTGCAGAGGCAAGTGTATTATCAAGAGTTCCTTCTGTATAACCTTTTACCCAGCGAGCAGGAATCCCAGCAGAACGAAGTAACACAATCATAGACGTCGAGAAATTATTACAGTAGCCGCTTTTTGTATCGAAAAGGAATTGATCTACATAATCTTGGTTTTTGGAAGGGAACAACACATTCATTGTTTCATATACAAAAGAATGGTCGGTAAAGTAGTTTTCAATAGCTAATACTTTATCATATCGGTTGTCTTTATCATTTGTTAGATTTACAGCTAAGTCTTTTACTCGCTGTGGTAATGATTCGGGAAGTTGCGTGTACTTTGTCATGAAATAAGGATTTGATTCTTGACCTTCATTTGTTTTTACAGCTTTCAAGTTTTCTATGGAAAACTCTGGGACCCCATATGTTACTTTATATGAATTTAAAATAGTAGAAGAATCTCCGTCCATCGTATAGATTTTTTCTGAAAAGGGGTCAACGCTGTATGATACATTAGAAGAAGCCTCAACTGATATTAATCCTGCTGGATAGGTAAGGTGTGGATAACTTTTTTTCATGGTGATTGTCGCCTCAGTGGCCTCCGTTTTTGTATTTTGTTCGTACCAGCTCACGACGTCGTTTTTATTTTTAAAAGAAATCTTTTTTTGATTTTCAGAAACTTCCCAGCCTTTTCCTGTATAAAAATCTTTCGTTTCGACTCTCCAATATTGTTTGTTTTGCGTTTGTGCTGTGAAAACAATTGTAGGATCTGCCTTAAAAGGACCGCCTAATCGCGAGTCATCTAAACCATATCCAATTTTAGAAACTTCTTGTTTTTTACTTGCTTCGGATGTGTTGAATTTTAAAAAATCCATTGGGTTTGGCCATTGAGGGCCAAATTTTGGAGCAAAGTATGCGATAGTTGCTGACAATACAATAAATATTGTAAGAGGTCTAAGTAATTTTGAGATTTCTCTAGCAAAATTTTGTAAGTGTTCCATCTCTCTTATTCGTTCTATGCGAAGAAGACTAAGCATAAAAAAGCCGATGACAATAGTACGAATAATAGCGTAGTTTGCATTGTATAAATGTAAGTTATGAAAAATGGTGATATAAATAATAGTCAATATAAGAAATAACAACCCACGTTTTTTATGAATCATCCAAAAAGAGATGAAAGCACTCAAAAACCAAAAGGATAAAAAAATAAAAGTGTTGGAAAAACGGGAGAAATATCTAGCAAATTCCCCTGGAAAAACAGAGAGGAATTTCGAGAAATATCAGCAAAAAATTTCGTTAGCCAAGATGGATTTATAAAAGCATTTTTATAATACAGGAAATGAATGATGAATAAGATCGTGACGATCTTTATTGGAATCTGCCACCTTGTTTGAAAAAAGAGAGAGTGAAGCAAATTCCTATAAATATTACAAAAATATCTAATCTACCTACGTTTGTAATACCTATAAGGGGTCTTAGCCATTCTAGTAAAAGTAGAAATGCACATACATGCATGAAGAATCTGCTCATATCCCATTTGTATTTTGTTCGTAATGTTATCATTTGCTCACCTCAAAAAACACGTTTGTATACCGGTTCCCATAAACCACATTTACAAATATTTTTCGTTTTTGTAGAGTTTCTAGAATACTTAGTTCTCGATGTGAGAGTTGATTTGCTTTTTCTTTCACGACAAACACCATTAATTTTCTGTTTTTTATAGCAGCAAAGTCAGCCGCCTTTTGAATATCGGGAGAAAGATCGCTTGTTACGAGTATAATCGTTACGGGCTCATAAATTTTTCTTAATTCCATTTCTACACTCCGGGAGAGCCGGAATACACTGTCTGCTTGTACTTTCGCTAGATGACAAAAGATTTGTTGTAACTGCGTATCACCATTGTCTAAAGGGAAAAAAGTTCGTTCTTTTCCGACAGACACGAATGACGCTGGTGAATTTTGCTTCAAGACAGCCCTTACAATAGAGGCGGAAAATGTTACGACTGATTCGAATAGAGGGGACTCAGTTCTGTCCATAAATATCATGATATTATGGCTGCGCTGTTGTTCAAACTCTTTCGTCATAATATTGTTTGTTCGGGCAGTTGCTTTCCAATCAATCCATGAAAAGCGGTCACCAGGTTTATAGTCTCTGACACCGACAGAGATTGTAGAGTCTTTTGCTAAATTTATATTTGCTGAAAGCGCTCCTTGTTCGAAATGATTTTCCAATTGTCGATATGTTATATCTACGTACTGGGGATAGACTAAAAATGTATCTAGAACTGAAAAAGTTACTTCTTTCTCCATCATACCGAATAGATCACCAGTTTTGACACGTACGCTTGAAAAAGTGTGCTCTCCTCTAGGGATTGTGTCAATTGCATATTGAAATGAAATATTTCGTTTCAATCCTGGAAAGAGTATTACCTTATTCACCTTCGTTTGTCTACAATTTGTAAATTGTGATGGCAGTTCATCTTCTATAATTAAATAAAGTAAGGGAAAAGGAAATCTTCTTTTTATTGTAATGGTGCTTAAAAATTGTTCTCCTGCTGCATATTCATTTTGGTTTGTTATTCGTTTTACTTCAGCGTCTCGTAAAGCGTAGAAGGGAAGTAATAGTGAATAAAGACCAATAGGAATCGTACTGTAAAACAAAAACCAACTTACAAATCCTCCTTGAAGCATAGCGTACACAAATGTTAAGACTAGGCATAAAGGGATTAGCAATAACTTCGTAACGTGATATAGTGCTCGTAGTAGTCGTTTCATCAAAGGTTATTCGTCCTTTGAGTCGGCACGGTAGTTCGTGCAACGATTTTGGCGATAACTTGTTCTCCTGTTATTCCTTCAAATCTTGCTTCCATTTTTAGAATGAGTCTGTGAGCTAAAACGTAAGGAGCTAAAAATTTAACATCGTCTGGAATAACATAATTTCTGCCATGGATGAATGCATAAGCTTGTGAAGCTTTCATTAAAGCGATTGAGCCGCGTGGACTTGCACCTAGCTGTATAGAACTATAAGAACGCGTCTGAGTAACAAGTTTTACAATGTAATGCTTGATTGCTTTGTCCATGCTTACTTCCCGTACGCTTTGTTGTAAATAAAGTAATTCTTTTATTATAGTAATAGCTTGTAAATGAGAGAGTGGATTTGTTTTTTCCATCCGGTTTAAAATTTCAAATTCTTCTTCTGGTGTAGGATATCCCATTCTTAGCTTCAACAAGAAACGATCGAGCTGAGCCTCTGGTAAAGGATATGTTCCCTCATATTCGACCGGATTTTGTGTAGCCATTACAAAGAAAGGTTTTGGTAACGATCTTGTAATGCCATCTATTGTGATAGTGCCTTCTTCCATACTTTCAAGTAAGGCAGATTGTGTCTTTGGAGATGTACGATTAATTTCATCAGCAAGTACAAAATTCCCCATAATCGGTCCAGGCTTGAACTCAAATTGGAGTTCTTTTGGATTATAAATAGAAACACCTGTTACATCTGACGGCAGTAAATCAGGTGTGAATTGAATACGCTTGTAATCGGCATCAATGGATTTAGAAAGAGCACGTACTAGCATTGTTTTCCCAACGCCAGGAACATCTTCTAATAGTACATGACCTTCAGCTAAGAGAGCTGTCAAAGCTAAGATCGTTTCTTTTCGTTTTCCGACCATTAATTTTTCAATATTTTTGATTATTCTTTCTACTATGGGATGTAATGAATCAAGCTGGGGCATCGTAATCCTCCTAATTTTATTATCTTTTCTAATTCATTTTTATGTTAAAGAAAAGGAGTTCCTTCATTTTAATGCAGTATAATAGTAATCTAAGAGGTAAGTAGGAATGGTTTATATAAGTTCATATTGAGAACTTATATAAATAGGAAAAACTTAAATGTTAAAAAATCATGGTGATATACTTTATAATTTATATGTCCCCAAAGGAAATCCCACTCACAATTTTATGAATATTCAGATTATATATGTAGATAACATCTAGTATAATTGTTTCCGTAATTAAGGGCAATACAGTAAATAATGATTTGTAGTTTTATCCCTCTATTTGCGGGCTGATTAAAGTTTCACTTTATATAAAATATGTCTTGATAATAGTATCGTTGCAGAAAAGTAAATTCCTTATAGCATTATTGAAGTAGTATCAAAACTCTTTTTAATATATTTATATAAAAACGTAGGAATTTCTCCTGCGTTTTTTCTTATGCAAAAAAAGGTGAATCCTCCAAATACTATTCTCCTAATAAGCCCACCGCTGACCGAAATCTTCACAACAAAACAAAGTAATCTTTACTTATAAATGTTTCCCCTTAAACCGATTTCCAAATGAATTTATGACAATCTCTTGAACTGTGCGAAATGTCACATCTGTATTTTACAACCTCTTTTATAGTAAGGGTATGTAAGAGAGACGTACTAAGGGAGTGAACAGTATGAAGAAGAAACCTTCAGCACTAATGAGACGTTTAAAATATTTTTCACCAATAGATCGTTATAACGATAATCATACACAAGAAACATATGAAGATCGTGAATGGGAAAATGTGTACAGAAAGCGTTGGCAGCATGATAAAGTAATTCGTTCTACACACGGCGTGAACTGTACTGGTTCTTGTAGTTGGAACATTTATGTGAAAGATGGAATTGTAACATGGGAAGGGCAGGAGCTTAACTATCCGACTACAGGTCCTGATATGCCTGATTTTGAACCACGAGGATGCCCACGTGGAGCAAGTTTTTCTTGGTACATTTACAGTCCGCTTCGTGTGAAATATCCGTATGTACGTGGTGTTCTATGGAGTATGTGGCAAGAGGAACTACAAAATAACGAGTCACCATTAGATGCTTGGAAAAGCATTGTGGAAAACCCTGAAAAGGCACGTACGTATAAGCAGGCGCGTGGTAAAGGGGGATTCATTCGTGCGAATTGGGATGAAGTATTACAACTTGTTTCAGCTTCTTTACTTTATACAGTAATTAAATACGGTCCAGACCGCAATGTTGGTTTTTCACCAATTCCAGCTATGTCGATGTTAAGTCACGCTGCAGGTAGCCGTTTTATGCAACTTATGGGTGGACCGATGCTTAGCTTTTATGATTGGTATGCTGATTTACCACCAGCTTCTCCGCAAATTTGGGGTGATCAAACTGATGTACCAGAAAGTAGTGACTGGTATAACTCTGGTTACATTATGACATGGGGTTCAAACGTACCGATGACGAGAACGCCAGATGCACACTTTTTAGCCGAAGTTCGATATAAAGGAACGAAAGTTGTTTCTGTAAGTCCTGACTTCGCCGAGTCTACTAAGTTTGCGGATGATTGGATTAGTGTGAAACAAGGTACAGACGGTGCGCTTGCGATGGCAATGGGGCATGTGATCTTACAAGAATTTTACGTAGATAATCAAGTGGAATACTTCACAAAGTATGCGAAGCAATATACTGATTTTCCTTTCTTTGTCACATTGAAACAAAAAGGAGATCAATTCGTCGCTGATCGTTTCTTAAATGCTACTGATATTGGACGTGAAACAAAGTTAGGAGAATGGAAGCCTGTTCTTTGGAACGATAACACGAAAGATTTTGCAACACCTCACGGCACAATGGGATCACGTTGGGATAACGAGAAGAAATGGAACTTGCGTTTAGAAGATGAACAGACAGGTGAAACGATTGATCCACGTCTTTCTTTACTTGGAATGGAAGATAGTGTTGAAACAGTGCAAATTCCGTACTTCTCTGATGATGGAAATACAATATTAGAACGTACAATTCCAGTGAAAAAAGTTATGACAGAAGAAGGCGAAGTGTTCGTTACAACTGTATATGACTTAACGTTAGCAAATTACGGTGTGAACCGAGGTCTTGGCGGGCAAGAACCGAAAGATTTCAATGATGATGTACCGTTTACACCTGCATGGCAAGAGAAAATGACCGGAGTAAAGCGAGAGCTTATTATTCAAATTGCTCGTGAGTTCGCGCAAAATGCAGTTGATACGAATGGCCGCTCGATGATTATTATGGGAGCTGGTATTAACCATTGGTTTAACTCTGATACGATTTATCGCGCAGTTTTAAATCTTGTTCTTCTCGTTGGGGCACAAGGTGTAAACGGCGGCGGTTGGGCACATTATGTTGGTCAAGAAAAATTACGACCAGCAGAAGGATGGCAAACAATCGCGATGGCGAAAGATTGGCAAGGGCCACCGAAATTACAAAACGGTACATCTTTCTTCTATTTCGTAACAGATCAATGGCGTTATGAAGATACACCTGTTGGACATTTAGCATCACCAGTTGAGGGCAACTCTCGTTATCAACATCACGGTGATTACAACGTATTAGCAGCACGACTTGGCTGGTTACCTTCTTATCCAACATTCGAGAAGAATGGGATTGAATTATATAAAGAAGCTGTTGCTGCTGGTGCAACAACACAAGAAGAAATCGGAAAATACGTTGCACAAAAACTAAAAGAAAAAGAACTGAAATTTGCGATTGAAGACCCAGATAATAAAAACAACTTCCCGCGTAACTTATTCGTATGGCGTGCAAACTTAATTTCAAGTTCCGGTAAAGGACACGAATATTTCTTAAAACATTTATTAGGTACAACAAACGGATTAATGAATGACGATAGTGACTCATTAAGACCAGAAGAAATTAAGTGGCATGAAGATGCACCTGAAGGGAAGTTAGATTTACTCATTAATTTAGATTTCCGTATGGCTGGAACGGCGCTTTATTCTGATATCGTCTTACCTGCTTCAACTTGGTATGAAAAGCATGATTTAAGCAGTACGGATATGCATCCATTTGTACATCCATTTAATCCAGCAATCGGTTCACCGTGGGAAGCACGCTCTGACTGGGATATTTTCACCTCTCTTTCTAAAGCTGTGTCAGATTTAGCGAAGAAAATCGATCTTGAACCAATGAAAGAAGTCGTTGCAACACCACTTCTTCACGATACACCGCAAGAATTAGCACAACCACTTGGTAAGATTAAAGACTGGAGCAAAGGAGAGTGTGAACCGATCCCAGGTAAAACAATGCCGCAAATTCATGTTGTCGAAAGGGATTATAAAACGATTTATGACAAGATGACAGCGCTTGGACCAAATACCGGAAAACAACCGATTGGTACGAAAGGGATTTCTTGGTCGGCAGAAAAAGAATATGAGCAATTAAAGAGTCGATTAGGAGTTGTTCGAACGGATTCTATTGCGAAGGGGTGCCCAGACATAAAAGAAGCAATTAATGCTGCTGAGGCGGTATTAACACTTTCTTCTACAACAAACGGTCATATGGCGGTAAAAGCATGGGAAGCGCTTGAAAAACAAACCGATTTAAAACTACGTGACTTAGCAGAAGAACGTGAAGAAGAATGCTTCACATTTGAACAAATTACAGCGCAGCCTAAAACAGTAATTACTTCTCCGGCCTTTACGGGTTCTGAAAAAGGTGGACGCCGTTACTCACCATTTACAACAAATGTTGAACGTCTCATCCCTTGGAGAACGATAACTGGTCGACAATCTTTCTACTTAGATCACGACATGATGAAAGAATTTGGCGAAACGATGGCAACATTTAAACCAATACTGCAACATAAACCATTCCGTAAATCACGCCCTGAAGTAGAAGGGAAAGAAATTACACTAAACTATTTAACACCGCATAATAAGTGGTCGATTCATAGTATGTACTTCGATTCATTGCCAATGTTAACGCTGTTTAGAGGTGGTCCAACTGTTTGGATGAATAAAGATGATGCGAATGAAGCTGGTGTTGCTGATAATGATTGGATTGAATGCTTTAACCGTAACGGCGTAGTCGTAGCACGTGCTGTTGTAACACACCGTATACCGAGGGGGATGGCATTTATGCACCATGCGCAAGATCGTCACATTAACGTGCCTGGTACGAAATTAACAAGCACCCGCGGGGGAACACATAATAGTCCAACCCGTATTCACGTTAAACCAACACATATGATTGGTGGATATGGCCAATTAAGCTATGGATTTAACTATTATGGTCCGACTGGGAACCAGCGTGACTTAAACGTTGTAATCCGTAAACTGAAGGAGGTAGATTGGCTTGAAGATTAAAGCGCAAGTCGGAATGGTAATGAACTTAGATAAATGCATCGGCTGCCACACTTGTAGCGTAACATGCAAAAACACCTGGACGAATCGTCCAGGTGCTGAATATATGTACTTCAATAACGTAGAAACGAAACCTGGAATTGGTTATCCGAAACAATGGGAAAATCAGGAGAAATACAAAGGCGGCTGGGAATTGAAAAATGGTGAAATTCAGCTGAAATCCGGTTCGAAAATGAAGCGTCTTATGAATATTTTCCACAATCCAGATCAGCCAACAATTGATGATTACTTTGAACCTTGGAATTATGATTATGAAACATTAACAAATAGCCCACAGCGTAAGCATCAACCAGTTGCTCGTCCGAAATCAGCAATTACGGGTGAATTTATCGACAAAATTGAATGGGGTCCAAACTGGGAAGATGATTTAGCAGGCGGACATATAACAGGGTTACAAGATCCGAACGTCAAGAAAATGGAAGAAGGAATTAAAACGGATTTTGAAAATGTCTTTATGATGTATTTACCACGTATTTGCGAACATTGTATGAATCCATCTTGCGTTTCTTCTTGTCCATCGGGTGCGATGTATAAACGTGAGGAAGATGGGATTGTTCTTGTGGATCAAAATGCATGTCGTGCATGGAGATTTTGTGTATCGTCTTGTCCGTATAAAAAAGTATATTTTAACTGGCAAACAAATAAAGCTGAAAAATGTACAATGTGTTTCCCTCGTATTGAAGCTGGTATGCCAACAATTTGTTCTGAAACATGTGTAGGACGTATTCGATATATTGGGGTAATGCTATATGACGCTGACAAAGTAAAAGAAGCGGCTTCTGTTGAAAATGAAAAAGATTTATATGAATCTCAGCTTACTGTTTTCCTAGATCCAAATGATCCAGAAGTAGCAGCTGAAGCGAAAAAACAAGGGATTCCTGAAGAATGGATTAAAGCGGCACAACAGTCGCCAATCTATAAAATGATTATCGATTGGAAAATCGCTCTACCTCTTCATCCAGAGTATCGTACAATGCCAATGGTTTGGTATATCCCGCCGCTTAGCCCAATTATGAACATGGTGGAGGGGAAAGGTAGTAACTGGCAAGCAGAAGAGATTTTCCCTGCTATTGATAATATGCGTATTCCAATTCAATATTTAGCGAATTTACTCACTGCAGGAGATGAATCACATATTCGTCTTACATTGAAAAAATTGGCTGTCATGCGAACACATATGAGAGCATTGCAAATTAATAAAGAACCAAATGAAGCTGTATTAAAAGAACTCGGTTTAACGAAAGAAGATGTAGAAGATATGTATCGTCTTCTTGCTATTGCGAAATATAAAGATCGCTTTGTTATCCCGACGTCTCACCGCGAACAAGTTGCAGATTTATATAGCGAGCAAGGAAGTTGTGGTTTATCTTTCGCAGGTGGGCCAGGCTCTTGTACGACAATTTCTTAAAAAAAGGGGGCAGAAAACTATGAAACAAAGTTTACAAACAGCTTTTTCTTGTTCTTCTTTTCTTCTCTCCTATCCTGAACTAGGTTGGAGGGAAGCTTTACTAGAATTACAGGAAGAGATTCAAGAAATTGAACAGGAAGAAATCAGAGCATCACTTACAACATTTATAAAAGAAGCGCTAAATAAAACAGACAATCAACTTATTGATTCTTACGTCTATACATTCGACTTTGGAAAGAAGACAAATATGTATCTTACCTACATGAAAACAGGTGAACAAAGAGAGCGTGGAATTGAATTATTAGAGTTAAAACAGCATTATCAAAAATCTGGTTTTAACGTAACAGATAAAGAACTACCTGATTATTTACCGCTTCTACTTGAGTTTCTTGCAAACGCGAATGAAAAAGATAGCGAACCAATTATGAGTAAATACACGGAAAATATACAAGCGTTGCACGGGCAATTAAAAGAAGCAAACTGTATGTATGAACCAATTCTCGCCGCTGTTCTACTCGCTATCAATACATGGGGTGTACAGGCAAATTAGAAAGGAGAGTTGTCAAAATGATGGATCAATTTCTATGGGTATTGTTTCCCTATATCATTTTTGCAATCTTTATCGGTGGACATATTTTCAGATACAACTATGATCAATTTGGATGGACGTCAAAATCTAGTGAACTATTAGAAAAGAAAATGCTCCGAATCGGAAGTCTATTATTCCACTTTGGGATCATGTTCGTCATTGGTGGTCATGTTATGGGGATTTTAATTCCAGAGTCTGTATACCGTTCAATAGGTATTTCTGAGCATATGTATCATATAATGGCAATTAGTTTCGGGCTTCCGGCAGGTGTTGCTTCTATCATCGGTTTAATTATATTAACGTACCGCCGTGTAACAGTAAAACGCATCATTGCAACGAGTACAAGGGGAGATTATATTGCGCTTATTTTATTACTAATCGTAATGCTAGCGGGACTTTCTTCAACCTTTTTAAATATCGACTCAAAAGGGTTTGATTATCGTACAACGATCGGTCCGTGGTTCCGAAGTCTCTTTATTTTCCAACCGAAAGTTGAATATATGATGGAAGTACCAGTATGGTTTAAAATTCATATAATTGCAGGTATGGGTCTATTCGCAGTATGGCCATTTACTAGACTTGTCCATGTATTTAGTGCCCCAATTAAATACTTAAGCCGTAGTTATGTGATTTACAGAAGACGTATTCCTAATGAATTGAAAAAATAATGCCACAGTAAACGAATAGAAGTTAGCAACTAACATGAAACGAGGTCTAATGGAAGGCCTCGTCTTTTTTAGGAAATAACTGTATGCAAGAGAAAAAGAGTAGCATCTAAATAAGATGCTACTCTATGCTACAAACAGAGGCAGAGCAATCTTCACAAGCAATTTCACATTTTAAAAATTGTAAATCATGGATTGTAATCTTTCCTTTATGAATAGAAATCGTACCTTTTTTTTTCAAATCATTTAACATTCGATTTACGCTTTCACGCGAAGTTGCACAGAAGTTTGCAAGTTCTTGATTCGTTAAAGGTAAATCGATGAGAATACCATTTTCTTTTAACACACCATAACTATTTGTCATTCGAATGAGAGTAGAATACAAGGCACCTTTTTTGCCATGCAATACTAAATCTCGGAACTTCGTTTGCATTCTTCTTAAATGTTCACTAATCCATTTCATAAATTCAAATACAAGTGCGGGCTTTTGGAGTAATTCTCTTTCTAACGCTTCACGCTTTATAACGCCTACTTCAACATCTTCAAGGCATTTTGAATTTAATAAATACTTCGCATCGTCCGTGAACAATGTTAATTCTCCAATAATGTCATATGCCGAACAAATACGGAGTGTCAACTCTTGCCCATCAGCACTTAGTTTACTAATTTGTACTTTTCCGGAGTGGATGATATAGAGTTCGGTTGCCTCCATACCTTCTTGAAAAATAAAACTTCCTTTTTTAATTTGCATTTTATATTCAACAGATGCAAGTAATTCCTTTAAATCTTGAGATAATTTCATACTGTTTGTCACAGCAATCACCTTTCTTCTTATAAGCAATACATTTCCTATTTTGAGTGTAAGTATGCTGAAAATGCAAGAGCTATTTCAAAATTGTTGTAAAATTTCAATGACCGTAAGGAGTAGGGACTGAAGATGTGAACAAAATTCGAACGGATTTGTGAAGAATTTTTGAATGGGGAAAGTAATGTGAGAAAAGTCACATTGAATATGTAGCTTCTTTTTTATAATGAAGGCAAATAAAAAATTGAAAGCTTACTAATGATTGCAGTAGAAAAGAAGGGATATAGATGCACGAGAAGATGAAAGATTCTTTAGAGCGGCCACTTCAAGATTTACGTATTTCAGTTATTGACCGTTGTAATTTTAGGTGCACGTACTGTATGCCAGCTGAAGTGTTCGGACCTGATTATGCTTTTTTACAGGAAGAGTTTTTATTAACGTTCGATGAAATAGAAAGGTTAGCGAGATTATTTATAAGTATGGGTGTTAATAAAATTAGACTTACTGGCGGCGAACCGTTATTGCGTAAAGACTTACCGAAGTTAATCGCAAGGCTTACAAAGCTAGAAGGCTTAAAGGATATTGGACTCACAACAAACGGTATTCATTTAGCAAAACAGGCAAGGGCATTAAAAGAAGCGGGATTAAAACGTGTAAACATTAGTTTAGATGCGATAGAAGATCATGTCTTCCGAAAAATTAATGGACGAAATGTAAGTACAAAACCTGTATTGAAAGGAATTGAAGCAGCAAAAGCAGCTGGATTAGAAGTAAAAGTAAATATGGTCGTAAAAAAAGGGATGAATGATAGTCAAATTCTTCTAATGGCTCGTTATTTTAAAGAACAAGAAATTCAGCTTCGTTTTATCGAATTTATGGATGTGGGCAGTACGAACGGATGGAACTTTGAACAAGTTATTACGAAGGAACAATTAATAGAGAAAATTAATCGTGTATATCCGATTGAGCCTGTTAAACCTCGTTACTTTGGAGAAGTTGCGAAATTGTATCGATATGTAGGGAGCGATGCAGAAGTTGGATTTATTACTTCTGTTTCTGAATCTTTTTGTTCCTCTTGTACGAGAGCTCGTATTTCGGCAGACGGTAAGTTTTTTACGTGCTTATTTGGAACGAAAGGAACTGATTTGCGAACGCTTCTTCGAGAAAATATTTCTGATGCTTCATTATTAAAAATTCTCCAACATACATGGGAGTGCAGAACAGATCGGTATTCGGATGAAAGAACGGCTGAAAGTACAAATAAACGTCCAAAAGTTGAAATGTCTTATATTGGTGGATAGCGAAAGGAGGATTCCCTATGCAAGAGCGATATTCAAGGCAAGTATTGTTTTCTGGAATTGGTGAAATGGGACAAAGAAAAATAAGAAAAAAACATGTGCTCCTAATCGGTGCGGGTGCACTAGGAGCTGCAAATGCGGAAGCGCTCGTTAGGATGGGGATTGGGAAATTGACAATTGCTGACCGTGACTACGTCGAATGGAGTAATTTACAGCGGCAACAGTTATATACAGAAGAAGATGCACAGCAGTGTAAACCAAAAGCAATTGCAGCGGCAGAACATTTAAGAAAGATTAATTCTGAAGTAGAAATTGTACCAATTGTAACGGATGTCACAATGCAAGAAATAGAAGAGTTAACAAAAGAAGTGGATCTTATATTAGATGCGACTGACAATTTCGATACGCGTCTACTTATAAATGACATTTCGCAAAAAGAAAATATACCTTGGATATACGGTGGATGCATTGGAAGTTACGGTGTAACGTATACAATTCTTCCGGGGGAAACACCATGCTTTCGCTGCCTAATGGATCATCCTATGGGCGGTGCAACATGTGATACAGCAGGAATCATTCAGCCGGCTGTACAAATGGTCGTTGCTCACCAAGTGACAGAAGCGATGAAAATATTGGTGAATGATTTTCAGGCGCTAAGGGGAACGATGTTATCATTTGATATTTGGAACAATCAATATCTCTCATTAAAAGTAAATAGGCAGAAGAAAAGTACATGTCCATCTTGTGGGAATGTACGCACTTACCCAAATTTAACATTTGGATCACAGATGAAAACTGAAGTGCTATGCGGGCGGAATACAGTTCAAATCCGTCCAGGGATAAAGCGAGTTCTTAATTTAGAAGAAGTTCGAAATCGCTTACAAAAAAGCGTGAGTGTCAAAAAAACTCCATATTTACTATCGTTTCTAGTAGATGAATATCGTTTTGTTTTATTTACAGACGGTAGGGCATTTATTCATGGGACAAATGATGTAAAAATGGCAAAACGATTATACGCAAAATATATAGGATGAACAGAAAGAGAGTTTATCCTTATCAAAACGAGGTGAAAAAAGAATGCTAGAAAAACGTAAACCAATTCCAGTAGCAGAAGCAGTTGCACGCATAATGGAGTATGCTCATCAAGGTGAAATAGAAAAGGTTTCTCTTATAGACAGCTACGGTAGAATGCTTGGAGAAGATGTTATTGCAAATCATGATGTCCCGCATTTCGATCGCTCTCCGTACGACGGATTTGCGATTCGAGCGGAAGATACAAAAGAAGCAAATAGCAGTAACCCGATTCAGTTTGAAGTGATTGGTGAGATCGGGGCAGGTTCTGTTTTTAGAGAAGAGGTGAAAGCATTTCAAGCTGTACGTATTATGACAGGAGCTGCAATTCCAGCAGGATGTAATGCGGTTGTTATGTTAGAGCTAACGGAAGGATTTGAAGAAAAAGAAAAGACTTATATGAAATTAAAACGCTCTTTTGCTGCCGGTGATAACATTTCTTTTAAAGGAGAAGATGTAAAACAAAATGCCATACTTGTGAAAAAAGGGACTTCTATTAACCCTGGAGTAGCGGCGCTTCTTGCTACGTTTGGTTATAGTTCCGTACATGTTGTAAAACAGCCGGTTATTGGAATTGTAGCGACAGGAAGTGAACTTTTAGAAGTACATGAACAGCTTAAATCGGGGAGGATTCGAAATAGTAATTCCTATATGATTGCTGCTCAAATTGAGCGAGCAGGTGGAATTGTACGCTATTATGGACAATTTGCTGATGATTTAGAGACGTGTTATGAGACCGTAAAAAGAGCAATAAAAGAAGTCGATATTTTAATTACAACTGGTGGCGTTTCAGTAGGAGACTACGATTATTTACCTGCTATTTATGAGAGATTACAAGCTAATGTACTTTTCAATAAAATAGCGATGCGACCAGGAAGCGTGACAACTGTAGCTGAGCTAGAAGGAAAACTATTATTTGGTCTATCTGGTAATCCCTCTGCTTGTTATGTCGGATGTGAATTATATGTTAGACCAGTTATTCGAACATATTTGCAAAGAAAAGATCCGCATGTATATCGTGCAGAAGCGATTTTACAGAAAGATTTTCCGAAAGCAAACCCATTTACTCGTTTTGTAAGAGGGAGAGTAGAAATTGTAGATGGCCAATTGCAAGCTACACCAGTTGGTTTAGATAAATCTAGTGCAATTTCTTCACTTGCAGAGGCGAATGCATTTATCGTCCTGCCGGGAGGAACGAGAGGATTTGAAGCAGGAATAATTGTTTCGGTATTATTATTGGAATCGAACATAGGAAGTGAGTGGCCGTGGAAAGAACCACTTCGATCATATAAGTAATAGAAAAATAGATTGCTAACTTATACAAAGGTAAGAGGTGCAAAATGACACATACGTATTATGAAGTAATTGATACACCTATTTCAATTGAAGAAGTTACAAACAAAGTAATTCGGTGTGAGTGTGGTGCGGTTACTACTTTCATTGGTACCGTCAGAGAATTTACGAAAGGACGTCGTACGCTATATTTAGAGTATGTAGCATATAAAACAATGGCGGAAAAACAGCTTGAGAAAATTGGTAATGAAGTAGAAGAGAAGTGGCCTGGGACATATGTAGCAATTACACATCGCATTGGTACATTGGAAATTTCTGATTTTGCTGTTGTTGTCGCCGTTTCAACACCACACCGGAAAGCAGCCTATGAGGCGAACGAATATATTATGGAGCGTATAAAACAAATTGTTCCGATTTGGAAGAAAGAGTTTTGGGAAGATGGTGAGTTATGGATAGGTGATCAGTCAGAGAAAGTAGCATATGTAAATGGCGAGCCTGAAAAGGAGATGAGAACATGATTGAAGTACTATTATTTGCACATTTGCAAGAAGAAGCAAGTAAGCCGGCCTTGTACATAGATTGTGAAAATATTACGGTTGCTGAACTAAAGGAAGTTCTCATTAAGAAATACAGCGTAGCGATTTCAAACGAGATAATGGTCGCCGTAAATGAAGAGTATGCAAATGAGGATGACATTATTCAAACTGGCGATGTAGTAGCAATGATTCCGCCAGTAAGTGGTGGTTGATTCTTTTCAGCCTAATCATGTTAGGACGTGATTAGGCTGGAGAGAATGAATATAACTATGCATACATAGGAGGGAACAGGATGAAAAGTCCTAATTTTCAATTAAGTTTACAAACTTCTAATCTAGTTATCGGTTTTATGGTATGGGTTATCTTATCATCATTAATGCCATATATTAAAGCGGATATTCCATTAACTGCGGGACAAATTTCTATGGTCACAGCAGTACCCGTTATTTTAGGTTCTATTCTTCGCATTCCAATTGGTTATTGGACAAATCGTTACGGAGCAAGAAAATTGTTCTTTATTAGTTTTATACTTTTATTATTCCCTGTCTTTTACATTAGTGTTGCCAATTCTATGATGGATTTAATTATTGGTGGATTATTTGTAGGGATTGGTGGTGCTGTATTCTCTGTAGGAGTAACTTCTCTACCGAAATACTTCCCGAAAGAGAGTCACGGTTTTGTAAATGGTATTTACGGTGTGGGTAACGCTGGAACAGCAATTACTTCATTTTTAGCACCTGTAATTGCGACATCAGTTGGCTGGAGAACAACAGTACAGTGTTATTTAGTTTTACTTGCAGCATTTGCACTTATGAACTTTTTATTAGGCGATCGTAAGGAAAAAAAGGTGAATACACCATTAATGGAACAAATAAAAGGTGTATATAAAAATGAAAAACTTTGGTTTCTATGTATCTTTTATTTTTTAACTTTCGGATCATTTGTTGCATTTACAGTATATTTACCAAACTTTTTAGTATCTCACTTCGGATTAGAGAAAGTAGATGCAGGCATGCGGACAGCTGGATTCATCGTATTAGCAACAATGATGCGCCCGATTGGTGGTTGGCTCGGTGATAAATTTAATCCATTTAAAATATTAATCTTCGTATTTATCGGCTTAACACTATCTGGTATTGTTTTATCATTCATGCCTAGTATGAACGTGTATACGTTTGGTTGCTTACTAGTCGCATTCTGTGCAGGTATTGGAAATGGTACAATCTTTAAGCTTGTTCCAATGTACTTCTCTGAGCAAGCAGGGATTGTAAATGGGGTTGTGTCAGCTTTAGGTGGATTAGGAGGGTTCTTCCCACCATTAATTTTAACGTTACTATTCCAACTAACAGATCATTATGCAATTGGATTTATGGCGTTATCAGAAGTCGCTCTTGCTTGTTTAATCATTACAGTATGGATGTATAGCCAAGAGAAGCTGTTAGTGATGTTAAAGAATCATTAATAAAGAAAAAGAACCCTCCTAAAGTAATCTAGGAGGGTTCTTTTAGTAATAGGCTTCGATATGTTTTTTATTGCTAACTTAACAAACACTTGTATTCTAAAATAATGTGGTTTGAAAATGAAAAACAGAAGTTTTATGGAATTTTATGTTAAAATATAGATATCAGATGTTATTCAATTAAAGGGTTAGTTAAAGAAAGTTTAAATCTCTTCCGAAGATAGAACTAATTTTTAGCATACAAATACTTAATTGGATCGGGGTGTTTAGATGAAAAAATTATATAAGTCCACTCAAGATAAACAAGTATCAGGTGTATTAGGTGGCTTAAGCGATAAGTATGGAATTGATGTAAGTATCCTTCGCATAGTCACTGCATTATCAGCCGTTTTTACTAGTGGATTTACGGTGATACTTTATATAATAGCTGCAATTGTTTTGCCTACAGATAAAGATATTAAGAGATAAATGTATGAACTTAAATCTAATTCCACAATCGAGAACTCTGTTTTTTGTCTATTGAAAGTTTCCAAAGTAAAAGCAACAGTACGATTGTTATAAGACTGAAATGAACAAACGAAAAATCCTCATAAAACATTCGGAATATATCGAGAACGAAAATAATAACTTTTGAATTAAACGATGACTATTGATCGCTAACGAATCGATAAATAGTCGCTCCTTTCTAAAGGATATCTATTAATCTGTACAAAAAAATATTGGTGGATTTAAATATTCTGAAATTCCAAAAACATATGACGGTATTTATAACAAGAAAAAACTTCATATTTTTTAGGACCAGATTTTTTCGTAAGGCTAATGGATATTGTGAAAAAGTACACTTAAAATAAAGAATAAAGTTTAGGTCGATAAGATAAAATTATGAATTTGTATAAAAAATCCATAATTTTCTTTATGAGTCATATTTGATATGTTAAAGAAAAGAGAGGGGAGGGAAATGAAATGAGAATTTTTGATGTACATTTTCATATTATTGATTTTAATTTTCCGATTATTGAGAACCAAGGGTATTTTCCACCAACTTTGTTGTAGAAGATTATCAGAATGAAACTCCTAATTTGAATGTAATTGGTGGAGCGATCGTATCTGGTTCTTTCCAAGGGTTTGATCAAGAATATTTATTAAAGGCACTAAAACAGTTGGGTTCAACATTTTGTGGCGTAACACAATTACCTTTTACAGTGACGGATGAAGAAATACTAAATTTAAATGAAAATGGGGTAAAAGCATTACGCTTTAATATTAAAAGAGGTGGTTCAGAAGATTTATCGAAGCTGGATTACTTTGCTAGAAGAGTTCATGATTTAGTAGGATGGCATAGTGAGCTTTATATGGATGCAAAAGAGTTGCCCGAAATTGCATCCACTATAGAAAAATTACCAGCTATATCAATTGACCATTTAGGGTTATCAGAAGAAGGTTTACCACATTTATTAAAACTAGTTGATAAAAGGGTACATGTGAAAGCTACTGGTTTTGGTCGTGTCGAATTAGATGTTGAGAATGCCTTAAAGTCGATTTATGAAGTTAACCCAGATGCACTTATGTTTGGAACAGATTTACCATCTACAAGAGCAAAAAGACCTTTTGAGTATGGAGATATCAAATTGATTCAACAGCTATTTGATGAACAAGCTACCGATAAAATCCTGTATACGAATGCTTTCAAATGGTATTTTGGGTAGCGTCAGGGGCTACATTTGAATTAACTGTATCCATATTTAGTAAAGAGTTTAATCCAACTATAATGTATTTAGAATGGGGTATTAAATGTTTGTTTTTATTATATTAGACGTGATATTACCAATATTAATATTGATTCTAATTGGTGCAATCTTACAAAGAAAGTTCCAATTTAACTTAAAGCAGCTATCTACACTTATTACTTATTGCTTGATGCCAGCGGCTGTATTTGTGAATATATATGATATTAGTATAGAAACAGGTTTGTTGCTCCAGATAATATACTATTTAATACTTTACAGTCTGAGTGTGATGATAGTAAGTCATTTCATTTCAAAAACATTAAAGTTAGAAAAAGGAGAAAGTGCAGCTCTAAAAAATAGCATTTCGTTAATGAATTCCGGTAATTATGGATTACCAGTAAGTCAATTGATTTTCAGTCACAATCCAGTGGGGGTTTCCATTCAGATTTTCATTGTGATTTTCCAGAATCTTTTAACTTATTCATACGGGATATATAACTTACTATCAGCAACAAAAACAATCGGAAGTATTATTCAATCATTTCTAAGACTGCCTGTATTTCATGCACTCATATTAGGGGTTCTCTTTCAATCTTTTACAATTCAAATACCTAATTCTATCTTTCTACCTCTTAATCAGCTTGCGAATAGTTTTGTTGCAATAGCACTCATATTGCTAGGAGCGCAATTATCCAACATTAAGCTTAATTTTTTCCATCGAGTCATAACATGGGCTTTAATTGGAAGATTATTGATGGGACCATTATTAGCACTTGCCATGATATACCTACTAAACATTGATGGTATTGTTGCACAATCATTATTTATTGCAAGTTCTTTTCCTACTTCAAGAAATACAGCAACTATTGCTATGGAGTATCAAATAGAGCCTGAACTACATGCACAAATCGTTTTATTTTCAACACTTTTCAGCATTATTACAGTAACTGTCGTTATTTATTTGTCATATATTTTGTTTTGAATATACGTGCAAAAACGGATAGAATTGAGGCGGTAAATGATGGACGGAAATCCCATCGATATGAGAAGAAAACAGTCTTTGATATATTGGGTGTCGTTTACAATTGTACCATGTCTGATAATCAAGCGGCTTAATTCAAAAAAGGAACCAAAACAAAAAGAACAAACGCTTCTAAAAAACGTTTGTCCAAAGGTAATTACTATTTTAGCTAAGAAATAGATTATTATTTGTGAGTACGAGAAAGCTTTTTTATAAGTTTAGGAAATATAGATGCTAGTTCCTGCTTCAAACGCTTTGTAAACGATGGATCCTTACCGGAAGTTGAAATAGTTACAATATATTCATCATTTCGGATGACACCAGGTGTGTGAAAGGATGATTCTGTGCCATCACTTACAACGTTAACCCATTGGAAATCATGGGAGGCCTGTTTGACCATCATATTGACATCATGTTGATTTGTAGATGCATAAATAAGATGAGCATCTTTAATATCATCATTACTAAAAGTTTTTTGCTTCCAAGTAATATAAGGAAGTTCCTTCATTTCCTCGCAAATCTCTGGGCTGATAACGGTGACAAAAGCGCCTGTATTTTTTAATCCAGACGCTTTCCGATATGCGATTTTACCACCACCAACTATAACAACAATTTTTTTATCTAAATTAAACATAAGAGGATACATATTATACATACACACATTCCTCCATTCGTTCTAATAATGCTAACTTCATATATGTATCAAATTGAAGACAATTACAAGTCGTAACGTGATCATATTTTTTTGTATGCAACTTAATTTTTTGAAGCAACAATCCGGTAAAGAGAAGGTACGGCATGACATATACATGGGACGCAGTCGATGTTATAGCCTTGAGCTCAGCAGTAAAAGAGGGCGTTCCTTTCGTTAAAAAGGAGGACGATACTGGCATACCGAGTTTTCGTTCGACCGCTGCTCCGATTTGTTGTAACTCATGTATCGGCTGTGGATCACTACTGCCTCGTCCTACGAGTAAAACGCTACTATCTTGCTTTGGCATAGTTTCACGTATTCTTTTCACTACAAGTTCAACCATATGTGGATGCGTACTAAAAGGTGGTACAACTGAAAATGTTATTTGAGGATATTTCTTTTGTAGTTGCTCTATTTCAAAAGGAATATCACGTTTATAGTGAGCT
Source organism: Bacillus sp. TH17 (assembly GCF_016651125.1). Taxonomy (NCBI): domain Bacteria; kingdom Bacillati; phylum Bacillota; class Bacilli; order Caryophanales; family Bacillaceae; genus Bacillus; species Bacillus sp. TH17. The sequence continues at coordinate 1,695,496 of NZ_JAEKEN010000001.1, forward strand.
GCTGCAAATAATAAAACAGGTACAATCATTATTTCAGTTGCACCCTCTAGTATTGCTTCTGTAACTGTATCCGAAATGGTAGGTGTCGTTAGTTCTAGAAAAGCTATTTTTTGACTCCTTTCGTTACGTTCTTTCATAACAGATTGAATAAAGTGAATGAATTGTTCATTACCTTCTCGCAGGCGACTACCGTGTCCAACGTATACAATTCCTTTCATCGTACCACCAAATCTTTCTTCATAATCATGTCTTGTAATTGTTCATCTACATTATGAAAACCAACTTTATTCGCATAGTGTAACGTTGGAATGTCGGTATACGAGAAGGGAAGAGTAAGAATATCGATAAAGCCAAGTCGTTTTATTTCTGATAAAAATGTATCAATTGAAGCACGTCCTTCAAATACAATGCTATCCCATGAGAATTCAGAAAGCATACGAGAATGAATTTCATTGAAGCGATGATCAATTGTATACTCATGAGTCATCATATAAGACCCAGCACCAATTTTTTCTTGAATAAAACCAATTCGATTAATATTTCTGCCTAAATAAACAGTTGTATCGGAAGAGAACTCTGCTTGTTTACTTAGTAGCCCATATTGCATAAGTTTTTCTTGAGTGGCAACGTTCATATACTGCAGTTTCGCCTGTAAGGAGCGAATATCTTTCTGGTGTTTACTACATGATCGCATCAAAATTTCTACACTTTCATCTGAACAAAATACAAGGCGATCAACGTTAAAAATTTCATTGATTTGTTCAGATGTTAACGTGTATTCTTCCCTTTTGAAAGTTGGAATTTGATATGTTTCTGCACCGCATTCTTGTAACTTTTGCTTCATGAAACTGGTTTTATTTGTTGCGGATGCAAATAAAACTTTTTTACCATGCAATGGTTTACGTTCTTTCCAAGCGATTTGATCCCGTAAGGAAACGACATCACCAACAATTGTCATAGAAGGGTTAGAAAAATTTTCGTTTTTGACGATAGGAACAATGGTTGAAAGTGTTCCTGTGACAACGCGTTGCTTTCCAGTTGTACCCCACTCAATGACTGCTACGGGTGTATTTTCTTGTTTTCCTGCTTGTAGTAAATTTTCACAAATTGTAGGTAAGTTTTTTATACCCATGTAGTAGGCAATTGTATCGCTATTGTGGGATGAATTATATTTTCCATGATCGGTTAAAGGACCTTTTGCATGCCCAGTTAGTAAAGTAACGCTATTACTATAGTCACGGTGGGTGAGGGGGATACCTGCATAGCTACTAGCGGCGATGCTAGATGTAATACCTGGTACAATTTCATATGGAATGTCCGCTGCTGCTAAAGTTTCTGCTTCTTCACCAACACGGCCAAAAACAGATGGATCTCCGCCCTTTAAGCGGACAACGATTTTTCCTTCTTGTGCAAATTGAAGGAGGTGGGCGTTAATCATTTCTTGACGCATAGTATGATTCTTTGGCATTTTACCGCAATAAATAAGTTCACAAGTTGGCTTTGTATAGCTAAGAAAGTTAGGGTTCAATAAGCGGTCATATAAGACAATATCTGCACGCTTTAAGCAATCTATCGCTTTTTTTGTAATAAGCCCTTCATCCCCTGGTCCTGCACCAACTAAATATACATATCCGTTCATAATCGCACCTCATCATTTTTTATTTAAAAGGAAGCCAGAGGAGGCTTCCTTTCGTAAATTACATGTTTATATAAATGTCACCATCAATAACTTCTACTTCGTACGTTTGGATACAGCCGTCATCAGGTTTTTGAACTTCACCTGTTAGTAATGAAATTTTCCAATCATGTAGTGGACAAAAAACGAATTCACCAGATACAATTCCTTCGGCTAATGGTCCGTTTTTATGAGGACAACGATTTTCTACAGCTCGAATATCGCCATTTGAAAGGCGGAATAGGGCGATAGACATACCTTTCATTTGTACCTCTTTACCGATTTGAATAGGAAGATCTTCTGCACGCATAACTTTTATTTTTTCTTTCGTTTGTATCATATAGATCACAGCTCCTTATTTCACAGTTTCTACTTCATACATCGCTTTTAAAGACTTCGTTTCTAGTGCTTGTCCCCAAGCTTCCGTATATGTGCTACGAGCTGTTTGGAAACGATCATTTAACATCGTGACCATACTTGTATCTTGTAGTATTTCTTTTATATGATCGAAGCCTAATCGTTCTGTCCAATAGGCAGTACGCTCCCCGTAAATACCAGTTTCACGATAATATTGCATGTAAGCTGTAGCGATGCGAAGGACATCGTCTTCAGTAGGGACGATCATTACAAAATCAGCCTCGCGTACTTCCGTACCACCATTTCCACCGATATACAGTTGGAATCCATTTTCAACACACACAACGCCGAAATCTTTCGTAAGTACTTCCGCACAGTTACGTGGACAACCTGTTACACCCATTTTCATTTTATGAGGTGTATCTACCATTTCTAATGACTGTTCAAGGAGCATACCAAGTCCTAAAGAATCTTTCGTACCGAAACGACAGAAGCGAGAACCAACACATGATTTTACATTACGAAGCGATTTTGAGTACGCATATCCAGAAGTCATATTTAAGTCAGCCCATACGTTAGGTAAATCTTGTTTCTTAACACCATATAAGCCGATTCGGCTCGCACCTGTAATTTTCACAAGAGGAACGTCATATTTTTTTGCGACTTCAGCAATTTTCATTAAATCATCTGCGGTTGTAACGCCTCCGTACATACGTGGAATAACAGAGAATGTACCATCGTGCTGGATGTTACCATTCATTCTTTCATTAACGTAACGGGATGATTTATCATCTACATATTCTTCCGGAATCGCCATACGTAAATAGTAATTTAAAGCAGGACGACATTTCGAACAGCCGTCTTCATGTGCAAAACCGAGTACATTTCGTACTTCTTTTGGCAATTTTAAACCTTTCTCGTGAATGGCGGCTACGACTTCGTCACGTGATAAAGTTGTACATCCGCACATACCAGCAGACTGCGCAGAAGCATCAAAAGCATCTCCGAGTGTATGAGCTAGAACTTGTTCCACAAGCGGACGACATTTACCACAAGACCCTGCGGCTTTCGTGCATCCTTTAACTTCTTCAAAAGTAGTTAACTCTTGTTCTAAAATGGCATGAACGATTGTACCTTTCGTAACGCCATTACATCCACAAATTGTGTCATCCGCACTCATTGTAGCAACGTCAAGTTCACTTTCTTCACCAGCTTTGTGAAGAAGGGAAGCGGCTGTATATTCTTGTATATCTTCTTCTTTCTTTAACATGCTAAAGAGGCGTGTACCATCAGTTGCATCACCATATAAAACGATACCGACGACTTTATTGTCACGAATTAATACTTTTTTATAGGAACGTTTACATTCATCAAAGATTGAAATTGCTTTCGTTTGATCATCTTCATAAATTTGACCAGCAGAGAATAAATCACAACCTGCAACTTTTAACTGTGTACCGACGATGCTGCCCGTATATCCATTAGTTTGTAAATTCGTTATATGTTTTGCTAATATTGCGCCTTGTTCATAAAGAGGAGCAACAAGTCCATATGCGATACCGTCATGTTCTGCACATTCTCCAACTGCATAAATGGATTCATCATTCGTTAGCATATAGTCATTGACTACAATGCCGCGATTTACAAGTAAACTAGCATCTTTTGCTATTTGAGTATTTGGGCGTATTCCGACAGCCATTACGATTAAATTACAATCTACAACTTCACCATCTTCAAATTGAATGCCCTCAACATGGTCTGTACCAAGAATCTTTACAGTTTTCTTTTCCATTAGAAACTTCATGCCTTGCGCTTCTAAATCTTCACGCAATAGGGAAGCTGCTTTCGTATCTAGTTGTTGCTCCATTAAGCTAGGCATTAAATGAACAACATGTACGTCCATTCCTAAGTCAATAAGACCTCTTGCGGCTTCTAAACCCAGTAATCCACCACCAATGACAACGGCCTTTTTCTTTTCTTTAGCGGTATCCATCATAAATTGTGTATCTTCAATTGTTCGAAATCCTGTTACACCAGGAAGGGTGGAACCTTCAACTGGTAAAATAAAAGCACTAGAACCTGTTGCGATAATGAGTTTGTCGTATGTAATAGTACGATTCTTTTCTGTAATAATAATTTTTTCTTTTCGGTTAATACTTTGAACTCTTTCATTTGTATACAAAGTTATTTCATTTTCTTCATACCAACTGTATTGATTCATAATGATATCTTGCATATTTGTTTTTCCTTGTAATACATGAGAGAGCATAATACGGTTGTAGTTCGGATGTGGTTCATCTCCGAAAATAGTAATCTCATATAAATTACTATCATGTTTTAATATTTCTTCCATACAACGTATGCCAGCCATACCATTTCCGATCATAACTAAACGTTTTTTCATTTTCGTTTCCCCTTTTTATGTGAAATATTGAACAAAGGATTATATTTCTATTATAGAAAATCAAAAAAGCGGGAGATGTGATATTTATCACACTTATATAATGATTCACAAATTGTTAAAATTCGGATTTGTGTGAGGGGGGCGTGGATATTTTTCGCAAAATGAAAAAGCAGGACATAAGTATTTACACTCATGTCCTGCACTTGATTTATGCTCTCGTAATGGCACGTGGAAATAAAATATTATTTTCTAAATGAATATGCTCAAATAAATCAGACTCTAGCGCTTCAAGACGTTGATAAACAAGTCGATAAGTGCCGCAAGCTCCTTCTGGAGGAGTAAAGTCATTTGTCACTTTACGAAGTTCTTTTATAATATTTCCGGCATGATTGTGCTCATTTTCTAGTTCATCTACTACTTTACGTAACTTAGCATAGTTTTCATCAGTTGGATTGTGTTCAAATTCTAAAATTAATGGAAAATCTTCTGTTTCTTCTTTAATTAAATGCTGTTCTAATTCCATTTTAAGTTCATGAAACAGCTTATGAATTTGAGCTAAATGAGGCTGATTTGCTCCATGAACGCGTAATACTTTCGTCACATATGGACTTAACTGCGGTAACTCTTCATTTAAATAACGATGATGCTTATTAATTACATAATCAATCAATTCGCGATAAGAAGCATTTTTCCAATCAATTTCAGATTCATTTAATCGTTTCGTATTATGATAAAGCGTATTTAACTCTGTAATTACTTCAGAAGCTGATAAATTTCTTTCATGAATTGCATCAATAAGTGGCTTATTACCACCACAACAAAAATCTATTCTATACGATTTAAAAAGATCACTAGCTTTCGGAAATTGTGTAACAATCTCACCTACAATTGAAGTTTCAGTAAATGTATGTTTCATATGAATGCCTCCATAAAGTTTAAATGTAATATCTAAATTAAGAATAGCGATAAATGAAAAACAATGTGGTGATTGAAATCACTTATTATGTGTCTGATTTGAGAATAATAGGAGTGATATTTAATAGAGGAAATAATAGAATTGATGACGAAGAATTTTTTGAGCAGGAAATTATCCATAGGGCATTATTAAGGTATAGATAAGTTACAAATTTATTTTCTATCAATCTAAGATGCTTTTGGGTAGGAAGTATATCTTTTATCCCGCGTTAACGGACAGTAAAACTCCCACCTCAAAATTCAGTTGGAGCAAAGGAGTTAGGTGAGAGATCAACTGTCCGTAAACGTCCGATTGGTTCAACTAATAATCCGTGGAGGATGAACAAAACCCCCACGGATTAAAGTTTCACTTTATAGGAGGTTTTTATGGAATATGTTTATCATATGGTACCAGAAGAACTAAAAGGAGAATATTTAATCCCATTAAATGAATTGAAAAGGGTATATCCAATTTTATATGGTGAGTATATACAAAAATATAAAGATCATACTCAAAGGGAGAACTTATTAACACGTAAAATACCAAAACTAGAATGTTTATGGAATGATGTTGTGCATTTTTTACCACTGCACCCTTATGAGATTTATAAAGTATTGTTGGAAATAGGAATAAACATTAATACAAATAAACTGTTTTATAAAATTCCTATTAGCGCACTGAATGGTCAGTGTATGGCAATATACAAGTACTCAAAGCATAATTTTGGGATGGACCAAATAGAGAATTAAAAGAATGTGAAATAGAACTCATCAACTTTAATGAATATAGAGAATTAAAGCAATTAAATACCTGCACAAAAGAATATTACAGAGATGAATACGAAAAGGGTAGAAGATTTGGGATGTTTCACCTAATTTCACATGTTCTTGTCAAAGGGAAAGTGGAGGTGAAACATATTGAAATCATTAATTGGAGTATTGACCCAGTTAATGATTAATTGTTACAAGTATAAAAAAATAAGATGCCAATTTGAATTGATATAGGGCTTACAAGAATGGAAGAGTAATAAGATTCTATACGTAATAGTAAAAAGAAGCTTACTAGAAGCTTCTTTTTCATTGCTATTTTTCACATGCGACTCCATCGCCATCTTTGTCTAGTTTACGGCTATACCCTGGTTGATCTTTATATAACGGAGCTTTCCCAGCAGCTCTAACTGCATCACAGTTTTTGTAATATGCATTACTAGTATTTCCGGAAGCAGGTTGTGTTTGAGGTTGCTGTGCCTTTTTCTGTTCCTCTTGTTGTTTACGAGCTTGTTCATCAGCTTGGCGTTTTTGCTCTTCTTGTTGCTTACGAGCTTGTTCATCAGCTTGGCGTTTTTGCTCTTCTTGTTGTTTACGAGCTTGTTCATCAGCTTGGCGTTTTTGCTCTTCTTGTTGTTTACGAGCTTGTTCATCAGCTAGACGTTTTTGCTCTTCTTGTTGTTTGCGAGCTTGTTCATCAGCTAGACGTTTTTCATCCTCTTGCTTACGAGCTTGCTCTTCGGCTTGGTGTTTTTCATCCTCTTGCTTACGAGCTTGTTCATCGGCTAGACGCTTCTCATCTTCTTGCTTTTGAGTTTTCTCGTCCGCTTCTTTCTTTTTATCATCTTTTTTCTCTGCATTATTAGAAGCGACTTGTTTATTTGTTGCTGTCGTCTTTTCAGAAGAAGGAGCTGAAATACTTGATAATGCAACAAAAATGACAAATAAAATAGCAGTGATAATAAATTGTTTTTTTGCTACACCTGTCTTTTTAATTACGGATAAGATTGCTAGAACAAGGAAAAAAATAAATAAAATTAAACTTAAAGTAGCAAAAAAATCGATGAATGGGTGTTCAGATTTTGTAGTGCCCATTCCTATTAAGAGAATTGAAATCATAAAAAGAATAACAGTAGGACGACCATATTGTTTTGCTTTTCCATTTTTCTTAAAGAATGAAATGATACATAGTATTAAAAGAATAAAAGCAATAAAAAATAAAGCTGCACCAATATTACTCAAAATCGCCATTTTTATACCTCCATTTGTAAGATTTTCACTATTGATTATATAGGAACTTATTGGATATTACACGATTTATATAAATTTAGAAAATTAGTATTTTTAATAGACTTATAAACATTTATTTTATATATAAGGAAAAATAGATATATTCCTTATTACATTTTTAAAGAGAATTCATAAAGTATAATATATCGATTGAAAGGAGGGGGTTTAAATGGAATTTCAATTATTGGTAACTTGTATATTACAAGAAGGTAATGCTTTCTTTTTAGTAACGAAAGTAGACGATGTTATTACGTTAAAAGTACCGATTACTGCGGGAGTAGCAGGTTTATTCTTAGCTTTAGGTGTACCAAGATGTTCTTAATTTAAATTTCTAGAGTAGAAGAGAAGGGATATTCCTTTCTCTTCTACTCTTACATAATATGATTATGTAAACTGAAATGTTGTTTTGTAATAGCACGTTTAAAATGGACATGCATATACTATAATGTTTCATTGGATGTTAGTGATGAAAGGTAGTTTTCACACGTGCATGTAATGATGTTCATTAAGTTATGAAATTAAAGAGGTGCTATTATATATGAAAAGAAGAACATTTGATATTCCAGTTACATTGCGAAGAGAGTGGTTTTTAATAGAATTAGCCCATTTAACGAAAAAATATGGAATTGAAATTGCAACTAGCAAAATGGAAGCTGCACCGTTTTTAAGAGATCAAGTTACGGAATCCAAAATAGGATCAGGGCTCCAATACGATAAATATGATGATGAGTATATCATTGATTTATAAGAAAGAAGCTGCGTATAAAAGGTTATGAAATAGACCTTTTATACGCAGCTTTTTAGCTAGAAATATGTTGAGAAATTTTTAATGAGCTTAGTAGGAAAAGGAATGAATACATGTTGAGAGAATAACGTTTCATAAGAAAGGACAGTTACTATTTATTTCACCTGCAAAAATAACTAGAGTAAAAATAGTGCTTCCTTTCAAAAAAGGGGGAATGTTAATGAGGATTTTGAAAAGGTGTATGTTATTACTTCTCGCATTTTTTATTATGACTCCGATGGCTGTTAGTACGAAGGTAGAGGCGGAGGAAGTAAAAGAAATTAAAACGGGATTTCCAGATAAAGAAGTATTTACACCTGGAGAATGGTTTTTAGGTCAAAAACCTGCTAATTACGATGAGAATAAGCCTCCAATTCTTTTTGTACAAGGAAGGAACGGGAATGCTGATAGTTGGTATGGAAATACAGTGTATCACGATATCAATGATATGTATGACTATGCTTTAAAAGCAGGATATCAAACAGTATTTATCCAATTATATGATGCTGCTGGGAAAGGGTCAGCTAGTCAGTGGGACAACGGAAAATTGTTAGCACAAAAATTAGAAGAAATATATAATCACTTCGGTAAAAAAGTTAATATTGTAGCACATAGTAAAGGCGGTATCGATACACAGGCTGCATTAGTAGGATATGGCGCAAATCGATTTGTCGGAAATGTTGTAACGCTTGCGACGCCACACCATGGATCAAACTTAGCGGATTTATCATATAGTTGGTGGGCAGGATGGCTGGCTTCTATATTAGGTCAAAAAGATGATGGTACGTACTCATTACAAATGGGCGAAATGGCAAAATTTCGTTCAACGATTGATAATAATCCAGCAGCTAAATTAAACCGTTACTATACGGCTACTGGGACTAGCTGGGGACCAGTATTTTCTGCGCTATCTATGGGCGGGTTCTATTTGTCATCATACGGTTCAAATGATGGACTAGTAAATGAGTGGAGTGCTAAGTTACCGTATGGAACGCATTTATTTACAGATTCCAGATTTGATCATGATAATATACGAAAAGGATCTGCTGTTTTCTCTCGAATTGAACCATATTTACGTACAGCAAATGTAGCCGTACCAGCTTTAGTAGCATCCAGCACTAGTTCAAATGAAAATATAGAACAATTAAATACAACTTCAAATCAAAACATATTAGGAGGAGATTTGCCACAAAATCAGTGGATAGAGCAAACTGTTACGGTTGATAAAAAAGCTGAAGGAATAGTTTCTATCTTAACAGCGTCTTCTGATGTAGAAGTACAAATGATGTCTCCAAATGGAAAAATGTATACAAATAAGGATAGCGTTATTACTACTGGTGAAGGTGAATCTTTCTTTGGTGGTGCGACAATTAGAACATTTAAATTTGATAAAATGGATGTAGGAGAATGGAAAGTTAAAATGATGGCGAAGCAGTCGAAAGATGCATTTTTGATTGTAAGCGATTACAAGAGTGGTGCACCATTTGTTCTCCAAATGCCTACAAAAGTTAAAGTGAATAAATCTGAGTATAAACTGAAAAAATCACCTGTGGCACCTGAAATGAAAGGGGATCTTTCTATAACAGTAAGAGTAGTTAATAAAGAAGGGAAACTAGTCTCTGAATACAATGAATTACAAAAGGGTAATAACAACACGTTTACTGGTGCTTTGAAGGACATAAAGCAACCAGGAGTATATAACGTTACGATGGATATAAAAGGGACGAATAAAGAAGGACAACCGTATAATCGTACAATTGTTAAGTCGGTTTATGTGGAGAAGTAAGAAAGAATGAGAAGTTTTTAATATAAAAAGTACCGAACTTTTGTAGTAGAAGAGTTCGGTACTTTTTTCATGTTTATTAGATTAACAGAAACGTACAATGGAATTTATCTTTGATTATAGGAATCAAAGATAAATTATTCAATAAAAAAAGATGCTGAAATAGCATCTGAATGTGAGGGAATAGTATTAACTTAGTTTTGTAACTGTTAATTCAACTGAATTTATACCATTATCACAAGTTACAATACTTTGATGATTAAAACCACTATTATTTCTAAGTTGAAGAGTTGAATTAGCAGGCACCGTAACAATAGTTTCGCCAACTAGTTGAAGGCATTCGTTATTTGATGAAGTATTCATTTGAAAAGCGAAATCACCTTGACTATTAGCAAGTGGATTATTATTTAAAAATATAGTTATGACTGGAATATGGGGAAATACAGGATTTAACGTAGTGTTAATACTTGAAATGAAAGAAATTCTATAATCACCAGCTTTACTAAATTGTATAGTAGTCGGATTTAATAAGGAAACTCCCCCTGCCAAAGGGCCAACGTGATTAAACGGAAAAGAACCGCCAAAAGGAACAGTTATAAACTCAGTTTGCCAAAAAGTGCCGTAAGCAGGCTTAGATGATTTATGTGAATGGTCGCATGAACATTTTTTATACGAACTGGAAGATTGATGGCACGAACATTTTTTATATGAACTAGAAGAAGAGTGGCATGAAGATCTTTTATATGAACTTGAAGAATGATAGTATGAACCCAATATATTACCTCCTATTATTAATAAATGTATAACACATAGTAGTTTATGCAATCGAAAAGCAATTGGCGTGTATACTTGTCCATATATAAGGTAATAGATTTGGGATAAAAAGCTGGCATAATATAAAGTGCTCTAATGAGGAGATATAGTTTTCAAAAAAATGGAGTTAGAATATTCTATGTAATGAATTTTGGAGAAGAAAAAGGATGAATATTTAGCAGATAACTCTATCCAAGGTTTTAAAATGTTGAAGTATTTAAACTTTAAGATAGTATATCGCCAAAGTAAAGAAGAGAAGTATTTAAAGGACAGCATTTTAGTGAAACAGAGAAATGGATAAAGCGATGATTAAGTTTTTAACTTAGTCGTCGCTTTTTATTTATGTAGTTGTGCAGGAAGAAGGCAAAAAATATCGAATGAATGTAATTATACAGAATTGTTTGTATTTATTTCGAATAGTAGTTAAAGATACGTTAGTTATATTTCAAACAGTAAGAAAAGAGAGATTAAATAATAGAGGGAGCAACTTACATGGAAAATATATTAAAGGTATCCTCAAAATCAAGTCCGAATTCAGTGGCAGGTGCAATAGCGGGCGTACTAAGAGCAAGTGGCAAAGTAGAAATCCAAGTGATTGGAGCTGGTTCTTTAAATCAAGCGATTAAAGCAATTGCGATTGCAAGAGGTTTTGTAGCTCCAAGTGGCATTGACTTGGTTCTTGTTCCAGCATTTCAAGAGGTTACTATCGATAATCAAGAAAGAACAGCAATCAAATTAATTGTAGGTCCTAGAAGGAGAAGGTCTTAATAGCGAGCATTAATATAAGGGGATTTGAAAAGGTCAATAGACTCCAAAAAGTTAGACACGTTATTTCATTTGACAGTTCCTTGGGCGTGGATACAGTATTGTACCGGATTTATGACTTTTAATTCCTCTTTATATTTAGCGGGTTTTTCTAGAAACTTAAAAATGCCAAATCCTTTGTGACATAAGGGATTTGGCATTTTTGAGGTTTTTATGTTTTTTTAAATCAACAATTCTAAAACTGCTCATTCTTCTCCCAAGATTCAACGATATAGTATGAGAACCCCTATTATATCAAGGTTTGTTAGTGGTGATTTAACTCGATGCTCACATTTTGCTCACATTAAATTTGTTCATTTTTTATCAGGTGTTTTCATTAGATTTTATTATGCTCTCGAAGTTTTCAGCTGTTTGTTGCTGCATGTTCTGTGTGATGTGACTATACTTGTCTAATGTTACCTCATTTCTTATGATTCTAGTACTTGCTGGTTCTTTTGCAACAAGTGCTTTTGCTGATAGAACACTTATTATTCCTGATTTACCAAAACAACCATACCGTTATGGCGTAGGAGCGTATGAAGGTGTTGTAGCTCATTCAACGGCAACTCCTGAAGCTCCGGCTATTAATATTCAAAAATATGAGTCTCGTACATGGAGAAACGCATTCGTTCATTATGCAGTAGATTGGAATGAAACAATCCAAATTGCTGATACGAAATACATTGCTTATGGCGGAGGACCAAGTGCAAATAAACGGTTTGTACATGTGGAGCTTTGCGAAACAGCAGATTATGATAAATTCAAACGCAGCTATGATAAATACGTGAAGTTACTGGCTAAAATCCTACGTGACCGTGGATTATCTGTAGAAAAAGGATTATGGACTCACTACGATGTAACAAAGTACCTTGGCGGTACAGACCACGAAGAACCACTTGATTACTTACGTAGCCACGGCGTATCAGAAGCGCAATTCCGTGCTGATGTACAACGTGCATATAATAATTCTAGTGTAGAAGTTTCTGTTCTGGAAAAACCTTCTAAACCAGCAGAAGTGCCAACGGCTGTAACTGATGGTGTAGCTTATATTGAAGGTGAAAACGTTAATTTACGCAAAGGACCAGATACAAGCTACTCTAAGATTCGCCAGTTAAATAAGCCAGAATCCTATGTTGTATGGGCTGAAAAAGACGGTTGGTTAAATCTTGGCGGTGAGCAATGGATTAAAAACAATCCATCTTACGTGAAGTTTAGTAAGAAAAGTACAGTGGATTCTTCTATTGTAGGAAAACGTGTTGTTTCTAAAGTGGACAACTTACGTTTCTATGATTCTGCTTCTTGGCAGGATAAAGATGTTACTGGCTCTGTAGATTCAGGATTAGGATTTACGATTGATGCGAAAGTAACTGTTAATGGTTCACCGCAATATAAAGTACACAACAGCAAAGGAAAAACATACTATGTAACTGCAAATGAAGCCTACGTGTATGTGAAGTGAGGTGAAAAAGGTTCTCTTAACTGAGAACCTTTTTATTTATCTCCAACGCCATTCTATTTCATTTGAATCAAAATAGACAGCGGGTATTCCAATTCCCTCTAATTGATCATTTTTAGATACAAACCAATTGTTTTCATCCAATAGAATTGGATTTACATCATCTAAAGATGGATTATTTTCATCTACCATTTTGTTAAGAAACTCTTTGAAATCAGAAATATTATTAGTGAAGTTAATATCCCCATACATCCAAAAACCATCACCATTTGCATTTGAAATATCACCTAAATGTATGTCTTTAAAGTATAGTTTCATAGCGAATATCCCTCTCATTTCTTAATATTAAAGTACTTACTAGGAATTTCCCCTCTTATAAGGTATTCAGTATCCCTTATCCAGCTAAAAGTCCTATTGATAGTCCTGCAATAATTAATTTTTTCAAAGATTGTTCCTCCTAGTTGATATTAATAGCTTTATCATTATATCAAACATTGGAGATGTTGGGATTATTTCACATCGAGAAATTCATCAACTTTAAATTTCATAAACTCTATTACGATCCCATAAACTCGTTATCAAAATAGAACTTGTCCATTAAGTTATTTACAATTCCGTTGAAATAAGAAAATGTTCAACAATAGGAATGGTAATCCCCATTTATCAAGGTGATTGTAATACAAAATTTATTGCAGAAATGTATGTTAAATGAATTGTTATTAAGGTAAAAACCGGTCTAATAAAGTCTAGTTAAAAGGATATTATTTGCTCACATTTTGCTCACAAATAATATAAAAACACATGAAAAAATATGAAACTCTTTTTTTTGAATAGAATATAATATAACAAAAAAAGCATCGCAAATGCTTGTATAACAGGCATTTGTGACACTTTTCTAGTTTTATATAATATAAAATGAACCACCTTAAAACTGCTCATTCTTCTCCCAAGATTCAACAATATAATGAGCAATCGTTGGGTTGAATCCTTTACCAACTAAGAACATAATCGCAGCAACTTCTGTTAAAGCATGTTTGTGTGATGTATGTTTCGCTTCATTCAAGCCGTAATCTACCCAAGGTTTTACGAAATCAAGTACAGGTTTCTTTAAAGGTAAAAATTGTGTACCGACAACTTGTTGGATTTGTTGTTGCGTTGGTTCTGTAATAGGTCCAGGTGGTAAAATTTGTGGTTGTGTAATATCTAAAATCGGCCCAGGTGGTAAAATTTGTGGTTGCGTCGGATCAATTGTTGGTGGTTTAGGTGGTGAGACACGTGCGTCATAGTTTGGTTGATACATTTGTTGTTGGTATGGATTTTGTTGATATTGTGGTTGCGTCTCGTATGGATTACCTTGAAATTGAGGTTCTTGGCTAGGTTGTGCTACGTATGGATTTTGAGGATATTCATAATTTGGACGTGTGTCATAAGGGTTTTGAGGATATTCAGTTTCTTGATTTTGCGGTGTTGCGTATGGATTTTGTTCGTATTGTGGCTCTTGATGTTGTGTCTCTTGCTCCTCATATTGTTCAGCATATCTTTGTTCCTGATGTTGAGGATAAAGAGGTTGTTGTGGGTAAGGTGGTTGGTTATTATAGAACATTTTTATTCCTCCTTCATAATGATGCCTACCACCTAGTGTATGGGCGGACAAGAAAATATGTGATGAAAAAATGCGGGCATGTTACAATAAGTAACTGGGTGAAGATAAAATGATAAAACAAGAAAAAATACAAAAAACAATAACTTTCGTAAAGCATATTTTAGAAAAAGATGCGAGTGGGCATGATTGGTATCATATTGAACGCGTACATAAATTGGCGATTTCTTTATCCGAGCAAGAAGGGGGAAATCGTTTTATAATTGAAATGGCAGCATTACTTCACGATGTAGCAGATGAGAAGTTAAATGAGAGTGAAGAAGCAGGAATGAAAAAAGTTTCTGATTGGTTAGAAGAGTTACGTGTTGAAGAAGATGAAAGTAAGCATGTTCTTCATATCATCGCCAATATGTCTTATAAGGGCGGTCATGGTGGCACAGTTGAGTCACTTGAAGGTAGAATTGTTCAAGATGCGGATCGTTTAGATGCTCTTGGTGCAATTGGAATAGCTCGAACGTTTGCATACGGAGGAGCGAAAGGGAGATTAATGTATGATCCAACTATCCCTCCTCGAGAAGTGATGACGAAAGATGAATATAGAAAAAATAATGATCCATCTTTAAATCATTTTTATGAAAAGCTTTTAAAACTAAAAGATTTAATGAACACGAACGCAGCAAAACAAGAGGCTGAAGTTCGTCATCGTTATATGGAACAGTTTATTGAACAATTTATGAAAGAGTGGAATGCACAAATATGAAAATGTTAACTGTGGAGAACTTATCGAAATCATACGGAGAAAAACCGTTATTTGATGGATTATCATGTAGTATTACAGAAGGACAACGTGTCGGAATTATCGGTGTAAACGGTACTGGTAAATCAACGTTATTAAAAATTATTGCAGGATTAGAAACTCCTGATACAGGTGATATGACGCATTCACGCGGATATACAATTAGTTATTTATCACAGCAACCAGAGTTTGATGAAAAACTAACAGTATTAGAGCAAGTGTTCCATGGTGATACACCTTTAATTCGTCTTCTTCGTGATTATGAACAATCGTTATTAAATATCGAAAAAGATCCAAGTAATGAAAAAGTACAGGAACAATTATTTGCAGTGCAGCAACGTATGGATGCGATGAGTGCATGGGAAGCAAATGCGAATGCAAAATCGTTATTAACGAAATTAGGAATTACTGATTTTACAGCAACTGTTGGAAACCTATCTGGTGGACAAAAAAAGCGTATTGCAATGGCGCAATGTTTTATTGAAACACCTGATTTATTAATTTTGGATGAGCCTACGAACCATCTTGACCATGAGACAGTTGAATGGTTAGAAGAATATTTAGCAAGATATACAGGTGCGGTATTACTTGTAACCCATGATCGTTATTTCTTAGATCGTGTGACAAACCGTATTTTTGAATTAGATAACGGTAAACTGTATAGCTACGAAGGAAACTACAGTACATTTTTAGAAGCGAAAGCACTTCGTGAAGAGCAAGAATCGGCACAAGAATCAAAACGCCAAAATTTATATCGTCGTGAACTTGCTTGGATTCGCCGTGGTGCAAAAGCCCGTTCTACGAAACAAAAGGCGCGTATTCAGCGTTTTGATGAGCTAAAGGGACAAGAAGGACCAGCAGCGAAGCAATCAGTTGATATTGCACTAAGTGGAAGTCGTTTAGGAAAGAAAGTACTTGAATTAAAAGATGTAACGAAAAAATTTGGTGATAAAACAGTATTACATAACTTTAATCATATTGTGAAGCCTGGTGATCGTATCGGAATCATCGGAGCAAATGGAAGCGGAAAATCATCACTATTAAATATGCTTGCAGGAAAATTCTCTCCTGATAGTGGTGAAATTGAAGTAGGACAAACTGTAAAAGTTGCCTATTATACGCAAGAAAATGAAGAGATGAATTTAAACCAGCGTATGATTGAATACATTAAAGAAATTGCGGAAGTTATTCATACGACAGACGGAAAAGTAATTGGCGCATCTCAAATGTTAGAACGTTTCTTATTCCTACCGCATTCACATGGAACAACGCTTGGTAAACTATCTGGTGGCGAAAGAAGACGGTTATATTTATTGCGTATTTTAATGGGAGAACCAAACGTACTATTACTTGATGAGCCTACGAATGATTTAGACACACAAACATTAACAGTGCTAGAAGATTATTTAGAAGATTTCCCAGGTGTCGTTTTAACTGTATCGCATGACCGTTACTTCTTAGATAAAGTAGTAGATGAATTGTTCATCTTTACTGGCGAAGGCGAAGTGCGTGAATTCCTAGGTAGTTATACAGAGTATTTAGAAATGGAAAAAACGAGAGAACTCATTGAGAAAGCAGAAGTTCAAAAGGAGAAAAAAGTAGTAGAAGAGGCTCCGAAACAACAACGTAAACGTAAACTTTCTTACAATGAGCAGCGTGAATGGGAAACAATTGAAGATACAATTGCACAACTAGAAGAGAAACTTGAATCAATTGGAGAAGAACTTACGAATGTTGGATCTGATTTCACAAAGGCCCAAGAATTATCTGAAGCAGGGCAGAAGATAGAAGAAGAGCTAGAAAAAACGATGGAACGATGGAGTGAACTATCCGACATCGTTGAAGGATTAAAATAAAAACAAGCTGCATATATTGAAAAGTAAAGAGAAAAACTTTACACTATTGGTAGAACCTATTTTAGGAGGGAAAAAATGAGAACATCTAATCCAATGTTGAAAAAAGAGGCATTCCGTAAAGAGGGAGCAAATACTTCTGCGATGACTATTGGCGGAACAGTAGGCAAAACGTTTATTATGCTTATCTTGCTGCTTGCAACGTCTGTCTATTCATACATACAGATGACGCAAGGTACGATGAAAATGCCAGTATTAATTGGTGCTTTAGTTATTGCGGCAATCGTTGCATTTGCATCTATCTTCTTCCCGCGCATATCACCAATTGGTGCACCGATTTATGCGGCAGTAGAAGGGGTAGTGTTAGGAAGTATTTCAGCAGTTTATGCAATGAAATTTCAGGATTCTATCGTTTTAAACGCTGTATTACTAACAATCTCAATTCTATTTGCGATGTTAGTTTTATATGCAACACGCGTAGTGAAGGTAACTGATAAATTCCGCACAGGTGTTATGGCAGCAACAATGGGAATTATGGTTATGTATTTAATCGTATTCTTATTAAACATGTTCGGTGTTTCTGTTCCATATATTCACCAAGGTGGAACAATTGGTATGATCATTAGTGCAGTTATTATTGTAGTTGCTGCATTAAATTTATTACTAGATTTCGATTTAATCGAAAATGGTGCACGTAGCCAAGCTCCAAAATATATGGAGTGGTACAGTGCAATGGGTCTAATGATGACGCTAGTATGGTTATACTTAGAAATTCTTCGTTTCGTTTCTTACTTTACGAAAAATGACTAATAAAAAATCCTGCATGAAATGTGCAGGTTTTTTTATTTTTAAAGATAAATTGAAAATATGGATGTTGGCGACTTAAATTGAAGGGGGATGGAATATGATGAAAGAGAAAAAAGGGATTATGAAAAAACTATTTTCTAAAAGTTTTTTCATAGAACTAGATGACGCTTTAACATATCCATCAGCAGAAGTTATTCGTTCAGCTATTGAAAGCTATGCGGCTAAATGTAATGAACAATTAAAAATTGAGAGTAAAGTTAAACCGATTACTTTCTACTTAGAAAATGTAATGTACCGCGCTGAAATAAAGATGGCCCGCGGAGGATATTACATATCTTGCAGTGAAGTATAATATTTTTGGAAACCTTACATGTTTAAACTATGTAGGGTTTCTTTTTTTGATTTGTAAGATATAAAGTAATAATTTTTGCTTACAAACATATCATTTTGCGCTTTTTACCCTTCCAACATTTTTCTTTACAATGAAGAAAAATATGTGAGGTGGTATAACTTATGATGAATCGAGTTGTATTAATCGGTAGATTGACAAAGGAGCCAGAATTATACTACACAAAACAAGGTGTCGCTTATGCACGAATATGTGTTGCGGTGAATAGAGGTTTTCGAAATAGTTTAGGTGAGCAACAAGTAGATTTTATTAATTGTGTGATATGGAGAAGGTCGGCTGAAAATGTAACAGAATATTGTACGAAGGGCTCACTTGTTGGGATTACAGGGCGTATTCATACGAGTAATTACGATGATGAACAAGGAAAGAGAGTATATAGAACTGAAGTTCTGATTGAGAGCATTACATTTCTGGAGAGAAGGAGGGAGGGGGCATCGCAATAAGATGTAAAGAGTATTAAAAGTTAAGAGGGCTTTGTAGCATAGCCCTCTATTATTTTTGATTGATACCTTCCCAAACAACATCTAACTGTTGATTGAGTATATTTTTCGCATTTGTTTCATTAGAATTTAATAGGGATTGGGACATGAGTGTATAAAAATAAGTACTCATAATAGTAGAAGTGATAATATTTATATCCCATTGACTGTTTAATTTTCCTGTTTCTTTCGCTGTTGTAATAATTGAAGACAAACTTTCTTGTAGCTGTTGTATACTTTTTAATTCATTTTCTACTAAGTAGTTAGATTTAATAATTTCAAAAACAGCATGCTTCATTAATTCTCCATGTCCAGTAAAGCGATCTAGTAAGTCTCCTAAAACAAGTTTGATTCGTTCTTTTGGATGTTCCACATTTTCATACGTTTTTAAACTTTCATTCCATAGTTCAATTTGAGAATCACCTAAAAATAATAATATGTTTTCTTTTTTCGGAAAGTAGTTGAAGAAAGTTCCTTTTGCAATCCCGCATGCAGTAGTAATATCTTGAACCGTTACATTTTCGTATCCACGTTCTTGGAAGAGCTGTACTGCTTTTAGGAATATAAGTTCTTTTAATTCTTTTTTCTCGTTTCTCTAAGCATATAATCTACTCCTAATACAAACAATTATATCTGTTTATTAGAGTATCTCAAATGAAATCTTATTTCATGCCTCCTAATTTTACTGTTTAATACAATTGAAAGAAGGATAGAGAGAATTCCGTTCATACTTTTCGTTGGAGTTTGTCATAAATGAAAACTGTATAGTTCATGTGCTTGCCTATTAGAAATCCATTTCGGAATATGTTTCATTGCTTGGTTTCTTAGTATAGTTAAAGGTTTACTTTCTATTTGTGCCATTTTTCCAACTTTCCACGCAGTGTTTGAGATTTTTTCAATTCTTTCTCGTCTTTTTTGTTCGTATTCTATAAATGCTTGGCGATAGTGGGCATTATTTTTGATGCATTCAGCAAGAATAATAGAATCTTCAATTGCCTGACAAGCTCCTTGGCCTAAATTAGGTGTAAGTGCATGGGCAGCATCCCCAATAAAGACGATGCGTTTGTCAAAAAACTGTTTCATTGGAATAATGTCTACAATATCACGATGAATCATATCAATGTCAGAGGCGTTATTTAAAATAGATGGGATGGGGTTATGGTAAGTTTTGAAATGATTATACAAATCTGCTGTTGTATAATCCTTGTATTTGGGATCTCTAGCTTTAGCATTTATGAGCGCATACCAATATACTTCGTTGTTTGGAAGAGGAACGATACCAAATCTACCGCTTGTTCCCCAAGTTTCAATAAAATCGTTTGTTAAAGATAGACTATGAGCTGGAGTTACGCCGCGCCAACACGTATAACCGGCATAACGATAACCGTCACTTTGTGTTACTTGTTTTCGAACGACAGAATGAATACCATCTGCAGCAATGAGTATATTGCCGAGTGCTTCACTACCATCTTGAAATAATATTTTTAAGGCGTTTTCTTCATTTTGTTCTATTTTTACGCACTCTTTTCCCCATTCGACAGTACCTTCTTGTAGTTCGGAAAGTAGCAATTGATGTAAATCTTTTCTATGAATGGAGTACATTTTTGGATAACAAGCTGGAATGGTCAATTTACTAAATATAGTTCCTTTTTCGGATACAAGGTTAAAACCGTCACTTTCGTTGCCAAATTTTTTTATTTGCTCAGAAATTCCGTATGGTTCAAGTGCTTGCATCGCATTTGGGGCAATGATAATACCTGCACCAGCAACAGTAGTTTCAATATTTTTGTCATATACTTTTACATCTAATCCTATTTTTTGTAAGGAAATTGCTACACAAAGACCAGCAATACCACCACCTATAACCATGACATTATTCATTTGTTATCCCTCCACAATTAAGTGACTTAACTCATAAAATGACCACGGTCATTTTATGAGTTAAGATTAATACCTTTTTTTGTTATTGTCAATTAGACTTTTAACTATAGTTCCGGAACGATTAGGTGAAAATAGAAATAATTGAAATTCTAGAAATGTAGAAGAGGAATTAGTAAAATTAAGCATCCGAGTAGGAGTATAGAGGGATAACATGTTACAATACAGCTAAGAACACGCAATAAAGGAGAGTTTTTTACGTGAAGATTAAAGCAATTGAACCGACGCCAAGTCCAAATACAATGAAAGTTATTTTGAATGAAGTATTACCATCAGGAGCGCGTAATAATTATACAAATGAAAATAAAGAACAAGCACCAGTGCAAGTGCAAGAAATTTTGAAGATTGAAGGCATTAAAGGTGTGTATCATGTTGCAGACTTTTTAGCAGTGGAGCGAAATGCGAAGTATGACTGGAAAGTTTTATTACAACAAGTTCGTGCTGTTTTCGGTGAAGAAATAGTGGAAGAAAGCGAAGAACAACAACTTTCTCATTTTGGAGAAGTGAAAGTGTTTGTTCAAATGTTCTTTACAATTCCGATGCAAGTGAAGTTAACAGATGGAACCTCAGAAGAGCGTGTTGGTTTACCTGATCGTTTTAAAGAATCAATTATGAAAGTGCAAATGTCTGCACCTAACGTTGTGAAAGAGCGTAAGTGGGTAGAGCAAAGTACACGTTACGGTAATTTTGAAGAAATCGGGAAAGAAGTAGTAGAAGAAATTATTGCTGCTTATTCAGAAGAACGTGTAAATGAAACGGTTAAAGAATTATTAGATCAAGCAGGTGCTGTTGAAGTAACGATTCAAAAGCGTGAGCCATATAAAGTAACAGAAGAGATGATGAAAGATTCTGACTGGAAAAACCGTTTTGCGGCTTTAGAACAAATGGATCCAACGGAAGAAGATATGATGGTATTGAAAATGGCATTAGATGATGAGAAAGTATCTATCCGCCGTTTAGCAACAGCTTATTTAGGTATGGTAAAAGGTGAAGGAGTATTGCCGTTATTATATAAAGCGTTATTAGATCGTTCAGTAAGCGTTCGTCGTACAGCAGGAGATTGCTTATCAGACGTAGGTGATCCAGCAGCGATGTTCGTTATGATTAAATCTTTGAAAGATTCAAGTAAATTAGTACGCTGGCGTGCAGCAATGTTCTTATTTGAACTTGGTGATGAAAGTGCAATTCCGGCACTAAAAGCAGCAGAAGATGATCCGGAGTTTGAAGTGGCGATGCAAGCACGTTTAGCTTTAGAACGTATTGAAGGCGGCGAAGAAGCAAAAGGATCAGTATGGAAGCAAATGACGGAGTCTCGTAAAGGGGAATAGTTTATGATTGTTTTCTATGATAGTTGGTGCCCGATGTGTACGGCGGTTGCAGAACGTACGAAAAGATTAGATAAAAAGGGTAAGATGAAATTTGTTTCATTTCGAGATGAAGATGTAGTTGAGAAGTATGAACTTTCTCAAGAATTACAAAGTAAGATGGAACAAAGATTGTATATTTTAAAAAATAATAAGTGGTATGACGGAATTCATAGCATTAACGTATTAGCAAAGGCCGTTCCATCTTATTGGTTTGCAGTACCTTTTATAAAACTATCTATCGTACTTGGATTTGGAAGTAAAGTATACGATTATATTGCCAACAATAGAAAACTTGTCCCAGTTGGACACTGTCGTGAAGGGGTTTGTGAAATCCCTACAAAAAAATGAAATCATCGTTATCTTTCTTTTGCACCTATTAATAGAGCGTGATATGATAAATTTGGAATGAAAGTTGAAGGAGAGATACAAGATGTCAAATGCATATGAAGAATACATGCGTCAAATGGTAATTCCAATGCGCCAAGAGTTAGTGCGTTCTGGATTTGAAGAGTTAACTACAGAAGAAGCTGTAACAGAATTTATGGAGAATGCATCAGGTACAACTTTAGTAGTTGTAAACTCTGTTTGTGGTTGTGCAGCTGGTTTAGCACGTCCATCAGCAGGTCAAGCGGTTGTACGTGCTGAAAAACAACCTGATCATCTTGTAACTGTATTTGCAGGTCAAGATAAAGATGCTACTGTAAAAATGCGTGAATACTTCGGAGAAATTCCTCCATCTTCACCATCTATGGCATTACTAAAAGGAAAAGAAGTTGTTCACTTCATTCACCGTCATGAAATTGAAGGCGCAACAATGGACGAAATTATTACAAACTTAGAACAAGCTTTCGAAAAGAATTGCTAAAGTAGGGGGAGAGTGAATCTCCCTCTTTTCTTTATATAGAGGTGAAAAAATGATAGTAACAACAGCAGGAAGAACAAATAAAGAAATGAAAGATTATGCAAACAAGGTAGCAGCAGAATTAAATCTTTCTTTCGTTAAACGTAATGACATACCAGTACATAAACTGCATGAGCAGTATGAACAAGATGTACTTGTCGTAGGGAAAAATCGATTAGCCATTTATCCAAAAGGTACGGAAGAGTCGTTTTTCTTTCATCCAAACTCAGCGATGTTTCGTGTGAAAAGGTTAATGCGCGGAGAGCACGATCCGTTTGTACAAGCTGCTAAATTAGAGAGCGGAATGACAGTATTAGATTGTACGCTCGGTATGGCATCAGATAGTATTGTAGCTAGTTATATTGTTGGTGAAAGCGGAAAAGTAACGGGACTTGAAGGCAATGAATATATGGCTTATATTATGGGAAATGGTTTAAAAACATGGTCTTCATCTGTTTCTGAAATTGATGAGGCAATGCAACGAATCGATGTGAAGCAAACGGAGCATTACTCATTTTTAAAACAATGTGAAGATAATAGTTATGATGTCGTTTACCTTGATCCAATGTTCGAAGAAACTGTCATAGAATCAGATGGAATTAAAGGATTAAAACACTTCGCTTTGTATCATGATATTACTGACGAAACAATTGCGGAAGCGAAGCGTGTGGCGAGAAAGCGTGTCGTTCTGAAAGATCATTTCCGTAGTTCTAGATTTGAAAAACATAATTTTCACGTATACAAAAGAAAAAGTGCTAAGTTTCACTTTGGTGTAATTGACCCTTGCTAATTGTTTGAAAAGATGTATAATAAGCAATAATTAATTAAATATACTGTCTGTGATGAAGAGAGTAGTCTTTTTCAGAAGGAAAGCGAGCTAGGGATGGTGTGAGCCTAGTGCAGAAGAAAAAGATGAAGCGCACTTCGGAGATGCTTCTTGAACGAATAGTAGAGTAAGCCGAGGCCCCCTGTCCTCGTTATAAACGGGAAAGTGGTTCGAAATGAACAACAAGGGTGGTACCACGGGTTAAAACTCGTCTCTTTTTTAGAGACGAGTTTTTTGTGTTTTAAAAAATAAGGAGGTTATAGTATGAATTATAAAACGCAGTTTGCGAAAAGTTTATCGAATATTTTTACGAATGAATTAACACAAAATCAAATTTTAGATTTAATCGAAACACCAAAACAAGATGAATTCGGAGATGCAGCGTTCCCATGCTTTTCACTAGCGAAGCAATATAAAAAATCACCAGCTATTATATCGAAGGAATTGGCGGAGAAATTAAATGATCCGTTCTTTACGAAAGTAGAGGCTGTTGGTCCTTATGTAAATGTATTTTTTAATCGTGAAACAGTAAGTGATGAAGTATTAAAAATAATTTTAGCGGAGAAAGAAGAGTACGGTCAAAATCACTTTGGATGTGAAAAAACGGTAGTTATCGATTATTCCTCTCCTAATATCGCGAAACCTTTTTCAATGGGGCATTTACGTTCTACAATGATTGGTAATTCGCTGAAACATATCGCCGAAAAATGTGGGTATGAAGTTGTCGGAATCAATTATATTGGCGATTGGGGCACGCAGTTTGGAAAGTTAATTACCGCATATAAAAAATGGGGAAATGAAGAGTTAGTTAAAGAGGATCCGATACGTGAGTTATTTAAGTTATATGTTCAGTTTCATGAAGAAGCAAAAGAGAACAAAGAACTAGAAGAAGAAGGACGATCATGGTTTAAAAAACTAGAAGAAGGAAATGAAGAAGCAGTCGAACTTTGGAATTGGTTCCGTTATGAGTCTTTAAAAGAATTTTCTCGTATTTATGAACTTCTCGGTGTGGAATTTACAAACTTTCAAGGAGAAGCTTTCTATAACGATAAAATGGAAGACTTTATTGGGATTTTAGAAGAGCACGATTTACTTGAAGAATCAGAAGGCGCATTAGTCGTTAATTTAGAAAAAGAAGGTATGCCGCCATGCTTAATTAGAAAATCAGATGGTGCAACTATTTACGCAACACGTGATTTAACGGCGGCTTTATATCGCCAAAACACATATGGATTTGATAAAGCACTTTATGTAGTTGGACCAGAACAAAGTTTACATTTTAATCAATTTTTCACTGTATTAAAAAAGCTAGGCTATACTTGGGTTGATGGAATGGAACATGTACCGTTCGGGTTCATATTAAAAGATGGTAAGAAAATGTCGACACGTAAGGGCAGAATTATTTTATTAGAAGAAGTGTTAGAAGAAGCTGTTGCGCTTGCGGAACAAAATATTGAAGAGAAAAATCCGAATTTAAAACAAAAAGAAGACGTGGCAAAACAAGTCGGTGTTGGAGCGGTTATCTTCCACGATTTAAAAAATGAGCGTATGCATAATATCGAATTCTCATTAGAAAATATGTTGAAATTTGAAGGAGAAACAGGACCATATGTACAGTACACACATGCGCGTGCTTGTTCAATTTTAAGAAAAGAAAGTGTAGAATTTGAAACTTGTACGTTTGCATTAAAAGATGATTATAGCTGGAGTGTCGTAAAATTACTTAATAAATTCCCGCAAGTAATTGAAGCGGCCTTCAACAAAAATGAGCCATCTACTATTTCAAAATACGTATTAGATGTAGCACAAGCGTTCAATAAATATTATGGAAATGTTCGTATATTAGAAGAGAACGAAGAGAAAGAGAGTAGACTCGCATTAGCTTACGCTGTGACGGTTGTATTAAAAGAGGGATTACGTTTACTTGGGGTAGGGGCACCTGAGGAGATGTAAATATGAAAAGAATTATTATGAACTTAGTAATAAACTGACAAACCGGGTCTAGTATGAACCTGGTTTGATTTTTTATTGGATATATAATTTTTTTGCAAAATCAATTAAAATCTATTTAGAGAGGGTGATTCATATTGATTCGAACTTTTATTTTACAAATTCCTTGTCATAGAAGATCGGAAAGAAGTTTCCTTAAACTACAAAAATACATACCTTTATGTGCGCGTTGTACAGGCATGCTTATCGGTATTTTAATGTTTCCAATTTATTTTTATATGACACCTTCGTTTCTACTTGCAATAATACTATCATTTTCCGCTCAAATTCCGTTACTTATTGATGGATTCACCCAAAAATGGAAATGGAGAAGCAGCACAAATTTACTAAGAGTAACGACCGGTTTATTAAGCGGTAATGGTATGGGGCTATTTATTGCCTCTAGCATTATATGGATAACATCTAAAAGCATATATTAATGGAAGGAGAACTTTACATGTTTTGAATTTACTCAGTTCTAATTCTTATTTCAGGAGGAAGCGGGATTAGTTTTCTCATTCATGAAAGAAATATAGAAGCAGTAATTGCTTTTGTTATTTGTACAATATTTATTGTGTTACTCTATTTTCACCTAAAAAGAAATGACGAACATAGAAACTGTGATTGCAGTACATTAGCTTGTACTGATTATACTGATTGTAATTGTTAAATTATGTGAGTGGGAAAGTTAGTGTATCGTTTAAGGTATACTAGCTTTTTTATTAGAAGTGTAGGAATGTGACTATTAAATGGAGAACTTTAGTTTTGTATATAAAAGGAGGTGTTGGACCTGGAAGAGTATGATTGGAATAGTAAGCTAGCATATTTAAGAAATACGAGAGATTTATATTATAACGATGATTATTTAAGTTTTTTAGTCAATTCAGTTTGGAAGATTACTGATCCTATACATATTGTTGATTATGGTTGTGGATATGGTTATTTAGGTTTAATTTTGTTGCCTTTACTTCCAATTGGATCAAAGTATACAGGGATTGATAGGGGAGAAACATTAATAGCTGAAGCGAGAGAGTTGTTTCGTGCACTCCCATATGAAACAGAATTTATTGAGGGGGATGCGACAGAAATTGAATTGAAAAATAAATATGATATAGCTGTCAGTCATGCTTTCTTATTACATATGAGTTCCCCAAAAACGATGCTAGAGAAGATGATACATTCAATTAAACAAGGTGGTAAAATAATCTGTTTTGAACCACATTGGATGTCAAATATGTCTTCATACGTATTAGATGGAGAGAATCAATCGGAAATTATCCAGCTAGGTGTTTTGCAGAGATTATTTGAAAGAGATACACAGAGAAACGGTAAAGATGGAAATATCGGTATGAAAATACCTATGTATTTAAGTGAATTGGGTGTTAAAAATATTGAATGTAGAGTAAGTGATAAAGTGAATTTTTTAGATTCTAATTTAAATCAAAATGATAAGCAAGGATTATATAATTCTCTAAAAGAAGAGGGGATTGCAGGCAATCCGGGTGATAAACAGCAATTTATAGAACGTTTAATGAGTCGGGGATTAACATTTGCTGAAGCGCTCGCTCAATATGAAGCAGAACTACGATTTTTTGAAGTGTTTCATATACATGCATCTTTAGTTTATGCTCCGAATATGAAAATTACATTTGGTGAAATAAAATGTTAAATTGTAGTGATGTAATTCGAATTGCTACTTTCAATATATGGAATCACGAGAGTTTTTGGTTTGAGAGATTAGAAGCCATTTGTGAGGAGGTTCGCAATATTTCCCCGCATATTCTTGCTCTACAGGAAGTGGGAAGTTGTGCTAAGTATGAATTGAAGAAAAATGTTGCGCAGTATATAGCGGATCAATCTGGATATCCGGTCTGTGTATTTAAAGAGTATCCAGATTCTCCAGATGAAGGCCTAGCTTTTTTAAGTAAAGTTCCTATTTTAGCTGAAGAAGCTATTTGGGAAACAGATATAGAGGAATCGAATTATTGTGCCATTCGAATTATGTTAAAATATAAAGAGTATAAGCTCGGGATAACGAATGTTCATTTAAATTGGAAATCTAGTAAGGTAAGAAAAGAGCAATTGGATACGGTGAATAATTGGATTAAAAACAGAAGTAGTGGCTACGAATTATTATGTGGTGATTTTAATGATGAACCACATTCAGGGGTGCATCAATACTTAATAAGTAATCAATGGATAGACGTGGCTCAGCTTAAAGAAAATCAAGATAACATTCTTGCTCAGCCAACTTTAGATTATGGAAAGAATACAAATTTAATAGGGGATGAAAAGCAAGAAGAACGATATGATTGGATTTTGATACAAGAGAAGGATTCGTTTGAATCTCTAAATATAGAAAATGTATCTGTATTTGGAGATTTAGCATTAACTTCATCACACGTATTTCCAAGTGATCATTACGGTGTTTTTATAGATTTAAAATTTGATAAGTGAAATAAAAGATAGGATGATTGTCATTTTTTTAGGTAAATCGATATATCTTATCAAATCGTTGATCTATTGTAAGTTACAATAGATATTCAGGAAATCGTTAATATAATTTCATCCACTGAATGAAGCCTCAAAAAAGAAGATAAAACCCATCTTCGAATAATATATGTTATTTCATCAAATTAAACAAAATAACGAGAAAAAGTATCGTTTTTAAGATATTTAGTTATAAACTTGAATAATATTAAATAATATCGTTCATTATATGAGGTTTTAGTTGAATGCATACTGTATGATGTGTAAAATCTAAGCAAGTAGGTTAGAATACTGCTTGCAAATGGCAGTATAAATAATAATTTGAGGTGAATGCATGCTAGATTTTAAGCAATTAGAGATTTGTTTGAAAGAAAAGAGATTCCTAGATGGATTACATGAGATAAATAATGAAATTGCGCATATAAAAGAAACGAATAAGTTATCATACGTGAAGAACTGGCTTTCTAACGTCTCGTCACCTAAGGAGTTTGATACATTAATTCGTCTTGCTGATGAAGGTTTGATGCATCAATATAGCTCCTTTTTAATTCGTTATACTTATAAAAAATTCCCAAATATGAGAACGCTCTCTTTATATTGTGATGAATTAATTGATGAGCGTAAAATCCTTGATGCTGAACAATTGTTAAAAGATTCTTTGGAAAAGGTAAATGAAGAGGAAACTGATGCGGATGTTTTAACGAAAACATACTTTACGTTAGTTAGATGTTTGCTAGATATGAAGCGAAATGAAGAGGCCTATGCCTATATGCAAAAGGCGGAAAAGCATAGTACGCGTGCAGTTTTTGATAAATGGGGTTACTTATATATACAGACTGGTGAGTGGGAGGAGGCAGAGGAACAACTTTTATCCGGTCAGCAGCATAAAGATTGTGAAGAGTTAGCTACGTACTTATTGGCGCAATTATATGCATATAAAGGTGAACAGCAGCGAGCGTTACAACTCATTAATGATGCGATTGCAAAGTTCCCTCAAGTACCATATTTCTATTTTGAAAAAGTAAAATATTTATTAGATTTAGAGCGCTATGAAGAAATGTTAGCGGTAATAGATAAAATCAATCATATGCTTCCGCATCATGCATATACAACTTATTTTATACATTTACGTGCAGAAGCATTTTATAAAATGAATAATATTCACGATTTGCAAGCACTGTTGAAAAGTGAAAAGAGTTTAAAAAATTCTCTATATCATCATATAGAAAAAAATCCTGATGGAAAAAAGGTTCGTTTACCGATAGTTCCGGTTGTACAAAAGGATAACTATTGCGTTCCGACAAGTTTGGAAATGATGTTAGGGGTATGGGGAGAAAAACGTACGCAAGATGAAATTGCACAACATATTTTTGATGTAACAGGTTCTAAGTTTTCAGATACAGTTACATATATAGAAGAGCAAGGTTACGAATATCGTTATTTTCAAGGGAATGAGGAAAATTATAAGAGATTACTCAATCAAGGTATTCCCGTTTTATTAAGTATAGATATTGAGCACGCTTCCCATGTACAAGTGCTTTCTGGTTATGACGATGTACTGCAAGCTTTTTATATTCAAGATCCGAATTTCTTGGAACCGATTCTTGTGGAATATGATAAGTTGCAAGAAAAATATCGTTATACAGATTGTTTAGCTATTACGTTTATACCAAAAGATAGAATGGAACAACTTTCATTTTTAAATGAGAAAGAACACACTTATTATAAAACAATCTTTTCTCTTACAGATCATTTAGGTGAGCAAGATAAAGAGGGAATTGAAAAGTTAGTACTATTTTTAAAAGAAACAAGTGAAAACCCAAACACTTGGTTATATACGATTAAACATTTAGATGCTGAAGTAGATAAAGATTTTATTCAGTTTTGTATAGAAAAATTAATGAAAAAGTTTCCGAGCTCTGACTTTGTGAAATTGCATAGTGCACAGTGTTTTATTCGTCTGCAGGATATGGAAAAAGCAGGACAGATGCTTCAAAGTGTGGAGAAGAAAAGCAATCAAGCGTTGTATCATTTTATAAATGGACGTTATTCTTTTGAGCAAGATAATTATGCAGAATCGATTGCTAGTTTTCGTTCATCATTACAATTGGATGCAGATCAACCAGTTGCGTGGAGTTTCTTAGCATTATCATACATGTATATGGATCAATCCGAAAAGGGGCTAGAGTATTCTCTAACAGCTATAGAACGTAGTCCAGAAAGGTTTACACTTGTAAATCACGGTTTAATTTTAATAGATTTAGAACGATATGAAGAAGCATATGGATTCTTTAATGATTTATTAAAAGAATATAAATATGAAGCGCACATATGGTATGAACGTGCAAGATGTGCTCAGTATTTAGGGAAAGTGTATTTGGCGGTAAAAGGACTTAAAGTGGCGATTCAATTAGATAAAACAGCAGCCTATTTATATACGAAGCTTTCGGAAATCTATGAATCGGATTTGGATGATGAGAAAAATACGAAGGAAATTCTATTACAAGGAATTCAAAATTGTGAAGATCAGGCGTCTTTATATGTTCGTTTAGGAGATTTTCATTTTCAAAATGATGAACTTGAAGAAGCGGAAACTATATATAAGCGTTCTTTAGAAGAAAATAATGAAGATGTATATTCTCATTTCGGTTTAATTCAAGTTTATATGGCAAAGGAACAATATAAGGATGCAAAAAACTATATTGTCAGTATTAATAAGCAATTTGAAGACAATCAAGATTTCCTTATGAATGCTGGTATGGTGTTATGGGATGCTGAAATGGCATTAGGTGAGGATGAAAAAGAGTTAAAACTTGCACTTTCTAAATTAGAGAACGGTATACGAAGCGTATACGCTAATATAGCGAGCGTGTTGGATGAGTATGTAAATCGAATAAAAGACACAGCTTTTGTGCAACGAGGCATAGCATTTTTAAGAACGTTAGAAAAAGAAAAAGAGGATGTAATTGAATACGGTTGTTACGCAGGTGTTTTATATGAATCTATTGGACAGTATGATCAGGCGATAAAACGGTATAATGATGCACTTAAGAAAAAACAAGATTCATTGCCGTATTTCCGTATCGGTGAAACATTCATGGCGTTAGGGCAATTTCAAGAAGCAAAGCATGCGTATGAAACATGTTTAGAAAGGGATAAGAACTTCTTAGGTGTACATTTGCAGCTTGCTGAAATATACGAAAAAGAAGAGAATCGTTCCAAAGAACAAAAGCATATGGTCCAGGCGATGAAAGAAGAACCAATGCATATAAATATGGAATATTTAGCGCAGCTTTCAGTAGAAATGAATCTTCAGGAAGAATTGCTAGTTGAACTAGAAAAATTGGAGGAAGAAGTTCCTGAAACATGGCGTTTAGATGCGATTGCATACGTGTTTGGCGCGATGAATGACATAGATAAAGAAAAAGAATATATCGAATGCGCAATGAAAATAGATGAAGCGCATGTGGAAGTACTATATCATTATGCGAAATTGCTAGTTAAAAAGCAGAGTGCAGAAGCAATCGAAGTTGCGCTGAAAGTAATGCATAAAGATTTGGAAAGTGAACGTATTTTTGGTGTGTACGTAAAAGCAATGGAACAACATAAAAAATTATCCCAGATACGAGACGTACTTCATACGCTAAAGGTGAAAAAAGCAGAAAGAAGTACAGCGTTTATGTATGCAGCTACAGCGGTTGCCGAAAGATTAGTAGAAAGACAGCAAAATGAGCAACCGAAAAAATCTATATTTACAAGAGCATTTTATCGCATGAAAAATCGTGCGAAGGAAATTTCAATGATTACAGTTGTTATCGATTTATTTGAAATCTCCTTAAAGTTAAATCCGAAAAATAGTATGGCAGCGCAGCGTTTCGCAATATTTTATGAGAATGCGGCGATGAATGAAGAAGCTATAGAGGTTTTACAAACATCGTTAGAAAATAAGTGGGATTATGATGTAGCGAAGCAACTTGTAAATCTTTTCATTGAGTGTGAAGAAGAAGATATGTTACGAGATGCTTTTGAATTAACGAAACAAATGGTTCGCGAGCTACCGGATGATTATGATACACTTCTTCTACAAGCGAATGTATTATGTAAGCTAGGCGAAGAAAGAAAAGCCGAAAAAATTCACTTGCAATTAATTGAGAAAACGCCATTTGTAAGTAGAGGATTCCTTGCTTTAGCAGAAATATATCAAAGTCAAGAGAGAATTGAGGACTCGATTCAGTTATTAGAAGACGCTTCTGTACATCATCCAAATGAAACAGCAATTCTTCTTGCTTTAGCATCTTCGTATCATAGAGCTGGGCAAACGACAAAGGCAGAAAAAATAACAAGTGAAATATTAGCAATTGATGCTACTGACTTGTTAGCAAGATACGATCATGCTTGTTATTTAACATCATTAAACAGAAATGAAGAGGCAAGAGATGAACTTGAAATTGTGCTTCGTGAAGATGAAACAGGATTTTTCGCTGAACTTGCAGAGGAAGATGAAGATTTAGCAGGATTGCGAGAATTTGAAAAGTAATTGTATAAGAATAGAGAAAAAGGGTATAAATAAAAATATATTTCGAATTAGTTGACAATTAATTGTTTAATGGTATAAAATAACTTTTAATAAAGTATACAAATCTGAAGACGAGAAAGAGTAAAATAGTGAGCTGTTCTCCAGAGAGCCGGTGTATTGCTGAAAGCCGGTGTGCAGACGTTATTTGAAAATCATCTCCGAGGAGCCGTGGCTGAATAAAGTAAGCTCGGACGGATGTCTACCGTTACAAAGAACGCGTATATTAGTACGTTGCTAAGTGCTATTAGTGAAAAGCTAATAGAATTAGGGTGGTAACGCGGGTAAACCCGTCCCTACTTCATAGGGGCGGGTTTTTTGTGTGCTTTTAAAACATTCAAAGGAGTGATTGTAGATGAAGAAAGTAGATGTAAAAGAGTCGGCTGTAGGGAGAGAAACACGTATTCGTAAGCAGTGGAACGAACAGGGCATTTTTGAGCAATCAATTCAGAATAGAGAAGGCGCACAATCGTTTGTGTTTTATGAAGGACCACCAACGGCGAACGGTTTACCACACGTCGGCCATGCACTTGGTCGGGCAATTAAAGATTTAGTAGCGAGATATAAAACGATGGCTGGATATAAAGTGTTAAGAAAAGCTGGCTGGGATACACATGGATTACCTGTAGAATTAGGCGTCGAAAAACAACTTGGTATTTCAGGTAAGCATGAGATTGAAGAGTACGGCATTGAGCCATTTATTCAAAAGTGTAAAGAGAGTGTATTCACGTATGAGAAGCAGTGGCGTGAATTTACGGAGAGCATTGGATATTGGGCAGATATGGATGATCCATACGTTACTCTAGAGAATCCATATATCGAAAGTGTATGGAATATTTTAGGGACGATTCATGAAAAAGGTTTGTTATATAAAGGACATAGAGTTTCTCCATACTGTCCAAGCTGTCAAACATCGCTTAGTTCACATGAAGTTGCACAAGGATATAAAACAGTGAAAGATTTAAGCGCAACGGTTAAGTTTAAAGTAAAAGATAGTGAAAATGAATATTTCCTTGGATGGACGACAACGCCGTGGACACTTCCAGCGAATGTTGCACTTGCCGTACATCCAAATATGGAATACGTTAAAGCGAAACAAGAAGGATATGTATACATTGTTGCGAAAGAACGTGTACAAGAAGTATTAAAAGAAAACTATGAAGTATTATCTGTTCATAAAGGCGAAGAATTAGTAAACACATCTTATACAGCACCGTTTCCGATGAAGGAAGTTACAAATGGATACCACGTAATTGCAGCAGATTTTGTAACAGCAGATAGTGGTACAGGACTCGTTCATATCGCTCCAGCATATGGGGAGGACGATTATAAAGTCGTTCAAAGTGAAGGGTTATCATTTTTACATGTTGTAGATGAGAAAGGTGAGTATACAGAAGCAGTACCGTTCTTAAAAGGAAAGTTTGTAAAAGAATGTGACGTTGATATCGTTCGTTATTTAGCGAAAGAAGGGTTACTATATCATAAAGAAAAATATGAGCATAGCTATCCGCACTGTTGGCGCTGTGATTCACCATTACTTTATTATGCAGGAGAAAGCTGGTTAATCCGAACAACTGAGATTAAAGAAACATTTTTACGAAATAATGATTCTGTTAAGTGGTATCCAGACCATATGAAGCATGGACGGTTTGGTAAGTTTTTAGAAAACATGGTGGACTGGAATATTAGCCGGAATAGATATTGGGGAACACCGTTAAACGTATGGGAATGTGAAAGCTGCGATCATCAATTCTCACCGAAAAGCATTGCCGAATTAAGAAAGCATAGTACGAAAGAAACGCCTGAAGATTTAGAATTGCATAAGCCGTATGTAGATGAAGTAAAAGTGTGCTGTGAAAAATGCGGAAGTACAATGAATCGTACACCAGAAGTAATCGATGTTTGGTTTGATAGTGGTTCCATGCCGTTTGCGCAATATCATTATCCATTTGAAAATAAAGAGTTGTTTGAAGAACAGTTTCCAGCAGATGTAATTGCAGAGGGAATTGATCAAACACGCGGCTGGTTTTATAGTTTATTAGCAGTATCAGCGCTATATACAGGAAAAGTACCTTATAAACGAGTGTTATCACTAGGGCATGTTCTAGACGAGGAAGGACAGAAAATGTCTAAAAGTAAAGGAAATGCACTAGATCCAGTTGATTTAGTAAATCAGTTTGGTGCAGATGCTTTAAGATGGGCCCTACTTGTTGACAGTGCTCCGTGGAATGCAAAGCGTTTTTCTGAAAGAACAGTACTGGAAGCAAAATCTAAATTTGTAGATACGTTAGTCAATGTATATAGCTTCTACGTTTTATATGCAAATTTAGATGAGTATAATCCGAAAGAAAAGTATGAAGTTAAACGTACGAAATTAGATGAATGGGTATTATCAAGATTGCATAGCACAACGAAAAAAGTGAGAACAGCACTTGATGATTATCAATTTACGAATGCAGCTCGTGAAATCGCGGCGCTTGTAGATGAAGTCAGTAACTGGTACGTAAGACGATCACGTAATCGTTTCTGGGAATCTGGTATGAATCCTGAAAAAGCAGCTGCGTATGAAACGCTTCATGAAGTGCTTGTAACAATTAGTAAATTAATCGCACCATTTACACCGTTTGTAGCTGAGGATATTCATCTGAATTTAGAAGGAAGAAGCGTTCATTTAGCAGATTATCCGTTTGTAAACGAATCACTTATCCAGCCTGAGTTAGAAGCAGAAATGGATGCTGTTTTACAAGTTGTTGAACTTGGAAGAAGTAACCGTAATCAACATTCATTAAAAGTAAAACAGCCGTTAGCAGAACTTGTATTACTAGCGCATAATGAAAATGATATGGATTGGGAATCTTATCGTGATATCATCATGGATGAGCTAAATGTAAAAGCGTTCCATGTTGAACTCGATGAAACGAAATACACGTCCTATCAATTAAAGCTGAATTTTAAAACGGCTGGGCCGAAGTTTGGTAAAAGTGTGAATGCAGTAAATGGCTGGCTAAAACAATTATCAAAAGAAGAAGTACAACACTTTGTATCTACAGAAAGAGCAGTTTACGAAGTAGCACCAGGAGAAGAAGTAGTTGTAACAGCTGAAGATGTATTAGTAGAGAAAGTTGCGAAATCAGGATTTTCAAATACGACTAATGGTCAATATACGGTAATGTTAGATACGAATGTAACGGAAGAATTGTTACAAGAAGGAGTAGCACGTGAATTTATTCGTGCAGTTCAAGAATATCGTAAGCAGTTGAATTTACCGGTTAATTTACGAGTGGATGTAATTCTTGATACAGAAGAAGAACTACAGCAAACGTTAACGAATCATAAAGATTTATTGGAAGAAAACTTACTCGTCAAGCAATTTACATTTGGTCACTTAACGAATGAGGACGATGAACTTTCTTTAGGTGAGACAAAGATCCGAATTAAATTAAACGCGGCTAATTAAAGAAAAAAGGAAGATGGAATCATTCCAACTTCCTTTTTTGTATGAAGATAAATTAATCAGTTATTTTCCGCATAATCCATTCGATAGGTCCTCTAGAAAAGTTCCTTCGCCATAATACGCTAAATAAAATACTGAAAATGAAAAATGCAGTAGCAAATAATAAAACGAAAAGTAGTGTTTGATGTTCCATACGATTTAATACAATCAATGCGCCAATACCGATAAATACATGACTTACATAATGCGTTAATGTTAATTGTCCTGTTTGTATAATGGAAGTAACAAACCAATTATTTTCATATTTTTCAGCAATGTAGAGGCAAATTATTAATATAGCAATAGCAGATCCTGTAGCGGATGCGACGTATAATATATTGGGTAAAATGGGTCCTGTGTTAAACAAAAATGTAGAGGCTGCTTCACCAATGTATGGGATAAAAAGGTGTGTTAACCCTTTTGATAATAGCTCTATAATTACGGTTACTGTTAAACCCAGTAAGAACAACCAATGTCTAATTTTCCTATTATGAAGATCTAACCTGCCAATTATCATACCGATTAAGAAGAAAGAAAACCATGGGAAAATAGGGTGATAGCCATTAAAAAATAAGTTGCGAAGAAAACCTGCTAAGGTCCAAAAGTCTATATAGTTTATAAATGGGATTGTGCCTCCCCATCCTTCGAAGGCGTTGAAAGTAAGTTGGAGATATTGTGCAGCAAGTAAAATAATGATAGAAAGCCATATTAGTATAGTTCTTCGTACAGTAATTAGTAATGCAGCGATGAAAAGGTAAACGCCGTAGTAGTGTAAAATATCACCCGTCCATTCCATTACATACAATAATAATCCTAAAATAAATAAGAATAGTGATCGTTTCCAAATCAATATTCGGCTGGTATTGATTTTTATTTTCTCTTGGCTAGCAACAGATGATTTAGTCATTAAAGTTATGCCAATCCCAGCAAGTATAACAAACAAGGCAGAAGCTCTACCTTCAAAAAGCGTCATAAAGGTTTTTAACAGAGGAGGCCCATTTCCTTCCGCCCCTGTTATCACCATGAAATTAACTAGTAACATTCCAAACATTGCCCACGCTCTAGCAAAATCTAAGCCGAAAATTCGTTTTTTAGTTTTCATACGAATCACTTCTTTCGAATATGCTGTGGACAGCTTCAATCCATATTTGTTTATAATTCATATTTACATCAAACATCATGAAGTTTCCAATATTATCAAGTACTAATGCCAACATATGAGCTTTTGAAACTAGATTTTTATTTTGAATGAGTTGAAGTTCATTTGCTTTTGTTAGGAGTGATTCAAATCCGTTTAAATATTCTGTTTGTACAGTTAGTAATCGATCTTTGTACATATCGTTTCTTGAAGATAGTAATACATATTCTTGTAATACACGATTAAAATAAGGATCTTTCTGTTGTTCGTTTATCATTTTAAAGCCAATTTCAACACATTTCTCAATGAAATTCTCTTTAGTAAACTCTTCTGTATGAAAGAATGAGGAGAACTGCATCGCTGCACATAATTCATTAAAAATACTTTCAATTAATGCATCTTTAGATTTAAAGTAATAATAAATAGATGGCTTGGCAATACCAACTTCTTCAGCAATCATTGTATAGGTCGTTTTGGCAATGCCGTGACCGGCAAATAGTCGATAACTTGCTTCGACTATGGAAGAGAGTGTTTCTTCACTTTTGCTCATGATAAGTCCTCCTAATAAAAAAAGTTACATAAATCGTATCATTCATTAATATTATTTTCAACCTATCGTTAGGTAAAAAATAACTTATTTTTTTACACATTACTTTAAAAAGCATAATGTAAAGAAATTTACAAAAGAAATATATTTCTACAGTATTTTTCTCGTTTTACACATAAATATTGAGAAAATTTCACTTACCCAAAATGTAAAGGTAATAGAATTGTTTGTATAGAATTACTCGTAGATTCAATTTATCTCGTTACTTGTGGACAGTAATAGCTTTATAGGAATGGGGTAAAGGATTCAATTTATTAGGGGGAGTGGTTTTATGTTAAACAAAAAAATGGTGGCAATGGCAATGACTGTGCCATTAGTAATGGGGACGATTTCTACGGTTTCGGCATTGGAAAAACAACAGCAAGTAAAGCTAGAAGCTTATTCACCACAGAAAAAAGCAATTGAATATTTAAAAGGACATGCTACGGAATATGGATTGAAGGCAGACCTTTCAGACTTGCAATATATTTCTACAACAGAAACATCAGTAGCTTCATATGTTAGGTTCCAACAAGTGGTCAATGGTGCGCCTGTATTTTCAAAACAAATTACAGTTACTCTTAACGGAGAGGGAAAAGGCTTACTTGCGGTTTCTGATTATCAGCCTGTTACAGGTGTGAAGGAAGTTACGAAAAAAATTAGTGAAAAAGATGCAGAACAAAAATCGATGGCGTATGTTGGAGGAGAAAGTGAGCAAAACTTATGGGCTCCTACAGAAAAAGAATTCGGATATATTGTTGAAGAGGGAGTCGCTATTCCTGTATATAAAGTGGTAGTCCATTCTAATAATCCATTCGGTGCATGGGAAACATTCATTGATGCGGAAAATGGAAAGTTAATAAAAAAAGTTGATATAAACCGAAAAGCAGAAGGAACAGGAAAAGTATTTTTACCTAACCCTGTCGTATCTAGTGGAAGTTTAGCAGGGTTAAAAGATAATAATGATGCAGATTCAACAGCATTAACGAATCAATTGAAAACTGTTACGTTAAAAGGTTTAGATGGTACAGGATTTTTAATTGGTGAGTATGTTACGATTTCTTCAAAAGCGAAGACGAAATCTACAAACTTACAATTTAACTATACACGTGCAAATGATAGTTTTGAAGATGTTATGTCATATTATCATATTGATACATTGCAGCGTTACATTCAAGGATTAGGCTTTCAAAATATTAATAAACGTTCGATTAAAGTGAATGTAAATGGTACAACTGACGATAATTCATTCTATTCTCCATCAACGAAAGCTTTAACTTTCGGTACTGGCGGAGTAGATGATGCAGAAGATGCTGGCATTATTGCGCATGAATATGGTCATTCTATTCAAGATAATCAAGTGCCAGGCTTCGGAAGTTCACCAGAAGGTGGAGCGATGGGAGAAGGATTTGGAGATTTCTTAGGTGCTACTTATGAAGATGCAGTTTCGACAACAGGATACGGGAAAGCATGCATTGGAGAATGGGATGCGGCTGCTTATTCTAGTTCAGATCCGACGTGCTTACGCCGATTAGATACGAATAAAGTATACCCGAAAGATATAACGAATGAAGTGCATAATGATGGGGAAATTTGGGCTCAAGGTCAATACGAAATGGCGCAATCTTTTGGACGTGATGTAGCAACAAAAATTATTTTACAATCACATTGGTCATTAACGCCAAATGCGAAATTCCGTGATGGAGCGAAAGCAATTAAGCAAGCGGATGCTCTTTTATACGGCGGACAACACGCGACTGAAATTGATCGCATTTGGGCAGCGAGAGGGATTAGTACGAATTAATATAAAAAGTCGTGGCTTTTATAAGCCACGACTTTTTTATTTGCTTAAGAACTGGTACTAGAAAATTTATTGGTAGCGGTAATAATGTACATATACCGATAAGTTCACTTTACTGCTTCTTTAAAAACAAAATGCTCTTTAAATTTTCTAGATTCAACTTTTTGACCGTTTCTCATGGAGCGGAAAGGATGTTCTTGCCACGTAATGATCACGTCAACCTTATCCGCTTTTGTAGAAACTGGAAAATTAGCGTGTTCAAATCCAGTTTTACCGCCCGCTAGACGACTTTCTTTTAGGGAAAAGAGTTCATATTTTGTTTTCGTATTTGGTTCATTCCGAAAAACTTCAACTTGTACATTATACACTTCACTTTTCCCAAGATTTTTTACAGAGAAATGATATGTTTGAAATACACCTTTTTTTGGTTGTAACAATTTTTCACTCGTTCTTTTTACTTCATCAATATTTACTTGCCATTGATCAGAATTTTGAGAGATTGGTAAAGATTTTGGTGAATAGGCATATGCTTCATTAACTACAACTAAGCATAATAATAGGAGAAAGAAACTAATTGTTTTTTTCATATGTACACCTCCGATAAAACTTTAATAATAATATGCGTGGGAAATGTGTAACTTATGTAATAAAATGGAAAAAACAAGTTCGATTGAAAGAATTTGAGAAGGATAAAACATTTCTAAGCTGTCAAATGATAATTATATAGAGTTCAATGTTCATGTTACATATCTTTAGAAGGGGCCTGTTTAGTGAGAAATCGCAATATTTTTCTAAAAGGGCTTGCGTTTTATAAAATAAAAAGATAGAATACTCTGTAAATACAAAAAGTGATGATTAGGAAAAGTACATGATGCAAGGGTCTACAGAGAGCAATCGATTGCTGGGAAGATTGCGATACCGCATGATGGAAAGACACCTGTGAGTGTTGCTTTGAACGTGATAATTAGTAAAAGCAAACGGTACCTACCGTTATCAGGGCTAAGATGGTCATTATGACAATTTGGGTGGTACCGCGGAAAAATCCGTCCCTATTTATAGGGGCGGATTTTTGTATTCTTTGAAAGGAGGTGAGTGACCGTGGATGATGACGATGACAACAATAATGTAAATAAAAATAAAACTATTGGAGGGAAATGTAATGGATCAAATAATGAAGCGTTCACTCACACGAGAATGTACGGAACATGGCGGGAAGGTTGTATTACTACAAGGATGGGTAAAAAAGATTCGTCATCTAGGGAATGTTAGTTTTTTATTATTAAGGGACCGAACGGGAGTTATTCAATGTGTATTAGAAAACGAGTTAGCCGGATACAAAGTTGATGTTGAAAGTGTGGTCCAAATAATTGGAGAAATAGTAGAGACACCGAAAACAGAATTAGGTGTTGAAGTACTTGCGCGTGAAGTGAAAGTATTAAATGGTGCAGAGCCACTTCCATTTGAGATAAATAAAAAGAAGCTACAAGTTGGCTTAGATCAACTGTTGAATGAGCGGGTATTATCATTAAGGCATGAGCGAATCGCGGCGGTTTTTAAAGTGAAATCTACACTCGTTCAAAGTTTTAGTGAATGCCTAATAGAGAACGATTTCACACGTATATTTACTCCGAAAATTGTCTCGCAAGGGGCAGAAGGAGGAGCGAATGTTTTTAAGCTTCCATATTTCCAAAAAGAAGCGTATTTAGCTCAATCACCACAGTTTTATAAACAAATGATGGTAGCGGGAGGACTCGAACGTGTTTTTGAAATTGCTCCTGTGTACCGGGCTGAACATCATAACTCGTCACGACATTTAAATGAATATATATCGTTAGACGTAGAACTTGGATTTATTCATGATTTTCATGAAGTGATGCAATTAGAAACGGATGTTTTACGATATATGTTTCAACAAGTAGCAAAAAACTGTGAAAAAGAATTACAACTACTACAAATAGAAGTACCTGTCATTACAGAAATTCCCAAAATTACATTGGCCGAAGCGCAAGAAATTTTGAAAATGAAGTATCGGAAAGAATCTCCTGAAGGGGATTTAGATACAGAAGGTGAAAAGTTACTAGGTAAATATGTGAAAGAAACATATAATAGTGAATTTGTATTCATTACACATTATCCGAAAGAAGCGCGACCGATGTATACGATACCGAATAAAGAAAATCCAACTATTACTGATTCATTCGATTTATTATATAAAGGATTAGAAATTACATCAGGTGCACAGCGAATTCATAACTATGACATGTTACTTGCTTCTTTTAAAGAAAAAGGATTACATCCAGAGAAATTTCAATCTTATTTAAATACATTCCGATACGGTTGTCCACCACATGGTGGTTTTGGGATAGGATTAGAAAGGGTTGTATATAAACTTTTAGAGTTAACAAATGTCCGAGAGGCGAGTGCTTTTCCGAGAGATTGTACACGTCTTATACCATAAAAAAGCATCTTCGCGATTATCGCGAAGATGCTTTTTTACTGTTCTTTCATTTTTACATTGAAAGTTTATAAAAATCCTTTTCGACAAAAAAATAATATATCCCTTGACAGTTATAAATATAACCGATATACTTCATATTAATTTCAAAAGAAAATATATTCTAAATAT
The DNA here is from genome assembly GCF_016651125.1 of Bacillus sp. TH17. Classification (NCBI taxonomy): domain Bacteria; kingdom Bacillati; phylum Bacillota; class Bacilli; order Caryophanales; family Bacillaceae; genus Bacillus; species Bacillus sp. TH17. The sequence goes on from NZ_JAEKEN010000001.1 coordinate 1,738,256, forward strand.
TAAAATGTGTTGAATAGGAGTAGTAAGGTCATGTATTTGTACAGAGAGCTATGGGTTGGTGCGACATAGTCAAATGACATCCTGAACTCGCCTAGGAGCAGTAAGGTGGAACGGAATTACATTCTTAGTAAACCTTAACGGTTAACCTTCGATATTAGGTTTGTAATCAAACGATTACTACTAAGGTGGATTCATAATGGAATCAATAAGGGTGGTACCGCGTTAAGTGAATGGCTTAGCGTCTCTTTATATAGAGACGTTGGGCCATTTTTTATTTTATAGAAAAAGAAATGGAGGTTTTATTCAGATTGATCAATAATATTTATTTATTAATATAAAATGATTTTAACAGGAGGAAAATAGGATGAAACAGACGGAGCAATGGACTTCGAAATTAGGTTTTATAATGGCAGCAGCAGGATCAGCAATTGGACTTGGCGCAATATGGAAATTTCCTTATATCGCTGGGAAGAGCGGGGGAGGAGCATTCTTTTTAATTTTTATATTATTTACTGTATTAATTGGATTACCGCTACTTATAGCTGAATTTATGATTGGACGCAGTACACAGAAACAAGCAGTTGGAGCATTTAAAAGTATCGCACCAAATACAGGATGGCACTGGATTGGACGTCTTGGCGTTGGAACTTGTTTTATATTACTTTCATTTTATAGCGTTGTAGGTGGATGGGTATTAATTTATTTATTCAGAGGAGTAACTGGACAACTTATTACTCCGGGACAAAATTACGGTTCGTTATTTACTGAAACAATTGGAAATCCGCTTTGGGCTATTACTGGACATTTCGCTTTTATGTTCATTACGATATGGGTTGTATCAAAAGGTGTACAAAATGGAATTGAAAAAGCAAGTAAATATATGCTACCAGCATTGTTCGTTTTATTTGTCGCTCTTATTATTCGTTCATTAACACTGGATAATGCGATGCAAGGCGTGAAGTTTTTCTTACAACCAGATTTCTCGAAGATTACTTCAGAAAGTATTTTATTCGCAATGGGCCAATCATTCTTTGCGATTAGTATAGGGATTTCGATTATGGTTACGTATAGCTCGTATTTAAATAAAAAAGAAAGTTTACCAAAATCAGCAGTTACGATTGTCGGATTGAATTTATTCGTTTCTTTATTTGCAGGTCTTGCTATATTTCCAGCAGTATTTTCATTAGGAATGGAGCCGACAGAGGGGCCGGGCTTACTATTTATTGTATTGCCATCTGTATTTAGCCAAATTCCATTCGGAGGATTGTTCTTAACTGTATTTCTTGCGCTATTTACATTTGCCACATTAACCTCGGCATTTTCTCTACTAGAGACGGTTGTTTCAGCATTAGCAAATGGTGAACAAGAAAGAAGAGCTAAACTTTCATGGATCATCGGTTTCTGCATTTTCCTAGTAGGTATACCATCGGCCTTATCATTTGGAGTATGGAGTGATATTACGATTTTTGGGAAGAATATTTTTGATGCAGTAGACTTCTTATCTAGTAATATATTAATGCCACTTGGAGCGCTATTTATTAGTATTTTCGTGTCATTCAAAATGGAAAAGAAAGTACTAGAAGCAGAATTTTTTGTCGGTGGAAATTACGGAAAGAAAGTATTTACTTGCTGGGCATTTTTACTTCGGTTTGTAGCACCACTTGCAATAATTATTGTCTTTTTAAATGTAATAGGAATTATTTAACAATAAATGTTAAGATATTCAGTAAAAAAGAAGGTGATGATTATAAAGGCGAATTTGATGGAAACAGGGAAATACATGAACATTAGAGGGAAAAAGCTATACGTTGAAACACATGGAAGTCCTAAAAATAAACCAGTATTATTTTTACACGGTGGTCCAGGTGAAAGCTGTTATGATTTTTCATTTCATCAAGCGGAACGATTAAAAGATTCCTTATATGTAATTATGATAGATCAAAGAGGGGTTTGTCGGTCAGAAGGAATTACTGAGGAAGAATCTTTTGGATTAAATGATTTAGTTGAAGACTGTGAGGAAATAAGAAAACTACTACAAATTGAGAAATGGTCTGTAATCGGGCACTCTTTCGGTGGATATGTAGCATTGTTATATGCAAGGGCGTATCCAAATTCAATAGAGAAAATAATATTTGAAGGTCCGACTTTCGATTTTGCATTAACAAGTAGAGCTTTATTACAAAAGACCGGGAATTTATTAAAAAAGTATGGAAAAGAAGAAGTAGCAGAAGAGTGCCTCGCTTATTCATCTAGCAATACTAGTTCTAGTTCAGAGGAGTTGCTAGAAACCTACATAAGATTAAGCGATGAATTAGAAGAAAAAAGAATGGAGATTTATGAAAATAAGGAGTTTAAAACTGACTATAGTTTATATAGTGATGAAGAGTGGGAAGAATTTTCAAAGCGTTCCGAAATCCATTTTGATAGATTAAAAGCAGAAAGAGCATTTCATACGTCATTATTATCAAAAATAAAAGATGTAGAAAATCCAATGTTATTAATTGTAGGAAAATACGATGTAGTAACGTGTGAAAAACAAATTGAAACATTTAATAAAGATGCTCGAAATGGGAAGCATATCATATTCGAAGAGAGTGGCCATACACCACATTATGAGGAAGCTGATCGATTTGCTGAAACAGTCATTCATTTTTTGAACTAAAAAGAAAGAGCGCTTCGTATAATGCGAAGCGCTCTATTTTAAATTTCTGGATAAGTGATTGTAATATTAGGCCATTTATCTTGCCAATTCTTTTTATTAACTCTATTTTTGTACATATGTATTCGTTCTTTCGTTTCCAGAAAATGAAGTGTAGGTTTCACTTGTAATGAAAGTACATCTTCAATTCCACATGGAGCTGTTAATATGACATTGTTTTGCTCGTCAAGCGTAACTCCTAAAGCGGTTGCTGTTTCGGGAAATTTAGAAATAGCATCAACAGAAGAAGAGTATGGTGGCATTCCATTCACTACATGCATGCGAGTTTGATTTTTTACTGACCAAGGGATAGCGGCATCCATATTCGCCAGCTTCTGTTCTAATGATTGTTCGTACGTCTCATCTTTATGTAATGGATCATAATAAATGACATCGACATCTGGCGTAGCCGTTCTTACTGCGTAGTTATGTAAAGTATCCCAAATTTTAGAACGGACAAACCCAGCGCAAATCCACCAATCAGGTAGCTCTAGTGATTTTGCCAATTGTAATACATTCATCATCCATTCGTCGTTTTCTATTAAGTGAATTAAATCTTGCTCTGTTTTTATATTCATTGATAAATACACCTTCCTAGTAGATTAATGCATCAGCTCAATAATCCATAAAATCCAGTGAGCACCTGGTACAAATAAAAGTTGTGCTAATAAGGTGCCGAGAAGTCTAGAAATCATTAGCCAACCATACATTTTACTCATAGATTCAGCGCCATTTTCTGATTGTAAAGCACGTTCTGTCAAAAGTGCTATACGTGGATCGAGTAACACTGTTAATAAAATTGTAGCAAAACCATTCACAAGGCCAGAAGCTGTACTTGCATTTGTTGCGTAATCTGGATTTAGAAAAGAAGCATAAAGGGCAGAAAGAACACCTGCTGTATAAATTGCAGTAGCAAACATGTTAATAAGCATAATACGCTTTGGGATACCACCGATACGCAATCTATGAATCATTTCAAATCTTGGAAAGCGCACATATTTTTTTGTGTACTTTAATTTTTGAATGTTATTTGTTTTCATCATTCGAATGAAAGAACCATCTGTTTCAAAGTTTTGAATGACATATCCAAATAGTTTTGTCAAAGTTGGATAAAGAATAATCGCAAGTAATGTACCGATGGAAGCTGATAATAGTACAAGTCGTATAGTATACTCTAAATTAATAGAAACATCTCGTTTTGCGTCATCGACAATCCCGCCAATTAAAAAGGCTTGTAGTAAATTTGACGTTCTTGAAATAAGTAATACCATTCCTACGACAGATAAGGCAACGACAATCTTTTTAAACGAACACCAGCTAATCGAATACTATAAGAACTAGTTTCGACTGCGTGGATGACAATTGTGAAAGCCATTATAAAAATTAATGTAATTGACATTTGTTTCACCAGTTTCTATTGAATTAATTGTAACTTTTTTACTTTATCATATCTATCCGTATTTTGTAACTGAAACTATGTAACATAGAAAAAGTAATTTTTCGAAAAATAAATAATGATAGTATAGTAGAGGTAGAGTAGTAAAAAACCTTCAGTATTACATGTAAAGTAGGATGAGTGGGGGATTAAATATGTATACAACATTTTTATTTGATTTAGATGGAACAGTAACGGATCCTAAAAAGGGGATTGTAAATTCAGTTTTGTACGCGTTAGAAAAGGTTGGAATTGAAGAATTACATGTAAGTGAGTTAGATTCATTTATTGGTCCTCCTATTCAGCAATCATTCGTAGAGAGATATAATATGAATGAAGGAGAAGTTGAACGAGCTGTTTTTTATTTCAGGGAGTATTTAAAGCAACGTGGGTTGTTGGAGAATAGTGTATACGGGGGTATTCCAAATCTCCTAAAACAATTAAAAGATACCGGAAATCGTTTATTTATAGCTACTTCAAAGCCTACTATTTTTGCTAGACAAGTAATAGAGCATTTTCAACTAACGAATTATTTTGAAGATATCATTGGAAGTAATTTAAATGGAACGAGAATAAAAAAAGAAGAAATAATTGCTCATATTTTACAACAGAATGAAGGACTTAATAAAGAGGAAGTTGTCATGATTGGAGATAGAAAGCACGATATAATAGGTGCAAATCATAATGGAATTGCTTCCATTGGTGTTTTATATGGCTATGGTAGTGAAAATGAGTTGATTGAAGTTAGTGCGACTCATATAGCGAAGGATATAGAAGAACTACACCATTTTTGTATAGAAAATGGTTTAATAAAAAAATAAAAATAGAGACTAACAATCCCTTTATAACGTATGACGATGAAATCGTTTTTGTTTAAAGGGATTTTTCATATGTAATCGAATATGTATAATTAGACATTTTAGTATGAAAAATTTGTATGAATTAGAGGAGGGATGTCAGAAATGAAAGATTAGTAGAAGTTTATCAACAAAAGATTGAATTTTCAGTTTAAAGGAGGGGTATAATTGGAGCTAGTTATTATATTATTAGCACTTAGCTTACTTATGTTTGTAGCGTATAGAGGGTTTTCTGTTATTTTATTTGCACCGATTTTTGCATTATTTGCGGTATTTTTGACAGAACCTAGTTTTGTATTACCTTTCTTTTCTAATATTTTTATGGAGAAAATGGTAGGGTTTATTAAACTATATTTCCCGGTGTTTTTACTTGGAGCAATTTTTGGGAAAGTAGTAGAAATGTCAGGAATTGCTGATTCTATTGCAAAGACGATTGTAGAGTTGGTTGGAGAAAAACGTACGATTTTAGCGATTGTTTTAATGGGTGCTATTTTAACGTATAGTGGTGTTAGTGTATATGTAGTGGTATTTGCTATATTTCCGTTTGCAGCTAAGCTTTTTCGACAAGCTAATATTCCAAAGCGCTTAATACCTGGAACGATTGTCCTTGGAGCAGTAACATTTACAATGGATGCGCTTCCTGGATCACCACAAATTCAAAATGTAATACCTACAACATTTTTTAAAACGGACATTTATGCTGCACCGATACTTGGTATTGTAGGGGCAATTTTTGTTCTCACGTTAGGTTTATTATATTTAGAGAGTAGGCGTAAGAAGGCAAAAGCAGCAGGTGAAGGGTATTTTGGTTTTAACGATGGGAATACTGAAATGGCAGCATCTTTGGAATTAGAGCAGAAAGAAATACCGCTGTTAAATAGTTTAGAAATTACGAGGGCACAACAACTTATTGCTTTTATACCACTTATTTTAGTAGGTGTAATGAATAAAGTGTTTACTATTATGATACCGAAGTGGTATCCGAACGGTTTTGACTTTTCAGCAATTGGTATGAAAGCATTTGGAAAAGTAGAATTGAGTGCGGTAGTTGGAATATGGTCTGTAGAATTGGCACTTATAATAGGAATTTTAACAACTCTTTTATTATATTGGAAACGGGTAGTAACAGGATTTCAAGCTGGATTGAATACAAGTATTGGTGGTGCGCTACTTGCAACAATGAATACAGGAGCAGAATTTGGTTTTGGTGGTGTCATTGCAGCACTTCCAGGCTTTGCAATTATGAGAGACGGCATTTCTGCAACGTTCACAAATCCTTTAGTGAATGGAGCGGTAACGACGAATATTTTAGCCGGTATTACAGGTTCTGCATCAGGAGGAATGGGGATTGTTTTAAGTGCGATGGGTGATAAATTTATTGCAGCAGCAAATCAATTTGATATTCCATTAGAAGTTATGCACCGTATCGTATCAATGGCATCAGGAGGAATGGATACATTACCACATAACGGGGCTATTATTACTATTCTTACAGTAACAGGTTTAACACATAAACAGTCATATAAAGATATATTTGCTATTACAGTTTTGAAAACGCTTGCTGTGTTTTTAGTTATCGCATTCTATACTATTACAGGAATTTATTAAAAATAGATACTATATGAATTGTAAAGATTTATTTAGTTGATATTTTATAAACTAAAACATTAATAAGGGGAAGAAGGGGTGGAGTACTTGCAAGAAGTTGCTGAGTTTCGTATGCCGAAGTCTGTACTATATGGAAGAAATTCGATTGAAAAGCTGGGGGAACAATCAAAGAAGTTTGGGAAAAGAGCTTTTATAGTTACTGATACAATTATGGAGAAATTAGGGTATGTTGAAAGGTGCATAAAACAGCTAAATAAGAAAGGTATTACTGTTATTACATATAACAAAGTGAATGCTGAGCCTACAAATTTACACGTATTAGAAGCGTTAACGATTTGTAAAGAAGGAAAGTGTGATTTTATTATCGGTATTGGTGGTGGAAGTTGTATTGATGCTGCGAAAGCAGTAGCGGTGTTACATACTAATGGTGGAGCAATTGAATATTACGTCCAAAAAGATGTTGAAATAGAAAATGATCCACTACCACTCATTGCAATTCCAACAACTTCAGGTACTGGGTCAGAAGTAACAAGTGTAGCAGTAATTACGAATAAAAAAACAGATGTAAAAATGATGATGAAGCATCCGAGTTTTACCCCACAAGTAGCGATTATTGACCCGATATTAACAAGTTCGGTACCACCTCATATTACGGCAGCGACAGGTATAGATGCATTATGCCATGCAATTGAAGCATATATTTCTAAATTTTCACAACCACTTACAGATGTACTTGCTCTTTCGGCTATTGAAAGTATTATGAAATATTTACGTATTGCATATGAAGATGGAGATAATATGGAAGCAAGGGAGGCAATGATGATCGCTTCATTACAAGCTGGAATTGCATTCTCAAATGCATCAGTTACGTTAGTCCATGGTATGTCAAGACCAGTAGGTGCACTATTTCATGTACCACATGGTATATCGAACGCCATACTATTACCTACAGTTTTAGAGTTCACAAAAACAAGTGCAGTGAAAAGGTTAGCTGAGATTGGACGCAATTTAAACAAAGACCTCTACTCATATTCTGAGGAAGAAGTAGCGAATTACACGCTTGCTGAAATAAAGAAACTTTGTTTCGATCTTCGCATTCCAAATTTAAAAGAATATGGAATTGATGAAATTGAGTTTGAAAATGCTATTTCAAAAATGGCCTCGGATGCAATTGAAAGTGGTAGCCCAGGAAATAATCCACGAGTTCCTTCTTATAATGAAATTAAACAGTTGTATCGACAATGTTTTAATTATCAATATGAAGATTCTATAAAAACATTAGGGAATTAATTTCAGAATATTCGCATAAAATTCCCTTGGAAATAGTTTAAACAAGACTTTATATTCTAAACTTAAAGTCTTGTTTTATTGTGTATAATATACATAATAAAACATTGTTATTAGTTTAGAAAAAAGCTTAGGTAGGTGTGTTATATGAAAACGATAGGGCTTATAGGTGGTATGAGTTGGGAATCGACTTCGGAATATTATCGAATTTTAAATGAAGAGATAAAAAGTAGATTAGGAGGATTACACTCAGCAAAATGTTTGATTAATAGTGTGGATTTTGAAGAGATAGAACGATTCCAGTCTAACGGGGATTGGGATGGAGCAGGGGAAGTATTAGGGAATGCGGCGTATTCATTGCAGAAGGGAGGAGCAGATTTTATAATCATTTGCACAAATACAATGCATAAAGTAGTGGAGAAAATAAAAGAGAATATTAACATCCCCGTATTGCATATTGCTGATACTACTGCAAAAGAAATTAAAAGAAAAGGTATTCAAACGATTGGTCTACTTGGAACAAAATATACAATGGAGCAAGATTTCTATAAGTCACGTATAGAAGAGAATAATATAAAAGTAATAGTGCCAGTAGAAAAAAATAGAGAAAAAATAAATGAAATAATTTATACAGAATTATGTTTAGGAAAAATAACATCGCAATCTAGAGAATATTATAAAAGAGTCATAGAAGAGCTAGTGCAAAAAGGAGCACAGGGCATAATTTTAGGTTGTACAGAAATAGGATTATTAATAAAGCAGGAAGACGTATTAGTTCCGATATTTGATACAACTTTTATACATGCAATGGAAGCAGTAAATGTGGCTTTAGAAAATAGATTATAATTATATTATGTAAACTTAGTTCATGTATGTGGAAAACATTCAGAAAATATTTTATAATGTAAGTGGTTACATTTAAGGGGGATGCGTATGTTTTCAGTTCAACCAATCGCATTTGTACATAATGAAAGAAAGGAAATAAAAGATGACGAATGGGGAGAAGTAAGATCCTGTATTACTTTAACTGAATTGTATACAGAGGAAAGTATACAAGGGATTGAAGATTTTTCTCATATTGAAGTTGTTTTTTATTTTCATAAAGTAACGGATGAACAAATTCAATATGTTGCTAGACATCCTAGAAATAATAAGGATTATCCTAAAGTAGGCATTTTTGCACAGCGCGGGAAAAATCGCCCGAATCGCTTAGGTGTAACAATTGTAAAAGTGATAAAAAGAGACGGTAAATCAATTATTGTTGAGGGATTAGACGCTATTGATGGCACCCCTATATTGGATATAAAGCCAATAATGAAAGAGTTTATGCCGAAAGAAGAAATACAACAGCCTAAATGGGTAACGGATATAATGAGACAGTATTGGAAGGGGAATGGAGTAAAATGAGAATATATGAGGCAACAATTGCAGATTTAGATGGACTAGCATCAGTTTTTAATAACTATCGTATGTTTTACCGACAAGATTCCGATTTAGAAGGTGCAAAAGTATTTTTACGAAATCGTATCGAGAGAAAAGAATCCGTTATTTTCGTAGCAGTTGAAGACGGTGAATATATTGGATTCACGCAATTATATCCATCATTTTCTTCCATTTCAATGAAAGAATTATGGATTTTAAATGATCTGTTTGTACAAGCGGCGAAGCGCGGATCTGGAACAGGTAAAAAATTATTAGAAGCTGCTAAAAAATTCGCATTAGAAAATGGCGCAAAAGGTGTAAAATTACAAACAGAGATTGATAATTTATCAGCACAGCGATTATATGCTGAAAATGGTTATTTGAGAGATAATCGTTATTTCCATTATGAATTAACATTTTAAAAAATGTAAGATTAAAAGAGACGTTTTCAAAATGAAAACGTCTCTTTTAAATTGTATTATAGTTGATTTAAAACCCAGTTTGTTGCATCTTCAAAGTTTTCTGCAATGTAGTTTGGCTCAATATGTGCCCACTTGTCTCGGTACGTATGTAAAGCATCGTATCCAGCGCCTGTTCGTACTAATATTGTTGTTGCATTCACTTTTTCTCCTGCCACAATATCAGTCCAACGATCACCAACTATAGCACATTCTGTTAAATCAAGCTCATGTTTTTCCGCTGCTTTAAGAAGCATGCCTGTACTTGGTTTACGGCATTCACAACCATCCCCGTGTTTATGAGGACAAACGTAAATATCATCAAAACCGAAACCTTCTAATTCTTGTACAAAATCAGCTACAGTCGCTATTCCATCCGCGATACCTGGTTGATTTGTGAAAGAGAAAATTTTTATATTTTGAGCTTTTAGTTTTTGCAGAGCTACTTTTGTAAAGGGGAATAGTGTAAAAGATCCAGGATAATGTATTGTAGTGTCGCCGCCAATTGTACCGTCACGATCAATGAAAATTGCTTTAATGTTTGTCATAGTTATAGTCCCTTCAATTAAAAAGTAGTTTAAAAATGTTTTACAAATCGATATCCATTTACTTCATAACCTAATTTTTTGTAAAAAGGATGTGCTTCCACTCTTTTTGTTCCGCTAACTAGCCATGTTCCAATGCAATTATGCTTCTTTGCTAACTGTTCTGCATAATTCATTAACACTTGTCCAATGCCTTTCCGCCGTATTGTGGAATCGACGCTAATAATTGAAATTTCTCCATAACGAGTTACATCTTCTAAATTTTCGCGTATACGAAACCCAAGTAATCCAAATATAGTTTCTTCTTCCTCATAAACATATAAAAAATCAAAAGGACTCATGTGTACGAATTGCAATCGGTTGTTCATATTTTCATAGGAAATAGAGGAACCTTTTAATTCTTTTGTTAAAGAACAAAGTGTATCTATATCATCTATCATCGCTTCACGAATTTGAAAAGGCATAGTATTCACTCCAATAAAATGTAATCAAACATTTAATATTCTGTTAAAAAATGTTTTTTCCTGCTATGAAAATAAATATTTTATAATGATATATAGATAGCTATATGTTATTCTTTTCCTTGATTGTATTGGAAATGGAAAGAAGGGGAATGTATGTTGAAGGTGAATATCCACTCAGCTGGATATGAAATAGGTGAAAAAACAATTCATGATATTGCTTTTTCAATTGAAAAAGGTGAATTAGTTGCTCTTATTGGCGCAAATGGCGCCGGGAAAAGTACGACGATTAAAACGATGCTAGGCTTACTTGTAAATATGAATGGTGAAATATCATTTGGTGAAAAGAAAAACCCGTATGCATATGTGCCGGAACATCCAACATATTATGATTATTTGACGCTCTGGGAACATATTGAATTATTAATGGCTGCTCGTGAGAATGAAGTAGGAAGCTGGGAAAGGGAAGCTGAAGAATTATTACATATGTTTCGAATGGATAAGCATAAGCATGAGTATTTATCAAAGTTTTCAAAAGGTATGAAACAAAAATCGATGCTTATATTGGCGTTTTTAACTAAGCCAGATTTTTATATAATCGACGAACCTTTTATCGGATTAGATCCAGTAGCTACGAAAGAGTTTTTAAGTTATTTATATAAAGAAAAAGAGCGCGGGGCAGGAATTTTACTTTGTACGCACGTATTGGATACTGCCGAAAGAATTTGCGAAAGATTTTTACTCATTTCACAAGGTACATTAGTCGCAGATGGACATTTAGAGTCTATTCAAACGTTAGCGGAAATGCCGGGGAGTTCATTATTAGACTGTTTTGATGTAATCGTAAGGCGTGAACAGCATGATTAAAAAACAATTTTATAAAAGATTACGCCATGAACTTGAGCGGAAATGGAAGTCCATACGTTCGGTAACAGATTGGACAGTTGCGTTATATATAATTATTCCAGCACTTATATTTATGGGAATCTATTATCGATCACTATGGACGGAAACATTATCGATGGAAGAGACTGTGTATTTCGGATTAGGTTTACTCGCATTTTATCTTGTAACATATTCGAGAGGTGTACGCTCGTTTTTTGAACAAGCAGATAGCTTATTTTTAATTTCGTATCCAACTCATATGCGAAAATTAATTCAGTATGGCATGATATATACATTTATTCGAATAGCGATAACGAATGTAATGGTAGTAGTTGTTATGTTACCAGTGTTAATGAAAAGTATCGGAGCGACAAAGATACAAATCGTATTATTTTGGACATTCTTTACTGTATTTCGATTTATGTTGTCGTTGTTGACGAGATTTATTCATATACGTGTGGGGAAACGATGGCTACTATGGATTATAAAAAATGTAATATTTTCTATAAGTCTATCCTTTTTTGGATTGAGTCTGTTTCTTATTTATAAAAATCCATTTTATTCTATACTATGTATCGGTCTAGCAGTTTTTCTAATTATCGTATTGATAAAAGAAAAACTAAATTATAAAAATTGCTTTTTTAAAGAAGTTGAGAAAGAGAAAGAAGAAAGTATGCGCTGGACGAGTGGGATTATGCAAGTTGGTGGTCATGCGGCTAAACCGAGTAGTTCGAGTAAAAAACCGTGGATGTTCCCACATTCTAAAAGACTTTTAGGGAAAAAAGTTGATTCGCGTATCGTTGAATCTTTTTTGAAAGAATTTTTCCGTACAAGTAGTGCACGAATATTTTATATTCAAATTGTATGTATAAGCACGGTAAGTATTATGATGAGTCCGAGGTGGATTGCAGCTATTATCCTCGTATTTACGTTAGTTGCAATTTCTCGTTATGCACGCGATTATTGGAATGAATTTACGAAAAAAATGTTTCTACATTTATATTGTGATGAAGGCAAATTACTATTGTTAAGATGGAAGGCAGATCGCTATTTATTACTTCCAGTAATACTTTTGTATGGAATAGTTATACTTTCTCATTTTTATTTATTACCAGCTGTAATTGCCGGGATTATTTTTATAGTATGGATTGGTTGGATTGTATTTTTACCATAGAAAAAGAGCCGGAAATGGCTCTTTTTCTAGTCTGTAACACACTGGTAAATAAAATATACTAAAAGGAGTATGCTTGCGGCTGAGTACACGACATCTAAAGTCATCTGATTGTCCCCCTCATTGTTGTTGTATTTATAGTGTATGAAATCTTACAATTTCATATTCAAGTGAAAAATATGTGAACGTTAACAAAATTGTAAAGTGCAAAAATTACAATCATTTTGTATAATAGAAGAAACAACCGTTATATAAAATATAATGAGTGAAAGGGGAGGGAACATAAATGCCAAATTGGTTTAGAAAAACCTTAGTCGCATTAATTACCGTATTTACGTTTGGTTTAGTGACGCCTCCTTCCATATTACTTGATAATGCCAAAGCTGCGGACAAGCCTACGAGCACAGCTGGGCAACAAAATTTGGAGAGTACGTCCTATACATATGAAGAAACAAATGATAGGTTAACCACCGATACTTTTGTTAACTATGCGATGCAAGAAGCAGAGAAGCAATCTATGCAAAAATTCGGCTCTAAAATTGGGCCTGTAATTGAAGATGAATTTAAAGATGTTGTATTACCTAAAATTGAAGAGGCAATTGCGGAACTTGCAAATGATGTGCCAGAAGAATCGTTACAATCATTAGCGATTTCTCAAAGACCGGCTGGCGGAAATAATGAAAAGATTTTTCATGTTTATGACACGAAATCAGGAAATGACTTACTGCGATTTCATGTGAGGAGAGATCATCCACCGCAAGATGGATATTATTTTAATTTCCACTATCATCGTTTTGATGATGGATATTCAGGACACCATGAGTTAGGAAATATTTATTGGAATACGAATGTACCGCCGAAATGGTTGTCTTAAAAAGAACGAGAGAAAATCTTGTTCTTTTTTTCTTTATGAAAGGATACGACATTTATGTTGTTGAATAACATATGTTTAGGAAAAAAGAAAAAAGGGAGTATGGGGATGCAAAAATATATCGTTTTTGACTTTGATGGCACATTAGTAGATTCACAAAATATATTTGTACCGATTTATAATCAACTTGCTGAAAAGCACGGATATAAAACGGTAAGGGAAGAAGAAATTGAGTATTTACGTAAATTAACGATGCCAGAGAGATGTAAGCAACTCGATGTACCACTGTATAAACTACCGATATTAGCGCTGGAGTTTTATAAATTGTATCAACCTGCTATAAAAGATCTCGTTTTGTTCCATGGGATGAAGGATGCATTAGATGAATTACATAAAAAAGGCTACGGGATTGCCGTCATATCATCGAACTCAGAAGAGCATGTTCGGGCGTTTTTACACAATAATGGTATCGAAAATATTCAAGAAGTGTATTGTTCTAAAAATTTATTTGGTAAAGACAAAATGATAAAAAGATTTTTAAAATCAAAAAAAATAACAGAGCAAGATATGTTATATGTCGGTGATGAACAGCGAGACGTAGCAGCGTGTAAAAAGGCTGGTGTGAACGTAATTTGGGTATCTTGGGGATATGATGTCATTGAAACAGTAGAAAAAGATGCACCAGATTATATGGTTCATACGCCTATGGAAATTGTACAAGTCGTACAGGGGGCACATTCTTAATATGAATACACTTCGAGCAGGTATTCATCATATTGAATTTTGGGTCGCGAATTTAGAGGAGTCTATTTCTTTTTATGATAAATTGTTTTTGATAATTGGATGGAGAAAGTTAAATGAAGTAGCATATAGTACGGGAGAAAGTGAAATATATTTTAAAGAGGTGGACGGGGAAATTGTAAGGACTTTAGGGCCTAGACATATTTGTTACCAAGCTATTCGTAGAGAAGTAGTTGATGAAGTAGCAGATTTTCTTGCTAGTACAAAAGTGAAGGTAATACGTGGTCCGATAGAAATGAGTCATTATTCGGACGGATACTATACTATTGATTTTTACGATCCGAATGGATTTATTATAGAAGTAGCGTATACACCAAATGTAGAAATGTAAGGGGAATAAACATGAAGACAATTACAGCACGGCAAAACAATATACAAATAGTAAAAGATGCAGCAAATATTGAAGAAATCTCTAAAGGTTTCTCTCCTGATAAAAAATATATCATTACGACTATTGAAGATGAAAAGTATTTGTTACGGACAGGCGATATAAAAGAGTTTGAAAGAAAGAAAATAGAGTTTCAAATTTTAAATGAAATGCAAAAACGTAGTGTGCAAGCACAAAAGCCAATTGAAATGGATTTGTTGGAAGAAGAAGGTTTATGCTACGGTGTTTTTTCGTATATAGAAGGAGAAGATGCGAAGAAGTTGTTGCCGACATATACGCCAAAAGAACAATATGATATAGGTATAGAGGCAGGAAAAGATTTAGCAAAAATGCATACATATGAAGCTCCTAAGGGTATACTTCCATGGTATGAAAGAGCAATGAAAAAACATAGCAAATATTTAGAAGCGTATAAAACATGCGGAATTAAAATTAAAAATGATGATAAAATTATTAAGTTTATAGATGAAAATGAAATGTATGTAAAGGATCGTCCAAATCGATTTCAACACGATGATTTTCATTTAGAAAATATAATTGTGCGGGATGGGAAATATGTAGGTGTTATTGATTTTAATGGTTATGATTGGGGCGATCCACTTCATGATTTCGTAAAAATTGCACTATTTGCAAGGGACATTAGTATTCCGTATTCAATCGGACAAATAGAAGGATACTTTAATGGGGTAATACCAGAGGAGTTTTGGAAATTATATGCGGTGTACGTTGGCATGACAGTTTTCTCATCAGTTGTCTGGTCCTTACGAGCAGCACCGCATATGTTAGATGATACGTTAGAACGTCTTACTATAGTTTTAAAGGATCATAAAAACTTTGAATTATCGAAGCCGATTTGGTTTGATAGTGAAATGATAAATGAAGAATAGGAAAAGTAGGTGTGTTATCTCACACCTACTTTTTTATTATTAAAATAATTATTAAATTTTCTTAAATGTAAGCGGCTGAGTACTTAACGTAGCTGGTACATGTAACTGAAGGGATGGGAATTCACCACTCACACTCATTTCATAAGCGAATAATAAACTCATTTTCATTTGGAATAACTCAACTTCTGCGGAGAAGATGTCGTAATGATGATGCCCTAATTGAATATCCATCTCCATAAATTGTACATTTAACGAATCATCTCGCTTGTATATTTGTAATGTTCCGTATGCAGGATGTTCAAAAGTACCAGTATAATCCTCTAACTTGTGAGAAGTTGTAGTTCCTTTAATTTGTTCAGGAAGTGATTTAGTTGCTTCTTTCATCATTTCCTTCATTTTTTCAGTATCTTCTACAGCACGTTTATGCCAATCAATGGATTCTAATTCAAGTAGTTCATCATAAATTTGATTAGCGAGATAAGTAGGAAGTAATGTGCCTCCAGCATTTGTTAAAATGACAAGGCCTATGTTTTCATTTGGTATGAATGAAACGAGCGCTGAAAATCCATCAATATTACCGCCATGATGAACCACCTTATTACCACGATAAGCGCTAATAAACCAACCAAGTCCGTAACTATTTAATGGAGATTCGGGAAGTGATAAAATCGGTTGATCTGGAATTGAATTGTGTGGTGTATACATTTGTTGTAATAATTCAGAGGAGATTAATTCATGATCTCCAAACTTTCCTTCGTTTAAGTGAAGAAGTACCCAATTTGCCATATCTTCAATTGTAGAATTAATACATCCAGCAGCGCCGACTGTATCGATGTTACGGAATGGAACTTCTTTTATTTCACCTTCATTTTCAATGTAAGGTAAAGCATAATCATCTGTAGTTTGTGAATCTGTAACAGAGAAATTTGTATGTCTCATATTTAAAGGTTCTAAAATATGTTCTGTAGCGTATTGCTCCCATGTTTGATTTGTAATGTTTTCAACAATGTAGCTAATTGTTGCATACATTAAGTTGTTATAAAGAAATGCTGTGCGGAACGGTGCATCAAGTTGTAAATGTTTTATTTTTTCAACGAGATCTTTTCGAGATAAGGAAGAGCTGTACCAAAGAGCCTCATGACGACTTACCCCAGTACGATGGGAAGCCAAATCTCGTCCTGTAACTTGTGAGCTAGCAAGTAGTTCAGATAAAGAGAAGTTAGGTATATAAGACTGGACAGGAGTATCCCAATTAAACTTTTTTTGCTGTGCCAACAAGCTTAATGAAAGTGTGCCAAAAGCTTTCGTTGAGGAACCGATTGCGAACCGAGTACTCGGTGTAACAGGTTCTTTTGTTTCTATATTTCGATATCCGAAACCTTCTGAAAGAATAACTTCACCGTCTTTTATAACAGCTACAGCAGCACCAGGAACGTTTAAAGCCTTCATCATTTTTTCAACCGTTGTTTGTAACGAAGTCATAACAGGAGTTTCAATTTTAGACATACTTCTAACCTCCAAATATAAATTTTGTCCTACCGCACTATACTTTCGGTAATAGAAAATGAAAACCTTTTTAAATATGGAAAGTTAATAATTTTGTAAGAATTACTGAAATAATTTTTATTTATCAAGATTATTAAATTTATTGTTTTTCATGTTATGATAAATTTCATATAAGATTGAAAGAAGGTTTTCCTACATATGAAACATGCTGAATATGAATACTTAAATTTATGCCGCCATGTAATGGAGCATGGTACGAAGAAAGAAGATCGTACAGGGACAGGCACTGTATCTGTATTTGGATATCAAATGCGTTTTGATCTAAGTAATGGTTTTCCTTTATTAACGACAAAGAGAGTGCCGTTTCGCCTTGTAGCAAGTGAACTGCTTTGGTTTATGAAAGGTGATACAAATATTCGTTATTTATTGCAGCATAATAATAATATTTGGAATGAATGGGCATTTAAGAGCTGGGTAGAAAGCGATGAGTATACTGGCCCTGATATGACAGATTTCGGTCTCCGCTCACAACAAGATGAGGAATTTAAGAAGCAATACGATGAGCAAATGGAATTGTTTAAAAAGAGCGTTTTAGAAGACGATGAATTCTCAACGAAATTTGGATATTTAGGAGACGTATACGGAAAGCAGTGGCGTGCCTGGAAAACGACAGCTGGTGAGACGCTTGATCAATTAAAAGATGTAATTGAAATGATTAAGAAAACACCAGATTCACGCCGTCTAATTGTGTCTGCTTGGAATCCTGAAGATGTACCAAGTATGGCTTTACCGCCTTGTCATACGCTATTCCAATTTTATGTAGCAGATGGAAAGCTTTCTTGTCAGTTATATCAGAGAAGCGGTGACATATTCCTTGGAATTCCATTTAACATTGCAAGCTATTCACTTTTAACACATTTAATTGCACATGAATGTGGTCTTGAAGTGGGAGAATTTGTTCATACAATTGGAGATGCACACATTTATACGAATCATTTTGAACAAGTAGAAAAGCAATTGGCACGTGAACCACGTCCATTCCCGAAACTTACATTAAATCCAGATGTGAAATCTGTGTTTGATTTTGAAATGGAAGATTTAACGATTGAAGGATATGATCCACACCCAGCAATTAAAGCACCGGTTGCAGTATAATTGTAGAGGAGATGAAAAAATGATTGTTTCATTTATGGTCGCAATGGACGAGAATAGAGTAATTGGCAAAGATAATAATTTACCTTGGCGTTTACCAAGTGAATTGCAGTATGTAAAGAAAACAACGATGGGCCATTCACTTATTATGGGCAGAAAGAACTACGAAGCGATTGGTAGACCACTACCTGGAAGACGTAATATTATTGTAACACGTAATGAAGGGTATCGTGTTGAAGGTTGTGAAGTAGCACATTCTGTAGAAGAAGTGTTTGAACTATGCAAAAATGAAGAGGAAATCTTTATTTTCGGCGGAGCACAAATTTATGATCTCTTTATACCTTACGTAGACAAGTTATATATAACAAAAATCCATCATGCATTTGAAGGAGATACATTCTTCCCAGAAATGGATATGACAAATTGGAAAGAAGTTTTTGTTGAAAAAGGTTTAACGGATGAAAAGAATCCGTATACGTACTATTATCATGTGTATGAGAAGCAACAATAATAAGAAGGATTGATGTGAAATTCACATCAATCTTTTTATTTGTATTCGTTAATATAAGTTTATAGATGATATTCAATAGTGCTATAATGAAATCTAGCATGTAAAAATGCTAAAATTTTCAAAAGTATTCATATAGAAAGAGGAGGAGAATCGATTGAAAAAGATATGGGGGATTCTTTTTCTTTGCTTAACGTTCATGTTAGTTGGATGCGGTAAAGAAGAAAAACCACAAGAAGCGTTTGATACATATACAAAAGCATGGAATAAACAAAAATTTGCAGAAATGTATGATCAATTATCAGAAAAGGCAAAAAAAGATATTTCAAAGAAAGAGTTCACTGAGAAATATGAAAAAATTTATTCTGGCATTGAAGTGAAAAACTTAAAAGTAGAAGCAGGAGAAGTAAAAGAAGATAAAAAAGATGAAGGTCCTGTTCCTTTTAAAGTAAGTATGGATACAGTTGGTGGTAATATCTCTTTTGGCCATGAAGCAAAAATGGTGAAAGAAAAAGATGGAGATAAAGAATCTTGGAAAATAGATTGGACTCCTGATTTCATTTTCCCTGGCATGACAAAAGATAGTAAAGTGCGTATGCAGGCAACACAACCAAAACGTGGTGAAGTTTACGATCGTAATGGAAAAGGTCTTGCGACGAATGGGAAAGCTTCTGAGATTGGAATTATTCCAGAAAAATTAGATGAAACTGCTCCGCAAACGAAAGAAGCAGTAGCGAAGTTGTTAAATATGTCTGTAGAAGAGATTGATCAAAAACTAGCTGCGAAATGGGTAAAACCAGGGTATCTCGTACCAATTGGAATTTTGCCTGAGGGAGCAACGCAAAATACGTACATCGATTTACCTGGTGTTGCAGCAAAACCTGTAAATGTTCGTACATATCCGTTAGGGGAAGCAGCAGCGCATCTTACTGGTTATATCGGAAAAGTAAATGCAGAAGATTTAAAAACGCTTCAAAAGAAAGGCTATCAAGCCGATGATCCAGTTGGTAAAGCTGGATTAGAGCAAGTATTGGAAGAACAGCTACGCGGGAAAAAAGGTGGCCGTGTCTTCATGGAGGATGCACAAGGAAAAGAAATTAAAAATTTAGCGAAAACAGATGCTGTTGATGGAGAAAATGTAACTTTAACTATCGATAGTGTTGTTCAAGAAAAAACGTATAATGAAATGAAAGGAGAAGCTGGTTCAAGTGCGGCAATTAATCCGAAAAGTGGAGAAACAATTGCTCTTGTAAGTAGTCCAGCTTATAATCCTAATTTAATTGCACGAGGAACATCAAAAGCACAACGCGAGGCTTGGAATAATGACCCGAAAAAACCGATGACGAATCGATTTACACAATTATCGGTACCAGGTTCTGTATTTAAGCCAATTACAGCTGCAATCGGTCTTGAAACGAAAACAATCGATCCGAAAGAAGAGTTGAAAATTGAAGGATTGAAATGGACGAAAGATTCTTCTTGGGGTAATTATTATGTAACGCGTGTAAAAGATGCAAATCCGATTGATTTTGATAAAGCGATGAAATACTCGGATAATATTTATTTCGCACAAGAAGCTTTGAAAATCGGAAAAGATAAATTTATGGCTGAGGCGAAAAAATTCGGATTCGATGAGAAATTACCAATTGAATACGGATTCCCAGCTTCTAAAATCGCAAATGATGGCATAAAAAATGATATTCAAATGGCAGATACAGGATATGGACAAGGACAAGTCTTAATGACTCCTCTTCATTTAGCTTTAACGTATGCACCGATTGTAAATGATGGAAAGATTCCGTCACCGTATCTTATTAAAACAGATAAACAACCAAAAGTTTGGAAAGAAAACGTGATTTCTAAAGAAAATCAAGATATATTGAAAACGGCTTTAACGAAAGTAATTAACGATCCAGATGGTACTGGAAAAATTGCTAAAATTGATGGTATGACTCTTGCTGGCAAAACAGGTACAGCGGAATTAAAAGTATCCAAAGAGGCCGAAGGAAAAGAACTAGGCTGGTTCGCTGCATTTGATTTAAATTCACCAGATATGGTCATTACAATGATGATTGAAGATGTAAAAGGTAGAGGCGGAAGTAACATTCCAGCTGAAAAAGTGAAACATGTTTTTCAAAAATAATATGTAATAAAAGGCTATCTCTATAGTGTATAGAGATAGCCTTTTTGCATGAGAAATTCTAAATATCTATATACTGAATTTTAAAGAAATAAAATAAATCATTAACTTACGAAAAAAAGTAGCTATTTTTTATTGACATCAAACATAACTTTTTGTATTATGCTTACATAAGGTAAGTTATTTACTTTTAAATTATAAATCTTAAATTAAAGATAAAATGTGTAAAAGGGAGCTAATACAATGACAAAAGTACTATTTATTACAGCAAATCCAAATTCAGCAGAAGGTTCTTTCGGTATGGCAGTAGGAGAAGCTTTCATCGAAGCATATAAAAACGAACATCCACAAGACGAAGTTGTAACAATTGATTTATTCAATACAACTGTACCAGCAATCGATGCAGACGTATTCGCTGCTTGGGGGAAATTTGCAGCAGGCGAAGGATTCGAAACTTTAAGTGAAAATCAGCAACAAAAAGTTGCAGCAATGAACAATAACTTAGAAACATTTATGCATGCAGATCGTTATGTATTCGTGACTCCAATGTGGAACTTCAGCTACCCAGCAGTAGTGAAAGCATACTTAGATAACTTATCAATCGCAGGTAAAACATTCAAATATACTGAAAATGGTCCAGTTGGCTTACTAGAAGGCAAAAAAGCACTTCATATTCAAGCTACAGGCGGCGTTTACTCTGAAGGAGCATACGCATCTATGGACTTCGGTCGCAATCACTTAAATGCGGTATTAGGATTCATGGGTGTATCAGACACTGAATATATTGCAGTTGAAGGAATGAATGCAAATCCTGAAAAAGCACAAGACATTAAAGAAGCAGCAATTGTAAATGCACGCGAATTAGCAAAACGTTTCTAATATAGAAAACTTCAAAATGTCCAAACACTTGTTGTTTGGACATTTTTTCTTCTTTTTCCTTCGTTTGTCTAGTATAATGAAGGTCGGAATGATAATAGGTGGGGGTTCTGTATGATTCAAACGTTTTTTAAAATCTTTTATTTAATTTTAATCGTAATTGCGATTACACCAAGGTTGTGGCGTATAAAAAGAAAAGCAAATGCGATGTCACCGCAAGAAAAAGATAGTGTTGTGTATAAAACAACAAACTGGTTTGGTAAGAAAATGGTGGGTGTAACTGGATCGACTGTAGAAGTAAAGGGACTTGAAAATGTTCCAAAAGACAAGCCGGTGCTAGTTGTAAGTAATCATCAAAGTAATATGGATATTCCTGTTTTACTAGGTTACTTAAATAAGCCAATTGGATTCGTTTCAAAAGCGGAAATTAAAAAGTTTCCGGTTGTACCAACATGGATGGAACTAATGAATTGTGTGTTCATGGACCGCAGCGATCGCCGTCAATCTCTTAAGGCAATTAAAGATGGAATTGAACTATTAAAGAATGGACATTCTATCGTAATTTTCCCTGAAGGAACGAGAAGTAAGGGTGGCGAAATTGGAGAGTTTAAAGCGGGTAGTTTTCACCTAGCAGTAAAATCTGGTGTAGCAATCTTACCTGTAACGTTAGATGGTACATATAAAATGTTTGAAGCGAATGGAAATCGTATGAAACCAGCTCATGCAACAGTAACGATTTCTAAGCCAATTACACCTGAAGAATATGCAAGTATGGATGCTAAAGAGTTAACCCAGCATACAAAAGATATTATTGCATCTCAATTACATAAGTAATAAAAAAGTTTCAGCTTAAACAAGCTGAAACTTTTTTATGCTGCGGGTAAGACATAAAACAGTACGCAGAAAAACATCATTGTACTACCGCCTAGTACGAAGAGATGCCAAATGGCATGATTGAACGGAAGCTTTTCCCAAAGGAAGAATATAGCTCCGACAGAATACAAAATGCCGCCTATTAATAGTAGTGAGAAGCCGTGACCGGTTAAATTTTCATAAAGGGGTTTAATGGCAACGATGATGAGCCAACCCATAATGATATAACATAATGTTGATGTTTTAATAAAGCGACGAACAAAGAAGATTTTGAAAATAATTCCACCAATCGCAAGGGTCCAAATAATTGCGAGTAAAGTCCAACCGAGCGGGCCACGCAGTGTAATGAGTAGAAATGGTGTATACGTGCCGGCAATTAATAAATATATGGCGGAGTGATCTAAAATGGTAAATAACTTTTCTACTTTTGGATGATGGATACTATGTAGCAGTGTAGAAAATAAGTATAGAAGGAACATGCTTACGCCATAAACGGTAAAACCAACAACAGCAGATGCTGTGCCATGTTTGGAAGCATGAATAATTAATATGATTAAGGCAGGGATGCTTAAAATGGCACCGATACCATGGGTAATTGCATTCGCAATTTCTTCTTTTACAAATTGGGTCATTCTTTTAATTTTTTGCGTCATAATGTTAATTCCTTTCACTGTATTGAGATAAGTTATATTTTCCTTAACCATATCATATACAAAAGGAATAGAAAATGATATTCAATTGATTATATTTTCTAATTTTTTTGATAAAAGACAACGGATACATTGACGTTTACGAAATTTTTTGACAAAATGAACTTATGGAATAGTAGGACAAGGAATCTACTTATGAAGGGGATGGGGAAATGTTTTCAAATATTGGCTTTCCAGGGTTAATTTTAATTTTAGTAGCAGTGTTAATTTTATTTGGCCCAAAAAAGTTACCGGAAATTGGGAAAGCTTTAGGGGAAACGTTAAAAGAATTTAAAAAATCAACAAAAGAATTGACTGATGAGGCATTTCAAGAGAAAGAAAAAAATAAATAAAAGAATATGCTAAAGTTTTTCTCGGAATGGATAAATAAAGTGTGGTGAACGAGATGGAAGATCGGGAAATGAGCGTAGTAGAACATATTGTTGAGCTTCGCAAACGAGTAATATATACAGTATTATCCTTTGTATTATTTTTAATTATTGGATTTACTTTTACGAAGGATATTTATTTTTGGCTTGTAAAAGATTTACCAATGAAATTAACTGTTCTCGGTCCAAGTGATGTGTTGTGGATTTTTTCTCGATTGCTACAGTATTTGCTATCGTTTGTACAATTCCTTTTGCTGCGATACAAATTTGGTTATTTGTAAAACCAGGTTTACATCCCAATGAACAAAAAATGACATTAATGTATATACCGGTATTGTCTATATTATTTATAGCAGGCCTATCTTTCGGTTATTTTATCGTCATGCCATTTTTATTTCATTTCCTAACTACAATTGGTAATGAGATGTTTAATACGATGTTTACAACGGAAAAATATTTTCATTTCGTATTAAATTTAACAGTTCCGTTTGCTGTTATATTTGAATTACCTGTAGTTGTTATCTTTTTAACGAGTATAGGTCTTCTAACGGCAGAATTTCTTCAGAAAATAAGAAGATATGCTTATGTCGTGTTGATTATAATTGCATCATGTATATCGCCGCCAGATTTTTTATCACATAGTTTAGTAGCGGTACCGCTTATTTGTATTTATGAAATCAGTATCGCTTTATCAAAGATAGTTAGTAAACGAAAACAGAAAAGAGAAGAAATACAGTCGAAAAGTGCCTCGTTATAAAGGCACTTTTTAATTTATTTGTTATACTCTAGCTATAATTGTATACAATATATAGAAGGAAAAAATTATAGAATCTCCAAAATTTAGACAAACTTTTCATTTTTATAAGTTTATACTGAAGTTATCAAGCTATATATGGATAATAAGACTCCTGTCTCAAAGGATATATAGGACAGGGTTCGAATTAGGTGGATATAAATGAAGTATTAACTTCTAAATGGGGCAGCTTAAGGATATTTTAGTATTCATAGGAAACCTACACTAAAAAACGTGTTAAAGAATAAAGTGGAGGAAGTTCAAAAATCCAACGAAAAAGAGGATTGATATTGTGATTACGAAAAGTTTTTATTTCACTCATGCAACAGGGAATTGTATTAAAATATTTGAAATCCCTGTCCTACAAACACAGCATCCATTAGCGTTTCTAATTCAGTCTCGTCTTCAATTATTTATTGCAAAAATTCAAAAACATAAAAACCCAAGATTCTCGTACTCTTTCCGTGAATATTTACAAAGTTGTTTGAAGTGGCATGATTATTCAAATGTATATAAGACAAATACTCTTGAAAAGAATGCATAATACACAGCAGGGACAGAGTTAGGTAGGCTCTGTCTTTTTCATTTTAGGTATAAAAATATAATTAATTTGGTGAAATTCATTCGAAATTGTTGAAAGCCTCGGGAATGCTAGTATAATAACAGGGAGAGCGTATTGGAAAGGGAAGAATATAATATGCAAAAAATTAAAATTGTAACAGATTCAACGGCAGATTTATCAAAAGATATACTTGAGAAGTATGATATTCATGTTTTACCATTATCTATTTCTGTAAATGGACAAACATACTTAGATCGTGTAGATTTACAACCGGATGAATTTATTGAAGAAATGATTAAATCAGAAGAATTACCAAAAACATCACAACCGGCTATGGGTACATTTGTAGAAATGTATGACAAGCTAGGCGAAGACGGAAGCCAAGTGCTTTCTATTCATATGACAGGTGGAATGAGCGGTACTGTCGCAACAGCGAATAGTGCTGCATCAATGACAGATACAAAAGTAACAGTTGTTGATTCTCAATTTATTACACATGCTTTAGCATATCAAGTAATTGAAGCTGCAAAAATGGCAAAAGAAGAATGCTCACTAGAAGATATTTTAAAACGTATTGATGAAGTAAGAAAGAATACTCGTTTATATGTTGTCGTAGATACATTAGAAAACTTAGTAAAAGGTGGACGCATCGGTAAAGGTAAGGCACTTATTGGTTCTTTACTTAATATTAAACCAATTGCAAGTTTAGAAGGCGGCGTATATAATCCGGTAACGAAAGTACGTAGCCAAGGGCAGATTGTAAAAACGTTGGCTAAACTATTCGAGGAAGATACTGCTGGGAAAGTGGTGAAAGCTGTTGCGATTCCACATGCTAAAGCAATTCCTTTAGCAGAAAGTGTAAAAGCTGCTGTTGAAAAAGTGAATGGATTCACTCAATCAGAGATTTTCTTTACAACACCAGTTATCAGTACTCATACAGGACCAGGAGCAATTGGTTTTATGTATTTAGCAGAGTAATAAAAAAGCTACTTGAAATGAATTTTCAAGTAGCTTTTTTATTATTTCAGGACAGAAAATAAGAAATGAGAAGGGCAATACAGGCGCTACCGCTAATTATATAGCGAGTCTGTAAATAATCTTTCATGGAAAACACCCTTTTCAATTTTTTAAAGTATATGATAAATTACTCGCAAAAATTAGTACTATTATACATGAGAAGTTTCTGTGATTTTTACTGGTTCTTTAACTGGGACAATAGGGCTATAAGTGAAAGTTTGACCTAAAAAGAGAACATGTAGTTGTTCCCACGGTAGCATTCGTAAATTCCAGTTATTTCGTAGTCGTGTTACTGCTTCCCTTGGTGTTTCATCTGCTAAAGCAAAAGTACCGTAGTGCATGGGAATGAAATGTGTAGCTTTTATATCTAGATACGCTTGCACAGCTTCTTCTGGTGAAACGTGAGACACTTTCATAAACCATTCTGGTTCATAGGCACCAATTGGCATAAGTGCAATATCGATTGAAAAACGTTTGCCGATCTCTTTAAATCCTTGGAAATAACCACTATCACCACAAAAATAAATGGTTTCTGAAGAAGTCATATTATCAATGATCCATCCTCCCCAGTGAGAGGTGTTCATATCAAATAATGTTCTTCTCGTCCAGTGCTGGGCAGGTACGAAGTGAAAAGAGACTTCATCAATTGTTGTACTTTCCCACCAGTTGTATTCTTCTACATTGGTGAATTTTTTACGAGTAAATAATTTTTTTAGCCCAATAGGAACAAGGTATAAGGTATCATCATTTAGTTGACGAAGAGATGAAAAGTCTAAATGATCGTAATGACCGTGTGAAATAAGAACGATATCGATTTTAGGTAGTTCTTTTATAGTGAGCCCTGGCTCAGTAAGTCGTGGAACTAACTTTAATTTATTTGCCCATACTGGATCTGTTAAAATATTTAAGCCGTTCGTTTGAATGAGAAAAGTTGAATGACCAATCCATGTGACAGTCGTTTTTTTAAAGTTATTTAGTAGAAATTTACTTTGTTTAACAGGTGATTGTTCTACTAGAAAAGAAAAGTCTTTTTTATTTTGCTTTCTCTCTTTACGCCAACGTAAGAAGGCGCGAATTGATTTTTTTGTACTTGCATTATCCATATTTTCATAGCGCTTTGCCATGAACATCACCTCATTTAAAATCGTTGTAGTTGTATTGTACCGAAATGTTGTTAAGGAATACAGTGTTTAACATGGATTAATGTTTAAGTAATTGTAAAAAAATAGGGGATTTATTTACAAATTTAACAATGAACTTCGTTTCGCAAATAATGGTTAGAGAAATAATAGTAGTAAAATATATTTTGTCTAGTAATTCGCTTGAAATAAAGAAGTAACATACGTAAATTCGTACGATTTCGTGAACAAATGATGTAAACAATTTTCTCATAGTGTTTACTTTTGTTATGATATACATAACTTACATAAATTAAGGATAGAGAAAAGAGGTTTAATAATGAAGCGTTATCAAAAGTTAATTGGTCTTATGGTTGTATTTTGTCTCTTTGTACTTGCAGGTTGTAGCAGTTCAGGGGCAAAACTCCGTAAACCGTTAAACTGGGATTTGGAAACTTTCCAATTTACAAATCAAGAAGGAAAGCCGTTTGGTACAAAAGATTTAAAAGGGAAAGTTTGGGTAGCTGATTTCATGTTTACAAACTGTCAAACAGTTTGTCCGCCAATGACTGCTAATATGGCGAAATTACAGAAAATGGCTAAGGAAGAGAAATTAGACGTTCAGTTTGTTTCGTTTAGTGTAGACCCTGAACTTGATAAACCAGAAAATTTGAAAGCATTCATTCAAAAGTTTACAGAGGATACAAGTAACTGGAACTTGTTAACTGGTTATTCACTGGAGGATATTACAAAGTTTTCAAAAGATAACTTCCAGTCGCTTGTAGATAAACCAGAGAATGGGCAAGTAATACACGGTACATCATTTTTCTTAGTCGATCAAAATGGAAAAGTAATGAAAAAATATAGTGGCATTAGCAATACGCCATACGAAGATATTATACGTGATATGAAGCGATTAGCTGATTAAAAAGAAGGGTGCTAAGCACCCTTCTTTTATTAGTATTCAGTCTATGGATAATATGTCATGCTGTTGTGGTAATTTCGGTGCGCGAATTTCTAATACACCGTTTTGATAAGAAGCTTTCGTTGCTTTTTTATTAATTAAATATGGTAACTTAATAATTCTTGACGCTTCTGAAATGGAACGTTCTCGGCGATAATAGTTATGAGATGTTTGTTCTTCTTCCGTCTCTTCAAGTATATCTTCTTTTACAGAGACTTTTAAGTATTCGCTTTGTATTTCAATTTGAATTTGTTCTTTTTGTATACCTGGTAGTTCGGCTGTAACGACGAGTTCGTCACCAACTTCGTATAAATCTACTGGGAATGTTAATAAACGGTTTCCTTTTTGGAAAAAATGATTTAAATCAGCAATTACGCCACGAAGAGGCGTTTGTTCGAAAAAATCATCAATTTGTTTTAAATAATTACGAACTGGTGGGCGAGAAGAATCTTTTTTTTCTTCACTCATGGTATTACCTCCTAGAAATCAATTTGCAATATCATATGACAAAAGCGGAGAAAGGTGAGTGCCTAGTTTTCATGTTTTCATAAAAAAATGTTAAAAATGTGAAATGGAGTGAGTTTTTTATAGTTTTTGGTCGCCATATTCAGTTGATTATGCTAGTATAAATAGGGTTGATATAGTAGTATTGAGACAGAATGAAAACTGAAAGAGGGTAAGAAGTATGTGTGGTTTTGTAGGATGTTTATGTGAAAACCCTAGAGAGTTTTCAGAAACAGAAAAACATCAATTTGAAAATATGAACACGATGATTTTCCACCGCGGTCCAGATGACGAAGGATATTTTCGTGATGAACATGTACAATTTGGCTTCCGCCGTTTAAGTATCATTGACTTAGAGGCAGGACATCAGCCGTTAACTTATGAAAATGATCGATATGTAATTATTTTTAATGGTGAAATTTACAATTATGTAGAACTACGTGAAATGTTACTTGAAAAAGGTGCAACGTTTGCTACACAATCTGATACAGAAGTTATCATTGCATTGTATGCACATATGAAAGAAAAATGTGTAGACTACCTTCGTGGTATGTTCGCATTTATGATTTGGGATCGTGAAGAAAAGACACTTTTCGGTGCACGTGACCACTTCGGTATTAAGCCTTTATACATCGCACAACAAGGCGATACTACATTCTTCGCATCTGAGAAGAAAAGTATTATGCATGTAATGGAAGACAAAGGGGTAAACCCAAAGTCACTACAACACTACTTTACGTACCAATATGGTCCAGAGCCAGAAACATTAACAATTGATGTTAACAAAATTGAGCCTGGTCATTACTTCGTAAAAGAAATCGGTAAAGAGATGGAAATCCATCGCTACTGGAATCCTTATTTCAACGCTTCAAGCGCAACGAAAGAGGAGCATATCCAAGCAATTCGTGATGTATTATACGATTCTGTAAAAGTACATATGCGTAGTGATGTACCAGTAGGTTCTTTCTTATCTGGTGGTATCGATTCATCTATTATTGCTTCTATCGCAAGAGAAATGAATCCAAATCTATTAACATTCTCTATTGGTTTCGAACAACGCGGTTTCAGTGAAGTTGATGTTGCGAAAGAAACTGCTGAGAAATTAGGAGTTAAAAACCATAACGTATTCATTACAGCGCAAGAATTTATGGATGAGTTCCCAAAAATCATTTGGCATATGGATGATCCTTTAGCGGATCCAGCAGCTGTACCATTGTATTTCGTTGCGAAAGAAGCGCGTAAACATGTAACGGTTGTTCTTTCTGGTGAAGGTGCAGACGAGCTATTTGGTGGATATAACATTTATCGTGAGCCAAACTCGTTAAAAATGTTCTCTTACATTCCTAGCCCAGGAAAGAGTGTTCTAAAGGCATTAAGTGGTGCTCTTAAAGAAGGGTTTAAAGGAAAAAGCTTCTTAGAGCGTGGATGTACGCCAATCGAAGAGCGTTACTATGGAAATGCGAAAATCTTCCGTGAAGAAGAGAAAGCTGAATTAATGAAGTATTACGATGAAAGTGTTAACTATATGGATATCACGAAACCATTGTATAACGAAATTAAAGATTATGATGATGTAAGTAAAATGCAGTACATTGATATGTTCACATGGTTACGCGGCGATATTTTATTAAAAGCTGATAAAATGACGATGGCAAATTCATTAGAACTTCGTGTACCGTTCTTAGATAAAGAAGTATTTGACGTTGCATCTAAAATTCCGACAGAATTTAAAATTGCAAACGGAACAACGAAAGCTATATTACGTGAAGCTGCTCGTGGAATTGTTCCGGATCACGTGTTAGATCGTAAAAAGCTTGGATTCCCAGTACCAATTCGTCACTGGTTAAAAGATGAAATGCACGATTGGGCTGTAAATATTATTAAAGAAAGCAAAACTGAGCATTTAATCGAAAAACAGTATGTATTAAACTTACTGGAAGCACATTGTGCAGATAAAGGCGATTATAGCCGTAAAATTTGGACTGTACTTGCGTTTATGGTATGGCATCAAATTTATGTTGAGCATAAATACGATACGAATAAGTTCCACGAAGAAACAAAGCGTGCGTATAGCTTAGTTTAATAAAAAACCTTAAGGTCGCATTCGATCTTAAGGTTTTTTTCATAAATTGCATTTATTATTGATACAATAATAGTAAAAGGATGGACAACATATGATTACGTTTGAGAAAGTAAATACAGAAAATGAAAGCGCTGTAAAAGAAATGTTTCACTCACACAGCTTAGATGAGAAAAAGGTTCAGTATTGTGTAAAGGCTGATGATACATATATTGGTGTAATAGATTATAGCGTTCAAGAAGAGAGTGCTATTTTGTCACAGTTAATTATTCATTTTGATTATCAAGGTTATGGATACGGGACAAATACGTATTTTACATTTGAAGAAATGATGAAACAGAGAAATGTGAAAGAAATAAAAGTATTGCAAGAGATGTTTACGGAACAAGCTAAATCTTTCATAGAGGGATCTGGTTTTATTGAGGAAAATGGAATATATGTAAAGAAAATATAGTGAATATTGATTAGGTGATGATATGAATATAAGGTAGGTGGACGTATGACGATAACTTCTGGTCTTGTATTAGTTGGAGGTTGTTTTATAGTAGCAGAACTATGCCAGACTTTTATTCGGAAAAGAATGTATAAGAAGAGAAGACCATATGAATTACAATATATACCCGTGTTTGTAATTTTGTTTTGTATGCTATTTGTATTGCAAAACATAACGTATTTCCCACCTCTTTTGAACATCTTTTTGAAGTTTGGGTTGCTATATAGCGGCGGTGGGATATTTCTTTTATTTCTTTTATTTTGCATACGTTACATCCATTATCAATCGTATATATTCATTTTAAATTGGCTAAAGCAAAGCGATAGAAACCGCCTTACATAAGGGGGTTTTTTTATTTGTACTTGTAACGGAACTTGTACAATTAACATAAAATAGGACGAGTAGAAATGAAAGCTTATTACAATAAAGAAAGGAATGAAAAAGATATATGAAACTTGTTATAGACGCAGGGCATGGTGGATATGATTCTGGTGCTGTTGGTAATGGGTTAGTGGAAAAAGAGTTAACACTTCAAATTGCTAGACGTGTGCGAGATATTTTATCTGCAAATTACCCAATCAATATTAAAATGACACGTGATAGTGATGTATTTATCTCTTTATCAGAACGTGCTAATATTGCTAATTCATTTGGTGCAGATTATTTTATCTCATTTCACATTAATAGTGGCGGTGGCACTGGATTTGAAAGTTATATTTACAATGCGCTATCTAATAGTAGTTCCGCATATGAAAAGCAACAAAAAATGCATGCAGCAGTCAATCCTGTATTAACAAAATATGGTCTTCGTGATCGAGGGGCAAAAAAAGCAAATTATGCGGTACTAAGGGAGACTGCAATGGATGCAATTTTAACTGAGACTGCTTTTATTGATACAACATTTGATGCTAATTTATTGAAAAATCCACAATTTATCGAAGATCTAAGTCAAGCATATGCAAACGGAATAGCAGCTATTTTTGGAGTAGCTCCAAATCCGAATCCTCCAAATCCACAACCTCCAAATCCTCAGCCAACACCACAAACGAAGGGGATTGCTTATATCCTTGGGAAAAATGTGAATTTAAGAAGTGGTCCATCAACGTCTTCTTCAGTTATTCGTCAACTAAACTCCCCAGAATCGTATGTCGTATATCAGGAAAGTAACGGATGGTTAGACTTAGGAAATGGACAATGGGTGTATAATGACCCTTCGTACATTAATTTTGTAAAGACGAGCAATAGCGATGGAAGTGCAATTGGTGTCGCATATATACAAGGAACGAATGTGAATTTAAGAAGTGGTCCATCAACATCTTCTTCAGTTATTCGTAAATTAAATAATCCAGAATCTTATTTAGTATATATTAATCAAAACGGTTGGTTGAACCTTGGTGGAAATCAATGGGTGTATAATGATCCATCATATATTAAATATAATCAATATTAGGAAATGAGTTTATAATGTAATATGAATGCGTATTTATGTATAACGTAGATACGCATTTTAAGAACGTTTATTATTTTCATACTTATACACTTTATTTTAAAAATAAACATTTGAATAGCGGATAGAATCTAAAATGTATATATTGAAAAAGTTTTCTGATATACATTGACAATGTATGTAATATACATTAATCTTTAATTGTTAATGATAATCGATTTCATCTAGGGAGGACATATGGTACATAGTAAAAAAATATTTATGTTCTGCATTATGATACTTATGGTAATAATCGCAGGGTGTAGCAAAGAAGAGAAAAAAGAAAATGATACATCGGCTAAAGCAAAAGATTCGTATACTGTAAAGCATGCAATGGGTGAAACAACAGTAAATGGTACACCTAAAAAAGTAGTTGTTTTAACAAATGAGGGTGCGGAGGCGCTTTTAGCTGTCGGAGTAACACCAGTTGGAACTACAAAACCACGTGCTGGTGATGAATGGTATCCTCATTTAGCGAAAGATTTAAAAGATACGAAAGTTGTAGGTACTGAGCGTGATATTAATTTAGAGGCAGTTATGAAGCTTAAGCCAGATTTAATTATCGGTAATAAAATGCGTCATGAAAAAATATATGAGCAATTGAACGAAATAGCGCCAACTGTGTACGCTGAAACATTGCGCGGGGATTGGAAAGAAAACTTTACACTCTATACAAAAGCTGTAAATAAAGAAAAAGAAGGGCAAAAGGCTCTTGAAGATTATAAAAAACGTATTGAAGGAATGAAAGAGAAGTTAGGAGATAAATTGAATTCTAAAGTTTCTATTATTCGCTTCGTACCAGGTGACGTTCGTATTTATCAGAAAAACTCATTCTCAGGTGCTGTTTTAAATGATATTGGATTTAAGCGACCACCACTACAAGATAAAGATGAGTTTGCGATAAAAGGAATTACAAAAGAGCAAATTCCGAATATGGATGGGGACTACATATTCTATTTCACATCTGATAAAGATGCAGATAAGAATAACGAAGGAACCACGTTAGCAAAAGAATGGACAGAAGACCCACTCTTTAAGCAGCTGCAGGCTTCTAAAGACAATAAAGTATTCCAAGTGGATGAAGTAATATGGAATACAGCAGGCGGTATTAAAGCAGCAAACTTAATGCTAGATGATATTGAAAAATATTTTTTGAAATAAATGAATGGTTGAGTGCATCACTTTAAATAGGTGATGTACTTTTTTCGTTTAGTTAAATACAGAAAATTCCTTCTTTTAAGTATGGATAAGTTGTACAATAAAACCAATCATGGAATAAAGGAGTGGAAAGGAATGAAAGCTGCTCATAAAGATTGGATTTTATTTAACGGAAGAATTGTGAATACGAAGGAAGAACAGCCGATGGTTGCGTTGGAAGAGCGAGGACTCCAATTTGGTGATGGCATATATGAAGTATTTAGGCTATACGATGGGAAGCCTCATTTATTAGACTTACATTTGGAACGCTTTTTTAAATCTATGAGGGAAATAAATATTGTTCCGCCGTTTACAAAGGAAGAGTTAGTTGAAGAACTTCATCAAATGATTGAAAGAAATCAATTTCAAGAGGATGGGAATGTGTATCTTCAAATAGCACGTGGAGCTCAAGCTCGAAATCATGTGTATGAAAAAGATTTACAGCCAACATATTTTGCGAATATTGTTTTGTTTCCAAGACCTACCGCTACTATGGAACAAGGAATAAAGGTTACTGTAGAAGAGGATATACGCTGGAAGTTCTGTCATATAAAATCTTTAAACCTTCTACCTAATATCATGATTAAAAATAAAATAAACGAGCAAGGGTATCAAGAAGCGATATTAGTACGAGATGGAGTTGTAACAGAAGGGTGTCATTCGAATTTCTTTATGGTGAAAAATGATAAATTAATTACACATCCGGCCGATAATTTCATTCTACACGGCATTACTCGTCACTACGTTATTACATTAGCGAAAGCTTTACATATTGAAGTAGAAGAGCGTGAATTCTCATTGCAAGAAGTATACGAGGCTGACGAATGTTTCTTTACAGCGACACCACTTGAAATATTCCCTGTTGTTCAAATTGGTGATGAGAAGTTTGGGAGCGGCGAAAGAGGACCAATTACGAAAAAACTACAAGCTGCATATGAAGAAAGTATTAGTTTGTTTAAAGTGACAAATTAATAATGAGGAAAAAAGCTGGTATTCCCCCAGCTTTTTTTCATGATATAATTCAACCATAGGACAAGTTTTGAAAACGCTGTAAAAAGGGGATTTAATATATGAATTATGAAGATTTTAAAGAAGTAATTCACGGTAGACGAAGTGTTAGAAAGTTTACAGAACAAGAAGTATCCACTAGTGATATAAAAGAAATTATTGATTGTGCTCGTTATGCACCGAGTGATACGAACTCACAAACGTGGGAGTTCTTGGTCATTATGAACCGAGAGAAAATTAAAGAAATTGAACAAATGACATGGGATGCATTACATAAACTTGCAACAAAAGCAGCAGAAAATGGAGAAGAGAAAGCAGGGAAATTACTTACACGTTCTTTCGGTCCATATGCGACAGCTTTCTCTGAGGCGCCAGTATTAATCGTATGTTTGGCAACACCATATGAATCAAAGTTTCGTGAAAAGATATTTGATCCAATTGCCTTCGTTCCTGATTCAGTATGGGAAGAGGAAGGAATTAAGAGTAGCTGTTTAGCAGCACAAAACTTAATGCTGGCTGCACATGCGAGAGGATTGGGTACTTGTCCAATGACAGGACCTGTATTATTAGCTCAAGATGAACTGCGACAATATTTACAAATTGAGCCTCAAAAACAAATTAATATGGTAATTTCACTCGGGTTTCCGAAAGATAAGCCGAAGAAACTTTCTCGAAAAGAAGTTGATGAGATTACAACATTTATTTTCTAAATGTTATGTAGAAAAGACATTGAAATGATTAAAATTAGGTAATGAGTTATAGGATAGTTAGTCTATTATGTAGGCTGATTATCCTTTTGTATTTCCGTTTATAGCGTTGTAATGATGAGAATCAAAAAAATATATACGTTATACATCAAATCATAAAATGTTAGTTCGTAATTCGATATTCTCGGGATTTATTTTCTTCATTGTATTTACTTTATTAACATATTTACTTTCTGGAGAAGCAATTACCATGAAGGGTCTTACTATAAATGGTATAGGCGGAGTGTTTTTTTATTTAAATTATCTTTATTGATGTAGCGATTAATCTGATTATATTTTTTTAATAATCAGTATCAGCTATATAATCATTAGGTTAAACTTCTATAATGCTTTCAGAATGAAAACGTGATGTTTTTTATGGTAACCAAGTTTATTTTTATCGTTTTGGGGTAACTCGTTCTTGTTAGGTTGAGGGGTATGTGGTGCTACCCCATTGCCAAAATGAAAAAACTTTTAAAATGGCTTCCTCTGTATTTATGACTCTATTACTTCTGCTAAGCTTTACAACAGGAGCTTTTGCTGATAGAACCTTATTATTAATGATTTACCTAAGGTGCCATACTGTTATGGCGTAGGAGCATATGAGGGCGTTGTGGCACATAGTACTACGACTCCTGAAGCTCCGGTCATTAATATTCAAAAATATGAAACTCGTACATGGCGAAGCACATTCGTTCACTTTGCAGTGGATTGGAATGGGACGATTCAGATTGAGGATGCAAAGTATATTGCTTACGGGCGGTGGCACTACTGCTAATAAACGATTTGTTCATGTTGAATTATGTGAAACTGCAGATTACACAAAATTCAAACACAGCTATGATAAATATGTTAAATTACTGTCTAAAATTTTACGTGATCGTGGTTTATCTGTAGAAAAAGGATTGTGGACGCATAGCGATGTAACGCATCATCTTGGCGGTACAGATCATGAAGACCCGATTGATTACTTAAAATCTCATGGTGTGTCAGAAGCTCAGTTTAGATCAGATGTAAAACGAGCATACAATAATTCTAGTGTGGATGTTTCTGTGCCTGAGAATCCATCTGTTACAGCGGAAGTTCCGACCGCTGTAACAGATGGTATTGCTTATATTGAAGGCTACAACGTGAACTTACGTAAAGGCCCTAGTACAAGCTATTCTAAGATTCGTCAGCTAAATAAACCAGAATCGTATGTTGTATGGGGTGAAAAGGATGGTTGGTTAAATCTTGGTTGAGGGCAATGGATTAAGAACGATCCATCTTATGTGAAATTTAGCAAGAAAAGCACAGTAGATTCTTCTATTGTAGGTAAGCGCGTTGTTTCTAAAGTTAATGACCTACGATTCTATCATGCTTCATCTTGGTATGATAAATATGTTGCTGGTTCTGTAGATGCAGGATTAGGATTTATAATTGATGCGAAGATAAGTGTAAATGATTCGTATCAATATAAAGTGCATAATAGTCATGGGCAAGTTTTCTATATTACGGCTATTGATACGTATGTGAATGTGCGTTAATTTAACGAAAAGGGCCACCTATTATAGGCGGCCTTTTTCGTGCTGTATGTAACATCATTTAATTGTTATATTTTTCGGTTTTCAATTTTGTGTGTTCATTTAACCAAATATCTATTAGATTTCTTAATGTAATAGTTTCTATTTCAAGAGGGATTTCGATTTCATCCTCATCATACTTATTAAATATAACAGTTTTATCTCTTCGAACATCTGCCCCAAAAATATTCGCACTTATTTTTTCATAATCACTTTTTTCATTTAAAACTTTATCTACAGTTTCTGCTATCCAATCACCGAATTCAGATA
The DNA here is from genome assembly GCF_016651125.1 of Bacillus sp. TH17. NCBI lineage: Bacteria > Bacillati > Bacillota > Bacilli > Caryophanales > Bacillaceae > Bacillus > Bacillus sp. TH17. The sequence continues at coordinate 1,775,963 of NZ_JAEKEN010000001.1, forward strand.
CCTCTACATTTAAAAAAGCTTCTAAAATATCGAATTCCTTTGGCAGTCTAATAACTAAACTTCCTGTACTAAGTAACTCAAATTTGTAATCCATATTATTTTCTCCCTTAAAAATTAAATTATCGACCTTGTCTTGGAAATGCAGAAATAATTTTACCATTACCATCTAAAAACAAACGAATGGGTAGGCCGTCTATCCCTACTCCATCATAGATATTAGTATTACCACCCATGTGAATTTTATTGCTGTATGCCTCGTTTATATTGTCTACGATTTGTTGTGGATGCCAATCTTTAGGGAAAAAGGTAGAATAGCCACCATTCGCCGCCTTAGGAATCCCATTCACTTCCACTTGGGCTTTGTATGCCCCATAATCATTAATTCTACGATCTGTGCCGGGAATTATTCTTCCGTGAGTATTCTCTAAAAACTCTGAGTGATACCCCATTGCTTCGCCTCTCCGGTTTATTTCCCCTTCAAGGATATGTTTAAGTGAGTTTGACCGGAAATTCTCAGTTTCTTGTAAACTAGATATGATTTCGCTAGTAGAGAGTGATGAAGTAGGATTTTCATTAACAGGATTATTTCCGCTAGAACCAGACTCGTCTTTAGCAAACTGATGAGTCGATAGTTTTTCTTCAGCTTTTCTAAAATCAGGTGTATCAAATGCAGAGCGTATATTATTTCCGCCAGCTAAAGCAAACTCATTGTGATTACGATTGAATAAGGACGCAGCGTCTTGCAAGCTTTGATTAGCGGTTCGTGAAATCTCAGATAATTTTGTGCCAGGTTTCAACATTGCGATTTTATCCACGCCTTTTGTTCCTACGAATAGTTGTCCAACAGCCAATATAGTATGACCAGTCGCGCTTCCATACCATTCTGCACTACTATACGAGTTACCATTGGTAACATCACGATTCCAAGAATCAGAAATTGTTTGTTTTATCGCATTGAACGTATCGACTGGGTGAGAAACGGCTTCAATCGTGTTATTAAATGTGTCAATCGGATGGATAACTGCATCTGCAAGTCCTAATAATTCATCACCTATAGCGTCGCCTATTCCCTTTTTAAAGTGATAAGGGACACCTAATCCAGCTTTTTCAAAAGTAGATTCAATTTCATCATCTATAGCGTCTTTTATTTTATTCACATCTTTATACGCTGCATCGATACCATGTTTAAATTTATCATATAAAGACTCATCTGAATTTTTTACTTTACTAAGATCTTCATAAGTTTCTTTGAGACCATGCCAAACTTTGTCACGTAAAGATTCATCTTTTTTCTCACTATTTAACGGACCACACATTGCTCCTTCTTCAAGATTTTCGTCATATGAAGCATCTGCAGTACGGGATTTTTCGGCAATTCGTTTCAAATCCTCTTCCACTTTTATAATCGAATTGATAGATGTAAAAGCTTTTGGTCTTGCATCATTGAACATTTGAATGAATTGTTGATTAGAGGCACCAATCCATTGAAAACAGAATTATATTTTCTTATCTTCACTAAGGATCCCCCACATTTTTTTCTCCGATTATATCACATTTAATATTTACAATATTTATCTTAATGTACAGAATCTGCGTTATGTTGGTGCTATCCCAATAAAAAGGTGTGGACATATTGTACATGTATAATATGTCCACACCTTTGGTTTTATTGTCTTTGAGGTACATTACCTAAATATAATTTAAACAATGTCTTTTTATTTTGAATGGATATTTTTTTAGTGAATTGGGCTAAAATGATGAATAGATTGGAATTACTATTTATTTCTTTAAAAAAATTAATGTTCTTAAAATGAAAGTATGGTACAGTAATCGTGAGCTAGCTAATATTTGTTCATGAAAGTGTTAAAAACTAGTTTTAAAATCAAGAAGTTATTTTTGTATAATAAATTATAATGAAATAACAGGGGGAATGAATTTTGAAGAAATTCATAATCGCTGGATTGTCTGTATTGTTATTAGTAGGCTGTGGTACTCCAAAGGAAAAAGAGGATGCACAGTCAAACCAGGAAGAACAAGTTGTAAATGCAAGTGATGAGAATATGGTCGTATTTCCTGAAGGAGCAGTGCCAATCGGAGAAGGGAAAGTAAAAGTAACTACTCCAGATGGTACTTCTGAAAATGGCAATATACCAACTGTATTCATAAAAGGGATACTTTAATTCAGCAAGTCGAATTAGAACTTTCCAATTTTCAAAACGATAAAGAAACATTTGTATTTGTAGATCAAATATTTGCAGATAAACATCAAGTAACTAGTACAACACAGACAACAGTACAATTAAAAGAAAAGACGCTTGAGACAGGTAGTCATACGATTACCGCAGCTCAGTTTGAAAACAATGACCCAAAAGGAAAAGTCATTAGCTTGAATCAAGCTCAGTTTGAAACGAAGCCTGCGTCTTAATATGGAAAAAAGTACATTACTCAAAAGTAGTGTACTTTTTAGTTTGGATTGAATTATGTCATTGAGAATAATTTGTTTCACTTTCTAGTACGAATGAATAGAAAGAACTTATTATTTACTATCATGTAAGAGGAAGGAATTGAAAGTTTGAAACGAGTTATTCGTATTTTCTTATTTATTATAATGTTTTCGGTCATTTGGTTTACTTTACAAGAGGCGGTTGAAGTTACGCTCAATTATCACATTCATGATTTGTTAATTGGAGTTGTATGTTTTGTCATTGTGTATCGGTTTTATCCCGCCTTAACGGACAATAAGAACCCCACTTGAAAATTCGGCACATGCGAGGAAGTTAGGTGGGAGATCAACTTGCCCGTAAAAGCCCGATTGGTGAAGGATAATACCCCCTATGATTAAAGTTTCGCTTTATGATAAACTCGGATTAAGGTAAGTATTGAGTTGGAAATGTAGGGATTTCATTTGAAATGTCGAATAGTACATACGATGTCGTAATAACAAATTTTCTATTGTTTACTGTGAAACAGAAGAAGGAGAGATTGTAGTTATGAAAAGAGCTCTTATAAATATTGATTATACATATGATTTTGTAGCTGAAAAAGGTGCTTTAACATGCGGGAAACCAGGTCAAGAAATTGAGAAGGAACTTGTAAGTGTAACGAAACAATTTATTGAAAAAGGTGATTACGTAGTATTTGCGATCGATAAACATGAAGACAATGATGTATACCATCCAGAAGCGAAATTGTTTCCACCTCATAATATAGCAGGTACAAATGGAAGAGACTTATTTGGTGAATTACAAGATGTATGCGAGAAATATAAAAATGCAGAGAATGTATACTATATGGACAAAACACGTTACAGTGCTTTTGCAGGAACGGATCTAGAAATGAAGCTAAGAGAAAGAGGAATAGGGGAAGTGCATCTTGTAGGTGTATGTACAGATATTTGCGTCCTTCATACAGCAGTAGATGCTTATAACAAAGGGTTTCAAATTGTGGTTTATGAAAAAGCAGTAGCATCTTTTAATGCGCAAGGACATGAATATGCACTTGGACATTTTAAATCTTGTTTAAATGCAGAAGTGAAGTGAAAAAAGAGGCCTTCAAAAGGTCTCTTTTTCACATTTAAATAGAGACGACTTGCTGTTGAATTAACTTTTTAATGAACGGGATACTCTTTTCTGGTAGCCCATTTAAATCAAAAAATTGTACATGTAATGATTCAGCTTCGTCTGCTTTTAACGAGGTGAGTATTGCGGACTTAAAAGAAAGTCGTTTATAAAAAATTCTATTGTAATATCCCTTTAGGGGATTAAAAAGGGTAACTAACTGTTACGATTTATTTAACCAATTATAACGAAAGTTAATTAAATATATCAATCAGTAAGCCCTGCTAGTCAAGTGATTGGCTAGTAGTGAGGGTTAACTGCGGGCAATCCCTAAAGCTGATTGAACTACAGCGTGGCTAGAAATAGCGAGCGTGAATGTCGCGAAAGCAGAAAAAATCAATCAGATCGTGCAAGGTTAAATCCTAAACACTAGAACAATGGGTCTTCCGCCTCGAATCATCTAAGTCAAAATTGATAAGATGAACGTTCAACGACTATCTCGTATAACTGACGAGAGTACATCACAAGCCTATGGTGGTGGAAAAATCCTCTATCTCTAAGTAGATAAACATATAGTCTGCGCTCATGTGAAAACATGAGAAGTTCATAAGAGAACTGGCTAAGGAATTGCGCCCTTAGTTGAACAAGATAAATCTAATTAAATCTATCGAACTTCATTGAATCTATCGAACGTATGTATTATGGTAGATTCAATGAGGTGAGAATAATAATGAAATTTTTACGAGTTAGTCAAGTATCAGAATTAACAGGTTTGCATCCGAGTAGTCTCAGGAGAATGCACCAAAGTGGTGAATTAGTGCCTGAAAAGATTACTGCTGGCAAAACACGCTATTATTCAGAAGAACAAATCATTCATTATCTAAAAGGTGAGCGACCGAATAACCGCATCATAATTGGCTATTGTAGAGTTAGTTTTTCGAGTCAAAAAAATGACCTGGAAAGACAAGTCGGTAGAATGAAGCAATATCTCATCGTACGAGGTTATCAATTTGAAATTATCGAAGATATTGGCTCTGGGATCAATTATAAGAAAAAAGGCTTTAACAAGTTAATTGAACGCATTGAGAACAATGAGGTTGAAAAAGTTGTTGTCATGCACAAAGATAGGCTTGTGAGGTTCGGTTATGAGTTGGTTGAAAAGATCTGTCAACTACACGGAACAGCGATTGAAATAATTGACAATACTGCTAAAACAGAAGAACAGGAACCTTGTTCAAATCATTACAGTATTTAGTTGTAAACTTCAAGGCAAGCGCTCTAAAAAGACCAAACAGATAATCAAGGAGTTGACTTCTGATGATATTGGCGAAGAAAGTCAGACTGATTCCAACGCCTGAACAAGAAAAAGTGCTTAGAAACCATGCTGGTGCTGCAAGATTCGCTTATAACTATTGTAAAAGAATGAGTGATAGATACTATAAGCTATTTGGAAAATCTGTTTCACAGTTAGCTTTACAGAAACGATTTACAAAGATCAAGAAGCGAAAGAGATATAAGTGGTTAAAAGACATCAATGCACAAGTTCCCAAACAGGCCTCAAAAGATTTTGACAAGGCGAGGAAAAATTCGTTCGAAAAGTACAAAAATGGTTATCACACTTCTTATAAATCCAAAAAAGATTTAATCCAAGGATTTTATGCCAATTATGAAAGACTGATTATAGGAAAGAAAGTAGTTGATATTCAGTCCATTGGAGAAGTGAAAACAAGCCAACAACTACCAAGAAACAAAAAACCATCAAATCCAAGAGTTACCTTTGATGGTCGTCACTGGTGGATTAGTGTAGGGTTCGAAGAATCCTTTGAAGCACAAGAATTAACCGATGAGTCGATTGGTGTGGATGTTGGTTTAAAAGAGCTGTTTGTGGCTTCTAATGGTACGAAAGAACGAAATATAAACAAAGATGCCAAGGTTAAAAAACTTTTGAAAAGGAAAAAGTCAGCGCACAGAGATATGTCTAGGAGATTTACAAAAGGTGTAAAAATTCAATCCGCAGGATATGAAAAAGCAAAAATCGAACACCTTCGGTTGTCTAGGAAAATTACGAATATCCGAAATAACCATATCCATCAAGCAACAGCTAAATTGGTGAAAACCAAACCAATGAGGATTGTTGTGGAAGACTTAAATATCTCAAACCTGTTAAAAAACAAAAAACTATCGAAAGCATTTTCATTTCAAAAATTAAACATCTTCTTTCAATGTTTATCATACAAGTGTGAGAAGTACGGCATTGCATATGTAAAAGCTGATAAATGGTTCGCTTCAAGCAAGATTTGCTCAAGTTGTGGAGTTAAATACGACCATTCAGTTCAACCAGAAGGACAGTGGAGTTTAAAGGTTCGTGAATGGAACTGTGTTCAATGCAATAGCCATCACGATAGAGATTTGAATGCTGCGATAAATTTATCAAGATGGGTAAAATAATTGCTTGATAATATGAGGTAACGATACTGCCTCGTGTGGAGTGTTATACCCCTCGTCCCTTCGGGGTTGCGAGAACACTTTGAAGCACTAACTTGTGTAAATTTGATTGAATTGTATAGATTTAGTTAAGTTTATCGTATCGGTTATATTGTTGAAGATGAACTAGGACTACAAATACATAGTTAAGAAAGTAAAATGAAAGGTCAGGGTAAAAGAGGTTCCGAAAGCAAGTTTTTAGATAATCAATAAGTATTTACAATAGATTAGCTCTGCATGAAATTTTCATTAGTAAGGAAGTGGATGGATGAGTTTATTAACGTATACTGAAGAGTTTTTTAATTATGTAAGGGAGTTTTTACTTTTAAGGTTTTTACTATTTGCTTTAGTTCTTATCATTATTTCTTTTGTTATAAATCGCATTATTGATTGGTTTTTTAGGAAATCAAGCTTTTTTGATGAAGAGGTAGAGCAGACGATTCAAAGTGTAATTCGATCTATTTTTAGGTATATCATTATCATTAGTCTTATCATATATTTAATTAGTCAATTTGTAGATATAAAAAGTATTATTGCAGGTGCAGGGATAGCGGGAGTTATCATCGGTTTTGCTGCACAACAGATGCTAAAAGATGTAATATTAGGCTTTGCAAGATTAGCGGACAAAGAGTTCCGTGTTGGCGATTTTGTTACTTTTAACGGAACAAATTCAGGAACCATTGAGGAAATTAGTGTTCGTTTTATGCAAATTCGTGAATGGTCAGGAAAACTCCTTACCATACCACACGGAGAGATTAGAACGATACAAAATTTTAATAAAGGATGGATGCGAGTTATTGAACGCATCACAGTAAGTTATCAGGAAGATCCTACAAGAGTTAAGGAATTGTTAGAAGAAGTGTGTGTTATTTGTAATGAAAAATTGGATCAAGGTCTGTATAGAGTAGATGATGAAGCTGTTGAACCATTTAAATATGTTGGAGTTACAGACTTAAATCCTAATCTTAAATATGTTGGATATGAATTTTGTATTACAGGTTTGATTAAACCGGAAGATTATTTTGAAACTTCTAGACAAGTAAGATTTGAATTAATGTCTATTTTTCATAAAAATCAAGTGCAAATGCCAGCAGCGAATATGTTCGTTAACACTGAAAGTTTACAGAATATCCATGTGGGACAATCTTTATCAGACAGTTAATGAAAACTAGCTAATTTCTGTTTTGGTTTAGAATTTAGATTTGTAAATCAGTAGATTTGAATGAACTGTATGGGATATCTCCGAAAAAAGAGCTGAAGGAATTCGGTTCTTTTTTGTTTGTAGTATTTTGAAATTTCTTAATGTTATAATGGTAGTTGGTGATGAGAATGAACATAGATGAAAAAGAGATGCATCGTTTAGAGGCATTAAAAGAAATTGCTGAGTTACTAAATGAAGCAACAAACTTACAGGAAATGTTAGGGAAAGTGTTACATACATTATTACAAGTTATGAATTTACAAACAGGGTGGATATTCTTTATTGATGAAAGTGGAAAGCATCGTATGCTTGTAGACCAAAACTTACCCCCAGCTCTTACGTGGCAGGAAAAGAAGCCGATGTGTGAAGGCGATTGTTGGTGTGTAGAACGTTTTGTGAATGGAAGATTGGAAAAAGCGACAAATATTATTGAATGTAAACGAATAGAGGATGCGATTGAATGTAATTGGGGCGAGACAGAAGATGTTACACATCATGCGACAATCCCGCTAAGATCTGGATCAGAGAAATTTGGTCTATTAAATGTAGCCTCGCCTCATAAAACACATTTTTCTGAGGAGGAGTTAGCGTTATTAGAAGCGATTGCATTTCAAATTGGAACGACAATACAACGTATTCAATTAGTTGAGAAAGAACGAAAATATGTAGTTGTAGCTGAAAGGAATCGATTGGCTCGTGATTTACATGATTCTGTTAAACAATTGTTATTTTCAATTATGCTAACAGCGAAAGGGACTCTAAATATGACGAAGGATAGAGACTTGCAAGAGATGTTAAGTTATATTGGAGAATTATCACAGGAAGCATTACAAGAGATGACACTTTTGATTTGGCAATTAAGGCCTGAAGGATTAGAGAAAGGTTTAGCAGAAGCGATTCAAAATTACGGAAAACTGTTAGGGATTCAAGTGGAAGTTCGAATTGATGGAATGGTTTTAATTGAAGATGAAATAGAAGAAGTTTTATGGCGTATAAGCCAAGAGGCATTACATAATTGTAAAAAACATGCCTCATGTGAAAAAGTATGTGTTCATTTAAGGATAGAAAATAATAAGTTGCATTTTTACATAGAAGATAACGGAATAGGATTTATACAGGATCAAGTAAGAGAGTCAGCACTTGGTTTGAAAAGTATGAAAGAACGAATTGAATTAATGAGGGGAATTTTTCGAATAAAAGCAGAACCGGAAAAGGGGACAAAGATAGAAATTCAATTACCGGTTTGAGAGGGAGAACGTCAGTGAAAATTAAATTATTACTTGTAGAAGATCATCATATCGTTCGAAGGGGACTCGTATTCTTTTTGAAGACGAGAGAAGAATTTGAAATTATTGGGGAAGCAGCAAATGGTGAAGAAGCATTAACATTCGTCCAAACAGAAAGGCCAGATGTAGTATTAATGGATTTATCAATGCCGAAAATGGATGGTATTGAAGCGACAAAACGTATAAAACAATACGACGAGACAATAAAAATTCTTATGCTCAGTAGTTTTTCAGAACAAGATTACGTTTTACCAGCATTAGAAGCTGGGGCAGATGGTTATCAATTAAAAGAAGTGCAGCCAGATCAACTTGTTGCGTCAATCGTTGCGGTATATCAAGGAAACGCAAATTTTCACCCGAAAGTAACACCAGCACTATTAGGACGATCAGCAGTCAAGAAAGAAAAAGAGAATCCTTTTTCTATGTTAACAAAAAGGGAGCAAGAAGTACTTCGTGAAATTGCGAAAGGAAGAAGCAATAAGGAGATTGCAGCAGAACTTCATATTACAGAACAAACTGTGAAAACACACGTTTCTAACGTATTGGCTAAATTGGAAGTAGATGATCGTACACAAGCTGCCTTATACGCAGTAAAGCATGGGGAAAACTAGAAATAAGTATGAATAATTGTGTCATATGCTACGGAAGAATACATATGACACAATTAAAATGTATAGAGATGCCGAATAAAGGTTTTTCTTCTTTCAATAATTAGGTACAATAAAGTGAAACTTTAATCAGTGGGGGAGCCATCCCCACTGATTATTAGTTGAACCAATCGGGTTTTTACGGGATAAAGCTACTATGGAAGGGGAAGATACGCTATGCCTGGTACAAAAAGTGGGATTGGAAAGATTCAGGCTTCGTTAAATGGTTTATCACCGAAATTACGAAGTATTGCCGAACATATTTTGAAACATCCACAAGATGTTGTACATAAATCGATTACGGAATTAGCGGAAGTTACGAATAGTTCCGAAGCAACGATATTCCGCTTATGCAAACACTTAGGTTTTCAAGGGTTCCAAGACTTGAAAATTACATTAGCTCGTGAGATTGTACATACCCCGATGCAAAATATTCATGAGGAAGTATCGGTAGAAGATAATATTGTCACTGTTGCTAAAAAAGTTTTTCATTCACATATTACAGGACTGCAAGATACATTACATTTGTTAAACGATAACGCGTTGGAACAGGCAGTAAGTGCGCTGAATGAAGCGAAACGAATTGAGTTTTATGGAAATGGTGGTTCAGGTATTATTGCGATGGATGCTTATCATAAGTTTATGAGAACGGGTATTTCTTGTATTGCTCATACGGATTCACATTTTCAAATTATGGGAGCGGGCTTGCTGACAAAAAAAGCAGTGGTCATTGCAATTTCTCATTCGGGCAGTAATAAAGGTTTACTTGAAGCGTTAGAAGTAGCGAAAGCAAGAGGGGCCAAAATTATTGCGATTACGAGCTATCAAAAATCGGCATTAAGCCAACTTGCTCATATAACATTATATACTTCGACGCGTGAGACGGAATTTCGTACAGAAGCAAGTTCGTCACGATTAGCGCAGCTTAGTTTATTAGATACTTTGTATGTGGGATTGTCATTGCAGCGACAAGAGGAAACACTACAAAATTTACAAAGTATACGTGAAACTATTTCGATGAAGCGAATATAAAAAGCTCTTCAAATGAAGAGCTTTTTATATTGGCGAGTAGTCTGTTGATATACCCTCTAGATCTACTTGTTCTAAGTGTCTATAGAAATATGCCAATTACCTATAATAATAATCTCTCATCTTTTAGACCATTCATTTGTTAAACCTCGATATTTTGCATATGAAATTTAACAAGTAGCTTGATACATCAAAATACGTATTGGGTAATAATTCAAATATTGTTCAATATTTTACAATAAGCTTATGAAATTCCATGTTATGATGAACCTGTAATGATGATTGAACACTTAAATTTGGTACAATAATTAGCCAAAATAGTGAGGACAGTAGTTGTGAGATAAACTCATTAAAACTCTAAAACACTAAAGGGGAGATCACATATGAAAGCAGTAGTAGTTAATAAAAACAGCAAAGCAAATATTGAAGTTATTGAAAAAGAATTACGTCCGTTACACTCGGGTGAAGCGCTAGTAGATGTAGAGTATTGTGGAGTTTGCCACACTGATTTACACGTTGCGAATCATGATTTTGGAAACACCGATGGCCGCATCCTTGGTCATGAGGGTGTAGGTATTGTTACTAAAATTGCTGATGATGTTACTTCACTAAAGATAGGTGACCGTGTAAGTATTGCATGGATGTTCCACTCTTGTGGACGTTGTGAATATTGCGTAACGGGGAGAGAAACATTCTGCCGTGAAGTGAAAAATGCTGGTTATTCAGTAGATGGTGGTATGGCTGAACAATGTATTGTTACAGCTGATTATGCGGTGAAGGTACCAGAAGGATTAGATCCTGCTCAAGCATCATCAATTACATGTGCGGGCGTAACTACATATAAAGCTATAAAAGTATCAGACATTAAACCTGGTCAACCTATCGTAATCTATGGTTGTGGTGGATTAGGTAACCTAGCTATTCAATATGCTAAAAACGTATTTGGTGCAAAGGTAATTGCAGTAGATATCAATGACGACAAATTAGCCTTAGCAAAAGAAGTTGGTGCTGATATGACTATCAATCCGATTTCTCAAGGTCCTGCTGATAAAATTGTTCAAGAGGAGTTTGGTGGTGCTTATGCTGCTGTAGTAACAGCAGTTTCTAAAGTAGCCTTCAACTCAGCAGTTGATGCAGTACGTGCTTGTGGTAAAGTAGTTGCGGTAGGTTTACCAGTAGAAACTATGGATTTAAACATTCCACGACTTGTATTAGACGGAATTGAAGTAGTTGGTTCTCTAGTTGGTACTCGTAAGGATCTGGAGGAGGCATTTATGTTCGGCGCAGAAGGAAAAGTAGTGCCAGTTGTTCAAACGTGTTCTCTAGATAAAGTACAAAATGTATTCGAAGAAATGGAACAAGGTAGAATTCAAGGGCGTATGGTAATCGATTTTAAACAGCATAATTGTGATTGTAAATAATTCATTTTAAATATAAAAAGCATGAGTCTAGCAAAGGACATTTAAAAAAGTTAGACGGCATAAAAAAGATGATCCCTCGTATTCAATAGGGATCATCTTTTTTATATTCTACTAATATCAATGCCAATTAATACTTGATTGATGAGACATGATTAAAGGTTCACTTTATCTACAAACGAAAAAGAATCTTTACTTTTAACAAATTTTTTATGATTTGGAACGGTTTGAATTGCTACAACTTGCGAATCTCTTGCTTTCAGTGCATCTTGAATCCCGATTGTCATAAGCTTAATAAATAGAATCGTAATAAAGAATGAAACGAGAGTATACAAAATAATCCACCATGAAATATTCATTTCATAACGATTTAATCCAATAAGGCCTGCCCAATCATTCGATAGAGAAACAGGTTTGAGTACTCCGTCATAGAGTTCACGCATTTGTATCCCACCAATTACAATATCAAGCAACGCTAAATGGATAACGAGTATGAGTGTTTGGACGATATGTTCCATAAATAACACAAATAAGCGATCAAGTAATAAGACTCGTAAGTGTTTTTTGATAATATGAAAACGGCTAGCACCCAGTAATTGTGAACTTAAAATGTAATCTCGTTTCATAAATTCATCAACCTCTGAGGAGATATATAAAGAAAGTGTAGGTAGAGCGACGAAAATAAGTACGAGAACTTGATAAAACGCAAATGAAATATTTGGATCTAATCTATCAGCATTTGATATGATTACAATATTAACGGGCGTGATGAGTATAAATGCGATAAATAAAGTAGGAATATAGTAAAAAACTTCTGAGCATGCCTGGAAAAATCTCTTGAATCTTGGAGCGTATAAACTTAAGAGGATTCCTATACATGTTCCGAATAAAATTCGAAAGAAGCTAATTGCCACGGCTAATAAAATGGTGAATTTTGCTCCTTCTACAATTTGTAAGAAAACAGACTCTCCAAAACGATCAGATCCAAAAGGCGGCATTAACAATGGCGAAAAGGGGGCCTTTCCAAGTAATTCGTTATTGTCATTGTAAAGTAACTGAGGAGGTTTTGGGATGTTATCTTTAAAGAACCAACTATAAATAAAACTAGCTGAAACAAGTATGAATAGATAAGTAAAGCCGATTAAAAATCGTTTTGATTTCCAAATAGATTTCATAATGCTGCTCCTTTCAATTGCTTTTTCCATCTATTCATCATGAATGAGATTATTTGAAAAATGGCATAAAACGGTAAAATAATCATAACAAGTATGATAAATGCAGCTGGAGGTGAAATAAACGCCTTCTTAAATAAAAATTGAATAATGCCTTCCATATTAAAAACAAATTCTAAAATGAATAAGTTAGAAAGTAAGAAAACAAAAATCGTTTTTAAATGATGAAAGAAGTGGATAGATATATTTTTGAATAAATGAATGCATAGTATATAACTTGATGAAAGTCCTTTTCCATATGCAACCTCTACGTAATGTTTTTCATGTTCTTCTTTTATGTATAACACCATCATCCGAAACATTTGTAATGTAGGTAAGACTGCTAAAGATAAAATAGGGAGTAAATAAGCTCGATTTTCATTAAAAGAAATAATGGTGACAGGAGATTCCCCTAATTTCTGAAGTACCCATATGAAAAATATTTGCAAACAAATCATCATCATCATATCAGGGACAGCTTCTAATATGAACACAATTCGGTTTATCCATTTTTTTATATAATCTTTTGCTAAAAAATAAAAAAATGCCATACTAGATGATAGAAAGAGTGCAAGCAAAAAGGCTATAAATAATACAGTAAATGAATATAGGTAAGGTTCTAAAACAGTTGGAAATAATGGTGTCTTTTTGAAATGACCAAATTTCGGGTCTGATCCCATAACTACTAATGATTCAGGGGAGAAAACCTGTTTTAACATAGTAACGATCTGATTAAAAAAATGAATTGGTTGAAAAGTGAATCCCTGTTGAGTGATAAATAAATAAGGTAAATTTAGTAATAGTAAGAGTGATAAAAGAATTGATGAAAGTTTTATTGTGAATTGAGATATTTTATATAACATTAAATCCCTCCGACATCTTTTTACAACATTATACAATAAAGTTCGTGTTTTGTTTTGATTTTTCAGAAAAATATAAATACTATTAGATTTTATAGTATGGAACATATATTTACAAGGTAAAAAAGTGATAGTAAGCAGCCACGCCCTATGTCCATCAAGCTAAGAAAACGAGAACTTATATATTATTATCTTTAGGTGGAGGGGAAAGAATGTTTGATAAATTAAAAAGGTTATTTAAAAAAGATAAAGAGAATGATTTAGAAGATGAGAGGTATATTTTGGTTTGAAAAAATTTTCTTTTCATAACTTGATTTATGAAAAAATATTTTATATACTAATTCATGTAAACGGTTTACTAGATCGTATTTTGCTAGAAACGAAGGGAAGGTTCGCATGGAAACAAGGGGGAGAGTAATCGGGGTTGACATCGGTACCACAAGTACGAAAACGGTTGTATTCACTGAGAAAGGAAAAGTCATTGCTTCACATGCAATTGATTATCCAATTATTCAACCGAACGTCGGATGGGCTGAGCAAGATCCTGATGTAATATGTGCTGCTGTATATAAAACTGTAAGCGTTGCCATTGAAAAGGGTAATGTGTCACCGGAAGATATTTCTTCTATCGGGATTAGTACAGCGATGCATGCCTTAATTGCTGTAGATGAAAACGGTGCGCCGTTAACGCGCTCTATTATTTGGGCAGATAATAGAAGCACAAAGCAATCAGAAAAACTATTACAACAAATGAATGGTCATGACATTTATAGAAGAACTGGTACACCGATTCATCCGATGTCACCACTTTCTAAATTATTGTGGATGAAAGAAGAAGAAACGGAGTTATTCAGAACTGCTCATAAATTTATTTCCATTAAAGAGTATGTCATTTATCAATTATTTTCACGCTATGTAGTTGATTATTCTATCGCATCTGCTACAGGGTTATTTAATTTAAAAACATTAAACTGGGATGAAGATGTTTTAACTATGTTAAATATGTCACCAGAACAATTATCAACACCTGTACCAACTACATATATTTTATCGGGAATGAAGCCGGAATTAGCACAAAAGATGGGTATTAGTGAGGATACTCCGGTTGTTATTGGTGCAAGTGATGGTGTTCTTGCAAATGTAGGTGTCGGTGCAATATCACCTGGCTCAGCTGCAATTACGATCGGGACAAGTGGTGCGGTTCGAACAATTTCATCGAGTGTTAATACAGATGAAAAAGGAAGAACTTTTTGTTACGCATTAACAGATGAGCACTGGGTGATCGGCGGACCAACGAATAACGGTGGAATATTACTTAGATGGTTACGTGATGAATTTGGTAGCCCAGAGCAAGAGGTAGCAAGAAAGCTTGGAATTGATCCTTATGATTTATTAATTAAGTATGCAGAAAGTGTACCAGCTGGAGCAGATGGATTACTATTTTTACCGTTTCTATCTGGAGAACGTGCACCCTACTGGAATGCAAATGCTCGAGGTACATTCTTCGGGATAAACCTTCAGCATAAACGTGAACATTTCATACGAGCAGTTATGGAAGGTGTTTGTATGAGTGTGTATTCAGTAGCACTTGCCATTCGAGATTGTACAGGGCCACTTACTGAAATACGTGTTTCAGGAGGCTTTGCGAAATCTGCATTTTGGAGACAAATGTTATCTGACATGATGGGGAAAGAATTGCTTGTTCCAGAAAGTCATGAAGCATCTGCGCTTGGGGCAGCAGCACTTGCTTTGTATGCAATTGGGAAAATTGATTCTCTTGAAGAGGTGAAGGATTGGATTGATATTGTCCATCACCATGTACCGAATAAAGAAAATACGGCTTTATATTTAGAGATGTTTTATATGTATGAACGACTTTACAATCGTTTGAAAGAAGAATTTGATTGTATAGCTGCTTTCCAACGTAAACAATAGGGGGATTGGGAGAAATGGTAGTTGGGATCGTACTAGCGGCTGTTGTTATATTACTTTTACTAATTACGGTAGTAAAATGGCATCCATTTGTCGCGTTAATTTTAACAGCAATCGGAGTTGGGCTAGCAATGGGGATGCCCTTAATTGGAACTTCACCACAACATCCGGGGATTATCGATTCTATTAAATTAGGTCTCGGTAATACGTTAGGGTTTTTAGCGATTGTTTTAGCTTTAGGAACAATGCTTGGAAAAATGATGGCTGAGTCTGGCGGTGCTGAACGAATTGCTAACACATTAATTGGACGTTTTGGGAAAAAGCGTGTTCACTGGGCAATGATGTTCGTTGCATTTATAGTAGGGATTCCGGTATTTTTCCAAGTTGGATTTGTACTATTAATTCCGTTAGTATTTACAATTGCGTTAGAAACAGGGGTATCACTTATTACAATCGGTATTCCGCTAGTAGCAGGTCTTTCGGTTGTACACGGACTTGTTCCACCGCATCCAGCAGCTATGGCAGCGGTAGGTATATTTAAAGCAGATGTAGGGAAGACAATTTTGTATGCATTAATTGTCGGGCTTCCAACTGCAATAATTGCAGGTCCGCTTTACGGGAAATGGATTGGTGCTCGTATACATAAAGAAGTACCGTTAGATATAGCGGAGCAATTTATTGAAAGAGATAAGAAGAAGGAACTTCCTAGCTTCGGAAATACATTGTTTACTATTTTACTTCCAGTATTTCTTATGCTAGGTGCATCGATAGCGGAAGTAGCATTAAATAAAACAAGCCAACTTGCACAAGTATTGCATTTTATTGGAGATCCAATAGTCGCATTATTAATTGCAACGATATATTCTTTCTTTAGTCTTGGCTATGCAAAAGGGTTTTCTAAAGACAAAGTCTTACAAGTTACAAATGATTGTTTAGGCCCAATTGCAAACATACTGTTAGTTATCGGTGCAGGTGGTGCCTTTAATAAAGTGTTATTAGATTCTGGGATCGGAACTACAATTGCGGAGATGGCGAAAGAATCACATATTTCACCGATATTATTAGGTTGGGGAATTGCTGCACTTATCCGAGTTGCAACGGGATCGGCTACTGTTTCTATGATGACAGCAGCTGGAATTGTAGCACCGATTGCAGCAAGTACACCAGGAGTAAATGTAGAGTTACTGGCACTTGCAACAGGAGCAGGGTCATTAATATTATCGCATGTAAATGATTCTGGATTTTGGATGATTAAAGAGTATTTCGGAATGACTGTGAAAGAAACATTATTAACATGGACCGCAATGGAGACAATATTATCTGTTGTAGCACTTGGATTAATTTCGTTATTAAATATATTTGTATAGAATGGGAGATTGATTAATATGAAACTAGGTTTAATTGGATTAGGAAAAATGGGATTCCCATTAGCTGAACACTTACATGAAGACAAGCATGAAGTAGTTGTATACGATGTAAATAATGAGCTTGTTGAAAAGGCAGGGGAATTAGGGATTACTGCTCGTCATACGTTAAAAGAAATGATTGCTGAACTCGAAGCACCTCGTACAATTTGGGTAATGGTACCTGCAGGAGAAGTTGTTGAGTCAGTACTAAAAGATGTATATCCATTATTAGAGGAAGGCGATATCGTTATTGAAGGTGGAAATTCATTCTATAAGGATACGTTACGCCGTGCTGAAGAAGCGAAAAGCTTTGGCTTACATTATGTAGATATCGGTACATCAGGAGGTGTAGAAGGAGCTAGATACGGCGCTTGCTTAATGGTTGGTGGAGAAAAAGAAATTTATGATCAACTAGAACCTTTATTTAAAGATTTAGCAGTAGAAAATGGTTATTCATATGCAGGCCGCGTCGGTAGTGGGCATTTCTTAAAAATGGTTCACAACGGTATTGAATACGGAATGATGCAAGCAATCGCTGAAGGATTTGAAGTACTAGATAAAAGTGATTTTGATTTCAATTATGAAGATGTTGCAAAAGTATGGGCAAACGGATCGGTTATCCGTGGTTGGTTAATGGACTTAACTGAAAAAGCATTTGCAGAAGATCCGAAACTTGATGGCATTAAAGGTGTTATGAACTCTTCAGGAGAAGGGAAATGGACTGTTGAAACTGCGCTTGAATTACAAGCAGCGGCACCAGTTATCGCTATGTCATTATTTATGCGCTACCGTTCACAAGAAGATGATACATTCCACGGAAAAGTGGTTTCTGCACTTCGTAATCAATTCGGTGGACATGAGGTTGTGAAAAAATAGGAAATATTAGTTTTGTGAAACTCATACGAAAGTATGAGTTTTTTTATTTCTCATACTATTTAATGAAAGTTTTTCCCTCTTTTTACTGTGTTTTGTATAGAAATTTCTGATAATATATAAATATAACTTGAAAACAAAGGGGAGAAATAATTATGAAACTAGTCGTTATTAACGGTACACCAAGAAAATTCGGTAGAACTCGCGTTGTGGCAAAATATATTGCAGAGCAATTTGAAGGGGAGTTATACGATTTAGCAGTAGCGGAATTGCCTTTATATAATGGAGAAGAATCACAACGTGAATTAGAGGCAGTAAAAAAATTAAAAGCTTTAGTGAAAGCTGCGGATGGAGTAGTACTATGTACACCAGAATATCATAATGCGATGAGCGGAGCGTTGAAAAATTCGTTAGATTACTTAAGTAGCAGTGAATTCATCCATAAGCCTGTCGCATTACTAGCAGTTGCTGGAGGAGGTAAAGGGGGAATAAACGCATTAAATAGTATGCGGACTGTCGCTAGAGGCGTTTACGCAAATGCAATTCCAAAACAAGTCGTGCTTGATGGATTACATGTGCAAGATAGTGAACTTGGAGAAGATGCAAAACCATTAATTCATGATTTAGTTAAAGAATTAAAAGCATATATGAGCGTATATAAAGAGGTGAAAAAACAATTAGGAGTTGAGTGATATGTCCTCTCTTTATCATGATTCTCGCTTGTATTACATTCTAGGAGCCAATAGTTTATCAGCTATTGGTTCCGGGATTGTTATGATAACGATTCCGTGGTTGTTAATTAAGGAAAGTGGAGGAGAGACAACATTTGGTTATGTTTCTATCGTTGCAACTCTCATCATGTTTTTACTAACACCATTCATTGGGCAAAGCATAGATCGTTTTTCAAGAAAATCTTTATTGTTATGTAACGAAGGTATCGGGATAGCCATTATAGGAATGATGGCCATTTTGGGATTTGCTGGGCAATCATACAATTCTATTCATTAAATTATTATTTATATAGCAGGTTCTTTCTATTATCTATTATTCTATCCCACAATATTTGCATTTAACCAAGAAATATTTCAATCAGAGCATTATAAAAGTTTAAGTGGCACAATGGAAATACAAGGACAATTAACGCAAGTTATTTCAGGCGCAGCTGCTAGCTTTTTAATTGAGATTATTTCTTTGAAATGGATCTTGTTAGTGGATATGTTAACTTTTGCAGGAGCATTTTTTCTTTTCTTATGTATACCGTATGTAAAGAAAAAGAAGTAAAACGGAAAGCAACATTTAAGAAGCAATTGTTCGAAGGAATTCACTTTATGAAAATGCGCCCTAAGTTATTTTGGTTTTTACTAGCGACTTATATGCCGTTTATCGGTGTCATGATGGCAAATTATTTAATCCCAGTATATATTTCAGATATACTCAAAGCTAGTGCCTCTGTATACGAAATTGAAGGTATGATGTACGGTGTCGGAGCGGTTCTTGCAGGAATAAGTATTCCAATCATGATGAAATATGTCAAAATAGAAATTTCAATCGTTATGACGATGGTTATTTATGTAATTTCAATTACCGCAATGATTATTGAGCCTTCCATTATGTTATTATATGGACTAGCGATTTTCCATGCGATTGGAAATGCTGGAACACGAGTGGCGAGAAATGTATTATTAATGTTGTTTACGGCAGGCGTATCTAAAGCAGGGGTAATGATCCCGTTTTACGTACTGAGCTGTATATTGATCCTATCATTAGGGATTGCTTTTTATTATGTAATTTCAAAACGTAAAACGGAAGCGAATGTGTCTAATAAATCAATTGTTTAAAAAATACTTCTGCCTCCTTTTCTTTTTCTATATAATAAAAAGAAAGGGAGTGTTAACTTATTTATGAACAAATGGATATTGCTTATAATCTTATTACTACCTCCGCTATACATCATTTATATGACGTTTCGAATGAATAAAGTTGCTCGTGAAACATTGAGTAATCACTCTCCATACGTTCTTATATTAGGTGCAAAGTTATTTGGAGATAGACCGTCTTTATCTCTTCAAAATCGTTTGGATATAGCGTTGGAATATTTACATGCTCACCCTGAGGTGAAAGTAATTGTTTCAGGTGGTCAAGGGGAAGATGAAGATATACCGGAAGCTCACAGTATGAGAAACTATTTAATGGTACATGGTATAGATGAGAATCGTATTTTAATTGAAGACCGCTCTACAAATACGTATGAAAATTTAAAGTTTAGTATGGATTTATATGATGTAAAGCATGCGGTAGTTGTAAGTAATACGTATCATTTATATCGAACGAAAATAATTGCAAAGCGTTTAGGGATAAAGATGGAAGCTTTGGCTGCTGAAACACCGAGACGCTCTAAGAAAAAAGCGTATGTGCGTGAATATGCTGCAATTATGAAAACAATATTGTTCGACCGTTAGAGCTCAAATGAGAGCTCTTTTTTTGTATAATAAAGCGTATCATTTGAAATGAATGCTATATTCCATCAAAATAAAGGAAACAACATGAAAGGAGTTGTGTCTGTGATTCAATTTAATCATGTGTCAAAAGCGTATGAAGATGGCACAAAAGCAGTGGATTCACTACATTTAGAAATTAAAAAAGGAGAATTTTTTGTTCTCATTGGTCCGAGTGGTTGCGGGAAAACAACGACAATGAAGATGATTAACCGTTTAATTGAAACGACGGAAGGATCAATTTTAATCGATGGAAAAGATATTCAACAATATAACATAAACGAACTACGTTGGAATATAGGGTACGTGTTGCAGCAGATTGCGCTGTTTCCACATATGACAATTGCTGAAAATATTGCAGTTGTCCCTGAAATGAGAAAATGGACCAAAAAGGAAATAAAAGCACGTGTCGATGACTTGCTACAGATGGTTGGGCTCGATCCAGATGTATATCGTGATCGTATGCCAGATGAATTGTCGGGAGGGCAGAAACAACGTGTTGGTGTCGTACGGGCATTAGCCGCAAACCCGAAAATTGTACTTATGGACGAACCATTTAGTGCGTTAGATCCGTTAAGTAGGGAGCAGCTTCAGAAGGATATCGTACAACTGCAAAAAAAGATTCAAAAAACAATCGTGTTCGTAACGCACGATATGCAAGAGGCTTTATCACTTGGTGATCGTATTTGTGTAATGAAAGAAGGAAAAGTTGTTCAATTAGATACACCAGAAGGAATTATACATAACCCGAAAAATGAGTTTGTAGAGGAGTTCATTGGAAATCGTGGACGACCTTGGTATGAGGGGAAGAGTATAGAAGAGGTATTGCCGCTAGACGAGGGTATACGAGTTGAAGGGAATGCTTTATCTTTACATTCGTCATTACAAGAAGCACTAGTCCGCTTACAAACTGAAGAGTCAGTGCCGGTTGAAGAGCATGGTCAATATGTTGGAGCGTTAACAAGTCGTCAAATTGTCAATTACATTGTTGAACAAATGAAGGAAAGAGGCTAAACAGTGACTGATTTTATTCAAACGTTCCAAGAACGAAAAGTAGAATTGCTAAGTGCATTAAGTGAGCATTTACAAATATCGCTTATTTCACTATTTTTTGCAGTAATTATTGCAGTGCCGCTCGGCATTATATTAACGAGAAAAGAACGAATAGCTGAATTTATTATAGGGACTTCTGCTGTTATGCAGACAGTGCCCTCACTTGCTTTACTTGGACTATTAATTCCGTTAGTAGGAATTGGAAAACTGCCAGCTATAATCGCATTAGTTGTGTATGCACTATTACCTATTTTACGAAATACATATACAGGAATACGGGAATTAGATGAATCACTTATAGAAGCGGCGAGAGCTATGGGGATGAATAGCTGGAAAAGATTATGGAAGGTAGAGCTTCCGCTCGCATTGCCAATTATTAT
The DNA here is from genome assembly GCF_016651125.1 of Bacillus sp. TH17. Classification (NCBI taxonomy): domain Bacteria; kingdom Bacillati; phylum Bacillota; class Bacilli; order Caryophanales; family Bacillaceae; genus Bacillus; species Bacillus sp. TH17. The sequence continues at coordinate 1,797,795 of NZ_JAEKEN010000001.1, forward strand.
GGCTGGTATTCGTACAGCGATGGTATTAATTGTTGGAACGGCTACATTAGCTGCTTTAATAGGCGCTGGTGGGCTCGGTAAGCTCATATTATTAGGCATAGATCGAAATGACCATGCGCTTATCATTTTAGGGGCCGTACCAGCTGCGTTACTCGCTTTATTCTTTGATATAGTACTTCGCGTACTTGAGAGCCCGAAACGCTCTTCTAAGCGCGTTATATTGACGATATGTATAGTTGTAGTAATGATAGCTGCTCCATTTCTTTGGAATACCGAAAAGAAAGACATAGTTATTGCTGGTAAACTTGGATCTGAACCAGAAATATTAATTCAAATGTACAAGCAACTTATTGAACAGGATACAGATTTACAAGTGGAATTAAAGCCAGGCCTTGGAAAAACAGCATTTGTATTCGAAGCGTTAAAATCAGGTGAAGTAGATATATACCCAGAATTTTCAGGTACAGCTTTATCTACTTTCGTGAAAGAAGAACCGAAAAGTACAAATCGTGATGAAGTATATGAACAAGCTCGTATTGGAATGGAAAAGAAATATAATATGGTTATGTTAAAGCCAATGGAGTATAACAATACATACGCACTAGCCATGCCGAAAAAAATAGCAGATCAAAATAACATAAATACAATTTCTGATTTAGGAAAAATTGCACAGGAAGCTAAAGTAGGATTTACATTAGAATTTGCTGATCGTGAAGATGGTTATAAAGGAATGCAAAAATTATATAACTATAAGTTTTCAAATGTTAAAACGATGGAACCGAAACTGCGCTATAGTGCAATACAATCGGGAGATGTTAACGTAATCGATGCATATTCAACAGATAGTGAATTGGAGCAATATGGGCTTAAAGTGCTAAAAGATGATAAAGGACTATTCCCGCCTTATCAAGGAGCACCATTATTAAGAAAAGAGACGTTACAGAAATATCCTGAACTCGAAAAAGTATTAAATAAATTATCTGGAAAGATTACAGATGAAGAAATGAGAAAAATGAATTATGAAGTAAATGTGAATGGGAAAAGTAGCGAAGAAGTCGCAAAACAATTTTTACAAAAAGAAAAGTTACTTCGTTAATTTTACAATAAATATACAATTTTATATGTATGAAATGACCGTTCATTACAAAATGAACGGTTTTTTTGTGCATACTTATACATTTTTTCAAAAAAGTATTCCATTTTTCTTCATTTTCTTTTAGAATAAGTAATGTTTTCCTGAAAAAATATAAGAGAAACGTCTATTAGAGAAAAAGGTGACTTTAATAGTTGAACGAACATAACACCTAGAATGACAGATGGGGTGGTACAAATAGAAAAGAAGTTAGGATTTTTTCCGTTAATCGCATTAGTAGTTGGAACGATGGTTGGTGGCGGTGTTTTTAGTTTACCGCATGATTTAGCAGTAGGAGCAAATAGTGGTGCAACGATAATTGGTTGGTGTATTACAGCAATGGGAATGATTCCACTTGCGCTCGTATATCAAACGTTAGCAAGACAAAAACCGGAGCTTGAGGGCGGAATCTATAGTTATGCACGAGCTGGATTCGGTGAATATATTGGTTTTAACAGTGCTTGGGGATACTGGCTAGCAGGGATTTTAGGAAATGTTGCAACAATTATGTTACTGTTTAGTACATTAGGTTACTTCTTCCCAATTTTTAAAGGCGGAAATAATGTTGCGTCAATCGTAGGTGCATCACTTTTATTATGGACATTGCATTTTCTAATTTTATTTGGAATTCGTGAAGCTTCCATTATGAATGTTATCGCAACGATTGGGAAATTAGTTCCGATCTTATTATTTATTGTCGTGATGGTAACAGCGTTTCGCTGGGATACATTTACACATGACTTTTGGGGCGAAGGAACTATCTCAGTTTCCTCTGTACTAGGTCAAGTGAAAAATACAATGCTTGTAACCCTTTGGGTGTTCATTGGGGTTGAAGGAGCAGTTGTATTATCAGGAAGAGCTAAAAATAGTAGAGACGTTGGAAAAGCGACAGTACTTGGACTTATTTTAGTAATGTCTATTTATATTTTAATTTCTGTTCTGTCAATGGGAGCCATGACAAGAAAAGAACTTTCAGTATTAGAGACTCCTTCAATGGGACATGTATTAGAACATGTTGTTGGGCCATGGGGTGCAATGGCAATTAATATTGGATTAGTTGCGTCACTTGTAGGTACATTAATTGGCTGGTTTTTACTTGTTTCTGAAATTTCTCACGTAGCAGGAAAAGACGGCGTGTTTCCGAAAGTCTTTACGAAAACAAATAAGAAACAAACGCCGCATATGGCATTGTGGATTTCAAATATCGTTGCCCAAACTATATTTATAATCGTTTTGTTTTCACAATCGACATATCAAATTATGTATTTTATTGCGTCAACATCTATATTACTGCCGTACTTATTATCAGCGCTATTTCAATTGAAATTAGTCATCACGAAAGAGCTGAAAGTTGCGAGAGTAAAAAATGGATTGTTAGCATTAATTGCTTCCCTATACTCTGTATGGTTAATTTATGCAGCTGGTTTAAAGAATTTATTGCTTGTTTCAATCGTATATGGTATTGGGATTCTCGTGTATATGTTTGCAAGAAAAGAAAAAGGGAATCGTTGTTTTGCAGGCAAAGAGCGATATGTGATGTTGGCAATTGTTATTGCAGCTATTACATCACTTTATATGTTACTGACAGGAACTATAAAAATGTAAAAGTCCTTTTAATTTAAAGGGCTTTTTTCCTTGTCTAGAGAATATTTAATACATAAGATATTCAGGAGGGATGAAAATGGAAGAAAAAGAACAGTTGTCTAGAATTATGGATTTAGCTAGTGATTTAAGGAAAGTATTAGTACAAGAATCTTTTTTTAATCATCATCCTGAACTTCGAGGCGTGATTGAAAATTTAGCGAGTTCTGTAGAGAATTTGGCGAGTTTGCAGCAAAATAAAGATGAAAATGCCGAAGATCGATTACGGTACGTACTTGCTAAAATGAAAATCGCTCATAATGCCATTTTACAAGAAAAAAAAGCATTTCCTTCTCATTAATATACGTTTTAATTTTGAACCTGACGGATGACGTCAGGTTTTTTATTTCTAGTTTTAGATTGTAGTTCATACAATAAGGATAGTATGAAAAAAAGAAGGTGACTACGTTGAAATTACATAAAGCTCTTCATCCAAGTTTTATAAAGCGAATGTATTATATGAGGTTTATTGGGAAGTTTGCAAAAGCTGAGGGAGAGAAGAATGGAGAAAATTTCTTTGTACAATGTCTTTCTTCAATACCTTTAACTTTACAAGAGTTATTTCCGACTGGAAAATATTTGTTTGAAGGATTATGCAGTAATAAAAAGAATGAAAAAATCTTTACTGATTTAAAGAAGCATAAATTAGAAAAGCAACTGGTTATGTTTCGTCTTTATTATGATCGTGGAAATTTATTTCTGGAATTAATATGCACAGAAGAGCCTCGGGAAATAGCATCTTCATATAAAGTGATTCCTTCACCAAAGGTCTCAAATTATAAAAAGAGAGCGTCATTGGAACGGAAGTTAAGCAACGGTTATTTATCATTTCTTATGCCTAAATTACCAAAAGACTTTGAGCCTCCAGAATTATTGTGGCATGAGGGAAGGCTATATGGAAATTTATCGTTAAAATCATCAATAAGTTCAATTTCATATTTTGAGCAAAGAAAAGAATGCAAATATATTGAAATAAACGATTGGATGAAACATGTAGAAATAGCAGTAGATGATCATTTATATTTTGTAAGTGAAAATGTGTATGACCAACTAAATAAACGAATTGCTGAAGAAGGTAAGTTAGTTGAAGTAGAAGATATTAAAATGCAAAAGGATGACTGGGAATGGGATGAGCGTGAATCCTCTTTTTTGCAGTATGTACAAAGTATGGTTCGTAATAAAGGGTTATATTTGGATGATACAGATATATATAATTTTCACATTAGTATTAAAACCAATATGTTAACAATTGTTGGTGGTATACCAGGTGTTGGGAAATCACGCTTTGTGCAAGCTTATGCAGAATCACTTGGGTTACGTTATGGGGAAGAATTAATTTGGATTCCGATTTCACCATCGTATCAAGAACCACATGATATTCTCGGTTACCTTCATCCGAATGGTAATTTTATTGAAAGTGAAACGAAGTTAGTTCGGACATTGTTAAAGGCTAAAGAAAATCCAAATCAATTGTATATAATTGTGTTCGATGAAATGAACATGTCACATATTGAGCATTGGTTTACTCCGTTTCTATCCGTTCTTCAACTTGAAAAGAAAAATCGTATTTTGAGTTTGTATGAGAAAGTACAAGAAATAGAAAATCAAATTCCACCTTCAGTGGAAATTGGTGAGAATATTATTTTCGTAGGCACTGTAAATTTTGATGAAACGACGAAAGAGCTTTCCGATCGATTATTAGATCGAACAAATTTGATTACATTACAAAAAATTCCGTTTTGCGAGATGAGTATAGAACATGAGAAAGTTGTTCAGCAACCCCCGCTGAAAGTAACAACGGGAGAATTTCGACTCAATTGGTTTAGGAATAAAGAGATGATCGAAGTGTATACTGAAGAGGAATTAGAGTTATTGGATAAGTTACATGATGTATTATCATCACACGATATATCAAAAGGAATTTCTTTCCGATGTGCAAGCGCAATCGCTACGTATTTGCAAAATATACCGTTCCAAAATAATCAGTCCTATATGATTAGCAGGGAAGAAGGTTTTGATTTGCAAATAAAGCAGCGTGTATTAACGAAATTAAGGGGGACAGAAATGACAGTGGGCCCTCTACTTTCTGAAGAAGCAAAAAGGGGAGCGACATTGATACCACTTTTACAGTCTCCGCTTGCAAATCGTGTATCTACATTTGAACATTCTTTAGCTTATATAAGACAAAAGCGTAGAGAACTGGAGCTGTATGGCTATGCAAAATGAGGAGCGTTATGAAACAGCAATCGTCGATACGAAAGAAACGCTCCCGTTTGTATTGAAGCTAATTATTGGTACTGAGGGGAAAGGCGATTTTATCCTTTTAAACCGGCTTTGTACGTCTACTACAGCATTAGTTCAATGTATTTATAAAGTACAGGAATTAAAACCACTGAAATTACATTTCCATTATCAAAATCCAATGGATATTACATTCATATGGAATAAAGTATATGAGGGACAAAAGAATATAAAAGAGTCACAATATGAATTAAATGAAAAAAAACAAAGAGTATTAGTGTATGAACATGGAAAAACTGAATTTTTTTATCCGTGGCGCTGTGGCTTATACCATTTTGAAGTGCGTATAGAAGATAAAACTTATTATGGTGCTTTTCAAGTTGTTCCTAAAAACTTTTTTGATGACCAATTTGAAATGATTCAAGATTATGTGAAGTCAATTTTAAACGAGTTAATTTTAGATAGAGGTTATTACAAGAAAACTTTCTCAGCACTTAGCGATATTGAAGATTCTTCTTATTTGGTATTGTTAAGAAAGTTGCCACAAAAAATGAAAAGAATAAAACAAATTTTTAAGAAAGTAGAATCGAATGCGGAATTTGTACACGAATATGAATGGGAAACGAAAGCGCGGAAGGCAACGAGAAAAACTGCCATTATGACAGAAAGAAAGCTTTATGCGAAATATTACAACCGTAAATTTAAGGAGCAAAAAAATAGTATTGAAAATGCATTTCTTAAATTTAAAACGATGCAATTCTATTATTATTTACTTGAAGCAGAAATTTTTGTACGTAAAACTATTGAAATACTAGAAGGAGAAAAGAGGAAAAAGTCAGATGAATTTCAAGCTGTTAAAACAATTATGAAAACGATTGAACGAAATGGATCCGTGACGGATAGGGAAAAACAAAAATATAGAAATCTACATTTACTGAAAGAAGCAGATTTACGGAAAAGTTCTGTGAAAATACAAGAATATAAAATATTAGCTCATATCGTATATGAAAGTGTGCAATACTTTCGAAATTTATTGTATTCTCCATTTTGGAGGGAAGTTTCTGAAACAGCTACCATTAATTCGAACACTTTATCTATACCGCATCAACAATTAATCCACCATTTAGAATTGTTACCGCAACATACGGAGCAACCTCCATCTTTATTATTCGTATATAAACCAACGTTTTTAGTGTATGAGTATTACGCTTTTTTTATCGTTATTTCTATATTAGAACAAATCGGATTTGAAGATAAGAATCCTATTCGTGAACAAATACAAGAACATTTTTATTTAGACGGATTACAAGATGGAACGACAGTGATTTTACATCGAGATGATATAAAAGTGCACGTCGCGTTTAATGATTTAATTGAAACACACCCTCTTATTGCACTAAGCAAAGGAAGTAATTTTTATAACGGAGAGGACACAAAGAAGCCGGATATTCGTTTAGATTGTTATGTAAAGGAAGAAGAGAAGTATGTATATAAATCTTCTATTATTATCGAAGTGAAATATAGTCCTATGTACAATATTTTTCAGCCTGTAGGTAATACGAAAGCAACGGAGCAAATGTATAAATACTGGTCTATTAAGTATGTAGAAGAACAGAATGGTAAACGAATTTTTAAGCGAAGAGCGATTTATGAAGTGATTTGTGTATATCCAGGTAGCCATATGCATAGTAAAAAAATTGAATCTGGATGTGGAGTGTTTTTACAACTATATCCATATAAAACGAAACAAGGAGAAGAGAAGTTGGCTGGGAAGCATGGGATGATTCAAATTTTTGAGAAATGGTTAAAAAGTAATAAAATGTAAAAGAAATCCTTTTTGATGAAGGATTTCTTTAGGTTAAGAAGAATTATATGCAGTACGGAAAGACACATTATACGGTTCGAACTTGATAGTGATTATCATTTTTTTATTAGAGTAATTGAATCTTTTTATGTTTGTAACAGTATGGGGAATTAAGGGGTTTTGCATGTGTATTAATGACTAATAAGTAGGAATTTAATTCATTTTGCAGAATATAATAAGACATAAATATTTTTAGTTGCATACGAAGATTTGTTCTTATATGATAGTAAGTGAAAGCGTTATCAAAAACAGAGCGGCGATGGGAAAGGCGGTTAAATATGTTCCAGCGTGTTCAAACAAAGGAAGAGCATTTTTGGTTCGAGCAACTGTGGGGAGATTTTTGTGAAGAAAGAAACTTAATGTTTGTAGAACGTAATTTAAATCCATCACGATTTTTATTAATAGAAGATGAACATCATATTGGTACAGTAGAATGTATTAAGTTTACAGTACCTGAACAATCAAATTCTGAGTTTTTCTATCCGTTTTCTAAAAATGATTTAGTGAAAGATTTGAAAAATGTGTATGAAATAGGAAAGTTAAGTATTGCGAAAACGTCTCGGGGGAGAGGACATTTCAAAAGGCTGGCAGCTATTTTATTTATGCATGCGTTAGAGACGAAAGCGGAATGGTATATTGCAGCAGTTACAAAAAGAATGTATATGTATTTACTTACACTCGGTTTTCCAATCGAACCGATAGATAGTCCATTCCAGTTTCATGATACTTTACAAGGTGTACCAGTGCGAATTCATGCTCGAAAAGGGGCTACACATCTGTATTCTTTGAAAGAATTCCGTGATATTATTCAAGGGAATGCTCATGCGCAGGCACTTATTGCAGAATACAGTAAAAATATTATGTTAACAAAATGAAAATATATGAATATGTATAGTATGAAGAAGAGTTACTTATTACGGGCATCTGTTTTCATACAAAAAGTAGACCCTTATTCTCAGAATAAGGGTCTAAAATATTATAGTCCAAATATACTAAAAATCATTTTACGACGCTTCGGTTTCTTTTCTCTTTCATATGTTGGTTTTGCATCAGGAGTAATGTATATTGGTTCTTCTTTTTTTAGGGCAGCTTCTAGTTTTTGAATTCGTTCTAACATTTCCTCTATTTCGCGGCGATGTTGTAAAAGTTGGTATGTAACGACATCATTTGCTTTATCTTGCATTTGTTCTTCCATTCGATCTAGTCTTCTCGTAATTGTGGTAAATTGAGCTGTTAATTGCTCAAAATCATTCGATGATGTGTTTTGAACAATTGTGTTTACTTGAGTTTTTAATTTTTCTACATCATTTGAAGATGGTTTTTGAGTAGTTTGAGAGTTTTGAGGCTGGTCCATTTGAGAGCGATGGTATTCTAACATTAGATCTAAATCACCTTGTGTGAAAATAAAATGACCATATTTATTTTTTTAATCGTAAGATTTAATTGTTGTGCAATCCGGACAACAGCCTTTGGGCTAACACCTAATTTCTTTGCGATAAATGGTGTTTTATATTCCAAAATAATCCCTCCTATATATATCCTGTTGAATGATTTCTAGTTATGTAGCAAGTTCCCTTCAGGTGTGACAAAAGAAGTGTGGAATCGGCAAAGAAAGTGTTTTTTCACGAAGTTCAGCTGTTTAGCACATACTATTTATATAAATCATTTTTAGTTATCGGAAAATTGGGCTTATTATAGTTTGACGATAATAAGCTAATTAGATTATCATAATTATAAATATCTTTTTTATGTATGCATATAATATATAAAAAGGTGGTTACTAATGTAGAATTTTATTAGAGTATAAGAATGCTTACTTCACTTGAATAAATTTAAGTAGGAGGTGGCTTCCTTGCTTACACTGTAAGTAAGGAAAAGTATTTGGACATATATAGTATAAGTATAGTGATTGTTTTAATTGCCTTAACGGCATTTTTCGTTGCAGCAGAATTTGCAATTGTTAAAGTGAGGAGTTCACGAATTGACTATTTAATTGCAAAAGGAAATAATCGTGCAATATCTGTCAAAACAATCATTACAAACTTAGACGAATATTTATCAGCTTGTCAATTAGGAATAACTGTTACAGCTCTTGGGATTGGGTGGTCTGGTAAACCTGCGCTAAAGCACATGTTTGATGTGTTGTTTGCAAATTGGAACGTCCCTACTCAACTCGCAGACATTTTAGCTATAATTTTAGTATTTTTGTTTATCACATTTTTCCATGTGATAGTAGGAGAGTTAGCTCCAAAAACATTTGCGATTCAAAAAGCAGAACAAGTGAGTTTCTTTGTTGCTAAGCCACTCATTTTGTTTTATCGTATTGCATTCCCATTCATTTGGATTTTAAATGGATCAGCTCGGTTAATTACAAAGTTTCTTGGGTTGAAACCACCAAAAGGGCATGATGAAGTGCATTCAGAAGAAGAATTGCGGTTGTTAGTTTCAGAAAGTTATAAAAATGGTGAGATTAATCAATCTGAATATAAGTATGTGAATAAAATATTTGAATTTGATGATCGTATTGCGAAAGAAATAATGGTACCACGAACAGAGATGAATATTTTAAATAAAGAAATGCCTGCTGAAGAGGCTTTACAAAAAATGTCTCATGAAAAATATACGAGGTATCCGGTTGTTGATGGTGATAAGGACCATGTAATAGGCTTTGTGAATTTTAAAGATATATTTACAGATTTTGTGAAGCACCGAGTTGTTAGTGAAAAGACAGTGGAGCAATATATTAGACCAATTATTTTAGTTATTGAATCTATCCCGATTCATGATCTATTTTTAAAAATGCAAAGAGAAAGAACTCATATCGCTATATTAATTGATGAATATGGTGGTACATCAGGTCTTGTAACCGTTGAAGATATTTTAGAAGAAATTGTAGGGGATATTCAAGATGAGTTCGATACTGATGAACAACCGGAAATCCAACAAGTTAGTGAGACGAAAACGATTTTAGAGGGAAAAGTACTTGTTAGTGAAGTGAACGCATTATTAGGTTTGACTATTGACGACGATGATGTCGATACGATTGGCGGTTGGATCCTAACAAAAAATATTGAGATTTCCGAGGGTGATACCATTGAGATTGAAAATTATAAATTTTGCGTGAAAAAATTAGATGGACACTATATTAAGAGATTAGAAGTAACGAAACCTTCAGAATCGATTGTTATTGTAGGAGATGAAAAAAGATTTCGCTCCAAGAACAAATTAGTTCGTAAACTCTGCTTTGTAGCAGAGTTTTTTTGAGCAAAATGTTTTTTTGATGTATTAGGGCTATGATACAATTACACAAGTCAGACCTTTCACCAGGTGAAATAAATGAAATGTATTATTGTATACATATATTCGGAAGGAGAACCACTATGAAAAAACATTTATATATAAATGGGGTATGGAAATCAGTAGAGACGTATAAACCATTGTATGCACCATATTCTGAAGAAACATTAGCGGAGATTGCGCAAGGTACAGAAGATGACGTTAAGGAAGCAATAGTTTCGGCCAAAAATGCAATGAAAGAAATGAAAAAATTATCCGCATACGACCGTGCAACTATTTTAGAAAAGGTTGCACAAAAAATGGATGAGAGAAGAGAAGAGTTTGCAGAGATTATCGCAAAAGAAGCTGCAAAACCAATTCGTGCTGCACGAGGAGAAGTAGATCGCACTGTTCAAACATATAAGTTTGCAGCTGAAGAAGCGAAGCGAATATATGGTGAGACGTTACCATTAGATGCTGCACCAGGAGCAGGTGGCCGTATAGCGTATACAATTCGACAACCAATCGGGGTTATTGGTGCTATTACACCATTTAATTTTCCACTTAATTTAGTAGCACATAAGGTAGGCCCAGCAATTGCGGCTGGAAATACTATTGTGCTAAAGCCTGCCGACCAAACGCCACTTTCTTCGTATGCATTGGTAGAATTATTTGAAGAAGCTGGTTTACCAAAGGGAGCTTTCAATATAATTTCTGGACCTGGATCTGTTGTAGGTGAGGCATTAGTAAAAGATGAGAACGTTGCTAGTATTACTTTTACAGGAAGTCCGAAAGTAGGTATTGGAATTAAGGCAAAAGCCGGGTTGAAACGAGTGACGTTAGAATTAGGATCGAACGCTGCAGTAATTATTGATGAAGATGTTGAATTGACAGACGAAATAATTGAACGTGTAAAATGGGGCGCGTTTGTGAATAATGGACAAGTTTGTATTTCAGTACAACGTGTTTTTGTGCATGAACGCAAAATGGAAGAGTTTATTACAAAATTAACGAAAGCAATGGAAAACGTTGTAGTAGGAGATCCGCTTCATGAAGAAACAGATGTATCAGCACTTATTTCAAAAAAAGATGTAGAACGTATAAATTCATGGGTGGAAGAGGCAGTTAAGGAAGGGGCTAATGTTGTATACGGTGGTAACAAACGTGATGCAAGGATTTTTGAACCAACTGTATTAACAAATGTTCCAGATTATGTATCTGTTCAGTGCCAAGAAGTATTTGGTCCACTTATGACTGTAAATACATTTAAAGAATTTGATGAGGCTTTAGAACAAGTAAATAATTCACGTTATGGATTACAAGCAGGTGTATTTACAAACAATCTATGTAAGGCAATGCGTGCAATTGATGAATTAGAAGTCGGTGGTGTCATGATTAATGATATTCCAACGTTCAGAGTAGATCATATGCCTTATGGCGGTGTGAAAGAGAGTGGAACAGGCCGTGAAGGGATTAAATATGCAATAGAAGAAATGACAGAAATGAAATTAGTGTGTATTAAAAAATAAAGTAGATCGAGCTTAAACACCGCAATAAAAAACGAGCAGGAAATGTTTACGTTTCCATACTCGTTTTTTATTGTTTGTTTTACGTTTCTCGGAACGATTACATTTAATCAAGTGTACCTTTTACTTCATTTCTTGTTTGAAAATATCATCTTCGACATAAATATGTTCTTTATCTACAGCAGTGCTATGAGAGAGTACTAAACCTATTGGTGTTTCAGTACCTTTATTTTGAACAATTGTAAAATGAATATTTTTTTCAGTTGCTAATTTAATGTATTTTGATAAATGTGGGTAAGCAATGCTTCCATTTAGGAATAGTTGTAATGATTGAGAAGAACGTATGTTACCCGTTACTTCTGTATACACATTACTTTGCATTACTTGACCGATTGTTAAAGCGATTTCTACACGCTCACGTAATGTAGTTAAGTACATATTACGTTCTTCTGGTTTGTTTTGCTTTTGGCCATATATGCCTTCTTGGAGATAGTCTTCCACATTTTTATTTACCATATTTTTCACACCTTTCACTTCTTATTGTACGCAAGAATTAAAAAGGATGCAAAAAAAGTAGTTTTGAACAGGAAAATAATTAAAAAAATGAGAAGAGAAAAGGGATATATGAATAAAACTTATTTATATAAGAAGGGAAAAATAAATTTTATCAACAGAAATTAACAAAATGTGACAACAATCTATTAACGAAATGTATTTTTTGTGTTAATATTCAAAATATAAAGGGTATTCGTCGTATGGAAATGGAGGGAATGGAGGTTTTTCCAATCGATAAGGATATTAAAGAAGTATTTTGTTCGCACTTGAAAAACAACAGGCACCAATTCGTAGAGAACTGGAAAAACAAAATGATAATTTCCGAAAAAGATCCATTTAAACAAGAGGTAGTTCAAAATGGAGCGAATTTATTAGAGTTAATTATCGAACTTATTATGGAAGATAAAGACATTAATTATCTTCAGCCATTATGTGAGAAAATTGCCATTGAGCGTGCAGGGGCAGATGCGAATATTGGAGATTTTGTTTACAATGCAAATGTGGGAAGAAATGAACTTTTTGAAGCAATGTGCGAATTGGATGTAAGCGCTCGAGAACTGAAACCGATTATGGCCAAAATACATACTTGTTTTGACAAATTAATTTATTATACCGTTTTAAAATACTCAGAAATTATATCGAGGAATTTAGAAGAAAAACAGCAATATATAAATGAAACACATAAAGAAAGGCTTACGATTCTAGGGCAAATGTCGGCTAGTTTTGTACATGAATTTCGTAATCCGCTAACTTCGATTATGGGATTTGTAAAGTTATTGAAGACAGATCACCCTAATCTATCGTATTTAGATATTATTTCACATGAATTAGATCAATTAAATTTTAGGATTTCGCAATTTTTACTTGTATCGAAAAAAGAAATGTGGAATGAATCTGAACGTTTTTTGGTAAATGACTTATTTCAAGATATTATACAATTCTTATATCCAAGTTTAGTTAATGCAAATGTTTTGATTGAAAAGAATTTGCCGTATCCTATTCCACTCGTTGGTTACCGGAGTGAAGTGAAGCAAGTAGTTTTAAATATTTTAATGAATTCGATTGATGCTCTTGAATCGGTGAAAGAAGAGCGGAAAATTATCATTGATGTATTTGAAGAGGATCAGGCTGTTCGCATTGTTATAAAAAATAATGGACCTATGATTCCAGCAGACAATGTAGAGACTATTTTTGAGCCATTTGTAACTACTAAAAAGCTAGGAACTGGTATTGGACTATTTGTATGTAAACAAATTGTAGAAAAACATAAAGGATCCATATTGTGTCGTTCGGATAACGATTGGACAGAATTTCAAATTACGTTTCAAAAGTAAACAGTCTACACCATGCGAATGGTGTAGACTGTTTTAATTTGTAAGTATAACGGTTTCTAATTTTGGATCCTCAGTTGAATAACCAACTATTGAAATTGTGTAAATTGTATTTGGTTCAACGTTGAATTTTGGAATGGTTAATAGTACTTTTTTTGTATCAGCAAGTGAAACTTCAATATCTGCTGTACCAGGGCTAACTTGTAAAAAATCTGTTATTTGCTTAAAGAGTACATTTTCAAATAAATGATCCCCATCTTTTAAATTTACATTTACAACTGGAGTGTCTGGTGAAAAATGTGCAAATCGTATTTTTGCTTGACCAGATGGTAAATGAGTATTATCAAGAATGGGTTGTAATTGGAGATGATTATCGCTATTGACCGCTGCAAGGGTATAAGTGTGATTCCCCATTATTGGTACTAATGCTGAAAATATTGGAGTTTCGTTTCCGACAGGGACAATATCAATACGGTATTTACCTTGCACTAATGATAAATACGGACTGAATTGTTTAAAAGAAATATTTTTAATAACCTTTTGTCCGTTTATTATAATATCAACTGCTGGTGTATGGGGAGCTGTGTGGAAGATTCTCATATGTGACGGTAAAGTCGCTTCTTGTGAATCTCTCTTTTCATATGCTTGTACAAGTTTTGTAATTGCATCATAGTATTTCATATAGAGTTCTACATATCTTTTAGGATTGCTATATTGATAGTAACGAGCGAGCTGTTCGTAACGTGCAGCTTCTTGACCGTATTTTTCAATTTCGGATTGAGTCATGAACATTCCTCCTTTATCATCATTACAAATATATGCGAAGCTAGAAAGAGGTTATGCAAAAAACTTGCCTTTCTAGAAGGAAAAGTTAAAATGGGGATTTTTTTATTTATAGGCAAACACACATACAAATCGATAATTGTCCTACATAAATTATAAAGGAAAGGTAGTTTGACTTTGATGGAAGGAGTGGAACCATTGGGATGGGGATATCCCCATAGTTATTGGGAATGAAGTTATGGAGGATTTGGTGCTCTAGGCTGTGGGACGAATTATGGATTTGTATTATGAGTATTTCTATTAATTTTAGTGATGCGTTGGATAAGGTAATACCGATAAAAGAGCGTCGTGCCGAACTGATTAATGTGGTTAATCGGTTCTTTTTTTATTGTTCTAAATAGGTGGTACTATTTGTTAAGAAATAGTTATGATAAATGAGGCGAAGTAAAATGTCGAATTTTGTTTGAAAATATGCAATATAAAGTAGGATAATAGGAAGGAGAATAACGGGAGTTTCGTCGAAGTTTACACAATGTCAGCAATTGAGGAAAGTTGATATTATATTAAAAAAATATTCAATTTGCTGTTATCTTAAATCAGGAAGGGGTATTTAAGCGTACAGGTAAGGTTGGTCTTCATTTTTAGTTCTGAATTTTCTGTTTTTGAAATAATATTTAGCAGTCATTTGTATATTTTATAATAGTTTTTTGATAAATTCACTGCTTTTGCAGAGGATTCTTTTTTATGAAAGAAACGTCAATTTTCTTCATATACATATACAAATTGGAGAAATGGGGAGCGCTATGCGCGATTACTTAATTAAACCACTTGTTGGTCAGCCGTATCCGATGATTTCACATGGAAAAGGTGTGTATTTGTATGATCAAAACGGAAATAAATATTTTGATGGTTCGTCTGGAGCGATTACGGCAGGTATTGGACATGGCGTAGCAGAGATAGCAGAAGTTATAAAAAAACAGGCAGAGGAGATCGCTTTCGTTTATAGATCACAGTTTACGAGTGAACCAGCTGAAAAATTAGCGAAGAAGTTAAGTGATTTATGTGTAGGAGATTTGAACTGGAGCTTTTTTGTGAATAGTGGTACGGAAGCAAATGAAACAGCTATGAAAATCGCAATTCAGCATTTTCAGGAGCGTGGCATTCAAGGGAAACATAAAATTTTGTCACGGTGGATGAGCTATCACGGGATTACAATGGGAGCTTTATCTATGTCTGGGCATCCACTGCGCAGACAACGTTTCGTTTCTATTTTGGAAGATTATCCGACTATTCCAGCTCCATACTGTTTTAGATGTCCTGTACAAAAGGTATATCCAACATGTCAACTTTCTTGTGCGACTGAACTAGAAAGAGCGATTGATCGAATTGGTGCAGAACATATTGCAGCTTTTATTGCTGAACCGATTATCGGAGCTGCTGGAGGAGCGGTTGTCCCGCCGAAAGAATACTATAAAGTAATTAAAGATATTTGTAGTCATTACGATATATTATTTATTGCGGATGAAGTAATGACTGGACTTGGTCGTACTGGTACATGGTTTGCGATGGAGCACTGGGGTGTAGAACCGGATATTATGACCCTTGGCAAGGGGCTAGGAGCAGGTTATACACCAATGGCAGCAACAGTTGTAAGTGACCGTGTTATGGAGCCAATTTTACGTGGATCACGTTCTGTAATGAGCGGGCATACGCTTAGTGCAAATCCATTGTCTGCAGCAACGGCTTTAGCTGTTATTGAATATATGGAGAAACATAATTTACCTGAAAAAACAGCAGAAAAGGGAGAGTATTTATTAAAAGGTTTGCAGAAAGTTCAGCAACAATCGACAATCATTGCCGATGTGCGTGGAAAAGGATTGCTAATTGGAATAGAATTGCAACCGTTTACAAAAGCGTCGGAGCTTATTTCAGTTGCTGCTAAAAATGGACTGCTCTTATACCAAGCTGTTTCAGGGCAAGCAGGAAAAGAGGATAGTGCACTGCTTGTTGCACCACCAATGACAACTACATATTCCGAGTTAGATGAATTACTTTCAATTTTTGTAAAGAGCGTGGAAGAGATGATGCAAAAAGGAGGGCATAGTATCGCATGACAACTATTACAAATACATTCGGTAAATTAAAAGAAATAGAGGAAGTAATTTCTTTGTTCCATGATGATATGACATTAATGTTTGGGGGATTTGGAGGAATCGGATCCCCTCCATCTTTAATTCAAGCTGTTTTAGATAAAGGCATTACAAATTTAAATTTAATAGGAAATGATACTGGATTTCCTGATGTAGGAATCGGTCGTCTTGTTACGAATGAAAGGGTTAAATCTTTAGTTACTTCTCATATTGGGTCAAATCCAAATGCGGGAAGACAATTAAATGAAGGAAGATTGCAAATTGAATTCTCTCCGCAAGGAACACTCGCAGAGCGTATTCGCGCTGGTGGTGTAGGGCTTGGTGGTATTTTAGTTGACGTTGGTGTTGATACGATTGTAGAAGAAGGAAAGCGTACAGTTGAAATGAATGGAAAGACATATTTAGTTGAAACAGCTTTAACGGCTGAAGTCGCAATTGTATATGCGAAAAAAGCGGATCCGTTTGGCAATCTTGTATTTGATAAAAGTGCTCGTAATATGAATCCACACGTAGCTATGGCTGGTGACATAACGATTGTAGAAGCAGAAGAAATTGTTCCACTTGGAAGTTTAGATCCAGAAGAAATTGTCGTCCCAGGTGTATTTGTAAATTATATCGTGCCATCGGAAGGAGTGAATTGGAAATGGGTATGGGCGTAGAAGTAAGAGATAAGATTGCAAGACGTGCAGCGAAAGAAATTCAGAATGGTATGCTTGTAAATTTAGGTATTGGAATTCCATCGCTTGTACCGAATCATTTGCCAGAAGATATGAATGTTATGTTTCATGCGGAAAACGGTATTGTTGGTATGGGACCAACGCCAAGTAAAGGGAATGAAGATGAGAATTTATGTAACGCAGCTGGTTTACCAACATCTCTTATTACAGGAGCAAGTTATTTTGATAGTTGCATGGCGTTTGGCATGATTCGAAAAGGATTACTTGATGTTACGATACTTGGTTCGTTACAAGTAAGTGAAAATGGTGATTTAGCGAACTGGATTGTACCAGGAAAACGCGTTCCAGGTATTGGAGGAGCGATGGATTTAGCGCAAAAAGCGAAGCGGGTCGTTGTTGTGATGAATCATGTTGATAAATACGGAAATGCAAAGATTGTTTCGGAATGTACATTGCCATTAACTTCGAAAAAATGTGTAGATTTAATTATTACAGACATGGCTGTCATGGAAGTGACCCAAAGAGGACTTGTCTTACAAGAATTAATGAGTCCATATACTGTAGAAGATGTAAAACGACATACGACAGCTGATTTTCATATAAGCTCAAATTTACTAGTAATTGAATGAGGGGAGTTGTAATATATGGAGCAATTAAAAAAACAAGTTTGTGAGTATATTGAGGGTCATGAAGAAGAGAGTGTAAAATTTTTAACACGATTAATTCAAGAAAAGAGCGTATCTGGTGATGAAAGTGGTGCGCAGGCAATTGTTATTGAAAAGTTGCGTGAGTTAGGTCTAGATCTTGATATTTGGGAGCCTGCTTTTAATGAAATGAAAGATCACCCTTATTTCGTATCACCTCGTACAAGTTTTACAGATAGCCCGAATATTGTAGCGACTTTAAAAGGAAGTGGCGAAGGGAAATCTATGATTTTAAACGGGCATATTGATGTCGTGCCAGAAGGGGATGTAAATCAGTGGGGCCATCATCCATATAGTGGAGAGAAAATAGGAAACCGCATATATGGACGTGGAACAACAGATATGAAAGGCGGCAATGTTTCACTTATGCTTGCGATGGAAGCGATTATTGAATCTGGTATTGAACTAAAAGGTGATATACATTTTCAAAGTGTAATAGAAGAAGAGAGCGGTGGGGCAGGAACATTAGCTGCTATTTTACGAGGATATAAGGCAGATGGCGTTATTATTCCTGAGCCGACGAATATGAAGTTTTTTCCGAAACAACAAGGATCAATGTGGTTTCGTCTACATATAAAAGGAAAAGCAGCACACGGTGGTACACGTTATGAAGGAGTAAGTGCAATTGAAAAAAGTATGTTTGTTGTAGAGCATTTGAGAAAATTAGAAGAGAAGAGAAATGGGCGAATTACAGATCCGTTATTTAAGGGGATTCCGATTCCAATTCCAATTAACGTTGGGAAAATTGAAGGGGGAAGCTGGCCAAGTTCTGTTCCCGATTCATTAATTTTAGAAGGAAGATGTGGTATTGCGCCGAATGAGACTATAGAGGCAGCAAAAGAAGAGTTTGAGAGCTGGATTGGTGAATTAAAAGATGTGGATAGTTGGTTTGTAAAAAATCCTGTAGAAGTAGAATGGTTTGGGGCTAGATGGGTTCCTGGTGAACTAGAAGAAAATCATCCACTTATTACAACGCTTCAACATAACTTTGTTGAAATCGAAGGGAACGAGCCGATTATAGAAGCTTCGCCATGGGGAACAGATGGAGGTTTGTTCACACAAATAGCTAACGTACCCACGATAGTATTTGGTCCAGGAGAGACGAAAGTAGCACACTATCCAAACGAATATATAGAAGTTGATAAAATGATTGCTGCCGCAAAAATAATTGCATGTACATTACTAGATTGGTGTGAGGTGAAAAAATGAAATACTATGAATCTTTTAGTGAACAGACAAAGCATTATACAGTAGAAGGGGTTTTAGATTATTTTAATAAACGTATTAGAGTTGATCACTATACAGGAAATGTTGAAAGCATCATACAAACAATCGATGAATTAGCAAAGAAACATTCTTTCACTAAATGTATTATTAAAGGAAAGGGAGAGCATGTTTCAACATGGCTCTCTTTCGGTTTCTTACTGGAAGCAACGATACCTCATTATTTTCAAGGGCACGATGCGCACTTCTTCGTGAAATATCATAATGATGAAAGACGAAATAGTATTCATTGGACTGAGGAAGATACTATTTTAAGTGGTGTAAAAGAAAAAGAAGTGAAAGAAAAAATAGTCCCAGAGGAATTTGTGTTAAGAAAAGCGACAGAAGAGGATGCGGAAGAATTAGCAATTGTCTTTGGAAAAGTATTTGAAGTTTATCCGACACCTTTAAATGATGGGAATTATGTAAAGCAGACGATGAAGGAAGACGATACAATTTACTATGTTTATGAATTCGAGGGAAAAATTATTAGTACAGCATCTGCTGAAATGAACGTGAAAGAAGGTAATGCAGAATTAACGAATTGTGCTACATTACCTGAATATCGAAAACATGGTTTCATGAAAAGTCTGTTAATTAAATTGGAGGAAGAGCTCCAAGAAAAATCTATTTTTTGTTCTTATACAATTGCTCGCTCGCTATCTTTCGGTATGAATGCAGCCTTTCATCAATTAGGCTATACATATACGGGAAGGCTTGCGAATAATTGCTACATTTTTGATAAGTTGGAAGATATGAATATATGGGTGAAAGATTTATCCAGCTATTCGAAAGCAGTAAGACTCCCGCCTCAAAATTCGGCTGTAAAGCAAAGAAGTTAAGTGGGAGTCGGGTTAATAATAAAGCCCCACTGATTAAAGTTTCACTTAACCATAAATAAGCAATAAAAATATATATACATTTCATCAAAATAATAGAACGGAATCGTCATGCTTATAATCGCACAGAGGGTGCCGGAAATTCGGCGTTGAATTTGCTGGATTTTCGGCAAAAGGGGGGATGACATTGCTAGCAGTTTCGACACAGGAAGTCATTGAAGCGATTTTGGGCAGTATAGATGAGGCCATACATGCAGTAGATGAAAATGGGATTACAATATTTTATAATACAGTTGCTGCAAAACATGATGGATCTAAAATTGAAAATGTGCTAGGAAAGCATTTATTAGAAGCATTCCCGTCATTATCCAGAGAAACAAGTACGTTGATGAAAGTATTAGATACAAAAAAACCAATCGTACACCAAGTTCAACATTACCAAAATTTAAATGGGGAAGACGTTTGTACGGTCAATACAACGTTACCTATTTTAATAGATGGAAATATTGCTGGTGCTGTAGAAATTGCGAAAGATTATTCTACTATTCAAAAGCTTACTGATACGATTGTAGATCTACAATCGAAAATAAAACGATCGACTAGCAAAAAAACGGTGAAAAAGCATGTTGCATTCGAGACAATTGTAACTGATGATTCCCGCTTTAAACAGACGAAAGAGTTAGCACAAAAAGTAGCGCCAACCGATGCGAATGTTTTAATATATGGTGAAACTGGAACGGGGAAAGAGCTATTTGTGCAAGCGATTCATGAAGCTTCTAAACGAAAAAATAAGCCGTTTATTGCACAAAACTGTGCAGCTTTGCCAGAGTCGCTATTAGAAAGTTTGCTGTTTGGCACGACAAAAGGTAGTTATACAGGGGCAATCGAACGAGCAGGATTATTTGAACTTGTAGATGGAGGGACATTATTTTTAGATGAACTGAATTCAATGCCGCTTGATTTACAAGCAAAAATGCTACGTGTATTAGAAGATGGAGTTATTCGTCGCATTGGTGATAATAAGACGAGAAAAGTAGATGTTCGCGTTATTACTGCAATGAATCAGCCTCCAGAAGTATGTTTAAGAGAAAATAAAATTCGCACTGATTTATACTATCGATTAAATGTGTTTTCATTATATATCCCGCCGCTTCGCGAAAGAACTGAGGATGTACTGTTATTAGCGTCTTACTTTTTGAAAGAATATAATAAAAGTTATAAAAAAGGTGTACTTCAAATTGATAAGGAAGCGAAAGAAAGATTACAAGCTTATCAATGGCCTGGAAATGTTCGTGAGTTAAAGCATACGATTGAACATGCTGTCATTATTACAGAAGGGAATTCGTTAACAGCAAATTGCTTGCCACGAACATTTCGGAAAGAGAAACTTCCGAAGAAGAAAAGTATATTACCGCTTAGGGAAGCTCTTCATCAAATGGAAAAGGAATTAATAGATCAAGCGTTAATTGAAACGGAAGGGAATATTTTGCAAGCAGCAAAAATGTTAGGTATTCCGCGTCAAACGCTTCAATATAAACTGAGCAAGTATGACAAAACCGCCGAATAACCGGCGGTTTTTGTGTGTTTGCACCAATAAAAGAGCGTTTACATATATAACAAGTAATGAATATGATAGTAAATATCGTTTTAGTACAGCACTTAAAAATATTTATTCTCTTATATAATAGGGTATTTCTCGCATTTACTTATCAAGAATATGAAGTTGGCATAATTATTGCTTATATAAAGGATGAGCGTATAAAAAGGGGGAATAGCAATGTTACATGATGTATACAAACCAAATCGTCACTGGAAGGATATTGAATTATGGAAAGATGTTACAGAAGAACAATGGAATGATTGGGTTTGGCAATTAACGAATACGATCAAAACTTTAGATGATTTAAAGAAAGTAATTAACTTAACACCTGACGAAGAAGAAGGCGTTAAAATTTCAACGAAAACGATCCCGTTAAACATTACACCGTACTATGCTTGG
The DNA here is from genome assembly GCF_016651125.1 of Bacillus sp. TH17. Classification (NCBI taxonomy): domain Bacteria; kingdom Bacillati; phylum Bacillota; class Bacilli; order Caryophanales; family Bacillaceae; genus Bacillus; species Bacillus sp. TH17. The sequence goes on from NZ_JAEKEN010000001.1 coordinate 1,819,776, forward strand.
CTAATGAATCCTGATGACCCACGCTGTCCGATTCGGATGCAATCAGTACCGATTTCGGAAGAGTTATATAAAACAAAATATGATTTAGAAGATCCTCTTCATGAAGATGAAGATTCACCAGTTCCAGGATTAACTCATCGTTATCCAGACCGTGTACTATTTTTAGTAACGAATCAATGTTCTATGTATTGTCGTTACTGTACACGTCGTCGTTTTAGTGGACAAATTGGAATGGGCGTACCGAAAAAGCAATTAGATGATGCGATTGCTTATATTAGTGAAACACCACAAGTACGTGACGTTTTAATTTCTGGCGGTGATGGACTTCTAATTAATGATAAAATTTTAGAATATGTATTAAAGAATTTACGAGCAATCCCGCATGTTGAGATTATTCGTATCGGAACGAGAGCACCAGTTGTATTCCCACAGCGTATTACAGAAAACCTGTGTAACATAATTAAAAAATACCATCCAGTATGGTTAAATACTCATTTTAACACTTCTATTGAGATTACAGAAGAATCGAAACTAGCATGTGAAATGCTTGCAAATGCAGGTGTTCCAATTGGAAACCAAGCTGTAATTTTAGCTGGAATTAATGACAGCGTTCCAATTATGAAAAAACTTATGCATGATTTAGTGAAAATTCGTGTTCGTCCATATTACATTTATCAATGTGATTTATCAGAAGGTATCGGTCATTTCCGTGCACCAGTTTCGAAAGGTCTTGAAATTATTGAAGGCTTACGTGGACATACGTCTGGTTATGCAGTACCAACTTTCGTTGTCGATGCACCGGGTGGAGGCGGGAAAATTGCGCTTCAGCCAAACTATTTAATTTCACAAAGTGCGGATAAAGTTGTTCTTCGTAACTTTGAAGGGGTTATTACAACGTATCCAGAACCAGAAAACTATATCCCAGGAAGAGCAGAAGGCTACTTTAAAGAAATTTATCCGACTTATGAAGAGAAACGTTCTGATATCGGCGTTGCAGGATTGATGAGTGATAAGAAATTTAATCTTGTTCCAGATGATTTACAACGTATGAATCGCCGCAAAGATTATGAAGTCAATGAAACGCATGCTTCTTTAAAAGATAAACGTGATAAGCGTGATCAATTAAAAGATAAAAAATATCAAGCACAAATAGCAAAGTTAGATGATGACAAAAAAAATGAGGGTGACGTAGTATGAATTGTATGTGGTGTGACAGTACAGAAGCGAAAGAAAGCTTGAATACTGTATATTGGGAATTACCAGATGGTACGAAAGCCATTGAAATCCAAGAGACACCATGTATTACTTGTTCCTCATGTGGAATGGACTATCAAGCAGACCATACTGTAAAAGAAATTGAAGATCAGTTGTTTTTAATTTATACGAAAGATTTGCCAAAACAACTAACATACGAAGAGTTGATGGGAAGACCACGTTTATTAAAAAGGAATTATTTCGACTTTTAACCAGCTTTTATGCTGGTTTTTTTCTTTTTTGCCTTGTATAATGTACCCAAGTTAGAAAGGTAGGGAATATTTTTGAAAAAGACATTTTACCATTATATGATGAAGCACCGTGCAGCTTTATTTAAAAATGAAATATCAGATTTAGCAGAGGCGATGTATGATGATTTAAGTTTTCCGAAGCAATCTGAAGACTATGATGTAATTAGTTCATACTTAGAGTTAAGTGGAATGCTAGAAAGTATGTCTATATTTGATGATGCATGGGATTTATATATACAAGAGAGATAACGATATGAAGTTTTAGGGAAATGAAAGCATAATGAATACATTACTTTGAAAGAAGTGAAGTATTCATTATGCTTTTTTATTTACAATAGGTCTTGTTGTTAGAACATAAATGAAAAGTGAAAGCTAGTTTAAATACTAGCTTTTTTAAGTTATATACAAATTCTACTTTTTTATTGAAAAAATTTATGAATATAAGCTTCTGTGATAAGCGTTTTTATGTAGGTTGCATATACTGTTATCAAAATCACGACGTTTAAAAAAGGAGAGATATTGATGGCAAGGAAAAAACAACCTAAATATAACGTAGGAGACATAGTCGTGATTACGCTATATGGAACCGTTGGGAAAGTTACAAATATGAAAGTTTTAGATGGAGTTTACGTATACGAAGTAAATAATCACGATGGATTTTATGTAGAACAAACTTTGCAGCATGTTACAGAGCAAGAAATGAAAAAGGGCGACACAGAGTGGATTGAATTAAATTATAACTTTACGTTTGGTGATCTCGTGCAAGTAACTGGATATGATAAAGATGTTTTTCGTATTGTTGGTTTTCGTACAGAAGTATGGAGATATAAAAATGATGCATGGGAAGATACTATATATGAATTGTCACGAATTACTGATGGTGAATGGTTAGAAGCTGATGAATCAGATTTAACATTACTTGCCAATGCACAAACGGCAAATGCAATTTTGAAGAAAATGAAACAAGATAAAGCTGGTATGAATAAATTAGATTTAGGAAAATTGAAATCAATTAACAATTCGAAAAAAGTAAGTGTAAAGACGAATCGCCAAGAAATTATTGATGGGTTATTAGATATTTATAATGATTATCATTTATTATTCGATACATTTAAAGATGAAGAATATAAAATTGTTATGGATGTTGTTCAAAATTATTTAGTTAAATTGACAGAGAAAAAATAGTTAACTAGAAAGAGAGAATAAATTGAACAACAACATATGCAGTATAAGGTATGCCTACAATTATTAAAAAAATAAAAAGCCATTTAATAAGAGAGTCTGCCCATTGATCTTCATGCATGAACTCTTCTTTTGTTTGCCCTACTTCTTGATCTACTTCATATTGGTATTCCATTATTATTTCCCCCTTTGGATAGCTTGTACTAACATCGTATGCCCTTTACCTACATGATATGACTTATAAAAAAGAAAAACTATTTTTCTAATCTCATATACATAATTTTGAGATTTTTTCATAAAACAGAAATAAAGGAGTGATGCTCATGAAGGAAATTGAAGTCGTAATTGACACGGAAGAGATTGCGGAGTTTTTTTATGAGCGACTAATTGAAAGAGGGTACGTTCCAAAAAGAGAAGAAATTGAGGACCTGGCAGATATTACATTTGAGTATTTATTAGAGAAATGCATGATTGATGAAGTTTTTGATGAAGAGGAAGATTGAAAGTAACGGCGGGCTTAACTCGTCGTTTTTTACTCTTTACAAACTTGTCACAAATATAGACAAGAATTGTTGGTATAATTAAAAGAAAATTTTATACAAGAGGTGAAGGGATGTTCAAAAAAATTATTGATTCTTTATTAGGAAAGAAAAAACATCGTTCGTATTCAAGTAGTGATTATCGTCAAAGAGGGCGCTCTTATTCAAGTAGCGACTATAAACGACGTTCATCTGGTTATGGGCATCAGCATTATAAAAGAAAACGTAAAAGCCGTAGCTTCTTTTCAAGTAGCTGATGAAATGGCGTCGTATACTAGCTTTATTTGATAGACCACTGCGAAAAAATACAATCGTTGCAGAGCGTTATAAGATTGAATCAGTAATTGGAATGGGCAGTTATGGGGTTACATATGTCGTTAATGATTTACAAATAAATAAATATAAAGTCTTAAAACAATTAAGGCAAAGTAAACAAAGATATGAGTCTGGTAGAAAATCATTTGAGCAAGAGAAAGTGATTTTACAAACATTAAATCATGTGTCAATTCCTAAGCTACATGACCATTTCATATGGGAGAAAAAGAACTTTTTTGTGATGGAGTATATGCCGGGGGAAAATTTCGAAGATCATATTTTCTTAGATGGGCAAGTATATGATGAACGTGAAGTTTTTGAAATTTTATATGAAGTACTAGGAATTGTTTCGTATTTTCATAGTAAAGGTATCATTCACCGAGATTTACGTATTCCAAACATATTAATGAAAGAAAATCAGATTAGTATTATTGATTTTGGATTGGCTAAATTGAAAGGTGAGGGTGATGAGCGAGCTATAACTTATGAAGGTGAACAAGCTTTGATGCGAGAAGTTCACTTTCGTAGCGATTTTTATGCTCTCGGTCATTTCGTATTATTTTTATTGTATGCTAGTTATCAATCGACTGAAAAAAAGGAAAAACCTTGGTATGAAGAGTTAGTGCTGGAAGAATATAATCGCGACATGCTGATGCGAATGTTACAAATGAAAGCGCCATACTATGAAAATGTACAAGATTTGAAAAAAGATGTAGCTTACGCTTTAGAAAGGATGGAGACCCCATGTTTCAAAAGTTTTTAGCAAGCGTTGGAATTGGAAGTGCAAAAGTAGATACTGTTCTTGAAAGAGATGAGTATACAGTTGGAGAAGAGATAGTAGGGAAGGTTCATATAACTGGAGGTTCAGTTAGCCAAGAAATTGAAAGCATTTACTTAACGTTGTCGACGTCATATGTAAGAGAAGTGGATGATAAAAAAGTAACTGCATCGTATGATTTAGAGCGAGTTCGTTTAACAGATCCATTTTCTGTAGAGCCAAATGAAAAAGTGGAAATTCCATTTTCGTTTTTAATGCCAATTGAAGCACCACTAACACTTGGAATGAAAACGGTTTGGGTTCATACAGGTCTTGATATTAAACGTAGTATTGATCAAAGTGACCGTGATTATATTCAAGTATTGCCGAATGCGCTATTGAACAGTGTATTAAATAGTGTAAATCAATTAGGTTTTAAAGCGCGTCATATAGAATGCGAAGAATTACCGTATCGATTACGTAAGCAAGTTCCATTCGCACAAGAATTTGAGTTTATTCCAGTTTCCGGAGAGTATTATGGGAAATTAGATGAATTAGAATTATTAATTTTGCCAAGTGCCCACGATCGATTAGAAATTATTATGGAAGTAGATAGAAAATCACGTGGATTGGCTGGTTTATTCGCAGAAGCACTTGATCTTGATGAGAAGGTTATTCGCTTTACAGTAACAAACGAAGATATTCCAACGATGCAGCAAAAAATTAACAATAATATTTTTTAATAAACTATGCATAAAAAAAATGGAGAGGAAAACTAAAACAACCGCTCCATTTTTTTGCATAGTGAGGTTATGTATGTGAAACGATACCGACATTTATACTTGTTAAGTTGTACACTACTCATTTGTTTTGTCGCACTATCACTTTCGTATCATACCGCTTGTATTGAAAAATTTGATAATGTAGTCGCACACTTTATTCAAAGTTTCCGAAACGAGTATTTGACAACCTATTTTACTTGGGTGTCCTTTATCGGTTCAAAAAGAATATATTTCCCGTTACTCATTATACTTGTAATGTATTTTCTTCTTAGAAAAAAATATTAAGTGCATTACTTCTAACAATTAATTATTACGGATCACGTTATTTGAACAGCATGCTCAAACTATGGTATGAACGAGCACGACCTGATGTGACGCAGCTTGTTACAGCAACTGGATATAGCTTTCCGAGCGGTCATACGATGAATGCTACTGCTTTTTTAGGATTTATTGCATACGTCACAATTACAGAAGATCGTATTTCATTGCATAAAAAGTTGCTGATTATTTTTATAGCAAGCTTCGTTGTATTATCTATTTCAGTTAGCCGAATTTATCTTGGCGTGCACTATCCATCTGACATATTAGCCGGATGGGCAGCGGGCGGTAGCTGGCTCGTTTTATGTATTATATTTCATAAGGCGTTCATTAAAAAAGAACCTATGTCATAATAGGTTCTTTTTGCATGGGCTCCACATGAATATGAGCATGGTAAATTCCGAATTTTTTTCGAAGCATATCTTCAATATTGTCAGTAATACAATGGCTTTCGCTAACATCCATTCGAGCATCTACTTCAATTGTAATATCCACATACGTTTGGTTCCCATACATACGAGCACGAATATCTACAATATGTTCTACACCTGAAATATGCCCTATAGCATCAGCGTATTCATCCATTTTTTCAGGATCAATTCCATCCGTTAGCATATGAGAAGCTTCTACGAAAATTTCCCACGCGGTCTTACAAATAATAAGACCGACAAGTAAAGCAGCAATAGGGTCCAAAATAGGCATTTGGAACTGTGCTCCGACTATACCTACTACTGTACCAATACTTACAAGAGCATCTGATAAATTATCTTTTGCAGCAGCCTCTAATGATTTACTTTTTGTTCGCATTGCAATCTTTTTCGTATACTTGTATACACCGTACATAACGACAGCAGAAAATAAAGCCACCCATGCAGCAAGTACATTAGGTGCTGCTTGTTTCGGATTGAAAAACGATTGAATTGCACTAATAACAACTTCTAATCCGACCGTTGCCATAATAAAGGAAGCAACAAGTGATGCGATTTGTTCTGCACGCGAATGCCCATATGGATGATCTGGGTCACGAGGCTTACGAGAAATTTTCAGGCCAATTAATATTGCTAAAGAAGCACCAATATCCGTTAAGTTATTCAAACCGTCAGCACGTAATGCGCTAGAGAGGGTAATATAACTGATGATGATTTTCATAGAGGATAAAAATATGTAGGCTATAATGCTGACAATAGCACCTTTATCAGCTTCTTTATGAGAAAGAGAATCCATTTTAATCACTCGCCTTTCTACAAGGAATTTCTTTCTATACATAGAGTATCAAACGAAACTCGTGTGGGTCTATACAAACATTGTTGACGTTTTATAGCTTTTTAAGAAGGGGATAACAAAGTTTCGTTAAGGAAAAATATGTTGAAAAGTACAAAGTAGAAATTTATCCCGCTATTTGAGGGCAGTAAGACCCCCATCTCAAAATTCAGTTAGAGCAAAGAAGTTAGGTGGGAGTCGGGCTGCCCGTAAACGCCCGATTGGTGAAGGCTAATAATCAGTGGGGGATGAACAAAAACCCCACTGATTAAAGTTTCACTTTATTAAACAAGTAATGATGATTATGGCAAATGGAAAGAGGGCGAGAATAATGATTCTCAAAATTTTTTTCATATATATTTTTCGCTAAATGACTCTTTGTAATTCCTCGTTTGAGTAATATATAAGAAATGATAACAAAATTTTTCAATAAGAAGGGAGAAAGCATTATAATATTCACTTTCCAGAAAGAGACAAAGGTAAAGAACAATTTGAAAACGAAAAAAACCTCTGATGATTTTTCAGAGGTTTTTCGTTTCTTAGTATGCTTCTAAAAACTCAGTAACTTGCTCTTCAGTTTTTGCGTTAGCACTATGTAAGTGGCCAAGCTTCTCGCCATTTTGATAAACAAGCAGGCTTGGAATACCCATTACTTGATACTCTTCCGCGATACTTGGGAATTCATCTTTATTAATAGAATACCATTCAAACTTATTGAATTCTTCCATTACATCTCCGATAAAGTTGTCCATACGCACGCAATCTGGGCACCATGTAGTAAAGAACTTAACAACTACTGGCTCCTCGCTTGCGATGATGTCTTTGAATTCTTGTTCAGATTTGATTTCTTTCATGTTTTTGACTCCTCTCAATGTCACACGGATAAGCTAGTATTTTTTATGCAAAATCCGTAACTGCAAAATCTTCGACTGCTTTTTCTTGTAGGTCTGGTATACATATGAGTAGGTGTCTAATGTGATCCCTACTCTTTTATGTCCTAATCGTTTACTTACGATTTTCGGATTTACGCCTTATATCCTGCAAACGAATATTAGGAACCTCACTTTTCTTTATAAGCTTTTTCAGGAGCTGTGTCAAACTTCTGAAATTGCACGGGTTACCATTATAGGTTGGGCAAACTAAATCATAATTATTATTTCCATCGCCATACCGTTCTTTTTCTTCATTGATTTTTTGAAGATGTCCTTGAAGAGCCAGCAGAGTAATTTCAGGTAAAACAATTAATCTCTTTCCTGAAGATGTTTTAGGCTCATGAAACTCTTTGGTAATATGCGAGAGGGAATGATTAACAGATAAGGTACGTCTGTCAAAATCAATATCCTTCCATACAAGAACGTTGGGGAGCTTGGTTACAAAGGTTTGCAGAATGGGAAAAGGGGAGCAGCGTGAGCAATGTTGTTCGAGGCTACCCAAAAGGAAAGTACGCAGTATAAGTAAAAAAGGACAAGCAGTCGTACCTGCTGTCCTGTATAGGAGAAAAATTATTCTGGATTAAAACTACGAATAACCAGAAAACGCGCTTTTAACCAGTGTTGTCAAAGATGTAATAATCTATGCAATAAAAAAGCTTAGTCGGAATTCAAAATACCAAAATGGCTTGCATTGGTAAAGAGGCCCAAGAGTAGTATATGTATAATGAAAAATCTCATACAAAAAGCAGACAACAATTTTGGTTGTCTGCCAGCGAGTCGAATGAGCTAGTCAATTGTGATAAATTGCTTTCCCATTACAAGAAGAGTGAAGCTGCTAGTTCAAACAGCTTGTAGGTAGTCTTTTAGATATTTAAAAAAATATACAGAGAAAGCAGATAAGTGACGAATCTACCTACTTCTGTTGTAACAAAAGAAAGAAGTATTAGCCGTGAATATGACGGCTTGAAAATAGTATGTATTGATTTGGAAAAATTATTCAAGGGGGAAGAGAAGAATGGCATCGATAGTGAATAGTGTATGTGAAATAATTCGGTTAATGAGTGAAACGAAAGTAGAACGCATCCAAATCACATACGAAATTGGCGATATCATAGAGCAGAAATGCAGACGTTGTTATAACAATCGTTCAGATAATGCTTGTTTTAGTATTAGTGTTTGTAAAAACTGCCCGACTGGTCAAGAATTACGTCAGTTGGATAGATATTTTGATACACAACCGAAAGAGCACGGTGGAAAACGAAAAGACAAACCCATCGAACTTACTCCGGAGCGTGTGCGCGAATTGAATCAACAAGGCATTCCAGATAAAGATATTAGCATTATGTATGATCGTAGTCCTTCTTATGTCGGGAAAATGAAAAAGGAATGGAAGCAAGCTGGTATATGGAGAGGACCAACAATAATGCGAGAAATCAACCGGTGTCGCCAGTAGGTCCAGTAATACCAGTAGGTCCGGTGTTCCCTGTCAATCCCGTATTCCCAGTTGGCCCGATTGATCCGGTCGGTCCAGTAGCACCTGTTGAACCAGTGGGACCTGTAGGGAATTGAAAGGGTTGCATAGGTGAAAGTGTCGGCCAAATCGAACACGGATTTAATGCAGTAGAAGATAAAAACTCGTCCAATATAATTCACCTCTAAAAGTTCGTATTACTAATAGTAAATGCAATGATAGAGCAAAGTGTAATGGACAAGCGGTTGTATTTAGGAAATTTAATAAAAACGCTATTTTAATAGCAAGAAGGGAGGGGTGGCTTTGATTAAAATACTTGAATTATTCGGAGGAATCGGAGCGCCAAGAAAGGCACTTGTTAATTTAGGGATAGATCATAAAGCAATTGATTATATAGAATGGCAAACGTGAAATATGACTTTGTATGGATTCCACGTTATGGCGGTAATAAGCCAGCATATCCTTGTGATATTTGGCAGTACACGGAAACAGGAAATGTACCCGGTATCGGTAAATGTGATTTGAATTATCTTGTGGGTAGCAAGTCATTAACTTGGTTTAAGAACCAATCACAAACTACTGAAAAGGTAAAAGAACAACCGCAACAAGATAATGAGAAAGTTGAAGGAATCGCAACTTCAAAATACGCAGATGGTTATGGCGTGAATTTATATGAGAATCCTGCTGATTCGCAATACACAGGAAATATCACGAAAAAAATCCCGTATCTTATTTTTAAAGGATATTGGGGTGGCGGTGATAAGGATATGATTTGTTTAGGTAGCGAGAAGCAGTGGGCGAAATTAGAGCATTTTGATGTGCAATGGTTCTGCGCCTACTCTAAATATCCTCCAGGATACGGAATTGCAGTTCATAGCGAACCTGAGTGTACGAATCATATTGATAACATCGATGGTACGGTTCCTTATCGTGTTTGGGGTAAACACTTAGATGCTATTGATATAGGTGGTAATCGATGGATTAAAGCGGAGCATGTAACGATTAAGTAATGTAAAAAGAGCCGTCCTGTTGGGCGGCTTTTTTCTTATTTATTCTCCAAATGTTTCTTTATTCATATTTAATTCACCGTTTTTTATCATTTCTTCTCCATAGATATTTTCCATTAGCTTTTGATGATCTTCTTGCTTCTTACGTTCTCCATCTTCTGGAGTCTCCTTAGTTTTCTCTATGGCGTTTTGTTCCGCCTGTTTTCTATAGTACTCATTTATTTCATCATATTTCATCGGTAAACCTTTTTCAAAAAGTGTACGGTGCACTTTTTATAATTTTATCGAATCATACTTTGCGGTCTATGACAACAACTCTGTCACTACCCCCATACACTGGAATCTAAAACATTTGTAAAAAATAGCATAGTTGTTACAAAACCTATATCGTTACCAATAAAAAACCTTGAAAGGCAAGCCAATCAAGGTCTCTAAATTTTTTTAAATGTCTAATAAAGTATTCACACCTACATTATTTTCTAATAATTCGGTTAGCGATGGTGCAATTTTCACTGCCTCCTCAATATCCAAATCTGCGAATCTGTTATAGTATATTCCAAAACCATCTTTACCCTGTAGATAGATTAATGCACCGCCTCCTTCATCATCACCAATTGCGAGTGAATTCGGGAGATATTTCTGCACTTCATAAGCTTCATTCATTTCAATGCACCCCGAAGCTCCCCAAATTCGAATATAAATTTGGTCGTTAACATTAATTTCAATGTCTGAAGCTAGCTGAATTATTTCTATATATTCTGTAGGTACATCTATTGTTGAAAAATCCTGAAGCGCTTTAATTTCTTCTTCTTTCGAAGGAGATTTTTTGGCATCAATTCTATACACACTACTGATATTATCTAATCTGTTCATTAATAATCAATCCTTTCATATTTAACTCCTAGTTTATCTAGCATCTTGTATTGTTGTTCAAGAACTTGGCTAGTAGTATCACGTGAAAAACCAGCTTTAGTTAAATCACCCACCATGAATTGCATTTCTTCTTGTAAAGTAGTACTCCATTTCCCTACCCCTGAAGCCACCCGTTCATTTCGTCTCGCAGTTTGAGCATTAGTAATGATTGTATGTGGTAGTCCTTTTCCAGTCTCGACAGTTATTGTTGGAGCAAGTTTCGAATCATACCCATACTGACTGAAATTATTTTTTGCCCATTCTTGTTGTAATCCATGATGAGATTGTAATCGCCCACCATTTGGCCCATCTCCTTTTGGCTTAGGTAAGGAATCTTTATGTGTTTTATTAAAATGAACATAATTAATTTCACCCGTAATGTTTGTCCCAGCAGTGACTTTTTTAGCTGTATTTGCAGCCTCAGTAGCCTTAGCAGTCATTTTAACTCCTTTTCCTACTTTAGCTATCTTTCCAAAGGGTGTAAGGCCGGCTACAGCCATGACACCTGCCCCAGCACGATCCCACCCCGAAAGTTTTTCGCCAGTAGATGGATCAATACCATCCCAAACACGACGAACATCATATTCACCACTTATTTCACCCGCTATATCCCTAGCAAGTTTTTTACCATCAAATCCTTGTTCCTCCGAAGAAGGTTTACCACACATTGCACCTTCTTCCATTGTAACATCTTGATTATCTGTATTGCGGAATTTTTCGGCAATTCGTCTCAAATCTTCTTCTACTTGTATAATTGAATTGATAGATGTAAAAGCTTTTGGTTTCGCATCATTGAACATGTGAATGAACTGTTGATTAGAGGCACCAATCCATTGAAAACACAAACGATCTATTTCATTACATAAATTATTATGTATAGATTCTAATGCGATTCTGGTATTACTTGCACGATTAGCAACTTCTTCTAGCATTTCAGGTGTTACTTTGATTTGAACCATTTTCTTCCTCCCATTCCCAATTAAAATTATGGGGTAAGAAGAAAAAATGCAAATATCTAATTTAGAGATAAACGTAACCTATGTATATGTGAAATAACAAAAGAAACCGGCTCATAAGAGTCGGTTTTTTGTTTTATCTTTTTGACGCTCTATATCCAGCAGCTTGTGCTTCAGCTGCTGAACAAAACGTTTCTTCAGCATTTGTTTTATCATAGAACTGTTGACCAGGCATATGATAATTTTGGAGGAGGTGAGTTAGGATGCGGAAATGATGAAAGAAACTATTTTCGAAAAAACGCCCACCCTGCATTGTTCGTGAGGAACAATGCAGGGTGGGCTAAACTGATAGGATCTGTGAAAATTGTGCCCAAATTATGCATGGAAAAGGTATTGAAAGAGATGAATAGTACTCTTTACATCTTATTCCATATATAACAAAGCTGGTTAGCTTCTGATTTAAGCGCTATTAAATGATCATTATTAATAGAGTTATTAGTATACATTCTGTTCTTTTGGATGTTAAGAACCGTATAATTCACATCGTTATGTTCATTTGAAAATGTCGATTCGTTTAATAATGTCAGCGTTGAGTTGATGTTGTATTTATCAATTCGCTCTTTTTTTCCTTTGAAAAACAGTTTGATAAGATGCGGCTCATCATTAATGAGCAAACCGAGTTCAGGTGATGAGCGGACGATTAAATCATCTGATATCCAATGTGATTTACCTGGATCGAACCAAGAGACGTCTTTGTTTTTAATAAATTTTTTGTACTGTTTTATGACATCAATGTAGTTTTGCTTTTTCTTCTGATCAACCGTTTGCACTAATGTTTCGAAACATTCAAAAGGTAGTTCGTTTTGATGAAATTTAATAACAGTGTCTCGTAATTGTTTCCAGTAATCAAAAGCTGGTTGGTATTCCGGTTGAGATTTTAGATTTTTCACAAAGTTTGTTTTAGCTGCACTACTTTTCAGTGTGAAATCTAAAAATTGTGTAAGTCCTACTTTAATTTCTGCCATATTACACCCCTTTTTCAAACATTACTAATTCGATAATGGAAAGGAAAATCCTGCATTTTTTAAGGGGGTGAGCTAGATGCTAGAAAACCCGATGTCCATGCACAATGGCTATGGTAAAGCTGATTCGCAAGAACAAGAGGGAATTATTACAACTTCTATCGATATCGAAAAGTTACAAGATGTCATAAGTCGAGCGGTAGTGATTTTGCAGGAGTGTCCAGAAGATGCTGAACTTGATGATTTAAATGGGAGCATTAATGAAGCGTTGGAATTGTTACAAAAGTATTTGGGGCAATAAAAAAGGACGAGCAGTCGTACCTGCTGTCCTTTATAGGAGGAAAATTATTCTGGACTAGAACTACGAATAACCAGAAAACGCGCTTTTAACCAGTGTTGTCAAAGATGTAATAATCTGTGCAACATAAAAGCTTAGTCGGAATTCAAAACACCAAAATGGCTTGCGTTGGTAAACAGGCTCAAAAGTAGTATATGCAAAATGAAAAATTCCATACAAAAAGCAGACAACAATTTTGGTTGTCTGCCTGTGAGTTGAATGAGTTAGCTAATTGTGATAAATTGCTTTCCCATTACAAGAAGAGTGAAGCTGCTAGTTCAAACAGCTTGTAGGTAGTGTTTTCGATATCTAAAAAAATATACAGAGAAAGCAGATAGGTGAAGAACCTGCCTGCTTACTACTGTAACAAAAGAAAGAAGTACTAGCCGTGGATACGACGACTTGAAAATAGTATGTATTTTTATTTAAAAAATATTCAAGAGGTGAAGAAACATGGAGTGTTTGATAAATGGTGTCTATGAAATAGATAATGATTTTTTTGGTCCAATAAACTTTGCTAATGTTGTAGCTGTTTCATCCATAATTCAATTGAGTGCAGGGGATTTAGTCGAGATTTTTGCACAAAGTAGCGTAGCTGGAGTTATTAGTAATGTAGAAGATAGTACGCATTTTGAAGCTGCAAGATTCCCGTCTCCAAAAGTATAAGTGGTATGAAACCTTGTAAGTAATTTAATATCAGGACATTCCAAAATTTATACTCATCCTGAACAAGAACGGATAATTTATTTGTAGTGCATGAAGTATTTTAACGGTGTACAAGCTGTTTTGAAAGTGCTGGATAAATGAACTATGTACTGTTAAATAGTGTCTGATGATTGTAAACGAAACAGTCGAAGAAGAGTAGCGGTGTATGCAAAAAGAAATGCATGATGTTTAGGTAAAGAAAGCTTACTAGTTAGGGGATCTTACCGATTTAGTTTATGAAAAAAGGCCCTGTTGTCTCCAACAGGGCCTTTCCTAAAATGGCAAAGAGTAACTCTTACCTTACTCCTTGTCCATAGAATACACAAAAATTATACGTTTGTACGGGTCAATAATTTACAATAATAATATTTGAATATAATACTTACAGGTAATTATAAAGGATGGAAGAGTATTTGTTATAGATTAAGTGTTGATTTTAAAGTGTTTTAAAGAGAATGTTTACAACTCAACGATAATAAAGGAATATCGAAATAATAAAATATGAAATATTGCATATCTCACTTAACAATATAATCTATTCAATAATAATAAAATCGTACAGATGAGTTTTTTCTGAAAATCCGAGTTGATGAAACTAGATAATTTGTATTACTGATTTAACCAGAATATTACATGAGTGCTTTGTTTTTAAAAGTTATACTTTCTCTTCGCTCTGCCTTATGGTGGAGCATTTTTATTTTTGTAATCGCAATAACCTGTCCAAACTTTTCAAGTCTAGCATACATATTATGCAGTAGTAGATTAGAAAGGAGCACTATATATGTCTTGTTATTACTACTGTAAGAATTGTGAGAGTTACCAAAAGAAAAATCATGATTGCTGTAAAAAAAGAAGTGATTATTATAATAAGTGCGGTAAAAGATGTGATGACTGTTCTTGCGATCATAAGGAGAATAACCTTGTAAGAGCATCTGCTTTTAGAGCTGTAAATACAGTTAATCAAAACCTTCCAGCTAATACTTTTGTTAAAGTATTATTTCAAAATGAACAATTTGATTTAGCGAACGAATATAACCCAGCAACATCAGATTTTACTCCGAAGACTAGAGGAGTTTATTCCGTAATTGGGACGATTGGTTTCTTTCCGAACGATACAAATTTAAATTATAGAGCGCGTGTAGAAGTTCGAGTGAATGGAAATGCGGCAATTGCTATAGATAACGACTTTTTTGGGCCGATAAATTTCGGTAATGTCGTAAGTGTTTCAACAATACTTCAATTACATGCAGGTGATATTGTCGAGATTTTTGCACAAAGTAGTATAGATGGGGTTATTAGTAGTACAGAAGACGGTTCTCATTTTGAGGCTGCAAGATTCCCATCTCCAATTGTATAAATATTAAAAAGGAAAAAAATTTATTAACTCTGCTTTTCGGTGGAGTTTTTTAATTTCATAATAGCAATAGCTCGTCCAAACTTTTTAAATTTATTTTGCATAGTATACAACAATAGATTTAGAAAGGGGATATAAATATGTCTTATTATTATTGTAAGCATTGCAATGGCTATAAAAAGACAAAGCATACTTGTTGTAAGAAGAGTACAGATTATTACGATAAGTGTTGTGATAATGAGAAAGATAAACTTGTAAGGGCATCTGCTTTTAGAGCGGTTAGTACAGTAGATCAAAATGTCACTGCAAATACTTTTGTTAAAGTATTATTCCAAAATGAACAGTTTGATTTAGCGAATGAATATAATCCAGTAACATCAGATTTTATTCCGAAGACTAGAGGGGTTTATTCTATTATTGGTACAATCAGCTTTGCACCTAATGATAGTAATACGAATTATAGAGCGCGTGTAGAAATTCGGGTAAATGATAATCCAGCTATAGCGATAGATAATGACTTTTTTGGTCCACCCAATTTTGCAAATGTCGTAGCTGTTTCAACAATACTTCAATTACATGCAGGAGATGTAGTTGAAATTTTTGCTGAGAGTGATGTAGATGGACTGATTATACAAAATGATCCAGGATTTATTAGTACGCATTTTGAAGCTGCAAGATTCCCATCTCCAATAAAATAAAAGACATGTTTGTGATTTATGGACTATTTTTTTAAAAAAGGCCCTACCTTTGGTCTTATCCCTGTCAAGTAGACAATATTAAAAAGACTAAGCAGCCATCGAGATTCGATATTCTATCGGAGCTCGGTGGTTGAGTCGTTTTTGGAACCGTTTATAGTTATAAAAATAAATATACTCTTCAATTGCTTGTATTAAATCTGCTTCTGTTTTAAAATGATTCAAATACAACATTTCCGATTTAAAATGGGAGAAAAATGACTCAATACAGGCATTATCATGGCAGTTTCCTTTGCGAGAGTGGCTGCCAATGATACCTAAACCTAAAAGTCGTTTGTTGTAGGCGTGAGATGTGTACTGGAATCCCTGATCTGAATGGAGAATGGTTCCACGCACATCTCTTTTTTGTGCCAACATTTCAATTGTATCTAATACAAGTTCATTATCGTTGCGCTTGGATATTTTCCAAGAAACAACTTCGTTATTATAAATATCTTGTACAACAGAAAGATACCGAAATCCCTCTTGGAATCGTAGGTAAGTAATATCTGTAACAAGCGCTTCATTTTGTTGGCGATCTTTGAATACACGGTTTAAAACATTCGGAAAAACATTGGAATAGTTCCCTTTAAAGAAGCGACGCTTCTTTCGAATAATAGATTGAATGTTGAGCTCGCTCATTAAGCGATATACTTTTTTGTGATTTATAAAATATCCCTCTTCCTGTAAAGCGATTTTCATACGTGGATAACCATATTCCTTGTGCCTTACGTGAATAGATTGTATTACTTTTTTTAATCGTTTCTCGGATTCTAGTCGCATGTTTTTCATACTTTTTGTATGAATCCACTTATAGTAACTTGAACGATGTACACCCGCAAATTTCGTAAGCCATATAACTGGATATTTCCCCTTTAATGATTCAATGATATGATATCTCACCGTATATTTTAGTGCACCTCCATTTACAGATTCGGATACTGCTTTTTTAAATATTCAACCTGTGCCTTATAGTAGTCACGTTCCTCTTCAATCGTCTTAAAATGAACGCGTTTGCCTTTTAGAGGATTTGATATACCTTTCATTCCACCATTTTTTCCACGAGTATCTGTAATTTCACCAAATTCTTTATATTTTTTCACCCAATTTTTTAGTTGTGTAGAGCTTCTAATCTGATATTTTTCCTTTATCATATTGTAACTTCCTTCTCCGTTTAAATAACTTTGAACAGCCGCTAACTTTAATTCTTCTGAATATGTAATAAATATTGAACCTTTTTTAGTCATGAAAAATCCCCTCCAAGTAATAGTGTAACATCCATGTATGTGCATGGTCTTTTTACACTGTCTACTTAAAGGGGATAATATCAATGGTAGGGCCTTTTAGTTAAAGGTGTTAAATTGGTAATATATTAAAATAAGTTCATAAACACTTGATAAGCAACACCTAGAGTTAATACGATAGCTAACAGTTTTGCTACCCATCTCGGTGCATTTAAATTTAGTAAAAGGGAATGACATATACTAAATGTAATGCCGAGTGTTAAAAGAATTGCGATAAGATATAAAATTAATAGGAATAAAGGTTGCTCTATGGAGCCGAAGTCAATTTTGGATGGATTCATGTAATATGTACCTCGTTTTTTATTAATATATTAATGAAATAATGAAGAATACAAGGAATTGGAAGAGTAATGTAATAAATACTATAAAAGTAAATTTGAAGTTATGGATGGAGTAGATAAAATAATCTTTGAAAGACTATTCAAAGCCAACATTTGTTTAAGTTTAATATACAAGAACGAACGTTCTTGGTATACTGGAAAATAAAAAAGGTGCGTTTACATGACAAATTTTAGTAATATAATTGAAAAACTAGATGAAATGATTTACAAACCTAATAATCTATTAATTACTAAACGAAAAGAAGAAAAGCAAAATTCAGAATATGCAGGAGGGGTATTCCAGCTAAATAATAGAAGCATCCGATTTAGGGTATCAAAAATTACGCCTAATAAGATTGGACAATTTGTTTCTTTTTGGGAGAAGAATGCCTCCATGAGCAATCAGGCATTTTCTTATGATTCAGCTCCTAACCTTTTAGTTATCACTTGTATAGCGGATAATAACCTAGGACAATTTATTTTTCCAAAAGAGATTCTTCTAAAAGAAAAAATATTAAAAACTCAAAATCAAAAAGGGAAAATGGCTATGAGGGTTTACCCTATTTGGGATAAACCTATTAGTAATCAAGCTAAGAAGAGTCAATTGTGGCAACTTCATTATTTTGTCGATTTAAGTGATACTGAAAATGTAGCTACAGATAAATTATTAAACTTATATTCATAGCACATAATAAGAAAAAATTGAAATATTCAATGTTCGTTCAGATGATATTTGGAAATATTAACAGGGTAAGCCGTTAAGTAAAGAATAAAAAAGGAGCATACAAATAAAGTATGCTCAAAAAAAGATAGGTTTTATGAGTGGAGAATCTCCATACGATAATATATGCGCATTTCATTAATATGTGTAAAATATCAATAAAATATCAACAGAATATCAATTAATGAGTTATTTTAGTTTTTTAATGAAGTCATGTTTTGTGAAATGAAAAAGAGCCGTTTCTTTTGAAAGATGCGGCTCTTTTTATTATTTTGTTATCGTACTGTTCGAAATGATAAATCATAAAATTATACGATTAACAATTTGATAATGATCGGACTTCAGTTATATATTTCTTGAAGTCTGGATATTGAGATACAGTTTGGCAGGTAGGGGTGAGTAGTTGATTAATTAAAGATACATTTGTAATTACTTCGTTACAAGGACCATAGAATGTAACTTTTAGCTTTGAATTCGGGGGAACTTTGAATACGATAGGGATTTTTTTCATTAAATAAACTCCTTACATAACAGAGGTTATATGTTTATTTCCTTTTAATTAGGAAGACATATTAATATAATATGTAATTTTTATTGTAGTTGATTATTACATATACTGTATGAGTTGATGTAATTTCTATTACGTATCAAAATAGTGTTGTGAAAAAATATATATCATGTTTATAAAAAGCTTAAAAACAGACTAATATGAGGGAATAAGCGTTAATTAACTTGTCTCTATATAATAAATTGTAAAAAGGCAGCTTTTTTTAGCTGCCTTTTTACAGGGAGATTGAAAAATCTTGGAGGTCATTCATGAGTATAAGCAAAAATTGCTTATATGTAGTATGTACATTATTTATAGTTTTATTCCAATATTTAGTATGAAATAAACGCAAGTTTATCGTTTACAAATGCAAAAAAAGAAGGACTTATTTATTATGGATAAAAAGAAATTATTTAGTTTTAAAAAATGATGAAAATATATTTATTTGTCTTATAGAAGCTTGCTATTAGGCGTATGGGTCTAGCAATAAAACAAGCTTTGAATAAGATAATAAAAAGGAGTTGATTAGTAATGGGTTATATTGTAGATATTTCGAAATGGAATGGAAATATTAATTGGGATATTGCAGCGTCTCAGCTAGATTTAGTTATTGCTAGAGTTCAAGATGGTTCGAATACGATCGATTTTATGTATCAAGGTTATGTGAAAGAAATGAAGAAACGTAGTATCCCATTTGGGAATTATGCATTTTGCCGTTTTATATCTATTTCAGATGCAAAAAAAGAAGCGCAAGATTTTTGGAATCGTGGCGATAAAAACGCTAAATTTTGGGTGGCAGATGTAGAAGTTCAAACAATGGTAGATATGCAAGGTGGGACTCAAGGATTTATTGATGAATTACGCCGATTAGGTGCAAAAAAAATTGGTTTATATGTAGGACATCACACGTATGTATCATTTGGAGCTCGCAATATTGATGCTGATTTTATTTGGATTCCTCGTTATGGAGGGAATAAACCAGCATATCCTTGTGATATTTGGCAATATACTGATTCAGGAAATGTTCCTGGTATTGGAAAATGTGATTTGAATCAATTAATTGGGAATAAAAATCTTTCTTGGTTTATAGGTTCAAATCAAACAAATCAATCTAGTATTGGAGACAGTAAGCAACCAAGTGGAATTGGTATTGCAGTTTCAAAATATGATGATGGATACGGCATTAATTTATATGAAAATCCTGCGAATCCGCAATTTATAGGAAGACTTACGAAAAAAATCCCATATTTAATCTATAAAGGTTATTGGGGAGGTGGCGAAAAAGATATGATTTGTTTAGGTGGTGAACAACAGTGGGCTAAGTTAGAACATTTTAATGTACAATGGTTTTATGCATATTCAAAGTACACACCTGGATATGAAATTAGAACGTACGATGGGCCAAACGGGAATGATACAGGTGCGGTCGATGGGAGGGTTCCTTATCGTATTTGGAATCGTCAAGATGGATATATAGATATAGGTGGGAACAAATGGATCAAAGAAGAACATGTGCAGATTAAATGATGTTAAAAGTCGGATTTATGCCGGCTTTTTTATTTAATAAAGCTTGTCTCTGGCATGAAGAGAAATACTTGCAGAAAACACATTGATTTCACAATAGCGCTGTATAGTTCCTAATATACATTTATCAAAGTGAGGTATTTGAATTGAAAAAGAAAAAGCTATTTATGGGAACTATTATTGCATGTGTGGCGCTAACATTGTCTGCGTGTGGTTCCTCAGAAAATGTTGCAACATTGTCTGCGTGTGGTTCCTCAGAAAATGTTGCAACATCAAAAGTAGGAAACGTGACAGAGAAAGAGTTAAGTAAAGAATTAAGGCAAACATATGGAAAAAGTACTTTATCTCAAATGATGTTAAATAAGGCATTGCTAGATAAATATAAAGTTTCAGATGAAGAAGCTAAAAAACAAGTAGAAGCAGCGAAGGAACAAATGGGTGACAAGTTTAAAGTGGCTTTAGAGCAAGTAGGATTAAGGAATGAAGATGAATTAAAAGAGAGAATGAAGCCAGAAATTGCACTTGAGAAAGCGATTAGAGCGACTGTCACAGATAAAGATGTGAAAGATAACCATAAACCTGAAATGAAGGTAAGTCACATTTTAGTGAAAGATGAAAAAACTGCGAAAGAAGTAAAAGAGAAAATAAATAATGGTGAAGATTTTACTGCTTTAGCGAAACAGTATTCGGAAGATACTGGTTCAAAGGAACAGGGCGGAGAAATCGCTGGTTTTGCTCCTGGTCAAACTGTGAAAGAGTTTGAGGAAGCTGCATATAAATTAGATGCAGGACAAGTAAGTGAGCCAATAAAAACATCTTATGGTTATCATATAATAAAAGTGACGGATAAAAAAGAATTGAAACCATTTGATGAAGTAAAAGATACGATTCGAAAAGATTTAGAACAACAAAGACTGCAAGATGCGACAGGTAAATGGAAACAACAAGTAATCAATGATCTATTGAAAGAAGCAGATATTAAAGTAACAGATAAAGAATTTAAAGATACATTTAAATTCTTAGATGAGAAATAAGGTTTAGAAGAAAAACAGAGATTTAGCATAATGCTATATTTCTGTTTTTTTGTTTTCAATAGAAAAGGGAACTCATATAGAGTTCCCTTTTCGCGTTAGTGTGTGAGTTATAAATAGATAGTAAGACAATACAATATTACATTTAAATATTAAGAATTACAATAGGAAAATTTGGATGTAGATAAAAGGAATAAGCAATTAAATTCGCAAAATGTTGAAATGATAATGTTTTAGTTAATTAATTTTGTTAAATATAAACTAAATATATTTTCTTGGAGAGTGAATTGAGGACATAATTTAAAGAATGGTACATATCATATTTATTGGAGTATAAATTAACTTTATAGGAAGTGACATGTTGAACATTTAGTACAAAAAGATGTTCTTAATGATGATAAGAATTATTTATCCCGCTATTTGTGGGAGTCTTACTGCTCGTAAAACCCCCACTGATTATTAGCCTTCACTTTATTAAAATAGGATGAATATTTTTATATTTACTAGATTATAAAATAATTTGGGGGAGAATATATGAAAGTTATTTTTAAGAGAGAAGGCGGAGGGAAAATTTTTGAATCATCTAATGAAAATATAAGCGTTCTATTAGCTGTATTAAAAGAAACAAAAGGGATAAAGATTGGGATGGTTGAGTATGAAGTATTAGAATATAAACTGGAATATTATCGGAATCCGAAAAAAACAGAAACAGAGAGAGAATTACATATTATAATGCAACCCAAGCATATTCAATAAAGAAAGTGAAAATTAATGAGTGTGAATCTTACTGCCTGCAAATAGCAGGATAAATGGTAGTAATTGTCGATATGTATGAAACTTATGAGGAATGAATTGTTTTACATCATAAGTTTCTAAAGCTTTGTGAGTTCGTTCATAATAAAAGTGTATGCTTTTGTTGAAGGATGGTTAATGAGATATAGCTGAAATTTGTATTCCAGAAAGAACGTTAGTTAGGATAGAAAAGTAAAATTAGAAATATAATTAGTTCAATAAAAGCGGCTTCACATTAGGTGGAGTCGCTTTTATTGTTGCTACACGTATTCTATGATGCGATAGGAAGTGCAAAGAAATTTGATTAATAAAAGGGAGTAATAAATGAGTATGAATAAACTTCATATATTAAAGTTGCATTTTGTTTGAAAAATTTACATGTTGCACTTCCGCAAGAACGTTCGTTCGTGTATAATTAGAACGAATGTTCTTTTAAAGTGGAGATGTCTACAAATTCATAAATAGTTTTGAATTGGAAAGCTACGCTACATATAAATAAGAGATGGATAAAGAATGAAGCGATAAGGCTTCTAACCGCAAGGACTGCGGAGTAGTTCAAGAATGGATAGATATAGAAAATTGAGGAGTAAAGAAAATGAATTATGTAAAGATACAGGAAAAAGGAAGAGAGTGGGTTCCGTTTACAGTAATGTCGGAACAATTATTAAGTATGAAAAAAATTATTGGAGAGAAATTAAAAGTCCAAAGACCGCTAATAACAAATGAAGCGAAAGACAGCATTTCAGACAAATTATTAACTTCATTATTGTCTGAAGAAGAGATGTTAGTGACATATTTTGAAGAAGGATACATACTTACGAGTTATATGACAGTGGTTCATATAAATCCAATTCAACAAATTGTAAAATGTACAGATGCATTTTATAAAACATATATATTTTCTGCAATGGACATAATTGATGTAACCTAAAAGAAGCTGAATTTTGAAGTTTAGCTTCTTTAATTTATCTAGCTATTTACGGACAGGCAGATTCACACCTCAAAATTCGGCTGTGAGTCAGGCTACCTGTTAAAACCTAATTTTTTGAAGAGGTGAAGAACTAAATGAAAAAGCAGCTAGCTGCTTAGTCCCAGGGAAAGGGAGAAAAAGATTGGCACTCAAAAAATCAATGATAGCTGTGTATCAGCCTGAGTATAGTATAGACAAATTTTAAAATGTTATACAAAAATGATTACAGATCTGGTTAGGCCGTACCAACTTGGTTTTGATCTGCTAGATCAGAATCAAATGTATTAGTCGCGCTAACCCCACTAAAAGTGTTCACTACGAAACCAACGTTAGATGCGCCAGAGCCGTTATAAGCTTTCGTATTCTCTTTTGGAGAAACATTGTAGAAATCACCTAAGTTGAAAGATCCGTTACTATTTTGTACAACTAAATTCCCAACAACTGAGGGCATAATTTTCACCTGCTTTATAAGTAATTGTTTGCATTACTATATGAAGGTATAGTCTAATTGGTTCATTTGACAAATATTCCGGAATAGAAAAATGTTTGAAGCTTTGTTTAATCAATCGAGCAAAAAGTATGTTAAAATTAATGAAGAGCTGAATTTTAAAAAGAATAAATTTGAATAATTAATATATACGGAATTAAAGGAGGCAAAATGTAATGGATAATGTTATAAAAACAGTGGATTTAACAGATGCAGAATCAAGTAAACTTATTGCTTATATTTATAGTAATGATGTCACATTGATCGAAAAAGCATTTTGTCCTAATGAAATAAAATTAAAGTTTAATGAAATAGCAATTTTATCGGCAATTAAAACCGCATATATTACGAAAGTATCTATAAGGAAAGAACTTGAAGCAATTTTTCACGATACAGGCGTTTTATTAGTAAAGCAAAATGTTGAAAGGAATAGTATTCAATCTATAACAATGCATTTTGAGCAATTTAAAAAGTTGCAAAATGAGATTGAGAATTTAAATAAAAGTATGTTATAAGACTAGGTGGAAATTTATTGATAGAGGTGGGCTCTGTTAAGTTGAAAAAGTGGATTGAAAAGTATTTGGATAAATCGAACCGTAAACATAAATATACTTTCATTAAGGTGTAACCTATATTTATCGATGTGAGAAATGTAGGGAATAGAAGATACAATTTAAAAATAATAGCGATACAAATAAAAAGAGTAACTATGATGGTTACTCTTTTTGTTTGTAATATGTAATATCAAAAATACTTCTAAAGTATGAAATGAATTGATACTTAAGTGAGAAGTTGAATAAGAATAAAAAGAGTAATATTAATGGAAAGGAGGAGATGAAGTTGGGGCGAAACGACATTGGGAAACTTGTAATTATTACTGGAGTAACGCAAGGGTTAGGACGTGCAATGGTTGATAGGTTTCATGAATTGGGGTGGAACATAGCAGGGTGTGGACGCTCAAAAAATAAAATTGAAGAGCTTAATAAATATTACGGTGCTTCACATGATTTTCAAATAATTGATGTTTCAAATCATCACCAAGTTAGTAAATGGGCAAGTCGTATTCTTAATAAGTATAGGGCTCCCGATATGTTAATAAATAATGCATCGATTGTTAATCAAAATGCACCTCTATGGAAAGTTACTGCACAAGAATTTGAAAGTGTAATGAGTGTAAATGTGAACGGGGTAGTAAATGTCATTAGGGCGTTCGTCCCGGCGATGATAGCTAGGAAAGAAGGAATTATTATTAACATGAGCTCTAGTTGGGGAAGAGAAGGCGAGGCTGAACTTGCGCCATATTGTGCCTCGAAGTTTGCTGTTGAAGGTATCACGCAGTCAATGGCAATGGAACTACCAAATGGTATGGCAGTAGTTGCTTTAGATCCAGGTGGCAGTATTAGCACTCCAATGCTTCACTTATGTGCACCTCAATATGTAAAAGAATCTCCTACACCTGAAATGTGGTCACATAAAGCAATTCATTATATATTAAATATATCAATAGATAAAAACGGTGAGTCATTGACATGTCCGGCATACATTCATTGAGAAACTCCTTGTCAAAAAGAGCGCCTGAAAGGTGCTCTTTTGTATTATTAGTGCATTATGTGATGCACAAAATTACATATGAAAAATAGAATAATGAATTAAAGGTGATATTTGTTTGTTTTGAATGTACTAGAAAATTTAAATATAGGTGATGGGAAATGAACCTACGCGATTTAGAATTGACAGGTGCCTGGTTTCAAGTAGGAGGAAATCTTATAGCAGCAATTGGAACAACTAGAGGGTTTGCAGGGGAAGAAAAGATTGAGTCGGATCTCGTTATTGTAGGGAGTTCATTACAAGCTCTCGGATATATATTACAAATTATAGCAACTAATGATGCGAAAGATGAAGATAAATGTGAGAAGCAAGAGGTAACTATAGATAATAAAAATAAAGCGCTAGCGAAAACGGGGATTGAGTTATTAGCTTTAGGTAATATTTCAAATGTAATAGGAACGTATTTTAAT
Source organism: Bacillus sp. TH17 (assembly GCF_016651125.1). Lineage (NCBI taxonomy): Bacteria > Bacillati > Bacillota > Bacilli > Caryophanales > Bacillaceae > Bacillus > Bacillus sp. TH17. The sequence goes on from NZ_JAEKEN010000001.1 coordinate 1,845,578, forward strand.
CTCAATGAACAAATGAAAGAAAATGATTTCCTTATAATTACTGGAAATAGTTTGCAATCAATTGGCGCTTTTTTAGGAGTAGAAGTAGCATTGAATGAGATAAATGGAATACAGTGGATTATCGTATTAGGGAATTCAATGCAAAGTTTAGGTGCGGGATTACAAGCATATGAAGGTATTAAAAATATACCAAAAGAAGAAAAGGGAAAAGAAGACAGTAATATAGATAAAGAAGATCAACGTATAATAGGGCTAATAGGTATTTGGATACAGGCAATAGGTACTGTAATTTCAGCAATTGGATTAACCGAAATAGTAGAGGAACAACGATTGGAATCTAAGAAAAGGTGATGAAATACTCATTTCAATGAAGTTTGGAGTATTTCAATTTTAGAAGTAGGACAAGATGGATGTGTTAATTGTTTTTGTAGGCTTTTTCATATAGGCGTAGAATATACATATAAACGAACAGGTGAAAATAACTTGTTAACGTTAGTGAGAGGCTTCTCATTTAGTTATACTATTATATGTGATTTTTGTAATGATGAGTTCTTATATACGCTTTTAGAAATAACATGATTTCATAGGTTTGATAGTGTAGGAGATGGATAGGGAAGAAGCGAAAAATAAACATTAAGGAGTTTTTCAGACATGATGTACTTATTAGCAATTTTACTTCCGCCGGTAGCTGTTTTATTTTGCGGAAAGCCGTTTCAAGCGATTATTAATTTCATTTTAACCTTAATTTTTTGGGTTCCAGGAGCGATACACGCAGTTCTTGTCGTACATGATAAAAAAGCCGACAGGCGACTTAAAAAACAAGTTCAAGCGTATGATGAAATTAATAAAAGAAATAGAAGGTAAATTGCGATTGACATACAAAAAAGAAAGGGGATTTGATTCGCCTTTCTTTTTTGTATGCCAATCAAGTTTAAATTTTAGTATAGCGGTAAGAATTTTTAATATAAGTATTATGATAATAACTTTTAGAGTGTGCGTTTAATAAACCGGTGTAAATGCTTTCTGGCACATTAAAGAAATCATACATACCATTCTTTAGTTGAATACGTAAAATCATAGAAAAAGGATTATAGCCAACAGCAACTAATTTTTTTGAAATAACGGGAGATAGCTTCATCATTACGCAACTCCTTATTTTTCATTTTAGATGGTTTCTTGTAGAGAAGGGGATTGTCGTGTTGAAATCCTAATAATTAAAGGAGTATTATACTTATATGCAATATATTAAATGTTTGTTATACGTAATTATAAGGAAGTTCACACGAAGTACATATCGTTGTGCTATTTTTATTTCACCTTTGATTTATAAATAAGAAAATATTGACCATTTGAAAAAAAGGTATATTATTTATACGAGGTATTAAAAATTCACTTCTTACATTCTATGCTTTAAGGGGCAGTATTATTAGAAAAAATAGAAGTGAAAATAGTTTGTATAAGAAGTATTCTAAAATGTATAATCTGTGAATTGGGAAAATATTGAATGCTCCAGGTCAATATACTTTCTTGATTAAATGTATTTGGGAAAGTGACCTCAATATTTTCAAGTAAATCAACGGGAGAATTGAAAGGCAGGAGAAAGTAACATGTCAGAAAATTATCGTTCTCGAGAGGAGCGACGACAAGTTCAAAAGAAAAAACAGCCAGCTTCTAAAAAAACAAAACCAAAAGGTAAAACATCGTTTTTTCGTAAATTTTTAATCAGTTGTTTACTACTTGGTATTGTAGGTTTAGTGGCAGGGGTTGCTACCTTTTTCGTAATGATTAAGGATGCACCAAAACTTGAGAAAGCAAAACTTGTTAATCCGTTATCCTCAAAAATTTATGATAAAGACGGGAATTTGGTATATGAATATGGGAAAGAAAAGCGGACGAATGTTACGTATGATCAAATCCCAAAATTAGTAGAAAATGCATTTTTAGCAACAGAAGATTCGCGTTTTTATGAGCATAGCGGAGTAGACTTTAAGGGTACTGCACGTGCAGTTTTAGTTAGTCTTAAGGGAGATTATGGCTCTCAAGGTGGTAGTACGATAACGCAGCAAGTTATTAAAAACTACTTCTTATCGATGGAAAAAACGTCAAAACGTAAGGTTCAGGAAATATATTTAGCGTATAAGCTAGAACAACAATATTCAAAACATGAAATATTAGAGATGTATTTAAATAAAATTAATTTAGGAAACCGTTCATATGGAATCGCAACAGCAGCACAAAACTACTACGGTAAAGAATTGAAAGATTTAACATTACCAGAAGTTGCGATGCTAGCTGGTTTACCAAAAGCACCGAATAACTATGACCCAACGAAAAAAGAAAATGTTCAAAGGGCAACAGAAAGAAGAAATACTGTACTAAACTTAATGAATAGACATGGTTATATTACAAAGGCAGAAATGGAAGAAGCATCGAAAGTACCAGTGGATAAAAATATTAAGAGTGCAGCTGAACTACAAGCGATGCCATATACTGCATTTATGGATGCAGTAGTTAAAGAAGTAGAAAAAGAAATACCAGATGTTAATATTGGATCTGATGGTTTAGAAATTTATACAACATTGGATCCAAAAGCACAGAAATTAGCTGATAATATTTTGAATACAAATATTATTAATTATCCAAATGATAAATTCCAAGGTGCTTTCACATTTATGGATACGAAAACTGGAGAAGTTCGCGCTATAGGTAGTGGGCGCGGTGAAAATAAAGCAGTATTTAAAGGGCATAATATGGCGATTGAATTAGATCGTGCAGCTGGTTCAACTATGAAGCCAATCTTTGATTATGCACCGGCTATTGAATATTTAAAATGGGCTACGTATCATCAAATCGATGACTCTCCATTTAAATATTCAACTGGACAAGAACTTCGAAATGCGGACAGAAGTCATTTAGGCCCAATTACTATGCGTGAAGCGTTAAAAATGTCACGTAACGTTCCAGCAGTTAAAACAGCTAAAGAGGTAGGTATTAGTAAATCGAAAGAGTTCTCTGAGAAATTAGGTATTACATTTAATGTAGCACCGACAGAATCAACAGCGATCGGTACAAATGAAGCGTCACCAACTGAAATTGCAGGTGCTTATGCGGCATTTGGGAATGACGGTAAGTATACGAAGCCGCATTTTGTTAAGAAAGTAGTTTATCCAGACGGCAAGTCACAAAGTTTTGGACAAAAACCAAAATCAGTTATGGCGGATTCTACAGCATATATGATTACTGATATGCTTCGTTCTGTAGTTACATCAGGTACTGGTACATCGGCAAATGTGGCCTCTTTAGATGTAGCTGGTAAAACAGGTACAACTAACTATTCTTCAAAACAACTAGCACAATATGGAATTCCAGAAAGTGCAACTCGTGATAGTTGGTTTGCAGGATATACACCGCAATATACGATGGCAGTATGGACTGGATATACGAAAGATGGTAAAGACGAGTATATTAGTAGTAAAAATACGAAAATTGCACAGTTGATCTTTAAAGAAATGATGAGCGAGATGGCTACAGATAAATCACGCTTTAAAATGCCAAGTAGTGTTATTCAAGAAGGTAGTGAATTGCGTATAAAAGGTGAAAAACGTGATTCATCTCCAAATACTAGCGTACCGGATACAACGGAACAACCAAAACAAGATCAACAGCAAAAAACTGAAGAAGAGAAAAATCAAGAGGAATTAAAGAAACAGGAAGAACTTAAGAAACAAGAAGAGCAAAAGAAACAAGATGAACTTAAGAAGCAAGAAGAGCTTAAGAAGCAAGAAGAGCAAAAGAAGCAAGAAGAGCAAAAGAAACAAGATGAACAGAATAAGCAAAATGAACAAAACAATGGAAATGGTCAAGGAACTCCAAATCCACCAACTAATGGAGGTGACCAAGGAACTCCAAATCCACCAACCACTGGAGGTGGCCAAGGAACTCCAAATCCACCAACCACTGGAGGTGGTCAAGGAACTCCAAATCCGCCAACCACTGGAGGTGACCAAGGAACTCCAAATCCACCAACCACTGGAGGTGGCCAAGAAACTCCAACCCCACCAACTACTGGCGGGAACACAGGAGAGGCTCCTTCCAATAATGGACAATAAATAATGCATTTTAAAAGCACCGAAGGTACCGGGAAAAACGGTTTCTTTGGTGCTTTTTGTATTATAAAGAGTAATATTATTTTTAAATATTAAAAGTACCATAGAAATTTTGAAAGTAAATTGATGGGAAATGATAAAAAATTTGAGTTGGCGGTATTGGATAACTAGGGCTATAAAAAGTAGTACTACTCGGGTGTGTACCATGATGCCAAAATGAAGGGGTGAATTGGTCAGTCGATTGATATTGTTGCCAAGCGGCAGGAAGTTCGATACCAACATCAGAACTAGCTGTATGAACGACAGGAACATGTATTGAGGGAGCTGATGGGACAACGGCGGTTATTCTTGGTGATACCCACATGAAAACGATCACTCCTAAGTTTAATAATAAAATAGTATATTCTTCTAAAACATATAAAGGTACATATATAGGTTTTTTGCTTAAAACATAGGCATAAAGTCGTAAGACCAACTTAAATTGATGGTAGACCATTTATTATGAAAAGATACGTCTATTAGCGGAGGGCAAGGGAACATGAAAAATATACAATTGATGTGTTGATTGTAATATTTTACGTGTTTATGGAGGGATTTTAATGGAACGATTATGGACGAAATCATTTATACAAATGACTATCGCGATGTTATTTTTATTTACGGGGTTTTATTTACTTGTTCCAACGCTCCCGCTCTTTATTAAAGAGATTGGTGGAAATGAATCGCAAGTTGGACTGATGATGGGAATGTTTACAATAGCGGCAGTTGTAATACGACCGATTATTGGAGGTATGTTAGATCAATATGGTAGAAGATCTTTTATTATTTTCGGACTCATATTTTTTGGGATAACGATGTATTCGTATAATTTAGCATCGACTATTGTCCTTTTAGCTGTTTTACGCGTTATTCACGGAGTGACGTGGGCTGTTTCTACAACAGCAGTTGGAACAGCGATAACTGATATTATTCCAGATTCACGTCGTGGTGAAGGGATGGGCTGGTATGGCATGGCGATGACAATCGCGATGGCAATTGGTCCGATGATTGGATTATGGGTTGTACAAAATTATTCATTTCATGGTCTATTCTTGTTAGCAACTCTTTTATCCTTTATGGCAGTCGTATTATCGTTAATAACGAAAATGCCATTCACGCCACAAAAAGAAAAAGGGAAAATTCAGCTGTTTGAAAAATCCGTTTTATCAATAACGGTTGTTGTTTTCTTTTTATCATTTGCATATGGAGGAATAACAACATTTTTACCGTTATTCGCGTCATCAATTGATGTGAATCCTGGGACATTCTTTCTTGTATATGCAATTGCTTTAACAATTGTACGACCTATTTCAGGAAAACTATTAGATAAGTATGGAGAAGTTTTTATCATACTTCCGGCACTATGTATTACTATTTTAGCGATAGTTGTACTAACGATTTCAAATGGTTTGATAGGTGTAATGATTGCAGCGGCATTATATGGTGTTGGATTCGGTTCAGCACAGCCCGCTTTACAAGCAGCGATGCTGACAATTGTTGATCCTAGTAAAAGAGGAGTTGCTAACGCTTCATTCTTTACCGCTTTTGATTTAGGGATTGGATTAGGTGCGATTTTACTTGGAGTTGTTTCACAAATGTTTGGTTACCGTATTTTATTCGCAGGTAGTGCAATTTCAGGATTAATAGCTTTAATTATATTTGTCATTTTTGTAAAACAACGATTAGGCAAAAAAGATTTTGCGTAAACAGGAAGAGCGAAGATGAAAATTTCAATTGATCGTGATGCTCGACGATGCTTTAAGGAAGAATTGCGTATAAAGCATGATGAATCTATTTGATGTATTGTAAGGTACGGAGGAAATAGCTCAATTCAGCCCGGATATTCTTTAGGGATTGTTTCTGAGAAATCAGTTCGGGAAATAGTGTCAGTTGAGAAAGACGGTAGTTTATTTTTATAGATTTTGATGATCTTTCGTACTTTCAAAACTATGAATTAGTTGTAAGCTATCGTAAAGAAACGGAAGAAATTTAATTTAATTATGTAAAATAATAATTTTATTAAAAATAAATAAATTTTATATAAGAATTATATTTATGGGAGTATGAAATAAATATTATAAAAAACCGAGCTGTGCATGAGTGCAGCTCGGTTTTTTATGTTTGTTGAAGAAAAAGGGATTAAAGGTATATTTAGTGGGATTATATGGATAATTGTTATATTTCGTTTTAAAAAATTGTAAAAGGATGTCTGTCCTTTCTTTATAAAAGGTGAAAGTTATTTTTGAAAAATTGTATTATTACATCGGTAAAAGTATAGGAAACTTATCATTATAAAATAAATTGAAATCTTCTAAAAACTCTGATACATTGAAATAGAAATGTAGTTTCATATTATTGTAAAGGCTTACAGTTATGTGCACGAAGATCTATTAGGATTGGAGGAAATAATGATGAAAGCTGAAGAAAAATTTTCCCCGGGATTAGATGGTGTAGTAGCAGCGGAAACGAAAATTTCGTTTCTTGACACAGTAAAAGGTGAAATTGTAATTCAAGGGTATGATTTAATCGAACTCTCAAAAACAAAAGAGTATTTAGACATTGTGCACCTTTTATTAGAAGAACGTTTACCGAATGAGGATGAGAAAGCAACAATTGAAAAGAAATTAAAAGAAGAATATGCAGTACCAGAAGGTGTATTCAATGTTCTAAAGGCATTGCCTAAGGAAACGCATCCTATGGATGGGCTACGTACAGGTGTGTCTGCATTAGCTGGTTACGATAGTGATATCGAAAACCGCTCGTTAGAAGTGAATAAAAGTCGAGGATACAAGCTTTTAAGTAAAGTGCCAAATATTGTAGCGAATAGCTACCATATTTTAAATAATGAGGAACCAATTGAGCCTCTTCAAGAATTGTCATATAGTGCGAATTTCTTCTATATGTTAACTGGAAAGAAACCAACTGAACTTGAAGAGAAAATCTTTGATCGTTCCCTTGTTTTATATAGTGAACATGAAATGCCAAACTCTACATTTACAGCACGCGTTATTGCATCAACGCAATCCGACTTATACGGCGCTTTAACAGGAGCAGTTGCATCCTTAAAAGGAAGTCTTCATGGCGGTGCGAATGAAGCGGTTATGTACATGCTTTTAGAAGCTGGTAATGTTGAGAAATTTGAAGAGTTATTACAGAAGAAACTATATAACAAAGAAAAAATTATGGGCTTTGGACACCGTGTTTATATGAAAAAGATGGATCCAAGAGCACTTATGATGAAGGAAGCATTAAAGCAGTTATGTGATGTGAAAGGCGATTATACACTATATGAAATGTGTGAAGCTGGAGAAAAAATTATGGAGAAGGAAAAAGGAATTTATCCGAATCTTGATTATTATGCTGCTCCAGTATATTGGATGCTTGGTATTCCAATTCAACTTTACACACCAATCTTCTTTAGTTCTAGAACAGTAGGGCTATGTGCACACGTAATTGAGCAACATGCGAACAATCGTTTGTTCCGTCCACGTGTAAATTATATTGGCGAGCGACATGCATTTAGTAAATAAAAACAACTGGGGAGTTGTTAGCGCCGCCCGCCAGATGGGTGTTTGACCGACACCCATCATTAATAATAACGAATTTTCGACAGAAAGGGAAGAATAGCATGATTAAAACAAATGAAATTAAACAAAAAGATGCATTATTAGAAGAAATTACGGACTATGTATTAAATAAAGAGGTTACAAGTGCAGAGGCATTCAGTACGGCTCGCTACGTATTACTTGATACACTTGGATGTGGAATTTTAGCACTACAATACCCAGAGTGTACGAAATTATTAGGACCAGTTGTACCAGGAACAATCGTGCCAAATGGTACACGTGTACCAGGAACATCTTATGTGCTAGATCCAGTAAAAGGCGCATTTAATATCGGATGTATGATCCGTTGGTTAGACTATAACGATACTTGGCTTGCAGCAGAGTGGGGACATCCATCTGATAACTTAGGCGGAATTTTAGCAGTTGCAGATTATATTAGCCGCGTTCGTATTTCAGAAGGAAAAGAACCATTAAAAGTACGTGAAGTACTAGAAATGATGATTAAAGCACATGAAATTCAAGGTGTACTTGCTTTAGAAAACAGTTTAAACCGTGTTGGTCTTGATCACGTATTATACGTAAAAGTAGCGACGACTGCAGTAGTTGCAAAAATGCTTGGCGGAACGCGTGAGGAAATCTTTAATGCATTATCACATGCGTGGATTGATAATTCTAGTCTTCGTACATATCGTCATGCTCCAAATACAGGTTCACGTAAATCATGGGCAGCAGGTGATGCGACGAGCCGCGGTGTTCACCTTGCAATGACTGCATTAAAAGGTGAAATGGGTTACCCAACGGCATTATCTGCACCAGGATGGGGATTCCAAGATGTGTTATTTAACAAGCAAGAATTAAAATTAGCAAGACCGCTAGAATCTTATGTAATGGAAAATGTATTATTCAAAGTGTCATTCCCAGCAGAATTCCATGCACAAACAGCTGCAGAATGTGCAGTGAAATTACATCCGGAACTTAAAGAAAGATTAGATGAAATTGATCGTATTACAATTACAACTCATGAGTCAGCAATTCGTATTATCGATAAAGAAGGTCCATTAAATAACCCAGCTGATCGCGATCACTGCCTACAATACATTACGGCAATAGGTTTATTAAAAGGAGATATCGTTGCGGATGATTATGAGGATGTAGTAGCGAATGATCCACGTGTAGATGAATTACGTAATAAGATGGTTGTTGTTGAAAACAAACAGTACAGTTTAGATTACCTTGACCCGAACAAGCGCTCAATCGCCAACGCTGTTCAAGTTCATTTTAAAGATGGTACTGTAACAGAAAATGTGGAATGTGAATACCCACTTGGCCACCGTTTCCGTAGAGACGAAGCAATTCCAAAAGTTGTTCGGAAATTCACTGCAAATATGGCAGGTCATTATTCTAGTAAGCAACAAGAAAAAATCCATGAAGCTTGTCTAAATGAAGAAAAACTAGAAAATATGAATGTAAACGAATTTGTAGATCTATTCTTAATTTAATAATAGGGGAATTTAGAATGGCTTGGGTTGTGAATAAACAGTCAACACAAGAGGAGCTTGCGAATCGCTTCCGAGCTTTAGTAGAAGCAAATGAAATTTTGCAAATTCCAGGTGCTCATGATGCAATGGCGGCTCTTGTTGCGAAAAATACAGGTTTTTCAGCTCTATATTTATCAGGAGCTGCTTACACTGCAAGTAAAGGACTACCAGATTTAGGAATCGTGACGTCTACTGAAGTAGCAGAGAGAGCAAGGGATCTAGTTAGAGCTACAGATTTACCAGTTCTTGTTGATATTGATACAGGATTTGGTGGAGTACTAAACGTAGCGAGGACAGCTGTAGAAATGGTGGAAGCGAAAGTTGCGGCTGTTCAGATTGAAGATCAACAATTACCAAAGAAATGTGGACATTTAAATGGTAAGAAACTTGTTACTACAGAAGAATTAGTTCAAAAAATTAAAGCGATTAAAGAAGTTGCGCCAAGTTTATATATTGTAGCACGCACAGATGCTCGCGGCGTGGAAGGATTAGATGCAGCGATTGAAAGAGCGAATGCATATGTAAAAGCAGGGGCAGATGCAATATTCCCAGAAGCGCTTCAATCGGAAGAAGAGTTCCGTTTATTTACTAGCAAAGTGAATGCACCTTTACTAGCAAATATGACTGAGTTCGGAAAAACACCATATTATAGTGCAGAGGAATTTGCGAATATGGGCTTCCAAATGGTAATTTATCCTGTAACTTCACTTCGTGTTGCTGCAAAAGCATATGAGAATGTGTTTACGCTAATTAAGGAAACAGGTTCTCAAAAAGATGCACTTTCTAATATGCAAACGAGAAGTGAATTATATGAAACAATTTCATATCATGACTTTGAAGAGTTAGATACTGGAATTGCAAAAACAGTATTATCTGAAGATCAATAGGTAGAAGGATTTAGGCGATGAAAATACATCTTTGGCAAAACGAACTGCTTGATGTGAAAAATCATCGCCTTCTGTTTTCAATAATAAGATATTCCACTCATCGTAGACGAGCGTATGCAAAGATCAACGAAGGCCGAAATGATAGGGGGATTCAGATGGAGAAAACGAAGTTACCATGGGATGAATTTTTTTCACTCAATAAAGATGTGAATAATACTTTCTTTACACCAGAAGATTTTTCAGGGGATGAAGATTTAATTGCAAAAACGACAGAACAATTCGTTAAACAAGAAATTGTCCCGCAAATTGAGAACATTGAACAACATAACTATAAAGTTTCTCGTCAATTATTTGAGAAAGCTGGGGAACTTGGATTATTAGGCATTGAGGTACCAGAAGATTATGGCGGGTTCGAGTTAGGAAAGGCTGTCTCAGGTCTTGTAGCAGAAAAAATGGGTTACGCTGGTGCATTTAGCGTTTCTTTTAATATACACGCCGGTGTAGGTACATTGCCTTACATATATTATGGAACGAAAGAACAGAAAGAAAAATATTTACCGAAAATCGCATCGGGAGAATGGATTGGGGCTTATGCTTTAACTGAGCCAAATGCTGGTTCTGATGCATTAAGTGCAAAAACGAGTGCAGTATTGAATGAAGATGGTACTGCTTGGGAGTTGAATGGTGAGAAGCAGTGGATTACAAATGCTCATATGGCAGATGTATACGTTGTTTTTGCGAAGACAAATAAAGGAATGACAGCGTTTATTGTCGAAAGAACATGTGAAGGTGTATCAATAGGATTAGAAGAAAAGAAGATGGGGATTAAAGGTTCTTCAACAGCGACGCTTATTTTAGAAGATGTTGTCATCCCCGCTGAAAATATTTTAGGGGAAGTTGGGAAAGGGCATCACGTAGCTCTTAATATTCTTAACTTCGCTAGACTAAAACTTGCTTTTGGAAATATTGGAACAGCAAAACAAGCAATCGGTTTATCAGTTCAATATGGAAAAGAGCGAAAACAGTTCCAAACGGAATTAGTAGATTTTACGATGATTCAAGAGAAAATTGCCAATATGATTATTTCTACATATGGAGCAGAAAGTGCAGCTTACCGTACAGCGGGTGTAATTGATGAAGCAATTCATGAGAGTGATGAAGATCTTATGAAAAAAATGTCCCAATTTGCAATTGAATGTGCACTGAATAAAGTAAACGCTTCTGAAACACTTGCTTATATCGTAGATGAAGCTGTACAAATTCATGGTGGTTACGGTTATATGCAAGAATACGAAGTAGAACGATTATATCGTGATGCTAGAATTAGTCGTATTTTTGAAGGAACGAATGAAATTAATAGATTAACAGTTGCAAAAATGTTAATGAAGCAAATCGAGCAAATAGAAGATGCTGAAGTAGAAATTGATGTGGCAAATGTAGAAAGAAACCATCGTTACATTTTATTAGCGAAAAAATTGTTGAAACAATCTTTGAAAACGCTCTCTAAAACTCCAGGTTTAAAAATTGAGCAAGAGCAAGAATATTCACGCGTATTATCAAATATGTTGACGGACGTGTATGTCATGGAATCAGCATTTTTACGTACGAGGAAAGCAGTTAGTAAAAATGGTGAGGAAAAAGAGCGTACGAAGCAAATGATAACAGGTGTTATTTGTGAAGAAGGATATCGTAAAGTAGAAGAAGCTGCGATTTCCATTCTTTCAGCAGCTGTCACAGAAGAACAAAATAGACAAGAAATATTAGCTGAAATCCGTCAATTATTAGTGCCTTTATACTCAAACTTATTTACGAAAAAGAGAGATATTGCGAAAGTTATTATAAATCGCGGGAAATATATTGTGTAAATAGGAGGAAAGCGATATGAAAAAGATTGGTTTTATCGGTTTAGGTAACATGGGTCTTCCAATGTCTAAAAATTTAGTTAAATCTAGCTACACAGTATATGGAGTGGACTTGAATAAAGAGGCGGAAGCTTCCTTTGAAAAAGAAGGAGGAATTATCGGCCTATCAATCTCAAAACTAGCAGAGACATGCGATGTGATTTTTACAAGTTTGCCTTCACCGCGTGCTGTTGAAGCGGTATATTTTGGGGAAGAAGGATTATTTGAAAATAGCCACTCGAATGTAGCTTTAATTGATACAAGTACAGTATCTCCACAATTAAACAAACAATTAGAGGAATCGGCGAAGGAAAAGAAAGTAGACTTTTTAGCAGCACCTGTTAGCGGTGGGGTAATTGGTGCAGAAAACCGTACATTAACGTTTATGGTTGGTGGATCGAAAGAAGTATATGAGAAAACTGAATCTGTCATGGAAGTGCTTGGAGCGAATGTTTTCCATGTTAGTGAGCAGATTGATAGTGGTACAACTGTTAAATTAATTAACAATCTATTAATTGGTTTTTATACAGCTGGTGTGAGTGAAGCTTTAACATTAGCGAAAAAGAACAATATGGATTTAGATAAAATGTTTGATATTTTAAATGTAAGTTACGGTCAAAGTAGAATTTATGAGCGTAATTATAAAAGTTTCATTGCATCAGAAAATTATGAGCCTGGCTTTACTGTGAATTTATTAAAGAAAGATTTAGGATTTGCGGTAGATTTAGCTAAAGAAAGTGAACTTCACTTACCAGTAAGTGAGATGCTATTAAACGTATATGAAGAAGCGAGTGAGGCAGGATATGGTGAAAACGATATGGCTGCTTTATATAAGAAAGTTAGCGAACAATTAATTTCTAATCAAAAATAGTGCACTTATAAAAACCATGATAAAAAAGGAGAGAATATAATGATTACAACTGAAATTAAACGAGTGAAAAATCATATTAATGGCGAATGGGTAGAATCTACTGGTACGGAAGTAGAAGCGGTTCCGAATCCGGCAACCGGAAAAATCATCGCTTACGTTCCACTTTCTCCAAAAGAAGATGTTGAAAAAGCTGTTGAAGCGGCAAAAGTGGCATACAAAACATGGTCTAAAGTGCCAGTTCCAAATCGTTCAAGACAACTATACAAATATCTACAACTGTTACAAGAAAATAAAGAAGAGCTTGCAAAAATCATTACGCTAGAAAACGGTAAAACGCTAACGGATGCAACTGGTGAAGTACAGCGTGGTATTGAAGCGGTAGAACTTGCAACATCAGCACCAAATTTAATGATGGGACAAGCCCTTCCGAATATTGCTAGTGGAATTGATGGATCGATTTGGCGCTACCCAATCGGAGTTGTTGCTGGTATTACCCCGTTTAACTTCCCGATGATGATTCCATTATGGATGTTCCCACTTGCAATTGCTTGCGGTAATACATTCGTATTAAAAACATCTGAAAGAACGCCACTTTTAGCTGAGCGACTTGTAGAGTTATTCTATGAAGCTGGTTTTCCAAAAGGGGTATTAAATTTAGTACAAGGCGGAAAAGATGTTGTAAATAGTATTTTAGAAAATAAAGATATTCAAGCAGTTTCGTTTGTTGGCTCTGAGCCAGTGGCACGCTACGTATATGAAACTGGTACAAAAAATGGTAAACGTGTACAAGCGTTAGCAGGTGCGAAAAACCATGCGGTTGTTATGCCAGATTGCAACCTTGAGAAAACAGTACAAGGTGTAATTGGGTCTGCGTTCGCAAGTAGTGGAGAGCGCTGCATGGCATGTTCAGTAGTAGCAGTAGTTGATGAAATTGCTGATGAATTCATTGATGTATTAGTAGCGGAAACGAAGAAGTTAAAAGTAGGTGACGGTTTCAACGAAGATAATTATGTTGGACCATTAATCCGTGAATCTCATAAAGAACGTGTTTTAGGCTATATTAATAGTGGTGTAGCAGATGGAGCAACTTTACTAGTAGATGGCCGTAAAATCAATGAAGAAGTTGGAGAAGGTTACTTTGTTGGTGCAACAATCTTTGATGGTGTAAATCAAGAAATGAAAATTTGGCAAGATGAAATTTTCGCTCCGGTATTAAGTATTGTAAGAGTAAAAGATTTAGAAGAAGGTATTAAGCTGACAAATCAATCGAAATTTGCGAATGGTGCTGTTATTTATACATCAAATGGAAAACATGCACAAACATTCCGAGACAATATTGATGCTGGTATGATTGGTGTAAACGTTAATGTTCCAGCACCAATGGCATTCTTCGCATTTGCAGGAAACAAAGCTTCATTCTTTGGAGATCTTGGTACAAATGGTACGGATGGCGTTCAATTTTATACACGTAAAAAAGTTGTAACTGAGCGCTGGTTTTAATAAAGTGAAATGATAATGAGTGGGGTGCATTCCCACTCATTATAAAAATAATACAAACGAAAATACACTACTCCATTATGAGTAGTGTATTTTCGTTTGTATTGTGTTAACTATTTCTTTCAAAGGCTAATTTAATACCAAACCCAATTAAGACGATTCCTGTAATCCCTTGAATATAACGCTGTGTCTTCGGTTTTTTCATAAAAGCACTAATTTTATCAATTAAAAATATATAAAAAGCAAACCAAATGACGGTTAAAATGAGATAAGTAAGTCCCATAACGAGAAGTTGTATAAATGTATTATGATTTGGATTTAAAAACTGTGGTAAAAAAGTTAAAAAGAAGACTGCAATCTTAGGGTTTAGTAAATTTGTAAGAAACCCTTGGCGAAAGCAAGAAGTATGTTTATTGTCATTATTTATTGGAACGTCATTTGTATTTAAGTCTTCTGTGTTTCTTACTGCTAAAAGGGCTTTAATACCAATATAGACTAAATATACAGCACCAACATATTTAAAAATAGAAAATAAAAGAGCAGACTTTACAATAAGTGCTGAAAGACCAATTACAGCAGCTAAAGTGTGAATTAAAAGCGCAACACAAGTACCAAAAACAGTTTTTACGCCGCCGATTTTGCCGGCAATCAATGTGTTTTTCGTAGCCATTGCTGTATCAGGACCGGGTAGAATAATAAGACATATAGACATAATAATAAACAGAAAAAAATTTTCCATAATGTTATCCGCCTTCCTTTTTTGTTTTTAGAAAATTCGATTAACGTTAGTTTAACATACATTTTAGTTAAATAAAATTAAATTATATTTAAAATTATTTAACTAAAAAGACGAGGCCATATAGAGTAGCTGAGAGTGTGCTACAATATATGGCCTCTTTGTTTAAGCGTTAAGTAAGTTAAAGAATCGATTTACATCTTCTTCTGAAACATCACTTAATTGTTTATATTTATAATTTGGATTTTGGTCTTTATCAACTACAACGGAGCGTACTCCTTCAAAGAAATCTTCATGTCGCATGAAGTTTTTAGCGAGTATAAGATCTGTCGCGAAACATTCTTCAACTGACTTTTCTTGGCCATCAATAAACTGTTTTAATGTTACCTTTAATGAAACAGGGGATTTGGATAATAGCTTTTCTTTCGTTGTTTGGGCAAATGGACTTTGATCTTTCTCTAACGATTGAATGATTCCCTCAATTGTATCGAATGCAAAATGCGAATTAATTTCTTCTACTGAGGAAGAAAGATTGCCATCTAAGTTTGGAGCAGTTGCAAATGTACGAATAACTTCTTTTAAATGAGTATGTACATCTTCTTTTTTCCAATTTACATTTTCAAGTGCGGTAAGGAAATTTGGTAATGAATCTGATGTCATAAAGTAATCAGCAGCGTTAATATATAATACATCAGGAGCTTTTAAAATAGATGCCGTTAAAGCAACATATCGACCAGTATATCCAGGCGCTTTATTTAAGAAATAAGCAGCACCGACATCCGGGAAGAAACCGATGTTCATTTCAGGCATTGCCCACTTCGTACGCTCTGTTACAATTCGATACGTCGCGCCATTTGTCAGACCGACACCACCGCCCATTACAATTCCATCTAAACAAGCGATAATTGGTTTTTTGTATTGATAAATAAATGTATCAATTTCATATTCTTCTTCAAAAAACTGCTCTGCATGTTGTAATGCAACTTCGTTAGAACGTGCTTCGTATAGCGTTTTAATATCACCACCTGCACAAAAACCTTTCGTCCCAGCTCCTTTTAAAACGATGAGTTCAATACGCTCATCTTGCTCCCATTCTTTAAGTTTTTGCCCAATTGGTTGTAACATGTCATAGGATAAAGAATTAAGTGCTTTTGGACGGTTTAAAGTAATAGATGCAACGCCGTTTTCGCTAACAGAAAATAAAACGTGTTCAGTCATTATAAATCCTCCCTTACTTATCTTTCTATTCTTATTTCTTGATACATGCTGAAATGTCCTCTATAATTTTTGTCTAAATTAGGTGCTTAGTGTTAGTATTTATCGCATATTTTGACGAGTTATATTTGCAGGATTTCAGAGAATGAAGAGGAATATTACAACATTACTGTAAGTGCTATTATTTGAAAATGTCGTGTTGAAGGCGCTATTATATGTATAACATATATTGAGTTAGTATACGTGGCGTAAATTAAAGAGTGGATGTAGAAAAAGTTAAAAGGCTGAATTATCTAACTTTTAAAGAGCGCGGGGTTTGTATATAATTAGAAATAGAGAAAGGAGAGATCGGAATGCCAGGACCTTTACTATTGTCGGTTATTATTTTGTCATCTCTTATGGTAGGAATTACACAGTATTTTCATCATACAGATACGACAGAAGAAGTGAAGGCTAAGGTACGTCTCGTGTTTCCGATTTTTATAATATCTATTTCCATATGCTTTTTATTAAATAAAGATGGGTATGTTGTGGCCGTATTTGCGTTTTTTGTAGCGATTGTCTTAATAACTGTATTGTACTACGTTATGAAAGAGTACTTACAAAAATAAGGATGCCTGAAAGGGCATTTTTATTTTTGTAGATTAATAATTTCACATACCGTATTTCATATAAAAAAACATAAAATATTTATAATTAAAAAAGTATGTACATCGCGGTGTATTTACTTGTCAATCTTGCATGACCACTATACTATTAAAATGTAGAGATTAGAAAAAAGGGGTTGTATCTAGCATGAAATTTGAGATGCATACAAAAATTATTTCAAATGAAAAAGAAGTAAGATTACATATAGAAGATAATTTATTTCAATTAATTTTAGATGGTTATCATCTATTTACTATTCAAGAAATATTGCCTTTATATAAATCAAACGAAGAAAGAATCGGTAGTGCAATTGTCCAAAAGTTAGAATGGGAGAACGGAAAAACTACACTAAACTATCAGCTTGTTTCACTACAATCAGTAAACTAAAAGGAGAAGGGTAATATGAAGTTTTTTCATACAGCGGATTGGCATTTAGGTAAGCTTGTTCATGGTGTATATATGACTGAAGATCAAAAAATTGTGTTAGATCAGTTTGTACAAGCTGTTGAAGAGGAAAAACCGGATGCTGTAATTATTGCAGGAGATTTATATGACCGAGCAATTCCACCTACAGAAGCAGTAGACTTATTAAATGATGTATTACAAAAGATAGTTATTGATTTACAAACACCAATAATTGCAGTTGCAGGAAACCACGATAGTCCGGACCGCATACATTTTGGTAGTAATTTAATGAAAAAACAAGGATTACATATTGTTGGACAATTCCAGTTTCCATACAATCCTGTTGTTTTAAATGATGAATACGGAGAGGTTCATTTCCATCTCGTTCCGTATGCAGATCCAAGTATTGTTAGACATATATTGAAAAATGAAGATGTTCGTTCTCATGATGATGCGATGCGTATTTTTATGAACGAACTCTCTGAAACGATGGATAAAGAAGCGAGACACATATTTGTAGGACATGCATTTGTAACTTCTTCAGGAGAGGCAGAGGAAAATACGAGTGATGCGGAACGACCACTTTCAATTGGTGGTGCTGAATATGTAAATAGCCATTATTTTGATAAGTTTCATTACACGGCGCTTGGCCATTTACATCAAGCGCATTTTGTACGTAATGAGACAATTCGTTATTCAGGTTCACCACTTGCATATTCTATTTCTGAAGAAAAGCATAAAAAAGGATATTATATTGTGGAAATGGATGAAAAAGGTGAAACAACAATTGAAAAACGTTTACTTACACCACGTCGTAAAATGCGTACAGTAGAAGCGAAAATAGACGATTTATTGCTTCATCCAGTGAGTGAAGATTATGTATTTGTGAAATTATTAGATGAAAATCCTGTCTTGCAGCCAATGGAAAAAATACGTTCTGTATACCCAAATGCAATGCATGTTGAAAGATCTATTCAAAGACGAGAGTTCACAGATGAAAATGAAGTAACTGTTTCAAGACATAAAACGGATGATTTATCTCTTTTAAAAGCATTTTATAAAGAAATGAAAGGGCTAGATTTATCAGAAGAGAAAGAACGTCTATTTTTAGATGTTTTGCAAACAGTGCAAGAACGGGAAGGTGAGCGAGGATGAGACCGATTCAGCTTATAATGACCGCGTTTGGTCCATATAAACAGAAAGAAGTAATCGATTTTAAAGATCTTGGTGAGCATCGTATTTTCGCTATTTCTGGAAATACAGGAGCTGGAAAGACAACGATTTTTGATGCGATTTGTTATGTATTATATGGAGAGGCTAGTGGAGAAGAGCGCAGTGATACAAACATGCTTCGTAGCCAATTTGCTGATGATGATGTTTATACAAGTGTGGAATTAACTTTTCAATTAAAAGGAAAAAGTTATGAAATTAAACGACAACTGGGCCATAAAAAACAAGGAAATAAAACAATTACAGGACATGCAGTCGAATTATATGAAGTAATTGATGAGGAAAAAGTTCCATGTGTCGATCGTTTTCATGTAACGGATGTAAATAAAAAAGTTGAAGATTTAATTGGATTAAGTAAACATCAATTTAGCCAAATTGTCATGTTACCGCAAGGAGAGTTCCGAAAATTATTAACATCTGAAACGGAAAATAAAGAAGAAATACTACGCCGCATTTTTAAAACAGATCGTTATAAATTAATGCGTGAGATATTAGATCAAAAGCGCAAACAATGGAAAGACGTCTTACAAGAAAAACAAAAAGAACGTGAGCTATATTTCCGTAATGTATTTAAATTACCAATACGTGATGGGGCATTATTAGAGACATTAGTGGAACAAGAGCATGTAAATACACATCAAGTAGTAGAGGCATTAGAACAAGAAACAGTTTGGTACAATGCAGAGGTTGAGCAATTACACTTAGAACAAAATGACAAAACGAAACAATTAAAAGAAGCAGAGGCACGTTTTCATGCAGCAAAAGCTGTAAATGAGAAATTCAAAGATTTAGAACAAAAGAATGAGAAGTACAGTATTTTACAAGAAAACCGTGCCGTAATCGAAATGAAAGAAAAATCTTTTAAACATGCGGAACAGGCGAAGCGATTATTACCATTTGAGCAATGGTATGAGGAAGCGATGCAATATGAACAGCAGTCTGAAAGTTTGTTAAAACAGATAATCGCAAAAAAAGAGCATATAATGAACAGTTTTGCACTTGCTCAGGAGAAATATGAAGCATTAAAGAATAAGGCATCCGAGCGAGAAAATGCTAAAAAACAAGTTCAAAGACTAGAAGAGTTACAGCCAATTATTGCATCATTAGCTGAGAAAAAGTTAAATTTGCAAAATGCTGAAATTCAAATAGGAAAATTAAAAGAAGGTATGCAAAAGTTAGATGAACAACTAGAAGCGCATAAAAATGAAAAACAAAGAATGTCTGGCGAATTACAGCAATTAGAAGCAGCGCTTGAACAATATGTAGCTAAAGTAGAAGAACTAACGAATATGCGAGAAGATGCAAAAGTATTAAAGCAGGCATATGATGTATGGCAAGAAAAACAAAAATACGAGCTAGAAAAAGAAAGTGCGTTTCATAAGATGCAACAGGCAGTTAGTACATATGAAAATATTGAACGCCGCTGGTTAAGTGAACAAGCTGGTATATTAGCTCTTCATTTACATGATGGTGAATCTTGTCCAGTATGTGGTAGTATGGACCACCCGAAAAAAGCTACAGAGCAAAGTAATGCAATTGATGAAAAAGAGTTAAATGAGCTAAGAGAAAAGAAAAATATTGCGGAAAAATTACATGTTCAATTAGAAGAAAAGTGGAATTTCTATCGAGTTCAATATGAACAAGTGATAGAAGAAGTGCTAAAGCGAGGCTATCGCTCAGAAGAATTAGTAGAAACATATAGTGCGCTCGTTCAAAAAGGAAAGCAATTAGTAGCAGAAGTTAATGCGTTAAAAGCAAGTGAAGAAACGCGTAAGCAAATTGCTGTGAATATAAAAAGCGTAGAAGAAAAATTAGAAGAACTCCAGAAACAAAAGCGTGAAGTAGAAACTGTGCAGCACCGTACTGAAATGGAGTGTATGCAGCTTCGTACGTCATATGAACATGATAAGCAAAATATTCCGGAAAGCTTGCAAACGGTACAAGCTTGGAAAGTACAGTTTGACCAAGCTCTGCAAGAACTTAGGTTAATGGAAGATGAATGGGAGAAAGTACAAGAGGCGTATCAACATTGGCAAAATGAAAATATACGTATTCAAGCAGAACATGATAATGCTTCTAATCAATTTAATAGTGCAAAAGAGAAGAAAGAAGAGACGTTTACACGCTTTATGAAAGAGCTAGAACAAAGCGGATTTACAGATCAATTAACATATAAAGAATCCAAATTAAATGATGCTGAGATGGATAAGTTACAACAAGAAATCCAAAGTTATTACTCATCTCTAGAAGTACTTACAAAACAAATTGACGAATTAAAAGCAGACTTAAAAGATAAAGAGTATATGGACATTTCTTCATTAGATGAGCAAGTGAGAGAATTGGAAATTAGCCTTGATATTATTAAAGAAAAACGACAACGTGCTCAAAACGCCGTATCATATATTACGGATTTACATGAAAATATTAAACGAATTGATGAACAAATTCATGAGGAAGAAAAAGCATTCCAAGAACTTGTTGATTTATATGAAGTAATGAAAGGGGATAATGATAGTCGTATATCCTTTGAACGTTACATCTTAATTGAGTATTTAGAACAAATTGTTCAAATTGCGAACGAACGACTACGTAAATTATCAAATGGACAATTTTATTTAAAACGAAGCGAAAGAGTTGAAAAGAGGAATCGACAAAGTGGATTAGGATTAGATGTATATGATGCATATACAGGTCAAACCCGAGATGTAAAAACATTATCTGGCGGTGAGAAATTTAACGCATCACTTTGCTTAGCACTTGGAATGGCAGATGTAATTCAAGCGTATGAGGGTGGTATTTCCATCGAAACGATGTTTATCGATGAAGGATTCGGCTCATTAGATGAAGAGTCATTAACGAAAGCAGTTGACGCCCTAATCGACTTGCAAAAATCAGGTCGCTTTATCGGTGTAATTTCACACGTTCAAGAACTGAAAAACGCAATGCCAGCTGTATTAGAGGTAACGAAGCAGAAGGATGGGTGTAGTCAGACGAGGTTTGTGGTGAAATAAGCTTGTCAAATTGAAAGTATCTATCCTTACTTTGAACATTGTACCAAATTGTTATAACGTTTTTTCAATTAAGTTCAAATGAATTTAATAATGTTTTTATATAAAGCCGTCTCTATAGTAGAGGCGGCATCTTTATTATTTAAAGGAATGAATGATGCAATTATGAATCATTTGAAGAAGGTGGCGTATTTGCCAAACGGTTATAACTTTTAAAGGCTGAAATTGCAGATATAACACCACCTGTTAAAAATAAAGCTGAACCACCAACTAAAATAATACGACTGACATACGTTTCACGAGCTTCTTCAACTTGTTCTTGTAACGGTGTTGGCATATAAAGTCCCCCTCAATAAGAATGTGTTTTGCAATAGTATATACAAATGCCTAAAATATGTTAAAATCACTGGATAGTATTATGAGGAAGTATATAGTTAGATGTGAATTGTTTGAAAAATCTTCATTATAAATTTATGCTAACTTCACATAGAGCACAAATTGAAATTGTATTATGTATATGTACCAAATAGATGAAATTGTATAGTATTGCTGTTTTTAAATAATCAAAATCCTATTATTTCTATATAAGGGTCTTAATTGTATATTTAGAGATAATATTTTATTTAGAAGCAGATTTTAATAAAAAGGAATTCAAATAAAAGGGGAATGTCTTATGACAACATATACGAGCGAGATAAAAAAAGTTTAGTAACTGAAGAAGATGTGGATATTTTAAAAATAATGGCGCATCCAATACGATTACAAATTGTAAATGAATTAAGTGCACGCAAAACTTGTAATGTAACACAATTAACAGAAATATTGAATATTCCTCAATCGACTGTTTCGCAGCATTTATCAAAAATGAAAGGTAAAGTGCTAAGAGCTGAGAGAAGAGGGTTAGAAATTTATTATTATATTAATAATTTAAAAGCAAGCAAGATTGTTAGTGTTTTAGGATATGTAAATTAATGAATTGTTATTATACAAAATAGCCTCCGCTGTTAAGCAGGGGCTATTTTGTATTGTATTGTTTTATTTATTTGCATTTAAAATTTTATAGTTTTTATGATTTACAATTGTTCGGTCAAATTCAAAAGTACCACCGCTTACATCTGTGACTTCAACTAAGACCGATTCAGTGTATAGTTTTAGTACAGATGCTGTGATCTTTAAGTTATTTCGTTGAAATAGTATAGTATCGCCTACGTTTGCTTTCATAGTACCTCCTTATAAAAGTCAGAAATGTTTGTTTATTATATATATTAAACCACGTATAGATATATTAGTGAATGTTTAGTTTTATTTATCAATAAAATATTTGTTGTTTAGTAAAAATTAAAGTGCAACATTATGTAAATGAATTATATATTTTCTATTTTTATGTATAAAATTGTAAAAAAACGTTGTAATTCTGTATGTTTCGTTAAAAAAACAAGATATATGGAAGTTAAAATGTATAAAAGATGGAATTTTTGATTACAAGACTATTAAATGATTTGTATCAAGAAATACAGACGCAACATGTTATAAACGTTGAAGAGTTAAATAAGAATAGGATAAGCAAAATATTGAAGTCCAGCCATGGATAATTCGATAATTTTTTTGGTAAAAGAGGATGTGAAAGCTCCGTAAGTCGTATTGATGTAAAACATTATAAAAACTACTACGTATTTAACAAGTAGTTTTTTGTATTTCACCCTTCGTTTTCTGTAACTGATTCCATATTTTTGACGCTCCATCTTGTAAGTGCTTACATAAGCGAAAACATCCTATACAATGAAGTTGTTAAGTCGAATGAGGTGGCGAAAATAAAAATAAAAAAAGCATATTTAGCGAATAGCATTGAAATAGAAAGAGGAGGAGAGATGGTATGAAAAAATCATCGGTTAATCCATGGCTTGTTGTCCTTGGAACAGTCATAGTACAAATGGGGCTTGGTACGATATATACATGGAGTTTATTCAATCAGCCCTTAGTGAGTAAATACGGTTGGAGTCTTAACGCTGTTGCTATAACTTTCTCAATTACTAGCCTGTCTTTAGCGTTTTCAACTTTGTTTGCGAGTAAATTGCAAGAAAAATGGGGACTTCGTAAACTTATTATGATAGCTGGACTAGCATTAGGAAGTGGATTAATACTTAGTTCACAAGCTTCCTCATTAATATTGCTTTATGTACTAGCAGGGGTTGTTGTAGGTTATGCAGATGGTACAGCATATATCACTTCATTATCCAATTTAATAAAGTGGTTTCCAAAGCGTAAAGGTTTAATTGCTGGTATTTCTGTCTCTGCATATGGTTCGGGTAGCTTAATTTTTAAATATATTAACGCACAGTTAATTGAATCAGTTGGTGTATCACAAGCGTTTATATACTGGGGTTTAATTGTTACAGCTATGATTGTCCTTGGCGCTTGTTTAATCCATCAAGCTGCAGATCAAGGAGCAGTTCATGAAACAAAAACTCAGGAATATACAACGAAAGAAATGTTAGGCACAAAACAAGTATACTTATTATTTATTATGTTATTTACATCATGTATGAGTGGCTTATACTTAATTGGTATGGTAAAAGACATTGGTGTTCAACTTGTAGGGCTTAGCGCAGCGACAGCAGCTAATGCGGTGGCTATGGTTGCAATCTTCAATACATTAGGTCGTATTATTTTAGGACCGTTATCAGATAAAATCGGCCGTTTAAAAATCGTTACTGGTACATTTGTTGTTATGGCAGCTTCAGTCTTGGTTTTAAGTTTCGTAGATTTAAATTATGGTATCTACTTCGTATGTGTAGCAAGTGTAGCGTTTTGCTTTGGTGGAAATATCACTATTTTCCCAGCTATCGTTGGTGATTTCTACGGTATGAAAAACCATAGTAAGAACTACGGAATTGTGTATCAAGGATTTGGATTTGGAGCGCTCGCTGGTTCCTTTATCGGTGCAGTTCTAGGTGGATTCAAACCAACTTTCATGGTGATCGGCGTATTATGTGTCGTATCATTTATTATCGCACTTTTAATCCAAGTGCCTAAGCAGAAAAAAGAAAAAGAAGAAGAGTATCGCAGTGTAGCGTAAGTATATAAATCTTCTTTAACACTATGTTTACTAAAAAGCACCCTATTTAATAGGGTGCTTTTTTATGAATTACAACATGTGGAATTTTCTAGAGGCAAAAAATGAGTAAAGTATCCGTTTGGATTATATTGGAATATCGTAAATTGATATATTATATTCGAAATACTTATTAAATCTTAAATTATAAACACGACATGCATCGGTAATTGCAAGATATACTTTCTCGATATTTTCAGAAAAATGTTGAGAAAATATATACTTGAGTTTTTGGTAAGGCTTTGTAAATGAAGGTATCTACAGTTTATCTTCTTCAATTTTAAAAAGAGGAGTACGAATTAAATTTTTTAATGTAAGTACTTATTAATGCTTTTAGATGTAATTGTATTGAGAAGTACTAAAAAATTTTATCTGAAAAATAAAAATAGGTTGACAAGTTTATTGAGAAAGATTATCATTTCGGTGTAAGAATATTAAATGAAAAACATTATCAATGAATAATATTTTGATGAAAAGTACATTTGACCAATTAGTTTAGTAAGTGTATTATTTTTTACATTGATAGTGATAATCGTTATCATTATCGCTATTTGTTTAATTAGATTAATTTTCAAATGAAAGGATAGAGGAAATGAACTTAGGGGAATTTGATGGAAAAACGGTTTTAGTAACAGGTGCAGCTCAAGGTATAGGCAGTGTTGTTGCCAAAATGTTTTTAGAAAGAGGAGCTACAGTTATTGCGGTTGATCAAAATGAAGAGGGGTTAAACGTACTCTTAAATGAAAATGAATTAAATGAAACACGTATGAAAACATTTCATTTAGATGTGAGTGATAGTACTGCTGTTGAAGATATGGTAAACGGTATTGAAAATGATATAGCAACAATAGATATATTAATAAATGTTGCAGGGGTATTACGTATGGGACCGATTCACTCTTTAAGTGATGAAGATTGGAATAAAACCTTCTCTGTAAATTCTACAGGAGTTTTCTATATGTCTCGAGCAGTAAGTAAACATATGATGCAAAGAAGGTCAGGGGCAATTGTTACAGTTGGTTCAAATGCGGCAAATACTCCGAGAATGGAAATGGCTGCGTACGCTGCATCAAAAGCCGCAACGACAATGTTTATGAAGTGTTTAGGATTAGAGCTTGCAGCATACAATATTCGCTGCAACTTAGTTTCTCCTGGTTCTACTGAAACTGAAATGCAAAGATTACTATGGGCTGATGAGAATGGAGCTGAAAATATAATTGCTGGTTCTCAAAATACATATAGACTCGGTATTCCGTTACAAAAAATTGCACAACCTTCAGAAATTGCTGAAGCTGTATTGTTTTTAGCTTCTGATAAAGCGAGTCATATTACAATGCACAATTTATGTGTCGATGGCGGAGCTACATTAGGAGTTTAATAAAAAATTCAGGAGGTTTTAATACTATGAATGAACTTATAGCCGTAAAGGAACTGTCAGAAAAATTATTAGAAGATTATAAAACTGAATCTTCGTTCTTTTTCGCTTCACCAACTCGAACGATATTGACAGAAGGAGAGTTTACTACAGTAAAACATCATGAAATTGAAAGTTTTCCAGAACTTGTACAAGCGGTATTAAGTAATGCAAAACAAGCCGGAAATCCGAATCCTATCGTTGTTGGTGCTTTGCCTTTTGATCGTAGAAAAGAAGTTCAACTTATCGTACCAGAACATAGTAGAATTACTGAGCGTTTACAGTTAGAGACAACAAATGAGATAAAACGAAATGAGAAACTGACATTTGAAATGACACCGGTTCCAGCTCCTGAAGTTTATATGGATGGTGTGAAGCAAGGAATAGCAAAAATTCAGGACGGAGATTTAAGAAAAATCGTTCTATCTAGATCGTTGGATGTTAAGTCTTCCGAGAAAATTGATCAACAAAAACTACTTCGTGAATTAGCGGAACATAATAAGCACGGCTACACATTTGCTGTTAATTTGCCGAAAGATGAAAACGAGTACAGTAAGACGTTAATTGGAGCAAGTCCTGAATTACTTGTTTCACGTCATGGTATGCAAGTAATTTCTAATCCGTTGGCTGGCTCAAGACCACGAAGTGAGGATCCAGTAGAAGATAAAAGAAGGGCAGAAGAATTACTTTCTTCTCCAAAAGATTTACATGAACATGCGGTAGTAGTTGAAGCGGTTGCCGCTGCGCTTCGCCCTTACTGTCATATATTACATGTTCCAGAAAAACCCTCAGTTATTCATAGTGAAGCAATGTGGCATTTGTCTACGGAAGTGAAAGGTGAACTAAAGGACCCAAATACGTCTTCTTTAGAATTAGCAATTGCTCTTCATCCTACGCCAGCAGTTTGTGGAACTCCAATGGAAGAAGCGAGAGAGGCTATTCAAAAAATTGAGCCATTTGACCGTGAATTCTTTACAGGAATGTTAGGGTGGAGCGATTTAAATGGAGATGGCGAATGGATTGTTACAATTCGTTGTGCTGAAGTGCAAGAGAATACACTTCGCTTATATGCAGGTGCTGGAGTTGTTGCTGAATCAAAGCCAGAAGATGAGTTAGCAGAAACATCAGCTAAGTTCCAAACAATGTTGAAGGCTTTAGGGTTAAGAGATAATGCGCTGAATGAAAAATAGGGGGAAGAAAGAATGTTAATAGGTTATACGGAATGGCCAAAAGAATTTGCCAATCGCTATCGAGAAGAAGGGTGTTGGCTTGGAGAAACATTTGGTTCGATGTTAAAAGAACGTGCTGAAAAATATGGGGATCAAATTGCGGTTGTAAGTAGTAATACGCATATAACGTATAGTGAACTTGATAAAAAGGTAGATCGCTTAGCTTCAGGTTTACTGAATTTAGGAATAAAGAAAGAAGACCGAGTTGTAATCCAGTTACCTAATATTATAGAGTTTTTCGAAATATGCTTTGCGCTATTTCGCATTGGAGCACTCCCTGTTTTTGCACTACCTTCTCATCGCAGTAGTGAAATTAGTTATTTTTGCGAGTTTGGTGAAGCGAGTGCTTACGTTATTTCAGATAAGGCTCTCGGCTTTGATTATCGAAAACTAGCAAGAGAAGTGAAAGAGAAAGTTCCCGCTTTACAACATGTAATCGTAGTGGGGGAAGAAGAAGAATTCGTGAACATAACTGATCTTTATATGGATCCGATTCCGTTACCAGAAGTTCAGCCAAGTGATGTTGCGTTTCTCCAATTATCAGGAGGGACGACAGGACTTTCTAAATTAATTCCTAGAACACATGATGACTATATTTATAGTTTACGTGTTAGCGCTGACATTTGTAATTTAAATGCAGAAAGTGTCTATATGGCAGTTCTTCCAGTAGCACACAATTACCCGATGAGTTCTCCAGGGACATTTGGAACTTTCTATGCCGGTGGAAAAGTAGTATTGGCAACTGGAGGTAGTCCAGATGAGGCATTTGCTCTTATAGAAAAAGAAAAAGTTACGATTACAGCGCTCGTTCCACCATTAGCAATGATTTGGCTTGATGCGGTATCTTCCCGTAATAACGATTTATCAAGCCTGCAAGTTATTCAAGTAGGCGGTGCGAAATTTAGTGCCGAAGTTGCGAAGCGTATACGCCCTACATTCGGATGTACGTTACAGCAAGTGTTCGGTATGGCGGAAGGGTTAGTAAATTACACAAGACTAGATGATCCAGAAGAAATCATTATTCATACACAAGGTAGACCGATGTCTACATTTGATGAAGTTCGAGTTGTTGATGAACATGATAATGATGTTAAGCCTGGTGAAGTAGGTAGTTTATTAACAAGAGGGCCATATACAATTCGTGGCTATTATAAAGCGGAAGAGCATAATGTAAGATCATTTACAGAAGATGGTTTTTATCGCACAGGTGATCTTGTAAAAGTAAATGAACAAGGTTACATCATTGTAGAAGGAAGAGATAAAGATCAAATTAACCGTGGTGGTGAGAAGGTTGCTGCGGAAGAAGTTGAAAATCATCTATTAGCACATGATGCAGTACATGATGTAGCAATTGTATCTATGCCTGACGATTATTTAGGAGAACGCACTTGCGCTTTTGTTATCGCTCGTGGACAAGTCCTAACTGCAAACGAATTAAAAATGTTCTTAAGAGAACGTGGTATAGCAGCTTATAAGATTCCAGATCGAATTGAATTTATTGAATCATTCCCACAAACAGGTGTTGGAAAAGTAAGCAAAAAAGAATTACGTAAAGTCATTGCTGAAAAACTTATTACAGTAAAACAATAATAAAAATCGGAAGGAAGTGATTAGATGGCTATCCCATCTATTTCAGTATATAAAATGCCAATTGAATCAGAACTACCAAAAAATAAAGTGAATTGGACGCCAGATCCGAAACGTGCGGTTCTTCTAATCCATGACATGCAAGAATATTTTCTTGATGCATATAGCGATAAAGAATCGCCAAAAGTAGAACTAATTTCAAATATTAAGGTGATAAGAGAAAGATGCAAGGAACTTGGTATACCAGTTGTTTATACAGCACAACCTGGTGGACAAACGTTAGAACAACGAGGGTTATTACAAGACTTTTGGGGTGACGGTATTCCTGCTGGACCAGATAAAAAGAAAATTGTCGATGAGCTTACTCCAGATGAGGATGATATATTCCTAACCAAATGGAGATATAGTGCATTTAAAAAGACGAATCTATTAGAAATTTTAAATGAGCAGGGAAGAGATCAACTTATTATTTGCGGTATTTATGCGCATATTGGCTGCCTTTTAACAGCTTGTGAAGCATTTATGGATGGTATAGAGCCATTTTTTGTAGCAGATGCAGTTGCTGATTTTTCACTAGAGCATCATAAACAAGCATTGCAGTATGCATCAAATAGATGTGCAGTAACGACATCAACAAACTTACTATTAAAAGATTTACAAAGTGTAAAAAGCGATGAGAGTGAAGGAATCACTTTACAGAAAGTACATGAACTAGTTGCACAACTACTCCGTGAGCCAGTAGAGAGTATTGAAGTTGATGAAGACTTATTAAATAGAGGACTTGATTCGGTCAGAATTATGAGTTTAGTAGAGAAATGGCGTCGCGAAGGGAAAGAAATCACTTTTGCAGATTTAGCAGAACGTCCAACTGTTGATGATTGGTACCGTTTACTATCTTCACAAGCAGCACAAGTGCTGTAACAAATAGACTACATAATAAAGGGGTAGTAAAGAATGCCTAATAGTCAAAAGATTCGTCATTCGTTATCATCTGCGCAGTCTGGTATGTGGTTTGCGCAACAATTAGATCCGCTTAATCCGATTTATAATACTGGGGAATATATAGAAATAAACGGAAATATTAATCATGAAATTTTCGAGTTAGCTGTACGTAAAGTGGTAAAAGAAGCAGAAGCACTTCATGTTCGTTTCGAAGAGGATGAAATTGGCCCATGGCAAGTTATTGAGGAATCGTCAACATTTCATATGCATTTTATTGACGTTCGTAAAGAAGAAAATCCTGAAGAAGCTGCTAAAGTATGGATGAAAAATGATTTATCTGTACCGATAGATTTAAAAGAAGATAAATTATTTACTGAAGCACTTATTCAAGTTGAAAATAATCGTTTCTTTTGGTATCAGCGCATCCATCACATTGTGATGGATGGCTATGGATTTTCACTTCTTAGCCAAAAGGTAGCGAATGAGTATACATCACTTATAGAAGAAACAAATAAGAATGAAAAGCCATTTGGTTCTCTTGCAAAAATTGTACAAGAAGATAATGAGTATCGTGAATCTAAACAATTTCAGGAAGATCGTACTTTTTGGCTAGAAAAGTTTGCAGATGAACCGGAAGTTATAAGTTTAGCAGAACGAGCGCCGAGAACATCAAATGGATTTTTACGAGAAACTGCTTATCTATCAAATGCTAGTACAAAAACTTTACTAGAAGATATTAATATTTCGTTAACGAGTTGGCCCGAATTTGTTGTAGCCGTAACGAGTATTTACATGCATAAATTAACAGGTTCAAATGATATTGTTTTAGGTTTACCGATGATGGGGCGTCTTGGTTCTGTATCTATTCATACACCAAGCATGGTAATGAATTTAGTTCCACTTCGTCTAAAGTTAACTCCAAATATAACTTTTGCAGAATTAATACAGCAAGTTTCTAAAGAAATTCGAGACGTACGTCGTCATCATAAATATCGTCATGAGGAATTAAGAAGAGACTTAAAGTTACTAGGTGAAAATCAAAGGTTGTTTGGGCCGTTAGTGAATGTTATGCCTTTTGATTATGGGCTTAACTTTGCTGGGAATCGTGGTATTACACATAATTTATCAGCAGGACCTGTTGATGATTTATCGATAAATGTATATAAACGTTTCGATGAAAATGAGTTAATGATTCATTTTGATGCGAATCCGGAAGTATATAACGGCGCGGAACTAGCATTGCATAAAGAAAGATTTATGAGTCTATTAGAATTAGTGATAAATAATTATCATAAAGACGAGCCGATTGGAAAAATAAACATTACTCTTCCTGAAGAAAATCATAAAGTTTTATTGAAATGGAATGAAACGAAGAAAGCTGAAGAGCTAATTAATCTACCTATATTATTTGAAAAACAAGTACAAAAAAATCCAAATAAAATAGCAGTTACTTGTAATGGGATAAAACTTACGTATAAAGAGCTAAATGAACGAGCGAATGAACTAGCACACTATTTATTAGAAGAAGGAATAGAAGTAAATCAGTTTGTAGCCTTAGTATTTCCAAGATCAATAGAAATGGTAGTTAGTATGCTAGCAGTTCTAAAGGCTGGTGCAGCGTATTTACCGATAGATCCAGAATACCCAGCCGAGCGAATTCATTATATAGTAAATGATGCAAATCCAGTTTGTATCATAACACATTCATCTGTTTCATCTACTTTAGTTATAGAAAATGATATTAAAGAAATCATATTAGATAGCGAAGAAACGAAAATAGCGTTAAAAACATATTCTCATATGAATCTACCATTTAAAAATGATGAATCACTTTTAAACCAAGCTTATACAATTTACACTTCAGGATCAACCGGAAATCCAAAAGGTGTAATTGTTACTATGAAAGGTTTAAGTAACTTCTTATTAGCTATGAAAGATATGTTTTCATTAAATGAAAACGATCATTTATTAGCAGTTACAACGTTTGCGTTTGATATTTCTGCTCTAGAAATTTATTTACCTCTTATTAGTGGTGCAAGTTTAACAATTGCACAAAAAGAGGTAATCCAAGAGCCTTCTGCATTAACGACATTGTTACAAGAAGAAAGAGCGACAATTATGCAAGCTACACCGACGCTCTGGCAGGCGTTAATAACTGAATATCCAGAGAGGTTACAAAGGCTAAACGTACTCGTTGGCGGTGAAGCTCTTCCGGCACATTTAGCAAATAAATTAAAAGAATTAGGTTGCTCTATAACTAACTTATATGGACCAACTGAAACGACTATTTGGTCTACTTTCATGAATATTGATGACAGTGAAAATGGTATACCTCCTATTGGAAGACCAATTTGGAATACAGAAGTGTACGTTTTGGATGCAGGGTTACAGCCTGTTCCACCTGGAGTTATCGGTGAATTATATATTGCAGGAGAAGGACTTGCGAACGGATATTTAGGAAAACCAGCGTTAACGGCTGAACGGTTTGTTGCAAACCCTTATGGAAAAGCTGGAGCACGTATGTACCGCACAGGTGATCTTGTGAAATGGCGTAAGGATGGTGTGTTAGAGTACATTAGTCGCGCAGATCATCAAATTAAAATTCGCGGTTTCCGAATTGAATTAGCTGAAATTGAAACGGTATTACAACGACATGAAAATATACAACAAGCAGTGGTAATGGTACGAGAAGATCGTCCAAATGATAAACGAATCATTGCGTATATCGTTGCCGAAGAGAAGGAAATGATTCATCTTTCAGAAATTCGCTCTTATGTTTCAGAAAGTTTAGCGAATTATATGGTACCATCAGCATTTGTTGTGCTAGAAGAATTACCATTAACACCAAATGGTAAGGTTGATAGAAAGAAATTACCTGCTCCTGATTTTAATGGAATGAACAATGAGAGAGTTGCTAGAAATCCGAAAGAAGAAATACTATGTGATTTATTTGCAGAAGTACTTGGTGTTTCGCGAATTAGTATAGATGATAATTTCTTTGAAATGGGCGGCCATTCGCTTCTTGCATCTCGTTTAATGGCAAGAATTCGTGAAACGTTAAGTGTAGAATTAGGAATCGGAAAGCTATTTGAATCACCAACTGTTGCTGAATTAGCGAA
This sequence comes from Bacillus sp. TH17, assembly GCF_016651125.1. Taxonomy (NCBI): domain Bacteria; kingdom Bacillati; phylum Bacillota; class Bacilli; order Caryophanales; family Bacillaceae; genus Bacillus; species Bacillus sp. TH17. The sequence goes on from NZ_JAEKEN010000001.1 coordinate 1,878,628, forward strand.
CCAGTTGGATCATGCAAAAAGCGCAAGACCAGCTATTAAGAAAGTAAGTAGGCCAAATGAAGTTCCACTTTCATTTGCACAGCGCAGGTTATGGTTCTTAAATTGTTTAGAAGGTCCAAGTCCTACTTATAATATTCCGTTAGTCATTCGTATGTCTGGAAAATTGAATGAGGAAGCACTGCAAGGTGCCTTTTATGATGTAGTTGAGAAACATGAAACACTTAGAACGATTTTCCCGAATTCACTTGGCAGTTCATATCAAAGAATTCTAGAAATGGATAAATTGAATTTAAAAATGATTATAACAAATACATGTAAGGATGAATTAGAAAGTACACTGTCTGAAGCTGTAAGATATAGCTTTAATCTTGATATCGAACCAGCAATTCGTTTGCAACTTTTTAAAGTGAGTGAAAACGAACATGTTTTACTAATTCTTTTGCATCATATTGTAGGAGATGGATGGTCATTACAAGCGTTAACGAGAGACTTTACAGCGGCTTATAAAGCACGATGTCAAGGTGATAGTGTTCAACTAGAAACCCTTCCAGTTCAATACGCAGATTATTCACTATGGCAACAACAGCTATTAGGTGATGAAACAAAACCAGACAGTATTATTTCAACACAATTAGATTTTTGGAAAGAAGAGTTAAAAGGTTTACCAGATCAAATGGAGTTACCTACAGATTATCAGCGCCCAATTGAAACTAGTTATCGCGGGGAAACAATTCATTTTCATTTAGATGAAGGTATGCATAGTAGGTTAGTGGAGCTCGCTCGTAAAAATGGAGTTAGTTTGTTTATGGTGTTGCAAGCAGGACTAAGTGCCTTATTTACAAGATTAGGTGCTGGAACTGATATACCATTAGGTAGTCCGATTGCTGGAAGAAACGACGATGTACTCACGGATATAGTTGGTTTATTTGTAAATACATTAGTGTTACGCACAAATACATCAGGAGATCCAAGTTTTAAAGAATTATTAAATAGAGTGAAACAGGTAAACCTTGCAGCTTATGAAAATCAAGATGTTCCATTTGAACGACTTGTTGAAGTGTTAAACCCAGTACGAACTCGAAATAGTCATCCGCTGTTTCAAGTTATGTTAGCTTTCCAAAATACGCCAGAAGCAACGTTTAATGTACCGGATTTAGAAGCAAGCCTTGAAATTCAAAGTGTTGGTTCTGCAAAATTTGATTTAACATTTGAAATTAGCGAGAGTAACAGAGTTGATGGTACTCCAAACGGCTTATACGGATTGTTAGAGTTTAGTACCGATTTATATAAACGTGAAACGGTTCAAAAACTAATAGAACGATTCATTCTATTATTAGATGATGCAGAGAAACATCCGGATCAATCAATTGGTAGATTAGAAATATTAACTTTAGCAGAGCGAAATACAGTTTTAGAAAAGTGGAATGGTGGTTTTCAAATTGTACCTGAAATGACATTGCCACAATTATTTGAAAAGCAGGCTCATGTAAATCAAAATTCTATTGCTGTCGTCTTTGAAGATGAAAAGCTAACTTATGAAGAGTTAAATAGAAAAGCGAATAAAATAGCTCGTTTGTTAATAGCGAAAGGAATCGGTCCTGATCAACTTGTTGCTTTAGCGATGCCGAGATCTTTAAATATGGTTGTAAGCTTACTTGCTGTTCTTAAAGCTGGTGCGGGATACCTTCCGTTAGATCCGGATTATCCGTCAGATCGTATCTCGTTTATGCTACACGATGCGAAACCATCATGTGTTTTAACAAATTCAGATGTGGAAATTGAATGTGATGAGGCACTAAAGATTTTAGTTGATGATGTGAACGTAATAGAAGAAATTGAGAAATATAGTGAAGACAATATAGATGAAATGGAGCGCATGAAGCCGTTATCTCCTTCACATATTGCTTACGTTATTTATACGTCAGGCTCAACAGGTAGACCGAAAGGGGTTATGATACCTCATCAAAATGTAGTAAGACTTTTAGGAGCAACTGATCATTGGTTCCAATTTGACGCAGACGATGTGTGGACGATGTTCCATTCATACGCTTTTGATTTCTCGGTTTGGGAAATTTGGGGACCTTTATTATATGGAGGGCGTTTAGTTGTAGTACCACATACTGTAAGTCGCTCGCCGAAAGAATTTTTACAGCTTCTTGTTAAGGAAAAGGTTACTGTTTTAAACCAAACTCCATCAGCGTTCTATCAATTGATGCAAGCAGATCGTGAAAATGAAGAGGTTGGTCAAAAATTATCTTTACGATATGTTGTTTTTGGCGGAGAAGCACTTGAACTAAGTCGATTAGAAGATTGGTATAGTCGTCATCCTTATAACGCACCGAAGCTTATTAATATGTACGGAATAACGGAGACGACGGTACATGTTAGTTATATTGAATTAGATGAAAGTATCGTATCTTTACGAGCAAATAGTTTAATCGGGTGCAGTATACCGGATCTTAAAGTATACGTATTAGATAACTATTTACAACCGATGCCACCTGGAGTAGTTGGAGAAATATATGTTGCAGGTGCAGGGCTCGCTCGTGGATATTTAGGAAGAGCAGGATTAACTGCTGAACGTTTTATCGCAGATCCATTTGGTAAGCCAGGTACAAGAATGTATCGTACAGGAGACCTAGCGCGCTGGCGTCAAGATGGGACGTTAGATTATATAGGACGTGCAGATCATCAAATTAAAATTCGTGGATTCCGAATTGAATTAGGGGAAATAGAAGCGGTAATAATGAAACATCCTAAAGTTGAACAAGTAGCTGTTATTGTACGGGAAGATCAACCAGGGGATAAACGATTAGTTTCTTATATCGTCGCATCAAATAATGAAACGATCGATACGAATGAAATGCGTCAGTATGCTGGAGGTAGTTTGCCAGATTATATGGTTCCATACGCTTTTGTAGTAGTAAATGAGTTACCTTTAACCCCAAACGGTAAATTAGATAGAAAGGCATTGCCAGCTCCAGAATTTATTGCATCATCTTCTAGCCGCGGACCGAGAACACCGCAAGAAGAAATGTTATGTGACTTGTTTACAGAAGTTTTAAGTGTGTCTCAAATTGGAATTGATGATGGATTCTTTGATCTTGGTGGTCATTCACTTCTTGCAGTGCAGCTGATGAGTCGCATTAAAGAGGCACTTGGAGTTGAACTAAATATCGGAACTTTATTTGCAGCACCTACTGTTGCAGGGCTTGCTGAAAGACTTGAAATGGGGAATGGTCAAAGTGCACTTGATGTGTTGCTTCCATTACGAGCAAGCGGAGATCAATTACCACTATTTTGTGTACATCCAGCAGGTGGATTAAGTTGGTGCTATGCAGGACTTATGAAATCTTTAGGAACAGATTATCCAATCTATGGTGTACAAGCACGTGGTATCGCTGAAAATGAAGAACTTCCAAAAAGCTTAGAGGAGATGGCGGGGGATTATTTAAAACACGTTCGTGAAATACAGCCTCACGGACCATATCGTTTACTCGGATGGTCGCTTGGAGGAAATGTTGTTCATGCTATGGCGGCGCAACTTCAAAATGAAGGGGAAGAAGTAGAATTACTCGTTATGCTGGATTCGTATCCTGGTCACTTCTTACCGAATACGGAAGCACCTACTGAAGAAGAAGCGTTAATCGCATTACTTGCTTTAGGTGGATATGATCCAGATAACATGGATGGTAAACCACTTACTATGGAAAGTGCGGTTGCAATACTTCGCAAAGATGGAAGTGCATTAGCAAGTCTTGAGGAAGAGACTATTTTAAACTTGAAAGAAACATATGTAAATTCAGTAGGGTTGTTAGGGAAATACGTGCCAAAAGTTTATAACGGGGATATTTTATTCTTTAGATCTACTGTTATACCAGACTGGTTTGATCCTATTTCTCCAAATACGTGGCTAAATTATTTAGACGGGGAAATCGTGCAGCATGACATTGATTGTAGACATAAAGATTTATGTCAGCCAGGTCCACTTACAGAAATTGGACAAGTGCTAGCGAAATATTTGCAGAATAAGAAAGGGGTAAGTAAAGTATGACGAATCCATTTGAAAATGATAATTACACATATAAAGTATTAATGAATGAGGAGGGCCAGTATTCTCTCTGGCCTGCCTTTCTCGATGTACCAATTGGATGGAATGTCGTACATGAAGAAGCTAGCAGACAAGTTTGCTTAGAATACGTTGAAGTTAACTGGAATGATTTAGAGCCGAAAAAAATCAAATTAGCGAAAAAATATTAGTAGGAAAACAATAATGAAAGTAAAAATAAATCCAAAAGTAGTTGTAAGCATCGTTTATATAACAGCGATGTTTATGGCTGCGATGGATGCAACGATTGTGAATGTAGCACTGCAAACGATAAGCAAAGAACTGCAAGTGCCCCCATCTGCAATGGGGACTGTAAATGTTGGGTATTTAGTTAGCTTAGCTATTTTCCTTCCGATTTCTGGTTGGTTAGGAGATCGCTTTGGTACGAAAAAAGTATTTTTAACTGCCCTTTTCGTTTTTACAATTGCATCTGCACTATGTGGAATTGCTAATGATATTACTTCATTAAATATTTTTCGTATCATTCAAGGTGCTGGTGGCGGACTTTTAACACCAGTCGGGATGGCGATGTTATTCCGAACATTTTCACCAGAGGAAAGACCAAAAATTTCTCGATTTATTGTACTTCCAATTGCTGTAGCACCAGCGATCGGACCAATTATTGGCGGTTTCTTTGTAGATCAAATGTCTTGGCGCTGGGCATTTTATATTAATCTGCCGTTTGGTATCATTGCGTTGCTATTTGGACTTCTATTTTTAGCAGAGCATATTGAAAAATCGGCTGGTCGTTTTGATTCTCTCGGTTTTGTTCTTTCAGCACCAGGTTTTGCGATGCTCATCTATGCACTCAGTCAAGGCCCGTCAAAAGGTTGGGTTTCTCCAGAAATAATTAGTATTGGGATAGCTGGGATTGTATTACTTACATTGTTTATTATTGTAGAACTTAAAGTAAAGCAACCGATGTTAGATTTACACTTATTAAAAGAACCGGTCTTTAGAAAAATGAGTCTTATTTCGTTGTTTTCATCAGCTGGTTTACTAGGAATGTTATTTATTTTTCCGCTTATGTATCAAAATGTAATAGGAGTTTCCGCGCTGGAATCGGGTCTTACTACATTCCCAGAGGCGATTGGATTAATGATTTCTTCGCAGATTATACCATGGTCATATAAGAAATTAGGAGCTCGAAAGGTAATCTCTATTGGATTAGTAAGTACGGCGGTTATCTTTATTTTATTAAGTTTTGTAAATCATGATACGAATCCATGGCAAATTCGGGCACTATTGTTTGGCATTGGTATTTTCTTAGGCCAATCTGTCGGTGCGGTTCAATTTTCTGCTTTTAACAATATTGCACCACCTTCTATGGGGAGAGCAACTACTATATTCAATGTGCAAAACCGATTAGGATCTGCAATAGGAGTTGCTGTTTTAGCTAGTATACTATCTGGTTTTGGAAGTAATAACGTACAGAATAATGCACAATCAGATTTTTTACCATATCAAGCAGCATTAATTGGATCAGCAATATTTTTACTCATAGCATTACTATTTTCTTTACGTATTTCTGATAAAGAGGTAATGTCAAAGAAGAATAAAAAGCCGTTATCTGTATTACAAAAAGAGAAAGAAGTTGTAAATGAATGAGTTGCAGCATGCTAATACTCTTTTGAAATAAAGTAATATTGGCATTTAAAAGGAGAGAGTTTACATGATAGAGAGTAAAGTTGTAGATTCTGTACCAACCCTTAATGAGAATAGTTGTCAAATATGGTGGGCAAGAATTTCAGATTTACAATCATGGCATTGCAATTTAATAAATGATGTAGAGCGAGAGAAAGCAAATTCATATCATCATTCGGCAGACCGTGCGCGTTTTATAATAGGTTGTGTAATTAGTAGATTAGTACTTGGAAAGGTACTTTCTATGTCGCCAGTTCAAGTGCCAATTGATCGAATGTGCCCAGTATGTAAATTACAACATGGCAGACCACAGTTACCAGAAGGGATGCCGCAAATATCAGTCTCACATTCGGGTGAGTGGGTTGTTGTTGCATTTACTAAATCTGCACCTGTGGGTGTTGATGTTGAGCAAATGAATCCAAATGTAGATGTTATGAAAATGGCAGAGGGCGTATTAACAGACATTGAAATAGCACAAGTTATGAAGTTACCTGATGAGCAGCGACTAGAAGGATTTTTAACATATTGGACTCGAAAAGAAGCAGTGCTGAAAGCGACAGGTGAAGGACTATTGATCCCACCAGTAGAAATTACAGTATCAGCTCCAAATGACCCTCCAAAATTGTTGATTTTTAAAGATAGACAAGAGTTAGCAGAAAATACAATGATGGAAGATGTAAGACCTAGTTTAGATTATATGGCTTCCATTGCAATATTTAGTAAAGAAGTAACTGAAATTACGCAGTTAGACGCGGGATTGCTATTAAATCATCGTTAATTTTTAATAAAATTTCTTATAGAAGAGGTGTTCCTCATGTTAGTAGCGGAAAATAGAAAAACTGAATTAACTTATAATGTACAGGAAATTAAAGATATGTTGTTTTCTAGAAATACGTCATCTATTCTAGCTTTAGAAAAACTTGTACAAGATACAGTTCAGTTTGATGTACTTGAACAGGAAGCGCTCGATAGACAATACATTCCGAAAGAAGCAAAGAATTTCTTTGATAAAAACGGAACATTTCTTTATCGCGTATCTAATGTTAGTTATAAAGGTAAGGTGTTATCTGAAAATCTAATTTTTGCAGACACTTCGTTTTTACCGGATACAATAAAGAGTGAATTAGAGAGTGGAAATATTCCTGTTGAAAACCTTATAGAAAAGATGGAGGTAAGAAGAAACGTATTATATGAAGGATATCAGCCATCTGGAAATATTATCGAATTGTTTGATGGATGTTCTGTTGCGGCGAATGTTTATCCAACTAGAAAATATCAAATTGTAAGTAACTGCAAATGTGTATTTTATATTTGTGAAGTGTATCATGCAGAGAATATAAAGGAACTGCTTAAATAAGAAATAAACAATAAACAATAAAGAATAAATAATAAATAATAAACAAGAAACCAGCCTATAAAATGGCTGGTTTCTTGTTTATTTAACAGCTTCTTTTAATTCTTTTCCTGCTTTAAATGCTGGAACTTTACCAGCAGCAATCTGAATTTCTTCTCCAGTTTGCGGATTACGCCCTGTACGAGCAGACCTTTCACGCACTTCAAAAGTTCCAAAGCCGATTAGTTGCACTTTATCGCCAGATTGTAATGCATTAGCAATTGTGTCAAATACGGATTGTACAGCTGCAGAAGCATCCTTTTGAGAAATATCAGCTGATTGTGCTACATTTTTAACTAATTCTGTTTTGTTCATGTTTTCACCTCATAAAAAATTTTTTAGAATGAATGTTTTAGTATAATGGTTAGTAAAGATAAAGCTAACTTTGTGATTAGAAAGAATGCTGTATATTTATGTTAATTTCGTTGAAAGAAACTGAATCCCTGCTAATATTTAGGGATTAATTAAGAATTGATGCATACAACAAGCTGTAATATGAGGATGAGGGGGAATATACGGATGATTTTTCGTGAAAAGAATGAGAAAGAAAGTATATTAATTCGTCAACATGATCATGGTTTTTTAGCTGGTGAAATTGCTAGTAATATGAAGGAAGATTTTTTTATAAATCAGGAATATTTGATGGAAACAATTGATGCTATATATGAACATGATAGAGGGTGGATAGAGCTTGATAAAGTACCAATTTTGAATGATGCTAAAAATATCCCATATACATTTATGGATTGTCCAAGCTCATTACGCTTTGTTTTTTATACGATTGGTTTGAATGAAATTGAAAACTCTAATCCATACGGGGCGTTACTTTGTAGTAAACATTTTTTATCGTTTCCATTAAATGAGGAAGACGAAGAGATGATGTCATTTTATACAGGGGAATTGGATCGACAAAAAGAATTTTGAAAACGTTAACAAAAGAGCGATATGCTATGTTTGATAAACATTATAGGCTATTAAAGTTTTGTGATGAGCTTTCATTATATGTATGTATGAATAAACCTGGTGTAAAAAAGAAAGATGAAATTGATTTATTTAAAGATGGTTTTGAAGGAACAGAAATGTTTAATAGTAAAGAGGATAAACCTATTCAAGCTGAATGGGTGGATGAAGAAACAATTCGAATTACACCATTTCCATTTAAAACAGAATTTCATACGTATGTAAAATATAAAACTATAAATAAACATGAAGTTAAAGAAAAAGGGATTGTAAAAGCTGATAGAGAATCGGAAATGAAGAAGCAAAACATTCGTTTCATACAATAAGGAGGAGATTTAGATTGAAAGATTACATGTTAAAACAGTTTGATTACAATGCTTGGGCTAATACACGATTATTCAACCGACTAAAAGAGTTACCAAACTATGAGACAATTTTTAATGAACAGATACAGAGTGTATTCCCATCAATTAAGGATACTTTTGTACATATTTATATTACAGATCAAGTGTGGTTACACATATTGCATGGTAAAAGTATGAGTGAAGTAGTACAAGACCGAGAAAAATTACGAAAACAAATCGAAACTAAATCGTTACATGAATTAGAAAAAATGTTTGAAAACATGGCAAATCAATATAAAGAATTTTTAAGTAGAATACAAGACGTAAATACTGTATTTGTTATTGAGAACCCATATGCAGGTGCATTAGACACTTCCATTTTAGAGTTAGTGCAACACGTCGTAAATCATGGTACATATCATAGAGGGAATATAACAGCAATGATCCGTCAACTTGGTTATTCATCTACAATGATGGATTTTGTACTTTATTTACATATGGTTCAGGAGGGAAAGGAATTGAAATAGAGAAAAAAGGAATGGCTTATTATAAATGAGCCATTCTTTTTTTTAGTGATTAACTTGCCTGTTTTTTATGACTTTCTTTCAATTTCTCTGCTTGTAAAAAGCGATTCGTTTCAGCGACAACAATACCACTTAATCCGATTAGACCAATTAAGTTTGGAATCGCCATAAGTCCATTTGCTATATCGGCAAATGTCCATACGACACCTAGCTTTAAATTAGCACCTATTGCAATCATAACGATAAAGATTGCTTTATAATATCGTACAGCACCTTGTCCGAATAAATAAGCTACACACTTCTCTCCGTAATACGACCAACCTAAAATAGTAGAGTAGGCGAATAATATAATGGCGATACCGAGAATCATACTACCAGCAGTACCGAATACGGATTGGAATGCTAATGTTGTAGCTTCAACACCAGTTTTACCTGATTTCCATGCGCCTGTAGTAATTAATACTAGCCCCGTAATTGTACATACAATAAATGTATCTAGAAAAGTACCAGTCATAGAAACTAAAGCTTGTTTTGCAGGTGAATCTGTTTTGGCAGCAGCCGCAGCAATAGGGGCACTTCCTAAACCAGCCTCGTTAGCAAATACACCACGTGCCATTCCTATTTGAATTGCAGATGCAACTGTTGCTCCGATAAAACCACCAGCAGCTGCAGTACCTTGAAATGCACCAGAAAAAATAAGTGAAAATGCTTCTGGAATTTGATCAAAGTGATAGAAAATAATAATAAGGCCAGCGATTATATAAAAGAATGCTTTAATAGGAACGATATATCCAGTAACTCTACCAATCTTTTTTACACCGCCCAAAATAACGATAGCGATTAAGAATGACATGAGTATACCAGTTAATGCAGGAGGGAAAGAAAAATTGATTCGCATTGCCTCTGCAACCGAATTAGATTGAACCATATTACCGATACCGAAAGAAGCAGCTGTGCCGAATATAGCGAATAAAACAGCCAGCCATTTTTTCCCTAAACCACGTTCTAAATAATACATTGGTCCACCGGAGTATTCACCATTTTCATTACTAACACGGTATTTCACCGCAAGGATTGCTTCGGCATACTTTGTTGCCATTCCAAATAAAGCAGTAATCCACATCCAAAAGATTGCGCCGGGTCCACCGATTGTCACAGCAGTTGCGACACCTGCTATATTTCCCATACCAATCGTTGCAGCCATAGCTGTCATCAGTGCTTGGAAGTGACTAATATCTCCAGAAGATGATGTATCCTCTGATTTTTTAAAAGCTAGTTTGTGAGCGTATATTAGTTTACTAAATTGTAAACCTTTTAAGCGCACTGTGAGAATGATACCAGTTCCAACAAGTAGCAACAAAGTTGGTAACCCCCACACATACTGATTAATTTGTTCTAATACTTTACTTACTGTCTCCATCTGTATTCTCCTTTTTTAGAAAAAATAAAAACCACTTCAAGGAAATGAAATGGTCTCTGGAGAAACAAGGGATAGAAAAATAAACCGATACAAATCGGCATTTTCTTTCGCTTGTCTCTGTCCTTTTACCTGAGAGATTATCCGCTAGATTAGCGGATTTGCTCCTTCGGTGCTCGTTTTCCTCCGCGCTATATTAAGCGAGAGGGAGTCTCTCCAGAGATTCGTCCCCATGCAGTTCTACTTGTAAACAAGACCTGAGAGTTTCAAAGTTGGTTCAGCAACTTTTTGCCCCGTCGGTAGATCAATAGACCTTCTCCTGAATGGTTCATCCGAATTATAAAATTAAAAACTTAAACGCATTGATTCTGTATAGAATCAATAAAAACATTATAGATATACAATTAGTGAAATGCAATCATTTTTTATTTTGAAATAGTAAATAAACTTATTTTTTTGGTATTCCTAATTTATCTTCTATTTTATGATCTCAGGAGAGATTACTTATTATATATTCGAAAAATGAATGGTGATAAAAGAGATAGGACGTAACAATGTAGGATTATTTATGTCTTACTTTCAAATTTTCAATTCTGAATTATTTGAATTATAATTGTTGTATGTGTGGAATAAACCAATATTTTATAGGGAAATGAGTTGATAAATTGCCAAGAATAAAAAAAATAGGGCGTTTTTGTCCTGTGGATGATGAAGGATTTATTATAAACGATGCACATTTTAATAAAATTCAGCCTGTGTTTTTGGAGGTAATACAAGAAATAAAGGATACTTGTTGTCAATTTTTGCGGGATGATTTGCACAGTGTTTATATAAGGGGTTCTATTCCAAGAGGGATTGGGATAGAAGGGGTTGCAGATGTAGATATGATTATATTAGTTCGAAAGAATCCTCAAGTAATTGACTTAAGCTGGAGCAAGGAGCTAGAAGTCCAAATTACACAGCAGTTTAATTGTATATCAGGAGTGGAGTTAAGTTTTTATAGTGAAAAAGAAGTAATAAACTCAGAGGATTTTTCTTTTATAGGATTTATGATTCAGACACATAGTGTATGTATATTAGGTGAAGACGTAAAATTATATTTACCTAAATATAAAGTAAGTCAGGAGATAGTGTATGAACATCTCATTCATTTGCGGAAACAAATTGAACAAACACACGAAGAGTTAATTCATAATAAGGACGTAGATGATATAGAGGATTGTTGTCGTTGGATCATGAAGATTGTAGTCAGGGCAGGTCTAGCATTAACAATTGATAGAGAAGGGCTGTATTCCAGGGACTTATATCCAGCATATGAGTTATTTAGTAAGCATTTTCCCGAACAAGAAAAAAATATGAGGAAAGCACTACAATATGTAATTGAACCGATAAAAGACATAGAAGAAATCTTATCATTTTTAGATACGTTTGGTGATTGGTTGATAGAAAAAGCAGAGGATTCTTTGAAAAATATACAAATTTAATAAACTATAATTTTATTATGTAAACAGGTTGTATTGAAGAATAGAAGAGAGGAGAGATATTGGGATTTTTACATTGTGGATGTATTCTCGCAAGGCAAGTATTCAGGTAATCACCTTGCGTTATTTATGGAAAATTAGGGATTTTATAGTTAGGGAATCAATGATCTTAATGTCCGTGATTTTGCAGATTATTATGGAATCACAGAGGATATGGCAACAGGAAGCTCAAATGGATGTTTAGCGGCGTATCTTATAAAATATCGTTATCTTGGAACGGAAAAGATAAATATGCATGTTGAACAAGGGTATGAGATAAATCGCCATTCTCTAATACACATACAAGCAGAGGTGATTGAGAGTAAAATTAATGTTTGCATTGGTGGAAAAATAGAAAGTATTGCAAGTGGGAAATGGACCGTATCATAAGGGGGATTAGAAATGCTATTAAAAACAATATTTTGCAAGGTGGAAGAAGAGAAAAGGGAATTGTTTTCTGATGCGCAAGAAAAATGGCGTGATTTACAGTATTTAGACGGATTCTATGGACAATTTGGTGGGTGGAATGAAGGGGAAGCGTGTGTATATACTTTATGGGAAGATAGAAATGCATATCAATCATTCATGAATGATGCTCATGATACAATTTTTTTAAATAGTAATCAAGAAGGCACATATATTTCCTGTAATATTGAAATGTTTCAAACGTTGTATGATATAACAGAAACTCCTTTGAAAGACGTAACTGCACAAGGGTCATTTGTAAGAGTTGCAATTTGCGATGTGAAAGAAGGAAAAGAAAAGTATTTTTTACATACGCAAGAAACAATTTGGAATAAAGGAATGGAAAATGCAAAAGGAATGTTAGGTGGAGTTGTTGGGAAGTCTTTAAAGACTGAAAATCGTTACATAGTATTAACGTATTGGCAAGATGAAATAGCACACGAACTCTATATGAAAGAAATTTTCCCAGAGTTATATCAGTCAGCAAATGTAAATGAGTATGTTGAAAATATAAATGGGAAGAGAGTTATTCGGAAGGAAGAATGGTCTGTTGCCGCTTCTAAATAAAGTTAGAACTTATTAAAGTAGCTAGTTTCGAAAAATTTGATGCAGAACATTAGTTCTTTTATAATTACTTTGTACAAGAATAAGAGGGGAGATATTTAAATGAGTAGAGTTTTAAGATTTGAATTGCAAGTCCCAAACCCTGAAGAAGCTATTCAATTTTATACAAATAGTTTTGGATGGAAGTTTGAAAAAATGCCTGGGCCACATGACTATTGGTTCATAATTACAGGTGAGAGTGATAGACCTGGTATCGATGGTGGATTAATGAAATCACCTGATGGTGCTACTAGGACAACTAATTCGATTGAAGTACCTTCAGTTGATGAGTACATAAATAAAGTTATTGAAAATGGTGGACAAGTAGTTGTACCTAAAACTGCTATTCCTAATATGGGTTACTTTGCTTATTGTATAGATAATCAAGGGCTTCTTTTTGGAGTATGTGAAGAAAATAGTGAAGCGTAAAAAATTAGGGGAGTTCGAGATTATTTTGTTTGTTGAACGATGTTTTCTATCAAAGATTATAATTATTGAACACTTTTGTATAAAAACTAGTATTCGTTTAGTTGAAGAAGGATCCATTTTGATTATTTTCAAAAGGGTTCTTTTTTATTTTTCACATATTGTGAGTTATTTAGGCATGATTAATCAAACTTATATCGGTATATTATCTATGAAAAAAGTAAATAAATGATGTTATATTCAAGGGTTGATCTATTGACTGCTAAACAGTTTGAGGTGAAAAGGAAAAGAGGACCAATTATTTTCGTGTAAACATGTAATTAAGTGAAGACGTCATATACCCTTTCATGTTAATATATTTAAGTTATAATAGGAGGCTTACCCTTTTGTATTGTACGGTAGAAGCAGTGTGAGCTTGAAATTTTTTATGAAAAGGATGTGCCTAACTTGCGTATCAATAAATTTATTAGTGAAGCTGGAAAAGCGTCTCGACGTGGAGCAGATAAGTTAATTAACGAGAGAAAAGTAATTATTAACGGTAAGGTTGCAAAAATTGGTGACCAAGTAAATCCAGGTGATGACGTACGAGTAAATGGAGAGCAACTTCGTATTGCTCGAGACCATGTGTATATCGCTTTAAATAAACCAGTAGGTATTACATGTACAAGTGAAAAAGCAGTAAAAGGTAATATTATCGATTTAGTGAATCATCCTTTACGAATTAATCACATCGGACGTCTCGACAAAGACTCAGACGGTTTAATTTTGTTAACGAATGATGGCGATATCGTTAATGAGATTTTACGTGCTGAAAACAAACATGAGAAAGAATATATCGTTTCAGTAGATAAGCCGATTACACCGGAGTTTTTAGAAAAAATGGCAGCAGGTGTTAAAATTTTAGATACAAAAACACTTCCTTGTGAAGTAACACAGTTATCAAAATATGAGTTCCAAATTATTTTAACACAGGGGCTAAATCGTCAAATTCGCCGTATGTGTGAAGCTTTGGGTTATCAAGTATACACGTTAAAACGTACGAGAATTATGAATATTGAGTTGAATAATTTACCAGTCGGACAGTGGAGAGATTTATCGAAAAAAGAGAAAAAACGCCTATTTTCAGACTTAAATTACGAACCACAAGATTGGTAAAAAAGAGAAGGGAGACCAAAAAATGTTTTTGGTTTCTTTTTTGAATAAAAAATATATTTTTAACACTTGTAAAAATAAAATGAATAGGATATATTAAATAACAATAAATGTAATTGTTACAAAAGCAAAGAAAAGGACACGAGTTATTTTAAACGGTTATACAGAGAAGGAAGGAAAGCTGAGAACTTCCTAGCGCAGTAAAATAACTTACCACCTTAGAGCTGCACTGGGGAAATCAAGTATCTAGTGCCGTGTAAGCGACGTTACCCGCAAAAGAAGCCATTATGTTTTTTGTGATGGGAATCTGGGTGGAACCACGAATATAAGCATATTCGTCCCTATTTACTAGGGATGAATATGCTTTTTTATATTTTATTTCATAATAAGCGAAGAAAAGGACACGAGTTATTTTAAACGGTTATACAGAGAAGGAAGAAAAGCTGAGAACTTCCTAACGCAGTAAAATAACTTACCACCTTAGAGCTGCACTGGGGAAATCAAGTATCTAGTGCCGTGTAAACGACGTTACCGTAAAAGAAGCCATTGTATATTTGCGATGGGAATCTGGGTGGAACCACGGGTAAAAGCACACTCGTCCCTATTTTAGGGATGAGTGTGCTTTTTATTATGAAATGGAGAGATGAAAAATGAAAGAACAGATGATCGAAATTAAATTTCCAGATGGTAGCGTTAAAGAATTTGTGAAAGGCATTACTTTAGAAGAAATTGCTGGGGCAATTAGTAGTAGCTTGAAAAAGAAAGCAGTCGCAGGAAAAGTTAATGATAAGTCTTTTGATTTACGACGAAACATTGAAGAAAGTGCGAAAGTTGAAATCATTACTATGGATTCAGATGAAGGGGTAAAAATTGCAAGACACTCTGCGGCACATATATTAGCGCAAGCTGTAAAAAGAATTTATGGTGATGTAAACCTTGGTGTAGGGCCAGTCATTGAAAATGGATTTTATTATGACATGGATCTTCCGAGTAGTGTAAACGTAGAAGATTTACCGAAAATAGAAAAAGAAATGAAAAATATTATAAATGAAAATGTAAAGATAGAGCGAGTTGAGGTTTCTCGAGAAGAAGCAAAAGATTTGTTTCAAGAAATGAAAGATAGTTTGAAATTAGAGCTTTTAGAAGCAATTCCTAATGGGGAAAGTGTAACACTGTATAAACAAGGTGAATTTGTAGATTTATGTAGAGGACCACATTTTCCATCTACTGGTTATTTGAAAGCTTTTCAATTAACTCATGTTTCTGGTGCATATTGGCGAGGCGATAGTAACAATCAAGTGCTTCAGCGTATATATGGTGTTGCTTTCTCTTCTCAACAAAAATTAGAAGAGTATTTACATTTTGTTGAGGAGGCCGCAAAGAGAAATCATCGGAAATTAGGTAGTGAACTTGAATTGTTTATGTTTTCGGAAGAGGCTCCGGGAATGCCCTTTTACTTGCCAAAAGGACAGATTATTCGCAATGAATTAGAAGCATTTTTAAGAGAAATTCAAAATGAGTACAATTATCAAGAAGTGCGTACTCCATTTATGATGAATCAAGAATTATGGGAGAAGTCAGGACACTGGGGACATTACAAAGACAATATGTATTTCTCAGAAGTAGATCATAAAAGTTTTGCGTTAAAACCGATGAATTGCCCAGGCCATATGCTTATGTTTAAAAATAAATTACATTCTTATCGTGAATTACCGATTCGTATGTGTGAGTTCGGTCAAGTGCATCGACATGAATTTAGTGGCGCTTTAAACGGATTATTAAGAGTTCGTACTTTCTGCCAAGATGATGCTCATTTATTTGTAACACCAGAACAAATTGAAGATGAAATCAAATCAGTGTTGGCGCAAATTGACTATGTGTATAAAACTTTTGGTTTCGAGTATGAAGTAGAGCTTTCTACTCGTCCAGAAGATTCAATGGGTGATGATAAATTATGGGAGCAAGCAGAATTGGCATTAGAAAATGTATTACAGTCATTAAATTATAAATATAGATTAAATGAAGGTGACGGTGCATTTTACGGTCCGAAAATTGATTTCCATATTAAAGATGCTTTAAATAGAAGTCATCAGTGTGGAACAGTCCAACTTGATTTCCAAATGCCAGAAAAATTTGATTTAAATTATATAGATGAAAATAATGAAAAAAGAAGACCGGTTGTAATCCACCGAGCAGTATTAGGATCTTTAGACCGTTTTTTAGCAATATTAATTGAACACTTTGGAGGCGCGTTCCCAGCGTGGGTGGCACCGGTTCAAGTGAAAGTAATTCCAGTTTCAAATGCAGTGCATGAACAATATGCAAATAGGATTGCAGATAAATTAGCACAAGCCGGAATTCGTGTCGAACGAGATATACGAGATGAAAAGTTAGGATATAAAATTAGAGAAGCGCAAATGCAAAAAGTTCCGTATGTTCTTGTTATTGGGGATAAGGAAATGGAAAGCGAAGCTGTAAATGTACGGAAATATGGTGAAGAGAAGTCAGAAGTTGTTGAACTAGATGCGTTTGTGGAAAGTATGAAAGAGGAAATTAAAAATAGGAAATAGAGATTGATAATAAAACACACCATTAATATGTAATACTGAATTTAAAGTAATTAAAGATATATTAAATAACAATAACAAACGCAGAGAAGGGATAGCTTAATTGCTATCCCTTCATTTTAATTTCACTATTTAATCCCATTGGTTGAAGAAAGTTGTTGTCTGTATTTATTGAGTGAATTCATCGCTTTTGTACTCCAAAATATCACCTGGTTGACAATCTAAAGTCTTACATATCGCTTCTAATGTTGAAAAACGAACCGCTTTTGCTTTCCCATTTTTCAGAATGGAAAGATTCGCCATCGTAATCCCAACCCTCTCCGAAAGCTCCGTTACGCTCATTTTTCGTTTTGCTAACATCACATCAATATTAATAATAATTGCCATATTCTCCACCTCAGACCGTTAAATCATTTTCTGATTTTATATTAATAGCTTCTTGTAAAAGCCTTTGGAGAACAGCAGCAAAAACGGCGATCACCATAGAGGCGAAAATGATGGTCAATCCGATTGGTATGAAACTTGGAGGATCAATTTTTTTTGCCATGAGATAGTAGAGTGGCATACCTAGCAAGTACAAGGTACTGATCGTGATGGCACAGTATTTTATATTCTTTAAAGCCTTTACCGATAATTCCGAGAACGCTTGGTTCTTATCAATATAGCTTAAAAGTTTAAAAGCTTGATACAGAGCAAAGTAAAAAGGTATCACTGCCGCGTACATATCGATTAAAACGAGAGATTTCATATAAGCAATATCTGGATACAATTCTCCAGCAAAATTCCCAATCTTAGGCACCAAAAATATGCACAATGCAAGAACTGGGAATCCTATAAAAGTAATAGCTAGCTTTAAAAAGAGTGTCGTAACTTGTTTCATAAAAAGCACCTCACTTATGTAATAACAACATGATTTTATCATGTTATTTATCGTTTAGCAATAAAAATATATTGTTTTTTATTTGATTATTATTGTTATTGAAATATCTTTTGAATTTTGATAACAATAAAAAGCATTTCTCATTCCAAAGAAATGCTCTTATGAAGTGGTTTGTTTTTTTAACCTTACAAAAATGTAAGGTAAATGTAAGGGAAATCGAATGAAAGGATTTTAGAAAAGTGAGAATATTAAGCAGAGAAATCGTTTGTATTTCTTATGTATCTCAATCTGCATTTGGAAAATTTAAAAATTCTTAAGAATTTTTATGAGAAAAATATAAGAAATATATGGGAAATTTATACTATACAAAAGGGATGGAGTGAAAGAGATGTCAACAAATGTAGTTACTGTAGAAAGTGTAGAAAAAACGTATGGGAAAAGAAATGAGAATCAGTCAAAAGCATTAAGGGGTGTTTCATTAAGTATTAAAGAAGGAGAGTTTGTAGGGATTATGGGTCCATCTGGATCTGGTAAAACGACATTATTAAATGTGATTAGTACACTTGATCAAGCGACAGGTGGTAGTGTAACAATAGCTGGCACAAATATTACTTCTATGAAGGGGAATGCATTATCAGATTTTCGTTCTCAAAAACTAGGATTTATTTTTCAAGACTTTAATCTACTAGAAAATTTATCAATTTATGAAAATATCGCTTTACCACTTTCCTTGCAAGGCGTACCGTCAAGTGAGATTACTGGAAAAGTAAATGGGGTTGCGACGAAATTAGGGATCACTGAAATTTTAACAAAATATCCGACTGCTGTTTCTGGTGGACAAAAACAAAGAACAGCGGCAGCACGAGCTTTAGTACATAATCCGGCAATCGTATTAGCAGATGAACCGACAGGAGCACTTGATAGTAAAAATGCAAAAAGTTTATTAGAAGCGATGCAAGATTTACATGAAAATCACAATGTAAGTATTTTGATGGTAACACACGATGCATTTAGTGCGAGCTATTGTGAACGTATTTTATTTATACAGGATGGACTTCTTTATAAAGAGTTAAAACGTCAAGGAACACGAGAAAATTTCTATCAAGATATTTTAGGTGTGCTTGCCCAAATGGGCTCAGCAACTGAGTTGAAGTAAGGGGGGCGAGACTATGTTATTCAAATTATCACGTCATAGTATGAAAAAAATGTTAAAGGATTATATGGTTTTACTTATTGGTCTAGTCATTAGTATTAGTATTTTTTACATGTTCCAAACGATGGCGATGAATAGTGAATTTACAAAAGATAATAGTCTCATTGGTAGTATTAGGCTCGTCTTCTGGGTTGGTGCAATATTGCTTTCTTTCATTACAGTTTTTTACATCATATATGCCAATTCTTTTTTACTTACATTAAGAAGAAAAGAACTCGGTATGTACATGATGCTTGGAGCGAAAAAGAAAAAAGTAGCGCAATTATTATTTATTGAGACTTTTGGTATGGGGATTGTCAGTATTATTATCGGTATTTTAGTAGGAATAGTACTCGCTAGTGTAGCAGGAAATTTTTTAATGAATGGAATGGAAATTTCAGCAAAAGGTAATTACGCATCTGTGTACACACCAGCTATATTAGTTACATCTATTTTCTTCTTAATATTATTTTTCATTACTGGTTTAATGAATAGTTTCCGATTATTACGTAAAACAGAATTAGAGTTAATACGTGAAGATGAAACGCAAGATGAGGTGAAGAAAAGTAAGACTCGCACTGTTATTATGACAGTACTAGGTGTATTGCTAGTAAGTACAGGATACTATTTTATGGTGAATATAAAAATGTTTGCTGAACTAGGATTTATAATAGCGACAATTGTTACGACAGTAGGAACGTATTTCATTTTTAGCTCGTTGCTCCCACTTTTTGTAATGAAAATTAAGGGAAATAAAAAACGAAATGAAACGGGATTAAATAGTTTTACTTATGCACAGTTACGTTTTCGAGTAACTAGTTTATCGAGGGTACTAGGCACTGTAGCGATGTTAATTGCATTAGGTGCAGGTGCAATGACAGCAGGTATGGCGTTTCAAAAGAATGTAGGCATTATGACAGACTTCTCACGTGTATATGATGTCGTAATTCATGATCCAAATGAACAAGATAAGGCGGCATTAAAAGAAATGGAAATTGTTGAAGAAAGCAAGTATAAGTATAAAGTAGATGGAGAAGCGGTTTATTATTTACGTAACGACTTAACTGAAAAACCACCACTTATTTCAGATCATTTTGATACAAAGACTTTAAAAGAACCTGCTCGTAAACGTGTGGCTACACCTTTAACTGAACCTGTCTATTCTGCTTTGGAAGCTCCTGAAGTAGCGAATAAGCTTCCTCGTATGCCAAAAGATTGGGAAGATGCGGTTGTAAGAGAGATACAAATTACACATAATCAGTTTAACGGAAAACCGGTAAGAATTGCAGATGAAGAGCATTACAAAGGAATTCAAGGAACAGAGCATACTGTAACATTAGCAAAAGTAGATGATATGAAAAAATATAAACCGTTATTGACAGAAATTGATAAGAGGCAAAAAGAACAAATTGAAAAAACAACAGGTACAAAAGTAGAATTATATACGAAAATGACAATTTATCAGTTCGTGAACAGTTTCATGAGCGGAACAATGTTTATGGGATTTTTCCTTGGAATTGCATTTTTAGCAATGATGGCGAGTTCTCTTATGTTCAAAATATTAACAGGCGCTTCTCGTGATGTACGCCGTTATGAAATGCTACGAAAAATCGGTGTGAGACGTAGTATGTTAACAAAAAGTATATATAAAGAAATCTCATATTTATTTATCTTCCCGGCGATCATTGGCATTTCCCATGTTTTAGTAGGGCTTAATTTATTCAGCTTTATATTAGTTGACCCGTTTGTAAAAGTATGGATGCCAATAGGAATCTTTTTAGTCATTTATTTCATCTATTACTGGATAACTGTTCAATTGTATAAAGGTATGGTAATGCCGAAAGAGGAAGTAGCGAAATAAAATAGTTTAATGGAAAAGTCCTTGTATGAAAACAAGGGCTTTTTCAATAGGATGTTCTTTATAAAGAAGGAAAAGATTGGATAATGGTCGAAAAAAATATAATAAGACTTCCGAGAAATGACTGAAATAATAATATTTTGTCGAGAGAAAGGATATTACGTATGAAAGAAATGCTACAGTTATTTCGAAACAAAGTTTATGCACGCTTTTTTCTAGCGAATATTTTAGAACGCCTTGGTTCTATGATTGCTGGAATTTCTTTAATGTTTTACTTGTTAGATCAATACGGAAAACAACCAGTTTACGCAACGATGACGCAAATTATGATTGCATTACCTGCACTAATCTTTTTTTTATTAGTAGGGACAGTAGTGGATCGATTTGATAGACAACGTATTTGTACGGTAAGTAATATATGTTGTTCAATTTGTAATATCGGAATTCTAATTTCGCTTTATTACGGGATGATCATACTAGTCTTTATATTTTTATTTTTGGAAAATGCATGTATCCAATTTTTCTCTCCATCAGAACAGGCAATGATACAGGGAGTAGTAGAATCAGACCAATACGGTGCAGCGGCAGGTATTAATCAAATGGTAAATAGTTTATATGCTTTATTTGATGTAGGAATTGCAACGATGGTGTATTGGACTTTTGGAATTTACGGGAGCATTTTAGTAAATACGCTCACCTTTATTGCGAGTGGTATTTTGATACAAACGATCTCGATTCCAGAAAAAGTTCGTTTGCCAAATGGTAGAACAAAATGGAAAGAAGTTAATTTGAAGATGTTAATAACAGAGTTTAAAGAGGGGATTAGATATATATACCAAAATGAAACTTTAAAAAAATTACTTTTAGGATTTATCGTATTTGGACTACTAAATGGTATTTTAAGCGTATCCACTACTTACATATTAAAATACAAATTAGCGCCAGCAACATATGAAAGCTTAGCAATGGTTGGTGGAGTAGTTGGAGGAATCTCATTACTAATTGGAAGTATAGTAGCGACGAGTATAGGTAAGAAATATGCACCAAAATCTATTATTGTATTTGGGATGGCGGGCTCTGGGGTCTTCTTCGGTATGTGTTACTTTGTAAATCACGTATGGTCTTTTTATGTATGTATCGCTTTTGCGACTTTCTTTTTACCGTTTATTAATGTTGCAATATCGGGCTGGATGTATGAAATTGTAGAAGAGTCATTCATGGGACGTGTTCAAAGTTTACTTAGTCCATTAACGACAGGATTCCAGCTGTTATCTCTCGGTGCGATAGCGATGTTATTCCCAAAATGGATTGGTGCAGATACATTGTATATTATTTTATTTGGTTTATTATTTTTAGTTACGTGTTTATATCAAGCTATTTTACCTAGTGGGAAGAAGCAAGTGCAATGTATAGCTGAAGAGATGTAACATATGTAGGTTTTTGGTTTCTGAATATTCTATCGAATGACAAGGGGGATAGAGTGATGTTGATGCGAGTTGCTAAATGGTATGGGGTTACTTGTTTACAATTATTTGCGGCGCTTATTTGTATTCTATTTTTAGGGGCACTACCGCGTTTATTTAAGGGATTACAAATTGATTTAATCGGTTTTTGGAACACAGTTGTGTTTCTTGGAGAGAAGTTACTTCAACCAGGTGAAATTACGTATGGATTTCGGAATTCAAGAAAGTTATTTCCACAAATATGGATTCATTATGTAGAAACAATGTTTGTATTTATTTCGGCATTTATACTATCTTTACTCATTGCGTATCTTATCGTTGTGTGGGTATTACAGCGCTCTCAATCAAAGCAACGTATGTGGAATGGGATTTTCGTCGCACTTGAAAGTATTCCGGACATTTTATTAATTTTATTATCTCAACTTCTAGTAGTAATAATCTTTCAAAAGACAGGTTTTATGCCAGTGAAATTTGCAGGACTTGGAGAGGAAAGGGCTCGCCTGTTACCAATAATATGTCTTACTTTACCTACAACATTATTATTTATTAAGTTACTACTATTACGTTTCAGAGAAGAATTAGAGAAAGATTATAGTATATTTGCTAAGAGTAAAGGGCTAAGTTTAAGACATATTTTGACGCACCATATTTCAAGAAATGTCCTGTTAACAACAGTCTATTATGCAAAAACGAATATTTTATTTATGTTATCAAACTTATATATTATTGAATGGCTGTTTAATACGTACGGTATGTTCGTTTTCGTGAAAGAAAATTCGAAATTAGAAATATTTACAGTGAGTTTAGTTTTATTATACGTACCGCTTTTTATACTATTTCGTTTATTACATACGCTTTTACAAAATGTTATAAAGGAGCGTGTGTAACATGTGGCAAGTTGTAAAAAGAGATGTGAGATTTTGGCTAGGTGTTACTTTTTTGAGTGTACTAATGATTGTTAGTATTGGAAATACGCTGTTTTTCGATGGGAATATTCGTGAACTAACGATGATGTATAACGAAAAAGGAGAATTAGAGGCTGCTCCGTTTTCACCGTCGAGTAAATTTTGGTTTGGAACTGATGAGAAAGGCCGTGACCTGTTCCAGTTAATAATAGAAGGAGCGAAATGGACAGTTGGTGCAAGTGTCGTTATCGCAGTTTTACGTGTAGTAATTGGAGGAGCTATTGGTTTATTACTTGGTATGTACAGTAAACGTTCATTTCCAGTAATCTCATCTTTTTTTGATCCGTTTAGTATTGTACCAATGATTATGATTTCCTATTTTATGTTAAATGCAGTTTTAATGTTCGAAAGTGGAGAGGCTGCTGCTCCGTTTCATTTACGGGTTGCGTTTCAAATTATAGTTCTTGCGTGCCTTGCTGTACCGACTGTTATGTTGTACGTGGCGCAAGAAGTAAAACGTATTAAGAATGAAGAATTTATGTTGGCGGCCACTGTGCTAGGCGGAAGTAAGTGGCAGAGGTTGAGACGCCATGTATGGCCGCATATGTTACCATCATTTCTTTTATTAGTAGCCCAGCAATTTGTAAGTACTTTATTACTCCTCTTGCATCTTGGTTTGTTGCGATTATTTTTTGGCGGAACAATAATTTTTGGCGGTATAGATGCAGATAGTGTAACAAAAGAGTGGACAGGGTTAATTGGTCAAAACTTCCGTCACTTAACTACTCATACATGGATTGTACTTATACCAATCGCTTTCTATAGTATGACAATTTTGTCAGGAAATCTTATTAGTAATAGTATGCAAGATGCGATTAAATTAGGAAATGTTAGAAGAGCGAAACAGAAGAAGGAAGAGGTGAAAGTAGAGAAACAAATACAGCCTACCGTGAATGATTTTTCATTTCATAGAGAGGTACAAAAATAAAGAAAGATAGCTGAAGACAAATTGTTTTCAGCTATCTTTTTTGTTTAAAGTGGTGGTAAATCAATCTTACCTTCTTCAAATAATTCCTTTATCATATGTTTCGTATAACCAGCTGCTTGACCAAATGTGATTTTTGCTGGCATTGGTGCTTCATTTACATCTACTACTACATCAATAATACATGGTTTATTTTGTTTTACTGCGTTTTCAAAAGCGGGGAGTAGTTCATCTGAATTTTCAACTCGATATCCAATACCACCGCAAGCCTCTGCGTATTTTGCAAAATCAGGATTCGTTAAGTCTGTACCAAATTCGATATTACCCATAACTTCTTGTTCGAATTTAATCATGGCGATTTTATTATTATTTAATACGACGACAACGATTGGCAGTTTATATTTAACAGCTGTTACGAAGTCATTCATTGTCATTCCAAACCCGCCGTCACCACAAACTGCAAACACTTGTTTATCCGGGAAAGCAATTTGTCCAGCAAGTGCACCAGGTAAACCACAGCCAAGTGTTGCAAGCCAGCTAGAAATGATAAATTTCTGGTTTGTCATACGGAAGTGCCTTGCTGTCCACACTGTTACATTTCCGACATCTACTGAAAGAATTGCATCATCTTCGGCTACTTGTTGCAGTGCGTGCATAACTCGTTGTGGTTTAATTGGAGTAGAAGAATCTTCTTCTTGAGTGTGTAATTTTTCTTCCCACTTTTTCATCATTTCTTGATGATGCTCTAAGAAGGAATGATCCTCGTGTTTTTCTACATTTTCAATTAACCATTTTAATGTTTTATCAGCATCACCAGCTAAGCCGATATCTGTCGTATAACGTTTCCCGATTTGTGCAGGGTCTGTATCAATATGAAGTGTTTTTGCTTTTTCGGGTAAGAAACCAGTGAACGGATAAGAAGTACCAACCATAATTAAAGTATCTGCATGCTTCATTGCTTCATAAGAAGGTTTCGTCCCGATTAATCCTAATCCACCGATACAAAGAGGGTGTTCATCAGGAACAATCCCTTTAGCTGGTAATGTAAGTACGATTGGAGCACCGATATGTTCTGCAAATGCAAGTAAAGACTCTCTCGCATGTTTAGCTCCTTTCCCGGCTAAAATAACAGGTTTTTTCGCTTCATTAAGTGCGAGTTTCGCTACAGCTAAATCTTCTTCTTGCGGAAATATTTCTGGTAATGTAAAGGAAGAGTTTGTAATGCGCGCACCATTTTTTACTTCAAATTTTGGAACATCATCTGGAATTGTAAGAACAGAGACACCTTTTTTTGTATATGCCATTCGAATCGCTTGATTCACTACAGCAGGTAACTGTTCAGCTGACATTATTCGTTGGTTATAAACCGCAACATCATCAAACATTCTTTCTAAGTTTACTTCTTGGAAAAAATCCGTTCCGAGTAAATCGCTTTCTACTTGTCCTGAAATTGCTAGTACGGGAGCTTAATCGAGTTTTGCATCGTATAAACCATTTAATAAATGAATCGCTCCAGGTCCTGCAATAGCCATACAAACACCAAGTTTTCCTGTTAATTTCGCATAGGCTGCCGCTGCTAACGCACCAGCTTCTTCATGGCGAACTTGAATAAATTTAATTTTATCTTGTTTTTTTCTTAAAGCTTCAATAATAGAATTAATGGAATCTCCAGGCATACCATATATGTGTTCTACACCCCAGTCAATTAAAAGGTCCACTAATGCTTCACCGGCTGTTTTTCCAAACATAATCGTTCCTCCTTATAATAGGTAGATACTATTATGTTTTGGAGAAAAAGGAAAAATATACAAATGATATAACTTATTTGTTTTAATGATGTCCAGTGAAAAGAGTGAAGACTGTTATTAGTAAAAATCCACTAATAGACCACGATAGAAACGGAAGGAGAGATAGCTGTTTTTTTGCTTTCCAAAGCATTTCGTGAATTGTGACATAGCCAAGAGAACCAATTGCGCTTCCCATAATAAGTCCTTGTAAATGGAGAGCTTTCCCGTCCATCATAATGCCAAAAACAGTACCGGTCCCTAGGATAAGAGAAAGTAATAAAGTTGTTAATAAAAATGAAATGTATTTATGTTTTGTAAAAAGAAATGGAATAATTAAAGCTAACCCTTCTGGAATATGGTGAATGACAATCGCAAGTAAGAAAGGAATGGCAGAGTCATTATGATTTATAAACGCTGTTCCTAACGCAAATCCACTCGGCATATTATGAATGAATATAGCGAAAGAAAGAAAAAGGAAGGTTTGCCATGCTTGTTGATCTTTCTTATGTATAATCGGATGATGACAATAGTTATCTAATAAGCTCATAACTAAAATACCGATAGCTATACCGAGCATAGGCCCAATTATTTCATAGCTTGAAAATGTTTCAGGAATAATTTCAAGTGATAAAAGCCCAAGCAAAATCCCACCACATAATGCGTATAAGCGATGCATCTTTTCTTCAATTAGTTGGCGTGTTGCTACTCCAACAGCACCTCCTAATAGTAATCCACCGAACGAAAAAAACGTAACGATTATAGGAATCCATAAACGTTCCATATCATCACACTCCAATTCTATCCCCTTATTTTCAGCTTACTAATGGGGGAGGGAGATTAGTCCAAATTATTATGACTAATTATAGAGAAAAAACTGTAAATTCATTATAATTTATATATTAAAATGAAATGGGGAATGTAAGTGCAAACAAAATGGAACTTATCTGAATATAAAAATCCAAAACGATATGATATAGAAAATAAAAGTCTTTCAGATTTTCCGTTTTTACTATCATGGGCGCAAAAACTAAATATACAAAATGAATGGATTTTAGATATTGCATGTGGAACAGGGAGAGTCACTATTCCTTTTATCGAAAAAGGGTATCAAATGATTGGTATAGATATACATGAAGGAATGCTTGCTGAAGCGAAGAGTAAATCTGCGAGTTTAAAGAATATAAAGTGGTTACAGCAAGACTGCTTGCAATTGAGCGTCGAAGAAACAATTCCTTTAGCATTTATGGTAGGACATGGATTCCAACATTTTCTTACTAATACACATCAAAATCAATTATTAGCATCGATTCATAATGTAATAACTGATAATGGTATATTCATATTTGATACACGTTTTCCGTCAAAGGAGGAATTAATACAACCATCTACAGAAGAATATTGGACAACTATTACAGATGAACAGGGAAGAAGATGTGATTTATATACTGAGATGAATTATGATTCAATTCAACAAATGCAGTACTACATAACAACAAGAAGGTTTTATGAGGATAATGCGCTAGTAGAGGAACTGAAAACAACAATAGATCTTCGGTATACGTATCCACAAGAATTAGAAAGATTACTAGTAGCGAATGGGTTTGAATTGTTACATATATATAATGATTGGGATGGGAATGAGTTGCAGGAGGATTGTTATTCTATGGTGGTAGTTTGCCAGAAGAAAAGATAGGGATGCTGATTGTTATATAGTAAGTTATTAGAAAAAATGATCAAACTGTATTTCACATTAACAATAGACTATGTGTCTTTGTTTTAATTGTAAGGAAGAATAAGAGGAGCTGCAGTGGAGTGCTATGGTGGGGACTGTGTATAAAGAAAATGAAGGGTAAGGTCATAATCAAATGTTGTTTACTGAGCCATTAGAGTTTTATATAATATACAAATAAACAAAACTGGATGGTTGCCAGTTTAGAGGGACATAAAAAAATGTCCTGGTATTTAGATAATGTTTATGAGTTAAATAAAGAAAAACGAATGTAATAAAAATTTACTATACTAACTTTATGGAGAGTAATGTTATGAAAGCAGAAAAAACACTTGAAACACTAGATAGGTACGCGGAGGAGTTTGATTTTCCAGTACTTGATAACTATAATTTTGACTTAGCACAATCCAGAATATCTGTTTTTCGAGAGGAAGACAAGTGGCTCATTGTATTTGAGGTTGTAGGCGTTGATGCAAACCTTGAGATATCGAATAACTTCTATGTGTATAGTAATAGCATGAGACAGCAAGGATTCTTTTCATGTTTCGATGAAATCTTAACGCTTGTAAATGAAGAATATTGGTACGATGATGAAGATCATTTCCTTGTAGATCCTTTTCATATGGAGTTACTTTTGAAAGGAGAACGTATCACTTTAATACCAACTGTAGAAGAGTATAAGCGTTTAGGAATTGAAACTGATTCATTTCATCCTACCAAACTTATTCGTTTTTTAACTTCTAAATATAAGGAGAAATTCTGGGTAAATCCCTCGGACATATTAGATGAAACCAATGCAGAATTTAAACCAAATCTATTTTATCAAACAGAAGAATGGGAACATCCTGATATAAGTGAGGATCAAAAACCGAGTGAGAGCATATTCTTTCAAAGTTTAGCTAAAGCGATTGAATTAAATAATGTGAATTTGATAACTGTAGGGAAAGTAAATAATGTTTGGACCAATTGGACATGGAGTGATTTTGAAAAACAAGAAGAGGATGACATTTAAATAAGAAACTGTTTTTCCCCACCTATGATACATTGAAGCATTTGTAACATTATTTTATCGGTAAAGCCATGTATGAACTTCGCTTTCACATCTAAATCATTTGAGTTGAACAATCGTATTAGTTATTACTAATATGTGTGTCAAAATATTTTAAAAAAAGATTGATAAATGTTTCTTCGCTTTATTTTTAATGTGAGAAGGAATGTAAATAATGAACAAAAAAATAATATAGTTAGTGGCAGCGAAGGAAATGTTATAGTGTTTGATGCACACATTAAGCAGTTTTATGTCACAGGAAAGAGAAGCTTTTTGTTTGAATTTCAGGGTATACAAAATGTAAACGTTGACTGGGATTTATTTCTCATGCTAACATATAGATAATTTAATCAAGGCGGTGGAAATGTATTGGACTCAGATGTTGACTCGGATAGGTGGCTAAATGACCTCGATTTTCTCAGAGTACCCCTCATCATTTTGAGAATGTAGATTTTATACAATCTCATGTCAATGTGTATGAAGTAGGTCTGGAAAGAGAAAATATATCAGGAGGTGAATCCTTTAGTTTCAAGGAAGCTAAGGGAATTAGTTGGACATATTTAATTTAATCATGGTAGTGGTTTTAATCGCATGTACTGCATTTTTCGTAGCAATTGAGTTTGCTATTGTAAAAGTAAGAGGATCAAAGATTGATCAATTTGTATTAGAAGGAAAGAAAGGTGCGCTGGCAGCTAAGAAAGTGACATCAAACTTGGATGAGTATTTGTCAGCTTGTCAATTAGGGATTACAGTTACAGCAATGGGACTCGGGGCACTAGGTGAACCAACGATTGAGAGACTTTTACATCCTTTATTTGATAAGTGGAACATCAATCCTTCCATTGCAGGTGTATTATCTTTAGGAATTGCTTTTACTATTATGACGTACTTACATGTTGTAGTTGGTGAATTAGCACCAAAAACATTCGCGATTCAAAAGGCTGAGAAGGTTACTTTATTACTTTCGGCTCCGCTTATCTGGTTCTACAAAATCATGTATCCGTTTATTCGCTTGTTAAATGGCTCTGCAAGGATGATAACAGGAATGTTCGGCTTAAAACCTGCATCAGAGCATGATGTAGCACATACAGAAGAAGAATTACGATTGATTCTTTCTGAAAGTTATGAACGTGGAGAAATTAATCAAGCTGAATACAAATATGTAAATAATATTTTTGAATTTGATAATCGTATTGCGAAAGAAATCATGGTCCCTCGTACAGAAATTATAGGGCTACATGTAGATAATTCTTTAGCAGACCATATGAAAATAATCCGTGATGAAAAGTATACACGTTACCCAGTATTTGGGGAAGATAAAGATGAAATCATTGGCATGGTGAATGTGAAAGACTTCTTTATTCGTTATATGAATAAGGAAACAAAAGAATTCAATTCTATTCAATCGTATACGCGTCCAGTAATTGAAGTAATTGAGACCATACCAATACATAATCTTTTACTACAAATGCAAAAGAAACGTATTCCGTTGGCTGTGTTATATGATGAATACGGCGGTACGGCTGGTATTGTAACCATTGAGGATATTCTGGAAGAGATTGTAGGAGAAATCCGTGATGAATATGATGAAGATGAGCGTCCGCCCATCCAGCAAATGAATGAAGGGCATCTTGTCGTAGAAGGTAAAGTATTAATTAGCGAATTAAATGATTTACTAGGATTACATATGAATGATAGTGATGTTGACACGATTGGTGGTTGGATTCTGATGCAGAATTATGATATCCAGGAAGGGCAAACAGTAAATAGCGAAGGATATGCATTTAAAATTCTTTCTAAAGACCCTCACCAAATCAAACGTGTTGAAATACAAAAAGAAATGTTGGAAGCAGCAACTGTATAGTTGCTGCTTTTTATTCAGTTGATAACATGGTAGCCATCCTCATTAAATTCATTGATTGATCAACTCTTTACCTGTTAACACATTACCGAAATAGGGAATGATTGTTTCCTTTGCATTCAGGTTCAACACCCCTTCGATATTGTAAAATGTATCTCATTTATACAAATTGTAATATAATTTACATGTAAATTCGTAGCGTAAAATAGATTAAAAGCAACAAATGTTGAGAAAGGATGCCCTTGTCAAAATTAGTATTTGTATTTCACTAGATAATAAAAAATGTAGAATGATTTTATTTCTGACATTGTTATTTAATAGTAATCAAAATACAAAATAAAGAATTTTCTCGGCTGGAAATTGTTACACACTCATAAAATGGAGGCAATAGTTATGCAGCAAATTAAAAAAATAGGAAACTCATTTTGGTATATGACACCTGTTTCCGAGACTGATAGACCTATCTTAGGAATGGTAGTTGGAAAAGAAAAGACTTTGATGATAGATGCAGGTAATTCAGAAGCACATGCACAATTGTTTTTAGAAATGCTAAAAGAGCAAAATATCTCAAATCCTGATTTTGTAGCATTAACGCATTGGCACTGGGATCATATTTTTGGATTGCCTGTATTACAAAATGCATTGTCTATCGCACATTTTGAAACAAAAAAAGAGATGAACACACTTGTTTCTTATGAGTGGTCGGATGAGGCATTGGACGCACGAGTGAAAGAAGGTACAGAAATTGAATTTTGTGCGGACTGTATAAAAAAAGAGTTCAGTGAAA
Source organism: Bacillus sp. TH17 (assembly GCF_016651125.1). Taxonomy (NCBI): domain Bacteria; kingdom Bacillati; phylum Bacillota; class Bacilli; order Caryophanales; family Bacillaceae; genus Bacillus; species Bacillus sp. TH17. The sequence continues at coordinate 1,910,246 of NZ_JAEKEN010000001.1, forward strand.
AACCAAGAAATATTCAAATTCTTCCGCCGTCCTTAACCTTTCAGAAACAACTTGAATTAGACCTTGGTGATGTGACATGTGTGTTAGAGCATGTGGGCGGAGACCATTCACATGACTCTGTTGTTATTTATATTAAAGAAGAAAAGATTTTGTTTTTAGGAGACTGTATATATGCAGATATCTTTTCTGCAAAGCGGAACTATACAACGAAACGAACGTTTAAACTGATACAAGAATTAGAGAAATTTGATGCCGAGACCTATATTCTTTCACATGGGGAAGCTATAGATCGAAATGAATTTTTGCGAGAGATTCGTTTATTAAAAACAGTAGGAACTTATACGGAAACTCATAAAGGCGATGAAGAGAAGATAAAGGCAGCATATAAACAAGAACTAGATAGAGAATTAAATGAAGATGAGCTAGAAACAATAACGTACTTTGTAAATGGTTATGAAATGGTTAATCTGTAAAACCTAACTCTAAATCAATTGATGCTTGTTCTGACCAAATGCAATGTAACTGCACAAAAAGAGTATTGAAAATTAATTCAATACTCTTTTTAATAATTAAATATCCAGCCCCAACCAATTTCTAAATCTTTTTGCTGGCTCATCAACTGGGTTTATACGGATTTCAACACTGGTTGTGATTAGCAGCTTTTTTAGCTAATTCAGTAATATATTTAAAGAATGCATCACGTTTTACATCATAAATGACATTTACTGGTCTTCCGTTAGCAGTTTCCACTGTACGTCCTTGGCTGGGTCCGTATGTATGAACGATACTAGTAATCGTTTTTGTTTTTGCAAGATCAGCTTTCCCAACAAACGCAGCAGTTAATACATCCCACAAATAGTAGGTAGAGTTAGTTGAAAAGTGAACGAGAGGGGGGACCATTGCATAGCATTGACCAAGGAAATCAACACCAATATACTTACGCTCTTTTGCCCACTGTTCACGTATGTCTATAGTTAGCGGAACCTGGTTTGTACTTTCTAGAGTTACTAAATCAATGATTATATTAGCATTCCAAACACGAGCTACTGCTTCGGGATCCCAAAATGAATTCCACTCGGCTGTTCCGTCATGTTCTGGCTCATGTACATTGCCTGCAGTACGAAATGTACCGCCCATCCAAACGAGACGTTCAATTTTATCTTCGATTATTGGAGATTCATATAGTGCACGAGCAAGGTCAGTCAGGGGCCCTGTAAATAATAAAGTTGTTTTTCCATCAGTTTGTAGAAGAGTCTCTATTATATGATGATGTGCAGGTTTTTTTGATGCAGGTGTAACAACTTTCCCAAACTCATTTAAAATTGGTAAAGCATCTACATAAAATGCATGCATCCGCCATTCTTTTGGAAATGGGTTTTTCCCACGAGAGTTGGACGCTGCTACCTCAATATTATTTTTGCCGAAGCGATCTATAATTTTACGACTGGCAGACATTGCTGGTTCTAAATAACAATCTGCAGGAATAACTGAAACACCTGTAAGTTCTACATTTTCCATCTGGAGTAGTAAAAATAGTGATATTAAATCATCTACACCACCATCATGATTGAAGTACACTTTTTTCATCATTTTAATCTCCATTCTTTAATATTTAACCAGGAATTAAATTTTAATTGATGAAAAATCATCAATAATTTCCACCACTTCAATTCTCCCATTAATCAGTAACTCAGGAAGTTCATTTCTAACGTTTCCTTTCCAATACTCTCTAGCTTGTTCCATTTTTTGAGCGAAAGGAATACCATCTTCTTTCGGCAAAAGGTTTCCATCACCTTCAAAAGAACTTCCGATTACTCGTAGTTTAACAATCTGCAAAACTTCTCGATTATAAGAATCAAATAGCGCTTTCCATTTCAAAGCATCCTCATAGCTTTTGGAAGCATATAAGCAAGACAACCTTGAGGGATATTCAGGAAATTCTTGCAGTCTAACCATTTCTACAATCGTTTCTCTAACCGCTCTAATTGTTTGATCTATATAATTCAGAACTACTTTAGCATTTTCATTATTTATATGTAATTCCTCATTGATATAATGCCTTTTTAAAATTTGAATGGAGTCTTCATCATTAGAATTTAATTGTTCTCTTTCAAAAAAGAAGTGATAGAGGGTATTAGTTTGATTTTTGTCAAAGTGAATGATTTTTCCGATACTCATTGTTTTCCTTGTAACGATGTGATATGCGTAAAATTCTGCTTTATTCATGGTTATCCTCCTAGTAGTAATTATCATATAATTCAATATTAAATTTAATAATTCAACATCAAAATATATAAAACCTTTGTAAGTAAAAAGTTATAAAGTGGGAGGATTGGAGTGAAGAGTGGAAGAAATGCACGTAAACGCTTTAAAAATGTTCACAAAATGTTCACTTACGAAGGAGTTTCCAATATCGATATAATGACAAAGACTCAAAGAGAAGGGATGATGAAAATTGCCAACAACAAGAAAGGAAAACCTCCAATTTGGTATGATGATGTGCCTCGGGATGGTTATCGTTATGACGTTTTACAATTTATTAATGAATGGAGCAGGAGGACCAATTCATATTAAGGAAATCGCATTAGAACTAATAATTGGATTTATTATTGCGCTATTAATTGAAATATGTATCGTTGGACCGTGTGCGAAAAAGATTGTATTTGCATTACCATTTGATAAATCAAAAAAGTAAACATGATTATTGCGATGGCAACAACAATGGTAATCGGAATGGTATTCTTTATGTCATTTTACGGAATGGCTATGATGTATTTACATAATGGGTTACATGGTGACTCATTCGCTTCAATTTATTTCTCGATTTTCATTAAAAATTTCATTATGGCGTACCCACTTCAATTAATAATAATGGGACCTCTTGTACGTTTCTTATTTGGAAAGTTTGTTTTGAAGAATAAAGCTGCTAATGTAGCGTAGTTTTAATTACTAAAATATTATATACGGATTAAATGTTTTAAACACATCTCACATATTTTGAGATGTGTTTTTTCGTGTACATTACTAATTATTTTCATATCGATGTGACATTTGTCCTTTTGTCGTTGTAGTATTGTAGCTTTTAATTAAATCATAGATAGAAGATTAGGAGATGATTTTTTTGAAAGGTATTTTACTTTCAGTTTTTGGAGGAGTATTCATTACACTTCAAGGTACGTTTAATGCGAAACTTAGTTCAGATATCGGTATATGGTCGACGAGTATTATGACGCATTTAATTGGGTTTCTTATTGCAACAACTATATTTTTGTTAAAGAAAGAAGAGAAAGTAACGGATTTAAAGGGTGTAAAAAAGTATATTTAGCAGCTGGCGCACTTGGTGGGTTGATTATTTGTGCGGAAACAATGGCGATATATTCAATGGGAGTTACATTAACAGCTGGAACACTTATGGTTGCTCAATTATTAACAGCTACTGTTATTGAAATGAAAGGATTATTTCATATAAAAAAGATACAAATGGAGAGATACCATATTGTGGGGACAATAGTAATGATTTTAGGTATTTTTGTGTTTAATATGTAAGGAAAGAAGGGACTGTAAGTGGATAATAAATCAGACTTAATTATTCAATATTTGAAGGCTTATAATATACTTGAAATTTTTTCAGGAATAAGTACTGAAAATTTTCAAGTAAATCATTTTGAAAAAGGCAAGCTTATTTGCGATAAAGATGATGAAATTCATCGTTTATATTTTGTTATTAAAGGAAAAGTAAAAGTTTACACGATTACACCAGAAGGAAAGAAACTAATCCTTCGCTTTATCAATCCATTAGCAATTGTTGGTGATATTGAATTAATACAAAATAGCAAAGCACATAATGTTGTTGAAGCTTGTTCAGATGTTGTAGCAATCTCCATTTCTAATACAGTTATTAGAAATGAGTTATTACATGATCCTATATTTATGAAGTTCTTGCTTGAAAACATTGCGAACACGTTAAAAATATCGACTCGTTTTACAGCTCTAAATTTACTTTATCCGGTAGAAGTACGTGTAGCTAGTTATTTACTTTCGATTTCAACGGATAGTAATGGGAATATGTATAAAGAGGATTTAGATTCAACTTCTGTATCAAGTATTGCAGATTTTATAGGTGTAAGTTATAGGCATGTAATTCGAGTTTTACAAAAATTTTATAGTGAAAAATTAATTAAAAAGAATAATGGAGTTATTGTAATTAAAGATTTTTCTAGAATGAAGGAAGTTGCTAAAGATAATATATATGAGTAATGAAAGGGAGAGAAGGGTTATGATTGGATTTAGTTTAGCTATATTAGCTGGAATATTAATTAGCTTACAATCTGTTTTTAATACGAAAGTGAATGAAATTGTAGGACAGTGGTTAACAACTGCATGTGTTCTTGGAATAGGTCTCATAAGTTCTGTTTTATTTCATATCATTACAGAGAAAAGTATAAGCGTTAACTTTTATACTACAAATTATTTATTTTATATAAGTGGATTGTTTGGTATCGGATTAATTATTTGTATAATGGGTGCAATAAAGAGTTTAGGTCCAGCTTATACGGTGCTCATTAGCCTTATTACTCAATTAGTTGTTGCATTATGTGTTGATACATTTGGATTGTTTGGAATGGAGAGAGTACCTATACAAATAAATAAATTAATTGGTATAGGTCTATTAATTGTAGGGGTAGGAATTTTTAAAAATCTTTTTTCGAATAAGAAAGCTATTACTATAAATGAGGATAGGGTCTAAAGAATTTAAAGGAAAAAGGTGTTAATAATTAGAACATATACATTTAGGTGGTAGTAAATGAGCGATAAGGAGAGAAAATAAGTGATTCAGTACATGTTGGAAGATGGTGTACATTATATTATGAGTGCAGTGACATAACTAGGAGGTTTCCACTATGACAGCTTTATTTAAAGCTATGGAGTTCCAGCTGAAAACTGAACGACTTGATCTGAGTATGTGGGAGGAATCCGATTCAGTCTGGATGAGAAAATTAATTGGCGAACGTGGTGTGGATATGCCAACCCTTGACGCCGTTCGTAGCATGCTTATAGAGATGCGTAAGAGAGCAGGCGAAAATGGCATTTCCCTTCTCACTATTCGCCGACGAGACGAAGGTGATTTCATCGGATACTGTGGCTTGATTATCGGTCGTTCCACACTGGAAGAGCCGGAGATCGCATACGAGTTGTTCCGCAGTGCTCATGGCAAAGGCTATGCGACTGAGGCAGCATCTGTTGTGCTGGACGCTGCGATTGCTACGGGGCGCCACAGACTTTGGTCGACTGTAGGCGCTTGGAATGTTGCGTCCTTCCGGGTGTTAGAAAAGATAGGATTTAAGAGGCATCACAGTACGTGGGACGAGCGCGGTGAGATTGTTTGGAACGTACGCGACCTTTAGAAATCCCGGACCTAACTCGAAACTATTGAAAAGGAGAAGAGGTCATTAGTTTGGGCAAGAATCCAGATAAAGATAAAATAACTGATTTATAATTCAAATAGTGACAAACTATAACTGAAGCATGTCCTCGAAAGCGGAGTGTTGCCTTCGCACCGAGGCTATGCCCTCCCCAAAAACCAATCGAACGTTTCAAGTTATATATCTTTATTATACTGATTAAACTAAATAGCTATTGTTTACTTATTTCATTCATTATGTAAATAAAAAAGGATAGTTAGCCCTCATAATGGACTAACTATCCTATAGATTATTATATGAATTTAATAAAATCGAGGTCTTCTTTTATATATGATTAATATATTATAGATTTATCATTTTTTAAACCGTATATGAACGAACTTCAACATCTTTATTAAATTTACAATCCGCATCATAATTCGTGTACTTCCATCCCAATCTTTATTTGTAGGTATATGTTTAAAGAAAGGGGAGCAGCTTAATATTTTTATGTTAGAAGACCACTTTTCTATTGTCTTTGGATTATTTACGTAAAAATACATCATAGCGCCGTTATTACCAGATTTTTTTACAGTAGCATTCGAAAGTGTCAGTGCGAACTTTGATTCGGCATCAAAATATAACTCTCCTCCAGGAAAACGTTTTGCCATAGCGACAAATATCTCCTTCAGTTCTTCTTCTTTAAAGTAATAAAACACACCTGCTGATATAAAAAGAATACCGTCTTTTGGATCATATTTTATATCGTTGAACCAAGAAGTGTCAAAAAATGATTTGGCAATGCTTATATTTCGTGGTGTATCTTCAATTAATGTTTTGCGGAAAGCGATCGCATCAGGCAAATCAAGGTTATACCACTGTATAGTACCGTTATCAATTCTTGAAAAAGTAGTGTCTAGTCCAGAACCGATATTTACTATAGTAGCATTCGGATGTTTTCTAATAAATTGTTTAATAGTATCGTCTATTTTTCTTGCACGGGTAATGTAAGTGATACATCCATATTCGCCAAATGTATCTGCTATTTTAGAAAAATCAAAGTCGCATTCTTTAATAATCCGAATAGCTTCCGTATCATCTAAAATATCCTTGTTTTTCTCACTACCATATGCTCGTCCCCATAGTGGAATAAGCATAGTACTTTGAACTGATTGTAAATCTATTTCTTTAACCATGAAACGTCCTCCATTTAATAATAAAAAAATATCATATATATATGATTAGTCGTTATTTAGCATTTTTGATAGCATTTTATTTGTTTTATACAGTCCGTAAGTTAAATCACGTTGATCTTCTTCACTGAGTTTTTCAAGATTACTAGTGAAATTATTATAAATTTGTTTCCATCTTTCATAATGTACTTTTTCAGCTTTATCTGTTAAGGAAATTAAAACAGCTCGTTTATCTACTGTATCTTGTTTTTTTACAATGTATCCGTTTTGCTCTAAATTACGAACGGTTACACTTAATTGTTGTTTAGGTATGTTTAAATAACTAGCAATCATTTTTAAATTTACAGCGACTTTTTGCTGGGCAATATACTCAATTATGTGTTGCTCTAAATGTGTAAATTCAGTGGATTTCTCTGATAATAATTTGAAAGTACCTGACATATTTAATAATAAATTCATGTATTCGTTTATTAATTCTTTATTAGTAATTATTTTATTACTATTTTTACTAATATCAATGTTATTTAAATCGTGAGCGATGCATTAGAGGAAAAGTTAAAGTTTTTTATGAGCGGTGAGTAGAAAGATTATAAAATATTACTTTATACATAAAAAACTAATGAAGCCAATGTCTTTTTCAGTCATTATACTATTAATAATTTTATGGTAAAATCTTTTACATAATGAAATAAAGGGGTAGTATTCTATGGGTTATTTCTCAAATAGTTTATTAGTTTTGTTTGTTCTTATCGTATGTAGCTGTATGATTTTTGGTTGATAATATAATGATGGATTGATATAAAAGAAGGTATCTCACAAAGATGAGATACCTTCTTTTTCTTATAATTGTAATTTAGATTCAGTATTTGGTGATGGTTGAAATGTATATATTTTATACTCACCATTAGTTGATATATTAAACAAATATTAAATAGAGAAATATATATGGTACCAATCTTATTAAGTTCCTTATGTTTTTAAAGAGAAGGAGTTTCATTTTTTCTTATTGAAGTATTGTTCTAGTCAGTTTAACGACGGTCAAAATTTTTTTGGAATAAAACAAAAAGGATGATAGGGAGTATTTACATGAAAACTATTTTAAATTACACGATTGAACCCCCTAAAGATTTCAATGAATTATTAACTATGTATGAATCTTTAGGATGGAATTCTCTTGAATTATCGGTTAATGAGTTAGAGCAAATGTGTAAGCAAAGTTGGTATGTGATATATGCTTTTAAAGAGCAACAATTAATTGGGATGGGACGAGTAATATCAGATGGTGTAATAACGGGCATTATTTGCGGTGTATGTGTAATGCCAGAGTATCAGTCCATGGGCGTTGGAAAGGAAATAGTGGAACGATTAATCCGGCACTGTGAACAAAAACGAGTTATTCCACAACTTATGTGTGTTGAAGATTTAAAATATTACTATGAATCAATTGGATTTGAGGAATTTTCGATTGGTATGACGAAACATATTAAACGATAGCGAGGCTTTGTAATTTAGAATTACTTGTTTATCAGGCCAATTTTTAGATTTCAAAAATTTCATTATAAAGGAGAATAATGTTATGGAGATTGCTAAAGGGGTAGAGATGTTACATCTTGAATTTCAAGAGTATATTATTCACCCAATTCTTTTATGGGATGATGAAATGGCAGTTTTAATAGATACTGGATTTCCTGGACAAATTGAAGATATACGAATAGAAATGGGTAAGGTTGGAGTATCGTTTGATAAACTAAAAGCCGTGATTTTGACGCATCAAGATATAGATCATATAGGTAGTCTTCCTGAACTATTACAAAACTGTGGAAGTAATATAAAAGTCTATGCTCACGATCTAGATAAGCCATATATCGAGGGGGAGTTACCTTTGTTGAAGGATGCACAAGTACAGAATCCACCAAAAGGAAAAGTGGATGATACTTTGGTTGAAGGCCAAGAACTTCCATATTGTGGTGGTATTCTTATTATTCATACCCCAGGGCACACTCCTGGTCATATTAGTTTATATTTGAGACAAAGTAAAACTCTTATCGCTGGGGATTCAATGTATAGTGTAAACGGAATTTTAGGGGGAATTCATGCCCCAACTACTTTGGATATAAAAGAAGCGCAAAATTCTTTGAAGAAGTATTTAAATCTAGAAATTGATTCTGTAGTTTGTTACCATGGTGGATTAAGTAAGGGGAATATAAATGCACAAATTCAAGAGCTATAGATAAGAATTTTTTGTTAATCGGTGTTGCTAGTATATAAATAAAACCCTTAAATTAATAAAGAGCATGTTTGAAGGAATTTCAAATATGCTCTTTATTAAATATAATCAATTTAATTTTGATGACTTAATCCATTCCAATAAAACGAAACGATTTCTTTTGCTAATTCATCTATATTTGCAAGAGTAGGATTGTGATTCTCATCTTTAAAATTCCCGATTGATAATAAAGCTACGAAAGCATGGGCAGCAAATTTAGGATTTCCTTTAGGAATTTCTCCAAGGAGAATTGCGTTATCTAGCGCTTTTTCCAACACTTCATACATGTTATCCTCGGCATTTTTTAATTCCTTTAATTGCTCTTCAGATAAAGAAAGTTTTGCATCTTTCATAAAATTATTCATATCAATATCCATCGTTGCGTGTAAGTATACTGTAGCAAAGTTCAATAATCTTTCTTCCAAAGTTTTATTCGTAGAGAGTATTTGATCCATATTTTCTCTTATGCGCACCATCATTTGAATCATAGTAGCGGTAAATAGATCAGCTTTTGTTGAATAGTAATAGTAGACAGTTGCTTTTGTAACTCCACATTCTTTCGCGACCTCATCCATTGAAACAACTTGATAATTTTGAGTGAGAAATAACCTAGTTGCAACTTCTAAAATGATTTCTTTTGTAGACTTTGTATTTTTATTTTGACGAGGCCTTCCGAGAGGACGTTGTTTTTGATCCAAATACATTCGCTCCTGACATTTATTATTGAGATAATTATAACATAATTTTTTAATCATTCTTGATTAATTAACCGACCAGTATATATAATTAATGTTGGAGGAAAAAAGGAAGGTGGGGTTTTATGAAAAAGCACCCGTTACATATGTTAGGGAGGCTTGTAGCAGGGAAGAATACGCAATGGATAACTTTATCGGTATGGATTCTTATTACATTAGTACTTTCATTTACGTTACCACAAGTAAACAGTACGAAAGAACCGAATCCGAAAAATTTACCTGAAACAGCTATGTCACAGCAAGCTGAAGCACTTATGAAAAAAGAATTTCCTAATAATGCAGGAAACCCGTTGTTAGTTGTATGGCATCGGGATGGTGGATTAGAGTCAAAAGACTACAAATTAATACAGGACGTTTATAAAGAGTTAAAAACGGACCCTTTAAAAGAACAATCATTGTTACCACCATTTGATACAATTCCAGAGCAAGTATTATCAAAAAGTGCATCAAAAGATGGTACATCATTTGTCACACCAATATTTTTTAATAAATCTGCTGGAACGGATATATTAAAAGGTAATTTAGAAGAGTTACGAAAAATAGTGAATAGTAAAGTGGATGAAGATCCGTTCAAACAAAAAATTACCGACTCTGGTTTACATGTTCGATTATCTGGACCTGTGGGTATTCAAACGGATGCGGTAAGTTTATTTAGTCAAGCTGATGTGAAATTATTAGTTGCTACTGTACTACTAGTATTGGTTTTATTAATTTTACTGTACCGTTCACCAATTTTAGCAATTTTACCTTTACTCGTTGTTGGTTTTGCATACGGAATTATCAGTCCGACACTGGGCTTTTTAGCAGACAATGGATGGATTAAAGTAGATGCACAGGCTATATCGATTATGACTGTCTTACTGTTTGGAGCAGGAACGGACTATTGTTTATTTCTTATTTCAAGATATAAAGAGTACTTGCTAGAAGAAGAAAGTAAGTATAAAGCATTGCAACTTGCGATAAAAGCATCAGGTGGAGCAATTATAATGAGTGCACTTACTGTAGTATTAGGGTTAGGAACGTTATTACTTGCTCATTATGGAGCTTTTCATCGATTCGCAGTTCCATTTAGTGTGGCTGTTTTCATTATGGGAATCGCTGCTTTAACGATTCTTCCAGCATTATTATTAATTTTCGGTAGAGTTGCATTTTTCCCGTTCATACCGAGAACAGCTGAAATGAATGAAGAGTTTGCAAGAAAGAAGAAGAAAGTAGTAAAAGTAAAAAATACTAAAGGATTCTTTAGTAAAAAACTTGGGGATATCGTTGTACGTAAACCGTGGACAATTATTATGCTAACCGTATTTTTATTAGGAGGCTTGGCTTCATTTGTACCGCGTATTCAATACACGTACGACTTATTAGAATCATTCCCGAAAGATATGCCATCACGCGAAGGATTTACATTAATTACGGATCATTTTTCAGCTGGAGAATTAGCGCCAGTAAAGATTGTAGTTGATTCAAAGGGAAAAGATTTACCTATTAAACAAGAAATAGAGAAATTATCTTTTGTTAATAAAGTGAAAGAGCCAATGAAGGGAAAAGAAAATAATCAATTGCAAATGTATGAAGTTTCTTTAGTGGAAAACCCATACTCAATTGAAGCATTAGATCAAATCCCTAAATTGAAAAATAGTGTAGAAAAGGTATTAAAAGATGAAGGAATTAGTCAAGCTGAGAATCATTTATGGATTGGCGGAGAAACAGCTTCCTTATATGATACAAAGCAAATTACTGAACGGGATGAAGCGGTTATTATTCCGGTTATGATTAGTATCATCGCTTTACTTTTACTCGTGTATTTACGTTCAATCGTTGCGATGATTTACTTAATTGTAACTGTCGTTTTATCTTTCTTCTCTGCATTAGGAGCAGGCTGGATTTTACTGCATTTCGGTATGGGAGCTCCCGCGATACAAGGTGCGATACCGTTATATGCATTCGTATTTTTAGTTGCCTTAGGGGAAGATTATAATATCTTTATGGTTTCTGAAATATGGAAAAACAGAAAGAAACAAAATCATCTAGATGCAGTGAAAAATGGTGTTATACAAACAGGTAGTGTAATTACATCCGCAGGTTTAATTTTAGCAGGGACTTTTGCAGTGTTAGGCACACTTCCAATTCAAGTTCTTGTCCAATTTGGTATTGTAACTGCAATTGGTGTATTACTAGATACATTTATTGTAAGACCACTGCTTGTACCTGCGATTACAGTCGTTTTAGGACGCTTTGCTTTTTGGCCAGGGAAACTTTCTAAAAAGAGAGAAGAAGTAAAAAAATGGATATATAATAGAGAAGAGCCAAGGATATTTTCCTTGGCTCTTTTCTATGTAGTTCATTAATTTTTTGAAGTCAAATCATCAGTTACAACGTGATCAGCATCTTCAATGGTTGTTTCGGGCATTCCATATGAGCCATTCATTGCTTGTTCTTCGATATTAAGATTTGCAGTATTATTATTTTGAATAGATGTAGTATTTTCGATAACATTTTCTTTTTTATTTACATTTTTGTCATTCATGTTTGAATCCTCCAAACGTCATTTGATTTATCCCGCATTAACGGGCAGTAAGACCTCCACCTCAAAATTCGACGAAAACAAAGAAGTTAGGTGGGGGATCAACTGCCCCCACTGATTAAAGTTTCACTTTATTAATAGTATGTGGATGGATTTCCAGAAATATGTGAACGAATTTCTGCAGATGTTATATAGTTAAATAAAAAGCTTAGTATTAAATTTAAACTGTAAGGAGTGAACAAGTGTGGTGAAAACAAGAAAGTTAGCCTTCTAAAATAAAAATAAAATTTTAGGAGGCTATTAAAATGAAGTTTCATGTAATTGACAGAGAAAATTGGAATAGAGAGCAGTATTTTGAACATTATTTAAAATTAAAGTGTTCGTTTAGTATGACAGCGAATGTTGATATTACGATGATGCTAGAGGAAATACATCAAAAGGAAATCAAATTTTATCCGACTTTTATTTATGTAATTTCTAGAGTGATAAATAAACATACAGAATTTCGAACATGTTTTAATGATGAAGGAGTTTTAGGGTATTGGGAGGAAATGATACCTAGTTATACAATCTTTCATAAAGATGATAAATCTTTTTCAAGTATATGGACGGGTTATCCTACCTGTTTCATTGCAAGTACATCATGCGGTTTGTGATGGATATCATGCGAGTCGATTTATAGAGGATTTACAGGAGCTAGCTAATACTTGTAACGAGTGGCTTAAGTAATATCTAATTATTAATTATATAAAATTGAAAATGAATAAGCGTTAAAATAAAAAGAAGAGAACATATGTATATTACATGTTCTCTTCTTTTTATTCATTCATATTAAGTAACAGTGGAAAATATAGGTTGATTTGTAGTTTAATAGTAAAGAGAGTGATTAGTTTTAAATTTCTTTATTTTATAATTATTTAAGGGTTCAAATGTTTTAATAGGGGGAAGGTAAAGTGAAATTCATACGTATTGAAAAAGATGAAATTCTAATTAATAATATGGCAAAATTGTATTGTAAAGCATTTGAGAAAACAAATTTTACTGAAATGATTGAGAGAATGAAAAGACATATAGAATATGCAGATTTTAAAGGTATAGTAGCAATAAATGATGAAAATGAGGTAGTTGGTTTTACTTATGGTTATCGCTCATTAGAAGGGCAGTACTATAATCAATTAATGAGAGAAGCGTTAAATCTAGAACAAGCAGACGAATGGTTACAAGATTGTTTTGAATTTGTAGAGTTAGCAGTTCACCCACAATATCGAAATGAAGGTCTTGGAATGAAATTACATAATGAATTATTAGAAGGGATTTCAAATAGAACGAGTATTTTAACAACACAAATAAACAATGAAAAAGCGCGTTCTTTATATAAAAGATTGGATTGGGTGGATGTATTAGAGCCATTTCACCCAAGTAAAAGTGATGCCCCATATGTAATAATGGGAAAAATATTAAAGACAAAAGTAAATTAATAACTATATCGTTCACAAAAGTTATCGGTTTATAACAATGAAGGGGAAAACAAAAATGACAATAATATCTATAGAAAAAGCTACAATTTTAGATGCTGAAAAGTTAACAGAAATAATGAAAAGAACATTTGATGAAGAAGCAAAGCGATGGTTATACGGCCAAGGTGATGTAATTGATTATAACATTCAACCGCCAGGATATTCTTCAGTTGAAATGATGAAATATTCAATTGAAGAATTGGATACTTACAAAGTGATAATGGGTGAAAAAGTAATCGGGGGAATTATAGTTACGATCTCTGGTAAATCGTACGGAAGAATCGATCGTATTTTTGTAGAGCCTTTTCTTCAAGGAAAAGGAATTGGATCGCGGGTTATTAAGTTAATAGAAGAAAAATTTCCGAACATAAGGATTTGGGATCTTGAAACATCTAGTAGACAAATTAATAATCATCATTTTTATAAAAAAATGGGCTATGAAATAATTTTTAAATCTGAAGATGAGTATTGCTATGTAAAAAGAAAAAATGTAGATGCAGTTGGAGAGAACCTAATTAAAAATAAAGATATGAAAAATGGTCAATACGAAAACTGTAATTTGGTTAATACAGAATATTATCAAGTAAATTTAAAAAATAGTGCATTTGTTGGTAGTAATATAATGCATATGAATATGAGTAATTGTAATATAAGTCAATCAACCTTTAGAAATATTAATTTTAGAAATTCCTCATATGCAGATTTAAATATTTCTGGCAGTAAATTTAATTTTGTGACTTTAGGTGGAGTTCAATTTAGAGATACAAGCCTTGGAGAGGATAAAGATCCTATTTCATTTGATAGATGTGATTTGGAAAGTACTACAATACGTAGTAGTAATCTGAAAAATATTGAAATAGAAAATTGTGATATTACCGGTATGAAAATAAATGGTATTTCAGTAGAAGAACTGCTTGAGTTGTATAATAGGGTGAAAAATTAAATAAAAAACCACTTAGCATATTCTAAGTGGTTTTTTCATTTTGAACGAGAGGGAATATAAGAGATGATGTTCAAAAAGCGAATATTATATCGAAATAATTATATAAAAATAACACAAAGAAATAAGGGTTGGCAGGATTTTAATATGGGATATTAGAATATGAATATTTGAATGGAGGGGAAAAAGATGGAGATTAACGTTAGAGCAGTAGAAACACAAGATGCTAGAGCAATTCATCGTATATGCATACAAGATGATGTTTTACCTTATATGGTTTTCTGACCTAGTATGCGTGTAGATGCAATGGAGAATAGAATTCGAAATTTAGCACAGAATCAATTTGAATTTGTAGCAGAATATGATGGAGAAGTTGTTGGATTTGTCGGTTTAACCCAAAGTCCAGGGCGAAGATCTCACTCGGGAGATTTATTCATCGGAGTAGATAGTGAGTATCAAAATAAAGGAATTGGAAAAGCACTTCTTACAAAAATGCTTGATTTAGCTGATAATTGGCTAATGTTAGAACGAGTGGAACTTGGTGTATTAGAAACGAATCCTAGAGCTAAAGTATTATATAAAAAATTTGGATTTATCGAAGAGGGTGTAAAGGTTGGGAATTTGAAGGCTCATGGGAAATTTGTTAACGAAATCATGATGAGTCGTTTTAGACCACATGGTTTGATTGTACATAATAAATAGGGGTGTAAATTGAACAGAAATATCGATTTGTTTTGAAAAAAGTATGGCAAAAGGACGCCATGCTTTTTTCAGTTTATTAAAAATAAAGAACAATTTTTATTTAAAGGATGTTTTAAAGGATGAAGCATTAGGAATCATCTCAATCCGGAAAGCATATGACTTAATAGAATCTATTTCTATGTGCAAGGGGAATGCATATGTGGGAATTTCAAAAACCTTGAAAAAACGATTGCATAAGTATATTTGAATTTTATTTATTTTCATACACAGTATAATTGAGCATTCAAGGAACAAGGAGTGATTGTAATGTCGACAGACCAACCTATTCCTGGACATTTTATTATGGACCCACAGCGAGCTATGCTGTTGCCACCGGAATTGAAAGCAGCTCCATCTGAATCATTAACAGAACAATTATTTATTGAACGATCTATAACTGAAAATAGATTTTGGTTACGTATTATGAAAGAGCATGCTTTGTTTCTTGGTGAGGGGTTTAATCGTAACGATAAAAATTTAATTCAGCAAGTAGAACAGTTTTATAATCAGTTTGATAGGCAGCTGCAAAAAGCATTTACTATTCCACAAACTGTTCAAGCGGTAAGGCAATTAAATGAAGAGAGCATTCAGTTAGTGTATGCTTTTCGTAATTATAAAAGAAACTTACTAATTTTAATCATCAATTGTAAAGTGAAAGGGTTTAATTTCCCACTTTTAGTGGATCATGTTGCACGAGAAGCAGAATATTTTATGCGGACACTTCAAAAGTTTAACGAAGGGAAAATGGATCCTATTCAAGATGCGATTATTAGTGAGAATGTTTTCTGGCTGCGTATTATGATGGAACACTCACGTTTTATTGGATCATTACTGGATCAATCGGAAAGAAATCTTGTTCATACAGCGTTGAAATTCGGTGATGATTTCGAAATTTTGCTTAACCAAGCTAGAGATGTTGAATCGATGTTATATCAAAAAGAACCGACATACCCGATTATAGGAAAAATGAATAAAGATAGTGAAAATGCCACTGTTGAGTTAAGGGATTTCAAAAAAGCAGGATTAGAGTTAATTCAAACATGTCAAATCCGAAATGTCATAAATCCATTGCTTGCTGATCATGTTACAAGAGAGGCAGAGCATTTCCTCTTCATGATTCATGTATTGGAGCAAAGGCTAAAGCAAAAGCAAGTCCGCAATAATAAATAAACAAGAAAAGCATGGCAAACTAATGTCATGCTTTTCTTGTTTATCCCGCTATTTGTGGGCAGTAAAACTCCCACCTCAAAATTTGGCTGGAGCAAAGAAGTTATGTGGGAGTCGGGCTGCCCGTAAACGCCCGATTGGTGAAGGCTAATAATCAGTGGGGGATGAATAAAATCCCCACTGATTAAAGTTTCACTTTATAAATTGTGATTCAATTGTTTCGGTTGTAATAAAAATATTGCTAATCCAATGAAAATAAGTAGAATTCCTAGTCCTTGCTGTAAAGAAATTGTTTCATCTAAAATGAAATAGGCTAAAATACAAGTTCCAATTGTCTCTCCTAAAATACTCATCGAGATAACAGTAGCGCTCATCCATTTTAATAACCAATTGAAAATTGTTTGTCCTAAAATCGTTGCAATGAATGCAAGACCTATAAAGGACCACCATGTTTGTGCAGTGTAATTGAAGAAAGATGACTGCTGTGTGTAAGCAAATATACCGAGAAAGAGTGAACTACTGCCATAACTAATTACCGAGTACGGTATTAGGGATAGGTCTTTACGAACATATTGACTGATGAAAAAGTAAGCTGTTATGACGCCAGCAGCAATAAAAGCTAAAATATCGCCGTATAAAGCCTCACCACTAATTTGAAAATCTTGCCACCCAATCACGATACTTCCTGAAATTGCAATAAGGCAGCCTATAATCGCACCTTTCGTAAACCGTTCCTTAAATAAAAAATAACCACCGACCATTGAAAATAAAGGTTGCAACGTTACGATAACTGTAGAACTTGCTATGGAAGTATACTGTAAAGATTCAAACCATAGTACATAATGAGCTGCTAGAAATAATCCAGATAAGAGTCCAAATCCCCATTGCTTTTTTGATAATGAGCGAAGTTCGCTTCGATTGTTTGTATTAAATATTAGAAACGGTAAAAGAATTACCGTAGCAAACAATAATCGATAAAAAGCAGTGATTGCTGCAGGGGCATCGGCTATTTTTACGAAGATAGCTGAAGTAGATAAGGCGAACACGCCGAAAAATAAGATGAAATATGAAAGAATAGGTGATTTCAAAGTTTGTCCCTCCGATTGGTTGTTTATTATAATGAACTGTATATAATATAATGTACAAAAGTTAGTATATAAGCCTAAGATGAAATAAGGAAGGATTAATTGCCACTGTTTAGTATGTCAGCACAAAAGGGACAAAAGATGTATTATGATGGACGAAAGGAAGTTGTAACAATGATTCATTATCGGCTAGGTCAAACTGTTTTAAGTTATCGTAAGAAAAATAATATGACAATTCGTGAATTTGCTGATTATGCAGGAATCAGTACTTCACTTATTAGTCAAATTGAAAGAGGACATGCCAATCCTTCTTTAAATGTATTGGAATTAATAGCGAAAGCATTAAATGTACCGCTGTTTACTCTTTTTATTAATGATATTGATACAGATTCACTTATTTCTAAGAAGAAAGATCGGAAAAAAGTATATCGAGAAAATAATGATCATATTGTTTATGATGTGTTAACACCAGATTTTATGAAAGCTCGCATTGAAATGTTAATGATGGATTTAAACGGATATGCAAATACAACAGAAAGTCATTATTCCCACGAAGATAAGGAAGAAATTGCAGTTGTAATGAAAGGGGAAGTGTATGTGGAATTGGAAGGGAATGAATATTTTTTAGAAGAAGGAGATGTTGTGCGTATTCCACCGAACGTGAAACATAGATTTTTGAATAAGAGTGATGAAATGAATCACATCTTATTTGTATTAACACCTTCGTTAAGCTAAGGAAGTAGCTTAAGGATACATACTAAGTGGTAACATAATAGAAAGTATCAATTACATAAAGATTCGCGTGTATAATAAAACAACTATCTATAAATACATACACATTTGATTTTCACATTGTATGTTTAAGAAGATGAGAGATTTGACAAAAAAATAAGATAGTTCCATGACTATCAAACCAAATAATTCAGATAAAAAAAGAGTGAAAATTTTTAAGGATTTGGCAGGAGTAAAACGAGAGATTGTTCGTTATTTATTTCATAATCAAAACAAACACAATTGTGGAAGATTGAGACTGCATTAGGGATGAATAAGTATCATCTCAAAATATTATTAGAAGCAAATTTAATTCTTGTTGAGCGACAGGGACAATTTTAATTTATAACTGTAAAGGAGGAAACTTTTCAAGAGTTTTCACCTGGCTTTTTGCCGACTTTGTAGATGCTAAAAAACCATTTTTATTAGGGGTTAGTGGGGATAAGAGAGATGGAAAATATAAGTGTATTAAAAGATGGGCTTTCAATTATATCTCAATGTAAAAAAGAAACAAATGATATTTGGTATGCACATTTCGGAGCAGCTGCCATTGCTAGTTATTTTTTTACGAAAAACAATAACATTGATGAAAAAACTGCCTGTAACATTTATTCTCAAGCGAAAATGATGCTCCATAAGCAAAGGTTAGGCGAAACAATTGATAATAAACAAGGTGTCGATTATCAAAGTGCTGAAGAAACGATAATTAAATCTTTGGAACAAACGATTGATGAACTCCATTGGGTTGGTCATAATGTAATTTACGCTTCTTTAAGTTTACTAGCCATTAAGGAGTTAAGTCATTGGGGGAGTGAGCAAGATATTAATAATATAGCAAACCTTATATTATCGTTTCAAAAAACAATTCCCGGTAGATCTTGGATTGGTTTTACAACTAAAGAAGTAAAGCAACTCATTATAAATAATGAGGAGATTCAAAGCGAAATTAAAAACCCGAAGCAATTATCTGATTTTATTTTAAGTGAATTATCTGAATTTAACGTTATATATAAGGCAGAATCACATCACGATTTAATTGGTCATATGCTTACCTTCTCACATGCGATTAATATATTATATGACTTAGGGCATATAGAATTATTTCAAAGAGGAATAAAACCACTATTAAAGCTAGTTTATGTACTTAGAAAAAGTCGCAATTTAATGCCGAATGCCCAAATAATATTGAATTCTACTGTAGATCGTTTACCTCTTACAAAAGCAAGACAAGTTGATATACTTCCGCTAGATAATGCATTCTGGCTTAAAGACTACAGCGAATTTAATTGGGATTTTGGACACATATTTAAATTTTCATATAGTTATTTTGATCACTTAACAAGGATTCCAGAATATAAAGATAAAACATTTGAGAAATTCTGTTGTATTATTAATGTGTAAAAGTGTCTAACTTTAAATTAATAGTAAATGGTACACATTCATAAACTAACATATTTATAAAAAATGGTAGAAAATTATAATGACCTGTAATAATAGGCTTAGTTTAAGTCTCTTTTTTTGTTAGTAGTATGTTGTTTTTTCAAGTATGTAAGATTTTACATTAGCATGAGACTTTTACTTATTATGTAAGTAGGCTATACTAAAATACATATATTTTGAAATTGGAGCGAATAAAGACGACATGGAATTAGTGAAGTTAGAAAAAATAATTGAATTGAAAAAAGAAGAATTATTGAATCTAGTCTCAAATTATGGACTTCAACATGAAAAAGTAATAGCACTCAGCCAAGAAATTGACAAATTAATAAACTGGTTTATGTTTTTAAAATAGAAAGAACTATGACGTGAGTTGAATATGTTATAGTTCTTTTTTAATTGGTAATTTAGAAATATATTCGATATACTATTAATAAATAGAATATTCAGTTTTAAAGGAGGGGGATAAATGATACTACATACGCATATTTCAGGTGAAGGGGAACCAATTGTGCTTTTACATTCTGGTGGTATGACAGGTTTAGTAGAGTTTGAAGAACAGGTAGAATTTTTTACAGAAAAACAATATAAAGTAATTCGTCCTGATTTGAGGGGACATGGAGAATCAGGAGGTACATTAGATAATTATTTTCTTTGCTCTGCTGATGATTTGAATGATACACTAGAACATTTGCAAATTAATAGTTGTCATATAGCGGGTGTTTCACTAGGGGGGATAGCCGCTTTATTATTTGCAAAAAAATATCCAAATAAAGTGAGGACATTAACTTTTTCAGGTATCTTTCCTATTGAGCGAGATAATTGGGAAGAGTCTCAGGAGTATGAAGTAAAGTGTCA
The DNA here is from genome assembly GCF_016651125.1 of Bacillus sp. TH17. Classification (NCBI taxonomy): domain Bacteria; kingdom Bacillati; phylum Bacillota; class Bacilli; order Caryophanales; family Bacillaceae; genus Bacillus; species Bacillus sp. TH17. The sequence goes on from NZ_JAEKEN010000001.1 coordinate 1,930,902, forward strand.
TCAACAGTTGATGGAAAATGAAGAAGTTGTAACTTATATGAATCAAATTCATGTAAAAAGTGATTGGAAAGGGTTGCTGAAATCGTGGCAAGTTAAGGAGTGGTACCCATTTCATGAAACAGGTGATGTAGCTAATCTTCAAGTACCTACACTGTGTATTGTTGGGGGAGATTCAGCAGATGAAGTTACAGCCACTACAACGTTTAAACAATTAAACAACAATATACATATTGCTGTTATTCCGTTTGCAGGTCATTTAGTGCATAATGATCAGCCTAAAATATATTCATATATATTGTCTAATTTCTTACAGAATGCGCAAGCTGCTAGTCGACTATGATAATTTTTGGTTATAATAATAAAGGAATTATTAATTGTATCGGTTAGGGGCGCAGCAAATATGAAAACAGTCGTTGTCATCGGTGGAGGTATTACTGGACTTTCTACTATGTTTTATTTAGAAAAATTAAAGAAGGATTATAATATAGATTTAAATTTAATCCTTATTGAGAAAGAAGAGTATTTAGGTGGTAAAATCCACAGTGTGGAAGAAAATGATTTTATTATGGAATCTGGAGCAGATTCTATTGTAGCTCGTAATGAACATGTTTTGCCGCTTGTAAAAGATTTATATTTAGAAAATGAAATGGTATATAACGAAACAGGTATTTCTTACATATACTCTGATAACATATTACATCCAATTCCTGCTGACACTATATTTGGGATTCCTATGAGTGTTGAATCATTATTTAGCAGTACGCTAGTCTCAAAAAAGGGAAAATCGTTGCTTTAAAAGATTTTATTACGAAAAATAAGGAGTTTACAAAGGATACATCACTTGCTGTATTTTTAGAAAGCTTTTTAGGGAAAGAATTAGTGGAAAGACAAATTGCACCTGTGCTGTCAGGTGTATATTCTGGTAAATTGAATGAGCTTACAATGGCATCTACGTTACCATATTTACTTGAGTATAAAAATAAATATGGAAGTATTATTAAAGGTTTTGAAGAGAATAAAAAACAATTTCAGTCAGCAGGAAATAAAAAGTTTGTATCATTTAAAAGTGGACTATCTACGATTATTAATCGCTTAGAAGAAGTGCTGACGGAGACTGTCATTAATAAAGGTGCTGTAACAACAGTGATAAGTAAAAAAGGGGATCGGTATGAGGTTTCTTTTGCAAATCATGAGACAATACAAGCTGATTATGTCGTTTTAGCAGCTCCACATGATATCGCACAAACGTTATTACAGTCTAATGAGTTAAATGAGCATTTTAATAAATTTAAAAATTCATCGCTTATAAGTATTTACTTAGGTTTTGACATACTAGATGAACAACTACCGGCTGACGGCACAGGTTTTATCGTAACGGAAAACAGTGATTTACATTGTGATGCTTGCACATGGACAAGCAGGAAGTGGAAACATACATCTGGTAAACAAAAGCTATTAGTAAGAATGTTTTATAAGAGCACTAATCCAGTATATGAAACGATCAAAAGTTATAGTGAAGAAGAATTAGTACGAGTTGCTTTATATGATATTGAAAAGAGCCTCGGAATTAAAGGTGAACCGGAAGTAATTGAAGTTACAAATTGGAAAGATTTAATGCCGAAATATCATTTAGAACATAATCAAGCTGTTCAATCATTACAAGAAAAATTGGCCGTGCTTTATCCTAATGTATACTTAGCTGGTGCTTCATATTACGGTGTAGGAATTGGTGCTTGTATTGGAAACGGAAAGAATACTGCCAATGAAATAATTACGACATTGAATGAACAGTCAAAATAATAATATTGAATACATATGTAAATAAAATGTCCCTCCAACATAATGGAGGGACATTTTATTTATGATTATTTAACATTAATTACAATCTTTTTATGATTGGCTTTATTCTCTTTAATAGTTAATGTTGTTTTTCCATATTCTTCAAATGAATACGGTGAGAGCCGATAAAGTCCTTTAATACTATGTTTTTCTTTTAATTTATTTGTAGGAATTAATGTTATATTAGGCTTCCATGTTTCCTGTTTGCCTGAAGGGTAGTCTACTATTATTTCTGGATTATTTAATTGTATTGTTTCCCAAGAGACAAAATACAGTTCAACTTCTGCATCTTTTTTTAGTAATTCTTCTGAGAAATAACCAAACTCACCAACATTACCAAAAACAGTGAAATTTTGATTTTGCAATTTAATATCTAAATATTTAGGTTGATATGTTGCTGCGTGATACATTCCGTATGAAAGAGAGAGTGTGGCAGCGATTAATATACCAACTGAAAATGTCTTAAAGCTATTTCCTTTAAAACTTGTCATCATAAATGAGTTTGGTGTGAATTTTTTTGCGAATAAAAAAATGAGTAAAATGAGCAAGAGGGATAAGCCAATGAAAATATACATAAAGTTTAAGCACCTCCGTAAGAAATATTTACTATTTTTCTATATTTTAACATGAGAAGGTATAAATTAGGGGTGGTTTTTAGAGGGGAATTAATAAATACAACGAAGTTATATATTATTAAGAGGATAAACATCGCTAGAAATATTTGATTTGTGGGACATTAAGGACTTTCCTAATTATAAATACTTTTTCTGCTATAATAAATGAGTAGAGAGAAAGGAGTGATCCTATGGTATTTCCTATGTTAGAAACAGAACGCTTGCGCTTAGTTGAAATAGAACAATCTTATTGTCAAAAAATATATGAAATATTCTCATTAGATGAGGTAACGTGTTATTACGGTATGAATTCTTTTACTGAGTTTGGACAAGCTTCACGTATGATTGAATCTTTTTCAAAAAATTACTTTGAGAAAAAGGCAATGCGTTGGGGGATTGTATTAAAAGACACAAATAATTTAGTAGGAACAATTGGATTAAATAATTTACAACTTTGGAGTAAACGCTCAGAGATTGGATATGATTTGCATCCTCGTTATTGGGGGAATGGTTATGCTTCTGAAGCTGCTCGAGAAATTATTACTTATGGATTTCGAGATTTAGGCTTATTTAGAATTGGAGCTATTACATATCCTGAAAATATAACTTCGTGTAATATGTTATCTAAATTAGGTTTTCAACAAGAAGGGCTGTTACGTGGATACATTCATCAAGGAAATAAACAACACGATGCATTAATGTATTCTATTGTACGAACAGATGTAGAGGATATTCATTATTAATAAAAAAGCCCCTCTTATTTAAAATAAGAGGGGCTTGTAAAAATCAACCTATTTTAGGTAATAAACGTTCTCCGCTTTTCATACTACTTTTACATAAAGGGCATTTAGGCTCTTCTTCAAATGAAAAGTTCTTTCTCATCCATCCTAAACAATCCTCTGATTCACATTCCCAAACAGGGGTTTGTTCTGGTGGTACTTCTGCTACATCGTTCTTTCGATTGCGATACATGTAACCACTCCTTTTATGTAAAAATTTTTAGTTATATATTAAAAAGGTTGTTAACCGAGCTGGTAACAACCTTTTTATTGATTGAATTATAGCTTTACAACGTTTTTAGCTTGAGGTCCACGGTTACCGTCTTCAACTTCGAAGCTAACTTCTTGACCTTCGTCAAGAGATTTGAAGCCGTCGCCAGTGATAGCTGAGAAGTGAACGAATACGTCGCTACCGTCTGCAACTTCGATGAAACCGAAACCTTTTTCGCTGTTAAACCATTTTACTTTACCTGTTAATGTCATGGTAATGCCTCCTAAAATTTAAAAAGATTACAATATGATCGGCCTTATTCGATTGAAAATAAAAGTTCACATATTATCAAAAATCCATAAGGAGTACAAAACATTCCTGATTGATACTTGATAATATGCAAAGAAAATATAGTGCTAAATTGACCTTAATTACTATCCTACAACAAATGGTGGGAAATAGCAAGTGCTGGTAATATCAGTGAATGAATCGGGAGATACTGGTAAAAGGCACGAAGACATCTCTTTTATTTATATATTATTCCTAATCTGAATTTATTCCAAACAGAAATCATTTATTTTAAAAAATATGTTTAAGGGAAACGATATATATTTTAAGAATACAGATGATTACAATAATAAGGAGGATAGAATATTGCTAAATAAACAATTTAAAATAATTGAAGCAGCAAAAGAAGGAAGAAGAAAAGTTCATCCTATTTTCGCTGTTATACTTGCAATTGTATTTTTAACTTTAGGTGAATTTTTCATGTTGTTTATGCTGTTTTTACCGAAAGCGGATACATCATTTGTAAAGGCAATTTATAATAATATTGAGATGATATTAACGTTTGGTGGGGCTATATTTTTTATTTTTTTATGGATTAGGTTTGTAGAGAAAAGGTCATTTTCATCCATTGGTTTTGGAAAGTGCAATGGATGAGAAAGTATTTGAGAGGTGCGTTAATAGGATTTGTCTTCATTTCAATACCAGTAATTGTGCTTATATTAACAGGGATTGTAAAACTACAAATGCAACAAATTACGGCAACCGCCATATTTGGTATTGTAGGATCTTTAATTGCTTTTTTAATACAAGGCGCAACGGAAGAAATTATTGTACGAGGCTGGTTATTTCCAATTATTTCTGTTAGAAGTCGTATATGGGTTGGGATTATAGTGACGTCCTTTTTATTTGGTTTTCTGCATTTACTTAATCCTGGTATTACAATCCTTTCAATATCGAATATAATATTAGTTGGTGTATTTGCAGCTTTTTACGTATTAAAGGACAGTAGTCTTTGGGGGATTTGTGCATGGCATTCCATTTGGAATTGGGCACAATATAATGTCTATGGTTTTGCAGTTAGTGGCATGACGATATATTCAACACTACTATTTAAACCTGTAACAAATGGCAATGAAGTCCTTCATGGAGGCTCATTTGGTATTGAAGGTAGTATCATTACAACAATAATGCTTTCTATCGCTTCAATCGTTTTATGGAGACAGTTATGGGGGAGAAGAGCGAAACAACGAGATTTTAGTTAATGAAAGTGGGAGAAACTATGGGGATTATAGCGTTTGAGGGAGCGAGTGCTGTTGGTAAGAGTAGCACATGCCGTGAACTAGAAAACAATTATGGAGCATTCATTATACCTGAAGTGAATTTTTTATTTGAAAGACCAAAAAATGAACATAGAACATGGTATTTTGAAAAACAAGTAGAGCGCTGGAATATAGCAGTGCAGAAGTCGCAGCAATATGAATTAGTAATACTCGATGGAGATATATATCAGCCACTTAGTTATAATTGGTGTTTTCATTTTGATATATTTAATCAGCCGTTATCTTTAATAGAAAACTTTTATAAAGAAAAGATGATAAATAGAGAAATTGGTTTTCCAGATCAATATTTTTATTTATATACAAGTGATGAAGAGCTTAGAAAACGGAAAGAGTCTGATGGGACGAAAAAAGAAGAAACTTTGAAAAACATTTACATATATCTAAAGCATTTCAGCGTTATTATGAAAATCTCAATACCGTCACAGACGGGTACTGTAAATTGATTGAAGCAAAAAGTATAAAGTCGAATGAATTAGAAATTGTGAAAAGTTTAAACAGCTTAAAAGTATGTGAAGAAAGACGTTTTGATGTTTCGAGGTTAGATGTTATTACGAAGTGGTTAAAAGAAAATCGTGCATAAAGTAAAAATAACGAGTGTTTTAGAAGGCGCTCGTTGTTTTTTTGTTTCCATATAAATATAAAGGGAAATTTTGTAGAATATCTTTATTTTTTAACAGAATAATCTTTCAATTTCATGAAAAAAGAAATACAATATAAGGAAATATATATAAATAATATGATAGGGGATGGGATGAACTATTTTGAATGAAGGAACTGTTTTATATAAGAAATAATGAGGTAGTAAGAACAGAGATATTTGGGAGGAAACAAGCAAGATGAAAACATTATTTAAAATCATAGGAATTATAGCTGGTATGGCGGTAATCGGGGTAGGTGTAACGTATGGTATGCTGTATTATCTGAATAATAGTAAACCAGCTGCGAAAAAGGCATCACCAGCCGCTCCGGCAGTAGAAGTGCTAGCTGATAGTAATGTAAAAGCTGAAGATGCAAAGCTTTTAGAAAATGGCAATCATTCATTACCGAATAGTGGTTTTAATAAAAATTTTAAGTGGACAGATGAGAACATACAGACAGCCCTACATGAAATGGCACATCAAAAAACGAAAGCTGATCAAAAATGGGGCTATATTTTTATTACACAAGAACGTATTGAAAGTTTACTCGAAATTATAAATAGTAATGATGTTGCACAAAAAAGTACATATGTGGATATTTTAGAACGATGGAAACAAGGAAAATATGAAAAGGTTGATGTAGACCACAACAAGATTTGGAAATTACAAAGTGGGAATTTAGGAGAAGGGAAAGGAGTAATGTCAGAAAAGGAGCAAAAAGAATTAATTAATCAAGTTTTTATACAAAAAGGTACATATTCAGGTAGTAAATTAATTGCAGGTGAGGTACAAGCTAATAAATAATATACATATTGATTTTGAAACACCTGTATTGCTATGAACACAAATGTTTTAATAAAAATGAGTAATTGCTTTTTAGAGCAGTTACTCATTTTTGTTATTACTCGCTTACTTTTCTATTCTATTCTCTCTAATAATGTAAGAAACGATTGTAAAACTGGTGATATCCATCTAGATTTATGATAGATTACGTGGCTTTGAATGACTGCTGGAGTTTCGATGGGCTGAAAACAGAGTTGCTCTTTTTGACAACTTTCTTGTACAACGATGTTAGGGAGAATTGAAATTCCTAACTCACACATCACAGATTGTTTAATGACTTCAACATTGGAAGTTTCGAATGTTTTAGCGGGAATATTCCCGCTTTGACGTAAAAAACGATCTACCATCGGTCTATAGCCGCAGCTTTGTTCAGTAAATATAAATTGAGTATCTTGTAATAAAAGGAGTGGATCAGTGTTTGAAGGGAAATGAGCAGGGAAAATCCATCCAAATGTTTCATTACATAAATTACACGTAATAAAATCATTATGCTCTATACTTTCTCCAATTATGAAGATAACATCGGTTTCTCCTTCATGTAGTTTTTTCAATGCTTGCCCATTGGTATTTGTCTCAAGTACGATATTTACTTTCGGATTTTCCTGTTTGTAAGTACGTAATAATTGTGGTAATCGATACACTGCCAATGATTCATTAGATGTAATAGTTAATGTTCCTTCTAAATGGTCACTGTTTTGAGGGATTTCTTGCGCTTTATCATAAATAGTAAGTAATTCTAATGCATACGGATGAAATTGATGACCTGCTTTTGTAAGAAGTATTTTTTTCCTAATCGATCGAATAGAGGAATGTTTAAATCGTTCTCTAATGCTTTAATATGGGCTGTCACAGTAGATTGCGCATAACCTAATGCATGAGCAGCTTTAGAAAAGCTACCATATTTAACAATGGCACAAAATGTTTTAACATGTCTCATTTCCATAAATGATACCTCTTTTATTATCATGATTTGTGAATGATTATATCATGTATTTCAATTTTTCAAATCATTAAATTTCTTTTAAAATTAAGTTGTGGAGAAATTCATTCAATTGAAATTGGAGGAGAAAAAATGAGTGAAAAGAGCTATCATGTAGCTGTAGTTGGAGCTACAGGCGCAGTAGGGCAAAAAATCATTGCATTGTTAGAGAGAGTAACGAAATTTAATATAGAAGAAATTACATTACTCTCGTCAAAACGATCTGCTGGTAAGATAGTACAATTTAAAGGACGAGAGATTAAAATACAAGAGGCAAAATCAACTAGTTTTGAAGGTGTAGACATTGCCTTTTTTAGCGCTGGGGGAGAAGTTTCTAGACAATATGTAAATCATGCAGTTTCTAGTGGTGCAATCGTAATTGATAACACAAGTGAATACCGAATGGCACACGATGTACCACTCGTCGTTCCAGAAGTAAATGCACATACTTTAAGGGAACATAAAAGGATCATTGCAGTTCCGAATTGCTCAGCACTACAGATGGTAACAGCTCTTCAGCCAATTCGAAAATCATTTGGTTTAGAACGAATTATTGTTTCAACGTATCAAGCCGTATCAGGCTCAGGAATTCATGCGATTCATGAATTAAAAGAACAAGCTAAGTCAATGCTTACAGGTGAAGAAGTGAAGAGCACTATATTACCAGTGAAAAAAGATAAAAAACATTATCCAATTGCATTTAATGTATTGCCGCAAGTGGATATATTTACAGACAATGATTTCACATTCGAAGAAGTAAAGATGATTCAAGAGACGAAGAAAATTTTAGAAGATCCAAATCTGAAAATGGCAGCTACTTGCGTCAGAGTTCCAGTTGTATCGGGGCATTCTGAATCAGTTTATATTGAACTTGAAAAAGAAGCGACCGTTGCAGAAATTAAAGAAGTACTACTGAATGCACCAGGTGTTATTTTACAAGATAATCCTAGTGAACAAATTTATCCAACGCCATTATATGCAGAGGGTAAAAGAGATACATTTGTAGGTAGAATACGCAAAGATCCGGATACGCCAAAAGGATTCCATCTTTGGATTGTTTCTGATAATTTATTAAAAGGTGCGGCTTGGAACTCAGTTCAAATCGCAGAGACATTGGTGGAAAAGGGGATTATTTAGTATAAATTTATATAAACATTGAAAATAGGAGGATATATGGGAAACCATTAATTATAATGGTTTCCCATTTTTTACTTAATGAGTATTCTCCTAACTTCAATTTGAATTTAATTTAAGTTAGTTTTTATAGTGTTTTTATAAATATCAATTTTATTTGCAGAGAATTTTAAAAATCTAGGCTCTCCATTAATTGTGAGATAAATATTAATTGAGATTGGCATCTCAACCTTTTTCACTACATCTTCTATAGCAAAATACTCATTTTCTTTTTCGTTATAAAAAACAATGGGACTAATTAATACCTCGTTATTTTCAATATCAATACTACACATCATAGGGAATTTCTCATCATTATGTATTATTAATTCGCCCAGTACTATTGAACCGTTTAATTCTTCTGTGAAATTTATAGTTTCCACTGGTTTTACCCACGTTTCATCGCACTCTTCATTTTCCTCTTCATCTATTTCCCATTCCCATATCGGGTTTTGTTTCAAGTCTTCAATAGTCAATTCATCAACTGGTTTGCTATTACACATTAATATATACTCCTTTTGCCATGAAAATGGATGAGTAAAAAATTTATTCATTAATTGTAAAATGTGGCTATTTGCAATCCTATAAATACAAGTTTGCTCGTTTCAATAAATAGTTGATCGCAAATAAGAAGTTTCGATGTAGAGTATTATCCATTTGATATTATTAAATCTAGTTTTGTAATGTTGAACTTATTTTTACAACCTATTAAAAGTCTATTCTTACGGTAATCTTAACAAGGTTTTAACTAGACAGTAAATAATGCCTTTTGAAAAGGAAAACCGTGGTTGTGATGGGGGAAATAGCAAAAAACATCAAGAATGAACAAAAGTGTTTTGGTATGATATGGAATATATTCAATGTGAGGGGGAGATTATGGTGTATCAAGTAAAGGGGTACTTTTCATCGCTAAAAGGAAGTCATTATGAAGTTGGAAAACAGCAAGGGGAGTTTGTGAAAAATCATCCGTATCTCATTCCACAATTTATGCAGCAAGAAAATTTAATATCAGATAGCCATTGGACAGAATCTAGAAATGTACTAAAACAATATTGTCCAGGAATTAATGAAGAAATTGAAGGCTTTTGCGAAGTATTGAAAATTCCTTCAAGGAATATGATGTATTATTATCAGACATTATTAAAAGTAGGTTGTAGTCATTGTGCAGTATTACCTAAAAAAACTGATTTAAAGCATACATATGTATTAAGAAATTTTGATTTATCACCCAAAATAGATGATATGCGTTTTTGTTCGACGCATGTTGAAGGTGCATATGCACATAGTGGCTTTTCTACTCAATATTTTGGCCGAACAGAAGGAGTTAATGAGCATGGGTTATCTATTACATTTTCAGCATGTGGTCAACCTGTAGGGAATATTGAAGGTTTAAGAAAACCGATGGTAAATGGTTTGCAATGTTTTGCGGTAATTCGAGTAATATTGGAGAAATGTAGAAATACGCATGAAGCTACATCTTTAATAAAAGAAATGCCTATAGCAAGTAATATTAATATAATTGTAGCTGATCCTTTAAACGCAGCGCATATTGAAATATTTGACGGGCATAAATCAATAACAACAATTAATGAGGAAAGTCAAGCTTTTACCGTATCAACAAACCATGCAGTCAGTTCACCTATTCAGAAATTAAATAATAGGAAATTAGAACAATCTACAAAAAGATATCGCATTTTACATGAGCATTTAAATCGAAATGAACAGGTGAGCATGGAATCTTTAAAAGGATTGGTAGAAGAAGAATATCCTATCGGGGTGACGGTGCATAATTATGAAGAATGGTTTGGGACTTTGCATTCTGTATTAATTGATTTACAGGATCGTACATTGAATATTTGCTTCGGATCGCCACTTTTAAACGAGTGGTACTCATTGAAAGTTGGAGAAAGCCTTCCGTTTTCCGAAGTGAATGTGAACTTTAAAAATAAAACTTATGCTGACTTTTGGAGAGAAGAGAAAAATGAAATGACTCCTAAAGATTAAAAAGGAATAAGATGGTAAAATGAAGGAGCGGAAATAGACAGGAGGGATTGCCATTGCTACAAGCTATGTTACCAATTGTTCTAATCCTTTTTCTAGTCGTTTCGATGTATATAACTTATCAAAAAAGAAAAAAGCAGGGATAAAAGGATTAAAAAGTGCATTAACTTCTATTTGTTGCTTTTTAATTGCAATCTTAAATTTGTTTGCATATTGGTTTCATTTTGGTGGTATTTTTACTTGGTTATTTTCAATCGTATTATTGCTAGTTGGAGCATATTTTACAAAATATATTCCAATCTCAAAAAAGTTGCACTAAAATTATATGAGTTTAATATGTAATGTTTTATTTCAATGTGCTATAGATGCCTTTAAATCAATGCTTTTGAGCATTTTGATATGTGTTTGCAAACACATATCAAAATATACTCTTCGCGAATGTTTTCACTGCATCTTCTTGCATATTGGGTAAGACATGAGAATATACCCTTAAAGTTAAAGAGATATCAAATGCCAATGACAGAATTCATGAAGTTTGTAAAGTGCGAGAACGAAGGTGTTTTTGACATCAAGCAGATGTACAACGCGGAAAAAGCTTTCAAGAAAGTGCAGAACCACCGAAATCTACATTTTGCTTACATGGGTATGCGAGTAAATGTAGCTGGCAAGTGGGGTACAATCGTTGGAAACTGGAAAACTAATTTGTTAGTTTTGTTCGATGGGGAAATAGAAGCGTACAACTGCCACCCTTATTGGGAAATTGCTTACTTCGATGAAGAGGGCAATGTGGTTCATAGCTATCAAAAGGGAGAGTATGCGATATAAGTAAAAAAGGACGAGCAGTCTTACCTACTGTCCTTTATAGGAGAAAAATTATTCTGGACTAGAACTACGAATAACCAGAAAACGCGCTTTTAACCAGTGTTGTCAAAGATGTAATAATTTATGCAACAAAAAAGCTTAGTCGGAATTCAAAACACCAAAATGGCTTGCATTGGTAAACAGGCTCAAAAGTAGTATATGCAAAATGAAAAATTCCATACAAAAAGCAGACAACAATTTTGGTTGTCTGCCAGTGAGTCGAATGAGTTAGCTAATTGTGATAAATTGCTTTCCCATTACAAGAAGAGTGAAGCTGCTAGTTCAAACAGCTTGTAGGTAGTCTTTTCGATATTTTAAAAAATATACAGAGAAAGCAGATAAGTGACGAATCTACCTGCTTCTGCTGTAACAAAAGAAAGAAGTATTAGCCGTGGATACGGCGGCTTGAAAATAGTATGTATTGGTTTTGAAAAAATATTCAAGGAGTGAAGGGAAATGGGATGGGGACAAATTTGAGGGCTATTCACTCGAACAGCTTCGTACCCGTCACAGTCGTTATCCTATTGTGACGGGTATCTGACTTATATTATTGAGGGAACGGGACGGAAGGATGCCACGGTATTGTTACAGGAATCCAGACGGACCTGCGCGCTTACCCCAGCATTCGCGAGCTGCGTCACGGCATTCAAGATAGCAGATTTTCTGCCAGATTTGACGGCTACGTTATAGTTCACGACTAGGGGACGAACTGGGTCCTGAGGGGGAAATCGATTGAGAATTGCTTGATGATAGGTTGTTCTTAACGTGACGTTCGCTGTCAGCGTGATACCTTCTATAGTAATACCAGTCAGCGTTGTCCCGTTAAATGAGGTGAGTTTGACTGTAAGCATGTAACGGTTTTGCATATTTATTTTTCCTTTATTATTAGACTTAATTTATTTTATGCTTGTCTAACAATTTAGTGTAGACACTTGCATCATAATAAGTTGAAAGAAATATAAGATTATATTTTGATAAGGCGTGGAGATTAAAAAAAGGCAGTTGAACAAAAACGTTATTTGAATAAAAGCTAGTTGACTAGTTTTTAACACTCACTGAAATTAACACTCACTGAAATTAATACTCATAATATACTTTGTAATAAATTATATGGAAGTGAGTTGAATACTAATGTTTTATTCATATTTTGATACCCGAGATAGAATGCGTCCGTATGGTACCGCGGGTATTACGTATAGCGGAGCACAAAGTACAATTCAAGCTGTTCAACAAGCGTTACAAGCACAGCAGCAGATGCAACAAATACAGCAAGGCATACAACCGTACTATTTATCTATGGAGTATTATTATCCAATGCATCATATTACACCATACGGAATTTCTGTTTCAACAATTCCATATGGAACTGTATACAATTTATAAAAATATGCGGGGGAATAAATTTGAGTATTTATATAAGGGCGCAAGTACAGAGCGCCCTTATAAGAAATGATTCGTATCTGATGAATTAATACTCAATTAAATGTGTAATTAAGATTAATATAAAAATTTTATTTTGTATGTATTTGAAACACGAAAAGAGCACTTAATAAAGTGCTCTCATGACGAGATCATTCACTCAAAAGAAAGGAATACACCATATCATACGAAAATATTTTGAAATGCTCTTGGGTAAATTAATTATTATTTGTAAAAAAAGCAGCTAGCAAAAGCTAACTGCTCGGATATGATGGGGATTAATGGAAGAACAGAGAAATATGATTAGTGTCTCTCTGTTTTTTATATTATTCGCAAATAAATCCGGTTGCTATACCAGTTGGAGCAACACCTACTGGGACCGTATCAATGACCGTATTTGTAGCAGTATTGATGACAGAAACAGTATTACTAGCTTGGTTTGTAACATAGGCACGAGTGCCATCTGGTATGATAGTCACTTGGTCTGGTGATAGTGCAACCGGAATGGTATCGATGACGGTGTTTGTCAACGTACCTATTACAGATACATTATTACTTACTTTATTTACAACGTAAACACGAGCTCCATCCGGTGTAATAGCTATACCAACAGGTTCGGTACCTACGTTAATTGTATCAATAACGGAATTTGTAGCGGTGTTAATAACAGAAACAGTATTGCTGTTTTGATTTGTGACATAAGCACGAGTCCCATCTAGTGTGAAGACGATTATCCTAGGTCGAATACCGACATTAATGGTACCGACAACTGTGTTGGTAGCAGTAGCGATAACAGAAATTGTATTACTTAATTCGTTTGCAACATACGCAAGGGCCCCATTTGGTGAAACAGTAATTCCTTGCGGAGCGATTCCAACATTAATGGTACCAACAACTGTGTTGGTAGCAGCGTTAATAACAGAAACTGTATTATTACCATGATTTCCAACATAAACAGTTGTGTTATTTGGAGAAACAGCTACACCAATTGGATTATTTCCAACAGGGATGGTAGCGATAACTGTATTAGTGGCAGTATCAATAACGGAAACGGTATTAGAAAAAATATTAGTAACATAAGCACGAGTCCCATTTGGTGAAACTGTTACTTCAAGAGGTGCATTATCTACAGTGATTGTATCGACTACTGTATTTGTTCCGGTGTTAATTACAGATACTGTATCATCTGCAGGATCATCAATGGCTCCTGCGTTTGTAGCATAAACAAGGAAATTACATCCAGGTCCCGTCGGTCCAGTAGGCCCAGTAGGTCCAGTTGGCCCCGGTGGGCAATCACAATCTCCAGATGGCCCAGTAGGTCCCGGTGGTCCTTCAGGCCCTTGAATACCTTGCACGCCTTGAGGTCCAGTAGGTCCTTCAGGCCCTTCAGTTCCTTGAATGCCCTGCACGCCTTGAGGTCCAGTAGGTCCTGGTGGCCCAGGAACTCCTGTTCCTGTCCCTGAACCAGTAGGTCCTGGTGGTCCTTGAATGCCTTGGATACCTTGCACACCTTGAGGTCCTTCAGGCCCTTCAGGCCCTTCAGTTCCTTGAATGCCTTGAACGCCTTGAGGTCCAGTAGGTCCTTCAGGTCCTTCAGTTCCTTGAATGCCTTGAATGCCTTGAACGCCTTGAGGTCCAGTAGGTCCTTCAGGCCCTTCAGGCCCCGTAGGCCCCGTCGTTCCAGTAATGTTTAATAGTGAACTATTCAAGACTCCTTGTAAAATTAAGCTAAATGTCTGCTGTAACAAGGGGTCCGATATATTTGAACAACTAATAAGTGAAGACAAGTTTTGGAATAGAAATTGGAATAATGCTGAAATTTGAGTGAGAGTTGCAGTAGGTAAAGAATTGATTAATTGGTTTATAGTTCGTAAAACTAAATTTCTATTTGGTGTATTTGGTTGTACTGCTATTAATAAATCATTTAATGCCTGTAATGCTGTTTGGAGTATTTGTCTAGTTGTAGGATTTGGTGTTGTGAAGAAAGAAAGGATAGCTTGGTTTAATTGGTTTATTATTTGCAATAATTCTTGTTGTTGAGAATCTGAGAAAAAAACAGGTGTACAACAATTACTTTGATTACAAGGGGATACAGAAATAAAGCAGGGGAGCTGAAACTTATCACACGAATTTGGTGAATTTGACTTATTATTATGTCTCATAAATAACTCCTCTAAAAAAATTTAAATGTTAGATATGTCTTGATAATTTATATTAGCAACTGAGTTTAAAGTATTTATGGGTATATGTTTAATATGAAATGTTCAGAAAATTTTCTTCCTTCAAAATATATGTCAATAAAGTGAAGATGATCTTATTTTACACGTAATCATATATATAAATAAAATGAAGATATTTTTATAGTACATATAATCAATACTTAGTTACTAATAGGATGTTGTAATCATAGGAATAGAAGATATTATGACATATGATTTTATTAATATGACTCGCATTCCATATAACGGGCATCTGATTTGAATTTTTTCCAGTATCTTAATACATTTAAGAGACTGGATTGTTTAGTGGAAATAAAACTTAATAAAATAATCCTTTGTGCGACACGTTTCCTCATAAGTGTGCAAACACGAAGTAGGAGGGTTATTAATTTGATAACAACAACTGTTTGACTGAAAGTAGGAATGAAAGCCGTCAGGTTGAGCTGAAACTACTTATCTAATACTCCTACATGCAAGGCGTGATAGTAGTCACAAATTGTATGAAGCTAGGTGAAGTCGGCTGAACAAAACCTAAGTGAGAAATCATATGGTAATGGATAGGTCGGGATGCTACAAAATATCTATGGTGAGAATGTCTAAAATAACGGACTGGCGAACTTGCGAATGTACGGGTCTAAATTATTAATACAATAGAAATTTGTATGTCGTCAATGATGACGTTATCTACCGAAAAGTAAGAGTAAAGGATACGAAATTCGGAACATCTAACGATGAGGGTGTAAAGATAACAGGCTTAAAGCAAGCACCTAAGGATATATGTATAGCTAAGTCAATCGGAACGTGGTAAGCAAGAAACTGTCACCAACGCCTACTAGCGGACAGATGCATATAAGGTTCTAACGAACCGAAATTGCTTCATTCTTGTGAAGGTGGGGACAAAGTACCGACGAAGCATGTAACGAATGTGGAGGGATAGTCCCTAGTCTTGTTCTTTGAAAACTAAATTAACTAGATGTAACTCACAGGATCGAGTAAGATGATGGGACTTTTCGTAAGAAAGGGGAAATAATACATCGGTGAGTACAACATTACGACATGCAGAATATTACGATATACAAAAAGTGTTCGATGATTTATACCAACGTAGTGAAAATAACGCTACTAAAGGTGTAAATCTATATAAATACATCATATCAAAAGAAAATATTCTATTGGCATATAGAAGTATAAAGGCTAACAGTGGTTCTAAAACTGAAGGAACAGATGGTATCACAATCGACCATTATAAAATGGAAGATGTAAATTCCTTCGTTGACGATATTAGAAAAACTCTCACAAATTACAAACCAAATACGGTACGTAGGGTAGAAATACCTAAACCTAATGGGAAGAAACGCCCATTAGGAATCCCTACAATGAGAGATAGATTGATTCAACAAATGTTCAAACAGGTTCTAGAACCAATATGCGAGGCAAAATTCCACAAGCATTCATATGGATTCAGACCTAACAGGTCAACACACCATGCAATGGCTAGGTGTCAATATCTGATAAACAGAGGAAGATTTAGTCACGTAGTAGACATTGATATACAAGGTTTCTTTGACAACGTGAACCATTCCAAGTTATTAAAACAACTATACAACATAGGCATAACTGATAAAAGGGTGCTGACAATTATCTCTAAAATGTTAAAAGCACCAATCAAAGGAAAAGGTATTCCTACAAAAGGAACTCCGCAAGGAGGAATCCTAAGCCCATTACTTAGTAATGTTGTATTAAACGATTTGGATTGGTGGATATCTAGGCAATGGGAGAATATTAAAACAAGAAGACCATACACAACAGCAACCAAAAATCCATTGCTGATAAAAACAAAATTGAAGAAAATGCATATCGTTAGATACGCAGATGATTTTAAAATATTTACTAACAATCATCAATCTGCAATCAAAATATTCCATGCAGTAGAAGGTTATCTTAAAAATCAATTAAACCTTAATATATCTAATGAAAAATCGACTATAACTAACCTAAAAAGAAAATCTTCCGATTTTCTGGGGTTCTCTATCAAATCTGTTAAAAAGCGCGAAAGATATGTGGCAAACACACATGTAAGCGAGAAAAAGAAAAAGGATATCCTTGAAAAAGCAAAGACAAGGATTAAAGCAATTCAAAAAAGCCCATCAGGGAAAACAGTACAGGACTATAACTCTTATGTGCTTGGTATAAAAAATTATTACAAAATTGCAACACATGTAACTATAGACTTTGCTGAAATAGCCTTTCGTCTCTCGAAAACTTTGTTTAATCGTCTAAAGTCAATAGGGAAATATAAGATTCCTACCAATGCGAATGCATTATACAAAAGAACTCATAGGAACAATTATAGAACCTTTGAAATAGCAGGCAATCATGTATATCCACTAGCGGACATACAAACACGATTCCCTCAAAGTTTTAGTCAAGACATATGCAATTATACTAAGCAAGGAAGACAAAAACTCATCAAAATCCTAAAAGGTAACATTGCCAATGAAATGCAAAAGATGTTGCTATCCTCCAATAAAGGACAAAGCATGGAGTATACAGATAACAGAATATCCAGGTATTCCATGCAAAATGGTAAATGCGCTGTCATCGGAATCTTCTTAATAGCTGAAGATGTGCACTGTCACCATAAAATACCGAAAGGTATGGGAGGAACTGACGAGTTTAATAACCTGATTATTGTACATGAATTTGTCCACAGATTGATTCACGCTACAAATGACGAGACGATTAGAACATATATGAGAATTCTTCAATTGAACGATAAACAATTGAAGAAAATAAACAAACTCCGTAAAGCTTGTAATCTAGTTACTTTAGTATAAAAGGATAAGATGGGGCGCTGTATGCGATGAAAGTCGCACGTACAGTGCTAAGCGGGGGCATCGTTCTTTTTCCTAAAATGAAAGGTGACGATAAGAATCATGAGATACGTTTTAAACAAATTGAACGGACATTGAAATATGCTCTTGATAATGATCAACGTCAGATAATTGAATTGAAGTATTTTGGGAGTGAGAAAGTCAAAGATTCCTATGTTTATAATGAATTGATGATGAGGCGTGATAGTTTTTATGAGAATAAAAAAATAGCTATCCGTTTGATAGCTACTGCTTTAGGGATTATATGAACGTGGTTTTATTTTAGTGAAGATGAAATTATGATCTTTTGTGTTACTGATATAAATTGTTATATGATACGTGTAATCCATCTTACTCGCTCTGCCTTGTGGCAGGGCTTTTTTATATAATAATATAAATTAAGTAGTTAAAGAGGTGTGTTTAAATGAGCTGGGAAGAATCATATAGAAGAGAGCAACCATGTCCATGTGATAAGGGAAAATATATTGAAATTATGAAGGTGTATGCAATAGAAGAAATATAAGAAAGTGCTAACACGTATGCGGAATAGACATAAAACATCGCTGATTTGCCATTCATAAAAATAGACTTTTCTTAGCAGAAATCACTAATTATAAATACTTATAAAATTAGCTCTGATATAGCAGATATTGAAGCGAAGAAAAATAAAGATGGGAGTGCATATTGGAAATACGAAGATGACCAAACAAAATTATGGAATATACGACTATAGAACTAGAAAATGATGACATAAATCTAAATATTATTGTTTAAATTCATATTTTATAATGTCCATTTAGCCCGCATTAACTGCTCGTAAACCCCCTCTGATTAAAGTTTCACTTTATAAAAATGAGCCCATAGTAAAAATAACCTAAAAATAGGCATATGAACAAGGTGCATCATCTAGTGATAGGTCATATTTTGTTGGTGTACGTATTGAACTTAGTTTAGCCCGCTATTTGTGGGCAGTAAAACTCCCACCTCAAAATTCAACTGGAGCAAAGAAGTTAGGTGGGAGCCCTGCTGCCCGTAAACGCCCGATTGGTGCGGGCTAATAATCAGTGGGGGATGAACAAACCCCCTACTGATTAAAGTTTCACTTTATAGCGCTATTTCTACTTAGATTTAACGAACAGAAATATAGGAAAGTATCGATGGGGTTTTAGTTTATAAACGGAGGTCATGAAGATGAATAATTTTCAACAAGAACTACAAGCGTTAAGCCTTAATGATTATCAGCCTGGAAATATTGTGTATTGGGACCAGCAAAACCAATATCCATATTACTATATTACAGATGATGCTCGTCGCTGTGGCGGCTGTGGCGGTGGTCGTTGTGGTGGTTGTGGCGGCGGTGGTCGTTGTGGCGGTGGTCGTTGTGGTGGATTCCGTTGTTTTGGTTGCTTCGGTTGCTTTAGTTGTTTTGGTTGTGGTGGTTGCTCTAATTGCTCTAATTGTTTTGATGGTTTTAATGGTACTACTGTAACATTTGAATATTGATAAGAGACAAAAAGGAATCCATTTTGAAAAAAGATTGATCGAAACGGATTCCTACTTTGTGAAGCATTATATAATTTTTATAAAAATGTGCTAACAAGTTTGCAAACGGACTTGCTAACACCTATACGAAATAGACATAAAATATCGCTGATGTGTAGCTTAATAATACGATAATAATTTAGCACTTATAATGAATAATAGGTTATTAGAAAAGAAACCATAAAATGTAATGTTTTATATCATTATAAAAAGAGATTATTCTAATAGGTCGTTGTGTAACGGCTGCATAGGATAATCTCTTTTTATGCTTATTTTTGTAAAGAATGTACTGTTATTTTGAGTTGCTCAATAAATTTCCGGGTAGCAGCGCACATATATTTATCTCTTCTATAAATAAGTCCTAGATCTATTGTTGGAGTGGGGTTTTCAATTTTAATAGCTTGTATGTGCTCATTTTGCAAAAAGTCTATATACGGTTTTGGTAACACGGTAATCCCCATACCTTGTGCGACCATTTGAATTAAAGATTCCATTGTACTAATTTCTAAAATTGGCCTTGGTTTAAAGTTAAAGTTTTGGCAATGAGATGTAATTAGTTCTGTTAAATAGAAATTTTTAGGTAGAAGAATTAAAGGATAGTTCTGTAATTCTTCAATAGATACATACTTACGTTCAGTTAAAGAATGGCTGGTTGGCACAACTAATGTAAGTTCACTTTTATATAGTGGGATAGAAACAATCTCTTTATCTTGCACCGGGAGAAATGTAATACCAATATCTAATTCATTTTGTAATAATTTTTCACGAATTTCTCCTGTACGAAGCCCCAACACAGAGAGTTCGATATTTGGATATTGCTTATTGAAATCTAATATAGCTGGTGGTAGTAAATAATTTACTACGGTTAACAAAGATCCTATTGTTAAGGAACCATGATGTAATCCATTTAAATCTTGAATGGCAGAACGAGCTTGTTCGACTTCGTGAAAGATTGTTTTACTGTGCGATAATAAAACTCTTCCTGCTTCAGTTAAAGATATTTTTTTACCAATTCGATCGAAAAGGGGCATGCCTACTTCATGTTCTAATGCACGTATTTGTTGGCTTAGTGAAGGTTGTGAAATATTTAATTTCTCGGCTGCTCTTGTGAAATGTAATTCTTTCGAAACAGCTAAAAAGTATTCTAAATGTCGTAATTCGATTGAAATCACCTCAAGTTTAATCATAGGATATACCTATCATTATTATATAAATAATTGAATTGAACAATGGTTTTGTGGGATATATAATCACTTTGTCAGAAATGGATTGATTAAAAAATTAGATGAGGTGAAGAAGAATTGTTGAAATCTAGTGTATTACCGGGCAGTTATTCACAAGTACTTCAAAAAAGGTATGAGGAGGCTGTACCGACAGGAATATATCATTTAACGCCTTTATATGTAAAAGAAGCAAGGGGAGCGATAATAACAGATGTAGATGGAAATCAGTTTATTGATTTTGCTGGTGGAATTGGTATGCAAAATGTTGGACATTGTCATCCGAAAGTTGTAAGAGCGGTACAAAAACAAGCAGAATCATTTATACATCCTTGTTTTCATGTAACTCCATATGAAAATTATATTACTTTAGCGGAGAAAATTAATGAGAAAGTGCCAGGTACAAGTAAGAAAAAAACGATGTTTGCCAATAGTGGTGCGGAAGCGATTGAAAATGCTGTAAAGATCGCACGTAAAGTAACAGGGAGGAGTAAAGTAATTTCGTTTGAACGAGGATTTCATGGGAGAACATTAATGACAATGTCTCTATCGACCAAAGAAACTCCATATAAAGCAGGATTTGGTCCGTTCGTTTCAGACATGCATATATTGCCGTATCCGTACTATTACAGAGCTGAAGAAGGAGTTTCTCCTGAAGAAGTGGATTCTCAAGTCATCTATCAGTTTGAAAAGTTTTTAGAAGAAGTATCACCTGAAAAAGTAGCAGCGATCGTAATGGAACCAGTACAAGGAGAGGGTGGGTTTATTGTTCCTTCCATTTCATTTGTAAAACGATTACGAGAAATTTGTAATCAATACGGTATTTTAATGATAATGGATGAAGTGCAAACTGGATTTGGCCGAACAGGGAAATGGTTTGCAACGGAACATTTTCATATAGAACCTGACATAATGACTTTGTCAAAATCAATTGCTGGCGGTTTACCATTAAGTGCTATTGTCGGTCGTGCGGAGTTGATGGACATTCCTGGGAGAGGACAAATTGGTGGAACTTTTGCCGGGAGTCCGTTATCATGTGCAGCCGGTCTTGCTGTATTTGAAATAATGGAAGAAGAAAATCTAGTTGAAAGGGCTCAGCAAATTGGAAATAGAATAATGTCACATCTACATCAAATGCAATTAAAGTACGAAATGATTGGTGATGTTCGTGGAATCGGTGCGATGGTTGCAATGGAACTTGTAACGAATCGCATAACGAAAGAACCTGCAAAAGAACTAACAGTAAAGCTAATTGAAGATTTTTGGAAGAATGGGCTTATAAGTATTGGAGCGGGGATATTTGATAATGTACTACGCTTTTTACCACCTCTAGTTATCTCAAACGAAGAAATAGATAGAGGATTTGAAATAATAAATGAGTCTTTTGAAAAGTTGTGCCGCAAGTAAGAGGAGGGATTTGAATGACTAAAGTATATGAAATCCTATCTTTAAATCTAGGATTGCCAAAAGAGGTTATGTATGGTGGGAAGTTAATTCAAACAGGGATAAATAAAAAGCAAGTAAAGGAACCTGTTTTTTTATCATTTTTAAAGTTTAATGGAGATGGACAGGCGGATTTAGTTCATCATGGAGGGGTAGATAAAGCGGTTTGTGTTTATACTGGTGACCACTATCCTTACTGGGAAAAAGAGTTGAATCAGGAACTTGTATATGGGGCTTTCGGTGAAAATATAACAGTAAGCGGAATGCGTGAAGAAGATGTTTGTATTGGTGACACGTTTCAACTCGGAGAAGCGATTGTACAAGTAACGCAGCCAAGACAACCTTGTTTTAAATTAGCTAAGAAATATAATATTCCAAAGTTGCCATTATATTTTCAAGATACAGGATACACAGGTTTTTATTTTCGAGTATTAAAAGAAGGGTGGATATTACCGGTAGATACTTTAAAATTGTTGAAGCTTGATCCAAAAGGTGTGTCAGTTTCGTTTGCGAATCGCATAATGCATAAAGAAAAACAAAACTCTGAAGGATTAAAAAGGATTTTAGAAGTAAATGCACTGTCTACGAGTTGGAGAAAGACGTTTGAAAAGCGAGTGAAGGGAGAAGAAATTAGTACGAAGGAGCGACTTGAGGGAACCGAAGAATAGGTGAATTATATTTGCATAAAATGGTGTATTTCTATTATCGGAAAGATAAGTAGGAAGCACCATTTGTTATATAATAAACATGATATTATTCAAAAATCTTAATACTAGTTTATTCGACTTGTTTTTTAATAATCAAAACATAAAATAAATTAAACCATTTTTAAAAGTTTTATGATACTATATTGATTTGAAAGGCCTATTTTTTGAGAGTAGGTCATATAAGTATATCTAAATTAATGGAATTGACGTATGGAGGGACAACATGGGCAATGTTGAAAAAATGGAAAACTTTCTATTAGAAGAACCGAGAAGAGAACAGTTATTTCCTTTATTTGAAGAAGTGTTTGGGATTACGAGCCAAACATTGCAGGATTTTTCAGAGAAAGGGTATTGGGATTATACATATAAAGCATTATCATTTTTACAAGATGATAATGCGATTGCAAATGTTGCGGCATTTTCACTTCCGCTTTTAATTAATGGTGAAAAAATAAATGCAACGGGTATTCAATCAGTAATGACACATCCGAATTATCGTAGACGAGGATTAATGAAGCAATTGTTTAGTAAGATGATAGAGGAAATTGATGAGCAATGCGAGTGTGCGGTCTTGTTTACTGAAAATCCGGAACTATATAAACCATTTGGTTTTCAAATTGTGCAAGAATATTTGATGACAGTATCATACGAAAATAAAGGCTACAAAGATTCTCAACTTAAAAAGTTAGATTTTTATAATGAAGAGGATAGACAATTAATACATGAGATTATTGAAAATGGCCAAAGGATTTCTAATAAATTTTCAACGTTAAATTACCGCTCTTCGTTTTATTTAAATATGTATGATTCAACATGGAATGAAAACCTTTATTATTCAGAGAAATTAGATGCGCTGATTGTTTTTACAGTAGAAAATCAAAAACTAAAATTATTTGGAGTATTTGCGCCGGTAATTCCGATTTTAGATGAATTATGTGAGGAAATCTCTGGGGAATTTACGGAGATTGAATTTTATTTCTACCCAGATCAATTAGGAATTGATGATGTACAATATACAGAATTACAGACTAGTAAGTATTTAATGGTTCGAAGTAATAAAGAATTAGATTTTAAAGGTTATAAATTCCCGGTATTAACTGAGTTTTAAATATTAATTTAAATGCTTTTTTATGGAGGAATTATGAAAACATCATATATACCAAATCATATTGAGCAACTTACTGTAATGAACGCACCTAAATTTTACAAACTTGAAGACAATGATACATTCATTGTCCATTCGAAAGAAGAAACAGATTTTTGGCTGAAAACCCATTATGGTTTTGAAGTAATGAATGGCCATGTATTTTATGATGAGATAATGACAGATTTTCAGGCTGAGGTTCAATTGCGCATGAATCCAAATGCGACATACGATCAAGCGGGTTTATTTGTTATGATTTCTGAGAAGTGTTGGTTAAAAACATCTTTAGAATATATTCCTGAGGGCCCATCACATTTAGGTGCTGTCGTAACGAATAATGGCTATTCTGATTGGTCAACGCAAGACTATCCAAATGAGTTTGCTAAGCAACAATTACGTTTTCGAATTATTCGAAAACTTGGCGATTATACAATATATGTGAAAACGAGTCAGCGATGGGAACAAATAAGAATCGCTCATTTGATGGAGGACATAGGTAATGAGCCTGTTAAAATTGGTTTTTATACGTGTAGTCCTTCTGAAAATAATGGATTCGAGACCGAGGTTTTTGATTTTAAAATTGAACAAATATAGATGGGAAAACCGCATTCTTACTAAATGAGAATGCGGTTTTTATTAAGTTAAAGAGTATTCACATCAACTGGCAGTGAAAATGCCTGGTAGATTAAAGTTCCATTTTATTGACTAAAAATGATTTAAAACTTATCATTTAATAATGTTAAATATTAATTTGCCTAATATAATAGGACTAATGGAGAAATTACAGACTATATCGCTCAAATAAGGAGGACTATAAATTATTCGATGGTAATTTCATGAAAAAAGGAGATTGTGTATGAAATCATTTCGCAAGTTGTTACAGTATTTAAAACCATACATGTTCTTCGCTATTATTGGACCGCTATTTATGGTACTTGAGGTTGCGATGGACTTAATTCAACCGACAATAATGCAACATATTATTGATGTTGGAATTGCAAACCGGGATTTGAATTATGTAATAAAAATGGGGCTTCTTATGATAGGAGCAGCAGCAATCGGTTTAGTTGGAGGACTTGGTTGTATGATGTATTCTACAAAAGCTGCTGTTAATTTCGCTACAGACATACGAAAAGATGTGTTTGCGAAAATAGAAACATTTTCTAGCAAAAATCGTGATTCATTTGGAACAGGTAAATTATTAACAATCGTGACAAATGATATTACATCTATTCAATCGGCAATGACGATGACGTTACGTGTACTTGTCCGTGGACCGTTATTATTTATTGGAAGTATCATTATAGTCTTTGTAACAGCGAGAGACCTATTTCCAATTTTACTTGTTGTGGTACCCGTATTATTAGTTGCAATTGTATTGATTGCAGGTCAATCGAGCGGTTCATTTAAGCGAGTACAAGAAGCATTAGATAAAGTAAACACAAAGCTACAAGAAAATTTATCCGGTGTACGTGTTATAAAAGCATATGTAAGACAAAAATATGAAATCGCACAGTTTGAGAAAGTTAATACAAGTTTAACTGAAATAAATATTCGTGCAATACAAATTATTTCATTGATGATGCCAATTATTATGCTAGTTGTAAATAGCGGAATTGTAGCAACTTTATGGATTGGTGGCGAGAAAGTTTTTAACGGTACACTCCAAGTAGGGGCCATTTTAGCTTTTATTAACTATTTAAATATCATTTTAATGTCACTTATGTCTATTAGTATGGTATTTATTCAAATTGCCCGTGCTTTTCCATCAGCTGATCGTGTACAACAAGTCTTACATACTGAAGTTGATATTACAACTGAAGGCGACGTATATGAACCAAAACAAGTGGGTGGTTATGTAGAGTTTAAAAATGTTAGCTATAGTTATACGAAAAATAATGAATATGTTTTAAAAGATATTTCCTTTACTGTACGTAAAGGTGAAAAAATAGGGATTATTGGATCGACCGGAAGTGGTAAATCTACATTGGCGAAACTATTGCCACGACTTTACGATGTTGATCAAGGTGAAATATGTATAGATGATGTTAATGTGAAAGCATACGATTTGCAAAAACTTCGTGCTTCCATTGGCTTCGTTCCACAAAAGGCACTTCTTTTTTCAGGCAGTATAGAAGAGAATTTACGTTATGGCAAAGAAGATGCAACTTATGATGAATTGGAATTAGCATCTTCATCTGCTTGTGCGACTGAGTTTATCAATAAGCTGGAAGACTCTTATGAATATAACTTAACACAAGGTGCAACCAATCTATCTGGTGGTCAAAAACAACGTATATCTATTGCAAGAGCCCTAGTGAGAAAGCCATCTATTCTTGTATTAGACGATTCTACATCGGCAGTTGATGCGAAGTCAGAAGCTGTAATACAGGAAGCATTAAGGACAAGATATAGTGGCACAACGACATTTTTAATTGCATCAAAAATATCTTCTATTATAGATGCTGATAAAATCCTCGTTTTGAATAACGGTGAATTAGTTGGAAATGGTACGCATGAGGATTTATTGGCAACTTGTGAAGTGTATCAGGAAATTTATCTTTCCCAAGGTGGTAGCCTGCAGCAAGAAGGAGGGGAAGAGCGTGCGTAATTTTCAAGGACAATTTGGAAATAAAGGTGGACGTAACAATCCGAAAACGGGAAAAACTAAGAATACTAAAGGAACTATAATGCGAGTATGGAACTATATGGGGTATCAAAAAGCATCTCTTATGTTCGTTATTATTCTTGTATTTATCACGACATTACTAGGTTTACTTGGGCCATATTATATGGGGGTCATCATTGATGAATACATTGTACCGAAGGATTTAAGCGGGACAGCCAGAATGTGCATGCTACTCATTGCAATATATGGGATAACCGTATTATTAACATGGTTACAAACATTTGTAATGATTAATGTTGCATTAAAGACTATACAAAAAATACGACAAGATATTTTTGAAAAAATCCAAACACTTTCTCTACGATTCTTTGATGTACGTTCTCAAGGTGATTTAATGAGCCGTGTGACAAATGATATTGATAACTTAAATCAAGCTTTGACACAAAGTGTTGTGCAAATCATTTCATCAGCGTTAACGTTTGTAGGTGTAACAATTGCGATGTTTTCATTAGATTGGATTTTAGCGATTGTAACTTTAATTACAGTACCTATTATGTTTTTCGTTACGAAAAAACTAGTTGCTTATAGTGGGAAAAACTTTGCGAAGCGTCAAAAGGATTTAGGAGAATTAAATGGATTTATTGAGGAAGCTATTACAGGCGCAGACGTAACTACGTTATACGGAAAAGAAAAAGAAACCGTACATAACTTTAATGAAATTAACGAACAGCTAAGAATTTCAGCAACGAAGGCTGAAACGTTTTCAGCATTTATTTTTCCAAGTATGAACTTTATTAATAACTTAGGAATGGGGCTTGTAATTGGAACTGGATCGGTAATGGTATTAAACGGAATGACAACAGTAGGTGTCATTGCAGCTTTTATTAATTATTCTCGACAATTTTCAAGACCACTTAGTCAATTTGCAACTTTAATGAATACGATTCAAGCGGCAGTTGCTGGAGGAGAACGTGTCTTTGAAATTATGGATGAAGTACCAGAAATTCAAAATAAAAAAGATGCAGTACTTGTACAAAATTTACAAGGACATGTTAGGCTTGAGAAAGTTTCATTTGGATACGCACAGGACAACATGATTTTAAAAGATGTGAGTCTCGAGGCGAATCCTGGGGAGACAATCGCTTTAGTCGGTCCAACTGGATCAGGAAAAACAACAATTATTAATTTGTTAACTCGCTTTTATGACATTCAAAAAGGGCAAATTAGCATTGATGAAAAAGATATCAAGGATTATGATATTAATTCTTTGCGGAGTAAAATAGGGGTTGTTTTACAGGATACGTATTTATTTGCAGGAACGATTATGGAAAATATTCGAT
Organism: Bacillus sp. TH17; assembly: GCF_016651125.1. Taxonomy (NCBI): domain Bacteria; kingdom Bacillati; phylum Bacillota; class Bacilli; order Caryophanales; family Bacillaceae; genus Bacillus; species Bacillus sp. TH17. The sequence continues at coordinate 1,959,004 of NZ_JAEKEN010000001.1, forward strand.
ATGGACGTTTAGATGCAAGTGATGAAGAAGTAGTTGCAGCAGCAAAAGCAGCATCAGCACATTCTTTTATAAAACATCTACCGAATCAATATGAAACGGAAATTGCTTCAGAAGGTTCGAATTTAAGTCAAGGACAAAAACAACTCCTTGCGATTGCACGAGCGATTTTAGCAGATGCAGATATATTAATTCTCGACGAAGCAACATCTAATATTGATACGAGAACAGAATTACAAATTCAATCTGGATTAAATAATTTAATGAGAGGGCGAACAAGTTTTGTAATCGCTCATCGGCTGAAAACGATTGAAAAAGCAGATCAAATACTTGTAATAAAAGATGGAAGTATTTTAGAGAGAGGAAATCATGAAACTCTCATGGAAGATGGTGGGTTTTACTTTGATTTGTATACGAGTCAGTTTAAAATTTAACAAAAACATTGATGTGGTGAGGTTTCTCTAGAAAAGAGAAACCTCATTTTTTATATTTGCAAACATTACCATCCGAATATTCTTTCACTAAATGTTTTAACAGCGTCCTTTTGCAGACTAGGTGAAAAATGTGAATAGCGATTTAAGGTTATGAAAACGTCCTTATGATCCAATCGTTCGCTTACAATCTTTGGATGTATTCCTTGTTTTAAAAGAAGCGTTGCATGAGTATGGCGTAAATCATGAAATCTAATGTTTTTTAATTCGGATTTTTTCAAATAGGCTTTAAATGTATCACGAAAACCACTTTTGTCTTCTTTTTCCTGTCTCTGAATCAGCTCCGATATCGACAATAATACACCACTTTGTTCCTCTTTTTCGAATATGTCCTTTCACTTAAAACATTCCTTCATTGATTTTTGAATCATGTTGTAAAAGTATATTTGTAATTTTGCTGCTATGAAAATTACATGTTTGGACATATCGGCGATGGATATATTTTATCATATATAAATTAAAACATTTTGGAGTCGTCTATTTAGTAAAGAAATTAAAATTATAAGAAATATGATTTTTAGTATATTTTCATCAGTAGGTGTATATATGTCGTATTTATTATTTTTGGATTTCAAATGAAATTTCTTTAGCTGCTTCTAAAGCTATTTTTTTAGCTTCTGTTTTAAAATAGGCTGCAGCTAAAACGTATCCACATCGATGTCCCATTGATGTAGGTGGTTTTAAGATAGTTCCTTTTTTAGGTTTTATATAAACTTTCTCTACACCAGGATATTTAGAACTACGGTTTTTCCCTGTAACTCGAATTAGTTTTCCTTTAGATTTAACTGTTAGGTAATGAGCGTACACATATTTATAATGTTTTTTATTTAGTGAAGGTTTATTTCCTAACATTAACTGAATAGTCTCTTGCACTAAGTTGATTCCATGTCCAATTTCAATTATGTCATTCATTGCTCCACCTGATATTCTGGGATTTATCTCAATTAATTTCCAAACATCTTTTATTCTCCGGAGTTCTAGATGACACGCTCCATTTTTCATATTAAAGGCCTGAATAACAGAATTAACTGCGTTGAAAAGACTATTATATAGTCTTTTGTCTACCTGTCCTAGTAAAGAATAACCAGTAACAATAAAACGTTCAAAAAGTGTAATTTCTTGTTCAATTACTGCTATAATATGGACTTTTCCATCTTGAACTAAAATTTCAATTAAGTACTGAGGTCCATCTATATATTCTTCAAGTAGAATTTCTTCATTAGGTAGTTTTTTTAAAAGACTTTGTATAGATAAGATTAATTGATCTTTATTTTTTACTAATAATACATCTTTGGATCCTGTTGATTTAGGGGATTTTACAATAAGAGGGAAATTTATCTCTTTAGTTTTTTCAAGAAAAGATGATAATGATTCTGTTGGTTTGTAAATTAAATAGTTGAGTGAGATTGGTAATTCTTTAAGTACATTACGAGTTAATATTTTGTTTTCCATATGATGGATAGCTTTAGTAGATACAATATTTGAGCAAAATCTTTCTGATAAACGTGCAGCCACATAAACAAAAGGGTCAATAAAACTAAAGATCCCTTTTATGTTTTTTCCTGATGTATTTAATTTTTCAATTGTTGTAATTATATTATCATAATCATTTATATCAGTGAAAATCATCTGATGTACATCAGGGAATATAGTGCGTTCATTAATAAATTTTGTTTTTTTAGTTAATAAAACAGTAAAGAAATTAAGTTTTTCAGCTGCTTTGATTGCTTCCCTACTTGATCCAGATTTATTTGTTTCAATGAAAACGATAGTATCCATTTTATGTCACCTTAACCTTTATCATTTTATAAAATCTCAGGTTTATTATTTCTATAGGTAGAATATTAAAATGAGGTTAAGCTTGTTCTGGATTTTTCGAAAAATGGTTGAATGAGGAAGAACATGAATATATATATAATGAATTTGATATTTGTTTTGAAAAAAATCTTTAGAAAGAAGGGAAGAAGAACTAACATGACTATAATTGGTATGCTTCATCATCGGAAAGATCCGAATGACGTAAAGAAAGCATATACTTATGCTGCTGTAGCTAAAGCTGAAGGTGTGGAATTTTTTTATTTTACTTTAGGAAAAGTAAATATAGAAACGAAGAAGATTTTAGGTAAAACTTATGAAAATGGTAAGTGGATTGAACAAGAATTTTCTTTTCCAGATGTTATTTACAATGCAAGTGTTCATGTTAGTGATAAAAATCAGCAAATCTATGATTATCTACATGAAGAAGTTCCTTTTACAAGTCATTCAATTGGAAATAAATTAAGTGTATATAACAGAATAAATAGAGCGAAAAAATTTAAGCAATATCTTATTCCTTTTTATGAATTAAATGATGTTAATAAGTTTTTTGACATGATTAATCGTTATGAAAAACTTATTATTAAACCAATTTCTGGACATCAAGGTAGTGGTATTATTTTCATTGAAAAAAATGGGATGAATTACAGTATGAATGAGTCAGAACAAATTTCATCTATTAATAAAAAACAATTACGGAGCTTAATATCTGATAAGATTCAAGAGCAAGGTTACATAATTCAACAGTTTATTTCATGTCAAATGAAATCTGGTCATGTTTATGATTTTCGATTGCATGTTCAAAGAAATGGGGAAGGCAGGTGGGTTGTTACTTCTATATTCCCGAGAATAGGTCCATTAGGAAGTATTGTATCAAATATGGCTAAGGGTGGTTATAGTACGTATTTAGATGTTTTTTTAAAAGCGGAGTTTGATAACGATTGGTATAATATTAAAAGGTATTTAGAACGATTTGCAGTAACTTTTTCTAACCATTTTAATTCTTTATATAAGGATATACTATTTGATGAGTTAGGAATTGATGTAGGGATTGATAAGGATCAAAAATTGTGGTTATTTGAGGTGAATTGGAGACCAGGGGTACCTAATATATTTAATCTTGAATTAGATGTAGCTAGAAATTTAGTTCACTATGCTAGATATTTGGCTGATAAATATAAATAAGAAAAGGAAAATATAATGAAACCTAGAAACCTTTATATACCAATGTTTCTACTAATCTCTCTTTCTATATCTCCTATAAGGTTTTTCTCCATGCATTCCGAAATTCGGCGGATGCTGGACTGTCGCCAAGCCAACGTACCTAATATGAGGTAAATACCGGAACCTGGTAATACATCCTTCATTGTGGGCGGGGTCACATATTTATAAAAAAATACGCTTGTCCAATCCATTATCATTCTCCAGTCATTTAATACTACAAAGGGGGGAGAATATGGAAAACAATGAAAAAATCACGTTTCGATTTGTAAAAAAAGATGGAGAAGAAATTAATTTGGGAAATCTTGCTGATAAACGAAAAATTGTCATTGTCATTAATAATCAGATTACATTTGCACCGAATACAACACAAATTGCCAGTGGAGCCGGACAAAATAGTGCAGCAGGAAGTAATGCAGCAATCGATTCATCGAATACCCGACAGCAAGAAACGGTGGGCGCTGGAGGCGAAGCCATAAATAAAGGAATTAGTGGGGATCAGATTGAGCCGCATAAAATGAAAAAAGAAACTTCGGATGAAGAGGCAGAATTTGTACTTATCATCAATAATCAAATTAATAAAACCCGTAAGGAACAGGCTAGTGCTACTCAAGTGGCAAGTGGTGGTGGAGAAGACAGTGCAGCGGGAACCAACGCTGCCATCGAAAGTTCTAATACTAAACAGCAACATGCAGTAGGAGGCGGAACGGATAGTTCGGCAGAAAATGCAGGTGAAGAAGGCGACCAAATAGAAAAATGCGATTAAAGAAAAGAGGCTGTAATTATTTCGCAGCCTCTTTTTCTTATTATGGATTAATTGGTCTATTACTTACCCAACCAAATTAGGAATATATTAAATATCTTGATGGATCATATACTGTCCATAATCCTATCCGTTGAGAAGTATTTGGATTTTTATATACTGCGATTGATCCATAAGGTTTTCTATGACTAGCTAAAGTATTGTCAATATATACTGCAAGGTCATAAGGCTGAAGTTGTATTTAATAAAAAGTTGTAGCTTCTGATTTTGATGATGCGAAAAATCAAATTCGTCAACTCGAATTGTCTTTTGCCACAGAAGCATGTGCTTCTTTTTTGAAGAGCTATTAGTATTTGTACAGTTTCTAGTAATAAGTTTTGGATTATACATTCAAAAATAGAAAAAATATATCCAACCTTATTTAGCAATGAAGCTTAGTAAGAAGTGTGTGGATATAAAAATCGTTATTGGATAAAAAATCAAAAGAGCACGCCTATAAACGTACTCTTAGAAAGATAAGAAACTTATGAGTGGAGGAAATCTCCATATAATAACATATGCTTGTCTACTTTAAATGTGTAAAATTTATAAACAAAAATGCTATTTTATTAAGAAACGAGAAACGGTAGATAAGTAAGTACGTATATTATCGGATGTTAGTTGTTTTAATGAAAAAGAAACCTTTATAAAAAGGTTTCTTTTTCATTAAAATTAACAATCATAATCATTGTCGTATTCATGGTTACATTCATTGCAAGGGTTGTTCTGGTCATCACAGCAAATACAAAACGTTTTATTGATAAATATATCAATAAAATCAAATGTATCGGAATTATTTGTGAGAGTAAGGCTTTGTAAATCTTCTACTTGAAAGATCCTTGTTTCATTAGGAACTAAAGTTGCATTAATTGGTATGTTAGAACTTCTTGTTTGAACTGTCACTTCAATGGGACCGGAATCGTTAGGAACAGATAGTTGAAGTAAAGTTTTGTTGTGATTAATAGTAAAATCTTCAAATACTGTTCTTGAGGTATTAGGGGGTACGATAATATCGAGAGGTACATTTCCAGCTAAGGTAGTTCCCGAACCAGCAATCGTGTGAGTTTCGACAAAACAGTTACTATCTTCGTTAATAGAATATGAATGCTCTTTATAATAATCATTTTGTTCATTGCAGCAGATGCAAAACGTTTTTTGGATATAAACACCAATGTCGCTACTTGTATTATTATTATTTGTGAGAGTGAGGCTTTCAAAATTTTCTACTTGAAGAATTCTTGTTTCACCTGAAGCTATTGTAGCGGTAATCGGTCTACGAGAATTTCTTGTACGAATAGTTACAACAATTGGTGCAGAAGTACCAGGAACATGAAACTGCAGTAATGTTTTATTGTGATTATTAGTAGCATCTTCAAAAACTATTCTTGAAGTGTTAGCTGGTACAATAATATCTAACGGTATATTTGAGCCAGCAATCGTATGCGTTTTAGTGAAACAGTTCTCTTTTTTATTGTGAGAATATGAATAGTTTTTATAGTACTTTTTACCATGTTTATAAAAAAATCAGCCATTCTTTAATCTCCTATCTTTTATTTGTCTATATATTGTATTTAATGAGGATAAAAACTGTTTGTACAAGGTAGAAAAAAGTTTTATTTAGGAGAATAAGAGAAAAAGCTTAAGATATACGTACTGTAGCGTTTGGTTCAGTTAAACAAAATATAAGAATTAGAATGAGTATAGAGCTAGTTTATAACGATTGATATAGCACTGAAAACCAATAAAACAGCCATAATGATGTTAAATAATTGAGTATGTTTTAATAATAGTTTTTGGAACATTGAACCAAACAGGCTCCAACTAAATGTACTCATTAAACCGACTACACCTAGAAATAATGAAAAAAGTAGAAAACTTGAATATGAATTGTAGTAAGGGAGAATAAAAGTAGAAACTACAGTCAGTCCGAATAATATCCCTTTAGGGTTAACAAACTGAAGAAAAATCCCCACTGTAAATAAGTTTTTATTATCTTTTTCATCGGGATCCGTACTGCCTTTACTAGTGAGTATTTTAAAAGCTAAATATAACATGTATGCTACTCCTAAAATTTTTAAAGGTAATTCGATTTTAGGTAAAATATTAATTAGTACTATATTAAAGAAACTACATAAAGAAGTGAGGAGGAAAAAACCGAAAGCTACTCCAAAGCAAAATTGCATGCTCCTTTTCAAACCAAGTTGATTTGCGTATGTCATAGCTAAAAAATTGTTAGGACCGGGTGTGAAGCTACTAATAAAAACAAATAATAAAAAAGAAAATAAAGGCATTTCAAAACCCCCTAAGTATTTTTTGTATGTTATAATGACCGAAAAGAACAATATAACGTGTGCTTTTTATTATACATAACGGTCGTTATATTGTATATAGTGTAGGAGTGTTTTTTTATGGAAGAAATTCAACTTATTTTGGCGAAAAATATAAAGGCAATACGTGAGAAAGAAAAATTAAGTTTAGAAAAGGTTTCCCAATTAACAGGTGTAAGTAAAACGATGATCGGACAAATTGAAAGGGGAGAATCTAGCCCGACACTAACTACGATTTGGAAAATTGCTAATGGCCTGAAAGTGTCTTTTACTTCTTTAATCAATAATCCACAGCCAGATACGAAAGTTATTTTACGAAACGATGTTCAAGTATTATCTGAAGACAATGGGAGATATAAAGTGTATCCTTCGTTTCCTTTCCAAGATGATAGACATTTTGAAATCTATACTGTTGAAATTGAAACAGAAGGAAAGTTATATGCTGAAGCGCATAAAGAAGGAACAGAGGAATTTATAACTGTGTTTGATGGTGAACTGACAATTGAGGTAAATAATTGTCAATATAGATTAAATAGTGGAGACTCAATCAGGTTTAAGGCGGATAGACCTCACGCTTATTATAATTCAGGAAGTACGTTAACTCGGTTGAGTATGACAATTTATTATCCAGCTTCATAAGTTTTTATGTACATAAAAAATATAAGGGAAGCGTAATTATAAAACCATCTATACAAGGTGGTTTTTATTATGTGAAAAATACAAAAAAAGACACTCATTTGAGTGTCAACACAGTATTTCTCTCGCGTATAGGATTGGAGAATGTTTCTCAAATACATATTGAGATGATTAGTAAAGGAGAAACTGTCTTCATAAATAACTTAACATTGATAGCGTATAGAGTAAATTGATAATGTTTATCCGGAATATTTAGTATAGATAGTTTCTACTATCTATATAGGGGAATGGCATTTAAAGCTAAGAAGAAAAAATGAATCATTTATTAATCAACTCGTATAATTGTTAGAGAGGCGCCAGTTGATCCACCACCGACTAAATTGACAATTGATAAGAGACCGAATAATTGAAGAGAAATAGTATTACCTGCATTTAATATTGTAATTAAATTATTATTATAACTTGAAGTAGATAAGGCAGGAGATAGAATTGAGCCCAGAAGTGATGTAGATCCGTTTAAAATTAGTCTTGAACCCGCAAGAAGTACAGTTGTAGTATTAATTTGATAAGAAAGATAATAACGTCCCGTTACAGGGACTGTAAATAAATCATTCGCACTATTGACTGCAAAGCTATCAAGGCTTTGATTGTTTGAAAGTAGTATGTTAGTACCACCCTAGTACAACTGAAACTGTTCCATCCACTGTATTATTTGCAAACATAGAATTTGTTGTAACGTTTATGCCGGTACTACCCGTGGGTCCGGTATTACTCATGGGTCCAGTACTACCAGTAGGACTAGTTAGTCTATAAGGAAGGATAATTGTACGTCATTATTTTGGGGATTTTCTCTATCTTTATTTTTAATTAAAATCACCTCATTTTTATGATAAAGGAGATACTTTTCATATATTCTATTAATAATATTTTTTATAGTAACGGCATGCTGTTTAAAATACATTCATTTTTAGTAAGTTACATTAAATTTGATTTTGTACAAAGATTTTAATCGAGAGATTAATAGTGTTTTTTTAGATAATTCTTTTAACATTTCGGAACATCTAACATTTAATAAATACTATAGAAGGGAGATGCAAATTTGAATCGATATGACAAATTACCAATGTCTAAGGAAGTTATGGATTCTAAAAATATTGGTCCTACATTTCCACCTCTTCCGTCTATTAATTTTCCAACCGGAGCGACAGGAGAAACAGGAGCGACAGGAGAAACCGGAGAAACAGGAGAAACCGGAGAAACAGGAGCAACCGGAGCGACAGGAGCAACCGGAGAAACAGGAGAAACCGGAGAAACAGGAGCAACCGGAGAAACAGGAGCAACCGGAGAAACAGGAGCAACCGGAGAAACAGGAGCAACCGGAGAAACAGGAGCAACCGGAGAAACAGGAGCAACCGGAGTAACCGGAGAAACAGGAGCAACCGGAGAAACAGGAGAAACCGGAGAAACAGGAGCAACCGGAGAAACAGGAGCAACCGGAGAAACAGGGGCAGCAGGAGAAACAGGAATAACAGGAGTAACCGGCCCAACCGGAGAAACAGGGGCAACCGGAGCAACAGGAATAACAGGAGCAACAGGAATAACGGGAGTAGCAGGAGCAACCGGAGAAACAGGGGCAGCAGGAGAAACAGGCCCAACCGAAGCAACAGGAGCAATAGGAGCAACCGGAGCAACAGGAATAACGGGAGTAACAGGAGCAACCGGAGAAACAGGGGCAGCAGGAGCAACAGGAATAACCGGCCCAACGGGAATACCGGGAACAATCCCAACAACAAACCTATTATATTTTACTTTTTCAGATGGGGAAAAACTTATATATACTAATGCAGATGGTATAGCACAATACGGTACAACACAAATCTTATCACCAAGTGAAGTTTCTTATATTAATCTATTTATAAATGGAATTCTTCAACCACAACCTTTTTATGAAGTTACAGCTGGTCAGTTAACTTTATTAGATGATGAACCACCCTCACAAGGATCTTCAATTATCCTACAATTTATTATTATTAATTAAAAAAGACAGATTCTTAATGGAAAAAGGAATCTGTCTTTTTTTGTTCTAAATTACATTAGTTAAAATTAAGTGACGATAAATTCAATTGTTATTGGGATTCCACCGTCTAATACATCTCCGCCAGGAATTGTAATAGCACCAGTAGGACCTGTGGTGACACTGGAGTTCACGCTAGGTTGAATTATGCCGTTTACATAGAGGTTGTAATACGTAAAAGTCGGAAAGGCAGTTGCAGTAGTACCGGCATCGTTTAAACAAGCTGTTGCAGCAATTGCAAAAGCTGCACCTGTTCCTGTTCCAGCTCCTAGTGTAGATGTAAATCTTCTAGAAGCGATAAATGGTTGAATAATTGGCAATTAAATTTCACTCCTTTAATTATTTTTTGAACGAAGTATAGAATAACTTGTCCACTATATTGTATGAAAGTTTTTTATAATAGAAACGGCTTCATGATTATAGAAGGAACACAATATTAGTAAAGGTATCATTTTTAATTAGTTGAAAGAATGATGTTGTTACTTGTAGAATATATGCTAATGATTTATTTATGTTTTAATTTTTAAATGAAAATGTGCTTTTGGACCTAATAGATAAACGTGGAAAAATAAAATAAACTCTTAAGTTTAGGTGTTTAATCTAAGCAGTCAATTATTAAAAACATATAATTAATATGTGAGTCATGAACATAATTAAATTACGTTTTCAAGTTTGATTATAATTCATGTTTCCTATTTTAAGAGAAACATATAACTCAACTACTTTTTACAATCGCATCTTTTATAGTTCTTAGAATAGGAAAACACTCAACTATAAGAAAAGTAAGGAGGAAATAAATGTCAAATAATAATTGTTTTGGTCATAATAACTGCAATCCAATTGTTTTTTCAGCAGATTGTTGTAAAAATCCACAGTCAGTTCCTATTACTAGGGAACAATTAAGTCAATTAATTACTTTACTAAACTCATTAGTATCAGCTATTTCAGCATTTTTTGCAAATCCAAGTAATGCAAACAGATTAGCGTTACTCGATTTATTTAATCAATTTTTAATTTTCTTAAATTCCTTATTACCTTCTCCAGAAGTTAATTTTTTGAAACAATTAACTCAAAGTATTATAGTTTTATTACAATCTCCAGCACCTAATTTAGGACAATTGTCAACATTATTGCAACAATTTTATAGCGCCCTTGCACAATTCTTCTTCGCTTTAGATCTTATCCCTATATCCTGCAACTCAAATGTTGATTCTGCAACTTTACAACTTCTTTTTAATTTATTAATTCAATTAATCAATGCTACTCCAGGGGCGACAGGTCCAACAGGTCCAACAGGTCCAACAGGTCCAACAGGTCCAACAGGTCCAACAGGAGCAACAGGAGGCGGAGCGACAGGAGCAACAGGAGCAACAGGAGCGACAGGAGCAACAGGAGCGACAGGAGCAACAGGAGCGACAGGAGCAACAGGAGGCGGAGCGACAGGAGCAACAGGAGCAACAGGAGCAACAGGAGCAACAGGAGCGACAGGAGCAACAGGAGCGACAGGAGCAACAGGAGCAACAGGAGCGACAGGAGCAACAGGAGCAACAGGAGCAACAGGAGCGACAGGAGCGACAGGAGCAACAGGAGCGACAGGAGCAACAGGAGCAACAGGAGCAACTGGTGGCGGAGCTATTATTCCGTTTGCTTCAGGTACAACACCATCTGCGTTAGTTAACGCGATAATAGCTAATACAGGAACTCTTCTTGGATTTGGATTTAGTCAGCCTGGCATAGCTTTAACGGGTGGAACAAGTATCACATTAGCATTAGGGATAGGTGATTATGCATTTGTAGCACCACGCGCAGGGACTATTACATCGTTAGCAGGTTTCTTTAGTGCAACAGCTGCATTAGCTCCATTAACACCTGTTCAAGTGCAGATACAAATATTAACTGCACCTGCAGCAAGTAATACGTTTACAGTACAGGGCGCACCTTTATTATTAGCACCAGCATTTGCCGTAATAGCGATTGGTGCTACAGCATCAGGTATCATACCTGAAGCAATTCCGGTAGCCGCTGGGGATAAAGTATTATTATATGTTTCATTAACAGCTGCTAGTCCAATAGCTGCAGTTGCTGGATTTGTAAGTGCAGGTATTAATATCGTCTAACTTGTTACAATGTTTGTTTGAAATTTAAACAGGCATTTGTATATAGCCCCTCCTAATTTTATTAGGTGGGGCTATATTTTTTGTGGGAAATTAGAAATAAATCAATTGAAAAGTTACTCTTTGTTAAGTTGGTATATAAGAAAAATCAAAATTTATGATTTACACTTTATTGTTTATGGAATAAGTTATATGGTTTGAAAAATTACATATAAACAAAAAAGATGAATTCTATTAAAAACAGAATTCATCCATTAAATAAACTATATACTAGTGGGTTAAATTGTTAATCATGAGCGGTGAAATGTCATTGCTCAAATTAGTAATAAACTATTTATTTTTATTACAGTTACATCCTTTTTTCTTTACATAGCCTTGCTCGGCTAAATCTCTTTGTGACTGGGAATCGGAAGATTGAGAGTTCGAAGATTGAGAGGATGCTGAAGAGCTACTATTTTTATTATTAGAGTAGTTTTTTCGATAGTTATAATTACTCATAGTACTATCACCTCCAATTAAATATATAAATATTATATGTATGTACTCTATTAATTGTTACGATAAAAAATCTCCTCGATATTTTCCGAGGAGATAAATGGTGGTTCTATTAAAATGATACTAATTAATACCCCCAGTAAAGAGGGAAGTAATAAGAATCTTGGTAATATAGATTTTGTTGTTGAGTAGGGGGCTGAGTTGACTGATTCATCATGTCGCGGTTTTGATTACAGTTCGCCGGGGGACCAATTACCGTAGTTGATTGAATTGGGGATACTGCTTGTTTCCATTGTTGTTCATTGAGGCAATAAGTATGAGCCATCATATTAGCGGGAGTTAATCTTAAAATATCAGAACCAAAAATAACTTCTGGGGTTGGGGCATCGAATATAGCTAATAAATGAGTATTATCTGCTGAAGCAATTTCATAATGCCACCACGCTTGTGGAATGTTGGCAACTTGCCCTGGCTTTATCGGTAAGTTTAATATTTGATTCGTAAATGGATTAAGTAAAGAAACAACAGCAGATCCTGAAATACAGTAAACGAGTTCAGCTGCATTTTGATGGATATGTGGTTCTACAACATTACCTGTACTTAAATATATATCTAATAAAGAAGTGTTTTCTAATGTGTTTAATTGTTTAATGCCAAGTACGTTTATATAATTTTTGGCATCTTTCTTAAAAAAATTACTTTTATTTAAATCATGGGTGAAATTGGTTGAGGGGGAAGTGTAGTCGATATTAGAAGTCAATTGTATTACCCGCCTTTCCTATGTTTTAATGCAATCTGAAATTAGGGTATGAGTCTAGTTATTGAAATGTGAAAGTGAGGATGGTTTTAGTTCGTTAAATAATAAAGTTGCAAGTACATATGCAGTATGATTGAATTTCGATGAAATAGTATAAAATAAGTTTGGTTGCGAGAAAAAGCTCCTTTAATTACAATTAATGTAATTAAAGGAGCTTTTTTATTAGTTAATAAAAAGGGAGTGTGGGAAATGAATAATCTAATTATAAAAGAGTTAGAAGTTGAATTGAAAAATCACTTTAAACCATTTTTGAATGCACCTGCAACAATAGAAGAAATTCAATATGTCGAAAGTGAAATGGGAATTTCGTTTCCAGATGAATTACGTATGCTTTATCTCACGCATAACGGTGAAGTTAAATCGGGACCAGGATTGTTTTTTGGTTTGCCATTTCTCTCTTTAGATGAAGTTTTGAATGAGTGGAGAGTATGGAAAAGAATTGAAGAAGAGGAGTTTTTAAATTTTGATGCATTTTCAATACCAGCAAAATGTATTAAGGAAACATATGTGAATTACAAATGGATACCTATTAGTAAGGATTATGGCGGTAACAATATAGGAATAGATGTTGATCCGGATGAAAAGGGGGAAATGGGACAAGTTATTAATTTTGGACGAGATGAAGAAGTAAAATATGTAATGGCAAATAGAATTTCAGATTTTTTACTATTTATTTTACAAACGCTAAAAGATAAAAATTTCACCATTCACCAAGAGGAAGACTATTTATATTGGAGTTATGGTGCTAACAACAATATACATTTTTTAGACGCATTATTTAATATTGAATTACCTGTTTTACATCCTCAATTTATATTTCAGTCTGAAAATAATGTTAAAGATTGGTACGATAGTTTAGATGGAGAATGGAAAAACATTGTGGGTTCTTCTGAACGTGCGGATAAATTTATTAGAGAGAAGAGACTATATTTAGGTGGAAAGGGATTAGTAGATATTAGTCCATTACATATATGTACGGAAGTAAGGGAACTAATTTTATCTGGGAATGAAATTAAAGATTTAACAGGATTAGAACGAATGAATTCTTTAAAGAAGTTATATTTAGTTAATAATCCGGTGCAAGATTTAACGCCAATCATACATTTACAGCACTTACAAGAAATGAATATAAAGAATACGAGGATAAATAATCTATCGGCACTTGTAGAAATATCATCATTAAAAAAATTAGATTTTTCACAGACTAATATTCAAGATTTTTCGTTACTATCGCAGTTTCAAAAGTTAGAATCGCTTACTGTACATATTTCAAATCGCGAGCAGCTCTATGCAATTTCAAAAGTAGATACTTTAAAGCATTTGTATATTTTAGGTTTAGAGAATGTTAGTGGATTGGATTTACTTGTTTTACAAAATTTAAATGACTTAATAACAATTGAATTTGAAAATAGTACCATTGATAATTTAAATTGCTTTCAACATAATACGTCAATTCAAAATATAAAGTTGAAAGATACAAAGGTAAAGGATGGATCGGCATTAGGTAGAATGAGAGGACTAAAGGAATTAGAATTAGATGGAGCAACAATTGAAAATATTGAAATGGTTTGTTGTTCTAAGTCATTAGAAACATTTACAGGCTCGTTTGAACAATTTCATATGTTAAAAGACTCATTTGATAGAAAAATAGATTTTTCAAAAATAATAGGAGAAATGAGTGAAGAAGAAAGTGAAGTTTGGTACCAGCATTTAAGTGATTAGGAAATAATATTATTATGTAAACAAGATTGTTTGTAGAAGTTGTCACTGTTACTATTTTGAAAATGTTCACCAACACTTTCTGGAATATAAATTAGTTTTAAGCCACTGTTTGACAGTTGATTCTGCAATGGAGTGGTTAGGAGAAATAAATTATGTGTAACTGAATGTCACATCCCTCCTAATTCGTTCGTCTTGTATGTAGAACGATAAGGAGGGATTTTATTATGAAAAAGTTTGATGTAGCAATTGTTGGCGGGGGGCTTGCAGGGTTAACAGCATCTATATATTTAGCGAAAGAAGGAAGGAAAGTTGTTGTATTAGAAAAATCAAGCCGTTTTGGTGGCAGAGCGATGACAATAAATAAAAATGGCATATATATGAACCTTGGAGCACACGCTTTATACCGCGGAGGAGAAGCGTTCTTAACATTTAACGAGCTTGGTATGAATCTTACGGGAGGAATGCCGTCCACGAAAGCACACGGAATATGGAAAGATGACGTATATACTATCCCAACGGATTTTCGCTCCATTTTATCAACGCCGTTACTTTCATGGTCAGCTAAAATACAATTTTCTCGCCTTATGATTCATTTAGGGAAATTGGATATAAATATGATTCCAAAAATGAGTCTTTCTGTATGGGCAGAAAAAGAAATACAGGATCCTATGGTACGAAATATGTTTTATGCGTTATGCCGAACAACGACATACACATATGCTCCTACAATGCAATTAGCATCATCAGTACTAAAGCAAATTCAGCTTTCTATGAAAGAAGGAGTATTTTATGTAGATGGTGGCTGGGAGACGATAATAACAAAATTAAGAGATATAGCGAATAATGTTGGGGTGCAATTTCAGGCTAGTAAGCATGTATTGGAAGTAGAAAATTGTGAAGGTGTACAAAAAATTCGTTGTTCGGATGATGAAGTATTTGAAGTTGATGCAGTCGTCGTGACGATTCCACCTAAAGAAGCTTGTAAAATAATAAAAGGTGCAGAAGGAACAAGTTTGCAAAAATGGAGTGAACAATCAATACAAGTGACTGTGGCAGCGTTAGATATTGGTTTGAAACGATTACCGAATCCATTGCATCATTTTGCATTGGGGTTAGACCAACCCATATTTTTTACGAATCAATCAAGAGCAGCTAAATTAAGTGAAGATGGAGCACTTGTAGTGAGTTTAATTAAGTACCATAATCCTATGCTTGAGATAAATCATTTTCATGATGATCAAGAACAGTTAGAAAATACGATGGAATTGCTACATCCTAATTGGAAAAGAGAAGTTGTTGCAAAGCAATATTTACCGAAAATAACGGTAGTACATGATTTTCCTCATATTGACCGTGTTGAAAAACCAGGCCCTAATATACCTGAAATGCCAGGTGTTTACGTTGCAGGAGATTGGGCTGGGCATGATGAAATATTAGCTGATGCTGCGGTAGCAAGCGGGAAACGTGCAGCGTTACACATTTTAAAGCAATTAGAAAGTGAGGCAGTTCATCATGGAAACGGAGCAATTATATGAAGCGTATCAACCATTATTATTTTCATTAGCATATAGAATCCTTGGGAGTGTTATGGACGCTGAAGATATCGTTCATGACGTATTTATCGCGGTAAATAATATAGAGGATGTTCAATCTATAGAAAATATGAAAGCATATTTGTGTAAAATGGCGACAAATCGTTCAATTGATACATTACGTTCGGCAGCGCATAAACGTAATGTATATGTAGGGATGTGGTTACCAGAGCCATTTGTGGAAGAGTCTGATGAGCCAGCAGAGTCATTTGTAATGAAAGAATCAATTTCTACGGCATATTTATTACTTTTACAACAATTGTCTGAGGTAGAAAGGGTTGTTTTCATATTAAGAGAGGTTTTCAGTTATGACTACGAGGAAATAGCTTCAATTGTTGATAAAAGTAGTGTGAATTGCCGGAAGATCTTTCAACGCGCACGAAAAAGTATTTTAGATAAGCCGAAGCAATCAACATTAAGTACGAAGAAAATGGCTGCCTATGTGGAAAAGTTTGTATCATCATTACAGCGTGGGGATACGCAAGGCATGTTAGAAGTATTAAAAACAGATGCGATATTTAAAGCAGATGGTGGTGGTAAAGTTACAACTGCAATTAATCCGATTTATTCTGCAGATAAAATTATACGTTTGTTCTTTGGAATTGCAAAACGATTGCCAGAAAAGTATAGTGTTGATTTCAAAATAGTAAATGGTGCACCAGGCGTTATAGTTACAATAAATAATAAAGTGACGTATGTACTTTCATTCATATTTGAGGATGAGAAAATTTCAAACATTTATATGATGGTTAATCCTGAAAAACTTATGCACTTAAATGTAACAGTATAAAAAAAGACGCATTTCTTTAGAAGTGCGTCTTTTTTTATTTTTCTAACATTTCAAGAGGTACATCTTTTTCGCCGGCTACCTCGAATTTAATTTCCCCGTCTTCTTCATAAATGCGTTTAATAATCGGTATAGTTATCATTAGTTTTTTATGCTGTTTACGTCTTCTAGCAGCATCTAAGTTAATCACGTTCATGTGTAAGCATCCTTTCTTACAGAAATATATAAACAAAAGAAAATGCGTCCGAAAAGGGCGCTTAGTTGAATTAGAAATACCGATTCATTTAAATGGGGTTTAGATTATCTTATAATTGAAAACTGATTGTAAAATAATGTGAATTAAATAATTGCACGTAGAAATTAACTTTACCAAAAAACGAAACAATATGCTATAAAAAATTTTAATTCTTTGTCGTATAACAGGAAAAAGGTGTGCATTTCGCATATAATGAAAAGTAGACGGGCATCATGTACTTTTTCATCATATTGCTTGGAAAGGCGATGGAGAAAATGAATACTCTAGATTCATTATTATTGCAACTTGAACAATATGGAGAAGAGCATGATCGACATAAAGAAAAAAGAGAAGAAAAATTAAGAAATATTTCTCGTGAAATGGGGCAGTTTTTATTAGTATTAGTAAAGGGGTGCAATGCAAAAAAAATTTTAGAAATTGGAACTTCAAATGGCTATTCTACATTGTGGCTAGCAAATGCGGTAGAAGAAACAAATGGAAATGTTATAACTGTAGAACTTTCTTCAGAACGGGTTGGAGAGGCACTTGGAAATTTTGAAAGGGCAAATCTTACACAGAGAATCGATATTCATAATCAAGAGGCTGGGGCATTTTTAGATTCGCAAGTAGATCGTTCATTTGATTTTATTTTCCTAGATTCAGAGCGCACGCAATACATGTGGTGGTGGGAACATATAAAACGTATTTTAGAGCCAAAAGGTTTTCTTGTAATTGATAATGCAACTTCTCATGCGGGGGAATTAGCTGGATTTATAAAGATGATTGAAGAAGACGTTACGTTTGAAACCGTGTTATTAGCTTTTCAAAAGGGAGCATTTGTTGCGCGGAAGAATAATTAGAAGTGGACCTAATATAATTATCACATTGAAAGATAGTATATGTCAAAAGATAGAGCATTGTATGAATTTAAGAAGGTAACTAAATGGAATTTCAAATTAATAGTCAGTGGTGATAAGTAAGGTAAGCTATGAAGAATCCGTCTTCAGTATGTTGTTCTCTAGGTCTTAAGTCTGAGGAAAATAATGACGAGAACAGGTATACTTATACTATGAAACAGGGAATGACTGCATAAGCAGGTATTTCTTGAAAAATCGATTTCAAGCAAGCAAAAATGTATATGAAATACGATATATTAGATGAAATATAGTGCACATAAATTCGCACATATAAATAAAGGAGCGATTTTGTTGACTGAACTCGAGAAAAAAGAACCTGTATCGATTGTGAAAGATAATAATGTAGAAGTAGTAGTGGATACAGTAATAAAAGATGCAGAACTTGAAGAACTGAATAAAGAAGCAGATCTTTATGTACAAAAGTTAAATAGCGAGCAAAATACAGATTTATCAAAAGTATTGTCGCAGCTTGGAGACTTAGGGGATAAAGAGCAGCAAGCGGCAGGACAAACGCTATCAGCTTTAAAACGTCCTGTGACAGCGATGATGAATGGAAAGAATGAAGAAATTCCAAATACATTGTTAGAATTACGAAAAGTGGTATCAGAACTTGATCCAAACTCATTAAAAGCAACTGGTATGAAGAAACTTATGTTTAAAGTGTTTAAGAAAAATCCGCTTGAAAATTACGTGCATAAATATCAATCTATAGATAAGCAAATCGAGGAGATTATAAGATCACTTCTCATTGGCCGTGATAACTTGCAAGAGGATACGGTTGGTCTTGAAATGTTAAAAGAGCAATCACACGATAAAATTCACGCTCTTGATAAACAAGTATACTTAGGAAGAAAACTTGCTGGTATGCTTGAAGCTGAGAAACAAAATCCAGAACGTCAAAGGGATATTCCGTTAATAAATGATGCATTAGAAAAGATACTTGTGCGTACTCGTAATATGCAACAAGCAAAAAGTGTATTATTACAATCTATCGCATCTGTAGACATCATTAAGAAAAATAATGAAAAGCTATCAGAGGCAATTCGTAATGCAATTACGATGACGCAAAACGTTATAACGGTTTCAGCTGCAATTCAGCTCGCATTAACAAATCAACGTAAAACAATTGATGCAGTTAATGCGACAAATGAAGCGATTGAATCAATGGTATTAAGCAATTCTCAAGCATTAAAACAAAATACAGAAGAAACAACAAAACTCCTTGAAAATCCTGCAATTAGCATGGATAAATTACGTGAATCATTCCAAAATGTATTTGCCGCTATTGAAGCATCTGAGAAATCGTCAGAACGTATTATTGAGTCTAGTAAGAAATTTGTAATTGAACTAGATACATTTAATGATGAGATGAAGCAGAAACTCATTCAGCGTCCAAGGAAATAACAGACTTTTAGAGGAGGTGAAAAAATGAGTTTCATTCAAGGAGTATTATTACTATTAGGATCATTACTTTTAATCGCATTTACTGTCGTTGTTTTAGTTGTATACTTCGGACGTAAACTTTATTTTTCATGGACGAAACCATATAAGAGAGCACAAGATTCCATTGAGAAATTATCAAACAAATCGACACCTTTTTTACAAGAGTTTACGCAACATCCACTCTTTTATCGCTGGATTCGTACGGAAGGAAAGAAAGAACAACATACATTGAATACTCTTTTCTGTACATCAGGTCAACGTACGAGAGAACAAGTATTTTCAATGTTACCGAAAGAAAAACAGAAAAAAGTGCATGTAATGGCAAAAACAACGAAAAAGCTTACAAATGAAGATATTGATATTGCAACAATGAAAGTGAAAGATTTCTTAAGACAAGAAACGCAGCAAACTGTAAAACCGACAGACTTATCGTTTTATAAATTGTATTTCTATGATCGATATCCAGATGCATTAAATACAATTCAAGCATATAAACGCTCGATTAATCCTTCACTACAAAGAACGGTTGATGACATTACAATTTCAGTATTAAATGCATTGCCGTACTATCAAGAACAACGCATGTTTGAACAACAACATAAACTTGAAACGTTCTTAATGAAAGATTTAACAGCGATGTTATCATTAGTGGTACAATTACCACCATCACAACGTCCTGAAAAAGAAGAAGAACTAAAAATATACTTGCAAAATTTCCAAAAAGAAATGGAAGTAGTAGAGCGTGATATTCGCGACTCCATTGATCATGATTTGAATGTGAAGATGAGAGCAGCGACTGAGAAGTTTAAGAATAAATAAAAAAGGCGCCTTAAAAGCTAAGTATTTCTCAGCTTTAAGGCGTTTTTTTTGAGATTTTATTTTGCCTTAACGGTAGTAAAACTAGAAGGAATGCTTTCATTATGCAATCGATCAACTGCAGTTACCACATACGTATACGTTTCTCCAGAAATAGCCGTTTTATCTACGTAAATTTCTCCAAGTTTTGTTTTTCTTACAGTAGTAAGTAAATGTTTTGGGTTTTGTATATCCACTTCATTTTTTCCATTCACACGGTAAATGGCGTAATAAGAAGAGTCATTATCTCTATTGTCAATTATTCCTACGGCAATACCTTCATCTCTTGGAATGGCACCTTTTAAAGTAGGTTGTTTTGGCGGATCATGATCAAGCCAAGGCATGGATGGGATTAATGCAGGATGTTTATATATGTCTTTTGAGAGTCTATCTTTAATTTCTAGTGGGTTGTTATTTATATCTTTTAAGCTGAAATGCATGCTACCTTTTATTTCAGGATATTGACGATTTAAAGCGATTTGCTTTGGATATTCTTCAGGATCAGACCAAGCAGGGACAGAGTTGTTATTAATTTTATAGGCCGCTTGACCGATGTATAGGTGAATCGGTTTGTTATTTGTTTCTTTTACCCACCAATCTACTAATATATCATATGCAGCAGGTGTGAAACCTATATTCCAATATATTTGAGGTGTGATGTAGTCAATATAGCCTTTTTGTATCCATTCTCTTGTGTCTGCATATAAATCATCATAGTTTCTTTGTCCGGCAGTTGTGTTAGAGCCGGTGGAATCGTCAGCAATATTTCTCCAAACACCAAATGGACTTATACCAAACTTTACATATGATTTTTCTTGTTTAATAGCAATGTTTAATCCCCTTACAAGCTCATTTACATTGTTACGTCGCCAATCTTCTATGTTTGAAAACTGACCATTATTATACGTTTTATATGTTTTTTGATCAGGAAATTCTTCGCCAACTACTTTATAAGGGTAAAAATAATCGTCCATATGAATTGCATCAACATCATAATTTTTTACGATTTCTAAAGCGCCTTCCGTTATAAAGTTTTTCACATCTGGAATACCAGGGTTGTAATATAGCTTCCCGCCGTAAGGTACAACCCAATCGGGATGTTGTCTTGCAGGGTGATTATTTGATAATCGATTTATATCAGTGTGATTCATCGTTATTCGGTATGGATTAATCCATGCGTGGAATTCTATATTTCTTTTATGTGCTTCTTCAATCATAAATGCGAGCGGGTCGTATCCAGGGTCTTTTCCTTGTGTACCCGTAATGTATTCAGACCAAGGACCGTAATTTGAAGGATAGAAAGCATCAGCAGTCGGTTTAATTTGTACAACGACTGCATTCATACCAGTGTTTTTTACATCGTCTAATAGTCTTATAAATTCTTGTTTCTGCTTTTCAATAGGTAAGCCAGTTTTTGAAGGCCAATCAATATTGAGAACAGATGCTAGCCATACAGCGCGTAATTCATGTTTTTTGTAAGTAGTATTTACTTCAGCATAAGTAGAGTGAGGGGAAATGAAAGAGAAAGGAGTAAACAAGATGACGATATAGCACATCATTACTAAACGTTTCATAATCATTTATACGCCTCCCTATTATACGATTATTTAAAATAATATATGATGTTAGGTTGGCCCTGCAATTGAGAAAAATAAATATTGAAACATTAATTTAATAGGAAAAATATTTTTAGTGAAATTTACTTTCAGTATAACTAAATCGTTTCATTTCTTCATATGCTTGTTAGTAAAGTGAAACTTTCTTTCATTTGAAAGAAACAATTTATAAGTATAGGAGGATTCAATAATGAAAGTTTTATTCGTTTGTTCTGGAGGAATGTCCAGCGCAATTGTTGTAAACGCTTTAAAAAAAGAGGCGGAGAAAAAAGGTGTAAACATGGAAGTCCATGCCATTGGAACAAGTGAGATAGAGGAAGAAGTAAAGAATGGCTGGGACGTTGTAATGGTTGCACCTCAAGTAAGACATAGATTTGACTCTGTTAAAAAATTCGCAGAAGAGGAATCTATCCCGTGCGGTATCATACCGCCACAAGCATACACGCCGCTTGGCGGACCGACTTTATTAAAAACTGTAAATGATTTAATTAGTTAGGGGGAAGCGTTATGAATAAATTTGTCACGTTTCTTGATAGAAACTTATCTGGACCGATGGCAAGGCTTTCTGAACAGAGGCATTTACAAGCAATCCGTGATGGAGTTATTTCAGCGTTACCATTTATTATTGTAGGAAGTTTCTTTTTAATCGTAGCATTTCCACCATTACCGAAAGATTGTTTCATATCTGTTTGGGCATTAAAAAATCAAACAAGTATATTAATACCATATCGTTTAACGATGTTTATTATGTCTTTATATATAGCATTTGGAATAGGGTATAATTTAGCGAAAAGTTATAAGCTAGATGCTTTATCAGGAGCACAGCTTGCAGTATGTTCATTACTATTAACATTAACGCCTGAATTAATTGATAAAAAAGGGTTTATGCTTCCGATGACAAATCTCGGAGGTCATGGATTATTCGTGACAATGATTGTTTCTATTTTATCAGTTGAGATTTTAAGATTTTGTAAGACAAAAAATGTAATGATTAAAATGCCAGAACAAGTACCGCCGTCTGTTTCACGTTCGTTTGAAGCACTTATACCTGCTGCATTCGTTATTATTTTAATGAGTTTAGTAACTGTCGTTTTTAGTATTGATTTACATCATGTAGTTGATAAATTAGCGGCACCGTTAGTAAAAGCTGGTGATAGTTACTTCGGTGTAATCATTCCAGTGTTTTTAATTACATTTTTTTGGTCATTCGGAATCCATGGTGTGTCGGTTGTTGGAACTGTTGCTCGGCCATTATGGGAAGTATACTTAGGGAAAAATGGTGAAGCAGTTGCTAGTGGAGCAGATCAGTTACCATTCATATCACCAGAGCCGTTATACCAATGGTTTATATGGATTGGCGGTTCTGGTGCGACGTTAGGGCTTGTATTAGCTATGATTGTATTTGGTCGATCAAAATATTCGAAAGCATTATCAAGAACTTGTATTGTTCCTGGTATTTTTAATATTAATGAACCTGTTATTTTCGGATTACCGATTGTACTAAATCCAATTTTAATTATCCCGTTTATCATTACACCACTCGTAACAGCAACTGTTGCATATTCAGCAACTGCGATGGGATTTGTAACGCCAACACATATTATGCCGCCGTGGACATTACCAGCTCCAATTGGTGCATATTTAGCAACAGGTGGGGATTGGAGAGCGATTGTACTCGTATTTATAAACATAACAATATCATTCCTTATTTATTTACCATTCTTTAAAATGTACGACAAAAACATGCTTGAAATTGAGAAAAATGGTGATGGGGAATCTGTTAATCCGTAAG
Organism: Bacillus sp. TH17; assembly: GCF_016651125.1. NCBI lineage: Bacteria > Bacillati > Bacillota > Bacilli > Caryophanales > Bacillaceae > Bacillus > Bacillus sp. TH17. The sequence continues at coordinate 1,982,752 of NZ_JAEKEN010000001.1, forward strand.
TTTAATATTTTATTTTTGAGTGATAGGCATTTTGTCTATCACTTCTTTCACATGAAGTCCAGAGAGGGTGAAATGGAATGAATATAAAATTTAGTTATAAAGGTGTATTCTTATTATTATTTGGAGTGATATGTGCGAATTTCCTTTTCGTACCTTTATTAAGAATGCTACATCTATCACAAATGCATAGTATATGGCTCGTTACAAGCATTGCGGCAAGTATTTTGCTTACAGTAGTTGTTTCTTTTATTGATGGATCGTTTGCATCAAAAGCTCAGTTATTTTATAGATTTATATTATTTTCGATCGGTTGTACGTTTGTAACTTACATGATTGTTTTTTAGTAAAGGGGAGGTCATGCATGCTATGTATATTGCAGGGATTATGTCCGGTACTTCATTAGATGGAATAGATGTAGCACTCGTTCATATAGAAGGAAGCGGTGTAGGTTCTAAAGTTGAACTCATCCATTTTACTACTGTGCCATTTAGTAATGATATGAAAAATGAGATCCAGCAGGCATTATCAATAGAAAATTCAAATGTACAACTCATATGCAGTTTAAATTTCAAACTCGGTTTATGCTTCGCCAATGCTGTAAAGGAAGTTTGTAAAGAGGCCAATTTTCCTTTGGGACAATTAGATGTAATTGGTTCTCACGGACAAACGATTTATCATCAGCCAAAGCAAGAAGGCAAGAGTATTTCTTCGACATTGCAAATTGGAGAACCAGCAGTTATAGCATATGAAACGAACACTACGGTTATCTCTAATTTTCGAACGATGGATATGGCAGCAGGGGGACAAGGTGCACCACTTGTGCCATATTCAGAGGTCATTTTGTATCGTCATCAAACTAAAAATAGATTACTACAAAATATTGGCGGAATCGGTAATGTTACAGTAATACCAAGTCATCTAAGTGATAAGAGCGTTATTGCTTTTGATACTGGCCCAGGAAATATGGTAATCGATGATGTATGTCAAAGATTATTTCAGTTGCCATATGATCAAAATGGTAGGATTGCAAAACAAGGAGTAGTTGTAGATGAAATTTTGACATATTGTATGAACCATCCATTTTTGAAAATGAATCCACCGAAATCAACTGGTAGAGAACAGTTTGGAGAAGAGTTTGTAAGTGAATTATTGAAGCGGTTTGAAAAGCATGGTAAAGAAAATCTTTTGAAGACTGTCACGATGTTTACAGCAAGTTCAATTGTTCATCATTATAAGGAGTTTATTCTGCCGTATTATGAAATCGATGAAGTAATTTTAGGTGGTGGGGGCAGTTATAATCGTACACTTGTTGAAATGATACGAAATGGATTGAAGGAAGAAAAGTGCGCGATATTCATTCAAGAAGATATAGGCTATTCTTCAGAGGCGAAAGAAGCAATCGCCTTTGCGATATTAGCAAACGAAACGCATCATCGTAATCCGAGTAATGTGCCAAGCGCAACAGGTGCAAAGCAATCTGTAGTTTTAGGGAATATAACATTCCCTCCAATAAGATGATGAAAATGAGGCGAACATATGAAGTATATGATTGGAGTAGATGGTGGGGGCACGAAGACAGAAGCAATTGCATTTGATCAAGACGGAAACGAAGTTGTAAGAGGTACGAGTGGGTTTGGAAATATATTAATAGATTATGAAAAAGCAGTTTTGCATATTATGGAGGCGATCGATCAATGCAAGAAAGCTTTAATAGATGGGCACTGCGTTTGTATTTGTTTAGGGTTAGCGGGTATAAGTGGAGCGAATACAAATGAATTAACATTACGATTAATAAAGAAATATGAAACGAAAATTGAAGTTTTTAATGACGCAATGATTGCACATGCAGCTGCTTTAAAAGGTAAGAATGGAATATTAACTATAGGTGGTACAGGTGCAATTTGTATAGGAAAGAAAGACGAAGTGTACGAGTATAGCGGTGGATGGGGACATATTTTAGGGGATGAGGGAAGCGGTTATTGGATTGCGTTACAAGGTTTAAAGAGAATGGCAAATCAATTTGATCAAGGAGTTAGACTTTGTCCATTAAGCTTAAGGATTCAAGACGAGTTTCGACTTTTAACATCATCTCATATAAAAAGACTAGTATATAGTTCTTCAAAAGATAAAGTTGCAGCAATTGCACCATTAATTATAGAGGAAGCGAGGAATGGGAATGATGATGCACATAAAATTATTCTGCAAGCGGCTAAGGAATTAACGATAATTACGGTGAATATTTACAACAAGATGCAGTTTGATTTATCACCTTTAATTGCAGTTAGTGGTAGTATATTGTGTTCAGTACCTGAAATATATGCTGAATTTAAGAAATGCTGTGAGAAAAGTATGGGAGAAGTTATATTCGTGTCACCATCAGAAATGGCAGTGAAAGGAACATATCATTTAATGAAGGGTGTATATTTTATAAAATAGAAGTATGAGAATTTTTGTATGATTTGTAAAAATATGATGTTAAAATATACAAAGGGATGTAAAGCAAGAAAAAGTACAATATACATAGTCATTGAATATTGTATAAGTACTCCCATGTAGAAAGTGAATGATTACATGATTAATAGTATGCAATTTTTGTATTTGGTGGCTTCTTATTTATTTGGAAACATATTGACCGCTTATATAGTAACGAAATGGAAACATAATGTTGATATTCGTGAAGAAGGAAGTGGTAATCCTGGCGCAAGAAATATGGGGCGCGTATATGGAAAAGGGTCTTTCGTCGCTACATTTTTAGGTGATGCGATCAAAGGGGCAATCGTAGTTTCTATTGCAAAATACCTTTTCGAAGATTCTACATTTGTAATGTTAGCTTTACTGGCTGTTATACTTGGACATATTTACCCAATTTTATTTAAAGGCAAGGGCGGAAAAGGCATTTCAACATTTATTGGAGGTTTAATTGCATTTGATTATTTGATAGCGCTTACTCTTATTGCTGTTTTCATTATATTTTATTTAATCTTTAAAGGATTTACTAAGCCCGGACTAATTACAATCGCTTGTTTACCAGTTTGCATGATTTTGTATTCTTACTCTATTGTTACGACTATTTTAAGTGCACTTATCATTGTACTTATTTTATATGTAAATCGAGAATGAAATGAACTTTTAATAAGTGGAGTTAATCTCCACTTATAATTTTTATTAAATACATAAAGGAGATACAACATGGGGTTAATTTATAAAGTTGCTGATCAAGCTTGGGAATTTGAAAGTATACAAAAATTGAATTATAAAACATTTGTAGAAGAAATTCCGCAACATGAAGAAACGAAAGATCGTGTTCGTATATATCGTTTCCATGAAGAAAATACATATTTAATTTGTTTAGATGACGATAAGTTAGTAGGTATGGTTGCATTGCGAGGAAAACGACCATTCTCGTTAGATTATAAAATTCCAAATCTAGATTTTTATTTGCAAGAACATGGAGAAAATGTATATGAAATTCGTTTACTTTCAGTAGAACGTGAATATCGAAATGGAAGAGCATTGTTAGGTTTAATTCGCTTTTTACATCGTTATTTGCTGCTAAATGGATATGAATTGGCACTCATTTCGGCTACAACACGTGAACTACCTTTATATGAGCAAATGGGATTCAAATCTTTCCATACGTTAGTTGGTACTGAAGAAGCAGCCTTCCAGCCAATGTATGTTACCCCAGCTATGTTTGAAGAGTCGAGTGTTGGGGGGATTATGACGAAAGAATATACGTTTTTACCTGGTCCAGTGGATATTGAAGAAAATGTTCGAAAGGCATTTTCTACTAAGCCTATTTCGCATCGTTCTAAGTCATTTCAAGTGACAATGGAAAATGTAAAAAAACGTTTACTGCAAATAACAAAAGCAAAACGTGTGCAAATAATGTTAGGAACAGGGACGTTAGCGAATGATGCCATTGCTTTACAGTTGAATTCTTTAAAAGGGAAAGGACTAGTTTTAACAAATGGGGAATTTGGAAATAGGTTAGTGGGACATGCAACACGTGCGCAATTACATTATGATACGCATAAAAAAGAAATGGCAGAGCCGTTTCTTTATACAGAATTAGAAAAAATAATGGCAACTGGAAATTATGAATGGCTTTGGTTTGTTCACCATGAAACATCAACTGGAATGTTAAATAATTTAGAAGAACTAAACATTCTTTGTAAAAAATATCAAATGAAACTATGTGTAGATTGTATAAGCTCAATTGGAGCAATACCAATAAATTTGAAGGATGTATATTTTGCAAGTGGTGTTAGCGGAAAAGCGATTAAATCATATACAGGATTATCTTTCGTTTTTCATAACCACATTGTAAAAGTAAACGAGGCAGTACCTGCTTATATGGACATTGGTATGTACGAAGAAAATGAAAGTATCCCATACTCCCATTCATGGAATTTAATTTATGCATTGCAAGAAGCATTGAAGCGACTTGAAGATGAAGAGGCATTTGAAAAAATAAAAGAGGCGTATGCTTATATTGAACAAGCTATTAATACTATGGGTTTAAAGCTTGTTTCACCTAAAGATCATGCCGCTCAAATTGTTCTTACCATTCAATTAAACGAAGGGCAGTGTTCTAAGGCAGTAGGTGATGCATTAGCATTACAAGGATATATTGTTCATTATGAATCAGCATATTTACAAAAGAATAACTGGATTCAAATAGCATGTCTGAATCACTATAAAGAACGTGATATGAAGAGGATGTTAAATTGTTTGCAGATGTGTGTGTTAAAGAAAGTTCTTTTAACGTAAATGCTTGTATATTTATTATATAATTTCTACAAGGCTATGAGTCACACTTGCTAAGTGTATAGAAGTGCATTTTTTGACAAGAGTTTAAAAGAGAGCGAAAGCTCTCTTTTAAACTTACTTAAATGAATTACCCACAGATTGGAATACCGAGAACTCTCAAAGCTAGTGCTACTTGAAGAGTAATTTCCAATCTAGCAATTTCGATGCCAGCAACTGTGAGTACTAAAAAAGGTTGGCCGTTTACGAACACAATACAACTTTCCATATATACGCCTCCTTTCTAGTGATCTACTACAGTATATGAATGAAACTGTAATACGTTATAGTTGGATTTATGAATTTTATAAAAATAATAGATTTACCCTATGTTTACGAAACAAATGGAGTTTCATAGTGTTAATAATTTAATTGTTAGACAAGGAAGCATCTATAATAAGATGCTTTTTATTATATTTACGTTTCAGCGTGACAATAAATAAAGTTAATCAATGACGAATTGAGAGGGAAATATATTGATAAATATTTGTATGAGGTAAACTAAGAAGGTTTTAGAAAAACGAAAAGGAATTTTTATACTTGTAACATAAAAATTCTAGGGGGATGTTAATATGGAAAAAACTATGATGGTAGAAACAACAAACATGATGATGTCTATGGAAAAAATGATGTGTGAAATGAAGTGTATGAAAATGATGATGAATAACATGATGCAAATGGATGTAGAAATGGATAAGGCAATGATGGTGAAAATGAATGAATGTGATGAAATGATGAAGACTACTATGTCTATGATGAAAGCGATGAAAGAGAAATGTTGTTGAAGTAGCAAAGTATAGCGTAAAATGATGATGATCTTGTAAATTTAAATTAGTAAAGAGCCTGTTTTAGTTGGTAAATTAAAATAGGCTCTTTTAACTATTGTTCAAAAATAAATTGAGTTGACAAAAAAGAACTAAAAGATTATTTTAGTTCTTTTTTCTGTATTAACACTGTTCAAATCATTTGTTTAAAAGCTATAGATGATGGTTAGGCAGTGAGAAAAGACAAGTAAGAGCCTATCTTTCTTCGTTAAATGTGTGCTGAAGTAAATAATGACTCCATTTTTACTTTGCTCTTCTCTCGAATTTCAGCATCCGCATGTCGCATAACATATTTATGCGCTACAGCGATTGCTAAAACATCATCTAATAAGCCAATCCCAATAATAGCAGCTATATCTGGAATGAAATCGATTGTTAATACGTAATAGGATAAAGCGGCTAATATAATGAGTTTCGCTTTAGTAGGTAACTCTTTCTTTTTCATTGTGTAAAATAAAATAATACTTTCATATACGCTGGATTTACCGAGGTTTACTGAGCTTTTTTTGAATTTTTTCCAAAGTGTCTGTTTCTCCATATAAACACTCCTTTTCCAAAAAATAGATTTTTTAAAAGGATGGACAAAGAAGCGAAAGAATAATCAATTTTATTGTTTTTTCTTATTGTATATTTCGATATTTATAAGCGAATACCTGTTCAAAATAAAACAATGCTTGTTAAGCGGATACGAATATGGAGATGGATGAAGAGAAAATCTGTTTTGGAAAGCAAATAAGTTTCCGATAGAGGTTTCAATGAATTATTTGCGTTCTGCAACGAAGGCAGAAAAAACTTTTGATTTCTTAATATCAGCTATCTTGACAATAATTATTAGATTGTTTATAGCGTATATGAATCCGAATACAACAATAATATTGAAAGGAATTAAGGATATAAATAATCAATCACTTACATTCATTCCAATTTTAGCTGGTTTTAATATAGCTAATTACCTCGTTCCTTATGATTCTAGTACTTGCTGGTTCATTTGCTACAAGTATTTTTGCTGATAGAACGTTTTTTATCCCTAATTTACCAAAACAATCATATCGTTTTGGCGTAGGTGTTTATGAGGGCGTAGTAGCTCATAGTACAGCGACTTCTGAAATATTCAAAAGTATGAATCTCGTACATGAAGAAACGCATTTGTTCAATATGCTGTTGATTGAGATGAAACAATCCAAATCGCTAATATAAAATACATTGCATATGGCGGTGGACCTGCTGCTAATAAACGATTTGTACATGTAGAGTTATGTGAAACAGCAGACCATACAAAGCTCGAGCGTTCATATGAAAAATACGTAAAACTTTTAGCGGAAATCTTAAAAGATAACAAGTTATCTGTAGGAAAAGGATTGTGGATTCACTACGATGTGATTAAATATCTTGGCGGTACAGATTATGAAGATCAACTTGATTATTTAAAATCTCATGGGGGATCAGGAGCTCAATCCCGTGCTGATGTACAACGCGCATACAATAATTCTAGTGTGGATGTTTCTGTACCTGAAAGCCACCTAAACCAACAGAAGTACCAACAGCTGTAACCGATGGTATAGCTTATATTGAAGGCTACAACGTTAATTTACGTAAAGGACCAGACACAAGCTATTCTAAGATTCGTCAACTAAATAAATCAGAAGCTTATGTTGAATGGGGCGAAAAGCCTGGTTGGTTAAACCTTGGTGGAGAGCAATGGATTAAGAACAATCCATCCTATGTGAAGTTTAGTAAGAAAAGTACAGTAGATTCTTCTATTGTAGGAAAGCGTGTTGTTTCTAAAGTTAACATTCTACGTTTCTATGATGCTCGATCTTGGCAGGATAAAGACGTGGATGGTTTTGTAGATGTAGGTGAGGCGTTTACAATTTTTAGGAAGTTAAATATGGAAGGTTCAGTACAATTTAAGGTGCACAATAGTATAGGGAAAACATATTATATTACGATCAATGAAGTTTATGTATTTGTAACTGTATTACTACAGTATAGTACACTCATAGGAGGTAGTTATGTGTTTGATAAAAATGAAATACAAAAGATAAATGGGATACTTCAAGCTAATGCATTAAATCCAAATTTAATTGGCCCTACACTTCCCCCAATCCCACCATTTACTTTACCCACAGGTCCAACAGGAGGGACAGGCCCAACGGGAGTAACGGGTCCAACAGGAGTAACGGGTCCAACGGGAGTAACGGGTCCAACAGGAGTAACGGGTCCAACAGGAGTAACGGGTCCAACAGGAGTAACGGGTCCAACAGGAGTAACGGGTCCAACAGGAGTAACGGGTCCAACAGGAGTAACGGGTCCAACGGGAGTAACGGGTCCAACAGGAGGAACTGAAGGTTGTCTTTGTGATTGCTGTGTTTTACCTATGCAAAGCGTTTTACAACAACTTATTGGAGAAACTGTTATTCTTGGCACTATTGCAGACACACCCAACACGCCCCCGCTTTTCTTTCTATTTACTATCACTTCTGTGAATGATTTTTTAGTTACAGTTACAGATGGCACCACAACCTTTGTGGTCAATATATCTGATGTAACAGGGGTAGGTTTTTTACCACCAGGACCACCTATTACATTACTTCCACCTACTGATGTAGGATGCGAGTGTGAATGTCGTGAACGACCAATTAGACAATTACTGGATGCGTTTATCGGATCTACAGTAAGTCTTTTAGCAAGTAATGGTTCTATTGCAGCAGATTTTAGCGTGGAACAAACAGGACTTGGGATAGTACTAGGGACATTACCTATAAATCCAACTACAACCGTTAGGTTTGCAATTTCAACTTGTAAAATTACAGCTGTGAATATAACCCCTATTACGATGTAGTCTATTTCTTTCAGAAGTATCTGTTGCTACTCGATAAGAAAAGCACAGTTTATTTGTCCACCTTGAAAACGTATTGTTTTCAAAGTGGACAATCTACGTTTCTAGGATGATCCATCTTGGAAATATAAAGATGGAGCTGGTTCTGTAGATGCAGGGATTTATGATTGATGCAAAAGTGAGTGTCAATGGTTCGCCACAGTACAAAGCACACAGCAGTAAAGGGAAAACATACTATGTTATTGCAAATGAAGCCTATTTATTCATCTAACGCACTATACCTTCATGAGTAATTAACCATGCCACCTTACTCTTTCTATATCTTTCATTTGTAAATTTCTTACTACTATATTATTGGCGTACAATATATGGCTAAATGTATCTAAATGGTTTTCTAAACGGACAAAATTCCCAAATTGATATGGTAAGGCTATAAAAACTATAATGAAAAATAATAAATATCTCTAATGCACTATTAGGATTTTTCCATTCTATATTGCAAACCTTCTTTCTAAAAGATAAGCTCATATGCTAAATCAAAATGAAGGTTATATAATGCTTTCGTATTACATATTAAATTGTAGAACTTAGTTCCTTGATGTACATATTGGTGTAATTTATTTTGAATTGGTGAAACAATGATTTTTAACATTCCTTTAATATCTTCATTAAAGAAGTTATAGGAGGGAATAACTTGGACTCATTATTTGATGTAATAGCAAATGTTATTTTATTTTATCCTCGAAATGACATGAAATTAAAACACCATATTGCCAAATTAAGCGAATTTGAGTGGTTTCGAAAGTTACACGAAGATACAAAGTATACAAGTTTAATTTGGAGTAATAGGAAAATCAAGAAGTATATTTTGAATTCTACAAATATGGAAGCAATAATAAATTCCGAGAAAAAACAAAAAGAATTTGTTCATCTAGTACAGGATGAATATAAAAAAAGAAGATAAGAATTTTTTTATTTTTCATATTTGGCGAAACAAATGGTACAATGAAAGCTAATGTGAAAAATAAGGAAAAGAAGTGGTCTATTTGAAAAACTTTTTAGAATTAGGAATTAGTGAAACTTTTAATCATACATTACGTGAAAATGGAATTACAGAAGCAACACCGATTCAGGAGAAGGCAATTCCTGTTATTATGTCAGGTAAAGATATTATTGGGCAGGCGAAAACAGGAACGGGTAAAACGTTAGCATTCGTGTTACCGATTTTAGAAAAAATCGATCCAGAGTCTAGTGATGTTCAGGCTTTAATTGTTGCACCAACAAGGGAACTAGCACTGCAAATTACAACTGAAATTAAAAAAATGCTTGTTCAAAGAGAAGATATTAATGTACTAGCGATATATGGCGGACAAGATGTAGCACAACAATTAAGAAAATTAAAAGGTAATACACATATAGTTGTTGCGACACCAGGACGATTATTAGATCATATACGTCGTGAAACAATTGATTTAAGTAATCTTTCAACAATTGTACTAGATGAAGCGGATCAAATGCTTTATTTCGGATTCTTATATGATATTGAAGATATTTTAGATGAGACACCTGATAGTAAACAAACGATGTTATTCTCAGCAACGATGCCAAAAGATATTAAAAAATTGGCGAAACGTTATATGGAAGAGCCGCAAATGATTCAAGTACAAAGTGAAGAAGTAACGGTAGATACAATTGAGCAGCGTGTCATTGAGACGACAGATCGTGCAAAGCCAGATGCACTTCGTTTTGTTATGGATCGTGATCAGCCATTTTTAGCAGTTATTTTCTGTCGTACAAAGGTTAGAGCAAGTAAGCTTTATGATAATTTAAAAGGACTAGGTTATAATTGTGCTGAACTTCATGGTGATATACCTCAAGCGAAACGCGAAAGAGTTATGAAGAGTTTCCGCGAAGCTAAAATTCAGTACTTAATCGCAACGGATGTAGCAGCTCGTGGACTTGATGTAGATGGTGTAACGCACGTATTTAACTTTGATATCCCTGAAGATGTAGAAAGTTATATTCACCGTATTGGCCGAACAGGACGTGCAGGTGGATCAGGTCTTGCAATTACGTTCGTTGCAGCGAAAGATGAAAAACATTTAGAAGAAATTGAAAAAACGCTTGGTGCACCAATACAAAGACAAATAATCGAACAACCGATGATAAAAAATGTAGATGAAAATGGAAAACCGGTACAAAAGCCGGCTCCAAAGAAATCAGGTCAATATCGTCAAAGAGATAGCCGTGAAGGTTCAAGAAGTGGTTCAAAAGGTGGTCCAAGAAACGATTCAAGAAATAGTTCTAGAAATGATAACAATCGATCATTTAATAAGCCAAGTAATAAGAAAAGTAGTACAAAACAAGGTCAGCAAAGACGTGGCCGTTAAATAGTTATTATTCAAAAAGAGTCGCAAAGTGTTGCGGCTCTTTTTTGTTTTTATACAACGAAGTCGATATAAGTACAAGGGTGATTACATAGAAACAACCTTTAAAATTTCATTCACCGTATTAAAAATAAATTTTAAAATTCATAAAGGAAATATAAAGTAGGTTGTTGTATATGTACGATAACAGGAAACTTTTCACATACTAAACATATACTTTAAATAAACCGACAGTCGGTCCATAGGAAGGAGTACATGAATGAGGATCGTAAAAGAATATGGGGAACGTAGAAATGAAATTTTAGAAACTGCTGAACGTTTGTTTGTTACAAAAGGGTATACGAAAACTACAGTAAATGACATTTTAAAAGAGATTGGTATAGCAAAGGGGACGTTTTATCATTATTTTAAGTCGAAAGAAGAAGTAATGGATGAAATTATTATGAGGATTATTAAAGCGGATGTTGCTAAAGCGAAAGCAATTGTCTCTAACCCTAATATCCCAGTTTTGGATAAGTTATTTCGAGTTTTAATGGAACAATCACCAAAATCAGGAGATGTAAAAGATAAAATGATTGAACAATTTCATCAGCCAAATAATGCGGAAATGCATCAAAAAAGTATAGTACAATCAATTATTCATTTATCTCCTGTTTTAGCAGAGATTTTAGAACAAGGAATCGCTGAAGGCATATTTTCTACTCCATACCCACAAGAAACGATTGAATTATTACTCTCTTCAGCACAAGTCATATTTGATGAGGGTTTATTCCAGTGGAAGCCGGAAGAAATGATGAGGAGGGCTAAAGCTTATATCAAAATGATGGAAGCATCTGTTGGAGCGAAAGAGGGAGCCTTTGATTACATGGTGGAGGTTTTAATCAAACAGAAATAGTAATTTTCTGTTTGGATATTATCGACCGACAGTCGGTCTGAATCGAATGAAAGGTGTGATAAGGATGTCAGCTAGTATAAGGTCTTCGATGAAAGATTTTCACTTAATGGTGAGTGGACAAATTATTACTATTTTAGGTTCAACACTTTTACGTTTTGCCCTGTCATTATATGTGCTAGATATAACAGGGCGTGCTGATATATTCGCAGGATTATATGCGGTAACGAGTATTCCGTTTTTACTAGCTCCTCTCGGCGGAGCGATAGCAGATCGTTTCAATCGCCGTGATTTAATGGTTATTTTTGACTTCATCAACGCTGCGATTGTATTAAGCTTTATAGTTTTGTTATTTACTGGACCTGTATCTATTATATTGATTGGAACAATTATGTTTTTACTAGCAGTCGTTAGTGCAATGTATTCACCTGTTGTAATGGCGAGTATTCCGCAATTAGTTCCAGAGAATAAGTTAGAGCAAGCGAACGGTATCGTAAATGGTGTGCAATCATTGTCAAATATAGTTGCTCCTGTATTTGGAGGAATATTGTACGGCATAATTGGTTTGAAAATGCTTGTAATAATAAGTTGTCTTGCTTTCTTTTTATCTGCGATTTTAGAAATGTTTATTAAAATACCTTTTATAAAAAGAGCACGAGAAAGCCATATAATACCGACAATTGTAAAGGATATGAAAGAAGGATTTATATATGTTTTAAAACAACCATTTATTTTGAAATCTATGCTTTTAGCTGCATTACTAAATTTAATACTTACACCGCTATTTGTTGTTGGCGCTCCAATTATTATACGAGTAACAATGGAAAGTAGCGACACGTTATATGGAATTGGAATGGGATTGATCGATTTTGCTACTATTTTAGGTGCATTATCGATAGGTTTTTTTGCGAAAAAGCTACAGATGAAAACATTGTATTACTGGATGCTTTTAATAGCTTTATTAGTACTACCAATGGCACTATCAGTTACGCCAGTTATTCTTAATTTAGGATACTATCCACCATTTATCCTCTTTATACTTTCTTCTATTCTAATTGCAATGATCGTGACAATTGTATCCATCTATGTGATTACTGTAGTCCAAAAGAAAACACCAAATGAAAACCTAGGAAAAGTAATGGCAATTATAACAGCGGTATCTCAATGTATGGCACCAATTGGGCAAGTCATTTATGGTTTTATGTTTGAAGGATTCAGTATGAAAATTTATTTACCTATATTAGTTATTAGTTTCATAATGATAATAATAGCGATGGTGACGAAGAAAATATTATGGAATGAAGGGAACTAGCTCCATATGATTAGGAGAATGTTAAAAAGAGATTTCTCTCAAAATAAAATGATAATTACCATTCTATTTATGTTTATCATGTTATCAAGTCTTTTAATCGCAAGTGCTTCAAGTAACGTTATAAATCTATTGAACTCAACGGATCAATTGTTTAAAGTATCAAACGCACCGCACTTCGTACAAATGCATGCCGGAGAAATAAACCAAAAGTCAATTGATTCATTTGTAGCGCAAACTCCTTTTGTAAAAAAACAACAAACAGCAGAGATGGTTCAAATAGGCGGATCTAACATTTTTATAAAGAAGAAAAATCAAGCGGAACATAATAGTGTAATGGACATTAGCTTCGTTAAGCAAAATACTATTTTTGACTTTTTATTAGATTTAAATAATGAATTGATCGATGTTAGGAAAGGGGAAATAAGTGTACCAATTTATTATATGCAAAAATATAATTTGCGTATTGGAGATAAAATTTGGGTTGTTAAAAATAATAATGAGCTAGAATTTACTATTTCGGCATTTGTTCGTGATGTTCAAATGAACCCATCACTTGTTAGTTCAAAACGATTTGTAATAAGCGATGAAGACTTCGAAAGAATAAAGGGGAATTTTGGAGAAAGTGAATATCTTATTGAATTCCAGCTAACAGATTTAACTAAAATAAATGAATTTGAAACTTTATACCAGTCATCAAACTTACCTCAAAAAGGTCCCTCTATTACGTATTCACTCTTTAAAACACTCAATTCATTAACAGATGGAATAATAGCTGCAGTACTTATCATAATAAGTGCATTATTAATGCTAATCGCGATTTTATGTATTAGATTTACGATTATTACTTCAATGGAAGAAGATTATCGGGAAATTGGTGTTATGAAAGCTATCGGCATTCAAAGTAAAGATATTCAAAAACTATATGTAAGAAAATATGTTGTTATTTCCGCTATCGGATGTATATGTGGATATATCCTTTCGTTATTTGTTACAAAAATATTTACCTCTAACATCGCACTTTATATGGGGACAGCTAATAAAAGTATTTTATATTATTTTGTGCCATTGATAGTCACAACATTGTTATTTCTAGCCGTTATCCTTTTTTGCCGCATCATTTTGCGGAATTTTAGGAGAATTACAGCAATAGACGCTTTACGATCAAGAGATAAACTAGGAAAAAGAAAGATTAGAAGATTTTTTCTCTCTATCAAACTAAAATTACAAATGTAAATATATTTATTGGTATACAAGATGTAGTGAAACGATTTAAGTTATATCGAGTATTAAGTATCGTTTTAATTATTGCAGTGTTCATGATTGTTGTACCAGTTAACTTTTTGTACACGATTCAGTCACCGCAATTTGTTAATTATATGGGAACAGGAAAGAGTGATATGCGAATAGATTTACAGCAATCTGAAAATATAGAAAAACGGTTTAATGACGTTATATCGTATATCGGAAACGATGAAGAGGTAGAAAAATATGCAGCATTTGTAACGAGTACATTTAAAATGGTGAAAGCTGATGGTACAAATGGAAATTTAAATGTAGAAGTGGGAGATTTCGCCCAATTTCCAATAGAATATGTTAGAGGTATGGCACCAAAAAATGAAAATGAGATCGCTCTCTCTTATATGAACGCAAATGAATTAAAAAAGAATATAGGGGATGAAATCGTTTTATTTGTAGAAGGAAAAGAGAAAATGCTAACTATTAGTGGTATATATCAAGATGTAACGAATGGAGGAAAAACAGCTAAAGCGAGTTTTTCTTACAATAAAGAAGATATATTATGGTACGTAGTAAATGTAGATATGAAACCCAAAGTGAATCTACAAGAAAAAGTGAAGGAGTATAAACAAAATTTAAATTCTGCAAAAATAACAGATACGGATAATTATTTATCTCAAACTTTAGGAGAGACAATCAAACAATTAAGACTGGTGACACAAGTGGCAATTTTGATTGCTATATTGATATCGGTTTTAATAACTGCGATGTTTTTTAAAATGTTATTGGTAAAAGATTCTTCGCAAATATTAATTATGAAAAGTATCGGCTTTTCCTACAAAGATATTCGTATACAATATGTTACTCGTTCTATTGCTATAGTATTAGTGGGTATTTTAACAGGGACATTTATAGCTGCTACGTTTGGAGAAACACTAATAAGCTGGTTAGGTTCATTTATGGGAGCAGCTCACATAAAGTTTGTTGTTAATCCAATCATTTCTTATGTAATATGTCCAGCTATTTTATTTATATCTGTGACCGTAGCAACACTTTTTAGTAGTTTTACAGTGAAACAAAAAAATGATTTAAAGCTAAATGGGGAGTAGGAGGTGTGTAATTTGAAAAAAATTTTAGAAGTAAAACAATTAAATAAAAAATACGCAATGGATGGAAATAAAACTTGCCATATGTTAAAAAATATAAATTTAGAGATTTATGAGGGAGAGTTTATATCGGTCATGGGACCTTCTGGTTCAGGGAAATCGACGTTACTATATAATATTAGCGGAATGGATCAAATGTCATCAGGAAGTGTGAAAGTTGATAGTAAAGAAATAACATGTATGAAAGAAGAAGTGTTAGCAAAATTACGACTCAGCGAAATGGGATTTATTTTTCAACAGAGCAATCTTCTTAGAAATTTGAATCTTTTTGATAATATAGTTTTGCCTGCGTATTTAGCAAAAGTTGAGAGCAGGAAAATAATAAATAAACGTGCACTTGAATTGATGAAGAAAACGGGAATTAGTCAAATTGCAACTAATAATATAACTGAAGCATCAGGAGGAGAATTACAAAGGGTATCTATTTGTAGAGCACTCATAAATAAACCTAATATTATTTTTGCTGACGAACCAACGGGTGCTTTGAATTTAAAAGCGACAGAAGAAGTAATGGATATTTTAGCAAATATAAACCGTATGGGAACTACAATTTTGCTAGTTACTCATGACGTAAAGGTAGCAGCTAAAACAGAAAGAGTTCTTTTTATGGTGGACGGAGAAATTGTTAGCGAAATACAGATGGGTAAGTATAGAAACGATGATTTGAAGGTGCGAGAAGAGCAGTTGTTAAAATGGTTAACTGTGCTTGGATTTTAAAGAGATAATATTTTTGACTCCTATTGAATATAGGAGTTTTTCTTTGTTTGAAAGTTTAAAAAGAGATATAATAATTTTCTGACTATTGATTATGGAGGGGTATAAACGAAAAGTGAAACGTTACACACTCAAGAAGATATATTAAAAATGCTTGATTCATTATTAAGACCGGCAGTACCATTTTGGAATGAATTTTACACGAATAGAGAAAAGGATGTTCCTTTTTTTGCAAATGTTCCAGATGAGAATTTAGTTTCATATATACAAACAGAATGGATTTCAAAAGAGAAAGTGTTAGAGCTTGGATGTGGTCCAGGAAGAAATGCAATTTATTTAGCGAAACAAGGGTTTGATGTAACAGCCGTAGATTTGTCTATAGAAGGAATTAATTGGGCCAAAGAGAGGGCGTTAGAAAACGGAATAGAAATACAATTTGTTTGTGAATCGATTTTTAATTTGGATTTTCAAGATGAATATGATTTTGTATATGATTCCGGTTGCTTGCATCACATTCCACCACATAGAAGAATGAATTATGTTGATCTAGTTAAAAACTCATTAAAATCGGGTGGTTATTTCGGATTAACATGTTTTGCAGCAGGTGATTTGAATGAGCGAAATGGATCGGAAATAACGGACTGGGATGTGTATAGAGGATGGAGTTTACAAGGTGGTCTTGCATATTCAGAAGAAAAGTTAAGAGAGATATTTAAAGAATTTGAAGTAATTGAAATTAGAAAAATGAAGCAAATTGAACAAACAAATAATATGTTTGGAGAATCATTTCTTTGGACAGCATTATTTAAGAAGAAATAAAACATAGATAATTGACAAACTCATCGTTTTTATAGACAATACACTTATGAGAATATACGTTCGGTTTTATTGTCCGATGTATGTTTTGCATAAATACATAACAAGGGGATGTCTCTAAATGGGTAACACAAATCAAAAAATCACTACGTTTTTAATGTTTGAGGGCAAAGCTGAGGAAGCGATGAATTTTTACACATCGCTATTTAATCAATCAGAAATTGTAAGTATCTCTCGTTATGATGAGAATGGACCAGGTAAAGAGGGAACTGTAATTCATGCAACTTTTACGCTAAATGGACAAGAGTTCATGTGTATTGATAGTTATGTAAAGCATGATTTTACATTCACCCCAGCTATGTCTCTTTATGTAACTTGTGATACGGAAGAGGAAATCGAAACCGTTTTTAATAAACTAGCACAAGATGGAAAAGTTCTTATGCCTTTAGGTTCATATCCGTTTAGTAAAAAGTTTGGCTGGTTAAATGATAAGTATGGTGTGTCTTGGCAGTTAACTCTTGCTGGAGATGAATAATTAAAATAATATGGTGATATTAATGTTATAAAAAATAAAAGGGATGATACAAGATAAATATGTATCATCCCTTTTATTTTTTGTTTTACAACCGTCATCGGTTGTATTTATAACGACTTTAGGGGTGCTTTTTAAGTTTTTTATATAATATAAAACTGCTAATTTAATTTTTCAGCTTATCTAGTAATTGAATTCATTAACTGGAAGAAGTATTCAGGCTTATAAGTTTTATTTAGGTTATACCATGAATGTAACGTATCTGGTGCAAATACATCAATTTTTTTCAATACTTCCATTGCAAATTCCAGAGGAGCTACTCCTGATGCAGTAATCAAATTTTCATCACATACTGCAGGTTCCATCTTATAAAGTTGTTCTCCTTTATAATTAGGACAAACCATTTTAATATATTCTAAATCATTGCTTGTATGTTTTCTAGAATCTAGGTATCCAAAATTCGCTAACCCCTCAGTTGCACCACAAATGGCAGCAACAATAGTGCCGAGTTTTAACGCTTCACCAATTTTTTTTAAGATAGGGTGATGAATGCTTTCCCCCAAGTAGTCCCTCCAGGTAAAACTAAAAGATCGTTACTCTCAAGAGTACATTCATCCAGGGAAATATCTGGCTTTATGCTCAGTCCTCCCATCGTAGTAATAATTTCATTATTAGCTCCTACTGTAACTACCTTTAAAGGGGCTAACTCTTTTTTGAAATATCTTCCTGAGTTTAGTTCTGCAATTAAATGTCCATATTCCCAGTCTGACATCGTATTAAATACATAAAGATAAACTTTTTTGTTTGCATACAATAACACTCCAATCACAATTGAGTTTTTCAAAAAATATTAATAAATAAATTTTACAATATTTATCATTTGAATTTAACCTATTTCCTTAAGAATTCTTTAAAAAATAATTTGGATACTTTATTTGAAGGTATGGTTTACGAATTAAACAACCTTAAAAAAATATAATAGTTGAAATTTGGTGGTTTTAGAATGAAGAAATTAGGCTCAATATACCAATTTAATTATTCATAATTGAGTTGTGGTATAATTTACATACAGGGGGAAAGTAGATGACACAACATAAAGAAGAGCAAATGAATGAGGCATTAGCATTATTTTACTTTGCATATAAAACTTTTACAGAAAAACCAGATGAAATAATAAAAGAGTATAGTATACAGCGTGTACATCATAGAATTCTGTTTTTTATCGCTCGTTTTCCAGGGCTTAGTGTAAATGAGCTGCTATCACTTTTAGAAATAAGTAAACAAGCTCTTCACGGACCGTTGCGCCAACTGTTAGATAAAGGACTTATTGAGAGTAATGAAGCTGCACATGATCGTCGTGTGAAACAGCTGTCTTTAACAGAAGAAGGAACAGACTTAGAGAAAAAACTGAGCGATGTTCAAAGAGAACAAATGGGAGCTATTTTCTCACAGTTTGGCGAATCATGTGAAGAAAATTGGCATCAAGTTATGAATGAAATGGCAAATAGCCGTTCAGGATTTGATGCATGGACGTCTAAGCGTGAAATACCAGTAGAATAAAAGATAGAAACAGTATCTTGTTTTGTAGTTTGAAAAATCATAAATTTTTATCTGTATATTTGGCAACTATGGATAAAAAATTCACATTGCCAAAAACTTTATATGTGTACGTATTGAAATTTTAAAATTCATATTTCCGAGAGGGGAATTATAATGATAAAACTTTCATTCGTCACGGACAAAGTTTGTGGAATCTTGAAAATCGATTTACAGGATGGACAGATGTGGATTTATCAAAGAATGGATTAAGTGAAGCGAGAGAAGCAGGAACAATATTAAAAAAGAATGGATATACATTTGATGTTGCGTATACCTCGGTACTAAAACGAGCAATTCGTACATTATGGATTGTACTGCATGAAATGGATCTCACTTGGGTCCCTATACATAACTCATGGAAGTTGAATGAACGCCATTATGGTGCACTACAAGGATTGAATAAAGACGAAACTGCAAAAAAATATGGAGATGAACAAGTTCATATTTGGAGAAGAAGTATAGATGTGAGACCGCCTGCACTTACTGAAGATGATCCTCGATATGAGGCGAACAATCCAAGATATAAAACGTTAAAAAAAGATGAATTCCCATTGACTGAATGTTTAGAGGATACGGAGAAAAGAGTAGTTGATTATTGGCATTCAGAAATTGCACCGTCATTAAAAAGTGGTGAGAAAGTAATTATTTCATCGCACGGTAATACAATTCGTTCGCTAGTGAAATACTTAGACAATCTTTCAAGTGATGGTGTGGTTTCATTAAATATTCCAACTAGCATTCCGCTTGTTTATGAGTTAGATGAAAAATTACATCCGATTCGTCATTATTACTTAAGTATGGATGGAGAAGTACCTGAAGGGGAAATTCCGAAACATATTTCTTTTTAACATGAAAATTTGAAACGCATGCTTGTCTACATATACAATGTAGATTCATGATAAAGTGAAACTTTAATCAGTGGAGGGTGTTCATCCCGCACTGATTATTAGCCTTCACCAATCGGGCTTTTATGGGCAGTTGATCCCTCACCTAACGTCTTTGCTTTCGCTGAATTTTGAGGTGGGGGGTCTTACTGCCCGTTAATGCGGGATAAAAGACGTGGCCTGCTTCTAATGTATATGCGATGGTGCTAACTTTAGAAGGTTGTCCACGTCTTTTGTCATAAAGAGAGCTGTTTGTGCATGTAATGGTATCGTGAGTAGTTTTGGAATGGAGGGTGATGTGATTGACGATCTCTAACATTCGAATTGGCTTATTTATTTTAGCAATCGTCTTTATTGTTCTTGTTTTCTTTTATTGGAGAAATGAAGAGTTGTACGAGGAGAAGAAACAACGAATTCGAAAAACGTGGTACGGTTTGTTCATAACATCAGTCACAGTTTATTTCATGATAAAAGGAATAGATTTAACCCTCTGGAAAAATCTTTTAATGTTTACTGCGATGGTAATTTTCGTTGATATTGCATTCATTTTGACACCAAATATTTCAGAAATATGGGGCGCAAAATTCAGCGATATTGGAAAGACGGTCCAATCAATTAAAAGGTCATTAATTGCTTCAAAAGCAAGAGGAGAAATATATACGACAATTATTCAAAATGTGAATCCAACAGCCTTTGGGACAATGGAATGGCATACGGAAGAGGAATATACAAAAAGCTTAAACACATTTTTAGATTCATATGGGGAAAAGATTGGTGCGAAAATTGTTGTATTTGAAGCGGTGAAGGAATTAAATACAAACTTTCGTGGTATCCGCTCTCAATTTAGTATTATTGTTCCATTAGAACACATCGAGCAATTGAATGAGCAGAAAGCGGTGCAAGTAGAAAATGTCGGAATTATACCAGCAAAAATAGTTAGTGATGTTTTCATTGTTATTGATGGGAAGAAAAATAACCTTCAAGATCGAGATTTTGAAAATGTATATAATTTAACAATTCATCATAGTTATTTTAGTAAATAAGGACAGAATCTTTTTCTGTCCTTTTCACCTATACATAAAGGGAGAACAAATTCAGACAAGCTTGTATAAAATTGGACAATCATTCCTACACTAGCACGTAGAGGTGATTGTAGTGATAAAAGATTATGACAATGATTTTTTTAAAGAAAATAATGAAGATACAACAGATTTCTCTTTAATAAAAGGAGATACTTTGCAGCAAGTAGAAGAGTTAGAAGAAGAATTAAAAAGAAAATGATACGTGTACACTCTGTCTGCATTTGCTATATAATATAAATAAAAGGTTGTATCTTTTTGAAAAGGGGGAGAAGAGATGGCTGAAATAAATGTACAAAATTCTTCGTTTTTTAAAGAAAAAAAGAAGAAGCAAATACAGATTTCTCTCTTGTGAAGGGTGCATTGACTCAAGATGTAAATCGATTAGAAAAATTTATGGAGGACACCCCATATAAGTATATAAAAAAAGATAATTTGTTTATGCACTATTTCTTTTTTTGTTTAAAAATGATTTTATACATATAATACCCAAGAGCTGCAAAAATAAATCCGACAGTAGCACCAACTACTTCTTTCATAAACAATAAGTATAACGAAGCAATAATTAGGGCAAATAATATTAAAAGTAGTATATACTTTGAAATAAATTCTAATCCTTTGTACACTAGTAGAATTACACCTGAAAGAACAGTGATGATAGGTAATATCCTATTTTCAAAAAGGCTTTCCTTTTTTTATTAGAATTCTGTTGTTTATTCAATATAAATATACTCCCGTCTTAAAGGATTAATGTTTTATTAGTTTTTCTATTTCATTTTCGAAAAGATTTTTGGTTAAATAAGTTATATCAAAGGAATCATTTATTATATTTCGAGTTAATAGCCATTGAGTGTTTGGTGATTCAATAACAAAGAATCCATTATCAGAAATAACTTCATCCTTTTTTGTTGTATCTAGACGCATAATAGTATAGATAGACTGCGTTGTTTTTAAATCCTTTATAAAATTCTCAGCATATAAGGAATTAAAGCCATTCTCTATTAACATTGTTTTCCCTTCTTGAATAGACAGTGGGAATAATTCTTCGATATTTTGTACCAGACGGTTTGGGAGAGTTCCTACAATTTTGCTTTCTTTTTCCCCTTCTTGAAATACTATCTGCAATAAATTTTTAGATTCTAAAAATAAACTATCGTCTGAAATTGCTTCAATTTTATGTGCAATACCATCTAAGCTCTGATATGTAACGTTTGAAGTGTTATCAATATATATGTTAGCAGTAGCTTCTAATAATTCTGGAGTCACGATAATATTCAATATGGTTAACCTTCTTATATGAGAAATTATTTTAATCAAAAATATATTAGGTGATAATCCCATTAAAATCTACTTTTATATAATATCAAATATTATTATTAAATAGTAGATTAATATTGGTAATTTTATGATAATTAACAAAAATACAAAAGATAGAATACCAGGTAGAAGTTGAAGATACAAGAGATTTCTCTTTAATAAAAGGAGATACTATGCAGCAAGTAGAAGAATTAAAAAGAAAATGATACATGTACACTCTGTTTGCATTTGCTATATAATATAAATAAAAGGTTGTATTTTTTTATAAAAGGGGGAGAAGAGATGGCAGAAATAAATGTACAAAAATCTTCGTTTTTTAAAGAAAAAAAGGAAGAATCGAATACAGATTTCTCTCTTGTGAAAGGTGCATTAACGGAAAATATAAATCGGTTAGAAAAGCTTATGAATCGTAATAGTTCGAAATATATAAAAGAGAAAAAATAAAAGAAAATGCATAGGCATTTTCTTTTATTTTTTATTCCGTTATTTGCGGATTAATAATTAGTAGGGATGAAACTAATTAAAGTTATAAATTAGTTAACATTAAACTTCTTTTTTACTTTTTCAGGTAAATCTGCTTTCTGAATTTCTTCATAGGATTTCACTTCAATAGATGAAATTTCATTTTTATCTTTATCATCTTGATCTACATAAAGGCTTAAAAACGCGTTTTCATTTAATTTATGGTCGTTTTCTTTTTTAGTACTTCTAAATGTAATTTGTTTTCTTACTCCATCTTCATCATATGCCGGCAATGTGTAGTTCCGTAAGTTTCTACCTTCTATCTTTTCAATAACCCCTTCACCTTTTATCTGTACGTAATATACATCCTTACCGATTCTATTTAGAGAAGCTCTTTCACACCCGATAGTTAAGTTGCGAAATAATAAACTTAGTGTAATAACAGATAAAATTTTTTTCATTTTCATTATCTCCTTTAAATTATGTATTTAAAGTATACGGTTATTTTTTTTATAGAAAAATCGATTTTGATTACAGCACTCTTACAATCTTGTAAGAGTATAGCTTATTTACACTAAATTAAAAAATATGAGGATGGAATGAATAGGTTATAATGAATTTTTGAAATCTTAAAATAAAAGTAAAATAATGAATCATGGTATAATAATAAAGGACGTACATATTATTTTGTCAATTGGAGAGGAGCTTAAAAATGTATTCTACTTTAGAACAATTAACAAAGCACCCTGTATTTTATCATTTTGCAGAAATTTCAAAGATTCCTAGAGGATCAGGTAATGAAAAAGAAATTAGTGATTACTTAGTGAGTTTCGCAAAGGAACATAATTTAGAAGTTATTCAAGACGAAGCATTAAATGTCATTATAAAAAAAGAAGCTACTTCTGGTTATGAGAATGTTCCAGCTATTATCATTCAGGGGCACTCTGATATGGTGTGTGAAAAAAACCAAGCGACAGTTCATGATTTTGAGAAAGATCCAATTGAATTAAGAATTATTGGAGATATGTTATATGCAAACGAAACTACTTTAGGTGCTGATAATGGTATTGCCGTTGCATATGCATTAGCATTATTAGATTCAACAGACATCCCGCATCCAGCTTTAGAAGTTGTTATTACAACTGAAGAAGAAACGACAATGGGCGGTGCATTCGCTGTTGATTCAAATCATTTTGACGGAAAAATATTTATTAATATTGATTCTGAAGAAGATCATAAATTACTAGTGAGTAGCGCAGGTGGTGCGAAAGCAGTTGAAACGATTTCAGTGATTTGGGATGAAGCGTCAGTAGATATGGACACATACCGACTATATGTTGGGGGACTTAAAGGTGGACATTCTGGTTTGGAAATTGATAAACAACGCGGTAATGCGAATAAAGTATTAGGACGAGTTTTACGTGATTTATCACTTCACATTCAGTTTAATATGAGTGAAGTTCATGGCGGCTTAAAAACAAATGCAATTCCGCGTGAAAGTGTAGCTACAATTTTATTACGTGCAGAAGATGTACAGCAAGTAGAAGAAAAACTAAAATCATGGACACGTATGTTACAAGAAGAGCTACGTGCTGTTGATCCGGATGTTCATGTTTCACTTACAAAAGTAGAAGAAAAGGCGGAAAAAGTCTTTTCTAAAGAAACACAAAAACAGCTTATTTCTTCATTATTCTTAATTCCAAATGGTATACAAAGTATGAGCATGGATATTAAAGGTCTTGTAGAAAGCTCAACTAATTTAGGAGTTATTCAAACACTGCAAGATGAGATTAAATTACGAAGCGAAGTGAGAAGTTCTGTAAGTAGCTTAAAACAACATATTGTAGATGAAATTAAGTATATTGCGGAATTAGTAGGGGCAACATTTGAAAAAGAGTCTGAATATCCAGAGTGGCCATATAATCCTAATTCGCCTATCCGTAATTTATTCGAAAAAGTGCACCAAGAAAAATACAGAAAAGATGCTGAAATCTTTGCAGTACATGCAGGAATTGAGTGCAGTGTATTTGTTCAAAAAATGCCTGAGTTAGATGCTATTTCATTCGGTCCAGATATCTTTAATGTTCACACTCCAGATGAACATATTAGTATTTCTTCTGTTGTGAATAATTGGGGATTTTTCGTTGATGTAATGCAGGGAACGAAAGAATTAGCTAAGTAATAAAAGACGGAATAAAAAGCAGCCTAAATTTATAGGTTGCTTTTTTGTATAGAATTTTATGTGAAGCAAAATAATGGCCAAGAAATTTACCTATTGTTGATTTAAAATAAAGTTTGATAAAAAGATCTATTTTGCAGAGTATCTCTTTCTTCAACAATCGGGCCATTTAATTGAATAAGACTACACAAAAAGTCGCTTTCCCGTACCTAAGGAAAACGACTTTTTAGATTGGTTTTTCCCTTATTATCAAGCTTTTTACTTTAAGTTCCTTTGACTAATAAGGTTTACTTCAGTAAAATAAGGTATATTATATTTGTTGAATAGATTCTCTTTAAAGACAAGAAAAGTAGGTGAACAAAGTGGGGAAATATCAATTGGATTACAAAGGTCAGGCAGCTGTGGCAAAGTTTCATGAAAAACAGACGCCTGCCAAATTTGATAAAAAGCAGCAACTTGAAAAATTGCGTGCGGAGTATTTGAAAAAGAAGCAAAAACAAACAGATAAATAATACGTTATGTTTTTCTTTATGTAATGCAAACAAACACAAGAAAATAGGTAAGTTATTCATCGTTCAAATATATACAGGCTATTTTTCAAACCTCTTACTTAATGAACTAAAAAGTCGATTCCTTGAGATGGAAATCGGCTTTTTTAATAAGTGACATTTCCTTAGCGTTGTAAATCCGTATTTTCCTGACGCTACCCCAAGAAGTAATTGAGGATAATGTATCTACCACAGTCGGGCGCTTTAATTGGTAAGGTTCACAAAAATCATCAAACTTTGTTATAAAGGGATGATTCAATTGAATATAGAAAAAGCGTATTTTAATCAATCTTTTTTCAAAACACGCTTTTTCTATTCGCTCTTTTATCAAGGTTTATTAAGTTAAGTTAATTTAATCAAACTTTATTCAAAAGCTACATCTATGTAAAAGTGCTGCTGTAATATTATACCCCCCTTGATAAGGAGAAAGTATTACTACACAAGTGTCATGTGAATTTCATGTACCGTAATTTAAATAAAAAAATAAAGAGTTTCAAAAAAATATAAAATGGTTTTCTTGTCCGCACTCTCGGATTTATTATAACTTGGTTAATTTGACTTGTGTAATTTATTACGTTATGATTTTTCATTATAACTGAAAGGCTTGAAGATAATGATTCGTCGTTTGAAAAAGTTTAAAAATGTCGCTGTCGTATTAAGCTTCTAAGTAAATTGCAAAAATCTACAATACTTAGAAGCGAGGAATATAGTTATGAAGCATCCATTATTTAATCATTGGTCTGAAACAAAGTATTTAAAAGATATAGTAACAAATCCACTCATTGAAGTAGGAGAGTACTCCTATTATTCAGGGTATTATGGAAATCAAAATTTTGAAGATGGTTGTGTAAGGTATTTATGGGGCGATGCTAAGTCCCAAGCACTTTTCAATCCAATTGAACAGATGGGTTGGCATCTTGATAAACTTATTATTGGAAATTATGTTTGTATTGCAAGTGGCGTTATCATTTTAATGGGTGGTAATCATAATCATCACTCAGAATGGATTACAGTGTATCCATTCGCTGAGCAAATAGCACATTCATATGAACCGAAGGGCGATACAATCATTAAAAGTGATGCCTGGATTGGAATGAATACTATTATAATGCCAGGCGTTACAATCGGTGAAGGTGCTATCGTTGCAGCAGGATCTGTCGTAAGTAAAGATGTTCCGCCATATACGATAGTGGGCGGTAATCCTGCTAAGGAAATAAAGAAACGGTTCACTGATACAGAAATGAATATGCTAACGGAAATGCGTTGGTATGATTGGGATAGAGAGTTGATTGAGAAGGCAATTCCTCTTTTATCTAGTCCAGCCATTGAACCATTATTTGCTTTTTATAAAAATGAAGTAAAAAATAAATAAATCAGCTAGAAAAACTACATTCAATATAGGATGTAGTTTTTTTATTATTTGCACTAGAAACAATTATGAAATAATCTCCCCATTATGGTTTAGTTTTTATAAATTATCTTAAGAAAAATTAAGAAATATAACCAGTAGTTCTTAATATGTTTTATTTATAATTCAAATGATTACACAAAATTGTTTCTTCATTTTCCCTTCAAGGTGTTCCATCACGAATTACTCGCCCGGAGGTAGAAAAGGTAGCTTATATGTTAGAAGTTTCAGCGATACTCCAAAAGCATCCACCTGAAGTATCTAGTGGGCAGCAACATGTATACTTGTGCATGAGCCAGCCATTATAAAGTTTATAAAGGCTGCAGCAATGATTCTTTTTTGTGAGATGGCGAAAAGGGATTTTTTATGTGCAATTCATTGTGTTTTCTTAACAAAACACCTAGTGCTTTCTTATCTTAAAGGGGAACATATTTATTACTTAGATTGTCTATTACGTGTATTACTAAAAATGGATATTCAAATTAAATACAATAAATCCCGTTTGATACCTATTTTTATGTATTACAAAAGTATGAAAGGACTTATTATTTTGAAAAATAAAAGGATGTGTATTGGTGGTGGACAAGTTTAATACTTTTACAGATGAAGCATTGCAAGTGGAAATGAAAAAGACATAACTCAAACAGTAGCTTATCAATCATATAAAGGTAGGAGGATATATATGACGAAACCAGTTGTAGACGTGAAAAACGTTCAAAAAGTGTACGGTAAAAAAGCTGAGAATCAATCACACGCATTAAAAGGTGTTTCATTCTCGATTCAAGAGGGGGAGTTTGTCGGTATTATGGGGCCATCTGGTTCTGGCAAAACAACATTATTAAATGTAATTTCGACACTTGATAAAGCGACAGGTGGTGTTATTAAAATTGCAGGAACGGATATTACGAAAATGAAACAAGGTGAGCTTTCAGATTTCCGTTCACAAAAATTAGGGTTCATTTTCCAAGATTTTAACTTATTAGAGAACTTATCTATTTATGAAAACATTGCACTTCCACTTTCCCTTCAAGGTGTTCCATCACGAAATATTGGGCCGAAAGTAGAAAGGGTAGCTGATATGTTAGGAATTTCAGCAATACTTCAAAAGTATCCATCTGAAGTATCTGGTGGACAGAAACAGCGTTCAGCAGCAGCACGTGCACTTGTGCATGAGCCGGCAATTATTTTAGGGGACGAGCCAACAGGAGCTCTTGATTCTAAAAATGCAACAAGTTTACTTGATGCAATGACAAACTTAAATAAAGAACAAGGTGTATCTATTATGATGGTTACACATGATCCATACAGTGCAAGTTACTGTCAGCGTATTTTATTCATTCAAGATGGTGAGTTATATAAAGAAATTCACCGTAATGGTACACGTGAAGAGTTTTACAAAGAAATTTTAGACGTGCTTGCAGACTTAGGCACACAAAAAGCATAAGAAAGGAGGTTTGGGCATGTTATTTAAACTTTCCATGTCAGGGCTAAAAAGTAAGTTACAAGATTATATTGTATTACTTATTGGTCTAATTGTATCTATTTCAACTTTCTATATGTTTCAAACGCTATCACTAAATAAAACGTTCCTTGAATCTAATGCAAACGTTGGTCCTATTGTATTAATATTCCAAATAGGTTCCTTTTTATTAGCGATTGTAACATTTTTTTACATTATGTATGCAAACTCTTTCTTATTATCTCTTCGCCAAAAAGAGTTTGGTATGTATATGATGTTAGGAGCAAAAAAGTATAAAGTTACATTACTGATGTTCCTTGAAACAATTGTATTAGGTGCGGCATCACTTGTAATTGGGATCACAATTGGTGTAGGACTTGCAGAAGGTATCGGACAGTTATTAATGAAACAATTGGAGTTAACTGGAGAAGGTTACAAAGCTTTGTACATTCCATCTATGGTTGCTACTTGCATCTTCTTCTTTGCATTATTTGTACTATCAGCAAGTATGAATAGTATTAAATTATCACGTATTTCTGTATTACAACTTGTACATGCAGATGCACAAACAGAGCGTGTCGCGGTAAAAGGAAAAATGACAGTTGTAGTTGCATTCCTTGGTCTGATTTTGTTAGGTATTGGTTATGCATCACTGCTCTATATACCACAGGCAAAAAATCTAGGAACCGTTCCTACATTAATGGCTCTTGGATTAATCGCAGCAACTGTTAGTACTTACATGTTGTTTGGATCACTTCTCCCAGTTATGATTAAAAAATTAAAAAGTAATAAAAAGCGTAGTGAAAAAAGGCTTAATGCTTTTACCTTTGCTCAATTAAACTTCCGCATTAATGGCCTAACAAATGTGCTTGCGACGGTAGCGATCTTAGTAGCCCTTGGAGCAGGTGGAATTGCGTGTGGTATGGCATTTAAAAATGACGTTTTAAAGCAGACTGATAAAGGAACAATTTACGATTCGGTAGTTCATAATCCAACAGCAGAAGAAAAGAACATTTTGAGTAGTATTTTATTTCAAGAGAAACTTGAATATCGTTACAAAGTAGATGATAAGTATGTTTATTATATAAAAGAAGAGCTAGAGAACAATCGTCCTTTAGTAAAAGATAGAAAAAATGAGAAGATAATGAAAGTTTCAGAAGAGATTCCCATGGATGCATTTGCATTGTCAAGACAATGGGGTAAAGAGGATGCGGAATCAAAACAATGGAGAGAAGCTTTCGAAACAATTCAGCCAAATTATATACATCCTGATCATAAAATAAAAATTGTAGATCAAAACATATACGATAGTATGAAAGATACAGAAAATACGGTGTTTATTGGGAAAACAGATGTTTTTGGAGCATACGTAAAAGAATGGAAAAAAATTGATGAATTGCAGGTAGTTAAATATAAAAATGTGAAAGTGGAAGAACTGGATAGTAAGTATCAAACATATAAGGCGAATCAAAGTTTTTCCAGCGGACTAATGTTTATGGGGTTCTTCGTTGGAATTGCGTTTTTAGCAATGATGGCAAGTTGCTTAATGTTTAAAATTCTATCTGGCGCATCTAAAGATAGTATACGTTATCAAATGCTTCGTAAAATTGGTGTTCGCCGGGAATTATTAACACAATCGATTTATAAGGAGTTATCCTTCGTATTCTTAGTCCCAGCAATTATCGGTATTGTTCACATATTAGTTGGTATGAATATGTTTGGCCCTCTTTTAATCGATCCGTATTTTCGAATTTGGTTACCAATTGTTATTTTCATAGTGATTTACTCGATTTACTACTGGATTACAGTTCAATTGTATAAAAGAATTGTACTTCCGAAAGAAGGTTAATGTAATAATGTTATGTATACTAAGTATCATCATAATTGGCCCCCGTTATGATGAAGGGAAAGGAAGTGGGAAAATAGTATCGTTCCTACATTGAGTACTACTTTAACCTTATTTGTAGGAACTCTTGCACTATCCCCTTACAATAAAATTGAATAATCATCCCATATTAATTGTTAACTATAACCGGAATTTTGACAGGATGGAACAATTATCAAAATAATATCTTGTATAAATTGTGTCTATTATAGCTATTATTTAAAATTGGGTCTGCACCAAAAGAGTGTAAATAAACATAAAACTTGTAAACCTTATTCATCATAAGGATTATCGTTTTAGAAAAGGAGTGTGTGTTGAAAAAATTTTTAAAGGTAATTTTAATCTTATTAGTAATATTTATAGGAATTATGTTGGGAAGCATAATTTTAAATAAAACATATCATACAGAGTTTAAGTCTTTAGATAACACGGATCAAAAGATGTTAAAAGAATTAGCTACTATTTATAAGAGCTTTGAAGAATCGAGTGATAAACTTTGGAATGAAGATTATCGCTTCGAAAAAATGCCATTGGTTCTGATACGTAGTAATAAAGACGGGGGATTCTTTAGATAAGAAGCTTATGCAGTTAATGTAACGGGATTAGAAAATAGTATTTTTGCAAAGGAAATAAAATTCTCAAATTCTCTGCATCTACCTAAAGTCTATCGCTTAACTCGTTTTGATTTTAGAACTATTTCTACCTGGTTTCCTTGGAACTTTGGGACAATAAATATTAATGATATGGATGTATTTTATTTAAAATATCATCCTAAAATGTTTAGTAATCCAGATTTATATTTTGATTTTTCATCTTTCTTATTACATGAAGGTTTTCATGCTTATAAACAAAAAGATTGGACATATGATGCAAATGGTGGAGAGTTTATTCACGAATATCCGATTAATAAAGAAAATTACGCGCTAATGGGATTAGAATTTAAGCTATTAGATAAAGCAATGATTGATACAAGCCCAGAAAGTATTAATCAGGCATTATATGATTGGACAATTGTACGTAACTATCGCTATAAAAAATGGCCTCAATTAATTGGGGAAACAAAAACTGAAGCAATAGAAGGTTCAGCACGATACTTAGAGTATCGTTATAGTAAGTTAACTGGTGGAAATCTTATGGTACTTGCAAAGAAACAGAAGCCATATCATGTTACTTTTATGGAGGCGTTCAACTTCGTTGCTAATGGACAGGCAGAATCTCCAAAGTTTTTAGAGCGGAATATGAGATATGAGACTGGTTCAGCCCTTGAATTAAGCATGGACAAAGCAAATATTCCATGGAAAGAAGCTATTGAAGATAGTGCAACCAAACAAGGAAAGACACCATATGAAGTATTAAATACGTACTTTAATATAAATAATACGCCCACAATTGAAAATAAAATCAAAGAAATTAAAGAGAACAATGACTATGAAACACTTTTAGAACAAGGAGAAAAACTGGTTAAAATAAGTAACGAGTAAAGAAAATAAGATTTGAAAAAGAATTTCCTTTAATGAGCGTATTGAAGAGGATTCTTTTTTCATTTTATAAGTTATATAAACTACAGGTGTAATCAAAAAAGTTTAATTAAAAGAAGGAATCTCAAAATAATTATTTTTTATTAAAAGCTAAATTTAATGAAGAAGAAAACTTATTAATTGTAAATGGATCTAAAGAAAATTTCGAACAATATTTAAGACATTATCTTTTATACCGATTATGTTATTTTGGCGCTTTTAATTGCAAGTATATACTAAAGAGAGGATAGAAATGTACCACCTGCTTTTGCCTTTAGTTGTTCAATACGAGAAAAATGTGGAGGAATATGATGGAGTCAAAAATTCTTATTGTTGATGATGATAAAGAGATTAGAAATCTTATCTCTGTTTATTTGGAAAATGAAGGTCTGAAAACTCAAAAGGCAGAAGATGCTATTGAAGCTTTAAAATTGTTAGAAGAAAAGAAGTTCGATCTTATTATTTTGGATATCATGATGCCTAATATGGATGGTATTGAAGTGTGTATGAAGATTAGGGAAGAACGAAATATGCCTATTATCATGCTATCTGCAAAATCAGAGGATATAGACAAAATCCAGGGTCTAGCTTCTGGTGCCGATGATTATTTATCAAAACCGTTTAACCCGTTGGAGTTAATCGCTAGAGTAAAATCCCAATTAAGAAGGTTTAAAAAATACAATACGCATACAGATAATAATAAAAGCATCTTAGAAATTGGTGATTTAACCGTGAATACAGATACACGTCAAGTATGGGTAAGAGGAACGGAAGTAAGGCTAACTCCAAAAGAGTTCGATATACTCAAACTACTTGCTCGTAACAAAGGAATTGTTCTCAGTGTTGCAAAAATATATGAAGCAGTTTGGAAAGATGCTTTTTATAAATCGGATAATACTGTCATGGTGCATATTACAAAAATAAGAGACAAAATTGAAGAGGATTCTAAACATCCAATTTATATTAAAACTGTTTGGGGAATTGGGTACAAAATATGAAGAAGGTTAGTTTTAGAAATAAGATAATTATAAAACTTCTTGGTGCTGTTGCAGTTAGTTTTTTTGTTTCGTTTGGTTTAACAATCCTCACTTTTCTATATGTCATAATACCATTAAATCTAAATCACTATCTTGATGATCTTAGTACATTTGAAAATAATATGCTTACATTTCTTATATTCGCGTTAGCAATCTTTACTTTTATAATCATTTTTTTGATATTGGTTCGAAAGAAAATAATATATTTAAAGCTCATTTCTGATAGTGTTAATGATATTGCCAATGGAAAGCTGGGTTTGACAATTGGGATTGAGGGAAAGGATGAATTGACTCATCTTGCTCAAAATATTAATTATATGTCCAAGGAATTGGAGAATACATTTGAACAAGAAAGACAATTGGAACGTACAAAAAATGAACTCATAACCAACGTATCTCATGACTTACGCACACCGTTGACATCTATTATCGGCTATGTAGATTTATTAAAAAGAGGGCAATACGACAGTAAAGCACAATTACAGGAGTATCTCGAAACCACTTATTTAAAATCACAGAGATTGAAATATCTAATTGATGAACTATTTGAGTACACCCGTTTATCAGACATCGATGCTAAGTTAAACATTAACGAAGTTGATTTATCAGGCTTGTTGGAGCAAATAGTTGGAGAATATATTCCTATATTTGAAAAGGCAGGTTTAAGTGTTCAAAAATCAATAACGGAAGAAACAATACCTATTTTCATGGATGTAGAAAAAATGGTACGTGTTTATGAAAATCTGTTTATGAATGCGATAAAGTACAGCATGAAACCATCCGAATTATCAATATGTCTTGAACTAATAGGTAACAAAGCAATTTTGAAAGTATCAAATAAAGTCGAGAAGCCGCCTGTTAGCGATCCTAATAAATTATTTGAAAGGTTTTTCAGGGGTGATAAGGCCAGAAAAGATGATCAAGGAAATGGACTGGGACTCGCTATTTCAAAAAGAATTGTTGAACTTCATAATGGTAATATACATGCAGAATATAAAGTAGGCTGGATGTCCTTTATTGTTGAACATCCAATTAAATAGAATGGCTTATGGAATGAAAGGTTCCATAAGCTTTTTTAAAAACTTAAGAAACTTCTTAAGTTAATAATTCAAGTAGGCCATTCATAGTAGACATGATACTGATAAGTTAATTTGATTTATTATTATAAAGTGATTAATCGAATAAAGGGGAAGTTCATTGATATGAATAATGTAAGAGACGATAGTAAATTTAGCAACCAGTGTGTTTTGGTATTCAACCGGGGCACACTGGTTTTATTTTTTTATAAATGTGGAACAAATGTATTACTTAGATTGTCTATTAAGTGTAATCCTAAAAGATATGAAAGTACAGATCATTTCGAAAAATACAAAGGTATTAAAAAGAGGGATATGTGTGGGAACACTAAGTGTCAGTGTGCCTAAAAGGGTGGGATGAGATGGTCTATATGAAAGTGGTTCTAATGTCTTATATGTATATAGAATTTGATAACGCTGTCTATTTTTTGGAGGATTATGTTAAAATAACGTTTTTTTGAGTACAAAGATATTGGAGGTAACAGAAGTGAAAAGTATGTTTTGCAAGAGATTTATTACAATAGTAACAGTGCTTACACTATTTTGTAGCATGGCCGTTACATTTGGAAGAGCATCAGCGGAAACAGTTCCTGCTATAGACGTAGAAGCAGGGTCAGCAATTTTAGTAGAAGCAAATTCCGGGAAAATTTTATATCAAAAAAATGCAGATGAATCATTAGCAATTGCTAGTATGACAAAAATGATGAGTGAATACTTAGTTCATGAAGCGGTGGATAAAGGAAAACTTAAATGGGATCAAAAAGTTAAAATTTCTGAATATGCATATAAGATTTCGCAAGATCGCTCATTATCAAACGTTCCATTAGAAAATGGTGGCTCTTATACGGTCAAAGAGTTATATGAGGCAATGGTAATCTACTCTGCAAACGGTGCAACAATTGCTTTAGCTGAAGAGATTGCTGGAAAAGAAGTCAATTTCGTGAAAATGATGAACGATAAATCAAAAGAGTTTGGAATGAAAAATTATAAATTTGTAAACTCTACAGGTTTAACAAACCATGATTTAAAAGGACATCACCCAGAAGGGACAACTCCAGACGAGAAAAATAAAATGTCCGCAAGAGATTGTGCGATTTTAGCACAACGTCTTATTCAAGATTTCCCGAAAATATTAGATACAGCAAAAATCCCTAAAAAAACATTCCAAAAGGGTGGCAAGTATCCGATTGATATGACGAACTTTAACTGGATGTTAAAAGGCTTAATTAAGCAATACGAAGGTGTAGATGGGTTAAAAACAGGAACTACTCCAGAAGCCGGAGATTGTTTTACTGGTACAGTAGAAAAAAACGGTATGCGTCTAATCTCTGTAGTTATAAAAGCAAACTCTCATACAGCACGTTTTGATGAAACAAAGAAATTATATGATTATGGATTTGCGAATTTTGAAGTGAAGAAGGTCTATGGAAAAGATTCAGTAGTAAAAGGTCATGAAACAGTGCGAGTAGCAAATGCAAAGGACAAGGATATAGTTGTTCAAACGAAGCAAGCTGTTTCACTTCCAATGCCAAAGAGCAACAAAGACGTTTATAAAAAAGAATTTAAAGTATCGAATAAAGAACAAGAAGCGCCTATTAAAAAAGGTGTAACAATTAGTCAAATGATTATATCGCCTAAAGATATTACAGATCCTGGGTTCTTATCAGGTAAATCATTACAAGTAGACCTTGTAACAAAATCTGAAGTAGAACAAGCAAATTGGTTTACACGTTTTATGCGCGAAATAGGATCTTTCTTTAGCGGTATGTGGAATAGTGCGGTTGATATAGTAAAAGGCTAACTTTGTAGGATAAAACTAAATATTAGCCTGAAATAAAAGGTTTCAAAGTATTATAGATTCTTATGTGGATGGCTTGGAATGGAAGATTGCATTAATTCTCAAATCTGGTTCTTCGGAACTTTCGGTATTGCAATCAAGCTAAGATAAATTTGTATCCATATAATCAAAAAACGCTATTCTTTTTGTAGAAATATACAGAAAGGATGGCGTTTATTATGAATTGTTCGATTCAAAGGGTTCTGGTGCAAGGCTAGTTTAATAAAGTTACATGATGAAAACACATTCATTATTCCATCAAGTGACAATAAAAATAAATACCTGGTACTTATTCCTGTTATTAAATTTTATAAAAATTTAATAAAATCTTTTCTTCTTATTAAATATTTTGTTTTAAATTAATTATATAAAGAAATGGAGGCCGAAAAATGAATTTTTTAAAGAAATTTAAGTATCTTTTTATAGTGTTTATCCCTATGTATATAGTTATTCTTTAATTTCAATCGAATAAAAAAGCAAGGTATTCGAGAAAAAAGTACGGTACCATACAGAGAAAACGCTCTCCCATACAAAAGTAAATTGTACCGAAAGTGATAAAAGCGAATGTTATATGGAGGGAACCCCCTAATAATTTCACCTGAAAATCGGTAATTAATGAAACAAACAATAACAAGATGATACATGATTACGAGTTAATATCCCCAAAAGATAGGATTACTAGTGACAATCTTTGATACTGACAATTGAGGTGACGTCGATGAGAGGGACATTAATAAAAAGTGGAGTATTTATTTTAGTTTTAACAGGAGGGCTATATCTTACAAAATACGCATATGACCATCATACTAACCGAGTTAAAGTAAGAGACACGATTCAACAAATATCAATAGAGCATGGTATACCGCCATGGATTCCTTTATCTATTGCATTCCATGAAAGTAAGTTTGATCGAAACGCAATTGGAGATCAGGGCACATCATTTGGACTGTTTCAGCTTCATCGAGGTGGACTAGCACCTAAAGATTTAACGAACGAAGATTTGAAAAATGCAGAAACCAATACTCGAATTGCAATATCTAATATGATAAATGCATATAACCGTGGTTTACAGCAAAATTTAAAAGGACCAGAGCTATTAAAATATGTTGCTAATACCTCAGGGTGGCCTGGGAATAAGGGTGTTCAATGGACAAATAAGCAGACAGACTATAACGAGGGTTTAGAAAACAGTTTTAAAATGTTTTCTAAACGACAATATGATTTTATAGAATGAAATTTCTTTTTTCTTTCTATTATTATATAACTTATGCCTAAATACGAAAGTTTCCTAAAACAGATACATAGATTGACTTTGTACTGCTTATATTAGGAATTTAAAGAAACAATATGTATAATTCTCCCACTACAATAGTATAGTGGCCTTTATTAACAGCAAAATCTACAATTTACAAGGAGAACATTTTATGAGTAAGAGAATAAAAGAATTAGATTCCATACGAGGGTTAGCGGCACTGACAGTGGTATTTGGACATTTTTGTTTAATGCTACCATCGTTGCCTAATTCTATTAAATTTTCTCCGCTTAGGTTTTTATGGGCTGGCGGGGAAGCTGTAATCGTTTTTTATGTACTCAGTGGTTTTGTGTTATCTATGGCATTTTATCATTCAAAAACAAATTATTGGGGATATTTAATTAAGCGATTTGTACGAATCTATATTCCTTATTATTTTTGGATAATCATTACCTTTGCTTTATTTATTTTGTTCTCGCCGTATGAAGTGGCTGGACTACGGGATTGGTTCTATGATAGGTGGCAAGGGTCTATAACAAAAATAGATATTATAAACCATTTTGTGCTTCTTAATAACTTTTTTACGGAAAATTATAATCCAGTTATCTGGTCATTGGCTCAAGAAATGCGTATATCTATTGTGTTTCCGTTGTTATTCCTTCTTTTTTATAAACTGAGTTGGAAGAAAACGATACTATTTGCTTTGAGCTTTTCTTTAATTAGTGTTTTCCTTAATATGTTGCATATAGGGAAAGCAGAGGGATTTTATAATGGTTATGCCGATACACTGCATTTCACATCGATGTTTATGGTTGGAATGTTACTTTTTAAGCATCAGGAAAAGCTTATCTACTTATATAGGAATATGAAAAAATTTAATAAAGGATTTCTTATTGCATTAGGGATTATTCTATATTTATATTCCATTTTAATTTATGGTTTTTCCCGTAATGATACTACTTTCTTATTAAAAGATTGGGGTGTCGTAATCGGTGTTAGTATATTTATAATAATGGCCATGAGTAACCTAAAAGTGAAAGCATTTTTAAATAAGAGTGTATTTGTATACTTAGGAGAAATTTCATACAGTATCTATTTGTGTCATTTTCCAATCATGATGGTACTATTTAAACTTTTGTATACAAAGATACCTATCTTTTTCCTTCTTGCTTTGTGTATTTCAATGACAATACTTTTTTCTATAGTTTCGTATCATTTAATTGAAAAGAAATGTATCAACTGGGCAAAACAAAGAACAACAAATTTTCGAAAAAAAGTGTAATGCTTGAAGGAATTTTATTTCTTTAGTAAATATACGAATATGACCGATTCCTAAGTATATTAGGAATCGGTCAATTACGGATTCTATATAAATATACTAAAATTGAACGAATTTTTAATTTTATACTTAACTCCAAAAATCCTCTTACTAAAGAGAATCTTCGTAACGTTTTTCCAGACATAGCCGAAAGTACAATTAGTAAAACGCTAGTTTCCTTGTAGCTGCTTGGTCAAATAAAGCTAGTTTCAAGAGGAAGAAATGCTCAATGTATACAGGTTTAATTCTGTATTAATAATTATTAGGGGTAACAACACATCGCTATCTATATCTAAAATGTTATATAAAACTATTGAATATTTTATTCGTAAAAACAGAGGTGTAAAATGAATTTTATTTCCGAACTAATTGTTACCTTTGCAATTCCTACAATACAACTCACATTCTTGTTACTACTCATTTTTGTTTTTAGCTACTTTGTAGTATACAAAAAGGTATGTAAAGGAGGGGGAATTTACCGTACAACAAGTTATATTATTTATATTGATAATAGGATATTATTCCCTTGTATTATCAGCTACTTCATTTGGTCGTCCAGATGATATAACTTTTGCAAGAACAATTGACTTTGATGTACTTAGTGTTTATAAAAAAGCATGGAATACCTTTTCATTTTCTTCTTTTTTCCATATCATTGTGAATATAGGTATGCTTTTTCCGTTAGGAATTTTATTACCTTTATTTAGTAATGTTTTTCAAAAAACAAAATGGATGTTAATCAGCTCAATTATAGCAAGTTTATTGCTTGAAATTCTTGAATTTATAATGCAACGTGGAAGTATGGAACTAGCCGATTTACTTCATAATACTTTAGGAATGATGCTAGGATATTCTATGTTAAATATAGTTCTTATATTGTTGAAGAAAAAAGAAACAGATACACAAATGACCAAATATTTATTTCTTCCGATTACAGTAAGTTTTGTTGCACTTGGAATAATGATTTCGTATCAAATGAAGGAATTTGGGAATATGCCTTTAGATCCCATTACAAAAACAGACATGACTGATGTCACTATAAAAACATCAATAGAGTTAAAAGACGAAGGTAATAAAATGCCTGTTTACAAAGAGGAAATTACAAAAATGCCTAATGACAATGAGCCAGTTACAAAAAAATCACATATTCGAGATGTCGAAATTCTGTCTCCCAAAGAAGTATTTCAAAAACTAAAACAAGGAGACTTTGATCCTATAATATCTTTCAAAGCAGGTGATACATTAGTCATTACAGATTATAATATAGATTACTACGCTGATACAAAAGGCTTTTCTCAACCTATATATGTTTTTCAAGTACGCTTAAATGATAATGGGAAAGATAGTTGGTCTCAACCTATTTCTGCGAGAAGATAACGTAGATTTTCATGTTTTTGTTCATGTGAAATAGTTTAATCGAGTTGTCTTGCTCATTTGAAAAATCTCCTATGGAATTTAATTGAAATTGAAAAACATTTAAGAAGAACAATTACGCTGTGGGCTATTGTATAGTGTAGATATGAATAACAAAAAAGGGGGACTATATATGTGGAAGCGATTTGTAGCGATTGGTGATAGTTTTACAGAGGGGATAGGGGATGAAGTTGAGGGAATAGCATTAAAAAGCTGGGTAGATCATTTTGTTCAACTGTGTGTAGATGATTTAAAATATGCTAATTTTGCAAAACGTGGGTTAGTAACTAAAGAAATTCGCTCACAGCAATTGGAACAGGCATTAACTTTTAATCCAGATTTGGTTAGTCTAATTGCAGGTGCAAACGATGTTTTAAAAGGACGTTGGAATCATCATGCATATAAGAACGATATGGAATTTATGATAGATACATTAAGTAAAGCAGGTGCTGATATTATTATAGCAAACCTTCCAGATTTTACTGTTAGGCTTCCATTTCCTTCTGAAAAAAAACAAGTATTAAAAGAACAATTATTAGAGGCAAATGAAGTTATACTTTCACTGAGTAGAGAGTATAAGCTTCATCATGTTGACTTTTGGAATCATCATTTAGTTAATGACAATACGCTTTGGTCTACGGATTTAATTCATCCAAACTCAAAAGGATATGTAAAAGTTGCTGAATTGATTTTTAGTAGTTTGCCTGTACATGACTCTTTTAAATAAGCTGTAGAATGACCTAAACTCCTGTCGCATGCTGTACAGGGGTTTTTGGTGCGAAAAAGAAGGATATAGAGTGCCTATAAATTATACTTTTAGTAATTCTTTTTATTGTTTATATTTTTGTTATTTTCTGTTGCAGAATCCTTAGTATAAGGATTCTTTTTTTGTATCAATAATCTATAAAGAAAAAAGATGAAATTGGCGAAAATGAACTAAAAGGTATTTTAAATGAATTGTTAAAACAACACTAATAATGATAACGTTCGCTAAATATATTCGTCGTTTGTAAGAATCTTAAAATCTTCCCTTTTTGAATGCAGCTTAACCATAAATTTAATTTTTTTGTAAATGTGGAACTATTTCATTACTTACACTGTCTATTAAGCGTTAAAACATTTTTTATTTAACATATTTAGAAAGGAATAATCATTTTTAATTAAGGGAGAAGATTGAATTGAAAAAAATATGGATGCTGCTTTTCTTTTGTTTTGGAGTTATGTTGGTAGGATGCAATAAAGATGAGCCGCCAAAACAAGCATTTGAAGAATATATCAATTTATGGAATGATAAAAAATTTACAAATATGTATGATTATTTATCAGAACATGCAAAAAAAACGATTTCTAAAAAGGAGTTCACAGAGAAATATCAAAAAATTTATGAGGGTATTGGAGTTAAGAATTTAAAAATTAAAACGAAAGGAGAGAATACTAAAGATAAAGAACTTTTTCTTTTTGAAGTTAATATGGATACGGATGGAGGAACAGTTTCATTCATCCATGAAGCAAAACTCGTGAAAGATAAAGATAAGGAATCTTGGAAAATAGATTGGACACCAGACTTCATTTTCCCAGGTATGAAAAAAGATTACAAAGTACGTATGCAAACAGAGCAAGGAAAACGCGGAGAAATATATGATCGAAATGGAAAAGGGCTTGCAACGAATGGTAAAGCGACTGAAGTTGGAATTATTCCAGAGAAACTAGGTGAAACGGCAGCGCAAACGAAAGAAATAGTAGCACAATTACTTGATATGTCTATAGAAGAGATCAATCAAAAGCTCGCAGCGAAATGGATAAAACCAGATTCCCTTGTACCAATTGGTATTTTAAAAGAGGGAACCAGACAGAATGATTATATTGAATTAGAAGGAGTTTCATCTCGCCCAGTAAATATTCGTACGTATCCATTAGGAGAAGCAGCGGCACACTTAACGGGATATATAGGAAAGGTAAATGCAGAGGAGTTAAAATCGCTTCAAAAAAAAGGTTATCAAGCAGATGATTTAGTGGGTAAGACAGGTTTAGAGAAAGTATTAGAGAATAAATTGCGTGGTGAAAAGGGTGGACGCGTATTTATGGAAGATGAGAACGGGAAAGAGATTAAAAACGTAGCAAAACAAGAAGCAAAAAAAGGGGAAAATGTTACGTTAACTATTGATGCTGCAATTCAAGAAAAAATCTTTAATGAGATGAAAAATGAAGCAGGATCTAGTGCAGCGGTCAATCCCAAAACGGGTGAAACAATCGCACTTGTAAGTAGCCCTGCTTATAATCCAAATACAATAGTTAGAGGAGCATCAAAAGCTCAACGGGAAGCATGGAATAATGACTCGAAACTGCCAATGATGAATCGCTTCACACAAGCATTTGTACCAGGTTCCGTATTTAAAACGATAACAGGTGCAATTGGTTTGGAAACAAACACAATAAATCCTAAGGAAGAATTTAAAATTCAAGGATTAAAGTGGACAAAAGATTCATCTTGGGGAAATTATTATGTAACACGTGTGAAGGATGCTAGTCCAGTTGATTTTGATAAGGCAATGAAGTACTCTGATAATATTTATTTTGCTCAACAAGCTTTGAAAATAGGAAAAAATCAGTATGTAAATGAATTTAAGAAATACGGATTTCATGAAAAATTACCAATTGAATACGAATTCCCTATTTCAATCATTGCAAAAGATGGGATAAAAAATGATATTCAACTAGCAGACACGGGGTACGGACAAGGACAAGTATTAATGACACCTCTTCATTTAGCATTGACTTATGCACCGATTGTCAATGAGGGTAACATTCCGTCACCGCATCTTATAAAAAAAACAAAAGAAGCGGGAAATTGGAAAGAAAATGTGATTTCTACCAAGAATCAAGAGATATTAAAAAGTGCGTTAATAAAGGTTATTAATGATCCTGATGGTGCTGGGAGAATTGCTAAAGTTGATGGTGTAACTCTCGCTGGTAAGACAGGTACAGCAGAACTGAAAGAATCGAAAGAAGCAGAGGGTAAAGAACTTGGATGGTTTGCAGCTTTCGATGCAAGCGCGCCAAATATGATTGTTACCATGATGATTGAAGATGTAAAAGGAAGAGGCGGGAGCAACGTTCCAGGTGAAAAAATAAAACATGTTTTTCAGAAATAATACTTAATTAGAAGGTGAAATTTACTTCTTTAGTAAATATACAAACCTTACCGATTCAAGATTATATTAGGAATCGGTTAATTTATGTCTAAACGCAGATTTTATGATTTTAATAATCGTATTTAATTACGTGTTTTTTACACAATTAAATACGATTATTTTTTATTTAAAAATTATAAAACAACAAATTTTAAAATGTTAAATTAGATAATTGAAATTTAAAAAATAAGAGCTATTATACTTAACTTTATTTTCAGAAATATTACAAAACTGTTAGTTTGAAGTAAGGTTATTCAATATAAGTAAGAGGGGAATTTCTTTATACTAAAAGATAAAAGTATTAATTAGATATTTCTAGATAATAAATAGATACATAAATAAAAGGAGCTAAATATATGTATAAAATCATGATTGTAGAAGATGACCAAAAAATTTCTAAACTACTTCAATCCCATATTAATAAGTACGGGTATGAAGGGAATATTACAGAGGATTTTGAAAATATTTTGGCTAACTTTGAAAAAATTCAACCTGATTTAGTTTTATTAGATGTAAATTTACCGAGTTTTGATGGTTTCTACTGGTGCAGACAAATTAGAACGGTCTCTACTTGTCCCATTATATTTATATCAGCACGTAGTGGAGAGATGGAGCAAGTTATGGCACTTGAACATGGTGCAGACGATTATATCACTAAACCGTTTCATTATGAAGTTGTAATGGCAAAAATCCGAAGTCATCTTCGAAGAATTTACGGAGAATACGCACCGAAAGCGGAAGAAAGAGTTGTTCAGCA
Organism: Bacillus sp. TH17; assembly: GCF_016651125.1. NCBI lineage: Bacteria > Bacillati > Bacillota > Bacilli > Caryophanales > Bacillaceae > Bacillus > Bacillus sp. TH17. Next base: position 2,026,497 of record NZ_JAEKEN010000001.1, read on the forward strand.
ATCCGGTTTAATACTTTATCCAGAAAAAATGGAATTAAAGCTAAATGATAGCATGTGTATACTGTCAAAAAAGAAACTGTTTTACTAGAAATTCTCTTACGACAATCTCCTAGTATTGTTAGTCGAGAGAAAATTTTAGAAAAACTTTGGGATGACTATACGTATGTAGATGATAATACGTTAAGTGTAAATGTTACACGTGTCCGAAAAAAATTAGAGGAAATCGGAATAAAAAATGCATTAGAAACAGTTCGTGGTGCTGGATATCGTTTGAAAATAACTTGGAAGAATGATGAGGTATAATAATGAATTTATTTTTACGTGAACATATCCCTTTCATCTGTTTCTCAATCATTCAGCTATTTGTCGTTTTAACTGTTTATTGGCTGGATGGATATAACCACTTATCTACTGCGTTATATAGTGTGTTTTTAGGAGGGTGCTTTTTAATTGCGTTTTTACTTTATCGCTACTTTAGCCATCGTAGATTTTATAACAAATTATCCAACCCTTCTGAAACATTAGAGGACTACTTAGAAGAACTCGATTCCACTCCATTATCAGTAGCACTTCAGCGTGTGTTAAAGACACAATACAGTCAATATCATCAACAGTTAAAGACTTGGGAATATAAACAAAAAGAGCACCTTACATTTATTAATCAATGGGTGCATCAGATGAAAACGCCCCTATCAGTTATTGAACTGATCACACAAGAAGAGAATGGGGAGGTTTTTGAAAGTATTGTGGAAGAAGTAGATCAAATGCAGTACGGATTAGAAATGGTCTTATATATGGCGCGATTACAAACGTTTGAGCAAGATTTTTATGTGGAAAGAGTTTCGTTACAGGAAATCGTTCAAGAAGTAATCCGTGAAAATAAACGTCTGTTTATCCGTAGCTATGTTTATCCAGAAGTAAAAGTAAAACAAACTATTATGGTAGAAACCGATAGAAAGTGGCTTCGGTTTGTTATTCATCAAGTGATATCCAATGCCATTAAGTATTCAGCAGGAAGTAGAAAAAACGTTACTATTACTACATTAGAAGAAGAGCGCTCAGTAATCCTTGAAATACACGATCATGGTGTGGGAATCCCAAAAGAAGACCTCCCGAGAGTATTCCGCCCATTTTATACGGGAATAAACGGTCGGAAATTTAAGGAATCTACTGGGATGGGATTATATCTTGTGAAAAATATTATAAAAAGATTGGAACATGATATTGAAATAAAGTCGGAAGTAGGAAAAGGAACAACAATCTGTATTATTTTCCCTTATGCAAATCGTTAGAACGGTATTTAGTTTAACTTTTCAGAAATATTACAGACCTGTTAGATATATGAAAGGTTAATCGATATGAGAAGAAGGGACGCTTAGATAAACTTAGGTTATTAAAAGATAAAAAGGAGCAAAACGATATGGAAATATTAAAGGTCTGTGAACTGAGTAAAATCTATACAGGAAAGGTATCTTATGAAGCGCTCGCCGACATTAATTTGAGTGTGAAAAAAGGGGAGTTTGTAGGAATAATGGGACCATCAGGAAGTGGAAAAACTACTTTGTTGAACATGGTTTCTACTATTGATTCTCGCACATCAGGAGAAATATTGATTAATGGAGAAAATCCATATCAATTATCTCAAAATGAACTGGCATTATTTCGAAGACGTGAATTAGGTTTTGTGTTTCAAGCATTCAATCTTCTTACAACATTAACTGTAAAAGAAAATATTGTTCTTCCTCTGACGTTAGATGGTACTAAAGTTGAGGATATGAATCAGCGTGTAGAAGGTATTGCAGAAAAATTAGGCATTCAAGATATATTAAATAAACGAACATATGAAATATCGGGCGGACAAGCACAAAGAACAGCAATTGCACGTGCTCTAATTCATAAACCTAAATTATTACTTGCAGATGAGCCGACAGGAAACTTAGATTCAAAAGCGGCTAATGATGTAATGGAGTTATTAAAACGATTAAATAAAGAACAAGATGCAACAATGATGCTTGTTACGCACGATCCAGTGGCTGCAAGTTTTTGTGATCGCGTTGTATTTATTAAAGATGGAAAATTATATAACGAAATTTATAACGGAGAAAACCAACAAATGTTTTATCAAAAAATTATAGATGTACTTGCATTACTAGGAGGTCGTAAGCATGACTTTTCAAAGATTCGCTTTTAATAATATCATTCGAAGTAAGCGGACTTATGCTGCACACTTTCTAAGTAGCTCATTTTCAGTTATGGTTTTTTTCACATATTCACTCTTACTTTTTCATCCTGATTTACAAGGAGAACTAGCCTCCACAAGTAAAACAATGAGCCTTTTAGGAACAATGGGGATGCAAATCTCTCAATATCTCATTTTTGTATTTTCATTCTTCTTTCTTTTATATTCGGTGAGTTCTTTTTTAAAAACAAGAAAAAAAGAATTTGGAATTTTAATCATGCATGGTATGACACCGGCGCAGTTAAATAAATTAATTTTTTTAGAAAATATGTTAATTGGAGTCGCTTCAATTACATTTGGTATCTTAATTGGTTTGATATTTTCAAAGCTCAATTTATTGGCAAGTGAAAATATATTAGCGATTGATAAGGGTCTTCCTTTTTACGTTCCTATAAAAGCTGTCTTTACGACAACTGGCGCATTTTTGATTCTGTTTCTAGTCATTTCGTTGTTTACTTCTAAAATGGTAAAAGCAAACAAGTTAATTGATTTGATGAAATCAGAGGAAAAGCCAAAACCAGAGCCAAAGGCATCAAAAGCATTAGCATTTCTTTCCGTATTCTTCATTGGATTAGGGTATGGATGTGTGTTCTATTTCGTACTAGAAAGAAACTTCATTATGCCTTACTTACTTGGAGGGGTAGTCTTTGTAGTGATAGGGACATATTTTCTATTTTCACAGTTGAGCGTGTATGTAATACGTGTCTTAAAGAAAAAAGACACTTTGTTTTTTAATAAAACAAACCTTCTTACTATATCTGAATTGGCCTATCGTATGAAGGATAATGCAACTATGTTCTTTATGCTAGCGATTGTTTCCGCTGTGGCCTTCACAGGGATTGGTACATGCCTAGCAATGGGAAATAAGGGATTAACCGAAATGACCAACCCATTTGCATTTACCTATACTTCGTTAGGAGAAAATGCACAAGAAGAAGAGCACATTACAGAAATAAAAAAACAAATTACTCGCTCAAATTTCTCTTATCAGGTAGCGGTTACGAATCCTAAATTCACGGAAAATAATTTAGTGCTAATCAAAGTATCAGAGTATAACAAGTTTGCAAAAATCTTCGGGTATGAAATGGAAAAGATAGATAATGATCAAGAAGCGATTATAGTACCCTCAATAATTTCGCAAAAAGAAAAGTATGCAAGAGGAAAAGATATACCCGAGAAAATAGATGTAGTACAGGAAAACTTAGAAATGTCCCTCTGGGTCAAGAAGGCGGTCCCACATATAGTTCTCCCAAATTCAAGTGGAGCCATTATTGTTGTTTCGGATTCTCTGTACGATAAAATCCCTAACAGAAAGACGGAAGATGATTCTTACGTAATGAAAAGTCAATATGGTTTTGTCGTGGGAAATTGGGAGAAATCAAGAGTGGTTACAAAAAAATTAGAAGAAACAATGGGTAATCATAATTCGGGGCAAGCACATCATTATTTTAAAGCGTTGTATTCTGAATGGATTTCTTCGAAACAAGAGAACGGCATTTTACTTATCGTCAGTGTTTTAGTAGGTATTGTATTCTTTACGTTTGCAGCCAGCCTATTATATTTCAGGCTATATGCAGATTTAGAAAGAGAACAACAACAATACGAAATGATTGCGAAGGTCGGTCTAAGTAGAAAAGAACTAAAGAAAATCGTAACACGACAGCTTATACTAATGTTCTTCTTGCCTATCATTATAGCGATTATTCATAGCGGGGTCGCTTTTATAGCCTTGCAACAGCTAATTGACTACTCTGTTTTAAAGATTTCGATTTTAATTATACTAGCCTTTATATCCATTCAAAGTGTGTACTTTTTCACTGTCCGTTGGCGTTATTTACAACGGTTATATAAAAAAATTATGTAGCGTATTGATAAAACAAGCAAAGAGGAGAAAAAGCAATGAAAAAAGTAATGAAAGTGTGCGTGGCAGGGATTGTATCTATTTCTATGTTAGGAGCTTGTTCTTTTGGGAAGAAAGAAGAACCAAGGAATGCCGCTTTATTAATTGGAGGAGAACAATCATTAAAAGGAATAGTAAATCAACATAAAAGTGAAATTAAGACCAACACTTTGTATAAAGTGAAGCAAGCAGAAATTGATGGTAAACAAGTATTAATGATGGATCAAAAAACAGCGAAAAAAATGGTTGGGTTAGGTGTATTAAGAGAGTCAGATAATGATGATGAAGTATGGAGTTCAGACCCAATTAAGTCAGTACCTTCAGTTCCAAAAGGTAAAGCTGTCTTACTAGCTAGTAAGAAAAATAAAAAAATCAAGGAATTAACAATTAATGAAAAGAAAATAGATGTCCAGTATGCTAGTGATAATTGGTTTGGTCACTATCGTAATCCAAATTACGAGGAATTGATTGTAATTGTTGATAATGCGACTTTCAATCAAATCCCTGTAAATGAAACATCAATGGAAATCCTTCATTTCAATAAATCGTATGGTGAAGATAGACCATATAACACAGATGATGTTACGGCTGTACAAGCAGAAACTGAATGGAAAAAACTCACTAAAACTATGGGGAGTCAAGTGGATGTATTAGATGCGGTTTCTATTATAAAAAAATAATGAAAATATATTTAATACAGAAAAACCAGGATGATTTTAAGAATTTATCCTGGTCTTTTTTATTACATTTTTTTAGAAATATCATCTGTCGAAAAAAAGATAAACAATGGAACAAATGAAACTTGTATCATGTCTATATATTGAAACCATATTAAAAGTGAGGGCAGCTTTATGTTTATTCAAATAAGTTTGAGGTGTGGAAATGGAACAGAAGTTTATTGAAAAATGTAATCATGATGAGCTTGACTATGTTATAAAAGACTATTGGCAAGATGTATGGAATTATTCATTTATTATTACGAAAGATCCACACTTATCAGATGACATCACACAAGATGTATTTATTAAGGTTTTTAAACATTGGAATTCGTTTCGAAAGGAGTCATCTATTAAAACGTGGATATTAAAAATTACAAGAAATACGGCAATAAACTATTTGAAATCCTCTTATTTTAAAAGGATATCTTTAGTGGGATTTTTTAGTGACGATAAGCAATCTCCATCGGCAGAACAAGAATTTTTTAATCAAGAGGAAATGAATGATGTGTGGGATGTTGTATTAAAACTACCTAAAAAACACCGCGAAATACTAATGTTGGACGCGAAATATGAATTATCTTATGAAGAAATGGCTGAAACATTAGGTGTATCCATTGGAACAGTCAAATCTAGGTTAAGCAGAGCAAGAAGTAAAGTTTCAAAATTAATAGGGGAGGGTAGAAGTGATGAACAGTAAAAAAATCCTGACTGGTATAGCAAATTAAAAAATGGACCAATGGAGCGTCGTAAAGATGAAGAAGCATTTATTTATAAAATAAAGCAATCGATATACCAAAATAGTGAAGTAGACTCTGTACCATACAAGAGACCATTTCGTAAAAAAGCATTGCCTATTTTAGTTGTTTTGGTTTGTACAATGTTATTTTTTATTGTTCAACAACCTTGGCTTGATGATAATAAATCACCGGTACAAAGTAGTACTCAAATTAAGCCTAAAACAAAAGATGAGTCTGCTCAAGATCCATCATTAAAACAATTTATGAATGAGTTATATCGAAGTACAAATTCAAAAAATGAAAATGACCTGTATAGAGCGTTAAATGATGAAGTTCTATTTAAAGGGAAAAGTTATCAGAAGGATGAATTGAAGTTTGATGAGGATATTTTTCATGAGTTGCAAGTCGCTCTTACAATGGGGGGAGAATTTGCAAATGATACAAAGAAATCATACAAAGTACCAAGTGGATTGACAGAAAGTAACCAACCAAAGCAATCGCATTTTATATATGCAACTGTTACTGGAAATAAAACGAAAATTTTAGCTGAACCAAAACGAGAATCACAAGTTTTATATGAAGTATCTAATGAAATGGTAAAAGCTTTGATTCCAGAAAAAACGCAGAATGATGGATATATAAAAATATCGACAATTAACGGTTATACTGGATATGTACAAAAAGAGTATGTTTTAACTGATATTAAATATTCTTTCATATTTGAAAAGAATGATGAAGGTATATGGGAAATAACGAATATAGATTCTATATGGTAAAAGAGGAAGGTTCACTTTAATGAACCTTCCTCTTTATCTTTATTCTCTTTTTGAAGTGAATTCCAGCACTCTAAAATTTCTGATGTAACGAGAGCAGCAATATTTTTTTCCGAATTACTACCAGGAATAACGACAGAAATAGCAATTTTTGGATCTTCGGTAGGAGCATATGCAATGAAAAGAGAATGATTTATCATTCTTTCTTGCTCGTTCGGAGAGCCAGTTATCCCTGTTTTACCCGCGACATGAAAGGGCAAGTTTTTAATCTCCTCTATATTTTGACTCATCCCACCTTGCACGACACCCCAAAATTTCATAGGATAACGATTTGAACTTTCTAAGAGTGGTTTAAACTTTTTTGTTTCCTTATCGTCTTGACCAATAATAGCACTTACGATTTGAGGTTTATATTTATCACCTTTACTTGCCAAAGTTGCTGCATATTGAGCAAGTTGAAGAGGGGTGTGTACTTCATTTCCTCCCCAAGATGCATTTAATAAAGCAGAGATTCCATTTTCAAACTTATTAGATGGATGAAATTCATATTCTCCGTCTTCTTCAAAGGGTAAATCAATACCAGTTTTAGAGCGGAGGCCAAATTGCTTTAAATAATCTGTCCATATATTTGCTACTTTTTCTATATTCCCATTATTTCGGTTGAATAAGGGGAGAGCTACTTTTGCTGTCATAAATGTATTTGATGAATTAATGATAGCTTGACTCGGTGTAATTTCACCTGTTGGTGTTCCAGGAGCATTAGTGATGTTATTTTGATTATCATACTGAAAACTACCATTATCCAAATATGTATCCTCAGGTTGAAAAAGCTTTTCGTTTAATCCGATTAAAATAGTAAGTGGCTTTATAGTAGAGGCCATATTTACATAAGATTCACCATACATTAATTTTTGAATTGCTTTATTTTGCGAAAGGGATTTAATGTTTTCTTTTTTAGATGATACATGTGTATTTAATATATTTGGATCAAAAACTGCCGAATTGGCCATAGTTAATATTGCGCCAGTTTTTACATCGGTTACTACTGCATAACCAGCATTAGCATCAGGTACTTTCTTAATTTGAGATCTTAGTGCTTCCTCTGTTTTTTGCTGCAATTTAGAGTCTAAAGCTAGCCGGACATCTTTTCCTTTTTGTACTTTTTGAATGTTCCATAAGAACTTTTTATTATTCATTTTAAAAATCAGAGTTTTTCCGGGTTTTCCTTTTAAATCATTTTCATATTGAAACTCAATCCCACTTTTACCAACAGGTACATTTTTAGAATTAAGGTCATTTTCTACATACCCAATTACTTGTGAAGCAATTTCGTTCTTTGGATAATATCGAATGAATTCGTCTTTGATCACTACATTTTTAGGTTTATTCTTGTTTATGAATGAAATTTCATTTTTATTTATATCAGAGTATAAGGATATTTCATTCATAGTCTGCTTATTACAGGATTGTTGTAATTGAGATTTTATGTCCTCTGTAGAAATGTCATGTTGAAACTCGTTTGAAAATTGATTGAAAAAAGCTAATGTGTTTGATGTATCTTTATTCGATAGTTTTTCATCATTAGAAGTGCAATATAGAGACTTAACTTTCTTATTTGTAGCTAGTATTACACCATTTTGATCAAGAATTTTTCCTCTTTCAGCTGAAGAAGTTGCGATAGTAATTGAAATGAAGTTGATTTTTAATAAAATTAGTAAAATCACACTTACAATAGAAAGAACCGCAAAAAATCTCCATCTTTTCGTATGTAACATATAACCCTCCCTTATGTAGCCTATTCCATCTTATAGTTAATTTTTTTTTGTAAATGTGGAACAACTTTATTACTTAGGTTGTCTATTAAGTATTACAGCATGAAGAAAGGAACAATCAGTATGAAAAAAAGTACATGTTAATAGTAAGTCTATGTGTAAGTTTAATATGAGTCATTATACAGTTTAGCATTTCTAATGCAGGCGACAAAAAAATAGAGAAAAAAACAGGAAGGGAGATTTATCAATTACGCGGCTAAACCAAAAGGAATGGATGCTTACAAGGATTTAACAAAAAAGATAAGACACTATTATAACTGAATAGTGGTTTCTAATATATAGGGAACGCTTTTAGTATATTTATTTACTAAGTATTAGTGAGGATTTCCTGAAGAATTATATGGAGGATTTATGAAAGAACAAAAAGTAAAGAAACAGAAGACATATATATCTATTCGATTGAATATAATGTTCCTTTGCATATTTGTACTATTCTCAGCTATTATTATGCAGCTAGGAAAAGTACAAATCGTTGAGGGAGAGGCTTATAAGAACCAAGTGGAAAACAGTCAAAATGAAACAACTAGTATACCAGTTCCACGTGGACAGATTCTAGATCGAGAAGGGAAAACGGTCGTTAATAATAAATCTCTTCGCACAATTACGTATACAAGGGTAAAGGGGATTACGAGTGAAGATATTTTAAAAACAGCAAAAGACTTGGCGAAGGTACTTGAAATGCCTGAGCAAGATATAAATAAATTAACCGATATCGATAAAAAAGATTTTTGGATGCAATTGAATACGAAACGTGCGGAATCAAAGATTACTAAAAAAGACATAGGAAATTTTAAAGAAAAGGGAATAGAGGGAAAAGAACTAGACAAAAAAATTCAAGACTTAAGACGAAGTCGCGTTACAGAAGTAGAATTGGCAGAATTAACAGCACAAGATTTAAAGGTGTTAGCTATTAAAAGTAAAATGAGTTCAGGTTATCAACTGACACCACAAATTATAAAAAAAGATGTGACAGATCAAGAATATGCGCGGATAAGTGAAAAACTTGCGGAGTTTCCAGGAGTAGATACAACAGTTGATTGGGAACGTAATTATGTAAATGGTAATTTATTTCGTTCCGTGTTAGGTAATATTACAAGTAGTGAAGAAGGATTACCGAAAGAAAACTTAGATTCTTATTTGGTACGTGGATATAACCGTAATGATCGTGTAGGAAAAAGTTATATTGAACAACGATATGAAGATGTATTACACGGCACAAAAGAAGAAGTGAAAAACATTACTGATAAATCAGGAAACATTATAAACACAGAAATAATCTCTAAAGGAAAAAGTGGTAGTAGTTTAACATTAACGATTGATATGGAATTACAAAAGAAAGTGGAAGAAAGTATAGAGAAAAATTTGAGAGCTTTTAAGAGTTCAGAGCCATTGTTGGACCGAGCGTTTGTCGTCATGACAAATCCAAATAACGGACAGATTTTATCTATGGCAGGCAAAAAGATTGTAGAAAAAGAAGGGAAAATAGAGATTGAGGATTTGGCATTAGGTAACATGACAACTTCGTATGAGCTAGGATCAGCTGTAAAAGGCGCAACGTTATTAACTGGATATGAGACAGGGGCAATACAGCCAGGAGATCAATTTTATGATGCACCGATGAAATTTAAAGGTACACAAGCCAAGAAATCATGGAATGTATCCGGATTTGGTAATATTAATGATTTACGAGCTTTACAAGTATCTTCGAATGTATACATGTTCCAGACAGCTTTAAAAATTGCGGGAGTTAATTACGTACCGAATGGTTCATTGGATATTAAACAAGAAGCATTTGATAAAATGCGTTATTATTTTAAACAATTTGGTTTAGGGGTACCAACAGGTATTGATTTACCGAATGAAATAATTGGGCAAACGAGAAAAGTAGATAGTCAACCTGGGTTTTTACTAGATTTTTCTATCGGTCAGTATGATACGTATACGCCATTGCAATTGGCACAATATATTTCAACTATTGCAAATGGTGGATATAGAATGCAACCCCAAATTGTACAAGAAATACGAGAGCAATCAATAAAAGAAGAAGAGGTCGGTAAAGTTATACGCTCTATAGAGCCTGTCGTATTAAATCGAGTTGATATGAAGAAAGAACATATTGATCGGATAAAAGAAGGCTTTAGATGGGTATTCCAAGAAGGTGATGGAACTGGCGTGAAGTATTTCAAAAATGCGCCATATAAACCAGCAGGAAAGACAGGGACAGCTCAAACTGTATATGGTGGAGATGATCCAATTGGTAGAAATGCAAAAGGAGAACGTATGGAATGTTATAACTTAACATTAGTTGGATATGCTCCATATGATAATCCAGAAGTAGCATTTTCTGTAGTAGTCCCATGGCTTCATGATGATAAAAATGGAATTAATTCTATAATTGGAAAGGAAATTTTAGATGTATACTTTGATTTAAAAAAGCAACGTATACATGGTGAAGCTGCTAGTACAGATAGTTCGAATCAAAGATAGTAAAATTTGTGCACTTTTCTCAGGGGAAGAGACCCTGTTTATATAAAAGCCTTTATAAGTTAAAGAAAAAGGAAAATTTGAAATAAGAGATAGCGGCTATCATAGTGATATGATCCCCTTATAGTAGACAGGAAAAAGAAAGCACATTAACCTGTTTACTATGGAGGGGATTTTTTCATAGGAAAAATTAGAGTCACTTACGATGTAGAATTTAAGAAACAAGCTATAGATTTATACTTAAAAGAAGGCATGAGCTATAAAACCATTGCGAAAGAATTAGGTATTCATCACTCGGTTGTAAGTCGTTGGGTGAAACACTTTGAAGCTGAAGGAATCAAAGGACTAGAAGAAAAACGCGGTAAAGCGAAAGGACCAGGTTTAGGTAGACCAAGGGTTAGACCCGAAGATCCTGAAGCTAAGATCAGACGATTAGAAGCGGGAAATGAAATGTTAAAAAAGCTCTTAGGGATGTAAAAGGAGGAATGAAAGTCGTATCCAAAATAAAAAAATTCGAAGTCATCCATGAAATGACAAAAACAGGTTATACAGTGACCATTCTATGCGATATTGCTGGTGTAACCAGAAGTGGATACTACAAATGGCTAAAACGGCATACGACGCCTTCTAAAAAACAATCAGAGGATATCGAAATTAAGAAAAAGATATTGGAGTGTCATAAAAAATTAAGAGGAATTTATGGATATAGAAGAATACAAGTGTGGCTGAAAGCCACATATAACCTTCATTTGAACCATAAGCACATCCAAAGATTGATGAGTGAACTAGGTATCAAAGCCGTAATTAGGAAAAAACGACCTTATTACGTAAAAAAAGAAGCTTATGTGATTTCAGAGAACCATCTAAATAGGGAGTTTCAGGCTTCAAAACCGAATGAGAAATGGGTAACCGATATTACCTATTTGATTTTCAATGGACAGCGCTTGTACTTATCCGCTATTAAGGATTTATACAATAATGAAATTGTTGCCTATGAAACCAGTCGTAGAAACGACTTAAAGCTTGTTTTAGATACGCTTAAAAAGGCAAAGAAAAAACGAAATGTGAAGGGAATCCTCTTACATAGTGATCAAGGATCCCAGTATACATCTCGTCAATATAATCAATTACTTAAAAAATATCAGATGAAGGCAAGTATGTCTCGAAGAGGCAACTGTTGGGATAATGCTTGTATGGAAAACTTCTTCAGTCACTTTAAGGCAGAGTGTTTTCATTTATACTCCTTCCGTAAAGCGAATGAGGTCAAACTTGCCGTGCGTAAATATATGCACTTTTATAATCATCAAAGATTTCAAAAGAAATTAAATAACCTGAGTCCATATAAATATAGAACTCAGGTTGCTTAGTTGCGCTTTTTAAATACTGTCTACTTGACAGGGGTCACTGCATAGTTGCTATCTCTTACTTTTGTTAATATCTTGGCTACTAGTTAAAAAGGTTTTAAATTTATGGAACAAACTTGTTTCTTAGATGGTCTATTATGTGTACGTATAAAAACAGGTTTTCAAATAGGATACAGTGTATTGAATTTACTACTTGTTTTCAGTATTGAAAATTTGAAAGGAATGATGATTTTGAAAAACAAGAGGATGCTAAAAATAGGTTTATGTGTTGGTATATTAGGTTTAAGTCTTACAAGCCTAGAAGCTTTTACAGGAGGGGCATTGCAAGTTGAAGCGAAAGAAAAGACCGGACCAGTTAAACATAAAAATCATGCGACGTATAAAGAATTCTCTCAACTTGAGAAAAAATTTGATGCTCGATTAGGTGTGTATGCTATTGATACTGGTACAAATCGAACAATTGCTTATCGACCTAACGAAAGATTTGCCTTTGCATCAACCTACAAGGCATTAGCGGCAGGAGTATTGCTACAGCAAAACTCAACTAAGAAATTAAATGAAGTTATCACTTATACGAAAGACGACTTGGTGGAATATTCACCCGTTACAGAGAAACATGTAGATACCGGAATGACATTAGGACAAATTGCTGAGGCCGCTGTTCGTTCCAGTGATAATACTGCAGGGAACATTCTATTTAATAAAATAGGCGGACCTAAAGGATATGAAAAAGCGCTTAGACAGATGGGTGATCGGGTTACTATGGCTGATCGCTTTGAGACAGAGTTAAACGAGGCTATTCCAGGAGACATTCGTGACACTAGTACAGCAAAAGCGATTGCTACCAATCTTAAGGCTTTTACGGTCGGAAATGCACTTCCAGCTGATAAACGTAAAATTCTTACAGAGTGGATGAAAGGAAATGCTACAGGAGACAAACTTATTCGTGCAGGTGTACCAACTGACTGGGTAGTTGGAGATAAATCAGGAGCGGGAAGTTATGGGACACGAAATGATATTGCTATCGTTTGGCCGCCTAATAGAGCACCCATTATCATCACAATTTTATCTAGTAAAGATGAGAAAGAGGCTACCTATGATAATCAACTAATTGCAGAGGCAACTGAAGTGATAGTTAAGGCTCTTAAATGATAATTTCTCAATTCTTTATGTAATGTAATTGAAAATAGGAACCTAGAAAGCGATTCTTTTTACTGTGAAAAGAATCGCTTTTTTGTATTCCTATAATAATAGTAAGTATATAAGCAAAAATTATTATTTCATGGATAATTTATCCTCTAAAGTGCATGAGGGGAGTTTTCTCCTGTGGTGTTCGTAGTAACATGATTATTATATATACGATAATAATATTTTGGCGTATGTATGCTAGTTACTCCTATATGGATATGTAATTTTACATATCCATATAAAAGACACATATGCGTCAATCACTATTAAATTATAGTAAAATCATTTTTGGATGAGGGATTCATATAGGATTTGGGGAATAAAAGGATTTTTATGTTTAATTATCATAGTATAATTATTTCACTTTATGAAATGAAATTTGGATTTAACTTTTTTAAATATAATATTTTATAATTTGAATAATAAATATCTGAAAAATCAAATTTAATCAAAGCGATTTTCTGGTTTACTTATGAAAAACATAGTGTTTAAAATGAGGGGGAAGTAAGGTCCTTATATTCTATCAAAAATAAATAAAAAACGAGATGTAATTACTTTTTTGAAAAAATCTCTATCCTCAAGTATATGTGAAGAAATCCTAACGTTAGGTTGTACAACATTTACGATTAAAACTGTAAAAAACAATAGTGAAGAGGTGTACGGAATGAAGAATAAAATTATGACAGGATTTTTAATAACATCAATCGTTACTGGAGCGACTATTCCTATCAATACTCTCGCAACGCCAATCGTTCAGGCAGAAACGAAACAAGAAAATATAGATATTTCCTCAGCATTACGAAAAATAGGTGCACACTCCAAATTAACACAAACCTTTATAGATGGAGCCTTAGCAAGTCCGAATGTGCAACTTGAAGAAGTTCCATCTTTAAATACAACTCAATTTCTAATTAAACAAGATATGAAAGAGTGGTCATCAGAACTATATCCAAAATTAATTCTACTAAATTCAAAAAGTAAAGGATTTACAACGAAATTTAATAGCTATTATCCAGCATTAAAAGGATTTGTAGATAATAAGGAAGATAAAGAAGGGTTTATAGATAGACTGGAAGTTCTTCAAGATATGACTATAACAAACCAAGAAAACGTGCAACGTCAGATTAATGAGTTAACAGATCTTAAACTACAGGTAGATAAGAAACTGAAAAATCTTGATACAGATGTGGTAAAAGCACAGAGTGTACTTAGTTCAGAGGGAACAGGAAAAATAGACAAGTTAAAAAATGAAATGCTAAATACAAAAAAATCAATTCAAAATGATTTAGAGCAAATAGCATTATTACCAGGAGCTTTAAATGAACAAGGGCTAAAGGTATTCCAAGAGATTTATAGCCTATCAAAAGATATCATTGAACCGGCTGCTCAAACAGCGGTAGTAGCGTATAACAAAGGAAAAGAAATAAATAATACTATTGTAGAAGCAGAGAAGAAAGCAGAGCAGGAAGCAACAGAAAAGGGAAAATCAGCTATAGAAATTGAAGCTGCCAAAAAAGAAGCACGTGAAGCGATAGAGAAAAGTAAAAAAGGTGAAATTGCTGCAGCTGCAGTTACAAAAACGAAAGAGTATGATCTTATGAAAGTGATTGATCCTGAAAAAATTAAAAAAACATATAGTACCTTTGCCGAAATTAATAAACTAACAGCAGAGCAAAGAGTATATTTAAATGATTTAGAGAAACAAAATCAGAAATTATATGACTTAACAACTAAATTAACAGTAGCAGATTTACAAAAATCAATGATTCTTTTCATGCAAAATGATTTGCATACATTTGCTAATCAAGTAGATGGAGAAATTGAGCTAATGAAACGTTATAAAGAGGATTTGAATCTAATAAATAATAGTATTACAAAATTATTGACTGAAGTTGATACTAGTAACACTCAGTCTCAAAAAGATACATTAAGACGACTAAAAAATGTAACAAATCAACTCGAAGAACAAGTTTATAAATTTTAATATTAAGAATTTAGGTTTAATAAAAAGATAATAACTCAATTGAAAATAAGGAGGAGAATCAAATAATGAAATTTCCATTTAAGGTCATAACTTTGGCCACTTTAGCAACGGTTATAACTGCTACGAATAGTAGTGCTATTCACGCACTTGCACAAGAACAGACAGCACAAGAACAGAAAATAGAAAATTATGCGTTAGGACCTGAAGGGTTAAAGAAAGTGTTGGCTGAAACAGGCTCTCATATTCTTGTAATGGATTTGTACGCAAAAACAATGATTAAGCAACCGAATGTAAATTTATCCAACATTGATTTAGGTTCAGGAGGGGGAGAATTAATCAAAAACATTCACCTGAATCAGGAACTGTCACGAATCAATGCAAATTACTGGCTAGATACAGCGAAGCCAAACATTCAAAAGACAGCACGTAATATTGTAAATTATGATGAACAATTTCAAAATTATTACGACACACTAGTAGATACTGTAAAAAAGAAAGATAAGGCGGGCCTCAAAGAAGGAATAGGGGATTTAATCGGTACAATTCATACAAATTCAAATGAAGTTACGGAAGTTATTAAGATGTTAGAAGCTTTCAAAACAAAGTTGTATACAAATACTGTAGATTTTAAAAATAATGTTGGAGGTCCAGATGGACAAGGGGGATTAACGGCTATATTAGCGGGAAAACAAGCACTAGTCCCACAACTTCAGGCCGAAATTGAAAATTTACGTTCTACGCAGAAAGCACATTTTGATAATGTATTAGCCTGGTCAATTGGTGGTGGATTAGGAGCAGCTATTTTAGTTATCGGAACGATTGCAGGAGCGGTAGTAATTGTTGTGACCGGTGGCACAGCGACACCAGCTGTTGTTGGTGGTCTAACAGCTCTAGGGGCAGCTGGTATCGGTTTAGGAACAGCAGCTGGTGTTGAGGCATCTAATCATATGAACTCCTATAATGAAATTTCGAATAAAATTGGAGAATTAAGTATGAAAGCTGATTTAGCTAACCAAGCAGTTATTTCACTTACTAATACAAAAGACACTTTAACATATTTGTATCAAACAGTTGATCAAGCAATTATGTCTCTAACAAGTATTCAGCAACAATGGAATACGATGGGAGCGAATTATAAAGATCTATATGATAATATCGACCAAATGCAAGAACATAAACTTTCTTTAATACCTGATGATTTAAAGGCTGCAAAACAAAGTTGGAATGATATTCATAAGGATGCAGAATTCATTTCAAAAGACATTGCTTTTAAACAAGAAAAAACAAATTAAAAATCAATATATATGTATAGGAGGAATTAAAATGAATAAAAACTTTCCTTATAAACTACTTGCTGTATCGACGTTTTTAACTCTGACAACAACTACTGTAGTTTCTCCAGTGGCAGCCTTCGCAAGTGAAAGTAAAATGGAACAAACTAGTACCGAAGATATATCTCTTTCTGTAAACAGCGAAAAGATGAAAAAAGCTTTGCAAGATGCTGGGGTATTTGCAAAATCCATGAATGATTACTCTTATTTGTTAATTAAAAACCCAGATGTTAACTTTGAAGGCATTGACATTAAAGGATATACAAATCTACCTAGTCAAATTCTACAAGATCAAAAGAATGCAAGAGAGCATGCTACGAAATGGGATTCACACATAAAAAAACAACTTTTAGATACACTGACGGGGATTGTAGAGTATGATACTAAATTCGACAATTATTATGACACATTAGTAGAAGCGATTAATGAAGGGGATGCAGACACATTAAAAGAAGGCATGACAGATTTACAAGGTGAGATTAAACAAAATCAAGCATATACACAGAATTTAATACAAGAACTAGCTAAGTTAAGAGATAGTATTGGAGAAGATGTCCGAGCATTTGCAGGTCATAAAGATATTTTGCATTCGATTCTGAAAAACCAAGCATCTGGAATTGATGAAGATGAAAAGCGCCTAAATGAAGTTTTAGAGCAAGTAAGACATTTTAAACAAGTAGAATCAGATGGAATAATAACTGTATCAATTCCCTCAATTCCTACGTGGATTGCTGGTGGTGTAATGATAGGGGTAGCAAGAAATAATTTAGGTACGTTAGAGCCGTTGTTAGCACAATTACGTCAGACTATAGATTATAAAGTAACATTAAATCGTGTAGTTGGTGTTGCGTATAATAATATTAATGAAATGCACAATGCGATTGGATCGGCTATTAATGCACTTACCTATATGTCTGCACAATGGCATGATTTAGATTCTCAATATTCGGGAGTGCTTAGTCATATTGATAAAGCATCCCAAAAAGCGGATCAAAATAAATTCAAATTCCTAAAACCTAATTTGAATGCAGCGAAAGATAGTTGGAAAACATTGAGAGCGGATGCGTTTACATTAAAAGAAGGGATAAAAACATTAAAAATGGATCCTGTTTCTTCAAAAAAATAGCGGAATACAGTATTTGTTGCAAGGGCATTTATACAGTTATAAAATGATTTTTTGTTCTTTATAAATTGAAAAGACGGAGGTATCATCAGGCCTCTGTCTTTTATTTTATTGAAATATTTTTATAATTCCATCCCATATGTAGAAAGTAGTTATACAAGTTTGAATTTTTAAGGTGAATGATTTTTATGAATTTTTCCATAAAACCTAATCTATGATTAGTGAGCTTTATATTCTTATTTTCCTAATTGAATACTTTTATACAATTAGATGGAAGTTAAGAATACTAAATCAAAACATAATAGGTTGTTATTGATGAGTTTATCGTAAAGTTGTTATTTTATGTGTCATCAAATAACATTTATAAACAATTAGAAATAAAGAAAAGGAGACTATTATGAGAAAAAATAGAGTATTAGATACAACATAAATAGCGTAAAAAATTTTTGGTGTAAAAACGTAATAAATAAAATAATAATCCTTAAATGTACTAAGGGAAAATGAGGGAGATAATATGGGGAATAACTCAAAATATAAAACTAGAAAAATACTTGCAGCTACCGCTACAGTAACTATGCTTACGACTGGAATGGTTTCTTCATCAGATGTCTTTGCAGAGGAAACAAAGCAGCAAAAAAAAATATCGACATCACTGCAAGAGGAAAAGTCAGTTAAATCAGAAAACAGAATATATACAGTCCCAGGAAAAGGGGATGTTGAGGTACTGAAACAACAGGAAAGAAAAAGTATGGCATTTAGTCCATATGAACCCACTGGTTTATATGCAAAGCCAAATGAACAAATAACGATTAATGTAGAAGGAAATCAAAATATTCAAGCATACATTGGAACGTATTCGTATGATGCTTCTTGGAGAGAAGATTCTAAAATAAAATCATTTACATTAAAACCTGGTATAAACACAATCCAATCTCCAAATGGGGGGATGATTTATTTTTATAATAAACAACAAGGTGGTACCATTCGAACAACAGTCACAACAGGTGGAACGACTACTCCTTTTTTTGAACTAGGAAAGCATACGAAACAAGATTTAATAAACATGCTGGACCAATATCCCAATGCACATGCAGTGGAGTTAAAAGGAGAACGTGTATTAATTACGGCTAGCCCTGCACGTGTTAAGAAATATTTGTTAGGTTCTAATACAGATCCTGTACAACTCTTAAAAAAGATGGATGAAGCTACTCGAATTCAAGACAAAGTAGCTGGTTTATCCGAGGAACAAGTAGATAAACATTATATTCATTACGTAGAAGAAAATCATTCTCCCGATTATTATATGTATGCAACTTCTTATCGAACCGCATATGTAGGAGATGCAATCCAATACGTGTTAGATATTAATAAATTTATAAAAGATGGCTGGGGTCCTTGGCATGAGGCAGGGCATTTGAGACAGCAATCACCTTGGAAGTTTTATAATATGACAGAAGTACAAAATAATATTTACAGCCTTTCTGTAGAAAAAGCATTTACATCTAATCAATCTTTTAGATTGCAACAGGAGGGCGCTTATACTAAGGCATTTCAATACTTAGAACAACCTAATAAAAATTATGACGAAGTTAGTGATGTTTTTGTTAAGCTTGTTATGCTTTGGCAACTACAGTTAGCATATGGAGAGGACTTCTATCCTAAATTGCATCAATTGTATAGAGACATGTCTTCAAGTGAACTTCCACAAACTGATGAAAATAAAAAACAATTATTTATGATTTCGGCATCAAAAGTAGCCAAACAAAATTTGATACCTTTCTTTGAGAAGTGGGGATTACGTCCAAATAACGATACCATTCAAAAAGTGGCTGTATTAGGGTATCCAACTTTAACAGCAGAGATTTGGAAGGGGACGGATTCTAATCCAATTAAACCAGATATACCTAATGTAAATAATATTTTAGAAGGAAACAAGTTTGCATGGTCATTAAAAGGGATTAGTGATTTCGAATTTGCTAAAATCAATTTCAATAAGTCGACAGAAGAAATGCAAGTTGACTTAAAAACAGGCGTACCACATCATTATTTTAATGAAACATATGCGAGTATTAAAGTGCAAAATGCATCAGGGAAAGTAGTATACAAGAAAGACATTTATGGAAACAAACAACAAAATGCTGAATTGCAAAAAGTTCCAGTTAAAGTAGGCGATTATATTGAGTTAACACATTTAGAAGGTGTGCATAGAGCTACTTTCACAAATGTAGACAACAGTAAACAAGAGAGCTTTGGAAAAAAAGCAATGTACGAAGTTACAAAAGAAGGTCTGAAGAAAGTAGAAAAGATGCCAGAAGCAACGGTTTTAGACGGAAATCAATTTGGTTGGTCTTTAAAGGGATATAGTGATAGAGAAATCGCAAAAGTAGATTATAATAGGGTAACAGAGAAAATGCAGGTGAATTTAGAAGCAGGCGTACCACATTCTTATTTTAATAATACGTATGCAAGTATCAAAGTACAGAATTCATCCGGTAGTGTTGTGTACAATAAGGAAATAGTGGGAAATAGACAGCAAACTGCTGAAAGACAAACTGTGCCAGTCAAAGTGGGAGATTATATCGAGTTTACCCATATAGAAGGGGAAGCAGTAAAGGAAAAGACACGGGCTACACTTATTAACCTTGAGAATAATAAACAAGAATATATAGGTAAAAAAAGAACCTATCAAGTTACTTCTACGGGATTAAACAAAATAGATTAACATGAAGAACATTCAAATTATTAGTAAGATGCTAAATAGTCGTTCATTATGAACGGCTATTTGGCTTTTATTTATATAAAAGTGAAATATAATCCAATGTTTAATGATTTATCAGAAGTAAAAAGGTAGGTATTATATAAAAGAAAATGAATAATTTATGCAGAGCTTGTATACGGTATTATTATTTGACTATTCTGAAATCGATTGATAAAAACGCTGGAATGTTTTTTAGAAAACAACTGACTCCATAGGTGGAATTTGGAGGATTAATTCTATTTTGGAGTTTATTTTTATAAGGAAATTCACATACGTGGATTAGTATTAAGATTCAAAATGTAAAATATCTAAAGACCTAAGTACAAGCACACATTTTAAATAAAAAAAGTGAGAAGAATGAATAACATTCTTCTCACTTTTAGCAATTAGGGTCGGCATATACATAAATATGCGTTTGAGTGGAATTTTGGATGAAAAATCCACATGCATAGTATACCAAAATATTTAAGGCCCTTCGTATGCAATATTGCATACGAAGGGTAGGTGGATATAATAGTTAACTTACTTCTATTAAAAGTAAAATGTGTTTATATTAAAAAAGTTAAAATCCAATTGAAGCTGGTTAAGATCTTAATTCTTCATAGCTACCTAATTAATCAATTCTAGCTACTGAGTAGGAAAGAGTTAATTAATTTGAAAATGATTTGAGTAGGTAAATTCTCCGTTATACTTAATTACTGCAATATATGTCCCTTTAGTATATACATTTGTAATTGGTGTTCTCCAAATTTCTAACCCTTTAGGCGTAGTAATAAATTCTGGTTCAATTGTAATAAAGCGTTGTAAAGTACCGTCAGGGTGAACCTTGAAAATCTTCATTTTGGCACCAAAATGCGCTCTACCAAAACGTTGAGTTAAGTAGAAAGTATCTCCTGTTATGAGGTGTTCAATATTCCAGTCGGGTTGGTATGTACTATTTTCAGCTCCCTATAAATCAAAGGCTACGGGAAATATGGTAATAGCAATTCTCACATTATTGAGGGACTGGAAAAACAACAAAGACGTTCTCAAATGCATGTATAGATATTTATAACAAAGATTCAAAAAAGAATAGGTAATATAGCTATTGGAATAAGATTGTTTTTGTCTATCTCCTGAAAAGGAGGATGGACAAACCATACCAAAGAAACTTGCATTTCATTATCTATAGAAGTGTAATGTCATTAAAGTGAGATAGGATACAGGCTAATATTGAGAAATGTAAAGTTTGTAGAGTTTGAAACAAATTAAAGAAGTAACATAAGGGATTTACGCATATAGTAATGTCGACGGATAAAGTTAACGGAATATTCGTTTTAATAAGATGAAATAATAGTATTTTTATCTTATAATATTGTTACTACGATGAAATAAGGCTAATAATTAGTTAACTTAAAAATTAAATTCAGATAGGAAGAGGATAATGAAGACCAGAGATAATTATAAAATTATTGTGATTGGCGCTGGGACTGCAGGACTATCTTCTACTGCACATTTGTTACGAAATGTATCCCTATTGAAAGAAAGTATAGCTATTATCGATTCATCTAAAAAACATTACTTCCAACCACTATGGAGTTTAGTTGGGGGAGGAATTGTTTCAAAGGAATGTACGATGCGTGATCAAGAATCACTTATTCCAAAAGGAGCAACGTGGATTCCTAAAAGTGTTGTTAAGTTGTTTCCAGATCAAAATAAGATACTTTTAGATGATGGAATGCTACTTGAATATGAGATTCTTATTGTAGCAGCCGGTATACAAATAAATTGGGGTGGTATTAAAGGCTTAAAGGAGTCTATTGGGACTAATGGGGTTTGTAGCAATTATTCTTATAAATATGTTGATTCTACTTGGAGAGAAATTGAAAAATTCAAAGGAGGAAATGCGATTTTTACCCACCCCAATACTCCTATTAAATGTGGTGGCGCCCCACAAAAAATTATGTATTTAGCAGAAGAGTATTTTTGTAATGGCGGTTTGAAAAACAGAAGTGAAGTAATGTTTTATTCTGCGAACGCTAACATATTTCAGGTACCGCGTTATGCTGAAATACTAGAACAAGTACTAGAAAGAAAGCAAATTATAACGAACTATAATAAAAACTTAGTAGAAATTATCGCTGAAAAGAGAGAAGCAATTTTTGAAGATACGCAAACACTGAAACGAGAAACAGTACCATATAGTATGATACATGTTGTTCCACCAATGGGGCCACCTAACTTTATTAAAGAAAGTGAGATAAGTGATCATCAGGGGTGGGTAGATATAAGTCCTTATACTTTGCAGCATGTAAAATATAAGAATATTTTTGGACTTGGAGATTGTACCAATTTACCTACATCTAAAACTGGAGCGGCAATTCGAAAACAAATACCTGTCTTAAAACAAAATATTTTGGACGTACTTAATGGAAGAGACTTGCAGGCTAATTATGATGGGTATACATCCTGTCCGATTGTTACAGGATATAAAAGTCTTATACTCGCTGAATTTAACTATGAACATGAGCCTCAAGAAACGTTTCCGTTTAATCAAGCGAAAGAACGGTATAGTATGTTTTTACTTAAAAGGTATATGTTGCCCTATATGTATTGGAATTTAATGTTGAAAGGGATTCTATAAGGAAAGATAGAGAGTTGTTGTAACAACCGAGAAGTAATTTGAAATAAGCATTTGGAGGGAATAGCTATGCTTTTAAAATATTTTTATGATGAAAAATTAGCTCATGCTTCCTATTTAGTTGGTTGTCAGAAGGAAGGCGTAGCAATTGTTATTGATCCCAGCCGCTATATAGAACAATATATAGAATTTGCTAAGAAAGAGGGAATGGAAGTAATTGCTGCAGCTGAGACTCATATTCATGCAGATTTTCTATCTGGATCTAGAGAACTTTCCCTTCTTTTTAATGCAAATTTATATGTATCAGATGAAGGAGATAGTGATTGGAAATATCAAAATCTTAACGAGGGCCGATACAATTTGGTTAGAGAGGGAACAGAGTTTAAGGTTGGTCATATAAAATTCAATGTCATTCATACCCCAGGGCATACGCCTGAAAGTATTTCCTTTTTAGTAACCGATACAAGTCAAAATAATTATATGAATGATAAACCGATAGGAATATTCACAGGTGATTTTATATTTGTAGGAGATATAGGTAGACCCGATTTATTAGAAATTGCTGTTGGTATTAAAGATACCGCAAAAATAGGAGCGAAACAATTATTTGATTCTATACAAAAAATAAAAATACTCCCCGATTATTTGCAAATATGGCCATCACATGGTGCAGGAAGTGCATGTGGAAAAGCATTAGGAGCAATTCCAACTTCCACATTAGGTTATGAAAAGATGTTTAATTGGGCGTTTCAATGTAATGATGAAGATAATTTTATATCGAATTTATTGACGGGACAGCCAGAGCCTCCAAAGTATTTTCCATTAATGAAGCATTTAAATAAGTATGGTCCACCAACTCGTAAGAAGAGAGAGATTACTGCTATTTATATAGTAGAAGAACTTCAAGAAGTGATGAGGGGTGTTCAGCAAATAGTTGATATAAGGGATGTAGAGTGTTTTGCTGCTGGCCACATCGAGAAGTCAATTAACATACCTTATAACAATTCTTTCACAACTTGGTGTGGGGGGATATTAGATTATAAAAAAGAAACTTTAATAATTTTAGATGCGGAAAATGTTAAAGTGGAGGAAATTATTAGAGACTTTGAGTCCATTGGCTTAGATAATATTATTGCTTTTGCACCTTCAAAGGTAATTCAAAGATTCCATAATTTAGAGATTTATAAGGAAAAAACATCAAATGAATTATATCCGTTAATAAAAGATGGAAGTGTAAAGGTTATCGATGTGCGTAGTAAAAAGAGTGGGATGAAGGGCATCTTCATGATGCAATACATATCACTTTAGGTAATCTACTTGAACGGCTAGATGATGTACCGAAAAATTGTCCAATAGTTTTACAATGTCGAACGGGGTTACGTTCCGCTATAGCAGCTAGCATTTTACAAAAAGCTGATATAAAGAAAGTAGTTAATTTAAAGGGAGGATTTCTTACGTGGAAAAAAGAAGGGCTCCCCTATACAACATGTAATCAAGAAATTTGAAATATATCAAAAGAGTCAAATGGAAAGAAAATAGAATCATTTGAAATAATCTAAGGGGATAAATAATAAAATTCAATTGCTATCAGTATGGGATATATAAACTAAAAATGATTTATTAAAGCCGCATTAAACGATAAAATTAAGCACAAATATGCTGATGTGTATCTATTCTATCAAAGTACATAAAACTAAAACTAAGATATTCGAACGAACTCAAAAAGCCGAAACCCCTTAAATTAGAAACTTGTACTTGATTACCGTAGTTAAATTGTTGCCCTTTTAAAAGAGCTGGTTAGAGAAAAAAGAAAAATCTATTGGTTAGCATTTAACCGAAAGATTTTTCTTTGAATTAGCGTCTTTTATATCATAATTATTGAGGAAGGGAAATTCGACTGAGAAATGCTGTCAAATAAAAGAATAGGCTAATCTAATTTCTAATGGTCCCAGTATCTTTTATTTTGACGTGTGTTTTTACAGTTATTTTAGCCTCTGCTAATGCTTGCAACCAATCTCCTTTTAGTTTTTTCCACTCGTTATATTGAAAAGCTCTAGCATATAACGATAATCCGATAGGATCAATTTTATTCTTTTGTAATTCATACAACATATTTTGTAATTTCTTATTAATTTCTTTTTGAACCTCATTTTCTAAATTATGTATGTTTTTTTTATTATCATAATGCTCCTTAATTAAATGTGCGTTAGTTTTTTCTATTATAGCTACATTAGCGTTTATATCGAAATTAAATACAAACTTTCCTTTTTGAAAATTAACATCTATTTTCCTAGTCGCATTCTGTATTAATATAGAAGTGTTTGGTTTTTGGCTGGATTTTTTAGGTGGAAGCACAAGGTGTAGTATCATCCGGCCTTTATTTTTGGGCTTATTTAAAAGATTGAAGAACTTAACATTTTTTTAGGGATACGGCTTAAATATTTACCTTGTCGATCTAAAAGTGCAATTCCTACCGTGTCGATTTCATTCTTTGTTTTTTTTATAACTGGAACAGCTTGTGTCATTCCTTCTTCATTTTTTTCTCTCATTAATTGTTGAATCGTGGAAGAAACGGATTAATTATTTTGAATGGAGGATTCGATTACACTACTTATGTAAGATGGTAGTGATGGTTTATCGGGCTTATTAATTGTGAAAATTTCTTCTACAGGTCCATCAACAAGTACTACTTTAGCATTAATGGTAGCGTAAGGATCACGGTAAGAAGAATCAAGCTCCTGCATCCAATTTGCTTCTTGGGCCAATTTTTTCCCAATTAAAATGATTTCAGCTTTTGAGGCTGTCATATATCCCGTTAACTTCGTATCTATTTTACTGAATCCATTATATACAGTGGATGCCCGCGTCCATTGCTCTATAGTACTTCTTTGCTGTTTAGGATGAAAGAGTGGTATGCTTGTGCCCACTTTTATGTCTCCATTAGAAGTTCTATCTAAGGCGATTAACAGGATTAATGAAACCTGTTCAAGAGGGATTCTTTGACTACAACCGATTAAACATACACAACAAGTTACAATCCATATCCATTTTCGAATCAAAGTTGTTTCCTCCTAGTTAACCAAGTGAAAAGAATGCTGTATGCGAAAAAAAAGATTGGTAATAGAATAAAAAAAATGATATTTAAGATATCCATAAGAGAATATATAAACAAATATTGATCCACGTCGGGATTTAGAAAAATAAATAAGCCGACTATTAAAAACATAAAACTAACGAGCACCCAATTGCGAGCATTTTTTTGAAGTAAAATGGTCACAGATTCAAAACTGAAAAATAAATACGGATATATTGTAGTAGAAAATACAATCAAATAGTAAGCGATATATATAATTTCTAATCGTTCTATGAATGAAAAACGAACCCCTTTTAACAAATGAAATACTGGCCAAATTACGTCTTTTATTCCCTCCGGACTAAAGTATATATAAGAAAGAATAGTCACATATAGATAGAAAAACATGGTTCCAGTATTCGCTATTAGTATTCCTTTTATGGCTTTTTGTTTTTTTTGTAAGAACGGATAAATAAAATATGCAATTTCTAAGCCAGCATAAGGGGTAATTGTTTCTTTTGTTGCCTTTACAATAGGGGATATGCCATCTTTAAAAATAGGTAGTAGGTGTAAAGGATTGTAGTTACTCTTTAATGAAAACAGAAGAAATAGTGGCATCCAAGCAGTGAAGAAGAAAACAAGCATAGAATAACTAGTAAGAGCCCTTATCCCACTCAATGATAAAATAATAAAAGGCAATAGTAATAATATGGCGATTTGATAAGCAGGAGTGGAAGGGAATATCCACACTTTTATAATGTCAGTTGCCTTTAATAAAGTATTAAAACCAGCAAAAAATAGATAAAAGGCATATAAAAGAAGAAAAATTGTTCCTAGCCATTTACCAAAGTATGTTTTTAAAATCTGTGAGAAATTTTTGCTAGGACTTTTTTGTAACATTAATACAATAAATACGCCAATTATAGAAGTAACCATCCATCCCAGAATGATAGAAATCCAGCCATCTGTGCCAGCGGTAGTAGCAAGTGGGCTTGGCATAATTAACATACCCGATGCAAGTTGCAGTGAATGGATGAAAACAATAAATTCAAATAAAGTTATGTTTTGAAATTTAAGATTCCCCATGCGAACCACCTTCTTTTTTCTTTTTTTGTTCCGGCTGTCCTGTACTCGAGCGGGTGGTGATCATGGAAATAGGAAATCTTACAAAAGAATCTTTTAACTCTTGGAGACGAAATGGTGCAATTGGCAATCCATATGGTGAACCATAGGAAGTTAATGAAACAAAATGAGCAAATAAGAGCATTAATCCACTAACAATACCTACAATCCCATAAAAATAGGCTAATAACATCATTGGAAAACGAATAAGCCGAATACAACTTGATAAATCATAATTAGAAACAATAAATGATGCAATGGCGGTAATAGATACGATAATAACCATAACGTTACTCACAAGACCAGCTTGAACAGCCGCCTGCCCAATTACAATCCCTCCAACAATTCCAATTGTTTGTCCAATTGGTTGTGGTAAGCGAATACCAGCTTCACGTAGCATTTCTAGTGTGATTTCCATTATAAAAGCTTCCAATAAAGGAGAGAAAGGGACTTTAACTCTTGACGTTGCAATAGAAGTGTATAGATCTAAAGGAATGATTTCAAAGTGAAAAGAGACTATAGCAATATAAATTGCGGGTAAAAAAATAGCTATAATAAATCCTGCAAATCGTAATAAGCGAAAAAATGATGCAATGAGCCAATGTATATTATAATCATCTGGAGTCTGAAAAAATCCAATTAAATTCATTGGGACAATCATCGCACCAGGAGATCTATCAATTAACACTGCTACTTTTCCATCAAGTATATGATTAGAAATGGCATCTGGGCGTTCACTTAAATAAGCCTGTGGAAAAGGAGTCCAATTTTGATCCTTTGTAAAATTAGATAGTTCTCCAATGCTCAATACCGCATCCGTTTTAATTTTACAGATTCTAGTTTCTATTTCTTGGACCACATCTTCGTTTGCTACATCCCCTAAGTAAATTAAATAGACTAAAGAAGTGGCGCGTTCTCCAATTGTCATTTTTTTAATTTTCAATTCAGTAGAAGGAATATATCGACGAATTAAGCCTATGTTTTTTGTGGCATTCTCAATAAACCCATCATGTGAGCCTTTAATAGTAACTTCTGAAATGGGTTCTTGAATCGCTCTTTCTGCCCAGCCTTTTGTATTTATTAGAAGGGACCTCTTTTCTCCTTCCATAAACAGTACACATTGTCCCTCAAGTAATCCTTCTTTAATTTCATTCCACGTATATACTATTTTGGTATGAGTAGCAATAATATTAGAATTAAATATTTGACTGTCTTCATTCACTTCTTGTAATAATGGTGTAACAACATTTCCTTTTAATGCAACACCATCTGTAAGGCCTTCAAAATAATATAGTAAAATATTCGTGTTTGTTTTTAATTGCAAAGGATGTTCAATCAAATCTGCACTAATATCAAAGATGTTATCTAATGTATTTTTAAGTTCTTTTAAGTTACTTGTTTGGATTTTTTCAATGGTTTTATCTGTCTTTGTTTCTAGGGTCTTTTCATTTAAGGACAAAATTGACACCTCTTTAATATATAACGATTAGTTGTAGTTATTATTTTTATATGTTTGAATTTTATTCACTAATTTAAACGGATTGAGATCAAGAATAACTAAAATTGAAGTACTATATTATAAATTCAATAATTGAGAGTAAAAAAGTAGATGTAATTTGTGTAGAAATCTAAGTATCAAGATAGAAGTGAAATTTGAATGATTATAATAAAAAAGAACCCTTGATAGGTTCTTTTTAATAGTTGGTAAATATGTTGTCAACAATAGATGGCGATAAAGGTAGTAATTTAGATGTCTTTATGTTACTCAGCTGAATTTTGTAGGAAGAATTATTTTTTCATACCTCAATGCTCAATAAAAAAGTACATTTCATTTATTTGGGTGTTTTAGTGTATTTGAATTTTGCACGCTAACAAATTTTGTTTAGGGACAAAATGTGAAGTTTTATTCTGAAATAACAGAAAGTTAATGCGGCAAAATTCCTATTGGTAATTTGGATAGGTATCAAATATTTCTTTGGCCTTATTTTCTTGATATGACCGTACGTTTATATGTTTCTAAGGGAAAGAAATATTTTCATTTTTATTACCATCTATTGTTTGATTAAGATGGTAACATGAAAATGAAACGTTTACAACCAGAAAATAAAGAAAAAATATTAAAATGCGACTTTTTTCGACAAATATTCCTATAAAACGTTTTGTAGGAATTAGAAATAACTAAATTAGTAATAATAGCTTAATATATTAAAGTGAAATTCAATGAATAAGAGTCCAAAGGCATGAATTTAAATGATAAAGTTATAATTTTCTTTTTTGAACTGTAAGTGTTTTACAAGTATAGTTAAACTTTAATCCAACTAGCATTTCTTCCTTTTGTCACTAGCTTAATATGGCCAAACAATTGCAAAGAATTTAAAGCCTTACTGATTGTACTCTCTGCTATGTCTGGATATTTGTTACGAATACACTCCTTAGTAAAGGGTTGTTTTTGTTTAAGGATAAAATCCTGAATTCTCTCCACTTTAGTATGCTTACATATAGAATCTAGAACTGTATTATGAAGATCTTTGTACGCCTCTAATATAATAGTTAAAAACGTTTTTAACCAAAAGCTACTATTATGTTCCTCGCAGTACCAATTTACCGAAGATTTATAAATCGAATTGTAATATTCAGATTCATTTTTCTTAATGTATTTATCCAGACATACATATTTTACAAATGTATTTCCACTCTTAATTAATAGCAATTGCATTAGCATAAGTGCCAATCTGCCGTTACCCTGATTAAAAGGGACTATGCAATAAAAATTAAATATAAAACGAGCTATTAATAAAAGTGAATGATGGCCCTTACTAGAATTTAATGAGTTATATTGATCACATAATTGTTCCATTACTTGTGGAATAAGCTCATGTGGAAGAATGCGGTAACTATTTAAGTGCATTCCGTTTTCAGGAATACCTGGAATAGTAAACGGTTTTTCGCGCCATTTGGCACTGTCAGAGGTAATGTAATGTATTAATTGAAAATGTAATTCCTGTATAGTCTCTGGATTGATTAATAAATCACAGGAATTCTTATGTACAAAAGTAAGTGTTTGATAAAAACAAAAGATAGCATCTTCCGAAATATTTTGAGGTACTATATCATCTAAAATAAGTTCTTTTAATCTTTTATTAGGGACTTTTATATCTTCATAGGTAGTAGTAAAGTTTTTTATGTAATGAAGTGGTATGGTTTTTTCTAAGCTAGTAAATATATCAGGATTTTGTTCCTGATAAGCAGCTAATTTTCCTTTTAATTCACTAATTTCACTAATTATATTTAATAGTCTCCTTTTTAATTCAATATTTTTATACCTGTCATCGAAAAAATTTCTCATTTTTATTCCCCCTGTAACCCCTTAACATGCTGTTACATAAATCTTTCCATTCTAAAGATAGTTTACAACATTATTTTGAAATAACAATATATTTATTTTGATTTTGAACTTATTTTAGAATCAAAATTGTTATTTAAATTTGATTAACGAGTTAGAACTTATGATTAATCATGTTTGAATAAAGAATGAATATACACAGATAGAAAAGATAGTTTGACTTAAATTCCTTTTTATGAATTTACGAGATGAAAATATAATTTTAGAATTATTATTAGTGTAGTTTGCTGTATTATTGCTGGGAATTTACTAGAAAGTAACTAATTTTCAAAAATAAAATAAAGAAATCTTAAAGAGGAATCAATAGGATCTAATTTGAATAGGCATAATCCTAACATTAAATGTGCAAATGTACAATAATTAAATGAAAAAAATATGAAAATATCGACTTTTTTCGACAAAATAAAATAGATAGAAAAACAATCTAATGTAAGAAAATTGTTGCTTTAGATGGTCTCTGCATTTCATAAATTAATATTGAAGGAATTATCAAATGATTTTTACGAGTAATAAAAGAGTAGATATATAAATTAAATTGTGACAATTATAAAGTTAGCATTCTCCATTTTTATTATTTAATTTAACAAATTTAATAATAGTAAGGTGACTTTTCTATATTTAATATAAGTATTTGATGGGGTATGCTCATAAAAAGTGTCATTTTCTATATATCCATGTAGCATTTAGCACTTGTATTGCGAAATATTTTGACATAAGTTAATTTAAATATTAGGTACAGAAACATTTTAAGGAAAAGAGTCAGTATAAAAGTACCCTGAAAAATGTTTCACCCTAAAAACGTTTTTCCTCAAGAGATTTTCTCAGGAGCACTAAAGGTTTTTAATTTGTTTCTGTGCCTTATTAGATAAAAATAATATAATAAGTTGTTTAAAAAAAGTGAAAAATTCCCCCATTATAAAATGAATTCATATCACTTAACGTCCGTATGTTCTAGTTAAAGTAGGAATTTAAAGAAAAGGAAAGGGAAAGGGCTAGCTCTAGTTATAATTAGTGCAATAAATAGGGGGCTACTCAAATTTTTTTGTTTGATTTGGTAGGAGTAATATTTACGTTTGTTGGACTAGGTGTATTAAAGTGCATACCCTTTTTGATTCAACCGATGAGGCGCTAATCAAGGGTTTAATCATCTAGAATTTAGAAAGATTAAATATGAAACTGAATTTTCTGCTAAATTAGTAGAGACTAAAACAATCCCCTTAAATTGAACTATTCACTACTTAACGTCCTGATAGATTGTTTGAAGTGTTAGTAGGAAAATATAAAAATAAAAAAGGATATTCTACTCTTCTTTTATGTATATAAAACAAAGTGTAAGGTAAGTTCCAGATCCAAAGTGTTTTATTTAATATTCATTCAATCTCATGCGTACTACTTTTATTTTCTTAAGAGCATGTATTTGCGTGGATGCTCTTAAGAAAATAAAATGCCTAAAAAAATAAGTATAAACATACATTTTAAAAATTGATATATCGTATATTATAAAAAACTCCTTGTTCTTCAAATAACGAACAATACAATGTGAATGAAACTCTCAGCAGAATTTACATATAGAATTCACCTTAACTCAAAAACCCACATTTTATGCAAAATTATACTTGCTGCTATAGAAGGGTGGGGGTTAACATGACCAAAACTTGGTGTAGGTTCGTATTCCTTGTAAAATAAGTGATTCTTTACTGTTTTCTCTAGTTGTATCTATTAATGATTCATCAGGTTTCCTTCCAGTGGAAGGGACATAAGTTGTTACTACCCTTGGAAATATATTAATAAACACCCATTCAAATTTGTCGATATTTCTATTTCCAAATTCTAATGTTTCAATTGGCTTAATTGTATTTTCTCTATCAAAAAATTTTATTATGTAAAACCTTTTTGAGAGGTCACTACTATGTTCAATAGTCCAAATTAAATTTTCCATTTTCTTGATTTGCAACAAGTCCATTTCCAAAAATCCTTTCATACATAAATATAGCGAATGTTCCTATTCTATACTATATATTTTGAAATTTAAATAGTTATCTTATACGATAGGATAAAAAGAAGTTAATACTTTAAAATTTATCTTAGAAAAGGACACACCTACGCATACATATGCTATAGGTGTGTCCTTTTTTAGTTGTTTATAAGTTTCCTACAGAGTTATTGAAGTAAAGTTTCAACAGTGTCTCTATAGTGAAGTGAGATTCATTATATAAGATTCATTTAAACCGTATATTAAGTTCATATGAATCGCATATTGGAATTGTACAATATGAGTGTAAGGCGTTTCTGGAATTATATTATTTTAAAAATATAAACTTCAATATACCAAAAAATAAGAATATTAAACCGTAATAATTTTAGAATATACTTCTAATTAAAAGACGTGCGGAAATGCACGGATAACAAAGGAGAATTTCTTATGACAATGTATAAAGGTGAAATGAAAAAGAGTGTAATAACTGAAGAGGATGTAGATATGTTAAAAATAATGGCACATCCAATTCGATTGCAAATTATAAACGAGTTAATTCAGTATAAAAATGTAATGTTACACAATTGACGGAGCTTTTAAAAATTCCACAATCTATTGTTTCCCAACATTTATTGAAAATGAGAGGCAAGGTGCTAAAGGCTGAAAGAAAAGGCTTAGAGATGTACAATTATATTACTAATGTAAAGGCGAGTCAGATTGTAGGGATTTTAGGTTTGTAAATAAACAAAACTTCACACATATCATTATAAGTAAAGCACAGAATAATCCCCCCACAAATAAGTGGGGGATTTCTTTTATGACAAAATATCAGTTTTTTTGAGGAGTTTCACGATAGTCACCATGTTCTAATGTGTTAGTATATGAAAAATTTTGAAAGTGCTAAAATGTTTGATATTATTCACTAGAAGTTATGTCGCAAAAATCTTTTAATTTCATCAAAAGCTAAGTGACGATGACCAGCCTGACAATGTTGTTCACCACCAGTTTTCTTAGTGAAAACTACAGAAGTGATGGAGGCTGCATTACATAGCTCCGATTCGATTTGCGGTAATCGGCTAATTGGAACGTACTGATCGTCTTCACCAGCCAGGAGCAATACTTCTTGATTTATGAACTGACCGATTCCTGCCATCGTATGTTTTTCAAAGTTTTTAAGTAAGTTAAATGGCGTTTTTTCACCTGTATTTTCCATACCTTTTTTAACTTTCCAGTTCAGGTCGATGCTGGTGGCCATCATTTGTTTAAACATGGTATTAATTTTGTCAGCTTCATTAGTAGCCAGAAGCGTGGTCAATTTATTCCAGATATTATCCGGCATGCGCATCTTGAGTGCATCAAGGCCACTATAAAAAATATTAAAGGCGATGACTTTGTCGATTCGTTTTTCAAAAGCGGCGGCACGCATTGCTAAGTAGCCGCCCAAAGAAGCTCCGAGAATACTAACACGGTCAAGTTCGAAATAGTCAATGACTGTGGAAACGGGCTTCTCCCAGTTGTGGATGAATTTTAAGCCGTTTTTCAGTGCTGTTCCTTGTCCAGGTCCATCAAAAACTATAATATTATAATTGATTCCTATGAGGTAGTTCATCATCTTCATCATTTCCTCCATGTAGGAATCGTAGCCTCCAAAGAAAAGTAGTGTATTACATGCGCCTGGTGTCATGAATTTAATTGCAGGAAGATAGGAATCTTCATAAGGAATTTGATAGGTTTCATACTCAAAGTCATGAAAGCCCTTATAAAAAGTTTCACGGTATTTTTGGTACACTTTTTCTTTTTTTGGATCGGATGATTCCATATAAAACTCGGCAGCCTGATAATAAACCGAAGCCAGATCGAAGTCTTTCTGATGCTCCCGCATTGCTGCATATTCTATCCAAGTGTTATACCAGCTGTCCGTGTCTGTAAGTCTTGGGATGATGGCTTGCAAATCCTGATTTGCCCGCTCATCGTCTTGATAGAAATCGTTGAAAAAACGGTTAATTTGCAAATTGAACTGTTCGTTGTTTACATACTGTTTAAACATAAAATCCCTCCTTATATTTGACTACAAGGTAAGGATAAGAGAAGTATATTAAAGAAACAACAAGCAGGAAAGGGTAAGAAGTACGAAATCGAACCATAAGGATATAAATGGTTTGATAAGCAACTTTGGGAAGGAGATTGATTATTAATGGGAGAGGATGTTCGCGTTTATAAAACGAAGAAAAATATTTCTAATACACTTATTACCCTCTTGAACGAAAAAGAGTTTGGGCGAATTACAACTAAAGATATTTGCATACATGCTATGGTGAGTAAGTCCACATTTTACAGCCATTTTGCAGATAAATATGATCTTTTGGAAAAATTAGTGCAAAATTATGTCTGCTGGTTCAAGGAAGAAATTGAATTTCGTTTCGCATTAATAGAGAATGGAAATGTGGCTCAAGCTATTAATATGATAACCGATAAGATCTCAGCGCGAAAAAAAGAGGTTGCAACTTTACTCCATGTACGTGTTCCCTCAGCGGATTTACGTATAGAATTAGAAGCCATTTTATATAATGCCTGCTATTCCTATTTGAAAGAGCAGCAGGTTGAAGTAAGTGTGCCGATTGACTTTGTAGCTCAGTTGTATACAGCAAACGCAATGGTGTCAATTAATTGGTCGCTGAGCAACGATAAAAATCCAGATGTGGTTAAACTAATTGATAATATGCAGGGATATGTTTTTGATCTGATTTTGTCAGGTGGCGAGAGAATGTAATAAATCATGAAACCTGCTTAATAATGTAGTTATCGTGTGGGGGTGTGGTTGTAAAAAATTAAGTAATCGATATTTGGATTTTTTGTGAATCTTTATTGGTTTTTTATAAACTCTTTACTACATAATGTTACAAAATAGAATTAATTTGCTTAATTTATCCCCATATCAGGTTAATAAATAAACTAAATGTGTTTATGTTATTGAACTATTAATATATTAGTAGGTGATTTGTTCGTTTATCCCTATATTGCTATTATATTAGCATAAACAATATATTGGGGGGACAAGTATGAATTTGAAATTAACATCTAAGTTAGAAAGATTAAGAAAAAGTAAAAAAGGAATTGGTGCTTGTGTTTTAGCTGCAGGGGTGACGGCAATTACAATGATTCCTCAAAGTGCATATGCACATGGGTTTGTTGAAAAGCCGAGTAGTCGTGCTGCTTTATGTAGTCAGAATTATGGAGCATTAAATTTAAATTGTGGAAATGTAATGTACGAACCTCAAAGTCTAGAAGCACCTAAAGGATTCCCAGATGGTGGACCGATTGATGGGAAAATCGCTTCGGCAGGAGGACTGTTTGGAGGGATTCTTGACCAACAAACATCAAATCGCTGGTTCAAAAACACAATAAAGGGAGGAGCAAATACATTTACATGGAAATACACAGCGGCACATTCTACAAGTAAATGGCATTATTACATTACCAAAAAGGGATGGGATCCTAATAAACCATTAACACGTGCTGAATTAGAACCAATTGGAACTGTGAAACATGACGGTTCGGCAGCATCAAATAATTTAACACATACAATTAATGTACCAACTGATCGCAATGGTTATCATGTTATTTTAGCTGTATGGGATGTAGCAGATACGTCAACTGCGTTTTATAATGTAATTGATGTAAATCTAGTAAATAATGAAGCTCCCGATACAGTAGCTCCAAGTCAACCAACTGGATTAAATGCGTCTAAAGTTTCTGCCAATAGTGTTGAACTAACATGGAAGGCCTCTACTGATAATATAGGTGTAAAAGAATATCAAGTGTTACGCAATGGAGAAGTAATTGATACGGTACCAGGTACAACTTTTATTGATAAAAAACTAAAAGCAAATACGGAATATACCTATACAATAAAGGCATTAGACTCTGCTGGAAATATATCAAAAGAAAGTGAAAAACTAAAGGTTAAGACAACAAATGCAATCCCAGATATAGAGGCTCCGACTCAACCTAAAGGATTACATAGTATGGGTACAACAGCGACAACTGTTGATTTGATGTGGAGTCCGTCTGAAGATAATGTAGGTGTTGACCATTATGTTGTATATAGAGAAAACGCAGGGGTTATGAATAAAATTGGGACAACGGATAATACATCCTTTGTGGATAAAAATTTAAAGGCAAATACATCGTACAAATATGTAGTGACAGCGGTTGATTTAGCTAGAAATGAGTCTAGTAGAAGTGATGTTTTAACTGTAGAAACAAAACTAGATGGCTCTACTTATGAAAAATGGGATGCAAGAAAAGCATACAATAAAGGTGATAAAGTAGTACATGAGGGAAAAGTGTATGAAGCGGTTCAAAGTTATCAAGGGAACGGCGATCCAAATTGGATTTTTGCACTATCGATTTGGAAGCCAGTTTTAAATAAATGATAAGTGGAAAAGGGTAGTTATTACTTATTCTATGTGCAATACCGGAACAGGGGTGCAATTTTTACTCTTCATCCCAATATATACGAAATGAAATTATTAAAGAACCCCAATGGTATTCCATCAAAAAGGAATTCCATTGGGGTTCTTTATTTTTTAATTTGTAATAGCGTATATTTTCACTGTAAATTTGTTAGTGGCACCAAGTGGGCTTGCAATATAATATTTAGTATTCGTATAAGCTTCAGTCCTAGATCCATGTGAAATATTTTTCCAACGAATAGAATCTGTACCTAGGGAAACATCAATCATTACATTGAAAGAAATAGTAGAAGGATGATCTTTTTCTGAAGGCTCAATAATCCATTTTAATTCCTTAGTACCTACAGGTAAACTATCAATTTTAAAGTTTTGACTGGATCGATTTTTTTGACCGGATAAAGGACTAGATTCGGAAGAAATTTGCGAAATTAATATTTCTTTTTCATTCGAATGTATACCATTTAATTTAATGATACTATCAATTAAACCTGGTCCAGGAAAATCAGCTGCAATGATACCAGTATGTTTCATTCCACCTTGTTGTAAGAACTCAGTTCCAAGTGTATTCATTCCACCATAAAATACTTGACCATTTATATCACGAGGGAAATCTTCCCACGCATTAGTTGTAGCTTTTTGAATCATCTTGGGGTTACTATCAGTATTTCTGCTCTCTTTACCACTTGCAACAAACCAAGGATAAACATTATTTAATAATGCAGCAGCACCACTTGTGCCACTAAAATGGTTAAGATAGATTTTATCATTATTAAAATTATTATTTGCATTTTGAAGGTGGGTTTTCACCGCATTCCATTTTTCATACATTCCGTCGGGTCCGTTTTCAATTTCAAATGTATCTTGTATATTTAAGCTATCGTAATTAATACCATATTGCTGAGAGGCTGTAAAGTTTTGTAAGATTACAATTTTCCCTCGGATGTCTCCTAGAGTAGGATTATTTCTTTTTGAAGTTGGTACAGAACTCGGATCCCAAAAATAGGAAGAATTAAGATCTTTGTATTTATTAAGTATTTCCTCGAATGATAGTGAGCCACTTTCAGGAGTAGTTTCTTCTTTTAAGCGCATTAAAATTGTTTCTGTAGGATGATCTTTTAAAAATTGAATTGCCTCTTTTAATACATCTTCAAACATTGCTTTTTGATTTACAATCCCATGGTACATTGCAAAAGAATCTTTTACACGTTTAACACGCATATCTACATATCGAATTCCGGAATTTAATTGTTGTGGTAGACTCATAGTTTGATTTCTTGTCAAATTTTCATCAAGAAAACTTGCTCCATGTAAAGCCATTGTACCGTGAGTCCCTGGAATAGATATTTCACTCAATTTTGTTGAATCTGCTACTTTCGACATCCATGCTGGGTTTTGATAGCCTATATTGGATTCATAGGAATAACCTGGATGACTATCAGCAAAAATAGTAGATGGTGTACTTAAACTTGCTAGTGTGAAACAAGTAAGGATACTAATTTTAAAAAATTCCTCATTTTTATTTTGTTCATTTTATCTCTCCTGACTTTTAAACAATAGATATAATAAAACAAGATGATTTTTTACTACATCTATTGTTTTCATTCTTAAAGTAATGAATTTTTGTGTTTGAAAAAATCAAAATAGGGTAGGAAGTTATTTGAGATTTTAATAGTTTGTTGTAATAAATTGTATCTAATAGTCAAACGGATTCTTAAAGAATTGAAGCATAGATAGGTAAAAAACAAACTTTCCGCTGTACTGTATACAAACAAAACAGAAGTCTTAAAAAAGACTTCTATTTTGTGACATATAATGAATGATAAGGTGGTTAACAAATCAAGATAATGTGACTGAGTGGTAAAAATCTATTTATAGCTGTTTCAGAATTTCTTATAACAAGGCTACTTAGGAAAAGTGGATCTCTACAATGCTAATAAAAATTTAAAAATTCTATTCATTAAAACTTAAACTAACTACAGTTGCGATAGATTGGGCTGCATGTTCCCAGCTTCCATCTATAACTTTCCCAATTTGTTGACCAAGTGCATTTAAATCATTTGGATTTACTGGAATCCCATTATACGCAGCAAGAATTGATAAAAGTGGAGCAGTAAATGGTGTCCAACCACCTCTATCAATATTAAATACAGGCTTATCTATTACCTTTCCATCTTGCACTGTAAACTCATAATAAAATTGATCATCTGGACGAAAACTTAAATGATGAGAAATTTGTCCCTTAACATATGTTTTACCGCCACCTAAATTTACTACT
Source organism: Bacillus sp. TH17 (assembly GCF_016651125.1). Taxonomy (NCBI): domain Bacteria; kingdom Bacillati; phylum Bacillota; class Bacilli; order Caryophanales; family Bacillaceae; genus Bacillus; species Bacillus sp. TH17. Next base: position 2,065,872 of record NZ_JAEKEN010000001.1, read on the forward strand.
TCAATTGGTTTTACATTAAATTCATGCTCAAATACTTTAATTTTTTTAACTTCTGGACCATTTAAGGCAGCTTTAACTGCTGTTTCCAAATTATTTTGTGCAAATGGTTGAATACTCATCTGTGTCTCTTCTTGTTGGATAGGAGCCTCTTTTTCAGCAGCAAACACCGATGTACTTGGTAGTGCACCTGTAGCCAATGTGGCTGCAAGTGCTGTCGTCATCATGATTTTTCTTTTCATCTTCATAGTTTTCTTCCTCCCTTAAAGTTATGATATATAATTTTTTAAAGACTGACATGGGGCAATATTTTATTTCATAATGCACGCAAAAAAATAGTTTAAGAATTATGTGAAATTATGTCAGAAAATTAAAGTTAATTATATATGCACTTACAATGATAGCTATCTACACATGTTTTTTCAATTTTCTAATAAATAATACAGTAATACCTTTTCATAAGGCAATTTAGTGTTTCAATTCTCTCTTTGTACGTTTTAAACAAATTAAAATCGTAGTGGTAATAATATATTTGTAATCAAATGTCGTATATACTCCGAGAAAAGTACACAATATTTTTATAAAAAACTATAGGAATTATCATGATATAGTTATCAAACGAAGTAAGATAAATGTTAATATTATGAAGAGATTCCAGTGATCTGCTATAAAGTTACTGAGAAATGAGCATGACATCATACACGCATGCGATTGAAAAATTTTATAAGTGGCGTATAAAACTATAACAAATACTACAAATCAATTAAAAAATTTCAGTTATTCTGAATGCGAAGGGCACGTAATATTTATTGTGAACTGTAGTACTGATTAAGATTTTAGGAGGAAGTATGAACAAGAAGATTAAAAGAATCATATTAATTATTGGTATATTAGTAGGCATTAGTATCTTTTTATATTTACAAAACAATTTAATAAGTATAACTGAGGTTAAAATAACCTCTAGTAAAATTCCCTCTTCTTTTAAAGGATATAAAATACTACAAATTTCAGATTTACATAATAAAAAATTTGGTGATAATCAAGACGTTTTAATTCAAAAAGTAAAAAGCATAAATCCAGATATTATTGCTATTACGGGTGATTTAATAGACAGTAAATCGTACGATGCAGAAATGAGTATGCAAGTAATACGAGAACTTGTGAAGGAATATCCGGTATATTTTGTGACAGGAAATCATGAAAAATGGTCAGGGAAATATAACAGTTTAGAAAAAAAATTAAAGAAACAGCATGTCACTGTTTTAAGAAATGAACATGTAATAATACAAAAGGGAGGACACGAAATAAACTTGTTAGGAATTGATGATCCGGAATTTAATACTGGAGATATTGATGAAGGAAGTATTGTAAAAGATGCAATTGTAAAAGCAAAAATTGAAACGCTGCCAGATAGGTATAATGTATTATTATCCCATAGGACTGAATTTTTAGAAGCATATGCTGATGAGCAAGTAGATTTAGTGTTATCGGGTCATGCACATGGGGGGCAAGTTCGGTTACCTTTTATCGGGGGATTAGTTGCTCCTAATCAAGGAATACTGCCCAAATATACAGCGGGTTTATATGAACAACAAAATACGTCTATGATAGTTAGTAGAGGATTAGGCAATAGTATCATTCCGCAAAGAGTTTTTAATAGACCTGAGATTGTAGTCGTGCAGTTAAATTAATCTGTACGGCTTTTTTGTTCAGGAGAATAATTTAAAGGTAGTTTTTCTTGAGTACAAGTTTCCATTACAATTTTGTTAAAATTTTTCAACGTTACATAAAGTAACAAAATTTGACCTATTGAGTTTGTTATAGTGTAAATAATCAAAAAACTTAAAAATTAGTCGAGTTAAAATAGTTATTATTAAGCAATATTAAAAATATAAAGGGGTGTACAAATGCATAAAGAATTTGAAATTGAAGAATATACGGCGATTGAGGAGCAAATTCATTATTATAGTACGTCTTTATTAGTAAGTCATCCTGAGCAAATTGTAAAGTATTTAGAAAAACGGTTGGAAAAGTATTCAGAAACGTTACAATATGCACATTTATATCCGGAAACGGTTATATTACCAATACAGCAAATAGTTATCGAATATTCATTAGATGTTGCTAGAATTAGAAGGTATTTAAATTTAAAAACATAACAAAAATCAAATAATTTACAATGAAACAGAGTCGACTTTAAGAAAAGATATTCTAATGTCGACTCTGTTTCATTGAGTTAGTAAATAACAGAAAAAATATATGTTTGAAAAGTTTGACATATAATAATTCGAGAGTAAAATAAAAGTGAGTACTCACTCATTTTAAAGAAAAGGGGGATTTTTAGTGCAGCAACCTTCAATTATTTTACGAGATGTATCAAAAAAATTTGGGAAAAAAGAAGTTTTGCATAACCTTTCGCTGCAAGTAGAAAAAGCAGAAATTTTTGGCTTGGTTGGACCTTCCGGATCAGGGAAAACAACACTCATTAAAATGATTGCAGGTATTAATGAGTCAACTACAGGGGATGTAATTGTTTTTAATACAAACATGCCTAATCTAAATGAAATGAAAAGAATTGGTTATATGGCTCAGGCTGATGCATTATACGAAGAACTATCGGCATATGAAAATGCAGATTTTATTGCAACGATGTATGGGTTAAAAGGTAAGCGTAAGAAAGAGAGAATCGTAGAAGTTTTTGAACTTGTGCAATTATCAGAGCATATGAAAAAGCAAGTACAGCATTTTTCAGGTGGAATGAAAAAACGTTTATCATTGGCGATGGCACTCCTTCATGAACCAGAAATATTAATTTTAGATGAGCCAACAGTTGGGATAGATCCTCTACTTCGAAAATCGATTTGGGAGAAGTTTTATGACCTTAAAAAGAAAGGAACAACTATTATTGTAACAACGCACATTATGGATGAAGCTGAGTTTTGCGAACGTCTAGGGCTAATTAGAGAAGGGAATTTAGTTGCGATTGGCACACCGGAGGAATTGAAAAAACAAACATCTTCTGGACGAATTGAAGATGTCTTTATGTTAGAAGGAGTGATTGAATCATGAGAGTTAATGGTGTAGTCATCCGTATTATTCGTCAATTTTTTCGAGATAAGCGTTCTTTAGCAATGATGTTTGGGGCACCAATGTTATTACTTTGGTTATTATCGCTAATATTTACACAAAAAGACTATATACCGCATATTGCTGTAGTCGATGTACCTGCTCCTATAGTAAAAGCAATGAAAAATCAAGAAGCATCAATTTATGAATATAGTAAAGACAAAGCAATTTCGGAATTAGAAAAGCAAAAGGTAGATGCAGTAATTCATTTAGAAAATGGAAAAATGAATCTTCTATTAGAAGGCAGTGATTCATCAAAAAACCGTGCAGTACTTCAAGTATTGCAAAAGAGTACAGAGAAGAATAATGTATCAATGATGAAGCCTGAAGTGGATTATTTACATGGCTCTAAAGACATTACGATGTTCGATGGGCTTGGTCCCGTATTAATTGGTTTCTTTACATTTTTCTTTGTATTTATATTGTCCGGAGTATCTTTTGTAAGAGAACGTTTAAGTGGTACATTAGAGAGGTTATTGTCCACACCAGTGAGAAGATGGGAAATAGTTTTAGGATATATTATTGGTTTTGGAATCTTTGCACTTATACAATCTATTATAATTGTAAGTTTTTCAGTTTATATTTTAGATTTATATGTAGCTGGCTCAATATGGCTAACGCTACTTATAACATGTATGCTTTCTTTAACTGCACTAACATTAGGCACATTTTTATCGGCATACGCAAATAATGAATTTCAAATGATTCAATTTATACCGCTTGTTATCGTGCCACAAGTCTTCTTTTCTGGGTTGTTTCCAATGGAATCCATGAATACATGGTTACAAATGTTAGGTAAATTATTTCCACTCACATATGGTGCTGACGCTATGAGACAAGTAATGATTCGGAATCAAGGGTTTACAGAGATTGCATTAGATCTTACTGTATTACTACTTTTTTCACTATTATTTGCAGTAGGAAATGTATTTGCATTAAAGAAACATCGCAAAATATAATGATGATAAAAAGGAGCACAATAAATGAAGAAGGATTGGCTGGAAGAATTAGTTGCCGCAACGAATGCTGATAAACGTAATGAACGTCAAATGCGTATATTAGAGGCAGCTGTTGATATGTTTGGAGAAAAAGGGTACGCCTCAACTTCAACGAGTGAAATTGCAAAGCGAGCTGGTGTAGCGGAAGGAACAATCTTCCGCTACTATAAAACGAAAAAAGATTTATTGTTTGCAGTCGTGATGCCGACCTTAACAAAGTTTGCTGCACCATTTTTCGTACAAGCCTTTGCAAAAGAAATATTTAAAACAGAGTATGAATCGTATGAAGTGCTTTTAAGAGTAATAATTCAAAATAGATTTGAATTTGCTAAAAAGCACTTTCCAATGATAAAAATATTAATTCAAGAAGTACCATTTCAGCAGGAACTAAAAAGTGAAATACAACAATTAATAGAAACAGAACTGCTTGTACATTTTAAAAAGCTGATTGCAAAGTTTCAAGAAGAAGGGGAAATTATTGAACTTCCACCATCTTCCGTATTACGTCTTACTTTATCAGCTGTATTAGGGTTGCTCTTAACGAGGTTTTTATTATTGCCGGAAGAGAAATGGGACGATGAAGTGGAAATTGAAAATACGATTCAATTTATATTGTATGGACTAACGCCACGGAGGTAATGTGATGCGACAATTTGCTAAACCGATAATTGTTGTAAGTAAATGTTTAGAATTTGATGCCTGTCGTTATAATGGAGAGATGGTTCCAGATTTAACAATTCGAAACTTGCAGCCATTTGTTACATTTATACCTGTATGTCCTGAAGTAGAAATTGGTTTAGGGACTCCTCGTGAAACGATACGTATTGTAGAAAAAAATGGTGCGAATAGGCTTGTACAACCGTCAATACGAGAAGATGTAACTGAAAAAATGAATGAATTTTCAAATGCATTTTTACAAACATTACCTGAAGTTGACGGTTTTATTTTGAAGAATCGTTCGCCAAGTTGCGGAACTCGTGATGTGAAAATCTATTCTGGTTTTGAAAAAGGGCCAGTAAAAGGAAAAGGAACTGGATTATTTGGTGGAGCAGTAATAAAAAAATTTTCGCATCTTCCAATTGAAGAAGAAGGTAGAATGTCGAATTTTATTATTAGAGAGCATTTCTTTACAAGATTGTTTACAATCGCGCATTACAAAATGATTAAACATACTAAAAACATAAAAGAACTCGTAGCGTTTCAATCAGATTATAAGTATTTATTTATGGCATATAATCAGGTGAAACAAAAAGAATTAGGGCGTATTATTGCAAATCAAAAAAATGAAACAATTGAAGTCGTATTTGATAACTATGAGAAGACTTTATATAAATTATTTATTCGCGCGCCTCGCTATACATCGAATGTAAATGTATGTGAGCACATTTTCGGATATTTTAAAACAAAGCTAAAAAAACAAGAAAAAGATCATTTTTTAGAGCTGATACAAAAATATGCAGAAAAGAAAATACCACTTAGTAGTTTGCTTACAATTTTAAAATCATGGGCTATTCGATTTGATGAAAAGTATTTATTAAGACAAACATATTTCGAACCATACCCTGAAGGGTTAGTAGAAATTTCTGATTCGGGAAAAGGTAGAGATTATTAAACAATAAATTACATAATTCGACACAAAACCTCCTATGTTGTTGTAGAACAATGTAGGAATTTTTTTGTGCATTGGTACAGAATCTGTTTTAAAATTAAGTTATGACAGAATTATAGCAATTGTCTAACTAATATTCGTGTCTTTTAAGAAGTAATGTTTGTAGTAGAAACTCGCACGCTGTCGAAACTCAATATTCGATAAGGGGTGTGTAGCGGAATGGAATTTACTCTAACTCGCGAAAAACAAATGATTAAAGAAATGGTACGTGATTTTGCTGAAAAGGAAATCGCACCGAAAGCTGTATATTATGACAAAACTGCGGAATTTCCATATGAAACATTTCAAAAAATGGGCGAACTAGGATTATTAGGTATCCCATTCCCGGAAGAGTATGGAGGTTCAGGTGGCGATACGTTATCGTACGCGTTAGCTGTTGAAGAGATTGGTCGTGCTTGTGGTGGAACAGGTTTAAGCTATGCTGCAACAATTTCATTAGGTGCTTCTCCAATTTATTATTTCGGTACAGAAGAACAAAAACAGAAATTTTTAGTTCCAATGGCGTCAGGTAAAACGTTAGGTGCTTTCGGATTAACGGAGCCAAATGCTGGATCTGATGCAGGGGGCACACAAACGAAAGCAATTTTAGATGGCGATGAATATGTTATTAGTGGTGAAAAGTGCTGGATTACAAACGCAGAGTATGCAAATACAATTATTGTAACCGCTATCAACGGTTTTGAAGACAATGGTAAAAAACGTATTTCTGCATTTATCGTACCGACTACTAGTGAAGGATTAACGATTTCAAGCCCTTACGATAAGATGGGTGTTCGTGCTTCTAATACTTGTGAAATCGTACTTGATGGTGTACGTGTACCGAAAGAAAATATTCTTGGTGATGTAAATAAAGGATTTAAACAATTCTTATATACACTTGATGGAGGACGTATTTCAATTGCAGCATTAGCAGTAGGTATTGCACAATCTGCATTTGAACGTGCATTGCAATATGCGAAAGAACGTCAACAATTTGGAAAACCGATTTCTAATTTCCAAGCGATTCAATTTAAATTGGCTGATATGGCGACTGAAGTAGAATTAGCGCGTAATTTAGTACATAAAGCAGCTTGGTTAAAAGATAACGATAAACCTTTCGGTAAAGAAGCGGCTATGGCAAAGTTGTTTGCATCTGAAGCTGCAAGTCGTATAGCAAATCATGCAGTACAAATTCATGGTGGATATGGCTATATGCGTGAATATGAAGTTGAACGATATATTCGTGATGCAAAACTTTTAGAAATTGGTGAAGGAACTTCTGAAATTCAACGTCTCGTAATTGCAAGACATTTAGGATGTAGATAAAAAGGAGGAGTCACTATGTTTCAAAAAATATTAATTGCTAATCGCGGGGAAATCGCAGTTCGCATTATGAAAACTTGTCAAAAACTTGGCATTCGTACCGTTGCTATTTATTCTGAGGCTGATGAAAATGCCCTTCATGTAAAATTGGCAAATGAAGCTTACTTAGTAGGCGGTCCACGTGTCCAAGAAAGCTATTTAAACCTTGAAAAAATTATTGAAATAGCTAAGAAGACAAATGCTGAAGCAATCCATCCAGGGTACGGATTATTATCAGAGAATCCATCTTTTCCGATTCGCTGTAAAGAAGAAGGAATCGTATTTATCGGTCCTTCAGAAGAAATCATTACTAAGATGGGAAGTAAAATTGAGTCACGTATAGCGATGCAAGCAGCAGATGTGCCAGTAGTTCCAGGCATTACTACAAATATTGAAACTGCTGAAGAAGCAATTGAAATTGCGAAACAAATTGGTTATCCATTAATGCTTAAGGCATCCGCGGGCGGCGGAGGCATTGGAATGCAGTTGATGGAAACTGAGCAAACGCTCACCAAAGCATTTGAAAGTAATAAAACAAGAGCGCAAAATTTCTTTGGTAACGGAGAAATGTACTTAGAACGCTATATAGCAGATGCACATCATATTGAAATTCAGCTTTTAGCAGATACACATGGTAATACAGTGTATTTATGGGAACGCGAATGTTCAGTGCAGCGCCGAAATCAAAAAGTAATTGAAGAAGCACCTTCACCATTTTTAGATGAGGGTACACGAAAGGCTATGGGAGAAGTTGCTGTACAAGCTGCTAAAGCACTTGGTTATACAAATGCAGGTACAGTTGAGTTTCTTGTAGATGATCAAAAGAACTTTTATTTCTTAGAAATGAATACGAGATTACAAGTAGAACATCCAGTTACAGAAGAAATTACTGGGTTAGACTTAGTTGAACAACAATTACTTATCGCATATGGTGAGAAGCTATCATTTACACAGGATGATGTAAAACGTAGTGGTCATGCCATTGAGGCTCGTATTTATGCAGAAGATCCGAAAACATTCTTCCCATCACCTGGGAAAATTACAGATTTAACGTTACCGACAAATATACGTATTGATCACTTTTTGGAGAATCAAGTAACGATTACACCTTTCTATGATCCAATGATTGCGAAAGTAATCGCACATGGTGAAACTCGTGAAGAAGCGATTTCAAAATTAAAAATTGCTCTAGAAGAGTTAAAAGTAGAAGGTATTAAAACAAACACACCGATGCTACTGCAAGTACTCGGAGACGATGTGTTCAAAAGTGGTATTTATACAACAGGTTTTGTAACGAAACAACTTGTTAAAAAGTAAGATTTATGAATATTAAGGGGGAAAAAATGATGACGAAAGTATATGCATCGATGGCAGGAAATGTTTGGAAAATTGTTGTGGGAGTAGGAGATACAGTAGAGGAAGAGCAGGATGTCGTCATTTTGGAATCTATGAAAATGGAAATTCCAATCGTTTCAGAAGAAGCCGGAACTGTTATGAAAATTAACGTACAAGAAGGCGATTTTGTAAATGAAGGAGATGTATTACTAGAAATTGAATAGGGAGATATAGGGGGAAGCGAATTGAAACTACCTAATTTTGCTGTCATTAAAGAAGTCGGGCCACGTGATGGCTTACAGAATGAAAAAAAGATTGTTGGCACAAAAGATAAAGTAAAATGGATTCAACTACTTACAGAAGCGGGATTGTCGTACGTTGAAGTTTCCTCATTCGTTCACCCTAAATGGGTTCCTGCATTAGCAGATGCAAGTGATGTGTTTTCTGAGCTAAAAAGGGATCCAAATGTTACATATGCAGCGCTTGTTCCAAATCAAAATGGTTTGGAACGAGCTTTTTTGCAAAATGTAGATGAGGTGAATGTTTTTTTATCAGCAAGTGAATCTCACAATAAAAGTAATATTAATAAATCTATTAAAGAAGCATTAGCTGTAATTGAAGATATAACAAAACAGGCAACGTTCGAAGGTAAAAAGGTAAGAGGCTATGTTTCTACTGTATTTGGATGTCCTTATGAAGGGGATATAAGTGCCACAGCAGTTGACGAAATATGTAATCAACTATTTTCATACGGCATTTATGAAGTTTCTCTCGGTGACACGATTGGTGTAGCGAATCCATTACAAGTAGAACAAGTATTAGAACATCTATTAAAGAAGTATGATGCTTCGCAGTTTGCAATGCATTTTCATAATACGTATGGAATGGCTCTGGCGAATGTAGTTAAGTCTTTAGAATATGGTATTACAACGTTTGATAGTTCTTGTGGTGGACTCGGAGGATGTCCTTATGCACCAGGAGCATCGGGTAATGTTGCTACTGATGACTTAGTGCATATGCTCCATAAGCTGGGAGTCCAAACTAATATTGATGAAGAAAAGTTATTGAGAGCTAGTCAGTTTATTCAAAGTAAGTTAAATATCCAATTACCGAGTCATGTGTATAGAGCGCTTCAACATAAAACGATAAGTAGGTGAGAAGATGCTGCAATTACAAAACATTTCAGTTGACTATGTTACACCGCACGTTGTAAAGATTTCGTTAAATCGTGAAAGACAAGCAAACTCATTATCTTTGGCATTATTAGAAGAATTACAAACTATATTAACTCAAATAAACGAAGAATCAAATACGCGCGTTGTTATTTTAACAGGGGATGGCGAAAAAGCATTTTGCGCTGGTGCTGATCTAAAAGAGCGTGCCAACATGAGTGAAGAACAAGTTCGCCATGCTGTGGGTATGATTCGTTCTACTATGGAGATGGTGGAACAATTACCACAACCAGTTATTGCTGCTATTAATGGAATCGCACTTGGTGGAGGTACTGAATTAAGCTTAGCTTGTGATTTTAGAATTGCTTCTGACACTGCAAGTCTAGGTCTTACTGAAACTTCTCTTGCAATTATACCTGGAGCAGGTGGTACTCAGCGTTTACCGAGATTAATTGGAGTCGGTAGAGCGAAAGAATTAATTTATACAGGAAGACGTATTTCGGCGCAAGAAGCGAAAGAATATGGTTTAGTAGAATTCGTAGTACCAGCTGATTTACTAGAAGAGAAAGCAATTGAAATTGCAGATCGAATTGCTAAAAATGGTCCAATTGCTGTTCGATTAGCAAAAGAAGCAATTTCAAATGGAATTCAAGTAGATTTACATACCGGCTTACAAATGGAAAAACAGGCGTATGAGGGCGTAATCCATACGAAAGATAGATTAGAAGGATTACAGGCATTCAAGGAAAAACGCAAACCAATGTATAAGGGGGAGTAAATATGTTAGATCAAAAACAACAATCTAATTCATTTGAAGAACGAGTTGAAACAATTAAGCAAGGCGGGGCACCGAAATATCATGAACAAAACAAAGCAAAAGGGAAACTTTTTGTTCGAGATCGTTTAGCTCTTTTATTCGATAATGGTGAATATGTGGAAGATGCATTATTTGCAAATTGTGAACAAACTGGATTACCAGCTGATGGTGTTGTAACTGCGACTGGTAAAATACATGGTCGTACTGCGTGCGTAATGGCAAATGATTCGACTGTAAAAGCTGGATCATGGGGAGCACGTACAGTTGAAAAAATTCTACGAATTCAAGAAACAGCAGAAAAATTACGTGTACCGTTATTTTATTTAGTTGATTCTGCTGGAGCGCGTATTACAGATCAAGTTGAAATGTTCCCTGGACGCCGCGGTGCGGGAAGAATCTTTTATAACCAAGTGAAATTATCTGGAAAAGTGCCACAAATTTGTTTATTATTTGGACCTTCAGCAGCTGGTGGTGCGTATATTCCAGCATTTTGTGACGTTGTTATGATGGTTGAAGGAAATGCTTCTATGTATTTAGGGTCTCCGCGTATGGCTGAAATGGTTATCGGTGAGAAGGTAACTTTAGAAGAAATGGGCGGAGCACGTATGCATTGCTCAGTATCAGGATGCGGAGATGTTTTATGTAAAACAGAAGAAGATGCAATTACTCAAGCAAGACAATATATTTCTTATTTTCCAAGTAACTATTTAGAAAAGACTCCTTTGATTACACCTCAAGAACCGAAACAGTTCGATAAAACGTTAGAAGAAATCATTCCAGAAAATCAAAATGCTCCTTTCAATATGAAAGATCTCATTAACAGAATTATTGATGAAGGTTCTTTCTTTGAAGTGAAAAAATTATTTGCTCAAGAACTAATTACAGGTTTAGCACGCATTGATGGTAAGCCAATTGGCATTATTGCAAATCAGCCGCGTATGAAGGGCGGCGTATTATTCCACGATTCAGCTGATAAAGCAGCGAAGTTTATAAATTTATGCGATGCATACCATATTCCATTATTATTCCTTGCAGATGTACCTGGATTTATGATTGGTACAAAAGTAGAACGTGCCGGAATTATTCGTCACGGTGCAAAAATGATCTCTGCAATGAGTGAAGCAACTGTACCGAAAATTTCTATCGTCGTTCGAAAAGCATATGGAGCTGGCTTATATGCAATGGCAGGTCCAGCGTTTGAACCAGATTGCTGCTTAGCATTACCAACAGCTTCTATTGCAGTAATGGGTCCAGAAGCAGCGGTCAATGCTGTATATGCAAATAAGATAGCAGCTTTACCAGAAGAAGAGCGTGCAAGCTTTATTGCTGAAAAACGAGAAGAGTATAAGAAAGATATTGATATTTACCGTTTAGCATCTGAGATGGTGATTGATGGTATTGTTCATCCAAACAATTTACGTGAAGAGCTAAAAGGACGATTCGAAATGTATATGAGTAAATATCAAGTATTCACGGATCGTAAACATCCTGTATATCCAGTTTAAAAGCCCTATTTAGGGCTTTCTTGCTCAAAAAATCAAGGAGGGGAAAACATGAAACAAGCAGTTTGGTTTCCAACAGAAGAATATAAAGAAAAAACGCGTTTATTTGGTTGGATGAAATCATTAGGCTATGAAGATTACGAAGCTTTTTATAATAAGTCAATTGAAGAAACAGCTTGGTTTTGGGGAGAAGCTGAGAGAGCAGTTGGCTATCAGTGGATGAAACCATATACAGAAGTGTTAGATTTAGAAAATGGTACACCGTTTGCACAGTGGTATACTGAGGGAACTTGTAACGTTGTAGAATCTGCTTTATCTCGCTGGCTTGCAGACGATAAAACGAAAACACAAGCAGCACTTATGTATGAAGGGGAAAACGGAACTTCGAAATCATTTACATATGAAGAGCTTGACAGCTGGGTAAGCCGTGTTGCCAACGGTTTGAAACATGCTGGTATTAAAAAAGGTGATCGTGTAACAATTTACATGCCAATGATTCCTGAAACAGTTGTTGCTATGTTAGCGGTAATGAAAATTGGAGCGATTATTTCACCAATATTCTCAGGTTTTGCTGCTGATGCAGTAATGACACGTGTACAAGCAGCTGGTTCAAAAATGGTTATTACCGCAGATGGCTTTTCACGCCGTGGGAAAATTGTTTCATTAAAAGATGAAGTAGATAAAGCTTGTGAACATTGTCCAACTGTTGAAAAGGTGGTAATTGTTCGTCATGCAGGAAATGATTTTACACCGCATAATTATGATTTTTCATGGAGTACGTTAGAAAAAGAAAAACCATTTATACATGCTGAAGAAATGAACAGTGATGATCCATTAATGCTTATATATACATCTGGAACGACTGGTAAGCCGAAGGGGACAGTACACACACATGCTGGTTTCCCGCTAAAATCTGCATTTGATGCAGGATTTGGAATGAATATAAAACAAGGCGACCGAGTATTATGGGTAACTGATATGGGCTGGATGATGGGACCATTTTTACTATTCGGCTCTTTAATTAATGGCGCAACAATGGTTATGTACGAAGGTGTTCCAGACTTCCCAGAAGCAGATCGCTTATGGGAGACAGTTGATAAATATGAAATTACTCATCTCGGTATTTCGCCAACGTTAATCCGTGCATTAATGGCAAAAGGTGATGAATATGTAAATAAACACTCGTTAAAGAGTTTAGAAGTATTCGCATCAACAGGAGAACCTTGGAATCCAGATCCGTGGATGTGGCTGTTTGAAACAGTTGGAAAAGGAAAGGTCCCGATCTGTAACTACTCAGGTGGAACTGAAATTTCTGGTGGGATTTTCGGTAATGTTCTTATAAAGCCAATTGCACCGATTAGTTTTAACGCATCTTTACCAGGAATGGCAGCAGTTGTACTTGATAATCAAGGTAAACCGATTCGTGATGAAGTCGGAGAACTATGTTTAGAAAAACCGTGGGTTGGTATGACGAAAAGTTTCTGGGAAGATGATGAACGTTATGTGAACACATACTGGTCACGTTTTGAAAATAAATGGGTTCATGGGGACTGGGTCATTTATGACGGTGAGCAATACATCATCACAGGACGTTCAGACGATACGCTAAATATTGCAGGGAAACGTATTGGTCCTGCTGAATATGAATCTATTCTTGTGAAACATAATGATGTAATAGAAGCAGCGGCAGTTGGTGTACCGGATGATGTAAAAGGAGAAGTTTGTCATTGTTTTGTTGTATTACGAGATGGTGTAACATTCTCAGGAGAATTAAAGAAAGAATTAATGAGTTTAGTAAACTCTCATATTGGTAAAGCTTTATGTCCAAAAGACATCCACCTTGTAGAAGATTTACCAAAAACACGAAATTCTAAAGTAATGCGACGTGTCATAAAAGCTGCTTACTTAGGAAAAGAATTAGGAGATTTATCGTCACTTGTAAATCCTGAAGTAGTTCCGTTTATTCAGGGGTTACAGTCTAGCAAACTATAAAATTACGAATGAGCTCTATGTAAATAGAGCTCATTTTTAATGTTTACAAAAAGATAAGAGAGAAAAAGTAAATTTGAAGTTAAAAAATCTACTATTAGTGTTAAGTATATCTGTTTGTTTTTAGTTTTTATCAAAATAGGATACTATAGCTGTCTATTCAATGGAGTGATTGAATTTTGTTAAGAATGAAAATTTAGTGAAGAAAAAAGTAATGAATAAAAGGAGAAATCCCTGGGGGACAGGGATTCAATAAGGGAGATATTATTGTCGTTCAATGTCGAAATTTGGCGTATCCGACAAATTAATATTATCACGAATTTTCAGGAGATTGTGATAGTGGATGTGTCAAAAATGTGTACGGGTTTCATATAAAAGTGTTATTTAAATAGGAAAAGGGAAAAGAATTAAGTTCACTCGTTCTTAAGATTTTTTCCCTTTTAAATTTACTGTTTGTTCGTTGTTCTATATACATCTGAAATTGGTAAATCTTCGCCATGTAAAGCTTGAGTACTGTCCTTTTTGTTTGAATTATGTGCCTCCTGAGAGGTTTCTTGCAGTTGTTCTTGGGCCTTACTAGGGGTATTCAGCGTATCTAATGACACAGAATCAAGTTGTTGACTTAATAAATCTTTTTTATCCATGTTATGTAGCTCCTTTTTGAACTTAGATATAAAAACAAAGTATTTTTAAATAGTTACGTGGGTATTATGTATCTTTGAATGGAATTATATACACAAACTATATTGAGAATTTAACTAATTATAAAAATTACTTGTGCTGACAAGCTTAAGAAATATAAAGATCATTAGTTCTTAATAAAAGCGTTATTTTAGTAGGGTGTTACGAAATTTCATTTGAAAGGAACATCCCAATGATAAAAAAGAGCACTGTAAATCAGTGCTCATCTTATTAGATATTGCTTAGTCCTTAAAAATAAAACCGTTACGGACAATTCACAATGGTAATAGTGACGCTAGCCATTGTTCCAGGAGAATCAAGAAGTGAAGCAGTAACGGTTACTGTTCCAGGCCCATTAGCGGCTAGAAATACAGCGGTAAAGTTACCTGAAGCATTGGTAATGACCGCAAGAGGAACCATGAAAGCAAGAGAAGGGTTACTAAATGAAAAACTGACCACTACTCCTGGAGTAGGACTACCGTTTACTAATACTTGACCCGAAAAAAATAAAGTATTATTTCCTTGAGTGGATACACATGCTGTGGTTTCGTTAGAAGTCAAGGTAATAGATGCAGGCCCAGTAGGAAGATTAAATCCGGTTGGTCCGGTTGATCCGGTAGAACCAGTTGGTCCGGTTGGTCCGGTTGGTCCGGTTGGTCCGGTTGGTCCGGTTGGTCCGGTTGGTCCGGTTGGTCCAGTTGGTCCGGTTGGTCCAGTTGGTCCAGTAGAACCGGTTGATCCAGTAGAACCAGTAGGACCAGTAGGACCGGTAGGGAATTGAAAGGGTGGAGCAGGTGGAAGTGTAGGTCCAATAGAACCCGGATTAAGTGCAGCAAAAGATAAAAACTCGTCCATTATATATCACCTCTAAAAATCGTATTACTAATAGTAAATGTAATGATAGAGCAAAGTGAAATGGACAAGTGGCTGTGTTTTAATAAATTAAACAAAATAGTTATTTGATAGAAAGAGAGATTAGTATGATTACTTTAGAAATTAAATATAAAAAGGCGATTATCTTCATATCGCCTTTTGGATAATACAGTGTAATTTTACTCAGTTATTTGAAATATAGTTTCATTCGGTTTGGAAAATCCATACAGCTTCCTTGCGAATTTTAAAACTTCTTCTTCACTACCTGTTAAAACTTTAACATCATTTTTAAGGGTATGACCATCCTTCTTTAAAGAAGATAATTTTTGTTGCTCCGTATTAACCGTGATTTGTTTTTCTTTAATCATTTCTTGCTGGTTATTAAGAGAATATTGAAGGACAAAAATTATAGGTAATATAAAAGCTAAAGTAGTTATAATACGGCGTCTTGTTTTTTTATTATTACCTTGTTTGGTGTTAGCGTTCACTTGCTGTGAGGGTATCTTAGGATTTGATTGTTGTGATGATATTTTTGGGATGTTTCCCATTAAAATGCCTCCATTACTGATTGTAGAATTTAAACTGTTTAAAAGTATTATAAATGTTCAATGGGAATTTTAGAAGATAGTTTAATCTAGGTGAGTTTTGTAAAGTTTAAACAAAATCCTTATTTAAATAAAAGGAACCCCGATTGTCTGCGGGGCTCCTAAGGGTAATCGTCAAGTAATGACGTACTCGACTAGTTAACGATATCATGAATTTTTTGGTAAATATACTGGTAAATGCGTCCAAATTAATGAGAGCATTATTTGAAACAAAAACGCTATTTTAATAGGGAGGGGAATAATGATGATTCCATGGGACAAGCGAGTATACATTGTATCAAGGTGATCATTTTATTACAGAGGGGACAATTTTAGAGGTTAGTGAAAAGGCGAATAAATCATTATATTGGCGTTGGTGCATGTTAGCTCCAAGCTATGAAAAAGTGTGCGGTAATAGTACAAAGCGACTTCGGTTGATTCGGATAGATGATGATGAAGAATGATATAAAAATTTCATTTTGTAGAGAAATGAGATGATTAAGGATGGGCATAGAATATGCCATGTTTGTATTAAAAAAGAGCAGAATTTAGCCTATATAAAGATGTTGGAATTGTTCTAAAGGGGGGAATATCTGAAATATAAATAATTGAGGGGAGTGAACTAATAATGGAAACTAGTACTTTTTTAGGATTGTTTTGGGGATGGATAACGGTTATCGTATCGGGAATACTTTTCGTACGTCCATCGGTACTACGTGAATTGAAAAAATTAGTGGTTGAAGACAGAGGATTTGGTATTATGTATGGTTTTCTATCGATTTTCTTAGGGTTAGGTAGTGTAATCCTACATAATGTATGGGTATTCAACTGGCAGGGGTTCCTAACGGTTATTGCATGGCTTGCATTATTAAAGGGAATCTACATAATTGCATATCCTGAACCCTCCAAGAAAACAGACTTTGAATTAAGGGTACTATCTACACGTATAGCGCTCGCTATCATTGGCGCCTTGGCTTTATGGATGCTTATAGTAATCTATATAAAATAATCCTTTTCTAATAAGAACTATATTAAAATAAATCTCGACGTGTTCATTGACAAAAAGCTGACTATACTTAGTCAGCTTTTTGTATATTACATTCTAGTATTTATCGGTCACAAAAGACATGTTCTCTCTTTTAAGTCGATATTGAAAATGTTACCAATTTTTTCTTTTACAATGACAACAAATAAAGAAACATTTACAACGACACTTATTTCGTTTAGAACTCCAATCATTATCACAATGATTCTTTTCTTTAGATGTCCACCAATCATCATTACAATGCTTTTCCTTAGAACTCCAATCATCATCACAATGATTCTTTTCTTTAGATTTCCACCAGTCATCACAACAATGCTTTTTCTTAGAACTCCAGCAATCATTTTTCCAGGACATTCTTTTATACCTCCCTTCAATAGGATTCATACTATTCTATGTTTTAGTAAAAGAATGGCTTGTTTATTAACCTATTATTTTATCTTTATATGATAGAGTGCTTTCTACTAGATATAGAATTCATACAAAATATGCTAATTTTCAAGAGATAGTTGAGAGAACTACTGGTTATGATATTAATCAACAAACACTTGTTGAAGGAAACGTTAAGATTTTAAATAATATCTTATTTTGGAGTACGCTTTTCTGAATGTATATTTCACAATGGTAAAGGAAAAATACACCATATCACTGCGAACAAAGCCTATGTATATGTGAAGTAATAGGAAAAGGTGGTCCCTATTCAAGGAGCCGGCTTATTAAAAGTATAAATAAGAAGGTTTAGTACAAGTGTTTGTTTTTTTGTTTCTATGCTTTTGTCTCGTACACTTTTAAGCTATTGGACATACTCTACTAGTAGAAAGGATTAGGGGGTGAGGTTTTGGGTTCTCGATTTAATAATTGTAGAAAGAAATGTACGTGTAAGCATGATGATTGTTGGGACATTTTTGAAGAGTGTAAAAAGGAAAAGAATGAGAAATGTGACAGCTCTTGTGTACAAGGAATTAGAGATGAGCTTAAAAAATTAATTAATAAAACAGTGCGAATTAACACTGAAGGACGTACTTATATAGGTACTGTTTCTTCGGTAACTTGCGATGTTGTTAAGCTAGCTGCTATTCCTGGTTCAGTTGCAGCAATTATATCTCTTTGTAAAATTGAAGCAATTTTACCACCTGCTACAACTGTTACTGATGAGTTTGATTTTAACGGTGTTGACGTAGCAAATAAAGATTAATTATGCTTTATTGATGCTAAGCCATTCTTATGAATGGCTTTTTATTTTGTTTAAAAGGGAATATATTTTTCATATAGAAATAAATTTGAAGGTGTATAAAAGGTTGTGTGAAAGGAGAATGAGAGTGATCAAGCTGAAACAATTTACAAGAACTGATTTCAAACAATTAATAAATTGGATTAATTCCGAAGAATTTTTAATACAATGGTCGGGAAATGCATTCACATATCCTTTAAATGAACAGCAATTAGAGAAATATACAGAAAGTGCAAACACACTGGCATTCAAAATAATAGATGAAGAGACTAAAGCAGTTATTGGTCATATTTCTCTTGGACAAATAGATAATATAAATAAGTCTGCTAGAATTGGAAAAGTGCTAGTTGGTAATACGAAAATGAGAGGGCGTTCTATAGGGAAACATATGATGAAAGCCGTACTTCGTATTGCTTTTGAAGAATTAAAACTACATAGAGTAACTCTTGGTGTTTATGACTTTAATAAGTCAGCTATTTCTTGTTACGAAAAAATAGGTTTTGTAAAAGAAGGTTTATTAAGAGAGTCAAAAAAAGTAGGAGAAACGTATTGGAATTTATGGGAAATGAGTATGTTAGAATATGAATGGAACAATAAAAAATAGTGTTTTATAATTATATTATGTTAACAAAAGGGGTTTGGTGGGAATCGTGAATAAAAAAACAAAAATAATTTCAATTGCAGCTGTTTCAGGGGGCGGTAAAACTACCATTACAGAAAGTTTAGCTCATGAGTTGAAAAACTCAAAGGCTCTATATTTTGATAGATATAAATTTGATAACTGTCCCGCAGATATTTGTAAATGGATTGATGATGGAGCTAATTACGATGAATGGGTACTTACACCGCTAATGAATGATATTCAGCGTTCTATACAAGATAGTAGTTTAGATTATATTATAGTAGATTATCCCTTTGCTTACTTAAATAGTGAAATGCGGGAATTAATAGATATAACTATATTTATTGACACCCCTTTAGATATTGCGATGGCTAGGAGGATTTTGCGTGACTTTACAGAAGATAAAATTAGTGAAATACATAATGATCTAAAACACTATATAACACATGCGAGAAAAGCGTATTTAGAGGCGATTAATACAGTAAAGCCGAATTCAGATATCGTTTTGGATGGATCTTTATGTGTAAATGAAATAGTTGTGCAAATAGTAGAGGAATTCAGTAGAAGAAATGTGATTTTGTAAAGTTGATTGAAAAATGAATCATATACGAATGGAACATTTATGGCTATATAAAAAAGTGGGGTGCTTCAATTTGAAAACGCTATTTTATTACAATTGGCAAGTAAGAGATGATTGGTTTAAATGGTGTGAACAACTTACAGAGGAAGAATTGCTTCGCAAACGTGTTGGAGGTGTTGGGAGTATTTTAGAAACACTTTTCCATATTGTAGATGTTGAGTATAGCTGGATTAGTGCACTTCAAGAAAAAGAGGATAACGAACCACAGTTTAAAGATTATCAATCAATCCAAAAAGTAAAAGCGCTATCTGATTTATATCGACGAGAATTAGAAGAGTTTTTGCAAATATGGTCTGGTGACCTAGAATATAAGATATTAAAAGCTTCATGGACAGATAAAACATATAAATACGGTGAAGTTTTAAGGCATGTAATTGTACATGAAATTCATCATATTGGTCAGATATCTATATGGGCGAGAGAACTAAATCTTCAGCCTGTTTCAGCAAATTTAATTGGAAGAGGATTGTAGATTTAAAAACCGACTTGCAGTGTAAACGCAAGTCGGTTTTTATATATAAGAAGATTTCTTAATTAAAATCCTCGGCTTTTTTTGACGTATATATAAAAACATTAAGATTGTAATGATGAAAAAGATCATAATCGTTTGTATGATTAAATTTTTAAACTGAAACAATATTGTCCAAGATGTAACAGCATCTTTAAAAGCTTGGAGTGCAGAGTACGAGGAAGGATCAAAACCGTACTGAAGTAACTTTTTTGTTTCAATAAAAGTACTGTTTTCATCACCGGCGTCTAATATTACTGAAATAAGTCTAGTATCTCCTCGTGTGGCTGTACTGACAAAACTATAATTACCATTAGTTGAAAAACTAGTTTGTAAGCCGTCAACACCTTGGAGTTTAATGTTTTTATTAAGGGAATATATCATTTTATTTGTATTGAAAACTTTTGAATCTTTGAAGGTAAATTGGTAAGAGGTTAGTTTCGTAACATTCAATACATCTGGAAAGTCTTTTACTAATTGTGTTGCTAGTTTAGCGACGTCTATCGATGTTGTAGTTGATTGTTTATTGGTATCGTTATTAATTCCAGTAGCATTTAGAAACGGGGATGGTTGTGATAACTTTAGTTGTTTTGCTTTGTCATTCATTAAAAGTGTAAAGTTATCTTCGTTTCCAGCAATGTGTTCTGCAAGGGCAAGTGCGGAACGATTATTCCCTGTCAAAAACAATGCATGAAGTAAATCACGAACCGTCGTTTTATCTTTCGAAGTTACTTGTATAGGACTCGTTTCTGCTCGGAAAACTTCGTTACTTATTTTTACTAATTCATCTAACTGTATTTTTCCTTCATTCAGTTGTTCCAGTGCGATATACTCTGTCATTAATTTAGATAAAGTAGCTGATTGTATAGGAGTTTCTTCATTTTTTTATAAACAATCTCACCAGAATTAGTATCTATTAAAATAGCTGATTTAGCTTGAATAATTGGACCATTTACATAAAGATAAAAATATAAAACGATAAGTGCAGTAATAAGAAAAGATAATAATAAAACTGTTATTTTTTTCAAGAATTGCATTAGCGATCCTCCTACTATTACATCAATAATATTATTGTAAAAAGGAATGCTTAATTAGGAAGAAAGAAAAGGTAAAGAATTTCTAAAGAATTATAAAGTATTATTAAATTTTGGATATTGATGGAATATAAAAGGTTCAATTTCTTATATGATAAAAAATTGAACCTATAAATATGTGGTATTAAGCTTTATAAGGGAGTAATTTTACAGTGAAAGTTGTTTTTTTATCATCGCTATATACTTCAATTGTTCCTTTATGCAATTCAACAATACTTTTTGCAATTGCTAATCCGAGCCCAGATCCACCAGTGTTTGTTGAACGTGATTTTTCAACACGATAAAAACGTTCAAAAATATGAGGTAAATCAGTACTAGGGATAGGTTGTCCGTAATTTGTTATATCAATTGTAATCATGTTATTGCTTTCGTAAGCGGTAATATCAATATGATCTCCATCATTTCCATAAGTAATAGCGTTTATGATTAGATTTTCAAACACACGTACTAATTTATCCCCATCAGCTAGTACCATTAGCTTTTGAGATGGGAAAGAAGGGCGACATTCAATATTAGCTTCTTGAAGCTGTATCCGAAATTGGACAGTTAATTGTCCAAGCAATTCTACAATATCAATGGGAGCAGAATATAAACTTAACTCTTTATTTTGAACACGTGTATATTCAAACAAGTCATTCATTAATGCATTAAGACGGGTTACTTTATCGTAAATGACTTGAATATAGTATCGTAATTCTACTTCATCTCTATAATTATCATGATGGATTAAATTTACGTATCCAACTATAGATGTAAGAGGGGTTCGTAAGTCATGTGATACATTTGTAATAAGTTCGCTTTTTGCTTGTTCTGCCTGTCTTTCTTCATCAATCGAAACTTTTAATTGCTCAATAATTTGATTGACCCCAGTTGCCAGTTCTTCTAAATAATTATGGTGTACGATGGAAACTTTATGATTAAAGTTTCCACTTGCAATATACCGAATCTCTTCAATCATTTTTTTATACAAGTTTCATAGTAAACCTTTCTTTCATGACGATAAAAAATGTATAAATAGGATGAGAAAATAGAAAATAAAAACAAATAAGATACAATCATCATCCATAAAGACTCTTTTAATCCAATATATTTTTCATGGCCAAAAATTCTAATGAATTCTTTTCCTAGTTCGCTTAGAGTAAGTGAACTCTCAATTACACTCGTTACGAGGCGAAATATAATTAATTCGGTAATTGGTGTAAGAGTGATAGCTAATAAAAGCCAAAAAATAAGCTTCCACTTTGGTATATCTTTTAATATATCAAATGCTTCATTTCTCAATTTTATATCCTACTCCCCAAACCGTATGAATTAGTTTTTCACCATTCATTACGGTTTCAAGTTTATCGCGTAAATTACTAATATGGACCATTACCGTTTTATTAGAACCATAACCGTCTTCATTCCAAACTCGTTCGAATATCTCTTCAGAGCTAAATACTCTTCCAGTATTACTCGCTAGTAAATATAAAATATCAAATTCGATAGAGGTGAGTTTAATATATTCTCCATTTACTTTAACAGTATGATTATGTTTATGTATTTCAACAGAACGAATTCGAATAATACCATCTTCATTCTTTTGGGAAGTAGCATTTTGGAAAGAGGATCTTCGTAATAAAGCTTTCACTCTAGCCACTAATTCTAGTGGATTAAACGGTTTAATCATATAATCATCTGCGCCGGTCATAAGTCCTAAAATTTTATCCATATCTTCAGCCTTTGCACTAAGCATAAGGATAGGTACAGTATTATTTTCACGCACTTCTTGACAAACTTCCAATCCGTTTCGTTTTGGCATCATAATATCTAAAAGCATAAGGTCAACTTCATATGTACATATCATTTGTAATGCTTCATCACCATCATAAGCTTTATAAATGTTATAGCCTTCATTTCGTAAATAAACAGCCAGTAATTCTACAATATCTTTATCATCATCAATAATTAATATGTTTTTATTCATTTTATAGTTAGTTCCTTTCCTTACAATTAATCAACATTACTATAATATCAAACATTTATGTATTTTGTAGTAATGTTTCTACATAAAATTTCATGTATCGTATTAAAAAGGAATTAAAACATTCATAACGAATATAAAAGTAAGAAGGATATTTAAACTCCACATTATACTGAAAGATAGTTATAAGGGGACTTGCTATGTTATATAATGATATATATTCATTTACTCCAACTGGAAAAATAGAAAATGATATTAAAGCTTTTCTATTAAAATACAATAAAGAATTTACATATAAACATTCAATTCGTGTGGCAAATGAGGCGAGAAAAATTGCGAAAATATTTTATGAAGATGAAGAAAAAGCAGCGATTGCAGGGTGTTTACATGATATTAGTGCAATCTTTCCGAATGAGGAGCGGATTGCAGTTGCTGAAGAATTTGGCATAGAAATATTACAAGAAGAACGAGAATTCCCAATGATTATTCACCAAAAATTATCGAGAGTAATTGCAAAAGAGGTATTTAAAGTAGAAGATAAAGAAGTTTTAAATGCTATCTGTTGCCACACTACGTTGCATAAACATGCAACAAAGATGGATTTAGTATTATTTATTGCTGATAAATTAGAATGGGATCAAATAGGGACACCGTCATATTTAATTGAGGTAAAAAAAGGATTGGAAAAATCTTTGGAACATGCTGCTTTTGTATATATTTCATATTTGTGGGAAAGAAAAGATACATTAAAAGTCATACATCCGTGGCTAGAAGAAGCATATTGGCATTTAAAAGAAATTGTAGAGTAGAAAGGGTATGAAAATGCAATTTAAAGAATATATGAATCAAACATTTCCAGGAGTTACGTTAGTACCGTACATATACTCTCAGTGGGAAAATCATCTTCATTTTGATTTTGGGAAAGATAAATATCAATTCAAAGAAGATGGTAACACGTATAATATGAAATATTCCACACAACTATATAGGTATAATAAAAATCTATTTAAAGATATATTTTCAAAAGAAGATACCGTCTTTTTAATCACAAATGTTTATCGATTTAAACAGGAAAATATAAAAAATCTGCAGAAAATAAATGTATACAATAGATTTATTAAAAAGAGCGGTTTAAAGTTTCATATTAAACAAGGAACATTACCTTTTCTATTTGAAGATGAAGAAGCTGACTTATATTGTACATATCAATTTTCTTTAAAATGTCTTGCTGAAGATATTAAATATGAACCGCTTATTCAAGCAGCTAATCATGAAGATTTCCCTGACCTACGTCCACGTCTAGGGCGAAAAAAAGAAATTTCATATCCAGATTTATTTTTTATAAATGTAACAAAGGATATTATCATGTTTATTTATGGTGATAGAGGATGTTAAGTAATTGCGAAGAATAAAGAAAAGATACGGGATTTATATGAGAAGTATAAAGAGTGGATACCAGAATATGAACGAGAGAGTATAGATGACTTATTTACATGAAAATAGGAGGAAGTGAAGTGTGTAATGAAAAGGATCGCAATTGTATCTGCATGGGAACCAGAGCTTACGTATTTGCATCAACATTATCCAAGTGAGCGTGTAGAAAAAATAGCAGCTTGGGAATTTCATTTTCATTCTATTAATGAATTAGAAGTTATTTCAGTTGTAACTGGTGTCGGTAAAGTAAGTTGTGCTAGTTGTGTACAACTATTAATAAGTGAATTCCAGCCAGACCAGTTATTTATGACAGGGATTTGCGGGAGTTTATCAGATAAGGTGAAAAATGGACACATCGTTGTAGCTCTTAATACTTTGCAGCATGATGTTACAGCGGCTGGTTCAGGAGAAGATAGTTTTAATCTATATGATGGTAGAACAGCACCTATTGAAACAACTAAATCACTCGTAAAACGAATGAAGAAATTGCGTTCGTATGACCCGGTCCATTTTGGTACATTTCTATCTGGAGATCAGCGTATTCGAAGTTCAGAAATGAGGTATTTACTGCATACTGTATACGGTGCTTTAGCCGTTGATCAAGAAGTGGCAGCATTTGCTTATGTATGTCATATAAATAAAAAACCATTTCTATGTTTAAAAGCTGCCTCAGATCAAGCGAATGACAAAACGAAAGAAGAACAAAAGGTTTTTAAAATGTTAGCATGTGAACGAGCGTGTGAGCATTTAATTACTTTTTTACGTGTTTATGAGATTACTGTAGTTAACAATAGATAACAAGAGGGGGAATATCCCGCTCATTTCAAATTAAGAGGTGAATTATAATTGCATACGTATTATGGAGAACTTTGTACAAAGATATATGAAAGTGATAAATCAATTGCAGCCGGAAAAGAATTGGATTTTTATCTTTCTTTTGCAAAAGATAAAAATATACATGTGTTAGAACCAATGTGCGGAAATGGTAGAATGTTAATTCCCTTTATGCAAAATGGTGTGAATATAGAAGGGTTCGATATTTCGAAAGATATGCTTAAAGTTTGTAAAGATAAAGCAGAAAAATTAAACTTAAAACCGGTTGTGTCACAAGGAAGAATAGAAGAATATTATAGTGATAAAAAATACGATCTTATTATGATTCCTATCGGTTCATTTTCACTTTTACCAAATAATTTAGTAGACAATAGTCTTCAAAATATGAAAAACAACTTAAAGGAAAATGGCAAATTACTTCTGACAATTGTACAAGGTGGAAGTGAGACAGAACAAATTTTAGATTGGATAGAGACAAATAGAAAAGAAATTAACAATGAATTAATTGTTGAGTATAGAAAAGTTTCATATGATAAGGCGCAAAAACTTCTAAATATTATACTGAAATATGAAATCATTCATGATGAGAAAATAAAAGAAACTGAGATTATGGATTTTCCTATAAGACTATATGATTTAAAAGAATTTGAAAATATACTTATTACTAATGGGTTTAGTCAAATTGTTGTTCATGAAATAAAAGATGGATATGGTGAAGGTAATTCATTTCATGTATTTGAATGCAGTTTATAACAAGTCAAAGCGGGGGATTATACTTATATGATTCAATACAAAAGATGTAGTGAAGTAAGTATAGATTTAGTGTATAA
This sequence comes from Bacillus sp. TH17, assembly GCF_016651125.1. Taxonomy (NCBI): domain Bacteria; kingdom Bacillati; phylum Bacillota; class Bacilli; order Caryophanales; family Bacillaceae; genus Bacillus; species Bacillus sp. TH17. Next base: position 2,092,154 of record NZ_JAEKEN010000001.1, read on the forward strand.
AGCTTTTAAGGACGGATTTTCAGATTATATTATTAAAATGGATGTTTCAAAAGAAGACTTTATAAAAAGATTTTTTGGACCAGAAGGGAATATGCTAGAACACTCCTTTATTGCGTTAGACGGTGACAAATCTGTTGGTGTAATACTTGGTGGTATTAAGGTATATGAAAGTATAAAAACAATGCGCTGCGGAACATTAGCTGTTCATCCAGAATTTCGAGGCATTGGTGTAAGTCAAAAGTTATTTGAGTTACATAAAGAAGAAGCGACACAAAATAAATGTAAGCAGCTTTTTCTTGAAGTTATTGTAGGAAACGATCGGGCGATTCATTTTTATAACAAATTAGGTTATGAAAAAGTATATGATCTTTCTTATTATAATTTAAATGATTTAACTAAAATAATGAATAAAGGTAATAAAAATATTGAAGTAAAACAATTAGAATTTCCAACATTTAAAGTTGAGATTCAGAAATGGTTAAACTTCCATATAAATTGGCAAAATGATATTAATTATATCGAAAAAACAAATCATACATTTTACGGTGCATATTTCGATAATGATCTAAAAGGTACTGTATGTATAAATGAACAAGGTAAAATTAGTTTTATTTTCATAGACAAAGACTATAGAAATATTGGTGTTGGGACGAAATTATTACAGGTAGCAAGTGAAGAATTAAAGTTATCAAGTTTATCAATTGGGTTTCCAAACAACAATTTACTGGAAGGGTTTTTAAAGAAATCTGGATTTGAAAAGAATTCTTTAGCACAATATGAAATGTATTTATTGCTATAAAAAGCGGAAGGAATTATTCTTTTCGCTTTTTATTTTGCACTATAAACGTTTTTGCTGTATGTGGGAGGATAAGTAAAAACAACAGAAGTTTTGTTACCTATCTTATTGAGCTAACTGGCACTTTAGTTGAAAAAGGAAAATGTATAGTAAACATAGAATATATTAATACATTAAAAGATTTATGAGGTGAAAGTGATGGCAATTAAGCAAGACGAAATTAAAGTAGTAGTCGGAGCTGGAGTATTTAATAATAATCCAGGTTGGGTTCAAACGCAAGAAGATGAACTTAATTTACTAGACAATACCACTTGGGAAGAAAGATTTGAATACAATTCCATTTCAGCTATTTTAGCAGAGCATGTATGGGAACATCTTACTTTTGAAGAAGGTGTAAAAGCAGCTGAAATTTGTTATAAATTTTTAAAGCCATCAGGTCATATTCGGTGCGGAGTCCCAGATGCATTTTTCCGAGATGAAACCTACCAAAATATAGTTCAAATAGGCGGACCTGGCCCGAAAGACCACCCAGCTGCAAGTCATAAAATCGTTCATAATTATAAAACATTAACGAAAATGTTTGAAACCGCTGGATTAGAGGTAGTTTTACTTGAACATTGTGATGAAAATGGTCAATTTTATTACAATGAATGGGATGCAAACGATGGTGTTATTTTCCGTTCGAAAAGGTATGATTCTAGAAATCGAGGCGATAAACTTGGTTTTCCATCGCTAATTGCTGACGCGATTAAAAGGTAAGTCATTCACCTAGAATAGGTGTTAGTTCTATCAGTTCATGAGTCGCAAATGCGGCTTTTTTTATTTGTTTTGTAAACCTACGTTTAGCAAGGAATTAGACATACATAATAAGTGATTTTGAACATACATAACTTGATTTGAATACTATATTAGCTCTTATTAACACCATTTATCTTAAAGGAAATTGCTTTTAAATATTTAATGGAAATATCATATAAAGTAAATAAATCAACGTTTTCTCATGTTGAATTTTTTTGCGGAAATGTTGAGGTACGCCTATTGTAATAAACACATGGAGAGAATATATGATAAATCAATCAATGTTCAAGATACCATTCACACATTAAATTAATATTTCATTGCCATAGAGATTTCTTTTATACATAAATTCGTGTAAAATAAAACAGGAACATACATTCTATACAAGAGTAGGAGGAAATAAATATGTTAGCTCAAATAGAGAAACAAACTGATGGCTATATTATAAAATTTGAACGCCAATTTCCCAATACAATAGAGGAAGTTTGGTCTGTTTTAACTGAAAACAGCAAGCTTAAAAAATGGATGTCTAATTTACAGATTGAAAACCTTAAAACAGGTGGAATTATAAAGTTTGACATGATGGATGGTTCATTTTTAAATATTGATATTTTAGAGTGCCAACTAAATTCAGTACTTGAATTCACATGGGATAAAGATCGTGTCCGATTTGAAATACATAAAGAGGAAAATGGTTCTCTTTTACTACTTAAAGAATACATTCATGAATTAACTGATCATACACCAAAAGATATAGCTGGTTGGCATATTTGTCTTGACCTTTTTTCTTCAGTTTTAGAAGAGGAAGAGAAGGAATTTTCTAAAAACGAATGGCAACAATGGTTCGAAAAATACAAGGATAAGATTCAAGAAGTGAGAGGGTAATTGTATAATAGGTAATATTCATTATGTAATTATTATATTGTAAAAATGATTTTGTGGAAAAATAAGAATAGAGGTTAATATGAAAGTAAATCAATTAATTGCTAATAACATAAATAAACTTGATACTGTTATTCCATTTAATAAATCACTTGGTATTGCTGGTTTATCTGGATCTGGAAAAACAACTCTTTGTCAAACAATTGGTGAAGAATCAAAGAAGCGTCTAGTTTCCTTATTGCCAAAGGCTGAATATCAATATTTATTTCCTAATATTATGGAAACTAATTTTAGTGCCATTAAGATGGAGGAAATGCCTTTAGTACTTTTTTTAGGAAAATCATCAATTTCTTCCAATCCGCGTTCGACGATTGGTACTCATACAGGTGTTTTTAAAGAGATTCGTGAAAAACTAGCGGAAGAATTTAATCTTTCTCCTGAAGTCTTTTCATTTAATAATCAATTAGGTTGGTGTGCTGGCTGTAAAGGGCGTGGTACTACTAAAAATATTGAGTGTAAAAAATGTAAGGGGAAACGTTATAGTGAAGAAGTTGAACAACGTACTATTGAGTTATTTGCTGAATCACATACAATTTCGGATATTAACGATTTAAGTGTTGAATCTATTCTTTCACTAGCAGAAGAATTAAATATTAGTGAAGCAAAACAACATATACTGCAAAATATTATCAATATGAACATTGGTTATTTAACATTAAATCGAATTATGGGTACGTTGTCAGGTGGAGAATTAACACGACTTTACTTAGCTGAATTCATGGCAGTAAGTGAAAATGCTGTAATTATTATTGATGAGATTTCCGTGGGGCTTGATCACGAAACATTATTACAAATATTAGAAGAGATCGAAAGATTAGGGTACAAAAATCAAATTTGGCTCATTGATCATTCAGATACAGTACTGGATACAACGGATGAGCAAATGTTCTTCGGACCTGGTAGTGGAAAATATGGTGGGAAAATCGTAAAAGAATCACCAAGGCCAAAGCCAATACTATCGGAACGAAATTACAAAATGCCAACAGAATATTATACATTCCATGAATTATATTGCCGAAATATCCAAATGACTGAGTTTCAGATTCCTAAAAATAGACTTGTAACTGTTACAGGAGAGTCTGGATGCGGGAAATCTACACTTGTCAATGAGTGTTTAGCTACAGATTTCTTGAAACGATATCCAAAAGATAAATTAGTTATGGTAGGGCAAGATCGAAACCAATCGATTACAAGTCGATCAACTGTAGCAACTTTCTTGGATATTAAAAAGAAACTGACAAAGTATAGTGAAGAAATTGATGATATTTTTGAGCGCTCAATTGAGGATATTATTGATGAAATTCCAAACGAAGATATTGCGTATAAACGCTTGAGCCTACTAATCAAATTAGGACTGGGCTATTTAACATTAGAACGAAAAACACAAACATTATCAACGGGTGAGTTTCAATGTGTTCATTTAGTTTCTGAGTTATTTGCAAAAACAAGAAATCCACATACATTGTTTATTTTTGATGAGCCTTCAAAAGGTTTATCGCAAAATATTTTAAATCAATTTATAGATAGTGTTAGAGGGATATTACAAGATGAATCAGTCTCTATCATAATGATTGAGCATAACAGTTACATGCTAGAAAGTTCTGATTATATTGTCGATTTTGGAAAAAGACAGCTTGAATCTATAGAGCATCTTGATGTAGTAAATCATGATGATTATTATCGTCAAAAAAGCAGTGTGAATAATGCTGAGCAAATACATATTTCTTCAACACTGAATCAAAAAAATGGAATTAATTACTTAGAAGAAAATCATATTGATTATTTTAAAAATGCAGAAAACATCTATAAGGGTGGCATATTAAAAAGCTTATCATCAATGGCTCGTTTAATTTACGGTGAATACGAATCTGATACAATTGCACCTGTAGTTGCTATTGATCTCGAAAGACATCTGTATAGTCAATATAGTTTCTTATATGAAATTGGTGGATTGATCAATCATATTGTAGCTGCTCATCCGACTAATAAAGATACGAGAAGCTTCGATTTCTATTCTCAGGATAATCATTGCCCATCATGTTCGGGACGTCTTCAAATTGAAGTTTTTGATAAAGAAATTACAATTCAAGATAAAAATGTTCCATTTTGGGATGGTCTATTCGATCCGGAAATCATGAAAGTATTAAAATTTTATCAATATGAAAAAATAGAATTTCTATTTGAAGAAATTAAAAATGAGCTTGGTCATGATTTGTCAAAGAGCTATAATGATATGTCTGAGGAAGAAAAACATACATTTTGGTACGGCTATTTTGATAAGTCCTTTTATGATAAGAAAGGAAAGACACGTAGAACATGGGTAGGATTTAATACAATTATTGGCGGATATATTGTTATTTCAAAAGCAGCTATTAAAGAAGATATTAAGACTTCTAAAGAAATGATGACATGTCCAATTTGTGAGGCAACTGTATTAAATCACCAAAAATCGCTTAAATTTGGAGATACAGATATTCGTGAAATTATCAATCAGCCGCTTAATGAAATAATAAAAATTGTAGGAGATTTACCTGTACTCATCAAATTGAAATCTATCGTAGGTGACAATATGATTATGACAGAAGATGTCTCTTTACTGCCTAGGAAAACACAAGTTGCACTGAAAATGTTTGAATTAGAACAAGCAAGCTTTTCAAACTATGAAATGGTGTTACAAAATGTTTTACCATTCTGGAGCCAAATTAAAGGTAATATCGAATCAATCAGCAATAATAATAAGGTGACTATTTGTGATTTCCAAAATATCAATGAAACAAGAGAAACTATCATAGATAAGTATTTCACAAATGGAAAATATAAAAAATTAACATATGTGTATGAAGCATTTGGTTATAAAAAATTAGTTACCCAAATTAATAAAATTAAAAAAAGCAACCCATGTCCATTCTGTAACGGAAAAAAAGTTATAACCGAGGATAATCTACATGATGGCGTGTTTAAATTAACAATTCCATGTATTACTTGTAATGCAAGTGGTATTAATGATGAAGGGCTTAAAGAAATTGTTGATGGCATAGATGTACAAACATGGTTAACTGGAAAAGTTAGTGATGTTGTGGATGAAAGCTTACGAACTGAGGATGTTGCAGACATTCTAATATTTAATCGAATTCGTGAGTTGAATAAGCGAGAAATGATGGCAGTTTATGAATGTCTTGAGAAAAATAATTAAATTAAGAAGAATAAAAAATAGTGGTCAGTTAGGGATTAAAAACTCATTTGCAATAATCTGCAAATGAGTTTTTATGTTGAAGAAGAGTTTCTTTAAACGTGTTAAGGTAGATAGATAATAGAGCAAGAAAAATCTATTTGTAATACCAATATAAATTATTCTTAAATTTTAAACTGAAAAGTATTACAGGTTGGCATTTATGTTTAAGTTTTGTTAGTCTTTCTAAGATGTAAATACATTTATCTGTGAGAGTTAGTTTTAAATCGTTAATTATGATCATTTATTATATAATTATTGATGTATAAAAATGTTTTTTGGGGATAATAATTTAGGTTATTTGGATATAACAAAAGGAATATGCTACTTTTTTAGTGATTGTATAATTATTAGAATTTTTAAATTTAACAGAAATATATACTTGAATGAAGTATATATTTCTGTTAAATTTATCCTATGGACAAAACAAGTTTAATTAAAGGTCATTTAGAAATGTGTGTGTTATCTATTTTGTCGAAAAAGAAAAGTTATGGTTATGAAATTATGAAAGAACTTGAAGTACACAATTTAAAATTGAAAGGAGTAGGAAGTATTTACCCTATTTTAACTAAGTTAAAAAATCAAGAGTGGGTAAATACTTATCAAGAAGTAACAGACAGTGGTAAAGTTAGAATCTATTATGAAATTAATGAAAACGGGAAAATACGTCTTGAGAAGAAAATTAATGAGTGGTTAGAATTACAATCTGATATTCAAACATTATTAAAAAGTGGTTTGAAAGGAGACCTTCTGAAATGAGGAATGAATTAAACGGTAAAGAAAATCAATTTTTAACTGACGTACTTAAGGAATTAAAGCAATACGATATCAGCTTAGAAGAAAGGGAAAATATTAAACAACAAATTTTAGAGCATATTCAAGAATGTCGTGAAAATGGGGAGGATAGTATAAATGATCTAGGTACGCCTCAATTATTTGTTCAAGATTTTTTAGAAATAAATGAAATTGACCTACAAGTTAAAATGAGACAACTTCAAAATGAAAAGGGAAATTCGAGCACATTTATCTTAGATGGCATATTCATCGCAGTTATTACTTACCTCATCTCACAAACTACACTTTCACTATTTTTAACTGAATCATTTAACGGAACTAATAGCAAAAATACATTTAATTATAATCTTTTATATCGTATAGCAGAGAATCAATGGTGGAACTATGTATTAATAATGTTTAGTTTTACGCTCTCTATATTAGTATTTATTAGCCTAGTAAGTTATAAAAAAAGAAAGCTATCTAAAGTATAATGAAGAAAACTATCTATAAACTATTTCAAATTTGTATTCTTTGTAATGTATTAATATTATGTATCGTACATCCAAAAGTTTATGCTCAGCAAAATATTAAAGTTACATTAGATAAGTATATTGAAAAATTTATAAAGGAACAGAACATTCCTGGAGGTTCCGTTGCAATTGTACATCATAAAGATGTATTCTTTACAAAAACATGGGGGATTACTGGGGAGTCTGAAAAAAAGGTAACTAGTAAAACCCCATTTGCGATTGGCTCAATAAGTAAATCTTTAACAGCTTTAGCTATAGTCAAGTTAATAGAAGATAAAAAAATAAAATTAGAGGATTCAGTTCAACAACATCTTCCTTGGTTTAAAGTAAAAGATAATCAATCGGCCTCAAATATAACAATCCAACAGCTACTAACACATTCAAGTGGAATGAGTACCTATGAAGGTTTAGCATTATCAGATAAGCAATCAAAGACTACTACGGCTATAAAAGAAAATGTAATGAAACTGTCGAATGTAACATTAACTGCTCCCCCAGGACAAAAATATCAATATAGTAATGCAAATTATCTCGTTCTTGGTGCGCTTATTGAGGAAGTTTCAAAAGAGACATACTCTACTTATATGGAGAAGCAAATTTTTCAGCCATTAAGAATGAATGGTGCAGCAGCAAATAGTGAAGAGTCTTATAAAAAGGGTTATTTAACAGGTTATCAATCATGGTTTGGAATACCAAGAAAAAGTACGGTGTCGTATGATAATGGTGGGACACCATATGGATATATTACAGCAAATCTAGAAGATATGATTCAATTCATTAAGTTTTTGAATCACCAAGAGCATACACAATTTTTAAATAAAGATAGTATGGATCTTTATTTATCTCCATTATATAAAATAGATTCAGCGAAATATTATGGTTTTGGACTGAGGACAACAAATATAAATGGAAACGAAAAGATGGTTTGGCATTCAGGCTCAACTCCTGATTCACATGCAGAAATATTTATTTTAAATGAAACTGGCTGGGGTGTTGTGATTTTAATGAATAAAAATCATGTTTTAGAAGAAGCATCACTACCAGAATTTAAAAAAGGGATTATAAATATTTTGAATGGTGAAGAACCGGTTGATATACCAAAAAATATACCAATAGTTCAAATTGTTATGTCAATATTAATATTCGCACTTTTTATTACAGCAATTATGTTAATAATAAAGTATAAACGTAAGAAAATTTGTAAAAAAATGACCTGGCTTTTTCTAGGGAGTTTATTTCTAATATTATCTATTACTTTAATTCCACTTCTTATTTATAGTACAAATTCACCGTGGCAGACGATTAAAATGTTTTCTGCAGATGTAGCGTTGCTCATTAGTATTATAGTTACTTTATTGAATGTAAATGGATTAATATCAATATATATCGATCGCGTTAAAAAGTGAATTGGTAAATAAGTCGTAAGAGCTTTTAATTATATAAATATAATACATTAAATAATCGTTTAAACTGTTATAAATAGTTGACTCTCACACAATAATGTCATTGTTTAAGCTTAAGTTGAGCTTCGAATAATTGTAATAAATAGGAGGAACTAATGTTCAAAATAGGAGATTTTTCAAAACTTTCTTCCATTAGCATACGTATGTTGAGACATTACGATAAAGTGGAATTATTACAACCAGTAAAAGTCGATGAGCAAAGTGGTTATCGATATTATTCAGCAGCTCAATTAAAGAAAGTAAATCAAATTCAAGGGTTAAAAGATATGGACGATCTCAAAAAATAATTACGTCTCCTCGAAGACTCAATGAAAACGATGAGAGAGGATGTTATTGAAATGAACTATCATGTTTCATTAAAAGAAATTCCAGAAAGAAATGTAGCAAGTGTTAGAAAGGTTATTCCATCGTATAATTGCGAAGGGGATTTATGGAGTATATTGATGCAAGAAATTAATGTTAAAAATATTAGTATAGCTAATCCGAGTTATAGTATTGCTACATTCCATGATCAAGAATATAAGGAAAATGATGTGGATGTAGAAATACAGATAAATATTTTAGGGGAGCATGAAAATACAAAAGATGTTAATTTCAAAAAGATAGATCCATCCTATGTAGCTTCAATAACAGTTAACGGAAGTTATGAACAAATGACAGCTGTAAATGAGGCGGCAGCAAAATGGATTGAAACGGAAGGTTATGAGTTAGCCGGACCGATGTTTAATATTTATCACGTTAGTCCAGCGATGGAATCAGATCCTAATAAGTGGGTTACAGAGGTTTGTTATCCAATTAACAAATAAGTAAAAAAAGCCCTTTAGCTATGCCTTTTTTTACTTATTTGTGCTCAAAAATGTATAGCTAAAGGGCTTGTCGGTTTGATTCATCAACTAAATTTTAAATTACGAAAATAAGTGGAGGCAGTTTAAAAATTTTATACCTACTGGAAATTGTGTTTAAATAAAAACCTTCAAGATAATTTACAGTTGAATCTTAAATTAATGATATGTGTATCCTCCATCAGGAAATAATACATTACCTGTAGTAAAACCATTTTGCATTAAATACAGGACAGTATGTGCAATTTCATCATTATACCCAGGTCTCTGTACAAGAGAAAGAGATTTATAATCTTCATAAGCAGCTAGTCTTTTCTCATTTTGTTCATTCTCTCTTCGTATCGTTCCAGGAGAAACAACATTAACTCTAATAGGAGCTAATTCAACAGCTAAAGCTTTCCCTAAGCTTTCAATAGCACCATTACAAGCGCCATAAGCAGGTGCACCTTTAAGTGGTCTTTGACTAAATGCACCGGACATTAACACGATAGATCCAGATTTTGAAAGAAAAGGAATTGCATATTTTACGGCGTAATATTGTGGCCAAAACTTTCCGATAAAGCTGCTTTCAGCAATTTCCTCTGTAGCGGTTATTGGTCCAAGTGTGTAAGAGGCTCCCGGTGTGAATAAATGATCAAAATTCCCAACTGTCTTGAAAAAATCTTGTAATTGCTCTTTATTTTGATTATCCAATACATAAGTTTGAAGATGGTTGTTATTTATTAATTCTCGAGAAATTTTTAATTTTTCTTCCGAGCGTCCTGCAATAATAACATGTGCGCCTTGTTCGATTGCTTGTTTTGCTGTTACTAATCCAATACCAGAGCTTCCACCAATGATAACGATACGAGTATCTTTTAATGTAGTAATAGACATATTTTAGCCCCTCCTTTAATAAAAACTTTAAAATAAAACTGCTATGCTTTTATTATTCGCTAAAAGATTGCAAGTGAAAAGTACGCACTTTATATGTACATAGTCGCAAATTTCGTACTAATTGCTTGTTATATGGATACATAAAATCATAAATTATTCATTATAATTTATGATTTGAGGGAGTGGTGAGGAAAATGAATTTAGAGGAACCGAAATTAAAAGGAGTAATAGCGACATTACAAATAATCGGTGGGAAATGGAAACCACTTATTTTATTTATTTTGCTAACAGATGGAACGAAACGGTTTGGTGAATTAAAGCGACTAATACCAGATATATCTCAAGGGACATTAGCGAAGCAGCTTCGTGAATTAGAGCACGATCAACTAATAAAACGCGAAATTTATCAAGAAATACCACCTAAAGTGGAATATAGCTTAACTGAGCATGGAAAAACAGTCAGTATTGTTTTGGATAGTATGTGTGGTTGGGGAAGAGGACATTTAGAATATATCGATAAAAACAAACTATAATATTATTATGTAAACTAAATAGGATTTGTCGAAACATATCGTTTTAATAATTTTTATTTTATAATATATAATTAAATAGTGTTATAGGTTATTATATATGCAATCTTCCAGATGAGGTGATATAGATGAAATGCTGTATCGTTCGAAGTAACTAGTTGTTCGGGGCTGAAAAAATGCGTAGCAGATATAAAAGAAGACGTAGGCCCTTTCACGATAATATCAACTATGAGTCTATTTCGAGAATCATCTAAACAGTTAATGCATTTTTACAAAGGGGAAATAATAACATGAATGAATTAGAGTATAAAAGTTTTTATGATAAAGTGGGACGATTAAATGGGTGGGACTTTAGTAAGCTAAAGTGTGAAACTGTAGGTGACACTTGGGACTTTTATGGCGAAGTGCAAGAAAGATGTAAACCATCAGATATTCTACTTGATGTTGGCACAGGTGGAGGAGAGAATATATTAAAAATAGCATCTTCAGCTGCATTACTGATTGGAATAGATAATTCTAAAGGAATGATCAAAACATCACATTCCAATTTGAATAAAGCAGGTGTACAAAATGTTGAATTTCTTCAAATGGATTCGGAATTTTTAACGTTTCCGCATGCTCATTTTGATATTACTTCAAGTTGTCATGCGCCGTTTGTAGCACCTGAATTGGCAAAAGTAATGAAAAAAGGTGCTTTTTTCTTAACACAACAAGTTAGCGAACATGATAAATTAAATCTTAAAGAAGCATTTGGTAGAGGGCAATGTTTAGGTGAAAGAGATGGTACGTTAAAAGATAATTATATGGGTGAACTTATTAGTGCAGGATTTGAACTCGTACAAGTACGTGAATATGATGTTACTGATTATTACAGTACTCCTGAGGATCTTATTTTCTTATTAAAACATACGCCTATTATTCCTAGATTTGGAGAAAAAGAAGAGGACTTTAATATTTTACAAAAGTTCATTGACGCTAATAGTTCCAAAAAAGGTATTCGTACGAATTCAAAAAGGTTTATGATTATTGCTGTTAAATCATAGTGTATTTTAACGTAAAAGCTGATTTTCTTTAAAAGAAAATCAGCTTTTTTTGTGGAAAAGAATGCAGGGGAAACTTAAAAATCATAGAAATAGGTAAAGTGGTAATCTAAAAATTGAAATATAGGGGATAATTATTTTGAAACGTTACTATATTAACAACGAAAAAATAAACGCGCATATTACTGAGTGGGGAAATAATGAAAAGCCCGTTATCTTTTGTTTACATGGGTTAGGTAGTACGAGTTTAAGTTTTATAGAAATTGCAGAGGAATTAAAGGAAGAGTATAGATTTATCTCCATTGATGCACCTGGGCATGGTAAAACACCGCCCTTTGAAAGAACGGAAGATTATGAGATGCTGAATTTAGCAAACTGGTTAAATGAAATAATAAATGAACTGAGAATTGAACATTTCTATTTTTTATCACATTCGTGGGGAAGTTTTGTAGCACTATTTTATTTATTAAATAATCCAGAAAAAGTACTAGGAAGTATTCTTATTGATGGTGGATATCAAACAAAAAGGCTTCAAGAAGAAACGCTTGAAGAGGAAATCGCGTATTACGAAAAGGATTTTGAAGAATATATTTTTAATAATTGGGGTGGATTTTTCAAAAGTGAAAAAGAAGCATATACTAGGTGGTCTCCATTAGTAGAAGTTGCTGTAAAAGACCTAGGGATTGAAATGGATAATAAAGTATGTTGGCATGCGAGAGGTACAACAGCTGGTAATATAATAAGAGGTATGCATAAAGATGAAACGATAGATATTTACGAGAAGTTACCATCTAATATTATATTACTTCGAGCTACACTACCGCAGATATGGGATGATTATAGAGAAAAGACAGTAAAAATTTTCAAGTTAAAAACTGGCGCGAAAGTAAAATTAATCTCTGATACTACACATTTGTTACACTGGGATAAACCAGAAGTTGTTATAGAGGAAATAAAAAGTAATTGGAGCTAACATATTCATACTAAAGTTGTAGTTTTTACACGAAAAATCCACCCTTCGGTTTGATTTTATCTATTTATAAGTGTAATACAATAAGAATAGATAATAAGAAACAAGGGGGAATGTAAAGTGATTACACATATATCAGATATAAAACTACAAACGGTTTCTATAGAAGGGGTAAAACAAGTTTATAAAGACATATTATCTTTTCCAATAAAAAAAGAAACCGCATCATACATTCAATTTGAAGTAACACCGTATACAACAATTAGTTTTCAAGAAGTATATGAACCAATTGCACCTGCGCATTTCGCTTTTGAGATCCCATATTCAAAATTTCATGAAACGGCAAAATGGCTTAAAGAGTCTGGATTACTCATTGTGAAATGGAAAGATGGTCATACAATTGGTGAGGAGAATGGTCTATTTAATTTATACTTTAAAGATGGTGATGGAAATCTTCTCGAAATTATCGCACATAGTTATGTTAAAGAAGATGTATTAGTCCCGCATTCACCGTTAAACATTTTATACGTAAGGGAAATTGGTCTTCCGGTTAAAAGTGTACCTGTATTTACGGAATGGTTGAAATCAAATCTAGACATGAAAACGAAGGAAGATGGGGATATTTTCAACTTTGTTATAGGTGGCACTGCATATATCGTTGCAACCTGGTGGCAGCGACCGTGGATTCCAATCGCGATGAAAGCTTTACCACCGAAAGTACATGTTTCATTCGGAAAACCGGATCATGCGTTTTTACAACAAATCCAAAATAACTTTAAGAAAAATGGTGTTCCATTTGAAAGTAAATATACTGAAGTAGTGTTTATTCAACAAGGGTATTCATTTTCTGTTTTGCATACACCGGAGTTTCATTCCGATATTCCTAGAAAATTAAACTTACCACTTTCTATATAATTATAGGGAGGGGGAAGTTTTTTTATTTTCATGAAGAAGGGTTTCAGTATAATTACACTGAATTTATAGAGGACTATAAAGCGTTATTCTAATTTACTGTAAGGAGAGAAATGAATTGAATCTAGGAAATCCGATAGCCAAAGGAAATACGGCTGAAATTTATCTTTGTGATAATAAAGTTGTGAAATTGTTTAAAGAATGCCTCCCTAATACAGAATCTCTATACGAAGCACAAAAACAAAAGTATGCATATTCATGTGGTTTACACGTTCCTAAAGTATTTGAAGTTACAGAGATACAAGGTAGACAAGCTATTATTATGGAATATGTAGAAGGAGAAAGTGTTGGTGAGCTTTTGCTTAATAATTTGAGTAAAGCGGAGCATTACATAAGTATATGTGTTAGTGTACAACAAAAGATTCATGCGATCTATGTGAGATCGGATGAAATAGAGCTGATGGAAAAGAGGCTTTATCGTCAAATTAACTCCGTACATGATCTGGATGAAAAACAAAAGGGAAATATATTAAAAAAGTTAGATTCAATCACATTTGAACCTAGATTATGTCATGGTGATTTTCATCCGTTTAATTTAATTATGAGTAATGGTGATGTGAATATTATAGATTGGGTTGATGCTAGTTCAGGTGATATTCGTGCAGATGTGTTTCGGACATACTTATTGTATTCACAGAATTCAGTGGAATTAGCTGAAATGTATTTACATATATATTGCAAAAAAACAGGTTTATTAAGAGATGAAATTTTCCAGTGGGCTTCTATTATTAGCGCAGCTAGATTGGCAGAGAGTACACCTCTGTAAATAAAAGATGTTTTCAAGTATTTATTTTGATCCCTATTAAAATAGTGAATCATTTATTTTTTTACTCATTGATTCTCTTCGTTATTTTTCTTGCTAATTCTTCTCGGTTTGTCATATACTTAAAAGAGACCAAACGTTTTCTTTTAGGAGGACACAATGCGTAAAGGTGAATTAACAAAAAGAATGATTCTTGATCGTTCCTCTGCTCTGTTTAATGTAAAGGGCTATAGTGGTTCTTCAATTTCTGATATTATGCGAGAGACTGGGCTGGAGAAGGGTGGTATTTATCGTCACTTTAAAAATAAAGATGACTTGGCTGTTCAAGCCTTTCAGCACGCAACTTCACAAATGGGAGTGCGTTATGTCGAAGAGATAAAAAAAGCATCCAATACGTTGGATAAGTTAAAAACTTTTATTTCAGTTTTTACATCTCTCATTAATAATGATCCTCTTCCTGGAGGGTGTCCAATCATGAACGTAACGTTAGAAGCAGATGATTCCCATCCTCTCATGGCAGTACAAGCACAGATAGCGATGAATCAATTACTTGGAATAATTGAAAAGATTATTACGTATGGAATTGAGCAAGGAGAGTTAAAACCAGATATTCAAGCAAAGCAGATTGCTATCATCTGGATTTCTTCTCTTGAAGGAGCACTTGCCTTGTCACGCTTATACCAAGATACAGTCTATATTGATACAGTATCGTCACGACTTTTAGATGAATTGGAAAAACAAATTACGGCCAAGTAAGCCGTAATTTTTATCGCTGAAAAGAGACTGTTCGGTTTCTTTTTTAGGGGGTGATCACTTAATAGAAATTCCATAATGGAACTATGAAAAAACGGATGAGAGAAGAATGGTACTAATACAAAATAGTAAATTGAAAAATGTGTAGAGTATGAACAATTTCGGCCTACCTGTTTCTAATTTTTGGAGGAGTGTGAAAAAGGATATGAGAGAAATAGAAACAATCGTAATTGGCTCTGGACCTGGAGGATATGTTGCTGCAATAAGAGCTTCACAATTAGGGAAACAAGTGGCAATTATAGAAAGAGAGAATCTTGGTGGCGTATGTGCTAACGTCGGCTGCATTCCATCTAAGGCACTTATTTCTGTAGGTCATCGTTTTGAGGAAACAAAGCATTCAGAAAATATGGGTATTTTTTCTTCTGGTGTAAATGTTGATTTTGCAAAAGTACAAGAATTTAAAAACAACGTTGTAAAGAAATTAGTAGGTGGTGTAGAAGGGTTATTAAAAAGCAATAAAGTAGAAGTGATAAAAGGTGAAGCTTATTTCATGGATGCTAATACTATACGAGTAACCAATAAAGATGCAGCTCAAACATATACATTTAAAAATGCAATTATAGCTACTGGATCACGCCCAGTTGAAATTCCAGCATTTAAATTTACAAAACGTGTGATTAACTCTACAGGTGCACTTAGTTTAACTGAAGTTCCAAGTAAATTGGTTGTAATCGGTGGTGGTTACATTGGTACTGAATTGGGCTCTGCTTACGCTTCCCTCGGTTCTATAGTAACAATTATTGAAGGAGGTAAAGATATTTTAACTGGCTTCGATAAACAAATGACTCAAATTGTGAAAGAAGACCTTATAAACAAAGGTGTTACAATAATAGTAGATGCATCCGCTAAAGGTGTTGAAGAAGTTGAAAATGGTGTAATTGTTACCTACGAAATTGGTGGTGAAGAAAAGAAAGTTGACGCTGATTACGTATTAGTAACGGTTGGCCGTCGTCCTAATACTGAAAATATGGGTTTTGAAAAAATCGGTATTGAGTTTTCTGACCGCGGTTTATTAAAAGTTGATCAACAATGCCGTACTAACCTTCCGAACATTTTTGCTATCGGTGATATTATTGCTGGTCCACAGCTTGCACATAAAGCATTTTACGAAGGAAAAGTAGCTGCTGAAGCTATTTCTGGTGAACTATCATGTGTTGATTACTTGGCAATTCCAGCAGTTTGTTTCACAAATCCTGAATTAGCTACAGTTGGTTATACTGAAGAGCGAGCAAAGGCAGAAGGCATGGAAGTAAAAGTGATTCAATCCCCATTTTCAGCAAACGGTCGTGCACTTGTATCAAATGAAGGAAAAGGGTTCTTGAGGCTATTGGTGCGTAAAGAAGATGGTGTATTAGTAGGTGCTCAAATCGTGGGTAATGGTGCATCAGAAATAATTGCCGAAATGGGTTTAGCAATTGAATCAGGCATGACAGTTGAAGATATTGCATTAACACCACATGCTCAACTAACTTTAAGTGAGATTGTGATGGAAGCTGCTGAGGCCTTAATTTACAATTTTAAATAAATATTAATTAATAAAAATTGGATTGCTTCGTTTTTTAGAAATTCTAAATAAAATAAATGTAGAGATAAATAAATATGTAAAAAACAATCTTTACTAATAAACTTCTTAATAACATATTATGGCTAATTGAGCCGTTTTTTTACCGTGAAAAAGAGACTGTTCGGTTTCTTTTTGTGAGAGGATTTATTCATTTATTAGAGAATTAAAAGTCGAATTATGGAAAACAAATATGAGAGGAGAATACAAATGAGTCAATTTGTTAATTCAACAATGGAAGGTAAAAATTTTAGTGCTGTTCAAGTAGGAAAGTGGGAGGATCTGCTTCAATATAAAAATGGAAATCCATTTAAAGCTCCTGGAAAGGTATTTCTTAAAGATGACTTACAATGTACCGGGATGGAAGTTTCACTAAATGTTTTCCCTCCAGGCATTTCAATGCCCTTTTATCATAAGCATAGAGAAAATGAAGAGCTGTATATCTTCGTCAAAGGACAAGGGGAATTCAAGATTGATGATGAAATTCTTGAAATCAAAGAGGGTACTGTCATAAGGGTGGCACAAGAGGGGGAAAGAATTTGGCGTAACAATTCAAGTGAACCTCTCTATTTTATTTGTATTCAAGCTAGGGCAAATACTTTGGAAGAAAGTAATATCGAGGATGGTATTAAGTTAGATAAATCCGTTGAATGGATTGAAAAATAGGTGCCACTGTACGATTAAATATCGTTTCGCTCCTTGTATTTTGTCTTTTGAAGAAAACTTATCTATAGAAAAGTACACCCAATTGTTAAACTGAATGTAACAATTGGGTGTACTTCATAGGAAACCAACTGTGTTTAAAGAATGGCTTTTTTCAATCTTTATTCTATAAAGGTTCATTATTCGTACTTGTTCCTCAGTTAACTCTTCTTTATTCCAATACATATGCATTAAACTATATTCGAATATCTCCTTTAATTTAATAAACAATGGAAGCTGCTCTATCATTTCTATAGGTAGATCATTTTCCTCCTGGTATCCGTCGATTATTGCTTTTGTAATAGAATTCTCATAGTCGACTATGTTACCATTCCCAACGAAAGAATATTCTATCGCGCTATAGACTGGAACAGCTAAATCGAATATGTAAAAATGTTTTTCACAGTCTTGAAAATCAATCATTGTTAAATTTAAATCATTGTCCACTAATATGTTTTCTAACCATAAATCTCCATGAATTAAGCCGTAATTTGAAGTGGACTTTGGCAGCTCCTTTATAGAAGTTAAAACGTCAGATGCAATTTCTCTTATAGTAGTCTCTTCTTTTGGGATATAGTTAAGAAAATTATACTCTTCATTTTGATACCAGTCGTTTATATGTTTTACTGGTTCAATACTTTCAAAATTTTTAGATGCACGATGTAATTTACCAATTTGTTGACCAAGCTTTTTAAATACATTAGAATTCCATTCGTTTCTTGGTAAATGTATACCAGGAGCAGCTTTATATAATACAGCAAAAACTTCTTTGTCTAATGTTATTTTCTCTACTAAATTCCCCTTTAAAGAAGGTATTATGGGAGGGACTCCTAAGCCCTTTTGATATAAAAATTTCGTATATGTAACTTCTTCTAATTGCTCTTCATATGTTTTATAGTTTGTAATTCTAACGAAGTAAGTACCTTGTGCTGTGAGACATTGATACATTTCATTTGTTATTGGTTTCATTTCAATAAAATCCAATGGATATAGTTTATTAATTAGTTTAAGTATCTCTTTTTCTATATTATTCATTTTAACTTCCTTTCCAAACATAAATTTTCCACTTACAAAACTACTAGTTCCTTAACTTACAAATTTCGTGTTTTATTTGGTAGAATCCTTTAAAAAAGATTTATCACGTAAAAGTCCGATTAGTATGGGATAATAATCAGTGGGGAGGAACAAACTTCCCACTGATTAAAGTTTCACTTTATTAGAAAGTTAAGTAAATGTATGGAAAAATAAGATAGCTGAAAAAATATGAAATGAGTAATTACATATGATATTTAAAGGTTCTAGAGGGTGGTTAATGTTATAAACCACAAGAAATATCAAAAGAAAGAAGTGGATACTTCTTATAATATTTAGTGAGGAGGGAGATAAATGAATGAACATATACAGCTAATGATTGAATGGATTGAGGGCAATTTAAAAAAGGAGTTTTCATTAGATAAATTATCTGATTATATGGGGTATTCTCCTTACTTCTGTTCGTTTAAATTTCATCAAGTAACAGGGATAAGTATTAGACGATATATTCTTCTTAGAAGATTGTATTTATCAACGGAAGATTTGACGAATGATAGAAAGATAATTGATATCGCATTTGATTACGATTACTCTTCGCAAGAGGCTTATAGTAGAGCATTTAAAACTGTTTTTGGTATAACCCCAGGAAAATTCCAACTTAACAAAATACCGGTTCAATCATTTATTAAACTCTCAATCAATGATGGCAAGGAGTGGGATAGAATGAATTTTTCTAGAAAAATTGAAGTTAATCAGTTACGGAATGCGAAGAGTGGGCTGTTTGATAAAGATGTACTAAACATATTAAATGGTCAATTTATGTATGAAGAATTTAAAAGTGAAAGACTAATGGGAGAGTCTGATTACGCTCCATTTAATGAAGCTATGTGTGTAAATGCGACTACTGCACAGATTTTTGATGATGAGTTTATTAAAACAAGGGCAGAAGGACACCAAGGTACTGTAGAAAATTATATGAAAAAGGTTATTCATCCTTTAGAGAATCTTTTTAAAAAAGAGTATAAATGTATCGTTTTATGGTTTGGTGAGGATATGTTTTGCCAAATGAATCTACTTACCGTACTTTCTTACCTTGAACAGTCTGATTATAAGGGAAAAGTATACTTAAATAGCTTCAGAGAGGATGAATTTAAAGTAAGTCAAATTGAACTTGAATTAGGGAACTATTTTTCTGTTTACAATGAAGTTCTAGTAAATCATAAAAAGCCATCTCATGAGATACTACCTGTAATGTATCAGGCGATAGATTTATATTTAGAGATGCTAAAAGAAAATAATGTAGTAGTAAAGTATATCTCCAAAAATAAAGATTTACCAACACAAGAGTTACTAAAAAGGATGTTTAATCTTTTCCAAACAATAGGATATGGGGACCTACAATATATAGAGCTTATTAATAAAGCGAGATGAAAATTGAAAATAATTAGAAGAGAATACAGTAAAAAAGATGCACCTAAAAGTATAGGTGCATCTTTTTTACTTATATTTATTCAAGTAAATTTAATTCCTCTTCTACAAATGCCATTAATTCTTTTATTGTCTCACTAGAAAAATCAAAACGAATTCCAGCTGCTTCATATACCTCTGGTAAGGATTCAGAGCTACCTAGAGATAATGCTTTTTTGTAATTTTGTAGTGCTTGTTTAGGATTCTCTTTGTATTGTTTATACATTTGCAATGCACCAAGTTGCGCGATTGCATATTCGATATAATAGAATGGTATTTCGAATATGTGTAGTACAGGTAACCAGCCAGTTGCTATCCAGTTTTCATAACCTTCAATATTTACCACATTCGATTGGTAAGTGTTATGTAATTCTAAATATTTTTCATTTCTTTCTTTAGCAGTATGATTTGGATTTTCATACATCCAATGTTGGAATTGATCAACGATAAGCATTTGTGGTAAATACTTAACAATATCTTTAAAGAAATCTAATTTTGCTTTTATAAATTCTTCTGTATTCTCATAAAATGTATCCCAATACTCCATCGAAAACAATTCCATTGTCATGCTGGCTAGCTCAGCTGATTCTGAAGGGATTTCTAAATATTTTTGTAGCTTTAGCTGCTTCATACATTCATTATGAATACTATGGCCCATTTCATGGAGGAAAGTAGTAACATCATAATGTGTATGATTGAGATTCATAAAAATAAAAGATAATTGAGAAGCAGGTAAGTGTTCGCAAAATCCTCCAGGTGCTTTTCCTTTACGACTTTCTAAATCTAAGCAATCATTTTTATGCATACGGCTCAATAATGCAGAAAATTCTGGGTCTAGTTTTTGTAAAATATGAGAACTTTTTTCGATTAAATCACTCTCGTCTTCAATGGGTTTTAATACTTTTTGATTTGGTGCGGCTGCTTTTAGATCCCACGGACGAAGTGTATCTACTTGAAGTTCAGCTTTTTTCTCATTAAATATATTATCAATAAGTGGCACAACGTATTTACGAACGGATTCTGCAAGTTCATAGCAATCATCAGCCGTATAATCAAAACGTTCATGTTTTTTAAACATATAATCACGATAATTATCTAATTGAATGTTTTTTGCCTTTTGGTGACGGATTGCAATTAATTCATTTAAAATATGTTGTAAATTATTTTCAACAGATAAGAATTTTTCAGAAATGAGCGTTTTTGCTTTTTTTCGTATATCACGATTCGGATTTTGTAAGTAAGACTGTAGTTCAGTAATTGTTTTTTCTTCGCCATCCCATAGTGCAGTCAAACTGCCTGTAATTTCGAAGTACTCGGTTGCTAATTTGTCTTCTTTTACTTCTAAATCAATGTTCTTTTCACAAAATAATGTTTGCGCATTTTTTATTTTTTTATCTAGTAAGCTATAAGTTTTTGGATCAAGTTGCATTCGAAATGGTGACTCTAAATATTTATTATCAAAGGAATTTTGATAACGTTTCAAAAGAGGCCTTACATATTGTTGATCATATTCAAACGTATCTTTTATTTCTTTGTTATCTGTATTACATTGAAAGTCAATATAGTGTGATCTCAATTGTTCTTCGATTTCCCATATTAATTTCGACTGTGTTTTCAGCCAATTTTCTAAATCTTCTCCTGAAGAAATGGGTTTACTTAATAAAGTAGATAATTCGTTCTCTAGCTCATGTATATTACGGATATCGATCGTATTAGAGTTCTGCATTATTTACCCCTCACTTTTTATTTACTCAAGGAGGTATTCTTCTTTTTCGCTATGATTCCTTTTTTTCCTAGAAAATTTGTGCCTATTACTCCAAGAACAATCATAAGTGTACCGACAATATGATAGTAGGCAATTTGCTCGTGTAAGAATACAACGCCTGCGATAATGGTAATAAGTGTAGATAAGTTGCTAAAAACACTTATTTTGGCTGCTTCAATATAAGATAGCGAATAGTTTAATAATAATGCTGTCAGTAAGGAAGATAGTAATCCTAAATATAAAATGGAGATAAGGAATGTTCCATTCGTAAATGGCTTAAAGTATACAGTTATTGTACCTTTGTTCATATGGTCAATGATTGCGATGAAATTAAAACTAATAAAACCGATTGCTGTCATTGTGTATGTTAAATCCATCAGCTTGAATTTCTTTGTCATTTTTCGAGCTAATACATTGTAGCAAGCAGATGATAATGCCGATAATAAAATGAGAATAACACCGATAAAGCTCGTTTCATGAGCCCCTATACCATTCATAACAAATATATAAATGACACCTATGACAGAAATACATACTGATGTTTTTTGCCATGTATTCGTATATTCTTTTAAAAAATAGGAAGCTAGTATCATCGTAAATATAGGGATCGCTGCTTGTATAATTCCAGCTTCAGATGAACTTGTATATACTAAGCCAAATGCTTGGAAAGCAAAGAACAATGCTGGATAAAATATTGCGAGTGGTAAAAGTGTAAGTATGTTTTTAAATGATATATTTAACTTTACAAAACCGAAAATAACCGGAATGGTTGCTGCTATGAAGGCAACTGTAAAACGGTGAGCCAGAGTATCAAGAGGACTCGTAATGGTTAGTGCTAGTTTCACAAACATAAATGAAAACCCAATAATAAATGAATAGAGTAATGCTGATATATATGCTTTTGTTGTATTTGTCATAATTCCACCTCATAGTAGTTGATTTCTTACTGGCCAGTATACGTACATAGTAATCCTTCTGATCTAGTGCTACAATGTGAACAAATACAAACTGTACCGGTACAAAAAAATAGGAGGTGTAATGATGTATAAATATTTACATGTTTTGAACGACTTAGAAAGTATGATTCAAAATGGTGAGATAAAAGAAGGAAAGAAATTACCGTCTATACGGTCGCTTGTTACACAATATGAATGTAATAAGGCGACTGTAATACGAGCGCTGTATGAATTGGAAAAGCGTCATATTATTTATTCTGTACCTCAAAGTGGGTACTACGTTGTTAAGAAATCTGGAAGTTACGTAGAAAGTAACGAGATTATTGATTTCGCTTCTTCGGCCCCAGATCCAGATGTTTTTCCATACTTAGATTTTCAGCATTGCATTAATAAAGCGATTGATACCTATAAGAATGATTTGTTTATATACGGAACACCGAAAGGGTTACCATCTTTAATTTCGGTTGTGCAAAAACAGTTAGCAAACTATCAAGTTTTCACAAAGGAAGACAATATATTTATAACGTCAGGTGTGCAGCAGGCGCTTGCAATACTAACTTCTATACCATTTCCGAATGAAAACGAAACGATATTAATTGAACAGCCAACATATCATTTATATATTGAATATGTAGAAATAAATAAAATTCCTGTAATCGGCATTAAACGTACGAATGAAGGCATCGACTTGAATGAATTAGAACGTATATTTCGAACAGGAAAAATAAAATTCTTTTATACGATACCGAGATATCATCATCCACTTGGAACGTCTTATTCTAAAGATGAGAAAGAAAAAATCGTGCTATTGGCCAAGAAGTATAATGTATTTATAGTGGAAGATGATTATTTAGCAGATTTAGAAACTGATTCAAAAGTAGATCCGTTTTACAGCCAAGATAATTGTAATCATGTTATATATTTAAAAAGTTATTCGAAGATCATCTTTCCTGGTTTGCGAGTCGGTGTTGCAGTCATCCCGCAATCCATTGCAGATGCCTTTTATAAGTATAAAAAGATTTTAGATATCGATAGTCCTATGATTTCGCAAGCTGCTTTAGAAATTTACATAAAGAGCGGAATGTTTGATCGGCATAAACATAAAATAAAAGCATCTTACTACAATAGGTCAAAAAAACTAGCGGCAGTAGTAGAAGGTGTTCAAAATGAAAATCCACATTTGTTTACTTCTAGAACAGTAGATCCAATTGGAATACACACTTGTTTACAGTTGAAAAAAATATAGTCACGGACACATTTATTAAAAATTTAAGCAAGAGTCAAATAAGTATAGATTCTATTGATAAAAATTATTTAAGTAACTTTCATAAAGAGAGATTGTTAAAGTTAAATGTATCTAATGTAAAAGAAGAAAAGATTGAAGAAGGGATTGGCAAAGTAATTGGGGAAATAAAACGAACGAACCGTGTGGATTTTCAGTTTAAAAAAGAATAAAAATTATGAGGGGGTGTGTTTTGAATAGAATAGCCTTTTTTGTATGTATTGCTCTTATTGATTCACAATATTATTGTTTAATTACAAAAAAATCGTTACGTTCATGATCTTCCATTAAAAGGGTATTTTCTTGAATGTGGATAAGAGAATGGGTTATTTATATGTGAATTAAAGGTAATTCAGAAGGTGTTATTTCGGTTTAGTATGTGGAAATATTACTCAACATTATGGAGGAGATCGATTATGAGCAATACACAGACATTACGAGGGCTAACCACAGTTAGTTTTTGGACAGATAATCTAGCAGCCGCAAAGAAATGGTACGCTGACCTATTAGGAAGTGAACCATACTTTGAACGTCCAGGATATGCCGAATTTCGCATTGGCGACTACCAACACGAGCTAGGTTTAATCGATAGCCGTTATGCGCCAGCTGATTCAGTGACCGGCCCATCTGGCTCTATAGTGTACTGGCATGTTGATGATGTAACAGCAACTTTCAATAAGCTACTGTCTATGGGAGCAAAAGAGTATGAGGCACCTACAGAGCGCGGCGTGGGATTCATCACGGCTTCCGTAGTTGATCCCTTCGGAAACATATTAGGCATTATGTACAATCAGCACTATTTAGATGTGCTGATTTCGAACGAAAAAGCGTGAACATCGCTGTTGCACTACAAGGTATAGGGTGCAATGCTAATCAAATTTAATTCATATTATTTTACCCCTTTCTTAAAAACAGAACGGGGTTATGCTTGTTTTAGGTTCGTAAACGTAAAGTAAATCCAAGATATATAATAAAAAATACTCGAGAGTAAGCTCTTAAATAACAGTTTACCTTCAGTTTCTATAATACAACCTAATAACTATTAATATATATAGTAGATATTTACTTTATAAAATAAGGGGGAATATTATGACTGAAACAAACGAATTTTCAGGAGTAAATTTAAAAAAAGATGTGAAGTTTTCAATTATAATCCCTGCACACAATGAAGAAAAGTACATTAAAAAATGTTTGGATTCAATTGCAAAGGCATCAGAGGCATATAAAGATCAAACTGAAGTCATAGTTGTTTTAAATCGCTGCACAGATAACACAGAAGAAATAGCAAAGTCTTATAACTGTATTACATTAAAAAATAACGATAAAAACTTATCCAAAATCCGAAATGCAGGGGCCAAAATAGCTAGTGGAGAAATAATCATT
This sequence comes from Bacillus sp. TH17, assembly GCF_016651125.1. NCBI lineage: Bacteria > Bacillati > Bacillota > Bacilli > Caryophanales > Bacillaceae > Bacillus > Bacillus sp. TH17. Next base: position 2,117,643 of record NZ_JAEKEN010000001.1, read on the forward strand.
ACTATAGATGCTGATACCCAAATGACAGAGTTTATGTTGTCTAATGTAGACAAATATTTAGCTTCAGGTAAATACATTGGTGGTGGGGTAACTGGGAAGTTTGAAAGGATGTCTTTAGGAATATTCGTTTCCGCAATGTTAATAATAATCCCCTTACTTTTTAAGTATGGAGCTATATCTGTAGGGATTTTTTGGTGCTATAGAAAAGACTTTATGGCAAACAACGGATTTAATGAAAACATGCTTATGGCCGAAGATGCAGATTTCGCTAAACGATTAAAAGAATGGGGAAAGCAAAATAATAAGAAATTCGGTACAATTAAAAATGGAATGATAACTTCATGCAGAAGATTTGATAAATATGGAGACTGGGCTTTACTTAAAAATCCAAAAGTAATCTTAGCTTATCTAAAAGGAAAGGATAAAAAATACGCAGATAAAACATATTATGATACCCAAGAAAGGTAACTGTGAAGATTCCTAAACAAATCACCCTCAAATGAACTGGTGAATCAAGATAAATAACTGCAAGTTGAGTTTGTGGTAAATTTACTTTAAAATGTATTACTCTAACTAATTAAACTTGATCATAGCAACTAAGGAGAATCACATGAAACCATTACAAGGTAAAATAGCAGTTGTGGCCGGAGCAACACGAGGCGCCGGAAGAGGTATTGCGATGATGCTTGGTGAAGCCGGTGCAACTGTATATGTAACAGGAAGAAGTACAAAAGGGAATTTATCCTGTATGGGAAGAACTGAAACGATTGAAGAAACGGCAGAGCTTGTTACAAAGCAAGGCGGAAAAGGAATCGCAGTTCGTGTTGATCATACGGTAGAAGAAGATATTAAAGCATTATTTACAAAGATTCAAGACGAACAAAATGGACAGCTTGATATTTTAGTAAACGATGTTTGGGGCGGCGATCCTTTAACAGAATGGGAGAAACCTTTCTGGGAACACAACCTACATAACGGACTACTTATGCAACAAAGAGCTGTTCATTCTCATATAATGACAAGCCATTACGGTGTACCATTAATGGTGAAAAATAAAATGGGACTTGTTATTGAAATTACAGATGGAGTCGATTATCAATATCGAGGTAATTTGTACTATAGTTTAGCAAAAGTCTCAACAATTCATTTAGCAGAAGCTATGGCGAAAGATTTAGAACAACACAATATTACAGCTGTCGCAGTTAGTCCAGGATTCCTTCGTTCAGAAGCGATGTTAGATATATTTGGTGTAACAGAGGAGAATTGGCGAGAAGGAGCTAAACAAGACCCTCATTTTATCGCATCAGAAACTCCTTTCTTTGTTGGAAGAGCAGTAGCAGCTTTAGCAAGTGATCCAAATGTTCATGAAAAAACGGGACGAGCGTTAAGTTCATGGGAATTAGGAAGAGAGTATGGATTTACAGATATGGATGGAAGACGCCCAGATTGGGGGAAATATTTTGAGGAGAATGTTTTGAATCAAAATTAATGTTTTTAGAGCACTCAATAGCTGAGTGCTCTTGTTCTTTATACAATACGCAAATAATAAAGTCCTTTTAAAAATAAAATGGTTATTTAAAAAGCATTGGTACAAATGAAATACAGTCAAAAATAAAGTGACAAATCCAACTTACCCAAATACTTTTTGAATTTTTCCATATATAATTTAGTGCTAATCTAATTGGGATTATAGTTATTAATAACTGCATTGGCACAAAACCATAAGCTGGAATATGCCACAAAGCGAACAACAAACTACATATTAATGATGCCGTGCCAAATTTTAATCCTAATTTTTGTAATGCGATAATTATATTAGTGCAAATCAACTCTTCACCCATTAACATAAAGGGTACACGGAATAAAATCATAGAAATACTTATTACTTCAGCAACGGAATTTTTAGTTGCAGGTTCAAAAATGTAACTGAATATTAAGTTGGAAGCCATACCTACGATAATTGTTAAAGGCAAACCCCAAAGTAATGTCTTGAAATTAAAATGTTTAAATTGCTCTAATGATATTTTTCCTAAAAAATAGTATCCTATAATTCCACATAATACAAGATTCCATAAAGCTTCAAGAATCATCCTCAATACTTCAGGTATATTATCTCCTAACACTGCGAAAAGTTGATATACAATCCCGGAAATAATTAATAATCCCAAAGCCAAAAGGGATTTCGAATCAATTTTCTTCTCTGTTTCTATAATCTTTGTTTCCACAACTACCCCTTCTTTCTTATTATTTCATTGATTACGAATATATAATAGCACATTGTTCTCCAAAATAATGGTAATTGAGACGATCATAATAATTTTATTTTTCCAAATCAGTAAGTCCAAGATTAGGAGATTCCTTGCAAGAATCATTTAGACCAAAACCTATTATTAATGTCGTGATTGAAATAAAGCAATTATTAAACAAAAATAATAATCGCCCATCAAATTTATGAGTAGGCGATTAATGTATTTCTAAGAACAAAATTAAACAACTTTATTATCTGTACACATATATCGCATAAAACATTTTTTAACTTCATTAAATATATAGGGAATCATTACCAAAAAAATGATATCCTTAAAGTATAGTCTATATTTTGTATAGGAGGGTGATGGAGTCTATGGCGGTACGTATAGTCGATGATTTACAACAATTCTCTTTATTACTTATGTTTTTGAGTACATTAATATTTTACAGATACTTAAAGAAGATTAAACGAGAGAGAAAACTAACTTCTTTCGAATGGACAATGTATTTTGTCACTCAATTCGCGACTTCTATTTGGGCAATTACTTATTTTATTAAATTCTTGTCTGAATCGTAAGTTACATTAAACCATTTTAGTTTACTGGGTTATTGTTATCTATTAGGGATATAAATATAGTCCGTATCTAAGTCAATGACGACATCGGTCTTAATGTCTTCTTGTAATGACTTTGGAATGTTTTCAAAATGATAACGTACACAAAATAAATTTATAAGCTCCTCATTAGATAACTCTTCATTTTTTACGTTAAAATACATTTTTTTAACTTACTGATAGAACAGTTATGACCAATAACATACTCATTAATTCCATATCCATCAAATTCAATTATCATGTTATCACTATTGGTTGCTAGCCAACATTATAGCTTTAATTTTGGATGAATCTTTCATATTGATTATTATAGCTTAAAGTTTAGTGTGAATATATTTTTATAAAGTGAGAGGATTTCAATGGAACAATATAAATTAGTTTTAGAAGGATCTAAACAGTTAAAGTGGGAAACGGGTGAAATTAGGCCCATACAGGATGATGAAATTATCGTTAAAACAATCGCAGGTGCAATAAGTATTGGGACAGAGTTACCACAGTATAAAGAATCGGATATTTCAGATGTTAATCCTTTATATCCGAGAGAAACTGGATATGAAAGTTATGGTGAGGTTATTCAAGTTGGTAGTAAAGTAACAAATTTAAGCGTAGGCGATAAAGTAGTTTCTTTTTATGGGCATCAAACGATAGGAATAGTTAAGGGACATAAAGTAACTCGAGTACCTAGTTATATAAAGCCTAAAGTTGCCTTATTATCCATTCTGTCATGTGATGCTGCTAAAGGAGTATTAAAATTAAACCCACTACAGGATAAAAAAGTACTAATAACTGGCATGGGGGTTATGGGTTTACTCACATGTTATTTCTTAAAATATTATGTAGGTGTTGATCATGTGGATGTTGTTGAACCTAATAGAAATAGGAGAGAATTTGCAAAGAAATTTGGTGCAAAAAACATATATGATTCAGAAGAGAAAATAATAGAAACATATAGTTACGGTTTCGAATGTTCAGCTACAAATAGCGGATTCCGTACATTGCAAAAAGCACTTAACAGTAATGGTGTAATATGTATACTTTCTGATGGTAATAAAGTAGAACTAACATTAACCGCCGACTTTTATCGGAAAGAATTGCAAATCATAGGGTCAAGTGACGGATACGATTATCAAAAACATGCAGATTGTTTTTTTAGAAAAATAGAACAAACACCATTTATAGAAGAAATTTTTCAACATGAAATACATTATACTGCACTCATACAATGTTTTGAGGAACTGAGTCAAGGGATAATTAATCCTTTAAAAGTATACGTTTCATATGAATAATGAAAAACTAGCCAAATATTTGTCACATACCTTATATATGTCTTTTCTCAATTATGATATTCAAAATAAGAAGGAACACATATGAAAATTTTTGTAGCAGGTGCAACAGCACGTTCTTTAATACCAATGCCAATAAAAGAAGGTCATACTGTGTATGCAATGATTCGTAACGAATCACAAGTAGAAGCAAATGAAGAAAGTTGATGCTTTACCATTACTAGCTGGGAGAGAGGTGCTTCAAAGAATAAGGCATGTAAAGAGAATGGATACTTTAAAATATCATAAAAATCCTTTAATGGGAATACTAGTAAAATCCACTATTAAAGGATTGGGCTGTAATGAATATACTTTTTGAAAGCATTATTTTAATCCTCACTGGAATTATTGTTTTAAAATTGACAGGTAGTAAATCTGTTAGCCAAATGACGAGAGCTGAAATTATTATTGTGGTTTCTATAGGACGTATTATTGTAGAACCTATATTAAGTAGGAAAGTAGGCCCATCTATTTTTGCTGCGTTTATTTTTGCTAGTGTTTTACTTATTATTCATTTTTTTGAATTGAAATCACGAAAAGTAGAAAAGTTTCTAAATGGAAATAGCATTATTGTTATAGAAAACGGAGAAATCTTAAAAAAGAATTTATTACGCGCGAAAATGTCAGAACAACAATTATTTATGCATCTGAGAGAAAAAGGTATACATGAAATCAAGAATTTACAACAAGCAACTGTAGAAACGAATGGACGGATTGGGTATCAACTAACTACTAAGGCACAACCAGTTACTTTGGAAATGCTAGAAAAGCTTCTAGAGAAATGTAATCTGAAAAAATAGTTTTAGACTGAAAAGCGCTTCTTGTACATAAAGGCACTTTTCGCAAACGTGTAATAGTCCCTTCAGTAATCCTGAAGGGACTTTCGTGTTATTTAATGTATCTATCAATTTAATTTGTGTCTATTAAGATTGGAAGGTATGATTTTTAACGGTCTCATCATATCATGGTCTTCATGCTCTAAACGATGACAGTGCCATACATAATCTCCAGAATAGGGCTCAAACTTCATTATGATTCGGACGGTCTGTTCACCTGCTACAAGCACGGTATCTTTTAATTCAAAATCAGCTGGGAGAGGATTTAATAAGTTTCCATTCAAATCATGACGATCAAGAACTTGAAAATTAACTAGATGTATATGAATAGGATGAATCCCAACGGTCAAATTTACTAACTCCCATATTTCAACAGAATTTAATAAAGGTGTTTCTGTCACTGGATCGTCCCATTCTTTATTATCTAATAAAAGCATGAGACGTCCAAATTCATCCTCTGAGTCATTTAATGTTAATCGTCTTACTTTCTTTACTTTTTCTACGGGAATAAAGTCAATGTTACTTAATTTGCATGGGATTTTACTTTTATCTGGGCAGGATAATGGTTTCGTTACTTGGAACTCCATTATCTCACCAGTTGGATTATCTAAATCAATTCCATTTTGTAAAACTACTTTTTTCCTTCAAACCTTGAAAAATCAATAATAATGTCAATACGCTCTGCTGGTGAAACATCTAAACTTTGTACTTTAATCGGCCGTTTAAGAAGGCCTCCATCAGTTCCTATTAAAAAGAATGAGCTAAGGTCACTTAATTGGAACTTGTATGTGCGAGTATTAGAAGCGTTTAATAAACGAAATCTATATTTGCGGGGCTCAACTTTTAAAAATGGCCATACTTTCCCGTTAACTGCAATTGTATTTCCTAAAAATAGAGGAACAATAGAAGGGTATGGTAAACCTGGTGATGGATCTTCAGGTTGAGCAGGATAAAATAGGGAACCGTCCGGATTAAAAGATTTATCTTGAACGATAAGTGGTATCTCGTATTTCCCTTTAGGTAGGGGTAGTGATTTTTCTTCTTTATCACGAATCAAGTAAAGTCCTGCGAGACCCGCATATACATTTAAACGAGTAATCCCAAGTGCATGATCATGATACCAAAGGGCGGTTGCTCGTTCTCGATTCGTATATTGATAAATCTCTTTTACGAAACTAGGTCCTGTTTGTTGAAAGTTTTTCGTAAACCATGCTTCTGGATGACCATCGCTATCTGGTTCACTTGGGCTTCCATGTAAATGTACAACAGTTCGTACTTCTGGGTTATCATGCGCCCCATGAACGGTTGTATCAACAGGTAAGAAGTGTTTTTTAGGTAAATCGTTTGACCATCTCACATATACAGGATGATCTTTTTTCACCTCAAACGTTGGACCAGGTACCATTCCATTATAACCCCATACTTTCGTCTTTGGTAAATCAATATGAAACTTGTGTAGCGTTTCAATCATACGTACATCATAAAATGGTTTACCCTTATATGTTCCTGTAGGTTTTATTGCAGAGGGAATCGGAAGGGGATCAATAAATTTTTTAATTCCAAATATAGCTATCTCCTTTCATGTAATATAATATATTCTATTAAATGAATGTTATATTGTTTGTATACTTGACCAACAAAATCATTGTTATATCGCTTGCACATGTGTAGCTAATATAACTTGAAATAATATACATAAAAATTTAGTGATTTAACTGAATATTAAATGCGAATATTGTATGTTTTTAGGAAATATAGAAGGTGTTTATTGAAAAGAATGTGGAGATACTTAATAAAAATTGAGTGTATATGAAAAATATTACGGTTCAGTCAATTGGTGTATTAAAAAATGCACAAATAAAAAGGACAAGGATATACTATTGATATCCAATTAACTATTTTAACGTGAATTTTCGTTAGTAGAGAACCTCAAAATTCATAAAATTCTAGTTTGTCCAATCCTTTCTAAATCGAAGTAATATTATATATTATTACATTTATTTAGAAAGGGAGATTTCATTGTATTATTACTGCAAATATTGCGATAGCTATGAAGAGAAAAATCACAAGTGCTGTAAAGGAAAAAGTAAGTATTATAATGGAAACAAAAAAGATGAAGGATGCAATACTGATTGTGATAGTAACAAGAAAAAAGCAGACTAGTAGGATTCGCTTATGATACATCTTCTTCAATCATCAACTTACCATTAAGTAATAGTATTGTCGTTTCAGAAGAATTAACTACAGTTGCAGAAGTAAATTTACAACATGTTAAATCTGGGGATTTAGTGTGGTTGAATGGTCTCTTCCACATAAATAATAATAGTTTAACACCAAGTGATCTTATAACTGCAATTTATCGTGTAAGTGGTTTCAATAGAAAGCTTATATATCAATCTATTATTGAAATTGATGCCGAATTTCATGATGACGTAACACAAGTAGTGGCACAACACGTTGATCAAATCGGCTCTTCACAAGATGAAGTATCATATATTTTAACAGTGCGCACTAACTCTCCAACTGCAGAACTTTTTGTAAATGGCCCAATTACTTTCACAGCAGCAGAAATTAGTTTGTAAATAAATAAAAAACCAACACTTTTGAAAGTGTTGGTTTTTATTGTGTGAATAAGAAGTTATTCGTTGTTGTTTTGAAGTTTAAATCATTGATTTAAACTTGGCAATTGTATCATGTAATCTTTCTAATCCAATCAACATATCTTTTTCATTTAACATTGAATAACTAATTCGCAAATGATTATATTGATTTTCATGGTTTATCAGACAAGCTGTGCCGGGTAAAAAAGAAACATCTACTTCATTCGCTTTTTGTAATAATGTAAAAGGATCGATTGACTGAGGGAGTGTAACCCATAAGTTAAATCCTCCATTAGGTATTTCAAATTCTAATTCTTTTAATGGAGATAATATATCAATTGTTAAATCGCGTCTAATTTGTAAAGCAGTCCGTAATTTTTCTAAATGATTTTTCATTCGTTCCGCTCGTAAAAAAGGAAGTAGTGCTTTTTGTGTCAATAAGGGACTACCAATATCCATCGAAGCCTTCACGGCGTATAACCATTCAAAGATAGGACCTTCAGCTGCAAGTGCCGCGATGCGAAGACCTGGTGCTAACGTTTTACTAAATCCTTTTAAATATATAACATGACCATTTGTATCAAAGCTTTTTATTGGAGGGGGAATTTTAAAATCCTCAAAATATATCTCTCCGAAAGAATCATCCTCTAAAATGAAAAATTGATAAAGCTCTGCTAGTTCTACAAGTTCCATTCTTCTTTCTTTACTCATTACTGTGCCCGTTGGATTCTGAAAAGTAGGATTCACATATAACAAAACAGGATTCTTTCTTTGACAAATATCATCGATTAAATCTGAGCGAATGCCGTTGTTATCAAGACTAACAGGGATAATTTGAACTCCTTTATTAACAAATACATCAAGCGCCGCTCCATAACACGGACTTTCTACTAACACTATGTCTCCAGGCTTTAATAATGTTTGGGCGATTAAATCAATTCCTTGCTGGGCACCACTTGTAATTAATAATTGAGATGGATCTGTAACTACTTGTTGGTGTTCTTTTAAGTAGTTTGTTATTTCCACTCTAAGTTCTTTGTCACCTTGAACAGGTCCGTATGTTGCCAGTATCATTTGATCCTTATTAAGTAATTTGTGCATTTCATCTGAAAGAAACGGATTTGGTAATAAACGTGGATAAAGGACAGCCTGTGAAAAATCAAAATATTTACGATGTTGGTTCATTACATATTGAGAACGCATAACATTAATGGATTTCGTTTGTTGCCATTGATATGGAATTGGTTTGAAATCTTTGTTCACACGTTTATGTATATAGGCACCTTTTCCTTGTTCAATTCGTATATAACTTTTCGTTTCTAACTGTTTATAAGCTTTACGAACAGTTAATAAACTAATTTGCAAATCATCGGCCATAGAACGTAAAGAAGGGAGGTAATCGCCATGCGAAAGCATCCCGCTTTGAATTCTCTCAACAATTTGCATATATATTTGTTGGTAATATGGTATGTTGGATTCTTTACGTAGTACTATCTTCATAGAATCACCTGTTTTTCTTTTTAATTTAATTAAAGCGAAAAATAGTCTGACAATCAACTATATTTTTATTCAACTGTTATATGCTCGGATACACTGTTATACACCATATCCTCTATACTCATTTCAAGAGTAAAAAGGAGGAAGGAAAATGGTCATTTTAAATTATATTTTAGTATGTATCATCTTTGGAACAACATTTTTAACGATAAAAATCGGAATTGAGGCAGGTGCACCGCCGTTATTTTCAGCTGGAATTCGCTTCTTTTTGGCCGGTCTTATTCTCATTATTATTTTTAAATTAAAGAGAAAGGATATTATGCCTTACTTATTATCAAAACGTATTATATATGCTGGTTTTTGTTTAACATTTATGACATTCGCGACCCTTTACTGGGCAGAACAATATATTTCTTCTGGATTAGCTGCAATTCTATCTGCTACGGGTCCAATGATGATCTTGCTATTGCAATCAAAGAGAAATAAAACAAAATTGCAAAAAGAACAACTTGTTGCTTTAGTTATAGCACTTATAGGTGTTTTTTGCATTTCTTTACCTGGAATGCATCAAGAACTTACATTCATATGGAGTATCGCTTGCCTTGTTATATTAGTAGGGGAGTTGTTTTATGGAATAGGTTCTATTCGTTCAAAAGAAATACTTTCAGATTTACCTAACGTATCACCATTTCTCATTAACGGCATTCAAATGTTCTATGGAGGAGTTTTGTTGTTAATTGTATCTATCGTAATGGAACAGCCTAATCTAACAATCTTAACATCTTGGAATGTACAATGGCCAATTTTATATCTCATATTTGTAGGGTCTATCGGTGGGCACGGTTTATATTACTGGCTTTTATCAAAAACAAATCCTGTATTTCCATCAACGTGGTTATATGTATCCCCGTTAATCGCTGTTATTGTAGGTTATTTTGTATTAGGAGAACCATTAAATCCTGCAATGGGAATTGGAGCTTGTTTAATCTTGATTGGTGTATTTTTAGCGAATCGTTCTACACTTGGAGTTTATTTTAAGCAAGGAAGGTTGTTAAAAAAAGAGATGTAGTTAAAGCTTAATGATGTGGAAAACAGCGGAAAACGTATTCAAAATTTAGAAGAAAAAATAGTTAATTTGAAGAAAATGATTAACACATTAGAATACAGATTAGAGATAGTAAAATCAAAAACACAGTTGGAGAAATAACCAACTGTGTTTTAATATAGGGTGTATTTAATTTTACACTTAACTAAATCGATCGCATATTATTTGGTGGATAAGTGTTATTTTTTTATTACGGTATTACCCATCGCAATAGAAATTCGATTCCAACTATTTATTTGATTAATGATTAACACAAGATCAACATATTGTTTTTCGTCAAAGTATTCAAGTACACGGTTGTATAGATTTTCAGGAACTCTTTTAGTAGGAATGAGAGTAATATGCTCCGATAGTTCCAAAGCAACTTTTTCTTCAGGAGTATAAAAATCACAATCATCCCAAGCATTTAAGCAATAAATTCTTTGCTCGGTTTCACCCAATTTTCGGGCGTCAGAAGTATGCATATCGATACAATAAGCACAGCCGTTAATTTGAGAGACTCTAATTTTTATAAGCTCTCTAACAGCTCGATTAATTGAGGATTTCTTCGTGTATTTCTCCATATCCATCATAATTTTCATACCATCAGGCGAAATATCATAATAAGACATTCTTTGACTCATAAGACAAAACCTCCGTTATTATAAGTTTTTATAATAAAAACACACTAGGTCGCTATTGTGACTTCTAGTGTGTTTTTGTAATTAATTCACTTTTTTTATAAAACCTTTATAATGACGCTTCACAAGTTGATTTTCTAACGTTTTCATCGTTTCTAATGCAACACCTACGATGATTAGTAAACTTGTACCACCGATTTGAGCAGATGGTGGTAATGTAGCGATTTTTGTAAATACAAGTGGTAATATTGAAATTGCTCCTAAGAAAATCGCACCGATAAATGTTAAACGGTATAAAATTTTTGTTACATACTGTTCTGTAGATTTACCTGGGCGAATACCCGGGACATATCCGTTTTGCTTTTTCAAATTCTCAGCCATTTGTTCAGGATTTACTTGAATAAACGCGTAGAAATATGTGAAGGCAACGATAAGACCCACATATAGTGTCATTCCAAATGGATGTGCAAAATCAAGATTCGCAATTATCCATTTAGATACGCTTGAATCAGGGAAGAGCTGCGCAATTGTACGCGGCGTCATTAAAAAGGCTGAAGCAAAGATAACAGGAATTACACCTGCACTATTTACTTTAAGAGGTAAATGAGTATTTTTTGCTCCTTGATATTGATTGTTTCCTGAAACAGCTTTTGCATATTGAATCGGTATTTTTCGAACAGCTTGTTGAATGTAAATAACACCAACAACTATCGCTAAAATTACGAGTCCAATTAAAACCATTTTTATTATGTGCATAAATAACTGATCGCCTGCGTTTTGGAATTGTTGCAAATAAATTTGATTAGCGACATTCGGAATCGCCGCAACAAGTCCTGCGAAGATAATCATTGAGATTCCATTACCAACGCCATTAGCGGTAATTTGTTCACCTAACCAAAGTAAAAATGCAGTACCAGCAGTTAAAACTGTCGCAATAAATAAGTATGTAGTCCAGCTTTGATCTGTAATTAATTGTCCACCTGCTATATTATTAAAACCATAAGACATCCCAATGGATTGTATGAATGCGAGAATGATTGTAAAGTAGCGAGTAAATTGAGCTGATTTCTTACGGCCCATTTCTCCTTGCTTTGCCCATTCTGTAAATTTAGGTACAACGTCCATTTGTAGTAATTGTACAATGATAGAAGCTGTAATATATGGTGTGATACCTACAGCAAAGATTGAGAAGTGTTGCAGTGCTCCTCCGCCAAATACGTTCAGCATACCTAAAACGTTGGCTTGATCTTGTACTTTTAATACCTCTGCGTTAGTATGAGGAACTGGAATAAACGTGCCAATTCGAAAAACAATTAGCATCGCTAGTGTAAAAAGAATTTTGTTTCTTATCTCAGCTACTCTCATGAAATTTGAAATCGTACGAAACATTATGTCGCCTCCTATATTTTTATCAGTTCAAAACTGATTATTATATCCCGATGAAGTAACCACAAACCTCCTTCCGCATTAAATTCATTTGACAAATGGAATTTTATACATTTTGTAGTTTTCACGGATATAAAAATATAAGGTGTTATACAAGCGATTTATTAACTTTTCGTAATCATTCAATACCCATAATATAACTAATAAATTAACAAATGTACATACATAAGCATTAAAAATGAATGAATAGAGTGATTTTTTACATATATTTAATGCTAGATTGATAATTAGGAACGTTTTATGTAGTTATATTGAAAGGATTCCGTTGAAAGTATTATGATGTAGCTGTAGCGTATAATAACCTCAAGGAAATCTTCAAGGATGTTGAGAGAACTCATACATTTCAGCATGAATTAGAGAACCTACTAAAGAAAGAAAAGATTGGATTGGAATAATAGTGAAGGAAAATCTTTTTTCCATAGAGAATAATTCTAGCGTAGGAATTTAAGTATGTAGGTTCTAGCGAAAGGAGAATTCACATGAATACATTTGTAAATGACAAGTTTTATGAAACTAGAAATCAATTATTTGAGGAAATTAATTTGTTAAGTGATGCTCAATTTAATAGGAAACCAAATAAGGATAAATGGAGTATAGCACAAGTTTGTCATCACTTAGTTTTATTAGATGAGAGAGTTATAACAGTTATTTCATCGGGATTAAAAAAGATGGATAGTATCTTAAATGAGCGTAAAGAAATTCACACTATTTTATTAGATAGATCGATAAAATTTATAGCCCCAGAAATGATTGAACCAAGTATAGAACCATTTGAAGTGCAGCAAATGGTTGATTTGTTAAACGACTCTAGAAAAGAATTGATGCGTTTCCTGAGTACAATAGAAGATGAATCTATATTAGCGAAAAAATCAGTGACGCATCCAGCTCTTGGAGAATTACTTCTTGATCAGTGGATAGAACTGATCTATTTGCATGAACAGCGTCATATAGAACAAATTAAAGAGATAAAATTGCTTTGTGGAGTTGAAAAGTAAAAATCATTATCTATTTATTGAGCGATTTGGGATAGCATCAAGGGTTCGAGTGATAAAATACAAGTCCTGATTAAAATTATGATGAATTTAGTTGAAAGCAACCAATAAGCAGAAAAAATACGAAACTAGCAGATTTTACTCCTGAAGAGGAAACGAACATTTGAAAAAAATCTGAATCCGATTTGCTGTATAAGTGTAACCCCGTCTTAAATGAAGAGCGGGGTTATTATTTTTGGAAGTGATCTCAGCGTTTTCATTTAGAAGGAAATAAATTGGCAATGAAATCCGAAAATGAGTTATATGTCCAAAATTTTGAAAGTACATATACATCTACCGTTGGTTTAGCGCCCTTCACACGTTGGAGGAAGAAGTATTTTATTAGAAAATGATAAAATACTATTCTGTTAGGGGATATATGCATTTTATTCTCTATATTTTCACAGCAAAACCAACTACAAAATTATCTTTTGTAGTTGAATTTCTCTGAATAATAAGTTACATTTTTAAAGTTCAAGCAACTTTATGACAGTACAAAAAGGGGAGAAATATTGTTATTATGCAAAAAATGAAATGGAAGAACTATGTATGCAATTTTATTATTCTTATGCTTCTTGTAACAGCAGTAACAGTCAAACCAGCTATTTCTAAGGCTGAGGAATCTAATGTTAATATTACATTGTTAGGTACTGCAGATATTCATGGTAGATTTATGCCTTGGGATTATGCGCTTGATGGAGCAAATATGAGTGGAAGTTTGACGCAGCTTTATACGGTTATAAAGAAGGTACGTCAAGAAAATCCAAATACCATATTAGTAGATGCCGGGGATACAATTCAAGGAAACTCAGTAGAATTATTCAACGATAAGCCACAATCGCCAATGATGGTAGCAATGAATACAATGGGATATGACGCCTGGGCATTTGGAAATCATGAATTCAACTTTGGATTAGATACATTGAAAAAAGTTAGTGAGCAATACAAGGGAAAGACGTTAGCAGGAAATATTTATAAGGAAAATGGAGAGCGTTTTCTTCCTGCATATACGATTGTTGAAAAAGGTGGAATTAAAGTCGGGATTATTGGTATGAATACACCAATGATTAGTGATTTTGAAAAAGGGACAGATCATTTGGATGGTTTAGTAGTGAAAAATCCAGTAGAAGAGACAAAAAAGGCTATTAAAGAATTAGAAGATAAAGTAGATGTAATGGTAGGGGTTATGCATATGGGACTAGAAAATGAGAATGGAATCCCAGGTACTGGTGTTCAAGATATTGCGAATGCTTGTCCGGAACTAAGCGCTATTTTTGCGGCTCATATGCATAAACTTGTAAAAAAAGAAGTTGTAAATGGCGTAATTATTACAGAACCAGATAAATACGGAACGCATATTTCACGTATTGACCTTACTTTTACAAAGCAAGATGGGAAGCTTGTTTTAAAAGATAAAACAGCTACCGCTATACCTGTAAAAAATGCTGATGGAACTACAGTATTATCTGATTCTACACTTGAAGAAACACTAACACCTTTTCATGAGTATGCGAGAGGAGATGCAAATGTTGTAGTCGCCCAATTAAAGGGTAGAAACCTTGTTCCTGAAAATGAAATAAAGGGTATTCCAAGTGTGCAGATTCAAGAGACACCTTTATCAGATTTCTTTCATGAAGTCATGCTCCATTACAGTAAGGCGGATGTAGTAGCCCATCAAATTGATAATGATTATGCCCGTTTGGATATAGGTCCTATAAAGAAGAGAGATATTGCTTATAATTATCAATATGCTTTGGGAGAAATTACAGTATATAAGATAACTGGAAAAGATTTAAAAGACTATATGGAATGGGCAGCAGGATATTTTAACTCATCTCGTGCCGGAGATGTAACAGTTAGCTTTGATAAAAATCGTCGTGCGTCTAAATACAGTACGAACGATTTCTTTGGAGGCGTAAAATACGAAATTGACTTAACAAAACCATATGGTAGTAGAATTACAAATTTACGCTCTATTCGTACAAATAAACCAATCAAAATGAGCGATGTTATGACGCTAGGAATGAATGCGTATAGAATGGAGGCTCTTCAGGCAAAAGGGGGAGCTTTAGAGGGACGTAAATTTGAACAAACTTGGTCATCTAAACAAGAGAATGCATTCGGAGAAACAGGTGGAACCATTCGTAACCTTGCTATTACATATTTAAAAGAGGTAAAGAACGGTGTATACACGCCAAAAGTTATGCATAATTGGAAAATTACTGGGGTAGATACACATTCTTCAGAGCATAAGGCTGTAGTTGATCTTGTAAATAAAGGGATTTTAGAAATCCCAAAAACAGAAGATGGAAAATATACAAATATAGCATCTATAAATACTAAAGATTCAATTACAAAAGAAGAGATTGTAGCACTCTCACAAAAAGCTAATATTAATCCAAATCAGTTTAATCATGTAAAAAGAAAAGGTGAATTTTACAAAAAACTTAGTAGGATAATTAAATAAATATAAAAAAGATGGCTCTCGTGCAAAAAACTATTAAACTTGGACATACCATTATCCTAAAAAAGTTTGTGATCGGTATGGAAATATAGAGAATCATCGGTAAAAAATCCCCTGAATCGCTTTAAAAATTTAGGGGATTTTTCATTTGAATAATTATTGTTTCATTTCTCACTATGTATATTTATAATATGCTTTAAAAGAACATACCTTAAGTTAATAACATGCAATAGATATGTCCTTTTCTATATTTAAATGGGGAGACAAAAATATCTTTGAAAGATATTTTTGACAAGATAAAAAAGCCTGAAACTCATATAAGACTTCAGCAGTCTCAAAACGTTACAATCCATGCAGCTATAGACATAAATAACAAAATTATATTGAAAAATCTAACTTGTATATGCGTTGCCTCACTAAAGTATTTATCTACTATTCTTAAAATAGTAAAGAGTGGTTTTTTATGTTGTTAATAAGATATAAGTGTACTTTGATTAGAATGAATATAGATAATTAACGACTAACCAATTGGATGAGCACCTAAAAGGGCTCATTTTTTATTTTATCGACCACATATATGTAATTTTGCATAATATTACATGAATTTTGTATTTTCTCTTTTTTTCGACATAAATAGACAGTATACTTTGTACAAGCTTTCTATTTCAAAAATTATACGAGGTGAAAAAATGAAAAACACAAAGACATTAACTAAAGTAGCATTAACAACAGGATTAGCTTTAACAGCTGTGGCACCATACGGAATAGGTCATGCAGAGGAAACAGATCAACTTCAAGTTCAAATTCAGGAGGACTCATTCCGTTCAGGTGAACTTACACAACCGTCACAAAAAACACCAGAGAATGTAGTAAAAGATGCTCTTAAGGAGAAAGCTGAACAAGCTCTTTCTCCAAATCAAGTCAATGGAGAAACAGGAGTAGATTATAAAGTTCTTCAAAAACGTGGTTCGTATGATGGAACAACACTTGTGCGTATGCAGCAAACATACGAAGGAAAAGAAGTATATGGCCATCAATTAACTGCACACGTAGATAATAACGGTGTTATTAAAAGTGTTTCAGGCGATAGCGCGCAAAATTTAAAACAAGAAGAATTGAAAAAGCCTATTAATCTATCAAAAGATGAAGCGAAACAATATATTTATACGAAATACGGGAACGATATCAAGTTTATTTCTGAGCCAGAAGTTAAGGAAGTTATTTTTGTTGATGAAAATAATGGACAAGCTAGCAATGCATATCAAGTTACATTTGAAGCGGCAACACCAAACTATGTTTCTGGAACTTATTTAGTAAATGCACAAAATGGTGATATGTTAAAAAATATGGTACAAGAATCTAACTTAAAAGCAAGTGAAAAACTAGTTGGAGCTTTAAAGGAAAGTAAAAAAATAGTCTTACATCATTAACTGGAACAGGAAAAGATGATTTAGGTATATCTCGTTCATTTGGTATTTCTAAACAAAGTAATGGTAAATATGCACTTGCTGATTATACAAGAGGGCAAGGAATTGAAACATATGATGTGAATTACAGAGATATTACTAAAGAAGAAAGCTATTATCCTGGTACACTAGCAACCAGCACTTCAACAACATTTAACGATCCAAAAGCAGTAAGTGCTCATTATTTAGCAACAAAGGTATTTGATTTTTATAAAGATAAATATAAGCGTAATAGTTTTGATAATAAGGGACAAAAGGTAGTTTCAGTTGTACATGCTTGGGATTCTGAAGATACGAACGATCCGAAAAATTGGCAAAATGCATTAAGTGCTAATAATGGAAGTATGCTTGTATATGGCGATCCTATTGTCAAGGCATATGACGTAGCTGGACATGAATTTACACATGCTGTTACTTCTAGCGAATCTAATCTTGAATATTACGGTGAATCTGGTGCGATTAATGAAGCGCTATCTGATATTATGGGAACATCTATTGAGAAATACGTAAATAATGGAAGCTTTAACTGGACAATGGGAGAACAAACTGGATCTGTTTTCCGTGATATGGAAAACCCAGCTTCTGTTCCATCTTCACTTGGAGTACCTTATCCAGATGATTACAGTGAATTTAACGATTTTAATGGATGGGATCAAGGCGGCGTTCATTTTAATTCAAGTATTATTAATAAAGTTGCGTATCTCATTGCAAAAGGTGGAACTCATAACGGAGTAACTGTTAAAGGAATTGGTGAAGATAAAATGTTTGATATTTTCTATTATGCAAATACAGATGAATTAAACATGACATCTAATTTCAAAGAATTGAAATCAGCATGTATTCGAGTGGCAACTAATAAATATGGGGCGAATACAGCTGAAGTTCAAGCAGTGCAAAAAGCATTTGATGCAGCAAAAATTAAGTAAGTTAGAAATATAGTTTTCATTCATATATTAATACATTATGAAAATCAGCTAATGTCATTTTAAGGATATTAGCTGATTTTTTACGTAGCAATGTATTAGTGAAAATAAAATTACTAAGCAATAATCAGGCATCTATCTTCAATAAGTTACGACAAATATATAAGATTTCAAGGATATAAAAACAGAAAATTAATAATATATTGACCTTTTAATGGTAAGTGCTATAAAATGAAAGCGATAACAAACGATTGCTTTAAAATGATTTCCCTGATCTTTTAGTATTTACAAATATAAGAAGGAATAAACAAATCTATTTTTTTGAGTTTTAATGCAAACGTTTTCGTAAGGGTTGTTTCCATCTTATATTTGATTTTCGTATAAAAGATCATTGAAATACATACGTAAAAATAGCCAATATGGAGGTGAAGTAAAAGAGATTCCTAGATTAATTTAAACCGTGTTTCGTAGTATGAGCATAATAAATTGTTCGTAATATTTAAAGAAAGGGTGTATGGGGTGCAAATTACAAAAAAATTAATTAACAAATCGTTTTTATTACTTACCATAATCGTTATGTTATCATCTGTTTTCTCTTTTCAGAGTGTGAAGGCAGTTTCAAATTCGAAAACAACTGAAGTTATCATTCATTACAAAGAGAAATCTGGAAATACAAAAGACTGGAATCTTTGGGTATGGGGAGAAAATGCAAACGGTAAATCTTATGAATTTACTGGTGAAGATGAATTTGGAAAATACGCTAAGATAAAAATAGATGGTGACTATAATCGTGTAGGGTTTATAGTTCGTACCAATGAATGGGAAAAAGATGGAGGTGATCACTGGGTTGAAAATATAAGGGATGGTCGTGCTGAAGTATGGATCCTTTCGGGTGATGAAAAAGTATATGATTCTAAGCCTTCTTCGGATCTCTCAATTCAAAAAGCTACTATTGATAGTTTTAATGAAATTACTGTAACGACTAATGTTCCGTTTAATAGTAAGGAACAGAAAATTGAAATTGAAGGCGTTAAAATTAAGGGAATTAGTCCTTATGATAAAAATAGTGGAGATATTACTAATAAGGTTAAAATAATTACGGAACAGAAAATTGATTTAAAACAAACATACAAAGTTAAAATAGCAAACTTAGCTGATGCGAATACTGAAATCGGTAAAGTCATTCGTAGCGAGGAATTTGATAATTTATTTTATTATGGTGGTAATGATTTAGGGAATATATATACTCCGCAACATACAAAGTTCCGTTTATGGGCTCCTACTGCGAGTGAAGCGAAGTTAGTTACATATAAAAAATGGAGCGATAAAATAGGTACTGAAATAAACATGAAACAAGGTGAAAAGGGAACTTGGAAAGCAGAACTTAAAGGGAACCAAAAAGGTCTCTTTTATACGTATAAGGTGAAAATTGGGGATAAGTGGACTGAAGCGGTTGATCCGTATGTGCGTGCTGCTTCTGTAAATGGAGATAAAGGTGCAGTTGTTGATTTAGAAGAAACAAATCCGAAAAAATGGAAAGCAAACAAAAAACCGAAATTTAAAAATCCGGAAGATGCTATTATTTATGAATTGCATGTACGCGATCTTTCCATCCAACCTGAAAGTGGTATTAAGCAAAAAGGAAAATATTTAGGTGTAACAGAAAAAGGAACAAAAGGGCCTGAAGGTGTAAAAACAGGACTTGATCATATGAAAGATCTTGGTGTTACTCACGTTCAGTTTTTACCGATATTTGATTATGCTTCAGTAAATGAAGAGAATTTAAATGAACCACAATATAACTGGGGATATGACCCGAAAAATTTCAACGTCCCAGAGGGCTCCTATTCTACAAATCCTTTTGAGCCAACTGTTCGAATAACTGAATTAAAGCAAATGATTCAAACATTGCATGATAATAATCTTCGTGTTGTGATGGACGTAGTATATAACCATATGTATAATGCCGCTGAATCAAATTTTCATAAGTTAGTTCCAGGTTACTATTATCGTTACAATGAAGACGGAACATTAGCAAATGGAACTGGAGTAGGGAATGATACCGCTTCAGAACGAAAGATGATGAGAAAATTTATGGTAGATTCCGTCACATACTGGGCAAAAGAATACAATTTAGATGGGTTCCGTTTTGATTTAATGGGTATTCATGATTATGAAACGATGAATGAGATACGTAAAGCTGTTAATCAAATTGATCCTTCTATTATTCTGCATGGAGAAGGCTGGGATTTAAATACACCTCTTGCAGCTGAATTGAAAGCAAATCAAAAAAATGCGGAGAAAATGAAAGGGATTGCTCATTTTAACGATAATATTCGTGATGGATTGAAAGGTAGTGTATTTGAGGAGAAAGAAAATGGTTTTGTAAATGGAAAGCAAAACATGGAAGACCGTATTAAAAAAGGCATTACAGCCGGTATTGACTATGATACAAATTCGTCTACTTATCAAGATCCGGAGCAGGTGCTAACTTATGTGGAAGCACATGACAATCATACTTTATGGGATAAACTTGAGTTGACTAATTCAGGTGACAGTGAAGAAATGCGAAAACAAATGCATAAATTATCTTCTTCTATTTTATTAACATCACAAGGTATTCCATTCTTACATGCAGGACAAGAGTTTATGCGCACAAAATATGGTGATCATAATAGTTACAAATCTCCTGATTCTATTAACCAGATGGATTG
This sequence comes from Bacillus sp. TH17, assembly GCF_016651125.1. NCBI lineage: Bacteria > Bacillati > Bacillota > Bacilli > Caryophanales > Bacillaceae > Bacillus > Bacillus sp. TH17. The sequence goes on from NZ_JAEKEN010000001.1 coordinate 2,138,530, forward strand.
GTTACGCCGTGCAGCATTTAATAATGAAGTAGAGTATATGAAGGGCTTAATAGATTTACGAAAAAAATACCCAGCTTTTCGTATGACTTCTGCAGAGCAAATTAAAAAGTATGTAGCTTTTATCGATGTTCCCAAAAATGTTGTAGCTTATACAATAGATGGAAAGGGAAGTGGGAATAAAAGCGAATACTTTATGGTGGCTCACAATGCAAATAGGGAAGCCGTTGACATAACACTTCCATCGAAAGGTCCATGGAAAGTGCTAGTAAACGAGAATCAGGCGGGAAGTAAAACACTTTACGTTGTCCATGACAATAAAATTAAAGTTCCTGCATTAAGTTCACTAGTTTTAAAAACAGAGAAACCGATTAAATAAAAGCAAATAATGTGAAAGTATATACTGAATTGAGCAAATTGAATAGGGATTACAAATGAAAAAAGCGAAGTGAAGGTTGTTTTCACTTCGCTTTTAAAGTTAATGTAGTATAATTTCACATACTGTAATTATATTACAATTTAATAATAAAAAAGAGCAGAACTCACTGCAGTGACCCCTGTCAAGTAGACAGTATTTAAAAAGCGCAACTAAGCAACCTGAGTTCTATATTTATATGGACTCAGGTTATTTAATTTCTTTTGAAATCTTTGATGATTATAAAAGTGCATATATTTACGCACGGCAAGTTTGACCTCATTCGCTTTACGGAAGGAGTATAAATGAAAACACTCTGCCTTAAAGTGACTGAAGAAGTTTTCCATACAAGCATTATCCCAACAGTTGCCTCTTCGAGACATACTTGCCTTCATCTGATATTTTTTAAGTAATTGATTATATTGACGAGATGTATACTGGGATCCTTGATCACTATGTAAGAGGATTCCCTTCACATTTCGTTTTTTCTTTGCCTTTTTAAGCGTATCTAAAACAAGCTTTAAGTCGTTTCTACGACTGGTTTCATAGGCAACAATTTCATTATTGTATAAATCCTTAATAGCGGATAAGTACAAGCGCTGTCCATTGAAAATCAAATAGGTAATATCGGTTACCCATTTCTCATTCGGTTTTGAAGCCTGAAACTCCCTATTTAGATGGTTCTCTGAAATCACATAAGCTTCTTTTTTTCCGTAATAAGGTCGTTTTTTCCTAATTACGGCTTTGATACCTAGTTCACTCATCAATCTTTGGATGTGCTTATGGTTCAAATGAAGGTTATATGTGGCTTTCAGCCACACTTGTATTCTTCTATATCCATAAATTCCTCTTAATTTTTTATGACACTCCAATATCTTTTTCTTAATTTCGATATCCTCTGATTGTTTTTTAGAAGGCGTCGTATGCCGTTTTAGCCATTTGTAGTATCCACTTCTGGTTACACCAGCAATATCGCATAGAATGGTCACTGTATAACCTGTTTTTGTCATTTCATGGATGACTTCGAATTTTTTTATTTTGGATACGACTTTCATTCCTCCTTTTACATCCCTAAGAGCTTTTTTAACATTTCATTTTCCGCTTCTAATCGTCTGATCTTAGCTTCAGGATCTTCGGGTCTAACCCTTGGTCTACCTAAACCTGGTCCTTTCGCTTTACCGCGTTTTTCTTCTAGTCCTTTGATTCCTTCAGCTTCAAAGTGTTTCACCCAACGACTTACAACCGAGTGATGAATACCTAATTCTTTCGCAATGGTTTTATAGCTCATGCCTTCTTTTAAGTATAAATCTATAGCTTGTTTCTTAAATTCTACATCGTAAGTGACTCTAATTTTTCCCATGAAAAAATCCCCTCCATAGTAAACAGGTTAATGTGCTTTCTTTTTCCTGTCTACTATAAGGGGATCATATCAGAACTTTACACTTCTTTTTTTGTGCAAATCATACAAGGCGTATCGATCAATGAGTTTTGAAAAAATCAAATTAACCTCCTCCAAAATACATATCGTCTAAAAGATGGACAAAATTTATGCTGTAAATTAATTGTAAAATATTATCTTTTCCTAATAGTAGATGCTTGAATTATAAAACAGGTGGGGAATTTGTATATTATATTATAAAGCTATCAATAAAATAAAACTATAAATATCTTTTACAAAAACCTAAAAAGCAAGTTAATATTCTCATTCATAAAAGAGAACATTAACTTGCTTATTTTCGTATCAAAAGGTACACCTTTTGAAGTGACGTAATTTATATGAAAGACAATGTGTCAATTTGTATATTTAATACAGTGATAGTTACCATAATTTTCGAAGCCTATAGTTAATTAACCTTACAATATACGTCTTTTAGGTATATAAATAGCTATATTCATTAGAGAAAGAGTTTTAATCCTTCATGAGAATCTTTAAAACCTAATTTCTTATAAAAGTGTAAAGCTTCTTGTCGTTCTTTATCTGTTGTTAACTGTACTAAATGACATCCCCGTAATTTAGCACGTTGAATAGCCCATTTAATAAGTTTACTTCCTATACCTTTACCACGTTTTGATGAGGCTGTCCGTACACCCTCAATTGTAGCTCTCCAACCCCCTTGACGTACAATGTAAGGCGTAAATGTAATTTGTTGAATACCGACAATCTCCGTCCCATCACACGCTACAATCAACTCGTTATTTGGATCACAATCAATAGCATGAAATGCTCTTATATAACTATCAGGGAGTGGTGTTTCATAGCACTCTCTTTTATTTCCTAAAACATCATCAGCAAGCATTTTTACAATTTCATCTAAATCATCTGCCGTTGCAATCCTAAATGTTATAGTTTCTGTCACTATCAAAAAACCTCCTTAATGTATGCACTTGTTGCTTTTATTTTACTTGTTTAAATACAAAAGGTTAAATTATAAAATATTATGAGTCTCTATAACTTTTTCTTATAGATAGCATAAAAGCCTAACTTATAAAATTATAAGTTAGGCTTTTTAACACAATATTATTATTAGAGAATCCGACCAACTTCAATAAATCTCCATATTCTTTAATGAAGTTTCATATTTAACAAGCACACATATAGCCATCCAAATAGGGTGGTTTTTATTTGTTGTATAGAAATTACGAAATAAGCATGGATTTGTATGCTCTCATTCAATGCTATCTAAAGCCATAACTTCCTTGCCAATATTCAAAAACGATTACGTTTTTGAATATGTGTTCCGGTCTTTCTTGACCAGGTCAATGAATAACTACACATAAACTCCTTATATCTCTAGATAAACTACCGATTAGCTCCATATAGACTCTAGATAACCTATATAGAATACAAGTTATCAAGGAGGTAAGAAAAAATGAACTTTATGAAACGAGCAATTCTCAGTATGAAAAAAAGAGTAGGAACATCATTAATTTTGATGGCAGTTTTTCTAATTGTTACAAATTTAGTGTTGGCAGGATTCACAATCCAAAATGCATCAAAAAAAGCTGCTGATGCAGCAAGAAAAAAACTCGGTGCAGATGTTACTTTAAGTCTTGATTTTGACAAATTAGGTCAACAAGCTAGGGAAACTGGAGAGATGCCTAATCCACCGAAGCTTAATACAAAAGAAGCAGATCAATTAGCGAAGTCAAAGTATGTAAAAGACTATAATTACATAACTAGCACTCTCGGAATTTCTGACGGACTTAAACTAGTAGGAGCTTCAGAAGGAGAAGAAGAAGGAAAAGGTAAGGCGGGAATGGCGGCTGTACGAGGCGGTTCAGGCTCCGGTACAGAAATAGATATGAATTCTTCTTTTATGATTGAGGGAGTTCGCAAAACTGCATTACAAGAAAGCTTTAAGAATGGAAAAAGTAAAATCACTGATGGGAAACCAATTACAGAACAGATGAAAGATCAGAATGTAGCTTTAATGGAAAAACGATTAGCGGAATTAAACAACTTGAAAGTAGGAGACAAAGTTAAAGTGCAATCAGGGGATAAGAAGGAAACCCTGGAGGTTGAAATTATCGGTATTTACGAAACGAATGAGCAAGCAATGGGGCAACAAGCTCCTCCTATAATGGATCCAGCTAATAAACTATATATGCCGCATTCAACTATGAAAAAATTAGAAATAGATCAAGGTATAAGTAGCATTCAAGTCGTGTATTTCTTGAAAGATCCACAAAACATTGAAGCATTTAAAGAAGAAGCAAAAAAATCTGATATTGATTTTAATTATTATAAATTAGATGCACATGATTCGTTGTATAAACAAATGATTGGGCCTATCGAAAATATCTCATCAACTTCTCAAATGATTATTTATATTGTATCAATTGCAGGTGCGATTATTTTAGGGTTAATCATTATGTTATCGATTAAAGCACGTCGTAAGGAAATGGGGATTCTATTGTCCATTGGAGAGAAAAAGTGGAAACTGATGGCGCAGTTCGTAGTAGAAGTAGTATGTATCGCTATTTTAGCATTTGGATTATCCATAACAACAGGAGCAAAAATTTCTCAATTCATAGGGAATAATTTACTTTCGAGTGAAATTGCTACAGCAGGAGAAGAAACAAACACCTCACAAAATGGAACTGTAATGGTAGCTGGACCTGGTGGAACTGTACAAAATCAAAAAGAGGATCCAATTGATAAAATTAATGTAAGTGTAACAGGCGAAGATGTAGGGAAAATGGGGGGATTGGACTAGCTATTGCTATATTAGCAACGCTTCTTCCAGCATTATCTATTCTACGCCTGAATCCAAAACAAATTCTTTTAAAAGATGAATAAGGAGGCTCGATATGGAGACGATTTTACAATTTAAAAACTTAGATTATTATTATGAAAGTAACGGAAAAAAGTAGCGATACTAGAAAATGTTAACTTTTCTTTTCAAAAAGGACATTTCTACACGATTCTAGGACCATCCGGATCTGGTAAAACCACTACGCTTAGCTTAGGTTGTGGGCTAGATATACCTAAAAATGGTTATGTACTATTTAATGGAAAGGATATTCGAAAAATTGGTTTGGATCGGTACCGTAATCAAAATGTATCGGTAATTTTCCAATCTTATAATTTGATTACCTATATGAGTGCTCTTCAAAATGTCTTAACAGCAATGGAAATTACAGGTGTTAAAGTGCAAAATAAAACGGCAAGGGCATTAGAATTATTAGAGAAAGTAGGACTTACAGAAGTAGAAGCGAAACGAAATGTTCTGCAACTAAGTGGCGGGCAACAGCAGCGTGTTGCAATCGCTCGAGCGTTATCTTGTAATGTTGATTTACTGATTGCGGATGAGCCGACAGGAAACCTCGACGAAGAAACGGCAATGGATATAATAGAACTGTTTCAAGAACTTGCACATAAAGAAAATAAATGTATTATTGTTGTGACGCACTCACAGGAAGTTGCTAAAAAATCAGACCGTGCAGTCTATTTAAGTAAAAAGAAGTTGGTAGTAAACGAAATTTAATATAAACACCCTAGTTTTTTAATTCACATAATTTTCGAAATTAGTTTCTTCAAATATTTATATTTGATATACAATATAACCAAGCCATAATTAAAATGGTCTCCCTGTATTGAATGTTAAGATAGTTTGTTATTCCCTTTTTAACAATTTTTGAAAAAGAACTTGTAGTATATTCTACAGGTTCTTTTTGTTATGATCGGTTTACTATATCATTGAAGAATTGCATATAAAAAACGGGACAGTATTTAGGTGTATGATCTAAATACTGTCCCGTTTAATTATTTATCTGTAAAAAGGAACTAGCTTACATCTCATGTGATAGATTTTATAAATAAGAGCGTTTAATTGTCCATGGCTCTAAGCACTAACCATTTGGAATAAAGATGCAATGTATCAGTTATACTATGTAATATTTATTCATTACAAAATATGGTGGTATGTATGACTAAGCAAACAATTACTTTATTTCAAGTTTCTATGATACTCATTGGTAGTATTGGGATAATTAATCATGTCATTATGATTCCTATGTTATTAGATACCTCAGGTAGAGATTCGTGGATCTCTATCATATTAGTAAGCATTATATACTTGATTTGGATTTCATTAATATTCATCATATATAGAAACATAAAAAATGAACACTTGTTTTCGTGGTTAAAAAATAATTTTGGGAAACTCAGTGTATATCCAATCATATTCATAGTTGTGATTTATTTAATAACAATTGGTGTCGTTGCACTAAAAGAAACATTAACTTTTTTCTCTTTTTATTTACCAGAAACACCTCACTTTGTATTAGGAATACTTTTTTCAATGATTTGTCTCTATAATGCTACAAGAGGAATTCAATCTATTGCACTTACAACAGGTGTTTTGTTACCTATTGTATTTCTACTTGGTTTTTTTGTAATGTTTGCAAATGTTCCGCATAAAGATTATTCTTTACTTCAGCCAATGATGGAAAATGGAATGAAGCCAGTATTAAAGGGAATGGTTTATCCTGCAGCAGGATTTTTAGAGTTGATTTTTATTCTTTTCTTACAGCATCACATTTGTTCAAAAGTCAAATTATATCAACTGATCGCTTTGGGAATGGTTATTATCGGTATCACAATAGGCCCAGTTATGGCAGCTATTATAGAATTTGGACCTTTCGTAGCAGCAAACCAACGGTATCCGGCATTTGAAGAATGGAGACTTGTGTCAATAGGAAGGTACATTGAAAATTTAGACTTTCTCTCCGTGTATCAGTGGCTTGTAGGGATCTTTATTCGTCTATCACTTGTTGTTTTTCTTATACCAGATTTGTTATCAATTACAAATCAAAAAACGAGAAATGGGATTATGTTTGCAATACTTTCATGTATTTTATTAATAAGTATACTACCCATCAGTGACTCTAGTTTCTATTGGTTTGTATCTCAAATTATTTTACCAGTTTCAGCTTTAGGGCTATTTTTGTTTTCTATCTTACTAATAGTGTTTGTATGGGTTGCTAAATTTAAGAAAAGCTCTTAAAAGAGTATGGGGATGTATTTTATATAAGGTTGCTGAGTTTGAAGGAGACAACGTAGATGAACAAACAAGTAGAAATAAATGAGAAGATAATACTAGAGTGGTTTGAAGGATGCAACGATGTAAAAGTAATAAAGCGTGAATTGGATGAGAAAGAAAAAAGGAATTCAGTATTGTTTATGTATTGTCAAAACTTAATTGACAATACAAAATTAAAACAAGCCACATCATCCCATGTTTGCAAAGAGCTTTCAAGTAATTCAATAGAAGAGTTTAACCTCTCAACATTAATTCCCCAGTTATCAGTAAAGAAATTAGATATGGTAAATTCGAATGAAACTATCTCTCAGATTATATTTGAAGGTAACCTCCTTATTATTTTTGAAGAATCTAAACATGGATATATAGTTGATATTGCCCAAATACCTACCAGATCGGTTGAACAAACAAATACAGAGATGACCATTCGTGGTGGACGTGATGGATTTGTTGAAGAGTTAAACACAAATATAGGATTAATTAGAAAAAGACTAAAAACGAGTTCTCTTAGTTATGAAGAATTTATTATTGGAGAAAGAACACAAACTAAAGTAGCACTCCTGTATTTAAAAGATGTCGCATCCCAAGATATCATTAATCAAGTTCGATTAAAATTAAGACAAATTAAAATAGACGGGGTTGTTTCAAGTGCACAAATTGAAGAGTTAATCACAAACAATCAATTTAGTGTATTTCCTTTAGTTGAATATACAGGGCGCCCTGATTATACTGTGAATTGTTTGCTATATGGGCGTTTTATTTTACTGGTTGAAGGGTCACCAACAGCGACAATTGCACCAGTTACATTTCCTTTTTTTGTGAATACATCTGAAGATCAAGATCTTTTCTACATATTCGGTAGCTTTGTACGACTTGTAAGTCTTTTGGGGATAGCAATTTCTATATTTCTTCCAGGAATTTGGATAGCACTAATTACATATCATCCAGATCAGATTCCCTATACGTTGCTAGCTACATTAAGCTTATCAAGAGAAGGGATTCCTTTTCCAGCTCCTTTAGAGGGGATAATTATGATGACCTTATTTGAAATTTTGAGACAAGCAGGATTGCGTGTTCCTGCCGTATTCGGTCAAACATTATCTGTTGTAGGGGGATTAATTATTGGACAAGCTGCTATTAGTGCAGGAATTGTTTCAGCATCTATGGTCATTATAATAGCAATCTCGGTTGTTTCGACATTTGCTTTAACTAATCAGTCAGTAACAGGAATAATAAGTATATTGCGGTATGTAGTATTCTTAGTATCTTCTTTATTAGGCATAGTAGGATTTATCTTTTGTGTCCTTGTGATGGTGATACATGTAGTAAATTTACGCTCTTTTGGAGTTCCATTCTTTACACCATATTCACCCCCTGTGTTTAAAAGTATGCTAGCAGCCACATTTAGACTTCCTTTCACGTATATGAAAAAAAGACCTAAAGAATTGCATACGCAAGATAATACAAGGAAAAGAGAGAGTACCGATGAAGAAAAATAAAAGAATAGTTATATTTCTTTTTATGATGTGTACGTTTCTAACAGGGTGTTGGGATCAAAGAGAGTTGCATCACGTTTTGTATATAAATAGTCTAGGTATCGATTTTAAAGATAATAACTATATCATCCGTCCGCAATTTATTAATTTTTCTAACATAGCTAAACAAGAAGGGAGCACTACCCGTAATTACAGCCAGGCCTATATCGGAAAGGGAAAAGGCCCCATTTTAGATGAGGCAGCATTTGATTTTTATAAGGGTGCTCAACAAGAAATCTCATGGGAGCATCTCAAAACAATTGTTGTAACAGAGAGATTTCTAAAACATGGTGACTTAAATCAATTTAATGATTTTTTTCTCGGTTTTTTCAATTTCGAGATACTATGTGGATATTTGGAACTAAGGAGCCTTTAGAAAATATATTAGCGAACAATAATATATTAAATATTTCTCAATTATATACAATCATTAATTTACCAAAAGAGATAACCAAGCAATATACAATAATAGATCCTTTACCTTTATATAAATTCCAAAGAAATTATTATGAACCTGGGATGACAACTCGCATTCCATTCTTAGCTACGACTAAAACATATTGGAAAAAAGGACATACATCATTTCCAATGTTAAAATTTAGTGGTTATGGTTTTATAAACGATAAATCCTATATAAATCATTTAAACAGCCATGATATTGCTGGGGTTCGATGGACGGATGAAAATACCAAACGAGCTCCATTACTATTAAAATTTAACAAGAAAATCATTGGACATATAGTATTAAAAAATCCAAAGATAGATACAAAGCATTTTATTAAAAATGGAAAGTTACGTATGCTTATGAACATCCATTTCGATGCTGATATTTTTCAATTAATAAATTCTATGCCTGTAAATGATATTAAAAAAATTGCAGAGGACCAAGTTGAAAAAGAAATTAAAAAAACGTACCGAAAAGGAATCGAAAGAGGGATTGACACGTATCAGTTATCACATTCCTTATATCGGCAGAATTCCAAATTGTGGAAACGATATAAAAAAGAGGGGGGATATCCCTTCAAAATAAAGAATTAGATTTAAATGTCTCGATTAATATAGCTACAAATGGAAAATCTAAAAATATGCGTAATATGATTGAGCATTAGAATGGTTGAAGATGAAAGGAAACGTAAAATATTAACTCTAAATAGGAGATTCGAACTTGAAAGACCACTACGATGTGGCGTCGTCTTCTTTAGGAATGGGATGAGAGTTCGATTAGGAGAAGAGGGAGGCTTTTGCCTCCTTCTTTGCCTGAAAACACGCTTACATTTCTTAGCGTTTAGATTAAGTACAAGTATTTAAAACTATATGTGCCGTAAAGTAGGAGCAGCTTAAATTCATTACTATGATTTATTTGTTACTTTTAAAGCGTCTAACACTATTTTAGTTGCATTTGCAATAAGTTTATCATCGTATTTCGCATCTTCTTTCGCATGATTAGAAAGTATCGCAAGAATAATTGGCTTTTTATTTGGTGGCCAAATGATTGCAATATCATTCCTTGTTCCATAAGACCCAGAGCCGGTCTTATCGGCTACTTCCCATTCTCCTGGAACTCCAGCACGAATTAAGTTGTCCCCCGTTGTATTTCTTTTCATCAAATCTATTAAAAAGTTCCGTTTCTCAACTGAAAGTATATCGCCTAGCGCGTATGCTTGAAGACTAGTAGCTAATGCCTTTGGGGTACTAGTATCACGAGTGTCTCCTGGCTGCACTTCGTTTAATTCTGGTTCAAAACGTTCAGGATTTGTGACAGTATCTCCTATTTCTCTCAGTGATTTTTTGAATTCACTTGGCCCACCTAATTGTTTAAGAATAAGATTTTGTGCAGTATTATCACTATATCGAATGGAAGCATCCGCAAGCTCTTTCAGAGTCATACCTGTATCTACATATTTTTCAGTAATTGGATTGTAATTCACAAGATCTTTGCTAGTATACTTAATTCTTTGATCTAAATCTTCTATTGATTTCTTTTGTAACAGTGCTCCCACAGCAAGGGCTTTGTGGGTAGATGCGTATGCAAACCGTTCATCTGAACGATAAGTAACGGTTTGATTCGTACCTGTGTCTAATGCATAAATACCAAGTTTAGCATCATATTCTTTTTCCAGCTTTACAAAAGAATGATTACTTGTATTTTCTTGTTTGGTTTGTTTCGGTGGTGCGGATTGAATATTACTATTGGAACAGCCTATAAGCGTTGCACATGAAAGTAATACTACAGGGAGCATCTTTTTATAATGTGCGATGTGAAAAAACTTCTTTGAAACTATCATACATTTTCAACCTCTTTCAAGAATATATGGATTTTGTATAGGTATTTTACATACCTATACAATTAACAAATGCACAGGATAGCACTCATCTTGTGTTTCTTGCATTACAAAATGAGAGAACTACCAAAAGCACCTTTTTTATACGTAATAGACAATCTAAGTAACACATTTGTTCCATTTATGATTAAGGTTTTGAATATATCCATTAATTTTATTTATAAGAATCACAAAATCCATCTTTTTTGCACGCCACTTAATTTAATGTGGATTTAGATTGAGTTTACCTCGTAATGGGAATTTCAATTGGATTGCGCATATATAACAACCTCGTTCCGGACAGAATAAGTAATAACAACTACTGATTTCATTTTAAGTGAGGTGTTATACGATACATACGACAAAGCAAAAAAGACTTGTGGTGCAAAGTATAACTACATTTAGTCTACTAATAACGACTATCTTTACACCCATGCTTATTTACATTGTTTATGGATTACAGATTTCGAAAGGCTTTGAGGGATACTGGCCATCAATCCTGTTTTATACAACTTATATGACGGGTGTGTTTATCTGGATACCTATTGTGAATAAGGCTGGGATTCACCGCTCCTTATATTGGACTGTTTCTATTCTGATAGTATCATTACTTAGTGTTACTTTCTTTGGATGGAGTTCAAGATGGCTAGAAATAAGTGCGTTAGTTTCTGGTTTTGCAGTTAGTACAATTTCTACCATGACGAGTACTTTATTGTTTCTACATGTGGAAGGCGGGGGAAAGGTTTATAATAAAAATCAACAAGCGATTATTATTGGTATCGTTTTTCTTTTACTAATAATCGTTTTGTTAGCGATTAGTTTTTTATCGCCGCCGCTGATAACATGCATATATGGGATTTGTTTAATCAGTATCCTTTTTGCTATAAAAAAAATGCCGAGAACAGAGTTAGCCAAAGGGCTTTTACCTATATCCATCGTATCGGTTGTAGGAAAGTTTCTTTTTGTCTCAATGCTTATTCTTTTGATTCGAACAAGTCGTAACATAAATAATGAACAATATATTTTTTATTTTTTTCTACTTTCTATAGCGCTTATTTGTTTCATGTTTTTGAGTTTGTTGAAAGGAAAGTTCTTTCATAAACTTTCATCTTCTTTACCAATCCGCTTAAAGGCAGAATCATTTTTACTTGGATTAGGAAATGGATATTTATTTTTGATGGGTATTTTTTATAGTTTTACTTTCTATAACATGTTAACCTGTATTTTCATTGTAGTTGGACCATACCTATTAGGGATTTTGATGTCCATATTTTTAGATATCAAAGCTGCTAAGAAAGTTAATCCAATCCATTTGTTTTTAGTAAGTACTTTAATCATGATATTCGGGTTTTATTCTCCAATATTTATAGTCCTTAGCGTTACATTTGGAAGCTATGCCATTAATAGTATTTCTTCTCAAAATAATATGAAAGTATATATGGTGAATGCTACACATAGAGAGCTTTCTTTACTCATTTACACAACATGGAGAAATATGGGGAATATATTTTTACAATTTTTTATATTGATTGTGATTGTGGGAGTAGGGGTGTTTTACGATGTCGAATGGTCGCAACTTTTCCAAACAATTGTTGGGAAGGGTCAAATGCAGATTGAAGGGTTATCCGTACAACGATTGATGTTTATGTTAGCAATTTGCTGTTGGCTTGGCATGGTGGGCTTAGGTATGTGGATTGGTAAAAAAGCTAATCCCAATATTGCTTAAAAAGTAACTCGAAAAATATCAATACTAAAATTACAAAAAACAAACAAACTCGTCCTACTAAGAGGGGAGTTTGTTTGTTTTTTGTTTAGATAATGGAATGTTCATGCTAAATTGTACACTACGTTCCATATTCTTTATAGAATACTTTATATCTAACGTTTCAAGAATTTGTTTAACAATATATAGCCCCAAACCACTTCCTCCAGTATTTCGATTCCTTGATTTTTCAATTCGATAAAATGGTTTGAAAATTTGTTGTATATCCTCTTCTTTAATATTGACACCTGTATTCATAATTTGCATTTTGATTTGACCTTGTTTAGAATTCTCACTTAACTTTATATAGACTTTTTCATTATGTGGTGAATACATAACCGCATTATGGATAATATTTTTACATGCTTTTTCAAAAAGAACACGATCTGTATAAACAGAAAGATCAGAATCAATTTCTTTTATTATTTGGATGCTTTTTTGAGAAGCAAAAAATTCGAGATCTTTTGTGATTGTATCTATTAACTTCGAAAGATTAACTTCTTCTACTTTTAGTTTAAAGGTGTGTTGTTCTAATTTCGACATGCTTAAAATTTCACGAACTAATTGTTCCATACTTTCAATAATTTGATGATTTTTCTTTAAATATTGATCACGATTTTGATAAGGGCCAATATTGTATATCATCCCTTCTAAGTATCCTTTCATTACAGTAAGAGGGGTCTTTAATTCATGTGCTACAATCGCAAAAAACTCTCTGCGTTTTGTTTCTATTTCTCGTTCTTTTTCAATATCATTTTTTAATTGTTGATTTGCTTTTTTTAAATCAAACATAGCTTGTTGTAAGTTAATAGACATGTCATTCAAACTATTAGATAATTCTCCTAACTCATCTGTAGAGCGAACCTCAATTTTTTCGGAGAAATCTAAATTTGCCATCTTTTGTGCACCCTCATTAATATAAATAAGTGGTTTTGTAATAAACCTGGAATAGAAATAAGCACTCCCTACACCAATTATGAGTACAATGATACTAATATAGGGGAGAAAGCGTACTAAAACCTGTGAAGCTTCATCAATTGGTTGAAATGTAGCAAAGACTATAAGCGTTAAACTACCATCTTGGAATTGAATTGGTTTCGTAACGTTATATGAATTGCTAAGGGTACCTGCATTCTCGAACCGTGTGGCTCTAGTAACTACTGTTGTTTGCGAACCATTTTGAGTAAAAGAAAATGAAGGAGAGTATTTAATTATTCCCTCATTATTTTGAAGATAAAGCATCGCATTATTTTTTTTGCATATTCATCAAAAAGTGGTATCGCATCTTGAAACGTAAGATCTTTAGATTTATCAATGATTTCTTTTATCCCTGTTTGAAGTTGATCTGTTTTGTATTGCTCATAAAACGTAGGGAGAAAGAAGTATAAAGTTAAATAAATCAATACTGCAAAGGATAACAAAATGAGAGAGGTAGTCATAAAGAGTTTATAAGTAATTTGCTTCATCTTCATGATTTTCACAATACTATTCATCAATTTTATAACCAATACCCTTTATTGTTTTAATATAAGGGATAGCTAACTTTTTACGTAGGTTTTTAATATGTGTATCAATTATTCGTGTTTCTCCAAAATAATCGTACCCCCAAACTTTTTCTACGATATTTTCTCTTGTGAGTACTTTTCTCTCATTTTGAAATAGTAGTTGTAGAATTTCAAACTCTTTTGTCGTTAATAAAATTTCAACGTCATTTACATATACTCTATATGCATCAACATCGATACGCACTTCTTTAAATACCAAATGATTATTTACATTTTTATCATAACTTCTTCTAAGTACAGCTTCGACTCGTCTAATCAAAACATGAAACGAAAAGGGTTTTGTTATATAATCATCGATTCCAAGATCGAACCCTTTCATTTGATCTTCCTCTTCTTCCAATGCAGTTAGCATAATAATTGGTACGTTTGACTGACTTCGAATCATCTTGGATACTTCAAATCCATTAAGATTGGGCATCATTACATCTAGAAGAATTAAATCAAAGGATTGCTTATTAAATTGTGTCATACCCTCTAATCCATCTGATGCAACTACAACTGTATACTGTTGTGTCATTAAAAATTGTTTAATTAATTCCTGAATTTCTTGATCGTCTTCTACCACGAGAATATGATAGTTTTTCATAATATCACCTCTGGTAGTCATTATAGCCTTACTATCTGGAGTTTATGTGGAGATAAATTAGGAGATTCCACAAGACGATTATTGTGTTAGCTCCACGTTCAATAAAATGAACATTAATATTTAAGTAAAACTAATGTATAATAATGTAAATCGGGTGTGATTTCTTGAATTGTATGAAAATATACTTTTACTTCTTTACCAAGAGGAGAAAAGGAAATGAATTTCAATATAAAAGAAGCTACTGTAATTCTAGAGCGTGTGCCACAAACTTTGGAGTTTTTTTATCTAGTTTATCAGGCGAATGGCTACATTGTAATGAAGAGGAAGGAACTTGAAATACATTCGAAGTAGTTAAGCATTTAATTGATCTGGAGAGAAACAATGGGATTCTAAGGCTAGAATTAATTCTCCGGGAAGGTGAAAATAAATCCTTTACTCTGTTTGATCGTTATTCTCACATAAATAACAACTCTCTTGGTAAACCAAAAGTTTAAAGGTACGAACTAGGGATTATTTATATATTGCGAGAAAGGTTGTGAAATTATTTGAGGGGTTATAAAGCGATGCTATTTGATTTAGATGATACGTTACTTGATAGGGATAAGGCAGTAGATAAACTGTTTTCCTTTATTTTAGAGGAGTTTTATGGGGATGTTGAACAACATGCAGTAAAAAACGAAATGTTACAGAAATTCAAGGGATATGATAAAAAAAGCTATGGTCATAGTGATAAAGTAAAGGTTTTGGAATCGTTTTTTGATGAATTCCCACCGAAATATAGATTACCACGCAATTGCATTCAAGACTTTTGGAATAATAATTTCCCGAAATGTTTTTCTATAAACCAAAAAACTATTAATATCATAAAAACTATAAAGTCACATATTAAAGTTGGAATTATAACAAATGGCTCAACTCAGAGGCAAAAAGAAAAAATAATTAACACGAATTTGAATCGTTATTTTGATACAATCATTATTTCTGAAGAAGCGGGATTTAGTAAACCTGACAAACTCATATTTGAATTAGCATTAAATAAGCTAAATGTACAATCAGAAGATGTACTATTTGTTGGAGATGACTTAGAAAAGGATATTGCTGGTTGTCAAAATGCAAATATAAAGGGCATATGGTTCAATCCTAATATGATTAAGAATAATACCGACACTAAACCATATGCCGAGATTACTTCTTTTGATAATTTATTAAGTTATTGTGGAAAGATAAATTTCCAAAAATAGTAAAAAGATAGATTGCCCTTAATTTCATTGACCGTATGAGAAGTTTTAAAACAATATTTATTTACGATGAAATAGAGGTTATCGAGCCAGGGGCAAATCATTTATGTGTGTTAATGAAGATCTACACAGCATGTTTAATATATACTTTATAAATTATAGAGGGGTGAGACTATGGAAATAAAGAAAGTAGTAATTGGCGGAATAAATATTGCCGTCGTCAGAAACGATACAGTATTAATATCCGACGTTCAATCTGCATTAGATCTCATGGCAACAGTTCAATATGAAGCGGATTCAAAGCGGATTGCTATCAATAAATCATTAATAAGTGAAAGTTTCTTTGATTTAAAAACACGTCTTGCGGGTGATATTCTTCAAAAGTTTATTAATTACAGCGTGAAAATTGCTATCATCGGGGATTTTTCTATGTACACTAGTAAAAGCCTAAAAGATTTCATTTATGAATGTAATAAAGGTAAGGATATTTTTTTCTTAGCAACTGAGCAACAAGCAATTGAAAAATTAAGCTCATTGAAATAAAGATATAAAATGTAATTCGAAAGAGGCATCCGTGAAGGTGCCTCTTATTTGTATTTTTATATAAATATGTTTTTCAAATTTAAATTTTGTACCGGTACAGTAACTGCAAATGTACATTGTTACTATATCCCTTCAAATTTACAATCAGCATATATTATTTTAATTTATAACTTATTAAGGGGTGCTGAATATGACAAAGTTACAAGATCAACTTTTCACAAGATTAAACCTTGAAAAACGTACTGAAATAAAATTTGAAGAATTAAGTACAATACTCTTTGCATTTGCCCACACAATCCCGTTTGAGAATTTAAATGTAATAGCAAGTAATGCGAATACAATTTCTAT
Source organism: Bacillus sp. TH17 (assembly GCF_016651125.1). Taxonomy (NCBI): domain Bacteria; kingdom Bacillati; phylum Bacillota; class Bacilli; order Caryophanales; family Bacillaceae; genus Bacillus; species Bacillus sp. TH17. The sequence continues at coordinate 2,155,385 of NZ_JAEKEN010000001.1, forward strand.
GAAAAACTTACAAGAGAAAATTTTAACTAGTTCTCGAGGTGGGCTTTGTTATGAATTAAATACTCTTTTTTACTATTTTTTAAAAGATAGTGGTTATGATGTACAACTCGCACTAGGTACCGTATATAAAAATGATATAAACGCTTGGGCACTTGAAGATGGGCATATAACAATTATTTTAAATTACGAAAACGTAAGGTACTTAATTGATGTAGGTATTGCTTCATTAGTACCTCTTGTGCCAGTACAGTTTACTGGCGAACTTGTTTCTTCTAAAAACGGTTCGTATCGAGTAAGACAAAAAGATACGAGTAAAGGAAACTATGTTCTAGAAAGAATAGATGTTGATGGAGAATGGAAAGTTTGTCATGCTTTTTATAAACATATTATTGATGAGACAGTAGTAAACGATGTTCAAAGAAGAGTGATAGAAGATGAGAAATCTATTTTCAATAAAGGACCCATTGCAGTAAAATTGACGAACTTTGGCCATGTCTCATTAACGAATACTAGTTTAACTGAAATTATTTATGGAGAAAAAACGAAGCGTGAAATTACAGAAAATCAATATAAAGAGCTTTTATATACTTTATTTGCTATTGAGTTGTGAATATAAAAATAGCCGGTTCTTATTCAGAATCGGCTATTTTTATTATTTTTGGTTTAAATGGTTTTCGACTAATATGTTTCGGAAACTGCGGTATAGTTAACGTTTTTAACGTTTCCTCAGCTTCTTCATATGTATGAAAGACTGGCTCTTTTCCATTATCTCCTTGCAAAACTAGCCCTTCATCTCGGATTACATACGGCATAAAACCACTCCTTATAGTAAAAAATTATGGTCTATTGAAACAGAATGATACGATTTCAAGTTTAATTTTCTTAATAGATATAATACACTAGAACAGTATAAAGAAGTATATAAAATGAATATTGGATGCAAAGGAAGATTATAATGTCAGTTATTGATAAATTGAAACTAAATAAGTATACAAATATGGTCGTAATTAACGAACCAAGTGATTATGACATTTTCACAGGTAAAGAAACCTCATTTTCAAAAGAACATGATGCTATTTTTATTTTTGTTGAAACACTTGATGAAATGGTGAAACAAACGAATTTTATTATTAGTAATGAAGAATTACTAATTGAAAAAGGTTACGTGTTTTTCGCATATCCGAAAAAAGGTAATGCTCGTTACAGTACGTTTATTCACCGTGATGAGATGTTTCCGGCATTAAACGTTGGAGATGATGGATATGTGGGGGAAAGCGAAATTAAATTTGCGCGAATGGTAAGTATGGATGATGTCTTTACAGTTGTAGGTTTAAAACGTGAAAAGAAAAAAGCGAAGAAAACACCTGCAGCGAGTCAATGTGTTGCTGATTATGCAGACCGTATTCAAGATGTTGAAGCATTATTGGCTAATCATCCAGCTGAACTTAAGTTTTATCAAAGTTTAACTCCTGGTTATCAAAAAGATTGGGCACGTAATTTATTTTCTGTGAAACAAGAAAAAACACGCGATAAACGTCTTGAGAAAATGATTGAAATCCTTTCACAAGGCTATAAAACAATTGAATTATTCCGTAAGAAGAAAAAATAATGATTAGGAACGTCACAATGATGCAACAATTAATTACGTTGAGCACATTGAAAAAAGGATTCCTTTCAGTATACTAAAGTATGTTCTTATATTTAAATAATTAGCAAAAGAGAAAAGGTGTTTGAAATGAAATCGTATATTGTAGTTGGATCTGGAATTTTAGGGGCATCTACTGCCTATCATCTTGCTAAGGCTGGTGCGAAGGTTACTATTGTAGATCGTCAAGATTTAGGTCAAGCAACTGATGCAGCAGCAGGTATTGTCTGTCCTTGGCTTTCACAGCGTCGTAATAAAGCGTGGTATAAAATCGTTAAGGGCGGTGCACGTTACTATTCTTCGTTAATCCAACAATTAGAAGAAGACGGTGAAACGGATACAGGTTACAACCGTGTAGGTGCAATTAGTTTACATACTGACGAGAAAAAACTAGATCAAATGGAAGAACGAGCTTATAAACGACGTGAAGATGCACCAGAGATCGGTGAAATCACTCGCTTATCAGCTGAAGAAACGAAAAAATTATTCCCAGCATTATCAGAAGAATACAGTTCTGTTCATATTAGTGGCGCTGCACGAGTAAATGGAAGATCATTACGTAACGCATTAATAAGTGCTGCGAAAAAACATGGTGCTACTTTTATAAAAGGAGATGCAGTATTAGTCCGTGAAGGTAATCGTATTACTGGAGTTACAGTAAACGATGAAATAATTTTAGCAGAAAAGGTAATTGTAACTGCAGGCGCATGGGCGAACGAAATCTTGAATCCATTAGGAATTAATTTCTTAGTTACGTTCCAAAAAGGACAAATTGTTCATTTGCAAATTGAAAATACAGCAACAGAAAATATGCCAGTTGTTATGCCGCCGAACGATCAATATATTTTAACATTTGACAATGGCCATGTCGTAATTGGTGCAACGCATGAGAATGATACTGGTTTCGATCACCGTGTAACAGCTGGTGGTTTACATGAAGTATTCCATAAAGCGTTAACAGTAGCGCCTGGTTTAGAAGATGGTACAATGTTTGAAACTAGAGTTGGCTTCAGGCCATTTACGCCAGGATTCTTACCTGTTATTGGCCCACTCCCTAATTTTGAAGGCATACTCATTGCAAACGGATTAGGTGCTTCAGGATTAACAGCAGGTCCATACTTAGGATCAGAACTTGCGAAACTTGCGTTAGGGCAACCGATTGAATTAGATTTAAATGATTATGATGTTGCTGGGGCAATGGAATAGTAATAAACAAAAAAAGATTAGGAGTGATTTCCTAGTCTTTTTGTTATGTTATTTGGGCGTAACTAAGTATTTTGGGAGGTAGGAGTTCTTTTAAACAAGGGGTACCACCACATCGTTATCAAGCTAAGAAAATAGATAACCCACAAAACGAAAAATTTTTTCCCTTTATAGCAACGAAGTGCATTTTTATCGTTTGAGGTATTAGAGAAGAAAGATTGATTCGTTCAATATAGAGGCGAAATAACATCAAAATCCTCAACTTGATGGATATTAGCGAACCGTTTCACAAATGAAATTAAAGCGATAGGCGGGATCCTAATTAAAGTTTTTTAAACCTAATTGGACTTACCATTAAGAGAGCGAGGATTAATGTAATCCATGCATTGCTATATGAAAACAATCCCATACCGGCCAATGGTAATCCAGCAGCTGGAATAGGTAATCCCTTAAAATATCCAATGGTTGGTTTTACACTAAATTTAGCTAATCTTAAAGCACCCATCGTTGGGAAAAGGATAAATGCCAAAGAAGTTAAAATAGATGGTGTTGCTATCGAATGAAATAAAAGTGCAGGAGCAACTCCGAAACTAACAATATCAGCTAAGGAATCCAATTGTACACCAAACTCACTGTTCACTTTTAATTTTCTCGCAATTCTTCCATCAAGGAGATCTAAAACAGCTGAAAAGAAAATAAAAATGGAGGCTACTTCCAAATAGTCACTCATATTCATGGTAATTGAAAAAACACCGCACAATAAATTTCCAATCGTAAATAAATTGGGTACAGCTTTTACTATTTGATTGAACAAGGTTGTCCCCCCTAAGTTGATCAAACTTCACGTTTATGTAGCATTTTCTATATATTCTTCCGTTATTCTTGAAAATATATGACCACTGTATGCTAATAAATTTCGGCAAGAGAAAAGCCGATTTCCTGTACGTTATGTTGGTTTATAAACATGTTTGATCAAAGGTAAGTCTATTACTGCTGATTTACCTAATATAAAAAGCCTGTTTTTGAAAAAAGAGTTATCCAAATAGGCTCTAAACATATTTTATAGAATCCCTTTTTATAAAATATGGTTGATTATTTTCGGTACGCGTTGTTGAATATTAGCACTCGATAGTTGAAGTGCCGAGTAGTCAAGCATTTTCCTCCGATTGGTGGATAAGACCAACCGCTCCAGTTTTAAATGTATTGTTTATTATAAGTTTAAGATTGATTTTGTCCGTAATTTCTTTAATAAAGGTAGTCCACTGCCTAGGACTACAGGAAACATATTAATCCGATATTCATCAATCAATTCAGGTAGTTTACGAAATTCTGGTTTTCCGCCAGAAAAGATTAGTTAGATATATTAATTATATAGTGGAACAAGATCATCGTTTTATTAAGAAACATGTGCGTTCTATTTTTGGATTTAAGTCCTATAAAACAACATCTACACACTAAAAGATGCATCATATCTTCATATAGTCATAAAATTAATCTGTAGTCGAAAATACGTAAAGAGCTGCTAGAATGAATTACTGAGAATACGAAGAATAAAGGAGAGAAGCGGAGTAAAAACTAAAAAAATTAGACAAAGAAAATGGAGAGATGAACTAAATGTTAAAGATCATCAAACATTTAAAACCATTTATTGCTTCCATCATTGCAGTTGTATGTCTTTTAACTGTACAGGCAGTATGCGATTTATCACTGCCAGACTACATGTCTAACATTGTCAATGTAGGGATTCAACAAAAAGGTGTAGAAAATGCAGTACCTGAGGTTATTCGTAAAAGTGAAATGGATAAACTTACGCTCTTTATGAATGAAAATGAGAAGAAAAAAGTTGCTGACAACTATGTGCTTTTAGATAAGAACAACCTCTCTCAAAGTGAACTAAAAAATGACTTAAAAGATTATCCGCAGCTTGATAAAGAGCCACTTTATAAGTTACATACAGAAGATAAAAAAATAATTAACGAACTTAACGATATCTTTGGGAAACCAATGTTAATTACACAAGGAATTGAAAAAGGTGGCTCATCTGCTTTCTCTCCTGCTGCGACAGGTGACAACAACACACCAGCGAAACTTCCGCCAAATTCAGATCCTTTTGCAATCATTGCGAAACTTCCTCAAGATCAAATCAATGCAATGAAAGAAAAGGCAGATGAAAAGTTTAAGAATATGCCAGGCAGCATGGTAACGCAATCAGCCGTTTCATTCATTGAGAATGAGTATAAAAAGATCGGTATCAATATAGATAAGCTTCAATCCAATTTCATCCTTACTTCCGGCGGGAAAATGCTACTTTTATCCTTAGTAAGTATGGCAGCTACCGTTATCGTGAGTTTACTTGCTGCAAAAGTAGCAGCAGGACTCGGCAGAGACCTTAGAAAGAAAGTATTCCGGAAAGTTACAAACTTCTCGAATGCGGAGTTTGATAAGTTTTCCACTGCATCTCTAATCACAAGAAGTACAAATGATATCCAACAAGTTCAAACACTTATGGTTATGATGCTTCGCATTGTATTCTATGCACCAATTTTAGGTATCGGCGGCATTATTAAAGTACTTACTACAGACCTTTCAATGGGATGGATTATCGCAGTTGCGGTAATTGCGATTTTAAGCCTAGTCATTGGTTTATTTAGCATCGCGATTCCTAAGTTTAAGCGTATCCAAAAGTTAGTAGATAAAATTAACTTAATCACTCGTGAATCTTTAACCGGTATGCTCGTTATTCGTGCTTTTAATACTCAAAAACATGAAGAAAAGAAATTTGAAAAAGGAAATCAAGATTTAACAAAAACAAATTTATTTGTAAGCCGTTTAATGTCATTTATGATGCCAATGATGATGTTTATCATGAATGCCGTTACTGTACTTATTATTTGGGTTGGATCAAACCAAGTGGATATGGGACATATGCAAGTTGGAGATTTGATGGCATTTATGCAATATACAATGCAAATCATCATGGCCTTCTTAATGATTTCAATGGTATCTATTATGGTTCCACGTGCTTCAGTTTCCGCACAACGTATCGCAGAAGTTTTAGATACTGACATTACCATTAGTGATGTAAAAGAGCCGAAAACATTTGCTTCAGGCAAGAAAGGTTACGTTGAATTTAAAAATGTTGGCTTTAGATACCCAGGTGCAGAAGAAGATGTGCTTTCCAATATCACCTTTACTGCAAAACCTGGTGAAACGACAGCTTTCATCGGAAGTACAGGTAGTGGTAAATCAACATTAATCAACTTAATTCCACGCTTTTACGATGTCACAAGCGGCCAAATATTAATAGATGGCACGGATATTAGAGAAGTATCTCAGAAGGAATTAAGAGAGAAAATTGGTTATGTACCGCAAAAAGGAGTTCTCTTCTCAGGTACAATCGAGAGTAATTTGAAATATGGTAAAAAAGAAGCAACTGAAGAAGAACTCGAAAAAGCGGCGGAAATCGCGCAAGCTATGGAGTTTATTAACGCGAAACCTGAAAGCTTCCGCACAGAAATATCACAAGGTGGTACGAACGTTTCCGGTGGTCAAAAACAAAGACTTTCTATTGCGCGTGCTCTTACGAAAAAATCGGAAATCTTCATATTCGATGATAGTTTCTCAGCTCTTGACTTTAAGACAGACGCAGCATTGCGCAGAGCTTTAAACAATGAGATTACAGGAAGTACTATTTTACTTATTGCCCAAAGAATCAGTACAATCATGAATGCCGATAAGATTATTGTACTTGACGAAGGAAAAATAATTGGAACTGGTACTCATGAAGAGCTTATGGAAAACTGTGAAGTTTATAAGCAAATTGCTTTATCACAACTTTCAAGAGAGGAGTTGTCATCATGAGTGATAGAAAAATAGAAAATAGAAAACAAAGCGGCCCTGGTCCTGGCGGTGGCGGTCCTATGGGCGGCGGCATGAGAAAGATTGAGAAAGCAAAAAACTTCAAAGGAACGATGAATAAACTCCTTCAATACTTGAAGCCCTATAAATTACCAATCTTAGTCGTTATCCTTTTCGCAATCGGTAGTGCAGCCTTTACAATCGTTGGTCCAAAAATTTTAGGAAACGCGACAACAAAACTTTTCGAAGGACTCGTAAGCAAAGTATCAGGAGCACCCGGTGCGGCCATTGACTTTACCTATATCGGAAACATTGTCATTTTACTCCTTGGATTATATATACTGAGCACTGTATTTGGTATTATCCAGGGGTACATTATTTCTGGAGTAGCTCAAAAAGTATCTTATAACTTCAGAAAAGAAATCGATGAAAAAATTAACCGTATGCCGCTGAAATACTTTGATAAAACAACGCACGGCGAAGTATTATCGAGAATTACAAATGACGTAGATACGGTGAGCCAAACTTTAAACCAAAGTATGTCGCAAATCATCACATCCGTTATTACAATCATCGGTGTACTTATCATGATGTTATCAATCAGCTGGCAAATGACATTAGTGGCGCTTTTAATATTGCCAGTATCGATGATTCTCATCATGGCAGTCGTAAAACGATCACAAAAATACTTCAAATCCCAGCAAGAATATTTAGGACACGTAAACGGTCAGGTCGAAGAAATTTATAGTGGTCACAATATTGTAAAAGCCTTCAACAAAGAAGAAGAAGAAATGAAAAAATTCGAAAAGGTAAATGATACCCTTTACCATTCCGCATGGAAATCTCAATTTTTATCTGGAATGATGATGCCGATTATGACATTTATCGGTAATATCGGTTACGTCGCTGTATCTATTTTAGGTGGGTGGCTTGCGGTAAAGAGAACCATCGCAGTTGGAGACATTTTAGCTTTTGTGCAATATGTTAGAAGCTTTACGCAACCAATCGCTCAAGTAGCACAAATCGCGAACGTACTTCAATCTACTGCAGCTGCTGCAGAAAGAGTCTTCGAATTTTTAGAAGAAGAAGAGGAAGTGCCAGAAGCAGAAAATCCAGTGAAGCTGCAAAAAGTTCAAGGAGAAGTTACCTTCCAAGATGTTCAATTTGGATACAATCCAGATAAGATCATCATCAATAATTTCTCATCTAACATTAAACCTGGACAAAAGGTAGCAATCGTCGGACCAACCGGAGCTGGTAAAACAACGATTGTAAAACTGTTAATGCGTTTCTATGACATAAACAGCGGTGCAATATGTATCGACGGTCACGATATAAAAGACTTCACGCGAGAAGACCTGCGCAACATGTTTGGTATGGTACTTCAAGACACTTGGCTATTTAACGGCTCCATCATGGAAAATATACGTTACGGTAGACTCGATGCTACAGACGAAGAAGTAATTGAAGCAGCGAAAGCAGCTCACGTTCACAACTTCGTAAAAACATTACCAAATAAATATCAAATGGAACTAAACGAAGAAGCAAGCAACGTATCTCAAGGACAAAAACAACTACTAACAATTGCACGTGCCCTTATAGCGGATCCGAAAATATTAATACTCGATGAAGCAACAAGCTCCATTGACACTCGTACAGAAGTACTGATTCAAAAAGCGATGGAAAACCTTATGGAAGGTAGAACAAGCTTCATTATCGCTCATAGATTATCAACAATACGTGATGCAGATTTAATCCTTGTCATGAAAGACGGAGATATTGTAGAACAAGGTAATCATGAAGAGTTATTGAAAGCTGATGGTTTCTATGCTTCGCTTTATAATAGTCAGTTTGAAGGTGCGGATGCTTCTTGAGTTAGGTGAAAGTCCATTTAAATAACTAAACCCACGAAGAAAATGCATTTTCTTCGTGGGTTTTTATCATTTTTAAGGTTCTGTTACAAAGTTTTTAAAAGTAAGCTAGACATTTGCAAAACAGAGTGAGGAGCATGATATTTGCAAGCTTTTCAAGAAGAGAAAAGGCTGAAGAAAAAGGCTAAGCAAAAGAATGAGAAATATAGCGTTCCTAGTAATACAGCTGACTTCATGAATGAGCTATGGAAGTAAAGGAATAAGTAAATGCGAGGATAAATGATTTTTGATTAAATTTATATTTACTGTTTTAGGCGCTGCCGTGATCGGTTTAGCGTCTTGTTTGTTGTTAAGGGATGAAATAGATTTGAAACTTAAAGATTAGATAATAATATTATTACTTTAAAATGCAGAAAGCAGGCTAGTAAACAAGCTATTTTTGTTTTTTAGCATAGAATATGATGAATCCTAAAGTTAAGAGGAGGTAATTATATTTATGGGATGTAATGGTAATTTCAGACGTTTCCGAGATTGTGATAGATTTTGGGATGATTTAATGTTTTGCAGACGCAGACATAGAGATTGTGATAACCGTCGTTGTAGACGTGACCGCGACTGTGATTGTGATGAATGTCGTCGTAGACGTAATCATGATCGTGACTGTGATTGCGATAATCGTCGAGATTGGTAAATTTCTTTCAATGAGTGCGTTTCTTCACAGCACTCGTTTTTTTATTTATGGGTTTTCTGAACTCTTTATTGATAATATATAAAATACGAAGAATGTAGTTGTAATATATGGTTGTACAAAAATCTTCACCGTAAAACAAAGTGGGCTAAAAGTGATCGAGAAGAGTTAAAGAAAGCATTAGAGTATTAATTAATACATTCTTTTGACCAGAGGTGATTTCACCGATGTAAGGAATCTTGTCCAGTTTGACACTCCCACCCCTAAAGGGGCCAGCTGACTAACGTCAGTGGGATTCTTGCTACCAAAGGCCAAAGGCGAAGCCCATTTCTGGTATCGTTGACGTGCAAGATTGCGGTGTGTCATCACCACTCCCACAACAGACCATATAGGTTCGTGGGCTACGGTACTGTTACCATACCGTACAGATTGTAGGTTCTCAAATGTTTTTACGTCTTTTGCATGACTATGAATAAAGTATACCATGTTTTGCTATGTACAAACGATGCTTTCATCCCACGTCTAAAGACGGACTAAAGTCCTGCGTGGGCTTTCCCGTATCGTAAATTCTGTAATGTTTTAGTATTTCTTCTCCTTCTCCTGTTTTATGACTTTCTCCAGAGATAATGATTATTTCTTCTCCATTAATTGTTGCACAACGGATAACCGGTTTAATTAAAGGGAATTATCAAAAAGGGTACTATAAAATAGAACAAGCCAAAGAAATAGATAAGGAGTGAGCAAGCGATGGACAACATGATTAATACGGGTAACTTTGGTTTACAAAGGGGCCCTGCTCAAAAAACGGTTGGCCAGTATTTGTTCGATTGCCTGAAACTGGAGGGCATAACCGAAATTTTTGGTGTCGCAGGGGACTATAATTTTACACTTCTTGATACTTTGGAGTGTTATAACGGCATCCGTTTTATAGAAGGACGAAATGAACTAAACTCGGGCTACGCTGCAGATGGCTATGCAAGAATCAAAGGAATATCGGCTCTTATTACGACCTTCGGGGTCGGGGAGCTCAGCGCCTGCAATGCGATAGCGGGAGCCAACAGCGAGCATGTGCCAATTATACACATTGTGGGTGCGCCTCCTGAGAAGGATCAAAAAGAGCATAAGCTGATGCATCACACCTTAATGGATGGAAATTTTGACGTCTTTCGCAAGGTGTATGAGCAGATTACGGCATATACCGCGGTGCTTACGCCGGAAAATGCCAAGATTGAAATTCAGACTGCAATTCGCATTGCTAAGGAAAAGAAAAAGCCGGTATACCTGGTTGTGGCTAATGATTTAGTGACCAAGCCGATTAAAGTCTGGACAGAGCCAGTACCACCACGTCCAACATCCAACCCGAATACCCTTCAGGCTGCAGTGAATCATGTCCGTCTGCTTTTGGAACGTTCCCACCGACAGTTATCTTGGTGGATGTGAAAACGATGCGATTCGGCCTTCAGATAGCAACTCGGCAGCTAGCCGATGCAATGAATGTACCTGTTGTAACGATGATGTACGGGAAGGGCGGATTCGACGAGAACCATCCAAATTATATCGGAATGTATTTAGGCTCTTTCGGGAGGACTGAAGTCCAAAGTACAGTGGAGAATGCAGATTGTATCAATGCGATTGGTATGGTAGGGGCGGATACAAACACCGCAAGTTTTACCGCAAAGCTGAACCCACTGATAACTGTCAATATTCAACCAGATATAGTTAAAATCGCTGAGGCGGAATATCCGAATGTTCTTGCAGCCGACATGCTACTTGCTGTGCAGAAGTTGAGTTATACAGGAAAAGGTTTGACAAAAAAATTGTCATTCCCTTATGAGCAATTCACAACTATTGCCGACGGACCTCTAATGGCGGACGGCTATTATCCACGTTTTCAGCGCATGCTGAAAGAGGAGGATATTGTAATCGCCGAGACCGGAACGCTTTATTACGGAATGGGAGAGATAAGACTGCCGGGCAATGTAACATATATTGGACAAGGTGGATGGCAGTCCATCGGTTACGCAATCCCTTCGGCGTTTGGTGCTATTATGGCCGCGCCGGAACGCCGAGTATTGGTGTTTACAGGTGACGGTGCCCTGCAGCTAACGGTACAGGAAATCAGTTCTATGCTCTATTACGGCTGCAAGCCTATAATCTTTGTTTTGAACAACGATGGTTATACAATCGAGAGATATTTAAATGTCAAAACAGAGGATCAAAAGTACAACGAAATCCCTCAATGGTCTTACACCAAGCTGGCCGAAGCTTTTGGAGGTAACGCGTTTACCATTACGGTCCGGACCTATGGAGAGCTTGATCAGGCTATAATCCATGCTGAAAAGGAAAGCGCCAAAAGACTCTGTATTATTGAAATGATCGCAGGGAATCGAATGGACGCACCTGAATATATGCGACGGATGCGTAGTTATATGGAGAAGCAGGAAAAGCAGCGCAGTCAGAACTAGTATCCAATTCCCTAGTCCCTAATTGAATACTAATCGAACAGTTTTAATCATACTCTTTTAATAAAACGCAATTAAAGGGGTGTAAAGTGAGTTGACAAAAGTTAAGGTTAGTTTACGGCCCATTGCAAGTAAGTTCAATTTACCTACTGTTTTGAAAACAACTATACTACCAGGTGACTCAATTGAAAGGTTATTTATTGCAACCCAGGTAGGAGAAATCTTTTACATAGGAGACGGAGTTATAAGGAATTTTTTAGATATTCGCCCGCGAATTATCAAATTAGGCACGTTTGAAGAAGGTGTCTCTAGTAGCGGTTATGATGAACGCGGATTGCTAGGACTAGCGTTTCATCCACAATTTTATCAAAACGGTTTATTTTACCTTCATTATTCAGTAGCTGGCACTCAAGGTCCGGGTGCCCTTTCTGAACCTTTTAAACCTAATCCGTGTGATCCGAAAACTTTAAACTTAAAGTGGGTAAATAGAGATACTCAATATGATCATATTGATACGGTTGAGGAATGGATTTTACAATCACATAGTCAACCTCAAAAACGGCGGACATTACTTAACATAAGAAGGCCCTTTTTTAATCATAACGGAGTCAATAGTTTAAACTTTTCACCTGAGAGTGGAAAACTTGTTTTTACAAATGGAGATGGTGGATCGGGTTATGATCCATTTAATTTAAGCCAGGATGATTTAGAAATAGCGGGCAAAATAATTGAAATTGATGTAAGTAAAAATACATTCATAAATAACCCTCCAGTAGTTACACGCTTTAATGAGTTTCCTTTATCTATACAAGAAACACTTACAGTAATTGCGAAAGGAGTTCGGAATATAACAGGTATTTCATTTCAAAGGTTTTATAATCAATATATCAAATATGCTGGAAATGTCGGGCAGGATATTGTAGAGTCTATTTTTTCGTTTGTTCATTATAAACCCATACCGGTTACCGAACTTGTTCAAACGCATTTAATGAGATCCACTCCCAATCAAGATGGATTTATTAATTTTGGTTGGCGAGGATGGGAAGGAGAATTTCCTACTTCTTTTATAAGGCACTGTTCTGAGAATCCTACTTTGGATGAGAGAACAATGGCTTATTATAATGAAACAATAGAAACATCAGTGAGGCGCATACAGCCCCTAATTAGTTATTTTCATAAAGATTCCAGAGCAGATAAGTTTGGAGGAACCTCACTTACAGGAGTACAACCATATATGGGAACTACAATTCCTAGTTTAACTGGTAGTATCGTGTTTACTGATCTTGCTAAGAAAGAAGAATTTCAATCTCCAGTAAAGGGAGTGTTAGCTTTTACTAGAGCAGCTCTAGACGGGAAACGTAATGATTTTCATGTTATTGAAACCACTTATGATTTTGGGACTCAAGCAGCTTATTATGTTAGTTTAGGAACAAACTTAGATCAAACTAGATTATATTTAGGAGTTTATGGTTCTATGAAAGTAACTGAATTTAACAAAGGTACTATTTTTGAAATTGTTCCATGATACGGTATAAACTCTTAGTTTAAAAATATATGGAATTCATACTTTTTCAAACGCACGACTTAGCGCCTCTTAAAAAACCTTCTATGGATAAACATCTATTGTATAGTGATTCCTAACAAGCAGAAAGTAAAACATACCCAATAAGTATTTGAATAAAAATAGAAAGTGGTGAATTAAGTCTCTTTAGGGGGAATTTGATGAATCGCTTTAGAAGCTATTGGTATCAATGGATGATAGAGCAGGATGCGAATTTTGTTCATAAAAGAAAGGTGACGCCTGCAAGTAGGTTAGTCATTACAGCATTACTCGGTTCATTTGCTGCTATTTTTCAATCTGCGGGGAACTTAATCCCTGGAATTGGGTTATTTATTAGTCCTTTCGCGACGCTACCGATTTTTCTAGCTATTTGTTATTCTATTCGTGAGGGAGTACTTTCTTATATTCTTACTATTTTCCTATTATTCATTATTGAGCCAAGTGAACTAATTGTCTTTCCCTTTACTACAGGCTTATTAGGTATAGCGTTAGGAGTATCCTTTTTACAATTCAAGAGGAGGATTTGGGTAATTTCCTTTTCAGCGATATGTCTACTTATAGGAATTATGATCATTCTCGATATCTTCCGTTTTCCTGTACTTGGTCCTACTATTCATACGACTATGGATATAAAAGTTATTACATTAATATTTATACTGAGTTTTTTATACTGCTGGATCTATGCAGAGTTGTGTAGAATAATAATGAATAGAGTATATAAAGTATGGTCTTAGCAATTGCATAAAATCTTTTTGAACAAATACACTTTCTCATATATTTTTAAAAATTGGAGATGTAAGCCATGTATAACATTGAAATTAGAAGGCCGAATTCGAATGATTTAGATGAATTACATTTGTTTTTTCGTCTTGTTATTACTAATACATTTAAAAACGAAGGGTTATCACATCTATTAGATGACATAGAAAATGAAATTAACTCGAAAAAGAAATATTTAAAAAATGATTTTGATAGTAATGGAGAAAGTCGTTACTTTTTATTAGCAATAGATACAAGTAACGATAAAATCATTGGAACGATTGAAATCGGTCCAGCAAGTACATTGATTAATAGTTGTACAGACGGTGTACTTAAGGATTTGTATGAAATAGGAACTGTATTTATACTTCCGGAGTATCAAAGAAAAGGTATAGGGAGTTTACTGCTAAATACAATGTATCTTACATTACTTAGCAGAGGAATAACCGAATGCTGTTTAGATAGTGGATACAAAAAAGCACAAAGTATATGGACAAAAAAGTTTGGAAAACCTAGTTATGTGCTGAAGGATTATTGGGGCGAATCAAACGATCATATGATTTGGAAAAAAGTTTACATGATATACCTATAATATTTGAATTATAAAATGAAATATCTCTCTTAACATAGCTTTTCTTACATACTTATGCTATTATTTATCTTTATAATAAAAGAGGACGTGAATGAACTTGATTAAAATTAATATTCCTGAAGCTGATGTTTCAATTACTGAACGTAACCAAGTTATTAAAGGAGACGAGCCATTAATTACTCCAATTAACGGTTTTATCGATTTCCACTTGTTCCCTAGAGATAAAGGCGGCATTTTTATGTTTTACAATATTAATGACGAACTTCTTTTCGTAGGTAAAGCTCGTAAAATTAGACAACGTATTAAAAAGCATTTTGAAGATAATGTTTCACCAATCAAAAATAATCGTGATGAAGTATACCGTATCGATGCATGTATCGTAGAAGATCCAACTGAAAGAGAAATTTACGAAACATACATCATTAATAAGTACAAAGCGAAATATAACGTTGATAAAGTGTTTTATAAATAAACAACATTAGCGAAATGAAACAATCCTAGTACATACACTAGGATTGTTTTTATTTATATAGCTTTGTAATTTTTGTCCGTAATGATTTTCCTCGCATTTGTTCCTCCTTATAAGGGAATAGATTATTTAATCGGCAGAATTTTTTCGTATTTTAAAGTAATGAGCGGCAATTAAACAAAGTACCCCTATAAATAACATAATAATTCCAAAAGTTTTATGCTTTCCTTCGAAGAAAGGTATGTCTGTAATTACATTTGTCATACATAAGCCTAAGAACACAAGAATTGGTCCAATCCAAAGTAATATGTTGCCTAATTTTGTGTGTTTCTCCATGTAAATCCTCCTTTTTTACATATATATCCATCTTTATTGCAATCCATAACTTCTAAATAAAGGTTAAAGTAAATCCCCAAGAGAAATATATTTTCTTTCATAACAAAAATTAAAGCATCATATATTGGTACAAGCAAATGAGAAAGGAGATCATCATGAATTGGCTAGAAGCTTTTATTTTAGGAATTATTCAAGGGCTGACAGAGTTTTTACCTATAAGCAGTACAGGTCACCTATATTTAGGGCGACATATTTTTCAGTTAGATGAGGCAGGTTTGTTTTTAGATACGATGCTGCATATAGGGACGTTACTTGCGGTGTTTATTTATTATAGAAAAGAATTTATTTATTTAATAAAAAATCCATTTTCAAAGCTTATGCTATTACTTATTGTCGGGACGATACCTGCGGTTGTAATCGGCTTATTATTTAAAGACTTTTTTGAAGATATTTCAAAAACAGGTATAACAATAGGTTGGGAGTTTTTAGTGACGGGTTTATTTCTTTATATGGCCGATAAACAAAAGAACGGTCGTAAAAAAATGAATGATATTACATATAAAGATGCATTCATAATTGGTTCATTTCAAGCAGTAGCTATATTTCCAGCAATTTCCCGTTCTGGAATGACAATTGTCGCTGCATTATGGAGAAAGTTAGACCGCGAAACAGCGGCGTACTTTTCCTTTTTATTATCAACACCAGCTATTGTCGGAGCTATCATCTTGCAATTTGCAGATGTTTTTCAAGGGAAAGCTGAATCTATTTCTAGTACATCACTAATTGTCGGAACATTATCAGCAGCGTTCTTTGGTTACATAGCAGTTTCATGGATGATTCAATATTTAAAACGTCATTCTTTAAAAGTATTCGCGTATTACGTATGGGGATTAGGTATTTTAATTTTAATGTTGCAATTCACACAGGTGTTTTAAATATAATTATCAAGGAATTATTAGTTAAGATCCTTTTCCATTCATACACGACAGGATCTCTTTTCATTAAGGGGGAAAAAATGTTTACTAAGGCTATTGTTATTGGTGGAAGTATCGCAGGAAAACTCGCCGCAAAGGCTTTATCAAATACGTTTGAAGAAGTAATCATTGTAGAAGCTGGTGAAGAATGGGATGGAAATGGTCCGCGAAAAAGAGTTCCGCAAAGTAATCATCCGCATGTGTTATTAAAAGGCGGCGAAGAAGCACTTGAGGAGTTGTTTCCTAACATTACTAATGAATTAATTGAAGCGGGTAGCATCGTAAATAACTTTACTCGCGATTTAAAATGGCATCAGTTCGGCCTATGGAAGCAGCCTTTCAAAGGCGAAATAAATATGATTCAACAAAGTCGTCTTCTGTTAGAATCGCATATTCAAAAACGAATTGAACAAGTTTCAAATGTTACTTCGAAGTATGAAATGTTGGTTGAAGGATTACTAGTAGATAACAAACTTAATAAAGTCTATGGAATAACAGCTAAATGTTTGAAAACAGGAATGAAAGAAGAATTTCATGCAGATCTTGTTGTTGATGCAAGTGGATTTGGTTCGAAAAGTATAGATTGGTTACAAGAATACAATTTCGAAGTACAAGAAGAGAAAGTAAGAATTGATTTGTTTTACGCAACTAGAATGTTTAGGCTCAAAGAAAAAGAGAAATTAGACTGCTGTAATATGCTTATGTCTCCAAGTTTTCCTGAGAATCCTTATGGTGTTCTAATTCAAACGATTGAAGATGATCGTTATTTTGTTACTTTTAGTGGATATGCGAATGAAAAAGCACCGCAAACAGATGATGAATTTTATGATTTTGCTGAAAACCTATCAATCACTAATGTTACAGAGTTTCTAAACAAATCTGAGGCGATTACCGATATAAAAACGTACAAAATTCCATATCAAGTACGCAGGCGATTTGATCTAGTTAATAATTTGCCTGAAGGATTGTTAGTAGTTGGAGATGCGCATTGTCGTTTTGATCCAGTTTTCGGACAAGGTGTTTCAGTTGCAGCTATGGAAGCTCACCAATTGCAACTAATTCTTCAAGGGAGAAAAAGGCTTGATAAAACATTAACTCGAGAGTTTTATAGGAAGACTGCTATGATTATCAAAACACCTTGGGAAATGACCACAACGGAGATAGCACGTCATCCTAAGTTACAGAAAGAATTAACTACGAAACAAAAATTTCAGCAATGGTATACGAAACAAATATATCAACTTTCTGCAAGTGATTCTGATATTTATATTCGATTAGTCAGAGTTATGAACTTAATTCGTAGTCCATTTCATCTTTTTCATCCTAGAGTATTACTTACTGTATTACTCAGACGAAAGAAATAGCAGGAAAATTATCGTTTAAAAAAGAATGTATAACAGTTAGTAAATCAAGAAGGGGTAAACGGGATGGAAATATACATAGAACAATTAAAGAATCAAGACGCTGAAGATTTATTTAATTTTGAACTCACGAACAAATCATTTTTTGAAACAATGGTACCAAGTCGTGGCTCTAATTATTACGTGTATGAATACTTTCAAAAGCAACTTGACGAACTATTAAAAGAACAAACTGAGGGGATTTCTTATTTTCATCTCATACGTAATACAGAAAAAGAAATTGTAGGACGTATCAATTTAGTTGATGTAGATAAGGAAAAACGAATTGGGTCGTTAGGCTACCGAGTTGGAGAGAAGTTTACTAAAAAAGGAGTTGCAGCATCATCTGTAAAATTGATTTTGGCTCAAGCAAGAGTCTATGAAATTAATGAAATACATGCTATGACAACAACAAATAACATAGCTTCACAAATTGTATTAGAAAAGAACGGATTTTCTCGTGAAAAGCAAGCGGAGACAACTACTGTAGATTTAAACGGAGAAAACGTAAATTTCGTACATTATATTTGGAGGACTACTAAGGGTTAAAAATAATAGGGAGGGACATGTACATGAAGGATTTACGTTATCCAATAGGTCAATTTACTTACGTAGGAACTATTACAGAAGAAATAATTGATAAATGGATTCAAGAAATAGAGGATTTACCTAATGAACTAGCAAGAGCGATAAAAGATTTAGATCAGAAGCAGTTAGATACACCGTATCGCGTCGGTGGATGGACTGTTCGCCAAGTTGTTCATCATGTTGTTGATAGTCATATGAATAGCTACATACGCTTTAAATTAGCACTGACAGAAAAGAATCCAACTATTAAACCGTACAAAGAAGAAAAATGGGCAGAGCTACCTGACTCGAAATTACCAGTAGATGTTTCACTTGTAATGCTAGATTCATTACATAAAAGATGGATTAACTTATTATATTCTTTAGAACCGGCAGATTTAGAAAAGACATTTAATCATCCTGAATCAGGAGAAACAAAACTTGCTGCTGCAATTGGACTATATGCATGGCACGGTCGTCATCATACAGCTCATATTACTTCTTTAAGAGAGCGTTTAAATTGGTAACATTAGAGAAGGCGACAGAAATTGATGCAGCAGTTTTATTTCAAATGCAAATAGACTCATTTAGTCCTTTATTAAATAAATATAAAGACTATGAAACAAATCCAGCAAATGAATCTATTGAAAAAACTATTTTAAGAATAAATAATCCGAGCAACAACTTTTATAAGATGATAATAGATTCGAACCTTGTTGGAGCGATATGTATATCCCAAAAAGAAAGACCTTATAAATTTTGGATCAGTCCAATGTTCATTCATCCAATCTATCAAGGGAAAGGAATCGCTAAGAAGGTACTTATTTTAATTGAAGAGATGTTTCCAGAAGCACGGAGTTTTGAACTTGCTACGATTTTAGAAGAAGAAAGAAATTGTTTTCTATACGAAAAAATGGGGTATAAAAGAACAGAAGTAATAAAGAAATTAAATGATAAAACTACACTTATTTATTACAAAAAAGAAAGGTAAAGCATTTGAAATACGCTTTACCTTTTTATGTTATTTTAGATTAAATATACAAAAACAACGCATATTCTTCCAAAATACTCGGGTTAGTAATCTCGATAATGAATAAATATGCGGAAAGGCGTTATTTCGTCGTATATGTTACTAACGCTTTTTGAATGCTTAAAATACTATCGTCACCTTTAAATTCTTTCGTAATTGGATCATCCATACTAGATACCCAAATTTTAAGCTCTGCATCTAAATCAAAATGCCCAGCTGTTTCAATGCTAAATTGTGTAATGCTTTTATAAGGAATAGAATGATACTCTGTTTTTTTACCTGATATTCCTTGTTTATCTACTAAAATAAGACGACGATTTGTAAATACGATTAAATCACGAATTAATTTATAAGCATGCTCAACTTTCTCATCGTCTAGCATAATCTTTTCTAAATCACGTTCAACGCTTTCTGTACTCGCACTTGATGCATTTCCTAAAATACCACTAAATAAACCCATATGAAATTCCTCCTTTATAATATGTGGAATGAGTTTCTTATATTGTACCATGCGAATGGCTAATAGATTATGACATTGCTTCAATAGTTTTTTGTTATTATTGCAACCAATTTATATAACCTCATCCTAAAATCTTGTGCTAACATATAATTAAGAAAACAGAAGTAGAGGGATATAGCATGAAAAATATCGGTTTAGTATTAGAAGGCGGCGGAATGAAAGGATTATATACTGCAGGAGTACTCGAATATTTTATGGAAAGGGACTTATTCTTTCCGTATGTAGTCGGTGTATCCGCCGGAGCGTGTATGGGAGCAACATATTTGTCACGTCAAAAAGGAAGAAATAAAAAAGTGAATACAGAGCTAGTAGCAGATCACAGGTATATATCTTATCGAAACTTAATTCAAAAACGTGAATTATTTGGAATGGATTTTTTATTTGATGAAGTACCAAACAAAATTGTACCGTTTGATTTTCAAACATTCCTAAATTCAAATGAACAGTTTGTAATCGGAACGACTGATTGTGAATCAGGACAGGCAGTTTATTATAATAAAACAGAACATGGAAATGATATTTTAAAAATTATTCGTGCATCAAGCTCTGTGCCGTTTATAGCACCTGCTGTAGAATATGATAATCGAAAATTGTTAGATGGAGGGATTATAGATCCTATTCCAGTTTTTAAAGCGCAAAATGATGGTTATTTAAAAAACGTTGTTATAATGACAAAGCCAGAAGGATACGAGAAGCAGCGTAATAAATTTTCTGGACTAGCTAAAATTTTATATAGAAGATATCCAAAAATCGCAGAGCATTTAGTAGAACATTATCGTTTTTATAATGAAACTGTATCTTATATGAATCACAACGAACAAAAAGATAATTTTTATGTAATTCAGCCAAGCGCACAGCTTCCTATAAGCGGAATAGAAAGAAATAAAGAGAAACTTGTTAACCTATATAATCTCGGCTATACAGATGCTCAATATCATTATGAAAAATTATTAAATTGGATAGAGAAATAAAGGGGTGGAAAGTTGCTATTAGGTAAAAAGGTTATTTTTAATGAATTGCAGAAAATGCATAGTCCGCTGCTTAAACCGTTTCCGAATTGTGACCTTCGAAAAATACGAAAAGATTTTAATAATATGTTTACAGAAGATGATTGCATAAGCGCTGATTTAAATTATTATTGGATGCATACAGCAGGTACTTTAAGTTACATACTTAATAACAACGAAAAGGAGATTGTGTTTGATCAAATAAAGTGGCTAAAGAAATCGTTTTTTGAATGGTTTCCGCAATATCGTTTTATAGAAACAGAAATTGTGAAGTATCCCATTTTGTATAGAGATTTCATGAATTATGAGAAGGCCCGGAAACTATTACTGTATTATCTTACTGAATAAAAATAAAAACGTACAAGTTATGCTGCTTGTGCGTTTTTTTGTTCATAAAAAATACAATTTTAATACCTTGTTTATATAGGGATTCTAATACGAAGAAAGAAGTACATATAGAATGATGTAAAGGAGGGAGAGGCGTTTAGATACCGTTTTCCTTTAATCCATTATCCAATTCGAATATAGTTAGTTATTTATGATAAAATATTTCGAGTGAAATCAAGTACTTATTATATCCAGTATTAAATAAGTTAAGCCAGGAGGAACAATAGTAACATGGAAAACGTGTCAAATATAGATAAATTGGAATCAATAAAATCTTTACAATCGACAATTCGTAAACTTGAAAATGCTTTTTCACAGATGACTCAAAAGGGAGCAAATACTACCTTAGTGAAAAAAAGGCTTAAAGCCGTTTGTATAGGGCTAGCAGTGTTAGAGAACGTGTGGAATCAAGAAAGTCATCGGTATAGCCAAGAAGAGTTAGCAGAAGCTCGTAATATCCTTGCTGGTTTGCTTCCATCAATTGAGAGAGCCTATGATAAGTCTAAGGCTGGTAGTCCTCAAAGAACACTTTTAGAAAGAAGAATAAAAGCGTTGGAACTTTCTATTCAGGCAATTGATAAACCTTCTAAATAAATAACTCATCTAAATACATAACATACTAATCCTAAATTTTATAAAAGCAATCTAGTGAAAAGAAAGAAATACAAAGGAGGCAGATGGGTGACTTCAATAATTAGTCCTAAGTTAGAGGAGCTTAATAATCAATTAAAAAAAGGAAACGAGAAAGCAATTTATACTTTTTTGCATGAAATAAAGTCAAATAATACGCCACTAATAGAACAATGTCCTGTAGAAAATCAGTATAAGCTTATAACGTATATATGGTTAGGGGATCAAAAAACTGAAAACGTTTATGTATTCGGTAGTTTTCCTGGTTGGGATCTGTCTGTAAATCAACTACAACGGTTGTTACAGACAGATATTTGGTATGTAACGTTTAGGACGGATGAGAGTTTTATTTCAACGTACTATTTTTCAGTAAACGATTTTTTCGAAAATGATTGGATAAAGCGCAGTGAAAAGTACCAACTAGATCGATTTAATAAAAATACATTTGGAGAAGATGCCAATAAAGCGTCTGTGTTAAACATAGGAATGGAAGTACAGTATAGCAGTCGTTTTCCTTCAGATCATTATCCATCTGGAAAAATTGAAACATATTCTTTTCATAGTACGATTTTAAATGACACACGTAAAATTTATATTTATACGCCTCATGACTATTCTCACACTTCACATCTTCAAGAACTTCTCATTGTGTTTGATGGGAATTCATTCATTAATAACCTTTCAATCGCAAGAACACTCAATTATTTAATATACGAAAAAGAAATCCCATCTTGTATTGCTGTTGCAATAGAACCCGTTGATCGACTAGAAGAGCTAACTTATAACGATAAAATGAATACATTTTTAACGGAGGAACTACTTCCATGGATTCAAGCTAGGTATCACGTATATCAAGAAAAGAATCATACAACAATTGCTGGTTTCAGTCTTGGTGGCTTAGCAGCTTTTTATGCAGCGCTTCAAAATCCACATGTTTTCGGAAACGTGTTGTCAATGTCTGGATCCGTGCATTGGAAAAAGGATGGTTATGAAAATCAAATTCCTTGGATTGAAAATCAAATTTCATCTATAGATTCTAATACGAGTCAACCTCATTTTTACATAGCAGCAGGAGAACTTGAAAACAAACCTCTTTAAACGGCTAATAGACGCCTGTATAAAACTTTAAAAGAAAAAGGATACCAAATTACTTATGAAGAGTTTCAAGGCGGTCATGACGGTGTTTGGTGGCGAGAAAAGTTATTTGATGGGTTGAAAGCATTAAAATATACAAAAACCACACTATAAAATAAAAAGGAGAGAGAATCTATGAATCAAGATGAGCTAGATAAAAAACTTAAAAAACAAGAAATTTTAGTTAAAGATGAAAAAGTTTGGTCGTTCACGTATGAAGATCATATTAGCTCTATCGTTAAACAGGCAGAAAAGACAGGAGCGTTTAATGATTTACCTGGGAAAGGGAAACCTCTTAATCTTGATAAAGATCTTTCGTATAATCCTGACAAGCAACTTTATAGAACTTTGAAAAATAATCATGTTTTGCCTAGGTGGATTGAACTTTCAAAGGAAATAGATCATCTAAAAGAAAATTTAAAAGAACTAACGGATAATGTAGAAGCAGCTATGTTAATTACAACTATTAATAAAAAGGTCTCAGAACATAATTTACTTTGTCCGCCAAGTGCGCAAAAAATGAGGGTTAAAACGGATATTTAACGATTTTCAATGAAGTTATCTGTTGCTATATAATTAAGTAGGGCATTTTCAATTCATTATTAAGGGGAGGCAAATGTAATGAAGAATACGTATCAACTTCAAATTCCGAAAGAACTAGAGCAGTATCGTAGTATTTTAGAAGAAAGTGTGAAACCGTATATTAAAGTGTCTGGAACGCAAGCAGAAACAACTCTTTTTGAAAGTAAGTTTGGTGGCTATCCGTATGTACCTATAAATCAAGAGCATCCTAAAGATTCAAATGGACAACCTATGATGTTACTTGCGCAGCTAAACTTTGAAGAAATGCCGCATGTTGAATATATGCCTAAAAAGGGTATGCTACAGTTTTTCGTAAGTGCTGAAGATGAGCTTTACGGAGCAGATTTTGATCATCCAACAATCCAAAAAGACTTTCGAATTATTTATCATTCTACAATTATAGAAGATTTAAATAAGGTTATTACTGATTTTAGTTATTTAAACACTTCAGAATTAGAGGACTTTATCATACCTGAAGCAGCGAAATTAAAGTTTGAATTGGGTTATCAGCCCGTAACATCAAGGGATTATCGATTTGAAAAGATGTTTAGTGAGGAAATTGATTGGGAAGAAATTGTTGATGAAGAAAATAATACAGAATTAGGCGAACTGTATGATGATTTATGTAAAGATCAAGGGCATAAAATTGGTGGTTATCCATTTTTCACACAGACAGATCCAAGGGAATGGGAAGAAAAATACCAGCAACATGATATATTATTGCTGCAAATCGATACAGATGATTCATTAAATATTATGTGGGGAGATTCTGGTGTTGCTAATTTCTTTATAAAGAAAGACGATTTATTAAATCTAGATTTTTCCAATGTTATTTACAATTGGGATTGTTACTAAAAATAGATAAATGGATTACTAGCTAGCAAAAGAAATCTTCCTGAAGGTGAGGAGGATTTTTTTACGTTAAAAATAAACGTTATGTTAACTAGAATGAAGAATACAATGAAAGTCAAGCGTAAATAAAAGAAATAACAACAAAAATATAAAATAATAAAACATATGTAATTAGCAATAAATCTATAAAGCAAAACATAAAATGAAATTTATCATTTGTATAGAAAAATTTATTTCGCATAAAAAAATTCCGTGCTAATCAAAATTATTTTTGATTCGTTAAACGATAATTAATCGATTAAGATTTGCTGTGATTAATTTATAGCAAAATAAACGATAAAAACTGTAGAAATTCATTTAGATAAGATTTTATGTGAATCTCATTAAAAATCCCCGTTTCGTCTC
This sequence comes from Bacillus sp. TH17, assembly GCF_016651125.1. NCBI lineage: Bacteria > Bacillati > Bacillota > Bacilli > Caryophanales > Bacillaceae > Bacillus > Bacillus sp. TH17. Next base: position 2,180,317 of record NZ_JAEKEN010000001.1, read on the forward strand.
ACTAAGTATAGTTTACTTGGTTTTTGATACAGATAAACACTTACTCTATATAACTTCGTATAATATATATTATGTTAACTAGTAAAAAGTAATAAACCTATTATATATTAGTTATGGTTGTTAGCCTCCCCTTTTTAATTTGGTTCATAATGTGTTGTAGATTGTGTGGTTATTTGTTTTTTAAGTTATTTATGTTGTGTTATTGATAAGAATGTTTCCGTGTATAATTTATATTTTAGTTAATAAAAAACGCAATTCGTTTAAAGTGAACGAATTGCGTTGATATGATTAAGAATAAGTTTTTAAAATTAGTTTGCTACAGCAATTGCTTCGATTTCAATTAATAAGTTATCGTTAATTAACTTTCTAACTTCTACAGCTGAACTTGCTGGTGGATTCTTAGTATCAATGTATTGATCTCGAACACCTCTAACAATGGCCATTTGAGAAATATCTGTTAAGAAAAATGTTAATTTTACTACATCATTAAAATTTAATTCTGAAGCTTCTAATGCTACTTTAATATTTTCAAATACTTGGCGCGTTTGCGTACCTAAATCTCCATGCCCAACTATATGACCATCAACATTAATCGCTACTTGTCCTGATATGTAAATTGTCCGTGTAGCGTTACTAACCTCAACAATATGTGAGTATCCAAAAGTTGCTGGCATAGTTTCCGGGTTGATAAATTTCTTTTGCAAGGTGCATCTCCCCTATTTATATCGTATTTTCTTCATGTTTGATTTTAGATGAATATCTATTTTACAAATGATTTTTCACATATCCTTCTGCTACATATGTGGAGTTATGATACCACCAAATAAAAAATTCTTCGTAAGTTATTTCTTTTGCGTATCTGCTGCTTGCAAAGTATTCTTTTAAAGGTTTCTCATTTTCTTTACATAATAAGATCAAATCTTTACTGATTGTGTTCGCGATTTCGTTAAGTATAGATAAATCTACGGCTGTAAACACTGGGATAACAGGTTGTGAATTTTTATATAAGCCTAATTTTTCGTATAATACATTTGAATTTAAGTCTACTTGTCTATCTACTGCTACAAAATTTTTAACTAATTGTTTTTTGTATAATTAATATCAGTAATAGCATCGTGAAAATATTCTTCAAACGTTTCTTTATTCGCAGTTATTAAATTCAAAGTTGTATATCGAGTGTTTCCATAAAGACCAATTTGATATTCCCCTAAATCCAAATACGTATTACCATACATTCCAAAGGACTCTTTGTCTGTTTGTTCTTGTTCTATAATCGCATAATAATATCTTTTATTGTTTCTCAAAGGCCGTTCTGTTTCTAAATAGTTTTCCTCAATGTTAATTATTTGTCCAAAATCTAATAACACACCACTATATAGTAAAAGACTATACGATTCTTTAGGTAAATGATTAAATGTCTCGATTCTTTTAGACATAGCATCAATTTGATTAGAATGCTTTTCAATTATGTTAAGTGCAGTTTTAATTAGAGGCTCACATAGGTTATACAGTTTTTCTCCTTCATTAGCTGTTATAACCATACATGTTGGATAGTAACTCCCTTCTGTCTCATTCAATAAACCTCCTAGTTCTAATGCGTGCATTTGTTTTTCGAATTCCTCGTTAGTCCAATTTAGCTTCGTTTTTATAGTATTTGATTCTATGCCCAGATGGAGCATTACAAGTAAATATTGAAGGTTTGTTCCGCTTATTTTTAAAGTTGGATAATTGTCAACTTATGAAATCATTTTTGTCTCATAAGTTGTTTTAAGTATTTTCTCCGGAGTATAATTAGCAAGCATTTTAAAATACCTTCTTTTTTAGTAATTTAATTGTAAAACCTATGTATTTACTATGTTCTATAAATAAAAATTAGTATCCTTTAATGATTTCAAATAAAAAACCTTAGTATAGCTATGTTGATACCTATACTAAGGTTATCTAGAATTCTATATTTAATTATTGCTATTTAATAGTTTCCATTTAGACTTCTTTTTTCTTTCTTCTAGCATTTATAGATTCTCCTTCCTGTGGATAATTAGTTACCTATCTGCTTCTATAACATATAAAGAAACATGCGGTCTTTGTTGTTTATAAGAAAGAATGTACTTAAACAAAACAATTCACAAATACATAATATTAGTTTTAGCTGCTGCTAAATGAATTCTATTTTTTATATATAAATAATAAATTTGAAGAATTTATGAAATGTACTGCATTTAAGATGAAAGGTAAAATGATTTCGTTTAAACTACAATTAGCTACAATAACAACATACGTATATTGTTAAACGTAAAAAGGAGAACTAATGAAAAAGAAATATATGAATCAAATTCCGACTGATGTAAGTTTTAATCCGAAAGATATTATCGGTTTAATGACTGATTACTTTAAAATGAAAACAAAGCTACGTCCTGTAAAGAATTTACCTATTGTTTTATCGAATAAAAATAATGAATCTTTAGAGAGTGTGACATGGTTTGGGCACTCTGCTTCTCTTTTGAAAATAGAAGGTAAAAAATTGTTATTAGACCCTATGTTTGGAGATGCCTCTTCCCCATTTCCTGTGTTTAATAGTAAGCGGTATAGTGGTGCTTTTTCTTTAGAACATGATGAACTTCAAGAAATTGATGCGATTATCATTTCTCATAATCACTATGATCATTTAAATTACAAAAGTATTATGCGGTTAAAAGATTATGCGAAGCATTTTTATGTCCCGATTGGAGTTGCGCGTTATCTTATTAAATGGGGTGTTTCACCTAATAAAATTAGTGAACATAATTGGTGGGATGAAATTACGTTTGATAATATTAAGTTAGTTTGCGCTCCTGCAAGGCATTTCTCTGGACGAAGTATGACAGATAAAGATCGTTCTTTATGGTGTTCATGGCTTATTCTTGGTCAAGAAACTAAAGTCTTCTTTAGCGGTGATAGCGGTTATGCGCCTCACTTTAAGGAAATTGGTGAGAAATATGGTCCATTCGATCTTACTTTAATGGAATGCGGGCAGTACGATACGAGATGGTCTGCTATTCATATGTTGCCAGAAGAAACAGTACAAGCTCATATTGACGTTAAAGGAGAATTGCTTGTTCCTATTCATTGGGGTGCTTTTACGTTAGCATTACATGAATGGAGTGATCCAATTGAACGTGTTACGAAAGAAGCAAATCGTTTAGGGGTTAATATTGCAACGCCACAAATCGGTGAAGCTATTACGTTACAATCTAAAGATTATCCTACGGCTGCTTGGTGGCGAGAAGTGTAAGTATAATAAAAAGCGAACCAATTTAATATTGATGGTTCGCTTTTTATTCATTTATGACTCATCTATTAAAATTCTTTGTTTTATCTACTGGAATTGCATTTTTCATCTTTTCTGTTGTCCAATATCCTGTAGGGTCTTCCATATCGTTTGAATCTTGAATAGCCGATGGGATATTGGGAGCTTTTTTCACTTGAGTAAGAGTATCTTTTTCGCTAGAGGCTGCCAATGCTAAGTAAATAATTAAAGGTATTATAATAGTAATACTAGTTATATATATCCAAAATAATTGATTTCCTTTTTTCATGAGCTCTTCCTTCTATTACATACTAATCTCCCCTAATTACTACTTTACTATATTTGCTTTCCTGCTATTTAAAATACTCTCCCTCACGTTAAATTTTATCTTTAGTTTCACTTCGACTACATTAGCTATTTTCTGTTACTGCTTACACTAATTTATGTATTGAATCTATTGGGCTGGTCTGCTTAGCTAATTCTTTATTCTTATACTCTACTAATTTATGATTTGATAAAACGCAAGAGTGCTCTAATATTAATTCATTATAAAGTACTTCAGTTGAAAATTTAGGTATCATCTCTCCTACGCCGTAATTATAGTCACTTAGAATCCAAGATACCTCTTTCCAATCTAGAATTCCTTCTGAGACTTTTTTTGGAGTGTGATATGTAAATTCATTAAGTAGCTTTACTAAATAGACATACATGCCACCAGAATATGAGGAATCCTCCCATTTAATAATGCCTTTAAATTGAATTTGATTTTGTTCAACATCTATATTTGTTTCTTCTTTTATTTCACGAATTGCATTTTCTAACGGTGTTTCTCCTTTTTCTATCTTCCCTCCTACACCATTCCATAATCCTTTTACAGGATCATATTCTCTATTTAGCATAAGTATTTCTTCATTTCTTTTTATAAAACATAAAGTGTGCTTGTACATAATTTAATTCCTTCCTTTGTTCTCAATAAGTTCTAACAGGCGATATTAAATATACTGCTGCAGATTGTTCACCTGCTTCAATTAATATCGGTCTCATGGAACCGCCAAAACTTAAAGTAACTCTATCTTCTTTTATTGCTTTTAAAGTATCGACCATATATCGTCCGTCGAAAGATATATTTAATTGCTTTTCACCGTGAATCGCATCTATTTGTTGTGTCTCGGATATTTTACCAATTTGAGAAGCGTTGGAAGAAATTTGTATTGTGCATTCGTCGATGATTTCTAAGTTAACGTTGTTGTTTGCCCATTCACTAGCCAATAAACTTGACCGATCTACACCTTGTAAAATCTTTTTTCTATCTATATTAATAATCGTTTGGGATTCATTTGGAATTAGGCCGGATATATTAGGATATTTCCCTTCAATAAGCCTTGAATACAACGTAATTGTACCGAATTTAAAAATAATGTGACTCTCTGAAAGATATATGTATACTAAATTTGAATTACTGCTCATTAATTTTAGTAGTTCACTAATAGTGGAACTTGGTACAATGCAATTTAATTTCGCATGTGAAGAAATGGGTATTTCACGTAAAGCCAGTCTGTGCGAATCAGTAGCAGCACAAATTAATTTGTTATGATCAATAACGAAATGTACGCCAGTAAGAACTGGTCTAGATTCATTTTTAGCAGTTGCAAAGACAGTTTGTTTGAATACCTCAATCAGCTGTTCCGTTTCTACTTGTATTTCTGTATGTGAGTCTAAAAATGGTACATTAGGAAATTCATTTGCCGAGAGTCCATTTAAGTTTAAAGTAATTTCATCTGATTGAATTGTAATCAACTGCTCATTCATACTTTTTATTAAAATCTCACTTGGCATTTTCTTAATAATTTCAATGAAATACTTTGCTGGTACAACAATACTTCCTGCTTTTAAAATAGTTGTAATTTGTTCGTCTTCAATTGAAATAGGTATAAATTTTTCAATGAAAATATTCGAATTACTTGCGATTAAAGTAATTCCAGATTGATCTGCTGTTATCTTTATTCCGGATAATATAGGAATTAAAGTTTTTGTTGAGATAGCTTTACTTACTTCTGAAAGAGCTTGTGTAAATTGTTTGTGATTAACGATAAACTCCATTTTTCCCCCGCCTTAAATGAAATACTATCTTTATGAAGATTGATGAATAATAGTTCCATTAAAAATATAAGGAACTGTTTCTTTCTTTTGTAAAAGGCTTTTTAAGTGTTCTGGTATACGTAAATAAGGTTCTGCTGAATCTAATTCCATCCAGGTAATCTCCTCAATCTCTTTTGGCCGTGATATACAGATTTCCCCTCCGGTTATTTCTCCTAAAAAATTAAAGAAGATTGCATGATGTCCTCTCTCCTCAAAAAAGGCTTCACTAATGGAACAAACCCCTTTTACGGATATGTCTAGCCCTGTTTCTTCTTTCACTTCACGAATTGCTGCCTCTTCTAACGTTTCCCCGAATTTAACTGCTCCACCTGGTAAAGTGTAATAAGAACCATTTTCCCCTTTGTTTTTAACCATTAATAACTTTTCATGAGTTTCATCATATAGAAGTGCGTATGTAACATTTACTTTTTTCATATGTAACCCCCTTGAATGGTGAAAATTTTCTGTCTTTATTTTATTCTATCATTAAATTGTTTTGATTCATAAAAAGTAATTTGAGTAAATAACTAATACGAAACGATATCGTGTTCATAGACACACAAAAGAAAAGAGCATATTTTGAAAAAGATTAATCATAATACACTCTTTAATGATTCATTTATAACCTTTTTTCTAAATAGTAATGATTATGCCCTTTAGGATAATCTTCACTTACCCCTATCACTTTATATCCATGCTTCTTATAAAAATTAGGGGCTTGGAAACTAAAAGTATCTAATTTGATTAGCCTACATTCTTTTTTTATTGCAAATTCTTCAATAAGATTCATTAAATTGCTTCCATAACCTTCATGCCTGTATTCTTCAGAAACCCATAGGAAGTCAACATATACATGGTGCCAAAATGTGATTGCCGTTATCCCTCCTACTATTTCTTCTTTTTCATTCTTCACTATAAAACTAATCTTTTCTGAAGGTGTTTTTTCTTCATTTGAAAGTTGTTTTTGGTTATATTCAATTACTTTTTCTCTTATGTAATCACTATCTTCTTGTACCCATTGCTTTACTATTTGCATTTTAACTATCACGCCCCTTTACATTATTTATTCAATTTAATAATCGGAATTTCCTATCTTCTTTAATGTTAGATTATGAAATAAGTACAGGGAAAAAATTAGATTTTTTGAATGTCATTCATTGTTTATACATTTTTTTGTAAAGCAAAAGAGCCCTAGTATAAGGACTCTTTCTTAGCATTAAGCTATTTTTCGATTTAACGATTTGATTTCCTTCTTCTTTTCTGCATTTGGAGGGCGGATTACTATAGAGATAACGAAAGATATAACACATAGAACACCGATTGTAATGAAGGTTGGCTGAAATCCGCCAAGTAGTGCTCCAATGAATGATCCTGCAAGTGCACCAAATCCGAAACCTTGGTAAACAATCCCGTAGTTTGTACTATGGTTTTTTAATCCGAAGAAGTCTCCCACAATTGCTGGGAAGATAGTGATGTTACCACCAAAGCAAAAGGCAACACTTGCTACACAAGCAAAATAAATTCCGTAATTTAGTGGAATAAAACTTAAAGTGAAGACGGATAATCCAATAATAATAAATGTAGCCGAGACGATTTTTAATCGACCTATTTTATCTGATAACGTTCCAAGAATAATTCTACCTATTGTATTAAAGATTGCAATCATTGCGACGGCATTAGCGGCCGTCGCTGCACTAAGACCAACGAGCTGCACCCCGATGTCTTTTACCATACCGATTAAATACAGTCCGCCCATACATGATGTGAATAACATGAAAAATAAGAGATATACTTGTTTTGTTTTCATCATTTCACGCGGCGTATAATCATTGTGTAATGTTTCAGTTGCAGTGTTACTTACAATTGCTTCACGTAAGAAGAATGATCCTATCAATACTAATAGTAAGACGATAATACCCCAATATAAAAATGCTTGTGATACTCCAAGACTGTTGATAAGATTTCCGTTTATATATCTAAAGATTAAGCTTCCCATTCCATATGCCGAAACAGATATACCAGAAATAAGTCCTTTACGGTTTGGAAACCATTTAATTAAATTAGATAGTGATGTAATATATGCTGTTCCATCAGCGTATCCAACGACAACACCGGCTAATAAATAAAGTAATGGTAATGAGGAAACTTGTGAACTAAGTATTAAACCGAGTCCTAAAACAATTCCTGCAGTAGCGATAAGTTTACGAAGTCCAAATCTTTGTTGTAGCTTTCCTGCAAATAGAGTTGAGAATGATAAAGAAAAACTCGTAATTGAGAACGTGATCGCGACTGAATTGAGGTTCCATCCAAACTTACTTACAAGGGGTTGATTAAATAAACTCCATGTGTAAATTGTTCCTAGGCCAATTTGAACAATGATTGTACCTAGAACAATTAGCAATGGATTTATAGATGTTTGTTTCATGCTAACTGTCCCCTTCTTTTATCATGACATGAATTTTCACAGTTAGTATATCCATGATAAATTGCAAGATACTGTACGAAAAATGGAAATTGAGTTAGTTTACACAAAAAGACACTTCATCAAGAAGTGCCTTTTTGTAGGTTATATACAGCATTTAAAGAAAGCTTTGTTAAGATAAGACATTTTCGAATGCTTATGTATATATGTTATCAAATAATTTGCTGGAAGTGATGAGACTTAAGACGTATTTTTCTTTCATAAATAAGTCGGAGAGAAAATTAATATTCAATTTCCTCAAAGTCTTTCGGCTGCGGTACAGTTTGCATATTAGCTGCATCTTTCGGATCGCTATAAATCGCGTTTTGTTCTGTGTTTACATCCTTTATATTTTGCTTTTTATTTTTATTCCCTTCATTTTTCATTAAAGTTCACTCCTTTTTATTATAGGAGTAGTTATACCCTAACCATAGTATTTTTACTGCTACTAAATGTATCAGCGACTAAATTGCTAAATTCACGTAAATAATATAAATAATTATCCCCACCATAGTTGTATCTTTTATTGTACATTTTAGCAACGACGACATTATATTCTGGAATGACTAATATCGTTGGTCCTGTAATTCCTAATATTTGATAGGAACCTTTAGGAACTCGCTTACCAAGTTCGCTAAATAAAGCAGGTTCATTTTGAACGAACCAAAACAACCCGTTTTGAGGTAGTTCTTTATTTGTATACTCTGGACTTTGTAAGCTCGTAGCAAGTGCTATAACTTCTTTTGGCACAATTTGTTTACCATTTAAAAACCCTTTATTTAAATGAAGGTTACCCCAAAATGCAAATTCTCTCGCAGAGACAAAAAGATTTTTCTCGGAGCCGTCATCTACTGCACCAACACTACTTATTGCATCTTCATCTGGGTTTACAACAACCTTAACTAAATTATCATCTTGTTTTATTCTCCATCCAGTTTTTTTGAAATCAGCAGGTGTGAATACACGCTCCTTTAATAGTTCAGGAAAACTCTTATTATACAGTTGATAAATAAGCTGCGTCACCATTCTTACATTAATATCTCTGTACGCCCAAGCTTGTCCCGGCTCAAATTCACGAAAAGCTGTCCCATCATCGGTTTCATTTAAACCGTGTGAATGAGTTACTAAATGTCTTATCGTTGTCTTTCCAAGTAATGAAGGATCATATTCTTTAAAATAATTTACAGCCTCGTCATCAAGAGATTTTATTTTCCCCTCATAAACTGCATAAGCTACCATTAATCCTAAATAGCTTTTTCTTGCGGAAGCGACATTGAATTGTGAAGATATAGTTACTTTTTTACTAGTAGGAGTATTTGAATGCGTTCCACTATAATGCTCTAGTACAATCTTATTATCTTTAATAATACAAAGTGCTGCCGCAGAACTTTGATTGGTCTCTTTAATGCTTTCTACCCATGAAATTAATTTTTCATATTTGTACAAATAAATATCCCCCTAAAACATATAAAAATAACAGCATGAAAGAAAAGTTTCAATACATTATAACTTTGCATCTGCACTTTTCTTTCATGTGAAATATTATAGATCTATAATACTTAAATAAACCACCAGTTCCAGCAATTAGAACAGCTGAAACAACCAACACAGCCTACACAACCTACGCAACCGCCACAACGTCCGCCGCCACAACCACCACAGCGACCACCACAACCGCCACAACGTCCGCCGCCACCGCATCCGCCACAACGACGTGCATCGTCTTGAATGTAGTAATATGGATATTGATTTTGTTGCTGATCCCAATACACAACATTACCAGGTTGATAAGCATTAAGGTTTAACGCTTGTAGTTCTTGTTGAAACTCATTCATTATGAAACCCTCCATTTACAAATGTAAATTCCGTCCAAATTTTCGAGTTTATTTACTTTTAAAAATAAAGTAGAAATAAGGCTATAGACTAAATGCGTACATCAACAAAATATGACTTTACACTAGGTGATGTACCTTGTTTATGAGCCTATTTTCTTTATATTCTTTTAGTGGACGGAATTAATATAAATAGAGACAATTAAAAATTACTAATCCAGCAAGTTAATAGTTCATCACTTAATTTTTTTTCTAGTAATTCTTTTACTGAAGGTGTCGGCATTATTGTATAGGAATTTATATTTTCTTTATTAAAATCAATCCAGTGAAATGCTAAATGGGACTCTTTAGATATTGGAGTGAAATCGGATTTTAACTCATTTGAATCTATTTCAAAAATGTGGTTAATTTCATGGTGGAGGGTTTCTTTGGCTTGCCATTGATTTTCTATGACGCCTAAAAATTGTTTTATACTGCAAGTTACTCCAAGTTCTTCTCGTAACTCTCTTATTAGTGCATTCTCTGCTGATTCCCCAATTTCAACATGACCACCGGGTAAAAAATAGTGATGGCCTATGTATTCAGCAACTAGTAATTTTTCATCTTTTATCATGATAGCTCGTACAATATGATGGAATTTACTTTTCATTTTGTATTCCTCCTAATCATTCACTTTATACTTGCTCGAAAATTTTCATTTAAAAGCGGGATAATATAAATCATAGGTGTTTCATATGGGTGAATTTCATTGATAATTGCAAGAGTACCTTTTACAAGTTCTCGTTTATACGTTAATTAAAACTAATAATTTTGATAAATGATTCTAAAAAAGAGTATGTTTATGAAGAAAATTATCAAAACATACTCTTAATATTTTTAGTTGATTCATTCTTTTACAATAAGGTTTGATTAGCCCTATTCTTTGCGGCCTCAAAATCGAAGCCGTAGCTAATATGCAATCACTACTATTCCCTAAGCAAATCTATTCTCTACTTCAAATTTACCTGCCTGTACAAATTTTAGACTCTTAACGAACCACGAAAACCTCTTGCGGCATAGTAGGATTCTGCTCCATTGTGATACACAAAGACATGTCCAAAGCGATAATCGCAAAAAAGGGCACCGCCAAGTTCTCTAATATCAGAAGGTGTTTGCACCCAACTCGACGTCTTCATATCGAAATTTTCAAGATTATGTAATGTACGATATTCTTCTTCCGTTAATAGTTCAATACCCATGGCAGTTGCCATATCAATAGCGTTATTTTCTGGTTTATGTTTCTTTCTTGATTCTAGCGCTTCAAGATCGTAACAAACACTTCTACGACCTTTAGGACTTTCTGCTGAACAATCATAAAAAATATATTCGCCTTTTTCTTTACCAAAATCAACAACATCAGGTTCGCCACCAGTTCGTTCCATTTCGTTGAGCGACCACAACTTTTCAGTATTAGCATCCAGCCTTTCTTGAACATTAGCCCATTCTAAACCTTTATGACGGTTCATATTATTCTCAAAACGATCTTTCAATGTTTGTAGTAATTCTTCACGTTGCTCTAGTGACAACTCTTTTTTATTGCTTTCTTTCATATTAGTTCCTCCATTGATGTTTTTATTAATGATAGTTTAAGTATATATAAATACTGTTTTATAATAAAATGTTTAAATAATTGCGTGAATTGAGTTTGCGATAATTTATATGAATTAGTACAACCAATTCTCCGCAATATGACCCTTTAACGGAACAACTTATTGTTTCAAAACAGTACATCTTTATTTCAACAACAATAAGCGATATACTTCCTCACCGTCATATACATTTCCTAATGGTTTAAAATCATAACATTCATATAGTTTCTTTGCAGAAATATTATCTTTATGGACAGTTAATCTAATTTCCTCACACTCTTTAAAGTTATTTTTTATTAAGTTAATGATTTCCTGTAATGCTGCTTTTCCATATCCTTTTCCTTGCTCTTTTTCATCAATGATAAATCCGTTAATCCAATACATATCTGTTGACTCTCGTACAAAAGCATGCATAATAAAACCAACTATAAGGTCACCATCATATATAGCGAATGGAATATATTCGACATTTTCACCATCTGGTTTTATGTATACTTTAGCAAGTGATACTGCCACTGCGGGAACAAGATGGATTTGATTTTCTTTAACTCGTAACTTTAATGCGTCTTCCCAATTTTCTCTCGTAACAATTTTTAATTGAACGTTCACTATTTTAAGCTCCTTTAAAAAGAGAATTTATCTTTTATATTCAACGGAGTGAAATGATTCCCTTTTTCGACATCAACTTATAACATGATTTTCATAAAATCCTGAATAAATTTTTCCTCATCTAATTGTAACGCTATACGCGCCCCTTCAGATTTAGAGTGTGGGCGAAAATCAGCAAAAGTTTGTCCCTTCGTTTCGCCACATATATCCACAGTCACTTTTCGGGATGTATAATTTAAAAATGTAGGATTCACTAAACCGCTTATAGCAAGTACATCGTGTAATAATGGCCCTTCAATAGATGGATTGAGTTTTTGGTATGCTGATAAATAATAATCGTACATGGGTTTCATAATCGACTTAAATGGATTTTGTGTATTAACTAAAATGTAAGTAAATACACTTGGGGTTAAAACCGTTTTATTTGTTACATTTAAAGGGAATAACGTTATATTTTTCGCTTGCTGAAATACAATTTGACTTGCTATAGGATCTCCGTACACGTTTGCCTCTGCTAATGGAGTAACATTCCCTGCTTCTAAAAAGACACCACCCATAAAATAAATTCCTTTTATATTTAACATCAATTCGTTCCATAAATTAAAAGCAATCGCTAACGAGGTAGATCTTCCTACATCGACAATTGTTAAATCTTCTCCATACTTTACAAGAATCGCAGCAATACTACCAAAATTGTATATAGGAATAGATAACACACTTTCCGGTACATGGATGGGCCCTAATCCTTCTGGTCCATGGATTTCAGGGTAATACGTTGTAATTTCATTTGTAAGTGGGCCTGTTGCACCGCTAATTACAGGAATATCTTGTCTGTTTGCTAACTGTAAAATATATGCGGCATTATGAGCGGCATGTATATGTTCAACATTTCCATATCCAGTTACGATACCAACAATTTCAATTTCAGGATGCAGTAAGCCATACATAATTGCAAACGAATCATCAATACCTGGGTCTCCAAAAAATAAAACCTTCTCCAAGAAATGCACTCCTTTCATAGGTAAGATAATTATGTATATGTGGAAAAAAATTAAATCTATACAGTTCTAAGCAAATATTAATGGTGAGTAATGTATTGATAAAAAAGAACTAGCATTATGCTAGTTCTTTTGCAGATAAATAATCTACCAGTTTAATTAAATCTCGTACAAATATTGGACTAACTGATTTTAATATAGATTTTTTTCACTATATTTATAGAATTGAAAACCTGTTATTAATCCGAAATTTTGCATTCAAATTGCAAATACTCGTAGGGATGTCTTACCATACCTTTTCACTCTCAATTTGCTTATAATCATCTTTATTAAATGTTAAATGAGCAATCACAACTCCAAGTATAGTAATTCCCCCTCCAATTATCGAAACAAAGGTTGGCACCTCACCTAACCATATCCAAGCGATAATACATGCAGTTACTGGTGTTAAATATAGAGAACTTGTTGCCTCAGAAGCACTGGCATGGGATGTAATATATGCTAATGCAATATACGGCAGTACTGTCGGGAACACACCTAAATATATAACACTCAAAGTAATTTCTATAGGAGCTGTTACGATTTCTTGATAAATCCCTGGCAAAAAAATAAGCATAAATACAGTACCAGACCAAATTGTATATATTGTAAATGGCAAGAAACCGTACTTTTTTAAGTATGGCCTTTGAAAAACGAAAAATAGACTTTCTGAAATTGCCGCCAATAATATTAGTAATCCCCCACTATTCAATTGAATGGAATCTCCTTGACTTAACGATAAAAAAGCAATTCCTACAAAACTAATTACACCACCGATCCAACCATTTAATTTCATTCTTTCATTCAAAAAAACAGAAGCAAGAATTGCCGTTAATATAGGTGTTACTGATACAATTAAACTAGCAGGTCCAGCATTCACACTCTTTTCACCGTAGTTCAGTGCAATATGATAAATTGTAAATCCAAGAGCACCAAATATAAAAATTACTGGAATATCTTTCAAATCAGGTAAACGTAACTTGTATATAAGTGAAAACAGAAAAAGAATCAAAGAAGCGATTAATAATCGTAGCAAAGTAAGGTGTTCAGGGGTGTAAGCTTCAAGCCCCATCCGAATTCCTGGAAAAGCTGTTCCCCATATAAGAATCGTAAAAGCGTGAGTACATACAATACGAAAATCCCATTTTTTATTATGCATATATTCTCTCCCTCTCCAATAAACCAGCCATTTTCTAATTACCAATTATTTCTTTTCATCATATTTAATAGTTGATACAATGTCTTCAACCAGTTAATCCTCGAAAAAACCAACCACTTTGCATTTTTAAAATGAATGAGGGAGTTTTTAATATGTCTACTGATAAAAAACTGCCTAAATATCGGCAGATAATAGACTATATGAAAGAAAAAATTGAATACGGAGAATGGCCGATTGGAAGTAAGGTTCCTAGCCAGCGGCAGTTAGCGAAATTATTTCATGTAAATCGTAGTACTGTAATAATTGCACTAGAAGAACTTATGGCAGATGGCTTAATTCAAGGGAAAATCGGGTCAGGAACAATTGTAACGAATAATACATGGTCATTATTAGCCACCAATCCCCCGCCCGATTGGAGTGAATATGTAAAGGCTGGTATTCATAAACCAAGCAAGTTAATGGTACGAGAAATAAATGAAGCAGAAGCAAATAAAAAATTGATTCATCTTAGTAAAGGAGAACTTGCACCTCATCTTTTCCCGTTAGAAACTATGCAATTCATTATGCGTAACGTATGTGAGGAACTAGATTATTTCGGATATGAAGAACAAAAAGGATATCTCCCTTTACGTGAAGCAATAAGTAATTATGTAAAATCATTTGGAATAAATACATCACCAAGCTCTATATTAATAGTCTCTGGTGCATTACAGGCATTACAATTAATATCAATCGGTCTTTTACATAGAGAGTCAACTGTTTTACTTGAACGACCTTCTTACTTATATTCTCTTCACGTATTTCAATCGGCTAATATTCACCTTTCTGGAATACAGATGGATCAACATGGAATTATCCCTAATGATTTGTTAAGAAGAATTAATTATAGTCAAAAGAAAAATATTTTATATTCGATTCCTTGTTTTCAAAATCCGACGGGTGTATTAATGTCCAAGGATCGACGAAAAGAAATACTAAGAATATGCGAAAAAGAACAATTGCCTATCATTGAAGATGATATTTACCGTGAGTTATGGATGGATGAACTACCGCCCCCTCCTTTAAAGTCGATGGATAAATATGGACATGTTTTATATATCGGTAGTCTATCTAAAACACTTAGCCCAGGACTTAGGATTGGTTGGATTATCGGACCAGAGCCTGTTATTGAGAGATTATCAGACATAAAAATGCAAACTGACTATGGGTCAAGTTCTTTATCTCAAAGAGTTGCTGCAGAATGGTTGAGTAGAGGTTTTTATGAGGAGCACGTAGCCAATGTAAGGATTCATCTAAAAGAACGAAGACAAATAATGATACAAGCATTAAATATGTACTGTGCTGACATTACTACATGGGATATTCCTAGAGGTGGATTTTTTATATGGCTAAGGGTAGTGCCTAACATTTCGATGAAAAAACTATTTTCAGAAGCATTATCGAAGGGCATTCTTTTAAATCCAGGACGTATTTATGAAGAAGAATCAGATCAATATATACGTTTATCGTATGGATATGCTTCCCCTGAAGAAATCAATCGAGGAATTTATATATTAAGTGAATTGATCCGTGGGTTGATGGAATAACAAAAATCCTCTTTAATGTAAAGAGGATTTTTGTTATATCTTATTTACCACAATCGCATTTCGTTTCCTAATAAAATGAGTTCTTCATAAGAATCACCGTCAATCTTTAGCGGATACCCTTATTTCAATATATTAAGTCGAACTAACAATATTATTCAACTTTTCTCCTATACTGCAATACTATAAGAATAAAAAGGAGAAATTAATATGAGCATTTTCAATATCCTTTTGACCATTCACATATTATTTGGAACCATATGTTTAATTACGGGAATTGTAGCGATGCTTGCTCAAAAAAGAAAGGGAAACATACAGAATGGGGAGAAATATATCATGCATCTTACGTTGTAATAACTCTTACTGCAATTATATTGTCCATTATAAACTGGGATAAAATCGCATATTTATTTTATGTAGCAATTTTCTCTTATTCATTTGCGATTTATGGCTATCTTGCAGGAAAAAAGCGTTGGAAAAATTGGGTTCATCACCATATTAGAGGTATGTTAGGCTCCTATATCGGTGCCGTAACCGCACTTTTAGTAAACGTCGGAATTCATATTCCAATTATTAATTTACTGCCGCCTATATGGTTTTGGTTTTTACCTACCTTAATTGGCATTCCTCTCGTAGCCAGTGTATCAAAAAAATATAAAAAACAGAGGGAAAATTAGTTGCATTTTGATTACTTTCTGAGTAATCTTATGAAAAATTATGCTCAATACAGAGAATAGTATGATTATTTAGATTTCATGTTTCCTATGATATAATGGGTTATATTGTTTTTTACCATCTAAATTAAATATAGGAGGATTTTAATGATACTATCACAAGATAAAAACATTAAACTAGTGATACATGCAATTACTTTATTATCTTTCTTGGCCTTTTTCCTCTTTGGTAATACACTTTTCTTTATACCGCTCATACTTTATTTCGTTTTCAAATCACAAAGTATAAAAGAGATGAATCTAGAATCAGCCCTTTTCCAATTTGGAGTATGGCTCGCTGTATTTCTTTGGAACTTCGTAGTAATCCGTACGATCATGCTTTCCTTATTACACATTGACTTGAGTACAAATTCCTTATTTGTTATTTTTGGAACAATTCCACTATATATAATACTTTTAGCCGCCGTAATTTTAGGACCACTTAAAGGGATTTTATATGAATTACAAAATAAAGAATTTCATTATCCTATTGTTTCACGATGGGTGCATAGAACTAAATAAAAAGAATCCAATATTTTTATTGGATTCTTTTTGTTTTCTCTTTTGCATAGTTATTTAAACTTCGGCTCAATGTATTCAATTATGTTGCCATCAGGAAAACAGCCGTACATCATTTCCTATCGGGTAATTCTTTTTATTTATGATTTTTCAAATCCAATATTGAATGTAAACGATCCGGATAATTAGTAAACATGCCGTCTACACCCCATACTAGTAACTTTTTCATATCTTTTTCATTATCTACTGTAAATGGATGAACTTCTAATCCATAATTCTTTATTTTTTTTACGTAGGTTGCATCAATATATTTGTAATTCATACCAAGACCTATGCAGTATGTTTTATACTTTTCTATTTCTGATTCTGTTAATTGAACTGCTTTTTTATGTGATAATAATTGTACTAGCGGTATATTGGCATTTAAATTATGAATCTTTCGCAGACTTTCTTCACTAAATGATTGAATAATAACTTTATCATTTATTTGGTAATGATTAATAATTTCTAATAGTTTTTCTTCCATTCCAGGATATTTATCTGGCGATTTTGTTTCGATATAATAGTTAGCATTATGTCCAAACGTTTCAATAATTTCTTCTATTGTTGGAACTGTAGCATCTTCAAATTCTTTCTTTGCTAAATTAGAATGCTTTTTATTGAAAAAAGATCCTGCATTTAGTTTCTTTATTTCTTCTAATGTATGCTCTTTTACTAAGCCCGCACCGTTTGTTGTACGGTTTAATGTTTCATCATGCATAGCTATTAAATGTCCATCTTTTGTCATTTGGAGATCTATTTCTATATAGTCACCTTTTAATTGTTGTCCTAATGTATAAGCAACTATTGTATGTTCTGGTGCATATGCAGAAGCACCTCTATGCGCAATGTTTTTTAGATGATTTGATTGATTAGTAGCTTTTATATAATTATGTTCATTTACTTGTTGAAAAACAAAGATGCTTATTACTATGAAGAAACAAATGATTGTAATTATAGCTGTTTTTTTCATAACGGTATGTTAACTCCTATATTTAAAACAATTTGACTTGGATGATTTACTCAAATAAATGCCGATTTTCAAAAACAGTCATTTGTCCTACAACTTGAAAGCCGGATTTTTTATAAATATTTATTCCATCAGGTGAAGCTTGTAATACGCAATACGTATTTTTTAGTTGTTCAGCTTCTTGCAGCAAGAAATTAAACATAGTAGAGCCGAATCCTTGTCCTCTCATTTCTTCTTTAGTCGCTATATCATAAATACCGACACTATCTTTCGTACATACTAAAGAGCCAACAGATACTACCTCACCTTTATAAAGACCTAAGTATAGTTTCATGTTATCGCTATTCCATAAATTTAAAGAAGAAATTTGATTATAGTATGCTTGTACATTTTTACCTTCCTCTGATGTACCAAATAGATTAGCTAACGTTTCTCCAAACTTTTTGATTTGTCCTGAAGAAGATGCTTTTTGTATCGTAAAACCTACTGGCATGTTTATTCTTGGATGAATTGTTTTTAATTCTGCTACCATCGCGATATTCTTTTCAGCTTCTTTTAAACCAAGTTTGATTAATTCGCTTTTTATAATCTGTTCTTGCTTATCATCCCAAAACCAAACACTCATTGGAAATTTCTTTTGATTATAGTATTCTACCTCCTTATATAATTTCTCGATTCCTTCCGTTACATTACTATTTAGTAGTGTGATAATATTAAATGTATCTGCAGGTAATCCGCAGTCGATAGTAATGTAATCCTTCGTTTCTTTTACATCCATTCCATTTACCTGCCGCGCAATATATGAGGTTTTATATGTAAAATTGTCTATTAGTAACTGTTTATAATTCATTCATTTTGCTCCTTTCATAAAAATTCGTATTCGAATCCTTCAGTATTAAATATATCATATAAGAAATGTACCTATTTCTATAAAAATATCTCTATAAATCACTCTTTGCGCCCTAAAAGAATTAAAAATGATATAACGTTGTCGGAATGAAAAAAGTGGTATATAATAAATATTAACATTACTAGTAATTATTTTAGGTATTCCTAGAATAAAGGAGCGATACATATGAAAATTACTATTTATTTCGGAAGTCATGAAGATCAAGATGTTCGTACTATGGACTGTCATTTAGATGTAGAAGATACAGAAGAGATTGTATCTGTATCTTAATATAAATAATGGGATGAAACCTCTTCCCTGCAACGTTTAAGGCACCTTTTATAGGTGTCTTTTTTATTGTTTTTTCGTCAAAAACCCTTTACTTTAGTGCGTTTTAATAGTAAAATATAAATATACGAACAAACGTTCTTTTTAATTTATTTGTACATGAAGGGATGATTTCAACAATGACTCAAGCAAAGCGCAGAGGAAGAAAAAAGCAAACACCTATTATTTCAAATACAGGCTTTATCGGCTCTGTCTTTATTGATACATTGGAGTTACAAAAGAAATCCTATTATTTCGCTCGTAAAAAACTTCAAATTGTGCATCACGTACTAGATGGTCTATCTGGAGCAACGAGTGCATTATTTAAAGAACATAATACCGCTGCATACATGTCATGTGTGTATTTACATAAACAAAAGAAAATCGGCTTCGTTCTTTCAACAAAACCTTTTGAACAAAGTGATGGTGTTTCTTATTTTATAAATTATTTAATTGAAAAGAATTTTTACGGTAACGAAGAAGTAGAATATCAAGAAGTATTTAATACAGGTTTTATTGGTGTAGTATTCGCGGATTTATCTAGTATAGATCGCTTTAATTTTGAGTTTGAAATGGGTATGTTAACGAAGTTAATGAAAGATATGATCATTCCTGTTAAAGAGCTCTTTTTACGCCACAATGTACCGGCTTACATCTCCACTTCTCATTTAGAGGAGCAAAATAAATTAGGTTTCGTTCTATCTGTAAAGCCATATGATGAACGTGCAGAAGCAGATTTATACTTTGAAACATATTTAAAAGAGCGCGGGTTATTTATTGGTGAAGAAGAAGATGATATTGATAAGATTGTCATTAGAAAGACAGCTGAATTACGATAGAAAAGCACAGGATGATGTTCCTGTGCTTTTTAAACATTTAACAATATCACTTAGCTACGCAAAACACTATAATCTTTTGAATGAATTTCTAAATTCAACTTATTTGAGTAAGCTTTATTTAAAATAAGAAATACTATGCCTCCTGCAATTGGAAGCATGTAGGCTGGAATATAATTTAATAATAGACCTGATAATGCTAGTGCTATTGGCTGCATCATTTTACCTATACTTAATCCAATACTGAGCACTCTTCCCCTATATTCATCGGGAATCTCTTTTTGCATGAAATAAGTTAAAGGAATATCAATTAGTGCTATCATTAGCCCTAAAAAGAACATAATAATGCAATACGTAGTAACGTATACAAAATTATCTACTTCAATACTTTTGAATGAAATTGGAATCCCTGAAATTATCATAAAAATTGCCAACATAAAACTTGATTTTTTTAAAAGATAGGAATAAGAAAAACGATCAGTTATCTTTTTTACTAATATTGCACCAACTATCATTCCTACTGGAAAAGTCCCATGAATCATGCCAAATTGCTTCGAACTAAGATTGAGAACTGTGTTTATTATGTATGGTAATGGGACGATTACAGCAAAACCTAGGAAGAAATTAAGTACAGTTAAAATACGAAACGTATTTTTTAAGCTTTCCCTTTCAATTAAGTAAGAAAACCCCTCTTTTATATCTTTAATAAAATTAATTTCTCTTTTTGAACATCCATCTTTTATGTTGTACTCGAACAATTTAAAGTGAATAAACAATATGGATATGCCCGAAAGAATAAATGAAATACCATTTATAATTATAAAAGTTTTTATATCTAATACAGCAAAAATGATGCCACCTAACATAGGACCGAGAATCAAAGATACAGAATCGATAATTTTACTTATAGAGTTAATACTCATTAGCTTCTCTTTAGAGACGATATTTGGTTTTGCGGCTTCTAATCCTATTCCGAAGAATGTTGTAAATACCGACATAAGAAAGGTAGTAGCATAAATGATGAATAAGTTTAATCCATAATTGCTGCTTACTATATAAACAGCAATTAATAAGCATCCATTTAGTAGATCCATACAAATAACCAGCTTCTTTTTATCAACCTTATCTGCGATTACGCCGGCAAATGGATTCATAACAATCATTGGAATCGTTCCTAAAATGAGTGTAATTGCGAAATTTAATGCTGATCCGGTTATTTGTAAAACATATAATCCTAATGCAAAACTATAAATAGAGCTACCAAATATTGATACTGTTTTCCCAATTACATAGAGACAAATATTTCTTAGTTCTTGATTGCTTTTTTCATTTTGTAAATGTATTCGTAAACGCTCCATAACTTTTCCCTCCCACTTAACTTTGTATTACGTATAGTGTAAGTTCTCGGGTCAACCCAATATCAATATGCTAGTATTAAAAACTTTTAAAAGAAAAATTAAAAAAGATGGGGTTAACCCCATCTTTTTCCGAAAAATGAATATGTATAAATTTCTTCTCCTTGAACAAAGAAATCCTCGTATTTTCCTCCTCGTTCTATATATTCTGAAGTTCTTTCATCTATGGAATTAAACTGTAGCTTTTGAATTTCTCTCTTCACTTTTGAAGACGTAAAATTATCTCGAAATCTAGTTGTAATTTGGCTATTTATGCTGAAATTTTTAAATAAAATAAATGAACTTAATAAATAACAATCAGGTTTTAAAAGGGAATTTAATTCATGTAATAAAAAATTTTCATGCTCAAAACTGTAATTACTTGTACCAGACTGATCAATTACAATATCAACAGAATGATTCTGAATAGGTATACTTAAAAAATCAGCGCAAATAAAAAGAATGTTTCTTTTGGAATTTCTTCTTTCAATTACATCTTTTAAAAATAGAAGTTTATTCAAATCTCGATCAACAGCAATATATAAGCAATCCTCTGGCAGCTCTTCATAAATATTTCGTAAAAAGAATCCAAGACCTGATCCTATATCAAGTATTACCTTGTCATTTAAATCTAGTTGTTTTAGTTTCTTTTTCGCCCATTCTCCTACTCTATGTATATTCTCCAAATAAGAAGAATCAGTTTCATGGATATAATTTGAAATAGGATCTTCAAAAGAAGCCCTGTCAGACGTTTCAAACGATTTACCTGCTGTTAAAATCCCTGAATTAATAACATACTCTTCGCCACAATTACAAGTTAATTTCCCCTCCGTAATTTGATTGCTATTAATAATTCCATCTTGAAGAATTAAATTCCCGCTACACTTAAAACATGTAAGAAAATTAAGTACCCTTAAATCTATCCCTAAAATTGAATTAGAAATCTGAGTTGTTATAGATAAATCATTTAACGCTGCCTTTAATTTATCTCTTCTTTCCTTTAAATTTTTTATTTCATGTTCCACCTTTTCATATTTCAATTTAAATAAAGATTGGTAAAAAGTATCTTTTTCATAATTTATAGATTTTGCTAAACTTTTATAAAGAAAAAGTTCTTTAATTTCATTCAAACTAAATCCTAGCCATTTGTACTCTAATATAAGCTCTACATCTTTTTGACAATACTCATCAAAAAAATAATGGCCACCCTTCTTTTCGGGGATAATTAGCCCGAGATCCATATAATGTCTAATCGCATCTATACTTAAATTATTTTTTCTCCAAATTTACCGATTTTCATAATATCACTACCATTTTAGTATTTGTTTATAAATACTTCTTTTCTAATAGTAGGAAATCCTTTTATCTATACATAATTATCTAGTATGGGGTAGATTCAATGGATACTTCATATTTGTTGTAGAAAAAAATAAAAAACCCGCGAATTATTCACGGGTTTTCCTCTTAATAACTAATTGCTATTGTACCTTCACCTGCATGTACAGCAAATGAAATCGGCAATGGATAAAGCTTGAAATCCATTTCAGGGAATGCTTGTTTAATATCTGAAATCCATTCTTCAGCTCCATTTTTATCGTTAGCATAGAACATATGAAGTACTTTTGGTAATTCTTTTTCAAGCTCATTTTTAATGTATTCTCTACATTTTTGGATTTTACGCACTTTCTTTTCAAGTAAAAGTTCTCCGCCTTTTACTTCTAAGATTAAGTTGACACTTAATAAACTTCCAAGTAAAAATTGAACTCCCTTTACTCGACCACTTGCATATAAACCTTTTAAGCTTTTTGGAAATACATAAAAAGGCCTTCTTTTTTCATCTACTAATGTTTTATGTATATCTTGTAAAGTCATACCATCATTGTATAACGTTTTAGCTTTTCTCAAAAGTTCATCCATTGGATAACTTGTCGTTTCACTATCTAATACAGTTAAAGGGAAACCTGCCATATCAGCAGCTAGCTTCATATTTTGATAGGTCCCACTTACTTTTCCGCTAATAGCAACTGCAAAGCCTTCTTCATATTCTTCTTTGCATTTAGTAAATAATTCTACCATTTCCCCTATGTTAGGTTGCGAAGTAGTAACTGTTCTTCCATCATTTAACGCTTCATAAAGACGTTTATGAACTCCTTCTTCACAATCCTTATAAGACACTCCATCAATAATAACTTCAATTGGGATAACAAAGTTATCACCATCTGTTGTAAAACTCGCAGTTGTACTATCAGTAAACCAAGCAACACGCTTCATGTTGTTCCTCCCTTATTCTGTTCCTCTTTTCTGACTTTTCTATATATTTATCTTACGAAAAGAGAATATCCCCTGTAATAGTAACAGGACTTTATTATTTTTGCTATAGTAGATGTATAATAAATGTGAATGTTTTTTGTCTATTTGTCAAAAAAAAAGAAAACCACAAAATTTTCCGGTTTTCTTTTAACATTACTTAAATGTTTCGTTATCTAAAATAACAACATAATCATTCGTCATTCGCCCCGCTTCTTTCGTATAACTGACAAGCCGCTGGATGTTATCACAGCAAATTTTTGCTCCCCATACGAGTAACGGTACACCAATAAAATCAATATGAAATCTTCTAGAAAACAAACCGCCTAAAGTCATTGGCAATGGAACTGTTGGTGATGTATTAGAGAAAATAATTTTGTCATGGTTTTGATAATGTTTTTGCAGAATCTCTCCTAAATGCTTCATCGCAGGTACAACGACTTTTGATGCCCCGCATCCAATTGTATATACGGGATTCCCATATTCATCTTGTCCATGAAAAATAATTTTCCCCATATCTTCTGTTTTCAATTTATTAAAGTACTCCACATTTAAAATTTCTTCTTTCGTTAACTTCCGATCAGTTGGTAATTTATTCAAATGATAAGCTGCAGCTAGCGAGGTTGTATGCGTTCCACCGAAATCTGTGTAAATGAATATCATATTATCATCCCTTGTTGTAAAAGTTCAATATTATTTAGTATTACCGTTCACAGCGTTGTTAAACAAGGGACGAATGTATTTACGCTTTTTGTGTTAATTCATTATATTTTTTCCAAATATAATAGCGTCTACTAATTACGGTACCTAATGTGATACATAAAAAGGCATTTGTTACAACCATTAATGTGTGGTGAGTACTGCCAGGAAACATACTTTGCTTAATCAAAACCTTTGCACCTAAAATAACAAGGAGAATAATTGTACTTAACCAATTTCCTTTTCGTAATACATGACCTGTTTCACTATCTAATCGAAATGTTAAAGCTTTTCCCCTAATAACTCCTAGACCCAATCCCATTCCGAGCATTGCAACGAATAGTAGTACGTGCAATATCTTTAATTGTCCCATATGAATAATGGACTGGATTGTTACAAAGCACAGCAAAGCCGGAATGAGCCAAATACGATTAATATTCACTTTGTATTCCTTACCTTGAATTAATACAATTATAAGAATAACAAGTAGAATAACAAATAGAATATCCATTTAGAGTCCTCCTATATACTTGTTTACCTTTGAAAATTATATTCGTCTCTGTTTGAAATACGATAGCTACTTTAATTTGTATAATATGGAATGTGATTTCCCATCAGCCTTAAGCATTATTTATAAAAGTAAAAAGACGTACTTTTTACTCGTACGTCTCCTACTACTTGTTCTTCATGTATAGCAACTAGTTCAATTGCGGGATTTTCATATTTTTCTTTCCCTCTAAGTACATTGTCATAATATGCTGTATCTAAAAAAGATAACACACGGCAACGTACCTAGCCTATTTCGTCTTCTTTTTTATATGCTCTAATTTTTATATCCATGTAATTAAAAAGCTCCTTCTATTTCCACCATTAGTTTTTCAGGTCCTGCCCCTTTATTTGATGGAATAACTAATGTAATTCCTAATTCCGGGTATACGGCCGAGCGAAAACTCACGCCTGGATCATATCCCATTACATGATATTTAAAAATATTTTCTTGTCTTTTCTCAATCCATATTCCATAGCCGTAAGACTGGCTATTATTCACCAAAATATGAGGAGTTAAAAGTAACTTCGTATATTCGCAGCTTAATATTTCGTTGTTAAATAGAGCTTCCCAAAATTTCACCATATCTGGTGCAGTAATGTAAGCACCGCCATCAGAACCTCCTTTTATGGGTATAGAGTATGCATTTGTTCTCCATTTTTGACTATTTACATCCTTTATATATCCGAGAGCAGTATGTTTTGGTAAATTATCTAAAGAGAAATAGCCTGAATCATTCATACCAACTGGAACAAATATGTTTCTTTCTATATATTCCGTAAATTCAAGTCCTGTCTGCTGTTCTATAATTAATCCAAGTATAATAAAACCTGCATTATTATAGTAAAACTTACTTCCTGGTGTAAACATCATATTACTGTTTTGGAATAATGGTAAAAAGTCTTTTAAACTTTTTAATAGATACATAGGAGTTTTTTTCCAAAGGTCTTCAAAGTTATCCATGATACTTTCATCAAAATAATCTGGAATACCCGAACTATGCGTTAAAAGTTGATGTACTGTAATATCTTCATTAAAGTTTGGGAATTTAATATGTAGACAATCTTTTAACTTTGTATGAAAAGTAATTACACCTCTTTCAACAAGTTGACAGATACTGATAGCAGTAAATAATTTGCATCCTGAGGCAATTCCAAATCTTGTTTGTAGTGTATTGTTTATACATTCACTTCGGTTAGCATATCCAAATGAATTTTCATAAATAATATCATCATCTTTTTTTATTAAGACTACCCCAGAAAAATCTATATTCCGATGTATTTCTTTTACAATTTTCTCTATTTGATCTTTTGTTTTTATCATAATAACCACCCTTATTTATTGGTATTGTTCTTTCCTCTTATTATTTTTCCATATATAGGGGAAAGAAACCTCCTATTCAACCCCTAATTTTCAAATAAAAACCAAGGGAACTATTTCGAATTTATTGATTCAGCGGAATATACCTTAGACCGCGATGGTAATAAAGTAAACACGCACAATATGATAGTAATAAGTAGCATTACCAATACTCCTACAATGACTACAAGTTGTATAGAAGTGAATTGAGTTGCAACGCCGAACAGAATCGTTATAAAAATTGTAAAAACAGCTATAACGAGCCCGTATATACTCCCGATTCGTCCCATCATATGAACCGGAACGTTATTTTGATAAAATGTGTAAAATCCCGTATTTGCATATGCCATAGAGAAAGATAAAACAAAGAATCCGATAGCAGCTATTAAAAACTCACTTGAAAAAGCATAAATCAAATATCCGATTGCAATGAATAATGATCCTATCCCAATTAGAAATGAAGGTGCTAATTTTTTTGATAAAATTGTATTTGTTATGGCTCCTAAAATAAAACCCGCTCCAGCGATACTAACTAGGAAGCCATACTCACTATCTGTTAACAATAAAACTTCTTTCGCAAATGATAATTCAAGTGAATCAATAGCGGTAGCTAATACCATCATCCCTTGAAATAAGAAGTAAACACAAACAATATACATAGATTTTTTACTAAAATTTAAAACTATGTTCCAATCTTTCTTTAATACAGTTAGTGATAATTTATCATTGGATGTATTAGAATCGTCTTTTTTATCAAGATTAGGTAAAAGTAATGTAATGAACCCTGATAGCAAAAATGCTATAGCATTCATATATATAGCAAACTCTGGTGTACCAGTTATTAATAATATCCCCGCTACTGCTGGACCAATTAAAAATGCACCAGATCCTATTAAACTACGTAGTGAGTTGAAACGTTGTCTTTGCTCTACTGGAATTAATTTCGTCATATATGTCATAGCAGTTGGTTCATAAATCGCACTGGCCATGCTTATAAAAAATACTAAGAGATAGACAATCCAAAGGGATGGAACCAAGGGTAAAATAGCGATAAATACTGCTCGATATATATCGAGGTGAATCATTAATTTTCGTTTATTTAAACGATCTATCATACTTCCTGACCAAGCGTTTGTAAATAAAGTGGCTAATGGTTTTATCACATATAAAGTAGCGACAGCTAAGGCTGAGCCACCCATATTATAGACAAGTACATTCAGTGCGATTAAATAAATCCATGCACCTAAATTCGCAATACCAACTCCGGACAATAGTAATAAAGGATATTTCCAATCTTCAAGTAATTTTTTCACTTTAGGCACCCGCTTTCTAAATTGTTTTAAAACAATAAAAAAATCTCACCCCCAAGACTTTTAGTCTTAGGGACGAGATTTATCATCGCGGTGCCACCCTAGTTTGTTAATATGTCACCATATTAACCTTATCAGGTACTGCACTATTTTCATGCTTATACCTTATCTCTATAACGGGAGCTCCCGTCACACCATCCACTTTTAAAAGGTTCCGATGTGCTGCTCAGAGGCTTGGTTCAATAAAGAATTTTTGCTCCTTTTCAGCTAAATAGAGCTCTCTGTGAAAAATTCATTTTATTTACTCTTCTCTTCACTGCATTTGGTTTTTTCCATATTATCACATAGGTTTTATATTGTAAATAATTAAAAAGAATAATCAGTTTTTTTAAAAGTGAGCATCCTTTATAAGTTTGTAACTTGATTTTTTATTTATTAAAAAATACGGTGCGTGAAATTGCTTGTAACTCTAAAAAAAGAGCCTATTATACTATAGACTCTTACAAAATTCGATATTAATTTGTACTCGCTTCTGCTAATGGTTCTAGAGGCGGTTCCAAATCTAGTTTTAAAGTATCACCTTCTTGTATATATTCTCCCTTTTCAATGCTTTGACTCGTTACATACCCTGTACCTGTTGTTTTTAAATCTAATTTCAACAACTTAGAGAAATACATAACATCACGCATTGACCAACCTTTTAGGTTAGGCATTTTCACATTACTTCCTACTAGAAATATGCGATCTCCTTCACTCATTACTTCGCCAGTCTCTGGATATTGTTTTATTATCTTTCCTTCTCCTAATAATACCGGCTGAAGTTTCTCTTTTTCTGCAATATTTTTTACAGTATCCATTGTTTGATTTACATAATTTTGTACTTTTATTTCAGATTGCTTTGTTGCATCTGCCATTTTCTTTTCTGTATATGGTTTCACTTTTAAATATTCTAGACTATTTTTCATAACTGGTTTAAAAATTTCAGCAAGAGGCTGAGCACCGTATTCATTCCCCTTTAATTTAGGTTGCTTAATGGCTAAATATACGACTAATTGCGGATCATCAATTGGAGCCATTCCTAAGAATGAAAAAATATAATTATCTTTCCCTTCCATATATCGTCCATTTTCAGGATTCGGAATTTGCGCTGTCCCTGTTTTACCACCAATCGGATAACCATCAATTTTATACATCGTTCCCGTTCCTTTAGATGATGTTATAACACGCTCCATTAAGTTCCTTACCTTATCTGCGGTTTCTTTTTTAATCGGATTCCCTATTTCTTTAGGTTGATTTTCCATAATAACTTGTTTATTTGTTGGATTTACAACCTTATCAACAATATAAGGTTGCATCATTTTCCCGTCATTTGCTATAGCTGTAGCCGCTTGTACTATTTGAATAGGAGTTACAGTTGAGCCTTGGCCGAAAGATGTAGTAACTTGTTGAATTTGAGTATTTAACAATAATGTATTTTTACTTTCTCCAGGCAAATCTATCCCTGTTTTTTGATTGAAACCAAATAAATTCATATATTGCTTGAATTTATTTGGTTTCAGTAACTGATCTTCTAAAATAGAAAAAGCAACGTTCGATGACCGTTCAAACCCTTCATCAAATGTAATTGAACCCCATCCATAGCCGCCATTATGATCTTTAATCTCTGCTGAACCAACTGCATATTTTCCTGATTGGAAATATTCTTTCCCGTTATATACACCTTCATTAATTGCAGCAGCTAATGTAAAAACTTTCATTGTAGACCCTGGTTCGAATGCATTCGCAATTGGATCGTTTAAAAAATATTCAATGTCTCCTTTGTTAGGATTATAACTAGGCTTACTAGACATTGCTAAAATCTTACCTGTTTTTGGATCCGCAATAATACCTACTAACATAGAAGGATCATAGTGTTGCGCCGCTTTATTCATCGCGTCTTCTAAAAAACTATTAATTTGTTTATCAAGCGTAAGATATACGTTATTTCCATTTTTAGCAGGTTCTACTTTTCCTATATCATTTGTAAGTGGGATTCCTTTTCTTGAACCTACATATGAAACATTACCATTTGTAGAGCGCAAATATTTATCCAAACTTTCTTCAAGCCCAAACTTCCCCACCGCATTACCTTTATCGTCTGGTCTTGCAAAACCAAGTATATACGAGGCGAAATCTTCATTTGGGTATACTCTGGCTTTTTCTGTTGTGAAAGATACACCTGGTATTTTCAAATTATTAATCTCTTCCTTCGCTTCTCTAGATAAGTTACGTCCAATTTTACCAATTTCAACTTGCGTACGTCCTTCGTGAAAATTTTTCATGATCTCCTCTTTATCAACTTCAAGCGCATCTGCTAAACGTTGTGCGGTATCTTCTTTATCTTTTAATTTATCTTTTCCTTTTAGGTTTACAACGATGCGATATGTCGTTGAGTCTTGGACTAATACTTTACCGTTTTGATCATAAATTGTCCCGCGATTTGCCTCTAAAACTCCATTTTTGTTTTGTTGTTCCTTCGCAAGATCCTTTACATTAACATTATGCACGACTCCTACCGCTTGAATATAAAACATACGTAAAAGCATAGTAAGAAACAAAACAATAAAAGCAATCATCATATATCGAGCGCCTTTATTCGTTTGAAGTTTATGCATACTAATCTCCTTTCCTTTACAATGCATTAATGCGAAGATGCGCTACTAAATATGTTCTTTAATATAGTAGATACTATATTTTTCGAAGTTTTTTTACTAATTCCTCTATAACAATAAGAAAACCAGTTCTGTTGCTATTTGTTTTTTATTAATTCTATGTTTTTTAATATAAAATACGGTAAGTGAAATTTAAGAATTTTCAAATAAAAAGAACCTACTTTTTGCAGTGACCCCTGTCAAGTAGACAGTATTTAAAAAGCGCAACTAAGCAACCTGAGTTCTATATTTATATGGACTCAGGTTATTTAATTTCTTTTGAAATCTTTGATGATTATAAAAGTGCATATATTTACGCACGGCAAGTTTGACCTCATTCGCTTTACGGAAGGAGTATAAATGAAAACACTCTGCCTTAAAGTGACTGAAGAAGTTTTCCATACAAGCATTATCCCAACAGTTGCCTCTTCGAGACATACTTGCCTTCATCTGATATTTTTTAAGTAATTGATTATATTGACGAGATGTATACTGGGATCCTTGATCACTATGTAAGAGGATTCCCTTCACATTTCGTTTTTTCTTTGCCTTTTTAAGCGTATCTAAAACAAGCTTTAAGTCGTTTCTACGACTGGTTTCATAGGCAACAATTTCATTATTGTATAAATCCTTAATAGCGGATAAGTACAAGCGCTGTCCATTGAAAATCAAATAGGTAATATCGGTTACCCATTTCTCATTCGGTTTTGAAGCCTGAAACTCCCTATTTAGATGGTTCTCTGAAATCACATAAGCTTCTTTTTTTCCGTAATAAGGTCGTTTTTTCCTAATTACGGCTTTGATACCTAGTTCACTCATCAATCTTTGGATGTGCTTATGGTTCAAATGAAGGTTATATGTGGCTTTCAGCCACACTTGTATTCTTCTATATCCATAAATTCCTCTTAATTTTTTATGACACTCCAATATCTTTTTCTTAATTTCGATATCCTCTGATTGTTTTTTAGAAGGCGTCGTATGCCGTTTTAGCCATTTGTAGTATCCACTTCTGGTTACACCAGCAATATCGCATAGAATGGTCACTGTATAACCTGTTTTTGTCATTTCATGGATGACTTCGAATTTTTTTATTTTGGATACGACTTTCATTCCTCCTTTTACATCCCTAAGAGCTTTTTTAACATTTCATTTTCCGCTTCTAATCGTCTGATCTTAGCTTCAGGATCTTCGGGTCTAACCCTTGGTCTACCTAAACCTGGTCCTTTCGCTTTACCGCGTTTTTCTTCTAGTCCTTTGATTCCTTCAGCTTCAAAGTGTTTCACCCAACGACTTACAACCGAGTGATGAATACCTAATTCTTTCGCAATGGTTTTATAGCTCATGCCTTCTTTTAAGTATAAATCTATAGCTTGTTTCTTAAATTCTACATCGTAAGTGACTCTAATTTTTCCCATGAAAAAATCCCCTCCATAGTAAACAGGTTAATGTGCTTTCTTTTTCCTGTCTACTATAAGGGGATCATATCATTTTGTAGGTTCTTTTTATTAAGCTATATGGTTATATTTCGCTAAAAAAGGAACTCGTTTTGCTACTAGTGCATACATTTTGAAAATAAAACGAACTAACGGTTCAAATATACGTGCACTTTGCATTACTAATCCACTTGTAATAAATGTTAAGAACGCAGCACCAAGTATATCTAGAGGATAATGAACGCCTACGTACATGCGTGATACACCGACTAATATTGCCCATATTAACGCGATATATTTAAGTTTTTCTCCTCTAAGAATAAATACGAAAGCAATCGAAAATACGAGTACAGAATGATCACTTACAAATGATGAATCTGCTGCATGCGGTACTAATTGATTGACATGATGTGTTATAAAAGGACGCGGATGGTAATATACCGCATGTATAAGAACATTTACTAATAATGCAATACTAACTGAAAGTGTCGTATATAACACTGTATATTGTTTTCTAATTGCATTCTCTTTCTTTCCATTATTGAACCATAGGATAAGCATAAATAGAATAGCTACATATGCAGCACTATTTGTAATAGCGATCATTAGCGTATCTAATAGCTTGGATGATCCAGCAAAGTTATTAATCCATTGAAATACTGTGTAATTCATATTACTCTCTCCTTATTTTTTCTCATTGTACTTTAAATAAAGATACAAGCGTTCTTGATTTACACAGTATACAACATCAATATGAAAATGGGTTTAAACTTTTCTCATCAAATTCTCATTTTGCTACTATTCATTTGACAATGGTGTAACTATTTACACGAGCTAAATATGTATAAAGGTTGTAAACCATTTTAAATAGTATGGTGAACACTCTATGCATGGATATAATACATAACATATTCATTTAAATATATTAGTTACGAAATCATATTCTTATTCCATACGAAGGGCAATATTACCGAATTGTTCTCCTTGCTTCATTCGATTTAAAGCTTGGATTGCTTCTTCTAATGGATATACTTTATCAATAATTGGTTTAATATTATGTTTCTCTATAAAATGAGCCATCTCATTAAATTCTTCACGGCTTCCCATTGATGTTCCCATAATATCAATTTGATTATAAAATAATGCTCGTAACGGTAATTCGATTTTATCTCCTGAACTTGCACCAAAGTTAACGATTCTTCCATTTGGTTTTAATATATCAAAATATTTTAAGAAAGTCGCCGGACCTATACTATCTATAATTAAATCCACTTTTTCTCCATGTAGGCACTCGTCCCAATTACCAGAACTATTAAAAGAAAAGTCTGCTCCATATTTTTCAGCAGCCTTTCTTTTGTCCTCTATCCTTGAAGTAACACTCACCTTTGCTCCAATTGCTTTAGCAAATAACATAGCATAAGTAGCTACACCACCGCCGATTCCCGGAATTAGGACATGTTCTTCAGGTTTTAATCTACCTTTTGTAAAAAGCGCTCTATATGCAGTTAATGCCGATAAAGATAAAACGCCAGATTCTTCCCACGTAAGATATGATGGCTTTTCCACTACATTTTCTGCTGGTACAATAACATATTCAGCAAATGTTCCATCTGCTGGTCCGCCTAGTACTTCAGGTAACTCTGGTATTTCATGAGTATTATTCCATCCAATACTAGGGTTAATAATAACCTCGGTATGTAGTGAAATATTTGAAACTCCTTCTCCTAGTTCTATAACAATACCTGCACCATCTGACCCTAAAACTAATGGTAGTTCCATTTCTTTTCTATTATTCATTATAAATAAATCACGATGATTTAAACCTGCTGCTTTTAATTTCACTTTAACCTCTCCAATGTTAGGAGTTATCTCAGGTGATAATTTATATTCTAAACCTTCTAATCCTTTTTTATGTTGATGTACAATAGCTTTCATTAATTATTCCCCCTTAATCCTTTCAATGTACTTTAAATATCGAAATAAATAAAATAATTTGATTACTAAGCATCAAAAAGGAGGAAATACAAAATGTATTCCTCCTTTTAAATAGTATTTTCAAAAAGAATTTTTTACCTTCAACTATTCATGTGTAGTATCCGGAAATGTAATTGCAACAATTGTTCCTTCGTTTTCTTTACTCTCTAATTGAATAGCTCCGTTATATTTTTCTACAAGCCTTTTTGCAATTGATAAACCTAGCCCATTTCCACCTTGTTTTCGGCTTCTCGCTTTATCAACTCTATAAAAACGGTTAAGAACAAATGGTAAATCTGCTTCAGGTATTCCTGCCCCATGATCTATTATTCGGATTTTAATTTTCCCTGACCGTATACTTGATTCAATGCAAATATACTTATTAGCTTCTTTTGTATATTTCACTGCATTATCCATTACAATAATACTTATTTGTTCTAAGTAAGATGATGGTATTGAAACATACGCTTCATCTGCATCCAATTTCATATCAAATTGAAAGTCAGTTTGCAGTATTGCAAAGTTTTGTGTAATTTGTTTTAATACGCTATTAACATGGACTCGTTCAGCTGCTATTGGATATATCTGTTCTGATTCAGCCCTTGATAGCTCTAGCAATTCTGAAACTAATTTATTTAATCGATCTACTTCTTTTAAACTGGATTGAAGAGATTTATCCAATATAGCTGGATCATTTTTCCCCCATCGATTCAGCATTGATAAGTGCCCTTGAATAATTGTTAATGGTGTTCTTAATTCATGCGATGCGTCTTCTACAAACTGTTTTTGCTGTGTAAAAGAAGTTTCCACTTCATCCATCATTTCATTAAAAAGAATCGATAATTTTGCGAGTTCATCATTATTTTCTCGTACTGGAACTCTTTCATTTAGTCCGTTTTTCTTAATACGCTTCATCGTATCCGTTATGTTTTGAACACTTGATAAAAGCTTTTTCGTTATAAGTATTCCGCCTAAAAAACTAAACACTAATCCACATATCCCTGCAAAGACCATTACCACTAAGATAATTTTTAATAAATGATCAAATGTCTCTAAGTTTTTCGTAAGTTCAATAGTTCCCGTGAATTTTTTTGTTTGAATTGGTATGCGCTCAACTAATATTCGATCTTCTATATGTCTTTTTATTAAGGATTCATCTTGGGTAACCTGTTTTGGTTTTATCCAAGCTTCATTAAAACCTCGAGAAACAGTAACAATGGGCTTTCCATCATTTCCGATAATACGAATCATTTGATGTTTATCAATCATATTATTTAGAAATTCTTTACTATTTTCAAATGTTTTGCTCGAGAGCGTTTCGTTTTTATCTTGAAAATATGCCGCTATTTCTGTCAATTGTCTGTTTATTTGTTTCTGTTCATAATCTATAGTCCACTTATTAATTACAATGAATTGTAACGTGCTATACAAAATAAACAAAATGAATACTAGTGTAGTGGACCAAAGTGTTAATTTCCACTTTATAGGTAAATTTCGAATTCGGTACACAATGTTTTTTATCATTTCATTATATATCCAGCACCGCGGACTGTTTGGATATACTCCTCCTTATCCACACTATGTAACTTATTACGTAAATAACGAACATATACATCGACTATATTCGTCTCAACCATTGCATCATAACCCCATACTTGGTCCAGTAAAATATCACGGGTAAGAACTCGATTAATATTTTTCATAAACATAAGCAGTAGCTCGAATTCTTTATTTGTAAGTTCAATTTCTTCATTTCCTTTAGTTATAGTTCGAGATTCAATCTGAAGCTGTAGATCTTTAAACGAAAGAAATGATGCGTGCTTTTGCTCTGTATTTTCTTCTCTCCTAAAAATCACTCTCATACGTGCTAAAAGTTCTTCAATTGCAAACGGTTTTGGAAGATAATCATCTGCTCCACTATCTAACCCTGTCACACGGTCCATAATACTATCACGAGCAGTCAACATAATAATAGGTGTACTTTTAGTTGCTCTTAATCGACGACATACTTCCAGTCCGTTTAATCCTGGTAACATTAAATCAAGTAATATGAGATCGTAATTCTTTTCAAGTGCTGCTTCTAATCCCTTTCTTCCATCAAGTTGTATATCTACTATATATCCTTCATACTTTAATTCTAATTCTAAAAAATCTGCTAAGCTTTCCTCATCCTCAATAATTAGTATATGTTGCAACGATACTTCCTCCTATACGATTAAATGAATAAGTAATCCTATTCCGAATATGACTGCAATAATTTGATGTGCTTTTCGATACATCTTCAATTTTGTTTTCTGATTAGATTTCTGTAAAACAAATCCCGCAACCCCTAATGTTATTAAGGTTAAAAGAGAAAATATACCACTGTATATTAGTATTATATGACGACTTCCTTTTATTAAAAAGTAAACACCGTGAGTAGTCGCAACAGCTATTACAGCGTATCCAATTAATACGTGAAAATGTTTTATAAAAAGATATAGCTCTTTAATTATTTTAAATCCGTGAATATGTTTCTTCTTTAAAAATAACCATATATGACGTAAGAACCATAATGATGCAGCTATAATTACCCCGTATTCACCTAAAGAACCTAATTTCTTTTTTAGCCATTGTACATTTAATACATTCCCGTACAAAACATTAATAAATAGCAATTCTACACTACAAACAATAATAGTAATACCAATTATTTTAACATATATATGGAAATATTTATTTCTAAGTATTTTCTCCATTTTATATAATCTCCTTTTGACTCAAAAGCTCTATAATCAGCAGTGTATCAAGTGAAAAAGAAAGGAACATGAAAGAAAGATTAAAATAAAATGAAAATTTGTAAACCACTTATAGTAAGTTAATTTTCTTTTTTAGCCATTTCTAATATATTTTGAATAAACGGTGCTTTTGCATTTGTATATGAAACACGATCAAAAGGATAGGTAGCAGCAAGCATCTCTTTTAATTTTCTATATTCTTCACGTGCCCACTCATGATTTATTAGAAAGTCTCGAAATAAAAGGTTGTTCCTCCATTCCTCGCTATTATAAATATAAACATGTAAATGGTGGGTACCAGCTCTCCATTTACCTTTTCTAAAAAAACGCCAATTAGGTGTTTTTTTAGGAACATATTCATAGCCAATTTCTTCTAGGGCTTCCCTCCAATTTTCGGTAATTTGTAAATTTGTTACGCCGATCATCATATCAATAAGAGGTTTAGCCCCTAACCCTTCTACGGCTGTGCTTCCGATATGTTCAATAGCAATAATTTCTTCATGGAGTAACGGCACAAGTTTATTTTTTTCATTTAAAAACTCTGTATGCCAATATTGTTGGTACGGTTTAATTATGATTTTTCCATCCATTTGCTTCCCTCCTTATAAATATAGGGATTTCACAAAATATGTCGAATACTGTAATGGACAACTTAATTATATTAAATTTGAGGTGAATTATGAAAGATATTCCAGTTAAAATTCAGTTAGATATTATAACATTCCAACTAAAAAAACATAATAATTTTGATTGGCTTACAAAACTAGGTACAGTATTTGCGGTTTTTGACCAACAAGATTCCGGTAATATAAGTTTTGGTGTTGAAAAGAATGGGAAAAAGAACTTTATAAAATATGCAGGGGCACAAACACTCGCATATAATGCTTCTACAAATGAAGCTATACAAAGATTAAAAAGCTCAGTTACTATATACAATGAATTAAAACACGTTTCTCTTATAAGTTTAATTGATCACTACCCTGTACAACATGGATATGTTTTAATTTTCGATTGGTTTGACGGTGAATGTCTTCACTCGCACTGGAGTTTCCCACCCCCAGCAAAATATAATGATCCTAACTCACCATTTTATAAATATAAAAAATTATCCGTTAAAAATAGGCTAGTTTCATTAAATTCTATTTTTAATTTCCATACTTACGTTGAACACAAAAACTATGTAGCTATTGATTTTTATGACGGTAGTATTTTGTACAACTTTAAAACTAATGAAACAAAAATTTGTGATATTGATTTATACAGTAACAAACCGTATGTAAATAAGCTGGGACGAATGTGGGGGTCATCTCGTTTTATGTCACCTGAAGAGTTTCAACTTAATGCTATGATAGATGGGAAAACTAATGTATTTAATATGGGGGCTATAGCTTTCGCACTATTAGGTGGCGGGCAAGATCGTTCCTTTATGAAATGGGAAGCTAGTGCAGGCTTATATGAAGTAGCATACCGTGCTGTAAATGAAAATCGTAGTGAGCGCTATGCGTCAATGGAAGAGTTTAATAATGCATGGTTAAAAGCCTATAACACTGAAAATCTATAAAAACTAAATACATTGTAAAAGTACATGTAAAACACGTACTTTTATAATGTATAATACATATGGGATTGAAATTCAGGATAACGGGGCATGTATTATGAACTTTGTTTACATTAATCAAAATGTTTTAAATAATCTTCTTTATATTTTAAGCAGTATATTTGTTTTTTATTTTATTTATGATAGTGGGTACTTCGGGAAGAAATATAAGAAACTACTTATCATTCTTTGTACGAGTATCCCACTAATTTTATGTATGCGGTACCCCATCTATATGGATGAAAATTATATTCACGATTTAAGACAAATCCCCTTTTTAATTGGTACACTTTATGGTGGATTTCCAGTCGGTATTGCATTACTCATGATTTTATTAATAATACGTTTTATGTTTTATGGTTTTAGCCTGTTAACAATCATTGTTTATGGAACGATGTTAATAATTACAGCATTCGCATCATCAAAATTTAATACATACAATAGGAAAATAAAAGTAACTTCATCTATGTTTTTAACTTTTTTCCTTGCAATATTTACAACAGTAATTGTTTTAACTCTATCAGATTTTGAAGTGAATAATTTGTACATTATTTATTTCATTCTATTACCAACTATTTTAATATTATTTATGGTCTATTTTAATGAGGTTTTAAAAGATGCAATATTTATGCGATCAAAATTAATAAAAGTTGAAAAAATGGAGATTGTCAGCCAACTCGCTGCAAGTATTTCACATGAAGTAAGGAATCCATTGACTGTTGTAAAAGGATTTACACAACTTTTAAAAACACCCAATATAACTCAACAATCCAAAGATGAGTATATTGAACATATTCTTGAAGAGTTAAATCGTGCACAAGCAATTATTGATGATTACTTAACTTTTGCCAAACCGGCTTCAGAAAAACTAGATCATATTTCAGTGGAGCACGAGTTAAATCGAGTTATTAATATGATGTTGCCTTTTTGTAACATGAATAATATTAATATTACAAAAGAGTTCTCAGAGGGAACAATTATTGGTAATACACAGCACTTCCATCAATGTTTTTTAAATTTAATAAAAAACAGTATAGAAGCAATGCCATGTGGCGGTAATCTAATTATTTCTGCAACTGTTAGCAATAATAAGGTCATAATAAGGATTCAAGATAGTGGAGTTGGAATGTCGCAAGAGC
Source organism: Bacillus sp. TH17 (assembly GCF_016651125.1). Lineage (NCBI taxonomy): Bacteria > Bacillati > Bacillota > Bacilli > Caryophanales > Bacillaceae > Bacillus > Bacillus sp. TH17. Next base: position 2,219,570 of record NZ_JAEKEN010000001.1, read on the forward strand.
AAATTAATCGATTTGGCGAACCATATTTTAGTACAAAAACGAAAGGTACTGGTTTAGGTACGATGGTTGCTGTTAAAATTATTGAAACGATGCGAGGCAGTTTAAAAATCCGAAGTATCGTTAATAAAGGAACTACTTTAACTATTACATTCCCAAAATATAATAATGAGAGCACGTTGCATAATAAATAAAAAAGGAGCATAATGGCTCCTTTTTTATTTCGATACAAAAGTATCTGCTATGTTTTTTAAATTTACATTTAGAAGAGACTAATTAGAAATTAGTACCCTTAGCTCCAACAGCTACATCCAACAATAATTAATAAAATAAATAACACAACTAATAAAGCGAAACCTCCACCAAAACCACAAGAACCGCCGAAACTCATATTTTCTCCTCCTTTTGGTTTGAAAACTAATAGGTAGTTGATCATTTTAACTGGTTCGTATTATACAGTATGTGTATCTCCTTTTTTTGAGCATGTCTTCATAAAAATTAGTAAAAGCACTCTATTGAGAGTGCTTTAAAATGGGTACCAGAAGTTTTGGAATACATTCAGCTTTAAGTAAACTGCAATAATCAAAATGATAATACCAACAAAAATTGTGATGTAATCCTCCTTTTGTGCGTCTTTTGCATAGTACCACGTTCGTTTATCCTTTTTTCCAAAACCTCTTAAATCCATTGCATTTGAAACAGTATCAATCCTTTCTAATGAATGAATAATAAGTGGCCAAAAAATTAAAACACGGTTTTTCATACGAATCCACAAGCTCGCTTCTCCTTTTTCAAAAGGTACGCCTCTTGCTTCCTGCGCGTGTCTAATGATTATATATTCAGACTGAATGCTTGGTATATAACGCAGTGCAATATTTATTGCATATGTAATTTTATAAGGAACAGCAAATTTATTTAAGCTGCTTACAAATTCACTTGGATGAGTTGTATAAATAAAAAGAAGTGTAAATGGTAATAACGTAAAATATTTCAATGAAAGTGTAGCTGCATAAAATAAAGTTTCATATGTAATTGTTGCATAACCTATATAAAAAAAGAGGTATACGATCCCGTTAATTCCGATCCATGGGTGGGCGTAATGAAAAGAATCATAACGGAATTTAATAAACTAAATGTAAATATAACGCTGAAAATAACTATAATTTTACGCAATTGAATTTTTGCAATTAAGAGGCCGATACATCCAACAATAAATAAAATTAGCAATATACGAAAATCAAAAAATAAAAAAGTAAGTGTCATACAAAATATAAATAAAGATAATTTAATTGCACCATCCATACGATAAAAATACGTATTATGCATATTCCTCCCTCCTATTAGCTTCAATATAAAGTTTCACAAATGTTTCTGGAGTTGGAATTCCGCTTAATTTAGCTAGTTTTATTAATGAAATCTCCCGTAGATTAGCTCTTTGTAACGTTCCTTGATCCCCTAAAACAGCAGATACAGTATTGTCCGCAATAATTTTTCCTTCATGCAGAACTACCGCTCGATCTGCATATTCTAAAGCAAGATTCATATCGTGTGTGATAATAATAAAGGATATGCCCCTTTCAGCCAGTTTTCTAATAAACGACATAAACTGTTTGTAATGGTAATAATCTTGTCCAGCTGTCGGCTCATCTAATACAATAAGTTTTGGGTTTGTTATAAGTACAGATGCAATAGTAAGCCTCTTTTTTTGTCCATAGCTTAATGCCTGAATTGGCCAGTTACGAAATGGATATAATCCACAAATTCTTAAAGCTTTTTCGACTCTTGTCTCAATCTCATCTTTAGAAACCTTTTTTAATTGTAATGAATATGAAACCTCTTCTAAAACAGTAGGCTGTGTAATCATTTGATTTGGGTTTTGCATAACGTAAGAAATAACTTCCCCGCGTTTACGAATAGACCAACAATTTATATTTTCTCCATCGAATGTTATTCTCCCAGTCTTTGTTTTATTTATTCCTATAAGAGTATGAGCTAATGTCGATTTCCCTGCTCCATTATGACCCAATAAGGCTATTATTTCTCCCTCTCCTATTGAAAGGTTGATATCTTCTAAGGCTGTATGTTTGTTATTGTACGTAAATGATAAATTTTCTATCTTGCATAAAGCTTTTTTAATATATTTGTTTTTTGATGAAACTTGCTTATGCATCCAGTTCTTTAATAGGCTATGAACGCCTGCATTACGAAGATTTTCAATTGGAAATACCCTAACATTATTACTATCAAAATTTAATTTCTTTAGCGCCTCTATATAAATAGGTTCTCTTAGTCCGATATTTGGTAATATATTAGAATTTAAAATACTATCCGGTGAACCAACGGCAATAACTTCTCCCTCATCTATTAAAATAATTTTATCTAAATCAAGGTTTAAAATTTCTTCTATTCGATGTTCAATAATTACAATTGTTTTATTATATTTCTCATGTATATTTTTAATGAGTTCTATTGTATTCAAACTACATGCAGGATCCAAATTAGCTAACGGTTCATCAAATAATAATATATCGGCATTTGTCGTTAGCAGACCTGCAAGAGAGACTGTCTGTTTTTGACCTCCTGATAATTCATGCGGACTTTGTATATGAAAGTCCTGCATGCTTACCTTTTTTAAAGAATCCGTAACAATCTTTTTCATTTCTATTTGATTTACACAATCGTTTTCTAATGCAAATGCTACATCCTCTTCGACAGTAAGGCCTATAAATTGTGAATCTTGATCTTGTAATATTGTCCCTACGTGTTTACTCTGTTCAAAAACACTACCTTTTCTCGGATCCTTTCCAGCTATTAAAATGTTACCGGTACTTATCCCTTCGTAAGAAAATGGGATTAGCCCATTTATACAATGAGCTAATGTTGACTTACCTGAACCACTTCGTCCAGCGATAAGTACCTTTTCCCCAGGATATATTTGAAATGTAATATCTTTTAAAGTAGGCTGCGTGGTATGCCTATATTGAAAGGTAAATTGTTCAAAAGAAATAATTGGTTGCATGTATACATCCCTACTTTTCAATTTTTAAATGTGTATGTTTCTTATTTGATTTCGCTAGACCGATCGTGATTGGTAAGCCAAGAACTAAAAATACGATAACGTCTGCAATTGTTGCGCCTAGTACTTGTATAACTATTTTGTCAAACGGTTCTCCCATCACAATAATATCGAATGCTCCAGCAAATATAATTGCTATGACAATACCAATTAACCCTGCAATTGCAAAATAAGAAATATCACGGTTATTATACGTTCCATGTTTTACGCTAAAACCAACTCTTTTTTGTATGAGTCCCATTGCTAAACCAATAATACCTGAACTAATAACCCATCCCCACCAAATACCCCAACCAGCGATCGTATCTGTAACGGTATGACCGATGAGTCCTATTAAAAATCCTGCTACCGGGCCAAATAACGCTCCAAAAACTGTTAAAATAGCCAATGCGGGTTTAATAAATGTATTCGGTGCGATAGAAAATCCCCAAAGCCCTAATACCCCGTATAGAGCTGCTCCAATTCCAATAGCTACTACTAGCTTTGTCGTTAATTTGTTCATTACAATTCCCCTCTCGTATTATTCAACTTTTAATACTCTATATTTATTTTGAAAATGAATTATGCATCGACACTTCCTTTCTATACAACAAAAAATGACCTCTTAAATAAGAGGTCATTTTCTTTCACGTACAAGAATCCCCTTATCTTTCAAAAGACACATAGTGTCCTCTGCGGAATTAGCACCTTCCTATGTAATTACATAGGGGTTGCTGAGGCTTCAAAGGGCCGTTCCCTCTACCTCTCTGGATAAGTATGTATTTGTAATCTGTATTATGGCACTAACAATAAAAAATTTCAATACTTTTCTTACTATTTTTATTTTTCGATAAATAGTTCATTTAAATCATTGTATTCTTATCGGAATTATGAAATAATAAATTCAAAATTGTTACGGGAGGAATGCATGATGAAAGTAATTGGCTTAATTGGCGGACTAAGTTGGGAATCAACATCGTTATATTATAAACATATTAATACACTAACTCTCTCTCAATATGATCAAAATGCGAAGCTTGTTTTATATAGTATGGACTTTGGTGAAGTAACTACATTATTACAAAATCATCAATATGAAGAAGTGAAAAATGAATTAGTCGCAGTAGCAAAAAAAGTAGAACACTCTGGAGCTGAATGTTTACTAATGTGTTCTAATACTGTACATCTATTTGCTGAGGAAGTAGAACAAGCAATATCAATCCCACTTCTTCATATCGGTGATGTAAGTGCTAAAGAAATGGTAGAACAGAATATAAAACGGATCGGATTATTAGGAACGAAACAAACAATGGAAGAAGATTTTTATACATCACGACTAGCAAAATATAACATTGAGACAATTATCCCAAATGACGAAGAAAGAACTTTTATCCATCACGTCATATTAAATGAATTAAGTAGAGGAATTATTTCAGAAACATCAAAAGAAAAACTAATACAAATTACCAATTCATTAATTAATAATGGGGCTGAAGGAATTCTACTTGGCTGTACGGAAATGCCTTTGCTCATTTCCCAAAATGATCTATCTGTTCCTGTTTTTGATACTGCTTATTTACATGCGAATACTGCTGTACAATTTGCTGGATAATAATACAAAAGCATACAGGTAGAGCCTCTATGCTTTTATATTATCCGAACTATTTATTTAAAAGAGCATCAATAACTGCAATGGCTCTTTTGGAACCACCACACTCTAAAAAACTTTCATTCAGTTTTCGAATGCCATGTTTATACTTTTCATTTGAAAGAACGTCTGTTACCGCCTTTTTTAAAGTTTGCACATTAACATGCTCTTTCAATAATCTATGTGCTGCCTCCAGCTCAGTTAATCTTTGCGCTATCATAGGTTGATCTTTATCATGCGGTATTATCACAAATGGGACATTATAATGGATTGCATCGTGCACACTATTCATTCCACCATGTGTAATAAAAACATCTGCTTCACTTAATATTTCTGATTGAGGTACGTAAGGGGTTATAATAAAGTTGTCTGGCGCTTGCTTAATTTTTGAAATATCATTTCTATCACCAATCGCCATTACTACAATCCCTTCGAAATTTGAAAAAGCATCAATACAAGTATTAAAAAATGGTTCGATCCCTTCGAGAAGTGTTCCCATTGAAATATAAATAACTTTCTTTTTTGAAAGCAATTCAAGTGGAAACTTTACATTTGTTTTGCGCTTTATAATACTCGGTCCAATAAAAACATTGTTTTCTCCGAACGAATCGCTATTAGGTTGAAAATAACGACTTGTATACACGAGACTAATATCTCCCTTATTATGCATAAATTGAAGATTATTTTTGGGCTTTACTCCAAATTCATGTTCCATTTGATACAGTAACTTTTCAGAGAGTTCATCGGGTTGGAATTGTATTTCTGCATTTGGATGAAAAGGCAAGGTTTCCAATAATACTGGTGGAATTAAAAATATAGGAGAGGAAACTATGCCTGGAACTTGTAAATATTCCTTTACTAACTCTCCAGCACCAAATATATCATAAACTATGAAATCAAAATTAATGCTTTTACATAATCGTTTCGTAATTTCTAATATGTATAAAGAAGTTTGAACATGTACATGAAAGAAAGTTTTTAATCCATATGAAGTTTCATTATCAATAGAAATCTCCTTTAATAAATCCGGATGAGTATGTACAATGGCTCCCAAAACTTCAAGCCTTTCCTTAAAGCTTTCCGTTGTAATATAGTGTACGTTATCACCTCTTTCAGTAAAGGACTTTACTAAACTTAATGTAGGATTTACATGTCCCTCTGCAGGGAAATTAACTATTAAAATATTCATCACTTATTTCTCACTCCTACAATTCAATGTTCTTATTAATCGTACTGTTATTATTACAAGCAATCTTCCCTTAATAGTCCCAATATACTTACTACTTTAGGTTGATAAATAATTATCAGACATTGAAAAAGGCATCTACATAAAATGTAGATGCCTAACTGTGATAAGGAGTGTTCTGTGAGGTTAGGATAAGCTTTTCTGCTTGTCCTATGCTATCAATATATGATTTATTTTATAAAACGTGCATATCTAATAGAATTATTTTAATCATTTTATTTGATCAAATGGATAATATACCATCTTCACTTTACCTATTATATTTGACTCATCAATTAGTCCAAGCGTATTCCTACTATCTTTACTATGATTTCGATTATCACCTAACACAAATAATTTATGCGTGGGAACTTTCATTTCTCTACAGTTTGAAAAACGATTTGATACTTGTGACATATCTAACTGTATATACGACTCATCACGCTTTTTACCGTTAATATATACCTCATCGTCTCTTAATTGTATGTTATTCCCCGGTAATCCAATAATTCGTTTCACGTAGTATGTAGCCGAGTCTTCTTTTTTTATTATTACAACATCACCATGATGAAAAGAAGAAAAATAGATGCTAGCCTTATTAACAAGTATGCGATTATTCTCATTCAAAGTAGGTTGCATCGAAATTCCTTCTACCATACAAAATAAAAATGACTTATTAATAAAAATAATTCCTATTATAATTAAAATATAGCTACATATTTTTCTCCGATCTTTTAGAATCAATTGCTTCATATATACCTCATTTCTAATCTATTCGTATGTGAAAAACGTCTCTAGTTCATATAATTGCTAGAGACGTTTCGTATATTTTAATTCTCTTTAGAGTCATCTGTTTTTGGTGCTTCGCCAGTTAATCGCTTATTTTTTAATTCAAAATAAGCATCTAAAACTTCTTTTCCAATATCAGAGTTAATACCAGATTTATCATTAATAACCCACGGCACAACTACAGAGAATGCTACTTCTGGATTATCATACGGCGCATATCCTGCTAACGTTAAATTATAACATTCTCTTCGCTCACCTTTTTCATTTCTTCCAATATCACTTTCTCCACCGTATACTGTCTGTGCTGTCCCTGTTTTACCTGCTGGCTTATAAGATGCTTTTTGGAACGCCCTTACTCCTGTTCCATCACCTTCTTGGAATACCCTTCTAAATCCTTCTTTTACTTGATTTATATATTCCTCTTTCATATCTATCTTATTTAAAACAATTGGTTCTACTGCATGCACCACTTTACCAATCTCATCTTTTTGCGACGTTTGCTCTCTTACCTCTTGAACAATTTGTGGCTTCATTCGATATCCACCGTTTGCGATTGTTGAAATATACTGTACAAGCTGAAGTGGCGTATAGGTGTCATACTGGCCAATTGAGTAGTCTAGTAAAAAACCAGGTTGATTATCTTTTTTACCAATTTGTCCAGCTGTTTCATTCGGTAAATCAATACCCGTTGGAACACCTAATCCAAATTGCCTGAAATAATACCTCATTTTATCAAAGTACTCCTGTTTAATATTTAATGAACTATTTTTCACATAATCTACACCTGCAATTTTTAATGCTGTATTAAACATATAAACGTTAGAAGAAACTTGTAAAGCTCTTAGATCATCAATATTCCCGAAATCTTTCCAAGACTTTTTCTCCTTAGTTCCTTTAAACTTCATAGGCGCATCATAAAAGTAAGTACCTGGTGTTATAGCTTTCGTTTCGAAACCAGTCAATATTGTCGCACCTTTAACTGTTGATCCAAGCTCATATGAACTTGTCATCGTACCTAAAGCATAATCTTCAACTTCTGTTTTCCCATCTTTTTCTACTAATTTTTTCCCTGCCATTGATAATACTTGACCATTTTTCGGATTTATCATTACAACGAAAGCACGGTCCAACATCGATTCTGAACCTTTATAGACCTTTAATATTTTTTCTATGCTCTCTTCTACTTTTTTCTGTAATTCCATATCTATTGTTAAAGTTAAATTCTTACCGCTCTTTCCCTCAGAAACGGTTTCCGTTCTAATTGTATTACCTTGTTTATCAGCAACGCTTCTTACTTCTTTTTTTGTACCATGAAGTACATCTTCATATTGCTGCTCGATATAACTTTTTCCAACCCTATCATTTCGGCTATAATCACGTACCAAGTAGTAATCTAATCGTTCACTTGGTAATCCTTCATCGGAATTAGAAACATTTCCAAGAACAGATCGGAATAATCCATCATTTACATACACTCTCTCCCAATCCACCGATACGTCTACACCTGGGAGATTCGCTAAACCTTCACTAATTATAGTAAATTCCTTTTCACTAACATCTTTTTTAATAATTTGAGGAGCCATTTGATAACCAGAAGTCATCTTACTTTTAATAGCTAACACTTTTATATCTTTCTCTGTTAATTCCTGAAGATTTTTATCTGTAACCCGTTTTCTTTTTAACTCTTCTATTTTTTTATCTAGCTTCTTGCCGCTAATATCCTTTTCTCTAAATGTATCTATTTCTTTTTTCGATACTAGATTTTCAGCCAGTTTCGGATTTAATTGCATCCAAAAATCTTTCTTATCTGTCTCATTTAACTTATCTATATCTTCTTGCGGCATTTCAATTATGTCTACAAGTTGTCTTGCAGTTTTTAATATATCTTCTGATTTTACACCTTTCATCTTTGTGTACGTGATTGTGCGTAAAGATGTATTATCAACAACTGGATTCCCTTCTCGATCAAATATTTTCCCACGTGGGACAGATAGGCTCACAGTTGCATTTTCTCTCTTTTCTACTTCATTTTTATAAGTCTCTCCATCGAAAATTTGCACTTTACCTAACTGTATAATCATTGCAGAAAATAATAAAAATACACATAGAAATAAAATATTTAACCGCATCGGTATTGCTCTACCACTTTTTTTCACTTGCTTTTTCACCTTGTCATAATCTCCTCCTTACAGTATTTCTAATAATAATTGAATCTATATATTAAAAGTAGTGCACATTTTCTATACAGTACTTTGTACAAATATTAATATACTGATAAAAACTTAATAGAAATTAAAACAAAGGTTAAGAAAAGGTAAAGTTTACTAAATTAAATATAAAAATACCCAATGAAAAAAGTTTAGCTTTTTTCATTGGGTATTTAATCATTTATTTAAGAGTTAATACTAGAACGTATCGATATACATTTATCATCACAATTTGATAGAGATTGTTTACTCTGAATTTTCGGCAAGTAAATAGTTACAGTTGTCCCGACGCCAACCTCACTCATTATACTTATTGTTCCTTGATGACCTTCAATTATTTTATAACTTAACATCAATCCAATACCGGTACCTTTTTCTTTCGTACTATAGAAAGGTTCACCTAATCTTTTAATTCTTTCTTCAGGTATTCCTATTCCTTCATCTATTACACTAATAATGACACCTTTTTTATGTATTTCTTTTATATGGATTGAAATTTTCCCGCCATCTAGCATTGCTTCAATTGAATTTTGCAAAATATTAATAAATACTTGTTTCAATTGATTTTCTGAGCATTCAATGATTATCTCTTTGGAATCTGTAAATAGTTCAACTTGAATATTTGTCATGATTGCTTTTGTATTAATTAATGATACGACATTTTTAAAAATTTGATAAATATTTTTCTTTTCTGTATTTATTTCATCAGTTTTAGCAATCGACAAAAACTCTTGGAGGATTGCTTCTATTCTTTCTATTTCGGAAAGCATAAGATCAAAATATTTTTCTTGATCTTCTTTATTAATTTGGAATAACTGTATAAATCCTTTAATTACAGTTAATGGGTTTCTCACTTCATGAGCTACACCGGCTGCTAATTGACCAATTGCCGCAAGTGTATCTGATTTATTTAGCAATTCTTCTGCCTTTTTCCGCTCTGTGATATCGCGTACAATGATCATAATTTTATCTTGTAATAATGGTAAACATCTAGCTTCAAAGAAATCGATACTTCCATTAATTGTCAGAACATATTCTACAATTACATTCTTTCCTTCTTCTTTCAATTGGCGAATTGCTTCTTGAAATTGCTGTGCTACTGGAGACGGTAATATTTCGTAAAACTTTTTTCCATAAAAGCTTCTGCAGGTACGTAAAATTTTGTAGGGGATCCTGCTTTATAATCTATAATTGTCCCATCATCTTCTGTTAAAAAACATAAATCTGGTAAAGCTTTAAAAATTAATTCTAATTCAGACGTTTGTTGTTTTAATTGCTCTTCTATCGCTTTTAAATGTGTAATATCTACCCCAACAGCCCAGTAACTAAATCCTGTTACAGGAAACTGTTCTGATATATTGGACCACATTATCGTTTTAATTTCACCATTTTTACATGTTAAACTCATTTCCCAATCTCTAAAATTTTTTCCACGAGTCAAAAATTTATTTTGTATTTGATGGCGATAATTATGGTCAGGATACAGTAATTGAAGAGCGTTTGGATTCCCAATTATTTCTTCAGCAGTATAACCTGTTACAATCTCGCATTCTCGATTCCATAAAACAAAATCTCCATTATAGTCAAGCGCATCAACCATAACAGGCATGTTTTGTAAAATCGTATGTAGTTCTTCCTCTTTTCGAGAAAGTAACGATGTATTTTTACTTTGAACTGCTTTTTTCATCCCAGTTATAATGAGGTTAGAAAGCATTTCAAAATATTTTTGGCAATTGCAAATTTCGCTTCGTTTGGACCATACAATAAAAGATCCTAAATATTGATTGTATAAGAAAAGGGGGATTTCAATTTTGGGAAGTTTACATACTTTCATTTCATTAATTCCAAATGAAAATATACATTCGTTTTCAGCATCAAGAAGTTGATGTGATATGTTGGTTAATTTATAAAATTGTTCTGCCATGGTTTCTATTGTACTCACATCAATAAGTTCCATTAGCCGCGCATTCATTCCTTTTTCACCTCGATATGTAAAAATTATACAAATTCAAAATTCATACTTCTTCATTATACGAAGAAAGTGCTCCTAGGTATATAGCTGTAGAATAATTATTCTAACAAATTCTATTTTTCAATTAAAAACAGAAAATAATATGGGAGTGTTACGCGCTGCTAACAGCACTATAAAAATACAATAAACATAAAGTTCACAAATTTTTCATAATTTTCATGAAAAATATAAACATTTATTCCAATATATTCTATATAATTAGGTGTAATAAGGCTGCTATGAATCACATAGAATACCTTACCCCTAATAAAAAGAAAAAAGAATCTATTTGGATTCTTTTTTCTTTTTTTATTACATTACATATTTATATAAAGCATGTGCGACACCATGTTCTTCATTTGTTAACGTTTCGTATTGACACATCGCTTTTATTTCTTCAACTGCATTTCCCATTGCAATTGATATATTTGCTTTCTCCATCATAGAAACATCGTTTAAGCCATCACCTATTGCTACAGTGTTTTCAACTGGAATATTAAGATGTTCTGCTAAAGTATATAATCCATTTCCTTTTTGAGCATCTCGATGATTAATCTCTAAATTATGCCAATAGGAAGATGTAATAGCTAAATCTGTATTATGCAGAAACGTTTCTTTTAATTTTTTTAATTTCTCTATGTCATAAGAAAACGGTAAAAGTTTATGCACATGTATATCAGTTTCTACAATTGGTTTACAACTTTCTGTACTATGAAATGCTGTATGTTCAAGATATAATGCTGCAATCGTTTCTAACTCTTTCAAATCGAAATTTTCTTTTGCATTCCTCACATACTCGATTTCATTACGTACACTCTCTACTCCATAATCTGGTACATATACACCTTTATTAGTATAAAGCTGATAATACAAGCCATTCCCTTCAAGATATTCTACAATCTCAAGTGCCTGCATATTTTGAATTGGATATCTCTTCATCATTTTCTTATCTTTATAAATAAGGGCACCATTTTCCGCAATAATTGGACACTCTAAATTAACTTCTAACAATAATCGTTCAATATCAACGATAGAACGCCCTGTACAAATAGCTACAACATGGCCTGCTTCCTGACATTTTCGAATTGCTTCTGCATTTTCTTTACTTATCATTTTATTACCGGAAAGAAGGGTTCCATCTAAGTCAATTGCTATTAATTTCATTATTTCTTCACCACTTTCTATAAATACACGAGATCTATTTAACAAAAAGGTATCGTTTTCATATTGAGCTCGTTAAGTACTTCTTATTTATAATTTATGAAAAGCGTTTCAGGTCAAGAAATAATTAAAAATAAAATCAAAAGCTTTTCTCTTTAAAGAAAAGCTTTTGATTTTAAACTATGAACTATAACTAATATATTTTGTCTCACACATATACACATTCTTTTCTTCAGTTGGGACATATACTTTAAACTTTTCTAAACGTTTTCCGTAAATATGAATCGTGACAACACTTTCACATTCAGCTATTTTAAGAATATGACAATCAGCTGGTGGAATGACTTTATCTGTTTCTCCTTCTCCCAAATAAAGATTTCCTGTATGGGTTAAATAAACAAGTGAATTTTCAAGCTGCTTAGTTTGTATAAAGTTCTGCACCATTATCCTTCCTGAAAAAACGCCTTCTACTCCCCATGTACCATCATGATCATGTAAAGGTGTAGATTGTCCATCTTTCCATACAAGAGCTAATACTTCAAATCGCTTTAAAGGATCTTCATATAACAAGTGTCGTGCATATTGAGCCGAATTCGCCTTCTGTTTTTCTAGCGGAAGCCATGTTTTTTTTTCTAAAAGTTCTTCTAGTAATTTTTCAATCGCACAAACAATTTGATCTTCTAATAAAGTACTATCAATTAAATCCGTTACAGCTTTAATAAATGTTTGAAACGTTTTACTTCCATTACACGTTAACATAAGCATCCTCCTCCACTCTTCTTTCATACACTTCCATACTAAATAGACCACTAAAAATTTACAATTGAGAAATAAAAAAACAAGGTACAGTAATTTTGTACCTTGCTGAACGTTTTACCTAGTTTTCAAAAGAATAGGTAAGTATTTTAATGTTTGTTCATTTTCTAATATACATTTTTCTAAATTGAACGATGGAGATAACTCTATTTTTTCAAAGGCATTTATAAAGGTAGTTAATTCAATCTCAGCTTCTAAACGTGCAAGTGGCGCCCCTAAGCAAAAATGAGGACCTTTACCAAAGGTTAAATGCTTTTCATTTCCTATTCTGTGTAAATTAAATTTAGAAGCTTGTAAGAACTTTTTCTCATCTAAATTCGCTGCACTAACCCACGCAACAATCATTTGATCCTTTTTCATAAAAGGTCCAAATATATTTGTGTCCGCTGTAATACTCCTAGCTAATGTAACGGGAAAGCGATAGCGTAAAACTTCCTCAATCGCTTTTGAAATTAATGTAGGTTCTTTTCTTAACTCTTCATATATTCCAGGTGAATCCACTAAAAAGCAATAAAAGCTATTAATAATTAAATTTGTAGTTGTTTCATTACCTGCCGCTAATAAGCCTAAAGAAAAAGTAACTATTTCTTCATCGGTTAATCTTTCACCTTCATATTCAGCTCGTATTAAATCTGAAATAATATCGTCGGTTAAATGATATCTTTTCTCTTGAACAATTGGAAGCAGGTACGTTTTAAATTCATTTAACGCAATTCCTTTTTCTACATCCAAATCGTTAAATTTTTCTTTACTATATGGCATAAATAAAATATCAGACCATTCTTTAATCTTTTTACGATCCGTTGTTGGCACTCCTATTAAATCGGATATGACGGTAACAGGTAAAGGTGCAGCAAACTCTTCAACGATATTAACCTCACTATATTTTCCGATATGTTGTACAAGTTCATTTGCGATAGACTGATATGTAAATATAATAAAAAACGAATGATTAATAGAAATATTCTACGCCACTCGTTTTTTATCGGACTTCTTTTTACTGTACTTTTATTTTCTTTATGAGTTATTAGAAAAATAATTGTCTATATAAGTCTTTATTTTTTCAAAATCCTTTTCCATAAATAAGATTGCTGGTACTTCAATTATTGGAAGATTATTTTCATTATCAAAAGGTGGACACGGTTTGGGAACTACCAAATAGTCAACTGAGTTTTTATCCCTAATATAATTAATTGAAACATCATAATACTTAGAAAAATATTCCTTCAAATCATCCTGATTCCTTAAAAATGGTAGAGAAAATATTGAACCATAATTTATACCAGCGTCGACAATTAATACAAAGCATATTTTTTTCATGATACACCCTCCTCGTATAATAAGTTTTAAGTTAATAACTGTTCCTTGAAAATTAAATAGTTTTTATCTTCAAGAGCTACATCAAAAAAATGATGTATGGGTAAAATTTAGTCTTGGATAAGGTAACACTGATAAAAACAGGTTTCCTTTTTCTTTATATTCAATTAAATTATATCATTATTTTACATGAATTTCCAGAATTTGTTTTTTTATTTTATTGGCAAACTTATGCTTAGCATGAATTGGAGGGATATATATGATAGATTATAGAATAATTTCAAGAGAAAACTATTCAAATAAGATTGGAGAGCTTGTAACAATGCTTGAACATACAAGAGATGTTACATTGAGCGAAATCTCCAATTTAAACCAAAGTGATTTAGATTTCTTACCAAACGGTAGTTCAAACACTATTGGTTCTCTCTTATCACATATTGCAGCGATGGAGTTTGTTCATCAAGTTATCTCGTTTGAAAAAAGAGATTTAACTGAAAGTGAATATCTAAAGTGGCGAATTTCTTTAGAACTTGGAGACAAAGCAAGGGAAGGAATAAAAAAGCAATCTTTAGATTATTATTTGAATGAATTATCACAAGTTAGAGAAAATACACTAACATATCTGAAATCAAAACAAGATAGCTGGTTATTCGAGGAAAACAAGTGGGATAATGGTGTGCCTTATAATAATTACTACTTGTGGTTTCACGTTATGGAAGACGAAATTAATCATCGTGGACAAATAAGAACAATTAAGCGATTGATGGGAATGAATAAATAAATCTTATTCAACCAAAGGGTGCTTTACTTGAGAAAGTCACTAGAAGAGTCAAATGATAACTATGAACTGCCCCCAATTGCGAGGTTTTGTTTAACAATTGGGGGCAGTTCATTTATAGCGCATAGGTAATCAGCTTTTTGTTAATCATGAGGTAGATATTTTTAACTAAAAAACCAATAATGGAAATATATCACAGCTTATGACCCGTTTTTACACGTATCTCGGCTGAACCCCATAATACACTGTATCCCGCTCTTCGGCGCTTCGAAAATATGGGGGCTATAATTAAACAAATACATAAACAAGTCGGAAAGCCAAACCGAAATATGTACGACATAACTGAAACAGGAGAAGAAATTTTTTATGAAATGTTAAGAGAGTTTCCCGAAAAGATTGCGACAAATAACGCTGAATTCCTTGTGCGTATCGCGCTATTTGAAAAACTTGATTACGAAGCTAGAAAAGAAATTTTAACAATACGCCAAGACGTACTACATAAACAGCTTACTGCTATTCAATCTTTACATGTTAGCTCATCTTTTATTACAGAAGTCATTGAATTTAGTAAATCACGTATTGAACATGAATTGCTCTGGATTGCATCACTTATGAAGAAAATATGAAAAAATAAAAAGAAAAATTAAAAACAATGAATGAAAATGAGATTTATTATCAATACTATAATTAATAAAAGGGCAACCACGATTTGGCTACCCTTCAAAAATTTATACTTCTGGATCAAAAGTTTTGCAATCTGTTTCTTCAGTTGTAGATGCATGTTTACCTTTATGACTTACTACATAAATTGCATCTGCACTACATTTATTGCCGTTAGCCCAAAATTTACAGTTGTTTACTTCACATAAAACGTCTTGTGCCATAGTATCACACCTCCTTGTTCTATTATCATTAACAAAATTCGGAGGTATGATACTCTTTGTCATGCATTTTTTATTACCTTTTTAACTTTCTTAATGGTTCAATGTCTCCTTGTACAATAGCATCTATATTTTCGGTTATTTTTTCAATGTCAAAATGCCACCATTGAATTTGCAATAATTCTTCTATTATTGTATTTGTGAATCGTTCCTTTATTTTATTTGCAGGGTTTCCGCCAACAATTGTATATGGTGCGACGTCTCTAGTCACAACAGATTTAGCTGCAATGATTGCACCATCCCCTATTTTTATTCCGGGCATAATAGTTGTATCCATACCAATCCAAACGTCATTTCCTATAACTGTATCACCTTTGTAAGGTAAATCAGACAAACTAGGTGTATACTTCTCCCACCCATTTCCAAATATATTAAATGGATATGCCGAAAATCCATCCATCCGGTGATTCGCTCCGTTCATAATAAAGGTAACTCCATTTGCAATACAACAAAACTTTCCAATAGTAAGATGATCTCCAAGAAATTCATAATGATGTAATACTCGATCTTCAAATGTTTCTCCATCTTTCGCATCATAATAAGAATAGTCACCAACAAATATATTAGATTTCGTTATTGTATTTTTTATAAAATGAACGTTTTGATTTCCTTCAATAGGGTATTTAACATTTGGATTAGGATTCATGTTGCACAGCACTTCCTTTACCATTCATTTCACTTTCTACTGCTATTACTGGCTTTAAATTGTATATAGGCAAAATAAACAATAATCCAATAACAAATAGTAGAGCCGTCCCCTCATACATCGTACCTAATGAAAACATCTCCTTTAATGAACCAGCTATACTCATCGTTACCACCATTGAACCGGTGAATAGTGGACTTAAAATGCCATTTACTCTACCAATAAAATCCGTATCACTATTTTGTATAATAAGTGTATTTATCCCTATTTGAATACAAGGTAGGGCTAAACCACTGAAAAGTTGTGCTGTAAGTGTCACCCATAAATTTGTAGAGTATCCTATAATAGCAATTCCAATTGCCTGACCTAGCATACCTACAATTAACATTTTTTGCGGAGCAACGTTTTTCGCAAATACCATCGCTAGAGCTCCGCCAACAATCATCCCCGCACCATTTACTGTTAGTAACCATTGTAAACTCTCTTTTGATAACCCTAACTGCTCAGTCACAATAAAGATGCCTAGTGGCTGAATTAAACCTATACCTATTCCTGCTGCCATAAAACAAAACCCTAGCAAAGTTAATGCTTTTTTCTTTTTTACATATTTAATACCATCCAGCATTTCCTGTAACAGCGTAATTTCTTTCTTCTCATTATCATTCTCAAGATCTTTCGGAAGAAATAACAACACAGCTGCTGCAAGTAAAAAAGCGATACCTGTTATGATGATTGAAATATAAATTCCAAAACTATGAAAAATAAATGTTCCAAGAATAGGTCCTAACACCATAAAAATCGCAAATATTGTTTGATATATAGACATCGCTAATTGAATGTGTTCCGTTGATAAATGCTGTTTAAACAACTTCATACCGGATGGTTGAGAAAACTGCGAAAGGATTGCCGAAATAAGCGTCACAAAAAACACGATTTTCCACGTTCCAAACATAAGAGTAATTAATACAGCGAATACGGAAATAGAACTTAACGTCTCACACCATATCATTGTCTTCTTTGGCTTCCACCTATCAGCAAAAGTTCCTCCAATGAATGAGAAAATAAAAATGGGAGCAAATTCAGCAACCGAAATCATTGAAATAGCAAAAGCATCACCTTTCGTCATTTCCATAACATAAAGTAATACCGCAAAGTTACGAACCCAAATTCCAACTTGTAAAAATAATGCTGATGCTAGAATCCCTTGCACAAATCGATTTTTTAATACTTGTGATACCCCATGATTTTGTTTCGTTTCTGCAGTCGTCGACATAAAAAAGCCTCCTATTTCGTGTTCTGAACAGGAGGCAGCACAAATCATATGAAAAGACTATATATTCGCAGTGCGAAACACATCCCTTTTCTATACATGCACATACTAATCCTATTCAGAAGAATATTTCGTTTTTTAACGAAGATCTCTTACAAATAGAATTAGTTGATCATTGGGATGTTTTCACCCTTCCGTTTCGAATTTAAATAACACATACATACTCTATGTTAATCATTTGTCGTGTATGCATGTCTCAATATAACTATTCTAAAAAGACAATGGTAATTCCTCTAAAGAACGCATTAAATAATTACCTTGCCAATTAATTTTGTCACGCTCACCTTTTATTTGTAACGATGGCATTCTTTTAAACAGAGCAGTAATAGCAATCTTTGCTTCCAACCTAGCAAGTGGAGCTCCTAAACAGAAATGGCTACCATGTCCAAAAGCAATGTGACGGTTATTCTCACGCATAATATCAAATACTTCTGGGTTTTCAAATACTGTTTCATCACGGTTTGCTGAAGCTAATGCGATAATAACCATATCTCCTTTTTGGATTGTTTGGTCATGAATTTGAAACGGCTCAGCCGCCCATCTTGCAGTTGTCACCTCAACTGGAGAATAATAACGCAATCCTTCCTCAATAGCTGAATCAATTAATTCCGGATTTTCTTTTAATAACTGTAATTGCTTCGGATTTTCAAGAAGTGCTAATACCGTATTTGTTATTAAATTCACTGTCGTCTCGTGTCCGGCTACAATTAATAACATGATCATTGAATATAGCTCTCGAGCACTAAGTTTATGCCCTTCATTTTCTGCAAGTATTAACGCACTAACCAAATCTTCTTTTGGATTTTTTCGTTTTACATCAACTATATATTGGAGATATGTAATAAACTCAGATAGTTGTTTTTCGGTTTCTTTTATTTCTTCAGGTGTTTCTGGCGATGCAATGACAGCATGAGACCAAATTCTAAATTTCGCTTGATCCTCTTTTGGAATTCCAAGCATCTCACTTATTACAATAATCGGTAATGGGAATGAATAATCATCCACAAGATTTAATGTACCTTTTCGCTCTATTTCACTTATTAAATCATCCGCTATTCTCTGAATTCTTCCGTCTAATTGTGAAATCATCTTCGGTGTAAAAGCTTTTTGAACTAAAGATCGCAAACGACTGTGGTTAGGTGGGTCCGAATTTAACATGTGCGTTGTTAAATGATCACTATTGTCAACGGAAAGATGCATGTTCTTTGTATCTTGAGGAAACACATTTGCCTGATCTTTTTTAAGCGATTATCTTTTAAAAGCGGCAGAGCATCTTCATATCTTGTAATGAGCCATTCTTTACCGATTTCAATTTGATTTACAAATAATATAGGCTGTACTTTTCTCGATTCTTTATAAATTTCATAAGCATCTTCTTTAAACTGAGCAGAAGCTAAATTAATGCCATCCTCTATTTTTCGGCCAACCTTATTTTTTATTGACATTACATTCCCTCACTCTCAATTATTTGTGTAAATCAACCTAACATTTGAATTATACTTCAATAAAAACTAGAAAATTGTAAATTTTTAATTAAAATCTTACTTCGTATATTGAAAAATAAAAAAGTGAGAGAGTAAAATTATTCTACTCTCTCACTTCCTATTATGCGAAGCACATAAAATTATTAATTTGTTGATATCGATAACTTACTTTACGACGACGACCACCTTGCCAAGTGTAACCTGAAACCCCGCTTCTTCTTACCTCGGTTGGAAAGAACCATAAATCTCTTCCGAAAGGACCAGGTCGATGTAAACGTAAATAGCCCCATCTTCCTAGACAGTTACACATCCAAGATTTCATATTGCCTGCTTGTGCTGGAGAAGCAAATGTGGACGGTAACGACGGAGCTTGTGACGGTGGTGGTGATGTTGGAGCATCTTCCGCATCATCTGGTCTATAGTCTTCTTGTTCAATATCTCTCACTTCATTTGTAGATTCATAACCGTAGTTTTGTGGATTATAATACATCTCTTGATCATATGGATAGTTTTGTTGGTTATACATAATAACCCATCACCTTCTTTTCATTTGTTTCTTTTAACATTCATATGTGATACGCCATTCATAGGAAGCTTATGTATAGCCTAAATTCATCTAAAAAAGCTCGTATTTTAAAAATACGAGCTTTTTTATAAACAAAATATATTTTTTATTTTATTAACTTCACACTATAAAAACGCATTTGATCTAACGAACCTTCATATTCAAATACTTCTTGCTTAATTAATTCTTTCAAGCGATATTCCAAAAACGTATCCCCAACCAATTGATCCGCAAGTCCAAGTGCTTCACCTATTACTCTCGGAGCTTTATGAAATTCTTTATCTGCTCCTACATTTTTCGCACACTCAATAATGAATTGATCAAAATAATCTTCTTGTACAGCATGCACTTCATCGTCTTTCCAAACTCTTAAAAACTCCGTGCTTTGCGATAATCTATCCCACTCATGTGCAAAACTTCATTCGCTTCTCTTCAGTTAAATACGGAAATTCCACAAAACTTTTTTGGAAAAGAGCTAAACTTTCAGGAGATAATTCTCCAGTTCCACGGATATCATAATCTTGTTTTAATATTTCTCTACTCGCTTCAGAAGTATTCATAACACGAATATTTTTCTTATCTTTTAATTGCGCAATTGCAAAACAAAGCCCTACGTGCTCATGGGCATTATCCGCCTTCCAAACGGTAATCGGTGTTTCATTCGGAATTGAATGTAGCTCTTCTAAAGTCTCCTTAAATCTTGGTAAATACTCTTCTTCAAAATAACAATCATAAGAAGTTAAGTTATTTAATAACCACTGTGCCCTTGCTAATTGACCTTCATTCGTATGTAATTGATGTATGGGACCAATTGAAAAGAATTCAGAGTATGAAACAACACTCTCCTCGTGTAATCCTTCTTGTTTCAACATATATTTTAAACATCCGGCAGTTGAATCATCAAAGGCAATATGAATGTGTGTGCTTTCTTCTAAATTTTTTCCTGAGTTGTATGACTCGTCAATTGCTTAGGGATACTCGTTAAATTTTTTATCATATCTTCGCTATAATTCCCGTCTAATACATCTAACTGTATTAGAATACTTTGAAGTAAATGTTTTGCTTCATCTTCATACATATCCTCTACAACATTTTTAATTTTATCTATCATATAAATCCCTCTATTCATTTCTAAAATAACGTAGATTATAGTGTATCATTTTAGCCCAGATGTTTAAAAGTCTTTTTAAAATCAAATCGTTTATTACACAGATTGCTGCAGCCATCTAAGTTTTTAACAAAAGCTTTCTCTATGTTCCTCTCAATCTATAGATCTATAATATTTTTTTCTTCCTCTTTATTTATCTCCCAAAATCACATTAGTTGCTAAATAATTTTTAAACACTTTGTAAATCTTTTTATTTAAATGTATAATTATATAGAAAACAAAAAATACAGGAGCAATATTAATGGCGAAAGTACTTACTAATTATAAACATTATTTAAAAAATTGGAGATTTATATTTATTTGTATATTACCTGCTGTCGCTTTATTGTATACATTCGATGTCATCTTTGAACTACTGTGTCACCAAAATTTCTATTTGTCTAATTTAATTATTGCTATCATATTAATCTTAATATTTATTAACATTAAAGAAAACTATAATTGAAACGAAACCGTTGTGAAGCTACATTTTTCATAAAAAATTAGAGCACCCTGCTATTGGATGCCCTAATGTGATTAGAGGTTTTTTCTGAGTATTTAGTAGGACACGAAGATCTTGTCCTACTAAATACTATATGCTTGTACTTATTACATTGTGCACTAGAAAGCACAATGTCTAGATACCAAATAGATACATACACATTGGAGTAACTAACACGCTAGAAAAGACCTTTCTATATCCATTCATTCTTAATAGCCTACATTATTACTAATAAAATTTTCTCATACTTTCATTGTACAATTGCTTTATTTATAAACAAAAAACATCCCCATGGATGTTTTTTATCTAATTACCTTTACACTTCCATAAATTTAGCAGGTACACCAATTTTTTCAACTACAGAAGATATATTAGTAGGGTTAATCATTACATTTTCAATACAAACTAATTTATTTTCTAATAATCCATTCTCTGTAGTAATAAACTCTTCAAATCGTTCTAAAGTCATTGAGAATTTGTGCTCACTTCCACCATTCATACTGACTTTTACATACTTCATAGTGTCACCGCCTCTCTTAATTATCTATAATTCGCTAAAAATACGCTTACATCCTTTTATTAAAACGTGGATTTATCACTTTTATCACTTCCCACTACACGTTTGAAATGATTTTGAGAAAAAAGCTACTAAACACCACCTGTTCTTTTCATTAAAATTTCAATAGAATGTTTCTAGAATTATATATCTTTGGAAAAGATTACATAATATTACTGATTAAATATTAGGAGTGTTATTAATGGTTGATATAATCCGACTCTTAATCACTATACTTATCGCAATTTTTTTATTTTCATCAATTATTATGGAGTTTAAAAAACCTCACAAAAGTATGTTTTGGTTCTCAATTGAAGTCTTGTTTCTGCTAGGAATCGTACTTTTAATGAAAGAGTTTTTCATCAAACTTTCCGCATAAGCCCTTAAGTAAAACATAATATCCCATCAATAACGCAGGATAAATTATGATTGCTATTTTTTTCACTGAAGTTAATAATTTAACTTCAGATAGTTAGCTTTTATTTATAACTACTTTATAAGCTTCTGCCAATTACTCTTTTTCGTATATTATCATGAAGACTAGAGCAAGCATGCCTTGTCATATATTAGATAAGGGATGTGATAACATTGGGTAACGATAACAATCAATTTATTTTTCATGTAGTACAAAGTTCGGCAATTAAAAGATTTATAATTATCGATATAATTGCTGGAACAGGAATTTATTGGACCGTAAATTTCATTTCTTCAAATGCATTACTCGCAATTATTAGTTGTTTTTTGGGGACAAAAAAAATGAAAAAAATGCATCATTCATAGAAGCAATAACTAAATCCCAATTCATTTCTTTCAAATTTGTGCCTTTACTCTTCTTGAAGTGGGAAAGCAATTTTTCACAGTTGGCTAATTCATCCGACTTTCTGGCAGACAATACTTTTGATTGTCTGCTTTTTGTATGAGATTTTTCGTTTGACATATACTACTTTTGAACCTGTATACCAATACAAGCCATTTTGGTGTTTGGGATTTCCCTTCCTGGGATAAGTATTTTTGAACTTATCCCTTTTTTGTATAGGCATGTATATTTGGGATAAAACTAATTACAAGCAGATTTTCTGTTTATTCGTAGTTCTTAACCAAAAGACTTTTCTCCTTTAAAGGACAGTAGGTACGACTACTTGTCCTTTTTTATTAATATTTCACACACCATTTTTTGCCCCCTTCTAAGCATTCTATTACAGCTCCCAAATAGCCAATGTTTATAGTCATACAAAATAAGCAGTTGCTGATACTTTTCTTTTTAAGTTACACAACACAATAAAAATGTGTAACTATAGATTTGAATCCATGTCCCTCCTATCTCAAAAGCTCTCCTAAGTAGCTAAAAAAAAACACCTTAAGTGGGTGTCCTTTTTTCTTTATGTAAGAGAACATACAGATAACATTAATCCTCCAAATGTCACTGTTCCTAGTAACCCCAATACAACTCCTGTTAAACAAACACAATCAGCAAGACAAATTGAAGATTGCGATAATGGAACAAATGACCTACTTGTGCTCGATCCATAATGTTTTATTTTCTCATAATTTATATCCAACATTACATGTAGACATGATACACAACCCTCAATAGTTTGAAGAGATTCATTTTCTAACCGCTCCAATAACTTGTTATTTAAAGCAAATGGTAGAGGGTACTGCTTATCTAATCATCTCTGTTGCCGTATAAATCCCTAGTTTAGTTTGTAATAAAGTATTAAAATAATGCTGGTTATATGTTCACGTTATTATTGCTAATAAGAAGGATAAAGATAAAAATGCACAAAGTGGTACATGTAAAACAGTATCCATTCTAGCAAACTGCGTATCTTTTTTCGTTTAAAGATACCAAAATAATGAAACTCACCAATTACTCTTATGAAAAAAACAACCATACAAACACAGGATCCCATTTGAACAAAAACATTGGGAAGTGCGGAATGAACAATATTTGCTTGTTGTAATAAAATCATTGCTGCCATACTTAATAATAACGCAATGAACAATGTCATTCCTGTACCTGGTGTAAACGCCTTTTCTCCAGCTTTAGTTGGAATGACACTATTTGTCGCCCACTTACCTCCGAAAGCCCAATAAACATGTAAAAAACTAACTAAGAATAATATGCAAACAGAAATATATGTAACAATAAGCATTTTGTCCTCCCATTATTTTATTTAAATCCTTACCTTTAAAATATGCTATGAATCCTTCATACGCAATCTATATTTAATTACATAAAAAAACCCTTAATGATTTATCAATTTTACGATAAATCATTAAGGGGTTAGTGAAATTTATTATGCATTATACCTATTTTTTCGACGTTCCATCCTAGTTTGTCCTTGAACAGTACTTTCTTTATATTGATCTATTTGCTCTGCCATTTCATATGTTACAACTGGTTCTTCGTTATTACGCTCATGCATTATTTCTGGCGTTTTACGTTTAGAACCTTTTCCACCAAACTTAAATAATTTCATCTTAAATTTCGGTAATCTTGGAAAGCGGATCTTAAATGATAGCCTTTTACGTTTCTTTTTTTGTTTAAATAGATTTGTATTTTCTTTATTAGTGTCTTTCTCTTTACGGTGTAATAACATCGCAAGTAATCCACCTAATATAAGTCCTCCAACTAAAAGGAGAATATATAAGTAATGGCTTGTCATTAAATTCATCATACGCTCAAGTATGACTAACGACTGCACTTCTTTTATATCCCATAGTAACGCGGCCCATAATGAGAATAAGCCCAAAGTAAGCCCGTATGTACGAAACCGGAATAAACACGGAATTAACGCAATGCAAGCGGCGATTTTCGCGTTCGCTATTATTGAACTTATTGAAATATCCTGATTCCAAATAACTAACAGTAATGTTATAAATGGTGCATACGCTATCCAGCTACATATACGTGAATATATCTTTTTCGCAAAGTAACTACCGAAACTAGTAAAAAATAAAAGTCCTCCAATATATAAAGATTGTTCAAGAGGGATTTGCTTTAACATTCCTGCAATTGGAAAGAGGCCGCTCAGTAGCATTAATAATACATCTAATTTCTTCACAATTCCCCATTCCTTTCAAATTTTCTTTTCAATTAATAAAAATCGCTTTTCCATATGATGTAGTTTTTGTATTTCTAAAAAACATCTTAATCCTGTATGTAAATAAAGTAAATACGTAAAAGAAAAGATACATGACAAAGGATAGCCTTATTTACATGAAAAAATGACAAATCCTGCTCATTATTACTAGCAGGATTTGTACAATATTATTTATATTAATATCAATGTATCTTCTTTTTCTAAAATTATTACATCTTCATCTAATTCGTCATTGAATTCTTTAAACTCCCTTGAATCAATATCGGTAGTATAGTTTTTAATTAATTTAGCCATATGCATTACATACGTATTATGAATATTTTGTTCTGAGAGCAAGGTTGATTTACAGCACATGTAATGTATCATTTTGGCGATTTCTTCTCTCTCTTCAGATTTTACACCAAGCGGGATAACTTCGAGTATGTACTGCTGTACTATCTCATTACAATCTAATTCGTATGCAGCCGTGCTATAGTAAATTCCCATTTGATCTACAAATAATCTCGTTTCATTCATAACATGTTCTTGGTCTCTAACAATATAGTTCGGTACATCTGAGTTAGTATTAATTCTAATTATGTTTATATCCTCTTTTAAATTTGGGATTATTTCAGGTGAAACCCCAATATTAACGCTTTTATTTTGCAATTCCTCTATCCAATATTTCCTCATATTGGCATCTACAATAAAATAAACTTCTTTATTTTGTTTATGTGCATCTTGTGAAATTTCAACTAATGTTTCTGACATAAATTGTTTAAAACTGACTCCTATATCATTCCTTTTTGATGGTTGTGGTAAAAACACTTTATTATTACCTATATTTAATAAAGTATGATCAATTGTGCCCCATTCTTCTTGACCATATAATTTATATAATATTTCTCTCCCATTTATTTTTGAAAAAATAGGTAAGAAATCATATTTAGACATTTTCTCAATTGATAAATTTACAATTATCCCCGGTAATTTTATCTTATTCCAACTACACTTTAAGAATCCCTTTTGTTCTAACAAACTAAGAATGGCATTAATAATTTCTTTTTTAGATACACTTTGTCCGATAAATAAATTAATAAATGCTGAAATACGTTCCGTTTGAGCGAATCCTTCCCGAATAATTTGCTTTGGATTAATTTTTTCGCGACCATCACAATTTTTTATTGCAATTAATGCTAATTTCATTTCATTTTGCTCACCTGCCGTAGCATGTACAGCTTTTACGACATCGTCTACTAGTTTCTTTTTGTTTTTATGGCTATATTGCATTCTATATGGATTTTGTAACAATTTCCTAATGTTATATCTTACTATTTTTAACAACACCGGATTGTCTGCATTTAATACATAGGAGGAATCTCCGTTTTGAGCTAAAACTATTTTGCTATCTAATAACGCTTGTTCTATCTCTATTACTATATCATCTGACCATACTTCTAACGTAATTGAGTCTAATCCCTTTGGGGCAAATAAAGGTAATAACTCATTCTCATTATTAGTTAATACATTTTCACATTCTGGAAGTAATGTGAAATATGGGCATATTCGTTGGAATTCATTAAAAAGTTCCTCTTTTTCTCTTACTTTTATACCAAATTTTATTTTTGTTCCTTGAACTTTATATATATTTTCGTTATATGGAAGAAGCACTCTTATCTTTGTTCCTCTAATATACTCTTTCGGACATTGGAGAATGTTCTCTAATTTAACTTCTCCCCCTATCCTATAATCATCTTTTAAATTTCTAAAACGTTTAATCCACTTTATTCCTTTTACAGCTTGTTGTACTTTTAACTTTACAAATCTTTGCTTTTTATTATTTGATTCAAATTCAGGAGTTGAAATCAGTATTTGGCTCCGCTTTCGCCCTAAAAGTATAGGGATATCTTTATGATTATATTGTTGATAAAACCTCCTAATCCCTACAGATACTTTTAATAGCGGAATATTCTCACCTCCACGAGTTACGTATTCAAACCGATATACATAAGAGAAATAATCATGTGTTTCTTCATCTTTAATTGGCTCAGACATCGCTTCAGAAACATGTTGTGATCGCAGTGGTGAAAAATATATTTCTTCCTCATTTTTATTTTCCATATGTAAAGGCTGTTCGCAAAAAATATGAGTAATTAGAGCTGGTACCCATTTAGAAAACGTTTTTTTATCATGTAATGCTGGTAAATTACTAATTAAATCATACTGCCATTCTAAATGTGGTGGATCTATTAATTTATTAGGTTTCCAATCATGAATAACCTCATACCAGCTTTGGAAAATATAGTCTAACTGTTCTTGTTTCATTGGTTCTTTTGCTACAATCCAGGGCGTATCTTCCTTTAACATATATGGATTATGCTGAATGAATAATATATCAGAAAACATTTCATACAATCTTTCATTTACAAGTTTTAATTTGCTCGTTAATAAAAATGTTCTATAATGTATCTCTACAATCTCAAGCCATTCAATAGGAAAATAAATATACGATACTTTCTCATTATAGAGGGGTTCTACTATATTTTTAAATGCTAATAACTGTAATTTTTCCATATTATTAATACTTCCTCTCTTAATTTATATTGATCACGAATAATACTAGAAAAGATACCAATTTTTTAAGCATTAACGAATCAAATTTTAACCAAGCACATTAAAGGAAATAGCTAAATTACATTTGATTATATAAATAAAACAGTATTAAAATCAAATTAATATAAAGTAACTATTAACATATAACTACCTCCTTATGGAACTTTATATTATAAAATCATTATAATGAATTATTATATTTTTTATCTATGATTTACAAAAAAATTACAGAAACTAAATATAATAAAAGGTATCGCCTCTTTATATAGCGATACCTTTTATATACTCTTAATTAAATAACACCTTTAACTTCTTCATTCACCGGCCATTTTTCTAATGTATATGCCATTTCCCAAAATGAATATTCATATTGACTACTAAAAATAAAATGTTGTCTCATACGATTACGGTCTGCCTCTGTTACTTTTTCAGCGATCGTATCTAATCGTGTGATTTGCTCTTCTACTAGAGTACGGAACCAATCAGATCCATATGCAGAAATCCATTCTTGATAAATTGGCTCTTCTGGTTGACATTCTTTTAACCGTTCACCGATTTCATAATATAACCAATAACAAGGTAAAATAGCCGCAATAATATCTCCTAAATGCCCTTCATAAGCTGCACGATACATATGAGATGTATATGCATATGCAGTTGGCGCAGGAATAAAATTATCTTTTTCTTCTTTTGTAATCCCTAATTTCTTTGCGAAATTCTCATGTAATGATAACTCAGCTTCATACGTATTTTGTGCATGGTGTGCCATACGAGCTGTCGTTTCTAATTCAAGAGCCTTTGCAGCACCTAACGTTTGTACTCTAGCAAAATGACTCAAATAATAAGAATCTTGAAGCACATAATATCGAAAACTAGCTAAATCTAATGTTCCTTCGCCTAGTTTTTTTACAAAAGGATGGTTAAAACTTGCTTCCCAAATTGAATCTACTTCTTTACGTAATGATTGTGAAAAAGTCATTTAAATCCCTCCAAATAATGTAAAAAATATACGTATTTATCCACAATTATTAAAGCTGTAAAATAAAAAAACTTTCTTTACAGGCGTAAAGAAAGTGAAATTGACAGTATTTATTCGTTAAATAGCAACGTCTTTCCCACTTCCCTACGCTGGCATTAACCAGATCAGGTACTAAGAGTCTCAAAATTTCATCTGATCTCAGCCTATAAAAGGCCCCCTAGTGGATAAATATTTAGTTGTCGTATTGTAATTATCATAGCATAATTCGTGGAACTGTCAAAAGAATTAATTATATAACTACCTTAAAAACCTTCTTCTTTCCTTACTTTTAATGAAGTTTCAATTATCATATCTAATAGTTTGCTATAATTAATTCCCGCTGCTTCCGCACTTTTTGGTAGTAAACTTGATTGTGTCATCCCTGGTAATGTATTAACTTCCATTACATATGGAATTCCTTCCTTCACCATCATATCAACCCTTGCGTAAACACTACATTTTAATGCTTTATAACAAGCCAGTGACGCTTTATTTACACGTTCCTTTATTTCAGCTGGAAGTTCGATAACTTCTTCAACTGTACTAGTATCATCATATTTTGCATTGTAGTCAAAGAACACAGCAGCATGTCGAATCGAAATGATAGGTAACTGTTGCCCATCAAAAATTGAACATGTAATCTCGTCACCTTTTATATACTTCTCAATTACTACTTCAGAATCCCATTCGAATACAGTTTCTAGCATAGAGATTAATTCATTTTTATCATAGACAATCTTAACTCCAACACTTGAGCCGCCAGAGTTTGGTTTTACCACTAACGGAAATCCTAATTTATCTAACTCCTCAAGCTTTAGATCCTCCATTTTTGTAAGTTCAATCCAATCTGGTGTTTCTACTCCTTCATAACGCAAAATCTTTTTTGAAATATTTTTATCCATACATATACCGCTAGATAACATATTACTGCCGCTATATGGAATATCTAAACTCTCAAGCGTCCCTTGAACCGTACCATCTTCTCCGTATTTTCCGTGTAATGCTAGCAATGCAAAATCAATGTCTTTCGCTTTTTCAATTAAATCCATTTTTTCATTTAACGTAATTGGAACGATTTCATATTTACTCTTATCTAAATGTGCAATCATTTCATTCCCAGTCATAATTGATACTTGTTTTTCAGAGGATACTCCTCCCATAATAACGCCAATTCTCATTTTCTCAACTCCAAGTTTCATTTTTTAAAGTTTCACCAATTATTTGAATCCCGCTAACAATTTCCTGTTCTTTCAAGCGTGAAAATCCTAATCGGAATGTGTTCGCTCCTCCTCCATCAGAGTAAAAAACATCTCCAGGAGAAAACGTAACTCCTTTCTCATAACACTTTTGTAAAAGTGTGCGGGCTTGAATTTTTTCTTCCAACTCTATAAACAAATGAAGTCCACCGTCTCCAGTCATTCTTTTAAACGGAATGTACTGATTACACGCCCCAACAGCTAACTCATATTTTTTCTTATAAACAGATCTTGCTTTTTTAAATATTTTTCAAAATATCCTTCATGTAAATATTGAAACAGAACAGCTTGATCTAACGTAGATGTGTGAATGGTTCTGGCTCTTTTAACACTTTCTAAATAATGTATCAGTTCTTTATCTGCAATGATCCAACCTACACGTAAACCAGGGAAAAGTACCTTTGAAAAGCTACTAATATAAATCACATTATTACCAGCCCCTGCAAAAGTTAATAATGGCGATAAATGTGAACCCGAATAACGTAATTCTTCATTAAACCCATCCTCTATAATAGGGATCTTGTATTTTGAAAATAACCTCATCAATTCCGTTCTTTTCTCCGAACTCGTAACAATACCAGTCGGATTATGATAAGAAGGGATTAAATACGCGAAATCAAAATCCTTTTCACGCAAACTTTTTTCTACTTCATTCGTATCAATACCATCATCATTCATATTAATTCCATGAACTTCAAGTCCATGTAAACGAAAAAGCTTCAATGCAGCATGGTGAGTTGGGTTCTCACAAATAACACGCCCTGATTTCTTCGATAAAGAAGATAACACAATATCTAATCCTTCTGTAAATCCATTTGTAATTAGAATATCTTTGTTCGAAATATCTACACCTTTCATTTCCATGTAATGAAGTAAATAATTAATTAACGGTCTATAACCTTTTGCATATCCGTAGTTCAATACGATATCCCCTTCAATGGACATACGAGTAAGAAAAGCTCTTTTGAAATTTTCAACATCAAATAGCTTTTCGTCCGGGGCTATACTATTAAAAACAATCATTCCTTTTTCCCAGCGAACTCCATGCTTCATTAAGTCTAATTCATCCGCTAATGTGGTAACTGTATTAAGTTTATTTTTCCAATCTATTTCAACAGACGAGGTGTTACTTATATCCACCTTCGCAACGAAATTTCCTTTTCCTTTAACTGCATAAATGAGTCCTTCTTGTTCTAAATCCGCATATGCAGAGAGTACTGTATTTCTGCTCACTGATAATAATTCACTCAGTTCCCTTGTTGATGGGATTTTTTGGTCCCCCAACAAATGCCCTTTCATAATCATCTTTTTTAAATAATCCTTTAATTGAATATAAACGGGACGATCTTTTACAACTTTAAAATCTTTAAACAATTTCTTACCCCCTGCAATTATTTTTACATATTTATTTCATTCTCAAAAGGTCCACTACATATGTATTTTTTATTAATAGCGGTACGGTTATAAAGCCTATAAATCATTTCGATATAAATTGATTACATCTTTTAAAGCAGCAGCGGCAGCTCCGCGTGGATTAGAAGCTCCACCAATTGTAGTGACTTGTCCCATTGTATCTGTAAAGAACGTAATTCCTTTTTCCGTGCCATTTATATTTGCTAACGGATGTTCTTTCTCTAAATTACAAGGTTGTACACTAAGGTTTACTTTTCCATTATCATCTTTATATGCTGATGCAATTAATTTAATTGATTTATTTTGTTCCTTTGCACTTTGAATTTGTTGCGTTGTAACGTGCTCTATTCCGTTTATTTTTATATCTTTGAGTGAATAATCGTTTCCCATTAAACTATTCGTCAAAAGTAATAATTTACAAGCGCTATCCATCCCGCTTATATCTAATAACGGGTTAGTCTCCGCAATTCCTTTATTTTGTGCTTCTTGCAATGCTTCTTCAAACGTCTTATATTCTTCATGCATCTTTGTAAGAATATAATTTGTTGTCCCGTTCAATATTCCTTCTATTTTTTCAATATGGCAACCTGCTAAACTTAGTTGTCCAATGTCTAATGTCGGTAACGCAGCGGCAGTTGCACCGCTATATCGAATGCGTGAGCCTGAAATACGTGCTGCTGTATTCAGTTCACTCCAAGCTGTAACAAGTGCACCTTTTGAAATAGCTACTATATCCATTTGATTTTCAATAGCTTGTTTCATATACTGTTTCCCTGGATTTCCATTTTTAAGATTTGTAGCAGTTGATTCAACCAATACAGTACCATTTATATTAATCGTTCCGCGTTCCTCTGGATAATGTTCGATATATTTTTCAATTGCAGCAGAACCATCACCATACGTCAATAAATCATTAATCTGCAAACCTTTTCCGTTATGTATTGCAATATTTCTTCCTATCACTCCACTAACAACTAAGTCAATTCCATATGTTTCATTTATATATAAATATTTTTCGTTTAATAATTTAATAAATTCTTTACCAACTGTCCCATACCCCGATAATACAACTTGAATTTTCATAAGATCACCCCATGTTTTTTTTGCCAAATCCCTCTTTCAATATAATATAAAGCGCCCTCGAATTCCATCGAGAGCGCTTTATTATTATCTATTTCGGTAACCGTGATAATTTTTCTGCAATTGTTCTATAAAACTCTTGAATATTAGAAAAACCTAACGTGTCTGAAACGCTTAATCCTACCATATCAAGATGGTCCCAATTTGCTTTCGTTTCGATATGATTCCATTTTCCAACCTGTAAAGACTCATTATCATTTGCAGCAATATTAGATGAAGGTGCAATCATAGAATTTGTATTTACTACACCGTCATTTTGCCACCAAGAAGTATCTATTAATGTTCGATTCTCTTCATATCTTGCATAGGAACCTAAGAAAAATGCATTACCCATTAACACTTTATTCATCGTTATATGAGGTAAATGTAAACCTGTTATTGGTGCTGCTTGCGATGCATGTCCACTATAGGATAAGTAATATACATCCGATTGCGTCTTTACCCAATTATTTAACTCCTTTGCTCCATCAGTACTTAAATCCCATTGACTTATATCTTTTGTATTTTCCCAAATTGAACTATTTAAAATACGATCAGTATATTGAAAAAAGGACTCTCCAGTATTCTTTTTTATACCCCATTGATCCAATTTAAAATCATATAATGATAAATTATTGTTTCCACCTAAACTTGCAGCTGTAATGAGTAAATCTTTAACGAACGGCAACAGAAGACTTCCGTCCGCGAGTGTTGTACCGTTATGAGGAGTTGCTAAAGTTGTAACACTATGAACATACGATTTGCCACCTTCAAATAGTGGTGATATCTTTGTGTTCGGATGATTTTTCACATAATCTTTTTCTTCATAACTTCCTTCTTTTAATAACTGCACTAATGTTCTTGTCGTTTGTCCACCCATGCTATGCCCAACTAAATGAACTTTATTTGTTTCACTCCAATTCGGTGCAAATCCACTATAAGTTCTACCAAAACGATTATGTCCATGTTTCTCAGCATGTGCCGCACCGTAGTCTACTATTCCACCGTTAATTTGCGCATATAATTCACATGCACGATCCCAGTTACTAGAAACTGGTCCAACAGCTGCAGTATGTACTGTATAACCATTTCTTTTTAAATCTTCTTGTATATCATGAACACCACCCCAATATTTTACCCCTAGCATTTCCTCTCTACCCCATCCAGCAAATCCATTCACTAAAATGATAGGATAATTATTTTGTTGTCTCTCTTCAGCGTATGTTGTTTTCGCTGCGAATGAACAAACAGTCACTAATGCGAAAAAACATACTTTTAAAAATAATTTCCCCATACTTTCTCCCCCTCAATAAAACGTTTACATTTATCTTTGAAAAAAATACAAACTTAGTTTGCAACTTAAACATAATGTAAAGTATTTTATATACGTTGTATATATAGAAAACATATACAAATGTTGATAAATATTTATTCTAGTAAGCATTTACTTTTCATAACACAACTTGTAAATCTGATTATTTGAATTTATAATTAAATATAGTTTCCTCATGTTAAATGGATTTAAAAATCATAAGAAAACTAATTTCATTGCTTGAAAAGGAGGAAAAAAGCATGCAAGTCGGATTAAACATTCATACATTAGCTCAACCTTCTAAAATAACCCCATCTAATCTTGAGCATAATACTATCTCTTCTACTAAGAATAAAGATAAGAAATCTAATGATCTAATCAAATTTGATATTCGTACATCTGAACAAGAAATGAAACAAGCGGATCATAAATTTAGCGAATTAGACTTATGGAAAATGCTAAAAGACAAAGGTGTACCTTTATGGATGATTTTAGAAATGTTACAGAAATTTCGTAAAGAAAAGGAATCTCAAAATGGTTCGGTTCAACATTCAAATGCGATTGAAGAAACGAGCGAGACTCGATTAAATGAAGTCATGTAAACTATGTTATCTGAATGGTCTATAACTAAAAAGAGTTCAAGGTTGATAGAAACTTTATCAACCTTGAACTCTTTTTAAGATTTTTCTTCAATCGTTAAAAACTGAACTGATACTTCTCCCTCAAAATCTTTAATTAGCTTTCTTACTTTTACATTTTCATTAACCAATGTATTATCTGTCGACATTTTAGGTTTTTCGTCACCTAAAGATTTTTTTAATTGAAGAAGATGCATTTTTGTTTCATTTGCTTTTATTTCCTTATATATATTATTTTTGGATACAATCACATACCATTGCGTTGGATAATTACGCTTGTTACCTATCCAAGCGTCACTATTGTATATGACAGGGACCTCTTTTCCTTCTAATTTAATACTTTTCAAAGTCTTTTCGTCTTCTTGTGCAAACAGTAGAGAACCCTCTTTTGGGAATTTCGGTAACGTATTTACAGGCATAAAATTGGAGCCATTATCTCGTTTACGGAAAACTTTAGCTTTAATCAATGCTTGTGCTGTAGACTCATTTAAAATTAATACCTGTCCGTTTCCATAAGTACCTGTTTTCACAGAAAACACTTCTTTTTCTTTCGTAATTTCTTGATAACGATTAATAATTGGTGAAATTTTATTTTCATTTCCAATGATTAATAAACCGTTTGCAGGAAATGGATTCTCCTTTTTAGAACATGCACTAAAACTTATTAATAGTAGTATCGTTAACATAAAAATAGTTAAAGTTCTTTTCATCGCGTTTCCTTTCATCATACAGTTCATTTTTTCCACATACTTTAATGTAGTCTTACAAGCTAATAAACTCTATTGCTCCATAACCTTATAAAGCTTTTGCAGGTAACGCCAACGGGTTATAAAGAAATATAATATTTGTATACATATAAATGAAATTAAAATAACGATAGAGCTATTAATTATAGAAAAATCGACTAATTGCTGTAATGCCGTATAAGCGACTACAGTATGAATCACTGCAACAACAATCGGTAAGAAGAACATTAATAATAACTGTCTCGTTACAATTTTTTTTAATTCTCGTTTACTTAACCCCATTTTCGAAATCATTTTATATTGCTGTTGATCGCGATCCAAATCAGTATATAATCGGAAATAAATAAAACTAGCAGCGAATGTGAAAAAGACGATTCCGACTAAAACACTTGCCATAAGTAATAATCCATTCGTTTGCTTTGCACTTAACAAATCTATAGTTAAAGCCCGAAATTGAAAATTACCTACTCTAGTATCTTTCTCAAATCTACTAATTAATTCGTTTGAAATTCCCTTCGTTTTCATCCAATCGTCTACAACAAATCCGTAAGTACGATATTGACTGTCTTTATTAACTGGGTCACTAGTAAGAGGGATTCCATCATATACCTGATCTTTAACAGCGATATAAATAGTTCTAGAATCATGTGGTAAAACTAAATTTTCTACAGCTTTTTTCACATGAAATGTCTTTGTCCAATCTCCTTGAATGACTTCTATATTCTTTTTATACTCGCCATTTTTAAATTCTTGTTTTTGTGATACGACTCCAGGAATTAATAAAATTTCATCTTCTTTTTCTATTGTTTCTTGTTGATAGCCTAGCGCTTTAGCAAGATCGTTATATTCACTTAACTTCATTACATCTACACCATTTTCCGTGTATATATATGAAGATGAAGCCATTCGATACGGAATATTAGCATCAGAAAGGTGTTTTTTTATAATAGAAAGATTTTTATTTAATACTTTGTCGTTTTCAAAACTTCCATACAAAAATGTATACGGATTTGTCATCCTTACCAAATCCCTATTTCCAATTGCAGCTGTTGTACCAATCGCTGTAAATGCAACTGCTGAAACAATAGATACTATAAAAAACATCGTTGCATTATCTTTCATACGGTAAATTAATTCAGAAAATGTTAATATATTTGTTCTCTTTAAAAAGAAAGATTCTCTCCTTTTCGCAAGGTGCAATATATAAACGCTACACTGTGTATATAAAAAGTACGTTCCTATAATTACTAGGAGCACCCCTATTCCAAGCGTAATAAAATTAGTACTTGGGATAAAGCGAAATACTGAAAAATATCCATACCCTATACTAATTAAAGAAAGTAGCGATAATAAAATTGATGCTTTCGGTTCTGGCTTTGGCTTTTCCTCTGCTTGTATAAGTTCCACAAGTTCTGTTACTTTTATCATTTTAAATGTAACGAGCGAAACAATTAAAAATAATAAAAGAAATGTGATAACTGTTAATAATACGGCCTGCACTGGTATATAAAAAGGCAAACCATTACTAATCATTAATACACTTGCGCTTATCAATAAAACTAGTTTAGAAAATATGAGTCCAATGAGAATTCCTATACAAATTGAGCCAAGTCCAATCAACATATTTTCAATTAATAATAATTTCTTAAGCTGTCTCATTGACATACCTTGCATCATTAATATCCCAAATTCTTTCTTGCGCGTTTTTAAAAATGAACTAACTGAATATAGAATGAAGAAAAATGAAAATACAAAAATCAAGCCTTGCGAAACTGAAAATCCCAATGTACCAAATGCACTTATTGTTGCACTTGTCGATTTCAACTCACCTTGTAAATCAGGATGAAATAATAAAAGAGCATACGTAAAGAAAATCATAATAGAAAATGCACTACTTAAAAAATGAGCTGCATATGTACGCTTATTGCGAAAAATATTATTAAATGCGAACTGACGAAAAGTCATGCCTTTTCCCTCCTAACAAAGAAAGGACATCCATAATCTTTTGATAAAATGCTTGCCTACTTTCACCACAGTAAATTTCGTTATATAGTTGACCATCTTTAATAAATATGACTCTGCTGCAAAAACTCGCTGCATACGGATCATGTGTAACTAACATCATCGTAGCTTTTTCTTCTTTATTTAAAGTATCTAGCATCTCCATTACATCATTTGAAGATTTAGAGTCTAAATTCCCTGTTGGTTCATCTGCAAGTAATAATTGCGGCTTATGAACAATTGCACGAGCAATTGCTGTTCTTTGAGCTTGCCCCCCTGAAATTTCAAAAGTTCTTTTACTCAATATATCTGTAATATTTAATTTCTCTGCAATTTCTTCAACTCGTTCGTTCATTTCTTGTACAGAAACACCATC
Organism: Bacillus sp. TH17; assembly: GCF_016651125.1. Taxonomy (NCBI): domain Bacteria; kingdom Bacillati; phylum Bacillota; class Bacilli; order Caryophanales; family Bacillaceae; genus Bacillus; species Bacillus sp. TH17. The sequence goes on from NZ_JAEKEN010000001.1 coordinate 2,257,323, forward strand.
TAATGTCATCGGCAATACGATATTTTCCTTTACTGTAAGTGTGCTAAGTAAATTAAATGATTGAAAAACAAATCCTAATTGTTTCCTACGGAATAAAGCCAAATTATCTGATGTCAACTGGAATGGATTTGTACCATTTATTAATATTTCTCCCGATGTTGGAGAGTCGATAGTAGATACCATATTTAATAACGTTGTTTTCCCGCTCCCTGATGGCCCCATAATCCCTATAAATTCACCTTCTTGAATTGATAAATCAATATCTACCAATGCTTTAAAAGGTACTTTCCCTTTATATACTTTACTAATACTTTTTGCATGTAGAATTTCCATTTATATTCTCCCTTCATTTGCACTTCTCACAATATAGTGTAAATGAATTGTTTTATAGCACATATTGATTCATCTTTCATTTATCTTACACGCTTGTAAGATTTCTGAAAAAACTGATAACAAACCTGTTTTCAAACTATAATCAATTTATATCTATTTTATAATATTCGCAGGGTAGTATGAAATACAATGCTATTTATTTCTAATCTTTATTATATTAATGAAAAAAGACCGATTGTTGGTCTTATCCCTGTCAAGTAGACAATATTAAAAAGACTAAGCAGCCATCGAGATTCGATATTCTATCGGAGCTCGGTGGTTGAGTCGTTTTTGGAACCGTTTATAGTTATAAAAATAAATATACTCTTCAATTGCTTGTATTAAATCTGCTTCTGTTTTAAAATGATTCAAATACAACATTTCCGATTTAAAATGGGAGAAAAATGACTCAATACAGGCATTATCATGGCAGTTTCCTTTGCGAGAGTGGCTGCCAATGATACCTAAACCTAAAAGTCGTTTGTTGTAGGCGTGAGATGTGTACTGGAATCCCTGATCTGAATGGAGAATGGTTCCACGCACATCTCTTTTTTGTGCCAACATTTCAATTGTATCTAATACAAGTTCATTATCGTTGCGCTTGGATATTTTCCAAGAAACAACTTCGTTATTATAAATATCTTGTACAACAGAAAGATACCGAAATCCCTCTTGGAATCGTAGGTAAGTAATATCTGTAACAAGCGCTTCATTTTGTTGGCGATCTTTGAATACACGGTTTAAAACATTCGGAAAAACATTGGAATAGTTCCCTTTAAAGAAGCGACGCTTCTTTCGAATAATAGATTGAATGTTGAGCTCGCTCATTAAGCGATATACTTTTTTGTGATTTATAAAATATCCCTCTTCCTGTAAAGCGATTTTCATACGTGGATAACCATATTCCTTGTGCCTTACGTGAATAGATTGTATTACTTTTTTTAATCGTTTCTCGGATTCTAGTCGCATGTTTTTCATACTTTTTGTATGAATCCACTTATAGTAACTTGAACGATGTACACCCGCAAATTTCGTAAGCCATATAACTGGATATTTCCCCTTTAATGATTCAATGATATGATATCTCACCGTATATTTTAGTGCACCTCCATTTACAGATTCGGATACTGCTTTTTTAAATATTCAACCTGTGCCTTATAGTAGTCACGTTCCTCTTCAATCGTCTTAAAATGAACGCGTTTGCCTTTTAGAGGATTTGATATACCTTTCATTCCACCATTTTTTCCACGAGTATCTGTAATTTCACCAAATTCTTTATATTTTTTCACCCAATTTTTTAGTTGTGTAGAGCTTCTAATCTGATATTTTTCCTTTATCATATTGTAACTTCCTTCTCCGTTTAAATAACTTTGAACAGCCGCTAACTTTAATTCTTCTGAATATGTAATAAATATTGAACCTTTTTTAGTCATGAAAAATCCCCTCCAAGTAATAGTGTAACATCCATGTATGTGCATGGTCTTTTTACACTGTCTACTTAAAGGGGATAATATCATTGTATTATCGGTCTTTTTACTTTCAAATATTATATTTTTAACTAATTTCTTAAATTGAAATATAATTAAATAATACTTTTAATACTATTTCACTTGATAATATCCTCTGCAAAATACTGAGTTCTTCGGTTTCATTACAATTAAAAATGAATTGTAAATATCTGAGGCGGAAATTATTGCGTTTATCCAACATACAAATAATATGATTGATTTAATATTTCCTGATACATAGAACGACATAAATGCAGGGGCTACCGATAATACAATTATGGGTAAGCTCATAAAGACCCAAAATCTCGCTTTGGATAGGGTTGCATTTGTATTTAGCCAAAAAAATATTCCACTACATGTTAAGCTAATATCACCTTTGTTACTTATGACCAAAATGTGTAGACATTCGTGAATGATGAAGACAAAGATACCTATTATGATTAGATACAATATATTAATATGAGTGAAACCTACTCCAAAGTAATTTGGTATCAGAAAAATGATTATTTGAAGTAGATATACAAACTTCATATAATGCTTTTGATACCAATTATTCTTAATAAAAGGAGTCCATTCTGAAAAATCCATACTTATCTGTGGCAATTGACGAAACCAAATTATGATATGCGTTCCCCTCCCTCATTTAATCTATTTCATAACTTAAAACTTTTAATCCACTAACACTCAACCGTAAGTTTTATATGCAAAACTTCGCTCACCTTCACTTTTGCCGTTCGTTCTTCTATTTGAGATCAAAATGATTCATTTTTAGGATAATTTGAGTAAGAAAGTGGTGTTTTCATAGATAAATGCATTCGACAAAATTATCCAAACCCCTTTTCATATATGATTTTTTATAAAATGATTATCGCATGTACAGCTTAATCCCCTTGTTTTTTGATGAGAAAATCCGGTAAGAAGCCATCCAAATTGTCTCTTTGATATGGTAACAGGTATAATGGAATGTAAAAAAGCTTAGAGTTTTAGCTCTAAGCTTTTTTACATTCCATTATAGATTCTTTTAAAGAGCAATATTTTTTATCCACTCTGATTTGCTTAATAAATAATGATTATATAGTTGGTTTTCTATCGTCTGTTGGCTCAAATAAGTAAATCCACATTTTTCAATAACTTTATTTGATGGTACGTTGTTAATTAAAGCAATTGCGTTGAGGACATCTACATTTGTATTTTTAAACAAATAATCAATTAACCCTTTAGTCGCTTTCGTAGCGTAACCATTGCTTTGATACTCGCTTGAAATAGCATACATTATTTCTCTATTTGGTGAAGGGAGTTCTTCTTTAATGCTTGTGCAGCACCATCCAATAAATTCATTTGTATCTTTATTAAATATTCCTAGCTTTAATATATGATCATCTATGTTAGACGTTTTTGTCACTGCATCAAGAAATGCTTTGTTTGCTGATATTTCATCATTAATAACCCAGTCAATCCTTTGTTCTTTCGTTGATTTCCAGTCTGGTAAAAACTGTTCTATTTCCGGTTGATTCGATATTTTATAAATACTCTCCGCATCTTTGATAGTAAACTCTTACAAGTATATATCTCCACAGTCTATTCTAAATAAATTAGTCGAACTCTCTTCTCCCATGTTAATCCCCCTTAATTACATTAAAGCGCCTTAATCTGCTTCGTAAGTTCTATAAATCGTTCATCAAGTTCTTTATATTCTTTATCGTTAGAAGTTAAAAAGCTTAATTTACCTAATACTTCTTGTCTCTCTGTTTCTAATGTTAAACGTAGCTCTTCAATATCATCTCTTGTTTTAATAAGTTCCTCTAGCTGCTTTTGTATCGTATTATTTAAAAACACGAGTTTCGTGTTAGTTGTTTTCTCCAGGAAATATCGATCGTGAGAAACTATAACGAGTGTTCCATTATACTCAGCTAATGTATTTTCAAGCTGTTCACGTGAAGGGAGGTCAAGGTGATTCGTCGGTTCATCTAAAATAAGTACATCTTTTTCATCTAAAATATAAGCCATTAACTTGCATTTTACTCGTTCCCCCATACTCATATGCTCAATCGGTTCTTTCCATTGAGAAGCTTGGAATCCTAAATGTTTCATTAAATTTTGGACTTTTCCTCTTTCTTCAAATGTCTCTTTAAAAAATAAATCTTCTGGTGTTTTATCCAGTGGTAAATCAAATACTTCTTGTGTTAAATAACCGATGTTTGCAGATGGTGAAATCCATACTTCTCCTTGTACAGTTTCCGTTCCCATAATCATCTTCAGTAATGTTGTTTTCCCGCTACCGTTTGGTCCAACAATCGCAACCTTCTCACCGTGCTGGATTGTAAAATTAACGTTTTCAAATAATGTCTTTCCATGAAAGTCTTTTTTTAATTTCTTTACTTCTAAAAAGCGTTTTCCTACTTTTTTATTCGCTTGAATAGAGAACTCCACTGAATACTCTTCTTTCACACGTTCTACTTTCGTTTTCTCCAGCTCTTTTTCGAGACGTTTTCGTTTTGACTTCACTTGCGCATCCATTCGCTTCGCTTTTACACGATAAAACTCTTTAACTCCTTCTTGTTTTGTAGACTGTGCGTGTGCCTTTTGTGACCATGAACTTAATTCTTTTATATGTGTTTCTACTTGTTCTATCTTTTTTTGTTGTTTTTCATATTCACGTTGCTGCGTCATTCTTGTATGCTCACGTGCTTTCATATAACTCGTATAATTACCGCTATGCTCAATTAGTTTCTTTTCCTCAATTGACCATATTTTCGTTGCGACAACATCTAAAAAGTATCGATCATGCGATACAACGATAACTGTACCCTTCATATTTTTTATTTGCTTAATGAGAAATTCCGTACTCATCTCATCTAAATGATTTGTCGGTTCGTCTAATATTAATAAATTAGGATTTTCGGCAAATCCTTTTGCTAGTCGAACTTTCAGCTTTTCACCACCACTTAAAGTAAGAAAATCGTTCGTTGGCACGCCCCATTTCGCAAGAAGTTCTGCTTCTTTTGCAATCATTTCATTACTAATAAAAGATTCTATTTCTTGTTCAACATATGCCGTTGTCATATTCATTTGCTGCCATTCAACAATCCCTTTTGATGGCTCAATCTTCCCATTTATTAATTGAAGTAACGTTGATTTACCGGCACCGTTTTTACCAATTAATCCGATAACATCCCCTTGTTTTACTGTAACATTCATTTTCTCTAACAAAGTATTTTCCTTTATCTCAACATAAACATCATTTAATTTTAAAATTTCTTTCATATTACCGATCCCTTTCATTAAGGGAGAACAAAAAAATCCTCCCAAATTAATTTGGCAGGATTAGTCGTTAACATATTTATACCCAAATAAGCTATTACGCATAATAAATAGCAATACCGTTGTAAGGAAATTGGGCAGACTAATCCTATTTTTTATAAATTGAAATTTATTGAATTTCAACATTTAAAAATAAGATTAGTTAATCATCGTCCACCCATCATTCCTTTCCGTCATTAGTAACCATATTGTACCATAGTAGTACTGTATGAGTAAATGCGATTATACGTGCTGTGAAAATGATTGCTTTCTTTTAGGTCTATTTATCTTCACTTCATATCGATCAAACACAAACAACATCTGTAATACTACTGGCTTTAGATTTCCTTAATAGTAAACTTCTAAGCACTCTCTCTTATATAATTTTTATATAAATGTATCATTAATTATATATTATACATATTACATTTCAGTTCTTATAATAAAGATATCATTTTAAAAGGAGGATACTACAATGGAATTTAGTAAACTAGGAAACAGTGGATTAACAGTAAGTAAGATTGCATACGGGAACTGGATTAACCATGGTGGAAAAGTAAACGAAGATACTGCAAATGATTGTGTGAAAGCCGCACTAGATGTCGGAATTACTACGTTCGATACTGCTGATGTTTATTCGGACACTATAGCCGAAGAAGTACTTGGCCGGTCTTTGAAAGGTATACGCCGAGAAAGCATAGAACTATGTACAAAAGTATGCCATCCGACCGGACCTGGAAAAAATGATCGTGGATTATCGAGAAAACATATTATAGAAAATTGCAATGCATCGTTACAGCGGTTGCAGACAGACTACATTGATGTCTATTATGCACATAGATTTGACTCAACAACTCCTCTTGAGGAAACGATGTTAGCTTTTGCTGATCTTGTAAGACAAGGTAAAGTCCTTTACTTAGGCGTAAGTGAATGGACATCAGAACAAATTACCCGCGGTGCAGCACTTGCACGAGAATTGAACATTCCACTTATCGCTAGCCAACCTCAATATTCGATGTTGTGGCGTGTTATTGAAACTGATGTAATACCAACATGTCAACGTGAGGGGCTTGGTCAAGTTGTTTGGTCTCCCCTTGCACAAGGTATTCTCTCAGGAAAATATCAACCTGGTAAACCCTTGCCGACTCAATCACGTGCTAATTCAGATGCTGGCAAACCATTTTTCCACAAACTCGTACAACGTTGGATGAGTGATGATGTACTCACTGCAATTCAGAAACTCAATCCCATCGCGCAAGAAACTAATCTTACCCTACCACAACTCGCAGTTGCTTGGGTACTACAAAATCCAGCTGTTTCCTCTGCAATTATTGGCGCTTCAAACCCGGAGCAAATAAGAGAAAACGTAATTGCTTCTAGTGTTAAATTGCAACCTGAAATTATGGATCAGATTGATAATATACTAAAAGGTTTCGCTGAGTACGATCCGAGTAAAACAGGTTGAATCTTCAGTGACTTTAAAATAAAAATCGAAGTTTTCCTATCCAACTTTCCGACTGCCCATCCCATCAAGATGGGCCTTTACTTTTCAAATTCAAATTGTGAAGTCGTATAAACCTCTCTAACAACTGTTAAGAAGTTCTCTAATACGACAGACTTTTCATCTTGTCTCCATCCAACATATAAATTTATTTTTGGTGTATTTTCTTGAATGTCTTTATACATGACACCCGATTTTTTATAGCTTTCCACCGATGATGGAACGACAGAAATCCCCATTCCTGCTGCAACTAAATTCACAATAGTTTGCATTTGGATCGCCTCTTGAACAATATTTAAACTTACTCCATGTTCCCAAAAGTAACTAATAATTAAATCATAAAAGTTAGTACCGAAATGACGTGGAAATAAAATAAATGGTTCATCAACTAATGATTTGATTGAAATGTTACGTAACGAAACTAAAGGGTGATCTTCATGCAAAACTAATTTTAAACATTCCTCAGAACAAACTTCGGAAACTAATATTTCATTATTCTGCTTGGAACGAATAAATCCAATATGAATTTGTTTTTCATATAGCGCTTTTATTTGCTGGTCTGTTGTCATCTCGCGTAATATAAGCTGTATTCTAGGAAAACGTTCTCGAAATTTTTTTAATATGTCTATTACGGTTTCTGTAGAATCGACAAAACCGATTATTAAATGTCCTACCTTCCCTTCATCCGCAAGCTGTGTTTCTTTAATAGTTCTATCTACTTGAAGCAACGTTTGCCGCGCACCTTCTAAAAATATTTTCCCTGCACTGGTTAGTTCAACCATTCTTTTTGTTCGATGAAAAAGTTGAACGCCCAATTCATCTTCTAATTTACGAATTTCTTGGCTTAAAGGAGGTTGTGCCATCCTAAGCCTTTCTGCTGCACGACTAAAGTTTAATTCTTCTGCCACTGTTATGAAATATCTCATTTTACGAATATCCATTTCAATCCCCCTATCATTCACAACTAGCAAAAAAGCCCTCCTTCTAATAAATTATAAATAAAAAGAAAATGTTATTCGCTATCCAATAATCACTTATTGTTTTTCGATAAATTTTTATTGATTACTCCCCTTTAATAAGCTATTATATGTTTGTAGAAAATATTAATGTAAGGATTGAATTTATGGACAGGACATTAAAAATCACAAAGTTAAATATGTTTTTAAAGATTTTTCTCATCCCGATTATAGTAGGGATAATTGTTGGTATACTAACTAAATTAGGGCAAGGTATACTTCCAGGACATTGGCATTCATTAGCTAATCTAGGAAGTGTTTGGTTAGTTCCATCCTTTTTCGTGGCTAGCTTTAGTTATTCTAAGCGTACAGCTATACTTTCTGGTATCCTTGCACTACTCGGCATGGTATTAGGCTATTATGGTTATGCAATAGTTATTAAAAATGTAGCTCACTCTATTTATTTTATATCTGTATGGATTGTATGTGCATTTATAGGAGGAACTATCTTTGGAATTGCAGGTTTTCTATGGAAAGATACTACAAATCCACTTCATAAATTCGGAAGCGCGCTTATTAGTGGAGTTTTTGTAACGGATGGACTTCACATTCTTTTAAATTTTGAAGACTATAGTCACATGTTACCTGTTGGATATACCGAAGTGATAGTCGGGATTATCTTGATTCTTGTGTTAGAACGCTCTAATGCTAATCGAATTTCTTCTTTCTTAATGATGGTTCCTATCACTATTTTAGGATTAATTGGATATACATTATTAAGTTTGTTTACTTAATTACAATACTGTATTATAAAAAAACAAAAGACTAATTCTATTATAACCCACAAAACATATCACGAATTCGAACATTATACTTATTAATGTTGATACACCTATTCATAGGATGGATTCATGAAGCTATCTCTTTCAAAGAGGTGGCTTTTTTCTTACAAAAACTATTTATCAGCTTTTTATTAAATACTTCTAATTTAAAGATCGTATTTATTAGCGTGTCATTATACATACTAAGATGACCTTTTACCATTTCATATAATCGCCATAAAGTGAAACTTTAATCAGCGGGGGTCTTACTGCCCATTAAAGCGGGATAAAGTAAGGCTAAAAAACTTATCTCCAAAGTTCTTTAGCCTAGTTCACTTATTTACACATTAAAAAATATAATTCGTACAACGGTACCTTTACCAACCTCTGAATGGATTCCTACACTATGTCCTAATTGTTTCGTAATTTCATATACAAGATATAATCCCATTCCAGTTGATTCTTTAAAATCTCTACCGTTTTCTCCTGTAAAGAAAGGTTTGAATACTCTTGGTAAATCTTGCTTCGGTATCCCTACGCCACTATCGGTAATTTCAAGTACAACTGTATTACCTTCCTTACGTACTTTCACTTTAATCTTTTCTCTACTACCTGATGAATATTTAATCGCATTCGATATTATTTGTCCAATTAAAAATTGTAACCACTTCGCATCACTTTCTACAGTAATACTCTTATCAATTTCAAGCTCTGGGTATACAAAATTCCGAATAAAAAAGCGTTTATGTTCATGCACGGAATCATTCACTATTTTATGTAGTTGTACTCTTTCTACATAAAAATCTTGTGTAAATGCTTCTAAACGTGCGACATACAGTGCCATCTCTAACCCCTTTTTCAACCTATCTGTTTCCTCATTAATGCTTTCAAAACGTGAATCCACTTCATCTTGTGTAATTAATTCTATTACAGATAAAGGTGTTTTCATTTGATGAATCCACTGATTCATAAAGGTTAAATGATCATTATTTTTCCTCTCTTGTAACTGGAGCTGATTTTGATAATGTCGATATTGTACTTCGAGCAAATCTTGGAGAGCAGTAGATAAAACTGCAAAATCAGATTTTTGAACAGATTCATCCAAAGATTGCAACGGATTTGCTAAACGTTCATAAAAAGAACGATGTGTAAAATAACGAAATACTAAATAACTTACCATAAAAAAAGCACCTAAAAACATTGCATATAATGCCGTTGAAATATGATTATGCCCATCAAACCAATAAACTAAGAATATGGCTAGTAGTTGGATCGCAGTAAAACAAATAAGTGGTATATGATCACGTATAAATAACCTTATCATTTTTCCATACCATTATCCCAAGTAATATGTAATCTATATCCAACACTACGAATTGTTTCTATTGCTCCTTCAATTTGTAACGTTTTTAACTTTTTACGCACACGTGTTGTATTTACACTTAATGTATTATCATCAACATAAGATTCACTATCCCATAATTTATTTAATAATACTTCCCTGCTAACAACACGCGGATGGTTTTTCATTAACATCTCTAATAAAATGGCTTCGTTTCTCGTTATATCAATCTCTTGGTTCCTAAGTTTTAATACAAGTCTTTCGGGATATAAACTAAGACCTTGTTGCTCAATCATTCGTTCTTCTAGTTTCGGTGCATAGTCTCCATAAGCACGTCTTAAATGACTACGAATTTTCGCCATTACAACTTCATAATGAAACGGCTTCGGAATAAAATCATCGCCACCATTTTCTAACGCCATAACTTGATCCATCGTACCTTCACGGGCCGAAATAAATAAAATCGGACATGTGGAAACCCCGCGAATTTGACGACACCAATAGTAACCATCAAAACTTGGTAAATTAATATCTAATAAAACTAACTCCGGTTGTTCTTCTAAAAATATGTCTAACACATTTTGAAAATCCGTTACAATAATTCCTTGGTAACCGTATTTCGCAACATATGTTGATAATAGCTCCGCAATTTTCATATCATCTTCAACAATCATAATTTTAACCATCTCTGAACTCCTTTTTGATCCACAATCTCAAATATACTTATATAAATAAATACTACCTCTTTTCACAAAATCCGTAAAATAGAAAAAGGATACTTTTATACAAAAGTATCCTTTTTCTATTTTTCTTATTTAATATGAAATGCATTTAGAGAAAATCCTAACTTCTCCACATATTCCCTTCCTAGTTCCATCCGCGCCGTTTTTAGTGGATCCACAACTTGGCAAATTTTTAAATTACCTGCTGCTGATAATAAAAGAGTTGCATCAGCTTTAGACATTTCTAATTCTTCATGTAAAAATGTCACCATATTACGTACAGCACGATTCGCTGCATCATCTAGCAATTTCTCTGAAGCAATCGTCATTATTTTTTCTTTTTGAATAGCCAATGGTAATGGCCATTTCTTTCCTTTTATAGTCTGAACAGTTACAGTTACCTCACCAGCAACCTCTACTCCACTAACACCAATTTCACCATCACCCATCGCAGCGTGTAAATCGCCTAATGCTAAAAGAGCACCAGGAACATTTACAGGTAATAATAACGTTGTACCTTCTTTGATTTCTTTACAATCCATATTCCCGCCGTGATCATGCGGTGTACCACATGAAATACTCTCTTCTTTCGGTGCAGTACCAATCACACCAATCATTGGATTAATTGGAATTTGCAGTTCATTTGAAAATGAAACATGTCCATTATGTATTGGGACAATTTTTACTGTATTTTCATTTAGCTCATCACCCATTACACCTAGGTTCGCACCTGTAGTTAAAACACCCTGCTCTGCAATTTTAATCTTTTCAATCGTTACGACTAATATATCACCAGGTTCTGCACCTTTAATATGTACAGGTCCGGTCGCTGGATTTATTCGATTCCAATCTAATTCTTGAAACACAACATCTTCAGAATCAATTTGATTTTCAAAGCAATCATATGTTTCAAATACAAGACGGCTCCCAATTTCTACTTCAATACATGGATTATTTTCTGGTGACATTGCGTAAATGATATGTTCTTTATGTATACGATGCATAGTACCTCTCCTTTTTCGTTTTTATCTTCTATATAATAATTAGCTTTTATCTGTATAAGCTCCTTTTTAAAATCAGTAGTTATTTTCAAGAAAAATGCACTTAGCTCATTTTGAAACATACACTCTTTACTATAACAGGTAAAGAAAGGTGGTATTACAATGCCCCTTATTCCATACAACGAAAGTGACGTTGATTTATTAGCACGTTTAATCCGTGCTGAAGCTGAGGGCGAAGGACGACAAGGTGAACAACTTGTTGGCTGTGTTGTCGTAAATCGTGTGTTTTGTGATTGTTTAGATTTTAAACAACTTCGATCTGTGCGTGATGCAGTATATCAAAGCCCTGGCGGATTCGAAGCAGTTCAATACGGTTACTTTTATCAACGTGCCCGTGAATCAGAAAAAGAAATCGCAAGAAAAGTTTTACAAGGTGAATGGCGCTGGCCAGCACGATGGGCTCTTTGGTATTTTCGTCCAGTTGGAGCTTGTCCACCCGAATGGTATAATCAGCCGTTTGCAGGGCAATTTAAAAGCCATTGCTTTTACGAACCAAGTGGTGATGAATGTCCAAAAATGTATTCAAGATAGTAAAAATTAAGCAACGCAAGTACCTATTCTATTGAGTACTTGCGTTGCTTTTAACTATATTTTAGAAATCTAATAATGTGACGAATTTTCTGGCGCCTACCACATGTATTAATAACGGTATACGTGGACCACTTGATTGATTCATAATGAGCCTATATAAAATGGTAAATAATTGTTTTTGATTTTCTTTCATTATTTTTTTATTTTCATGATGACAAATCGTATACAATTGCTCCATTAGTTTAGAATGATCGTTATTAGAACGAATTATTTTACAAACTTCTACTAGCCATTTTTTCTGCCGTTCATCTAATGTGTTATAAAACTCCGTATTTTTCTCTTTATTTACCGCAATAAATTTTTTAGATTGAAAGTTTCTTATCCAATACTCAGCACGATTACTTATCGCTATCATTTCAGGTAATGCATAGCTCCTATCTATTTTCTCTAATATATCTTGTAAAATAGATGAATCAAAATTTAATAACGGTAAAGTTCCTGCTACTTGATTAAACTTTGGATACTCTTTAAATCGGCTATCAAGTTTAGAAAGTTTAATTGCATCAAATAAATCTTCATTTTTGAGTGTTTTATTTTCATAACTATCCTTCAATCTCTCATACTCTGTATAATTGCGAATCACATCTTCATCAAGTCCAATATGAAAAGCTGCGCCGGGCCTATATTTTGCAAACATAAAAAGAATCACTTCTGGTACATACACTTTTAATAAGTCGCTAGGTGTAATACTATTCCCTGAAGAACTGGACATTTTTTCATGATGCCCTTTAATTCCAATGAAATCATAAGCAACGTATTGAGGGGCTTCACAATTGAATATTTTCCTTGCAATTTCTTTTGATACATTATAACTACCGGTTTCCGATGAATGATCTCTTCCGCCCGGTTCGAAAATAACATCCTCTATCATCCATCTCATCGGCCAATCGATTTTCCAATTCAGTTTCATTTGATTTGTATTTAATACGGATAATTTATTTTGATTTCCACATTCACAGTCATACCGAACTGTTTTTAATACTTCATCAAAATGTATAATAGTTGTTGCATCTTTCCCACACCTCTCACAATATAACGTAACGGGGTAAAAGTTTTCTCTATCTTCTTCTCGGTGTATTCCTGTTTTAAAACCCATTAAAATATCATATATTTCTTTTCTTTTACACAAAGACTCTAATATGTTTTCGTTGTACCTTCCACTTCTATATTCAGCATGCTGATAAATAAATTCTACTTCAATTCCAAATGCTTGGAGCGATTCCTCAAACTCTTTTTCAAAATGATCCGCATATGAGTTATGACACCCATGCGGATCAGGGAGATCACAGTACGGCATACCAATGTATCTTCCAAAAGATGGATCAATATTTTTAGGAACTTTTCTAAACCTGTCATAGTCATCCCATGAAAAGATAAAACGAGTCTTTTTCCCTAAATCTTGCAGAGCCCTTACAACGAAATAAGTCGTTACTATTTCACGGAAGTTCCCAATATGAACAGAACCAGATGGACTAATTCCAGCTGCACAAACAAAAGTTTCTTTGTTTGGATGTTTTCTAATTAATTCATGTGCTACTTCATACGCCCAATGCATATGCCACTCACCTCAATTGTATTTTTATTTTCACATTTTCAGTTTTATACAACAAAAAAACTCCCACCCCCAAGATTATTCATCTTGAGGACGAGAGTTATTAACTTCGCGGTACCACCTCAGTTTGTTAATACGTCACCATATTAACCTTTTCAGGTACGGCAAAATATGCTTATACCCTATCTCTATAACGGGAGAACCCGTCGCACCATCCCTAAATTAATTAGTTCCTTGCGCAGCTCCAAGTCTTTTTTCATTAAGATGTATACCGCTCTTTCTCAGCTACCAGAGCTCTCTGTACGTATTCTTTCTTAACTACTCTTCTCTTCAATGCCATTTTAAATATTGATTTTTACATATGATAATTTATTATGCGTTTATTGTCAATTTTTTCTGAACAAAAATATAAAACTACCTAAAAAACATTTTATCGCTTCTAATTGAATTCTGTGGCTACACTCATCACAACAATATGTCCCTTTCGGTTTCTCTTTAAATCGCTTATATTTTTCACTTCCTTCGTATACTCGGAATATATTTTTACACGAAAAGCAAACAATCTCATAAAACAGCATATGCATTTTCCTCACAGTGTTTATACATTTTTTTAATAACTTGAAAAGGTCTGTTTTCGACATTGCAAATCTTAATAATCTCTCACAAAAGGTTTACCTCTATTCTTATCGAATTATATAAATATCTTATAAAGCGAGGTGAACATCTTGTTCAGTAATATAGAATTAGTTTTAGATGCTAAAGCAAGTTTAGCTGAAGGACCATGTTGGAATGAAAAAAAGCAGCTTTTATACTGGGTTGATATTATGGAGAAAAAATTATGCATTTATACCCCCGCTAATAATTCAAACCGAGTGATTGCCCTCAATCAGCAAATCGGCTGCGTCGTTCCATATCTAGATGATGTAGTACTTTTAGCTCTAGAAAAAGGGTTTTATTCTTTTAATCTAAATACAGAAGAGCTTACACATATTTATGATCCTGAACCACATTTAATAGAAAATCGTTTTAATGACGGGAAATGCGATCCGGCTGGCCGCTTTTGGGCAGGCACTACTGACTTATATGGTATAAGTGGCGCCGGTTCCTTGTATTCTTTAAATAATAATCTCCAAGTAGAGAAAAAGGTATTACATGTAAATACATCAAACGGCATAGCATGGTCTCCTGACGATACATACCTTTATTTTATTGATACACCTACAAAAAAAGTAGTCCGTTTTCATTATGATATACATACTGGTGTAATTAGCAATCCAACAGATGTTATCATCTTCCCTGAAAATGAAGGTATACCCGATGGTATGACAATTGATGTAGAAGGTTGTTTATGGATTGCACATTGGGGTGGCTCGAAGATTACTAGATGGAATCCCTTTACTGGAAAACAGATTTTAAGTATTCCGATTCCTGCTTTATATGTAACGTCGTGTACATTTGGAGGACCTAATTTGACCGATTTATATATCACAACAGCCAGAACAAGAATGTCGGATGCGGAATTAAAACAGTACCCACATGCTGGTGGTATATTTCGAATTCAAATGAATGTTAAAGGTTGTCCAACCTATTCATTTCGCCATGAAACTATTGGCGTTGAAACACTATGAACAGAATCAATTACATAAGGCAAGAAGAGAAAAAGTATCACGATCTTTGCTATGAACAATACAAATTATTCGAAGCAGGATCTTGGCTGTATAAACCTGTTAAAACAGTTATGGGCATGCTGAACTATTTTGAAGGACAGAAAGACCTACAAATACTTGACCTTGGCTCTGGTGTCGGTAGAAACAGTATTCCAATTGCACAAAAAATCATGAATAGTGGTGGCACTGTTACTTGTGTCGATCTACTTGATTCGGCTTTAATGAAGTTACAAGTTTATAGCAAAGAATGTGGTGTATTTGAATACATAAAAACGGAACAAGCAGCAATTGAAAACTACTATATTGCTCCTAATACTTATGACTACATCGTTGCAGTATCAAGTTTAGAACATGTCAGATCAATAGACGATTTTAAAAAAGTGCTTCACTCTATGAAAAATGGGACAAAGAGTGGTGGTATCAATTGTTTAATAGTTAACTCTAACATTCAAGAAATAGATTTAGAAACAGGAGAAGAATTAGATGCTTTAATTGAAATTAACCTTTCTACGGAAGAAATGATACGTACACTAAAAAGTGTTTATAACGAATGGAAAGAAGTAAAAGTTGAAATGAAAAATTTAGCGTATGATATTGTACGAAACGGTAAACACATTCAATTAAATACGAATGCGATTACTTTTGTCGTGCAAAAATTGTAGTTTATATGAGTGGTGACAATTTTTATTTTTTATAGTCACCACTCGTATATTTATGTAAATATCATTCCATCGTAATTACAATTTTCCCTCTAACATGCTGACTTTCACTTAAAATATGAGCTTCTCTAATTCCTTCTTCATTAAACGGAACAACCTTACTGATGATAGGTTTAATTTTTCCATGCTCAATCAAAACAGATAATTCGTCCAATTGCTTCCCGCTTGGTTTCAACCATAAAAACCCTGATTTTATGGCCTTTACTTCATGACGTGGTTCATGAACGATAGAAACTAGAACACCACCAGATTTAATAATTTGAAAACTTTTTTCTTGTACTTCTCCGCCGATTGTATCTAACACAATATCATAATCTGATAGTAGCTCTTCAAATTTATCTTTTTTATAATCAATAACAAGGTCAGCACCTAAAGACTTTAAAAACTCTTCATTTTTACTACTTGCAGTTGTTGCGACAAAGGCCCCAAATGATTTTGCGATTTGAATTGCAAAACTCCCTACTCCGCCCGCTCCAGCATGAATTAATACTCGGTCATTTTCTTTTATTTGTGCGTAATCAACAAGACTTTGCCAAGCTGTTAGTCCTGCAAGAGGTATAGATGCTGCTTCTTCAAAATTAAGATTATTAGGCATTTGCGCTACTAAATTTGATTTCACTGTAATGTATTCAGAATAAGAACCTTTCCCTATATTTTCAGGTTTCGTAAACACTTTATCTCCTATTTTAAAATGATTCACATCTTCTCCAACTTCTTCAACTATTCCAGCAACATCTAATCCTAATGTAATTGGAAATGAAAATCGCAACTTTTCTTGTAAGTCTCCCTTTCTTATTTTCCAATCAACAGGATTGACAGATGTTGCGTGTATACGTATTAATACTTCATTACATTTAACAACTGGTTTAGGAACTTGTCTTTCTTGTAATTCTTCAACACTACCATATTGATCAATAACAATTGATTTCATTTCCTCTCCCCCTTGCTGTTTATTGTAATAACAAACAATTATTTTTCAAAATTTTTCGCCTTGAATGAAAATAAATATGTTTGGAGGTGATATTTATGCTACTCTACTAATTAAGCATCATGAGTGCAAAAAACATTTATTTCACTTAAATACAATCTAATTTACGCCTAAGAAACACCCAAAGTTATATTTCTCTTTATTTATTAATGACCTTTAAATGAAACGGAGAGTGTGCTATGAGTGAACAAGTTTTCAAAGTAAACGGTATTGATATATGTACAGAAAGCTTTGGAAATCCTAATAACCCAGCAATATTATTAATTATGGGAGCTACGTGTTCAATGGTTTATTGGGATGAAGAATTTTGTGAAAGGTTGGCTAGCACAGGAAGGTTTGTCATTCGCTATGATAACCGTGATGTTGGGCGTTCTGTTACATATGAGCCTGGGACTTCCAATTACACTGTAGCAGATATGGCTGAAGATGCAATCGGAGTACTCGATGCGTATCATATTGACAAGGCACACCTTTTTGGCATGTCATTAGGGGGTATGATTGCTCAAATTGCTGCAGTAAAACACCCAGAAAGAATTTTGACCTTAACATTACTAGCAACAAGCGTTATTGGATCTAATAACAATACTCGTGATTTGCCTCCAATGGATGAAAGAATTTTGACACATCATGCTAATGGTGCAAATTTAGATTGGACAAATAAAGATGTTATAGCGAAATATTTAATTACAGGATCACGTCTACTCTGTGGATCCAAGCGTATATTTGATGAAGCAAGAACTTTAAAACAAGTAAAGCAAGAAATAGAACGTGCTAACAATCTATTAAGCATGTTTAATCACGCCCTCCTTACAGGTGATGATTCTTATGAAGGTATACTAAAGTCGTTACTAGTACCTACTTTAGTAATTCATGGTACGGACGATACAGCTCTTCCACTTGAACATGGACTCGCACTTATTGATGAAATTCCGAACTCAAAGCTATTATCCCTTGAAGGTACAGGGCACGAGATTCATCCCGATGACTGGGATAAAATTATTAAAGCAGTTTCAGAACATATATCCAGTATAAGATAAGAACAATTATTAGAAGGGGCACAAATTGTTTTGCCCCTTCTATTTATCCCGCTATTTGTGGGCAGTAAAACTCCCACCTCAAAATTCAGCTGAAGCAAAGAAATTAGGTGGGAGATAAACTGCCCGTAAACGCCCGATTGGTGAAGGCTAATAATCAGTGGGGGATGAACAAAACCCCCACTGATTATAGTTTCACTTTATAAAGATTACGATACAATATCAAAAACCCATCACTGCATTCGTATGTATAGTGATGGGCTCTACCTATATTTTTCTATGCTTAAAAAAATGGACAATCTAACTGGTCAACAGATTCCCACGATTTTTTTTTTACATTTTCGGTGGATTTACTATTTTCTAGTGGTACGTGTTTAAATGGATTCATTTCAACTTTTAATAGAGATGATGGTTCTATATATAAAGAAAAAACATGGCTACTTGGCAAGGTTTTTGATACATCAATATCTCCTACTTGTTTAAATAATTGCTGGGCCGCAAAGAAAAAGAAATTAGTTGGATTAGATTGTTTATTAAGCCAAGCAATCATTTCAGGCGATACTGATTTATTAATATTAATTTTCACTCGATCACCACGTTTATATCGCCTAGATCGCATACTTCCACCAACTAACTTATCGTTAAGTTTGTAAACCCTAACTCTTTTTGCTTATGCTCTCTATATTTTGGCGAGCATGTATATACTAATAACCCACGAGCATTGGTGAATAACGGGTTATCTACAAAAATTACATTTTTCAAGCGTCCTTTTTGTTTCAAAATCATTTTTAAGCTATTTTTAATAATAACTGCACCCCCACCATAAATAAATACATATGGATCGTCTTTCATATCATCAATTTTGTTAATAATATCCGTTGCGACACGTGCTGCTAAACCTAAAAACGCTGGTTGCGATTCCTCAACTAACAATGCATTTCTTGGGTGCTTTTCATTTAAATAAATTTGGTTAAATTCTGTAATGCTATCAATTGTTTTCGTAGGATATTTCCGATTCCATCTCGTAATAATTTGTAGTAACGTTTCTTTTACACCATATGATAATCCTTTACTTAATTGCGGACGGAAATTTACCCCTAATGAAACAACTTCTTCCGTTGTCCCCGCGCCAATATCAAAAGACAATAAAGTTTTATCTACAAAATCAATTTCTGAAACTTGATTTTGTTCACATTCTATTTTATGTTTCACAACATTTCCTTCCTCATCATATACAATCCCCCACGTCCCAGAAGCGCCTTCAGGTAGACATTTACAAAACTCAATAGAAACATTAATCGTAACATCGCGTCCATTTGGATAATGGAATATGACCTTGTGATTACCCATATACCGTTTCGCGTTTTCAGCAGCAATTTCCTGTGTAATAAGTTGCATTGGAAGAGCAACAGATAAATCATAACGAATATTAATATGACTTGAAGTAGGGCTTTGACGCATAGCACTTATCGCTAAACCTGAAAGGATTGTAATAACCATTAACTCATCAGTAGATTTATTTGATTTCTTCTCCACTTCAGTACCTTTTAATTGATCTTGAATCACTTTTTCTCCAACGATGTATCGTACATTATTTAACATTAGCGATGGAGAACTAATGGTCACATCAATGTGATTCTCTAATTCTGACGATGAAACTTCACCCTCATCTAACAACCCCGTAGACTCACCTATATATAAGGAATAAATACTCGGAATAAAAATAGGTTCCTGCCCTTTCACCATTAACTTCAAACCATTATTTCCTGCATCTGCACCCGCTTTTAAAAGAATAGACATAACTACCCCCTAAATTAATCTGACATCCCTTCCAAATATATGCGAGCCCATTCTTTTACATTCAAATGTAATTTAATTTTTTATTTATCCCAAAAATAAAAAATTATAAACACTCACTTCATATGTAAAAAATATTTGACATAAGACTTTTCCAATTTTATACTATGGATGTAAAGAGTTTTTTACAAAAGTGGAGGTGCAATTATATATTGAATACTAAAAAAATTATTTTTGTAATCATAACTTTATCTTTAATCGCTATACTTGTACACGGCACATACAAATACATAACTGAAGGTTCAATTTTGGGCGGGACTATTTTCGCTGCCTCTTTAATACTTAGTAATTTAATAAATCATATTACATGGGGAGATCCAAACGGAGTATCGGAAGAAAGTCAAGATGAGATGGGACAACAAATTACCTATAAAAGCTTTAAAATCGCGTATTTCGTGCTTGTAGGTGTTATGTTCCTTATATTACTCTGCTCGGAAGGATTTTCTATGGGTTCCAATTTGGATGGTGTAAAAAACCTTCCACTCTTTATTGCACTCTGTTCTTCCTTTCTTATTTTCCCAATTGTTGAACTCATTGTCGCCAAACAATATAAATAAAAAAAGTGGTTTTCTAAATGCAGAAAACCACTTTTTTATGTTTAAATACCTTCTGCTATTGCTTTCAGCTTATTCACAGTCCGCCAGTTCCTTACTGTAGCTGGCGTATGTAATTTTTGAAACTGGTTCATTAGTTTAGAATTCCGAATGCTTTTTTGAAAAATAAATACACTACTCTTCCTTCGATATGGCAATCTTCTATGTCACTTTTGTACATAAGTAACCGCTTACTGTCTTCTTCAGAAAGTGGATTAGCTAAAAAGGCCACATGTACACTTTCTCCTTCTAATAACGAATGGGTCTCGTAAGGACACTTTTTAATAATATTAATAAATTCATCATTTGCTCGTAACATGACTGGAACATTGAAATCAAAAACGTTGTTAATTTCACATTCAATTCGTTCCTTTAAAAAACTTATCTCTTCTTCTGACTCAAACACTACATTTCCACTTTGAATATATGTTTTCACTCTTTTTAACCCTATTGATTCAAACATTATTTTCAAATCTGCCATTTTGATTACTTTATGTCCACCTACATTAATTCCCCGTAGTAGTGCAATATAAATTGTCATATGATTACCCCTCACGTATTTAAATGCTTAACAATCGAATTGTTTTGCACCTTCATGCTTCTCGAATACTTACTTTAATACATCTAACATATCATGTACGGAAAATATCTCAAATTAAAAAACTTACTACATGATTTTTTTCAAGAGTAAGCTTTGTTATATCATTATCTCGTTATAGGTAAATGTAATATGAATTGTTGTCCAATTGGTCCCATTCTTCTAAACCCTTTATCTTGAAATCCAACTTTCTCATATAACTTTTGTGCCGGAATATTTTTTTCATTTACAGCAAGAATCACTTCATTTTTTACTGGATAATAATATTTTACAAAGTCTTGTAATAACGCCAATGATTTTTTAGCATATCCTTTATTTTGTTTATTGTGATTAATAGAAAAAGAAGTTAAAAGTATAGCATCCTTATTTTCTGTAAACTCCTGTACCCTATCACCTGTTTGTAATATAAATACACCGACAGGTACTCCGTTATAGTCTAAAATAACAACTACATTTTTCGTTCGATCATTTTTCGCTTTCTCCAGTAATTCACCTGGATTCGCCGTAAATTGAACTTGTTCACTTGGTAAAGTAAATGATTGTATTATCTCTTTATATTGCTCCTTATACGGCACTAATTGTATTTCTCCTGTATGTATGTTCATGCTTAACTCTCCCATTCCTTCAAGTTATTAACTTAAACCTTGCTGTGTTTTAGAATGCACTTTTCCATCCAAAAATGTTATTTTAGCAAATGATTTTGGATCGTTTCCTTTCCAAGCAAAAATTTGCTTAATTCGTGTAGAATGTTCTTCCCCTTCTTCTATGAGTAAATCCCCTTCAAAACCGATTAAATCTTTCACTTCTAAATAAGTCATTCCTTCATTAATATTTGAGAAATGATTTATATTAATGGTCTCTTGCTTTTTATTTTCCGTTATAGTAGAAGACATAGCTGTTTTCTTCTTCACTTCTTTCTTCTGGTCACACGCTGTCATACTAAAACCTATGCATAAACTACCTAATATGAGTGCGCTTTTTTCATCATAACGGCTGTCCCTCCCCTCATTATTAAACCATATATTCCCTTAAAAATAAACTGAATATTTAATCTTGAAGAAAACCCCCGTACAATTTAGTACGGGGTTTTCACTATTTTTTCAAATGGTTATTTGACTGATCTTCTTGTTCTTTTCGTAGTTCTTGTTCTTCATCTTTTGGTAATTGTTTATCATTATCTTTAATCGGATTCGTTTCTCTATTTTCAATCATATCATTTGGAACTTGCGGCATTACTCGGCCAACAATTGCTGCTAATTCATCAAGTATGCCTTCACCAGTTTTACCTTTTTTAATTTGCTTGCCTATTTGTTTTAGTCTTTCATACGTATCAACATCTGCTACAACGACTGCATTTGCACCGTTCGGGTCATTCTTTAAACTTTCTGCAACAGAATACTTAATTGACTCAACGCGAGTTCGATCAAGTTTCGCTTTCACATCAATACCTACAACAGCATACTTCCCAACTACTACTGCTGTCGCATCGTTTACACCAGGTATACTTGCAGCTAAAGATGCCAGATGATCAGCAGCTTTTTCATTTGGCTTATTTGATTTATTTGTATACGTAACATTTTTCATCGAGACATTTTTTTGTTCTGGCTTTTCATTAGGATTGTCTTTTTTTCCAATGCTACATCCAGTAATAACGAAACAAAGCATTAACATATATATAATGATTTTCATTATTTTCACCACTTTATCATTGATGTTTAATCATAAATTTTCTCAACAGCTTGCATCTTCTTCACTTTTTCTTCTGCACCGCTATTTGCGTTAATGAAAATTTGGTACGTATCTTTCCCTAAAGTACCAATATATTCATAACAAAGTACTTCATTATGCAAGTCATTTACTACTACAGCTTTACGTTCTTCCATAACTTTTACATCGGGGTTAATTTTCTTTCTCGCCTCAGCAGCGGTTAGCTTCGCACTCGGAATCGTTCGTTTTTGATGTGATGCTAAATATTCCTTTGCGGAAAAACCAACAATCGACCCATCATCTAAGGCAATTTTCATTTGGATTGCTTCTGGATAAATACGCACTCCATTTTCATTTACAACGTACGTAAACACACCGATATTATCATATTGAGAACTATCAAACAGCTCCATATTTGTAAACTTGTGATCCTTTAAAAATGTTAATCCTTTACTTCCTGCATCATTTAAACTGATTTTTTGCTCTTTAATTTCTCGGTTGTTCATTACCCAAATTGGATATCCACCTTTTCCGGTAATATCCATATAATACTCATTGTTCGTTGCTGGATCTTGAATTTTCACACTGTAGAATGATTCTTTTGCACCTTTTCCACTTTTCTCAACTTCTACTTTTTCATTCCCTTTTAAGTTTAAAAATGATTTCGCGATTTTTTCCGCTTCCGCTTTCGAAATCGCCTTTCCTTTTGCTTCAAATCCGCCTTTTTTATTCTTTTGTGCACTTGTAAAAGTCGGTCCAAAGTTTGTGGACGAGTATGATGTTACATTCTTTTCTACCGTCTTTAATCCATCGATAATTGTGTTATCTGCTGGATCTTGGTTTGACGCAAGAGCCATTTCTACATCCATCCAGCGAAGATTATTCTTCAATACAAGATGCTGCACTTTTCTCAGTTCATCTTGTATATTTGCTGCATTTGAATATAAACCTTGTAACGTTTTATATTCTTGATCATTTAACGGATCTTTTTCTAAATCACGAACCGCTGCACGATAACTAAAATCACCGATATTCGCAAGGAACTCTTCCGTTTTATTAAATGGCATTAATGTTAAAGGTAATTGTCCTACATCAGAACGAGCCTCTGATGTTAAACGCCATACATCTACTAAAGCTGGCGATAATGAGGAACGTGAATTCATCGCCAGTGTTGTTCCAATTTTATCGTGTAATAAATCAACTTCATATGCTAAATCATGAAACGCACGCTGATAACTATTTTCCGCTCGAATTAATACTGCATTTTTCTCTTGATGCTCTTTATAGCCCCAATACCCTGTTCCGACTACACCTACTGTTAACAATACGATGATAATACCTCGTAACATGTTTCCACCTCCGCTCTATTTACAGAAAATATGCTTACCAATTTTTTTAATTTGTGGACGAGTCCAAATCCATTTACTTGTCGCAGTATCTGGGTTGAAATAATATAATGCATTCCCAGTTGGATCCCATCCGTTGATCGCATCTAATACGGCTTTTTTCGCATTTTCATTTGGCGTTAAATATATTTGTCCATCTGCTACTGCTGTAAATGCTCTCGGCTCAAAGATTACTCCTGAAACAGTATTTGGAAATGATGCACTTGTGACACGGTTTAAAATAACCGCAGCTACTGCAACTTGTCCTAAATACGGCTCACCACGGGATTCTCCGTATACAGCGTTTGCCATTAACTGAATGTCATTTTGAGAATAACCGTTTGGAACATTTGTCCCTGTACTTTTTGGCGGCTTATTTTCCTGTTTACCTCCACCACTGTTCCCTTTATTAGTTGTAGTATCTTTATTAGCGGTCGACTTATCATACTTAGTTGCCTTTACAAGCATTTGCTTCGTTTTAGCACCCGCTAAACCATCAACTGGCAAACCGAATTTTTGCTGAAAGTTTCGAAGTGCCCAATATGTACCCCATCCGAAAACACCATCAACTTTCCCCGTATAAAATCCGTTATATTTCAAACGAGTTTGCAGTTCAATGACATCTTCTCCAGATGCCCCTCTTTGAATCACTTGATTAGAAAAGGCTTCCACATTTTTGGTCTGTATACTACTTACCATTAAAGATAGCCCGATAAAGACAAGCAAAATCGCTATTTTAAAAACAGCTTTTTGACGCATGTATTTCCCTCCTTAATTACGGAAATGATTTCATGGTTATGTTTTGTAAAACCCTCGCTTTTATGTAAAGAAGACAAAAAAATCCAAACTTATATGCTTGAAGAAGTATGTAAACAATATACAAAAAGAATAAAAGGAGCTTATTATGAAGCGATTCTTCGTACGTACAGCATTTATATTTTTTTTAATAACAACATGTTCAAATATACATACCGACCCATCTATTGTTCACGCACAGCCGCCATATGCAAAATGGGGTAAACTAGCCGTTGAAAAAACGAAAGAACAATATCCGAAAGCTGAGATTATCGATTACCTTCATATAGGTAGACAACCAAAAACTGTTCAAATAACAGTTGAAAAGTTTAAATTATGGCTACGTGAGGGTGGAAAAGAGTATGGTGTTTTTGTGGATGTAGAGTTTGATACGAAAACAGAGGAATTTTTAAAGATGTCCTTTCATAAGACAAGTCGGTAAAACAAAAAAACCTCCGTTTTTACATACAGACAGAGGTTTTTTTATGTACTTCTTCCTTAATAAGGAGGATTATTTTTTATATGCAAAGATCGATTCCCTAACATTTTTACTAATCCGCAAATAGCTCTAATAACAACGGATATCCCTATACTATATAAAAATACTCTCCCATATCCACCTATTCTCGGATCTAAAAACGGATATGGGTACCAATTCACGAATGGCCCGCGTATTAAGCTATAGACAACATATAAAAGCGGGAAAACAAGCCAACTCGCAGCCTGTTTCCATGTAATGGTCTTCGTAGGTGGATTTATAACCCAATCTAAAATCATCGCTAACGGCATGATGTAATGAAGCACAGTATTTACCCACGGTATCGGTGTTTGAAGTGACTCTTCTAATCCCCTTAATAACAAAAAATAAATAAGTCCTGTTGTCAGTATGTATACTGTAGCTGCGCCGCGAAGAACTCCAAACTGCTCGGAACGTCCAAATAGGGCTGTCCCCAAGCTACTAAATAGTAGAATTACCGCCACTAAAATATTACTTTCAATTGTGAAGAAACTAAAAAAGTTAACTGGATTGAACGGTTTCACTTGTGCCCTTGTAACAAATTGAGTAATAAGTGCACTAAACGCTAGAAGACTTAATAACAGTCTATAAATCGCTATCATTTTTGCACTTCTCATAAAACACCTCCTGTCTCTTCTTATTTATGATTGGAATTCTCTTTTATATGCTCTATAAATAACTTTAATGGTACGAGGCCACGTTTGGGCATGTGACTACTAATAACAGCTACGAGCTCTAACTGCGGAATGATAATAATGTATTGCCCTCCGTATCCCATAGCAAAATACATACAATACGGTATGTGAAATCTTTCGTTATTTAACACCCACCAGTGATATCCATATGCCCCGACATGTTCATACGTTTCAAATAGAGCTGTACTTGATTGCTCTAACCATTTCGATGATATAATTTCATTTCCCTTCGAATATCCATTCTGCAAACATAATTTTCCTAACTTTAATAAATCTATAGATTTCATTTTCATACCGAATCCCCCGACATATACACCTTGCGGGTCTTGTTGCCATTCATATTCCGTAATGTTTAATGGATCAAATAAATACTTTTTCGCGAACTGCTCCGTCGACATTCCAGTTGATTCTTGAATGATGTAACTAAGTAAGTGAGAAGAACCTGAGTTATAATTCATTTTCATACCCACGTCTTCAATGAACGGCTTTTCTAAAATGAATTGTGCCCAATTGTCTGATTCCACAAAGTCATTTGGGAAAACAACCCCATTGCCGAATTCTTGCCAATCTTCTCCTGTTGTCATCGTTAATAAATGATACAGTGTTAATTCCCTTTTTTCTCCGGTACATTGGGAATCCATGTTGTGATTGGTGTATGTATATTATTTATAAATCCTTTATCAATTGCGATACCAATTAATATGGATACGATACTTTTTGTAATCGAATTAATTTTAAATAAGTCATTTGCACAGTCTATCGTTTTATAGTACTCAGTCGTTAATTCCCCCTTTTGATAAACAAGAAATGTATTAACCTTTTTCTTTTCAAATTTATTTTGTAATTGCTCGAAATTCAAGAAATCTTCCTCCATCTAAATGGTTATGTAATATTTGTTATTCATTTCGTTCTCTCTATTAAATCATATTTGTTATTAAAACAAAAAATAAACTTGCCAGCATTTAATAGCTGACAAGTTTATTTTTATAATTTCGTTCGAACGTTCCAAAGCTCTGGGAAGAAGCATTGATCAAGCACTCGCTTTAAATAAGATACGCCAGAAGAGCCACCTGTTCCCATTTTATGACCAATAATTCGTTCTACCGTTTTCATATGACGGAAACGCCATTGTTGTAGCCAGTCTTCAATATCGATTAATTTCTCTGCAAGCTGATATAAATCCCAATATTTCTGCACGTCCGCATATACTTCTATCCAAGCCGCTTCTACAGTTGCATCCTCTTCGTAAGGCTGCGTAACATCACGATTTAACACATCTTTATGAATTGGAAATCCTTCTTTAACAAGGGCTTGTATCGCCACATCATACAAACTTGGTGCATGAAGTGCTTTATGAAGACGAGCATGTAATTCTGGGTCCTTTTCATAAATTTTTAATGCATGTAGTGTTTTATAACCAAGTGCATATTCAATCATTCGATATTGATACGATTGAAAACCTGAAGCCTGACCAAGTGAATCGCGGAACTCAATATATTCTGATGGCGTTAATGTCGCAAGAATATCCCAAGATTGAATAATTTGCGACTGAATTTTTGATACACGTGCTAACATTTTAAAGGCTGGTGGTAATTTATCTTGTTTAATAGATTCAATCGCTGCATTCAATTCATGTAAAATTAGTTTCATCCAAAGCTCACTCGCTTGGTGGATAACGATAAATAACATTTCATCATGATGATCTGATAATCTTTGTTGACTAGATAATAAGCTATCTAGCTGTAAATACTCTCCGTACGTCATATTCTCTTTAAAATCCGTATGAATCCCTTTTTCCATAATTACCTTTTCATTTTCTTTCATATTAGCCAAACGCCCCTTTGTGTTCATTTCTACTTATATTGGTCTAATAACAGCTCGAACTGGACTCCCATCCGCATCTGTTAATGCAAGTGGTAATGCAATAAGTTCGTAATCGCCGTCTACTACGTGATCTAGTACGACATTTTCTAAAATATGAATTCCATGTTTAAATAATTGATGATGCGCTGCTAGTTCTTTATCATCTAAAGGATCAACAGATGGTACGTCCACCCCGATTAAACGAATTCCCTTTTCAGAAAGAAAGGCTGCAATATCTGCGCGTAAATGCGGGATTACATCTGGGAATTCATTTGCTTTACCATGTGAAGATGTACGTAATAACAATCGTTCTACACCTTCTAAATGAAAGTTTTCTAATTCCTTTTTCCCGATGCTTTCAAGATTAGAAACGTCAATGATTCGCGCTGGGCCAACATAAACTTGAATATCTAAATCCAACACCTTCTTACCGTCATTATCAAAATGAAAAGGTGCATCAATATGAGTACCTGTATGGATACTCATCGTTAACTTTCCGACATTTACTGAGCCACTGTCTTCTTTTGACCATGAAACTTCATACGAGAACGGTGTATCCCCTGGCCATGTCGCGATATCATTATTTAGCGGTTGTGAAATATCAATCCACTGCGATGTTTTCATGCTTACGCCACAACCTCTCGCTTATTTTCAAAGTTTTTATATTCTTCATTTTTCATAATGTTCTTTAAGATTTGTACAGAATTCCATACTTCCTCATACGTATTGTATAAAGCAACAGGCGCAAGTCTAACTCCATTTGGAGCTCTAAAGTCTGGAATAACCCCATTTGCTTTTAACGCTTTACATATACGTGCCGCCTCGGCATGTTCTAAATAAATATGCCCACCTCGTTTTTCATCCTCTAATGGATTTCCAATTGTAAATTCAAAGCCTTTTAATTCATGTTCAATTAAATCAAGCATATATCTCGTAATATGTAATGATTTTTCACGTAACTTTTCAATACCAGCTTCTTTAAAAATTTCAAGAGAACCGATTAATGGTGCAGTACTTAATACGTGAGGTGTCCCTATTTGATAAGCTCCAGCATGGTCAGCCGCAGTTAATGAATGCTCCATATCAAATTGCTTATCTTTTCTAGAACTAAACCAACCAGATAATCCTGGGAGTCTATTAAAGTGTTTATTATTTACATAAAGGCCTGCAACACCACCAGGACCTGCATTTAAATATTTATAATTACACCATACAGCGAAATCTACATCCCACGCTTTAAAATGATGCGGAATGGAGCCGATTGAATGACATAAATCAAAACCGATATGAATACCACGTTTATGAGCTTCAGCTGTTAATCGCTTCATATCAAGAATTTGTCCACTTCTATATAGTACAGAAGGCAATAATATTAAAGCGATATCATCGGTCATCGCATGAATAATATCATCTTCAGAAAGTGTTCTTCCATCTCGGCTTTTCACTCGTACTAAATGTTCATCTGGATCTAAGCCTTTTAAACGAATTTGACTCTGAAGTGCATAAATATCTGACGGAAAAGTTAATTCATCCGCAAGAATTTTTGTTCGTATTCCTTTCGGCTCATAAAACGTCGCAATAACTTGATGTATATTCGCAGTCGTGGAACCGGTTACAATCGTTTCTTCCGGTAAAGATCCAATAAGAGGTGCTGTCAATTCACCCAATTTCTCCGAAAGGAAAAACCATGGATGCTCACCTTCAGTCCATCCATCAATCCCAAACTCTTTCCATGAATCTAGCAAGGTAAGTAACGATTTCTCTGCTCTTTTTGAAAGCAACCCTAAAGAGTTACCATCTAAATATATTGTTCCTTCTTTTTTATAAAATTCAGATTGAAAATCTTTCAGTTCATCATGTTTATCACATTCAAGCGCATACTCATAAGTTGGTTGAAATGGTTCTTTATACATGGTGTCACCTTCTTTTAATTTTCTTTTTATTCTAACTAATTGAAATATATCACTTAAATTGATATAACGTCAATGATATTATGTCAGTTGACTTTATATACAAACTTCTTTTACAATACAATTATATTTTCAGATATTTCAGTATAAAGAGGTGATTCCTTGAAAAATTCTACTCTTTCAACAAGAAAACACCGCTCCTTAGAAACAAAAAAGAAACTATTACATTCCGGTTATACTATGTTTATAAAAAACGGATTTCAGAAAACTACAATCACGCAAATTATTAAACATGCAGAAACTGGTTATGGAACAGCATATGTATATTTTAAAAACAAAGATGCTCTCCTCGTCGTTTTAATGGAAGATGTTATGAATCGCTTTTATGATATTGCTGATCGCTCTTTTTCCCCTCAAACAAAGGCTGAAGCACGAGATATGATTCAGAATCAAGTACGCGCTTTTTTACAGTTAGCACAAGAAGAAAGAGCTATATTACAAGTTGTTGAAG
Source organism: Bacillus sp. TH17 (assembly GCF_016651125.1). Classification (NCBI taxonomy): domain Bacteria; kingdom Bacillati; phylum Bacillota; class Bacilli; order Caryophanales; family Bacillaceae; genus Bacillus; species Bacillus sp. TH17. The sequence continues at coordinate 2,287,888 of NZ_JAEKEN010000001.1, forward strand.
AAGCAATAAGAACCTCAAAAGAAATACGTCAAAAATGGGATGAGATTCGCGAACGCTTTGTAACACGGATTATACAAGACATTACTCATTCCCAGGAAAATGAATTAGTACGAACTGAGTTAAATAAAGAGATTGTCACATGCGGCTGGTTCTCTATGAATGAAACGTTTCTTTGGACAATCGTGCAAAATGATAAAGAACTAGAATTAGAAGAAATTGTACATACTTTAACGGTAATGTATACGACGGGGTTATATAAATAGCACATTATAACCTAAATAAACCGTTACTCAATATGCTTAGTAACGGTTTATTTAAAATATTTTATTAACGATACAATAATACAAAAAAGTGATGTAAGTAATAGCAAAAGCCCCATATTCTTATTCTCTTTTTCATCCTTCTTAACGTTGTGTATCCCCATACCGGCAAGCATAAAACCTAAAAGTAATTGTAAAATGAGCATACTTTGCTTCGAATCATCATTCCAACTGTAAATAGAATAGCCCATTATAATAAAAGCGAGTATGAATGTGATAATTCTAATCATAAAAACACCCCCTGTTTGATTCTATTGTTTTAACCTACTCACCATTCCAACAATAAACTTATACTCAGCTCTACTTTTTCTTACTTTCTTAAAGCCCTCTTTCGTATCAAAAATAAAACACGTTTTCCGAAACCAAATCCGTACATATAAAGACTCAAAATAAATTGGTTTAATAATTCCTCGTTCCTCGAATTCAGTTCCATCTTTATTTTCCGTTTCCGTTCGAATGAACCACCTATTCCCGATTCCAATTTCAATATACTTCACATGCTAACCCCCTTCAGGAAATCTTCTTTCTAATTATTCTATTATTTCCCTGGCAAGCGCACATTCCGACAGAACGTGAGCCCATAAAGAAAAAGTAGATTACAAAAATCTACTTTTATATCCTAAATTTTTGCATACGTTTATAAAATGTACTGCGTGGCACATCTAATAGTTTTGCAGCTAATGAAACATTTCCGTTCGTCTTTTCTAGCGCTTCAATCATGCTGTCACGCTGTATTTTTTCACGGAAATTTAATGTATGCTCCGTTTTATTTTCTGCTTGCAATTCAAGTTGATGTTGATTTCCCATCATTGTTTGTAATAAAAAAGAGATTTGTTTTTCACATATTTCCCGTCCTTGCGACAAAATGTATATGCGTTCTAATACATTTAATAATTCTCGAATATTTCCGGGCCATGTATGCTGTGAAAATTGATTACAAATACTCTTTGGAAATACAACATTCCAATCCTTTCGTTCACAAAAATGTTGTATGAAGTACGGAATATCCTCTTTTCTTTCTATTAACGACGGAACATATAGCGGATAAACATGTAAACGATAATATAAATCTTGACGGAATTCCCCTTCTTCTACTAATCGTAGTAAATCTTTATGTGTCGCAGTAATAATACGAATATTTACTGGTACCTCTTTTGAACTACCAATTGGGGTTACTGTTCGTTCTTGCAAAACACGCAATAATGCCACTTGCATCTCTGGCGGCACTTCACCAATTTCATCTAAAAATATTGTTCCTCCGTCTGCTTGTTCGAATTTCCCTTTATATCCTTGGCGCCGCGCACCTGTAAACGCACCTTCAGCATAACCGAATAATTCACTTTCCATTAATTCTTTCGGTAATGAACCGCAGTTAACAGCTATAAAAGGACCATTTTTTCTTGGACTATTTTCATGAATCGCTCTCGCTACATATTCTTTCCCTACACCTGTTTCACCACATACATATACACTAGCGTCAGTTGGTGAAACAAGCTTAATTTCTTCTAAAGTATGTTGAAATACGCTGCTTGTCCCAATAACTCCAGGAAAAGTAATTCCGTTTATAAATGGGAAATTAGAAAATAAATTCGCCTGTTTATTTTCCTTTAAATAAATACATTTCCCGATCATTCTATCATTACTATATACTGGTACTTCTAATTTAGATTTCAATCCATTGTGTATTAAATCTTCAAGTTTCATTCGTGACCAATTACATACTCGTTCACGAACCCTCTTGCTCGCAGAAACGATAACATCACGATGGTTACAAATAACAACTTGTTCATCACTGTCAATTACATCTAAAAAACGATGGATTAAATGCAGTTCATTTTGATGTACTCGAATACTACATTCACGTTCAATCGCATGCGCGATCGAAGTTACCATTCCGAGCATATATGGATGTGAAAACTCAATTGGACAAGAGAAATCTAGAACACCAATTAATTTCCCGTCATCATTATGAATCGGAGAGGCCGCACAGCTCCAGCTATGAGATGCGACAGAATAATGCTCTGTACCACTTATCATAATAGCCTCTTCAATCTGTAACGCTGTTCCTATCGCATTTGTACCAACAGCTGCTTCCGTCCATTTCACACCTTCAATAAAATTAATATGTTTCGCTCGTTTCAACGTTTGCTGATTTCCACTTAATGATAGAACATAACCATCTGGATCAATTAATAATGCCATCATTTGCAGTTCATCAATGGTTTTTCTCATATTTTGTATTTGAGGTATTGCTATATCAAGGAAGATTTCACTCTTTTTCTTTTGATCCTGAAAAATATCAGAAGACAAAATTTTCTGACCTTTATTCATATGAGGATTCACATTTGCTTGTTTACATCGATGCCATGACTCTGAAATTCTTTCGTTTATACGGTTCGAATCAAGGACTCCTTCATCCACAAACTTTTTCCATGTATGTAAGTAAAACGGTGAAGCTAACATTGTATCATCTCCCCTATTAATTGTTTTGGAGATTTATAAAACATACTTTTATTATAAATCTGAATAAAAGCGTTTTCAATACAACTAGAAAGATGACACAAGTATGTTAATAATTTGAATATCTTAATGAACTTCTTTATTCTTTTTTAGTAGAACTATATTTTGTATAATGGACGCAAAGAAAATACATAACCAAAACCACTTTTGTGGATTTCCGTTTATAAAGAAAACTATCACCGCTATTGCAAATAAAATGGTGGATGCTAAACTAAAATATAATTTTGTTTTAATTCCCATTATTCCCCACCCCTCTATCACTTTACAGTACATACTAACTCTTCATTTTTTAACTCTAATATGTACTCCTGTAAAACATATTCTTTCCCGCCATGTTTTTCATACCAATCGTGTATTCTTTTAACATGTATCTTGTCGCTTCTAATTTTTGATTCAATTTCTTTATACTGTTCATAACTATCATATTCCCATAGTGCAAATACTTCAGTCGTACCATCATTATTATCTTTCATCCAGCGCCCTATTAAACGAGAACCATATTTTATTTGATTAGGTAAATTAGTATCATTGAAATGATCATTAAATATTTCTATGAATTCATTTTTTACTACATAGTATTTCCTTCTGTAAAACATACTTCTTCACCTCTTTTATGAAAAGTATCAGTAAACCTTCCCATTACTACCGTATTATAATACTTACCATCCGACAGTTTTTTATCATTTTTTAGAATACCTTCTACCTCCAAACCTAATTTTTTATAAAGTTTGATGGCTTTTTCATTTGTCTCTAACACTTGCAATGATATCTTTTTCACTTCATTTTCATCAGCCCACTGAATAGATTGTTGCAATAGACTCTTACCCATTCCATATCCCCAAAACTCTCTTAAAATACAAACACCAAACTCTACTTTATGAGATAATCTCTTCAAATTTGATCCTTCACATCTCGAAAATCCTACGATTCGATTGTGCACTTCTACAACTAAAAAAGATTCTTCATCTCTTCACTATCTGTTTTTACTATTTTTTGAAACCCTATCTTATCAATAAACCCCTCTCCAGCTTCTCTATCCATATTTTCAGTTTCGCCATCGATCTGAACTCTAATTTCTGATAACTGCTCAGCATCCGTTTGAACTGCAGAACGAACTGTATAAGTTAATCCATTTATATGAAACTCTTGTCTTTTTATAATCATTTCAAACTCCTTTTAAATGAGGTCTATTGACGCTATTACAATTTCTTTACCTTGTTTCTCAAATTGTTGAATCGTTTCTTTACTAGCCCCTTCATCTGTTATTATAAGGTCAATTTCTACCAGTGACTCTCCTTTTATAAAGCAGTCTATTCCGATTTTATTATGAGGAGCTAAACAAATATTTCTTCTAGCAATTTTACTTACTGTTTTTCCAAAATAAGCAACTTCCGGTGTCGCAGTACTTATACCATTCAATGAAATACCGCCACCTGTAGAGAAATAAAGATCAATAGAGAATCTACTTATCAATTCAGAGGCCAGTGTATCTGTCATATTTCCTGATGGTTTCACTTTTCCACCAATTAAGTACGTATCAATGTTCTTATATTCCCGTAACTTACTAGCAATTTCTAAAGCATTCGTAATAACTGTAAATGATGTTTCAGGTAAATACTTTAACATGGCATAATGAATGGAAGCCCCGCCAATAAAAACGGAATCTCCTTCTTGTATGTAGGATACAGCAACTTTCGCAATCGCATCTTCATCTATTGAACTATCACGATAACGTTTCGATGGTTCGGCAGCTAAGTTTCTCACTCGCGTAAGTTCAACTGCACCTCCGTGCGTTCTTTTTAATAAACCATCCTTCTCCATAATAGACAAATCTCTTCTTATAGAATCAATAGACATATCAAAACTTTCCGCAAGATCCTTTGCGATTACTCTTCCATCTCTCTTAAGTAACTCTAAAATTTTCTCTCTACGCTCTTCAGTGAACATGTTATCACCACTATTATTGAAGATTCAGAAATTTAACTCTTCTCATTCAATTATATGCATGTTTTTTCTGTTTTACAATATTTTCAATTCTTATTTCTTCAGCTTTATACAGTTTTTCTCCCTATTTTTATCCCATTAACTTGAAAACGAAATAAATGTATATTTGCATATTCCACAAACATACTTCCATTTACCTTCCTATTGATGTAAAATTATTCCTATTTTTTACTTTTTAATACAGAAAGGGATTACTATGAAATCTATAATTAAAGTAACTTGTACAGCATTATTATTTACAGGAATAATGGCAGGATGTAGTGGAAATACTGCACCAAAACAAGAAAAGAGCGCTTTTGAAAAGAATGCAATGCATTATGGGGAAATTGTTAAAAATGAATACTATAGAGCAACAGTTGAAAATGCAAAATTTGAAAAAATAGACAAAGAGTGGCGCCTAACAACTCGTGTTATGATTAATAATGTTCGAGACGATGGACAAACTATTGATCTTTCGGAAATAAAATATTTCATACAAGATGAAAAAACTGGTCAAAAATATGAAGGTGAAGCTCATCCGATAGGTGACGAGCACTATAAAAATGTTCCACACGAATTCTCTTTAACTACTGACGTTGTATTTGAAATGAAAACTTCTCCTAAAGACTTAAATAACATGTATTTGTATATTGATAGTAAAGTTGCTCCATTAACAAATACATATTGGAAGCTTGATAATTTAGTATCAAAATAAAAAACAGTCTTAAATGACTGTTTTTTTGTTATCGAACTTGTAAACTTCAGCAAAAGAAACTCTCTTTATTATAAATTAATATACAAATAACCAAGTTATTTTTTCTCAAGCAAGACATCTTTTGCACAAATCGTTACTTCTTCAAATGGGCAATCAAATAACATACCTAATTCAAATCCATCTTCAGTAAGCTCTATTTCATGGTATAGCCACCAAGCACCTTTAAAACTTTCCGACATAGAACATTTCGTCACTCCTGTAAAAGTTAATTGAAGGTTATCGAAATCACTAAAAGTACCACTGCAATCTAATTTTATAGATAAAATATCTTTTGATTTTCTCTCTACAGTTGAAATTTCACTATCATGTAGTAATGCCTCATGTAACTGAATGACATTTGCCGGAAGCATTTCCTTAACGGAATTAAAATGTTCTAAGTATGATCGATCTAATTGTGTCATTCTTTTTTTCATAATCTGCTGTCCACTCTAACAAAAGTTTCTTTAATTCATTAGGGGGATATTCTGAATCAATAGTGTTGTTATAAAAGTATGAATGTAGCGTTTCAGGAAGATAATTTAATAAATCTTCTTTCCTTTCTTCTACTTCATCTTTCAAACTTTGTAAATAATCGGGATCTATTTCTTTACATTTTTCTATTGATTCTATGAAATGTACAAATCCTGAAAGTTGCATTTCTTTATACCAATCTCTTGTAAAATATTTCAATTATATCTCTCCTAAAACATTTCAACATCCAACAAAAGCAATATATCTATTTATTATATCATTCCAATAGCTATTTTTTCTAAAGAATAAATGCAAAACTCTAAATATTCCGCCTGTTATTTCTAAAACTTCAGAATATTTACAAAAATGTGAAATTAGAATACATTTTACATGTACAAGTTTTACCTGTACAAAAATCTAAACAAAAAGGGATGGTTATATGTTGAAGAAATTAGTAGCAGGGACATTAGTAGCAGGTTTTGCATTAACTGGAGGATTAGGAGTAGTAAGTGCTGCAGAAAAAGACAATACAATTAAATCATTTGATTATTTAAAAGTTGATGAAAAGAATGTTAATTCATTCACAAAATTAAGCGATCAATCAAAAAAGACATCCAAATTACTATGGTACTCCCTAAGCAAAATGAAAATGGAGATTGGTTAGCTTATGGCTTTACTAGCAGAGAAACATTGAATGCTTTTATTGAAAAGGATAAAAAGGCACTTAAAAATAAAATTAACCCTTTAGGTAGTGGTGCTGGTAGTACCGATTTTTATGAGCATCAAAATAAAGGTGGACAGTATATTTATTGGAGCAGTGGCTTTAAAAACCTACCTTCTAGCTGGAACGACAGAATTTCTTCTGTAAGTACAGCTTCACCTTCTGCAAGTTATTCAACAACGCTATGGGAACATTCTTCAACTCAAGGATATGGAAAAGGTGTCTCCTTTAGACACTCTGATTGGTATGGTCAAACTGCTAATTTAGCTGCAGATTGGAACGATATAACTTCAGCTATTGAAATTAAATAGTAACAGCGCATTTCAATTAAATAAGTGAAGAAGTTTCAAAACCACTATACTCTCATCGATTAAAAAAACATGAGAGTATAGCGATTTTTCTAGTATCTTTTTATACATATTGCTACTTAAATATTATTTATTAAAAAGACCAGTCCTATTAGACTGGTCTTTTTACCTTCAAGCATGTACAGCATGTCCTACTGCCTGCAATAATGCCTCATGAATCGCTTCAGATAAAGTTGGATGTGCTGCAATATAATCTCTCATTATATCAGCGGTTACTTCTGTATGAATCATCACCGTTCCTTGTCCGATTAGTTCGGTTGCACGAGGACCGATAATAGAAATCCCTACAATTTCTTGATATTTAGGTTCCACAATAACTTTTACTTTCCCCGTTTGTTCTCCAATAATAAGCGCTTTTCCGTTCGCTGTAAATGCGAATTCTCCGATGAGGATGTCACCGTATTGCTCTCTTGCTCCTTTTTCTGTTAAACCGACACTAGCAATTTCTGGAGCTGTATAAATACAGCGAGGTACAGCATGATAGTTTACTTTCACATCTTCTCCGCTCGCGTGTAATGCCGCTGTCGTTCCTTCATGGAAGGCAACGTGAGCAAGCTGTATTCCACCAATCACATCACCCGCTGCGTAAATATGTGATCTATTTGTTTGCATATGTTCATTCACAGAAATTCCTTTATTTGAAAATTGAATGCCTGCTTTTTCTAAAGCTAATTCTTGTACACGTGGTTTTCGACCTACAGAAACGAGAATGGATTCCGGGTTGGCTTCTTGGATACTTCCTTCATATTCAAATGAAGCCTGCTTCTTATAATTATTTAATCCTTTTAAAGCCGCTCCTGTAAATATTTTTACGCCATCATTTTCTAGTTTCTCCCTTAAAATTTGTGCGATATCTTCATCTTCACCAGGTAATAATTGCGATGCCATTTCAACAATCGTAACTTTTGTTCCAAGACGACTATAAATGCTTGCAAACTCGCAACCTATTACACCACCACCAACGATTAATAATGATTTTGGTATATTTTCTAGGGACATTGCATGACTACTATTTAAAATCCACTTCCCATCAAATGGAGCAAAAGGTAATTCAGTTGGTTCTGATCCTGCCGCTATAATAAACTGGTCTCCAACTACTACATCTTCTTTATCACCATGTGTAACTCGCACACGGTGATCCGTTTCAAATTTCGCTTTACCTTGTATAACTTTTATTTTATTTTTCTTCATTAAATATTGTATACCTTGTACGAGTTGCGTAACAATTTGTGATTTTCTCGTCTGTATTTGTTTCCAATCAATTGATATATTCTGCTTATCTACTAATACTCCAAAACGATTCGCATGATTAACAATATCGTATACTTCCGCACTTTCTAACAATGATTTCGTAGGCATACAACCGAAATTTAAACAAGTCCCGCCAAGATCAGCTTCATCAATAAGAGTGACATCTTTTCCATTTTGAGCCGCGGTAATTGCCGCTACATAACCAGCAGGTCCGCCCCCAATAACAACTAAATTACTCATTTTCTCACCTTCTCTTTATAAAAGAATTGTTACAGGCTCTTCTAAATAACGTTTAATTGTGCGTAAAAATGCAGCTGCTGGTGCACCGTCTAGTACACGATGATCGAATGTTAAACTTAAAGGTAACATACTTCCTTTTCTTAATTTTTTCCCTTTATATACAGGAACATGTTCAATTGCACCTACACCTAAAATACCAGTTTCAGGTGTATTTAATACTGGCGTAAAATATTCAATACCGAAGCTACCTAAATTACTAATTGTAAATGTTGTCCCTTGCATATCATCACTACTTAAACTGCCTGCTCGTGCCTTTTGTGCCACATTTTTAATCTCTTTAGATAACTCTACTAAAGATAGATTATTAGCAAAGCGAATAGCTGGAACGACTAATCCTTTTTCTAACGCGACCGCCATACCTAAATGAACATGTTCAAATTGATGAATGGCATCATTTATATACGCGCTGTTCATTTCTTTATGCTCTCTAAGCGCTAATACAACAGCACGAGAAACGAAATCAGTAATAGTTAGTTTGTTATCGTATCGTTTTTGTACAACTTCCGCTATTTCTTTATGTAAAGCAACTAAATCTGTAACATCTACTTTCATCGTTAATGTTAATTGCGCACTATTTTGTAAGCTTGCATGCATACGGTTCGCAATTGCCTTCCGCATACCAGTAACAGGAATGACTTTACTTTCTTCTTGTTCAAGTACTTCTGGAATCGGCACTCTTTCTTCAAGCACCTTTAACACATCTACCTTTGTAATTCTTCCACCAGGACCTGTACCAACTAATGCCTTGATATCCAGATTTTCAGACTTTGCAATTTTCTTCGCAACAGGTGAAATTTTGATTCTTTGATTTGCTATTTCTTTCGCATATGGTTCTGGATGTTGTATATTTTTAGGTTCTGGATTAGGTATTTTTTCTTCTACAACATTTGTACTTTCATAGACTTCTATTTTTTCGTCCGGTTTACCGATGTAGCAAATTACAGTACCCGGCGGCACTCCCTCATCTTCACTTACAGCTATATCAAGAACAGTTCCATCAGCTGGTGCTTCTATTTCAGTTTCGATTTTTTCCGAGTTAATACTAGCAATTAGTTCACCTTTTTCTACATTATCACCTGCTTTAATATTCCAGCTCGTAATAATACCTTCTTTCATCGCCATACCTAACTTCGGCATTACAACTTCTACAGCCATGTTTCTCTCTCCCTTCTCATCGTTTCATTACACATGTAATAAAGATTGGTCTCCGATCATTTCTGATACAGTCTCAATTACTTTCTCCGGCGTTGGTAAATATAACTTTTCAAGTGGTGGCGAAAACGGAACTGGTGTATGTGGTGCTGTAATTCGTTTAATAGGTGCATCTAACAAATCGAATCCTTTATCCGCTACAATTGCCGCAATATCTGTTGCGATACTACATCTTGGATTTGCTTCGTCAATAACAATTAGGCGATTCGTTTTTTCAACAGATGCTAAAATCGTATCTTCATCCAGCGGTGATAAAGAACGTGGATCGATTACTTCTACTTCGAGTCCTTTTTCCGATAATTGCTTTGCAGCTGCAAGTGCTGTATGAACTTGTTTTCCAATTGCAACGATTGTTACATCAGAACCTTCACGTTTAATATCTGCTTTTCCTAAAGGAATTGTATAGTGCCCTTCTGGTACTTCGCCTTTCATATTGTAAAGTGTTTTATCTTCAAAGAAGATTACTGGATCGTCATCTTCAATTGCCGCTAATAATAAGCCTTTTGCGTCATAAGGAGTGGAAGGAACGACAACTTTTATACCTGGAATGCTCGTAAATAACGCATATAAACTTTGTGAATGCTGTGCCGCTGCGCTAAATCCAGCACCGTGCATCGTACGTACTGTAACTGGCACTTTCGCTTTTCCACCGAACATATAGCGGAACTTTGCACCTTGGTTTAATACTTGATCAAGACAACTACCGATAAAATCATTAAACATTAATTCAGCTATCGGACGTAAACCTGTTGCAGCAGCTGCCATCGCCGCTCCCATATAACCCGCTTCTGAAATTGGAGTATCTAAAATACGATTTCGACCAAATTCTTGTACAAGTCCTTTCGTAACACCGAGTACACCGCCCCATGCTTCATCATCTTGCAAGTGATCCACTTGTGCACCGCCTGCAACATCTTCTCCGATTAAAATTACGTTTTCATCACGACGCATTGATATTTTCATCGCTTCATTAATTGCAGTTGACATACTTACTGTTCTAGTCATTATTTTTCACCCTCCTCTTATTTGTAAGAAACGTATACATCTTTTAATAATTCTTCATCCTCTGGATATGGACTGTTTTCACTAAATTCAATTGATTTTTGTACTGCTTCATCTACTGCCTTTTCCATATCCACAAGTTCGGATTCCGTTAATAAAGCTTCATGAATTAAATGCTTGCGGAAATGCACAATCGCATCTTTTTCATTTAAATGTTCTTCTTTTTCTTCCGCTGTTTTATACGTTTGTGCTTCTCCTTCAAAATGACCGTAATTACGATATGTCATGCATTGAATTAAAGTTGGGCCACCGCCATTACGTGCACGCTCAACAGCCTCTTCCGCCGCTTTATATACTGCTAATAGATCTTTTCCATCTACTTGAACACCCGGAATGTTATATGCTTTTGCACGATCAGCAATAGAGTTACAACTAGAAGCATATTCAAATGTTGTTGCTTCACCGTAACCGTTATTTTCTGCGATAAAAATAACTGGTAACTTCCAAATCGCTGCTAAATTAACCCCTTCATGGAATGTTCCTTCATTATTTGCTCCGTCACCGAAGAAGCAAACACTTACATCTTTCGTTCCTTTATATTTAGCTGTTAATGCTGAACCGCAAGCAAGTGGAAAACCTCCGCCTACAATCCCATTTGCACCAAGCATTCCTTTATCTAAATCGGCAATATGCATTGAACCACCTTTACCTTTACATAACCCTGTCGCTTTCCCAAAAAGTTCGGCCATCATGCCATTTAAATCACAACCTTTTGCGATACAATGGCCGTGACCTCTATGCGTACTTGTAATACTGTCACTATCTGTTAAGTGGGCACATACACCAACTGCTACTGCTTCTTCACCAGCGTATAAATGAACGAAACCTGGCAGAACGCCTTGCGCGAATAATTCATGCACCTTGTCTTCAAACTTACGAATCTCTAACATTTTTTCATACATCCAACGAGCTTGTTCTTTCGTAATTTCATTCCCTTTACTTTCAGTTGTTTTTAACATGTCCAGCCCTCCTATTTTCTTGTTCATCTTTTATATTGCAAGTACTGTGCCAAATTCTAATCCCTGATTTAATAGGTTTTCTCTTTTCTTTCATAATAAAAAAGTGGACAAAATGAGACATCTGTCTCGTTTTGTCCACTTTTGTTCACCTAATTTGAGAATTATTATCTTATTCATTATCAAAACTCTTCTGTAATTTCCGAATGTAAATAATTTGACCAATGTGATACGCGTTATGAGTCGTTACATTAGCTAATACTTCCCACCACTTCGCAGATACAGGAAATCCAATTACATCACTTTCAACCTTGTCTTCATTTATGAGACTTTGCCATTGTAACAGTTTCTCTAATAGTTTTTCTCTTAACTCTTCAAATGTTTGATTATCTGATAGCATAAAACTTTTGTTATTATCACCAATAGCGGGCACAGCATTAACATTTGATTCTTTGTACCTAGTTTGCCACGTCGTATTCCAATACAGTAAATGTTGTACAATTTCAGCTATACTATTACACTCTTCATTCGGTTTCCAGAAAGCTTCTCTCTCAGATAAATCCTTAACTGCATCTGAAAATGGAATATACCAACTGGGATCATTCGCATTTGCTAATAACTGATCTGCTAATACGTCTTTAACATGGAACACTTTGCTTCCCCCCATTAAAAAGATTCATTTCAAGACAATACTCACTTCTCTATATACGCTGAGTTTGCCAGATCCCCTCTTTTTAGCCTTAATCCCAAACATATGCACATAAAGAAACCAAAAGCACCTAATCCATAAGCTGTTGTATATCCACTTTCCCCGATAATCCATCCTGCAAGTCCTGGTCCAATCATTTGACCAACTGCATAGAAAACGGATATAAAACTAATTGCCATTGAGACATATTTCGGAGATACTTGCTTTGAAGCAGCAACTTGAATTAATAAAAGGATACCTCCGAGGCTGGAACCCCAAATAATTGCCGACATGATAAAGCCAATGGTATGTCCAAATATAATTGGAATCATATCACCTATTACAGCTAATAAAAGTGCAATACATAACGTCTTCTTTATACCAACCCGATCCGAAATCAATCCCCAGACAGGAGCTCCTACGATTGAAAACATTCCTGCAATCGCATAAACAGTTCCCGAAATTGATGCCGCAATACCATTATTAATCATAAAACTAGTTTGATATAAATTTGGAATTAAATAAACAACGCCCACAATAAAATACATCCATGCAATGATGTATAGCTCTTTCGTTTTCCATAAAAACGACTTATTATTCCTTTCCCCCTCATCTTCAGTAACTTCTGGATTTTTCAAAACAATTGAGGCAACGAATACAACAATACATGTAATAACTCCAAACAAAAGCCATGAACCACGCCAACTATACTCTGGAAATGCACGTACTATATAAGGAACAATTATTCCACTAAATAGCATCCCTATGCCAGCACCGCTTAATAATAGCCCCATTGCAGTTCCTCTTTTTTCTGGAAACCATCCTACTGTTATTGACATGAGTGGTGTATATACAAGGGCACTACCAGCTCCAGCACATAACATACAAATAGAGGCTATCCAAAATGAGGAGACAAATGCTAATCCTATTAAACTTATAACGACGAGCCAACTCCCTATTAATAAAACTGATTTTGCTCCAAAACGGATAGTAAGTATTCCAGATGTTCCGACTGTTAATAAATACCCTAAAAAGAGTATGGTTCCTAACATACCTGCTTGAGCTGTAGATAAATGGAGTCCTTCTTGCATAAACGGCAATATAATTCCATATGCCATACGTGCAAAACCCGTCGTTGTTATAATAAGAAACATTCCTGTTAATACAAATATCCAAAAATGACTTTCATTCCGTTCTTTCATTTAAATTCCTCCATAAAAAGTTATTTCCAATTGGATGTTGTTTGTAATTATAATGACCATTACAAAAAGCAACTACCAAATGACGGAGGAATTTACGGTATAGCGGATTATTCCTGTTTTACGTTAATAAATACGTAAAAATTCTGATGGATTCATTCCATACTTTTTACGAAATAACTCTGAAAAATGACTGACATTATTGTATCCAACTGCAAATGCCGTTTCGGTCACATTACTATTTCCCGAACGCAGTAAATCTATCGCATGCTCCATACGCTTTTCTCGTAAATATGCAAATGTGGACATCCCAAATAATTCTTTAAACCCAATTTTTAATTTATAATCATTTAACTCTACTATTTTAGCTAATTCTAATAATGATGGGGGTGATTCCATTCGTTGAAGTAAAATTTCTTCAGCCTGTTTTATTTTATTCAAATCCTGTTTTGATAATTGACTCCTTTTATTTGCGTCACAATCATTAAGCAACACTCTCCCCAAATGTATAGAAAGCAATTCGAGCGCTTTACTTTCTAATTCTAGTTGACTAATACGATCCTTTTGGGGATGCTCTATCATTCTCTTAATAAGATTAGATGTTATAGAATCAATTGGATTTTGAAACTTTTTAAAAGATTGATTTCCTAATATAGAATGAAAATCAAGACTTTTTTCAATAGCATTATTCATCATGAAATGATTAAACAATTGTACAGGAATCCCAATCGCTAATGAATATAGAGGCGTTTCTTTTTCATATTCAAATACTACATCAAAATCATTCATAAAATATAAATAGCTATTTCCAGTCATTAATTCATACGAAGAATGACCAACTTGCACTCCTCCGAACCCTTGTAAACAAAAATTAAGCTCCACCATTGCTGCATCAGATGCAAACTGGATGCGATGGTTATTATGAAATTGATAATTTGATAACACAATTTCCATACCTGAAAATGAAGTCCATCTTCGTATTTCACCCATACCTATTGTTTTTGGAACATTCATATGTCTTTCCTCTACAACTTGTAAACCATAAAAATATTTATGAAAAATATCATGAAAACCGTTAGTCTCTATGAAACCCACACTCCTTTTATGTAAAAACCAAAATTTAATTGATAATTATTTTCAATTATATCAAATATCTTTATACAATAAATAGATTTTCTCTTTATAACTCGTTATGATAAAAGAAAAAGAAAGCGAGCGAACAATGAATAAAAAAATCGCGATTATTACAGGAGCATCAAGTGGATTCGGACTTTTAACGACACTTGAACTTGCAAAAAAAGACTATTTTGTCATTGCTACAATGCGCAATCTTGAGAAACAAATAGACTTAATATCTCAAGCTACTAAACTCGACTTACAACAAAATATAAAAGTTCAACAATTAGATGTAACAGATCAAGGTTCTATACATAACTTCCAATTATTTTTAAACGAAATAAACAGAATAGACATTCTCATAAATAATGCAGGATATGCAAATGGGGGCTTTATCGAAGAAATCCGAGTGGAGGACTACCGTAAACAATTTGAAACAAATCTTTTTGGAGCTATATCCATCACGCAACTTGTCTTACCATATATGAGAAAGCAGAAAAGCGGAAAAATCATTAATATAAGCAGTATTAGCGGGAAAGTAGGATTCCCTGGTCTATCTCCTTACGTTTCTTCAAAATATGCATTAGAAGGCTGGAGTGAATCCCTTCGCTTAGAAGTAAAGCCTTTCGGAATAGACGTTGCCTTACTTGAACCTGGTTCTTATAACACGAACATATGGGAAGTTGGTAAACAATTAGCTGAAAACCAATCTGATACAACCTCTCCTTACAAAGAATATATGGATAAAATACAAAAGCACATAAACAATGGCAACGATACACTTGGTAATCCGATGGATGTTGCAAATAAAATCGTAGAAATTGCTGAAGCAAGGCGTACTACATTACGATACCCAATTGGGAAAGGTGTAAAATTTATGATCTTTGCGAAGAAGGTTCTTCCTTGGAGATTGTGGGAGTTTCTTGTATTGAGGAGTTTTAAGAAGATGTAAAGTAACTTTATTGAAAAAATATGTAAGGGGGTGCTAATTAAATGCTAGGTTTACCCTATGGTAAAGTGTTTTTAGTTCCGTGGTCCGAAGAGTGGGAATTTGAGTTTTCAAAAGAAAAACAATTAATTGAGGAACACATTGGAAAATATATTTTAGCGATACACCATATTGGAAGTACTTCCATCCCGCATTTAAGCGCAAAACCTATTATTGATATTGCGATGGAATTAAGAGATTCCAAAAGTGGTCTAAAATGTATTACGAACCTAGAACAATTAAATTATAAATATAGAAAAGATGTATTACCCGAAAGGTATTATTTCAATAAAGGTGAGCCAAGAACTCATCAAATTCATATGTATGAACAAGGGAATCCATATTTAATAGAACAATTAAAATTCAGAGATTACTTAATAGACAATAAAACTTCTCGTATGCAGTATGAACAGTTAAAGATTCAACTTTCAACAGCTAACCCTAATGATAAGCATAAATATGCAGAGGATAAAACAAATTTCATTAAATCCATATTGGCTAAAATAAATGATTAAATTGCGAAGACCGAACTTCGTACACATAATAAGAAACCATTCATGTATAGATAAATGGTTTCTTATTAATTAGTTATTTCATTATTTATACCTTCAAAAATCATTTTATTATGCAGCAGATGGGAAGAAGTAAAATAGTATTGAAGTCATAAAAATAAACGTGAATATCCCAATTATCGAAAATATATATTCTTTCGATTCTCTATCATACTTCCATTCCATCAATGCTCTTAGGATTATCGTCCCCCCTAAATAAGTAAAAATGACATAAGCAATATTTACACTTTCGAATTTAAAGATAAATATAAAGCTAGTTATTAAATAAATAAAAAGTAGTCCTATTTCCAATTTTTTATGTAAACTATTTACATGTTTCTTATATCCCCAAAATCCGCTCTTTGGCATATTCAATTTTTTTCTTAAAAATCGATCCAAAAAGTAGCCCGCTATACAAAAAACAAAAATTATAATCCAAAATGTATAGGTTCTCAATATCATTCCTCCTATTACTTCATTGAATTGTTTAAAATAAAGTGGACTATAGTAACGGTTATTGAACGAGTATTCTTGAATGATCTTCATTAAAAATGATCGATTCTGCACGTAAGAAAGGTTTTTTCATTTCTTCTCTTCTTCTTGCTTTAAATTTATACTATATTAAAGGAAGAAATATAGTATGAACCCTGTTATTATTAATGCTGCAACTCCTAATAATGAAATCAAAAACTCCCGCGATTCCTTATCATATTTCCACTCCATATATGATTGAAATCCATATAACGTAATAAAAAATAAAGGAGGTACATAGCCCATAAATATACGATTTGGAAGAAAAGTGCTTATAGCAATAACAACTATATAAGAGGAAATAATAATTCTATTTCCCCATTTATGTGTATCATTCACATGTTGGTTATTCCATCCTTTTTGTTTCGGTATATTTAACTGTCTTCTCGCTATTCTTTCAAAAACCAATAAAGATAGCACCCATAAAATTAATAAGGATATTTTTGTAACTGACAGAAAACCCTCTCCTTTTTATTTTTTCACTTTAATTTTCTCCGGCTGATCACTCGGATACGTAGCATATGCATCATTTTCATAATCCCAACTAATAATGGTCGCACTATCTCGTCCGAATTGATGATGAACATGTTCTAACACATTATGAATATTTTCTTTTAACTCAATATTTTTTCCATTCATATCATTATAAAGATTTAATGGCGTTTCATAACGGCGTTCCCCGCATTCTAATACCCCATCTGTCACCATTACAATTCGATTCTTTCCAGTACGTAGTTCACGAATTCCTGAAGAATAGCAAGGAACGGGTAAATCAAATGTGTTTACATTTCCAATCCATTCGTAAAAGTGGCGTTGATTCAATGTATATTGTCCTAATTTATGTAATTCATCATGAAATACATAAACTAAGCAATCACCTATGGAAAGCCACCATATGTAATTTTCTTTTCTTACGCATATTAAGCAAGCAGTTTCACCTTTTACTCTTTTACAGTTTTCTTTAAATGAGGAGGATTGAAAAATTGTAAGTATATGATTTTCAACAGATCGAAATACTGTTTTAATTGATTCTTTCATAATCGCTTTTATATTTTCATATTCTTTTTGGATTGTATTTACTACTAATTCAACACTTTTCGCACTATTATGCCCGTCTAATATAACAGCGAATTCCCAATCACCATTCGACCAAACTAATGCACCGTCTTCATTCTTTTTTGCTCCGGCACTTATATTCCCGCCGTATTTACCAAGTACAATATCACCATATTGCTTGACTGAAACTTCGTCTAAACACATTTCTCTACTTCCAACCCATGAATATTGTGTATTATTTGTTGTATGCATACTCATTTACCATATACTTTCGTATTCTTTCGCATAGTTTTTTTATTTTCTCTGAATCTCCATGTGGTACACCAGTCCAATTTGCTACTTCAGTCGGTGACCAAAACTCTTTTGGTGTATTTGGATAACGTGGAATAATGTGCATATGCAAATGTGGTACACCATTACCTGAAACGAAACTGTAAATATGTTCTGCACCTTTGCTTTCTTTAAGCGCTTTACTTACTCTACTTGTTATCAGTCCGAATGCCTTTGCCTCATCTTCAGTTAATTCAGCGAGACCAGGTACATGTCTCTTTATATCAATCATTACATAACCAAGATATGTTTCTTCTGCATCCCAATGGACATGTCCAACGTAAATGAGTTCATCTTCGTAAATAGCTCCACCTGAAACTGTAATGTTCCCTTTATGTTTTTCACAAATGAAGCAGTTTTGTTCTGCTTGATTGTTTATTGGCATATCCATCACCATCCTTTGCATATATAATATCATAAAAAAAGGAAAAATAGGTTTTATATTCCGAAAATTCAATCTTTTGAAAGTAGAATTTTCACATTAAAATAATTTACAACTCATTATTTCTTCAAAAGCGTAATCCCCATTCCAACTGCAATCCCAATCGCTATTCCGATTGCTATATTATCAGTAAATACACCAGGAATTACACCGATTACAACACCTATAGCGACACCAATTGTCATAGCATCATTTCTTTTTTTATTATTAGCCAAAATAGCATCTCCTCTCATAATTTCTCCCCATATAATATCCATTTACATGAACGTTGCTGTCTACTAATATATTTGCTATTCCGCTTGAAAATTTCCAGAAAATGTACTTTATTACTTTTCCATTCCCCCTACATAATCCTCTTCGTTTGAAAGAATTTTTAAGTCACCATTACATATACATAGGCATTTACTATAAGAAAGATCAGTAATTTATTGAAGGAGGAACGATTCAAATGTATCCTCATTGGAATCCAAATATAAATCAACAATATGCTTACCCCCCATCCAGTAAGGAATACACTGCATTATGATTCGCAATACATGATGCAGCGCATCGCAAGCCTTGAAAGCCAATTAGCTAAATTAATCTCATTAATCGAAGAAAATAATCAATTAATAAAATCAATGGAACAACAGCAAAACCAAGTTTGTGCACCAGCTGGAGGTTCTGTTATTGTTCGGATGTAATTCGAATTCAAAAAACACACTTTGTAGTATAAAGTGTGTTTTTTGAATTATTTTCTTTTGTATAAAACCCTTGCGTAATTCGGTCTAATATAATCGCAATCACGACGATAGCTAGTCCAGCTTCAAATCCCATTCCGATATTTACTTGTGTTACAGAGCGATATACATCGACGCCAAGTCCTGGCGCTCCTACAAGTGAAGCTGTTACAACCATTGATAACGAAAGCATAATACTTTGATTCACGCCAGCCATGATCGTTCCCGTTGCGAGCGGTAATTGTACTTTAAATAATTTTTGTGATGCGGTAGAGCCAAACGCATTCGCAGCTTCAATTAAATCTTCTGGAACTTGTCTAATTCCTAAGTCTGTAAATCTGATTGTCGGTGGCATAGCAAAAATAACGGAAGCAATAATGCCTGGTACGACGCCTACTCCAAAAAATGTTATCGCGGGAATGAGATAGACGAATGCCGGCATTGTTTGCATAAAATCTAATGTCGGTTTTAAAAATTTTGAGAAACGTTCATTTTGAGATGCTAAAATGCCAATGGGAATTCCGATAATAATTGAAATAATAACTGACGTAAGTACGAGCGCTAATGTTTGCATCGTTTGTGCCCAGTAGTTAATATTTAAAATAAATAATAATCCGATGAGCGTAAAAATGACTAAAGATAATTTCCTCGTTGTGTACCAAATGAGGAAACATAAGATGATAATCATCACTATGGCTGGTATTATTGTTAAAAAATTAGTGAGTAAATCAACAAATCCACCGATAATATAGGAGAATCCTCGGAACAAGCCTTCAAAGTGCTCATATAAACTTGCAACAAATGAATCGACCCATTCGCCTAATGGAATGCGCGGAATATTATTCATCGTCTTTCACCTCTTCCTCAATGTTACCTGCAAGAGCTTGAATGACACTTTCACGTTTAATAATTCCTCTCAACCTTTTCTTTTCATCAATTACGGGTAATGGATATTTCATCTCCGCCATTTTTGCATACGTTTCTTCCAGTAATGTATCTAGATAAACGTGTGGAATATCGTTAAGTAATAAATCAGCAATCGGCCACTGTTTTTGTACTGCTTTACTTGCATCATCCGCAGTTAATATACCTAAAAATTCATACTTTTTGTTTACAACATATACGGTAGAAACACCTGCATTCCTCATAATTTGAAGTGCTACACGTGGTCCACGATCAATTAATAAAGTCTCCGGTCGTTTTAATATAGATTCCGCCGTAATTACTTTTCCTAAATTCACGTCCGCCACGAATTTCTCTACAAATTCATTGGCAGGACTCATCATAATTTCTTCCGGCGTTCCAATTTGAACGATTTCTCCATCTTTCATTAATGCGATACGATCACCAATTCGAAGAGCTTCATCTAAATCATGTGTAATAAAAATAATTGTTTTTTCCATTTTATCTTGTAACTCTAACAATTCATCTTGCATTTCTTTTCGAATTAGTGGATCTAATGCACTAAATGACTCGTCCATTAGTAATACATCTGGATTATTCGTTAGTGCCCTTGCAATTCCAACACGCTGCTGCATACCACCACTAAGTTGACTAGGGTAATTATCTTTATGATGATCGAGTCCTACTAACTGTAGCGATTCTAACGCCTTATTTTCTCGTTCCTCTACTGGAACTCCTTGAATTTCTAACCCGTACGCAACGTTTTGTATTACCGTACGATGTGGAAATAAAGCAAACTTCTGAAAAACCATACTCATTTTCGTCCTTCTTACTCTTCGCAATTCTTCTTTTCCCATCGTTGCGATGTCTTCACCATCTATGTATATATGCCCGGCTGTCGGTTTGATTAATTGATTTAGCATTCGAACTAGCGTTGATTTCCCACTACCAGACAAACCCATAATAACGAAAATTTCTCCAGTGTATACTTCAAACGTTGCCTTTTTCACACCAACGTTCATTCCTGTCTCCTTTAAAATTTCCGATTTGCTTTTTCCTTCTTTTAATAAGGTAAGCGCTCGTTGCGGATGTTTCCCAAAGACTTTTGTTACATTTTCAACACGTACCTTTGTATTATCCATGTCACTACTCCTTTTCTACCCATCTATTTACATAGTGTTGCGATTTTACAGAGAAATATTACATAAAAATGACATATATAAGATTTCTTTAAAAATTCTTGTTTCCGTTCATAATAAGAAGGTTCACTTATAGATTAATTTATAAAAAGCAAAAGCTTCACAGGAGGTTTTGAATGCGAAAAAAATATGGATTATAAGTCTGTTACTATTTATTAGTATGATTTTCACTTCTTGTAATGCAACAAATGCAAATTCGAAAGGAAAAATTAAACTTGGTGTAACAAGTTGGAAAGAAAATATCGCAACCGCAAATATGTGGAAAGTTTTATTAGAAGAAAAAGGCTATAAAGTTGAACTCATGTATTTAGAAAAAGCTGCGATATGGACTGGCGTCGCACGTGGTGATGTTGATGCGAATCTAGAAGTATGGCTTCCTGTTACAGATAAACCATTAAATGCCCGTTACAAAGATGACTTCGTCTTAAAATCAAAATGGTATGAAGGTACTGGGCTTGGTTTAGTCGTCCCTTCTTATGTGAAAAACGTTAACAGTATTGAAGATTTAAATGCACATAAAGATGAGCTAGATAATAAAATTGTTGGGATTGAACCTGGTAGTAGCCTAATGAATTTAACGAATAAAGCAATGAAGGAATATGATATAAAACTAAAACTTGTCCAATCTTCAGAAGCTGCGATGATGAGCGAACTAAAGAAGGCATATACGAAAAAGAAACCAATTGCTGTTACGCTTTGGAATCCTCATTGGGGCTTTTCAGAATTTGACTTAAAATATTTAAAAGACCCTAAGAAAGTATATGGTGAAAAAGATGACATTTATTACTCAGTTCGTAAAGGTTTCGAAAAAGATCATCCGGATATTGTGAAATACTTTGATCAATGGAAAATGAACGATGAACAACTAGGTACTTTAATGGTCATGCTAAATAAAACGAAAGATCCAGAAGAAGCCGCGCGAAAATGGATTAAAAAGAATCAAGCTTTAGTTGATGAATGGATAAAAGAATAAAGAATGACAAAAACAGGCTAGAGAATTTAGTATATTCTCTAGCCTGTTTTATGTTATTTTTTCTCAATAACTGCATCGACAATTCCATATTCCTTCGCTTCTACTGCCGTCATAAAATAATCTCTTTCTGTATCATGTGCTACTTTTTCAACTGGTTGCCCTGTTCGCTCTGCGATAATTTTATTTATATCGTGTTTTAACTTTAAAATTCTTTTTGCTGTAATTTCAATCTCCGTCGCTTGCCCTTTTACACCGCCAAGCGGTTGATGAATCATGATTTCACTGTTAGGGAGCGCAAATCTTTTTCCTTTTGCGCCAGCTAATAGTAAAAGCGCACCGAATGATGCCGCAAAGCCCATACAAAGTGTTTGCACATCTGGTTTAATAAGGTTCATCGTATCTAATATTGCAAATCCCGCTGTCGTTGAACCACCCGGACTATTGATATACAGGAATATATCTTTTTCTGCATCTTCCGCTTCTAAAAACAATAATTGTGCTACTACACTGCTTGCAACTTGATCGTTAATTTCTGAACCAATCATAATAATTCGGTCTTTTAATAATCTTGAATATATATCATAGGAGCGTTCTCCTAATTTCGTTTGTTCTATTACGTAAGGAATTACACTCATTATAAATCCCTCCATCTGTTTTATGCCGCATTAAGCATACAACTGTAAGAAGAAGATTGTTTCATACTGAAGAATAACACTGGTTGTATTGATGGTAACTTAGTGAAATCTATTGTTGGGAGAAGTTTCGTCAACAATTCAGGTCTTTCTTCTCGAATAGAAGTTACAACGATTTCAACATCATCCGTGTACTCCACTATTTCAATGCCTTCTTCATTTACAGTTTTCAGCCTATTTCTACTCCTAAATAAAGATGCTTTCACTGCCCCTTCTGATACAGAGCATATCTTTGCAATATCCGCGATACTATATTGAAAAACATCCTTCAATAATAAAATTACGGATTGTTGCACATTTAACGAAGACAATACTTTCCCTACCATTTCATGCAAATCTGCAATTTTTCCATGTGGTTCTTCAAATGTATTTTGCTGTTCTAACTTTTCTTGAACGGATTTTGATTTCATTTGATCTAACCATTGATTTCGAGCAATTTTATACAGAAGCGTTATACAAATTTCCTTCTCACTATACTTTTGAAGAACTTTGCAAATTGCTTCTTGGGCAAGGTCTTCCCCATCCCATTTGTTTTTCGTCAAAAACGTACAGTATCTTTTTACCTCTGCATAATGTGTAATTAAAAAATTTATATTTGAATGATTCATATCGATATGATTCTTTAAAACCTGAGTTACTTTTGTGCACAAAATAACCACTCCTTTTCAGCGCTTACTTATTAAACGATTGAACAAATAAAAAAGTTACGGGGCTTATAATTAATTTTATGTTTATGTTCATGAATACGGGTCATAAATATGTTATATAGCATTTTACATGAGGAGGAATCAATTTGCCAAAATTAACAGTGGAAGGTACCGGAACTTTCGATATTAAAGAAGGAACGAAATTAGTATTAGCACTTGAAGATAACGGTGTACACATTCTTCATCGTTGCGGTGGCAAAGCAAGATGTACAACTTGTAGAGTTGAAGTCATTGCAGGTGATTTTTGTGAGGCGACAAATGATGAAAAACAAGCTATTACGGAAAAAGGAATTGAAGACCACTTACGATTATCGTGCCAAATGCGTGTACATAAAGATATTACCGTTCGCCCTATACTTACAGTTGAAAATTCCGGTTTAGATGCTGGATCACGCCCGGCGGAGTAAAATGATGAATTTAAAACAGCTTGCAGGCGAATATGCTGCTGGCTTTGTAAGAGATGGTATGACGATTGGACTTGGTACGGGTTCAACCGTATATTGGACGATACAAAAGTTAGGTCACCGTGTACAAGAAGGGTTATCTATTCAAGCTGCACCGACATCAAAAGAAACTGAAGTATTAGCAAAACAATTATCTATTCCGCTAATCTCTTTAAATGAAATTGATATACTTGATCTCACAATTGATGGAGCAGATGAAATCAATAATGATTTACAATTAATAAAAGGTGGTGGTGGTGCATTACTTCGCGAAAAGATTGTTGCCACCTCCTCTAAAGAACTTATTATTATTGCAGATGAATCCAAACTCGTTTCACATTTAGGTACCTTTCCACTTCCTATTGAAATCATCCCCTTCTCTTGGAAGCAAACTGAAAAGAGAATTCAATCTTTAGGATGCGAAACGCGTTTACGTATGAAAGATGGCGGACCATTTATAACTGATAACGGCAATTTAATTATTGATTGTATTTTTCCAAACAAAATATTGAATCCAAATGATACACATACAGAGTTAAAGATGATTACCGGTGTAGTTGAAACAGGATTATTCATCAATATGACGAGCAAAGCAATCATCGGAACAAAAAACGGTATAAAAGAATATTAAGCATTTTAAAGGCTGACTTTTGCAAGTCAGTTTTTTCTTTTATAGCATTACAGTATGATATACTATGAAAACACATTCATATCGCACTAGAAAGGGCTGAACAATTTGCAATCCAAACTCATAACAGAACTTACAGATTTAGAAACTGCCTTTCACATTCGAAAAGAAGTCTTTGTAAAAGAACAAGGTGTCCCACTTGAAGATGAATTCGATACATATGACCAAATTGGCGAGGCATGCAAACATATATTAATTTATTATAATGAACTTCCTGTAGGAACTGGCCGTATACGATTCGTTGACGGAATGGGTAAACTAGAAAGAATTTGTATTTTAAAAGACTATCGCAAATACGGATTAGGCAAAGTAATCATTCAAAAGTTAGAAGAGATTGCTCGTAACAAAGAAGCAAACAAAGTTAAACTACACGGTCAAACACAAGCTGAAGGGTTTTATGAAAAATTAGGCTATCAAACTTCTTCCGACGTATTTATGGAAGATGGAATTGCGCATATACTTATGACGAAAGTGTTATCATAATAGAAAGGTTACTATATGATTCTACATTATGTATTCGTATAGTAACCTTTCTGTAGCTTATTCGTTTGAAAGTCTCTTTGATGAATATTCTAGATTAATACAAAAAGACGACGCTGAATACGTCGTCTTTTTTATAAGTAGAAAAGTTAACTCTCAAACTTCCTTTTTTTGCATCAAAGCCCATCATCTTTTATTTCATTTTGAGGTAAAGCTTACACTGCTTTCCATAAGGATAAAGCAAAAATCCAGTTTGGATCCCCATGTCCTTCATAATTCTGGACTGCTTCATACACTTTTCCCTCGTGTAAAACTCTATCTCCCTTTTTATATGCTTTCTTTGCATCCCACGCTTCATATGAAGCGCTTTCAGTTTTTGTAGTAATTGTGAACGTATCACTTTGTACGGATTCATTTCCAACTACATCCACTGCTTTCACTGCTTTCACTGCATATTTATAAGTAGTATTAGCGAGTAAATTTTTATCCATATAAGAAGTCGTATTGGATGTTGCAATTTTTTTCATTGTTCCTTCTATTTCTCTATAAATATCGTAATAGTCTACTCCAACGTTATCATCAGATGGGCTCCACATTAGATCCACACTTGACGCTGTTGTTCCCATGCTATGTAATCCTTTTGGTTGTGTTGGTGCTTCTGTATCAGGAGCTTCAACTGTTGTTTTCACTGTAAGCGCTGTACTTTCTTTCGATACATTGCCAGCTGCGTCAATTGCTTTTACAGTATAAGTGTATTCTGTGCTTGGTTGTAATTTCTTATCAATAAAATAAGTGCCTGGTACTGTGTCAATCATCTCTCCGTTACGGAAGATTTGGTACCCTTTTACTCCTACATTATCCGTAGAAACGTTCCATGTTAGTTCTATACTATTCGCTGTTACTTTTTGCGCCTGAATTCCATTTGGAATACTTGGCGCTTCTGTGTCTGGTTTCACATTATTGATGAGATTCACATCAATTACATTATAGAACGCATTTGCTGTATCAGCTACATCCCATACAGCTAAAATCACATGATATCCACTACGGTCAGTAGGTACATTGATTTTATGAGTTAAATTATTTGAAGCTGCAGAACCATCATGTTGTACAGTGCCAATTGGCTCAAAGTCTGCTCTTGTTAGTGCTTTATTTGGATTCCATCCTTTTTTTGTAATATAGTAGTGCCATTTGCTTGTTAAGTGAGGTGCTGTATACTTCCAAGTAAATGTATTTTCCCCACCAGTGATTGTATTTTTAAACCAACGATTTGCTGTTTGTTGATCTAAAATACCGCCAAATTTTCCACCTGCAGAAGCGATTTGCCCATCAACTGGGCCACCTTGTGGGAATCCTTTTGGAGCTTCTAAACTTTGTGGTTCATACATAACACTTCCACAGTTTACATTTAGAGCACCATAAGTTGGACTACATAAAGCGGAACGGCTACCAGGCTTTTCAACAAAGCCGTGCGCGTATGCATTTTGAGGAATAAGTGTCGTGCCGATAATTCCAGCTGTTAATGCAACAGCTCCTATACTTTTTTTGTTCATTTTCAAGTTTTGTAGTTGTTTTAAAAATCGATTATTCATGTTCCTGTCCCCTTCTTGTTATACTTCGTAGTGTAATGTGGGCTTTGATGTAAAAGAATAACAAGAGTCAATCTTATTTCATGTATGCGTAAATATGCATACACCGTCGTAAAGAAACATTTCATTTCTTGTGAAATATTTCACTTACGGAATATATCATGACATAGAAATCACCTAAATGTGTGCAGAAGTTGTGCAGAAATAGTGAAATTACTACTAACACGTAAAACTACATCCTAAATTTATAAAGTAAAAGTGAGCAATAGAAATTGTAGTACTTGTAATGAAAAATTTTAGGTATATATATGGATGAATTGCACCAAGTCGTCTTGAAACCCTTCATCGTTAACTTAAAACGCATGGCAATGTGAGATCACATTATTTTAAAACAACGTGCCATCTCCATTTTCCATATATCTTTCTATCAATACTTTGAAATTACTTATCACTTGTAAACATTTCCGAATCCGTCAATATAGTTTCATAAAACTTATCATATTCTTCACTGTATTGAAGTTTTAACTTTTCTATTAAACTTGTATCTGGTGAAATAATATCAATAACGTCTGTACTTATATACAATAAATAAGTATCGTTATAAAAAGAAATATACGCTTGCTGACCACCATTAACGACATACTTGCAATACTTATATACTTCATCTTCATGTACACCTTTAATCGTAGTAAATATGATTGTACTTTCAAAATCATCAACGTCTACTTTCGTTTCTGCCCAATTCTTAATCTTCATGAACCTTCCAATTTTTGTTTTCTCATTTATTCTCTTACTTTTACCATATGTTATGTAACCGGAAATAAATGAAACATCAATTGTATCAGGACTTTTAAAAAGTTCAGTCAAAATCCCTCTTAATCCTCTCAAATTATCCTCAAATAATTCTATATCGAATCTAATTCTATTTTTCGCCTCCACTTGAAAAAATGGTGTAGCTGTCATGTCAGCAAAATTTACATCTAGTATTTTCATTCTTTCCATTTCATCAATTCCTCGCTTCATATAACATAAAAGTGTCTATATCATTTAATATAGACACCCTTTCACATGTATAGTTTTAATAACAGCCTGTAAATTTAAAAATTTCATCAACTGCTTGCTTATACCCACCTGATTTTCGGAGAGACTCCTTCAAATTCAAAGCAGCTTCTTTACATGACGGATTATTTAATACTATTTCTACACTTTCACTTAGTTGATCCGCAGTTAATCCTTGCATTTGCAATTTAACTCCTGCCCCGAGACTCTCCACTTGCTTTGCGATTACTGGCTGATCTGCACTTTGCGGAATTACAACGAGTGGAACACCGTTATATATCCCTTCATGCGTACTGTTCATACCGCCGTGTGTAATAAATAGTTTCGTATATTTGAGAAGTTCAGTTTGTGGTACATAGTTTTTCACAATGAAGTTTTTAGGGATATTACCTAAATCACTTATTTCCGTTTTGTTGCCAATAGACATAACAATTGTATGCTTACTATTCTCGAACGCCTTCATACAAAGTTTATAAAAATCAATCGCCTCATTAAAAACAGTACCTAATGAAATGTAAATCAGGCTTTTTTCTTCAATTGAAGTGTAATCAAAACCTTCATTTTTCACTTGTGTAGAGATAGATGGACCCACAAATTTGAATGTTTCATTAAATGTATCCCCAAAAGGTTGGAACTCCTTAATTGTATACACAATAGTAAGTGAAGCTGGATTACAGAAAACTTCATACGGTGAGTTTATATTAACACCATATTTTTCTATAATTCCATTAGTTAAGTTTTCAAAATCATTATGTATTCTATCCTGAACTTCCAGTGGGATATTTTTAGAAAGATGGTCTAACATTTGTTTAAATGATTTTTCATCTTGTGCAAAAGATGTGCATGAATTTATGGCTGGAAGATTAAGAATTTGGGCAATTAAGCGACCACAGCCAAACATCGAATCATGAATAATATAATCAAAATGTTCACCTTCAATTTGTTCTAGAACACTAGGTATTACAATATCAGCTGTATGTAGAAGGCCGTTTATTCTTTCCTGTAAATAATTTCGACCACCGGAAAGAAATGCTTGTATAAATTTTTCATCATCAATCGTTCGTACAGTAGCACCTGTCTTCTCAATACGCTCCCTGAAAGCCTCTATTGAAAAATAAACTACCTCTTCACCGCGAGAAATCAGTTCTTCTACAACATGTAATGTTGGATTTATATGTCCTTCTGATCCAGCGTTAATGAATAAAACACGTGCCATTCAAAACACTCCTTAAATTTTAAAATTTCTATGTTGTAAAGAGTATGGATACTTTCCATACTCTTTACGGAGTTATATGTATCATTTTCCTGCTAAATTGACCTAGCAAGCCTAAAACCGAGATCATCTATATGAAATGTAGGATGACTACGACGGCGACAAGTAGCACCGCACCCTCTCGCTTCTTCAGCCCAGCTACCGCCTCGGAAAATTCGGTACGATCCATATACCTTTTCATCATACAAATCATAACACCATTCCCAAACGTTCCCTAACATATCATATACTCCCCATGCATTCGGTTCTTTTTTACCGACCTCATGAATTTTCCCATCCGAGTTTTTATTATACCAAGCTATCTTATCAAGTTCTCCATATGTATACCCAGTAGTCCCTGCTTTACATGCATATTGCCACTCTGCCTCAGAAGGTAATCGGTAGCCATTTGAATGTAAGTTACAACTAACCTTTTTCCCATCATCTTGTATAGAATAATACTCTGTAAACCCTGCTATTTTAGACAGTAAATTACAAAAAGAAATTGCCTCATGCCATGAAATATTTACAACAGGTTTATTACCATTTTCATTACCATTTAGTGCACGATTCGTAATTGCGTAATATAATTCCGCTGTTACAACATACTTTGCAAGAAGAAATGGTTTTATTTGAACTTGCCATTCTTTTTTTATTCGATCATCTCTTAATTCTACTTTTCCTGCTGGGATTTTCACCATATTAGAATCAACCGGGCCAATGAATCTATTCAATCCTATCCCCCCATGTTACTTCTTTTTATAATCTAACTATTTATGGTATCGTTCTTCTCTAAAAATAGTCTTACTTCATTTGAAGATTTTAAAATAATAACATCTTTATCCTTACTCAATTGATTTAGCCTCTTTAAAATTGAAGGTCGTTTCGTTTTAGGATATTCCCATATCCATTTGAAAAATTGCAAGTCAAATCTTTCTTCACATCCAGCCCCCATATCCGGTCTTGTTTTATTCCGATATTGCACAATTCTTTTAAAAGCACGATAAACACAAATTGTTCTATGAATATCAAGAAAGATAATTGTATCAGCTGCGTTAATTCTTATGTCCATTGTCCCGCCATAATTCCCATCAATAATCCACTTTTCCCCTTTAACTAATTCATTTTGAACCGTTCTTTGCTCCTCTTTCGGTACACCCTCCCAATTTGGTTTCCAAAATAGTGCATCAAGATGATGCACCTTAATATTTAATTTATTCCCTAACTGTTTTGCTAATGTAGATTTTCCTGAACCACCAGAACCTATTAATATTATTTTTTTCATAAATACCCCTTTTTACATCTTTTATTTCTTCCGTAGCATAAACTCACCAAGCATTCCTACTCCAACACCAATTGTGTAAGCCACTAAATCACTCCATAAAAATCCGTAACCTAATACGAGTCCACCTAAAGTCGTTGCTCGAATGCTATCTATCCATTCCGCATGGTACAATTGACTAATTTCAATCCCGTAGCAAAATATCAAACTAATAAAAGCTAATTTCCTCGTTTCTATTTTAGGAAACAAAAATCCAAATCCAGTGAAAATCATTAATGCCCATAAAACATCACCTAAGTACCCATTTAACAAATCTGGTAACGCAAAAGCAAACTTTCTTGAACTAAGACCTAAAATAATAACAACTATAGTAAACATTACATATAGTAATCTATTTCGTTTCGTATTCATTTCAAAAGCTCCTACTTCATAATTTAAAACTGCAAATAGCTAGTAAAATAGAACTATTTTACTAGCTATTTATAGTCGACTTCACTTTGTATTTAATCCAATAACTCTTGCTGCTTTTTCTTTGAAAACGATTGTAGTACTAAATCATACGACCAATCTATCATCTTATTAATTTGTTCTTGTCCTACATCCTTATGTATGTACACTGTATTCCAATGCTTTTTATTCATATGATATCCAGGAATTATTGTTTCTGGGTAATCTTCTCTTATTCGTAAAGCGAGTTCTGGATCACATTCTAATTGGCACCTCTTATTCTTTCACTATTTGATTACGATGCATCACAATTTGCTTCGTCGCTTTAAATTGCTGTTCACCATAGAACTTTATTAGTTTCTCTCCGCAAAATAGACTAACAATATCAATATGGGATACCTCTTGAAGTAACATTGTAAGCATCTTCTCACCAATTCCCTTGTTTCTTACACTCTCATGTACGACAACATCTTCAATATACGCCCGAAAAACACCGTCAGTAACAACTCTAGCAAATCCAATTAATTCGTTTTCTTCCCATACTCCAATTGCTATACTATTCTTTAACATTTTTTGAATATCGACTTCTTTTCTTTCTGGCCACCAGCCTACAGAATCGTAAAGTTTCTTTATTTTTTCTACACAGATTGGTTGTTCATGTTGTAATTTATACGTGTACATTTTTTCTCCCCTCAACCAGTATACATAATATTATTATAATCTCTTTTCTAAAAAGTGTTGACTATGCCCTTTAGGATGATCTTCAACAACACCATATTCTCGGTATCCGTGCTTTTTATAAAAATCTGGTGCTTGGAAACTAAATGAATCTAGTAAAATGAGTCTACATCCTTTTTCCATCGCAATTCCTTCTATTTTATGTAATAATTGACTACCATAACCATCATGACGAACAGATTCATCAACCCATAAAAAATCTATATGAAGATGATAAAAATACATCGTTCCTGTTACCCCGCCAAAGATTTTTCCATCTTCATCTTTCACTACGAAGCTTACTTGTTCCATCGGCTGTTTTACTTCATCTGACAGCACAGACATGTTATATTGAATTAATTTATTTTTAATGTATTCTCCTTCAGTGCGTGTACCGTTCTCTATGCGTTTCATATATTTCTTCCTTTCAACTTAGTAAGCTATATTTAATTTTTATTTCTTCTCTTTAATATACTGATGAATACAAATCCACCATATGTAACAAAGCATGAAAAACCAATTATTCCTGGTACAGAGACATAGCCTATTCTTACATAACTTATAACTGCAAAACTAGCGATTGATAATAAAATAGATGGCCAAAATATAAGAGCTGTTTTTCTTCGTCTCTGTTTCGATGTACTTTCTTTCTCTTCAGAAACACGTGTGCCAAAAAGCAATACAATACAAATGAGAATCGCTGCAAAATAAATTGTATCTAATGACAAAGTGTGATCGTATAGTGCAATTCCAACTTCAAGAGCAATAATCGTAATGATTAAAATAATGATTGTTGAAGTCTTTAAGTTTCGTTTCAATCACTCACCCCTAATATACTTTTACTGTATTCTTTGTACACGTACCTCAAAGCTTCTATAACGGTTTCATCAACTTGTTTATTATCAAATCGATTAGGTAAATCTCTTCCCCCAATTACATAAAGAAACGGAAATTTATGAAACATTCCTATTATACCAATATTTATTATAGCGGTGGATAAACCACCTGTCATATGAGCTAAATGATAATACGGTATCCCTTCATAATCACCTTGTTGCCTTACCATTCCATTAATAATGGGTTCCCATAATTCTGGTTCTGATTTATATCCTTGAAAAATATGTACTAAAAGTGAAAGAACTTGATTTAACTCTCCGACATTTTGCTCATCTCTAGGGTTTTCCTGTATATGAATCTTTGAAAAGTACGTTAAAACATTTTCTCTGACAGTTTCCCATCCTCCGCAGTGCATAACAATTGACTGAGCTATAGAGCTGTCGTGACATGCTATCATTACTTCAACCGCTTTACTAAGTGTTAATGTAGCTCTGTCTTGTAAGTGAGGATATAACTGCGCACTATCCTCATTTGGATTATACTTAATGTGATGAAGTGTATCACTCCAACTAATTAGTTTATCCTTTACCATCTTTGCTACTGTAAATCCAATTGCCACTTTTGCTGCTGATGCTAAAGGAACGTATAGCTCATTGTTATGGGTAGCAACTATATTTCCATTCTTTGTTGAATAAACAAGTATTCCAACTTGACCAATTTGTATTTCTTTTATTTTTCTAATGACAGCCTGCATATTCATCCCTCTTCTTATATCGTTTTATCATCTTCTCAAAATTCGATATAGAATATAAGAATCCTTTTTTGTTAAATGATAATCATGAATACAATAAGAAAAAGATAGCATGAGATTTCTTCATACTATCTTTTGAAGTATATACAATTTCCTTTTAAAATTATTTTTTACAGTAATAGATACAGCTATTCTTCAGTAGGATTTTTAGGACCATTAAGCTCCAATTGATAAAAAGCTAAATCTAGCCATCCATTGAACTTATAACCAGCCTTTTTTATTGCTCCCGAATAAACAAATCCGAAGTTTTTATGCATTGCAATGCTTTTTTCATTTTCCGCATCAATTCCAGCAATTAAGGTCATATATTCTCTTTCTTTTGCAATTGTAATTAATTCTTCCATTAAAGAGGACCCAATTCCATTTTTTCTATATTCCTTATCAACATACACAGAATGTTCAACTGAATATTTATAGGCAGGCCATGCCCTAAAGGGGCCAAATGTCGCAAATCCTACTACTTTATTATCTAGCTCGTAGACTAAAATTGGATAGCCATCAGCCTTTTTTTGTTCATACCAATCTATTCTATTTTCAAGGGTTACAGGTTTGTACGCATATACAGCTGTTGAATTAAGGATTGCATCATTATAAATATCTAAAATAAATGTTACATCTTTTTTCATTGCTTCCCTTATCATTGTTTTCTTCCTTTCATAATGATCTTTCTCTGTACCTTTCTTTCAACTGATCTACCTAATAATAATACAAACTTATTTTTACAACCGAATTCTAGATTTTCGAAAACCATCAATTGCATTTAGTACCGCAGATAATATGAAGATAATTATCCCTCCACCAATTAACCACGTTTTAAATTCCTCTGGAGAA
This sequence comes from Bacillus sp. TH17, assembly GCF_016651125.1. NCBI lineage: Bacteria > Bacillati > Bacillota > Bacilli > Caryophanales > Bacillaceae > Bacillus > Bacillus sp. TH17. Next base: position 2,322,336 of record NZ_JAEKEN010000001.1, read on the forward strand.
ATTGTAAACACATTTGCCACATACGTAATGAATCCTTCGTTAAATAAATGAGGATTTACTACGATTACAATGAATACTATTGTTGCAGCTAGCTGTAGTATTGCATTCCCAATTGCCACTCTTTTCGTCCATTGTCCTTGCACTAACTTATAAAGAGATATACCTATTTCGAAAACTATCATAATTACAACGATTGGCCAGTACTGAAGTAAAACATCTTGATTAAAAGTTGGCGCGACAAACTTCAATCCATTTGCCGTACCATTATATACGCCAACAAGATAATTCGCATAAAAGTAAAGTGTAGCCCACACTGCCGTCCACATCAAACCTCCAAAAACTTCAAACTTTGAAATTGACTTTTTCTTTGGCACATACGAGATATTTTTCAAATCATCAGGTGTCCATTTTTTTAAACTTGTCGTCAACGGTTGGGTGCTTTTGTCTTTATCTGTTCTTTCTAAAATAGCAAATACAAGTGTCAACCAGAAAAATACATGGAGGCCTACTTCGACAATTTCCCCAATTCCTTTACCTATCAATTGTAAAATAACATTTAAAACTGCCTGATCACCAGTATAGCCTATAAAATTTTCTGCAACCATTGAAATGAGTGCGATAACAGCTGCAATTGGTATGATCATTTTTAATAATGTCGTATACACATCAAAATAACGTGGTCCAATTAAATGCATCGGTCTATCCAAATACCCATTAGCCAATGAAACTGGGCTCCCCAATTTTTCAAGGACACTCTTTACATCTTCCTCATTGTACTCATCAGGTAACATATCCTCTATTGTCGACCGTAGTTCAAGCGTAATATCTTCACGATTTTTTTCAGGTAATCTCTTCGCAACTTCATGGACATACATATCAATCAAACTCATTCTCGTCCTCCTCCTTTAATAGGTTATAAAGTTCTTTCGAATCCTTTATCCACTCCTTTTTCAATTGTAAAAATATCTCTAATCCATATTCACTTAAAACATAATACTTACGAGGTCTACTCTCCGTTTTATCCCAACTACTCGTCACTAGCTCCTGCTTTTCTAATCGGCGAAGTAGTGGATATAAAGTACTTTGATCTATCATGATTCCTGATTGCTCCAATAATTGGACAAGCGAATATCCATATTGCGGCGTTCTTAGTTGACTTAAAACCGCTAATGTCAATGTCCCTCTCCTTAGCTCAGTAATTAATGAATTTAATAAAGTATCCATTCACCCACCTCATTCTCATTACTATATGTCATACAGTATGTGTTTTATACTATGTATCGTACAGTATTATTGTGACAAAAACAATAATTTTCCAAAAAATATATACAATAAAAAGCACAAACTATATAATTTGCGCTTTTCTAGCTAACTTAAATACCTATAACACTCTTAACTTTGTCCCTCTGGTAATAAAAAATCTCCCTTTTCTTTAAGAAATGGAACAACACCTACAATTGCCTCAAAATTGATTACGCCATATACATGCGGGTATTCTTGACCGTTAGAAGCAAGTTCATATTTTATTTTTGCTTTTACTAGGGATGGATCAATTGTAAGTAATAATACATCTTCTTCATGACTGAAATGTGTTTCCGCAACTTTTAAAGCTTGGTCTAATAATGAACAATGAATGAACCCCTCTTCTTTAAGTGAGGCTTCATTAATCTCTCTAGTTGTTTTTGCGATTTCCCAATTTCTTTTTGTTATTACTTTTGTAATCATATCCATTCCCCCTATATCCTTATATAGAAAAAAAGAGGTTTTTCTGTTTATTACTAGAAAATCCTCTTTTTTATTTATTTTATTCCCTTAATTAATGGTGACGCTTCCCCACTATAGAAAATCCATAAATCATGCAGTGATCTCGTACATGCGACATACAGTAACTTCGCATCATGTTTTGTATTTTTATAATGTTCTTCATCAACATCAATTAAAATTACAGCGTCAAATTCTAAACCTTTCGCCAAATATACAGGTACTACCGAAATACCACCTTCATATTTGCTTTGATCTGCTTCAATGACATTAACAGTCAACCCTGCATTTGTTAACTTCTCATATATATCACGGCATTCATCGTCTGTTCTTCCAATTACCGCGATTGTTTTCACATCTTCAGTTTGCAAATGCTGTAATGTCTTTAAAACTTCAGTAAATTGGTCCTCTGCCGGAATTACTTTCACGTCTTCACCGCTACGGAAAACTGGAGTTGCCAGTCCCACTGGAATCTCTGCATTTTTAATTATTTCATTCGCGAATTCAATAATTTCTTTTGTAGAACGATAACTTCTCGTCAATTCGTAATAACCTGTTTCTTGGAATACTTCCTTAAAAGCACCCCAGTCTTCAATTCCTTGATAATCATAAATCGCTTGAGATAAATCACCTAATATAGTGAAAGAATTACCTAGTGTAATTTCTTTTAATACATATACTTGGAATGGCGAGAAATCTTGCGCTTCATCAATAACGACGTGATGGAATTTTTGTCCAATTTCAATTCCTGTTATGCGATGTTGTATGTAAATTAAAGCTGGTAAGTCTTCTACATACACTTCTTTTTTACGACAATTCTTTTCTGTTTCTTGAACAAGTTCTTCAGGTAATACTTCGAGTATTTCTTTACTCTTTATCATTGAATTATATAGTGAAAGCGGGCTCATTTTCGGCCAAAAATTCATATATGTGTTCAATCTCTTTGTCGCTTCTTTTTTTAGTAATTTTTTCTCGTTCGTTTCTCCAAACTTTTTAAGCTCAATTTCAATCCAGCGCTTCATACGGCCGACTAAACGTTCTCTTCTTTTCTTTAATGGATAGTGTTTATATTCAACCTGCATCCATTTTTTAACGTCTTCCACTGGAATAACAGCTTTATCCCATGCCTCAAAATCTTTTGTTGGCACTAAATCTTTTTCAAATTGAATCATTCTTTCTTCAATAAACGACTTAAATTCCAGCGTGCCTTTCAATTTACCTAGCATAACCTTTTTTTCATCGCGATTAATTGAGAAAGCTTCTTTCAATTTTTCTTCTGTCTGCTTCAGTTTCACCGAACCATCTAACGTACGTAATGCCCAATCTGGAAACGTTGTTTGACTAATATTTCCTACCCCTAACTCAGGAAGTACACTTGAAATATAGTCTAAAAACAAACTGTTTGGAGCGAATACGATCATTCTCTCCGCTTCAAGTTGTTCACGATATTCATAAATTAAAAAAGCAAGGCGATGTAAAGCGATTGTTGTTTTTCCGCTCCCTGCAACCCCTTGAATTAATAACGGTAAGTTTCTTTCCGCACGAATAATATCATTTTGCTCCGATTGTATAGTCGAAACGATATCTTTCAATTTATTATCTTTATTCTCACCTAATCGATATAGAAGAAAATCATCAGCATGTGAGACATCTTCATTTCCTTTCACATATGTATCAACAACACGTTCTAGTTCTCTCTTTCGAATCGAAATGTTTCGTTTTAAATAAACATCGCCTTCTACTAATCCGTCTGGTGAATGATAAAATGCTAATTCTTCACCACCGGTAAATGAATAAAACATACTTGCGACAGGTGCACGCCAATCAATTACAATTGGTTTCATCGTATCTTTATCTGAAACACCTACTTTACCGATGTAAATCGGCATTACGTCTTCCTTGCCATCCTCCTGAAAGTCTAATCTTCCAAAATACGGCTCATGTACACCAATACGTAAGCTTTGTCTATTAGACTCCCTCATACTTTCAAGAATTTGCTCTTTAAAATCTTCTCCATAATAAACCGGGATTTTTTCAAGCTGTTCTAATTGCTCATCCATCGTACATAAAATATCTTTCATTTTCTGTAATTCTTCTTCAAATATGTTACTCATTTGATGATTCCCTCCTGTCCGTTCCAATTTTTTCAGTCGAGATACAATTGTATTAAAAATCCATTCATAAAGTCAATAGTTTGATTGAGAATTTTCCGAATTAAAGAAAAACACAAAAAATATACCTCTTTATCTAAGCTTTTGAAGTATCTTTAAAACAAAATTTTCTCTCTCTTTATTTTTTCATTTCATAGATTGCTTACACAAGGAACTGTATGTAAAAATAATCATTCTAGTTATCCGAATCATTCCACTGACGACTTATTTCTAGGCCATAATCCATATCGTAAACTTCTTTTATAGCTTTAACTTTTTCAAGACTTTCATCACTAAACACAGGTTTATTTTCAAAAGAATGTAGAACGATTCTTTCAAGAAGAATGCCCAGCGAAATATCATGATATTCTGCCATCGCTTTCAAAACTTTTACCATTCTTTTTTCCATCCTAATACCAGTTTGCACACGTTCAACTTTAATTTTTGTGTTTTTTTCATTTATTTGTTCATTATTTTGTTTCATAATTTCACACCCTTAATGCAAAAAATATTATTTTGTTACCTTGGTAACAATTTATCGTTATAACACCGATGCGTGTTTTGTCAATTGTGTCATTTTATTATTGGTTAAACATAATAGGTTCTCGCCCTATTACTATTATCAAGATAATGTAAATTTGTATCCATATAACGAAAAAAACGCTATTCTTTTTATATAAATATACAAAAAGGATGGCGTTTTAATATGAATTTATCGATTTTTAATGAACTAGTATTAGTTTTCAAATAATCACAACGATATATGCTGCCTAATAATTTGGAGTGATTAGTTAGAAAGATTTGATTCGCTTAACAAACTAGTGAATATATTTCACAAAAACTAGTATACCTTTGTGTTTTATTTAGCCAAAACATAGCTCATTCTTCATTAACCCAACCTTTCAGTCTTTTAGAAGCTAACAAAGATATTTATATGAGTATAGAAGCACTCAACCAACTATTTTCGTTATTAGATTCTATAAATTTGAAATTCCCTTCACATAAATTCAGCTTAATGTGTACGAGGGAGACGCCCAATCTATTCTTTATTTCTTTTTTACTTTTATACGATACGATAAGCACTCATGTAAAGAAGCTTGCTCTTTATATCGCGATTTCTCAAAATCAAATGCGCCACCCGGGAAAATTGCTACAATATTTAAATTTGCTTCATCACATAGATCGCTAATCTCTTCAACTGTATAGCAACGTAAAGACTGTGTTACAATCTCATTAGGCTGATTAGGATTCCACCAATGATCTAACATTCTTTCATTTATACTATCATATTCATATTTTCGCATCGCTGAACTTAATGGCATTTCTTGTCCACTTACCTTTTTCCAATACAAAGATTGATAAATATCAATAAGTGCACATCCATCTTCCTTCATCCAATCTTTAATCCGTTTTAGTAGAAACAATTGCTCATCATTTGTTCCTACACCAAATCCATCTAAATAACTAACCACATCAAATTTTTCTTCAAAGTTAATTTGATAAAAATCTCCACAATGAATGGCAATATCACTACTAGAATGTTCTTTTGCAAAGGAAACCAGCTCTGATACAAGTTCAACAGTTGTCATTCTCACACGTAACTTAGACATCGCTCGTGCAAATCCACCATTTCCCGCACCAAGTTCTAACATCGTTTGAAATGGATGACCAACTTGTTCTTGAACTTCTTTAGCAACCTGCTCTAACCAGCTTTCTGTATTGATATCGTAATTCGACAGTTCGAATTGTTTTTGGTAAAATTCCTTCACATTTAATTCGTTCATTATTATTCTCCTCCTGCACTAGACTTTTCTGCTACAGGTGAGAAACTAAATTTCTGACACCCATAAAAAAAACCATTCTTATTTCTCTATATTTACAATTTATCAAAATAATAAGAATTTTAAAAGTACCAATATAAAAAGCAGATAATGGTCGATTCCACTATCTGCTCTATAGCTGCTTTTATTTTCCTTGTTGATACTCCACCCAATCACCAGAAATGATAACTTTCTTTAGCATCTCTTTATCTTGAGCAATATACACAAATGCACGTATTTCTCTATCACCTAAATAAATCGTTTCGGTGATTCGGTCATATAAATCACTCTCTGCATTACCTGTGTATTCTTCAAGTTCATCTAACTTTTGCAGAACATCATCATTTACTTCATAAACTTCTCCGTATACTTTGCCCTCATTTGAACAAATCATCGCAGGATACCCTTCGTATGTATCAAATAATTTACCATACGTCCATGCTTCGTCTGCGATGCATATTGCACCTTGCATAAAATGAGCATTCGTTTGCTCTTTTCTTAACGTGCCATACACGAAAACGTGATGCATAAATCCCTATCCCCTTTATATGTCTCTACTTTCTAATTTGTAAATAAGCACGAATCATAAAGTAACTCACATCATTTGGAAGTTGGTCCTTAATCGATTTCAGACCACCCTCTGCATTTTGCACGGCAGTTTCAATTAGAGCTTCATACTCTGCAGGAACAAAACTGTTCCAGTCTACTTCCATTCCATCTTCAAAGCAGCGAATTAAATGATTTTCAATTGTTTGTCTTGATAAGCTACGTTCTTTAGCAATTTCATCTAGATCAATGCCTTGTTTATACATTTCATACGTTTCTAAATGAGAATTCGCTGACGCTTTTCCTGATTTTTTACTCTCTGAAACAACTTCAGTCTTAATTGTTTCCGCATAGTTTGGGTTATCCTCAATAAAGTGCTGAACTGCTTGTAAGAAGTGAGACCCGTACTTCACAAGTTTGTGTTCTCCGATTCCTTTTACAGTTAGGAGTTCGGAGTCACTTTGTGGCATTTTCGCACACATATCTTTTAACGTTTGGTCAGAGAAAATAACGAACGGCGGTACACCTTCTCCTTGTGCAATTTCTTTACGCACTTCACGAAGCACTTCAAATAAAGGATGGTCTTGAACAATTTGTCTCGTTTCTACTCGTTCTTTGCGTAAAACATTCTCTTTACCAAGTAATACTTCTTTTCCTTTTTCCGTTACTTTTAATGTTGGATACGTACCATGTTCAACTGCAATTAACTCATCTGAAATTAAAAACTCAATAAACTCACTGACTTCTTTTACACTACGGTTTGATAAAAGACCATACGTTGGCAAAGTATGAAAATTAAATTCAATGACTTTCTTATTTTTAGATCCAGTTAATACTTGTGCAATCATTTGCTTTCCGAATCGTTGGTTCGTCCTAATCATACAAGATAGTACCATTTGGGATTCTCTCGTCACATCGATACTTTCACGGTCATCCGTACAATTACCGCAGCGACCACAATCTTCCTTCGGCTCTTCTCCGAAGTATTGCAAAATAAATGATTGTAAACATTGTTCTGTATGACAGTAATCGGTCATATTTTGGAGTTTTTCAAGCTCATTTGAAAAACGTGATTCTCCAGTTGATTGATCGATTAAAAAGCGTTGTACTTGCACATCTTGAGAAGAATATAACAAAATACATTCACTATCTAATCCATCACGACCAGCACGTCCTGCTTCTTGATAGTAACTTTCCATATTTTTTGGAAGTTGATAATGGATAACGTAACGTATATTCGATTTATCTATACCCATTCCAAATGCAGATGTTGCCACCATAACACTTATTTCATCTCGTAAAAAGAGTTCTTGCTGTTCATTTCGATCGTGGTCGCTCATACCAGCATGATATTTCGATACAGAAACTCCTGCTTTCCCTAAATCTTCATATAACTGATCGACAACTTTTCTTGTAGCTGCATATATAATCCCAGATTCCTTCTGATTTTGACGAATATAATCCGCTAAATAAGCATTACGATCCTGTCCTTTAATGACAGAGAATGATAAGTTCTCGCGCTCAAACGTTGTCATAATCGTGTTTTCTTGATTAATTCCAAGCGTGTTGCAAATATCTTCACGAACTTGTGGTGTTGCCGTAGCAGTTAACGCTAATACGAGCGGCTTTTCTGGAAGATAATCTAACATGCGATGTATATGTAAATAACTAGGACGGAAATCATGTCCCCACTGCGAAATACAGTGCGCCTCATCAATTGCAATCATCGGGATTTTCATATCGATAAGTTGATCAACAAATTCCATTGAATCAAGACGCTCAGGCGCCACATAAAGTAACTTATAATGGCCTTGTTTCGCTAATTGAATTCGTTGATTTGCTTCTGTAATAGAAATAGAACTATTAATATAAGTCGCTGAAATACCGTTTTGTACTAATGTATCTACTTGGTCTTTCATAAGTGAAATCAAAGGTGAAATAACTAATGTCGTTCCTTCGAATACTAATGCGGGAATTTGATAACAAATTGACTTACCACCACCCGTAGGCATAATACAGACTGTATCTTTCCCATCTAATACATTTTTAATTGTTTCATCTTGTCCTCTTCGGAATGACGAATAACCGAAATAAGACGCTAAAAGTTCTTGTGCTTTTGTAAACAAAAAAGAGTCACCTGCTTTTCTTTATCTTTCATCTATTCCCATTATATCATCAAACTGATTCTCGCCACTTTGAATTTTATAAGTATTTGAGTTCTATTTGCTTCCTACGTTTTCCAACATAAAAAAACAAATCTAGTACACAAGAAGAAAGAATTTCAAAATAAATATTCATTTAATTTACCTTCCTAGAATACTACTAATCGTATACATATGAATTTGAGGAGGTTAAATTATGAAGAGTCGTTACAATAATTCCAACAAACCTAAAGCATCAAATAAACAACTCCAATTCTCTAATAATGATGCGTGGAAATATGAATCATTTTATAAGTATCAGCCCTTATTTTCTTATAGCAAGCTTATGAATTTCCTTTCTCAACTTTTTAAACGTTAATACATGTGCCAAATATATATCATTCAAACAAATTTTCTCAACATATAACTTATAGACTTACTACAATACAGTTGTTACCATATATAATAATCTGTTAGATAAACCCCTTATGTTGACCTGCTTAAATTAGCAGGTCTTTTTTTATACTTACATATTGCAATGTATCGTAGCCTGGCTGAAAAGTCTTTTCTCCATTTTAGAACCCTATTCCGCTCTCCACAAATGATTATAATTCCAAAAAGCAAAATATAAATCCGCTACATTCATACAAGCAATTCATTTTTTCTCAATACACAAAGTGAATTTCATTTGTTACTATAAAAGTACTCTAGATGAGTTTTTGCTCATCAACATTATCTAGTTAAAGGGATCTGCCGCGGGAAGCAGATCCCTTTAACTTTATTAAAAAGCACCCTTCTCATTTGGACACATTTACCAGGTTTTTTTGAAAGAATTTTATGTTAATATTACTTAGTCGAGTCCGACATCTCGGCAATACCCTTTTGAGGTCCTGCAATTTCCCTTGCAGGACCTCTATTATTTTAAAATTCTTTTTATTCATATATATCATAAGTGTGTTTTTTGTTCCCCTTCAACTTTCTCCTTTTCCAACTCTCAAAAAATCTCTTGGACACGTAACTTAAAAATAACGTTTATCATATTGTGAGATATACATGTTCAAAGGAGTGTAACTATTTATGTATACTTATTGGCAATCGTATTACTCCCCTTATCATATCACTAATGGAAACTTCGATTCATTTGTACGAAATTACCGAGTTAGTAAAAACGAAAACTTTCTAAAAGGATATATGCGTTCTTTATGGGAACAACACGTTGCTTGGACACGATTAGCCATTATAGGCATCATCTTTAACTTGCCCGACGTAAACGTTACCGTTGGACGTCTTCTACAAAATGCAACACACATGGGGCTATCACTTGAACCATTCTACGGAGAAAATGCAGTAAAAAAATATAGTGCATTAATTAAAGACCACTTAACAATCGCTGCTGATCTTGTTAAAGCCGCAAAAGCTGGTGATCAAAACGAAGCGGCCGCTATAGAAAAGAAATGGTACGCTAATGGAGACGAAATTGTTGAGTTTCTAACTAGTATCAATCCACATATAGAAAAAGAAGAATTTAGAAAAATGTTTTATGAGCATTTAGCGTTAACGAAAGCGGAAGCACTTGCCTTCCTAAATAAAGATTATGATGCCAGTGTAAAACTATACGATAAAATTGAAAAAGAAGCATTAGAAATGGCCGACATGATAACAGACGCAATCGTAAAACAATTTCCGCAAGTATTTCAATAAAAATAAGCCGATTTGAAAAAACAAATCGGCTTATTTAGTTTTCTATCAATGATATTTCACTACTCCTCTTTACATTTAACGTATATCGATATATTTTATTAATATCCGTTTTTTATAGGAGGAAATAGTTTGATTAACGCAATTGGTCTCGTATTTATTCTCACAAATAAGAACGAGAAAAAGAAGAAAGTTTATCTGAATGAAAAATTCGCATTAATAGACATTATTGATTCTAAAGAAGTATTTGATGATGAAGGTAACTCATTAGTAGAACTAACATGTAAATACAGCATATACTTAGATGAAAAATACTATTGTAAATCTCTCGATGATTATACTGGACAAGTATTCCCCTTCTTAAGCACAAAAATAGGAAAGGGACTTCTTAGAAACTTAAATTATTACTTTTCTTACGTTGATGCCTATGATAAAAAACCACCTGTTAAAGAAATAAGACCGCTTATGAAACAAGTAACTAACAGATAGCGGACAGTATTCAAAAAGAAAGCACCTAACTTCAGATGCTTTCTTTTTTGAATCAGTAACTCTCTAACTTTCATCTCCTTCTAAATATATATACCCAAGCATACTTTAAAATAAAAACATTGGAGGATTAGGCTGAATGAAATATTCAGAATCAATCGTAAGTAAACGGCTTCGAAAACTTAAAACAACTGGTATGTTTTTTATACTATTTTTAATCGCCTGGCTTGGATATACAAAATTCCTTTATGGAAATGGTTTTCTTCTAGAAAAGAAAAATTCAGTTGAAGTAATGAATACTAGCGTTACTGGAGAAATAGAAAAGAATTTCGATGTAAACTTACAAGGTTTTCGTAAAACGAACCTTGCTACACTTATAGATGCTAGTAAAACCGATCCTAGCGAACTATCCTTAATTGAACTTATCAACACATCTTGTTCTAAAGATTGCATTGGCGAACCTTTAACTTACGTTAAATCAAACCACGGATATATCTTTTATAAGGAATCTAATGGTACTAATGTAGCTTTAATGATTATAAAACAGGATTCATGGGAAATTGAAAAAAATCTGTTCAAGATGGAATTTAAAAGGTTTATACACAAAAAGAGTACTTACTTCAAAGTACTCTTTTTAAAATATTACCACTTACGACATTTATCATCATCGTCGTCACGTTTACGATTGCGACGGCAATCATCACAATCACAGTCACGTTTACGTCTACAACCACAATCATCACAATCTCTGCGTCTACATCTTCCAAACATTAAATCATCCCAAAATCTATTACAATCTCTGCGTCTACAACCACAATTATTACACATGAATATGACTCTCCCCTCAATAGCGTTCATCATATTCTATGTTTAAAAACGTAAAAAGGCTTGTTTACTAGTCTATTTTAAATGTATTAATTTGGAATAATTTGAATCTATATTACTAATTTATCCCTATACTTCCTTCTGCGCTTCCACAGCCCCCTTCAATCTCTGCAACATATACCCAATTCCTTTACACCCTTCTAATGGATATGTAATGATTTCTTCTGGATATAGCTTCGTCACTACTTTTTTATGCTTCTTTCCCGCAAGTAAGACGATCTCTTCAAACTGAAGTAAATCTTTATCAATCATCTGTTGTTTTAATTGTTCTATGCTAATAATCTCATTACTATTTGAATCAAATGCAAGATCATAATTTCCCTTTACAATATCATTTGGTCTTAAAAATCCATGCTTTGCTGATAATATAACCCAATTCTCGAAAAACTCAGTTGCATACGCCTGACATGCTTTTCCGAATGGACTAATATATACATCTTTTGCCTCTGCCTCTCCGTAATCTGAGTACTTATCCCAAATTTTCTTTTTTCCGCACGGAATAATGCATAATCTTTTCATTGTTATTTCTTACCTCGCTTCTAATTTTTTAAATATAAAAATAGAGAATTCTCCACTTCTTCATACTCAGCTTCTATGTCTCCAATTCCCACAACGTTCCAACTATTATTTTTTTCTACCGGTTTTTCATTCATAATGATATGAACTTGTTTCATATTTTTATAATCTTCTTCAAAAGATGCTAAAACAGGCTGATTTAGCATATATGTTTTATTATGTATACTTACACTTACAAAGGTTTTATGTAATGCTTTATTTCCCTTTAAATTTACGTTCATTGGATTAAACATATTTAATTTTATATCCCCTATAATATACAGGTGATATCCTTTTTTCTCATTAAATTCTTTAAAATCCTTGTCTCTTTCGTTTTGAACAAAATGAATCATTTGCTTTGTTTCATTACTTATTGTAATTTCATTGTTTAAATCCAAATCCACATTTATATTTTGTTTTAAAAAAGCATATAGCGATTTATCACTATTAAAGAAGCTCGTTTTCCACTCAGGAAGGATTTCATCTAATAATAAACATAAAAACATTCCTGAGCTATAGCAACTCTTTCTTATGTTACAATTAGCTTCATATGCATCTAAAATTAATCTACTATATTTTCGTAATGTTTCACTTTCATCATTATTACATACTGTATTGTAAGCATTCATTTCAACATACCAAGCAGGCCCTTCTATACTTTCAACCATACACTCGTATGTTACAAATTCTTCTTTCATAAAATTAGCCCTTTGCTCTCTTAGTTCAATAAATTGCTTAATATAGTTATTCTTCTCAGCTTGTGACTTACAATGAACAGCATCATATAAACAAATTCGTTCCTTATTTCGTAATTCAATATTTTCTTCTAATATAGGATATTGAAATCCTAGAGATTCATTTGGAAATCTACTTTCACCATTCAAATATTGATAACAATGAAAAAGTTCATGCACTACAATCGCAAATAAACTTTCATAATCTCTATACCTATTCATATTGACGATGGCAGTTGGATAATCTTTGAATATGATGAATGTATCTCCTTTAAATTGTTCATTCCAATTTAAAACGGTATACCCATCATCATCCTCTGTCAGAAATAATGGATGATGAAATACATACACATACTCATCATCATACAATGCAAAAGCAGCCCTCTTAAAATCAGGCCATAGCTTATACAATAACTCCATATTTATATCTTGCTTCATTCTATTTAATATATTGTCCATTATACAAATCCCCCTATATCATTCTTTATATATATCATCTACCCTATTTTCAAATAACCATTTCATTTACATAATTACAAAAATATATATCTTGTACATAATTTTCCAAATACAAACTTATCATGTATTATATAAATATAGTCATAACATTGGTATTAAAAGGAGGTGAACAATTATGAAAAATATACTCCCAGCATTATTAGCTTATATTATTGTTTGTATCATCGCAATTATCATTCCAGCATCTGAAGGCTATAATAATGTAGGATGGAAATTATTCGTTGGGCAAGCGTACGCAATACCTATTTTCATTATTGCTGCTATTGTTACATTTTATATAAACAAGAAACGATCTTATGAATAAAGAGGAGAGCGAATCCTATCCTTATTTTAATTCACTTATAAACTTCAACACAGCTCCAGCAGTACTTTGTACCGTTTCTTGCGAAAAATCAAATGCAACACCTGTATTCCTATAAATTTCCTGTACGGAAACATTCCAATCCGCACTCGTTCCCTCTTTAAAGAAAGTAATCGCTTTTTCTTGATTCTCCCGATATATTTGAAATAATTGTAGTGCTCCTAATTGTGCAATTGCATATTCAATTTTGTAAAAAGGATACTGAATATAATGGAACGATTCTATCCAACTCGCACCAAGCCCTTCCTCATAGCCTGTAATATCGATTGACGAAAATTTATACCTTTTACATAATTCAAGATATTTCTCATCCCGTTCTTCTGATGAATGATTTGGATTGGTATAGAGCCAATGCTGAAATAGATCACCTGAAACTGGCGTAATTAATAAAGACAAAGCTCGATGCAGTTGTTCTCGTTGTGCTTTCTTATATTCATTCTCTTCCTTATAAAAAATATTAAGTTTATCCATTAGTAATAGCTCGAGACTATGAGAATACAACTCAGCTACTTCTTCACGAAGATATTTTTCTTGCATACTACTTTCATTGTTAAACTGTTTATTGAAATGAAGTGCATGACCCACTTCATGTATGAGTGCATTAATTGCGTTAAATGATGGACTAAAATTAGAATAAATAAAAACCTCTTTGTTATAAGGTAAGGTAAAACAAGCAGCCCCCGGCGCCTTATTTTCCCGTTCTTCTACGTCAATTAATCCTGATTTCCTTATATGAATAAATTCCTCATGAAAATATGAATCTGTCTTTCTTAACATCTCTTCAATCCCATCCAATAAATCATTGGAATTTTGAAATGAAACTTTCTGCAATGTACAAGGAGCAAGATCCCATGGAAGATACGCTTTTACACCAAGATCCTTTTTAAAAAGATTCCCTAATCGTTTCCATACGGGTACAACCAGCTTCTCTATAGATTCATGAAGTGTATAACAGTCTTCAATACTATATTCTCTGTTTTTTAGCTTAAAAATATATTCGCTATAATTGTTAAACCCTGCATTTAGGGCCATTTGATTCCGTAATTGTACAAGTTCATTCATAATACAATCTAGTTCTGGTTTTACTACACTTCGTGCTTCACATAAAGCATGCCATGCCTTTTCACGAATGCTTCTATTTGGGTTTTAACGTATGCGTACGTCCTTATTTCGTTGTTCCAATTGATTGTTATGTTAGACATAATTTCTCTATACTTCGTTATAAAACCCTCCTCCTTAACGGCAAGAGAAATATTCTTTTCATTAAATAATTCGCTGTTCACCAATCTTACTTTTTTCATGTATCCGTATTTTCGTTCATCCAATAGCTTTGAAAACGGACAATCACTAAATTTCCGATCAAATTTTGCATTGTATTTTTTTAAAAGTGGTTGAATACTATTTTGGTTATATTTATGTAGATTACGTATTGTACTGTCTTTCGTATCTCTATACACAGCAATTAATTGACTCGTTAACACCTCTTCTACTTCAGCAGTTAAACGCTGTTCCTTTATTAGCCATTCCTCTAATTCAGCAACAGAAGAAATATTTTGATTTAAAAGTGATTGAAATTTGTTTTCCAACGTTTCCAAGTCATAACATTTCCTATTTCCATCCCTTTTTAACGTCTTTGAACCATTAAACATACGCAAACCTCCTAGTTTAAAATTATAATTTTCTGTCATTTTAAAAAAGAAAAAAACAAGCAGCCAATCTGACTACTTGTCCTTTCTGTTTATCCGTACTCAATATTATTAAGCTTGGAATGTTTCTGTTAATACAGGAACGATTTGTTTTTTACGAGATACAACACCTTTTAAAGTAGCTGTGTTGTTTTGTAATGTTACGTTGTATGCTTTCTCAACAACGTTTGTTGCTTTACCAATCGCAAGACCAACAGAATCGTTAGTTAAGATATCAGTTACAACAAATAAGAATAGGTCTAAACCTTTTTCTTCTACTACTGCAGTGATAACTTTTTCAAGTTCTGCTTGGTGTACAAGAACGTCGTTTGTATCAACAGCGTTTACTTGTGCGATTTCAACTTTCGCGTTACCCATTTGGAATTCTTTAGCGTCAAGAGAGATTAATTGCTCCATTGTTTTTCCGCTTAAATCAGCACCAGCTTTTAACATTTCTAAGCCGTAGCTATCTGCATCTACACCAGCGATTTCCGCTAATTCACGAGCTGCTGCTACGTCTTGTTCTGTGCAAGTTGGAGATTTGAATAGTAAAGAATCTGAAATGATTGCAGATAACATTAAACCAGCAACTTCTTTACGAATTGTAACGCCATTTTCTTTGTACATTTTGTTTAAGATTGTAGCTGTACATCCAACTGGCTCACAACGGTAGTAAATAGGATCGCTTGTTTCAAAGTTAGCAATACGGTGATGGTCAATAACTTCTAACACACAAACAGATTCGATATCGTTAGCACTTTGTTGACGCTCGTTATGGTCAACTAAAATAACGTTGTCCACTTCGTTTGCTACTGTCTCAACAAAACGCGGTCCTTCTACTTTAAAAGAGTCTAACGCAAATTGAGTTTCACCACTGATTTCGCCTAAACGTACAGGCTCAGCATTCATTCCTAATTCTTTTTTCAATTCTGCATAAGCAATCGCAGAACAAATTGCATCTGTATCTGGGTTTTTATGCCCGAAAACTAGTACTTTTTCCATGTTTTCCACCTCTTCATGAAAAGGATATCTTAAAGAAGCAAATATGACAATATTTTAGACACATTTTTTTATAAATAATTGCAGTTTCTTCTATATTTTTCATAAAAAAAATCATCTAAAATGAATTAGATGATCAAAATGTATATTTAATTTAAAATAGTTTAGGAACTTGCACTACATTGTTAAAAGCAAAATTGGAATTTAAACCATTATTCACAAGGTTCACATCAATAACTTGATAAAACGCATTTCCAGTGTCCTCAATCTCCCAAACAGCTAAAATAAGATGGTAGCCACTACGGTCAGTTGGTACATTTGCTTCATGCGTTACTGTTGTCCCCGGTCTAACTCCGCCATCATTTTTTACATAGAACGGCACTAAATCTAAACTAGACCTTGTTAAAGGCATATTTGGATTCCAATCCTTCTTTGTAATGTAGTATTTCCATTCTTTCGTACTATGAGGAGCGGTTAGTTTCCACTTGAATGTATTCATCCCGCCGTTTAACGTAACTTTCTTCCACCTATCAACTGCTTGAACGTCTAAAGCAGGAAAATGGCCAGCTCCTGCGATTTGTCCATCAGAAGGTCCTAATTGCGGAAAACCCCCTATTCCTTCTACACTTTGTGGTTCATATTGAACTGGACCGCAATTTACATTTACCCCTTGCTTACATAAATAAGATCGGCTCGCTGGTGATTCTACATACCCATGAGCTGAAGCCTTTTCTGAAAATCCAAATGTTAATAACCCCGTAAGTAATATCCCGCCACTTAATATAACCTTCTTCACCTTTTGTAAACTTGTCTTTTTCATTCTTTCATCCCCTTCCCAAAAATGAAATGAAAATAACTATAGTTGCCTAGTCATCTTCTCTACATCCATTATAAGTGGAAGAGTATTACTAAAAGAACCCTCTAAAAACTTTCTCAAATTCTTCTAGCTACAAAAATATCAATTCTTCACGCATTTTAATTACCAGTTATCAAATCTATTATTTATTTTGTCGTTTTACTGTTAAATACTTATAACACCATCTGAAAATACAAACGGCGTTAAAGTAGTTAATAATTACTTACAATTATATATCACAGTGTAGCTTCGAAAAAAGTTTGATTACATTAACTCTATAAACCTAGATAAAATAATACAAAGAAAAAGTGTGTTTTGAAAAAGATTGATCTAAACACGCTTTAAATATACTCAATTAAACCATTCGTTTATAAATAAATTACGAAATTGGCAAAGGTAGTCTAGTTATCAAATAGCCCTCTCCCTCTCAGATTTGCGGAAACTGGCTCCTTTCCTATCTCACGTGCCCATATAGATAACTGGCCGATATGGTGGATTTCATGGACAATGACATGACGTATTATCTCTCCGTGTGTACATTCAATGACTCGGCGCCTGATTGGGGCGTCTCTAGAGCTAATCGGTTCTTCATTGAAATCAGTTTCTGAAAGTTTCCGAGAATCCATTTCATTTGTCCAAGAGGTCACAAATGGCTTCACTTTCTCGTGGTATTGATCCGAAAGATTTTTCACTTTTTGCAAGCTAGCATAATCTTCAAACAATGGCTCCTCAGGCACTGGTTCACCTCGCAAACCTAAGATCCACATATATTCCACATCTACAATGTGAAATAGGGTATGTAATATACTGCCGAACCCACCGACCCGTTTCTTTACCAGTTCTTCAGCCGACATGTCTTCGCACAATGTAAACCAATCATCACGAACTTGCCAGTTATATTGAAACAGTTTCAACATCACAGCAACCTCCATCTTTTAGATTAACATTTAATATTCACCAAAAGATTTCAAAATTCCTATTTAAATAATACCTCTTATAAACCTATTAAAACCTTATACAAATTGGCCCTCAAATTGAACATTCAATATAAAGTTAATGAATGAAAAGAAAACCCCTATTATACAGGGGTTTATCAATCTTTTTATAAATCAATACTCAGACCTAATAACAACTTTGTGGTTTGAAAATATCCTTCTTTTTAAATAAAAATACTAAATCATTTTATAATAAATAACCGTTGCATCTAACTCACCATTCGGAGAAATTGCATACCCCGGTATTTTACCGGATTCTTGAAAGCCTAATGACTTGTACAATCTATTGGAAGAATCTCCTTCTCTAGTATCTAATACTAAAAGAGATCTGTTTTCTTGCATTGCCCGTTCTTCTGCTTTTTGCATAAGTAAACGCCCAATACCATTTCGTCTATAATTCGGATGAGTCATTAACTTGCAAATTTCAGCTCTATGTATCCCATTAGGCTTTGTAACTAAATGTAATTGAATACTCCCTGCCACTTCATTGTTTATTTTAGCAACATACAATATCACTTCTGGTGCTAATGCAGTTTGCCAATAATTTGTTGCTTCTTTTTGTTCCAGTGGAGGTAAAAAACCAATTGACGCCCCATCATTTACTACAGTTTTCAACAGTTCAGAAAGCTCTTCAATGTCTTCATCAAGTCGTTTAATTTCTTCTATTACTATACTTCGCATTCCTTTTCCCCCTTTTGTTTCATTGTAACAACTTTTAAAGAAGGAATAATGAAATTCTAAGATGAAATTATTAAATATATGATTTTTTAAAGAAAGGATACCTATATGAAATATATATTAGATAGGATATGCAAGAGAATTACTCCAGTGGGCATATGAACAAAACCCAGGTCCGTGGTTCGACCATTCATGTAATGTTGCCCTTGCAACTGAAAAGATAGTTGTTGAACTTATTAATAATGGGTACGACCTAAATGCTGATATAGCATACAACGCTGCCCTCCTGCATGACATAGGAAGATATAAAGGTTTTACTAAATCTGTTATTCATTCCTATGATGTTTATATGTATATGAATGATTTAGGGTATACAGGAAACGCCATTATATGTGTGACGCATTCATTTCCTTGCAAAAATGAGCATTTAGATATCGCGGCAGAGTGGAGCATTGTTCCTGATTATACGGAAAGCCGATTAATTGAAATATTAAATGAAAACAGTGACTACGACTTATACAATAAGGTGATTACCCTTTGTGACGCACTTGCTGATGCGGAAGGCTTTACTACTCTTGAAAAAAGATTGATTTCAGTCGGTTTACGTCATGGCACAACCTCTCATACTTCTTTACATTGGAAGGGATTCTATGCAATTAAGAAAGAATTAGAATCTTTAATTGGTAAGAGCATATACACACTTCTCCCTAATATCTAGACATCGTTTTATAAAAATATATAATATTAAAATGGGATTTGACTTGATAGAACATAAAGGTAACTTTGATTTTGGATATGAAGATATTGCGGGTATATCTCGGAAATGTAAATTTTCTAATTGTTCGCATACAAATGAACCACACTGTGCAGTAAAAAAAGCTATCTCTGACGGCATACTTTCTGAAGAAATATTTAATAGTTTTTATAGAAATTTAAACGAGGCACACTATGTTTCTAAACAGAGTAATAAAACAAAAGCTATCGACTATATGAAACAATTGAAACTCTTTCAAAAAAATTAGACTAAACTAGAAAGTCCCCCTTAAAAGAATATTTTAAGGAGGGCTTTTTCTTGTTTAATGATTTTGATGTTTCAATTCCACCAGACATTCTTGTACTAAGGTTACTGCCTGACTCATTGCAGCTCCCCCAGCAAACGCGGCTGAAACACCACAAGCTTCTAAAATTTCTTTATCAGAACATCCTTGGTCAATACAGCCCTTCGTATGATAAATCGTACAATATTCGTCTTGTGTTGCTAAACTAATCCCTAATGCAATGAGCTGCTTTTCTCTTTTAGTTAATGTACCCTCCTGAAAACATGCTTGTGTAAAAGCGTTATATGTTTCTGCAATTTCAGGGATTTGTTGCGTAAAATTCCCTATACCTTCTTTATAATCAAGTAATACATCATTTATAGAGCCATATTGTTGATTTTCCATCGTATATCCTCCATTCATTTTATTCACACTTACTTTAGTATGAGATAAAATAAAGGACATATACAAATATTTACTTTAAAAAAATAGAATGAATTTTCAGTTTATTTTACTTTTAAATTTGCACATCTACAGTTTCAGCCCATTATCTACTGACACTTTTTCTTTAGAATTTTTCCTTTCAACCTCTTTACTTCTTTCTTCCCAAAATGTTAAACCTTCAATTCCCACATTTTTAGGATCAAACACTGGATCTTTCCCTTCTTTTTTCTGCGTTTCATAGTCTTTTAACACTTTTAATGCCGTTTTACTTAATAATAGAATCGCGATTAAGTTTAACCATGCCA
The DNA here is from genome assembly GCF_016651125.1 of Bacillus sp. TH17. Taxonomy (NCBI): domain Bacteria; kingdom Bacillati; phylum Bacillota; class Bacilli; order Caryophanales; family Bacillaceae; genus Bacillus; species Bacillus sp. TH17. The sequence continues at coordinate 2,342,991 of NZ_JAEKEN010000001.1, forward strand.
TACTACCGATTCCTAAATCTCCAAGGTTCCATAATAGCGAAGCTGATTCTACGCTACCGATGTAAACCATAATTAAAAACCCAATTTTCAAAACTGGTTTTAACCAGCTATATTTGAGGTCACGATCTAAATAAGTGAGTGTCGTTTCAGCGATATAGTAGTACGCGAGTAAAGTTGTAAATGCAAAAAAGAAGATTGCGATTGAAATAAATAATGGACCAAATCCTGTCATAACAGTTTCAACTGCTTGTTGTGTATAGATTGGACCTGCATCTACATTTCCCATATTCTTTACAATAGCGCTTTTCCCTTCAGGTATTACATTATACATACCTGTTATTAATATCATAAGAGCTGTCGCTGTACATACTACAATTGTATCAATATATACAGAAAACGCTTGAACTAGCCCTTGTTTTGCAGGATGAGATACTTCAGCAGCGGCAGAGCTATACGTTGCTTCTCCAACACCAGCAACATTTGAAAATACAGCACGCTTTACACCCCATGCAATAGCTGCGCCGACGATGCCGCCAAACATTTCATTTACACCAAAAGCACTTGAGAAAATTAAAGCAAACATACTTGGAATTTCCGTTACATTCGCAATTAATACGATACATGTAACAATTACATAACCAATTGCCATAAATGGAACTAGCATTTGAGAAACGCCCGCAATTCTCTTTACGCCACCAAAAATGATAGCTGCTAATAATACGACTAACAATATACCAGTTATATATTTGCTAATACCATTAGAATTTTCAAATCCAACTGCGATACTACTCGATTGAATACCTGGTAATAAAACGCCATATGATAGTGTTACAACGACCGCTACAATGACCGCAAACCATTTCATTTTCAAGCCTTTCTCAATGAAATATGGCGTACCACCACGGTATTCATTGCCTACTTTACTTTTATATACTTGTGCTAATGTTGATTCAACAAATGCACTAGCTGCTCCTAATAATGCCATCACCCACATCCAAAATACAGCTCCAGGTCCGCCGAAAGCGATAGCTGTCGCTACTCCTGCGATATTACCAATTCCAACCCTACCTGATAACGCCAAACAAAATGCTTGAAAGGATGATATCCCAGTCTCCGAGCTCTTCCCTTCAAATAATAGTTTAATCATCTCCTTAAAATAGCGAATTTGTAAAAAACGAGTTGCAATTGTGAAATACACTCCTGCTCCTAATGCAAAAACAACTAAGCCAATACTCCAAACTTGCCCTACTAACCATTCTACTAATTTCTCCATCCAAATCCCCCTTATAATTCTTTTAAAAAAGTAATTTTATATATAAGAAAACGGACAACTATTATTAAACCTTCCAGTTATCCGCATCTCTCATTATTTCATCCCTCTATTTATTAACAGTTAGACTCTCTATTACTTTATATTTACCCAAACACTTTTCACTTCTGTATAGTTATCAAGGGCGTATGAACCTAATTCACGTCCGATACCTGATTGTTTATATCCACCAAATGGTGCAGCAGCATTTTCTAAGTTATAATCATTAATCCACACTGTTCCTGCCTTTAATTTATTGGCCACTTGATGCCCTGTTTTAATATTTTGTGTCCATACGCCCGCAGCAAGTCCGTAAGACGAGCGATTTGCTCTTTCAATTACTTCTTCTGTCGAATCAAACGGGAGTACAACGACAACTGGTCCGAAAATTTCTTCCTTAACGATTGTCATATCGTCTGTAACATTTGTGAATACTGTTGGCTGTACAAAATAACCTTTTTCAAATGCACGTTTACCACCAGCTGCAACAGTAGCACCTTCAGATTTTCCTTGTTCAATGTAATTTAGCACACGCTCTTGTTGTTTTTTAGATACGAGCGGTCCCATTTCAGTTTCCGCCTCCATACCTGCCCCTAGCTTCACGTTATTTGCCATTTTCACAAGTTCATTTACTACTATTTCATAATGTTTCCGATGAACGAAAACTCGAGATCCTGCGCTACAATTTTGACCATGATTATACATAATGCCTTGGAACGCACCGTTAATCGCTTCTTCTAAGTCAGCGTCTTCTAAAATGATGTTTGGTGACTTACCACCAAGTTCTAACGTTACATGTTTAATTGTTTCTGCAGATTGACGCATAATATATTTCCCTGTAACTGTTGAACCTGTGAAAGCTACTTTATCAATATCATGATGGTTTACAATTGCCGATCCTGCTTCAGGGCCGAAACCTGGTACAAAGTTTACGACACCGTTTGGAAAACCAGCTTCTTTAAAAAGCTTCGCTGAATATAGTAAAGATAAAGGTGTTTGCTCTGCTGGTTTTAATACAATCGTACAACCCGTCGCAAGAGCGGCTCCCATTTTCCAAGAAGACATAACGAGCGGAAAATTCCACGGGATAATTTGACCTACAACGCCAACCGGTTCATGGCGTGTGTAATTTAAATAGTCTTTTGAAATCGGAATCGTTTGCCCGATAATTTTTGTAGCCCATCCCGCGTAATAGCGGTAATTTTCTACAGTCGCTGAAATATCATCATCAAGTGCTACTTGATATGGTTTTCCATTATCTAAAGCTTCCAGCTGTGCTAATTCTTCTCTATGCTCTTCAATTAAATCTGCTAATTTATAAATAAGGTGTGCTCTTTCAGCAGTAGTCATCTCTGCCCACGGGCCTGATTCAAAAGCAAATCTTGCCGCTTTTACTGCGACATCAACATCTTCTTCTTGCGCTTCACATACGACTGCTAGAACATCTTCTGTTGCTGGATTGTATGTTTCAAACGTCTTTCCACTTATTGAAGAAACAAATTCACCATTAATAAACATTTTAATTTCTTCATTTAAAAACGCTTTCACTTTTGGTTTCAGCTCAATGTTTGTCGTTAACATATATACTCTCCTCCTTATTTAAACAGCTGCATGAGCTGCAATTTCTAGTAAAATAGCTTGAAGCTTTTGATCTTCTTCTTCAGTTAATCCTAATCTCGGATAACGTGAAGGTCCTCCGACTTGCCCATGTAATTCCATTGAACGTTTAACGATTTGCACATACTTTCCTGATCCTTCAAGAAACTCACAAAGAGGTAAAATAGCATCGTTCATTTCCCACGCTTTTTCTAATTCACCATTTTGAAAATGCTCATACATTTTCGTAACGAGTCCTGGAACGATATTTCCGGCTACTGAAACCCATCCCGATGCACCTACTAAATAAGATTCCATAACTAAATCTTCAGATCCGCAGAAGACTTGGAAAGCACCTTCACCTTGTCTTACTAAATCTCTCGCTTTTCGAATATCTCCGCTAGATTCTTTAATATGTGTAACATTTTTACACTCCTTTCCAATACGGAGCATTAACTCTGTGCTCATATCAACACCAGAAGTAAATGGGTTATTGTATAGCATAATTGGTATATTTACAGCGTTTGAGATTTCTTTAAAATGAAAATAAATCTCCTCTTCCTTCGGTTTACAATAGTAAGAGTTTATAATTAATGCGCAATCCGCTCCGTGCGCTTCTGCATGTTTCGTATATTCAATCGTTTCTTTCGTCGTCTCTGCAGCAGTTCCAACAATAACTGGAATACGGCCATCAACTTCTTTTAATACTGTTTCTACCATGTTAAATCGTTCTTCTTTTGATAAACTAACAAATTCCCCCGTACTTCCATTAATAATAATTCCAGCTACCTTTTGCTCAATAAAGTAGTTTACGTTTTGTTTTACGCCTTTCCAATCAATCTCTTGAAATTCATCCATCGGTGTTATTAATACTGGAAATGCCCCTTTAATTTTTTGCATCTTTATCTCTCCCTTTAACATATTATTTTAATAAGAAACCTGTTGGAAACGGATCAGTAGGATCTAATATAAATGTTTGCATACCTGTAATAAACCCTCTACTTTCAAATCGAAAAATGTATCCGAGTTCTTCTTTCTTCACTTTTTCTACTGTTATAAAGCTGTTAAAAATGCTTTCATTTCTAAAAGGTTTATCCGCTATATAATCATTTTTAAATAATGTATGAACATAAGACACAATAGTAGAAACAAAACCTGGTGAACGTACTATAAAGTTATCTTCATGAAATGTAATCGACTTTATATGGTTCTTTTCTTTTTGCATAGAATCTACTAAAATAAGTCTTTTTATTAATGACTGTTTTTGTATAGTTTGAAGTGTAGCTTCACCCCATTTTTTTAATTTAGAGATGTTTTCAATACTGATTTCTGGCGAATACGTATCTTTTTCTACAACTGCATATACTTTATCTGCCTGTATGAGAGAGTAACTTATATTACCAATCTTTAAATTTTTCTCAATCATATAACATAGTTTGCTTTCAATCGAAACAGATACAACTTCATCATTCTCTACATATGCATCGACTGAAAACATGCCAGATAGCGTTTCGATTTTGTATTGATTAGACTCTCTCTTTTTTAAATACCCGCTTTCTAGTAACATCGTTATTACTGCGACAATGCCTCCGTAATGAAGAGGAATGGATCCTTCATGATTAAAAAACAATACAGCTGCATCCACTTCATTATGAATAGAAGGAACGACAATACATCCATTTAAACCGATAAAACCACGTGGTTCATTTAATAAAAGCTTCATTTCTTCTGCTAATTCACCTGAAAATTGTTCGTTTAACTGCTCCAAACTGTAGTAGTATTTGCATGGTACGTCTTTCATTACACGAAATGCCTCGCCATTTACGTGTACGTCTACTGCTGTATACATTTTTTGAATGTTCATTTTACATCCTCCGTTTCATGTTCCATCGGCGGAATTAGCAAAAAGCCTTCTTTAAGTGGATCCTTTTCATTGTAAAAAAATCTATGCATACCCATAAGCCAAGCTGATCCCGTAATTTTCGTTACTACAGCTTCAATATTTTCTACATATGTTGTATTCATAACACACCCTTTAAATAAAGAACCTACAATACTCTCATGAACAAATTCTTCATCGATATCAATTTTTTTATGAGCATATAATACAGCTAACTTCGCTGATGTTCCTGTGCCGCATGGAGATCGATCAATTCCTCCTGGCGGAACAACAACTGTATTTTTCACATGCGCACTTTCATGAGTAGGATCTGTATAAAATTCAACATGTGTTAATCCTCTTATAAACGAATACTCTGGATGAATGATTTCAAACTTCTCATTAATTGTATTTCTAATATGAATAGCCTTATCAATGATTGTAGATGCGTTTTCTGGTACTAACTCTAAACCTACTGACTTCGCATCGATAATGGCATAAAAATTCCCTCCATACGCAATATCAGCCTCTACAGTTCCAATTTCTTCGACGTGTACAGAAATATTTTTCAGTAAAAAAGCTGGTATGTTACAGAAGGAGACTTCTTTCGCTTTCCCATCTTGAACAGAAATATCTACTTCAACTAAGCCAGCTGGTGTATCTAGCTTTAAAGAAGTAACCGGTTCAATTACTGGAATTAAACCTGATTCAACTAAAGCTGTACATACACCGATTGTATCGTGGCCACACATCGGCAAATATCCACCTGTCTCTATGTATATAACACCTATATCAGCTTCAGGATGACACGGATCTGTTAATAGTGCTCCTGACATTACATCATGACCACGCGGCTCATTCATTAACAATTTGCGAATCCAGTCATACTCCTTTTTCATATGTAACATCTTCTCTGCCATTGTCTCTCCAATTAACTTAGGAAGTCCGCTAATTAATGTCCTCGTTGGATTCCCTCCTGTATGTGTATCAATCGTCGTAAAGACTCTTTGTAACCTCATCCGTTTAACACCCTTTCTGTAAAACGACTCAAACGAAGTGGTTCAATAGGAATGATTGTTTCTTTTTCATTTAATAACTCCTCAATCACTTTCCCGGTAACTGCCGCAAGACTAATTCCATCGCCTTCATGCCCTGCTGCTATAAAGTAGTTCGGAATATGTTCCACTCGTGAAATGATTGGAAAATGATCTTCTGTCCACGGGCGTAAACCAGCATATGAACGAATCACCATCATATCTGCCATTTTCGGATAAAAACGAATTGCTCTATTCGCAATACATTTAATAACCTCGTTATTTATCTTCGTATGAAAACCTACAAACTCTCTACTACTACCAATTAAAAAATTTTGGCTTTCTGTCGGTTCAAATACAAGTGCCACCCCATACTTTTCAGTTAAAGCATCCACTTTTCGTTTTCCACCAAATTTAGAAATTAAATAACCAAATTCCATTACTTTACGGCAGCCAACGTGTTGTTGCCTTGAAGCTACAATAATATGTCCCTTTCTCGGTTCAATTGGGATATTCACATCTAACATCTGTCCGATTTTAGGAGCCCACACACCGGCTGCGTTCACCACTTGTTTCGCAGTAAACGTTCCATTTGTCGTTTCTACAATAAAGGAACCGTCTATATCTCTTTTCACTTCTTTAACTTCTGTATGATTAAAAGCTTTTGTACCAAATTTCTTCGATTCTGCAAGAAGTGAAAAAGCAAGAAGATATGGATTTACAGTTGAATCCGTTGCACATTCTAAACCGCCTAATAAATCATCTGCAAAAAATGGTGATTCTTCTTTTATATCTTGCCTATCAAGCATTCGAAATGGTAAACCCGCCTCTTTTTGACGATTTACCCATTGCTGCGCTGCCTCCATCTCTTCGTCTGATTCACAAACGAGAATGCTTCCTGGCGCTCTATATTCAAATGAGTGCTCCAATTCTTCACTTAATTCAGTTACTAAATTTTGACTTACTAACGACATTTGACTATCAAATCCTGGGTCTTTATCAATCGCCAAAATGTTCCCGTCACACCGTGAAGACGTTCCACTTACAAATTCCCCTTTTTCAATGATTGTTACGTCTCGTCCGTATTTTGATGTGTAATAAGCGATAGAACATCCTATAATACCACCGCCTATTATTAAAACGTCACAGTGTCTCACATAGCACCCCTCCTTTCTCCTAAATCTCTCACTTTCTATTTATGCAATTGGTGTGCCAACTCTACATACAGAACTATTTATATGAAATAATTTTTATTTGTAAAAATATTTCATATTTATCGTAAATAGGTGTATTATTTTTTTATCACTGTCTAAATTTTTATACATAATAGGAGGGCACTATGGCATTTTCATTCCCAACAATAAAAGAGTTAATAAAAATTTTGTCAATTGATTGTACAAGTATCGTTAAGCGCATGAAACAGGTAGGTGAAAAATTTTATTACCTCCATTCACCTACTGAGGAATGGAGGTGCGCAGTTATATATGAAGATGACTCTTTCACTACTTTAATCGACGCATTTTCTCATGAACTAGCCGTTGTCATCATTAAAGAAAATCAAGAGCCTTTATGCTGTATAACTGCTCAGCAAATGATTCCTTTTCTTTATAAGTATTACAATGAACTACTAGCTTTTTATAACACTGTTATTCAAACGTCTGATTCTTCTGTTACAGTCATCGACGATAAAGAATGCGTTCGTACTTGGACAGATGGCGCTGAAAAGATTTTTTCAGTGAACCATAATGAAATTATCGGACAACCCATCACCCGTTTTTTTGATTATAAAGATTTAGAAATTCTGCAATCATTACATGACGGAAAAAGCATAATTGCTCAGTTCCATCAGCCACGTCCAGATTTGTTCGTATTAATTAATTCAAACCCAGTTTATTGCAACGATAAAATTATTGGAGCAGTCGTTTCAGAAACGGATGTTACAAATCAAGTCGTATTAAATGAAAAACTATTTAATATGTCGCATGAAATGCACCGTTTAGAACAAGAAGTAGCAAAATATAAAGATACATCCGATCCTTTCCTTGCGATGAATGGAAAAAGCCCTGTTATACAAAGAACGATTCAATTAGCTAGAAAGGTTTGTTCAGTGAAATCCACGGTTTTAATACTCGGAGAAAGCGGAGTTGGAAAAGAAGTGTTTGCGAAAGCAATTCATGAAGCAAGTGAGACAGCAAATGCCCCTTTCATTTCAATTAACTGCGGCGCAATCCCAGAAGCGTTATTTGAAAGTGAATTATTTGGTTACGAGCGCGGGGCGTTTTCTGGTGCAAATAGTAAAGGTAAGAAAGGTAAAATAGAGCTCGCACAAGGCGGTACTTTGTTCCTCGATGAAATAGGTGAAATGCCGCTCGATATGCAAGTGAAGCTTTTACGTGTACTGCAAGAACGAAAGTATTACCGAGTTGGTGGAGAAAAAGAAATACATATCGATTTCCGCATTATCGCTGCTACAAACCGTGATTTACAAGAAGAAATGAGAAAAGGAACTTTCCGAGAAGATTTATACTATCGCTTAAATGTAGTTAGCTTGCTTATTCCACCGCTGCGCGAAAGACGAGAGGATATTATCGAATTGACGTACTCCTTTTTAAACGATTTTTCAATAAACTATAACAGGCCTATTCGAGACTTACCTTCAAATATTATGCATGAACTGCTTCATTACAATTGGCCTGGTAATATTCGCGAGCTCCGCAACGTAGTTGAAAGACTCGTCGTATTTGCGACAGACGGCATTATAAAACAAGAATATTTACCGTTTCATACAAATGATACTTTAGACAATCATACGGCTCATTCCTTATTAATCAGCAATAATAATACGATTCTTTCTTTACAAGAAGAAATGGATGAGCACGAGAAAAAGGTAATTGAAAGAGCTTTACGCATTTTAGATGGTAATAAATTAGAATGTGCGAAACAACTTGGGGTAACGAGGGCCACTTTATATAACCGTTTAAAAAGACTAGGGTTACAATAACCCCTCTCCTCCTCTATATTGGCATAGTTTTTGCATAATAATTTATGTAAACCGAACTAGAGGAGGAATACATATGACGAATAAAGAGAACTTAATTGTTTGTCGTTGTGAAGAAGTTACATACGGACAACTTCAATCGACAATTGCTGAATATAATTGCTCAGCTCGTGAGCTAAAACTAAGAACACGTGCTGGTATGGGTTTTTGCGGCGGTAGAACATGTAGAATGACGATAGAACGAATGGTAGAAAATGCGAATCCTAACATATCCCAAAATGAAATTCCATTAAAATATCAACCGCCAGTGCGTGCAGTTACTTTTGGAGCGGTAGGTGACAATCAATGAGTAGAATTACACATCACCCTATTTTAGGTAGTTTAAATAGTAGTCAGCGTATCAATTTTCAATTTAATGGTCAACAATACGAAGCATATGAACATGAAACGATAGCGGCCGCTCTACTTGCAAACGGAATAAGAACGTTAAGAGTACATGAAGATAGCGGAACTCCGCGAGGTATTTATTGTAATATCGGGCATTGTTCTGAATGCCGCGTGACTGTAAACAATCAAACGAATGTACGAGCTTGCTTAACTGTAGTTGAAAACGATATGGTTGTTGACAGCGGAAAACAGCATCCAAATATCGTGAGAGAGATGGTGAAAAAGCGATGATCGATGTAATTATTATTGGTGCAGGACCAGCAGGATTATCAGCTTCCATCTCTTGTGCACGTTTTGGACTTAACGTACTTGTTATTGATGAATTTATGAAGCCGGGCGGGAGATTGTTAGGACAGTTGCATCAAGAGCCTACTGGGGAATGGTGGAACGGAATAGAAGAATCAAAACGTCTTCACGAAGAAGCAAAATCTCTTTCAGTCGATATTCGGTGCGGTGTTTCCGTCTATAATTTAGATAAAGATGAGAGTTATTGGTTCGTGCATACAAATATCGGTACGTTAGAAGCACCGTTCGTACTAATTGCTACTGGGGCTGCGGAGTATTCTATTCCCCTACCCGGTTGGACACTTCCAGGGGTTATGTCAATTGGCGCAGCTCAAGTTATGACAAATGTTCACCGCGTTCAAGTTGGTAAAAAAGGAATCATTATCGGTGCTAATATTTTGTCATTCGCCATTTTAAACGAATTGCAATTAGCTGGCATCACAGTGGATCATATTGTAATCCCTGAAAAAAGCGAGTTAAGCCAAAAGGCCGGTGAACCAGAAGAAGTTTTAAAATCGCTCTTAAATGCGGCTCACCTCGCCCCATCTCCCTTCCTACGTATAGGTAGCCGTTTTATGAAATATGATTGGATTCGAAAAGCTGGATTAACATTTTATCCAAATAGCGGCATGAAAATAAACGGGACGCCGCTTCATCTTCGTAAAGCTGCACTTGAAATTATCGGTACAGATCAAGTAGAGGGTGTACGTGTTGCTAACATTGACTCTAAAGGGAATATTATTAACGGATCAGAAAAGGTCTATGAGGCAGACTTCGTTTGTATAGCCGGAGGTTTATATCCGCTTGCTGAGCTTGCCGCTGTAGCAGGATGCCCTTTCCATTACATTCCAGAATTAGGCGGACATGTTCCACTTCATTCAGAAGAAATGGAAACCCCTCTTCCAGGTTTATTTGTAGCTGGAAATATTACTGGCATTGAAAGCGGAAAAATCGCGATGGTGCAAGGGACAGTTGCAGGTCTATCTGTCGCTAAACATGCAAGTGAGAAACTTGACGTAGTCGACGAACAATTACAACAAGCAATTCAAAACGTTCACTCTGTTCGTCAAAAAGCAGCGATTCAATTTAATCCAATGATTGATGTTGGTAGACGGAAGATGAATGAACTTTGGCGTGATTATTCTTCTACATATGCACATACTAAAAAGAGCTGCTGAGATTACTCTCAACAGCTCTTTTCACTACTCGTCCGAGTTATTAAATTTCGCTAATGCGTAGATGCCTTCTTCATCATCTAATTCAAGTTGCAATCTTGCTGCAAATGAATTGACGTTGTATTCTCGATCAAGCAACAAGCGTAGTGCTTCGATTAAGTTTGCTTGAATTAAAATTTGCTGGCGACCATTTACCTCTACTTCTGCAGAGAAACCGTAGTCATCATCATACATTAGTTCAACTGAAACTTCTTCTGGACCAACTTGTCGTTTTTTAGCGATATATACGCAAAGTGCATTTATAAGTTCTTGTTCAGAAATTTTTATTGTTTCCATGCTACTTCATCTGCCTTTTTCTTACGTTGATCTTTGAAGTATTTAAATGCACGAACTGCTAACATTACGATACCAGCCATTACTAACATATTTACCATAAACGCTAATACAGAACCAAGTGCTCCCATATTTGCAAATAAGCTACCCATTAGTAAACCACCAAGACCACCTAGTAATAGGCCTTTCATAAAGCCACCTTTATTACTTTTTGGCGCTGTGTTTGTTGCTTTTGTTTTTGAATCAGTTGTCGTTTTTTGTGAATTCACATTAGAATCTTTTTTGTTTAAATCAACTTTTGACTTTTGACCTGAACTTGGTGTATATGATTTTTTACCAGATTTGTAACTTTTCGCTGCCGCATGATCTACGAACATAAAGCTACTAGCCCCAAAGATAACCATGAATGCTGTCATTACTGCTACAAGTTTTTTCAACATATTATATCCATTCTCCTTTTATATAGATATATGTGAAATCTATCTTTCTAGTAAATTCAGAATGATAGATTTGTTTTAAAACCATTTTAAAGGTTCTTATGAACTTATTATATGAACTTTTGTCGAAATATGCAAGCATTATTTACTTACGACAATTTCATGACATAGGAAAAATTAAGCAAAACGGAATTGACTTTAAATGAAACAAAACATATTATAAGTTCATAAGAACTTTTTATAATTTTGGAGGTGAAAAGATGGAAACATTTCATCTCACACGAAACGAAATGGCAACGCTCCTTCTATCACTAAGAGGATGGAATACGAAGAAGCCTCTCGGCATTTTACAAGAAGCTTGGGCAAAGTCACATAAAAAAGATATTGAAAGCGGACAAAGCGTTACTGCTTTTATTACAACCGCACTTTCACCTATTTTTGAAAAATTGATTAAGATTGACGATACGGATGTCGTCGGTTTTTCTTTAAATGAAATAGTTGCGCTTGGCAATCAGATTGAAAACACGAGTTTCTCTGTAACTGCTATGCAAAACTGGGTGAAACGAGATATAAAAGAAATGATTGGCTCACCTCAAAAAGGGAAAAAATACTCAATCGAACAAGCAGCATTACTATTCATTGTCGAAGATTTAAAAACAGCGCTTGATTTTGAATCTATTCGCAAACTATTACGACTCATCGTAAATGACCCGGCCGATCGAAGTGATGATTTAATTAATCCTCTTCATTTATATGTAGCTTATTCTTCTTTATTTGAAGAACTGAATCAAGGGAATTACTTACAACTAAATGCTACAGATACAGTTCATACGATCGAAAATATCGTAAAAGAAAAAGCTGATAAAATAGCAAGTAAGTTCGATCAAATTAATAACGAACAACGCGAAGCAATTCGTAACGCTATTATTATCGCCACACTTTCTGTACATACCGCTTATGTACAAATGCTAGCGAAACGATATGTGACAGCAACATTATTTTTACAAAATTTAGATGTGAAACCTTAAAAAACAGGAGCAGATTTGCTCCTGTTTTTTATATCAATATATCTTTTGTACTATTAAGCTCACATGAAATTCGAAATTGCCCTTCATGAACTTTTTCGGAGACTAAAAAAGTTTTATGTAGACACCTTTATTCTCACTAATATATGAGAAATATTTAATAATCTTTTCATTATCTCTTCATGAAAACTGGGCTTATATCCTTTACTATAATACTTATGAGAGACATAAAAGAATTGAAATGGCAATCCACTATATAAATAAGGTATAATCTACATATAGTGAACCTTTTACATTGTTAAATAAAGGGGCTTATATTCAAAATTCATAAATTAGAAGGTGCAACAATGTTAAGTAGTTTTATTCATTCAGTATTAACATTTTTTGAGGGATTAGGTTATTGGGGCATAATGCTTGGACTTATGATTGAAATTATTCCAAGTGAGATTGTCCTTGCTTATGCGGGATACTTAGTATTCAATGGTAGTATCTCATTTGTAGGCGCAGTTATATTCGGTACAATTGGTGGGGTTATTGCCCAAATCTTTGTTTACTGGATTGGTCGATATGGTGGTCGCCCTGTATTAGAACGTTACGGTAAGTATATTTTCATACATAAAAAACAAATGGATGCTGCTGAAGATTGGTTTAATCGTTACGGAACTGGCGTAATTTTCACTGCACGTTTCATTCCTATCGTTCGTCATGCGATATCAATTCCTGCTGGTATTACAAAAATGCCATTACTACGTTTCACTACATTAACAGCACTTGCGATCATCCCTTGGTCTATCATTTTCATTTATTTAGGTGAGAAACTAGGTGAAAATTGGGAGAATATTAACGATATTGCTGGACCGTATGTGAAATCGTTCGCTATCGGTGGTGTTGTACTTATACTTTTATATTTCGTAATAAAAAAGTGGACAAAAAAACGTAAAAATCTTGCTTAAGATTATAATAAAAACCGCTATAAATTCATTAAGAATTATAGCGGTTTTATTATCGGCTTGATCATGTATTAGAAATTGTATTATTTCTTTTTTATGCTTTAAGTCATGCTCGATAAGTGATGAAAAATAATTATTTAACCTCAATTTTTTTGTGCCAAATTGATAGTCATTATTAAAATTCCGAGCAGGAATTCGCTCAATTTGGTCTACTAATTGTTTACGAGTAAAGCTAAATTGATCTATTAATTCTTCTTTTGAAATACCAGACCTTGCATATTTTATTGCACCCTTATTCATTTCCTCAACATCTGTTGGAACGATATGTACAGATTTCCCGCTTACAAAATATGAAATTCTATACTTCATTAAAAACTCATCCCAAACAATAAAATGTGAAATTACATCCGCAATTGCCCATGAACCTTTTTTAAATGGTTGAAACCATTTATCCTCCGATATTCCATTCAATGTTTGGCACCATTCTATTAGATTTAACTTTTCTTCCAGAATCCTTCCTTTCTCCATAATGCACTCCTCTTCCACACTAATAATTCATTCATATTAATGATTTCTAGACATTTCATTAAAACACTCCAGTCTAAGATTTACATGGATAAGCAACAATTCCACCATAAAATACGTATAGTAACTCAAAAAGGATTGATTCCCTATGCATTGGCAGCAAAAAGTACCATACTTAATCGGACGCCCTGTTGGTGTTTCTCTCATTAATGGGCAAGGGACATCCGGCGTTTTATGCGGCGTTCAAAATAATCAATTATTTGTTTACGAATACCTTTACCAAGCCCAGTTCGCCATGAAACATTATGACTTTAGACAAATTCAAGATATACACGCCTTTCCAAATTGCCCACACCAAAATCCTCTATACTAAAAAACAGGAACGGCTTTATTGCCATTCCTGTTTCTATTGTTTATGCATTATTTTTCAGAGTAAAACTTCTGCACTGCTTCATCAAAATAGATCCATCCTTTCCAGCCTAAATGAATCGTATCTTTTAAGAAATACTTATCATATTCATGGCTAGAAAAATCGACTACTGGGTATCCCGCTTTCTCAACTTGATCGCGAACCTTATTGTAATACACATCACGACGTTCTTTTGGGAAACCAGCGTAATCATACCACGGTCCGTTTACAGGCACAGAAATAAAGAGTGGTTTTACATTTTTTTCTTTGAAAAGATCTAAAACAATTTGTAAGTCATCATATTCTGGTGAATCATCATACGATTCATTTGCTCTAAAGTTTTTTAAACCTTTTAATTTTTTCTTTAAATTATGTTTATAATAATATGGATTTTCAATTCCGAATGTATTTGTTGTGGATCCTACTTTACCTTCTTGTTCCGCATGTTTACGTGCATCTTCCCAAGAAAGCGAACGTAATCCCATATTTGTTTCCTCTTTCATCGGTTCGATCTTAAATAGAGAGTTAAATAAATCTCGATGATCTAAAATGTTCCGGTACATATACGCTAGCGGTTTAGCTAGTCCAGCTTTTATGTTATGTTTTGTATCGTTATATACAATACTTTCTAGCGAACTACTTAATATCGCATCCTTACGAACAACTTTATAATCTAGTAAACGTTTCGCGATTTTTTTCTTCATTTCAGGCTTTATTTCGTCATTAAAAATAAAGTGATAGGCTTGTTGTTTGGAGAAATTATTTGTAAAATCCCCTTGTGATACACCGGTTTTTGTAAACCATTGTGGTGAAAGAACAAAGACTACCTTTTTACCTTCTAATTCATCCATTGTAGACGTCATATTTAATATATGAGCCAAGCTTTGCGTACCACCAGTCCCTATTAAAAATGGAGTAAAACCTGCTGGATTTACTCTAAAATAGTTAGATGGATGATATGCATCCATTCGTAAAAACTCTGATGAACCATACATCGGTAAATACTGCGAATTCTCTAACATTTTCTGTTGCAAGAAAACACTTTGTAATTTCTCTTTTTGTAAGGAAGTTGCTGCATCTTCTATCTTTTTATCGCTTATTAGTGAAACTAAACTCTTAGATGGAATAAGCAATACAATGAAAAAGAGTACACAGGCTAAAATAATTGGTCCGAAAGCATGCTTCATCTTCATCGTTTATTCCTCTTTCTATTGCTAATAAATTGTAACCCTTGTTTATGACACGTCATCATTTTTCTCCTTTTTTCTATACATGTCCCATTCTATTTATCTATTGTATACATGTATGTATTCCTCTCTTTTCTCTGCAAATTCATACATTCATAGAGAAAGAAAATGTTTCCAAAGAAACATGTTAATTATACAAGATTCTACATAAATTTCACACTGGAATTTATGTAATAATTTTATTTTCAAGCTATGAAAAAACTTATAAAATGTCTATAATTCATTTGAATCTATAAGAAAAAACAGACTATCACATACGTGAAGTCTGTTTCTCCATCACTTTATTTTTGTACATCTGCCCATTTTAAACTTGTAGCTGGACCGAATTGATGTACATATAATTCTTTCACATATGGTTTTTGTAAGTAAGAAAGACCGCGCTGGAATACTGGTGCAATTACCGCATCATCAAGGAGCACTTTTTCCGCATCTTGCAGTGCTTTCCAACGAGTTTTTTCATCATTACCTAATTCTGTTTTAATCTTCTTAATTAACGCATCATATTCTGGATTTGCATATCCTGTATTATTTACGGTACTTCTCGAAAGGAAAACTTCTAAGTATGTCATTGGATCTGGATAATCAGGTAACCAACGTGATAACGACATTTCGTATTCTTTTTTCTTCTCTAACGCTAATTTTTGCGTATGTGGTTGTAATTTCACATTTACTTTTAGCCCCGGTAAGTTTTTCTCAAGCTGTTCTTTAATATATTCGCCTACCTTTTTAAAGTTCTCTAAGTCATAGTTTAATAGTTCTAACGTCACTTCATTTGTGCCTGTCTCTTGCTTCGCCTTTTCCCAATATTCTTTCGCTTGTTTTACATCCGTCTTATTAAACTCACCTGCCGTACTTCTAAAATCTTTCTTATCTGGTCCTTTTAAAAATCCTTTTGGTACGTAATAATTCGCAGCAACTGATCCGTCATTTAAAAATGATGTCGCCAAGCCCTTTTTATCAAACACTGTACTTAGCGCAAGACGTGCATTTTTATTTTTAAGAATCGGCACATTTTCATTGAAACGGAAGAAATACATAACCGGATCTGTATATTGTTTCAAATCTTTATTATTTTTATATTTATCTACGAATTCTGTTGAAATGACAGCTCTATCAACTTTATCTGTCTCATATAAATTTACCGCAGTTGAAATTTCTTTAACAATTTGATAGTTTACTTCATCTAACTTCACTTCTTTTTTATCCCAATATTTATCGTTTTTCTTCATTGTAAAGCTCGCTTCGTGCTTCCACTCTGATAATGTAAACGGCCCATTATATATCGCTTTATTTGCCTCTAACCCGTATTTATCACCTTGCTCCTTCGCATATTTTTCATTAATTGGATAGAAAGATGGTAAAATGAGTAGTTTCGTAAAATACGGTACAGGATGTTCCAGCTCTACAACGAACGTTTTATCATCCTTTGCTTTCACACCTAATTCTTCTAAGCCTAATTGTTTCTTATTTATCTTCTCCGCATTTTTCACATCGTACGCGATATATGCATATTGAGAGGCTGTATCTGGATTTATAAGTTGCTTCCAAGCATATACGTAATCATGAGCTGTTACTGGATCTCCGTTAGACCATTTCGCATCACGTAAGTGGAATGTATATGTCTTACCATCTTTACTCACTTCATATTTTTGTACTCCCGCTTGAATCACTTCATCATTTTTCGATAAACGGAATAACCCTTCCATTACGTTATTCAAAACGTTAAATGATACCGCATCTGTTACTTTCCCTGAATTTAATGATGGAATTTCACCCGTTTCTAGTAGTTGTAATACTTTCTTCTCATCTTTCGGCTTTGTAGCTGTTTTTTCTTTAGCACAGCCTACTAAAAATGAAGATACAAGTAGAGTACTAACTAATGAGTAGCGAACAACCTTTTTCATATAAAGCCCCCCTATCTTTTTTAAGGTAAGTAACGACGAGCACCAGCGTATTCTTCTATATATCCTGGTGTATTTAGCGGTATAATTTCTACCGATCTTTCAGCCTTTGGAGAGTGAATCATATTTCCATCACCAATATACATGGCAACGTGATGAACACTACCTTTTCCTTGATTATGTGCAAAGAATATTAAATCGCCCTTTTGTAGGTTTTCTTTATCAACCGCAATTCCTGCTTTTGATTGTGGCCCAGAATCCCTCGGTATTGTAATGCCATGTGATTTATAAATCGTATGTGTAAATCCAGAGCAATCAAATCCAAAACCACTTGTACCAGCCCATATATACGGTAATCCTAAAAACATTTTTCCGGTGTTTATTAAGTCATCAGCGGTTGGAGTCGGAATATCATTTTGAGAATGGTAAACAGTTCCATCATTTTTCCGTAGCCACGCCTTCTGACCATTTGGTAACAATACGCGGTATGAGATCGTATCTTCACTTAATAGCGGTAAACGCGTATTATAACTGACTTCTAGCGATTTATGTTTTTCAGAAGGGTTAATATATACAATTGCTGTCGGTTTCGTTACTAATACAAAAGCTTCGTTTGTTTTATCTGCAAATTCCTGATTATACGTTAATTGTTTTTCAGGCATCCACCCTGGATACCCTTCTTCATTTCGCGGCGTTGGCTGTCCGTGCACTAGTACTTTTACCCAATCACCTTTTTTATCAATTACTGTTACTTCTTGACCGAGTAGCGCTTGCGTTTCTAATTTATTTGCACTCGTTAACCAAAGCTTCTCATCTAGCGTCATTGATTTCGTCCACTTCCATAAATCAACTGGATTTGTCGCACTCGGTGCATCAATTGGTCGTAATGAATCTGGTGCAGTCCATAACGTTGCAGCAGATACATCTATAAATGCTTTACTATCCTTCTTCTCTTCAGCATTCACCGAAGTAAACGATGAAAATATAAATAAAGTTGTTAAAAATGCATTTCCTACTTTTTTCATATATATCCCCCTTATAAGATAGTTTACTAGGTACTACTTCTAAGATTGTATATTCACTCTAGAATGCAGGTTTACCTTTGGACCAGTGTAAGTCATCCCTTCTGGCTCTTCTACTAACCATAACGGTGCATCAAGATCAAAGTAATGAATATTCGGATGAGCCGCAGCTAAATGGGCAACAGCGCTAACTGAAAGTGAAGATTCCATCATACTTCCGACCATACATTTCACACCTGCTACTTCCGCAATATCCGCAATTTTCCATGCTTCTCGTATGCCGCCGCATTTCATTAATTTAATATTAAGTAGGTCTGCATATCCTCCTTGGACAATCTTTAATGCGTCTCTTGCCGAAAACATACTTTCATCTGCCATAATAGGCGTTTGTACATTGTCCTTCACGTACTTTAATCCTTCCCAATCTTTCGCATGAACTGGTTGTTCTACAAATTCTATATTTAAATTTCTATTCTCCATTTCTCTAATAATAGAAACCGCTTCTTTCGGTTTCCATCCTTGATTTGCATCTAAACGTAACGTCGTATTCTTTGGTACTACATTTCGAATTGCCTCTATGCGTTCTAAATCTAAATGTGCCTCTTTACCCACCTTAATTTTTAATGTTTGGAATCCCTTTTCGATATGCTTTTTCGCTTCTTTTGCCATTAATAAAGGCTCATCAACACTTACTGTAATATCAGTATAAATCTCTTTCTTCCCACCTAACAATGCATATAACGGTATGTTGTGAAATCGACAATATACATCGTATAAAGCCATATCTACCGCCGCTTTCGCACTTGTATTTCCTATACAGCTCATTTGAATGTGTAACAATAACGTTTGAAATTGCAGCACATCTTTATCAACTAATACGGAGCGAATTGGCCCTAATATCGCTTCCTCAATCCCGTTGGCAAAATCACCTGTAATAACCGGTGTTGCTGCAGCAGCTCCTTTTCCAACAATCCCTTCATCTGTATGAATAAACACATCTATACTTTCGATTTCCGTTACAGTGCGAAGCGCAGTTTTAAACGGTGTATGAAGCTTTACATGTCGGCGGTTTACCTTCACATCGGTAATTTTCATTTTGTTCATCCTTTCATTGTTTATAGAGTGATACTTTAATATCCGGGTGGCTTTTCCGTTAATGCGAAACAAAAAAATCCAGCCATAAGAAGATTCTTACGGCTGGATTTTGTCTATGAATGGGTAGACAAAGCAGCGATCTGATTATATTTTTTCTGTGCATCCTTTAGCGCTACAAGTAGCGCCTTTTGACACGAACCGAAGTACCGATTTTTTATTTCTGTTACTAATGCTGGGTCATTAATATTTTTATGTAGAAACAAATATTTAACAAATTGAGATGTTAATGCAATTGTGGCTGAGCAATCTGCATCTACAATTTCCCCTGTATCCTTCTCAAGTACAAATGCTACAAAATAACTTTTGAACTTTTCGGTAATGGGATTATTTTGAGGTGCTTTCGCATCCCCTACGACGTAAATTGTATTTGAAGCGTACACAGCTATCTTCCTTTCTTATACGAGGATAACGGTTTTCTTAACAGACGTATAAGCTGTTAACTCAACGTTGATTAAAAAATGTATCCGCTTACCTTGTATTATATACAATTGACAGAATTTTAACAATATTTATTTTGACATATATTCCATAATTATGAAAATCTCTTAAAACCATTAAAATTGGCTCAAACTTCTCATTTTTACAATATGTCATTTCTCCTTGTACCATGACATTCACACTACAAACAACTTTTCCCTCATACATCAAAAAACAGTTAGCTATCGCTAACTGTTCCACCACTTCACTTTGGCAATACGAATATTGTTTCGTTTGACTTAGAAAATTGATACTCTTTTCTAGCAAACTTTAAAATCTCTTCTTCATTATCGGTTAAATTCTCAATGTTAGTCTTTAAAGAACCTTGATCTTTCTTTAAAGAAACTAATTGTTTCTTTTGATTTGTTATTGTATTTTTTTGCCATTAATTACTTCTTGTTGTTTCGTTAAAATATATTGAACGTACAAAGTAGTCGCAGCAATAAAAATGAACATGAAAATAAAACGCCTTAACTTCTTCTTATTTATAGTTCGCTTGTCGTTAGGCTGTGATAGTTGCTCTGGTATATTAGGAACATTGACTCTTTTGAGTTTCCTCATTTTCAAATCCCCCTAACCCATATTTTCTCACTACCATAGGCACGATCTCTTACTAACTTAAATTCTATTCTTATAAAATAACCTCCTTCACAAAAAAATCTCACAAATTAACCAATTAGAGATAGCGTTCGACGACATCTCTGTATTTAAAATGAGAATTTTTATTTATGCTGCTATAAAATAGTAGTTTATGTTATTCTTTTTCCCCAATTGTAGAAAACATTTTTACACGTATAAATTCTAGTTTTGCATACCGATGTTATAACATGCTTACAAGGAGGAAAAATGATGCACTACCGTACATTAGGTAAAACTGGAATTACTGTTTCTGAAATTGGCTTTGGAGCGTGGGCGATTGGCGGCGATGAATGGGGTCCTGTTAACGACAAACAATCTATAACCGCTATGAAGAAAGCAATTGAATGTGGCGTAAACTTTATTGATACTGCTGATGTATACGGATTAGGACATAGTGAAAGATTAGTAACTCAAGCGATAAGAGAGCACCGTAATAATATCGTTTTATCAACGAAAGGCGGTTTAATTGGGCATCACTATGATCCAAGTGGAGAGCCTGTTTATAATACTGCAGAAAAAGTGATCGCAGTATTTGAAACTAGCTTACTGCGCCTAGAAACAGATTATATTGATGTTTATTTCTGTCACATTTGGTGGGATAAACAAGAAGAAACAGAAGCATTTTTACGAGCATTTGAAATATTAAAACGGGACGGAAAAGTAAGAGCTGTTGGTGTTTCAACTCACGACATACAATATATAAAACACTTCAATAAAAACAATGAAATTGATGTTGTGCAACTTGATTACAACATATTAAACCGAAAACCAGAAAACGACATACTGCCCTACCTACAGGAGAACAATTTAGGAGCTGTTATACGCGGCCCTTTAAAAATGGGGATATTAACTGGAAAATTTACAAATAAAACAACTTTTCTTGACGGAGATTTACGCAAAGAATGGCCAAAAGAAAAGTGGTTTCAAGAAGATTTACAAAAAGTAGAGAAACTACGATTACTCTCAAATGAAAATCAAACCTTAGGGCAACTTGCACTTCGTTATGTCCTCACTCATCCAGCGGTATCGGTCGCAATTCCTGGCGCAAAAACAGAAAAACAAGCGAAAGAAAATGCAGACTCGTCTATCCGTCCGATTCTTACAGATGAGGAATTAGCGCATATTCAGTCAATATAAAACAAGACCAGCAGCTGGAAATATCCAACTGCTGGTCTTGTTTTACTTTTAATACTTTAAATCTATATCATATTCCATCCTCTTCGCTGTTTCTTCAGCAACCCGAGCACCCAACAAATTTCTCACAATGTGAAATGACATATTAATTCCAGCTGAAATTCCTCCAGACATAATAATATGCCCCTCATCTACAAACTTTACATTCTCTAATACTTCCACATTCGGAAAATCATTTCTAAAACTTTCAATACTTGCCCAATGTGTTGTCGCTTTGAAGCCATCGAGTAATCCAGCTTTCGCAAGTAAAAGCGCACCGGTACAAACAGAAGTCATTAACTTTACTTCTTTCATTTGCTCGCGGTCCAATTTGTTATTATTTCATTTTTCATTTCGTTTTCTCTAACACCTAACCCACCAGGAATAATTAAAATATCAACTGGAGGCAAGTTTTCGATACTATAGTCCGGTTGTACCTTTAATCCATTTCTCGCTGTAATCATTTCTCCATCTTGACTAACAGTATGAACTGTAAATAGTTGACCTTCACTTGTTGCTGTAACGGAAAAAACTTCAAATGGACCCGCAAAATCTAACACTTCCACTTCATTAAAAAGAAAAATCCCTACATTCCAGTGGCTAATCATAAGCTCACTTCCTCTTGCAAATGATGTAATAGGGATTCATACCCTTTTTCTAAAGCAATATCATATGCGGTTTTTCCATCATTTTTCTTAATCATTTTATTAGCACCATTTTCAAGAAGTAATATAATGATTTCTTCATTTCCTAATAACGCCGCTTCATGAAGTCCTGTCCAGCCACCACTTTGCACAGCATTCACATCTGATCCCTTTTCAATTAAGAAAGCTACAAGCTCGCTTTGCTTATTCGCAATTGCTGCTTGAAGAGGTGTATTTTCATTTTCGTTTTTTGCTCTAATATGTATTTCTGCTCCCTGTTCTAAAAGGAAACTTGCAATTTCTTTCTGTCCAAAATAAGCAGCTAAGTGAAGCGGTGTCCATCCATCTTCACTAAATGAGTTAACAACACTTGGATCCGTATTAATGATTTCTACTACCTTTTCTTTTTCCCCTCTTATGACTGCTTGTGATATTGATATGATTTGTTCCATAATGAACCTCCATGTATACAAATATTAAGTACCCCTTAATAAATTCCATTAATAATCACATGTTCCTTTCTAAATAATTAAGTTTACATAATAATACTATTTTTATAATTCGCTATCCTAATAAAAAAACAACCGACTCTAATGAGTAGATTGTTTTTGAATTTCATTTTTATATTTGTTTAAAAAATATCATTTTCACTTACAACTAATAAACATTAATAAAAATGAAATGAAATTATATATTTAGTAGCCATGAACTCTTTATATATTCAAAACCGGCTATTTACTTAAATTAATAGTTTTTATCACTTGAAAATAAAAATGGAATTTATCCTTACATTTGAAAAATACATATATAGCAAGAATCTCTAGCAGTACTCTTATCATACTAATCTATAACAATTCTGCCTTCTTCCCTTACCTGTATCCTTTAAAACATAAGACTTTAAAACGAGTGCTGTTAGTGAATCTGTTAATGTTTTATATGATAAATTTGAAAGAGCTAATAGATCGTTCGTATATAACATTCTATGCTTCTCTAATAATAATAGTACTAATCGTTCTGACGGTTTTAATGTTTCATCACTTTCTAGTATAAAATCTATATTTTTCATATCCCTACTTCTTACTCCTTATATAAAAAAATGATTTTAGTAGTTATTTAATATAAAAATACTACACAACAAATTTGAAGATATATCGAAATAACATAACACCCAAACACTTTTATACTATAACATAAAAAAGACATTTCCCCAAATTGAAAATGCCTTTTTATATCTACTTCTCTTTTTTATATAATTGATATGATTGTTCTAGCCCTTTATTATATTTCGTATTATTATCTGTCCATTCTCCCCCTAAGTTTCCTGGCCACCCTGATGTATTAGCAACATATTTAAGCAACTCCCAATCCTGCAGTCCTTTTTTCACACCACGTTCATACGATTTGACCATACTTGAAATTGCTATCGTTGTATTTATACGCGAATCCACTAAACTCTCTTCCGATAATTGCGCTGGTGCTAATCCACCACGATGTAATTGGAATAATCCGAAAGATGTTCCGTTATCCCCTATCGCTTTTCGATCAAATTTTGTTTCATGATCAGCAATAGATAATGGTATCCAATCTGGAATATCATACCTCTTTGCAACTTCACTAATTACTTGTTTATTATTTTTAATCTCTTTCTGCTTTTCATAGTTAATATAAATTACATAACTTAAAGTAACTAACGTAAATAATATGAATATATATTGTAGTGCCTTTTTCATCATTTCATCTCCTGCTTTGTATATGTTTCACTTTCTATATACACTATAAGACTTTTATGTGACATTCATTTGACAAAATGATATTAATTATACATAAGCTGTTACAGTTTTAACTATCAATCTAAAAACTACAATTCTTCTAAAAGACTCCTTCAACACATAAAAACAATCAGCCTTTCATGTATAGTACATGAAAGGCTGATTGTTTTTCACTGCACTTTTTTATGTATACAGTATATCCCTGCTATAATAAAACAAAAAAGACCTTTATACGTTAAAGATCTTTTTCATCTTATTTTTGTTACAAAAAACGCCAGAATCTAAAAAAACTTACTTTATGATTTGTATTTTTATATATAAATTAAAGGTTATAAGGCTACCAGCATCTTCTCGATTAACATTTTTCACATTAAATATTTCTTGCAATATGCGGTTTGCTGTAATGACTTGTTCCACCACCACCCACTACTACTTTTCCGCCTTTTTCGAAGATTAACAATTTACTTGAACCATCTGAAAGAAGTACTATTACTTCAGCATGATCACTTGTCGCTACATAGATTACATAACCACTTTTTGAAATGCAAGTTTCCCAATGCTTATCAAATTCTGATCTTACAACTCGATTAGAATACACTTGATTTTCAATTCTTCCTGGCTGTTCATTTTCCAATTTTTTCTTACCTCCTTCCAAAGTTGTCATTTATATATAAATGACGGTTTCTCAATAAATTAGTGACCGTCCTTAATATAAATAGTATATGTAGTTAGTAGGAGAATGCTTGGACAATGAAAACGTAACAGCATTTAAGTATTTTACAATCGGAATTTTTCCTTAATCATTACAGCTACTTCTTTAGCACTCAAATGAGTATTATTAATTTTTATGTACTCTTCTTTTTCAATTTCATCATGAAATGAATTTAATCTATGTTTTTTCATCGTTTCTTTTAAATTTTTTTCAGACCATTCAATGTCTCTTTTTTCGGTTTATGCTCTAGTCTATGTGGACTTTTATTTCGCTCTAATCTTTCATCTAATTCTGCCTCGAGCTCTACAAAATATACTGCTGCGCCTTTTGATTCAAAAATACTTACTACATGGTTTATGTACTCCCAATCCGATTGAAGGTCAAATGCCCATACATATGTAAAAATCATTCCGTATAAATCACTTTTAGACACTTCTTCAAATATTTCATTACGAAACAAACTTACTAATCTTTTTGCTTCCTTTGTACTGTAATCAAAAAATGGACTTACTAAATCAATGGTCATGTGATTATGAAAATTTTTCAAATCTGTTAGTTTCGCTAATTCTTGTCCGACTGTCATTTTCCCGACTGCTTGCGGGCCAAATATTAAGATGAATTTCATTTGTTTTCCTCCGATCTTTCTCTATAAACAATGAAATAAAGCATATCCTAAAATTGAAAATAAGGCAGTCGATGTTGTGTCGATTGCCTTATTTTCATGAATAATCCCTATATTATTCCTTTCGTACAGCTTCAAAAGTAATAATTTGTTCTGCATTTGACGGTTGCTTTTCATAAACATAGTCAGCAGAGCAAGTAATGTCAGTGAAACCTATACTTTCTAAAAGGAGTTTAAACTCTTCTATTCCATACCACCGCATTGCAAAACGTTGTAGTTCAGTTTGTACTAACTTTCCTTTACTCCATTTTTCGTATTTTAAATATGATACAGTTACTTGGTTAAGCCAATCTATTTCAATTGATTTATTTTCTAATGTAATCCCGTCTCCGCTTGGTAAGGAAAAAGTCGATGTATGAATCTCACCCGTCTTCCAATCATACGGAAGTCCAAGGTCTACAATTAAACGCCCACCTGGATTAAGATGTTCATAAAAACATTTCAAAGCGTTTATAGAATCATCACGATTTTCAATTAAACAAAAGGATCCGGTAGGAATTATTATCGCCTCATATTTATATGGTAATGAAAATTGTTGTAAGCTTCCTTGGTATAAATTAGGGTTTAAGCCTCTCTCTTTACAACGCTTACGGCAAGAATCTAGCATTTCAGTTGAATAATCTATCCCATCAACTTTAAATCCAACTTCAAGAAGTGGAATAATGACACGCCCTGATCCTACTGCCGCTTCGAGAATTCTTCCCCCACAATTATTTAAACGTTCTTGGTAATACTCAATATCACCATTTAAAGAATAACCGACAGGTTTTGTAAAATCATATAGTTCTGTACAAAGTGTACTATAAAAACTAAACATTTATTTTCTCCTCCGTTTTATGTGTACGGAAGATTCTAATTTACTTAATCTTTCCGTACCTCAAATTTTAATGAGAATTCGAAAGAGCTGACTGTCATAATTTATCACTCACTTTCCATGTAATATATTTACATTGTATAATATTTCCTCGCG
This sequence comes from Bacillus sp. TH17, assembly GCF_016651125.1. Classification (NCBI taxonomy): domain Bacteria; kingdom Bacillati; phylum Bacillota; class Bacilli; order Caryophanales; family Bacillaceae; genus Bacillus; species Bacillus sp. TH17. The sequence goes on from NZ_JAEKEN010000001.1 coordinate 2,369,784, forward strand.
ATTGAACATATCAAAGTTGAAAATTCTGATTATAAATAAAGAGCTTACTATAGTAAGCTCTTTATCAAAAACTATTTATTTCACAATCGGCAATGTCACTTCACTCAATTTCACCGTTAGCTTCGTTCCTGCTTTCGGTCTAATTGTATAATCGTAGTCACTTGCGATTAAAACGACCCCCATTTGATGCCCTGCTTTAAATACATAATCATCTGGCTGCATGTCCCATGTAAATGTGTAATCTTTACCAGGTTGAATCGCTGTTGAATTTTCTATACTATTTAAGTTTTGCGGATCCATCCAACCTCTCGTTACAATTTCAGGCCTCGCTCCGCCATAATCAACAAGTAAAGCTGTTAAATTTGAAACAGATCGATCAATATTTCCTGTTATTGAAATTTTAGGCGTACCACTTATTCGCATATCTTTTTGCAGTACAGGCATTGTATATACTAATCGATTCGCTATTTCTAACTCAGGGTTTTCTACTAGTTGATTTGACTTTATTTTAGCATCATCTACTAATGAGAAAACATTGTTTACTGATCCCATACTTAATGGTAGATTGACTGCTTTATTACTTAAATACATACGGACTTTTGATGGTACAGCTGCTGGATCTGGCCAATTTTTTATTTTTTGCCACGATTTATTTTCACGTTGTACATCTACCATCGGTTCATCCATAATTCCATTTTCAATTCCATATAACCAATAATCGAACCATTTATTTTGGGTTTGTTGCCAGTTATTACTTGATGTTCCGCCATGTCCACCTTGATGTAACCACATTTTACGAGGAACATTATTTTTGCCAAGAGCTTCCCACCACTGTGCGAACTGCTTCGTTTTTACATTCCAATCATTTAAACCGTGAACAACAAACACACTAGCCTTCACATTCTTAACATCTTTTACATAGTTACGTTTATCCCAAAAATCGTTATAATCGCCTGTTTTACGATCTTGTCCAGCTGTTAGTTCTTTAATAATTTGCCCGCAAACTTCAGGGTTCTTTCTTGTTAGTACTGCTTCTGCCATATTATCTGTATCTTCTCCCTGATATCCACCTGGCGCAATAACCGCCCCATTTGCACGATAATAATCATACCAGCTACTAATCGCTGCGATTGGAATAATTGTTTTTAACCCTTCCACTCCTGTTGTTGCGACAGCATTCGGTAACGTACCATTATAAGAAACTCCTGTCATTCCTACATTTCCCGTAGACCAATTTGCATTTACTTCCTTACCATCCTCTGTATATGCTTTTGCACGCCCATTTACCCAATCAATGACAGACTTCGTCCCTAGTATTTCTTGTTCATCTCCAGTTGTCGGACATCCATCTGATTTTCCAGTTCCGATACTTTCGCCTAAAATAACTGCATATCCTCTCGGAACATAATAATTACCATACGACCCAAGATTAACTGCCCCATACGGTTTTCCTTCATACGCATACAATTCTTCATCAACATTATAAACAGGCACATCTTTTAATCCAGATCGATATGGACTCATTTCATATATAACAGGAACTTTTACATTTGATTCTGTCTTTGGACGCATAACTTTAATCGATACTCGATCTTTCCTACCATCTCTATCACTATCGACTTCTGTCTCTACAAATAAATTTTCAATAATTGCTTCATCAAGAGAATAGATTGGTTTTGTCATCCCATTTTCCAATTGAATTTTTGTGTTTGGAGTTAAAGCTTCTGAAACTTGACCATTTAACTTAATATCACTCCCTTTTACAGAGCTCCCTTCATTTTCTGCATGTGCAGTCATACTAGAAACTCCTGAAGTAATTGTTAAAGATAATATAGCTGAAAGTGTTATTGCTAATTTCTTTTTCCTCATGCCCTTCCCTCCCCATATATTCCTTCTTTTACTATACATTAAAAATGCAGAAAATTCAGTTTATTTTTCGTAGAAAGTTGAGAATTTTGTAAAACATTCGAATCTTTCAAGATAATAGAAAAGGAACTAATAACAATTAGTTCCTTTCTATATACATATAAAATTGTATTTCTCCATCTTCTACCGAAACTCCGTATTCAAAACCATGTCTTTCTAATATACTTTTTACAATCGCTAATCCTAATCCAGTACCTGATTTTTCTTTACTGCGAGAAGACTCTAATACGTAAAAAGGCTCCCAAATTTTATCTATCTCTTTAATTCCCTCAGCAGCAATACCATTTTGAATTTGAAAATACACAATGCCATTTTTCTCTTCTAATATGATTTTTATATTTTGATTCGTTGTATATTTTATCGCATTAGAAATTAAATTTTGAAAGACCATTCTCATTTTATTTAAATCAGCATAAACAATCGTGTCACCAACACTATAGTCCACTTGCAACTTGATTTCTTTCGACTCCAGTTCAATCTTATGCTTATCTATTATACTTTGTACTAGTGGTTCAATAGGGAATTCTTCTTTTTGTAAAATATCTCTTTCTAGTTTAGAAAATCGCAATAACTCTTCAATTAAATTTGAAATTTGATCTGTTTGTTTAATGATTGTATCAACATATGTGCCATCATCTAAACCGTCTTTTATTCCCATAGAATATGCTTTTACTAATGCGATTGGTGTTTTTAATTCATGAGTTACATCGCCCAAAAATCGTTTTAAGTGGTCATTTCGATCTGTTAAATCTTGATGTGCTTCATGTAATTTATCACTCATAATGTTTATACTATTTGCTAAATCACCTATTTCATCATTCGTTTTAACTTTCGTCCGTTTAAATTTCAGACGTGAAATATCTTCTGCGACATCACTCAATTCATTCAGTGGTGTAGTGATTGTTTTTGAAAAAATCCAGACGAGCACGATAATAAGAAATAGTGAGAATCCCAAAATGTATATATAAAATGAGTTAAGCGTTTTAATTACTTCATTGGAATGTGCGATAGAAACTCCTACTAAAATCAACATATCATCTTTCGCAATGTATTTCGCAAAAAAACTAGATTTTATCTTTTCTTGATCATATATTTTATTCGATTGTCCGATGTTCTTCACTTTCGTAATTTCTTCTTTTGTAATCCAAAGTTTATTCAATGCAACTCTCTTTTTTGTAAGTTGCATGCGTAATTCTTCATTAATAGCATCTTCTGAACTATTTATTGATGTATACGCAATCGTAACATTACCTTCATTTTCAATATGATTTATAGCATCATCCAGTTCTTTACGCGGTATTGACTGGATTTGCGCTGTAATGCCTTCTAAGCTTTCGCGTGTTTTGTGCACATTATATTTTGGTAAAAAATAGTTAATTAATAATAAAGAGATGGCAAAAATAAGGATGACTGTTAAAGAGATGCTGAAAAATAACTTTTTACCGAGTTTATTCACACTCTTCCTCCAAACTGTATCCTAAACCGCGATGTGTCTTTATAATATTTCCTCCTATTTTTTTACGTAATCTTCTTACATGCGTATCAACCGTTCGCTCTTCCCCAAAATAATCAAATCCCCAGACGATATCTAACAACTTTTTCCTCGTTAAAATCGTGCCTTTGTGATTTAAAAAGCACTTTATTAATTGTAATTCTGTCTTTGTAATGTCTAATTCTTTCTCATTTTTATATACTTTATTTTTGGTGAAATCTATTTTTAAATCTTGAACTTGAATAACATCTTCATGCTGTACAAGCTTTTTCGCTCGCGTAATTAGCACTCCTGGGTGAAATGGTTTTTTCACATACTCATCTGCCCCGCTTTGAAGAGCTGCTAATTCATCTTCACTTTCACTTTTCGCAGTAAGCATTAATACTTTTACACTCGAATTCTTTTTTATTTCCTGACAGACAGTAATACCACTACTTTTCGGCATCATCCAGTCTAAAATAGCTAAGTCAATTTTCTCATCATAAAATATTTGAAGTGCTTCCTCTCCATCTTTTGCTAATAAAACTTCGAAGCCTTCTTTTTCAAAATACGCTTTTAAAATTTTCAGCATATCTTGTTCATCATCTGCGATTAATACTTTCATTACATTTCCTCCATTACTTATAAACAAATATCAATTTTATCATACAACTTCTTTGTTACATCAATGTGACATAAAAATATTTACAACGTTTGAGGGTATAGTAAGTGTGAGGTGTTGTTTCATGTTCAAAAAAATAGGAGTCATTACTCTTCTCTTCTTTTTATTATCAACAAATGCGTTCGCAAATACAAATAAACAAATTGAAGTATTTGATTGCAAAAAAGAAATGGTAGTCCAAAAACAATCTTTAGATTCAGCCATTCAAAAAGAAGCAGTTCAATACGCAAAATCAATTACTGGTCCATTTAAAAACTTAAATGTCGTTCCGAAAGATGGACATATGATAAAAATCCCATTATCGAAACCTGTTCCTATTACAAATCAATGGTTACATACAACAATCGATGAAGTACTCATCCTTCTCCCACTTAATGAAAAACCTTACATTATGCTTTACGATGATGAGAATAATCCACATTTTTATTATGTAAAAGGTGATCCGAAAACTTTATTGAAACAAATGAATGTTAAATTATAATTAATTAAAGATCCCGCAAGTATCATTCGCGGGATCTTTCTTTATCAGTTAACAACTTGATTTTCATTTAAAAAATTAATAATCTGCCTTTTGTGATGGTTATCGTGATCTACGAATTCTTTAATAATATATATTAGAGAGTACGGCATTCCAGTATGAGGACAATATGATACTCCATTGGCAGTTAAATGTTCCTTTAGCTTTCCAATAGACAGTCGGTTAAGCTCTTGAACAAGTAAATCTCTTTTAGCTTGGGCTTCTTCAAGAAGTTTTATCTTAGATATACCTGATTTTGCATAATTAGAGGCTAGTTTATTATATGTATCAAAGTCAGGGAACTCCATTCCCTGTCCATCTCTCACTGATGATAATGTCTCACGTAAAAGATAGTCATCCCAATTCATAATATGAGATACAATCTCACCAATAGTCCATTTCCCCTCTGATATTGGCGCTGTCCACAATTCTTCTTTCATACCTTTCAATGTGGTTATCCACATTGAATAATCTTTAAAATCATTAATAATTTTATTTTCTCCCATCATCTAATCCCCATTCTAATAGTAGATTCAAATAAATTATACCATAAATCTACACGATATAGAACAAACGTTCCTTTGGAGGTCAAATAATAATTCACTACATCCTTTTATCTAAGTTTAGATAATGGCTTGTTCCTACATACATTTTCCCTTTCACAAATCCACTCGAAGTATAAAACTGATTCCCCTGTTCTGTATCTGTATGTAAAACAACAATAGTAAAATAGATTTTTGCATCGCTTAAGATTCTCCCTAACAGTAACTTTCCTAATCCTTTCCGCCGGTAATCTTTTGCAATGTAAAACCTTCTCAATCGGCCAATCTTATTACCTTTCGTATACGGATCTTGATTTAATCCTCCAATTCCAATTAACGTATCCTCTCGAAAGATTCCATATAAACATTCACCTGTTTTACTAAACGTATTTCTTTTACTTTCATATTCATTTTTTAATTTTAATAAGAAGTTAAAACCTTCTTCTTTACTTTCCTGGACAAGGTGATTGACCTCATATTTTAGCAAATCTCCAATTCGTTTTATTTGTATATCTTCCAGCTTAATCTCCCACTTTCTCTATCCAAATGTATCTTTTTGAAAAATAAAAATGCCCAAGAATATATTATCCTGAGCATTCATTTGAATGTGAACTTATTCATTTTGTTATGTACGTATTCTTCAATTCTGGTAATATCCCCTTCAGTTCCATTAAATCATCAATTACTAAATCAGCATGAGCAAGCTCATCTTCTTGTGCAAAATCAAAATTACATCCAATCGCAATTAAACCATTATCTTTTGCCGCATTAATATCCGATAAACGATCCCCAACTACCGCTGCCTCTTGTATATCATACTTTTTCAAAATGCCTTTAACTAAATCACCTTTATTTAGCGAGTGTATTTGTTCAATACTGAATATTTCCGTAATCCATTGGTCTAAATCATAATAAGATACGATTGCCTGTAAATATTCCGTTAAACCATTACTAGCAATGTAAATGGAACAGTTATTTTCTTTTATAAAACTAAAAACTTCCTTTACATTCGGATATAAAGCACCATTTCCACTCTTTATATTTTCAATTAGTCTTTCTAAAAAATATCCATCTGTTTGTTTCCTTACTTCATTAGAGTGATTAGGTAATAAAGCTTCCCAAACTTTTGGTAAAGGCACACCCATGATTTCACGGTATTTATCAATAGGTGTTACCGTATCCCATAATTGTAGTGATTTTAAGTGATCAAATGTATCATCTAACGATAATTCTAAAATTTTATCTGTTTGAAATAATGTTCCGTCCATATCGAAAATTAGTGCTTGTAACATGATATTCTCTCCCATTCTTTACTTATGAACTACAATACAGCTTTACTCGAAATATTTTTAAGCATCTCAACAATAATTTCTGAACAATATTTCGCTGCGTTTTTCGCGAAATCATCATATGAAACTTGCGCTGAATCATCTGCACTATCAGAAATGCATCTCAAAACTAGAAACGGTATGTCATTTATATAAGCAACATGTCCAATTGCTGCTCCTTCCATTTCTGTACAATGAGGTGCATATTCAGTGACTAATTGCTCCTTTAATTTTGAATCCTCGACGAAGCATTCTCCGCTGACGATTCTTCCTTCATGAACAGTAATATTTAAACTACTACTATTAACAGCTTTTCGGGCTAAATCTCTTAATCCCTCGCTTGCATGAAACGCTTCTTGAAACGGGAATAGATTCTTCATTTGATTTTTATTAACATCATGATGCGTAACATTTGTAGAAATAACTAGATCGCCAATTTTCACATCCGGATGTAATCCACCCGCAACACCTGTATTAATGATAGAATTCACATCAAATTTATTAATTAAAATTTGTGTACATGCGGCGGCATTTACCTTTCCTACACCACATCGCGTAATAATAATTTCTGTATCCATGAAGTTTCCTTTATAAAAAGGTATTCCCGCAATAGTATGTTCCTCTTTAATAATTAGTTTTTCTAATAGTAAGTCTATTTCTATTTGCATTGCTCCGATAATACCGATCCTGTTCATATATGTAGTCCCCTTAATTAATTTGCAAATATTCATCAATATCTTTATGAATTTGCATAAAAGCTTTATTCCAAAATTCATACTCTGTTAGATCAATATCAAAATGTTTTTTCATCAATTCTTCAACTGGGGCCTTTCCTGTTTCTCGTAAAAACTCTTTATACCTCAAATGAAATGCATTTTTATTTTTATTTTCCTTTGCTATTTCAATTAAACTAAAACTCGCTAAATACCCAAATGTATATGGATAATTGTAAAAAGGAACGTCTGCTATATAAAACTGAACGTATTTCATCCAAACAAACGGCTGATATTCTGTTAGTGCATTCCCGTATGCCTTTTCTTGCGCGGCTATAGATAATTTCTCAATTTCATCAGCACTTAAAGGACCTTCCTTGCATTCTTCATAAAACTTCTTCTCAAACTGAAACGATGCACGAATTGCCATAACATAATTAAAACTATTTCTTATTTTCCAGCTAAGCAATGACTTTTTCATCTCTACACAATCTGTTGTTTGAATTAAATAATTCATGATTACCGTTTCAAAGAAAATAGACGCTGATTCAGCTGTACTCATTGACAGATAATCATCTAAAAATGAAGTAGATTGTTCAAGACTCATAACATAAAAATGCCAAGCGTGTCCCAGTTTATGAGCAAGTACTCTTACACTATCAATTGTTCCATCATAACGAAGCGAAATGCGAGATTCTTTTTCACTGAAAAAAGGAGCACAAAATCCACCCGGCGGTTTATTATCTCTCGATTCAGCATCGATCCAGCCATTCGCTATTGCATTCTGTGCGAACTGTGCCAATTCTTCATCTATATTTTTTAGTGCATCATATATGTTTTTTACTGCTACTGAAAAAGGAATAACAGTCTCATTACTTTCTTTCCATGTCATTAGCTCGTACCATGTAATTGAATTCTTTCCTTTTTTATAACCGTTTAACGCAATTACTAGCTTAGTAAGATTTTGTTCCGTTGCATTCCACATTTGGGATAATGCAGTTTCAGAGATGCCATTTGCTTGTAGTGATTGTTTTAAAATCTCTGTCCCTTCCATTTCATCACTTTTAGCATGACGTAATCTTCCTATTTGATTCAATACAGTAGCAAAGATATCTTTTTCCTTATTCAAAGCATCTGTAAGAGAATCAAATACTATTAATCTTTCATTATGATCATCACTATTCATCGCAACGTAATTTGCTTGTCCAAATGATAAAGTCTCTTTATCGTGTATTACTTCTATTTTATTTCTTAATTGTGTATACATATCTTCCCAAGCTTTTAATTCATTTTCTATTAGTTTAATACTTGAATGATTTGTATTAACACTTTGTCCCTTACTAGATTCTATTAATAGTTGAACTTCTTTCTTTAATTGATTTACTTTTACACTTAGTAAAGTATTTTCAGGATGCTTCTCATCTTCAGCAGCACGGCAATATAAGTAATACTCTGCTTTTTCGATAGCCTGTATAAGTTGTGAAAGGATTACTGAGTCTTTTGTTGCTTTATATTCAATTTTTAATCTTTCTATCGTTTCTATAGAAAACGTAAAGCTTTGTTCTTGAGGATATAGCCTGTCCAAATCCCATTGAGATTGGGCTTGTATTATTTTATTCATTTTGCACCCTCCTTTTTTTACAAATAGTTACAAAACTCTACTCTTTTCACTATTATATATGAACTATCAAAATTTTAATATCTTGAAATATTCAAATTTATATGAATGTAATTTGATATTTCATTTTCTATTTCTTCCTATTTATGTAAGTTGTAAGTATTACTACTTCTGCTAGGGAATTTCTAGGTTCGTATAGACTACACTGTTTATTTACTCTTTCTTTTGTTTGAAGTTTATAATTTTCACTCCACTTGGATTAATGTTATAAGTAATTGTTACAACATGAAGAGTCAATATTTTTAATAATATTTATGCTAGCTCGAATGACTGGAACTGATTTTTAAATATATTTCAAACAAATTGAAAAAAATACCACCCTAACGATATCTAAAGATGCTGGCTTTTACTGAGTATATATAGAATTTAAACATAGTAGAAAGTGAGAGAATAACTTATGACAACTCATATTGTACAATCAACCGACTATAATCAAGCATCTGATGCATTACGACGCGAAATTGCTGTAATGCTACAGCAGGTTTGGCCAGATTTCGATTCCACGCCTAAGGAAACAATTTCAGAAACTCACCTTAAAGAATTTAATGTACACTCATTTTATTCCTACATAGATGGAAAGTTAGTCAGCTATGCAGGTGTAGTGCGCAAAACTATCCATCATAATGGGCAAATATTTAATATAGCCGGACTTAGTTGTGTAGCGACTGATCCAGATTATCATGGGCAAGGTTTAGGTTTACAAACAGTTGCTGCAGCTACTGAATGGATTGAAAAACAAAGCAATATAGATTTCGGTATATTTACATGTAAACCGTCTTTAGTTCCCTTTTATAATCGTGCTGGCTCTTGGCCTGTTATACCGGATGTAGTACTTATTGGTAGAGAAGATGAAAATGCTTTATCTAGTGCATCCTTAGAAGCTGCTGTTTTAATGCGTTTGTTTTCAAAGAAAGCGAAATCCCATAAATCAATATTGCGTCATACCACTATTAATCTTGATTTTCCAGTTTCTCAGTTTCTATAATACAGATAAACAAAAGCCAATTTCCATACGATAAGGACATTGGCTTTTTCTTTTTTATTTTGCTTCACATACGAAATTCGTATTTTGTGATTCCTTCCCATACAGAACCATTAATGCGTGGGAACCTCTTCTAATTAATAATCTGAGAAAACATATTACTGAAACCCTGTTTTAATCCATTTTATTTTCAGCTGAAATTTTAAAGTACTTCGCAGATAATTTATAAGAGCGATTCTCATTATAAAAGTTACCTAATTCAAAGGATAATTCAGCAACTAATCGATGTTGCTTTTTTTCTACTCCCACGTCAATTGCTTTTTGCATATTTTTCTCATATTCATAATAATCTCCACGTATTTTGAATATTTTAGCTTTCAAACCATATAGTTGGACATGTGCAATTGGTACATCATAAACCGATAAAAAATGAAATGCTTCATTCATAACTTTATTAACATTTTTCCAATCTTTAAGTTCTATATACACCTCTATCATGTTTCGTAATGCATATACCTTTTGATGTTTCTCCGATAAAAATTCACTCAATTTCAAAGTTTCTTCATAGATGAATTACCAATATCGCATCCTAGTAATTAGTTTGTCGAATTATTTAGTAAACTCGAAAGGAAGATAAACATGATTGTAAGACTTAAAGATGAATCCGCACGAAAAATAGTAAGATATGTTGGAGGCGCTGTTTTACTTTTAATAATCGCTTCTTTCCTTTATCAGTGGAAAAATGACTTAGTAATTGATCATACTGAAAGAGTCAGCTTTTCACTAGCTATCACTACTTTCCTATCTACCTTCTTACCTTTTAAAGAGAAAGTTAAGAAGTAATTACATATTTTTCATTCGCATAAAACAATTATTTTAGAATTTAAAATAGGCTTGAATCAAAAGCTAACTATCATTCTTAATTTAAATAGCATGATTGGTTAAACTTGCCGATTACATTGAGGGCATCTATTGTAACCGAAAATAAATTAAATAGGCTTAATAGATGAATTCCAAATACCACATCCTATAATTTAGTTTATCGAATTATTTACTAAATATGAAAGGGCGATAAATATGATTGTAAAACCTAAAAACGATTCAACACGAAAAATAGTAAGATATTCTGGAGGATCCGCAACTCTTTTAATACTAGCATCCTTCCTTTATCAGTGGAACAATGGTTTAGTAGTTGATGATACTGAAACATTTAGTTTAATACTAGCCTTCACTTGTTTCCTTTATACCTTCTTACCTAAAAAACAAAGCACTCATAAATAATAAATTCTATATTTAATTTAAAGAAAAAGGATTGATCAAAAGATCAATCCTTTACTCTACTTCATTTAAGAAGAACAACGTTAACGCACCTGGTCCTGTATGCGCTCCGATTGCAGCTCCAATTGTATTTACGATAAATACTTCACAACCGAATCTTTCAGTAATTAATGCTTTTAATGCTTCGGCAGTTTCTAAATCATCACCGTGAGTCATACCGATTGTTTGACCTTTAAGGTCTTTCCCGCGCTCTTCCATAATATCAACAATTCGGCTTAATACTTTCTTTTTCCCTCGTACCTTTTCAAGTGGTACAAGTTTTCCTTCATCCACATTTAAGATCGGCTTAATGTTTAATAAACCACCAATAAAACCAGCTACTTTACTTAAACGCCCACCTCTCACTAGGTACTGCAAGTCAGCTACAGTGAAGATATGTTCCATATGGTTCATTAGAAAAGCGACACGGTTTAATATTTCTTCTTTTGATGCGCCCTCTTTTGCCATTTTTGCAGCTTCTAATACGACAATACCTTGACCGAGTGAGGCACATTTTGTATCAATAATTTCTAAATCTAAATCAGTGTATGTTTCTTTCACTTCTTCTTTAATGAGAACTGACGATTGATATGTACCAGACAGTTCAGATGAGAAAGCTAAATATATACAAGGATTACCTTCTTTTGCATAAGAAACAAATTTTTCTTGGAAAGTTTCAAGTGAAGGCAATGACGTTCTATAAACTGCGCCTTCTCTCATTTTTTGCAGTAATGTAACCGATTTTAATGTAACCCCATCTAAATACTCTGTTTCTGCTTCATCATATACACGGAGTGGAATTAAATCAATATCATATGCTTGCAGCAATTCTACCGGTAAATCCGCCGCACTATCCGTAATGATTTTAACACCCATTTTTAAACCTCTATTCTGTTATAAATATAAAAAATATAAAATAAAAATAGTACTTTTAAATTATATACGTAAAACTTAAATGAAGAAAGGAAAAGACTTTATATTGTATGCACTATTCTTCAAAACTTGAACTGCAAATAAAAATGATTTCATTTTAACCTCTTTTTACAAGTTATTACACTGTGTATAATGAGAATATTACATTTTTTCTGAGGGAGGATACACATGAGTATTCAACTAGCTATATATAATGATTTAGAATGGGTTAATAATCATTATGAATCGATAGGATTTGTACCAAGTGATTTAACACGAGACACAGTTGCGATCATTACATATAACAACGAGTATGCAGGTGTTGGACGTTTAGTCCAAATAGATGAAGGTACTATTGAAATGGGTGGAATTTTTATTCTCCCTAAATTTAGAGGTCTACAATTAGCTGGGCAACTCGTTTCATTTTTAGTACAAACTGCAAAAAAATTACAAATACTAAATGTGTATTGTCTTCCTTTCGAGGAACTAGAAAACTTTTATAAAAAATATGGCTATACTGAAGTCGATACTACGAAAGAAGTTGTCCCCCCAATTATTCTAAAAAATATAATTGGTGTTTGGAAAATTACGATAAACATGTTTTACTATTTAAGTTGTGAGTTTTGTAAAAAAGGAGTCAATGTACTTTGTATTACACATCAGATTATACAAGCAATTATCTGTGAATTAGCTTCTTTATTCAAACAACATATACGCCACATTTTATACCCGTTTTTAATAAGTGTTAGCAAGTTCGTTGACAAACTTGTTAGCACCTTTTTAAAACTTAAACCTGAAGAAATTCATACAATTAAGTAACTATCCTAGCTAGCAATAATATCATCCTTCACAAATATTAAAGTGAATTCATTGAGGATAAACCGTTTGGAGGATATTCTATAGCACTGAATGATTTACAAAAGATTACGCATTGATACGCTACGAATAAAAATAATGAGCTAATCAAGGGAATATAATCATTTTTATGTAATTCGCACTTGTACTTCCTGTTCTTGTATCACTTGAATGATTAATTCCAATACAATATTTTGTACTAACTGATACACATTGTCATGAAATGTACTTTGTTCTGATATGTATTCAATACATTGATATATATATCCTTCTACCAATAAGCTCCCTTTTTCAACTGTAAATTTATTTTGTCCATTCTTTTTTACTTTTGGTACTAAAAATTCGGTTTTTGTCAAAATAATCTCCTGTTCCACCTCTTTTATTCCTATCACTTTTTCTGTAAATACCACTTTTTCTCGTAAACTAATTTCACCTTTATATCTTCCTATTTCTATTGGTAGTCTGGCTGTTATATAATTACTTACTTCTCCCCCATTTTCACTCTCTAATATTATGCTGTGAATAGGAATCCATGAAGATGTCTCTACCTTATTCTCTTCATTATTCCCTTTAACTTTTTGATTATATAATTCAACAAGCACTCTCTTTTCATGAAGATTTAAAGAAACTAATTTACAATAAGCCTCCGAATGATACTGTTGCACTGTAGTTAATAACTTAGAATCTAATTCACGCCCCTCCGCATCTTTTTCATTTCGAAATACAAATGCATCTTGATTTTTCACATTTATTTTTGGAAATACTTTAAAGCTAGACACTTCTGAAATAATAGAAAATGGCGTTTTCACTACCATTGAATGCACTGAAGTCTCTATTTTTGATCCTAAACCTATACTTTCTCTCTTTGATTCAGTTTCTTCACTTTTTTCTCTGATTCATTTGCTACTTCTACTTTCTCTAATCCAATCACTTTATTTTCTTTTGCTGGTTCAGTCTCTTCACTTTCTTTGTTTGATTCAATTGCTATTTCTTCTTTCTCTAATTCTCTTTCTTCATATTCTTTTACTGATTCAATTTTCACCTCTTCTTCCTCTAATCCAATCGCTTTATTTTCTTTTGTTAATCCAGTTTTTTCACTCTCTTTCTCTATTCCAATTACTTTATCTTCTTTTTTTGACTCTGTTTCTTTACTTTCTTTCTCTATCCCCATTGCTTTATCTTCTTTTTTTGACTCTGTTTCTTTACTTTCTTTCTCTATTCCCATTGCTTTTTCTTCTTTTTTTGACTCTGTTTCTTTACCTTCTTTCTCTATTCCCATTGCTTTTTCTTCTTTTTTTGACTCTGTTTCTTTACCTTCTTTCTCTATTCCCATTGCTTTTTCTTCTTTTTTTGACTCTGTTTCTTTACTTTCCTTTTTTCTCTTATTTCGCGCGAATCATCTTGAACATTCAGCATTTTCCATTTGTAAACTTTGTTCCATATTTCCTTACCAACCCATGGCTTATTCATCACCATCCCCCCATCTGATGAAATTCATAAAAATATGCTTTTTGTACGCGACCATTCCATCATTATATATGTTTTATAATAATAAAAAAGACATTGTCTTTTTATTAAAGACAATGCTTTTTTAGTCTTATACTTGTACTTGTTGTACTTGTAAAACTTTTAAAGTAAGATCTAGTACAATTTTTTCACGAAGAGTTCCAAATGGCTCGTTTAATTCTGTTGGACAAGGTGAAAAGTCTAATTCGAAAAATTGTGCGCTTACTAATTCACAATATGGTTGTTCATTATAAAAAACTGTATTTTCGAAGAAGTATTTGTCTAAACGTGGTAAATCACCATTTTTAGGATTAATAAAGTGAGATGTAGTATCTGAGGAAGAAGCTACTACAGCTTGTGATAGAAAATCAGCTGCTGTTAAATCTGCAAAACCAGAAAATGGAACATTTGCAATACGATCATATAGCACTCCATTACACTCATCATTTGCATATTCAATATTTTTACGAATATATCCTTGTACAAATAATTTTGCTCTTGTAACTCGGCGATAATTTGTACCTGGTACTGGAGTAAATGCTACAGGAACTAACTTACATTGTGTTAAAAATACATTTTTTAACACACGCTTAATCTCAGTTGCTGGAGGATCTAATGAAATATCAGATTCTACAACAATTTGAATTGTTCTTTCTGCTAATACAACTGGTATTTTTACAATCGGTGTTCCTGGAGTAAGAATTGGTGTTGCAGCTGCATCACTTAATGGCGTTTGAGTTTGTCCATCTACCTGACATGGTACATTAATTGGGCATTGTTCGCTCATATTTTATAATCTCCTTTATACAATATTTTGGAGTTTTTTAACTCTCTATACTGTATATGTATCTCTTCTATTAATGCGTGGGTTTGTATAATAGTTACTTTCATCATTTACAAAAAAATAGCAAATTTATTGTTAGTTAAACACACATAACTTAATATATTAAGCCTTTATGATTATCTACCTATATAAAAAGAGAATTTCTGAACCCTCATCGTGGAAGTAGGAACTGATGTGTTAATTATATTCACTAGTAATAGAAGAAAAATCAATATTAGTATCACTCTACTGTTGAAAAAAATAAAAACCGACTAAAAAAAGTCGGTTTTTATACCCAAATTTTTGCGGAATCCCTTCATCCTTATCATTAATATCATTGTTTTATTCTCAAATTTTTCACTAAAATTTATCAACTCTTCTTAGGAAACCAATCTTGTCGTCATTCTTTTCCCTTAATTTCATTTATTAACATCTCTTTTAATACCTTTTTATCTTTGGATAGTTTAGTTTTTGTTTGCAATTATAAAAAATAAGACTACTAAACGTTAATTTACTAGTCTTATGACGTTGTACAATCCGTACACGCTCCCGTTCATTCACTTATTATTTACAAAATAAGTATCATATGCCTTATCAAAAACATACCCTAGCTTTTCTGCTAATTTGACAGAAGTACTATTCGCTGCGTCCCAGTTTGGATACCTCCCCTTTTCTAAACAATCCAATATTAAGGTCGCACAAACTACAGTTGCCAATCCCTTTCTTCTATGATCAAGATCAGTAGCAACTTCAATTTCAATACCATCATTATAAATACTATATGATGATGCACCGCATACGACTTCTCCATTATACAAAATGCTATAACCTATACCTCGATTTACATAATCATCTATTGATCGAAATTGACTTGTAAAATCTTCAGAAACGTTGTGTAATGTTGGATTATTTGCGATATGCTCATCTATTTTTCTTAATTCATATCCTTTTGGAAGTGCAGTTATAAAAGATTGTAATTTTGAGCGATTAAACACTTCTGCATTTCTTTTAAATTTATATCGTAAAAACTTATCTATTTTTCTTTCATGGAATGTTTCTAAACGCTTTTTCCATTGATCACTATTTACGATTACTAAAATTCTTTCAGGGATGTTACGTAATAACTCTTCTGTCTCTTTTGCATTTGGATCCCCAGCGTAAAATGTGAAAATCCCTACCGTAATTTGCGCTACTGTCGGGTTTTCAAGATCGTTCACCCAGGCATTGCCCATATGTCCTTGTAAATAAGAAAGTAGAACAACATTATTAAAATCCTCGAACATAGAAACTAATTTTTTTCTTGTATGTATTTTTGCCTCATATATCATTTACATTCCCGCTTTCTTTAAAATCAACTAGACTCAACATTTTCATGAGTTAACTTTTATTAGTATTCTTATACACACTTATTTATTATCTAAGTAAATGTCTATGAAACTCAACTCTAAAATGTCAAATAATTATAAATTATACGTAAATTCAATTTTATTATAACATCTAATTTCATTGAAATGATTTACCAATCAAGAATTGCTATTTTCAGATTCATTTTAGTCCTCATATCTCATTTTCTATTTACAGGTAAAAACATTATTATTCACAAATAATAGATAGCATTAGGACCATACCACATAGCTATCCACTCAATTAATACATTGTTTCCCAAAACGAAAAATTTGTAATTCCTCAATATAAAAATACATACATCCCAATATTCTAATGAAAACTATTTGTTGATAAATTTTTGCATGTATACCAAATCAAGATAAATAACTGTAAGATTGATTTGTAAATAAGCTTATTAAGGGGGATTATAAAATGTCTGATTTGTATTCTCGTCTTTCAAAAAGTGATGCCGCGGTTCTTCTAGTGGATCATCAAACAGGTCTTATTTCCAGTCTAGTGCGTGACTATGGTGTTGATGAATTCAAGAATAATGTTTTAGCTCTTGCGAATACCGCTAAGTTTTTTGATTTACCTGTTATTTTAACAACTAGCTTCGAAGACGGTCCTAATGGTCCACTCATGCAGCAATTAATCGAACTATTTCCAAATGCGCCTAAAATAGCGCGTCCTGGACAAATTAACGCGTGGGACAATGATGAATTTGTAAAAGCTATTGAAGCAACGGGTAAAAAACAGTTAATTATCGCAGGTGTCGTTACTGATGTTTGTGTTGCGTTCCCAGCTCTATCAGCTATAAATGCAGGGTATGAGGTATTTGTTGTAACGGATGCATCTGGAACTTTTAGTAAACAAGTTGCTGATGCCGCTCTTATGCGTATGGCTCATGGAGGGGTGCAACTAATGAACTGGTTTAGCGTTGCAGCAGAGTTACAGCGTGACTGGCGAAATGATGTTGAAGGTTTCGGAGCTTTACTTGCTAAGCATCTTCCAAGTTATCAAAATATCATTGGAAGCTATATGGGGGCTCAAAGAGAGCTTAGCAAGTAAAATCTTAATATAAAATCAGAATTGGTATTGTATTTTCGTTAACTTGATGGCGATATATGGTAACAATGATGACTAATTATTCCTAATAAAATTCACTCTCAAAAAAACTTACAGCAGGTATTTACATAATTTAAAAAAGGGCTGTCGTAGCAGCCCTTTTTTAAATTATTTTACTAATATTGTATAATCGCCTACTCCACCGCTATATTTATTTACACTTAAATAAATATCCCCTGCAATTGACTTCTTTCATATTTTGTTGCGTAAGCAGGGTACCTAATTTGCATGTTTATGGCAGTGACGCATTAAGGAATAACACGTATCAATTGATAGTACAAACCAGCCTATTTCCCGCTACTACGGCCTATACATTATAGAAAACAATAAATACCTTTACTTTCATTAGTGTATCTAAAGAGAAGCTAAAAAATTTCCGATTCCACACAATAAATGGCTAAATTCAAATGTAACAATATTTCATTTAATCATTTTTATGTAAAAACCCTCATTATAGTGTACGAGGGTTAATTACGATAAATACGTTATAACTCCTTCTTAGAAATGTAAGATTCCGTCTCACCATTTTTATATATTTTAGTTAACTTAATAATTGAATTGTACATCATACTATTGTCGTTAATAATCTCTTTTTTCATCTCTTCTATTTCGGCATTTCCAGTTCCACTCTCTATTTTTAAACAGTTTGAAATGTTGAGGTATCCATTTGATGCGAAAAGAATGATAAACGTAATATCAGGGAAGTTAATAAACAGTAATCCAAATTTCAATGGATTTCCAGTTATATCCGATAAGATTAATCGAAAATCTAACAGTTCAGGTACCGGAACGAAATCTTTAGAAACAATCGCTTCACCTACTATAGTAATTTGCTTTACTACATTCCCAAGCTCATCTACAAATTCAATACATCTAGGTGGATCAATCGTTGTTGCCTGTAAAGATAAACTTAATTCAGGATTATTAAAATCGAAGAATAGTGTACTTCCCTCATTTAAACAATGTGGACAAACATTTCCAAGTAAACTGAATTCATCTTCAATAAATTTAACTTTCGTTTTACAACTACAAACTTTCCCTATTCGAATCGCATCAATTCTTGAACAATCTACAAATATTACCTCACTGTCTTCTTGTGCAAACGAAACTATACCTTTTATCTCATTAAATGAAATAAAATAGGATACAACTATTTCGTTTCCGTCTATTACGATACTCTCAACCCTAGAATAAGGATGTAAACTTTTCAAAAATTCACATATACTATTTTGACAACATTGACAATCACGTTTCGGCTCACAATCCACTGATTCTCCATTCCTTTCCTATATGTTTTACCTAATAAATATAATATGAAAGGTATGTAAGAAAAGCTTGGACAATATAACTCTAATATTAGTCTAGATAAGTATACAGACATATGCCTGTCAAATTAAGAAACTCATCGTTCCTCAAATAAGTAATAAAATATATTTTTCACTATAAATGCATATAACAATTTCATCTTTCAACAAAAAAGCGTTATAATAAAGTGAAACTTCTATTAGCGGGGAGCTTTATCTCCTACTAATGGTTAGCCCTCACCAATCGGGCTCTTACGGGCAGTTATCTCCTGCCATCCTCATCATTTGCTTCTTCACCTTGAGGCGGGAGTCTACTGCTCGTTATTGCGGGATGAATTGCAGCCTCTACGATTACGTTATAAAGGAGATTAAAACAATGACTAAAATTAAAGTATATCAAGTAAAAGAAGAAAATATGGAAGCAGTAAAAAACATTATTGATGTTGAGGAACAAAACCCAACTGCTGAGAACTTACAAAATCTATATACATGTGTATTAGATACTGAAGATATGGCATTACCTGAATCATACGTTGAAGAAGATATCTTAATTGATTCTATGGAAGTTATGGTTAACGCTTCTCAAAGCAAGCTAAGAGACTTAGGTACATATGATGTAATCGAAGTTCAAAACAAAGGTAAGAAAACACAAATTTTATTATTAGCAGACGAAGAATACGAAATTATTGAAGGCTAATTCGACTCCGTACATAAGAAAAAGCTCCTTTCAAAATTGAAAGGAGCTTTTTCTTTATGCTTTTGATGTTTCACTTTTCACCTTGTTTTGTTCTTTTTTATATACCATGCGCTCATTTCCCATAAAGAAAACGAATACGAACGCTAAACTTGCGGGGACTAACGCCCACATAAATGTCTGAACGATTGAACTAGAGAGAGCTTCAATAATTTTATCTAATATTTGCGGCGGAATTTGAGATCTTGCCGATTCTGATAGAATAGCTCTTGAATCTCCTAAAGCGTTTGTATTCATTCCCCCGCTCATACCTTTAAACGATTCTTCTAATTGATCCTGGAAACCAGTTCTTTGAATCATTCCGAAGATTGTAATACCAAGTGTCATACCTAATGAACGAATGAAGTTACTCGTTGAAGTCGCAGAACCGCGTTGCTCCATACCGAAGTTATGAATAGCAGCCATACTTAGTACAGAGAATGAGAAACCAACTCCAAAACCGATAATAACCATATAAATTGTTAATAATATACGACTTGTTTCTGGCGTTAATGTACTTAATAAGAATAATCCGATTAGCATAATTACAGCAGAAATAATCATAATGTTTCGGTAGCTAAGTTTCGATGTTAAAAATCCACCTAACTGCGCTGTAACTACTGATCCTAACATCATTGGTAATAACAATAATCCTGAGTTTGTTGCCGTACCACCGTATACACCTTGAATAAATAACGGAATGTACACAGTTGCTGACATAAATGCCGCCCCGTAACATAAGGCAATGATTGTACTCATTCCGAATAGACGTTGTTTAAACATCTCAAATGAAATGATTGGTTCTTCTACTTTTCGTTCAATAACAATAAAAGCAATTACTAAAATAGCGAACCCAGCAAATAAACTTAAAATAAAGCTAGAATCCCAATCATACTTTTGTCCGCCTAATTCTAAGGCGAACATTAAACAAACTACTGCACCAACTAAAGTAATTGCGCCAAACCAATCAATCTTTTGTTCTCTATGAACTCGTGACTCTTTATAAAATAATGTAATAAAAATAAGTGCTAAAATTCCAAGTGGTAAGTTAATATAAAACACCCAGTGCCAGCTAATATAATCCGTAATATATGCGCCAAGTAATGGCCCGAAAATACTTGATAAACCAAATACTGCTCCGAATAAACCACCCATTTTCCCGCGCTTTTCTGGAGGGAAAATATCAAAAACGATAGTAAATGCGATCGGCACTAGTGCCCCGCCGCCAATACCTTGAATGGCACGATAAATACCTAACTGTGTAATATTTTCAGCAGTTCCACAAAGTGCCGAACCAATCATAAATACGATTAAACCGAAAATAAAGAATCTCTTTCTACCATACATATCTGATAGTTTACCGAAAATCGGCATACCTGCCATTTCTGCGACCATATAGGCAGAAACGACCCATACAAAGTTTTCAAGGCCTCCTAAATCACCAACGATTGTTCCCATCGCTGTTACGACAATGGTATTATCCATTGATGCCATTAAAATCCCTAGCAATAAGCCCGCCACAACAAAACCGAGCTTATTATTCTTCTCAACCATAACCTTGCTCTCCCTCATACTACTTATATTTGTTTATGTTCTTTTACGACTGCATTACCTTTCTGATTAAAACTAGTGTGATATTCTACTACACTAATTTCACAGCCAGGGCCAATTATAACATGATTTCCTCTTACTACGTCTGCTATTGTATGTTCTAAATAAATATCATCCCCTTCAATAATTGATGTTTGAAGGCTTCCTGCATGACTTGTAAAAGGTATAAATCTCGCTTTTTTACGTACTGTAATCTTTTTCCCACCGATTTCTCTCACTTTACTTCCTTCATAACGAAGTGAGATCTCAATATTTTCAGCATTAAGCAAACCATCACTTTCAAGACCACCAGTTAGTAATAATTCCTCTACTTCTATATCTCCCATTACATTTAAAGCGCCTTTCACATCTACGAAATCACCGGATAGCTTCCCTTTAAATTCTATCATACCTCTAACTTTTATTTTATTAATTTGTCCGTCGCCTTGTACTTGGGCATTGCCATATACTTTTACATATTCCGCCTCCATATTCCCCTGTACTTCACTATCTCCATACACGACATAATTTTTCGCTTTCATATTGCCACGTACTTCACTTGTACCATACGTTTTAAAATCATTACAACTCATATGATTAGAGATTGTTCCTTCGCCGCGTATCTTTACTTTGTTATAATCTCCACCTGCTGAGCTACCTGATCCATTGACAGTAAGACTATGTTGATTTTCCATACCGATTCCTCTCTCCCTTTTAAACTTAAACTTGCTTAATTTCTTTTACATTTGCACTTTTATCAACAGTAAGAACCCCAGTATATTCAATTAGTTCAATCTCACAGTTCGGCCCTACAGTAACATTGTTTCCCCTTACTGTTTTAATGTGAGCATAAT
Organism: Bacillus sp. TH17; assembly: GCF_016651125.1. Taxonomy (NCBI): domain Bacteria; kingdom Bacillati; phylum Bacillota; class Bacilli; order Caryophanales; family Bacillaceae; genus Bacillus; species Bacillus sp. TH17. The sequence continues at coordinate 2,392,028 of NZ_JAEKEN010000001.1, forward strand.
CAATATCGATATTGTCACCTTCTAGCAGTTCAGCTTCTAACTGTAAGCCAAATACTGTTTTAAATAGTCTACTAAAAGCACTCAATCTATGTTTTACTTTAATGGTTTGGCCACCAATTTCTTTCGCTCTACATGTACCATGAATATTTATATTAATTTCATCTGCGCTTAATAATCCACCAACTGTAAATTGCCCTTCTGAAGAAAAAATATCAACTTCACAATTACCATCAATCGTCGCTTGACCATTGATTTTAAATTCTTCACCAGTTACATTACCACCTATCGTCCCTTTTCCTGCAATTTTTAAAGTGGTCGCCTTTACATCTTGTGTAATTGTCCCTTTCCCATCGATTCGCATCATTTCCGCACTAACTGTACCCTCAACTTTACCTGATCCGCTAATTCTCGCATCGCTACTTTTCAAATCACCAGTAACAATTCCGTAACCATTACATTCAAATTGGTCGCACTCAACGTTTCCATTAACAGTTCCTTTTCCATTTAGTTGCACTTTATGAAACTCTCCACCGTTTGATGAACCATATCCGTTTATAATTAAATTTTCTGTACGCATTATTTCTCCTCCACTACAACAGTTTAGTTTTTAATGCTTCGGTATATTTCATAATTGCTACACGTAAAACAATCTTTGTTCCCATTTCAAAAATTAAATCCTCAACGCTTGATACTAAGAAGCATGTAGAAATCCCTAACTTCCGAATAATAACTAAATCACAATTTTTATGTTTAATCGCTTCATAATTTTCACGTAAAACTTGTAAAACCATTTTCCCTTCTTCTAAGCTAACGTCTCCTGATTGAAGAAGTTCTTCTAACACGTATACATAAAGAATATCTGCAAATTGAAAATCTGCCGTTTTGTTCGTTTGCTCCATGAAAAATTGTAAAACAGGTTCTGATGTAATTTCTTTACGAATGAGATCTTCCTTTGCTAAAAGAATCTCTGTTACGCTTGGTGAAAACATATTTGCCAATTCATCAAGCGATAGATCCTCTTTCATCGTTTGAATTTTATCAATACGCTCTAATATCTTTTCTTTCGGAAAAAATGTTTCCTGACCTGTGAACGTTGACTTCCGTACAAACCAATCTTCCGGTATTAAATTTTTTCTCTTCCACCTATATAACTGTCCGTATGAAATACCAGTTAACTCTAATAAATCTTTTTTTGAAATTAAATTTGTAATCAACTGTATATCACTCCTTCCTAACAACAATGTAACATAACACTGTTACGCTGTAAATGAACTTTTATAACATGTAGCGTAAAAATGTGCAAAACAAACTTCATTTCCATACAAAAAAGGTTCTTACACATCTTACTAAAATGCATAAGAACCTATATATATCAAGGCTTAAACCATATTTGATAAAAATCGATCCAACCTTGTGGATTAATCATTATATTTTGCACTTTTTCGTGTGAACTTACTTGCTGTTTGTTACGATATAAAGGAATAATATGAATTTGGCGTAACAATGTGTCTTCAATATCGTGTAACAGTGTCATCCGTTTCTCTAATTGATTCTCTATAAAATAAGACTGCAATACTTCGTTAAATTTTGTATTGCTATGTTGATGAATAAAGCTGTTTTTTGTAAGAAACATATATAGTAAACTTTCTTCAATCCGTTCACTAATTGTCGCACTATCATGTATTATATCAGCCTTTTGTATCGTACTTGCTTGCAATAACTCTTTTGTTTCAAGAAAAACGACTTCAATAGTGACGCCATACTTCGCACACTCTTTTTGTATCCAATATGAATCTTCAACATGATCTTGTTCTGTAAATGTATATAGTCGCAATGTTTCATTACGGTAAGAGCTCTCTTTAATAAGCGTATATATGTCCTCATTTATATGTATAGTGCCACCCTTTGTTAGAACCAATTCTTCTGCTATTTCTCCGCGCGCTCCTTGCAATTCCTCGATAAGCGCATTGCTATGAATGATTTTATGTAGAGCTTTCCGAAACATCGTGTTTTGCATAGGTCCTTCTTTTGCGGTATTTAATGTAATGTATGTTACATTCGACTCAAGTCTAGTTAGTTCTTTATGATGCTTTTCTATATTGTTATAGTGTGCTTTCGCTAAAATATCGCACGTATTTACACTGTGCTCTACATTCCATAATTCAATTCGATCGAGAAATGGTCGCTCGCGAAAATATAAATCATTTGCTTCTAATACGAATACATCCTCATTCTTTTCACATAATCGAAACGGTCCAGTACCGATTAACCTTCCATCTCCATCTTCATTTACAATAGAACACTGTTCTGTACTTAAAGCATGTAAAAACAACTTATTATCTGTAGATAAACGAATCTGCACAATGTAGTCATCAAGAATATGTAAACTTTCAATGTGCTGTAACATCCAAGCATGCGGGTTATTTTTCTCTTTCATAAATCGTTTAAATGTATGTACAACGTCATAAGCAGTAAATTCTTTCCTGTTATGAAACTGAACACCTTTTCGTAAGTAGAAGGTCCATATATATTTCTGGTCATCATATTCCCAATAAAACGCAAGTCTTGGCTCTACACTGTTTGTATTTCCGTCTATATACACTAACGTGTCGTATATATGCTTTACCATATGACATTCCGAACGCATCGTAGCGTATACAGGATCTAATGCAATATCTAGATTCATTTGGACTTGCAAACGTAGCACATCTCTTCTCCCTTTAGATGTCCTTTCGACTTGATAACCGAATATCGAATCAATCCACGTTTGAAATTGCGTTTGAAGTGATGGAAAATACGAGCTATATCTTTCAATAAATGCACCTCCACTTTTTACGTCCCCTTGTTTCGTTATTTCTTTTCCTCTTTCTAAAATTAAAGAAAGTGGATGTTTTTGAAATAACAACTTTGAACGATTTCCTCTCCCTCGGCCTGGAAACCACATAATCCAATTAAATTCTTCTAATTTTTTTATGATTAATTTACTATTTCGCTCTGTACAAAATAATGTTTCAGATATATTTTGTATTGTTATTTCTAATTGTTCTCCCTCTGCTCTCCCATTTCCATACTGGAGCCACAGGTACATATATTGCTCCAAAATAATCATAAAACGCCCCCTAAAAGATGAAAAATCTTCCTCTTTCATTCTACCCTTTTTCATTTCTGGCTTCCATCTTATCATTTCAATATAGAAAGGAGGAAATAAAAATGAAGTATCTTTTAAAACATTATAATAAGCCTATTCTCATTCGATTGTTCGGTGAATTGTTAGTCCGAACGACTGAAGCGATGTTAGCTATCATTTTTATCGTTCATGTTAATAAAGCGTTAAATGGTAATGTCATCGTTACAATGCTTCTTTTCGGATTACAGCCTCTCGCTGATATTGTGTTTACATTAATCGCTGGGGGTGTAACAGATAAATACGGCCGAAAGAAAATAATGTTACTCGGATTACTTTTACAAGCTTTTGCCGTAAGCGGCTTCGTTTTTGCTGAATCAGTCGCCTTTTTCGCCTTATTGTATGTAGTAAATGGTATTGGACGCTCTTTATATATACCGGCACAGCGAGCACAAATCGCTGACTTAACGAAGGAAGAACAACAGGCAGAAATATTTGCTGTTCTGCATACTACGGGAGCAATCGGCTCTGTAATTGGCCCATTAATCGGCGCCTTTTTCTATACTAGTCACCCTGAGTATTTATTTATTTTGCAAGGTGTAGCCCTTACGCTATATGCTATTCTCGTTTGGACGCAGCTTCCTGAAACGGTCCCACTCAGACAAAGCGTTAATAAAACTAAAGAAGTATATTCGCCAAAACAATTTATTTCAAAGCATTACGCTGTGTTTGGACTTATGGTTTCTACGCTACCTATTAGTTTTTTCTACGCTCAAACCGAATCAAATTATCGTATATTCGCCGAAAGTGTATTTCCAAATTTTTTATTCATACTCGTATTTATCTCAACTTGTAAAGCAATCATGGAAGTTATGCTCCAAATTTTCCTTGTGAAATGGTCTGAACGATTTTCTATGCCTAAAATCATTGTTATTTCCTATACTTGCTATACGTTAGCTGCGATTGGCTACGGTTATTCCACAACAATATGGTCATTATTCTTCACATTGCTCTTTTTAGTAATTGGGCAAAGTATAGCTTTGAATCACTTACTACGATTCGTTTCACAAATCGCTCCAAGTCATAGACGCGGATTATATTTTTCTATATACGGTATACATTGGGATATTTCAAGAACTTGTGGGCCTTTTGTAGGTGCATTGTTATTAAGTAAATTAAACGGTAGTACTCTATTTTATATTTGTGCCTTCTTATTAATAATCGGTGGTATCATTCAAGCTTTTTTTGTTCAATCGTTAGAAAGAAACAAAACAAAAGAGCTGTCCCTATAGGAACAGCTCTTCATTTAACCTGCCATTTTATTAATACTATCCTCCGGTGAGAACACAGAAATATGATGTACTTTACCAGTCGATTTTGGAATTACGAATTTCAATTCAAACTGGTCATTTACTTTATAAACATAAATTTTATCATTACCATTTTCTTTAACAGACGCTGGTTTTCCTAAAGCCTTTTCGATTTCTTGTAACGTAATCGATTTGAGCTCTGAATGGTAAGAGCGTACGTCAAAGACTTGTGATCCTTTATTAAAGCCAAATGCTACATTTTTACTTGTAAAAGTTGCATACATCCCGTTTCCTGCTTGCTCAGTCTTATCTGCCTTTCCCCATGCCTTCTCTATTTCTTCAATATCTCCTGTATGAGCTGCATATGGTACGTTAGGTACTTTACCTTCTTTCGCTTGCTCAAATAAAGCTTTTACATGGTTAATTGATTTTTGATTAAGCACTGTATTTTTCGTATTAGACTCCGTTGAAGGTTTTACCGATTCTTGACCTTTTGGTTTTTCCACAGGTTCATTCTCTTTTTTGGGAGCAGTCTCTTCATTCTTTTTACTCTTTTCTGACGTATCGCTCTTTTTTTCCGTACTATTTTCTGATGTTGAATTAGTTTGCTTCTTTTCCTCAGCGTTAGTACATGCGGTTAAAGCCGCTACACACGTTAAAGTTAGGAAAAATATAAGTACTTTCATATATACTTTCATCATTTTCAACCTCCCTCTTCAATATATTCACTTTTGTAACCATTCCATAACACTACTCTTTAAATTATTTTTAGTCCAAAAAGTAAGTGCTTCGCTTTCCCCGAAAGTATTCACAATATACTCCATATACGATGTTCCTAAAAAATAACCGAGTCGGTTGCATCCGAAATAAGTCCCTCCTGATAAACGGAACCATTCTTTCTCTTTTTCATCTGTCCACCCTTTAACATAATCTTGTAAAAAATGTTTCTTAATATGATCTTTATGTTCTTCATAGCAATACAACCAATCGTCACCATCATTATCATATGAATAATAGACTGATTTACTTAATCCTTTAGCTATTCTTTGCGATAAATATGTCGCGACTCCCTCACGATATAAACTAACCGCTGCATCAGTCCATTGTGCTTTAGTCCAATCCATTCCACTCTCTTGCAATACGAAATTATGATATATATGACCAATTTCATGAGCAACGATAACACGAAGATGCTCCCTTTCAGGAGATAATTTTTCTGCCGAAAGAAATATATCCCCAATAATATCTCTTTCTACAAATGCATTGGAGCCAAACCCACCTACAAATAGATGAAAAGTCAAATCTATATTAAAACCAAATTGAATGTGATACTCCTCACTAATTTCTTGAATAATAGATGGTAAAGTTTCCGAAATAATACGGATGTCTTTTAGTTTTTCAGGATATTTTTTAATTGCACTAGAAAGACGTTCTTCCGTCTTAGGACAATGATAATTAAAATACTCTTCAAATGCTTCTGGATACATATCATAATATTTGTCCAAGTCATGTAATCCTATATCATCGCTTTCCAAAATCTTCAAAAAGCTTGGAATTGTATTGTTAATCATCTTATTCATCTCCTTGTATACACCTTCTCTCTATACTCGCTATATCCTTTTTGTAACTTGAATTAAACTGCTACAAAATCTCCTTTAAATGCAAAAAACCAGCAGAAAGTGAATACTCATTCTCTGCTGGTTTAATGTTTTGTTCCTTCTGAATCTTATTCAAATCATTTGTCATGATCAGAAATCCATTAAGATTAACTATTTATATAATTAAAAAAGCTGTCCTATTAAAGGACAGCTTCAATTATGTATTTTTATACTTCGATAGATTTACCATCTTCAACGATATGGTAAAGTAAGTGCGCTAAATGATGAATTGGACCATTTTCTTCCTCTTCTTCATTTGTCTCACCTTGGAATTCAAGATCATTTAAGTATAGTGCTAAAAATTGATAGAACAATTTCAAATCAAATCCGTAGCAAGCACTTGGTTCTTCATGATCTCCTTCATATTGTAACATTAAGTATTGCTCGTTTCCTTCTGTATCTTCAGCATCAAAGAATACGAAGAAACCAACGTTTGTATCTAAATCAAATAGATGACGAGTATCTTTTTCTGTTGCTTTCTCGAAGTCCTCTTCACTTAATTTATGTACTGTTGTTGCCTTTGCATTATCCTCTTGATGAAAATTTACTGTAAATGATTTCAATGCTGACACCTCCTGATTGTATAACAGTAGCATAACAGATTAGACAACATAATACAAAGGGACTGCTTACAAATGTAAACAGTCCCCTGTATTCATTTCCGCATTGCACGGAATATAAAGCTTACGATGAAAATCAAAACAATCGCGCCTATTAAAGCTGGAACAATCGCATATCCGCCTATAACAGGTCCGAATTTACCAAGTAACGCTGTACCAAGCCAAGAACCGACAATACCTGCAATAATATTACCGATTACACCGCCAGGTACATCCTTCCCAGTAATTAAACTTGCAAACCATCCTAATATACCACCAACGATTAAAGACCAAATCATATCATTTCCTCCTTTATAATTGACCAATAAAAATTATAATCAGAAACAATTGCTTACCATTAGTTATGTTACATTTTTCGTAAGTTATTCGTCTTATGAAAATCATTCAAATCTGCTCACCCTTTTAAGGACAATCTGGCTTCAATATTGTTCTCATAAACTCGTCTTTAAACGCTTGATAATTAAATTCAACGGCAATTTTTTGTATAGGACGATTATCAAACGTCGTTGGATCAGCTATTTTTCTAAAATCTGCAACACTTTGACCTCTCGTTACATCATTCGTCGTACTAATCCAAACTGCTGATTTTTTATATTCAAAAATATCATCATTTATAAATGAAATGAACGGAAGTAAATCGTGAATCGGACTCCCAGCAATACCTGGATATTCTTTTTTGTAAAAGTTCTCGTAATAAAAATCGATCATTGGCTTTATGAGTTTCGCCTGCCCTGTTCCTTCTTTATCAATAATATCGACCATTTCAGGGGTAATAAGAGCACGCTGCGTTACATTTAACGGATATATTGTAGCATTCTGCGCATATTTCATAACGATATTCGCGGCAATTGGATCGCCGTAAAAATTAGCTTCTGATACAGGTGTAACGTTTCCCGGAAATAGAAAAGCACCGCCCATTATATAATAAGAACATACTCGATTCATTAAATTGGGATACAATAAAAATAATGTTGCAAGTGTTGTTAATCGTCCCGTCGCCACTATAATAATATCTTCTAGACAAGGCTCAATTAATTTAATCAATTCACAAAAATTTTCTCTGTCACAAATTCTCATTTTCGGTGGAATAATTGGACCTAAACCGTGATCCCCATGAATTTCAGGGAAAAACAAAGGTTCTTCAGCTGTCATTGGTCTACTGGCACCTTCGATAATCTTTACTTTTGTAGCATAGTATCTTTCTAAAAAATAAACATTTTCCGTAACAATTTCTCTTGATACATTTCCATACTCTGCAACGATACCGATAATATCTAATTTGCATGTTTTATTCGCATAAATTAACGTTACTGCATCATCAATACCAAAATCTCCGAAAAAGATTATTTTTTTATTAACTTTCCTCACCCCTCTCCAGCATAATCTACTATTATTATTATGCGAAAAAGACAAGGCGGTGAAACAGAGATAATTAAAAAAGCCGCCTATTTATTGGCGACTTCAATCTTTTTATAAGATAAATATGCTAGTACACTTTTGCTTGAATCATATTTCGGATTATTCCCTTTTCTCGGTTCTCTCATATGTGTTTTTTCAAACCCAGGAATGTCAGGCATTTTCTCTAAAAATTCAAGCATCTCTTCCTCAGTTCCCTCAATACGTACACGAATCATTATTACTATTCCTCAATTCTCATTTTCTCTGTACTAAGTATATCGTACATCAGAAAGACTGCAAGAAATTTATCTTTTTAATGTTGAACTTTTTTACATACGAACAGTGCCATTTCAGTATAAAACGATTCTATTTTATTGTTTCCAAATTGAATTTTGAAAAATTCTTGCATTTCATTTGATGTTTTCATCATACACTCTGTTAACTTTACACGTTTTTGCATAGGAACATCCATCATATCGCACCACCAATCAAAATCGAACTTCTTGTCAAAAGTATGACATGACTGCATTTGCAAACCATGTTTTTCTAATAAAGTAATCCATTCTGTTTTTTTCAAAGCTCGTTCATGGCTTGGATCTCTCTTCTTTTCGATAAAGTTATAAAATGTATCAAACTCATTATTTTCTGGTGAAACGTTATCAATTAATATAAATAATCCATTATCTTCTAACGTTCGATTTACTTCAAAAATAAATTGCAAAGGATCAACAAAGTGATGTGCTGCAATTCGGCATGTAATTGTATCAAAGGAATCATCAGCAAATGGTAACCTTTCTGCATGTCCTGCTACAAATGATACATTTTCATGTCCGTTCCCTTCTATAAAACCTTTTGCTTTTTCTAACATTTTTTCTGTTAAATCAAGAGCGACTACCTCTTTGAACATTGGGGCTAACAAATTAGCAACATGTCCACCACCAGTAGCAATATCAAGAAGACGAGTATTATGACGAGTTTCAACTTGCTGAACTACATATTGTAAATCCAGTCCTTTTGCATGAATTTTACTTTTCACATACTTCTCTGCATTACTACCAAATTGTTGTTTCACAAGTTCTTCTTTACTCACTTTTATCATCTTCTTTCTATAAAGTATTATATTTAATTTATAAGTTCTCTTTATATAATTTCAAATCCTCTTTTAGTTTAATCTCGTCTCTTGTATTAGAGACCTTCTATCAAAAAAATTTAACTCTTTTATTTTTAAGCACAAAACAAAAAAGGTTATGGGGAATTATCCCACACCCCCACAAAGTATCTCTTAAATTTGAGGATCTTCTTACACGTCTAATCCCCCTGTAACTTCAAAATAACTTCTACTTCGCTATTAGTAGCCTCTCTTGCATGCAATCCATATCCACCCAGGACCATCATAAAGAATATCTATGTTGAAATGCTTCAACTTAGTAAGCTCTGACCTAATAAATTTATCCCTACTAGCGATTTCCTTATCAAGTAAGCCATATTCTTTCCCATTTTCAAATAGCGCTATCATCTTTCCTGCAAGTGGATGTATACGAACAATAAAGTGATATTCTTTTTCATTTATATTCGCTACAATCGTACTAGAATCAGGTACATCGCATCTAGAATTCGGCATATTCATATCGGTCAGCTCCTTTATTGATTTCATTAATATCGTACAGGTTAATATTTAAATATTATTAATATAATGTAAAAAATATAAAAGCTGACTTCCCTTTAGAAATCAGCTTTTATACATTGTTTATCTTTAAACTTTTTACAAATTTTATAATATTTCTTTCTCTTCATCATTTCCGGAAACTAAATCTCCTAAAACATCCACCGTAACTTCAACTACAAATTCACAAATCCCTGCTACAACTTCTCCAATTACTTCCTCCATCTTTCTACCCCCTTGTTTTATGGAACCTATTTGTAGTATAGAAGATACTGGTTAATTTTAACTATCGGCAAAGGTGACAAAAACATTACAGATTTGTAAGCTATTTCAATGTTTTTTTGAATTTATACTTCTCCCCTTTGAAACTTTAAGTATTATTAACAACCAGATAGGTCATCATAATATAAAGTATTTAAGAATCCTAATTTAAAGGAGGCGTGTAAAATATACTACGTAAAATTAATTAAAGGTCAATCTTTCTATGCTTTTGATCAACGATTTTTAGTGTCTCATGAAGAAGAGGTTTCGGAAAAAATTTTTAATTACTTACGCCGGAATGAATTCTTCGAAGTACGTAAAGAAGAATATTCCGCCTAAAGTATGAAAAGCATCAAAAAATGACTCTCATAATTGGGATTTTTTCTTGATGCTTTTATATTATCTCCCTTTATTCAACATTACTCCTCAATTCTCTTAAAATCTTATAGTATATGTCCAAGCTAATTCATCGTTACCTTCATATTTTAGTATATGAGGAGGTGACGAATATGACTCATATCATTGATTATCAAGCTACTCAACCTTTAAATAAAACAGGTGAAACAACTTTTGTAATTCCCCATTCCCCAGAAAAAGCAATTCTAGCAAGTATTAAATTAAAAATTTCAAGAAGAGATTCACGTAATAATCGAGTAGAATTAATTGCTACAGTTGGGGTTAAAGGTATAACTGAGATTTCACAAGTTTTATTCCGAATTTCCCGTGACAATACAGAAATCTTCAACGCTCAAGTAGGGATTGAATCTACAGATTCTGAGCAATTTTACGCGCAAACATTTCAAGCTATAGATCAAAATGTTAGCTGCGGGACTCACGAGTATTCATTAACTGTAGAAAACCTTACTAGTGGTGCAAGTGCAGACATTGTTGGTCCTCTGTCTTTTAGCGGCTTAGCTATTGGACAAGATCATAAGTGTTGCTAATTTAATCTATTTTGGTTTTTTGAGAAAAGTAAGACGTATTATCTGCGTTCTTACTTTTTTTATTTTCCCCACACTTACCTTCCCTTTGAATTTACTTGTGAATTTTTTGTATTTTTAGTTACCCATTGTATCACTTAATTCATCATTTTTTTACAAATCAAAAAGATTGAAATCCATTAATGAAACACGTAATATAGACTCTGACTCTAAAAAAGTTCGTTTAAAATAATACATAAAATAAGGAGGTTTTATATACGAGTTTTTCATTTTAAAAGACAGAGAGGTTTTACATTATGTGGCGTAATAAAAATGTTTGGATTGTGTTAATTGGGGAGTTTATTGCTGGTCTAGGGTTATGGCTTGGTATTCTTGGTAATCTTGAATTTATGCAAAAATACGTCCCTTCTGATTTTATGAAATCCGTTATATTATTTATCGGACTGTTAGCTGGCGTTCTAGTTGGTCCAATGGCTGGTCGTGTCATTGATCAGTATGAAAAAAAGAAAGTTCTTCTTTACGCTGGCTTCGGTCGTGTTATTAGTGTTATTTTCATGTTTTTCGCCATTCAATATGAAAGTATCGCATTCATGATTGCATTTATGGTTGCACTTCAAATTTCAGCTGCATTTTATTTCCCTGCATTACAATCTGTAATTCCTCTAATCGTTCGTGAGCATGAGTTATTACAGATGAACGGTGTACATATGAATGTTGGTACAATCGCTCGTATTGCGGGTACTTCACTAGGTGGAATTCTTTTAGTTGTAATGAGTTTACAGTATATGTATGCCTTCTCAATGGCAGCATACGCTTTATTATTCCTCTCAACTTTCTTCCTACAATTTGAAGATAAAAAGTCAACTACATCAAGTAAAGAATCGGCTAAAGATAATAGCTTTATGGAAGTGTTTCGTATTTTAAAAGGAATTCCTATTGCTTTTACAGCACTTATATTAAGTATTATCCCTCTATTATTTATAGCTGGATTCAATTTAATGGTTATTAACATTAGCGAAATGCAACATGATCCAACGATTAAAGGATTTATATATACAATTGAAGGTGTCGCATTTATGTTAGGTGCCTTCGTTATTAAACGTTTATCTGACCATTTCAAACCTGAAAAATTATTATATTTCTTCGCTGTTTGTACCGCTTTTGCACACCTTTCATTGTTCTTTAGCGATATAAAATGGATGGCTCTTACATCGTTTGGTTTGTTTGGCTTTAGTGTCGGCTGTTTCTTCCCTATTATGTCGACAATTTTCCAAACGAAAGTAGAAAAAAGCTATCACGGTCGCCTCTTCTCATTCCGTAATATGTTTGAGAGAGTTATGTTCCAAATTGTCTTACTTGGAACTGGCTTCTTCTTAGATACGATTGGGTTACAATATATGGTTCTCATCTTCGGAGTCATTTCGTTGTTGATTATTTTTATTTCCTTATCTAAGCAGAAACAATTTGAAAAACAAACGTCACAATCTGCGAATTTATAAAACTAATACTTTTTAAGAATGGATCCCGTATTATACTGGGTCCATTCTTTTTGAATTTCTAGGATTAAAATCTATTTTCTTTATGTAGTTCAAATATTTAAAGGATTATCCCCTACTACTTTCGAATAAGATAAATTACAGATTTTTCAAAAAGGAGCTGTGGAAATGTCTGATGGCATCCAATTATTAATTATCCTTCTTTTTTCATTGATCATGTTTGGCGTCCTTAATTTTTTAGCCATTTCCTTATCTCAAAATAACTTTAAAAGAAGGATTGTTGCAGGTTTCCTATTTTTATTGTTAACTCCCATTATTTTTTTGACTACTACAGCATTCACCTCTATATTCGATAAAGGTGGTTTGGGAGCAGCTAACCTAGTCTTCGTTATTGTAAATGTATATATTGTAAATGGAATTGTCATTCTTCTTTCCGCTTCATTTATCCTCAAAAAACATAACATAAGATAGAGAACTAGGCATGAATCTAGCATTACACTAGATTCATGCCTTTTTATTTTGAAAATCTCACCTTTCTCCAAATTTTTATGTGAAATTTAATAATTCTTTATAAAAATTTAAACTTTATTTTTTACAATATTCCTATCGTATTCGCACGTTTATAAAAACGAATAAGAAAGGAGTACACAATGAAAAAGTTTCTATTTATTTTCCCTATATTAATCGTTCTACTTAGTGGATGTAGCAATAATGATATATACGGCTCTTGGGAAGTCATTGATAATAAAAAAGGTGAATGCCCTGTATATTATAAATTTGAAACAGTTGTAAAAGAAGAAAAGAAAGAAAAGGTTGTTCACAATTTAGTGGAAATGCAAACAACAAATAAAAAAGAGGATTTATTTAAAGGATCGTTTGTTAAAAATTCTAACGTGTATCGTATTGATTATGGTAACTCGTTTACATCGGATCAATCTTTAAAAGTTGTCGATAATAAATTAAATGTATACTTTTTTACAACTGAAAAAACATGTACATACAAAAAAACAAACAAATAATTGTCATTTATAACGTGGAAAATATTTTCTGCGTTATTTTTATTTCCCCCTTACTATCCTCCCTCTAAATTTGTCAATCGTTTTAATTTTCATAAAAAAATGATAAAATGTAAACATGTGTTTTCAGAATAATTAAAAATACAGAAAGAAAACACTGTTTTTAGGAGGGGTTTTGATGACTTACACTTTAGCAACTAGAATGAAAGCATTCCAATCTTCTATATTTAGTGAATTAGGGGCCTATAAAAAAGAGAAAATTGCAGCAGGTCATAAAATGATTGATTTAAGTATCGGGAATCCTGATATGCCTCCTGCTGATTTTGTGAGAGAAGAAATGGTACATACAGCAAGTGCAAAAGAAAGTTACGGATATACATTATCTGGTATTCAAGAATTTCACGAAGCTGTAACTGAATATTACAACAACACTCATAACGTTATATTAAATGCTGAAAAAGAAGTTTTATTATTAATGGGTTCACAAGACGGACTCGTTCATTTACCTATGGTTTTTGCAAATCCGGGAGATATAATACTAGTTCCTGATCCAGGATATACAGCTTATGAAACAGGAATTCAAATGGCCGGTGCAACATCTTACTACATGCCATTAAAAAAGAAAATGATTTCTTACCTAACTTAGAAGTTATCCCTGAAGAAATCGCCAATAAAGCAAAGATGATGATTTTGAACTTCCCAGGAAATCCAGTTCCAGCAATGGCACATGAAGATTTCTTTAAAGATGTAATCGCATTCGCGAAAAAACATAATATTATCGTTGTCCATGATTTTGCTTATGCTGAATTTTATTTTGATGGTCAAAAGCCAATTAGCTTCTTATCTGTACCTGGTGCAAAAGAAGTTGGCGTTGAAATTAATTCTTTATCTAAAAGTTATAGTTTAGCTGGTAGCCGTATTGGTTATATGATTGGTAACGAAGAAATTGTCGGCGCGCTTACGCAATTTAAGTCTAATACAGATTACGGTGTGTTTTTACCAATTCAAAAAGCTGCATCCGCTGCATTACGACACGGCGCTGCATTTTGTGAAAAAAACCGTGAAATTTACCAAGAACGTAGAGATACTTTAGTGGACGGATTCCGCAAATTCGGTTGGAATGTCGATAAACCAGCTGGAAGTATGTTCGTTTGGGCTGAAATTCCGAAAGGATGGACTTCGCTAGAGTTCGCTTATGCACTTATGGATCGTGCAAATGTCGTTGTCACACCAGGCCATGCATTTGGTCCTCATGGCGAAGGTTTTGTACGTATTGCACTTGTTCAAGATAAAGTAGTATTACAAGAAGCAGTTGAAAACATTAAAAATAGTGGTATTTTCTCTATTGAAAAAATAGAAGAATTAGTTAAGAATTAATAATAACTCCCCTGCTTAACTTTAGCAGGGGTATTATTATTCCTGGAGGTATGATATGAATATTAAAGATACTCTTCCCCATCGCTATCCATTTTTAATGATTGATAAAATTACAAACGTTAAAGAATCTCAATCGGCTACAGGATACAAACTGATCACAAATAACGAGTGGTTTATTAATAAAAATCAAAACTATATGCCTCATATGCTAATTGTAGAAGCACTCGCTCAACTTAGTGCTTTTGTAAGTACAGGTGAATCTGAAGGACTTGGTTTCCTCTCCTCTTTAGATGGGGTGGAATTTCATGAAAATGCGTATCCCGGTGATAAACTTGACTTACATTATGAATTAACACGTAACAGACGAGGTTTTGTTCTTGGGAAAGGAATTGCCTCTGTAAACGGTCAATCAATCGTTACCATTGAAAAGCTATTAATATATCAAGCTGATTAAACAGATTACATAGTAAGGGGTAGGGAAATGCGGAATGTTGTTGGTATTGATGCTGGGGGAACATTAACAAAAATTGCTTACTTTAACGAAATGAACAAATTAGTTTTTGAAAAATTTTATTCATATGAACACGAAAGAATTAAAGAATGGCTTCATAATAATAATTCAATTACACAATTATGCATTACAGGTGGTAAAGCTACACAGTTAGAACAACTCCTTTCAAGTTCATATAAAATAGTAGAATTAAACGAGTTTGAAGCTACTTTAGCAGGAGTACGATACATACTAAAAGAAGAAAAACGTGCTATAAACAGCTTTGTATTAACAAATATCGGTACAGGTACTTCCATTCACTATGTTCACGACAAGCAATATGTTCGCGCTGGTGGAACTGGAGTTGGCGGTGGTACTATTATGGGTCTTTCAAAACTATTAACAAATATAGATCATTTTGAAGACGTGATTCCGCTTACGAAAATTGGTTCAAGAAACAGTCTAGATATTACAGTTGGAGATATTTATGGTGGGATTCTCTCCCCTCTTGATAATAACTTAACTGCTAGCAATTTCGGAAAAGCGACCATTACAGACTCAAATTATAGTAGTTCAGATATACTAGCTACCGTTCAAGGACTTGTCGGTGAAGTCGTCACAGCATTAAGTCTTCAATTCGCCGAAGCAAAAAATATTGACCATATCATTTACATCGGTTCTACTCTATGTAATAACGTACATCTTCAAAATATTATTAGTAGCTATACAGAATATCAAAACAAAATACCAGTCTTTTTACAAGACGGCGGTTATAGTGGTGCAATTGGTGCTTTACTTCATAGTTCGAAATAAAAAAGCTGACTTTTGTCAGCTTTTTTGCAATGGTACTTCAAATTCAATAATTGATTCTCCATTCTCACCAATTCGTTCCACACTAATTCTATCAATTACACAATTTAACTTCTCATGAAAACTAGGAATATCCTTCGCTATTTCAGTTGCTAACTCCGCGCTATCTTTTCTCCCAACTGTTACATGTGGTATGTATGGAATGTCTCTTTTCAAAAATCGTAATAAGGGGCCTGTATACAATTTATCATGTAGTTTTTCTATTTGTTCTTTTCCTTGCTCAATTCCTAAAAATAAATAGCCTCCTATACTAGTTACACCACTTGCAAACTTAATCTCAATTGTACCTATCCCTTTTGCTAGATTCGAAATATGTGATTTCAATTCATCATTTGAAATATTACCTTCAAAAGGAAATACAATTGTTATGTGGGGAGGAATTAAACCAAATAAAGGATCGTGTATTTCTCTAATATTTTCTATCTCATCAGTAGACATGTTAGTTAGAAAAAGTAAAATTGTACGCATTTTTATATCCCCCACTCTCCTCAATTTTTTATATTTATCATATTGCATGGTAGCTTGCACTTCAACAAGTTATTTCACTTACATAGAAAAATAAAAAACTTCTCAAATGAGAAGTTTTCATATAGCATGATTATTATTTTCCCGCCAAACTTTCCTGAATTTTATATAACAAGCAATTCTCCACGGAATAATATAAGACACCGCAACGACGTAAAATAATAAACCAATTATTTGCGGATCTAAGCCAACGATATATTGTCTTGAACTATATCTTAAAATAACAATTCCGATAAAAGTAATTAAAAAGGCAGCACTTTTTTTCGTATAAATGTTTCCGTCTTCTCTTCGCTCATAGTTTGTTAGAAATATAAGTGGGATTGCGAAAATCACCCCAATGGATGCTGCTATAGTCACTTGTACTATAGCTGGATGTACTGGACCAAAAAACAATAAAATACCCGGTGTTAAAAATAGTAATGGCCACAAAATACGTTTTCCCGTTCCCTTTATCGGCTTATACATAGAACGATAACGGCGCCAAAAAATTAGCAGTGCCACGCATAAAAAGACGGTTATTAGTGAAGAAGTATCTCCCATTGTCTTCCCTCTTTCTATAATAATCTAACAATATTTTAAACCGTTTGCTCAAATGAAACTTTACGAATAAATATACTACTAGTTATGATATATAGAATGGTTAATCCAATTGAAATCACAGTAAAATAGGGAATATCTATTAAAGATAGATCGCTTGTAAATAATAAACCTTTTATTCCTACCTCACCATAAAGCACACTGTTTGTTGTTAAAAAAGTGTTCCACCAATCATAAGACCGATCCACTTAAATCGTTGTTTAAAAACAACTACTACTTGAAAGAAACATGCTGTCGTAACATAAAATAAAAATTGTAAAATAAACTGTTTTGCTAATAGTTCTCCAAAACTAGCATTCCCCATATTATATTTTATATCTTGTAAAAACATTACTTGAAGTAATGAAAATAGTCCGGATTGCAGTACAATATAACAAATCGCTCCGATAAAATATTGTATCCTTGTCACACCAAATGAAATGGCTAAACGAAATAAATCATCTTGTATGATGAAAGTACTCCCTATTATAAACATCATAATTGCTATAGAAGGATTATTGATAAATTCAGGTAAATAACCAATTTTCATTCCATATAAATTAACAGCATTCATAGCCCCTTTTATTAATAAAGCTGCGATCCAAAATATTAAAATTGCCTTATAATGAAAATTTATATGTAACTTCAACTGCTTCATTAACATCGTCATTTCACTTAACCACCAGTTATGTGAATAAATAGTTTTTGTAATGTAATTTCATCAACTGCTAATCCTTCTTTTTCAAGAGAGTAATAATCTTCATTAGTAAATTCTTCCCATATAACAGCAATGCCCTTATTTCCATAAACTTCTCGATTTATAACTTTTTTATTAATCGAAAACGCATCTACTTTATCTTTTTTCCTGAAATTATATGCCCCTGCTGTAATAAATCTTCCACCGATGATTGAACAACTAGTCTTCCTTCTTTTATGATAATTACATCTTCAATAACATGGGTTACTTCTTCTACTAAATGTGTTGATAATATAATTGTTCGAGGATACTCACCGTAATCTTCTAATAGTAAACTATAAAATAACTCGCGATGTGCTGCGTCTAAACCAGTAGTTGGTTCATCAAAAATTGTAATTGGTGCCCTACTTGCTAATCCTTGAATAATTCCTACGACGGTTTGCATGCCATGTGATAGCTTATGGTATTTCTCTGTCATATTAAGCTGAAATTTATCTGCAAGTTCTGTAGCATACTTTCCATCCCAATTTTTATAAAACATGCTACACATCTTAAAGATTTCTTTTACTTTATAACTTAGATGAGCTTCTTCTTTCACTCTAACGAAACAAATATTTTGCATCGCTTTACTATTTTCAAAAACATTTTCACCAAATACAGCTACGCTTCCACTACTTGAAATAATTTGACCAGCAAGTATGTTTAATAATGTCGTTTTCCCCGCTCCGTTTCTTCCAAGCAAACCATATATTTTATGCTCTTCCAATGAAATAGTTACTTCGTTAACAGCTAATTTCTTTTTATATTTTTTAGACAAGTTTTTCGTTTCAAGTGCAATCATCCCTCTTTCCCCTCCTTCGTAATTTTGTGTATCATGTCCATCAATTCGTCTTTTGATATTTCTAGTACTTTTGCTTCTTCCCACACTTTAGGTAAATACTCAGTCATAAAAACATGCTGTCTTTTTTTTAGTACGACTTCTTTTGCTCCCTTTGTAACAAACATCCCGATCCCTCTCTTTTTATATAAAATCCCCTCATCTACTAGTAGATTTACTCCTTTTGCAGCTGTAGCCGGATTAATTTGTAACATCTTCGCAAATTGATTTGTCGACGGAACTTGTTCTTCTTCAAGTAATATGTCTTTTAAAATATCAGATTCAATTGTTTCTGCAATTTGTATGTATATTAACTTATTTTGTTCTAGAGTAGGTTTCACGATTTCACCACCTTAGGTTCATAGGTTCATTACTTATGTAATTAACCATAGCACAACGTTATATTTTTTTCCATAATTTTCATCAAAAAAAGAATCATTCGATACTGAATGACTCCCTTTAAAAAATGTCCGTATTTTCAATCGTAAAATAACCACATCTTCCTCCATATCACTTAGATTCCCGCACAGGATGTTCATTAAAAAATTGCTTTCGAAAATCTTTATTATTAACTAGCTTTTCTATTTTTTCTTGATTACCGTAAAAGAAATTCATTACGATTCCCTTATTCCATATAAGATCATCCTTTGGCAAATCATTAAATTCTTTATACAGTATGGGTAAAAGTTCTTCTCTTTTTAATGCAAAACTTTGATTTTCAATCTGAAACTCATACCCTTTCGCATTCGGTACTAAAACTGCAAGATAAATAGCATTAAAGAGAAAGTTCTTTTTCATCGTATCCTTTTCGTCAAACCAATAAGTCTCAATGATATCTTCTGTTAAGTTACCGTTCTTTTTCTCACCGTATTTCACCGCGATCTTCTCATTTTTCAAATTTATACTTTGAACTGTTTCACCACCAGGTAAGTTTGTAACAATCGCAAACACATCGGAATTATTTCCAACGTATGTCCCCGTATATTTTTTAAAAGCCCCAGGTTCAATATGTGATATTTCTTTTATTTGCTCCCCATTAGAACAAGCAGTAACAACTAATAAAATTGTTAGCATAATACCTGCTATTCTATTCATATAGTTCATTAGACACCACCAAGTTCTATTTATTATCCAATCTATACAATGTATCCTTTAAAAAACCCTTTTAAATATACGCATTTTAATCAAAATTAAAAATTTTCAATTTTTATGTTTACAATTATCCATTAATTGTATATAATTACTAACGTAAGAAAAATATTCTAAAAGGAGGTCGAAGGAAATGATGAAATTACAATTACATGCTTTAACTTTAGCGTTAACTGCATCTGTGTTTTTCGGACAATTAAATATGAATTCGACCACCCTAATGGAGAATTAAAAATCGTACTTTATTTCTTTTAATTCATAAATTCGCCACAGGAGGTCGTATACTTTCCTGTGGCTTTTTCACGCCCAGCCATAGGAGAACGACATCTTCCTGTGGCTTTTTTGTGTGATTTTTTAGTCTCATACATTATTTTTTAAAGAAAGGAGCAACATTCGATGACAATTAGCGTATTGTTTTTAAGTATTACGATTCAAAGAAATACACTTTCCAAAGCTGAAATTCTTCATAATGAGCAAATTACAAAAGCTATGAATGATGTTAAGGAGCGCCAAGTGCTTTATTGCGATCACCTGTAATTCCTTTTCGAAAGGAGGAATTCGTCTATGACTTTTCATATTTTCTTTTTTACGACAGCACTTCAGAAAAAAACTTTATCTGAAGCTGAAATCTTTCGTAAACAACAATTAAAACAAACTATGGATAAAATAACGGACATTAAAAGTTCGTATTATACAAAAATGTATTAAAAATATTTTTTAAAGGGGCAATTTCCTAATGAAATTCAAAGCTTTCTTTTTAACTATCACCATTCAAAAACGTAAATCTTCAAAAGCTGAAATCTTACGTGAACAACAAATTAAAATTATTATGGACGAAGTAAAAGAGCGTCAGTCCTCTTATTACAATCGCCTTTACTAAATAAATTATAAAGGGGTAATATCCTAATGAAATTTAAAGCTTTCTTTTTAACGATTACCATTCAAAAACGCAAACTTTCAAAAGATGAAATTTCTCGTGAGCAACAAATTAAAAACATTATGGATGATGTGAAAGAGCGCCAGTCCTCTTATTACAATCGTCTTTACTAAATAAATTATAAAGGGGTAATATCCTAATGAAATTCAAAGCTTTCTTTTTAACGATTACCATTCAAAAGCGTAAACTTTCAAGAGATGAAATTTCTCGTGAACAACAAATTAAAAATATTATGGATGATGTGAAAGAGCGCCAGTCCTCTTATTACAATCGTCCTTACTAAATAAATTATAAAGGGGTAAAAATCCAATGAAATTCAGAGTATTATTTTTAACGATTACCATTCAAAAAAATAAACTGTCTGAGTCTGATATGCTTCATGATCGACAAATTGAGCAGGCTATGTACAACGTAAAAGAACGACAAAGTCATTATTGTAGTCACCTGTAATTCCTATTCGAAAGGAGGAATTCATGTATGAGGTTTCACCTTTTCTTTTTAACCATTACGATTCAAAAAGAATCTATATCTGCAAATGAAGTAAAACAAGAGGAACAGTATAAAAAGATTATAGATGAAATTCGTGATCGTAGAAGCAAGTACTACACTCACCTATAATTGTTTGAACTTATATTAGAAATGAAAGGAGTCGATTATGATGTTAATAACGCGGTGTAAAGAAATGATTTGGATAGTTCAGAGGGATTCCACATAGTTTATAAAGTGAAACTTTAATCAGTGGGGGTTTTGTTCATCCCCACTGATTATTAGCTCTCACCAATCGGGCGTTTACGCGCAGTTGATCTCCCACCTAACTTCTTTTTCTTCACCTGAATTTTGAGGTGGGAGTTTTACTGCCCACAAATAGCGGGATAAAGTTTATTTAACAAAAATTCACCGCCTGATTTGATGTGTAAAAAATATACAATAATAAGTATTTCATACACTAAAAAATAAAAGATACACCCCTTTTTATTAAGCGGTGTATCTTTCTCAACATATTCTATTTCCGTTTACTTCGTTTCGTCTTAAACAATCTCACTAAGTTCGAAACAACTGTTTTTGTTACCGCATAAGCTGGTACTGCTAAAATCATCCCGATAATTCCCGCGAAATTACCTACCCCTAAAATAAGGATGATAATTGTCAACGGATGGATATTTAATTTTGAACTCATAATACGCGGTGAAATGATGTTACTTTCAAACTGTTGTACGATTGTTACTATAATAATTACGTACAGAGCTTGCATCGGAGATACGAACAGACCTATAATGACAGCTGGTGCTGCTCCGATAAATGGACCTAAGTTCGGAATTATATTTGTAAATGCTGCGATAATTCCTAAAACGAAAGCATACGGTAAACCGATGATTAAATAACCAGTAAATGTAAAGGCACCAATAAACATACAAACGAGCGCTTGACCTTGAATATATGCAGATAATGTTTCGTTCGTTTCCTTTATGATACGAAGTCCTTCTTCACGGTAAGACTCTGGTAATACACTAACAGCTTTTCCTGGAAATGCATGTCCATCTTTAAACATATAAAATAAAATGAACGGTACTGTAAAGATAACTAACGCCACGTTCGTGATAATACCAAATAAAGCCGTTGCACTCGACGTAAGTGTGTTTGGTATTTCCTTTAAGTATTCAATTGCATTTTTCTCAATTGTCTCAATGGAAACGTAGTTTTGTGTAGATAGCCATTCAAATAATCTATGATGGGATAGATCTTGTATGTATACTTTTCCCTCTTTTATGTAAGTCGGCATATTTTTTACTAAATCCATTAACTGTTGTGAGATGGTTGGAACAACTACTCCAATAGCAACTCCAGTTAATGTAATGATAAAAAGGTACAGTAGTAAGATCGCTAAACCTCTAGGTACTTTTTTATTCTCCAAAAAGACTAACACAGGGTTAAATATGAAGTATAAAAATAGCGCGATTAAAATCGGGAAAAATAATGTTGATATGAAGATACCAATCGGTTGAAATAGAAACGATATTTTTGTGCAAATAAATATAATTCCTACAACCATCAGCACTTCTAATGTCCAAAAGTGCACTTTCGATTTCAAAAAAACGTCCTCCTTTAAACTAGCACTTCTCTTCATTGTACCAAATTAAACTTAGATTTCACATAATATTTTCCTTTACAATATTCCAAAATCCCATTAAATACACTACAATGAGATTACAGACAAATTTGCAGGTAAAGGTGATAAATATGACACAATGCATCATTTGCAGAAAAGATACGAAAGAACTTAGTGAACAATATGTCATTCCAGAGATATTATGTGGATATTATTTCATAAACTCAATTTGTGATTCCTGTCATGAACATATGACAACAAATATTGACCGTCCTTTAATTAGACATAAATTAAGTCAATATAAGATTGAGCAAATGAAAAAACAAATCGACTCCCCTCTCTATACGAATGAACATGGTGAGGAGCTAGCAGCCGCTGAGACAGATGTAGTCGAAGTAAGTGATGAGATACTTTATTCCAATGCATTAATTATGAAACTATGTAAAAAGCACGATATTTCATTACATAATGAAATTTGGAAAGAAGAGCGCGTAACAAAAGTAGCTAGTTCTATTCAACGTGAATTGCTTTTAGATAACCGTAAATATAAAATGAGTGTATTAAAAATGGCTTATACTTTTGCTGTACAAACAATTGATGGCTACTTTGACGATCCAGATGCGATTGATATTTCTACCATTCTATTAAATGCCGATTTCATGGAATTAAAGGAAAAGAGTATCGTTCGTGACTTAAGCAAAAGCTCTTTATGGAATACATTAAATACAACGAGCGAAAACCATTACTTTATTTTACTTAGTGATAAAGACGGTCTATTCTGCTTCATTCGCCTATTTGATATTTTTGATGTTGTTGTTCATTTATCAGAAAAAAGATACAATCTTCCATCACCAATTGTCGGCGTAAATAATGTAGACCAAAAAGGATTTTTTGTGGAAAGTTTAAAACAGTATATGGATGGGCTATTTAAAGAAACTACACGTTCTATTTAATCCATATAGGAACATACGGTCTCCTTTCTTCATGAAAAGACACTGTGTTATAATGAGTGTGAAAAGAACAATACAATCACATAAAACAATTAAAATCTGTATATAAATAAAAAAGACTAGTGTGCGGCTACACACTAGTCCACGTAACTTAGCAGATTGGATTGTTCATTTATCCTATTTGTTTCGTACAAACACAACAACCCACATTCTATAGGCATAGGTGGGTTGTTATTTTTTGAGCTTGTCAATTAAGACAACAATAAACGTTAACAATGCAATGAGAAACAGTCCACCTTGCAATAACAACGCAATTTCACTCACTTATTATCACCCCCTCCTACTTTGGAGAAGTGATAATTGAACAACCAACCGTACCATAAGTTACCTCTTAATTTTATCATATTTTCTAATAGTTTACGATGAAAACCCGCAAGCTAGTAAGCTGCGAGTTTTTTTATTTTTCATGTAGAAAAAATCTCTTTCTGTTTAAATATAGTCTCCGTTTCTAAAATCATTTGAGGTAAGAAGACATGAATTGTATCCGTTAATACGTTAAGAGCTTCTTTCACATAACCATTTTCAAATTGATCTAATGACTCAGGTAATTCGACTTCATCTAATATGAAATACTCACCATTAGGAAGAACCATAATATCAATGATTAAATCTTCAAATGTTACTAACTCATTTCCTACATGTGTGTTTTTTATGATATTAAAATATGACCCTAAATAATGTCCAGCATCATCTCTCCATATGTATAGGTTATACGGACGATCTTCCCAATAATATGCGGTTGTATAACTACCTTTAGGAATAGTTAATTTTATTTCGTTTGCTGTCATAGTAAAAGGGTACTGTACCTCATGAAATAGTACGATTCTCTTCGGTTGTGCTTCTACTAATAAACAAACGTGATCTACAGTTGTAGAATCATAACGTATTTTTCTTTCTATAATTTCAATCCTTGATGTACGTAAACAATTCATTTTTTAGTTACCCCTTTTATCATATAGTCCGTTTTTAATTATATCCTTTACGCTCCTGATTAAGAAAGTATACCGTATTCCGCATCATAAAAACTCCTTCTATAATGGAAGGAGTTAATGAACTACTACTGTTTTATTAACCACAATTCATATATGGTCTTTTATTTTTTTCAATACAAACTCCATATACACCAAACGCACGATGATATTTAGGAGCTTACTCATATTTTAACTTTCCCTTAACTACATCATAAAATTTCCGTTCATCGTCTACATTTAAGTGAATACGACTTACTGTTTTAGAAAATCCATATAACAACTGCGCTTTAATTGGCTCTTTTAACGTTATTTCAAAAGTTGGAGGTTCCTTTATAAATTCCATAACAGTTGCGTCAAGAACCTCTTTCTCTTCTTCTTTCTTTAAAGGTTCGCCTTTATAAAACGCAATGTTATCAATTTGTGTAAATGATATAACGATTTTCTTTCCTAATCCAATTTGAATAATCACTTTTTCTTCCGCAACGATAATTGGATTTTTACGCATCGCTTGTATTTCAGCTAAAAAATAAAACATCGCATATATGTTTAAGATGAGTAAAACCCAAGCTATTACTGGATTCCATTGATGAAGTAAATAATGAAAACCGATACTTTCAATTAATGTTGCATGAATAATCATGATATAAACACCTATTGCACCGGTCTTTTTATGATATGAGTATGTGGATTCACTTTCTAATACTTTTTCACGCCACGATAAAAAAGTATAATAGAGTAATTTACACTCTGTTAGAATGATATTTACTGTCTTACTTCTCTTCATATTAGCATCAAATGCTGCATCAATCGCATAAGAAAATGAAGAATACTCACTTCTATATTCTTTATATCGTTTTATTATTTTAGGAAGTACTCTTATAATTTTATATATAAGAAACAGTTCAAAACATACGAACACAATTTCTCCAGCAACTATTACATACGAAACAAATGAAAAAGCTTGTAAATAATCACTAGGAATTATAAATCTTGCGAATACATATCCAGCTATAACTACAGGAAACATATACGTTAACGAATATCTTTTCCGTATAATAAAGAAATATGTGATGACTGGAATTACAAACATAAAATCTAATAATGAACCGAGGACTACTTCTTTCGGGGCAGCTGGCACTATTGGCAGGGCATACAATAAATAGTTTGATAACATAATTAAAGATACGAGTCCAATCCAAATGCCTTTTTTCCTTCGTGAAATTGATGGATTCATTCCTTCTCTCCTCTATTCAAAAACCTCATTTAAATGGTCTTTATAAAATGAAATAGCACGTTCAAATTCTTTTATCTCATCTACTTTCACAACTGTCTCTAACAGTAATTTCATCGCTTCTTCATGTTCGTTTACGTTATATTTTGCTAATGATAAAAACACTTTCATCACGTCATTGTCCGGGAACTTCTTTATCCCTGCTTCTAATACAGTAATCGCTTTATCATATTCCCCTATACAACGATACGTACTGCCAAGACCGATATACGCACCGCAAAGGGATTCACCATCAAGTCCGTTCGCAATTGCCTGTTCATAATACGGAACCGCCTCCGTTTCAAGACCCATTACATCATGTATCCAAGCGCATTGATATAGTACTTCTGCATCCCTCGTAAAGTTTGTTAATCCTATAAGTATCTCTCTAGACTGCGCATATTTCTTTTCATTTCTAAGTTTAATAGCTTGCTTTAATAAATGTTCCATACAATCCACTCCTCACAAAATGTTCATTATGCATATATCATGTATTACACATTTACGAGCAGCTAATGGCCTATTTCATTGATTTGATTCAATTTAATAATTAGTGAGGGATACGTTCCCCCACTAATTTAATATTAACTCCATTATATACTATGCGACTGCATCTCTTTCTAAAAGCTTAAATCTACATAGTAATGATACGATTACATAAATGCTCTAACATATTGACAATTTCTTTTGCAGTTTCATCTTTCCCATTACATAACTTCACATTACCGTCTTGTCCAATAACGTGATGCACAGCACCGCGAGAATATAAAGAATGCGGTGAGTTTGCTACCATTACACTTGCTTTTGCATCTTCCATTCTTTTACTTGCTCTTTCAATAAGTTCTGCTTCATTTACGTCACTTTCAAGTTTAAAGCCAACGAGTATCGTTTCTGGATCCCAACTCTTTACTTGTTTTAATACTTTTGGCGCTTTTTGAAAATGAATAATTGGAGCGATGTCACTTGAAATCTTTCCGTTCATATTAAGAATATTTCCATCTTGATCACAAATCTTTTCGACAACCCAATCTGAGCCAGCAGCAGCCATAATAACTGCATCTACTTTTT
This sequence comes from Bacillus sp. TH17, assembly GCF_016651125.1. Taxonomy (NCBI): domain Bacteria; kingdom Bacillati; phylum Bacillota; class Bacilli; order Caryophanales; family Bacillaceae; genus Bacillus; species Bacillus sp. TH17. Next base: position 2,419,439 of record NZ_JAEKEN010000001.1, read on the forward strand.
CATGTGTAATAATACTTTTCATCTTATCTTGTAAATCAATAATCCCCTCAAATGGGTGCAATTCTAATTGGTTTTTTACATCCATTGGCTTCTCAGCGAAATAGCCATGCAAATATATTACATGTGCGCCCTTTGTCATTAGCTCTTCCGCAATAATTCTTCCAATCGTACCTTTTGCTAAATTTGTATGTCCACGTACTTGATCCCATTTTTCTAGGCAGCCGCCGCTCGTAATTAATATTTTTTTCCCCTGCATAATAACCATCCCTTACTGATTTTTCGCACGAAACCACTCTGTTCCAAATTCAACTGCATCACGCTGCCTCATAAAACGGCACGTCGCATTCCCTATCTTCCCACGCGTAACTGTTCCTTTAAGCTCATATTCAACTCCGACTTCTACAAACGTATCAGAATCGTAATCCATTTCAACGAATTCTTTCCATACTCTTACACCTTCTTCTATAATAGGTGCTCCTACCTTTATTAACTCGCGTGCACCTGTACGTACCTCAGATAAATGTATAGACGTATTAGAGTCATAACCAACACCAAGTAATAATATGTATCCATCTAAATCGTATATTTTTCGTAATGGCGATTCTTCACCAAAACTTATGGAAAGTGAATGATTCGCTGTAATTTCTTCTGCGTGTTGCCCCCATGCTGCAAAACTACTGAGTGGATGATTACTGCGCAATACATTCGGATATGTACGAAAACATTCAACTACTTCTCCCATTGCCCTTGTTGGTGTTATACGTGGATCAAATGCTGGGACGTTATCCCGAATAATTTGCCACCATTCTTCTGGTACAGGTGGTCTTGACCAATGTTTTGGATCGGATAAATCCGAAGATTGCGTCGGCATAATTATCGTTCCTTCTTCTGTAACAACTTTCATTAACGCTTCTACTACGGCAACTGCACCGCCTGATATCCAACCGATTGAACTTAATGAAGAATGTACAATAACTGTCATTCCCTTTTCTATCCCTAATGCTTTTAAATCATTTGTAATTGTTTCGATTGTATTTGGAAATTGTGTATTCGCCACTATGTCATTCATTTTCACGATTGTTCCCCCATTTTGCTTTAAACTAATACATACATATATTATCATATTTTTCTTAATTTTTAACTTAATCATTTCAATTACTATACCTCTGTCGTTTTTATCATATCGGAAACAGTTAAATTATGGTGTATTTATTTAAAATTAATATAGAAAGGTGAACACAATCAAAAACTTTCAATCTAGCAATCTTAATTTATACTAATATGAAATAGCCCATCACAAATGATAAGCTATTTATTTTATTCATTCTCTAAATAACAATTAAACCTTTCTATCCCCGGGTATTTTTCACCCAAACTTTCAACCTTAAAGTTACATTTCTTGTAAAAATCGACTGCCTCTGTATCTGTCTCAGCCTCAATATATGTTAACTCATATTCCCTAATTATTTCTTTAATCATTTGAAGTGCAATTCCTTGATTGCGATATTTTTCATCAACAGCTATGTGACACATTCTCGCTCTATTTGTATGAATTAGCGCTATACCTATGCAACCCTTATTCCCATATTTATATAGCACTGCCTGATCATTTTTATACATTGAAACTGCTTTAAATAAGCTCGCTTCACTCGGACCGGTCGCATGCTTTAATACTTTTTTAATGGGATCTATTTCTAAATGCTCAACACGTTGTAACATCCTATCTCCATCCTTTCTCATGAAAAAAGATTAGCTCTTTATTGAAAAAGAGCTAATCTCATTACGCCGTTATTTTCTCTTCTTTTTTCACAACTACAGCTACATAACTATGAAGTATCATTCCGACAATTACAAGACTCATTCCAACCCACGATAAAGAAGACGGAATTGGAGCCGATAACCAGATCAGCTCTCCTACTAATGCAAATAAAACTTCACCAGACTGTGTCGCCTCGACTGTTGCTAATTTTTGCGGATCATCTTTTACAAGATCTGTCGCAAAGAAGAATAATACCGTTGCGATTAACCCTGAACTAACTGCTACAATAAAACATTGGAAAACTTGACTACTTGACGGTAGTCCGCCTGTTGATACTTCATAACCAGATAGTAAAAACCAAAATGGTAAACTTGCTAATGTCATACCGAGAACTCGTTGGAAGACATCTAATTCGCCCTTACATACTTGCATCATTTTTCTATTTCCAAGTGGATATGCAAACGCAGCAATGAGTACAGGAACCACACATAAAATGGTTTCACGAATCCCTAAAGAAGAAGCGTGTTCTACTTGCATAAGAACAACACCGAATAAAATAATGCCTGACATTACTAATTCTTTCATTGGAAGTTTTTTATGTAATGGGTCTACCGCAAAAAATGGTGTTAACAAAATCCCTGCAACTATTGTAATTTGCCAAGTCGAAGCGACAAGCCACCCCGGTCCAAACGCACCCGCGAAACTAAGCGGTGCATAAAAGAGACCAAACCCTACAATACTCCATAACAACCACTCTTTCGGATTGTTTTTCATATATTGCAAGAGTTGTTTTAAATTCCCTCTATACATGACAATAAGTAGTAGCATTGGAACCATAAAGTAATACCGTAGTGATGCACTCCAAATCCAACTCCCGCCCCCTAAGTCCATCGACCGGTTTAACACAAAGGTAAAGGCAAAGAAAAACGATGCCAATATCCCTACTGCAATAGCTTTCATTATAAAACCCCTTATATAGTTTCTTTTTCTACTATATAACAAAATGAATATAATTAATATTCAAAAATTTAATCATACATGCGGTCTACGTCTATATAACTTTCGTAATCGACTAATATGAGCTTGATGGTACCGATTATGATCGGCTATATGCCATATTCCCCACCTTATAGTCGCATTTTCTCCCTTTTCATAAAAAACTTCTCGTGTTAAATCATTTTCTGTTAGTTTCATACATTCCTCATAAAACATATGTTGCACAGCTTCATAATCTTGCATTAATTCTTGTAATTTGTACTTTCTTAAACTAGGCAATTCTCCCATTTCATTCAACATTGGTCCATATTTATTTTCAAGTGCAGGCGGAACTCCCTCTCCTTTTAAACGGTACACCCAGTGTAAATCGACTACTGCTAAATGCTGTAGTAGCTGTCCAATGTTATTTTCAGACCCTTTATAGGATAGTTCGTTCTTTTCAATACCTTCGACTAACCTTTGCAATCGTTTAAATGTATCAGTAACCATTGCATACAAAATTGCCACGTTGGGGTTCATATCTTTTTCTAAATGGAGATCTTTCATGATAATATCCTTCCTTTAAAGAAACAACACCATATTTTCATCATCACTATACACACCATTCACCTTTATAGCTCTTTTTTCAATTCCATACGTTTTAAAGCCCATTGATTCATACAATTTTTTTGCTGGTTCGTTTGTAGATACAACACCTAATGTCAATTGCTCTAGTTTTATATCTCGCGCTCTTTGAATGGCATTTGTTATTAACTCACGTGCCAATCCGTTCCGCCTGTTTTGTGCATCTACATACATCGCAACGATATGACCTTTATGTTTATACGCCTCTCTCTCTTCTGTTAGTAAAGTGACAACTCCAACTAAATGATTTTCTTCATTAAATGCACCAAATGTACAACTAGTAGTAGCTGTTAAATTACTTTCCACTCTCTTAATAGGATTTTCCTGGCGAATCGCCTCTTCATAAGTTGTTACAAATGCCTCTGGATTTACTTGTAAAGCTTGTAAACGTAAGTCCCAATATTTTTCCGCATCTTCTTTCGTAAGTAATCGAATCATATTTATCCTGCCCCTTTAAGTTAACATAATATTTTTATAAGCTACTATTTAAAGATTGGTATTCTTCTCTTAACATACTATAGCGATAACGATGAATGAACTTCCCTTTACGTAACCGATCATTTCTCATTATTCCTTCACAAACAAATCCTGCTTTTTCATAACTCTTTCTAGCTTGTAAATTATCTTCGTCTACTCGTAGCCAAATTTTTTCTAATTCGAATACAGAAAAGCCACTTTGTAACATACTGTATAGTGCTGCCATTCCATATCCTTTACCCCAATATTCTTTATTTCCAATGGCAATCCCTAGTTCAGCATTTTTATTTGTTTGATCAAAGTTTTTTAGGTCTATCCATCCAATGTGTATACCTTCCTTTGTAACGATAGCTCGTTGTTCATAACCATTCTTTCGACTTATGCATGCTTCAATCCATCTTCTCGTATCTTCACGAGTGAACGGTGGATATTGATCTGGTACAACTAAATGTTTTGTTACTTCTGTATCTAATGACCATTGATATCGATCTTCTACATCGTCTTGTGTCAATTCTCTTAATTGAACGAATGGTACATTCATTTTGCTATCCCCTTTTCATTTCCCTATAGAAAATCCTTCGAACATTCTTCCTCCATACTGCTCTAACGTATTTTCTATAAAACTAATTAATTCATTTTTCTTCTCTGTTTTATAAAAATGATCAAAAGCCGCTACAAAATGTTCTGCATATCGCTCGTCATACCTTCTTAACACTCTAATAAACCATTTTGAATTTCCAAGCCATTGACCATTTACCCTTAAAACATATTCATGTACTAAATCAGCTAATAAATTGGCGATGAACAATTCTTCTTCTCTCTTTGTTGCACCAATGAAGTCATCCAAAGTATCCGTAATAAAATAACGCTTCTGCTTCATCGTTTCTTCTGTCCATTTTTTTGGTCCTTTATTTAATAAATCATTCGCTTCTCTTTTAAGTATCTCTACAATTTCATCTTTTCCTTTTAGCACAATCCCTTCTGAAACTAATTGAGGTAATGAAGGTCTCCCGCGCTCACAATCACTTTTAAAAAAGGTTTTATACGTTTCAAAATTATGTACGAATACTTCAACAGGCCAGCCATTACTATAGAAAGATTCTCTATAACAAGATGACAAACTTTGGTCAAATATTACAATATCAAGGTCAGATGTTTTTGTAGCCTCTCCTCTAGCAACACTTCCCCCTAGTAAAGCAACATCACAATTCGAAAATTGTGATGTAATTATGCTTTGTGCCGCTTCCATTGGTTTCATAACCGTTCCCCTTTTCTTATTTCACTTTCTTTTTTTCAGCTCTTTCTCTCGCTTTTTTTATATACGGTTCTGCGTCTGGTGTTTTGCATGACGTTGCACCATGATCAACTTCTACTTTTCCAATTTCACGTGCAATTTCAATTGCTTGTTGCTCTAAAGCTTCATTTCGAATCCCTATCGCGATTAAAGCACTATTCATCGCTTCTTTTTTTCTATTTTTTTCATTATGTATATTTGCTTTAATTTCTTCTAGATACGGAGTGAAGAATTCATCATGTAACGTTTTATTTTTAATCGCTATATTTGCTAATAAAGACCAACCTGCTCTTCCAATCCATTCATCATCAGACTTCGTCCATTCTTCCATTCTTTCTATCGCGATTGGTGACGTACATATAGCTGTCATAAGAACGTCCATTAAACAATAGTAATCAACATCCTGAACCCATCTATTTAGTTGTTCTGACGTTAGTTTCTTCGGATCTAAAATCATCGTTGCTAAAGTCATCGCATCCATATTTTTTGTTTCCCATAATGAAATTGCTAAATCATGATCTTTTTTTATCTTCTTTTTTAACAATTTTAAATTTGCAAAACTAACTCCAAATAACGGCTCTTTCGCTCCGTGGTTTTTATACGTCTTACGAGTTTGTTCTGTCCCATACTCTTTTAGTTGCTGCATTACTTCTTCAAGTAACATATGCCCACCTCTTTTATGTTTTATGTTCACTTCATATATGTATGTACGATATATTCTACATTATTTTTTGGTTTTCCTATATTTATTTTTTAAATACGGTATGTGAAATTTTTATTGATTTTCTTTAAAACAACAAACATCCTCTTCCTTATTTTTCACACGGTTGTTCATTCACACTCTGTATACAATACTCCACAAGCGCATTCAACGGATTTATTATGTTCCTTCCTATTATATTTTCTACCCTTGTAGTAGCGTCTACCATAGATAATTGTGCAACTGAAAGCATTTCGCTTCTATCTTTCATAATTTCATATAAATATTTTTCTAATTTAACATCATGCTCTTCTTTACGCCCTTGCATAATTAACTCAAATATCCCTTCTATCACTTCTACTTTTACTTGTATGGATTTATTATTCTGCTGAGCGTATAGTCTTAAACGTTCCATCGTTCCTGAAACAGTACGGTTATTTGTAAATAGTATTGTCTGTGGCTCTTCAACCTGACAAATCATTTCAAAGAATGGCTCATCAATTTTCAATATAGGTATGTCTATTTTGAAATTCTCATCTAATAACGTGATATAATCTGTACAAGTTATTAAAAGTGTATCAACATCACTTTCAGCTATATACTTTATAATATCTTTTAAATTATTTCGTGCTTGTTCTCGTTCTATTTTTAGTCTGTGTGATAAGATTGGATCTACAAAATGGAGTATTTCTATTTCAAAAAATTGCAACGCTCGGTCAATGTATTCAATATTTGAATGATGAGCATGTAAACAAGCTAATTTTTTCATACTTATCCTCCCTTTCTAAAATAAAAAACGTGAATGAACCATTTTACATGCAGTTTCATACATTCAATTCTTGTTTCATTTTTTCAAACCTGCAAAACAGTGAAATCTTACATACTTTTTAACAAACTTTTTTGCGCTTGTAAAAAAGTTTTTTTGCATTTCCCCCTCTAAAATTGCTAATATAGTAGAGTAGAACTTTTATAGAGAGTAGGAAAATTATGCACAATGGAATTCGGATGACAACTTTAGTGAAAAGGGCTCTGTTGATTTGCGTCGGGGTATTATTTACATACGAAGCTGCTTACGGATCAACACATATCGCTCTAGCAAGTACAGAGGATGAAGCGAAATCTGTTCAACTTGTAAGTGAAATTCAAACGTCCCTTGCTCCGAAAGAAGCTCCAAAGCACTATAACGGGCAAGTTAGAAAAGTCGCTTACTTAACATTTGACGATGGTCCTGGAAAATACACAGCTGAGCTTTTAGATATGTTAAAAAGTGAAAATGCAAAAGCAACATTTTTCCTAATTGGTTCAAACGTGAAAGCTTTCCCTGATCTTGTAAAACGTGAAAATACTGAAGGCCACTACGTTGGGATGCACAGTATGACTCATAACTACAAGAAGCTTTACACAGAAGGTCATTACGTTGATGAAATGAAAGAAGACCAAGGCTTAATCGCTGGCGTTCTAGGAAAATCACCAGTATTAACTCGTCCAGCTTACGGCTCAATGCCAGGATTAAATGAAGCCCTTCGCAACAAAGTTGTAGAAAATGGTTTAAAAGTTTGGGACTGGACAATTGATTCATTAGACTGGAAATACAACAAAATGCCAGTAGACGCTGCATCTGCTAAAATCGTAGAAAACGTTCTACATGGTGCTACAAACCCAACAGAAGTTATTCTAATGCACGATATTCATCCACAATCAGTTAAAGCAGTACCTGGAATTATTAAAGGGCTGAAAGAAAGAGGATATGAATTAGAAGCCTATAATGAGAACGAACACTTCCCATTAAACTTCTGGCATGATAATCGTATGTAATAAAAAGACTTGATTCCCTCTTGTAGGTTATCAAGTCTTTTTTTATCGTTTTGGGAATTTCCTTTGTTGCTCTTCAATAGAACGAATAATATTCTCCCTATCCTCTTGAGTTATACCGATAGAAAATTCGTATTCTTCTTCCTTACACCATGTGGGGTTAAGTTCCAGCGATAAGCGAATAACAATGTTAAACTCGCCTGCTTTTCCCCCCATAAATTCAAACGCTAAATTTGGTTCTATGAAATCTAGTTCGTTATATGTAGGGTTTGGTAAAGATTCAAACCATTTTATCATGTACTGTAAATCGTATGTTTGTAAAAAAGGATCCATCGTTTCAAAAACTTTATTTTCTTCTGATAGTTTCGCTTTTACTCTTAACCAATTTCTATCACACTCGTCTTTTGCATCTGCATATTGGTAATTTACAACCTCTAAATGTAATGATATTTTTTCATTTTGAAAATTCATGCATATCCCCCTTCTATCTCTGGATCTTTTGTTTTATAAATTTTTATTAATCCCGATACTTTAAATTATACTAGGTTATTTTAATCTTTTTTTAATACGGATAAATTGTTTGCATTTATTACCCTTTATACATAAAATAAATTTGATTTGCGATATAATCTGAACTAAAGTGAAGTCCATTCCTTATCCACCACATGATAATACCTACCAATGAAGCTGTTTTAATATCAACCGCAACATAATCATCAGGCAAATCCTTTTTCGTATTCTCTCTTCTCGTTTCTATTAACTCTTTTAAAAATAAAAATAGTTGCTCCTCAAATTGATTCATTTTAAATAATATAAATAAATAATTTCGATGGATATATAAATAATCAAGTAATTGTGTTAGCTTTTGTTTTTCTGATAAATCTTTTGCATGTATTAAATCAGCTATTTTATTTGAAAGTTCATTTGAAATCTCATTCGTGATTTGGTCTAGTAAATCTTGAATATCTTGATAATGTAAGTAAAAGGTTGTTCGGTTTAATCCTGCTTTTGTTGCGACTTTCTGAACCGTTAAACTTGAAATACTAGGATTCTCACATAGGAGAGAAAAAACAGCATTTTTAAACATTTCTCTTGAACGAACTGTACGAGGATCTTCTTTTTTAGGTGTAGACATTTTGAAACTCCTTTATAGATTTTCTCTTTACTTACTCGACAGTGCATACCTTCTATGTCGAGTAGTGAACATTTTCAACAAAACTGTTCATGGTCAAAGAAAATTTATTTTGTTACCATTAATTTTATCGACACAATGTCGATAAATCAAGACAACAATGAAGGAGTTTACCAATGCAAAAGGAAATATCAGAAAGAAATAAAAAAATTATATTAATTGTGCTCATTTCCGGTTGTTTTTTATCAACATTAAATCAGACGCTATTAAATGTAGCGATGAGTAATTTAATGGAAGTATTTGATGTTACAGCTGCAACCGTACAATGGCTATCAACAGGCTTTATGCTCATAAATGGCGTTCTAGTGCCAATTACTGCATTTTTAATGAAACGATTTACAACAAGGCAGCTGTTTATTAGCTCGATGCTCTCTTTGTTTATCGGGACTGTTCTTTGTGCATGCGCCATGAATTTTGGTATTTTGTTAACAGGAAGAATGATTCAAGCAGTTGGAGCAGGAATTATTATGCCACTAATGATGACAGTTATTTTATATTTATACCCTAGTGAAAAACGTGGAAGTATTATGGGAACCCTCGGTTTCGCCATAATTTTTGCGCCAGCCATCGCTCCAACATTATCTGGCTTTATTATTGAATATGTATCATGGAGATGGTTATTTATTGGATTCGCTCCATTTGTATTAATCGTTATTATTCTCGCGCTAAAATATTTAATGAATGTTGCTGAGACAACAAAAGCAAAATTAGATATCGTAAGTGTCATTTTATCAACGATTGGCTTTGGTTGTATTATATTCGGATTTAGTAGTGCAGGAAGTAAAGGATGGGATCATCCAGTTGTTATTACTACAATTATCATCGGAATAATTGTTACAACTCTATTCTGTTTACGTCAAATAAAGTCTAGCGATCCACTATTAAATTTATCCGTATTTAAGTATAAAATTTTCACTCTTACATCAGTCATTAACGTACTCATTACGATGATTATGTATGCTGATTTAATTCTTTTACCGATTTACTTGCAAAACGGACGAGGTTTTACTGCTTTTGAATCAGGTTTACTTCTATTACCTGGAGCTGTAATTAATGCATTCTTATCACCTATCACGGGTAAAATGTTTGATAAATATGGGGCAAAACCACTCTTTATTATAGGTTTAATATGTATCATTATATCGATGTGGGGTGTAATTGATTTGACCGAATCCACCACTTATATGTATTTAATGGTTCGTACCATTATTCTACGCATTGGACTAAGTTTCATTTCGATGCCTTTAAATACAGCAGGTTTAAACGCTTTACCAAGAGAACTGGGTTCACATGGTTCCGCAGTGAATAATACCGTACGTCAATTAGCAGGTGCTATAGGAACAGCAGTCATTATCACTGTATATACAATTCAATCCACTTCACATACTTCACAGTTATCTAGTGAGAACGGAAGCATATCAACTATGCAAGTAACGAAATTAGCTTCTATCTTCAGCTCAAGTGATGCCTACGTATTTATGTTAGTCTTATCCTTTGTAGCTTTGATTATTGCATGTTTTATGCCTAAAAAAGTAGCACTCCAAAAATCCGAAAGTAAATCTTAAAACAAAAAATCCTACTCGTTTTCTATACGAGTAGGATTTTTTATTATTTATTTCGTTTCCCCGTCTTCAGTCGTCTTCACCTTCGTTTTATCTTTATCACGATTGTTATAGTTATATTTAGAAGGTTCTACCGGTGTAAATCCTTCTGGTGTGTAGAATCGCAATAAGTCACCGTTAACAACTTGGTCGGAGTATTTTAGTGATTTTTGAACCATTTGCTCATTTTGTTTTATTTCATCTGTAAATTCTACAGGTTTCCCAGTCGCTGTATCATAGTATTTGCCGTTAAGCGCAGTAACTGTTGGGCTTACGTAGTTACCGTTACGGAACGGAACGACTTGTTTATGCTCTGGTGATAATAAATCTGATCCGAATTGGACATAATTTTTCGTATCTGTACCTAGTAAGTGTAATAACGTTGGAAGAACGTCAATTTCTCCGCCGTATTGATGTTGTACGCCGCCTTCCATTCCTGGTACGCGAATGATTAATGGTACACGTTGTAATTGAGCATTTTCAAATGCGTTCATTTCTTTACCCATTATTTGAGACATTGCTGCACTATGATTATCTGAAATACCGTAATGATCACCGTACATAACGATAATTGAGTTATCGTATAGACCAGATTGTTTCAAGTAATCAATGAATCCTTTTACAGATTCATCTAAATAGCGTGCTGTTTGGAAGTACGTATCTACTGATGAATCACCTGTTTTAGCTGGTTCAATCGTTGCTTCCGCTTTATCAATCGGATAAGGGAAATGGTTCGATAACGTAATGAACTTCGTATAGAACGGTTGTTTCAACGTTTGTAATAACGGAATTGATTCATTAAAGAACGGTTTATCTTTTAAGCCATAGTTTACTACATCTTTTTCATTCATATCGTAGTATGACGCATCAAAGAATTTATTAAAACCAAATGATTTATAAACTTCATCACGGTTCCAGAATGTTTTGTAGTTACCGTGGAACACTGCTGATGTGTATCCTTGTTGTCCTAAAATAGCCGGTGCTGATTGATACGTGTTATGAGCTTTATTTGTAAAAACAGATCCTTGTGGTAATCCAAACATTGAGTTCTCTAACATGAACTCCGCATCAGATGTTTTCCCCTGTCCTGTTTGATGGAAGAAGTTATCAAAGTATAACGTATTCGCATCTTTTGTAAATGAGTTTAAGAATGGTGTAACCTCTTGACCATTTAGCTTGTAGTTTAGTAAAAAGTTTTGGAATGACTCTAAATGAATATAAATTACGTTCATTCCTTTTCCTTTACCGAAATACTCAGGGTTTGGACTTGCATAAGTTGATGAAAGATAGTTTCTAACTTCTGTCATATTATCTCCATCCGCTAATGCTCGTTCTGTTGATGCTTTCGCACTTTGAATACCATCATAAATCGTAAAGTTGTACGCCCCTAAATATTTCACGATATAATTGCGGTCAAATGTTCTTGTTAACAATTCAGGACGGTCAGATTCTGCCAGACCTAAGTTAACGCTAAATAATAAAATACCTGCTACAAATACTAGAGATAATTTATGCTTCGCAACACGGATTGGTTTAGGATTTACAAATTTCGTTGCGACTAAAACAATTAAAATGATTGTATCTAAGAAATATAGTGGATCATATAAGTGTAGCAATGCAAAAATACTACCACCTAAATCTCCAAAGTTATTCGATTGTGTTAATGTCGGGAACGTAATAAAGTCGCTGAAAAAGCGATAATATACTACGTTTGCGTATAAAAGTATAGACATTAGCAAATTAATAATAATTAACCAAATGTAAGCTCGTTTCCCTTTTGCGAATAATGCGAGCCCTAAAAATAGAACTGCTGAGCTTAACGGGTTGAAAAACAGTAAGAACTTTTGGATTGTGTTCGATATCCCTAAATTAAATTCTGTCACATATGCGGCATATGTTTTTAACCAAAGTAAAATAACAGCAAATACGAAAAATCCAAAATGATTACTTAATACTCGTTTACTCTTCAATAAAAATTGTTGCATCTCTCCACCTCTTTTGATCATCCAAGGCTTATTTTATATAAGTCTGTCTCTCTATTCAATTTTTCTTCTTCAAATAGATTTTATTTGTTTAACTATATGAAGAATATTAGTAATTATAATTTGTAGCTTTTATTTATTCAACTATTTCTTTTTAAACATTTTGACCTTGGTTTCTATTTAACAAAACACATTTGTAACATTTCCTGTTTTCTCCCAAGGCTCATCCACTAATTATGACTCCACAAACTATAATCCTTTATTTCCTCATTTGCAAACTAACCTATCTCCAATTTTGGTACATTCATGTAAACTACCCAATTTCATAAAATAAAAAATGTAGTTTGGGCAATTTGCTCAAACTACACTTTTTCGACTACCGTTTATCATCCTTTGTAGCTATCCCCTCTTCTTTTAACCAATTCTTTCAGTCCCATGAATATTACATTCCAACCATGATCAGAGCCATCCTGACACCCCTTTAAAGCTTTTTCAACATCATATTTTGTCCAATCTTCTTCATGAGCAACGATTATATTTTGTGAAAATATCATTTTAAATCCTTGTTGTTTCTCTTTTATTTCAACTGTGATTTTATCTAATAATTCACTAAACTGCGGCGTTTTTAATATAAATACTAATTTTTTTAGGACGATTCATTTCGATATATTCCCCAATTACTCCATAATCTTTTCCGCCACGATGATCAATAGTTTCCCAACTCCCTCCTACTTCAGGAGTATTTCCCGTTACTTTATCCGTCCCTTCCAATGTAAAAAACCATTTCTTCATCATTTCAGGGTTTATCCACGTTTCAAAAATTTCTTACCATCGCTAATGTTATTTTTGAATAATTATTCATTTTAATCCTCCCCCCCACTTTATATTAAAACGAATATTTGTTTACTTAAAAAACCCCCGCTCTCATAAAAGAAAGCGAGGGTTTTAATCATTTATTATTGACCTTTGTACATTGCATCAACTTGTTTTTGAAGTTCTTGACTTTCTAAGAACTCATCATACGTTGCTACCTTATCAACTACACCGTTTGGCGTTACTTCGATAATACGGTTTGCAATTGTTTGTACGAACTGATGGTCATGAGAAGTGAATAGTAATGTTCCTTTAAATGTGATTAAACCGTTGTTTAATGCTGTAATAGACTCAAGGTCTAAATGGTTCGTCGGATCATCAAGTGTTAATACGTTTGCACCGCTTAACATCATTTTAGATAACATACAACGAACTTTTTCTCCTCCAGATAAAACAGAAACATTTTTCTTAACTTCTTCACCAGAGAATAGCATACGGCCTAAGAAACCACGTAAGAAACTTTCTGACTCATCTTGTGGAGAGAACTGACGTAACCAATCAATTAAAGTGTAATCACTGTTCTCGAAGTACTCAGAGTTATCTCTTGGGAAATGAGCTTGAGATGTTGTTACACCCCATTTGAATGAACCGCTATCTGGCTCCATTTCACCCATAAGAATTTTAAATAATGTTGTCATCGCAATATCGTTACGTCCGATAAATGCAACTTTATCACCTTTATTTAAAGTGAAGTTCACATTATCTAATACTTTTTCTCCGTCGATTGTTTTAGAAATACCTTCAACCGTTAATAAGTCATTTCCTACTTCACGCTCTGGTGTGAAACCAACGAACGGATAACGACGTGATGACGGTCTAATATCATCTAATGTAATTTTATCTAATAATTTTTTACGAGAAGTTGCTTGCTTCGCTTTAGATGCGTTTGAGCTAAAGCGCGCAATAAAGTTTTGTAACTCTTTTACTTTCTCTTCTTTTTTCTTGTTAGAATCTTGCGTTAGTTTTAATGCTAATTGGCTTGACTCATACCAGAAGTCATAGTTACCAACGTATAATTGAATTTTACCGAAATCAAGATCAGCCATGTGCGTACATACTTTATTTAAGAAGTGACGGTCATGGGATACAACGATAACTGTATTATCAAAGTTCATTAAGAAGTTTTCTAACCATTGAATCGCTTTTAAGTCCAAATGGTTGGTAGGCTCATCTAGTAATAGAATGTCAGGTTGACCGAATAAAGCTTGAGCAAGTAATACTTTTACTTTCTCTGCCCCTGTTAATTCAGACATCTTTTTATCATGAATATCTTCGCCGATACCTAATCCTTTTAGAAGGATTGCAGCTTCTGACTCAGCTTCCCAACCGTTTAGCTCAGCGAACTCACCTTCAAGTTCTGCAGCACGCATGCCATCTTCATCACTAAAGTCTTCTTTCATGTAAATTGCATTTTTCTCTTGCATTACTTTATAAAGACGTGTGTGACCCATCATTACTGTTTCTAGTGCAGGGAACTCTTCATATTCGAAGTGATTCTGTTTTAATACTGCTAGACGCTCACCTGGCGTAATATGTATGTCACCTGTTGATTGGTCAATTTCTCCAGATAAAATCTTTAGAAATGTTGATTTACCAGCACCGTTTGCTCCAATTAAACCGTAGCAATTACCTGGCGTGAATTTTATGTTAACATCTTCAAATAATTTGCGATCTGCGAAACGCAAACTAACGTTACTTACTGTAATCATTTGTGTCCTCCTACTAATACCGCTTATTTCAGCGTTTTCTCACCGATTGTCTTAAAAAATCGCATATTACGACTCAATTATTGTAGACTATAGCTATTATATAGTAGAAGCTGGATGAATAGCAACGGTTGATTAGCTTTCTACAACGAAATCGAATAGTTTTTATCCATTCCCCTAGCTATTTTTTGTATATCATCGACCTCTTTCTAATATCCCTATTCGCTTCTCATTCTGTAATACATTGAATCATTTTTTCATTTCATATTTTATATACAAAAACCTGTAGAGAAAACATTCCCTACAGGTTTTTCTTATTTCGTATTTATTATTTTCTCTTTATAACTCTTCAATTTACTCGTCAATCCTATTAAAGCAGGTAACAATATCGGCATTACAATTAAAGCTAATAGTAAAAGAGCAACGCCAACAACGGATGCTACTTGTATAAGTGTCAATACTCCTGAAGGAATTAACGCTGCAAATGTCCCTCCTAAAATAAGTGCCGCTGATAATACGACTCCTCCTATGTGACGAGATGCATTTACAATTTTCGTTACTGAATTCCCTTCTAGCTCATTGTATCGCATCATAACGAAGATGCTATAATCCACTCCTAAAGCGACAATCATAATGAAGCTAAAGAATGGAACATTCCAGCTTAATGACTCTACGTTTAATACATGTGCACTAATTTGTTCACTTATACCAAGTGATGCAAAGTACGCTAAAATTAACGACCCAATAATAAAGATTGAGTTTAAGAATGAGCGTGTAATCACGATTAATACAAGCGAAATCCCTAATAACATAATCGTAGCAGTACGTAGGAAATCTTGCCCGGTTACTTCTTTTAAATCAACGTTTCTAGCTGTTGTCCCACCAATTGCTTTTTTCGCACCATTTAGTTCTGTTCCCTTTAACGTACCATCTATCGTTTTATTAATTTCTTGAATGATAGGCATCGCTTCTTTTGAATACGGGTTTACGTCTAAAATAATTGTCATTTTAGCAATCTTTCTATTATGTGACATGTACGTATTCAATGCTTTTTGGAAATCTTCTCCTTCTAAAACTTCTTTCGGAATATAAAATTTCTCAGAGCTTTTCGACTCATTTAGCTCTCCTAAATATTTTTGAGCGTCACCTAGACCGTTACTTACTTTTCCTAAACCCTCTGTACTTTTAGATAAACCTGATTGCAATTGCCCCATCTTTTCTTGTAAATCTTTCAGTCCAGTTAATAACTGTCCTTGCCCATCGTTTATTTTCGTTAATCCAGATTGTAAGTCAGCCGATTTGTTCGCAATTTGTTTTGAACCTGTAGCCCCTTCGCTCAATCCTTTGTTCAGCTCAGCAGCCCCTTTTTGTAACTTGGTAACTCCATTGTTCATTTCTTTTAAACCGTTATCTACTTTCAGTAACGATTGATTCGCTTCTTTAAATGAATTCATCGCTGCTTTATGCTGCACCGCCAATTGATTTAATTCTTTTGAAAGTCCAGTTAATTGTTTTTGAGCTTCTTTAGCAATTCCTAATGTTTGCTGCACATTAGGGTCATTTGCTAATTCTGGTTTTGTTTGAATGAAATTGGTCATTAATGTTTCAATTTGTTCGTATCCTTTCTTCGCACCATCAATCGCTTGCGAAATATTTCCGAAGTATTGCTCGTAAGAACTTAAACCTTTTTCTAGCTGTGCATAGCCAGCATGAAGCTGTGAAGTTGCATTGGATAGCACATTAACATTTTCGTTTAATGAAGCTAATCCACTCTCAATTTGTTGCGCGCCTTGCACTCCATCATTTATACCATTCGATAATTGATTTAAGGCCGTTCCTAATGCTGATACTCCATTTTTAGCCTCGTTCGTTCCATCAATTAACTTTTGAACATTTGCAAGACTATTTGAGTCATTACTACCCATTTTATCTTTCGCATCAGTTAATCCTTCATTAATTTCTTTTATGCCACCATTTGCATCGCCTAAGCCTGTATTCAATTCTCCGGCTTGTTTATTTATATATAATTCTTTAATCTTATCTCCAGTTGGACGCGTCGGTGAATATACTTCTGAGACTCCTTTAACTTTCGAGATTTTATCAGTAAGTTCATCTAAAGTTTGTAAAGAAGTCGCCTCATCTAACTTTTTATCCGATTGAATGACTAACGTACTTGGTGAAGAAAAACCAGGCGGAAAATGCTCTTCTATTACGTTAATCCCCATTTTTGATTCATATTTATTATCCACTTCAAATAAATCATTGTAATTAAGCGTGTTAGAATATTTTAATACGAATGGAATCGATATCACGAATACGATAATTAAAGCGATAAATGGTCTTGCTACTGAATTTTTTGCAAAGAATCCCCATAAGCGACTATCCTCATGACCTTTAAATGTTTTAACTGGATAAAACATTCCTTTTCCTAAAAGCACCATGAAAAATGGATTTAAAGTAGTTAATACGAGTAGTAGTACTGCGACACCAATTGCTACCGCTGAAGTAGATTGATATAATTTAAAACTCGCTAAAGCAAGAGATGCAAAGCCAATTAGTACTGCTATCCCGCTATATAAAACGGTTTTACCTGCCGATTTAAACGTTTCTTTCGTAGCCAAAAATGCATTTTCTTGTTTACTTAATTCTTCTTTAAATCTCGTATATAATAAAATGTTATAGTCTGTTCCTACTCCAAACAGGACGACAACTACAAACACTTGCGTAAAGTTTGAAAACGGAAAATTAAATTGATCAACAAGATGGGCAATAATCCCCATTGAAATTAAATACGAAACACCAACTGTAAGAAGAGAAATAATCGGAACAACTGGTGAACGGAATACAATGATTAATACTACAAGAATGAAAATGATCGAAATAACTTCTGTCTTTTTCACGCCCTCTTGAGAGGATGTAAGAAAATCACCCGCTATTAAATCACTTCCTGTTAAGTACGTTGTAACTCCTTTCGTTTGTACTTTTTCATGAAGATTATTTACAATTTTTGGTATTTTACCATGTTTTTTATCTACCGATATTTGCGTTAAAATAGTCGTATTATCTTTAGAAACTAATTGTTTCTCCAGTTCTTTATTATCTAAATGTGAAACGACTTCCTTAATTCCTAATTGCTCTTTTTCATTTTGCAGGGCATTGATCGTTTTCGTTATTTCCTCTTTTTGCTCATTTGTTAAAGCCTTCTTACTTCCACTATTAAAAACAGCTATAATTTCATACTTTTCAGCCCCTTCTTTATCCATCTCCTTTATCATCTTGTCAGCAATACTGCTTTGTTCTGTATTAGGAATCGTGATTTGCCCTTTTTCCTTCACTAACTGATCCATATTAGGCATCGTTACGATCATTGCAATAGTAATAACTATCCATAATAGAAAAGATAAACTTCTCCAACTTTTTAGCTTGCTCATTTGAATCATCTCCTGTTATTAGAGTTTCATGGTGCATAGAGAATGAATATTCATTCCCTGTTTTTGAAAACATCATTTCGGAATGAACGTTCATTCCCATTATCCTATTAAATTATTTTTCAATTCTATTAAATCACTCCCTGCGGAATGAATATTCATTCCTTTAATTGTACAGATATATCATCTCCTGTAATCGTTTTTTATATTTATTTAGGAATGAATGTTCATTCCTGTCCTTATAAAGCTATAGAATCAAATGATTCTAATAGCATTCCAAGAGCTCTCTTCCAATTCTTTTACTAATTCTTTTGAGTATTCTAACTGCCCTGTCGCCATTACTTTTATTAATTTTTCAAGCGGTTGATATACAATAATAATTAAAGCAATTATAGGCAATGGACGAAGAAAACCTTTTTCGATTCCATCTTCAATAATATTCATAAAGAAGCCTATAAAATCGTCAAATATTTTCTTACTCTGTTCATCAAGAAAATAACTATCACAGTGCGAATTTGTAAAAAGAAAAGCATCCACATTGTTTCTCGCAAATTCAAATAAACGGTTATACGTATGACTAAACTGTTCTCGAATATTTGCTTCAACAGGAAAATCAGTTTTTATTGTTTCAGATAGCTGTAGCATGCTTTTTGAAAATAATGAGTTAACGAGTGCCTCTTTATTTTCAAAATAGCGATAAATAGTACCAGCGCCGACATTTGCTTTTTCAGCGATCATCGGAATTGTCGTACCATCGTAACCACGCTCTGCGAAAAGTTTTATAGCAGCATCAAAAATATCCTCTTGCTTATTTTTAGCCATTTTTCTCACCTCAATTTTCAGGAATGAAAATTCATTCCGTTTATAATTATAAATTACATGGATTAAAAGTCAAGTGTGTAAATACGCTATTGAAACATTTATAAAATAACACACTCAATTAAGATATTAATACATTTTTTGCGTTATCCCATCAAAAAATTTCTTCGTATCATCATGACTTAAAACCCTCAATACATCTTGTATCTTAAAAAATTGAACTTGACTTATTTCATTATCTTTTGGATGTAAATCTATTCTGTCACCTATATATTCTACATAAAACATAGTAGTTTCTTGCTCTTCATATCCAATTTTCATTTTGAATTCTTCAGGAAAGCCAAAGCAAATTTTATCTTCAAATTGTTTTATAACTTTAAACTTTGTAGATCCAGTTTCTTCTTCCAGCTCTCTCAAAATAGCACTCTCTAAATCATTATCTGTATGTTTCACTCCACCTTTAGGAAAATCCCATTCCCCCTTTGACATAGCATATTCTCCATCTATGTCGCTAATTTTCACCTTATGTACCAATAAAAATTCACTGTGTTGGAATACGACCGCACCTACGGCTTGCCTAATCATTTTACTTTTCCTCCTAAAACAATGATTTCACTCTATTAAATAGAAAAGTACTATAATAAAAAGTTTATCATTATAGTACTTTGTTACTCATACATAGCACATGACATTAATTAAAAGAAATCATAAATAAACGGCTTACGCACCGGCACTACATTCTCAAATGCACGTATCTCCTCTTCGCTACCGCTTATTAAGTCTATTTCATTTAATTCTAGCGGTCGCTTGTAACCAAACATAATAGTAGATAACGCATTAATATCGATTTGAATTCCATTTTCTTTTGCTGTTTCTTCTTTAACGATTGTTATTTCATTATTTTTAAGTTGAACCGTTACGTTATTCCACGGTGCAAATGAATCTGTAATATGTAAAATTACTTCTTGCTCTTCGTTGTTCCAGTTCCATTCATATTGTTTGAAAAACTGTTCTACATCTACAATTCTTCCCATGAAATATGGAGTTACTTCTGCTTTTACTCGTGGTTCTTGTAATGTGTAAAGAAGTGGTTCTGTCTCACTTAGTATCATTTCTAGATCTTTAATCATAGAATCATGTTGGCAGATGAAGTTCCAAAGACCAATTCTTGCTTCATTATGTAATGGGACAAATTCTTCTACTTTCATTTTAGAATTCTCTATTTTGTATAAAATGTAACCAGCCGCCGTTTTATTTTCATCGTAGTAAACTGCCAATGTTAAATCATGATACACCGCTTGTAGCCACCATTTACGTCCGCGAACTAACATACCAGAAAATCGTTCTGCAAATGTTTCATATAGATTCTCTACTTCTTCTGGATGATTATCTTTACTAAAACGTTTCACTGTACCATTCACTTGTTTTTTAATTATTAAATCGCTCTTTGTCATCTGACATACGATTCGATTCGCACAAAGTTCCCAGCCGTATTTACGATAAAATGAAACGGCAAATGGATGTAACATCGATACACTATATCCATCTCTTTTCATAGTTTGCAGTGAATGCTGAAGTAACTCTTTTACATATCCACTTCTTCTATATTCCGGATACGTCGCTACCCCCGCAACGCCGCCCATTTTAAACTTTTCTTTTCCTATGTAAATATGAAAAGGAATTAAGTGCAACTTTGCAGCTAACTCTTCTCCTTCCATAATACCGTATATTTGATGGCTTTCCTTCATTCTTGCAATTTTCTGCTCTATCCATTCTTCATTTGCTTTATATTGAAAAGCATATTCTGATAAACGTAATGCTTCTCTAAACTTATCTTCTTTTAATTGTATAACGTTCATATATTTCTCCTCCATTCCTCGTTTGAATTATATCATAATTCAAACTATTATAGTTCGGTAAGTGAAATTACGAGGATGTTTCAACAAAAGATGTCGATTTAGAAACAATCTAACATAAAGGCTCTTTTCAACTGCTTTCTATTGGCGGCATAAGAATATTAAACGCCTTGCGTTCTCTTGGGTTTGCGAAACTAAGAGGTACCATTGTAAGTGATGAAACTTATGACAACGGCAACATTACGGGCATAAAAAAAACCAGTTGATTGAGAGAAACTGGTTCAATAAAGGTTTTATATTGGATATTCATTCAACCAAATTAATGCTTGTTCATAATCATCGAAAAATTTTACGGATTCTTTTGTATTGGATTGTTGTAAATAATTCATTATCTCCCCTTCTTCAAGGAGAAACGCAATTGCCTTACTGTGATTCAAAATGGTTTCATTGAAGAACTTATCTTTCCATGCTTTTTGAACAGAAAAATGATCTGGCGTGTATCCTTTTCTATCGACCAACAATTTGTATTTCCGACCCTCGGAAATGAATTGCTGACAAACCTGCTCGAAGCCATTAAACCATTCATAAACATCAGCTGTATTAATCTTGCCAATTAGATGGGTAACAATTAAATCCCCTGAAACTGTTGTGCTGATATTCTGTTTACTCAACTTGGAATCATCTCCCTTAATTACAATTATGCGTAAAAATCTCATAAAATCAATAAGGATAAAATTCTTACGCAATAAAGCAACATTATTTACGAAAAAAGCCAACATAAAAAAGCAGATACATTGCATATCTGCTTCTCATCACTTTATTTAGCTAACGTTTGCAGTTCTTCAAAAAATATAGGATACGATACACCTACTGCTTCTGCATCTTCAATCGTTGTTTCTCCTTCAGCTATACAGCCGGCAATCGCAAGCATCATTCCAATGCGGTGATCACCGTGACTATGTACTGTAGTTCCTTTTAGCTTACATTTACCGTAAATAATCATTCCGTCGTCGGTCGCTTCAATACGAGCTCCTAGTTTCGTTAGTTCAGCAACGACTGTATCAATACGGTTCGTTTCTTTTACTTTTAATTCGTGTGCATCTTTAATGACTGTAATTCCTTCTGCTTGTGTTGCTGCTAAAGCGATCACTGGAATTTCATCGATTAATCTTGGGATTATATCTCCGCCAATTTCGATTCCTTTTAGTGAAGACGTTTCGATTGTAATGTTTGCAGCTGGTTCAGATGCCCCTTCGTTAATTGACTCTACAGTAAATGTAGCACCCATTTTCTCTAAAACATCTATAATACCTGTACGTGTTGGGTTCATCCCCACATTTTGTAATAGTAGTTTACTATTTGGAATAATTGCACCTGCTACTAAGAAAAATGCCGCTGATGATACGTCACCTGGCACATGAACGTCTGTTGCTATTAACTTCTGTCCACCCGCTAGTTTTACAGTTTTCCCCACGCGAGTTACCTTTACACCGAACGCTTCAAGCATTCTTTCTGTATGATCGCGGGAAATATGAGGTTCTGTAACAGTTGTTACACCTTCTGCGCGAAGGCCTGCAAGTAAAATAGCTGATTTCACTTGCGCACTTGCTACCGGTGAAGTATATTCAATCGCCTTTAAATTCCCGCCTCGTATTGTGAGCGGCGTAAACGTTCCTTCTTTTCGGCCATCAATTTTTGCACCCATTTGCTTTAGTGGATTTGTTACACGTTGCATCGGTCTCTTCGCAATTGAAGCATCACCTTGCACGCAAGAAAAGAATGGTGTGTTTGCAAGTATTCCTGACATTAATCGAATCGTTGTACCAGAATTACCAACATCTAATACAGCTTTTGGCTCTTGTAAACCTTCTAATCCTGTTCCAATTACCGTAACTTCGTCTCTATTTTGTGTAATCTCTACTCCCATTTCTTTAAAACAAGAAATAGTACTTAAACAATCCGCACCAGGAAGAAATCCTTTAATTGTTGTTTTACCTTCCGCGATTGCGCCAAACATGACAGCGCGATGGGAAATTGATTTATCTCCAGGGATTGTAATTGTGCCATTCAATCCGTTATTTACAGTTTGTACTGTTTTTTCTTTCACGTTGTCACCCTCCTCATTAAATTGTTTCATACGTTTGGTATTCTTCTTTTCCGAGCGCAATTTTTGCCTGCGTTCGATCCTCTTCTCTTTGGAAACTAATTCGTAAAACTCCGAGCAATCCTTCTCGCGCTTCTAATATTTGCAAGTTCGTAATACTAATTTCTTCTTCTGCTAGAATGCTTGTGATATGGGCTAATGCCCCTACTTTATCTAAAACGTCGACGTATAAGTCGTGATAGGCAGGAATCGCCCCTCTTTTTCGAACTGGTAAAGAGTCACGATATTCTTTCGCATCTGCAAAATAACTTTGTATTTCTCCTGCATCTCCTTTAGAAACCGTCTTATATAGCTCTTCCATTTCTGAAATCCATTCTTCTAATAGTTCCAATAAATGCCCGCGATTTTGCTTTACGATATCACTCCACATTTTCGGACTACTTGATGCAATACGTGTTATATCTTTAAATCCGCCTGCCGCTAGTTGATGAATAAGCGGATTATCACCAGCATGTTTCTCAACTTGTTTTACTAATCCTGCTGCAATTAGGTGCGGAAAATGACTAACTATTCCTGTTATATAATCATGTTCTTTTGTATTTAATACAAGAAAATGAGAGCCTGTTCCTTTTAACCATTCTTTTAGCTCGTCTACTTGATCCGCCTGCACGTGATTCATTGGCGTTAAAATGTAAAATGCGTTTTCAAAAAGGTGTGCCTTTGCACTTTCAACTCCTGTTTTGTGAGAACCTGCCATCGGATGACCGCCGATAAATGAAACTTTCTTTGTTAATAAAGCTTCCGCTTCATTCATGATTGTCCCTTTCGTACTTCCTACATCGGTAACAATGACATCTTCTCGTAAATGAAATGATGCAAGTTTGTGTAACAACTTTTTCGTTTCTTCAACTGGAGAGGCAAATACAATTAAATTTGCCTCCTCACATGCACGCTGTAAATCTACTGCTACTTCATCAACTACATGTAATTCTTTTGCGCGCTCTACTTGCTCTTTAAATATGTCATAACCGATAATCGTTACATCGTGCTCTTTTTTAATCGCTAATGCAAGAGAGCCTCCTATTAATCCAGTACCGATTAATACTACCTTTTTACACATTTGCCTCATCTCGAGACTTACCTTTTTTATTTTCAAAGTGTTGTTTTAACACTGAAATCACTCCTTCATTTTGTTCCCTAGTTCCGATTGTAATACGGACACCATTTGGGAACGGACGAATAATAAATCCTGCGTGTGCACAAGCTTCATAAATCTCTCCCCCATTATCTACTGGTAAGAAGATGAAGTTTGTTTGCGACGGATAAAATGGAATTTCATTTTCCGTACAAAAACTCTCGTATTGTTGTAATCCCTCTGTATTAACACGTACAATTTCTTCAATAAATACTGCATCGTTAAAAGCAATCGTCGCTGCTTTTTGCGCTAATGAAGATACGTTAAATGGCAAACGTACGACATTTAATTTCTCGATTAACTCTTCCTGTCCAATCGCATAACCAACGCGGAAAGAAGCTAATCCGTACGCTTTAGAAAACGTTCTAAGTACAAGAATGTTGTTATGTTTTTCTAGAAGCGGTAATGTCTCAGGGAAATCTTTTGCTGTTACGTATTCATAGTACGCTTCATCAATGACAATTAACGTATTTTCACTAATGCTTTCAATGAATTGAGTCAATTTTCGCTCATTCACATATGTGCCTGTCGGGTTGTTCGGATTACAAATCCATACGATTTTTGTATGTTCATCAACTGCTGAAGAAATTTCATCTAGATCATATACACCGTTCTTTAAAGAAATTTCTTTCACTTCACAGCCTTCAATAATTGCATGATGACGGTACTGAGGGAATGTCGCGCCAGCAGTTACGATATTATCTCCTTTACAGAGCACTGCACGACTTATAATTTGAATGACTTCATCAAGTCCACTACCACAAAGCACTTGTTCCATTTGCACTTGTAATTTCTCTGCAATTGTTTGACGGAGTACTTCAGCACCTCCGTCAGGATATAAAGCATGTTCCTGCGACGATTTTTGTAATTCTCCTAAAACACGAGGTGAACAGCCAAATGGATTTTCATTTGATGCTAACTTAACAAATGAATGATTCCCGTATACTTCTTTCATTTGCTCTGGTGATTTACCTGGTTTATACGGTTGTAATGATGATAGTTGATCTTTTACTCGCATGTTAAATCCACCTTTTCATTAAAATTCTTTTGCGTATTTGTTATGTTGCGAAATATTTTGTTTTAGTAATTCCATGCGATCTTTTCCGAATTGCTCGACTAGTGCACCGGCAAGTTCCCATGCAACGACAGCTTCAGCTACAACACCTGCTGCTGGTACTGCACAGCTATCAGATCTCTCAATACTCGCTTGGAACGCTTCTTTCGTATCAATATCTACGCTTGCTAACGGTTTATATAATGTAGGAATTGGCTTCATTACGCCTCTTACGACAATTGGCATACCTGTTGTCATACCGCCTTCTAAACCGCCGGCATTATTCGTATTTCTCGTGTATCCTTTTTCTTCATCCCATAAAATTTCATCGTGCACTTTACTTCCCGGCTGTCTTGCCGCTTCAAAACCAATTCCGATTTCAGCACCTTTAAACGCATTCACGCTCATAATAGCACCGGCAAGTTTTGCATCTAATTTGCGGTCGTAATGAACGTAGCTACCAACTCCAATTGGCATTCCTTCTGCAATGACTTCGACAATACCGCCTATAGAATCTCCGCTACTTTTCGCATCATCAATCGCATTCATCATCTCTTGTTCTACTTCTTTATCTAAACATCGAACTGGTGAATTTTCAGTTATCGTTTGAATTTCTTCAATTGGTAAGTTTGAAATACGCTTCGCTTGTACCCCACCAATTTCAAGAACATGCCCTGCAATTTCCACGCCTAATTCTTTCAAAATTTGTTTCGCAACTGCACCAGCAGCAACACGAACTGTCGTTTCTCTTGCAGAAGAGCGCTCTAATACGTTTCTTATATCACGATGGCCGTATTTAATTGCCCCGTTTAAATCCGCATGTCCTGGACGTGGTTTTGTAATTGTACGTTTCATATCTTTACTTTCTTTTTCCGAAATTGGCTCTGCACCCATTACTTTCGTCCAATGTTTGAAATCATCATTTTTTACAATTAACGTGATCGGCGAGCCAAGTGTCATCCCATGACGAACACCACTTACAATTTCAACTGTATCAGTTTCAATTTGCATGCGTCTTCCGCGTCCGTGCCCTTTTTGTCTTCTTAATAATTCTTTATTAATATGTTCCGCTGTTAATGTTAAACCTGCTGGTACACCTTCTAAAATAACTGTTAACTGCGGCCCATGTGATTCTCCAGCTGTAATGTATCTCATTTCTCTTGCCCCTTTACTATTTTTTTGTACAAAAAAGTCCCTACTGAGCGCTCAGTAGGGACGATGTTTATCGCGGTACCACCCTAGTTGTAGACTTCTTTCGTCTACCTCTCTTCTTCTTTAACGATCGTTTGACCGTCTTTCTCTCCAAAAGTTGGCGGGAAAGATGCTCCAAGGCTGTAATTCATGCTTACCTTTGTACTGATTCACACCGGCCATCAGCTCTCTTTAACAGTGAGATAAGCACTACTGTTTCCTCTTCAGCGCATTTATGATATGGAATTAAGATAATTTATTTTTGAAACCTTTTAACTCATCCATGAATCTATGGAATTCTGGAATATCCATTTGTTGCGCAGAATCTGATAACGCAACTGCTGGGTCTGGATGAACTTCAGCCATTACTGCATCTGCTCCAATAGCAAGTGCTGCTTTCGCTGTTGGTAATAGTAAATCTCTACGTCCTGTTGAATGTGTTACGTCAACGATAACTGGTAAATGTGTTTCTTTCTTTAAAATCGGTACTGCTGAAATATCTAATGTGTTACGTGTCGCTCTCTCGTATGTGCGAATACCGCGCTCACAAAGAATAATTTGGTCATTACCTTGTGCAATGATGTATTCCGCTGCATTAATGAACTCATCAATCGTTGCTGCTAAACCACGTTTTAATAATACTGGCTTATTAACTTTACCTACAGCTCGTAGTAAATCGAAGTTTTGCATGTTACGTGCTCCAACTTGAATTACATCAACGTATTCTAGCGCCATTTCAACATCGTTCGGATTTAAAATTTCACTAATAATCGCTAAGTCGAACTCATCTGCTACTTGGCGTAAAATTTGTAAACCTTCTACTCCTAAACCTTGGAAATCGTATGGAGATGTTCTCGGTTTGAAAGCACCACCGCGCATTAATTTTAAGCCTTGGTCTTTCATAGCTTGCCCTACTTGGCGAACTTGCTCTAAACTTTCTACCGCACAAGGTCCCATGATGAACGTTTGTGTTCCGTTTCCAATCAATTCACCTTTAACATTAACAATTGTATTTTCTTTTTTCTTTTTACGTGAAACTAGTAATGCTTTACGGTTATCATCTTCTTGTAATTCTAAGCTTGCTTTGAAAATCGTTTTGAAAATATGTTGAATCGTTGACGTTTCGAATGGTCCTTCGTTATGCTCTGCAAGCATATCAAGTACTTCACGCTCACGTACTGGATCAAAGCGTTTCGTACCTTGTACTTGTTTTTGCTCCCCAATCTTTTGAACGATTTCACCGCGTTTGTTTAATAGGTGTAATAATTGTAAGTTAATTTCATCTACCTGTTTACGTAATTGATCTAATTCGTGATTTGCCATTTGGAAATCCTCCTCTAATGTTTTAAAAGTATAGTAAGAGAATAAAAAATTCTCTATTTTCTGAACTGGTTAATTATACAAATTTAAAGTGGAATCGATACCTCTTCTTATTTTAAACTAATAATTACCATAAAGACACTAACTACTAGTTAATAAGCCACTTTTTTGTACAAAAAAGCCCTACTGATTCAATCAGTAGGGACGATATTTATCGCGGTACCACCCTAGTTGTAGACTTATTTCGCCTACCTCTCTTCATTGTTAACGATCATCTGACCGTCTTTCCCTTCATAAAGACAATAACTATCTTTACTACGAAAAAGATGCTCCAGGACTGTAATTCGCTCTTGTTTTTGTACTGGTTCGCACCAACCACCAGCTCTCTGTTACAGGGAAACAACAACTACTTCTTTTCCTTTCAACGCGTGACTATTTTATTTTCAAGTTGGACCACTAAAATACAAAAAGTCCCTACTGAATAAATCAGTAGGGACGATATTTATCGCGGTACCACCCTAGTTGTAGACTAACTTTCCGTCTACCTCTCTTCACTGTTAACGATCAATTGACCGCTTTTCCTTCATAAAGACAATAGTATCTTTACTACGAAAAAGATGCTCCAAGACTGTAATTCATGATTATCCCTGTACTGGTTCACACCAACCACCAGCTCTCTGTTACAGTAAGACTAACCACTACTGTGATCTCTTCATTGCACTTTGTTTATTCAAATGTTTTTGAAATTGAATAAGTATGATTCGTATTATAGAACGCTTTTCAAAACACTGTCAATAACTTTTTATATATTTTTTAAAAATTCCACTTCCGCCCTATGATTCCTCTTGTAAATTCTCCGTTACGATTCCGATGCGAATTATTTCATTTTCTATTAAATTTAATACATGTCTTTCTACTTCATACCTGGTTAATAGTTCTTTTATTTGTATGATCTCACTTTCAAGTAAATCGGCTTCTTGACACGTCTGCAGTAAAGTGAAAAACACATTTGCATACAATTCTTTATACGCTTTCATACGCTCTTTCTTTTCAAGTATCTCTATAAACAACTGTTTCATTTCTTCTTGATTAGATTGTCCTTCCACACCTTGAAATTTACTAGAAATAATATTTAATCCTTTTTCTAAAACCTCATCCATGCATAAAACAATACGTAAAAGCATCATATATTCTCTCGTTGTTATTACGCCCATTTTCGGACGTTCTCTTAAAAACACACTAAGCCACGCTGTCCAAAATTTTTGTTGTTCCTTACCACTTAACGTTTTTACGTAGTAGCATAAATACTGCATAAATTTAATTTTATTCTCTTCGTTTTCTTGCATCAAAAGTGGATATAACCAATCTGTTTTTTGCTCCCAATATAATACGCATTTAATAAATACAAAGCTAAGCCATTTTAAAAATGCTTCTCTCGTATATGGATGTAGTGCATCTAAATGTTCTACTGCATACTTAATATATCGCCTTATTTCTGTAAACAAAGGTAGATTAATTTGCGTATAACATAATCCCGCCCACGCATATTTCGTAAGCTCACTTTCTTTCTTTAAATCTAAGTAAGGTAATACATTTTTCCGACACCATTGCTTCTCAATATGGTATAAAAACGTAATATCTGCTGTTAAACGAGCTAACATAAAGTTCGTTCGTTCCGAAGTAACCCTTACCTGTTCTTCAAATAAAAATAAATATTCATATACATTGCGATCATATAAGTGATCGTACGCTAACAGTTTTAGCAATACAGCTGTCATCTTCCCAACAGGATGCTGTATAGACTCATTGTAAAACTCTTGTTTTCCAATTTTAAAATCTGTTTCCCCTCTCATAACATGTGGAAATACTGAAAAAGCAAAGCGCTTTATAACCCGTATACTGTTTTCTTCTAGCTCTTCTAATCGATTGCTAATTTCATATAGAAAACTACTAATTAGCCAATGAAAAGTAGTATTTCGAGAAAACTTCTGCAATAACGGAATAATCCTTTGAATTTGCTCACTCGTTAAATTCCTATTATTTCGCCATTCTCTAATACACACAAACCATACTTCATTACTAATTTCGTGCACGCCTACTAGTTGATAAGCAAACGAAATACTCCACTCTACATTCAATTTACACGCTTTTGATAACATCTCTAAAAAATGGCGTTGTTCAAAAACACCGTCTCTTGAAAATTGCCGAACTTGCTCCATTATTTCATCGTTTTTCAGCTGTAGTAATCCATCAGCTGTTACATTGCATGTAATACGTTGTTCATTTGCCTCTTTCTTTGGAACACTGTATAGATCTGAAGAAAAATGGGGGTGTTTCTGTTTCATTAGCTCGTATCCTTCCGCCGTACACTTACTATTCGAATCACACGTGAATAGTAAGTCTATTACAAGACAAGCATCAAACGCCCTCTCTTCTGCAAGATACTCTAATACATGTTGAATTACTTCTTCTTTCGTTTCCTCTAAAGCATCTGCGTAATAATTCTTTAAAAGTTGAAACACTTCATGTTTACATGTGAAATCTAACAGAACATCTACATGTAACAACCACTTCAGTTTGTCATCCGCTATAACGAATACATTATTAATCATTGCTTCAATTGCAATTCGCTTTTGAAGTACACTATCAGTTTCTATCATTTCTGTAATATAATGATTTGCTTTTTTCTCATTGTTTTCACATAAATATGTAAGACACTCTTTTACAATTTGAATTAAAAATGTAAAATCATTTTGCTGTAACTCCTGCTCTGAAATTTCTCTATCTCTTCTTTTCAGTGCATTTTGTCTTAATGACAATAGTTGTATCTTTTCTAACCCTGTAACCATAATCGGATTTGCGTAGTAAGCGATATGAGGTCTCATTTTCTCTTTCCAAATTCGCTCCACATGAGAAAAAATAGGCATCGGTATACGACTCGATTCCTCGAGTTCAATCGACTCTTGCGTATCATTTCCCCATCTTCTTACACGCTTCAATTTAAGTTTCCCATCTAAAATAAACGTTAATAGCAACAAGCCAATTTCTTTATGCTGAGGGAAAGAACATTTTTGCAATAAATATGTGATTATTTCAATAGAGCTACTATCTTTCTCTGCTGTTTCTAATAAAAGCAATGTCCATCTTGCAAACAACAAAGGGTCCATCGTTTCTTTCGTTTCGTTTAAGTAAGTACAAATTGTTCGCCACCATAACGGGGATATTTTAGAATGATTTTTAAAAATCAATTGAAATAGTTCTTTTTGATGACTAAATAGAAATTGCTCCACTAACCATTCCGCAAGCAATTCATCTACTTCATCATAATTTGCTGTAAGTAGAAATAAATTTCTTAGTTTCCCTTCTGCTTCAAGCCATTCCACCCATTCATAATCACGAGCAAATTCAACGAAGTACCGAACGGTTTCAATTTTTTTTATTGACTGTTTTATATAGGATAATTGCTCCTGCTCTACTGATGGAGGAACGGTTACAATATCACGAATACGCATTCTTTTCGTAATATAATTATCCCCCATTAATTCCGCCCACCGCTTCACCGCTTTCACAAGCGCCTGATGATTATTTGCTTTATTCGGATACACAATCGGTCTTATCCCTAAATGCTCCCAATGATATGTATTATCACCTTGTGCGACGAAAGCATAACGCCTTGTACTCGGTGGTAAGCCTGTTGCTAAATATTTCATTACAGGATCATTATGACTATACCCAACGAATAAAACAGTGTAATTTGAGAATAAATCAACTAAAAATCGTCTCGCCCATCCTTCTGTTAAGTAAGCCCTTCCAAAATCACCATCCGTTAAAATTAAAGCTTCTTTCTCTTGTTCTACATTCCCATGTATGTAAGCCAACCCTTTAAACGCTCTCCCTGTCGGTAAAGCAGGTGCATAATAAATATTCAGCTCTCTATTCATTTCTGTAATTACAGACGTAAAATGTTGATCAAAGTTTGTCGTTACAATTCGAACATCCGTATCTAACGGAAACAGCCTTGGAATCGCATAGTGTAATGGATTTGGTTTTGATTTTTCTATATTAACGAGGTCTCTTGCAACTTGATGCACATCTTTCGTTTTCGCAATTTTACCGAGATAATAATCGTGGGGTTCTGTCATCTCACGCCTTTCGACATATAAAGCTTTCGAAATTTCATCAACTAAATCATCGAAATTCGGTAAGTTTGATTTCCCCTTCATAGAAACTCCTGCTCCAACGAATAATACTAACTTACCTTGTTCAAGGTGATCGATTAACTCATCTGGAATTTCTACTTCTGAAGTTATCCACATCCCGGATTCCCCCTTACCTAAAAATGTCATACGCTCTCATTTCACTATAACATTTTTTAATTGTTTTTTTAATATTTAGATAAAATTCCAGCATGATAAAGTTTTATATAAATTAAACCGTTCCAATGTATGAACTCCTGCATTTATTGTAAAACTATGTATAAATGGGAGGTGTAAATATTGAATGATATTACTGTAATACTTATCAAATTTATATCATGCATCATCGCTTTTAGTATCGGACTAGCTCTATTTTTCCCAGCAACGCTCGTCCAAATCATTTCTTTTAGTCTCTTCGTCACAATCGTTTCTTATATGTTTGTTGATAAAATTATTTTAAATCGAATTGGCAATTCCGCTGCCATTATGACGGATTTCTTACTTACGTACTTAAGTGTTTGGATTTTCGGTAATATTTTATTAGACAACTACATGCAAATTGCATGGGGCAGTATCCTTTCTGCCATCGTCTTTACATTATCAGAAGTAATCGTCCATCGCTTTTCTAATTCCCACACAAGGCACAGCAATGATAACATTCGAATTAATCGCCGGTTTGCATATGGTACGGAGTTTGCTGAAGAACAGAATGTGTTGGATAAAGATAAGAAGAAATAAAGCCATAATTACTGATGCAAAAAAGTAGCTGTCTCATCAGTCGAATTTTTGACGATGTGGCGCTCCTTTTTGTTTTTTGTACTATCAATACGGTGAATGAAATTATATCAACGATTTTGGAAATATATCCATCGTAACTCTAATTATATCAACGGTTCGACAAGAAATATCGATTTATCGACAACGTTTGATAGCCTATCTTCAAATAAAAAAGCTGCCCCATTAAGAGACAGCAACTTCTGTAATTACGCTTTTACTTTTAAATCTTTTAACGTAATAACATCTGCAAATGATCCAAATACAACATTATGATGTTTTACAATATCTTCAGCGCGTAATACATCTGTGTCAAATGTGCTATGTGCATCACTTACTAATGTTACTTTATACCCTTCACTAAACGCTCTTCGCGTTGTCGTATCAACACAGTACTCTGTTTGCATTCCTGAAATAATAACATGCTCAATCCCTTTTCCTTGTAACACTTCGTTTAAGTTTGTCTTATGGAATGAGTCTGGAGTCGTCTTTTCAACGACAAGCTCCCCTTCTCGCGGTGCAATCGCCGCATGTACTTTCCAACCATCTGTCCCTTTTTCTAATGGATGATCTTTTGGCCCGTTATGTTGGACATAAATAACCGGAATACCATTTGAACGACATTCCCCAATGAGCTCTTGCAACGTTTCTAAAAACTTTTCCCCATTATGTACTGGGATTCCTGCTGTATACATACCCGCTTGCACATCAATAACTATTAATGCCTTTTTCATTTCACACAGCTCCCTTTATTTTTATAAGCCCCTGCATATTTATTATAATTGTTTATATTCTACCATCCAACAATCTTCTAATTTCCCCTCATGCAGTTCATGTTTCTTTAATATCTTCACCTTTTTAAATCCGCATTTTTCATAACAGCTTATCGCACGTTCGTTATTTACTTTAGGGTCCATTGCAATTGCTTCTGCACCCACTTCTTTCATAATGTATGTAATTGCTGCTTGAACGAGTTTTGTTCCAATTCCCTTTCCCCAATAGAGTGGTTCACCGATAAATTGGTCCATTCCCCATACATTTTGTGATTCTTCATATCCATATAACGCTTTCCATTCAAAATCAACGGGATACATTTGAATGTAACCAATCGGCATTTCATCAAATTCTACTAAGCATCTTTTTTCATGACCGTTTGGATGATGTATAAAATGATCAAGCACCTTTTCTACAGATTGCGGATTATCTCGTCCTTCGTAATACTGCAGGACTTCTGGGTCTGTTAGCCATTTTGAAATGATAGGTGCATCGTTTTTTATTACGTATCTAACTAATAAATTTTCTTTTTGAAATAACATGTAGCACCTCTTTATTAGCATTTTATAAACTGTTAAACTTTATTTCAAATCAACATCATTCTTATTTAATAACCCCTACTCCCCCCATGTATGGACGCAATACTTCTGGAATTATAACTGAGCCGTCTTCTTGTTGGTAGTTCTCTAAAATAGCTGCTACTGTACGCCCTATAGCTAACCCAGAACCATTTAATGTGTGCACAAATTCTGGTTTTGCACCTGGTGTACGACGGAAACGTATGCTTGCACGACGCGCTTGGAAATCTTCACAGTTTGAGCAAGAAGATATTTCACGATATCCCCCATAACTTGGTAACCAAACTTCAATGTCATATGTTTTCGCAGCTGGAAATGCTATATCAGCTGTACATAATACGATAACTCGATAAGGTAATCGTAACAATTGTAGTACCCTTTCGGCATTCGCAGTTAATTTTTCTAACTCATCGTATGATTCTTCTGGCTTGGTATACTTAACCATTTCAACTTTGCTAAATTGGTGCTGGCGAATAAGCCCTCTCGTGTCACGTCCTGCACTACCAGCTTCAGAACGGAAACATGGCGTATGAGCAGTAAAATTAATAGGTAATTCTGCACCATTTAATATTTCGTCACGATAATAGTTCGCTAATGGTACTTCCGCTGTTGGAATTAAAGAGTAATCTGTGTCTTTTAATGTAAATACATCTTCTTTAAATTTTGGGAATTGTCCTGTTCCTATTAAACTATCGCTATTTACGATAAACGGTGGAATTACTTCCGTATATCCATGTTCTTCAACATGTAAATCTAGCATAAAGTTAGCTACCGCTCGCTCTAAACGTGCTCCCAAGCCATTGTAATATACGAAGCGGCTTCCTGTTACTTTTGCTGCTCGTTCAAAATCTAGTAACCCTAATTTTTCAGCAACTTCCCAATGTGGTTTTGCTTCAAATGAAAATTCGTTTATTTCTCCCCACTTACGTAATTCAACATTATCGTCTTCTGATGCTCCAATAGGCACTGTTTCATTAGGTATATTTGGTAATGCCAATAATATAGAATTCAATTTCTCTTCTACATTACGTAACTCATCATCTAACGTTTTAATACTTTCTCCTACTTCACGCATTTCACTAATAAGTTCATTTGCATCTTGTTTTTCACGCTTTAACTTCGCAATACGCTCAGATACTCCATTACGTTTACTTTTTAATTCTTCTACTTCTACTAACAGTTCACGACGATTCTGATCTAATTCTTCAAATGTATCCAATTCAAGAAACTCTCCACCGCGATTAATCAATTTTTTCTTTACTTCTTCAAAATTAGCACGTAATACTTTTACATCTAACATGTCTTATCTCTCCTTTAATAAGTGACTAATGTCATCTTCTTCGTTCACATTAAGCTCTTAAGATAGGGAATTTTACTAAAAAAACACAAAAAACTCCCGTCCCTATAAAAGGGACGAGAG
Source organism: Bacillus sp. TH17 (assembly GCF_016651125.1). NCBI lineage: Bacteria > Bacillati > Bacillota > Bacilli > Caryophanales > Bacillaceae > Bacillus > Bacillus sp. TH17. Next base: position 2,455,164 of record NZ_JAEKEN010000001.1, read on the forward strand.
TTAACCCGCGTTGCCACCCTAGTTGAAAGCATAGAATATAAAAGCTTTCCACTTAAAAAATTAACGGTTTTTAACCGGAAACGATTACTAACTTCACATTGAAGGGTTCCACATTTCGCTCAAGGACGGATTCACAAGCGCTTTCTATCGGTTTACACCACCCACCGACTCTCTAAAAGAAAAGATACTTGTTACTATTTCCTTTCATAGCTTTTAAACAATATAAATTTTAATTATCATTACTTTACAATAATTCTGTTTATTTTTCAAGAAAATATTGTATCTTTAAAATAAAGTGTTCCTATAATCAAACCACAAATAAACTGGAGGTTATTTACAATGTCCCATATCACTTTGAAAGCAATAACTTCTATAAACTGGCGAGAAGCGCTTACTAAAACAATTTGGAGATGAGAATTTGAAGTCAACATTAATTATTCTTCGAGGAAACTCCGCAAGTGGCAAAACAACAATCGCAAAAGAACTGCAAGAGCATTTTGGCAAAGGGACACTACTAGTCTCTCAGGATGTCGTACGTAGAGATATGTTAAAAGTGCACGACACAATGGGTAACTTATCTCATGATTTACTATTTGAAATTACGAAGTATGGAAAAGGAAAATGTGAATTTGTTATTTTAGAAGGTATACTAAACAGTCGTAGATACGGTGATATGTTAAAAGAATTAATACATTATTTTAAAGGAAACGCTTATACATATTATTTTGATTTATCACTTGAAGAAACAATTAGACGGCATAATACGAGAGAAAAAAGACTTGAATTTGGAGAAGATTTATTAAGTAAATGGTATAACCCACACGATACAATTGAGGTTAATAGAGAGACTGTTTTTACAGATGATTTCACGCAAAGAGATATATTCCATGCGATTATTACTGATGTTACGATACAAAAATAAGACTGACTCTTTTTGTCAGTCTTATTTTATTATGTTCCTTGTATTTCAGTTTTCATAACGGAACAATCTTTACATAAGTAATAATATATATTCATCTCACCGAACAGAAAATCAACTACTGAAATAAGTTCCCGTTCTTCAAGATCTTGTGTAATTGTAGCAACATATTTCATCTCTTTCGAACAAGTTGGACATCCTAAATCTTCTGGAACATCATCGTATAGAGGCGCTCCTAACAATCTACATACATATTCCGAACCGAATAAGTCAAAAGCTTCCCAGTAACTATCTTCATCAGTAGGTATATCTTCATTTTTCATATTCGTTAGCTTTACATTAGTTTTTGGTAGATCGACCGGTAGTTTATCCTCATCTTCCATTATCCAATCTTCCGTATTGTCTTGTTTTATTATTTGTACCGTTTTACCACCATTACTTAACTGAAAATATTGTGGCTCCCACACCATCGAACAATTCAAGCAAGAGATGAATGGTAATACAATCAATTCAGCATTTTTAAGTTCAGCAAGTTTCCCATCTTTCAAATCAAAACAAAAAATTTGATGCATTTTCTCACCGCATAACTTACACAATGGTAATTCACAATCTTGACCACCGAAATAATGATTATATGAATCTTTCCCTTCCATTACTCTATATCCTTTTATTCCATCCCAATGTTCGCCATATAATTCCATTGTCATATTCTATCCTCTTCTCACTTATAAAGGTAATCCTCGATACTAATCTTTTAATAACTTTCAGTACATAAAACATTTTTTATTGTTGCTAATCATCATTTTTCTCATTCTTATCAACGTTATCTTTTTGGTATGAATACGATAATAAAATAATAACAATTTACAAGAAGACTGAGTTCTGTATCCATTCTGACACTATAGGGATTTGGAACGTTATAAACCCTAGTATAAGACTAAATAAAACAATTACTATTTTATGAATATTTTTCTCCTATTTATCTAATTGTATTTTAATAGTGATAGAAGAACAATATGGTTGTCAGAAATACAAATAAGGATTATATAATTCAATAGGGTTACTTTTACTGCTCACGGTACTCAGTAGCAAAATTAAGGTTTTACCCTTTTACATATCCTTCAAATTTTTCCAATGAATCGCATTAAGGTAAAAAACAAAAGCCAGTCTCAATAAAGAGAACTGACTTCTATTTGGATAACCATTATTATAAAACTTTTACTTTAACAGTTTGTCTTCCCCAGTTCATAGCTTTACTTTTTGAACCCATTAAAACATCAATACGATTTCCTTTAATAGCACTACCAGTATCACCAGCAATAGCTTCTCCATAACCTTCTACCCATACTTTAGATCCTAATGGGATTACCTTCGGATCTACTGCGATAATTCTCATATTAGGATTTGCCGTTAAATCATGACCCATCGCAGTTAAAACGCGTCCACCATATGTACCATTTTCACTTGGATCAGCAGTATATGCTGTCGCTACTACCGTTAATTCACGTTTAGCAGACTGTGTGTTATTTTTAGATACTTCTTGTGTCTTTGTTGCTTCTTTTGCTTTCGCTTCTTCTTTCGCTTTTTCTATTTCTCGTGCTTGCGCTTCTTTCTTAGCCTTTGCTATTTCCTCCGCTTTTGCTTTTTCTATTTCTCGTGCTTGCGCTTCTTCCTTAGCTTTTGCTATTTCTTGCGCTCTTGCTTCTTCCTTAGCTTTTGCTATTTCTTGTGCTTTTGCTTCTTCCTTAGCCTTTGCTATTTCTTGTGCTTTTGCTTCTTCCTTAGCTTTTGCTATTTCTTGTGCTTTTGCTTCTTCCTTAGCCTTTGCTATTTCTTGTGCTTTTGCTTCTTCCTTAGCTTTTGCTATTTCTTGTGCTTTTGCTTCTTCCTTAGCCTTTGCTATTTCTTGCGCTTTCGCTTCTTCTTTTTCTATTTCTTTTACTTTTGCTTCTTCTTTAGGCTTTACTATTTCTTCTGCTTTCGTTTCTTCCTTAACTTTTACTCTCTCTGTTACTTTTGCTTCTTCTTTAGGCTTTACTATTTCTTCTGCTTTCGTTTCTTCCTTAACTTTTACTCTCTCTGTTACTTTCGCTTCTTCTTTAGGCTTTGCTATTTCTTCTACTTTCGTTTCTTCCTTAACTTTTACTCTCTCTGTTACTTTCGCTTCTTCTTTAGGCTTTACTATTTCTTCTGCTTTCGTTTCTTTCTGCTCTTTTGTTGTTTCTTTCGCTTTTGCTATTTCTTGTACTTTTGCTTCTTTCTGCGTTTTTACTTCTTCCTTTGCTTTAACTGCTTTTTGTACTTTCGCTACTCGCTTCGTTTTCTCTTCAGCTTTCTTTTCAATTGGTGCTGTACTTGATAGGAAAGAAACATTTGCATAAGCTGTTTTTCCTTTATACTCAAATTGCAGCCATCCATCTTTTACTTGATGTGTTGATTCAATTACATCATCTTGTTTCAGTCTGCCAAGAATTTCTGATTCTGTGTTTGCTTCAGTACGTACATTTAATAGGTTTGCTGTTACATGATAAATATCTTTTGTATACTCCGAACTTACAAACAATTCTTTACCATTTAAATCAATTTTTGACCATCCTTCTTCAGTATGTATGACCTTTAACTTTTGTCCTTCTTTTACTTTTTCGACAACTTTTGATTCCGTAGTTGGCTTTTCACGTACGTTGAGTACATCCGCTGTTACGATAGTTTCTGCGATAGCAGATGTGGTAAAAGCCCCCAATCCAAGAACTGTTGCTGTTGCTGCGCCAATTATTTTTTTCATAATAGCCTCCATTACATTTTTTTGAATTCTATGAAATCCTTCCATTAAATTAGGGAATTCCACAGAGTATCAAAACATTTGTAACAGTATATTAATACCACTTAATATACTGTTTTTAAAACTTCCTACTCCAATATTATCAAATTTTCATTTCTAATTCTATACATTATAAATCTATTTATCTTCTATAAACTCTTCATGACCTTCTACTTCACACTAGATCGTTGTCGCAATTCCTGCCAAGAATAAACTTACAATTGCTAAAAATGGCATTCCAGCTATTGCACCTCTTAAGTGAAACTTATAGTCTTTATATCCTTTCATTCCCTCAGTACTAGGAATAACAACAAATCTTGGAGTAATCCAGCAAAATATAAGCCAATCGATTATTAATAAATCTACTAAATTGAAAATCATTACAATCCCAAAAGTATGTAAATAGGCTTCAATATACAATAATTCCCCATGGTGATGTAGTATATATGTAGAAACTAAAGGCGTTCCGAAGAGAATAATATTGTAAATAATTCCGAAATAAAATGTTTGTTTTTTCTCATTTATCGATTTTGGCAAAACTACTTTTTGAATATCTTTCGGATAATCATTTAACCAAAGGCGAGGATTATAATATGCAGACCCTAATATCATAATAGACAGTATAAAAGACATGGAAATACCGACAATCACCATTTGTTCAAATTGCCCCACAAATGTCCCTCCTTATTTGAAATTTTGACGTACGTAATTCACTTAATTAGACATTGTATGCATGTTATGACTTAAAAATCATCTAATACCATTAATAAAATTTTTTCATTACAATCCGCTTTTTCCTAACGTCCATTCTTATTTCTTGCAATATGCATGCAAATTTAATAAAGTGAACATCTAATTAGTGTTGTTGAATTTCGCTAATTATTACAGAGTACATATTTTCAAATTTACATAAAGATAGGATTGGTGAAACGAATGAAAATCGAACATATAGCACTTTGGGTAAATGATTTAGAATTAATGCGTACTTTCTATACAAAGTACTTTAATGGTAAAGCAAACTCTTTATATCATAATGAAGCGAAACACTTTGAATCTTATTTTATTACGTTCGAATCTGGAGCGCGCCTTGAAATTATGCGTAAGAAAGGCATAGAAAACGAGCCTAACCTAAATATCACTGGCTATGCACACATGGCTTTCTCTGTTGGTAGTGAAGAACGTGTAAATGAACTAACAAAAACGTTAAAAGAAGCTGGTTCTCCTTTATTAAATGGACCACGTTTCACTGGAGATGGCTATTACGAAAGTGTAATTAGTGATCCGGAAGGCAATCAAATAGAGATCACTATTTAACTATCGTTTATCTTTTCTGAAGAACTAATAAAAATTCGTTTGGAGGAACCCTATGCATAAACTGCATTTCAAAAAATTTGAAGCAACAGATTTTAGTCCATATTTCCAGCTCGTATCAAATGAAAGAGTGATGGCACAAATTACAGAGCGTGCTATTCCGCTAGAAGAGGCACAAAACGACTATGAAAAATTGTTAAGGCGCAATGAAAAGCATAAACTGTTTGGGTCTTATAAAGTTTATGACAGTGCAACAAATGAATTTATCGGCCTTGGACATGTTACGGTAAATGAGGATAATGTAAAAGAAGCTGAAATTGGGTATATGATTTTGCCAGAGCACTGGGGAAAAAGATATGGTAGTTATATTGCAAGAGAATTAATTGAAATAGCGAAGCAGACAGATGTAAGCGTACTAAAGGCAATTATCGATCCAAACAATATCCCCTCTCGAAAAATTTTACTAAACGTTGGTTTTACATCTGAAAAAGTTTGCGAGATTGATGGATTACCTGGGGAAATTTTAAGTATATATATTTAACTTTATTAAGGCAATGCTGCATTTGAGATACATGTAGTGTTGCCTTTTATTTATTATCTCGATTCCCCGAAAATCCCATTCTAGGAATAATCCCCCTCACTCACTCATTCATCTACTTATAACGTATAGTCAGTTCTATTTTTCTATTTGATTTTACACCTGACGACTAACATTTTAGATATTTTATTATGTGACAAGGAGAGAAGACTTAAATGAGTAATCAAAATATTGAACTTACAGGACGTATCGTAACTCCCGGAAATCCAGAATATAATTCCGCTAGAGAGGAATTCAACACATTTTTCAACAAATTCCCATTAATCATTGTCTTTGCTCAAAATACACAGGATGTAGTAAATGCAGTTCGCTGGTCGAGACAGCATAACGTACCTATGCGCATGCGCTCTGGTCGTCATAATTACGAAGGGTTATCCGTTAACAATGCTGGAATTGTAATTGATGTAAGTGAAATGAAGCAATTAGAAATAGATCATAATGGTGGGACTGTTACAATCGGAACTGGATGGAGAAACCTTTCTTTAACTGAAACGCTCGCAGCTGAAGGGTTAGTTGTGCCAAGCGGCGTTTGTCCTACTCCTGGTATTGCAGGTGTGACATTAGGCGGCGGACATAGTATACTCTCCCGTCCATGGGGATTAACTCTTGATCATTTAATTGAGCTAGAGATGGTTGACGCGAACGGTTGTATTATACGAGCCAACGCTAATCATAATTCGGATCTCTACTGGGCATATCGAGGTGCAGGTGGTGGTAACTTTGGAATATGTACTTCCTTCAAGTTTCGAACACATAAAATTAATACAGTGGGATTTGCGGAAATAAGCTGGGACTTAAAAGATTTAAAATCTGTACTAAATTCTTGGCAAGAATACACTCTTCCTTGCGCTGATAAGCGATTTACAAGCACCCTCTTCATGTCTTCAGGGGTGGAACCATCGTTATTGATGCAAGGAGTATTCCTAGGTTCAGTTCAGGAATTGCAAGCACTTCTGCAGCCATTATTACAAGCTGGTTCACCGTTAACAGTAACTATAGAAGAAATACCTTGGGTAGAAGCTGCAACACGAATTGCTGCAACACAGCCTATAGCGCCTTTACCATTTAAAAGTGTAGGTCCATATTTGTATGCACTATTGCCAGAAGAAGCACTCACGATCGTCGATCACTTTATAAACAATTCCCCCCAGCATGCAACAACCTCTCTATTTTTCCATGGCTTAGGCGGAGCCGTAGCAGACGTATCGAACGATTCTACAGCATATTTTTACCGAAAAGCACTTTCGAACATGTCAATATTCGCCACTTGGGATCAAGAAGAAGGTGCTGCCGCAAGCATTCGATGGACCGAAGATTTCCGATTAGCAATGTTACCATACACAAAAGGCGTTTACGTTAATACACCCGACCTCTCCATTAAAGATTGGCCGGATGCTTACTACAGCTGTAACTTTGATAGGTTAATGGAAGTAAAGGCTAAATATGACCCAAAAAACATTTTCAACTTCCCGCAAAGTATTCCACCCTTTTAATAGTCGATACTGAAATTTATAGTTTATATTTCTAGCAAAAAAGGAACGATTCTTTCCATAAAAATTATGGGAAGAATCGTTCCTTTTTCTATGCTGGATGTATTTCATTTCTTTTTTCATCTGTTTTTAATGTTCTTTTCATCCTAATTTCATCTGAATCTCATTCTTATTAGTTACACTCAGTTTATACATAAATAACTAGTAAGGAGGAATCATATATGAAAAATTATGAGACGGACCAAAATAAGAATAGAGATACTATCCCTCTTCCTGATGAAGTCACTTCTGTTTCATCACGAGGTTGGCAGATGCTGAGCAAAGTTCCAGAAGTCACGATTTTCTTCTGGATTATCAAAATCATGGCAACTACAGTGGGCGAAACAGGCGCGGACTTCTTAAATACAAACTTGAACTTCGGCTTGACTAAAACGACCTTTGTTATGAGTGCTCTCTTGCTCATCACACTGTTCTTCCAGTTCAGGTTGAAGAAGTATATTCCATCGGTTTACTGGCTCACTGTTTTGCTAATTAGTGTTGTTGGCACGCTGGTCACCGACAATCTTACGGACAACTTCGGGATCGCTTTAGAGACTACAACTATCGTTTTCACTCTTTTGCTACTGGCAACTTTTGCTGCTTGGTATGTGAGTGAAAAAACACTGTCCATTCACTCTATTTACACAACAAAACGTGAAGTATTCTATTGGTTGGCTATCCTATTCACCTTCACATTAGGTACTGCAGCTGGTGATCTCGTAGCAGAAAGTCTCAACTTAGGTTACTGGATTTCAGCGCTCATATTTGCCTCATTAATTGGGGCTGTATCCATCGCTTACTACCGCTTCAAATTAAATGCAGTGTTGGTCTTTTGGATCGCTTATATTTTAACTCGTCCTTTCGGCGCCTCTTTTGGAGATTATTTATCACAGCCTCACAATTCCGGTGGTCTTGGTCTCGGTACCGTGGGAACTAGCGTAATTTTCCTCGCAATAATCTTGAGCTTAGTTATTTATTTGACCAAGACGAAAAAAGACGTGAACCCGAGCGTACATTAATATATATTTTATCTGAACCTTAAAATAGGTGACATGATTTCCTAATCGTTAGTACAAATTTCAAACAAAAGAAAATAAAAGATGAGATACTACTTTTAAACTACCAGTAGTATCTCATCTTTTATTTCTAATAAGCGTTGGGTTTCATTTTCTACATTTCTTTTTTCATTTAATGTTAATTGGATTGATTCTAACTCTCGAATGATTTTTGTAGCTTTTTCTTGTCTATTTAGTGTAACTAAAACATCTATTTGGACCACTTTTGCTTTAAAATATAGTTCATTAGAAACTGAATCGCTTCGTTTATTAAAAACTGATTCTAATAAGTTGCTTGCTGCTAGGAAATCTTCTTTTGAATAGGCATATTTATAAGCTAATTTATAAATTTTTTCAAACTTAGATGAAGTTTTTGTTTGTTTCTTTTCTTCGCTTATTAAAAGTGTTGAATCGCCTAACGGCTCTCCTATAATAAGTGTATTTCCACTTGGATCCGTAATATTACATCTCCGATCTTCTGCTGTAGCATTTAATCTAGAAATACGAGGTATTCCCTTCGTAGGAATTTTGCCATAATATTTTTTAAGATTCGTTTTCAATATGTTATATACATCATCAATGTTTGAAACGACAATGTAGCATCCACCATGTTTTTGTTCTATATCAAAATTCTTATCTCCGAAAAAACTAAGTTCTGTAAATTCATTTTTTACAGATGCAAAACGATACGGTGCTTTTTGATAGTACGTAATTTCAAATCCTAGTGCTGTGTAAAACTCTAGCTGCTCGTCGATTTCATAAAGGCAATCAAAGATCGGTATCGTTCGATTTCTTTTCAACTCGTTTAGCTCTTGATTATTCATACATAATCTCCTTTATTGAGTGGATTAGATTTCAAAGTATACCTACTTTCTAAAGTGATTTCCTATTATTTTTCATGACAATATTGTGAACAAGCTCTTTTGTATTTATTAAAATTTATATACAAATATACTCTTATATATTATTCATCCCTCTTTTTTCAAGATACATTTATAGCAATCTAATCAGTGGAGGTTTTGTTCATGTCCGCTATATAAATTACATTTAACAGAACGACTCATTCCCAAGCTTCCAACTAAACCACCCTCCATGCCCTTCCGTTTCCCCAACCGTTTCACAATATTCGTTTCCGTTAATATAATAATCAATATGAAGGTCCCGGTCCCACATGTTGTTATATAGGTGGAATACATCACGTTTTGCACCAATTTCTTTAATTTGTTTTTCTAGCGTATGTTTTACATTTTCAGGTATTTGATTTGCGACGTGTGTATGGAAAATGCAGATTACAGCATCTTCCCTTATTTGATTCGCAATGGCTGGAAGAAGTGCTACACCGTCCCCTTCAATTAATTGTACTGATTTTTCTTTTACAAGCGTTGCTGCTTGATCGAATAGTTCAAGTCTTTCTTTATGTTCTGGCCAAATAAGCGCGCGTAACCATAAATAATCTTCTTCATCATTTAAATTATTCACATGTAAATCTAGTCCGATTCTTTCCATAACAGGTGGACTTTGTTTTAAAAAGGAGGGCTTCTTCTCCCCTTTTATTTCTGATTGTAAATGAACATTTGATTGTCTATTTCCATACATTTCTTCCGTTCCATATGAATAACGATATTGATCCCAAAATAGTTGTAATCCCGCACTTGTACCAATTTCTATTAACGCCAATGGTTTGTTCACTTTATTAAATATGTAACAGAAACTTGGATATAAATAGGCACATCGTCTTACTTCATTCGTTTGAACAAGTTTCGTTTGTAATAAAGAGATAATTTCTTCTGGGTATACATGGCAAAAATCTTTAAATTGGTAAAAGGCATTTTCAAAATTTATATCAGCATTTTCAACTAAACTTTGATAATAGTTTTTTAAACTGTGCTCTTTTCCTTTTAACAATAAATAATGGACTGCACCTAATAATAAGTTTGGGACTGGTTGACCAGGTTGTGCGTAGGAAGCTAACGTAAGAACTTCCTCATCTTCAGAAATTTTTATTGATAAATATTCGTATAAGTCACTAGATCCTTTACATTCATTCACAGAAAAGTTTCGAAATAAGTTTGCGACTTGTTCTTTTGTAAGCATTGGTATCCCTCCTTAATTATTTTCAGAATAATCTTATCATTTATTTGTTATTTACTCTATTTTTTCAAATTAGATGTCACGAAAATAGAATTTTACTAGTTTCCAAAGATAAAACATAAAAATAGAAGTTTTTTTGACATAACATCAAAATGGAATTCTTCTCCAAATTCCGCTTTACTACTATGCTTTTTACCCTTATGACAGAAGAATTCTATGAAATAAAACGTTAAATAGTTTAAAATTATCAGATAACACTAGATATTTTAGTCTATTAATTATTATAATAGACTATGAGATGGTTATATAATTGAGACAAAAAAGGTAAATACCTAGGTGGGGCCTAGGCGGTGTTTTCTTTTTACGGCTTAGATATAAAAACACCTACTCTTTTTTGCCAATATAGGGGATGGAGAGATTATCATGAGCAACATGCAGCAAAAAACAGACGTTATCTTAATTGGCGCAGGAATTATGAGCGCAACGTTAGGATCATTACTTAAAGAATTGGCACCTGAATGGGAAATTAAAGTATTTGAAAAACTCGCTAATGCCGGAGAAGAAAGTTCTAACGAATGGAATAATGCTGGTACAGGACATTCTGCGCTATGTGAGCTTAACTATACATCCGAAAATTCTGACGGGTCTATAGATATTGGTAAAGCTGTAAAAGTAAATGAGCAATTTCAACTTTCAAGACAATTTTGGGCTTATCTTGTAAAAAGAAACTTAATTCGTAATCCACAAGATTTTATTATGCCACTACCTCATATGAGTTTGGTGCAAGGGGAAAAAAATGTAGAGTTTCTAAAAAAACGTTTTGAAGCGCTTTCAAAAAACGCTCTATTCCAAGGAATGGAATTTTCTGATGCACCTGACACATTAAAAAAATGGCTTCCACTCATTATGGAAGGTCGTAATTCTAATGAACCTATGGCTGCAACGAAGATTGACTCTGGAACAGATGTTAACTTCGGTGCGTTAACGCGCATGTTATTTGATTACTTAAAAACTAAAAATGTTGAGCTAAACTACAAACATAGTGTTGAAAATATTAAACGCACGAAGAATGGTTTGTGGGAAGTAAAAGTACATGATATGAATAGTGGCAAAATTGAACATCATACTGCGAAATTCGTCTTTATCGGCGGCGGTGGCGGTAGTCTACCTCTACTTCAAAAGACTGGTATTCCTGAGTCAAAACATATTGGAGGATTCCCAGTAAGTGGACTATTTATGGTATGTAAAAACCCAAAAGTTGTAGAGCAGCATCATGCAAAAGTATACGGAAAAGCTAAAGTTGGTGCTCCACCAATGTCTGTACCTCACCTTGATACGAGATATATAGACAATAAAAAAGCTTTACTGTTTGGACCATTTGCAGGCTTCTCACCTAAATTCTTAAAAACTGGCTCAAACCTTGATTTAATTGGTTCTGTAAAACCGAATAACGTCTTAACGATGTTAGCAGCCGGTGTAAAAGAAATGGGATTAACAAAATACTTAATCCAACAAGTTATGTTATCACACGAAAAGCGTATGGAAGAATTACGTGAGTTTATTCCGAACGCTAAAAGTGAAGACTGGGATACTGTCGTGGCTGGACAACGTGTGCAAGTAATTAAAGATACTGACGCAGGTGGTAAAGGAACACTTCAATTTGGTACAGAAGTTGTTAGTGCAAATGACGGATCAATCGCTGCGTTACTTGGTGCTTCTCCAGGTGCTTCTACTGCGGTTCACGTTATGCTTGAAGTATTAGAAAAATGCTTCCCAGAACGTATACTAGAATGGGAGCCAAAGATAAAAGAAATGGTCCCTTCTTACGGCGTGTCACTTACGGAAAATCCAAGACTGTTCCAAGAGCTTCACGCTTCAACAGGACGCACACTTGGGTTAAATGAAAAAGAAGCTGTTCACAATTAATGAATAGATTAAAAAAACGACATAATAAAAACGTCCGATATATTCGGACGTTTTTATTTTCTACTAGAAATTATACTTATCAATATTATCCTTCGTAAATACAACTCGTTCAGGTAATACGATAATACCATTTCCTTCTGCCTCATAGTCATACCCTTGAATAGAGTTCGGCTCTACTTTCACTTTTCCGATTCCTTTTACTTCAAAGCTATCTCCGACTTTTAACTTCTTCCCTTTTACAACAATTTCATTTGCAACATACGTTGCGAGGGCACCTTGTTGTTTTACATCCCATAATCCAAATTGTTGTACTGTTCCTCGTTTTACATAATCACGCATAACGTTCGGTGTCGAAAATCCCGTTACGACTACTTTCTTATCCATTTTCAAATTCTCAGCTGCTTGCGCCATTGCTGGTAGTGCTGTTGCATCTGGACATATTACTGCGTTAATATCTGGATACGTTTTTAAAATACTCTCCCCTACCGATAAAGATTTTTGAGCATTATTTTCACCAGACTATTTATCCCGCATTAACGGGCAATAAGACTCCCACCTCAAAATTCGGCTGGAGCAAAGAAGTTAGGTGGGAGATCAACTGCCCGTAAACGCCCGATTGGTGAGGGCTAATAATCAGTGGGGATTAATACCCCCCGCCCCACTGATTAAAGTTTCACTTTATCGCTTCAACTGGAATAAACAAAATAACGAGCACATATGTTTAAGCAGTGGTCAATTGTTGAAAGGGATGAAGAGCATGTCACAGCTGAACTTTGAAGACAATTTGTTAACAAAAGTAGCTTGGTACTATTATAAAGATCAATTAACCCAGCAAGAAATTGCTTCACTTCTTCACATTTCAAGAAATAAAGTCGTTCGGTTGTTAGATAAAGCACGGACGGAAGGTGTCGTCACATTTCACATAAAAGGTACTGGTTTACACTGTTTAAGTATCGAACGTGACCTTATAAAAAAATTCCATCTAAAAGATGCTTTCGTTATTCCAACGCCAACTGAGGATTATACATTTTCACTCGGAAAAGCTGCCGCACAATATTTAGAAACTCAATTGCAACAAGGTGATTTACTTGGGATTGGCTGGGGAGAGACGATAAGTAAAATGCTAGAAAACATTCATTTTGATAGCTCTATGAGTCTTTCAATCGTTACTCTTACAGGAGGCGTAAATCACTATATTCCAAGAAATCAAAGCTATTTAAACTACATGCAAGGCGATCTTCATATTATTCCTACCCCTTTTCTTACATCTACAAACGAAATGACACAAATTATTCTATCTGAACCGAGCGTGAAAGATATGCTTCACGTCGCTTCACTCGCTCATACAGCAGTAGTTGGCATTGGCAGCTTATCTCAAGACGCCACAATTGTGAAAGAAGAAAAATTAACACTACGTGAAATGACTTATATACGTAGTCAACACGGGGCTGGAGATATTTTAGGGCAATTTTATAATACTGACGGAAAACAATTAGAACTTCCCCATCATAACCGTCTTATCGGCACACCACTCTCTGTTCTTCAAAATATGAAACATGTCGTTGGTGTAGCTGGCGGTACGGAAAAGATAGCTGCAATTTACGGCGCCTTAAAAGGAAAGTTCATTCATACATTAATTACCGATGAAGAAACTGCCCTCTCCTTATTAAGAAAGGAAGGTGACTCTTAATGTCTACTCTATTAGCTTACGACGCTGGTACAGGGAGCATTCGAGCAGTTCTTTTTGATTTAAACGGTAATCAACTTGCTGTTAGTCAAAAAGAATGGATTCATAAATCAGATAGTCGTTACCCTGGTTCTATGAATTTTGATGTAACTGAAAACTGGCAGCTCGTTCAACAATGTACGAAAGAGGTTCTTCAAAAAAGTAATACGTCCTCCTCTTCTATTAAAGGTATTAGTGCAACGAGTATGCGTGAAGGCTTTGTTTTATACGATAAAAACGGGCAGGAAATATGGGCTTGTGCAAATGTTGATGGTCGCGCGTCAGCGGAAGTTAGTGAACTAAAACAAATTCGTTCCGAAATTGAAGAGGATTTATATAAAAAATCCGGTCAAACTTTTTCGTTAGGTGCTTTACCTCGCTTACTTTGGATAAAAAAGCATGAACCAGACGTGTACAGAAACATTCATTCTTTCACGATGTTAAACGATTGGATTTTATATAAATTGTGCGGCGTACTACAAATTGATCCTTCAAACGGATGTACGTCCGGTATATTCGATTTACAAAATAGAGCTTGGGATAACTGGGTTGCTGAGCAATGCGGTCTTACTCTAGCCTTTTCTCCAAAAGTAAATGAAGCTGGTACAGTTATCGGGAATATCACAAAACGAAGTGCTGAGTTAACAGGATTATATGAAGGAACACCGGTCGTTGCTGGCGGCGGAGATGCACAAATGGCATCGCTTGGAACTGGAGTTGTAAAACCTGAACAAACATTTATATGCGGGGGCAGTTTTTGGCAACAAGAAGTAAATATAACAAAACCAGAAACTGATCCAAATGCGGCACTTCGCGTAAATTGCCATGTCGTTCCTAACCTATGGCAATACGAAACAATCGCTTTCTTCCCTGGCCTTGTTATGAGGTGGTTTCGAGATGCCTTTTGCCATGAAGAAAAACGGCTCGCTGAAAAACTCGGTGTAGATGCTTATGAATTACTAGAAGAACAAGCGAAAGAAGTTCCTGTAGGCTCACATGGCATAATCCCCACTTTTTCAAATGTAATGAATTATATTTCTTGGCGACATGCTGCACCATCCTTTTTAAATTTGAGCTTAGATGCTGATAAATGCGGTAAAAAAGAAATGTTCCGGGCAATAGAAGAAAATGCCGCCTTCGTTACATTCGGCAACTTGAAATTAATAGAAGCTCTCACAGGTAAATTTCCTTCTGAAGTGATTTTTGCTGGCGGTGCTGCTAAAGGAAAACTTTGGCCGCAAATTCTTTCAGACGTTCTTGGAATCCCAGTGAAAGTACCAGTTGTAAAAGAAGCGGCAGCTTTAGGAACTGCAATTGCTGCTGGGGTTGGTGCTGGCATATATTCATCTATGGCAGAGACTGCCGAACAGTTTGTACAGTGGGAAAAAGCATTTGAGCCAGTCACTGAAAATCATGAACTATATAAGGAATTCTATGAAACATGGAAAACTGTGTATAACAGTCAGCTCGCTTTAGCCGATAAAGGGCTCACCTCACATATGTGGATTGCACCCGGTGCTCTGTAACACATTACATAAAGGAGTGAAATATATGTTAAAAGCGAATGAAAATGATTTCTCCTATCGCTTCGGTGATAACGGGCCTAAATATTTAATACAAGGTCCAAATATCGATCTTGGCCTAGTCGTGATTCAGCCTGGGCAAGAGTTTCAAAATCACTATCATACAACGTGCGAAGAAGTCTTCTATGCGTTAGAAGGCGAAATAGATTTCTATGTGAATAACGAGAGAGTTCCGATCAAACAAGGGGATGTCTTGCAAGTTCGACCTCATGAATCCCATTATCTTATTAACCATTCTGATAAGCCTTTTAAAGCTGTTTTTATAAAGTCACCACATTTACCAAATAAAGATACTGTACAAACTGAAAATCCAACCTTAACGAAGGAGTGATTCCTAATGACTTGGGGATTTAAAAATCGATTAAACACAATTTTACCTGACGGCAGAGCGGTTATGTTAGCGATAGATCACGGCTACTTTTTAGGGCCAATTCACGGACTTGAACAACCGTTAGAAACAGTTAAAAACTTGCTTCCTTATACAGACTCCCTCTTTTTAACTCGAGGTGTACTCAGCTCCTGTATACCTGAAAACTGCAGCACACCAATGGTTATGCGTGTATCAGGCGGGGCAACTGTAGTAGGCAAAGATTTAGCGAATGAAACAATTGTTACACCTGTGAAAGAAGCAGTAAAACAAAACGCGATTGGCGTCGGCGTTTCTGTCTTTGTTGGATCAGACTATGAAACACAAACTGTTTCAAATCTCGCAAACGTAGTCTCTGAAGCTCACGATTACGGCCTGCCAGTACTCGGTATTACCGCCGTTGCGAAAGAACTACAAAAACGTGAAGCTCGCTTTCTAGCACTCGCCTCCCGCGTATGTGTTGAAATGGGAGCTGATATTATTAAAACGTACTACTGCGAAGGATTCGAAAAAATTACGAGCACATGCCCTGTCCCAGTCGTAATCGCGGGAGGACCGAAACTAGATTCAATCGAAGACGCATTAAACATTACGTACAATGCGCTGCAAGAAGGCGCAATCGGAGTAGACATGGGCCGAAACATATGGCAATCCGAACATCCATCTGCGATGATTCAAGCAATTCATGGCATTGTAAAAAATAGATTGAATGTGAAAGAGGCGCTGGAACTATATAATGATGTGAAAAATTAATGTGAAAAGATGGACTATTTATTATAACGGGTTCAGTTAAGAAGAGTAAAACTTGTTTTGACACTCAAACTACACAAGGAAAAGGATGGCAAGTGCCATCCTTTTTGACATACATTGAACTTTTACTGTTTTCAAGTTTTTTTCTTCGACTAACGAGCCAAAAATTTTAATCAACCTTTAACTTTATAGCTTTTGTAGCAATAAAAGTTTTAATATGCTTATCTAATATCCTTGTTCCACCAAAATCATCCTCGTAAAAACCCGTTATAACAAAACCAGCTTCAACTTGACCTTGGATTTGATCTTCTAGAGTATGTGCGTATTCTATTGTTTGATTTAAATTAATATAATCTTGAACTTCATCCTCTGGTAAATAATCCAATGTTGATGAAGGTATTGAATGTTTAACATCCAAAATACCTTTTTGTTCTTGGTTGTCATCAAAAATCCATAGTAAAGGATTTGTAAATCCAGAAATAAGAATACCTTTATTCTTTAAAACCCTTGAAATCTCATTCCATACAAGATGAACATCTTTTACAAACAAATTAGAAACAGGATTTACGACAATATCAAAATATTCATCTTCAAAATCACTAAGGTCTGACATATCTCCTTGTACTGTTTTTAAAGTTAATCCATCCCGTTCCGCTACCATTTCATCTTGCTCCAATTGCTTCTTAGATATATCAGTAACTGTTACATCTGCTCCAGCAGCAGCCAGTACTGGTGCTTGTTGCCCTCCACCTGATGCTAAACAAAGTATCTTTAATCCCTCTAATGACTTTGGAAACCAATCTCTAGGAACTGATTTTTCTGTGGTGACTGTGATTTCCCATTCACCTGATTTACTTTTTTCAATAACCTCACTACTTACAGGCTCAGTGTATCTAGAACCTTCTTCAACCTTCTTATCCCATGCATTACTGTTTTGTTGTGTAGTATCCATTATAATCATTCCTCCTAACTATCTAGTTGCATTTTAATTGTGACATTATTAACTATTTACACCCTTTTTCTATTAACCTGCCGATAGTTAATAAATGGTTTTCTATATTTATTTTAACACATAAACATCCTATTTTTCTAAAAATTTAAATTAATTGATTATATTGTAAAAAATGAGAATTGTTTCAGTTATAATAAAATATGAAAACAAAATAAAGGAAAAGAGGAATGATTATGCAACGAATGCCTTTTGAACGCCCTACTGATCATTATGATGAACGCTTATCTTCTATTGATGAAAAAATTTGCTCTTTATTAAAAGAACGGAAAGAACTTTCGAATGGGAATCCGGGTTTCCCACCAGATGAAGCCATTTCTAATTGGGCAAAGCAGAACGGGTTATATCCCGATTATTTAAATTCATTATTCTCATCTATGATGGACGAAGATGAGTTTAAACCTCGCGTCGAACCGACTAAGTTTAAAAAACATATACCCGTTTTAAAAACTTATGAACATAAAGAAACTGTGTATACTGTAACCTTTATTCGTCAATATTCTAACGCTAGTGTAATTAATTTATATAAGGAATGGGATCCAAAAAACAATACACTTGATTCACTAAAACCCACTCAATCACGATAATTGCCGAATGAATACGTTCCTTCGTATCTCCTAAGAACACTTTATTAAGCAAATCATCAAAATTAGTCGGTCTACTAAGTAATGCTTGAATATACCTTAAAGCAGATCCAGCTGGAGGTGTTGGTCTGTTATTAATAGCCCATATTCCCTCTAGCAATGTCCACATTGATGTGTGAACTATGTATGAAGCTTTTAACTCATCTTTTGCTTTCAAAGCAGCCTGAATTTTAATAAGCGAACTATGTAACCAATGAGAAATGCCTTTTACTTTATCACTAGAAACAGCATAATTTTCATAATTATGTTGAGCTATTTCCTTTAACCTTCTCAACTCACCGTTACTATCAAATAAAATTTCTCCTTCTAAAAAAGAGTATAATTCCATTGGATTATTTTTAAGGTTTAATTGAATTCTATTAAAATCTGCATACTTATATTCAATTAAACTACCTTCTCTCATTTCTGAATGAAAATCTTTCTTTTGTCCATTCTCTAAAAGAACATATACGTCTATATCGGATTCGGGGTATGCGTCACCTCTTGCGATAGATCCGATGAGCATTAACCCACTCACTTCATTCCTAGCGATATATTCATTTAGAATTTTATGTACTAACTCTTTATGGCTTTCATATGTAATAAATGAAAGATTTTCTAACATTTCTATCCTCCAAGTTATCGATCTATTCTTATAAGAATAGATCGATATTTCTCAGTTTCTAAAATAAGAAAACACCTTTTAAACGATATTGAATTATATTTTTTCTCATACATTTCCATTATACACACTGCTAATTTTACATACCGAGCTCTATTTTATTTTCACATACTTGTGAAATGCTTAGTCGCATTGCTTTCTATTAATTCTTTGTGCAATTGGGTGATCATCCTTTAGTTGCAGTAGATCCCATAAATTCCCGTATAAGTCCTTAAATACTGCAACAATTCCGTATGATTGCTCTTTCGGCTCTCTCACAAATTCTATTCCTCTTGAAATCATTTCATTATAATCTCTCCAAAAATCGTCAGTATTTAAGAAAAGAAATACTCTACCGCCTGATTGGTTACCAATAAAGGGCTCTTGCTCAGGTTTAGATGCCCTCGCTAGTAATATTGTTGTGCCGACTGAACCTGGAGGAGATACCACTACCCACCGTTTGTTTTCTTCTGGCTGATAAATATCTTCAACTAATGTGAAATTTAGTTTCTTTGTATAAAATTCTATTGCCTCATCATAGTCTTTTACTACTAATGCGATATGAACTATCGATTGAACCATTATTGTTCCTCCTAATCTTACTCACTGATCGAGTTTATATTATAACATTTCTAGTTTTAACCTGTCCGTTAATTCTTCTTACATCACAGGCGAATCATTCTCTTTATTCAATATAAATAACCATCTATCAGTAAGCAGATAGATGGTTATTTATTCGAAAGAATATAATTAAACAAATGTATTTTTACGACTGTTGATAAGCCGATTTCGATGATTTTACATAATAAACTCCGTGCTCAACCTTAATGATATGATCTGGTTTTGGCTTACCGCGGCCCGCTCTATGTCCAGCTAAGTGCTCTTCACTCGTTTCCCAGTTCTTCCATGCTTCTTCCGATTCCCAGCGAATCATAACTACAACTTCTTCGTCTCCGCGTCTTACTTTTTTAACGAGAACACTTAAGTCGATGAATCCTTCAAATTTTTCAATAATGCCTTCTCCTGTGAAACGCTCTACAACTATATTAGATGTACCTTCTTTTACTGTAAATGTCTTCGTTTCGATAAACATATATTCCACTCCCTCTTTGTAATACGAATACTAGTATTCTTCTATTATAATTGATTATGATAATTGTTTTCAATTATAAAGTTTCAAATCTTTAGAATTATGCTGACTTCTCCTCAATCGCCTCATCTAAAAATTTGAAATACGGAAGCAATATTCCTATTAAAGAAGTGACACATATAATCGAGCCAATGATAAAGTATAGTACTCTCACTCCCAACATTTCACTCAGTATTCCCCCTAATAACACACCTAATGGCATTGCCGATCGTATGAAAAATAATCGCACTGAAAATACTTTTCCTATCATATTACTTGGGACAGTTTGTTGGCATATCGTCGTGTTATGAACATTGAAAAATGCAATACATATACCAGCAATTACCTCGATTACAATCGCAATAATAATACTATTATTTAAACCTAGTGAAATGTAAGTAAGGCCCCCTACGAATAATCCTCCAAGCATAAGCAATCTACGGCTTCTATACTTCACTTTCCCAACTAATATGGAACCAACTACATAGCCAAGTGGGAATCCTGCCATAAAATAACCGTATTCAGCATACCCTGCCGATAGTTCATCTTTAATATAAGGAAGATTCGTAACCATCGTTACTCCTACTCCAAATTGAACGAATGTTAGAAAGATACCAAGCCAAACGATAACTGGTTTTGTGAAAAAGTATGTAAAGCCGTGAAGAAACTCTTCTAGCCACGTTTTTCGAAGTTCTTGCTTTATCCTCTTTTCTGTAATGAAAAGTAATAATCCTCCACTTATAAATAGACAAACGCACACAAAAAATAATGTAAGCTTCATTCCAATAAAATGAATGACGATACCACCTAATACTGGCGCTAGAAACATCATAAGACGAGTCATTCCATCTATATATGCATTTGCATCTTGAAGCTGCTCTTTACTTACAATGCTCGGTGTAATCGCTTGACTGGCGGGTGTATACAGCGGCGTAATGAGCCCTACTATAATTTGAACAACGTAAATGTGCCATACTTCTACACTGTTAGTAACTAGCATTACTAAAGGCAGTAAGAAAACAGAGGCCCGCATCCATTGCGAAAAAATCATAATCCACTTTCTGCTCCATTTATCAATATATGGCCCGCTTATAAGTTGCAGTATGAGTGACGGGATAAAATATAGTAACCACATGCTACTTAATGCTGTTTTTGATCCTGTTAATTCATAAACGAGAATTGAATTACATAACGTCCCGAAAGCCCCGCCTAATTCTGAAATTGCACTGCCAATCCACATAAAAAAGAATGAACGATTTTTCAATACACTATTCACTATAGCTCACCAACTTTTCTATTAAATTCCTCCCTTTATGTACATTCTCGTTGTATATTATCTATTCAAAAATGCATCTAATTCTTTCGCTAAAGACTGCACTGCTTTCTTTCTCAATACATATTTCCCGTCTTGAATATCAACTAACTTTGCTGAACGTAACAATTTCAAATGATGATGTACTGTCGATTTTCCTAGTTGTAATCTTTCCGTTATTTCTTGCAGCGTACGCTCTTGTTCAAATAGTAGTTTTACAATACGAAGCCTTGCCTCGTCCCCGAGCGCCTTATGTTTATGAACTAAAAAATAACTCGGCTCATACGGATCTTCCGGATGTATACTTTCATTTGCGACCGGATAATGAAACACTTTCGTATCTTCAATATCAGCTTCTATGTTCCACGGTCTGTATGTAATTTGCGGGATAAGAAGTACGTGATGCACACTTGGCTCTGGCATATATGTAACGCCACCTGTAGTCCACTCGACAAACTCTTCCGGTTTCATCTTTTTATTCATTTCATTTTTCGCTTCATAATCTCGCTTTAATATAGAGAGCAGTTGCTCCTCTTCTTTCTTAATAACACCCTCATACCATCCTGTCATAACCGCGATTAAATGACCCTTTAGTTCTTGTACATCTGCATCACATATAAAGCCAATATAAGTAGAGAAAAACTGGTGATCATGTGCCAGTTCCTTTAATTCATGTATTGCAGTTACGTCTCCATTTGCTGCTAAACGTCTTTTTCCTTGATGCATTTCTCCTAAAAACGGTAAGCACACATATTTAAAATCTACTTCCGATAACGAATTGATATTGTGAACAAACTGAGATAAATCCGTAAAATCTCCATCATACAGTAACTGTAGCAACGCTTTCCACGTATTATGCTTCTCAACAAATTGTAAATGTTCTATCATTTCATGTGATAAAGATTGTCTTATTTCTTCCCATTCGCTTTGAGATTTTTCAAGCGTGTCGATTAACCTCTTATGAGTAATTGCCGCAATGCCAAGTGCGCATTCGAAAAGTATCGAATACTTCATTTGAACGTTGTATGTTTCCCTTTTTCTACTCGTCACGTGAAAGACTTCCATTTTATCCCCTCCTTATTTGCTATGTATTAAATTCTATATTTATCGAATTATACCTTCTAATTTTTTAGAATTTTAAAACTCTCTGAAACTTTATATTGCTACAAGCTTTTAAATTTAAGCTGCAGTTAATTTTCTTGTTCAACTATGAGGCAGGTTTATTGAAGAGAAAGGAGAATTTATTACGTTTATAAAAATGATTTGGAAAGCATAAGTTTATTTCTGCAATTACTACAACGGCGCCGTATTGTTCTTTTAAAAACTTCCAAACATCAATCAGATGATAAGTAGGTACGTTTCTAATTTCTCTAACACTTGTTGTTGGTCTATCTCATAGTTAAGGAGGCTATACGAATGAGTAAAAAAGAAATATTACAAAATGGAGTCAAGCAAGTTTTTTACGAAGAAGAATGGTACCCACCGATATCAGAAGCGTTAAAGAATCTTACTGCTGCACAAGCATGTTGGCACCCAGAAGGAACGGCCAGTAATACGATTTGGGAAAATGCAAACCATTTACTAATCTTTAAAGAGCGCTTACTTTCCCGCTTACATCAGGATGACACATTTGTTGCTCCACAAAATAATGATGACACTTTTGTCCAAGGTGGACCTAATGATGATGGTGCTTGGCAACAAACAGTGAAGCGAACGCTCCAAGTACATGATGCCTTACAATCTTCATTAACATCCCTTCAAGAAGCAGAACTGGATCAACCAAGTCCGTCTCTACCAGTTTGGCAACAATATATGAATATCCTATTGCACGATGCATATCATACAGGTCAAATTATACAACTTCGTAAACTCCAAGGTTCATGGCCATCTCATCGTTCATATTTATAAGCAACGATTAAAGATGATAGATAAGCATATGATTCTTCATTTAGCAAAATAAGCACGCAAAAAAGCAAATGAGATTCTAACTCTCATTTGCCTTTTTGCGTGCTGGAGAAACATCCTGCAATGAATTATTAAGCTTAATTAATATTCAACAAAGAATGTTCAATGGATAAAGTAAAACTTTAATTAGGCATTTCCGGGCCATTATCTCCCGCCTAACTTCCTCGCATTCGCCGCTTATCAATTCATCTGCGCATCGTTCAATATCCCAATTATTTCACTTAACATTTCTTCTGTAAAAGCACCTGCGCTAAAGTTCACTAATGCTCGTAATGGCATATAGTTCAGCATAGCGTCCATCATTTCAGATGCATCACTATCCCCTTCAGTCATACTACCAAACGGACTGTCTTTTAATGCTTTTTCCATAAGCCCTTTTGCGATTGGTGCTAAGATTGGGTCCGTAAATATGTCCCCAAGTAACGTATTACGATGCACTGGTTTTTGAATTATAGTCGTTGATTGAACATACATGCTATCATGTAAAACGATCTCTTTTGAAGACTTTCCTACTAAAATCTCAAATTCACCTGTTTCAACATGCCAGTCCTTTAATTCAACATTATAATAAGCAAATGATCTTTTATTTAAAGTAAAGCTAACCGTTTTTTCTTCTCCCGGTTGCAATTCTACTTTTTCAAATCCTTTTAGCTCTTTTTCAGGACGAGTCATACTGCTTTCAACATCTTTTATATAAAGCTGAACAATTTCTTTCCCTGCTCTACTACCAGTATTTTTCACGTTCATACTGATAGAAACAGTGTCCGTATCCGTTATCTCTTTCTTATTTATTGAAAGTTTACTATACTCAAAATTTGTATAGCTTAATCCAAAACCAAATGGGAACAACGGTTCAATATTTTTCGCATCGTAGTAACGGTATCCGACGAACACACCTTCTTTGTATTCCACTTTGTCCCCTTCACCAGGGAAGTTTAAGTAAGAAGGATTATCGCTTAACACTTTCGGGAATGTTTCCGCTAATTTCCCGCTTGGATTCGCATCACCAAATAATATATCGGCAATCGCCCCGCCTAATGCTTGGCCACCTAAATAGCCTTCAAGTATTCCTTTTACTTTACCTATCCACGGCATTTCAATTGGAGCACCGTTACTTAAAACTACAACGATATTACTTTGAACTTCAGCGATAGCCTCAATTAATTGCACATGATTTTCTGGCATTTGTAAATGTTTTCGATCAAAGCCTTCAGATTCATAACGATCTGGAAGTCCAACGAAAAGGACCGCTGTATCTGCTCGCTCTGCTATTTTTTTTGCTTCATTAACCATGCTTTCATTTACATCATCACTTGCAATGTCATAGCCTTGGGCAAATAATATGTTCGTTTTTTCACCTGATACAGTTTCAATTTCTTCAAGAATACTTTCAAGCTTTGTTGGATTAATATGAGAACTTCCGCCGCCTTGAAAACGTGGTTGCTTTGCAAATCCTCCAATTACTGCTACCGTTCCCTCTTTTTTCAGCGGAAGAATGGAAGCTTCATTTTGTAACATAACCATACTTTCACTTGCAACTTCTCTTGCAAGCTGATGATGTGCGTCCTTACTATACACAGCGTTTTCTAATTGGTTATCATAAGCTTTAAAAATAATGTAAAGAAGACGCTCTGCCGCTTGATCAAGCTTTTCTACAGATAGCTTACCACAGTTAACTGCGTCGACAATTTTCTTCTCACCAATTCCAAAGCTTGAAGGCATTTCTAACTCCAAACCGTTAGCTAAACTTGCAACACGCTCATTTACTGCACCCCAATCAGAAACGACAAAACCTTCAAATCCCCATTCATCTTTTAAAATATCATTTAATAAATAGTTATTTTCCGAAGCGTATTCACCATTCACTTTGTTGTAAGCGCTCATTACTGTCCAAGGCTGTGCGGCCTTAATAACATCTTCAAAGCTAGCAAGATAGATTTCACGCAATGTTCTTTCATCAACAATTGCATCTACTGACATTCTGCGATGCTCCTGATTATTAGCAGCGAAATGTTTTAATGACGTTCCAACCCCTTGACTTTGTACGCCTTTAACATGGTTTGCAGCCATTTGTGATGATAAATACGGGTCCTCTGAAAAATATTCAAAGTTTCTTCCGCATAGTGGCGAACGTTTTATATTTGCACCTGGTCCAAGGAGAACTCCTACATTTTCAGCCTGACATTCTTCTCCTAATGCAACTCCTACTTGTTTTATTAATTCTTTATTCCATGTACTTGCTAATCCTACTGCTGATGGGAAACAAGTCGCTGGAATACTGTTATAAATCCCTAAGTGATCTGCTCCCTCTGCCTGTTTTCTAAGGCCGTGTGGTCCATCAGTTACCATAATTGAAGGAATTCCTAATCGCTCAATCCCTTTTGTATTCCAAAAGTCTAATCCAGAACATAGACTTGCCTTTTCTTCTAATGTCATTTGTGAAATGATTTTCTTAATATCCCTTTTCATGATAGCCCTCCTAAAAAATAATTAAGTAAACGCTTTCTTAATGTCATTATAGTTATTATTTTTTAGAATACTGGTAAAAAATTTAGCTGATTTTTAAAGAATAGAGGTTAAAATAATGAGTTTCTCCAAACTAGAAGATTTATATTATATTTGTAAACTAGTCTTTGACGTACATAAAACACCTGTCTATTTTCTTAATAACAATGGAGATTTAGTATTTGAAATCTCGTCCAATATTCAGCATAACCCTATGTATTCTTCAAAAGAGGCGATACTTAATGAAATATTTAAAGAACAGCCTCCCTTTACTTTTCCGTCATTAGAAGAGACAGCCTTTCTTGAAAATTTTTTCGCAATTAATCTGCGTTTGAACGACCAAATTAGTGGGAACATCATTGTTGGACCCGTCCTTTATTCCAGGCTATCAGAAACATCAATTAAAGGTATCGTTAATGATCTTCAACTAAAAATAGACAAAGAAGAAATGATTCGATATTATCGTTCTCTACCCGTATTAAATAATTTGAGTTTTTTAAATATAAGTTTAGTGCTTTATTACATGCTGTATCAGAAACAATTGAACATAGCAGATGTTCTGCAAAAAAACATGCTTGTAAAAAAGGTGGAATTTAAAATTGAACAGCCCGAAATACATATATCGGAGCAACGACAAAGTACATTAACTCATATCGATCCACTAGCTGAGAGGAAAATATTTGAGTGTATTAAGCAAGGGAAAAAGGATGATTTAATTAAAAATCTAAGGAGATTACCTGAATCAGGAGAGCTTGGGGTGTTATCAAAGACGAGTCACCTGCGAAGCCAAAAAAATTCTGCCATTGCAGCTATTACTCTTGCAACTAGATCTGCGATAGAAGGAGGACTTTCCCCTGAAATCGCATATACTCTTAGCGATTTATTTATACAAAAACTCGAAGAAATACATAAAAATGAAGCCATTGCCCCTTTTTTGGAGAATGCTTTACTTGAGTTTGCAGAACGTGTCAAAAATGGTACAATGCAGCAACATTCCAAACCTATAAACGAATGCCAAAATTATATATTTACTCATCTTTATGGTGATATTACACTAACTATCCTTGCAGAAATAGTCACATTAAACCCTAGTTATCTATCTTCCCTTTTCAAAAAAGAAGTTGGAATTTCACTAAATGAATATATTCAGCGTGTCAAAGTAGATGAGTCAAAGAAGTTAATGACTTATACGAGACATTCTATATCCGAAATTTCTACATTATTAAATTTTCACGACCAAAGTCATTTTACAAAGATCTTTAAAAAATATACTGGTATTTCACCTAAACAATTTAAAAATGGATGCAGCTATTAATTGTCCTTCGTTCTACCAATAGATTTATTTTGTTGCTTTACATTATTAATACATATCCTTTATAAAAGCGAAAAAACATTAATTTTTAGTACATAAATTGAAATAGATTAATCCCAAACATAATTTACATTCTTCATAACTTCTGATCATAATCCAAATTTGGAAGAATAGGGGCTTTTTTATATACAAATAATAAGCCTCAAGGAGTTGTTGACATGCATTTCATATTAAATATGTTAGGGATTTTCGTTGTAATATTAATCGTTTTCCTATGTTCGCCTAATAAAAGAAAAATAAAATGGAGACCCATCGTTATTCTAATAATATTGGAGCTTTTTATTACGTGGTTTATGTTAGGCACGAAATTGGGCAGTATTATCATTAATAAAATTGCGTCATTTTTCAGTTGGCTACTATCATGTGCGAATGAAGGAATTCGATTTGTATTTCCTTCAGCTATGGAAAATCAAACAGTTGATTTCTTCTTTAGCGCCTTACTTCCTATCATTTTTGTTATCACTTTCTTTGATATTCTTTCGTATTTTGGAATCTTAACTTGGATTATTGATAAAGTTGGTGCAATCATTTCAAAGATTTCTCGTTTACCAAAGTTAGAAAGCTTCTTTTCCATTCAAATGATGTTTTTAGGAAATACGGAAGCACTTGCAGTTGTTCGTGATCAATTATCTGTGTTAAAAGAAAATCGTTTGTTGACTTTTGGAATTATGAGTATGAGTAGCGTCAGCGGATCCATTCTTGGTGCTTATCTATCAATGGTTCCAGCAACATATATTTTCAGCGCTATTCCTTTAAACTGTATTAACGCATTAATCTTGGCTAATGTTTTAAATCCTGTAGAAGTTACTAAAGAAGAGGATGTTATTTATTCACCTTCAAAAAATGAAAAAAAGATTTCTTTTCTACTATTTCAAACAGTATGTTAGTTGGGATGAATATGGTTATTGTTATTTTAGCGATGGTAATTGGGTATGTAGCATTAACAGCATGTTTAAATGGTATTTTGAGCTTTTTGTAACAGGTTTAACAATTCAAAAAATCTTCTCTATTATCTTTAGCCCCTTTGCTTTTTTACTCGGTTTATCAGGAAAAGATGCTATGTATGTAGCTGAATTAATGGGGATAAAAATAACAACGAATGAATTTGTTGCAATGATGGATTTAAAATCAAATCTAAAATCTTTACAGCCACATACAATTGCAGTTGCAACTACATTTCTAGCTTCTTTTGCAAACTTTAGTACAGTAGGTATGATTTATGGAACTTACAATTCATTATTTGGCGGGGAAAAATCATCAATAATCGGTAAAAATGTTTGGAAGCTTCTTGTTAGCGGCATGGCTGTTTCCTTATTAAGCGCTATGCTCGTTGGGCTATTTGTATGGTAAATAATCTTTAAAATAAAAGACACTCACTATATGTTAAAGATATATAACTACAATTAAGTATTATAATTAAAAGCCTCTATCAAAAATTACTAAGTAACTTTTGATAGAGGCTCCTTTTATTTAGGTCGCTCTATATTCATCCAAAAAATTGAATACTACTTTACAGGGTTCCTTTTTTTCCTCTCTACCGATAATGATGCGTTAACTGAATATGTATGAAACATACATGATTCCTCGTTAAACAAAAGAGACAGGTTATTTAATAAAAAATAATAGTTTGGAAATACTACCTGTCAGAAAATCAAATTAGAATCGAGGTAATAAATTGATAGCTCCATTTCGTTTATTCATTACCTTAATACTTTTAATTAGTTACCCAATGACAATCATTGCTAAAGAAATTAAGTATAATCACAACAGCACTACTATTCCAGAAATACAGAAAAAAGTTAATTTCACTATTTTATCTCCAAAAAAGATTCCAGATGATTGGACATTAGATACAAAAACATCTCCTTGGATAAGCCTACATTATATGGATAGCAAGGATACAAAGCTAATGGTTGCTATTCACTTGAGTAGGAGAATTCCATTATCTGATAAAGACTTCACCCATGCTGAACAAATTGTGATTAACGGAAATAAAGGTTATTTTTCAGCATGGGGAAATAGTGGAACACTGGACAAGAATGGAGAACTCATTACAGGTGGTTTACTCTGTTGGACACAAGCTGGAACATATGTAAAAATGCAAAGTACAAGATTACCAAAGGAAAAAATGCTAGAAATCGCAAGGTCAATGAATTAACGTTATTTACTTGTAGAGCAATAATAAGTATTGAATAAATTAAATACAATAACTTCCTATATCGAAAATTATGTAAATAAGCTGTCCATATGGGCAGCTTATTGTATTTTTGTCTTAGCTTGTTTTTTCAAAATGCGCCGATCCTCCTTTACTACGTCTACAATTTTGACAATTTACCAAGTAAAATGGCATTGTCTTTTTTAGTTTTTTGTTTTCTTCATCCACGACCTTTTACTAAGCTAAGCATTCATTTTTTAGGTAAGTTCCTTAAACTACCTTTTATTACCAATCTAAAATTATGCATAAAAAAAGGACATTAGGAACATCGTCCCTTACTGTCCTTACTCATATATAAAACTAATTGCGTGTCTTTTATCTTCGAATCTGACCATTTCCACGAATCACATATTTTGTAGAAGTTAATGCAGGTAGCCCCATTGGTCCCCTTACGTGTAGCTTTTGTGTACTAATGCCAATTTCTGCACCGAATCCGAATTCAGATCCATCTGTAAAACGAGTCGATGCATTATGGTAGAGTGCTGCGGCATCAACAGATGTGAAAAACTTACTGACGTTTTCCTCGTTCTCTGTAATAATCGCTTCGGAATGCATGGATCCATACGTATTTATATGATGAATCGCTTCTTCTGTAGTGGAAACCACTTTAACTGCCAGTGTGAGAGATAAAAACTCTGTTTCCCAATCTTCTTCTGAAGCTAATGCAATAGAAGAATCAATTGCCAATGCTTTACTATCTCCACGTAGCTCCACGCCTCTTTCCT
This sequence comes from Bacillus sp. TH17, assembly GCF_016651125.1. Classification (NCBI taxonomy): domain Bacteria; kingdom Bacillati; phylum Bacillota; class Bacilli; order Caryophanales; family Bacillaceae; genus Bacillus; species Bacillus sp. TH17. The sequence goes on from NZ_JAEKEN010000001.1 coordinate 2,485,353, forward strand.
TCAAAGAAGAAAACAGCTCGCTACCAAATTGCTGCGCCCACTTCTCATGAAGTACAATCGTTTCTATTGCATTACATACAGATGGACGCTGCGTTTTTGCGTTTATAATAATATCAAATGCCATTTGTTTATCCGCTGTTTCATCAATGAAAATATGACAATTTCCCGCACCTGTTTCAAGTACTGGAACAGATGCTTCTCTCACTACAGTATCTATTAACTGCTTGCCGCCTCTTGGGATAAGAACATCTAAGTACTCATTCAATGTAAACAACTGCTTTGCACTATCTCGCGTTGTATCTTCTATGAGCTGTACACTTTCTGGAGGCAAGCTTGTTTGTTTGAGCGCTCGGTGAATAACGCTAACGATGGCTTTGTTAGAATTGATAGCAGAAGAACTACCACGTAATATGACTGCGTTTCCTGTTTTCAAACAAATTGTAGCAGCATCTACCGTTACATTCGGTCTTGCCTCGTAAATCATTCCGACAACACCAAGTGGTACACGCATTTCCTGAATAGATAATCCATTTGGTCGCTCCCATGCACTTACACATTCTCCAACAGGATCGCGTAATTCAATTAACTGCTTAATCCCCTCTGCCATATCAATAATACGCTGTTCATTGAGCATAAGACGATCAAGAAGAGAATCGGAAAATCCTTTCGCCTTACCTTCTTCAATATCTCGTTTGTTTTCCTTTAAAATATAAGCTGTTTCTACTATTAGCCTTTCAGCAATTGCAGCAAGTGCTTCGTTTTTTTGACTCGTAGATTTAAGAACAAGTTCTCGAGCAACCTCTTTTGCTCTTTTTCCCTTTGCCAATACTTCATTCATTTTATTTCCTCCTTTTTAAAGGTTACAGTTTGAGAGCCCTTTAACACCAGTATCTAAATCTTTCTTGTACTAGAATTAAAGCTTACAATGAAACCCAGTGATCCCTATGGATGACTTCATAATTATGCCTTTCGCCTCTTGCTTGAATATCTTGGCTTTGCATACCTTTTAAATTCCTTAGTTCCTCTGCGCTATATGTGCATTGTCCTTTTCCTATTACGCGCCCTTGTTGCGTAATTACTTCCACGACTTCATCCACTTGGAAAAATCCAGACACACTAGTAACACCAGCAGGAAGTAAACTCTTTCCATGTTGAATGATGGCAGTGGCTGCCCCCGCATCTACTTCAATTTGTCCGCTAACAAGCGAATGCAAGGCGATCCATTGCTTGTTCATCTTAATCACTTTTTGAGGAGCATTCCCGATATATGTTCCATCACCTTTGCCCTTCATAACATCTAAAAACTTCTCCTGTCCACATCCCGTTCCGATAAATACACTCACTCCAAGAGATAGTGCCGTCTTTGCAGCATCGATTTTTGATTTCATACCGCCAGTCCCAAGTTTTGAGCCAGCATCTCCTGCAAGAGAAGCAATTTCTTCCGTTACCTCAGGAAGGAAATGATATTTTTTCGCATCCGCATTTTTCTGAGGATTTTGGTCATATAAACCGTTCACATCTGTAAAAATCATGAGCATATCTGCCGAAACAAGTCCGCTTACTAAAGCTGACAGCATATCATTATCACCGAACGTTAGCTCTTCTAAAGAAATGGAATCATTTTCATTGATTATAGGAAGAGCAGAACGGTTTAGTAGCTCTCCTAAAGTAGCGTAAGCGTTACTGTATTGTTCTTTTCTAGAAAAATCACTTCTCGTTAGTAAAAGTTGTGCAGTAACGATACCATATTTACGGAATTCCTCCGTGTATGCCTGCATTAATAAACTTTGCCCGACAGCCGCAGCAGCCTGTTTCCCTTTAATTGTCACAGGTCTGCTAGGATACCCTAGAGCAGAAAAACCTGCAGCGACTGCCCCGGATGTAATTAGTAAAACTTCATGCCCTTCCTCTTTCAATCGTGCCAATGCAGCAACGTGATCTGAAAGTTGTTCTTTAGAGATGCCTCCGTGACTATCTGCCAAGGAACTACTCCCAATCTTTACAACAATTCGTTGTTTTTTCACTTTTGTATCCCCCAAGTCTAAAATCAAAGTTTTTTATTAATTTCACTTCTATTCATACAGCTTACAGCGGCTTCTATTCTTATCAGTGCTGCACCTAGCCTATTAAAGAGCAAAATAAAAATGACCGCTTCGCCCTTAATAAAATAAAAAGGACGAAACGGTCATTGTTCCGCGGTACCACCTTAATTGATATACATAGATATCCACTTGGCGCCTATAACGCAGGCGTACGCCTAAACTTTCATTTAAGACTCGGGGATAGGTTCGATACATTCTATACGAGGAATCTTTCAGCCGGTGAATTCCACTCTCTTTCGTAAGAAGACATATGTACTATTTCCCTTCAACGATTTTCCATTTGATTTTTTATATTATGCTATATATTTCGTTTTTGTGTCAAGAGGTATTTTGCAAAATGAATAGAGCGACAAGCTTTAAGTATGAAATTATGTACACACTTATGAATATCACCATATCTAGAAAAAGTTGATATAACTATACCTATTCTCCAACATGCTTTTAAACGTTACCAAATAGTAAATAACATAAAATATTAAATAATTGAGAATGCACTTGTTTAGTACAGAATAAAATTGATTTCTTTATTTTTTGTATTGCAAAAAAGAACGTATTCTCTTAGAATGTTTCTTTATATTGCACTTGGATGTTATTGTTATTTTAGAATAATAATTTGAAACCGATATAATTTATGATAAAAGGAGCCAGATTGAGTTATTATGGACAAACAAATTGGATTCATCGGATGCGGAAATATGGGAATGGCTATGATTGGCGGGATGATAAACAAAAATATAGTGTCTTCAAATAAAATCATTTGTTCAGATTTAAACACTACGAATTTAAAAAATGCTAGTGAAAAATATGGACTAACTACAACAACTGACAACAATGAAGTAGCTAAAAATGCTGATATTTTAATTTTATCAATTAAACCAGACCTATACGCATCAATAATTAACGAAATAAAAGAAGTGATAAAAAACGATGTTATCATCGTAACGATCGCTGCAGGAAAAAGCATTAAAAGTACTGAAGATGCTTTTGATAAAAAGTTGAAGGTTGTACGAGTAATGCCTAATACACCTGCTCTTGTTGGAGAAGGAATGTCTGCGCTATGTCCAAATGAAATGGTGACAGAAAAAGATTTAGAAGATGTATTAATCCTTTTCAATAGTTTTGGTCAAACGGAGATCGTAAGTGAAAAATTAATGGATGTTGTAACATCTGTAAGTGGTTCTTCGCCAGCATATGTATATATGATTATAGAAGCAATGGCAGATGCAGCTGTATTAGATGGTATGCCAAGAAATCAAGCATATAAATTCGCAGCTCAAGCTGTGTTAGGCTCTGCAAAAATGGTACTAGAAACAGGCATACATCCAGGTGAATTGAAAGATATGGTTTGTTCCCCTGGCGGAACAACTATAGAAGCTGTAGCAACATTAGAGGAAAAAGGCTTACGAACAGCCATCATTTCAGCTATGCAGCGTTGTACGCAAAAGTCTGTTGAACTATCCGGTCAAACTAAAAAGTAACAACTGCAAAAAAGACCAGATTAGCTGAATACACAAATCTTTAAACAGCTTTACACTTTATGCACATGTGGTTTACATACTCCCCTGTTTCCACTAAAAGATAAACGGACAAATTCATGAATAATTGAGTTTGTCCGTTTTGCATTTTATTATCTCAAAATAACTTCATAACTCTTATTGTTATTTGTTTTGCAGATTAAGATACTTTGGTATTACGTTTACATCATTTCCTGTCTATTGAAATATTCTCAGAGACGAAGCATGATATTCATTAAAAAAGTTGTGGTATCAAACGCTTCACATTGTTAACATAACATATTTACTGTCTCCTTTATTAATGCCTGTTTCCTAATCCACCTCCATTACAATTTAAATCATTTAAGTTTTCTCCATATCGTACATCTACTAGTTAAACAAAAACTCCCCTTAAGTCAAAAATGATTAAGGGGAGTCAGTTATATGTGGTGAAGTTATAGTTCTGATTTTACTGGAACAGAAACATTGTTTTTTACTAATTTTTTGACGTCTTTAAAGGTAACAAAATTGTTGTTTTGCTCATCCCAAAGACGGAAACGAATTGACCGCAAGCTTGTAGCAAGAGTAATCGTTGGTACATTTTTTAAAGGAAGCGTATTATTGTGTGCCTCTTCTAGTTTATAGTTAGGTACTCTTGGACTTAAATGGTGAACATGATGAAATCCAATATTACCAGTTAAAAATTGCAGGATTTTGGGAAGTTTATAAAACGAACTTCCTTCCACTGCCGCTTTCACATATTCCCAATCTTTATCTTCTTCAAAATAAGAATCCTCGAATGTGTGCTGTACGTAAAACAGCCAAATACCTATTGAACCTGCTATTAAGAATATGGAACCGTGTACTAAAAGAAACGATTGCCATCCGAGTGCCCAGCAAAGTAACCCTACTAAAGCAACGATTAACACATTCGTCAAATAGGTGTTCATGCGTTCCTTCTTTCTAGCACCTTTTCTGTTAAATCTATTTTTAAGTAGGAAAACATAAATCGGGCCTAATCCAAACATAACGAATGGGTTGCGATATAAACGATATGCTAAACGGAGTCTAAATGGCGCTGCCAAATATTCATTCACTGTAAGTGTCCAAATATCTCCTGTACCTCGCTTATCCAAATTACCACTTGTAGCGTGATGAACGGAATGCTCATGCCCCCATTGATCAAACGGGAATAAAGTTAAAACACCCATACATGTCCCTACTATTCTATTTACACGACGGCTTTTAAAGAAAGAATGATGGGTACAATCATGAAAAATAATGAAAACCCGTGTCATAAATCCAGCGGCTAACACAGCTGGAACTAATGCTAACCAATAAGAAACGGACAAACTTTTATAAGCAAGGTACCATAAGATAATAAATGGCACTACCGTATTGATGATTTGCCAAACACTTTTTTTGCCGTTGATTTTTCAAAAGGAGCAACTTGTTTTTTTAAATTTTTAGTATTTTGTAATGTCATTTTTTCTAATTCCTTTCCTTTATGTTGCTAATTCGTATTATAACACATTATTAGTAGCAGGTGTTATACGCAGGTATAATAAATATTTTATACTATGAAAATCTCTTTTTTCTTACTCATTCCTTACAAATTGCTTACGTCCAGAATAGCTTCTATTATAGGATAGAAGGAGCATTTGTGCCTGAAATTCCGAAGTTTTTCCCAATAAATATATTAATTAAAAAGAAACACAGAGTTTTTTTCACTTCTGTACTGCCCCGTTTCCACAATAAGAAGTGAGCTGTCCTGCTTTTTTCGTCTCAGCTTTTACCTCGTTATCGTTCATTATGCTTCCTGTACCTAGTACAATCGTTCCCACTAATGCTAGCCTCATTATCTTTTTACGAAGATTCATCATTGTTGCTCCTCCATAAGCTGTTTTCGACATCCTCAATGTAAACAAGGATTTGATTTTCCATAACATTTACGCAAGCTTATATTTATTCTTTTTTATTATTAATTCCCCACTGTCAGGAAACTAACAATAACCAGTTTTCTAGAACGATAAAAAACGAATAACATACACAATGAACGTAATGTTCACTTGTTACAACTGATTTTACCGGAACCAGATCTATTTCATGAAACAAATCAAATTACATTTAAAATAAAAAACTAGTCTATTTTGAAAACTTCCCTCACTTTTATTTAACTGTTATTCTATATAAAATATAAAAATTCAACGTCCGTTTATTTAATTTCAAATCTATGATATATTCAAAATATTAATCACACAAAGTTAATAAAATGAAAACAAGGGAAATTTATGAAAAAATATATTTTATATTCATACTAAAATCACATAGTTTTTAGTATAGAAAGGAGATTCAAAATTTGAATAAGAATTTAACCAAAATTACATTAATAAGCGGTCTCGCTCTCATACTTTATCATTTTTTCAAATGGTATTTAGTTGAATTCCTTACCCCATTTGTTATGCCATTTCTTTCAATAATAGTTCATGGATTGTTTTTCTTAATATTAATTTTCACAATCATACATCTTATCAAATACAAAAATTGGAAACCGTTAATTATTCAATTAGTCATAATAATTACTTGGATATGTATACCATTTAATGAGATTTATATAAATTTAGATTTTATTATCTATAAAGAAGACCGTGAAAAAGTTATAACACTTATAGAACATAAAGAGTTAACTCCTAATGTTCATTATGATAGTAGACAAATTCATTTACCTAAACAGTTTGCATCCACTTCCAAAAACGGTGGGGATGTAATTATTCAACAAAATAAAAATGGTATTTCTGTTTTCTTTTTTACTTATCGTGGTATATTAGATAATTTTTCAGGATTTATTTATACACCAAATGATACTAGACCAAACAAATACGACTTTAATAATGAATATAAAGAAATCACAAAAATAGAAAAAACTGGTATTATGTGACATCATATTAAAGAACACAAAAATTTTCTTTTAATTATATTAAAAACATACCGTATTTATAGAAAGGGAATGCTTGTATACTATATACTGATCTGTACTGCATTCCCTAATTAAGCCCGAAACGGATTCTTGTCGTATTAGCTCATTCAAGGTGATGCATTTTTTTTACAAGCGATACATCTTTTTTATCATATACGTCGCTTTAACACCACTCAATATAGAGGGTGCTATTTCAAATGACTCGAACCTTAACATAGGAGTAGCATTACACATCCATCAACTTAAGAATTTTCTCGTTTTGGATTATTTGTTTTTCTCAGCTTGATTGTGACAGGGCACTGCCAACAAAAAGCGATTTTCGTACGCTAAGCGATCTTTTGTATAAAAAAGCCGATTTCTTGTAATCTAAAGGATAATCGGCTTTTTACTATTCATTTATTTGTAGTAGTTGAAGAAATTCTAAAGGTATAATCATATTAATTATTATCTATAAAGTGAAACTTTAATCAGAGGGTTTTTTTCCATCCCCACTGATTATTAGCCTTCACCAATCGGGCTTTTACGGGCAGCCCGACTCCCACAAATAGCGGGATAAGAACGACTTAATCGTTACTTTTAACATAACATCATTTACAAAAAGAAGGAATGATTATCTTCATTAAAATACAAAATTGGTTTAACAATAAAAACAAGATTATAATAAATAAAAATTTATTGTTAAACGATAAATTTCATGTTAGATTAAATAGATAATATTTAAATGAGGTGCTTTATATGAAACAAGGATCAACACTCTTTTTAAAGACAGCTATTATTCTGATTGGAATCCCTGTTCTTGCTTTATGTATATTTTTAGTTCCTAACATAGGGAAATATGCAGCGGAATTGTTCCCGGATATTGCATTTATAAAATATCTTGTTTTAATCAATCTATATGCAACCGTGATACCTTTTTATTTTGCTCTATATCAAGCCTTTAAACTTGTAAGCTTTATTGACAAGGGTAACGCTTTCTCGAAATTATCTGTTAGAGCTTTAAAAAAGATAAAAAACTGTGCAGTAACAATCAGTATTTTATATGTGGTAGGTATGCCACTCTTCTATCTTGTAGCGGAAAGAGATGATGCACCTGGTATTATTATACTTGGCATGCTCCTAATCTTTGCTTCAATGGTTATCGCAGTCTTTGCTGCCGTTCTCCAAAGACTTTTAAAAGATGCGATAGATATAAAATCAGAAAATGATTTAACGGTCTGAGGTGAATAACATGGCAATAATAATTAATATTGATGTAATGTTAGCTAAAAGAAAAATGAGTGTAACAGAGCTTTCGGAGAAGGTTGGAATTACAATGGCTAACCTTTCTATATTAAAAAATGGAAAAGCAAAAGCAATTAGAATTACAACTTTAGATGCTATTTGTAAAGCATTAGAATGCCAACCTGGGGATATTTTAGAATATCAACCTGAAGATACCGAATAAAAAGAGTCCTTCTATTAATGAAGGACTCTTTTTATTGCTCATTACGGCGCGAAGCTAACTTGACCCGTCAAAACTAAAATAATTGCGATGATCCAAAATATAAAAAATGATGAGGACAGTACTAATGAAATAATAGCTATCCCCTTTTTCTCCGTTTTTTTCGTCATTGTGATTATTGAAAGTATAATACCTACACCTGTAAGAGCAATCGTTACATAATCTCCAACTATATTTCCCGCATTCGCTATTCTCGTCGGAGTTATAAAAACGAATAAAAAACACATAATTCCGATGAGTAAAGATATATAGCTTATTATACTGTACTTCTTTTTGGGAACTATTTCGGTTTTCATAATACCCACCCCTTTTATATAGCTATGTGTTCATATTAGCGCGAATAACCATAATTTGGTTAAAACAAAAAAACAGATACAGTGGAAACTTCCACTGTATCTGTTTTTATTTAATATATAAACCTGCTATTTCCTCTTTATCATTATAAGTTATGATAAAGGTACGTTGTTCTTTACTATATTTTGCTACAAGAACAACAGTATATAAACCATTTTTTCTTCAATCGACTTTTTTTCAATCTTTTCGAATATACCAGCTTTTTCAATTACATGTAAAGTGATAATAATGTTATTTAATTCTGATTTAAAAATATAAGAGCCTCGCTACAAATCATATTGTAGTAAGGCTCTTTAAAGTTGTTTAATTTCTAACCTTTTAAATGAGTTTGTAGACAAATATAAATAATAAATTTGTTTAAATCTTGTTCAACTAAAGCTCCCATTAGTTGAAGTGTAATTCTTCACAAATTATTGAGATTCTTCTTCTAGAAAATTAAAATCACCATCAATAAGATCCTGTAAATACTCATCAAAGCTGTTTGCAATCACTTCATATTCATCAGGGTCGTGCAAAAAACGAATTATTTGACCACATACACCTTCATCAGAAGGGTTAAAATCAATATAGAGTCTTGATGTTCCACCATTGTTCATACAGTCTGAAAAATGAATATAAGTGCCAGGGAGAAGTCCTTTTGGATTTATCTTAGAATCAACAGTATCCTCGTCATCTTGGTATTCTAAAAGATAAGAGACGTCTTCTTCTTCTTTTGAACTTTCGAGCATCTGCTGTGTAGAAAGCAAATAATATGGATACTCTTCAACATCTGAGCCTAAAATACATACCGCAACTTTGTTTTCTCCATATTTCCGCCAATATGTACCATCAATATTTTCAAGTAAAGAGATTAGTGATTCTGGACAATTTGGATATTCTGACCTTAATGTATCAATATCATCTTTTGTAGCACTGTACGCTTTATTTAGTGCCTCGAGATCATCTGTTGATAATGCTGCTCTCAAGCCGTTTAAAAATTTGTTTACCAAATCCATTATTTCGTCCTCCCAATAATAAAATATAAAATTTTTTTATTAGTCTATATACCTAACATAAATAAGATTATTCACTTTTATCGAAAGCCTCATTTCATCTTTTTGTTCAAGCAAATGTAAGCAGATAATCCCATTGTAATTATTGATAGGGTGAGTTGAGCATATTTTCCCACTTGAAATATGTCCGTAAATATCAAAATTAGGTCATTTTCACTCTACTATGATAAAACCTTCTAACTCGAATGCCATTGATGGTTCACTATTTACTTGTGTATGTAAGTTACCTTCTTCGTCTATTACTACAACTGTGTCTATTAACCCATCTGCACTTAATATATCACCTAATTTTAAGTCTTGACCCTTTACCGTTTTGATACCTAGTTCTATATTTGGAATCATGTTCCTACCATCCTATTAGAAATTAGAAATTATAATTTAAAAATGGTAACTTTACACTAGTGTCTACTTCTCCTGTATACAACTCTACAAATACATTTGAAGTTTCATGCGGTATATAAATTGTTGTGACTTTCTCGTCAATATGTACGTAAGCAATTACTTCCATGTATTCATCACAGTCTTTCATAGGTACAAAGGTTAGACAAGGAGATACCCCTAAAGGTACTTCTTTCTTATCTATAAATTCCTTACACATGACAGTCTTCTCTACTTGATATGTAGTTATATGTACATTGTCTACTTCTGTTATTTTTACATTAGTCGGTATCTCTATCCCTAATAGATTACACCAACTGTTTAAAATGGACCTTTTCTCTGTACTTAATATAATGTCACCTTCACCATTTAAAACAAAAAGAGACTCCTTTTGGTCTCTTCCTACTTTTACCTGTTTCATCTCAATCATATTGCATACTCCTTTGTGAAATATTAGTTGAAGTATTGTTTCAGTAACTCACTACCTGTTTTAAGTCTTGTATAATATTGTCCATCTTTCTTCTCGAATTCACCGTTGTTAGCAAATTCTTTCTTTACACTTTCTAAGTTCGATGAATCAATAATACCAAACACATCGCCTATTTCAAAGTTACCTTCTTCATTTATACACTCTTCTAATAAGTAGTATTTGTCTTCTTCTAAAGGAACTATCTTACCTTTTGTAATCGAATTCAGATGTTTTGTTTCCTCTACCTGTACCGTAATAAAAATCCAACCAACTCTTACAATGGTACATGGCGTTAACCCCTCAAATGTAAGTGCAACTACTTTTTGGTCTTTCTTGAATTTCCCCATCCTTGGTACCCCTTTAAATAGATTTATTTCTCCTAAAGTCTACTATTTTATAGTGTAACCATAGTCTCTCAAACATCTATCTGCCCTAAGTAATACATCTCTAAGAGTTTCCTTTTCTGTATATCCTAGTTCACTAATCTTTTTTTTTGCATATTCTAGTTCACTATCAATCGTATTTCGTTACAGTTTCTACATGAATATCCTCAACATAAGCTTCGTGTCATTCCATTACATCTTTACCGTTTTCTCTATATCCTAAATACTTATAGAATGCACCTACCCCTAGTACCACTTACCTTAGTAAAACCTGCTCTTGCACTACCTATATGGAATGGCATGTTCTACCCCTCTTTTATTTTAATATGATATTATAGCGTTCTCTTTGTTGTGAACTCATAAACTGCCCTACAAATTGTAGTTCATGCCATTTAAACTCTTTCATGGCAACATAGATGACAGTTAACTTATTGTCTACCATTCCATAATATACCCATTCTTGCTTTGCCTTTGAAAAATTATGCTTTTCTACACTTTGTAATAAATTAAAATTTTTTTATAGAGCTAACCTGCATGGTTAGTTCTATAAGAATTAAAGAACTTTATTATCGCTTAACATTACAGGCGTAAGGTCTTTCATTTTCCCCTCTGATAATGCGGTTTTCATCTTGCTATCAAATTTTTCATGCATTTCTTGATACTTAGCTTCATTTTGTAATTACTAAATCCGCTCTCTCCCTCGGCAATTCCACTTCCAAATAATACTCCTCAGCCTTCCAATACCTACTTTGAAACTTTGAAAGGTTCTTCTGCGTTTCTGGACTTTCACGTAGAAACCTTGTCTCTCTTGAACAATCCAAATACACCATATAATGAAAAAAATCTCTCCATTCTTTTCGCTGCAGAAAAACTCCTTCTACAATTATTACACCTACTAAAGGAAGCTGTATTTCTTTCATTTCACATGAGTCTGTTTCATCATGATAGTATGGCAACTCTAATTGCATGTCACTTTGTAACTTTTGAAATAAGTTTTGCTGCAAGCAATCGATATCCCATTGAAAGTTGTAATACTCATACCACTCTGCAAATCCAGTATTATATCGCTTGTTACGCTCGGTTATGTGATCATCAATATGAAAAATATGAAACGGGATTCCATTTCGTTTCATATTTTCTTCTAATTTTTTAACCAACGTTGTTTTACCCGAACGACTTAGTCCGTCTATACCTAATATAAATCGCTCATCTTTATGGTCCTTAATAACCTTCATTATCTCATTTGTGCTCATTACTTTTGCCAATCTTCTTTTAATAATGAATAAACGACCGTGTCATGAGCAACATCATTTTGAATCATATATTTTCGAAGTAATCCTTCTTCTTGAAATCCGGATTTTTTTAATAAATTACGGGAAGCTTCATTTTCTATATATACGACAGCTGCAATTCTTATAAAATGCAACGTTTCAAATCCGTAAGCTAGCATTGCTTGCAGTGCTTCGGTTGCGTATCCTTGTCCCCAATATGTATCATCTAGCTCATAACCAATTTCAGCTCGTTTATGATGCTTGTTAATTAAATGAAACCCACACGTACCAATTAATTGATCCGTGCCTTTCTTCTCTATTCCCCAGCGAAATACGCTTCCCTCTTCATTACGCTTTCTAAACGTTTGAATAGTCGTTTTCGCTTGCTCAATATTTTCGAAAGAGTCCATTCCGAAATAACGAATAACGGATTCTTTTGAAAAATAATGGAACATCGCTTCTGCATCTAATAGTGTAAGTTCTCTTAATAGTAAACGTTCTGTTTCTAATTTTGGAAACCCCATCCTCTTTTTCTCCTTCTATTCTAATGAACTACAAATTTCAATATAATTACCGTCTGGATCGGCAATGTAAGCAATTGTTTGTCCCCACGGTTTTACGATTGGCTCAACTAGAACTTTAACCCCTTGTTCTTTTAATTTCTCAATCGTTCCCTTTACATCCTCTACAACAAACCCTAACTCAAAATGAGAAGATTGTAGTACACCTTCTGTAAGAGGTAGTCCCGTTAACTCCTTAACATCCTCTCGCGTATTCATCGCTAAAATTGTTGCTCCTGTTTCAAATTCGATATATGTACCGTGCTCTGCTCTTATTGGTAATCTTAAAATTTCTTTATAAAACTGAAGACATTGTTCAAACTTTTCAACATATAAAATAATGTATTTCATTTTTAAGTTCATACTTATTCCCCCTTTACCTTCACCTCTAAAAATTCGACAAATGTTTTTAAAAACCTTGTACCTTATTGAGATGAGCACAAAAAAATGAGGCCGATTTCTCGGCCCCCAGCTTATTGGCATAAAACAGGAGATTTGGTTTGGACATAACCAGTTCTTACATTTATTATATTTTATTTTTTCTGAATTTTAAATATAATAAACACCTATTTATATTGAGAAAGTTTTTTTACTTGCATAAAATCATACAGCTTAAGAAATGCTACAAATGGAGGTGTATACATATGGAACCAATGCTATGTCCAAGCTGTAAAACGAACCGAACGCGCTTTAATATTCTTGAGCAACAAGTAAAACCAGTAAAATTAAATCCGCAAACTGGTCAAGTAGAAGAAGAATACACAAATGAAACGATGAACGCTTTTCATATGGCTTATCAAGGACCTACTTACCGCGTCCAATGTGCTGTATGTGGGCTTGTTGAAAACCCAGAACAATTTATAAAACCTGCGCAAAATCAGTCTTTCTCATAAAATCATTACTATCCCTTATAGAAATAGATTTTTCTTTAAGGGATTTTTCCTTTTAATGAGGTAGTACAAAACGTATTTCTTCCTTATTATATTTTAAACTCCATACTCTTCTGGTAATATTTACATAAGAGAGGTGAAATAAATGATATTTAATAACAGATTAATGATTCCATCCGCATTACTACTATTAGTTTGCCACATGATCATACTCTACTTTTGGATTTTCGATTGGAAGAAGATAACAACTCCTTACGGTCTAGCTATATGGATTGTTTCTACTGTTTGCGGCTTTTTACTTTATTACCACTTTAAACATCAAAACTCTAATAAAATAGTATTAATCAGTAGTTCATTATTAATCGTTTCTTCATCATTTATGACTTTTTTAGGTATTATTACTAGTATTATCTTTGTAACTGTTAGTTCTATGCCTTAAATATACAGTCTTTTATTATGTAAAAAAGAGTGAACAAAATAAAATTACATAGAAATGAAAGAAGATGATTCCCGTATATAATATCTACGAAATCATCTTCTTTTAAAATCCAATCTTTATTATAATATTTCGCTTTTCAATTTCTTAATTTTCCAAGAGAGCCTTATAAAGAGATACATCCACATACAACTAACAACCCCCACCATAACTTTCGCCCAAATAGGCACTCTTGATTCTATCGGACTTAAAAATACGTTATACATTGATGGTAATATAGTTACTAACATAATAACAAAGAATAGTGATAACTCCTTTAGTTTTTGTATCCTCGTCTCCTTTTCTGAATATATATCTGGCAACTCATTTTCCTCTTCTACTTCCTTACAAAAATAATTCCATTTTGTAAAACTCGTTACATGTTTCCAGCCACACATTTCATATAGCTCAATATATTCTTTTTGTTTTTCTTTTGAATCTTTATAATCCAATCTAAAATCCGCTTTATATATTACATCTTTCGGCTCCGTTTTCTTAAACGTATACATCACATTGTATTTTTGTAGTGCCCAGCCTTGTTGATGCATTTTTCTTAAAAAAGCTTCCTCTTTCTCTAAACTCCATGCCGCGAAAAATTTGAGTACCTTCTTTGTCTCCATCTTCCATTCACTCCCCTAATATACTGTTTCCATTCCTTACAGATCTCTGCAGTCTGTTATACTCTAGCTCTAACACTTCTCTCCCAAACGGTGTTAACTCATAGCACTTCTTTCTGTCTGTAGAGGCAACTTCAACAATTAACTTTTCTTTTAGTAACTTCGTCGTATTCCCGTATAAAGTACCAGGACCGAGCTTTACTTCCCCATTTGTCATCTCTTCTACCATTTGCATAATTCCATAACCATGCATTGGCTTTACAAGTGACAACAATATGTAATATGTCGCCTCAGTTAATGGAATGTATTTTTGCGCTTTCCCATTCATTATAACTACCTCCGATACATCGCTTCGTGATATATCGACTTTCGATATATCGTATACCGATATTGTATAATCATATTCCAAAATATGCAAGTGGAATTTTAAAATTAAATATCCATTTCTTCAAATTAAAAAATCATATCAATTTTCTGAATAATTTGTTAAAATATAGAAATATCCGCTTTTATTTTGAAAGGAATGATACATATGATAACTAAATTGAAAGAAAACATAGGATCTGTTTTTGTCGGTAAGGAAAATGTAATTGATTTACTCCTCGTTTCATTACTTGCTGATGGACATGTACTGCTTGAAGACGTTCCTGGCACCGGGAAAACATTACTAGCAAAAACAATTTCTAAAAGCATTGGTGGTAATTTTTCTCGCGTTCAATTTACCCCTGATGTACTTCCGAGTGATGTAACAGGTATTGAATATTTCAATCCAAAAACTAGTGAATTCGAGTTAAGACTTGGACCAGTCGTGACAAACATATTACTTGCGGATGAAATTAACCGCGCGATGCCGAGAACACAATCTAGTTTGTTAGAAGCGATGGAAGAACGACAAGTAACGCTTGAAAAGCAGTCTACTCCTCTTCCGAAACCTTTCTTTGTTATTGCGACGCAAAACCCGATTGAATCACAAGGAACTTTCCCTCTTCCAGATGCACAACTTGATCGCTTTTTAATGACGATTTCAATTGGTTATCCGTCTCCTGAAGATGAATTAAAAATGATGCGCCGTTTTCGTAACAATGCACCGTTAGAAAGCGTCACATCTGTCATTTCTTTAGAAGACATTTTAGAAGCACAGAAACAAGTGAAAGAAATTTTCGTATCAGAACCATTAGAACATTACATTATTAAGCTTGCTCACGCTACAAGAAATCATGATTACATTGCTAACGGTGTAAGCCCGCGTGCTACATTAGCTTTAGTACGTGCCGTTCAAGCATTAGCCTTTTTACGCGGGAGAGAATATTGCACGCCTGAAGATATACAATTTTTAATTCCTTCTGTTTGGAATCACCGTATCGTCTTGTCAATGGAAGGAGCTTTACGTACGACAAAAAATGAATTAATGCAAAGGATTTTAAAAGAAGTAGACGTACCTGTGGAGATTGAACAAGCATGAATGGACAGCGCGTTGTAACTGTACCTTTATTTTTTCAGCTCCATATTATTCAATTAACTGTGCCAGGCGCTATACTATTTACGTTTTTTCTGCCGCAACGAATTATTATGTTTCTCTTTTTCTTCTACTATTTATTTGCGATTTTTATTTATAAATATGTCGCTTACATAGAGAAAAAGTTTCAAGTAATAAACGAGAAACAAACAACTCGGCTTTTCCCTGATGAATCTGGACAGTTTTTTATTCATTTAAAAAATGGGGCAAATATACCACTCGTTAATGGTGTTTGTTATTTTCATTTAGATTCTTCCCTTATACCGCATAAAGATCAAGGGATTGAACAAATATCGAAAACGTTATTTTCTTTCCCATTTTCACAACCTGCTTATTCGGCACAAAAATGGGATTTAACATTAACCGCAACGAAGCGTGGTGTCTTTCAAATTGAACAATTTGAATGTGTTTTAAAAGACCCTTTTCATTTATTAACTGTACATTTACCTGTTTTTGATAAATTAAAGACTGAAATTATTGTATACCCTACTCCTAAAGAAGTAGCCGGTTTACAAGAACTCCAGCAACTATTAACAGGTTCGTATCGAACAAATTTCTCTTTTTACAATGATGAAACATCCATTATCGGTGTTAAACGATATGAACGCGAATCTTTCCGCTCTATCCATTGGAAAGCATCCGCTAAAATGCAGGCGTTACAAGCGAAGCAATATGAACCTGTAAAAAATTATAGTTGGACAATTTGTCTTTCTTTAGCTGCTGATCGTGGGTTTTGTTGGAAAGAGAATGTAGAAGACCTTATTTCTTTTACAACATACATTTGCCAATACGCAACGAAGCATCAAATTCCGTTTGAGTTATTTATTAGTGTTTTAGCAGAAACTGGTGCATTACATTTACCATTAAACGAAGGACAAACACATTACGGGAAGGCTTTAGAGGAATTAGCACGTATTTCAGATGATAGTACGTTACTTCCGAAACAAGGATTTCTTCATTATGTAACGAGAAAAAGGGAACGCTCATCTACAATGATATACATTGGTTTGCAGAAAAAGGAGCTCCCTCTTCTATCTCAGCCTACGTTCCTCATTAATAATGAAGGGATGGTGGAAAAGCTTGAAAACTTGGCTCTATCACGTTAATGACTTTATTCTGCTCCTCCTTCTTTCGTTATTAACAGAAAGGGACGAACTAGTTGGTATTGCTATATTTTTAGTGACCGGTTATGTAGGAGTATTTTTTATTCATAAATTTATGAATAAAAAAACAACAGGTTTTGTACTACTGTTAGTTATTCAAATAATCGGTTGTTCTTTATTTCTACCTTTCTCTATTTTAGGCACAATATTATTACCACTGTTTTTCTTTATCGTACACTCTGTTGGACCGGGATATCCAGTACAAAAATCGTTAGGCGGTATTGTATGGTTTGTCGTTTCAGCTATATTTTATGCCCCCTTTCCACCATTGTGGAAATTGTTACTATTAACTTTACACATTATGATTACATTTTGGTTAACAGGTTCCAATCGTAATCAACAGCTATTACGTTTCACTTCTATTATTACGATTGGAATAATTAGCGCTTTACTTATTCCGGTATTTCCTTATATTCGGCTTCTTTTTTCTTATATCATACAAGTAGTTGCCTTAGGATTTGGTTATGCTTTAAATCCATTGTTCTCGGCAGCTGCATTAAAAGATACAGACGACTTTTGGTCGAATAAAGGAAATTTAAAAGATCCTCAAATTAAGGAGGAATTGGGGCAGCGTCCTTTTGATCCAACTCTCATAAATAGCATTACAATAATAGCCTGTACAGCCATCGCTATTTACGTCGTTTGGAAAATAGTAAAAAAACGAAAACATTTAAGTTTACCAAATATGCCTGTCTTTGAATCTACAATCATTACTGATAAAGAAGGCATTAGCCAAAAACGCTTCAAACGAAATAAACCACCAAATAACGAAATTCGGAAAGAAATTTTCAAACTCGAGAGCAAGCTATCTCCTCCTTTAAACCGAGAACGAGGAGAAACTGTTGAAGCTTGGCTAGAAAGAATTAATGATGAAGAAGAGGTAAATATTCAGAGTCATATTATTATAGACGCGTATAATGCAGTGCGTTATTCAAATGGTGAAAACACTGTACTTCTGCATGAATTTAAGGAAGAGGTTCATAAGCTTTATGCGTATCAGAAGAGTTTGAAGAAGAAGAGAAAATGATGTATACAAAAAGACTCCTATTAAACTAGGAGTCTTTTTGTGTAAAAGTCCACGTTGCTTTTCACAAATTATGCTTTTTTTCCTGCTTCAATTTCTAAAGATTCTTCATGCCACCAAAGTGTTTCTTCAGGATCCTCTTTAGCAATTTGATGTGCTTCTTTTTTCGATTCTACAGTAGGGTAAGAACCTTTTAGTGCACGTCCTGATGTTGTGACAAACAGTACACTAAACACAATTAATCCAATTACACTTACACCTGTTAAATAAAATGCTGGTGCCAGTGGATTACCAGTAGCATGAACTAAGTATGAACATACGAGCGGTGTTGTACCACCGAATATAGATACAGAAATATTAAAGGAGATAGAAAGCGCACGATAACGTACATCGGTGAAAAAGAGTGCTGGTAATAACGAAGGCAATGTTCCTTCATATACACTAAGGAAGAAACCTAAAATGAAAATACCCGCAAACATGGCTACAATATGTCCGTTACCAATTAATAAAAATGCTGGAATTGAACATAATGCTAAACCAAGTAAGCCAATTTGTACTACTCGTTTATTACCTACTTTATCACTTAATTTACCGAAATAAAGTGCCAGTGGAATCATAAGTGCCATCGTAATTGAAATAATTAATAAGCCCGTTGTTTCTTTGACTTTTAGTACTTGTGTTAAATAAGAAGGAATATACGAAAGGATCATATAGTTTGTAATGTTAAAGAAGGCAACAATTACTGTGCTTAATAAGAAGTCTTTTTTGTGATATTTTAATATATCCATAAATGAAAATTGTTCGTTGTCTTCAGATTCCTCTTGTGCTTTTTCCATCTCTTGAAAGATTGGAGATTCATCTAAATGACGTCGTAAATATAAACCGACCAAACCAATTGGTGCAGCAATTAAGAAAGGAATACGCCATCCCCAGCTGAGCATTTGCTCATCTGTTAATAATAACGTCAAAATGGTAACAATTACCGAGGCAGCAATGTAACCTGAGAGTGTTCCAATTTCAAGACCACTACCGAGTATACCACGCTTTTTATCTGGAGAAGATTCTGCGATATAAACCATTGCTCCTGAATATTCGCCGCCTGTAGAGAAGCCTTGAATCATTCGAGCAATTAAAAGTAGTATTGGTGCCCATACACCAATTTGTTCATAGGTTGGTAGTAATGCGATGAATAATGTAGAAAGTGCCATTAAAATAATAGTTGTACTTAAAACAATCTTTCGGCCGTATTTATCTCCTATTCTACCAAAGAAAATACCTCCGATTGGTCGAACGAGAAAGGCCGCCGCAAATGTACCAAATGTTAGTACAAGTTGCAAACCACTATTATCCACACCTGAGAAGAATAATTGACTTAATATTACCGCTAAATACGCGTATAATCCAAAGTCAAACCACTCCATTGCATTCCCAATGCCAGTAGCAATAACTGCTTTTTTCGCTTGTTTAGAATTGACAATATTAACGTCTTGAGGTTCAAAATTTAAATCATTATTTTGTTGCATATAGTAAAACAGCCCCTTATTTAATTTAACTTCTTTAAGCACACCTTCTCTTACTAGAATAAATTCAATACGAAGCACTTAAGGAAAAGCAACGTCTCCTTATCTGTTATTATTGTTTCACATAATTAATTATTTGTCCAACGAGATGCTTCCTAGATTAAGTAATTTACTATTTTAAAAAGCTGAAGAAGGCGCTATACGAGTACCTTTTTCAGCTTTTTATTTTAATATATAAATTTATTTTTTTCACCCCTATTTTCTTCCTATTTGAATTAAAAATAAGGTGCTTTTTTATAAAGTTTTTTAAACACTCGCTATAGCTGATAAGCTATGAATACAGGAGATAAACTCATAAATAAATGCATCAATTTCTTCTTTAGTAATTATATATGGAGGAAGTAAACGGATGATGTTCCCTTGTGTAACATCAACTAACATTCCTTTCTCCATTAGCTCCACCTGTAATTTCTTAACATTTTCATTCTTATCATTCAAACTAATTCCAAACATCATTCCAGCATGACGTACTTCCTGAATATAATAAGAATTTTCTTTCTGAATTTCTTGCAATTTATCATTTAGATAGTGTGATGTTTCATACGCTTCTTGCATTAAACCATCGTCAATCAATGTATTTAAAACCGTTAACCCTAAAGCCGTTCCCATTGAAGAATGAGCAAACGTTGTGCCGTGATCTCCTGGTGCAAATACATCACATAACTTTTCACCTACAATAATTCCGCCAAGCGGTATCCCGCCTCCTGCTCCCTTACCAATTTGAATAATATCCGGTGTAATATTGAAATTTTGATAAGCAAATAGTTTACCAGTTCTCCCCATACCACTTTGAACTTCATCAACGATAAGAATGACATTATATTTATCACATAAGTTTTGAACACCATGTAAATATTCACCCGATAAAGGGTATATCCCCCCGCTACCTAATACTGGCTCTAGCATAATCGCAATTGGATTTTCTTTAACAATTGTTTCTTCTAATTGCTCTATATTCTCGCGCTCTACTTCATATACTGGAATCGATGTTTTAGGGAAATTTTGATATACACTTTCTTGTCTCGTAAAATGAAGTGCCCCTAACGTACGCCCGTGGAAGCTATTCTTCAGCACTACGATTCCTTCACGTTCCTCATGCGTATTCGCTCTATATTTATCAATTAATTTCAACGTTGTTTCTGTCGCTTCCGTACCAGAGTTTGTAAAAAAGACTTTTCCATTTTTTAAAGAGCAATCAACTAATTTCTTTGCATACTCAATCGCAACTGGGTTTAAAAAATGAAACGGAAGATGCAGAGATTTCGTAACTTGTTCCATTGTCTTTTGCACGATTTTCGGGTGATTATACCCTAATACGTTCACTCCGACACCAGAAAATAAATCTACATACTCTTTACCATCCACATCATAAAGCTTGCACCCTTCTCCTCTTTCTATTGCAACCTTCGTACGACAATACGTAGGCATCATATATTCTTTATCTAATTGAAACCAATCCGACATTTTAAATTCCTCCTAGTTATTTTCCCTGTTTATTTATGTTCATTCTCTATAAAGTCATGTATAAATTCATTTTTAAGATTGTAATTTTAATAGTAATTTTCTTCCCGATATTCATTTTTCCATAATTTCTTCTATTTCAACAGGTCCACTACATACACGTTTTTTTCATCTAGCGGTCTGTTACTATTTTGAACTTTGCGTGTCATACATAATCAAGGCTATAAAATCATATTTAGTAACAATGGAAAAAAAGATTTGGAGGCTATATCGATGGATGAAAACTATGATAAACAGAGACAATCTTTACTAGGAAAAGGCTTTAATGAAAATGGAGAACGTAATGAACAAGCTATACTTCACTCTCAAACAGTTGGTTCACGTGGACCTATTTTAAAACAAGATAATGTACTGCACGAGGCGTTACAAGAATTTATTCACGAAAAAATTTTAGAAAGACCTGTTCATGCAAAAGGATTTGGTGCATTCGGTTATTTTCAAACGATATATCCGATGTCTGAACATACAAAACTAAGCTTTTTACAAAATTCAAATGAGAAAGTTCCTGTTATGGTTCGATTTTCATTAGCTGTTAGTACGAAAGGAACACCTGATACTTCTAGAAATGTACGGGGTTTTGCTACAAAATTTCATACAAAAGAAGGCGTATTTGATCTTTTATGTAATCACCTTCCTGTCTTTTCTGTTCGTGATCCGATGCGTTTCCCTGAAACTATTAATGCGTTATTGCCTTCACCTAAAAATAACTTAATAGACCCTGATAGATTTTGGGATTTTGTTGCTAGAGCACCCGAATCCATTCACTTTGTTGTCCGTTTATACTCTGATGCTGGTACGGCAAAAAGTCTTCGCCACATCCCAGGACATAGTGTAAATACATATGTTTGGAGAAATGCTCAAGGTTATCGAAAGTATGTAAAGTATCATTGGTATCCATTTGAAGGTGTACAATTCATTACTAGTGAGGAAGCAAATAAACTGGCCGCCGAAAATCCTGATTATAGCGGGAAAGATTTATACGATACAATTGAGGCTGGTAAAGCAGTGGAATATGGTTTATATGTCCAGCTCATGGATCCTAAAGATGAAACACACCTTTCTTATGACCCTTTAGATGATACAAAAGTATGGGATGAAAAGGAGTATCCTCTTATACCAGTAGGCAAAATGGTATTAAATAAAAATCCTGAAAACTATAAAGAACAAGTAGAAAAAGTCGCTTTCTCCCCTTCTAATTTACTAGACGGTGCAGAACTATCAGATGATAAAATGCTACAAGGTCGTGCTAACATTTATAGTGATTCTCAAAGAAGAAGAATTGGACCTGAATTTCGTAAAATAGCGATCAACCAACAGCAAGATTGGACACCTGCTAATCAAGCAACTAGCGGTGACGGAAGGTACGTTGAAGGAAAGCTTGAAAGAACTTCCATAACTAAGCAAGACGATTTTGTGCAGCCTGGTGAATTTTATGCGAAGTTATCAAACATTGAAAAAGAACATCTTGCCGAAAACTTAGCTAGTGATTTGAAAGTTATATCCGAGGATATTAAAAAGGTAGTTTTGGAATATTTCCATGAAGTGTCAGCTGATTTAGCAAAGAGGATTGAGAGTGCGATGCAAAGGTTTTAAGAATATAAAAAAACGTCATTTTTAATGATTAAAATGACGTTTTTTATGGCGAACTTACTAGTGATTTCTACCGATTAATTTACATTTATTTACGAAAACTTTCCCATTCAAGATTTTCGTTACATCATTTTATATTATGGTATTCATTTCTCTTTTTCAGATAATCTTTTTCACATTGTAATGGTCTGTATTCCACGATTTCCCCTTGCTTCTTTTTCGTTTCGGTAACAATCCATTCCCCTTTTTCAAGGTTTAGGCGTTTCATTACATTAGTATCGTCTATTTCTTTATAAAGTAAAAATGCTTCTTGCGCCTTCACAAATAATCTAGGCTCTCCCCTATATCCACCACTATCATAAACTTTAGTTAGCGAATTATAATAAGAATCATTTTCCCTTCCGCCATACATCAAATGCGCAGCCTCTAGGTCTCTTTTACTAACTTCCAAAAAACTATTTTCATCAATCTTTAAATCAAATGTAGATATAATGTCATTCATAATGTTTTTCACATACTTTTCATCACGAATTTTACTTTCTTCCAGACAATCTGAAGATAACCTTGGTGCATTTGACTGAGAATGTACCACATGCTGGATAGATACGCACAAAATAAATACACTTAAAACATACAATAGTTTTTTCATATTTAAGTATCACCTCAAATGATTTAGATACTATATTATTTGAGGTTTAGGATATTCTTATGCTAAGAATGAGTAAGGTCCTATAAAATAGATTTTTTATAGGACCTTTCCTTTTAATATTGATTTATCAGTTTCATCGGCGAAGCAAGTACCTTACTACTTTTCACATCATATAATCCTATAGGTGTTACCCGTATAAAAGGCAAGTGCGTCGCAGAAAAGAATAAAATCGTAAATGCTGGATCATTATAGGTGTATCCTCGCTCTTGTAGTAATTCCACCATTTTTTTCTCTTTCTGTATTAATTCACTCATTTTCAAATTAGACATAATCCCGAGCAATGGTAATGCAATTTCGTGTAACACTTCATTTCTTTCCGCTATTACTATACCGCCACCTAGCTCTTTTACTCTATGAAAAGCTGTGAGCATATCTTCTTTCCTTTTTCCAATAAGAATGATGTCACCTGTACCGGAATAAGAGCTAGCAAGACCTCCTAATCCATTCGCAAAACCTTTCACAACTGTATTCACTCGCCAAGTGCCATCACGAGCAATCATCATAAGGAAACATTCATCATGCTCAATAGAAAGTTCTTCACCGTTTAAGTCGATTTCAGTTACATATGGTTTTGAAATAACATCATTTAATAATTTTATACCTGTTGTTTCAGAAAAAATCATATCTTCTTTCTTTAAAGACCAGTCTAATGATAATGGAGTTACTTTGAATTTACTCCAGTCTATATGTAATGATGCATTTTTGTTTATTCCGTCACGCTTCATCCATTTCCCCTTTGCAATTACACTTATTGGAATCGGATTTTCTTTACTTTCCAAAATATTAATATTTGCAATTCTTCCTGTCGCGATCGCGCCGTGTAAATGCTCCATATTATAATAACGAGCAATGTTATAGCTTGCCATATTATAGGCATCAATTACTGGTATTCCTTGCTTTATCGCGATTTCTATCATCCTATTCGTCATTCCGTTTTCATAAAATGACGGATGTGAACCATCTGTTGTGAACATGAATCTATCAAATTGCTTGACACCTAATTCCAGCAATTCTTTCAGTAAAACTTCTAAATCTGGACGGATAGAAGAGTTTCTAAGAGTAACGATGTAACCTTGCATAAGACGTGTTAATGCTTCCTGCCCCGTCATCGCTTCATGATCGCAATCAGTACCTAGTAACTTTAACTTCGCTAACGTTGATTCAGACGCACCGGGAAAATGACCTTCTACTTTTTTCTGTAACCGCTTTGTTTCCTGTACCCAATTTAACATCTCATCATCGCCATTTAATAGTTTTGGCCATGCTGTTAACTCGCCGCCCTGAAGAACATCTTCATGCTTCAGCCACTCCATTATTTCTTCACTATTAAATAAAGATTCCCCATTTTGTAGTTCAGTCTGTCCATCAAAACGACACCACCAATACATACTTGCCGGAATCTTTTCAAATTCATCTAATAAACGAAATGCTTCTTCACGTTGTAACGTGAAAAATAAAGTTAAATTATCATTAATAAAAGTTGTTGTCCCAAACTGCATCGCATAATTTGCTAAAGTCTCTGGATTATATAATTGATATGGATGTGCATGCGGTTCTATGTAACTAGGGACTACATACTTTCCATTACAATCAACGACTTCACATTCATGTATTTGCTCTGGTAATTTTTCTCCTACATATATAATTCGGTCATCATAGATCCAAATATTTGCTTGCACCCACTCGCGCATATAGGAATTTAAATATGTTGCATTCTTGAATAAAATGTGCGGGCTTCTTGTGCCATCTATTACTTCAACTTGTTCTCGTAATTGTGTGTTACTCCATCTAAACTGATTTTGTCCCAATGTATTTCACTCCACATCAATTTACTTTTATTTATTAAAACAAAAAATAATTAACTAACTAAAGTATTATCCATTCATAACTCCCCTGTATATACCCTATACCCTTCATTATATGTAATAATTACAAAAATAACAATTTTCAAAATTCGCAATATATCTCTTTGATCCAAAATAAAAAAGATGTCATGCAACTGACATCTTTTTATACTAGACTATAAGATTGAATTACACTTGTATCCGTATTTATGTTCTACATATACTTGATTGCTGCCATACCATGAATGCTAATACTGTCCTTTAAAGCAGTATTCCATTCGCTTTCTTTTCATCTATTTATTAAATTCAATTTGCATCATTTTATTAAACTGTGTAACAACATCCATCGCACCTAAAGAGTTAATATTGACAGCTAATGTATGTTTGCCTCCCATTACTCCGCCAACAAAAGTTGTAAATCCAGGAATTGCCCCTCCGTGACCCCAAACTGAAATACCATTTGGAAGTTTAGTCTCATAGATCCCAAGGCCATATCCATCACCAACACCTTTTCCTTCTATAGGAACTGTAGTAAGCATTTCTTTTAGCTCACGTTCTTTCAGTAACTTACCACCAAGTAAAAATGAAAAGAATTTATTTAGATCGTCCGCATTAGAAATCATATCTCCAGCTGAATTAGCTAAACTCGGATTATAATACGTCATGTCTTTCAATTCACTTGTTTCGTCTATTTTCATATACCCACGAGCATGATCCTTTCCTGGAATAACGGGTGAATTCCCTGGTAAAAACGTATTTGACAGATCCAAAGGTTCAATAATTCGCTTTTCAATTTCTTCCGCATAACTATTTCCAGTTATTTTTTCAATAAGCATTCCCAATATTACGTATCCTGTGTTTGAATACAGCCATCCCTTACCTGGTGAAAAATCTGGAGGTAGAGAAAGTCCTACTTTCACTATTTCTTCTGCTGTATACGTTTTTCTCGAATTCATTATGTCAGCGTCTTTTGACTTTAAGTATTCAGCTATACCACTCGTATGATTCAAAAGTTGACGTATCGTAATTTGATTGCCATCATACCCATTTCCTTGAATGAGACCGGGTAGCCACTTTTCAATTGGATCGTCAAGTTGCACGCGATTTTCTCCTACTAATTGAAGAACAGTCGTAGCGGTAAAAGTCTTCGTCACACTCCCAATCCGAAAACGATAATCCGATTTCATTGTTTTCTTTGTATTTAAATCCGCGACGCCAGCAGTATAACTACTAATCTTTCCATTGTTAGACGTCTTCGCTAATATTCCTGGGGTTCCAAGCTGTACTGTTTCCTGCATTAATTGTTTCCAACCATTCCGATTCTTTTGATCATGTGATTGTGACGGACTAGATAAATTTTGAACAGACTCTGCTTTCACAGTAAAACCTGGTGTGAATAGAGTAGTACCCGCTAATAAAACTGCCAAACTTGCTAACTTAATTGAATTACATTTTTTCATAAGGCTCCCTCTCCTCTATTAATATAAGATTAATTCAAGTTATACTTTAATCCTATATGATAAAACTCTCTTTTTTCTTATCCATTCCTTACGAAATACTTACGTTCAAATTTTGATACGATAAACTGAGAAAGAGCCATGCATGAAAATAAAAAGGGCATATAAAATAAGGACAGCCACTTAACTGCCCTTATTTTCATTTCACCTCGTCTTTATTATTTTTAAGATGATTCATTAATTGTGTTCGTTTCAAAGGTACATATATGTTTGTTCCAGTAACATATCTTTTTCCCAATCGAATTATCTTATAAATTTAAGGAGTTTATATTAAGATTAACAATAAAAAAGAACGTGTTTTCAATTTATCAAAACACGTTCTCTTACATACTTAAAACCCTATATCAACTTTTCATTTCATTCACTTTTACCACCCTGCACTAGCATTCATACCATTTCCAATAATAGTAAGAAATAGTGGCCACAATACTGGTCCTAACGTAAGAAGTAAATTTAGAAGTATAAGTAATCTATATACCCCGGGGAAATTTTGATCTTTACGATTTACAAATATTAAAATAACTAATAATATTATGGTCGTTAAAAATAAAAGTAGAGTTAGCAACCAATACCAAACCATTAAACTGAGACTCCATGGTGTTAATAGCTCGTGTATTATACCAAATATGATTCCTAATACTCCAAAACTAAAGGTAGTAACTGTTGATTTTATAAGCACTATATTTAATGTTTTTTCGTATGTATTTTTACAATATAAATCTATTAAAGTGTATAAAGATAAATATGCCATTAATACACCTACCCAAGACAATAACCAGTCTCCGCCTCCTCTAAATAACATGAACAGCAACCAGCACATCCCTACTGCAGAAAAAGTAAAGGAAATAAGTATGCTTTTCAATACCGGCTTCATTATATTTTCACACCCTTAAAAATAAATTATAAGTTTTTACTAAACTCATGTAATTTTTTATTAACATGCTACCCATTAATCGTTTAGCTCTAACGTATCCTTTTTTCATTCTATATTAATAAAACAAAGATATACTCATGAACAATTAAAGAAGCAATACTCTACAAAGAGTTCCATATAGCTTGTATATTCTTTTTCCATTGGTAGAGATATTAAAAAATTAAGTATACATTAACATGCAATTAAATATAAGTAAATAAAATTAATTTACAGCTAATTTTATTTACTTATATAACTTTCATATTCAGATTAACTCAGCCACCATTTTATTTTCATATAATACATTCTACTATTCATATCGCCCTTTTCCATCCCGCTCTATCCACCGCATAGTCTTCTTAACATCTAACTCCGTATACGTCTTTTCACCATAACGAACAGACTCATATATTGGAATAATGTCTATCGTTCTACAAATTCTTTTCAGCCATTGTTGCATCGTTTCATAGGGCCTTCGCTGTTCGTGAAATGGTAAAGTTCTTTCCCATTCAACTAATGTTTTCCTTATCGTGTCTTTAGGTAACGGCTGTTCAAACTGATGCTTCACTTTCTTGTTCTTTTCGGTTCTATCCGTATTTTCTTTTGTTATCGATTGTTTATCCTGTTCTATTTCTGATTTCGTTACCTTTTTCCTCATTAATTTATAAAAAGCATATAGAATGACCACTGCAATAATTACATAAAAAACGACACTAATCCATGAATTTGAAAGAACAGAAAACACATCAGTCCATGAATTTTTTCGTACAAAAAGTGGAATTTTCCTATCTATTTTTGTTCTTGTATCTACAACTCCTGTTTCTTCATCTATAATTCTTTCAGGTTCATCAAACTGTTCGTCTAAACTAGTAAAATCATAATTTCTTTCTGATATTGTCTCCGTCTTACTAAAAAAACGCTCTTTTACTATGTCCTGTACATGCACAACACCTTGTGATAACGTTATCGCACTAACCGCAAAGAAAAGTATGATTAAAGCTTTTACACTCCACAACTTCACCTTCATATGCCGCTTTTTATTCACCATGACATAAGCCCTTTCTTATTCTTTAATTACAATCCATTTATTCGTTCTACTATATTCCCTAGGTGAAGTACCAAGAATTAAAGGAACTGCATCCAATTCCTTACGACGAAATCCTGCTGTGTAAAAATAAGTAGAAGATACAGGCGTATCTTGATCCGATATTGAGGCAAGTATCTTTAATACATTTTGCAAATGTTTCCGATTATCCCCGTTCTTTACATGTAACAATCCGTTACCTTTCACACTGTTAATCCATAACTCAAATGAACAATCTTGCATGAGCAGTTGTTTGCATATGCCTGCGGTTAATTCAATAAGCTCTTCAATATCATTTCGTAAAGAAACGCCACTTTTATTTTGTAAATTGAGATAAATCGCGTATTTATCAGATTGTGTTCGTTCATATTTTTTCGCAGTTATCGTCCCTGTTTTTGCTGTTGCACCCCAATGGATAGAACGAAAATCTTCATTTTCATAAGACTTCACTCCCATTACTTTCGTTTCATCATATAGCGGAGAAGACATCGCTTTTCGAAATCCGCGTGACCATTCTTGTAATTCAGGAACTTGTATTTTCGGAACGGCTGGTAAAACTAAATAGGACGGCGTATCAACTTGTTTATATGTTATATGTTTCGTTATGAATCCAAAGGGATCAGTAATAACAATTTCAACTTCTTCCCATTTCGCGATTCCTCTTTTTAAAGCTACAGCTTGCAAATCAAATGAAACTGCCTCTCCTCCTTTTATATTGAAATTCAAATAATAATTTGAACCTGTACTATGATTTTTGTTTAGTTCATCATGATTCCAAGTTAGCTTGTTTTCACATTTAAATCGAAATACGATATTAAGAATAGGAAATAACGACTTATTTGAAATTTTTATTTTGCACATATTTATTTCACCTATAAAAACGTTCGAATTACCTTGATTGTATTTCCAGTTAACGCGAGATACTTTCCGAATATATATATGCGTAGCGCCTATTAAAATTAAATACAAAAATACGAGAGATAATATGAGTAGATTACTTGAAAATACACATAAAATAACGGCTACAACTGACATAACTCCTATTACGAAAGGCTCCGCTAAAGGTGTATACACAAGCTGTTGATTCATCGTACATTCTCCACTGGCACACTAATCGTATGAAGAAGTTCTTTCATAATTTGTTCTTTCGTCGTTTTCATCTCCCCTTCAATCGTTAACGTTAACCGATGAGCACAAACGGATGCAGCTAGTAGTTTTATATCATCTGGCGTACAATAATCTCTTTCATTTAATATCGCCCGTGCTTGAATCGCTCTCATAAATGCCAATGTGCCCCGAGGACTTACACCAATTTCAATTAGCTCATGCTTACGAGTTGCTTCAATAATTTCAAGAAGATAATCTTGCACATCACTCCCTACTAACACTTCCCTTGCACGTTTTTGTATATTTATTATTTCTTCACTCGAAATAATAGAATGCAGCGTTTCTAATGGATCATTCGTTTGGAACCGATTCATCATTTCCTTTTCCGCTTCTCTCGTAGGGTAACCTTGGCGTATAGTAAGTAAAAATCGGTCTAATTGAGCATCAGGTAAAGGAAATGTACCAGCCGATTCAAGAGGATTTTGCGTTGCAATTACTAAAAAAGGTTCTGGTAGTGAATGTGTCTGCTTCGCAATTGTAACAGTACGTTCTTCCATAACTTCAAGTAACGAAGATTGTGTTCTCGGTACAGCCCGATTAATTTCATCAACTAATACTATATTTGCAAAAATAGGCCCTAACCTCGTTTTAAATTCCGATTCCTTCACATCAAAATATTCGAGTCCAATAACATCTCCAGGCAAAGTATCAGCTGTAAATTGAATTCTTTGGAACTTAGCGTCCACACTTTTAGCCAAACTTTTCGCTAATGTTGTTTTCCCCGTCCCAGGTACATCTTCTAATAAAATATGTCCTCTTGCTATAAGAGCTATAGCTGCTAGTTCAATCGATTCATCTTTTCCTATAATGACCTTTGAAATATTGTTTGTGATTTTCTTTAATATGTTCATATATTTCACTACCACCTTTAAATGTTTTTAAAATTAAGAATATTTATTTTCCAAATTATAACACATTACGTTAGAAGTAAATATATTCCTATCTAAATAAAAAAGATGACCTCAGCCATACGCTAAAGTCATCTTTTTCTACCTAATTATTTTACTAGTTCACCGCTATAAACCTTTATATCAAGCGGAGCAGTTAAAAACTGTGATGCTTTACTAACGAAAGATGTGAAGTGTTCACTCGTATTATGACTCGCAACTGCTGCTTCATCTTTCCATACTTCTACCATCGTATAAACACTTTCTTTTTCAGTATCTTTATATAAATCGTAAGATACATTTCCACTTTCTTCTCTTGAACCATGAAGTAGTGGCTGAATTTCTTCTAAAAATGATTGTTGTTTTGCTGGATCTACTTGAAATATTGCGTGAATAATAATCATGGTGTTTCCCCTCTCATATCTCACTTATTTCTGTTTTGTTATAAAATTACTTCCACTCAGCAACTTTTTCAATTGGAAGACGTACTGATGGATAACCACTGTCAGCAGCTTTTCCGATTGAAATTAACATAACTGGTACGTGACGCTCTTTATCTAATCCGAAAGCTTCTGCGATTTGGTCTTTTTCAAATCCACCAATTGGGCAAGTATCATAGCCGTGAGCACGTGCTGCTAACATAAATTGCATCGCTACAAGACCACCGTCAATTAGTACAGTATCTTTCATTACTTCTGGTGTAACCATTGAGAAGTAACCTGAAAGTTTTTTCATTTGATCTTCTTTTACTTCAGCTGGCATAAGTCCGCGCTCTACTGCTGTACCGTAAATTTCTTCTGCGTTATCAAAGTTGTTTAAGTCACCAAATACAGCAATCATCGCTGAAGATGTTTCTACTTGAGATTGATTGAATTTCGCTAGTGGCGCAAGTGTTGCTTTTGCTTCGTCACTTTCAATAACAAGGAATCTCCATGGTTGCATGTTTACTGAAGATGGTGCAAGTGTTGCTTCTGTAAGAATTTCAGTCATTTCTTCTTTGCTAATTTTCACTGAAGAATCGTACTTACGGATTGAACGGCGTCCTGTTAAAATTTCGTTAAAATCATTTGTTTTTACTGAGTTAGTCATAGTTGTATTCTCCCTTTTTTAAAGTTCTTTTATATTTTCTTGAATGCGGTCTAACATCGTTAAAAGATTGTCGCGTTCTTCTTCACTTAATCCTTTAAATGCTGAAGTAGCGAAACGCTCCTTTTCCTCTTGATACACTTGAATTTTATTTCGTCCCTCTTCTGTAAGAGAAACTAACGTAATTCTGTTATCATCTGGATTTTTACGTCTTGTAATCATTCCGTTTGCTTCCAGCTGTTTTAAATGCCTCGTAATCGCGGCATTATCAATATTCACTTCTTGCTGAAGTGCTTTTTGACTAATTTCATCTACTTCATATAACTGAAGTATGAGCTCTAATCTAGACTGACTCATACCCGTACACCCTTCAAATTTTGAACTTACTTCTTTGTTTAGAAAGTGTAATTTATATAAAATTATTGCTTCTTTTGAGCATGAACTTGTCAAATTACCCCTCCTTTACATGCAAAATAAAAATATTTGATGTATCAATAGTTGATATGTCAATTAATATAATCTATATCGATTTATAATGCAAGCATTTTGTTTTCACTATTTATTTTTTTGAAATTCGTCTATTAATATTTTTCCAAAATAAGACGTTTTATGACGTTACAAAAAATGTAAATTACATTATAATAGTAATAATTCAAATGACTGGAGAGTGATTGTAATGCGGCAATACACAAATAGAAACGAGGAAATGAAAATGGAAAATGAAATGAGGATATTTATATATGACAACAATAAATATAGGGATTGTCGCGCACGTAGATGCTGGCAAGACGAGTTTGACTGAGCGTATTCTTTATGAAACGAATGTGATTAAAGAAGTTGGCCGAGTAGATAGTGGCAATACGCAAACTGACTCAATGGAATTAGAAAGACAACGCGGAATTACGATTAAAGCATCTGTCGTTTCTTTCTTTATTGATGATTTAAAAGTAAATGTTATTGATACACCTGGACATGCTGATTTTATCGCTGAAGTGGAGCGATCATTCCGTGTTTTAGACGGTGCCATTTTAGTTATATCTGCCGTTGAAGGTGTGCAAGCACAAACGAAGATTTTAATGCGGACATTACAGAAATTAAACATACCTACTATATTATTTGTTAATAAAATAGACCGTAGTGGCGCAAATACTGAAAAAGTTGTGAAACAAATAAAAGAGCTTCTTTCAAATGAAGCATACCCCTTCTACTCTGTAGAAAACGAAGGTACAAAGGAAGTACGGATTATTGAATATAAATCCTATGACGATTGTATGGAACGATTAGCACCATTTAACGAATCATTGCTTGAGTCATATGTAAATAACGAAATAATACCGGATGCACTATTAAGAAAAGAACTCGAAAAGCAAATACTGCAAGCAAATGTGTTTCCTATCTTTTTTGGTTCAGCAATGACAGGTATAGGAGTAACTGAATTACTTAAAAATATTTCATCCTTAATTCCAGCTACTAAATCGGCACAAGATGAAACATTATCCGGTGTTGTTTTTAAAATTGAACGTGAATCTTCTGGCGAAAAGATTGCTTACGTAAGACTATTTTCTGGTTGTTTACACGTTAGAAAATATGTTGATATTCAGCGTAGTGAGTCTCTACCACATAAGGAAAAGATTAAAAAAATGTGCATATTTCATAATGGAAATGCAGTTCAAGCCTCTACTGTTCATAGTGGAGAGTTTTGCAAAGTATGGGGACTTACGAATATCAAAATTGGTGATATTATCGGTGAGTGGACGGATTATATAAAAGATATTCACTTTGCCGAACCGCAAATGGAAGCTGCTATTGAAGCAGTACCAAAAGAAGGAATTCATGATCTATACGCTGCACTTATGGAGCTATGCGAAGAAGATCCTCTCATTAAAGTTCGGAAAGACAATGTTCATAATGAACTATACATTCGCCTTTTCGGTGAAGTGCAAAAAGAAGTTATTGAAACAACACTTTATGAAAAATACCGTCTACAAGTTACCTTTTCAAACACGCGAGTTGTATGTATTGAAAAACCAATTGACTTAGGGAATAGCGTTGAAGTAATGGGTGAAAAAGAAAATCCTTTTTACGCAACAATTGGGTTCAAAGTTGAACGTGGCACGCTTAACTCTGGCATAACGTATAACTTAGGTGTTGAACTTGGATCACTGCCTTTAGCATTTCATAAAGCGATTGAAGATACTGTATTTCAAACGTTAAAACAAGGTTTGTACGGATGGGAAGTTACGGACATTATCGTCACGTTAACACATACTGGTTATGCAAGCCCTGTTACAACAGCAAGTGACTTTAGAAATTTAACACCACTCGTTTTAATGGATGCTTTAAAGCACGCTGAAACATGTGCATTTGAACCAGTAAACGAGTTCGAATTAACTGTACCAGAGCACGCAATTAGTACCGCAATGTATAAGCTTGCTGCTATCCCAGCAACTTTTGCAGAGCCTACGTTGCATAATGATTCTTACCATTTAACAGGATCATTACCTGTTGCAAAAACAGAGGATTTTAAACGAATGCTCCATTCATTTACTGAAGGAGAAGGTATCTTTATAACAAAGCCAACTGGTTTCACAAAACTTACGGCTCCCTTTCCTACTCGAAAACGTGTTGACTTTAATCCGCTAAATCGGAAAGATTATTTACTTCATGTGTTGAAGGCTTATTAAATAAAAAAGAGGTGCAAATTGCACCTCTTTTTGCATGTATTGAAACTTAAATTAATTTGTCCTAACAACTTCTTTAAGTTTTTCTATTACTTTCGCTATAGCTTCAATTGAATTTTCTGTTTCAAATTCCCCAATATTTACAGAATGATTTGCGTTCTTCACAACCTCGATTTTTAAATTCGATTGATCTAATTGCTCAATTTGAACTGCATTGTATTGATGATCTTTATCCCCAATTACTAAAAGCCCTTCGTGATCACTATGTAAGATGGAATCAAAAATCGTATCAAACGTCAGTAAAGGTGTAAGCAATATCATTTTTGACCGTAAGTATTCTTCTCTCTTCAATAAATCATTCGCAATCGGGATTGTTCCGAGTGATTTTCCTAAAAACATCGAATCGTTGTATTGTCCATTTCTTAGCACTTCATTAATGACAGGATTAATATCATCCATCATTACTTTCGTTACTTCTTCCATTGGTTTTTCCATTAATTGTCCATCGTAGGAATAATGAATATGTACTACATCTATTTTATTTTCAAGCATAAGCATCGTTGCATAATAAAATAACGGCTTGTCATAATTGTAGCCTGAACCTGAGAACATAAAACAAATTGTATTAGAACCTTTTTCGATATGTGTGTAACGAATGACTTTATCATCTATATGTATCTCTTTTTTAGTCCCCTTCACCGTTTTCCCCTCCAAGCACGCTTACTTTTGTAAAACGATATGTTCTGTATGAACTGATACATTCTTTACTTTATCTTTTATAAACGCTGGCTGTAAGTTATATGCATGTAACTCTTCTACCGGCACCCACTTAAATAAATATTTTCTACCTTCTTCTTCAAGAATATATTGATCGGCCCCATTTGCAGGTAATTCATGCAGCTCTACTTCATAATAAAAACTAATCTCATGGAACTTTCGCTCAGAAAGGGTGAAGAAATTTTCTACTGACCATATTAATCTCTTCACTTTAATAGGAACACCCACTTCTTCTGCAAGCTCTCGTTTTAATGCATCTTCACTATTTTCTAGCATTTTCACTCGTCCGCCTGGTACGTACCAATACTCTTCACCTTCATCTTGCAGGATGAGTATTTTATTATCCTGTTTGCAAATTGCTCCTACTCGGTAATTAAAACATGTTTCCTCTACTTTAAACGTAAGATTCACAACAAACCCCTCCAATGTATCATTACAAAACTATTATTTATGTGCTGTACAAATAAGATTACTAAATTTTTCTATTTCATTCAATGGTTTTCGAACTTTCCGAAAACTACACTTACCTTTTCGTCATTACAGGTATTTATACATATGTTACAATCACAATGCATACTAGAAAAGCAATATGGGGGTACGAATGGAAACGTTATTAATCCAGCAAACTGAGAAATCAAATAAGTTTTGGAAAATCGTTGTGAAAGATAGAGACTACGTTGTGTTTTACGGAAAAATTGGCACAGCTGGTAGTGTGAAAGCGAAAGAGTTTGAAACAGAAGAAGAGTGTATAAAAGAAGCTAATAAACTAATCACTTCTAAACGAAAAAAAGGATATACAGACCCGTGTCTTGGGGAAGATTACATAAAAGAAAAAACGATAACAGAAGAAGAATTTTGGGAACTACTCGCTCGTGCGAAAACGAAAGGTGAAGATCAAGAAGAACAAATAGAATGGCTCACTTCTCACCTCGCTAAACGTACAGTACATGAAATTGTAGCTTTTGACACGCATATGCACCATATTTTAAAAGCCTCCTATACGTCTCACTTATGGGCAGCTGCATATATAATTATGGGCGGTTGTTCGGATGATAGTTTTGATTACTTCCGCGGGTGGTTATTGTTCCAAGGAAAAGAAGTTTACGAAGCATGTATTGAAGATCCAGAACGGTTAATTCCTGTATTAGAAAATTTGAGTGAGTATGATGTTCCAGAAATTGAAGAACTTACGCTATATTTCGGACAAGAAGTATATATGGAGAAGACTGGGGATGAAGATGATACATACTTTACACTTTATCATGTCTTATCTAATGAAAAATTCGACGATATAGATATCGAGTTTGACTGGAATGAAGATGACGAAGACGGTTTGAAAAAGATGTTTCCTAAGTTATGGGAAATATATGGGGAAGAACCAATTGAATGGTAGATAAATATTAGGACTCTGTTTAACCAATAGACAGAGTCCTGTTTTCATAGAATCCTTATTTACACTCTCTTTGTTTCATTCCACTTATCTAACAGCTCCTTTTCTCTTTCAATTGAAATACCTGCTTTTAATTCCCATTCGTCCACACTCTTCATCCACTCATATACATCTGTAACTGTATGTTCTAATTTCCTAAAAGTAAGCCCTTCTTTCACAGTATTATCAATACTTATAGAAAACCCACCTTTCCACGGCTTCGTTTCACCTTCCAATGAAAAAGTTTCTGGAAGCCATAAAGGTATCTCTGTCCAAGGCTGTACTTTATTTTCATGCATAAACGATTCATCAACCCAAACGAATTCAGCATCGCTATTCGTAACTTCTTTACACGTATTTAATAACTCTTCCATCGTCAATTCATCTTTCGGACCCGTTACATTAAATGTACCTGCTTTATTGTTTTCTGCCATGTTTAGTCCCCCGTTTGCGACGTCTTTTATATCAACTATCTGCACTGGACGGTCCTTTCTTCCTGGAACTAACACTTCTCCTCCCTTTGCTACACGCCCAATCCAGTATGGAAGCCGATCTGTATAATCAAACATCCCTGAAAGAAGTCCTGCTCTTACGTGTAAAACACGCCCCGGCCAATACTTCTCTGCTTCTTTTTCACACAATACTTTCAGCGCACCGTAATACTCATAAGGAGATATTTCACCATTCTCTACAGCTTTTACCTTATCACTTGGTGGTTCAGGTAGTAATTTATAATCTTCTTTTATGTGATACGGAATCCAATCTTTATATACGGAAAGGCTTGAGATGAATGTATAATGCTTTATATTATCTTTAAGTACTTCTCCTACATTCCTAATGTGATGAGGAGAAAATCCACACGTATCTATGACCAAATCCCATTTTCGATTTTCTAAACTTGAAACATCATCATTTCTGTCACCGATTAACTGCTCTACTTCAGGAAAAACTTCTTTATTCGTTCCGCGATTAAATAATGTAACTTCATGCCCTCTTTTTAATGCCTCTTCTACGAAAGCTCTTCCTAAAAAACGTGTACCGCCCAGTATTAGAATCTTCATTCTTTTTCCCCCATTCAATCAAGCGCATGATTAAAAACCTTTTCTTTTGTTTAACGATTTTCCCTTGTAAAAAGTTACGGGTATTTTTCATTTTTCTCTATAGTTAATATAACGTCATCCAAATTTGCAACTTGTGACATAACTTTTTATCGAATTCGACAGTAATGAAGACGATAAAGGGGGTTGAAAAATATTTCAACTAAGTCATAGTGATAAGTACACATCTATGAAAATACTTATTTATACGAGCAATGCTCCTGTCAATTTGGCAGGAGCATTGTTTTTTCAACCTCTATTTACTTTTATATACTTGAATTGAAATGATCGAAATTAAACTGAGCAACCCCATAAATAAACAAGTCGCGCCTAGAATTGTATAAGAATTTCCGTATCCTTGTAATAAAGCTAAATACGTACTTGTATCCATATGACCGCCCTGCTCTGCAACAGATTCACTTGTTGCCTTACTCCCCATTTCTGGTGCATTTATTAGTACATACACACCGATAATAGCTACTAAAGCTGAAATGATTTCTACAACATTAGACTTTGTCATCATACCCTCACCTTTCAAACAACGTCTTTTATCCATCTAGTGAAATCTCTTTCTATCTCTTACTTATATATAATAGCAAAAAAAATGGTATGAAATTCCAATTCATAACATCTTTTAAACTAAATTTAATTCTTTGACTGTACACTAGAAAGAATATATTTTGAAATTAGCTCCCCCCATATATGCTTCGCTTCCGGTATAATCTCAGATGCAATCACCACCACCAATTCCTTCTCCGGAATACAACAAATCATATTCCCACCATCACCCATGGCACAGTATGAAAAGACCCCATCTTCTTCTCGTAACCACCATAAGTAACCGTATTGATTTGAATTCATCGCTATTGATTCTTGTACCCACGATTTTGAAAGGATTTCCTTTCCATTATGAATACCTTCATTCAAATACATCTGTCCAAACTTAGCCATATCTCTAGCTGCTAACGTAAGTCCCCATCCGCCAGTTGAAATACCATTTGGATCGTGAACCCATCCCTTTACATCTTTTCCGAATAAGTCATCAAATCCAAATGCTTTCATATTGTAGTTTGGAATTTCTCTTATGCCGATAGGCTGGAATAGATATTCGTTCGCAAACTCACGAGCACTTTTCCCTGTTACACTCGTAATAATTGCTGATAGTACATGTGCGCCTGCCGATGAATATTTAAAAGGTCCAATTTCTCCACCTTTTCCTGCCCTATTTAACGTATACTTCACCCAGTCCATTTGTGTACATAGTTCTTCTAACGGTTCCTGCCAGTCTATATAAGGATATGGAGCTGTCATTGTAAGAAGGTGTCGTACTGTTATTTCAGATGAATTACAATTATATTCTGGGAAAAATTCTATTACTTTTTGATCAACGCTCTTTATATACCCTTTATCTACACATATCCCAATTAACGCGGAGATTATCGTCTTTGTGACAGATGCTACATGACGTGCATCATCTGGACCGTAACCATTATAATAATTTTCAAAAGTAACATTACCTTTTTGTACAACTAATACACCATTTATATTTTTATAGTTTTCTTTTATAGTCCAATCTAACTGTTCAGCAGTTTTCATCGTTCTTCCCCCTTAATCTATGATTAAAAAGGTTCGATAGGTACATATATATCAACTATATGTTTATGTTCGGGATGCTGCCTTGGATCATTTCTATATACTTCGAAAGGATACGAATCTTTCGGTTTATATCCGCTATTTGGCAACCATTCACCGTACAAGAAATTCCATGCTCCTTTATATTCATCTTGGAATATTTCAAAATGACCTACCGCATACTTGCCTGAAGGTATTACCATTATTCCAATGTCGCTCGTTTCTACTGCGGACTCATCTGGAGTTGTTATACATAGACTTGTTCTTAAATGATAGTCCTCAGTAAATTCATGATGATCGTGGTAAATGGTTAATACTTTCGTATCCTCAAATACATGATAGTTTTGCTCCGATGCGTAATGAAATAGTTTTTCGATCATTTTCGGAAAATCTATAGCTAAATCTTTATATGTACCTACATGTCTTATGTATGCGACGTTTACTTTGTCCGCTGCTACAATTTCGACCTCTCCTCGAACCTTCTTACACTCATTGTATTGAGAATCTTCGCTAACGTCTTTGCACTTCTTGCTATTGTGATTTCTATAGTGAGACGGACTTACTCCGTAATAACTTTTAAATGTACGGGAGAAAACTGCTGAATCTGTGA
Source organism: Bacillus sp. TH17 (assembly GCF_016651125.1). Lineage (NCBI taxonomy): Bacteria > Bacillati > Bacillota > Bacilli > Caryophanales > Bacillaceae > Bacillus > Bacillus sp. TH17. The sequence continues at coordinate 2,525,702 of NZ_JAEKEN010000001.1, forward strand.
ACCCGAAGTAATACGCAATGTCTGTAATCGTCATATCTGTACGATAAGTAAGAAGGTGTGTTGCCCTCTCTAATTTCAAACGATTCACATACCGAGATAACGGCTCATCCATCATCCCTTTAAAAATTCTATGAAAATGAAATTTTGAAAAGCCTGCCACATTAGCTAAATCTTCAATTGAAAGTGAATCATTTATATGTGATTCTATATAGTCTTGCACTTTATAAACACGTCGTAAATACTCGTTTCTACTTTGAGAACTCTCCATATTTATCACTCCTCACAACAAAAAAGGCTAACGTTAAGCTAGCCTACTTTTATACATTTTTTAAAAATAATACTCTACTACCGCCGTTCCCATCATAATTTGTATGTACCGATACACCCTCTATCTCATCATCCCCAGCCTCGATTCGAAAACCGATTTCTTGATGAAACTGTATCGAATTTTTATTAATTGGTGACGTAATTGCTTTTACAACTTTACGGTTATTTGCACGAGCGGCATCAAAGAAATAAGAATACAATGTCGATGCGATTCCTCTTCTTCTATACTTTGGATTTACACCGATAAAATGAACATATGCTTCATCTTTATATGTTTGTGAAAAGAATCCACATAAGAAACCTAACGTTTCGCCATCTTCTTCAATGATAAAACTCGTTTCTTGAAAGTGAACGAAAAACAATTTTGGCAACAAGGAAGCCATGTCTCTCCCGCCCCACCAATCATTTAAAACAGAATGAACCTTAACATAATCTTCCCCTTGAATGTTCCTTACTCGCATGTATTTCTCCCTCTCACTCACTTCATTTTTTCATAAATTTTAATGACTGTTTCTACTAAAAGGATGAATACCCATATCCCGCAAAATACAAGAACAGACTGGAATATCGATCCAATTATCATAACACCAACTGCACCTGTTATTGAAAATGATATTCCACCAAGCCCTGGATCCTGTATAAGTGCTCCCGCAGAAAAAGCAGTTATAATAGATACTATTAAATAAATAACACTCATTATTTTTAATATTTTTATAGAAAGATACGAAGTTTGTTCTTCTTCCACTTGTGATAATTCGATTTCCCCGCTCGCAATTCCTTTTTGTAGACAATCTTCACACAAAAATTCTTCATTTATTTTTTTACCACCATGTATTGTACCTGTTATTCCTTTACACCTTGAACATTTTCGATTTATCATGTTGTTATCACTCCACTCCTATAAGATTATACTTATATAATTCTATATTTGTATTAATATTCCTTTTATGTATTTTATAGAGAAAGGTCGTGTTTTATGATTTCAAAACTTACGTTTGGCTCGAAAAAACGTACCGTTCATTATGTATTAAGGCCTAGTTGTTATTCGATTATTTTTCATTCATCTTCTTCAAAGATTGCTGTTATCCAAAAAGGAGACCGTTACTTTTTACCTGGTGGCGGTATGGAAGGTAATGAAACAAAAGAAGAATGTTTACATCGTGAACTACTAGAGGAATTAGGATGGGCAATTGAAATTGATCAATTTATCGGTAATGCAGCAAGATATTTTTATGCAGAAAAGGAAGATACATATTATTTAAACGATGGGTTCTTTTATAGCGCAAACATGGTACATCAGCAAAGTAATAACTGTGAAGATGATCATGTTTTAAAGTGGATGTCTCCTTTACTTGCTGTAGAGCTTCTCATTCACGATCATCAAAAATGGGCCGTTGAACAAGCGCTTTTATTACGAAATAAAAAATGATCTCCTTCTATATGAAAGAGATCATTTTTACTACTAACTTACTTTTTTCAAATTGAGAGCTGGCTTTTTGATTCCACCTTTTTTTACAACATATAAGCCGATAAAGATAATAAGTCCGCCAACGAGTTGCATCATATTGATTTGCTCTCCAATTGTTACAGCTGCAAAGATAACTGCGAACAATGGTACTAGATACATATAAACCATTACTTTCGTTGAACCTATTTTACTAATACCGACATACCACATTGCAAGTCCGAAGATTGTCGCAAAGACGATTGAATATGCTAGTGATCCCCAGCTTGGCGTATCTACTGGCCACGTTAATGTATTTACGTTGAATAAACAGTATATAACGAGAGGTACAATTCCAATTAAAGTAGACCATGATGTGACTCTCATTGCGGAGTATTTTGTGATAAGTGGTTGCGCTAAAATGGGATACCATCCCCACGCAATTGCTGCGACTAATCCAATTACATTTCCGAGCCACGCATACTCGTATGTAGCTCCTCCCGTATGACCTGTTAATAAAACGAATGCTGCACCAATAAATGCTACTATTGAACCAATTTGTACTTTCATCGAAAAACGTTCTTGTTTGTGCAATACTGCTAATATCCCTGTAAATATAGGTGACATCGCAATTAATAATGAGGCGTTCGTTGCTGAAGTATATTTCACAGATAGCATAAACATCGTTTGGTACATTGTCGTTCCAACGATACCAACTGCTAGTAATCGTAACCAATCTTTTCTTTCAATACGTAATGAGCGTTCCATTAAAAATGTAATAAGTAATAATACCGGTGATGCTACTAAAAATCGTAAACTATTAAATTGAATGGATGACATATATGCCACGCCATACTTTCCAATTGTATAATTTGCTCCCCATACTAATGCTACTGATACTAGGAGCCATTCCATTTGCCATCTTTTCATCCGAATCTCCCCTTCCCTATTTAGCATAGTAAAATTGGCTGGATATAACACCGTCCAATTGGCTGTTTTTTTACCCAGCCAATTTGTTATACTTAATGTATATAAGATTTGCGGAGGCGTTTGTATGGAATGGAAGCTAGATAACGACAGTAAAATCCCAATTTATCAGCAAGTTGTTGACTTTATTGAAAAACGTATTAAATACGGAGAACTTCCCCCAGGTAGCTTCCTCCCTTCAGAACGGAAATTAGCTACGCAGTTAAATGTAAACCGAAGTACGGTAACAACTGCTTATAATGAACTACGTGCTATGGGAATTGTAGAAAGTACGACTGGTAAAGGTACACGTGTGAGTACACATATGTGGGGTGTTTCTCCAACATTAACGCCGAACTGGAGAGGTTTCGTAGAAGGTGGTACTTTTTTACCAAACTTACCGTTACTTCGCCATATTCGGGCAGAAGTACAACAAAATGAGAACATTATAGATTTCGCAAACGGAGAGCTCGGTTGTAATCTCTATCCTCACGATCAACTACAAACAATTTTGCGAGAACAACCGTTAACGCAGTCATTAAGTTACGATCATCCCCAGGGGTATCTCCCGCTAAGACAAGCGGTCGTAAAATATATGAAGGAATATTTAAAAGTTGAAGCGACCGAACAATCGATTATGATTACATCCGGTGCCCAACAAGCACTCCACCTTATCGTTCAATGTTTATTAAACCCAGGAGATGCAGTCGCTTTCGAAAGTCCTTCACACTGTTACTCATTACCACTATTCCAATCAGCAGGTATTCGTATTTTCCCATTACCTGTCGATGAACACGGTATTAATCCAGACGATGTGCAAGAGTTATATAGAAAGCATCGTATTAAAATGATCTTTTTAAATCCAAATTTCCAAAACCCTACGGGAACGATGCTGCATCCAAACCGTAGAAAGAAACTGCTATCACTTTGCGCAGACTTACGAATCGCGATCGTTGAAGATGACCCGTCCAGTTTACTTACGTTAGAAAATAAACAACCTTGCCCTACTTTAAAATCGATTGATGAAAACGGAACAGTCATTTATGTTCATTCCTTATCAAAAATGATTGCGCCAGGGTTACGAGTTGGCTGGCTTGTCGCTCCGCAGTCTGTCGTAGAGCGATTATCAGATGCACGGCACCAAATGGAATTAGGAATGAGTATATTCCCGCAGTGGCTTATGCAACAATTTTTCGAAACTGTACCATTTCAGTCGCATATCGTACCGTTACGAAAACAACTTGCAGAAAAAAGAGACATTATCGTTCGTGCCCTAAACGAGCAACTTCACGATAAAATCTCTTTCTCAAGCCCGACCGGTGGTATATACATATGGGGAAAATTAAACGAACCTATAAACGAAAAACAACTTATTATGCAAAGTTTAAAACAAGAAATTGCTTTTATGCCAGGTAGTATTTTCGGCGCGAAAGATGGTTATATTCGTTTATCTTATGGAAAAGTGAATATTGATCAAATTGAGGAAGGTATTTCTCGTTTGCGTGAGGCTATTTTGGTTTGTGGAAAATAACTTTAAATAAAGCTTTCTCGTTTGACAAAAGAAAAATCTACCATTATCATCAACTCGAACCTAGTTTTAGGAGTGATAAAATGAAAATTTACGTTGATGCAGATGCTTGTCCTGTAAAAGATGTGATTATTTATGAAGCTACGAATGCTGAAATTCCTGTTACCCTCGTTACTAGCTTTTCTCATTATTCTAATGCGGAACAGCCATCAGGAGTAGAAACAATTTATGTTGATTCCGGAGCGGATGCTGCGGATTACCGGATTATGCAGTTAGCAAAAAAAGAAGATTTAATCGTAACGCAAGATTATGGTCTTGCTTCGCTTGCTTTAGCAAAAGGCTGTATCGTTCTACACCATAAAGGCTATAAGTATACGAATGAAAACATTGAACAATTGTTACAAACACGGTATTTAAGTGCAATGGTTCGAAAAAGCGGTAAGCGTACAAAGGGACCGAAACCATTTACAGCAGAAGATAAAGAGAAGTTTAGAGTGCTCTTTAAAAGTATAATCGAACTTAAAAAATGAACCGTCTATTTGCAAGGAAAACTTCGCAAAACAAAGAAGAGAATATCCAAATGAACATTCTCTTCTTGAGGTTTACCTGTTTAAAATGAAGGTAAATTATCTAAGTTATTTTCCTTTATTCCATCAGGTTCACTACGTATAATATCTCTACCATACTTATGAAATACGTCCACATGAGCTAACTTCCCTGATTTCGCTTCACTAAGAGCAGTAATATAATCTAACTCTCTCCCGCTACTTGTCTTAAAAGCAATTAAATCCCCATCATCATTTTTACGAACGGCAACAATTTGTTCTGCTCCTGAATTGACTTCATTGTCTACTTCAAATTGAGCTTGCTCTTCTCCTTGATGTAAGTAATCATTATAAACTTTTTCAAAGTCTTTTTTGTCCATAAATTTCACCTCCAACACATTTTATTAGTATGTTTGGAAGGCATTAGTTTTATGTACTTCTTCCATCAAGTTCACAAAAATACACTCCCTCAAAAAGATAACCCGAATCATAATTTTTTCAATCTAATACAAATTCATTTTAGAATCCTATAGAGTATCTCTTAATTTAAGTGTTAATATTTTCCTGATAATATTATAATTTATTTATATCGAAAAGAAATATGAAATGGAGAATGATTATGTTGAATATAGATATTAATCGTTTAACTGATATTTGTTTAGAGTATCAGCAGTCTAGATTTTATGTTACTAAAATCCCTAAAGATTTCTTATCAATTGCCAAAAAACGTTTTTCTATACCAACGGATGACCAAATTTTTGCTTTTTTAAGTTGTAACTTGTTTGGATCAGGAAAATATGGTGTTTACTTTACAAATTCAGGTTTATACTGGAAAAATTGGCTGTTAGGTAAAGGAAATATAAAATGGGATCAATTAAATAAAGTGCAAAAAATTGAAATTGATAAAGATAGCTTTTTATCTTTTGATGCACAAAAAAGCTTTAATATTAACGGAAGTGATTATCCTCCACTGTTATTTAAAGAATTACTTATAACTCTTACAAATTCATTCCAAAATTCAAAGCAAAATGATATACATCCAGTTATAAAAGTTGATGAGATAAAATCAACCTGTTCTTTGTTTGAGACGTACAATGAATTATTAGAACCTGATAATGGGTTATTTGTAGACACTCATATTTCACACAAAAAATTAAAAGAAATTGGGGCACGATACATTGTTTCAAAAGAAGAAGAAATCATTGCTTTTTTAGATACATCTGTCCTTGGTAATTTGAGTAAAGGATCCGATGGAGCATTAATTTGTCAATCAGGTATATATTTTAGAGAAACTTTTGTACACTTGTATTTTCCATGGCATGTCTTTAGGAATATCCCTATTACTTTGACTTCAAATGAATTGGAAATCGGAAAAGGAAACATATTTCATCTTCAACATGCTAGAATGCCTAGTCAAGAGATTCTATTATTCATCAAGAATTTAAAACAGTATGTTAATAGTTTATATGAGAAAAATCCACAACTACATATTTAATACATTCGTTATTACATATAAGCTCGTGTATATTTAAGTCTAAAATTTCAATTCAACTAAAAAAACCGATTATTTTTGTAGGGAACCTACAGGTATAATCGGTTTTTTAATCTTATTCTTTGCTTACATGCTCATTTATAATGGAATCTAGTGATAGACTAGATATTCTGCTTTTTTAATATCTACGCAATTTCTCCAAAGTCTCCAATATATCATCTGTAAAGGCAGTAGCGCCCTCTTTCTCTAAAGCTCTGAAATATAAACTTCTTAAGAAAGCTCTAATATTTTGTACTAAAATATCATGTTGAGGATGTGGGATATCTTCAACAATTGCTATACTATGTAGCCAATTGCTCCACTCTTCTTCAGTTAAAATATTTTGGTTACGCAACGACATAATTGGCGTTACTAATCTCTCATCCTCAAAGTGTATGTATACGTAGTCATTCAATCGAACCTTCTGACGAACAGCAGCTAGTATTGCATATGAAAACTCACGATTTTGTATTGTACGTGCTAAAGCATCTAGTGCATCTGCCGCATGTGCAGTAGAATGTGCCCAGCCTTTTCCTTCTACGTAACCTCTTACATCTTCTTCTAAATAGACATATTCCAGAACTTGTTCTGCCACACTATACAGTTGTTCTTCAGATAACAGTGGTTCTCTTTCATGAACAGATAAAATAAGCGGCGGAATTAATACGGAGAACGCACGTTTAAATACAGAATCTGTGCCCTTTTCACCAATTTTATAAAATAAATAATCAGGACTAATCGCTTGTAACATTAATCCTCGTAATTCTTTTTGTCTAAATACATCATTTGTAATCCATTTGTGAAGCGTACTATAAATCAAATCATCACGTAATTCAGCATCAGGTGATCCGATATAATCTAGCATCCACTGTGCATATGGATATGCATCTACATCTTCTGGCACAGCATAATTATTATTTTGAATTTGTTGTAATTCTTCTTTTAGTTCTAGTACTTCTGTCATTATATTTCCTGTCCCCTTTTTACGTTTTTTAACTTCTTTTCGCCTTATCCCCTGTAATTTCCCTCATAAAATTAAGTCGACTTTTAATATAGTTTTAGTCCCTATCTTTCTATGAACTTGATTCAATTATATAAATTTCTCCCGAGAAATAAAAGGAAATACATTGGAACACCAAAGCTTCTCACTTTGTTTGCATGCATTTCATGTAAGTTTAAGTTATAAAATAAAGTATTTTTTTCATTTGTATTCAAACGTATTTACAATCAAAAATTAAATCATTTTAGAACTTGTTTAATAAACTCTGTTTTAGCTTTTGTGTATGCTTCTCTATCTTGGTTATATCTTTTAGCTAAATCTTGTTTCAGATTTGAATAATCATAAACTAATTGTGGATTTTCTCGTAAGCGGTTACGAAATAAAAGTTGTTGCTCCCATCGCTCAGTTCCTTTAACCATTAAATGCAGGTGAGCTACACGCCTATTATTCTTCACTTTCACAAAGAACCTTCTCCAAGGTCTTTCATCTAATTCCGGGCCTACATAATGCCAATCATATATAGACAATTTTGCTGAAATATCGAGCACTCTATCAAATGAGTCTGTTTCAGCCATTAGATCAATGATAGGTTTTGCAGGTAAACCAGGTATGGATGTACTTCCTATATGTATTACTTTGCTAATACCGAGAGGAGTAAGCAGTTCATAAAGTTGCTGTTCTTCACATCGTCCTTTATCTTGCCAATCAGGATTTGCATTAACTATCTCTACTGACTCATTCGCCCATACAGGCCAATCGTTCGGATTATCTTTTTTATCCACCCGACGCATCCCCTTTCACGAACTTTTTGCTATATAAACGATTTTAAATTCATTTAAATACAACTACCGGATCATCAAAATTACTATTCTGAAATATAACATTCGCACATTCTTTCGGATTATGCTCATCTATATACCTCTTACAAGCTGCATGATATCTGTTTATAAACATTTTCTCTGCTTCTTCATAACTTCCAAAAGCCTCAGTCTCGCGCTCTGCACCACGGTTTCTCGCAATCTCAAAATCTGTATCTACGAAAATTTTATAGTCAAATAGATACTCAATTTCTTTTTTCAATAAAAATGTTCCATCTACTATTAGCACCATAGTTGGCGAGGCCACTAGCGGCGTATTATGTACAGGCATGTCCGTTATTAAGTTATGAGAAATCGTTTCATACTGTAAATTCCCGTTAGGTCCTAAAGGTTTTAATAGCCTTTCTTTGAAAGCTGTATAATCGTGTGCATCTTCATAATACCCTCTTGCAGACTCTTTTCCTTGTGCATAACGAATCACTCTCGGGTTATGAAAATCGTCAATGCTGGTGCGTATTACTTGTACTCCCCGATTTTTCATTTCCTCTGCCAGTTCGTTTGCAAATGTTGTCTTTCCTGAAGCTGTAATACCATTTACTCCAACTCTTATTGGATGGGTTAATTTTAACGTTAAAATATGATCAGCAATTTCTTTCATGTATTGTTTTCGGAGCATGACATTCCCTCCTGTATATTGTTTACATAATATAATTGCAGTAAATTAAATTCATCGCTATTTGTTGGTAAATCGATATATTTAAAAAAATCGTTGATATATTTTAAGTTATGATAGATATATTTTTATTGATTTATATTTTCCTTATTTCCCCTTAAACCCTCGATATAAAGCCGTCCGTAACTCTTGTTTGTATTCTTCAATTTCTGGCATATCGAGTTCTTCTGCTAGTCTGATGGCTAGTTCAATATCATATGGTACACGTACGAGTTGAATGGAAAAGCTTGCTGCTTCTTTTTCATTGTATGTTCCTTCAAAAATTAAATAGGAAGCTTGTGTAATTTCAAGTGGATTACCTACACTACCAGCATTACATAACGTTTTCCCTCTAAAATTTTGCACATACGCCTGATGAACGTCACCGTAACAAACGACATCTGGTTTTCTTTCCCCTTCTATATTCTCTGTGAGCTCACTATTTTCGAACATACTAATACGCTCTTCTCTTGTTGCATGTGGTTGAATTCTTTCATACAAACTTCTCGGTGAAGCGTGGAACATACGAATCAGTTTCCCACTCATATAAAACTCGATTGAAAATGGTAAGCTTCTTAAATACTCATTTTGTTCTTCTGACAATTGTTTTTGATGCCATTTTAACGCTTCAAATTCAGTCGGTTTTGTAATGAAATCATCCCAGTTTCCCATTACGGTTCCTTCGCATTCTTTACGAACGATTTCAATTGCTTCGCTAGAATGCGGACCTTTTCCTACTAAATCTCCAAGACAAATAATACGTTCAATTCCTCTTAATTTAATATCTTTCAGTACTGATTCTAATGCCGGAATATTACCATGTATATCTGAAATTACCGCAATTTTATCCAAATGAATCCCTCCGTTATTTATTGTTTATTATATCCTCATGTTGTGATTGATACCATTTTGGAATATAAGATGAAAAATGATTATGATCTTCTATAATTCGGTTCAATCTTTCTTTCATATCCTCTACTAAATGTGGTGTAGTTCGGTTTGTCCATACGATATCCGCTGGGAATGTCATCGCTGCATATAATGAATACAGTTTCCAAAAGTGGATTGACGGATCGCCTCCGCAATAACCGTGAACTTGTCCAACCGCAAATGGTTTGCTTATTCTTGTAGTAAAAATCGCTACATTATAAAAATCGTGTATTGGATCGCCAAAATCATATCCACAAAAATCAATAACGATAAACTCTTTATTGTGAATCATACTATTTGCTGGGTGGTAATCATCGTGTAAAAATGTGATAGGCCGATTTTTCAATAAGTCTTTATGATTTTCTACAAAGGTTAATACTGGCTTCAAATCCAGAAAATTCACCTCATAATCTGCTAATGCCTCTATGTACCTTTCATACTTATTCCACCTAAATATTTCCCATTTATTACTTGCACTTTCTCTTTCTATCGAGTGAATTCTCTTTAATATTTCCCCTGCTTTTCTTCCTGCATTATACTGTTCTTCCACCGATAGCTTGCTTAAGCTCTCTTCACCATTTACACCTTGGATCCATTCAAATACTTGAACACATTTATTTAATCCCTCAAGTTTTATGAAATGAATTAACTTCGGCGTTGGAATATGTAATAACTCCAATTGTTTCATATACATATATTCTTCTTGTTTTCGTTCATAATTAGCAGAATCACACACTTTTACAAAATAAGTTTCTCGATTCTCTAGGTCAATTTTATACTTCTCTTCGTGTGAAAAACCTTTTGTAATAGCTGTACATTTTACAATACGTGACCACTCTAGTTTTCTTTCTATCTCTCTTAACATTTCTTCCACAAAACTCACCTCTATTAATATACGAACAAACTACCTAACACTTCATACTCTCGTTTATTTTCCCCTTTAAACTCCACTGCAAATGGATATTCGCCATGATGCTTCAAACGTTCTAGTACTAGCCCTTCTCCAACTGGTTCACAAAACTGCACATGAACATCACCAAACGATACACTTTGACACTCAGCATTCCATTCTTCATTTTGTATGATTGAATTTGCAGTTAGCTCCATTACTTCTTTCCATTTCCGCACTGTTTCTCGAACATTTTTCACCGTATAATGAATCGTTTCAATTTCTTGTACTTTATTTTTATGTTCAGTGATCGTCCCTATTTTACGTAAATCGTTTCTTCTTTCTTCATCCGTTTCATTCCACTGTATAAAGAATGGTAATTTCGGTCCATTCTCTTCTTGCTTTACAAATAACATTTTCCATTCTAAAAGCCGGCCATCTTTTCTCATCCGTTTCCCTTCAAATGGTCCTATCGTATGTAAGCCGTGCTTACTAAATTTAACTGCTAGTTCTTCAATTGCATCTGTTCGAATTGCGATTTGTAGCATCCCTTCTCCATTTTTTAATTTCACCACTGTTTCTTGTACTAATGGATTTTCTGCTTCTTTCGCTTTTTCTTCATGCTGAACTGCTAAAAATTCTATATATGATAAATCAAAATAACATAAACTATTCCAAGTACCCCAAGTCGTATGCTCACCGCCTAATGCAGTATGAAATCCATGCTCCTGCATTTGTTTTGCCGCTTCCTCCGGTGTACAATGCACTGCGTGAACGAGATGATCAAATGCTAACATAGTCTTTCTCCCCTTTCTCTCCATCCTTTTATTGTATATTTTATTTTTCTTTCGTTCAATTCAAAAAACTTTAAAACCCAGTTGATTTATACGATTAATGTGTATTATAATAAAACAAATTTAATTATTGCTGATTGGAAAAACCAAAGGCACTTTTCTCATACGGGAAAAGTGTCTTTTTCATTTATTATTACAGGGGGATTATTTATGCAGAAATTAATTGTCTTTGCTATTATTGGATTTTTCGCTCAATTGATTGATGGCGCACTTGGTATGGCGTACGGGGTAACGTCTACCTCACTATTATTAATGTTTGGTATCGCACCAGCTGTAGCTTCCGCATCAGTTCATTTAGCTGAAGTCGTTACAACCGCCGCTTCTGGTGCATCTCATATCAAATTTGGAAACGTTGATAAATATACAGTTTCCAGACTTACATTACCAGGAGCAATTGGCGCATTTATTGGGGCATGTTTTTTAAGCAATTTACCTGGTGATGTAATTAAACCGTACATTTCCATATTTTTATTTACTTTAGGGGTTTATATTTTATTACGATTCATCATTCAAAAACAAATTGTTTCTTCAAATAAGCGTATGTCTGCTAAACAACTTGTACCACTTGGCTTATTCGCTGGATTCGTCGATTCAACTGGCGGCGGTGGTTGGGGGCCGATTACGACACCTGTTCTTCTTGCAAGAGGAAATGAAGCTAGAAAAGTTATTGGATCTGTAGATACGAGTGAATTTCCTGTTTCACTCGCTGCAACGATTGGCTTTTTCATTTCACTTGGCTGGGAACAAGTAAGCTGGGTTTGGGTATTTGCCCTCATGCTTGGTGGTATTGTTGCCGCACCAATCGCCGCATGGTTAGTACGCATCGTTCCTTCTCATTTACTTGGCGTACTCGTTGGCGGACTTATTATCTTTACGAATATACGTACACTGCTTACTACATTTAAAGTAGATCCAACTATTATTTCACTTTCTTACGTTGCAGTTGGTCTTGTCGTTATTATATCTATTTTTATTGCTGTTCGTAATCATTCCAATCGTTCTAACGTATCGACAGCCGGCTATCCGAAAGATCAAAAACAAATGCTACCATAATTAATAATAATACCGCCCGATTTACTTCGAGCGGTATTTTTTATTTTTCTATTTTCCAATTGACCATCGTTTCAGTACTATTTACTCTTTTCATATGTAATTTCTCTAATACACGAATGGAGCTATAGTTATCAAGGAGTGTCTCCGCTATAATCATTTCCACTTCCCCTGTTTGAAAAGCCCATTTCATTAATTCACTAACTGCTTCTGTTGCATACCCTTTATTCCAATATTTCTCAATAAATCCGTAACCAATTTCTACCGTATGTTGCTCATTCGGTTTCCCTTTAAATCCTATATCACCTAGAACAACATCATCCTCTTTCCGAATAACATACCACGGTCCCCACGGTAATGAAGCCACATCTCGTTTCACATTTTCTATATGCCCTACAATATGTGGGCCACTATTGTATCCTTGATTATTCGCAATTTGAATCCATTCTTCTGTACACGGTACTATATATAATCTTTCCGTTTCTAATTTCATAATGATATCCCCTTTTCAATTAAACAATACCTCAATTTTATCAGAAATAAAAAGAATATTCATTCTATTTATTAGATTTATACTTATTTCTTTGAAACGAATTTAAGGAATAATCCCCTTTTAATAGTTATGTCGAATTATATTTTCTGAATTTTCTTTTAATTTTAAAGGGTTTTTCAATATTTTTTGCGAAACATTTGTATAACAATTTTTTCTTTGCTTATTGTTACATAAAAGTAGGTTCGGGTGGAGTTTTGCAAGCGTTTCCTATTCAATAACCGATATTTTTTGACTTTTCCTAACAAAATCCCTTGCAATATATTCAGAAAATCATTACAATTGTCATATATTAAAAATCATAGCAATTTATAAATCCTCATCAATCCGATGAGGTAGAGGTTGCGACTTTTAAAAGTAAAATGGACGAGACACAGCGAATGTCACTGACTCCGTTTGAAAGGAAAAGTTGCCGAAGTTTATATTTCTTCTCTGGAAATATGAGCTGGGGCTGTCTCCGAAAGGAACAGAACTGTCACGTTTACAAAATTACCGTGTAAACGTGGTGTGCTATCTTAACGGAAGGGTATGATGGGGTGGTTATTTATGAAACGTTCCGCCTAATTCCTTTGGCGGTTTTTTGTATTTTTCTCCCCCGCTCCTTCCTAACCTACAAGAAAAGGAGTGTTGAACATGAATAGCGCAACAAATCAATCTACCTCTAAAACGCAAACTACACAAGGACAAGGTGAATTAAAACGCGGATTAAAATCTCGTCACCTTACGATGATTTCTCTCGGTGGTACAATCGGTACCGGATTATTTCTTGCCAGTGGTGGTGTTATCCATTCAGCTGGTCCTGGCGGTGCATTAGTCGCATATGCCGCAATTGGAATTATGGTTTATTTTTTAATGACAAGCTTAGCAGAACTCGCAGCTTACATGCCTGTTACTGGATCTTTTAGCACTTATGCAACAAAATTTGTTGATCCATCACTTGGTTTTGCACTTGGATGGAACTATTGGTATAACTGGGCGATTACGATTGCAGCTGAACTAGCAGCCGTAACATTAATTATGAAATTTTGGTTCCCAGATACCCCTGCTCTTATTTGGAGTGGACTTTGTTTAGCTATTATTTTTCTCTTAAACTATTTATCTGTTAAAGGTTTTGGTGAATCTGAATATTGGTTCGCACTTATTAAAGTAGTTACTATTATTATCTTTTTAATTGTCGGTTTTATGATGATTTTTGGAATTATGGGCGGCGAAGCTGTCGGTTTTAAAAACTTCACTGTTGCAGATGCACCATTTAATGGCGGCATCATGGCAATTATCGGTGTATTTATGGCAGCTGGTTTCTCATTCCAAGGAACTGAATTATTAGGAGTAGCTGCTGGTGAAACTGCTGATCCAGAACGCAATATTCCGAAAGCAATTCGTTCTATCTTTTGGCGCATTATATTATTCTATATTTTAGCAATTCTCGTTATCGGTTTATTAATTCCTTATACGACTGATAGCCTTGCAGCAAGTGATGTTACAGTAAGTCCATTTACACTAGTATTTGAAAAAGTGGGCGTTGCCTTCGCTGCTTCTGTTATGAACGCTGTTATTTTAACTGCAGTACTTTCTGCTGGTAACTCTGGAATGTATGCATCAACTCGTATGCTTTGGGATTTAGCTCGCCAAGGAAAAGCACCTAAGTTCTTAGGAAAATTAGATAGCCGTGGTGTACCTGTTAACGCATTAATCGCAACATCAGTAGTTGGTAGCGTCGCTTTCATCGCCTCTTTATTCGGTGACGGTGTTGTATACATTTGGTTATTAAATGCTTCTGGGATGTCAGGATTTATTGCTTGGGTCGGGATTGCTATTAGTCATTACCGTTTCCGTAAAGCTTATATTGCACAAGGGAAAGATTTAAAAGATTTACCATATCAAGCAAAATGGTTCCCGTTCGGTCCAATCTTTGCATTTACACTTTGTGTTATCGTTATTTTAGGTCAAAACTACGGAGCATTTACAGGAGCATCTATCGACTGGAACGGTGTACTCGTTTCTTACATCGGTTTACCACTCTTCTTAGTACTATGGTTAGGTTATAAATTTACTAAGAAAACGAAAGTCATTCCACTTGATAAATGTGAACTGAAATAGAGTATAGCAAAACGAGCAAACAAAATTGTTTGCTCGTTTTTTTAATGCAATGCTTCTCCCTTCCCTATTTCTCCTGTTTTTGCAATAATAGAGGAAATATAAATAAAGGTTGGGATTACATGAACATTCGTATTACTGATGAAGCAAAAGTTGCTATACATAGACTAGAACGTGAAGACAAAAAGATTATTCGCATTAGAGGGACAATGACAAACTCTTGCAGCATTTTTGTTGATGTTGATTTAATTTGGGATACATATAATGCGGATGATGTTGTATATGAAGATGAACAGCTTATTATACAAATGGACTCATTCACGAAAGACTACACTGGTGATACGTTAAAAGTTGATTATAAAACAACTGGTTTTAGTATTACGACTCCAAGTGAGACGTTGGTGTATGGGTTGTCGATTAAAAAATAACAATTGTTTTTAACTGACCACTGAGGTGAAAAAATGGGTAAATATGTTCCGTTAAAATTTTTATTTAACGAAGAATTAGCAGAAAAAATGGCTGATTCTATTTCTAAACACGTTCCTAATTTCTCTAAAAAAATTTTGTAGATTCCGTAACATATAAAGTTGAAAATTTAGAGTTAAAGCAACGTATAGAAGTAATAGCAGATGAATTACACAATGCATTACAAAAAGATTTTAATGAAGCAATACATATATTACTGAAAACATTGGGACCAGAAAATACAACAGAAGTCGGCACATTTACAAAGGGTTATATGTATATGCCTATCGCAAAATACGTTGAAAAATATGGGCTTAACGATTTTGACTCCTCATTCAACGCAATGTATGAAATAACAAAAAGAAATACTGCTGAATATGCCATTCGTCCTTATCTTGAAAAATACCATGAAGAAACCTTAGACATATTGCAGCAATGGTTACGTGATGAAAACAGCCACATCAGGAGATTAGTTTCAGAAGGTACTAGACCTAGACTTCCTTGGGCAAAAAAAATAGGAGCTTTGAAAGGTGACTTCAGAAATAATTTAAAGCTTCTTGAGCCATTAATGAATGACCCTTCTAAGTATGTTCAAAAATCTGTAGCCAATCACATTAATGATATTACGAAAGAAGATAACGAACTCGTTTTTCAATGGTTGCAACAATTACTCGATAAAAACCATCAAGTTAATCCTTGGATTATGAAACATGGATTAAGAACGGTGATAAAAAATGGCACTTTACCAAAAGATTTTTGTTTTTAAGTATTTGTAAAGAAAGCAACAATCTATATGAAAACAGCTAATAATAAAAACGTTTATACTTCATTTGGAAGTATAAACGTTTTTTCTTTTTTAAACATTAACCCTGCCTTAAAATCTTATGAAACATTTCCGGTTTATGTTGATCAAAAGCATCTATTAATTCTTTTCCAAATATCGTTATACTCTTCTCCCAAGGATGGCCTAAATACCCCCACTTAAAGTCCTTCTGAATAAAGAAATAATAATCTCCATTTGGAAAAATCGGGATTGTCCACTCATCAAATTCATTTCTATCAAACTTTAAATGTGGATTTACCCAGTAACATTCATGTTGCCAATCAAGTGCCATTATATATTCATCCGATACTGTATTCTCTTTAAAAACTAGTAATGCTTTTTCTTCCAGGTCGTCATATACATTTAAATCTACCGATTCTCCAAAGCAATGAGAAATATCATATGTCACAAAAGGACTTGGCACCTTAAATGATGGGAATATAGAAATACTTGGTGAAAACTCAAAATCACTATATACCCTATCCCATATTTGATCGCTCTCTTTGTCTGTAAACTTCATCCAATTTTTCATTAAACAACTGCCTTCCCTTATAATTCCAAAGGATTTTCACTCGATACTCCCGAATATATAAATAACCATTCTCGCAAGGAGCTAATTTATATGAATCTATTCGAACACGAAACATAAAACCGTTCCACTTTAATAAGAGGTCCTCCCTTTTTCTTTTCTTACTATATCATTTATTAACGAAATAGGAGGACAACAATATGAAACGTGATCCATTATTTTCAGCACTATTAGAAAGTGCAAAGACTAACTTTAGCGGCTGGGATTTCTCTTGCATTTCAGAAACTGGCCGTATGAATAGCGAGCCCCTATCATGGTCATACGGTAGCACTGCTTTCCAGCTTATGCAACGTGCAAAATCAATGCTAGATATGGGGACTGGTGGCGGAGAGTTTTTATCTATGTTACAACCGTTCCCGTCAACTATTTATGCGACTGAGGGCTATGCTCCGAATGTCCCGATTGCACGAAAGAAATTAGAACCTTTAGGAGTTATAGTCGTAGAAGTGACTGATGATACTGCTTTACCATTTCAAGATGGTCAGTTTGATTTAATTGTGAATCAACATGAATCCTATTCTGCTTCTGAAGTGAAAAGAAGTCTTTCCATCAATGGAACATTTCTTACACAACAAGTCGGTGGTCTTGATTGTGCGGAACTGAATGAGCAGTTTGGCACACCGCTGAATAGCGAATTTTCAAGTTGGTCACTCGAAACGGCATGTAGTGAATTAGAACAAAATGGATTTACTATTTTAGAAGCGAAAGAAGAATTCCCTCTTCAGCGTTTTTATGATGTCGGTGCTGTTGTCTATTACTTGCAAGCAATTCCGTGGCAAATTCCTGATTTTACAGTAGAAAGCTATAACGAGGAATTATATCGCATACATGAGATTATCTTGCAAAAAGGATATTTCGATGTGAAGCAACACCGCTTTATTATTAAAGCAAATTATAAAGAGTAAAATTTGAATTAGCATTCCTTGTAAAAAGCCAAATTCCCATAAAGAATTTGGCTTTCTCTTCGTATTTTAACGTTTCTTCTCTTATTGAGAAACGAGATATTTTTCATATCGTTTTTTCGTATTATCTTCTATCAAAAGTGTAGTTTTGTAATCAATAATATTCCGATTATCATATATGAATATATGCTCTAAATTGTTGTCCTCACTTAATAATGTCGGTAAATATCTTTGCAAATTGCTAACTACACCTCTATTATCACCATCTAATATCCAATCAATTGACTTCCATTCTAATATACCTTCATGAGTGCTTACTGGCTTATCAATATGTACTCCATCTGGTAAATCAGCTAGGAATACATACATTCCCTCACTACCCAAAGGTTCGTCTTTAACTTTAAAAATAACATTCCCTTTATACGTTACACTTGGAAGCTCTATTCCTGTTTCCTCAAAGGTTTCTCTAATGACTCCTTCATATGGCGTTTCATACTCTTCTATTTTCCCTCCGACACCATTCCACATTCCCATTGTCGGCTTCTTGTTTCTATTTAGTAAAAGTATTCTATCTCCTTTTCTAATGAAGCAAATTGTGTACTTATACATACGATCATTTCCTTTCATTTACATCTTCTTTTGCAAGCAATTCATTTTCCACATGTGTTATTTGGCTTATTTTCACGTGAAAACACTCGCCTTATAATCCCTTACCACATAATATATAGTACAACTTTCATACGTAAACTCTTTACGTATGAAAGAATCCTTTTTAGAAAGGAGAATTCAAAATCGATAACATTAGTAGCGAATTTCTAAAACAATATTACGACAGCAACGTTTGGTTACATGGTACACACTGGTTCGGGGTTCCAATCTGCAAACTTCCTTCTGATCTCTTTTTATATCAAGAAATATTATACGAATTAAAGCCTGATTTAATTATTGAATGCGGAACTTTTCACGGTGGTAGTGCACTGTTTTTAGCTTCTATGTTAGATTTAATTGGAAAAGGTCACGTACTTACTATCGATATAACTCCGCAACCAAATCGGCCATCCCATAATCGAATTACGTATTTAACAGCTTCATCTGTTTCTGTACAGGCCGTCCAATCAATATTAAGTATGCGCAAACCTGATGATGTGATTTTAGTTATTTTAGATTCTGATCATAGTAAAGAACATGTATCGAAAGAACTCTTACTTTATAAATCTATTGTAACCACTGGCAGTTACATTATTGTAGAAGATACAAGTATTAACGGAAATCCTCTCCTTCCTGATTGGGGACCTGGCCCAATGGAAGCTGTGGAAGAGTTTTTAACTAAAAATAGCAATTTCATAATCGATGAATCTAAACATAAGTTTTTCATATCATTTAATCCAAAAGGTTTTTTAAAGAAGATAAAGTGAAACTTTAATAAGTGGGGGTTTTGTCCATCCCCCACTTATTATTAGCCTTCACCAATCGGGCTTTTACGGGCAGTTGATCTCCCACCTAACTTCTTTGCCCCAGCTGAATTTTAAAGTGGGAGTCTTACTGCCCGCAAATAGCGGGCTAAAGTGAAACTTTAATAAGTGGGGTTTTGTGAATCCCCACTTATTTTATGATTTTCATTTTCGAAAAAGGATAGTACACAAATTCCACTTTTCCTATTATATTATCTTCTTCAATATATCCTAAACCATTTCGACTATCCTTACTTTGTTCACGATTGTCTCCCATTACAAATAACTTATTTGGTGGAATCTTTGTCTTTTGAAAATTATAAAACACTTGTGTATTGTTATATAAATCTTTTTTTATATAAGGTTCATCTTGCTTTTTGTCATTTACGTATACAGTTCCATTCGTTATGTTAATTATGTCACCAGGAAGCCCTATTACACGTTTCACATAATATTTCGACTCATCCTCTTCCTTAATAATGACGATTTCTCCATGCTGTAAGCTAGAAAAATGTACCGCAGCTTTATTTACAAATACGTAGTCTTCTTCATGTAAAGTTGGCTGCATTGATTTTCCTTCCACTTTACATAAAGTGAAAGACTGGTACGTTACTACTAGGACAAATATAAATAGTATGTACTTTCCCCAACCTCTCTTATTCTCCTCTTTCATATCCATTCCCACCTTATCAAAACACTTTTTAACTCAAAAATATATCACTGCACCTGTTCATTTGCGCAGTGATATACTACAATTTGAATTTTTTACTGTGCCTTACTCGGCTATTGTGTTACTGGGACTGGACTTACACCCGATCTCTGCGTTTTTAAATCAAAATATGCATCCAAAACCTCTTTACCAATTGCAGAATTAATACCTGATTTATCATTATTTACCCATGGCACAACAACAGAAAAAGCAACTTCCGGATCAGCATCATATGGCGCATACCCGGCGAGAGTTAAATTATAACATTTTTTTCGATAGTTGTTTTCATCTCTTCCAATATCACTTTCTCCACCGTACACTGTTTCTGCTGTCCCTGTTTTCCCAGCCGGTTTATACGGTAATCCTTTAAAAGTTCCAGCACCGGTCCCATCTACCTCTTGGAAAACTCTTCTAAACCCTTCTTTCACATGATTTATATATGAAAGATCCATATCCACTCGATTTAACACGACTGGTTCCATCGATTGCATAACTTTCCCGACTTCCTCTGGTCTATTCGGTTGCTCTCTAATTTCTTGTACAATTTGTGGTTTCATTCGGTAACCACCATTTGCAATCGTTGACATATATTGCGCAAGCTGAAGCGGCGTATATGTATCATATTGCCCAATCGCATAATCAAGTAAAAAACCAGGTATATTATCGGTTCTACCCATTTGACCAATCGATTCATTTGGAAGGTCAATACCAGTTGGTACACCTAAACCAAATTGTCTAAAGTAATAGCGCATTTTATTGAATGTTTCTTGCCTAATATCTAACGGATTGTTTGGTACATAATCAATCCCCGCAATCTTTAACGCCGTATTAAACATGTAGACATTGGATGAAACTTGCAATGCTCTTAAATCATCAATATCTCCAAAGTCTTTCCACGATTTCTTCGGCTTCGAACTTCCTTTAAAGTACATTGGTGCATCAAAGAAATGCGTATATGGCTTAATCGCTTCTGTTTGATATCCCGCTAATACCGTAGCTCCTTTCACCGTTGATCCTAACTCGTAAGAACTTATCATCGTTCCTAAAGCGTAGTCTTCTATTTGCATCCCGCCATCTTTATTTACAATTTTCTTTCCTGCTAATGATAGAATTTGACCATTTTTCGGATTCATCATAACGACGAATGCACGATCCATCATCGGTTCAGAAGAATGAAATGCCCTTAAATTCCTTTCAAGACTTTCCTCCACCTTTTTCTGTAAATCCATATCAACTGTTAACATTAAATTATTTCCACTTTTTCCTTTTGTCACTTTTTCAGTCCGAATAATATTTCCAGCTTTATCCGTAATATTTTTAGACTGTTCTTTCGTTCCATGTAACACATCTTCGTATTGTTTTTCGATGTAACTCTTACCAATACGATCATTTCGGTTATAATCTCGCACTAAATAATAGTCTAATTGCTCCCTTGGTAATCCCTCATTCTCAGTAGAAACACTACCAAGTACAGAACGTAGTATTTTGTCATTTGGATATTCGCGCTCCCAATCCACAGTCGTATCTACGCCTGGCAAGCTCGATAATCCTTCACTCACTACTGCATATTCATTTTGACTTACATCTTTTTTGACGATTTGTGGCGTCATTTTATATCCCGCATTCATTTTGCTTTTAATTGCTAGTACTTCTATATCCTCTTTCGAAAGCTCGTTTAATTCTTCTTGTGTAATTCTTTCTCGTCTCAACTCTTCTACTTTCTTATCTAAGTCTTTCCCTTCTATTTCCTGTTTCCTAAATTTACTCTCATCTTCTTTCGTTACTTTTGTTGCTGCACGTTTTTCATTTAACTGCATCCAAAAATCTTTTTTATCTGTCTCTGTTAACTTGTCCATATCTTCTTGCGGCATTTCAATTAGCTTTGCTAAATTTCTTGCCACTATTAAAACCTCTTTTGAGTCCACTCCTTTCATCTTCGTATATGTAACAGTTCGTAACGGTTTATTATTTACAATAACTTTCCCTTCCCGGTCAAACATCTTCCCTCTCGGAACTGGAGTACTCACCGTTATATCTTCCTTTTTATTCACTTCATTTCGATACGTTTCTCCGTCGATGATTTGTACTTTACCTAATTGAATAATAATAGCTGAAAATAAAAGAAAAACGATAAAAAATAGTACATTTAACCGAAATGGAATATGAGTCTTTTTCTTTTTCGATTGTTTCTGTTTCTCCTTTTTCTGTCTCATTTTGCTCCCTCGCTTCATTCTATTAACATTTCTACGCATGAACCATTATGTATTAAATTTATTTATATGCTATATATAGAATTTTATATTAATTACAAAAGAAATAAAAGATTTAATTTTCAGTTTTTGATTTTATCATCCTATTTATTACCATTCCCCTTATACGCAATAACATGAATATAATTCATACAAAAAAAACTGAGGTGGACATCATTCACCTCAGTTTCTTTACGAAAACAAAAACTTATTTAATCGAAGATAACCCTTTGGCAAATTCACCAATCTTATTTTGAAAAACAAAATCAAAATTGTATTCTTGCCCTGTTAACTCTTCATTTACTAAAATTGTTGTTGCGCCTATTTCTCTCTTTGCGATTTCTGGGAATGAAGCGACAGGTTGCACTTTTAATGACGTTCCCATTACGAGAAGTACATCTGTTTCATATAAACGTTTTATTGCATTTTGATATTGAGGCAGTGTATCTCCGTATAAAACAACATCTGGGTTTAGAATGAAATTACACTTCCCGCAACGCGGTACTTCATGATCAATCATATATTGTAAATCATATCCCGTTTTACACTTCGGACAATGTGCAGTTTGAAGTGTTCCATGTAAATCAATTACATGTTTACTACCACCTACTTGATGCAAACCATCAATATTTTGCGTTAAAATCGTTATGTCTTTCCCTTGTTCCTCTAGCTCCGCTAAAAAGCGATGCCCTTGATTTGGTTTATATTGATGAAACGTATTAATTTGAAAGATTTCTTTATAATGCTTCCAAAACTCTTTCGGATTTCTATTATAATAGCCTCTCGACAAATACATCTCTACATTCGCATCAGCATATAATCCATTTGCTGAACGAAAATCTGGGATACCACTTTCCGTACTTGCACCAGCACCTGTTAACACTGTAATTTTCTTCGCTTTTTCTAAAATTGAACGTACTTCTTCAAATTGCACAAAAATCACCTCTAAGTATATTCCTAAACTTATTATACCAGTTGTTTACAATAGGTGTTGTACAATTCATTTTACTTACTTCATTGCATGAATTAACCCCCAACTTTTTTGGGTGTAATTAAAGTTTCAAAGATAACTACTGTTCAATTAAAATAAAGTTATCATTTAGAAAGTAGCCAGAAGGCTGCTTTTCTTCATCGGTAGGCTTAGATAGTTATGGACTACTGGGAGACTCTTAAGTTATACTTGTATAATATAAAAATTAACAAGGGGTAATATTAACATTATGAAAGAAAAAAACGAACTTGTTCAAAGTATTCCTCAAACAGGATTTTTTGGGCATCCAAAAGGATTATTCTCTTTATTCTTCACTGAGTTTTGGGAAAGGTTTTCTCATTACGGAATGAGAGCTATTTTACTGTATTATATGTACTATTCAGTCGCAAAAGGTGGATTAGGAATTGAACAATCTACCGCAACCTCGATAATGGCAATTTACGGTTCCTTACTGTTCATGTCTAGTATTATCGGTGGATGGATATCGGATCGTTTATTTGGTCCAAGTAAAACCGTATTCTTTGGTGGCGTTTTAATTATGATTGGCCATCTTATTTTAGCTTTACCGGGTAGTAAAAGTGCGTTATTTATCTCTATGGTCTTCTTAGTTCTAGGAACAGGGTTGTTAAAGCCTAACATATCGAACATCGTAGGAAGTTTATACAGTGAAACAGATGCGCGTCGTGACTCAGGGTTCAGTATATTCTACATGGGTATTAACTTAGGTGCCTTACTTGCACCTTTAGTTGTCGGAACATTAGGTCAGCAATATAATTTCCACCTTGGTTTTGGAGTTGCGGCAATTGGTATGGCAATTGGGTTAGGGGTATTTGTTGGAACAAAACAGAAAAACCTTGGTCTAGTCGGTACGCAAGTACCTAATCCATTATCAGATTCGGAAAGAAAAAAGACTATTAAGTATTTCAGTGTTGGTCTAGTTGTATTAACATTGCTAGGTGTGGTTACAATTCCAACTGGGTTGTTAACTATAAATCGTTTTACATTCCTGATTAGTATCTTAGGGATTGTTATTCCAACCTATTATTTCATTTATATGTATCGTAGTCCTAAAACAACAAAAGTAGAGCAATCTCGTCTTCTTGCGTATATACCACTCTTTATTGCAGCTACAATATTTTGGTCTATACAAGAACAAGGTGCTATTATCTTAGCGACATACGCGGATCAACGAACTCAATTACAGTTCAATGGAATTACATTGCATTCCGCTTGGTTCCAATCATTAAGTCCAATCTTTATCGTAACGCTTGCCCCGATTTTTGCATGGGTTTGGATAAAGTTAGGCAAGAAGCAGCCTTCAACGGCAAAAAAATTCGCTATTGGATTGCTATTTGCAGGTTTATCATTCTTAGTTATGATTATTCCGGCTTTAATCAACGGTACTCACTCTTTAGTGAATCCTATGTGGTTAGTCCTTAGCTTCTTTTTAATTGTAATTGGAGAAGTTTGTTTATCTCCTTCAGGGTTATCAATAACGACGAAGCTGGCTCCAGCTGCTTTCTCTTCGCAAACCATGAGCTTATGGTTCTTATCAACTGCGTCTGCGCAAGCAATAAATGCCCAAGTTGTTAAACTGTATAATCCTGCAACAGAAGCAATTTACTTTGGTATTATTGGTGCTATCTCCATTTTAGTTAGCATCCTGCTGTTTACATTATCATCAAAAATCCAAAATTTCATGAAGGGACTTCAATAACGGTCTCTTATTGAAATGAACAAATACAAGTTTCTATGTGAAGAGTAGCCAAATGGGTTACTCTTTTTTGTAAAAGTTAGATAAATATCGCATTCTTACCGTACTTATATTTAAATTTATCAGTTTTGAAAAATCATAGTACAATTAACAATTCTGATGATTATCTCTTACCCAGTTATACTTTACTAATGGAAAAAAATTCACTCTGTTTGTTTTACATAAAAATGGTGTGATATTTTTATCACACCATTTTAAAATCATTACTTTGTATGTCTTTGAGTTTATCAGAACTTAACTTTTTATCCATTCATATAGACGAAAATTCTACATCATTAAGAAACTATTTAAAAAGTTCCCTTTTATTTGGAACAATTCCATATTTGTTAGAATACTCCCATTGCAACCTTTCCCTTTATATTCTATACTGCATCTTCAATTACAAAATACAAACACACAAAGAGGGCTGCATCAGCCCTCTTTAATCTACTATTATTTAATGCGTCGTACCCCCAATTTCCACAATATCCACCTCAACTTCCATCGCTACCTCAATTGCCAATTCTATACCTTTACTAATAGTAGAAAGTGACATACTCGGTTGACTTGGATAGTTGCTCGCTTGTTCTGGTAAGAACGGAATATGAACAAATCCGCCTTTTATTTTCTTATCATTCTTCTCTAGTTCGTGCATGAGTCCATAGAATAAATGATTACAAACGAATGTACCTGCAGTTTGTGAAACAGATGACGGTATACCTTCTTCGCGAAGTTTTTTCACGATTGCTTTCATCGGAAGTGTAGACCAATACGCAATAGGGCCTTCTTCTACAACCGGCATATCCACCGGCTGATTCCCTTCATTATCAGCAATTCTTGCATCATCAATATTAATTGCTACACGCTCTATCGTAATATCTGGCCTGCCCCCAGCTTGTCCAATACATATAATCATTTCAGGCGACAACTCTTCTATATACTCTTTTAATACTCTTATTGATTTATGAAATACGGTTGGAACTTGTTTACTAATAATCTTGTACTCTCCGATTGTTTTTTCATGCAAACTTTTTGCGACTTCCCAAGCTGGGTTGATACTTTCTCCCCGAACGGATCAAATCCTGTTACTAATACTGTTTTCATAGTTTCACTCTCCTAATTAGAAACGATATACAAGGCCGTACATAATAAACATATTTATAATAAAAATGGAAAGAGCAATTGGTACTTGTGCTTTAATGACTGCATTTTTATCTTTCAATTCTAAAAGCATCGCAGGTACGATATTAAAGTTTGCTGCCATTGGAGTAAGCAACGTTCCGCAATATCCAGCAAACATACCGAGTGCTGCCATAATTGCTGGGTTTCCTCCGTGCATTTGCACAATTAAAGGTAAGCCGATTCCACCAGTGATTACTGCAAACGCTGCGAATGCATTCCCCATTACGACTGTAAATAGCATCATTCCTAAACAATAGGCCATAACAGCAACGAATGGATACTCTGTCGGTAACACTTGTCCGACTAGATCCGAAACGACTTGTCCTACGCCAGACTTCGCAAAAATACCGCCAAGTGCTGCTAACATTTGTGGTAAAATAACTGCCCAACCGACAGCCTGTAGTAACCTACTTCCTTCTTGAACAGGCGTTGTTATTTTCGCTTTTGTAATACGCATCGCCGCAATGAATGCAAGTAATGCCCCTAACGCTAATGCAACTAATGTTACTTTATCAGGATCAACAAGTGCAACATTTCCCCATTTGATTTTTCCTAACGTTAACGTTCCGATAATTGTAAAAATAGGTATTAATATTGCAGGCATAAAAATTTTATTTTTTAATTTCTCAGCATGTTTCACACGTTCTTGTACTGGTACTTCTTTCTCCTCGGATTTTGTTACTTTATTTAATGAAGCCAAAACAACCATAACAAGCACAATACAGCCAACATAAAACGAAGGGATTACATTTCCGAATAAAAATGTAACTGCAAACAATGCCCAAAATAAACTAGAACCGAATCGGTTTGGATGCTCACGATCAAATGCAATACGAACAGCGATAAATGCAACGATTATACCTAATACATAATAAATTGTATCCATTGTTATGATGTTCATCTTATATAGCCTCCTTCTCTTGTTTTTCTTCTGCTTTCATTGTTTTCTCTATATACTTATCAAACCTTCTAAACCTGATCCAGCTCACAATAAGGGCAGATATCGCAGTTGGAATTCCCCAAAGCGCCATATCCCATACACCGACATGCATACCTACTGAATCGAAGAATCCTTTCATTAATAAAATGGCTCCAGTTGCGATGAAAATATCTTCTCCGAAAAACCAAGCTGTATTTTCCGCAGCTGCTGCATTTGCTTTAATCTTTTCTCTCAATTTTTCAGGGAGTTTACCGTATTTACCTTGCGCAGCCCCTTCTGCCATCGGCGCAACAAGCGGTCTTACCGTTTGCGCATGACCACCAATATTTAGTCCAAGTGCTGCTGATGATTCTCTTATCGTAAAATATGACATTAATACTCTTCCAGTTGTTGCTCCTTTTGATTTCGTTATAAGTGCTTCTGCTCTTTCTTTTAAACCATAACGCTCTAAAATTCCGATTACCGGTAAAGTTAATATGATTGGCATAGACATATATCTGTTTTCTATGAAAAATTTACCGAACATGCTAATTACATCATAAAAACTTAAGCCTGAAACCATACCAGTAACAATACCCGCAACCATAACTACTAACAGTGTATTTAGCCTAAATAAAAACCCAACCGCAACAAGTAAAATCCCAATTAATTTCACCAATTTTAACACTTCCTCTCATTTTTAATCCCGCTAATTAAAGTTTCACTTTATTTGGTGCGCATATAGAAATACCATTAAGTTCGAATGTTCTGTATATT
Source organism: Bacillus sp. TH17 (assembly GCF_016651125.1). Taxonomy (NCBI): domain Bacteria; kingdom Bacillati; phylum Bacillota; class Bacilli; order Caryophanales; family Bacillaceae; genus Bacillus; species Bacillus sp. TH17. The sequence continues at coordinate 2,553,753 of NZ_JAEKEN010000001.1, forward strand.
TTTTCCGCAAATTGGACTGCTTTCTCTCCGTCCCCGTGTAAACATATCGTTTGCGCTTGAACTGCTACTTTCCCCCCATTAACCGATTCTACATACCCTTCTTTCACCATTTGAAGTACTTGTTTTATTGCTTCATCTTCATTTTTTATAAGAGCATTTTCTTCTGTACGGCTCGTTAAAGTTCCATCCTGCTTATACGTACGATCGGCAAAAGCTTCTTGTACGAGAGTTATATTATATTTTTCTGTTGCCCTTATAAATGCCTCACTATTTGCTAATCCGTAAAGTAATAATCCAGGGTTAATATGATAAATTGCCTTTGCAATTGCATCCGCAATTTCCGAATCAGTTGCCGCCATATTATATAAGGCACCGTGCGGTTTTACATGTTGCATTTTCCCTCCAGCAGCTTTAACAAATCCTTCTAATGCGCCAATTTGATATAAAACATAATCGTATACTTCACTTGCTGAAACATGCATGTTCCTTCTTCCAAATCCAATTAAATCAGGAAATCCAGGGTGTGCCCCTATTGCTACATTTTGCTGCAGGGCTTTTTCAACCGTTTGCCTCATAACGGACGGATCACCAGCATGAAAACCACAAGCAACGTTTATAGAGGAAACGAACGGAAGAATTTCATCATCATTCCCCATTTTATAAGCTCCAAAACTTTCTCCTAAATCACAGTTTAAATCGATCGTAGTCACGATGTTTTCCTCCTAATCTCAGCTTCGTAAAGCGATGAATTTCTTTAATAGACTCATACTTGTTTCCTGTTCTATATACAATTGTGCAGCTTCTTCCATAGTTATTTTTTCAAAAGTTACATAGTCTCCTGGTTTCAGCTGCGCTAGAAGAGGTAAATCTACTGAAATTACATTTCCAATTCTCGGATAACCACCTGTCGTTTGTCTATCCGCCATTAATATAATAGGCTGTCCACCATTTGGTACTTGAATTGTTCCGAATGTAACTGGGCTCGATAAAATTTCTATCTCTTCAACTCTATTTAAAACATCTCCGTCAAGCCTATATCCCATGCGATCAGCATAATTGGACACTTTATACTCTTTCGAAAAAAACGACTTTATACTTTCTTCTGTAAATTGATCATATTCAAAGTCTGTTATGACGCGAAGAATAGGATGCTTCTTATATTTTGGTAAAGCATTGTTACAAATTGCCCACTTCGTTTTTATACGCTTTTCTTCTTGTAAATTTTGAATGAAACGGCTTGCAACTTCTGCCCCTGTACCAATTTGAAAATAATCTCCTTTTTTCAGCATTCTCCCTTCAATACCGCCAAGAGCAGCACGTATGTAAGTACTTTTACTTCCCATCGTATGATCAATATTTATACCGCCCGCAAAAGTCACATATGCTCTGCAACCGCTTTTCGCTTTTCCGAGGCAAAGCATGCTTCCTTCTTCAGCTAATATAGGGCGCCATAATGGAATGCGTTCTCCATTTAATAACGGTTCCATATCCGCACCGCCAATCGCAAGCAAAGTCGTTTTCTTTATTAACAATTTAGGTCCCATTATTGTAATTTCGAGTCCAGCCTCATTCTCCTCATTACCTACTAACATATTAATCATCCTGAGCGCACTTTTATCCATAGCACCGCCAACAGGTACACCGTATTGTTGATAATGAAATCGCCCTAAATCTTGGACTGTTGTAAACATTCCTGCATGCAAAATCTCTACATCCATTCTTTAGCCCCCTCAAGCGATACGTACTCTTCCTTTGTTATTGGTATAAATCGTAAATACATACCACTTTGAATATATGTTGGTGTTTCTTCTTTTGGATTAAATAGAGAAATAGGTGTTCGGCCGATAATATTCCAGCCTCCTGGTGTTTCTAGCGGATAAATACCTGTTTGATTTCCGCCAATACCTACTGAACCAGGAGCGATTTGTAACCGTGGTGTTTCTTTTCTAGGTGTTTCTAGTTCTTTTGATAATCCCCCTAAATAAGGGAAGCCAGGCGTAAAGCCTAACATATACACGAAATATGTTGTTTCACTATGTATTCGAATAACATCCTCTACTTGTAATCTTTGATAATGTGCAACCTCTTCTAAATCAGGTCCATATTCTCCCCCGTAACACACTGGTATAGAAATATGTTTCACATCTCGGTTCACTTCTTCTTTATAAGAATCACACAGCTCCCGTATATACTGGCAAACGTAATCATATGGTCTTATATTTCTATCATTTTCCTTCCATACTTCGTACAAATTGTAATAAACCGCTAATGAAGTAAACGACGGAACGCATTCAACCATTCCTGCAAACGGATGTTGCTGCAGTGCTTGAAATAGTCGTTGTACTTTTTCGTATATATCCATTCCAATTTCTTCACCAAATGTAACAATAATTGCTTGATCCCCTAACGCAGAAAATTTCATCCCACTCCCTCTTTCTATGCCAAAAAGCCGAGTTCTTTCGAAATGCGGTATGCTGTTTCTTTCACTTTCGCAGTAAAATATGAAATGTTACTTTCGCTATACTCAATTGCTAATCCCGAAATACTAATGCCGGCTACAACCGTTCCATCACTTGCAAAAATTGGAGCTGCTATAGCCGCTGTATGATTTTCTAATTCAGAATAACTAATTGTATATCCAGCTTGTTTTGCCATATGTAACACTTCTAGTAAATGCTCCTTATTCACGATCGTTCCATCTGCAAACTGCTTTAAATCCGTTTCCTCTACGTACTTCCTTTTCTCTTCCTCAGAAAAATACGATAGTAAAATTCTCGGACATGCACCCGCATACAGTGGTGCCCTTCTTCCAACCGCCGTATAAACACGTACTGGCTGAACTCCTTCCATCTTCTCAACGTAAATTGCGTCATTACCATCTTGAATAATTAAATTTACTGCTTGCCCTAAACTATCCCTAAGCTCTTTCATATAAGGAATCGCAATATTTCTTACGGATAACCTTTGTGAAACAAGTTGACCAAATCGTAAAAAAACGACTCCGAGACGATACTTTCCCTTTTCTGTTTTTTGTAAAAAGTCCATTTCTTCTAACGAACCAATTAAACGATAAACAGATGTTTTCGGCATATTCGTAAGCTGAACCATCTCTGTTAAACTTAGCTCCTCATGCTCATAAAACAACTCTAAAATATCCATTGTCTTAACTGCCGTTTTATTTATACTCATCCTATCTCCTTTTCGTTCCGAATTTCGGAACTTCAATTCCGTTTTTCGAAACAAACATATAATTTAAAATTATAAAATATTCTTTCAATTCTATCAATATATTTTTCGCGTATATTATCCGATATATTTTGTCAGTCATTTAAAAAAACGTAAATAATTAAATATATTTGTAAATTTTTATATCTAATTATTATTTATTTAATCTATATCGTTTATTTAATTTAGTAATGTACAACAAAATGTGAGGAGTGTTTCTTTTGAAAAGACTGCTAGTGATTCCTGCAATTATGCTATCTTTTTGTATAGGGGATAATGTAACATTTGCGACAAATGAAGATACTAATTTAAGCTCTCAAATTGAACAACGTCTCATAACTAACAACAACGTTGCCTTTTTTGGATCAAGCACCTATAGTTTCAATTATTTTGGAGGAGATAACTTAAACGTTCTTGTGCAAAATATAGGTGATTCTCCTTTTCGTTACACTCTATATAACGCTAAAAATTCTTGGATGATTGACGGAACTTTAAAACCTGGGGAACAAGCGATAAGCGAATTCAATATTCACTGGACTGATTGGCTTCCTGACGGTGAATATGCAATTGTTTTTAGAAATAACGATGGTTCACTTTCCAAAGTTCACATTGCTACAAAACCGTTAGATTAAAAATTTCAATAATAAAGTATGTAAGTGTAGATTTGAAATAAAGTGTTATCAATTTACATTAATAACACTGATATAGAAAAAAATATAAAGAGCATGTTTTGAACAATCTTTGTTCAAAACATGCTCTTCTAATAGCTATTCAAATTATTCTTTTTTTAAAAATGATTGATTATTTGTTTCCCTCGTTCAACTAACAAGTCTATTAATTGAACGTTAATTGTTTTTCAAGATTGTTCTTTTAGCTTTTTTAATAATTCTACTAGTTGATTTTATGTCAGTATCCTTTGCCCATTCTTCACACAGGTTGATTACCCAATCCGGTTTGGTTTTACTTGCATCATTTAACCAGTTTCCAACTGAATCTTGGACATATTTTGAAGGATCTGATTTAAGTAAATTAAGAATAGGAAGTGCTTTATCAGGTTCTTGTTTTAATGTTTCAATATGTTTACTCCATACCCCCCGAGGACGAATAGATTCTACAGAGAACCTGCGAATATTCTCATCTTCACTTTTTGCCCATTCTACTAACAACTCCACACTTTTTTCTATATTTTGTGAAAGGTCTTCTCTAATAGACATCCAAGCAATTTCTCGAACACCAAAATGATGATCCGCTGCAAAAGGTCGAATGTACGTTAATTTATCTTTTAATGTGTTATTTGTTTTTTTATTCATAAACGCTGCCCAACATCGTACACTATCTGAAATATGATTAGATAATTTTAACAGTAAGTCTTCCTTTTTCCTTTCATTCCAGTTTCAACGTTCTGTTTTTCCAATTCAGCTACTATAAACTCCAAACTATCCTTGAGTCCTATTGAAGGTAAGACATTTTTAAGTAGTTCAATATGATTTATAGCTAGCCATTCTGTTAGATTAACACTTTCTAATTTCCCTTGCTGTAGTAATTGTAAGACCTCTTTAGGAATTTCGTTTACTTTCTTGGCACCTTTCCTGCTTAAGATAGCTTCTGCTTCTGCTTCTTTCACTATCATTTAATTCCCTCCTCACAATACTATTTTCAAATAAACAGAGGCCATTTTGAAAAATAATAATCAAAATGGCCTCTGTCCTTCTTAAATGAACATTCAGTTTCACAAAAAAATTTGATTCAAACGCACTTGGATTTCTTTAATCAAAAAGAATAAAACGGTGCAACTTTTTTATAAACAGTACGACTTTATTTCAAACCGACAGGAAGAATATTTCTCCCATACTTTCGCTTTACTTTATAATGCTCTCACTTGTTTCAACGGCCAGAAAACAGCTTGTCCTTTTCCGACAATTTCATCTTCTGAAATAAATCCAAACATACGACCGTCTTTAGAAACTTCACGATTATCTCCTAAAACAAACACTTGGCCTTCTGGCACTTTCGTTTTCCCTGTGATTTGTTCTAACGTAAAATCAGGAGTTAATACACGACCAGACGCCTTTTCTTTAAATTCTTTTAAATACGGTTCTTCCATCGCTTTTCCGTTTACATATAAAACATCATCTTTATACTCAACTGTATCACCCGGTAAACCAATTACTCGTTTTACTAAATCGTACCCTTCTTTTCCGTGGAAGACGATAACGTCAAAACGGTCTAATCCACTTATACTATAACCAATCTTATTCACGAGAACTCGTTCGTTATTTTCTAAAGTGGGCATCATCGATTCCCCTTGTACTAATGAAGGTGTAAATAAAACACCGCGAATAATAGCGATTAATACAAGGGTAAATCCTATCGTTTTAGCCCATGAGAATAATTCTTTCTTCGTATTTTCCTTCATCGTTTCTCCTCTTTCTTAAGTGTTTATTTTATTATTTGAACTAATTCTTGTACTAAATTAGGATCAATTTCAGAAAAACATGACTTACCTTCTCTAACCGCTGTACCTACATGCGCCTGCGTAATTCCAGTTTCATCTAGCAATTGTTTTACATTCTTTTTCTTTACTCCGCTTCCGACAACAAGCTGTATATTCCCTTCACTTTCCTTTTGCATTGCTGCAAGAACCGGAATATTATCTACTACATTTCCTTGTCCGCCTGAAGTTAAAACGTGAGTAACTTTATTGAATTTCTTCAAAACTTTCATCGCTTCTACTGGATTTTCTGTATCATCTATCGCACGGTGATACGTTACATTTATTCCATCTACAACAGATAATAAATCTACTAATTTCTCTTCATCAACTTCATTTTGTTCATTTAACACACCTAATACAACACCAGCAGCTCCAAGATTTTGAGCAACTACAATATCTTCTTTCATCATTTCAATTTCTTCTTCCGTATATGTAAAAGACTTCGCATGCGGACGAATCATAACATGAACTGGTATTTGCACTGCTTCTACTGCTTTTTTTATAAAAGCATAGCTCGGTGTTAAACCACCTTCTGTATATGATGAAATGAGTTCAATTCGATTTCCACCAGCCTTTTCAATTCGCTTCACATCTTCTAAACAAGTTGCAATAACCTCTAGCATGAGATAACCTCTTTTCGTACTTTTTTCTTATTATACAGTAGGTGAAATAAGAAACATAGCATTCCACTATAAAACTATAAAAAGAAGAATGAAAAGAAAGATTTATTGAATTGATAATAAATATCATATATGTTATGTTTCCCTTGAAATTATAAATTCTTATATCCTTATAAAAGGAAAGAAATATATGATTCTTACAAAAAAACGGTTCGTTATCTCTAGTTCATTTATTGTAATTGCATCACTTTGCGCGATTACTTTATTAACAAAACAAAATACAAAACTAGATTCCTCAACTTCAAGTATAGAAACAGAAACGATTACCCTTTCATCAAGCAATAAAGAAGAAACTCAAACCTTTCGTTCATCTTCATTTAATAACTCAACTGTATTCAGAGGCGATACTGGTACAGGCTTTGACTTTAGTGGCCAAGGTGACTTACATATTACAATTAAAAATACTAGTACAAACAGTTTTACCTATTCAATTAAATTCAAAGAAGATCGTTTAGTCAAACACACGTTACAGCCAAATGAAAGTGAATCCTTTCCTTTACGTTCACTCATCGCCAATCCTTTACCAGGTGAGTATTCATTATTTGCACATAATCAAGACGGTTCTGAAAGTAGTATGAATCTTGAAGTGCAGCCACAATAGAACAAAATAAAAAGGCTATCCTCTTATCAAAAGAATAGCCTTTTTATTTTGTAAAACGAGAATTCCCTCTTCTTTGAACAATGACATAATACATGGAATTATATCAACGATTCAACATAGAATACCGATTCACCGACAACGAAAAGCCTGTTCCTGAACGGAACAGACCTTATATTTCTTCATTACGACCGAAACGCCGCATCCGCCAGCATAGACAGTGTTGCATCATCCATCGGCGGATTGTGTAGTCCTGCTCTTACGTTTAAATAATAACGATGAAGCGGATTTTTTTCTGATAAACTTTTCGCCCCGACAATACGCATTGCTTTATCTACAATAGATATTGCCGCGTTCGTTACAACATATTTTGCAGCTGCTAGTTCGGCTTGCAATGATAATTTATCTTCTGCCTCATCGTATTTTTTCGCAATTTGATATAAAAAGACACGAGCTTGCATAAGCTCAAGTTCTAATTCTCCAACTAACCTTCTAACATTCGGTAATAAACTTATAGAATGATTTAAACTGTTTGGCTTGTATGATACCGCAAACTGAACTGCATAATTTCTTGCTGATTGTGCAATTCCTAAATAACATGCTGGTATATGTAGCAACCAGCCAATACCCTTAGCTTTAACTTTTGAACCCTTTATATCAGTGAAAAAGCGATCTGGTATCTCTACATTTTGTAAAACGAGATCATGGCTCGCAGTTCCTCGCATTGCGATGCTATCCCACGTTTCTTCAATTGTCACGCCTTGCGTATTCTTTGGAATGACAAACTCTCCGATATCTTCCTGGCCTTCAATACTTGCTGAAATGATAAAATAATCAAGTACTGGTGCCATTGTCGTAAACGTTTTTCTTCCATTTATAACCCACTTCTCACCTTTTTTGACAGCTAACGTCTCTGGTTTCCCGCCGCGAGTAGGACTACCTGTATTCGGCTCTGTCGCTGCTCGATTAAAAAGCGCACCATTACGTACTTCTTCACAAAACCAAGTGAACATTTCCTCATTCCAAGAACGATTTTCAGCTAATTCCTTTACAATGCCAAGGTGCCATCCAATCGATAATGCGGTAGCACCGCAGCCTTCTGCTATTTTCTCTTGAAATAAAACGAAGTCATATAAAGAAATCGCATTGCCTCCCCATTCTTTTGGCAACGTTAATTTCGTATATCCGATATCTTTCAAATTATTAATATTTTCATACGGAAATGATCCTAATTCACTTAGTTGATGCTCCCTTTCCATGAACTTCGGAATCAATTTATTTATTTGTTCAATAACTAAAGATTGTTCTTCTGTTTCAACAAATGAGAGTGCCATACATAATCTCCTTTATGTCCGATTCATAAACCGTTCATTTTGTCATTATGATTATATGAAGTTACTTCTCTATTGTTTCACTATTCCGATAAAAATACAATGCTTTTGAACAATAAGAAAAGTTCCTATAAAAAAGATAGGTTCTTTTCTTATATTAATCCCCTTTCAATGCCTTTAATGGCAAAGAGGTTACATATCCAATATACGAGCATAATTCTTTAAAAAAGAAAGGGATTTCTGTATCTAACGTTTTATACGCTGACGTTGGAGTTGGTGATGCATACGCTTCAATTTTAATATGTTTTGCAATTTTCATTGCACGTTTCATATGAAGTGGATCACTCACAATCGTATATGTGCGTATTCCGTTCTCTATTCCAACTTGCTTTGCATTCTTTAAATTGTCCTCTGTGAAAAGGGATTTTGTTTCAATTAGAATATCCTCTTCTTTCACACCATGTTTCAGTGCATACACTCTAGCAGTACGCGCTTCCTCAAGCTCTGCCTCAAACTTTGTACCACCTGTAAAAATAATCTTTTTAATATTACCGTTCTTATATAAGGAAATTGCATGATTAATTCTTTCTTTAAATACAGGAGATGGTTTTCCGTTCCATGAAGCTGCTCCCAGCACGATACCAGCATCTGTCTTCACACCATCATCTGTTTTAAAGCGATAACTCCAAATATCGTAAGCTGCATAACTTACATATAAAATAATAGAACAAATCATAAGCAAGAATACTTGCAAGATTCTTCTTTTCTTACTTTTCTTATTTTCTTTCATTTATAACTGCCTCCGTACATCATCCATACTTCTATATAAAAACGTATATATCAAATCATTTTGTTTGAATTTGTTTAAAAGAAGGAATTTTTCTTATCATATATATGCATTAAAGGGTTTTCATTTAAAATTGAGGATTATCAATTCATTTTTCGTTTGCGGTTTTCATTACATTTATGTAATTTATAAGTTTATTACCATACAACTACATTGTAACGAATTTTTTATCATAATGGAATGATGAAACAAAAGAAGTAACTATTTTGTAAGAAAAAAGGTATATTTTTCAACTAGACGATCAATACACCTTTCTTAATATGAATTATCGTTTTTCTTTATACGATTCTAATTTTTCTAATAACCGTTCCTTTACAGCTGGCCATTCACTTGCAATAACACTATATACAACTGCATCTCTAACATGCCCACTCGGTAATTTTCTTTCGTTTCTAAGTACACCCTCTTTTACTGCGCCGAGTCTTTCAATTGCTCTTTGTGCTTTTTCATTTCGTGCATCCGTCTTAATTTGTACCCTCCGCATATGCAACTTTTCAAAAGCATATTGTAATAACATGTACTTACATTCCGTATTCATACTCGTACGTTGCACACTTGGGTCATACCACGTTTTCCCTAATTCCACCGTCTTATCTTCAACTGAAATGTTATATAAGCGTGTACTCCCTACTATTTCATTTGTCTTTTGATCAACAACAACAAATGGCAAATCCTTCCCTGCCCCATAAGCTTTTATCGCCTTTTGAACATATTGCTGCATATCTTGAACAGTATCCATTTTAGAGATTAAATACGCCCAAATATCTCGATTTCCTTCCACGATTGAAAACATTTTTTCGACATCATTGCTATCCATTAACCGTAACTTTGCTCTTTCGTGAATAATTTCCATTTGTAAGCCCCCTTTGTTGTAACTATATCATACTCTTTTACCGTTATATCGTTATATAAGAACGTGAAATTATTTTTATATCAAGGAATAAAATATATCTTTAAAATAAAAAGTGCGATGCCTTTTATTCAAGCATCGCACTCATAAATTGAATTGAAATTTACTTCTTTTCCATTACTGCAAAATAATTATTTTCGCTATCTGCAAAATTAAATATTCTACCTGAAGGCATATTTACAATTTCTCCGACTGTAACGTTTTTGTTTACTAAATCACTATATAAACGATCGAATTCTTTTGAGAAGAACATTAAAGAAGGTGTGCCAAGATTTAACTCCGGCTGCATTTTAGCAATTAGCTCCTTATTATGGAGAATAATACTTGTTTCAGCTTCTTTAGTTGGAGCAATTTCAATCCATCGCATTCCTTGACCGTTATCTTCCTCTGAAATGACACTAAACCCTACTTTCTCTGTCCAAAACTCCTTCACTTCATCTTGGTTATTCACATACAACATGATTTGACCAACATTATTAATCATTTATTTTAACGCTCCTTTATAAACAATTTTTATTAAACTCCATACACTTATACCTAATTATCACCGAAAATAAAGTTGCGGTGCAAAAATCTATTTCAGCGACTCCAATCGCTCATTCAAACGATCCCAAGTTTCGGTGATACCTTGTAGCATGCCCATGTCCATAACGGTCTTAAGGGCTTCTTCGGAAACATATTCAGCACGGTTTATTAGCTTTGTCTTTCCACCTAAATCGATGAATTCCAATGTCATCTCGGTTGACGGCATAGAATCATTTACATTGCCTTCAGCATCTGAAAAGTAATCAGTGTAGACGATTTTCTCTGGCTCAATAATCTCTTTATAGACTGCTTTCCCCCATGATTCCATACCAAAAAATTGCTCCAAGTTCTGATTGACACACTTCATACAGTAGTGCCAAACGCCTCCTGGACGGAAGTCGACAGTGCATGCCGGAATTTCCCAACCTCTTGGCCCCCACCAATGTTTCAAATGCTCTGGTTCTTTAAACATACTGAATACTAAATCGCGCGGCGCATCAAAAACGCGCTCCAGTACTAATACCCGATCGTTCTCTACTCTTGATACCATTGTATTGTTTGACATGTTAATTCCTCCTTAAATATGAACTGATTTTATGACTTTTCCTTGTTTTGCAATTCCTTCAAATACTCATCTAAATTATCGAATCTCTCTTCCATCACACGCTTAAATGACTGCACCCAACAATCAAGTGCTTGGAAAGGCTCAGGTCGGAGCTTGTAAATCCGGCGATTAGCTTCAGCCTGCACTTCCACAATCCCTGTATCGCTTAACACTTTTAAATGTTTCGAAGTTTGTGGTTGCCTTAATCCCAAATGTTCGGCGATTTCCCCAACGGTTAAGGGACCGTCACGCAAGAGTTCAACGATATTCATACGATTCGGTTCAGATAAAGCGCTCAACGTCGTCATATTCACGCCCGGAATTTTCCCCGACATATCACTCACCTCGTTAAGTGATGGTCTCCGGTTATAACACATCAATATCATCACTAATATTATTTTCCTGTTGAATCGATTATAACCAAAGAGGAATATTCCCGTCAAGGAATATTCTAAAACTAAAGTCACACTAAATGTGACTTTCACTTTGAAATAAAGTGAAATTTTAATTCATGTTTTTTATTTCTCTCCACTGATTATTATTTCGCACTAACTACGATTTTACGATAAATAAAAAGAAGTCATTTGAATCAAAATGACTTCTTTTCTTTTTGAATAAATATTAACTTTTATTAAACAGATCATATTTTTCCATGCTCTATTACTTTATCCCTTTTAACCTCACTTAACCTAATTCAATTTCCCTCAACATCTCTTCCTTAGGACCAAACATACGAATTCCTTGTCGAATATACTCTTCCCATATAGGATGTGAAAGCTCATCAATAATAGTTAATATCGTACCGATTAAATAAGAGAAATAAGAAGAAAATACAACATTTGGTTCTAATAACATTAGTTCTCCTTTTTCTGACCATCGATTATTACTGAAGAAATACTCTCCTTTGATTCCTCCCAAAAAACGAGTATTTTACTCATTATTTGTGGAAATTGATCGTGATGAGCAATTACATATTGTACTAATCTTAAAGAACTACTTTATTGAATACAAAATTTCATTTGTTCATATACCATCCTTGAAATTCTCTCTAATGGTGAACCATCGAATTCATGAACTAATAAGAATAGTTTTCTAAAATCTTCAAAAGGTGCTAATACTGCTGCTTCAAACAATTTCTCTTTACTTTCATAGTAATATGCTACACTACCAAAGCTTACTTCTGCCGCCTCTGCTATTTTAGACATAGTAGTCGGAAAATAGGGCAATCTGCTCTGTTAGGTTGATAGGCATATGGAGGTGCCTATTCAAGGGAATATCTGGATAAATCCCAATAAATACTATATACTAATAAACGGGAGGGGATAAAAATGCTAGATCAAATCACTTGGGGAACGCCAGCCAGCTTATTATGCTTAGGATTCTTTTTTGCAGGGTTAGGAATCTTCTTAAGAAGTATTATGTCATATACGAAAAATAAATAAAAATTCAGAAAAATAAAAAATTTCGTTTAGAGGATACTTTAAAATCTTAGATTGATGGGCTTGCAGATTGCCCCCAAAACAAAAAATTGTACATTTTCACCTAGAGGTGTAAATTTTCTCGTTTTGGGGTATTTGCTTTTCTTAGCTTGATAGCGATGTGGGAACACCCTGCTTTTAATAAAAAATAACAAACAAAAGAACCCAACCTTTACGGAAGGGTTTTTTTTATAGCTTTATCTCTTTAAAACTCAGAAATAACTGTTCTCGCATTTATATACCACATGTATATTACTAATATTTTTATCATAAATATTAATTTTCAAATCTACTTTTTTATACTTTTCCAGCTTTCCCCTTTTGATAATACCTTTTCTTTTTAAAGCAACAAATAAGCAATCGGCGTAATAATAAGCAACGTTAAAATCGTTCTTTGCACATATAGAATAATAAGCTCAGATACTTTTAACGGAATATCTGTTGATAATATACAAGGAATTGAAGCGGAGAAAAACAAAATAGATGATACCGAAACAACCGCAATAACAAACTTTGTAACAAGCGGTGCACTTACAACTAAAAGAGAAGGTAAAAACATTTCTGCAATACCAACTGATGCTGCTTTTGCAGCTAGTTCTGCTTCTGGAAGCTGCAGTAACCATGTAAATGGATAGAAAATATAACTAATCCAATCAAATATTGGCGTAAACTTTGCTAAGACGATTCCAATTAGCCCTACTGACATAATTGATGGTAAAATTCCCATTGTCATTATAAATCCGTCTTTTAAATTCACTGCGATATTTTTCATAATACTTGGCGCAGATTTCGATACTTCTAATGCATCTTCCCAAGCTCGCTCTAACACTTTCTCTTTATAAACGGGCTCTGGGAACCCTTCTTTCGTAATATATGTATCTGGTTTTCTACTAAGAGGCGGGATTCTTACGGTGATAGCGGTCACGATGAATGTTACAACAAGAGTAGTCCAAAAATAAACATTCCATAAATGCATAATGTCTAATGTTTTTGCGATGATGATCATAAATGTTGCAGATACTGTAGAAAAACCTGTAGCGATAATTGCTGCTTCTTTCGTCGTATACTTTCCTTCTTTGTACACTCGATTCGTAATAAGAAGTGCAAGCGAATAACTCCCCACAAAGGAAGCGACCGCATCAATTGCTGACCGTCCTGGTGTTTTCCATAAAGGTCTCATAATTGGACGGCAAAACGTACCGATAAATTCAAGTAATCCGTACCCGACTAATAACGCTAAAAATGCCGAACCAATTGGTACGAGTAAACTTACTGATATAACTAACTTCTCATACAAAAACGGTCCAACATCTGGCGCAAAGAACCAATCTGGCCCTATTTTCAAACAATATAATACACCAAAAACGACGCCAACTACTTTTAATAAAGAAAAACAAATGTCTACGATAGATGCATTCCACTTCTTCGTATAAAATGGATAAATCGCACCAATTACCATAACAAGCAGTGCATAATAAGGTACTACCGAAGGAACCGTAGCTCTTATCCACGATACGATATGATCAATCATAATAGACGAAGCACCGTTTATCGTAACTGGTACGAAAAACATAAACACACCTACTAAACTTGCGAGTATAAACCGAAGTATAATCCCCCTCTCTCGCCCTGTCTTAATTACATTACTTTTTAATTCAATTTCATTCAAAATTCGACACCTCCAGTTATCTAAATATTCTGTATAATAACGCCAGATCCCTTCTTTTATTTCCGAATATTCAATCATGCAAAAAAGCCTATTTTGAAATATACAATCAAAATAAGCTTTTTCTATTACCTCTTATAATCATCCACAATTACTTGAATTACACGATAAGATTCTTCTGCTACTTTCTCATTACTATCCCTATTCGCATCATATGTAATTAACGCCTTCCAAAGCGCCCATCCTCTCGCTCTATTCCACGTTTCTTTATCCATGCGTAATACTTCTTTAAATACGTTTCTACTATTCTTATCAAAAAATGTCCAGGCCATAGCTGCATCACAAGCCGGATCCCCTACTCCTAAAATACCAAAATCAATTACGGCACAAAGTTTTCCATCCTTAACGAGTAAGTTTCCTGGTGCAACATCTCCATGAATCCAAACTGGTTTATGGTCCCATGTTGACCTAAGTGCTAAATTCCAAAGATGCTGTAATAATGTCTCATCAAAAACATCCTTATTATTTTCAATGGCCACTCTCGCTTCTTCATCGTATACAGATATAAGCCCGCCTCGGTAAAAATTATGTTCTCCAGCTATTGGCCCGTTACTCGCATCAATTAATTGTAACTCTATTAAAAACGAGCCTAAGTCTGCTGCGAATTCATCTAAGTCACGAACATTTTCTTTCGTGACTGTCTCTCCCTCGATCCACTTATTAATAGACCAAGGCCACGGATACTCTTCAGTCGGATTCCCTTTCCCAATTGGTGCAGAAATTTGTAAAGAAAGTCCCTTACTTAATATAGGTAGCCACTTATTTTCTTTCTCTACTTGCGGTACATATGCTGCATCACTTGGCAATCTTACACTCATCTCATCCCCTAGGTGAAACGTTCTATTATCATGACCGCTAAGCTTTACAGGTTTCACTTCTAAATGCGCCCATTCGGGAAACTGTTGTTGTATTAACTTTTCAACTAAACTTACGTTAATTTGATTCATTCACTCTCCTCTTTTCTTTTGAAACTTACTAAGTCCATCCGTACTGCCAACATAGTCAAAACCACTTCTCTTATAAAAATCATTCAATATACGATTATGCCGGACGCAATCTAACTTCAAATACTCTTTGTCATGTTGCACATTCTCTTCTACCCACCGTATAATCCATTCTCCTATTCCATCCCCCTTATACTTCCGTTTCACCGCAAATCTATGAATATATAATGAATTAGAAACTTCCTCTTTTCCAAAAATATGTTCATCCCATTCATTTTGTTTAGGAGAAGCTGTAACCGTACCAACTATTTCATCTTCTTTCATAACAACATATGTATATTTCTCTCTTATACATTCTAGTATTTCAGCCGTAGCTTCCTCTCCTAAAAGATACTGCCACTGATCCACTTCTTTATATTGTAGCCATTGTGCTACTTCTTTTAATAAAATGATAATACTATCACTTTGATCTTCAGTAGCAATTCGAATTGTATATTCTTTACTTATATTTCTCTCCATATTGCCGTTCCCCTTTCAAATTGCTACCATACTGACATACGAGTCCTTCCATCATTTTCATCTGTAATATATTCTACATAAAATCCTTGACTCAGTGCGTTTTCATATATCATTTCAATCTCTTCTTGGTTTTTTGCATAAATTTGTATGTAATCGCCATCCGCTACTAATACGACTACTTCACACTTACTCTTCTTAAATTCTTCATATGTTTCAATTTCTCCTAGTACTTTCCCTTTTGGATATGCTTTTAAGTCTACAAATAAAAGATAATATATGTTATCTTTTATTAGCTTTTTTAATTCTGATCCTTCCATGATCTCGTTATCTTCTGAAAATAATTCTGGACCTAATTCATTCCCTATTATTATATAAGCTTCCTCCCTTCCCATGACTTGCCAATCAAATGCAGTAATATCAATTGGCTTTAACACTTTCCAAAGTAAATTATCATATCCATCTAGAATATCTACTGTAATCCCTCTTTTCATATGTCTGCTCCTAGCTTATTTATTTTTGTTTCATACATTATATATCAAATTTAATTACTATATTTTGTCGATACCTATGCACATCATAAAAAACCGCTCCACTACTAGTGAAACGGTTTCCTTCTGCTTACATTTACATATCTTATTCAATTGTTGCACTGCGTTTTAAAATAATTTCTAATATGTTCAGCACATCAGCCATTCATTTTTAACACTCACTTCGACTTCACAAAATAATATAAAAACCACACCGCATGATTTTGTTCATCTGCAGCTATTCTGCGCAATAACTCTTTCATAGATGCATCTGCTGCTTCATCTGAAATTTCCAAGTAAAAATCTACGGTCTTTTGCTCATCTTGTATAGCGAACTCTAATCCCTGTAAGTACGTATTAGGGAAATTTTCCGTAATCTGTGGTTTCGGCTGTCTGCCAGTTAAATTCGTATAGATTTGTACAAAATGATGAAAATGTCTTATTTCATCATTACGGATTTCAAGAATTTGTTTTTGTTCTACTTGATTTGGAGCCATGTTAGCTAATTTTGCATAACAGCTTATAGCGCTATACTCTCCGTTTATAGCTTTTTCAATATCACTAATTAGCTTATCATTCTGTCTATACCAATCATCATAATTCGAATTATACATCGTATCCCCTCCGTTATTTCACATAACATTTTATGCATTTCGAAATAGTAGGAGCATGTATACATAAAAGAACAGCATGGACTCATTCTTATAGCCCTTTTACTCCAATCCTTTTAAAACATTGAAAAAGCCTAACCATCACTACTTTCATTTCCTGTCGATTAAATATTCTATAATGATTTCACCACAAAAAAAACGCTTCACTACTAGTGAAACGTTTTTATCTTTTAAATGTTTAATTCAGTTTTATTTCCTCTTCTTATTTTATTGACATCACATCAAAAAAATTATTGATTCTTATTTATACACAATTTTAAAATACGAATAAACAGTTAACACATAATACCCAAAGTAAATTATACAATATGCACCACTACTAATTAAAATAGGAATAATGATGTTATATATAGGCATGTTGTTTATTATTGGTATCGCAAATAAGCTATGAACAAGTCCGACTATTAGAGGTGAAATAAAACTAAAGCTAACTTGCTTCGAAATTGACTTTCTTACCTCTTTTTTCGTAACACCTATTTTACGAAGAGTTTCATAATATCTCTGATTAGCATACGCTTCAGATAATTGTTTATAATATATAATTGAACCTGTTGCCAATACAAATATAACCCCTAAAAAACTTCCAATAAATAACGCAACTCCATACAGTTGCATAAAATCTCCATTTGTTTCAGATTGCCCTACATAATACCCTGCTGCGACTGTACTAATTGCAGTTAAAGCTGTGGCGCTTAATATAGCAATTGTTGCAAGTAACTTAGCGTTTCCTTTTACTCGGTATAATAATTGCGAAATGTTTATTATATTTACACCGCTATAAAATATTTCTCTTTTACTTCTAATTTTCTTTAAAACAATAACTGTATAAGAAGTGAATAGAAAATATGTCCCAAAAACAACTACAAACAAAATAAAAACTGGAATCATTATAGGATTTATAATAGGGTTCATAGGATCAATGGGATTCCGCACAATATTTACTACTTCACGGAAGAAGCCTGCTAGTATATATCCTAATCCCATTAAAATAAGGCCTATATACGCCCTAAGTACAGAACCTTTTGGCATCCGTTCTCCTTGATGATTAGCTTGAAACATTTCAATCAATGGAAATTTATAAATAATGCGAGAGTTTTTCCATGCTGTATATAATAAAATAGATAAAAAGACGATGAACGTGTCTATTATTGCTTTTATAGATAACTCGAAATGAATAGGCACATTTAATTTCATTAAACTCATTAGCAGTTCTAAAAATAACTTAAAACTTATACTGCCAATCAGTATGCCAACTACTAAAGCAACGCCTCCCATTATCATAGTCTCACAAAATAACATCGTACCAATTTGTTTTTTAGTTATTCCTAGTAAAGAATATAATCCTACCTCTTTTTTACGTTTCCTTATAAAAAAGTTAGTAGAGTAAATAATAAATATGGCTATAAAAATAATGAGAATCACTTTTGAAGATTGAAGAACACTATTAATCATCACATTATTAACCATTTCTTTTTTATTTGAGTACTATATCGAAGTGATGCAAATATAAAATAGATAAGCATACTTGAAGCTAACGATACAAAATAGAGTATATACTCTTTAAAATTACGCCGTATATTACGTTGAACTATATCAAATAAATTCATTTATCTTAACCTCCAGGAAATGATTGATGCAAAATATTACAAAGAGTAATGCTAGATAAGGTCACCAGCCATCCCTCCAGAAATAGAAGATATTACATCAATGACTTGCTGAAAAAAAGAGTGAATACTCGCAGGAGTATTTACTCTTTTTTGAAAACACCTTAATAAAAAATTACCCTTTTCACTTATTCATACCGCAGACACTCGATTGGATCCAATTTAGCAGCTTTATTAGCTGGCAGTATACCAAAGACAATACCAATTGACATCGATATTCCAACTGAGAGTAATCCAAGACTTACAGAAATAACTAGTGGCCATTCACCTATTGATGAAGCGATCCAAGCAAAAAACATACCTAATCCAAAACCAACCGCCCCGCCTAATGACGTTAAAATACATGCTTCGATGAGAAATTGTGTTAATATTTTTCCTCTCGTTGCACCGAGCGCTTTTCGAATACCTATTTCACGTGTACGCTCTGTAACGGATACTAACATAATATTCATCACACCAATACCACCTACAATTAAGGAAATACCAGCAATACTAGCAAATACTATTTTCATCGTTCGTGTTGACTCTTCTATTTTTTGACCATATGCTTTCGTATCCTCCACTGTAAAAGAATGCTCAAATTCTGGGGATTTCAATTCATTCAATACAGATATAGCTTGTTTTTCTACAGCCTCTCGCTCACTTGGAGAAGATAACTTAATTTTCACTGTATCGTATTCCTCAATCCCTGCAATTAAAGGTGCATTGTCGATAGACGTATATCCTTCATACAATTTAAATTGACGTTGAAAACCGTCTTCATATTTGTACACCCCGACAACCTTATATGGTTTTCCTTTTATATCTATATACAAATCATCTTTCCAAGTATCAAATAGTGTTTTAAATAAATCTTCAGCTACAATTACAACAGGAATTGGCTTTTTCAGTTCATCCGGTGTTAACTCTCGCCCATGCACCATTTTCATTTTAGAATCCTGCATAAAATTTCCTGTTCCACCATTTAAACTAAAGGAAACATTTTTTGATCCTGTATATACTTTTACGTCCATATGCACATTGGGATACACATCTTTTACACCTCGTATCACTTGCAATTGCTTTACCATATGTGGTGTAATTTTTGCTTTTTCTGCCGGAGAATCGGGGTTGAAGTATTCTATTTTAAGTTCATCCATATGCTGATTCTCTGCAAGTTCCTTTTGCATCTTTGCAGTCTGTCCATCTCCCATTGAAATAATTGTAATAATTGCACTGATTCCAATAATAATGCCTAGCATTGTTAATATAGATCGCATTTTATGCGCAAAAATAGAAGATATGGCCATGCGTATATTTTCATTCGTATTCAAATTTATTCTCTCCAATCTTGTACGATATTGCCGTCACGAATTACAATTTGACGTACTGCTGCTTCTCCGATTTCACGATCGTGAGTAATCATAATAATCGTTGAACCTTGTTTATTTAATTCGTAAAAGAGCTCCATAATTTGTTCACTCGTTTTCGTATCAAGTGCACCAGTTGGTTCATCGGCTAAAATAAATTTCGGATTATTTACAATTGCACGCGCTACAGCAACACGCTGTTTTTGACCACCTGATAACTCACTTGGAAGATGAGTAGCACGTTCAGCTAACCCAACTTTCGTTAAAGCAGCTAACGAACGCTCACGTCTTTCTTTTTTATCAACTCCTGCATAAATAAGAGGTAATTCTACATTTTGAAGTGCTGTAAGCCTTGGTAGTAACATGAAATTTTGAAATACAAAGCCGATTTCTTTATTACGAACGTGTGCAAGTTCTGTTTCAGACATGGTTGAAATATTTTGACCAGCTAGCTCATACGTACCTGCCGTTGGTTTATCTAAACAACCGATAATGTTCATTAAGGTTGACTTACCAGAACCCGATGGTCCCATAATGGAAGTGAATTCCCCCTGATTCAGTATTATATCGATTCCATGTAATACTTGGACGGACTCTGTACCGTTTTGAAAAGATTTCGTGATGCCTTTTAAATGAATCATTTTGTGTTAACCTCCATACCATCTTTTACATTTTTCATAGGTTCAGAGATAATTTGTACACCTTTTTTCACTCCAGTAACTTTTGCTTCATGATCCGTTTCAAATTCAACCGTAACTACTTGTTCTTTCACTTTTCCATCTTTTACAACGAAGACAACATCTTTGTCACCTTTTTTCACCATACTGCTTTTCGGAACGATTGTACCTGTCGCTTCACCTGTTTTATTGGTCACGTTTACGTGGAAACCGTTTTGTAATCCTTCACTATCGTTCAATGTAACAGTGAATGGATAGCTGGAAACTGTTTTGTTTTCATCCATATTTTTTAATGGTGTGGATCCGATTTCTGTAACTTTTCCTGTCCACGTCTTACTAGATACAGTTTTTGATGAAACTATTACTTCTTGCCCAATCTTCACACTCGCAAGCTCATATTCAGAGATTTGACCTTTTACTTTAAATGGACCAGCGTGACGAAGTGTAATTCCGCTCATACCAGCATCATTATTTTTGACGATGTCATCAATTACACCATCAGCCGGGCTCGTTACAGAAAGTGTGTTCACTTTCTCTTTTGCTGATTTAATCATTTCATCAGCTTTTTCTACTTCAAACTTTTTCATTTCAAGTTGCGATTCTAATTGTTGCACTTCGATTTCTGATGCTTTTAACGCTTCCTCAGGAAGACCAGCGTTTTTATCTTTTTTTAGTTTCTGCTTCGCTGCATCCATTTGTTTCTGATGCAATGTTACTTCTTTTTGTGCGATTTTCTTTTGCATTTCCGCTTTTGTTACACCTTGTTTAGTAATAGAGTCATTATATTTAAAAAGAAGCTGTCCTTTTTTTACTTCATCACCTTTTTTAACAGCTAATTCATTCGTACCTTTTGTTGGATCGAATGAAATTGCTTCTATACCATTTGGGATAACTTCGCCACCTAATTTTTGCTCATTCTCTATTTGTTTTTCTGTCACTTCATATATTTTATAAGTTTTAACTGGTTCAGATTCTCCTGCAAATATCATATACGACCCGACTCCTAAACCAATTGTTATCACACCAACGATGACTAGTTTTTTTGCTTTCTTCATATCATAATATCCTCACTTTTTCACGTGTTTTACTTTTAGAAACTGTACGTCCTTTTCTTTAATAATTTTTGAACGTTTTTGAAAATGATATATAAAGCTCCCGTACATACTATGTACAATATAAAAAGCCCCACTTTTTCATTACCAGTTCCTCCTTGACCTAACATATGTATAGGATAGAAAAAACTAATTAAATAAAAAGTGGGGCAAACATTAAATTTTTATTAAATTCTTGAACTCTCTTCTTTTGGCAATCTTACTTCAAATATTGTTCTAATTACATTACTTTCTGCTGAAATCGTCCCATTATGCTGTTCAACTATATTTTTAGCAATAAATAACCCAAGGCCCGTACCACCCTGCTGCCCTGTTCTTGCTTTATCACCTGTATAAAGCATGTCAAAAAGATAGGGCAAATCTTCTTCTGGAATGCTATCTCCATAATTAATAATTTGTACGATAACCTCTCCATTATCAATATATCCATTCATATCAACAAATTGTCCATTATCTCCGTATCTAACTGCATTTGTTACAAGATTTTCAAATACTCGAGCTAACAAATTCCCGTCACCGTAAATATATAAATGAGGATTAACATTCAATCTAGCTTGTAAATGATGTTTCTCCAATAATGGATACAATTCCTCATCTAACTGTATAAGCAACTCACTTATATTAATTGTTTTTTTATCTAACTTTAGCACGCCATAATTCATTCGCGTAATTTCAAATAACTCATCAATTAAACTTTCAAGTCGCTGCGATTTCGCAAATGCAATCATAGAAAAATGTTTAATCTGCTCCTTCGACAAATTCTCATCTTTAAGAATTAAATCTAAATAACCTAAAACTGATGTTAATGGCGTTCTTAAGTCATGGGCTAAGTTAACAACGAGCTGATTTTTACTACTTTCTGCAAAGTCACCTCTCTCAACCGCCTCTTTTAATTTTTCACTCGCTATATTCATTTCACGCGCAATCTCGCCAAATTCATCATTTGAAGTAATATGAACTTTCTTTGTAAAATCACCGTTAGCAAGATGGTGAATACCGTTAGAAATTTCATTAAAATATTTTAAGTATGGTTTTGTTAAAAAGAAAAAGAATACAACAGATAATGGGATAAAACACATTAAAAAGAATTTAATATCTACGATTGGTCTAAATTGGGCTAAGTAATCTTCGTAACGTACCATCGTTCTATAATAAAGCTGTAATACTTTATAGATTATATATGTTCCGCCAGCTGCTAACACCATGCTTAGCGCAAACAAAGCAATCATTTTAAAACGAAAACTTCTCATCATGTTAGCCATTGAAAGTATAACCTACCCCCCATACCGTTTTTATTAACTTATTCTTTCTTGTATCCTCCCCAATTTTTTTCGTAAAGTACGAATATGTACCGCAACTGTACTTCCCCCATCATAATAATCATCCGCCCACACTTGCTGAAGGATATTTTCCACACTGTACACTTTTTTCGGATGGCTCACTAATAAATATAAAATATCAAACTCTTTTGGGGTTAATTCAATTTGTTCTCCGTATACATTTAGCTTTCGTTGCTCAAGATTAATAACCACTCCGCCTACTTCTAAAACGGATTTATTCTCCTCTACTTTCGGTTGATTTAACGTAAGAAATCGACGTAGTTGTGCATTTACACGTGCAACTAATTCAATTGGGGCAAAAGGCTTTGTCATATAATCATCCGCACCTAGTACAAGACCTGTCACCTTATCAAAATCAGATGTTTTCGCGCTTAGAAAAATGATTGGCATATTATACTTCACAAGAATTTGTCGCGTTACTTCATAACCATCCATTTTTGGCATCATAATATCTAAAATAACTAAATCAATTGGTTGCGATTGAATAATAAGAACAGCTTCTTCTCCATCAGTAGCTTTCACAACATGATAACCTTCTTTTTCTAAATGTATCCCAATTAATTCAGCAATTTCCACCTCATCATCCGCTATTAAAATTGAAATCTGCTTCATTTTTCTCTTCCCCTCATTCCTTTTTCATACGTCCAATTTTAAACTAGTCTATTTTGTTTATATCATCTTAAAAGAACATTATTATGAAATCCTTACTTTTTAGAGATAATTTCGAGTACTATATTTCTTCTGCATTTTTTTGCATGTTTATGTTTTGTTAACTTTGCAACACCCTCTACGATTTCACATTTTATAGTAGAAAATGTAGAAAAACTAACAAAAATAAAGTATATTAGGGACAATAATTCTATAATACAACAAAGTTTTCAGTAGGATTTCTTCATCCCAAGCCTAGCTAATGGACAGTTAGTTTAAAAAACAGCTAACTCCCTTTCATTATATCAATATATTTTGTACCCTTACTTGTATTTCAACATAAAAACCGTTCCACTACTAGTGAAACGGTTTTTCCTTTACTTATTTTTATGCATTCACTTCAGTTTTTTGTTCCTTTACTACACTACGTTTGAAAGCAGTCGCTAAAATAATAACCATACTTACTACGCCAATCCAAACGAGCACAGTAAGGGGTGTACTCCAGCTTAACCCTTTTCCAAAGAAGAATATTTCTCTAAGCCCTTCAATCATAAATCGCATTGGCAACCATGCGTACACCCAATCTTGATAAAATGGTGACATCATTTCAGGCGCTAATGCTAATAGCGGTGCCCCAAAGAAAAGTAATAGAGCGAATATACCTATACCCTTTAGTCCAACTAATGAAAGCACCGCAGAAATCATTAAGAAGAAACAAAAAGAAGTAATGGATAAGAACAAAGCCGTATCCGTGAAATTCGGGATATTTAATCCTACCATTCCATCCGCAATCCATGTAAGACCAAATCCAATTACAAGTGTAGCAATTGCTCCTGTTACTATTTGTTTTAGTTTCAATACGAAGTTCTCTTTTCTTGTACTCACTTGTGTTTTACTTATCGCAATAAAGATAATTGCTGCGCTCGCTAAACTTGCAATCCATAACGGCTGGAATAAAGACATTGGCGAGTTACCGTTCGCACTATTTTTGCCGATTTCATTCACATTTGTCACTTTCTTCGTAATAGGTGTTACTACATTTGAAACTTGGTCTGCTGTTAATGTAGCTCCTTTTGCTTTCAATCCTTCTAATAGTTGTGTACGAACAGTATTGTTCATATTATCAACTACCCCATTTAACATTTGTCCTGCCATAGTTGATGCTGCTGTATTCATTCCTTGATTGATGAATATTTCTACCTCTGGCGAAGATGGCCGTGGTGTTCGTAATGATGCTTGTTTTGTGCTAAAGTCTTTCGGAATAACTAATGCTGCATAATATTCTTGATTATTTAAGCCTTTTTGAACTGCTTCTTTATTCTGCACTTCTACCCACTTTACCGCAGGTTCTTCCTCTGATTTTGATGTCTTTTTCATATTATCAACAATCGTTTGCCCCATATTCATCTTCGGTTGATTCGGAATTTCTACTCCTTGATCCTCATTTACAATTGCGATTGGTAAGTTTTTCGGCTTAGGTTGAACGGTTGGAAATAATGTTAATGAAAAAATAAAAACAACAAGTAGTGCAATAACTGGAGATAACAATAAAAGTTTGTTTTTAAACATTTTCTTTTCTCCTCCTTTAATTTGATTTATAATAACCAACAACGTGTTGTTTATTTATATTTGAATTATATGTTCGAGTTGAACCTTATACAATAATCAAAAATCGTGAATGTGTCGGTTATAAGACACATCCTTGAAATGTGTTGGCTAAAATTAAGGAGGGACATACTTTGCGCGATAGTAATTTAGATTTACGTGTTATTCGTACGAAAACTGCCATACGAAATGCATTAGTGGAATTAATTGAGGAAAAAGGTTTTGACGCCATTACAGTGAAAGATATTACTACGAAAGCAAACATAAATCGTGGTACATTTTATACACATTACCAAGATAAATTTGATTTAATGACAAAATGCCAAGAAGAAATTATGTATGAATTTTCTAGCATTGCTAAACAGAGATTACCGGAAGTTATTGCTGATCTTGGATCAAGCCCTTCCCCAACAATGCCATTTATACTTATCGCTTCTATTCTTGAATTTCTAAATGAAAATAGTGATTTTATGAAAGCTGTACTAAGCCCAAAAGGAGATTTATCTTTCCAAACGAAACTGAAAGACTTTATGTGGAAAACACTATTTGAAGATACGAATGGTCCTCTCATTAATAAGGAGAATTTACTTGTCCCAAGCCAATACTTAGCTTCTTATATGGCATCTGCTCATATAGGTGTCATTCAACAATGGTTAAATAATGGACAAAAAGAAACACCTGAGGAGATTGCTCGTATTTTATCAACAATCGCAGTTCATGGACCTTTTTATGCGGCTGGTTTAAAGAAATAAGTCCGCTATATAATAAAAGATCATCCACTATAATAGCGGATGATCTTTTATTTCATTACAACACTTCAATATAGCCTTCTGTTCCATGTACCCGAATTCGTTGTCCGTCTTTTATTAATTTCGTAGCATTCTCTACCCCGACGACTGCTGGTAATCCATATTCACGTGCAATAACTGCTCCGTGCGTCATAAGTCCGCCAACTTCGGTAACTAACCCTTTTATAGACACAAATAACGGTGTCCAGCCCGGGTCAGTAAAAGCAGTAACTACTATATCTCCCTCTTCTAAATTCGCATCTTCCATATTTAAAATAACGCGTGCTCTCCCCTCAATCACTCCTGAAGAAACAGGCAAACCTACAATCGCGTCAGCCGGAAGATTTTCTCGTTTATATTTACCTGTAATGATTTCTCCATCAGACGTCATTACACGTGGAGGCGTTAGTTTTTCATATAATTTGTAATCATTTTTTTGTTTATGAATAAGCTCGTAATCTAGTTTATTCGTAAGGACAACTTCGTGAAGTTCTTCAAAAGTTAGATAGTATATATCATCGACTACATGAATGACACCGCTCTGCACAAGTTGTTCAGTTTCTTTCAATAATGCCTTCTTATATATGAAATAACGATTAATCATACCGTATTTTGGATATTCACGATAACCGATAAAATTCCGGATGTTACGAATCATTCGCTTCGTCTCTTCTACTTTTTGTTTACCATCCGGCAAATGCTGCAATCGATCTACTAACTCCTCTTCTTTTTTCAAAGCTTCTTGCAACCCTTCTTCAAACTTCCGTTTACTAGCGCCATCTTCAAAGTCTCTTATATTATTTAAAATCATTGGGATAATGGTTGTTGGCTTTTCACTCCAGCGCGTTTTCGTAATGTCGATTTCTCCGCTGCATCTCATTCCGTATTTATTTAGAAAAGTTTGAATGGCATCTCGAGCTTTTTCTCCGCCTTTAAATTGAACTAATTCATCTAAAAAGTTATCATTTTCTACATGCTGTAAATACGCAATAACTTCTGGATATGGCCGAATCACATCAGCAACATCGAGTAATGCTAGCCCCATTTCAGACGTAATATTGTTTTGTACTGATTGAGAAAGTGTGTCTGCTGCATTCTTTTCGCCTAACCATTGCTCCATCTTTTCATTGATCCATGTTGAAGCGTCCATACCTGCCATAATGACAGCCATACTTTGCGGATGAAATAATATTTTCTTTAATTGCTGCATATCTTCCAAAATAAAATCAAGTACATCCACCCCTGATTTCGTTTGCATGTTTCGTTTTAACTCTTCGATTGATGCTTGATTCATCTTTATTAAATCCGTAACGATCGCTGGATTATTTTCGATTTTTGGTTGTGAACTTGCAGGTGGTCCACTTTTACCAACACTCTTTTCTTTTTCATCATCTGGTAACAATATAATAAAATCATCTCGCTCGACTACAGTCGTTAATGCATCTTTAATAAGCGGTTCCGAATTCCCTATCATATTTAATAAAAGTTCTCTACTAGTAGGCGAAGCCAATCTTTGTGCAACATCAACAAACAACCTTCCTCCAGCTTGAAACCTCTGTCCAAAAGATGTTAACTGAAATAAAGACATTCCTAATGGCTTCAAGGGATCGGTCATCATTTGCTGGTGACCAACCGATACATACACATGATTTTCCCCATCATTTACTTCTGGTATTGGATATAAAGTCGTGATTGGGCGACTTTGGACAATATAAAATGTATCATCCACTAAACACCATTCAATATCTTGCGGACAACCAAAATAAGCTTCAATCTGTCTTCCGATCTGTGCTAGTTGTAAAATTTGTTGTTCAGACAATGTTTGAATTTTTTGCTGAGCCGGATCAATCTGCCCTGTCTCCGTTCCGCCCTCTTTTAAAGCATAAATAGCTAATTTTTTAGTTGCTATCATCTTTCCAGTAATTTCGCCTTCTTTTACTTTATAATTATCGGCAGAGACCAGTCCTGATACTAACGCCTCACCAAGTCCAAAACTGGCATCAATTGATACTACCTTTCGGTTAGAAGTAACCGGATCAGCAGTAAATAAAATTCCCGAAGCCTCAGGGAAAACCATTTTTTGAACGACAACACATATAGAAACTTGATTATGTTCAAAATCATTTTGCATGCGGTACATAACTGCTCGCTCTGTAAATAAAGAAGCCCAGCACTTTCTTACATGCTGCAAAATCGCTTCTTCTCCGATAATATTTAAATACGTATCTTGTTGACCAGCAAACGAGGCATATGGCAAATCTTCAGCCGTAGCACTAGAACGCACTGCATAAGCATGTTCATTTCCAAAACGTGAGAGATAATGAGCTACCGCTTCCACTACTTCAGAAGGAATTTCTACTGCCATAATGACTTCTCTAATCTTCTTACTAATTCCACCAATTTGGGCTCGCTCTTCCATTTTCAACTTTGTTAGCTGCTGCAACAAAGTTTGAAGCTCGTCATTTTGCTCGATGGCCTTTTCATACCCTACCGTTGTAACACAAAAACCTTCTGGCACTTGTATACCTTGAATGTTTGATAATGCCCCTAAATTCAATCCTTTTCCGCCAACGAGTGAAAGCTGCGTTTTTTCTATTTCCTGAAAATCGAGAACGAAAGAACTCATTTAACATCTCTCCTTACTGTGCATGTGTTCTTGATTGTAGCAGTAGTAAATAAGAATAAACAGTCTATTTCGAACGTGATTTACATGATATAATTAAGTTAGGAAGAGATGATTTTTTATTTCTCCCCCTCTAATTCACTTCAATTACATCAACAAACTTAAAAATTTGTTTATTATGAAATGCATCAGTACATATAATCGTCTCATTTATTGGATTAATATTAACTACTGTTATGTAATTTTTATATAGATAGCCATCTTTATAATATGTAAGTAAAACCTCTTCTTCACCTAAAAATGAACATAGCAGCTTATTTTCAATCATTTCCTTTGCATCTTGCGTTAAAATTGGACGCGGGACTTTTGTTTGCTCCTGTATCATTTCTTTAATACAGACGAACTGTTCTGGCATACTAGCAAACGGTTGCCATTTTACCATTCCTCTTCCTTTTGGCATATTAGCATTCTTCACGATTTGTGCCCTCCTAATAATGTGTTTCTATATCTTGCTGTTGCGACGCTTGTGTAAGAAATGCCACGTAAAATACTGTTCTTACCAAATCGTGTTCGAATTTCGTCCATAACCTTCGTTAATCTCATTTCTTTTCCTCTTTGTATAATGTTATCGAAAAACGAAATTTGCTCTTCTCCTTCATGTATTAAATTTGTTAAGGAAAGACTTATCGAGCGAATCGGCTCTCCTGTATGCCGTTCGTATAAAAAATATGTACAAACGTTGTAAATATCCATCGTTAAATTTGTTGCTCTGTTTAACGTATGTGCCTTTCTTATTCCCCCGCCATATTCCTTGCTATACCCGACTGAAAAATGTATCGTTTGCGCGTATTTCTTTTCCCTTCTCAACCTATAACAAACTTCTTCTACATGCTCTAATAAAATAACGACGAATTCTTCTATCGAATAATCACGATATAATATTTGGCTTTTCGCTAAAGATGTTGTCGCTGGAACATATTTCTCTGCTATTCTGCTAAAATCAATCCCCTTACTATGCAAGTGGTAGGATAAGCACCCAACGTCTTGACATATTGCTATGTTAGATTTTCGTGTGCTTTCCTCCAAACCGTACGTACATCTCTCGATGTATACGGCTTTCCACTTATCCATCCAGCTTTCCGCTGTGTAGGTCTTGGTGACACCTTGTACATAATGCTAAGGTTTTCCTTTTCCTTGCTATCATTTTCTTTTCCCACAGCTTTTTGCCTTCCAAGTCTTTCAATTTTTTAACATGATGCATTTCTAAAGGTGCATCACTTTTTCCACACCATTCACATTTGTTTGCGCACAATCTCTTGATTAAGCTATTACGCCACCATAGTTGTGAATTTGGTAGATTGTCTTGAACTATATTCATAATCTTGTCTTTTCTTCGAAATCCATCGTGGTAAAAGTAACTGATTCTTTTCTCGGATTTTGTTTGATATTGAATAGCTAAATCTCCCTTAACTTTATATTTTGTCATTACTTTAGCTACAGATGTTTTATGTTTTGCAGCTAGAGTTTTGACGAAACTATATTTCATAAAGTAGTGGAAGCTTTGGAGTGTACAAACGTTTTCTGCAAGACTGTAATAGTTATATAGTCCTCTTATCTCCGCATTGTACGTGTTTAATATTTCTAGTTCGTCATTATTTAGGAGATAAGTGCGATGCCATATTCTCCATTTCCCATCTGCCATGATGCGTAGAGCTCCATATTGTTTGAGCTTTTCAATCCATTTTTCCGAAGGAAGATACAGTTTACATCTCATAATTTGGTGTCTGGTTAGAAATCCATTTTTATCACGTTTAGTAACTGGCATTCTATTTACTGTGATGTTATATCCTAAGAATCTTGCTTTTTTTGAGCTATGTGTGATTAGTGTTTTTTCTTGTGACAATTCAAGTTTTAGCTTGTCTCTTAAGAAGTTTGTTAGATCTTCTTTAACTTTTACCGCATCCGCTTTGTTACCAATTATCCCCACAAGAAAGTCATCCGCGTATCTGACATATTGAATTCTTTTGTATGAGTCATCCATGGGGTCTCCAAAAGGAGTTTTAAGCAACTCTTCTTTCAAGGATTTATATTTTATAATTCCTTGCTTCTTTTCTTGTTCCGTGAGCTGTCCCCAGTTTTCCTTTAGTTGTTTTCTGTGTTTGTATGTTAGGTATTCCTGACGTTTGTAGGCTTTTGTAGTTTTCCTTTTTGTTCCTTTAGAAAACTCTTTTTGGTACTCTTCCATAAAAGTATCTAATTCTGTTAGATACACGTTAGATAAAAGTGGGCTGATGATTCCCCCTTGTGGGGTGCCACTATAGCTACCTCGATACTTCCATTCTTCTAGGTATCCTGCTCGTAGAAATTTCCATATTAGGCGAATAAATTTCTCATCAGTTATCCGCCTTCTTAGTAATGCTATAAGTGTGTGGTGGTCGATATTGTCGAAAAAACCACTAATATCCCCTTCAACGAACCATTTCATCCCAGTGAAAGTTTTACGTACTTTGTGTAAAGCCGTATGACAGCTCCGTTTGGGACGAAAACCATGAGAGCTTTCCTTGAAACTCATTTCATATATCGCTTCGAGTATCATTCGAATAACTTCTTGTAGAAGTTTATCCTTGAATGTTGGTATACCTAATGGACGCTTTGAGCCATTCTTTTTAGGTATGAAGACCCGCTTGGAGGGGTGTGGTTGATAACTCTCATCTTTTAGCGATTCTATTAGGATATTTATTTTCTCCAAACTGAAACCATCGATGTTTTTTCCATCAGTCCCTTTTGTCATATTTCCTTGATTAGAGCTGATATTTGTGTAGGCTTTTAGATAAAAGGCTGGATTGTATAGATTTCTGTAAAGACGATTATATTTATAGTTTTTATTGTTAGACTTTGTTACTAGACTGCCTAATACATCATCTGGATTTCTCATGAGCCTCACGCTCCTTCCATCGTGTATATAGCTGGATAAGCTGTTCCCCTTTGCCTTGTAATAGGCTTTCCCTATCTCTGACTACTACGAGAACTCCGTTACCATGTCAGGTATTCAAGTTCCAGAAAACCATAGCCCTATGGGCTTCCTGATTTAGGTAATCCCCGTTTAGATGTATGTTGACATAGCTATTTGTAATGTCGGATGCGACTTTCACCTTTTATCCTTTACTAGGATTGCCTAATCTATCGTATTGCTGGAATTAGCAGAACTGCAATACTAATTCCCTGAGATTATACAGCGTTTATAAGTACTTTCCGCTGTAGCCGGCGATGGGACTACTCAGGTTATCGTTCAAGTAATGCAACCTTCATCCTTGTTTACAATTCTCATCTCGCCATTCAGTCGTGACTTAGTACTTAGTCAACTTATGACTTTCCTAACATGCTACACTCCCCGTTTAGTTTCCTTCCCGGATAAGTTAGGTGATGACAGGCGTTGCAATATATCCTGCTGTCTTGCTATCGACAGATTCAAACATACCCCTTACGGGCGCACTAATTCTTCTCCTATTACACCAAAAGATTGCTTTAAATATTTCAATGGATACTCTGCTAGTTCTCCAATTGTATGTATACCTTTTCGATTCAGCTTCATTTCCGTTTTATACGATATACCCCAAAATTTACTGAGTGGTCTAATACTCCATAACTTCTCGGGTATATCGTCATATGTCCAATACGCTATTCCATCTTTATTCTTTTTCGCTTCCACATCCATCGCTACTTTACTCAATAATAAATTCGGTCCGATACCAATCGTACTTTCGATCCGTGTACGTTCATATATTTCTCGCTTGAACTTTAAAGCAAACTCGCACGGATTACTCGCAAACAAATGAATACTTGCAGTCATATCCATAAAAAACTCATCAATACTATATTGGTGAAAATCTTCCGGCGCAACATACTGTAAAGCTAAGCCCGTTATGTAAGTTGAACACTTCATATACGTATGCATAATGGGATTCACAATAATAACATCTGGCCGCTTCGGTATTTCATACAACCGTGCCATTTTCTTAATTCCTAACGCTTTTAATGGCAGTGTTGCCGCTAATACGATTGATCCACTACGGTTTACATCTCCTACGACAGCCAATTTTGTATATCGTGGATCAAGTCCTTTTTTAATACATGATACGCTTGCATAAAAGCTACGAAGATCTACACATAAAATAATACGATTCGGTAAAAGAGAATAATCATACAAGGTTGTCACTCCTAATAAAAAGAACGTTTGTTCTTATTATATACGAACTAACGTTCTTTTTAAAGGTATTTTCATGAAAATTTTGGTTAAAATAACCTTACTTTAAAAAATCTAAAAAACACTTAAGGAATTCCCCTCAATATTCAAATGCTAATATTTTTTCACCATTAGGCATTACACTGTATTAGCCATAAAAAATCTCACTAAATGTATCCTTGGTAACATGAGTATATAAAAAATAAACTTCTTATCTATGCACTATCAATCATGGAGAGAAGCTATGTCTACAGAATAGTTAGAAGTTCAAGTAACTCATGAGGATAAAAAACTACTACAAACAAAACCAATTAAATCTTTATTATCAAAACATAATTTATATAAGTTCCTTCGCTTCTTATATGTATGAAGATAATAAAATCGTTTCCTTTTGTATCCAAAAGTAAAACAACTGCCTATCAAATTTTTAGATAGGCAGTTGTTCAAGTTAGTAAAATAAAGTATCGTACTGTGTTATCAGCAAAATATGGTAATTCACTCCAGTTTTATTGTCTCTCATTCATATATTCTTCTAAAGTGAGGTTTTCCTTGTATATTTTTTCAGCGACACCCCCTACATAGCGAATGTGCCAAGGTTCATACGCATAACCTGTTACATTCGCCTTTTCCTTTGGATAACGAATAATAAATCCTGCACGATGCGCATTTTCTTTCAGCCATTTCCCTTCCTTAGTTTTAGCAAACGATAGCTCTAGTTCATTATTTGCACTTGTTGAAGAAACATCCATCGTTAAGCCTGTTTGATGTTCGCTATGTCCTGGTTTTGCTGAAAACCGATCTGTATGCTCTTGCCCCTTTCTTTTCGCATTATTTTCATACAGTCTTTTTTGATAGTTATATGAACGAAAGCCTGAAACAGCATTCAACTGGATACCTTCTTGATTTGCTAAACTAAATAACGTTTCTCACGCTTCAGCTGCTTCTTTACGTAGATGACTCTTTTCTAAAATTCCTTTAAATGCGAATGGTACATTTGGTACTACTAAATCTTCAGGTTTATAATTAGCGGGTAGGTCATATTCTTTATTTACTACTATATCTATATGATCAGAAGAACTTCCTTCATCTTTCAAATCCTCATTCTCCCTATTATCTTTCTTTACAGCGTGCTTATTAGATTCATAGCTTTTATTATCAGATGCTTTACCAATAGATTGATCGATATAAGTAATGGAAATACATATCATCACAATCATACAAACACTTATACCTATTAACTTATTTCTCACTATTCATTTCCTTCCTATCCATACTAAACTTTTATATTTATAGCCGACTATCATGCCAGAAATTTAACGAAAAATGTGATGACTCACTATACGTCTCAAATTCATAACCTTTTTCCTTTAACCCCTTAATAATAAACGGTACTGCTTTAACAGATTGCTGGTGAATATCATGTAATAGTATTACTTCTCTATTTTGAGTTGCCTTGGAAACGACATTATTGACTATTTGAGGCACAGATTGCCCTAGTGGTAACTTGGTGAGTTTCCAATCAAATGAATCAATCGTCCAGTCCCATACTTTTAACTGATTTTCAACAATTTGAGTCCTTATATTTTCTGTAAATCCTGTAGAACCATAAGGCGGTCTTGTCAATGTTGGTTTATGCTCAATAATATTTTCTATAACTTTTTGAGTCTCTTTCATTTCAATTACATATTTATTTTCTTTATATAACACCTTATAGTTGTGAGTCATACTGTGCATTCCTACATAATGACCTTCCATTGCCTCTCTTTTTACCTCTTTTACATATTGATTAATATTTGGACCGATTAAAAAGAAAGTAGCTTTCACGTCATTTTCTTTTAAAGTATTTAATAACTCAGAAGTATATTTACTAGGACCATCATCAAATGTTAAATATGCTACCTTTCTTACTTTACCGTTGTATATATCCGGTACGCTTTTTTCATTCTCTACCTTCATTTGATTACTTACTAGTTGAACAGAGTTCACCTGATCTCGTATAGCTTTAGCTGGAGAAGTAATACATTGAAATAGAAAAAAACCTCCAGTAACACAAATAAGTATAGTCATCATACTTACAATTTTTTTATACCTAATCATCTAAAAATCCCTTTCTGTACATCTTTATATTCCTTTTCAATCATACTTAAGGCATATCAAGTTCATATCAAGTTAAAATGAATTTTACTTTTTAAAAATAATGAATCTACAGTGCAATCTTTCTATTGTTAATAGATTCTTAATAAAAATCATTAAACAAAAAAGGTGCGAAGCCTTAAATTAGACTTTGCACCTTTGCTGTTTACTACAACTGTTTTATATTACTACTTTCCATCCCAATTTTCTAAACGGAAGTAGAACAATACACCATCCTCAGTATTGGTAACGCCGTACTTTGCATCATGTAAATCAAATATGTTTTTTACAATAGAAAGCCCCAGACCCGTTCCACCACATACTCGTTTTCTTGATTTATCCACCCTATAGAATTGATCCCATATTTTATCTATATTTTCTTCTGCTATATGTGAACCTTTATTTTCAAACCCTATATATACGCCATTTTGTTCCTCTTTTACATCTATCACAATGATTTGTTTCGCATCTGTATAATGGATCGCATTTGTAAACAAGTTTGTTATAACCTGTTCCAATAAATTCGTTTTCCCCTTCACACACACTCGATCTATATTTAATTTGATTTTTAGTGATTTTTCGTCAATTTGAACTTGTAAATCTTTTTCTATCTTTTGAATTAAATCACCTATGTTAACTTGCTCCATCTGTATTTGATACGTTCCTGATTCATATTTAGCTAAATTTAGCATTTCATCAATTAGTACATTCATTTTCTCTATTTCTTTTTCTAATGCTTCCCAATAATATTGATTCATTTCAGGTGCAATACCATCTTGCAGCATAGATGCAGATACTTGCATCACACTGAGTGGTGTTTTTAATTCATGTGAAACGCCTGCAATGAAATCTTTTCTTGTCTGTTCTAATTTCTTCTCTTTCTCTAAGTCCTTTTTTAATTGATTGATATACCCTTCCATTCTTTCTGAGAGCTGATTAATATTAGAGGAAAGCTCTCCAATTTCATTTTTCGATTTAATAGAAAGCTTGTCTTGAAACTGAAATTCCATGATTTTCTTTGTAGATTCATTTATCTTTAATAATGGTTTCGTAATAATTCTTGAGTAATACAAACTTACAATCAGTGATAGTACCAACACAAATGCAACAATATATACATAATAATCACTCATTACATCTGTTGCTTTTGTAATTGGTTGCAGCGAAGACAATGCATAAATAAATTCCTTTACTTGCCCATCTTCCATGATTGGTTTTATCGTTTCTAAATACTTGATTCCATTTATGCTAATTTCATTCTGAACCCATTCGTCTCCTTGTAATTTCACTTTATCCATAATCCATTCCGATTGAAATTGCAAAATACGATTTGCAAATACTTCGTTACTATACAACATATTGTTAATTTCTGGATTGGAGTAAACAGGGAAACTAATTTCCTTTACAATTCCTTCTAAAAAATAATACTTTTCGCTTTCCTCTCTTGAAAAAATCTTCAAAGCATTTTTAGCACCATGCATCATGTGTTTATTGATTTGATAATATGAAGGCGAAACAAATCCTCCATCATAGCCTTTTATTTTCAATGTTGTAGGAACGACGATATCCTTATTCGGCCCTTTACTTGCTGTATCCATAATAGCTATCTTATTTGTCTTGTTGATCAAACTTGTAATTAAAGTACTGAAATTAGAATCCATATCTCTCTTTGCATTCATTAAATTATTAAATACAACTTTAGTAGTTCGACTTGGATCATTTTTATCAACCACTTTTATATAGTAATCTCCTGATGGTAGTGTCTTAATATTTGCTTCTCCATCGAGCCGTGCAATCATAATACCTTGCTGATTCGCATAAGAAAGTTCTTTGCTCTGAAGTTTATTTTCATCCTGTTTATGATTTCCATAAAATGTATAATACTGTTGTAATTGCTTTTGAACATTTTCTTTTTCTTTATCTATATACAAATATTTCATCACATACATTTGTCCGAAAAAGATAGTTGCGATAATCATGCAACATAGTAAAAATGTAAGTGTAAATAACTGAAACACGATTTTCTTTCTCATCATTTCTCTACCTCGAACTTATATCCTGTACGAACAACAGTAGTGATGTGCTTTGCTTTCTCACCAAGTTTCAAACGTACATTACGCATGTGTGCAGTTAATGTTTTATCATCTCCATCATAATCATATCCCCAAATATTCGTAATTAATTGCTCTCTTGTTAGCACTTGTTCCTTATGCTGCATTAAAGATTGTAAAATTTCATACTCCGTATGTGTAAAATCTACCTTTTGGTCATCTATTGAAACAGAACGTGCCGATTTATCTAAGCGAATACCACATAAATCAATGCAGTCCTGAAATTGTACATTTTGATTTGTATCTTTGAACAAACGCTTTGCTCTCGCTAATAAAATTGTAGGTTTAAATGGTTTCGTTACATAATCATCTGCCCCTAGTTCAAATCCAAGCAATGTATCATCCTCATCACTTCGAGCCGTTAATAAAATAATAGGAACGTTAGAGTTCTTACGAATACGTCTACAAACTGACCATCCATCCATTACTGGGAGCATAATATCTAGTATGATTAAACTGATATCCTTATCATGCGCAGCAAACAATTCCAATCCAATTTGGCCATCTTCTGCTGTTACCACTTCATATCCATCATGCGAAAAATAATGTGCTACAGTCTCTCGTATAATTTTTTCATCTTCTATAATTAAAACTTTTTTCATTTCTATCCTCATCCAATCTACATTCGCTTTAAATCGAAATGGTCATCGCTTGTCTTCCCATCTGAATCCAAGATTGTTCAAAGTCATTCCGATTAATCGCTCTATGTTTGTCTTTCTTTAGTGGATCGTTAATATATACATATTGTTCATCATAATCTGTCACAACCACACTATGTTGTTGATATGTCACTTTCATTTCCCCTACATCCGTTTTCCAAGTATAAAATTGGTTATCTGGTAAGTGTTTAAACAGAGCATTTGTTATTACCCATACAGGTTGTCCCTGATCTATCATGTTATATATATTTTCAGGTTCTTTATGACTTAAATCCAATACTTTCTCATCTGAAACATACAACTTTGCCAATTCTAAAATCGGCTCTACATAAACACCTAATCCGGGTTTATCAAAAGTAGACATATCTCCAATAAACCCTTTATGCATATTTCCTTTTAAATCATTTGTTTGAAATGGTACATACTTTATTTTAGAAGCCAATTCCATTTTATCTACTTGCACTCCTGAAAATTGTAATACCATAGCGAGACTTGTTACCTCACAACCGCGCATCAATTCTGGTTTTTGCAAGATCAGCGGAACATCTAATGGCTTTATTATCTCTTTTTCTATTGATATATTTTCTTTTTCAATTACTTCTAGTTTTTGTTGGACTTCTTGCATAATGACAGGTTGTTTTCTTTCACTTATAGGACTTTCACTATTTGACATACCTATACATATACCTAGTCCTGCGATAGTTAATAAACAAAATGTTTCTTTCCTAATATATTTCATAAATACCTCTCCTTACTTCTTTCTAAGGAGAGTGTAGCTTGTTCATATTTAGATAATCTCATGTTCATAGAAAGATAAAGAGAAATCTATATCAAGATTATATAAAGATGCTTACGGTTCTGCTCATCATTCAAAGGTTTAGTACGTTTCATAAAAATACATACTACCCTAAACAATCGTATGGGTAATAAATTGTGCTTTCAAGAAGTAATATTTAACTATTTTAAATACATTGACCCGTAACATCCTAAATACTATATGGATGAAAGTCTTCTAGTGCCGTATATTGCAAAGCTAAACCCGTTCATTATGTAAAAGAGAATAATCATACAAGATGATCACGATAGCCATGTGAACATTCGTTCTTTTTACCGTACTTTAAAAATCTATTTAAGAAAAACTTAAGGAATTCCCTGCTATATTCATAAGAAGTTTTTTCTATACTGAAAAATGTAAATACATAAAAGGAGAAACGCTCATGAAGAAATTTGTAATTTGCATACTAGGAATAGGCCTCCCTATATACTTACTACCTTTCATATTACGCGGAGATTTAGACAGATTTAATCCAATTGCTGAAGAAAAAATGTATACGCTATTGCGGAGGAATATGGCGTTCCAGATTACCATCATAAAGGAAGAGCTATGTACTCGCTAAAAGGTGTTGATGAATTAAGGAATGAGAAGGAATATAAAGTAGGAACGAACACTCCTAATGATTTTATAAGAAAAACTTACTTAAAAATTCATGTGAAAGGTAAGTATGTCTATTCCTACGACATTATTTCTGAAAAGGACATTCCGGAGAAAATAAGGGGTCAATTGGAGATAGCAAATAAATAAAAGAGCCAATTCGTACGAGTTGGCTCTTTATTATCTCTCCCACCTACCGTTAGGCTATCTTCCTACACATGCTTGAGATGGGAGAATCCTTTCGGTAAATTTATTACATTCGCTATCAGTGTTTTAATAACCATTCTTCAATTACTTTCACTGTTTCATCTCGTTGTGCTTTTGACGTAATTAAGCTCGCATTATCACCTTTTTGCTCACCATACATGCCAAAATGAGCATGGTTTCCGCCTTTTATCATGTGCATAGTTGTATTCTTTGACATTAACTTTTTATTGTTCTCTATTTTTTCTACAGTTGCTAAAGCATCTACTTCCCCATAAATTGATAACATCGGAAGCGATTTAGTAGAGAAATCCTCTGCAGGATACGAACCTAAGAAAATGATCCCATCTACCTTGTCTTCATGTTGAAAAGCATACTTAGAAATCATAGCTCCCCCCATTGAATGCCCCGCAACATACCATTTTTGAACTTCAGGATACTTTTCAATTACACTGTCTACCACATTGATTCCAAGTATCGCTAAATTTAATGGTAACTTAGGCATCACTACAAAATGCCCATCTTTTGCAAGAGCTTCCCCTAAGTAACTATAAGCCTCAGCTTCTACTTTAGCTCCTTGATAAAAAATAATCCCTACTTTAGCATCTTTCTGTCCAAAAACTATATTATCTTCATCTTTTTTATCATCTACTAACGACAAAGCCTCTTTCGTTGGTTTATAAGTAAACTGAGACCAAACAAAAAAAGTAATACTTCCCATAAGTAAAATACCTAGTAAAGAGTACAGAACAATTTTCATCCACTTCTTCACATATATGCCCTCCCTAAGATGTGTATATTCTATACTTTAAATGAAAAAGGATTCCTCCACAAATGGGGAACCCTTTTTATTATATATATCTGGTCTCGAGGTAACTATTTCTTGATTATTTTTTAATTTTTTCTTTTGCTTTTTCTGGAATATCACTTTCTTTTACTTCCTCTAATGAAAAAACATGACTTCCTTTTACCCGAACTTTTATATAAGTGTCTTGATATTCAGTTTGGCCAGCAATCCCTACTTTAATTTCCGATTCATTTCCTGATTCATCCACTCCATTTAACATGTACATAAATCTCCTAGGGTAATCAGGGTCAGGTTCAGCTGGGCCCTTAGTAAGAGCATAGACATCTTTTTCTTTCACAAGTGGATTATATCTATCTATAATCTCGTTTTCTGTAAAAGTTAATCCCCAAAACGCTATGATTAGCACTACAATTACTCCAGCAATTTTAAATAATAATTCTTTCATGTGTAAATTTCACCTTTCGTTAATTAATATATTTATGACAACATTTATATCTTTGAATTTTGAAAGGATAAATATGTTGTATAAGACATTTCTAAATATAATGGGTATATCTTAATAAAAAGTGAATAAACAACTTAAGTTTTTCTTAATATCCCATTGTAAATTTTCAAATGAGTCATTATCATAACGGACATAGATACTGTAATGGTGAATGAAAGCTATCGAAAAAATAAGCGAGATTCTCAAAGTAGATATCAGTAGCGAAAGAAAAAGCCGATTTCCTTATCGTATAGGAAATCGGCTTTTGGCTTAGTTATTGATTTAGTAATAAAAATGTACGATATGAAAATATTTTTATTTAATCCCTTGTTTTTTCAAATCTATATTACTTAAACATTTCATCGAACGTTTTTTCAATTTTATCAGCATCCTTTGATATTGCTAAAAGGATATAATTATCTTTTGTTTTTAAGACACGTTTTTCTATTAAGAAATATTCTTCTGGAAGATAGTCTTTAAAACTTTTTGATTTTTTTTCAATCCTATTTGAAATTTTCTCTTTAATGCTTTCTACATTTTTCATACCTTTTACTTTCATTACAGCAATTTCATCAGCTTTAATATTTGTAGGAGCGGTATATAGCACAAAACTTTCGACTTCATCAGCATTTATATTATATAGCTTTTGAAGTTTTTTACTATCTCCTTCTTTCATTTCTTCTAAGTTAGTAACATGTTTAATTTTCTCCCCTATTTCTGTAGCTGAAAGGTTATGAACGTTTTCCTTTTTTCCAAAACAACCACTTAAAGCTCCTAAGGTAATCGTACAAACAATAATAGTAATAATGAATTTTATATTAAAAGGTTTCAACAAATTTATCTCCTTTTCATTTAGTTGCTTCAAATATTTAATTTGAGCCAGGATTGTAACGATTTATATTTAATGAATACGGCCATTGACATAAATAAATTAAAGACGAGGATACTGCTCGTTATAGATAGGATATACATTAAATATAATTAATTCATTTATTCAGATAAATCATTTATTGATGCATCTTCAAAGAAAGTATTTCCATTATAAAGCACTAACATATCATTGATTTTATTTTTCTGTACCAACATATTTAGACTATCTGTATAGTACCTAAGGTCGACTATATGGATTTCACTAAAATGCGGTAGTAAAAAAGGCAATAAAGAATTTGCATAAGAATCTTTGACAACTAATAATTTTTTCCCATTCGTATTATCAGTTTTTATTTTTATTAATGGATGATTCCCATTGAAAAATACAGTATATTTATCTTTTTTCTTAATGTTTTCCATTTCATAAAGAGAAGTTGACGTTTTACTTTCATCAATATACTCTACTTTATATTTGTTAGCTTGCTTTGGTTCATATAATTCAATACTATCAGGGTCTATATTTCTAAAGCCCGCTTTTGAATATAGGGATCCATAAAAGCTATTTGTAATCTCTTTAATGTTGAATGAATCACTTTTATTAGGAGTAAATTTCATGTTTTTACCTAGCTCTTGATAAGCATAATATGCGCCTTTAGTAGTCCAATGATGATCGGTTTTATAATATATATATTCATCCTTTTTAGAACTCAATACAGGATATACATCAATAAAGTTTATATCCTTATCTAAAGATTTTTTTACTTTATTAATATACGTAAGCTCATCACTATGAGAAACATAGTTTGGGAGTTTATTTTCTAAAATACTAGTTGCTGTAGGTACTAACATGACTTGCATTTTCACATTAGGATTTGCAAGATGAAAATCATTTATTGCTTCTATTTTGCTATTTACATCTTGTTCTTCAGGCTTACTAAACTTTTGAAATAAAAAGCCATCTTTACCGATATACACACCATTATTCTCTTTCTTTCCTAGTGTGTAGTCCATATCAGATTTCACGTTTATCCAAAAGTCCCTGAATGCAAACTGATCAGAAATATATTTTTCGTAGCTAGAAGTGAACTTTTTCTCTATAAGATTTTGGAAAGAGAACGCCGGAAACTGTTCTAGCTTTCTATTCTCTTCATCTGAAAATGTTTTATTGGGAGTTAGTAAATTTACACTGAACATTCCCCCTATAAAGAGTGTCAATAACCCTGCCATTGTGTGTTTGTATATTTTTTCATACTGATTCAAGTAACTCACCCCTTTCAAACAAATACGATATCATTAAAACCTAAAGTATAAGAATGGATTATATGTGTCATTCACTAAATACGCCGTTGAAAGAACTGCTAGTATGACATACAAAACTGGAATGCCAATAGCACCTAGTAACTTCAGCTTTTCTCTAACATATACAATTGCCCTTTTTGGGAATGGTGTTGAACAACATGCAAGGACAATAAATAGTATAAAATTAGTTGTTAAATAATATAGAGTTTTATTATCCAAGAAAACGGATTGATTAAAGCCAAACATTGTTCCTATGAAATTCATTGCTACTGATAAGTTTTCAAATTCAAAAAATACCCATCCTATTAAAACAATGATAAGTGTATACACATGTCCGATAAAGCTCATTCTATTTTTAAGCCATTTTAAAAGAAATAGCTTTTCTAGTGTTACAAATAATCCAAAATACAATCCCCAAACAATAAAATTCCAGTTCGCTCCATGCCATAATCCTGTTAAGAACCAAACTATAAGTAAATTTCTAAGTTGCTTGATTAATCCAGTCCGATTTCCGCCGAGAGGAATATATACATACTCTCTAAACCATGATCCTAACGATATGTGCCATCTACGCCAAAACTCAGTTACACTTTTTGATATATAGGGATAATTAAAGTTTTCTGGAAAATCAAACCCAAACATTTTACCTAACCCTTGAGCCATAGCTGAATATCCTCTAAAGTCAAAATAAATTTGGAAAGCAAAAGCAATAATCCCAATCCATGCTGTAAGG
The DNA here is from genome assembly GCF_016651125.1 of Bacillus sp. TH17. NCBI lineage: Bacteria > Bacillati > Bacillota > Bacilli > Caryophanales > Bacillaceae > Bacillus > Bacillus sp. TH17. Next base: position 2,597,614 of record NZ_JAEKEN010000001.1, read on the forward strand.
ATCGTAAGTTCTGATATAGAAGTTGTTTTTACACTTGTCCAAAGAAGTCCTATATTATTAGCTAAAAGTACTTTTAATGCAAGGCCTCTAATAAACAATTCCATTCCTTCACCAAAACGATCAAATGTTACTTTTCTTTCTTGTAATTGTTTATCGATATCACTGTATTTCACAATAGGTCCTGCAACAAGTTGAGGGAACATCGTAACATAAGTACCAAAAGAAATAATATTTTTTTGCGCTTGTACTTTCCCTAAATAAACATCAATCACATAAGACATCGTTTGGAAAGTATAAAAAGAGATCCCTACTGGAAGAGGAAGGGTCTCAACCGTAATATTTAAGTTAAAAATCGTATTGATATTATCCACCACGAAACCATAATATTTGAAGAAACCAAGTATTCCTAAATTTATTATTATGGAATTAATAAATATCGCTTTTGTAATACCCTTTCTATCTCTATATTTATCTATAAGCACGCCATTAACATAGTCAAATATAGTAGAGAATATCATAATAACTATATAAACAGGCTCACCCCATGCATAAAAAATGAGACTGACGATAAATAATATACAATTTCGAAGAACTTTAGGTGATACGTAATAAATAATAAGAGCTAATGGTAAGAACATGAAAAGAAAAATCAAACTACTGAACACCATTGTTCTTTCACCTCCTACAATTGTTTTTTCTTAAAAATTTACAGTCCTTACATAAGAACTGTAAATTTCAAATATAGATACTACTTAACAGAACCTTTCAATTGTTCAAGTAGCATCTTGTAATAATCAGCTTTAAAATGCACACCATCTGAATCATGAACATCTTTGTTTTTTTCAAAGATCGGGGATAAATCAATGTACTCTACTTTCTCAGTTTTTGCTAATTCTTTAAGTTTCACGTTATATTCATCAATATGTTTATATTGCGGATATTCCTGTAATACGCTATCTGTAACTGGTGTAACAGATAAAAGGTGTATGCTTACATTTGGAAGTTTCTCTTTTATTTTTTGTATTAATTTGGAATAGTTATCTATTGAAAACTTAACTGGATTTTCGATAGGCTTTCCTTCGAGGTCCATAGGCATCAGTAAATCATTCGTTCCAAAGCTCATAAAAATATGTTCAGGTTTCTTTTCTACTACTTTGTTAACATCTTCCTCTATAGCCATTGCTGTAACTTTCCCCTTGTCAGCAATAATATTTTTATCTTCGATTAATTCTTGATCAATCATTCCTTCAGTAATGGAATCTCCAAAGAATAAACTATTTTTAAAAATAGGTTTATACGCACTATCTTTCGATGTTTTTTCATGCGTAGCATTTTGAGTAACCTTATTTGATGGTTTTTCAGTCTCGTTATTTACACAGGCTGCGGAGGTCAATGCAACGGCCCCCGTAAGTAGACAAACACATACTTTCTTTAACATTTCTATCTTCCTCTCAAGTCATTATTTCGTAAGCGATGGTGTATATAGCAATGTTATTTTTGTTTTCAATGCGAACCTTTCGTTTACAAAATATAGATTAAGCGTTATAGGTAAAGATGAGATGCAGATTATATAGATATAATTTAAAGAATCAACAGTTTGAAAATTAGTTATTAAATAACTTAACAGAAGAATAATTTGATGCTTATATTTCTGAGATTGAATATGAAATTTGATTGAAGAAAATGTGTTTAATAACCCCTGAAATGGTTTGTTAACGGTCGATTTCAAGATAGGGAATATGTGTTGGTTTAAACAAAAAAGGAAGCGAATTATTGTAGCTAGCAATAGTTCACTTCCTTTTTGTATTAGCTATAAACATTAAACACATTAACAGTAATAACTTAATAATAAAAACGTTTTTGTTTATTTTAATTGATTTTTTAAATATTCTAACCAAATCGGGTAAAATTCAGATTTAAAATGGATGCCATCCTTAACATAGAGATCTGGATTATCTTTAAATATCGGAGACAAGTCGATAAAATTCACTTGTTCTTTCTTTGCTAACACTTTAAATCCTTCGTTAAAATCATTAATGTTTTTATAACGCTCTTCTTTTTGTGTACGTTCTGGTGTAACTGGTGTAATTGATAGGATATTTATTTTGGTATCAGGTAATTTTTCTTTTATTTTTTGAATCAGTTGAGAATATTGGGTTATTGTAGATTCTTTTGTTTCACTAAGATTACATAACCCAAGTAAAATAAATATATTTTTCGGTTTTTGATTAACTACTTGCTCTATATTTTTTTGAGCATCTCCAATTGATTTCCCTATACCACTTACAATGTTTTCTTCGTCTAATATATCAATATCATGAAGTCCATCTGTAATGGAATCCCCTAAAAATACACTTGATTTAAAAATAGATTTAAATGTCGAAGTATCTATATTAGACGAAGAGATGTGTTCTTTTTCAAAAGTGGTAGAAGAAGAGTCTATTTTAGAGACTGGACTAGTAATATCTCTCTGACTATCTAGATTTCCGCAAGCTGATAAAGCGATGATACCTATCAATGGGATTGTAATTATTTTTTTAATCATATACAATTTCCTTCCTTACAGTGCTTTTATTAGTAAAATTAGATAACATTTTTACTGATAAAAACCAATTTTTAAAGACAACCATGTATATACTATAAACGTTGATCTTTCTGGAAATTTAGTCGAAAATGATCCGCATCATTGTAAACACCAAATTCATATCCATTTTCTTTATAAAATTTAATAATTTCAGGAAGAGCTTGTAATGTTTGCGCCTTTTCATGCATTAAAACAACTTCTACTTCTTCTGTTGTCTGTTTCTTTACATTTTCGATAATCTGAGTTGGATTATCTTTTAATTTCCAATCATTTGAGTCTACTGTCCAATCCCAAACTTTTATTGCTGCTTCTACAATTTGATTACGAATTTCCTCACCCTTTAATCCTGGTGCAGATCCATATGGCGGACGGACTAGTTTAGGAGTTGTGCCCGTAATATTATGGATAAGATCTAACGTTTCTTTCATCTCTGGTACAAATTGTCCCTTTTTGTATAGCTTATCACTATTATGTGTCATACTATGTGCACCAATATAATGTCCTTCTTTTACTGCTCGTTTTACATTTTCCTGAAAACCTGTATTTTGTAAATTACTACCTTGCATAAAAAATGTCGAAGCAACATTTTGCTCTTTTAGTACATCTAAAAATTTCCCAGTCAATTCACTAGGACCGTCATCAAATGTTAAATAGACAACTTTTCCTACCGGTTTTCCATCAGGTCTTTTTTGTTTTGCTGGTGATGTTTCCTTTTTCTTTTCTTGTTGTTGCGTATTAACTTGTTTACTACTTTCATTAGCTACTCCCTTCGCTGGGATAGAGTGCCATTTTCCAATTAAAAAGAAAGTGAAAAAGGTCGTTGCTAAAACAACTCCTAGAGATATTATTACCTTAGTTAATCGACTTGTTTTTTTCTTACTTTGTGATTCTTTCATTATTTTTCGATCCTTTCCCTATTAATTTTCATATTCATTATTTATAAGGCTGAATCATTAGTTTCAACCGGTGTTTACAATAAATAGATTAATAGAGATGGATAAAGATAAAATGCAGATAATGTCGAAATCAGTTAAAGAATAGCTTATTGCATCCACTCTTTAGAAAAATATTTGTTTTTAATTTAAAAACTGGATATACACCCAAAATAAAAAATACTACTCTTCCTAATTAAGATTTAGAAAGAATAGTATTTTTTTATTTGCCTATTTTATTACATCGTAAAATAATTAATAATGCCATCCACAATTCCTTTTTGCGATTTTGCTTGGAATTCTTCTGAATTCATTCTTTTTTCATCACTCGCATTAGATGTAAACCCTAATTCTATTAGGATAGCCGGAGAAGGATTTTCTCGTAAGACAAGAAAATCACTGCCATGAACGCCCCTATCTCGGCTGTCTATATTTTGATCAAAAATAGCTTCTTGTACGATCTTAGCTAATTTTTTATCTTTCCTTTTATTAGATCCATAATGAGTTGTTATTCCTTTTACATTTGTATCCTCAAAAGCATCATGATGAATGCTAATATAAAGATCCGCCGCATGTTCTTTCACTACTTTGACACGCGCTTGCAATTCTTCCTTTTGTTTTGTTTCTGAAAGTAAACTCGCATCTTTTTCACGCGTCAATATAACTTTTGCATCCGTTCTTTCTTCTAATTCTTTCTTTATATTTTGTGCTACTTTTAAATTAAGCTCTTTTTCAATCGTTCCAAATTTCTTTCCTTTCGTCCCTCTATCTCCTCCACCATGCCCTGGATCAATTACAATTGTTTTTCCTCTTAATCGTAAATCCTCTTGTGATATATTTTTATGACCCTTAGCATGTATGAAACTAACGCCAGTGCCCATTATTAATATAATAAACAAAAGCAATATCGCTCTTTTTTTCATTTTAACAATCTCCTTATCAACTTTTCATTCCGTTTCTAATGAAAATAGTAATGAATGTTGATAAAGATAAAATGCAGATAATGTCGATTTTGTTTAAAAATGATAAAAACGTGTAGAACGAAAATTCTACACGTTTTTATTTAAATAGAAGAAAAATAATACTCCATCTTCTGTATTCAAAACACCATATTCTGCGCCATGCAGTTCTAATATATTTTTTGAAATAGCAAGGCCCAATCCTGTTCCGCCTTTTGAGCGTTGACGAGACGTATCGCCTCGATAAAAACGATCCCATATTTTTTCTACATGTTCTGGCGCGATATGAGCCCCTTTATTTTCTACACATACTTTTACACGTTTATTTTCTTCTATTGTAGAAATAATAATATCCTCATGTTCTGGTGTGTAACGAATCGCATTCGTAATAAAGTTAGTAACCACCTGTTCTATTCGATGTGGATTTGCAACTACCTCAATTTTAGAAAGTTGTTTATGGACATGTAATTGCTTAGCTGTTATATCCGAGGTTAATTGCTCACATATATAATCAATCATCTCATCAATATGGAAAACATCCATTTCCATTTTATACGTACCAGACTCAAATTTTGCTAACTCCAGCATATCAATAATGAGCATATCCATTTTATCTACTTCTTTTGACATTGCTTTAAAGTAATAATCCTTTTTATTACTAGCAACACCATCCTCCAAAATTGAAATACAGCTCTTCATAATACTTAAAGGCGTTTTTAACTCATGTGAAACACCCGCAATAAATTCTTTACGTGTATTTTCTAATTGCTTTTCTTTCTCTATATCTTGCTGCAATTGATTAATATACGAATGCAAAGCTTTAGAAAGTGTATTAATATTTTGTGATAAAGCACCTATTTCATCCTTTGTAGTAATAGGTATTGTCTCTGAGAAATCTAAACCAGCGATTTTTTTGTAGTATCATTTATTTGTAATAGTGGTTTGGCAATTTTATTTGAATAATAGAACGATATCAAAACGATTAAAATCAAAACAAAGATAATTAAATATACATAATAATCCTTTATCATTTGCACAGCTTCATCAACTGGCTGTAATGATGTCATAGCAAATATATAATTCACCTTACCATCTGCATCTATTGTTGGTTTGATTAATATTTTATATTTAATATCATTTTCTTCATAGTCCACTATTTCTGTAGAAGTAATATTATTTGGTTTTTGATTTAATATTAAATCAACCTGAAATTGTTTTATTCTATCTATTAACACACGATTTCCATAAATAGAGTTAGTTCCTACAGTACCCTCCGGTAACTGCACGTTCTTAATACTTCCTGCTAAATATAACTGTGAATTTCCTTTTGAAGATGCGATTTTTGGGCCATATAGCTTCTCTGACAATTGCTTGTTCTCTAGCCCAACATTCTTCTCTTTTATTGTTAACATCGCAGGGACTACTGCATCACCTTCCTGCACTCCATCGATAATAATATGATTCCCCTGTTCTAAACTATCTTTTATCCTTTGTATATCTTCTAAATTAACAAAACTATACAACGGTATCTGAATTAAACGTTCAGAAAAGGTGTTATTTCCGTTAGGATCTAACTGAATTTCTAAAGAAAAATCACTTGCATATTTTATATTCCCTACACTATTTAACGTTGTAATCCATGTCGCATTATCTTGATAGAAATTTTGTTCCAACTCTTGAATCCTTTTCACGTCATCTCCAGCTTTTATATATGCCTTTTCAAAGGATTGAATATTCGTTTTAATATCATTAACTTTTCGATTCGAATAATATTGCTTAAAAAATATGGTTTGTCCAATAAAAATAGTCACTAAAATAAGTGTGCATAATGCCGTAGTTAATATAAATAACTTTAATACAATTCCTTTTTTCATACCTGTCCCTCAAATTTATAACCAGTTCTAACAACGGTTACAATACAAGTCGCTTTTCCCCCTAATTTATGACGCAAATTACGGATATGACTATTAACAGTACGATCATCCCCAGCGAATTCATAACCCCAAATTTTAGTGATTAGTTGTTCTCTCGAAATTACAATCCCTTGATTTTGCATGAAATACGTTAATATTTCAAATTCTGTATGTGTCATACTTATGTCTTCCCCATCTACAGTTACTGTACGAGAAGGGAAATGTACATGGATACCACTACTAGTTAATGTGTCTGCAGTAGATACATTAATAGTGGAAGAATATCGGCTTTCAATTAATCGTTTTGCCCTTGCCAATAAAATAGGAGGACTATATGGTTTTGTAACATAGTCATCCGCTCCCATTTCAAATCCCAGTAAAGTATCATCTTCATCCACCCGAGCCGTTAGCATAATAATAGGTACATTAGATTTCTTCCGAATTCGCCGGCAGACCGCCCAACCATCTAATTCCGGTAACATAATGTCTAAAATAATTAAATGTACCTCATGTTCTTCAAATATAGATAATGCTTCTTTCCCATCAATCGCCTCTAAGACGTTATATCCTTCGTTTAGTAGGTAATCCTTCATTATTTCACGTAAAATATCTTCATCTTCTACAATTAAAATTGTTCTTTGCATATTTCATCTTCCCCACGATTAATTTTATTTTTATGAAGAAATAGTTCATTATATATTTTAACCAATTAGTAATCTTTCACTATTTCTGTCACTACTAAATGCAACATAGTTATATCAAGATAATAGCATGCTGATATAAAGATAAAATGCAGAGATAACTGTAATTCTTCAGCAAATAATGAAACTCATCTTGAATCGAAAGATCCATACAAAAACGCCATCCTTTCTGTATATTTCTACAAACAGGATAGCGTTTTTTCATATTAAAGGTAGAATTATAAGGTAATATCAATTATACGTAATACTTGATATTTAATTGATATTAGAACTTATTACTTTATATTTATCTTCTTTTGCAACATCTATAATTGCATCAATTTTTTGTTGTTCATTATTCAGCTCATGCCCTTCGATCCAAACTTTATATCCTATTTCTCCCACTACTCCAACTTTAGTTATAACAACATCTAACTGTTTTTCTTTTTGAAAATATTCAATAGCAGTTGCCTTTGCTTTTTCTTGAGTTTTTGGAAATTCTTTGTCACTTAATGGATCTTTCGTTGTTAATGTAATGTAAGAGACAAAACCAATAATAATTAAAGTTATGGTAGAAAGTCCAACTAAAAATATTTTTTTCATTCTTCTTCATCCTTGTCTATCTTTTTTTAAAGATTAACATAATATTTATCGTTTTTCAATAAATAAATATCGCATTTTACTATTTTTTTATTGAATCACTCTACAACTTAGACAAACATTAAAATCATTCCTCTAATCATCCTGATCTTTATCTCAACTAATCTATTACATAATGTAGATTTATAAAAGGTTTTGATCATTATTAAAGAAATAAAAAAATAAAAACCCCAATCTCTCTATATTAAAATTGAGAAACTGGGGTTTTTATTTAAAACAGATAACTAATTAATAATCCTGCTGATAATAAGAAGCCAAAAATCGTATTTGTCATCGCTGTTGATTTCATTGCGATGCGCATATACCCGGGATCCTTTGCTCCTTTTTGGAAACTTTGAATAGCAGAAATTGGCTTTCTTAAACCTAGGAACATAACTAATGCCCAAGGGCTTATATAACCCATCAATACAATCACCGCGATCCATAAATAAGCAACGAAAAAGGCTACAGCTAGTGTTACTATTGCTTTTTCTCTCCCAAGGAGGATTACTAATGTCTTTCTTCCACCTTTAATATCTTCTTCGATATCTCGGATGTTATTCGACATGTTGATTGCACCGACTAAAATTCCAATTGGAATGGAAATCAATACACTTTCAGTCGTTATCGTATTCGTTTGAATAAAGAAAGCAATAAGTACAAAACATGTCCCCATTAACAATCCAGAAACTAATTCTCCAAACGGAGTGTACGCAATTGGTAATGGACCACCTGTATATAAATAGCCAACCGCCATCCCGATTAAACCGATAACGACTAACCACCAGCTGCTATTCATACAAATATAAACTCCAATAATTGCTGCTACTACATACAATAAAAGCGCAACTGTTAACACATTTTTCGGTTTCAATCCGTGACGGACAATTCCACCACCAATTCCAACAGAATCAGCGGTATCTAATCCACGTTTGAAATCATAATACTCATTAAATAAATTCGTTGCTATTTGCAACGCTAAACATGCACTCATCATCGCAATAAATAAAAGCCAATGAATGTCTGTAACATACAGTGATGCCACTGTCCCTAAAATTACAGGTGAAAATGTCGCCGTTAACGTATGCGGGCGCGTCATCTTCCATATTAATTTAGCGGAACTAATTTCTTTTTCTGTCCCCATAACTCTGTTCAATCTCCCTACATTTTAAGTATAAATGACTAGCAGTATCTTTCTATCTATTTCCTGCTTCACATCTATTATATCAAAAAAAGAATTAGCGATAGAACTTTAATGCTCTTGCTTGCACCATAACTTTGCATCAAAATATCGTTTTTTCTAATATGGGGTGGTACCCCATCGCTATCAAGCTAAGCTTATGCAAAGTCAATTTTAGGCGAGATTGTTTCTTTTTTCTAAAGAGCAAGTGTAAGTGTTTGAAAGATTTGCATACGAAATAAACCCTAACGGGTTTCACTTTTTTGAATTAAGCGGCTTGGTTATCAGACATGGTACAATTGTAAACGACACCTAATATATCAAAGATCGTTTTTTTATCATATCGATGAGATTTCCGCCCATTTTGCTGTAGGAGATTGAACAGGCGAAGTAACACCTTTGATAGCTCTTGGGTGTTTTTTTGTATAGTTTGGAATAGAAGAAGAAAATAGTCTTTAATCATATATATGGCTTTATACTCACTAAGCTCTTGTTTTTTCTTCATGAGGAGTAATTGGCGCATTTGAAACATGATAGAAGAACAGAGTAGAATGGCAATCAATTGACCATATAAATGGCACTCCAATCGTTCTGGTTTTATCTTTTTACAATGATGGATTTGAAAGAATGACTTCCACGTTTTAAATAAAATTTCGATTTGCCAACGCAAAGAATACCAGTCATGTACCTGTCCCATCGGGACAATATCTGTAGGGGTGTTTGTCATATATACATTGATACCACTGAGCCGTTTACTACGAGGAGAATACTTCATTCCTTTCTTTTTTTCTCTTACAGCTTGATCTTGTAATCGTTTTTGTTGCTGTTGTTTTGTTAATCGGTGAACAATTACACGAGCTGGCACTTTATCAATCATTCCTACATAAGCATCAGCTATTTCACATGTTTGTCCTGGTTGAAGGGAGCTCATTAACGTCTCCATATCTATCTGTATATACTCTGTACCTTTCTTAATTCTTCCGTCTTGAAAATAATCAGGGTTAGGATTTTTTTGATAAATACGTGTATTCGACTTGATACGAGAGATATAGTAGGCCTCTTTATCTTGTATATATTGAAGGTCTTTTAAATGAAAATAACCTAAATCTCGGATACATAAATCATTCGCTGTCACAGTTGGGGCACACAGAGAGCCGTAAGTGCGATCATGTTGTTTACCTGGACCTGTATGAATATGTAAGAACTGTCCACTTAACAAATCATACTCAAGTTGAATTTTTATCCCAGCCGTATGGCTGCATCCTCCTGCACCTGGATAAACCGATGAAAATACATCCGGGAGTTGAAATGCAGTTGAATCTAAAATACGAATACGCTTGAAAACAGAAGTGTATGGAGAAGAAATCGGCATAGATGCGGCCAATTTTTTGCTTAGTAGTTCGGCTAGTAGGTGTTGTAAAAGTTGGACGGCCGCCTTATTAAACCGTTGATTCAGTCCCTCAGGACTGATGAGTACTTCTGTTGATGCTTCTAAACAGCTAGATAACTGAGTTAAAGAAGTCATAGCTATATTTTGGCTCAACCATACACATAAAGCTACTAAATCTTTTGCTTGGTACTTACTGGTTCGTTGTACAAAGCCAACATCTCTAGCAAGATTCCGTAAGGTATTTGGAGATAAAAAACTTTGAATCTCTTGAGCAAATAGTTGTAATTCGTCATACACAGAAACAGACATAAAAAACGCCATCCTTTCCTATGATTCTACAGAAAGAATAGCGCATTTTTTCATTCTAGGGGGCATTTCTTTTTATTAGCTTGATAGCGATGTGGCGGTACCCCATACCCATCAACTTAAGAAAAAGAAATGCCCTCAAAACGAAAAAATGAGCGGCTTCTCAAAATAGCTATCTGTAGAGAAAGAAAATTTTAATTTAGGGGGATATGAAAATATTAGCTTGATGTGTATGAAGTAGTGCCCCTATAAACAAAATCCTCCAGAAACATCTAAAATTTGCCCTGTTACCCAGCGACTATCAGAAGAAGCAAGGAATGCGACTGCACCTGCGATATCTTCAACTTGCCCTATTCGTCCAAACACAGATGAATTCGTAGCAAAATTTCGTATTTCCGGATTATCTAGCAATTTCGCATTAATATCTGTCTTCGTATATCCAGGCATAATTGTATTCACTGTTATCCCTCTTTCTCCAAGATGTTTAGCTAGAGGAAGTGTCATCGTATTTAATGCCCCTTTACTTAAACCGTATGCAATTGATCCTGTAAAACCGATTCGTACTTCGGCCGATGAAATGTTAATAATGCGCCCTTCTGCTCGTAGTAATGGTAATGTTTGCTGAATTAAGAAGAACGGTGCTTTAATATTTACGGCCATAATTTCATCAAAAACTTCTTCTGTCGTATTTTCAATTGTTCCTTGTGTACCTATCCCTGCATTGTTTACTAAAATATCAATCTCTGATGTACCAACTCTTATTTGTAATTCATTCTTCAATTGTTCTACTATCTTTTTGACACCATCAATTGAATTGAAATCCGCTTCAATTAAGAATGCCTTTCCTCCATTAGATTCAATCTCACTAATTGTTTCATCTGCAGCTGCTTTATTTCGACCATAGTGAATTGCAACTAATGCACCGTCGTTTGCCAATCTCATCGCAATCGCACGACCAATACCGCGACTCGCCCCTGTTACTAACGCTACTTTCCCATCAAGATTCTTCATTTTTTCCACCCTTCCTAAATTTTCGTTTATTAAATCCTATACTTATATTTTTAAGCAAATACTAATAATTTTAAATATAGATTTATAGGTAATTTAGTTCCTTTACTTATGATATTATAGTTATAATTTACGATTTACTTTAGAAAATAAAAAAGGGGGCTATCCAATGCAAAACACAGTAAAACTAGATGAAATTGACCATAAAATTATGAACTTGTTGTATGAAAATGCGAGAATTTCCGTTTCAGAAATAGGACGAATTATATCCATGACGCAACCTGCTGTAAAAGAACGAATTAACAAGCTTGAAGATCAAGGGGTTATAGCTGCTTACCGAACGAAATTTGAGCCTTCCAAAATTAATAAAAACATCCAAGCATTCATTATGTTCAAAACGAGTCAATGCTCTGATTTTATCCAATATTGTAATGCCGCTCCTGAAGTAACAGATTTATATCGAATTAGCGGGGAGTTTAATTATATGATGAAGGTCATGAGCGATTCGATGGATTCTCTCGCTACATTTTTAGACTCCTTAATGCAATTTGGATTATCGTCTCCTTTAATTGTTTTAAAGAGTGAGTTTGAGGAGAAATTGTCGTTCTGATAAGAGGGTACTAAGATAAAGATACCGAGTGTATGTGGAAAAATTCTTATATAATGAAAAAAGAACCAGCCTATGGCTGGTTCTTTTTTCATTCAATTTCCTACTAGAAAATCCAGAGATACGTCTCCTTCTCACCTATCCCTGATTTCTCTGCGCCTCTCTAAACTCCTCCTTCACCTTCTCTAACAAACCTTCTTCTGTAATTAATCGATACGCCGTATTTGCTAGTGCTTTTGCGGATGTAATTAGCGCTTTATCTCCTAATTCTGAACGTGCCGCTTCTCTAAATTCATTCGTATGTGCAATTAAGTCATCTGGACCGATTTTAATGTACGGATGAATTGTCGGTACAACTTGGCTTACATTTCCTGCATCTGTTGAGCCAATTCCTACTCTTTCTTTACGGTTTACATCTTCACCTAGTAGTTCTAACTCTTCCGCTACGACGTCATTAAATGTTTTTGTCACGAGCAATTCATCAATTTCATTTTGGAATTGATGAATTTTTACTTTTGTTCCTGTTGCTAATGCTGCTCCTTGTGCAATATTTCTGACTTTCTCTGTTACTTCCGCACATCTTTTTCTCGTTGCTGCGCGGATGAAGAACCTTGCTGCGGCGTAGTCAGGAATAATATTAGGTGCTTTTCCGCCCTCAGTAATAACACCATGAATTCTCACATCTGACGGAAGTTGTTGGCGAAGTGCATTAATACCGTTATAAAGCTGGATAATCGCATCTAATGCGTTAATTCCTTCTTCTGGTGAGGCCGCTGCATGAGCTGTTTTTCCGTAAAAATGAAAATCAAGTGGATTGACCGCTAGTGATGGACTCGTTGGAGCTGTTTTTCCGCTCGGATGAATCATAAGCGCCGCATCAATGTTTTTAAATAAGCCAGCTTTCACATAACTCGATTTTGCGCTACCATTTGGCCCGCCCTCTTCTGCTGGTGTTCCGAACACGACAACTTCTCCGCCGATTTCCTCAAGCGTTTCTGATAACGCGATCGCTGCTGCAACGCTAATTGTGCCAATTAAATTGTGACCACATGCATGACCGAGTCCTGGTAAAGCGTCATACTCGGCTAAAAATGCGATAACTGGTCCTTGTTTCCCGGAACTTTTTCGTGCGATGAACCCTGTTTCATGACCAGCTATATTGTGCTGCAACTGAAATCCTGCGCTTCCTAACAACAAACTTAACGTTCTTGATGCGTAAAATTCTTGGTTACCAATCTCCGGATTCGCATGAATATTATGACTTGTTTCTATGTACTTTTCCTTATTTCTTTCTATACTCTCTTCAATTGTTTTTCTTTGTGACGTTACTCCTGTCGCTCCCATTTTTCTTCCTCCTTTTATTTTCACGTAAAAAAGCCTCTTTCTAAAAGATAGAAAGAGGCTTCTGTATATACAGTCAAAATGAGCTTCTTTCTTATCTTTCAAGTTACCTTGCTGGAATTGGCACAGTATTCATAAAGAATCCGCTGCCGAGGTGTCATAGGGCCAGTCCCTCAACCTCTCGTGATAAGAATTTTCATAAAATTATATTAAATTATTTTCATTCTAAGTTCATTCCAGGCAAAAGTCAAGGAATTCCTATCTGAATTTACCGAATATCTAAAAACCCTTTTAATACGCCAATTGTTTCAGGTGCTTGTAATCTTGCACATATGTACGGAAATTCCATACTACCTTCAAACATCATTTGAGATGTAAGAGGTGCTCCTGCCCAAAAGATTTCATCATCGATTACGATAAACGGGAATGCTTTATTTTGTCTTTGTAACTTTACATTTTTTAACGGAACTGGTCCATCACTATACACTGTTATTTGCGCATTTGTACGCATTAACGCTTGCCAGACTCGCTTATCCACTTGCTTTGTACTTGGAAGTGAAATGATAATTTTTCGTTTTGCGGCTAAAATATCTTTCAATAACCCTTTCGGCTCTTCAAGATTCATTTCCATAAACCAGCGTAAACGTTGCGAAATTTTTCGCTCCCACAATTGTCTTGATGTCGTGCGATCATATACATCTCCGTGACGTTCTATATGAGCTGTTAATTGTGATAACGCTTGTTTTCTCGAAAGGTTTTTACGCATATAATGGCAATCTGATAATTGAATGAACTTCCCTCTCGCCCTTGTCACTGCAACGTTGACGAGGCGATGATTTTTATGGTCAAAGAATAACACGCCAGGTCGTTCTTGCGGATAACTATCTACCGTATCAAAAATCATCATATCTCTTTCAGACCCTTGAAACTTATGAACTGTCGCCGCTAAAACTGGTATGTTTTGATATTTCGTTTTCTGCAACATTTCTCTAATGCACGTTGATAAAAAGCGGGACTGTGCCCTGTAAGGCGTAACTACACCGATAGATTGAACACCGTCTAACAATCCAATTAACATCATTTGCATCGCTACTAAACCAGACATAATATTAAAACGAGAACCGGAAGCAGCGTCTTTTAAAGAAAAGGCTCCCATTAAGCTCGTATCAAATAAAACACTCGCCTCATTTGCGAACGGTTGCAGTTTCGCTAGTTCTTTACGCTCTGAAACAGATGGATGATCGTATACTCTGTTTTTATAAATAAACGAATTCGTAAACTTCGATATATCCGTATGCATACGTCTTTGCTCCTGCAGCATAAAAAGGTTCGGATGTGCTTCTGATTTATTTACAGAATCAACAATCCCTGCATGATAAAACATATCTTCACCGAGCCATTTTCGAACGAATTCATGGTTCGCCATCGCAATCGGAGGTAACTGTAAAAAGTCACCACAAACGACAATACGTTTCCCAAGTGAAGCAGCTAATGCGATTTGCGGAACATAAGCCATACTTACTTCATCTACGACAACTAAATCAAATGTACGCTCATAAATAAGTGAATCAATTGCACATTTCGATAAAGTCGCACCGATTACTTTCGCATTTTCAATGTATTCTTTTTCTACTTCTTTAATTTTCGCTTTTTGCTTTCGAAGATCACTTTCAATCTCTTGTATACGCTTCTTATCAGCAGAAGTCGCTTTATATGATAAAATCTTTTCACGAAGATCTTGTCGTGTCTCTTCTAAATAGAGTCTTTCTTCTCCCCAAGATCCATTCGTCGTTTCAACTAACTTCGATGCAAGTAACGTTTCATGATTTCGTATATGTTCATGTTGACTATAACCGTAACGAACAATTTCTCCAGGCGTCCATTTCTTCTTCTTCTCAATTTGCTTCGTTACTTCACTCATTAATACGTCTACTGCCGCATTACTATGAGCTAACACAAGTACCGATTTTCCTTTTTGATAATGAGCAGAAATAATACGCGATAAATTGTAAGACTTCCCTGTTCCCGGTGGTCCCCACACGTACGTTGTTGGATTGTAAAAAGAACGATACGCCAATTCATTTTTCGTATTTTTCATCTTTTCAATATGTTTCGGACTGCTCGTCCCATCAACAAGACGCTTTATACGATTACGTTTCAGCTTATCTTTATGAGCTTCTTTCAATCTCTCTTGTAGTTGTTCTAACAATTGCCACGGTTCACTGTATAAAATGGCTTCTCGTATTTCGCCTTGTATATAATCATTTAACTTCAATTCGATTTCTAATCCATGTACAGATAATACTTCCCCTGTCGCTTCCTCACCATCGAACTCAATTCGAATTGGTGAACCTTCAGGTAAGCTTACTTCCGAAATAAGCTGAAATACGTATACTGTACTTTCATAATCTGTATATAAAAAACGACCGTTAATGATAGAGATTTTACTACCACCTATCGTTTTCCAATGTTTAATTTCATATGCTAATGCATAATGCCACTCTTTCATTGTTTCCGATAATGAAGGAGTTTGAGTAGTTGTATTCATCGTATAATCTCCTTCCTTCTCCCCAAACATACTTTCTCACTATACCATATAACACGCTAAAATTTGTAAGGTTTTTATCTTGCTTATTTTCTTAATTTTCAATAATATATTGTATATAATTTTCAGAAAGAAGGAATCCACATGCCAGTTAGACGAATCGAACACGTTGGACTTATGGTTACAAACATAGAAACATCTATTTCATTTTATGAAGAAGTAGTCGGCTTACAGCTCATTAAACGTATGGGGCACCCGAATCCAGACTTAAAACTCGCTTTTTTAGGTGTGGAAGAATCGAAGGAAACGATACTCGAACTCATTGAAGGTTATAACTCTTCTCTTCCGGCAGAAGGAAAAGTACATCACATTTGCTTTAAAGTGGATTCATTAGAGGATGAAATCGAAAGACTACAGAAACAAAAAGTAACCTTTTTACTAGGAGAAGAAATTGAAACATTACCAGATGGAACACGTTACATATTCTTCGCTGGTCCTGATGGAGAGTGGATTGAGTTTTTCGAGACGGAGAGATAAAGTGAAACTTTAATCAGTGGGGTTTTGTTCATCCCCCACTGATTATTAGTTGAACCAATCGGGCTTTTACGGGCAGTTGATCCCCACCTAACTTCTGTGCTTCCTCTGGATTTTGAGGTGGGGGTCTTACTGCCCGTTAATGCGGGATAAAGTAAGACTTTAAGATAGAAAAGGAGCTGGAATTCCGGCCCTTGTTTTTACAAGTGCATATCCAGTAACAATAAAACATACCTCCAACCTGAGAATTCACCAAGATTAAAAACACAATCCTTTTGTTAGGAGTAGAGAATGATTAATACAATCTATATTATTATTTTTTGGATACTTATACTATTTCCAATCCTGTATGTAATTAAGATACAGCGCTGGAATATAAAAGTGGCTGCCGTATTTGTTGGAAGAATCCTATTAAGTATGATCTTTTTCATAAATGGAATGGTGTTAGGACTGCAACGAAATTGGGCAGAGCCTCCCTATGAAACAGAATGGGATTTCTTTATAAAGTCTTTATTAAACGGGAAAACTGATGCACTTATACACTTGGTACTTCTAATTATTATCATTACTTTGGATCTAGTCATCACATTTTATTATATTAATAAAAATCTTTCAAATAGCTCTAACTTGCACAATGCTTCCCGTTAATATAATACGCTGATTCTGTGAAAACCGTAAATACAACCTCTACTTCTGGAAGTCCAAAATCCATTACATATGTAGTAATGGCCTTGGCAAATCGATCACGAATTTCCTGTCCACGCTCGAACCATTTCACTTCAATAAGAGGAAACGCTTCTATTTCTTCTCCATTGAATACAAACGTAGAACTTGGTAGTTCCAAGGTGAAATTATCCGTACCACACTCACAGATATCTGCGAGCTCTTCTACTAATGGCTTGCTTATGCTTTTTAATTGTTCAATAGTAATTCCACGAAACACAACATGCGGCATGTGAATCCCTCCGTTAGATAGCTTTATATTTGCTCACATCATAACACAATTTATTTTGCTGCACTAACATCTATTGGTACATTTCAATGACATTCTTAAGAATGATCATATGTTATTGAAGCAATACATGTATTGTAACCTGAAAAATAATAAAGGGGTATTGTCACATCGATATCAAACTATCAAAAAGAGATGACCCTAAATTAAAAAACACGCTATTCTTTCTGTAGCATCAATTCAAAAAAGAAGGGATTCCCCCCTTCTTTTTTAAATTCCGTGTCCCTCATTATTTACTATAACCACGATTCAGTTTAGTTAACTTTTCATTGATGTGAAAAATTCTTATTCTAATATCTTTAACACCAGATGCTTGCAGTCTGTTTTTGTGCATTTCGGCATATTTTTCAGCATCTTGTTTTTCTTCAAATACATAGATGCCTCCAGCTTCTTTCGTTTCTTGATTCTCCGTCCATATTTTCGAATGGAATCCTTCTTCTTCATTAATACTTTTTGCTAAATCCCAAAATGCTTTTTCCATTTCTTCACCAAAAGGACCTTCAAACGGAAAATCAACTTGTAATAAATATGCCATTTTCACTCACTCCTATGTTCAATATTTTCACAACCTCTTTTATAAAATAATTACAAAATGATAGCAACTTGAACGCATACAGTTTAACGGCTTTCGGTTATGTTCTTTAAAAAAACAGCCATTCCTTAGTGAAACGGCTGTTTTCGTAATTCAATAAAAGCTCCCAGATTGCGGTAAATATTTTTAAAGATTATTTTGTTTTTTTGACTTGATTATAATAAAAGATGGACTTCGCGATTCGTTTATTAAATCTGGCATTTTCTCTATCCCTGCCAAAGTTGATTGCGGTTCGATTATTTTATCCAGCGAAAGCCCGTGTTCAATTAAAGTATTTATTAATGTAGCAACAGTTCTATGATAAATAACCACACTATCGTCAACAAACCAGTTGTGTACTCTGATTCCTTCTTCTTGATAATTATCTAATGCCCAGTGTGATTTATTACCATCCTCAGTTTTTATCCAATGGTTGCTTCCTTTGCGAGCTGTTGCTATTGGGTGTTCGGTTGAAAAGATAAATTCACCACCGCTTTTTAATAATTCATTAATCTTTTGAATCATTGCCGAGTAATCTTCAATGTAATGTATAGAGAGGGAACTTATAATCAGGTCGAACTTTTGATTGGCTAGTCCCATATCCTCCATAGGAAGACACATAAATTCTATGTTATCATCCTGATTTAACTTTTTAGCACGTTCAATCATATTTTTGGATATGTCTACACCTATTACGTTTTTTGCACCATTTTCTATACAATACTTTGAAAAATGACCATCACCGCAACCCAAGTCTAGTACCGATTTTCCTTTCAAACACAGAATTAATGATTTGATTGCTGGCTGTTCTATGAAGTCATTAGCATTTATTCCACTTTCACGCAACGCTGTGTAGTTTTTGAAGAAATTCGGATTATCGTAAACATTTTGTCTCACTTACATCACTCCTCTGATAAGGTTTTCATAGATTAAGCTGACTTCTGTTTCCAAATTACCATACTAACCATAAAAATTTTGTCATCCTTTTATTCATGTTGTGTATATAAAGCATAAAGATTGTTGGATTTTGAATCAACATATACGTCCCTTTTATTTAAAAATAAAAAACCCCATATTCAATAAAAAATACAGGGTTTTTATAAATCAGTTTATTTTGTTTAAAGTTATACTTAGTCGAAAGAAGTTCGTGAATTAAATATTACTTATCTAACTAAGAAGAATTTAGATTCCAGCCCAAACATCTTTTCCATATCGCCCTTCGTCTTGCACACGTTCCAACCAATTCCTTGCTTCTTGTTCACTGACTTCATGAATTTCTTGATAGGCTTGACAAAGGGTGTCTTCTACGTCAGGAGCCATTTTACTTCCATCACCACATATATAAAGATGCGCCCCATTATCTAATAACGAAATTAAATTGATTCTATCTTGTTTTATTAAATGCTGTACATATGTTTTAGGATATCCTTCTAGGCGAGAAAAAGCTGTGTGTAAAGAGATTAATCCATCTCTTTCATCATTTTCTAGTTCTGTACGATAGAGATAATCCTTTTCAGGATGACGACAACCAAAATATAGATGTGCTTGTCCTAAGTTAATACCTTTTTGCTTTTGAACACGACGCGCTTGCAAGAATCCACGGAATGGTGCAACTCCAGTACCTGGTCCAACCATGATAATTGGTGTTTCTGGATTTTCAGGTAATTGAAAGTTTGATTGTGGCGTTCGAATGAAACATATAATCTCATCTTTATTATGACGCTGAGCTAAATAATTAGAAGCGACTCCTTCATATGTCCCTTCCCCACTCCATGCAGGTGCATTAACAACACCAACTGTAATGCTCAGACGATCCTGTGCAACGAGTGGAGAGCTTGAAATAGAATAGTAACGCGGTTTGAGCGCAGGAAGAAGTTCTAAAAAGCGTTCAAATCGGATTTCACAAGCCTCATACTTTTCAAGAAGATCCAACATTGACATACGTTTCTTTAATATTTGTTCATGATAAACTCCCTCTTCCAATAATGATTCCAATTCCTTTTTATGAGGAGGGCATGCTGTAAATGTCACCATTTCTCGTATTTGTGCTCGAGTGGCTGCTTCTTGAACTTCTACACTATAACTAAGAAGGTCAAATAAACTAACAGGACTGTCTAAAGGTATGTGATTTACACTTCGTCCACTTGCACTCAATATGACTTGATCCTTCCCATTTAATCCAAAGCGTTTTAAAATTCGGTTGACATTTTTCTCACTATTAATTGGCAGCACCCCAAGGTGGTCACCTTCTTGATACGTAGCGCCTTCTGGCAAGGATATCTCAATATGTCGCGTGCTTCTTTCACTGCTAGATGATTGAAGTTCACGATTTTCTAGTATAGATGCATAAACTGCTTCATATGTTCGCGCAAGAGGAGATCCTCCAAGACGACTAACAAATTGTAAACTTAATGTACTGCGTTCTTTCTCAATGTTTTTGTTAAGTTCCAATCCAAATGCCTTCATCGCATCAGACCACATACTTTGTTTCCATTGCTCGAGCTGTTCCTCGAAATCACCACTTGCATCCGCTTCTCCACGTGTAGAAAATCTTGTTGCTCCTTTTTGAGCCATTTGCTCATCAATGTATCTTGGAATTCGCTGATAAGTACTAGCCCAATTATGATCTCCACAACCAAAAACTGCGTATTGAACACCTTTTAGCTCATCCGATTTTAATTCCTCCAACCATTGCACAAACTGCCCTGCATTACTTGGTGGTTTTCCATTATAAGAAGAAGTTACAATAAGAACCGCCCCTTCTTTTGGCAGACTTCCAATTCGATCGTTAAGTGCTACCACTTCCGTTTGAACACCTTCTAAACTAGCTGTATCTGCTAGTTCTCTTGCAATACCTTCTGCTACCCCTGTATCCGATCCATACAGAACAAGAAGCGAAAGATTATCGGCTCCAATAATAGAAGGAGTCTTCTGAACTTGCTGTTCGATTTCATCGTTTTTCAGTTTCTCCTCTATAGGCGCAAGAACAGTAGTATGGCTAATAGTTTGATTTCGGGGTAGAATCCTAATTTTAAAATCACCAGGCTTTAGCGTTAATGTTTGTTTTACGTCCAGCTGATAGTCTTGATAATCGATGAATTCAAAATGTTGAAGAAGCATCCCCATTACGAGTGTGGCTTCATGAAGTGCAAACTGCATACCGATACATGCTCGTTGACCATTTCCAAATGGCTTATAAGCATGATGGGGAATCTTATCCAGCTCTTCAAATCGTTCAGGTTGGAATTCTTCCACATTGTCTCCCCACGCGTCTTTATCCCTATGTAGCTGTGGAATAAGAACAGAAATACGATTTTCTCCTTTCTTAATTGGATATTTCCCACCAATCACTGTATCTTCTTTTGCATAGAGACTGAATGCTGGAGCAGTAGGCCATAGACGTAGCGATTCATTTAAAATCATCCGGATATACTTTAATTTCATAACTTGTTGGTATGTTGGAGTGGGATCTGTTAAAACCCGATCTACTTCTTCATAGGCTTTTTTCAATTTATCTGGATTCTTTAATAAAAAATAGATTGCAAAAGATAATAATCCACTTGTTGTTTCATGCCCAGCTATTAAAAAAGTGATAATTTGGAAACGAATATTTTCATCATCTAATTTTTCACCAGTTTCCGGATCCTGCACATTTAACATACGGGAAAGTAAATCATTTTCTTCCTGATTTCCACTACTTTTACGTTCAGCAATAATATTATCTACTAAAGAAAACATAGATTGAATATCATGCTGAAATTGACGTTTCGTTCTCCACATGAGTTTGTCTTCTATATCCAGCCGCTGTAATTGGTGCATCGCCTCATCTAGAGCACGGCTCATGCTAGTAATAAAAGGATGAGGGGTCTCACGATAATAGCTATTAAATCGATAATTAAAACCACATAGACCAATTGTATCCAATGTAAGGCGAGTCATATCCTCTGGAACATCTACGTTTTCATTCGGATTAAGCCGTGCCCATTTTTGAACGAGTTGTACAGCAATATCAACCATCATAGCATGATAATCTTTCATTGCTCGTTGGCTGAATGTAGGCATCAAAATATTATGAGCTTTTTTCCAGTTAGGCTCGTGAGTCTCGCTTGTAAATAATCCGTCTCCAGCAAAGGCGCGAACTTTCGCTAAAGCACCCTCTATACTTTTATCAAATCTTGTTTCGTCACAGACTTCTGCTACCAGTTCATGTCCAGAAACGACAATAATGGTATCACTTAAAGTTTGAATTCGAAAAATGGGACCATACTCTTCCGCTATCTTGATAAAGGATAGGGTCGGTTTATCTTTATCGATTAATGGGAGATTCCCCAGCAATCCATATGTTTTCGGTTGAGGAATGGCAGATACTTTTTTATCCATTAAAAACACCCTTTCAAAAAAGCATGAAATAAAATATCCCATTCAATAAAAAGAAGATAGCAATGAATCGCCTGGGATAAAGATATGTAATTGATTACCTTATTTTATCTTTTCCCTAACTATTCACGATTATGATATTGCTTATAAGGTTGGTAATCTAAGTTGTTTGTTGATATTAGATTTATAACTTGCAGAGAAAATACTAAATTAAAATGAAGCGTATTATTATAATGTTTATCAGAAATTGAGAGCTAAAGATTGTAGTATTGGGAAAACCAGTAGTTCCTAATGTCAATTCAAACAAATACGATAAGCAAGTATACTGTGTTACTAATGAAAAAGGATCTGATATGAATATCAGATCCTTTTTACTATATATAATTATTTCACTGGTTCTTTTCCAAATTTAAATACCAGCGCCTTAGCAGCAGAAATTTGCATTTCTTCATAGTCTAACTAAACAGCAAAAACTTATAGGAATCATGATCTTAAGTTTTATTTTACTCTACCGATTTAACCTCTCGACAGCTTCCGCACTTGTATCTACACGTTTAACGAAAAAAACTAATAGTAGTGCAACAACATTCATGCCAAGCGCTACATAGAATGAATATTGAATTCCGGATAATAAAGCCTTCTGAGTTAACATTGCCTTCGTAGCCTCTGTGAAGGTTGTAGGATCTACATCAACCATTAGACTTTCAGCTTTTGTTTTTGTTACAGAATTCATAATCGTAACAAGAATAGCAGTACCAATCGAACCGGACACTTGTTGAGCTGTATTATTAACAGCTGTACCGTGCGGATTTAAGCGAGTTGGTAATTGATTAAGTCCGTTTGTCATAAGTGGCATCATCACCATCGCCATCCCAAACATCCGCAGTGTGTAAATAAGAATAATATGTGTGTGACTAGAGTTGAGTTGCAGGTTTGCTAGCATATAAGTTGAAACGGCTGTAATGGAAAGTCCTACTATACCAAGAATGCGAGGGCCATATTTATCAAATAGTTTACCTGTAATTGGTGACATAATCCCCATTATTACCGCACCTGGAAGCATCATCAGCCCAGAGCTCAGCGGTGAAATACCGCGGACATTTTGTACATAAGCTGGGGTTAAAATCATACCCGAAAACATGGCCACTGCGTTAACAATTGCAATTACAGACGCAAGTGCAAACATTGGGTACTTGTAAACACGTAAATCCAATAACGGTTCATTCATTTTTAATTGGCGGACAATGAAAGTAATTAGGGCAATAGTGCCTATGATTAAGGTTGTTAAAACAACTTTATTCGTCCAACCGTCGGAGCTTGCAGAACTGAATCCATATAACAAACCGCCAAAACCGACAGAAGATAATAGTAATGAGAGATAATCAAGTTTTGCATTTTTATTTTGTCTCATGACATTCTCAGATTTCCAAATCCCTAACAGTAAACTAATGATTGCTAACGGTAAAATCATTTCAAAAAGCAAACGCCAGTCATAATACTCTACAATATAACCCGATAGTGTCGGTCCAATTGCTGGAGCTGTAATCATAACTAATCCAAAAATCCCCATTGCTGTTCCCCTTTTTTCTCTTGGAAAGCTTACTAGCATAATATTCATTAACAAAGGCCCCATGACTGAAGAACCTGCTGCTTGAACCATCCGGCCAGTAAGTAATAAACTAAAGTTCGGTGCTAAAGCCGCTAAGGCCGTACCAAAAATAAAAATCACCATAGATGTAATAAATAAGCTCCTATTGGAGAAGCGGGTTATTAAAAATGCTGATGCCGGAATTAATATACCACTTACAAGCATATACCCTGTAGAAAGCCACTGGATCGTCGAATAATCTTTAATGTCTAAATCCTTCATTATTGATGGCAAAGCTACATTTAAAAGCGAGTTATTTAGAAATGAAACAAATGCCCCAATAAAAAGGATTACAAGCATTAAATATGGTGGTTTTCTTTTATGTAATGTTTCACTCATATATTCATTTGCCCCTTCATTATAAATTCCATTGATTCATTTAAATCTTTTGCATATCTGTACAAGAATACATTGTCCTTGCAGTATTTTGCCAAACTCTTCGAATGGATATTCTCTTTTTAGCAATTCTACTTGCTCAACATAACATTTTAAATTTTTTTTGTTGATTAAACCTTTATAAACACGTTTGTTAACCGAAATTAAATTAGGCTGAAATAAACAAAAGGAGCAACTGAAAATACCCTTCTAAAAGCCCCCCATCTAACTTTTTTGCTTTCGCTGAATTTTGAGGGGACGGTGTCTTACTGTCCACAAATAGCGGAATAAATCAACAAGACCACACACCCATTCCTTTAAATACGGGCTTGTAAATCTAGTTATGTAACCATCCATAAAAAGGAATATTACATAGGCTAAGTTTAACATTACATTTTTAAAGTGAGGGGAATAAGCTTATGCACCAATATTGGTATTTGAATTCAAATGGAAACGGGGAGCAATATAATAACCAAATTTCAATGTCATCATTACATTCACAACCTCAAATAACTAAAGCTCAGGTAATGGATGGTCTGAAGGTTCCTGAGAATTTGAGTTGTCGAGTCTATCCATTTGGTTGGGATTCACCAGCCAATTATACGGTTTTCACTCCCGAGCCCCCTCCCTTCCCTTTAGGTCAGCCAATCCATTATGCAGGGATGATGCCCCAAGGACATCCTGCTAATTGGGCTCCATTACCAGGCCATGCAGGTTTTAATTTTCAAAAACCTCCCATCCCCTGGCCCCAACCATTCAATCATACAGGGATGTTCGCACAAGGTCATATTGCCGCTTTACTATCACCGCCAGCCAAAGCTTTTCATTTTAATACCAATAATAACTGGGGTGTTTTTGGAAATTCTCCAGGATGGGGGAATAACGGGCAGCCAGGAATGCTTGGAAACTTACTGACAGCAGGAAAAGGAACCATGAATGGAATCGGAATGCTTAGTAGTCTAATCGGTATGGGAAAATTCTTCTTTTAGTTAATTAGAACGGGAGGATAGGTCCATAGCTCAAACATGCCCCCTCAATGTATTTATTGTATGGTTCCAGTACTCCCTCCAAGTTCGTTTGCTAGTCAAGCGAACTTAATTAATAAAATACAAGGGAAAACCTTCATCTTATGTATGAAAGGATCTTTCAATTAAAGATCCTTTTATATTGCTCATTTAACTAAATAAATTGGTTAATTGCATAACGCTCTTCTAACTTTCCTTGCGAAACTTAGCGGATCATCAACGTCTTCGATATTAACGTAAATTAAATTCGGCTCATCACATAACCACTCATTGTGTATAGACGAAACGATTATTCCTTGTTTAATAATTGTAGCAACAAATTCAGTAACTTCTTTTTGTAAGAGCGCTATCCGACCTAGACATAATGCCTGTCCAGTTTTATTATCTCTTGATTCGAACGAGAAGGAAGTTGTTACTCTAAAACGTTTTCCTAAGATAGTTGCTTGTATTTCATCCCGATTTATTGTTGCCACGCATTTTCCACCGGCGAATCCTTCTTGGCCACCGATAATTCTTGCAAACTGTTGACAAATTAATTTATCATTAATCGCCATGCCTTTAATCATCCCCCTTTTACTGTTAGGTTATGAATGAATACATCGGTCTGAAACGGTAATGAATCTATTCTATTACAAAAAAATGATAGCACTCTAACGAAATCTATTAGCTTGATTACTTGAATTAACTCGGCTATTATATGTTAAAACATTTTTAAAGAGCATAAAAAAGACACCCTAAGGTGCCAGCCTCCAACTTGAGAATCGTATCTATGTATGGAGAAATTTAGAAAAGACAAATACTAAAGATAAGGTTCTAACTATAATTTATAGAGCTCTTATGCCATTAATTAATTACATTGTTCATCATAAGAAGAATCCCGTTATATTACTTTCTGACCAGTCTCGTTAAAGCCATCCCAATAAATCCAGCGCCCATTCCTATTAGCCATCCAGCATGAGTATCGCCTAATATAGATCCCACTCCTCCGCCAAGAAACATGCAGCCAACAAATACTAATCCTCCAATTCCCCAATTCGTCCGTTCCATAATTCAATCACACCCTTTCAATAAAACATATGCTTTTAGCTATCTAAACTTTCTTGCATAGGATGGTTAATTTTTTTGCTTAGGTTTAGCACTTTCAGGGAATTCAAAAGATGCGGAGATTGGCCGATTTGAATGAATTGCAGAAGAAGAATTTAATTTTTATGTATTATAATAACTTACGGGCTGTGGAACAAATTTTTCTTCCACTAACCAACTAATAGAAGCCTGGAGATTTTCCACAATCGGAAGCTCATCCCATCACTATCAAGCTAAGAAAAGCAATTACCCCCACAACGAAAATTATATGCATCATTGACTACTGTTAACGAGAATTATGTAAATAAGCTGCCCATATGGGCAGCTTATTGTATTTTTTCAAATACGCGATATTTTTTTAATCTTCACTATTGATTTCTATTGTACCTGTTCTAGCACTAACCTTTAAAATATTTAACAGATTATCAGGTGTCTTGATTTCCACTTCATATTCAAATTTAGATTGTGCTAAGTTGTCATCTTCTAATTCGAATTCTTTTTTCACATTAATAATTTCTCCATTTGTATGAGCTAAAGAAATTTCACGAACTTGTTTCTCTGTATAGTTTTCATTCTTTTTCGCATAATTGTAACCCATACCATAATATCCACCAACAATAGCAATACCACTTACTAAAATAGCAATTACGCTTATAATTATTTTCTTTTTATGTTTTAACATTTTCATCCACTCCTTAATAATTAATCATCTATTCCAAATCTTGCTTCAAGTACATTTTCTGCTTGCTCTAATTGATCTTCCAGTATATCGTGTTCTCTTTCTTGCGCTTTATATTGTTCAATCGTTATCGTTCCGGCGTGATAATCTGCTTCTAGCTGATTATCAGATAGATCTATCTTGTCATCCAATTGATCAATTTCTTTTTTTGCTGCTAAGTACGTATTTAAGTTTTCTTCTTTAGCTCCAACTGGTTTCGTGTTATTTGCCTTTTCTACAATAGATGTGACTTCGTTTTTAAAATCTTGTATTTGCTTCGTATCATTCGTAGCAGGCCCTGTTTTGTGTGGTTCTTGTTGTAGTTGAGCACTTTCTTTTTGCAATGTATCATTTTCCACTTTCAGTTGTTGTACTTCTGTATTGTTATCAGCTTGAGTAGAACAAGCTGTTAATAATAAACAAGACATTGCTCCAATCATCATCCACTTTCCCATTATGTTCTCCTCCCTTTACATGTGCACCTTATCCATGTCCTTATATTACTGAACAAACATTAAAGGAAGATTAATGTGCAAAAAAATAAAATGATATAATTAAATAGTTTCTAATCTTTCTTTAATGTTTCGGAATTATAGTGATACATATAAATAAGAAGAAAAGGAGAATGTTAATGCGAGTTCTTATTGTCGAAGATGAAAAAGACTTACAAAATATATTGGTAAAACGATTAAATGCAGAATATTATAGTGTCGATGGATGTGGGAATGGAGAAGATGCTTTGGATTATATAAGCATGGC
Source organism: Bacillus sp. TH17 (assembly GCF_016651125.1). Classification (NCBI taxonomy): domain Bacteria; kingdom Bacillati; phylum Bacillota; class Bacilli; order Caryophanales; family Bacillaceae; genus Bacillus; species Bacillus sp. TH17. The sequence goes on from NZ_JAEKEN010000001.1 coordinate 2,625,800, forward strand.
TACCTACGATTTGATTGTGCTTGACATTATGATTCCCGGAATAGATGGTTTACAAGTATTACAAAGATTACGTGCGGACAATAATACAACTCCTGTCTTGCTTCTTACAGCTAAAGATACAATTGATGATCGCGTAACAGGACTCGACTTAGGTGCGGACGATTATTTAGTAAAGCCCTTTGCTTTTGATGAGCTGTTAGCAAGAATTCGAGTGTTGATGCGAAGAAAAACAGGAAATACATCTAATGTGTTTGAAATCGCTGACCTAGTGGTGGATTGCAATATGCATAAAGTAACAAGAGGAGATCAAGTTATCAATCTTTCCAGTAAAGAATTTGCTATTTTAGAATATATGATTCGTAATAAAGAAGTTGTGTTGACACGAGATAAAATTGAGCAACATGTGTGGAATTACGACTATGAAGGTGGCTCGAATATTATTGATGTTTACGTCCGCTATCTTCGCAAAAAAATTGATAGCCAGTTTGAAACGAAGTTAATTCATACAGTACGAGGAACTGGTTACGTATTGCGAGTAGAATCATGAAAAGACTATCAATAAAAATGAGAGTGACCCTATGGTATACGGGGCTAGTTGTAATTATTATGGCACTCGTGTTAGCTTTTATTTTAACTTCTTCAGATAAAGTTTTGCTTTTTAATATGAAAAATCAATTGAAGAGCACAGTAAAAGAAAGTGTTGAAGATATCGAATATAAGCATGGGCAGTTAAAGATTGACGATGAATTTGAAGCCTTAGAAGATGGAGTAAATATCATCATTTATAGTAAACAAGGTGAGCTGCTGGCAGGACATAATCCAACAACCTTTAATAAAAAGGTATCGCTTAAATCCGATGAAATACAAACCATTAAAGACGGTAATAAGGAATGGATAGTATATGATTTTCTCCATAATGTAGGCGGCGATGAGCAAGTCTGGGTTCGTGGCATAATGACCATGAATCAATTATCATCGACCATGAATACGCTTATTGTGGTAACACTCATCTCATTTCCATTACTTATTCTCATTGCAGCAGCGGGAGGATATTTTATTACGCAAAGAGCGTTTCGACCTGTGCAACAAATGAGTGATTCAGCCAGTGAAATTGGTGATGGTAAAGACCTTTCGAAGAGAATTAATTTACAAGGTTCATCGAAAGACGAAATGTATCATTTAGCACAAACCTTTGACAAAATGTTTGAGCGATTGGAGACATCATTCGAAAGTGAAAAACAATTTACATCTGACGCATCTCATGAATTAAGAACACCAACATCTGTTATTATTTCGCAATGCGAATACGCTTTATCGCAGAGGAATAATCCGAAAGAAATGGAAGAATCGTTAGAAGTAATTTTAAGGCAATCGCGTAAAATGTCCGCGTTAATCTCGCAACTCTTATTATTAGCACGAGTTGACCAAGAAAAGCATAATACTTTTCAATTTGAATGTATCAATATGAGTGAATTAACGGAAATCGTTGTAGAAGAGCTTTCATTAATGGTTCAAGAAGCTTCGATTAATATAACAACAAATATAGAGGAAGACCTGTTTATTAAAGCAGATCAAACATTGATGATGCGTTTATTAATGAATTTACTAACGAATGCGATTGCTTATAGCAAAGCGAACGGCACTGTGAATATGCAACTGTTCCGGGATGAAACCAACATAATAGGTAAAGTCTCCGATAATGGCATAGGCATCAGCGAGCAACATATTGCGAAAATATGGGACCGCTTCTATCGAGTTGACGCAGCACGAACATCTTCAAACAATGGAAACACAGGTTTAGGATTGTCGATGGTAAAATGGATTATAGAACTACACGGAGGAGAAATTACCGTTGAAAGTGAATTAGGAGAAGGCAGTACTTTTACATTTAAACTACCTATTGAAAACCGAGCATAATGTATGCTCGGTTTTAGCTTTAGAATACAGATTGATTAAAAAGCTCTCTTCAGTCCTTGTTTAATAATTGTAGCAACAAATTCAGTGACTTCCTTTAATCAACATAGATCATGCACTATGGAATAAAGTGAAACTTTAATCAGCTCCCAACAAACTTCTGTACCCACCTAAATTTTGAGCTGGGAGTTTTACTTTCCACAAATAGTAAGAAGCTAAATATATAGTAAAACCCCAGAAATCCAAAGGTCTCTGGGGCTCCATTATATATTTAGCTCTTTTTGCTTTTTATTTTGTTTATGTCTATGCAGCAATTTTCGACTTATGAGAGAAATCAGTAATAAGATCAGTATTAGTACGAAAAGTTGCATAAATGATAAATCAAAATATTTAGCACCTGTAACTATTAAAAGTGTAGAAATCGTACCTTTTACAATGAAAAAAATAATAATCCATAATCCGCCTTTTTTCCAGTTCATTTTTATTTTACCCTTTCCTACGCTTAAATTCTTAAATGGGACACCTTAATAGAAATCTATTATATTAATAAAAAAGTAAACTTTTTCACAAAAATCATGTCCAATTACATGCGACGATTTCATAATAAATGAAAATGATATTCAGTGTCAATTTTATTGACTATTTGAATATCTATTTATCATCTCAATCTCTTTCTACTTCGTTTCTTATAGGCAATGAACTCTTGTTTTCAAACAAAAAACACCTCCATTGAATTTGCACACTAAATATGCGAATTCAAGAGGTGTTTTTTCATGTACCATCAGATAAGATTTCCTGCTTTATTTATTTCTTGATACGTAGCTATTTTCTAGTACACAATAACTGGATCATTAGTGTTCAAACTATCATATACAGTTTTTGCAACATTAGGAAGAAGGTTTACACACCCGCCTGATCCCCCTGTTAAATAAGCATTATTTGCCCAGTCTTTTCGCCAGCCTGCATCATGGAATCCTTGGCCGCTATTTGTGAATGGAACCCAGTAATCTACCTTAACTGCATAATCAGCTTTACCTACTGCGCTGCCTTTCAGCGTGTATGGTGTTCGTTTATATAGAACGTACCACACACCTGGTGATGTATCTTCACTCGTGCTATGTTTACCAGTTACTACATTTGTTGTGACGACTAATTTCCCATCTTTATAAATCCAAATTTGTTGATCTGCAATTGAAACTTCCGCATACGTGTCTCCGATGCCATTATTCGATGTTGTTTCATAACCGATACCTTCCTTCTCCCAACCATTTCCATGGATATTAGAAGCAGATAGCGATTTTTCACCCTTTTCAAAAGCTTGTTGAACTTGTTTTGTTTCTTTTTCAACATCTAGTGCCCAGCCGTAGCCTTGTCCTTTTACTGATATGACCGAACCGGAATGGGTTTTAAAGCTGAAATTTTTATTTAATGTTGATTTAGCATTATTAATTTCAGCAATCTTATTCTTAATGTCGCTCGCATCGATTGTAACTTTCATATCCTTTGACATAGAGGCATTCTGAATTAAATCTTTCGCTTTTAAAGGATACACTTCATTCTGCACTTTATACTCAACAGACTGCCCAAGAAGATTCTGTAGTGCTTTCTCCTCTTTTTTGACAATCGGGTCGTCTTCTTTAATAGGCTGTATGTATGTAGACTTCAGATGAATTTCGCTTTTATATTTCTGCTTGTCGTAATCTTTCAGTAGACTAGTAACGTCATACTGTTTTCCATCAACGCTCTTCGAAATAACAACTTTTCCTTGTTCAAGCTTCGCCATAGCATCTTGAGGCGCTTTTAATTTTTCATTCATAGAGATGAGCTTTTCTTCTACAAGTTTTTTCATCGTTTCACTACGATACTGATCCGCCTTTTCCGGTAGCACTGAATATTTTTTTTCCTTTGAGGAAGGGAAAAATGTCCACTGGCTTTTTAATAGTTTCTTAACTTGAGGCAAATCTTTTTCCGTAAGTTCCGTTTTTGTATCTTTTTCATCTAAAATTTGTTGTTGATCAACATAGACTTTGTTTTCTAGTCCAGATGTTTTTAATTTCTGTATTGCCTGATCAGCGTTCAGACCACCGACTTTTGTGTCATTAATCGTAACATTTGAATTGAAGTGAGTTGCCTGATAATAACTCATTCCTCCAATGAGAAGTACAATTACACCAACACCCGCTGCAATAAGCTTCCAATTTGTAAAACGTTTGCTTGATCTTACTCGTTTTCTCTCAACTTCTTCAACTGATTCATTTATTGGATTATTGTTCATCAATCTTTCCCCCGTATACATTAACGTCAATCGATTTTAAACTAAAACCATTGACTAGTGTACCTTATTTTTCCTAAAATTTCATTATTTTTAAAAAGATTTTATCGCATTTAATTGATTAAATTTAGACTTTTTAATAGAAAGACACACTGAATAATTCCTTACAAGTAGTGAATCATTACAATAAATCTGAAAAAGTTAAGTACCATATACTTTTATTCAACTAACTTTTCTCCCGTAACAATCTCAAACAAAGTGGCTGCATTTTTCCCTTCTAATTGAGCATAGCGATTATCCCCCGCCATAACTTCTACTTTATCTTTATTAGGACTTATCCAAATTTGATACAACACAGCTTTCGCCTCTATTTTCGGATTTTTAAATTGAAAAACAAAGTGATAATCAGCTGAACGAGACATTTCCACTTTTTTATTTTCAAAATGAATATCATTTAATATTTTCTTTACTTGCAACACTTGATTATTGTCTGTAACTACTTTCAAATCCTCATAATTATCATCACCAACACGTTTTTGCACTTCGATTCTTTGATCTTCATTTCCTAGTATATTTGAACAGCCGGTTACTATGAATATACACATAAAAACAATAACTAAAGTTAAATTTCTAATTCGCATATTAGTCCTCCTCTTTTTAATAAAAGGCATCCTAAATTGTAAAATAAAGGTAAACACCTTGCAATTAGACATATAAATACTAATAAGGAAGGAGTGCTATTCCATGCAACTGAAAACATACACTTGGAAAAGTTATACGTTTCTCATTGTAAGTATATTCGTTACTATTAATCTATTTCTCTTCTCACCTATTTTAGACAGAGTTGGAGTAGGATACGTAGTTGCTTTCGCGTACTTCATATTAACTTCCGCTGTTATAGCAATTATATTAGCAGTTATCTCATTTTGTAGTCGCAGCGAAAAGAAAATTTTATCTATTATCGGTTTAACCTTTACGTTATTTAACACAGCAATTATTTTATTTTTCCTTTGGTTCGGTTACCATTTCACTTAAAATACAAATATAATCCGTAACCTAAAAGAAGTATTAGTATTATAGAAATGCTGAGTATCGTGTATATGACCCATCTTAATGTTGTACTCATATAATCACCCCTCCCACGTTCCAATAATTCCATTATATAACAAATGATTCATTGAAAGTTTAAAACGTGCTTTAAAATAAATTAAGCGAAGTAAGGGACGCCATTTGACTCCCCTTACTTCGCCTTTAAAGAACAATGAGTGAATAGCTTACTCAACCAGCTTATTAAGTAACCTTTCACTATTTTTACACAATGGTAATTATAGTGTTTTTTGACATTTGATCATTATAAATTTAAATGGAGGTTTACTTGCCATATTTTTATGTGGCTCCACAATTTCCGTAGTTTCCATCAGTCCATATTTTCCAAAGTCTTGTTTTACCGAGTCAACATCATAAAAATACATTTTTACCCCTTCCATTATCTCGAAGTAGTCTTTACCAAGTTGTTTCCCCTTCCCAAACATTGGGGCATCTTTAGAAATAGTAGTAAAAATCATATATCCGTTTGGTTTTAACTGACTATAACAATCTTCAATAAACTTCTCTCTCTCATCCTTATTCAACAAATGAATAAGTGCATAAGAAAATATGCCATCATACAGTTTGTTATCAAAAGGCATATCCGTAACTGAACCATGGAATAAATTAGCATTAATTTCATTTTCCCTCGCCAATTCGATCGCTGTTTTTGAAATTTCAATACCTGTTACTTGTATTTCGTTATCAATAAAAACCTTTGCATTTCTTCCATATCCAATACCAGGAATCAATATATCCTTCACTTTCTTTTCAAGGAAAAAATCCTTCGTCAAAATTGCGGAATCTGCAGCTTCAAATCCCCACATCATTTGATTTTCTATAAAACTTGCTTCCCAAAATTCTGTCATACATCAATCTCCTTTATATATCGTTGTTTACCGTTGAATGTTGAAAAATCATCGCATATTCACGAAATTGTATCAAATTTCAACATTAATTCAAAACAAAAAGCATTGGATACCCAATGCTTTTTACACTTACGCAAATAGAGACGTATTCGCATATAAAGCTGGTGAACCACCTGAATGTACGAATAAAATGTTGTCTTCTTTATTAAATTTGCCTTTTCTAATTAAATCAATTAATCCTGCTACTGCTTTACCTGTATAAACTGGATCAAGTAAAATACCTTCTGTTTTCGCAAGTAATTGAACTGCTTCTACCATTTCTGGCGTCGGTAACGCGTAACCTGGTCCTACATATTCATCAAAGCATGTAACTGCTTCGCGTGAAATAGAGTTTGGAATACCTACGTGAGCTGAAGTTTCATCTACAAGTTTTGCTACTTTCTCTTCTTGCTCCGCTTTTCCTCTACTTACGTTAATTCCGATTACAGGAATTTTACTTTGTGTTCCGGAAAAACCAGTAATTAAACCAGCATGCATACCAGCGCTACCACTTACACAAACAACTGAACTGAAATCAATTCCTTGCTCAAATGACTGAGCCATAATTTCTTGCGCACAAGCAATATATCCCATTGCGCCAGTAGGGTTCGATCCACCAACTGGAATGACATATGGTGTATTTCCTTTTTCACTTACTTCTTTCGCTACTTTATGCATCTCTTCCATAAGATCTGTTCCGTTTGGCACAACAATTACGTTTTCAGCACCTAATAAATGATATAAGAAATAGTTTCCGTTAAAGTCTGGCTTTTCTTCTGGCTCAAGCCCTTCTTCTAGCACAAGAATACATTTCATTTTTTCTTTTACCGCAGCTGCAAGTGTTAGACGGCAATGGTTTGACTGAATACCACCAGCTGTAATTAACGTATCTGCACCCTTTTCCTGTGCATCCGCAACTAGAAACTCTAACTTTCTCGTCTTATTACCGCCAGCTGTTAAACCAAGTAAATCATCTCGTTTAAAATAAATAGTTGGCCCACCAAGTGCTTCAGAAAAATTGTTTAATTTTTCAATTGGTGTATATGATTCTGTATATTTTTTTCTCGGAAATTTAGCTAAATTCATCAATAACGCTCCTTTTATACTCTTTCACAGTAAATGTAACCATACTATTATTACATGGAAAAATGATGAAGTCACCTTTCTGGATTAAAAATGTATCGAAATTCAGTAAATGAAATTATATAGGCGATATTTTACTTTTACTGGCGATTCAACATAGAATATCGACTTACCGACAAAAAACGGCTTACAAAATCCATTTCTCATCACTCAAAAAAGAGCCCACACATTTAAATGCGGGCTCTCTCCAATCACTTATTTGCCGAAAAACGAAGAAGCTGTGTTAATCCTGGCTCTAAATTCATTTCTCCTTTGTGACGTACGTATACGATTTTGTCGCCATCAAATTTTGGCGGTTTTCCTGGATTATACGTATTCCACTCGTTCGTTCCTTCTACAGAGTACTCCATATATTCTGTTGCACCAACGATTACATTATTTCTATCATCAGCCGTCACATCTGGTGCCATTTGTTCGATTTTTGCATCACTAATTGATAATTTCTTTATATCCTTATCACGTTTATAATCGTAAGCCGTTACGACTACATCGTTACCATATGCTTTTATTTGTAATCCTTGTTTGAAAGAATATCCATCCGGCGCAGTCTTCTCGCCACCATTTGGTCCATCCGACATCCAACCAGTTTCAATTCCGCCCGTATTTACAACCGTAAATCCTTTTTCATCTCCGCCTGTAATTTTCTTTTTACCAGCCCAATCTGGTAAGTTTAAATCCCAATGTGTATGACTCGTAAAGAAAACTACTTGCGGATAGTCTTTTAATATATCGTACAATTTATCAACGTTTAAATAATCTTGTAAATATGGATTTTGTCTTGATCCAGATACTGTATCAGGTAAAACGTGATGAGAGAAAATGAAAATTGGCTTATTTTTATCTTTTTGACTATACTCTTCTAAATTTTGTTTTAACCATCCTAATTGCTCATCACTCATATATACTTCATCCCACATTTTTGAATCGTGGTATTTCATATATTTTTCAGTTCCTAAAAATAAAAGCGGATAACCATCTAATTCTTTTTTATGATATACCTTATCTTGTCCGCTAAATTTTAAATATCGATTAAACAATGTCTCTTCCGTTACACCATTTGGCCATGTATTTTGAGAGAGTTTCCCATCAGCTGTCCATTTACCAGCGTAAAATTCATGATTCCCAACAGTTGACCATACATTTTCCGGATGCTTATTCTTGTTTAACACACGCTTCACATCATCATATTGTGACTGCTGTCCAGTTGGCGTTATATCCCCATTCATAATAAGCGCTCTAGAAAGTGGTGTCACTTTGTTCATATCTTTTAATACGTGATCAAAATCCCCTAAATCCCCTTGAATATCACTAATAACATTAAACATCGTCGCTGTTTTTCGTGCTTGTGCTTGTTCTTTTCCCTCAGCATTCATCGAAAACGTTGGTAATAACACTGCCATAACGGCTAACGAAGCAACTGCCTTTTTCATACAATTTCTCCCCCTAATAATAGAATGTATAAACTGACATGTTTTGCGTTCTCTTAGTTGCTTGTCCAATTCATATTATAAAGAGGGATTGTAAAGATTAATGGAGTAAAAATTTAAGTATTTTTTAAGAGATTTTGTCTTTTTTTCGCATTCCACAATTACCGATTCGCGCCAATCTAACTTTCTAGCTTTTAACATTAAATAAATGTAAATTTATATAATACATCTTTTAGTTTAATACGTTGTCTTTTAATCTCAGTTACATTACTACAACAAAATACTCTACCTTTTTAAGTTCTCTTCATTTAATCCGAACAACTCTGGTAAAGTAAAACGTCCATCTTTTCTGTATATTTTTCACAAAAAAACAACGTTTTTCCCCTTTTATAGATACAATCTCATTTATTTTTCTTGGTGCTCCGCATCCCATTCACTTAAATAAGATGCGTATTCTAATTCATCTGGATTATCATGTAACATAGAAATAAACTCTAATTTATTCCCATCACAATCCAGAAAGTATACACTTGCAGCTGGCATCCACCTTTGGACAATTGGCTCTTGATTTCCTTTCCCTTGGCTTCCCACCACTTCTATTCCACGATTCTCTAACCACAATTTAGAAGACTTTAGAAATTCTAAATCTACACCAAAAGCAAAGTGTTTTATCTCAAAATCTTCAATATTATGTACTTCCCATACTCCAAGCATTTGCTTTTTACTTTCTCCTACCCAAAAGAAGGCCACCTTTCTTTTGGATAGTTTTCTTGCTAATGCTAACCCCAACTTATTTTGATAGAAATCTATCGCCTTTTCTAAATCTCTTACATGTAAATGTGTTTCATATATGCTCTGTATCATTCTGCTTATTCCTTTCTTTATTAGTTAAGTAGTTACTGTAATTCTAAATCTGAAGTATGTATAATCATTGTAATTTATCTCCATATCCAATATACCTATTTACTATTCTATCGAAATTGAAATATGATAAATCCAACTGAGGTAGTAAATTCAAATAAAAATTCTACTACTTTTGCAGGAGAAATCTCCAATACATTCAGATGAAATCATACTAAAATAATAAAAAAGCGCTATTCTTTTAGTAAGAATAGCGCTTTTGACTCTTGGAGTTAGTTAATATTTTTCAGTAAATAGGTATGTGCAATTACCCCATCACTATCAAGCTAAGTTCATACACCGTCAATTATAGTAAAGGTTGTTTCTTTTTTAAAGGCTATGTGTAAGGAATTTAACCCTCCCCCAGGAATCAAAAAATTTTTGAGGGGATGCCTGCGTAATATAACATATTTACAATTACGTTGCATTTAGGTTTAAAATGCGTATCTTTTTCATCTATATTTCAACTACCATATTTAAGTTTATAAGAGTTATGCTTTTTAAATAAAAGTAATTACTTGTTTTATAAACTCGTAACCAAAATAACCACTAAATCCGAATAGTACTATTGCGGTAAATATAGATACCCATTTAATAAAGGTTGGATTTAGAAACCGTCTAGTAAAATGAACAAAGCTTAATAAGACCATATCATGCATAAAGATACCTAATAAAATACCTACAGCTATTAATATAAATGTTGATGTACTTGCACTACCTAATGAAGAAACTAGAACCGGCCCAAAGACCCCTATCCAAAAGACAATATTAGCCGGTGATATAGCAATCATAAAACCAGATAAATAAGCTGTTAATAAAGATTTATTAGGATCTTCTCCCTCTATGTTAACTTCTGACTTTGCTTCTTTAATACTTTCTATTCCAATAAACATTAAAAACCCAAAACCTAGTAACCACATAACTGCTTCTACCCACGGATTGGTTAATACACTAGAGAACCCTAGATAAATCAGAACTATTAAAGATAAATCTACAGTCATTCCTCCTATACCTACAAACCAACCATGTACGAAACCATTTCTCATTCCTTGTTTAGTCATTTGGACAGTCATAGCACCTGCAGGTATTGATAAAGATAAACCTAACAATATATATGTAAAGAGTGTTACAATCATAAAAATTCTCCTATTTTAATCAATTATTATTCTTTTTATTAAATTATGCATGAAAAGGGCACTTACCTTTGATCGATTCATTACCATCTGTTATTACAGATTATTTCCATTCTCTTTTATCTGGAGCAGTCACCCAATTAGATGACCACTCTTTTGGACCATGTTCGTTAAGATATTTTAAAATACTCCAAGTACCCCTTTGTTGAAGAGCAATGCCTAAAACCCCATAAGATCCTTTACATGTTTAGCGTTCTTTTTAGATGTTAGTTTTTCAAGTAATAAAAATGCAACATCAAAAGCTGTACCTGGATTTGAAGATGTAATAATGTTTCCATCTTGAACGATTAAATCATTTTGTACTATTGCACCGAAATTCTTTAACTGCTCTTTTCGTTTACTCGTCGGATGACTGTATGTGGTGGCTTTTTTATCTGTAAGAATTCCGCTTTTTCCAAGCGCTAATGATGCGACACATATACTGGCAATAGGCTTCTGCTTGGCATAAAAATGTTGAATAACATGTAAGAATTCTCTACTATATGCATCCCGATAAAAACCAGCTTCTTCAAAACCTCCTGGAATAGCTAATGCCTCAAACTCATCTAATTGAATATCATCAACCGTTTTTTCGGGTATGACAGTAAAATTCCAAGTACAGGTTAATTTATTCCGAAGGCCAACTGTTACGACCTCAGTTGATCCATCTCCCTCCCATTTATTCCAACCTAGTACATCTGTAAATACACTAGCTTCTACTGCTTCAAATCCATCAGCTAATAATAATAAAACCTTTTTCATATTGTAAATCGCCTCCTGTTATCCTTATTTTATACAAATATATAAGGCTGATAAATAAGTTTGATAAGGATATTTGATTGTTTGGCTTTATTATATAAGGAATTTAGGTTATTCTATTTTATAAAAAAAGATTGGATAATTTATGGATCAAATTGATAAAAAAATCGTGGGATTATTACAGTCAAATGCAAAAATTTCAATGAAGGATCTAGCAGAAGCCGTTCACTTATCTGCTCCGTCAGTAACTGAGCGAGTACGGAAGTTAGAGGAGCAAAAAATTATTGAAGGTTACCATGCACATGTTTCTCTAAAAAAAATAAACCGTCCAATTTCTGCACTTATATTGTTTAAATCAAAGGATTGTAAATCATTAGCTAACTTTTGCTATAATCATCCAGATGTACTTGAGTGTTACAGAGTAGCAGGGGAAATTAGCTATATTGTCAAATTAGCAACGTATTCTGTAGAAAGTTTAGAACAATTTATTGATGATACAATGCAAAATGGTACACCATCAACGAATATCGTGTTATCTTCTTATGAAAAAAATAATTGCTCCTTTTATTAGTGAAGAATAAAAATACTGGCACAATCAATTAACTATTACTTACTCAATAATCCTTAATCCTTTAAAAATAGCCCTGATTTTTTTGACTGTATAAAAATCAGGGTCTCTAATCATTTTTATCGTTTTTGGGTAACCCATTTTTATTAGCTGGATAACGATGTGCAATTACCCCTATGTAAACATTTAAATTATTCTTCACAATCCCTCTACTTCCAATAGCAACATGCTTATTACTTCCCATCACTACACCTCATTTCCTTTTTTACAAAAAAAAGACACAGAGATCCCTCCCCATGCCTACTAATTCTCTACTTCTTCACCGCATGTACATAATGCACCGTCTCAAAAGCTTCTAAATAATCGTTTCGTCCTTCAAAATATAATGTATTAATATCCTCTGGTGATATGTGCTCATAAATGAGTAAGCCCGACTTCTCTAACAGTGCTTCCATTTCGGTATAAGAAAAGCATGATTTCATCGGTTCTCCGCCTATCTCAGCCATCTTTATCATATTTTCAACTCGATTGGATAATCCTTTTTCCGTAAATAAATTTTCATCAGGATAATCGAAAACGATAGAACTTCCTGCTGGAACTATCTCGAATAAATATTCTATTAAACTGGAAAGTTCCTCTTTCGTTAAATAATACGTAACACCTAAAAGGCTAAAGAAAGTCTTTTTATTTTCAAATCCTTCATTTACTAATGTTTGCTTCGAGAAACCTTTAGTAAAATCCATTGAAATAAAATGAAGATTGCTTGGGATTTCAAGCTCTGCTTCTTTCACTCTTTGTATTTTAAACTCTTGCGTAGAAGGATGATCCACTTCAAATATTTCTATTTTATTTTCTAATTCTCGGTGTCTAAAACTTAACGTGTCTAAGCCCGCACCGAGTATAACGTATTGTTTTGCTCCTAATGTAATCTCATGTAGTAATACTCTTTCACAATATGCCGCACGCGCTAAAGGTGTTGGTGATAATTGAACTTGCGTAATCCACTTTAATATTTCTTTCGGATTATCTTGAAACTGCTGTGCAATGTCTTTATTGAAAAAATGTATTCCTTGAACCATGTTCGTTTCAATATCATTACGTTCTTTTTGTGAAATGAAATCCTTAGCTATATAATCATCAAAGATTTTCGGACTATCAAATTCACTATGATATGCCCTTCCGAAAGCTGATACTAACGACGTTATACTTGCTTCACCTTTTTTCACGCACATACACTCCTTCATTTTCACAACAAAAATAGGGTCCCCCTGGCCAGGAGAACCCTATTATACACTTTATTTTTATAATGGTAAATTATAGCATAAATAAGTTTTTTCGTCAAGTTTTCAGCCTGCTAACACTCCGACACTTTGTATATTATCCGGCAGGAACATCGAAATTATATGCACAATTTTCCGAATTATTTATTCATTCTTTTTTGAGCAGTATTAGTATCTTGAGATACTGGTATATGTTCGGTAGCTCTAGATAAACCTGTTTTTGGCATATTAACATAGATTGCTTCAGAAGCACCTTTTTCTATTTGATAGGTTTCGTGAAAAACACCGACACTCCCATTATCTTTAATCTTATTATTGTAGGATTTCCAAGCATATGAATGATTTTTTCCGTGAGCATAGTTTACTAATTCGTCGAATCCCTTCCAGTATTGAATTAGGATTACTTTTCTCCAACTAAATAAGAATTCTGTATGTAAGAAACCCCATTGTGGATTTTGATACAATTCTTTAATCATAGGTCCCATAGCATTAAAAACTGGTATCCACTTCCAAAATTTTAATAGGTTATTAATACGCATACCAATAATAAAAACAACAAATTCTTGATCCTTGCTATTGGCTATATGCCTGCCGTTAAAAATTTTAGCCCCCACTTTAATCCCCCTTTTTTACTGAACATAAATAATGTGCAGCTCCCAAATAAACCATAACACTTTTCCATGAATTTTCCAATTGATTCAACATAGATTATGAAAGGCTGTACTTAACAATAAAGGATATATGTTTCCTACCTTTTTATTATTAACAGCTATTTTTAATATTTGTTCTAAACCTCCTTTTCACCAGGAACATTTTCATAATATATTTCAATAACGATAGCATTGCCGCTCCCTTTCTAAACAGAATATTTTTTAGTTCATTTGAGTTAGGACAACATCACACTTTTCACATTAGGGAATTATTGGATAAATAAGTTTTTTGGTGAAATTTTCAGCCCATTACTACTCAGCCACTTTGTATTTTCTTCGGCAGGAAAATTGTCGATTCACACCGAACATTCCAGATTATAACAATACATATGGAGGCCAATATGAAACGATTAGTCATTATTACAGTAGGAAAAACCCACAGTGGAAAAACAACATTTGCTAAAGAACTAGAAAAAAAGTTACCCCACTCTTTCGTTATGGATCAAGATAACCAAGCAGAATTTATTAACACGCATTATGAAAAATTACAGCCAACTGAAGGCCCTAATACATTTAAGCACGCTCTTTCGAAATTCATTGTTGATTATGCAAAAGAACATACAAATTTACACCTTATCATTTGCAACTCAAATAGAAGCCGAAACGGCCGAATCTATTTGCTGAATGAGCTGTTTAAGGAAGAGGAATATGTACGCATACTCGTTCGTTTTGACATTCCAGATGATATTCTTTATGAAAGAGTAGCTCGTAGTAAGCGAAGTATAAATATATTTAGAGGTAACTATTCCAGTTTCAAAGAAGTACTCGTTCGACAACAGGCTGAATCTCAACATGAAGATGTAGTAGATCCTGTAGAAAATGAGGCTGATTATTTGTTTGTTATTCGCGATAGTAAAGATGTAAAATCTGCTATAGAAGAAATTGTTCATCTTGCTGAAGATTTGTCCCCTATCCCAAAATAAGAGACTATAAGAATCACATAATCATAGATTATTATGCAAATACTTCCTCTAGGCGCCGAACATGGTATATAATAATAAAATAATCTACTTCTATATGCTCAATTTTACACAAAACAGCTCATGCATATGAAAGAAAAGAGGTACAAAAATATGAAAACAAAACAAACAATCGCTGCGTCTACACTAGCTTTAGCAATGATTGCTGGCGCAAACTCTACTCATGCGGAAGTAACTGATGCTACTCCCCAGCAAAGTACGGGAGATCGCTTAGCTGAAATTAAGCAACATAGACAAGAGTTAGATGCGAAATTACAGCAGCACAAAGAAAATGTGGATCAAACATTAAATGAACTTAACCAAGTTAAGGAAAATGTTGATACAAAGGTGAATGAACTACATGAACGTAAACAAGTTGCAGATGAAAAAATTGGCGAGATGAAACAACATAAACAAGAGTTAGATGCAAAACTTCAGCAAGACAAACAAATCGCCGAAGATAAAATCGCTGAAATTAAAGAGCATAAAAAGCAAGTAGATGAAAAAGTTGCTGAAATTAAAGAGCATAAGCAAACTGTTGATGAAAAGGTTAATGAGATTAAAGAACATAAACAAACTGTTGATGAAAAAGTGAATGAAATTAAGCAGCATAAAGAAAATATCGATGCAAAGGTTAATGAGATTAAAGAACATAAACAAACTGTTGATGAAAAAGTGAATGAAATTAAGCAGCATAAAGAAAATATCGATGCAAAGGTTAATGAGCTTAAGGAAGTAAAAAAACAGGTAGATGACAAATTAGCTGAGTTAAAGAAAGCGAAACAAACTGCTGAGGACAAACTTGCTGAAATTAAAGAAAATAAACCGAATACAGGTAACACATTAGAAGAACTTAAGAAAATTAAAGGCAATTTAGATAGTCTTTCATCTAACTTAGAACTAGCTAAACAAGATGTGAAAAACAAATTAGCTGAGTTACAAGAAGCTAGACAAGATTTACTAAATAAAATAAACGAAATGAAACAAGCGAAACAAACTGTTTCAGACGATTTAACAAAGAAAAAACAAGACTTAGATATTAAAATAAACGATTTTAAACATACTGAGAAAAAATTGATGACAAATTAGCTGAGTTACATACAACAAAGCAAAATGTAGATAACAAAATTAATGAAGTATCACAACCAAAACAAACGACAGTGAATAATAACACTACTACTACACCTTCTACTGTTCCAGCGAAAAACGATGCTAGAGAACTTCCTAACGCTGGTAGTGAGCAATCAAGTAACGTGCCTTTAGGAATGTTATCTGTCTTAGGTGGACTTTTATTAGTAACACGAAATAAAATTAAAACGTTCTTCTCAAAATAAAGCTATTATAACTATTTTAAAATAATCATACAAAGGCCAACTGCACATATATGTACGGTTGGCCTTTTTTCTTTATATTAACTGCCCATCTCTAAGCGTCAATATACGATCACATACATCAAGCATTCTTTCATCATGCGTAATCATAATTGCTGCTTTTTGACTTTCTTTCACTTCACGTTTCATCATTTCCACGACTTCACGTGCGCGTTTTGAGTCTAAGCTTGCCGTTGGTTCATCCGCTAATATTAAATCTGGGTTGTTCATGAAAGCACGAGTGATTGCTACCCTTTGTTTTTCCCCGCCCGATAGTTGATTTGGATAATGAGTTTTTCTTTCAGATAATCCAAATGCTGCTAGCAAGTGATCCGCACGCTTTTCCGATTCTTGTTTGTTTTCTTTTTTTAGCTTTGCAATGTAAAGCAATTGTTCTTTTACATTTAAATATGGAACAAGATTTGCGAACTGGAAAATGAAGCCGATTTTTTTCAAACGAATGTCTGTCATTTCCTTTTCTGATAACTTCGTAATATTTTGCTCACGAATGTAAATATCCCCTTTTGACGGTGATAGTAAAGCACCTGCGATTGATAATAACGTACTTTTCCCTGATCCAGAAGGACCGACGATTCCGATAAATTCTCCAGCTTTCACATCAAGCGACATCGGATGAAGGGCTGTTACTTCTGTATTCCCTTCTCCGTACACTTTACTTACTTTGTCTAATTTTAATAATGAAGTCATTACATCCCGCCTCCAATTGCTTCTAATGCATCAACTTTTAATACTTGATATAACGAAATAAGTGTTCCTAAAATACTAATGACGATAAAGATTGCTGCATATTGTGCAATCATCGGTGTTGTTAATAAGAACGGCATACCCGCTGGTAAAATTTGTTCTAATCCTTGTACAAGAACAATACTGATTACCATCGCAACGACTGATAAGAATAACGCCTGCACGACTAAGCTATTTGCTAAATAAGAATTTTTCGTACCGATTGCTTTTAATACACCTAATTGCTGTGTTTTTTGCAATGTAATGACGTAGAAGAATACACCGATTAGTAACGCAGCGATAACAAGTAAGAACGCAATGATCATCGTTAATGTTCCTTGCTCTTCTTTAAATCCTGGAATACTTTGCAGTACTTCTTTTTTGTCGATAACATGTGCATTTTTAATTTCTTTATCTGTATTCAGCGCAATTGCACTATAATCTTTTTGGTTTGGTTGTGAAATAGAGCCCCATACGTCTTCATTTACATACACGACTGGTGTATGGCTAAACATTTGGTCTTTCGTAAATCCAACGATTGTAAATTCTTTCTTTGAAACAGGGTCGATAATTGTATCTCCAATATCGATTCCTTTTTCTTTAATTGATTCATCAGCAACCATTTCGTTGTTTGCTGTACCTAATTTCTCACCTTTTACAATTTTCGGTTCTAAAAATGAATCACGTTCACTTGAGAAAATAGCGACATCAACTTTTTTCGAACTATCTTTCTTTTCATAAGTTGAAACTTTCACACGAAACGGAACTGCCTCTTTCTCGCCTGCTTGATTTACTACGTTATCTACATCTTCTTTCTTAATTTGTGAACGAAGTAATTTATTTTCCGCATCATCCGCTAGTACAAACTTATTTGCCTCCATATTTTGAATCGATGAAGCATTATCATAGGATAATCCATTTGCTAATCCTGAAATTACAAGGACTAAAAATGATAATAACACCATAATAAGTCCGATTAATCCATATCTTAATTTTGATTGTTTTAATTCACGCAGAGCTAAAAACATTTCGCTCGCTCCTTCCTCTTTCTTTCTATGCACTAATCATAAAAAAGAAATATGAACGGAATATGAACAGAAGATTACAGAGCAAAAAAATAAATTTTCTGAAAGTATTGAAAATAAATAGAATCCTTGATACAATTCAGTCAAATAATATTGACCGAGTAATTTAATTCAAGGAGTTGATCATGTTGAAGCCCGTATTAACACTAACTACTTATAGCCAACTAAAAGCATTAAGCGATCCACTACGTGCCGAAATGATGATACGTCTATGCGAACGTCCTTATACTGGACAATTACTATCTGAGAAATTCGGCATTTCAAGGGCGAAAATTCATTATCATTTAAAAGAATTAGAAAAGAATGGGCTTATAGAGATCGTTTATACAGAAGAAAAGAATGGGATTGTTCAAAAGTTTTATCAATCTGTCGCTAAAGGCTTCACCCCTGCCGCAGATCTATTACCTCATTTAGAAATATTAAGCGAATCCGGTCGCCAAATCTTTTTACAAATGATAGAAAGAACGAAAAGCCAAATTCTCTCTGCACCAGAAGAAGCTTTTACATTACAAAATGCAAGTGAAGATCCAGCTAAGTGGAATTACGTTTCATCCTGCTGGGAATTTGATGCAACGCCAGAACAATTTCAAGTGTGGGTAAAAAAGTTTTATGAATTAATGGCTGAATTAAACGAAATCACAAAAGGTGCAGATAAAGATCCGAATAGTAAACCTTATTATATTTCTACTACTGCACTTCAAATCGCTGAGAGAACAATGCAGCAGTTTGTAAAAAAGAAGAAAAATCGTAATGCGATTTTTTTTAAATAAACGGTCAAATTTATTTTACCGAATAATTTTTTTATAAAAGAGTAGATAAAGTGGACATATTAAAAAACCGGAATTTCCTCTTATTATTTTTAGGGAGAATTTTTACAAACATAGGAGATAGCTTGTATTATGTAGCAGCGATGTGGCTCGTATATGAGCTGAGTGGTAATCCTTTTTATTCTGGATTAGCTGGTTTCCTTACATTATTACCTTCTGCACTTCAATTTCTTACTGGGCCATTCGTTGATAGATGGTCAATCAAAAACACCCTCGTCATCACACAAGTTCTGCAATGCGTCCTAATATTAATTATTCCTATTACACACTACTTCGACCTATTGACTGTTCAACTACTACTCATCATTATGCCCATCGTAGCCTTTATCGAACACTTCGCCTATCCCGCACAATCAAAAGCTTTACCACTTCTACTGCATAAAACACAATTATTAAAAGGAAATTCACTCTTTTCATTTGCGTATCAAGGCATTGACTTAATTTGTACGACTCTTTCTGGAATATTAGTAGCACTACTTGGCGCAATCACTTTATATGTAATCGACTCTTTTACATTCGCGATTACTGCCCTTTTGTTCTTTTCACTAAAAATGCCAAAGCAAGCAGAAACCAATACATCGCTATCAACTAAACAATATTTCTCTGATTTAAAAGAAGGCTTTTCAATCGTCTTTCGTTCATTAATGGGCATCTTCTTAATCGGTTCAGTTGTCGCTAATTTTTCAATCGGTATGACGATGGCGATACTTCCTTCTTTCGCCGATTCTTTAGGAGGGGTTAAATTATACGGTTTCTTTTTAGCCGCTATATCCGCCGGTAGTTTAATTGGAGCACTATTCAGTTCATGGGTTGGTAAACATAATATTAGCCATGTCTCCATTATTAGCTTTGCGACTAGCGCTTTCTTTTGGTTTCTCTCTACGTTTGTACCGTTTCAATGGTTATCAATTTTTTTATTCGGCTTAGCTTGGATACCAATTGGTGCGACCAACATATTATTTGCGACAATTAGTCAAACTTTAATTCCAAATCAATATCTTGGACGCATCAATTCAGTCACACGAAGCATGGGTACAATCGCTATGCCGTTCGGCTCTTTAATTGGCGGATACACCGCAAATGTATTTAGTAGCCAACTCATTTTCGCGCTCGCTAGCATCGGAATTTTATTCATTTCTCTCGTATGGCTACTTCATCCGAAATTACGTTCATTGCCGAAAGCTGATGAAATTACAGCGGATACTTTTGAGCTTCGCTTTAAGGAAGAGCGCGGGAAAGGTGCGGCTTTATAGCAAATAGAAAATATCATGTAATCCGTAATTTGTAGAGATAATAAAGTTATTTAATTTTAGGCTGTTTTCGTAAAAATTGTTGCTATTGGTTAACTTTTAACGGTTAAATTGTCTGATATAATTAAGAGAGTATGAATTAACAGTATAGATAACCATCACAAAAAAGCTCAGATTTGAATCCTGAGCTTTCTAAATATTACATTCTGTTTCACAATTACTCTCGATTGTTGAGAACTTATTTTTTAAATTGAATTCTGTTAGCCTTAGCTCGCCCAGGATAGGATGCAAATACATCTCCATCAATCCATACTTTTACTTCATCACCTTTTGACCATTCCTCTGTATTGTCATATGCTAAATAAATTAAAGGAATACCCTTTTCCTCTCCCTGTATCTCTGAAATTGATTTATTTTTTATATCTTCATACTTGTCCAGAGAAAGATTCTCTGAAAGTAATATCTCATTTTCTGTTACTTCTAAAATAATTCCTTCCATATCAGCCTTGCCACACCCTGCGAGTGAAATACTTAACAATATAACTGTAAATGCCATGAAAAATTTTCTTTTCATTAGCTACACACCTTACCTTTATAAGATTAGACGAATTTAACATTATATAAGTTTCAAACTTGTTCAACAGTCCACCAAATCCATTGTATTTTTCACTACCGAAAAATGGTGTATTATTTAATGTTTTCTCCTCCATAACTAACCCCCGTTCTAAATTTAGGACGGGGTTATGCCTGTTTTTTTTGGATGCAAGATACTTCACAACACTAAAAATATAACAATAAAGTCGTTTGAAAACCTAAGTTTTATTCAAAAATAGCACCCTTTAATGGAAGAACTAAAACGTTCATTCAACGATTTGATGGCCATGATCCCTGCATTTTTCTTAATTGCATAATTTGGCCTGTATGATAAGCATCATGAAGCATGATGTCTAGTAATTTACCCTCAAGTGAACTTTGCTCAAGCTCTTTTTCGGAAATTGCACTCAATACCTGTCTTAAATTACGTTGGGCATTTTCACAACGTTCAACGACTTTCTTCCATTCCTTATCATCATTAGATTGATTGGTAAGATAAAAGGTTTCATCACCGTCGAGATTATGTATCCATTCACGGCCTTCCAAGTTTGCTGCAAGTCTCTCTTTGTAATAAATGAGATGATTAACGTTCTCCCAAATGGTTTTAGTTGCCTCTCCATATGGTTTCCAGATAGCCTGTTCGGCTGTAAGTCCTTCTATAGCATGTTTAAACGGTGCATACCAACTCTCTTTATCGAATGTGGAATCTAGTCCGTTTAAAAACAAGTCAATTCGTTTCAAAGTAATCGCCTCCCTAAATAGTTAAAGTTTCAATAAAATCCTTATAACTCTGTAGAGATTCTACATTTTTAAATAAACTTCCTGCTAATCTTATTCCACAAACTGACCCAATTGTGAAATAGAATGACTCGCATTTTTTCAAACAACTTTTTATCACTTTACACGTAAGTGATAATATATTGACCAATTGACAAAAATAAGAAGAGGCTGTTCCAAAAACAGCCTCTTCCTTTCCATCTATTTCGGAAGCTCAACCCGAACAGTCGTCCCTTCCCCTTTCGTGCTATATACCGAAACGTTTCCATTATGAAGTTCAACAATTTTCTGCACGATCGATAACCCTAAACCACTACCTTCTATGTTTCTTGCCCTTGCCGTATCTACTTTGTAAAAACGATCAAATATACGATCCATTTCTTCTTTTTCCATACCGATTCCGTTATCTGATATAGAAATGACAATACCGGATTCTAATTCTTCTACAACAAATTCAATCGTCCCGCCATCGTTTGAAAACTTAATGCTATTCGTAAAAATATTACTCCATACTTGATGTAGTAGGTTTTCATCACCTTCTATAAATATGTCCGGTACATCAAATTCAACAGCTATATCTTTTTCACGCCATTTCCATTCGAGCATAAAAATGACGTCTTTAATTTGCTTCTGCAGATTGAATTCTTTTATCTGTAAAACCTTCTCTTCTTTATCTAAAGAAGCAAGCGTAAGTAACTGTTTACATAAACTAGACATCCGCTTACTTTCACCCTCAATAATTTTCAAGTAACGTTTTCTTTCCTCTTCACTCATATTCTCCGATTGTAATGTTTTCGAAAAACCTTGTATCGAAGAAAGTGGAGATTGGAATTCATGAGAAACGTTAGAAACGAACTCTTGTCTCATTTGGTCTAATTCTTTAATGCTCTTTGTCATCTTTTGAAAATTAGTCGCTAGTGTACCAATTTCATCTTTTCGATTTTCATCTAATTCGATATCATATTCACCACTTGCAATCTTTTGAGTCGCTTTCGTAAATGTTCGAATAGGACGAACAATATACCCTGCTGCGATCGCTATAAAAATGATACTTAATACAACGATGAAACCAAGTAATACCGCTAGAAAAATTCTCATTTCACCAAATTGTTGCTGAATATCAGGGCGAATGAATAAAGCGTACTGTTTATCATCGTGTTTTAGCGGTACACCGACACTATTAATTAATTCATTATCAAAAAATCCTGTAATAAAGAGGCGCGTTGGATATGTGGAAACGCCATTAAACGTTTCACCTTGCAATACTTTATGAACGGTATCATCACTAATTGTTATCTTACGAAACGCATTCCCAATACGCTTTCCATGATTTTCGTCATCTACAATATAAATTTCATACCCTAACTTCGCAATAGACTGTAAGTATGCCTCTTTATTCTCTTCACTTTGCTTTTCATATAATGATTTTACTTCTTTAGCATACATTAAAATCTTTTCACTATTGTACGGTTTTAACTTCACTTGATAATATACGTTCGTTAATAAAAAACCGATAATACTACTAAGAAGCATAATACCGACTGTCATAAAAACAAATCTAGAATATAGTGATTTCATTTTATTTCAACCCCAACTTATAACCGAGTCCGCGTACTGTCGTAATTTGAAAATCATCTGTTCGTTTTGAAAAACGATCTCGTAGCCTCTTCACATGAACGTCAACTGTTCGTTCATCTCCTTCAAAATCCATTCCCCATACTAATTCAATTAATTCTTCTCTCGAGAATGTTCTTCCAGGATAACTAGCAAGTTGTGATAATAATTCAAATTCCTTTAATGGAAGCAAAATCGTCTGACCGTTACACTTCACTTCAAACCCTTTTCGGTCAATTGTTGTACCGTGCAGCGTAATAATATCAGCATTAAGCATTTGATAACGACGCAATAATGCTTTCATACGGAAAATGACTTCAGCTGGCTCAAACGGTTTTACAATATAATCGTCCGTACCAGAAATGAATCCTTTTTCTTTATCTACTAGCTGATCTTTTGCAGTTAATAAAATAACAGGTATATCATGATACTTCCGGATTTCTTCACATAACGTATAACCATCAACAAACGGCATCATAATGTCTACTATCGCAAGATGAATATTTTCTTTCTCTAATACGCCTTGCGCTACCTTTCCATCTTCCGCTTCAAAAACTTTAAACCCCTCTTTTTGTAAATGGTAATGTAACAACTCTCTAATATGTTTATCATCATCAGCTAATAAAATATGTATCATCTTCATTAAACCCTCTCTTGTTCATCCTTCTACATTCTTACATTAAGAAACAATTGTACTTTTTGCAAGAAAAAGAAAAACAATTACAGCATTAATTTTTTCATGGCAATGAGCTAAATTTTAAAATCCATTACGTGAAATTATTGAGGTTATCAAAGATACTACGCATTAGAACCGCAATACAGTACAACAGATCGTATGATAATGTAGCTTTGGAATAAAGGTTCATAAATAATACCTACAAGCCAATATTTTACGATAAATAAAAAGAATCCATTTTGAAATAGATTTTAAATAGACTAAACTAAGAAGAGGATATTACGTTCAATATATGAGTATATATCCTCTTTTCTTATAAACATTAGATTACTTATACAGATAATAAAAATAAAACTCTATATGTATACTGAATTCGGAAAAGTTTGTATAATTTAGGTAGCTAACGTATCTCATAACGGAAAGCGTTGTGAGGTCTTTAGACTGAGCGTTAATTTTTTTAGGGGTGAAGTGCTATGAGAGTACAAGAGGTTCTCATAGAGAATAAAAACAAAGGATACATATTACTGGATCAAAAAGGATTCCCTGTAATAAATCATTTAGGAGGTGACAATTATTAATGAAACAACAAGAACGTATTATCTTTCGTGAGGTTCAGCGACCACAACAAATTTGGGTATGGATACTCATATTTGGGATCGCAGCACTGATGTGGTATGGATTCATTCAACAAATTATCCTTGATACCCCGTTTGGAGATAAACCAGCTCCCAATGGTGTGTTAATTGCTTTGTGGTTGTTTTTTGGGATTGCCTTTCCTGTATTAATGCTTGGGGTATTGAAACTGATTATAGAAGTCCGTGAAAAAGGTCTTTATGTTCGTTTTGTTCCTTTTCATTTTCAATATAAACAGTACCTTTTCAAAAATATATGTCACTATGAAAGCATTACTTACAGTCCACTAAAAAGATTCGGAGGATGGGGAATTCGTTTTAACCTTAAGGGTGAAACGGCCTATAACATGAATGGAAAGAAAGGTATAGAGTTAAAGTTGAAATATAACACAGTGGTAATCGGCACTCAAAAACCGGACGAATTAAAAAAAGCATTGGACTCGGCACAAAAAGCATAATGAAAATTAATCGTCAACAAACGGGTATCATTGTGGAATAAGAAAGGACATTACATATTAGTCATATAAAATATATAATGTCCTTGAATTTATTTGTTTTTTTAAAATTTAGGTCTTGATAATTAAGTGATCAAAATAGATTCTCATATTTTCGCATTAAGATTATTTCAATAAAAAACATTGCTCATTTTCTGCCTTTTTAAAAACTAATTCTAACTCTTATTAAGCTTTAGAAATATCAACAAATCCTTCTCCGAACACATCACGAACATCGTGTATAGCGATGAACGCAGCCGGATCTGTAGTTTGAACAATCCGTTTTAGCTTCACTACTTCTTGCTTATTAATAACAATATAAAGAATTTCCTTCGGAGTTTTCGTGTAATAGCCATGACCTGAGTACACAGTAACCCCTCTGCCCATTAAGGTAGTTACCTTCCCGGCAATTTCATTCGGGTTATCAGAAATAATCGTAATGGCTTTCTTCGGATTTAAACCTTCAATTACAAACTCCATCACTTTCGTTGCTACATATAGCATAATAATTGTTATCATCAGTTTTTCTGCACCAATGATGAAATAAGATGAAAACGCAACAATTAAATCGAAGAACAGTAAACCATAGCTAATGCTCCATCCTAAATATTTATGCGTCATTCTTGCTAAGATGGTAGTACCTGCTGTTGTTCCGCCAACGCGAATAATAAGACCAATCCCGCACCCAATAAATATTCCTCCGAAAATGGCATTTACAAGCATTTCATCCGAAGCAATCGTCCAACCTTCTGTCAAATGAAGGAATAGCGAGTTCGTAACTACAGCGATAATCGTATAAATTGTTGTAATCTTATTCAAAAATTTATAACCAGCTATTAACAAAATCGCATTTAAAATTAAGTTAACTAAGCCTGGTGACCATTCAAATAAATAATACGTAATAATCGTGATACCAGTTACTCCACCCTCACCAAACTCGTTCGGGATAACAAACAAATTGACACCTAACGCAAAAAGAAATGCACCAATAATAATAAAAATAATGTCTGTCGTTCTTTTTTTCATACAGTACCTCACTTCTTATGTAAATATTTATTCTGTCATAAACTCTCACCATTATATCGTGGAATATTCAAATCGAACAGTGGTTTATTTTTATTTTAATATAGGATGATAAAACAACTTTATCCTATATCCACATGTCATAAAAAAGTACAACAACTGTATTTATTATGTGCTGCAAATAAAGTTTTGATTTCACATGCAATTGACGCTTAAAAATGAATATGATTACTCAATCGCACAAACTTCGAATACAAAGCAAATAGGCGAAGCTATAGAATAGGCTTCGCCTCAAGCGTGTGATCATAAAGATTTATATGAAATTTTATATTCATGCATGGAAATAAATTTACTTATCTTTCTCCATATATTCTTTAATCTTTCGTTCTTCCCACTCTTTTCCGAATATCCCAAATGGAAAAGTTGTCAATCCGTGTATAACGATACCAATCCCCCAACCTGCAAGTGGATATAAAAACCATAATTTACTTGAATCAGAGCTTATATTTATAATAAAAAGCATTAAGTTCACTAGTATATAGACCGTTAAATGAATATAAAACGCTTGTAAATTCTCTACCCTTTTTTTAGCTCGTAAATAAACCTCATCTCGCTCCACCCTTAAACACCTCTTTCCATATTGTTTTTTTCACCTTCGCTCCAGTATTAACATCATATTCTAATCGAAAATCCGTTATTCTCAAAAAAACATAAAACAAAAAAGTACCCATCGAATTATCATACATATGATGATTCGATGGGTACTGCATGATACATTTAGTTTTTACATTTATTGTTTGGAGTAAATTGCAAATAACGACTTATACTCGCCTTATTAAGACCAGATCCATACATCCTCATTATTTTCAACGTTGCTCTTTACTTCATGAACTTTTTCGATATGATCCGTTGTGTTGTAGTTAATAGAAATTCCGCCCCAGCCTACATACTTCATATCAATTTTTACTTTCTCACCCGTATTAAATACTTGTCCTTTAGTTAAGTACACTTCAATAATAGCTTTCTTCCCATTTACTGATGGATACTGCACTACAACATATTTAGTAGAACCGTTCCCCTCATCTTCCATCGTTCCTATTTTTGATACTTCCCCAATTACATAATCAGGAGAACCGTCTTCTTTCATGTGCATACCTAATTTATTTGACGTATTTTCAACTGTATTTGCAATCATATATTCCGTAAAATTACGCATCATAGATCCAGTAGCTTTTACTTCATCCCCTACTTTCACATTTGAAAATGAATCAATATACACACTAACAGGTTCCTCATATTGCTTAGATTTTACAACAATTACACCGTTATCCACTTCTACTACTCGCCCTTCTAACGTCGAGAAATTTGATTCAATAGAAGCGGCACTCGCTTTTGATAGTTCTAATCCTGGTAAATTCGTTCCTGATAATGCTGCGATCCCTAAAGCACCTGCTAAAATTAATTTTTTCATACCCATATGTAACCTCTCCATTCATGATGATTATATTTTTTGATTGGATACGACCAACCTGTAACTATTATAGTTACAGATTATAGAAAATAGCAACCACCTTTCGCATGCAATGTTGCATACTGTAATTTTTAAATATAAAGTTTGATAAAAAGATTTATTGTATCTTATTCATATATTCAACAATAGTGTTAGCTTCATAAATAACAGCAGGTGTATTTGTTAATGGTGGCGAAATTAAATGTCATGTACTATGTTCTTCAACTCTACGGTTTGTATAGTCGTAGTTAATTACATTATGTAGGAGCGGAATTAATATGTTAATGAAACCAAAAAGATTACAGCCAGGAGATATTGTGGCGACAGTAAGTTCTTCATGGGGAGGTGCTGGTGATTCTAAGCTAAGATGGCGATATGAGCAAGGAGTAAAAAGATTAGAAGACGTCTTCGGTCTTAAGGTTGTCCCAATGCCAAATAGTTTAAAAGGTAGCGAATACCTTTACAACAACCCTGAGGCTCGTGCGGAAGATTTAATGACAGCATTTAAAGATACTCGTATTAAAGGAATTATTACGAATATCGGTGGAGAAGATAGCATCCGTTTACTCCCTTATATAGATTTTAATGTTATACGCGAAAATCCGAAAATTTTTATGGGATACTCTGACGATACCGTTTCACATTTGTTTTGCCATAAAGCAGAAATTTCCTCTTTTTACGGTCCAGCCATTTTAACTGATTTTGCCGAAAATGTAGAGATGGATCCATATACAATTGAAATGGTAAATCGAACTCTCTTTTCAAATGAGAATATTGGCGAGATTCAACCAGCTCATGAATGGACGAGTGAGCGTTTAGAATGGATAGAGATAAATAAAGATAAAAGGCGTACGATGCAACAAAACAACGGATATGAGCTACTTCAAGGCTCTATCACTGTACAAGGGCGTTTAATTGGTGTTTGTATAGAAGTACTGGAATTTGCAAAAGGAACGGAACTTTGGCCTGAGAAAAAACATTGGGAGAATACCATCATTTTCTTTGAAACTTCTGAAGACCATCCAGAACCAAGCTATATAAAGTATTGGTTACGAAATTACGCAGCGCAAGGCATTCTGCAAAAAGCAAAAGGCATCATTTTTGGTAAACCAAAAGACGAAATGTATTATGAAGAATATAAACACGAAATACTGAAAGTTATGAAAGAACATAACTTAGAAGATTTGCCGATTCTTTATAATTTAAATTTTGGCCATACCGAGCCGAAGTTTATTTTACCTTACGGCGCGTTGGCAGAAATTGATTGTGAAAATGGGGCTTTCTCTATTTTAGAGAGTGGCGTGGAATAAAGGAAAACTTTAAATAAGTATAGTCATTTTCCTGATCCTACAGAAAAAATAGCGTGTTTTTTCATTTTAGAGAGTATTTTATTTTGGTTAGCTTGATAGCGACATGAAAGGACCCCAATAAATAAAATCACTCCTATGAGATATGACTGTGAATTGATACTTTTTAAAAGTATATAATTGGAGGGAGATTACGTTTATGGAAGTAACATTTACAGTAAGTAAATGGGATGAAAAACTAATCGATGATACTAGAAAAGATTTTCCTATTAATATTGCCCATGTTGAATATGATATTGATGGTGAATTAAAAGGAAAAGCTTTTGTTGAATACTTATTATATTATTTAGACTCAAATATAAATGATGGTCACTTGGCTACTGCTAAAATTTCTGGATTTTTACACTTTGAAGGAATTTATAAGGGGCAACAAGGGACATTTACAGCTCTAGAGCAAGGAATATTTGATAAAGGAAATCTAGATTCCCCAGGAACAATTATTAAAGCTACCGGTAACTTAGAAAATCTGAGAGGGTCCTATAATTATCAGTTTACAGGTCAAACTAGTAAACTGATGTTAGAGTTTGAATTTCAGCAAAATACCCTATAATATAGTGGAAAGGACATTTCTTGTAATACTAGGAATGTCCTTTTTGTTGACAAGCTTATTCAACTATTCTTCTATTAGTTAAGAAAAGAACAGAGTATATTACATAACGCCTTATTATCAGTATTCAGCAATGTGTAAAATTTTAATTATGGGGGGAATTAAAAATCTAAGCCCGAGAGACATGGCCCCCACCTATTCATTACTTTTCCTACTTACTAAAGAATAATCCCCGAAAAACTCCCCTTCATAACTTCTTTTTCAAGTTGATTTCCACATATAAACATCGCAATAATTTTTGTGCGATGTTTTTCATCGGGTTCAAATTGTTCAATAGTTACGTCACAACGAATTGTATCACCGCTAAAAACAGGACGTAAAAATTCAAAATCCATCTTGCGAGCTAGTACGTTATAGTCACCGCCAATTTTTGTAGGCAGCGTTGATGTTAACAGCCCTTGTACAACAAATCTCCCCTGCTCATCTGGTGTAACATGATGAACACCTTCATCTTTAGATACTTCTGTAAATAAAACAACATCTTCTTTTGTAAACGTTCGTTCAAAGGTGATTTTTTCGCCTACTTGCAATTTCATCGATACCCCTCCTCAAAAACACTTTTAACATAAGAAAAACCGAAACTATAATCATTTCGGTTTTTCAATCTAAAGAAGTCTATATTTATTTTAACGAATGAACAAACAACCCACTGCGCAGTTTCGGTTCAAACCACGTTGATTTTGGCGGCATAACTTCCCCTGCGTCTGCGATTGATAATAAAGCTTCCATTGATGTCGGATATAATGAAAACGCTGCTTTATATTCACCGCTATTTACAAGGCGTTCTAATTCTTCTAATCCGCGGATTCCTCCGACAAAATCAATGCGTGAATCAGATCGCGGATCATGTATTTCAAGTACTTGGCTTAATAAATGATCTTGCAGAATAGATACATCTAAACCTTTAACGAGATCATTCGCATCAAACGTTTCCTCTTTCACAGTGAGCTTATACCACTTCTCGTTTACATACATGCCAAATGATTTTGGTTCATTTGGTTTATACGGAGAACCATTTGCTTCTTCTACATAAAAGTACTGCGTAATTTGCTTTAAAAACTGCTCGACTGATAAACCATTTAAATCTTTCACAACCCGGTTATAGTCCCAAATTGATAATTCATCATGAGGGAATAAAACAGATAGGAAGAAATTGAATTCCTCTTCTCCTGTGTAATTCGGATATTGCTCTCTTCGCATTAGCCCTACTTTTGCAGCTGATGCTGAGCGATGATGTCCATCTGCAATATAAAGATTGGGAATGTCTTCAAATGCATTTACTAAAGTCGTAATTACTTCTTCATCTGCAATCTTCCACGCAACATGCCTAACGCCATCTTCTGCTGTAAATGTAAAGATTGGCGCATGTTCTTCTTTCCAGCTTGCAATGAAACGTTTCACTTCTTCTTTTGTACGATACGTTAAAAAGATTGGCCCTGTATTTGCGTCACACACATCTACGTGGCGAATACGATCAAGTTCTTTTTCATGACGCGTTCTTTCATGTTTTTTAATTGTATCATCTTCATACTCGTCAATCGATGTACAAACGACAAGGCCTGACTGCGTTCTTCCTTGCATCGTCAGTTCATAAATGTAAAGCGCTGGCTCCTCATCTTGAACGAACACTTCTTCTTGTATAAATTGCTTTAAATTTTCACCCGCTTTTTCATATACGCGATCATCGTACGGTGAAAGTACCGGGTCTAAATCAATTTCTGCTTTATCAACGTGTAAGAAAGAATATGGATTCCCTTTTACAACTTCTCTTGCCTCTTCACTATTTAATACGTCATACGGTAAAGCTGCTACTTGTGCCGCTTTACCTTCTACTGGACGAATAGCACGAAACGGTCGGATTTTTGCCAAGTTTCTCTCTCCTTTACACAATCATTCGAACAGCTACAACACCTGTGATTTTGCTTATATTTTCCACAATATTCTCTTTCATTATATCATCAATTCCGTTATCAATATCAATCATTGTGTACGCCCAAGAATGTTTACTACGATTAATCATATCCGCAATATTAATATGATGTTCTGCTAAGCATCCTGTAATTTGTCCTACCATGTTCGGAACGTTTTGATGCATAATTGTAATTCGTTTTTTTCCAATGTACGGAAGTTCTACGTTTGGATAGTTTACTGAATTACGAATATTACCTGTCTCTAAATATTCACGTAATTGACGTGCAGCCATTACTGCACAATTTTCTTCAGATTCAGACGTAGATGCACCGAGGTGAGGCGTTGCTGTTACATTTTTCATCTTTATCACATTTTCATTCGGGAAATCCGTTACGTAATGTGTAATAATATCTTCTTCTAACGCTTTTTGAAGAGCTATTTCATCTACAAGTTCTCCTCTAGAGAAATTGAATAGACGCATTCCTTTTTTCATCGTCTCTATAGCGTGTTCACCAATAATCCCCTTCGTTTGGTTCGTAAGAGGAATATGCAGTGTAATATAATCACACGTTGCAAAGATTTCATCTAGGCTAAACGCTCTTTGTACTTGCGTAGAAAGACGCCATGCTGTTTCAACTGATATATACGGGTCGTAGCCAACAACGTCCATCCCTAAAGATAACGCATCGTTCGCAACTAAAGCACCGATTGCGCCAAGACCGATAACACCTAAACGTTTCCCTGCAATTTCTGATCCAACGAATTGCTTTTTCCCTGCTTCAACAAGCTGTGGTACTTCTTCTCCATCCAACTCTTTCGTCCAGCTCACTCCATTTATAATATTACGGGAAGACATAATAAGGCTTGCGATAATAAGTTCCTTCACTGCATTCGCATTAGCCCCTGGCGTATTAAATACTACAATCCCTTTTTCCGTACAACGCTCAACAGGAATATTATTTACACCGGCACCAGCTCTTGCAATCGCCTTTAAATCTTCTGAAAACTCTTCTTGATGTAAAGAATAGCTGCGAAGTAAAATACCATCTGGATGACCTACTTTGTCTCCAATTTCATAGCGATTCCCATCAAAAATTTGCAAACCCTTTTCGGCAATTTGATTTAACGTCTGAACACGAAACATATCTCCATCTCCCTATCTATTTTCAAGCTCAAATTCCTTCATATAGTCTACTAATTCTTGTACACCTTGGATTGGCATCGCATTGTAAACACTAGCGCGCATACCGCCGACTGAACGATGTCCCTTTAGCGTAACGAAACCGCGCTCTTTCGATTTTTGTAAAAACTGATTGTTAAGCTCTTCTGACGGTGTTGTAAACGGAATATTCATAAGTGACCGATACGTGGGATCAACTGGTGAAGTAAACAATTTAGATTCATCTAAAAAATTGTAAAGAAGTGAAGATTTCATTCTATTTTGTTCTTCAATCGCAGATACCCCGCCTTGTTCTTTCAACCACTCTAGTACAAGTTTTGCTACATAAATACTAAAGGATGGCGGTGTATTATATAGGGAGTTATTTTTACTGTAAGTTTCATAGTTTAACATCGTAGGACAAGCACTATTTGCACTGCCAATTAAATCTCTTTTTATAATTACAATCGTTAAACCCGCTGGCCCTAAATTCTTTTGCGCACCCGCATATATGAGACCAAACTTCGTAACATCATATTGTTCTGATAAAATATTTGAGGACATATCCGCAACGAGCGGCACTCTTTCTAAATGTGGAATATCCACATATTTTGTCCCCTCAATTGTATTGTTCGTTGTAATATGTACATAATCTAGTTCTTCATCATTTGGTAAATCATCCATTTTAGGAATTGTAGTAAACTTCTCTTTTTCAGAAGAAGCAATCACTTTTACTTCTCCTACTTTTCCGGCTTCTTGCAGCGCCTTTTTAGACCATGAACCTGTCAGTACGTACCCAGCTTTTTTATACGTACTCATTAAATTTAACGGTATCATAGAAAATTGTAATGACGCACCGCCCTGTAAAAATAAAACTTCATACTCATCAGGAATGTTCATTAATTCACGAAGTAAGCTACTTGCTTCATCAATAATACTTTGGAAATAAGAAGATCTATGGCTCATTTCCATAACAGACATGCCTGTCCCGTTATAATTTACAAGCTCCTTTTGCACTTTCTCTAAAACTGGCAAAGGGAGTATAGATGGTCCTGCTGAAAAATTATACACTCTCTCCATCACCCAGATAACCTCCCTATTTCTCATTTTTATTATTTTTTAAACTTTCTGAATTATAACCTATATACAATACACGGTCAATTTGTTTTCCGTTATTACGGTGCAAGACGCAATGGAATCGCTTGCATGTGCACCCTGCTTTTTATAAACATACAAAAAAGTGTTAAGTACATAATCGTACTTAACACTCTAGTAATTAAGTATAATAGCTACTTACTCGTAAAGAACCGATCGAAAATTTGATAAATAGCTGAAAGACCAAAGAGCCAATAAATAGTATCCACAAGCGCCGGCATAGAACCAAACCATTTCTCAACTACATTATAATCTAACGCCACAAACAACCAATTCAAACCGCCAAGAATCACCAAAATTACTGTAAGGTATGACAAAAATTTCATTATGATTGCCCCCTAGGTGATAAGATGGTGAAAGGCCTTTCACTAAAATATATGTAATAGATTCTAAAACTTACCTATTTTATAAAATTTATTTTCGATACCAGCCATTAATAACTGTCTCTGCTTCTTTACTATGTATTTGATATGAATGATTACTATCATTAGATCCGATAAACCAAATTGAAAAACCTTTAAAATATGGCTTCGCTTCTAATACATCTCGGTAAGCACGCCACCCGTTAAGTTGTACATCTTTCGAAAACACATTCGTAACATCTGGGTTCCACGGGCTTTGTAGTCCAAGTTCACGTGCTGGCACATTAAATCCACCAAAATAAACTGGCTTTCCAGTTGTTTTATGTAATGTCTCAAGTTGCTGAACGACATTTTGGCCACGATTGTATACTGTCGTCGCAAATAAGCTTTGTTTTACTTCTTCGTATGATGGATTTCTTTTTCCTGAAACTTCAAACCAACTATCAATACTTACAATGTCCACCTTTTTTAAATACGGGCGATTTATTTTCTCTTTAAATTTCGCCTCAAAAGAAGGATCAAAGCTTGCAGTTAACCACCAGTTCATTTGATACAAAACATTTCCTTTATACTGCTGGCGAACAAAATTAATCGTATCATTCCAATATCCTTCTGCATATTCCATATTCACGAAATTAGAAGCGATTTTCAGCCCATAAATATTGTACTTACTTGTAATGGAATTAAAAATATCTTGTAAAACAACCGTTTTCCAATTCCAGAAGAAATCGTTAATATTACTAGGGTTCCACTCTGTTTCTCCAATATTTCCTTGCTGAATAAACGGAAACGGCTCCAATATAACTTGTATATTACGCCTTAATAATTCTTGAATTAAAATAATAGCTTGTTTCTTTTGCGCCTGATTAATTACCATATTAGCCGAATTCACATCTGAAATATCTACTTGAATAGGTACATTCACCGTATTTAAATTCAAGCGCTCTACATCTGCTAACACTTTCGCTACATTGCCTACTTCCCATACCGTTACGTTTCCTGATTTTATTTTTCCAGATTGAACAGTATTTACATCCGCCTGTATATTTCCCTGGAAACAAAAAGAAAACAACATGATACACACTCCTAAAAAACTTATTAAACTCTTATTTTTTTTCACAACTTCCCCCATAATTTTTGACTTTCTTGATTATTTTATACAACATTTCACATATATTCCAGAAAAAAAATAAATACATTTCCATTAATAAAAGTCTTATCCATATAATTCCCCTAAAAATAGTAAGGTAAATAAAAAAGGAGCGTATTTCCGCTCCTTTTTTATCTTTTCACAATTGAAGTTATTGAATTTTCTCTGATAATCTAATCACATCTATTTTTTTCGTATAAATAAATTTTTATCTATATTCGCTTTTGTTTGTATTACTTTTATATTTACTTCATTATTTACCTTTATAGTTAATAATTTCTTTGTTCTTTTTTCAAAAATCACACCATCATACAAATAAATTCATAACTGTGTACAAAGTAATAATTACTTCATGAATATTATACCTATAATTAATTCTTTTAGTTAAAAAATAAAGAAGGGAGAGATACGTATATTATCCAAGTGTTCATTAAATCGGAATTTAACGAAAACTTGAAAGAATGGACGTTAACCTCCCTTCTTATCACAGATATTGATTTTCTTGGATCCATGTTGTTTCCGTATCTCCAGTAATCTTGTTCAAAGCTCGTTCAGCTACAGTAACTGTTGATGCTGTAATATAAAGGTAATCCAAAAAAGTAATCGTAATTAAACTTGAGAAAGCGGATGATGGTTAGAAAATTAGTAAATCATAAAAAAACGTCCTAGAATTCTAGGACGTTTTTTTAGTTCCCTCAATCTTCTTCTTCGAAATCACGTAGACTAGCAAGCAATTCTGTAAATGTTGAGCAAACAGGATATATTGCTTCCTCTATGTTTTCTTCCTCATGCTCCCAAAATACTACTGTCGGTGATTCAGGATTGCTACGGTAGTCAAAACACAGATGATTTCCAAATGAATCCTTACCAAAGGGATATACTTTATTTGCTAATCTATCTTTTATATCATCATAAACTTGAATGATTGAATTTCTATTTTCTAAATCAAAAGTTAAAAGCTTACTAAATACATTCTCATCCTGTCCTGGTACATCAAATATTTTTGGTCTTGGATAACCACTATCATATTTTTTTACACATTCTACAAAATCCATAGGGAATTTAATATTGAAATATTGTTCTACTTTCTGAATGTTTTCATCTGTAATTTCTTTTTTATTTACTCCAATCCAAGTAACGTTGCTCATATATACTCCTCCTTACTTATCGCTGTCTTTTCCCCAAATTTTATATCCACCAGTGTGACCTGTTTTCCTATGTGTTTCATAATCAACAAGTTGCATTCGTCCTGCTTCTTGATGATGATGCCATGTATAATTTTCTGGTACCTCGCCTAGCTTAAATAACTCTATTTCTTCTTCAGTGAATTTTGCAGCTAACTTAGGATCTTTCCTTATTTGTTCATATAATGCTTTACTACATATTCTATCATGTGTTGGTCTAGATTTTTTAAACTCAGCTTCTTTTAATTTAATTTCAGAAACAGGTTTAAAAATAGGGAAACCATCTAAATCATACGGAATTCCTGTAACTGGATGTTTATTTCCCGCTAACTCACCCAATCTTACTCTTATTGTTTTCGGACCATTTGGACCCTCATAAGTATATGGAGCTGCTTTCTGCAAGTACTTTTGAATACTTCCGACTCCCGCATATGAAAGGTGATTACCAGCTTTAAATTCATAGTTATTTAATATGTGTAGTGCATTTCTGTATGCCGGAGAATTAGTCACAAGTGATTTCCCTTTAGTAAAACCTGTAATAGCAGCAACCTTACCTGCTTGCCCTACTTTATCTAGACCTTTGCTACCAACAAAGCCTGTGAGTAGCGTAGTGACTGCGTAAGCTGCATAATGTTCTCTGCTTTCCAGATCTCCATTCCAAAAATTATTCATAAATGTATCTGATACAGTGTTCCATGCAGCAGGAATAGTCTCTCTATAGTTTACAATCGCATCTCGCATATTTAACCAAGTTTCTTTATCTCCTAAAGCTACGAATCCTTTCCATGCATCTACAACACCATCTACAAAACCAGTAGAAATACCAGTCCACGCAGCATTTAAATCCTTTTTATTGAAAAATGACTCTTCTCATTTTGGAGGGAGTTTTCCACACATGGCTCCTTCTTGAATATCAGAGTCAACTAAATTTCCGTCATACGATTCATCCGCTTCTCGGAATTTAACAGCTGCACGTTCTAATTCTACTGCGATTTTATCTAATTCTTGCAAAATGTTAAACATCATTGGTTTTGCTTCATTAAACATCTGATAGAAACGATCACTGCTTGCTCCGCTCCACTGAGAAGCTATATATTCAATTTGAGAGTATAAATCTTTATGTATATATTCTAATGATGATCTCGTATTGCTTACGGTTTTAGCAGCTTGTTCTAATTGTTCCGGTGTTACCTTTATTTGTGTGCTCATTCCATCCCTTTTTTGCATATATATTATGAAAATTATAACATATCATTATTTCATTAAGGGTTAGCATTTGAAAATATCCGTTCCTAAAAGTGAAAGTATATTCCATCATAAAAACAGCTCCAATTCCTCATTAGAAAAATGAACTGCCCCCTTAAATAACCCTCGTTGTTATAAAAGACATCACGTTTTTATACTGATAGTATTATAAAATAAGCGGTTTATTAATTTTTCAATGAAATTCATTTTATAGACCCCTCTCTTTGTCAATAATTTATCTATTCAATGAAATTATATATTCAGATAGATAATTAATAATAAAAAAAATTCCGAAAAATATATTTCGGTCATTATATAATTTTTGATATTCGATTGATAGTCATAAGAAAAACATAATAGGGTAACGCCACATGCTCATCAAGCGAAGTTAAAATTATATCCTCAAAATAAAAAAACGCTATACTTATTGTAAAAACTTTCAACTGGAGTACTGATGAAATCAGAAGGATTGAATCCATGCTTTAATTCAGTATCCGTTGTATTTCTTCCAGAAGTCCTTACTCCTCTTTTTACACAAAAACAGACTGTGGAGAAGATTTTTTCCACAGTCTGAAAAGAATCCATATATGTTTTTTTATTTATCACCTTAACTTACTGTAACCTATATTGTCCTGTTAATTGTTCTTCTGTCATTCGAACTAAGCGTTTTGTAATTTCTCCACCGACAGAACCATTTGCACGTGCTGATGTATCCGGTCCTAATGTGACTCCTAATTCACGAGCAATCACGTACTTCATCTGCTCAATAGTTCTCAGCAGAAATAAGAATCTCATTTGTATTACTTTCATGTCTTTGAGCATCCATAATTGCGCCTCGTCATATTTCACTAATTGAATTTAAAACACATCCGTATGCTATTTAGTAAGATTTACTATTCGAGACGTAATTATTGCAGTAATTAAGATAATAATAGCAGTTATCAAGCCAGATTCTCCAATCCAAATCTCAGTTTGATATCCTGTACTTGCACGTGCGAAAGGTCCTTGAATAATGGCATTCCAAGTAGTATGGATGATAACCGAAGGCCAAACGCTACCTGTGATAAGTCGTAAATAAGCTGTAATATAACTGAATGGTACAATACAAAAATAGATGCCAAGTACTGAAAGAAGGACAGATGTTCCCTCTACATATAGACCAGCAATAACAATTGGAACATGCCACGTTGCCCAAATCAATCCACT
Organism: Bacillus sp. TH17; assembly: GCF_016651125.1. Lineage (NCBI taxonomy): Bacteria > Bacillati > Bacillota > Bacilli > Caryophanales > Bacillaceae > Bacillus > Bacillus sp. TH17. The sequence goes on from NZ_JAEKEN010000001.1 coordinate 2,664,840, forward strand.
AATAAGGATGGGCCGTGAAAACTCTGCATCGACTAGCCTTGTGAGCATATAACCTCGCCAACCCATTTCTTCTCCCAAAACTGGGATTAAGTTAAGCAAACTCCCTAAAATGCCGCTCAATACTACTAGATAAATGAAACTGAATGGTGCCGTTAGATACTGAAGCCCAAGTATATTGTAGATTGGTTCTAACATACCACCTTCGGGATGCTGAAACCCCGCAATCCCGCTCAACCAGGCGATAGAATAAGTAATTCCACAAATAATCATAGGTATTAGCAGAGCAAAACCAATCCCCTTCCATATCTTTAAGTTACCGAGACTAAAAGATACATCTTTAAACCCTTCTTTCAGTATTATGCGAGTCAAAATAGAAGAAAATGCTGGGATAAACATATATACCACAATAAGCGGCATACTTTTAGTAATTATTACTACTACATTTAGGATAATAGAAGTAATGATTAAGATACTCAGAAAGAGTTGCAGTCCTATTTTAGCACGTTGGATTTTATCTTTATTGTGGAACGATTTTGCGTGTAATATCATTGTAATCCGCCCTTCCCCTTTAATTCACTTGTTTATCGAATTTACTTCTTGTCATTTCCACAGACACAACTTAGAATAAAAAAATTTTGGCATACAGATTAATTCATCTTTAAAATCCCTCCCAAATTTATAATCTAGTCTTACTTGCGACTCATCAATGTAATTATTATTTATAAGTTGTCATAGCCGATAGTACAAAAGTGTAATGATTAGTCTATGACCTGTGTCAATTAACCTTATGACAATATGTAACTAGAAAATATGATATGGGATAGATAACAATTGAATTAAGGCAATTGTTTCGTGCAAGTACATGAATCAATCTCTCTTTTAAAACAATTCAATTGAGGTGGAAAAAAATGAATAAGAAAAGAATAATTGCAATGGTTAGTACAGCTTTATTAGTCACAGGATGTGGAGAAGTAGGAAACGCTCAAACAGTAGCAGTCGAAAATTCAGGTCAATCAATCCAAAAAAATATAGTTAAATCAATACAATCACAGGCTTACCCATTAAAAACGATAGAACCGTCAAAATCATTTGAGGATTTAAAACCACTTAAGAAAATGATTGGGAGTGCACAATATGTAGGATTAGGAGAGAATACTCATGGAAGCTCTGAAATTTTCACTATGAAGTTTCGACTTGTGAAATATTTGGTTACTGAGATGGGTTTTACGAATTTCGCAATGGAAGAAGATTGGGGAAACGGCTTAAAGCTAAATGAATATATCCAAACAGGAAAAGGAAACCCTAGGGAATTTTTAAAATTGTTATATCCTACTGATGAAATTATAGCCATGATTGAGTGGATGAAAGATTATAATGCTGATCCATCCAATAAAAAAAAGATCCAATTTATTGGGCTCGACTTAAAGGAGTTGGACCAAGGTAGCTTTAATAAAGTAATTGATTATGTAAGGCTGCATCGACCAGATTTGCTGGCAGAAGTAGAAGAAAATTATAAAGAATTGCCGTCTTTTACTGGAAGTATACAGGAATATATGAAACTTGCTCCTGAAATGAAAGAGAAGTTCAAAGCAAACGCTGAGAGAGTAGCCCGATTACTGAAAGATGAGAATGAGCAAGCCAACACAGAAATAGTTTCACCCGAGTACATCTGGACGAAAGCAACGGCAAGTGCAATAGAGAAATTTACCACAATGCTGCTTTCTAATGACTACCCAAATGTAATAAAGCTACACGAGCAATACATGGCCGATCATGCAATGTGGGCACAAGAGGCATTGGGTGGTAAAACTATGGTATGGGGACACAATATTCATATAGCTAAAGAAATTATCGATGAGGAATTATACCCTTATGCTGCGGGGCAGTTTTTGAAGGAACGTTTAGACAATAATTATGTCACAATTGGTAGTACAACTACGGAGGGGAATTTTACCTTATACAGCGAATATGATCCTTCCACCGGAGGTAAGATTACAACGGGTACGATTCCACAAGATGTAAATAGTTTCAATTATACCCTCGGAAAAGTACCATATAAAATGTTTTTATTGGATAACCGTCACCTTAAAGGACAAGCAGAGAAATGGGTTAAAGCAAAAAGGCCATTACTAAGTATAGGGGGACAACTCCTCCCGGGCAGTTCTTTATACTTTGATACTTCATTGCTTGAGCAATTTGATATTATTTTTCACATTCGAAAAACAAGTCCATCTCATATTAAATAAAAGTACAAAACAATCCCGTTCTTGCCTCTGCAAGAACGGGATTGTTTTATGGAGATTAATATAAGCATCTTTTTTAACCAGAAGTAGGTTACTCTCCCCTTTTTAGCATCATTTAGAGATGTCATATGACACTTTTACACTAGTGAGAATGACAAAAAAAGCAATATAATTCGTTTATTACATAGATAGGAGCGATGAGCTTTATGAAATCAAGATTCATCCAGAATGGTTATTTTTTATTACTAACTTTCATTACAGGTTTGTTTTATTTTTGTTTTTATCTAATAGCTCTGCTATTCAGTTTCACCCTTTCATTTACGGTAGTTGGGATTCCATTAGTTATACGCGTACTACAAACTACCACACCCTTTATCCAATTCGAGCGCATACAAACGAAAATTTATACTGATATTTCGACAGAATCTTACGATAGAAGTGTAACGACGGATACATCGGACTGGGCGCAAGTAAAATTAGGACTTACGGATCGCCACACCTGGTCTGCTGTCTTTTGGTTAATGCAGAAATTTGTGATTGGCATTTTCAGTCTCATTAGTGCAATCATTTTTTATGTAATGCCACTTATGTTCCTGTTAGCACCACTATTGTATCGATACATCGATATGAATATTATTTTCATACAGATAGATACTTTTCCCAAGTCACTCCTTGTAATGTCTATCGGTATAGTGTTTACCGCCATAAGTATTAAAATAGTAGATGGTTTAACGAAAAAATTTGGAGGTTATACACGCAGTATGATTCAGCAACTAAATCGATAGAAGTTTGTAGTCTACGAATAGTAGGCAGTTTAAACTTAAAAATATAACAATGTAAGAAGGATTATTCTATAATATAGGAAATGAGAAAGAAGGCTACTTAGGGGGTAAATAAATTGTTTGATATGGTTAAATATTGGTTTTGGTATGATTGGATTATGTTAGGAATCCGTCTACTTGTTAGTGTGTCTACCCTCCTAGCAACATTAAATTTCCAGGATGGTTTAACATTACCACTTTGGATTATTATTATTTGGGAAATTATTGCCTTCTCTATTCCATGGGTAGCCTTACTATTCAATTATAAATATTACTTATTCACAGAAATATTGCTATATGGTGGACTATGTATATTCTTAACCTCTTTATTTCCAGAAGCTTACAATATCTTTCTTATATCGGTATTTCTTATCGCAGCAAATAGTAAGCATTTGTCCTATTATTGGACAGCTCCAACAACAGTTTTTATAACAACTGGAATTTTCTATGCGGTTGCACCAAGTAATAGCTATTGGGTTATGGTCACCTATTATGGATTCGCTTATGTAATGGGATTCGCCTTTCATTTATTAATCGTCAATCATAAGCAAAATGAAGCAATTCGTAAACAAAACGCAGTACTTGAGCAATATATGTCTCAGATTGAACGCATAACACTGGCAGAGGAACGAAACAGACTATCGGGTGAGCTTCATGATACAGTTGGTCACGCTTATACTTCTATTATTATGGGGATGGAAACGTTGCGCACCGAACTTGCTACTGAAATGGGTATACAGAGGCTAGATTCTCTGCTTGAAATGGGACGTAAAAGCATCGAGGACGTGAGAGGTTACCTACATCAAATGGAGTCTCCGTGTCAATCGCCCTCCTTAATTCAATCTCTACAAAATCTTGGAGCCGAATTTCAGGAGCACGCTCAGGTTACTGTAAGTTTTCGGGCATACGGAGAGGAATATCAATTGTCCCGGCAAGCGAAGATAGCGTTCGTTCGTTGCTTACAAGAATCTCTTACAAATGCAGTACGTCATGGTCAGGGGACTGAAATTATAGTTTCATTGCAGTTTGAACAACAATATACGAGGTTAGAAGTTCAAGATAACGGAAAAGGAAATGTAGAATGGCAGGAAGGCTTCGGTATGAATGCGATGAAAGAACGGGCAATGAATTTGCAAGGTCAATTGTCTGTATATACAAAGCCAGAGGAAGGAATGCTTGTTACATGTACCATACCGCGACAAACTGAAATAAAAGATGGACTTATTCGTTTGTTAATTGTAGACGACCAGCCATTTGTTCGGGAAAGTTTGAGGACACTACTCGATAGATATGAAGATTTAAATGTAGTCGGTTTGGCTGAGGATGGCAATCAAGCCATCGATTTGTGTGGGCGCCTTCAACCCCACGTTATACTTATGGATTTAGATATGCAGCACATGGATGGAGTCGAAGCAACCAAAAAGATTAAGCAACAATGGCCACATATCCGCGTGTTGATTTTTACAACTTTTCAGGATACCGAACAGGCGTTGGAATCACTTCGCAACGGTGCGGATGGTTTTTTACTCAAATCTATTGAAACATTGGAGCTAGCTAATACGATCCGACTTATTCACAAAGGTGGGACACTGATTGATCAGGGAATGTCTCACAAAATATTTGAGAAGTTTGATGAGCAAATCGAGACACCACAATCAAAAGCAACTGCTTATGAGCTAACAGCTAGAGAGATAGAAATATTGCAGCTAGTAGCAAAAGGACTTCGATACACTACCATAGCATCAAGGTTATATTTATCGAATGGTACGGTCAGAAACTATGCTTCCACAGCTTATACAAAGTTAGGAGTCCGTAACAAAGAAGAAGCTGTTCAAAAGGCTCTAGAAATTGGAATTATTGAATAACAAAATGTTATGCGGTGTATAAAAATGAGCAACAAAGAAAAAGAACGCTTTGTGTGGTTTCTTTTGTAACAGAGTAAATAAGGCCCGTTATCGTATAAGTAAATGTTAAAACACTTACTGTTTTGTCATAATAAAATCATTGAATCTTATTCTCTAAAATACAAAAGCCTACTATCAATTTAACTGATAGTAGGCTTTTAAAATTATTTAAGAACTGGGTTATGTTCTAATTTAACAGTTTTCATCAGTGGAAATATTATCACTTCGGCTGTAAAGTTAACACTTTCCCTTCTATCCCATCTGTATTAAGTGTAGTCGTATGATACTCACCGTTCACCCAATCATCTATTTGATCATGATACCAATCGCTTCTAAAATGTCCTGATTGTCCCGGCCCCACTATATGATAACCGTTTGACATATCTTTCGTATCAATGACAAATCGCCAAGATGCCCCGTGATTGACAATACCGTTATCTCCGTAACTCGCTGCTTGAACGGTAACTTGACTTCCGCCTATTGGAACTGGTTTCTCACGATTAAATGCGAGTAATGCTAATATACTAGATGATCTCGAAATTGGATGTGTAAAAGCAAGTTGATGGTAATCGCCCCACTTCCACTCCGCAACATTCGGTCCATATTCCTTCTGTAATTTCTTCATTACATTTTCGTACGATGTATGCACAACTTTTGTGAAGCCTCCGTACTTCGTAAACCAAGCGCTATTTTCTCCTGCTACTTCTTTTCGAATCAATTCATCAACTACTTGTGACTTCCCTTCAAATAACTCCATCACATCTTTCGGTATTTCTTTTGAAAATAGCGTATTCGAAATCTCTTTCATTAACAAATGGAATATTAATGGTGCAGCTTCATCTTTACTATCGTAAAAATTCCACTTTGTTAATTGTTTTACGCCTTCTTTCTCTACTTCATTTAAAGATGCTTTATTTAACTCTTTTAACAATATAGGAGTAAACTCTTTCCCATATAAATTTTTTGATCCATCTGTAAATCTTCTAAATCTTTCACCGTATACTTTTCCTTCTCTTGTAAAAACTCTTGAATACGCATTTGCCTATATGGCTGCGCCCACGTATTACTAATATGGTACGGATAATTATCATCAACGATTTTATTATTTGCAGTTGAAATAAACCCTTGTTTTGGATTTATTACTTTTGGAAGTTGATCAAACGGAATATACCCTTCCCATTCATATTCATCTGTCCATCCTGGCACAGGCAAACTACCATCACCTTTTTTACGCACTGGTATATTTCCATTCGCTTTATAAGCAATTGTGCCATCGTTTGATGCAAACACAAAGTTTTGAGTCGGTGTATGAAAATCTTGAAGAGCCTTTTCAAACTCATTCCAATCTTTCGCCTTATTCATATTTAATACAGCCTTTAATTCAGCGGAAGGCTCCAAAGCAGTCCATTTCAAAGCGAATACTGTTTTTGTTTTCTCTTTTCCTTTATCCGCAAACTCTGAAATAACTGGACCATGCCTCGTAACCGTAACGTTATACGGAATTGTTTTCCAGCCTTTTACTTTAATAGATTCATCAACAACCGTAGCCTTTTCCCATTTATCGTTATACAAAAATTCATTTTCATTATTAGGATTTCGCTTCTCAATATATAAATCTTGCACATCAGGACCTGTATTCGTAACGCCCCATGCTATTTTGTCATTGTGTCCTAATATAACGCCTGGTACTCCTGCGAAAATAACGCCACTCACATGTAAATCTTTCATTTCAAGTTGCGATTGATACCAAATAGAAGGTGTCGCAAGAGATAAATGAGGATCATCCGCTAAAATCGGCTTACCAGATACACTCTTTTCACCACTCACAACCCAGTTATTACTACCGTTAAACTCTGGTGGAATAACTGTCTTTGAAAAACTTTGTGCTACATCCACATTTGTATTTTTCAATTCAGCTAGCAATCTAGGCGCATCTTTCGGATATGTAGGAAATAGCTCATTTGCTTGCTCTTTCGGTAAATTTTTCAGCGCCCAATATCGAAATGCCTGTCCGTGCCAATGTCCTCCTAAATCAAACGCCATATACTTTCCAATCGTTAAAGAATCCACGATTGACCATTCAGCAGGTTCATAGCCTAATAAAGTAAACTCAACCGGCAATTTCTTTTCCTCTTTTGCCTCACGTATAAAAGTATTCACCCCATCAGCAAATGACTGCAGGGCATATTTCGCTTCTCCATCATATTGACTAACAGACGCTTCGGCTGCTCGCCGTAAACCGAGCGTTCGAAACAATTTATCTCGATCAACAGCTGCTTCCCCTACAACTTCACTTAACATACCAGAAGCTTGTCTTCTACTTAAATCCATTTGAAACAAACGATCTTGCGCTTGTACATACCCTTGCGAGAAATATAAATCATGCGCATTTTCCGCTTTAATATGTGGTACACCTTTACTATCTCGTTTCACCGCAACAGCATGTTGTAAATCCTCAAGTTTTATCGTTCCATCTATCTTTGGCACAGAACTAAGCGTATATATGTTCAAAAAAATCATAGCGCAAATAAACAAAAAAAGAACGATACTACTAGACCAAATAAAAATTCTTTTTCCCCTATTTCGTTTCTTTTTTATGACGGCTTCCATACAATCCCTCCTCTCTCAATCTATTCGCTTCTATTGTGAAAGAACCTTTTAGAAAAGAAGAAATCATTACTTGCTCATGCTATGGATCATACAAACTGAATACTTCTCTCTTACGCACTATTTCCTTTCCTTTATTGAAGCTTACTCGTCCTTTCTTACACCAATTCCTCAAAATCCCCTTCACATAAGCGAGCGTTCGCTTATTATGTTCAAACGCAATTTTAAGTACCTCTAGTACTTTATCTCCTGAAACTCTTTGCATCCATTCCTTTAATTCCTTCGCGATATATGGAGATAGACTACTAATGTTTTGTTCGTAAAATTTATAAACTTCACTATGCGGAGTGGCATCCTCTACTCTTTCTACCTCTTCCTTCTCTTGAATAATTACTTGTTGTGAATTACTACTAACCTCTTCCTCTGGCATACCAAAATACTGAAGTAATAATGGAATCTTGCATTCTTCTTCAAGACATTTACGCAAAAACTTATGTAGGAACTCTTTACTTTTCACCATTTTCAGCTCACGTAATACACATTTCTCTATGTTCGTATTAAAAATAGGATTATAGTGTAACCAATTTATAATGAATAACTCTTTCGTTTCCGCATCATATAAAATCTTCCCGTATTCCACAAACCGGTTCAATAACTTCTCAACAGTTTCCATACTGTAGCCTGTTTCCAGTTCTGCCACACGCTTCGGTAATACGTAAATTCCACATTGCTTCGTTTTCGTACCAGTTAACAAATATATGTAAAAATAACGCTCCTCTGGCGTTAAATCTAATATGAATTCATCTTGCCAAAAGTTCACCTGCACATTACGGTACACCGCCATATATTTACCTCCTCCTTTTATTCATAAAAAGGCAGAATTCAATCCTTCAATATACATATAGGAATGAGGGCTTTGTTTTTTGCATTTGAATTCCAAATTTTTTTAACTACTACAACGCCGGTTTTATTTTTTCGCGCTTTTTTGTTCTTGTAGTTGTTTTTGTTTTGTTTTTTCTTTTCTTAGTGATTTATTACTTGGTAGGTGCTTATGAAGGGCTTGGAAGGGGCTTATATAGTGTTTTCATTCCTCTCTTATCCGATTCCTAATTACAAATGTCTCCAACAATCTTCATATATTGCAGACAACCATTATGATTCACCTGCTCATATTTACACGAAAATAAAAAGCACTTGTTGCCTTCGTAGACAATTCAGTGCTTAAAGTTAAAAGCTTATAAATAAAAGTGTCTATAATCGACATAGTTGATTGAAATACAATTCTGTTACATTTATTTTAGTAACGATAATATGATACATACCGAATTATCTACAACTGAACGTTCTGGGCGAGATTTCATTAACACCGTTAATCCAATTAATGAAGTAACTAGCGTTTGTGCCAATGCTTTAGCATTCACATCACTTTGCAGTTCTCCAGACTGAATTTCTTTAGTAATTAATTCTTGAAATATAACTGAAAGATACATTTGATGTTCTCTAGTCAGCACTTCAAATTTTTCATTATGAGGGGCAATCTCAACCATTGTGTTAATACAAAAACAGCCTTTATTTGATTCTTTTTTATATTCCTCTTCCACCATATTTTCAAAAAATATACGAATGGCCTCTTTTACAGATTGTTCTTTTTGAAGTTTTGTTCGAATGCTAGCTGCGTGTAAATTCGTGTATCTCCGTAATGCAGCTTCAAATAGCCCTTCTTTATCACCAAATGCTGCATATAAACTCGGTCTTTGTATTTCCATTTTAGCAGTTAGATCACTTAATGAAGTAGCAGCGTATCCTTTCTCCCAAAAAAGTTGCATAGCAGCATCCAAAGCTTTTTCTTTATCAAATTCACGTAGTCGAGCCATTTAACCCCTCCTCTTTTTTCACCTGTTTTCTAAATTATAAATCACGTTTTTATGTACTAATCAGTATATTATATATCGTATTAAATTATAAATGATATGTCAAAAGAAACTGAATTTATTTTACAATTCACTTGACATAGCAACTTATCCCTGATTATATTTGACTTACAAAATAACATACCCTTCGGTACATTATTTTAAAAACAAAAGGAGATGATATTATGGATGCTAAAGAAAAAATGACAACTGCTCTTACACAGAATAATGATCAGTTCCAATCACCTATCAATACAATCATGCCCCGCTATATAACTCTATTATTTTCAATAGCTTGCGGGATGGCTGTGGCGAATATATACTTCGCTCATCCTCTACTTGATTCTTTATCAAATGCGTTTAAGATCAACCATTCAACTATTGGTGTCGTTATTACGATTACTCAAGTTTGTTATGCACTCGGATTACTTTTATTAGTTCCACTTGGTGATTTGTTAAACCAAAAAAGACTTATCATTGTTCAAATGCTTTTATCCGTTTTCGCTTTAATTGTGGTCGGAGCCGCTCCTTCCAGTACCGTACTTTTTATAGGTATGGCCTTAGTCGGAATTCTTGCGACTGTTACGCAGACACTCGTCGCATACGCATCCATTTTAGCTAACCCAAAAGACCGTGGGCGAATAGTAGGTTTCGTCACGAGTGGTGTCGTAATAGGAATTCTACTTGCACGTACATTTGCCGGAACATTAACAGATCTAGCGGGATGGCGTTCCGTTTATCTCACCTCTGCTGTACTTATGCTCTTCGTAATTGGTTTGTTATATCGTAATTTACCTAGTCTTGAACATAAAAAAACAGCTATGACCTATCGTAAATTATTACGTTCTGTTCTCTTATTATTTGTAGAAGAAAGGATCTTACGTATTCGCGGAATATTAGCATTGCTTATTTTTACTTCATTCAGTATTTTATGGACTTCATTAGTTTTACCTCTAAGTGTTGCACCATATAATCTATCACATACAGCTATCGGAGCATTTGGTCTTGCTGGAGTTGCTGGTGCATTAGCTGCCACTAAAGCCGGACAACTTGCTGATCGCGGATTCGGAGAGAGAACTACTGGCATAGCCTTATCCTTATTATTACTTTCATGGCTCCTAATTAAATTAATGAACCATTCTCTATTCCTACTAGTTATCGGTGTTATCCTTTTAGATTTAGCTGTGCAAGCTGTACATGTCACCAATCAAAGTATGCTTTTCACAGTGCGTCCAGAAGCGAGAAGTCGCCTCACTGCCAGTTACATGATTTTTTATTCTATCGGCAGTGCAACAGGTGCAATTCTTTCCACAAACATTTATGCAAGCTACGGATGGAACGGAGTTTGTATATTAGGTGCATCCGTTAGTGCTTGTGCTCTTTTATTTTGGGCAATGACCTTACGGCGATCGTCATAAATAAAGGCTGTTTTCTCAAAGATTGTTACTGTTAAAACTAAAAGGCAGATTTAATCTACAAAACGTGTAGAATACTTTGCTATAATCAACCCAGGATATATAATTATGGTTAATCGAAAGGAGGGATAATAATGAAACAAGTAGCTCTCCATCAATTGCACAAAGAGCATAATAAACGAATAGCAGAATTTCATAAAAAACACGAAATTGAAATTCAACGTGGTGAAAATGGGAACGGTTTGTTAGCTAAATGGGAAAGATTTTTTTATAACAAGGTAATTTTCCCTCTAAAGAATGTGAAATAATACCTACCTATTAAATGAATTGTCATCCTTGTACAGTTCATTTTTGTATCGCATTTTAAGTCAAATACGCATTACTCTTTTTTCTTATTCAACTAAACTACTCCATTAGTTAAATAACAATAAACCATTGAATCTACCTAAAAAGCATCTGATTAATGATGCTTTTTATCTTTTCTTAATGCTTCAACTGTGAAACATTTAGATTTTTGGCAAGCTGAAATAAGTATTTGCTCTATCCAAATAATACGTACAAACGCCTTGAAATCGTTCCATCCATCTTTTCAAGCGGCGATGAAAGTTATTAACGTGTTGTATGTGGAATATCCCTTTTTTTACTCGTTGATAGAGAGCAACAATCTATACGAAAACAGCCTAAATAAAAGGAGAATAATTTATTAGTGCATTTTTTAATATACTTTTTTTACAAAACTATAAAATTGCGAAAAATACGATTCAGGATTCTCCAGAACGAACAAAATCCGCTATGAATAATCTTCTAAACACTGTGAGGATTTCATATGCGCCACTACATGAAAAGGCAGTCGAGACTGCAAAAGAAGTTGGTATAGTTGAAGTAAGACGTAACAAGAAAAAAGCAGTTTTCTAAATGCTTACGAAAATATGCATTTAGAACTTGATAGAGAAAGACTCGGTTTCAAACGTAAATATGTAAGATGTAAAAAACAAAAAGGGGTATCAATCTTTCTTGATTGATACCCCTTTTTACTTTGGTTACTGAACTAGCTCCGTAGAAAACATTCATTTAATTCTGGACAACTTATATGTTAAAAATTTCTTCATTCAATTTATAAACCCTATCTCTTTTCTCATCATTTTTGATAAAAGTAAGCTTTCCTTCTGTAACAAACCCTTCTAATATTAAGCATACTTGTCCAAAGGCTTTAGGCTTATTCGTTGTAAATCTCTCATCTGATATTTTACCAGATCGTATTAATTGTTCGCATAGCTCAAGTGCACTTATTTCTTCAGAATTAAATAATCCCAAAATATCTTTTTGCAAGGGCGATAAAGGTGCTGGGATCTCAGCTACCTCCACTTTTTCTTTTTCTTCTTCAAATAAATCTTCAAATGAAATTTGATTCATTACATCTTTTCCTTTCTAACAACTGATTTGTATAACATGAACTGAATCCTATAGGTACGAGAACTTTAAATATTAGTTATTGTTATGTAGTACTTACCTTATTACATGAATTTCAAACTCATGTCCGTAATTCCATATAGTATGTTTCGATTATACCAAATATACGTTCCGTCTTCTATTGTAGAATTTTTTATAACAGGTATGAAGGTAATAGTGAACATTTATCTCCCCGTTAGTTGTATACACTATGTAAAAAAACAGAAAAAGTTTACATAATAAAATTATAGTTCTCTGTTGAATTTCTACGCTAAAACGTAAAAAAGCACTTGTTGCTTTTAGTTGACAATCAAGTGGCTTTAAGTTCATCTGTTTTTAAGTAACATTAAATTTGTCAGTTTTATAATAACAGTAGGACACCTTTTGTATATCATGACAACTACTACGTTAAAACTTACGAGTTTGTACGTTTTCGTTAGTTTTATGTCCATTCCATGTGTTTTTATATTCATGCCCCAGTAAAATGTCATCTCGCCTAAGCTCGTACTTCGTTTTCTATTCTATCATTGCACGTAGTACTCTATGATGGTACAGCCATCATGGGTCTCTACTTTTAAACCACTTATTGTTTTTCTTTCCACCACAAATATACTTTATTTTTTATCTGGTGAATATACAATTATTCTCCCTTCTGGATATTCACCTTCCCATCCACAAGGCCATCCCCCAAGCTTATAAACCTCAAAGATTCTTTCATAAAAATTATCAACTTTTCCATTTACTAAACGATTTAGTGCACACATATGTAAATCTCCAATTATTTCTTCAAAAATATCAATATATTGTAATACAAAATCACCTGGATAGTTCTCGGATGATTGAATAATCTCCCTTATAGTACGCTCCATAGAGTTTAAATCATGCTCATATAATTGTCCTATTATTTCCCCACCTTCTGAGGATTTAATATCTTCCCAAACGTTTTCAACCTCATCCAAACCTTGAGACCATGCCAATTCTTGTGCTCTTTCATACTCATTAACCATAACAACATCACGATTTAGAAGGTTTTCATTATGAAAAAGTTGTAAATTTGTAATAAAATTAATAACCTCTTCGACTAATTGAGTGTTTTTTCCGTACTTCATTTATTTATCCACCTTTCCCAAAGTTCTTCAGTAGCACCGCCACCTCTTTTCCAAATCTTTATTTCTTCATTTAATTTTGTTTTGTAAAACTTCTCAATACCAATTTCTAATACCTTTGATTTGTATAATGGCAAGCCACTTTCTGTACCTTTTTTTAATTTTTGTTGCAATTCAAACACTTGTTGTTCCAACTCCTTAATACTTTGATTGATATTTAATTTATCTAACTGATCTTTAACCACATTATTATATACACTATGAAATCCTCTATGCCTAGACAAAGCACTTGGATCTTTTGCTGGTATCGGTAAAAATATCCCGTTATCAGCATGATCCATATCCATTCCAATTTTCTTTAATACCGGATGATTTCTTAAGTTTTTAGGTATTATATTTTGCGCCTGATATCCTTTCCGTGATGCAGAACGTGGAAGCCCCATGGATTCCAATATATTTTGCCCTAATTTTGTAGAACTACCTCCTGTAACCTTTCCAGGGGTACCTGGAATAAGTCTAGTAGCTTCTTCACCCGTACCCTTAACCCCACCACTCTCCAAATTCGAGATCCTACTCTGAATACTCGCCTTAGAGGCATCATAGGCTTCTTGGAATTTCCCGCTATAGTTCGTTCTAGTTCTAACGACACTTCCATCTGGCAGTATTTCTACACCTTTAACGAATGGGGATACGGAGTCCACACCTTTTGCTAATGTATTTTCAATTATATAATACTAGTAATTTCTGTTAGCCTTAATTTATAGCATGCCTATCTATTAAAAAAGCACTTGTTGCCTTTCGTAGACAATCAAGTGCTTTAAATTCATATGTTTTATATGTAACATTAATCCATCACTATTCTTTTTTCAATAGTCCAACCAAAGCTAGTTGATTTGGATATTTTACATATTTACTTGCTAATAATGCAATTCTATTTTTCAGAAAGTTCATTAACAAATTCTGTGAAACTAGAAGCTATTTTTCTAATAAATTTTGATTCTAATTCTCCTTCATCATCTATATGGTATGTATGGCAGTGGTAAACACTACCTATATCGCTACCATGGATTGATATGCATATAATGTTATCAGCCGGGTCTTTCCCTATCGGAATAAATTTAGAGGGTAATTTATTCCCCTTGATATAATAATTTAAAGAATTTTGCAGATTATTTTCTGTTTCCTCTGATAGTGGAAAGAACATCATAATTGATGACGTAACCACATCATCTTTCGTACTAAATCTCCTTCTATTAGATTTACCACCATTATCCTTTAATAAAAAACTCTTATAATCATCTGGTAATTTTAATCCATTATTTTTTTCAAAACTCTCTATATCTTCTATTTTAATTTGTTTAAAAGTATATTCAAAACTAAGATTCATAATTCATCAACCTCCAACTCATTCATTTTCATTAAAATACAACGAATTTATTTAATTTGTAAAAGTACTACAAATATATTCAATTTCAGTTCGCACATGTAACATATGCTTTTAAGTTTTTCGCTTCGTTTAAAGAATCCTTCATACCATTTTCAATATTTTGCGCGTAAGAAATGGCACTTGCAGTGTTACTTCCTATAATTTCAACCTCTTTACCACTCATGTTGATTCCCCCATTCTTTGTATGCTTAATGGATAAGATTTTCAATTTCCTTTTTCTTTTCTTCAAAAGCCTTGGTCGCTGCATTGTATGCGGACGCTTTCTCCGCTTCTGCTTTCGCTTTATATTCCAAATACTTTGCATAAGCTGTACCTATCGCAGATCCAACATCCCTTAATGCACTTTTAAAATAGGATAATACTGTATTTAAGTCTTCATCCTTTTCATGACGTTTTTGTTCAAATTCAACTGCCGGAATTTTATTAGCTTCTAAGCCATTACTTTTACTCTCATAATCTCTCTTCGCTGATTCAGCATCTTGAATGAATCGTTTTAACTCTCTTTCTTGATCTTTTAAATAATCATGTAATTTATCATACTGATCTCGTTTCCTCGCGCTTTCTGTAAAACCCGATGCATTTAAAAAAGCATTATATAATTCATCTAACATCTTTCTCCCCCTTTATTACAATAACCATGTAGTTAAATTCGTATATTTAAACATGAATATTCATTACATTAAGAATTAATAAATAATTATTTTTGCATATTGCTCTATCAAAGGGATTTTAACATTTCCATATTTTATAAAGTGAAACTTTAATCAGTAGGGGTTTTGTTCATCTCCTGCTGAATTTTGAGGTGGGAGTTTTACTGCCCTCAAATAGCGGGATAAAAAGCTGTCGCACTTTTCTTCAATAAAATGAAACTGGGATCAATATGACTATATATTTATGTGCAGAAATAATAAAAAAACACTGCCAAGCGCAGTGTTCCGGCTACCTCCACATATCTAGTAAGCTAAGAAAAGCGACCATCCAAAACAAAAAAGATGGCGAGGTTAATTTTGTAACATCTCGAAAGCAGGCAGTCTCTAAAGCTTAGTTAAGCAGATACAGTAATCAACTATTCTATGTTACGAATGAAAAAGGATCTGATATGAATATCAGATCCTTTTTCACTGCTTCTTTTATACATTTAAGTTCTTCATACATACATCGCTTCACACGAAGTTGCTATTTACTAGTACACGATAACCGGTTCATACGTGCTTAAATTATTATACACAGTATTCGCAATACTAGAAGGAAGGTTCACACATCCTCTAGATCCGCCTTTTCCCGTAGCAGTACATAATTTTTTCCTTTGAGGAAAGGAAATATGTCCACTGGCTTTTTAATAGAAGCAAATTGTATTTTTACTTGCTAGGATTAATTTTTTCGCAATACTCTTCTAAAGTTAATCCTTTTTCTTTTAGATAAACAGCAACTTCTTTTCCTACATAACGATAATGCCATGGCTCATACTTAATGCCAGTAATATTCTCTTTATCTTTTGGATAGCGGAGAATAAACCCATACTCTGCAGCATTCTTATCTAACCATTTGAATGCATCAGTCGTTTCAAATTTTGCATTTAAATCTTCTACAGTATTCTGCCATTCAACTGAAATAATGTCTAATGCTAATCCAGTGTGATGTTCACTTGCACCAGGATACTGAAGATATTCCAATGCCTTAGCACTAGCCTCTTTATCCGACAAACCTTGAGATTTATAGCTTTTAACTGAAGCATCATAATAAGTTTGTTGTAATTTTATAGCTCGATAACCTGATCTTAAATAAAGATTGATTCCCTCTTTTTTTGCAGCTGTTACCATATCCTGATAGGAAGTTGCAATTCTGCTATCGATTTTCATATTTGGCTTAGCATTTTGAGTGATACTTGTTAATTCAATCCCTAGTTCCTTTGATAACATATGTTCTCTATTTACAAGAATAATTCTCCAATCATTAAGATCAGAGATAGGTAAAACATCTTTTTTATTCGCATTTATCTCATTTTTATTTTTATCGTTATTATTAGTAGTTTCCTGAGATGTTTGTTTTCCACTACAAGCAGCAAGGCTCCATCCCAATGTCAATACCAATGCTAAAATTATAAATTTTTTAATTGTATCTCATTCCCTTTTTGTTTATTAGTCTTTATACCAATTTCCCAACACATCTCTAGGAATATCCTTGAAATCCTTCAAAGAAACGGGACCTACAAATTTTTTAATCCCATGATTTTTAGAATTTTCATCCGAATAATCTTTTAAAAATTGAATTTTAAATTGTTTCTTACCATCAGCATAGTCGGTTACTGTCGGTACGAGTGCCGCTTGTCGTATACCAAAAGTTTTATCTTCATACTTAACAAATTGTATATAAGATAATCCTCCAACCAATGTTTCTAATTTTTCTTGAGCAGAAATAAGATTTCCAAGAGAATAATAGATTAGCGTTTGATGTCCATCTTTATTTTGTTTCCATTCAATTGGTTGAATTACATGTGGATGATTTCCAATTACTACATCTACACCTAAATCTGTTAAATATTGAGCAACTTCTTTTTGTTGTTTTGAAGGTGTAGAGGTATATTCAACTCCCCAATGCACCATAACAATCACCATATCAGAACTACTCTTTGCCTTTTCCACATCATTTTGTATCGCTTTTTTATCAATTAAATTTAATGCCCAAGACTTATCAGCTGGAATTTTAATTCCATTCGTACCATATGTATAATTAAGTAATGCAAAATGAATCCCATTTTTTGTAATCGTTTTTATTTCATTGCGCTCGTTTTGACTCTCATTAATGCCTACCGGGATAACATCCGGATATTTCTTCCAGTATTCTCTTGTATTCGCAACACCTTTAATACCCATATCCATAGCGTGATTTGTCGCTTGAGTCACTATATTGAATCCAGTATCCACTAAAGATTGACCTACTTCTTCAGGTGTATTGAAAGTAGGATATCCCTGTACTTTTAAATTATTTCCTGCAATCGGGGTCTCCTGGTTCACTATAGCAAGATCACTTGATTTAACAGCTTTTTTGATATTTTCATAAATATAGTTATAATCATATGAACCGTCTTTTTGTTTGCCATCTTTAATTACTGCGTCATGGTATAAATTATCACCCGTTGCTATTAAATTCACAACCGATTTTACTTTTTTATCTTCCGTAAAATTAGGAGATTGTTGAATAGGACTTTTATCTACCCAATTTGGTGCTTTTAAGGATTTATCTATATTTGATTGAGACGGTGGTAATGAAGCTTTAGATGTCTTAACATCCGTATTACCACAAGCGGTTAAAAGCACTAAAAAAATAAGACATAATAAAAAAATTCTTTTACTTCTCTGTAAATTATGTAACATGTAATCCTCTTTTCTGTTTTATTACTTATAACCAGTTCTAACAAATAACTTTTTAAAACAACGTATTTTGGTTTTACACTTAATTATGGAAGGACACTCTGTTACATCTGCTTCAGAATATACGGATATTCCTTTCCACTTTCTAACAATCTATCGATTCCATCAGAATTGATAGATTGCTAGAAAAACATTATCCACCAGGATGTCGACTAGGTTCCAATCAACATCCTCCAGATATTGAACTTGATATACCTGTTCCAATTGTAGTAGCTGGTTAATCTAAACAAGAGAGGAGAATAGTTCATATAGCCTCCTCTCTTGCTTTACGTTTGTGAGTGGCTCCAAAAAGAGGGAATCGCTGCCGTCCCCTCTTTAGATAGTGCGAAGATAGATTGCTAGAAAAACATTATCCACCAGGATGTCGACTAGGTTCCAATCAACATCCTCCAGATATTGAACTTGATATACCTGTTCCAATTGTAGTAGCTGGTTAATCTAAACAAGAGAGGAGAATAGTTCATATAGCCTCCTCTCTTGCTTTACGTTTGTGAGTGGCTCCAAAAAGAGGGAATCGCTGCCGTCCCCTCTTTAGATAGTGCGAAATCTGTGTAACTAATTTCTTTAAGTTGAGCGACAATCATTATACTGATAACAACAAGTAAGACCCAAGAACTTATTTTATCAATATACGAAAAAAGTAGCAATATTTTCTGCGATCCATATAAAGAAGCCAATTAGGAGAAATGAAAAAGGAAGTGGCATTTTATATGTGTTGTTTCGCACTGTGAATTGTACATAAGTTTTAGCAAAAACAATAAATAAAGGCTCTGTTGCAAAGTTTTCTACATGAAGCTACAGTCTAGAAAACAGGATTTAGAAGAATTGGGCATGTCTTTTCGTTCTTCCCAGAAAATATATTTTCCTTCACTGATCAAGTGTAAAAAAACAAGCCATCCAATTCATAGAGGATGAATTGGATGGCTTGTTCTGTATCAAAAAGAAAATCTGTTATTTGATTACTTCAATTTCCCCTCAAAAACAATTTTTCTACCGCATGGTTCAACTTCTGTTTTGCCGTTTTTCTTCACTTCATGAAAGATTGGTTCTTCCATGCGACGAGACGGTGCATAGCCTTCTTGTTCCATACGTGCTAAGCAGTCTGTAATTGTTTCGTTTTCGAGTACTTCAAATTTCTTTTTATTAGGTTGTTTTGTCATGCCCTAACCTACTTTCTATTTTTCTTGATGCGAATTGATTCTTCATGTAGACCATATATACCATTGCGAGAATTCCCATTATAATCATAACCGCAATAAAAAAGCTTGTATACTGTATTTTTTCTATAAATACGCCTCCTAATACAGGTCCCATAATACTTCCTATACTAAAGGCGATTCCGGATAATATATTACCCCCTGGTAGTAAGTGTCTCGGTAATAAATCTGTCATAAATCCAAGCCCTAATGAGAAGCACGAGCCAATGACCATACCTGCTATAAGCATACATGCAAAGACGATCCAGTAATATTGATCAAATACTGCTGCAAGTAGGAAAATGCCCGTACTTACGCTGAACGTCCACGTTAAAATACGATCTCTTCCGTATTTATCACTTAATATACCGAGTGGAATTTGTGTAATAATGCCCCCAACTGCGAATGCTGGTAATAAGAAGGAAACTTCCGATACAGACCATCCTTTGCGAAGTGCGTATACTGGTAAGTTACTATTTAACATCGCTTCAAGTACGCCGTATGCGAGCGGACCAATTAGCGCAATCCAAGCTAATCCAACGACTTGTTTATAACGAGAAAAGGATGATTTACTTTCAGTTTTTGCCTCAGCTTGTGCTGGAAATGCATTTTTCGTTGGTAGTAGTAAAAGCCATCCTATTAAGCAAAGTATAGTAGATACGATAAATGGTGTTGCAAGACCGTACTGAACAGTGCTTGCTAAATACGGGCCAACTGCGAAACCAATTCCGAAGAATACACCGTATATCGATACTTGTCTACCTATTTTACTCGGGTCTGATGTTGTCGTAATCCATGTTTGTGTTCCGACATGAAGCATATGATCTCCGACTCCAACTAGAAATCTAAGAACGAACCATACCCAAAATGAAAAAGTTTGTGTAAAAAAGAATAATGAAATAATAACGAGAAACCCACCAATAACGATAATTGGCTTCATTCCAAACTTTTGCATCGGTTTTTCAAGAAACGGTGAAATAACTAATATCCCAATATATAATGCCGTCGCATGAATACCGTTAATACTTGAACTAACCCCTTCTTGTTCAAAAATCATTGCAATGGCAGGTAAAAGCATCCCTTGTGACAAACCTGAGATTGCTACAATTCCAACCATAATCCAAAAAGTAAAACGCATCGACATCCCTTTCCCTCTCCTTCTCACGCTTTCCACTTTTCATTATAAACTGTTTCTTCAAATGCGTGTACGAATATTCATAATAAAAAAGAAGCTAAAAGAATGAACCTTTTAGCTTCTTATCCTTCCCATACTTGCGCTTTCACATTGTAATGAAAATGCTTAAAATATGGATTTTCATAAAATGAAGGCCCAAATAAAATCGGATGTGTATGGACCATTGATTGCTGCACTTGCAAAGGAACTACAGCTGGTGAAACTTGCATATACATCGGATTTATAATCATTTTTATATATTGATGATCATTATATGGAGAATGATATATTAAAAATGGATTATGCATTGACTCTCTCCCCTTATACATACAAATGCTATAGTATATGCAAGTTTTATATTTCGGGAATTATTTATTGTCTAACCAATCCTCAACATGTTTTATAAATACATCTAAACAATCTATAAACGGTGAGTGTCCGCAATCTTCTAATATCTTCAACTCTGCATTTGGCAAATGTTTTGCTAATTCCTCACCGACTACTTGCGGTACGACGTAATCTCTGTCACCTTGTATGACGAGTGTTGGAGCTTTAATATGATGAATTTGCTTATTTCCCTCTACAACCCCGTTATGTTCATCCGAAATATTAAATGTAATGAGCGCATAATTCACATCTACGAAATTACGTTGCGTTAACATATCATCTAAATACTTTTCATAACGATCCGGTTCAGGTTGATTATGTGTATATATTAATAGATTCCATACTGTACGGTAATATAATTTATTCATATTTTTTATCGCATCTAGCACTGGAGCAATTTGTACTGGATCTTGCGCGATTTCTTCTTTCGTCTTTACTAAACTTGATACGATCGGTTGCCCGTTAATATCTTTTTTAAAAATTGGATATCCCTTCATTCCCACTGATTCTACTAAAATCAACTTTTCGACAAATGTTGGATGATTCGCTGTAAATTGCATCGCAACACCACCGCCCATTGACCAGCCCATTAATGAAAATTTTTCTAGTTTTAATTGATCGATAAATAGTTTTACATCTCTTGCAAAGTCTTGTAATGAATCTATCGATTGATTATATGTTGATTGGCCAAATCCTCTTAAATCAAGAGCGTAAATATGGTATTGATCTTGCAACTTTTCAATAACTAAATCCCAGTGTTGTGACGATGTCATGTTCCCGTGAATGAGTACAAGAATTTCTGTATTTTGCCTTCCAACTTCCTGATACGCAATCGTTTCTCCGTTCGATAGTGAAACAAACTCCATTGTTGCAGGCTTAATCATCACATGTTCCCCCATTCTATTTAATAGAAAAAAATTCTTTACTTAATTAAAGAATACCATTTAGAATGTACGTTCTCAATACAAAATCTATACGAAATTTCCACATAAAACAACATGTCTATTACTAGACAAGTAAAATAAAAAGGTATATAGTTAGCTAGGTAACTAATTTGAAAGGATCAAAATACATGGACGAAAAACAACATTTTTTCCACATTGTCAGTCAAACTTCTCGTAAGTTTACGAAGAAATTTAATGAACGTGTATCTCCAACAGGATTATTTAGTGCGCAATGGGCTGTTATTTTCCGCATTAATCAAACTGGATCTTGTACCCAAACAGAATTATGTCAATATTTAAATGTTGAATCACCAACGATGACTCGTACGTTAACACGTATGGAAACGATGGGCTGGATTATTCGTACTGAAGGAAAAGATCGCCGTGAAAAGTTGATTTCATTATCTGATACTGCACTAAAAATGATTCCAGTATGGCAAGAAGAAGTTGATTCCTTTGAAGAAAAGACGCTAGAAGGTATTAAAGAAGAAGACTTACATGAAGCTTTTCAATTGTTACAACAAATTATCAAAAATTTAGATCATTAATATGGAGGGATGACGATGCAAAGTGAAAAACTTTGGACGAAGGATTTCCTCGGAACTTGTTTTAGTAGTCTGTTTCTCTTTTTAACATTTTACATGCTTATGACTACTCTGCCTGTCTATGTTATAGACAGCCTAAAAGGAAAACCTGAGGAAATTGGTTTAGTTGCAACTGTTTTTCTTATTTCATCTGTTTTATGTAGACCATTCACAGGAAAATGGCTCGATGATTTAGGAAGAAAGAAAATATTATTTATTTCACTTTCACTATTTTTAGCCGCTACTGTTATGTATTTCGGTACGCAAAGTTTATTTTTATTACTTGCCCTTCGCTTCTTACATGGTATTGGATTCGGAATGGCAACAACAGCAACTGGAACAATTGTAACTGATGTAGCACCAGCTCATAGACGCGGCGAAGCACTTGCTTATTACGGCGTATTTATGAGTCTACCGATGGTAATTGGTCCTTTTTTAGGTTTAACAATTATTTCTCATTTTTCATTTACTGTACTATTTATCGTTTGTTCAGTATTTTCATTACTCGCATTTTTATTAGGATTACTAGTCAACATTCCGCATGAAGCACCAGTAAACAAACAAAAACGAGAAAAAATGAAATGGAAAGACTTAATTGAACCATCTTCTATTCCAATCGCTCTAACAGGATTTGTTTTAGCCTTTTCTTATAGTGGCATTTTATCCTTTATTCCTATTTATGCGAAAGAACTCGGTTTAAGCGAAATTGCAAGTTACTTCTTTATTTTATACGCACTTGTTGTGGTCATTTCTCGTCCATTTACAGGGAAAATATTTGATCGTTTCGGTGAAAATGTACTTATCTATCCCGCTATTATTATTTTCACAATTGGGATGTTCATTTTAAGCCAAGCGCAAACTTCATTTTGGTTCCTTGGCGCAGGTATGTTAATCGGTTTAGGATACGGAACATTAATTCCAAGTTTCCAAACGATTGCAATTTCTGCCGCTCCAAACCATCGACGTGGTTCTGCAACAGCTACTTACTACTCGTTCTTTGATAGTGGCATTGGCTTCGGTTCTTTCATTTTAGGTATAGTCGCTGCCAAATCAAGTTATCATAATATGTATTTTATCGCAGCTATTATCGTTGCGTTCACTTTACTTCTATATTATGGATTACACGGACGAAAACAAAAATTCAAGAAACAAAGTACAGACGGACAAATATCTGCTTAACGTTCATAAGGAAAGTAAACTTACCCGTTTACTTTCCTTATTTTGTATTTATTTTAAGACGAGCGTATACTTATAATAGAAACTAAAGGAGGTACCTATATGAATGTAAAGAAATCTCCCCTGCTATTACTGTTACTAGTATTACTATTCGTAGTTACAGGGCTTGGGTTTACTTTTTTTAAAAATAATAAAGCGACCCCCACTAAAGCAAATGTCACAAAAGAAAACTGGTTGGACGATCCTTACTTACGCTGGTCGTATACACATATGAAAGAATTCACTTTAATAAATGAAGTAAAAAACATCCCTGACCAAGTTGCTCCCTTCCCTACCGCGTTACAAAACTTAGACGATTTTGCTGTGGAGCGTAGATTTGGAAATACGACTCCTCTAAAAAAAATTTTAGACGAAAACAAAACAGATGCTTTTGTCGTTGTACATAATGGTCAACTTGTTTATGAACGATATTTCAATGGATATAACGAGAGTGAACCTCATGGAATGGCATCATTAGCAAAGGTGTTTACTGGTGCAATCATACAATCTCTCGCTGAAGAAAATCTTATTGATGTAGAGAAAACAGCTGACACTTACATAAAAGAATTAAAAAATACACCGTTTGGAAAAGCAACACTTCAGCAATTACTGGACATGCAAGTTTCCGCTGAATACCCTACTCACGGATATATGCAGCTAGGACTAGAAAATCAAGATGCACAACTATATTTAGCTAGTAATATTTTACCCCGAGGTAAAAATTACGAGGGGCCTATGAAAATTTATGATATGTTACTAGAAGCAGAAGAAACTGCACCACCTGTTTCAGCTTTTTCTTACAATAACGGATCAACTGAAACACTCGCTTGGATTATCCGAACGATTACAGGGAAATCGTTAGCTGAAAATGTAAGCGAACGAATTTGGTCTCACATTGGTATGGAAGAAGACGCTTATTACGTTACAGATGAAACAAAAGTAGAACAAGCAAGCGCTGGCTTAAATGCAACTGCTAGAGATATGGCGAGGTTCGGACAATTACTATTAAATAATGGTCAATATAGCGGAAAACAAATCGTCCCTTCTTCTATTACAGAAAGTGTGAAAAATGTACAAGAAGGTGAGCTCGCAATTGGTCATGGTGCTTCCATTTCTTATCATAATCAATGGTGGATTCCGCACAATGAACAAGGTGCTTTCGAAGTGTTAGGCAGTTACGGACAAACTCTTTACATTGATCCGAAAGCAAGTATGGTAATCGTCCACTTCTCTTCTAACGCTGCGCCTAGTAATGAAGTCCATTCGGTTTATTCCGATATGTATATTGATATTGCACATCATTTGGAGAAGCTTCCTCAGTAGTGGAGGCTTTTTTTATTTACCCAAATCCTATTCCAGTTAGTACTTGGTTAGTAGGAGTTGCCGAAAGAATTACTATTTAAGCCACGCCTAAACCCCATTTATATTGATAATATTTTAGTAATTTGAAAACACTAGTGCTTAGGAAAGGAGGGATTGTGAATGTCTGTGAAAAAGCTATTAACTGGATTAATCATTTCACTTGCGATGATTGTAGTTATGACTACTTTAGGTTCGCTCCATGTATTTGCCGAATCCGACGTTGTGAGACAGCCTATTGAGGTTGAATTGAATGATGATTACTTTAATCCGAGTATCATCACTGTTCCGGCTGAGAAAACGACGACGTTACTATTGAAAAACAAAGGAAATAGAGAACATACCTTCACGGTGAAAAAACTCGGAATTGACGCCGAAGTCCCGTCAGGAAAAGAAATAACAATTACCGTAAAACCTGAAACTCCCGGTACATATGAACTAATATGTCGGTTCCACTACTTGAAAGGAATGGATGGAAAAGTAATAGTCAAATAACAAGCGGTACCGGCCCTTACTTTTTTATAAAGTGAAACTTAAATTCGCGGGGGTGTCCCTCCCCCGCAGATTATGAGCTCTCAATAATCAGTTTTTTACTGGTAGCATAAAATCGTTACGCTGTCGTAGCGTACGAAATTTGTGTTTTGTTGGTGCTACCCCATCGCTATCAAGCTAATAAAAAGAAATGCCCCCTAGAATGAAAAAATGCGCTATTCTTTCTGTAGAATCATAGGAAAGGATGGCGTTTTTTATGTCTGTTTCTGTGTATGACGAATTACAACTATTTGCTCAAGAGATTCAAAGTTTTTTATCTCCAAATACCTTACGGAATCTTGCTAGAGATGTTGGCTTTGTACAACGAACCAGTAAGTACCAAGCAAAAGATTTAGTAGCTTTATGTGTATGGTTGAGCCAAAATATAGCTATGACTTCTTTAACTCAGTTATCTAGCTGTTTAGAAGCATCAACAGAAGTACTCATCAGTCCTGAGGGACTGAATCAACGGTTTAATAAGGCGGCCGTCCAACTTTTACAACACCTACTAGCCGAACTACTAAGCAAAAAATTGGCCGCATCTATGCCGATTTCTTCTCCATACACTTCTGTTTTCAAGCGTATTCGTATTTTAGATTCAACTGCATTTCAACTCCCGGATGTATTTTCATCGGTTTATCCAGGTGCAGGAGGATGCAGCCATACGGCTGGGATAAAAATTCAACTTGAGTATGATTTGTTAAGTGGACAGTTCTTACATATTCATACAGGTCCAGGTAAACAACATGATCGCACTTACGGCTCTCTGTGTGCCCCAACTGTGACAGCGAATGATTTATGTATCCGAGATTTAGGTTATTTTCATTTAAAAGACCTTCAATATATACAAGATAAAGAGGCCTACTATATCTCTCGTATCAAGTCGAATACACGTATTTATCAAAAAAATCCTAACCCTGATTATTTTCAAGACGGAAGAATTAAGAAAGGTACAGAGTATATACAGATAGATATGGAGACGTTAATGAGCTCCCTTCAACCAGGACAAACATGTGAAATAGCTGATGCTTATGTAGGAATGATTGATAAAGTGCCAGCTCGTGTAATTGTTCACCGATTAACAAAACAACAGCAACAAAAACGATTACAAGATCAAGCTGTAAGAGAAAAAAAGAAAGGAATGAAGTATTCTCCTCGTAGTAAACGGCTCAGTGGTATCAATGTATATATGACAAACACCCCTACAGATATTGTCCCGATGGGACAGGTACATGACTGGTATTCTTTGCGTTGGCAAATCGAAATTTTATTTAAAACGTGGAAGTCATTCTTTCAAATCCATCATTGTAAAAAGATAAAACCAGAACGATTGGAGTGCCATTTATATGGTCAATTGATTGCCATTCTACTCTGTTCTTCTATCATGTTTCAAATGCGCCAATTGCTCCTCATGAAGAAAAAACAAGAGCTTAGTGAGTATAAAGCCATATATATGATTAAAGACTATTTTCTTCTTCTATTCCAAACTATACAAAAAAACACCCAAGAGCTATCAAAGGTGTTACTTCGCCTGTTCAATCTCCTACAGCAAAATGGGCGGAAATCTCATCGATATGATAAAAAAACGATCTTTGATATATTAGGTGTCGTTTACAATTGTACCATGTCTGATAACCAAGCCGCTTAATTCAAAAAAGTGAAACCCGTTAGGGTTTATTTCGTATGCAAATCTTTCAAACACTTACACTTGCTCTTTAGAAAAAAGAAACAATCTCGCCTAAAATTGACTTTGCATAAGCTTAGCTTGATAGCGATGTGGTGCTACCCCATCGCTATCAAGTTAAGAAACACATTCTTCCCCAAAATGATAAAAATGAACTTCGGTGCTATAAAAAACACAAAATTTCCATTTAAAGAGTACTTTAAAGTCTTAGCTTGATGGCAATGGAGTATTAAAATAGATTAATTTGATGGGCATGTACACAGACCCCAATTATAGTAGGGGCCCCGCCAACCAATTGACATAAAACCCACGCTAAGCAAATTGGCTTTAGTTTGTATTAATTTAAAGAGATTCTATGATTTTATAGTAAGTGGACTACCAGCACTTTTAAAAAAATCATACTAAACACATTTTGATAAAAGAGCCGATTTTTCCAATTTTCTTGTAAATTGTGTTGCATAAATAAATGCTCATTTCTCTTGGTGTTTCGATTTTTCTTCAACAGGAATTTGCATATTCATAATTATCTGTCCTTCTGGGTAAAACAGATTCAATCCGTGTAAATCTGATTCAATTACATCACATGATCTAAACTGTAAACCATTTCTCTTTATATAGTCTTTAATGTTTGTATATATTTGACGTCGTGCTTCATCCATATGCCCTTCTGTACATACGTAATCAACACAAAGATAATTACCTGCAGGTATACTAAGAATATCAACATGCTCGATCTCTGTATCATTCAAAACAGGATAATAAACTGAAAGTCCCAAATCATCATTGAAGAAATTCTTAATTGGACACATTGTTATAAATTGTTCTTGAAAAAGTTCACCTTGCTTAAAAATAGAACGGAATTTATCAAAAAAGGATTTTACACTATTAAAATTTTCTCCTTTGATGTGATAATATTTTCTTTCTTCAAAATAGACACTCTGAATTTTATTGAAATTTCTGCTTCTATTTTGAAGGAGATCTAGGAGCCTAGTAATTTTCTTTTGCACTTCCATAAATCGATGAATTTCAGTTTCAATTTCATTTTTTTTGTTCTGTAAGATATTCATATTGTTTATTATATTTCTCTTATTTATTACTAAATCAATTTCTTCAATTGAAAAACCCATATCTTTACAAAAGAAGATTTGGCTAATTCTTTGTAGGTCTTCATTTCCATACAATCTATAGTTATTTTTACCTACCTTTGGCTGAACTAATCCTTTTTCTTCATAGAATCGAAGTGTTTCTTTCGTAGTATTAAAAATCTTAATTACATCACTTTTAGTTAACTTATAGCTATCCATCTAATTATATTGCCTCCTATAAGGAATAATATTCATACTATAAACTATGTGGTTACTTCATAGTCAATAAATAAAAAAATTTAAAATCAAAACTGGCTGTTTTTAGTGATGAAGGAGTACATGTCTGGTTCTGTTGCAAAGTTTCTTAACAGCTAAAAAGTTGGTATGATAGCTGTTCTTGCAGAGTTTGAGCGTGATATTATTCGTAGAAAGCCTCTTCGTAAAGATAATGCGTAAATACAAACAAAACCAGCAAAACACCTTTTCTGTGTCGTACTGGTTTTGTTGAAGTCCATCTTGAATTGTAGCTAGTTCAACGTGATTGCAAATTCCGAGTTCGGCGCGCCAGCAAATACAACCGATCCGTTTTTCGGCAATTTTACTTTGTTATTGCCGCTCACAACGGTAAAATTGACGCATACTCCCTTCTCATCATACACCGCGAATGAACTCTTCGATGACAACGTCACGCTCATCGTTTTCCCTGCTGTCGCTTGTGGGATCGTAAACCATTTCGCATGCCCATTTGCTTGTAGCGTAACTTTGGATGATTGGCCTGCATCAAGCGGTTTTACGTTGGATCCACTTACATATAACAATCCGGCCATCTCCATATATTCACTGCCGCCTTCTGTATAGAAATGAGTTTCCGTCGTATCACGGCCATTCATCACGGGGATCTGGAGCTGATGCGCCGCGGTGTTCGGACCTGTAATTTTTCTGCCGTCCCAATAGCCCTCCAGGTCTTCCTTGCGAGTAATTTGTGTGGTAATAAGTTTCGGTTGAACGAGATATTCAATAGAACTAAATTTCTCGTTCACGAGATAGAACTTGACGCCTTCCCGCTTCGCCCATGCGGCAGCGGTTTTCTTCGATAGCACGTTGTCTTCTAGTTTCTCGGCTAAATAGTGAGTCATCACATTTTGCCCTAAGCCTGGCGTCGATTTATATGTGCTCTCCTTCAAATAAGTGCTTCCATTCTTCTCAGTGACGAAGTTGAGCTTGGAAGTACCCTTCTCATTAATAAAGCTTCCATTCGCAGTATATACATATTTTTCTTCTCGATTAGATGGTAAGAACAGTTCTCCATTCTTCGTAATTTCTATTTTGAAATGACTTTCGCTATTGCCGTAAAAGCCCGCTTTCTTCGTCACGTCTTGAGGCATCTTGGCCTTGACCGGCTTGCCAAAGGATTTGTTTGGCTTGATGTCCTTAATTGTGCCCTTCTCTTTAAGCGCGGCGAGCAGTAATTCAGTTGCCAGTAGTTGATTTGTAGAGCTTTGGCCGCCGGATGACAACACAGCCACTGCCATCTTCTGTTCCGGAAGCACGACCAGTATAGCATGTTGCAGTGTTGTATCGCCGCCCTTAGCCATGCTTTTTATCCCATATTCACTGAATGGGTATAGTTTCACACTATCCCAGCCAAGACCATAGTTGAAAATATTACCTCCATCCCCCGGCCACATTCCTTTTTTATATTCCTCTTGCTCCATCGCCTTGACTGCCTTATCAGAGAGGATCCCTTTTCCCTGTCCCATAAATAATTGTGAGAATCGTACCATATCTTCTGCCGTGGAAGAGATCCCTCCCGAACCAATCACATTCACCGATTCAATGGGAAGCTTCCCTTGGTACGCCGGAAAATAGAGTCCAGCCCGCTTATCGTCTTCCCATTTATCCTGCGGCGTTTTCGTATGATTCAGCTGTAAGGGTTCTGTAAACCGTTGATGTATAAATTCGGTAAAGCTCATACCGCTGACTCTTTCCACCAAAATCTCGGCCAGCGTAAAGCCGTCGTTGCAGTATACCGAGAACGCGCCAGGATCCGCCTTCAAGCTTTGGTTGGACAATTGCCGCATCAAGACATCATGGGCATAGGTATCATTATCGTTAAATAAAAATGCATTACTTAACGTGGAACCTTGCAAGCCGGAGGAGTGGTTTAACAGCATACGTGGCGTAATGCGTTTGTACCGCTCGTCTTTCATCTTGAAATCAGGAACAAAGTGGACGACAGGAGCATCCAAATCGACTTTTCCTTCGTCGACCAATTTCATTACAGCCGCTGTTGCATACATTTTACTGACTGAACCAATCCCATATAGAGTATCTTTGTTCAGCCGCTGTTTTCCTTCCATATCGTTCTTGCCTGTCTGACCCGACAAAATAAGTTTACCATTATCAATTAGCGCATACTGCACGCTAGTCGTCCCATAGGACTTCGTGAGTAGCGCAGCCTTCTCTGCCGCAATCTTCTCCAGTTCTTGGTTAGCAACTTCTT
The DNA here is from genome assembly GCF_016651125.1 of Bacillus sp. TH17. Taxonomy (NCBI): domain Bacteria; kingdom Bacillati; phylum Bacillota; class Bacilli; order Caryophanales; family Bacillaceae; genus Bacillus; species Bacillus sp. TH17. Next base: position 2,695,835 of record NZ_JAEKEN010000001.1, read on the forward strand.
GGTTAGCTACAACCGGAGTCTTACTGCTTGAAGATGCTATCGCCCCTGTTGGTAGGATCATCGTTAGCGCTAATGTAGCGGCTAACACCCCAGATAGTTTATTTTTCATGAGAGAATTGCCTCCTTAGATAAGTAATCGAATTCATCACTTATTTGTTTAACTATAAAAAATATGACAAAATTTATCCATTTTTCTTTTTTGCCTACTTGCTAAATTCAGCAAGTAAAATATTTTTAAAAGGATTAGGACTGTCAGCTCTACCCAAACTATTCCAATTGACGACCAACGTATGCTTGCCTCCAAGTTTACCTCCAACAAGAGTAGTAAACCCTAGAATGCCACCTGTGTGTCCCCATATCGAGACATCGCTTGGAAGCTTAGTTTCATAGATTCCAAGACCATATCCATCGATTCCTTCTTTTCCTGTAGGAACTGTAGTAAGCATTTGTTTTAGTTGCTGTTCTTTCAGTAATTTACCCCCGAGCAAGTAAGAGAAGAATTTATTTAAGTCGTCAGCAGTAGAAATCATATCTCCAGCTGAGCTACCTGCACTTGGGTTATAATAAGTAACGTCTTTTAGCTCACTTACTCCGTCTGGTTGGACATATCCACGGGCATGCTTGGTGCCTGGAATAACGCTTGAATTGCCAGGTAGGAATGTATTCGACAATTCAAGCGGTTCAATAATCCGACTTTCAATCTCTTCCGCATAGCTGTTTCCGGTTACTTTTTCAATAAGAATACCTAGTAATACATATCCTGTGTTTGAATAAGACCAGCCCTTTCCTGGGGCAAAGTCTGGGGGCAGAGAAATCCCCATCTTCACTAACTCTTCAGCCGTATACGATTTTTTTGTATCCGTAAAGTCAGCGTCTTTTGACCTTGAGTATTCAGCGATACCACTTGTATGGTTCAATATCTGCCGGATAGTAATCTGGTTACCATCATATCCGTTTCCTTGAATGACACCAGGCAACCATTTTTCGATGTAGTCATCTAGATTCAAGCGGTTCTCTCCGACTAATTGAAGTAAAACCGTTGCGATGAACGTCTTCGTCACACTGCCAATGCGAAAGCGAAAATCTGTTTTCATTGGTTGCTTGCTGCTCAGATCCGCTACCCCAGCGGCATAACCCCAAGTTTTTCCACCCTCAGAAGTTTTAGCAAGTATCCCCGGGTATCCAAGTTGCAATGCATCCCGCATTGCTTGCTTGACGGAAGTACGATCTCGTTGAGTATTTGTTTGTAACGAACTAGATACATTTTGAGTGGGCTCTGCTTTTACAATTGAGGTTGGCGTTGTGTATAACAGGGAACTTCCAGCTATTAAAAGGGCAAGACTTGCAAATGTAATTTGACTACGTGTTTTCATAAGGCATTCCTCTCCTCTATTCATATTGTATAGGTGGTTGCTTGATATTTCATACTCACCACACAGCTATCATCTCTACCGATGACAAAAAGTCAACATTGAATTCGTAATCATCTTCATAATGATTATTTTTACAAGCTCCATTCTGTCCTAATAAACGGTAAATCCCTCTTTTTGCATGTATGTTAACCTCAGAAATTATTTCTTTTCCATGAAACGCTCTTATTAACTGGTTTGTTTTTCATATATAAGTTATATCTGTTCCTCCTTTCATGCTTCTTTATATTTTCATCATACACAATGAAAATCTCTTTTTCCTTACCTATTCCTTACAAATCCCTTACGTTCAAAATAGCTTCTGTGTCTCAAATCTGCCAATTAATTCTCATCAAGAAGAAACGAGAATTAAGCGAATATAAAGCGATTTATATCATAAAAGATTATTTTCTACTTATTTATGAATCTCTACAAAAAGACACCAAAGAATTAACAAAGATATTGTTTCGTCTGTTTGATCTCTTACAGAAAAACAGACGAAAATCCCATAGGTATGAGAAGAAAACCGTCTTTGATATCTTAGGCGTCGTATATAACCTTTCTATGCCTCACAAGCATGTAGCGTAATCCAAAAAATTAAAACCCAATAGGGTTTATCTGGTATAAAAATATTTAAAGAACTTACACTGGATCTTTAGAAAAAAGAAAAAAGCCCATCAAGCTAAGGTTTTGAAGTACCCCCTAAATGAAAATTTTCTTTCTCTACAGTTAGTTTTTTTGAGAAGTCAGCTCATTTTTTTGTTTTTGGGGTGTTTACTTTTCTTAAGTTGATGGATGTGGTCTCACCATACCATTTCGGGAAAATTGTACGTTTAGACACAATCCGGACATATTTTAAGCGTTTTCTGTACGTTAAGAGACATCTGTCCAGAAAATCTTATGTTTATGAACAGAGGATAAAACTCAATAATAGAATATTAATATTCAATTTTTATATAAAAAAATAAGCTCCGAAGAGCTTATTTTAATAATAATAATAATATCAACGCAATTATCAATGATATTATTGAAAATACAATCATAAATAATGAAGCTCAGTCATGAGCTATCGCCCTGTTACCGTCATTGCTGCTGTGTAAATTGTATCTACAGAACCGTCAGCACTTACAATTTCAACTTTATAACGGTATGTTCCATTGTCGTAAATGTTTTCTCCATATCCTGTGAAAGTTGAAATTTCATCATTTGCTCCAGCTGGAACCCATTGATTTTGCCAATGGAAGAAAGTATCATATTCTCCCCAGTTGTCTCCATATTTCTTTTCGATGCTGACATTATAATGAATGTCCTCAGCTCGGTTATTTGTAATTCTTGCAATTACGTTTCCACCAAAAGTGTATTCCGTAGCGTGAACTTGAACTGTAACACCATTCACCGTTTCGCTAGGACCACAGATGTAATAACAATCTTCACTTGCTTGTGCTTCAGGTGTGTTAATGTTCATAACCGTCAAACCGCCTAAAGCTAAAGCTACTGTTAATGCAATTGTAGCTAATTTTTTCATGATAATTCCTCCTATTAACCGTTATAAGTGAATGTTTTTGTTTTTACGTATTCATTGCCAGCATAAAAAGATTTCTATGTCTCATTTTTATCACCCTTCAGCTTATATAATTCGACAAATGGTGATAATTTCCTGCAAATAAAATAAAAAAGCACTCCCGCAGGAATACTTATTCAAATTCAATTTCTGTTTTATTGTCTGATGTGAAGTATCTTATGGTTGTTTTGCCGTATTCTTGCAAGCCACTCTGCGCAACGGCGTCTTTTAACTTTGTTCTCGTTCTGTAGCCGAAATTTTCCCGTAGGCCTTCGTCTGCATTTGACAATGCTGTTTTGTCAACGAAAACATATAAGACATACAAGTTATTTTCTTTTTTTAATTCAACCGCTGTAACAGTACCGCCGAAATATTCTTTAATTTCTTTGGTTCTACGTTCAAAACTTTTCATCATTCGTGTTTGCTCATCTTTTGGTTGTTCTGTTTTCGCAGTTGTTTGTTGTGCTTTTGGCTTCTCTTTTTGAACCACTTCTTTTTCGCCGCAAGCCGCTAACATTGCAACCGATAAACCAACTGCTAATACTGATTTCTTCATCATTTTAATCCTCCCAATATAAACACCTAAATATTAGTATACTATGAAATTTATTGCTGAATATGAAAAAGATGCCCATTAAGGGGTACCGCCACATCGCTATCAAGCTAATATTTTTAACTACCCCCATAACGAAAATTTTATACATCGTTGACTATTGATAATGATACGTTATGTAGACCTCACAGATAGATATGGGCATACAGTTCTTCTTTTATGGTACACTTCAATAAAAGGGGGGTAAGAGGTTTGAAAAAGTGGATTAAAATCACATCAACCTTAGTTATTGCTATAGCAGTTGGTATTTTTACTGGCTACAAAGTCGGTACGTATGCAGGTTCAGACGTTAAGGAAAAGCAGACTGAGAGAATTAAAGGGGAAGAGGTAATACTTGACCTCAACTCTGATCGTCATATAATCAATGCAATGCACAAAATGACTCATCAAAAAGTATTATCCCACGAAAAGCAAGGATTTATCAAAATGACTCCAGAAAACATCGAAAAAGTACGTCAAGCGATTGATGAAAGTAATAGTGGAACCTTACAACATAAAGAACAGTACCTTAAGATTTTGGTTCGTTGGTATGAAGGCGATTTCTCTCAATCGGTTGAGAAGCATAATTTATTATGGGAATGGGACAATAGCAGCACTGGTAAAGCATACGAATTAGCGACACCGGAACAAGAAGAAGCATACATTTTAGAACAAGCGAAATCTGAAAAACAATAAAGGGGTATCGTCACCTCGCTATCAAACTAATCAAAAGAAATGCCCCCTAAAATGAAAAAATACGCTATTCTTTCTGTAGAATCATAGAAAAGGATGGCGTTTCTGTATATTGTTACAAAAAGAATAGCGTTTTTTCGCTTTATAAATACAATTTCTTTTTCAGTAAAAAATGTGGGTGGTACCCCTCTAATACCCCAGAAGGAAAAGAAGAGTTTGAATTCTTTAACGTACAGGGGGTTCCATATATCATTGTAAAAGATCATGAGAATAACACTCAAAAATCAATTCTTGGATTCAGCACTCAATCATTAGAAGAGGCTATTTTATAATAATCATCCCCCAAAAAAAGAAACGAACAAAAATGTTCGTTTCTTTTTTTTGTGTTTAATGCTCAAGAAAACTTATAACCGCATAAGTATATAGAACGACTAGAGCAAAGGCACATATTCCCATAATTATAATCGCTAGTGCGCTTTTCTCTTGTCTAAACCCTATAATTCCAAGAATAAATGCACTCCACATTGTTACCTTAAGCATTGTAGAAAGGTTGGAAATTGAATATCCACTCAACCAGGTAGAGAAACTTACAATTACGGAAAAAGAGAACAAAGTTAGAACAATAGATAATATATTAATGTGCTTCCCATACTTCAGTTGCATTTCGCTACCCCCTTTTCTTTTCATTAGTGAATAATAGGTAGATGACTATATTTTTATTTTATTCTAAATTTTCTTGAAAATCCACAACGAAAAGAAGAGGTTGTCCCAAAAGTCGCTGAATAGTTACTTTTGGGCAACCTCTTTTCTTTATTTTTTACTTTCCTCTAGTTTAGAGATACTTGCTTCTTTTTCAGGTAACGTATCAACAAAATCCTTTTGAGATTTTAATAGGTCAGATTATTGTATCCAAGCCTTAAGATCATCTAAAGATTTACGGGCTTCTTTTTCACTTCTTCTACAAATTCCCATGTCTCTCCGTTATCTTTTGATTGATAAAGTGCACTACTATCGCCATTGTAGTCTCCATCTGCCCCTTGTCCCACTAACATATTAAAAACCCCATCTTTCTCATATGGCATACTAGGAGAATCAAAAGGACTTATTGTGGACTGTGTATGATCTAATTTGACTTCATGCGGCGGATATTCTACCTTTTTGAAAGATACCCCCCCATCATCTGTGCGATATAACTCTCCCTCATTACCAGAAGGTCTAACTGCTCCTAAAAACCCAAGTTTATCATTTATAAAAGTGATTCCTGATACACTACCAATCCCCCTATTAAATGGGTCTGGATTGATAACCTCCCATGTTTCCCCTTCATCACTAGTCTTGCTTAATGAATAAAAGGCGCTCCCTAATGCTTTATCTGTCATATTTAGTTTATAACCAACTTCTTTTGATAGGAAAAACTGTTCTTTTTCATTCTTTAAATCTTGTTGTTTCTTCTCTTTAAGCCTATCTTCATTTGGAGGCGTCTTTGATTTACTCCAACTTGCGTCACATATTAAGTTATATCTAGCAGGTACTAGCTCTTTCTCTTTTCCAGGGACAAATATAGATACAGTATATCCAATGATTTCAGAAGCTGCTTCTTTAAGACTCTGCCCCTTACCATCCTCAGTAATATTAATAATCCCCTCTGTATTGGATCCCCAATTTCTTTTTCCATAATAAATCAACCCATACTTACTTTCATTCCACTTTCTAACCGTTTGCTTAACTGGAATCGCCTTAACCGTTTTAATTAAAGGTTCTACTAATTTATCATCATCATAATCAGGCTTTGCATACCCGTCTCGTATTATAGTAATATCTTCTGATTTCTTCTTATTATAAGAGATTAAATAAGTTTCTTCTTTCCCATCAACATTTTTCCCATAAACAAATGTATCAAACGCTGTGATTGTTCCATCTGAATGAAATGTAAGATCAAAATCAGTTGCCATATACAATTTCTTTGGCAAAGGATGTTTTTTATTTATATCTTCAAAAATACCTTCTACTCCAGATTCATATATATTATTATGTTTAAGTTTAACTGACCTTTCATGTTTTAACCTTTCTATAAACCATGCCAATTTGCCATTGTAATTTATTGCACTTTGATAAATCTGCATCCCATAAAATGATGTAATTGCAACAATAATGATAATAGAAATGGATCTCCATGCTATTGAATTAGTTAATTTTTTAGATTCATATTCTCTATTTTTTATCACCCGCATTGTAGTAAATGTAATCATGGATATAAAAAGTACTATACATAATAACAAAATATAAATATTATAATTCATCCTTCCGTACTTACAGTATAAGGCTAACTCATAACAAAAAATGCCGTATACAATTATTAGTATTGGATTTGTTACTAATGACAGAAGTAACTTTTTTGCATTTTCCCTAAATATAGAAATCACTCCTAATTACATGAATTACTGATATTAAGTATACTTTATTGTAAAGTAACAAAAAAGCTATTTAATCTTGCCGCCAAAAATACAATAGACATCTGTCTATGTAAATGGCAGTTGTCTATTAAAGCCGTTTAAAAATCTAGTTGTTTCATAGACAATGGATTTTTGAGTGAATACTAAAGTTGCTTCATTCGGGAGCCAAATAATGAAAATGAACCCTCATAATAAACATAACAAATAGAGTATTTGCATTTAAACTCTATAAAACTCAAATGTATTTTTTTCTAGACATATTGCTTCATCGGAATTTTTGATAATAATATCAAAACATTGACTGTATGGATGCATAAACACTTCGTACTGAATCCGACGTTCTGCATGAGACCGCCTTAAATAATTGATATCGGCTCTCCTTTCAGCAATATCGCGGCTAGACCTTCTCATTAATTCTGTTTCACCATCTGCATAGAAGTAAATTTTTAAATCAAATAAATTGGGATTAATAAATGCGACACTCATTCCTTCTACAATCATTAGTTGAATAACCTAAGGCTGCTTCGGTAGCCATTTTTTTGTACCAACTGGCAGTTTAGTTTTCAATATGTGAAAAGGGATTTCTAAGTGATTAATTGAATATATATTTATTGTTTACTAATTTTTGAGAGGCTCCATTATGGGAGATAAACTTTACTGTATTGCTATCAAGTTCTTAATGAAGAAAGACTAAGAGCTTCGCACGGTTCTGTAATAACTTATAGTAATGCTGTGACAGGATCTCCTATTAGTGAGATAGGGTATTTTTTAATTTATTTATCATAATAACGTACCACGAAATTGCAACTCTCGTCCTCAAGAATTATTTCTTTTGGGTGAAAGTTTTTTTATTATATAAGTTTCATTCTGTCATAATTTAAAGTTTTCGAGAGGAGAAATGATATGAATTCTATTTTATTAGATGTTCCGTTACAAATAGAAACAGACAGACTAATTCTTCGAGCACCACTTCAAGCTGGTGACGGGAATGTCGTACACCAAGCTATTAAGGAGTCAATTAATGAGTTAAAACAATGGTTGCTTTTATTCCAGTCAATTCCTACTGTTGAAGAAACTGAAATTATCCTGAGAAATGCCCATATAGATTTTTTAAAAAGAGAAAGCTTTCGCTATCTTATCTATCTTAAGGGTACTAATGATTTTATTGGAACTGCTAGCCTTCACGGAATTAATTGGAAAATTTCTAAATGTGAAATTGGATACTGGATTAATACGCAATTTAGTGGCAATGGATATATGACAGAGGTAGTAAGTGAATTAACAAACCTTGGATTTCAGTTACTCAAATTTAGAAGGATTGAAATACGCTGTGAATCTACTAACACTAAAAGTCGTACGATCCCTGAAAAACTAGGTTTTGAGCTTGAAGGGATATTACGTAATGAAGATCTTTCAGCTGACGGTAAAAAACTAACTGATACCTGCATCTATGCAAAGGTAAATTAGATTGAAATTTTAATACTCAATTGCGTCTGTGTACATAGTTTATTCCCCTTCTAATCCATTATTGTGATTTGTTTAGAACTATAGTACATCAATATGTTTAAAATGAAATGTACTGAAATGGGTATATTCTATTGTTACAATCATTTTATAAATAAATTACTTCATGAAGTTATAAAATTAGGACCGTACATATTAGACATATCTAAAATGTACGGTCCTTTTGTTTACTAGTGGTTCACTTATCTAACCTAAAGATAAGTATGTGATCCTTTTACAATTTGAATTTCTTTTTAAGCTTCTTATATTTTCTATATGAACGTCGAACAATGTTTAACATGAAATACGGTATTTTAACAGGGAAAGGCAATTTATAAATAAATGGCAAGTAAAATGTAAAATATGCCTTTTCTAAGTCTCTCCACTTACTATCTTCTTTTGTTTTTAAGAAATCAGATACATCGACTACATATCCCCTTCCATTTTCCATCATCACATTTTTTCCGTGAACATCACAAGGAGTTAATCCTTGCTCCCTTGCATACTCTATAGCTTCATTGATATCAAGGATTACCTGCTTAGGAATTTTAATCCCCTTATGGATAGCATCGTATAAGGTAATTTCTTTTAAACGTTTCAATACTATGAAATTTTCTCCTTTATATATAAGATTCGAATAAGAAGGATGATTTCCGATTCTTCGGTATACTTCTGACTCTTTTTCAATTCCTTCTCCTTCTCGCGCGTAAACTTTCACTACCCAATCTTTGTATTCTTTGTGCATAAATACTGCGGCATAATTACCTGTCCCTAAACACTTCCAAAGTCTAGGAATATCTTTAACTACTATAGGCTCGAATTCATCCTCACTTCTTATGCTTACCTCTTTTAATAATTCGTCCTTTATCAATCTCACAAAACTATTTATACTCATCATTCCCACTCCGGTTTTGCTACAAGGGGTACTACCCCATACCCATCAAGTTAAAAAGTACATTCTTCCCTAATACGAAAAAAATGAGCAGACTTCACTAAGTAACTAACTGTAGCGAAATAAATTTTTCATTTAAGGGGGTACTTCAAAATCTTAAAATGGATATTCTACGCAAATATATATTATTGATACAGTAAGTTATGTTAACTTCACATAATTATATTATACAAAAACTCAGCAAATACCGTTACAAAAAGTGTACAAGCCATATCTACTCTCTCTAAATAGTTTATTGCGAATCTATTTTAAGGAGAATTTTTACATCACAATTTCATAAATCTAAGGTTTCAAACTATTCATTACGAAAAAAAGGACCGTATCACTACGGTCCTTTTCTCGCTCTTATGCAAACACTATGACTGTGTAACTTTATTAGAAACAAGTAGTTTTTCAATACATATAGGTAACATATCTAATAACGTTTCAAATGCGTAATTTACGTCCAGACGCTCCGTCCATTGATGTGCATCTTTTCCTACTGGTCCCATATTTAATACTGGAACGTCAAACTCTTCTAATTCCTCTAGTGGAATCGAATAACCTTTATCCCATAATGGCATATTGTCTACAAGAGAACTCATTGAATCCAATGGGTTTTGTAAGCCCACATAGCTTAAATCTGAAATTCCTCCAAAATAATTTTGGTTTTCAAATGTAATGCTATGATTATAGTGGGCATACTTTTCCATTTCTACAACTACCTCTTTAATTAAAGGATTGTTGCGTGAACTCACAGCTGGATAGTATGGTGGCGCAAAGAAAAGTACAATCATTGGAGCCTTTTCTTTACATAAGATAGATAATTTGTCTACTAAATCAATAGTTACTGCACGATCATCTTTATCTTCTCTATTTTTTATAATATCGGATTGAATTTCATCTATTTTTTCTCTTCCATGTTGTTCAATTGCATAAGCGATAAGCTCTTCATACGTTAATACATTTACTTTAAGATTCGGCGGTATGAACGGATTATACTTAGAAAAATGATACGCTCGCTCCTCATACGATTCGTCGATTTTCTCTGCTACTTTCGTTACTTTTTGGCGTAACAATGAAACTACATCTGTCATCGTTTTTTCTAGTAAAAACAAATTAAATAATGTGACAGCACGATGAGGAATTTGTACAGAATAATCCTCCTTTAAATCTCTTTGAAGCAAGTTAGTTGGTGGTGGACTCGCTTCCCCTTCTACAATATCACAAAGGTCCGTATTCAACTCTAATTCCGCTGTTAATAATGCAGCCATATAGCTCCCATTTAATCCTGCAAAAGGTTCGCCTACATGTGTCTCTTTTCCATAGCAAAGGAAACCAGGTAACACCTTACCAATAGAACCAGTATAAATGTACTTATTTTGGTCACCAGGATGTCTTGAAAACATAGGCTCTGAATTTAGGACCGTTTTATACTCTAAGTCATGTTCTTTTGCTAAGTCTAATAATCTTGGAACAGCAGCTCTCATCCCTACAGAGTTCACTTCTTCATCTGGAACAGCCAATAAAAGAACATTCCCATCAAATCTTCCTTCACAAGCTTGCTCAACCATCGCCATTTGTAAAGTTAGACCACATTTCATATCCATTGTTCCTCTACCAAAGAGCCAATCTCCTTGTTCTATATCTTCACGTACATGATCTGGTAGCTCATCTTTATGAGAATAAAACATAGATGTTAATTTTTTAGGGTTAAATGCATCTTCTTTCCACACTCCATAATCCTGTACATCTACAACATCAAAGTGACTAACAAGAATTACAGTATTTTTCGTACTATCACTTTTCTTTACTAGGGCTGTAACAAAATATCGTCCATCCCCCGTCGGATTTTTTTGTAAATGATGCGGATTTTGTTTGAAATACTGTAAGTCAGATAATTGTTCTACAACAAAGTCTGGCAATATAACTTCAGCTTCTGAACCTGTAATACTAGGAATTTCAACAAGATTGCTTAATAATTGAACCAATTGTTCTTTAGATTGCCACTTTGACATATAAATCCCCCTATTTTTCCGCATTATGAAATTCATTTCCAATATATGAATAAAAAATGACGACAGCTATCAAAATTATAATTTTGCCGTTTGGCAAGCTTATGGTTCTTTTCATTTGCGGCAAACATATGCTTCCAAGATTTGAAGAATATGTTTAATATCGCTTTTAAATAAAGTCACGGTGTTTATTTAAAAGACGCAATGTTTTGTCCCTTTAGATCTGTTTATCTAAAGAGAGGTTTTTATAGTGAAAAGAAAATCTGAACTGAAAGACGGATTAAGAAACTGCTGAGTAGCAATAAAGTTACTCCACTAAAGGGACAGATTGTTGAGGAACGTTTCCAGGCAATTAGATTATTCAAGTTTGAATAGATCATTGAGATTGTGAAGGTTTTTTACTTAAACTAACGGGGCAGTAATACTCAATTAAAAATAATGGTAAAGTTAGTGAAAAGAAGAAGGATTAAAAATCGTATAGATTCATTGTAATACATTTTAAGTTTTTGTGTGGCGAGGTATTTGAGAAGTAAGAATGATTTCATCAAAAAAACATTGAAGCTCCAACGGGGTTTTATATGACTATTTTTCCAGACCCAATTTAACATCATAACAATTATAAAAAAACAATCTATACTTTTGGTTAGATTTTTTATATAGTTTGATTGACAGCATCAGGGCTAGTCATAGCAATCTACTCGATACATTGTACGAGCTTGAATCAAAAATTGAACCAAGAAGTCGTTATGGATTTATACATGGGGAACTCGGCCCTGATCATGTATTAATTAATGACAAACTAGAACCTTATTTGATTGATATCGAAGGAACCGAGTTCTTTGATATTGAGCATGAGCACAGTTTTTTGCAGTTTCGATTTGGGTTTATTATCGATATTTAAAGAATGATACTCCCGACCCCAACAGGATGTTATTCTATCGATTCCATCATCATATATCCTTAACTTCAGGCGGGTTGAGATTGCTTCACAGAGGATTTCCGGATCAACAATTTGCAAAAGATCTAACCAATCACCATTCCCGTTGTGCACTGCGTTTTATTGAAGGTTGAACTTATGTCATTAAAAATTTAAAGATAGATAGGAGTTAAATACAATGATAAAAGGTTTCAGAGGAATATTTTGGAGAACTAAAAATCTTGATGTTATAAAAAAATGGTACAGTGAAGTGTTGAAAATTGAAATAGAAAATTGGAACGGGACTGTGATTAAACCCGAATTAGGAACTGAGACTATCTTTTCTTTCTTCACTGAAAATGACAATTATTTTCCAACAGAACAACAAGTGATGTTGAATTTCCAAGTACATAATCTAAACGAGACTATTCAGCATCTTGAACATATTGGTGTACCTCTTGAAAAGAAAGAAGAGATTAGTGAATTTGGAAAGTTTATTTGGATTAAAGATCCTGAAGGTCGATTGATTGAGCTGTGGGAGAAATAGCAGGTTACAATCATTTACTATTAAGCTAACGAGTGCTTTAGTTCAATAAAAAAAGTTGATTCCTTTGAAGTGCACCTTCGTTTATTAGACACAGTCTAACAATCGGAGGTGCACTTTTTTATGGATTAAAACTTCTTAGTGTTGTAAATTCGCATTTTCCTGTGTGTTAGCTATTGATAACCCTCTTTCCTCCATCATTTGCACCAGGTTACAGAAGCTCAAATTGTACCGTAGATACCATCTTACTGTTAATAAGATTAGTTCAGGCTGATAATGCTTCCATTATATTCGCGCTTTCTCTGACTCAACTAAGAGTACTTCAGGTATTTTACTTCAGTTTCCGTTCTATGCTGGAATTATGGGGATGATGATTGGAGTAAATAGTGAAGGTCTTTCGCTTGGAGGAGCTATTTCTACTTTCTTTATTAGTATTTCAAATGAAACCACATTCCCGCTCTTTACATTTTTAAGTGCTGGCATTGTAAATATTTTCGTTCCATCTGGAGGCGGTCAATGGGCAGTGCAAGCACCAATTATGATTCCAGCTGGCGCTGAACTTGGTGTACCTGCCGCGAAAACAGCGATGGCAATTGCATGGGGCGATGCTTGGACAAATTTAATTCAACCTTTCTGGGCATTACCAGCATTAGCGATAGCTGGTTTAAGCGCGCGTGATATTATGGGATTTTGTGTTGTTAACTTACTATATGCAGGATTTATCATTAGTCTATGTTTCTTATTTATTTAAACGAAAAGCTAGTTTTATACTAGCTTTTTTATATAATAAATCATTCGTTATCTATACAGCTTATTACCTTTCTCCACTCTACCTCTGCATGATTTAATGCTTCATATGTAAACAAATCTTCACATACTTTTTCAATCATATGAGGATTGTTCTTAAGGAAATTCCACTGCAATACTTTAGGAAGAACATACGTTTCATATTCTTTACTTCCCTTTATTACCTCATCAACTTCTCTTTCACAAATCCCTCTTATTAAATAATCATTTCTTAATTGTATTTGAATTTGTTGAAACGTTTCGCTGTATTTCTTCAATTGGACTAAACAATTAATATACGTACGCAAAAGTTCGTCATCACAATTGCAACACTTTATAATACGATCGATTTCATTCATAATGTACGAGCCGCTTCTTCTATTTGTAACAGCCATTTTTCACGCTTCGTTACTTTACTCGTTTTCACAGATTGAAAAGCAGAACGTTTTATATCGCGAATACCACAAAAACGTAAAACCCCTCTTTTCATCATAATCCAATCCGCTGATCGATATAATAGGGCCACGTACCATAACGGTGAGTCTAACGTATTAATAACCCATGCTTTCTTTCCTTTAAATAAGCCTTTCGGTAATGACCCCTCATATTTATAAGCAAATCCAGCTACAAAAATACGATCGATAAATCCTTTTAAAATAGCAGGCATGCCCCACCACCATATCGGATATATGAAAAGAAGAATATCCGCTTTCTGCACTAATTCTCTATATCGCTTCGTCTCTTCTTCATTTAGTAAATCACGTCTTTTCTTCTCTTCATTAAATACAAGCACTGGATCAAATTGTTCTTTATATAAATCAAGTAGCGTAACAGAATGATTTGTTTCCTCAAGTCCTTTTTGCACATGCTCTAAAATTGCCCCATTAAAGCTTGAAGGATTAGGGTGAGCATATATAATTAGTACGTTCACTACAAAACAACTCCCTCTTTAGTTAAAGTTTCCCCTTCTTTAACATCGTCTCTACAATTTGCACATTTTTCGAACTTTGTAACAAACGATTTAATACTGTTAGTAACTCTTCTTTTTCTAAACCTTTCAATTGCTCTTTAACTGTACTCTCACCAGCACCTTGAATTTCATACACAACTGCCGCCATATGTTTACAATAATTTTCATAAGGACACTCGCAGCTACTTTCTGCAAAATCTTCAAGATCAATAATCACTTCATAATTCCCTGCATTTCCAGTAACGAAAGCAAATACTTTCTTGTCGTGTATTTCAACATCTTCTACATGTCCCTCTTCATAATATTCATATCCTCTATCTATAATGTACTTTGGAATCCATTTCATTATATCTTTTAATAAGTATGCATACATCACAACACCTCTTCCTCTAATTCCCTTTTGACTTCCAAAATCCTGCATGTTATTCTAATAACTGTCAAGTAGCGAGTCTACGTGACAAAACGACTGACACCTATTCGGCGGAGGTGTCTCTTTTCATTTGCAGCCGATATGAAGTGCCTCTTTCAGGCACATTCAATCTTTGACACTACACACTCAACACCATTCCCTTGTATCAGGCTGCTTTAGCAGTCTTTTACTCTACATACTTCAAAAAAAGAGAGCTCAGCTCCCTTTTCCCGCCTTATAAAATACCCCTTTTTCAGCATAGCGATATTCATCATCAGCTAAAGTAATTTTTCCATCCAGTTTGAGTTCATCTAATAGTCTTGATAAATAAAATTGATGTAACATTTTTTTAGTGAATTTTCCTTCATGATGCGAAACGATATGTTCTTGAATATCTAACAATGATATTGGCTTATCTTGCTCTATCATATATTCATAAACTGTACTACGCAGTTTTACGTATTTTTCGAGTGTCACAGTACTTCGCAACCCCTTTCTTCTTATTATATGTTTTCGTAATCGGTTTTTTTGCAACAAAAAAACCTCTCCGATAAGAAGAAGTTACGTATATCTTCGTCTTATCTCCCAGAACAAATATGTTCTGCTGGAATTAGCACCTGCATCGCGGTTGCTGGGTTTCATCGGGCCAGTCCCTCCACCTCTCTGGATAAGAAAATATTCACTTTAAATTTAACTATACGTAATTTTATTATAATTGTCAAATAAATATAAAAAATTATATTTTCTTCTTTATTGTTCATACTACAAAAAGATGTACAAAAGGAGGCTACTACTTTGAAAAAGAATGCTCGTGGATACGTACAAGATTCTTTTCATTCCTTACAAGAAGCGAAACATTGTTTAGAAGATGCATTACAGACTGTTGAAGAAGATTTTAATCGCGCACGTATTGAACAATCCCTTTACGCTGTAGAGCAAGCTCTTCAACGTTGCGATTACACCGTTCACATTTTAGAACAAGAATGAAAACTTCCCATCAAAAGATGGGAAGTTTGTTTCAAATGGCATACTTCATCATTATTACCGTTATTATTAAAAAATATACAGAATTAACAATTTCTAAAATCCCTACTTTTAATATAGAAATCTTTTTGCCATACAACATAATGGCCCGAATTACACTTGGTACAAATATGAGTGAACACCATGGATTTATAGCAAATACAATTACCGTTAATACAATATGGTATCCCCAAGATATAAAACGATACTTCGGATTATTTTTTTCACGAATCATCGTTTTCACATAAAACGTACTTCCTAAAAAATATAGAAATGAAATAAGCGCAATGAATAATGCTGTTCTATCAATAAATTTCATGGAGAAATAATAACTTATTAAGCCGCCTATACAAAACACTATAATCGCGCAAATGTCATTTAGTAATGCTCGTTCATTTTTTTGATGAGCGTAATACATATTTACAATAAACAATGGAATCATTAATACTGCGAATAAAAGAATTCGCCATTCATATAATAAAGAAATCATCCCAAATACAAATGCAATGATAAAATAAACAATTGTAGCGTGTAGAAATTCTTTTTTCGTCTTTGCCTTATGTACATGAGAAATGGATACGTGGCTAGATAGATAAAGAACCAGGCTAAAAACAATGGGATATGATAAAAAGTAGGTTTACCAAGTAATACACTTAATAGAAATGGTATGACAAGCATCGCCCATGCTCCATGTTGCTTCGGAATAACTAACTTCATTAACTATACACCTCCCTCTTGAAAATAGTTCTCACCTACTATTATACAAATAATTTCATATAATAACGGATATATATTAGATCTATTTTTTGACAATAAAAAATGCTCCTTACAATATGTAAGAAGCATGAAAGAGGCAAACGAATATGTAAGTCGCGACCCTACCTTATATGAGTATGCTTTTCTATGTCACGTTATGCTCATCTAATATACCGTATTTCTTTTTAAATCTTGTGAGGATCGTAATCCATGACGTACTAAATAGCAGAAGGAAAATAACATTCGATATCGCGTGACTCAGATCAAAGTAAAAACTTGCGACATAGTAAGCAATAACTGTTTCCCACGTTGCTTCCTGTATAAAACCAAGAAGACCCCAAAAATTCATAATCCAGCCAAATAGAAATCCAACGGCAAATCCGTACAACAGTCTTCCCCACAGTTTTTTCATTAAAAATGTATTACGTAATAGTCCAGCTATAAACCCGATCATGCCCCAAGAGAACATTTGCCACGGCGTCCACGGACCTTGTCCTAAAAAAATATTAGATACAATAGCCGCCGTTGCCCCAATCATAAAGCCAGTTTCACTCCCAAAAACAATTGCAGAAACGATAATGACAAAAGAAGTCGGTTGTACACTTGGTAAAATAGAAAATGGTACCCGGCTAACCGCCGCAATCGCCGCTAACACAGCAACGATAACAATTTCACGTGAAACAAACGCCTTCCTTTCAAAACGAACATAGAAAGGTAACATAATGACAGCTAATAAAAACAAACTACTTACCATGTAATACCCGTCCATAATAAAAGTCGTAAAGAGTAGTGTACATATTACAACAGCAATAATAAATATTATGAATGCAACATATCGTTTGGACACGCTTCGTACACATCCTCCCACGTTAATGCAAATGGCAACTCTCTACGGATGAATCGATTAATAGATGTTGTATAAAAGAAGTTACCACTAAAGAACTCTTTCGGTGCATCATTCATAATGACTTTCCCGTCAAATAACATCATGCACTGATCAACGTATTTCGCTGCAAACTCAATATCATGCGTTGCCATTACAATTGTTGTACCTTCTTTTTGCAACTGTTTAAATAGCTCTCCTACTCTTTCCTTTTTCCATGGATCTAGTCCCTTTGTCGGCTCATCAAGTAATAATAAAGTTGGCTTTGATAATAACGTTGTACATAATGCGAGTAATTGTTGCTCTCCGCCGCTACAATCATGTGGATGGCGCTCTTTAAGTGAATCTAACCAGAACTTTTTCAACATTTCTTCTGCTATTGTTTTTCCCTCTTCACCATATAATTCACGCGCACGCTCATAAACCTCTTCCCATACTGTATCAAAAGTAAAATGATAGTACGGATGTTGCGATACGTACCCTATACTTTTAAATCGTTCTTTCGAATCAATTTTATGTACCACTTTCCCATTCCACTTTACCTTACCTCTTCTAGCTTTTTGCAATCCTGCTAAAATCGTTAACAGTGTAGACTTCCCGGTTCCGTTTTTCCCAACTAGAGCTGTCCATTTTCCCTTTTCGATGTTCACTGTTAAATCTCGTAAAATAAGTGGACTACTTTTTTCATATTGAAAAGATATATGTTCTGCACTTAAAATTACTTCTTGCTTTTCACATTGTTCTACTTGCCCATTCCTATATGATATCGCTGAAAAATCATTCATTTTCATTTGTGCTTCTCGCACTGTAAATGGAATCTCTTTCACATTCCACTCTAAAAACAATCTTGGAATTTGCGGAATGAATGGACGAAACTTTTCTACTTCCCACATGTTCGCTATCACATTTTTAGAAGTACCATCATAAATGATTCTGCCATTATCCATACAAACAACGCGTGTTGCGAGCGGTATAACTTCATCTAAACGATGTTCACTTAAAACTATCGTAATTCCGAGTTCTTCATTAATACGTTTTAACAATCCTAAAAACTCTTTTGCAGCAATCGGATCTAGTTGTGCTGTCGGTTCATCCAGTAATAATAGTTTCGGCTGCATGACTAACACCGCAGCTAAATTTACAAGTTGTTTTTGACCACCAGATAAAGTATGGACAGATTGATGTAACAAATCTTGAAATCCTAAAAAGCTAATGAGCTCCGCTATTCTTTTTTGAATAATATGTGATGGTAATCCGATATTTTCTAAAGAGAATGCTAATTCTTGAATAACTGTATCCATTACGAGCTGATTTTCTGGATTTTGAAATACCATACCAATTTCTTGGGCAGATAATAACTCTGGTACTTCTTCTAATAAAGCACCATCATAATATGTATGTCCAGAACGCGTGCCAATTGGAAGTAACTCCTTTTTAAAATGCTTTAATAAAGTTGTCTTCCCAGAACCTGAACCGCCAGCAAGTACTATAAATTCTCCTTTTTGAACAGAAAGAGAAATATGCTGTAACGCTTCTTCATTTTCATCAGTATATATAAATGATAATTTTTTTATTTCTGCATGCGCCACCATATCCATTCCCTTCCTTCCATTACAATCGGTAAACTAATAAACATCATAAATAGGAAAAACATCATTCCATCATATTGCTGGAACAGTATTGATTCCACTTTCGGATAGATAATCAATTTCCCACCGCCATAATAACTAAATATAAATGAAGTTATTAATAGAAAAACTAAATAACTTAGCGTATACAAATCACGTCTTTCCATTCTATATCGAATATATGTCGTACGCTTCGTTACACCAAACCCACGAGCTTGCATAGAATCTGCCGTTTGAAGTGCATCTTCTAACGAACAAACTAATAACACTTGCAGTAATTTCATTCCATTTTTTATACGCTCAATGAGTGAACCTGAATCTAATTGCACACCTTTCGTTTTTTGGACGAGTGTAATTTTCTTTAACCGCCTAATAAACAAAGGAACAAACCTCACTGTAATCATCGTTAACAATGCTACTTTCGGTGAAATTCTCGAAAATAAATATAAAAATTTATGACTCGAAATAATATCGTTATAAGAAGCAAACGTAAACATAATCGCAACTAATAATAACCCCATAACAAGCCCAAACATAACTGCCTCAAGCTTAATCCGGCTATCTCCTAACCAAAATAACGTAGTCGCCCCTCTATGCGTTAATAAAGAATTAAATAAAATTACCATTAGAAAGAATACGATAGTACTTGGCAGCATGTTTCTTATTTTCTCGCCATTTCCTTGTACTATATTTAAGATTACTATTAGTATAATCGCTCCAATTAAAAAAAGAGGATGAAGACACATCATACATAGTATCATCACCCCAATATAATAGAAAAAATTAACAAAAGGATGTAAAGAAGAAAAGCTTATTTTCATAGTCCTTTACCGAAGATCCTTTCCTATTTTAATACAAACACCCACTCAATTGTATCGCCTGGTTTTACTTTAACTACACCAGCACTATAGTTTGGAAAAGCACCGTTCACACGATATTTCCAGCCACTAGTAGTAGTAATATCTTTCTCGTATAAATCATTAATACCTTTTACATAAATATCACCTTTAGAGCCCATTGCATCAACCTCTAGTCCTGTGCCCGTTAGCACACTGTAAACTGTGTCGCCTTCTTGTACATCAACCTTTTTCGCACCTAATAAGTATCCTTCATGACCTTTTACGGAGATAGTAACTTGTTTCGATTGCGGTTTCGGTACTAGTACTGGATCTGGTTTTGGTGGTTCAGGAGTTGGTACTACCGGAGTCGGTATCGTTTTCTCCTCTTTATTCGGATCTTCCTTTTGCTCCTGTTTCGGTGTTTCTTTCGGCTGATTAACAACCTTCGCCTCTTCTTTTACTTCTGGCGCTTTCGGCCGCTGGGGTTTCTCTTCTTGTACTTTTTGTTGCTCTGGTTGTTTATTTGCAGCAGGCTGTTCCTTTGGTTTCTCTTCTTTCTTTACTTCAGGTTGTTCCTGCGCTTTTTCTTCTTTCGGTTTCTCTTCTACTTTTTGTTCTTGTTTATCTTTCTGCTCTTCTTGTGGTTTTTGTTCCGGTTCAGCTTGCTTCTCTTCCGGTTTCGGTACATCTTTTTGTTCTTCCTGTTTCGCTACTTCTTTTTGCTCTTCTTGCTTCGGTTCTGCCTTCTTCTCAGGTTTTACAGCCGTTTCTTCACATCCGGCTAATAATCCCAATGAAAGAACTAAAGAAATGAACCATTTCATCTTACTCATGCTGTCCCTCACCTTTCATATTAAAGTGAAACTTTAATGAGTGGAGATTTTGTTCATCCCCACTCATTATTAGCCCTCACTTTTATAATAAAATTAGGAGCAAATGATTGCTCCTAATTTTTGTTAAGCTGCTTTACGTCTCCATAATACATATGCAGAAGCGATACATAATACACCCATACCTACTTGTGTAGCTGCACTATGAGAAGATGCTCCTGTTTGTGGTAATTGATTCTTATTCTTGTTTGTTTCTTTATTAACTCGTTCGTTATCTACAACAACTTTTAGATTTTCATCTTTTGGCTGTTCTTGTAACTCTTCTTGTTGTTTCGGCTGTTCTACAACTTCTTTTTCTTCTACAGTTGTCTCTGGCTCTACAATTGGTTTCGTATCAATTTCATTCTCTACTACATTTGACCAATCATAAATCGATTTTCCAAGATCTTTAAACTGAAGTAAAGCTAAAAATGCTTGCTCTGTAGCCATTCCGCTACCTTTTTGATCACTTGGTAACCATTTAAACTCACCATTTGGAAGCTGGTATGACATTAAATTTTGTACTGCTTTATTAAGACGATCGTGATCTACATCTTTAACTAGCGATAGTCCAATAATTGCTTGTGCAGTACTATTAGAATTCTCTTGTCCATCAGCGGTAAAACCACCATTACCTAGCTGCTGCTTGTATAAATAATCAACAGCTTTTTGAATAGCTGGCTTTACATCTGCTTGATCTTGATAAGGAGCTAATGCTGCTAATACCATACTTGTTACATCAACGTTACTAGCACTTTCTTTACTACTTGAACTATCATATGTCCAGCCACCGTCTGTATGCTGCGCTTGTAAAAGTGCTTGTACTAAAGCAGCTCGATTCCATTTTGCTTCGGCCGGAATCTCATATTTCTTTGTATCTAATGCAAGTAATGTAAATGCGTATCCTGTAACAGAATTCACTTTATCTGATTCAAATAAATTTTGTACTAAATTTTGTCCCTCTACCTTTGTAGGATCAACATTCATTGCATTCATCATAATAATCGTTCTAGCTAAATCTGTTGCTGAAAAACGATTTAAACGCTTCTTAACCTTTTCAGCTACTGGCTTAACATAGTTTATTTTCGTTTCAAGCGGAACATTTACACCTGAACGAGCAAGTCCAATCGCAACCCAATCACTACCAATTCCATCTTGTAACATCTTTTCTGATGTTTTAGAAATCGCTTCGTTTAATTGTGCTGCTGGAATTTCAACTTTCTCTTCCTTTGGTTGTTCTGTTACTTTATCTTCTGGTTTACCATCTGGTTTTTCTGTTTTCGGTTCTTCTGGCTTACCATCTGGTTTTTCTGTTTTCGGTTCTTCTGGCTTACCATCTGGCTTTTCTGTTTTCGGTTCTTCTAGCTTACCATCTGGCTTTTCTGTTTTCGGTTCTTCTAGCTTACCATCTGGCTTTTCTGTTTTCGGTTCTTCTAGCTTACCATCTGGCTTTTCTGTTTTCGGTTCCTCTGGTTTTGGCTCTTCTACAGTTTTACAAGTGCCAAATTTATCTAACGTTTGTTGCAACGTTTGTTGACTCATATTGCTCCAGTCTGCAACGTAACGAAATGCAACAACATCCCCAGACTCTAATTTATAACTATCCGCCCCAACTTCTGCAGATTTATCGTTTACATCATACAACCAACCGCTTGTTGCTCCGGCCATTAATCCATCGATACCCTTTATATACGTTCCAAATGACATACTTTCAGATGTTACTTTGTCACCCATAACTTTTTGTAGCAAACTAAAAGCTGTTTCTCCATCTTCAATGGAAACTTCTTTCGGACATAACATAATTCCTTTTTGTGATTCACCAATAATTGCAAGTTTCGCTGTCTTTCCTTCAGCAAACGTAATATGTACTGTATTCGCAAAAGAAACAAATACAAGTGCCACTGCCATTAATGATGTAAGCAGCCATTTCTTTAACATTGCCATCCCAAAATTCCCTCCCTTTACTAACATTCACACAAAAAAAGACCCTTTAAGGGTATGCGGTTGACACTCTCTTTTTGTAAGTGTCGAACAAAAATGTACAACACCTCCTACCCGCATTATTCGCGGCTATATTTGTATAGGAAAAATAATTTCGTTTATGAACGCACCATTGTGATAACATTCACTTTTCTAGGCAAAATTTAATCCCTTTTCAAGTTATCCCGCTATTCGCCGAGCAGTAAGACCCCCACCTCAAATTCAGCGAAAGCAAGGAAGTTAAGTGGGGATCAACTGCCCGTAAATGCCCGATTGGTGAAGGCTAATAATCAGTGTGGATGAACAAAATCCCCACTGATTAAAGTTTCACTTTATCGTAAATCGATAAACCTATACATTCTGTAATTTTTAAATTCTGTATTATTTTACTATTGACAAAGAATTTTGTCCATGCTTTATCGGATTTATTTTCTAAGAATAATAGCTTAATAGCCTTCCATTATTAGAAGTCATCCCTCACTATGTAAGCTTTTATCACTAACTATAATTCCATCTTCATCTACATAAACATATTCATTCGGTTTCCATTCGACTTCACCAAATTGCAATGAAATATTTCGCTCTCCTTTTCCTTCTTTTATACTTCTATTCGGCATCGTCCCTAACGCTAAAATACCAATATCTATATTCTTTAGTTCACTAGAATCACGAACATATCCATTCACAATAATCCCCGCTAGCTTTCTTTCCTCCGCAATAGCTGCCAAATTATCACCAAGTAACGCACAATTCGTAGACGCTCCGCCATCAACAACTAATACCGTTCCTTCTGGTAATGTTTGCAATCCTTCCTTCACTAGTACATTATCATCCTTCACTTTTACCGTTGCGATTTTCCCATAGAATTGTTTTTTCTTCCCGAAAGACCGAAAAGACTGGCGACATATTTGTAATTCCTTTTCAAATTCATCACATATATCCGTAGTTTTCCACATCTCTTTCCCTCTTTTCTTTTCCTTTTATATTACATATTCTTGGATTTTTTTCGTTTCCCTGTCTAATGTTGCAAGAATTTGTATGTGCAGAAAAAGGATAGAAAAACTATTGCCTTAAGAAGCCACCTTTATTATAATCTATTTCACAGATAAATTTCAGAATATTAAAAATTAACCAGGTGAAAAAGGAGGGGTTTTATGCAATTACAGACCGAGGTAAAAAAACAGCCGAGTAAACGAAAGTTTAAAATGCCTGACGCGTACGTACTACTATTTTTTATCGCCTTACTTTGTGCCATTGCTACATATTTCGTTCCTGCTGGAGAATTTAAAAGAGTTACAAACGGTACTGTTACAACGACAATACCAGGAAGTTATCATTCTGTTCCACAATCGCCGGTAGGGTTTGTTTCTTTTTTTACCGCTATTGAAAAAGGAATGACACTTGCTGCTCCGATCATCTTTTTAATTTTATTTACAGGTGGAGCCATTGCAATTCTTGAAAAAACAGGTGCTCTTGACGGTTTAATCTATCATGTAATTAACAAATTTCGGAATCAGCAATTACTTTTCATTTGCATTGTCGCCGCACTCTTTTCTATTCTCGGAACGACTGGTATTATCGTGAACTCAGTTATCGGCTTTATCCCCATTGGCATCATCGTTGCACGCACATTAAAATGGGACGCTATCGTCGGCGTAGCAATTATTTATTTAGGCACTTATGCTGGTTTTAATGCTACTATTTTATCTCCCTCACCTTTAGGCATTTCACAAAAAATCGCAGAACTCCCGATGTTTTCAGGAATTGGTTTACGTACGGCAATTTATATCTCTTTTTTAATTGCTACCGTTTTGTATATTAATTGGTATGTAAAACGCTTAAAAAAATCGAATAAAGGAAGCATACTCGGAGATAACTGGTTTCCAAGTAATGCTCTTTCAAGTGAGAAAGAAACAGAGAAAACAGAAGTTCCTTGGACAATACGTCATAAATTAATTTTACTCGTTTCAGCTTTATCATTAATTGCATTTTTAATAGGCGCTTTTCGTCTACATTGGACGGACGCAGAAATGACCGCTACTTTTATATTCATAGCAATTACAGCGGGAATAATAGGTGGTATGAAAGCAAACGATATCGCTTCTACTTTTCTAGCAGGCTGCCAAAATCTCATATACGGTGCTTTGATCGTCGGAATGGCTCGTTGCATTTCAGTCATTTTAGAACAAGGCAAATTACTTGATACAATCGTTAATCAACTCGCACAGTCTCTTGAAGGACATAGCCCTGTATTTGGCGTTCTCGGCATGTATGTAAGTAGTGCCGCATTACATTTCCTCATTTCATCCGGGACAGGAGAATCTGTTATTTTCATTCCGATATTAGCTCCATTAGCCGATTTCATGCATATTACACGCCAAGTTACAGTACAGGCTGTTATGCTTGGAGAAGGTGTAGTGAACTGCCTCAATCCAACTTCCGGTGTTTTAATGGGCGTTCTCGCAGCGAGCGGCATTTCTTATGGAAAATGGATTCGCTTCATGGCTCCACTTGCATTCATTTGGTTTATCATTGGACTTATTTTTCTTATTGTTGGCGTGAATATTGAGTGGGGACCGTATTAAAAGACTCATATTATACTTAACTTAATAAAATATCTATTCTATTCTCCAATCCTATAAAAATCACTTATTCTAGTATAGATATAAACAGGGATTGATCATAGTGATCAATCCCTTCTCTCAAAGCAAAATACCTTTAAATATTTTAATTCCAAATTTTATTTACCCATTCAGGATGATCAATAAAAGGATTGCGATTATGTTGATATTTCGTAAAAATCACTTCATTACGCTTTCGCTCTAAATCATCGACAGGGTCTTGTTCATTCCATTTTAGTAAAACGGATAGTTTACCCATGTATGGATCTTTATTGTTATTCACCTTTTCATTTAATTCTAAGTCTATTTCGCCGTTGTCTCCTTCATAACGAACAGCCATGTAAAATAGCATTCTAGCGATATCTCCTTTTACACTATCACGAGGTTCCCAAGAATCACTATCATACTTACATTCTGTCGCTTCTGAATGATTCACACCACCATTATCAAAATCCAGATTTCCACGTGAGCTATTTACAGATACATCCGTCGCTCTTAAATGATGCAAATCTGTTCCAGCTCCTGCAGTCGTTCCAAAATCACCGTGTGATTTTGCCCAAACATGCTCTCGGTTCCAATTATCAACTCCTGAACCATTCGTAAGTTTCCCTTGCGAACGCCCAGTATATAAGAGTAGCACATTGTTTTTATTATTTGGATCTTCATCAGTATCTCTTAGTGCTTCCCAAACCGCACTGTATGATAACTTTGTATGATCATCAATAATATTATGAAGTTCCTTCTTTAATTCTAAACCCATTTTTCCTATTGCATTATTATAATATGTATCGTCATAGCTTTTTACAATAATCTCTTGTGGTGATGCAGAAGCTACTTCACCGTGTATGATATCTGTGAATGATAGAGATGCAGTACCTAAAATAAAAAATGAAGATAGTGTAACCATAGCAAGCCTTGTATTTCTAAACTTCATATACCCATTTCCCCTTTAAAATATAATTTGAAGCTATTAACTAAAAAATGCTTTCTAGCCCCCAAAAACTTTTAGAAAGCCATACCCATCCTTTTCTTTTTATTTAATACAAAACTCTATTGAGTCTGTATTATTTCCACACTTTTTGTTTATCTACTTTTCACAAGAAATATCCTTCTCTAGTAAAGATTATTAAAATATTCTTTACAATTAAAAAGTAGTTTAATGTTAACTTATAAATTTCAATTTTTTTATGCAATTATGCATATTTGATAAATCGTTCGACTTTTCTTTTTTCTATAACTGTCTTTATTTTTTGTGTAAAACCCTTCTTCCTCTGTAGAATAAGTACAAAAATAGATTGGATACCATGTAAGGCACCAATCTATTTTAATTAAAGAAACTTTGGTAATTCTGAGTTCACAACACATTGTGCAGTAATGATAACATTTTTATATTGAGACAGAACTACTACTATTTATTTGGTATCGAATCTATATACTTTTTAACTACTTCATATACATATTCTTGATTTGCCGCTGCTGTGTTTGGGTTGTATTTTCCGCCGTTTGTTTTATTGTTAGATAATACGCGAATCCCTAAGAATGGTACGTCATAAGCTTTTGCGATTTGCGCTGCTGCTGCACCTTCCATTTCTTCTACAGATGTACCGTATTTTGTATGGAACCATTTAATTCTATCAACTTCATTATTCCAAACGTCTGCTGAACCTATAGTACCTTCGACCACTTTACCTTTTGTATATTTATCTTTCACTGCATTAGCTGCTGCAAGTAAATCCTTATCTCCCTCATAGTATCGGATTTTCTCAGCATTTGGATCTTCTCCTGCACTCCCTTCAGAAGCCATCAGGTCCATAGATATCCATTTTGCCGGCTCAATCCCTTGGTTCTCATCCATATTTGTTGTTTTTAATGACCCTATATTCGCCACTTGTTTTCCTAAAACAATATCAAATACGTTTAAATTAGGATCATGTCCACCTGATGTTCCTTGGTTAATAATCGCTATAGGCTTATATTTTTCAATAGCCACTGCTGTAGCGGCTGCTGTATTTTCCATTCCTTTACCTGTTTTCGCAACGATTACAGGATAATTGTCTACAGTTCCTTTATAAAATACGAAACTTCCAGATTTTTCTTCTTTCACATTTTTTAACCTTTTTGCAAATTTTTCAGCTTCTATTGGCATTGGGCCTTGAATTAAGATAGGGTTTTGAGTGCTTTTTGCCTCTGCTGCTTGTTTTGGACTAGCATTACATCCTGCAAGTATTGAGAATGATAATGCGATAGTAGTTGCTAGGGCACCATATTTTTTTAACAGATTTTTCTTCATAAATAATCTCTCCTCTTTCTCTTGTTGTTTTCTATACTCGATGTTTTGGTCCAAAGAAAAAAGCTCTAGAAATTGTAGAAAAATCTCTACTTTCTAGAACTACGGTAGTCAAAGTTAATTAAGCAAAAGATGAGGCCAATGCTAAATTATAGAACGGTAGCGGCTCAATACAGAAAGCGACCGAATACTTTAACCCGTAGTCCAGTTCTTTCATTGGGAACTAGGTAGAAACGCTCGGACCATATTACCGAGTATATACGAGTGATGTTATTTAAAATTATTATATTGGTAATATAACAAACTTTTAGTGTATACGCAATCTAAAAGTGAACATTTTTAATAAAAATAATAAAAATGTTCGTTTTTACAACTTAAATAGTTAGTATTTATCATTCCTAAATGGATAACGACGCTAAAAAACTCATAACCCATATACTAAACTAGATTAACCTACAACAACCGATCTTTTACAGACAATTACTCTACCTTTTCAGCGTTTGAGGCATTTACTACTACATAATTCGGTATTGTCGCAACGAGTTGTATTAAATGTTGATACATACTAATTTGCATCATTTCATTCGCCTTTTCAGCATTTCCAAGCATTTGATACGCCTGGGCAATTAGATCTTCCTCCGGAAAGTTAGGACGTATCGTTTCGCCAAGTAATTGAAGCACCTCATTTGGTCTATTGAGTATAAGATAGCAAGTTGCTTTAAACGATACCGCCTCTTTCACAAGAGAAACATCTTCACTTCCTCCCTGCACTCGGCTAAAGAGATACATTGCCTCTTCTAAAATTTCAATTCTTCTATCCATATCCTCTGTTAACATGTGGTGATTAATAAAAAGTAGCCCCATTTGAATTAATAATGGAAAACAAGAATAATATTTTTTTGTCACTTCCCTGCACTCCATCATTACTTCATCAAACGGTTCTTCACTAAAAGCTTCCGCTAGTCTATGATATAAATTTTTAATATCTTCCTGTTCCATTTGCAGTGTATAACAGATTAATTCATCTATACTTATGTTAAAGTACGATGCTAACAGTGGCAAAAATGTAATATCCGGATAACTCTGCCCAGTCTCCCATTTGGAAACAGATGCTTTCGTAATACCGATATACGCCGCTAACTCTTCCTATGTAATTCCTTTTTCTTTTCTCTTATCCGCAATGATTTTATGAATATGAATTTCTCTCACTGTATCACCTCATACTTTTATTATATGTACTTTATTTCACACAAAATATAGATTTAAAGTCGACTTTCGTTAATAAAATCAACTGTTAGGAAACATCTCTCTAAAATAAAAGGCAGGAACATATTTGATATGTTCCTGCCTTTTTATTGTGGGGTACCGATACATAGCCATCTAGCTAAGATTTTGAAGTGCTTCAAAATCAAAAATTTCATCTCACCACAGTTTTCTATGAGAATCCAGTGAACAGCTTATTTACATAATTTTCGAAAGCGGAAGTTAAAAATTCTTAGTTTCTTGCTCAATTAAAGCCACCCGTTAGTTAAACAACAGAAGGTTTCTTAGTCAAGAACCGCTCCAATCGCATTACGGTATTAAATTACATATCATAAGGTTCGAGCTTCAAAATAAATTCTTCAACATCCTTGCCTCTTGCGTTGGAAAAACCTTTATCTTCAGAGATGATTTTAAACCTGCATTTTTCCAATACCCTAATGGAGGCGAGGTTATCTTTAGCGGCACGAGCATAGAGCGGGCGTACCTTAATATACTCCAGAAACTCTGACAACGCTTTAGTTGCAATACCATGACCCCAATATTCCTTCCCAATCCAGTAGCTTACTTCGGGTTCGCCGAACTGTTCAAAGTTCGAGACGTGTCCAGTGACAATGCCATTGAATAATATAGTCTTAATTGTAATAGTCTCGTCAGCAATATTTTTTTTCCAATGGTCAAAAAATGCGTCCTTATCAGTGGGGTCTTTAGCTGTAAAAGCAGCCATATAGTTCGCCGTTGAATCTAGTTGTTGTTCGAAAAAGATAGGTAGATCTTTCTCTGTGATATCTCGTAGCTTCACTTCGCTTTTGCTAATGGATTCCATATAATTCACAAGCTCCTTAACATATTTTTTAATATTAATTCTTCCAAATTTAGAGAAATTCCTTCTTCAACTAATCTGCTCTTTAGTTGAAGAAGGAACAATGCATATTGTATACACGATCAGTTAACATAACGTCTCATTATCGGTAGCAAGGAAAAAGAAGAACCCTGCTCTCTGATATGATCCCCTTATAGTAGACAGGAAAAAGAAAGCACATTAACCTGTTTACTATGGAGGGGATTTTTTCATGGGAAAAATTAGAGTCACTTACGATGTAGAATTTAAGAAACAAGCTATAGATTTATACTTAAAAGAAGGCATGAGCTATAAAACCATTGCGAAAGAATTAGGTATTCATCACTCGGTTGTAAGTCGTTGGGTGAAACACTTTGAAGCTGAAGGAATCAAAGGACTAGAAGAAAAACGCGGTAAAGCGAAAGGACCAGGTTTAGGTAGACCAAGGGTTAGACCCGAAGATCCTGAAGCTAAGATCAGACGATTAGAAGCGGAAAATGAAATGTTAAAAAAGCTCTTAGGGATGTAAAAGGAGGAATGAAAGTCGTATCCAAAATAAAAAAATTCGAAGTCATCCATGAAATGACAAAAACAGGTTATACAGTGACCATTCTATGCGATATTGCTGGTGTAACCAGAAGTGGATACTACAAATGGCTAAAACGGCATACGACGCCTTCTAAAAAACAATCAGAGGATATCGAAATTAAGAAAAAGATATTGGAGTGTCATAAAAAATTAAGAGGAATTTATGGATATAGAAGAATACAAGTGTGGCTGAAAGCCACATATAACCTTCATTTGAACCATAAGCACATCCAAAGATTGATGAGTGAACTAGGTATCAAAGCCGTAATTAGGAAAAAACGACCTTATTACGGAAAAAAGAAGCTTATGTGATTTCAGAGAACCATCTAAATAGGGAGTTTCAGGCTTCAAAACCGAATGAGAAATGGGTAACCGATATTACCTATTTGATTTTCAATGGACAGCGCTTGTACTTATCCGCTATTAAGGATTTATACAATAATGAAATTGTTGCCTATGAAACCAGTCGTAGAAACGACTTAAAGCTTGTGTTAGATACGCTTAAAAAGGCAAAGAAAAAACGAAATGTGAAGGGAATCCTCTTACATAGTGATCAAGGATCCCAGTATACATCTCGTCAATATAATCAATTACTTAAAAAATATCAGATGAAGGCAAGTATGTCTCGAAGAGGCAACTGTTGGGATAATGCTTGTATGGAAAACTTCTTCAGTCACTTTAAGGCAGAGTGTTTTCATTTATACTCCTTCCGTAAAGCGAATGAGGTCAAACTTGCCGTGCGTAAATATATGCACTTTTATAATCATCAAAGATTTCAAAAGAAATTAAATAACCTGAGTCCATATAAATATAGAACTCAGGTTGCTTAGTTGCGCTTTTTAAATACTGTCTACTTGACAGGGGTCACTGCACTCACAAGGGAACCTTCTTTTTTAGTTCTATGAATCTATACATTTTTTTATACATTCCTATCCTGGCACGGTTTTAGGGTTCTTGTTTGTTACTGGATTAGCCAAAAAACTGTATAAAATCTTGCATACTCTTAGCGTGGGGGTTTTCCAAAATACTGGCATCCCCCAATATGTGCTTTCTTATGGGCATTTCTTGAACCCTCATTAAAACACTTTCCCGTCCTTTGTCTATCTTTAAAAGTAACTCTGCTTGTTTATTTAAAGTCCTTGCAACGAGGCATTGTACTCCTCCTAAAGCCAAACAAATGATTAAAATTACACATCCATATTATACTGATTAAACTAAAAATTCATTCTCTTTTCATTTCATTCATTATGTAAATAAAAAAGGATAATCCGCCCTCATAATGGACTAATTATCCTATAAATCTTTATCTAAATTTAATAAAATTAGAACTTCTTTTCCTATGTATACTTATTTCTTTATTTCACCAAACTGCGCTCTCGTCACTTTCGCCAAGTCATCAACTTTAAGCTCAATTTGTACTCCAATTTTCCCGCCACTTACAATGATCGTTTCAAGCGATTGAGCACTCGCATCAATACATGTAGAAAATAACTTCTTCATTCCTACTGGTGAACAACCACCGCGAATATACCCTGAAACTTTCGTAATATCTTTAACAGGAATCATTTCTATCTTCTTTTCACCGACCGCCTTTGCGGCTGCTTTTAAATTTAGTTCCTCATCTACTGGGATAATGAACACATGATAATCCTTACTATTCCCTTGAGCGACAAGCGTTTTATATACCTCTCTCACTTCTCTACCAATTTTCCCAGCAACTGATACGCCATCAATTTTCCCATCGTCCGGATCATATGACATCATCGAATATTCAATTTTTTCTTTATCTAATATTCGCATCGCATTTGTTTTATCTTTTTTCATAGTGTTCTCCTTAAAAAGTTATTTCATATTATTAAGTTTTCTTTTATTATACACTCTTTTCAATTTCTCCTACATAACTTCACGTATTCTTCAAAACTGAAAATATTGATATTTCCAAATTCATCTGATATAATTTGGAAAAACTTATGTTAAGGAGAGATTTTTAATGCGAACTTTTAATAC
This sequence comes from Bacillus sp. TH17, assembly GCF_016651125.1. NCBI lineage: Bacteria > Bacillati > Bacillota > Bacilli > Caryophanales > Bacillaceae > Bacillus > Bacillus sp. TH17. Next base: position 2,728,199 of record NZ_JAEKEN010000001.1, read on the forward strand.
TTCTTTCCAACTTCATCATCATACGTAACGCCGTGTATCCGAAGAAAAATTTTTCTTCGTGGGTACAGGGCTTTTCCTGTTGACCCACGAAGCGTTCATAAAGCTATGTGGGTATTTTTATACCTGCATAGCTTTTTTTAATTTAAAAGAGGAGTGATTATGGTGGAAATGAAAAATGTAAAAGGGACAAAAGACTATTTACCAGAGGAACAAGTACTACGAAATAAAATTAAAAGAGCTTGTGAAGATACGTTTGAACGTTATGGCTGTAAACCGTTAGAGACACCAACGTTAAATATGTATGAGCTTATGTCTTACAAGTACGGTGGTGGCGATGAAATTTTAAAAGAAATATATACACTTAAGGATCAAGGAAAACGCGATCTTGCCTTACGTTATGATTTAACAATTCCATTCGCAAAAGTCGTGGCGATGAATCCGAACATCCGCCTACCCTTTAAACGCTATGAAATTGGGAAAGTATTTCGAGATGGGCCAATTAAACAAGGAAGATTCCGTGAGTTCATTCAATGTGACGTTGATATAGTCGGTGTAGAATCAGTCATGGCGGAAGCTGAACTCATGAGCATGGCGTTTGAGCTGTTCCGAACGTTAAACTTAGTAGTAACGATCCAATATAATAACCGAAAATTGTTAAACGGTATTCTCCAGTCTATTAACATCCCTACTGAACTAACGAGTGACGTAATTTTATCATTGGATAAAATCGAAAAGATTGGGATTGATGGTGTACGAAAAGATGTATTGGAGCGCGGGATTACTGTAGAAATGGCCGATACAATATGTAATACTGTTTTATCTTGCCTAAAGCTCACTATTGCCGACTTTAAAGACACTTTCAATAATACACTTGTTGACGATGGAGTAGAGAAACTACAACAACTACAGCAATACTTACTCGCCCTCGGAATAAATGAAAATACGATATTCAATCCGTTTTTAGCAAGAGGACTCACAATGTATACAGGCACTGTGTATGAAATCTTTCTAAAAGATGGCACGATTACATCTAGCATCGGTAGCGGTGGTCGATACGATAATATTATCGGAGCATTCCGTGGTGATAATATGAACTATCCAACAGTCGGTATTTCATTCGGATTAGATGTCATTTATACAGCTCTATCACAGAAAGAAACCATATCATCTACAGCAGATCTTTTTATCATTACACTCGGGACAGAATTACAATGTTTACAAATCGCCCAGCAATTACGTTCTACTACTTCCTTAAAAGTCGAACTTGAACTAGCTGGACGTAAATTGAAACGTGCCCTTAATTATGCAAATAAAGAAAACATCCCGTATGTGCTAATAATTGGTGAAGAGGAACTATCTACAGAAACAGTTGTATTGCGTAATATGAAGGAAGGTACTGAAGTGAAGATTCCCCTCTCTTCCTTGGAAAATAACACATTTAATAACTATATATAATAAGCGCCACCCTCATTTGGGTGGTTTTTCTAGTGCATAAATAAAGAGTCATTCAGTTTACATAATATAATTATTGATTTCTATAAATGTAATTTTCAACCATATACAAAAAAAGAGGGCAGATATGCATCTCCCTCTTTTGTCTAACTCTTTTTATTATTATTCTTGTTCTTGCTCGTCCATAATCTTCTCGAACGCCGCAGATACTTTTTCAAATTCCTCGTCATTCTCTATGTATGAGAATTCATTATCTTCTTCTACTTTTAAAAAGAAGATATCAATGTCTTCCTCAGTTTCTGTTTGAATGTCTTCTACAAAGGCAACCGCAATGTATTCTGCACCTTCGACATCCATCGCTCCAAGCACTTCAACTTCCTGTTCTTCATTATTCTCATCGGTAAGACTAAAAATTTCGCCTACTTCAATTGCTTCCATATTCATTCTCCTCCTATCATACTCTAAAAAATAAAACGTTCAAATTGCACACTTACTAACATATCTTTCCATAAAAAAGTTGAATTCATACAGAAAGAACAACAAATTCTTGCTGATTCAGCAAAAGTATTCAACTATAAGGATATCATTTATGAATAGGAATGAACATATTTTAAATGAGATAACTGGATTAATTAATTTAAAATCCTTCTTTAGATTTCCGAAAGACCTCCATGTTCCATAATGGTTCTTTCATATAGGCAGCTGGAATGCCACCTTTCAATCTGTAAGTAAATACTAAAATAGCACCTCCTATCCTGATTCCTTTCCGTACGTTTTTAGGATGAGAGATAAATCCTTCTATATAAACTAAAGAGACTTATGCAGCAATTCCAATACATCTTTCATCGCAAAAGGACCGTCTTTTTTTACATGCTCAGCGAATTCCGAAACGAGACGTAACGTTTTCACACTTTCGATTGGATGCTCTCCTGACGCACTTTCAGCAGAAAGCATAACAGCATTCGTCCCGTCCAGTACAGCTTGAAATACATCTGTCACCTCAGCTCTTGTAGGAATAGAATGATCTACCATAGATTGAAGCATTTGTGTCGCTGTAATGACATATGTATTCGTTCGATTGCACTCACGAATCATCATTTTTTGCAAAAGCGGAATAAATTGATACGGCAATTCCACACCTAAATCTCCCCTTGCGATCATAATGCCATCCGCTTCTTTGCATATGTCTTGAAAATTCTCGATTGCTTCCATCGTTTCTATTTTTGCAATTAAATTAGGAGATGTTTCTTTATGTTCATGTATAAAACTTCGTATTTCCTTTATATGACTAGGTTTTCGAACGAAAGAACACGCAATAAAATCAACTTCCTCTTCTAGAAGAAATTGAATATCTTTTTTATCTTTCTCCGTAATAGCTGGCAAACTAACAATTGTACCTGGTAAGTTCACCCCTTTATGAGAGGAAATATTGCCACCTGTTTTTATTCTTGTTTCTATTTTTTCCGAACTTATCTTTTCAACGATTAACTCAACTTCTCCATCATTAATAAGAATTCTACTTCCAACTTTCACGTCATTGGCGATCCCTACATAATCAACACTTGCTTCTTCTTTATTCCCTTGAACTGGATTGGTATGTAAAGTAAATAACTCCCCTGCTTCAAGTGTAATTTGTTCCTCTTTCATTTCACCCAATCTTATTTTAGGACCTTGTACATCCCCTAGAATTTTAATAGAATCGTCTAACGATTTTACTAAACGAATGATGTCTTTATGACTTTCATGCGTACCATGTGATAAATTTAACCGAACAATTTTCATACCATTGTTTATTAACTGCGCTAACGTTTCTTCATTATTACTGGCTGGCCCAATTGTACAAACTCGATCAATTGTCATGTCCCCACCATCCTTTTTTAAATGTTTCCCATAAAATAAAGAGAAGATTCTTTTTATAGGAAAGCCCATGTAACTAAGGGTGCAAAGAAGTTTTATATGAAGAGAATATTTTGCTGAAGAAGTAGCTTAAATTTAACTTTTCGACTCCATAGTTATTGTTAGTTTCGTTGCAATGGGGTACTACTAATAATAAATCTTGTTTACATACGAACGTTAGATTGGGATATCGAAAACGACCTATGGAGGAACCACAATGACTACTCTTCGAAAAAAAATAATGGGACTAACATTAGCGGGAACGGTAGCACTATTTACATTAGCAACAGGAATCATAATGAACGATAACGAGGTAAAAGCTGAGGTAAAAAAAGCAGGAAAGCAACCTAAAAATGTGATTTTCATGGTTATAGATGGGACAAGTTCTTCTGCTACAACATTAGCCCGCTGGTATAAAGGTTCACCTCTTGCACTAGATCAAATTGTATCCGGAGGTGTTCGTACGTATTCCGCAGAATCAGCTATTACGGACTCTGCACCAGCAGCCACAGCTTTAGCGACAGGAAATAAATCAAATTCAGGCTACGTGGGCGTATTACCTTCTGTTGTGAATTCACCTGGCTTAGAACCAGTGAAAGAAGAATGCAAGTTTCGTCCAGTTGCCAACGTCTTAGAAGGCGCAAAACGTTCCGGCCGCGCGACAGGAATCATTGCTACATCAGAAATTCAACATGCTACTCCGGCTAGTTTCTCTGCCCACCACGTTAACCGTAAAGATTTCGAAGTACTTGGTGAACAGCAAGTGTATCAAAATATAGAAGTTGTATTAGGTGGTGGAAAAGCAGCACTTCAGCCTACGACAAGCAACGGAATTCGTAAAGACAACGAAGATTTAGTAAAAGTGATTCAAGACAAAGGGTATGACTTTGTCGAAACAAAAGATGCGTTATTAAACTCCAAATCAAATAAAATCTGGGGTTCTTTCTCTAATACTGCCCTTGCGTTCGATATGGATCGTAGAATAACCAATCCTAAGCAGCCAACTCTTTCCCAGATGACGAGAAAAGCAATTCAAACATTATCAAAAGATAAAGATGGTTTCTTCTTATTTGTAGAAGGTAGTAAGGCAGATTGGGCAGCACATGCAAATGACCCAATCGGGATGATTAGCGATGTATTGGCATTTGATGATGCAGTTACAGAAGCATTAGAATTTGCGAAGAAAGACGGTAACACTATGGTCATTGCATTAGCGGATCATGGTAATAGCGGTATTTCCATTGGCAACAGCAATACCACAAAAGGATATGATACTACACCAGTATCAGCTTACATTGCCTCACTGAAAAAGGCAAAAATGACACTTGAAGGTGCTACAAATAAACTAAAAAATGATTTATCTAATATAAAAGAGGTCGCTGCTCTTTACGGTTTAGACAACTTAACTGATGACGAAAGAGAAAAGTTAAACGCTGCACATAAGAAAGCTGATGTAGGTCCAATCCTTACTAAATTATTGGCCAACCGGGCGAACATCGGTTTTACAACTGGTGGTCATACGGGTGAAGATGTATTTTTATACTCTTACGGTCCTCAAAAGCCATACGGTTTAGTCCAAAATACAGACATTGCGAAAATAATGGCCAAAGCAATGGGCTTTCAATTAGGAGAATTATCTAAGAAATTATTCTTAGATGCTGAAACATCCTTTAAACAAATTGGTGCAACTGTAACGATTGACAAAAAAGATGTACGAAACCCGGTGCTTGTAGTAACACGCAATAATACGGAGGCCAAATTGTTTGTTAATAAAAACATTATCTATATCGGTGGAAAAGACCATGAATTAGGAAGTGTTGTTGTAGAAAGCAACGGGAAATTCTATGTACCTGAAAAAGCACTTCAACTATTCACAAAGCATTCTCGCTAAATTTAAAAACAGACATAAAAAAACGCTATCCTTTCCATAGAAAGGGTAGCGTTTTTTTCGTTATATGGATACAAATTTATCTTATTAAATCCATTCAGCAATAGTATCCATAGTTTGTCTTGTTTTATTAAATTGTGGTTCTCCTTTACGGTATCCGAATGCGACCATAACTGATACCTCAAGATTATCATCTTTTAAAATTCCTTCTTGACGAAGTAAAGAATCTACTTTTTCTTTATCGAATCCTTCCATTGGACAAGAATCAATACCGATTTGAGCTGCACTAGTCATCATATTAGCTAAAGCAATATAAGATTGCTTTGATGACCAATCAAATACAGCACGTTCGGAGTCTAACAATTTAAAATCCGATTCTTGGAATTTTTTGAAGAATTCATATCTCATCTGTTGAGCTTCTTCAGGCAATCCAATAATATCTTTCATCATGTGCTGAATATACTCTGCATCATAGTGCATATCTTTGATGGTTCTTGAAAGAACAATGACAAAATGACTTGCTGTTGAAAGCTGCCCACCTGCTCCCCATGAATATGGTAATAGTTTTTCTCTTAATTCTTTATTTTGTACCACAATAAATTTCCAAGGCTCATATCCAAAAGAAGAAGGAGATAATCTTCCTGTTTCTAAAATAAATTTAAAATCATCTTCTGAAATTTTCTTCATAGGATCAAATTCTTTACATGCATGTCTAAAGTTAAAAGCCTCAATAATTTTTTGTTTTGTATTTTGTTTTGTGTTAGTCATAAAAGATCCCCTTTTCATTAAATTATTATTTAACCAAATTATATTTTTAAAGTAACAATGATACAAGTACGCACATTTATGTGCTATAGTATCAAAAAAGATACTATTGTTAAGGGAGAGTCTTTTTATGATTAGTTCAAAAGAAGATGATGTAAATTATCCATTTTTAAATAAATATTCTTGTCCAGTAGAAGCTATGGTCGAGGTTATTGGCGGAAAATGGAAAGGTGTTATTCTTTATCATTTATTAGATGGTAAGAAACGATTTAATGAATTAAAAAGATTAAAACCTAATATCACCCAAAGAATGTTAACACTTCAACTTAGAGAACTTGAAGCAGATGGCATCGTACATCGGGAGGTATATCGTGAAGTGCCCCCTAAAGTAGAATATTCGTTAACTGAACTTGGCGAGTCATTACGTCCAATTATCCTTTTAATGATGGAATGGGCGACTAATAATATGGAGCAGGTTTTGGAAAGTAGAAATAACACTAAATAGTATTTAAAACCTGTAATTAGCCATTACAAACAACTCAAAAAAGATTGCCTCTTAGTATACAGGCGATTTTTTTTTGAGTAAAAGGATTATTTGGGTCAGATTCTGGAAAAGTGTTAATATTCTTCATAAAGGAGGTCTACTGATGAAAAATTTATGGAAGAAAGTTTCTTTAATTGCTTTCATAGTAATTGTCCTTTTAATAATTTTATATTTTTGTGGTATGTCACTTTTCTGGAACCAACCCTAAATTACATTTAAAAATAAGCCCTCCTTGAATAAAATTCAATATTCCGTCAATACTATACATGACATTAGATTTTCTCCTTGTTCCCCCTTGGAGAGTCAGGCAGCTAGCTTTTGTTAGCTGCTTTTTTATTTTCGAATCATTGCCGTCATTACTACTGGTAGTCCATTTGTTCCGTATTTCATAATTTGAGCAATTGATTGTAACTGCTGAATGCCTTCTTCTTCATTATGTTCTCCCTGAACAATTGCTGACGAACAATATAATGGTTGAACAGCCACTGTATGGAGACTCTTCCGCTAAATAAAATTGTGCGACCATTGGAAGTTATTCTCGTTTACATATTTCTAGGATTTTCTGCGATACTGGTGCAATTTCTTCATCATAAACTTCCTCTTTATCGTACATCTCAATTCATTCTCCTTTTCTACAAAATGAAATTTTTGTAGAAAATAATGAACTTTAAAAACTACTAAATTGCAAATATAAATACAAGGGAGCGTTTTATATGACTTCCTATCAAAAAATATCTTTAATAGTTATCACTCTTTTTTATCATTGTGATGTTCCTTTCAAATGAAGTCTTTATTTCTTAACACCCAACGAGAATGTACAACAAACTAAAAAGGCCTACTCACACGAGTAGGCTTTTGAAACTATGAAAGCTTCGTTAATAATTGATTTAAATCTTTTTTCATTTTTGTCGTTAATGACTTCATTTTATTAATATCAATCTTTTCTTTCTCCGCTCCTACAATTAACGGATACATACTTTGGCCAATTGTTTTATATTCAGTCGGATGCGATGCTTCTAACTCTTTTTCAATTACATCCCACTTCTCATTAATTTGTTTTCCAAGTTTATTAACTGTTTCTAATTTAGGATTTGCAGCTAATTGCTTGTCTAAGCTTTCAATTAATGTAACGACTTCTTTTACATTTGTTTTCACAGCTACGCTTTTCTTCGGATCTTTCGTTGTTTTTCCGTTGTTGTTTGTACTTGTACTTTGATCTGTTGTCTTTCCGTTATTGTTTGTACTTGTGCTTTGATCTGTTGTTTTCCCGCTAGTAGTTTGATCATTCGTTTTTCCTGTCGTTTCTTTTTCTTTTGTTGTTTTTCCGTTACTTTCTGTTCCTGATGATTCCTTTGTATTTTTTGCATCCTTATCTGTTTTTTCATTCGAAGAAGTATTTGTGTCTTTTTCAGTATCTTTCGTTGTTTTTGACGCTTCATCTGCACTTGTCGTTTTTGATTGCTCTTCATTTTGCGCTGTTGCTGGATCCTTCTTCGCTTCATCTTTATCTGTGAAGGTACTACAAGCTGCCATTGAAAGCATTGTACCAATTGCTACTGATGCGATAGCGACCTTTTTCATTTTCATATAAATCCCCCTATGTTTATATAATTTATCCTCCTCTTTACGATTCTATTTCCCCTTAAAAAATCCCTTTTCATACGAATCACCATCTTTCCGACAGTAATCTTCATAATAATACGTACAAAAAAAGATAAATTCATTTTAATATTCGAGTTTTTTCTACTACATTTTCCTCCTCTGTAGCAAAAGAAAAAGAGTATGTTGTCACATGAAGATTTACAATCTACAAATGACAACATACTCCCCTATCAATTTTTTATCTTTCTTGACATTTTATTTATACAAAAAACAAAATAATTACTAATTTTTTTATTTCTCAACAATTGTTAACATAATATTTTTATGAATAACCACCGTTCGAATGAATGACTTGCCCAGTAACCCACTTCGCTTCTTCACTTACTAAAAAAGCAATTAAGCGTGCCGCATCCACCGGTTCTCCGACTCTTCCTTGCGGGAATTTCCATACTAAATGATTCTGTAATTCCTCTGTAATCCATCCTGTATTCGTTGGTCCTGGATCAACAGCATTGACTGTAATCCCCTTCTCCATAGCAATTGGTGCAACTGACTTTGTAAATGCTTCTATTGCTCCTTTCGTTGCTACGTATGCTAGTTCATCTGGCATCGGGCCTAATGACTGCCCAGAAGTAAGATTTATAATACTTCCACTCGTTTTAAGTGAAAAATGTTTAATAAATAATGAACTTAATAGCATAGGAGCACGAACATTAACCGTATAATGTTTATCTAGCTGTTCTACATCTAACTCTTCAATTTTCGTAGGAGTAGAATACGCCGCATTATTAATAAGAATAGATGGATCCCCTAAACGTTCTGATACCATATACAATACACGATTAGGCGAATAAGACTGCGATAAGTTGATTTCTGCCATTTCACATCGAACGCCGTAACTTTCAATTTCCTTTTTCAACAAAAAGGGCTCTTGATCATTCATTCCCCATGGCATCGCTTTATCATACCGAGGCCAGTACGTGAAAAAAATGTCTATCCCATTTTGAGCAAGCACCTTGCATACAGCTGCACCAATTCCATTCAGACGAGTTGCCCCTGTTACAATTGCTATTTTCTTCACCTTTTCTCCTCCATCTATGGATAAATCCCCTGCACGAATACAGAGGATCTACCTTTTTAATTAATATTTGACAATATACGCTCAGCGCCTAATTTTAAAATTTTAATAAAGATATAATTTACAATCGTAAACATTACAAATAAAACGATAAACATAATCCAAAGTCCTACTTGAAGGAAGAAGTATAATACACTTACACCCGCTACAATAACTAAAGCTATTAAAATATTAGCTAAAAAATTCCACAAAGTTGTATATCGACTTTTAAATAATTTCTGTTCTGTATCCCAATGAATATCTGCAGTTTGTGCATCCCAGCGTGTACCGATTAAATTAATTAACAATAAACCGTTCGCACTTAGTAAGAACCAAAGTATCATGAAGACTGGCGAAATACCTGCTACAACTCCCATTGTAATACCGAATACTCCTAAAATGACTACATTAATTAACCAGGCCGTTATCGCTTTCGCAAAAAAGATATCCGAAGCCTTTACTGGTAAGTAGCGATTAACAAACCAAGAGCTTCCATCTCGTGAGAATGACGTTGTTGCAATAACATTACTCCCCATTAAAAATAAGGATGCACAAAGGCCAACACCAATTGCGAAACCTGCTGATTCTGGATTATCAATATATTCCGTAATCCATTTTAAATTTCCATCTTGGACAAACAAAACAAAGAACAGCATAATTGGCATAACGAAAGTTTGCACAATACAGTTTAAGAAAAATTGTGGTGTACGGAATAACGTTTTAAATTCTTTTTTCACATATGCTTTTAAATGAGAACTTTGTACTGTTGATTTCTGTAAACCTTCTGCTGAAATTACCTCTTTCTTTGCTGTACTCGTTGAAAGTCCAATAACCCCTTTTAAATATGTACGCTCTGCAATGTAATAAAACAAACCGAAAAATGCGATAGAAATAAGAATGTATATTAGTACGTATAATATTCCCTTCCACGATGCATTTTCTACTAATCCCATTGCACCAAAATATGTAGTTGGAAAATAATTTGTCATTTGTATGAAAAGAGAGGATTGATTATTTGTAAGATAATTCGCAACTGAATCTCCAGCTCCAGATACTGCACTTTTATTTCTCCATTGCATAAATACATTGATTCCGACGATAAATAGTATACTTACGATTCCAATAAATATACTTCCTCGATCTTTATTTTTCGCTATATTCGTATACCTCATAATAATTGTCATAATTAACGAAGCTAAAACTAGCGGAATGATCGGGAAGAATAAGTAAATGACAATCATATAAATGTAATATGTAATGAAAGCACCACTCTTTAAACCGTAAGTAATAAAGATAGGCAATAAAATAAACGAGCTCATTACGTATTGTGTAATTAACACTGTAAAGAACTTTGCCGAAATAATTTGCGCTGGTTTTAACGGTAACGGTAGCAACATTTCAACATCATTACTATAGTAAAACACTGTTAAAATGTTCATAATACTCATCAAAAATACCCATATACTAGCAACTGCTAATCCCATCGCAATAACAATCCCTGGATCCTGTCCGAGGTGTATCATTCCTTCATATATTCCATGGGTCATCGAACCGAATATTAAAAAACCTACAAATAAAATGGCTGCAAATGAAAATAAATACGCCCATCTTTTCTTTTTATCTGTTATGAAATCTGCATAATTTAATTTCAATAATACTTTCGTTAACGTCCAAATTTTACTCATTGCCCGTCATCTCCAAGAACATTTTTTCAAGTGATTCATTGGATTCAAAATGATCTCTCATTTCATTTAAATTCCCTTTAAACTGAAGATTTCCCTTATTAATAATCGCGACGCGGTCACATATTTTTTCAGCTACTTCTAATACGTGTGTCGAGAAAAATACAATCTTCCCTTTATCTGCATGTTCTCTCATCATTTCTTTTAAAATATAGGCAGATTTCGGATCAAGACCTGTTAACGGTTCATCTAAAATCCACACATCTGGTTCATGTACGAGCACACCGATAATAACAATCTTTTGTCTCATACCGTGTGAATAACTTTGAATTTGATCAGATAAAGCATTGTACAGATCAAACTTCTTCGCTAATGACTCTATTCGTTCTTGTCTTACTTCCTTCGGTACTTCATACATATCAGCCATAAAGTTTAAATATTCAATCCCTTTTAATCGTAAAAACATATCCGGGCTATCTGGAACATATCCAAATGTTTTCTTCGCTTCCATCGGATTTTTCATAATATCTTTACCGTTGATTGTAATGGTTCCTTTGTCCACCCCATGAATACCAGTAATCATCTTAATTGTCGTTGATTTACCCGCACCATTCGGTCCTAAAAACCCAAATATTTCTCCGCTCGGTACAGATAAACTTAAATCTTTTACTGCATAGGTAGATCCATTATAACTTTTTGACACATTCAAAATTTCGATCATTACATCCAATCCTTTCCTTAATTACCAATTAACTATATTAATATTATAGCATACTTATATTTATAGATTTTTACATTTTTCAGTTTTTTTAACCTTTAAAATAAATATAAACTCCTAATCCAACAATTAAAACAACAGCTAGTATTATATAAATCATCGTAAGTCGTTTAATATTTCCTTTTGTCGCTTTACTATAATTCGCATCACCATTTCGCCCAATTAACACCGTTCCAATTACAGTAATAACTACAAGTAATATAACGATCATTATCCCAGTTAACATTTCGTCCTCCCCCTCCTTACATCCATTTTACGATATTTCCCTTTTTATTTTACAGAATATTTAACCTTTTTTACTATTATTATGAAATAAATCGCAAAACTATTATTACTATGAATTTCCATATGTGATATATTTATAACATATAGTGATTTATCCCGCATTAACTGGCAGTAAGTCTCCCACCTCAAATTTCGGCTGGAGCAAAGAAGTTAGGTGGGAGCCCTGCTGCCCGTAAACGTCCGATTGGTGAAGGCTAATAATCAGTGGGGGATGAACACCCCCACTGATTATTAGCCTTCACTTTATTTCTAACATCGAAAGGAGAATCTATCATGAAAACGACTTGGATAAAATATTTAGGATTTCTCGGTTTCTTTGGGTTTCTCGGATTTTTTTATGAAAAAGGATTGTTTACTATGTTTTGTTTTTTCTCCTTTTTCACGACGTATAGAAAAGTTCATCACGATGAGCTTTTTGAACGAATCGTCAATAAATCTTGCCGCAACGCCTTTATCGTTACGTTATTAACTACCGCTATCATTATCTTTATTGAAATGTTATTTCCGAATCCTACACTACAAGAGATTGATATTGCTCTTATTTTCAGCACACTCATTCTTACATTCGGATTCTCTACCTTCTTTTACGATAAACCAGTTGATGAAATGGAAGATGCACCATGGCGTTCGTAACGAAGATAAAAGAATACCGTGCCAAAGTACATATGACGCAGGAAGATTTAGCGAAAAAGGTTGGTGTACGTCGTGAAACGATTAGCCATCTTGAAAAAGGAAAGTATAACCCTTCCTTACAGCTTGCTCACGATATAGCAAGGGCACTACATAGTACGATTGATGAGGTTTTTATTTTTGAGGATTAATAAAGAGCACCAAGTTTAATATATAATACTGAATCGTGAGCGGAAAACATATCAACAAAACCACAGCCTAGATGCATAGTGCTCTCCTTTCAAATTTGATAGGTTCTTCTCTTATCTAGTTTACTTTTTACACATTAAAAAAGAGCGAATCTTGAACTGCACCCCAATTGTTAGACACAGTCTAACAATTGGAGGTGCAGTTTTTCTATGGCTAAATTTACAGCTGATGAAAAAATACAAATCGTTCTACGTTATTTGAACGGAAATGAAAGTTATCGAGAAATGGGTAGAGCGATCGGTATAAGTGGCACAATCATTTTGAATTGGGTAAACCAATATAAGCAGAATGGTGTGGAAGCTTTTCTAAAACGATGTACAAATTACACACAACAATTTAAACTAGACGTACTAAACTTTATGATTGAAAACGGTATGTCCTTATTTGAGACGGCAGCTATCTTTAACATTCCTGCCCCTTCAACGATTTCTGTTTGGAAAAAACAACTCGAAACACAAGGAATTGATGCCCTTCAATCTAAAAAAAAGGGGCGTCCATCCATGAAAAAAGAGTCAAATAAACAAGTAAAACAAGCTTTAGCTGAAGGGTCAGTCGAAGCACTTGAAGCACGTATTAAACAGCTTGAAATGGAAAATGAGTACTTAAAAAAGTTGAATGCCTTAGTTCAAAACAAGGAAAAGTCACTAAACAAGACAAAGCGCAAGTAGTCTATGAATTAAGGCATAAATATTCGGTGAAGGCACTCGTCGAGTTAGCTACTATTCCACGAAGCACGTATTATGATTTAGTAAAGAAAATGAATCGCCCAGATGTAGATGCCGATTTGAAAGCTGAGATTAAAGTGATTTATGAGGAGAATGAAGGTCGTTATGGCTACCGTCGCATTCGTGATGAGTTAGCGAATCGTGGTCAGAAAGTGAATCATAAAAAGGTGCAACGTATTATGAAAGAGCTTGGATTAAAGTGTGTTGTGCGTATGAAGAAATATAAATCCTACAAAGGGAAAGTCGGTAAAATTGCACCCAATATTTTAGAGCGTAATTTTTATGCAGATGCACCGAATCAAAAATGGGTAACAGACATCACAGAGTTTAAATTATTTGGAGAAAAACTGTATGTATCACCTGTATTAGACTTGTATAATGGTGAGATTATTACCTATACAATTGGTTCTAGACCGGCGTATTCACTTGTTTCAGAGATGTTAGAGAAAGCATTAGAACGTTTACCTGAAAACCACCAGCTACTGATGCATTCGGATCAAGGATGGCATTATCAAATGAGACAGTACGTCCGTACACTTGAATCAAGAGCTATCGTACAGAGTATGTCTCGAAAAGGAAACTGTTACGACAACGCAGTAATAGAGAATTTCTTTGGGATTATGAAGTCGGAGTTCCTCTATATAAAAGAATTTGAATGCATAGAGCATTTTAAAATAGAATTAGAAAAATATATAGATTATTATAATAAGAAACGGATTAAGGCAAAATTAAAAATGAGCCCGGTACAATACCGGACTCATTTGGATCAAGTAGCCTAATGAAATAACCGTGTCTAACTTTTAGGGGTCACTTCAATCTACATTCGCTCTTTTCCACATATTTATGGCGTAAAGCTTATCATCCAACCTAGTATAAATCCAAATACAGCAAACAGTAACATAAAAACAAATAAACTACATGCCCACAATGCATATTTTCGACTTTTGCTTTTTGTGAGCATGCCTACGACTGAACACATCAATCCAGCTCCAACTATTTCTCGAAAACCTTCGCCTATAAATATTTCTTGAATAAGCAATGTAATGTTCAAATACAATAACGCTAGAAAGGCAATAATTAATGAAATAATACCCATCCACGTTTCCTGTTTATAAATATGACTCTTTCTTTTTTTAAGAATGCCAATTCCATAATCTCGCTTCACCTACTTTCAAGTTTCTAACTTTTTCATGGCTCATCAATTTTTCAACTTCTCCTTTAGGTCCAGTTACAACTGCCCCGTATGTTTTTATCCCATTTTTTTCAAGGAAAGAAATACGCTGTGACAACTCTAATACTTTCGCTCTAGATAGCTTCACTGCTAAATTTTCATGCTTCTGTAATGACTTTAAAACATCAATAAATTGTTCCTCATGAGGTGAGTCACTTAAAAAAGCACCACTTGGACTTGAAATCATATCTGCTGGAAAGCCAATCGGGGCAACATACATACCCTCATCATTCTTTTGCTTCTCCTCTAATCCTGTATTAACGGCATACCAAACGATATCAATAGTAGGAAACGTATCCGTTACCTCTTGTACACTTAATAATTCTCTAAAAGATACAAATGCTTCTACAACAGATTCTTGTGGAAGACCTTTTAATACCTGAGCTTCCTCGCTACTATTATAAGACACATTATAATTATTAGGATGAGATAATACCTCGTTATCTATATATGGGACTTCCGGAATTTTTTCATCTGTTGTATATTCACGGCTTACTTTCGTTGCTCTACTTAATAAATAATCTGTTTTCTCTTCTCCTATTCGAATATCTTTCTTTCCTACCCTTTTATACAAATCAAAATGCAATTGTAAACTAAGCGGTAACAATGTTTGCTCCATGTCCCTTTCTTTCATAAATACATTAGGTTCTGTTACACTTAATGTTTGATTTACTACATTCCGTATCTCCATCGCGTTTGTAGGTGCCAATGTATAATATAAAAGTGTAGATATATATAAAATAGGTTGAATAAGTAATAAAAAAGTAAATACAATCAACACATTCGTAATTCGAGCTCTTTTTTTACCTATTTTCAACACTTGCTGCTGTTTTCCATCAGGAAGTGAATCTGGTCTTTGATGAAGAGCTTCTTGTAACAATTCTTTATAATCATCTTGTTCAGAATGAGGTTTATCATTTGTCATTTTGACTCTTTTCCTCCTTTAACAATTCTTTTAATCTCTTTCTCCCACGAAATATGTGACTTTTATAAGTATTTACCTTTAAATCTAATACAGTAGCACCCTCTTCGTACGTTAATTGATGTACGTCACATAATAAAATAGCTTGTGCCTCTACCACTGGTAAAGTATGAATAATCTGAATTAATTTTTCATAACTATTTTTTGCGACTACATACTCTTCTGTAGATTCCCCTGCTTGTATTGTCTCTAATTCCTCCGTTCCTACAAAAGATACTTTTTTCTCTTTCCTTACAAAATCAATAAACGTATGATATGCCACTTTAAAAAGCCATGATTTTACCTTTTGGTTTTCATAGTCTTCTAGGTAAAGATACGCCCGATAAAAAGTCTCCTGCATCAAGTCCTCCGCTACGTGATGGCTACGAGAAAGGGAAAATAAATACCGGTACACATCGTTTATATAAACCTTATATATTTCTTCAATTTCCATCCCCCTCCTCCTTTCATATATAACACGAATAAGCGTGTTATAAAGTTGCATTATTTTTTCCTTTTTATATTTTTTATTTATTAAAAAAGAAATAACATTTATACATTTTAATAACTATTTACAATTATAAACAAAATATGAGATGTTATAACTGTAAATTCCTAAAAAAAGAAAAGCGACAAAATGCAATCTTCACACCAGAACCACATAAAAAATACCGGTATCCTTCCCATGAAGAATACCAGTACTTTTCATTTATCACCCATACAAAACCGCATGAAATACACCTAACAGTAAGTATTGATCCTCTATATAATCCTCATTATATACATCCATCTCGATATAATACATATCTTCCTCAAGACGAATATTCCAATCTGCGATTACATAGCCGTTTCGTAATAATTTTCCAAGCCCAATTGAAGTTTTGTGAACAACATATTCTTCTGTCTTATATGTAAAAGTAAATAAGAAATTTGCATCTAATAACTTTCCGTCACATACAAGTATTTCATGCTCTGCATCATTATTATCGATGTACGTTACTAAAATCCTTCTTTGACGCTGCCTACTTACATCCTTTGCAATGACGCGAATATTGTTCTTACTATCCTTTATTTCATAAATGATATTACTACCGACTTTCGGAATGAAGTCTAGCACTTTCATCAACGTATTTTTATAATAGCCCCGTACTGCGCCTACTCCTTCGCTTCCATTGTAAACCTCTATCGAAGTCGTATCCGCTGTACTATCACACAGTCGTTTATAAGAAAGCTGCATCATTCGCTCTCCTCTTAAGTACTGATCAAACGTCACAGGATATCCTATCGCGCGCAGTTCCTTATTTAGCTCATATAAATAGCGTTGAACGCTCTCTACTAATGTTGTAGTTGATATACGCTCTTGAAGTTCAAATTGCTGCCAACTGGAAAAAACTCTCCACTGATCTTCCTCTTCATATACGAATCCGAGAATTACTTCCTCACGGTCACTCGTTTCATAATTCAATTGTTCTTTCTGTCCATGTTGCACTTGTTCCATCCACTGTCCTAAATAAATGCCAAGCTCTGCAACCTTCATGCATGACTTCTGAAAAAATACGCTGTCACTCACGCGAATTGTTAAATCCCCTTCAATAAAGCCATTTGCATAAGCGGCATACCGTGGCTCATCCTTCTGCGGGATAGCCTTGTCTAACTCAAATAAAAACGTTAACATCCTTCACTCACCTCTAGTTGTTACACAGCTCATACATGACATCGCATCACTCTGAGAAACTATGTATATATGAATATTTAATTATCGCATTATAACACGTGAATGACCTTAGTATAGTAGTGCTATTTTTGCTTCGCGAACTCCCTCATAATAGAATAACTATCCTTTTATTATTTTTTTCTTGACTTAGAGTTCACTCTAATTATTATAATCAACTCATAGTTCATTCACAATAAAATCAATTGGATAAAATTCAGGAGGGATCGGAAAAGCTAAAATCAAAAGTGGCTGACATTAACGCAGACCTGAATGTTGTCATTCGAACCTTTGATTTATCTGTTAATACAATTGTACATTAAGGTACTAATTAAATAAAAACCTAAGATTTCCTGTACGTTAAGAAGTCAGTGATTCTTGCCTTATTTTACTTTCTCTTAATAGTCGTAAAGCTTCTATAATTTATTTAGTACATATAAAAAAGACGGAATCATAAAATCAGCAAATTAGAAAATAAAACAGGATGGGAGTCAGTTATTATGGAGCAATCAAATAAAGCGTTTAGCCAGGCATTAGTAAAATCGTTAAGAGGAGAACGAGGACATCTTCCCATCAAGAATGCTTTGTCGGATATAGACGTGGCGCTTGCGGGAAAACGCAGAGAGGAACTGCCTTATTCTATTTATCAATTAGTAAAACACATGACCTATTGGCAAGATTTTCTCTTATTATCCGCTCAGGGGAAGAAGCCTACATTGCCTGCCCATGTAAAAGAGAGCTGGCCTGAAGAAGAATGCCCTGGCAGTGAGGAAGAGTGGCAACAGATTATTCAGTATTTTCTTCAAGGGATTGAACAGGCATGCACGATCGCCCAAACTGTTCAATTGGACAAAACATTGGAGGAATGGCCTGGTGAAACCCCTGGCGGTGTTCTACGGAATATTGCATCTCATAACTCCTACCATTTAGGAGAAATTGTGCTGATTCGCAGATTATTTAGTGCTTGGCCACCGCCAACAGGCGGATATCCGGTCTAAACAAGGAAAGGGTTCCACTCCATGCCCATTAACTTAAGATTTTGAATTACACCCAAAACGAAATTTTTACCACTTTACAGTTATTTATGAGAATTAAATTCATTTTTTTCATTACTGGGGAACAAACATTTTTTAAACTTGATGGAGATAGGGTATAAAAATACAAATTTCATCTCCGAAAAAAATAAAAAAACGATTGCTTGGATCCTAAGAGGCAATCGTTTTTTTTAGCTGTTTGTAATGACCAATTACAAACAGCTAAATATATTATTTAGTGTTATTTCTGTTTTCTTTCAGTAAAATTTTTTTGACTTGGTACCATCTTTTTTTGTTCCATACCTTAGTATATGAAATTATATGAACGATTTTTCAAATATATCTACCGTAACTTAATATATATCAATTAATCGAAAAATCTTAACTCTATTAAAATGAAGCTACCTTTTCTTCCGCCACTTCCACAATTTCTAAAATTTGTAGCAGGCTCTCCACTTCATAGGTCGGCTTAACGCCTGCCGTATTTTCTTTCAGACTCGGATTATACCAACACGTATCAATACCGTAATCTTCTCCGCCTTTCATATCAGAAGTTAGCGAATCTCCAACCATTAGTACACTTGATTTATCCGTAATCCCAAACTTCTCAAAAGCATAATCAAAAATCTCACGCGCTGGTTTTTGATGGCCGACTTCTTCAGAAATAATAATATGATCAAAGAAGTTACATAAAGGGGAATTTCCAATTCTAGATTGTTGCACTTTTGTATATCCATTCGTAATGATACCCAACTTGCAATCTTGAAGGTTCTCACATAATTGCACTGCACCATCTATAATATGTACTTCTTTTCCTAAGTTTTCAAGGTATACGTCACTAAAATGCTGCGCGTCTACTTCTAGAGTATGAAGAGCAAATAATTGTTTAAATCGATTTACCGCTAATTCACTTAGCGTAATCATTTTATTCTCTAAATCTCTCCATAATCCATTACTAATCTCTTTATAACTTGCAAGATAATCATTATACCCTGTAGGCATGCCAAACTGTACAAACGCGTTATGTAATGCGTTTCTTTCTGTTTCAGGGAAATCTAATAATGTATCGTCTACGTCGAATAGTATTACTTTGTATTTCATGATGTTCGCCTCAATTCCTATATTCTCATAGATTAATTATAGCAACAATAATAAAAGGAGGCTAATCTAATCAGCCTCCCTCCTCATTATTTATCCCGCATTAACGGGCAGTCCGATTGGTGAAGGCTAATAATCAGTGGGGATGCCCCCCCCACTGATTAAAGTTTCACTTTATCTTCTAGCAATAACACTTTCATTTCCTCTAACGATTCTTTCGTAAAGCCAAGAGCTTTTTCAGCGTATACTTCAACTGATCCATATTGCTTTTTAACTTCATCAATCGCAGCTTGTAAATACTCAGCACGTGCTTCAAACATTGCACCTAATATTGCTCTACTTTCGTCGTTCTGTAATTTCGCACCTAAAAAGGCCATCATTTTTTCATTTAACTTTTCACGGAAACCGTTACTTAGTAAGTAGTCTTCCATTACTGTTTTTTCCGGTACACCTAGTAAAAGTAATAATAATGCAGAACCAAATCCTGTACGGTCTTTTCCAGCTGTACAGTGGTTTACTAACGGTAAGTTTTCCGGGTTTTGCGCCAGTTTTAAGAAGCTCACGAATGCTTCATTACCACTTACGAAATCTTGATTCATTTTCACAAGATACTCGCCTGGTTTCCCTAACATAGAAAGGTCACCAACTTGGAAAAATTCATTTATATTCAAGTCTTTCGCCAAGTCTTGCATAACTGGTAAGCACACTTGACGAGCACCTGTAACACTTGGGTTCGGCTTATGCTTCACTTCAAAATCTGTACGGTAATCACAAATCAACTTTAAACCTGACTTCTGTAAATACTCGATATCCCATTCTGTTAATCCTGCTAATTCTTCAGAACGATACAATTTACCCCATTTTACTTTACGGCCTTCAGTCGTTTCATATCCTCCCATATCACGGAAGTTAAACGCACCTTGTAATGGTAATCTACGCTCAGCTACTGTGACTGCTTGTCCATTACTTCCTACTAACCTAAAATATGGACGCTCATTTTCACTCGGGTTTTCAATTGTACATGCATCCCCACTTACTGTTACAAGTAATTCTCCATTTTCTTCAATATGCTCTGGTGAAGTACTCCAGTAAATGCGAACTTCTTCTATATTATTTTCCCACTTTATATATAACGTATTGTCTTCATTTCTTTCTACAGTTGCTTGTAACCAATTTCTTTGCTGCTCCATTCTTTCACCAACGCTTTCTTCGTATAGTCTAATCCTTCTCTATTGTATTATAGGAAAGCTTACTTTGTCGTTCGATTTTTCTTTTTATCTTACAAACATGCAAAAAGTTCTTTTACTTGTTCATAAGTTGTACATGGATTCCCCCTAAATGAGTTCGAGAGAGTAAACCATCCATCCTTCTAAAACCTTCTCACATATCGCTCAGTAGAGCTCAGCTGCTGACATCCGTTCTTTTCAAAGACATCCTTCATCCACTCGTTTTGTACATTTGTCTCGCCAATATAATAAGATGCGCCTATTTCTTTTAAGACAAACATTGCCCCTGTAAAGAATGCTGCTTCATACCCTTTATTTCGCATATTTGGAGCGACTGCGAAATACATAAGTTTTCCTTCTTCTAACGTACCTCTTTCAATATGCGGGATTACAATTCCTATTGGCTCTTCATCGATACTTGCTGTTAAACAATGTTCTTTCCATTGCCCACCTATTTCTTGTAGCATCGTATTTACAAATTGATCATAATCGATTTGTTCTCCCGTCACTTCATTCCACAGTGAATAAAAAGCGGCTTCGCCTATCTCTTCAATAAGCTTAAAATCAATTTCACTTTCTATATCTTCTACTTCATATATATCCTTAAATACAATCATGTTTTCAGTAATATATTCAAATGAATACGTTTCGAAACATTTCTTATACACATCATAATTTGGGCTTTTTGAAGAAATCTCAAATTGCAATTCTTCTATTCCATCTTTTTCAGCTTCAGCAACGCAATATTGCATTATCTCTTCTAATTGCTCTTCTGTAAAAACCTCTGCATCATTTTCTTTTATCATTATAGAAGAAGCATTTTTTCTTATTTTAAAATGTTTTTCTAACTGTTCTATAGTCATCATATACTTCCCTCATCTATGTCATACTCGAATTTCTACTTGTTCTCCTTGCATGAGCAGGATTGTCCTTGAATATATAGAATACTAGAAAACATTGCATCTTTAAAGTGCGGAGGAGGTTCTCCATTGGATATTACAGCATTGCAACAACAGTTAGAGCTTATACAACAAAATGACTATACGCAACTGCAACATATAGATATTAATGAGTTAACGCTCAATATGCTTCAGTATATCGGAACAACTGATAGTTACGTTCGTTACCAACTTATATATAAATGTTTTGCACATTTCATTCATCATGAATTCCTTATGGATGATCAGTTGAAATTACTTCTACAAACTTGTTTAAGTGATGAGTATTTATATTGTGACATTCACTCCCCACTTACAGATGGGGTTTTCACACGTTCTTATACTGTTTCATTACTTGCATTAATACTCCAATTTGCTAACTCGCACTACTTTTTTACAGAGGAGGATATCGAAGAAATAAAAAACAAACTCATTACATACACAAACTTAGAAATGGATTTTCGAGGCTATATTGAAAATAAAGGATGGGCTCATTGTCTTGCCCACGTATCTGATGCCTTTTCTGAAATTGTTCACAATTCCTATACGACCTTTGAATGGTACGAGGAATTAATTCATTGTTTATTAAATAAAATTTTCATCCCATCGGATCTTTTTCATAATAATGAAGATGAACGAATTGTTACACCGTTACTATCTATGCTATATCATGACTTTCCGCAAGATGAGTTAATTTCAATTATTTATAAAAAAATAAAAAGGCTTCCTCAAATTAGAAAACGCCTTTCCCTTAATGAGTATTGTATTTTATGCGCAAACATTAAAATCTTTTTACGCACATTATTTTTTAGAACAAAAGATGATCATAACTTAGCATTTACAGCACGTAAAACAGAAAAAATGTTAAAAGAACTGCCTAATTATTATTAAATATAAGGAGAAGACATGAGAAATCTAGTAGGAAATCATCCACTCATTTTAATCGGATCACACGCCATTATATTAAATGAGAAAAATGAAATATTACTGCAGCTCCGTACAGATTTTAATCGCTGGGGCATTATTGGTGGCGCCTTAGAATATAACGAAACGTTAGAAGACGCTTTACAACGAGAAGTATATGAAGAAACTGGACTTATCATTAAAAATCCAGAACTATTCCGTACATACTCAGGACCTGATTTCTTTCAAATCTATCCAAACGGTGATCAAGTACATGGTGTACTCGTTGTTTATATTTGCCGCGAATTCAATGGTGAACTTGTATGCGACCAAACGGAATCGAAAGAACTACGCTTCTTTCCGCTAGATGAGTTACCTAGTAATCTTCCTCCTGTTATTGAGAGAATTATTAAGGGGTTTCAGCACTCCAATTAAAAAACATTACATATTAAAACAACCTCATTTCCCGTTATTATAACGAGAAATGAGGTTGTTTTATTTCACTGTAAATCCTAATTATCCCCTTAATAGTTAGATTGTTATCTCAATCTGGTTTCCTTCAGGATCACTTACTACACTTTCATAGTAACCATCCCCTGTAGTACGTGGGCCGTTTAACACAGGGGATCCTGCTTCTCTTAATGTATTAGTTAATTCATTCACTTTTTCTTTACTACCTACAGAAAAAGCAATATGCGCATATCCTATTGTTTGTGTTTGTGTATTATCGTCTATCCCTACTTGCCTCATAAGTTCTAAACGTGCTCCACCTTCAAAAGTTATAAAATAAGATTCAAACTGCTTTTTCGGATTGTGATATAAGCTATTTTCTTCACCACCGAAGTACTGTTTATAGAAATCACGCATTCCTTCTAAATCATTCACCCAAATTGCTACATGTTCAATTTTCATAATCGACACCTTTTCTTTTATGTTATTCAACCGACAATTGGATGCTTCATTGCCAGCACATTTAATTTTCTTTATTTGTTCTAGTAATCATAAGATCAAGCCCAAGGCTTTTTAACCCAAATAAATAATCTTCTTTCCAATTACTCACTGTTATTTTCGGAATATGTTCTTCTGGAATGTACTGCGGACAACTTTTTACAATTTGCTCTATTACGAATTGATTCACTTCATCATCACAGAAGATAAACGCATGCGGGTTAATAATAGCTACACATGTAGCTATTAAACGAGTAATAGCATCTATATTATATTTTTCTGGATTATTTGCATCGTTAACTTCGTCTTCACTTCTTAAAGCTTGTAAGAAATTTTTATTATCGTACTGCGGAACGAAAGATATCTCTCCTGAGAAAAAGGTGCTTCCTCGCACTACATCTCCATTTATCATAATCCCTGCCCCTGGGCCATTTTGACCTGAATACAAATACACAAGAGATGAATTGTCGTTATTTCCAGTGCCTTTATAATAACCAAGCACTGCGGCATTCATATCATTTTCTATTACTACAGGTATTGAAAACAGATCCTCCAAGTGACTTTTTAAATTAAAGTTTTGGAACTTTTCATAACCAGGAATATAGAAAATACGACCATTATCAACCGAACCAGGCACACCAATTGATATAGAGCTGATTTTCGGAAATGTAGCTATAAGACTTTCTATATGTTCTGTTAATAAATGTACGCCCGTATCCATCAATACACTTGAAGTACTTCCTTGTTCTTTTACTTCCCCTAAACAGTTGAAAATTGTATAGTTTGTCTCATTTTTTTCTAAAAATATCGCTAAACCTAACATATATTCCGGATTATACGCATATCGTTTCGCTCTTCTTCCGCCACTTGAATCATCTAAACCGACTAAAGTGACTTCACCGTCTTGTTTCATATTTTCTATAAATTTACTTATCGTTGGAAAACTAATTTCTAATGTATTACTAAGTTCAACTTTCGTTGCACTTCCTTGCTCTAGAAGAGCTGTACGAATGCCGCGAAGGATCGTCTCTTTAATCGATTTTTGAGTAACAAATTGTTCACTCAAATCGCTCACCACCTTAATCAACATACTTATTAAAGCCTTTTAATAAGTTGCGTTGACAATATATCATACATCATTTTCTAAAGCAATAAAGATGATATATTTAGGATGCATGCAATTGTTATTTAGCTCGCTGTATTCTCTCTCGTAACAGATGATACAATTCCAGACAAAAGAACAAATAATAAAACAGCTAGCAAGGCATTACGTATTCCAAATGCTTCTCCAAGTATCCCTAAAAATGGTGGTCCGACTAAAAAGGCTGTATAACCAATGATAGAAACTGCAGCAACATTAGAAGTCGCATTTTCACGGTCATCCCCAGCAGCTGACAGACCAATTGGGAAACCTAGCGCTGCACCAATCCCCCACAGTACTACACCAAATGCTAGAAAATACGAATTACTCCCAAATATTACGATTGAAATTCCTAGAATCGCCATCATAATAGTGGCACGTACGACAGCGACACGACCGAATCGATCAAGGAAATAGCTGCTACACATACGAGTTAACGTCATTGCTAATACAAAAATTGTGTACATAATAGAACCTGCCACTATACTTTGCTCATGTCCATCTACCATCACGATAGGTAGCCAATCATTTGCACTACCTTCTGCAAATGCCATTCCAAGTACAAAAAGACCAATTAAAAACACCTTTTTTTCCATACGTAAGGTCGTATGCTTCTCTCTCCTTTTGTTCCGCGATTTCTCCTTCTTTCCTGTTCCATGCGGAAGAAAACGATACACCATACATACAAGTAATACAAACACGACCGAAATCGCAAGAAACTGATACTGAATCGGGATGTGAAGCGACGCTGCGACAGAACCACTGAGCGCGCCTACTAAAGTTCCTACACTAAAAAAGCCATGGAATTTCGGAAGAAGAGTTGTTCCTAATTTCTGCTCAATGGAAGAACCTTCTACATTTAATGCGACTTCCGCCAATCCGTATCCTACTCCAAATACTAGTAAGCTACTAAAAGCACCAATGCTAGAAACAAAATAAATATTTAAACCTAAACAAATCAATCCAACAATCATAAAAAACATACTGCCTATAATAACGTCTCTAGCTCCCTTACAGTCAATAAAGCGGCTTGCACTCAGTAAACCAATTATTGAACCGACAGATAGTCCGAACAAAATCCAGCCCATTTCTGCATTTGACACTGCTAAAATATCTCGAGTAGCTGCTGTTCTTGAAATCCATGTAGCAAACGCGACACCTGGCAAAGCAAATAAGAGAAAAAGAGCATTTCGAGAAGCAAGTAATGTCTTTGTATAATTGTCCGCACTATATTTCTCAATATGAAACACCTTTCACATTGTCTATACGATAATTTACGAACTGTTGAAAACGCCCTTTATTCTTCTATCGTTTTAATAACTTTAGCTGGATTACCACCAACTACTACATTATTAGGTACATCTTTTGTCACAACTGCCCCTGAAGCAATTACAGCGTTGTCTCCAATTGAAATACCAGGGTTAATAATAGCTCCCCCGCCAACCCAAACATTGTTACCTACCTTTACTGGCTTTCCATATTCTTTGCCAGAGTTCCGCTCTACCGGATGCAACGGATGCGTAGCAGTATAAATGTGAACACCTGGTGCAAACATACAATTATCACCGATTCGCACTTCACAAACGTCCAAAATCACACAATTAAAATTTGCGAAAAAGCTCTTTCCAACATGGATATTGTAGCCGTAATCACAACGAAAATCAGGATTAATTTGGGCTTTCCCATCAGCTGAAGAACCTAAAAGCTGATTTAATATCGTAAAACGTTGTTCATCTCCTGTCTCCATCGCCTCGTTATAAAGGCGTGTTAAACATTTTGCCTTCACCCTATCAGCCACTAATTCTTCGTCATCCGCAATATACATTTCTCCCGCTAACATCTTTTCTTTCTCTGTTCTCATACAATCATCTCCTTTGTTATAGAATGAATTACACTTATTAAACAACTTTAATAAGTGACTTTAATTATACTTATTAAACCAGTTTAATAAGTATCCCTATATTAGCATATTTTTTAATATGTGCAACTAATAAGTTTTGAAAGGAAATGTGAACTCCTTACTTCACCTAATGATATTACTTGGTGGCATTTAACTAATATAATGATTGATCCATTGTTTTTCATTAAAACCATTGAGACTCATCATCATATGAAACCCTCTCCTTTAGGGGCTATACTATACATTTATTAATGAGCACACCAATATTCAAATCAATTGTTAATAAAAAGAGATTGACCCAAAAGTAGCTGAATAGCAACTTGGGTTAACCTCTTTTATTTATTATCCTTATTTAACTCTTCTACAATGTCCCTTTTCCCTATTCTATTAGCAAAAGGTATAAAAATAATAAGGACTATTCCGAACATCCCCGCTATTACCGTTACGATAAGTTTGAAATCAAAAAATAAAGGTGTACGATCTATTATACTTACCATATAGGTTAATAATGCTCCTATAACAGCACCTAGTACGATTCCAATAAGTACATATAAATTAACTTGCGTCAAAATAATTTGTACAATCCCTTTTTTCTTAACTGTTATTGCTCGTAAAATAGCATACTCTTTTCTTTTAGATTGAATATTATTTATAAGTGTATTACATACCCCTAATGTTACACTAAACAAAATTACTACAATAACAACGATGAAAATGGACCACCTTTGCTGAAACATTAAATTAGATTGTTTTAACGATTGAGTATAACTACTTATTTTTAATTGTGGATATTGACCTTTCACTTTCTTTAATTGCTCCAACGTCTCTCTCTCGTTATTTGAACTAATAAATGCCCGCTCAAAAACTGTATAATCTTGTTTATATGTTACATTACTCCAATCCATAAGTACTGAAGGAGAATTCGGTAGCTCGTTAACAATTAATCCGATTTCTACCTTACTAGTCGGTCTAACTTTTTGTTCCTGTTCTGAAAATAGACCCAATTGAACGATATCACCTACATGAAGTTTATACCGCTCCGCTAACTCTTTTGTAACAATTATACTATTCTCCAAATTTGCAGGTACTTCTGACAGTAATCCTTGCTTTTCCATTTCCTTTAAATCACCTAAATTATAGTCAAAAGTAATATAATTTTCACCTTGTTTTAATTCTGCCAGTGAGTTCGTACTAATTGTACTAGCTCCTTTTACACTACTTATTTCTTTAAATATGTTTTGTATATGAGGTAAGGTAATGGTTGAATCATTAGTCAAACGATTTTCCACAACAATATGTGTTGGAAATTCTCGTTTTAAATATCTTTCATTATTTTTTTGCATCGTTTTAAATATAGTGGAGCCGAAGACAACTATCACCATCATTGTACTTATCATTAAGATAACAAATGTATTTTTTCTCACTTGTGGAATTACATTTTTAATAGCAACAAATGTATTCCTTCCAAATATTTTTTTCATCATAGTTAGACATAATTTTAATATCCAAGAAAGATAAATAGGAAATAAAACATACACTCCTAAAACAAGAAATATAGATCCTATTAATATCACTATCGCCTGCGTATCTCCAGTATTTGCTACAAATCCACCTAAAGCAGTTAAAACTATGCTACTAATTAAAAGGAATTTCCCCATAATACTGCGTGTTTTATTATTAGAAAAATCGGATTCTTCATTTTCGCGCATAAGCTTTACTGGCAATATTTTCGAACTTCTATATGACGGATATAACATAAACAGTTCAATAAAAAAGATACTACAAATCACAGTTACAATTGCTAGTTTATAGTCGAAACTCATCGAATTAATTTGAAAAGCAAATAAATGCTCTAGCCAACTTTGTAAAAAACGGTTACTTATTACAGCTAGTAACAAACCAAATATTCCACCAAAGAAATTAATTACACTACATTGAATGAATATAACTGTAAACATTTGTTTCGTTGTTGCTCCCATTGATCGCATAATCGCAAATTGACTTTTATATTTATATAAAAACACTTCAAAATTAGACATTAATAATAATGAAGTAATAATAAGTATTAATACAGATAAAATAACTATAAAAATATGTAATGACGCTAAGTTACTTTTTAAAAACTCGTCTTCCTCCGCAATATCGATTCTTAATTCTTTGTCTATTTTATGAATTTGATTAGACAAAGCTAGTACATCCGCATTCGCTTTTGCTTTTATCAACACATAAGTAGCTTCATTGTGTTTACCCGTTTTTTCATATACGTGCTGTTTCACCGTACCTTTCGATAAAACGAGTATATCTGGAGCTGAACCTCCAGCTTCTATATCAGATAACACTTCTTTTACTACATAGGATTTATTTTCTATTTCAATCTTTTCCCCAACGTTTACTTGTAGAGTTTCTGCTAATCCATGATTTAATGTTACTTCTTCATTTGATAGATTTTTAGAGAAGTGATATCGACTTTTCGATAACGAATCATTTTGAACACCTACTGTATAAATAGCGGTATTCAATTTATTCACTTGCAAATGATTTACTAATACTTTTGATATGTATTCAATATTTTTTTGTTCTTTAATATTTTGTAGTAAAGATTTATCCATCAACTTATTTTGATCAGGGTTATATCCAACTGATAAATCCATATCTCCATATACATTTTTCACTTCATTTATAACAGACTGTTTCGCATGACTCGAAAATACAACCATCGTAATAATTAGAGAAACAGCCAACATAACGCTAACTATAGAGGAAATAGCAGTGAATTTATTCGTCTTAAAAAAGCGTAAACTTAATCCTCGTACTGATTTTATCATTTTGATTTCTCCAGTAATTTTTTAAATTTATCTAAAATGATATTCATATCATTTACTCCATGAGTACACGTATAATCATCAACATTTTCTCCATCATGAAAGAAGAGAACCCGATCTGCATACGTAGCAATGTGAGGATCATGAGTAACAAGAATCATACTTTGATTGAATCTTTGTTTCATATCGACTAGTACTCGTAAAATATCATTAGACGTATTGAAATCTAAATTTCCAGTAGGTTCATCTGCAAGAACAATTGGAGGAGATGTTATTAACGCCCTACCAATTGCAACACGTTGTTGTTGTCCCCCAGAAAGCTGAACTGGTCGATGATTTCTCCAATTTACTAAACCAAGAACATCTAATATTTTATTTGCTTTTTCTCGTATCTCCTCTTCTGAATCAGCTGATAATATGAGGGGTAATGCAATATTTTCTTCTACAGATAAATCCTTTAATAAATGGAATGACTGAAAAATAAATCCTATGTTATCCCGCCTGTATTCCGTCGCATATGGTTCAACAAACATATTGTTAGGCACTTCACCATTTACATATACAACTCCCTCATCAGGCTTGTCTAAAGCACCAAGTATGTTAAGTAATGTACTCTTCCCAGATCCACTCGTCCCCATTATGGCAAGGAGTTCTCCTTTATTTAACTCCAAAGATACATTTTGTAACGCCCTAACATTTGTATCTACACTCTCATATGTTTTACTTAAATCTTGAACTGCTAACACAACTTCACTCATCATTATTCACCTCAACATTATTAAGTTTTATTCCCTCCACCAAATTAACCTGAATTAAAATTTTTTCTTTCAAATTACTAGGTGGTACAATTTCTGTTCCTATTTGAACTAGCAACATTTTTAATTCGAGAATTGTAACCATTTCTATCCCTCCCTCACTCTATATTGGTAACAAATTTAAATTTCGTTCGATTTTTTTATAAAAAAACAAGGGAACGCTCAGCGTTCCCTCTCAAATCCAATCCGTTTTTTAATTTCCGCTAAATTTACCTTCGCAATTCCTCTTGCCCGCTCGGCCCCTTTTTCTAACGCTTCGTATAATAAATTTGGCTCATTCATATACATACCGTATTTCTCACGAGGTCCGGTTAATTCGCGGTCTACAACGCGAAACAACTCTTTTTTCACATCGCCCCATCCAATGCCAGTTTCATACTTTTCACGCATTGAATGCATTTCATCTTCTGCCGCAAACTCTTTATAAATCATAAATAACGTTTCCAATTCTTTCGGTTCATTTGGAAGTGAAGAATCGGTTTTGATTTTAAATATTAACTTTCGTAGCTTTTCTTGCTCTGCAAATAACGGGATCACATTTCCGTAACTTTTACTCATTTTTCTTCCATCAAGACCAGGTAATATTGCACCTTCTTCTTGTATGACATACTCCGGAAGTGTAAATGTCGTGCCGAATGTATGATTAAAATACGTCGCAATATCACGCGCAATTTCAATATGCTGAATTTGGTCTTTTCCAACTGGTACATGAGTAGCTTGAAATAGTAATATGTCAGCTGCCATTAAAATCGGATACGTATATAATCCCATATTCACACCTGCATCAATTTCTAATCCCGCTTCTTTATTTTGCTCTACCTTCGCCTTATACGCATGGGCACGGTTCATAAGCCCTTTCGGAGTTAGACAAGCTAATATCCAAGCTAATTCTAGAATTTCCGGCACTTCCGTTTGTCGATAAAAAATAACATCTTCGCTAAGTCCAAGTGATAACCAAGTAGCAGCTACCTCTTTCGTATAACTACTGAACTTCTCTGGATCATGCACTGCATTTAACGCATGATAATCAGCTATAAAGTACAATGCTTTTCCTTCTTTGCTTTTTGACATTTGTAATGCAGGTTTAATCGCACCAATATAATTTCCTAAATGCGGATAACCTGTCGGCTTAATTCCTGTTAACATAATTTTCTCGCTCATCCTAACTCCTCCTTTCTCAAAATAAAAAGAGCCCCTCATCCTAAAAAAAGGACGAGAGACTCCCGCGGTACCACCTTAATTAGCTATATTATAGCTCACTTCAACTTCTTAACGTGAAGTAACCGTCTTCGCCTACTCATTTCAGCTAGAAGCTCCAGAGCCCATTCCATATTCATCACTTACTGATTCCCACCAAATATCAGCTCTCTGAAAAGTTTTGAATATGTACTCTTCTCTTTCATTGCTTTTAGGGTTTTTTTTACAGTTTATCACATTTAACTTTCAAATAAACCTAAATTTCCCGTTTTATATAGCAGGAATTTCCACCTTAATTGTCTAATAGTATATAGGTTTGCAGAAATACTCGAAACAACTTTGGAGGTTTTTTCATGGTAAAATATATATCCATTTTAGGTTCAACAGGATCCATTGGCACATCTGCATTAGATGTCGTTTCCGCTCATCCTGAACATTTTAAAATCGTCGGTTTAACCGCGAATTATAATATCGATCTTCTCGAAAAACAAATCGAATCGTTTCAGCCTCGTATTGTAAGCGTAGCGACAAAAGAATTAGCGGATACATTACGTTCTCGTATTTCAACAAATACAAAAATTACATATGGAACTGATGGTTTACTTGAAGTATCTACCCATCCTGATACAAATCTTGTATTAAGTTCAGTTGTCGGTGTTTCAGGTTTACTCCCAACAATTGAAGCATTAAAGGCGAAGAAAGATATCGCTATCGCTAACAAAGAAACTTTAGTTGCAGCTGGACATATCGTCACCGAACTAGCGAAACAAAACGGATGCCGCCTAATTCCAGTTGATAGTGAACATTCAGCCATTTTCCAATGTTTAAATGGGGAAAATAATAAGGAAATCGAAAAATTAATTGTTACAGCTTCTGGCGGCGCTTTTCGTGATAAAACACGTGAAGAAATGAAAATATTACAAGCGAAGGATGCTTTAAAACACCCAAACTGGTTAATGGGCGCAAAACTAACGATAGATTCTGCCACGTTAATGAATAAAGGGTTTGAAGTGATGGAAGCTAAGTGGCTATTCGATATTCCTTATGAAAAAATTGATGTTATGATTCATAAAGAAAGTATCATTCACTCTTTAGTGGAATTTATTGATGGATCAGTCATGGCACAGCTCGGTGCTCCTGATATGAGAATGCCGATTCAATATGCGTTTCACTACCCTACTCGACTACCTTCATCCTATGAAAAATTAAATTTATTAGAAATTGGTAGTTTGCATTTTGAAAAACCAAATTTAGAGAAGTTCCCCTGTCTACAATATGCATTTGAATGTGGAAAAATTGGCGGTACAACTCCGGCCGTATTAAATGCAGCGAACGAAATTGCAAATGCACTATTTCTTAAAAATGAAATTGCATTTTTCGATATCGAAAAAACAATTTACAATACAGTTGAAGCTCATCATAACGTAAAAGATCCTTCACTCGATGATATATTAGAAGCTGATCAATGGGCACGCCAATACGCAAATCAATTATTAATAAAAAAGAGCTAAAACAGATAAAACTGTTTTAGCTCTTTTTTCACGTATTCAACTTCACAAATCTATAACCGTGCGTAACTAAAACTTTTAATATCGCATACCCTGGAATTGCTAAAATAATCCCCATAATTCCAAATAAATTTCCCGCAGTTAAAATGATAAATATAATAGTAATAGGGTGAATATCTAACTTTTTCCCCATGACTTGCGGAGAAATAAATTTACCTTCTGCTAATTGTACAATCATCATAACGATAATTACTTTTAACACCATTGATGGCGAGTCAATAAATGCGATAATTAAAGCTGGTGTAATTGCAATGATTGGTCCTACGTACGGAACGATATTTACAATCATCGCTAAAATAGCAAGTAGTACCGCATATTTAATACCAATAATAAGATAACCGATTAATAGCATAATACCGATAAATAAACTAACAATAATTTGCCCTCTAATATACGAACTAATCGCATAATGCATATCATCTAGTATTCTCTTCGCAGCTGGTTGTCTTTGCTCAGATATAAACTTTAAAAAATGATTCGGTAATTGCTCACCATCTTTTAAAAGATAGAACAAAATAAATGGAACCATTACAAATGTTAAAACAACTTCAGTAATTGTACTTAAAAATCCAGTTACATTTCCTGTTACTGATGATAATGATTTTGTAAAGTTCATTGTAGAATCTTTTACGATATTAGCAAAATCAATATTTAAACTTTCCTGCATTCTACCAATTACATTACTTTCTCCAAATTTACGTGCTGCCCTTTCGATTTCATGCCCGAAATATGGCAAGTTATCTATTAAAGCATTTACTTGATCTTTAATAATTGGAATAACCGTGACCGCAAGAAAAACAAATAATCCAAGAACAATTATATATATCGAGGCAATTGACACAATTCTCGACACACCTTTTCTTTCTAAAAGAGAAACGAATGGATGCAATATATAAAATAGTACTCCCGCTAATAATACTGGGAAAAAGATTGTTTTTAAAAATACGACGAACGGTGTAAAGACGAATGATATTTTTGTAAGTAATAATATATTTACAAACAGCAACGCGAATCCAAGTAGTACAGCTAAATAATTTTGTTCTTTAAAAAACTTTTTCAACTTATCTCTTTTTCTTATATTTACTTTCTCCAAGTGTACCACCTCTCTAATTAGGAAAAGCCCTAAAAGGGCTTTATAAAACAATCAGTAATAGCCTTTATTTTCTTGCAGCTTTTACTACAAATGATACAATAAGAATTAACACAATTGCACCTAATAATGCTGGTACGACATGAATCCCACCAAACGATGGCCCAAAAGATCCAAATAATCTACTACCTAACCAAGCTCCTAGTAAACCAGCAATTATATTTCCAAACATACCAGCTGGAAAATTTTTACCCGTTATAGAACTAGCAATTATACCTATAATAGCACCAACTATTAATGTAATAATCCATCCCATTTTTAGTCCCTCATTTCTATTATAGTTTGTATTATCAAATACAAGAGTAGCTAAACTCTTATATAAGATTACGTATTTATCTACGCTAACCATATCCTACTATAGAAATATACCTACGAACATTTTATGTATGGAGATACATATATTATATGCAAAAAAGAAAAAATTGTCAAACTTACCCACAAATCAATTATATTAATATATCATATTTAAAGGAGGTGTTATTATCTATGATTCATAAATTACTTCCCACTTCTTATGAAGTAGCATCATCCATTTTAAATGTTCAAATTCCAGCTTATAAAATTGAAGCTGACTTTTTAAACAGTACTGCAATACCTCGTTTATATGATACTGTAAACGATATTCAAAATTGTGATGAAACATTCTATGGATATTTCTCTGAAAATAAACTCGTCGGCTTTATTTCTTTTATACAAGAAGAAGAACTAATCGATATCCACAGATTAGTTGTATCGCCCGATTTTTTTCAAAAAGGAATCGCAACGAAACTGCTACTTTATATATTTAACATGTTCTCGTCTTCAATGACATACATTGTACAAACAGGTAAAGCCAATACTCCAGCTCTCGCATTATATAAAAAACACAGCTTCATTGAAGTAACAGATACAACACTACCTGATGGCATGATTCTTACGCAACTTAAAAGACAGAAAACACAAAATAGTTTGACTTAATTATTTATTTATGTTATTTTTTACTTTATACAACCTTTTGCTGAGTCCAAATTTTGGAGCGGGGGAACCATTTTTGTAGCTATGCTACTTGGGGCGAATCTTTTTCAAGTAGGGAAACTCTCACTTCCCGAGTCCGACAGCTAACCTCGTAAGCGTAATGGGAGAGGAAGGTGCTTTTTGCCTATGTTACACACTTTGCCTCCTTAGTTATAAATATGGAATCGATATCAATCAGAAAACTATATTTATAGAAAAGGAGACTGGTACAATGTTACGTTTATCAGATCACGCAATAAAAATGATGGAGCAAAGACTTCGACTCGAACAACACCGCACATATCAAGCAAATAAAGTTGTAGATAACTTACATCACAAATACTTCTTTCAGCATATTTTTCAACCGAAAAGATAAAGAAAATGTTTATTTAATATTAAAAAACACAAGGTGTGTCTGTAAAGACATTCCTTGTGTTTTTTATATTCCTTATACTTTTTATAATATCCTCACCACATTTAAACTTGCCGTAATTGTTCCTGCAATAGTGGTCACATGCCCTA
Source organism: Bacillus sp. TH17 (assembly GCF_016651125.1). Taxonomy (NCBI): domain Bacteria; kingdom Bacillati; phylum Bacillota; class Bacilli; order Caryophanales; family Bacillaceae; genus Bacillus; species Bacillus sp. TH17. Next base: position 2,763,970 of record NZ_JAEKEN010000001.1, read on the forward strand.
CACCTAACGGGCCATTTTGTAATACTAATGTTGAATTTGCACTCGCTACATTCACAAGAAGTGTATTTGAAATAGCTGGTTCGATTACTACAGTTGATGTCGTTACATTTTGTATAAAACTCCCTGTTATTTGTGTTCCATTTAATAGTAACCTAACAGATACAGTCTCATTCCCACCATTCGCGTCCCCTTGGAAATAGTAGCTTACTAAATATATTCCTGGTGTGGATACCGTGACAGTTGTAGCACTAGTTAAAGATACACCAGTTCCATATACAGTGGATCCTGAATTAATTGGAATGTTGGCATTTGCTGCAATTGTACTTGTTGAGGTAGAAAAGAAATAACCGCCACCTGTTGATATTGCAGACGATCCAGTTGGACCGGTTGATCCAGTTGAACCTGTAGCACCAGTTGGACCCGTTACTCCGGTTGAACCGGTTGCACCGGTTACTCCTCTTATTCCTTGTATCCCTGTCGGTCCATTCGCACCTGTTGAGCCAGTCGATCCAGTTGCTCCAGTCGATCCGGTCACTCCTTGTGGACCTTGCACTCCTTGAATTCCTTGAGAACCTGTTACTCCAGTTGCCCCGGTTGCTCCGGTTGCTCCCGTCGCACCTTGTGGACCTTGAATTCCTTGTGGACCTTGTGGACCTTGTGGACCTGTTACTCCCGTCGATCCAGTTGCTCCCGCCTGCCCCGTTATCCCTTGTGGACCTTGGATTCCTTGTGGACCCGTTACTCCCGTCGGTCCAGTTGCTCCTGTTGGACCGGTTGAACCGGTTGATCCGGTTATTCCTTGTATACCTTGAGGTCCAGTTGGGCCTGTTGGACCAATCGGACCTTGAATTCCTTGTATACCTTGAATGCCCTGTGAACCTGTTGGACCTTGTATCCCTTGTATTCCCTGAATTCCTTGAGGACCGGTTGCACCGGTTGGACCCGTTGGACCCTCTAGACCTTGCACTCCTTGAATTCCAGTCGCACCTGTTGGACCTATGCTTCCTTGCGGTCCCTGAATTCCTTGAATTCCTTGAATTCCTTGTGGACCGGTTGGACCCGTTATACCACTTGGCCCTTGTATCCCTTGCACTCCTTGTGGACTGGTTGGACCAATCGGTCCTTGCATTCCTTGTAGACCCTGTAAACCTGTTGGGCCGGTTGCTCCCATTACTCCTTGCTCACCTTGTATTCCTTGTATTCCTTGAGGACCAGTTGGACCTATTTGCCCCTTGCACTCCTTGTGGACCTGCCTGGCCTGTTGCTCCTATCGGTCCTTGTACTCCTTGTAAACCCTGTAAACCCGTTGGACCAGTTACTCCCATTACTCCTTGTGGACCTTGAATCCCTTGGTCACCCGTTGGACCGGTTGCCCCCATTGGTCCCTGTACTCCTTGCAAACCTGTTAAACCTGTTACTCCGGTTGGGCCAATTACTCCTTGTACGCCTTGGATTCCAGTCGTCCCAGTTGCTCCTGTCACTCCGGTTGCCCCAGTTGCTCCCGTCGGACCAGTTGGACCTCCTGGAGATCCTGCTGGACCACTTGGGCCGGTTGGGCCTCCTGGCGGACCGGTTGGACCGGTTGCTCCTGTTGGACCAGTTGCAGATCCAGTTGGGCCGATTCCCCCAGTTGAGCCTGTTGAGCCTGTTGGACCTGGATCCCCTTGCAAGCCCGTTACTCCTGTTGGTCCTATTACACCTTGCACTCCTTGTATCCCCTGAGAACCTGTTGGACCAGTTAGACCCATCTCACCTTGTGGCCCTTGTAAACCTTGAACGCCAGTTGCTCCTGTTGGTCCCATTGGCCCTTGTAAACCTTGAATTCCTTGAGAGCCTGTTGGACCGGTTGGACCAATCGGACCCTGAATGCCTTGTATACCTGTTACACCTTGTAAACCACTACTCCCTAAATCCCCTTGCATACCTTGTATACCAGTATTTCCTGTTGGACCAGTTGGACCTAATTCGCCTTGCACTCCTTGTATACCTTGTACTCCAGCTGCTCCTGTTTCCCCTCGTATTCCTTGTATACCTTGTATACCTTGCGCTCCAGCTGTTCCTGTTTCTCCTCGTATTCCTTGTGGACCTTGTACTCCAGCTACTCCTGTTGTACCAGTGGAACCAGTTATGCCTTGTAATCCTTGCATACCTTGTGCTCCTGTTGGACCAGTTACTCCTTGTATACCTTGCATTCCTTTAGGACCTTCTGCACCAGTTGGACCGATTTCTCCCTGCGGACCTTGTATACCTATGGGACCTTCTACACCGGTTGCTCCTGTTATTCCTTGGTTACCTTGTGGACCTTGTGCACCTTGTACTCCAACTGCTCCAACTACACCTTGGGAACCTCGAGGACCTATTACACCTTGAGGACCACTCGGACCAGTTATCCCTTGTATTCCTTGTATACCTATTGCACCAGTCACACCTGTTACACCCCGTGCACCAGTTTCACCCGTTGGACCTGTTGGTCCCCCAGGTGGACCGGGTGGGCCAGATGGACCAGTCACTCCACTAGATGGACCAATTGGACCAGTAGTGCCCATCGGACCACCCGGTGGTCCGATGGGCCTTGTGGACCAATACTCCCTGTTGCTCCTGTTATCCCTCGTACTCCTTTTACCCCTTGAAAACCTATTGATCCGCTTATTCCTTGTATTCCTTGAGAACCTTGTGGACCTTGTGGGCCTATCACACCTGTTATCCCCTTTATTCCACTTATGCCTTGTGATCCTTGTATTCCAGTAGAACCAATTGGACCAATGACACCTTGTATCCCTTGATCACCTTGCGGTCCTTGCCCTCCAGTAATTCCTTGTATTCCTTGCGGGCCTTGTAAGCCTTGACTACCAATAGGGCCTTGCACTCCTTGTATCCCTTCTAGTCCTTGTACTCCAATATCACCAATTGGACCTTGGTTTCCAATTAATCCTTGAGAACCTTGTAAACCAATTGGACCAGTAACCCCTTGCGCTCCAGTATCACCAACGGCACCTTGTATTCCTTGTGCTCCTGTTGTCCCTCGCGGACCTTGTATTCCTTGTATCCCTTGAGGACCTTGTGGACCCGTTGCTCCTCTAGGTCCAGTGATTCCCGGAGGCCCGACCGGACCTTCATGCCCTCCAGTTGGGCCTGTTGGACCACCGTTACCAGTTGGGCCTGTTGCTCCTTCAAGCGGAAGAGGCAGTGCCACTCCAAATTTTTTGCACTTTCTATGATGACGCACAACAATCCCCCTTCCCCAAAATAATTACACTTTTTATATGAAATGCATTTTTATATTAAAAGTACATCTTTGACCTCATTTTTTTAAAAATAAAGAAGCCTATCATTTCATTTATTTGAAATGATAGGCTTCTTTTTATAAAGCATTTTACTTTCTCACCTTAATAATAAAAGTCGTTGGCACCATTCTAGCTTTATATAAAGAATAATATTTCGTAGACGGCTCAGCTAGTTCTTCATCAAATGAGCTAGATGGTTCAGGCTCTTCTATTCTCTCAATTGTAAATCCCACTCTATTTAACTCATTTATGTATGTACTTATTTTTTTCTTATATAATGTCGCTTGTACATTTTCTCCTTTAAATGTTTCAAACGTAATAGGAGTTTCCTCATGATAAGAAGACTTTAAAGCAATTTCTTCTGTACCATACTGTAAATTCGAATATACTGGGTGCTCCCAGCTAAAAATAAAACTTCCTCCTGACTTTACATATGAATAAATCAGTTCCAACGTTTTTCCTAAATCTGAAGTCCATCCTAATGCATAGATGGAATATACAATATCAAAATACCCTTTCGGAATATCCACTTCCTCTTCCATTGCTCCACATATTAACTTTGGATTGCAACACTTTAACGTTTCATTCGCTGTTTTAATTTGTTCACTTGAAAGATCAAGACCCCATACTTCCTCTGCCCCATGTTCTGCCATATATTGCAACGAATGCCCACTTCCACATCCAATATCAAGAACCTTTTTATTTCTGATTGAATCGAACAAGTGAATCTCATCTTCAGACGCTGTATATGGACCATATTTCGGTAAACAATCCACTTGAAAGAAATAAGGTGCAACTGTATCCCAACACTTTTTATTTAAAGCTAACATTTGTGTACCTTTCATATTCTACATTCCCCCATCCAATTTTCTTCCCCTAATATAAATTAAACATTATAACCCGATCTCCCTTTTCTCTTCGCCCGGTAATTTTTCACTTTCGCGATCGTTCCGCACGCTCTTCCTCCTTCTTCTCCAGCATACATACCGCACCATCTTTTACTTCCATTTCGCGAATGATCATAAAATACCCAGCGACAATCTGGGCATGCTTTTAACCTCCCCCACAAATTTTCTTGAATTGACATTAACACAACGCTTAATACTTTTGTATATACATTCTCTTCGTGCACAGGCTCATATGTAATACCTTTCATATCTTCCTTTACATGTACATGAAATGGGTATTTCTCTAACCACTTTTGCAATGATCCTTCGCCTTCAACCGTTAACCGAATATCTTCTCGAAAACTTTTTAATTCCTCTATCGTATGAAATGGAACCTCTTTATGAAAATATTTTTTCATAAAAAGCTTTATATCCTCTTCTGTTTGCAGCATATCAATTGGCTCTCTCGTATCGTTTGGTATTTTCCATGTATTTAAAAATTCCCGAATATATTCTAATTCATTTGGTGCATTTTGATTCAATTCCATCCACCTTCTTCTTAAAATTTACTTTTTTCTGACTTTATGTATAATTATAATATAAAATAGTTAACCATTAAATAATTTTACTGGTTACGATATTAGGAGGAGTTCTATGAAAAGTTTCTCAATACCGATACGTTTCATGCTTATTTCTTCATTCTTTATGTCTTTTGGGTATTTTGCAGTATACGCATTTTTAGCTATTTATCTATTAAGCTTTCTTCATTTTTCTGCTGTTCAAGTAGGAACAGTGTTGACGGTTATGACAATCACATCACGAGTTATCCCATTATTCTCAGGATTAATTGCTGACAAAATAGGCTATATCATTATGATGATAGCCGGATTATTTTTAAGAGGAATCGGATTTATCGCTTTAGGAATATGCTCTGATTTCTATACAATTTCTATTTCTTCTGCACTTATTGGCTTCGGAACTGCATTTTACGAACCTGCTGCGCGCGCCATATTCGGCTCACAACCAGCTCATATGAGAAAAAATTTATTTACATATTTAAACCTTAGTTTTAATTGCGGTGCAATAATCGGACCAATTGCAGGAGGGTTCTTACTCTTACTCGATCCAATCTATGCTTTTTCTCTAACAGGATCTCTTATGCTGTTATTCGCTTTTATCTTTTACTTACTTAAAAATCACTTCCAAGTCACTACTGAAAACACGTCTATTACATTAGGGCTACAGGCTATCTTACAAAACAAATCTTTCCTTTTGTTTTCATTTATTATGATTTTCTTCTATATTATGTTTACTCAGCTTACCGTCGCACTTCCACTTCATATGAAAAACATTAGTAATAGCAACCAGCTTGCTACACTAGTTATTACGATAAATGCAATAACAGGCGTCATATTTATGGTGTTATTCCGAAAACTATTTCATAAATACAACACACTTTCGATTATTAAATACGGTGTTTTATTAATGAGTATTTCCTTTTTACTCATTCCTTTATTTCAACACCCATATTGGCTATTTATTTGTGTAATTTTATTTACAATCGGTGAAACACTCGTATTACCTAACGCAGATATCGCTATTGCAAATTACAGTAACGAATCATATACAGCTACTTACTTCGGATTTTATCAACTATCACTCGCATTTGGTTTTATCATCGGTAATTATACCGGTACATCTTTTACATCCAACTTAAACGGAATGTATACACCATGGCTTATTTTCGGCGGAATAGGACTTATTGGTTTTATTTCACTCCATATTTTAAATATTAAAAAAGGGAGCTCTAAAGAGGATATATACCTATGTAATGAGACGAAACATCTTTAACACATTACAATTGAGATGGTACCTTTAGACAAGCAGCCTATAATAAAAAATTCGACCATCATATTTGACAGTCGAATCTTTTTATTTTTCATATTCAAGATGATTATGTCTTTTACAACCAAATAAATAGCAAGCCCCTATATAATCAGTTTCAAATTCTAATCCTGGAACATATCCAGATTTGATACGTTCTATCATTTTTTTATAACAATTATTCTCTTCTATATATTCCTCAATTAACTCTTTCTTATCGTTTTCTGTCCAATTTTCTTCTACTTCTTCATTCTGAACATCTTCTATTTCTGCTGCCTTCGCTTCGATAGATTCCCGTATAACTTCATTTATACGGGGGAAATTATTAGCTTTATATAGAGCATAAACAAATCTACCAATCCAATTGGGACTTTTCCAGTATTCTTTGTATCCCTTTTCGAACCATTCAATTGCTTCTTTATAGCAATTCAACTCAACATATAAATCTGCTACATTAATTTCTCCTACAAAATCATCAGATTTCCTGTTAAAAGCATCCAACTTCTCTTTCGCTTCTGTTTTTCGCCCTAAATCAATTAAACACTTTACATAGTTATACATTATAATGTCTGAATCCCCTGCAACTCGCAAGAAAAATTCCGAAGCTTTTTCCAACTCTCCAAGATTATAATGAGCTACAGCTACATTGTGATATGCTTCATCGGATGGTTGAATCGAAATAGATTTTTGTAATGCTTCTTTCGCTTCTGCCCACTTTTTTTGTTTCATGTAAATTTCCCCTAAGATGTTATAAGGAAAGTATGAGGAAGGATTCAAATTAACAGCTTCTTTTATTAATTCCAGAGCTTTATCATCATTCTCTTCCTCATAAAAGTACATCCAAGCAAGATTATTAAGAGATTGTACACCTCTAGATTCATGTACTGCTTGTTGAAACAGTTCCATTGCTTCCACATATTCATTTTGTTCAAACATTTCAATTGCCTTCTCGTTAATGTTCAAGTAACTACCTCCGAAGTGAATGAATTCATCTATTCCCTATCATTATTTTAATATACAAAAATTGTAATTTCCATAATAATAAGTTCGCTTCGTATTAAGTTCTTTCTCCTGTCTACATTTCATCATTACGAATTGGATATCCAATTCGTAATGATTTTATCAACACCGCTTTGTAAAGAAAATAAATACCTACTGTAAAATACTGATTCTCAACAATAAGTAAACTTTTCAACCTCCCTTAAATTGGATATATAACCTATTTTAATTTACATATTATGGTACAATAAAAAAGTGCTAGCTAAACATTTACGTTCCACACTAGCAGTCTAGCAATACCAAAATCAAAAATCACTTGAAATTGGGGGATGTTATGAAAAAGAAATTAATTGTTCTTCTATTCATCCTAATCATGTTATACGGATGTTCAACTATAATAGAACAGTCTTTAGAAACTGGAAACGGCAGTATTGAATTATTAACACCCACGATTACAACAAAAGATAATGAATTAGAAATTAAGACCGAGGGCATTGATGAAAATAAAGTGACTTTTATTTATGTAGCCAATAAAAAAGTATTGGAACAAAAAATAAATAATGGTGAATCCTACAAACTTAACATTAAAGATATCGAGCACGCTCATAGGACAGACTACAAGCCAAGAGTTCAACTTTTGCAAACGAAAGATGATAACGAAGATGGAGACATGGCAACCTTTAAACAAGTTAGATATACAGTTGAAAAAAGTAGTTTTATAGTTATTTCATTTAAATATAACAACCGAAAATATACTTTTAACAGAGGGTAAATATAAGAGGTGCTAATATGAAAAGACGATGGATTTTTTGGTGGATTGGTAACATATTTTGGATTACCATTTTTGGGATATTGGCAGCTATCATTTGGCTAAGAGAGGTTGATGGTGCTGGTGTTACTCAAACACCAGAGCTTAAATTAGTGGCATTTATCGTTTTATTAATTGCATTTATATTACCGATAATTATTCAATCTATATGGCTAATTGTTAATTTGAGAAAGAGCAATAAAAAATAATCATACATAATTTTTTTAGAATTATACGAGAAATCATAAAAAAGAGAGGAATTTTTCAAAAAATAGATTCCTCTCTTTTACATTTTCGTATTCATATAGGATTATGGTTATAAACTTATTTTTAAGCCATACTACTCCTTTTTTACGATGCATGTTCATCTTTCTTCTTCTTCAACAACGCTCTCTTCTTCATCGCCTTCGTTAAGTATCCACCTTTAAACGAACGGATTTCATAAGAAGACATAAATGCTTTTGGTGCAATTTCATTAATAATTTCTAACAGTTCTTTTTCTCTAGAACGCTTTGCAACGATATCTAAGCGATAACGTATAGAATTTATTCCTTCACCTTCAAATACTGTAACGCCAAATCCAAAATGGCGTAATTCATTTACTAATTCATTACAACGGTCTAGCAAACTAACTTGATACGTAATATATCCAATTGCTAATTTATTTTCTATATAACCGCCTAATAATAGTCCCGCACTAAAGCCGATGACATAGGCAACAATGTTCATCCAATTTGATAAATCTTGAAACACAATACCTAAACTGACAATGTAAATAGCCCCTTCTAACAATCCTACACCTGCAGCGGATCTTGTTTGATTCTTTACAAGCAAAATCGTACGGATTGTTAAAGTTGGAACGTAAATAATTTGAAGCACAAAAATAAGTAAAGCTTGTAACATTGGTATCCACCTCTTTCGCAAATTCTTTTGTCATGATAACATACATAAGCTTTAGAAATCGATGGGTTTTTTAATTTTTTTAATTTTTTTTCATACTATTGAAATGCCCCAAAAATAAGCGTATTATGTTTGGCATAAATTCGATAAGTACCAGTAAATCATTCGTATTATATCATTTATTTTTAAACGCAAAAAAGGAACCTGATTAGGTCCCTTTCATCAGAGTTCTATGTTTTTCGAAGCATTTTCCTTTTGCTTCTCTTCTTCTTTTACTAGCTGCATATTTGCATAGGCTAAATTCGCAATCATTAAAAAGTGTCCACCCAATATTCCAGTACCGAATGCCCACATTTCCATTTCATGCTCAATTTCAAACATAATGATAGCCCCTAATATTGCGGCTGCAAATCGGTTTAGAACTCCTAATCCAGGAGCCTTTTCTTTCATCACGATACTTCTTCCTAATTTCTCCACTCTGCGAGCTAATAGCCAAAGACAATATGCGCTAACTGCTAAACCGATACCGAACCCTGTCACTTGTTTCCCAAACGGAGTAACCGCCCACATTAGTAGTAAACCACTAAAGATCGTATACAATTGTAATCGATATACACGTAAGGCTACTTGAATCAAAATATCCGCTCCTAATTTCACATTTTATTATGTGTCAGAAGAAAAGCAGCAACTTACACAGTTGCTGCTTTCTCTTGTTCTTGTTCCATTTTTTGAATTTCAACACGTTTAATTTGATAAGCATCTTTTTCTAACACTTTAAATTCATAGCCTTCTGCTTCAACGTATTGTCCTTCTTCGATTTCATGATTTTGCATCATAATCCATCCACCGATTGTATCCACATCGTCTTCTTCAATGTGTAATCCAAACAAATCTTTTACTTCTGAGATAAGCACTTTTCCATCAACAATTTTATGATACTCGTTCACATGTTGAATTGGTGGTGCTTCATCTTCATCATATTCATCACGAATTTCGCCGACGATTTCCTCCAATATATCTTCAAGCGTTACAATTCCAGCTGTTCCTCCGTACTCATCATATAAAACAGCCATTGGAATTCGCTTCTTCTGCATTTGCAGTAATAAATCATGAATTGGAGTCGTTTCCATAACTTCAATAATCGGACGCATATACGTGCGAATCGATGATAAATCTTCTTGATCGTTGTTCATATATCGAATAAAGAAATCTTTTACGTTGACCATACCGATAATATCATCTTTATCTTCTCCAAAAATCGGATAACGTGTGTATCGTTCATTTTGGATTACTTTCATGTGTTCTTCTACTGAATCTTCAAGATAGAAACCAACGATTTCTGTACGCGGTACCATGATTTCTTTCGCAATGCGATTATCAAATTCAAAGATATTATTTACATACTTGTATTCAGCTTGATTAATTTCGCCACTTTCATAGCTATCCGAAAGAATAAGACGTAATTCTTCTTCTGTATGAGCTACTTCATGTTCAGAAGCTGGTTTCAAACCGAATAAACCAGTTATAACACGAGCTGAACCGTTCAATACCCAAATAAATGGATACATGATTTTATAGAACATCATTAACGGAGTTGCCAATAACAACGTTACTTTTTCAGCCTTTTGAATTGCCAGCGTTTTCGGAGCTAATTCCCCTACTACAACGTGTAAATATGTCATTAGCATAAAAGCAAGACCAAAAGTTAATACTGATGAAATAGAAGGATTTATGTTCCATTTCTCAAATAACGGGTGTAATAACTTTTCGATTGTCGGTTCACCTAACCAACCTAATCCCATAGCTGTAACTGTAATACCTAATTGACAAGCAGATAAATATTCATCTAAATTTGTTGTTACCTTTTTCGCTGCTAACGCACCGCGTTTCCCTTCCGCAACAAGCTGATCAATGCGACTTGAACGTATCTTAACAATCGCAAACTCTGCTGCTACGAAAAATCCAGTAAATGCGATTAAAATCGCAACCATGACTAAATTAAATATTTCCAATGAATCCCCTTAGTTAAAAAACTAAGGTGTCCACCTCCTGTATACTATAATGTTTTCTTATTTGTTCGTTAGAAAACATAGCCCGATACAAAAATTAAAGAGGTCGGATTTCACTTATTCTATAATAATAGAGCAAGTGTCTGTATTAAAGCTGTCGTTTGACCAGATAAAGATTTCGATATTTTTTCACGTTGTGAATCAGTCAATTCATCTAAAAGAGGCTTTAACTCTGTTAGTTCTGCTTCTAATCTATGAATATGGTCTGTCACTTCATTCACATGTTTCGAAACGTGTTCATTGATACCGAGCAGCTTCTTCTCCTCGATCTTCTCTTTAATCTCACAAAGCGGCATATGCATTTCTTTGCACTTCTCAATAAATTGTAATGTCTCAAATGCTGTTTCGTCGTAATAGCGATAATTAGATTGAGATCGCTCCGCTTTTAAGATACCTAGATTCGTATAATAATCAATCGTTCGTTTCGACACGTGAGCCATGAGAGCCAACTGTCCGATTCGATACACCTTCCCAACGATCTTCCCCCCTTGTTTATATTACTATTATCATACAATACATAAACTGTACAGTCAAACGTGATGGTTATCATTCACAAATTTCTAAATTTCATCCTTTATTAATAAAAACAATTAATCTATAACTATACAGCTTTTTCCTTTCAACCTTTCTTATTTAACAGCATACCTTACTAATAACGATTGCTTGTATAGGAGGAGATTAATATTAAAAAAACTATCATTTCTCATTTTTATAATGAAGAATACCTACTTCCATGGTGGCTTATGCATCATACAAAAATATTTGATCACGGCATATTAATTAATAGAGGTTCTACTGATCGTTCCGTAGAGATTTGTAAATTATTCGCACCCCACTGGGAAGTGCGAGATTCCAGATTTCTTGAGTTTGATCCAACAAATACTGATATTGAAGTGATGGGAATTGAAAGAGAAATTTCAGGTTGGAAAATCGTTTTAAATACTACTGAATTCTTTTGTTGTAATAATACAGAAGAGTTTTTCTCATCTCTTCATGCACTAGGACAAAATATGTATGCGATTAGAATGATTTTAATGATAGATAGCCATAAGTACAATTATTCAAAGCCAAGATACTCTATCCCATTAGTAGAACAACGATACCACGGCGTCTTCCCTTATAACCCAAAACTCGGATGTGCCTGGAGATTTATTCACAATCATCTAGATGGTGCATATTTACCTGGTAGACATTATTCGCGGCACGGGAATATAGTTTATGACTATCCTTCATTTATTTTAAAATTTTATTTTAGCCCTTGGAACGAACAGTCAAAGGCAAGAAAATTACAAATTACACCTACCCTTTCAAAAATAGGTGTTCAAATGGGACTCCAAACACATTACGGTCAATCTCCTGAAGAACTGGAAACACGTTTTTTAGAGCTTAGTAACGTAACTCAAGACCTCCGTAATAATCCTGAATATCAAGAATTATTTCCAAAGTTTAAACCATAATGTTTTTTGCATGGTCATCACCTCACACCATTTCATCCGCTTAATCAAAAACAATCTCATTTGCATAAAATATGAATACTGTATATATTATAAATTTTTATTTTAGGAGGAAAAAATGAAAGCTGTTATTCTTGCTGGTGGATACGGTACAAGAATTGGGGAAGAAACACATTTAAAACCAAAACCTATGATTGAGATTGGAACAAAACCTATTCTATGGCACATTATGAGTTTGTTTAGCCATTATGGGATCACTGAGTTTATTATTTGCTTAGGCTATAAAGGATATGCAATTAAAGAGTTTTTTCTAAATTACAACTTACACATGTCAGATTTCACAATACATTTAAGCGATAACACAATTACTAGCCATTCTCATCCTATAGAACCATGGAAAGTTACATTAATTGATACTGGTCTAAATACCGAAACAGGTGGACGAGTTAAAAAGATAAAAAATTATGTTGGAGACGAACCTTTCTGTCTCACTTATGGTGATGGATTAAGTAATGTAAATATAAAAGAACTTATTGCATTTCATAAAAAACACGGAAAAATGGCTACTGTTACAGCCGTACAACCTCCTGGTAGATTTGGTTCTCTCGTTTTAGATAAACAATCTGTCACATCCTTTCAAGAAAAACCACTAGGTGATGGTGGATGGGTTAACGGTGGATTTTTTGTTTTAAATCATGATATTTTCAATTACATTAGTGGAGATAAGTCTGTTTTGGAAACCGAAACTTTAGTTCAGTTAGTAAACAAAAATGAACTGGCAGCATTTCAGCATACTGGTTTTTGGCATCCCATGGATACATTGCGCGATAAAAATAAATTAGTCGAGCTATGGGAAAATAATGACGCTCCATGGAAGGTCTGGTAATATGACTTCATCATCTTTTTGGAATAAGAAAAAAGTATTTATTACAGGACATACTGGCTTTAAAGGCTCATGGCTCACCCTTTTTTTAACTTCTTTAGGTGTAGAAGTAATCGGCTACTCTTCTCACCCTCCCTCAACTCCTAACCTTTTTGAACAATGTAACGCAGCAAAAGAGTGCATTACAATTGAAGGAGACATTACAGATTACGATTCTTTATTCCATGCCATAAAACAGCACAAACCTGATATGATATTTCATTTAGCAGCTCAACCAATCGTCACCACTTCATACAAAGATCCTATTGATACATTTAAAACAAACGTCTTAGGCACTGTTCACGTATTAGAAGCAGCAAAGTACGTCGAAAGCGTACGTCTCATTATTAATGTTACGAGTGATAAATGTTATGCGAATGATGGGAGCGGTAATCGAGCATTTGTAGAATCCGACCGTTTAGGGGGCTATGATCCATACAGTGCTAGTAAGGCTTGCGCTGAATTAGTTGCAACATCATATCAAAAATCTTTTTTTCACACGAACACCCTTTCACTCGCCTCAGTAAGAGCAGGCAATGTCATCGGTGGTGGTGATTGGGCAGAAAATCGCTTATTCCCAGATATCATTCGTGCATATTTACAAGACCGTCCTTTAAGTATTCGAAACAAAAATGCTATCCGACCGTGGCAACATGTTTTGGATCCTTTACATGGATATATCCTTTTAGCTGAGAAACTTTGGAAGCATAAAGAGTATGCAGAAGCATGGAATTTCGGACCAATTAACGAGGCTAACAGAACCGTCCATGATGTCATTCAATCTGTAATAAAATTATGGAATAAACCATTAACAATACTTTCTCCCACTATAAATACTCCTTATGAATCACCTATTTTAACACTCGATAGTACAAAAGCAGTAAATAAACTGGACTGGACTCCTAAGCTATCCACAGAAAATGCTATCGCTTGGACCGTTGAATGGTACGAAAAATATGCATCCGGTGAAAATATAGAATCATTCACACGACAACAAATCGATGCATTCAAAAATTTATAAGGGGGCTATAAAATGGAACAGAAAAAATGCCGTTTTTGCCATTCATTACTCACAAATACTTTTTTAGATTTAGGCGTTTCTCCTCTCGCTAACTCATTTGTAGCTCCAGAACACTCATATAAAATGGAGCCATTTTATCCGCTGCACACGTTTGTTTGTAACTCTTGTTTACTTGTACAATTAGATGAATTTGAATCTCCGCACAATATTTTTCATGACTATTTATACTTTAGCTCTTATTCCTCCAGTTGGCTACTACACGCTAAGCAATATGTAGAAATGGCGATTAAGCGTTTCAACTTAACAAACCATTCGAAAGTGATTGAAATCGCAAGTAACGATGGATACTTATTACAATACTTCCAAAAAGAAAACATCAATACTACTGGAATTGAACCAGCGAAAAACGTAGCAGAAATCGCTATCCAAAAAGGAATTCCTACTGAAGTGAATTTTTTCAGCAATGACTTAGCAAAAAAGTTACCACAAGCTGATTTAATCGTCGCAAATAACGTATTAGCACATGTTCCAAACTTGCATGATTTTGTCGCCGGTTTAAAAACGTTATTAAAGCAAGATGGCACGATAACAATTGAATTCCCTCACTTATTAAACCTCATATCCTTTAAACAGTTTGACACAATCTATCATGAGCACTTCTCTTACTTCTCTCTTATAAGTCTTCAAAAAGTTTTAGCTTATCATCATTTGAAAATTGTTGATGTAGAAGAGCTTTCAACGCACGGTGGTTCCTTGCGTATTTTTATAAACCATCATAATGCCTCATCCACTATCCATTGCAATGTTACAAAATTAATCCAAAAAGAAGGAGATCACGGGCTAGATACATTAGATTGCTATTTCCTTTTTTCTGAACGCATAGAACAATTGAAAATAAGTATTTTAAAGTTTTTTATCGAAACAAAAGCTTTAAACAAACAAATTATCGGTTACGGCGCTCCCGCTAAAGGAAACACCCTTTTAAATTATTGTGGAATCGGAAAAGAATTTCTATCTTATACGGTAGACAAAAATCCTTATAAACAAAATCTCCTTTTGCCAGGAACTCGTATTCCTATAAAATCCCCAGAAGAAATTAAACGGACAAAACCTGATTATATTCTCATATTACCTTGGAATTTAAAGGAGGAAATTATGAAAGAATGCTCCTTCATCCGTGAATGGGGCGGCAAATTTTTAGTGATGATCCCAGAAGTAGACGTGATCGAACCATGAAAAAAATCCTTGTAACAGGCGGTAGTGGATGGATTGGTAAATATGTTGTACATTCACTTATACAAAAGGGTTATGAAGTTCACGCCACTTACAATAAAAATAAGCCTTCTCACCTTTCCTGCCATTGGCATAAAGTAAACTTACTTCGCGATGAAGAAGTAAAAAAACTCATTTACGAAATTAAACCTACTTACCTTTTTCATTTAGCTTGGGAAGCAGTGCCGCCCAAATGCTATGTATCCATCAATAATTATTATTGGCTCCAGTCCAGTATTTCTTTAATCCAACACTTCACAACATGTGGTGGAAAACGAGTAGTTGTAGCAGGTACCGGTGCTGAGTACGAGTGGTTTAACGGTGTATTATTTGAAGATTCACCGCTTCTTTCCTATAAAACACCTTATTCATTATGTAAAAATGCATTGCACTCCTGGTTACAATCGTACGCAAAACAAACCGGCCTCAGCATGTGTTGGGGCCGAATTTTTCATATGTATGGCCCTTACGAACATGGTAATCGACTTGTATCTAACATTATCACTTCATTATTAAAAAACGAGGAAGCACTATGTACACATGGAAATCAATCTCGAGATTTTCTCCATGTGAGTGATGTCGCTGACGCTCTTGTGACCTTATTACAGTGTAACGTTACAGGTACGATAAATATCGCTTCTGGTCACTCTGTACAAATTAAAGAATTAGCTTCTATCATTGCCAAAAAGATAGGAAAAGAAAATTTAATTAAACTAGGTGCTATCCCTTTTCCTAAAGATGAACCTTTATTTGTCGGCGTTAATGTGGAACGTTTAAAAACTGAAGTAAAGTGGCTACCAACTTACGATCTAAACACAGGAATTGAGGAAACTATTTTTTGGTGGGAATCATTTATAAAAAAGCATAACGATATGCATCACTGAAACGCAGATCCTTTGTTCCTCCCGCTAGTTCTCTATACCATGTTTCTAATCTTTCAGGTGTAATAATATGATGCGTCCCCATTCCCGCATGTATACTACCTTGAGAAAGAGTTGGCCCGATTTGTAATTTGCGCCTTTTGATCGCATCATTCCACGGACTAAATCCAAACCATACAATACATGCAAGAGGTGGGTAATTCATAGACTCATGCATAGTTAAATGTCTTCCAGCCGTATAACTTCCATATTCGTGATTGTGAATGAACCTCCCTCTTCTCCACAGCTCCCAATCTTCAGGCAAGTAACCGTGAAATCGCTGTTTCATTAGAGAAATACTATACCTAAGTTTTGGATAATTATAGTTTGGATTTTCTACCATTATAAGGCCTTCTAACCAGTACATCCTCCCTCCTAAGTCTTTTAGTGATTTCCAGAACTGCTCTTTATCTTGTACACAAAGAAACTCAGTCGTATTTAAAATTATTTTCCACCCTTCTACCTCTTGTTCAACCCCCATTACTTCACGATCTGTTGCTAGTGCATCAAATTCTGGATTTTCAGAATCTCGCACTTCCCAATGCGGTGCGAACTTTTTGCAAATTTCCACAGAGCGATCTGTAGAACCTTTATTAATTAAAATACCATGATCAAACAGTTTCGTATGATGCATAAGCCACCACGGTAATAAATACTCTTCATTGTAAAAATGAGAAATAACGGTTGTAGTTATAATAATCTCCTCCTCTTTCTCTATTAATCTACTTTTTCATCCTACTCTTAATATACTTATCAGTTATGTAATTGGTTTCTTTTATTTTTAAAATATGTTTTTCTACCATATACTATGCTTTCTTCGACAACCACCATTTTCTAAAGAATCAACTCCGTACAATTAACATCCCAATAAACTGAAAATTAAGTTATAATATCATTATAAAATTATGAAGGAGGAATGCGTTCATGTACTACAACACTTCATTCGAAAACGATCAACCTGTAGGCCGTCTATAATCTAAGACGGGCATCCATATAACAAGTGCACCATGCCTCGTCTTAGGGAATAAATCATAACCCTAAAAATAGACGGAGGTCATTCAAATGAAACAAACCATTTTAGGAGCTATATGTTTATCACTAGCAGCAAGTATTTGGGGCGGTATGTACGTCGTTAGTAAATACGTACTCGACTTTATCCCGCCGCTTACACTCGTTTGGCTACGCTTTATTATCGCTTTTGTTGTTTTATATGTGATTTTGAAAACAACTGAAAAAAAGCAAAAGAAAAACGTAACCATACACAAAAAAGATTGGCTATTATTCGCTTGGATCGGATTCGTAGGTTATTTCATTTCGATCACATGTCAATTTATCGGAACGAAATTATCCGATGCTCATACAGGCTCCTTAGTGACATCAGCTACACCTGCATTTATGGTTATATTTGCAGCGCTCATTTTAAAAGAGAAACTAACTGCTCGTAGACTTTTATCAACTATAATAGCGACAATCGGTGTCGTTATCGTTATCGGATGGGATTTTGAAATCGGCTCCTATTTTATCGGTACAATCATTTTAGTTGGGGCCGCTATTACGTGGGCTTTACTGTCCATTTATGTAAAAATCGCTTCTGCTCGATTTTCATCTTTAGTTATTACAACGTACGCAATATTTTTTTCACTCTTTTTCATTACACCTTTTATGGTATGGGAATTCCAAACAAATCCTATTGAACATATGAACATGTATGTAGTATTAGGCGTACTCTATTTAGGAATCATCTCAACCGCAGGTGCATTTTTTCTTTGGAATAAAGGATTAGAATTAATGGATGCTAGCATCGGCTCATTATTTTTCTTCTTTCAACCTATCGTTGGATCATTACTTGGTTGGTTCTTATTAAATGAGACGTTAAGCAGTAACTTTTTTATTGGTGGTATCCTTATTATATGTAGTGTTATAATTACTACTTTTGAAAAGCGAAAATAGTATAAAAAACAGGCAGAGACTTAGTCTCTGCCTGTTCGTATAATTGGGTCTTGATCATGGAACCCTATACAAATTGGTATATTACTTTGTACTCCACTACATGCACTTATAAAACTACACACTGTTTTTGCAATTAAATATAAAGTAATACCTACAGCCTTTTTATCTGAATCAAAGCCATTTTCAGCATACAAATCTGCTAATTCTACTGACCTCGGTCCCTCAATATCATACGTCCATTCACAAGCCCAATCATCATCCTCTTCCTCAAGTGGAATGTAATCGTCACAAACATAGAACTGACTATTCCATTCATTATCCAAATCATACTCAAAATAAATTGCTTTTACCTCTTCACTTGCAGTAATTTCTAAAGCTTCTTTCAAACCTATCCTCATACTTTCCCTGTATGAATCTAATGGAATCAATTTAATTCGCTCCGCATCCTCACTTGACGCTAGTGTGCGACAAATATCATAATACTTCGATTCTATTTGAGATACCGATAACGAAAATACGGCTTCCTGCATTTCCTCTAAATACTGAAAAATATCCAAACTATTTCACTCCATACTCTTTACGTAGTCCAATGAACTGGACGAGACAACACTTTCGGTAATTTCGTATATTTGTCCCCTTTCGCCGCATTAATTTGCACTTGCGTAAGAAAAATACTATTTGTAAAATCTGTCCCGCGAATATCTGCATCTCGCAAATCTGCTCCGATGAGATCCGCTCCCCTTAAATTTGCATCTCGTAAATTAGCCGCAATAAGATAAGCTCCTCTTAAATTTGCTCCTTGTAAATCCCTCTTTTTAAGGTTAGCTCCCATAAGATCTGCTCCGCGGTGACTGATTCGTTTTTTACGTGCAACATTCATTTCCTTCCATACTAATTCACTCGTCTCTAAAAGGAGAATGTTCACTTCTGCACGGTGTAATGGCACATTTACTTCCATTAACTCATCTGAACTTAAATTAGAAAGACGCTCTGTCTCTTCAATTGCTTCCTTCAGCTCTTTATGAATTGTCTGCGTCGCCTTTAATAGAATAGCTTCCTTCAAATACCAAAGCATTTCATGAAGCTGATGCATAACCGGAAAAGCATCATACATTTCTCTCGCATGCTCGGCATCTGTCCGCCAATCAATTCCTTTAAACGTAACTTGAGAAATCTTTTGTCCAGCACCGAAACATTCAAATACTGTACAACCTTTATAGCCTTTTCCTCTAAGATCTCTATGTATACTACATTTATAATCTGATTGTAGATTTGTACAAGGTTTACCACCATCTTTATTCACCGCAAAATCTATTGATGCTGCAAACGGTAATGCTACACAACATAATCCAAAACATTTTTCACAATCCGCTTTTAAACTATTGTAATTTACATCCTCTTCTACACGAAAATAGTCGTTATGATTAGTCAAAATATATACCCCCTGTTGTCTTTTGACTATTTCATAATATTCCAACTGCACTAAATAATCAATTTTAAAACAAATGGACCTATTTCATTTCAAACAACAACATAATCCGTCTATTTCTTTTCATTTAAAAAGGACACCCACTACAATATTAATTATAATTAAATTAAGAACTTTCAAATAACGAGGAGGATTACGATGGCATTAGAAATGAAAACAAACTGTCAAATTTGCGACCATTCCCTTCAGCCTAATTCTGAAGCATACATATGCGTGTATGAATGTACATTTTGTGCACCATGTACAGAGGAAAGACAAAATGTTTGCCCGAATTGTGGCGGTGAGTTAGTACGTAGACCGAAGAAGAAATAGAAATTCTACCAATCACAAATTAAACATTTAAAAACTTAACACAAACAGGCTCTGGTACAACAACATCAGATTGTAACAGTGTTAACTTCCCTGTCGTTTCATTTCTTGAAAATAGCACAAGATTATGTGACTTTTCATTTGTAGCAATAAGAAATTTTCCAGTAGGATCTAACACAAAGTCCCTCGGCCAATTTCCTTCTGTAGATGTATGTGCAACAAATGTAAGTTCACCTGAGTTTTGATTTACACTGAAAACAGCGATACTATTATACCCACGATTCGCCGCATATACAAAACGGCCATCAGAAGAAATATGAATAGCACTTCCTTGACTATTTCCATCAAATTCTTTTGGAACTGTAGAAATATACTGCAACTCTGTAAAGGATCCTTCTTCCGGATAATATGTTAACACAATGACTTCCGAACTAAGTTCAGTCATCACATAAGCGTACTTTCCATTTGGATGAAAAGCAATATGTCTCGGACCGCTTCCTGGGTTCACAGACAAGCTATTCACTTCTTTTAATGTACTATCTTTTATTCCATATGTAATTATTTTATCAATCCCTAAATCAACACCTACCACATATTTTTCATCAGGAGTATATCCCGCGTAATGTGCATGTGGTTTTTCTTGTCTTTCTTTATTTGGACCTGAACCTTCATGTGCCATAATAGATGAAGCAGGATTTACAGTTCCATTTTCTTCATCTACTTCAAAAGACTCAATCGTTCCTTTATGGTAATTCGCTGTAACTACCGTTTGATTTCCACTATCCACACTAATATGACAAGGAGAAGCCCCTTCTACTACTTGTCTATTTTGTTCCTCTAGCTCTCCAGTATGACTATTAATCAAATAAGCAGCTACACCACCAGCTTCTCCTTCTTTTACAACAGAATAGAGATATTGATTATTTTTGCTAATCGTTACATATGTAGGGTTATCCAGCTTAGCCGCAAGTGTTACATTACTAACTTTTTGCGCTTCCGTATGTAAAGTAAAAGTATATATTCCTTCACTATTTTCTTTCGTGTAAGTTCCAACATATCCAATAAACTCTTTGTTATCCGTCATTTTCATAACCCTCTCCCTATAGTTTTTGTTCATCACACTTCTTACTAAGCAACCTAAAACTATTATTCATTGAAAGAATATCCTAAAAAATCGGAGTACCTCTTTATACGCTACCATATTTTTCTGCCAAATAGCCTCTAAACCCACTTTTTCTGAAAAGCTGCTATACTTTCATATTCTTCTTCCAAGTGACGGGCCAAACGAATATAGATCGGTGTTAAATCTTTATATTTCTCCACACTTTCCATGTTTGGCTCATGATAAAAATTGGCACCTACCATATTAGAAACTACATGTAATGTATCTACTTCACCTAAGCTATATAAACCGAGGATTGCCGCTCCTAGGCAAGAGCTTTCGAAACTTTCAGGAACGTATACGTCTTGATGAAAAATATCTGCCATCATCTGTCTCCAAAGTTCTGACCTTGCAAAACCACCTGTCGCTTGAATTTTTTTCGGTTCGCCAATTAGTTCTTTTAACGCAAGAAGAACTGTATACAAGTTATAAATGATTCCCTCTAAAACAGCACGTATAAGATGCTCTTTCTTATGATGTAGTCCAAGCCCAAAGAAAGATCCCCGCGCATTTGCATTCCATAAAGGAGCTCTTTCGCCTGCTAAATACGGATGAAATAATAAACCATCAGATCCAGGATTCACTTTTGCCGCTATTTCCGTAAGCACTTCATATGGATCTTTTCCTAAACGCTTCCCATGCTCAACTTCTAACGTACATAATTGGTCGCGAACCCACCTAAAAATCATACCACCATTATTAACCGGTCCACCAATTACCCAAAGGTCCTCAGTTAACGCATAACAAAAAGTCCTACCTTTCGGATCCGTTACAGGATGATTTGTGACAACTCGCACTGCACCGCTCGTACCAATTGTAATAGCAACTACTCCAGGTTCTATTGCATTTACACCTAAATTCGATAGTACCCCATCACTCGCACCGATTATAAAAGGAGTAGTAACAAGTACATTCATCTCTCTTGCAAGTTCTTCATTTATCCCTATTAAACTGTGCGTCGTTGGAACAACTGTAGATAGCTTTTTATCGGTAATTCCTGCGACACGAAGAGCTGCCTCATCCCATTTTAAAAATTTCAAATTGAACATTCCTGTTGCTGATGCAATAGAATAATCAATTACATATTCCTTAAATAACTTATAGAAAACATACTCTTTAATAGAGATGAATTTATAGCTTTTTGCAAACAACTCATCATGTTCATTCTTAAGCCAAACTAATTTCGAAAGTGGTGACATAGGATGGATTGGTGTTCCAGTACGAAGGTAAATTTCATGACCATTCATATCATTCTTTATTTTTTCTGCCCAGCTTGCGCTTCTATTATCTGCCCAAGTGATACATCTCGTTAACGGCTTCCCTGCTTCGTCTACAGCAATGACACTATGCATTGCCGAACTAAAAGAAACACAAAGAATATCAACTGGCTGCACATTACTTGATTGTATAGTTTCTTTAATCGTATGTATGACCGCTTGAAAAATCTCTTCTGGATCTTGTTCTGCTGTTTCTGGTGCGGGAGAATATAAAGGATATTCAATCCCATGACTTGCAATAACTGATCCATCAATCGAAAACAAAACTGATTTTGTACTAGTTGTCCCAATATCTACACCAATCATATATTTCGAGCTCACTATGTAACCCCTTTCAAATTATTCCTATAACAAAAGAGCACCATGATGTATACAAAAAAGACGCTCCCTTATGAGAGCTACGTTTTAATAAACTTCTCTCTCATAAGGAGGTCCTTTTCATAACTATAGTGCTATTTTGAAAAGTGAAATCTTCATTTCATTATAACTTAGGCGCTTTCGCCCAATCCGCAGCAAACTTTTCAATACCTTGATCTGTTAATGGGTGCATAGCAAGTTGTTCAATGACTTTATAAGGAATTGTTGCAATGTGAGCACCTGCCATCGCTACACGAGTGACATGGTCTGGGTTTCTGACAGAAGCCGCAATAATTTGTGTATCTAATTGATGAACATCGAATAATTCAGCAATTTTAGCAACTAATAATACGCCATCTTCAGAAATATCATCTAAGCGTCCTAAAAATGGAGAGACGTACGTTGCACCTGCTCGAGCAGCTAAAAGAGCTTGGTTCACAGTGAAAATAAGTGTAACGTTCGTTTTCACACCTTTTTCAGTAAGGTAGCGGCAAGCTTCTAATCCTGCTAGTGTCATCGGAAGTTTTATCGTGATGTTTTTATCACCACCGTTAATTTTAATTAGTTCTTCTGCTTGAGAAATCATTTCTTCAGCTGCAACAACATCTGGAGTTACTTCTGCCGAAACAGATTCAACGTTAGGTACTGCCTGACAAATTTCTGCAATACGGTCTTCAAACTTAATGCCCTCTTTCGCTACTAAAGAAGGATTCGTTGTAACGCCAGCTAAAACCCCTAGTTTATATGCCTTTTTTATGTCCTCAAGATTTGCAGTATCAATAAAAAACTTCATGATTCATTCCCTCCATTTTTTAAACGCTAACGAGTTATAATTTTAAAATTTTTATTTCTTTTCTACTGCATGTCCGCCAAATTCATTGCGCAGTGCTGCTACAACTTTTCCTGTAAATGTATCATTGTCTAATGAGCGGTAGCGCATTAATAGAGACATTGCGATAACAGGAGTTGCTGTTTGAAGGTCTAATGCTGTTTCTACTGTCCATTTTCCTTCACCAGAAGAATGCATAACGCCCTTAATTTCATCCAGTTTTGCATCTTTAGAAAATGCATTTTCAGTTAATTCCATTAACCATGAACGAATGACTGAACCGTTGTTCCATACTCTTGATACTTTTTCATAATCGTAGTCAAATTCACTCTTCTCTAAAACCTCAAATCCTTCACCAATGGCAGCCATCATTCCGTATTCAATTCCGTTGTGAATCATTTTTAAAAAGTGACCACTACCAGCTTTTCCTGCATATAAGAATCCATTTTCTACAGCTGTATCTCGGAAAATAGGTTCAACGATGTCCCAAGCTTCTTGATCTCCTCCGATCATGTAACAAGCACCATTACGAGCACCTTCCATTCCGCCAGAAGTTCCTGCATCCATAAAGTGAATGCCATCTGTCTTTAGTTGCTCATATCGGCGAATAGACTCTTTATAATGTGAATTCCCAGCTTCAATTAAAATATCTCCTTTTGATAACAGCGGTGTAACCTCATTAATAACAGAATCAACAACAGCGTGCGGAACCATAACCCATAGAATTCTTGGTGATTCTAATGATTGAACAAGTTCGTTTAAACTAGACGTACCTGTAGCCCCATACGCTTTCATTTCTTCCACTGCACTCGTATTTAAATCGAATGCAGCTACTTCATGTTTATGATCAATTAAATTCTTCCCTAAATTTAATCCCATTTTACCTAAACCAATTAATCCTACTCTCATAATACAATTCCTCCTTGAATTACCTTTCATCATAAATACATGTTAATAAAATGATGAATATCTTTTGTCATATTGCTTTACTTATAAGAATGTACTTATTTTTTCAATCCCTCATCTAACCACCATTTAAATTCACTTTCTTGTAATAGAGCATGAGCAGCATCCGGACCATACGAGCCAGACTCATATTCATGAAAAGGTAACAAGTTTTCTTCGAACGCTTCAAGGATTGGCTGCACCCATTCCCATGACAATTCAACCTCTCTCCAGTGTGCAAAGAATGTAGAATCTCCACATACAGCATCATAGATAAGCCTTTCGTAGGCTTCAGGTATTCCCACTCCTGTTTGCTCACAAGTAAAATGAATACGGATCGGTTCTAGCTCTCCATTGTTCAATGGATTTTTACTATTTAATTGGAGTGAAACATTTTCATTTGGGCTAATTTCAATGATTAACAAATTAGGCTCTGCATTTGGATTACTATCTTGATATTGCTGTTTTAATGTATTTTTAAACTCAATTACAATACGAGTAGACTTTTCTTTCATTCTTTTTCCTGTTCGTATGTAAAAAGGAACATCAGTCCAAAATGGGTTATCAATCCATAAGCGAGCCGCAACATATGTATCTGTTTGAGAAGAAGGATTTACTCCTGGTTCCTCTCTATACGCTACAACTTGTTGCCCTTTTATCTCTCCTGAAGCATACTGTCCGCGAATGATATGGTTCTGAACGTCTTCTTTTTTCACTTTACGAAGAGTTTCCATTACCTTTCGTTTTTCCTCACGAATTTCACATGCATTTATCTTTTCTGGCAGATTCATAGCAGTCATCATTAATATTTGCAACATATGATTTTGAACCATATCGCGAATGGCTCCTGCATGATCATAATATGCTGCCCTTTCTTCTACCCCAACCGTTTCACTAGCTGTTATTTGTACATTCGCTATATGTTCTTTATTCCAAATCGATTGGAGAACAGGATTTGCAAATTCAAGTGCTTCAATGTTTTGAACCATCGGTTTACCTAAATAATGATCAATACGGTATATTTCGTCTTCTTCAAACGTTCGACTAAGCTTATCATTCAGCTCTCGGGCAGATGTAAGATCATGACCAAACGGTTTCTCAATCATCAGGCGCTTCCATCCATCCGTTCCATCGAGTCCACTTTCCTTAATATTTAAAGCAATGGTCTCAAAGAAGTCAGGAGTAACTGAAAGGTAGAACATTCTATTCCCTTGTATATTTTGTTCTTCTTCCCTTTCACGAACTACTTGTAATAACCTTTTATAATCTTCTGGCTTATTCACATCTAAGGGACAATAACGAAAATACTCTAAAAAATCTTCTATTTTCGGAGTACCTTCATCTTTGCGACGAGAAAAAGTGTCTATGGATTCTTTTACTCTTTTTTGAAAATCTAAATGAGATACTTCACGTCTTCCAAGCCCAATAACGGATATTGGCTTTGGAATCTTTTGATCTCTATATAAGTTATATAGCGCGGGGTAAATTTTTCTTTTAGCTAAATCTCCTGTTGCTCCAAATAAAACAAAGGTCATTGATTCCAATTTCAGTCCCCCTCGTGATGTATAGTCATTGTCACCTTAGTAAAAATGCATTGTACAGAAGCTACTATTATTTTTGATCCAACCTTACTTCTTAACTTCTAATTTTTTATATTTGTCGCTTTCTAATTGTCCCCAATATTAATAGTGGCAATTCAAAGCATTTTTACCACATGCTACTTACTTATTTTAACTTACATAAAATAACTTAATTACTTTTAGTAATTTAATTACGTTACGTCTATCATATTAACTACATAGATTATAATCGTCAAGAAAAGTGTCTCGAATTAAAAATTTTAATTCCGTAACATCTTATTAGAAATATGTTCATGAACTGAATAATAAAAAGGCAAGACCGAACATATTCTTGTTCGATTTTGCCTTTTTACTATTGTTTCAAATGATTTTTAACTGCCCTTATAACTAATTCATGATCCTCTTCTGGTGGTAATCCTGAAACTGTTATCATTCCAATAACTCCTACATCTTTTATTTGGACAGGAACACAGCCACCAAACGCAGCATAATCCGACCTATCTAAAAGATACTTTTCATTATATGGAACGCCCGTTATTTCACTTTGTATCTGCATATAATACGAGCTATGATTATGCAAAGAAACAACTCGCTTTTTACGCTCAATCCATTGCGTATTTTCCGCAGTTGTCCCTGTCATCTTGAAATGAAATAGTTGCACACCATTTTTCGCTATATCAACAGCAATCAATTTCCCTTCTTGCCTCGCCGTTTCAACGATAAATAAACCTATTTGCAGTGCATCTTCATTTGTAAAAGAGGAAAATTGAAGTGTTTCCTCCTCTATTAAAATTTGCTTACTTATTTCATTCAAATTTGAAGCGCTCATATGTTTATCCCCCTTACTCACTTTATGCCACATTGATATTTTTGAATTTCTGTGACTCTATCGTACGGCCTTTCCATATAACTAATACCGTAAAGCGTATTCTTTTCTTCTTGGTGCTATTATGAATTATATTTAACGCCTTAAAAAAGTATGTCCTTTCGTACTAAACATCTCGTATAGAAGTTTTCTTCCGGATATTTCTTACAAGCATAAAAAAACCAGTTACTTAGGCAACTGGTTCGCTAACAATTTCATATGGGATATCCATTCAACCAAACTAATGCTTGTTCATAATCATCAAAAAATTTCACAGATTCTTTTGTATTGGACTGTTGTAAATAATTCAGTATCTCCCCTTCTTCAAGGAGAAAAGCAATTGCCTTACTGTGATTCAAAATCGTTTCATTGAAAAACTTATCTTTCCATGCTTTTTGAACAGAAAAATGATCTGGCGTGTACCCTTTTCTATCTACCAGCAATTTGTATTTCCGACCCTCGGAAATGAATTGCTGACAAACCTGCTCGAAGCCATTAAACCATTCATAAACATCATCTGTTTTAATCTTGCCAATAAGATGGGTAACAATTATATCTCCTGAAACTGTTGTGCTTATATTCAGCTTACTCAACTTGGAATCATCTCCCTTAGTTACAATTATGCGGAAATATCTCATAAAATCAATAAGATAAAATTGTTACGCATTAAAAAAGGACAAACTCTCCAAACGGAGAAGTCTGTCCCAAAATCGTTCTATTTTATTTTGCATTAGAACTAACAATCGTGAATTAGAATAATGATTTAATACTTGCTAAAACAGTAAGTACACCTACAATAATAACAAATACGTTACTCATTTTCCCTTTGTATTTAGCTAGTACTGGTACTTTATTGATTGCATACATCGGTAATAGACATAAGATAGCAGCAACTAATGGACCGCTTAGAGAATCAATAAGTCCAAGAATACTTGGATTTGTATAAGCAACAAACCAGCATGACAATACAACAAAAGTAAGGACGATTGTCTTAATTGTTTTTTCTTCAATAACTTTCCCACGTGATTTACCGAACTTAATAATCATGTCACGCATTACTTCAAATGCTCCGATATAATGGCCAAGGAAAGATTTTGTAATAGCCACAAAAGCAATGATTGGAGCTGCAATCGTGATTACAGGTGAATTAAGCTCATTAGCAAGATATGAAAGGATTGATAAGTTTTGCTCTTTTGCCATTTTTAAATCCTCTGGAGTCAAGCTTAATGTACTACTCCAAACGAAGAACATAACTACAGCGAATGTCATGATATAACAAACTTTTTGTATTTGCGTACATTTAGCATCAGTAGCTTCTATTCCATACGTAGCTCTCTGTTTTACAACAAATGATGAAATCATAGGTGAATGATTAAATGAGAATACGATGATTGGTAGAATCAACAGTATCGTTCCAAAATATCCTGTTCCTGTTGAAGCAGTAGAAACAGTTGAAAAGCTAAGCATTGACGTATTCCACTGTGGAATTAAAGATATTGCGATAAAAAGTAGAGAAGCTATGAAAGGATACACTAGCATACTCATGATCTTTACAGTAATATCTTGACCAAAATTCAGTATAGCGATAAGACCAAGAACTAATACAAGTGATAAAATAGCCCTTAGAGGCTCTGGCATGTGCAATTGATGCACGATAAAACTACTTGCAGTATTTGTAAGCGCAACCGAATACATTAGCACGATTGTATAAATTGAACCGAAATATACGATGTTAAAAATGATACTTGCTTTATTTCCGAAATACTCTCTAATTGTACCTGTGATCCCCTCATCAGCAGAATTAGAAGCGTATATCATTTTAGCAAGTGCCCTATGTGAGTAATACATAACTGGATATGCAAGCAATGTAATTAGTAGTAATGATAATAAACCACCTGAACCTGCATTAATCGGTAAAAAGAGCACCCCTGCTCCAATTGCAGTTCCAAATAGGCTCAATGCCCATGTAGTATCCTGCTTATGCCACTTTTTCGGATCTGCATATTGCTCATTTTCTAGTGCGATATTTTCAGCTTGAACTTCTATTTTCTTTGCAGTATTCCCGTTCATATAATAACTCCCCCTTGTATCCTATTCTTGCGTATCTCTTTATAGCTAACGAACATTCCCTTTTTTCGGAAAATAAATTCCTTACAAGTTGCCACACATTGTATGTCCTTCATCATAATGAATCCAAATTGAAACATTCGCTAGTTAGCGTCCTAACATAAATGTTAGCGTTCACAAAAAAGTTTACTCGTACTATCCGCTCTTTATATAAAGACCGCTTAAGAGAACAATATTGAATAGACTTCATAAATACGTTGCAACATTTCTAATAACAGTGTGTTACTTTAATGGTTTCTCTTACTTACTTGTAACAGTAATTTTAGATAAACCGGCCTCTCTTCATTTATGAGGCATTTCTTTCTCAATTCTATACATCACTTTCATAACTTCGGCAGCATTTATGGTATTGATTACACAAGCCACTGAAGCACTTTACATACATTTCGCCTCTAATTACACGCCTTTCTTTCTATTAATCGCATTTTTTATATTTTCTCCAGAGATCATAAAATTTCTCTCGACGCCCTCATTATAACGTGTATATTTATAAAATTAATATTTTTATATTTCCAGAAATATCTAATGGATATAATTTTACATGGATAATAATTTACAGTTAGCATGCAACCCTTGTTCCTATCGCTTATAACGGAATTAATCAGCAAAAAACACAGTAAAATATTGTTTATTCAAGCTACTCATTTTAAAAATATTTATATTCTTCTTTATCTAAAAATTTTATTTTGACTTAAAAAAGATATTCTAATAAATAATTAACGTGGTTAAAAAGAAATTTCTTTTTAAATACATAAACCAATTTTTAGGTTATATATTATCAACATTGCATTCATATACATTTTTAGGAAAATACATATTTTAACTTGATGACAATAAGAGAACCGCTAACATTTTGCAAAAATCTTCGCTAAACGAAAAAATAAAATAAGCTGCCCATATGGACAGCTTATTTACATCATTATCATTGTTAGGAGTGGGCAAACGAATCACTTCAATGTCATCTTAATTTTAGTTTTTTCAACTCTTCTTCAGGGATATTTCTATGTTTGTATTGAATGGGTTTTATTTCATTTCCTTTTAGATGATATTATTGCTTATTGCACGATCCAACCTATTAAAAACGAATAATGTAATCTTTAAAACCCCTCATTAACTAGCTCTTTTATCAAGTTTAATTTTGCAGAGAGCTCAATAAACCATTCTTCATCCCCTGTTAATAATGCAAGGTCTATAAGATAAAGGATTTGCTCCTTATTTATTACCTTTGATTCAGGGAGTTTGTTAACATGTTTACTAAAGAGTAAAATCGCTTCGTTCATTGTGTACTTGTCGTCACGTTTCACAATGCTAACTGTAACTACACCTTCCACTTCATCAAGTGATACAATGTAACCCACTATGAATTCACCCTCATTTGATATTCCACGAACCCAATCTCCCACTTTTAAAACATGATTATTAGTTGACATCATACTTTTTCACCTGCTTATAAATATTTTTTGTAACGATAAAAAAGATATAAAAACCAATTTAAACTGTAATGTTTTTTATTACATTTATTTTTTAAGAACTCACGGCTACATAATAATTAAGCCGCTTAACGTTCTTGATTAATAAGATCAACAACTTCTTTCATTGTATAATTCTTTAAATATTCACCTAGATGTTCTTCCGCACCTAAGAAAATAGCAAAAAGAACTTTCCGCATGTTCGAACCTACAATACACTGATCATTTGATTCTGGACACTTCGGCTGCAATGCCCCTTCAGAGGTTATTTGATACATATTCCAAAGATTAATTTCACTTAAATCACGGGCAAAAATAAAACCTCCACCCGTTCCCTCTTTTGATTGTATAAACTTATGTTTTTTTAACAAACTTAGCACTTTGCGAATGCGTACTGGATGAACACCTGCACTTTCGGAAATAGCATTACTTGTTGACATCCGATCTGGCTGTAAAGCTAAATAAGTTAAACTGTGAATGGCCAAGGTAAAGTCGCTGTTCATTGTTGTCCTCCTACGATAAAAAATATGATTTCTCGTTTAGTAACATACTGTAGCCATAAATATTACAGATAGGTTAGTCAAACGTTAAAATATATAAGAAGCATGCTTAGCATGAAAAAATAAATTCCTTTATATTCTATCAGAACTCCCCTATATCTCCTAACTTCATTTAGCTTTTTAAGTTGCAAATAAATTTAAACAGTCCACTGTTTCTTAACTTGTTCTTCTGCCAATTGTATAATTTTTGTCCAAATCGTATCTTTACTCACAATAACATTTGTGTGATAGTTTCTATCTTTATAATTAACTGTAACACATACTTCAATCACTTCTGTTTCCTCCTTTCAAAATATTACTTATTAATTAGCCATTTTTTGCAATTCTATATTCAAAAATGTTCGAACGCTACGCGGTAAAAATTTGCGAATTTCTTCCTCATTAAAACCAACCTGTAATCTTTTTTCATCCAGCATAATTGGACGACGTAACATTTGAGGATACTCAATTATTAATTTATAAAACTCATTAAGCGAAAGCGCCTCAATATTTATATTTAATTCCTGAAAAGTTTTAGATCTAGTTGAAATAATTTCAGTAGCACCATCTTCAGTTAAACGAAGAATGGATTTAAGTTCATCGACTGTAAGAGAATTTGATACGATATTTTTTTCGGTATAATCAATTTGATGTTCTTCAAGCCATGCTTTTGCTTTTCGGCATGAACTACAGCTTGCTGTCGTATATAAAATCACCATATTTTACACACTCCTTTACTTTTTAAATTATTATATAGATTATTGAAATGTATTAAAAAAATTACAGTTCAGAATGAAATACACGTTATATTATTCATTCGAGAATATTTAATTTATCTGTTTTTCACAAAAAATAGCAACTCACTTCTAAAAACTATACTGTAATTTTAAACTTTACAGTTCAATTAATCAACTGTTAAGTCTTGGATACATTCCATTAGCGGAACAAATCATTTTCTTTTGTACGAATGTCTCATAGTGTTACGGCTAACCACCTCTTTAAAGTACATTTTATCCCGCTATTTGAGTGCACCGCCTCAAAATTTGGCAAGAGCAAAAAAGTTAGGTCGAAGTCGGGCTCCCCTTAATAACCCAATTGGTAAGGTCTAATTATATTTCACTTTATTCATTTCATTCTTACATGTGCTACTATGAAATATAATTAGCATAATAAAAGCTACTGCATTGTAGGAGGAAATACGCGAACAAAAAAGCAAAGCGCCCACGCTTTGCTTCCTACAAAATCCCTTTTAACTTTTCACAAATTAACTTCGCTAAATATTCATAACCTTGTGGTCCGAAGTGTAAACCGTCCTTTTCATCATCTTCTACAAATCTCTTATAATCCTTTTCTTGAATCATTTCAGCGTACAAATTTAGAAAATGACTTCCTGTTTCTTTCGCCACTTCCTCAACCACATTTGCATATTGACCGAGTACTTCATTCGTTCTATTATGTTGCCTTGCTTCATCAACTGGTGCAGGACTAATAAGTAATACTTTTTCTGATGAAATCGCACTTACAATTTTCTCTAAATTTTCTTTGTAAGATTGTAATGGCACTGGATCAAATAACACCGAATCATTCGTACCAAGAAAAACTGTTACAAAGTCTGGTTTATGTGATAGTACATCATCTTCAACCCTATGTAACGCATCGAACGTATTATCGCCCGGCCCCCCCGCGTTTACCACCTTCCAATTTGGAAACATCTCTTGCAGACGCGGTGTTAACCTTGGCGTTCCATCAAAAAACGTTTCATCAGCTGTAATACTATCACCGAAGCATA
This sequence comes from Bacillus sp. TH17, assembly GCF_016651125.1. Lineage (NCBI taxonomy): Bacteria > Bacillati > Bacillota > Bacilli > Caryophanales > Bacillaceae > Bacillus > Bacillus sp. TH17. The sequence goes on from NZ_JAEKEN010000001.1 coordinate 2,797,077, forward strand.
CTAACGTTTTCATAGAGCTAATTCTCCTTTCACGTACGAAATAACTTTCCTTCTACCGCCTTAATATATCTTTCAGCAGAACGTTCCACTGCCTCATTTGCATTCTCTTTCACTACTCCGTGAAAAGCATTATATAAACGATTAAACTGTAATGGCTTCACTCGATTCGCCATTTCCTCCACTTTTCTCGCTGGCAATGGAATTAAGTTTGGATAGCTGTACATGAAACTCACCCACTGCTGATCCGCTACGACTTGAATAATATCACCTGTTAATAAAATACCTTTCCCATCATTTCCTTCTTCCCAATGTAATACAGAACCGCCGCTAAAATGTCCTCCGAGACGATGAATAGTAATTCCGTCCGCTAATTGTAAAGACTCACCAGACCAATAAATAATACGACTACTCGGGCGTACTACCCACTCTTTATCGTCTTCATGTATATAAATTGGTACATCAAACGTTTCTGCCCATTCTACTTGTATCGAATAATAATGAGGATGAGATAGTGCAATCGCATCTAACCCGCCCCACTCTTTTATCTTCCCAATTGTCGTTTCATCTAAATAAGTAATACAATCCCATAATAAACGATAGGAATCTGTTTTTATGACAAATGCTGTTTGACCGATCGCAAATTTAGGTTTTGTCGTAATGCTATAAAGTCTATGCTCTTCTTCTATTATTTCATTTTTATATGTATCACTCGTTCGCAAGTTTTCTAAAGTCGTCCAAGACTGCCCTTTCGGATTCACATATTGTCTCTCCTCATCACAAATAACACAACTTACCGGTTCTTCCACACTCGCTGCATACTGTACGCCGCACGTTGTACAAACGAAATTTTTCATAATAATTCCCCCTATCCATATATTTTTATTAAGCTGATTTTTGTTGATAATGATCTATTTTTTTATTTTCAATTAATAAACCTATTAGAGTTAGTAAGTAGACAGCTGTAACTGACAATGGAATTACAGTAAATCCATTGTCAGCAAAAAGAATCCCGCAAACTGACGTTACGAATACGGTCCCTACTGACAGTAAACCATAACTTTTACTTTCATAAATCCATACGTACGGTACAAAATGAACACCTATTAACATCGCTACTACAAAAGGTAACCACTCTGGAAATTGAAAATAGGCAAGTAACACAAACGGAATATTTAATACATTTATCCCGCCAATTACTCCTGCTAAAGTCCCGAGCGGATTTCCTTTCGCAAACATATCAATTTTTAATATGGCAGCTATCATTAGGCCGCAAGGAAACACACACCCCATACCAATTAAATACACCCACACAACTTGCTTTTCTGAAAGAAGAACACCCGTTATACTCGCTACAACCCAAAATAAAATACCAGCTATTATAACTGGAAATCCTTTTTTCGTTCTTTGTGCTAAATCTCGTTTTGCTTCTGCTATGTTCATTTCACTATCTCCCCCAAACTATTTGTACTATAAAGCCGGATCAATTTCGTTCATCCAATAACGCCAAGCTACTAAGTAATCTTCTAAATCTTTCGGGTGGTGTCTCAAACATGTATCTATACACAAATATAAACCTATGACTATTTCCTCATATAAATCTCGTTCTTTTTTATGAAATATACATGGTTTTATCACATAACCAATCACTTCTTTTGTTAAATCTTACGGAGTTGAACAGAACGCGTAAATTAAATCATATAAAGGATCTCCTAAAATAGGTAACGGATCAATTACCCCATGTAACCTACTCTCTCGAAATATAAAATTATGAAATCCGAAATCACCATGTAATAAAAATGGCTGATTTACTCCGGCGTCCCTATTTGCTAGTTTAAGAACAATTCTATAATCTTCCTCACTTATGTAACGTCTTACATTTTCATAAGCTTCCATACATTTGCCGTTAAAAATTCATTCCAAGATCGAACCGGACTTTCTTTCCATCCCCAGCCTTCTGCCCCTGAACCATTTTATACTTATTGATAACTTCTTTTACAAGTGTACGAAGCGTACTTCGTTTATATCCTTGTTTACACAAAGTATTACCTTCAAGGAAAGAATACACGAAATATGTATGTAAAGGTTCCTTATACAAAAGCTTTGAAAATAAACTATTCTCCTCATAAAATGAGAGAAAATTAGCTTCTTCACGTATTACTTCCGCTTCATTCAGCTTTACTACATATTTTTCGTCCAACAAATATACAGTACTTGTCGTTCCTCCGTTCAACGCTTTTACGCTATTTGGATCATGTGAAATAACTTTCTCCTTAACTAGTTGTGCAGCAATTATTGAAATGTCCATTCTCTCACCCTTTAATTCCGAAGATTCCCTCAATTAAAAAGACAACTTTACTATTATTTGACAAACGAATAGGAAACCCCTTCCAAAATCTTAATATAACAAAAAATCATTTACTTTTATATTTCAAAAATAAGGAAATACTAACAACAACGTTACATACATATTAGGAGGACAATATGAAACCTGAATTTTTAAAAGCAGTACATGAAGCGATTGGAAATGTTGAGCATATTCATATAGAAGAAAGTGGTGCAGATAGTTTACTCATTCATCACGATGATGCACAGCAATTAAAACAAGTTGCTGAAACGTTAGAAAACAATAATTTCCGCTCTACTATTAGAACAGCTGGGGATGCTTCGTATATTGAAGTGTTGAACAGGTAAGAAGAAGTCCCGGTTATATACTGGGCTTCATTCTTTTATATTGAAACTTCAAACTCTTTCACATACACCGCTGTTCCCGCAATATCTATTTGTAACTTTTCATTCTCTACATCTTTCGTTACATAAACCATTACACGACCATCTTTATTTATTTCCTGTCCTTGCTCAACGATTAACTCCAATTCATGGTCAAAATCTTTCTCCAAATACGTCGCATAATACGCTCCCATTACACCTGAAGCTGTTCCTGTCACTGGATCTTCAATCGTTCCAGAATAAGGTGATGAAAAATGACGACCGTGCATTTTTGCTTCTGCATCATATGTCTCTAAGCAAAGTGGATGAATCGCAACCTTTGGCATTTCTTTTAGCACCGATGGAAATTCATTATTATTAGGTTTCATTCTTTCACATGCATCAATTTTTTTGATAGGTACAATTAAAGTCCAAATACCAGTATTTCCATATACAATCGGTAAATTTTCATCTAAATCATTCACTTCAAGACCAATACTGTGAGCTAATGCCTCTTTGGAACCTGCAAAACTTTGAAACTTAGGTATTGCTTGTCTCATTTTAATAAAAGTTTCCCCATTTTCATTCGCACCTATATGTATTGGTAAAACCCCCGCCTTCGTTTCAATCGTTAAATTATGTTTCCCTCCCAATATTCCTCTTTTATGAAGTGCATATATTGTCCCTACTGTCGCATGACCACATAAATCATTTTCATGCCCAGGTGTAAAATAGCGAATTCTTATATCTGCTACTTCTGAAGAAAGAACGAAAGCTGTTTCGTTAAATCCAACTTTTTCAGCAATACGCTGCATGTCCTCTTCCTTTAATCCATCCGCCTCTAATACAATACCTGCTGGATTTCCCATATTTGGTTTATTCGTAAATGCGTCGTAATGAAATACGTTTATAGTCTTCATTTTTTATCCCCTTATTTGTTCGTTTCATTATTTTTATAATAAATAAGAAAATCTGCCCACTTACCATTCCCCATAGAAAATGCCTCTCTCGTACATTCAAATGAAAAACCAGCTCTTTCTGCAAGACGAATAGATGGCTCATTATCGATATGTATATGTAATTCGATTCTATGAAATTGCAGGCCATTAAAAAATAACGGCAGCGCAGCTATTACACTTTCTGCTCCGTATCCATTTTTCCAATGTTGATTATGAATAGAGTAACCCATCATCGCCCATTGATAGTCCATACGTAAAATTTTTATAAGTTCTAGCTTTCCAATATTGGCGCCATCTTCTTTCTGAAAAATACCTAGAACGTACATTTCATCCCGTCTTGCCGCCTCATCAAATCCTCTTATCCATTCCGTAAACCATTCTTTCGTTGAAGACGACATGTCATGATAGCCATCATCGTATTTATATTGAGATGGTAACCTCTTATTGAATCCATCTAACCAACTTTCATAATCCTCTTTTTGAAATGGACGAATAATCAGTCTCTCTGTCTCTACTTGTAATAGTGGCAGCTTCATTTATATCTCTTCCTTTAATTGTTAATTGAATATTCTTTATTATCTTACACAAAATACAAAATCTAGTAAATCATTATGTTTTTTATAAACAAAAATCCAGTTATGCTTTTTACATAACTGGATTCTTCATTATTTAATAACCTTTTATTTCACAAGAAAAACATCCCTTAATTCCCTCTTCAACACTTTCCCTAAAGCGTTTTTCGGTAATTCGTCCATAAATACAACTTCTGGTATTTTATAGCTTGCTAGTTTTTCTTTACAATGCTGAATAATCTCTTCTTCTGTTAAAGACGTTTGAATGTCCTTTACAATGTAAGCTGTTGGAACCTCCCCCCAAAAGTCATTTGGAATCCCAACTACTGCAACTTCTAAAACGCCATTTATTTCATGAATTACATCTTCTACTTGATCTGGATATACGTTGTCACCACCGCGTACGATAACGTCTTTATATCTTCCCATGATATGTAGAAATCCATCATCATCTATCATACCGGCATCACCCATGTTAAACCAATTATCTTTTACTACCTTCTTTGTTGCCTCTTCATTATTCCAATATCCTTTAAACATGTACGGGCTTTTCACGTGAATCTCTCCAACTTTATTTGTTGTTAGCTCATCACCTGTTTCTGGATGAACAATTTTCAGCTCTACATGTTTCAAAGTTTTCCCTACAGAAGACATTTTTTCTTTTCCCATATTTGGATGCCAAGAAGTTACTACCCAACCTTCTGTACTCCCATAACCTTGCACCATATAAATGCCTTTTTCCATATATTTTTGAATGAGTGTTTCTGGCACTTTTGTACCACCACTTTGCGCTACTTTAAAGGCCGAAATGTTGCGCTCTTTTTTATCTAATTCATCAAGCATGTAACTATAAACAGCTGGGAACGCAAGCATCGTAGTAATTTTCTCTTCTTCAATCTTATCCCAAATAAGAGTAGGATTCGAATCAGCTAAAAAGACCATCGTAACGCCATGATAAATACAATTTAAAATAGAAAGCACGCCACTCATATGAAACAATGGGTGCACTGATAAAAAGCGTTCACCTGCTGGAATTTCTCTTTGCCCCGCAATTTCAGTAAAATAATGGTGTAAGTTTTTATGACCAATTACACATGCTTTTGCCTTTCCAGTCGTTCCTGAAGTAAATAAGTAAATGGCATCATCATCTTCATGAACGTCCACATTCGGCTCTGTTATTGGCTGTTCCTTTAATTTTAATTCAAATGAGCCAAATCCTTCTTTTGTCGTCTCAATTACATAAGGAATTTCTTTAACTCCATTAATCTTTAATACAACTTCACTAAATTCATCATCAATAACTAATACTTTTAATCTCGCTTCTTTTACAATCGATTCTAATTCATAAGCAGTAAGCTGATGATTAAGCGGAATAAATACCGCTCCAATTTTTAAGCTTGCCATCATAACGCTTGGAAACGGATGATTATTTTTGCATAGAATTCCTATACGATCCCCTCTTTCCATACCGGTATGTAACAAATAATGTGCAAGCTGATTTACTCGTTCATTATACTGCTGAAACGAATACCTTTTCTCTCCACCGATAAGCGCTTCCAAATTTGGTGACTGCATTGCTCTTTTTTGTAATAATTGTCGCATCGTTCTCAAGTAAAACTCCCCCTTTATATGTGTTAGGGTTTTTATTTTACCAGATTAATTATTAATTTACTAAAGATTAAACTTAGTGAATTTAAATGAAGTGAATCTTTAGTCGATGTGAGGTGTTCATCCCCACTGATTATTAGTCCACACCTTACGGGCGGTTAATGCGGGATAAACAAAAATAGCCATCTACTTAACAAGTAAATGGCTATTTCTCCTTATATATTAGAAAACTCCTTATTCATCACATATTTCACATACTCAGGTGCACTTTTGTCAATCTCTTCATCACTGATTTCATATTCCGCACCATATAAATAAAATGATGGTATAAATTCCATTCCTGTATATAAGCTCGTAGCGTGGAATGGTTTCGTTAATTCATCCATTGTAATTCCGCTATTTTTATAGTCTTTTTCTAACCCACCTATAGAAATAGCTACACCAAATTCTTTCCCCTTCACTTTATCCCCTTTTGATCCATAGGCAAATCCATATGTTAATACATCATCGAACCATTTTTTTAATAATGGTGGTGAACTGTACCAATAAAGTGGAAATTGAAATATATATCTGTCATGTTCTACTAATAGCTTTTGCTCTTCTTCAATATTAAACTCCCAATTTGGTGCCGCTTTATATAATTCATGCACCTTTATTTCATCCGAATGTTTCTCAAGTTCTTCGATCCATCTTTTATTAATTTTTGATTTTTCAATATCAGGGTGTGCTACAATTACAAGTGTTCTCATCATCTTCCATCCCCTTTTTAAATTATTCAATCCTTTACGTATTAGTATGAGTGAGTCACATATAATTGAAAAGTACGTACTTTAAAGTGCTATAGGAACCTTAAAGTACCTTTGGAGGTGTTATATGAATCAAAATGATAATTGCCCAATCGCAACGACACTCGACGTGATCGGTGGAAAATGGAAAATTCATATTTTATGTGTTTTGGCGGATGGAAAAATGCGAACAAATGAAATAAAACGAGAAATTCCAAACATTACACAAAAAGTTCTCACACAGCAACTTCGGCAACTTGAGGCTGATGGGATTATCCATCGTACTGTATATCAAGAAGTACCACCAAAGGTTGAGTACACAATAAGCGAACATGGAAAATCTTTAATGCAAATTATGGATGAACTATTTGAATGGGGAAAAGACCATCAGATCAAAAGATTACATGACTAAAAAAACTACCAAATTCTTTACATACTAGTGGGAATGGCACATCACTATCAAGCTAACAAAAAGACCCTAATAAGAAAACTTTCATTTTTATAATCCATTTAAACTTTAGCTTGATAGTGATACGGCAAGACCCTAATAAAGAAATGTATTAAACAAATTAAAAACAACAACACATACGACTAATGTTAATAAGAAAATTATAGTCGCTGAATTGCTTACTTAATTTTGAAATCTAAACAGTTACCCTTTAAGCCAAGCTTAATAATATCGCTTTTGTACGATTATCTGTTACTTCATAATAAATTTCTAGTCCTTTCCGAGTACCTGTAACGACTTTAGTAGCTTTTAGTTTAGATAAATGTTGACTAATTGTACTTTGAGGCATTTGTAATGTTTCATACATTGTCGTTACGTTAATAGGACCTTTTGCAAGCATTATTTTTACTAATGATAAACGGACAGGATGCGCCAACACCTTTAATACTTCAGTGATTTCTTCATACATTTCTTTCATATTTTTTCTCCCCTTTTATATAAATATTAATGATATCCATATATATAATTCGAAAGGATATACGATTTTATGTCCGTCATTTTAAAAAATATTAAGAAATTCCTTCAGATGGAAGGAATCCCTCTGTTCAATATTCTATAGATTTTTCTTTCACTCGATATTATGTGGTAGGAGCTTTCCTTACTGAGACCCTCTACCATTGTTCCCTTGCTGATTCCCATTATTTCCTTGTGATCCTCTTCCGTTGTTCTCTTGCTGATTCCCACTATTTCCTTGTGATCCTCTTCCGTTGTTCTCTTGCCCATTCCCATTATTCCCTTGCGATTCTCTTCCGTTGTTCCCTTGCTGATTTCCATTATTCCCTTGCGATTCTCTTCCGTTGTTTCCTTGACCATTTCCATTATTCCCTTGCGATTCTCTTCCGTTATTCTCTTGCTGATGCCCATTATTCCCTTGGGATCCTCTACCGTTGTTTTCTTGCTGGTGTCCATTATTTTCTTTTTGTGGACCTCTACCGTTGTTTTCTTGCTGGTGTCCATTATTTTCTTTTTGTGGACCTCTACCGTTGTTTTCTTGCTGATGTCCATTATTCCCTTGCGATTCTCTTCCGTTGTTCCCTTGCTGGTTTCCATTATTCCCTTGGGACCCTCTGCCTTTGTTCCCTTGCCCATTTCCATTATTTCCTTGTGACTCTCTGCCGTTGTTTCCTTGCCCATTCCCATTATTTCCTTGTGATCCTCTTCCGTTGTTCTCTTGCTGATTCCCATTATTTTCTTTTATTTGCTTCGGTTGTTGTTCATTAGACTGCTTTTGTTCTATATGCTCTTTCTTCTCGTTACTTTCTTCTTTTACAGGAGATGCGTCCGATGATGCATCAGAAGATGACTTTTGTTGTTCTTGATTAGACGGCGATGCAGGTGGAGTAAGCGATTTCTGCTTCTCTTTCTCTTGCTTTATATAAACACCTGTGCCAACTCCTGCTTTATTGGCATCCTCCCGTATTTGCATCGTACTGCTTTGATATTCGACTGTAACATGTTTTATCTCATACTCTTTCTTTAATTCTTGCATAGCCTTTTCCAACTGTGGTTCTAGCGATTTGTCCTTTGTAACAGCTGTTAGCATAACTTGCTTATCATTCGTTAAGTACTTATCCCTTTGACTCTGCTTTATAATAGTGCGTATCACATCTTGCAGATGCTTATTTTCCCACCCTTTCATTTCTTTTAAAATACGCCTTCCGTCATCATTACAAGCCCGCAAATCTATAACACGAAGATCTTCCGTTACGCTCGCCTCTAAACTTGGATTTATATCAACTGAGACATAAGCAAACACTTTTTCTTCTGGTTGATTGTAGAAAAACAGCAATACGCATAGAAAACCAGCAACAATTACTGTTGTAGGCTTTAAGAAAGGTGGCATTGAAAAACGCGGTGCTCTTTGCTCTTGTTCGTTAAACGAGATTTCCTCTCCAATCATGTAAGAGTGTACTTTTCTTTTAAACGTAATAAACTCTCCATTTGGAGTTAAAACAACTACGTTATGTTTCTTTATATCCATCACAATTCCTTTATTCATCATGCTTCTCCCCTCTTATATAATCCAGAATATATGTATAGTTGTTTGCAAAGATAATACACATCGCAATAATGTATTTTCGATGTCGCTCCAACGTTTTACGACTTACCCTAACACGTGGTTCAATATGTTTAAGGGGTAACTTTTTCTTTCGGAACAGCTCTTCCATCATTTTCTCGTCTTTTATAATAATCTTTACAATTTCTATTAAGTGCTCACGCGTATCACGATGCTTAGGGGATTCCTTAGCAAGCTCTGAAAATGTGATTTTAAACTCAGCTAGCACACTTTGAAAATGAAGAATTTCCTCCTTACGGTTACTATTTTCCATCTCTTTCATATACTCCGTAAGCGATACTTGTATTTCTAATATTTCCTCTTGCTTATCTTCTTTTAAAAAGACAAGATTATGCTTAGACTCCTTGCGTATATAGTCAATTACATCTCTTTTTATAAGAAGATCAGCAAACGCCAGAAAAGATTTTCCTTTTTTATATGAATACTGTTCAATTGCTTCGTTAAACGCAAACAATCCAATACTATATTCATCATCCTGTTCTGTAATGTACCTGCGGCAGACAGACGAGATTGATTTTCTAATAAATGGCTGATACTGTACGATAAAAGCTTCCTTATCTCCTCCGTTGTTTTGTATGTTAAATACGATATCTTCTATTTTCGTTTTTTTTAAGATTTTCATTACTAAACTCAACACTAGTAATCTCCCTGCCTCCTTCTGCTTCAAATAGCAAAATGGCCACTAAACAAGTGACCATTTAACCACATTTTCTTAGTACTTTTCTTTGGGCTTGTCTTCTTGCTGGTGCTCATATTTTTCGAGGCCGACTTTTTATATGACTATTTTTTCCACTTGTACTAAAGTGAAGTCTGTATTTTGTATTACTTTCTTGTTTTCTTTTGCAATACCACTTGTTCTTCTTGCTCTTTTCTATTTTAGCTGCAATCTTTGAATAACTCTTCGCTATATTTTTGGTAATTTTAGCTTTTTCTTTCATTTGTTTTCTTCTACTTATATATATTCGAAGGAACAAATAATTTTATGGGGGTCAAAAAATATTTTTTATAAAATAGTTATTTTTTCAAAAATAAAAACCATCAATTGGAAGAAACTCGTTATAACTCCTCCTTATGGTAATTCCTTTGTAAACCTTTTTTATTTAAATGTATAATTGTATTAAAAGTCTAAAATTTCAGAATCGGAGGGCAGCGTCATGAAAAGTTTTGGTACGTTAGTAATCTCTACCGTCATTTCAGCAGGCTTAGTGTATTATAATATCGATTCCTTTTATAATAAATTTACATCCGGGAATACATATTACTGGGTAAACGGTATCCTAGCTGCTGGATTCCTTATATCCTTAATTATCAACATAAAAGATATCATCAAGAAAAACTACACAACTTCTGAATCAAATTAAGGAGCCTATTATGGTTCCTTTTTCTATGCAAAATAAAAAAGCAGCTGTTAAGCTACTTTGAATTCTTCTTATCCCCAAATGAAATGATATATATTCTCCCGTTACACGTTCATTAATTCCAGCGATCCTAGCGAATCTCATTAAGTCCGCCCCTTGAAGAAAATACACCGAGATCGTAACTGGTACTTGTGACCACATGAATTGATAAAACTCATTCACTCTCTGATTCGTCGAAACGATTAAATCATTTACAGGTCCATGATTCCATGCAGAGGTTTGAACTGAAGTGAACAGAAGGTCTTTCCCATTAACCACTATTCTTACCACACTTTGAGTTATGTCCACAACAATCCCCTCCACCATTACAAAATTTAAGCCTGTTTCTATACTCATATTCTTGATTAATAATAAATGTTTAAGGCAAACCCCTATTTTCATTTCTACTCAAAAACAATTTAAATGATTCTTCTTTATTTCTCAATATAAGGAGCCTTGGATTTTCATTAAAACTCCTGTAGTATATGAACAAAGAGTAAGGTAAGAGTTACTCTTTGCCATTTTAGGAAAGGTTCTGTTGGAAACAACAGGACCTTTTTTCGTAAAGAGATGGTTTTGTTTAATTTCTCACCACTAATCACAAAAAATATCTTATAATCGTTATATACTAAATTAAAATAATGGATTAGGAGTAGATCAAATGCCAGTTACACTAGAACTTATTCTTTTCATTCTTCTAGCAATTAGCGCTATTGGCTATTTAGCAAAAGAATTTCAAAAAACTAGGAAAAGAACACTTGGAATTTCACTAGAATTCTTGGTTCTTTTCTGGTCAATATGGAGAATATCGACTATCATAATCTGATTTGTAAAACATGAATTCCTTCGAATAAAAATCAATATTATGTCCATAATGTTGATAGGCTGTATGCCAAAATCCATTTAGTTTTCTCTGTATCTCCTTGTATTGAGCAGTTAGTTTTTGCTAGCTGCTCTTTTATTTATGAAAAAAGATAAAATTTTTTATAATGATTCTTCTTTATTTCTCAATATAAGGAGCCTTGGATTTTCATTAAAACTCCTGTAGTATATGAACAAAGAGTAAGGTAAGAGTTACTCTTTGCCATTTTAGGAAAGGTTCTGTTGGAAACAGCAGAACCTTTTTTCGTGATTTAAAGGTACTAAGACAAAATGAAATATTTACCATGAAGGTAATTGTTAAATATTTTACGCTTATACAGTATAATGGGATAGTTATTGTGTATTGGCATTAAGAGGAGCGTCCTGATTAAGCGCTTCTCTTTTTTTATAAAATAGCTCCAAATTACTTGGACACATTTACCAGTTTATTCAACACAAATATCATGTTAAAATCCCTTGTGAATACGACATAACTCAACTTGGTGAAGCCCTGTAATATTTCCTGTAGGGCTTCTTTTTTTACAAGCAGTTATTTCATTACGCTGACTACCTTGTTGTGCAAAATAACGATTTTGTTCACTTTTTTGATACATTTATAAAACATTCATATGTTATCTTCAGTAAGTTCTATTTCCTTTATAATATTGTGTGAAGTATACCAACGAACGAAGCCTAAAAAACTCTAATGAAGTGATGAAAAAAACCTAATTTCTCTACAAAACATTGAGAAATTAGGCTTTTTAATAGAAAAAGTAGCATTCATAAACAATGAATACAGTTTAACTCTTCAATTCTATTTTCACAGATTCATATATTCTTCTAAAGTCAGTTTTTCCTTATATATATTTTCAGCAATATCTCCTACATAGCGAATATGCCAAGGTTCATATGCATAACCCGTAATACTTTCCTTCCCCTTAGGATAACGAATGATAAACCCTGCACGATGCGCGTTTTCTTTCAGCCATTTTCCTTCCTTCGTATTCGCAAAGGATAGCTCTAGTTCATTGTTCGCACTTTTAGAAGAAACATCCATCGTTAACCCTGTTTGATGTTCGCTATGCCCTGGCTTTGCAGAGAAGCGATCCGTATGCTCTTGCCCTTTCTTTTTAACATTGTTGGCATACAGACCTTTTTGATACCCATAGGAACGAAATCCTGAAACAGCATTCAACTGGATCCCATCTTGCTTAGCTAAAAGGAATAGTTTTTCTAACGCTTCCGCTGCTCCTTTACGAAGATGACTCTTTTCTACCGTTCCACTAAATGAGAACGGTACATTTGGTACAACTAAATCCTCTGGCATATAGTCTTCGGGTAAACCATATTCCTTATTTACTACAGCCTGTATACTAGCAAAGGAACTTGCTATCTTATTTGAAGTCCCATTTTGCTTACTATTTTTTTCTTTATTTATGGAGTTTTCACTAGTTTCATGGTTTGTCTTATATGGTTCTTTACCAATAGATATATTGGTGTAAATGATAAAGATACCTAGCATTACTACTATACAAGTTAAGGTTCCTACTAATTTAAGTCTCATCATTCATTTCCTTCCTGCAACTCCTACTGTTACTCATTCATCATACTTCAACCATATCAAATCCATATTAATTCCCTGTGAACTTTTCTTCATAACGTATTCCTTAATAGATTGATAGTATATCTTCCCTTTCTTTTGGCACCCTTAAAATATCAGCTCTATTCATACATGTAGAAAAAAACTAAAAATTTGTATAATAAGATAAGAAGTGTAGCATTCTATTATAGAAAGGTCTTGGTATAATGCTAGGTATTGATGTCAAAAAAACAAAAGAAGAGTTAATTATTTCATGGCAATTTGCGGAGGTCACGATTCCATTACGTGATGTGATTGAGGTTACCGCAGATGCTACCTATGCGGGTGTTGAAGAACCAAGTGCAATCCGTATCGGAACAGCATATGGGACAACTGATCGTATATTAATTAAAACTGTAAAACAAAATTATGTATTATTTACTACGAATAAAGTGTCGATTTTAAACGCAATTCACGCGTAACAATGAGTAGATAAACGCCTTAAACAAAGTTCAAGTGAAATAAAAAGGTGCAAAGTCATAGAATTGACTTCGCACCTTTTTTAAAACAATCTATATGAATGAAAATTCCCTTTAACATTTCAGTAAGGCCAAAGCCACTTCTGTCACACCATACTACTTTGTGTCCCATTTATCTAAATTGAAGAGATAACGCTCTCTTTTTTTGATAAAATTATCTCTATAATGATAGCAGGAAAGGATTTGTTGCTTTATCACGGCAGAAAAAACACAGTTTGTAAAAAAAGAGCATTATATCCCCCAGTTCTCTATGAGACCTTTTGAAATAGCTAAGGGATTTTGTCTCACAGTGAATTTAGAAGCAGACACTTTGGAAGCTAAGGAAAAGAAAACAGGGAATTATTACAACAACTCAAAAATAATCAAATAGATTAAAATACTGTAAATAGGACTAAATTATTTTTTAATTTTTATGCATTTTTACGTTTTAGGAAAATCACTCCACCAACAATTAACAATAATGCACCTGCAGCCATAGAGATCCAACTTGTAAGGTCAGCACCTGTTTGGGGTAACCATCCAATTTTAGATTGAATTTCTTTCTTAGGTTGTGGTTGCTCTTTTACTTGCTCTTTAGGTTGCTCTGATGTTGGAGTATTTTTATCTTGATTCGGCTGTTCTGGTTTCGGTTGTTCCGGTTTTACTTCTTTAAATTTCACCGTTTGACCCTTATCTTCGATGTCAACGTGAATAGCAACCAAGACATTATCTTGATACAATTCTTCAAACACTACCACTTCTTTACCTTGTAATGCAGATGCATTAAATGTGAAATCGAGTGTGATAGAACCATTTTTTTCTTTTGCAGTAAACTTAGATTCTACTGTTACTTCTTTATCATCAACTAATAATGGTTTTTTTGTTGCTTTATCCATTAGTTTGCCTTTTACAACGTACTCTTTACCCACGATTAAGTCTTTGTATTCCACTTTATCTTGGATTGTTACAGATTTAGAAGCGTCTAACTCTTTAGAACCATCAGCTTTGTTTGTAGCTGTCGTTTTAATAGAAGGCTCTACAAATCGAACTGTTTGACCTACATCGTTAATGTCAGTGTGAGTTGCAATTACTTGACCTTCATGCAATAAGTCTTCAAACACAACTACTTCTCTTCCTTGCTGTTCAGCACCAACGAAAGTAAAGTCTAATGTTACAAAACCATTCTTTTCTTTTGCAATGAACTTAGTCTCTGCTGTTATTTCTTTACCATCAATTAATAATGGTTTGTTAATAGCTTTGTTCATTAATTTACCTTTTACAGTGTACTCTTTACCAACAACTAAGTTAGTATACTCTACTTTATCTTGAATAGTGATAGAATCCTTTGAATGAATCTCTTTTCCACCATCAGCTTTGTTTGTAGCAGTTGTTTTTACTGATGGCTTAACGAACTTAACTGTTTGACCTTTATCATTGATATCAGCATGTGTAGTAACAACTTTTCCGTCTTTCAGTAACTCTTCGAATACTACTACTTCTTTTTCTTCTAAACCAGTTGCATCAAAAGTGAAATCTAGTGTAATAGAACCATTTGCTTCTTTTGGTGTAAACTTAGTTTCAGCAGTTACTTCTTTACCATTTACAACTAATGGTTTATTAGTCTCTTTATCCATTAATTTACCTTTTAAAGTGTACTCTTTACCTACTTGTAGGTCTTTGTATTCCACTTTATCTTGGATTGTTACAGACTTAGAAGTGTGCATTTCTTTTGTACCATCGGTTTTATCAGTAGCTGTTGTTTTTACTGATGGAATCTTTTCATCTTTGACAATATGTTTAATGATTTGACCATTCTCTTTGATCTCAAAAGAGAATATTTCTTCATTCAATACATAACCTTTTGGTGCAACAGTTTCTTTATATGTGTATTTTCCAAATGGTAACTTTTCAAACTTCGCGATACCTTTATCGTCTGTTTTCCCTTTAACTACTTCTTTTCCTGCTTCATTATAAATAGTAAACTCTGCATTCGGAAGCTTATTGTTTCCATCAGCTACATCAACTTTTGTAATTTCTAGATCACCTTTGATAAGATGATTAACTGCTAATAGCTCAATAATTTTCCCGTGTTCCTTTATTTCGAACACAATTGGTTCTGTAATAAGAACGTAACCATTTGGAGAAGCCTTTTCTACAAATGAATATTTACCATACGCTAAATCTTTGACGTTAACTTCACCATTTTTATCTGTCTTATATTCCCCAATTACTTTCCCGCTTGCATCTTTTAGCTCGAATACTGCACCTTCTAATTTTTTACTGATATCTTCATTATCTACTTTTAGTAATTTCACACTACCTTTCACTTCTGTATTTTCCACTGTAAAAGTAAGTGTTTTATTGTGCTCTTTAATTTCAAAAGGATACTTTGTTTTATTTCCAATATATCCATTAGGTGTTTTTGTCTCTAAGAAATAATATTTACCATACGTAAGACCATCAACATTTGCAATTCCATTTTCTTTTGTTACTACTTTTTTCACTTCTTTTCCATCTTCAGTAAAGACCGTGAATTCAACATTAGGTAACATCTTACCTGAATCACTAAGTTTTTTTATTTCGATGTTACCTTTTACTTTGTTGTTTACTACTTGAACAGCTCCTATTTCCCCTGTCTTAACTTCAATAGTTTGTGGTTTATCACCTGAAACATAACCTGTTGGTGCTTTAATTTCTTTTACTGTGTAGGTACCAATTGGTAGGTTATTTAATTCTGCAGTACCATCAGCACCCGTCGTGATTTTTCCAACTGATTCATTATTTGCATTAAAGACTTCAAATACTGCACCAGCTAATATTTCTCCATTTTCCCCAACCTTTTTAATTTTTAAAGAACCAGCAGCTTCCCAATTTACTGCAAGGTCACTACTAAGCTTTTCCTCATTTCTTTCTAGTAGCACTGTAGCATTCTGAACAGTATCAGTACCGCGATAAGCAATTGCTTGAACTTTAGTTAAATTTGCAGCAACACTTAGATTAAATTCACCTGTTTTTGTATCTTTAGGAATTTGGATACGGAATTTTTCCCCAAGTGAAAGCTGATCTTTCACTTCTCCATTTTCACTAACAATTTTAACTCCATTAGGTGCATTTTTCGCTACTACTTTATAAGAACCACTCTTAGCATTTGTTTGTACTGTGTATAGGTTTGTTTCAAAAAACTCACCCTTTAATTCTGCCTTTTGCTTTTCAGCAGGAATCACATTCATAAAAATATCTTGAGTATCTTCACTTGTATTTGCAGCATTAATAATTGTCTTAGCCGCCTTTTCAACATTTTTATTTTCATGCTTTAATTCATTTACATCAAGTTGACCTAATGCATTCCAAACCGCAAGCTGAGTTGCGTAATGTGCTTCATTCTTATTAGCTACTCCCAGTTGTTCTATACTTTTTTGTGGGAAACCATTTAATAGAACCCTATATACTACATTATCTGTTTTCCCCATTTCAGGAAGATCTTCACCATTTGGTGATTTTAAGCCCAGAGTTAAACAATAAGCAATTTGACCGCTTGAATTTTTAATAATTTCAGTTCGAATGTACTTACCTAAACTGTTGCTATAACTCCAGTTCATTGAATACTTTTCATGCGTCATAACCTCCGCATTTGCCTTCGGTAGAAACACATTAAAGAATAATGCTAGTACTGATAATAATGCAAAAACTCTTTTAACAACTCTTCTCCCCAATTTTAAAACCTCCCTAGATAAAATGAACCCGATGTATTATTCAAATATTTAAAATAATCACAACGAAGATATTTCATATTATAAGACATAAAGTTACAAATATTATATTATTTTTACAAATTATTTATTTTCTCAACAACCAATATAAATTATAATATTAAAACATTACGTTTCACAAAAGTAACAATATTAGGATACCTTAACAAAATAAGAAACTTGGTAAAATACTAGAATAACGGTAGTTGGAGTACGGAAACGATTCTTGGCATGAAGGACCACTCCAAAGATATTTTAATATGTAAACAGATATTTTCAGATTGAATATATGTATTAATAATGAAATTTTATTGCATTTACACCTGCAATGTTTATATAAAAGATAGTAAATTATGTTTTTATAGGATTTTTTCTATTAGTTTACTGAAAATTTGCATTATTATGTGACAATAAATATCATTGTATTTAATATAAAATGATATAAAAAAAGGGGTACGTAAATAATCATTAGAACTTTCAATCAATTAATTATACTAAAATTAGTATTAAGAATATTAGTAAAAAAGTAACAACGTTATTACGAAGTTCGAATATTGGTCTAAGTACCCTAGCATCTCAATGGTAACCTCTTGAATACTTTTACGTTTTTAAATAAAATAAATTAAAATAACAAAAAAATAATAATTTTTAATTTTTTTCTTTGTAATTTAATAAGTTGCATGTTAATATGGCGAAGGTTATAAAATGGATTTCGCCATACACAATGTTTTTTCGGAATATTCACTCCAGAGAAACGTAACTATTTCAGTAATTTGCTTCATCTTTTACCTATACAAGGGCTACTTTCAATTTTTTTGTTCATAAGTAAAAGTAACTTTTTATTCTATCTTCCTCATCGATTTTAATATAAATGGTAAAAAAGCACTTTTTCAAGTGCCCTTCCTTTTCTTTTTTAAAGATAGAAAATCTAATAAAATCAAACACCTAGATTAAACACATACATAATCCTACTTACAAACTCTCAGAGAGGTATAAACTATGGGAATTCCTACACTATTATTAAATACATTTATTATTATTATTTGTATCCTTAGTTACCAAGTATTTTGGCTAGAACATAAAGAAAAAATGGCATGTAATAATATATTAATTTCTGTACTTTCCTCCATTGCAATTATTTTTTGTATGACTTTTCCTTTTCATTTACACGCTGGGTTCATTTATGATTTACGTTTTATTCCCATTATATTAGTTTTTCTATATGGAAATACAAAGAGCATTATTTGTATTGGAGTTTTATATCTTTCTTATAGATTTTACTTAGGTGGAAGCGGAGTCTTCCCATCATTTATTATCTTTACTGTTATTTCTGTTATTACAATCATGTTTCGTTACTTGTCACCTACTTATTTCAAAGAAAAGAAGATATTATTAAGTATTCTACTTATTTTGATATGTACAACTTCCCTTTCTATCTGCGGTATTGTAACGCAAATAAATACAGGTAGTAAAATTGACTCTACTCTCATTGAATTTTTATTCAATTATATAATCATAAATATTTTCACAGTATTATTATCAGTTTATTTAATAGAAGGAATGATCGAGAAATATAAAATAAAAGAAAGAATGCAAAGAGCAGAAAAATTTTATATAGCTAGCGAACTAGCTGCATCGATCGCGCATGAAATTCATAATCCACTGACCACGGTACGTGGATTCACTCAACTACTAAATGAAGATGAGAGTGCTAAGATGTCCCAAGATAAGTACTTAGAAATTATGTTACTTGAAATGCAGCAAATACAATCTACTATTAATAACTATTTATCTTTAACCAAACCACAAAACATTATAAAAGAGGAACTAGATATTAATTACATATTAAATCAAGTGAAAGATAATATTTCACCACTCGCTCTTTCATATAATGTTGAAATAAAACAGCATATTACAACAGATTCCCTTTACATAAATGCTAATACTGAAAAATTAAAAATATGTCTAACCAACATCATACAAAATGGAATTGAGGCTATGAAAAATGGTGGCGTATTACAAATAAATATACAAAAAATAAAAGGTAATATTGTAATTGATATTATTGATACAGGAATAGGAATGTCTTCCCAACAAATAAAACGTATTGCCTTGCCATTTTATTCAACAACAGAAAAAGGTACTGGGCTTGGTACTATGATTGCGTACAGTATTATTAAAGAATTAAACGGAGATATAGAGATAGAAAGTGAACTAGGAAAAGGAACACACTTTTCTATCACTATCCCCTGCTAATATAATAGAAGATTTATTTAAATGATATTATTTTGTAGCTAATATAACCATATAAAAAGAAGACGTAACTATTCGTCCTCTTTTTATATGGTTCTGGTGCAAAAATGTTAGTTAGAAACATAGAGTAGCAATTTCACAATTTATTCACAAGTACCGTTAAGCGCAAGTTTACGTTAAGTATGCTATTTGCATAATAATGTTTTCAAGAAAAAAGTAGCTGTACTTTTGTGCAGCTACCTTTTTATGCAATAAATCAGTAATAGATATTCGAGCTGCAATAAATGCCCCTTTTATACTTTGAAATGTAATTTGCAAACTACAATTTGACATAATTCTAATAGTATGGGATGTATATTTCTCCATAAAAGCAACTTATTTTTATCTCTTTTAAACAATTTATCATATTATTTTCGTCTAATTAAGCACAGAAACATTTTGCAAAATCTTACTACTTTTAGGAAAAATGTTTTTAGGGTACATTTTAAAATAGCTCTTTTTCTTTGAAATGTTTCTGTGCTTAATATTTAAAATATCTTATGTCAAAATTTTCCGCAACAAATATGTTAAATTATTCATAATTATATATAATACGGAATATTAAAGTTAAATATTCCGTATTATACTCTATTAAATATAGCGTATTTAATTTATTAGTAATTAATTTATTAGTCTAAGTATGAATTATAAAGTATATTCGTTTAAAATTGTCACAATATAATTTTATATTCGACGTTTTTAATTACTCGTGAAACATTTGCAAATGTTTTAACCGTTATGTATAAGGTAAATATCCCCTCTAAATATAAGATTTACTTAATTTAGATTCTTTCTCTCATAGTCGTAATGTCGAAAAAAGTCGAATTTTTATATTTTTTCTTTATTTTCTAGTTGTAAACGTTTTATTTTCATGTTACCATCTTAATCAAACATTAGATGGTAATAAAACTTAAAGTATTTCTTTCCCTTAGAGACATATAAACGTTCGGTAATACCATGAAAATGAGGCCAAAGAAATATGAGTTACCTGATAAAAGATTTAATAGGATTTTTACCACTTTAATTTTCTGTTAATTCAGAATGTAACACTTTAACATTTTGTCCCTAAACGAAATTTAAATTTTAGTGTGGTAAACTCAAAAAGCTAAATCACCCACCCAAATTAATAAATGATATATCCTGTTATATCTAGCGATCAGTCATGAGAAATAGATTTCTTCCTAAGAAAACTTAGCCCATTAATAAAAAGTGTCTAAATTTCTATCTTTATTACCATCTATTGTTGATAACATATTTACCAACTATAAAAAAGAGCCTATTGTGGTCTTATCCCTGTCAAGTAGACAATATTAAAAAGACTAAGCAGCCATCGAGATTCGATATTCTATCGGAGCTCGGTGGTTGAGTCGTTTTTGGAACCGTTTATAGTTATAAAAATAAATATACTCTTCAATTGCTTGTATTAAATCTGCTTCTGTTTTAAAATGATTCAAATACAACATTTCCGATTTAAAATGGGAGAAAAATGACTCAATACAGGCATTATCATGGCAGTTTCCTTTGCGAGAGTGGCTGCCAATGATACCTAAACCTAAAAGTCGTTTGTTGTAGGCGTGAGATGTGTACTGGAATCCCTGATCTGAATGGAGAATGGTTCCACGCACATCTCTTTTTTGTGCCAACATTTCAATTGTATCTAATACAAGTTCATTATCGTTGCGCTTGGATATTTTCCAAGAAACAACTTCGTTATTATAAATATCTTGTACAACAGAAAGATACCGAAATCCCTCTTGGAATCGTAGGTAAGTAATATCTGTAACAAGCGCTTCATTTTGTTGGCGATCTTTGAATACACGGTTTAAAACATTCGGAAAAACATTGGAATAGTTCCCTTTAAAGAAGCGACGCTTCTTTCGAATAATAGATTGAATGTTGAGCTCGCTCATTAAGCGATATACTTTTTTGTGATTTATAAAATATCCCTCTTCCTGTAAAGCGATTTTCATACGTGGATAACCATATTCCTTGTGCCTTACGTGAATAGATTGTATTACTTTTTTTAATCGTTTCTCGGATTCTAGTCACATGTTTTTCATACTTTTTGTATGAATCCACTTATAGTAACTTGAACGATGTACACCCGCAAATTTCGTAAGCCATATAACTGGATATTTCCCCTTTAATGATTCAATGATATGATATCTCACCGTATATTTTAGTGCACCTCCATTTACAGATTCGGATACTGCTTTTTTAAATATTCAACCTGTGCCTTATAGTAGTCACGTTCCTCTTCAATCGTCTTAAAATGAACGCGTTTGCCTTTTAGAGGATTTGATATACCTTTCATTCCACCATTTTTTCCACGAGTATCTGTAATTTCACCAAATTCTTTATATTTTTTCACCCAATTTTTTAGTTGTGTAGAGCTTCTAATCTGATATTTTTCCTTTATCATATTGTAACTTCCTTCTCCGTTTAAATAACTTTGAACAGCCGCTAACTTTAATTCTTCTGAATATGTAATAAATATTGAACCTTTTTTAGTCATGAAAAATCCCCTCCAAGTAATAGTGTAACATCCATGTATGTGCATGGTCTTTTTACACTGTCTACTTAAAGGGGATAATATCATTGAAGGTTCTTTTTATTATAATCATTAGCACTTCAATTATTGATAATCATTGGTGTTGAATCTTTATTCCCTCACCTTATATAGCTTTCTTTTATTAACACTTGAAGACTTATTGAGGTACGGTTCTGATTTTAATTTTTTTTATTTTTAAGCGACTAATTTCCGAATGATGGGCCATCCACAGTTTTATATCTAATAAAGAAAGAATTATATCTGTTTCAAGTGATATTTTGCTTACCTCCTTCTCTCTTATGGGTTATGTAGATAATATATCTCTTGAATCTGGAGCCTTTAGAACACATAATAGATACCCTAAAAAATGGACTTTATTTTATCTTTATCTTATCTTTACCTTATCTTTAAATTTTTCTATTAAACTTAGCATTTAGAAAAAAATTTTCGAGTCTAAAAAAGCTGGGAAATAGAGAATTATTGAATTTTTTAATAACCAGCCACCATTGAAAATAGGGTTTCTTGTAAAAGGAGGAGTAATATTTGAAGAATAAGAGAAAAGTACAAACTATTATATTATTCTTTATTAGTATTTTAGGGTTAGGAACAATAATCGGGATACTATATTTTAATGACAAAACCAATACTCAAAAAAATAAAGCGTTTGCTACCGAGGAACGTTTATTGCAATATGAGCCCATCATGAAAAAAGAATTAGAAAAATATAATTTGGGAGAAAAAACAGCAATTTTACTAGGAATTATGTACCACGAGAGTAGGGGTGAGGGCAACGACCCTATGCAATCTTCCGAATCACTTGGATTAAAGCCAAATGAAATCCAAGAGATAAACTTGAGCATTAAACAAGGGGTAAAGCACTTTGTTCAAATGTATAGATATGGAGAAGAAAAAGGTGTTAGCATGGATACAATTATTCAAAGCTATAATATGGGGCCAGGCTATATTGATTTTATTGCCAATCAAGAAGCTAAACAACACTCGGAAGATACAGCTAAACAGTTTTCTAAGTTGAAAGTTGATCAGAATCCAGCTACATACACTTGTGGTGGAAATAAACAAAATTTTAGATATCCATATTGTTACGGTGATTTCACATATACAACAAAAGTGAATGAAAAAGCAAAACTTATTGAAGAACGCCTCCAAAAAAATTAAAATTTTATATATTTGTTTGAAGGAGTTTTCCATTTACTTTTATATGGTTTTTCATCAACTTTTATCCCCTCTTACCATCTAAATGTATATATACAACTATCGTATCATATTTCAATTTAAATACGGCTCTAGTTACATATTTCGCAAGAAATCTATCCAGAATATAAATAAAATCACCATTTTACATGAAATAGTATCCACTTAGCGAATTCATTAGGCATAAAAATAAATGTAGATTCAATAAAAAGAGAGTACCCTCGCTATTGGTGCTCTCAATGTTAATTGGGGTTTATCCTGAGCATTGAATAGGACACGAAGAACTCGTCCTGTTACATAATATTATGCTTGTCCATATTATAATGTGCAATAAAAAAAGCACCCTCGCCCAGGCGCCAAGAGATACATATACGTTGAGGTAACTAACACGTTAGAAAAGGCCCTTCCATATCATTGTATGATTATCAATTATCTTTATACCTAGCAGACTCATTAAATACGTTTAATGTATCATTTCTATTAGTTTAACCATGCCTAATGTCATCCAATTCATGGTTAGTATTCTAAATAGACCAACGATGTATTATAATACTTTATATATCCAAGGAGGTTTACTATGCTTAATTTTCATAAAACATTCCCCATCTTAGGATTCTTTTGGTTTTTATATAGTTTTATCGGCATCATCTTTTTATTACTATTCCTTAGCGTGTAGTAACGACGCGTATAAATATATGTTTAATGTGTGATTTCTATTATCGGCTTTGTTAACTAACACTTAAATTATTTTAACAGCCTTTTGTTTAATTCCCACAAAGCTGTTTTGTTACTATCCCATTTTAAAAGCGTTACGGCTTCCTCAAAGCACAACCATTTATACTTGAAGTGTTCTTTAGATAATTTAATATTTTTTGTAGGAACTTTAACTCCAAAAGAAAATTCTTTTATTACATAAACATCTTCTCCCCAAAGAAATTCACCAACTACATCCTCTACTGGTAGTGAAGACACAGAATCTAGTTTTATATATGGACATTCTCTTATAATACCAGCCTCTTCAAACGCTTCCCGTTTTGCTGATTCAATAGGAGTCTCACCATCTTCTCCACCACCAGCTATTCCTTGCCAATAACCATAATCACTTCGATTAAAAATGCCATATTGAATGGAATCATCAGTTTTTATATAAGGAAATATCAATACTTGATACGGCGCTCTCATTGCTTAACCTCCTCTCGAAAAAATATGAACAATTTATTCACTAACTTGCTATTTTAGTAAATAAAGAGCCAACATCAAAATTCTTAAAAAATGCAGGTTTATGGTATCGGCTCTCCATTTTTTAAGAATTTTATTTTTCATAAATAGGTTTACTCTTAACGTGATAAAAACCTGCTTATTTCTTATTTAATTTGCTTAGCGTGTTTTTTTCGAAATGCTGGCGGTATCACATGTTGACTAACCAGTCCAAATAGTCCCTAAAACGGTCGTTTAAGGAACTTTATTTATATCTATCAAAACTGACTGAAATATGTTTAAAATTCAGTTCAAAAACTCATTACCAAAAACTAAGTTTTATATCAAACATCAAATACCGTTTATGTAACACTCTTAATGTACGGAAAACCAAGTTTTTTAAATAAAAAATTCCTTAGCGTACGAAATTCGCGTTATGTTGGCGGGACCCCATCGCCATCAAGTTAAGGTTTTGAAGTACCCCCTAAACGAAAAAATTCTTTCTCTATAGGGGCACCATATCAAAAAAGAAAATTGTAAGTTTAGACACATTTTAGATACAAAATAACCGATTCCTTATACGTTAAGGGACCGGTTATTTATTTTCCTACTTTTTTAGGGAGGTTTTTCTCGTAATGGTCTTAAATGATTGATTTAAGGTTATAAACTTAAATCATAAATAAAAGATAGAGTAAAAACTATATAAGAAATAAATGTAACGAAAACAAGAAAACATATAAACTGAGCATTAGATACATATTGTTCTATTCTTTTTTTCATTTTAATTAGTATTATTTTTCAGATGTGAAGTATCAATTTGAATTTCCCCTTTCCAAGATCCAATTACTTTTCCAATTCTATTTATATTTACATCTAAAGTAAGGGGCTGTTTAAAATCGTCTTTTCCCCCAGAAACTATAACAAATGTAGCAACACCTTCGGGTTTATCATTATCACGAATACCTACATCATTTAATTTTTTACCTGCTGCCATAAGTTCAAAAGGAAGACGGTCATCTGAATCATGGATAAATGATAGTCTCCCTTCATGTTTAATCTCAGGGTTTTCCTCTTGTTGCCCATTAATTTTACCATCACTTTCGAGCTCTAATCCTGATGTATCAAATTCAAATGGTACTAAACTTCCGTCAGCTTTTTCCATTCTATAATGAACTGATATACGTGAATCTGCGATATATAATTCTTTGAAATGTACAGTAATACCTTGATCTGTAATTTTTTCATCAATAGGAATATATTCACCATTCTTCATCATATCTTGTGTGACACCATTTTCATCTTGTATTCCTTCATTTACAACTTTATCATTTGTAATTGCATCAGAAATATATGAGGCAACATTTGTAGCCGCTACTTGTACTTGTGGAATCATTGCTGTTGTGAACAGTGCTGCTGCAGCTACTGCTGTATACATGAAACGTTTTGATTTTTTACTCATGTTTGTAAAGAGTCCCTTCTTCTGTTGTTTTTTGTGATTTATATTAGAAACATTGTCTAGCTTGGAACGACTTTCAAATGTTTTCCATGCTTGTTCTATATCAATTTTGATTTCTTGTGGTGAATTTGCAGATTCTTCATCTAGCATTACGTTTTCCCATTGATTTAATTTACTAATTTCTACTAATAAATCTTGGCATGCTTCACATGTATCTAGGTGCTTTGTGAATTCCTTTCTTATATCATGAGAAAGTTCTCCATCAATATATGTTTGAATAAATCCGATATCATAACATTTCATTTGTTATGCCTCCTCCATTTGTTTATAAATCTTGCGAAATTTCATTTTGGCTCGGACCAATAATGTTCCAATAGAAGATATTTCAATTTGAAGTATTTCTGCAATTTCTTTATATTGAAAACCAGAGAATTTCATTAGTAAAAGGGTTCGTTCTCGATCATTCATTTTATTTAGTATCGTTTGTACCTTTGTAATTTCTTCTTTTCTTATCCAATCATCGTCTAATGATGAAACATTTTGTACTTCATGGTATTGTATTTCTTTATCAATCTTCGCTTGTTGCCTTTTTTCAGATCGCAAATGGTTATAAGCTACATAAGTAGAAGATTTAATCAACCATCCAGGTATGTTTTCAATTACTTTCCAGTCGCTACGATATAATTGTAAAAACACTTCTTGTGCTAACTCTTCAGCGATAGATTGATCTTTAACAATCCATATAATCTGTTTCACAGCATACGCATAGTACTGCTTAAATAAATCTTCAAAAGGCATATCAGAAGCATGACTTTCTTCATTTTCTATGGTTAACATGTTAGTTTAAACCTCACTTTCAATTTGATGCCTGTATTATAGAGAAACCAGAAAAACGGATTTTGTGACAGTTTTTCTGGTTATTTTTTTATTATGTACTAAAAAAAGCATTCATCTGATTAAAAGATAAATGCCAAAAGGGAAATAAAAACATAAAACTATAACTCTTGCAGTCGTTTTCTATTAATGGGATACCGCCACATCGCTATCAAGCTAATAAAAAGAAATGCCCCCTAGAATGAAAAAAACGCCATCCTTTCCTATGATTCTACAGAAAGAATAACGTATTTTTTTAGGGGAACAATTAATCTCTTAAGTTGATGAGCATGCAGCAAGCCCCTTTAAAGGTAATATTGTGGTACCAGGCTGCCCTCTATACTGAAAAGGTAATATCACAACTCAAACTGCTATATTTATTTCCTGTCGAATACACTCTTTTTTATTAGCACGTTTCCATAAATATATGGTGTAGAAGAATAAAATTGCAATAATAATATATGTAAAAAGCGACGAGGCTTGAACATTCCCCATAAAATTAAAGAAATTATTAAAAGTGTGGAAAGTAATGGTGATAATAATTGATTGCTTATTTACGATAAGTAAGGACAGAACAAGTCCAACTAAAAATGCATATATGATTTGTAAAATGGTATCTTCAATAGACTGCCCACCAATTAGTTGTAATAAATGGGTGATACCAAACAAAAAACTTGAAATCAAAACTGATTTTTTTATCCCCTTTGAAAACAACATTTTGAGCATAAATCCCCGAAAAAAGATTTCCTCAATAAATGCAACAACAAAAAATTGCATGATAAACATAAAAAATAAGTCAGATACCGATGTTGTGTTTAATCCTTTATTACCAAGTAGTATTACTAATAGAACAAGCACTAATGGGGAATTTAATAAAATGGTATTCTTCATTGAATTATTTAACTTAATATCAAAGAAATAGAATTTCCACTTGTTCTTTATTGTTAAATATATTAAAATTCCCACTGCTAAAGGAACAAGTCCAATAAATTGTAATACTGGACTGGATGGCTTAGTAATAATTTGATAGGCCCCGTTAAGCGTGTAAAAAATCATTAATAAAAATTCTAACCCAATAATTTTTAAAACAATATTCTGATTTACCTTCATCTAGAATCCTCCCCTATTTATCGATTTGAGCATTTTTCTTTTGGATTACTGCACTGTTACTATTTATAGATTAATAGTAACTTATTAATTCATCAAATAATTTACTGACATTTCAAAAAAATAGCATAAAACACTTTATTGTCCTCATGATAAGGTAAACAAATACCTCAAACGAGAAAATTGATCTCTTCAAATTGAAAATATATAAAATTCCTTTTTGGGGGTTTTATATATTTTTTTAGTTGATGGCGATGTGGTGAGACCCCATAAAGAAAAGACACCCATATAAGAGTGTCTTTTCCAATAGTTTTTTAGCAGAAGCAACTGCATCCGATAATGATTAATAAAATAAATAATACAACAAGTAAAGCAAATCCTCCAGCAAAACCGCAGCCTTCGCCGCAACTACCACCATATCCCATAATAATATTTCCTCCTTTAGATAAGAAGGTGAAACTAGGGTTCATTCCATGTATTTTTACGGGTTCACTTTACCTTATGTTTTTACGCCTGAATTGAGCAGGTCCTAAAAAAAAGACGCCATAAGGCGCCCCCCATAATTGGGTAGATAAGGTTTAGTTTTCCAATTCAAAGAAATTATGTATCACACCTTGAGAGTATATCATAATATCTGTTAAATTTAATATTCTATGCATTATTACATAAAAAAAAGACACCCTAAGGTGCCGGTGCCTTCCTCCGACTTGAACCACTTTAATTTAATAATATGTATTGGACATTAAGTAAACACGTCCTATAAAACAGAATCATTTATTTTCAACAGATTGTTAGTGTACAAATACAAGAGAATCGAGATCGTTTGTTTGGCTAGATTAAAGCAACGCCACACCTATATGGTTGATATGTGTTACGCCTTCTAATCGGAGAATCAGCTTTATAGAACGTGTCCACAATTTATATTTTACTGCATGTAATATTTATTTTATGTAATTTTTACAAATATGTATAATTACATAAAATTCACGAGAAAAAGAGAGTATACTTTGATATTGTGTAATAAAGATAAGGCCCACCTACGGAAATAGGTGGGTTTTTTGTTGGGCATTACTATCTCATTGCACAAAAGGGAATTTGCATTAAAATAATATCATATTCTTAGAGTTCTTATATTTAGAAAAAAGACACTCTTATGAGTGCCCCTTTTTTTAGTAACCGAATCCGCCGCTACCGCCACCCCAACAACTACATCCTATAATGTTTAACAGGATGAATAGAACGATCAGTAAAGCAAATCCGCCACCTAACTGTCTACGCTTAAAGACTAAAGTTACCTTTAGCCCTCCAAGACTCGCTACGAGCGAATGGCTAGTTCTTAATCGACGGGAATCCCACCCGTTATATGATACGACCTAGGCTCGGCCGCACACCTGCCTCGTTAGTTAATATGAAAATGAAACCCAATGTCTTTCAGGCGAAAGTATAATCTTGGTTTGGAAATATACAACTGTTTGGACATAAAAAAGACTATCGAAATGATGGTCTTGCAGACTGTAGACAAATGCATAAAATAACGGATGAACCTTTCTCTGAACACTTACTTTACTTCTTTCATAAATAGTCTAACGTTTTCAGCGATTTCTTTGAATTTGGTATGGTGTAAATAATGTGATCCATCCATGGTTACTATTTTTCCATGTACCAAGTCTTTGATCTGCCCTTCATGCAGAGGTATCCATCCTGCTACATCTTCATTATTCGCTTGTACAAAGAGAAGAAGTGGAAGATATTTAGGGAAGATTAAACCTTGAGCCCCTTTAAAATTAGACGAAATATGGTCCATCTCATTCAAGGTTGTTTCATTATACATGTTTTTATTCGAAATCATTTTCATTTGCTCTACGGTTTTTTCATCAAATGCCAGTCCAGCATAGGGGTCAGCACTGATTTTCATAGCCAATCTTAAGAGACCTGATTTTTTGAGATATGCAAACGTTTTTAATGGGAAATTGATATCCATACCCGGTTGTGTTGCAACACTGCTATCGATTCCGACAAATGCAGTCACCTCGTTTGGATATTTGTTCACATAATCAATTCCATAAATGCCTGTAATGGAGTGGCCCATGAGCATGTATCTGTTAATATTAAGCTGCTGTAGAGCTTCATGAACTTCACTTACCATATTCTCCGTGGTTCGCTCTTTTACAGTTTCATCACTTAATCCATAACCGAAAGGCTCTACCGCAACAACTTTGTAAAATGGAGATAATTCATCGATAAGAAGCTTAAAATCAAGCCCTGGAGTAGCTGTTCCATAACCAGGCAGGAGCACGATCGTTTCCTCGCCCTCGCCTTGAATTAACACATTCATGTTTTTCCCGTCTACAGATACGTGCTGCCCGTAGGGCACTATTCGTTTTTGCTCCGAATGACTACTTATCACATTTACGATATAAACAATACCTAAAAAAAGTACAATGGCTAGAACGATTGCTCCTATGGTTTTAAGTAAGATGTTTCGCACTTTCTTTATTTTCATTCCACTCAGCGTTTTCTTTTCCTCTTGTTGTGTCACTGTCATCTTCTCCTGTCCTGATCTGTTTGCCTTCCTTCATGTGCCTGTAATGAAAACTTAACCAATGAAGATGTACTCACCATGACGACAATATGAACTGAATATGAACTGCCAAAAAAAATGCTACGGCTCTATATGCAAGTAAGCTTGCATATGAGTCGTAGCATAGAGAATGAATCTAACTAATCTGTTGGTGTAGTGATTGGCAAGGTGACAATGAAGGTCGTTCCTTGACCAAGTTCACTTTTCACTCGGATGTCACCTTGATGAAGCGACACGATCTGTTTAACGATAGCGAGTCCCATACCACTTCCGTCATACTTACGACTGTGGGAACGATCGGCCTTAAAAAAACGCTCGAATATACGCTTCTGGTCGTCAAGGTGAATACCAATACCAGTGTCGGATATTAGGATTGTCACGTTTTTGATATCTTGTTTGATGCTTACGTTAATCACGCCGGCATCCTCGGAAAATTTGATGCTATTTCTGAGGATATTCGTCCATACCTGATTTAACAGGTCATGATCAGCCGTTACTTTAACTGTCTGTAAATCAAGCTCGAAATGTATATCGCGAGCAGACCATTGTGGCTGGAGCGCCACGATTATCCGTCGGATTTGTTCATCGAGGCTGAGCGTGACGAGCCGCAGTTGCTTTGACTGCGATTCAAGAAAACTCAGCTTTAGCAGGCTATCGCTCATTTTGGACATCCTTTTCGCTTCAGCGATGATAATATCAAGATAACGGCTTCGTTCGTATTCTGAGAGGTCAACTTGCTTAAGCACTAGAGCATAACCGGATATCGAAGTGAGCGGAGACTGAACCTCGTGCGACACGTTCGTTACGAATTCCCTGCGCATCTGCTCAAGTTGCTGCAGATCGTGCATCATTTCTTCGAAACTGCGAGCCAAAGTACCCAGCTCACTCGTTTGCTTAATATTCAACTTGACGTTGAAATCTCCAGATGCTATCCGCCTGGTCGCTTTTGTCAGCTTTTTTATCGGTCTTACCAGGAATACAGAGGCAACTAGAATCAATAAGCTTCCTGCAATCAACGAACATGTTGCAAAGACCAATGCCCACTTTGTGACAAAAGAGGCTGAAGGAGGGGCGAGCGCTTCCAAAAATATCGCTTTCGTTCCCATTTCCGTTTTCAACGGCAACCCTAAGAGGACCGTGGCAATACCATTAGGAGTGTCCTGAACAACACCTCCATCTAATACTTTCTTTAGTTGCTCCATCGTCACAGGCGCAGGTTTGTGTCCGTGAAGTTTACCGTAAGACTTGAACTGACCCGTTGCTTCGTAAATTCGAATATAATAAGAATCTAGCTGCTTCATTTCACTTACGAACAAGTCCGCTTCACGTAACGGAAAGGTCTTGTAAATCCGGACGATGTCTTGGCCAAAGTTACGTGAGTTGATTTGAGCGTTTTCGTTCAATTTATCTTCGAATATCCAAGTTGACACAAAAAAAGAAATGATCGTGCCCCCGATGATGGAGACTAAAAATGTCAGGACAACACGTATATATAAGGATCTGATCATTCATAAACCTCAAGCCGATACCCAAGCCCGCGCACCGTTTCGATCCGAAAATCGGGTGTTGTCGCGAACCGTTCACGCAGCCGTTTAATATGTACGTCTACCGTTCGATCATCTCCGGCGTAATCGATACCCCAAATCTGATCGATCAACTGCACGCGCGTATAGACTTGTCCGGGTGTTCCAGCGAGCTTATACAGCAATTCGAACTCCTTTAGCGGCAACGTAAGCGACTCCGTCCCTTTCATCACCTTATAGGTCTGTCGATCAAGGATGACGTTCCCTAAATGGATCGTCTGCGTGGAGCCAATCTTGTATCGTTTGAGTAGTGCCCTAACACGAACCGTCAACTCTAACGGATCGAATGGTTTAGTTAAATAATCGTCCGTCCCAAGTTCGAAACCTTTCACTTTCTCCCATGTTTCTCCTCTCGCAGTCAGCATAAGTAAAGGTAGATCAGGATTGGCTCTTCGGAGCTCCTTGCTTAACGTCCAACCATCCATAATCGGCATCATAATGTCAAGTACGACAAGATCGACATTCGTTGAGATGTAGACGGCCAGTGCTTCCTTGCCGTCCGCTGCTTCAGCTGTTGCGAATCCGTCGTTGCGTAGAAATAAACAGACGAGTTCGCGAATGTTCGCATCGTCGTCAGCAACTAGTATAGTAGGCATCGGTTCCCTCTTTTCCCTGTTTTCCACTGCATTATTTCAAGCAATCATTATACTATAAATTAACACGTATGTTGATTAACCAAAGTAATACAGTTTCTTGATTTATCGACCTGTAGAATTCAAGTGTTTCTTTCAAACTAATTTGCCACTCAATTGACAAGGTTTCACAAAGAAACAGGCGTGTGAAACCTGCAAATGACAAGCGTTTATTTTGTCTTTTGGCCTTGTGCACGAAGAAATTTCAGCAAAGCATAGGCAATTATAGCTGTGAATAACTGATTGAACAACGCATTGGATGTTGTGCCAAACAATACGGGAACGTTCAAATTCAGCTAAATCCAGCGGAAAAATGATTCAATTACCCAGCGCGATTTGTACATGGCGGCGATTCCTTCGGACAGATAGATTGATAGAACGCATATTCCCCAAACTACTCCAGTAATTACACCATCTGAAATAACACGTCCCATACCCACTAATTATTTTTCATCAAATGCGTATGGCGTATCAACTTTGATTGCACATTCGTTCCAAATCATTACTTGTTAATTTAAGTGAATTCCATCATAAAGATTCATATAGGTTTAGTAATTAGTCAAAGTTATTAGGGTGTTCTGTCATATAATTTATATATTACTATATAATCACCTCCTGATTTTTGTATATTATAGTTCTACATCGACACATAATATATAACTTTTTCTCATTGCTTATTGAATTAATCTGCTCCGTTCAAGAAGAACCATATCAGTTTAAATAACTCAGATTTTGGCAAAATTAAATTGATTCAAATGATACCCACCTTTTAGTAATCTCAGAAAATTTCTTAGTCGCGAGTGAGGTTGGTTTTCTTATAGCTAATCCAATAGTTCGATAGCTATCACTTTCAAGTGGAATTGCTGCAAAAGAAATTTTTGATGTCGGTATAATCATTTCTGGCAATATACTAATTCCTAGATTATTCTCCACCATGGAGATCACTGAGTATTCATTCATATTTTCGAATCGAATATTGGGGCTAACTTTATTCTCCCTAAATATTTTTTGAATATCATCATAACACTGATATGTTGGCATAATAAAAGGTACATTTTCTATTTGTTGCATTGATACTTGGTTTTCCTTACATAATGGGGATTGGTTAGACACAACACATAAAAGTCGATCCCTCTTCAATTGTACGATTTCAAAGGATTTTTCAAATGATTCAAAGTAAGTATCATTATTAATAAATCCACAATCTAATCTCCCGTTTTGTAACCAATTCTCAACCTCAGCATAGTTTCCTTCCAGTAATTCGATTTCAATATTTGGAAACTTTTCCTCCATTTTTTTAAGAATACCAGGAATCCAGTTTTTAGAAATACTCGAAAAAACCCCCACTCTTACTGTTCCTTTTTGGAACCCATTGATAGCGGCTACTTCCTGCTTCAGCATGTTGTTATAGTATAAAATTTTCCGAACGGTAATTAAAAGCTCCTCTGCATTTTTGGTCAATGTTAAAGTAGAGTGATTACGAATAAATAAAGGACAGGAAAACTCTTTTTCCAAACTGCTAATTGCATGACTTACAGCAGATTGGGTGAAACCTAACACTTCTGCAGCTTTTGTAAAACTATTGAGTTCTGCCACTTTGTTAAATATTTCATATTTTGCTAAAGTCACTATGGTCCTCCTCATGAATTTTATTCATGTCTCCATTATATTTCTTCGTTTTATTTAATGCCATTACCAACATACAATAAGTGCATGCTCTATTATGTGACCCTTGACAAGGGATGTATTTTTTATGGAAGGATGAAGTGAAATGCAAAAAATTTTAGTTACAGGTGCTGCAGGTAAGATTGGCCAAGATGTTACAAGGTTCCTAGATAAGCAAGGGAATTACCAGTTACGGCTAGCAGATATTAACTTATCTGCTTTAGAAACTTTTAAAGATACAAATCACGAAATCATATATTTAGATGTTTCTGATTTAGCTGCTTGTCAAGAATTTACGAAAGGTATAGATATAGTTATACACTTGGCAGGTAATCCTTCGCCAAATGCTGATTTTTATGGCTCCTTATTAGAAAATCACATAAAGGGAACCTATAATATTTTTAGAGCTGCTAGTGATAATAATGTATCCAAAGTGATAGTTGCTTCCAGTGCTCAAACAATTGAAGGCTATCCTTTGGATTATCAACCACATGCTTATTCACCCACGAGACCCAAAAATATGTACGGGGTAAGTAAGTGTTTTGCAGAGGCTGTTGCTTCTTATTTTGCTTATGAAGAAGGGTTACAAAGTCTTGCTATTCGTATAGGTGCATATGATGATTATAATCCATATGGTAAACCACTAACAGCTAGAGATATGAGTGCATACTTAAGCCCAGAAGATTTTATGGACCTTCTCTTAAAGTCGATGACGGCAAAGAACTTACCTCCATTTTCAATTTTACATGGTGTATCTAACAACAGGTTTAAACGAATTGATATTGAAGGAACAAGAAAGTTAGTTGGTTATAGCCCAAGTTCTGATGCTTTTGTACTAAGTGGTATTAAGTTTTTTGATTCTTGATAAAGGCATATCTAGAAAAGAGATTATATTATTGTTATTTAGCTTTTATTTGTTCTATTTTCAATAGCTGTGGTTTCTATAATCATAATATTCCAATCTCCTCAGATAGGGCACACTATTCTTCTGTCTCATTTGTGGAACAACTCTATTGTCACCACTAGTTCCACAGATGTTCTTTTCCTTTTCAACATAATGGGGTAGCACCACATCGCTATCAAGCTAATAAAAAGAAATGCCCCCTAGAATGAAAAAATGCGCTATTCTTTCTGTAGAATCATAGGAAAGGATGGCGTTTTTTATGTCTGTTTCTGTGTATGACGAATTACAACTATTTGCTCAAGAGATTCAAAGTTTTTTATCTCCAAATACCTTACGGAATCTTGCTAGAGATGTTGGCTTTGTACAACGAACCAGTAAGTACCAAGCAAAAGATTTAGTAGCTTTATGTGTATGGTTGAGCCAAAATATAGCTATGACTTCTTTAACTCAGTTATCTAGCTGTTTAGAAGCATCAACAGAAGTACTCATCAGTCCTGAGGGACTGAATCAACGGTTTAATAAGGCGGCCGTCCAACTTTTACAACACCTACTAGCCGAACTACTAAGCAAAAAATTGGCCGCATCTATGCCGATTTCTTCTCCATACACTTCTGTTTTCAAGCGTATTCGTATTTTAGATTCAACTGCATTTCAACTCCCGGATGTATTTTCATCGGTTTATCCAGGTGCAGGAGGATGCAGCCATACGGCTGGGATAAAAATTCAACTTGAGTATGATTTGTTAAGTGGACAGTTCTTACATATTCATACAGGTCCAGGTAAACAACATGATCGCACTTACGGCTCTCTGTGTGCCCCAACTGTGACAGCGAATGATTTATGTATCCGAGATTTAGGTTATTTTCATTTAAAAGACCTTCAATATATACAAGATAAAGAGGCCTACTATATCTCTCGTATCAAGTCGAATACACGTATTTATCAAAAAAATCCTAACCCTGATTATTTTCAAGACGGAAGAATTAAGAAAGGTACAGAGTATATACAGATAGATATGGAGACGTTAATGAGCTCCCTTCAACCAGGACAAACATGTGAAATAGCTGATGCTTATGTAGGAATGATTGATAAAGTGCCAGCTCGTGTAATTGTTCACCGATTAACAAAACAACAGCAACAAAAACGATTACAAGATCAAGCTGTAAGAGAAAAAAAGAAAGGAATGAAGTATTCTCCTCGTAGTAAACGGCTCAGTGGTATCAATGTATATATGACAAACACCCCTACAGATATTGTCCCGATGGGACAGGTACATGACTGGTATTCTTTGCGTTGGCAAATCGAAATTTTATTTAAAACGTGGAAGTCATTCTTTCAAATCCATCATTGTAAAAAGATAAAACCAGAACGATTGGAGTGCCATTTATATGGTCAATTGATTGCCATTCTACTCTGTTCTTCTATCATGTTTCAAATGCGCCAATTGCTCCTCATGAAGAAAAAACAAGAGCTTAGTGAGTATAAAGCCATATATATGATTAAAGACTATTTTCTTCTTCTATTCCAAACTATACAAAAAAACACCCAAGAGCTATCAAAGGTGTTACTTCGCCTGTTCAATCTCCTACAGCAAAATGGGCGGAAATCTCATCGATATGATAAAAAAACGATCTTTGATATATTAGGTGTCGTTTACAATTGTACCATGTCTGATAACCAAGCCGCTTAATTCAAAAAAGTGAAACCCGTTAGGGTTTATTTCGTATGCAAATCTTTCAAACACTTACACTTGCTCTTTAGAAAAAAGAAACAATCTCGCCTAAAATTGACTTTGCATAAGCTTAGCTTGATAGCGATGGGGTAGCACCACATCGCCATCAAGCTAAGATTTTGAAGTACCCCTAAATGAAAATTTTCTTTCTCTACAGTTAGTTATTTTGAGAGGTCAGCTCATTTTTTTGTTTTGGGGGTGTTTACTTTTCTTATTTATTCTATTTAACAAAAGCACCTTTTTGTTTGAATGTATTATTTCACAAATTCCCCGTCATAGAAATAACTTTATTATGATTTACAGTTTACAATGACTGAAATTTATATTAATAAAGATCTCCATTTACGATTCGAACTTTGCATATGAATTGCTAATCAAGTAATAAATCGGACTTAAATACGATTACAGCATTTCCTGCAATTCTTACTTCCTCTGGCTCCTGATTACAAATTTTCACTTGAACATCAATGATACCCTCCCGTTTTATAGCTTCGCCCTGCACTGCTTTAAAACTAAATAAAGTATTATCATGTTTGACAAGTCTATGATGTATCAAGTATGCGCCTAAAGGACCGTTCGCATTACCTGTAACAGGGTCTTCGTTAATACCAATTGCAGGAGCAAACATTCTTCCATGAATTAAAATATCAGAGTCGGGAGCATTCATCGTAAACACATAGAAACCATTGCAATTAATTAATCCACTGACTTTTGTGAGTAAATCCATATTAGGGTTTAATTGGTTAAGAAGTTCCGAATTTTTAATTCCAATCATCACCTTAGAATGCCCGGTTGAAACGATTTGTACTGGACAATCTTCTAATAAATCATTTTCACTAATATTGAAAGCTGTAAATATATTCTCTAAAGCTACACCTTCAATCACAGTTTCAAAACTTATACTACCCTGCGTCATAATAATTTTGTAATCATTATCTTCATTAATCACATCGACTGGTAAAATGCCGGCACCAGTTTTATGATAAACTTTAACTGTATTTAAACTATTTTCAACTGCACGAGCATAGTGGGCAGCAATCGTCGCATGTCCACAGATAGGGACCTCATGAGTAGGCGTAAAAAAACGAATATGTACATCAGATTCGTTATTGTCTGATTTAAAGATAAATGCCGTTTCCGAATTGTTAAGCTCTCTAGCAATCCTCTGCATCTCACCCGAGGATAAACCATCTGCATTTGTTATTACACCAGCCGGATTACCTGATAATTTTTTCTTCGTAAATGAATCAATTTGATATAATCGGTACTTTCTTTCCATGTCATTTTCCACCTTTAATATATTTAATTTTTGGTCCTTTATACTATCTTTAATTCTTATTATATTAAAGTTCCCCCGTTGCTTCTATAAGGAGCTTGATAGAAATGTGGCGATACCCCATCGCTATCAAGCTAATAAAAAGAAATGCCCCTAAAATGAAAAAATGCGCTATTCTTTCTGTAGAATCATAGGAAAGGATGGCGTTTTTTATGTCTGTTTCTGTGTCTGACGAATTACAACTATTTGCTCAAGAGATTCAAAGTTTTTTATCTCCAAATACCTTACGGGATCTTGCTAGAGATGTTGGTTT
Source organism: Bacillus sp. TH17 (assembly GCF_016651125.1). Classification (NCBI taxonomy): domain Bacteria; kingdom Bacillati; phylum Bacillota; class Bacilli; order Caryophanales; family Bacillaceae; genus Bacillus; species Bacillus sp. TH17. The sequence goes on from NZ_JAEKEN010000001.1 coordinate 2,835,770, forward strand.
TGTACAACGAACCAGTAAGTACCAAGCAAAAGATTTAGTCGCTTTATGTGTATGGGTGAACCAAAATGTAGCTATGACTTCTTTAACTCAGTTATCTAGCTGTTTAGAAGCATCAACAGCAGTGCTCATCAGTCCTGAGGGACTGAATCAACGATTTAATAAGGCGGCCGTCCAACTTTTACAACACCTACTAGCCGAACTACTAAGCAAAAAATTGACCGCATCTATGCCGATTTCTTCTCCATACACTTCTGTTTTCAAGCGTATTCGTATTTTAGATTCAACTGCATTTCAACTCCCGGATGTATTTTCATCGGTTTATCCAGGTGCAGGAGGCTGCAGCCATACAGCTGGGATGAAAATTCAACTTGAGTATGATTTGTTAAGTGGACAGTTCCTTCATATTCATACAGGTCCAGGTAAACAACATGATCGCACTTACGGCTCTCTGTGTGCCCCAACTGTGACAGCGAATGATTTATGTATCCGAGATTTAGGTTATTTTCATTTAAAAGACCTTCAATAAGATGGGAATCAAATAACTCAACTTTCGCACCTATAAAATAAGCGGGGAGATTTAGCTATATTGAATTTAGAGTCTATCAATTGTGTACTGTACAACTTGAGTAAAATGAAAAACACCTCGATCCTTGGTATAGTGAGATTACCTAGAAATCACTACCACAGAAGAGGTGCTTAACTACAATAGCTCAAAATAACCAATATCATCAACTACCAAAAGAACTTAATTCTATTTTTTCCGAGCTTGAAATGAAGATCCAGCTAAGGATGCAGTCTATCGCTTCTTATAAACGGTGCCAATGTTCAATTGGCGCCCTTTCCTGCTGCTGTTTAGTATGAATGCGATTAAAAAAGTAACTCGACTTACGAAAAAAACGCTCCAAAGTGTTGATTGCGCTTATCATCGTAACCGCAGTAAAAAAGTTGAATTGCTAGCACACTATTTTGAAAACTCGGTTAACTATTCCAACTTTGAAGTATTTCCTGTTTTTAATCAATGAGTAAGGGCCAAAATTTAAAGTATATGGTGACACTATTTGTACTTCTTTCTGTAATCTCTACTCATCGAATAAATTTAGAGCTATCACTCATGCCTTCAGTTGAACACCCCGATGACTGAACTAAGATAAGTTATGGATGAAGCGCCCGTGCCATCGCATCAAAATAATTCTGACTGGCACGCTGACTCACTTCGGCTTCAGGCACAAGCACTTCAAAGCAATGGAAGCAGCCGGGGTAGAGATGAAATTCAACATCTACTCCTGCTTGTGCAAGTCGTGTTACATATTCAATAATTTCATCTCGGAATAAATCGAGTTGACCTACACATGTATAAGTTGGCGGTAGTCCCGCTAAGTTGTCTGCTCTCGAAGGTACGGCATAGGGAGATGGTTCGTTAGTATCGTTCTTCTTTCCCAAGTACATATTCCAAGCCGTTAAATTGTTTGATCTATTCCATGTTGCATTGTCTTCTATAATCTCATAGCTTGATGGTGTTATGTTGTGGCTATCAAGCATCGGATACAGCGGCATCTGAAAAATAATAGATGGACCTCCTTTATCACGAGCCATTAACGCAAGCGCTGCTGTTAGTCCACCACCTCCACTTGCACCGGCGATCGCAACTCGATTCACATCAATTCCAAGCGAGTCTGCCTCATTTGTCATCCAAACCAAGCATGCATAACAATCTTCAATAGCCGCTGGATAAGGATGTTCGGGTGCAAGTCGATAATCGACAGACACAACAACGCATTCAGCAGTCTGAACAAATCGTTCACACAAAACATCGTCCATATCAGGGTGGCCCATTACGTATCCACCACCGTGAATCCACAGCATAGCTGGAAGTTTATCAAGATTTTTCTCAACGGGTTCGTAAATTTTAACTAACATATCGCCGGCTGCGCCAGGAATCATTCGCTTGGTCATGTTTACAAGCTCTGATTTTTCCAAATGTGGATTCGACAAGAGACTTCGACTCGCCTCTAAATCCTCCTCTAATTGAAAGCCTGGAAATTGTGAGAAAGCCTGTTTTAATTCTGGTAATACTCGACTGTCAATTTTCATATAAATTCCTCCAATTAAATAATGAAACTTGATGCAATCCTTATGGAATAATTAACGGAATAGATGTGTCTCCTGTTCTCCTTCAGCTTCCCATTTGGCAATTTCCTCTCTTACACGAGGGGCAACTTCTGTTCCAAGCAATTCTATGGCACGCATGACTTGATCATGTGGCATGGTACTTAATGGTACATACATCATAAAGCGTGTAATCCCTACATGCTTACGAAGATGAATGATTTTTTCGGCGACTGTATCTGGATCACCAACATACAACGCCCCTTCAAAACTTCGTGCAGCATCAAAGCTGGAACGATCATAATAAGGCCACCCTCGCTCTTTACCAAGTTTATTCATGCCTGCCTGAGTGGAAGGGAAAAATGTATCTGCTGCCGATTCCGTATTCTCTCCAACAAATCCAATTGAATGAGATCCCACCTGAAGCTTTGATACATCATGACCAGCGTGAGCCGCTGCTTTCTTATATAGCTGTACAATTCGTGCAAAGTGCATTGGGCTACCACCAATAATCGCCAGCATAAGTGGTAATCCCAGAAAACCAGCACGGATAGCAGATTCCTGATTCCCACCGCTACCAACCCATATCGGTAAAGGATCTTGAACAGGTCTTGGATATACACCTAAATTATTGATTGCTGGTCTATGTCCGCCTTCCCAAGTCACTTTTTCGGACTGACGTATTTTGAGCAGTAGGTCCAAATGTTCTTCAAACAGTTCTTCATAGTCTTTCAAGTTATAGCCAAACAATGGAAAAGATTCGATAAAGGAGCCACGACCCGCCATAATCTCTGCGCGTCCATTTGAAATGCCATCCAGTGTAGAAAAATCCTGAAAAACGCGCACAGGATCAGCTGAAGAAAGCACGGTTACTGCACTCGCGAGCCGTATCTTTTTCGTTTGTGGTGCCGCCGCTGATAGAACCATCGCTGGAGAGGATGCTGCATAATCCTTCCTATGATGCTCACCAACACCAAACACATCAAGTCCTACTTGATCAGCAAGAACGATTTCTTCAACAACTTCACGTAATCGCTGTGCGTGACTTATCACTTCACCACTATGAACATCTGGTTTCGTTTCTACAAAAGACGTAATACCTATTTCCATTTGTTATCTCTCCTAGTCCAATTAGATTTAAGTCAAAAAAATTAATCATTTCCTTTATGGTAGTAACGTGTTTCTCATATTGGCTAACACACGTTTATTTCATAAAATCTTAACTCGTCTGGTCATAGCCCAAAAAAGAAGAGCTAAAACACTGACAGAGGCTCCGAGTAAGGAAACCCCTCCCCAGCCAAAGTGTACGTATATTTGAGTCGACGCAATTGAACCACCAGCACTGCCGATAGAATAAAACACCATATATCCAGCAGTAAGTCGGCTCCGTGCTTCTGTATGCAATGGAAGGATCATGGTTTGATTCGTGACATGTATTGCTTGTACGGCCAAATCAAGTAAAACTATCCCTATCACTAATGCGATTAATGACTGCTCTATATAGCTGATGAACAACCATGAAATCAATAATAGAGCTAAAGCAATGCCTGTCGTTCGTTGTCCGTAACCTTGATCGGCCAATTTCCCTGCCCGTGCCGCAGCCAAGGCTCCAGCCACACCTACAAGACCGAATGCGCCAATTGCACTATGAGATAGAGCAATTGGCGGTGTACTAAGTGGCAGTACTAGTGAAGTCCACAAAATGCTGAAATCAGCAAAAATCAGCATGGCTAGAACGGAGCGAACGCGTAACGTTCGTTCTTGAATAAACAAAGCAAGCACCGATCTAATCAACTGAGGGTAGGATAGCGATTTTACCTCGCGTTCAACATTGGGCAACATCTTTATAAACATAAAAACCATCAAAAGCATGAGCGCTGCAGAAAATAGATATACAGAACGCCATCCCGCAACATCTGTTAATATACCAGCAAAAGTACGTGCGAGAAGTATGCCAATAACTATCCCACTTGTTACAATGCCAACGACACGTCCTCTTTCTGTAGGGGAAGCGATGGTCGCTGCAAACGCCACGAGAGTCTGTGTCACAACTGCAAGCAGACCCACCAAAGCCATACCTGCGAAAAGTACCATGCTGGAGGAAGCAGTACCAACTATAACCAGAGCTGTTGTAGATAATAGCATCTGACCGACAATTAGACGTCGCGGGTTTAGCAAATCTCCAAGTGGTACGAGTAGTAGTAAGCCCAATCCATAAAAAATTTGTGTAATGGTAATAACAACACCAATAATGGAATGGTTAATACCAAACTCATTAGATAGTTGATCAAGCAACGGCTGTGCAAAGTAAATATTGGCAACAGACATTCCACAGGCAGTCGCAAACAATAATACCAAAGCGTGAGACATTGATGGCTGTTGATTCAAATTAGGTTTTGTTATGGAAGATTTATGACTTATCTTAGTGTAGAGTGGATCATCTTCTATATTTGTCTCTGTTTTGCACATACCTTAACCTCCAATTACATTATATTTTTAATCATAACATACCGTTCAGTACGATATGATTACTGGTAAATATAACTTAGCCTTATTCATGATGTCAACGATTTTTTGCACTAAAGTTAATGTTTCATTAAATGAATGGATCTTGATTTGACATGAAGAATAGCTAATTATATAATAATTACATACTGTTTGGTAATAAAAAAAAAACAATTGTAATTACCTACACACCTATCCTAAAACAATTAATAAAATCAAAGTTTGAGGAGGAGAATTCTTAATGGCAAGAACCCGTGAATTTGATGAGGATCAAGTTTTAGATGCAGCAATGCAGTTATTTTGGGAGAAGGGATATGAGGCTACCTCATTAAGTGATCTTACTTCTAGAATGGGCATTCAACGCCCTAGTATTTATTCGACTTTTGGAGATAAGAAAGAATTGTTTGAAGCCGCACTTCGCAGGTATACAATGTCTCGGGCCTCTGATATACGAAATAGGCTTCAAAGTCACTCCTCTGTAAAAGAGGCATTTTCTATTTTCTTTGCCGATGTCGTCAATGAAGAATACGCAGGGGATCTTAGTAAAGGTTGTTTTTGTATCAATACAATGGTTGAACTAGCACCTCATGATGAGAGATTTGAAATTTTGACCAGAGAACATCAAATGTACCTCGCCGTCATTTTTCAGGAGACGATCGAACGAGGAATCCAATCAGGTGAGCTGGAATTCAACACAGATGCAAAGTCTTTGGCACAGGCACTGATTGTAGCGTTAATCGGTCTAACGGTTATGATGAAATCTCGCCCCCAACGTTCATTTGTGGACAATGTAATAGCAGCGACGCTCACATTACTTAAGTGACATGATTGTATTTAAAAGTACGAAAACCACACCTTTATAGGGGTAACGTCAAATCTCCATCAAGCTACAATTTTATAGTACCCCCAGAACGAAATTTTGTGCTAACTTGTAACAAAAATGCTCATTTTTTCATTTCGGGGTAATTCTGAATTCTTAAGTTGATGGGTATGGGGGAACACCACATGCCCATCAACTCAAAATCTCATACCACCTCCAGAACGAAAATTTTATGCATGTTGCTCGTATTTATTGTTGGGGGATAAATCGTTCTTTAAGCTTGATGGCGATTTGGTGCTATCCCTAAAACATCTGGACTGTAATAGCCAACTAAAAAATGCAAACAAAAAGACCTTTAATCAGTCGTTTTGTTTGCATTTCCTTTTTCTAAAACCACAGAAAAGATAAGTACTATAGTTAACACCATAATAAACCCTACTTCACTTCCATCACTTACAAAAAATGAATAAAAAGTATAAATTAAAATTAATATTCCATAAATAACTTTGTGCAATGAACTCCCCCTTTTTGCCGTATATATTTTAGTGTAAAAATTTAATGCAAGCCCTATATTAAAATGAAAATAAAAAGCACCTGTGATATGCAGTGACCCCTGTCAAGTAGACAGTATTTAAAAAGCGCAACTAAGCAACCTGAGTTCTATATTTATATGGACTCAGGTTATTTAATTTCTTTTGAAATCTTTGATGATTATAAAAGTGCATATATTTACGCACGGCAAGTTTGACCTCATTCGCTTTACGGAAGGAGTATAAATGAAAACACTCTGCCTTAAAGTGACTGAAGAAGTTTTCCATACAAGCATTATCCCAACAGTTGCCTCTTCGAGACATACTTGCCTTCATCTGATATTTTTTAAGTAATTGATTATATTGACGAGATGTATACTGGGATCCTTGATCACTATGTAAGAGGATTCCCTTCACATTTCGTTTTTTCTTTGCCTTTTTAAGCGTATCTAACACAAGCTTTAAGTCGTTTCTACGACTGGTTTCATAGGCAACAATTTCATTATTGTATAAATCCTTAATAGCGGATAAGTACAAGCGCTGTCCATTGAAAATCAAATAGGTAATATCGGTTACCCATTTCTCATTCGGTTTTGAAGCCTGAAACTCCCTATTTAGATGGTTCTCTGAAATCACATAAGCTTCTTTTTTTCCGTAATAAGGTCGTTTTTTCCTAATTACGGCTTTGATACCTAGTTCACTCATCAATCTTTGGATGTGCTTATGGTTCAAATGAAGGTTATATGTGGCTTTCAGCCACACTTGTATTCTTCTATATCCATAAATTCCTCTTAATTTTTTATGACACTCCAATATCTTTTTCTTAATTTCGATATCCTCTGATTGTTTTTTAGAAGGCGTCGTATGCCGTTTTAGCCATTTGTAGTATCCACTTCTGGTTACACCAGCAATATCGCATAGAATGGTCACTGTATAACCTGTTTTTGTCATTTCATGGATGACTTCGAATTTTTTTATTTTGGATACGACTTTCATTCCTCCTTTTACATCCCTAAGAGCTTTTTTAACATTTCATTTTCCGCTTCTAATCGTCTGATCTTAGCTTCAGGATCTTCGGGTCTAACCCTTGGTCTACCTAAACCTGGTCCTTTCGCTTTACCGCGTTTTTCTTCTAGTCCTTTGATTCCTTCAGCTTCAAAGTGTTTCACCCAACGACTTACAACCGAGTGATGAATACCTAATTCTTTCGCAATGGTTTTATAGCTCATGCCTTCTTTTAAGTATAAATCTATAGCTTGTTTCTTAAATTCTACATCGTAAGTGACTCTAATTTTTCCCATGAAAAAATCCCCTCCATAGTAAACAGGTTAATGTGCTTTCTTTTTCCTGTCTACTATAAGGGGATCATATCAATATACACAAAGTGCTTTTCTCTTGTCAATTTATCTATTTTCACTATATTTATCTATTTTCTTTTTATAACTCAAATTTCTTCGAATCGTACTTTTCTAGAGTTTGTTACAATTCATTTTGTTCATATGGAATATGTTTATCTGTCTGTACATCTTCAACATTTTCTCCACCTGTTAATAATCTCCTGTACTTAAAAGAGTGCCCTGTTAATACTGTTTAATCATTTTGTATTGCCCTCCTTTTGTTTGATTACTTGTATCATAAAACAAGTATCTGAAGTTGATATGTAGTTTATCTAGAGTGTATGTAAATTTAAAAAATCTCTAATAAAATGTTTATGTTGTAACGTTACCATCAAAACTAGTGCTTCAAACACCCTGATTTGAAGAGACAGTAACCCATATTCTAGCTTGAATTCCCACTACAGTTCTATATTGAATAAAACCAGTTGATCCCTATAATATAAAAAGAGCACCACTTTTTGGATGCTCTTCGTTATAACTATATAGTATTTAATTTCCTTCTTTTGTTGGTACCATTTTTCCTTCTTGAGAACCTGTACCTTCTGTTCTTTCAACAGTTTTTGCATCTCCTTTAGGAGTTGCTGGCACTGCATCTTTAGGTACATCAAAGTTTTGTGAGAAAGACGTTGTTCCATCTGCACTCCGTGTAATTACTTGATTTGAACTATCTTCATTTGATTTTAAATTGTCCATTTTCGCATCATCTGCACCTACTGCACCCCCCGCTACCAATCCTGTACTTAAAAGTGCTCCTGCTAATAATGTTTTAATCATTTTTCATTACCTCCTTTTTTTGTTTGGAACTACATCTAGCATAAGACAAGAATCTATAGTTGATATGGACTGTATCTGGAGATTATGTAAAGAAAAATAGATGATCAGTTGTATATCCTAATGGGTGCTTAGGCAAGATTGAAACTTAATATGAGTTTGATAATTGAGTTACCCTTCGTTTTTGGGTGTAAGGTTTTTGGCTGGGGTGAAGTGAGGAGCTAACCTTTTCTAATTTGAAACATTTACAACTAAATTTGCAATAAATTTCTCAATATAGATATACTTGTTATTTATAGTTTGAATATTCAAAATTCAAACTATAAAGCGTGATAAAAATATGATGATTATCCCTTATGTTTACTCCTTGTACTAAAGATAAGATTGAATTCTCCGACCTTATCTTTTTTGTTTGTAGAAATTTAATGCAAAAAAACAGAATCCTTGTAATAAGGATTCTGTAACAAGAAATGACAGATATATAGCAATAAAAAGAGTTACTTATATTATAATTTAAAAATGCAACAACCATATTGATAAAATTCGAAATAAATTGAATATTATATATATGTTTCTCATGCAATTTTTGTTCAAAATGCCAATGTTATTTAAGACTTTCTCCACAATAACTGAATTAATTATCTTTAAACTGCAATTCTTCCGTAGAACCTTTCAGCGCTGTCGTAGATGAAGTTCCACCCGTAATCACTTGTGCTACTTCGTCAAAGTAACCTGTTCCGACTTCTCGTTGATGACGCATAGCAGAATAACCATGCTCTTCTGCTGCAAATTCGGCCTGTTGTAATTCAGAATACGCTGCCATACCACGTTCTTTATAGCCGCGTGCTAATTCGAACATACTGTGGTTTAACGAATGGAATCCTGCAAGTGTTACAAATTGGAGTTTGTAACCATATGATGCCATTTCTTTTTGAAAGTTTTCAATTGTTTTTTGATCTAATTTTTGTTTCCAATTAAACGACGGTGAACAGTTATATGCGAGTAACTTTCCTGGGTATCTCTCATGAATTGCTTCTGCAAAAAGCTTCGCATCTTCTAAATTTGGTTCAGACGTTTCACACCAAATAAGATCTGCGTACGGTGCATATGCTAGGCCACGTGCAATTGCTTGATTGAGCCCCGCTTTTGTACGATAAAAACCTTCCGTTGTTCTTTCTCCTGTAATAAATTCTTGATCAATTGGATCAATGTCGCTCGTAATTAAATCTGCTGCATCTGCATCTGCTCTTGCCACGATTACTGTCGGCACGCCCATAACATCCGCAGCTAAACGAGCAGAAATTAAATTACGTACCGCCGTTTGTGTCGGTAATAATACTTTTCCACCTAAATGTCCGCATTTCTTTTCTGAAGACAACTGATCTTCAAAATGTACACCTGCTGCACCTGCTTCAATCATTCCTTTCATTAATTCAAATACATTTAATTGCCCACCAAAACCAGCTTCTGCATCTGCAACAATTGGTACGAAATAATCTATATCACTGCCACCTTCCATATGCTGAATTTGATCAGCACGTTGCAACGTTTGATTGATTCTTTTTACAACAGAGGGCACACTATTCACTGGATATAAACTTTGGTCTGGATACATATGTCCAGATAAATTGGCATCAGCAGCTACTTGCCAACCACTTACACAAATTGCTTTTAAGCCTGCTTTCACTTGCTGCATTGCTTGATTTCCTGTTAATGCACCAAGCGCATTGATGTAGTCTTCTATATGAAGCGATTGCCAAAGTTTCTCTGCACCGTGGCGTGCTAGTGTATGTTCAATATCGATAGATCCTCGAAGACGAATAACATCTTCGGCACAATACGGGCGTTTTACCCCTTTCCAACGTTTATCTAACTCCCAATTTTCTTGTAATTGTTGAATTCTTTCGTTTTTCATTTCTTCCATCTCCTCGTATGTTATTTTTCAGTTATTCTTTCGAGTAACTATTGCACTAAATATTTTCTTGGCCGCCTGAGTATATTCCTGGATAATGAAGATAAGAATCAACGCTTTCTTTTATTTGTTCTTGGAAGAAAGATGCTAATATTTATTTTCCTGTTGAACAAATCCTATTTCTCTAGCTAATTTATCCAAGATATGTGATGACATATGTCGGGGGAATTTCTCAGTAAACAATTGTAGTTCATTTTTTCATTTTGGGGGAACAATGAGTTTCTTAACTTGATGACAATGTGGCGGGACCACATGGCTATCAACCTAAAATTTTATAGTATCCCCAAAGCGAGAAAATTGGCATCTCCAGATAAAAATATACATTTTTTGTTTTTGGGATACTAGTTTCATTAGCTTGATGGGCATATTGGTGAAACCTCGAAATGGACATTTTGGTAGGCAATTCTTCTTCTCTTAAAATAACCTTAAATATATTATAGATTTAAGAATATTAGAAAAATAAATGGTATAATTTTCTAAAACATCCTGAATAAAGTTGATTTTAGAAAAGGAGTAGAGAGGAAATGTTTCAGAAGCTCAAATTTTATTTACTCAGTCTTGTAATTAGTTCAATGTTAGGTGGGATTATCATAGGTGCTAATTTCTTGGTCCATAACATCTACTATTTAGTTGTAGGTAAAGAATTTCATTTTAATATGTGGTCTTCCATTATTATATTTAGTATCGTATTTATTTCGGGTTTCTCGTATATGTTGAAAAAGGGTCCAGATATACTTGTTAATGATTAAACCAATAGTACTTATCTTAGGCGCTACCATGATCTGGTTGGCGTCTTTGTTGTTAAGGAAAGATAACAAAACAAAATTTTCTTAATCACAAGGCTTTAAAAGTAACCTATCCATAGTGATATTAAAGTTACTACTAACAGGGCAAGAAGAAATGTGATATTTCGAATCCACTTTTGTATATCATCAAAATACCGTTCTATAAATGCAACGTTGATATAAAACATGAGAAATACAACAAAGAAGGTAAAGTTACCAAATTTATCATTCAATTTTTCATTAGTGAATGCGCTTACATGAAGGAATAGTAAAGCAAAAGTTACTAAGAATAACTCAAATAGCCTTTTTTGCTCACCCCACCACCCCCTTACAGTAATTTCCCTTTGTTTCATTTTATAAGAACGTAGTGTGTAGCAGACTGTAAATATTATTTACTTATGTAAAAAAAGGCTAACAATTCAAGATTGTTAGCCTTAATCGCGCCTTTTAAAAGAATAACTCAATACAACAAATGACTGATTCTTCAACTTGCAATATATTCTCCTTTAATTACAAAAAACGAACCTCGAATTGTTCCAGCAAGTTTAGACTTCTGTCTAGCAAACTTAAACTTCTCTACTAACTCCGTTGGTATCTCCATTCCCTCAGAAAGCTTAAATCCAACAGCCCGCTTCTTTGGGTTATCCAACGTATACATGACGTTGACTGCAAGACCATCCTCATAGAAGACATAGGCAAATTTAATATTTTCCACTTGAAAACACGATGTTTCTAAAGGTTTTTCCGCAAACTCAATATCACGTTCTTCTTTCAAAATGCGGTTCACATAATCAAGAGTCTTCTCGCTTTCACTAGCTGGTACAACCGTAAATTCATGCTTGTATTTATTCATAAAGTAACGTGCTTCATGGGCACGTAAACCAGCAAGTGCTTCTGCTACAGGTGAAGACTCCATGCCAGCTGTAGTTACGTTTTTAAAACCAACGATATCGGACAATTCCATCTCTCCTTTTAATACTTTACTTCCTAACAACTGGAATCCATATTTCACCAAATACTAAGCCGTTTCGCTGCCCCATCTCAACTATTGTATTTGGCCCACCAACATAGGAAAAATCTTTTACTTCTGCTAATGCTTGACCAAATGCAATACCAGTAAGCTTATTACTTAGCTCCTCAGCTGTATCGCCTTCCCCTTTAACTACTAGGTATTCTCCCCTCGGAAACTGGATAACTCTAGACTCTTCTTGTATCGTTGCCTCTGTCATGACACCAGCGTAATACATCATCTTGTTATTCACCGCTTCACTCACAGAAAAAATGTAATCATTTGTAGCTAAAGCTTTTAAAGTGTCCAACCTTCCATCTTGTTCGACAGCCAGCCAAAAGTCTGCCTTTTCCTTGTTTATGCCCGCAAAGTCTGTATAGTGGCTCTTAAGTTCAGTTCCAATACCTAACACGATAAAGCTATCTTTTTCTTCTATTGTATAATTTTTCATATTTAAAACCTTCCTCACTTTTAAATTGATCAAACGATTTATCTTTTCACTTGATGAGTTTATAATATCTTTAAATCATGTCAAAAAATGATACTGTTTAGGAGACCAACATGAAAAAAGTTGAACGGATTAATACGATCATGCGCTATATTAACAACCGCTCCCACTTTACAATTTCTGAAATCATACGAGAATTTAACATCTCACGATCGACAGCTATTAGAGACATTAGAGAAATTGAAGCCATGGGGATGCCGCTCGTCGCTGAAGTTGGCAGGGATGGAGGATATTTTGTCATGCATAACTCTATCTTGCCCGTTGTTCGCTTTACTGATAATGAGGTCAAAGCTCTTTTTATTGCCTTTATGGCCACAAGAAATCAACAACTTCCCTATCTAAAGAGTCGTCAGTCTTTAGCCGAAAAACTACTAGGACTCATCTCAGAAATCCAGCAGGATGACCTTGTTCTTTTAAATCAAATCTTGCTTTTTGAAGGGACTAACCCTCATAATCCTGACCTACTTGAGCTTTCTGACCTCCCCCATCCTATGTTAGAAAAACTCATCCAAATCCTTCTTTTAGATAGCCATTTATTGATTACCGTAAAAGAAGAGGAGGAAACCAAGTTTTATCCAATTTATCTACTGCACCTTTATCAAGAAAAAAGCCATTGGATAATTGAAGGCTTTGACATAAAAGAAGAAAAAAGAAGATGTTTCTCGTTGATCATCTCATTAATGTCGAAACCTATACGCCGAAAAACAGATTAAGTAAGAAAAAAATTTCAGAAAAACTAAGTAAGAGGGACGAAGCAATCAACCTTGTACTTGAACTTGGTCCAAAAGCGATTACCCAGTTCAAAAAATATCATCCTATAAAAATTTCTATTTCCTATACAAATCCTTACCAATCCACAGCCATTCTAAAAACTTTTATCAATGTTAACAATCTCGATGAATTGATAGAAATAACAAATTGGCTACTTTTCCTAGGTAAAGATATCAAAATCAGGGAAGTTCCTGAAGAAGTGTTAGAAGGTTTAAAAGAGATTATGTTTATACTACCCATAAGCAGTGGCCAGTTAAACCCAAAATAATATTGAGTTTGACTAGATGCCAGTTACCTCTATTTAAATACCTAGTAAAAACATTTTATTCGCTACCGCTACTTGAAACGCTCTTCTAAGAATAACGCCAACACAAAAAAAAGACATGAACTAATCTTTGTTCATGTCTTTTTATATTAGAGTTTAACCCTCATAAAACAGCTTGTTTAAAATTCGAATATGGACGTATCTTATCCATAATCTCTTTCATTCTTTTTTCATATCCCACTATTTTAGCACTTGAACTAACAATAGCGAATTAGAATAATGACTTAATACTTGCTAGGACAGTAAGTATACCTACAACAATGACAAACACATTGCTCATTTTCCCTCTGTATTTAGCCAGTACTGGTACTTTACGAATCGCATACATTGGTAATAGACATAAGATCGCAGCAACTAATGGACCGCTAAGAGCATCAATGATTCCAAGAATACTTGGATTTGCATAAGCAACATACCAGCATGTTAATACGACAAAAGTAAGAATCATTGTCTGAACTGTTTTTTCTCCTATATCTTTCCCGCGTTTTTTACCGGACTTCATAATCATGTCACGCATTACCTCATACGCTCCTACATAATGGCCAAGGAAAGACTTTGTAATAGCCACAAAAGCAATGATAGGAGCTGCAATAGTGATTACAGGCGAATTAAGCTCATTAGCAAGATATGATAGGATTGACAAGTTCTGTTCTTTTGCCATCTTAAGATCATCTGGAGTCAAACTTAAAGTACTGCTCCAAACAAAGAACATAACAACAGCGAATGTCATGATATAGCAAACTTTTTGTATTTGAGCACACTTGGCATCAGTAGCTTCTATTCCATACGTAGCTCTCTGTTTCATAACGAATGACGAAATCATAGGAGAATGATTGAACGAGAATACGATGATTGGTAGTATCATCAATATCACTCCAAAATACCCTGTTCCTGTTGAAGCAGTAGACGCACTTGAGAAACTAAGCATTGACGTATTCCACTGTGGAATTAAAGATATTGAGATAAACAGTAAAGAAGCTATGAAAGGATATACTAGCATGCTCATTATCTTTACAGTGATATCTTGACCGAAATTTAGTATAGCGATAAGACCGAGTACTAATACAAGTGATAAAATGGCCCTTGGAGGCTCCGGCATGTGCAATTGATGCACGATAAAACTACTTGCAGTATTTGTAAGTGCAACCGAATACATCAGTACGATCGTATAAATTGAGACGAAATATACTATGTTAAAAATTATACTTGCCTTATTGCCAAAATACTCTCTTATTGTGCCTGTAATCCCCTCATCAGCAGAATTGGAAGCGTATATCATTTTAGCAAGTGCCCTATGTGAGTAATACATAACAGGAAATGCAAGTATCGTAATTAACAGTAATGATAATAAACCACCTGAACCGGCATTAATAGGTAAAAAGAGTACTCCTGCTCCAATTGCTGTTCCAAAAAGGCTCAATGCCCAGGTAGTATCTTGTTTATGCCACTTTTTAGGATCTAGATATTTCTCATTTTTCACTGTATTATTTTCAGCTTGAAATTCTATTTTTTTTGCAGTATTCCCATTCATATAATAAATCCCCCTTGTATCCTATTCTTACGTCTCTTTTTAGGCTTAAGAATATAGACCATTCTTAAAAAATGAACCGCTTACTAGATGCGCCATATTGTAAACGATTCCACCTAAAGCTGTCTCTCTTAATGTGCGAGGCATTTATCCTCCAACCCTATACTTACCATTGATGATATTGTTTACACCAGCTAATACGATGTCCGCTGCTGCTAAACTATTTTGAAGAAATTCCCCTTCTGGTCACACACCTTTCTGTAAGTAATCGTTTCAGTCTGTCCAATTTTAAAATGTTTGATATTTTCTTCGTAGGTAATCGGTTACCTCTCGACGCCCTCATTATAACGTTTATATTTGCGAGTCTAATATTTTTTTATTTTTAGAAAGACAGAATAAACAGAATTATGAATAGATAATAAATTACAATTGGTATGTAGCAATTGTGTCTATTTTTTGAAGCTGTATTAGTTAATAGAAAAGTAAACATAATACAGAGTTCCTTTCATTAACACATTGATTATATTAGGAACTCGTTATAAAGATACTTATATTTCCCTTTGCTTTCACATCTTATCTTTGACATGAAGCTGTTGTAATAAATAATACACATTGATGTAAAGGAATAAATTTAGAAAACATAAAATTATTCTCATGAATTTTTATTACATATAACGAATTAACATTCATTTTTCAGAAAAGAAGAACTTTTCCAAAGGAGCCTACGCACCTTATATAATGGTTATCATGTTAAGCCTGTTAAAAGAATTACACCATAAGTTTCCATTTACTATATGTAATATTTATTAAGTGTAGTTTTTTCTAAATATGCATAATTACATATTTAGAAAAAGAGAGTATACTTTCGAATTGTGTAATAAAGATATAGCCCACCTACGGAAACAGGTGGGCTTTTCATGTATAAAAATTGCATTTATTATATGGCAATTAGAATTGAGATCAAAATATTACCTCTTCCCTTTTAACTCTCTCAGTCTGCTTTTTCTCAACGTCTGAGCCTACTTACGTACCAACTACATAACCAGTAAGAATACTAACAATTATAGCAATAACTAAGATTAATGTGATTTAAATCCATTTTCCCATATATATATTATTCCAGAAGGTTTAGTTGCCATTGTGCACCGAACTGGTGGTGTTACCCTAACTGACGTTTAAATGCTTTGCCGGCGAAGAAGTAAGCGATAACCATAATGCCCACACACCAAGCAAGTGCAATCCAAATATCGTTGCCAACAGCCCCTTCATATAAGAGGGCACGAATCGCATTCACGATTGAAGTCACAGGCTGGTTTCCAGCGAACGCACGAACAATTTTTGGCATAGTTTCGGTAGGAACAAAGGCCGAACTAATAAAGGGCAGAAAAATTAGTGGGTACGAGTAGGCTGTCGCCCCTTCCATAGACTTCGCTGTCAACCCAGGAATGATAGCCAGCCATGTCAGCGCCAGCGTAAACATCCCGAGTATTCCAGCTACCGCGAGCCAATCCAGAATATTAGCACTGGAACGGAAGCCCATTAAGAGCGCAACAAGGATAACCACCACGATAGTAAGCACATTAGCAACAAGTGATGTTAATACGTGAGCCCATAATACCGACGAACGCTTGATAGGCATAGTAATGAAACGTGCCATCAGCCCGCTCTTTACATCCGTAAACAACCGTACGGAAGTGTAAGCGACACCGGATGCGATAGCCATCAGCAAGATTCCCGGCAATAAATAATTGACGTAGTTATCCGTTCCTGTCTTTATGGCGCCGCCAAATACGTAGACAAACAACAGCATCATCATAATCGGCGTAATCGCTACCGTAATAATTGTATCCGGACTGCGCATAATGTTGCGCATTAAACGCCCTAATAATACCCCTGTTTTGCTCTTCATTTACATCTCCTCCTTTTTGCCAATGATCGCAAGGAAAATTTCTTCCAATGTCGGCTGCTTCTCGATATACTCCACTTTTGTTGGCGGGAACATCTCTTTAAGTTCTGTAAGAGTACCAGTCTTAATAATTTTTCCGCCATGCAAGATAGCGATACGGTCCGCCAGTTGTTCGGCTTCCTCGAGGTACTGGGTCGTGAGCAAGATGGTTGTGCCGCCGCCGGCAAGTTCCTTGACGGTATCCCACACTTCAATCCGCGCTTCGGGGTCAAGCCCTGTCGTCGGTTCATCGAGAAAAATGACTGCTGGCGTCCCAATCAAGCTCATGGCGATATCAAGCCGGCGCTTCATCCCACCTGAGTACTGGTCTGCCCTCTGGTTGGCTGCATCAGTCAGGCTGAATCTTGCAAGCAAATTATCAGCGACTTGAGCAGGACTAGAAACTCCACGCAAATTGGCAATCATTATCAAGTTTTCTCTCCCCGTGAGCATACCGTCTAAAGCTGCAAACTGCCCTGTCAGACTGATACTTTGACGAACATGATCCGGTTGACGCTGAACGTCAAAACCACAAATACCTACTTCGCCGCCATCTTGCTTCATCAGCGTCGAGAGGATA
This sequence comes from Bacillus sp. TH17, assembly GCF_016651125.1. Classification (NCBI taxonomy): domain Bacteria; kingdom Bacillati; phylum Bacillota; class Bacilli; order Caryophanales; family Bacillaceae; genus Bacillus; species Bacillus sp. TH17. The sequence continues at coordinate 2,853,322 of NZ_JAEKEN010000001.1, forward strand.
TTGACTATCGTCGTCTTGCCCGCTCCATTTGAGCCCAGCAGTGCGAAAATGGAGCCACGCTGCACTTCAAAATCTACCCCTTTTAACACTTCCTTATCTTTAAAGGATTTTTTTAATCCTTTTACAGAAATCGCTGTATTGGTCATGCTTTTTTCCTCCTTAAAAAATGTTTTGTAAAGATAGACTGCCTACACCCTCTATTTAGTATTACTGATAATCTGTATTACTTAGTACTGATTTAAAAATATAACTGAATAGCAATGGCGTCAATTCACATTTGTAACCAGCTAATCAGTCGGTATTACCTGTTGCATTTATTTTTTTCTCAATTGCTTCATGATACTTTCATTCAAATCTTCACGATACTTGGAAACATAAGTTTTAGCGTTTGCCACTAGTTCGTCAGCAAAGGATGCCACGTCCTCCCCAGTGATTTCTAGCACTTGTCTGCCTTCCGCCGCACCGGCTTCAAACAAATCGATTAGTTCATACTGTATGTGTAGCATATCCATCCCGTTACCAGCTGAGAAATTCCACATGTAGTTTTGAATTTTCTTAAACACAAACTGATAGTCCTCTGGCAGAGCTCCAACCCGTGCCATCATCATTTTGTACTCTTTTTTATCACCAATTAATTTTTTGAACATTTCCAACATATTATTTTTCCTCCTTTTTTATAAAGCAGAACAAGAAACTCCCAAAATATCGGCCGAATATTTAATCTTATGAGGCTAGTTTGATTTCAAGACGTTAATTTTTGATGATACAAAATCCCATTTTCTCCAAAACAATTCAAGCTCCTGACGGCCATCCTCATTTAGTGAATAAAACTTGCGAGGCGGCCCCATGTCTGACGGTTTCTTTTCAATATTCACAAGTTTTTTCTTCTCTAATCGCACAAGGATGGTATAGACCGTTCCTTCCACGACTTCAGTAAACCCAAGCTCATTCAGGTGGCGGGTAATCTCATAGCCATAAGTTTCACGGCGGCTAATGATTTCCAGAACACATCCTTCCAGCGAACCTTTCAGCATTTCAGTTAAATTTTCCATATTCTGATCCTCCTTTACCCCCTATTCTGTCTGACTTATATTCAGTATCACAGAGTACTAAGGCTGATTTTTACTGAATAGCTTTTGAGAAACCTCACTATTCAGTATTACTTATTACAACTACATTGTATGACTAAGTAGATGGAATGTCAACTCGATTTTTAAATTTTTTCTTAAATCCGCTTTTGCCTATTGGATACTGAATATATTTTTAAAACCTACGCTATTTAGTATTACTCATTACCACTACATTGTATGACTAAGTAGACGGAATGTCAACTCGATTTTTAAATTTTTTCTTAAATCCGCTATTATCTATTGGATACTGCCTATTTTCTTCTTAAGAAACCTCACCACATACCTATCCAGCTAAGAAAAGGAAATACCCAAAACAAAAATTCCGCATTTTTATTTTGGGCGTTATAATATTCCGAAGTTAATGAATGTAGATAGCTCTCCTTATTAAAAAGACGGATCATTTTTTTGTTCTTCTACTAATGCACCTGTGCATCTAATACATGAGCTTGTGAATACATACAAACTCTTTATAAAGTCAACTCTACATATAGGACATCCTTTTTGTTACGATAACATCATATTCATATCTTCTGCTGCGGTTGTAATTAGTTTTAAACCGAATGTCTCTTGTAATACATCAAGCACACCAGGTGAAATAAATTCAGGTGCCTTTGGACCAATGCGAATATCTTGAATACCAAGACTAAATAGCCCAAGTAAAATGGCAACCGCTTTTTGTTCAAACCATGATAGAACAATACTCACTGGCAATTCATTCACTTCACGTTGAAAAGCATCAGCTAAAGCGGCCGCTATTTTCACTGTAGAAATTGAATTATTACATTGTCCTAAGTCAATGTAACGCGGAATCTCCGTACCGGGCACAACACCATAACTCACATCATTAAAACGGAATTTCCCGCAAGAAGTTGTTAAAATAACCGTTTCTGGCGGAAGTGACGTTGCTAATTCACGATAATATTCTCCGCCTTTTCCCGGAGCATCACAACCTGCGATGACAAAGAAACGCTTAATCTTTCCTTCTTTTACTGCATTAATAATTTCCGGAGCTAATGATAATACTGTATTATGATGAAACCCTGTTACTAACTGCTCATCCGACTCCATATGTACTTCTGGAAGTTCAAGCGCTTTTTGAATCAATGGTGCAAAATCATCATTTTCAATTTTTTGTACACCCTCTAAACCTGCAATATCATATGAAAAGAATCGATCAGAGTATGATCCTTTAATTGGCATAACACAGTTCGTTGTAGCTAATATGGCACCTGTAAATTTTTCGAAAAGGCGTCGTTGATCATACCATGCCTTACCGATGTTTCCTTTTAAATGTTTATATTTTTTCAGTTGTGGATATCCGTGTGCTGGTAGCATTTCAGAATGCGTATAAATGTTAATTTCTTTTCCTTCTGTTTGCTTTAATAACTCTTCTAATGCAAATAAATTATGACCAGTAACTACAATTGCCTTACCTTCTACATGGTTCTGCGTAATTTGAACAGGCTCCGGAACACCAAAGTGATTCGTATGTGCCTCATCTAATAACTCCATTACTTGTAAAGCCGATTTCCCTACTTTCATAGCCATATCAATATGTTCTTGTTCATTAAAGTTAGAATTTGTTAATGTCATATATAGCGCTTCTTGAGTTGTAGCATCTACAAATGCATCTGTATACCCTAGCTGCGCAGCATGCGTACGATAAGCAGCTATTCCTTTTAATCCAAACACAATCGTATCTTGTAAACTTGCAATTGTTTCATTCTTACCACAAACACCCATCACTTTACATCCGCCTGTTGGCGTTTGTTCACATTGATAACAAAACATATCATCCCACCCTCTCCCAATCATTCGTTACAAATTAAGCATAATACCCATTGAGAAAAAGGGATGTGATATCAATCACAATAATATATATAAATTTGTGCCAGTTCATATTGTTGACATAATTTTTTTATTGACATCAAAAAAACATACAGAAAAATGGACAACTTTGTTGATGCTTTCAAATAGCTAGATAATTGATTTAGAGAACTATTAGCAACTAATAAGCATACAAAAACGCTATTCTATCATTCAACAGAAAGAATAGCGTTTTTTCATTTTGAAGAACTATCAATTTTTTGATTAAAGATTTTATAGGAAACCTCTTTATTTACAATACATTTACACCATCTTAACATTTTTTACATTATTTATATGATATATTTATATAGAAACTACTTAAGAAATTTCATGTACATTGTTATCTTTATAATCTCTTAACTGATTGATAAGAGATTATGTTATATTTTCATACCAGGGGTGAATTAGGATGACTGAAACTTTAAAGACCCTTATAATGCTTGATGTTACTTACGTTGTTATAGCAATTATGACGGTACTAGTATTTGTATATTTAGAATTAAAATCTCAGTAACATATTTAGGTGTAATCAATAGCTTCGGCATTTCAATATAGTTAAAAGAAAAAGAGGAGGAAATAATTTTCTCCTCTCTTTTGTATTCCAAAAATTTCTTAAATCTACAATTCGCTTCATTATTACTTTATTTCTTGTTTCTTATTTCAACAAATCCAATGTATGTAAAAGTAATCCGCTGTCCCCTACTTCTCCATGACCAGGCACTACTAAGTTCATATTTCCATATCGGTTCAACACATTCTCAATCGATATCGACCATTCATTTACATATGCATCAGCAACATTCCCTAAATCTTTAGCTTCCGCAGATTTCACTAAACAGCCTCCAGCTAAAATGTTGTATTGCGGTAACCATACGACAATATTATCTTCTGTATGCCCTTTCCCTGGATAGAACGTTTCTACTTTTATATTTCCAAACTTCATATTCGTAATTGTTTGTAAGTCTCCAAGTGGCTCTTCATATCCATTTTTCTTTGCTAGTTCCGCAGTTAGTACTGTACTATGCGCTTTAATGCCTCTTTCTTTCAACGTTTTAATTCCGCCAATTCGATCAGCGTGCGCATGTGTAATAATAACATCCGTTACGCGCTTCTTAAATTTCTTTTCTACCATCTCTATTAATTCCTTCGTTAACTTATCATCCCAAGAAGAATCGACAAGCACTAACCCTTTAGAAGTAGTAAGAACTAGACCGTTCGATGGAACTGCTACTCCATTAAAATAACCTAACTCAGTATGAACCCATACATTTTTGTTTAACTGAGAAATTGAAATAGTTCCTGTCTCATTCTTTATTACTTTTTTCTCTACCGTTCGTTCTGCTTGTACTGGAGATATTACACTAACAAATTGAATTGCTCCTAGTAAACTTACACATAACCCTACTTTTAATAATATATTCTTTTTCATTTTCTCCACCCTTTCTTTCAAACTAAATAGTTATTTCCTATATTAGACAATTCGTCTCAAATGTTTGTTCCATCTTTTTTTACATATTTTTCATACCATTAATAAAAAGCGCACAAAATTTTGTGCGCTTTTTAACCTTCCTTTTACCATTCACGTTTTTTATTAATCATCATTTTTTCTTCAAACGCCTTCTCTAAATCAATTTCTAACTTGTTTGCTAAATCACATACATTCCAAATTACATCAAACATTTCTAAACCAATCTCTCTTTTCGAATCTTGTATTTTATCACGCTTTAATATAACTTCCGCTAATTCACCTAATTCCGCCATCGCATACATCGTACGCTCTTCAATTGTTGTATCTTGAAAGCCTTTTTCTTTACTGAAACTCGATACATATTGCTGGAATTCCGAAATATTCATATGTAATCTCCCTTCATCGTAAATATCTCATTTTTTATAAACTTAAAATCAAAAATGTATTTTGTTAAATTATAACATTTATACTATAATTTATTTATAGCCCTTTAACGGAGGTGTTCTCAATGACTCTCTTCGCTTCGCCATCATTATTCATACTAGCCATCATTTCATTTGCACTAGCTTATTTCATCGGAGTAAAACAATACACTTGGCTCTTATCAGGATTCAATGAACGCCGTGTACCTGACAAAGTGAAGTTATCAAAAATAGTTGGTCTTTATAATTTAATTGCTGGTGTTCATCAAAAGGATGGGATTATTGGTGAGATTTTAAAAATGTTATCCTTATAATTAACGAAGTAAAACAAAGAAAGAAGCTGATTCTCCCAGCTTCTTTCTTTATATAACATTTTTCACCACAATTTTAATATGTTCTGGTGCGATAATTTCAGTTATACTTTCTTGGAAATCTTCATGCAGCAGTTCTTCAATATGCTCTAGCTGCACTTCGACATGTGTGCATTCTAAATTATGTATGTTTAATAGTGCATAATGATCTTTCTTCTTAATTACTAAATATTGATTTTCTTCTGTTATGAGTACAGAACCTAATCGTATTCCTAGTAGACGTTGATCATCAAACTTCACAATTTTTTCCCCTTTCCAACTGCGAATGTAATTACTATACAAAAAACCTAATTTAAGGAAAAGAATCTTATATAGACTATATCATAATTTACTAAAATATAAATATCATATTTTCTTTCAATAGAAATCCCCGTTTTTTTATATATTTCGATACAAAAAACTTTCTCAACAAAAAATTACAATTTTCAGTTTTTTATTTCATGAAAATCTATTATACTAAAGCTAATAAACGTTTGAAATGTTTGACCTCTCCTAATTCATGTACATATGGATGATCAGTAGCTATTGCTACTGATCTATTTTTTGATTTCAGAAAGCAAATACACCGCATCCTTTCCTACACCACAAATAAGCGCAGAACCCCTTTGAGATTGCCACGGCAGTCCAATATAATACAATCCTCTTACTGGACTCATTCCCTTTGTATGATTAGGAAATCCATTCATACTCACTGCCTTTTCTATTTCAATCCATTTATAATCTTGAACAAAACCAGTTGACCATATAATACTTTGTGCACTATACGTGCCACCATTCTGAAACATAATATTATTTCCTGATGCACTTACCACTTTTCCCTGTAGTTTTATTGCTCCACTACGAATAAGTTCCTTACCTTCAAAACCAAAAATGGGATCCTTTCGCTTCTGAAACCACCTTCCTCTCTTTGTATGTATTTCGGCATACAATAAACCCATTTTTTCTAACCAATTAAAAATGCTTTTTCTAAAAAGATATAACGGTAAAAAGGTTAACGGATGACTTATAGCCATTGTAACTTCATGAGTTTTTGCAAGTTCTACTGCTATTTGCATGCCTGAATTCCCACCACCTACTACAAGTACTTTTCCCTTTGGAATTTGTAATGGTGATTTATATTGTGATGAATGTATTTGAAAAATATGTGATGAAAGATGTTGTGAAAATGAGGGGATGAATGGTTGCTGAAAACCACCTGATGCGATAATAACTTTTTTCGATTGTAAAATTTCTGTAGGAGTGTGTAATTCAAATATTTCTTTCTCTTTTCTTATTTTTAAAACTTGAGTCTGTAATTGTACCGGCAATTGAAAATACCTTGCATATTCTTCTAAATAAATTGCAATTTCATCTTTACATGGAAATCCATTCCCTTCTCCTTTTAATATCATACCTGGTAAACTACTATATTCCCTTGGTGTGAAGAGCTGCAAAGAATCATAGCGGTCTCTCCAAGAATCACCAATTCGGTTTCCCGCCTCAAGTAATAAGAAACTATATCCTTCCTGCTTCAAGTAGTATCCCATTGTTAATCCAGCTTGACCAGATCCAACGATAATTATATCTTTCATTCCAATTCCTCCTTCTCACAAACACATGAATACATGTTCATATGTTCATGCGTTTCGATAATCATAACATTTTATTTTTTTATAATTCAATATCTATCCAAAATAAAAAAGAGCAGTTCACTATAAAGTAAACTCCCCTTAATATGTATCATCTCGTTACTCATTAATATTTCAATTGTCCCCAAAGGATTTAACGGCCCATACACACTATCACCTAAACTTATTATCATTTCGAATATCTTTTAATACCGCCTTTAAAGCGTGACTATTCCCATAAATATCTGAAATCATCGCTATTTTTCTCTTCATTGTAACCCCTACTTTGATAAATTATTTATAACACCTCAATTTCTAAACCATTTCCTCATAAAATGTAATTCTATTTGAGAACGGATCAATCACAGTTAATTCAATTGTATCCCAAGGTGTTCTCTCTATATCAGGTTTTGAATACGCATAATCTTTACTTGATAAAATAGCATAATAACTTTTTAAATCCTCTATTTTCACACGAATTGCACCGCCTGGTGAAGCATCCCCATGATGTTCAGATAGATGTATTGCAGTATCATTTAACGAAATTTGCATATATAATGGCATATTTTCCTCATACCGATGTTCCCAATCCAGTTTAAATCCTAAAAAATTAAAGTAAAATAACTGAGCCTTTACAATATCAAAAATTCTAAATATAGGTGTAATCATTTATAATCCCCTCCTATTTATAAACATCCGCCGCCAATTCCCGCAAAACATCTACATTCATCACTTCAAAACAACCACTGCTTTTCTTTATAATTTCTTTATCACAAAAAACATTTAATGTACGTAATAAATGCCGATAACTCGTCCCTAACAATTCAGCTATTTCCGTTAAATTCCCACTAAACACAATTCTATTTCCGTGCTGAACCGCCCGTTCCCCTGCTGCTAACATGTAACTCGCAAGTCGATTTTCAAGTGGATACAGTAAATTAATTGTACTATTTTTTGAAAGTCGATTTAATTTATGGGCTAAAGAACCGCAAATACATCTTAAAAATTTCGCATCATGAAATAATTGGTTTCTCACTTTCCCTAAAGGTAGCCCAACACAATATGAGTCTGCCATAACTTGTACGTTTGAATTGATTCTTTGAGAGTGAATTAACTCTACATCTCCTAGCAACTGCAAACTGTCATAAAAACATAATAATACAGATTTCCCGTTACTTAATGTGTTAAACGCTTTCGCTTTTCCTTCAACAAAGAAATATAAATAATCTATCTCTTCGTTTTCTCTGCAAATGAACTCATTCTTTTTAAAAATATAAGTTCCATATATGGTTTCATATCACTACTAAAAAATGAATCAATATTATTTTGTTTCATATACTCTGCTAATTTATTAGAATTACATACTTTCTTCATAGTCCCCCACCTTTACAACTCATCCCAATTGTAAACAAAATTTTCTTCTTTCACTATGACATATGTCATAGTAATACACAATTTCAGCATGATACAGTCATTACAAATATGAAATATAAAAAGGGGATATTACATTGTATAACTTTCTTTCTGTCTTTATTGGTGTCCTTATTGCCATTATGCTCCCATTGAATGGGATATTATCTGAGTTAATTGGCAAGTATACAGCAAGTGTTGTCATTCATCTTGTCGGTTTAATAGCAGTTATTTTCGTTTTAATCCTTAACAAAAATAAAATCCATTTTGATAAAGGTATTCCACTTTTTTTATATAGTGCTGGGGCAATTGGAGTATTCACTGTTCTTTTTAATAATATAAGTTTCTCTGCTCTTGGTGCCTCTATTACGATTGCATTAAGCTTACTTGGTCAATCCATCGCTTCCATAGTTATTGATCATTTCGGTTTATTAGGAATGAAAGTTTCGAAGTTTGATAAGAAAAAATTAATTGGATTATTATTCATCTCTTCTGGAATTATAGTCATGACAATTTATTAATGGAGGCAAGAAAATGTTATATATTTGTATCGCTATTTTAGCTGGTGTTTCTATCGTTGTTGCTAGAATTATTAACGCGAATTTAGCAAAGGAAATTGGAAATTGGGAAGGCACATTTTTCAATTATATTACTGGATTATTTTTCTCCATGTTATTTTTAATTTTCAGTTCAGATTCGTTGTATATTTCTAGTCATACGTTACAATCCATACCTATCGCTGTATACTTAGGCGGATTAGTAGGCGTTATCGTCATCTCATTATCAAACTATATTACTCCTAAAATATCAGCATTTTATTTAACATTACTCATCTTTATCGGACAATTGTTTACGGGGACTATCATCGATTTCTTCCTGTCACACGAACTATCAACCGGAAAAATTATCGGTGGAATTCTCGTATTAATAGGGCTCACTTACAATTTACTCGTTGATCGCCCTATAAAAACCGTGAAGCATAACCACGTTCAACTATAATACTTTACGCTTACCTATCATATATTAATAGAAAAGCTCTTCACATGAAGCCATAGAGAGGAGAATACCCTATTAAGAAAATCATTTTATTGATAGGTAGCGCATTGATTGTTTTTGGAACCGTATGGTTTTTAAACTCTGGAAAATCTATTCAAGATCTCTATACAGCAAGTAAACCAAAGAAGAAAGCTACTATTATTTCAACTCAAAGAGACCCAAATGCACCTCCTGTTTTTTTAGGAAAGCAGAAAATAAAAGATATACATGTAGAGTCGCTTAAGACAAAAAAATCTATCTTCCTTACAAAAACAGATGAATTAAAAACATTCATTAACAGTATGGATACAGCAAAAAAAGGCGATTTAACGCTAGATGAAGAAGGTTCTGATTTAGTAGATTGTAACATGTGGATTACTTTCCAAGATGGAACTTATAAACAATATTTAATTTGGATAGTAGATAACAACAGTAGTGAAGTTATGATTGCCCATCAAAACACTCCTGATGACGTAGACCTTACTTATTATCAATTAAATGAAGGTAATTCAAAAAAAGTATATAACTTATTTAAAAAGGTTATTTAATAGAAAAAGTCATGAGCTACTTGGCCCATGACTTTTCTATTTATATATATTCAGGGAACACTTTACAACTCTTTTCCTGCTCTATATCATGTCCAAAGAAAACAATTGGGTTCTCTTTCCTAAAAACTTCTTTTAAACGTTTAATTGAAGATAAAGCTAATTCCGAATCAAATCCAGCGAACGGCACTTCATCTTCAAAATTTTCTTTCGTATAAGATGCATCAATCGTTAATAATACAGGACCGGATTTTTCTGTCTCAATTAATAGCGACTGATGCCCCGGAGTATGTCCTGGTGTATACAATAATTGAACTCCTGGTACAACTTCATAATCCCCTTCAATGATCTTGTATTTCAAATTCGGCAATATACATTCTTTCATATATTCTTCACTATATTGTGCCGCCTCATATTCAGCACGCTGCACAATAATCGGTGTATTTATAAAAGCACCATTTCCTCCTGCATGATCAAAATGTAAGTGAGAACTAATAATATAAAGAAGGTCTTCCGGCTCATAACCAACGCGTTTTAAAATATTCACGATTCTATCTTCTTCAGTCATTTTTGGTAAAATCTGTCCTTCAACAAATGTACCGTTAAAAAGATCTTCGTTATTAACCGCACTTTCTGGCATACCTGTATCTACTAAAATAGGCCCCTCTTCTGTCTCCAATAAATAGCACCATACAGGTAAGTTCAATAAATCCCCCGGTGTGAGCGTACTATTAACAGACGAATGATCCAACATACAACGACCTGCTGGGACGAAATAAAGCTTCTTTACTGTCATTATGTATCCACCTTTACATTTAGTTTTGAATAAAACAATACAGTAAAGAATTCCTCTTGTTAGAAATAAACTCCTTCTCACTTTTCGTTGTTTCAGCTATTATTTTTGAGTCATTCACAAATTCTCCTTACATCGTTAATTACTATTCGTTACTCTCCTAAGAATCGAGAGTAATAAAACCACTGTTTGTATTTTGAAATATGAAAAGGATACAAACTTAAACAAATGTTAAATATAAAAGAACCGACTACCTAGATGTTGAGAAAAGGAGTCGGTTCTTTTTCTTATTTATTATTCCTCTATATGTGTGAAGAGCTGAGATTATAAAAGATAATATGCTATTGTTTTTTCACTGTAATATTTCCGTTATGTGTGTTTAATTTAATTATATTTTCTCCCTTTCCAATAACCGTATTCCCGTTATATTTATTCAGGATATTCGCGTTGCCATTGTCGACAGAAACATTAAATTGAACATTAGTTGGTTCTTTTTCGGTTTCAATATTAATTTTTCCATTGTGAGTCGTAAAATTGAGATTTCGATCCAGTTCATTCGTTTTCAGAGTAAGACTTCCATTTTTAGTTTGCCCCTCTATTTCACCTTCAACATGGTCTAGCATTATTCGTCCGTTGTTCGATTTCACATGAATATTTTGTGCCAATATATCTTTGAAATCCATAATTCCATTGTTTGTTTCCGCGATAATTTTTGGCGAATTGATTTCTCTTAATTCAACACGTCCATTGTTTGTATTGGCATTCAAATGCGTTGTGTTTAATTTTTTTATAGAAACGAAACCATTACTATTAGAAACTTTTAATGAATCATATTGTTTTTCGGGTAGATACACATTTAATGTTAATGGCGCCAATACTTCAGAAATATTAAAATTGAACCAGCTCTGTTGTTTTTCTTTGTAAGAAATAAGAAGCGTCGAATCTTTCTCATCCATAGCTAATGTTCTTTTTACGTTAGGATTAACTTCGCCATCTAATTTTACTTTCATGTTACTATCTGTTGTAGGATTGATGTTAACACGAACGTTATTCGTATCGATAATGACGCTTAACACATTATTATTGTTAATGACCTTTTCTTCTGAAATTGGTACTGCCGCAATTGAACGATAAGTGAATAAACTCCCGATAATACCAATAATGAAAATAATACCTGCAATGATTGAAAGACTCTTTTTATTTATCATGCTTCAAACCACCTTTTACTAGTGCTATATTGAACTTTAAATAACGAACAAATCCATTCTTTGCTAGCTTCGTTAAAAATAACATAGCAATTACAATGAAATATCCAAGTCCACAAAGTGCTAAAGAAACGAAAAGATTAAATAGCAAGAATGTATTTGGATGTATAATAGTATCAACTAGAACAAGTAATGGTGAACCTAAAAATGAGATTCCTAGAACCCATCCTGAAAAAATCAATGCCGCTAATGTAATTGCAGGTCCAAGCACGATTAACAAATTGAAAAAACCTAATCCAATTACTGCCCAAATTGCCCGAAAAACATTCCCTGTTGTTGCACTTGCTGTTACTTTCTCAATATGATAATCTGCTAATAACTCTTTGGCGATTTGAGCTGGAGAACCTAATGAAGCTACAATTTCTTCTTCACTTTTCCCTTCCTCTAATCCGAAAGTAAAATGTTCTTCATAATCTTTTAAAATATCTGTACGCTCTTTTTCAGATAATCTTTTTAGAGATGCATTTAATTGTTGTAAAAATTTATTTTTCGTCATTACGTACACCTTCTTTTATTAATTGATTGACACCTTGTGAAAACTCATTCCATTCCTCCAAAAGTTGATACAAATACGTTCTACCTTTATCCGTCAGTGTATAATACTTCCTTGAAGGGCCTTCTGAAGACTCCTGTAAATACGTTGTAAAATATTCTTCTTTAGTTAATCTACGAAGTAAAGGATAAACAGACCCTTCTGATATTTCAATTTGATTGGAAATACTTCGAACTAATTCATACCCATAACGGTCTTGCTTATCAAGTAAGACAAGAACACAAAGTTCTAAAACTCCTTTTTTAAATTGTACATTCAATATTCATTCACCCTATTCTAATTGGCATCTACTACTGTTTATTATTTAGTACTGTTTTATAACAAGTAACTACAAGTATAATATAACACTTGGTATTGTTCATTGCAAGGTACACTGGAAAAATAAGTATACCTTTCATTCGACGCTTATAAAATCAAAACGATGGCTCCTCTCCAGTTACAAAGTTCTAAATGAGGCTGAAACAAGCCTTTAACAAAATGGAAAGGACTCAACTTTTTTACATAATGACACTTTACCTACTATAATAAAAGAGAAAAACTCTTACTTTAATGGAGGGAATAAAAATGAAAGCAATTGGTTTACATGAATACTTACCTATTGAAGAAGAAAACAGTTTAATTGATATTGAAGTTGAAAGACCTGTTGCCACAGGAAGAGATATACTTGTAAAGATTAACGCTATTTCCGTTAATCCAGTTGATACAAAAGTTCGATCTCCGAAAGATAAAAAAGAAGATATAGCAAAAATACTTGGCTGGGATGCTAGTGGCGTTGTCGTACAAACTGGCGAAAGTTGTACGTTATTTAAAGAAGGCGATGAAGTGTTTTACGCTGGAAGCATTACAAGGCAAGGTACATACAGTGAATACCATCTAGTTGATGAAAGAATTGTTGGTAAAAAACCAAAAACTTTGAGTGATGCTGAATCTGCAGCACTTCCTTTAACAGCCATCACAGCATGGGAAGGTTTGTTTGAACGTTTAGGGATTGATTATAATAAAAAAGATGAAAATTCATTTAAAAACATTTTAATTATCGGCGGAGCTGGTGGTGTTGGCTCGATTGCTATTCAGTTAGCTAAATGGGCTGGACTAAACGTAATCGCAACCGCATCCCGCAACGAAACCATACACTGGGTTGAAAAATTCGGTGCCGATTATATAGTTAATCATCACCAACCTTTAAAAGATCAAATATTAGAATTTGGGCTAAAAGATGTAGATTATATCTTCTGCTTAAACAATACTGATCAACATTGGCACGCGATGGGTGACATCATTAAACCACAAGGGAAAATTTGCTCTATCGTAGAAAATGAACACCCTCTTGAGATGGGGATTTTAAAAAGTAAAAGTGCTACATTCGTTTGGGAGTTTATGTTTACAAAAGCGATGTATGAAACTGGTGATATGAGTACGCAGCACGAACTATTAAATAAAGTAAGCGAGCTATTAGATGAAGGTATTCTTCAAACTACTTTAAATGATACGTTAACACCAATTAATGCAGAAAATCTTAAAAAAGCACATGCATTACTTGAAAGTGGACGTACAATTGGGAAGATTGTATTAGAGAAATTTTAATAACAAAAGTCCGATTTCTAAATAAGAAATCGGACTTTTTTACTATCTTTATTTACTTGAAACCTCTTGATCATTTTGAACGTCTAACGGAGCTCGCTTCCCTATTCCGAAAGCATAGAAACTAATTGTAACGATAGCTAAGAAAACAATACCCACAATTAGTGAAATACGAGTATCATCGTTAAACCACATACCGATTAATACCATAATTAAAAAGGCAATCGTTAAATAGTTTGTTACAGGAGCAAATGGCATTTTGAATGGATGATCTTTCATCTCTGCTCCCTTTTCTTTTCTAAAACGAATTTGACTAATTAAAATAACAAACCATGGCACCATACCAGGAAGTACACTTGCACTATATACATATACGAATAAGTTTTTTGGTGCAATATAACTTAAAACAACACCAACCGCTAAACCGATAATTACACCAACTGTACCGAATAAAGGTACACCGTTATTAGAAATCTTCGTAAAGTATTTCGGTGCTTGTCCATTCACACCTAGTGTATAAAGCATACGTCCAGCACTATAAATACCACTGTTACAACCAGACATTGCCGCTGTAATAACAACGAAGTTAATAAGTCCCGCAGCTGCCGTAATACCAACTTTCGCAAAAGTTGCTACGAACGGACTACCAATTGAACTTAATTGATCCCAAGGATAAACAGTTACAATAACGAAAATAGCACCAATATAGAAAATTAGAATACGCCAAATTGTACTTTGAATTGCTCTAGTAAGTGTCTTCTTCGGATCTTTCGCTTCACCAGCAGTAATCCCGATTAATTCCACACCTTGATATGCCCCAACTACAAGTGATAGCGCAAAGAAAAATCCTGAAAAACCACCTGTGAAGAAACCGCCGTTTGCCCAAAGATTAGATATACCGATTGCTTCTCCTCCGTTCCCAATTCCGAAGAAAATGAGACCGAATCCGGCAATAATCATTAATAAAATCGTAACGATTTTAATCATTGCAAACCAAAATTCAAATTCACCAAATGACTTAACCGAAATTAAGTTAGCCGCACCAAGAATAACCATCGCGATAATACCTGGTATCCAAGCTGGTAAATCTGGGAACCAATATTTCATATACGCTCCAACTGCGATAATCTCTGACATCCCAACGATAACCCACTGGAACCAGTTACTCCACGCTGTCATATAACCAGCTAGCGGATGAATATACTTGTGACCAAATGTTGCAAATGAACCTGTGCTTGGCTCCATATACAACATTTCTCCCATGGCACGCATAATGAAGAAGATAAAAATACCTGCGATTGCATATGCAAGCATTACTGACGGACCTGTCCATTTAATCGTGCTGGCTGATCCCATAAACAAACCAACACCAATTGTTCCGCCTAAAGCAATCATTTGAATATGACGTGCTTCTAAACCTCGTTTCAATTCTTTGTTTGCCACTTCATTTCCCCCTCTTAGATGATTCATAGCCGCATTTAAAACAAGATGCTTTCCCCTAATTCCTGTTTGGTTTGAAAATGATGAAGCAAACGTCATTTTACACTAGCTTTAAAGCTATCCTAAAATCGTTTTTCGCTTCTTATAAAATTCTCAAAACCTCTCATCTTCCTATTTTCTATAAAACTTAAAATTGCTTCCTTCATATTAATTCATTTATCTGAAAAGTTCAATTATTTTTTCGATAAATCATTATACATAATCTGATTAAATTTTTACTGAATTAACAATAAAATACATCTATTCAATATGATTCTAGTATGAATATTATTACAATATAAATAACCGAGGAGAAAATATCCGCCTCGGTTTCATACCTCATGTACTTCAATCTTTATAGTTCATAATGTAATTCCCCGCATGTTCGATTAACACATCATGCAGGGAATTTAATATATCAGTAAAACTATAATATTACTAACTTCTCCCTCTCTTGTTTACCCAATGCTTACATATAAATTTTCTCTTTCCCATCTCCTATTTTAAGAAAAATATAACTATACTTAATACAATCAACACTACACCTGAAAGCGGAAAACTCTTTTCTTCAGCTTTTATCTTTTTCTCAATAATACCTTTAATTTCTGTCCTCATATTCTCTGGACATTTCCTAAATAAAATATTAGTTGTATGTAACGGCCTATGTAATATTCGGATTTTCACGGGAAATCCTGATAAATATATATTATTTTTATCCAAAGTAAATTCTATATTTGCTTCAGTAAGCCCTTCTTTCACTAATCTATTCACTCCGCTAGAAGGTAAATTAAACACTGTATAATCATTAAAAGCTAGCCCTCTAATATTGAAATGTGAGTATATAAGAATAAGAGTTATAAGCAACAAACATAGTATTAATATAGTTTTTGTTAATGAAATTTGCTCTAATACGTAGGAAGATGTTGTCATATAAGCACAAAAGAATGCCATTAAATTACAAAGATAGTGGTTTAAAATGAAAGTTTTTCGTATAACTACTGTAAGTCCGGAAATGATTAGTAGAGCGCATGCTAAATTCATTAACATATTTTTACCCTCCCTAAAAACTATAACTATACAATTTTGTTGTATTTTAACATTAATTACATATTCATACCTATAGTTATGTTCATAAAATATAAAAGAGTCTCATTAAAAAATGAGACTCTTTTACGATTTCATATTCAAATCGATTTTGAAGTTTGCTTACCAAAAATAAACACTCTAGTAAACACTGACATTATAACTACAATAGCAAGAAAATAAAGTGGCATCACCATTAAAGAGCCCGTATGAAGCTGGCTCATACCCCAAATTGTCACCGTCACTATTATATAGTACGCTAGGCTAAACAATGCGCCAGCTGTACCAATGACATCTTGAAAATCTACTAACGCTAAGCTAAGACAATTCGGTAACGCCATCCCAATTCCTAATAGCAATATAAACATCGCTACTAAAAATCCAATCATATATATTACGTTTGGATTTGATCCAACAAACGTAATAACAGATAAAATGACTGCTCCCACTGTCATTCCAATACAACCTATATATATAATTTTCTCCGGTTTATAAATAGGCAGTAACCGTTTTGAAACTTTCGCTCCAATAATAGAAGCAGACGCAACTACAATTCCTAGAAATCCGTACATACTAGGTGATAACTGAAAGTATTCAATAAAGATAAACGGCGCTTCTGCGTAGTAGCTAAATAAAACACCATTCGCTCCTCCAATTAATAGACTGTATGTTACTACTTTCGGATTTGTAATTAATCTTTTTAACACTGAAAAGACATTTATTTTATTCGTTACTGAGTCCGTTTTTGTTTCCGGAAGAGAAACAAAAGTATACAGAAAAATCCCGACACTCATAACTACTAAACTTAAAAATACCATTTTAAATCCAAACATTTGATCCAGAAAGCCCCCAATTAGCGGACCTATCGCTGGTGTAAAAGCAATGACTGCCGAAATTTGAGCGAACATAACATGACGTTTATGCCCTTCGACACTTTCACGAAGAATCGTTTGTGTCACAACTGAGCCAGCACTTGCTCCAAATGCTTGAATAAAACGACTAAACAATAAAAATTCAATAGAATTGGCAATATAGCATAAGAAACTTCCAGCGCCATATACTACAATTCCAAATAACATTGCTGGGCGACGACCAATTATATCTGATAACCATCCAATAAAAAATACACCTAAAGCAAATCCAGCAAAATAAACACTAAGTGTTAGCTGTACCTCATTATTACTTACGTGCAACGCCTTTGAAATGTCTGGTAAAGACGGTGTGTAAATCGTTTCACTAATTTGCGGAAATGCCACAAGAATGATCATTAACCAAAGTGATGGTACTGAGACTTTTTTCATTTTTAATACCCTCCTATAACTTTGAAAATCTCAGAAATGAATAGACTTTCCTTAGCTACGGAACAGGAGGGGCCATTATAGAAATTCGATCATAAAACAACAAAGAAAACACCTCAATTACGCATGTTAATACATATAGGAGGGTAATATTAACATTGATTTTAATATATGCTTTTTCAATTATATTACATATTACATTTCTTTTTCTAGTGTTGAGCCTTGGAGAATTTGTTAGAAGGATAACTTGATACCATCACCTTTTTATGGAATAATTAGGGATGGTTTGAATTAATGGATTTAATTATCAAACGATAGACTAGCATTTTTTAATGTCGCAAAGCTTACAAACAGGAGGACTTTTGTAATGATTGAAATTTTAAGGACCATAGTAAACTTCCTAATTTCTCTATTCTCAGGAGAATTAACAATTGTATATTATGTGTGGATTATTACCCTATTCCTAATTCAAATAATCCAATCTACTCTAAACTATAAACTATTTAACAAGAAAGATAATTTCAGCACTTATATATCAGAAGGATTACTTGCTTTTATTATTTTATTGTTTGGAGGTATGTTAGTATCTAAGTTACTTGCTTACATAATAGACGACTCTACTATTAGTATGACAAATTTAACACATTATTTTATTTCTCTTATTATATTAACTATATTTGTCGTCATAAGCTGTCTTAAAGATTTTATAGAAACATCTATCAAAAATAAAAATGTGTCTCTTTTTAGCTTTTTAGTAGTTTCCTTAATAACAAGTATACTTTCATTCAAGTTTTTATCACCTTTAATCGAAGGTTCTTTTTCTCTTTCTAAATCTTTTATAACCACTTTAATCATTCTTGTAACTATATCAATTCCTCTATTAATTTCCTTAGAGGAAAAATATGCAGATAAAAAAGAAACGGAAAATTTATAGCTTCTCATTTACATAAAAGAAAGGGGAAGCTCCCTCTTTCTTTTATATCGTCCTATTTCACAAGATTAAATCATCCCTTTTAATATCAACCCCAAAACTGACATTACTATTGCACTTATAATAATTCGCAAAATCCAAGTTATGTTTGTACTTATTTTTTCCAATTGCTTATTGATTGTTGCTATGTCTTTCTCATTAATAGTGGTACGCGTTTCTAAATTACGAATGTCTCTCATAATTTCTTTTTGCTCCGCCTTGAGACTGTCAATTTTAGCGTAAACATCTTCCATATATTCACACCATCTGTTCATCTCAATAGAAAAAACTATATATATATTATGAGACAACCCTCTTACCTGTGAATACATTCCGTATATCCGCACACCAAATTATTTGTACAATCTAATTGAATTACTTACACGTTTCCATTCTCCTATATATAAGTCTTCGTTTAGATAATATGTGCTATAAAAAGAAATCTCATTATTCCACTTTAATAATGTATTCTAAGTACTCTTTATATGCCGTTTCATAAAGACCTGTAGCATATTTAAAGCCTTTTTTATTTTTTTAACAACAAACAAGATGCAATCCAACATGCGGTAGCACCTACGATAATTACTATTATTTAAATCACCATTCTCACATTTAAAACTCAATATAGTCAGTATTCTCTTCTTAAAAATCAGCTTTTTTAGCTACTTAATGTATACTAATATTAATATGAACTAGCTGTATTGATAAACTCTCTAGTACAAGAAATATACTAGCTGAAGCAGATCTATATCCGATATTTTTCCCATGAACATTAATGCTGATTGCCACTAAATGTGTTTGAATAGCATTGTTTTCAAAAATTTCATCCTCAACTTTTACAATATCAGCTTTACTATCCACTTCTTTAAAGGTTTTCAATAATTTTGTTTCTAATAGACTAAAATCAAAATTTTCATCTTTTATTACAGCAAATTTAATCTTCATATCGATTTCCCCATTTTTAACAAACTAAAATCATTTAATCAATATAAATATATATAAATCTATTAAGTAATTCAAAATATACGCTTCTTATACACTATTACTAAATATCATTTCTAAAAGGATTAAATGCAAAAAAGAAAGAAAGAAAGAAAGTAAATAAAGAAAAAATTAGTACTCTCACAATTAAGTAAACTCTAATTTTTTCTTCTATCTACTTATTATTTAAGGTTAATAGTGATATAACCAGACTAAAAAATTCGACTTAAATTCATTGATGAATGGAGAGGTTTATATGAAATTAAAAGACAAAGTAGCAATCATAACTGGTGGTGCAAGTGGAATTGGTGAATCCACTGTTCGCCTTTTTATTGAAGAAGGTGCAAAAGTAGTTATTGCTGACTTTTCTGAACGTGGAAAAGGCCTATCAGATGAATTGAATGCACATGGATATAATACATTATTTATTAAAACTGATGTAACAAAAGAAGCAGATATTAAACAGCTAATCCATGAGACAGTAAGTAAATACGGTAAATTAGATATTATGTATGCCAATGCCGGCGTTGCTGATGATGCACCGGCAAACGAACTGTCCTATGAAAAATGGAAAAGAACCATTGATATTAACTTGTCTGGAGTATTCCTTTCTGATAAATATTCGATTGAACAATTTCTTAAACAAGGTACAGGCGGTGTCATCGTTAACGCTGGTTCGATTCATAGTTTTGTTTCATTACCTACCCCAACAGCATACTCCTCTGCAAAAGGTGGTGTGAAACTATTAACTCAAAATTTATGTACTGCCTACGCTAAATATGGAATACGTATTAATGCGGTGTGCCCTGGCTATATTGACACCCCTTTACTTGGTAGTGTTAATCCTCAACAGAAAGAATATTTAGCTTCACTTCATCCACAAGGCAGACTTGGAACACCAAAAGAGATAGCCAAAGCTGTCTTATTTTTAGCAAGTGATGATGCTAGCTTTGTTAATGGTACAACACTTCTTGTTGATGGAGGCTATACTGCACGCTAATTTTTAAATTTGAAGTACGGCTCTAAGAAATATATAGTCTTACATAGAAAAAGCGCCATCACAAGTGACGGCGCTTTTTCTATGTAAGAGCTACTAGAAGGTACCCTTCTAGCCTACTCCCATTTATAAGTCCAAAACTGTTCAAGTTGCAGCCATTTTAATGTTGCTGCGTCTTTGTTTTTTATTTTTGCATGCGTTTCTTCTAGCATCGCTTCCGTTTGTGAACGATGCGCGCCTAGTGCAGCTAATTTATGTTCAAATACTTCACTAATATTATTTACAACATCCGGTTCACCGAGTAATGCTTCGCGATTTCTCGTAATCGCAACCGCATGAATGGCTGGACGTTCTTCTTTTGGCATACGTGATACAGCGCGAACTACAGCGCGGCCAAATGCATCATGATCCGGATGTACGCCGTGTTCTGGATAAAATGTAATAATTCGAGATGGATTTACTTCTTGAATAATCGCTTCGATTTTATCGGCAACAAAATCAACATCTTCAAATTCTAACGTTTTATCATGGAAACCGAGCATTCTTAAATCTTGAATCCCCATCGCTTCACATGCATCTTTTAATTCTTTTTCACGTATATTTGGAATCGTTTCACGGTTAGCGAATACGTTTTTCCCCATGTTACGTCCCATTTGTCCAAGAGTACCACATGCGTATGTTACAGGTACTCCTTGATCTGTTAATAAGCGAATTGTTCCTCCCGCAGCAAATGCTTCATCATCTGGATGCGGAAATACAACAAGTACATGTCTCTCCATAAGTTTCCCTCCTTCTTACTTAAATGGCGTTAAGCTTAGCTCAAGCGCTACCGCTAAGCGGCCTTGGTTATCATGCCCTGCTAGTAATAAACGCTCTTTATCGTCTACTTCCCAGTGCGTAATGCCTTCTGCATATACCCAGCCATGATCCATTTTCAAACCAACTCGGTATGGGTTTGTTCCAGTTATTTTCCCACGCTCAAAGCGAATAATTGCATTTCGAATGAATGCTCCTACTGTCATCATCTTTTCATTAAAGTGTGACGCATACGCTCCATTCGTCGTTTCTAAATGAATATATACATCTTTATTTACAAAACGTTCAATTTCATTTTGAATAAGAGAACTATCTTTTACTATTTCCATCGGAATTCACCTCTTTAAACCATTTTACGCAAAAATAATGTAAATTGCTATCTCTATATTAGAGGACAACGCCCACTTTTCCTAATAATTTGCACTGTGTTTTTTATATTTTTTATCCCGCATTAACGGATAGTAAGATTCCCACCCCAAAATCCAGCGAACACACGTCAGCTAGGTGGGAAATCAACTATCCGTAAATGCCCGATTGGTGAGGGCTAATAATCAGTCGGGGATGAACAAAAACCCCCACTGATTAAAGTTTCACTTTATATGATATGTAAAAATCACATTTTTTCCTTCACATTGTTAAATAGTTTTCTTTCTTTTTTGAATTTGCTACAATATATTTTATCCCGTATTAATACAGCGAGATACATTTCGACAATTGAATACATACTTTAAAGAAGGTGACATGATTGGAACAATCAGCACATGAAGTAGCAAATTGGCAATATTATTTTACAATTGCCGTATTTTTAGTCACGTACGGTTTTATTATTTCTGAGAAATTGAATCGTGCTGTAATCGCACTATTCGGTGCTGCTATTATGATTATTTTTGGAATTGTAGATTTACATACTGCTTTCACATCGCATATTCAATGGGAAACGATTACCCTTTTAATTGGGATGATGATTCTCGTACATATTACGAGTCAATCAGGCGTATTTGAATTTGTAGCCATAAAAGCAGCAAAAGCAGCTGGCGGAAAACCAATCCGCATTTTATTATTACTATCCCTATTAACTGCTGTCGGTTCTGCATTTTTGGACAACGTAACAACCGTATTATTAATCGTACCTGTTACACTATCCATTACACGTATTTTAAAAGTAAATCCTGTTCCTTATTTAATTTCAGAAGTACTATTTTCAAATATAGGCGGAACAGCAACATTAATTGGTGACCCGCCGAACATTATGATTGGATCAGCTAATAAGCATTTAGACTTTAATGCCTTTTTACTAAACTTAGCTCCAATCGTAATCATTATTTCTATCGTTACACTTGGCATTATTTACTTCATGTATCGCAACAAACTAAAAACAACGCCTGAGCAAATCGAAAAGCTAATGGCATTAAATGAAAAAGATTATATTAAAGATCAGAGCCTCCTTTTAAAATCCATTACGATTTTAGGACTAACTATTTTAGGCTTTGTACTTCATTCTATTATTCATGTAGACGCTGCCGTTATTGCGATGACAGGTGCTACACTTCTTATGTTAATCGGTGTGAAAGAACATGATATTGAAGATGTATTTGCCCACGTTGAATGGGTAACAATTTTCTTCTTCGCCGGACTATTCGTTCTCGTTGGCGGATTAATTGATATCGGACTTATTTCTTCACTCGCAAAAGAAGTACTCGACGTAACAAATGGCGATATCGGTTTCGCTGCTATACTTATCTTATGGGTATCTGGCATCGCATCTGCGACAATTGATAACATCCCATTTGTCGCAACGATGATTCCACTTATTCAAGATTTAGCTACAGGACTCGGACTATCTGTCGATTCTCCGCAAATTGAAGTACTATGGTGGGCGTTATCACTTGGAGCTTGCCTAGGAGGCAACGGAACATTAATTGGAGCATCAGCAAACGTAGTCGTTGCTGGTATTGCAAAACGTGAAGGACATGGATTCTCTTATATGGACTTCTTAAAAATCGGTTTCCCCTTAACGATCATTGCGCTATTGTTATCACATGCTTACATTTATTTACGTTATTTAATGTAGAAGTTGTATTGCATGAAATTATATCGGCGATTCGACAACGAATATCGACTTGTCGACAAATAACGACAGTAAAACAGGTATGCAGCACTACGCCGCATACCTGTTTTCATCACCAAAATATACCTATAATTGCTAATCCACCTAAAATCATACCACCAATTTGTCCAATGATTGCCGGTGATAATTGAACACCTTTTCTCACTTCAACAACTGGTCTTTCGTGCCTTAGTTGCTGCACTTCACTTTGAAGTTGATGTACACTTCCGTGTAGTTCTTTAATTAGTTCTTTTAATTCAGCGACCTCTTCGTTTACTGGTTTTGTTTTTTCTAAATTCATTTTGCATAACTCCTTATAAAGTGAAACTTTAATCAGTGGGGATTTTGTTCATCCCCCACTGATTATTAGTTGAACCAATCGGGCGTTTACGGGCAGTTGGATCTCACACCTAACTTCTTTGCTCCACCTGAATTTTGAGGTGGGAATTTTACTGCCCGTTAATGCGGGATAAATTCAATCAGTTCACTGTAAAATTTCGCCAATTATCGTTATATCTCCTGCATACTACATATATAATATGGAATGTACCTTTATTAACAAGACCCTTTTAAGAATAAATTTAGATATTTTAGAAAGACAACTTTCATTAGTTCTTTATATATATAAAGGACTAATATATTCAACAATTCTATTCTTTATAGTTTCTTTTTCATACAAAAAGCTTCACTAAAATTTAGCAGGTGTGCCTTGATGAAAATACATTTGCCATCTTCCTTCTCTAAATTTCCATATCGAACTACGTAACGAGTGTTGATTATTCATTTCATTGAATATTTGATAAGTAGTTAATGCTACATCTTTGGATAATGGATGTACTTCAAAATCACTCAAAGTCATTTTTACCACACCAATTCCATTTTTATCGATATCCTCATTTTTATATAAAACTTTACCAGAACTCCCAAACTCAAAAAAATCAGCGGCAAGTATCTTTTTAAGCTCCTTTTGAGATGTGCGAACCCCTGGTTTAAGTAATCGTTCCTCTAGCTGATATAAACACTCTCTTAATGAAGATAAACCTTCCATTAGTACACTCCTCTGCTCATCATTACCCAAATATTACAACTTTTCACTCTACACTACACAATTATTCTGTATGTTTTTGCTAGTTCTGCAGCTCTATCCATTCATCTCGCAATATCCCCATAATCATACGATCAAAACACTTTCCATCTCTTTGAACTGCTTCCCTCATACATCCTTCCATCTGAAAACCCATCTTTTTATATAGTGCAATGGCAGATTTATTATACGAAATAACATCGAGACCGATGCGGTGTAAATTCAATTCATAGAAAGCATACTTTAGAATAAGGTGTATTGTTTCCCTTCCATATCCCTTCCCTCTATCATTCGCATCTCCTATACCAATTGCTAATAAACCTGTTCTGTTATTCCACTCTATGCCGTGAATTGCAACAAAACCAATTAAGCGATCATCTTGAACTGTTCTTAACATGAAAGAAACACTATTCGATCTCCGTCCCTTTAATAGCCCATCACTCGCTATTTCATGTAACGATTGCGGGAATGCCAAGTCTGTATCTACATTTCTTAAGTACTCACTATCCTCTTGCCACATAGCCATTACTTCAGCATCTGCTTCTCTAACAGCTGATAATTTAATAGTTTTATTTTGAAAAAGATTCATCGTCATCTAAAACTCCCCCTTTTTTAAATAGCGGGGACAATAATTCTAGCCTATTTATCCCGCATTAACGGGCAGTAAGACTCCCACCTCAAAATTCAGCTGGAGCGAAGAAGTTAGGTGGGAGTCGGGCTGCCCGTAAACGCCAGATTGGTGAAGGCTAATAATCACTGGTGGATGAACAAAACCCCCACTGATTAAAGTTTCACTTTATCCCCTTGTTCCATAAACTGTTTTTTTAACGGGATACTTACAATAAGCGCTGACATTGGCACATCTCCCTTGCATTGAATTAACTTCATTGTATAATTTTTCATTTATTCTAACAACAACAACGATAAAAAGACCCTCCAAATTTAGAGGGCCTTTCCTAATAGCAAAACTGTATTATTTCGTAAACATTTTCTCTGCTTCATCCATTGCCATTTTGTTACCTAAAGCAGAATAGTCAAGCCATGGTTGATCATTAATAATGTATACGTGCTTACCTTTAACAGCTTTTAAGTCTTTCCAAATTGGTGTTTCTTGCAGTTGTTTAAATGCTGCTTTTGCTTTATCATCTCTGTTTACGACAACGAAAATAGCATCCGCATCAAAGTCAGGTAATACTTCTTGTGAAATTACTTCGAAAGGACGGTTTCCATCAATTTTCTCTACACCATTTGCAGGTTGTAATCCTAAGTCTTGGAATAGAATTGGTCCCATCGGTCTTTTCGTACTAAATACACGTAATTCTTTTGCAGTAACGCGAATTGCCATTACTTTTTCGTTATTACCTAACTCTTTATCTATTAAACTTTTTACTCGTTTTGATTGTTCTTCATAGTCTTGAATATATTTATCTGCTTCTTTCTCACGGTTTACAAGTTTACCTACTTCTTTTAAATGATCTCTCCACGTACCTTCATCTAAATTAAAAGTATGTGTTTTTGCAATTTTTTCGTATTTCGCTAAATCTTTGCCAGCATATTTTTCATCCACATAAATTTCAGATGGCTTTAATTGTAGTAATGCTTCCATATTCGGATCTGTTACAACGCCCAGTTTCTTCGTATCTTTCAACTGTTCTTTCACGTGAGGTAAGAAATCTTTTAAATCTCCACCAATTACAGAACCTACCGGTGTAATTCCTAATGCAAGTAAGTTATTCGTTAAATGAATAGACATAGAAGCAATTTTTGGATCATTACTTTTTTCAGTTTTTTTAGTTGCCTCTTCACTAGATTTCGTTTGACCACATGCTGATAATACTAAAATAAACATAATGCTAAATAAAATAGTAAGTTTCTTTTTCATATGTTCTCCTCTTTGAAGTATTTATTTTGTTTTTGTAAGTAAATAAAGAAAATATGGCGCACCTAAAGCCGCTACTACTACGCCAGCTGGAATAGAGTTTGGCTCAAATAAAGATCGCCCTATCGTATCCGCGAGTACTAAAATAATCATTCCAATTATGCCAGCTAACGGAAGGAAATGTTGATATGTACTACCTACTAACTTTCTTGCGATATGCGGAGAAACTAAGCCGATAAAGCCAATTCCCCCTGCCATTGATACACTTGCACAAGACAATCCTACCGCTGTAGCTAAAAGCAGTAACCGTTCTTTTTGAACAGATACACCAAGTCCTGCTGCTACACTATCACCTAGTGACAGTGCATTTAACGTTTTGGATTTCAGCCATGCGTACGGAGTTAGTATCAAAATCCAAGGTAATAATGCTAGGACATGAATCCAATCTCTTCCCCACACGTTACCAACTAACCACCTAGAAGCGAATGTATACGTCTCATCATTTAACTTGAGCGAGAAAAATAACAAAAGTGCACTAAAACCAGCTGAAACTACAATACCAACAAGAATAAGTCTAATGGGAAGTAAACCTTTTGACCGATCACTCGCAAGCAAAACAATAAGAAATGCAGCTAACACTCCTCCGCCAAATGTAAATAACGGTATTAAAATCGATGCACTCTCGTTAATAGAATGAAAGAAAGTAACAAATACAATAAGCCCGAAAGATGCACCCGAGTGTAATCCGAGAATACCAGGATCTGCGAGAGCATTCCGAGATAATCCTTGCAAAATCGCACCGGAAACTCCAAGGCCAATACCAGCTAACATTGTGATTATAATTCTTGGCATACGATAATCGTATAGCACGGTTGCACTCTCAAAATCACCATAGCCAAAAAGCGTTTGAATTACTTTGAGCGGTGCGATGCTCAGCGTTCCCGTATTTAAGCTAATCAAAACTATAGCAATACTTATACATCCGAAAATTGTAGTTACAGTAATAGCTTTCTTTTTATCCGTGCTAAAAAGATTCTTCACTTATAGCTCACTCCCAACTTTACGTGCTATATAGAGGAAGAACGGAACTCCAACAAGAGCTACCATAATTCCTATCGCAAGTTCTTTAGGAGGATTTACTGTTCTTGCTCCTAAATCAGCTAAAACTAATAACATAGCTCCTAATAATGCTGACATAGGAATAATAAGTTGATAATTAACACCTACTAATTTTCTAGCAATGTGCGGAATGACCAATCCTACAAATCCAATGGAACCAACAGCTGAAACAGAAACACCTGCTAGAATCACTACCATAATCATCCCGAGTATTCTCGTTCGGTTCGTTTTTACACCTAAATTTGTAGCGACATCATCCCCCATGGATATGAGTGAAATAGATCGCCCTAGCGCTGTCGCAAAAACAATTGTTATGAGAATAATAGGCACTAAAAATTTCAAGTGTTCCCACTTAACCCCCGCAACACCACCAGCATACCAAAACGCTAAATCTTGGCTTAAGTCATAATAAATCGCGACACCTGAACTTAACGAATGTAAAAGCGCGGCCATAACTGCCCCTGCAATCGTTAACCTCATCGGCGTTAGCCCGCCTGATGTTGCTGATCCAATAATAAAAATGAGTACTGTACTTAAAACTGCTCCAATAAAGGAGACAATCATTAAATAGGAATACGGCATATGCGGGGAAAAAGCAAAGCTAAGTGCTACTACAAACATCGCACCTGCATTTATTCCAAGTACACCTGCATCAGCTAAAGGATTTCGTGTTACCCCTTGCATAACAGCTCCAGCGACTGCAAAAGCAGCTCCTACAACTGCTGCGCCAATTACCCTTGGGAGCCTTAATTCATAAATAATTTGATGCTGTGTTAATTTCGGATTATAATCAAAAACCGCTGCCCACACAGTTTGCAAATGGATATCCTTTGCACCAAATGCAACGGCTAAAAATATAGCTCCAATTAAACATATAATTGTTAAGCTCATGAAACATATGAACTTAATATGTATCCAGCGATTATTGCCAGCATGTACAGTAGACTTATGTAACATGTTTCATTTCATCCTTTATATTCAGTTCTTTTTTATAATTATTTTTTATTTATAATCATTATTGATAATAATTATCATTTTCATTTAGATATTATATCCCCACTTTTTTTAAATAGCAAACTATTTTTTTACTTTGTTAAACTATCAAAACACTTATTACAATTCCCTTCTAAAACTTCCAAATACATGCAAAATGACGTACTGTTTTATTTTCAAATTTGTAGTATACTAAGTTATTGTTTTGATTTTTCAAATAATAATCCTGAAGGTGAAAACATGTTTTATGTAAAACAACTACTCTATTTTACTTATGAACAAGCATTATCCTGTTTGTTCCCTGTCGTTATTTTTTTAACACTTGCTCTTTCAAAAATCATTTCGATTCCAGGGCTGTACCGATATGATTTCATACTCATCGTATGTCTTCTTATGCAGTGGATTATGTACAAAACAGGTCTTGAAACAAAAGATGAACTAAAAGTAATTACTGTCTTCCACCTCATCGGCCTTTTACTAGAAATATATAAAGTACATTTCGGTTCATGGAGTTATCCTGAAGAGGCGTATTCAAAAGTTTTCGGAGTTCCGCTTTACAGCGGTTTTATGTATGCGAGTGTCGCAAGTTACATATGCCAAGCGTGGAGAAGATTGCATTTACAAATGCATCATTGGCCGAAAGCTATTTTTGCAATACCTCTAGGAGCAATGATTTACTTTAATTTTTTTACACATCATTTTCTATATGACTTTAGATGGGTATTAACTTTAATTTTATTCATTGTTTTCTTTCGCACATTTGTGGAATTTTCATTACGAGGCGTTACATATAAAATGCCGCTCGTACTCTCATTTTTCCTTATCGGATTCTTTATTTGGATTGCAGAAAACATCGCTACCTTCTTCGGAGCATGGCAATATCCAAATCAACGGGAAACATGGAGCCTCGTTCACTTAAGCAAAATTAGCTCATGGTTTTTACTCGTTGTTATTAGCATTATGATTGTTACACAACTCAAACATTTGAAGCAGTCGAAAGGATAATAAAATGATACATCACATTATACTCAAATAAATATCATGCATCAAAAGATTTGAACACACTAGTTCTCTCAAACATTACAATAAGGAAAAAATCATATTGAATAAACAAAAAAACAAGTGCCTATAATTTAGGGAGTGAATCTATGATAAGCGTTCACGACAATACCATTATTTCATACCAAGTTAATCTTGAGAAAGAAGAAATTCATATACACACCCTTACTGAATCAGGAAGGAATGTAAATATAATTTTTTCTGGTGTCTTAGCACACTTTTTTGAAACTCATCTAAGTTCTAGCATTATTTCTAATATAGACGAATATCCCCTTCTAGATTTTTTTAAAGAGAATAAGAAATTATTAGAGGAACAAAAACCTTATGGTTGGCCAATATCTTATGATAATATTACAGAATTAGAGGAAACATTGGTAAAAGAGAATTATGTTTATTACAACATTTTTGCATCTTATGGTCTAAGTGGTTGGGTGTTAGCTAAGAAACTTGAGATATTAGATTCTAATTAAGTTGATATTAATCTTAAATACCCTTCCGATAACGATTTTCTAATTACAAAAAAACGAAATCCATCTGGGATTTCGTTTTTTCAAGCAATTAAATTCAAAACTACAGAGATTTCACAAGACGTTCCATCGCCTTCATTTGCCCAATATGGTCTGCTTCATGATAAAGCATCATACCGTAAAGCTCTCCAACTGTTTCCAACCCTAAAAATGGCTCTGGAAGTTTATTTTCAAATGCTTCTGCTGGAATTTCTTGAATGCGCTTCGCTTGTTCTTTTAATTGAACCGTTAACACTTCTAATGATGGCCCTTCTGTTTTCCATTTAGATGGTCTTGAACCATATCCAAACATACCTGGATATTCAGTTGGTAATTGTTTAAACTCTTTTCCAAACATGAAAACTTCTGCTGCCGTTAACACATGACCGATATGCCAGCGAATTGTATTGTTAAAGCCCTCCGGCTGCGTATCCGCAGTTTTGTCATCTAACGTTTCCATAAATTGAAGTAATGCCCCACGCGTTATTTCAAATTGTTTTAAACCAATTATTCTATTCATTTTATCGTCTCCTTTTTTATGTACAATTTATTATGAACTAAGGATGTTAAACTTATTAAAGTTTCACCTTGTTTAATCTATCAGAAACAATTAAAAAATACATCTAATATGCTTACTGAAAACAATAAAAAAGGACCACTCCTCATAAATATAGAAATACTTACTGCACAAATATTACAGTAAACAAAAGAGGAGTGTAATTACATGTTAGATGTTTTAAAACAACAATATAATCTTATTAGTTCTACAAGGGAAAATCTATTTACATTTTTGGAAGAAATTCCACAAGAAAAATTGCACAGTACGGTTCCTAATTTCGGAAGCGGTAGCATTATGAAGACGCATATTCATGTAGCCGATTGCTATCGATACTGGCTTGGAACATTCGCATTCAAGCAAAAACGGGCAGATTTTTCATTCGCTAGTGATGATGAAATTGAGCATGCAGATGTCGAGAAAATCCGTGCTAGGTTTAAGTTAGTAGATGAAGTTGTACAACGCTTTTTAGATGAATACAATGACCGTTGGCTCGAAAATATAGCAAATGAAGTGAAATGGCAAAAAGAACATTGGAGTACAACTCCACTATGGCTTTTAACTCATACAGAAACTCATGAGTTTCACCATAAAGGCCAAATTGTATCAATGGCTCGTCACCTTGGATACACGCCTCCTGATACAGATCTTAGTTAATTACTACAACTGAACTTAATGCACACAAAAATAAAGAGCACGTTTTGATTAATCTTTTTCAAAATATGCTCTTTCTCTATTTAAATAACTTAATCGTTTACTATATTACTGGTTCACCTATAACAACTGTTAATTAAATGACTCCCTCGTCACCTCAATAAATTGCTGCAGTGGCGCTGTCATCCATTTATCTTTATGCCAAGCAATTTGCGTATAGATCGGAGTAATTGTATTCTTTAAGACTAATTCCTTCATCGTTCCCTCTCGTATATCTTTTTCTACTACTATTGCTGGCAAAACTGCTATACCTAAATCTGCAATAACGCATTGTTTAATTGCCTCGACACTAACAAATTCAATCTTATTTGCTGGGTATACATCTTCCGCACGGAATAACTCTTCAAATAAAGTCCGATACGAGCAACCTAGTTCTGTTAGTAAAAGTGTTTCGCTTTCTAAATCTTTTGTAGAAACGGAAGGTTGTTCAAGTAAACGATGCGTAGGAGCAGCTACTACTTTTAATTCTTCTTTCATAAGTGGCTCCACATGTAAAACATCCTCTGTTTTACATTCGTCCAAAATAAATACAAGATCTACTTTCCCCTCCATCAATTGTTCCTTCGCATCTTTATTGGAATGTGCAGGTTTAAATATAAGCTTTATTTGGGGAAATTGTGCTTTAAATTTCTTTAATATAGATGGAAGCCTATATGTACATTGACTTTCTTGTGCACCGATTATTAACGTACCCGCTATTTCCTCATCATCTTTCACAGCCATTTTCGCTTCGTTACTGAGTGCAATCATCTTATCAGCATATAGTTGAAACTTCCTGCCTGCTTCAGTTAAGAAAAGACGTTTTCCTAATCTTTCAAATAATGGCGTACCGAGCTCAGCCTCTAACGTTTTAATTTGCGCCGTTACGCTCGATTGTGCAAAGTTTAATTTCTTCGCAGTTTGTGTAAAGTTCAAAGTCTCTGCAGCTACTTTAAATGTAATTAATTGTTTTATCTCCATTTATCATCCCTCTTTTCAATCAATATTTCCGATTGATTTTATCGAAATAATCCTCTTTGCCTATTGATATTTGTATTGTATGATAAAGAACATCGACAAACAATATAAATGGAGGTATTCCATATGAAAGCACTTTGTTTCGAAGCATTCGGAGACGCTGATGTACTACAATATAAAGAAATACCTGATCCAATCATACATCCAAATGAAATTCTTGTTCGCATGCAAGCAATCGGTTTAAATTTCGCTGATATTTATAGACGCCGCGGCGATTATCATCTCGCTGGTAACCCGCCTTATATATTAGGTTATGAAGGCGCTGGTATTGTTGAAAAAGTAGGAGCTAACGTTACTACTATCAATCCCGGAGACCACATTGCATTTGCTGACGTTCCATTCTCAAATGCAAAATTAGTTGCCGTTCCATCTGAAAAAGCAATTACACTTCCAGACTCTATTTCTTTTGAAACAGCCGCTTCTGTCTTATTGCAAGGTCTAACAGCACATTATTTAACGAAAGATAGCTATCAAATAAAACAAGGCGATATAGCTTTAGTACACGCTGCAGCTGGTGGCGTTGGTCAACTTCTCGTTCAAATGATTAAACTACTGGGCGGAACAGTAATCGGTCTTACATCATCAAAAGAAAAAGCACAAGTAGCTACGTTAGCTGGTGCTGATCACGTATTTTTATATACTGAAGCATGGCATACGAAAGTACTTGAGGTGACTAATGGTGCCGGAGTAAATGTTGTGTATGAATCAGTAGGTTCTACACTCGTGGAAAGTTTTAACGCTACTAAAATTGGCGGTACTGTCGTATTTTACGGAATGGCCGGCGGTAATCCTATACCTGTAGATCCACGTATGCTTATGGATACTTCAAAGACTTTAACAGGTGGAGACCTTTGGAACGTGCTTACATCTTATGAAGAGAGAAAAAAACGCTCCTCTCAATTATTCGAATGGATTACGGCCGAAAAATTAAAGATCGCAAGTCCTACTACATTCTCTTTACGAGACGGTGCCCGTGCTCATGAATTATTAGAGAGCAGAAAAA
Source organism: Bacillus sp. TH17 (assembly GCF_016651125.1). Taxonomy (NCBI): domain Bacteria; kingdom Bacillati; phylum Bacillota; class Bacilli; order Caryophanales; family Bacillaceae; genus Bacillus; species Bacillus sp. TH17. The sequence continues at coordinate 2,887,032 of NZ_JAEKEN010000001.1, forward strand.
GTACAGGGAAGATTTTATTAATCCCTTAATCGTTCCCATTTAAAAAGGAAGCTAGAATATATTCCATTGCTTCCTTTTTAAATATTATTAATGTTCAATTTCGCTTCTTTTCAATTACCCTGTTATTTATATTTTTTCTGTCTATACTTCTCTTTCTAGGCCCCTCATTTTTAAGTTTATAAAATAAATGAATCTAAATATTAAAGGAAAAAACAAACCTCCCGATATCAACGATCCAATAAATACAGTATCAATAAAAGAAAAAATCCCAAATAATAGCATTCCAAAAAAATAAAATACAACTGCACTCCAATAAATAAACCGTGGAAACTTAGTTTGGAACGAATCACCTTTTTCACACGGTTTTCCAAATAACAAATGAACGAATTTAATCAACATAATCACTTCTCCATATAATTGTTAATATTCTTTTCTCCTTAGAACTGAACATAAATCACATACTATGTATCATTTTCTTTAAGTTTTCCGGCACCGAAGTTATTAGCTATGTCGAATACGGTAGCCTTTTACTCATATATTTCAAAAATGCAACAATATATTTTCATTTAATTACAAATCGTCTATCCCCATTATCATGTTGCAATTCAAACAATACTGGATTACTAACAAATCTTTTTAGCAAAACATACGCCTCATGATCATTTATGTCATTAGGAATATTAATTCCACTAAATGATGTTGAGGAAATTAGTGTATGAAAATCATATTTAAATTCATAATCACCAATATACGCTAGTGCCAATTTCCCTTTCCATTCAATTTGATATGTCTGCCCTTCTAATCTAGTAAACTTAATATTATGAAAGGCTGACGCATCATGTCCAAGTAAATAAACGTCAAATGCAGTTAACTCTAAATCTAAGTCCTTCTGCTCATCTTCCGATAAAAAATCAATTGCAAATCTCTTCCCGTTTAGCATATCCAAATTAAAAGGCGCCTCATCACTTCCTACACGAAACCCTTTAAAATCCCATTCTTCTGATGACAAAGTGCATCTATGGAAGTTGTTCCATACAATCTTAGCGTGCCAATCATCTTCTTCCTCATTCTCTTCATCTTCTTCATCCAAATCTTCCTCATCATAATCCGCGGTCTCTAAATGCAAATCAAAATACAAACCAGCCATACCATTTAACTCTTCTTCCTCTGCATATTTAAAATGTGCACTCCACTTAAAATTAACAATCCGATGACCATTAGGCCACGGGTTGTCCACAAAATATATTCGATCCATATTCACACATTCCTTACTTTGTTTTATTTCTCGTATACTTACTTTAGATTCCGAGATGAAATGTAAGGCTAGACTAATGTCCCTCCAATACACTGCAAACTAATTTGTTGTTCCTACTCTGTAATTATACCATTACAATAATTTTCATAGTTCGTTTTTAACAGAATATTCCGTTTAAAATTAATGAATGATATACTGAAAAATAAAAAGGAAGCTAGATTTCTCTATCTTCCTTTTCTTACCTTTATATTTCCACACTTTCTTTCCCTTTTGCAACATAACTCATATCCCCAACTGATTCGACTGTGTACTTCCCATCTTGATATGCAATTTTCGTCACACTAGCATTTTCCACTCCAAGTTTTGTTTTACTACTGTCTAACATTTCAATTAATGCAGTAATCAAAAGCCCATGAACGACAACTAGAACGTTGCCACCTCCATTTTTAGCAGCTTCTTCACTAATTTTATCAATCTCTGTTTTTATGCGAGTAGAAAATAATTCCCAATCTTCCGCCTGTTTCGTAGGATCTGCTGCTCTAATAAGATTAATCACTTCTTGAATAGAAAACTTCATGAGTTCTTCTGGTGATGCAACGCCCGCAGCTTTTCCAACCACATCCCACATATTTTCAAGTTTTTCACCTTCAAAAATACCAAAATTTAATTCTCGTAAATTTTTCCTTTGCTCAAGTTTTAAGGTGGATTGCTCACTATATTTTAATACTAAATTAGCAGTTTCAATCGCTCGGCCGCTATCACTACTGTACGCATTCGCAAAATGAACATCTTTTAATCCTGTTCCTAAATTAGAGGCAACTTCCACACCTTTTTCTACTAACGGAGAATCTGCCCAACCTTGCGCGCGCTGGTTCGTATTTAATATTGTTTTTCCATGTCTTGTAACATATAACGTAACTACATTCTCATTGCTATCTGTTTCTCGCTTCTTCATTCTATTCTCTCCCTTTACATTTCTATATCAATTTTACCATCTCAATTATTCATTGAGCAAAATATACGTAAGTAGATCTGCTTAATAAAAAAAGCTATCTTTCTGTATATCCCTACAAAAAGATAGCATCTTTTATGATTACATTTCTTAACCAATACTCCTACTCAGCAAAAGCACTCGAATATTGTACAATTCCTTCTACACCTTCAAGAGCACTCCCTCTTAATTCCATCACCATAAACACTTCATCTGGCACTTCAAATGGTGCTTTTATATTCCAATCACTTGCTTTCTTAAATCCGAATTTCGGATAGTACTCTGGATGCCCTAATACCACAACAGATTCATATCCAAGTTCTTCCGCCTTTTCTAAAGCAGAAGCGATTAGTTTTCCGCCGATTCCTTTTTTCTGATGGCCCCTAGCAACTGAAACTGGTGCGAGCGCTAATGATTCTACAGAAGTTCCATCCTGTTCTATCGTAATTTTTGATAACATAATATGCCCGACTATTTCCTCATCTACTGCAACGATTGATAATTCAGGAATAAACGCGTCACATTCTCTAATACGTTTTACAAGTTCATGTTCCTTTTTATCACTAAATTCTTCATTTAAAAATGCTTGTTTTACAACTTCTTCTGTCTTACTATAATCATTTTTTTGTTCTTGTCTAATCGTTACCATTCTATATTACCCTCTGTTCTTTCTTATTTCTTTTTCAATTTTACGAAGCGCTTTTTTCGATCCGCGCTCAATATCATGCTGCATTTTTCTTTCTTTATAATCGACAAATAGTGTATTTAAATCATATCCTTCTGGGTATAATTCTTTCGCCGCTACCTCTAAAGTAATACGTTTTACATTCACTTCAACGAATTCACCGTTATAATATACAACGACATTATAGAAATTATCTTTTTCCTTATAGATGATACCAAAATCATCATGATCCAATAAATTCACACGGTCACCGATTTTATATTCATAGTCATTTTCTCTTTTTTCTTGCACGAATTTCGGTTTTCTAATTTTGCTTTCATTCACTTTTTCTATAGCGTATTCTTTATTTCCCATATACTCTTTCGCTCTTTGCAGTACATGTTCTCTCACATTCATTTTATTCGCAATCCAAAGTGCATTACTTTCACCTGATTTACCGATCACTAATTTATAAAGTGGCTCTAGTGTCTCACTATTAAATTGCATCGCTGCATTCATAAAATCATCGTGCATTTCTGAAAAGCGTTTAATTTCACCGTAATGCGTACTCGCAATTGTAATACATCCTGCAAGATAAAACTCCTCTAAAATAGAGATTGCAAGTGCTGCCCCTTCATTCGGTTCAGTCCCGCTTCCTATTTCGTCAAATAACAGTAACGTATTATTATTTGACATCCTCATAATTTCAGAAAGATTTTTCATATGAGACGAAAATGTACTTAGTGCATTTTCGATACTTTGGTTATCACCAATGTCTACAAATATATTTTCGAAAATAGCAATTTCCGTTTCTTTATCTCCAGCGATGTGAAGGCCTGACATTGTCGCTAATGTTAACAATCCAATTGTTTTTAGCACAATTGTTTTCCCGCCTGCATTCGGCCCAGTAATAATTAAACTACGGTATTCTTGACCGATTTCAAAGTTTAATGGTACTACTTTTCCACTTAAAAGCGGATGCTTACAATTCATTAAATGAATGTAGCCATGATCGTTTAATTTCGGCTCTATTCCATCGATTGATTTACTAAACTTCGCTTTCGCAAATACCATATCATATTGGCTAATTAGTTCCATATTAATTTTTATATGATAAATATTTTCTAATACCATTCCTGATAAAGTCGCTAAAATTTGATACTCTTCCATCGCTTCTTCTGCTTTCCAACTTGCGAGTTCCGTATTTAACTTTGTAACCGTATGCGGTTCTATAAATACAGTTGAACCTTTAGCGGAAGCTTCAACTATACTTCCCGCAACTTGATTTTTATAAGAAGATTTAATTGGAATCGTATACCTATCGTCCTTCTTACTAATAAAGAATTCCTGAATATATTTCTTATTTGCACTACTATTTAAAAAATTCGTTAAACGTTCTTTTATTTTTCCGTCTACAGAATCAATGTTATTTCGAATTCGTTTTAACTCTTTACTAGCCGCTGCATCAATGCTATTTCCTTTAATTGAAAAGTTAATTTCCTCTTCAATACTTTTAAATTCAGTCATTGAATTTGCATAGGAAGCTAATACTGGCGCAAAAAATTCTTTATCTAGCATAAACTTTTTAATCTTTCGGCACCCACGTAAAAAGTCTGAAACGCTCACTAACTCTGCTGGATCTAAAATCATCCCTTTTTCTAATTTTTGAATTGTACTAGCGATATTAGAAATTCCGAAGAAAGGCACATGCCCTTCTGCATCTACTATAGCTCGTGCTTCTGTCGTTTCATTTAAGCGATTTCTCACTACTTTTATACTCGTACTCGGCTCTAATTTATTTAATAATTCCTTACCTAATCCACTTACACAATAAGATTTCACTATTTCCATTAATTCGTTATATTGTAACTTTTCAAAAGTCATCGTATTCATTTTGTTTCTCCTCACTATGATTGGTTTTTATCATCAATGAAGATACCTACTCATTAGATTCCAATGAGTTCTACATTATTCAATTACCATTTTTATACATTAAAAACATATACAAAAAAGCTGCGGGGATACCGCAGCTTTTACATTTACAAGGCAAGTGTAATAACATATGAGGAAATAAGCCATAAAAAAACAGATGGCAATCCCCTTATTACACGCTTTATAAAGTATTGTAGGTATCTTCATAGGTTTCGAAATAAATCCATGACAAAATTAGGGGTATGATGTACATAAAAATCCCCTGGTCTTATCCGATTTATTTCATTAAATTTTTCCTATTTAGTACCTACCGCACTCACAAAAAGCACCTCTCATTAATTTATATTTTATGTTCATTGAAATCTAATTTATTGAAATCATCATACTATATGTTTTATAAGAAGTAAAGGTGTCATACTTTAATAACTATGCAGAATGTAAAAAAGAAGAAGAAAACTTATATTTCAGTCTACCTCTTCTTTTTCATCACCAATTTACTGCTGAACATATATGGAAACTGAGCCTCCACTTACATAGAACTGCCCCCATCCGTCCTTATTAATTGTTACAGTATTTGTTTGATTACCCGTAATATCGTACCATACTTCCCCAGCGTTATTCTTTCCAACATCCATCCACTTTGATCCTCCTGGTCCATCCGAGAGTAATGTCGCTAAACCAGAATTAGCATGTACACCATCGCCTTCTCTTGTCCAGCCAATCACATCTGGATGGTCTAAATAATCACGCTGCGTACCATATGCAAAGTTTTTTCGTGCCGTCAAAATTGGATCAATTTTATCTTTTAACGCTGGAATTTCATAACTACTATTTCCGCTTGTCCCATAGTAATCACCATAGAAAACTGAAGGATAGCCCTCTGCACGAGTTAAAATAAATGCATATGCCAGCGGCTTAAACCACGGACTTACTACAGATTCCAATGACTGCCCAGGCTGAGAATCATGATTCTCAACGAGAGTAACTGCGAGTGCAGGGTGATTTTTCATTACTGTTCCATTTAAAATATTTCTCATATCATAATTCCCATTTCCTGTTGAAGCATAATGAAAATTGTAATGAAGCGGTGCATCAAACACAGATTGATTATAATTGACTTTCGCTAAATAATTGTTTAAAGCCTGAACATCATTTTGCCAATATTCAGCTACTGTAAACATTTCTTTCCCCGTTTGCTGTCTGGCATGATTTACCCAATCGCGTAAATATTCATGATCAATATGTTTAACAGCATCTAAACGAAAACCATCTAAATTTAATTCATTCGCATACCACGTCCCCCAATTTTTCATCTCATTCGCAACATCAGGATGATCAAAATCAAGATCTGCATACATCAAATAATCATAATTTCCATTTTCGCTAGACACTTCCCAATCCCACGCTTTATCTACACCCCTAAATTTATAAATTCGATTTAATTTCCTTCCTTCATCCCAATCCGTTCCGTCAAAATGATACCATTTCCATTTGAAATTAGAATAAGCATCTCCGCGCCCTGGAAAATTAAACCCCGTCCATGCACTAATTTGATAATCACCTGATACTTCAATATTTCGATTGTTACGGTCTACCTCAACAGCTGTTACGGTTTCAGTATAATCAGCCCCACCTTTATGATTCATAACTACATCACCGTATACGTCGATGTTTTGCTTATGTAAAGCGTCAATTGCAGATTTCAACTGTGCTTTTGTCCCATATTTCGTCCGCACCGTTCCTTTTTGATTGAATTCCCCCAAATCATATAAATCATACGCTCCATACCCTACATCATTTTGCGAAGTCCCTTTATATGCAGGTGGTATCCATACAGATGTAATTCCTTTATGAGCTAAATTTTCAGCATCAGAACGCAAACGATTCCAATGATTCCCATCATTTGGAGCGTACCACTCAAAATACTGCATTAATGTTCCATTGTTCACTGTTGCTGCTTCTGCCTTATTTCCCTCATATATATTAGGAAAAAGCAAAATAAACAATAAACAGACTACCGTAATCCTTTTCAACATATTTACACCATCCCCTTTAAGAAAGCGTTTGCATAATTCGTTAAAGTTATTATAATATTCGTTCTACAGTTAGTAAAGTAACAATCTTTTAATCTCTCACATTATTTTTCAAAATATGAATTCAACTATTCCACAAGTACCCCACATAGTTTAAAATTCACATCGGATTCAAAATTGTTTACAATTTATCTATAAAAGCATAACGGAGGGATTTCTATGACCGACTTTCAAAAACAATTTTTTGCAAGATTAAATATAGAAGAAAAACACAAAGTTTCATTTGAAGATTTACCTAACATTATGTACGCAATGGCACAAACTGTCCCTTTTGAAAACTTAAATATTCTCGAAAACAACTTTAAAGAAATATCAAAAGAAAATCTAAAAGAAAAAATTTTAATAAACAACCGTGGCGGCCTTTGTTATGAATTGAATCCGGCTATGTATTACTTCCTTAAAGACTCTAAATTCGATGTCCATCTCGTTTCAGGAACAGTTTATAACGCTGCAAATTCTATATGGGCTGTAGATTCAGGGCATATCGCAACTGTTTTACAACATCATAATGAACTTTACTTAATTGAAGTAGGTTTCGGATCATATTTACCCCTTTCCCCTGTTCCTTTCTCAGGTGAGATCGTTCATTCTGTAACAGGCGACTATCGTATTCGTAAAGAAACGACTGAAAAAGGTAATTATATTTTAGAAATGCGTAAAAGTAATGAGTTTCTAGATCAATCTTCTACTGATGATTGGACAGTAGGTTATGCATTTTACTTGGAAGAAGTGGATGAAACGAAAGCAAATGCAGCACAAAAAATTATTGTTGAACATGAAGGTTCACCATTTAACAAAGTACCTCTTGTTGTAAAACTTACTCATGACGGGCACGCATCATTAACAAAAGATAGCCTTACAGTAACGAAAAATAGAAATAAAACAAAAGAAACAATTACAAAAGAGCAATATACAAACCTCCTTCATTCAACGTTCGGCATTACATTATAACTTTTAAAGCCTCGCCATTCTCGGCAAGGCTTTTTATTTTTCAGCAGGGATTTTTTGCAATTTGTTGTATTTCATAGTTATATAGGAATATAACTACATATTTAGAAAGGAAATGATTATGACAGAACTTAACGATCGACTACAAGTAGCTGATAAAGAAAAATGGGATTTAACGGATATTTACCATAAAATTGAATATTGGGAAAACGATTTTCATAAAATTGAATTATTAACGAATGAATTACACAAGTTTAATGGAAATATTCACGATGGCAATAGTTTATTAGCTTATTTAACAAAGAGTGAAGAAATATCTAGCATAATATCTTTAATGTTTGCTTATGCACGATTACAATCCGATCTTGACACACGCGATACTGACGCTCAATCCCTTGTCGATAAAGTATCACAATTACACGTGAAAGTAAGTGCGGCTAAATCTTTCTTTTCCCCATTCTTACTTAGTGTAGATGAAAACACATTACATTCTTACATAGAAGAAACAGAAGGCTTACACTATTATAAAGAAGACTTATTTGAGCTATACCGTTATAAAAAACACGTTTTGAATAAAGACCAAGAAGAGATTTTATCACAAATGGGTGAAGCACTCTCCTCCCCGCAGCATACATTTGGCATGTTAAATAATGCAGATATAATTTTTGGTGAAGTGACTACTGATGATGGAGAAAAAGTAAACTTAACACGTGGAATGTATTCAAAGCTAATAGAAGATGAGAATCGTGAGAATCGTGAAGAAGCCTATAAAGCTTATTACAAACCATACGTTCAATTAAAGAATTCTATCGCTTCTACTTTGTCCGCAGCTATTAAAAACAATGTTACTGTCTCAAAGCTACGAAAATATCCATCAGCTTTAGAAAAATCATTATTTGGCGACATGGTTCCGAAAGAAGTATATGAAAATTTAATTGAGACAACGAAAAAAAACATTCAATCATTACATACGTATAATGAACTTAGAAAAGAAAAATTAAATGTAGATGAACTACGACAATACGACTTGAGTGTTGATTTAATAAAAGGTGTAAAACAAGACATTCCATACGACGAAGCGTTTGATATAATGATCGCGTCACTAGCTCCTTTAGGTAAAGAATATATCGAAACATTAAAAAACTTTAAAGATAAACGCTATATAGACGTGAGAGAAACACCAGGAAAACGTTCTGGCGCTTATAACTTTGGTGTATACGGTGTTCATCCTTTCATTCTTTTAAATCATCATGATGATTTAAATAGCCTTTTCACCCTTACTCATGAATGCGGGCACGGTATGCATACTCATTACTCACACGGATACCAACCAAGAATTTCTGCACACTATACTATCTTTGTTGCAGAAGTCGCTTCTACAGTAAATGAAGTGTTATTAATTCATTATTTATTAAAAGAAGCAAAAGAAACGAACGTACGTAATCATTTAATTAACTACTTTATCGATAGCTTTAAAGGTACTTTCTTTACACAAATCATGTTTGCAGAATTTGAAAAAATCACACATGAAATGGCCGAACAAGGTAAACCATTAAATGCCAAAGTCTTTAGTGAAATTTACGAAAACTTATTTAGAGAATATAATGGCGACTCCCTCGTATTTGACGAAGAAGTAAAATATGGCTGGTCTAGAATCCCTCATTTCTACCGTCCATTTTACGTATACAAATACGCAACTGGATTCGCTTCTGCCATTCAAATCGCCGATAAATTATTAAGCGGTGATCCAAATGCTCAGAAAAACTATATTGAATTCCTTAAAGGCGGAAGTTCTGACTATCCATTAAACCTACTGAAAAAAGCTGGCGTTGATTTAACTACACCAGAACCGATTGAAAGTGCATTAAATCGATTCACCCAACTTGTTGAAGAGTTTTCAGCATTATAGAAAAAAGCATGCAGATTATAGAATCTGCATGCTTTTTCATATAAAATATACATTTCATTTATTCACTTGTTGCTGTGTCACACAGTGAATCATACCACCATACGCAAACAGTTCATTTACATAAATACCAACAATTCTTCTTCCCGGAAACTGCCCTTCCATGATTTGAAGCGCTAACTTGTCATGCTCATCGCCATATATAGGAACCAATACAACTTCATTTCCAATATAAAAGTTCAAATATGAGCCCTTACAGTCTGCTTCTTTTACCACTTTTCTTGTCACCGGTACTGGGATGAGCTGAAATGGATTTCCATCTATATTTCTCGCTTGTCTCAATTCTTGATAATGCTTTTCGTACGCCTCCAAAAGGTAGGATTCACTCTCCCCAAAAGGATCATATTCATAAAGAATTGTATTTTCATTTACAAAACGCGCTGCCCCATCAATATGGTAATCTGTATCTTCATCATAATTATCCTCTCCGCGAATACCAGTTATCCATATAAAATTCGTTACTCCCAAATACTTCGTTAACTCTATTTCAATCTCTTCCTGATTTAGTGTAGGATTTCGATTTTCATTTATAATAGAAGTTTTTGCCGCCATTAAGGTGCCATTTCCATTTATCTCTATTCCTCCACCTTCTATACAGACACTAGATTTAACTTTTGGAATGCTATACATTCCACTTATTTTTTCCGGAATAACAGCATCATTTTCATACGGATATTTATCCCCCCAACCATTAAATACCCAGTGTGTTAAACAGAGATTGCCTTCCTTGTCTTTTACAAAGATCGGTCCATTATCTCTTATCCAAACATCATCCGTTTCTTCAATTAAAAAATCAATTTTATCCATATCTACATTCGCTTCAGTTAACTTCGATTGTACATGTACTTTTTCTTCCTCATCAAATACAACAATATGCACATTCTCTCCGTAATGAAGCTCCTTTGCCATCGTTACCCAAATATCATCTAGCTTAGATTTGTAACCTTCGCCTCTATGAGCCTTATCATGAGGCCATTGGAGCCATGTCCCCTCATGATTTTCCCACTCAGCAGGCATATAAAACAAACTATTTTCTATATTTCTCATACGTGTTCACCCCTTCTTCGAATGTAAGTTCAGTCTAAACTTTGACATCATGTTAAGGTCAACAGAAATATATTAACTACTTCATAAACCGATTCTTTATTTTCCCTTGTGATACACTACTTCTCCTTGTAAAACCGTCACTAAAACTTTCGCATTCGGAATCTTATCGGCACTCATTTTAGTAATATCTTCATTTAGTAATACCATATCGGCTGATTTACCTACTTCAATTGAACCAGTAATATTATCAAGACCTAATGCTTTGGCGGGCTTAATTGTATATGCATCAATAGCTGCGTATACATCAGACAAGCCCTTTTCATCAATACTTAGTGCATTCGAAATCGTCACAAGTGGATTTAGTTCATTTACATCCCAATCACTACTAAGTGATACGTTTGCTCCTGTTTTCCAAATGCGTCCTAACGGCATAATTCGTTTCATCTGTTGATTTGTAAAATACGCACTTGCCCAGCTTTGTTTAGGATCTTCTGCAAAATCATGACCTACTTGGAAATCAGCGCTAATACCTAACTTAGCAAAACGATTTATATCACTATCTTCTACCATTTCCACATGTGTAAGCGTATAAGGTTGATTCGCCCCTTCTTTTTTCGCTGCTTCAATTGCATTTAAACTTTCTCTTACTCCGCCATCTCCAATTGTGTGGATGAGTGCACCGTAACCAATTTTATTGAGTTCACTCAACCACCACTTCATTTTTTCTTCTGGAATATAGTTCAAACCGTACGGTGTTCCTTTAAACCACTCAAATTTATATTTTTCTAGTATTTTAGCTGTGCTGTTAATGCTAATTCCATCACTATACATCTTCACTTGATTAATAAGCATTCTAGATGATACATCATCACGCTTAATTTTTTTGAAATACTCCATTTGCTCTGCTTCATTTAAGTTCGGATATACCCACGGACGAAGTACTACTCGCGACGTTAACTTTTTCCCATCATTAACTTTATTCCAAACATCTAACCAGCCTCGTTTCCAATAAAGACGTCCATCGCCGACTGTAGTAATACCATTCTTCGCAACCTCATCTAAACCGTCTAACAAACCTTCATAATTTTTTTCAAAGAGATTGGGCTGGGAATTCCATGCTTTTTCCATCACGATATCCCCTGCTGTATCATACAGAAGCCCGAAAGGTTCTCCTGTTTCTGGATCCCGGATGATTCTTCCGCCTTGCGGATCTTTCGTCTCTTTATTTATTCCTGCTGATTCCAATGCCTTTGAGTTAACCCATACAGAATGAGAAGTTCTTTCCATAATTAATACAGGGTTATTAGGAAATAACTCATCAAGAACTTGTAATGGCGTTTGTTGTTCTGATTTTTCGTCCATATCTTTTAACAGCTCTTCCAAACTAAATCCTGTTCCGCTTATCCATTCGCCATCTTTCACATCTTTTTTACAAGCCTTTAAATACGAGCGTTGTTCTTGCAGCACAGCATCCGGTGAAACACTACAATTCCCTGCTGCTGGTGATTTCGCCTCAAATATATGATTGTGATTGTCCACAAAACCAGGAAGAATAAAACGCCCTTGTAAATCCACCACTTTCGTATCTTCATTTATAAATCCTTCTACATCTTTGTTTGAACCAACAAATGTAATTTTCCCTTCTTTAACGGCTACAGCCTCTACAATGTCTTGCTTGTCATTTGAAGTATAGATTGTACCATTTTTAAACACTACATTTTTTGGCAACTGATTTGGTAGAACGAAGCTACCATTCTCACCTTCTCCTACTCCAGGAGTACACGCTGAAACCCATGTCATACTTAGAATCAGACAAATAATCATGATTGTTCTTTTCATATTCTTTCTCCTTTTTATTATGATGAATTACTTACATAAATAGAATAAGGATTGACATAATGTTAATGTCAATCCTTATTCTCAGTCTATTTTCATAACTAAAAAACAAATTTGTGTCACATACTCCTCTACTAAACAATCACATTCAGGTCCCTTTATGTAGACCTCATATGGTGAACCATCTATTACATAACCATTTCTTTCAATCCATTTTTCTAACGCAATATAAGCGTAGCCTATATAGTCATAACTTCCATAATGCATAGTAGTAACGATTTGATGTGGATTTAATTTTTTCATTTCATATTCTTGTACTACATCTTTATTGTTCCCATGCATGACCGGAATCCTTAATTCAACATCACTTTCATTTGGAATATACTCTTCATCATAAAAGACCGTAGAGGGCGAACCAACCATTTGTAAGTTATGCTTTTGTACTTTTTCATATAAGTCATAAAAATAATCATCCATATCATCTATATTTATTTGCAGTCTTTGGGCAATTACTGTTATTTCATTTCTCATTCCAATAAATATATCGTAATTTCTATGACAAGCAGTATTTAAAGCATGATTCATATTTACCATTTCATTCATTTCTGAAATAACCTGTAAATTTTGTTTCACCTCATGAGACAACTCTATAATTTGTGATTGCATATGTTTAATAAATGAATCTTGATCTGATGATTGAAGAATTATTTTAATTTTCGGTAAAGGGAACTTGTACTCCCTTAGCTTTTTAATTTTCAACGCTATTTCAAGCTGTCCTTGCTCATAATATCTATATCCATTTACCGGATTCACATATGCTGGTTTCAATATTTCCTCTTTATCATAATGCCTTAACATTCGTGTACTCATTTTACAAATCCGTGAAAATTCAGTAATTGTATACATATAAATACCCCTTGAATACATTTTCTTATATATAAGCTTATTTATTAAAACCAATCAAATATTTTTCTGATTGAAGAACCTTCATTCTGATCGTTCAGCCTTTTCATTTTTGAAGGTAACAAATGACTAGGACAATACCACGTTAAACAATTCATGGCGCCTCCCATTGTCGATATTTCTCCTACATGACTTTGAATAACTTGTTTCTCAGTATGCTGTTGAATATATCGTAAAACTTCCTCATCTTTAGCTAATCCAAACTTAGGAACGTAAAGCGTATCACATGTTTCTAACATATTTATATATAAACCTTTTGCTGACGCTATCTCTTCATCGTATTGACCCTTCTCTGTATATGACGAAGGAACAACTATAAATTCAGCCTCTGGCATTTGCTCTTGAATAATCTCTTGAACCTTATATCTAAATTCATGATCCCCTAAAAAATCACTAATAAACATTGTATGTTCATCAATAAATTTAACCATCCCGTCTGCGTGTGCAAGTACATCTCCCTCTTCAGCAGGAATAATAATAACCCGACTCACATCTAAATCCCATTCCAGTTGCTCTATAATTTCTTCTTCCGTCCAATCATAATTATCATCAAATATGCGTTCCGTTAATATAACGGTATCTTTTTTATTCCAAATAAGATTTCCACCGTCTAATATCAATGGAGATGTCACATATTCAAAGTCGTTCTTTTTCAACCATTTATTAAATTGTTGATCTAAATATCGTCCTTGATCTTTCGGTAAGTAATTTGGTTGATATTTGAATTTAACTAGATGATTTGTTACAACTGGTGCAACATCTCTTAGCCAAATATCATCATACTCAAAAAAGTTTGTATGAAAGTTTTGCTCTTCAACAGATAAAGATATAAGTTGATCGGTAAATGCTTTATTTTCATTTAAGTATTCATTAAAATAAATAATGTCTTCATAAAATGGTCGATAATATTCATTCGATTCATCTGGTATTGCAGTAAAAATAATGCCACTATGTTTTTGTTCCATATTACTTACCTCGCTTTTTAATAATGATTGAATAACTGTTTTCAATAAGCCAACTATTCCCCAATTCATTTCTCTTTTCATTACAATTTTTGAAACGTGCACATTTCATGAATGGATTATAGCACGGAGAAATATTATATATTTATATAAAAAATATAAAGCCGTCGTTAAGCCATAAACTGACTCTTGACAAGATTTTAAAACTTTAATCGCCGTACACAATGACGGATTAGATGATTTTTTTATCAAGATTCAAATCCATTACTTCTAACAGGGCGTTTTGATTATATAAATTCACTAAATGTGTTTCTACCCCTATGCAAATCCCTTCTAGCGGAAGATCGTTTGGATCTTGACCAAATGGATCCTCAATTTCAACCCCTATTGCTTCAATCCCTATAAATGCAAAACTTATGAACGTAGTTGCAAGTACTGTAAACCATCCAAGACTATCAACAAGACCAATCGATAAAGTCCCGCAAAATATGAGCAGTAAAATTTTAATATGAGCAAAATATGCAAAAGGAATAGGCGTTGTTTTGATCCGATCACATCCACCCACAGCCGTAAGCAGAGTATTCAAATCAGCTTCCATATTAATTATTGCATTTGGGTGAATTTGACCCGTTTTCAAACCTTTTGATAGTATAGTTTTTAACATAAAAACTATACTAATCGGTAAATGAATAGACTCAGCCAACATTTCTTTTTCCTTCTCAGAACAAATATCAAACAATGCTTTTATTTCGGATAAATCTTTTTCGTCTCTCAAATGTCCTTTCGCTACCTTTGGAAAAGCAATTAACAAATGTAAAAATTTTAATTTTTCCTGATCCGTCTTTTTCCCTTCAGACTCCCAATAACACAAAAAACTAACTGCCAAATTTCTAGTACAAGCACCAACCGTGCCAAATAACTTTCTACCTTCCCAATACCTATCATAGGCAGTGTTAGTACGAAAAACTAACAGTAGCCCTAAAGCTCCTCCAACAATTACCCAAGGAGTTTGATTAATTTTTATTTCTACATAATAATAATTAATCACAGTTACTATCGTTGAAATACATATATATAATAAAATTTGCGGGAAAATATCTCTTATAACTGTTCCCTTTAATGTAAATATTTGATGTAAACTATTTTGATTATTGTAATGAACCATATTTACAAAAACCTCTTTCCTTATTAACCTTTTATTCTTTTAAATTATGAAAGTATACAATTAAATAGTAGAATCATAAACCCTATTATTATAAAACTGGTTAAGATTATTTCTTTCAATACTATTACTCCTTTTTATCAAAAGATAAAACATCTTTTTTGATTTAAACAACAAACGTTCACTCTTCTAAATCACGACGCATTATTTTAGAATTTGCAATGAATAAAGCACTAATTAATACAAGAATCGCGCAAGCATATATCAATGAATCCATTGGACTATCATGGTCTATAATAATTAGACGAACAATAGCCGTAATACCTATATATATAAAATAACGTAATGGAAAATGAAAGTTCCTTTGAAAATACTTTATAATCATTACGATGAATTCAAAATATAAAAAATACGACAATGCTATCAATTAAATGATAACTAGATTCCTCACTATTTAATTTAAGTTCTTGTATAAATTGAATGACTTCTTTCATAAGAAACACACTTAAAACAATTCCCAAACAGATCAAAGCTACATTTATAATGTACTGTAGAACGATAGGAAAAAACGAAAATACTCTTTTAAAATTCTTTAACACAAACATTTTTCTCCTTTTCCATATAAAACAATAATGACAATATAGTTTTATTTAATTATCGTTACATTAAAATTATGCATTACTATCTTGTTACAGATGTTAAAACAAGACAAAATAAGTAAAGATAGCATTTCACCTATTTTGTCTATAAAGCAACATAACGAAACTATAATCGATTACTTCAATTGAATCGGTTGTTGCTGTGTCACACAATGGATCATTCCGCCATTTTTATAAAGCTCTCTCACATCAATTCCCACTACTTTACGATCCGGGTATAATTTCTGAATCGTATCATTTGCGATTTTGTCATTTGGATCATTATAGTTAGGCACCAATATAACTGTATTCCCAACATAATAATTGATATATGACCCCTTATAATCTAAAGTTTTTCCACCTTCTAAAGTAACTTTATCTTTACTAAGCGGTAAGTATTCGTACTTATATTTCTGTCCTGAAGCATTTTTTGCATCTAACAATTTATCCATATCTTTGTTTGACAAGCCCCATTCAGCCAAGTCATCTTCTGCCATCGTTACGATTGTAGATTTATCATGGAATTTAGCAAATCCATCAATATGAAAATCAGTAATATCTAAATTAGGCACTCCATCTAACCAAATAAAGTTTGTCACCCCAAGGTCACTTATATATTTTTCAATTTCCGCTTCTGATAAATCAGGATTTCTATTTTTATTCGTTACTGCGCTTCGAGTTAATAAAGCAGTCCCATTGCTGTCTAATTCAATTGCGCCACCTTCAAGGACAAACTTCCCCCAATCAATTCTTTCAATCCCTAATTGTTTACTAACATTCTCACGTATACGGGCATCATTTTTATATGGAGTTTTCTTTCCCCAACCATTAAATGCTGGATCTAATATTTTCAGATTTTTATTATTGTCATAAACAAAAATCGGTCCACTATCTCTTGCCCACACATCATCAGTAGGAGCGATAAAGAAATCAACTTTATCCATATTCAGCCCTTTATCTATTAAAAGCTTATTGATTCGCTCTTTCTCTTCCTCATCATATGCAACAATGTGGACTTTTTCACCCTCAGTTAAAGCACTTGCCATCTTAATCCAAATAGGTTCAACTTCTTGTTTATACTCTTGACCATATGTGTATTCATGAGGCCATTGTAGCCAGGTACCTTCATGTTTATCTTTTTCATCCGGCATCGTATATTTTCCAGCGTTTTTCTGTACCTCTACTTTTTTATCCTCTTTCTCTTTCCCTTTGGCATTTTCATTATTCCCTTCAAAAGAACATCCACTAATAATCGTTGTAGATAATGTAGCTATTAAACAAAACTTTACTATTTTTTTCATTTTTCAACCTCCTGTTCATGTCTACAATACTGTAAGGCTTAACATAGTGTGAAGCTCAAGCTTTTTCATCAATGTAAAAATTACCAATTATTCTTCCGCATGATAATCACATAATTTCAATACAAATAGATGACATTCACAAAATACACTTCCTATATTTAACATCCATATCATTTAACTTCCTTCATAAATTTATTCTAATACTAATCCCCTCTCATACATGCTTGTTCACTAAATAAAAAAATCGGTATTGATAATTTTATATCAATACCGATTTTTAAATAATTATTTTCCTTCTATTAAATCATTCGCTAATTTCCTAAACTCTTGATTAAATGTATCATTCATACCATTTTGTACGTTAGAGAATAATATTACAAACGTTCTTTTATCCCAGTTAAAATTATTAAAAGTGTTCCAGCCAGCTAATACACCGTGGTTATGATAATAATCTGGGTAAATATAGAAGCTAAATCCATATTTTCTCGCAGGTGATACTGTAAACATATCTGATAAGCTTTGTTTAGAAATCAGCTTTCCATCCATAATAGCCTCATCTAATCTTTTCATATCTTCAACGGTCGTATACATTTCACCACAACCATACAGCCAGTTCATTTTTAAGCGGGGGGTAGCTATTAACTCATTATCTTTTTTCGTGTAACCTTCTGCTAAGAAAATATCTTCAGGGAGAGTTGCACCCATACCAGATTCATTCATTTCAACAGGAGTAAAAATGTTTTCTTTCACATATTCAGCAAGCGGTTTATTCGATATCTTTTCTACAATATACGCAAGCACCATATAATTATAATCTGTATATTTCCATCCTGTCCCTGCAGGAAATTGCAACTTTTGCGCTCCAATCCACGTTACTAACTTTAAACGTGATGCCGCATCAACACTACCTTGTCCCTGATCTGGTAACCCGGACGTATGTGTTAACAAATTTCGTAACGTAATGTTTTTATCTGCTGGAAACGATGGAATATACTTATTTACATTGTCTTCAATATTCAATTTCCCTTTTTCTCTTAGCTGTAATATAGATATTGCAACTACTGTTTTCGTTATGGAACCGATGCGATATTTTGTTCTTGGCGTTGTTAAAACTTTATCTTTTACATTCGCATACCCGTAGCCTTTTCGTAAAACCACATTATTTTTATCCGTTACGAGAACCGTCCCGTTAAATCCTTTATCTTTTAAATATTGATCGAGTTTCGTTGCTGCACTATCATAACGTTTTTGCTGATTCGCATCAACTTTCGATTGAACATTTCCAACTTTATCCTCAAAATTTGAAAATGCCTTCAAACTGTATTTCTTTTCTTTATTTGCATGTATAAGTGCAGCGACACTCCCACAAAAAATAGCAAAAACAAAGAAAGCGATTAACCATTTCTTAAACATATGGGAACCCTCTTTTATCTAGTTTCACTTTATACTTTTCCATTCTATTCTATATCTTTTAGTTTTTAAATATCTTATAATCTATCTACTCTATTATTCCTCATAGTAAACTAGATTCCTTTTTCTAACGTTCAAATTTTAACTACTCTCTATTGTAGTTCTTTTTTACAAAATTTCCACCTTACAATCGGATACATCCAACTTTAATTTTAATTTTTTATGTAACATTCGTTACACATTAACAAGAATGGAGCCGTTAATTTGAAAAAGACCGATAAGCGCAATCGTTTAGATGATATGATGTTTCATTATCGAGTAACAAAAAACAATATAGCTTCAATTGAATATTACAGAAAACAGATTATAATTTTAAAAGGAAATGATGCTGAAAAATTTTTAAACAAAATAAATCGGGCAAGTAACGAAAAAGAAAAACAGCTTATTATGGCTAAAATTACAGGTAATTTCAAAAGAGGAAATGAGCGTTAATGAAAACGAATCTCATTTATAACTTGATTATACAACATATTAAAAAAGAAATGTCACTCCCACGACATTTCTTTAGATTTTCTTCATAAAAGATTTACATTTTTAATATTCGTTTACTTTTACATAAACTCACTGCTGAAACGCTTAGTAATGCAGCTATCCCCATCCATGCATATGTGTAGCCTTTTCCATCTACTATATAACCAAACAAAGCAGGCGCAAAGATAATAGCAATTTGATTAAGCGTAAGCGCAAAGCTCACTGTTACACCTACCAATTCCTCACTTGCAGACTCAGCAACTTCAACCATAAAAAGACTAAACCAACCGATCGCAAAGAACCCTAGCAGTCCGCTCATCACAAACAATGCCTCAAGTGTCATTGTGTTTATACTCATTACAACAACTAAAATTAAGCAAAAAGAAATACATACAGTTATTAATAAAGGTGTACGACGATCACCTTTGTAATATGTATCACTTATTGTAGCTAATATAATTCGCCCAACCATTCCTGCAACTAGCATAACTGAAAATACTTTCCCTGCTACAATAGGTGTTATCGATTTTTCAATGACTAAAAATTTTATAAAATGTCCGACTAATATCATTTGTAAAGAACTCATGCAAATACCTGTAATAAAAATTGGATACAGCTCTTTTTTACATATCACCTTTTTTAATTGCATCCAAAAAGAAAGCCTTACATCTTCTCGGCTCGTGTGTTCTCGTACGTACGATTCCTTATAAAATATGAAAAACAATAACCCACCTATTATACATATAGTCGCAATAACATTTATCGTATAAGATAAACTAAATTTAAGTGTAAGCAAAGGGATCGTTACGCCTGCTAACGCCCCGCCAATAGGTATACCAGCTTGCCGTATTCCCATAGCTAATCCGCGCATTTCTTTCGGAAACCATTTCAAGATTACTTTACTTCCCCCTGGCTGGGATACGCTATAAAAAGTTCCTATTAAAAGAAGGACAAATAATAGCCCAATAAATCCCCTTGCCATATGAGCAAGTAAAAGCGCCCCGCCAAGTAATACAGCGCTCACTCCAATTAATATTCTTTCGTTATATCGATCAAGTAACCTTCCGGCAAAAAGCATACAAAACAGCGGACCAATATTTACAGCGCTTATTAACAACCCAACCTGCATATTCGAAAGTGCATATTTCTGTTTCCAAAATAACGCGAGTACCCCTACTCCATATGTTATAAGTGTTGCACTTGCCTGTACTACCGTTGCCAAAGTTAACATGATCCATTTATTAGAACTACTGCATTTTTCAATTTTTTCTTCACTTATCAACGTTATCTCCCCCATATCTCTTTCATTGTATGAAGGTTCTGATATCATGTAAAATAAGTGTTAATAATAGAATTCATCAAAAAAATTGATACCTTTTTCGGGGTGATAATAAATGGACATAAAAGATTTAACGGTTTTTTACGAAGTTGCGACAGTAGGAAATATATCTCATGCTGCTAAAAACTTAAACTATGTACAATCAGGTGTAACGATGCGTATAAAACAACTAGAAAATGAATTAGGCGCACTATTATTTTATCGAAACGGTAAAGGTGTTTCTTTAACTTCAAACGGGGAAATTTTATTAACATACGCAAAGAAAATCATCCACTTAATGGACCAATCTGTTAAAGCTGTTCAAAGTAACGAAACCCATCCGAAAGGCACGTTAAAAATCGGGTGCACAGAATCGACAACAGCCGTTCGTCTCCCGCCCATATTAACGACCTATTATGAAAAGTATCCAGAAGTTGAATTGATTCTAGAAACAAACACGACAGACCAATTAACTCAGCTCGTTTTAGAGCGAAAACTAGACGGGGCTCTTATCGCTGGAAATATTCAGCATACTGAACTTCATACACTTTCATTTCGAGAAGAAGAACTCGTTCTCATTAGCAAGACTCCTCTATCTTCCTTTAAAACAATAGAAGAACTGAATTTACTCGCTTTTAGTCAAGGTTGTTATTACAGAAGACTATTAGAAAACTGGCTTCAAGAAGAAGGGATTTCACCTAAAAGAATACTAGAGTTCGGAACAATTGAAGCAATACTTGCATGTGTAAAATCAGGTATGGGTACGGCTATTATGCTGAAATCTATTATTCCAGATTACGAACATGGTTTATCTTTAAATACATTACCAAATCACTTTAGAAAGGTTCCTACTACCTTTATTATTCGAAAAGATATTTTCCACTCAGCTGCCTTGCAAAAATTTATGGAGATGATCAACAATGCGTGAAAAGAAAATACGCGGAATGAAACGAAAAACAAAAACTCTTATAAAAAGAATTGAAGACGCCACTAAAGCATTTCCATCTACTTTCTATAACGATGAATACTGGCATATGCCTTTACCAGGCTCTCAAGCTTTTATCGATTCTAGTACAACACCTAGGAAAGTAAAGCGATTGTGCATTCAAACCCTGTTAAATCAAGCGAATCAATTAATGACAATGAAACCGAACGATACAAATACATATCGAGTCGTTGTTATGATCAAAATAGCAAGCTTATGGAACTCACAAATCATCATATTTAAAAACGATGACTACTTTCAAAATTTTTTCAATAGAGATAACGAATTTCAAAAATGGATTCCCCTCTCCAATGCTTCCGACTTCGGGCATGAATGGAAAATATCAATTTCTAACAGTGTCCAAACATTGCATTTCCAAGAGATAATCAAGGATGAAGATGGATTTTATGATGAAGGAGAACTTTTGTTTATAGGAGAGTTATCATAAAAGGGGAACTGTCAAATGAAAAACTTCCCTTTTTCCACTAAACAACATCGCTATATAATGAATTTAACATTTCACTATATAGGAGGTTTTCATATGGTAATCCCTAAATACCCTGAAGTCCCACATCTTACGAAAAAACAAATTGAAGAAATAACCGAAATCGCTTTCCTAAAAGAATCAACACCACAACAGTGTGATGCAATTTTCGTTTTCGGTGGTTCCCATCCTGGTAATTGGCAAGCTCCTTTACATGCTTATCAACAAGGTTTAGGTGCACAAATTATCGTCACAGGTGGTACTAGTTTACATGGAATGAAACATCCAAACTGGAATTAAGGAATAATGTAAAAAAAACTGCTTATTTAAACAGTTTTTTTACATTATTTCTTATTATATTTTAGACAATACATTTTCTTGAAAAGTACGTTCTTCTTGATCTTCATATCCGGTTGAAACAACTTCTTGAATATCATCATGGTTAAATAAATATGTGAAATCTGGATTCAGATAGCCTTCTGGATAAGGACACCCCATATAATCGAACTTCCTTACCTCATCCGTTTCTACTTGTTGTTTCCGCCCGAAAATCATGAGTTTCTTTGTACCTTCTTTTAAAATTACAATAGAGCCTATAGGAAAAAGTTGCGAATTCATTGTATGGCCCCTCCTTATTAATTGTTTTTCACTAAGAATTTAAGGAACCTAGCTTGGCTTTCCGCTTCTTTAAATCGATATATATACATATATACGCTCCGGATATACTAAACACAACAGCAAATAAAGAAAAGACTAAAATTAAGACCGTCGCTAAAGCATTTTGTGATAATGAACCTATACATATCTGTCCAATAATATATCCCAATCCTGAAAAATAAACAATTGGAGAAATTTTTATATTTCCATTTTCTTCATTGTTTAATCGCTTTAAAAAACTTTTCATTCCAATAGAAATCAATTTATAATTTGTAAAAATGTAAAGCAAAAAAGTAACAATAAAAAACAGAGGTGTTTCAATTTTAATAAAAGTATATGCAAGCTTTTGAATCACTATAAAGCTTCCAAAAGAAAAAGTTATTCCCATAAATCCATTATATAAAATGTGTACCAACCTTGGCTCATTTGGTTTACAAAAAAATACCCATACCCCCCATATATTAGCAGTCAAAAGAAAAGGTAAAATTATATATAAGTATATGGTAAAGGTTGGAGGAAATAAAAATGGGGTTAAAATCATAAAATTAATAACTACCCACACCATAACGACACTCGATCTTACACTGCCAGGCATCAATTTCCGAATAATTTGTTCTGTGCTTTTTCCGTGGTATTTTTCCATATTAATCTCCCAAAAACTAAAAAATTTTATCTAAAGCTGCTCCGATTCCAGATTTAACTCTATCTTTTATCGAATCCTGTTTACCATCATGATTCCAATCACCTTTGTTAAACTTAATTCCATCTGTTATTATACTAGCTCCTATAGAAACACCAAAGCCAATACAAGCTCCAGCAACAGTTCCGATTGGACCTCCCAAAAAAGTTCCAACCAATGCACCTGCTTTGGCTCCCGCAAAGGCACTTACAGCAGTTGTACCAACCCCGATTGCTGCATCACCAATAATATCACCAGCTATCTTAGTTTTTGACGCTTTATTTTCAATATTTTCCTTTGTATCATTAATTACATCCCATCCTACAGCTGCATAGCCTAAAACATTTGTTTTTAATTTCAATGAATCTTTAAGAATTTCTTTTGGTGATAAAACATGTCTTTTTACATCGTCTATTTGCTTTACTTCGGCTAAAGGTAATTTTGTACGCCTTATCACATTAAGTCCATTTTTATCCTTTAGTACGGTGCGATTTTGAAATCTTACCATTTCTTTTCCTTTTCTATCTGTGTAGGGTGTTACACGCAAGCCTTTATTATGTAAAGATGCCAATTTGTAGGCAGCTGCACCTTCCGTTACGGTACCCAGTAAAGTAAATGAAGACCCTGCAGGGTTATCTTTCCAATCACCAATATCGCCACCAAACGGTGCAAACCAATTTATCTCAATTGCTTCTTCTCCATATGAAACTTCTTGTTGATCAGCCTTCTCAAAACGATCAGCAGCTTTTCTTAATGAATCACTATGTTCTTTTAAAACGGTCGTTATAGTAGCTAACATGGATCCTGCGTATTGGGATTGATTTAACACAGCATCTCTTCCAGATATTTGGAAAGGTAGATCAAATAACTGCTGATTGATACGTTGATATGTTTCAGATAGCTCATGAGCTGTTTGTTCTATATTAGAAGCCAGTTTCCTTAAATGGTCAGGAGTAACCTTAATTTCACCGCTCACCTTGTTTTACCGCCTAATGATTTAAGATAAAGTACCATTTTCTTTATCTCTTCAGTAATTGTAAAGGTATCAAGGCAAATAAAATTCGTTTGTGTTTGCTCATTATCTAAAACTTTTTGGATTAGCCAATATTGGTTTTGACTATATAAAAACTGAATACAGTCTGTAGACCATGAGTCCTTTATATAATAATGAACTTGAACAGTATTTAACTCTTCACGATTATGTATAATGTTTGCTAACTCTAAGGAAGCTTCATCATCTAAGTAAAATTTCAAGTAATCTACTAATTGCTTGTTTGATTGATTTAAAATGTTTTCTTTATATGCAGAAGAAGGGATTTTAAATGTATAATTTGGACGAGAGAAAGTATTTTTAGGCTGTAATGCTTGATATATAAATTGCCAAGCTACATCTGGTGTCCCGCATTCTTTAAATGTACATTGTTTATCACCGTTATCATCTGTTATTACATTTTGTATAACTTTTTTTCACTAAAATAGAAAATGTTTTTTTCTAAAGCGTTGTTTTTACTTATCTGTACTTCAATAACAAATCCTGTAGTTAAACAAATGCGAAAATATTCTAAAAGTTGTTTGTTGCATAATGTTTCATCTTCTTTTATTATGAGCAGTTCTTCGTTTGTCCAATTCTCGTGCATTACATCTAATTCTTTGTCTATTTCCTCATCTGACCAATTTTCAAAGGGGTTCTCAATTCCAATCATAGTTTCACGGTCAAACATACCAGTTAATACATATACTTCTTTACTTGATAAAATAAGAGGTTCAATAGTCAAATAGTCCCACTCCCTAGCGTAATATGTAATCCCTAAGAAATATAATACAATAAAAAAATGGTCCAATCTAGTAATAGTCAACACTTAAAACTAAAAACTAAAAAAATTCTAATAAAAACAAAAAGAAAGGGGATTAATTCAAATATATTTTTATAATAATAATGTCTCTTCACTACATAATTTTTATTTTGTAAGCTAAAAAATAGAAGTATTGTCCCATATAGGACAATACTTCCGTAGTTACTTAAAAGTCACCTAATAAATTATCCATTACCTCTCCAAGCACTACATCTGGATTTACTACCTCTTTTTCCGAACGCCATCCTATAAAGCCATCTGGTCTAATTAATACAGCTCCTCCATTCTCCATCCCATATATTTCATTAAAAACATCTTCTTGAGTAATAAAGTCTCCACTTAAACCAACGCGATACACTTTTATATTTACTCTTAGCTTAGATGAAACATCATGTACACCTTTGGCCCAAGCACTATTTTCTACTCCAGTAAATAACACAAAATCGTTACCTAATAAATCAAGTATCGAAACTTCTTTTCCATCATACGTTCCCCAAAAGTGTGGTGCTCGCGTGCCAGGTCTTCCGTTAAACTCTACGATATCCATTCTATGTGGAATAGTGCATTTATCTATAATCGCTTGTGAACAATACTGATACCCAGCAGTTACAGCTAAACCGTCCATATTATTCAAACTGCCTACCTCTCTATTCGCAGCACGAAATAATAAACTACTCGCATAATCCGTGGTTAATTTTGCAACTGGATATCTCTCTTCATGATATGTTTCTAGCAATTTTGGCTTTGCTTTCCCTTTTATAACAGCAGCTAATTTCCAAGCTAAATTATGCGCATCTTGTATTCCTGTATTTGAACCAAATCCCCCTGTTGGCGGCATAATATGTGCAGAATCACCAACTAAAAAAGTGCGATTATCTTGAAATTTTACCGCTGTACTTTCACTCGCTTCCCACGGTAAAACACTTAATATTTCTGGTTCAACATTTGTACTTCCAATTGCTGTTTGAATAATTTGTTTACAGCGTTCTATAGAGAAATCCTCTAATCGTTCCCCTTTTATTGGATCATAAGCTACATGATAAATCCATTTTCTTACGTTATCGACTGGAATGAGCGCACCAAGAACCTCCGGATGAAGTACCATAGAAAAACCAAATGCATCTCCTTGTATAAACTCACTTAAATCAGCTTCAAAATAAATATTCATATAATAGCCACCGATTGTACCTCGCCCCTCGGTACTTATCCCTAGCTGCTCACGTATTTTACTTTTCGCTCCATCTGCTGCGATTACATAGTCACAATGAACAACGCTCTCTTTTTCCGTGTCACGATCTCGAATCGTTGCTATTACTCCGTTTTCCTTTTGTTCAAATGAAACTAATTCATGATAATAAGATAGTTGCCCACCTAATGTTTTCGCTTCTAGTAACATCATCTCTTCTAAAATAATTTGATAACAAGCCGTTTGTTTTGATGGACTAATCTCTTCTATTTTTTGAAGTAACTTTTCATCGTTTCCATACTGAGCGGTCCTCATTTTTGCCAATTCTTCCTTTTCCACCTCAGCTATTGTATGAACTGCTAGTCTTCCTCGGCAATTTTCTAATGCTTTACCCGCTGATTTAATTCTTTGTTCTAAACCTAATTCTCGAAATAACTCCATCGTACGAAAAGTGATTCCACCTGCTTTTGGATGAATTGCAGTAGTCGGGTGCCTTTCAATCAGTAAATAATCAATTTTATGTTTTGCAAGGAATAAAGCAGATGCTAATCCTGATAATCCTCCTCCAACAATTAAAACTGGTATATAATTCGATTTCATATATTTCCCCTCCACATCATTGTTCTGAGCTCAGTGACATAAATATAATCAAAAAAACAACAAAAATATAGACTTATATTTCATTTTGAATTATCATATAGATAGATTACGACCCAAATTTCTTTTTTCCTTTTATACATCTACAACTATAAGGACTGTGTATGAATAAAAGGAAAAAAACAAAAAGAGCCTTCGTTATATAACGAAGGCTCTTTTTGTTTTTTTGACAGTTAAATGGACACAATGTAATGAAGTCCTTACAATAGATTTCAAGGGGATCTTTCAAAATAAACGTATAATATTTTTAATTAACCTCACACAGAATACATATAAGTACAAGAGAATAATTAAAAACCAATTACAATTCAAATTTCTAAAATACACAAAAAGGAGGAGATACGATGACTAATAAAAACGAAACTGGTTGGAATTTAGAGAGTAGTTATACTGACCTGCCCAAATCATTTTTCACCGAAATCCCCCCAACTCCTGTACACTCACCGGAGTTAATTAAACTAAATAATTCTTTAGCAATATCTCTTGGCTTTAATCCTGAGGAACTAAAAAAGGACGCTGAAATCGCCATTTTAGCTGGTAATACTATTCCAGAAGGAGCTCATCCACTAGCTCAAGCGTATGCTGGGCACCAATTTGGTCATTTCAACGTGTTAGGAGATGGTCGTGCCCTTTTAATTGGAGAACAAATTACTCCTTCAGGCGAACGGTTTGATATTCAATTGAAAGGTTCCGGTCCAACTCCATATTCACGCCGCGGTGATGGTCGTGCTGCACTCGGTCCAATGCTACGTGAGTATATTATTAGTGAAGCGATGTACGCGCTTGATATTCCAACTACTCGCAGTTTAGCAGTAGTCTCAACTGGCGAACCAATCTATCGCGAAACGAAGTTACCTGGAGCTATTTTAACTAGAGTTGCAAGCAGTCATATACGCGTTGGAACATTCCAATACGCCGCAGCTCGAGGCTCAATCGAAGATCTCAAAGCTTTAGCTGATTATACGATAAAAAGACATTATCCAGAGGTTGAATCTACTGAAAATCCATATGTCGCACTACTACAAGAAGTCATTAAGAGACAAGCAAGCCTTATCGCAAAATGGCAACTCGTTGGCTTCATTCACGGCGTAATGAACACTGACAATATAACGATTAGCGGTGAAACGATTGATTACGGTCCATGTGCCTTTATGGATAGTTATAATCAAGGAACAGTATTTAGCTCTATTGACACACAAGGCCGTTATGCATACGGAAATCAACCATATATGGCTGCATGGGATCTCGCACGTTTAGCTGAATCTTTAATACCGATACTACATGAAGATGAAGAAGAAGCACTAAAAATTGCACAAGATGAAATTTCAAAGTTCAGTGTGCAGTACGAAAACAATTGGTTCCTCGGAATAAAGAAGAAATTAGGACTATTTAGCAATGAAGAGCATGATCAATCCCTTATTGAGAAACTTTTAAAAGCAATGGAAAAATATAAAGCAGATTATACAAATACATTCCGTGCATTAACTGACAATATATTAGAAAATGCACCTTTATTTAAAAGTCCTGAATTTAAAGAATGGTACGAGCTATGGCAATCTCGGTTAGAAAGACAAAAAGAATCGAAAGATGATGCATACAAATTAATGAAAAATAACAACCCAGTAATCATCCCTCGAAACCACCGAGTAGAAGAAGCACTAGAAGCAGCTGTTAAAGATGGAGACTATAGCGTAATGGAGAAACTTCTTCAAGCTTTAGCAAATCCTTATGAATATTCTCAAGAACAAGCGGATTACTGCACGCCTCCTGTGCCGTCGAATCGTCCTTATCGGACTTTTTGCGGGACGTGATTTAGAGCACTAAGACTGTTTTTCTGCTCCTAATTGTATTATTTATTAGTGTAATTCCCACTAAATTCAAGTACACGATTCGTTATTTTCCATAAAGGAACATTATAAGTAGAAAAGGTGTTTTCGTATAAAAACACCTTTTCTACTTTTTTCTCCATCTTGTGAAAAAAAAACGTAATTTAATACTCTAGTTTGCGTTTCTTTTATGTATTACATATCGTTAGCATATTCTATGTGATTACAGTTGTATATTATCACCTCTATCAATTTCCTCCCATGCGAAAAAGATACATACACCAAACAAGCTGTCACGAACAAAGGAGAGCTCCTTACTTCCTACCTATTTCTTTCCTAATGCGTTAACTTGGTAACTGTTCTATTAAAATTCTTCTATTCAATCTTCATTTTTTCTTATTATATTCAGGTACATCGATAAGGAACAACTATTCTCGAATATAAAAATCCAGCTATTGTACAAATGTTGATAAAAAATAAAGGAGAAGAGAATGAATCCATTTTAATATAACTAATGAGAATTTGTATGTTCCAATATCTTCACTATATTCCTCAACAATCTTTTATTAAAATTCATTACAATAGTTTAAAATTATGACGGATTACTTTCAACATAATGTGAAGGTAGCTCTAACAACAAAAAACTGGCTTGTAAACCTTTAATGTTTACAAGCCAGTAAATAATATCAACTAAAGCTAGCACTCTTAAAATAATACTTTAGAGTTGTCTTCCCTCTAAGTATACTAACTCAGGTCTCGTTGGAGACCACCCTTCTCCGTGAGTCGATTGTAACTTATTGACGACAGTATTTGCGGTTGCTGTTTGTTGAATCTTTGGAGTAGTATTTATCGTAAAAACTGTAATACCTGTAACAGCTAAACTCATTACCATTAAACTCAGTTTCTTCATTATTTTAACGCCCCTTTAGCTAAATTTATTTTTCTTGCTTCAAGACTTAAACAAAAATATTCACTAGACGTTTTATAATCACATACCTCATATAACCTAGCTGCCATCACCTCAGCATATTCTTCTACATAATAAGAAAGATTCTCTTCTTTGAAATAAGAAATCCCTGTAACAATTACCCTTTTTAATTCCTCGATAGTCACATTATTATTTAATGCTTTTAAAATATTGAAATGATGTGTATATTCTTCATTCTCTACTTCTAAACAAAGTTCCAATCCTTTTTCAATAAGAATAGAAGATACATTTGTTTCACCTAACTTAGAATATTCCCTAGCTTGTAAAAAAACAGCTTTGAAATGATTAGGTATTTTCTCTGTTACTTCTGATAAGTAACGGATAGCTAATTCAGAAAGGTTTTGATTTGCATATAGCCACCCTAAGTTGTGCCGCACGAATGAAATTAATCTTTCTTCATTATTTTTTTGTAATAAATTTAATGCAGAATTTAAATGTTCCTCGGCCTGTTCAAACTGTTTTAGAGATACACAACTCATTCCAATAGTATTTTCGCAAGAAGCAGTATTACTTTCATAACCTTGGTGTTTAGAGAAGATATCTTTTGAAATAGTTGCATAGTGAACAGCTAAAAGTGGTTCATTATTATTATGATAGAATAAGGCTAACTTAGATTGAAATTCAGCTTGTTCAATTTCTTCTGGAACGTCTTTCAAAAGAAACTCTGCTTTTTCATAATATTTTTTCGCTTCTTTATAATCTTTAATTATAGTAGCATATACCGCTTTACAAAAATGGTAATAATAAGATAAGAAACCATCCGTCGGAATTTTAAAAGAATCTATTTCGTCAAAGCTTCTCTTTGTGATACTAAATCTATCAACAAGCGTTTTATAACGAAAATCTAGTAAGAAATAATATAATAAATTTTGTTCTTGCAACATTTTATTTGATTCTTGTTTCAAAACATCAATATTTTTATCAATTTCTTGTTTTAAATTAGTTGCTTTTGACAATTGTTGTTGTAACATTGCTTGATACCATTCATTAAGTTGCTTTGTAACCTGTTCGCTTCCCTTCACTGGAATGTTCATAAGATCCCCCTTTTTTGAATATTCTCACATAAATAATAACAAATAGATATTAAGATATAAATATCTCATTAATATTTCTCAACATTTATTTAACATTAAATCCATTAAATTAATCACATGCTGTAAATTTTTTAAAACACTAAAGAAAATTGCCCCCATAAATACAGCGTCTAAATCACTATAAAAATCTATAAATACAATATATTAACACTTTATAAATGTGTATTCACACTCCACCATTATTTTAAACACCCTTCTTCATCAACCCTGCAATCCCCCTACTTCCTTCACTACCAACTTTCTCAAGTTCTTCTACAACTAATTTCCGTCTCTCCACAGAATGATTTTGACTTAACTTCGCTTTTCCTTCTATTTTATTTATCTTTATTCTAAACCCAACTATTCTCCTACTTAATCCTTCCATATAATTCGGATCTACATTATTCAGTGAGTAGGTGCTCTTTGGATTTTCATATTTATGTACTAAATCTTGAAGAGAATCTATTAATTCCTGTTCATCTTCAACAATTTCCAACTCTCCATATACATGCACCGCAACATAGTTCCATGTTGGTACTGCTTTATTTGTTTCATACCATGACGGAGAGATGTAACTATGTGGCCCTTGAAAAATAGCTAACACTTGTTGATTTCCACTATCTTTCCACTGCTCATTTTGACGTGCAAAATGCCCGGATAAAGTAAGTGTTTCCCTATTTAACAATAACGGTAAATGCGTTGCGTACGGTGCTCCGTTATGTTGAGAAAATAAAGTTGCAAAGCTATTTTGTTCAATCATTTCGTACTTCGTCTCTTCATCTTGTATAGTGAAATGTTTTGGTATGTACATAAGCTCCCTCTCTTCTTATCTTCTTATTTCCCATTATATTTACGAGATTTATTATTGGGCAGGGACAGATGATAATTGTTTTATAAGGTCAGTGCATATAGTAAAACCTTTGTTTCAAAAATAATAGGTGGCATTATATGATTTCTGCCACCTTAGTCAATTTTTTTATTTATACAAACTCCCTTATTCAACGATCCTTCATAGCTTTTTCTAATACATATTCAATAAATTCCGTTTTACCTAAGCTATAATTTAAGCGATTTTCCGCCGTTTCCGCTAATTCTTTCTTTAGCTTTCCATATTCAATAACAACGTTTGGATTTCCACGAAGATACTCACGAAACGCTACATGTCTTCTTAACTCTTCACTATTCTTATCGCATACATATAAATGATGTTCCATCCAAATTGTATTCTTCCCGTCCCTCGGAACATATTGACCCTTTCTCCCAAAAGCCTCTCTCCCCTTAAAACTCCACTCTTCTTGATGAAAATAACCTACCTGTTCAAGTCTATTTATTACTTTTGGAAAAACATCATAATCTTCTAATACAACATCGACATCTAATATCGGTTTAGAAGCAAGGCCTTTAACAGATGTACTCCCAACGTGCTCTATAGAAAAAATGAGTTCTCCCATTACGTTATTAATCAACGTCTGTAATTTACAAAATTCACTTTTCCATTGTGTATTATATTTCTCAACAGTAATAAATTGTTTCAATTGACCACCCTTCTCAAATCACTTTTATAACCTCTGAATATGCGTATCCTTAAAATCAGTTTCATACTTCAATCCATACCCAAGCATTCGATCCATTCCAATATGTGCTGTCCATATTAAACCAATCATTAAAATCGTATCCATCTTTAAATAGACCCCTATTAAAACAAGTAATATTGATATGATATATGTGTGAAATAGATTATATATTTGTGCACCGATACGTTTGTTAATAGCG
This sequence comes from Bacillus sp. TH17, assembly GCF_016651125.1. Taxonomy (NCBI): domain Bacteria; kingdom Bacillati; phylum Bacillota; class Bacilli; order Caryophanales; family Bacillaceae; genus Bacillus; species Bacillus sp. TH17. Next base: position 2,920,210 of record NZ_JAEKEN010000001.1, read on the forward strand.
TACGCCACCATTGCTAAATCAGGTGCAAAAAGTAATACAATAAATAATAACCAACTAAATCCACATAATCCATATATATAAATTGCAGCTAATAAGACCACCAATCCTTCAAAGTGTATAATTCGTTTCTCCAAACTTCATCATTCCTTATCTGTTAGCTTGAAAATTTTATTCGGATTTAAAATATTTTGCGGATCAAGAGCTTTCTTTATTTTCTCCATTACCAATAATGCCGCACCATGTTCTTCTTCTTGATACTTCTGCTTTCCTATTCCAACGCCATGCTCTCCTGTACAAGTTCCGCCACGCTTAAGAGCATACAGTACAATACTTTCATTTATTTCATCCGCTTTTTTCACTTCATCTTTATCATTTGGATCAATCATTAAGAGCACGTGAAAATTCCCGTCTCCTACATGGCCAAGAATACCACCAACAAGTCCCACTTTATCTAATGTCTCTTTCGCATGTTGTATTGCGCCAGCTAATTCCGAAATTGGTACACAAACATCTGTACTCATTAGCTTTTTACCAGGATAACTATGCACGTAAGAATAAGCTAAATTATGCCTTGCATCCCATAATTTATTTCTTGCGGCAGTTTCAGTTTCAAAAGCGACTTCTTTACATTTATGATCAAAAACAATTTCCTTCGTAAACTCGATATCTTGCGTTAGCCCTGCTTCATTTCCGTGAAACTCTAAAAACAGTGTTGGTTCTTCTCTGTAATTTGTCTCATTATAATGATTTACTTGTTTCATAGATAATTCATCAACAAGTTCTATTCTCGCAATTGGAATGCCAGCTTGCAGTATATTAATAACAGCTTCTACTGCATCATTTATAGTTGGAAACGATGCTCTCGCAGCCATAACATGTTCTGGTATGCCGTATACTTTTAATGTTAGCTCTGTAAAGCATCCAAGCGTACCCTCTGATCCTACGAAAATACCATTTAAATGATAACCTGATGATGACTTCGCCGCTAAATTGCCAGTATGTATCACTTGCCCATCAGCAAGTACCACCTCTAAATCACGAACTTGATCACGCATAACTCCATATCTCACCGCTGTCGTTCCGCTCGCATTCGTAGCAGCCATGCCTCCTAACGTTGCATCTGCACCTGGATCTACACTAAAAAACAAACCGTACTTTTTCAATTCTTTATTGAGCTGAGAACGAGTAACTCCTGGTTGTACTTTCACAAGAAAATCTTTCTCTCTTATTTCAAGTATTTTGTTCATTAATGAAAAATCAACTGTAATCCCCTTTTCATAAGGAATTATATGACCTTCTAAACTAGAACCTACTCCAAATGGAATGACAGGTTTTTTATGCTCACTCGCTACTTTCATTATTGCTCTAACCTCTTCCGTCGTTTTTGGAAAAACAACTACATCAGGTAAACTACTATTATGGTAAGATTCATCTTTACTATGTAACTCTCTTACTGTCTTATTAACCACTACTTGATCTTCAGGAAGTACATCCTTTAATTCATTTACTAAACGCTCAATTGTTATTTCCATTACATACTCTCCTTTTATATTATTTACTCTACATTAATTATACCATTTTTATACAAAATAATTAGAATAGTTAAATTTATGAAATTTTATATACAAAAAAGAACTTGCAGTATTCCCTACAAGTTCTTTTTTAAAACTATATTTTAGACGATTTTTTCAATAAAATCATAAACCAAACTAAAGTAAATGCCATCATAGAATGAGAGAACCCTACAATATAAGTTAACCCTTTAAAGTCCGCTCCATTTAGTTGAAGAAGTCCTCTCGCTGCCAGCGATCCTAACATTAAAGTTAATGCGATATTATGTAAAATAAACCAGTTATTAAATCCTTTCACTTCATGAAACGCGAATACTTTCGCTAATCCTAAAGCAATTAAAAAGAAGAAAAAGCCAAGTACTAACGTATGCGTATGCAAAAGATTTAATAAAGTAGAGCCTAAAATCCCTTTATATTTCCCATACTCCCTAGCAAATATTCCTGACAATAAACCGATAATCAAATAAGTAAACGATGCATTATATAATTTCTTCATTATGTACCTCCTTGAGTAGAATGTGTAGTGTGTCATATTTAGTAATAATGATAGTTATATAGTAAAAACTCCTAGTTTCCTAGGAGTCATTGTATAAGTATCTCACTCTTTACAATCAATCCTAATTATAAAATATCCTTTTATACAAAACAATCGAACTTTATGTGAACAGTAACTCTCAATTAAAATAACTTGCACTTTTATTTCGCACAATCCATACTAATTGTTATAACTTTTAAAGGTGGTGCAATAGATTGATAGTTCTTGAAACTGAAAGACTCACTCTTCGCTGGCTCGATGTAAAAGATGCTCCGTTTATTCTTGAATTAGTAAATGATCCTGCATGGATTCAATTTATTGGTGATAAAGGCATTAAAAACTTAGAAGATGCAAAAAAATACATCTTAAACGGACCCGTCGATATGTACAATAAAATGGGCTTTGGTCTTTACTTAGTTGAACGAAAAGAAGATTTCACTCCACTTGGTATGTGCGGCCTTATTAAAAGAGATTCATTAGAAGATGTTGATATCGGCTTTGCTTTTTTAGAAAAATTCCGTTCAAAAGGGTACGGCTATGAATCAGCTGCTGCAGTAATCGAATACGGTGTACAAAAGCTCGGACTGAAACGAATTGTAGCAATTACTTCTATAGATAATGTTGCTTCAGGCACGCTGTTAGAAAAAGTAGGATTGCGATTCGAAAAAATAATTTCAGACTCAGGAGAAAATCTAAAATTATTCGGGTATAACGCATAACAAAAAAGGGTCGCCATGAATGGCGACCCTTTCTTTCACTTCACTTCTACCGTATAATTCCCTGTTCCACCACCATACTGGTATACATGTAAATAGTACTTCCCTGGATACGTATAGTAACTACCTACTAATTTATTTCCTTGTTGCTGTGCATACGTAACATAATTATTTAAATCTGCTTCTGAATAAAGAACCCAGTTTACTCCGATATTATTTTCCTTCGTTACATTAATTTGAAGGTTTTTCGCAGTTTCTATATTTATTTCAAAGTAATCACTCGTATCACCGTTTCCTAAACTAGCACGTAAAACTTGATTTAACTGCAGTTTATTTGCCGTTTGGAATGAATTATTTGGCTCTTTTTCTACACTGTTATCTTCTTTCTTTTGAACCGTTACACTTGTTGTAGCAGTATTAGTTAACCCTTTATCGTCTGTTACTGTTAATTTCGCTGTATACGTCCCTTCTTTTGTATAAACGTGAGTTGGATTTTGTTCATTACTTACAGTACCATCACCAAGCTCCCATTTATAAGAAATAATTTTCCCATCTTCATCTTTTGATCCATCGCTTTTAAACGAGATCGCTTCATTCGTATGTCCGCTATACGGACCATTTATAACCGCGACCGGCGCTTTATTCACTGCACCTTCTTCTGTATTAATACCGTGGAACACAACATCATATTCAAATTGCCCTGATGCATTCACACGATAATTCACAAAGTATGCTGTTACAGTTTTATAGCCTGTCCATTCTTTTGCACTTAAACGTTTTAACGTATCATTAACGTTTTGCGTAATTGTTTTCCAGTCTTCATTTTCTCCTTTTGCAGCAGTACCTGTATACGTTCCTTGCAGTGTAAATGTATTAAAGAATTGTGATTTATTTTTCTTTACTGATACATTACTTAATTTTGCTTCCGCTGTAATTTCTGCGGCAATATCTGAAACTGGTTTCGGTGCATGAGTTGCTAAATAATCATCTGACACTAACGGAACATTATATTTCTCACGGTTGTCTACTAACATTTGCATATAGTCTTGATACTCTTTATTTAAATTCGCATCTTTACTTAAAGCAGAGCGATATGCATCATATGCTGTTACATCATTTTCCCTAATAAGATCATGAACTTTATCAAACATATCGTATCTCTTATTGTACATATACGATTGTAAAGCAAAGGAATAATTATAGAAATCCCACGTTCCATACTTTGCATTTAACGTTCGCTCTGCGGTATAACGTTCTGCTGGATTTGAAGATAGTCCTCCTATAATACTCTTTCTTGGAACGACGTTGTCCGTTCTCGTTGCACCTGCAAAAAACTCAGCATTCCCTTCTTCAAACCAAGATAATCTCTCATTCTCATACATCTTACCTTGTCCCCAAAGTCCTGGCACTTCATATCTACCTTGTAAATAATGCGTGAATTCATGTCGGAACAATTCTTCTAAACTATAAATACTTTCTTCTGGCGTACGTTCATAAGTAAAGAACGTACCTGTTCCTTCTATATAAAGACCGCCGTTATTCGTTTCATACCCGTACAATTGACGATTAAATTGATATTCAGCCGGGCTATTATAAATAACCATCGTTAATACATCATCTGGATTTCCTTTTTCTAACGGTTGGTCACTTTCAACCGTACGATGGAATTGTGCCTTCACTTCTTTTGCTGCCCAATATAAACGTTTAACTTTCTCCTCAGTCACTTTATCTCCCGCTTTTAAAACAATTGCACCATCATCAAACGTATACGTTTTCGGCAAATACTTTTTCTTCCCATCTTCTCGTATTTGATCTAAATTAACAACGTTACCGTTTGCATCTTTCCCGCCATAATTCGTCGTAATTTGCTCAGCTGCTACGAAATATTGCTCACCTAAATAAGGATAGATTTTCATCGCATCTGTTACAACTTGTAATCCTTTTGTCCCTGTACTATGGAATGTGCCGAGTCTACCTGTATAATAAATGCCATTATTAATAAGCCATCCGTTTTTCTCTGTAATCGTTCCCATTAACGCGAATCTACTTAATTCATTAATATAGCTATCTATTTTTTTGTACCATACTGTATCTTTCGGTGCTTTTCTCGTATCGTACAAATACGATTGAATATCGTAATCAACACCTTGCATAATATCGTAAATCGCATTTCCAGCTGAAAGATTATCTACCAATGTAGAAAAATTATCATTATATTGCTTAAAAATCTTTGCAGCCGATGTTATCGTTTCCACATCACTCGAAGCATTTCCTATTAATTTCCCATATGATGATACAACTTTATTTTGTTCTAACGTACCGAGTTTGAAATTTGGATTGTTCGCAATCGTTTTTAATGCAGGTAAGCACTTGTCATGATAGCTACCTTCATTTAGTTTACTTAATTCTGTATTATAAAACCCTAAATAAAACCCTGATCGCAAAACTTCCACTAATGTCTCAATCCCTTTTGAATCGTCTTGCGTATAAGCCTGTCCTTGCTGCTTCAATTTATCAATAATTGCCTGCATCCTACTATCATTTTGATAGAATGCAAGACTGTCCTTATTAAACTGAAATAGCCCCGTAATTTGCTCCCAATCGATTGTTACAAGTAAATCTACTAATTGTTGATTGCTTAATTGATTTAATTCAGCAATTGTATAAGTTTTTGCTACAGCTAATTGCTTACTTTCCTTTTTTACTTCAGGCGGTCTTTGCGATAAATCAGCAAATTGTAGCCTTTTCTCAAAAGACTTGCTTTCTAATACTTTCGATGAATGAGCTAATTCTTCCACGGGCAGTTGTACACCAACCGGCTCCATTTTTAGCACATTTCGATATGAAACTTGCTCTCCCTTAGTATCTTCCGCCAATATGCTTCCTTGAAAACTCCCTAACATTAAACTAGCAAAACTTACCCCTACTAAAACTTTTTTTGAATAGCCTTTCATGCTCTCCCCTACCTTACATTTTTTAGTGTCCCGCTCCATTATTTTACTATTCTGACTATTTATTCTGTATTGAGAAAAAAGAAGGGAACGTTCACACATGTATCCATTCAAAACGAAATTAACACTTGACTTCACATGTGATTTATATCAAAAAAGGATAGATAATAGCGAAATTCCTGCTACATCTATCCTCTATTTCAACACTATGATTTTAACTTTATAAACGTAATTTCCGGCAATGTTTGCATATGCTGAATAAATGCATTCTTTTCTTCTGACGATATATTTTTCAATTGCATTCCTACCTTATAAACTATTTCTGTATCTTGCTGTGAAGTTTCCACTTCATATGAAAGTATTGGAATGCCTTTCACTTGAAGCATTTCTAATATTTGCTGTACCGCTTCGTGTTTATTTATATACATTTGCACTGTTATATTTTGCGGAAATAAAAATTGCACCTTAAAAATACGACTTACAATCTCTAAACCAATCAAAACGAGAATCATCGCTCCAATCCCTACAACATACATACCTGCTCCAATTGCTAGCCCTATTCCTGCTGTAGCCCATAAACCAGCCGCTGTCGTTAATCCTTTCACTGCCTGCTTTTGAATAATGATTGTACCTGCACCTAAAAATCCAACTCCACTAACAACTTGCGCTGCAATCCGGCTCGGATCAAGAGCCATATGTTCTTCAAACACAATATCCGAAAAAGCATATTTCGAAACGACCATTATTAAAGCACTCCCTACGGCTACTAGGAAATGTGTTTTTAATCCAGCTTCTTTTGAGCGAATTTCCCTTTCAATACCGATTATCGCCCCTAACAAACCAGCAACACCGATTCTTATAATAAAATCAATATGTAAGCTCACGAGCACTTCCCCCTTTTATTCATTATAGAGAGATAAAACAAAAATTATCACATGCATCTACCCATCGATATAAAAGCATTTTATTAAAATACATTTAATATCCCAGTGATTTTATGTTAATATTTTAAATATTAACATAAATAAAACAACCTACTTCTCATACAAAAAAACTTTAAAGTTCAACGTCTAACTTATTTTCAGTTAAAAATGGCATATGAGTTGCATGAAATGAGGTTGAGAAAATAAGGAAACGCTTTCATTTTATATCATAATTTTTGTGAAATAAAACATAAATAAAAGGAGCTTACTAACAATGAACGTCTCTTTACTTACACCTACTACTGATTTACAAGAAGAATACTTAGATTTTTATAACGAATGGAAAGATAGCGGTGAAACGATGATTCCATGGGTTATTTCAAAAAATCCTTCTAATTTCACGGCAATGATTCAAGAATTACACGACGCACATAACGGAATAAATATTCCTGAAACTTGGGTACCAGATTCTACTTATTGGCTTGTTACAAATGAAAATAAAATTGTAGGAGCTGTTAATATTCGTCATAGTTTGACGGAGCATTTATTTAATGCTGGAGGCCATATCGGTTATGGTATTCGCCCTTCTGAAAGAAGAAAAGGTTATGCTACAAAGTTACTAGAGTTATCATTAGAAAAAACGAAAGAATTAAACATCACGAAAGCACTTGTCGTTTGCGACGAAGTGAATACTGCTTCAGAGAAAACGATTTTACATAACGGCGGTCTCCGTGATGATGATTTCACTGAAGAAGATGGAAATGTTGTGAGAAGGTATTGGATTGAGCTCTAAATAATCAAAAACAAGCCAGAAAGTGATTAAACACTTTCTGGCTCCTTTTTCCTTTTATACTGCTTCTATTTCAAACTGCACTGTAATACCACTTGGATCTACTACAGTAAATCCATTTGTAGTTTCATTTATTTCATGTTGTTTTTCTATTAATCTTTCTTTCACTTCATCTAACGCTTCTTTATGCGGTAGTACTATCGTATACACTTTTAGTCCAGTTGCATGTGCTGGTGGATGTGGATTATTTACCCCGTTCCACGTATTTGCACCAATATGGTGATGATACCCTCCTGCCGAAATAAATAAGCAATCATCTTCACGCTGTTGTACTTCAAAACCTACTGTATCTACATAAAACTCATGTGACTTTTCTACATCAGCTATTCGTAAATGGACGTGCCCTACGACAGTGCCAGCAGGTAATCCATCAAACTCATAATTAACGAGCGTTGCCAGTTCTTTTAAATCTAGTGGCGTACTTCCCCCTGGCCCTTCTCCCCATTGACCTCGAGGGCGATCTGCATAAATCTCGATACCATTCCCCTCTAAATCTTGTAAATAAAACGCCTCACTATACGTATGATCACTTGCACTATTAAATCTTGAAATTGGCAAAATTTCATTTGAATATGTATAACGCCCTTCTTGCTCAGCCGGACTATCAATTACCTTTTTATTGCGAATAACACCAAATAGTGCCGAAGCAAAAGCTTCACGAGTCGGAACTAAAAAGGCAACGTGATATATACCCGTCGTACGCGGTTCTTGTAGCGCTGCATCTTCCAACTGCTCAAGAACAAGTAACGTATTCTTACCACCCTTTCCAGCTAAGTGTGCTTTGTTCTCCTCTTGTTTAATTACTTCTAATCCTACTACATTTTCATAGAAGGCAATTTGACGCTCTAGATCTTTTACTTTAAATGCAACATGACCAATACGTGTTTTCGGATGAATTTGTACCATGAATAACTTCCTCTCCTAATCCTTTATTTCAAAACAAACTAACATCGCCGTTACTATGAAGGATACAACTAAAAACACACTATGTAAATAAGAAAAATCAGAATTCATAGTTTTTTAAGAAGGCCATTAATGACAAAAAGCCATCTCCTCTGAAATTCAGAAGAGATGGCTTCAATTATAGAAACTATAAATATTTTACTTTCTTATCCTTTAACTACATATTTATTTCATCTTATGTACTTCAGCAACTAACTTTCCGCCCTGAATGCCCATATAAAGCTTAACAGGAGCATCATTCGTGTTTTCAAATACTAAATCTAAATATGGATACGCAATTGTAGCATCTCTTCCCTGAGGGACATAACCTACTGTTTTAGAATGTGTAGTTCTCTCTACCATTTTCAAACCAGCTTGATCTGCTGCATTGTATAGCGTTGATGATGTTTGACAAACGCCACCACCATAACCATCTACTAATTTACCATCTACAATTTCTTTACCTAATTGATACCCTTTATCTGGCGTTGTATCACCGATTAATGCATTGAAAGAGAAACTGTCTCCTTTTGCTAATACAACTCCATTTATGCTCGCTGCCGACAAACGAATATTCTCAATACGGCCACCTGCTGATCCACCTAAATTCGTTTCATATCTACCAATTACCGTGCCACTTCCTTGCGCATCACTTAATGTTGCGGTAGGCTTTTTCTCAACGATAGGTAACTGATATGAAGAATCCCACATACCAACGTTTAATAATTTATCTACTAATTCTTTTTCCATTAATTCAAAAGAAGGCTTTCCTTCTTGCCATGATCCATCAGATGCTATACGTGAAGGGACCATCTTTTTGTCAACACTTTTCCCGACTTCACCTGCAACCTGCGTTACGGATTTTTTGAATTTCGCCTCATCTTCAAAATAACCTAAACTCGATAAGTCTATTTTTTTCACTTCAGTACCAGTACGCCCATCCACTAAGCTAATTGAATCCTGTACATCAGCCTTAGCCTCTACAACATTCCCACCAAAATCACTTACTAATGCCACATCACTTACTTTTGTACCACAACCACTTACTACAGCTACGCATAGCACCCCTACTAATATACCCTTTATTTTTCGGAACAATATACTCTCTCCTTTTCCCCAACATTATTTCTTATGTATTATTTCATTTTATGTATCTTTTGTTACAATCATTTTACAATATATTTAGAAAATGTTACAAGTTGTTTTTTACTCTATTAAAATTACTCTTTTCTTTTGTAAATGTCTATACATATTTATATAAATTTTCGAGTTTGATAAAATTGTAACTTTTATGCAACCTATCTCCATCCAGTATATACCATTCAACAGATGAAATACAAATGTAACACCCTTTCATTTCACCTCTCTATTCACCTGCATGCTTCAGAAACCGCAATACCGCTTTCTCATATGTGATCATTATTAACAACTTAAACCGAGCTTTTATCGGTAAAAACAATCATTCACTTCAGGTATATAGGTATTTGCCGTGCCACTACTCCGCTTTTGCACATACATTATGATGAATTTAACCTATTATAAAGAAATGGAGGATGTTTTTATGTATCCCTACAATCCTTATGATCCATATAACCAATATGGTTACCAACCTCAGTATGATTTACAGGCACAATACCAACAATATATAGATCAAACAGAACAAGTTAATCCATATGATCAAAATCGACAATTTCAACTTCCAATCTCTTTCCCTGGTACTGGAAACCGTCAATTAGAAAGACGAGTAAATGAGCTTGAGCAAAGAGTACGTCAACTAGAAAACACAGTTGAGCGTCATACGCGTAGATTAAACCGCTTAAATCAGCGTTTACGTACAGTAGAAAATAGGCTAAATATTCCATTTTCAGCATTAGAAGACGGATTTTAATTTCGAAAATAACAAATATATAAGGAAGGGGCTTCCCCTTCCTTATATAAATTGACGAAAGTTTTTTCCATCTCTATACTGATAAGAGTTAATGAAATGAAACAAGGTGATAAATATGGATTTTGAAATAAATTTTCTTTCCTTTTATGTAGTACAAGTAGAAGGAAAAGGTGAAGCAGTTGATAAGCGCTATAAACATTTTCAAACATTAGACGCTGAAGAGTATGAAGATAGCTCTTTAAAAGAATTTTTGAATGGTGAATTATTAAAAATTTCAAAGCGAAAAGTAGAACGTCACGCAAAAACAGAACAAGCCCCAACGAAGATCGGTCGCTTTATTGTAGAAGAAGGGCATGAACTCGATTCAAACCCTCATTACAACTTATTTAATCGTATTCGCTTTGCAGAAACAAAAGAAAACTTCAAAGATATGAGCGAACCTCTCGTTTATACATACCTTGACACAAGCGCTGTACGTGGTGGTGTGTTTTTAATCGCTCAAGCAAAACTACGCAAATACTTTGATGATCCATTCGTATTCGTAATGAAATGTGACTTCGAACCAAAGGTTGCTTCCATTTCTGATGAATCAACACTTATTCGTAACGTTGAAATGGCCATCACAACAAAGAATATGAAATCTATCCAGTACCCATACATGCCTGAAGAAGGTATGGTGGAGCCTGGCGAACTAAAAATACACCAAGCATCACACGCCCGCTACTTTGAAGACTTCTTAAAATTCGTCGAATACGAACGCTCTATGCCTGAAATTATGAAAACACAAGTAATGGACATGGTATACGACCAAATTGAAGATGTATTTGAAGAAGGTACTGAAGAACGTGAACAGTTCGACCAAGCGATGGAAGTATGGGCTGCCAGTCCGAAACGCGAAATTATGGAACAATTTTCAACAGAAGAAGTAATGGAAGCTACCGCTCAAATCGTCGAGCACGCCCCTGAAGTGGAATTAAAGCTAAAAGCAGATCATATCTCTGTGAAGGCTTTGCTTGCTGATTTCGGAGACCTAATACATATTGCAAAGGTAAACGACCGATATGTATTAATGATTGAGGCTGATACACTTACGTTTGAGAAAGGCTTCTCTCCCATTGAGTTTTTGAAGCCGGATGAATTACAGGACGTAATTGAGCGGATTGAGAATAAACAGCAGTATTCTTATGATCCGAATGGGATCGAATAAATGCTTCCATATACCTATTTTTACTGAGCTCTATTAACAAGCGCTCTTTTATTTGGGACATAGTTGACATTTATACTAAAAACCGATTCTACTAAGAATCGGTTTTTCTTCTTTATAACAAATATGCTTATTTTCAAAAAATATTTTTGCTCCAAGATGACATTTCTTGTAGAATCAAGCAGATTCCTTCCTTGTTGTACAAGCGTATTTCCATGAGAGACATCTACTTCAATATTTCTAGTTGACCAAGTCCTTCTATAAGTTTTTGGTGTTTTTCCTTTTAGTCATTATGTATGTTGTTAAAATGAAAATTTCACTTCACTACCTCAAATTTATTGTACTCGTAAAAAGATAATTGAAAACGATATTCTGGATGCTCTCTCACCCAATCGTAAGCTTCTTCTAAAATATCCATTTTGTTTTGTAAGTCATTAAGTTCACTACATTCGTCCCTTTTCTGTTTGCACAGAGGGCAGAATCCATTCACTATTTCGGCACTCGTCGCCCTAATAGTTTTACTTTCTAAGTCAACTACTAGACGAAGAAGAAGAGAATGCTCTTCTTTTGTAGTCACCGTCATTTCAGCGATCCCATCCTCATTCCAAAAGACCCCGTTTAATTCCATCTTTACGGTGACGTCTTTGATATCCAAGTCTATCACTATCACACCTCCCTTGTATAAGACTCTTACCTTACTCTTCGATTTTAATCTTTAATACACCACGAGTTAAAGATATATTAAGCTTTTTCCAATTCTTCTTCTTTGCTATGAAAGGAAGTGTAATTAGTGCAAATAGTGTGGTAAATATTATCAAAAAAACTAAAACGGTTACAATGTTAAAGATTGCTTCCATTAAACTACACTCTTTTCTATGTATATCCGTACTAAAAACAACAAAATATTCCATTAACAATACAGGACAAGCCGTGAATTTTCCAACTAAACTTCAGCAACTTAATCCTGAAGTCTAGTTGTACATATGAATAAAATAAATTTTATTACTAACTTTCTTCTACTACTTTCTCCATCTCAGCCAAATACCTAAGCTGCCGCTCCGCTTTTCTCACCGCAGTAGGAAAGTGTTTTTTCAGAAGTTCTACGGCTGATTCACTTATATAATATCTTTCCGTTATACTTTCCCACGTGTCACTACTTTCAAATGCACTCCATACAAAAGGACGCTCTGTATTTTTTCTCAGTTCTTTAAACACCCATTTCCGCATCCTTTTTTTCGCTTTTTCTGTTAGTTTTCCGTTCTTTACAAGTTCAAGCTCACCATGTCTCTTGTATCGCTTGTTAATATCTCTCTCGCCATATACTTTCAGAAAGATATTTGCTGTATTCTCAGCATCTGCTAAAGCCCGGTGCTGCGTCCCTTCCCACGTTAAGCGGAGCTGATCCACTGCAAATTGTAAACTTGGTGTATGCTCAAATAATTCTTCATACGCCTGAAAAACAAATTTTTGCACATCAAATCTACTCTCTTTTTCCATACATGGGCATTCTACACCGTATAATGTACAATCTTGAGATAGAAAACGGTAATCTTCTTTTCCCCATGAAACAAATATTGAATCTTCTCCGATGAACTGAATAAATTTCTCTATAATTTGAGGGAAATTCCCTACACCTATTAAATCTTTCTTTGTAATTCCAGTTAATTTTGTTGTATGACGAGTTAATGGGGCACTTGGTTTTACTAACTCTGAAAATTCTCCAATAACCTTCATTGTACTCACATCTATTTTTACAGCTCCAATATCAACTATTTCTGACGGATCTTCTGATTTATACGGCCTAAAATTCCTTTCAATATCAAACACAATGAAGTGTGTAGCGTTTTTCAATTTATTTACCTCTTTCTAAATTCCTTTTCACACACATACTTTATTTTCAGTATTTATTTATTAATGCACTTTATGCATGAAAAACTTCGCATAAAAATCAAAAATTCAGTCTTATTATTACATGTACATAGGAGGATATTCAATAAAAACGCAAAAAAAAGAAGGGCAAGCCCTTCTTTTTTTCATAATTACTTCTTGTTTACGTTTGTAGCTTGAGGTCCACGGTTACCTTGTTCTACTTCGAAAGTAACTTCTTGACCTTCTTCTAAAGATTTGAAGCCGTCGCCTTGGATAGCTGAGAAATGAACGAATACGTCTTCTCCGCCTTCAACCTCGATGAAACCGAAACCTTTTTCTGCGTTAAACCATTTTACTTTACCGTTTTGCATTTAAAAAATCCTCCTACAATGTACCTATATGTACATATTCATTTTCAACCACTTTACAATAATACATCATATATTAAAAAACTGCAACCCCAGAGGAGATTTAACATTGCTATCCTCCTCGGAAGTTACAGCTCATTTAAATCTCTATATTATTAAAAGTAAAATGGTTTAAAGTAACTATATCATACCAATATAATAAAAGTAAAGTTTTTTAAAGTTATACAGCTTTTTTCCACTGCATCGTTTTTAATTCACCTGATCCAGCTACAACATAGCCTTCTTTTTCATTAACAATGCGCCAACCATGCCCTTTAACCGAATCACATACTGTAACAATTCCTTCTTCAAGAAGCACACGGCAAACAGTGCTAATTCCCGCCTTATTTTGCGTTGACGTTGTATATAACACATGTTGATCCACACTTAAATCTAAATAACTACTCGCTTTTTGTTCACTTTGACATGTATGCCAACCTATTTTATCACTTTCGATACTCTCATTTATTCTGCAAAAAGAAATATTTCCGCTAATCCCCTTGCACAATCCACTTGCCGCTACTAAATAGGAATTATGTATAGTCAACGCAGAAATCATCTGATTCATCGCTATTTTAATCCTTTTTAATTTACGTGTCTCTAAATCAAAAAGCCAAACACCACCATATTTAGTATGTATTTTCGTACCGATAAATAAGTAATGTTTATATAAAAATAATGATCGAATAGATGGTGCCTCACTACCGTAATTAAGAAATGGCTGAATAGTCTCCCATGTGGAACCAAAATTATTAGAATGATACAGTGTTTTATCTCCATGAGCAATTACTGTTCCATTCTCATTACTACATACATTCCAGCTCGTTGCTTTCGTTGGAAAGCGCTGGATCGTCCACGTTTCTCCACCATTCATACTACGAATAAAAACTCCTTCGTCTCCTACTCCGTAAACTACGTTACCTTCACTATGTAAATCTCGAATTCGTTTTTGGAAACCAGTTAAAGCCTGTTTCCATTCTCCATCTTTTTCAATGAATAAACCATTATATGTAGTAGCTAACAAAAGCTTTCCATCTCTTAACTTTGTAATAGCAGTTGCACTTAACATTGTTTCCACGTTGACACTCCCGTTCCTAGAACTTCTCGGCAAAAGCAATTGCAAAATCACTGCATTTTTCAACGTCTTCTTTATCTTCTGGAGCTAATTCAATTTTCAATCCTTCTTGTACAAGTTCTGCCCCACATTTTACAAGACGTTCTTCAAATATCGTTACCGCTTCACAAAACAGTTCATACGCCGTATCACCTGATCCAAAAACAGCCACTTTTTTACCCGTCAAATCTATATTTTCTAACTCATCATGGAAATCTTCCGCTTCAAATGGTAATTCACCATCACCCCACGTATAAGATCCTAAAATGATTCCATCATAAGCTAATAATTCTTCAGCATCCATACCTTCCATCTCTTGTAATACTACTTCATGATCAAAGGCATCTAAACTTACTTTAATTAAATCAGCAATACTCTCTGTATTCCCTGACATACTTGCATACGCTATTAAAATTTTCGCCACTTTGGCATCCCCCTCTTACAATAAATGATTCTCATTCTCATTATATTAATAATGAGAATCAATTTCAATTATATTTTTTGCTATTTTATTTTATTCCATAAAAAAAGAACAGATGACTATACAATCATCTGTTCTTTTTATTACTTTTTAAAAATACCAAAGGGTTTTCCAACTGGTAATACAACTTTTCCGAAGTGTGTATTTAACACAGCTGCTGCTGAACCATAGAAAGATAATAATGAAATACATAGTTCAGAATACGCTGCTAAATTATGCATTGCGTGCGGCATAACACCTAAAGTACTTAATGAAAGACCGATAAATAAGAAATCAATAAGGACGAAAATCATAAATAATACTTTATGTGTTTCCATTGCACCAATTGTCATAAAGATCGTGAAAATCAAGTATCCGATAAAGGCTACACCGAGCTGTTTTGAATCTGCAGTTTGGGCTAATTTTTCACCAAATACTCCAAGTTGAATTAACCAAGTCATTCCAACACCTAACCAAAATAGGCCGTACGCACCAAATGCTGTTGTACCGAACGTATTGTTGTGCTTTGCATCGTGAATGCATGCAAAGATTTGTGCAAATCCTCCTAAAAAGATTGCCCATGGTAATACAAGTGAAACGCCATCTGTTAAGCCTAACTTTTGAGACGATGCTACAAGTGTTACCATCGCTAATCCAAATAGACCGATTCCAGATGGATCTGCTGTTGTCATTTTCACATGATGTGTAGTAGTTTGATTGCTCATATAAACCTCCTGATTATAAACATACTCGAATACAATACTTAAATCAGAAGGCTATGTCAATGGTTTTTTTTGTATGTTGTCAGACCTCATATTCCATAATAATCAAATACACATTTGGCCACATCATAAGGTTTTACATTTAAATTTGGCAACTCATTTACCGGCATCCATAAAGGAATATAACTCCCTCTATCTTTCAGCTCGAACTCCTCGCCTTTACCACTTCCGAAAACTCCACCTATAATATGGGCATTATAATAATACTCCGTACCTTTATACTCCACCTTTGCAATCAGATGCTCCACTTGTATATGTACCCCTAATTCTTCATAAACCTCTCGCTTCGTTGCTTCTTCAGGCGTTTCTCCTTCTTCAATTCCCCCGCCTGGAAAAACAAAATACATCTCACCTTCTCGAACACGTTTTATAAGAGCGATTTTACCTCCTTGTATAATTATAGCTGCACCGCGATTTCTTCTCACTTTATTACCTCAACACCAATCGCAACTGTTCCCCATTCTTTTTCTTGTTCTTTCGTATATATTCCGTATGTACTTTCTAACATTTCTTTTATACTAAGTTCTTCACAATCAAATAATTTTTTATCAATTTGTTCGTACATTGCTTTAAAGCTTTCGTATCGTTTTATCTCCGTTACTTTTACAGCCATCGTTTCTGCTGTCGTAAGGTTCGTAAATACAATTTCATCGTCTTGTTTTATAAGTTGACGTTTTTTATCGTATAAGCGTACTTCATATACTTTTTTTCCTAATTGAATCGACTGAAAAGGTTTATTATATAATCCCATTTCGTATCTCATACATTTCACTCCCTTTTATTCATCTTGCCTACTAACATTTTTGCACATTACCATTTCATACAACATAGTTCGCCTTACTTCACCTTGCATATAATGTTCCATATCCATTACTTTCTTTAGAGAGGATGCTAAAATTGGTATGTTATATTTAAATCAAAAACCTGAATATAATAAATATGATATCGGTGATTATACTTACAGTAAAGTAGGCCCTATTATTTTTTCTTGGAATGATGAAACAAAATTAAAAATAGGTAAGTTTTGTTCATTAGGAGAAGAAGTCGTTTTCGTACTTGGCGGTGAACATCGTGCTGATTGGATAACAACTTATCCATTTAATGTCCTCTTCGAAGAAGGAGCACACATTACTGGTCATCCTTCTTCAAAAGGTGATATCGTAGTCGGCAATGATGTATGGATTGGTTATCAATCCTGCATTTTATCTGGTGTTACAATTGGTAACGGGGCCATTATCGGGGCCAAGAGTGTTGTTACAAAAGACGTACCTCCATATGCAATCGTCGCTGGTAATCCTGCCAAACTAGTTCGATATCGTTTCCCGCAAGAAATCATTGAAAAACTAGAAAACCTTGCATGGTGGGACTGGGACATTTCCGTTATAAAAGGAGCTATTCCATTTCTACTCTCCAACAAAGTCAACGAATTTTTCACTTCTCCCGAAGAAGAAGCTACTTGATCTAAACAAAAAGAGCATCCTATTCTTTCAGGTGAACTGCACCCCAATTGTTAGACACAGTCTAACAATTGGAGGTGCAGTTTTTCTATGGCTAAATTTACAGCTGATGAAAAAATACAAATCGTTCTACGTTATTTGAACGGAAATGAAAGTTATCGAGAAATGGGTAGAGCGATCGGTATAAGTGGCACAATCATTTTGAATTGGGTAAACCAATATAAGCAGAATGGTGTGGAAGCTTTTCTAAAACGATGTACAAATTACACACAACAATTTAAACTAGACGTACTAAACTTTATGATTGAAAACGGTATGTCCTTATTTGAGACGGCAGCTATCTTTAACATTCCTGCCCCTTCAACGATTTCTGTTTGGAAAAAACAACTCGAAACACAAGGAATTGATGCCCTTCAATCTAAAAAAAAGGGGCGTCCATCCATGAAAAAAGAGTCAAATAAACAAGTAAAACAAGCTTTAGCTGAAGGGTCAGTCGAAGCACTTGAAGCACGTATTAAACAGCTTGAAATGGAAAATGAGTACTTAAAAAAGTTGAATGCCTTAGTTCAAAACAAGGAAAAGTCACTAAACAAGACAAAGCGCAAGTAGTCTATGAATTAAGGCATAAATATTCGGTGAAGGCACTCGTCGAGTTAGCTACTATTCCACGAAGCACGTATTATGATTTAGTAAAGAAAATGAATCGCCCAGATGTAGATGCCGATTTGAAAGCTGAGATTAAAGTGATTTATGAGGAGAATGAAGGTCGTTATGGCTACCGTCGCATTCGTGATGAGTTAGCGAATCGTGGTCAGAAAGTGAATCATAAAAAGGTGCAACGTATTATGAAAGAGCTTGGATTAAAGTGTGTTGTGCGTATGAAGAAATATAAATCCTACAAAGGGAAAGTCGGTAAAATTGCACCCAATATTTTAGAGCGTAATTTTTATGCAGATGCACCGAATCAAAAATGGGTAACAGACATCACAGAGTTTAAATTATTTGGAGAAAAACTGTATGTATCACCTGTATTAGACTTGTATAATGGTGAGATTATTACCTATACAATTGGTTCTAGACCGGCGTATTCACTTGTTTCAGAGATGTTAGAGAAAGCATTAGAACGTTTACCTGAAAACCACCAGCTACTGATGCATTCGGATCAAGGATGGCATTATCAAATGAGACAGTACTTCCGTACACTTGAATCAAGAGCTATCGTACAGAGTATGTCTCGAAAAGGAAACTGTTACGACAACGCAGTAATAGAGAATTTCTTTGGGATTATGAAGTCGGAGTTCCTCTATATAAAAGAATTTGAATGCATAGAGCATTTTAAAATAGAATTAGAAAAATATATAGATTATTATAATAAGAAACGGATTAAGGCAAAATTAAAAATGAGCCCGGTACAATACCGGACTCATTTGGATCAAGTAGCCTAATGAAATAACCGTGTCTAACTTTTAGGGGTCACTTCAAGGATGCTCTTTTTGTGTTTATTTTTTATTTATTCGCAACTGATTACACGGAGAACAGTGAAATGGAATTTTGTCTAAACAATTAAAGTTTGTTTCACAAATTTGTTCTATCGTTGGAACAAATGGAATGACAACTATGTTACTATCTATTATTTGTGTAACAGGTGGCAATACTGTGCCTACTTGATGTTCGAAGCGAATACTCGCTTGATTAATATAATTTCCTGAACCACTTGGTGCACTCTGAACTGTTACTTGGAACGAAACTGTCCGTGCTTCACCTGGATTTAAACTTCCTATAAGAAACCCTGATACTGGGCTTACATTTGGCACTGGCGTATTATCAACAGTTACACTTCCAGGAACAAATCGAAAACTACTATCTAACATATCTTGAAAACGAATATTTTGTATCGCTGTATCCCCCGTATTCGTAATAACTGTCGTAAACGTAATAACATCGCCTATCGTTGCTGATTGAAGATCTGCCGTTTTTACGACTGTTGTTGAAACATTTTGAGGAATAAACGGGATAACAACTGTATTACTATCGCCTTCAACTACTACTGGCGGCTCATTAGGATTTACAGTTGCAAGCCCATTCGCTGTAGCTGTATTTGTTACTAAGTTATTTATTTGCCCTCCTGTTATTACAACTTGGAAATTAATAATTGCTGCATCATTTGGCTGAAAATCACCTAAAAGGATACCGGTATTCGGATTGGCAAATGGAAAAGGTACATCATTTACCGTTACCGTGCCATTTATAAATAACGTATTTGGGTCAATGATGTCTGTTAAAATAATATTCGTCACAGGAACTGTACTATCATTTATAACAGCAATTCCGTAAGTGACAACATCTCCTACCATTGCTACTTCAAAGTTTGCTCCTTTTGCAACAAATAAGATTGCAGTATTTACCGTTACAATAACTGTATTACTCGTGTCCATCACTGTAACTGGCGGTTCCCCTGGTACTAAAATATATTCTGCCGATGCCCCAGCAACGTTCACCACTGTACCACCATCTGGAAAACTTGTAATTGTAGCTTCATATGTTACAATCGCCGTCTCACCGACTGGAATGTCTAAAATCGTAAATCCAACCTGCGGATTTACTCCTGGACGTGCTACTCCATTTACCGTTACACTATTTGGTACAAAAGCCGCTTCCGGAGATAACACATCAATAAATTGAACATTCATTGCATCAGCCGTACCAGTATTTAATATGCGAACACGGTACGTTACCGTTTCTCCTACTCCAACAATTGAATGATCTACTTCTTTCAGCATATCTAAACTGCCTCTATTTACTGGTGTGACTGTCGTATTACTTGAATTCGTAATTGTAAACGGTGGTTCTCCTGGAATCAATTCGAAATCACCAGTTACTCTCGCTGTATTCATAATGCTACTAGAAGGCGGAATTACGATTACATTTACTTCAAATGTGATTAGTATGCTATCTCCTACTGCAAGATCCGGTAATGAAAAGCCTACAAAAGGATCTAAACCTACTTGTGGAATCCCATTTATCTGTACACTCCCTGGAACGAATTCTAAACTAGGTGATGGAACGTCAATAAATTGCACATTTGTCGCTGTTACCGTTCCTGTATTTGTAACTTGCACACTATACGTTAACGTATCTCCTAATCGTGTCGCCTGTTTGTTGACAGTTTTTATAACATTGAATCGCCCTCTATTTACCCTTGTTATTGTCGTATTACTCGGCTCTGTTACTACAACTGGTGGTTCTCCTGGTACTAAAGTAAAACTTCCTGTTATATTTGCAACATTCGTTATCGTTCCTGAAGATGGAATATTTGTCACTGTCGCTTGGAACGTCACTATAGTCGTATTGCCAACAAGTATATCGCCAATTCCAAACCCTGTAATCGGATTCAAACCAGGTTGCGGAGTTCCATTTACCGTTACACTATTTGGTACAAATGACGCTCCTGCTGAAATCGTATCAATAAACTGAACATCGTTAGCTGTTACTGTTCCTGTATTCGTTATTTGCACTGTATACGTTAATACATCTCCAACTAAGGTAGCAGCTCTATTGACTTGTTTAATAACATTAAAGCGTCCTCTATTTACAGTTGTGAGCGTTGTGTTACTTGGCTGATTTACTATAACTGGTGGTTCTCCTGGTACTAATATAAAGCTTCCAGTAACATTTGCCGTATTGGCAATTGTTCCGTTTGCTGGAACACTAACAACGGTTACTTGGAACGTGACTTCTACACTTCCCCCTGAATTTATATCTGGAAGTGGGAATCCATTATTAGGATTGAACCCAGGTTGTATCACACCACCTATCGTTACACTATTCGGCACGAATGCTATAGAGGAAGGTAATACATCACTATATTGAATATTCGTCGCTGTCACTGTCCCTGTATTTTGAACTACTGTCGTATATGTGATTGTATCGCCTACTGCAACAATTGGCTCACTTACTGATTTTAAAACATTCAAACCAGGTTCATTTATTTCGGTTAATGTCGTGTTACTTGTCGTTGTTTCAGTAATAGGCGGCTCTGTTTCACTTACAGCAAATGTAGCCGTAACATCTACAAAGTTAACAACTGTTCCACCTTCTGGTATGCTCGTTACCATCTCTTGATATGTGACAAGTACAAAATCATCTACAGGTATATCTGGAACTGTAAAACCGATAAAAGGATCTAATCCTGGTGCTGGTACCCCGTTTATGCTCACACTTCCTGGTACAAATGCTACACCCGCGGAAGTAGTATCTATAAATTGAACATTCGTCGCTGCCACTGTTCCAAAATTAAAAATCAATACATCATACGTTAAAATTTCTCCTACAGTCGCTACTTCTTTATCTACTAGTTTTAACGGAAAAATAAACGCTATATTAATTATCGTAACGACTAAATTTGTTAATATCGTTTCCGTAATCGGTGGTTCCTGCGGATTTGGTTGTGAAGTAAATGTAACGTCTGCATCATTTAATATGACTTCATTATCTGGAATTTCTGTAATCGTCACTCGGAACGTTACCTCAATACTTCCACCATTAATTAATAATGGAGTAACTGTAAATCCTATTTCTGGATTTAAACCAAGTTGCTGCACCCCACCTATCGTTACACTATCTTCTACAAATGTCGTTCCTTCTGGTATGACATCTTGGAAGAACACATCTGTAACAGGTATAATTCCTACGTTTGAAATTAGCACGGTATACGTTAATACATCCCCAACCGCTCCAGTTGCAACGTCAACTGTTTTGGTTGCTGTTACTTCACCAGGAGGAGGTAACGGTATCGTAACTACTGTCGTATTACTTGAATTTGTCGTTGTTACAGGGGGCTTTAAAGGATTTAATAAAAAAGTGGCCGTAGCAGCTGCCGTGTTTAGTACGGCTCCACGCGTGGATGGCGCAACTACTGTTACTTGGAACGCTACAGTCAATGATGTGCCAGCAGCTATATTAGGAAGCGTAAAACCTATATTTGGATCAAATCCAGGTTGAGGAGTTCCATTTATCGTTACACTATTTGCTACAAATGTTGTTTCTAGAGCAATTGGATCAATGAAAGAGACATTCGTTGCTGTTACCGTTCCATTATTTCTAATGACAACAGAATACGTGTAAATTTCTCCAAGTGCCGCTTGTTGTACAGATGAAGATTTTTGTATATTTAACTGTGCTGTGTTTACTTGCGTCACGACGAAATTGCTATTCGTAACAGTCGTTATTGGAGGATTAGCTGGATTTATAAGAAAACTTGCAGTAACGTTTGATTGGTTTCTAATATTTCCACCACTCGGGACACTCGTCACTATAACTTGAAACGTAACTGTAACGGTTTGCCCAACTGGAATATTCGGAACTGGAAAACCTACCACAGGGTCTGCACCTTGCTGAACAACTCCATTTATCGTGACACTATTCGCTACAAACGCAGTTCCAACAGGAATCGGATCTTGAAAAATAATATTTGTTGCAGGAACAGTTCCTGTATTTTGAATAAGAATCGTATACGTTAACGTATCTCCTACACCTGCTTGCGGTGTGTTTACACTCTTTATTACATTAATTGATCCTACATTCAATCGCGTCACAACAATATTACTAATCGTTACAATTGTAATTGGTGGCTGGAGAGGACTTACTTGGAAATCCGCAGTTACATTCGCATTATTCGGAAGAACTCTATTTGGTGGTACACTCGTGATCGTCACTTGAAAAGTAACTGTTACCATCCCTCCTACTGGAATATTAGCAAGTGGAAATCCAGTTGTTGGGTTTAAACCGGGTTGAGATATCCCGTTTATTGTTACACTATTCGCAACAAACGTTGTTCCAGATGGAATTGGATCAAGGAATGACACATTTGTCGCTGCTACCGTTCCACTATTTTGTATACGAACTGTATACGTTAACGTATCTCCTACTCCTGCTTCAGTAGCGCTTACGCTCTTTATTACATTTAACCCTGAAGAATTCACCACTGTCATAACAGTATTACTTGGTACTGTTACAGTAATCGGTGGCTCTGTTGGATTTACAAGGAAATCTCCAGTTACATTCGCATTATTTACGACATTATTTCCTTGGGGAATTTCATCAATTAATACTTCAAACGTAACAATTACACTCGCGCCAGTAGGCAAATTATTTAATGGGAATCCAAGTTCTGGATCTGCCCCTTCTTGTAAAACACCATTAACAAATACACTGTTTTCAATAAATAATGTCCCTTGTGGAATTGAATCTTGGAAAAATACATTTGTAGCTGGTACACTACCCGCATTTATGACTTCGATTGTATATACTAAAACATCCCCTACCGTTGCAACATCCGTATTGACTGATTTCACAACTTCAAAATTCCCTGATTGTACAGTTGTATTCACAATGTTACTAGGAACATTGATTGTTACTGGCGGTTCGCTCGGATTCACTTGAAAACTTGCTGTTACATTTGCTTGATTTAAAATATCTTCATTTTCTGGATCCTGTACAATTAATACGTCAAATGTGACTACAACGGTTTGAGCCGCAGGAATATTTGGAAGAGAAAATCCTGTATTCGGATTCAATCCACTTTGCGGGACTCCATTAATCGTTACAGTATTTGCAACAAATGAAATAGCGGAAGAAATAGTGTCTTGGAAAAACACATTTGTTAACGGAACGTTTCCTGTATTTTGGACGGCAATCGTGTATGTTAAAGTGTCCCCTACTGCCGCTTGCGTTGTATTCACTTCCTTTATTACATTTAAACCACCTGTATTAACTTGTGTTACAACTGTATTCGTTTGTCTATTAATCGTTACTGGCGGCTGATTCGGAATAACGACGAAATTAGCCGATACATTTCCACGATTCGCAATCGTCCCTCCTGATGGCGTAGATGTGACTCGTACTTGAAAAGTCACTGTCCTACTTCCACCTGGAGATATATTCGCTACTGTAAACCCAGTCGCAGGATTTGCTCCAGGCTGTGAAACCCCATCTACAGTCACACTATTTGGAATAAAAGTCGTTCCAGTTGGGATCGGATCTTGAAAAATAACATTTGTCGCAAGTACATTTCCTGTATTTTCAATTGTAACGGTGTACGTAAGAACGTCATTAACTGTCGCAAAAGCTCTATCCACTGTTTTTCTCGTTCTTATATCAGCTATATTAATAGTAGTAAATACAGTATTACTTGTCGCTTGACCTGAAATTGGTTGTTGGCCAGGCACTGGAGTAAAGTTAAATGTTACACTTGCACGGTTCGGAATTGGATTTACAAGAGGATTAGATGTTACTCGAACTTGAAAGCGCACTACAGTCGTTTGTGAAGCATTAATACTTCCAAGATTAATACTACTTGATGGATTCGCTCCTGGACGTGCTACTCCATTTACCGTAACACTATTTGCGACAAATGTTGTTCCTGCAGGGATACTATCAACAAAAATAACATTGTTTGCAGCAACATTCCCATTATTCGTGACATTAACTGTGTACGTTAATACGTCATTAAGCGTTGCCGTCTGTAGGTCTACAGATTTTTGCATACTTATAGTTGCTTGATTCACTGTCGTTTGTACTGTATTTGAAGAAGACGTACTTGTAATAGGGGGACTACCGACAAAAGGACGGAATTGATATGACACCATTGCACGATTTGGAATAGGGTTTGGGTTCGGGAACGATGTTATTCGAACTTGAAATGTAACAATTCTTTGCGTGTTATTTGGGATTGTACCTAAATTAATTCCATTCGCTGGATTCGCACTCGGTTGTGTTACTCCACCTACCGTTACACTACCTGCTACAAATGTCGTTCCGTTCGGAATACTATCTTGTAATACAACGTTTTCTGCACTTCCTGTTCCTGTGTTCGGGACCGTAATCGTATAGGTGAGAGTATCCCCTACCCCTGCAACTGTTCTATTAACCGATTTAACAGGATTAATGATTGGACCTGTCGCATCAATTTGAACACCAAAACCAGCTGCAGCGTATCCATCTCCATTTGTGACAAAGCGAACAGTTGCTGACGTCTGATTGTTTACTAAAGAAGATGAGGCGTCTACATTCGTAATATCCCACCCTTGTCTTCGGACCGCTAAAGCGATTCCTAACGGCTGATTCAAATCTCCAAATGTGCCGCTCGTATCTAGATTGCCACTATCATTACAAATTTGTGATTGAAAGAAATTATTCGCGGGGTTTCTCGGTCCGAATAATGCGACTGTAGCATTTGCATTCGGTCCAAAGCGAAGCTGATCTCCAACAATGTTAGAATCACCTTCTTGAGCAGTTACGAGCACTCTTCCTGTAACAGCTCCTGTTGCTGGAGTAGCAAATCCTGAAATAGTAGCATCAACTGGCGGGGATGAAGCATCGATAATTTCTTGACCTGCATATACTGACAAATTCCGAAGCGGTAAACTTGCATTTTGATAAACTACCTCAAGCGTCCAGCCAGCTGAACGACTGATTGTTGGATCAGCTGAAGTTCTTGCAGCTGGCACGGCACCTGTTGTATATGTGCCTGCCCCACCTGCACTTACAAGATTCGTTACATTAGCAGAGCGAGCATAATAAAACTGGTTTCCTACCGAACCTTGCTGCGCAGTTGCAGGATCTGGTGCAACAGAAAATGTTCCTGCTGGTGTTGTAAATGAAATATTATCATTTAAAAATGCTGTAACATCCTCTGTATCGGTTCGGTATGTGCCGGCCCATACTAGTTCTGCGTATAAAACACTACTCCCTGCTGGAAGGTTCAAAATTGCACTTGAAGAATTTAATGGCCAGTCATTCGTTGTTCCTGCCGGGAATCCAGGCACTTGAAGCGATGTATTTATCGTTGTAAACACATCAATCGTGCCGAAGTTATTGTTTGGTGCAGGTGATGTAGGACTTAGTCCCAACGTGTTCCCAGTGAACGTGACAGCACCAGTTACTGTTGTTGTAAAACGATTCATAAAAGGCACACAATCATCTCATTTCATTTATAGTAAAAAGTGCTCTATACTATAAAATGTAGACAAACTATATAATGTACGTTGTCCAACAAAATTCCACATATATGGAGAGGAGTTTACTATACTATGCGCTACGTTATCGTAACAGGAACTTCACAAGGTTTAGGTGAGGCAATCGCCGTGCAATTGTTAGAAGAAAATACAACCGTTATCTCTATTTCTAGGAGAGAAAATAAACAGCTTGCAAAACTCGCAGAGCAAAACGACAGCAATTATATTTTCCATTCCATAGATCTTCAAGATGTACATAATTTAGAAACTCATTTTAACGAAGTCTTTTCATCTATTCAAAAAGACAATGTCTCATCGATTCATTTAATTAATAATGCAGGAACACTTGCACCAATGAAACCTATTGAAAAGTCAGAAAGTGAACAATTCATTACGAACGTTCATATTAATTTAATCGCACCAATGATTCTTACTTCCACTTTCATGAAACATACGAAAGACTGGAAAGTAGAAAAACGCATTATAAATATTTCATCTGGAGCAGGAAAAAATCCTTATTTCGGATGGGGAGCTTATTGTACAACGAAAGCCGGTGTAAATATGTTTACACAGTGCGTAGCTACTGAAGAAGTGGAGAAAGAATATCCTGTAAAAACTGTCGCTTTCGCACCCGGTGTTGTTGATACAAATATGCAAGCACAAATTCGTGAAACAAATAAGGAAGACTTTATTAACTTAGATCGATTCACCGCATTAAAAGAAGAAGGAAAGCTGCTGTCACCTGAATATGTTGCGAAAGCTATTCGTAACTTACTAGAAACTGAGAATTTCCCGCAGGGTGAAGTAATTCGAATTGATGAATAACAAAGAGGCACGCTATAATAGCGTGCCTTTTCATTCTATTTCTCTAAAAATATAAGTACAGACTCCATAATCTTCTCATAACCAATTTCTTGATAAATTTTATTTGATGTCGGATTTGCCAGGTCCGTATATAATGTCGTTGTTTTGTAGCCTTCATCTAACATACGTTGACTAAGTGCAGCGACACAACTAGATGCGTACCCTTTTTTCCGAGCTTCTTTCGGTGTATATACAAAATTAACTGTTATATTGTTTGTAGTCGGTCTCGTTTTTGCAGCTACAGAAACAATCTTCCCGTCTACTTCTAAACCAAATAGACAACGATTAGTAATTAATGTATGAGCAGTTTGTTTCGCTTCTTCTTTCGTAGTAGGAATCTTCACATCTTCGCAAAATTGATATATCCACTGCTCTATTAATGTTAGCTCATCACTACTTACTTCTCGAAAGATTCCATCTCCGTTCCACTTTTTCTTTACTTGTTTTAATTCATATATACCTTGCTCCATTGCAACATTAGTTTTCTTATTCTCTAACACTGCAATCTCTTCCGCTAATTTCTGTACGATTTTTTTATTACCAATCAATCCAGGAATATGTGGATATACTTTCGTTAACTCTTTTGCAAGTTCCTTAATAGCTACTGCCGAAATCTCAGACGTAGCAACAATTATTTGTTTCTTTTCTTCTGTTTGAAGAAATACAGCTGCAATTTCTTCCTCTTGTTTTGCTACTCCTATAAATATCGGTTCTTGGACCATTTGTAATACACCTAATATGAGATTATTTTCCTGCTCATTCTTCTCTAAAAATGGTGTAACCTCTTCTGTAAAATTAAGAATCTCTTCATATACATGTAATTGAATCATCGACAATCTCTTCCCTCGATTTATATTTAAATTAAGTATTGGCGATTAATTCATTAAATCCTTCTTTTACGATTCAATAATGTTCGAAGCTAACGTATTCAAATCATTTTCAGCTTGTAAAATTCTTTGTTTTTCCTTTTCAAATACCTCTTCTTCTTTTTGAAATGACTCTTTTCGATTTTTAATCATACGCTCCATCTCTTTTTTACTCGGTCCACCATATACATTTCTTTTTTGAATAAAAGCTTCTGGTGATATAATTTCTTTCCACTCTTCTTCTAATAAATTTACTTTCAAATTTTCTTGTAAGTATACATTTATGTCTTTGAAATTTAATTCATGTAACTCCTTTTTCTGCTCCAATGACATATTTGCAATCGCACTTGCTGCATGATGTGCATGCCGAAATGGTATTTCATAGTTTTTTGTTAAAACATCTGCGAAATCTGTAATCGTAATCGCGTGTTTATATGAACGACTTTTTAACGTTTCCTCTTCTACTTTCATCGTTCGAATAACTGCGTTCATCATACAAAAAACACGAATCGCCTTTTCGATTCCTTTATATAAATACGGCTGCAAGTCATCCTCCGTATCGACAATATCACCAAATGGTGTATTATGAATCATTTGAAATACAGTAAATGCTTCCCCTAAAGCACTACTCGTAATAGCACGGGCATGTTCTATTGAAACAGGATTTCGTTTTTGCGGCATAATACTACTTATTTGCACATATGGCTTCGCTACAGTAATCCCATCATATTCTTTCGTCGCTAATAGTAAAAAATCATGAATCCATCTACTCGTATTCGTCATAATAACCATTAGTAACGAGCTAACTTCTAATAAATAATCTGCTCCAGCAACAGCATCATATGAGTTCTCAATTACATTTGTAAATCCAAGTAACTGTGCCACTCGTTTTCTCTTAATTGGGAAGCTTGTTGTAGAAAGGGCAGCTGCCCCCATTGGAGAATGATTTAAAAGATGATACGCTTTTTTCATTCTTTCTAAATCTCGTTGCATCGTATCATAAATTGCCAAAATATAATGACCAAATGTTGTCGGCTGCGCCGGTTGTGTATGTGTATACGCGGGCATAATTGTTTCCATATGTTCACCGGCGAGCTCCAGCATACTTTCTTGCAGCAATAAATGATGTTCCATTAACCGCAATACAAATTGCCGTAAACTCATGCGATACATCGTTACACCCATATCATTTCTACTTCTACCGATATGCATATTACTTACAAATTCACACTTTGCTTTTTGAGAAAGCAAATGTTCAACTAAGAAAAAAAGATCTTCATGTTGCTCTGTATATAGCAACTTCTCCTTTGGAATCCCCTCTACTTTTTTAAGTGCGATTAATATAACTTTCGCTTCTTCTCTTTTCATTAACTTCTCTTCAGTTAACATAGTAATATGTGCCCTATGCACTTGAAACATATCTTTTAATAAATAATTACGCTGAAAATTAAATACGTGCTGTAATACACAATTTACATATGTTTTCCCAGGGAAATCAGCGCCTTCATTCTTAATAAACTCTTCTTTACTCTGTTTCATCACCTTTTCCCCTTTCGCCTAAGTGTTACTACCCATCATACCCAAGGATGGTGAAAAAGTGCTTGTACATAAAAATAAACTCGGCGCTCATAGCACCGAGTTTATTTAATAAAAGTCGCATCATACTTATCACTTTGCAACACTTGAAAGTGTAGATTTGCTAAATGTTTACGTATTTCAGCACTGTCATCTTCATTTAAATTATTTGCCAAGAAAACAATTTCTGTACAGTTTCCGCGTTTATCCATTGCATAAACTGCTTTTGTTACCGTCCATGGTGTATAACCATTCTTTTGTCCAGCATGTCTGAATGTTTTACGATATTTCTTTGCGCTCATATCTGTTTCAACGATATTCGCCCACACTTTTTCTTCCGCTTCTGTAAGACCACCTTGATGATTTGCCTTTTGAAGCAGTACCATATAATCGTTAGCGGAAGCAGCCGGCAATCTATCCGACCAAATTTTGTCATAACGTTCCTCTAAATACAGAGGAATTTCCTTCTGTAATAATGGCCCCTTCTTTTTTAAGCGTTCATGAATAATCATAGCATATTCACGATATTGCTCTTGAGACATTTCTTTTAACTTTTTCTCTATTTTATATTTTGGAACATGTAATTCTTTATGCAAATATCCCGGAATGTATAAAGATGAAACAATCGGAAATAGCGGTTGATGTGCAGGAAGTGCTAAACTTTGTAAATTCCGATTAATATTGTTTAATCCTAATACCTCCATTAAATATTCAGTATTTGCATTAGAACTAAACTTAACCATTCCTTTTGCAACTTCTTCTAAAGAAACCGCTCCTTCAGTTATCTTTTCTTTTTTTTGCAAATAATTTTGCCATCTATCTTGTGCACCACCATCTGTACCCGGCACATAATAACGATTCACATCATTAATTGAAACGAAACTAGACGGATCGATTTTCCCCTCTGTAACTTGTTTCGTATATTCAAGCGCCACAATTAACTTCATCGTACTAGCAACTGGCAATACAACATCCGGATTTACAGAATACACGACTTTATCATTTCTTTTTATTAAAAGTGCACTATTCTTTTCATCTTTATGTTCTTCAATAAAGGATGCTATGTACTGCGCATCATCATTATTTGAACTCCACACTTTTTTCACTAAAAAGTTACCTGATATCAGCAAAACAAAAATACCCACAATCACTGCGCATACTATAGTTTTTTTCAAGTAAAATTCCTCTCCTATTGTGTAACTCTTCTCTATTTATCTCTTAAAAACAAAATAATGGAGATGATTATTTAAACAATCATCTCCATTATTTTAACTTGTATGCTACTATTATGTCTACGTCATAATTTTCACAAAATCCTCTAGAAACTTTTTATAATGTAAAGACCAGCCAATTTTAACCCAATTTTTCAACGCTTTTGCTTCAGGTTGCGGGCGAAAATCAGCGATACTTTCCCCTTTCGCAACTCCAACCGTATCTACATCAACACGACGATACACGTAATCTAAAAGAGATGGATTTGCCGCTACCATCATCGTTACTACATCATGCACTGGGCTCCCTGTTATTTTAGGATTCAGATTTTTATAAGCTTTATAATAATAATCGAAAATCGGTTCTATTAATTTCTTGAAATTCGTTTTAGAATGTTTCGTAATGTATTTCACCATCTCCGGTGTAATAATCGCTTCTGATGTAACGTTAAGCGGTATTAATGTCACATTTTTCGCATTTTGCATAACTAATTGTGATGCAATTGGGTCACCATGAAAATTGGCTTCCGCGACCGGTGTAACATTTCCGGGCATTAAAAAAGCTCCGCCCATTATATAATATTCTTTCACATACTTCATCATTGGTTTTTCTAAAATAAATGCCGTCGCTAATGTTGTTGATCTGCCGGCATCAACAATTATTAGTTCTCCTTTATATTTTTCAATGATATCGAAAAATGCACAAAAAGGTTTAATATTGGGAGAAAAATTTTTAGGAGGCTTAATAGGTCCCAAACCGTCTACCCCATGAATTTCCGGATAAT
The DNA here is from genome assembly GCF_016651125.1 of Bacillus sp. TH17. Classification (NCBI taxonomy): domain Bacteria; kingdom Bacillati; phylum Bacillota; class Bacilli; order Caryophanales; family Bacillaceae; genus Bacillus; species Bacillus sp. TH17. Next base: position 2,952,194 of record NZ_JAEKEN010000001.1, read on the forward strand.
ATGTTACAAAATCCCCAGATAAAGGAATTTTCGCTCCATTAATAACAGGTATATCTTCCCGGCCCGCCATTTGCAATAAATACGCCGCATTACTCGTCGCCTTTTCCTGCGTTACATTCCCATATCCTGTTACTACTCCAACAATATCAATATCAGGATGCAATAATCCATACATAATTGCTAAAGAGTCATCAATTCCTGGGTCTCCTAAAAATAATATTTTTTTCATAGACCTCAACTCCATCCCATCAATTGTTATTACTTTATGAATACATGACGGAATACAGAATGAAAAAGATAAATTTTGTATAAACAAAAAACGTAGGAACTTCATATTAGAAGTTCCTACGTTTTTCTATATTTTTATGCTACTTTTTTCATCGTAACCATACTACCAATTATATAAGAGATAAATGCAAAGCAAATCGGGAAAACAACTGTATGTATACCGAATGGATTAGGGTAGCAAAGGTGAATAAACATATAGGAACCTACTCCAACTAAAATAGATGCGAGAGCTCCAGTTGCATTTCCTTTTTTCCAATATAAACCTAACACAATCGGCCAAATGAACGCTGCTTCTAAACCACCGAAAGAAAATAAATTTAACCAAATTAAAAAGTCTGGTGGCTTAATAGCGGCAGCATATACGAGTAATCCTACGATACCAGTAATCAATAGGCTACCTTTCTTTATCGTACTATCCGCGGCATCTTTATTTATGTAGTTCACATATATATCTTTAATAATTGACGAACTTACAAGTAATAATAATGAGTTCACAGTAGACATTATCGCTGCCATTGGTGCAGCTAAGAAAACTCCAGCTAACCAAGGTGGCAACACTTCCATTGCGAGTAGCGGCATTACTTTATCTGGTACCGTTATGCCTGGAAGGACTACTCTTGCAAACACACCTGTTAAATGCATACCAATCATAATTGTACCGACGACAACCGTTCCAATGATTAATGCTTGGTGCATAGCTTTTGAATTTTTATAAGACATAGCACGCACACTAATTTGCGGTAATCCCACGACACCAATCCCAATTAAAATCCAAAATGATGTGACATATGATTTCGTTAAACTTCCATCCGCTCCGAACGGTGTTATTAGATTCGGATTAATTTGAATAAGTTCCTGCATAATCTTTTCAACTCCGCCACCAGCAATGACAGTAGCAATTAAAATGATTGTTGTTCCGACTAACATAATGATTCCTAATAACGTATCTGATAAAGCGACTGCACGAAATCCACCAATTAACACATACACAAGTACAGAAAATGTAAATAAAAATAGTGCCGTTGTGTAGGAAAGTCCTGTTAGCGACTCAATTAATCGTCCGCCGCCAACCCACTGGGCTACTGTTGCTGAGAACAAAAAGATTATAATACTTAACGCAGAAAGAACAACTACCGCTTTATTATTGTATCTGCCCTTTAAATAATCAATAAGCGTAATTGCTTCCATCTTTCTAGCGATAATAGCAAACTTTTTACCAATAACCGTTAAAACGATATATCCTGTTACAACTTGAATCGCTGATAACAGCACCCATCCAAGACCCATATTGTAAGCAATACCAGGCCCGCCGATAAAGCTACTTGCACTACCGTACGTAGCAATCATCGTCATAGCTAATAATAAGCCACCAAGTTCACGCCCACCAAGAAAATATTCTTGTAAAAATTTATTATTAGCGGTTGCTTGTACACGTCTTGATGCATATACACCAATTAAAAACACAACGATAAAAGAAATTATCATTGGGATTATTACATACCAATTCATCTATCATTCCTCACTTTTTTCTTCCTCATCGAGTGAAATATCTTGAAATAAAAAACGAACAACTAAAATAAGCAAAATAACCATTACGATAAATCCAACGATACAGCTATAAAAAAACCATGCTGGAAAACCTAATACATATGTATATTCACTCGGATCCTTACTTCCAAGCCCATAAGCAAATCCATACCATATTATAAAATTAATAATAGCTAATCCAAGACCAATTAACGCTTCTCTATGGGCAACTCGAAAGCGCGGATCATCATGATAATTCTTCATTTTCCCCCTCCTCTCACGATGTATAATTGTACCACTGTTTTTCTAGTTTTTCCTACTAGAAAACAAAAACGCGCAGGATTTTTTGTAATTATATAGAATACAATGTTTCATTACATATTTTTTACAATTGTAACGAAAATGAAATTTGAATTTTCAGCATTTTTTATTTATGATTTTAAGTAGAGGCTTTTCATCTAGTTCCCACATCCTTGATTTCGGAATAAACGCCGTCTCGTACTGCGTTTAAATTATATTTTCAAGGGGGTTATACAATGAGTCAACTAGCTGTAAATCTTCATGAAAAGGTAGAGAAATTTCTTCAGGGCACAAAGAAACTATATGTGAACGGAGCGTTCATTGAAAGCGCTTCCGGAAAAACATTTAAAACTCCTAACCCAGCAACTGGTGAAACACTCGCTATCGTTGCTGAAGCTGGTCGCGAAGACATTCATAAAGCTGTGGTAGCTGCTCGAATGGCTTTCGATGAAGGTCCTTGGTCACGCATGAGCACTGCTGAACGCAGCCGTCTTATGTACAAGCTCGCTGATTTAATGGAAGAGCATAAAGAAGAGCTCGCACAGCTCGAAACGTTAGATAACGGAAAGCCAATCCGTGAAACAATGGCGGCAGACATACCACTTGCAATTGAGCATATGCGCTATTATGCTGGCTGGGCGACGAAAATTGTTGGTCAAACAATTCCTGTTTCCGGTGATTACTTTAACTATACACGCCATGAGGCTGTTGGTGTCGTCGGTCAAATTATCCCTTGGAACTTCCCACTTCTTATGGCAATGTGGAAAATGGGAGCTGCGCTTGCTACAGGATGTACAATCGTTTTAAAACCTGCAGAACAAACTCCACTATCCGCTCTATACTTAGCTGAATTAATTGAAGAAGCTGGATTCCCGAAAGGTGTTATTAATATCGTTCCTGGATTCGGTGAATCAGCTGGACAAGCACTTGTTAATCATCCACTCGTTGATAAAATTGCATTTACTGGTTCTACTCCAGTCGGTAAACAAATTATGCGACAAGCATCTGAATCATTGAAACGTGTTACTTTAGAGCTTGGCGGTAAATCACCGAACATTATTTTACCAGACGCCGACTTATCTCGCGCGATTCCTGGTGCACTTTCTGGTGTTATGTTTAACCAAGGACAAGTATGCTCTGCTGGATCACGCTTATTTATCCCAAAGAAAATGTATGATAATGTCATGGCTGATCTCGTCCTCTATTCTAAAAAACTAAATCAAGGTGCCGGTCTTAACCCTGAAACAACAATCGGTCCTCTCGTTTCCGAAGAACAACAAAAACGTGTAATGAGCTACATTGAAAAAGGGATTGAAGAAGGCGCTGAAGTACTTTGCGGAGGAAGTAATCCATTCGATCAAGGCTACTTCGTTTCTCCTACAGTATTCGCTGACGTAAATGACGAAATGACGATCGCAAAAGAAGAAATTTTCGGTCCAGTTATTTCTGCAATACCTTTTAACGATATTGATGAAGTGATTGAACGTGCAAATAAATCACAATTCGGCTTAGCGGCTGGTGTGTGGACAGAAAATGTTAAAACAGCACACTATGTTGCAAGTAAAGTACGTGCTGGTACTGTATGGGTAAACTGTTATAACGTCTTTGATGCAGCATCTCCATTTGGAGGATTTAAACAATCCGGTCTTGGCCGCGAAATGGGATCTTACGCGCTGAACAACTATACAGAAGTGAAGAGCGTTTGGATTAACTTAAATTAACGAGAAAGAACCTGACCTACTCGGTCAGGTTCTTTTCATTATGTATTCATTTACACTTGCAACCCACCGCTCACATTTAATACCTCTCCTGTAATGTAAGACGCATACTCTGATGCTAAAAAGGCAGCTGCGTTTGCAATATCTTCCGGCGTTCCGATTCTTCCAACTGGAATCGCTCCAACCATTTTCTCTTTTACTTTATCCGGTATTGTTTTTGTCATATCAGTATCCATAAATCCTGGACAAATCGCATTACACGTAATACCAAAACTTCCAACCTCTTTCGCTGCTGTTTTTGTTAAGCCTACAACCCCTGCTTTTGTAGCCGCATAATTTGCTTGTCCAATGTTTCCTTCCCTACTAATAGAAGAAATATTAATAATCCGCCCATACCCTTGTTGCCTCATATAAAGAAGTGCTGGCTGCATACAGTAAAAAACGCCAGTTAAGTTCACTTGTAATACTTGTTCCCAAGCTGATTTCTCCATCTTATGTAACATTGCATCTTTTGTAATTCCAGCGTTATTCACTAAAATATGTAATGTACCAAATTTTTGCACCGCATATTCAATTAACGACTTCGCTTCATTTTGATTACTCACATCACATCGATATAAACTCACATCATACCCTTCATCTGATAATTCACGTGTCGTTTTTTGTAGCTTCTCTTCATTTACATCACTAATTAATACTTTGGCCCCTAGTTTTGCAAAAACTCGTGCGATTTCTTTTCCAATCCCCTGCGCAGCACCCGTTACAACAGCTGTTTTCCCATTCAACAAGTCCATCCCTATCCCCCATTTCTATTAGTTATATTGTATATTTCGGCTCTATGCTTTCCAAATCCTCTTTGTATAAAAAAGTCTATTTGTGTCAAACTAACTTTGCAACGCCGCATACAACACAAGGAGATTGTTTCGAATGAAAAAAAAGAATGTAGATCGAAACAAAGCTGCCGATGGCATTGATGTTGAGTTCGCTCGCGAACTCGCTGACCACAATGACTTAGAAGCAAACGCACGTGCAAATGCCGCTGATGCACGTCAAAAACGCCAATCAACAGAAAAATAAGGAACTACAACGTTCCTTATTCTTTTCAACAGGGACCTACTACCCATCAAAATAAACCGAGAGTATCTCTCGGTTTATTTTCTATATTTCTTTACGTAGTGCGCTAAAGCAAGTAACGGATATATATGTCCATAACTATGATAGCGAATATAAAAGCCCCCCGGTAACCCTGTACCAGTAGGATATTTTTCATTCATAGTAGACTGCGCGAGCAAATATGAAATTCCTTTTCGAATAATCGGTGTTTCTTGATCGTAGTAAGAAATGAGTGCATCAAGTGCCCACGCTGTTTGTGACGGCGTACTAAAAGGTAAAGAAATAAATTTTTTCTCTACACTACTTTGACAGGATTCTCCCCACCCTCCGTCTTCATGCTGCAAATGTTCGAGCCATGAAGCGGCTTTTTTCAACGCTGGATGAGTAGAAGGCACTCCTAATGCACGTAAGCCTGTCATCGTTGCCCATGTCCCATATATATAACATATCCCCCATTTTCCATACCATGATCCATTCTGTTCCTGTACATCCATTAACCATTTGATAGCTTTCTTTTTTTGCTCTTCAAGCAACTCATTCGGTGCATACGTTCCGAATAATTCTAACACCCTACCTGTAATATCTGGTGTGGACGGATCGGTTATCATATCACTCGCATTTTCAATCGGCAAATTCGATAGTAACTTGCTCGTTACCCCTCGTTCAAAAGCTCCCCAGCCGCCATCATTGTTTTGCAATCCTTTCACCCATTCCACGCCTCTTCCCCACGCATCATCTACTCTATCATTCCCTCTACTTCGCGCTAACGCTCTAAGGGCAGCTGTAGTATCGTCTATATCAGGGATCGTCGTATTAACATCTGAAAATCCCCAACCGCCAGCTACAAGTGATGATGCATGTACGCTCCAATCTACCTTTTTAGTTTGTTGTTTTTGCAATAAATACTCCGTCGCCTTTTGAATCATCTTATTTTCATTTGTAACTTTAGCTTCTTGCAATGAATAGCTAAGTAAAGCAGTATCCCATACGGTAGAAGGAGAATTTTGCAAATGACTTCCTCTGTCCATCTTCCATATATAAGATTTTAATCCTGTCACAGCTTTCTCAATAATTGGAGACTGAATAGAGTGCCCTAATGCAAGCAAAGCATAAATCATATAAAACGTAGCACTGGCGTAACTATATAATGTTCCATTTTCATCTATACGCTCCTTCATAAAGCGCTCTACTTCTTCGTATCCTTTATGATGTAACGATAATGGATAAGATATTACCTTTTTCACATCACCTAAAAACGATTGAAACAGCGGAGACCGCTCCTCTCGAAACCATTGTCCACCCCCGCCTGCAATATGATTTAAATTTGGCAATAACTTTTTCTCTACACGGAATCTCTTATTCATACAAATCATCATCGGAATTAAATGTATACGCGCTGAGCTGCTTAGCCCAAATATACTGAGGGGGGAGTCATCTTGTAAAAATAAGATTGGCGTTGGAAAGTGAAAAAGCGCAGGAAATTCATATTCTCCATGAATCGCTAATAAAAATTTCGTCATAAAATGAGCACGAGAAACTCCCCCGTGTTCCTTAATAAACATTTCAGCTCGCCTCATATTCATAGCTTCTTTCGAATATCTTTCCGAAGCAAGTAAAGCAGCATATGCTTGAATCGTCGCGGATAAATTCCCTCCCTTTTCATCTTCGTATAATTTCCAAGTCCCTTCATTTGTTTGAAGAGATACTAACCTTTTCACAAACGGTTCTATTTCGTCATTTCGCCCTAATAATTTGAGTAAAAAAATCATGTGACAATCCGTTAGCAAAGCTCCTTCAAAACAAAATTGCCACGTTCCGTCTTGCCTTTGCATCGTTTGAAGTGCAGTCGTTCTCCGCTCTATCTCCTCATGCACTTTGTCATATAGTAGCACACCGCTCACCCACCCTTTCTAAGTCCGTATACGATATTCGAAAACTCATCTAAATATGTATGAAAACAAAGAAAAGCAGAACGTGCATTACACACATTCTGCTTACAAACAATACCCAACCCCGACAACAATTCCTAATAGTGCACCAACAACAACTTGATACGGTGTATGTCCAACGAGCTCATTTAACTTTTTATATTCTGTTTGTCTACCATGAAAAAAATCATTCAATATTTTCGCTTGCTTACTTACCGCAAGCCTTACTCCTGAAGCATCGTACATAACAATAATGGCAAAAATAGCGGCAACCGCAAATATTGGACTCTCCACACCTTCCACCACTCCGACACCTGTAGCAAGTGCAGTAACAGTCGAAGCATGCGAACTTGGCATTCCACCTGAAGCAAAGAACTTAGCAAAATCAAACTCGCCTGTTTTTATTAATTTAAAAACGACTTTCGTTAACTGTGCTAAAAACCAAGAAATTATAGCTGCTATAAGTGGATCATTATGTAAAATTGTTTCCATGTTTTTCAGCTCCTCACTGACTATAATGGAATTTCTATATAATATAAGTATAAAGAAAAATGCGTAGAAAATACTACGCATTATGATACTTTTGCTGATTTATTTTTAATAAATTTTGGTTGCTTCTGTAGTAGAAACTTTGTTTTCGCCATTGAAAAGACAAATAAAGCAATCCATATACAGAAAAACGCAATCATATGAGTAGATGTGAAATGTTCACCAAAAACGAACACACCTAAAATTAAACTAATAGTCGGCGCGATGTATTGTAAAAATCCTATCATATAGAGCGGAATAAGTTGTGCTCCTTTAGCAAAATAAAAGAGTGGTAACGCTGTAACAATACCTGCCCCTATTAAAAGAAACGTTGATATTGCCGAAATAGAACCGAACGAACCAAAGCCATGAACTCCTGTCATAAACAAATATATAAGTGCAAATGGCGTCACTAACATCGTTTCCATCGTAAGCCCAATTGTTGCATCATAATTTAATAATTTTTTTGTTAATCCATATAATCCAAATGAAAAAGCAAGTGAAAGAGAAACCCATGGAATTGATCCGAAACGTATCGTTAAAATAACAACGCCCAATCCAGCTAAACCAACCGCAACATATTGCCAAAAATTAAGCTTCTCTTTTAAAACAACTGTACCAAGTAAAATACTTATAAGTGGATTAATATAATACCCAAGACTTGCTTCGATTACATGGTTATGATTTACGGCCCATATGTATACAAACCAGTTTCCACTAATAAGTACCGAAGCAATTGTTAATGACATTAATAATTTAGGTCGTTTAAAAAGGGCCACTAACTCCCCACCAAACTGACGAAACCTCTTCGTTACTCCTAAAACTAACAACATAAAAACAAATGCCCAAACGATGCGATGCGCTAATATTTCATCTGCCGGTACTTCCTCCACCCATTTCCAATAAATCGGAAGGACTCCCCACATCGTATACGCACCTGCTGCATATATAATCCCCTGCTTTTGCTCTGTTGTTTGACTCCCCATCTTCCTTTTTCTCCTCTTCTCTTTTTTTCTTCATTATAAAGTCTCACATACTTACTTTACCAATATTCAATCTGCATTTCTTTCGACATTCCTCTTGCAAATCCTTTATATGTATAAAAACACTCCTACTGTTATAATAACGAGCACTGGAATACCGAAGACAAATTTACTTTTATGTGTCTTATGATGAAACCTATACATACCAATCCAAGCTCCAACCGCTCCTCCAGCTGCAGCTGATAAAAACAACGTACTTTCTGGCGTTCTCCACTGCTTTTTCTTTGCTTTTCGCTTATCAAGCCCCATCATACTAAATGCTATAACGTTGATAATAATAAAATAAATCCATTTCATCTCTTTCTCTCCCTTAAAAAATCCGCTTTATGTTAACACGAAAATAAGGTGCGCACAAATAAAAATGGCTATAGGTAAAAAAACTTTAGCCTACAGCCATAATTGAAATACCTTATACTCTATTTCTAATCTTACTATGTTTTTTCGCGTATATAAAATAAATAAAAATACCTACAATAACCCAAATTGCAAAACTGATTAAAGTGGTTTTAGAAAGATTTAATGCTAAATATAAACAACTTACTATCGCAAGTATAGGTAAGAATGGAACTAACGGAGCACGGAACGGTCTTTTCAAATTAGGATGTGTCTTCCTTAATACAATTACAGCTATAGATACAAATATGAAAGCTGTTATCGTTCCCACATTCACTAAATTTGCCAACAAATTCAAGTCCAATAAACCTGCTAATACAGCCGCAAGAATACCCGTAATCCATGTATTAAAAAATGGTGTTTGATAACGTTTATGAACACTCGAAAATCTTTTTGGTAACAATCCATCTCGGCTCATCGAGTATGATACTCGAACAAATGCGAACATAGCAACTAACAGAACTGTTGTTAAACCAGCTATCGCTCCAACTGATAATAGACCAGCAATTCTATCCTCTCCTACAATACGCAGTGCATATGCAACTGGATCAGCTACATTCAGATCCGTAAATGGAACCATTCCAGTTAACACGAATGAAACACCAACATAAAGAATTGTACAAATGCATAAAGAGACAAGTAATCCAATTGGAACGTTACGTTGTGGGCGTTTCACTTCCTCTGCTGCTGTTGCAACTGCATCGAAACCTAAAAAGGCAAAAAATACAGTCGCAGCTCCTCCAATAACACCATGGTATCCAAAAGGAAGAAACGGCTGCCAATTCTCTGGCTTTACATAGTTTGCTCCTACAATAATAAATACTAAAATAACAGCCAGTTTAATAATAACCATTATATTATTTATACGTGCACTTTCTTTCACACCACGACTTAGTAAAAATGTAACAATTAAAATAATAATAACCGCTGGCAAGTCGATAATCCCGCCATTCCCCATCCCTGGTGCAGAAGCAATGATTGCCGGAATATGAATATTAAACCCTAGTAGCAATGACTGAAAATAGGCTGACCATCCCGCCGCCACCGCAGAAGTAGCTAATAAGTACTCTAACATGACACACCAGCCAACTATAAAAGCAAAAATCTCACCTAATGTCATATACGTATACGAATACACACTTCCTGAGACCGGGACTGTAGATGCAAATTCAGCATAACAAAAGGCTACACAAGCACATACAATTGCAGCTAACATAAAAGATAATACAATTGCTGGACCAGCATGTTTCGCAGCTACAATACCTGTTAATACGAAAATACCTGTACCAATAATTGCTCCAATTCCTAAAAGCGTTAAATCAATTGCTCCTAAAGTTTGCTTTAACACTTTTTTCTTTTCTTCATTCATTGCTTTCTTTATAAATAAACTCATTCGTAGAAACCTCTTTTTCAAAATTATCCCTTACTCATTACAATCTTTATTACTGTTGCTATTACACATTAATAATATTCATGCTTTACTTTCACTCCCTATATAGACTCCACAAATTACATAATTTAAAATCAGAAAAATCAATCTTCTAAAAACAAGCTTGTTAACAGGCTTGTTTTTAGAAGATTGATTGAATTTATCACAGGATTAATTATATTGTCAACAATATAATTAATTCACCCGAATTGAATAATTATAAATAAAATAGCATTCCAAAATATACGATACCACTCACGAACACTGCTGATTCCCATTTTAATACAATTTTCATTATTCCAAAATTCATTTTTATACATTTAACTCAATGTAATCCCCGTATGCAAACATGATAAAATCAGTCGATTTGTTATACAGAAATAACTATTCATCTTATTAGAGCAATTAACTTTCCTGCAAATTACAAACAGTATTTTCACTTAAGACAATAAAAAAAGCGCAGATGTTCATCTGCGCTTTATTCTTCCGCTTCAATTTCTGTACTATTATTATCGATATGTTCCTTTTGAGCTTCTTCTTGCAGCTCTGCTGAAATCATTCCATAATAAATTTCTGGATATAATCCAAATATTTGATATACACTTCCTAAAAATGGCATCGGAATCCCTCATTTCTTAAGTTGTATTGTCATTCTTAAGGATTCCCTTTTCACTCATTATACATTCGTTTTTGGCACTTCTTCTTCATCGGGAACATGTAATATATTTTGCCATTTTTTATAAGGCGCACTATTTGGATCCACATACCCTTTCGCATATGAACGATCCCACAATTGTTTCATAAACATCTCTTTCTCTTTCTTCGCAACCATATCTGCACCTGTTCCGTAATAGTTTTGGAAATACAGCTCAATTTCATCAAGGAATAGCCTTAACAAATCGTCAGATGTTTCTTCTAACGTCGGGTCATATTTTGCCTCACGGTCATACATTAAAATCATATCTAAAATATTATGAACATGCTCTTTACGGAGCCATCTTATATCTTGAGCGCCTAATACAAATGCATGTGTATATAAATGTCCACCTTGTATCATTGCCTTTTCTTGTTCTTCTTCAAATCGTGACAAGATGTTTTCATAAATAAACGGATTATGAAGCAATGCTCTGTGCAACTTATAACTTTCACTTGAAATATTTTTCCCCATCGACTGAATTAAAAAGCTACGGCCGACACCGTTATATTGATACACGAACTGTCCATCAACAGCAACTAAGCTAATCCAGCGATACATATACGCGTATAGAAGAGCACGATTACATTTATCGTAATCTAACTTCGTTTGCGTTGCATTCAAGTCTGGCATAAAGGCTGGTAAGTGCCAATATTTATCTAAATGCGGCGTCAAACTAGATTTTTTACTATTTAATTTGTTCACGCGGCGATAATACGATTGAAAATAATCACCTTTATCGTTCATAAAACCATTCGCAATATGTCCAGATGAAAGCTTAGGAAAATCTTGTAGCGATAATCCGTAATGAGCACGATAACAAATCACTTCAAATGGTGAAAACGCCTCGTTTACCGTATCTTTTTCTTTAAACATTTCTTGCAATAACTCTTCTTGCAATTCTTGTTTTAAAGATGGATGTACGCCCCAATATTGTAATTCTCTATGATGAGAAACTTTCGGAACGAACGGACTTGCTAAATGGAAAAGATCTTCAATTTTTTCACGAACGTATTCATCACGATCACGCTTCTTGAAATCTGCTTCTTTTCGCAATGCTTCAACGATATTAAGCTCTAATTTGTCACGATAGCGCACTTGAAGTTCGTCATAACAATAACTCAATATATGTTCACGATAGAAGTCTTCCACCTTTTTCGACTGAATTTCTTCGGCTTTCGCATCACGACAATATTCCCCGTACAAGCTCATATAAATTTCGGACGATATATCTTTCGGTAATACACCTAAATTTAAATGTTGCTGCATATCTTGCCAAATCTTTTCTTGCAATTTCTCTTCAGCTAATACGTATACATTCGTCGGGTTCGTTTTCCCCTCAAATTCCTTGCTTCGTTTTTGGATTTCAAACAATAAATTTTCACGTGTTTCGTATAAATTATCAAAGAATCTTTCCCAATATTGAATCATTTTATCAACTGCTTGGTATAGCGATTGATACACGAGTTCTAACAACATTTCTTTACGATACTCACTTAATTTGTGTACGTACTGCGTTACAATATCTTCAAATTCTTTTTTAAACAAACGCTGCTGATTATTAATCATTTTTCCAAACCAGCCTTGTTGCTGCGCAATTTCAACGCGGCGAACAGCCGTTACAGTTCCATCAATATTACTCACATTAAATTTCTTATCGTAGTTTTGAATTAAATTACGCTTTTGTTCATTATTTTCATGTAGTCGATTCATCTTCTCTACTAACTGCTTACGAATTTCATACAGCATAAAACGTGCTGCAACTGGATGAACTGGATCCGTTTTCTTTAAAAACCATGTATTTAATTGGTAAGACTGTCCTTCTGAGCCACTCGGTGTAAAGCGGTCTGATTCGATCATGTCATATAAAAGGGTAGTAACATGCTCATGTACACGGCTCGGAATGGCATAAGCATATAAACGAACCGCATGATCAACTCTCGCTACTTCCCCCTTCATTTGTTCCATCATTTTAAGCTTCGCGGCCGATATTTTGCACTCATGCTGCAGGCGGTTTAATTCCTCATCTTTTTGCACTGTACGGTGTACGTAACTCTCTACAGCATCTAAAAACAATTTTGATTTTGCAACACCGGGCTTACCACCCTCTGCCCCTTCACGTGTTTCATGGTACATTTGTCTATAAAAAATATGAGCTTGTTCTGGCCGAGTAGCAAGATGCTCTAAGTCTTCTAAATAACTTTTCCCGCGCTCTGGCTTTTCACGCTGCATACCGCGTTTTACATCTTGATCGTATCTTTGCCTCTTCTCTTGAAATAGTTGATCTAAATGAAGCCAAGATTCATCTAAGCCTTGAACCGCCCATTTTAAAGCACAGTATTTCAAAACGTGCTCATACGGATAAATAAGTTTTGCCGTTCCTGCTCCGCAATATCTCCCTTTCCCACTCGATTCTGCCAATTGCTGAATTTGATTATCTTCTTGTGCAAAATGATTTGCAGACATTGGACTAAATAACTGTAAATAAATCGTATTTGCCATTTGCTCCATATAATCCGATAAATTGTGCAAATGGTGCCCATGTAAATTTTCATAATCATATAAGAAACAATAATTGTACGGTAAATGATGCTGCTTTATCGTATGGTTTGTTCTTCCATCTTCATCCACTTGATCAGGACGATATTCTAATTCAATCGTTACGCCGCCTCGTTTTGATAATTCACCAGTCGACCCAAGCGTAATAGCGTGCAACTCTTTTAACGATGCATAACCATTCGCTTGCACAGTTTCAAACTCTTTCGCACTAACCGTTCTCGTCTTAACTAAAACATCTGGCATTAAAAACGCACCGCGAATTAAAATGTTATGATGCTGCAATTTCTTCCGGAGCATCTCACGCAAATATAATGCGATTTGTAAAAACATCCCTGAACCTGTTCCGCCGGCTAGTGACGTTACAATAATGACACGTACACCATATTCGGTCTGATCACTTGTAACTGGAAAAATCTTCTCGATTTCTTGCCAAAATGATGTGAGTTTATCTTCTTTCATCGCAGCACGTAACGCTAACCGTGAAATGACGCGTAACTGTCCAGCCCCTTCTGTTAACGGTTTATCGAGTATAGTCGGGTCCATCGGAAACCACTCTGGAATCGTTGGATCTCCCGCAATATACTCTCTCGGTGTTTTACTCGAGCTCGTTTGCGTCTTAAACTTCCGAATATGATCAAATTTACTCAATGTATTCACATCTGTATCAAATACATGCATCGCTACCTTTTTACGACGCTCCTCAGGTAATCTTTCATATATTTGATGTGTGACAGTACTACCGATTCCACCTAAACCAATTAAAATTGTTGGAACTTGTAATGTCATGTGAACCACCTTCCTATTCTTGCTTGTTTGAAAAGAAGAATAAAGAGAGCCGGGCCTCCTCCGCCCCTCTTACACCCTATCTACTATTCACATTCGTACCGGTAAATCTCCTTACCATATCCTCTATCAATTACTAAAAGTTCATTTGGATACAACGTCTTATGCTCCATTCCTACCTCTTCCTCTGTTATAAACATCCCATCAATAATCATCCCAACCACTTGCGATTCTTTTGCTACAAATATAGATTTCGATCCTTTTTTCGCTATTAATGTTACAGATTGCACCGTCTTTCTTTCTGCTCGGAATGGAATGCCAAAATAGTGCTTCCACCATTTATTTTTAAGTAACTCTGGTTCAGATTGATAAAGCCAATCTTTCGCTACTTCTTGATCCCATTCGTAATATAGTAATGCTTTCCGATGAAATCTCGGACGAACAATCCATCCTAAAATAATAATTCCTACTATTAAAAGTAATAAAGTAATAGGAATTACAAATTTAAAAACGAGCGCATACTTCTCAAAAAACGGCGCATTTTCAATGTGCAATACAATCTTTTCCTTTACTTCTTGTAATTTTGAATCATTGATCGTGATGGTAGCCTCTACGGTGCCGGTATCTGTAAAATTGAATGTGTCGGAGTAATAAGGTCGAGGATAAACATAAACTTGACTACCATGCTGTTTTAATTCATAGTTGATCGATTGATTCGATGTGACACCAGTAGATTTTAATAGTTTCTTTACAGCCTCTTCTGTCATCGGTTTACCATTTAACTGGGGCTGTAAAATAAATGGTTTACTATTTTCTAAATTTGTTACCTTTTCTTCATAATCTTTCGTAACAGCTTGAAGTGTTAATTTTGGTTTTTCAGCTGGTTCAATCTTGAATTCTTTCGTCTGTCTATAAAATCCCTTTATATTCATATGGACTTTCCCACGTACTAACTCTTTACCAATCTTTGTCTCGTAATAAAACACATGTCTTTTATCATCCCACTTCATCGGATACTGCTTTCCGTCTATTTCTACTTCTGCTTCGAAATAAGAAGTTTGAATTGGTAATTCAGTAGGTTTCGCTTCAATAACAGCTGTCACACCTTCATACATTTTCTCAACATTTTTTCTATCTTTATCATCTTTGTCGTACGTAGAAACAGTATAATTAAGCGCTGGTTCAACAAGTACTTGTAATCCCTCTTTCTCAATGTCCTGATCCACTTCTATCGTATATGTCCCTGGCTTAATCACTTCCTGATTCGCTGTACTTACATGCACTATATTTCCGAATAATTTAGCTTCTCCTGGTGCATGTATAGAAAAAGAAGACTGCAATTGTAACGGTTTGGAAAGTTGCATAACTTTATAATTAGACAAAGAAGGTGATTGTCGTACAAGCGTCATACGCTTTAATGGAAACGGTGTTGTAATCTCTACTTTTTTCCCTACTATTTTCGTTTTGACAATCGATTCAACAGAAGAAAATGGATCACGATTTGCAACTAATGCTGCCACTTGATTCACACTTTGTACAATACCATCCTCACCGCTAGACGGCATGACAACTCCATTCATTTCTTTTTTCCAAATCTCTTTAAACGTATTTAACTGCAGCTTCTCTTGCTGCCCTAAATCCTCTTCCATCGTGATTAAGACTGGGTGTAAAGAGATCTTTTTAGAATCCATCTCTTTCTTAAACTGTGCTAACTTCTGTGTAATTTGTTCTTTTCCGCCAATCTTATCTTTCTCCAAATCATTAAATGCCCCGTCAGTTAATACAATAAGCCAAAATTCACGTTTCCCATCTATATCTGCTTCCTTTTTTATAGATTGCATCGCCGTTTCTACTGCGCTAAATGGAGTATTTAAATATGTTTTCCACGCCCCAATCCCCTCAATTTCTGTTTGCCTTTGATCCTTTGTTAACGAAATGTTTAATGGATCATTTGGCTTACTCATTGGAACGTAAGAAAATTTATCTTTCTCATCTAATAGCGCAACTAAACTTTGCAAGGCGTAATTGGCATACTTCCAGCGATCGTTATTTCTCATGCTGCCCGAATCATCATATACAAGTGAAACGACCCTTTCCTTTGCCTCCTCTCCTTTTGCAAAAACTGAAAAAGGTAAACATATAAATAGAAACAACATGAACGTGGCACAAATTCGAATTTTCATGATGAGGCTTCGCCACCTTTGTAGACAAATTCCTATGTTTAAATTTATGAGGGGAAACAAGATATATGACTTGTATTTTAGGACAACGAACGCACCTTAACTTTATTATGTAAACATATATATAACTTGGTAATATTCCTTCTAGCATTTTCTATCCAATTATATAGGTAAAAAAGCCTGTTTAAGCTCCACCCTTAAAACAGACTTTTCCTACTTTTAAAATTGAAAACTCTTAACAAAAAGTTTGATTTTTAATCAGCACATCACTTCAATTGTATATCCTCCAGGTGCTTCGACATAAAACGTATACGCATGTGCATGTTTAGGCGGTTCGACTGAAAATCCGTCTTTCTTCAATCTTTGATTAATTTTATTAACTTGTTCTTCATTTTTTTGTGGAAATCCTACATGAAATGTTTTTGGATAATGAACTTCTTTTCCCTTCATTAAGGTTAATATAAACCCATCATTATCACGCATAACTGCGAAGCCATTTCCCGTTGTTCCACCACAAGTTAAACCAAAATACTTTTCTAAAAATTCTCTAGCAGCTGTTACATCTGTAACTGTTAAATTAAGATGATTAATTTTCAATTCACTCACCTTCTTTCTTAATTTTCTAACATTTTATCATATAAATAAAAAACACGCCTTTCACAGCGTGTTTCATTGCTTCACATATACCTCAACAATTGGATTATCTTTATTATCTGCATGTAAACGTATATTCTCTTCACCCGTATTATAAATGCTAGCTACCAGCATAACTGTTAACAAATTCGGTATTTTCGCATCACTCCCATATTTTCGTTCAAGAGCTTCTGTATACTCGAAATCCAAATCACCCTGCACATATGTATACACTTCAAAACCATCTTCCAAATTACAAACTACTGTATCTATAATATCCGCTCCTACTTGCTTCTTCATTTCACCTCGCAATGCTTCTATAAATTCTTCCCAAGGAACTTCGTACGTCTGAAATTGATCTGTAGATTTCATTTCATTTCCTCCTCACTATATATCCTGTTCGTATATTTCCCCTTTCCTATAACAATTATGATAGATAGGTCATTCGTACAAGCCGCACTTGTCCCCCTTACATATCGTATTACTGTAATGGGGGAAGGAGGAAAGAACATGCATAGACAAAAATGTTATAATACATGCCAACGTTATTTCGGAAAAGTTGTTCGAATTGAAGATCGTGATGGTCATATCCATTTAGGAAAAATAATAGACGTGACAAATGATTCTGTTTGGATTGAGCCAGTACAGCAGCGTTCATCTTTTGATACAGGATTTGGATACCATGGCGCATATTCAAACGGCGGATGTGATATTTGCGGCGGTCTTAGCAGATGTGATAACTGTGGATTTGGATGTGGTGGTGGATTCGATGGTGGATTCAGTGGTGGATTCGGTGGCTGCGGATGTGGCCGTCGTGGTTGCGGCGGTTGTGGCTTTGGTGGCGGCTGGGGATTTGAACTCGGATTTGGCTTTATTTTTGGAATTACTTTGGCTGCATTATTTTTCATCTAACATAGTAAAGAGTTGACTATCTTTAGCCAACTCTTTTTCTATTTTTCACATATAAAAATCCGATGCCCTAAAATATGTTGATACATAAGCAGTACTTGTTCGTGTTGCACCCACGCCTCATACAATTCTTCCGGAATAAACGGTGATACATTCCACTCTGGCTCTTCCATATGTCCTGCAACTGTTTCTGCAATAGTTCCGCCACCCGCAATTGTAATTCTTTTAAAATTTGCTGCTTGAAATAAATGAATCCACTCATTCTCAGTTAATAATTCTTTCATACCATATAACTGTCCAATCTTTTCTTCCTCTTTCTTCTCAATATGTTTTTCGGTAATCATTTCAATGACAACAAGCTTTCCATCCTTTTGTAATACACGATAACATTCCGAAATAACCTTTTCTTTATTTGTAAAAGCGAGGATAGATTCTCCAAGTACAAGCTCAAATGAATCATTTAAACACGGTAATCCTTCTACATCTCCTTGAATCAATTGTATATTTAAACCATCAAACAACCATCTATCTTTCGCTTTTTGAATCATAATTTCATTCTTTTCAACCGCTGTCACTTTATAACCCAATTCTTTTGTCATATACGCCGCTGTTTTCCCAGTGCCGCAACCTATCTCAAGAACATTTGCTCCGTGTCTAAGTGGCAATTGAGATAGCAATTGCTTCGTTAACGTAAAACCACCAGGATGAGCACTCCCTATTCCGTAATAAGCTAGAAAATCGATGTATGTGTTTCGTTTCATGAGATTCTCCTTTGAGTTTTCTATAATACATATATTCATCCATAAAAAAATAGTGCACAGAAAAATAAGCATTTTCAAGTGCTATAATACCGCAACTTGAAAATGCTTTTTTCTTTTATTATTTCTCTTCTACATACGCCCATTTGAAACTATATTCCGGACTAATATTATGTTTCACAATTCCCTTTACATTTGGTTGCATAACATATGCTTTAGCACTTTGATATAAAGGTACAAGCGCTACATCTTCTTCAAGTAACAATTTCTCTGCCTTCCCTAACTCTGCCCAACGTTTTTTTGCATCAGCCATCCATTCTGTCTTACTTTTATCAATAATGTCATCATATTTTGAATTTGAGTAGCTCATTTGGTTCTGAGAATTCTTTGTTTCAAACATATCAAGGTACGTCATCGGATCCGCATAATCTGGATTCCAGCCGCCATATGAGAAATCATAATCTTGATCTGATTCTAATTTTAGTTTTTGCTTAAATGGTTGAAGTTTAATATTTACTGTTACACCTTTTAGATTCTTTTCAATTTGATCTTTCACGTACTCCCCAACTTTTTTCGCATTACCAGTATCATAATTTAATAATTCAATTGTCACTTGATCTTTTCCAAGTTCTTTTTTCGCTTCTTCCCAAGCTGCTGCTGCCTTTTTGGAATCTTGTTTTAAACCATTCTTGAATGTTTCTGCGAAATCTTTACCGTCTGGTCCACTTGCTAAACCTTTTGCTACTAAGTAATCAACTGGTTTTGAACCATCATTTAAAATTACATTAGTTAAACCCTTCTTATCAACCGATAATGCAATTGCTTCACGTAATTTTTTGCTCTTTAACGGTGTATCTTGCCCACCACGTTTTTGATTTAGACGTAAGTAAAACGTACTTGTTTCCGAATATGCTCCAAACTCATCTTTTTTATTTCTATACTTATCAACGAATTCTCCAGATAAAAGTGCAAAATCAATTGCACCTGTATCATATAAATTCACCCTAGTAGCTGCTTCTTTTACTACACTATAATTAATTTCTTCTAATTTCACTGTCTTTTTATCCCAATACTGATCATTTTTCTTCAACTTCCAACCTTGCTCATGTTTCCAATCAGTAAGCACAAATGGACCGTTATAAACTGTTGTATCGGACTCTAAACCGTATTTCTTCCCTTTTTCTTTTACAAACTTTTCATTTAACGGATAGTATGATGCAAATGCCATTAAGTTCAAGAAATATGGTACCGGTCTGTCTAATTCAACTTCAAGCGTATAATCATCAACTGCTTTTACGCCTAACGTAGAAACTTCTGCTTTCCCTTGATTAATTGCTTCTGCATTTTTAAGATAGTAAGCAATAAATGCATACTCAGCAGCTGTTTGTGGATCTACTAGACGTTGCCATGCAAATACGAAATCTTTCGCAGTTACAGGATCACCGTTTGACCATTTTGCATCTTTACGTAATTTGAATGTATATTTTTTACCATCCTCGCTTTTTGTACTAGATTCTGCTACAGCTGGGATTGGCTTATTATCTTTATCAAGGCGATATAAACCTTCCATTGTATTCCCCAAAATTTGCGAGCCAAGTGTATCTGTATTTTTTGAAGTATCCATCGTCGGAATTTCATTCGTTTCTGTACGATTTAACACTTGCTTTGCCGCATATTTAATATCGGATTTCTTCTCTTCCCCACCATTATTAGACGTCGTAGTCGTTTTCTTTTCCCCACCGGAAGACCCAGAACATGCTGTTAACGCCATACTCATCGCTAATACTGGCGCTACAACCGCCGTGAACTTTTTCATCTTTTTCTTCATTCTTGTACCCTCCCCAATTATATGTACGATATTAACAGTTAGAGATTCTCTATTAACTTTCGTTATCAGAAAATTCTTATTAATTAATATTCTACTATTTTTTCCGGTTTTGTAAAGTATTTTTGTAAATTTTCTAAATATTTATTTTTTTATGATAATAACTTGCTATTTTACTATTACTACTATATGAATCATCCCCCGTCTACTATATGTAAACATATCCCCTCTTATTCTTCTCTATTGCTATGTTCTATATTTTTCTCATCAATATGAACTCTCTGCTATCATTTATCTATCCAATTGTTGAACTCCTTTCTAATTTCCATGTGCCTTATTCTCTTATTCATACAAAAAAGCATTTCAAAAGCAGCTTAGCCACTTTTAAAATGCCTCTATATTATTTTTTCCCGCCATCCTCAGTTACATACGCCCACTTAAAGCTATATTCTGGACTGATGTTATGTTTAACGACGCCTTTTACATTCGGTTTCATTACATATGATCTTCCTGTTTGATATAAAGGAACTAATCCTGCATCTTCTTCAAGGAATAATTTTTCTGCTTTTCCTAACGCTTCCCAACGCTTCTTCGGATCAGATAATAATTCATTACCTGCTTTTTGCACCATTTCATCGTATTTCGGATTCGAATAACTCATTTGGTTATATGGGCTCTTCGATTCAAACATATCAATAAATGTCATTGGATCCGCATAATCTGGGCTCCAGCCTGCATAAGAGATTTCATAATCTTGCGCTGACTCTAATTTTAATTTTTGTTTGAACGGCTGAATTTTCGTATTAATCGTTACACCTTTTAAATTTTTCTCAATTTGATCTTTAACATAATCAGCAATCTTTTTCGCAGTTCCATCATCATAGCTTAGTAATTCAATTGTAACTTGATCTTTTCCAAGTTCCTTTTTCGCTTCTTCCCATGCAGCTGCTGCTTTTTTCGTATCTTGTTTCAGACCATTTTTAAACGTATCTTGGTAATCTTTACCGTCAGGTCCTGTCGCAAGCCCTTTTGGAACCAATTGATCTGTTGCTTTTGATCCATTATTTAAAATAACGTTTGCTAAGCCCTTTTTATCAACTGATAACGCAATTGCTTCACGCAGTTTTTTGCTCTTTAACGGTGTATCCTGTCCGTTACGCTTTTGATTTAAACGTAAGAAGAATGTACTTGATTCTGCATACTCACCGTACTCATCTTTATTCGATTTATATTTATCTACAAACTCTCCTGATAGTAGTGTGAAATCAATTGACCCTGTATCATATAAATTTACTTTTGTAGCCAATTCTTTTACAACGCTGTAATTAATTTCTTCTAATTTCACAGTCTTATTATCCCAATATTTATCATTTTTCTTCAGCTGCCATCCTTGTTCATGTTTCCATGAAGACATAACGAATGGTCCGTTATACACCGTTGTATCTGCTTCTAAACCAAACTTATCTCCTTTTTCTTTTACAAACTTTTCATTTAATGGATAGTATGATGGGAATGCTAATAAGTTTAAGAAATATGGTACTGGTTTTTCTAATTCTACTTCAAGTGTATAATCATCTACCGCTTTTGCACCTAATTCCGTTGCAGGTTTTTCACCTTTATTAATTGCCTCTGCATTTTTAATATAGTAGGCAATAAACGCATATTCTGCAGCTGTATTTTTATCAAGTAAGCGCTGCCATCCATATACGAAATCTTTCGCTGTTACAGGGTCTCCATTGGACCATTTCGCATCTTTACGCAGTTTAAACGTATATTTTTTACCATCTTCGCTTTTCGTACTTGATTCTGCAGCAGCTGGAATAGGCTTATTATCTTTATCAAGACGATATAATCCTTCCATCGTGTTCCCTAAAATTTGTGCCCCTAACGTATCAGTAGATTTAGAAGTGTCCATCGTCGGAATTTCTTGATTTTCCGTACGATTCAATACTTGCTTCGCTGCATATTTAATATCAGATTTTTTTTCTTCCCCACTATTAGATGTAGTAGTCGTTTTCTTCTCTCCACCTGACCCAGAGCACGCTGTCAATGCAACGCTCATCGCTAAAACTGGTACTACAACTGCTGTTAACTTTTTCATCTTTTTTCTCTTCATTTTTTATCCTCCCCAATTATATGTACAATACCAACCCTTGAGAAACCCCTTGCTAAGGATTTGCTTTTCAGAAAATTATAACTAATGTTATTCTACTCTATTTTCCGTGTTTGTAAATAGTTTTATTTTAAATATTCAGATTTTTCCCTTCGTAATTTAGTATGATTTATCCCTCATCTACTGTATTTACATACTATACTCCTTATTCTTCTCTATTTAACTGAGCTAAAAAAAAGCATTCCAAAGTAGCTAAGCTACTTTGGAATGCCTTTTTAACTCTATTATTT
Organism: Bacillus sp. TH17; assembly: GCF_016651125.1. Taxonomy (NCBI): domain Bacteria; kingdom Bacillati; phylum Bacillota; class Bacilli; order Caryophanales; family Bacillaceae; genus Bacillus; species Bacillus sp. TH17. Next base: position 2,975,205 of record NZ_JAEKEN010000001.1, read on the forward strand.
TTCAGTCACGTATGCCCACTTAAAGCTAAATTCTGGACTGATATTATGTTTTACTACACCTTTTACATTTGGTTGTAAAACATAAGAATCTCCACGTTGATATAAAGGTACAATCGCTACATCTTCTTCAAGTAATGTTTTTTCAGCTTTTCCTAACTCTTCCCAACGTTTCTTCGCATCGCTCATTAATTCCGTTCCAGCTTTTTTCACCATGCCGTCATATTTAGGGTCAGAGAAGCTCATTTGGTTATGAGAATGTCCAGTCTCAAACATATCTAAGAACGTCATTGGATCTGCATAATCTGGATTCCAACCACCGTATGAAATATCATATTGTTGCTCAGATTCTAATTTTAGTTTTTGCTTAAATGGTTGAAGTTTAATGTTAACTGTTACACCTTTTAAGTTCTTCTCAATTTGGTCCTTAATATATTCTCCAACTTTTTTCGCATTACCAGTATCATAGTTTAAGAATTCAATTGTAACTTGGTCTTTACCTAGCTCTTTTTTCGCTTCTTCCCAAGCTGCAGCAGCTTTTTTAGCATTTGGTTTTAAACCATTTTTAAACGTTTCTTGGAAGTCCTTACCGTCTGGTCCAGTTGCTAAACCTTTTGGTACTAAGAAGTCAGCTTCTTTTGATCCATCATTTAAAATTACGTTTGCTAAATTCTTTTTATCAACTGATAGTGCAATTGCTTCACGTAACTTTTTACTCTTTAATGGTGTATCTTGTCCATCACGTTTTTGGTTCATACGAATGAAATACGTACTCACTTGTGAATATGTTCCGAATTCATCTTTCTTATTTCTGTATTTATCTACGAACTCTCCAGTTAATAAAGCAAAGTCAACTTGACCGCTATCATATAAATTGATAAGAGTTGCTGGTTCTTTAACAACACTGAAGTTAACTTCTTCAAGTTTTACAGTCTTTTTATCCCAATATTGATCATTTTTCTTTAATTGCCATCCTTGTTCATGCTTCCAATCTTTAAGAACGAACGGTCCATTATAAACTGTTGTATCAGACTCTATACCGAACTTCTCCCCTTTTTCTTTTACGAATTTTTCATTTAATGGGTAGTACGATGGGAATGCTACTAAATTTAAGAAGTACGGTACCGCTTGCTCTAATTCAACTTCAAGCGTAAGATCATCTACCGCTTTCACTCCTAATTCAGCTACAGGTTTTTCACCTTTATTAACCACTTCTGCATTTTTAATTGGGAATGCGATAAATGCATACTCAGCAGCTGTTTTTGGATCTAATAGACGTTGCCAAGCATATACGAAATCTTTCGCCGTTACTGGATCTCCATTTGACCATTTTGCATCTTTACGCAGTTTAAATGTATATTTTTTACCATCTTCACTTTTCGTGCTAGATTCTGCTGCAGCTGGAATAGGCTTATTATCTTTATCCAGACGATATAATCCTTCCATCGTATTCCCTAGCATTTGTGAAGATACTGTATCTGTTGATTTAGAAGAATCCATCGTTGGAATCTCTTGGTTTACTGTTCGATTCAACACTTGTTTTGCCGCTAATTTTCCCTCTGACTTGCTATCTCCACTTGAGTTTGTGCTTGTCTTTTTATCTCCGCCTGATGTAGAACATGCTGTTAATGCCATGCTCATTGCTAAAACCGGTACTACAACTGCTGTTAGTTTTTTCATTTTTTTCTTTTTCATTTTTGTACCCTCCCTAATTCTAAACGATAGCTATTTAAGAATTTTCTGATAATTCTGTTTTTCTTTATATATTTATCAGACGATTCTTACTACTTCTTATTCTACTAATTTTTTAAAATTTGTAAAGTGTTATTATTGAAAATTGTTAAAAAATTATTTTCTTACAGTAATATTCATAAAAATTCCATATAGTTTTTTAACATCATTTATTATCGTTACATATACACTAATTTAATAGTGTTAATGATACTTTCCAATAAATAGACTGTAGATTGTCGTTAATAAATAATGTATATTCTAGAGATCTCTTTCCTACAAAAACAAAAAAAGCAGATATAACATCCGCTTTAATTTCCCTCAATTTGCTTCTCACTTAATCCAAGATGTGTTCTGAGTGTATTACTCAAATTTTGCAAGTCTTTTTTATTAGGATTATAATAATATACACGCTTCCCATTTGGGCCATTTGGTAAATATAAATCATCACCGTTCAGTTGAATCTTCTCAACTGAACAATCTAAACCATATTTATAAAAAGATAAAATATCATCCAATGCTAAATTTGTTTTAAAATCGCCATCGACGGCCTCAACCATTTTCTCCAGTTTTGTAATAGACCCTACACTTTTTAATTTACTTAAAATCGCCTCAATAACAAGTTGTTGGCGCTGTCCCCTCATTGCATCACTATCAATATGACGAGTTCTCGCCAAAGCAAGTGCTTCTTCTCCCGTTAATTTTTGAACCCCTTTTTTCAAGTGAATCGTATCAGGTTCATCTTTACTATTTTGTTCAGTAAATTCAACCGGGACATCTACCTCAACACCATCGAGCCCATCGACAATTTTAATAAATGACCCAAAATTAAATTTCACAAAATAATCTACCGGTACTTGCAGCAACTTTTCTACTGCCTCAACAGAAGCTTGTGGCCCTCCATCCTTTCCGTTTTTAACGAAACCACTTCCATATGCGTGTGTTATTTTATCTTTTTTCTTTTCGATTGGAACATATGTATAAGTATCTCTTGGTATACTGGTTAATTTCACTGTCTTATCTTCTTTATTAAACGTAGCTAACAATAATGCATCCGTATGAAATGCACCATTATAGCCCTTTTGCCGTTCTTGATTTTCATCAATCCCCATAATTAACATTGAAACGTTGTGTGTAATTGGCTTTACAGCTTTCTCACGTAAATTTGATTTTTCACCACGCGATAAGTTCAAATTAGATTTTTGTACGAGATTAGAAGTTTTCATATATACATAAGCACCATACCCCACTCCGCCAAATAGTAATACTCCTAACAATACACTTATGATCGTTGTCTTTTTATATTTTCGTTTATTTTTCTTTTCTCTTGAAGGAGAGGTATTCTCCATATAGTTCCCTCCGTTTTCTATTCATCTAATATGTTTTTCAATTTTTCATAATTAGTGCTATCCTTTTGAAATACATTCTCTTTCAATCCTTTGTTTATTTGTATCCATTCAGTCGTAATCGAATATTGAATCATACCTTCATGGAAACTAAGGAACTTCAACATAATCCCCGTATTTTTCTCTACAACCATTTCAAATTTCCCACTCAAATCTTCAGATGTACTTACAGGCATTTCTATGTTTATTACCCCTTCTATTTTGTAGCAATCGAGTCCAAGATACTTCGTTTCTTTATAACTCCAATCTTTATATCGAATTAATAGATCAGCAAATTCTGATTGAATACTGTACTTAGCGAATCCCACATATTCGTCATCATACCGTTTCTTCTCACCTGATTTTCTCAACAACCTTTCCATAGGGCTTGATTTTAATAGTTCATTATTTCTTTTTTAGGGATCCATCTCGTCTCTTTATACGTATTATTCTTATCATTAAACTCTTTTTTCCGTCCTCGTTATAAATAATCGTGCTTTTTTTCGATAGTTTGTCTTCTTTAGATGAAATACCACTTTGTTTCTCCGTATCAATCACATATTTATATGTTGTAGCAATTCTTGTAGAGTTAGAATATTCTTCGAATTGCCCTGAAACATTTTGGAAATGATCAATTGAATCAAGCATCTTTTGATGAATCTTCTCCTTATCTGGATAATTGACGTTCGACTTTATTTCTTCTTCATTCTCATAATCAGAAAACGCATTCTTCTTTACGTAATTAAACATCCCTCCATTTTGTGCAAAGCTCTGTATAGAAAACTCAGACATAGATACAATTGATAGCGTTAGAACAGCGGCACTAATAAACATCATATGTACTCTATAACTCTTTCTTTTTACAGGAAGATTATGAAGTGTATCATTAATTTTTTCATTTAGTGCCTGTGGCAATACGGTATTATCCTTTTCTATTCTCTTTTTTAATTTTTCATCAAATGATTTTTCTTTATCCATTTTAACCACCTCCTACTCCATCTTTAATCGCTCTTCTAATTGTTCCCTTGCACGTGACAATCTTGATTTAACCGTGCCTTTTGGAATTTCTAAAAGCGTTGCAATACTTTCTTGATTCATATCTTCATAATAATAAAGTACAGTTACAGCTCTTAGTTCTTCCGTTAAAGACTGAATAGCATTACAAAGATCAATATCTTCATATCGATCGAACGCCACCATATTACTATCATGATCCTCAATTACAATTACTTTTTTATAAGAGCGAATTATATTGTTACACTCATTTATTAAAATTCTAATTAGCCACGTTTGAAAAAACTCTTCCTTTTTCAGTTTTTTTATATTTTCATAAGCTTTTAAAATTGTTGCCTGCATTGCATCCTCTATATTCGTCTCATCACGTAACATCGCCTTCGCAATGCGATACATCTTTACTTTTTCTGTATGTATAAGTGTCATAAAAGCCCCATGATTACCCTTTTTTGCTAAAGAAACATCCGTTTCTTCTTTTACAATCATCTTATATAAAGGAATTACTTTCACAATTGGTCCTCCTGTTTCAGCCTCTCTATTAATTAAACTTTACACATATTAGACGGAGTATCCTAGAAAAAGGTTCACTTCTTTTTGAATATTTCTACAAGAAAAAATGTAAACATTCCATTTTGACTATCTACTTAAATGTTTCTCTAAAAGATATCCCTTCGAATTTACAAACGAAAAAAGCCCACTAATTAAGTGGACTTTCTAATTTACAACGGTAAATCCCTCTTCCTAAACACTACAATTGCTACTATGAAGATACAAAGCGCTCCAGCAGTTAAGCCTATACTTACTGGCCATATATTATATGTTCCTTCAGCAATTTCTTTCGGACGAAACAATGTAAATAAAGATATATTTCTCATCCACTCTAACTTATCACTTAATTTCCCTACCATATCTAATACGAAAAATAAGATTGTTAAACTGGCTGAGTAGCTAAGTGCCTTTCTTTCATCATTACATATACAAGAAAAGAAAAATGAATAGGCACTAACTACTAAAAATATAAGCCCTCCGACTATGTTTATTTTCAAAAATAATTCTCGATTTAAGTTATTATCTTTTAAAAACCATTCTGCACCTAATATACCAGCTACATAAGTAACAATTACAATTATTAGTAGCCCCAATATGAGAACAGCAGCTTGTGTAATTGCAATTTGCATCCTTGATACAGGTGTTGCTAATAAATATGCCATCGCCCCTTTATCTACATGACGAGCAATTAAATGCGTTGCAACCGTGACACAAAAAATTGTTAAAATGATAATAAACAATAGACTATAATATTCACCAGCTAAAAAATCCATTACATTTTGAATCGGACTTTCCATTCCAACAATTTTTTTCACACTATCAGGCATGGCACTTATTAATTCATTTAAACCTTTGGCTGAAACCATCGATGGGAATATCCAAATTAATAACCATAAATAAAGAGCTGCACCAGTAGCATAGCTGAATATACTTTTTTTCGTTTCTTTCAAACTAGCTAAAAACAATTGCTTATTCATGCTTTACCCCTTCTTCCTTATCGTAATAATGCATAAATAAATGTTCTAAATCCATTGCTCTCGTTTGAAGCGCCGTTACATTATAGTTTGAAAGTGTTTGTAAAACAGTTTGATAGTTTCCTTGCACAATAATCGATGCTTCTCTACCTTTCACCGCTTCAAATTGCAAATTACATTGTGTAAGAGATTCAATCTCTTCTTGCGATGATACGGTTACATCTATTACCTGTCGTCTCAAGCTTTGTAAATCATGAATATTTTCAACCGTTACAAGGCGACCATCTTTAATTATAGCCACTCTGTCACAAGTTCTCTCAATCTCAGTAAAAATGTGCGATGACATAAGGATTGTTTTTCCTCTTTGCTTTTCTTCTAATATTAAATCTATAAATACTTGCTGCATAAGTGGATCGAGTCCTGATGTCGGTTCATCTAAAATTAACACTTCTGGATCATGCATAAATGCCGCAACTATACCTACTTTTTGTTTCATTCCTTTAGACATTTTTCGAATTGGTGTTTTCACATCGAACTGCAAACGTTCTATCAATTCATCTCGTCTTTTTATATTTTTTAACCCACGCATTCCTTGCATCAAATTTAAAAACTCTAATCCATTCATTCCTTCAATAAAAGAAATCTCTCCTGGTAAATAGCCAACTTCTCTTTGAATTTTCGCAGCATCTTCCCAACAATCTAATCCGAAAATTGTCGCTTTACCAGCCGTCGGTTTTATAAATCCCATTAAATTACGAATCGTTGTTGATTTCCCAGCACCATTTGGTCCTAAGTAGCCAAAAACTTCTCCTTCTTTCACTTCAAATGTAATATCAAACAAGCCTTTTCCATTTGAAAACTGTTTTGTAACATTTTGAACTGAAATCATAAACCCACCTCATTTTTTGAAATATTTAACATGTGATATTTCAAAATTATTGTACTCCTCATCTTTCATATTCGCAACAACTTTTTGAAATATTTATATGTCCATATTTCAAAAATATTGTTTTCAATTATTTTTTCTTGTATATTTTAAATGAGGTGATTGTATTGAACGGCTTTGAAAAAGTGAAAGAAAAGAAAAAACGTGCCATTAAGGATGCGGCCTTTACATTATTTTCAGAACGTGGATTTAATGAAGTGAAAATAGAACATATTGCAAAAAAAGCAAACGTTTCTCAAGTGACAATTTATAATCATTTCGGAAGTAAAGATGCGTTATTTAGGGAACTTATACAAGAATTTATAATATCTGAATTTCAATATTATAAAGAGCTTGCAGAAGAAAAATTACCTTTTCATGATATGATGCAAAAAATGATTGTAAGAAAAATGAATACTGGGGGGTTATTTCAGCCTGATATGTTACTACAAATGATGCAAAGAGACGAAGCGCTCCGAGAATTTATTTATAGTTATCAAAACGAAAAAATCTTGCCTTGGTATTTAGAAATATTAGAACAAGCACAGCGCAAAAATGTAATTAATCCACACCTTTCAAAAGAAATGATGTTACTTTACATTCAAATGTTCACTAAATTAGGTGATGATTTCGGGGCACAGCTTCTTGAGGGAGATCGAGAAAAACATATACAAGATGTAGTTACGATGTTTTTTTATGGACTTTCCGTCCCAGAAAAATAATTTTTTCTAAAGAACAAACAAAATCATAAAAAAGCCCTTTGGATATTTAAATCTCAAGGGCTTTTTCATGTCGAAAAGAATTATTAAAACTAACTTTATCTCAAAGAAGTTAAATGATGTTTTATAGATACTACCTTATTATAGATTAAATCTTTCAGCATGACAGGCTGAATTGAGATAATCGTTTTTCCGAAATTCAAAAAATAACTTGAAATAAAATCAATTTCTTTCTTGTTAAAATAGCCTGTTATAATGTAATTTTCTTTTTCTTTTTGTATCCTCATGGAAGGATAATTCTCTTTATCAAAAATGTCTTTTCCTTCTTGATTAACAATGACAATAAAATCAATTGCATCAGGCTTTCTGTGAAAAGTAGTAAGATAACTTAATAGTTCTTCGAGCTTTTTTGGATTAGTATTGCTTGTTTCCATAATAGAGAGAATTTTATCACATCTAATTATTTGAACATTACTTGTCTCAAAATTAAAAATTTTAGCATACCACTGTCCAAATTTAGATTCTATTCGAATAAATTGGGCGACCAATGCTTTCTCCTCATCTTTTTTCAAATATGTTAAACGATAAACCCGTTCAGCAAAAATCCCCTGTAAAAGTTCTTTTAAGAACGGACTAAAGTTACTATGATTTGTTACTTCAAAGGAAAGCGTTCGTTCCATGATTGAAATGTTTTTACTCACATTATCAGGTAATACATGTTTAAATTTATTTTCAAGCGCAATACTTTCTATATTAAATGGCTTTGTTTTGTATCCATTTAATGTAAGAATCGAAAAGTATAACGCATACATTTCATCCACACTAAAATATATTGGTGATAACACACTATTTTCTATAATTTTATAACTTCCATTTCTACCTAGTTCAGAATATATTGGTACACCTATTTCTTCTAATGATTGAATATCTCGTAGAGCGGTACTTTTAGAAATATCATATCTAACCATTAAATCTTTTAAATTAAAATATCTTTTATTATTTAAGAAAATAAGCATATCATTTATTCGTTCAGTTTTTTTCATATTTCCCTCCATAAAAGGTTTCATGTATTGAAACCTTTTTAGTCTATATTATAATTATTAACTAATAAAGGAGTTATATATTTATGACATTAGAAATAGCTATTTTTCTTTCAATGGATGGGCAAGCAAAGGAGGCAATTAATTTTTATACACGTAATTTAGAAGCCAAGAAGTTAATGATTGTTACGTATGAAGAACTGGCCAAAAGAGATAGTTCTTTTGAAATTACAAATGAAAATAAAGATCATATTGCCCACTCTGTTTTACAAATTGGGAATACAAAGCTAATGATAGCCGAAGATACAATGAACCCTACTGAACGTTATAGCGTTGGAAATAACATGTCACTTTGCATTCAAAGTGCTAATTTAGAAGAAATACAAAGATTTTATAATAATTTAATTTCCGATAAGCATGTGAAAATAATCTCTCCATTAGAAAAAAATATATTTAGTGAAGCATATGGTATTATTGAAGATCCTTTCGGCATACAAATCCAGTTAATGTATGATAAACGATTAAACTAAATAATGAGTCATATTCATATGTCCCTAATAAAAAAGACACGAAATTCGTGTCTTTTTTATTTTACCGCAATGACTCTACCCGTTTCACTACTCTCAGTCGCCAATTGAATCAATTTAATAACGTCTAAACCTTCTTGAGCAGTTACAGGTAGCTTTTCACCATTTAATATGCTATCTCGCACGCCTTTATAATACATGTCATAGCAGCCGACTTCTGTTGGAATACGCTCTAAGCTTTCTTCTGTTTCTAAAGTAGCAAAATTCTCTTCAGAGTCTGATCCATAACCATTATCCCCTGGCTTCATTCCAGTCTTTAATTGTTCTTCCTGTGAATCCATACCATACTTCACGATAGAACCTTTATCTCCATGCAGTGTAAAATGTGGTCCAGCTTGCTTTACGTAACTGCTACTATGTAAAATAACGCGCTTCACTCCATAGTGAAGTACAACATGGAAGTAATCATCCACTTCTGCACCTGGTCGTTGTTTTATTACATCTGCGCTTATCGCATCTGGTTTCCCAAATAATGATAATGCTTGGTCAATTAAATGCGATCCTAAATCATATAATATACCTGATCCTGGTAAGTTCTTTTCTCTCCAGCGATCGCGTACATGTGGGCGGAAACGATCGAAATGCGCTTCATATGCGTATACATTCCCTATTCTTTTTTCTTGTAATAATTTCTTTATCGTTAAGAAATCATTATCCAAACGGCGATTATGATACACACTTAAAACGACATTATGTCGGTTCGCTAATGAAATAAGTTCTTCTCCTTCTTCAATTGAAACAACGAATGGTTTTTCCACAACAACATGCTTACCGTGTACAATTGCTTCTTTTACATATGGAAAATGGGTTGTATTCGGCGAAGTAATGACCACTAAGTCAATATCAGCTCGATTTACTAATTCATCAATTGTACCAACAACTTCAGCATTTGGTAATGCTTGTTTCACTACTTCTTCTTTTGATGATAAAATAGCACGAATATCGTATTCTTCTATCGTTTGTAATAACGGGATGTGAAATGTTGTACTAGAAAATCCAAATCCTACAATCCCTACACCTATTTTTTTCATGTTGCCCCTCCATTTGTCCCGCTTTAACGGGCAGTAAGATTCCTAACTCAAAATTCAACGAAAGCAAAGAAATTAGGTGAGGAATCAACTGCTCGTAAAAGCCCGATTGGCTCAACTAATAATCAGTGGGGATAAAGAAAATCCCCACTGATTAAAGTTTCACTTTATGAGAACGATTTCATTTCATCATTATAACAAGATTATTTTTATATACATAATGATTTGCTTAGAAAAAAGCATCTTACTATCATTCATAGCAAGATGCTCCCTTTATCCCGCATTAACGCGCCGTAAGACTCCCACCTCAAAATAAGGCGAATGCGAGGGAAGTTAGGCGGGAGACCAACTGCCCGTAAAATCCCGATTGGTGAAGGCTAATAATCAGTGGGGGATGGAAAAAACCCCACTGATTAAAGTTTCACTTTATTCCGTTCTTTTCTTTGTCCACGTTTCAATTACTTCACCAGTATCATTAACATCTAGTACTAAACTACCATTACTATACCGGTCTTTATTTCGAAACGCTTTCGGATCAATTTCTTCTACAATGTGTTTCTCCGTCTTCATGTAAACTAATTCATCATCTCGAACAATTTCAATACCGACAATGCGGTACGGATTACGTTTTAACTCTTTAAAAATTACAAGGCCTCGCTTCGCCCTCGTTGATTTCTCAATTTCCGATGCCTTTATACGTTTCACAGCACCTCGCTGCGTAACGAGAATAAGTTGATCTTTTTCACCATTTAACGGTTTACCAGAAGCAACATAGTCATCTTCTTTTAAATTAATTGCTTTCACACCAGCTGCTCTGACACCAACTGGACTTACTTCTTCTTCATTGAATACAAGTGCATATGCACCATGTGTTGCAAGAACAATATCACTTGTCCCATCTGTCGCAAATATATCAACAACTTCATCATCTTTTTTCAAGTTTACAGCAACGAATGCCCGTGAATAACGCTGCACTTTATATTGGTTTAATTCTGTTTTCTTAATCATACCGTTTCGTGTAACAAATACGATAAATCGTTTTTCTTCTTCAAAATTCGGTACGACTGTTGCCCAAATTAACGATTCATCTCGCTCGAGTGAAACAAGATTCGCAACGTGTTGACCTAAATCTTTCCAACGAATTTCTGGCATTTCATACACAGGAAGATAAATATAATTTCCTTTGTTCGTAAATAAAAGAACGGTTTCTGTCGTGTTTGTATCGAAACGCTCAAGTAAGATGTCACCCTCTTTCATACCGAAGTATTTCCCGTTCGATGCATTATGCGAACGCCAACCTGTTCGTTTCACATAGCCTTCTTTCGTTACAGTAACGATGACATCTTCTTGCGGAATCATAACTTCCACATCGATTTTAATTTCTTCAATTTCCTCTTCAATTATCGCACGGCGATTATCACTATATGTTTTCTTTACTCTCTTCAAATCTGTTTTAATAACTTGAAAAAGTCTTTTTTCACTTTGTAAAATTGACTGTAACTCTATAATTTTCTTACTAAGTTCCGCTGCTTCTTGCTCTAGCGCTGTAATATCTGTATTTGTTAAACGATATAATTGCAGTGAAACAATTGCTTCTGACTGCGCCTCTGTAAATCCAAATTTCGCACTTAAATTATCTTTCGCATTACGCTTATCTTTAGACCCACGGATCGTTTCAATCACTTCATCTAAAATTGATAATGCTTTCTTTAAACCTTCTACAATATGCTGACGATTTTCTGCTTTTCTTAATTCATATTGTGAGCGTCTTGTAACAACTTCTTTCTGATGTCCAATATATGCATCCAAAATCTTAGGTAATGTCATAAGTGTCGGACGACGATTATTTATCGCTACCATATTAAAGTTGTATGGAATTTGTAAATCTGTATTTTTATATAAATAATTTAAAATACCTTCAGCATTCGCTTCTTTTTTTAATTCTACAACGATACGAAGACCTGTACGATCTGTCTCATCACGTACTTCAGCAATTCCATCTAGCTTTTTATCTATACGTAATTCATCCATTTTCTTAACAAGATTGGCTTTATTTACTTCGTACGGAATTTCTGTAATAACGATTTGTTGCTTCCCGCCACGAATCGTTTCAACCTCTGCTTTTCCGCGAATAATAATTTTACCTTTACCTGTTTCATACGCTTTTTTAATGCCATCTATCCCTTGTATAATACCACCTGTAGGGAAATCTGGTCCTTTAATAACTGTCAACAAGTCCTCCACAGAACTATTCGGTTGATCGATACGCATAATTGTAGCATCAATTACTTCTCCAAGATGATGCGGTGGAATTTCTGTTGCATAACCAGCGGAAATCCCTGTAGATCCGTTCACTAATAAGTTCGGGAACATTGCCGGTAATACAATAGGTTCTTCACTCGTATCATCAAAGTTTGACACGAATTCTACTGTTTCTTTATCAAGATCACGTAATAACTCAGATGCGATTGGTGATAAACGTGCTTCCGTATAACGCATTGCCGCTGCTGGATCCCCATCAACACTACCGTTATTTCCGTGCATTTCAACTAAAACATTACGTACTTTCCAAGTTTGACTTAAACGGACCATCGCCTCATATACAGAGGAATCACCATGTGGATGATAATTACCGATAACATTACCTACTGTTTTAGCTGATTTACGAAACGCTTTATCATGCACGTTTCCTTCTACATACATAGAATATAAAATACGTCTTTGTACCGGTTTTAAACCGTCACGCGCATCTGGAAGCGCGCGGTCTTGAATAATATATTTACTATAACGTGCAAAGCGGTCACCTAACACGTCTTCAAGCGGGAGGTCATGAAACTTCTCTGCCTGCATGTTATTCCACCTCCGTCTCCATAATCATTTCATTTTCTAAAATATTTCCTTCTTCTTGCATACCAAATTGTACATTACGCTCAATCCATTTACGGCGAGGTTCTACTTTATCCCCCATCAATGTCGTAACTCGGCGCTCAGCTCTTGATGCATCGTCAATTTTCACACGGATTAACGTACGTGTTTCAGGGTTCATCGTTGTTTCCCATAATTGATCGGCATTCATTTCGCCAAGTCCTTTATAGCGCTGCAGCATGTAGCCTTTACCGACCTTTTTCGTTACACCACCTAATTCTTCATCAGACCATGCATATTCAATTACTTCACTTTTCCCTTTTCCTTTACTTACTTTATATAAAGGTGGAAGTGCGATAAATACTTTACCAGCTTCAATAAGTGGTTTCATATAACGGTAGAAGAACGTCAGTAGTAACACTTGAATATGTGCTCCATCCGTATCTGCATCGGTCATAATAACAACTTTATCGTAGTTAATATCTTCAACAGCGAACTCATTCCCTACGCCGCCGCCAATTGCGTAAATAATCGTATTGATCTCTTCGTTCTTAAAAATATCAGCAAGCTTTGCTTTTTCTGTGTTAATTACTTTACCACGTAATGGTAGCACCGCTTGGAAACGACGATCTCGCCCTTGCTTTGCTGAACCACCAGCCGAGTCACCCTCTACTAAATACAATTCGTTTTTCTGAGGATTACGTGATTGTGCAGGTGTTAACTTCCCGCTTAAAGTACCTTCTGATTTTTTCTTCTTCTTACCAGTACGTGCTTCTTCTCTCGCTTTACGAGCAGCCTCACGTGCTTGTGCTGCTTTAATTGCCTTTCTCACAAGAAGTGTAGCTACATCCGGGTTTTCTTCTAAAAAGTAAGCTAAATGCTCAGATACAATTGCATCAATTGAAGAACGAGCTTCACTTGTACCTAGTTTCCCTTTCGTTTGCCCTTCAAACTGGAGTACATCTTCTGGTACACGTACAGAAACAATCGAAGCTAATCCTTCTCGAATATCTGTACCCTCTAAATTTTTGTCTTTTTCTTTTAATAAAGAAACTTTACGAGCATACTCATTGAACACACGTGTCATTGCTGTTTTAAATCCAGCTTCGTGTGTACCACCGTCTTTTGTACGTACATTATTTACAAACGAAAGAATGTTTTCTGAGTAACCATCATTAAACTGAAAGGCTAACTCTGCTTCAATTCCATTTTGCTCACCCGAGAAATATACAACTGGATGAATCGAATCTTTCTCTTCGTTTAAGTATGAAACGAAAGCCTCAATTCCTGTTTCATAATGAAACACATCTTCTAAATCATTACGTTCATCTTTTATCGAGATTTTCATTCCTTTTAATAAGAATGCAGATTCACGTAATCTCTCACATAATGTTTCATAATTATAATTTGTTGTGCTGAAAATAGTTGTATCTGGTTTGAAGTGCATCGTTGTACCAGACTCTTTCGTTTTCCCGATTTTCTCTAACGTCGTTGCAGGAGTACCACCATTTTCAAAGCGTTGTTCATAAATGCTACCATCTCGCTTAATCGTTACTACTAGCCATTCTGATAAGGCGTTTACAACTGATGCCCCAACACCGTGTAAACCACCACTCGTTTTATAGCCTCCTTGGCCAAACTTACCACCAGCATGAAGTACTGTTAAAATAACTTCAGGTGTCGGCTTTCCAAGCTTATGCATTCCCGTAGGCATTCCTCGCCCTTTATCAATTACGCTAATACTATTATCTTTATGTATTACGACAGAAATTTCGTCGCCAAATCCCGCTAATGCTTCATCAACGGAGTTATCTACTATTTCATATACTAAATGATGCAATCCACGGCTATCCGTACTCCCGATATACATACCCGGGCGTTTTCGAACGGCTTCAAGTCCTTCTAACACTTGAATTGCATCTTCATTATATTGGAACTGATGCTTCGCCAAACTCCTTGCCCCTTTCCTAATCAAATCAGAACATATGTTTCTATTATAGAATAACGCCTCGACTATAGTTTTGGCAAGTTATCTTATCTCTTTTATATACTATTTTCAATAGAAAAATCCTTGTTTTTTTCACAAGGATTCCTCTAGGCTACTATTTCAGAAAAATAATCGTTTGTCAACGAGAAATGGATATGTATTCCAACATTATACATTCCAAACCTTTATCATGATCCAAATGATCAATATCCAAAATGGGATAACAAGTAACAATCCCCAAAAACAGCCTTTAAAAAATCTCATGATGAACACCTCGTTCATCCGCCCTACTTATGTAAAAAGCGAGGGCTGAATCAATCTTTCTATCTTTAAAATCTATACTATTTTGTCATTACATGCTCTACTTTAATGCAACGATCCATTATTACTGTGTACCCTTTTTCTTGTAAAAGTTTATATGTATCTTCATCTTGTACTCCTAATTGTGCCCAGAAAACATCTGCATCAATCTCTACAAACTCTTTCGCAACATCCTTTAAAAATTCTGAGCGACGAAACACATTTACAATATCAACATGTTCTTTAATATCCGTCAGTGAAGAAACCGCCTTTTCTCCGAGTACTTCATCTACTGTTGGATTTACTGGAATAATGCGGTACCCAGCATCTTGCATTGCTTTTGAAACCATATACGATGTGCGTTCTGGCTTATCTGATAATCCAACAACTGCAATCGTTTTACTTTTCTTTAATACTTCACCAATTTCCGTACGAGTTGGGTTTTCAATTATCATAATTTATCCCTCCTATTCCTTTAGTATATCCGATAAAGAAAGTCTCTTTCAACATGAAAGAGACTTTCTTTTATTCCGATTATTGATTCTTTGTAGCTGAATTATCTGCTAATGTAGCTGTTTTCGTCATTTTTTGGCCATTGCGATAGAATGTAACTTCTACTTTCTCGCCTACTTTTTTCTTTTCATATAAATATTTACGGAATTGAAGTGAATTCTCTACTTTTTGATCATCTAACGCTACTACTATATCATATTGCTCTAAACCAGCTTTTTCTGCAGGTGATATTGGATAAATTTTACCTAATACAACGCCGTTTGTTACTTCTTTCGGTACTTTCAATTGATTTACTGCATAAGCTTGCACATCTTCTAATGAAACGACACCTACTCCTAGTGCTGGACGTTTCACCACTCCTTCTTTTTCAAGGGATTCAATAACTGGCTTTGCAATATTAATTGGAATAGCAAATCCAATTCCTTCAACTTCTTGTTGTGCAATTTTACTTGAATTAATCCCAATTATTTCACCGTTTTGATTAAATAACGCACCACCACTATTACCTGGGTTAATCGCTGCATCTGTTTGAATAACTTGAGCATTCCAATCTGCACGCTTATCGCCATCAATATCTACTGGAATTTCACGTTCTTTGCTACTAATAATACCTTCTGTTACACTTCCATCAAACCCTAGTGGGTTACCGATTGCAATCGCTTTTTCACCCGCACGAAGTTTACTTGAATCACCTAAAGTGGCAACTTTATTTACATTAGATCCATCAATTTCTACAACCGCTAAATCTAACCAAGGGTCTTTCCCTACAAGCTTTGCATCTACCTTTTTACCATCACTTAGTTTTACAGCAAGTTTATTTGCTCCATCTACTACATGGTTGTTCGTTACAATATACGCTTTATTTCCTGCTTTTTTATAAATAACACCTGATCCTGAGCCAGCTTGTTGCTCTTGGCCTGTCGGTTGCATTGCAAATGGATCAACACTTTGTTGCATATTAATAACACCTACAACAACATCCTTCGCGCCTTCGATCATTCCCGGTAAATCAGTTTCATTTTTCGCTTTATTTACAACTGGAACTACAGTTCCTTCTACTTGTTTATTAGAATTGAATGACGAAACAGCTGCATCATTATTTTGCACCCATGGCATGTACGGTGCTGCAAAACTAATCGAAACCGCCCCGACTACAGCTCCAACTAAACCTGTGAAAAAATATCCTTTTTTACTACCTGATTTTTTCACTTCTCTCGTTTCACTATGCTCTTCATTCAAATTCGGTCCGTCGTAATATCCCATGTTTTATTTCCCCTCCCTGGTGAATTCGTACTTTCAGTATAGTCACATTTTGTGTCCTTCTTGTGAACTCATCGTGAAATCCAATTAAAAAAATACTCCTATCTACCATTGTAGACAAGAAAAGTATTTTTTGTACATTCCACCTACAAAGGAGAGTGTAAATTTGCTATATCCCAAAGCCGAGATGCATAGTAACTTAAAGGTTATTCTTCGAATTTGTAACCTACTCGAATAACAGTGCCGATATGCTTCGCCTTATCTCCTAGCTTATTTCGCAGTTTTTTAATATGTGTATCAACCGTTCGGTCATCACCGTAGTAATCATATCCCCATAACTGATCTAATAAATGTTGACGTGACAACACAATTCCTTTGTTCTCCATTAAATAAACAAGAAGTTCAAACTCCTTATGTGTCAATATAATTTCTTCACCATCTACTAAAACTGTTCTAGATAGTCGATTCACTTCTATTCCAGCTAAAGACATAGTATTTTCTTCTGATACTCCTACCGCTCCATCCGCACGTTTCAATAACGTCTTCGCGCGAGCCACTAACACTTTCGGGCTAAATGGTTTCGTTACATACTCATCTGCACCTAATTCAAAACCTAGTAATGTATCATCCTCATCCGAACGTGCTGTCAGCATAATAATTGGTACTGCTGATTCTTTTCTAATTCGTCTACAAACAGACCATCCATCTATTTCTGGTAACATAATATCTAACATAATTAAATCAATTTCATGCTCTGCAAATAATTCTAACGCTTTTTTCCCGTCTTCTGCTTCGATTACTTCAAAGCCTTCATTACGAAAATAATCACTAACAATTTCACGTAATCTTCTTTCATCTTCAACAAGTAATACTGTTTTATTCATATAATCTATCCCGCCTTTTTACTCTTTCAATCGAATAATACGTTGATTGGAGCTTCCGCGAAATGGAAGTGTTAAATCTTTTTTCTCGATTTCAAATCTTCCATCGACTAAAACATCCCCATACTGTAACAACTCTATCATATCATTATTTCGAGAACTCTGTATCTCTTCTAACGTATAACCTGTATACATCCATAGATTTTTTTTCAAATCTTTCACAGCTTTTGCTACTTTTTTCACTTCAGCAGCTTGGAAGAATGGATCTCCACCTGAAAATGTTACATCTGTTAATGAATTACTTTCAATCTCTTTCACAATTTCTTCTACCGTCATTTCAGTTCCATTGCAAACATTCCAAGATTTCGGGTTATGGCACCCGAAACAACGATGCGGACAGCCCGCAAAAAACACGACTGTCCGCAACCCTTCTCCATCTACTACACTATCATGAATGATATTCATAACTTTCATTTATGCTTCACCCGATCCATCTCTTCACTACGTTTCGCACTATTCCACTTCGACATATCTCCTACAAGATAGCCCGTTATACGGCGAATTCTTTCTATATTAGCCTCATCTTCATTTCCACAGCTTGGACATTCATTCCCAATAACTCCGTGATAACTACAGCACTTACAACGATCAACAGGATGATTTATTGAACCGTACCCAACGCCATTCTCTGCCATCGCTTGCACAATTTGCTTTAATGCCTTTTTGTTATGCATAGCTGCTCCGTCTAGTTCAATATACGTAATATGTCCCCCGTTACATAGGGCATGGAAAGGTCCTTCTAAACGAATTTTATTTATCGCTTGAATGTTATAATAAACTGGAATATGGAATGAATTCGTATAGTAATTATGGTTCGTTATACCGCTAATCTCACCAAATTCTTCTCTATCTTTTTTCACAAACTTACCTGATAAACCTTCTGCAGGCGTTGCAATTACAGAGAAATTGAGTTGATGTTCTTCCATCGCCTTATCCATGCTCTCTCTCATAAAGGAAATAATTTCATATCCAAGCTTCCACGATTCTTCATTTTCTCCATGATGCTTTCCAGTTAACGCTACTAAACATTCTGCAAGACCGATAAAACCAAGACTTAACGTCCCTTGTTTTAAAATCGGTTCCACAGCATCTTCAGGTTGTAACGTCTCTCCACCACGCCATACACCTTGTGAATATAAGAACTGAAAATCTCTTGCTCTCTTTGTACATTGATAAGCAAATCTCTCTAATAATTGCTTAACGCCTAAATCTAAATAATAACTTAGCGCTTCAAAAAACGCTTCTTTTGAACCACTAATTAGCGCTAATTTCACTAAATTAATAGAAGTAAACGATAAATTCCCTCTTCCAATTGCTGTTTCTTCCCCATGTATATTAGACATAACACGAGTACGGCACCCCATATAACATACTTCACTTTCAGGTCGACCATCATAATGCACAGCATTAAACGGAGCATCTAAAAACGAAAAGTTAGGGAATAATCGCTCAGCGGTCGTTTCTAACGCTAATTCAAATAAATCATAGTTCGGATCACACTCTTCAAAGTTCACGCCTTTTTTCATTTTGAAAATTTGAATAGGAAAAATCGGTGTTTCCCCTTTACCAAGTCCAGCTTGCGTCGCTTTTAAAAGTTGCTTAATTAAAAGTCTTCCCTCTTTCGATGTGTCTGTTCCGTAGTTAATAGAAATAAATGGTACTTGTCCCCCGCCCCTACTATGCATACTATTTGAATTATGAACGAAAGCCTCACACGCCTGATACGTATCATTTTCTGTCTCTTTCCATGCAAATTCCTCTATTTGTTCTTTCGTAAGCGGATATGACTGTAGTCGTTTTTTATGTCTCTTTACTGTTTTTCTCACATATGGAGCTAAATCAATATCAAAGAGTGCAAACGATTGACCACCGTGCTGCATATTTTGATTCGCCTGAAAAATAATTGAAGAAAGCGCCAACGCACTTTTAATGTCTTGCGGTTGTCTCATATGTCCATGTCCAGTATGAAAACCGTTAGCTAGCATTTGCGCTAACGGAATTTGCGAACAAGTCGTCGTTCCTGTTGCATAAAAATCTAAATCATGTGGATATAATATATTTTGATCTATCGCTTTTTTCACTTGATCTGATAATAATTTTTCTACTGCATAATACTTTGCGCTCTCAGATGCGAACGTTCCCATTACTCCCATTGGAGATCGACCATCTACATTTGCATTTTCCTGCATTAAATCTTGTTCATTACCGTGGATAATTGTCTCAAATACTTTCATTAATTCTTCTCCACGTACATTTTGTTTCAACATTCATAACCCTCCACCAACATGTTGTTGTCTTTTGATTAAAATCATACAACATATAGTTCTTCTGTTCCTGTGAAAAATGTAACATTCCTGTGAAAGTTTTTTTAAAAATTAATGACTTTTTCATTTATAAAAAAGAAATGTGCTCTTTACAAATGTATGGTACAATAAATGGGAAAAACTCTTTTTACCCTTTATCAACACATTTGTATAAAGGAGACTGAACTCATGGTTATTACATATCTTTTATTTATCGTTGCCTATCTACTCGGTTCGATTCCATTTGCATTAGTCGTTGGAAAAATTGGTTATGGAATCGACATTCGTGAGCATGGAAGCGGTAATCTAGGCGGAACAAATACATTCCGTACATTAGGGAAAAAAGCAGGTTTTATCGTAACAATTGCTGACATTTTAAAAGGTACATTAGCAACAGGTCTACCGATTATTTTTGGGTCAGATATTCACCCACTATGGTTTGGATTAGCCGCTGTTCTTGGACATGTCTATCCGATCTTCGCAAAATTCCGCGGGGGGAAAGCAGTTGCAACTTCTGCTGGGGTGCTATTATGCTATTCACCAGTTGTTTTTGCAATATTAGCTGTTGTCTTTTTCAGCCTTTTATTTACAACAAGATACGTATCACTTTCTTCTATGATAACAGCTGTCGTTGCTGTTATTGCATCCATTGTTAGCGGGGATAAAATCTTCATTATTGCGATGTGTTTATTAGCAGGTATGGTTATTTATAAACACCGTGCAAATATCGGACGAATTATAAATAAAACTGAACCAAAAGCAAACTTTTCAAAAAAGCAAAAATAAGATCGTAACCCACATAACGCAAAAAGAAAACGTGAAGCATATTAATAGCGTCTTTTTGCGTTATTTTTTATACTAAAAGAAAAAGCAACATAATTTGGAGGAACTATACATGAATCTTTCCGTAACAAAAGAAGCAGCACAATGGTATAAAAACGAATTAAACTTACAATCGGGTGAAACAATACGTCTTTTCGTACAATACGGCGGTTGCAGTACTGTGCAAAAAGGACTTTCTTTGGGTATTCGTAAAGATGCCCCTGCGCACCCTGCTGTTCAAACTCAAGAAGAAGGTATTAACTTCTTTATTGAAGGCGATGATGAGTGGTTCTTCGATGGACATAATTTATTAGTTACACTTAACGACGGTGATGATTTCCCTCAATTTAATTATGAAAAATAAAAAAGCGTGGCTTCTGCCACGCTTTTTTATCCCGCTATTTGCGGGTAGTAAGACCCCCACTGATTAAAGTTTCACTTTATTTCTTTTTAATTTCCTCATATTTCGCATACCACTCAGGATATAATTTTTTAAATGATACAGGGCGGAACCCTTCTTTTTTCGCACAAATATTCGTCGTGCTTGCAGTAATACAAAGTTCGCCATCACCATTATAAATTTCATATCCATATACAACGCGGAGCGGGCTCACAGTATCAACCCACGTTTTCACAATAGCTTTTTCTCCGTAACGCATCGCTTTACGATATGAAATTTGCAAGTCTAATACAGGAGAAATAATTCCCTCTTTCTCCATTTCAACATATGAAAATCCTAATTCTTGTATAAGTTTAGTGCGCCCAAGTTCCAGCCACACTAAATAGTTTGAATGGTAAACAACACCCATCTGGTCTGTTTCCGCATAGCGGATTTCAACTTCATGTTCTGCTACAAACATTTCTATTCGCCTTCTTTCACTTCTGCTACCTTGCATACATTTAATCATAATACAGAGGAATCAAAAATAAAATAAAAACAGTGAATCTTTTACCGAAAGGGGCAAGCACATGATCCAAATTGTAACTGTTCGTAACGGTGATAGTGTTTATGGTTTAGCATCAAAGTACGGATCTACACCTGAAGAAATTGTAAAAGACAATGGACTAAATCCAGCTGAAACACTCGTTGTTGGTCAGGCACTTATCGTTAATACAAAAGGCAATAATTATTATGTACAGCCAGGTGACAGCCTTTATCGAATTTCTCAAACGTATAACGTCCCTCTCGCCAGTTTAGCTAAAGTTAATAACCTTTCATTAAAATCTATTCTCCATGTCGGACAGCAATTATATATACCGAAAGGAACAAAACGAGCAGTAGAATCCATTGCTTATTTACAGCCTTCAACAATACCGATAAAAGAAAGTTTAGTAAATGCTACACGTGCTATTAATCCATTTTTAACATATTTAGCCTACTTCAGCTTTGAAGCAAAAAGAGACGGCACTTTAAAAGAACCGACGGAAACAGCGAAAATCGCTAATATTGCAACGCAAGGTAACACCATCCCTATGCTCGTTATTACAAATATTGAAAATGGAAATTTCAGTGCCGATCTGACCTCGGTTATTTTACGCGATGCAACAATTCAAAACAAGTTTATTACTAACATTTTGCAAACAGCTGAAAAATATGGCATGCGAGACATTCATTTCGATTTCGAGAGTGTGGCACCTGAAGATCGCGAAGCGTATAATCGGTTTTTACGAAATGTGAAAACACGCTTACCTAGCGGGTACACATTAAGTACAACACTTGTACCGAAAACGAGCTCAAATCAAAAAGGGAAATTTTTTGAGGCTCACGATTATAAAGCACAAGGACAAATTGTTGATTTCGTCGTCATTATGACATACGACTGGGGTTGGCAAGGTGGACCACCGATGGCGATTTCCCCTATTGGTCCTGTAAAAGAAGTACTTCAATATGCAAAATCTCAAATGCCCCCACAAAAAATTATGATGGGGCAAAATTTATATGGATTTGATTGGAAACTTCCTTTCAAACAAGGGAATCCACCCGCAAAAGCAGTTAGCTCTGTCGCAGCTGTTGCACTTGCTCGTAAATACAATGTTCCTATCCGCTATGATTTCACAGCCCAAGCTCCACATTTTAATTACTTTGATGAAAACGGCGTACAACACGAGGTTTGGTTTGAAGATTCGAGGTCTATTCAAAGTAAATTCAATTTAATGAAAGAACAAGGCATTGGTGGTATTAGTTACTGGAAGATTGGTCTACCATTCCCACAAAATTGGCGTTTACTCGTTGAAAACTTTACAATTACGAAAAAAGGCTGACGAAAGTCAGCTTTTTAAATATTTTTATAATATTATCCAAACACACAAAAAGGAGAATGATGACATTCTCCTTTTTTTAACCGTTATCAACAATTGGTTGTTTGCCAGTTTGGTCTTGCATTTGCTTCCCTTTATTGCCACCAGCTTTTTTCGATTGTGTTCCAATTTGATTTGGTGCAAAGTCTTTTGAATTCTTTTTCGGATTACCCATTACTATCGCCTCCTTAACACTAGTATCGTACTAGTGTTAAGAATTATTCAGCCTGCTTAAAAAGTTTCATTTCATAACGTTTTTCAATTCGTTTTTCAATTCGATCCATTGCATCACGATCGCTTAATAATTGTTGTTTATTTTCATTTACAAGTTCTTCAAACGATCTACGGCGACTTCTTCTCATGTTGCTCACCCTTTCTTCTACGCTTTCTTATTACATAGTATGAGCAAATGAAAAACTCTTTAATCAGATTTGCAAGAAAATTTTATGTTTTGATAAAAAATCCCATGCGCATATATTGCACATGGGATTTTTTACACCATCGTATTTAAATATTTTTTAATTTCTTCATCCGCATTTACTTTATTTGCTCTATATTCATCCAGCGCTCGTAATACAGAATCGTATTCTGCTACAATGTAGCTCTCTAGCTTCAAAATGTCCTCTACACTGTCAATCATAATTCTCGTGTTGCCAATCTCACTTTTCAATGCTGCCTCGTATGTTAAGCTCGTACAAATTTCTCTTACATCGTCTTCCATTTTTTCTGTTAACACATATTTCTTTCGCCCTTTGACCTTTAACCTTATAATTGGGTAAAAAGCTTTTATATCTAAATAACTCCCAACATTCATACAACGAATCCACTCAATATCACGTTTATTTCGTACAAGCATTTCTTTTACCGCTTCAAATACCGCTGTTTCATCAAGTACTTCCTTATTCGCTTTTCTTTTTCCTTCTTCTTCAACGGCTGCACATTTTTGATAAACAGCCGCACACGTAATACAGTCGTCAAATGCATTATGAGAACTTAAGCGAATTCCAAGCATTCGTTTTAACGTTTCAAGTTTGTGATTAGGCGCATGCTTCATATATTTTTTCGCTAAAAACACAGTATCAATAACGTTATTTTTAGGCTCAGGTAGTCCAAGCATATTTACATTACTCTTTAAAAAACGCATATCAAAAGAAGCATTATGTGCCACGATAATATTTGTATCTAGAAATGCCAAAAACAAAGGCAATACTTCTGCAATTGTTGGTGCGTCTGAAACACGATAATTCGTAATACCTGTTAAACTCGTAATTCGGCTCGGAATTGGACGCTCTGGATTCACATACGATACAAATTGATCTACTAGTTCATGATTACAATATTTCACTGCTGCAACTTGAATAATTTTATCATTATAAGGGTTAAATCCTGTTGTTTCAAAATCAATTACAACATAATCTAACGGTAAGGATACATTCCCCACTCCAGACACTCCTTTATCTCTAAACATTTATATTTCTTTTATCATATCACGAAGCTTTCACTACTTGAAAAAGAAAAGGCAGAAATGATTATATTCCATCTCCACCTTTTCACCGTTATTTTAATTTAGCAATCCGTTTCTCCATTTCTTTTTGCGTCATCGGTCCAATAAACTTATCTTGAATAACACCTTCTGTATCAATAAAATAAGAAGTTGGAATGGTAATTACTTTATACGCTGTTGTCACATCAATGTTCTTGTCCAATAAAATAGGAAAAGTAATTCCTTTTTCTTTAGCGAAGTTCCTTACCTTTTCTTCTCCCCCTCCTTTTTCTGAAGGAGTATAGTTTATAGCTAAAATTTCTACGTTTTCTTTATGTTCTTTATAAAAGGCCTCCATATCAGGCATTTCTTGCTGACAAGGCCCACACCACGTTGCCCAAAAGTTTAAAATAACTTTCTTTCCTTTTAAATCGGATAACTTTACATTCGTTCCATCTATCTTTGCTAATTCAAAATCTGGTGCGCTCTTTCCAATTTCAATACCGTTCCTTGCGAAAATCTCTTTCATAGCAGCTTCACTTTTGGCAGGCTTTTCTTGCATTACTTGATCCTCTTTACCAAACTGTTCATAAGCTGCATATCCCGCTAAACAAAGTAACACTACAATAATGGTAAGCTTCCGCCACATTTTATATCACCCTAACGTGTTTATCTTTTTATAACATAATCATCAAAATACTATATACCTTATTTTAGCTTATACGGACAAGCTTGGAAATATTCACATTCAAAATAGTCGGAATATTTTTAACTAAGATGAAGTATTTCCCTTTTTATCCTTTTTGGCAAGAAGACTCCATCTGATTTGTGTTACGGGTGAAACCCAACAATTCAGGTGGAGATGAATTGCCGTCAGAAGGTAGGTTGAACGCTTTTGTTTCGTTCATAACAATTTTCCCGGGGCGAATATTTGTTTCTTTTGTCTTACGATATAATCTGCCCCTAGATAAGGAGGGAATATATCGTAAGACAACGAAATTGGATAATAATAATAATCATTTGGTTACTTGAGGCAAAAGGAATTACGATGAAGGCCATGTTCAAATTTTATTCCGTTCCGTTTCAAATATTGATTTGTCAAAAGTAATGAACTCTCTACGAAAGGTGGTGAAAACAATGGTTAGAAAGAAAGCAGTGAAAGTATTACGGAAACAAAAGAAAAGAGAAACCATGCAACGATTCACGCAGAAACAGAATATCGGACGAGCTTGTCTTACAGCTAAAGAATTCCGCTTACTGCAACGCATGTCACATAGTTCAAAAGCATTGCGAAATGTTGGATTGTACACGATTAAACAAAGTTACTTGAATCATAACAAGATGGCTACTGTAAAAGAAGTGGACACTGCCATGCAAACAGATATGAACTACTGGGGCATTCAATCAAACTCTGTTCAAGCCATTCGTAGAGCCTTATTTACAGAAGTGAAGAGCTTTTTTAAAGCATTGGAACAGTGGAAGAAAAAACCAGAAACCTTCACAGGTCGTCCTAAGTTTCCGAATTATTCTCGTTCAACTGACAAACGAATTATTGAAATCTATCAAGTTCCAAAGGTGGATGATAACGGGTATTGGATGATTCCAATGAATGTTGCATTCAGGAAAAAATTCGGTTCCATTAAAATACGTATGCCTAAAAATGTAAGAAATAAAAAAATCTCCTACATTGAGATTGTACCGAAGCAAAAAGGTCGGTTCTTTGAGGTGCATTACACATATGAGATGCACGTTTCTCAAATGAAGAAACCATCCACGACTACTAGTAATGCTTTGAGTTGCGATTTAGGTGTAGACAGATTAGTAAGTTGTGCGACAAATACAGGTGATACATTTTTAATTGATGGAAAAAAACTTAAATCCATTAACCAATACTTCAACAAAATGATACGTAATCTACAACTGAAAAATATGGAAAATGGACTTTCAAAACGTGTTGTAACGAACCAAATGGCTGCACTTTGGCATAAACGAGAACGACAAATAAATGGTTACATTTCACAAACTGTAGGCCTGTTGTTCAAAAAAGTGAAAGCATGCAACATAGATACGGTTGTCGTAGGGTATAACGCGGGTTGGAAACAAAAATCTGATATGGGAAAAAAGAATAATCAAAAATTTGTTCAAATCCCGTTTCATAAACTGATTGCAGCGATTGAGAATAAATTTATAAAAGAAGGCATCCGATTTTTAAAACAAGAAGAAAGCTATACTTCAAAAGCTAGTTTTCTTGATAAAGATAAGGTTCCAGTTTGGTCTAAGGAGGATAGGACGCATTATCACTTTAGTGGCAAACGAATCACTCGTGGTCTGTACCAAAGTAAAGCAGGAACATGTATCCATGCTGATATTAATGGTGCATTGAATACATTGCAAAAATCAAAAGTTGTAGAATTGGATGAAAACCTTAAAGTGAAAACGCCGATTCTATTAGAAGTGCAAACACGTAAGGCTGTTGCTTCGCGCATAGCTTAGTGGGTGCGTCAACCATCCATGTGTACTCGACTTGTCGGGGCTTGTAGCACACGCCGGATTCATCTGAGTGGTGGCTTCTTCCATAAGGAAGAACTGCTCTTTTTCGAAAGGGTGGTGCAAGTGGGGAAACGATTGTTCGTTTCTAGTACCAACCAAAAACTTACTTGGGGTGTTACCATAAGGTGGCATGAATTCTAGAGCGTCAACTGTCTAGCGATAGACGAAAAGACCTAGCGTTCTAACTCAAGCCCCCACTGAAACGCTTTATCTCAGTGGGGGTAGTTGACCATATAATTAGAAATAAACACAAAACTTTCGAGGTGATATGTATTTTACAATTACTTATCAACCCTTTTACTTTTGTTTTCTTCACTTTGCCATTACTATGTATTTGTTTTAGCGGCTTGCTATATAAATTCAAATGGGCTGCTATTATTATTTCTTTTACTGTTCCACTTATATTTTTCATTATCGTCTCGGGATTTGATATACACCTAGCTTTACAAAACTTAGACGCTTGGATTGTTTATAGTGCTGTTTATTCTGTACTTTCCTACATAACAGCAGCGCTAATACGAAGAAAACTGCACATGTAGAGCTTTCAAAAAGGGGGATTTTTATGAATTTATTTGAAAAAATACTATTATATATTCTTAGTTTTATATTTTCCCCAATCGGGATTATCACTTGGATCATCTCGCTCTTCAGTAAAGATCCCGAAAAAAAGCAAGTTGGACGTATTTGTCTCTATATCGCTTTAATCTCATTTATCCTTTTAGCTGGTCTCGGTATTCTTAGTTTCTTCACGATGACTACCACCACTACTATACAATAGTTACAGAAAGGATGATTATTTTGGGAGAACACCCTATAAGTAAAGAACTTCGCTATATACGAATATGTTTAGTTGTTTTAGTAATCGTTCTTTTATTTTTCAACGGTGAAAGAGTTGTTGAAATTTCTACAAATCATGATGCCGTAGAAAACGTTTCAACCAGTAATATGACACAGATTGCTGAAAATACATTTGCTATTCAAGAATATAATCCATCACTAAGTAGCGAACGTACGGTCAAAATTTTCAAATATAATCCGGATACAAATCACCTTACTCTAGTCAAAGAGTTTAGCACTAACGATACTGAGTCTTATACGTATCAACTTAATAAGAGTGAATAAAGATAAGAGCGCTATATAGCTCTTATCTTTTTATTAGCATCTCTTTAAACAATGACTTACACGTTAATAATTCTCTAGGATCCCCGCATTCCACAACAATTCCATTCTTCATGACCACAACTCGATCCGCTATCATCGCCCTCTCAACATCATGTGTCGTCACAATTCTCGTTACATTCCCCCCTAGCCCTTTAAGCATATTCCAAACCACTTCTTGATTGCTCAGATCTAATCCCGCAGTCGGTTCATCTAGAATAATGAGGTTCGGATTTGATACAATCGCTCGCAATAACGCAAGACGCTTTCTCGCTCCTCCCGAAAACTCTTCACCGCTTTTATGTAGTACAGTCTGAATCCCTTTAGATAAACTCCTAATAATTGACTTCGCATTTACAAGTTCAATATTTTTTTCTAACTGTTTTTCTAAGACACCTTCCCCAAAATACATATTCTCTTTTACTGTCGTTCGAAAAAAACGAGGTTCCTGCCATATAGTAGTCATACGAGCTTTATTACCGTAATAAGCAATACTACCATTAGATGGTTTATATAAACCCATGATTAATTTTAAAAGCGTCGTTTTTCCTGCACCACTTTCCCCCACAATAATAACGAGTTCGCCAGGATTAATTTGCAAATGTATATTTTTAATTCTACATCTCTCTTCACCGTTCTCTTGAAATGAAACGTTTGTTAATTTCATTCCCATCGCTCTTTCTACATTTCTGTATTCAGCCGGTATATCTAAAAAGCCAAAAACTCGATTTGCCGAAGCAATAGCAACTTGTGTCATCATCAATAGATCACTCGCATAACGAACAGGGAAAAATAACATCTCAATTGTAGCTAATACCGCCACAAGCGAACCGACTTCCATATCCCCTTTTATTATTTTTTTTGCTCCTATAATAAGAACAACTATATATGCTCCTGTTTCTATTACCGTTCCAACTATCCCAATACAATGTTGTATCATCGTCTTCCTTACTTCTGTTTTATAAGATTGTGCCGTCACTCCTTTAAACAAATGAATTGCCCATTTTTCTTTTTGTAAACTACGTAAATCTTGTATACCTTTTACAAACTGTGACATCATCTCTACAACACTTGATTGATTTTTTTGAGCAATACTTGCAATATTTCTTACTTTTTCCCCCATAATCATTGGAACAATTGCACTTAAAAATAAAAACGGGGTTATCCACCATATGAACTGTACATCGATATGTTGTAGAGCTATGAACGCACCAATAAATTGTGCAATGGCGTGGATGTATTCTATTAATATAGATCCATATAACCTTACCCAATTCGGAATATCAGAACCGACTAATGTTTCTAACTCCCCTTGTTTTACCTTCTCACTTTCTTCAAACGGTAATAAGAAAAAATGACGTAATACATCTATACGCTTCTCTCGTAATATTCGCTGACTTACTTTTGAGCTTACATAATCAAATAACAGATTGTTCACCCACAGCAAAAAGCGGCTCCCCGCAAACAAAGCAATATATACATACGTACCTTTTAACTCCCGCTGAATAAGGTTATCTACAATTAGCCCCATAAATAGCGGACGGGATAAATTTAAAATGGCAGCTACTATTCCGCTACAAATCGCACTAATTAGCAATAGCTTTTCTTGCAACAGCGGCAACATTATTCTTCTATACTCATTCATTGTCATTCCCCCAATTTTGCATAATAAAAGGAAAGGGATGAAACCAAATGGTTTCATCCCTTTCCCTCTGTACATAAAATAAGGAAGCTAACAAATGTTAGCTTCCTTATCATTCATTTCAATTATTTAGTTTGATACTTTTGACTCTTCGATTTTCGAACGAAGAACCATTTGCAAGATACCACCGTGACGGTAGTAGTCAATTTCAACTTCACTATCGAAACGAGCTACTACTTCAAATTGCTTCTCTTTTCCTTCTGCATCGATTGCAACTACTTTTACAAGATCGCGTGGTCTAACCGTTTTGTCAATTTGAATTTCAAATGACTCGTCACCAACAAGACCTAATGTTTCAGCACTGTCGCCATCTTTAAATTGTAATGGTAATACGCCCATTAACACTAAGTTACTGCGGTGAATACGCTCGAAGCTTTCTGCGATTACTGCTTTAATACCTAATAAGTTTGTACCTTTCGCAGCCCAGTCACGAGAACTTCCCATACCGTAGTCTTTACCAGCAACAACTAGAAGGCCTGTGCCATCTTCTTTATACTTCATCGCAGCATCATAGATAGATGTTACTTCACCAGTTGGCCAATATGTTGTATATCCGCCTTCTGTTCCTGGTGCGATTTGGTTTTTAATACGGATGTTTGCAAATGTACCACGCATCATAACTTCATGGTTACCACGACGAGAACCGTAAGAGTTAAAGTCGACTGGTTGTACGCCGTTTTCTAGTAAATAACGTCCAGCTGGCGTGTGCTTACCAATTGAACCTGCTGGTGAAATGTGGTCTGTCGTTACAGAATCACCAAATTTACCAACTATGCGTAAACCTGATAACGTTTCAACTTCACCCGGCTCTTTAGATAATCCTTCGAAGAACGGTGGGTTTTGAATGTATGTTGAATCATTATCCCAAGTATATAAAGCTTCATTTGAAGTTTGGATTTCATTCCAGCGCTCATTGCTGTTAAATACTTGCGCATATTCTTTTTTGAACAATTCAGATGTAACAACACTTTGAACTACATCTTCAATTTCTTTAGCTGCTGGCCAAATATCATTAAAGTAAACAGCATTACCATTTACATCTTTACCGATTTCATCATTTTTCAGGTCAATATCAACAGTACCTGCAAGTGCATATGCCACAACAAGTGGTGGTGATGCTAAGTAGTTTGCTTTTACAAGTGGATGAATACGACCTTCAAAGTTACGGTTACCAGATAAAACAGATGTTACTAATAAATCATTTGCTGCGATTGCTTCTTCTAATTCCTCTGCTAATGGACCAGAGTTACCGATACAAGTCGTACAGCCGTAACCAACTGTTTGGAAACCTAATTGATCTAAATACGTTGTTAAGCCAGACTTATCTAAGTACTCTGTAACAACTTTAGATCCTGGTGCTAACGATGTTTTTACGTAACCAGGTACTTTAAGTCCTTTTTCAATTGCTTTCTTCGCAACTAACCCTGCTCCAATTAACACGTACGGATTTGACGTATTTGTACAGCTTGTAATTGCAGCGATTGCAATTCCACCTGTTTTCATCGTTACTTCTTGATTTTTCAATGTAACTTTCACTTCTTTATCAAACTCTTGCTCATTGAATCCAAGTCCTTGTGTTCCAACTGGTGCTACAACAGCTTTATGGAACTCCTCTTTCATATTTGAAAGCGGGATTAAATCTTGCGGACGTTTCGGTCCAGAAAGGTTAGATTCGATTGTATTTAAATCAATTTCAACAAGATCAGTATAGATTGGATCTTTACTATCTGCTGTATAGAATAAACCGTTTGCTTTACAATATTCTTCAACAACGCGAATTTGCTCTTCATCTCTACCTGTTAAACGTAAGTATTCTAATGAAATATCGTCGATTGGGAAGAATCCACAAGTTGCACCGTATTCTGGTGCCATATTTGAAATTGTTGCACGGTCAGCTAAAGGCATGCTCTTTAGTCCACTACCGAAGAACTCAACAAATTTACCAACTACACCTTTTTGACGTAACACTTGTGTTACTTTTAATGCAACATCAGTTGCTGTTGTACCACTTGGAAGTGTACCAGTTAATTTCACACCGATTACTTCAGGTACTGGGAAATATGAAGGCTGTCCAAGCATTCCTGCTTCTGCTTCAATACCACCAACGCCCCATCCAAGAACACCAATACCATTAATCATTGTTGTATGTGAGTCAGTTCCAACTAATGAATCTGGGTATGCAACTAAGTCACCTTCAGCATTTTTCACCGCATGAACAACCGGTGCCAAATATTCAAGATTTACTTGGTGTACAATACCTGTTGCTGGTGGAACTGCACGGTAGTTATCAAATGATTTCTGTGCCCAGCTTAAAAATTTATAACGTTCTTCATTACGTTTAAACTCTAAGTCCATGTTGAATGCAAGCGAGTCCGCTGTCCCCGCTCTATCAACCTGTACAGAGTGGTCAATTACAAGGTCTACAGTAATTTCTGGATTAATTTTATCAGGATCTCCGCCCATATCTGCCATTGCTTTACGAAGCGAAGCCAAATCTACAACAGCTGGAACACCTGTGAAGTCTTGTAAGATTACGCGAGATGGTTTAAACGGAACATCGATATCTTGAACATCTTTCGTTCCCCATTTCGCTAAATTTGTAACGTGTTCTTCTGTAATTACGCATCCGTCTACTTGACGAAGTACAGATTCAAGTAAAACTTTCACGGAATATGGTAATTGAGATACGTTGCCAACCCCTGCGTTTTCAAGCGCTTTCAATTGATAATAATGATACGTCTTTCCATCTAGTTCAAAAGTTGCACGTGATTGAAATGGATTATGTTTGACCATTATGTTTCCCCCTGTTAAACGTGACTAATTTGTCTGAATATAAAATGTAGACAAACTTTTCAATACCTTACGATAATATCTTATTACAACTTTCTAAATAAGTAAATAATAAGAAACTTATGGATTATCATAAGTTTTCTTTATCTTTCTAAATTTGAATAGTGTCCATGCTCTTTATTAATACTATTACTATAAAGTAAAGCACTCTTTCAGCGTTTTACTTTACGTTCATATATGCTATGAACGACTCATGGTTCGTCTATAAAAAACATTATAGAGGTGAGAAAATGGGTAAACGAAAAGCCAATCATATTATTTCAGGAATGAATGCTGCATCCGCCCAAGGGCAAGGAACTGGCTATAATGAAGAGTTCGCAAATGAACCTTTAACTCCGGCAGAGCGACAAAATAATAAAAAACGAAAAAAGAATCAGTAACGAAAAATCCCAAAAGGTATACCTTTTGGGATTTTCTCTAATGTTTATAACGTAACAAATCCGAAACTGTTACAAATCGATAACCCTGCTTTTTCAGCTCAGGTAAAATTTTTGCTAATGCCGCCACTGTTTGACTACGATCACTTCCTCCATCGTGCAACAGTACAATATCTCCACTTTTAGCATTTTTCACAACATGATTGACTATGGATTCTGTACCTGGATTCGCCCAATCACGAGGGTCTTGATGCCATGACCATAGAACAATTTGATACCCAGCTCTTTTTGCCGTAGTAAATACAGCATCATTAATATATCCACCTGGTGGACGGAACAATAAAGGTTCTTTCACCCATTTTTCAAAATATTGCTTTCCATTTAAAATATCATGTTCTAACTTTTCATCTGATGAATTACTCGCATACAAATGATTCATCGTATGATTTCCGATTTCATGCCCTTCTTTCAACACTTGCTTTACTAAGTACGGATTACGCTGAACTCGAAAGCCAATCATAAAAAAAGTCGCTTCCGCTTTATATTGACGTAATAACTCTAATACTTGCGGTGTATAAGTTGGGTCCGGTCCATCATCAAATGTAATTGCGATAATTTTTTCATTATTTGGCACTTCCCATGTTACATAGCCAGTTGGCTCTAGCTCTTTTCTTAACAACATTTTAGCTTCCACTTTGTCCACTTGAAATATATGTACTGCACAAATTAAAGAAAAAATTGATAGAATAATTTTTCGTTTCAGCATAGTAGCACTAAAAGTAATGAGGTTGTTGAATTCACAACAACCTTTTTCACTTTTCTATTTGATCTACATTTCGCATCATATTTTGGAGATTACTTTCATATTGCTCAAGTTGTGGACGCTGCGTTTCTGATGCTACTTCAAGTGCATTTTGAATCTGTTCGTACGCCTCTTGCACTTCTTGGCGTAACTCTTTTAAATCATGGCCG
Organism: Bacillus sp. TH17; assembly: GCF_016651125.1. Classification (NCBI taxonomy): domain Bacteria; kingdom Bacillati; phylum Bacillota; class Bacilli; order Caryophanales; family Bacillaceae; genus Bacillus; species Bacillus sp. TH17. The sequence goes on from NZ_JAEKEN010000001.1 coordinate 3,009,535, forward strand.
TAATTCGGGTCATTTTTCACAATATTATTGAATATATTTTCCGCTTGAACAACCCCTTGCTGCGCAGCCTGAAAAGCCTGTTGCTTATCTTTATGATATGGCATAACACTTTCCCCTTCCTATATGAGTTAGTCCTACTTATCTTTACCCGTTTCTCAAAAAACATTCTCGTATAAATTCGCAAACTTCTCTCATTCTAAATAGGGAGAGGAGGTGTAAAATACAATGGGTAAAAACAATAATCAATCTAATCGTCAAAACGAGAAAAAAGGGCAATCTTCTGGACAGCCCGAACCTTTAAGTGGATCTCACAAAGTTAAAAATCGTAATCATTCACGTCAAAAAAATCATGCACATCATGATATGTAAAGCAAAAGTATTCACACACACTGTATCTTTCACATAAAATGTTTATATTTTTCTATTTGTTCTTCACCTCTATTTCATTCATGCATAACATAGTATGAATTGAGATTTTACGGAGGGTGTCTTTCATGGGCAAGAAAAAGAAGGATTGTCTTTTTCATGTTGATGGTTTCGAAGAATGGATGGATCAATTTTGTTCTGATTCTTGTAGTAACTTTAGTTTTCCAAATCAAATTCATATTGACCTTTGTGAAACAGAGCAAGAATACATTTTGGAAACAGATGTACCAAATGCAACTGCACAAAATGTACTCATTAAAAAGATGGAGACAGGCCTAAACATTTGTATACTTTATAAAAACACTTCTTTACAGCGGATTGTTCCTTTACCTACTAATATCATTTATAACAAGATGCTAGCCTGTTTAGAGAATGGATATTTAGCCATTCATATTTCCAAAAACGAAGTTGCCAATAAGCATGAAGAGAAAGTCTTTTTTCGAATTAACGATTGATATAAATATAAGCCCGAGCAACCTTTTAGTTTGCTCGGGCTCATGTTATTTCGCATGTATTTCTATTTTAGAATTTCTAATATATCTTTTTTTCATTAAACCTTTTGTCACTAAAAGAACTGGGAACGCTATGCTTGAAAATATAGCTAATGTTAAAAATACTATAAAGCCATTTTGATATCCATAATGATCGAGAAGTATCCCGCCAAACCAAGGACCAATTACTACTCCAATTCCTGAAAAGCCCATAGCTCCAAAATATGTCCCTTTCAAATGTGAAACAGCTATCTCATCAATAAATACATCTGTCATTGAAAACATTAATACTTCTCCGAATGTAAAAATAATTGTACATATAGCAGCCCCTAACATAGATTCTACTAGTCCAAATCCAAACAATCCCCCGCTCACAAATAACGTTCCAACCATAATAGATGCTAACGGCGTATACTTTTTACACATTTGAATAACAGGGTATTGAATAACTACTACTGTAACCGCATTTAAAGTTAGCATATATGAGAACAACTTTACTCCATCTTGAAATATATGTGCGTTTGCAAAATATTGAGATAGTGTCGTCGTTAAATGTGAAAAACCACTATTACTCAAAATAATCCCGACTAAAGCAACTAAAAATACTATGTCTTTTCGCAAAATCCGAACCGCACTTAACATTGTGACCGGATTTTCTGTAGTTACTTTCTTTTTATCAAGTGGATATTTCTTAAATTGAAACGCTAATATAACTGTATATAAAATGTACACTCCAGCGGCTACTAAAAAAGGAATCGTTGATTTTGCACTTCCAATCTGTAATCCAACAAGTGGACCCATCGCTACTCCAACATTTATTGCACCGTAACGCAAATTATATACGAGTAAACGATACTCTGGTTTCGTTAAATCTGATAATAAAGCTCTTGATGTCGGTTCAAAAAAAGAACGACATAATCCATTCAAAGCGTTTAATAGAAAGAAACTCAAAACATGATCTGCAACTGAAAATCCTATAAATACAAACACCCAAACGATCATGGACCATATTATAATCATCTTTCGACCAAATCGATCCGATAAATTGCCTCCAATAAAACTAGCAAACACTCCAATAAGCGCACTCGTTCCAATGATAGCACCGGTCATTCCAGCCGATACGTCTTTAACAGTCGTTAAATAAATCGCTAAAAAAGGAATACTCATTGAAGTTGCAAACCTAGCAAATAATGTCCCTATAATGATACTCATTCCAAGTGGATGAATATTTTGTAACTTCCCCTTCATCTTTAAACCTACTCTCCCTTTTCCTACATAAAAAAAGAAAGCAAAGGATCTGCTTTCTTTTTCCTTTTTCTATACTTGAGATGTTTATACCCGAGCTGTTCTCGTTATTTCCATATCAATTCCGTATGTAAACTGTAATTCCTTACAAACATCTTTAATTAAAATAGCTACGTTATACTTTTCATTAAATTCTAAAACAATACTTTCTACCTCTTCATATGTATACTTATATTCGCCAGTAATTACACTTTTTAAATCAAAGCATTCATTAACACAAAGCTGGACGAGTAATTGTTCATACTTCTCTATGACATCTTCTTTTTTCCAAAGTAACTCCTTTACATATAACCGATCAAATTTCACACTTTCTCGATTACAATCCGTTAAAATCCGGGTCATCTCATTTAATTCTCGATATAATTCGGAAATATTTCTGCTTAAACTAAGCAACTTATCTACGCCGTTTTCATATGGCATTTTCATTCCCCCCGCATTTTCTTCTTATTATAGCAAGAAAATTCTAAAAATAGCTTCTTTCTTCTGAAATATTAGGAAACTAATTTCAATTGCTTTACAATGAAACTAGCTAACACGAAAGGGGAAAGACAATTGGAGCAAAAATTATATTACAACGATGCTTATCAGCAAACCTTTACAACTAAAGTTATAAAACAAGAGCATGATACAGAAGGAAACTTATATGTTGTCTTAAATGAAACTGCATTTTATCCAACAGGCGGCGGACAACCACATGACACTGGAACTTTAAATGGTGTTCCGGTAAGTAACGTTGAAGAAGTAGATGGAGAAATTCGCCATTTCATAGTAGAACAATTACATACGGAAGAAGTAGAGGGTAAAATAGATTGGGAGCGCCGTTTTGACCATATGCAACAACATACGGCTCAGCACATTTTATCCGCTGCTTTTTGGGATCACTTTAACATACCGACGATCGGGTTCCATCTTGGAAAAGAAACTATAACCATTGATTTAGAAACTGCCAATCTTTCTACAGAAACTGTTGAGAAGACCGCACAAATTGCTAATCAAATTGTTTTTGAAAACCACCCTATTCGTATTAAATGGATGAACTTAGAAGAGGCCAAAGCATTACCCCTTCGCAAAGAACCAACTATGACAGAAAATATACGGGTTGTTATCATCGAAAACTATGACTACAACGGTTGTGGTGGAACACACCCGAAACATACAGGTGAAGTAGGCCCTATTCAAGTACTAGGATGGGAGCGCAATAAAGGTGGTATACGCTTAACATTTATCGCTGGTTGGCGATCTCTTAAATTAATGGGACAACAGCAACAAATTATGAAAGATGTTTCTAAACAATTGAACAGTAGCGACACTGATATTCCAGCAAAAGTAGCACAACTTCTTACCTCTCAAAAAGAAAAAGAAAAGGCAGTACAAGCAATGAATGAAAAACTATTATTTGTAGAAGCAAATGAACTATTACAACAACCTGCAGAAATATACGCTGGAATACTTATTTCTAAAGTATTTACAAATCGTTCCATGCAAGAAATCGTAAAACTGTCTGCTATTATTACAGAACAACAAGAACATGCAATTACATACTTCGTTATTGAAAATGAGGACAAATGACAATGTATTCTCGCTTGTGGTAAAGCAGTGACACTCGATATGAATGCTCTTTTAAAAGATGCCCTCCCTTCTATTGAAGGAAAAGGTGGCGGAAATAAAAAGAATGCTCGCGGCGGTGGAAAAGCAATTATGAGTGGGGATGAGTTTTTAAATCAACTTGTTTCTTCTTTACAGTCAGCAGTGTAGATTATTTTATAAAGTGGATGTCATTGAACTGTGTGACATCCACTTCTCTTTTCTGCTTCGTGCACAGTAGTACAGTAAATGAAATTATATGAACGATTCTATAAGAAATATCGATTTCCCAACAAAATACGACAATAAACACAACTTATAGAGTAAGAGGAGGCTGTTATTTTAGAACAGCCTCCTCTTATGTTTACAAACCAATATTTTGTTTTAACCCTTGATAACTTCCTGCGTTCAAGAACTTTTCAGATGCAAGTTTAATGAACTTCTCAGAAAAACCATATCTACTCAATTCTTCTATCGCTACCATTTGTACATCATGAATTGGATTAAGATCAAATTCATGATGTACAAATGGTAGCGTAATTTCACCTTCAATCCTTTACGTAATATGTAATAAAGATGGACTAGCATCTGGTTTATCACAAACATAGAGTAGTCTCTTAATTTTAACTTCTAATCCGGTTTCTTCTCTCATTTCTCGAATCATCGCTGCTTCTAACGTTTCACCATTCTCTACCCTTCCCCCAGGTAAAGACCAATTGCTATTAGCAACTTTTTGCTTTACTAGCAATACTTTTTCATCTTCAATTAAAATTCCCGTAACACGAACTTGCATTACACTTTCCATATTTAATCTCCTCTTCCCGTTATATTTACAAATTAATCCTTCCACAAAAAGAACATATGTTTTATAATTAAAGAAAATTATGGAAGAAAGAAGTTGTTACATCTATGCGTCCACCTTTAACAAAGTCTATATCACTTGAAGATTTCCAAAACTTTTATTGGTTAAAAGCAGAACTCCAAACATTTTGTCGTGAGCATGGTTTGTCAGCTAGTGGCTCTAAGATTGAAATAACCGAGCGTATCTCACATTATTTACATACTGGTAAAATATTAAAAAACAGCTCTAGTCAAAAGGTGAGTAAAGCTTCCCTCTCTTATAAAGAACTTTCTCTTCAAACGATTATTACTAACAATCACCGCTGTAGCGAAGATGTTCGTTCTTTTTTCAAAGAAAAAATCGGAGCAAACTTCCGCTTTACAGTAGCTCTTCAAAAATTTTTAAAAGAGAATGTTGGAAAAACATATGAAGACGCGATAACGTTTTGGTATGAAGAAAACGAACGAAAAAAAGATCCTACATACAAAACAACTATCAGCGCGCAGTTTGAATACAATCGTTTCACTCGCGACTTTTTCGAAGATCCAAATAACAAAGGGAAATCAAAAGCTGATGCTATCGCTGCTTGGAATGAAATAAAAGCAAAACCTGGTAGTAATGCTTATATTCCTCAAAAAGTAGAAAACTAGTCCCTTTCTAGTTTTCTACTTTCTCAAATAATAGCGCAAGCCCTATTCCACCACCAATTCCTAACGTCGTAATTCCATATTTCATATGCTCTCTTTGTGCTTGATAAAACAAACGTGTCACAAGCATAGCTCCAGATGCACCGTACGGATGACCGAGCGCAATTGCTCCACCATTTACATTTAATTTTCCAAAAGGAATTTGTAACTCCTTTGCACAAGCAACAATTTTTGAAGCAAATGCTTCATTTATTTCAAAATAATCGATGTCCTCTACTTTCATATTCATTTCGTTTAATAATTTGTTCACCGCAAATATCGGACCAGTCCCTGGAAGATTGGGATCCACGCCAACTACAGCACTACGAACGAAACGAAGTACAGGCTTGTATCCTAATTTTCGGGCTTGCCCCTCTTCCATTACAAGAACAGCACATGCTCCATCATTTACACCGCACGAATTACCTGCCGTTACTGTACCATTTTTCAAAAATGCGGGCTTTGTTCTTTTAATCATTCTTTCATAATTCATTTCTCGTTTTATAGATTCATCTAATAATCCATTAAAATAATGAGGTAATATCTCTTCTTGTATATATCCTTTTTCTAATGCTTGCAGCGTTCTTTTATAGCTAAGACAAGCATATTCATCTTGCATCTCTTTTGTTATGTTATATTGCTCTGCAACATACTCAGCCGCTAATCCCATATCTGGATCACCAATTGTTTCTGGTGAAAATCGCGCTCTATTTTGAAAAGGTGATGTACTTGTACTCTCTACTCCTCCTGCAATATAACAATTACCTGCGCCGCCTTGAATGAAATGACATGCGGTGCGAATCGCTTCCAATCCAGCGCCGCATTGCCTATCAATCGTTACACCAGGAATATGATAACCAAGTCCTGCCGCTAAAGCAGATAATCTTGCAACATTCCCTCCCGGCCCCACAATATTCCCTAATATGACATCGTCTATTTCTCTCTCAATTCCTTTACTTAAAAACGTAAGAAGCGGCGTTACTAATTGCTGAACTTCATAATCTTTCAACATCCCATTTTTCTTACCAATAGGTGTTCTTTTCGCTTCTACAATAACCGCTCTATTCATATATCTTCTCCCGGTTTTCAATCATATTTTTTGCTGCATTGCGAGCTATTTTCCCGCTATTTGTATAAGGTATTTCATCAACAAAGTACCATTCTTTCGGTATTTTAAAAGATGATAATCGTTGTAAGCAAAAACTCTTTAATTGTTGCTTTGTAGCACTTCCTTTTACGATAGCGACAGGCTTTTCACCCCAGTAACTATCTTCTACACCAACCACAACTATTTCTTCAACAGCTGGATGTGTCTGTAATACCCTTTCTATTTCTTCTGGATAAATATTAATTCCTCCAAATAAAATCATATTCTTCTCTCTACCAACAATATATATAAAGCCTTCTTCATCTTGGTAGCCCACATCCTGCACTGTCATCCAGCCACCTTCGGACAATTGCGGGATTATAGCTCCGTCCGATACATAGCCCATAAAAAATTGATCACTTTTCACATACACAGTTCCTATCTCACCTGTCTGTACTTCTTCTCCTGCTTCATTACATATTCGAACTTGTACATTATGACAAGGTTTCCCTACTGAATTCGGTTTTCTTTCACTCTCTTCATCAACCAATGCCGTTACAAAGCTTAGCTCAGACGCACCATAAAACTCATATCTTTTTGCATAAGGAAACACATTCTTCATCTTCTTTTTTGCTTCAGCTTCCCATTTCGCTCCTGACGAAATAATTTTCATTTCACTTTCAATTACTTTATTTTCTTTATACAAAGACTCAAGCATTGTAGGAACTGTATACATTACAGAAATATTCTCTACCCTTATACTAGATAGCACTTGAACTGGTACAAACTTTCTCATTATGTGTACCGTTTGCCCTAAAAACAATGCACTTATTGCCCCGTATAAGAAAAGAGAATGAACAAGCGTCCCAGCTATTAAAATAGAATCTTCCTTTTTCATATAAAAATCATGTACATTACAATCAAAACTATGTACCCACGACTGTTGAGCACGTAAAAACGCTTTTGCTTTTCCAGTCGATCCTGATGTAAATCCCATATAAAAAGGAGCGTTTTGTACATTTTCTACAGAATGATATGCAGGAAGATAGTTCTCAATCATTTCTTTCCATTCTTCAATCTCAATAATCCTTCCTTCTTCGCACGATATATCACTAAGCCTATACTGCTCCGCCACAATAATATCTGGTTTACTAATCGCTATTCTTTCTTTAAGTTCATCTCGTTTCCATTTTATATCTAGCGGCACACAAATCCATCCAACCATAGCAGAACCAGCAAATAGTTGTAAAAATTCCATACTATTCTCTAATAAAATTGCTATCGTTTTATTCTGCGATTCTTTTTCATTCAACCAGTTTGCTACTTTACACACTGACTCAAACCATTCTTTATATGTTAATACTCTATCATTTTCTTTAATCGCTATTTTATTTGGTTGTAAAGAGGCATACTTTTTATATTCTTTTGTAATCCCCATATGAGATTTCCTTTCTTTACAAAATAATAAAAAGAAACACGCAAGTAACGTGTTTCTCCTTTTTCTTACCCTGCATTTGTAATTTTTTTATTCTTCAAAGCAGGCGTAATAATATGTTTCAATGAGCCATGTAATCTTGTCACAAGAATCGCTGCTATAGTCGCCTTTATGCAATCACCTGGTAAAAATACGGCACTTACTTTCATCGTCTGCCATATAGAAACATCCATAAAGAAAGCTTGTACAATAATACCAAATACATAAACTACGAAAATACCACCAATTATATTAATACATAATACCTTTATTATAGAAACTTCACGTAAACGCTCAATTAAATAACCAATGACAAACGCTCCAACGATATAACCAAGTAAATATCCTGCACTTGGCCCAACAAATACACCTGGTCCCCCGCGCCCACCAGCAAGTAATGGTGCTCCAACTCCAACTATAAGTAAGAAAATAAGCTGACTTAACGCACCAAGACGTGAGCCTAACAACCCACCAGCAAGCATAACACCGAGTGATTGTAATGTAATTGGGACTGGTGTAATAGCAAGAGCAATTGGAGGTATTAACCCTAACACTCCCATAATAGAACTAAATAAAGCGACGAAAACTAAGTTTTTTGTATTCATATTTGCTTCTCCTATTTGTAAACTTGAAATGGATTTTAGGTAACATATTATAGGAGTTATATTATCTTTCTATTCACTCTTTGTCAACCTTATTTCCTCATAAGTTTACAAATGTAAATTCAATTATTTCTCTTTATGCAAATGCTCAAGTTCTTTTCGAAGTGCCTGTTTTAAAAACTTCCCAACAGATGTTTTCGGTATTTCTTCCATAAATACAATATCATCTGGTAACCACCACTTCGCAAACTGCGGTTTTAAAAACTCATATATTTCTTCTTTTGTAACCGTACTATTTTTCTTTTGAACAACGCAGGCAACTGGGCGTTCTTGCCACTGCGGATGAGGAATTGCAACGACAGCCGCTTCAAATATAGCATCATGTGCCATTAAAGCATTTTCAAGATCCACTGAAGAAATCCATTCTCCCCCGCTTTTAATAACATCTTTCGTACGATCAACAATTTTCACGCAGCCTTCCTCATCAACTGTAACAACATCACCAGTATATAACCAACCGTCTCGGAATCCTTCGACAGTACGATCATCGTTATAATAGCTTTCAGCGATCCAAGGTGCTCGTAAACATAACTCTCCCATCTCAGTACCATCCCACTTCACTTCACCGTTTGTACCGACTACTTTCATCTCTACACCAGGGACAAGATATCCTTGTTTTGAGCGGATTTCTAATTGCTCTTCATATGATAATTCTGTTTCATAACTTTTTAAACGTGCAAGTGTTACGAGCGGGCTTGTTTCAGTCATACCATATGCATGTACGAAAGGAACATTATATTTTTGCTCAAATGCTTTAATAACGCTTTTCGGTGCAGCAGCACCACCGCATAATATTCTCGTTATACTAGATAAATCGTAACTATTATTTTCTAACTCTTGTAATACACCGAGCCAAATTGTCGGCACACCTGCTGCTATCGTTACTTTTTCAGCTTGAATCATCTCTAATAAAATTTTTGGAGTAAACATTGGTCCTGGCAGAACTTGTTTAGTTCCAAACCAAGTAGCTGCAAAAGGAAGCCCCCAAGCATTCACATGGAACATCGGTACAATTGCCATAGCCGCATCACTTTCCGATAAAGCAGCTGTATCGGCTAAACCGAGTGCCATACAATGCAATACAGTACTACGATGCGTATATACAACACCTTTTGGGTTTCCTGTAGTCGCTGACGTATAACACATACCAGCCGGTGTATTTTCATCAATATCTTTTACAAATTGGAAAGTTGGATCGCCTTCTTCTAATAGCTTTTCATAATGATATACAGGTTCTAGCGTAGTATTGGGAAGTTCATCTTTATCAGTCATAATAATGTAGGCTTGTACAGTTGATAATTGTGATTGAATATTTTCAACAAGTGGTACGAGATCTTCATCTATAAGTAGAATTCGATCTTCTGCGTGCTGAATAATGTATGAAATATGTTGAGGAGATAAACGAATATTAATTGTGTGTAAAACGGAAGCAATACCAGGAATAGCAAAATACGCTTCCACATGTCGATGATGATTCCACGCTAACGTTCCTATACGCTCGCCTTCTTTAATTCCTAATTTTTTTAGCGAACTTGAAAGTCTTCTCGTCCTTTCACCTAACTGCTTATACGTTAACGTCGTAACTGTATCATGTGTCCGTGAAACAATTTCTTTCTTCGAAAACAGTTTCTCTGCTCTTTCCATCATAGAACTAATTGTTAGCGGTACATTCATCATCATATTGTTTATAGCCTCCCTTTAAAGCGTTTTCATTTCTGTATATTATAACAGACTTCTACAAATAATTACGATATTTTTCCGTATTTTCTGAATTATTTCTTTGGAAATAATTCAGAAAATACTAAGATAAAATATACTAAAATTCTTTCTTACGATATATAAATACCGAAATAAAAAAAGAAAAGATATATATGATAACACCAAATATTGTATATAGAATTGAAACGTATACAGATGAATTTAAATTTGATATTGGAAATTGTTCTATTAGATAGCCAATTACACTTTGCAATCCAAAATAAGTAACAAGTCCCCCGCATGCGCCTCCAATTGTAATAGCATCAGATTTTTCTGCTCCAAAAACATAAAGGAGTGGATAGGCTATTGCTCCGGCATTAAGAATTATGAATGTCCCTAAAGAAACACTCTTAAATATATCATCATCAATTAGTGTATCTGAAACTAAACCATGTACATAAAATATTCCATACGATAATAAAGTACCAATAATTACAACTAAAAAATAGAAAAGATAGTGACTTTGCACAATGTTATTTCTAGTAACCGGTAAAGTAAGTACATATTTTTCATAACCCGACTTACTCTCATATTTAATAACTTCAAGTGCAGGAATCGCAGCAAATAAGATAATGAATGTAGCAATTAAACGGTACATTGAAGCATTGCCAAAATAAAAAACGAATCCCGATCCTAATATCGCTATTCCCATGAACATAAAGAAAGTTCGATACACTAGATAATAGTTTGTCAATAATAAACCTTTCATTTATTTTTCACTCCTCGTTAATAAAACACTTATTTCTTCTATAGAAATGGTTCTATGAGCAATCCCACTCGGTAATGTATGTACATCTGATACAAGTACATTGAAATAAGAACCATGATTCCTTTTCACCACAACTATATCTTTGTTGATTAAATTTAGTTGTTCCTCATTAACATCTACAATGGCATAACTATTCAAAACCTTATCCTTTTCTTCATTCAATAAAATTTCTCCATCTTTTATAACGATAAGGTGGCTAGCTATTTTTTCTACATCACTCATAATATGAGAAGAAAATAATATACCACCATTACTTTTACTCACAAAACTCTTTAATTCCTCTAACACCTCCTCTCTAGATGAAGGATCAAGACCTCCCGTCGCTTCATCTAGGATTAATAATTTTGCATTATGCGACAATGCAACAGCTATAGATAGTTTCATTGACATCCCACGGGAAAATCTGCCTACTTTTTCATTAGTAGGTAAAGAGAAAGAATGAACTAATCGGTAAAAATTTTCTCTATCCCAAGATTCAAACATTTTTTCAAAAACCTTATTTAGTTGTTTTATTGTAAGATGAGCTGGTAGATTCATAGCATCAAATACAACTCCAATCTTCCCCTTAATCTTGGCATCTTTATTTATATTTTCTTCACCAAATATTTTTACTGTACCGCTATCTTTAGAAATTAATTCTAGTACTGTTTTAAATGTTGTTGATTTACCTGCCCCATTGTCACCAATGAATCCAACAATTGATCCTGATGGCACATTGAATGTAACATCTTTTAAAACAACTTTGCTTCCAAATGATTTACTTAAATTTTTAATTTCTAGAACGTTTGACATCATTTCACTCCTATCTTAACTTTTAATAAAGTGAAACTTTAATCAGTGGGGGTTTTGTTCATCCCCACTGATTATTAGCCTTCACCAATCGGGCTTTTACGGGCAGTTGATGCGGGATAAAAATAAATTTTCTTTTATTAAAAATTATCCACTTTTTCTCTCACTTTCTTTTTTAGTTTAAAAATAATACGGTTGCTATATTCTTTATTTTCCACTAAAATTCTGTACGTTTCTAGCACTCCTAAAACACTAACAAAAAGATAGAAACCGATCGCAATAAGTACTACACAGTAAGGATAATACTGCACGAGCTCTCCTGAAGTGATTCGTTTTTTCTCAAATAAAAATGGTATCGCTCCTGCTGCTATGAAACAAAGTCCAACAATTACTACTGCAGCATACTTCTTTTTAATAGTCGCATATCTTTTTGTCAATTCTTTTAAAAAGTTTGGATCAAATAGTAATTCTTCTTTTTTTAATACATTGTATCGACTCTCTTCTATCGTTACAGGTACCATCATCGCTCCAATTCCAAGGACAGCAATGATAATGACAAGGAATGTAGACATTGTTGCATTTTCTTTAAATAATAAATACGGTATTGTAGATAAAATAAGCAAGCTAAATCCTAATGCGATATATTTTGAAATCTTTTGTCCGTACACTATATACCCTTCTGCCATTTCCTTACTTACATAATAACCATGTTCAGTTTCATTACTTTGTTCAGCAGTTTCTTTTAATAAGTAATCAAGAGATACTTCAAATACATTTCCAATCATTATTAACTTTTCAGTTTCAGGAAATCCTTGACCGTTTTCCCATTTACTAACTGCTTGCCTTGTTGTGTTTAATTTCTCAGCTAATGCTTCTTGAGAAAGGCCCTTTTCCTTTCTTAATTTAAAAAGCTTTTCACCAAATCCCATATGTGTGTCCCCCTTTGATTTCTTAACTAAATTGTATGCAAACATTGCCCCTATCTCTATCTTCCTGCGGTTGCACTTTGTCAACTTACGATTGCGATTGTGTTATATAGCGGTTTTCTATACGATTTAGCTAGTTTTCTTCTATGATTGTGGTATTAAGAAAAACAACATTTTTCAATAACTAATTATAACAATTAAAGGTAATTATTGTTATACGCAAACAAAAACCCCCTTATTCAATTAAAGGAGTTTTCAATATAAAATATTTCATTGATTCATATATCTTTTCCTAGATATACAATACCTTTTCGTATCACGATACTTACCTTTAATGAACAAATCCTTTTGAATTGTACAATCGTATTCCATATTCAAACGTTTCATTAATTTTTCAGATGCTTCATTTTCTGAATTACATCCTGCTTCAATACTATTAAGACGTAACTCATTAAAACCATAGCTAAAAAAAGCTGAAGCCGCCTCGGTAGCTAATCCTCTACCCCAATATTTTCGTGATAAGGCGTATGCAATTTCCGCTTTATGTTCAGTTACATCATATTTTATAAATCCACAAGTCCCTATGAGTTTTTGTTCCTCTCTTAATACAATTCCAAGGGGAGCTACTTTTTCTTTCTCATATTGACTCACAATTTCTTCTATATATTTTTTTGTGTCATGTAACGATTGATGAGCATCCCATACTGTATACGTTGACATTTCTTTATCTGAGGCATACTCATATATATGTAAAATATCACTCATATTAATTTCCCTTAATATAAGACGTTTCGTATACAACGCTGGATATGACCACTTCTCAACAATCATAGCGGCTTCTGCTTAAACTTTTCATAATTCCGTACCTTTAATGAAAGGATATTCCCGCAATCTGTACAAATATAAGCATCCACTGGTGAAGATGTGAACATCGTTTCCTTTTTCCGTATTTATGCATAACCGATAAACTCACCTTCTCCTATGTTTTGAGAACCGCAATGAGAGCATGTCTGCACGTCTTTCTGTTTCATGAGAGCACCACCTTTAATCTGTTTCCACTCCCTTCGACAGTTCGCTTCCATTTCCCTTCCAAAAAACCTCTTATTCTCTTACATTTCAACAGGAATCTCAGAAGAAAAATCGTATATGTACTATGAACTATATTAATTGACGGAGGAATCGTATGAGTACAATTATGACAGTCAATACAGCACAAGAAATTGAAAACGCAGAAATACATATGCTTTCTTCTAGATTAGAGGCACTACAAACAATAAGCGGCAACCCAATGCAAGTACAATTGAAACAGTTTGGGAGTGCTACTGCCTTTTCATCAAAAATAATTGCTGGTCCTACTTTTAACACAGTAAAGGGCATTGCATTTACAAATACAGATGAGATAGATGAAATCATCTCTTATTATCAATCACTACAAATCCCTTGCCGTTTTGAAATTACACCGGCTCAAGGCACAACTGAACTATTTCAATACTTATCTCAAAAAGGCTTTTACCAATCTAGCTTCCATACCGCTTTATATAGTATACCGTGACAAGATTTTTTGCTTCCCCCTTCTAACATTTCAGTACGCAAACTGAAAGAAAATGAGTTTCATACTTTTGCAGATATTTATGTACGTGGATTTAATATGCCGTCCTTTACAAAAAATGGTGTTCGTCAAAATAATGAAATTCTTTACAATAAACCAGGATGGCATTTTTTCATAGCCGAAGTTCAAAACACTCCTGCTAGTATAGGGGTACTTTATATAAATAAAGGTGTTGCTTCATTAGCTGCTTCTGCTACTTTGCCAGAATTTCAACGTAAAGGTTGTCATACCGTATTAATTCAAAAACGAATTGAGACCGCTGTTGCATCCAATTGCAATTTAATAGTTGGACAAGCAAGATTCGGTAGCGGCAGTCAAAATAATATGGAACGTGCCCATATGAAAATTGCTTATACAAAATCAATATGGACTGCGAAAGACATATAATTAACTTTCTTTTTCTTTCCATTACGAATGTATACATTTTATGACAATTACCTTTCTATCCTGTTACTCATTTGAATATTCAAACTAAATTTGTTACGCTATTACTAGATACATCATTCAACTTGCAATATGAAAAGAGAATTCTACTCAAACTACAAGGAGGAGAAATGTATGACTAAACATGATCATGGTTTAAAAGAAAAAGTAGAAGGTGCTATTGATAAGGTAAAGGGTGAAGTAAAGGAAGTTGTCGGGAAAGTAACTGACAATAAAAAATTACAAGCCGAGGGAAAATGGGATAAGGTGAAAGGCACTGCTAAAGATACTGTCGGTAATGTAAAAGAAAAAGTACATGAATATAAAGAACATAAAGAAAACAAATAAAAAAAGAGCCATCTGGCTCTTTTTATTTACCCTCATTCTTCTCTAACACATACAAATCTTCTTCAATATTCGTTAATTTCTCACTTACAAGCTTTCTTGCATCTCCAATTGCTTGATTGTATGCAAATGGTCCAACTAATTTAATCATTTCCTCTATTAAACGTTCCGCTTGGAAACGTCCAATTTCATCTAAATCTTCTTCAACGAAAAATTGCTGAATTTGTGCTACAAGCTCTTCTTTTTTATCAGTCGGTATTTTTATGTTCATCATCATTCGTTACTCCTCTATATTTCAGATAATACTTTTCTTAACTCTACCATAGAAAAGCGATTTCCTGGACAAGTTTTTGTAACCCCTTCTAACTCCCTATGGCCGAGTATATTTCCTTTCTCTATGGCAAACTGCTTCATAAACATTTTACATAAAGAATATAATGAATTCATTTGTGCAGTAGTTGGATCATATTTATCAAAATTCCCCGTCATACATATTCCAATTGTATCACTATTATTATCTTTCGCATGTGCTCCAATATGTAAACCTCGTCCTTCGACTACAGTTCCATCTTCTTCAATAAAATAATTGTAACCAATCCCGCTCCATCCTCTTACCTTTTGATGAAATTCGTGAGTTTTATACACATCCCAGCCATCTTCTGACGTATGGTGGATGATCAGTTTATTTACTTTTTCTAAAGGAACTAACTCATTTTGAAATGTTAAATTTACACATTTAATTTCCATATGAACATCCTCCTCTTACAAATCGATCATAATAACTGTTTTATCATCTGGTCTTATTCTATTTTCTCCTTCTAACCTTTCAATGATTGCTACATATTCTTTTATACTATTTTTTCTTATATATGCTACAGTTTGTTCTAACGACCACTCGGGGTGAAACAATCCGTCTGAACAAATAAAAACCCCACTTACTTCAGCTACCTGTAATTCACCATATTGTAAATAATCCATAACTTCTTTCATCCCATTTGCAACTGAGTAGCCGTTTGGCATATTTGCAAGATAGCGATTGTATTTTAACTGCTCCCGAACATCTTGAAAAACGTGTTCCTCAGGTATAGGTAATCCCTTTTCTCTATCTTCCTCTCTCTTCTTTTTTGCACGTTTACTAATTCCTTGAACTGTATCTTTCGTTAATACTCTCATCGCTCCATTTTGAAGTATTGCAACGATCATACAATCACCTAACTGTGCATATTCAAGTTTTTCGCCTTCTATTTGAACTGCTGCAATACATGTACACCAAAGATGGTCTTTTTTTCTCGTATCAACCTTGTACTCTAGCATCTTGTTTTGCAATAATTCATTCGCCTTTGCAACTTCATCTTGTAAACTATTGATCTCTCGTAGCGAAGTAAAATGACTTGAAAATAAATGTGAAGCGATGTATGCTCCATTATGTCCTTCTTCATCACAAAATGGAACTAACGGTGTTGCTCCATCGCATACACCGTAAATCATTTTATCTTCATTACAAAAAAATGAATCCTCACACTCTTGTTTTAAAGGACTCTTCTGTTGATACGTCGTTATCTTCATATCTATATCCCCTCCCAATTTATCAAACACTCGAACTATTTAGATTAATCTAATTTTCCAAAATAAACTGTTTTCCCAAAAAACTTTCAATTTCATATATAATCTTGAAATAATATGATTATTTAGTGAAGGACGGGAAAGAGATGGTCAGATTTCTTGGTGTTATTTTTGGTTCTATTATTATCGCAATTGCCTTTAATCTTTTCCTTATCCCCCATAAAATTTTAAGTAGTGGAATTGGCGGAATTGCTATTATTTTAGGGATTGTAACCCCTGTAAACACAGGTATTATTAACTTTGTATTGAACTTACCTATCCTTATTTTAGGATACATAGGTCTTGGAAAAAAAGTAATTTTTAACACGGTTGTTTCTGTAATTGTATTATCTGTTGCATTATACTATGTTCCAGTAAAAGTCGTAGCAACAGATCCACTTTTATCATCTGTATTTGGCGGTGTCATCGCCGGAGCTGGTATTGGTCTTGTCTTTAACTGCCATGGTTCAACTGGTGGATTTGATATTATCGGTATGTTGTTATCTCGTAAGCGAGATATTAAACTTGGTGGATTCCTTATTGCATTAAATACTGTTGTTGTTGTCATTGCAGGATTTTTCTTCACTTGGGATGTTGCCCTTACAAGCTTACTTTCAATTTATGTAACTGGTAAAGTAATTGATGCCGTTCATACGAAACATCGTAAAGTTACACTTATGATTGTAACAAATCAAGCAGAAGAAATGAAAAAAAAGCTTCTTTCAACTGTAGTACGTGGAATTACGTTACTTGATGGTGAAGGTGCTTATTCAAACGAGAAAAAACGTGTACTTATGACAGTCGTTTCACGTGAAGAATTAGCAAGTATGAAACTAACGATTTCGGAAATTGATCCTCATGCATTCGTTAATATTACGGA
Organism: Bacillus sp. TH17; assembly: GCF_016651125.1. NCBI lineage: Bacteria > Bacillati > Bacillota > Bacilli > Caryophanales > Bacillaceae > Bacillus > Bacillus sp. TH17. The sequence goes on from NZ_JAEKEN010000001.1 coordinate 3,027,192, forward strand.
GACTGTTGAAGTATTAGGATTGTTTAGAAAAGTGTAAAAAACTAGGTGGACCTTCACCTAGTTTTTATTTTCCATAAATTCAATTCGATTTCCAAACGGATCTGACACGTAAAATCTGATTATATCTGGTCGCGCATGATCATCTATTACTTCAACATCTTGCTTTATTAACTCTTGTTTAAATTCATCAATTTTTAAAACATAAAAAGCTGGATGCGCTTTTTTAGCTGGATTAAAGTTTTGCTCAACTCCGATATGAATCTCTTGATTTCCACACTTAAACCAACACCCACCACGCTTCTTTAATTCCTCCGGCTTTGGAATTTCCTCCATTCCAATTTTATTACCATAAAATTCTCGCGCTTCTTCTTCACATCCTACGGGCGCAGCTACTTGTACATGATCAATTCCTTGAATATAATTTTTCATATTCCTTCCCCCTCTTCTAGTCTAATCGTATAACGAAAACACATTCATGTAACTTACAGAAAATTAATTACGCAATATAAGATTCTCTTATTACTACCTTTTATACCTTCCACTAATAATAAAAAAAGAAAATTTATTCTGTAATTTCCATTTTTTATAGAAATAAACGTCACACCTATATTATAGTTATTAATAGATCCATCTTTTTTAGATGCTAATTGTACGGAGGAAATATTATGAGTCGTAAAAAATATTCATCTACTCAAAAAAGCGTCATCCGAACGTATCTGAACGCCTGCGAAACCATATACAAAATCGTTCTTTAGCAGAAATGTATGCATCTCTTTTTGAACATAACCCTGATAGTATTATTTCATTGAATTTAGAAGGAGTTATTTTACATATTAACCCCTCTGCGGAAAGAATATTAGGTTATACTTCTAACGAATTAGAGCGAAAAACAATCACTTCTATTTTAGAAGCACATATTTCTGATCAAGTGCTACAATACATAAAAAATGCTGCAGCTGACAATCAAAAAGAGTATATCGTCTCTATTTATCATAAAGACGGATATTTACTAGATGTCGTAACAAAATTAGTTCCTATTTTTGTTAAAAACCGTTTAACAGGTGTATACGCCATTATGAAACCCCTTGAAAAATCAGAAAGAATTGAGAAAGTATTACAAGAGAGTGAGAAACGATTACGCACATTAATGAATTCAATGCCTGCATTTGTTATTTTTAAGGATCATGAAGGACGCTGGCTTGAAGCGAATGACTATGCGCTTTCTTGTTTCAATTTCCATAACGTTCCTTATCATGGAAAAAAAGATAATGAACTCATTCAATATAACGAAGCATACCGCGAATCTTTTTTGCATTGTGAAGAAGTCGATGAACTAACATGGCAAAAAGGACAAATTCTTCACGGAGAGGAATTTATTATACATAGAAATGATTTCGACTTAGTTTTAAGCATTTCAAAAGTCCCACTCTTCCATCCTGATGGCTCACGCAAAGGTCTTATAGTGATGGGAAGAGACGTTACCGAACTAAAAGAAACTGAAAAGTTATTACGGAAATCCGAAAAACTTGCAGTAGTAGGACAACTGACAGCCGGAATTGCCCATGAAATTAGAAACCCGCTCACTTCATTAAAAGGATTTTTAACGTTATTACATCCAGAAATAAATGAGGAAAATAAATGGTATGTGGACGTTATGTTGAGTGAGATTTCACAAATGGAATCTATAACAAGCCAATTTATGGCGATGTCTAAACCACAAGTGTTATCTATTCATACATGCAACGTACAAACATTAATTGAAGAAGTTGTAACTTTTATTTTACCAACAGCAGTTATGCATAGCGTTCATATCATCATGGATCATTTCGATTATATTTCTGACATTCAATGTGACAGTAATCAATTAAAACAAGTTTTGATTAACATATTAAAAAATGCAATCGAGGCGATGCCTGATGGTGGTAACATATTCATTCAAACAGCTTCGTTAGAAAATGATTTTGTTTCAATACGCATTATGGATGAAGGTTGTGGGATTCCTGAAGAGCGCATGGCTCGTCTTGGCGAACCTTTTTATAGCTTGAAAGAAAAAGGAACTGGTCTTGGCTTAATGATGTGCTATAAAATCATTCAAGAGCATCACGGAAAATTATTCATTTCCAGTGAATTAAACATAGGAACAACTGTCGATATCCAATTACCGATTGCTACAGCTCAGCCTGTAACAAACTCTTAACTATGCTACATTAATATAGTAAAAGACATCTGTTATAAGTAGTCGGGTTATTGTGGAAAACATCTACACTAATACGTTAAAAAGCTCAAAGTCCCTATATGACTCTGAGCTTTATTTTTGTATACGATTTATTTTATTAAATCCACTCTTTTCCATGTTTACGAATAAACTGAATATCATTTTCATAATGTTCAAGATGCCCTTCATCTATCATCTTTTGGAAGTTCATATCGCCTTCTAGTGCTTTTCTTTTCATGTATTTACATAATCCTTCTAATCGTAGAAGTACCATCTCCAAATAATCCTCGGCGATGCCATCACTTTTATAGGACTCAAAAAACAATTTAACTCTTTGCTTTATGCGGTCTGCATGCTGTAATGAATTATAATAAACCGCCGCACCTGTTTCCTTATAATAAACTCTACTTAATGGGACACAAGTGTAAAGAGTATAGGCTATGTCCCAAAGTCTTGGCCCAGGACCCGCAACATCAAAATCAATAATACCTACTGGTTTTTCATTATTAAAAATAATGTTGTATATTGCAAAATCATTGTGGCATACAACCTCTATTTTATTTGGAGTATTATCCATCGGTTTCCAATCATCTGATAACGGGAAATCACTCACAGCATCATGATAAAGACGGAGCATCTTCGCTATTTCTTTTAAAACATCATTAGACCACATGTACTCTTTTAAAGGGTAATTACCAGCTTCTCCTTCAATAAATGATAATATCTCTCTATCTTTATCATCAATACCTAAAAACTTTGGTGCATAACTAAAACCTTTGTTTTCCAAATGGTTTAATAGCTTATGAATTCGGGTACTGCCTTTTTTTAATTCTCGTCGAACAGTATCTTCCGAACGATATACGTTTGAGACATTCCCTCCCGTTAGCATTTCTTCATTTTCGTAGTTTGACATCTAATAGTTCCCCTCCATTATTCTACATTTTCTTTATATTTTAACATAACTTTCCTATTCTCTTTTAACCCCCTTAAATTGCAACAAAAAAATCGAGTATAAAATCTTTATGATTTTACACTCGATTTAGTCTACTATTTATGCATGTGAAAATATTTTTTCATACCATTCTGTTGCCTTCTCTACTTCATTCATCGTTAATTGATGTCCTCTATTTTCCCAATGCATTGTTACATTAGCATCTACATGTTCTAATAGCATCTTCAATTCCTCTGACTCAGAAGGTGAACAAATTGGATCATTTGTTCCAGCAGCGATAAATACGAATTTCTCTGCTAAATTAGGTAATTGTATTCCTCTTCTAGGCACCATTGGGTGATGAAGGACTGCACCTTTTAATGCATTTTCGTAATGGAATAATAAGCTCGCCGCAATATTTGCTCCATTTGAATACCCAACAGCTACGATATTATCTCTATCAAATTCATATGTTTTTGCTGCTTCATTTAAAAATTCATTTAATTCCTTCGTACGGAAAACAAGATCCTCTTCATCAAAAATACCTTCTGCTAATCGGCGGAAGAAACGAGGCATCCCATTTTCTAATACATTTCCACGAACACTTAATACAGAAGCTTCCCGATCAATTCTTTCTGCAAGCGGTAATAAATCTAATTCATTTCCTCCTGTACCATGAAGCAATAACAACACTGGTTTTGACGTATCTTTTCCTTTTTGAAAAACATGTTTCATCATATTCCTTTTCCCCTTTCAATCACTTTAATCTAGATTTCTCACTTCAAATGGTAAGAGTGTCTGTTCAATTTGTTTTCTATGTTGTTCATATCGATCCGGTAATTTTAACTCCTCACCCATCGTCTCTAAAGATTCGTCATGAGCAAAACCAGGAGGGTCTGTTGCAATTTCAAATAAGATTTCGCCGTGTTCTCTAAAATAAATTGCGTTAAAATAGTTTCGGTCTTGTACAGGGGTTACACCATATCCAAAGCGAGACACATGCTCTTTCCAGTCTAATTGATCAGCATCATCACTCGCTCTCCAAGCAATATGATGAACTGTACCAACACCCATTTGCCCACGTCCAATTGTTGATAATCTCAAATCGATAATATTTCCAATATCAGCAGAAGAACGGAACCGCATAAACTCTCCCTCTTCTCCTACTTTCTCAAGACCCATAACATGCTCTAACAATTCAGCAGTTTTTTGAGGTTGTGCAGATAAAAGAACAGCACCGCCAAATCCTTTAATTGCTACTTCTGGCGTAACTTCCCCAAAAGTCCAATTATTTAATTCGCCCTCTTCTCTTTCAACTAATTCTATATGCAAACCATGTGGATCATCAAATTCTATATACTGTTCTCCAAACCGAGTCATTTTTGTATACGGTACGTCGAATTTTTCTAATCTATTTTCCCAAAACTCCATAGTACCTTTTGGTACGACATAAGACGTAATGCCTACTTGACCGTCCCCAATAATACCTTGACGAGCACCTGCCCATGGAAAAAACGTAATAATTGTTCCAGGCTTTCCTCCTGTATTACCAAAATAAAGATGATACGTACCTGGATCATCAAAATTCACTGTTTGTTTTACTAAACGCAATCCTAATACACCTGCATAAAAATCTACATTTTCTTGTGGGTGACCTACGATTGCTGTAATGTGATGAATTCCCATCGTTTTCTTTTCCACTTTCTCCACCCCTTTTTTTATTTCATTACAAAAAACGTTTATTCGCTAAAATTCATTATTCATTTTGTCCATATGATAAAGTTCAATCCGCAATACTATCTTTTACAAAATTGAGGTATCTCTCTAAAAAACTAACACATTTCATTTAGTTCAAAAATTATCTCGAATTCGAGATAATTCACAAAAAAACTACAGTTCTTATGATTATATTTTAAATATTGATTTTATGATTTTGACTATCCTTCAAAAAATATCTTGAATCCGAGATTTATTATAGTCTAATTAGTTTTTATTGTCAATGCAGATATCGTTTCATTTTTTCATCAAAAACAATATTCTGATAACTCATCTCCATCAAATAATTTGTTTGAAAAAGAGCAACCAAAAAGCGGGAACATTCATGTAATAAATTTCCACTTTTCCCATAACCAAAAAAGCCATACAAATGTATGACTTTTTTGATTATTTTTTGTTCAGCTACATATTTACTTCCCAATTACGGAAGGAAACAATTCCGAAAGTGGAACTACTTTCCCCATCTCATCTTTAAACACAATATGCTCTCTCGTTAAATGGCGCGGGCTCTTTACCCCTGCTGCTGCCGCTAATGAAAACAAACTATATCTCATACTAATAACATAGTTCATTACTCGCCATTTTTTTTCATACGGATCTAATGCTTTTTGGTAGTGTGGATTCGTGGTTGCAACCCCAGATGGGCATTGCCCTGAATTACATTGAAGTGCCATAATACAACCGCTTGCCATCATAAATCCGCGTGCTGAATTTACGGCATCTGCACCGATAGCTAAAGCAATCGCCACTTTATCTGGCGTGATTAATTTCCCGGAGGCAAACACCTTTAATTTATCCCTGACACCGTAATGATTTGCTGTATCAATAAATGTAAGTAATGCCGGTATAAGCGGAAGCCCTATACTATCTGCCATCGATTTATATGTTGCCCCTGATCCACCTTCTGAACCGTCGATTGTAATAAAATCTGGATAGATGTTTAATTCTTTCATTGCTTTTAATAAATCTTCCAAAGGCTTTTGTTGACCAATTACAATTTTCATGCCCACTGGTTTACCACCGTTTTCTTGTAAATCTTGAATAAAATATAAAGCCTCTGCGGCACTACTAATAAATGAAAAACGATTTGGCGAATTAATCGTTTCTCCTTCTCGTACTTTCCGAACGGAAGCGATTTTCTCATTTACCTTCTGTCCTTCTAAATGACCACCACGTATTTTTGCTCCTTGCCCAAATTTCAATTCAAACGCTTTAATATTACTTTCTTTCGCCTTCTCCATAAATTCCTTCATCGAAAAATTCCCGTCCTCGTCACGGTATCCAAATAATCCCGGACCAATTTGGGCAATGATATTTGCACCCGTATGTAAATGTTCCGGTATTACACCACCTTCCCCCGTATTAATCCATGAACCGCCAGCCATCTTCGCGCCAAATCCACTTGCCAAAATATAATTTTCGCCAATCGCACCGTAAGAAGTTGCTGATGCGCCAAACATGCCATACAGTTTCCACGGATATTTGCGGTTTTCACCGACGATAATTGCATCATCTTCTTCATATAACCAAAGATTCGTTGTATCCGCTGTCAATTTTTCTCTTCGTGAAAATAACCCTTCTTTATGAATCACATACTTTTTCCCTTCACGTTCTTTCGTTACATTCACACTTAATTCATCTGTTAATTTCGGAAATAATGTATTAGCGATATAATATCCAGATGCATCAAAATCTCGTTTTGATCCAAAACCGAGTATTTCTGAACGGTATTTTGCTAGAAACATTACACTTTGAAAATCATAACGTGAAAAGGGCTTTCCATCCGTATCATGATCAAACCAATATTGCCTAAATTCCGGTCCTATCTTTTCAAGTAAATAACGCATCCTTCCTAAGTATGGATGTAACTTTAATATAGAATGATGCGTCCGTTTTTTAATAAAAAATGTAATAATAAAAAAAATGATTAATAGTAACATCAATAAGAGCAATATACTAATAATAACGAGTAGCGTTTCACTCATCCCGCTTCCTCCTATGAAAATCCATAATAAAAGGAGAACACCTGATGTGTTCTCCTTTTATCTTTATTCAAATTAATGTAGCAAGATGCTCTTTCGCGTCATATTCAACCAAATTTTCAGCATTTTTAATTCGCTGAACAAAATCTGGATTAGCGATTAATGGTCTTCCGAACGCCGCTACATCAATTGTTCCTTCTTGCAGTGCTTCTTCTGCCTCTTTCGGATTCAAATTACCTACTCCTACGATAGTACTATCCCAATACTTTCTTACTAATTGATGAAAATCCTTACCGTCAGCAATAACTTGCGTATAATTCATCGTTGAAGGGTGAATCATCGTTAATCCAACTTCTTTAAACATATTTACAAACGTTTCAATTGCAAGTTCAGGATGTTCCCACATATAAGTAGGATTATCACCTTTAAAGGCAGAGAAGCGAAGAAGCGTTTTATCAGCTCCAACTGCTTCAATTACAGCCTGAACAACTTCTTTCATAAACGTTAACCTTTGTTTTAAGTCACCGCCGTATTTATCAGTACGCTTATTCGCAAATTCATAAGTAAATTGGTCAATTAAATATCCGTGTGCACCGTGAATTTCTACACCATCAAATCCAGCTTCGATTGCGTTTTTTGCAGCCTGTGCATATTGATCGACAACTTCTTTTATTTCTTCTATTGTCATTGCTTCTGGTGTATCAAACGGTTTACGAAAACGCGGAACATTACCCTCCGCGGCAATAGCAGACGGTGCTTGCGGCATTTGACCACCAATTATCTCGTGATGACTCATACGGCCAACATGCCATATTTGGGCAATAATCGTTCCACCTTCTTTATGTACTGCCTCTGTAACAGGCTTCCACGAATCGATTTGTTCTTGTGTATAAATACCTGGTACTCCTGGATTACCTTTTGCCCTTGGGCTAATGACGATTCCCTCTGTAATAATTAAGCCAACTCCATCAGCTGCACGTTTTCTATAATACTCTACCACATCAGTACCAACGACTCCCGTTTCATGATCCGCAAAACATCTCGTCATCGGTGCCATCGCTATGCGATTACGAAGAGACCAAGATCCAATTTGAATCGGATGAAATAACTTCGTTTCTTCAATATTTTCAAAAGACCCCCAAGCGTTTATATTTGTTCCTTCATAAATACTTGCCGCTTTATTATTTGAACTTGTCATTTTTCTTCCCCCTAAAAAAATCTAACTCTAATCGCATCATACTTACTTATAGATAGTAACGTCAATTTATACGCTCTTACGTAGGAATATTCGTATAATATAACTAACCGTTTTTAACTTTAAGGATTCTGAAATTCAGGAATCTACTGTTTATTCTAATGTCCAGTAAGTGGATGAGGAAAATACTTATTAAGTGGATGTTTTCTTTTTTTCTAGTTTTATTACTATAGAATATATCGGTAATTAATTATTTAACTATTTACTAACCAAAAAGAACCTGTTTCCAATGTACTATGTTCAAACTTACACTAACGAGGTTTCAATAATTCATTTGTTTTTTAATTATACCAACGAAATTTTAGGAACTAATAAAAGACTCCTAGATAATTGAAAGTATTTTTTCTTATTTAATTTTTAGAAAGAAGGATAACAATGAAAACAAAAGCTATCGTTTCTACACCTGAAAAAGATTTTAATATGCAAGAAGTATACTTAAACGATATTAAAGACGATGAAGTATTAGTAAAAATTATCGCTTCGGGTATATGTCATACAGATGCAACAGTTTTAGACGGTACAATGCCAACACCAAAACCAGTTGTTTTAGGACATGAAGGTTCTGGTATCGTAGAAAAAGTGGGAAGTAATGTAACATCGGTTAAACCTGGTGACCATGTTGTAATTGGATTTTCTTACTGTGGTCATTGTGAAAATTGCTTAGATGGTAATGCTGCTGCTTGCGAAAATATGATTGAATTAAACTTCTCTGGAAAAAACAAACGCCATGTAACACCTATACACGATCTTAACAATAATGACATTTCTCAATTCTTCGGCCAATCTTCATTCGCATACCATGCCGTTGTTAATGAGAATAATACTGTAAAAGTACCAAAAGATGTTGATATACGTTTGTTAGGACCACTTGGTTGTGGAATTATGACTGGTAGCGGTACGATCCTAAATTCATTACAGCCAAAACCAGGTAGTAGCCTAGTTGTATTTGGAACCGGTGCTGTTGGCCTTAGTGGCTTAATGGCAGCTAAAATTGCTGGATGTACTACAATCATTGCCATTGATATTCATGATAGTCGTTTAGAATTAGCGAAGGAATTAGGGGCTACACACACGATTAATAGCTTAAACGAAGATCCAGTTGCCAAAATTAAAGAAATTACAAACGGTGGAGCTAATTACTCCTTTGAAACAACTGGCGTAAATACTGTTACACTGCAATCCATTCAATGCTTACGAGTAAAAGGTACAATGGCAACTGTTGCTGTTGGTAAAAAGGATTTAACTTTAAACGTAACAAATGAAATTGTCGTAAAAGCTATTACAATTAAAGGGGTAGTTGAAGGTGATTCAGTACCGCAACTATTCATTCCAAAATTAATTAATTTCTATCAAAAAGGACTATTTCCATTCGATAAGTTTGTACAATTCTATTCTTTTGAAGAAATTGCTCAAGCATTTGAAGATTCTAAAACAGGAAAAACGATTAAACCTATTATCGTAATGGAGTAACATTTGTTTACTTTTTCCCGATAACTAACAAAACAAAAATATCCTGAAATGGAATAAATAAAATTAAAAAGGTTTCCTAAGTAGGAAACCTTTTTTAGTTGACCATATAAGGCTAACAATTCGTTTATCTCTTTTAAATAAAGAAAATAAACAATTATTATCTCCTCACATATGGAAAATCTCTTAACAATAGAAGTGGGAGTGGTTCAGTATTCTTCTAAAAATAATAACTTATATACCTAAAACAATGAAAGCCCTACCTCTCTTTCATCCTTACGGCTCCTCGTCCGTGCCAGTGTGAATCAGGATTGCAAAAATCAAGTAACTATTTTATCGAGTTATTTAATTAAACTTCGAACATTCGTAAAAGAAATTAAAAAATAAAAATGGATTAAATTGTAGTAATAACAAAAGAGGTTAATGCTCTAAAAGTGGTTTGAAAGAGTTGAATGTCTTTGAAATGATTGATTTTCTATAATTATATTCCCAAAAAATTCAAGATCTTTTTTGGGATGTAATACATTATCTACAATGAATCTTAACAAAAGCTTTTTATTTGATTTTCTGTGATACCTTCAATTAATCCCAGCTCACTAATCAAAAATTCATGTGCGTTATCTAACATTTTCTTTTCGCTTGCATTAAGTGCTTTTTCTTTCTGCATACGTAATAAATCACGTACAACTTCAGCACCTTCTTGTATTTTACCCGTTTTTATTTTATCAGTGTTCAATTTATACCTTTGTTTCCACGTAAGTAATCTATCTGATTCCCCATGCTGAAAAATATCTATTATGTTTGTTAATGCCTTTATATCTGTAACTGGTCGTATATTTGAACTCAATATTTTCCCCATAGGAATCATTACTTCCATATTACTAGCCGACATTTTTATAACATAATACTGTCTTTTTTCTCCTGAGATTTCCTTTTCTTCTATGGCTTTAATTATACCTGCTCCGTGCATTGGATAAACGATGTTATCGCCAATTTGAAACAAATAATCCACCTCCATATATGGTAACCTTCTCAATCTTAACACACATTTATTTTTTTAGCAAAATTTTTATAATATCACAAAATTATTTTCTATGTCAATTTATTTACACATAAAAATTCAGGCTGTACAGAAACACTAAAAAACCCGCGATTTTGTTACATTTCTACACCCATTTTCTCCAATTTTATATACCTTGTAAAACAAAAAAACACATCACTACATATAAGTAGCGATGTATTTTTATATAATGACAAAAACGGTTGCTTCAAAACTTCACACACGATCCTTCGCTTATATACTAACCTGTTTACTAATCGTTTCTCGCGCTAAAAGAAAACTCATAATCACTTGCGCAGCTACTCTACTCGTCATATCCCTAAAATCAAGAGTTGGATCAATCTCTACTATATCCATCCCTTGAACGAGTGGCTCTTTACCAAGGAATTCAATTGCATCAAGTAAAGTTGTACTATCCATCCCACCAGGGCCAATTGCTGGACAGCCCGGCGCAAACGCTTGGTCTAGTACGTCCATATCAAGAGAAATATAAATAGAAGTCACATCTTGTTTTCTTAATACTTCAATACTTTCTGAAATAAGATCTTTTATTTTTCGCTCTCTTACATCTTTCATTGTATACACTGTCACGCCATGCTCTTTTGCATATTCATGGTACGCTCGTGCATTTGAAAAATTACGAATCCCAATTTGAACGAGCTGTTTTCCTGTAATCACATCATTTTCTAGCAAACTACGGAACGGTGTACCATTTGATGGACCACCATCATCTAAATTACGTAAATCATGATGGGCATCAAATTGAATAATACCGACCTTCCCTTTACTATTTGCAAAACCAGTTATACTCGGAAAACTAATCGAGTGGTCACCACCAAGAACGATTGGTATCATTTTCGGATTTACTTTCGTCAAGTGACCAACTGTTTTCGCAATTCGGTTATGACTCTCTTTTATATCTGTCACATGCATCGTAATATCACCACAATCATGAAGAACACTTTCTTTCATATCGTGTTCTTCTGTAATTGCGTACGTGCTATATGCATCCAACATTGAACGAATTGTTTTTGGTGCAAAACATGCTCCTGAATGACTAATAGATGGTTTAGAAAGGGGCGCTCCAATTAAGGCAGCACCGAATATTTCCACACCTTCCTCCCAATTTTTAATCATTTCGCTCCACTTCGTCACTTCACGATCGATAAACTTTGCATTTTTCTTTAAATAGTGGCCGTGCTCCACGATTGTTCACCTCTTGTATATGCGATATTCCCATTCTTCCATACTGTATTTACATGACTTACGCCGTAATGGTACGGTACGTAAGCGTAATTATAAGCATCCCATAAAACTAAATCCGCCTTACGACCAACTCTAATTTTCCCAGCTACATCGCCTCGATTAATGGCATAAGATGAGTTCACTGTTACCGCATTCCAAACTTCTTCTGGTGTCATTTTCAGTTTCAGCATCGCAATGCTCATAATAAGCTGAATGTTTTCAGTTGGACAGCTACCTGGGTTAAAGTCTGTAGCTAAAGCAACTGCAACACCTTCATCAATCATTTTGCGGCCGCGTGCGAAGCTTTCTTTATTTAAATAGAAAGTTGTTCCTGGTAATAAAGTTGCTACTGTATTAGAATTCGCAAGCATTTCAATTCCTTTATCAGAAGCGCCAACTAAATGGTCCGCTGATGCTGCACCAATTTCAGCCGCTGCTTCCGCACCACCAAGAGGGTCGATTTCATCTGCATGAATTTTCACATCAAAGCCAAGCTCTTTCGCTTTTAATAAAAATTCTTTTGATTCTTCTACAGAGAACACACCTGTTTCACAGAAAATATCAACGAACTCAGCTAATTGCTTCTCTTTCATTTCTGGCAATAGATCTAGCATCCATTGTAAAAATTCTTTCGATTTTCCTTTGTACTCTTTCGGAACTGCATGAGCACCTAAAAATGTTGAAACTAAATCGATTGGATGCTCTTTTTGTAATTGTGCAGTTGCCTCTAATTGTTTCCATTCTGTCTCATCATCCAATCCGTAACCACTCTTCGCTTCTACAGTTGTAACTCCGAAAGATAGCATACGGTCTAAATGGAATTTAGCTTTTTGAACAAGTTCTTCTTTCGACGCTTGTTTCGTTGCATTTACAGTTGAAAGAATACCTCCACCTTGTTCTAAAATTTCCAAGTACGGAACTCCTTGTAGTTTTAGCGCGATTTCATTTTCACGAGATCCACCAAATACAAGATGAGTATGCGGATCAACAAGACCAGGAGAAACCATTTTCCCACCGCAATCAATAACCTCTTTCGCTTGTAATCCTTTAGCTTCTTCCGCTGTTCCAACGAAAGTAATTACACCATTTTCAATTCCAACCGCACCGTTTTCAATAACAGGAAGCGTATTCATCGCTTCCCGTCTTAACAAGCCATCTTCTTGATCCATTGTTAGTAATTGACCGATATTTATTAGTAAAGTGTCCAGCATGTTTCTTCCTCCTTATTTCATCATTGGAATGTTAACGCCTTTTTCTTTCGCAGTTTGAACCGCTAAGTCATAGCCTGCATCAACGTGACGAACAACACCCATACCAGGGTCAGAAGTTAATACGCGTTCAATACGTTTTGCCGCTGCTTCTGTTCCATCTGCAACGATAACCATTCCAGCGTGAAGTGAATAACCCATACCAACGCCACCACCGTGATGAACAGACACCCAGCTTGCACCGTTTACACTGTTAATTAATGCATTTAAAATTGGCCAGTCTGCTACTGCATCACTACCGTCTTTCATAGATTCTGTTTCACGGTTTGGAGATGCTACTGATCCACAATCTAAATGGTCACGGCCGATAACGATCGGTGCTGATAATTCACCATTAGCCACCATTTCATTAATAATGCGGCCAAATTTCGCACGCTCGCCATAACCAAGCCAACAAATACGTGATGGAAGACCTTGGAACTCAACTTGCTGACGTGCCATACGAATCCAATTACATAAATGCTCATTATCCGCGAACTCGCGTAAAATAACTTCGTCTGTTTTATAAATATCTTCTGGATCACCAGAAAGTGCTACCCAGCGGAATGGTCCTTTTCCTTCACAGAATAATGGACGGATAAATGCTGGAACGAATCCCGGGAAATCGAAAGCATTTTTTAATCCTTCATCGAAAGCAACTTGGCGAATGTTATTTCCGTAATCAAATGTAATCGCGCCTTTTTCTTGCATTGCAAGCATTGCTTCTACATGTTTTTTCATACTTTCTTTTGATAATTGTACGTAACGTTCTGGATCTTCTTCACGAAGCTTCGCTGCTTCTTCTACTGTGTAACCTACTGGAATATAACCGTTTAATGGATCATGGGCAGAAGTTTGATCCGTAACTAAGTCAGGGATAATATTACGGTTTACTAACTCAGGTAAAATTTCTGCTGCATTACCTAATAATCCAATTGAAATAGGCTCTTTCTTCTCTTTATATTCGTTTGCAATAGCCAATGCTTCTTCTAATGATTCTGTATACTTATCACAATATCTCTTTTCAATACGACGATCGATACTACGCTTATCTACATCAATAGCAATTACAACACCGCGGTTCATCGTTACAGCAAGCGGTTGTGCGCCACCCATGCCACCTAAACCAGCAGTAATCGTTACAGTACCTTTTAATGAACCATCGAAATGTTGACGTGCCGCTTCACCAAATGTTTCATATGTTCCTTGTAAAATCCCTTGTGTCCCAATGTAAATCCAGCTACCCGCTGTCATTTGTCCGTACATCATAAGACCTTTTTTCTCTAGTTCACGGAAGTGATCCCAGTTCGCCCACTTCGGTACTAAGTTTGAGTTCGCTAAAAGAACGCGAGGCGCATCTTCATGTGATTTAAAAATTGCTACCGGTTTTCCTGATTGAACAAGTAACGTTTCATCGTTTTCTAACGTTTTTAATGAATCAACAATTGCATGGTAGCTTTCCCAATTACGAGCTGCACGGCCAATTCCGCCATATACAACTAATTCTTCTGGTTTTTCAGCTACTTCAGGATCTAAATTGTTCATTAACATTCGAAGTGCAGCTTCTTGAACCCATCCTTTCGTTTGTAACTCAGTACCTCTTGCCGCACGAATTGTTTGTTGTACTTTTTCCATTTCAATCTCTCCCTTTTCTCGTTTTATAGTGCTGCATTTACATCCAATCTTTCCTTTATTGAATAATTCGTTTTTAACCAATGCGCGATATTTTCAATATCCGTTGAGAATATACGGTCATTTGTAATAGAAGGCACTTGCTGACGACCTTGATGATAGAACGTTTTTGTAACTGTACTCATGTTTTCAATTCCGCGATATTCTGCTGCTTGCATCGCACAGATCATCTCAATTGCAAGAACACGTCTTGCATTTTGAATAATTTGATGCGCATGACGTGAAGCGATTGTTCCCATACTTACGTGATCTTCTTGGTTAGCTGAAGACGGAATTGAATCTACACTCGCTGGATGAGCTAACGTTTTATTTTCTGAAACGAGTGAAGCCGCTGCATATTGCATAATCATGGCACCTGATTGAAGTCCTGGTTCTGGACTTAAAAATGGTGGTAAGTCATTTAATTGCGGATTTACTAGGCGTTCAATACGGCGCTCTGAAATATTTGCAAGCTCCGCCATCCCTACTTTTAAGAAGTCCATTGCAAATGCAATTGGTTGTCCGTGGAAATTACCACCAGAGATTACTTTTTCACCGCCATCAAAAATAAGTGGATTATCTGTTGCTGCATTCATTTCAATTTCTAATTTTTCTTTCACATAATTTAAAACTTGCCAAGAAGCACCGTGAACCTGCGGGATACAACGAAGTGAATATGCATCTTGTACACGAAGTTCTCCTTGTTTTGTCACAAGTTTACTATCATGAAGAATATCACGAATTCTGCTTGCCACTTCGACTTGCTCTTTATAACCACGCGCTTTATGAACATTTTCATCGAATGCATCAATAATGCCGCGTAATCCTTCCATTGTCATCGATGCAATTAATTCTGATTGATAAGCACTTGCTTCAGCTTCTATATAAGAAAGAACCCCTTGCGCTGTCATTGCCTGCGTACCATTGATTAACGCAAGACCTTCTTTTGCTTCAAGTTCAATAGGTTCAAGTCCTTCTTCTGTAAGAGCAACCATCGCATGAACTCGTTTTCCTTTGTAGAACACTTCACCTTCACCTAATAAAACGAGAGCAAGATGAGATAAAGGTGCTAAATCACCGCTCGCTCCTAGTGATCCTTGTTGCGGAACGACTGGATGAATTTTACGATTTACAAACTCAAGAAGCATGTTTACAACAAGTGGTCTAACACCCGATACTCCTTTTAACATCGTATTAGCTCGTAAAATCAACATACCGCGTGATACTTCTTCAGGGAATGGATCGCCTATTCCGCACGCATGTGACTGAATTAAGTTGTGTTGAAGTGCTTTTACATCATCTTTTTGAATAAGTACATCACTAAACTTTCCAAATCCAGTTGTAATACCGTAAACGACTTTTCCGTCCTCTACAATTTTCTCGACAACTTCGCGGCACTCTGCCACTTTTTGCATACTAGTTGGGCAAGCTGTTACACCTTCACCTTCAAGTAACAACCTCTTCATTTCTTCAACTGTCAATGTGTGTCCTGTTAACGTAATCATTCTTTTTCCTCCTTATAAAGGCAAAAGGGGACCTTATCTTTTTAAGACAGACTTCTGTCCTAAAAAATAAGGCCCCCTTCTAACTAATAGACTATGGGCAAATCATATGTGATTAATTCCTAAACCAATCGCCTCATGCTCAGATCCTTTTACAGGTGCACCAATCGTTCCATAAAGTGCAACAGCAACCCATTCGCCTTCTTTTTTTCCGTCGTATGGTGTACCGCGCACAATCGCAAAGCGAAGTCCTACTGTACGAAGAACGTCTGCTAACTGAATTTGACCTCTCGTCACTCCGTACAAAGCTTCCATAATTGCATGATAAAGTGCATGTGTTTCTCTGTAAACATCTGTTTCAATAACTCGGTTGCTCTTAGCCGCTGTTTCCATTGCTGCTACTACTTTTTGCGAATTCATAGAACCAACTTTCCCAGTACAATATTTCCAACCTTTCGGAATAGATAATACGGGACTTTCATTCTCATCCGCAAGTGCCAACAGCATGGCCATACGACCAATTCGATGTGTTCCTTGAAGAAGCATGTGACTCTCTCATTTCTTTTGAATTATTTGAATATTACTTAATTTAAGAATATATGAAAACGGTTAAATCGTCAATAGTTTAAAATATTATTCAAGCAATTTTTTATCCCTCTCATACTTGTACTTGTGCACACAATTTATTTACAGATTTTTTTCAGACGTGCTATAGTCTCACTAACAGATGCAAAGGGGCGAAATTTCAGTGGCGAAGCGAAAAGATATTCATTTTCGAATTGAAGAAAAATTACTTACAAGGTTTGAAGACGCACTCCATTACGAAGGTTTAAATAAAACAGATGTATTAACACATGCGATTCAGCAATTTTGTATAAAGGTGGAATGTGAAAAAATGAATGATGTAAAACGCCAATACAACGTAAGTAACCATTTACAAACACGTATCGATACGCATAAACATTACGAAGAAAAACAAGTGAATGTAGATGAAGTCGTCATTGAACATTTACAACTCCAAGGGGAAGAAAAAATATTAGAGGTCGGGTGTGCTAACGGAAAATTTCTTTCCCTTTTGCAAACTAATGGTCATAAAGGACATCTAACTGGTTTTGATCAATCCGAAACTATGCTTTCTGAAGCTGCTATAACGAATAATATGATTGAATGGAAACTCGGTGACGCTAGTAAACTTCCTTTCGAAGCTAATTGTTATGACCTGCTAATCGCAAGGCATATGTTATACCACATGAAAGATGTCGAAAAAACTATTCAAGGATTCCATAAGATAATTCGTCCTGGCGGCGCCCTTTTAGCTACAACAAATTCTAAAGTTTCATTACCTCGTATAGATGAAATGTGTAACAAAATGTTAGTCACATTTGATTTACCAAAAACATCACCGTCAGTAGCTCCATTTTGTTTAGAAAATGGTAAAGATCTATTACACTCTGTTTTTTCAACTGTTGAAGAAACAATTATTCATAATGCACTTGTTTTTCATCATGCCACTCCAATCGTTAACTATATTTCTAGCATGTTCCCGTCGTTGAATATACCTGATAATATGTCCCTTCACACCGAAATGAAGGAATGGCTAAAAGAAGAAATAGAAAATGATTTATCATTTCATAACGGTATATGGCGCGATCCGAAAACGTTAGTGATTTATCGATGTAAAAAAGAAAAGAGCTAGCATTCGCTAGCTTTTACACGTTTTCCGGTAAAAGATTCTCCATCATTATATTGCCCTTTCCACTATAAAAATTTGTATTATGTTCATTCACTACTCCAAAATAGGAGGCAATCGCTAGTCCAAATGGCACAAATGCATGTCCTTGTGCTGTAATAATATTTGCGTGCTGTACAACTTCTGTATACACAAAATTTTCTACTGGAAAACAATCTAATTTTTGATAATCTATGGTCACTGTATAAGAGATTTCTTTTAGTAAACCTGCCCTTGCTAACGCATACGGTCCAGCACAAATCGCTGCCACTAATTTTCCTTGCTCAGAAAATTGACGAATAACTGAAAAAAGCAGTTTCGCCTCTTTCATATGTATTTCATCTCCGCCCGGAATGATAATCCCCTCATATTCTTCTACACGCACTTCACTTAATTCTATATGCGGCTGTACTTGTAAGCCTGTTTCACTTATAATCATTTCTTTTGTTACACCCGCTGTAATGATTTCATATTTCTTTTTCAGCAATGCTGTTGCTACCGTTATTTCAAACTCTGCAAATGTCGGGTATACGAATAATAATATTTTTTTCATAGCCTTTTCTCCCTTAGCCACCCTATAAAATATGCCTCTAATTCGTCCACTGATAATATATTAGTGTCCACATAAGTTACGGGAAATTGTTTATACCATTCTTTTTCAACTTCTACTAATTTAAATTGTTCCTCAAATGTACTTCGATTTCTTGTCCTATCATTATTTCTCCTATCATACAAACTCTCTTTCGAAACATCTAAATAAAAAATTGCATCCGAACGGCATTCTCTTAATTTATACAATTCATCTTTTAATTCTGTTTCTATACCCCACTCTTTCCCTATCATCTTCGGATAAAAGAGTGTATAAAATTCAATATCTTCTGGTCCACGATCAAAAATCACGACTGAGCTTTTCACATTTTGAAACTCTTTTATTTTTGCTTCAATAAAAATTTTTTGATTTGTAATAACCCCCTCTTTTGAGTTCATATCTAAATGTAATTCTTTTCTTTTTTCTACAATTGGATATGGATTTTCGTATATAATTGAAAGCTCATATTGCTCTAACCTTTTTGCCAATGTTGTTTTCCCACTTGCCATCGGTCCTTGGAGTGAAATTACGTATGTCATCCCTCTCATTCCCTTGTACTGTATTACATAAATAATAAACAGAATTTTGAAAACTATCAACAAGATATATATCATCTTGTTTCTTATTCTTATCTAACTTATAATAAAAAATAGAGATTATGACGGACGCAAAATAATGTAAGCTTGGAAATCCAAGCTTACATTATTTTTTGCTTTCCCTTTTCTTATAAAAAGAGTACACTAGATTAGAACGTATGTTCTTAATAATTACATACAGTAAGGAGATAGAACAATGGTATACGACACAAAAGCAATTTCTTGGAATGCATCTTTAAAACAACTTCAACGCCGCTATACAAACAAACAAGTTGACCGAAAAGAATTTGAAGATATTGAACTGATGGAATTCTTCCGCGATAACGACTACATTCCTTTACCTACACATATAAGCGGCCTATCAACAACACGTTTTACTTCTTACTCTATTTTCACAACTGAAGATAAAGATCGTAAAGTTGGCACACTCATCATTGAATATGTAGAAAATGACAATGATATTTTATGTGTTGAACAACTATACTTCGTTTAAATCACAACGCTTGGTCAAAATGATCAAGCGTTCTTGCTTTCTATGAATCTCATTGCTTATAATATAAATAAAATACAAAATATTGCTTTCGTTAAAGGAGGGCATACAATTGCTTGAAGGATGGTTTAGTTGGTTTATAGTCGTTTGGACTGTTGTATTATTAGGGCTTATGTCCATTGGTGGATATTTCATGTTCAGAAAATTCCTAAAACGGTTGCCAAAAGAAGACGGTATGTCCATTTTGGATTGGGAAGATCACTATATTAATAAAACAAGACACTTATGGGCTGACGAACAAAAACAATTGTTAGAAGAACTAGTAAGTCCCGTTCCGGAATTATTTCGCGATGTTGCTAAGTCAAAAATTGCCGGTAAAATTGGGGAACTTGCAATAAAGGAAAACGCTCCAAAAATTACACAAGATTTAATCATACAAGGATATATCGTTGCCACACCGAAGCGCGATCATAAATTTTTAATTAAGAAACTACAAGAAAAAGAGATTGATTATTCTAACTATAAAGCTTTACTTGCAAAGTAAGCCCATTATTCCTTATAAAAAAGATTGCTATTTTATAGCAATCTTTTTTATAAGCTCAACTTACAGTTACTGATTTTGTAGCAATTAATCTCGCTTTCGCTAAATCTATCTGTAACCCTACAGCACTCGTATAAATCGTATCACCAGTACCTGTAATATTTACAGAGGTATATGTTGTATTCGCAGCAATTCATCCTGTTGCATTTATATTTGCAATATTAGATTCGGCTCAAGACACTTAAGCTAAGCGAAATTTCGTCATTAACATTCCACTTTCATGTTGTATCAGTACCATCAAGTGGAGTAATTGTTAATGAAGGAACGTCTCCTATACGATCCAACCTAATCTAACTTAGCCTCCAATTACCGGTGATAAAACTTCAAACCAAATAGTATTCCTTATATCGGTCCATTCATAACGTCAAACTTAAATTGCTTCTTCGATGGTCGACAATTTATACATCACAACTAGAATTGAGGAAGTTACCTTTCAGTGATTAAAAAAAAACAACGTCTAATCAGACGTTGTTTCTTTATACATATAACACTCTTTACGTTAACTTCATATCTTTTTCATTATAAAAACCGTCTTCTTTTTCCATTTCCTTCTGTAATTTCGTAAAGGAACGGTACATTGCAATTCTCCATGACACAATCATCGCGAACGCCAGTAAGAAGAACATGCCACTAAGTTGTCCTAAATCAAGAGATTGGCTTAAGTATGTTTTAAATACAATCCGCACGACAAGTAATCCAATTAGTATAAAAACAAATGCTTTTGAACGCTTCAAATAAATCTCTTGTCCTCTAATTTCAAATTTAGATGTTTTAATAAGAAAAATAGAGAAAAACAAACCGACGCCAATTGCTTCTAACATTTCTGCTGGAGTTAATCGAAATTCAGGAAAAACAAACATCAACGCTCCCGTGCTCATAAAAAATGGGGGAAGTATAATTTTTTTCAATGTTGCAGGTTTCTTAGCTGCTTTTAAACGAATAAACATCGCACCGACAGCCATACAAACAGCAACGATACTTGATAACAGAACTATGTTCATATTTTCTCATCCTTTTTTGTGGCTATATGCAAAATATAATTTTATTATATGCTTTTCCGTTAGTATTTCCAACATTTTCACAGAATAATACTAAAAACCGGTAAAACCACCAAATAAACTTGAGAAATATACGATAATTTTCGTCATCCAGTTAAAATATAGGAAGATACCCATGACAATCATAACGTATCCTCCAATCTTCATGAATTTCATACTATTTCTTTTAATCCAAGACATTTTCGTAATAAAGAATGAAAGTAGGAAAAACGGGATAGCAAATCCAAGTATGTAAGCAATCATATAAATCATTGCCGATTCTGGATTTGTTGCAGCTAATCCAATTACAGACACTAATATAGGTCCAGTACAAGGTGTCCATCCAGCAGCAAAAGCCAATCCAATTAAAACTGAACCAAAATAACCACTCGGACGATTTTTAAACGTAAATTTACGGTCTTGCATTAAAAACTTCGGCTTAAATACACCGACAATAATAAGACCAAACACGATGATAAATATACCGCCTAACTGTCTAATTAAATCTTTATAATTTGTAAAGATGCCTCCAATAAAACTTGTACCAAATCCAATTGCAATAAAAATAATTGAAAAACCAAGTAAGAAAAACGCTGTATGTATCATACTTCTTTTGCGAAGCATTGCATTTTCTTCTTTCAATTCAGAAACCGACATACCTGTTATGTATGATAAAAATGCCGGATAAAGCGGTAAGCAACATGGGGATATAAATGATAAGAACCCAGCTCCAAACGCTAAAAAAATACTAATATCTTGCATTATTCCACTCCTCTCCTCTTCAATATTGTAGCAAAAACAATTGAAAATACTATGGACATTTCATGAATTCACTTTTCCAACATGACAATAAGAAAAACTACCCTTTCACACATTTTCTAATAAAACGTTTTCATTCCCTTCTATTATATAGAAAAATCTCAATTGAATTATGAAACTCTTTCTAATTGTTACTAACATAACAAAGGTTCCACAGTTTCTCAAATGATTAGCACATTACAATTGACTTCACACCTATTGGCCTTAAAAATTTTTTTCAAATGCTGTCTTTATACAACATAAAGCTGATTTTACAATACTTTAATTATTATTAATTTCAAGATTATGCATAAATATCATACTTTTATTATTATTCTATAAAATTTTGCACTTTTCTTTCATTTGACCCTTCATTTTTAATTTTGTATACTTCCCTCTAGTTATATATGTCCGTTACGGAACAATTTCATATAGATGGGAGGAATTTTTCATGCTTCGTTATTCTCTTTTAGTTTTATTAGGAGCGTGTAGTTATGGGGTTTTAGCTATTTTTGTTAAACTTGCATATGCAGAAGGGTTTTCACTTGGAGAGGTAATTGGTAGCCAGTATTTGTTCGGTTGGATTATTTTACTTGCTATTACACTTCTATTTTCTAGACATCGTGTTCCACTAAAACAAATGTTAATTTTATTCGTCGCAGGAACGTCTGCAAGTTTTACTGGAATTTTTTATTACGCTTCTTTAAAAACTGTACCAGCTTCTATTGCAATTATACTTTTATTCCAGTTCGTTTGGGTTGGAATTATCATTGAAGCAGTCGCAACAAAAACATTACCTTCAAGAGAAAAAGTTATTTCAGTAATCTTCTTACTTGCAGGTACATTTTTATCAAGTGGGTTATTAGAAACATCAGCTGGTGATTTCGATACGACTGGAATCATTTTAGGCTTATTATCTGCTATTACATTTGCAACATACATTTTCGTAAGCGGGAAAGTTGCCGTTGAAGTACCTTCTTTACCACGTGGTGTCCTTTTAATGGCTGGCGCTTTAACTTTAGTCATGATCGTATTCCCGCCAACATTTATTTTTAACGGGGCGATCTCTCAAGGCCTTTGGAAATACGGCTTAGGATTAGGAATATTTAGTATCGTTATTCCGTCCATTGCCTTTACAATTGGCATTCCAAAAATCGGTTCTGGATTAGCAACTATTCTTGGTGCAGCAGAACTACCAGTTACAACTATTATGTCTGTATTCGTTTTAAAAGAAGCTGTACTATCTTCACAATGGTTCGGTGTAACACTTATTTTAATCGGTATCGCAATCCCGCAAATTGCATACGCAATGCGTGGGCGTTATCGAAAACAGCATACTCATAAAAAAGTTGCAGCATAAAACGAGAGAGGATTTTCATTTGAGAATCCTCTCTTTTATTATTGTATAATTAATACAAATACTTCACTTAAGAAAGAGGGCATAATAAGTGACATCTATTCCTGATCAATTAACAGAAAAACTTATTTCCATTCGTCGGCATTTACATGAAAATCCAGAACTATCATACGAAGAAATTGAAACGACAAAAGCGATAAAAAATTGGTTAGACGAGGCCAATATCACTATTATTGATTCCAATTTAGAAACAGGAGTTATCGCTGAAATTTCTGGTAATAAAAACGGACCGGTTGTAGCGCTTCGTGCTGATATCGATGCCCTTCCTATCCAGGAAGAAACTGACCTTCCATACACTTCAAAAATACAAGGTAAAATGCATGCTTGTGGGCATGATTTTCATACAGCTGCTGTATTGGGTGCGGCTTACTTATTAAAAGAAAAAGAAGCTTCTCTTAATGGAATTGTCCGCCTTATATTCCAGCCAGCTGAAGAAAGTAGTAATGGTGCTTGCAAAGTTATTGAAGCTGGGCATTTACGTGGCGTGCAAGCTATTTTCGGTATGCATAATAAACCTGATTTACCAGTAGGTACAATCGGTATTAAAGATGGGCCACTAATGGCCGGAGTTGATCGATTTGAAATTGAAATCCATGGTGTTGGTACACATGCAGCTGTGCCTGATGCCGGCGTCGATCCTATCGTTGCATCATCTCAAATCGTTATGGCACTTCAAACGATTGTAAGCCGAAATATTAGTTCTTCTCATAACGCTGTCGTAAGTGTAACAAACATTCATTCAGGGAATACGTGGAACGTTATTCCCGAAAAAGCAATATTAGAAGGAACTGTCCGTACATTCCAAGCTGAAACACGTGAAAAGATTCCGGCATTAATGAAACGTATCATTAATGGCGTTTCTGATGCATTAGGTGTAAAAACAGAATTCCGATTTTATCCAGGTCCTCCTGCTGTTCAAAACGATAAAGTACTCACTGATTTTTCTATTCATATTGCAGAGAAAATGAATCTAAACGTTATCTCTCCTACACCATCAATGGCAGGAGAAGACTTTTCTTTTTACCAACAAGAAATACCAGGTTCATTCGTCTTTATGGGAACAAGTGGTACACATGAATGGCATCATCCAGCTTTTACAGTAGATGAAAAAGCATTGCCTATTAGCGCAGAGTATTTCGCCCTATTAGCCGAAGAAGCTATTCATCAATTATTACAAACAAAAAGCCGTTAAGTTACCCTTAACGGCTTTTGCTTATGCTGTTAAATCTCGTTTTATAAATACAGTATAGGAAACCCCTAAAAATACAGCTAAGTATAGAAGAAGCATACAAGAAGCAAATGGGAATGTTACTCCATCAATAAAGCTTCCACCCTTTAAAAGCCCATATAAATCTGTATTCGCTGGTAATAAATATTTCGCCCATTCATATCTTGCTGCCGGAATTAGCGCTATTCCCCCTGATAATGCAAGAAATAAAGAAATCCCGATTGCACCTCCGCTCGATCTCGTTAAAACGGAAATCATAAAGGCAAATGCAGCATACACAAGAGTTGGTAACCAAGATAAAATATAATATTTACTTGCTTCTACGAAAATATTTTGTTTTATTATATTTCCATTTTGAACGACAAATTCAGCCCAAGCTGGTTGTTGGAATTTATAAATAATCAACCCGCATAATACGGAAAAAATCATATTAAATATAAATAATAATGCCGCAAATATAACGATTGCCAAAAACTTAGATGTTAAAATTTTAAATCGGCTCGCTGGACGAATTGTTAAAAATTTATATGTTCCCCAGCTATATTCATTCGCAAAAATCGTACTCGCATATACGAGAATAAACGGAAGTAAAATTGGAAATACGATAAAACCTGTATCTCTCATAAATGAAAGCGGAGAACTACTTGCTGGCGCTGTATTCGTATCTAAATGCTTCATTTTAAGCTGGTATTCCTTTACAAGCTCGTCTCCTGACTTTTCTTTTAAAATATCCTCTTTTTTCATGCCGAGCTTTTTCTCAATTTCTACAGTGCGTTCTGTATAATCCGCTTTCCACCCTTTTGTTTCTGGCTCTAAATATTTTACCGTAACCCATCCTAATCCAATAATTAATACCGCAATAACTGCAAAAGGAATAATTGTTCGCTTTCGCTTAAATATTTTATACAGCTCGTTATAAACTAAATTAAACAATATCTTTTCCTCCTGTTAATTCTAAAAACTGCTCTTCTAGCGTTTTTCTTTCTTCATATACACGATAAACTTGAATGTTTTTCTCCATCAATGTACGAAGAATATTTGGAACTTCTTCATCTTTCACGTTTATAATTAATTCGTTTTCTTTTACTAAAACATCGTATTCTAAAACCTCTGCCGCTTTATTCGCATCATCTACACGTATATGTATTTCTTCTTTTTCTTCCTTTTTATCACTTTGAATATTTTGTGTTGCGACATATTCTCCATGCTGAATAATAATAACCCTGTCACACATTAATTCAACTTCTGAGAGTAAGTGACTAGAAACAAGAACAGCTTTTCCTTGTTCATGCGCAATTTTCTTTATGTACATCCGCATTTCATGTATACCACTAGGATCTAATCCGTTCGTCGGTTCGTCTAGTATTAATACATCTGGATTATGTATAAGTGCCTGAGCAATTCCTAAACGCTGTCTCATACCGAGTGAATATGCTTTTACTTTACGGTCAACTACTTGTCCCATTCCTAACAATTGCACTACTTCATCGATACGCTCTTCAGTCACATTCCCATTCATTCGTCCGAAATATGTTAAATTTTCATAGCCGCTTAAGAAAGGATAAAATTCTGGTGTCTCAATTACAGCACCAATTTTCGCAGCAGTTTTTTCAAATTGCTGTTTTACAGATTGACCATCAATCCATACTTCGCCTTCTGTCATACGAATCATTCCGACCATCATTCGCATTAATGTCGTTTTTCCAGCACCATTTGGTCCTAATAAGCCAACTACTTCACCTTTTTTCACTTCAAAACTAATATTTTCTACTAAAGTCTTTGAACCAATTCGCTTTGTTAATCGATCAACTTTTACGATCGCTTGCTCATTTATCATTCCATACAACCTTTCTTCTTAACTCTTTTTTTCAGTTCTTCCCACTGTATCATGATTAATAACATGTGTAAAATGAAGAAAAAGCCATGATTTCTCATGCCTTTCTCCTCGTTTCATATGACTTTTCACCCTTTAACCTTTGTGTAAACCTACAACATTGCCACATTGATATTATAATGACGGTTATCATAACAACTGCTGTTATCACTACCGCATACATCGTAATCGGTGCATTGGTTATCCCTTGGATTCCTACTGCTTTCATAAAAATAATAATAAATAATTTCAAAAATAACATACCATGAATTAATCCGAAAACAAAAGCTCCTCCGTAAGTTAATAATTGCTCCTGACATAATAAACATAACATTTCTTTTCCTGTCATATGCATCACTTCATTCGATGTAAACTCCTCTTTTCTTATCTGTAAAAGAGAAGCTGTCATTTTATATGTAATGAAAATACACACAAAAACTATAAATAGAAACATAGCATAAAACCACTTTACAAATATAGGTGTATATTCCGCTTTACTTATTACAACTTCATTGAATCGGAATGATATCATAAAAAAACAAAGCATTGTATTCATAGCAATCCACATAAATTGTTTTAACCTTTGGGCAGCAAATGTTTGTATATTTTTTCTCGCTAACCGAAATAAAGACATAATTTCCCCCTACCTTGCTTCATAACATACGCATTCTATACTACTAGTGTATAAAAATATGACATTTTAAACATCGCACTTCAATCGGAATCTTTACTAAGCCTTTAGTCCTAGAAACCACGCATATTGATCTCCTTAGCATTGAATAAAAAACAAAAAACGGAAATGCACTTTAGTTACATTTCCGTTTTTTGTTTAACGAGGTGAATATTTATATAACTTAATTATCATGACTACCCTGTAACTTCATCAACTATTCAACCTTCGCATCTTCCACTTCAATCCTTTTTTTCTCTCTTGCAATTTTCAAAAACTCTAACAACTCTGGATTGTTATTCATTTTTTTATAAGCCACTGACATTTCTGCAACAAAATTAGAATCACATAACTCTTTATATACAACTTCTGTTCTATACAATTTATTTGCGGATACAGGTATTACCGTAATTCCAATACCTGCCGCTACAAGCCCCATAACAGTTTGATACTCCGTTGCTTCTTGTACAATGTGCGGACTAAAGCCTACATCACGGCAAAGCGATAAAATTGTATCATATAACGCTGGCCATACTGGTCTCGTAATAAATACGAACGGTTCATCCCTTAAATCTTCGATATGTATTTCGTCCTTTTCAGCAAGAGGATGTGCCTTCGGTAAACATAACGTACATGAAAGTTTTTGAATTGGTTCTAACTCAAGTAATTGCGTTGGAATTGGCGGACGTAAAAATCCAATATCAATTCGATTATCATGAAGTGCATGCACCTGATCCGGTGTGGACAATTCATGTAATGCTACAGACACTCTCGGAAATTTCTTTCTATACTCTCTGACGATTGACGGTAAAATATCATATATCGCCGCACCTACAAAACCAATTGAAAGTGATCCAACTTCTCCCCTTTGAGCACTTTGTGCAACTTCTACTGCTTTTTCAATTTGTTCAAACGCTTTTTTTACTTCTTTTAAAAACATTTCTCCTGCTTCTGTTAATTCAACCTTTCTCTTCGTTCTTGAAAATAACATAACTCCCATTTCTTTTTCTAATTGCTGAATTTGTTGACTAAGCGGTGGTTGTGTCATTTGTAAACGAGCAGCTGCTCGTCCAAAGTGTAATTCCTCTGCCACTACAACAAAATATTGCAAATGCCGTAATTCCATTTTGGACACCCTTTTCACTTTCGATTAATACATCTAATATATTAATAACATATAATTTATATATTAGACAAATATTTCGAATGAACGTATAGTAGAAATTGTTAATTCTTTTTTACAATTTTTATGTAAAAAACAAAGAGGTGGTTACTGTATGAAATGGTGGAAGTTAAGCGGACAAATTTTATTATTATTTTGTTTCGCTTGGACAGGTGAATGGATTGCAAAACAGGCACACCTCCCAGTTCCAGGAAGTATAATCGGTATTTTTTTATTGTTAATCTCATTAAAATTTAATATAGTGAAAAAAGAATGGATACAAGACGGTGCAGACTTTTTATTAAAAGAACTTATTTTATTTTTCATCCCTTCTGCAGTCGCTGTCATTCGTTACAAAGATACATTATCACAATATGGAATCGATCTCATTTTAATTATCGTGATTAGTACACTTTGTGTTACTCTCGTAACAGGACTTTTAACAGAATTGTTATTAAAGCGGAAAGGATCAACACAATGATCGGCTTTCTTTGTTTACTATTAACACTATTCACATATTGGGTATCTAAAAAAATGTATCAACGCTGGAATTGGAGTCTGCTTTCTCCCCTTCTTGTATGCCCAATCATTTTAATAGCTTTATTACTTGGATTAGATACACCATACGAAACCTACGAATCTGGTAGTCATTGGCTAACAGAATTATTAAAACCTGCAACAGTTGCTTTCGCATGGCCAATCTATAAACATTTTGATCTATTAAAAAAACACGGCACTGCTATTTTAATTAATGTCATTGTCGGTTCTTTTCTATCTGTTATTACTTCCGCACTACTAGCTAATTTTTTTCAAATTGACTCTACAATAGAACAAAGTTTAGCACCGCACATTGTAACAACACCTATTGCAATGGCTATTTCAGAAATGATTGGCGGCATGTCACAATTAACAGCAGTTTTCGTTGTATTAACTGCCTTAACTGGAGCGTTATTCGGTCCTACACTCATACGCATATGCCGTATTAAAACAGCGCTCGCAAAAGGTATAATGCTAGGTACTAGCGCGAATGGGACCGGAACATCAAAAGCATTTGAAATCGGTCCTGTAGAAGGTACAATTGCAAGTTTATCAATGCTTTTAACAGCTGGAGCTAGTTTAGTTATCGTTCCACTTTTCTTATCTTGGATACACTAAAAAGCAAGTATTTACACACTTGCTTTTTTATTTACATATCGGTATATTAGCTCGTAATCCTCTGGAAAAGCTAATGATAATTTTCCAACTTCATGTATCCCTTTCCAATCAATCTCATGTATTAACTCATCCGGATCTTGGATTTTCATATTACCGCCTATTTTTTTAACAAAGTAATAATGAACATACACCGGAATCCCGTATGTAATACCTTCTTTTTCGTATATTTTATTTACAACCTCCACATTGTAGCCTGTTTCCTCCCAAACTTCCCTGATACAACATTCTTCTAGTGTTTCTCCCTTTTCAAGTCCTCCACTTGGGACAGACCACCTTTTTTCTTCCCCTTCTTTTCCTTGCAATACCATTAAAATTTCATTTCTTTCATTCATACAAATAGCTGCCGTACCTATCCATCTCTCCATATACATCCCTCCCCTACTAAAATTCACCTTCTTTTTTATTTCCCCTTTGAAAAAAAGAGGAAATAAGTAAAAAGATGCCGAAAGTTTACATCAACTTCATGAGCAGTCCCTTCTTAGAAATTCAAACCGGAAGGATGAAATTATGATTTCTAAATATGTTGTGGAATGTGTTTTTTGTGAAGAAAACCGAAAACCTCGGCAAGCCATTGTCACAGTGCCTGCTACTTCTCAGCTACTAGCCATTCAAAAAGTACGAACTGAATGTAAACGTCGCTTCGGAAAAACTTTATTATTGCAAACAGAAATTAAAGAAGACTTACTCATTGAACAAAAAGAAAGCTGACCATAAATTGGCCAGCTTTCTTATCCGATCATATTTTCACATGAAGATTAGGGGCATCCTCTTTAAGGATCGGGATTTACCCATTATGTGCGTTCCATAATGGTCATCGAACAATATATTTCTATACAATAAACTATTGAATAGAATAGGGCAAAACTTGTTCGCATTTTTAGAAAAGGGATAGGGATATAATTCAAGTAATACTTCGAATACTCGAACTTTATACTCATTATATTAAAGCAAATCCTTTTATATGAGAAATATGAATTACTTACATAATTCATTCGTAAAATATATTAATAGATTTCTATATATTCTCTTTAATCTACTAACAACATACATCCAGCTAATATTGGTGTCATAATCATCGAAAATCTTAGAAGCATGCGAGGTGCATAATTTGTAAACTTAGCTCCTATATATGCTCCTAACATTGTCCCGATTAAAACTTGTACTAATAATACATAATCTAAATACCCTTCCGAACTATATCCAAACCCACCTCCAATTGCGATTGGTAATATAACGAGCATTGTCGTCCCTACAGATTGACGGATTGTTAAACCTAATAGAACCATTAATCCGAGTTGGATAAAAGGTGCTGAGCCAATACCAAATGCACCTGCTAAAATTCCAGTCACCAATCCGAGGAATATACATTTAATCACGTTATCTTTCGAAAGTTCTTTATGCCCTTTTAAAGACGACTGTGATCTTTTTTGAAACATAATCAACCGAATAAACATAAAAATTGCCGATAAAAATAACATACCAGCTGTAAACCAATGCAACAGATGTGCTGGTATTAACGAACCAAACTTTGAACCAATAAAGGAACCAATCGCGCCAAATCCCCCAACAACTCCGCCTATTACAAGCACAACATTCCCTTCTCGGTAATGACTTACTACTCCAGATAATGTCGTAAATGCCATCGCAGTTAAAGATGTTGCAAGAGCAACATGAATAGGGATATGGAATACTAGAGTGAGTATCGCGATGATAAATCCTGCTCCCCCTGCTCCGACAAATCCTAATAAAACTCCCATTAATAACATTGTTATAATAATTGCCACATAATTCCCCTCCAATATCCCAATTATCTATCATATACACACTTCCATACAAACAAAAAGCACCCTAAGCGGATGCTCTGACTACTTTTCTTTATTGATAATATGTACTTAATCTTGATTAATTAAAATAACAGCTGGACCAGAAACAACTACTCCGGCCACTTCTATCTTTTCAAATTCCATCACTGTAATAGATATAACCCCTTCTCTTTCCATCAATTCCTTACTCAGGACTTCAGTCGGTATTGATTTCACCGTCCTACCTCCTTTTCATTTTATACAAAATTACAAAAAACTACCCAATGCATCTAAATATATGCATCACCTCCGCTTTCATTCCTTATTCCAGTCAAAATTCACATCACCTTTCTATAACATATTGAAAAATAAAAAAGCACTCGCCAAAGCGAATGCCTTTCCATTATTTACTCTCTATTACTTTTAACATTCTATTAATAAATGCTGCCGATTCCCCACGTGTTGCAGAACCTTTTGGCATAAACTCATTATTCTCATTCCCTTTTACGATACCTAGCCCATAAACACGTTGAACCGCCTGTTTATCATACGCTAAATTTTGATCCGTAAATGGTAATGGAACTAAATTACCTTTAATATTTTTGAATTGCAATGCACGATCAATCATAATGACAGCTTCATCACGTTTAATCGTATCATTCGGAGCAAATATATCATTTCCTCGTCCACTTATAATCCCAGCACTAGCTGCACGATTAATACCATCTACTAGCGATGGATGAGCTGTGCTTAAATCTTTGAAATTCGATTTCCCCTCTGGTAATTGCAATGATCTTGAAACTAAATTCGCAAATTCACCACGTGTTACAAGACGTTCTGGCCAGTAAGAACCCTTCCCGTCTCCAACCATAATACCTCTTTTATCTAATTCACGAATATTTGCTTCATACCAACCGCCAGTTATATCATCTTTATGATTCGCATCATAATAAGCTTTCGTTCCCTGTAAAAATGGCTCCCACGCATTATTCCTTATCATAATGGCCGGACAATTCTTTCCGCTCCAAAATTGATGTTTTTTTACATTTTCTAAAGGAATATTTAATTCCCCCATTAAATAGGCTGCTAGTTTGCGAGCATTTTCCACAGCTTTATTATAATCACCATCTTGATTGACAGCAATTTCAATTGCAATTGATTCTCTGTTACCGGTTCCTTCTGATCCATCTCCAGCATGCCAACCATTTTCATTTATAGGAATGACTACTATTTGCCTACTTTTTCTATATTGGAATATAGAAAAGAAGCTATAAAAGATATAGCTTCTCCTCTCACTATTTCAATCTCGTTGTACCTTATACTCTATAACTCTACCATCTTTATCAAATTGCAAAACAAGACATTCACTATCTATAGGAATGAAACCACGTTCATTCCCAAGATAGTATAGTGTAGTAATTCCCGTTTCCAAACTGCTTGTTTTCGTAGGGGCCCCTAACAATTTTGTAATTTCCTCGTTTGATTTCCCTATCAATTTATGCTCCTGTAATAGGTCATCTACCATATGTACTCGTTTTTCTTCATAATTTAACCACCGATCCTGATTAAAATTTGAAGTGTATTTATTTATACTTAATTGTACGGTGCATACTAGCAATGGAATGAGACCTACCATCATTATAGTGAACAGTTGTTTCTTACCTTTATCACGTCTTGCCGAAACATGTAAGATAGACTTTTGAATAATAACTAATAAAATAAAAGGCATTACTACCACCAAAATACTCATTACACTCAATGACACATGAACCATATCAATAACGAAAATAAACGCAATGTACATTAATATATGCAAACAAATATAAATGTACAACATTCCCCACAATATAGAGCTTTTACCTTTCTCCACCCAAATAACACCTACTTTATCCCGCTATTTGCGGGCAGTTAGACTCCCACCTCAAAATTCGGCTGTAAAGGGTAGAAGTCGGGTTGCCCATAAACCCCCACTAATTAAAGTTTTACTTTATTTTTCACTTCGCAACATAATTCATCTTGCCAATCATATCTCTAATCTTTTGTAGTTCTCGTGCTGTATATATTACTTTACTTGTTAAAACTTCATTTCTGAAAAACGTTACAATTTGCTCTCTATCTTTAAATCTCGGCAATTCTTCATTAGAAAGATCAATAACTTCTTTTCCACTCTCATTTTCAAAATATACAATTGGTTTTACTTTTTCCTTTACAATATCTACTTGCATTTCTTCCAAACAATTATCTAAAGTTTGAGATAGCATTTTCGCTTTATACGCTGGATTCCCTTCATTTCTTACTTGCAAAGTTAATGAAGTTCCATCCGTAATAAATTCAAATGTCTCTTCTTTTTCAATTTCATGTTGATACTTACCAATTTCCTCAATCATAAATGAATATATACCCGCATTTTCTTTCGTTAAGCCATGGATTAATTTCCCTGTCCATTCTTTCGTCTCAAGTAGATAAATACCAGTTTTACATAAGATAAGGTGTTGAATTCGATTATCATTTATGTCACGTTTATCTCTATATTTATTGCGTATCATAAAAACGTTCGGTATAATATGAAACTCTTCTTCTAGTATTATTCCTTGCTCAACGAAACCTCGCTTCATATAATGTAATATTTCATGCGCATTCACTTCAGCACCATTTTTGGTATATTCTCGTAAATCCGCAATTAAATTTTGAAACATATGTACTTCACTACTATGCTTATCTTGCATTTCACTACGTTCTTTACTATGTTGAACAGCCAATTGATTTTTCATCATACGCATATTTTCAAGTTCTCTAGCTGTATTCACTTGTAAATCATTATATTTTTTCTGTTCCATATTCTTTAAAGTATCCTGTTGTTCTTTATGCCCTGTAATCGTAGCTGCAATCTCATTTTCATACGTTTCAATCGCTTGTTTCTTTTCAAACTCTACTTGCTGACTCTCTGATTCTAACTGTTTATTTTTATAAAACAGTACAAACACTACAGCTAATAATATTAAAATCCCACCTATTAGCACATACTCCATATTATTACTCCTTTATTTCATCTCCGATTATTTTTAAACATATATCAATTACATTATACTATGTTATCAATATATACTTTGTAAAAATTATATATTTTTCATAAAAGGCACCTCAGTCGAGATACCTTTTAGATTCACTTTATTGTACACCATACTGAATATAACTTGAATCATAGTATACCCATTGATTTGTCCCTAAGCAAAGCCATCCATCTTGCTTACTCCATACTCGATATGATTCACCATGATGTAACTGTCTTATAACATTCCCGTTTAATGATGGAGCATCTCGCAGATTCACATTATCGCCAGTAATAGTTGCTACATAATGTTTATACTGAATATAACTTGAATCATTATATACCCACTGATTTGTCCCTAAGCAGAGCCATCCATTTTGTTCTCCCCAAACTTCATATGATTCGCCACGATTCAATTGGCGAATTACACTAGACTGTAAAGATGGTCCACTTCGTAAATTCACATTATCTCCATTAATTACAGCAACTCCGTATACTGGAGTCGCATTATTAGGCGTGGAAACATTCCCTCCACCACTTGCTCCATTTCCTTGTAAAGCTTCTAATGAAACAGCTGCTGATACGTCACAATTTCCTACACCTGAAATTTGCCCAGAATCTGTGTACTGCCATGCTGTCCACTCTGTCCATCCACCAGCATCAGCAGGCGGTATACTAGAATATTTGGAAATCCAAAGTGGAATGTCACTTAACCCGCTAATTCCAAATTCATTAATATACCAAACTCCTGTATATAACATTACATTTTTCCCAGTAGCTTGTTTCACATAATTTACGAAACTTCTTGCCCAATTCGATATAGTCGCACCCGTTAAACTACTATTGCTAGTATCCGTTGGCGATTCTAAATCTAAAACAGGGATTAAGTCCGTCTGATTACTCTGTAATATATTCACAAAATGTTTCGCTTCTGAAATGGCATCATTTTGTTCTGGGTGCGCAAAATGATATGCACCAATTAATACATTCGCATCTCTCGCAGCTTGTACATTTTGAACGAAAGTAGGGTCAATATAGTTCACACCTTCCGTCGCTTTTGCATACGCCGCTGGAATGCCAGATGACTTCACAGCATTCCAATTAATGTTTCCTTCCCAATGAGACACATCAATAAATGTAATATTTGAACTGGATCTATTTTGCATATAAAAGCTCCTATCAAATTTTGTTATTCTATATACAATATGTACAACTCTAGTTAAAGGACACGACAAATCTCTCACATATTCCGAAAATTTTATTACATTTTAATATCTGAGAGAATAGAAAAAAGACCTTGTAATTCTACAAGGCCTGTTGCAAACTCCCTTTATTTTGTAGCAAGTACATATTGTAGTAAAGTCCTTGTTTACTAAGTAACTCTTGATGTGTTCCACTTTCTACAATTTCCCCTTCATGCATAACAAATATTTGATCCGCATCTTGGATTGTAGACAATCTGTGCGCAATCGCTATCGTTGTTCTACCTTTTCGCATTTGCTGCAATGCCGTTTGGATAGCCTCCTCTGTTTCTGTATCAATATTTGCCGTCGCTTCATCTAACACTAATACTTTCGGATTGGTTGCTATCGTTCTAGCAAAAGCAATTAATTGCCTTTGACCACTAGAAAATGCAGCTCCTCTTTCGACAACTTCTGTATCATACTGCTCTGGTAATTTTTCAATAAACGTATTCGCTTGCACAAACTTTGCCGCTTCCTCTATCTCTTCATCCGTAATCTCTTCATTATACATACGAATATTTTGCTTTACATTTCCAGCAAATAAAAATGCATCTTGCAGCACAAGACCAATTTTCTTTCGAATTTCTTGTTCTTCGAACTTCTCTAAATCTACTCCGTCTATTACTATATTTCCTGATTTAATATTGTAAAATCTCATTAATAAATTCATAATCGTACTCTTCCCGCTACCAGTATGCCCTACGAAAGCAACCGTTTGCCCTGACTTTACGTGAAAAGATACATTTTTTAAAACGTCACGCTTTCCATCATATGAAAAAGTAACATCTTTAAACTGAATTTCCCCGTTAGCTACTCGTGGCTGTTCACTCCCCATTTGAATAGGAGCTAAATCTTTATCATCCATTAAATGAAATACACGCGATGATGAAACAAGCGCTTGCTGGAAGAAAGATAGTTTCATCATCATCTCATTTACCGGCTGGAAGAAACGATGAATATAGTTAACGAAAGCATATAAAACCCCTACTTCAACAGGACTCTTTAAAGCATCGATTCCGAATAAACCAAGTACTACCGCAATTGCTACAATATGAACAAGATCTGTTGCTGGACGTAAAAGTAATGCATCTAATTTCAATGTACGACGTCCAGCACTAAAATGTTTATTGTTCACTTCTTCAAATTCTTTTCTCATCCGCTTTTCTTGCCGGAACACCTGAACAATATTCATACCTTGAATGGACTCATTTAATTTTGCATTTAATATACTCAGCTGATTACGTACCTCTAAATAAAAAGCTGCACTTTTCCGTTGATACAACACCATAATTGCAAACATTACCGGAATTAATATGAGCGAAAATAGCGCTAATTTTACATCTAATAAAAACATCGCTACTAAAATCCCTACTAAAAAGACTACATTTTTCACGAATGTTGATAGTACACTAACATAAAAATCCTTAATCGCTTCTGTATCATTCGTTATGCGAGATACGAGCGTACCAATCGGCGTACGATCAAAGAAGCTTAATGACAATTTTTGAACATGTTCATACACTTCAACTCGCATATCTTGGACAATCTTAAAAGCGATATTTTGAAAGTACAATAAGTCTAAATAAGTAAATAATACTTTTAATAAATGAGCAATAATATACACTACAAATAGGGTTACAAGTGCTGATTGTTCAAAGTTACCTGGCACTAAGTGTTCATCAAGAAATTGTTTAATTAAAAAAGGACCCATCATTTCAGTTACAGTTGCACCAACTAGAAATAAAAATGCTACCGCCAATAACCCTTTATAGGGCCTCATATAAGAAAGCAACCTTCTTAAATCACTCCGTTTTTTCTCAGCCATCATACGCCTCCTTTCTCTACTAATGCCTCTAACTGCTGGCTTTCGTACATTTCTTTATACCAACCATTTTCTTTCATTAATTGCTCATGTGTCCCTCGCTGCATAACCCTACCTTCATCAATAACAAGAATAAGATTTGCATGCTGAATAGCACTTAAACGATGGGCAGTAATAATCGTCGTTTTCTCTGCCCTTTCTCGTTTCAATGCAGTTAAAATAGTTTCTTCTGTTTTTGCATCTACGGCTGATAAACAATCATCTAATATTAAAATTTCAGCATTTGTTAATAATGCACGCGCAATAGAGATTCTCTGTTTTTGACCTCCTGATAGTGAAACGCCCCTTTCACCTACTACAGTGTCATACCCTTCTGGAAATTGAAATATATCATTATGAATACAAGCAATATCAGCAGCTCGGCTAATTTCTTTATATGTAGCATCGGCCTTTCCAAAAGCAATGTTCTCCCCAATACTCGCTGAAAATAAAAAGTGATCTTGCGGTACATATGAAATTGCAGAACGCACACCGTGAAGTGTTAAATCTCGAATATCCCGCTCCCCAACTTTTAATTCACCATTAAAATGATCATACTCTCGAATTAAACATTTTAATAACGTCGTCTTCCCTGCACCGGTACGCCCTACAACTCCTAATGTTTCACCTTTTCTTAAGTTAAAGTAAATATCTTTTAAGTTTAATAGTTCATTCTTTTTATAAGAAAACGAATCAACAGCAAACGAAACATCACCACTTGCTATAGTATTTATAGCATTGTCCCTATTCACTACATCTGAAGTTTGTGAAAGTATTTTCTCCACACGATCATACGAAGCACGTCCACGCTCCATAATATTAAATAGCCATCCAAACGCTAACATTGGCCATACAAGTGTCCCTAAGTACGTTGTAAATGTTACTAATTCCCCTACAGTTAATTCACCTCGTACGACTAATAATGATCCGTAACAAATTGCGATCAAAAATGAAAATCCGACAATTAGGGAAATCGTTGGATCGAATAACGAGTCAATACGTGCAACTAGCATATTTTTATGTACGACATCTTCAGATTTCTTCCGAAACGCTTGTAAATCCTCTTTCTCTTGTCCAAGTGAGCGAATTACCTTCATCCCACTCATACTTTCTTGTACTTTATCATTGATTTCAGAAAACGATTGCTGTGCCTTATGAAATCTTCTATGCAATAAAGTTCCATAATAATTTGTAGAAATAGCTACAATTGGCATCGGAATTAAACTTAATAACGTTAACTTCCAACTAATTGTAAATCCCATCGCTACGAGTACACATCCTCCAACAGCTAATGAATCAACGAGTGTTAAAACACCTGCCCCCGCAGTTTGCTGAATCGCCTGAATATCATTTGTCGCATGTGCCATCAAATCGCCTGTGCGACGTGATTGATAAAAGGATGGGCTCATCTTAGTAAAATGTTCATATAGATTCTTTCGCAGTTGACGAGCTAGTTTTAAAGAAGATCCAAAAATCATAATACGCCATAAGTAACGTAATATATACATCGTAATTCCTACAACTACTAATAGAATAACCCAGTTCAACAATTTTTCAGACGTTAATGTTCCATTATTAATTTCATCTACTACAATGCCCAGTACTCTTGGCGCTACAAGTTCAAGAAGCGCGACACCAAATAACATAATAATTCCGATTATGTACGCTCGTTTTTCTTGCTTAAAAAACCAAGCTAAATTAAAAAACACTTTCATATTTATCCTCCTCCCTTAAAATGAGCGATGTTTTCAGTTTACCAAAAACACAGAATTTTTAAAAGTTTTAAATATCTTTTATAACCAAAAGAAAAGGGCACTCGGTAAGAGTGCCCTTTGGCGCTTATTTCGTTTGTTGCTTGTTCATCGCGCTCATCATTTGATTGATTTTCTTTTGGGAAGGTTTTTGTCCCATTTGCATCATCATCATTTTTAACATTTGTTCGTTAATTGGTGGATTTTTTTGTAAGTAATTCATCATGTATTTGCGGGCAATGAAAAATCCTAACGCCACGCCTGCTACTAGTGCTACTACGCCCACTAGAATACCTAACCACATTGGCATATCTTTTCCTCCTTCATGTTGTCTACCTTACAGTGTACTAAAACCTTTTCAATAAGACAAGATACTATTCGACATTTTTTACACATATGTTCGTACTTGTTTGAGAGGATTTAACCAACCGTACTTTTTATTTTCATAATCCATCGCTAAAAATGTTAACTCACACTTTCTAAGCACCTCAAAGAAAGTTGTTTCCATGGATACATTTCCAGAAGTGTTTATTCGAATATATTGTGGTTTCACCATTATTTCTCCGTATTCGGCTCCTGTATACAGCGTATGAGTATGATTTTTTCTTTCATATTTACCAAGAACACGCAAAGCTTGTTCTAATTTATGATGAATTTTCATTACTTGTAACGGCATCGTAATATACGTCATTTGTTTATATAATACTTTCTTCTCCGAAAGGAACCCAGATTCTGAAAATCGAGCAAATAAATCAAAAAACAAATATTCACGACCAAAGTAAGCTTTCGCAATATCCTCTTGAATTAAATACAATTCATACGTTTTCATTTTTCCCCTCCCGATCTGGACAACCTTTTCCCTACATTATATAAGAGAAGATTTGCAATGATTGTCTGACTACGGAGAGAGAAAAAACTTTTCCTGTCGAAAAAACTCAATTACATAGAAAAATCTCCCCATGCTGGAGAGATTTTTCTAAAATCATTAAAGCATTTCTTTTACTTTACGAACAACGTTCTCTACAGTAAATCCATACTCTTCCATAATCTTCTCACCAGGAGCAGAAGCACCGAATGTGTCAATACCTAGTACATCTCCATCAAGACCTACATAACGGTGCCATCCCATTGTAGCACCCATTTCAATTGCGAAACGTTTCGTTACTGCTTTTGGTAGTACAGATTCTTTGTACTCAGCAGTTTGAGCTTCAAAGCGATCCATAGATGGCATGCTAACAACAGCTGCATCAACGCCGTCTGCTGCTAGAGCTTTTTGCGCTTCGATTGCTAAGCTTACTTCAGATCCAGTTGCAATTAAGATTACATCAGCAGTTTCTTTCTTGCTTGCAGAAACTACATATGCACCTTTTGCTACTTTTTCATAAGTATCGTCTTTTGCACCTTCTAATGTTGGAAGATTTTGACGAGTTAACACTAATGCAGTTGGTGTTTTTGTTGATTCTAGAGCTAGTCTCCAAGCTGCAACTGATTCGTTACCGTCTGCTGGACGAATAACAGAAACGTTTGGCATTGCACGAAGTGCTGCTAATTGTTCAACCGGCTCATGTGTTGGACCATCTTCACCAACAGCGATACTATCATGTGTGAATACATACGTTACAGGCAATTGCATTAATGCTGCAAGGCGAATTGCTGGACGTAAGTAGTCAGAGAATACGAAGAACGTACCACCGTAAGTTTTTAAACCGCCATGTAGTGCAATACCGTTCATTGCTGCACCCATCGCAAACTCACGAACACCGTACCAAATGTTTTTACCGCTGTAATCAGCTCTTGTGAAGTCTTTTTCGTTATTCATATATGTTTTGTTAGAACCAGCAAGGTCAGCTGATCCACCAAAGAATGATGGTACAGACTCTGCAATTGCATTAATTACAGCACCTGAAGAATTACGTGTTGCTGCTTTTGATCCTAATTCATAAGTTGGTAAGCTTTGTTCCCAACCTTCTGGAAGAAGACCGTTCATTGCTGCTTGCAGTTCGTTTGCTAATTCTGGATATGCTTGTGCATATTCACCGAGCATCGTGTTCCACGCAGCTTGCGTCGTTTCACCAACATCTTGTACTGTTTTACGGAAGTTGTCATATACTTCTTCTGCTACATGGAAGTCTTGTTCAGCAGTCCAAGCGTATGCTTCTTTCGTTAATTTTGTTTCGTCTACACCAAGTGGAGAACCATGTGAAGCTGATTTTCCTGATTTGTTTGGAGAACCGAAACCAATTGTCGTTCTTACTTCAATTAGCGTTGGGCGTTTTTCGTCAGCTTTCGCTTCTTCAATTGCTTTTGCGATTGCTTCAATATCGTTTCCATCCTCAACACGGATTACTTGCCATCCGTATGCTTTGTAACGATCTTCTACACTTTCAGAGAATGAACGATTTAAATCGCCATCTAATGAAATATCGTTTGAATCGTAAAGTACTACAAGACGACCTAATTGTAAATGAGCAGCTAATGAAGATGCTTCAGCAGAAACGCCTTCCATTAAATCTCCATCACCACAAATAGCGTATGTATGATGATCTACTACATTATACGCATCACGGTTGTAT
Source organism: Bacillus sp. TH17 (assembly GCF_016651125.1). NCBI lineage: Bacteria > Bacillati > Bacillota > Bacilli > Caryophanales > Bacillaceae > Bacillus > Bacillus sp. TH17. The sequence goes on from NZ_JAEKEN010000001.1 coordinate 3,069,228, forward strand.
TTAGCCGCTAAATGTCTTTCAGCCATCGCCATACCAACAGCAGTTGCAATACCTTGTCCAAGTGGACCAGTTGTTGCGTCTACACCTGCTGTGTGACCGTACTCAGGATGTCCTGGAGTTTTGCTTCCCCATTGACGGAAGTTCTTTAAATCATCCATTGTTAAGTCATAACCAGATAGATGAAGTAGGCTGTATAGTAACATTGAACCATGACCTGCAGATAATACGAAACGATCGCGGTTAAACCACGTTGGGTTATTTGGATTGTGTTTCATAAATTGAGTCCATAATGTATAAGCCATTGGTGCTGCACCCATTGGCATTCCTGGGTGACCAGAGTTTGCTTTTTCAATCGCATCAATGGATAATGTGCGAATCGTGTTGATAGAAAGTTGTTCGATTGAATGTGACATGCTATTCTTCCCTTCGCGTATGTTAGTAAACGTTTTATACATTTATATGATAGCTTCCCACGCAAGATTATACAACATGTATCGACAAATATGTTGATGTTTTTTTGATTTTTCATAAAAAATACAGTGATTCAGGGAATGTATGGGCATTCAATATGACATACTTTTTAATTGTTTTTATTTTAAAAATAAAGATAATTATCTGTATATTTATACAAATATACTAATTTCTGATATATCTCTTTTTTGATAACCTTTAAAAATACAAAAAAGCATCTGAATTAGATGCTTTTAAAACAAATTAAATAATCCGCTTACGAATAGAACTTGAAATAAAATCAATTATAATTACCATTAAAATGATACCTAATAAAATAATTCCCACACGAGACCAATTACGTGAACTAAGTGCAAAAATTAATGGCGTACCAATACCACCTGCTCCAATAACACCTAAAATCGCAGCGGATCGTACATTAATTTCAAACCTGTATAACGTATACGATAGAAAATCCGGTAACACTTGTGGTAATACGGCATACCAAAGTATTTGAAACCGATTTGCACCCGTTGCTATTAACGCTTCCGTCGGTCCCTTATCTATATTTTCAATTCCTTCCGAATATAGTTTCCCTAACATTCCGATAGAGTGTAACCCTAAAGCTAGAACTCCGGCAAAAGAGCCTGGACCAACAGCTTTTATAAATAAAAGAGCCATAACTAATTCAGGAAATGTACGAACAAAACTAAGTACAAATTTCCCAGTTCCTGAAGTTAATTTTCCACTACTCATATTCGTTGCCGCCCAAAAAGCAAATGGAACAGATAAAAAAGCAGAAATAAATGTACCTAATATCGCAATTGCCAACGTATCAATTAAACCGTGTAATAAATCTTCACCATCTGGCAAAGATACATACGACCAATCTGGGTTCAATACGCCTGTCATAATTGCTTTTGTAATTTCTCCCGCCGTATTCTTTATTCCCTCTAACGGGACTCCTGAAAAGGCCCATACATATATAACTGTAAGTGCTATAAAAATAATCCAGCGATATATACTCGGTTTCTTCGGTTTTGGTACGATTATTGTCGTTTTACTCATTATAATTTCCCCCGCAACGCTGTACTTATATAATCAATTAGCAATACAACAACAAGGGTATAAATAATAATAGAAGCAGTTTGTTGATATTGTAAAAATCCAAGTGTACGATCATAATATAATCCAATCCCACCTGCTCCTACTAAACCTAGAACAGCTGCTGCACGTACATTCACCTCAAATGTATAAAGTACATAGGAGACGAAGTGCGCTTTCACTTGCGGAATGACCCCATAAACTATCCATTGCACCTTATTCGCTCCTACAGCTGTCATCGCTTCTAATGGACCTGGATCAATTGATTCAATTGACTCATACAATAATTTCGCTACGAGTCCAACGGAGAAACAAGTAAGAGCCAAAATACCTGGAAGTGGTCCTATTCCAAAAATCGCTACAAAAATAGCCGCTAATAATAAATCTGGTATTGTTCGTATAAAATTTAAAATCAATCGAGCTGGACTGTACAAAAATACACTAGTAAATACGTTACTTGCCGCAAATAGTGCAAGTGGAATGGCTAAAATCGCCCCTAAAGTCGTTCCAATAATCGCCATACGTATTGTATCTAACATTGCTGTTGTAATAATTTGAAAATAACTCCAATCTGGTGGCACCATTTCCTTCAATAAATCCATCATATTCGGAAAACCAACTACTAGTTTTGAAAATGATGCGTCGACCTGTACACTACTACCCCACAACAGTAAAATAACTAAAATAACCGTTAACATATGTTTCAATTTACTCGGCGGCTTCGGTATCGATTTCGAATATATCGTCACTTCATTCATTTAGCTGCCACCTCTAATAATGCGCTTTTCTGAGCTACGTCCCCATAAATTTCAGCGAATTTTTCATCCGTTGCCTCTTCTACTAATCCATCAAAAACAATTTCACCAGCATGTAATCCAATAATACGAGTAGCATATTGCCTCGCTAAATCAATAGAATGTAAGTTTACAATTGTCGTAATTCCAAAATCTTCATTAATTTTCTTCAAATCATCCATTACTTGCTTTGTTGTCAGAGGATCTAACGAAGCAACAGGCTCATCTGCCAATATGATTTTCGCTTCTTGTGCCAATGCTCTAGCAATTGATACACGTTGCTGTTGTCCCCCTGATAATTCATCAGCTCGTGCATATGCTTTTTCTGAGATATTCACTCTATTCAGCGCCTGGAATGCAAGCTCCACATCCTCTTTCGGAAACAGACCTAACGTTGTACGCAATGTAGAATGATATCCAACCCGCCCAGCTAATACATTCTTCAGTACCGTTGATCGCTTCACAAGGTTAAAGCTTTGAAAAATCATACCAATATCTCGGCGCATGCGTCGTAATCCTTTTCCTTTTGCAGCAGTAATAGACTCCCCTTCAATAATGATTTCTCCTTCTGTGATTTCATGAAGGCGATTTACCGATCTGAGAAGTGTTGATTTTCCAGCACCGGATAGCCCGACCATTACAACAAACTCACCTTTTTGAATTTTCAAGTTTATATTATTCAATCCTTTTGTACCATTCGGATACACTTTGGAAACATTTCGAAACTCTATCACACATCTTACCTACCTTCTATGTATTATCAATAACTGAAAAACGGCAAACTAACTGAAATCACACACTTTCCAGTTAGTCGCCATTTCCATATGTATTATTGCGTTTTCACTTTCTTTCCATATTCACGAACGATATCAAATTTACTATCATCAGATTTAACGTATCCTTCATGTGAGTATACTTCTTTAATGATTTTGTGCCCTTCCTCATTCTTTCCTATTTCAATGAAAGCATCCTGTAATTTCTTGCTCCACTCTGCATCTAAATCAGAACGTACAGAAATCGTATCGTTTGGAATTTTCTCCGTAAATTTTACTATTTTCGTTTGATCGAATATATTCGGATAATCTTTTTTTACAATATTACGAGCATCTTGGAATACAACAGCTGCATCTACATCACCATTTAAAAGAGCAATAAGTGACTGATCATGACCTTTTAATGTAACAGGTTTCACATCTTTCAACGGATCGATTCCCTCTTTTAACAATACAGCCGCAGGCCATACATAACCCGCTGATGATGTTACATCTTGATAGCCAATTTTTTTACCTTTTAAATCTTTTACACTATTAATATTAGAATCTTTCTTAACAACAAACTCTGATTTATAAACATCTACTAAATCCTTTGTGGGAGCTCCAGTTTCATCATCTACCCCAAAACGTTGCGCCTGTAAAATTACGTTTGCAGCCTTTTTCTCATGCGCTAACACATACGCTGTTGGAGGTAAAAATCCTACATCTACTTGCTTAGATGCCATCGCTTCTACAATTGTATTGTAATTCGTTGAAATACTAACTTTTACCGGAATGTTTAATTTATCACTTAATAGCTTTTCCAATGGTTTTGCCTTCGCCTCTAACGTATCTGCATTTTGAGAAGGAACAAATTGAACATTTAGTGTCTTCGGTACATAACCTTTTTTCGTATCTTCATTTTTACTTGCACTTGATTCCTTCGTTCCACATCCACTTAATAATCCCGCTGCTAGTACAACTGTTGTGCTCATTGCAAAAACTTTTTTCAACATGTTAATGCCTCCATTTTTCGTTGTTATAAAATAACCTTCCATAAACATGAAGAAATATATCACATATTTTTACAAATAATTGCTTATTTACAGAATCTTTACATATTCTATACATTCACATTAAAATTCTTTTCATATATTTGATATGATTAATTGAAAGATAACTATAGAAAAGGTGAATGGCGTTGAATCAAAATCAAATTGTAACTTTAAATATTTTATTAACAAGCGATGTACATGGTACTGTGTATCCAATTCACTACCAAGATAACTCCAAAGCAGAAATTGGTTTAGCTAAAATTTCTACTCTCATAAAAAAAGAACGTTCTCAAAATGCAAACGTTCTTCTGATTGATAACGGGGACTTCATTCAAGGAACACCATTTACTTATCATTACGCTACATACGAAAAAGATATGGAAAACCCAATGTCCTTATTAGCCAACTACTTAGAGTATGACATTGCAATTATCGGAAATCATGAATTTAATTACGGAATGGATATATTAAATAATGCTGTGACTACTGCAAATTCCCCTTATCTATCAGCAAACATTTTAGATAAAAACAGAAAAGAACCTTATTTCGGAAAACCATATATAATAAAACATATTGAATCAAATATAAAAATTGCTATTTTAGGGGTGACAACGCATTACATCCCCCATTGGGAACAAGCACATCATATTAAAGATTTACAATTTGAAGATGCATTTGAAACAACAAAAAAATGGGTTTCTTACATCCGTAAACATGAAAAAGCAGATTTACTAGTCGTAGCCTATCACGGGGGATTTGAACGTGATTTACAAACCGGAGTACCGACTGAAGTTTTAACAGGTGAAAACCAAGGATATGCAATGTGCCATGAAATTGAAGGCATAGATATTTTACTAACAGGCCACCAACACCGAGAAATCGCTCACACCGTGATTAATGGTGTAACAATTTTACAGACCGGATGCAATGGACACTCAGTTGGAAAAGTAACAGTAACATTCGAAAAAGCAGAACAAAAATGGGTGAAAAAAGAGAGTTATTCAGAGTTATTGCCCGTACAAGGAATTGCGGCAGACCAAGATGTTCTTTCCTTGGTTGCCAATTATGAAGAGAAAACACAAAATTGGCTTGATAAACCTATTGGAATAATTTATGGGGATATGCAAATTTCCGATGCTATGCAAACACGTTTGCAAGACCATCCTTTTATTGAATTCATAAATAAAATACAGATGGATATAGCTAATGTTTCAATTTCTTGTACAAGTTTGTTTCATAATACATCTCCAGGTTTCCCTAAACATGTAACAATGCGTGACATCGTTTCTAATTATATTTATCCAAATACATTAAAAGTAATTAGAATAACCGGAGCGGATATAAAAAATGCTCTCGAACTCTCTGCTTCTTATTTCACATTAAAAGCAGATGGAACCATCATCGTAAACCCTACCTATATAGAACCAAAACCACAACACTATAATTACGATATGTGGGAAGGGATTTCGTATGTATTAAACATTTCAAAACCAATTGGAGAGAGAGTAGAGTCTTTGCAGTATAAAGGCGCTCCTCTTAATATGAATGAAGAATATGACGTTGTTATGAATAATTATCGTGCAAGCGGTGGCGGGAACTTCTTTATGTTTCAAAATAAACCAGTAGTAAAAGACATACCAACAGATATGTCTGAACTTATCGCTAACTATATATTGAAGCATAAAAGGATAGAAGCAACGAAAAATGAAAACTGGAAAGTTATTAAATAACAATTTTAACAAATAAAAAAAGATGGGCTATGCCCATCTTTTAATTTAATTTTGCATTATCCTGCTTTTTTAAAGCTTTTAATTTCGCCGGTGTAACGTCCGTGCCTTCTTCGTTAACGACTTTAATTCCTTTTAATTCGTTTAACATATTTTGACGAAATCCTTTTAAATATTGTTCACGAAGCGATTGGCGCTCACGTTGTTCTTCTTCAGTTAAGCCTTCAGCTTTTGCTTTTTTCGCTAAGAAGTTAATGCGTTCAATGAGTTCTTGACTTGGCATCTCGAATCCCCCTTCTACTCAAAACTGATTATTATCATACAATAGTTAGTCCTCTTTATCAAGCAATTGCTTTGTATATTCTACATACCTTCGATGTACAGTTGCTTTTGAAACATCATGACCAAAACCACGAAGTGTTGCTGCAATTTCTTCAAAAGTTAATTCATTCCGGCGCAAACGTACAATTTCCTCAATTGGCACTTCTTTTTTCTCACGTCCTACGCTTAAATGACGATTTTTCAAATTATTTTCTGGACGAAATCCTTTCTCCACTGCTCTTTGCATGCCACGTTTAATTTTTAAATTGTGGATCTTTCTTTGATACTCTTCAACGATCCCAATTATATTTAGCACCATCGAATCAGAATCTGAAAGCTGTAATTCACCACTATGTGTGTGTGTATAAACTTTTATCCCCTCTTTATGTAAACAATGCATTAATGCAATCTTTGCATTTCCTCTACCAAGACGCGTTTCATCTTGTATAAGTAGTACATCAACTTGTTCATCTCGAATTGTATCTAGCACTTCTAATATGCCATCACGTTCAATTGTATAACCGCTAGCCTGCTCCTCAATTACCTTTGTAACATCCATTTGATAGCGCTCAGCTAAATGCAATAATTCATCTTTTTGACGCAATAATGATGTTTCCTGTTCTTCTTTTGTTGTGCTCACACGTGCATAAATAATTGCATTCATTTTGAACCCTTCTTTCTCACTATATTTTCCTTATAGTGTATCATAAATTTGCCTTTCGTTCGAACTTATGTTTGTAGAATGTTTTTTCGCATGTTATACTTAATAATAAGAAAAATGAAAGAAAACGAGGTGTTAGAAAACATGGAAAAGTTAACGAAACGCCAGCAAGACATTCTCGACTTTATTAAGCTAAAAGTACAAGAAAAAGGATATCCACCTTCCGTACGTGAAATCGGTCAAGCAGTCGGCCTTGCTTCTAGTTCTACAGTGCACGGACATTTATCACGACTAGAAGAAAAGGGATATATTCGACGCGATCCAACAAAACCACGCGCAATTGAAATTTTAGGTGACAACCGAACGGAAACACAATCTGTTATTCAAGTTCCAATCATCGGAAAAGTTACTGCCGGTTTACCGATTACAGCAGTCGAAAGTGTAGAAGATCACTTCCCACTTCCAGCTAGTATCGTTGCTGGAGCAGATCAAGTGTTTATGTTACGCATTTCTGGAGATAGCATGATTGAAGCCGGTATCTTTGATGGTGATTTAGTTGTTGTTCGCCAACAACAGTCTGCATACAACGGTGAAATTGTAGTTGCTTTAACAGAAGATAACGAAGCAACTGTTAAACGTTTCTATAAAGAAAAAGATCATTTCCGTCTACAACCGGAAAACTCTTCACTAGAACCTATTATTTTAAAACAAGTGTCAGTTATCGGAAAAGTAATTGGCGTATATCGTGATTTACATTAAAAATAATAAAAAGAAGATAATTCCCTTATTTATATAGGTAATTATCTTCTTTTTATATTTTGATAGATTTCCGTTCATTCAAAAGAATGCGTTTCATTAATTATTAACGCGTTTCAATAGTAACATCTCCAGCAGCGGTTTTACCGCTAATCTTTTTACTACCATTACCAATCGTTATATTTTTATTGTCTTCATTAAAAATTGTCACGTCTCCAGCAGCAGTTTGCCCAGTTATAACTGCATCTTGTGGTTTTTCCAATAAAGTAATATCTACATCTCCAGCAGTTGAACTTACCTCTAAATCATATTTAGAATCATGATCAATAATATCTATATCCCCACTAGCCGTTTTTGCTGTTACTTTCCCTATTACTTTTTTAAAATTCACCTCACCAGCTTTTGTAGACCCCTCCACACTCTTTGCTGTTACATGTTTCAAATCCACTTCTCCGGCGAGTGTTTCAACACTTACGCGGTCACTTTTCACATTACTTATTCCTATTTGTCCAGCGGATGAATTTACTTTTATCTCTTGATAAGAACGTTCAGGTACTAATATAGTCAATGTAGGCGTTTGAAATCCGAAATTGTAAAATGAAAAATCAAATGAAACACCTTTTTCTATTTCCCCTATGATTTTTAATGTATCACCATCTTCAGCAATACGAATCTCCTGTTTACTTACGTCTCCTTTTTGCTTTACATAAAAAGAGGAATCAGGAGATTTTTGGACAACAATATCTCCAGCATCTAACTTAACTTCTACATTTTTTAGCGTTTCGTTTTTAATTACGTCCTCTTTATCTCCTTTCTCTGCAGTTTGTACTGCTTTTTCATATGTTTGTGAAATCCCTATTACTCCAATAATGATACAAGCGATAGCTACTAATAATATCTTTTTCATCATCTACTCCCCTTTTATCATTTTGAAGTTCCAGACTACATAGCGTACACATAATCTTTTAAACCACTTCGTACTATAATAAGCTACAATACATAACAACAAACCTACTCCGACAAACGTTATACTAACGAAAAGATCCAACCATATAAAAGTGCCCATAAATACTTTTACAATAACGAAAAATGGTGTCACTACACTAGCAATCCCACCGACCCAAAAGGAAAATATAAAAGCTATAATTGCAACTAACGGGCCTAACACAATAATAAAATTAAACAAACTAAGTCCAACCGCTGCCATGACAGCTCTTGTCACATTTGAAGTCGACGGATCTTTTTTCATTTCATCAAATCGATACATCGCAAGTAAGTCTTTCGCAATTACTTTCGGAGAGCCAAGTCCCTTTATTATTTCTGATTCAGTTTTCCCCTCTTCCATCCCAAACTGAAAGTGCTCTTCATAATCAAATAAAATATCTTGTCGCTCTTCTTCTGGTAACTTTCTAAGATGACTTGATAATTCTTTAAGAAACTGCTCTTTACTCATCCCATTCCACCCCTTCAATAATTTCTTGAACACCTTTAGCAAAATCACGCCACTCTGTTACTAATAAAGTAAGTTGCATCTCTCCTTGCTCTGTTAGTTGATAATATTTACGGGGCGGTCCTTCCGTGGATTCTTTTAAATACGTTTGAAAATATCCCTCTTTCGTTAAACGACGTAATAACGGATATACAGAACCTTCCGATATTAAAAATTTATTAGAGATTTGCTGAACAAGTTCATATCCATAACAATCCTTACGTTTTACAAGTGCCAATACACACAGTTCTAACACACCTTTTTTAAACTGAACGTTCAAGGACGATCCCCCTTTCTCATTTTAGTACTGTTCAATAAACGGTAGCTATTTTATCCATAATATACCACTTAGTATTGTTTATTGCAAGGTACTGAATTATATTTATTCCCTAAATTTAGAAAACACAAATATAAAAGCCCGAATAAGATCTGTTGTAACTGACCATTATCCCGGCTTTCATTCAACTCGAATTACAATACTACAAGATTTCATTCAATCTTTCTCCTCTATGAACCCACTTCCATTTGTGACCCTAATAAATTTCGAAATACACCTTTTCTCTCTTTAGCCAATTGATTAAATTCACCTTTTTGAACAATCTCACCTTTTCCTAAAACAATAACTTGATCTGCATTGCGGATCGTAGATAACCGATGCGCAATAACAACAATAGTCATCGTTCCTTTCAACCTTTCTATTGCTGATTGAATTTTTACTTCATTTTCAGTATCTAATGCACTCGTAGCTTCATCTAATACTAAAATGGATGGTTGTCTTAAAATAGCTCGAGCTAGTACAAGTCGTTGACGTTCACCACCTGAAAGTCTCACTCCACGATCTCCAATGAGAGTATCAAGCCCTTTTGGAAGCATTCGTACAAATTCAGCTGCCGCCGCAAAATCTAATGCAGTCCAAATTTGTTCTTCACTCGCATTCGGCTCAATCATCAATAAATTTTCTCTTATGCTTGCATTAAATAAAAAAGGATCTTGTGGCACATAACTAATAGCCCGTCTCAATGACAATAAATTTTCACTTGTAAGAGGAGTTCCATCTATTAATACTTGACCTTTCTCTGGCTGAATCAATCCCATTAAAACATCGATTAATGTACTCTTCCCAGCTCCCGAATGTCCCACAATAGCCGTCATACTATTGATTGGTATTTTCACATTAATATTTTGAAGTGCATACAAATGCTCCTTCTTATTATATCGAAAATAAATACCCTTACATTCAATACCCTGCTCTATACAAATCGGCTTTATATGTTTTTGCTGATGTATATCCTGCATTTCAATTGCTTCATTACATTCCCCTTGTAATTCCCATAATGACTTAAAAGCAGGAATGCTTGCAGCAAGCTGTTCTAAATTTGACTGAATTGTCATAAATCGTGGCCATAGTCTCGAAAAGATGAGTATGATTAATAGTAATTGGGTGGGTTGAGCTTTAAATATACTTACTGATAATAATATAAAAAATGCAATTAAAATAGCCATTGAAACTTTATAAAACAATTGAGAGTTCGACCTTATTCTCATATACTCCATTTGTTCATTACTCATCTTTTCTGTTATAGATTGTAACCAATCTAAACGTGATGCTTCCAAAGTATTACTCTTTATATCTTTAATTCCATTAAAATGATCTGTTATACCAGAAAGATAGTCTTGTGCTAATTTCGAGGTCTTACCGCCTAGTATTCGTGCTTTTTTTATAAAAGCACGAGAAGCTACTAAGAATAATAAGCCAAAGACCAAAACAAATATAGTTATTTGGGGAGATAATAAAAACGCTAGCCCCACCTGTATGAATGTAAACAGAATAACAGCTAACAATTGTAAAATTAAATTAACCCCATAACTTACGCGAGCTAATTCTGTAGTTAATATATTTATTAGATTTGTTTTCCTTTTCTCTAAAAAAAACTCCACTTCGCTTTTAGAATCATACTATATGTTTCTATTCTTAATTCTCGTACAAAAGCTTGTTGCGTTCTCGCATCCCTTAGCGTTATGTTTCGTTGTAATAGATTTTGACCTAACACTATTAGTATATATATACCTAAAATAGAAATTAGACTTGTTGTTTTAGGGAAATCCTGCAAAAATCTATAGACAGGTGCAATAAAAGCAGTCTCCTCACCTATATTAATTATTCCAGTCATACTTATCATAGGAATTAATAAAATAATACCTATCCCTTCAAGTAAACTTATTAAAACCATACCAAACAAATTCACATACAGAATTTTCCCTGCAGAAGAATATAATTTCTTCATAAAATATATAATATGATTCATCGATGTTCCCCCTATAACAAAGCAAGCTTCTTTGTTTTCCTCCAAAGACATAGAAACGGACGTAAAGGAAAATATAAAAAATGAAGGAATTTAGGTAACGGCAATGTTTTTGCATCAATTGGATAAGGATATAGTTGGCTCATAATATATAAAATCTTTTGCTGATTAGACATTAGTGAAAATAAATGTCGACTATGATAAGCAAGTACTTCTTTTGGCACAGGGTCGGTATGCAAGTTTATCATTTGCTTGAAATAAAACAACGCTTCTTGCGCTAACTGTTTTGAATGTTTTTTAGTTACTAATTCCATCATTCTTTCATCTAGTCGTACACCTAGCAATTGAGATGCCAAAATTAACGCTTGTCCTCCTAAATGAAGCATTTGATATTTTCTCATTAATTTATGAATCTCACTCCAATTAAGATCTTGATCGACAATTTTTTTTATGTCTACTAACCAACGTAGCCTGGACCAACCATGTCTGGCACCATGAGATACAAGAAATAAAAATAAGTCTTCCTTCCCTAACATATATACCGAATTACTCGTAAGTGTACTTTTTCTCTTTCGCTTCCAAAGCTCTTCAAACCCAGGTTCCTTACCCGGTCCGGGATTTAATCTCCAATGAATTTCAAGTTTGATCCGCCTTGTTGGGTGGAAAAATGTTATATGGTGATGCCTCCATTTCCAATCACTTAATATCGTTTGAATATAATCATCTTTCACATACCCTTGCTCTAAAAGTAGTTTTTCTGCTTTTTCTAAATTTTGAATAGGGATGAGAACGTCCAAATCACAGGATGTTCGTAAAGAAAGATCTCCATATAAGTCCTGAGATAGTACAGGCCCTTTTAGAAAAATCGTACGAATCTCATTTTCATTACATAATTTATTTATTCGTTCCATTTCAGCACTTAAATAAAGCATTTGAAATGTATTTCTTTTATATTTTCTAGTCAAGGTTTGTACAATATGTGAAGGAATCAGCTCCTTGTCCACCTGTTTAAGTTTTTGATATATCACCGGATAAACGCGATGATGCACGGCTTGCTCAAGAAATACTTCCCAATCAATATCCGAAAACCATTCATTACTGTAAGTTTGCATTGTTTCGTCATCTTGTAACTTCAAAATTGCAAAAAGAAGTTTCAATTCCTTAGACATGAACTCTACATTAAGACCAAAATCTTTCTCCATTTTACTCTCCTTTAATAGTGTTCTCACTTAGCCTCTTTGCAAATGATCCAACGACAGTGAATTTCTCCATTCCTTCCGATCCAGTAACATAAAAAGAACCGCTACGTAACCATGCATGTGCAATTAGTTCCCCACTATTATCCTTAGCCATTCCTAAATAAAGAGTACTCTCAATGTGACGTTTTTCAAGCATTTTCATCCCAGCTATAGCTTTAACGAGACATTGACTTTCCCAAAAAGTATAACGACTCATAATAGAAATTGCTTCGGACACCTTTTTTAGCGTATCTCCGTGCGGTTGAATATGAGTACTTGAGGTTTCACTCATGTAATCCCCTAAAGAAGGTGCAACTTTGGAAAATGTAATATTTTTTAGTACACGTGCCCATCCTAAAAAAATAAAAGCCTCTAAAAATAAGAGCTTTGTTTTCATGTTTAGTGATAAAAACATCCTTAACCTTTTCACAATATTTATTAATCCCTTCCTAACAGTTCTTTTGAAATTACGAATCTATCTATTAGGCTGATCTTTTATTTGAATTAACCCTTCTTGAAACAAACACTCTAAAAAGGAAAGAACTTGCTCTTCACAATCTTTTCGTTCAATATCATAGTTAGATACTAGCATAGTAACAAGCTGATTAATTATTATTGGCTTTTCAATAAGCTCCCATATTTCTCCGCCTATTTCACCTAAGTTATAGTAATTTCCTTTCTGGACATTTAACATAACTTTTTCTCCATCCATATCGCTTACTATATTACCCTTACTTTGGACAACGTTATGTTCTAATGATATTTTTCTCGAGTGGACAACCATCAACCATACTCCCTTTCTGTATAGTATTTAAAATAACTTCCACAAGCTCATGAGCTGTAAATCTTGAAGCCGGGCGGCTTACTTGAAATATTTCCATTCCACTTGCAATATTAGATGAAGTTTCAAAATGCCATTCCATCAATCCTAATTTAGAAATCAAAGAATTCCTAAAAGTATGGCGGTATAATTTATACAAGCGTGCGAGCCCTTCTATACGGGTCATCTCGATATCTTCTCCCTGCGTTTTTACTAATTCAATAACACCAGCAAGAGGTAATGGATCAGGAAAGAATTGAGAATTCACAGGAACAGCATACTTCGTTTCCCTTTCAAATAAAGGGCTAAATTGCGCTACTTCCATTCCTAACTCATTTATGCTCTCTTGCCATAATTTTTGTTGTGCGTAAGAAGGATGAACTATTGCAGTATTTTTATTCAAAAGAGACACAGCAACTACATCATCACTTAAAAGCTTATATCCTTTATTCAAAAAAGCCGAGGCTAACGTTGATTTTCCAGCTCCTGAATCACCAATTAATGCATATGCTTTCCCATCTATAGCAATTACACTCCCATGCAATGGGAGTATTTTACGTTGCATTAACAGCGCCCCCATACAAGTTCCCAAAATATATAGTCGAATTTTATCTTCTTCTGCATTTGCCATAGGTGAAAAGGTGATTTTCTCACCTGATTGTATAGCGAATATTGCAGTTTGAGGAACATGAAACATAACTATATCATCCTCCACTACTATCGTTTTTTGCTTTTCTGCGCTATATTCACCCCACTGTTCTGACAAATCAGTTATTTCAACTTGAACATCCGCCATCTCTTTTTTTTCATTCAGCTGAGACAATTCAGGTAATGGGATTTCACTTACTATTTTTAACCCGAAGGCTTGATATAACACATTCCCCATAGAATCAAACATCCTATCCCCCCACATTGTCAATTTTTTGAAAGCTCTTATATAATAAAGCTATATAAGAGCTTTATTTTTCCAATGACTTAACTGTACTTCACTGGATCGTCTGGGTCAGGTTGAACAGCATCTGGATATTTATGCCCAGGCCCCGCCATAGTCATATTAATATTAAGTACTTCTAATACAGGTTGTTTCCATTCCTTTTTCATACGTATCACCTCCTTTCACATTGCTTTTTTTATAAATCGATAGAAGATTAAGCTACGCATTAAAATTCTAAAATCTAAATCAAATGCATATTCTGGTCGAGGTTCTTTACAAATTTTTGAGATAGCTTTCTTAATTACCTCGACATTTAGAAATTCAGAAATTACTGGATCTACACTAAGTTCTTCAACTTCCTCAATAAATTCATTCCAAAAAGGAGCCATACGGTAAACACCATCTGCACCTTGAATACCTCGAACCCGTTGATTCAATCGTACTTTATCAGGAAGGAAATTCTTTGTGGCTCTCCGGATCAGGGCTCGATCCAAACCATTTTGAACATACTGTTCTTCTGGAACTGACAAACAAAATTGAATCAATCGTAAGTCATTTGTGGGATCACGATCCCATAAAGCATAACGTAATGATAATTTCGTTTCATACGTTCCATTTATGCTCCAATAATATGGTTTTTCAAACTGTTCTCTTTTCATGTCATATGCATTAGAGATAGAGGTGCCTGTTATATCGATGTCTTGTTCTCTGAGTCTGTCAAAAACATTCATTTCCCTTGCAAATTCCGGATTAATTATTGCGGAATTTGCATCTTGTTTCCCTGAAAAAAGTAACTGATGCAAAAATGGAAATGCCTTTCGTCTTACCACTTCAAAAATACGTGATTTTTTCACTCCTATATTTCTACTATATAAATGTAGTTCACGATAAAAACGAATCCAATGTAGCTTTTTCAATAACATTGCCTGGTAATCTAAAATAGGTCCCCACGATACTGTCCAATTACCTCTTTGACCACTAAGAAGTACTCCTATTCCATTCTGAGATGCTTTTTCATAAACTCCACTCAACCAAAAAGTATTCTCAAAAAATTTATATGGCATCTCCATTGTTTCCAACCAATCATCAATTTCCGATAGTGGGCTTCTCTCCGGCAATTCTAAATAATAATCCTGTATATTCCCTACATGCTCGACAGTCGATTGAATAAATGGTCTTTCGTCAGCTATTCTACCTTTGTGTGTCCAATCTTCAAATCCTTCTACTGGAACATAACTGTACGTATGTAATTTTTTATTTTCAGCCCGTAAATCACTTGCAGCAAAACTAACGACAGAACCTGAGTCTAGCCCTCCGCTCAAATGAGCTCCTACTTGGTGATGTGTTCGTAAACGTGCCTTCACTGCACTTTGATACACCTCTCGAAACGCCTCTTCATACTCTTCATTTGATTTTAAATTAAGCATTTCCCCAACAGTTGGTGTATAGTATCGCGAAAACTTCACTTCGCCTTCCTTTACCAAAATAGTGTGTGATGGAGGCACTTGTTCTATATATTTGTAAACTGTTAACTGTGGATCTACCGATTCGAAATTTACAGGTATAGCTAGAAATTCAGCAATCCACTGCTTATTCAATTTCTTCTCAACATATGGTAGAGAAAATAACGGATTTATAATAGTACAAAAAGTAAATTTTTCCTCACCACGATAAAAATAAAGTGTCCGACTTCCTGAAAAATCTCTGGCACCAAAAAGAATTTGTTTTTTCTCATCCCAAATCATAAAGGCAAAATCGCCTACCAAATATTTTGGAGCCGCTTCCCCCATTTCTGATAAGAGAGTAAAATTAACTCGCTATCTGTCATGTTTTTTCTATCCGAATAATCCACTTGTAATTTTTCAAATAACTCATCACGATTATCAATAATAGCATCTGCTGTAATTGCCAGTTGCTTTTCATAATTATAAAAGGGTAATTGTTCACCAACTGACTCTGGTGTAATCCATTGTGCATGACATCCTAGAAAAGCATTTTCTTTGTGCCATATTTGAATATCATCGGCAGGATATTTGTATAAACGACTCATTACTTCTCTTCCGTGCTCAATTGATACAGGCTCATTAGTAAAGTGAATAATGCCAGCTATAGCGCTCATTTCTTCCTCCTAATATATGAAAAGTTACTACAAATACTATTTACATATTAAATTCGTTAAACATACCTCTTTATCATTCTTTTTAACGAACGAAATTATTTGTTTTATTACTTTCTCAATTACATGCTTAAATTTACTTTCAGACTAAGATATAGATATTAAAAGCCTATAATTATCCCTTTTTTATGTCAATTGAAACTGAATGTTCCCAAACAATCCCCTTTGGAATTCACTATAAAGAACAAATAGTGGTACATATACAAATCTAATTCCAATTTTACTTACTTTTCTTTTAATTCTTCCATTCTACTGCTTTTAAAATGCTTTGAATTACCCTTTGTTGATCTTCAGCTAACATATTAGATCCTGAAGGCAAACAAATTCCACTTTGAAATAAGGAATGCGACACATCTTCATTTTTACTATGCGGATAATACTTCTTCTCTTTAAAGAGCGACTGCATATGAAGTGGCTTCCACATAGGACGCGCTTCAATATTCTCTTCTGCTAAAGTTCTCAACAATTTCCCAATAGTGATCCCGGATTCCTTTTCATCAATTGTCAATGTAGTAAGCCAACGATTAGAGCGAGTATTTTCTAATTCAGGCATAAAATAAAATCCTGGCATGTGAGATAGCGCTTCATAATACCGTTTATATATAAATCTTCTAGCTCTCACCCTATCTTCTAACACTTCTAATTGTCCTCTACCAATACCAGCTAAAATATTACTCATTCGATAATTATATCCTATCTCACTATGCTCATAATGTGGAGCTGGATCCTTTGCTTGTGTCGCTAAAAACTTCGCTCTCTCTAATGCTTCTACATCATTAGAAACTAGCATTCCACCACCCGAAGTTGTAATGATTTTATTTCCGTTAAATGAATAAACCCCAAACCTCCCAAATGTACCGCTTGCTTTTCCTTTATATGTAGAACCTAGAGATTCTGCTGCATCCTCAACTATAGGAACATTATATTGATTACAAAGTGAAAGAATTTCATCTAGTTTAGCACTCTGACCATATAAATGAACAAGAATGATAGCCTTTGGTAATTTCCCCACTTTATTAGCTTCATACAATGCATGTGCCAATGCATTCGGTGACATATTCCATGTTTCCGGTTCTGAGTCAATAAATACTGGTTCAGCTCCCAAATAAACAATCGGATTCGCACTCGCTACAAAAGTAAAACTTGAACAAAACACTGTATCTCCCTTTTGGACATCTAATAATCGCAAAGCTAAATGAATAGCAGCCGTACCTGAACTAACTGCAGCCCCACCTTTCACTCCTACAAAAGATGCAAGTTCTCTTTCAAATCCATCAACATTTGGGCCAAGAGGGGCAATCCAGTTTGTATCAAATGCATTTTGAATATATTTTTGTTCATTCCTACTCATGTGCGGAGAGGAAAGGTAAATTCGCTTTTTATGCTGAACTGTGTGCATGTAAACACATCCTTTATACATATTTAAATACTATGTATCTAAAAACATATGCTCTAATACAGATATATCAGATAATCTCCTTAAATTATCAATTGTATAATGTGCTTTATAAGCTTGCTCAACTATAAGATTATGGTGAATTCCACCTTCTCTATTAATATGGATCGTTAACCATTTCAATTTCTTGGCTGTTATAAAATCCTTACTTAAATTATCTCCTATATAGACACATTGCTGATGAGGCACCTGTAGTTCCTTACTTATTTTTTCATAAGGAATTTGGCTCGGCTTCCAATATTCTTTTCCCAGCTCATCAGTGAGAATTATCGAATGAAATCTCTCTTTTAACTTTAATGCATTAATTTTCTTTTCTTGGGCAACTAAATATCCGTCTGAAATAAGTCCTATTTTAACGGTATTAACTAAATTATTTAGTACCCAATCCGCTTCATCCAACAATTGAATATCTGGTTTATGAAACCTATACTGTTCTATCAAATTACTAATCAATTTTTCATCGTAAGGAATGTTTAACTTTTCTAGTGTTTCATTAAACACGAACCTTCTTTCCCCCGAATCGAATAATTGAATTGCAATATTATAAAATCCGGTTTTCTTATACTTCTCTTTAATCCAATCATCCACTGCTTTAAAACCACTTACAACATAATCTTTCTCTTTATATAAAGTATCATCCATATCAAAAACAATTGCTTTAATCATCATCTTAAATACTCTCCATAAAAACCGCTTCATCATATCTAAGCATTGTTAAATTTTCTCTCCAATTAAAGTCCTTATCTATAAAGACTTCCCCCTGACACATTTTAATTGTCCAAAGTGGAAAATTCGCTCCTGCTTCTATTGATAGTGGTATTCCTCCTCCAAAACGAGGGTTTATTTCAATAAACGTAATTTGTCCATCCTCCTTTTTAAAACATTGTAAAGTAATACACCCAATAGGATTAGGAAGAGCTTTTATTACAGTTTCTGCTGCTTGGATGATATCAAAATCCTTCCTGGTTATACCTTTACTTACCTCACCTGCTCGTGTCTCTATACGCAATCTAGGAACGATTGTTTTTATATTCCCACAGAAATCTACCATGACATCTATAGTGTATTCTTCTCCTGAAACGTATTCTTGTATCATAGCGTTAGGTATATAATCCTTAAAAAATTCCAATTCCTTTTCATTCATTATTTTTGTTACACCTTTACTAGAACTGCCATCATAAGGTTTAATTAATAGTGGAAATTGATATTCTTTTCTTCCAATCTCTTCATCACTATATACTCTAGGTGTTGGTATATTATTAGATGCAAAAAAGTTATATGTGTATTTTTTGTTATTAGCAATCTTATTTAATTCCATACTAGAAACTAATACTTTTACACCAATACCTTCGAAAACCTTCGAATTATTAGCCATAAGGGTTAATTCTGTATCAATTAACGGAATTATTAGATTTATCATTTCAGATTTACATATTTTTAATAATTCATTTATATATCCCTCTTCATTTACACGCGGAACAATAAAATGCTTATCGCTAAAGTAAATGGTGGGAGCAGTTTCTTTTAAGTCTGCAGTAAAGATTTTTCCTTTGATTCCTTCTTGTTTAAGTACTTCCTTAAATTTTTTAATTAAGGTGACCCTCCTACCAGAGCTAGTAAACAAAATATTCATTTTATTCCCCCCCATGCTCGATTCCCCCTTAAAAACTGGCATAGTCACATGCTTATTATTTGTTATCCCTTCCGACTTTAAAACCTTACTAAAAGTTAGATATAAAATTTTCAAATCTAAAAGAAAACTTTGATTCTCAACATACCATACATCTAATTTAAATTTCTCATCCCATGAGATACTATTTCTTCCATTAACTTGAGCCCATCCAGTGATTCCGGGTCTTACATTATGCCTTTTAGCTTGCTCTTTCGAATATAAAGGCATATATTCTATTAATAATGGGCGGGGGCCCACCAAACTTAATTGACCTTTTAGCACATTTATTAATTGTGGTAATTCGTCTAAACTATATTTTCTAAGAAATTTTCCAACTTTAGTTAATCTAGCGTGATCTTGTAACAGCTCCCCATTACGATCTCGCTCATTGGTCATCGTACGAAATTTATAAAGATAAAAAGGTTTTCCATGTAACCCTGGACGTTGTTGTCTAAATAAAATGGGTGATCCTATCTGAGTTTTAACTATAATTGCTACTAAAAGAATAACGAAAAAAAGCAAATTAATAATAATAAAGAAATAAAGATATCAAACAGTCTCTTCATTACCAATCATTCCCCCATCTTAAATTATTACAAATGCTTTTCCAAAGTTAAATAATCTACAAAGTATTCATTACGGATTGAAATCAAGTATTCTTAAGTTGTAATTAAAGAATTGTATTCAATTTCTCTTTACTTATCACCTGCAAACATTTTCTATAGTACACAGCTTTAAAACTTAATAAGTAGAAGAAAGCAATACACATAGGTGCAAAATATATTTTTCCAAATGCTTATCCAAGAGACTATTACACACTGTAAAAATCTCAAAAAATATATTCACAAACACAGTTTTATAAACAACGCTTAGTAGTATATTAAAAAATCCATTTATTATTTAAAAATTCTCCTACACACTATTTTTAAGTATGCAGTTAACGTAATAATAAAAAGCTATTATGTTTATAAAAAACATAATAGCTTTTCTCTATTCTATAGTAGTAACTAAAAGTCAATAAACCTATTATCTATTAGGAATTAGACTATTTCGAATAATTACATTGGACAAAATCCTTCCATGTACCATTATATAATACTTTATGGACATATTTATTAAGAGCCACTCTACTTCATTTCTCATAATTTTTTGAAACTATTCAAATTTAATTATCACCATGCATTAATTTGGATCTATTACACCATTAACTATATTCCCTTGCAGAAATTCCCTCCCTGTAATTGTAATTTTCGCATTATTCAACACGTTGTTTTGAATTACTACTAGGGGTGTAATACTCGTTGTTCTATTATCTATCCCAACTTGCATCAAATTTGTGGAATTTATAATATTATTTTGAATTATCACTTGCTTACCAGTAAACGCTGCATCCAAAACAATAATAGCCCTCTGAAGAGTATCATTTGTAATTTTTATAGTATTTCCCCTTAACACTATTTCATCAGATACATTTTGAATATTCAAGACCGTACCATTGGGTTTTTCTATATGACAATCCATCATCTTGAATGCTTTGAGGTTATTCACTGTAAATAACGTGTTATTTCTATCTATACTAAAGAACTTGCAATCTTTTAATTCTAAAGTGCTTCCTGTACTTGTTATCCCCAAAAAGGTTACGTCCTTAAAAAAGCAATTTGTATATGTCCCTGCAACTAAGGGTGGGTTTTTAACATTATTAAATATAATATTTTCAAATATCCAACCTGATTTAACTGTTCCTACTGGTACATAATTTAAATACAAAACGTCTTGTCCTTCAAATATACAATTTGAGATAGTTTGCGGCTCATTTTTCATCTCTAATGTCCACTGATACAATGATGACAAGGAATTTAGTTTATCTGCATCGTTTATAAAGCGACAGGAATCAATTTTAACCGCATATGGAAAGGGGGTATCAATAATCATTTTACTATTAGAAAAAAATTATCTAATATATTAATAGGTCGATTTACATATACACCTTGAACATTTACTTGCGCTCCATATACATAATTATTGGAAAAAATAACATCTCCTAACAAAGAGACCTTGGTTAATCGGATATTATTCCCTGTTACGATTACCCTATCTGCACCACCATTAATAGATAGCCCAACATAAGCATTTGAAATGGTATTCATAATAGAATTATTCGATATATAGATAAATTTCCCATTTACAACAATAATATTATAATTTTTATTATCATGAAAATTATTTCTTTCAATGTATATATATTGATTTAAATCATATCCATCTTCAATATCTAGTCCACTTTGTGGATTGGTACCTGCGATGTGATGAATATCATTATCTCGAATATATACATTCTTTGCCCCACATACACTAATCCCTTGTCTACGGCAATCATGTAAATTACATTTTTCTATATAAGTATATTGTGAAAAAGAAGGCACCCGAACATTTATTAAACAATTTGCAGGAGCAGGAACATTCCCTTGATGCAAAACAATTTTAGCATAACTTGCTCCATTAGGGACTTCTACTTCATCAAAGAATTGTACATTGGTTTTTGAAGATAAAAATATATTATTTGAAGTGTAAAAAATGACATCATAATAATCGCATTTTATTTCAGAACCCAATGCTCCAAATCCATTTCCATATAATCCAAAGTAACCATACTTTACAATAGCCACTTGGGTCATATCAATTTGCAAATTGGAACGTATCTTTGTTGTACTACTTACTAATGAACCATCTGTTGTATTAATTGCTCCCTGTTCAAATGAACTTGCTAATGCTGTAGGAAAAGGTGAAATCTGCCCAAAAGTACTGTTCAGTGTAATGGCATCTCCTGTACAATCTAAAATATCTAGATTATCTAAAGATACAAACCGTGTATTGTTCCCCCCATCAGCAGGTGGAGTAAAACTCCCCAATTCAATGCCGTACCCTGCCTCATGTGTTCCCCCACTAGAATAATCATGTGTATATCTATCTCCTTGGATAATACCATTTGTTATCCTAGAATATACTTGATTTCTACGAAAACTTATAATTGCATATCCAGTCAAATTATTTGTTTCCATTTTTAATGTTGAACCGTTTAGATTCAAAGTTAAATGACTTGGTGGTTCGATGGGTGTTTGTTTATCAATCAAATATATTCCTCTAGGTAACACAACTTCCGTATAACCTTGTTGAGCCGCCCAAACTAAAGCATTATTAATACCTTTGGAAGTATTGATAGCATCAGTCCCATCATTCTTAACATCCCATCTATCTAATTCTAATACATATATACTTGTAGAATTTGTAGCTTCAAATGATTTTGGAATCCATTTTAATTGCGTACTATCATAAGTTAAAATGTCATTATGAAAAGGAGGCTTGGACACCAAATCTAAATCATTCAAATTCCCAAGATTATCCCTTCTTCTCCACATCAATTCACACCTCTTTTTTGCTTTTCTACATCTTATGTTTCATAAGGTAAATTGATTGGATATAAGAGAAGTAACATCACTTTTTATTGTTTTTAGAGATCCATTATTTAGAAAGTCTTTTCACAATTCCTTTCTCCTTCCTAAATAGATCTATTCTTACTAGCTGTTTTTATTTCAATACCCTTTTATTTATACTATTTAAACTTACAATTTTATTAAAAAGACACTATGCTCTTTATACATAACTCCCCTACTATTATTTTCAGAACAACCTAAAATCTCTTCCGTAAATAAAGCATTCTTTACTGTGATATGGAAAAAACAAAATAATAATTTATGGATAATTATCATTCGAAACTTTCCGAGTTAATATTTTCGACTTTATTTTTTTTATTAATATTCGGGTTAAATTAAGGAAATATCTATACTCTTCCGCCTCTTTAAATACCATCCAAAAGATCAAATTCGGAATAATCAGGCACAAAATACTACGTATTACCATGTCCATAAATATATTTATGTGAAAAATATAACCAATAAAATCCGTTGCTATAACAGAAAATAATACAAGCACTACAAACAAAATATATCTAATAAAATATACTTTTACAGATTTTTTAAAAATCATTTTAAATATAATATAAGGATCATACCAAAAGTAAGTACATAATCTACTAATAACAGTCCCTAAAAGCACTCCTGCTATTCCTATTTGTTTCGCGAGAATTATAGAAACTACAATATTTATAATTGCCGCTATGATAGGTCTATACTTCCCTTTTTTAAATAAACCTGTGGTTTCTCTAAAAATTGTAGTTGTATTTTGCATTCCTGAAGTGAAAAAATTAAGTAATATGAAAAATAATACATACTTATTAAACACATATTCCTCACCTAACCAGAGTGTTATAAATGGATTTATCAAATTCCAAAGGCAAACTGTACAAAATCCATATATCCAAAAATTAAAAAAGTTAATTACACGAAAAATAAAATATTTTTTTCTGCATTTTCTTTCACATTCAAATTTCCAACACTAGCAGTGATAGAATAAAACAAATAGCCTAATAAGGTATTTAATGTATTTAAGATCAACAAATAATTTGAATACACACCAACCCAAATAATTCCAATGAATTTCGATATAATTATATTATCTGTTGCATTAATTACTACACCACTAATTTTATATAGTAACAAGGAATACAAATTCTCAAAAAACTCTCGTCTGTCTGCCTTAGATAATTTCGCATTATTTTTTTCTTTTAAAAATGGATATAATTTATTTGCCTTATTTGCAATATATACATTCTCAATTACTTTCAATGTTAATTGAACTATCAGTACTACAATGTAATCACTAATAATTATTAATAAAACAATTTGTAATGCGTTAGATATAATTATGAACAAAGTGTGTATTTTAGAAATGATATAGTTACTTTGATCAGCAATAATAATAGATTGCTTATATACAAAATAATATGATGACACCGAACTTATTAAAAATAAAAGATAGATAATGTTAATGTCTTTAATCATAGTATCTGCATTCACTAAATAATCAAGAAATGGTAATAGAGATAACCCTAATAATAAAACTACTACTCCTATTAATCTGTATGCTTTTTGATATAAATTCATTAATGCCTGTATTTTATAGATATCCTTCTCAGCTAATGGCCTATATAAACTATAAATTATAGCTGTATCAAAGCCTAAATTAGCTAGGGAAAACATCAATAGTATACTTGTAAAAAGCCCATCCACACCTAAATATTCTATACCGAGTGTATAAATAAAAACAGTTCGAACAACAAATCCCATGCCAATACTAATTATTTGTCCAGACAAACCGAATAAAATATTTTTTAAGGAATTTTGTATTCTCATCGTAATACCTTCTATATTTTAGTTGTTTTGCGTACCCACTCTACTAAATTTGGCACTAATCTTCCTCTTTAAAATAGGGAAAAACTTTGTTATCCTGTATTTTAATAACGCTTTTCTTCGTTGCGCCTTGAAATCATAATCTAGAAACCAATTTAGTAAATTTTTATCTGTAATACAATCACAATTTTGTTTCATTCGCACTTGGATTAAATTCCAATACATTTCAATGAATGTATTAGTAAAAAACTTCACCTCACTATTTAAAGAAGTTTTAACGTACTGATAAAGATTACCTGGAATATTAAAACCATATTCACGAGGATCTCTCCCTTCAGCAATAATTCCCATAATTGTTCTTAAACATTTTTCACATTTACAACAATTTTCTTCATTTTTAAAACATACCCTGATATTAACAGGTTCTTTACTAGCTGAATAATGGTCCACAACAACTTTAATCTTTTCTTGCCTAGTAAGTTCGTATCCATCATGAAATACTGTTCCAGATGCATATTTTATTTCATTATCCACAGTTGGATCAGATGCACAAGTAACTTGATATAATGGAGAATTAGAGCTTGCAATGTAAATACATTTTATCTTAAGTTTAAAAGCTATTGGAATAGCTGCAGATATTATCGCTAGACCATGATGCAATCCATGCCACCATGTATCGTTTAACTTTTCTCTAAAATCATGGTCAATGTTCCCTGCAATTATAAAGGTCCCATAGTTGGATTGTATAAAAATATTTTCTAGTCCATTATCCTTTACAAAATTTATGGCATTTTCTTTATCCGCCTCCCATACTTTACTACCCTCTATTTCATTTTCATGCCATCCATATTCAGTAACTAGCAAGGGGTTTTTATCTTTTATTCTTATAAATGTAGTAAGTGCATCTAATCCCCCACTAAATAAAGATGCCGCTTCAAATTCCGGAATGTAAACATTATCAATAATTTCTCCTACATCCACGGATCCTTTAAATTTCACACCAGGAAACATGTTTTGATATGCATTTTTTATATTATTTAAACAAATATAAAAAGATTTATCTAGTTCATTTATTACTATTGTTGAATTAGTAATCCATACAAGAGGAACTACATTTGCAACAAACGGAATAGCCAAAATACTTAAAGGGATATCAGATACATCATAGTTATATTCAAGAAACATATGATTACTTGTCTTAAAATACTTTTGTAAATCCCCCTTAATACTAAAAGAATAATCAACTCTATTATTTCTTACGACAATTTTATCGAGAATTATACTATTCATTTGAGCCTCCTAATAAATCGCCATTTTTATCAAAGTACATTTATTAATTAGAGAACTGTTTTAACCATTGATTTACTACATCAAAATTCACTTGAACATCCGTGATAAACTCTGAATTTATCATTTTTTCAAGATTATTTAAATCTTCCCTATCAATCAGATTTAAATTATACGTTTCGCCCATCCCCTTAGCTCTTTCATCTATGGAGATAATTATTGCACGTTTTTTATGACGCATAGCAAATATGCCGCCATGTAAACGTGTTCCAATATAATCGACGGCTGTATTTAGGATTTTTTCATACGCCTCTATAGTAGGAGGTATAATTTTTATGTCCTGTATACCCTCTAAAGTTTTTAAATATTCAAAATCATCAGCGTCTTGTATCCAAAAATAGACATTTTCATAACTTTTGTTAAGTGTATCTATCAATAATTGATCTTTTTCACGATTTTTAGAATGATGGGTTAGTGTAAAAACAACCGATTCCGATTTTCCACTTGGAATTCCCCTACAAAAATCATGCGTAAAGGACCACAAAGTTGCACAACCAGTATTTAGAGCTTTAA
Organism: Bacillus sp. TH17; assembly: GCF_016651125.1. Classification (NCBI taxonomy): domain Bacteria; kingdom Bacillati; phylum Bacillota; class Bacilli; order Caryophanales; family Bacillaceae; genus Bacillus; species Bacillus sp. TH17. The sequence continues at coordinate 3,096,102 of NZ_JAEKEN010000001.1, forward strand.
AACCCATTTCTTCTAAAATTTTTTTGTTCTTTCATCTCTAACGCTATGTATATATTCATGTGATAAAACTTTTCTATATAACATTTTTGTATAGGGATTTATTTTATTTCCTTTTCCTGCACCAACTCCAACCAGAATACTCCCCTTTAAAGGACCATAATTAAATATATTAATATTCCACTGCGGAAAGTGCGTAAACATATCCATTGCTAGCAAATTCGAACCACCTACAAACTTATATTTCGCATCACTATAAATCTTTACCCTATTTGATTTTCTCGCTACTTGGTACCAATGAAAAGGTGAAACATGAGTAGGTAATGTTAAAACATATGCATTTTTAGTTATATCAGAAAGATGATGCTTTACACACTTCATTATTATATCGTCACCCTTGTTAAGAGAACCTACCGATGTATCTAATACTAAAACATTCTCCATAAAAATAATTCCCCCAAGTATCTTTTATAAATAGTAAAAGATTTTTTAGTTTTATAACTTAATCTATTCTAATTCAATTAACCTATATATCTTTTCCACTTCTATTTCATTACCATAATTTTTTTGGCTTACATTATTAACAATTTCACTTCTGAATTCAACATCATCAATCATTTTTTTTATTCCTTCGACAATTCCCTTTATACCCATTGGACAAATATATCCATCTACCCCGTTCTCCAGCTGACTTTTGGCAGTTGAAAAATTAGTTATTAATACTGGTTTCTTAAGAATTTGCGCTTCCCGAACTGTTACTGCCTTCCCTTCGTATCTAGAAGGTTGTACATAAATATCACATGCTTTTATGTACGGGTACGGATTAATCTTCTTACCTAGTAAAACAAATTCATCTTGAAGTCCTAATTTATCTATCAACAATTTAAGTTCCGCTTCTTGAGGCCCATATCCAACTATGTACCACTCGATATCATACCCTTGATCTAATAGTTTTCTAAGCGCATATATAGCGTCATCAATTCCCTTAGCATGAGAAAGTCTAGCAACAGTAACTAACTTGATTCGCTCTCTATTTATTGGTATTTCCTGAGTAATATCTCCTTCATTAGATTGTTCGCGAACAAATTCAGAATTTATTATATTTTCTATCACTTGCACCTTTTTATTAATATAAGGCAGACTATTCAGGAATGTATCTCTACAACTTTCGGAAACCGCCACAATATCATCCATTTTCCTCCACATTTTACATTCCATTTCTTTGTTAAGTTGTATGTTCGAATAATCAGTATGAATCCACCCAATTTTTCTTTTCGCTCGAACTTTATCCCCTATAAAATAATGCGGCCATAAAAAACTTATCGCAACATCGTACTCTTCTCTCAACTTTGGAAGAAATGGAAGAGATATTCTCCATCCATATTGAATGACGAAGTATCCAGGTTCTTTACTATTTACATATCGCCCATGCATAACGCCCATAATTCTCCCTATTATCCTAGTAATCCCAATTGAGTAATGCCCTTCTTGTAATATCTGCTTAATTGATTTTCTAAAAGTAGTATATTGTTGCAATTCTTCTAATAAATTCGGCTCTTTAGGTAGTAAAGAGAAAAATCCACCTTCATGTTTAAATAACATTAAATCTATATCATACTTACTGTAATCAATTGTATTTAATAAACCAATCAAACTTCTTTCTACTCCACCAATTTCCATATCAAAAGATGTAATTAATATTCTTTTCTTTTTCATTATAGGATACCTCACAAAATCTATTATTGATTTCTCTTCCTCATTTTATATTTGTATTTTGCTGCTACGCTCAACAAATCTCCTTATACATCAGACATATAAAATGAAAATAAATTAGATTATCCTATTTCTTCCTTGCGCACAATTCCATATAACGATAGCCACTCGTAAATGTTATCGTTAATATCAAAGCCTAATTTCGATATATTGTTAATTATGAATTCCCTGTCAGGTCTTTCTTTTAACAAGGCTTTATAAATTTCTTTACACCATATTTCAATTTCTTCATCTAAGTCAACAAATGACATTATCCCTAACCCCATATCAGTATTCTTAGGTAGCGTATCTGCTACAACACATGGTACACCTGCAGATTGCGCTTCTAAAGTTACAATACCAAACCCCTCAAACAAAGAAGGAAAAATAAAAACATCAAAACTCTTCATGAGTCGTGGAATATCCTTCCTAACCCCCAAAAATCTAATATTTTCAAAAATCCCTAATTGCTTTGCTTTTAATTCAATAGAAATCCTTAACGGGCCATCTCCTACTAAAATAGCAACAAAATTTGAATCTCGTTTTAAAATTTGCTTTAAAACTTTTAGGATAAAAATATGATTCTTTGACTCTGAAAAACTTCCTATATGTCCTATTAATTTTGTTGCATTCGGTATATTAAGTTCTCTTCTTACGCTGACACTACTCCCAGCGTCTATATCAGTAAATTGATTAATATCTATACCGTTTTTAATTAGTTCTATCCTCTCACTATGAATCATCCTTTCGCCAAATAAAAAACGTGCTGCTTCAACGCTGCACGCACAATAATTAGTTCCAGCATATTTAATAATAGATTGCAAAACCTTTAGGATAACTCTTGCTTTTATTCCAGAGTCTTGTGGCCAATTATTACTATGCGAATGACAAATCCTCTTTTTTATACCAGCTATTTTTGCCGCTACAGCAACGAAACCACCTTGATAATCCGTATGTGCATGTACAACTTCATATTGATTATCCGACATAATTTTCACAAGTTCTTTAACATAGGAAAAAGGTCCTATTTGTCCTAAACTAGGTACCTTATATATTCTCCCACCTAACGCCATTATTTCATCTTCATAATCATTTTTCTCATTTCGATGAGATACAAAATCAAACTGAAGCTGCCTCTTATCTATTTTCCTATATATATTCATTAGTAACGTTTCAGCTCCCCCGCGATTCAGAGCGCTGACAATGTGTAAAACCTTCTTTTTATTTTTAGGTCTAAGCTTAGAATCTATCCCCATTTAACAATCCTCTCCCAGCATCTTGCACTTTATTATCAAAGTAGGTTGCTCTTATAGATAATTCCCAGAGTAATTACATGTTCATATACAAAATAAATAAAATAGCACACTAGAACTGCATAATAAATCAACTTTTGATCTTTATCTGTAAATGACTTCACAACCCAAGAAATTAATATTAACTGATACAATCCAAAATATATGGAGAATCTAGCAAATATCCAATTTTGTGTTGAAATAATCATAAAAACAAGACCTAATATAGACATATTTACAATATAATCACTTTCAGGGAATAACGCCCTCATTTTATCTTTCCCAAGGTAAGCCAGTATAATTGGCACTATACTCACAGCAACCCTAAGTATATTGGCACCACCTTCATGAAATTCCTTATATTGACCATATTGAGTATTTCCAATTGCCGAAAATAAAACTTCCGAAAACTGATTAAAACCTATAACTACACATACTGCTAAAAAAAGAAGCAAATATGTCGTTCCTGACCAGGCTTTTTTTCTTACAAAAAAGTAGATTGGCATAAGAACTAATGCACTTGCATGAAATGTTGATGCGCATAATACAATTGCCATATATTTTTTCCATTTTCCTTCAAAAATATATTTTGTGGCAGCAAAAATAATTGCAGCGGCTAAATATTGCCTAATCCCATTCATTGATGTTAAATACATACCCGACGTAATATAAACATATAAACTCAATTCAATTAGTCTTGAATATTTATATAGTGTTGCTACAATGAGTACATTTGTTATCAATGCTGTAGTAAAAACCATTACTTGAGGATCATCCGCATATTTTTTCAAAACCATTTGAAAAATATTAAAGCCCATGTCTTTGTTAGTTTGAACATACTCCCAATTAAACTCCGTTATTTTATATGCATGCATATAAAAATAAGTATCCCCAATATTATTCCGAAGTCCCGCTACCAATACAAGTGATAGAGCCGCCATTAAAACCAATAATCTATTTGGCTTTATCAATGTAAAATTATTAGTTACAGGTATAGCAAAATACCTTGCAAAAAATGCGAGTATGAATACGATAAAAAGATTCATCCAAAGTATAGTCATTATTATGTCCTCTCATTTACTTACTAAGTAAATCCCTATATATTTACTTCCATTCTTGTTTTCATTGTAATGTAACTATAAAGAATAACTCCAAATGGCAATGCGCAAATCGTAAGACCTTTGCATGGCGACTCTTGCATAAATCTTTTATTTTTTGCTATAAAACTACTAGATACATAATGTACAGCTTGCCTATACTTGAATACTCGATTAGTAAATGGTAATTTCATAAGTTCCTTACGATAAAAAGCAAAACCTCTTGGATTTTTACGATATTGATTTAGCATATTCATTGATGAACCGTCAGGCATGTATTCAACATAGCAAAGAGGTTCGTTCATCAGTAACATCTCATACTGCTGATCTAACATATAATATTTATATGCTAACCCAACATATTTTTCATTTTTAAAAATTGGGTATGGATATTTCTTAGTCAATTCTGTGCGATAGACTAATTTTTTATCACCTGTGACACCATGTTTGTTGTAAAGATTAAACAACGTGGAATATTTAAGGTTTTCTGGTAACTTTGAGCCAATTATTTGCCCATTTGTATACAAATCCAATCCAATTATCCCACTAACTTCATCATTCCCATATCTACTCCAAAAAGAAAGGATTTTTTCTACAGCATCGTCTGGCATATAATCATCAGAATCAATACAAATATTTAACTCCGTATCAATCATTTCGTATGCTGTATTGTGAGCACCATGCATCCCTTGATTTTGTTGCCAATGATACATAATTTTTATATATTTTTCAGCAATCCAGCTATCCACCAATTCTTTTGTGTTATCACTAGATCCATCATCTATTATTAACCAAATAAAATTCTTACATGTTTGACGTTTTAAACTCTCATAACAATTTGTAAGACAATATGCTCTATTATAAGTAGGGGTGAAAATCGTTAAATTCTTCAAATTACTCACCTCGAAAGTACGGAATAATAGTCGTGAGTTAATTCTGCCGTATGTTTTATATCGTAGCCTTTCTCCAAAAATACTTGAGCTGGTATTTCCCTCGGAAAATTACTAATTTCTATATTTTTCATTTTTTCTATCCAAGCCATTTTATCTGCTAGAGGAACATGTTCAACTAGATTCATTCCCAAATCCACTTCTTTCGTAATAGCATCCGATATAATACAAGGCAAACCAACTCCTTGCGCCTCTATGAGAGTAAGTGGCAATCCCTCATGTATGGATGGAAAAACAAATACATCAAATGCTTGAAGTATCCTTTCTATATCAGCTCGTATCCCAAGAAACCTTATATGCTTCTCCAAATTTAATTCCCTCACTTGATTTTCAATTTCCATACGAAGTGGCCCTTCGCCAGCTAATAAAAGAATTGAATTCGGCCTAAATCGAGTTAACTGCGCAAATACTTCTATAAGGTAAGCATGATTTTTTTGATGAGCAAATCTTCCAACATGGCCAATAACAAGAGCGTCTTGCTCAAGCTGTAATTCTTCTCTTACATGTTTTCTCATTTCTGGAATGAACAAAAATCTATCACAATCAATTCCATTTTTTAAGATTCTAGCTGTATCAGCTTTATCTGCAAATAACCATCTCGCAGCTGCATTTGAGCATGCTAACAAATGCGTTGCACATGTACCTATAGATTTTCCTGCATACCATTTATAGATTTTTGCAGTAGCACCACCTTCACTACTAGTATTGTGACTATGTGCAATCCTAACTGGCACCCTTGCTTTTTTAGCTGAACGAAGTACCAATCCACTCATTTTATCCATATGTGAATGAACGATTTTATATTGCGGATGAGAGCTAAAGAAGGTATTTAATGCCTTTATATAGCCTCTATGACCAACATCCGTAACATATGGAATTCTATGAACTTTTCCGCCCAACTTTACTATTTCTTCATCAAACACTCCTTCTTTACATGTTAAAAAATCAAATTGAACTTTGGAACGATCTATATTGCGATATAAATTCATAATTAAAGTTTCGGCTCCGCCTCTATTCATATTTACGACTACATGTAATACTCTCAATGGAGTGCCCAATTTAAATCCTCCATTCCATCCATATATGTTGTATAAATTTCTTGTTTCTCTTTCAACACTTCGTTAACTGAATATTCACTTGTAATAATAGTACGTCCACACTGTCCAAACTGAGCTTGTAATTTAGTATTTTTAGAAATAGTATTTATTCTTTCAGACATCGTCTTTATATCATCACGATCTATAATCCAACCATTTTTATTACTAATAATTAGCTCCCTATGTCCCCGATTGTCCGTAGCGATAACCGGAAGTCCACAAGCCATAGCTTCCATAATATTAACTGGTAAACCTTCCCGGTAACTCGATGCAACTGCAAGATCAGACATCTGTAACAAAGAGGCTATATCATTTCTATAACCAAGAAAGTGAACCATATTACTCACGCCTAGTTGAGTCGTTATTTTTTTGCACTCTTCCATTAACGGTCCTTCTCCAGCAAGTAAAAGCTTCGCATGTGGCATTTCATTTTTCAATTGTGCCAATACACGGATTAAAAAGCTTTGATTTTTATTCTTATTAAATTCAGCAGCATAAAACATTAAAAAATCTTGTGATTTATAGCCACATTGTAGCTTTAATTCTCGTTTCTCAATTTCAGTTACAGGAGTAAACCGTTGTACATCTATTCCTACACCGTGAACTAGCTTAATATCTTTCACTGGAAAGCGATGTTTAACTGCTAAATCATAATCTTCTTGGTTAATTGTTATTAGACAATCCGCATGAGAAGCTAGAATTCTTTCAATCGGATAATAAAGCAACCAATTCATATACGGTGATCCTTTACAAAAGTGAAATCCATGTGCTGTATATACGACTTTCGTTCCTTGCCGCCTGGCTTTCTGAGCAGCTAAACGAGCAATTACTCCTCCCATAGGCGTATGACAATGAATGATATGATATTTATTTTGATCAATAATTGATTTTAGTTTTTTATATGCGTGGATGTTTTGTATACTAAGAGGTGACCTTTGAATAGGAATATTATATTTTCGAGTTACGTACGGAAGATGTATATTCCCATTCGCTGCAACATGTACTTCCCATCCTTGTTCTGAAAACCATTTCAAATACGGTAAATGAAAAGCCTTAAAATGATAATCTACAGTTGCACAAAACAGAACTTTTTTAGACACCATCCCACGCACCCGTCTTATATAAATTTTTTCTATTGACCTGATACAGGTATTAACAGTTTTAAAGTTTTACGCTGATTTACTAACTTTAACAATCGTTTTCTTAATTCTACTTCGTTTAAATCTGTATAACTTGAAATAAACTCTTCAATTTCTTCTATACGAACATTCATTTCTTGTCCTACGTAAATCCTCGGATGAATTTGCTTTTCATTCATTTCATCTTCTTTTAGTAATTCTTCAAAAAGTTTCTCCCCTGGGCGTATACCAGTAAATTCTATTCCTATTTCATCCACAGAATTTCCTGATAATCGAATAAGATTTTTGGCAAGGTCGACTATTTTCACTGGTTCTCCCATATCCAATACAAAAATCTCTCCACCTTTAGCTAAAGCACCAGCTTGCACTACGAGTCTTGATGCTTCCGGGATTGTCATAAAATACCGAACCATATCAGGATGAGTAACTGTAACTGGTCCACCATTTTGAATTTGCTTCTTAAATAAAGGTATAACACTCCCTCTACTTCCTAAGACATTCCCAAAGCGTACAGTAACAAACTTTGTATGACTTATTTTATCTTTATGTTGAATTACCATCTCAGCTAATTTCTTTGTTGCTCCCATAACACTCGTCGGGTTCACAGCTTTATCAGAGGAAATCATAACAAACGTTCCTACTCCATGTGCTCTCGCTGCCTCTGATACATTCATAGTTCCAATCAAATTATTTTTAACAGCCTCTTCAGGATTATTCTCCATTAGTGGTACATGTTTATGTGCAGCTGCATGATATACAACATTCGGAAGATGTTTGCTCATAATTAATTGCATCTTCTTTTCATCTTGTATATCTGCGATTTCAGGAATAAACGTGCCTTTCATATCTCCATATTTTCTGTTTAATTCCATTTCTATAGAATAAATACTGTTCTCCCCATGCCCTAGTAAAATCAACTTTTTCGGCCTAAATTTTGCAATTTGTCTACAAATTTCCGAACCAATCGAACCTCCTGCACCAGTAACTAAAATAACCTTGTCAGTTATATAATCTGAAATAATATCCACATCAAGTTCTACAGGATCACGCCCTAATAAATCCTCTACTTGAACATCCCTGAATTCGTTCACCGATACTTTACCCGTTACTAAGTCTTCTAACATCGGAAGAATTTGAGTTTTCACTTCTGTTTTTAAACATCTTTTCAAAATAACATTTTGCTCTCTTTTGTTTAATGAGGGGATTGCCAAAATAATTATTTCAATATTCAGTTTTTTGACAGTGTACTCAATTTGATTCATACCACCAATTACTGGAATACCCCAAATATCAAGATTATGTTTTTTTGCATTGTCATCGATAAATGCGACTGGCATTAATTCAGCGGCACTATTCTTCAACAACTGCCTTGCAACCATTGTCCCAGCAGATCCCGCACCAACAATTAACGTTCTTTTTTTATCACCCTTTTTTACATAATAAATATCTCTGTACATTCTCCATATAAAACGTGAACCACCAATTAATAAAATATGAATCATCCAAGTTACAACTAACAGCCGAAAATACATTTTTGGCATGATTAGTTGCTGCACAACTGCTGTAGCAATTATAGAAAATGTAACAACTTTGCATATAATGAGTAATTCTCCTATACTTGCATATTCCCAAGCTTTATTATACAACTTATATATTAAAGCAAATAAATGATGACTGACTAATAGAGTGATAGAGCTAATAATTGATGATAAAGTGATAACACTAAAGCTAGCATTTACAAAGAAATAACTAAAGAAAATAGCACTTAACACAATCATTGAATCCATTAAAAGCAATAACGATATCCTCCGTCGATACGTCATGTAACTTCCTCCTTTAATCAATTCCATACTTAACTCTTTCAAATTTAAAGTTTCTAACTATATTCTCTTTATTAAAAACACATAGTTAGAAACTTTAATAAAATAGGGGCATCTAACCCTCCCTCACATTACACTCTTGATGACTCGCATCTAAGGTTGTTTTCACAACCCACAGCATAATCGAGTGCCTCCGTTGATAGCGGTAAGGAGACATCACCACATCGTATCCCTTTAAAAAATTCTTTATAAAGAACATCCTGATATAAGGATATTAAATTCATTTTTCTAAAGTACATTTATGTTATTTATACTTTTCCATTCAAAATCGCACCTAATATCCTACTTTTCGTAAAACTTAACGCCCTTTTCGTTTCAAGCGCATCTTCATTCACAGTATGATTATAACGTATCACCAATAATACACCTTCACACTTATCAGCCAATACACTTGTATCTGTTACTTCTAGTACAGGAGAAGAATCAAATAATATAATATCATATCGTTCCATTGCCTTTTGAACTAACATATCCATTGCACTCGAACTAAGTACTTCGGATGGATTGAATGGTACCGGTCCGCTAGTTAATACATCCAGACTTTCCATCTCTGTTTTTTTCACGGCACCCTCTAAAGTTGTTTTTCCGTTCAATATATCAATTAATCCAATTGTATTTTCTACTCCAAATATTTCATGAATCGTTGGTGTTCGTAAATTTGCATCTATTACCAATACTTTTTCACCTTTTTGTGCTATTGAGACTGCTAAATTAACTGTAATCGTTGATTTTCCTTCACCATACCTCGGAGAAGTAATAACTATAGTTCTGCTTTTATGAATAGATGAAGATAATTGAAGGTTTGTTCGAAGCGAACGATACTGCTCCGAAATTTTCGATCTTGGAGCGGTATGTACAATTATACTTTCTCCTTTAACTTTATTTGTTTTTCGTCTATTTTTGTAAGCCACTCCGTTCCCTCCCCCAATAATACCGTATTTTTTTACTGAATTTGTCTTTCACATTTTTTCTATTCATTTTAGATATTCCGCCCAAAACAGGGACATCTAACAATTGTTCAATTCGCCGTTCCGATTTGATTCTCTCATCAAGTGAATCCAATAAAAAAATGAATCCAATACTGAGCGCCATACCTATAGAGAATGCAATTAGTATCGTCTTAAAGTGATTTATATTTATAGGCATAGAATTTTTTTGAACTGGGTCTTCTGGTAATATACTCACATTATTAAAATTCAGTATATTCGCTACTTCTTTCTTATAAACAGCGGCTGTAGTATTTGCAATTTTATGAGCAAGCACAGGATCTATATCCACTACATTTATTCTCATAATCTGGGACCCTTGCACACTTTCTGTACTTATTTGTCCACTTAATGCACCTGCAGATCTGTTAATATTCAATTCAGCAGCCACTTTTTCTAATATTACAGGCTCATTTACCATCGCTTTCAATGTATTCATCGTTTCAGCATTAGCTTGAACAATAACCCTTGCTGAAGAGGCATATAATGGTGTTTTTACATATATAGTATACATCGCTCCTGCTACTGTAGTGAGAGTTGTAAATAATAGAAGTATCCAAATTCTTTTTCGTATAATAGTAAATAGATTTTTCAAATTTATTTCCTTATCCATAACTTCCCTCCTCATTTAAAACCAATGAGCTTCAACTTGAAATTGGCATCGAAAACTTAAGAAAAAACAATATTTTCATTCTTTTTAATATACAAACATTTCTAGTTAATGCCATTTTAGTTCTTTATACAGAACGAGTCAACACAAATTATTTTCACTAAATTACTTCCTGATGACACTAAAAAAATGCGACAATATTCGTGTTTTTTCACTGTAGATAAATGACGAAAAAGCCCTAATACCGTAGTATTAGGGCTTTTTTCTCTCTTAGTATAGAGACATATATTGGTCGCGTTCCCATTGGTGAACTTGCGTGCGGAAAATATCCCACTCAATTTCTTTTGCTTCAATGAAGTGCTCAAGTAAATGATCACCTAATGCGCCACATACGATTTCATTAGATTGTAAAGTAACTAACGCTTGCGCTAATGTTGCTGGTAAGTCAACGATACCTGCTTCTTCACGCTCTTCTTTTGTCATTACGTAGATGTTACGGTCTACTGCAGCTGGTGGAGTTAATTTATTTTTAATTCCATCAAGACCTGCTGCTAATAATGTAGCCATTACTAAATACGGGTTCGCAGCTGGGTCAACACTACGTACTTCTACGCGTGTACTAATACCACGAGATGCAGGAATACGCACTAATGGACTACGGTTTTGTGCAGACCATGCTACGTAACATGGAGCTTCATATCCAGGTACTAAACGCTTGTAAGAGTTTACAGTTGGGTTTGCTACCGCTGTAAATGCTGGCGCATGTTTTAAAATACCTGCGATGAAGTGACGAGCATCATCACTTAATTGTAAATCACCGTTTTGATCGAAGAATACGTTCTCACCATTTTTAAATAGTGATAAGTTACAGTGCATACCTGAACCGTTCACACCGTATAATGGTTTCGGCATAAATGTTGCGTGTAAACCATGTTTACGAGCAATCGTTCTTACAACAAGCTTGAATGTTTGAATGTCATCACATGAGCGAATTGCATTTGCATATTTAAAGTCAATTTCATGTTGACCTGGCGCAACCTCATGGTGAGATGCTTCAATTTCAAAGCCCATTTCTTCAAGTTCAAGAACGATATCACGACGACAGTTTTCCCCTAGATCCATCGGCGCAAGGTCGAAGTATCCACCGTTATCGTTCAATTCCAGTGTTGGATTTCCTTTTTCATCAACTTTAAATAGGAAGAATTCTGGCTCTGGTCCAAGATTGAAATCTGAGAATCCTAATGCTTCCATTTCTTTTAACACACGCTTTAAGTTGTTACGTGGGTCGCCATCAAATGGAGTACCATCAGCATTGTAAATATCACAGATTAAACGAGCTACTTTACCTTTTTCAGCTGTCCAAGGGAAAATTACCCAAGTATCTAAATCCGGATATAAATACATATCAGATTCTTCAATACGTACGAAACCTTCAATAGAAGATCCATCAAACATCATTTTGTTATCAAGAGCTTTTGTTAATTGGCTCACTGGAATTTCTACGTTTTTAATTACCCCTAAAAGGTCCGTAAATTGCAGACGGATATACTTTACATTCTCTTCTTTCGCCAAACGGAAAATATCTTCTTTTGTGTACCTAGCCATTATAAATTCCTCCTTAGTCCCTCTAAACACCTTCAGAATCAGTTATCTTTAGTGAAAAAACCTTGAAATGTCACCTTGTCGCAATGAGGTCCGATTAAATCTACCTGTATGTTGTAGTTCATCTCGAAGAATTTTGCGAAGCTCGGATTTTGAAATTTCTTTCGTTTCTTCTTTTACTTTCACTGCTTCTGTTTGATTTTCTTTCATTTGCAATACTTGTTTAATTCCGGCCATATTTAAGCCTTGATCTAACAAATCTTTAATTTCCAACAATTTATCTACATCGTTAAATGAAAATAATCTACGATTCCCTTTTGTACGGGTTGGAAAAATAAGATTATGCTCTTCATAGTAGCGAATTTGACGTGCAGATAATTGTGTTAAATCCATTACAATACCAATTGGAAACAGCGGAGCAGAACGTCTATCTTCTTTCATTGTTTCAGTTCCTCCTTCGCCTTAACTGTTTCTCATTTTATACCATGTTATGTTTAGTGTCAATAGATGTTAGCTTTTCTTACATGATTTTTTGTGAATTTTTTCATTTTTTTCTAATGGCACAAATCATTACTTTCACACGAAAAAAGCTGCCGAAATCGACAGCTTTCCTTTAAGAAATTGTTAATAGTTTTTTTTCAATTAACGCATCAATCGCAGAACAAATAGCAATCTTTACATGCGAATAAGTTAACCCACCTTGCACGTAAGCAACATAAGGCGGACGAATCGGACCATCAGCCGACAGCTCAATACTTGCACCTTGAATAAACGTCCCCGCAGCCATAATTACATCATCTTCATAACCCGGCATATAGTTTGCATATGGAGTGAAATGAGAATTAATTGGAGATGCATATTGAATCGCTTGACAGAACGCAATCATACGATCTTTATCATCAAATTGAACAGACTGAATTAAATCTGTTCTTGGTGCATTCCAAGCTGGTGATGTATTCATCCCTAACTTTCCTAAAAATGCAGCTGTAAAAATCGCACCTTTTAGCGCTTGTCCCGCTACATGCGGCGCTAAGAAGAAACCTTGATACATTTCTTGCAAACTGTATAAAGATGCCCCTGCTTCCGCACCGATCCCCGGAGATGTTAGACGATATGCACACGCTTCAACATACTGCTCTTTACCAACAATGTAACCACCAGTTTTAACAATTCCACCGCCAGGATTCTTAATAAGAGAGCCTGCCATTAAGTCCGCACCAACATGACATGGCTCTTCTTCTTCAATAAATTCGCCATAGCAGTTATCTACAAATACAACAACATCAGGTTTAATCTCTTTCACAAACGCAATCATCTCTTTAATTTGTGAAACAGTAAACGACGGACGAGTAGCATATCCTTTTGAACGCTGAATACCAATCATCTTCGTATTACTATGGATCGCAGCTGCAACAGCTTCAAAGTCCACAAATCCCTCTTCAGTTAACGGAACTGCGTTATAACCAATATTATATTCTTTAAATGAGCCTACACCTTTTCCGCGTACACCAACGATTTCTTCTAACGTATCATATGGTTTTCCTGTTATGTATAGCAGTTCATCTCCTGGACGTAAAATACCGAATAGAGCTGTCGAAATTGCGTGAGTACCTGAAATAATTTGCGGACGAACAAGACCCGCTTCTGCCCCAAATACATCAGCATACACTTTTTCTAACGTGTCACGACCAATATCATCATAACCATAACCTGTCGTCGGAATAAAATGCGAATCGCTAATTTTGTGTTTACGAAAACTTTCTAATACACGAAATTGGTTACTCTCAATCACTTCATCCACATGTTTATGTACTTCTATAATTTGACTTTCTACTTCTTTTACGATTGGAGCAATTTTTTCTCCATTTTTCAAACGATCAAACATTATTTTCTCCTTCTTCCACTAAAAATCTCTTTAATTGCCCCTTAAGCGATGAATGAGCAAATATATACCCTGTACAATCATATACAAATTTATCTTCTAGAAACTCCATTTTAGTTAATATTGTTTCTGTCTTTAAAAGCGTTAATAACCTACCTTCACTCGGAGGGATTTCCACTTGATAATCATCCATTTCTTCCTTCATCTTCGTTTCTAGCGCTTCTTTTATACGCAATAAATCACTTTCTTCAAAAGCACTAGTCATTAAGAAATCACTTTTCGGAAATGGAATGAAGTTTTGATGCAATTTATCTTTTTTATTATATAACGTAATAATAGGAATACGATTAATTTCAAGGTCCGACAATAATTGTTTTACTGTCTGCTCATGCCCTACATAATTAGGATCTGCAGAATCAACAACATGTAAAATAACATCCGCTTCCCCAGCTTCTTCTAACGTAGATCGAAAAGCAGCAATTAGTGACGTAGGTAAATCTTGTATAAAACCAACCGTATCAGTCAAAAGCACTGTATAACCAGAAGGTAGCGGCATCTTTCTTGTCGTCGGATCTAGCGTTGCAAACAATAAGTTTTCTCCAAACGTATCAGCTTCCGTTAATCTATTAAACAACGTAGATTTTCCTGCATTTGTATACCCAATTAACGCAACTTGAAACACTTTATTATCTTTTCTTCTCTCACGATATCTCTTTCGATGCTCCACAACAACCGCAAGTTGTCTCTTTATTTCATCAATACGAGATCGAATATGACGACGATCTGTCTCAAGCTTCGTCTCTCCTGGTCCCCTTGTACCAATTCCACCACCAAGACGCGATAAAGCAAGACCTTGTCCCATAAGGCGCGGCATTGTATATTGCAATTGAGCTAATTCTACTTGAAGCTTACCCTCTCTCGATTTCGCACGTTGCGCAAAAATATCTAGTATTAACTGCGTTCGGTCAATCACTCTCGCATCTAATACTGAAGATAAATTCCGAATTTGACTTGGTGTTAACTCATTATTAAAAACAATAACAGCTGGTTCTAATTCTTCCGTCAACGCTGCAAGCTCTTCTAGTTTACCTTTTCCTATATAAGTCGCCGGATGAAACTTCGGGCGCTTTTGCGTCGTTGATACTAACACTTCCGCTCGCGCAGTTTTCGCTAGCGATGCAAGCTCTTTCATGGAATGCATAAATTTTTCATCATCATCTTGTGGCAATTGACAGCCAACTAATATGATTTTTTCTTTTTCTTCCATCAAATATGTTCACTCATCCTTTTCGAAATTTAAACCTTCTAATATAATAGCAGAGGAAGCACATTTCATCTAGTTAGCGGGGGAGAAAATTCATGGCATGGGAGATTTTTAGCATCATAGGCACAATCGCTTTCGCACTAAGCGGAGCCATTGTTGCAATGGAAGAGGATTATGATATTTTCGGGGTATATATTTTAGGAATGGCAACCGCATTTGGGGGAGGTGCCCTTCGTAATTTATTAATCGGTTATCCAATCGTCGCGTTTTGGCAACAAGACATGTTATTCCAAATCGCACTATTATCAATGACGATCATTTTTCTTTTTCCTAATAAATTAATTAAGCATTGGAAAAAGTGGGAAAACATCACAGATGCCATCGGCTTATCAGCGTTCGCCGTACAAGGAGCTCTATACGCCCAAAAATTAAATTTACCAATTAGCGCTACAATTGTAGCTGCTGTTTTAACTGGCATTGGCGGCGGTATTATTCGTGATCTTTTAGCACGTAGAAAACCTCTCGTCCTTCGAGCTGATGTATATGCGTTTTGGACGATTTTAGCCGGTTTTTTGATTGGCGCTAAAGTCATCGTTAGCGATTGGGCTCTATACACCTTATTCATTTTAATTGTTTGCTTCCGCATGGTTTCTATTCATTACAAATGGCATTTACCGCATAGACACATCGATACAAAGGAGCGCTCAATGCATAAATAGCAATCTAACCTCTTTACATATCGTAAAGAGGTTTTTCTTTTCTAACGAGTTTTTCTTTACATAATGTTTATACTAATTTTTAAAGCGAGGTGAATGCAAATGACAAACCATGTTAATAAAGGAGCTCAAAAAAGCTCAGTAAACCAATTTGGACATGTTCCAAATTCAGCGCACGAAAAGAGCGCTAAAATGGAACGTCTTCATAAAACTCACCAAGAAAAAGCAAAAAAAGAGTAAACGAACTTATGCATAAAAACAGACGCACAGTTTACGTACTGTGCGTCTCCTCTTCAAGCATTAAATCCATACTTGATATCCCAATTAAATCATATTTATCATACGTATCCTCTTGTAACAATCGCATAGCTTGTGTACGAATCGATTTTTCAACAATATTCCGTACGTATCGCCCATTACTAAACGATGTAATTTGCGACGAATACTTTACCGCATGTAAATGATCTCGAAATTTCCACTCTGCTTCTTTAGATAACTGATATTCGCGCTCCTCATACATTCTCTTTCCAATTTCCAACAGCTGATTTACCGAGTAATCCGCAAATTCAATAATAAACGGAAAACGAGATTGTAACCCTGGATTTAATGAAAGAAAATGATTCATCTCTCTTGAATATCCAGCTAAAATTAATACAAAACCGTGCTGCTTATCTTCCATATGCTTCACAAGTGTATCAATAGCTTCCTTCCCAAAATCCTTCTCTCCCCCCCGCGCTAAAGAATACGCCTCATCAATAAACAAAATACCTCCCATGGCCTTTTTTATTAAATCTCTCGTCTTTTGCGCTGTATGACCGATATACTCCCCCACAAGATCAGCACGTTCTGCTTCAACTAAATGCCCCTTCGATAAAATATTCATCTCAAACAACAATTTCCCTATCATTCTAGCAACGGTTGTCTTCCCAGTACCGGGATTCCCCCTAAATAACATGTGAAGCACTTGCTTCTCAGATTTCAACCCCATCTCTTGTCTTTTTTTATTTACATAAATCCAAGCATAAATTTCTTTTATTATCTTTTTTATTTCATCCATCCCAACAAGCTTTCCCATCTCTTCTTCAATTCTCTGCAACATCTCATGTTTAGTAGTGGTTTCACTTGAAATTACCGTTTTATTTTCTGATGCCGGTAACGAAATTTTCTTTCGATGGTTTAATACAATATTAATTTGATTGTTATTTTTCTTACGCATCGATTGTTCCATACAATCACCTCATTTTATCCACTCACCAAATATTATTATTCCAGTCCCTCTTGCAAATGCCTATTTTCAGAAAAGTTTGTTATAATATAAGAAATAATCAAGGTGGTGGGACTATGGAAACAACGGAATTCCATGATACAATACAAGCCTTTTCTATTTTTTTATTGAATAAAGGCCGAAAGTCTTCAACCATTAAACGTTATGTTTATGACATTGAAGATTTTGGACATTGGTTAGAAAAAAACAAAAAGCTCCCTTCCAGTAATATATGGGCAACACTTTGTACAAAAGACTATGAAGATTACTTTTCAGACTTAAAAAAGAATCGACACTACTCTGAGAAAACAATGCATCGTGTATTTATTGTATTAAATAGAATGCATCATTTTCTTAACATTCCAAATCCATTGAATGATATGGAAATTACTATTCAACCAAACCGTGCATTGCGTAATGAAGATTTCATTTCATCCGATGAAGAAAAAAGATTAAAGCATATAGTCACTTCATTAGAAGGACTTTCAGAAAAACAACGTCCCGTTCGTCCATTATTAATGGATCGTAATATCGCCATTTTAAGTATATTAATCGACTACGGACTATCCTTACAAGAGCTTACAGCATTAACTATGCATCACGTTCATTTTGAAACTAATACACTTTCTATTCCAGCAACCGCAGGAGTAGAAAGAACAATCACATTAGCAATCGAAGACAAAAAACAACTGTACACATATTATAAAAGTATTCCAGAACCAGTTCGTCCTAAATACCATAGTAATGACCCGTTGTTTGTTGCATTCGATTTTAACCGCGGAACATACAGATGGGTATACGAAAACGATGCACCAAAAGCACTAACAGAAATCGCTATCCAAAAAATGATCCGACTTGAAGTAGCAAGAGCCAATTTACGTAAAGGCATTTCTGGACAACATTTCCGGAACACGTTTATTTTACGCCTAATAAAAAAACAAACCCCAGAGCCAGAAATCATAAAATTAGTTGGCTTCAAATCAAAAATTTCACTAAAGCGATATTATCAATATGCTGAAAATAAAAAAACGCCCTATAATAAGGCGTTTTTTTTATTTTTTCTCGAAAGAATCCATTTCACTATGACCATTTAACTACTCTCTGCATCTACTATGATGAGTTTCGTTCACATTCTTATTAGAAAGGAGAGATTTAATGTCTCGCTTTAACGACAATCAAAATAAATACTCCAATCCATGCTTTCCAACTAGCGCTGGACGAATTCCAACTTCCCCAACAATTCCAATTACTAAAGCGCAAATTAGAACATTCCGTGCAATCATTAACGATTTAATAAAAATAATCCCTAAACTTTTCGCCGATCCATCTCCCAAAAACATTGAGAATCTAATAGATACATTGCACCTACTAAGCAAATTCATCTGTTCACTAGACACTACTTCCGCTCTGAAAGCACAAGGATTAGCCATCATTAAAAACTTAATAACTATATTAAAAAATCCAACCTTCGTAGCAAGTGCTGTATTTGTTGAACTTCAAATTTTAATTAATTATTTACTTTACATTACAAAGTTATTCCGAATTGATCCTTGTACACTCCAAGAACTCCTTAAATTAATTGCAGAGTTACAAACTACTCTAGTTAATTCAGCTTCGTTCGGCAGAGGACCTACTGGACCTAGAGGTAACACGGGCGCTACTGGTGCTACCGGACCTAGAGGTAACACGGGCGTGACTGGTGCGACCGGACCTAGAGGTAACACGGGCGCTACTGGTGCTACCGGACCTAGAGGTAACACAGGTGCTACTGGTGCGACCGGACCTAGAGGTAACACGGGCGCTACTGGTGCTACCGGACCTAGAGGTAACACGGGCGCTACTGGTGCTACCGGACCTAGAGGTAACACAGGTGCTATTGGTGCTACAGGTGCTACCGGACCTAGAGGTAACACGGGCGCTACTGGTGCTACCGGACCTAGAGGTAACACGGGCGCCACTGGTGCGACCGGACCTAGAGGTAACACGGGCGCTACTGGTGCTACCGGACCTAGAGGTAACACAGGTGCTACTGGTGCTACTGGTTCCACTGGACCTCAAGGTCTTCAAGGTAACACAGGTGCTACTGGTTCCACTGGACCTCAAGGTGTTCAAGGTAATACAGGTGCTACTGGTTCCACTGGACCTCAAGGTGCTCAAGGTAACACGGGTGCTACTGGACCTCAAGGCGTTCAAGGTAACACAGGTGCTACCGGTTCCACTGGACCTCAAGGCGTTCAAGGTAACACAGGTGCTACTGGTGCTACTGGTTCCACTGGACCTCAAGGTCTTCAAGGTAACACAGGTGCTACTGGTTCCACTGGACCTCAAGGTGTTCAAGGTAACACAGGTGCTACCGGTTCCACTGGACCTCAAGGTGCTCAAGGTAACACGGGTGCTACTGGACCTCAAGGCGTTCAAGGTAACACAGGTGCTACCGGTTCCACTGGACCTCAAGGCGTTCAAGGTAACACAGGTGCTACTGGTTCCACTGGACCTCAAGGCGTTCAAGGTAACACAGGTGCTACTGGTTCCACTGGACCTCAAGGCGCTCAAGGTAACACGGGTGCTACCGGTTCCACTGGACCTCAAGGCGTTCAAGGTAACACAGGTGCTACTGGACCTCAAGGTCTTCAAGGTCTTCAAGGTAACACAGGTGCTACTGGTTCCACTGGACCTCAAGGCGTTCAAGGTAACACAGGTGCTACCGGTGCCACTGGACCTCAAGGCGTTCAAGGTAACACAGGTGCTACTGGTTCCACTGGACCTCAAGGCGCTCAAGGTAACACGGGTGCTACCGGTTCCACTGGACCTCAAGGCGTTCAAGGTAACACAGGTGCTACTGGACCTCAAGGCGCGCAAGGTAACACGGGTGCTACTGGACCTCAAGGCGTTCAAGGTAACACAGGTGCTACTGGACCTCAAGGTCTTCAAGGTCTTCAAGGTAACACAGGTGCTACTGGTTCCACTGGACCTCAAGGCGTTCAAGGTAACACAGGTGCTACCGGTGCCACTGGACCTCAAGGCGTTCAAGGTAACACAGGTGCTACTGGTTCCACTGGACCTCAAGGCGCTCAAGGTAACACGGGTGCTACCGGTTCCACTGGACCTCAAGGCGTTCAAGGTAACACAGGTGCTACTGGACCTCAAGGCGCGCAAGGTAACACGGGTGCTACTGGACCTCAAGGCGTTCAAGGTAACACAGGTGCTACTGGACCTCAAGGCGCGCAAGGTAACACAGGTGCTACTGGACCTCAAGGCGTTCAAGGTAACACAGGTGCTACTGGACCTCAAGGCGTTCAAGGTAACACAGGTGCCACTGGTTCCACTGGACCTCAAGGTATTCAAGGTATTCAAGGTAATACAGGTGCTACTGGACCTCAAGGCGTTCAAGGTAACACGGGTGCTACTGGACCTCAAGGCGTTCAAGGTAACACAGGTGCTACTGGACCTCAAGGCGTTCAAGGTAACACAGGTGCCACTGGTTCCACTGGTTCCACTGGACCTCAAGGTATTCAAGGCGTTCAAGGTAACACGGGTGCTACCGGACCTCAAGGTGCTCAAGGTAACACGGGTGCTACTGGTTCCACTGGACCTCAAGGTATTCAAGGTAACACGGGTGCTACTGGTATAGGAGTTACCGGACCTACTGGACCTTCTGGTGGGCCTCCTGGACCTACTGGACCTCAAGGTGCTCAAGGTAACACGGGTGCTACCGGACCTCAAGGCGCTCAAGGTAACACGGGTGCTAC
This sequence comes from Bacillus sp. TH17, assembly GCF_016651125.1. NCBI lineage: Bacteria > Bacillati > Bacillota > Bacilli > Caryophanales > Bacillaceae > Bacillus > Bacillus sp. TH17. The sequence goes on from NZ_JAEKEN010000001.1 coordinate 3,117,379, forward strand.
CGGACCTCAAGGCGCTCAAGGTAACACGGGTGCTACCGGACCTCAAGGTGCTCAAGGTAACACGGGTGCTACCGGACCTCAAGGCGCTCAAGGTAACACGGGTGCTACCGGACCTCAAGGTGCTCAAGGTAACACGGGTGCTACCGGACCTCAAGGTGCTCAAGGTAACACGGGTGCTACTGGTTCCACTGGACCTCAAGGTATTCAAGGTAACACGGGTGCTACTGGTATAGGAGTTACCGGACCTACTGGACCTTCTGGTGGGCCTCCTGGACCTACTGGACCTCAAGGTGCTCAAGGTAACACGGGTGCTACCGGACCTCAAGGCGCTCAAGGTAACACGGGTGCTACCGGACCTCAAGGTGCTCAAGGTAACACGGGTGCTACCGGACCTCAAGGTGCTCAAGGTAACACGGGTGCTACTGGTTCCACTGGACCTCAAGGTATTCAAGGTAACACGGGTGCTACCGGACCTCAAGGTGTTCAAGGTAACACAGGTGCTACTGGACCTCAAGGCACTCAAGGTAACACGGGTGCTACTGGTATAGGAGTTACCGGACCTACCGGACCTTCTGGTGGGCCTCCTGGACCTACTGGACCTCAAGGTATTCAAGGTATTCAAGGTATTCAAGGTAACACAGGTGCTACCGGACCTCAAGGTGTTCAAGGTAACACGGGTGCTACCGGACCTCAAGGTGCTCAAGGTAACACGGGTGCTACCGGACCTCAAGGCGCTCAAGGTAACACGGGTGCTACCGGACCTCAAGGCGCTCAAGGTAACACGGGTGCTACCGGACCTCAAGGTGTTCAAGGACCAACGGGTGCTACTGGTATAGGAGTTACCGGACCTACTGGACCTAGCTTCCCAGTAGCAACAATCGTTGTAACAAACAACATCCAACAAACAGTACTCCAATTTAATAACTTTATTTTTAGTACTGCAATTAACGTAAACAATATTATCTTTAACGGCACAAATACAGTTACTGTTATTAACGCTGGTATTTATGTAATTAGCGTATCTATTTCTACAACTGCGCCAGGATGCGCTCCACTTGGAGTAGGAATTTCAATTAATGGAGCAGTCGCTACTGACAACTTCTCTTCAAATCTAATAGGCGACTCACTTTCATTTACTACAATCGAAACATTAGCTGCCGGAGCAAACATTTCTGTCCAATCTACTCTTAACGAGATTACGATCCCTGCAACAGGAAACACTAACATTCGTCTTACTGTATTTAGAATCGCTTAAATTTCACTATTTATTGTTTATGACAAATAAAAAAAAAGAGCGAGAAACTGAAGTGACCCCTAAAAGTTAGACACGGTTATTTCATTAGGCTACTTGATCCAAATGAGTCCGGTATTGTACCGGGCTCATTTTTAATTTTGCCTTAATCCGTTTCTTATTATAATAATCTATATATTTTTCTAATTCTATTTTAAAATGCTCTATGCATTCAAATTCTTTTATATAGAGGAACTCCGACTTCATAATCCCAAAGAAATTCTCTATTACTGCGTTGTCGTAACAGTTTCCTTTTCGAGACATACTCTGTACGATAGCTCTTGATTCAAGTGTACGGACGTACTGTCTCATTTGATAATGCCATCCTTGATCCGAATGCATCAGTAGCTGGTGGTTTTCAGGTAAACGTTCTAATGCTTTCTCTAACATCTCTGAAACAAGTGAATACGCCGGTCTAGAACCAATTGTATAGGTAATAATCTCACCATTATACAAGTCTAATACAGGTGATACATACAGTTTTTCTCCAAATAATTTAAACTCTGTGATGTCTGTTACCCATTTTTGATTCGGTGCATCTGCATAAAAATTACGCTCTAAAATATTGGGTGCAATTTTACCGACTTTCCCTTTGTAGGATTTATATTTCTTCATACGCACAACACACTTTAATCCAAGCTCTTTCATAATACGTTGCACCTTTTTATGATTCACTTTCTGACCACGATTCGCTAACTCATCACGAATGCGACGGTAGCCATAACGACCTTCATTCTCCTCATAAATCACTTTAATCTCAGCTTTCAAATCGGCATCTACATCTGGGCGATTCATTTTCTTTACTAAATCATAATACGTGCTTCGTGGAATAGTAGCTAACTCGACGAGTGCCTTCACCGAATATTTATGCCTTAATTCATAGACTACTTGCGCTTTGTCTTGTTTAGTGACTTTTCCTTGTTTTGAACTAAGGCATTCAACTTTTTTAAGTACTCATTTTCCATTTCAAGCTGTTTAATACGTGCTTCAAGTGCTTCGACTGACCCTTCAGCTAAAGCTTGTTTTACTTGTTTATTTGACTCTTTTTTCATGGATGGACGCCCCTTTTTTTTAGATTGAAGGGCATCAATTCCTTGTGTTTCGAGTTGTTTTTTCCAAACAGAAATCGTTGAAGGGGCAGGAATGTTAAAGATAGCTGCCGTCTCAAATAAGGACATACCGTTTTCAATCATAAAGTTTAGTACGTCTAGTTTAAATTGTTGTGTGTAATTTGTACATCGTTTTAGAAAAGCTTCCACACCATTCTGCTTATATTGGTTTACCCAATTCAAAATGATTGTGCCACTTATACCGATCGCTCTACCCATTTCTCGATAACTTTCATTTCCGTTCAAATAACGTAGAACGATTTGTATTTTTTCATCAGCTGTAAATTTAGCCATAGAAAAACTGCACCTCCAATTGTTAGACTGTGTCTAACAATTGGGGGTGCAGTTCAAACTCGCTCTTTTTTTTTTTATGTACAATAATTCATTACTACTCTAATTCAATTGAAACATTTTTTTGTGGTACAAATGTAGAAATTGCATGTTTATAAATAAGCTGTTGCTTACCTTCTGTTTCCAGCAGGACTGTAAAATTATCAAATCCTTTAATTAATCCACGAAGCTGGAAACCATTTAATAAGTACAGCGTAACGAACGTATTCTCTTTACGGAGTTGATTTAAAAACTGATCTTGAATATTGATTGATTGCTTCATGTCGAATCCTCCTCTTTTTCTCTACTTACTATTATTCGACTTTAGTTGTAGCTTTCCTTCTATGTATCGTAAAATTTCTGACGTTTTTTCACCATCAGTAACATCGAACCACGTGACATCCATCTTATTACGGAACCACGTTAATTGACGTTTTGCATAACGGCGTGAATTCGTCTTTAATTGTGATACCGCTTCTTCTAAAGATACACGATTCTCAAAATAATCATATATCTCTTTATAACCAATCGCTTGAATAGATTGACAATCTCGCACTCCTCTTTCATGTAAACCTTTTACTTCTTCTAATAAACCTTGTTCAATCATTAGGTTAACACGTAAGTTAATGCGATCGTATAGCATTTCTCGATCCATTGTCAAGCCAATTAATGAAACATCGTACAATAACTGATTTTCTTGTTTTTCGAGCTGGTTACTCATTTTTTCACCCGTCGTGTGAAAAATTTCTAACGCCCGAATAACACGCCTTACATTATTGGCATGAATACGCTCCGCACTTTCTGGATCTACTTCTTGCAATTTTTTATGTACATATTCCACACCGTGTTCTAATGCTAACTTTTCCATCCGTTCTCGGTATGTAGCGTCCCCAGCCTCATCTGTAAACTGGTAATCGAATAGAACAGATTGTATATAGAGACCGGTTCCACCAACAATAATTGGTAATTTCCCGCGCTCTGTAATTTCTCGAATGCACTTACGGACACTTTCTTGAAATTCCGCCACAGAAAATGAATCTTCCGGATCTTTGATATCAATCATATAATGTGGAATTCCGTCCATCTCATCTGTCGTCACCTTTGCAGTCCCGATATCCATCGTACGATAAATTTGCATGGAATCACCACTAATAATCTCACCATTCAACGCTTTTGCAAGATCGATACTTAATTTCGTCTTTCCGACAGCAGTTGGCCCAATGATGACAGCAACTTTTTCACGTTGCACTTCTCCCATATCATTCAACTCTCTTTATGTAATATACTCCATCTATTGATTATACCCAATCTTACCAATTTTAACGGCATGATTGCAAGTTCTTTGAATCCAGTACATGAAATTACACAAAAAAAAGAGCATAGCTTGTCCAATTCTGCATATACATGATAAAAAATAGCTCGGAGAGGGTGCAATGACTATGAAACAAGTGACTATCGATTTTCCATTATTAATAAAAGACCTTATTTTAGCTACTGCTACAAAAGAACAAAATTGTTCACAAGAAGAATTATACTTCGCACTAAATTGTTTACTACGTTCCTTTCATTCTACTCTTCAAGAAACAACATTACATCCAGAAAATAAAAATACAGAGTATATGCAAACTCAATTTTGCACCGCGTATAAAATTATTACAGGTAAAACAATTTACCCTTTTCAATAATTCTTATATAAAAAAAACGGCCGCTTAGACATTTTCAAGCAGCCGTTTTTTATTTTAATAAATTATTTTATAACTTTCACTTTAACGGATTTACGACCCCAACTATCAGCAGTGCTATCTGAACCAACTAAAACATCAATACGATTTCCTTTAATCGCGCCACCAGTATCTCCAGCAATTGCTTCTCCATATCCTTCCACCCACACTTTTGATCCAAGAGGAATTACTTTCGGATCAACAGCAATAACTTTCATATTTGGATTCGCTGTTAAATCATGCCCCATCGCAGTTAACACACGACCACCATATGTGCCATTTTCACTCGGGTGAGCTGTGTAAGCTGTCGCTTCTACTGTTATTTCACGACCAGCAGGTTCACTTGTTTCAGTAGATTTTGCCACTGGCTTAGTTGCCGGCTTCGCTTGCGCTACTGGTTTACTTGATGCTCCACTTTTAACTGATTCTTTTCCATTAACTGCCGTATCATTTTTAGCCGGCGCTTTCTCCTTAACTGATGTATCATTTTTAACCGCCGTTTTCACCTTAGTTGGCGCTTCATCTTGAGCTGGAACTTCTTTTCTTTCAATAACAGGTGCTGTACCTGTTAAAAATGGTATGTGAACATACGCCGCTTTCCCGCCATATTCGAATTGTAACCATTCGTTTTGTACTTGATTTGTCGTTTCAATCAAGTCATCTTTTTTAAGCGTGCCAAGAATTTCTGAATCAGTATTCGCTCCAGCACGAATGTTTAATACGTTTGCTGTTACATAATAAGAACTTTTCGTAAACTCAGCACTTACAAAAGCTTCTTTACCATCTAATTTAATTTTGGACCATCCGTTTTCTGTATTTATAACATCTAATTTATTTCCACTTAACATTTTACCTACAAGTTTTGATTCTACAGTTGGGTTTTCTCTAACGTTTAATACATCTGTTGTTACAATCGTTTCCGCTTTAGCAGAACCTGCAAAAATCCCAAGACCAAAAACTGCTGCTGTTGCTATACCTAATAATTTTTTCATGAATAGCCTCCATTTGCTTTGTTTTCGTGTTCTCATTATAGCAACAGTTTTTTGTAGAATTTCGAAAATCACACAATTACAAAGCATTCGTAATAAACGATTAATGATTTGTAACATAAATTTCCATATTAAAGAATTGTATTTCTACCAAAATTAGCAATAGTTTTCATATATTTCTCACAAATTAGTATAAGAATTTTTTTCCAGAAAAAATTACAGTATTACTTTTTTGTTACAAAAAAATCACTTTTCATTACATCTTTTACCAAAATCCATCATAATCCAATTATTAAATTACTTTTTGTAACGAAAAAGGAACAACTCCTATTAGCTGTCCCTTTTTATCTTTTATTTAACTTTCTTCTTCCAAACACCTATCATAATAGCTGAAACAATCGTCCCAATTAATATAGAAACAATATATAGCAACGGTTTATTCACTAATGCGATAACAAACAATCCACCATGCGGTGCCGGCAATGTAATTTGGAATAACATAGATAAGGCACCCGCGATACTTGAACCAACAACACAACTTACAATTACTCGAACCGGATCGGCAGCTGCAAATGGAATCGCACCTTCTGTAATAAACGATGCTCCCATAATATAATTTGTTAAACCAGATTTACGTTCTGCTTCTGTAAATTTTGTTTTAAAGAATGTGGTTGCGAATGCAATCGCAAGTGGCGGTACCATACCACCAGCCATAACTGCTGAGTGCACTCCAAAATTCTGCGCTTCTATTGCAGCAATACCAAATGTAAATGCCGCTTTATTAATTGGACCACCCATATCAATTGCCATCATACCGCCTAAAATAAGTCCTAATAATATAGCATTCGTACCACTCAAACCATTTAACCATCCTGTTAACATTTCATTTAATGCTACTACAGGCGGATTTACTACTTTTTGCATAACAACTCCTGTAATCAACAATCCAAAGACTGGATATAACAAAACAGGTTTAATTCCTTCTAACTGTACTGGTAATCCTGAAAATAATCTTTTCAATCCTAAAACAACATATCCAGCTAAGAAACCAGCAATTAATCCACCTAAAAATCCCGCATTCGCTTGTGCTGCTAAAAACCCACCGACAACGCCAGGCATAAAACCAGGTCGATCAGCAATAGAACTTGCAATAAATCCAGCTAAAATAGGTACAAGGAATAAAAAGGCTCCTTTTTCTCCACCGCCAATATTCATTAATATTTCAGCAATAGGACCTTCCGCCTTAATTCCACCGAACATAAATGCTAATGCAATTAAAATTCCGCCACCAACAACGAACGGAAGCATATTACTTACACCGCTCATTAAATGCTTATAAATTCCTAGCCCTTTTTCTTTCTCTACATTTTCTGCCTTCCCATTCTCTTTGACACCTTTAAAGATTGGTGCATCTTGTTTTACAGCTCTATTAAGAAGGACTTCAGTTTTTCTAATACCATCAGCTACTGGCACTTGAATGACATACTTCCCAGCGAAACGGTTCATTTCTACCTGTTTATCTGCCGCAACGATAATCGCTGTTGCGCGTTCAATATCCTCTTTCGTTAAACCGTTCTTTACACCTGTTGATCCATTCGTTTCAACTTTAATCGCTATTCCTAACTCTGCTGCTTTTGCTTTCAAACTATCCGCAGCCATATATGTGTGAGCGATACCAGTCGGACAAGCTGTAACAGCTAATACGTATGACTCATTCCCTTCCGGCTTTGCTACTTCAACTTCTTCGTCTTCTTTTTCATTCTCTTTTTCATCAAATAAACGGAGAAGCTCATCCTCATCCTTTGCTTCTAATAATTGCTTGCGGAACCCTTCATCCATCAATAACGTAGAGAGACGAGATAACGTTTCTAAATGAGTATTATTCGCCCCTTCACTCGCAGCAATCATAAAAAACAGATGTGTAGGCTGTCCATCAAGCGACTCATAGTTGATACCGCTTACACTTCTACCGAAACAAATCGATGGTTGTTTAACGGCATTCGTCTTCGCATGAGGTATAGCAATACCTTCACCAATTCCAGTTGTACTTTGTGACTCCCGCTTTAAAATAGCTTCTTTAAATTCAGCTTTACTATTTAAACGATTTGCCCCGTTTAATTTTTCAACTAATTCATCTATGACAGCTTCTTTATTTGAAGCTGTCAAATTCATAATGACTGTATCCCTTTTTAATAGTTCTGTAATTTTCATATGTTGCTTCCCCCTATCGCTTAGCTACAATTACTTGCGACAATAATTCTTCTACCTTTTCCTTTGTACATAAATCCGCCGAGAATGCTGTTGCACTTCCTGTTGCAACGCCATATTGAAATGCCTTTTCAATATCTTTTGTCTGTTCATATTTACCTACAAATCCTGCAACGAGAGAATCTCCGGCCCCAACCGAATTAATTACAACACCTTTTGGAACAGTTGCTTCATATATACCTTGTGCCGTAAATAATAAAGCCCCATCTCCAGCCATTGATACGATAACATGCTCTACACCTTGTTCAACTAATTTTCTTCCAAACGGTAAAACATCTTCTACTGTTGAAATCTCTACTCCAAATAACTCACCAAGTTCATGATGATTAGGCTTTATTAAAAATGGTTTATTTTTAATTACATGCTGCAGCGCACTTCCACTTGCATCGACTACTACGCGAATACCTTTCTCAGCTCCGAGCGCTGCGATTGATTCATAAAAAGTAGTTGAGATAGACGCCGGTACACTTCCAGCTAGTACAACACAATCTCCCTGCCTCATACTTTCGATTTGTTTCATTAATTGTTCAAATTGTTCATTTGTCACATTAGGACCTTGCCCATTTAATTCTGTCTCTTCTTGCCCTTTTATTTTCACATTAATTCGTGAATCACCGTCTACTTGGACGAAGTTTGTTGTTACACCTTCCGCCTGTAATACATCTTTAATAAATCGACCGGTAAATCCACCAGTAAATCCAAGCGCTACATTTTCAACACCTAAACGATGAAGAACACGAGAAACGTTAATGCCTTTCCCTCCAGGAAATTTCATATCTTTCTCTGCTCGATTTACCGCGCCTAAATCGAAGGAATTAACTTGTACTACATAATCAATAGATGGGTTTAAAGTAACTGTATAGATCATTGTTTATCAGCCTCAATTACATTGGTTTGTCTTTTATATTTTTCTAAATCAATTTCTAAATGGTTTGTAATAATATTCGCTTCTTCAACATTGGCAATTTTCGCAAATGCAACTTCTGAGAACTTACTTTCATCAATTAAGAAATATCCTTCGTTCGCAAATGTTAATGCCATTTGTTTTAAAAGTGCCTCTTCTGGATCTGGAGTTGTAAAACCAAGCTGTTCATGTACACCATTTGCTCCTAAGAAACATTTATCAAAACGGTACTTTTGCATACTTTCCTGTGCCATAGCACCAATTAAAGCTTTCGTCCTACTCTTCATCATCCCGCCTAGTAAATACGCACGAATATTATTTTCAACTAAAGCTTCAATATGCATAAGTCCATTCGTTACGACAGTAACATCTTTGTTTATTAAAAATGGAATCATTTCAAATGTTGTACTTCCTGCATCTAAATAAACGCAATCCCCTTGTTCAACAATACTAGCCGCATACTTGGCAATTTGTTGTTTTATTTGAATGTTTTTGGATGATTTTTCAATCATCGTTGGCTCCTGTCCTTTTCCTGTTAAAACAGAGGCACCACCATGAACTCTTTTTAATAACCTTTGTTTTTCTAATTGTGCTAAATCACGACGAATTGTCGATTCAGAGCTTTCTGTTCTTTCAACTAATTGTTGTAATTTAACAACCTTCTGCTCTTTTACAAGTTGCAATATCATTTGATGACGTTCAGGAGTTAACATTTTCTTCACCTCTTCTTTGATTACAGTATAATGAAAACGATCACAAAAATCAACCATAAACACTCAAAAATAATCAATTTCAATCAGAATCGGTTATAAACAAAAAAAGAAACCTATTTGATACAACAATCAAATAGGTTTCTTCTCTCGCTTCACTTATAAAGAAGCTTTATAAATTGCAAGAACATCATCTTTATTTAATTTTTTAAAGTTACCGAATTCACCATAAGCCATCGCTTTATCCGCCATTAAGTCAATTTCACTTTCTCTAATAGCGTAATCAGCTAATGTTACTGGAGCTTCAATTGAAGTCCAAAATTGACGTAACGCCTCAATTCCCTCTAATGCAACCTCTTTATCTGTCTTCCCATCTGTTTCTACATCGAATACACGAATAGCGAACTGTTTAAAGCGACTCACATTTTCATCTATAACATGCTTCATCCAATTTGGGAATAGAATCGCGAGTCCGCCCCCATGCGGTATGTCATGAACAGCAGAAACTGCATGCTCAATATTATGAGTTGCCCAATCTCCTTTTACTCCCATCGCTAAAATGCCGTTTAACGCCATAGTACCGCAATATAAAATTGTTTCCCTATGCTCATAATTTTCTAGATCACTTAAAAGCTTAGGAGCTGTTTCAATTACTGTTCTTAAAACAGATTCACAATAACGATCTTGTAATTCTGTATTCATGCCGTGATGGAAATATTGCTCTAATACGTGCGACATAATATCGACCATACCATAAATCGTTTGATCTCTCGGCACAGACGAAGTATGTAGTGGATCTAAAATTGAAAACTGAGGGAATGTAACTGGACTGCCCCAGCCGTACTTTTCATTCGTTTCCCAGTTTGTAATTACAGATCCTGCATTCATTTCAGAACCTGTTGCCGCAAGAGTGAGTACAGTACCGAACGGTAACGCCTCGCTAGCAAATGATTTTTTCGTTACAATATCCCATACATCTCCATCATATGTACTACCAGCAGCAATCGCCTTCGTACAGTCGATTACACTTCCTCCGCCAACCGCTAAAATAAATTCGACTCCATTGTCTTTACAAATTTGAATCCCTTTCTTTACTGTTGATAAACGAGGATTCGGTTCAACTCCTGTCAACTCAAATACTTCCGCATTTATATCCTTTAAAATAGAAATCACATTATCATAAATACCATTTCTTTTAATGCTGCCTCCCCGTACACGAGAAGAACTTTTTTACCGAACTGTGGAATTTCCGTTTTTAACTGCTCTAACTGTCCTTTACCAAAAATAAGTTTTGTCGGATTACGAAATACAAAATTTTGCATATATCTTTACCATCCCTTCTATATAAAAAGCAACTATACTTTTGTATACCACAATTTTTTCATTTCACAAAAATATTTGCCTAATAAAAAAATCCCAGCCTACAGGCTGAGATTTTTTTATTGATAATAAGGTGAGATCATTAAGTAAACAATAACACCAGATAAACTTACATATAACCAAATCGGCATCGTCCAACGTACAATTTTACGGTGACGTGTTAATTGATTCGTAAAACCAAACACAAGTGCAAACAATGCAAGCGGTACAATAATTGCTGCAAGGATAATATGTGTAATTAAAATGATGAAATACACATATTTAATGAATCCTTCTCCGCCAAAATGTGTTGCTGGCGCCAAGTAATGATACGATAAATAAGAAACACAAAATAGCAACGTCGTTGTAAATGCTGCTAGGATGAAACCACGGTGCATTTTCACATTCTTCTTAATAATAGAGTATAAAGCTGCTAATAAGAATACGAACGTAAAGCTATTAAAAATTGCATTTAACATTGGTAAAATTGTTACATCAAAATGTACTTCTCCTTCATAGCCAACAGGTCCAAAGAACAAAAATAAAATAATCGCATTTACAATTACAGAAAGCGTTATCACAATAGGAGCATAGCTTTTCTGATTCGTTGATTGATCCACCAAAATGGTCACTCCTCTTCCTTCAAATATGTATACGTAACCTCACTATTTTAACATATTATTCACAGTGTAAATGTGACAATAGTTTGACACAGTAAGACAGGGCAAAGAAAAAATCCTTCTTAACAATACTTCTTAAGAAGGATTTTATCGCTTTATTATTCAAATAGCAATGCGATTAGTTTTTGTTAAAAAACGTACTGCTATACGCTTGATATATTTCAGACACTTGATATCCCATTAATGAAATTGCTGTTAATGAAAAGAAACCAATCATAAGAAATCGAAACCACATATAAATCTCCTCCTTGTATTTAGCTTAAAAAGCAGTCGCTATATTACAAGTTGAGTGGCACTCTTCATCGTCACTTTCCTTTTTCTTTACAATTGCTGTTATAAATCGAATCATAAAGAAAATCACAAAAGGAAATTGTTCGTAATTTACCTTGGCATAGTTTGGCAACGGCTCGCGCTGCACATCGAACGGAGATGAGAAGGAATAGAACATACCTTGCTCTTCCATATATACAATTACAATTTTCATACAAAACATTATTCCTAGAAATGAAACAATATCTTGCCATTCTGTCGTATATAAAAAGTTATACAGCTCTAATACGTACTCTTCCATCGTCATCCCCCCTTCCTTTTTTACCATTTTGCTCGCCTTCATATAAAAAGTCAAGAAAAAAGTTTATATTCACTATGACAATAGTAATTACTTGTTTCTATGATTATATATGATTCTTTTATAGCAATGATTGGGTGTAACTCTCTTCTAAAACAAGAAATTAGAATCGAACAGATTCCTCATTCTTACTTTTAGGATTCAACAATGTACTATTTTTATTTCTATTAAAAATAAAATAAGAAATTATTATAAGAACAGTAACAAGCATTGTTAAAAGCGCTTGTGAACGTAAAGATTCAATTGCGAGCATGGCAACTAAAACTGCTATAATCGCAGCAATTGTAACATATGTTACATATGGAAAAAGCCACATTTTCACTTTCAAATTTTGTTGTTCCGCTTTCCCCATTTTTTTACGTATCTTGAAATGTGAAACTGCTATAACGAGATAAACGAGTAACGCAATCCCGCCAGATGCATTCACTAAAAATAAAAATACTTTATCTGGAGATATGTAACTAAAAACAACTCCAATGTAAGCAAAGAAAGTTCCAAATAAAACCGCCCGAACTGGAACACCACTACTATTCAATTTCAAAAATGCCTTTGGCGCATCTCCTCTTTCTGCCATTGAAAAAAGCATTCTTGAGTTCGTATATAAACCCGAATTTAAACAAGAAAGTACAGCTGTTAAAACGATAAAATTCATAATTTGCGCTGCCGCTGGTATCCCTATATGTTCCAGTACCGCCACAAATGGGCTTTTTAGTATGTTCGCCGAATTCCACGGAAGGAGTGTAACAACTACAGCGATCGATCCAATGAAAAATACGAGAATACGCCAAATTACACTATTTGTTGCTGTTTTGACTGCCTTTACAGGTTCGGCAGACTCTCCAGCGGCCACTGCAACAATCTCAGATCCCATAAATGAAAATATAACGACGGTGATTCCAAGTAACACCGAACTTATACCATTTGGCATAAATCCTCCTTGACCTACCAAATTCGAAGTGCCAGGTGCTTCCGTACCTGGTACAAATCCTAAAATAACAGCTAGTCCAAGACAAAGGAACAAAACAATACTTATTACTTTAATAAATGAAAACCAATATTCAAATTCTCCAAATGATTTCACCGAGAAAACATTCGTCAACGTTAATAAAATCGTTAATATTAAGCTTAATAACCAGAGTGGGATTTCTGGAATCCAGTATTGAATAATACCAGCACCTGCTGTAGCTTCTATTGCAATAACAATTACCCAGAAAAACCAATATAGCCACCCAATTGTATAACCTGCCCATGGACCAATTGCCTCTCTTGCATATGTTGCAAATGAACCACTTGTCGGATTAATAGCTGCCATTTCTCCTAGCATTCTCATAACGAAAATAACTAGAAGTCCTGCTAATGCATATGAAACGATAGAACCTGGACCCGCTGAATGCACAACCGCGCCACTTCCAACAAACAAACCAGCTCCTATTACGCCACCAATGGAAATCATTGTAATGTGGCGTATTTTGAGGTCTTTCTTAAGATTTTTATCCAACTCTTGTACATCCCCTTCCAAACTTAATTTTGAAATTTATGTAAGAGTATTATGTGAAAAATCTTATCCTATACTTTAAAATATATCAAAATATTCTGAATTTAACAATCGCAATTCGACCTCCTTCAAAAATTATTTCATTAGGTTTAATAATTTCCCATACACAATTGTTGAGAAAATTATAGTCACCTTACAAAAGAATGAATTTTCAGATATCATTAAATAAACAAGATTATACATCTAGACAACTTTTTGTATAGGAGTGTTGATATGTTAAACAAGTTCAAATTCATTTGTTGTACTTTAGTAATTTTCTTACTGCTACCGCTAGCTCCCTTTCAAGCACAAGCAGCAAACAATTTAGGATCAAAATTACTCGTTGGATACTGGCATAACTTTGATAACGGTACTGGCATTATTAAATTAAAAGATGTTTCACCAAAATGGGATGTAATAAATGTATCTTTCGGTGAAACTGGTGGTGATCGTTCCACTGTTGAATTTTCCCCTGTGTATGGTACAGATGCAGAATTCAAATCTGATATTTCCTATTTAAAAAGTAAAGGAAAAAAGTAGTTCTTTCAATAGGTGGACAAAATGGGGTCGTTTTACTTCCTGACAATGCTGCTAAACAACGTTTTATTAATTCCATACAATCTCTAATCGATAAATACGGTTTTGATGGAATAGATATTGACCTTGAATCAGGTATTTACTTAAACGGTAATGACACTAATTTTAAAAACCCAACAACTCCTCAAATCGTGAATCTTATCTCAGCAATTCGAACGATTTCAGACCATTACGGTCCAGATTTCCTATTAAGCATGGCTCCTGAAACAGCTTATGTTCAAGGCGGCTATAGCGCATATGGAAGCATCTGGGGTGCATATTTACCGATTATTTACGGAGTGAAAGACAAACTAACATACATTCACGTTCAACACTACAACGCTGGTAGCGGGATTGGAATGGACGGTAATAACTACAATCAAGGTACTGCAGACTACGAAGTCGCTATGGCAGATATGCTCTTACATGGTTTTCCTGTAGGTGGTAATGCAAATAACATTTTCCCGCCTCTTCGTTCGGATCAAGTCATGATTGGACTTCCTGCAGCACCAGCGGCCGCTCCAAGTGGCGGATATATTTCTCCAACTGAAATGAAAAAAGCTTTAGATTATATCATTAAAGGAATTCCTTTCGGAGGAAAGTATAAACTTTCAAATCAGAGTGGCTATCCTGCATTCCGTGGCCTAATGTCTTGGTCTATTAATTGGGATGCAAAAAACAACTTTGAATTCTCTAATAACTATAGAACATATTTTGATAGTCTTTCCTTGCAAAAATAATAAAAAACAACAATAGGTTTTATATGACCTATTGTTGTTTTTTATTTATGTAAATTACTTTTTCACTTCTACATGATGAAGAAATTCTTTTCCATCTCTTGAATAACTACTCACAAGACTTAAAAGCAACTTCCCACCAACCAACATCGCACGTTCATCAAAATCGAATTGAGGATGATGGTGTGGATATGTTGCCCCTATTTCTTCATTACCAGCACCTGTGAAGAAAAATGCTCCTGGAACATGTTCTAAGTAGTATGCAAAATCTTCTCCGCCCATAATAGGTGGTACTTCCATGACCCTTTCTTTGCCAAGATCGTGTTCCGCAACCGTCATAAAATGACGTGTTTCAGCTACATGATTTATTAATATTGGATAGCCTCGTTTATATTGAATATTAACTTCAGCATGAAGGGACTGACAAATCCCCTCAACAACTCGTCTAAATTCCTTCTCCATATATTCTCTCACTTCAGGATCTAACGTTCGAATGGTTCCTGTAAACGTAGCAGTATCCGCAATAATATTATCGGCTTGCCCGGCATGGAATGTACCAACTGTTAAAACTGCTGATTGAAGTGGATCGACTTTTCTACTCACTAAAAGTTGCAACTGATTAATAACTTGTGTTGCAACGATAATAGCATCTACAGTATGATGTGGCATACCGCCGTGACCGCCTCGCCCTTGAATCTTCACTTCAAAAGTATCAGCTGCCGCCATCATTGCTCCAGCTTTCGTTCCAACAATTCCTAAAGGCATCTGAGAAGATAAATGTGTACCAAAAACAACATCTACTCCTTCTAAACAACCATCCTCAATCATGGCAATTGCTCCGCCAGGCTCTTTCTCTTCTGCATGTTGATGAATAAGGACTATTTTTCCTGAAAGTTGGTCTCTGTTATCACTTAATATTTTTGCAACTCCTAAAAGTGTTGCTGTATGTCCATCATGGCCACAAGCGTGCATTACACCAGGAACCTTTGATTTATATGAAACTTTCTTTTCATCTTGAATAGGTAGTGCATCAAAATCAGCACGCAGCGCTATCGTCTTCCCAGGTATTCCACCTTCAATTACGCCGATTACCCCTCTTCCCCCGACATCTGTTGTCACATCAATATGAAAACTTTTTAAGATTTCAGCTATTTTTTTCGGTGTTTCTATTTCTTGAAACGATAGCTCTGGGTATTGATGAAAATCTCTTCGCCATGAAACCATTTGGTTATATATACTTTCCAATTCTTTATGCCATGTTTCTATCATAGAAATTCTCCTTTCTTTTTAACACTTTACATAAAAGTACATAATATTCTGCACTTAATCAATAAAAAAAGAGAACTTTCTTTAAAAGTACTCTTAATTCTCCAAAATATGAAACGTTCTACTTTAGTTACTACTTTGCTTCAATACAAAAACTGAAAGTTCAGGTACACTCCAAAACCTGACAGGCATTCGAGTCGTTCCAATACCGCGATTTACATATAAATATAACGACTTACTCTTTCCTTCTAATTCATACATTCCTTCAACATACTTCTCTGCTAATTTTGTAGTAATTAATGGACCTACAAAAGGAATTTGAACTTGTCCTCCGTGACTATGTCCTGACATTTGAAAATCAACTGGATAACCAGCTACTTTGTCTACAACATCAGGCTCATGTACTAATAGCATATTGAAATCTTGTTGTCTTAAGTTTTTTAAAGTCGAATCTATTTGTGGTTTCCCTAATAAAAAATCATCCAAACCTGATATTGTAATATACTTGCCATTTTCCACTTTAATTTTCTGCACTTCATTTACTAACACAGAAAAACCAGCTTCCTCCATATACTTTTTGTAAAATAAACTACCGCCCCCACCTCTATCATGATTCCCAAACACAGCATATTTTCCTAGGGGAGCTTTAATTTTCTGCAAAATAACCTTTGCTTCTTCTCTTTCCGCACTATAGGATCCAAACTTATCTATTAAATCTCCTGTAAAAACTACTATATCTGGATGTAATTCATTCATCTTCTCCACCAAATTTTCTAGTTGTTTCAATGTAAAATCTGGTCCTAAATGTAAATCTGAGAATTGCAATATCTTTTTATTGTTAAACTCTTTAGGAATCGTAGGAGCTTCTATTTCATTCCACGTAACTGTTACTAGTCTTCTTTCTATTTCAGTCGCATAGAAATACAAACTTACTGGTATCATTAATATACTTATGAAACTAATAATAAATATCTTTACGATTGATTTTTTCGTTCTTTTTTTACATAATGCGTATTCATGTTTTCACCTCTAAAATCACTTTAAATCCTTATTGTTACATTAATGTGACAACATGAACAATGTTCGTTATATCCAATTTCAGCCCCACTCACTTTGACAAATTTATACAGAAATCATATCATATTTTTATCATACATAGATTCTTTAAAATGTTTCTTCTATTCATTCCATCATTCTATTAAGGAGAGGTTATTCATGTCTGTATTTACACCAGAAGAAATTACGGAACTTGCTGCTAATTCTGGAAGAAAAAAAGCTCATTTATCATTGCTCCCTATGCTAATTCTCGGTTTTTTTGGTGGTGCTTTCATAGCATTAGGATATTTACTTGATATCCATGTTATCGGAACAATGCCAAAATCTTGGGGGTCATTTACTAGCTTTTTAGGTGCTGCCGTATTCCCTATCGGTCTTATACTCGTTATCCTTGCAGGCGGTGAATTAGTAACTGGCAACATGATGACCGTTTCAATGGCATGGCTTCACAAAAAAATCGACTTATTTCACTTCATACGAAATTTAGTTATTGTTACGTTTAGCAACTTCATAGGTGCTATATTCGTCGCTTATTTTTTTGGTCATATCGTCGGCTTAACGGAGGGAGCTTTTTTAGCAAAAACAGTTACTATTGCACAAGCTAAACTACAAGATACACCACTGCAAGCCTTCATTTCTGCAATCGGATGCAATTGGCTTGTTTGTTTAGCTGTTTGGCTTAGTATGGGAAGTAAAGAATTTATCGGAAAGATTATCGGCATTTGGTTCCCAGTTATGACTTTTGTTGCGATCGGATTTCAACACGTTGTAGCCAATATGTTTGTTATCCCAGCTGCAATTTTTGCCGGTCATTTAACTTGGGTTGACTATTTTCCAAACTTCATTTTTGTTTTCTTTGGAAACTTAGTAGGAGGTATGTTATTTGTAGCATTACCTTATTTCATATCTTATAATAAGAAACTGCCTCTAAATAAAGAGAAGACTGAAATAAAGAACAAATCTGTATCCGCTTAAATTAAATGTCTATAAAGTGGCCCTAAAAAATATTACAAATTCCATTTTTTTTGCGAATATATGTACGTACACTTGTTCTCGAATGTTTTATACGTTATAATAACAACTTAAATAGCATTATTTACATATGAGGTGAAAAACATGAATAAGACAGAATTAATTAAAAACGTAGCACAAAACGCTGAGATTTCTCAAAAAGAAGCTACTGTAGTTTTACAAACTGTAGTAGAATCAATCACTAACTCTTTAGCTGCTGGCGAAAAAGTACAACTTATCGGATTCGGTACATTCGAAGTTCGTGAAAGAGCTGCTCGTACAGGCCGTAACCCACAAACGGGTGAAGAAATGCAAATCGCAGCTTCTAAAGTACCTGCTTTTAAAGCTGGTAAAGAACTAAAAGAAGCTGTAAAATAATGAAAAATAGCCTTCTCATTTATGAGAAGGCTATTTTTTTCATGACATAATTAATAAAAATCTGACCATTATGCTGCTTATTTTGTTCCTTTATGCAAATAAAACCTTTGCTTTCAAAGAAAGGTTTTGCTGTAATACTCGCCTCTGTATATATATCCCTATGCTGCAAGTTCACTGCTTCTTTTTCTAACTTCTGTAGTATGTATGATGCTATCCTTTTTCCTTGATAATCTTTATGCGTAAATAAGCGATCTACGTAATGATCATCATTATAATCCCCAAATCCCACTATCACACCTTTATAATCAGCAACGTAACAAATATTCTTTTCTAAAGACTGTAGCCATCTCTCTCTATCTAGTCGCTCTGGGGCCCACGCCTGTAGCTGTAACTCGTTATAATCTTTTGCATTCACCGTATGAACCGTTTCATAGAACAATTGTAATACTTGCTCTAAATCCTCTTTCTGGAATGTTCTAATTTTAATATCTTTAAACATATGTAAAACTCCTTATCAAACTAACTCTTTTATTTCGGTTATCCGGATAATTATTTTGTGTTTATTTTCGAAGCAGTTTCTTCCACTGTATATGATTCTACTTCTGCTCTTTCTATATTATATCGACTTTTCCTTCTAAACGAACAATAAACAATACTTATACAAAGTATTGTTTATTGTAAAAAAGCATATTAAATTCGCTTTATAGCTGAAAGTGTTTAAGATTTCAATTTAACTCTTTGTAATCTTAATGCATTTAATACGACTGATACAGAGCTAAATGCCATTGCTGCACCTGCAACCCAAGGTGCTAAGAAACCGAGCGCCGCAATTGGAATTCCTAGGCCGTTATAAGCTAACGCCCAGAATAGATTTTGCTTAATATTTCTAATCGTCATTTTACTCATAAAAATTGCATCAGCAATACTATTTAAATCACCACGGATTAACGTAATATCTGCCGCTTCCATCGCTACATCCGTTCCGGTTCCAATTGCCATACCGATATCCGCCGTAGCCAGTGCAGGAGCATCATTTATTCCATCTCCAACCATTGCTACTTTCTTACCTTGCGCTTGCAGTTTTTTCACTTCTTCTGCTTTTCCTTCTGGTAATACTTCTGCAATTACGTGATCAATACCAACTTGCTTAGCGATTGCCTGAGCAGTTTGTGTATTATCTCCTGTAATCATAACAACGTCTAGACCCATTTTCTTAAGTCTTGCGATAGCTGCTTTTGAAGTATCTTTTACAGTATCCGCAACAGCCACTATACCAGCATATTCTTTATTAATCGCAATAAGCATTGCTGTTTTTCCTTCTCGTTCTAGCGCTTCCATCGATTTAGAAACTTCTTCAATATCAATATCGAATTTCTTCATTAATCGACGTGTACCAATTAATAATTGTTTCCCTTCTACGACTGATTCGATGCCGAATCCCGGAATCGCTTCAAATGTTTCTGAACTTGGGATAACAATTTTCTTTTCTTTAATTCCTTCTACAATCGCTTCTGCAAGTGGGTGTTCAGAATTTTTTTCTGCCGCACCTACTAAACGTAGTATTTCTTCTTCATGGAATCCATCTGCTACAATTACATCTGTTAACACCGGCTTCCCATTTGTCACAGTACCTGTTTTATCTAGAATAACTGTATCTAATCGGTGGGTTGCTTCTAAATGCTCCCCGCCCTTAAATAAAATGCCATACTCAGCCGATCTTCCTGATCCAGCCATAATAGATGTAGGTGTCGCAAGACCTAATGCACACGGACAAGCGATAACAAGTACTGCTATCATTTTCTCAAGTGCTCCGCCAAAATCACCAGGTGTAACAAATAGCATCCACACTGCAAATGTGATAATAGCAATTACAACTACAACTGGTACGAAAATACCAGAAATTTGATCAGCTACCCTTTGAATAGGAGCTTTTGAACCTTGAGCCTCTTCTACTACTTTAATAATTTGAGCTAATGCAGTATCTCTTCCTACCTTAGTTGCTTTAACTTTTAAAAATCCATTTTTATTCATTGTAGAACCGATTACTACATCCCCAATTGTTTTATCAACAGGAATACTTTCACCTGTCAACATCGATTCGTCTATCGCTGACTTCCCTTCTACAATTTCCCCATCTACCGGGATTTTTTCCCCTGGTTTCACATAAACGATATCACCAGCTACCACTTCTTCAATCAATATTTTCATTTCTGTTCCATCTCGCACGACTGTAGCAGTTTTCGCCTGTAATCCCATTAATTTTTTAATTGCTTCTGATGAACGTCCTTTTGCCTTCGCCTCAAATAATTTACCTAAAATAATTAATGTAATAAGTACTGCACTCGTTTCAAAATACAAGTCTGTCATATGTTCCGAAGAACCAATCGACCTAATACTTAAATACACACTGTAGAAATATGCCGCAGACGTTCCAAGTGCAACGAGAACATCCATATTAGCGCTTTTATTACGTAACGCTTTATAAGCCCCAACATAAAACTGCCCACCAATGATAAACTGAACTGGAGTTGCAAGAGCCAGCTGCACCCATGGGTTCATAAGCATATCAGGTAAATAAATAAACGATGTAAATGAGAAATGGCTCACCATTGCCCACAGTAACGGGAATGATAAAATAAACGAAATGATAAATTTCTTCTTTTGTCGTTCAATTTCTTGTAAGCGATGATCAGTTGATCCATCTTGCTCATCTGATTTCACTTCCAATTTATATCCTAATTTCGTAATTGCACTCTTCATTTCATTTACATTAATTTCATCAGGATTAAAATCTACTGTAGCTGATTCCAAAGCGAAATTTACTGTCGCTCCGTTCACACCTTCTAACTTATTTAAACGCTTTTCTACTCTATTCGCACATGCTGCACATGTCATTCCCGAAACAGTAAACTCAGCTTTATCACTTACAATTCCATATCCTAACGATTCAACTTTTTCTTTAAAGTATTGCGGACTTGTTTTCGCTGGATCGTACATTATTTTTGTTTTTTCAAGTGCAAAATTTACATTTGCATCATGAACACCTTCTACTTTTTTCAGACCTTTTTCAATTCTATTGGCACAGGCTGCACATGTCATTCCTGATATTTGAAGATTGGCCTCTTTTTGTTCATTCATGTCTCTCACCTCTATATACCCTTATGAGGTATAATTATTAGCAAAATAAATCGTACTTCGTTTAAAGTACGATTTATTTCTATATTAAAAATTATTATTGAATTTCATAACCTTGATCTTCAATTACAGCAACGATATCTTTTAACGTTACAACTGATGAGTCGATAGTAACTTCAACAGTTCCTTCTGCTAATTGAACTTTTACTTGTTCAACACCGTTTAGTTCTTTCACATTACTTTCAATAGAATTTACACAATGCCC
Organism: Bacillus sp. TH17; assembly: GCF_016651125.1. Lineage (NCBI taxonomy): Bacteria > Bacillati > Bacillota > Bacilli > Caryophanales > Bacillaceae > Bacillus > Bacillus sp. TH17. Next base: position 3,139,326 of record NZ_JAEKEN010000001.1, read on the forward strand.
ACAAGACATACCCTCAACTTTTAATGTTAACTGTTCCATTTAAAATCCTCCTCTTGTTTATTCATTGTTTATTAATCACAACTACATCTTACCATACCCCCTAAGGTAATCAACGGTTTTGTATCATGATTTTTATTTTTTTCTAAAATCTTTATTTTTTTGCTCCAATTATGAATTTATATATCTTCTCCTATATAAACAAAAGCCAAGCTAGTCAAATACTAGCTTGGCTTTTATGCTTTTGAAAAACGTTCAAATACTGTCATTAATTCTTCAATTGCTTCGTCACCATTACCATTTTTAATAGCTCCTGAAACACAATGACTCGTATGATTTTTTAAGACACCCATTCCTACTTTTTTCATCGCTGCATTAATCGCAGAAATTTGAACTAAAATATCCACGCAATAACGATCATTTTCAATCATATTTTGAATACCACGGACTTGGCCTTCAATTCTCTTTAATCTATTTATAATTTGTTCTTTTTCTTTTTCTGATCTATGTGTTACTGATTCATGGTCCTTATGATCCATATTATCACCTTCTTAAAGTTTCTCTTCATCCAATAAAACAATTGCTTTTATGAGTATACCAATTATATCATCAAATATCTATGTAGGATACCCCATATGAGTATATTTTCGCTTTATGATTATTCTTAACACATCATTAGCTTCTCAGTCTCAATTAATATGATACCCTTTCTTTTTTTCAAAAAAACATTTCATCTCCCATCAAAACTCAATAAAGTGAAACTTTAATCACCCCTCACCAATCGAGCTTTTACGGGTAGCTAATGCGGGATAAAATGAAACAATAATAAGCGGAGATTGTCCATTCCCCGCTTATTATTCGCCTACAAATATAAAAGCCTCAATCTTCACACATTTAAATCAAGGCTTTTTTCTTCCTATATATAATTATTGCTGGTCACATACTTTTGTATCATTCACTACTGAAGTTCCTTCAACGGTTACCGTATGAAAACAGTCATTTACACGAACTGTCACAACATTATCTTGCCGATCAATGATATGATATTCATTAAAATTTTTATTCAGAGCACTGCGAATTTGTTCTCCTTCATAAATTGGAATGCCATGTGATAAAACCCAAATAAGCCCAGCGATAGCAAGAATAGTTTTCATACGATCTACCTCCTTGAGAATATAGTGAACTTTAAATCCGCGCTTTTTCAGCTTTACTAATCATAAATTGAATTAACCAAGCCCTTTTGGAAGTAAGTTCATTTCGTCTATTTTATGTTTATGCTAATTGTGACCGAATTGTGACAACTTTTTGTCTGTTTAGACGAAAAGTTGAAACAAAACTTTCAAAAAGGACAATTCTACTTGAACAAACGAAAGGCTATGGAGAATTTCCCCATAGCCTTTCGTTTGCATTTTATTAGACAATCATTTCATTATGTTTAATGTTAAGTGTTTCAATTTGAATTGTAGCATGTTCAATATGGAACTCTTGCTTTAACATATTAATAATATTTTGAAGGACTTCTTGATCATCTTGTTTTTTATCAATCATTACATGGACGCTTAATGCATCTAATCCAGATGTAATTGTCCAAATATGAAGATCGTGTATATCACGTACACCTTTTACTCCTTTAATCGCTTTCTTAACTTTTTCTATTTCAATTGAAACAGGTGTACCCTCCATAAGTATATGAATGGAATGTTTTGTTACTCCCCACGCACTCTTTAAAATCAATAGAGCTACAACTACTGAAATAATTGGATCTGCAATATACCATGAGAATAATGACATAAGTACACCAGCTACTAATGCGCCAACTGATCCTAAAGCATCCCCAAGAACATGTAAATATGCGCTACGTAAATTCACGTTATTTTTTACATCACCTTGTCTCATGAGCGCCCATGCACTAATTAAATTTGCTAATAAACCAATTGATGCGATTAACATCATTGGACCACTTGCTACAGTTGGTGGTTCAAAAAAACGACCAATTGCTTCCCATACGATAAGCCCTGCTACAACAAATAATGTAATTCCATTAATTAATGCTGCTAATATTTCAAAACGATAATATCCATACGTTTTTGTAGAAGTAACCGTTCTAGCTGCAAGTCCTATTGCAATTAAACTTAATAATAATGAACTTGTATCACTTAACATATGTCCTGAATCAGATAATAAGGCCAAACTATTTGTAACTAGTCCTCCAAAAAATTCAAGGAACATAATAGTTGCTGTAATTACTAAAGCTGTAATTAACCCTTTTCTATTCCCTTTCCTGCTCTCCTCAAAATGATGATGTCCATGCGAATGCCCGTGAGTATGTCCATGATGTTGGTGACCGTGATGATGTCCCATATAAATTCCTCCTTTTATTAATCTATTAACATTTGTTCTGAAATTCACCACTTCTATCTGTCTATTGCTTTTATTAATATAGAAACGCGGTTTTAATCCATTCTCATACCATTTTCTAATTTTTGATTTTCAAACGACTCTTTTCCTACTCGAATCGAATTTGTCGGACAACTTTCATATGCTGCCACCATTGCATTCAAAAATGTAGTTGGAATTCCAATTATTCCTTCATTGTGATCTAATGCACCAAATGCTTTACTTTTACAATCCAATTGATATATATCTGGTGCTATAGAGCGGCATAATCCACATGATTCACAAGTTTCTTTATTTACAACAGTATAATGTAACAATATTTGTTACCTCCATTAATACCATACAATACTAAGGTAGGGTATATCAAAAAGATTATTTTACACTATTTTTCTTTCTATCACTTCTCCTTTTCCCCTTAAATAATAATGACATATCGGTTTTAAATCGTTATCTAATTCATAAACTAATGGTGTTCCTGTTGGAATGTTTACATATTCTATATCTTCATCTGAAATTTGATCTAAATGTTTTACTAAAGCTCGTATTGTATTTCCATGCGCTGCAATAATCACTTTTTTTCCACCTTTTAAATTAGGGGCTATTTCTTCATCCCAATATGAAACAACTCGTTTTTCTGTATCTTCTAGATTTTCTGTAAGGGGAAACTTATTTTCTTTTAAATCTCTATACTTCGGATGTGCCGCTTCATATCTCTCATCATCTTTTGTAAGAGCTGGTGGGCGTACATTTGTTGAACGTCTCCATAAAGTTACTCTCTCATCACCATATTTTCTCGCTGTTTCTTCTTTATTTAATCCTTGAAGTGCACCGTAATGTCTCTCATTTAATTTCCAGGTTTTATGAATAGGTATCCACATCAAATCCATTTCCTCAAGAGTAATCCACAAAGTACGCATCGCTCTTTTTAAAACAGATGTATATGCTATATCGAATGAGAATCCATCGGCTTTCAAAATCTCTCCAGCTTCTCTTGCTTCTCGAAGACCAGCATTTGATAAGTCTACATCCGTCCAACCTGTAAACCGATTTTCAACATTCCATTCACTTTGTCCGTGCCGTATTAAAACTAGCTTTACCATACTTATTATCTCCTCTCCTTTTAAAGTTACATTTTCATAAAGAAGTATCTTTATGAAAATGCATGATTACATATCAAGTTCTTTCTTGTTCATTTCACTACTATGACTAAACGCTAATTCAATTAATCCATTTACGTGAGAGTCATCTAATGAATAAAAAACAAGTTTCCCTTCTTTACGCTTTTTCGCTAATCCTATTGTTTGTAATAGTCTTAAATGATGCGATGCCGTTGCAATACTGCTATGAATAATACTTGCGACATCTCGTACGCAAAGCTCATTTTCCGTATACAGCGCATAAGCAATTTTCAAACGTGTTTCATCTGCAAGTGCCTTAAACATTTTCGCTACACTACTTATATTTTCTTTCTCCAACATGTCACTTGCATGCTTTACTTTTTGCTCATCGTGATAACAAAGTTCACAATGTTCTTCTTTCATAAGTAACACCTCTTATTCAAGTATATATTTGATTATGTATACAGTATACCTTATTAACCGAAAAAAATTATAAAAAAAGAATCCTAAATGACTTTGGATTCTTTTCTATTATTACTTCTCTTTAGAAAAACAAAACTTCGAAAAAACCTCCCATATAAGTTCATTTCTACTACATACCCCTACCTTTTCAAAAATGGATTTAAAATGATCTTGAACTGTATACGTAGAAATATGCAATTCTTCCGCCACGTCTTTTGTTGACATTCCTCTAACAATCCCTACTATCACTTGCTTCTCTCTTTGAGAAAGACTATAAGAATCTGCAATAAGGGGAAAAACTTCTTCCGGCCTCGCTCTTTCAAACAAAACTATATAGCCATCATTACAACTACCGTAACCTTCTAACCTACTCGCGCGAATAACTAAAAATTGTCCACAAGATAAACCAATACCTACCATTTCCCCTTCATCTGCTGCTTCCCTATTAGATTCGTTGGCTTTCACTCTTGAACAAACCGCACGTATTGGCCTTGGAACGTCATCTTCATTCAATTGTTCATATGTTCTAAGAGTGGATAGCCACGCCTTTCCATTTTGATCCCAATATAGTAGGTCAAATTTTTCATTTAATATAATCGTACCCGTTCCTACTACTTCCACTTGTTCCTCTGAACATGTTATAAATGATTTTCTTAATGTATCTCCCACAATAGAGCTTATTTTTGATAAATACTCACATTCATTTTGTTGAAAAGATACTCTTGTATTATCTCGAAACAAACTTAAGTGTCCAAAACATTTTCCTTTACTCATACAAACCACTCTTACTTCATCTATAAAACCGGCTGGTTTTAAAATATTTCGATACCTAGCGCTTTTTATCGGATTATCATTTGTGACAATACGTATCGCGCCAACATGGGGGGCCTTTCGTGCTAAATCTTTAAATTTGTTGTAATCATCCTCTAAAAATTCATTCATAAATAACAGCGAATGCAGCTGTTCAATTATTCGATCTGTATATGCCCCGGTTGATAAAAATGTGCGTGGGTCTATAGCGGTGAAGTAGGAAGCATCAAATGGAATTAACTTTTTTAATATATTTAAAAACCCTTTTTGGAATTGTCTAGTTGAGCTCTCGCTTTCCATTAACACTGTTATTTCTTTCGTTGCCTGTTCATAAATCATCTTTATTCCCCCCAGATTTATGGGATTGTTTCCTCTAACCATTTCATTTCATAATAAAGTGAAACTTTATTGTAAAAGAGGAGGTTAAAAAATGAGCTGGAATGATTGTACTGTACATACGTATGAACGAACAATTCCGTTGAAAATCCCTGGATATTTTACCCTATATGAAATGATGAATCATTTCTTATTTACTACACTCCCTAAAGAAAATATGAATCCAAAGTTACTAATTATAGGTGCTGGTGGTGGACAAGAAATCCTCTCAATAGGCAAACAAAATAGCAATTTTTATTTTACAGGTGTTGATCCATCTGAAAGCATGCTACAGTTAGCTAAAAAAAGAATTGAAAACGCAGGCATACAAAATCAAATTCACTTTGTACATGGAACTGTTCATTCATTATTAACCAATCCATTATTTGACGCTGCCACCTGTATGCTTGTTCTGCACTTCATCCCAACTATGAAGGGGAAAAAAGAGTTACTTAATGAAATTAGTAGTCGCTTAAAGCCCGGTGCTCCATTCTTTCTCTCTTCAATAAATGGTATACCCCATACAAGTATGTTTTCTGCACAATTAAATGCTTGGCGCAACCACATGATGCAAAATCAAATTCCATTAGAAGATTGGAACCGATTTGAAAATTCTTTTGAAACAGAAATATTTCCTATTTCCGAAACGAATCTACTAGCTATCATGGAGGAATGTGGATTTACTCAAATCAATCGCTTTTTCACAAGCTTTTTAATTGATGGATACGTAGCAATAAAACAATAATGAAAAAAGGTAAGCAATTGCTTACCTTTTTTCATATACGTCTTCTACACTTGACTAATAAATCTCAATCCTTTACTTAAAGAAGTCGGCACAACAGATGCATGATTCTCCCCTTCAGCTTCATAAAACATAAATCTAAACTGATTGTGTTTTACTTGGAGAAGGCGCTCTGATAATTCGTTTGCACCTACAACCATATGCTCTCGTTCCAATGACCCAACTGTAAGGAATACTCCCGTTTCAACCTTAGCATTGTTTAATTCATTTATAAGATTCTTTTCTTTTTCAAGCACGGATTGGTTATTCCACCAAATAGATGGACTACTTATAAAATAATTTTGAAAGGCATTTACGTTTGTGAATAGTATATGTAAAGCAAATAGACCACCTAAAGAATGTCCAAATAACGTTTGCTTTCCTTTATCAATCTCAAATTCCTTTTCAATTTGTGGTTTCAATTCTTCTTCAATAAAAGTAAAGAAATTATGCGCTCCCCCTGTTTTAGGCCACGGTTTACCGTCCGGTTTTAACGGAGCATCTTTTGAAATTACGCTAGGCGTAAAATCATAGCATCTTTCTTCACCTGAAAATGCCCCTTCAATACGATAACCAATACCTACTATAATGGCTGGTGAAACACCTGTTTTTTCTGCTCTAACTGATTGTATTTTAACCGCTTCATGGAATGTTTGAAAAAAGGCATTGCCATCTAATACGTATATAACAGGATATCCTGACTCTGGTGCCGGCTGCCTCGGCTTTGAAATATGAATTTGATATTCCTTACCTTCTAATTTTGAATACATTTTCCACTGTTCTGTATTAGATGTAATAATCTGCTGTTTTTCAATAGTAGTATTCATCTTACATCCCCCCTTCTTAACTCGTTACATATATTTCTACTTTCTCTTCTTGAGATATAACGCTATCGTATCCAAAACAAACAGGAGACCCATTATACGGATCAATCATGACACGCGCATCAATATGAAATACTTCTTTTAATACTTCATTTGTAATAATCTCTTCTGGGCTTCCAGTTGTAACGATTTCCCCTTCCTTCATTGCAATAATTTCATCTGAAAACCTCGCTGCATGGTTAATATCATGTAATACCATAACGACCGTACAATTATGTTCTTTATTTAACTTCTCCACAATTTGTAATACATCTAATTGATGAGACATATCAAGATATGTCGTTGGTTCATCTAGTAGTAACACTTCTGTCTCTTGTGCTAATGCCATCGCTAGCCATACTTTTTGTCTTTGTCCACCTGATAAATTCACAATTTGTCTCGTTCGAAACGCTGATGTTTTGGTAATATCTAATGCCCAATCAATCATTTCTTTATCTTTTGAAGTTAACTTATTCACGTTATTACGATGTGGATAACGCCCATAAGAAACCAACTCTTCTACCTTAATCTCTCCCGGGGCAATCGGATTTTGCGGAAGCAAAGCTAACTGTTTCGCGATTTCTTTCGTTGAAATCGTATTTAAATCTTGTCCTTGTAAATATACTTTACCGCTTTTTTGTTTTAAAATTCTTCCCATCGTTTTTAATAATGTCGATTTTCCGCATCCATTTGGACCTATAATTGTCGTTACTTTTCCCTTTTGTATTTCCACATTTAAATCGCGAAACACTGTAAGTTTTTCATAATTTGCTTCCAAGTTTTTTGCACTTAAAATATTCACTTGTATTTCCTCCTCTTACGCTTTCGCCTTATAAAGTAAATATAAGAAATACGGTACACCGACAATAGCAATAACAATCCCTACAGGCAATTCTGCAGGCATAAAAATTGTTTTTGCGATAAAATCTGAAGCAATTACAAGTAGCATCCCAATTACTCCGCATGTAGGAATTACATATTTATGTTGAATGCCAACAAGTCTTTTGGCTATATGTGGCGCCATTAGACCAATAAATCCAATACTTCCTGAAACAGCAACACATGCACTTACAAGTCCAATACTGCTTAATAATAGAATAGACTTCTCTCTTTCTACTGAAACACCTAGACTTGTAATACTCGTTTCTTCCAATTGAAATAAATCTAGCAAATAAGCTTTCTTTTTTATAATTGGAATTAATATAATAAGCCATGGCAACATTGCAATAATGTATTTCCAGTTTGCATTATATATGCTACCTGAAACCCAGACAGCTGCCATTTCAAAGTCAGTTGCTTTCATTTTCAATGATAAATACATAGAAAACGCTCCGAAACCTGACCCTATTGCGATCCCTGTTAGTAACAGACGCTGTGAATCTAACTTTCCATTTCGCCAAGAAAATATATAAATTAATATAGCCGCGCCTAACCCTCCAACTAAGCCAAACATCGGCATCATCATTATAGAAATCCAATCCGTACTCTTTATTTGTCCTTGGAAAAAGAACATAAAAATTACGATTGCAGTTCCTGCACCAGCATTTACTCCTAAAATACCCGGATCTGCTAAACCATTTCTCGTAATCCCTTGAATAACAGCGCCAGCTATCCCTAGACCTAATCCTACTAGGCCAGCAATTATGATTCGCGGCAGTCTAAAATCAAATATAACTAAATCATGTTCTGGGACTGGATCAATCCGAAAAATTGTTCGAAAGACGTCCATAATTGTAATATCAAATGTACCATTCGTTAAGCTAATATAAATGGTACATAAAATTAAAAGTATAATAGTACCCATAGTCATTACAAAACGCTGACTTGAGCCTTTAAGCATGTCTCTCTCCCCCTCTTGTACGAATTAAATAAAGGAAGAAAGGAATTCCAATTAGAGACGTAACAACGCCTATTGGTGTTTCAAATGGATAGTTTACAAATCTGCTTAACACATCACATAAAGCAAGAAACACACCACCAATTACTCCAGCACAAGGCACAATCCATTTATAATCTACACCGATTAAAAAGCGGGTAATATGAGGAATAATTAGTCCTACAAAACCTATTTTCCCTACTAAAGCAACTGCTGTACCAGTCAGAAATACAACAGATAAAATTGCAGTCATTTTTATAATTTTCGTACGCTGTCCTAAATTAATAGACACTTCTTCTCCCAATGAAAGGATTGTAATAGATTTTGAAATAAGAAGTGCTAAAATAATACCAACTATACCAAAAGGAATTGCTAATTTAAGTATATTGGGATCTACTTGATCTAATTTCGCATTGTACCAAAAACTAATATTTTGAGAGACTTGAAAATAAGAAGCAATTGCGGCAGAAAGACTACTTAAAAATGTCCCTATCACGGTTCCTATAATTGCTAATCTTACAGGTGACAATCCGTTTCTAAGCAGTGAACCAAATCCAAAAACAATCCCCGCGCCTAATGCTGAACCCAGCATAGAACATAAAATCATGTTGACTGAAGACATTCCCGGAAGGAATACCATACACATTGTAATAACAAAAGCAGAACCATCCGTCACACCCATAATAGAAGGGGATGCAAGATAATTCCTTGTCATCCCCTGCATAAGTGCTCCTGATATGGCTAGAAAAGCTCCAACTAAAAGAGCTCCAATTACCCTTGGTAAACGAGATGTAACAATAATATTATGATTTACATTACTCGAATCAAAATGAAACAATGCATTCCACGTCGTTTCAAAATCGATATTTTTTGTCCCATATAAGATAGATAAAATAACAGTAAGTAAAATACATATGGGTGCTAAGCATAAAATTATCATTGGAAGTGAATTTATTTTCCGCATATCATTCAACGCACCTTACTAATTTTATTATTTAGTCAAATTTTTCACTGCTTCTTTTAAAAATACTGTTTTACTCCAAGCAGTACCACCTTGTGCAATAGGATCTACAGTATTTACAAATACTTTCTTCTCTTTTACAGCATTTACACTTTGCCAAATTGGATTACTTTCTATTTCTTCTAGTACTTTTGGTTTATTATTTTCACTTGCTTCATATTGTAAAAATACGTAATCTGGATTTATTTGAGCCAGTTGTTCTAAAGAGAGTTTCTCTTGCGCTTTTACATTTTTAAGTTGTTCTGGAGCAGTTAATCCAAGGTCTTTATAAATTACAGGGTTGAAGTATACTCCTTCTGGATAAACGAATAATGTATTCGCTCTTAATCTTATTACAAGTACCTTTTTATCTTTTAACTTATCTCCAATTTTTGCTTTCGCTTTTTCAGCGTCTGCTTTATAATCCTTAATAATTTTTTCTGCTTTGTCTTTTTTACCAGATAGTTCTCCCATTAATTTTAAGTTTTCTTCCCAATCTGTAGAAACATGTGATATTGGGATTGTTGGAGCTACCTTCGTAAATTTCTCAGCCGCTTCTGCTGGGAATTTCGTACTTGATGTAATAACATCAGGTTTTAATTGAAGTAATGTTTCAAAGTTGGGTTCCATTTTCTCACCGACAGATTTCGCACCTTCTAAATCTTTTGCAACGTTCCCTGGTAATTTCCCACCAACCGTAATTGCACCTACCGGTTTAATTCCAAGTACTGCCGCATCTTCCATTGACTCTAAACTAGCTGTCGCAATTTTATCTACTTTTGCTGGTACTGTATATTCTTTACCTAAATATGTAATCTTTCGCTTTTCGTCTTTTTTCGTTTCCGTAGCCTTTGTCTGTTGTTTTTGTTCCCCAGAAGTTTTGTCTGCACTATTACATGCTGCTAAACCAACACTTAAAACTGTAACCATCCCTAATGTAAATAACTTCTTGTTCATCTTTATATATCTCCTCTCGAAATCTTCAAATATATTATTTCAACAATGAAACTTAATTATATGAAACATAATCCTCATCTATATTTCACATCATTAATAAATCTACGTAAAATGGAGAGCCATTCTCGTTCACTTCCCCTAGTATTAAATTCTTTACAACCCTCATCCCACGATAATCACTAACAGTGATAATGATTATCGTTATTAAGTATATATTTAATATCAGATTATTTCAAGAATGATTTGAAAAATTTTAACAAACTGAACAAAAAAGAAGTATCTCCTTTTTTCAGGAAGATACTTCTTTTTTAGAAATCTATATGTAATTCAACTGGACAATGGTCCGATCCCATCACTTCACTATTAATTTTCGCATCGGTAATTTTATGTTTTAGCCTTTCAGAAATCACAAAGTAGTCTAAACGCCAACCGATATTTTTCGCTCTTGCACCCATACGATACGACCACCACGAATATGCTCCTTCCTGATCAGGATAAAGGTAGCGATACGTATCAACAAATCCTTCTTCTAAAGTACGTGTAAACTTCTCCCTCTCCTCATCAGAGAATCCAGGGTTTTTACGGTTACTTTTTGGATTTTTTAAATCTATTTCTTTATGTGCGACGTTTAAATCTCCGCAAAAAACAACTGATTTCTTTTCATTTAATCGTTTAATATAGGCCCTGAAATCATCTTCCCATTTCATTCTGTAATCTAAGCGTTCTAATCCACGTTTGGAGTTTGGTGTATATAACGTTATCATATAAAAATCTTCGAATTCTAACGTAATAACTCGTCCTTCTTGATCATGCTCTTCAATCCCTAAACCGTATGTAACAGAAAGCGGTTCTTTTTTCGTGAAAATAGCCGTTCCTGAGTAGCCTTTTTTCACAGCATAATTCCAGTATGTATAGTATCCCTCTGGATTTAAATCAATTTGCCCATCTTGTAATTTAATCTCTTGTAAACAAAATATATCAGCTTTTGATTCCTCAAGATATTCTAAAAATCCACCTTTTGCAATAACTGCTCGCAAACCATTTACATTCCATGAAATCAACTTCATCTATGTTCCTCCTCTTGATGTGCATTTTCAATTTTCATGCTAACACAAAATAGATACCCTATCATAGTTTCATCTTTGTAATCTTGCTCTTACATTCATAAATGCGTACATACGTACTTTATTCAGGTTATACTAATGCCAGAGGTGATGTTCTGTGCATAATGAAGAGTTCACAGTAACAAATGAGTATTGGCAAGCAATTATTCATAATGACTCCACATATGATGACAAATTCTTTTACGCTGTAAAATCAACCGGTATTTTTTGCCGACCATCATGTAAATCGAGAATACCGAATAAAAACAATGTACGTATTTTTCTTAAGGCAGAGCAAGCATTACATGAAAATTTTCGTCCGTGTAAACGTTGTAAACCAAACGGGCTAACTTTACCTAATGAAGAATGGGTAGAGCAAATTAAAGAATATATCCAAAAACATTATTGTGACGTGCTAACCCTCGACTTACTCGCAGAAATATGCCATGGTAGCCCTTATCATCTACAACGCACTTTCAAGAAAATTGTAGGGATTAGTCCAATAGAATATATACAGCAATTCAGAATTAAAAAAGCGGCAGAATATCTTTCACATACAAATCAATCCGTTAAGGAAATTAGTACTGCTGTCGGGATAGAAAACTCGGAGTATTTCGCAACTTTATTTAAAAAGAAAACCGGATTTACTCCTACTGAATATCGAAAAAAGAACGAAATGAAAGAGGGATACAATAATGAATTCCTATAAAAATAAATCTATATATTGGGCGCTAATTACACATAAAAATTGGTGCTTGCATATTGCTGCAACTGAAAATGGACTATGTTTCATTGGATCTCAAGACGAAAACTTTGAAGAACTAAATTTGTGGGCTAGAAAAAAACTGCCACAGCATATATTGACTCACAATCCAGATTACCTGCTAACATATACGAAAGAAGTTATCGAGTATTTAGAAAACAAGCGAGAAACTTTTACATTCCCTATTGATGCTTACGGAACTGAATTTCAATTATCTGTTTGGAATACGGTACGTGAAATTCCTTATGGAAAAACATATTCTTATTCAGAAATTGCAGAAAGAATTCAAAAACCTACAGCTGTACGTGCCGTTGGGACTGCCGTTGGGGCAAATCCTCTGCTTATCACTATTCCTTGTCACCGCGTTATTGGGAAAAATGGTAAACTTACCGGTTTTAGAGGTGGTTTAGAAATGAAAAAAGAATTGCTCAAATTAGAAGCGCTTCGGGAGGAGTAAATATGACAGAGGATTGTAATGAAATATTGTCTTTAGTCGTTCCAAAAGAATTTAGTTTTCAAGAAAACTTACGCTATCTATCGCGTTCTAAAAATGAATGTATGTTTCATATTGAAAACAATAAAATCTATAAAGTCATTCCTGTTCAAAACATAAATCCATTAGTTGAAATTGGTTTGAATGCCAATAGTAATATTCAAATACGTTTTTTAGGAGCATCATATGTCTCTGAAAAATGGGCACACGATGCCGTATCTAACTATGTAAAAGAGTGGTTTGATTTAACTACTGATTTAGCTCCCTTCTATAAATTAGCTAAACACGACCCACTCCTTCAAAAACCCATTAAAGAATTTTACGGTCTTCGTACTTTGGGAATTCCGGATTTATTTGAAGCACTATGCTGGGGGATTCTAGGTCAACAAATCAACCTCACATATGCCTATACTCTAAAAAGAAGATTAGTCGAAAATTTTGGCGATTATGTAGATTGGAACGGTAGAAAACATTGGATATTCCCATCACCTGAAGTAATAGCAAATTTAGATGCAGAAGATCTCGCAACATTAAAAATGACTACAAGAAAGTGCGAATACTTAATTGACGTCGCGCAGCACATTACAGAAGGTAAATTATCAAAAGAATCTCTATTACAAATACAAGATGTGAAGCAAGCTGAAAAACAATTAACTAGCATTCGCGGTATAGGGCCATGGACAGCTCACTATGTTTTGATGCGTTGTTTACGATTCCCTTCAGCTTTTCCAATTGATGATGTTGGTTTGCATAATGCAATTAAATTTATAACAGGTTCCGAAAAGAAACCGACTAAAAATGAAATAAAAGAATTTGCATCAAATTGGACAAATTGGGAGTCTTACGCGACTTTTTATTTGTGGCGGGTGCTATATTAAAATTTCCTAATAAAAAATAGATAGGGAAACCTATCTATTTTTTCACATGTAAAAACTTCACACATACTGGCTCTGGAACATTTACGTCCGTCTGTACAAGCGTTAGCTCCCCTGTCATTTCATCCCTAGCAAATAAAGTCAAAGTATTAGATCTTTCATTCGCTGCAATTAAAAATTTCCCATCCGGATCTAAAGAAAAATCACGTGGCCAATCCCCTTCTGTCGATACTGTTTCAATAAAAGCGAGCTCTCCATTGTGCTCATTCACTCGGAAAACCGCGATACTATTATGTCCCCTATTTGCTGCGTAAACAAACTTGCCATCAGAAGAAATGTGAATTGCACTTCCGTAACTATCTTTTCTAAAATCTTCAGGTAATGTAGAAATGTATTGTTTTTCTTTAAAACTGCCACTCTTTGCATCATATTGAAGTACAATAATCTCTGAACTTAATTCTGTCATAACATATGCATACTGCGCACTTGGATGAAATATAAGATGCCTTGGACCACTACCATGTTTTACAGATAACCGTGTAACTTCTATTAGTTCTCCATCACTTTCTTTATATGTAATCACCTTGTCTATTCCTAAATCAACTGCTACTACATATTTTTCATCAGGAGTAAAATCTATATAATGAGCATGTGCCTTTTCTTGCCTTTCCTTATTTGGTCCTGACCCTTTATGTTCTACAATTACCGTAGCAGCATTTAAACTTCCATTATCCTTTTTCACTAAATAGGACTCTACTGTTCCTTTATGATAATTAGCTGCTACTACTATACTATTCTCCCGATTCACACTTACATAGCACGGCGATGCCCCTTCTAAAACTTGCATGCTAATCGAATTTAGATTACCGGATTTATTATGAATAGAAAAACTAGCAATTCCACCTAACCCATTATCTTTCGCAACAGAATAAAGGTACTCGTTGTTATGACTAATCGTTACATATGTCGGACTTCCTATATGAGCTGCTAATTCAATCCCTTTAAGTTCTCCGATGTTCGTATCAAGTATAAATTTATAAATCCCCTTACTCTCTGCTTTGGTATATGTCCCTATATAACCATGAAACTGATTTTCACTCATAACATTTCCCCCTTTTACAAACGTCTTGTAACAAGTTTCACTTTGTATTTTTACTATAGAAAAGAACCAAGTAGCACTTCATTACTACTTGGTTCTCTTTTTAAGCTTGTTCTTCAAATCGTCTTGCGATTTCTACAATTACTTGAACAGCTTTTTCCATAGTATCTACCGAAACATACTCAAATTTACCGTGATAGTTTTCACCACCAGTGAAAATATTTGGCGTTGGTAATCCCATATATGATAATTGCGATCCATCTGTTCCACCGCGAATTGGATGAATATTCGGTTCAATATTTAAACTTTTCATTGCCTCATACGCAATATCAACAATTTCTCTCACCGGTTCAATTTTTTCAAGCATATTATAATACTGATCATTCATCTCTAAAACGATTGCATCTTCGCCGTACTTCTCTTGCATGTTTTTCACAATATCTTTAATATTATTTTTACGCGCTTCAAAATGATTACGATCAAAATCTCGAATAATATAGTAAGCTTTACTTTGCTCGACATCACCATTTAAAGAGAGTAAATGATAAAACCCTTCATATCCCTCTGTATATTCTGGCGCCTCTTCTACTGGTAACTGTCTATCGAATTCCATAGCGAGTTTACTTGCGTTACGCATTTTGTTTTTCGCTGTTCCAGGATGTGTATTTGTCCCTCTAAAAGTTAATTTGGCACTTGCAGCGTTAAAACTCTCATATTCTAAACCACCTAATGGACCTCCGTCCATTGTATAAGCAAACGATGCACCAAACGCTTCTACATCAAAATGCGATGGTCCACGGCCAATTTCTTCATCCGGTGTAAATGCTACTCTTATTTTTCCATGCTTAATTTGCGGATTATGTATTAAATAATTCATTGCGACCATGATTTCTGTAAGACCAGCTTTATCATCTGCTCCAAGAAGTGTTGTACCATCAGTTGTAATAATTGTATGTCCTTTATATGATGGTAATTCCGGGAACTGTTCAGGTGTTAACACAACATTTAATTCTTCATTTAACGTAATCGCATTACCATCAAAATTTTCATGAATTTGTGGTTTTACGTTTTCCCCTGTAAAATCTGTTGCTGTGTCTAAATGAGCTAAAAAGCCGATTACAGGAACATCCTTATCTGTATTAGCAGGCAGTGTTGCCATTACGTAACCATTTTCATCCATCGTCACTTCTGATAACCCAATCTCTTTCAACTCTTCCACTAATAACTTACCAAACTCAATTTGCCCTGGTGTTGTAGGCACTGTATGACTTTCTTCATTTGATTGTGTATCAATCTTTACATATCTCGTAAATCTTTCAATAAGTTCTTGTTTCAAATTCGTTCACTCCTTTTATAGTTCTCTCTCTATTATAATCCTTATAACGAAATATTTTAACTTTTTTGACTGTGAAAATATATATCCATTTACATTTTTAATAAATCATAAAAAGACATAACATTTGTACATTTAAATTCAAACATGTAATATACATCATTATATATTGGGAGGTTTTAAAGATGAGGCTAACTCTCTTTCGCTATTTTCTTTTTTTCCTAGGATTAATTTTTTTTGGACTTGGAAATGCTCTCGCAGTCAAAGTTAAATTCCTCGGTTTACACCCTTGGGAAGTTTTAAATATGGCTCTCTACCAACGATTTGGGTGGACAATTGGCACTTGGAGTGTCATATGTGGATTATGTCTCGTTATTATCTCTTTACTAGTAGATCGAAAATATATAAACGTGGGCACATTTTTAAATGCACTACTTATCGGTCCTATTATGGACTTTTTCTTACAATCAAAAATCCTTCCAAACGCTAGTGATTATTTATGGATAAACTTACTCATTTTATTTTCTGGTATTGCAATTACAGGCATTGGGGGCGGCATGTACGTTGCGGCTGGCATTGGTGCTGGACCCCGCGATGGATTCATGCTTACCATTTCTGACAAAACTGGGTTATCTATTAGCCGTGCTCGAATTATTGTAGAATGCTTTGTACTAGTCATTGGATACATGCTAGGAGGTCCTGTTTTTATCGTAACTTTTCTATACACTTTTATTCAAAGTCCAATATTCCAGCATTCATTTAAGGTATTTCAAAAACTCTTACATACTTTAAATAACAAAAACAAAGAACGTATTAGTGAAAATATTTAAAACTCAACTTAATGCAAAAGAGTGTGTTTTAAAAGTAATTTTTAAAACACACTCCATATACCCCATTTCATTCTTCTCTCCATAATCTCTCTACATTCATTAATTGCTCTTCTTTAAATTCTAGCTTATATATATCCGGTTTGGATGTATTCATTAAAAATTCAAGTCCATATTGATTATCAAAATAGTTCATCATTAGTGTCATTACAAGCCCATGTGTACCAATTACAATTTTATGTCCTTGAAAATTCATTAATATTTCTTTTAACACTCTCACTACTCTTCGCTGACAATCCGCATATGACTCTCCATCCGTCAGTGCATATTCTGGATTAAAAAACATCTCCTTTACAAGTGGGTACACTTCCTTATCCGATATAATTTTATTTTCATTTGAAAACTTACACTCTTTAAGACCTTCATATACTAACATTTCTTTTTCATGGAGATTCGCTGACTCTTCTATCGTTAACATAGCCCTCTTATACGGACTTGAAATGAAAGTATTAATTCCCTCTGTTTCTAATATCTCAGTTATTCTTTGAGCATCTAAAATTCCCTTCTCAGTTAATCCACGTGTTCTTTCATTTCCTTCTAATTTTGGCGATTCACCATGCCTAACCATATAGATATATGTATTCATAATTCCTCCCTTTTCTATATCCCTCTTTAAAGACATGACTATCAACCCATAAGAATATACGTTCTTATTTCATATCTTCCCAGAACAAATTATCAAATGTTAATTTTCAGATAAATTCACAAAAAACCTTCCCCTTGATTTTATCCCCTTCAAGGAAGCTTATATATATTTTCTTTTACACTATCAAAACTCGAAACGTCTTTCTCCTCTAGTTTCGCCACACCTCATTCTTCTATTTTCATCAATACAATTCTCCAACCATCCGGATCTTCTATCGTTATCCCCTTTTCTTTCCAATACGGATTTTCTGGTTCTACTTCACCATACCCCATTGTATGCAGCCTTTTACTCACTTTTTTCATTTCCCTATCTTCTCGCATGTAAAATACAAGTAAGTTATCTTTTGTTGGAGCTGGACATGGGCTCCCATCTATATATCTTGTAAATTCTAAATGATATTCTTCATC
The DNA here is from genome assembly GCF_016651125.1 of Bacillus sp. TH17. Classification (NCBI taxonomy): domain Bacteria; kingdom Bacillati; phylum Bacillota; class Bacilli; order Caryophanales; family Bacillaceae; genus Bacillus; species Bacillus sp. TH17. The sequence goes on from NZ_JAEKEN010000001.1 coordinate 3,157,568, forward strand.
TGGTAGTCCAAACATGACGCCATCGTAACCTTCATGACCGTAAAATTCACCTATACGCTTTAAACCTAATCCTTTTTCATAGAATGCTATAACCTCTTCAAACTTATCTGTTGGACGTGCTATTCGAAACTTCACCCAATTTTTCATGCTTTTCCTCCCATACTAAAAACGTAATGAATGACTATATTTTATTGTATATTCTTAAAACATTTTTGAAATCCCTCATTAGTATGAAAATAGATACATACAAAGGTGTTCCTTACTAGCCTATAACAATCAAAAACTCACCTAGAAAGAAAATCCCATCATTTTATATGCAAATTTGCATCTCCACTTGCAAAGCACTAAAAAACCTTTAAAATATACTGGATGACTAAATATACAATTCCCATCTAAAACCTTGATACACTAAAAATCATTAAATGTAGTGTTTTTTCATTTTCAAGAATTATTGCACTCTTGTTTTTTTCCTTATAAGCATGCTTTTTATAAGGAAATCTGATACAATCCTTAAGTAATATTATTACGTATGGATATTACGAATATAGTACATACTTAAAGAAGGTGATTTTTTTGAAATTAAATAAAAATTTACAGCTATGTATATTAATCACAACATTAATATGCTATTCAATCTATTTTATGTTTTTCTTTCTGTTCCCTACTAATTTTTCAAATTTCAATGTACGCTTCGCTTCACTCATCGTTGAAGTCATTACATTTATATCGCTAATTTACTCTATATACTCTAAAAAAGTTAGTTCAAATCCTTTTTGGATATGTATTACAATTGCAATTGGTAGTTTTTTATTAGGAAAAGTAGTATATACGTATCAAGATACCTTTTTCGAACTTCCAATACATCATTTTACTATTTCTGATGTATTTTACATGTTTTTTCTATTCTTCTGCCTTATCGCTTTTTGCTATAAGATCTTAAAAGAATGCAATAAATGGGGAAAAGCTTTCTTTATTTGTGATATATGTATAGTACTTACTTCCATATTCACATTAGAATGGTATTTATTTAATCAGCCAAATTTAAATATATTCTCACTTTCACTCGCAGATATTTTCCTTTCATTTCTATATCCAATTGCAGATCTATTATTTCTTCTACTAGGTGTTAGTCTCTTTTTCCGCCCAACAATTTTTAAGTCCAAGCGGAAAATTTATATCTTTATTTTTGTATTAATTAGTTCTGCAACTTTTAACTATATTTATTTTTACTTAAATACCCATTTATCAACTGACACTATAACATTTTTACGTCTTTTATATAGAATACCTATATTGCTTATCGCAATAGCTGGGTCTATTTCAGAAGATGATAATAGCCATAAAAATTATTTCATTGTAAACCCTATACTAGGAAAGAAAGTTTTAGTCGTATTTCCCTATCTTGCTGTTGCAATACTAATCGGGTTTACATTAAAAGAACAAACATCGTCTTCAACTCTCATTACAGGAAATTGTATCGCTTTTGTTTTCGTACTTATTCGCCATTCTATTGTGCGTATGCAAAACGACACCCTAACAAAACGTTTACAAGTATTTAATGCTCAACTAGAAGAAAAAGTTACTTTAAGAACTTCTGATTTAGTCCATAAATCAGAGGCCCTATCTCAGAAACAACAAAAATTCAAATCATTATATGAATATCATCCTGATCCCATTTTTACGATTGATTTAAATGGAATATTCTTAAATGTAAATAAAGCAGGAAGCATACTACTTGGAGCACCAACGAACGAGTTACTTGGTGAGACATGTTTTTCTATTATTTTAGATGCAGATAAACATAAACTGATATCTGCATTAGAAAAAGTTAAACAACAAGAATCAGCATCCTTACAACTTAGTTCTCAATATAAAGATGGCTTTACTTATTTTTTATACGTTACCATCGTTCCTATTATGATAGATGGACAAATTTCAGGAAGCTATATTATGGTAAAGGATATTACCGCACTAAAAAAACAACAAGAAGAAATAAAATATTTAGCATTCCACGATACTGTAACGAAAATTGGGAATCGATCCTTTTTCCATAGGAAGCTAAGAAAATTTATAAAAAATGCTCAAACAACACAAAGTGAGTTTGCATTATTATATTTAGATTTAGATCGCTTTAAAGTAATTAACGATACACTTGGACATTCGTCAGGTGATTACATATTAGAAGAAGTAGCAAAGCGATTCCAATCATGTCTTCCATCACATACTCATCTGTCAAGAATCGGTGGTGATGAGTTTACAATCTTAATTGAAAACTATACTGACGAATATTCCTTATTCGAGTTATGTAACCAATTATTTGAAAGCATGGAAAAGCCGTTTGTCATACATGAGCATAAATTAACTTTATCACTGAGTATCGGTATCTCCATTTATCCACATTCCGGAATCGATACCGCTACACTTCTGAAAAACGCTAATGTTGCAATGTATGATGCAAAGGCAAAAGAGCTTAACTCTGTCTCTATTTATGACGATGTAATCGCTAAAAAAATCGAAAGACGATTACGATTAGAAAAAGATTTACCAAACGCAATACAAAATGAAGAATTGTTCCTTTTGTATCAACCTCAAGTTGATAGTGAATCTAATAAAATTATCGGTGCAGAAGCTTTAATCAGGTGGAATCATCCTGAATTAGGTGTTATTTCTCCATACGAGTTTATTCCGATTGCAGAAGAAACACTACAAATTATTCCAATAGGAAAATGGACATTACAGCAGGCTTGTGAGCAAATGAAACGTTGGCATGCACTCGGATATTCGCATTTAAAAATAGGGGTAAATTTATCTGCTAAAGAATTTGAACAAGAAGGATTTGTAAAATCTATTTCTTCTACTTTAGCAACTACAGGCTTACCAGCAAGTTCCCTTGATCTAGAATTAACAGAACGAATTGCAATGATGGATGAGAGAGAAACATTGATAAAACTGCGTACACTAAAAAGTTTAGGGATTCACATTTCAATCGACGACTTTGGTACAGGCTATTCTTCCCTAGCCTACTTACCTTTATATCCAATCGATACGTTAAAAATCCCAAGAGAATTTATTACAATGTCTGAAACGTGTGAAGATGGAATGGAAATCATTAAAACAATCATCACATTAGCAAATACCTTAGGAATGTCCGTCATTGCTGAAGGCGTAGAAACGAAAGAACACGTAAATTTCCTTCAAAAAAATAAATGTCAGTTTATTCAAGGTTACTATTACAGTAAACCTATTTATGCCAATGCATTTACTAAGCTGTTAGAAAACGGTATTCGTCCATAGTAAATCAAAATGCATATAACTCTATACTGAATGTAATCGTTATAGGTAATAATGAATTTGAACAACTATAGTAAAAAGGAAAGAAAATAATTTCTTTCCTTTTTTTATTATTTAACTACTTCATTTATTAAATCTATTAATTGATGAATTCCCTCCTCATTTGTTTTCTTAAATCCATTCATGTTTTGAATATATCTCTCCTTATTTACATACAACTTATTTACCACATCTGTAAATGTACTGGTGCTTATTCTATCTTGAAGTAATACTTCCGCATACCCTTGCCTAGAAAAATAGTCAGCATTTAAAACTTGATCCCCTCTACTGGAACCATTAGTTAACGGAATAAGCAACATCGGTTTCTTCAAAAATAACAATTCAGAAATAGCAGTAGAACCCGCTCTGGAAACTACAACACTTGCCATATTCAGTATATGTGGCAACTCTTCTCCTATATATTCAAATTGCATATAACCTTCCATTCCGATAGAAGGATCCACCTTCCCTTTACCACACATATGAACAATATTAAAACTTAATAATAATGTATCTAAACTTTTCCTTACCATATCATTTATCCACTTAGCACCTTGACTCCCACCCATTATTAACAATACTGGCTTATCTTGCTGAAATTCACAATACCTTCTTCCTCGTAATACGTTACCTCTCTCAATTTCTTCCCTTACAATTGGTCCTACATAAACCTTTTTCTCATTACTTACATTCTTCCCTGTATGAGGAAATGTTGTGCATAGTTTTGTAGCAAAAGGTAATGCTATTTTATTTGCAAGTCCTAACGTGCTATCTGGTTCACGTATTACGATAGGTACACTATTTAACCATGCCCCTACAACTACAGGAACTGAAACAAATCCTCCTGCAGAAAAAATAACGTCAGGCTTTATTTTCTTAATTAATTTATAACTTTGTAAGCAGCCTTTTATAATTTTAAAAGGATCTTTAAAGTTCTCCCAATCCCAATATCTCCGGAGCTTCCCCGTTGAAATACTATTGTACTTAACATTTTGAACTAATAATTTTTCAATTCCATTTTGAGATCCAATATACTCAACTCCCCATCCTTTTTCTATAAATTTAGGAATCAATACCATATTAATCATTACGTGTCCGGCTGTACCGCCCCCAGTAAAGAGAATCGTTTTATTCATAGCTTATATCCCACCTTTATCATTAAAAGTCTAGCTTTATAGTAATCTTTCAAATGTACATTAACTTACTATGATTTATATAAATATTTAACTCCAGACCTATGTCTTGCAAAAGATCTTTGATGAGTTCATAAAAATCATTTCCATACTCACTACATTCATACTGAGTAAAGACTTGGATTACAGGCCTAGTTCCTGTATATATTGTTTTGGGGTTTCGATTAACCTTTTCCACATATGCTCGACATGTATTTATCGCCTCATAGATGCGCAAAACGTGTTCTTCTTCATCTTTCCAATCCAGCGTATCAACAATCGAAAGCGATAGCATATTTTGATTATTTATAGTCTCATAACAATTCATATATTTCTTACATCCTTTTATATTTTTCATTAAATGCATATGTCACTACACTTCGCATACTCAAGTACATCTTTTAATGATTGCTGAAATGGGATTTCTGGAACCCAACCTAACTTTTTTATATCCTCTAATACTAAACTTTCATTTGAGCCGCTCTCACTATTCTCTGTTTCTTTTATAGTAAAATTCAACTGTGTTAATCCTTTATATTGTTCCAATACATCTAATAGAGAGCGTTTTACTCCTGATCCAATATTATATTGTTTTCCATTTATACCATCACGTAATAACACATGATACGCTTTAACTGCATCACGTACATCTAGAAAGTCTCTACTATCTTTCAAACTGTTTACTTCAATAATCGCTTTACTTCTACCTGATTCTATATCTATAATTTTTTTTGCGAGAATTGAACAAACACCATTCGATACTCCTGGACCAATTAAATTTGAGGGCTTTGCAATGATAATATTTGAATCCATTAATCCGCCCCAAGCCTCCGCAATAATGACTTGCATAGTTTTACTTAAACTATATGGATTTGAAACTTTTATGTTTTTCATACTATCTGCTTGCAATGCAGATCCTATAACTAATGTTTTACAATGCGAGGCTTCCTGCTTAATGGCTTCTAATAAATATAAAGTCCCTATTACGTTAATCTCTATATATTCCAGAGAAGCTGTCCAAGACTCATTAACTGAGTTTCTTCCTGCTAAATGCAATACATAGTCTGGTTTTATTTGTTTAATTACCTTCATTACTTCACTCTTATTTGTTAAATCACAAGTAATACCATTTTCGATTTTTTCTCTATGTGAACGATTTTGAAACATAGGAATTACATGAAAGCCCTGCTCTAAAAAATATTGGCAAGCATGACGTCCTGTGAAGCCATTTGCACCAGTTATTAAAAGGCTCGCATTTCTTTTCATCGTAAAAACCCTCCTTTTTCTAACATTTGTTCCACCTCATGTTTTGTAAGTAAGTCTTGTTGAGAACTAAAACTCTTCACATCCACAAGCGGATAACTAGCATAATATTCTTGAAGTCCTTCTATAGGAATAGTCGGTAGTACCACAAAATAATTTTGATCAAAACTAATACTTGTTTTACTCTCTACCTCAGATAAAAGCATTTCACTTAATTTTTCACCAGGTCTTATCCCTACCTCTTTTATCTTCACGTTTTCTTTTTTTGAATCTTCAATCAATACTCTTGCTAAATCCGTTATTTTACATGCTGGCATTTTCATAACAAAGATTTCTCCTCCTCTTCCTTCAGATGCTGCTTTAAATAACAATCCAACAGCATCTTCAATGGTTAAGAAAAATCTAGTCATATTTGCATCGGTAATCCCTACTTTTGAAGATTGCTTAATTTGCTTTTTAAAAAGCGGTACCACACTTCCACTCGTTCCTAAAACATTTCCGCCACGAACACAAATGAATTTTGTTTTCTTCGTTTGCACATTCGCATGAACCATTAATTTTTCACCAATTGCTTTTGTCATCCCATACGTATTTGATGGATCGGCCGCTTTATCAGTTGAAACATATATAACTTTCTCAACTTGATTCTGGATAGATGCTTCAATTACATTTTGCGTACCATGTATATTTGTTTTTATAGCTTCATAAGGATAATATTCACATACTGGAACATGCTTTAAAGCTGCAAGATGAAATACATAATGTACACCTTGGCAAGCATATACTAGTTGCTCTTTATCACGAATATCTCCAATAATAAATTTCAATCTCTCTTCATTTATAAACTGTTGCTGCATTTCAAACTGAACCGTTTCATTCCTTGAAAAAACTCTAATTTCTTTCGGTGATTTTTCTAATAGTTGTTTTATAAGTTCATGTCCCCACGAACCTGTACCACCAGTAATTAAAATTATTTTATTAAGCATTCCTTTTCCTCCTACCATACATTTCAATTCAAATTGTATTTATTAAGGTTATTGAATTATTTTCAATTGATTCAAATCATAATCGTCGTTTGTTACATTTAATTGACAAAATAAAAAAACAGAAACTATTTTTTAATAGTTTCTGTTTTTCATTTCACTTCTTAGCAATTAGATTTTCTTTATACTGTTTGAATGATAACTATATTACTGGTTTAAAAAACACCGCTCATTTATTTCTTATGCTCGTAATAAAATAAAGTGAAACTTTAATTAGTGGGGATTTTGTCCATCCCCGACTGATTATTAGTTGAATCAGTCGGGCTTTTACGAGCAGCCCCACCCTCACCTAACTTCTTTGCTTTAGCCGACTTTTGAGATGGGAGTCTTACTGCTCGTTAATAGCGAGATAAATGGAATGATTCATAACCAATACCACATTTAAACTCATAGAAAAGGGAGGTAATGGAATGTACCAAAGCAATTCAAACAATACATCTAAAGAATTCTCAAAAGCACTCCCTCTCTCCCTATTCGACGTGAAAAACGAGTTACAACAAAAAAGCGATCTCATCTCTTCTGTTACCATATATAAATTAACGAAAGAAGAGCAACTTATCATCGATAAAATTAAAGCTCAGACAAAAGAACTAAATAAAAATAACGTCACAAGAACACGTGCATACTACCAATTTTACATTCAATATCCAGAAATACATTGGGCACTACTTGGGCATATCGTATCACGTAACGGTGGCTGGAATATGACAGATTTAAAGGGAGATTTATATACGAGGCTTTTATCCGAGAAAGATCAAATTACATTTTTCTCTTTTTTAGAAAGAGGAAATTGGCTCATTTTCCAAGATGTATATCCTCAATTTTTACTATATGAGCAAAGTGTAAAAAAATCAAAAAAGCTATTTCACCTTCTCACTCACTTAAATGTTTCTACATTTATGGAAACAATGTGGAACGATTTTTGGAAAACAGGTAACAAAAAAACATTAGCGATCGCAACTATTATTAATGAACAAAACTACTTAGAAAAAAGAGTTATTCAAAATGCACACTTTAAAAAGACTGTATTAAATAGTATTGGATTTAAACTCTTTGATTTTTTTCAGTTTAATCATATCCTTTTCCCATTTTACGAAAATGATAAAAAGCAAAAAGTATTACTATTTGGTGATACAATGAAACATTTCACTTCTTTGCATGAACGAATTTCACTTGGAAAACGGTTGTATTCATTGTTATTTCGGGATACACATATTTTATCTCAAATAATAAACTGGGTCCATCACCATCCACATACAGGCTCAAGAAAAGATTACTGGCCTCATTTATTTTCTAGTGTAAATGAATCTTTTTCACGTGAGTTTTATAAACGCCGAATAAAGAAATGCCAGTTACGTAGTGACGCGTATCGTATATACAGCCCTGCACTCATCTATGCATGGCGGGATATGAAACATGAAGAAGTTGAAAATGAAGATTGGTTTAACGATTGGCAAGTTGTAAATTATTTAGTTGATAAGGAGGAAAATATAAATGGAAAAATTACAGAAGACTACTGCAAAACACTCGAAAAAATTGAACTCGCAATTCTCGCAAAGAAAAATGTCCTCCTTCGAGAAGAAGAATGATTTTTTAGCATTATTAGTTACAGTCTTACTTTCTTCTATTATTGGAACTTGCTTAGATGCTTTCTTTGTGCATACACAAATATATTCCTTTCCAGTTAGACCTTTCTCATCTATATTTTCAGTTAACATAGGCTTTACGTTGTTTGTGCTACCAATTTTAACAATCATTTTCATACAAATTTCAAAAACATTATCTGCAGTTTCTAGAACTATATTTATTATTTTAATAGGGCTTTGTGCTAGTATTTTTGAACAAGTTGCTGAGCGGTTAGGTTTATTTGTACATAACGGGAATTGGCATCATGCTTATTCTTTATTTGGATATATCATTTTCTTTTCTCTTATTTGGAAATTATATACTTGGATGCAAAAATAAAGAGACCGTTATAATAACGGTCTCTCCTTAAGCATAATCTTCAGTCACTGCTACTGAACGACTTTGAAGGCTTTTTGATCGCAAACGATATGCAACTACTTTCTTCTTATATTGCTTTACTACATCAACGTGTTCCTCGTAGCTATATATAGAAAATCTAATCTCTCTTTTTCCTTTCTTCGTCTCCATGACTATCGGTGTACCATTCCCTTGCGGCGGAAAATAATGTTTATCTAAAAATAAAGCCTCGTTAAATTCATGAATAACTTGAAGTTTCATTTCTCCTTCTATACTTTCCCCATCTACCGTTACAGTAGTATTTTCCTCATCAAGTTTTTGGTGTAACTCAAATCTACTAATAATTGATTCTACAACAGAAGTTGGCATACTAGAAACTAGTACTTTAAGAGCACCAAAAATAAATAATGTAACTATAAACCATGTTGTCATTTTAATCATCTCCATTACGCTCTAAAATGAGTAGTGTTATGCTCCTTATTACGATTCATTAATTTTCAAAATAAAAATTTCACTCCATAAGGTACTAATATACTAATAAGTATCCCTGTTACAATCATCGTTACCGAACCGATAGTTGCCTCTTTCTCTCCTTCTTTCACTAGACGGCTCACACCAATAATATGTGATGCACAGCCCATCCCCACTCCTTTTCCAATCGTACTTGTTATTCGGAAAAACTTAAGTACTGTCGGTCCGATAATAGCACCTGTTATTCCTGCAACAACTACAAAACTAGAAGTCATAGATGGAATGCCAGCAATTTGATCCGCTAATGAAATGGCAATAGGCATTGTCGCTAATTGTGGTAAAGTTGTTAATATAAGTTCCTTATCTAGATTTAAAATTCCACCAATCACTACATTCATACTCGTTAAAGCCACTATACCTATCACTACGCCGATTAGTATCGCTAAAAAGTTTTTCATAAGTATCTCTCGCTCTTTAAATAGAGGTATGGCTAACGCTACAATTGCAGGACTCAAAAAACCTGAAAGAATGTCTCCCCCATTTTCCTTATACTCATGATGAGAAATACCAAATATCAAAAATAAGCAAATCATAATTGCTGTAACTGTTAATACCGGTAACGTAAATGGAAACGTAAATTTTTTATATAACTTTGTCGCCAATAAATAAATTACTACAGTAATAATAATTAAGACCATTTGAATCGTGCACCTTGTCGATTTTATTTTTTTGATGTTACTAATAATTGACTTACATACCCTGAAACAATCAATGTTACTACCGTACTTGCAACTACTAAAAGGAATATAACACTCCCCTTACTTAAAAGAAAAGATCCATATTCCATTAATCCTGTTGTTGAAGGAATTAGAAATAACGGTAAAAATACTATTAACTTTTCTGCCCCTACCTCAAACCACTTTAATGGAAAAATACGAGTAGAAAGGAGTAGAAACAATATTAACATCCCTATTAAACTTCCTGGCATCGACAGATGGAATACTCCTTGAATCCACGTACCAGCTAAGCTAAACACATATAGCACGCCTACTTGAAGTAAAAGCGTCACGTACTTCATTTCTTTCCCTCATTTCCATATTACGCTTCGCTATTATGAAATCTCATTTAATGTTTCCGCAAACCTTGTAACTCCAAGCTGAATTTGTTCTACATTCGCTCTGCCAAAAGTAAATCGGATATATTCACTTTTCGAACCTAGGACGCTTCCTGGGACAAATGCTACACCATTTTGTATAGATTCACCTAGTAAATGATATTCATCAAACGCTCCTTGTACTTTGCACCATAAATGTATTCCGCCCTCAGGAACAAAAAATTCAATCTGATCCCCTAATATTTCTTCAAGCTTTCTAATTAACTCATCTCTTCTTTGTTTCAGTTGTCCACGAAGCAACGTAATATGCGTATGAAAATCCTCAGATTCTAAAAATTGGTTCGCTACCCACTGTGTAAATACACTATGACCGAAATCAACTTGCTGCTTCGCATCTGCCAATCTCTCAATTACGCGCGTGGGGCCAATTACCCAGCCAATACGTAATCCTGATGCAACAATTTTTGATAATGAGCTCACATAAAGAACATTCCCATTTTGATCCATCGATTTCAATGTTGGATTCACTTCTCCATTAAAAGAAGTCAAACTATACGGATCATCTTCTACAATTGGTATACCAAATTCAGAAGATAGTTCTAAAACCTTTTTACGTCTTGCCAATGAAAGTACCGTTCCAGTTGGATTTTGATAATCCGGATTTAAAAACACCATACGAATGCGATGCTTTTTGTGCAAATCGATTAAGTCATCTGGATTCATACCATGCTGATCAACTGGTAAACGGAATATTTTTAAACCTGCTGATTTAAACATCGGAAGTGAATAACAATAGGAGGGATCCTCAATTGCAATCGCATCTCCAGGCTTTAACAAACATTGAACGATAAGATTAAGTGCTTGCTGAGCTCCAGATGTAATAAGAATAGAGCTTGAATCTGCTTCTATTTGTTTATATTGCTCGACATGTGCCGCAATGGTTTTTCGCAACATTTCATTTCCAAGCGGATGGTCATAACCGAGATTTTCCATAAATGTTTTCTCCGACAAAATTGTTCGAAATCTATCACTCGGAATTAAATCTGATGACAATTCACCACTCGCTAAATTGATTAAATCATCTTTTTGTGTTTCCGTTCGAATTTGTTGAACAAGTGGTACATTAGGTAAGAACGATCCATCCTCAACGTACCTACCCCAGTTCGGTATTCGTTTATGTGACACACCCCATATATCTGTATTCACCCGAGTGCCGCTTCCTTTTTTCCGTTCTACTACCCCAAGTGATTTCAATTCCTCATAAGCAGCTACGACCGTACTCCGGTTCACTTGTAAATTCTGTGCTAACATACGCTCGGAAGGTAATTTTCTATCAGAAGGGAATTCACCGGTAGAAATGCCTCTTTCAATGTAATCAGCAATTTGTTTATAAACTGGTATCTTATCTTCACGATTCGGTTGCCATTCCATTTAGTTCCCTCCTCTCCAAGCTGGTGTCCTGAACTCATTAATAACAGTATTCACTGCAAAAATGGTATTAATCAAGCGCATGATTTAAAAATGCCTCTACCGTCACATTAAAGCTAGTAGGCTGTTCTAAATAAGGCAAGTGCCCACTATTTTTCAACTCAACGAAAGTCACGTTTCTCAGGTGTTTTTCAAATTCTCTCACATACTTTTCCGGAACAAAATAATCATTCTCTCCTCGTATTATTAATGCAGGACATGCAATGTTAGAGAGGTATGGTCTTTGATCGTAATCAACTAATTCAGCGAATAGCCTTTGAATATGCGTCGGATGAATCGTTTGTAGGGATTGATGAAATCCTCGGACAATTGCATCATTATCTTCTACTCCCATTGCTCTCAATAACGTATCAGCCCAATTTTTCCCTTTATCCTGCAAGCTAAGTAAATCATATACTTCAAGTCGTTCTTTACGATCTGCCGGTTCTAAATAGGGAAATGCATTTACAACAATTAAGCTAGAAACAAAACGTGGATATTGAATAGCAAAATCGATACCCACTCTAGCTCCTTTTGAAAGACCACAAATTGTTACTGATTTTAGCTTTAAATGATTACATAACTCATATAAAACATTTGAATATTCTTTAAAACTAATTTCCATCCCTTCGGATTTCCCATGCCCAGGTAAATCGAGTGAGATTACGGTCCATCTTTCCTTGAAGTATTTTCTTTGATATAACCAATTATTCGAATTTCCTCCAAGACCGTGTAAAAACAATATGACAGGACCCGATCCTTCTATATTGTAAAAAATCTTTCGATTCTTATATTCAAAATACATATTCATCACCTTCAGATGTAGCATCACATATTTTTATCTTTGAATGAATATATCCAAAACGGTTCTCTTTCTAACCACTCAACTGTGCCTGAAATACCGTCTTCATACTCCCTTTCCAGCTCATCCACTTTAGTTGTAAATTGTGATGCATGTGCTCGTAATGCTTCCAATTTTTTCGGAACATATTTTTTCACTTCATTTTTAAAATCTGGAGGTCCTATTTCGTCTTCATGATTTTTCGAAAAAGCTACAGCATAAAAGGCTGGTCGTTTACTTTCCGAAATATTAGCTAAGGCCTCTACTACTGCTTCCCCTGTTGCATCGTGATCCGGATGAACTGCATACCCAGGATAGAAAGAAATAACTACAGAAGGATCCAATTCTTCAATACAGTTTTGAATCAAGCTTCTTAATTTTCCAGGCTCTTCAAATTCAAGAGTTTTATCACGATATCCCATCATACGTAAATCTTCAATCCCTAAAATATTTGTAGCTCGCTTTAACTCTTTCTCTCTAATTGCATATAAAGATTCACGAGTTGCAGAAGGTGGATTCCCCATCGCTCTCCCCATTTCACCAAGTGTTAAGCAAACATAAGTAAGAGGGACTTTCTGCTCCGTATAAGCCAAAATTGTTCCAGCCACACAATACGACTCATCATCAGGATGTGGGAAAACAACTAAAACGTGGCGCTCATTTTTCATCAATATATTAACTCCTTCATCATATACAAACTTTATAAAATAACGACCGCATACCAAGTAACTCCTACAAGAAGCACTAAAAGAAGAATGACATAGATAGCGGATAAGTTTTTCACATTCCTCTTTGTAGACTTACCGTAATTCTCTTCTACATTTCGTGCGACTAGTACGGTCCCAAACAGTGATACAACTACAATAATAACAACTAGTGAAATCGCAAAACTCATTGTCTTCCACCTCTCTAAGGCCAGTCTATTTTAAAGCATGAATAAAATACTACCTTTCTTCTCTTATCATAATAGAAGTTTGTAAAAAACGGACCAACCACTTTTGTGTTTTTTTGCTCATCCACTTTAAAAATAAAAAGCAACTGCTCACTTAGGACCAGTTGCTTTTTTACAAGGCTACTTATATTCATTTTCAATTAAAATTAATTCGATTTAAAAGTTTGGTCTTTTCATAATGAAACATTGATTGAGATAGCTCGAAAATTGTTCCATTTACAAGATAAACTGTATTTTCAATAAGAAGCGCTGGATCACCTTCATTTAGTTCTAAAAGCTTTGCATTTTCTTTATTTATTTTTTCACAACTAATAACTTTATCGGCAAAGCCAATATTTAATCGTAAATCCTCAATGAAATAACTGTATACAGAACTTAATGCTATTTCTTCATTCAAATAAGGAATGATATCTTTTTTGAAATAACTTACTTCAATAGAGAATGGTTTACCGTCTACAATTCTTAAACGCTTCAAAAAATATAGTCTAGTTCCAATCTCACATTGCATCCGTTCTACTATCTCTTCATTTGCCTCTATTACTTCAATCTCTAGCACTTTCGTTTCAATATTTTGTGAAACGAGATTTTTCGTTAATCCACGTAAACTTCCTAAATTAATGTAATCTGTTACAGAAGTTTCACGTAAAAACATACCACTACCTTGCACTTGAAAAATATAACCTCTATTCACAAGTTGACTAATTACTTTACGTATCGTATTACGGCTTACTTCAAATCGATTCATCAACGCTTCTTCTGTAGGTAATTTTTTCGTTTCATTAAAAAGCCCATCTCGAATGTTTTGCTCTAACACATCTGCAATTTGTTTATACTTTGCACTCATACACTTTCTCCTAAAATACTCTTTTATCTGTTATAACTCTTCTCCTCTCGTTTCGATCACATGTTTATACCAATGAAACGAAAGTTTCTTCTTACGTTTTAAGTTATCATTATGATCGACAAAAATAAAGCCATATTGCTTTTTATATCCATTTAACCAACTTAACAAATCAATAACTGACCATGCATAATAACCTTTTAAATTAATTCCCTCTTGAATTGCACACTTCATTACTTTTAAATGCTCTTCAATAAATTTAATTCGCGGAACATCTACAATTTCTCCGTCAATGATTGGATCTTCATCACCAAGTCCATTTTCCGTTACATACATCTTTATGTCACCGTAACGCGCTTTCAACATATGCAATCCATCTAAGAAGCCTTCGGGAGATATTTCCCAACCCCATTTGGTATATGTTTTATCATCCATTTTTACTGTTCGATAAAAACCATCAAAAGAAGGATTACCTGGAGCAAGTGTTGAGTTTTCTCGAGAATGCTCCTCGCTCTTTATATCCATATCATATCTTTCTACTCGTATTGGCTGATAATAATTCAAGCCAATAAAATCATTTTTTTCGGCATTTTGTTTAATGATTTCTAATTCTTCAACCGTCCAATTAGGAGTCCACCCATTTTCCTTTAATTGTTGTACAACATAAGACGGATACTCACCTTTTAAAACTGGATCGTAGTACCAATACGTTTCATATTCATTCGCATGATTTGCTGCTAGTATATTTTCTTTTTGATCATCCACACTATAAGCAGGTAAGAAAACATGTGTAATCCCAATCTCCCCATACTGTTTCAGCTGCTTGTACACCGCAACTGTTTTCGCATGCGCATAAAATACATAATGAGTCGCTTGAAAATACTTTGGAACATCATTTTGTATTCCTGGTGGATGTGCACCTTTTAAATAGCCTAATCCACAAAACATTACTGTTTCATTAAAAGTAATCCAATGTTTCACTCTATCACCAAATGCCTTAAAGCAAATTTCTGCATACTTTACAAAAGCCTCTGCTGTTCGTTTATTCGTCCACCCACCATCTTTTTCTAACGATAATGGTAGATCCCAATGATATAAAGTGGCAAACGGTACAATCCCGTACTTTAAACATTCATCAATTAAATTGTTATAAAATTCAATTCCTTTTTCATTTACCTCTCCATCTCCAGTCGGCAATATTCTCGCCCAAGAAATCGAAAAACGATACGATTCCAATCCCATCTCAGCCATTAAACGAACATCTTCCTTATATCGATGATAATGATCAACCGCTATATCACCATTTGTTCCATCGTATGTTTTGCCAGGAATTTTTGAAAACTCATCCCAATTCGTAACACCTTTTCCATCCTCATTCCATGCACCTTCTACTTGATAAGAAGCTGAAGCAGCTCCGAATAAAAAATCATGTGGAAACTTCATAATATATACCTCCGTTTCATTACAATAAATCAAATTCATTACTACATATAAAATTTATAGGTACAAATTTTATATGTAGTAATTATAGCTTAAGTTTCGATTTTTTTCTATCATGAACGTACGATATGTAAAGCTATATTTGATGTTAATTTTTAGAAAACAAAAAAGAAGCGATGTATTTCATCGCTTCTTACTATGACAATCTTTACTCTTTTACAAGTGACTTATTCGCTCTTATAACTTCTTCATAAAGTATTGGGGACCATTTTTCATTTATATAATCTTGAATTACCCAGCCCACTCTCGTAGGATTCTTTTGCTTCATATAGTTTGCAATTTCAGGATTTATGTAGGACGCGTAATAATATGGACTATTCCATGCTGTACCACCAGAAGACAAGCTTGTAAAATTAATATATAGATGATTACAATCTTCACTGTTGTTAATCGTTTCATTTATCGTATCTTTAATAGATGTTACTTTCTCATCATAACTCACTTTATATTTATCTTGTACTGTTACATTTACATTTTGATTTACAGTTGTCGTAAACGTCTCATTATCTGGCCAATAAAAATTATTATATCCTCCAGATTCATTACTACCACTGTATCTTTTTAGTAGCACAATTTTTCCTCGAGCATCTCCAAGTCTTATATTCCCTTCTGTTTTTAAAAAGATAGGATCAGGAAAATATTTTTTTTCAAACGTACTACTAAATGAATCTTCTGCCCCTTTCATATCCTCATACTCTTTTTTTAAAGACATAATAATCGTTTCACTTGGATTATCTTTTAAAAATTGTTTCGCTTCATTTATAAATTCATGCAATGTTACATAAAGATATAATGGTCCATGATGAAGAACTATCGTATTATCATCTGTTAAACGCCCTCTAATATCAAAAATTCTAGCTCCGTGATCCATTTGGTAACGAAAATTATATTCTTGCGTCATTCCCCATACTTGCTTTATCGGATTTTGCAACTTGAACGTTCCACTATCATGTGTTCCTGGAATTGAAATTCGTGCTAACGGTACGTTATCGGGTATAGGTTGCATCCATTTTGACCAGTTTTCAAGCCCATTACCAGCGCTAGCAGCAACTGCTTGCTTATCATTGAAAGCAAATACAAATGTGCTAAGTATAGTACTACATATGAATAATTTCAAAATAAACTTCTTATTGCTCATTTTTATCCCTCTCTTTTTCTGTTTTATATCAAACTTATTGAATATAATATAAGCTACTTAATAAATAATGTTTCATAAATATGGAATATTGCATAGAAGTAAAATTTAAAAACATCCACATATTCTCATCCCAATGCATTAAAAAAATTTAATATCCCTTTTCACTAGATAAATTATAGTAAGCAACAACTCGAACTTCAATGGGCTTTCATATGCAATATTTCATATTTGGGTCCTACATGATATAAATAAAAAACTTATAATGATTATTTATTCTATACGTGCTAATATACTTATATTAAAATACAAATACATATCTTATATACTCTGAACTACATTACTCAACAGTTAAAACTTAATTTTTTATTGGGAGGATTTACAATGAAATTATTAAAAATAAAACATATAATTCCTTTATCTGCGGCAGCAATTACATTCGTATGTAATCAAGGTGTAGCTGAGGCTTCCACCATTCATACAGTAAAAAAGAATGATACACTTTGGGGTATCAGTAAACAATATGGAGTTTCAATACAATCTATTAAACAAGCAAATAATAAAGGAAAAGATCAAACTTTTATTGGTGAACAGTTACATATTCCAGGATCCATGAAATCAAATGAGGTCACTGTTCATCAAAACGACAAACCTAAGAATATCTCTGGACAAATTATTTATCAAGTACAGCCGGGAGATTCATTAGAAATTATAGCAAAGCGTTACAATGTTACCGTTCAATCTATAAAACAAATTAACAATACAGTCGGAAACAAGCTTTATACAGGACAACATTTAAAAATCAATTCAAGTATTTCAGAAAAAGAAAAAGACTTAATGGCACGCTTAGTTACTGCTGAGGCCGGTGGCGAATCATATAAAGGAAAAGTAGCGGTGGCGAAAGTTATCTTGAATCGTGTAAATGCAAATGGTTTTCCAAATACAATAACAGGTGTTATTTATGAACCTATTAAACGCGGATATGCATTTACTCCTGTTACCGATGGTAGAATTAATCAGCCTGCAAGCGCAGAAGCAAAAATGGCAGTAGAAGAGGCTATCTCTACAAATGGAATACATTCTGATTGGCTTTATTTTTACAATCCAAAAACTTCAACAAACAAATGGATTACGACACGTCAAACAGTAGCGTTAATCGGTAACCACGTCTTCGCTAAATAAAACTATAATTCTCTTCAAATTTATGCACTTAACAACTATTTCAAATGATTAGCAGACCTCTTCACTTAAAAGGTCTGTTTTTTATATGTAAGATTTTATTAATCATATGACATAGTGATCATTTAAAACTATTTCTTCTTTCAAATAAAAACATTTGTATTTACTCCACCACTCGGAGAAATTAGAAAAGCATCAAGTTCAAAAACTCCCTCTTTATTAATAAAAGCTATTTCTTAACTTCATAAAAGTGTTATACACTAAGAAAATAAAAAACAAACTATTCGTTAGCAGGTGAAAGAATATGTATGATGTTACAATTATCGGAGCTGGAGTAAGTAGCATCTTTATGGCTTATTCATTAGCCCAAAGTAACAAAAAGATTTTAATTCTTGATAAAGGTAAAGCGCTAAAAGATCGCCATTGTCCTTTAGACCAAGGAAAAGTGTGTACTTGTACTACATGTGATAAATATTTCGGATTTGGTGGTTTAGGAAAGTCTGAAGGGAAATTTAATTATACAAATGGATTTGGTGGCGAACTTGAGCAAAAAGTAGGTAAAAAAGCTTTTATACAACTCATGGCTGAAGTAGATGAAATTCTATGTCAGTTTGGTGGAAGTTCCGTTTCAAAATATTCTACAGAAAATCTAAATCTCACTAAGAGAGCTGAAGCTTGTGGTTTACAAATGCTAACAACAGAAGTAAGGCATCTTGGTACTACACTTTCAAGTAACATTTTTCAGCAGCTCTATGAATTTTTACTTAACAAAATAGATATCCGATTTCATATAGATGTACAACATGTCGTTAAGCAGCAAGACCATTTTAAAATATCTACAAATCAAGGAACTGTCCATTCTAAGCAATTAGTATTTGCAACTGGGCGTTCTGGAACGGATTGGTTAAAAGAAATGTGCTCTTCCCTTGAAATTGCACAGGAACAAACCCGTATAGATTTAGGTATTAGGGTAGAGATGAAAGAACATCAATTACGTTCTATATTAAAAGATACATTTGAGACGAAACTTTCTTATCAGCATGAACATTTCACGGCTACTACTTACTGTATGAATCCAAAAGGACGCATTATTCGAAAGTATGAAGAAGGTTTAGTTATGCCTGACGGTCAAAATTTTCGAGAGCAAGGGACTGGCACTTCTAACTTAAATTTCACTTTATTTATCCCGCGCTATTTTCCAACTCTCAAAGAAGCAAATGTATACGCAAGTTCAATTATTAAAAGCATTAACCAAGGACGAGATCGGATTGTTATACAGCGTTTAGAGGACTTAATAAAGAAACAACCTACAGCGGAGAACAACATGAAAAATAATCGTATACAGCCTACACTACACGGAGATTATGGAGATTTGAATGAAGAAATTCCTCAATTATATATTGAAGGACTCAAAAAATTTTTATTACGTTTAGAACAATTCATCCAAGAACCTATCGATAAAGATACTTTATTATATGGAATTGATGGAAAGTTCTATGCTCCTACAATAAAAATCAATAACCATTTTGAAACAAGTATGAATGGGCTATTTTTAATTGGAGATTGTTCAGGTGTCACTCATTCATTATCTCAAGCAGCTGCAAGTGGTCTGTATGTTGGAAAATATTTATCAGGTATTTAAACTTTTTAATTAAGATGCCAGTCAAATGTTTTAAGTTTCACCAACACTTTACTTATCTAATAATAGCTTTAACGAAATTATTATCCCTCCCCGCTGATGATTAAGCCACAAAGAATCAGGATTTTACGGGATATATTGAAAACACATGAAAAACTACATTCTATATAGAATGTAGTTTTCTACTAATTAATATAACCGTTTTCTTCAAGTTGACTTTTCTGAAATTTAAAACTCATTGAATGTCAATGGTTTAAAAACCATCTATTCATTTTCACTTTCATTTGTTCGATATTTTGTAACATCGCCGTAGTGTTTAATATGTTAGGATGTCTATAAGTATTTTTTACTACGACTATGACTTTTTCTGCTCTGTTTCAAAAAAATTAGATGTATGGTACTTCGCTTTAAAATTCTCCATTGTATGTATATGAATACTTCAAATTATTACCTTTAGAAAAATATAATCTAAATGGTTCACCACACTCTAATAGTTATAAAAACATAATATATAACCTTAGTTAAATAAACTCTATAAAGAAGGTGTAAAAATGAAGAATAAAATAAATTTACAAATGCAAAATATAAGCTTTGTTTTAATAATTGCTTTAGCAGTATGGTTAAAAACATATCTTATTACGCGATTCAGTTTTGATTTGAAAATTGAGTCTTCCACACAAGAACTTATTTTGTTTATTAGCCCTCTAGCTGCATCATTAGCATTTGTTGGATTAGCATTATTTGCAACTGGTGAAAAGCGAAATTATATAGCGCTATGTATTAATTTCTTATTAACTATAGTTCTCGTTGGAAATGTAATGTTCTATGATTTTTATAGCGATTTTGTTACGTTACCAGTACTTGGACAAACATCTAACTTTACACAGTTAGGCGGCAGTATTAAAGAAATATTAAACTACAAAATTATACTCGCATTCGTAGACATTATTTTCTTCTTTATTTTGTTAAAGAAGAAATCGATAGTCTTTAAAACAGGACGTGTAACTCATTCTGCACGCTTGTTATATTTTCTCTTAACGATTGGTGTATTTTTTGCAAATCTACAGCTTGCAGAAAAAGAACGACCTGAATTATTAACGAGATCCTTCGACCGCGTAATGCTTGTGAAAAATTTAGGACTATACACTCACCAAGTATATGATTTAACACTACAAGTAAAAGCTGGATCCCAAAAGGCACTTGCAGATAGTAGTAAATTACAAGAAACTGAAAACTACGTAAAGGCAAACCATAGCGAGCCGAATCCTAACATGTTTGGTGCAGCTAAAGGAAAAAACGTAATTGTCGTTACTCTTGAATCCTTGCAAACCTTTTTAATAGGTGCATCCGTCAATGGTCAAGAAGTTACACCGTTCTTGAATGAATTCATAAATGAAAGCTATTACTTTGATAACTTTTTCCACCAAACTGGTCAAGGAAAAACATCAGATTCTGAATTTCTAATAGATACATCGTTGTATCCATTAAATCGAGGAGCTGTATTCTTCACGCACGGTAACAACGATTATACTGCGACTCCAGAAATTTTACGTCAGCAAGGTTATTTCACTTCTGTATTCCATGCGAATAACGCAACATTTT
The DNA here is from genome assembly GCF_016651125.1 of Bacillus sp. TH17. Classification (NCBI taxonomy): domain Bacteria; kingdom Bacillati; phylum Bacillota; class Bacilli; order Caryophanales; family Bacillaceae; genus Bacillus; species Bacillus sp. TH17. The sequence continues at coordinate 3,179,100 of NZ_JAEKEN010000001.1, forward strand.
GGAATCGTAACATTATGTACTCTGCTCTCGGTTATGATCGTTACTATAATGAACTTGATTACAAAATTACACCCGAAACAAATTTAAATTGGGGATTAAAAGATATCGAATACTTTGATCAATCCGTAGATATATTAAAAACTGTTGATCAACCATTTTACGCTCGTTTCCTTACTTTAACAAACCATTATCCATTTACGTATGATGAAGATACAAAATTCATTGAACCATACAACTCTGGTAATGGCGTATTTGATCGCTACATCGTAACAGCACGTTACTTAGACGAATCAATTAAAAAATTTATTGAGCGTTTAAAAGCCGAGGGAATGTATGATGATTCTATTATTGTGTTATATGGTGATCATTATGGCATTTCTGAAAAACATAATCGCGCAATGGCACAGTTTTTAGAAAAAGATCAAATAACAGAATTTGATACTTTAAATTTACAACGCACACCTTTATATATTCATATCCCTGGCCAAACAGAAGGTCAAACTATTTCAAAGCCTACGGGACAAATTGATATGAAACCTACTATTCTAAATTTATTAGGGGTTGATACTACTAACGATATCCGTTTTGGTCATGATATGTTTTCAGATGAATATAACGGATTTGTTGTTTTCCGTGATGGCAGCTTCGTTACAGACAAGTATGCATATACAAATCATACTTTTTATAATCGAGAAACAGGTGAGGTTGTAGATTTACCAAAAAAAGAAGCTCAAGAAATGATTAACCGTGCACAAAATGAGTTACGAATGTCTGACAAAATTATTGAAGGCGATTTATTACGTTTCTCAGAAAGTAATAAAATTAAAACTGGAGAAGTAAAAACTAAAATTAAAGAAACTGAAAAGTAATCTATATAAAGAAAGGGAGCAACTCATTACGGTTGCTCCCTTTTCCCCTCTTATAACACATGATGCAATTTCATATAAAAAACTTGATATATTTTACTTTTATTCTACGCTTGTTTCTAAAGTTAAATCTGTATAGGCATTATCCTCACCTATATTTAAGATTACTTCACATTGACGTAATCTCAATTCAAAGAGCGTTATAGGATCATGATAAACTTCAGGGTTTGATTTCATTTTATGCAGTTTATCTTGTTTTTCTTTTATTTCTAAATGAGTGTTTTTTACAGCTTGTTCCAACGAGCCAAATGGATTTCTAAAGAACATATTAATATCCCGCTCTTGTGTGTTTTCAAATAGCTCAAACTGCAAGAAAAATTTCTTCATAATAGAAGCCGTTACATCGGTATAATCTTCATTTTCTAAATACTGTTTGTATTTGTTATATAGCATAGCTTTATTTTTAGGAAGAACTCCAAATAATTTACCGGCACTTTTCAGTAAAAATTGTGCTGGCGTAAATCGGCGTAAAATATTTACTTCTTCCATTTGTATTCTAGTTGTCATTCTATCAGTATCTCTTCGCCAGTCATCAATTACTTTAAAGTCACATTCTAACTGTATTCGATTTTCTCCAAATAAAGAATTAAGTCCTTCACTGGTTTCTGCTAAGTACAATTGACTTTGAAGGAGCTCGTTATTAGAAGTCGCAATCCAATTTTGCATCGAGCGAGCAAGATTAGGTAATACAGTTTGTTCTAGATATTGTTGCACCCTTTCATTCATCGCTGTATTTAGTTCAATATCAATGTGCCCAAAATCACTTTCTTCACTAATTAAATCGGAACAACTCTGCAATAATTTCGGAATATGTTCTGTAAGATCATTAGTAATTTCGTTTTTCATTGTACGATATGTTTCTGTAATTAAATGAATTTTTTCCTTCTCAAAAGCAGTAAGGTTATTAATACAAGCATTTAGTTTAACTAACATATCTTCATTCCAATTAATAGAATCCACTAGATTATTTTCCCTCTCGACGCGTTTATCCAAAAGATATGTAATTGTTTTTCGAATGAAAAACAATAGCTTTTCAGTACGTTCTGCATCGATATTTTTATGGTTAAAGTTAAAATGAATAAACTCAGTTAAATCGTTTAGTTGTTTACTATTTGTATATAACGAAGAATAAGGGAAAACTCTTGCATTAGGGAAATATGTATTTATTCTCACTTGCGTATCTTGTATAACTCTTTTTGCTTCTGCTTCATTGTAAATGTTATCGATTTTATTTAATAAGAAATGAACTTGTAGATTTGGTGTATGTTCTTGGATACTTAATAGAATGTCACGTTCTTTGTCAGTAAAAGGTGAATCCGTATTCAATACGAATAATAATTCATCTACAGAGTTTAAATATTCAAACACCTCATCTCTCGCGTCATTGTTCCTATTAAAGCTAGGTGTAACAACGAATGTAAGTTTATTTTCACTTAAAAACCTGCATGGTAATTTAAATTCAACACACGCTCTATCTCTATATGTTTGACGATGCACTGCCATCATGTTATGGAAATCAGAGAAATTCTCAGTTGTTGTAATTTCCGAATCCGTTATAGCGTTAATTTCTGTATAAGCGTCATTTTTAAAAACAACTACATTTGAGATTGAGTTTTCTAATATATTTTCTCCTAAAATAGAGTTAATAAATGAAGCTTTTCCGTTCCCTGAAGTTCCAGTTACTAATAGGCGATTTGTTCTTAAATCTGCAAGCTCACCAACTAACCAGCTAAATCGGTTACCCATTTCTAAATCATGTTCTTGTGCCCAGTGTGTAATAGATTCAAAAAGATGTAAACTATACTCTAAGCCATTCACATGATTAATAGAATATGACAGTAGGTCTTCTGCATCTTTTATATCCGCTGAATCTATTTTAGAAGGAAAAATCTCATCCCATGCCAATACTGCTGCAGATGGAAATACAGCATGAGATGGATTGACTACCTTTAACCAATTTGTTAACAGGTTTGGAATGATATCGTGTAATTGTCTAAGCATATATTGACCTTGAATTAATTCAAAGTATGTTTCTTCGTAAAGAGAAGAAATTTCGTCCCATATATCGGACGAATGTATTTCGATATGTATGAAAAATTCATTTATTGTGTTGAGCCATAATAAGTAATTTTGTTCATCTTTATAGCTGTGCCAAAGTGATGAAACAATTTGCGTAAATTGTACTTGATCTACATTATTTAATGTAACTAATACTTTATAAAAATAGTCTGGTGAAATATTTTTAGTAAATCCTTTATCGATATATTCTTTTAGAACCTCAAACCACGGATAAGATTCTGTTCGAATTAACTCGTTCACAGCAAGCTCTACTGCACTATCAAAATCTTGCTGTTCTTCATAAAAGGAACGGGCAATTGTTGTGACGTTTGGATAATCGGGATTTAAAGAAACCGCTTCTTTTATAACAGCGAAAGCTGAATCAAAATTATTTTGCTCGATGTAAAGAGACAGTAATTGCAGTACAATTTCAGTCATAAGTATTTTATTATCAGTAGTAATGGAAGTATACACGTTTTCAGCAACTGATAATTGGTTAAGTTCGAAGTAAGCATCCGCAATATTTTTTTGTGCCCATGGCGCTAATTCATTACTAACTTTCTCCCATTTAAAAATAGCTGCTTCAAAATCTTGATGGTGATAATAAAATTCACCTTGTGCAAAACGAATATAAGATCCATCAGAAATCTCATTTTTTTCTTCGTTTACATAAGCTTCTCCAAGTACTTGAAGAGGTGGGTGTGTTTCATTCTCCATTAGGAATGTTTCATAATACATCTTTTTTATTAATTGTTTTTCTAATCTCATCTTTTCCCCCACTATATCTCGAAAATACATTTTTTGAGATATGTCAATACTTTTTTGTATGTATGCTTTTTATCTTAACAAAGAATTCCTTTTGAAAAATTTCATTTTCCTTTCATTTTTCAAGTAAGATTGAATTTTTATGAGAAAAGTTTCAGTTTTTTTTCAATTCCCTTTCAGTTGTGAAACAACATTAAATGTTCCTAATAACCTAATAACACTATAATATTACACATTATATTATCAGGAAAACTATATATATATTACATTATAAAAACAATCTATAACGAATATATATGCAAGATTCCCTTCGCTAATAAATAAAAGAAATCATTATAATATATTTCTCACATTGTTTTCCTTTGAAATATTTCAGTAGTTACGTAATTAAATTCCATTAACCTATATAAATAACTAGTCCAAAAAAATCTATATGCATATCATGTTATAGTAAAGAATTCAGGAAATCCTAAAAAGGAGGCATTTTCATGTTTGAAGATAAATCTAAAATAAATTACCCATATGAATTTACTGAAACTACAACAGTCCCTCTAAAAAACCCCATCAATAAAACTTTCAAAAACGGCTCTGGTACACATAACTTCCCAATTAAAAAGCATTATAAAGAGCAGGTTTTATATACTGAAAAAATTAATAATAATAAAAATAAATAACCGTATAGATCCTTATAACAATTAACCAAATAAGAATTAATATTTGGCCATGCATAGTTATGTGTTTAATAATGTAGAAATCCTTATTATACAATTTACGTACCTTTAAAAAGTGCTGATATACGGCGCTTTTTTATACATAGATAATAGAAGCACAAAAAAGTTATGGATATTTTCCACACCTTTTTTGTGCTTTGCTATTTATAAATGGAGTAGTACGTCCATGTTTATTTTACCTAATAGCACTTTAATGGCCCTTCTAGAAATCGTTGTATTGAATTTATATAATACCTTGAATATTTTGCGTCTATTTTTTCTTAAGGGATATTTATTCGGGTTACTTATTAGATTATCAATTATATTCCTTCCGATTCCTACTTTTTATAGGTCATTATTGCTCTATTATATATATTTAAAAATTTACTAAGCGTTATTTCAAAGCTACTTAGTTTTCATAAAATATTTTTTGTTTCCGTTGGAACGAATAGGCTTTAATCTCATCTGTATCTAAATTTTCATGAAATAAATGAATAGCTATAATTTGTCTACAATCGTAGGTATGATAATAATATGTTCCGGACTCCATACACATTACGCTTGTATATATGGTATTATCTAATGTACCTTCTTCTGTTATTACTCCGCCTTTAGGAACCTCGCAATTTGATAAGATATGAAAAAGGGCTGATACTCCCTCTTCTTCGCTATCTATATCTTGAATGTTTTGTTTGCCATATGCTGCCCGCACAAACCTTGATGGTGGGGTGAAATCCCCTGGAAGTCCCATTGAACCTGAGCCCTGACCAAAAGCACTTAATGGTACATTACTCCACTCTGTTGGCGCGAATGGCTGCGATTTAAGGCCAATATATTGTCTTAAATTTTGTAAATGCCAATTAAACTCCGGACTATTCGTCATCACTCCTAGTGGGTTGTCATACATTTTTAATCCTTCATTTGTCGGCTCCAGTACAATGCACTCTCCCCATTTATCCGCTAAAATCCAATGTAGTGGTGGTGTAAGTCCTAAATCCGGTAATGGTATATCCAAAAAGGTAAGGCTATCTACAGATTTCTTTAACTCTTTGACAGAATTGAATTGTGTGAGACTCCAAGTCACAAAATCAAATGGAGCCAAATTCGTTTTGTTGTCATCTATGCTTTGACTATAAGTAGCGAATCCTGGAAAATAGAGTGTTGCACATGTCATACCTGCTTCATTTACTCCGTCCGCCATAATAATCCTTCCTTGATGATTAATTCCCATTCCGACCGTAGCATGTTTCGTATTGATGATTTCACCAGTTATATTATTCCACTGGTAATGCCGAGGAATGATTATTACTTCTTGATTCAAATCTAATGTGAAGTCCATCGTTCTTGCAAAAAGATGCTGACCGTTTTTTGTCTGTAATGTCAAACTAGTACACATAAAGAACACCCCATTTTATGGTTTTATCTACACTTTACATATTTCTGATAAATCTGTAAATTAAAAGCCCCTTTCCTTACAAAAAAATGAGAAAGCACATATAAATTACAAATAGGTTATCTCTAGTTTATAAATGAATTTTTAAAATATAGTTGCAAAAGAATTATATTAAAAAGGAGCGAATTGTTACTATCGCCCCTTTTTATTTCTCTCTATATTTTATTAAAATAACTGTAGAGAACATTGCTATTACATATTTATTTTATTTTCTTTCAACACATATAAATAATACTAGGCACTTTCAAACCGTTTCAAATAACTGGGAACGAACTTTTTCTCTTTGGACATTAACCCTACATAACCCTCTTAAACATCTTCTCCAACTCATAAGTAGAATGATGCACCAGAATCGGTCTTCCATGCGGACATGTATATGGGTTTGTTGTTGTACGAAGTTCTTCAAGTAAAGCGAATATTTGATCGTTCGTTAAGTATTGATTTGCTTTAATAGATGCTTTACAGCTCATCATGATGGCTGCTTCTTCACGTAGTTTTTTTATGTCTACTTTTTTCAGTTTTACGACTTGCTCCATCATCTCATCAATGATTTCTGTTTCTTGTCCTTTCGGGAACCACGTTGGATGCGAACGAACGATAAAGGATTGATGGCCAAATTGCTCTAAAAATAGTCCGACTTTTTTTAGTTCTTCCAGCTGCTCTTCGACACGTAAAAATTCAGTAAGAGATAAGTCAATACGGTACGGTACAAGTAGTTCTTGTACTTCTTGTGCTACTCTTCCTACTTTATCACGGAAATATTCATAATTGATACGTTCCTGCGCTGCGTGCTGATCAATCATATATAACCCATTATCATTTTGAGCGAAAATATATGTTCCGTGCATTTGTCCAATTGGATAAAGCGGTGGTAAATCATTACCGTTCATTTCAATCTCTTTTATTTCGTGAACTTCTTCTTCCAATTCCTCTAATTCAAAATCGTCATCGTTGCTAGTCCATTCCTTTTCCTCCCGAACCGTTTCCGGCTTAGAGGATGGCTGCCAGCTTTGCTCTTCTCTTACGAGTGACTGTGGTGGTTGCCATTCTTGCTTCGGCGGTTGCCACAGTTGTGCTGGTTGTTTTACAGTCGTTGTTTCTTCTTGTTTCTCATCCATTCCTGTTGGTAAAACGATGTTAGGCATAGATGATTCTCTTGGTTTTGTATGCTCAAACTTGAACTGTTCTTGCACACTTTCATCTTTTTCTTTTTTCTTCGTTGTTACACCAGCATCTGGAATGAGTTGTATTTTTTTGAATGCCGATTGCAATGTTTCTTCGATAAGCTTTAGCAATTCTTGTTCTTTACTAAAGCGTACTTCTAATTTTGCTGGATGTACGTTGACATCAACAAGCATTGGATCCATTTCAATTGATAAGAAGCCGATTGGGTATCGTCCGATTGGCAATAACGTATGATATCCTTGCTGAATTGCTTTCATTAATACGAAATTTCGAACGTAACGGCCATTTACAATCGTTGACATATAGTTACGCGACGCTCTCGTTACTTCTGGTAATGTTACATATCCTTTAATTGTAAAGTCTAGAGATTCAGCTTCAATCGGAATAAGCTTCTTCGCAACTTGAATGCTGTAAATCGATGCAAGTACTTGTCTTACATCACCGTTTCCTGATGTATGAAGCAATTTCTTTTCATTATGAAACAGTTTTAACGATACTTCTGGGTGAGACATTGCAATACGATACACGATATCTGTAATGTTCCCAAGCTCTGTATGAATCGTTTTCATATATTTAAGACGCGCTGGTGTATTAAAAAATAAGTTTTGTACAGTAATATCTGTTCCTTTTCGGCTTGCCGTTTTCTCTTGTTTTATAATGTCTCCACCTTTAATACTAAGGTGTGTACCAGGCGCATCACCTGTGCTCGTAATTAACTCTAATTCACTCACTGAGGCAATACTCGGCAGGGCCTCTCCGCGGAAACCGAGCGTTCTTATACGAAATAAATCATTTTCATCTTTAATTTTACTCGTTGCGTGTCGTTCAAATGCAACGATACAATCTTCTTCAGCAATACCATCTCCATTATCGATGATGCGAATCTTCGATAATCCAGCTTCTTCTAAGTGGATTTCAATAGATGTACTATTCGCATCGATGGAATTTTCCACGAGTTCTTTTACAACTGAGGCAGGGCGCTCTACTACTTCCCCTGCCGCAATTAAGTTAGAGAGTTGATCATCGAGTTTGCGAATTTTCCCCATCTACTTACTCATCCTTTCTTTAACTTTTTCTGTAAACGATACAGTTCATTCATCGCTTCTAAAGGCGTCATATCGAGTAAATCAATCTTTTTAATTTGTGCAAGTACTGCCGTTTCTTTTGCATCTAGAACTGACTTGTCTTGTTTTTTCGAAGACTGTTCTCCACCAAAGAATGATAATTGCGATTCTTCCTCAGTCTCTACTTTCGTCTCTTGTATTTCTGCTGGTTCTTCTTTTACAACAACTGGTTCTGGAGCGACTTCTGGCACTTTCACTTCTACTCGTTTCGGAATAACAATTTCTTCCTGTCCTTCTAGTTGTGCTAACACTTCTTTCGCGCGAGCGATTAAGCTCTCTGGAAGCTCGGCAAGTTGAGCAACGTGAATTCCGTAACTTTTATCAGCCGCTCCATCTTGAATTTTATGAAGGAAAACTACTTTTCCATTCTCTTCAATTGCTGAAACATGTACATTCTTTAGTTGGTCTAAACTTTCTTCTAACACTGTTAATTCATGATAATGTGTAGAGAATAATGTTTTCGCACCAATTTGGTCATGAATATGTTCAATGATTGCTTGCGCAAGTGCCATACCATCATACGTAGATGTACCGCGTCCAATTTCATCGAATAAAATTAAACTTCTCTCTGATGCATTTGCAATTGCATTTTTCGCTTCTAACATTTCAACCATAAATGTACTTTGACCTGAGATTAAATCATCCGCTGCACCAATTCTCGTAAAGATTTGATCGAAGACAGGTAATACTGCTTCTGTCGCTGGTACAAAACAACCAATTTGTGACATAACAGTAACAAGTGCTAATTGTCTCATATACGTACTTTTACCAGACATGTTCGGTCCTGTAATTAAAAAGACATCCATCTTCTCCGGCATAATACAATCATTCGGTACATACAATTTCCCGTTCAATACTTTTTCAACGACAGGATGACGACCATCTTTAATAAAGATTTCGCGCTTATTTGTTAAAACAGGTTTTACAAACTGCTCTTCTTCACTAACTGTCGCAAAGCTTTGCAGTACGTCTAGTTCACTAATTACTTTCGCTAAATGCTGTAATTTCGGAATGAATACTTTGACTTCTTCGCGAAGCGCTGTAAATAAATCGTATTCTAATTGTACAATTTTCTCTTCTGCTTCTAAGATTAATGTTTCTTTTTCTTTTAATTCATCTGTTATGAAACGTTCAGCATTAGCAAGCGTTTGTTTACGCTCATAGCGCCCTTCTGGAAGTGCTCCAAGATTCGCTTTCGTTACTTCAATGTAGTAACCGAAAATACGGTTGTACCCGATTTTTAACGATTTAACTCCTGTAATATCACGCTCTCGTTTTTCAAGCTCAGCGATCCACGTTTTCCCGTTTTTACTAACGTAACGATATTGATCAAGCTTGTCATTATAACCGTCTTTAATAATATCTCCATCTTTAATAGAAAGCGGTGGGTTTTCTTGAATACTTCTTCCCAGTAATTCAGTTAAGCTCTCACATGGATCTGCACCTTGAATTAACCTTGCTGCATAAGCATTATCTAACAGACTAATCGCTTCTAAAATAGCTGGTACTTGCAGTAAAGAACGTCTTAATTGTAATAAGTCCCGTGCATTTACATTACCAAATGCAACTTTCCCTGCTAAACGCTCTAAATCATATACTTCTTTTAACTTTTCTTTTAAATCTTCACGTAAGAAGTAATCATTTACAAATGTTTCAACCATTTCTAAACGCTCTTCTACTTTTTCTTTTTGGATTAGCGGACGTTCCATCCACTGTTTTAACATACGCCCACCCATAGCCGTTTTTGTTTTGTCTAATAGCCATAATAATGAGCCTGTCTTTTCCTTCGTGCGAAGAGTCTCTGTTAACTCTAAATTGCGTTTTGAATGCACATCAATTTTCATAAATTGATTCGTGTAATAAATTTCTACTGGTTGCAAGTGATCTAACGAACGTTTTTGTGTTCTTATCACATAGTTAAATAAGCGTCCAATTGCTTTAATTAATTTTGCTTGGGAAACACTTTTCACAAGATGTTCTAATCCTTCTGGAATAGTTGTTGTATCTTCATACGAAATCGTCATTTTTAATGTTTCAGTTAACTTATTTAATTCATCTTTTGAAAATGTAGAATCTACAACAATTTCTTTTGAACCAGTCGCATACACTTCTAATAAAATATCTTCTACTGAACCAGTTAATAACGTCACTGTATTTTGTCCAGTCGTTAAGTCATTACAAGCTAGCGCATAAGATCCATCTTCGAAATGTGTTAATGCTGCTAAGAAGTTATTCTCCTTCTCGTCTATTGTACGCCCTTCCATCATCGTTCCTGGCGTAATTAGTTGTACTACTTCACGACGTACTACACCTTTAGCTGTTTTTGGGTCTTCCACTTGCTCACAAACAGCTACTTTATATCCTTTTTCAACAAGTTGTTCAATATAATTTTTAGCTGCATGATGCGGTACACCACACATCGGTATACGTTCACTACTACCACCATCTCGGCTCGTTAATGTAATTTCAAGTTCATGAGCTGCTTTAACCGCATCTTCAAAGAACATTTCATAAAAATCACCTAATCGGAAAAATAAAAAGGCATCTTGATAGTCTGCCTTAACCTTTAAGTATTGCTGTATCATAGGCGTATATTGCGTCATGTCTTTCCTCCATAATTCTTACATAATAATCTATATTCATATATGTCACACTTCACGGACATCCATATCTCCTATTCCAGGAGTCTTTCCTCATTATAGCACATTTCATAAGGAATCATGTTCATGCAGAACCACTTATGTACTGTAAAAAGCTAGGAAGAACTTCTCCCTAGCTTTCTCTTACTCTTCTTCTGCATCGACGATAAAGTTCGGATCTAATTCTTCAAACTCATCATCATCGACTTGGAAATCTTCGTCTGATTCTACGCAACCTTCAGGATTTACACTTACACAAATTTTCGTTTCCCCAACTACTTCTGTTACAAATTCACGTTCTACCGTCACAACAATTTTATTACCATTTGGCGATACAAGAGCTTCTAAACAATTTGGCGGCTGAATTACACGAGCGATAATTTCTAAATCGTCACCAGAGAAGTTTTTATCACGATACCCAATACTTACTTCATCATTGTAGTTAACACGTTCTGTTACAACTTCAGTCTTTGTGTTTCCATCAAATGAATACCAAGTGTTTACATCATAGAAACCTTCAATTTCCACATGTTTTCCATTCTTTCTCGCTTCGTACGAATGGTTAATTACCCAGCACCCTAAAATACTTGTTGGCTCATTATTCGATTCACATGTATGCGTTGACTTTGTATACTTACGTCCTTTTCCAACCACTGCTTTTGTAATAATCTCTCTAAATTCGGACATTCGTAACCCTCCTCAATCACTATTCACTTAATCATATGCGTGACAATAGCGGAATGTGTCATTCTTTTTTTTGAGAAGAATTTCCGATATAACCCACTAAAAAAAGAGATGTCAATAAGACATCTCTTTAACAACCACAATTTCCTTTTTTACTTTCTACTGCTGCACCAGTTTCACCCTTCAACACATCGCCGCCAGTTGAAACTAATATTTCATCTGTTACATTGTTAGAAATGGTACTAGCAACTAGCTGTAGTAAGTCATTTACATACGTTTGTGAAGATTTAAACTCCTGTACAACTGGGATATTATCTAACTTATCTTGAAGTGCATCAATTTCAGCTTCTACTTTTTTCAAAGCTTCCCATTTCCCATAATGTTGCAAGTTTACTGCTTGTTTTTGCAAAGCTTTTATTTCATCAATTGCTCGCTTTACATTTTCATTTTTATGAATTTGTGCTTCTGCTCGCTTAAAGAAATCGACTTCTTCTGTTTCAGAGATCATTTTCGCTAATTCTTTCGCTTGCTCAACAATTTCATCTTTCGTATATACTTTCATCTATTATTTCACCTCAATCGGCTCCTTAACCAATTCCCCGTTAAGAGACCAAGTTTTTGCTTCCGTTATTTTTACTTTCACAAGCTGACCAATTAAAGATTTTGAAGCAACAAAGTTTACAAGTTTATTCGTACGTGTATATCCCGCAAGTACTTCAGGATTATTCTTACTTTCTCCCTCAACTAATACTTCTACAATTTGACCTATATAACGCTTATTCTTATTAACTGCATATTCATTCACTAGTGTATTTAAGCGTTGCAATCGCTCTTTCTTCACTTCCATCGGAACATTATCTTGCATTTTTGCAGCTGGTGTACCTTCACGCGGAGAATAAATAAATGTAAATGCCGTATCAAATCCTACTTCACGATATAACGACATCGTCTCTTCAAACTGCTCATCCGTTTCATTTGGGAAACCAACGATAATATCAGTCGTTAGCACTGCATTCGGAATGGTTTCTTTAATTTTTCGTACAAGCTCTAAATAGTGTTCTCGCGAATATTTACGCGCCATAATTTTAAGCATATCTGTACTACCAGATTGAACCGGTAAGTGGATATGTTCTACTAGGTTACCACCTTTTCCAAGAACATCAATTAAATGATCATCAAAATCACGTGGATGACTCGTTGTAAAACGAATACGCGCGATATCGATTTTACGAAGTTCATCCATTAAATCGCCAAGACCATATTGTATATCTTCAAAGTCTTTACCGTATGCGTTTACGTTTTGTCCAAGTAACGTAATTTCTCTATAACCGTTCGCAGCTAGATGGCGAATTTCTTTAATAATATCTTCTGGACGTCTGCTACGCTCTTTTCCGCGTGTATACGGTACAATACAATATGTACAAAACTTATCACAGCCATACATAATATTTACCCAAGCTTTAATATCACCACGACGTACTTTCGGAAGGTTTTCAATTACATCCCCTTCTTTTGACCAAACTTCAACTACCGTCTCTTTTGAGAACATTGCGTCCTTTAAGATATACGGTAATCTATGAATATTGTGTGTACCAAACACCATATCTACATGCTGATTTTTTTGCATAATTTTATTTACAACAGATTCCTCTTGAGACATACAACCACATACACCAATTATAAGATCCGGATTTCTTCGCTTTAATGATTTTAAATGACCAAGTTCACCGAACACTTTATTTTCAGCATTTTCACGAATTGCACAAGTATTTAATAAAATCACATCTGCCTCTTCAGTTGAAAAGGTTGGCTCATATCCAAGTGTTGTAAAAATCCCAGCCATTACTTCTGTATCATGCTCATTCATTTGACAGCCATATGTACGAATGTAAAACTTTCTTCCTGCGCCAAAATCGCGAAACTCTTTAGGTAGGCCAAAATCTCTTTCAATTTTAACTTCTTCTTTCCCACGCTTTTTCGCCAATTTCAAGGAAGGTGGTTGGTATACACTTTCAAAGTATTTACTATAATCTTTCTCTTCTTTTTTCGTAGAGGAATTTGCTTGTCGACTTGCTAATCGTTGTTGCTCGTTCATCGGTAATCTCCTTTCACCCTTAACTATACACACACTCTGTAGTCCATTTTAATGCGCTTAGACCCATCTCAATGATGTTAGATAGCATGAGAGATAACTTGCCCTTTGAAACTTGAGTAATCGATCTAATCATCCGTAAGAATGAAGTCTTCCCCACACAAATAGACATTCCCTTTTTTTATTTCATCTTGTCCTACCCAAAAGTATATTACTTTATCCCTATACACATTATCATAGTATAGAGCCTTTAGCCAACTTTAACGAAGAAGGCTTCTTATCCTATATTTCATTTCACAGTTATTGAACATGCTATTTTTATACAACGATTTATATATTATTTTATCATTCTGAATTTTCTAAGTAAACAAATCTATTAATTATTTTTATTCACTCAAAAAGAAGGTTACCAAGCGGCAACCTTCTCTCCGATTATTACATAAATTCAGCAACAAGCTCATCAAACATTTTCTGATCCATATTCAAATCAGCTTGCACTAAAGGTTTTTCACTATAGTCTTTTACAAGCTCTTGGTAAGAAGGCTGCTTTGTGTTTTGATAAATTAAACCTGTTACTAACCCGTTCTTTTCCATTAATGTTTGCATAGCCATCATGCGGTTAGATGGATCATATCCTTCTACTGTACTTAGTTTCGTTAAATTCTCTTTAAACCAATCATAAGTATTTACTTTATTATAAGTAACACATGGACTAAATACATTAATTAATGAAAAGCCTTTATGGTTAATACCAGCTTCAATAATTTGCGTTAATTCTTTTAAATCACTTGAAAAGCTTTGCGCCACAAATGTCGCACCAGCTGTTAAAGCCATTTCCATAACATTTAGTGATGGTTCAATTGAACCTTGTGGTGTACTTTTCGTTTTAAATCCAGCTTCACTACGTGGTGAAGTTTGCCCTTTTGTTAATCCGTAAATTTGGTTATCCATTACGATGTACGTAATATCAATGTTACGACGAATAGAATGGATTGTATGTCCCATACCAATCGCAAAACCATCACCGTCACCACCGGATGCAATAACTGTTAAATCACGATTTGCCATTTTCACACCTTGTGCAATTGGAAGAGCACGTCCGTGAATACTATGCAAACCATATGAATTAATATACCCTGAAATACGACCGGAACAGCCGATACCAGAAATAACAGCTAGCTCATCTGGATTTAAACCAACGTTAGCTGCCGCACGCTGAATCGCAGCCTGCACCGAGAAGTCTCCGCAACCTGGGCACCAGTTTGGTTTTACACTGTTACGAAAGTCCTTAAATGTTGCCATTTAATACAACCCCTTTTTTACATTCGTTGTAAATCTCTTTCGGCAAGAATGGATTTCCATCGTATTTTAAAAGACTAGAAATTTTCTCGCCATTGCCAAGATTCATTTTCATAATGTTAGCAAGCTGACCAGTTGCATTGTTTTCTACTACTACAACACGCTTCGCTTTTTTCACAAGTGGATCGATTTCAGCTGTTGGGAACGGATGAATTAAACGTACATGGGCATGGTTTACTTTCATTCCTTCTTGTTCTAAACGCTGCATTGCCTCTTCGATCGCACCACGAGTTGAGTTAAAGCCTACTAACAATACGTCTGCGTCATCATGCTTAGCATTTTTGTAAATAGGGGTATTAAACTGTAAATTCGCCATTTTACGGAAACGTTTGTCCATTTGATCTTTACGATTTAACGCTGATTCAGATGGTTTACCCGTTTCATCATGTTCTACACCTGTAACATGGTGAATACCATTTTTCATACCAGGTAAAACACGTGGTGAAATTCCATCTTCTGTTACTTCATAACGCTTGAAGTATGCTTTATTTTCACGTTCTGGTAATTCTACTTCTAAATCAAGCTTACCACGACGAATTTCCACTTTATCTAACTTAAGTGGTTCTACTGTTTGCTTTCCTAAAGAAAGCTGTAAATCTGTTAAGAAAATAACAGGCACTTGATATTCTTCTGCTAAGTTAAACGCTTCTACAATATCATAGAAAGCTTCTTCAACTGTACTTGGCGCCATTACGATTTTTGGAATTTCACCATGTGTTCCGTAAATCATAGCCATTAAGTCAGACTGCTCTTGTTTTGTTGGTAAGCCCGTACTTGGACCACCGCGTTGTGTATCAATTATAACTAGCGGTGTTTCAGTAATACCTGCTAAACCAATTGCTTCCATCATTAAAGAAAGACCAGGACCAGCAGATGCTGTTAATGTACGAACACCAGCGTAGTTTGCACCGATCGCCATTGTACAAGCTGCGATTTCATCCTCAGTTTGGATTACTGTTCCGCCGACTTTCGGTAACTTTTTAATTAAATATTCCATAATTTCAGATGCAGGTGTGATTGGATATGCAGACATAAAGCGAGCGCCACCAGTTACCGCACCAAATGCGATTGCGTCGTTTCCAATCATAAACATGCGTTTCTTACCGTCAGCTTTTTCAAGCTGCATCATGTTTACTTTCTCACCAAGCAATTCTTTCATGTATTGAGAGCCGCGTTTAATTGCTTCCATATTCTTTTGAACGACTTGCTCTCCTTTACGACCAAAGATTTCTTCAACAACCTCTAAATAAGCTGTTTCGTCTAATCCTAATACCGCACTAGATGCCCCAACAGCAACCATATTTTTCATTAAAGATGTGCCTAATTCTGAAGCAATATCTGTAAACGGTATCACATATAGATTTACATCTGTATTATCAGGTATTGTCGGATTAAATTTCGCATCCGCAACTACAATTCCGCCCGGACGTAGTTCGTGGAAGTTAAAATCAATTGTTTCTTGATCAAAAGCAATTAAAATATCTAAATCATCTGAGATCGCGCGTACTTCTGTTGTACTTACACGAATTTTATTATTTGTATGGCCGCCTTTAATACGTGATGAGAAGTGGCGGTAACCGTATAGGTAATATCCTAATCGGTTTAATGCAATACAGAAGATTTCCCCTGTACTTTCAATTCCTTCACCTTGTTGGCCTCCAACTTTCCATGAAAGTTGACTAATCATCTCCTACACCCCTTTTGGCTGCATTCATTGTAGTGTATTTTTTTACAGTATTAGTTTAGCATTTTTTATGCAAATAAACTACAATGGACGCAAATTATGCCTCTTCTGTTTTCCCTGAATCTTTAGTATAATGCTATTTCGTTTACCATTCTAGTATTAGGTCTTAAAAAAATCAATAAATTCAAGTGAATTTATTTTAATTCTTCTGAATTTTTAAAACATATTCTTTAGAACGTTATACAGTCAACAAAATTTTTATACAAAAATCGCTCTACAGTTGATTCATTATACTTTTTACACAGGTGATTAATTATATTTTCATAATCCCTATATACTTCTACACCTACAACAGTTTCTAAAATTCCATCAAAATCAGAACCGAATCCTATATTTTTTTCTCCACCTAATGAACAAATATATTCCACATGCCTTAATATATCTGCTATATTCGCTTGTCTTTCATTCGTTAAAAACTGCGGTACGAAAGTAATACCAATAATGCTATTTTTCTTTATAAGGGCTCTTATTTGTTCATCGGTTAAATTGCGTGGATGCCCACAAAGTTGATAACAGTTTGAATGAGATGCAATTGGGTTTTTAGCAATTTCAATAACATCCCAAAAGCTTCTTTCATTTAAGTGAGACACATCGGTCCATAAATGTAACGTATTAAGTTCTTGTACAACTTGTCTACCAAATGTAGTTAAACCTGCTCCACGTGCCTCTAGCGCTCCATCAGCTAACAGATTGGCATAGTTCCATGTCAATCCAAAGGAACGTACACCTAAGCGATAAAACAAACGTAATTTCATCTCTTCTTTTCCAATTGCTTCGCATCCTTCTAATGTTAATAATGCTCCAATCTCGTCCTGTTTTAGCATGTTAATATCGTTTTTTGTCTGAATAAACTTCATTCCTGGTAGCGATAGAATTTCATTATGAAAAATATCTATCATTTGCAGCGCAACTTCAAAACGCTTTTCATACGCTACTGTTTCTGGTATATATATAGCAAAGCATTGTATACTTCCTTTTCTTTTCATTAATTGTTCAAATGTAATATGTAATTGTGAATCGTTTTGAAAGTCTTTTTTTCCCTTTGCACTCCATAACTGAAAGAGTACATCGCAATGTGCATCAAAAATTTTCATTTTCATTCCTCCATTACAAAAACAACCTGTTTGCATACATGCAAACAGGTTGTTTCAACTTAACGAGGTTCTACAATTAATTTTATCGCTGTACGCTCTTCACCATCAATCATAATATCTGTAAACGCTGGGATACAAATCAAGTCCAAACCGCTAGGCGCTACAAATCCTCTTGCAATTGCTACTGCCTTTACCGCTTGGTTCAATGCACCTGCACCAATAGCTTGAATTTCTGCTGTTCCGCGTTCGCGAATAACACCTGCAAGTGCACCAGCTACAGAATTAGGGACCGACGTTGCTTTAACTTTTAATATTTCCATTCCGCGTTTCCTCCTCGTTTCTATAAAAAGTAATAGCAATTATTTCACTTTAACTTATATTCACGAGGAATGGCACGTATTCCTGCTAAATTTCTGTAATTTTTCTAAAAAATTAAAATATAACGAATCCTCTAACTTTTCGTTAAAAATCAGTCAAAAAATGGCTGGTCATCATTAATTAAAATGCGCTCAATTTTCTTTGCTTTCCCTGTATTAGGATCCACATCAATTAACACTGCACTTAATTGTGTTCTACCATTCGTCACTTCAAAACGCACTGGTAAGTTCGTTAAAAACTTCTTCAATACCGCTTCGCGATCCATACCTAAAATCCCATCATATGGGCCTGTCATACCAACATCTGTAATATAAGCTGTTCCGCTTGGTAAAATACGATTATCAGCTGTAGGAACGTGTGTATGTGTACCTACTACCGCTGTAGCACGACCGTCTACATACCAACCTAACGCCTGCTTCTCACTTGTTGTTTCAGCATGAAAATCAACAAAGATAATGTTTGTACGTTTTTTTGCAATACTGATTAACTCATCCACTTTACGGAATGGACAATCAATTGGAGGAAGGAAAGTACGTCCTTGTAAGTTAATAACTGCAACTTCTGTTCCATTACAATTTACAAAGATAAGCCCTTTTCCCGGCGTTCCTTCTGGGAAGTTAGCTGGTCTTGCAAGATATTTTGCATCATCGATAAATTCAAATACTTCACGGTTATCCCAAGCGTGGTTTCCAAGCGTAACCGCTTGTGCCCCGCACTCTAAAAAGTTTCGATATATTTTTTCCGTAATTCCACGTCCACCCGCAGCATTTTCTCCATTAATAATTGTTACTGTCGGTGTATATTTCTTCTTTAATGCCGGTACGTACTGTTGAATCATGTCTCTACCAGGAGATCCTACTACATCCCCAACAAATAATATTCTCATATGTCTTACCCTTTCTATGTACTACATTTTTTATTACCATACTATAACCTTAAAGCTATTTCCTTACAACAGTTACAATTTATCTATTATAAGTTTCTTTCACTTGCATACTGCTCATAAATAATTTTCTTTATTTTACCCAATTCCAACACAAAAAAATAAAGTGGTGTTTCACCACTTTATTTTGCGTATTCCACTGCACGTGTTTCACGAATAACAGTTACTTTAATATGTCCTGGATAATCCAGTTCATTTTCAATACGTTTTCGAATATCACGAGCTAAACGATGAGCTTCTAAATCATCAATTGTATCTGGTTTTACCAGAATACGAACTTCACGTCCTGCTTGAATTGCGAAAGATTTTTCTACGCCTTCATAAGACTCTGAAATTTCTTCTAACTTTTCAAGACGACGAATGTAATTCTCAAGCGTTTCACTACGAGCTCCCGGTCTTGCAGCTGATAATGCATCTGCTGCAGCAACTAGAACTGCAATGATAGAAGTTGGTTCTGTGTCACCATGGTGAGATGCGATACTGTTTATTACAACAGGATGCTCTTTATATTTCGTTGCGAGTTCAACACCAATTTCAACGTGGCTACCTTCTACTTCATGATCGATTGCTTTTCCGATATCATGTAATAGACCAGCACGTCTTGCTAGTTTTTCATCCTCACCAAGCTCCGCTGCCATAAGTCCAGTTAAGTATGCAACTTCCATAGAGTGTTTTAAGACGTTTTGTCCGTAACTTGTACGGTATTTTAAACGACCTAAAATTTTAATTAAATCTGGATGTAAGCCATGAACACCCACTTCAAACGTTGTTTGCTCTCCGACTTCACGAATATACTCGTCCACTTCACGTCTTGATTTTTCGACCATCTCTTCAATACGCGCTGGGTGAATACGTCCGTCCTGTACTAGTTTATCAAGAGCGATACGAGCTGTTTCACGACGAATCGGGTCAAATCCAGATAGAATTACAGCTTCTGGTGTATCATCGATAATAAGGTCAATACCTGTTAACGTTTCTAACGTACGAATGTTACGACCTTCACGTCCGATAATACGTCCCTTCATTTCGTCATTTGGAAGATTTACAACCGAAACGGTTGTTTCAGCAACATGATCAGCTGCACATCTTTGCATTGCAAGAGATAAAATCTCTTTTGCCTTCTTATCCGCTTCTTCTTTCGCGCGAACTTCACTTTCTTTTACCATAACGGCAATTTCATGAGAAACTTCACTTTCCACTTTACCAAGAATAATTGCTTTCGCTTGTTCGCGGGTCAGATTGGAAATGCGCTCTAATTCTGTTTGTTGCTTTTGAACTAACTCTCCCACTTTGCTTTCCAACTCTTCAATCTGTTGTTGTTTCGCTACAAGAGATTCCTCTTTCTTTTCTAACTGTCGCTCGCGGTTATCGAGCGTTTCGTCTTTACGATCAAGGTTCTCTTCTTTTTGCATTAAACGATTTTCTTGTTTTTGTAATTCGCTTCTACGGTCACGAATTTCTAATTCAGCTTCTGTACGAAGTGTATGAATTTCATCCTTTGCTTCTAAAAGCGCTTCTTTCTTAAGTGCTTCAGCATCACGATTCGCTTCGTCTAGAATACGTTTTGCTTCATTAGCTGCACCATTAATCTTCGCTTCAGCAATAGACTTTCGAACAAAAAAGCCAACAACTGCACCGACTGTTGCAAGCAAAATGGAGATGAGTATCCAAACTGTACTACTACTCATGATTTCACCTCCCCTTGCTATGAATGAAAAAAGACTGTCGGCATGTACATTGAATTACAACGTACAGCAAAGACCGTCGTCCCGCTTTTTTAAGGGACTTTCTTCATTTCACAATTAAAATGTCATATTATTATTTCGGCAAGATTTAAGTCTTACTCCGAATATTACTTCTCTTCTTGAGAAGAGTATATCGTATATAAGAAAAAATATACATTCTCATTGTATCTATCGCAATTTTCATTGTCAAGCGTTGTCTACTTTTACTTTCTTTACCTTAAGCCCTGAATCTTATATGGATTTAAAAAACAGACAGCATATTATCCTGGAAAACCTTAGAAAATCCCAATTCATTCGCTTAAAATATATGAATATTCCCCTTTACACATAGCCTTTTGGATAGAATAAATATTTTATCTCCAGCTATATATAACGCTTTCATAGTGGATTTAAAAATAAAAGACACGGGACCGTGTCTTTTATTTTTTAATCTTGACGAGTTGAATCTTCCGTGTCTTCAACACCAGAGTTTTCACCAATTCCGTGATGTTCACGAACAAAGAAGGCAATTTCTTCTCTTAAATCCGTATTCTCTTTTAAGAATTGCTTCGAATTTTCACGACCTTGTCCTAAGCGTTCTTCATTATAAGAGTACCAAGCACCGCTCTTTTGAACGATATCAAGTTCAGAAGCCATATCTAAGATTTCACCTTCTCTTGAAATACCTTCTCCGTACATAATATCAACTTCAGCAACACGGAATGGCGGTGCTACTTTATTTTTAACTACTTTTACTTTCGTTTTATTACCAACAATATCGTTACCTTGCTTTAACTGCTCAGCACGACGTACTTCAAGACGGACAGTTGAATAGAATTTCAACGCACGACCACCTGGAGTTGTTTCTGGGTTCCCGAACATAACCCCAACTTTTTCACGAATTTGGTTGATAAAGATTGCGATTGTTTTTGATTTGTTGATTGCACCTGAAAGTTTACGAAGTGCTTGTGACATTAAACGTGCTTGTAAACCAACGTGAGAGTCACCCATGTCCCCTTCGATCTCAGCTTTCGGTACAAGAGCTGCCACAGAGTCAATTACGATAATATCAACCGCTCCACTTCGTACAAGTGCTTCTGCGATTTCTAGTCCTTGCTCCCCTGTATCAGGCTGTGATAATAGTAATTCATCTATGTTAACACCTAATTTTTGTGCATATACAGGATCCATTGCATGCTCCGCATCAATGAACGCTGCTTGTCCACCTTGACGCTGTACTTCCGCGATTGCGTGTAATGAAACTGTTGTTTTACCTGAACTTTCAGGTCCATAAATTTCAATAACACGGCCACGTGGGTATCCGCCTACCCCTAGTGCCACATCAAGTGCTAAAGAACCACTTGAAATTGTAGAAATTCTACGCTCCGCTTGTTCTCCTAATTTCATAATTGAACCTTTACCGAATTGCTTCTCTATTTGTTTTAACGCCATATCTAATGCCGCTTGACGATCGCTCATTCAAAATTCCTCCTTAACTAAATTGCTAATCTTATTATACCTATTTTCAATTCAATTTGCCAACAAAAATCGAACATTTATTCGATTTTTTTATTTTATATCGAATAAAACTAGGTTTTCCAACAAAAAAACTAGAAGAAATTTATATCTCTTCTAGCTTTTTAAATAAATGATAAAATCCATATTTTGTAGAGCGTTCTCTAATTTGTTGACGACTTCCACTTAAATTAAGCGAGAAGACTACAGCTGGTTCATCTTTAATCACCAATCCAATAAATACTGTTCCTGGTTCTTTATGCTCTGAAGCATCCGGTCCTGCCACCCCAGTGAAACTAATTCCAATATCTGCTTTTAACAGTTCCTTTACATTTTCAGCAAGATAGCGAGCACACTGTTTACTAACCGCGCCATCAGTACGTAACACTTCTTCAGGTACATGTAAAATTTGTTGCTTCACATCATTTTGATAACAAATGACACCGCCTTTAAATACAGACGAAACACCAGCATTTTCTGTTACTTGATTTCCAAAAAGACCACCTGTTAAACTTTCTGCACACGCTAAAGTTAACCCTTTTTCCTTCAATAGCCTTATTGCCTTGTAATGAAGGAAATCTTGGTCATATCCGTAGAAAAATTCTCCTACTCTTTCTAAAATCAAATCTTCCACATGCTGAATCAGTTTCTCCGCCTCATCAGCATCATGATGTTTGGCAGTTAAACGTAATGTCACTTCTCCATCATTTGCAAGTGGTGCAATGGTTGGGTTCGTTTGTCCATCAATTAAATCTTGAACTTTCACCTCTAATTGAGATTCCCCAATACCAAAAAAACGAAGAACACGAGAATAAATATTTTCCCCCGTTGTAAACTTACATAAAAAAGGCTCTACGTAACTTATATACATCGGCTTCATTTCTTTTGGTGGTCCTGGTAATAAAATATACACTTTTCCATTCGTATTTAATCCCATACCAGGCGCCATACCGTGATCATTCGCAAATACAGTCGATCCATTTAAAACGAGCGCCTGCTTTTTATTATTCTCCGTAAATTCACGGCCTGTACGCTTAAAATAATCGCTTATCGATGTTAATGCCTTTTCATCATACACAAGCTCTTCATCTAAACTAGACGCTATTGTTTCTTTCGTTAAATCATCTTTTGTCGGTCCTAATCCACCTGTAAAAATGAGCATATCAGCTCGTTCTTCAGCCAATTCAATTGCCTTCTGTAATCGCTTGTTATTATCCCCAACAACAGTATGGTAGTACACGTTAATTCCGATTGAAGCTAACTTTTCAGATAAAAACTGGGCATTTGTATTTGCAATTTGTCCAAGTAATAATTCCGTTCCAACCGCAATAATTTCAGCATTCATCCCAATTCCCCCATAAACTTCTATTTTGAGTTTACAAAAGCATCTTTATTTTTCCAGAAATAATCCCATCCTGAAATAACGGTAAAGAATAATGCAATCCATATGAAAATATCTGCAACTGGAATATGAAGTAGATTTAACGGTACATCATGTAATAAGTATGCTGCAATTGCAATAATTTGTGTCCATGTCTTAATTTTCCCTAGCTGATTTGCTGCAACTACTTCCCCTGTCCCAGCAAGTACAAGGCGTAAACCTGTTACTGCAAACTCACGGCTTATAATTACAATAACGATCCAAGCAGGTACATATTGCATTTCTACCAATGTGATAAGTGCTGCCGAAACAAGTAATTTATCTGCTAACGGGTCAAGGAATTTCCCTAAATTCGTTACAAGATTATACTTTCTTGCATAATGTCCATCAATCCAATCTGTAGCCGAAGCAATAATAAAGATAAGTGCCCCTACTAAATGTTGAATTGGTAACTCTACATCACCAATTATAAATGAGCCCCACTCAAAGGGCGCTAACATAATTACCATAAAAATTGGAATTAAGAAGATTCTAGATATTGTAATTTTATTTGGTAAATTCACAGCTATTCCTCCATCATGTCAAAAACATTTGTTCATTGAAAAAAGTCATCGAAGCGATGACTGTTATTGCGCAGCTTGCCCTATCCCTTGGTTTTTTATCACCAATCTTTGGTGATATTCTTTTGCTGGATCTAATGGGAAAGTAACCACTTGGCCATTCAGTTTAATTTCAACATTCGGTGCACTTCCAATATTAAGCCGCACTTCTTTTACTGTTGATAAATCACGTTTTTCTGTTTGACCACTTTGTACTGTAGTGTTTAGAATTTCGTTACCCGCATCATCTTTAACATCTACATAGCTTGCACCCTTCGCTGAAATTTCCAGTTCTAATGTTTTATTATTATGAATTTCCAAAGTAGATACCTTACCACTCGTTCCAACTACCTTCACTTCTTGTTGTCCAGTTGGTTGCGCTGGTTGCTCTTCTTTCTTTGGTTCTTCTTTTTTTGGTTCTTCCGCTTTCGCTTCATCTTTCTTCGTATCTAACGGAGAATTTTTTGCTTTTTGAACCTCAATTTTCTCACTTTGAGCATTTTGAACTTGCCTATCATCTTTTCCAGTTAACGCTTGAATAACAAACCAGACTACCACTCCAAATGCGATTACTAACAACGCAATCAAAATTTTGGGCATATGATCCGCAATTGGCCATGATGAAGATTTTTGCATTGTTTCTTGTGTTTTTTGTCCAGTTGATACTTGTGGAACTTCACGTTTTTCAGACTGTGGTATCGTACTCTGATATTCCACAAGCAGTTCCTCTCCATTTAATCCAACAGCATCTGCATATTGTTTAATGAATGCACGCGCATAAAAAGCTCCTGGCAACACATCATAATTGCCTTCTTCAATCGCTACTAAATGGCGTTTTTGAATTTTTGTAATCTCATGCAGCTGATCAATAGATAAGCCTTTCGCTTCTCTTGCTTCTGTCAGCTTTTGTCCTAATTCCGTCACTACTAACACCTCAATATTTCTTTAAAAGTCGAACATAGAGAAATTGTTTTGCGTACCTTGCTCAATTTCATCTACTAAATTATATTGAATTTCTTCATCATAATCGTTACGCAATTCGATAATATAATCAAAATCATCCAATGTGTATTCTGACTGACTCACAAACACATCCGGATGTTCCACAACTTTCGTTGCAGGCAATCTCATGATTTCACGAACGAGCTGCCAGTGTCTTTCATTTGCACGCTTTGTCGACACAATTCCATCTAGTATGAAAATATTATCGTCGCTATACTCATCTTCAATCAATTGGCTACGAACAGTTTGCTTAATGAGAGTAGATGATACGAATAACCATCTCTTATTTGCACAAACACTTGCGGCAACAATAGATTCTGTTTTTCCGACACGAGGCATTCCTCGTATCCCAATTAATTTATGACCTTCTTTTTTCATTATCTCCGCCATAAAGTCTACAAGCAATCCTAATTCATCACGCACAAATCGAAATGTTTTCTTATCATCTGCATCTCGTTGTATGTACCTACCATGTCTAACTGCTAGCTTATCTCTAAGCTTTGGCGGACGATATTTCGTTACCGTTATATTATCCATCGTATTTAAAATTGATTCAAGTCTAGAGATTTGCTCTTGATTATCACACATAAGCAAAAGTCCACGTCGTGCATTATCTACACCATTAATTGTGACAATATTGATGCCAAGCATACCGATTAACGAAGAAACGTCACCAAGTAAGCCAGGTCGGTTTTTATGTATTTCATATTCAAAATACCATTCAATCATCCAAGATCACTCCCCTACGCTTACTTTACACCTACGTACTATATTATATGATTTCACCTTAATAGGGAAGCTAAATGTATAATCTATTCCTCCTAATTACTATACAAAAAAGTAGAGAGGAGAAGCTCCTCTCTACTTTTACTTATGTTGTACAAACTTCACCATTAAATTTGCAATTGTATGTTGCTCTTGTTCATCAGCAACTTTCCAAAGCTCAGACAATAATTTTTCTTGATCGTTGCGCGCTTCTACTTCATTTGCTAAATAATCACCAACACGAAATGCCATATCTGATACGGCACCACCATCAAGCCCTTTTCCCCCCGCTTGTTCTAAACGTTCTCCTAAAAAGCTCTTCCACTGATCAAAATTATCTAACACTGACATGTTTAAGCACCTCACTATTTTAGTAATAGAATCATGCTTAATTTGTACAATTTCTTGTTTTTTATGTAAGAATTTTTTAGCAATGCCAACCGCCATTCACTCCGATAATTTGCCCCGTAATATAAGAAGCTCCTGGCGAAACGAGGAATGATACTGTTTTTGCTACCTCTTCGGGTAGTCCTATTCTACCTAATGGAATATCTTCAGCAATTTCATTTTTATCATCTTCTGAAAATACATTTAACATTTCTGTTTCGATCGCACCTGGCGCTACCGCATTAACGCGCAATCCACTTAGAGAAACTTCTTTCGCTAAAGCCTTCACATATGAATTTTGTGCACCTTTCACCATTGAGTACAGCACCTCACAAGACGCTCCTATTTGCCCCCAAATGGATGAAATAACAACAACATTACCACTTCTCCGCCCGATCATCGGTGGAAGCGCCATCGATAAAAGTCTATATACACTCTTCACTTGAAGCTCCACCATATAATCTAATTCTTCATTCGTAACATCCGTTACTAATCCAAATATACTCTTTCCAGCTGCGTATACAATAACATCAATAGGATGTTCGATTTGTCCCCACAATTTCTCTGCTCCATCGATAGAAGCTAAATTTGCTTGCACAGGAATCACTGCATCAAACTCCTTTTGTAACCCCCTTATCTTCTCTTCGCTTTTATTGTAATGAATATAGACTGTATAACCATCCTCGATTAACTGCTTCGAAATAGCAGAGCCAATCCCTCCGCTTCCTCCAGTTACTAATGCATACTTTTTCATAAATTCCCTCTCTTATCTTTTTATATATAAATAAATAATACCCTCATCTTACCATTTGGCAATAACCAAACGTTAGATGAGGGATATAGATACTGCGTTTTTTATTCACGTATTACTTCATTTTTTTGGTAACACTTGGCAGACACTCATTTTCTCTTCAATTAATAATGTTTTTGCTGCTTGTTGTAGGTCTTGAACAGTTAATCCTTCTAACACTGTAAGAGCATCAAATAAACTAGATTCATTAAACGCATATCGTGTAAACTGATTTGCAATATATTCAGGTGAATTCAACGATCGTAAAAATCCGCCAATTTTCTTTTTCTTCACCCGTTCCAGCGCAGTCTCATCTAACTGATCATAATTCGTTTGTAGTAAAATACCTTTTAATCGCTCTGCCAATTCATCAGGGTGCTTCGTATCTCCACCAACCATTGCAAAACCGAAGTTATTTTCTTCTGTATAGTCATACGAGAACGAATCATCAATAAGACCTTCATTATATAAAGATTCGTAATGAACTGACCCTTTTCCAAATAAATAATCTAAAAGTAATGTAAGTGCAATTTCTTGTTTTAACAGAGCTTGCCCTTTTTCTTTTAAATTCGTTGCCTTAATACCAACTAAACATTTTGGAGTTTGAACAGGCATTGAAATAATCTTTTTCTTTTCATTTACTTCTTCTGGTTCCTCTTCAAAAGAGCGAACGATTTCTGGTTGATTTTCGTAATCTTTTTTCGCTTGATTTTCACGAACTAAATCCATTGTTTTTTCAGGATCAATCGCTCCAACAACAAATAATAACATGTTGCTCGGATGGTAAAAAGTCTCATAACATTCATACAGTAGGTCTTTTGTAATTTTACTAATAGACTCAATCGTCCCTGCAATATCAATTTTAATTGGATGTTTCACAAACAAACTATCGATTAACCCAAAGTATAAACGCCAGTCTGGGTTATCTTGGTACATTTGAATTTCTTGACCGATAATACCTTTTTCTTTTTCAACCGTTTTTTCAGAGAAATACGGTTCTTGTACAAAGTCTAACAACGTATTTAAATTTCTCTCTACATTTGATGTACAGGAAAAGAGATAAGCGGTTCTTGTAAAAGATGTAAAAGCGTTCGCTGAAGCACCTTGTTTACTAAACAATTGAAACGCGTCATGGTCCTCTTTTTCAAACAATTTATGCTCAAGGAAATGAGCAATTCCATCTGGTACACGAGTCATGTCTTCTTTTCCAAGCGGTACAAATGTATTATCAACAGAACCGTACTTCGTCGTAAATGTTGCAAATGTTTTGTTGAAGCCTTGTTTCGGTAAGATATATACGTCTAATCCATTCGGAAGTTTTTCATAATATAGCGTCTCTTTTAATTGCTCATACACAATTTTCTCCATTTATTCTCCCTCCGTTCCATGTAAAAAGTAAATTGTATCTAGTTCAATATTATTAGCAACTTTCACAATCTCTTCTTTCGTCACGCTTTCTATGCCCGTTAGCCATTCTTCAACTGGACGCGTACGCTCTGAAATCACCCCGTGATAAAGCATTTCAACAAAACCACGTGGTGTATCAATTGCCTCTAAGATTTGATTTTGAATTACACTTTTCGTTTGCTGAATCTCTTCCTCTGAAAAATCACCGCTTTGCATTGCTTTCATCTGTTCTTTAATAATTTCAACAGCTTTTTCAAAGTTCTTCGCTTCAATTCCAGACATAACGAAGAGCAAACCTTTATGACTTTCAAATCTCGATGCTGCATAGTACGCTAAACTATTTTTTTCACGGACATTTACGAATAACTTCGAATGAGAAAACCCTCCAAATAATCCGTTAAACAATTGTAATGCAAAATAATCTTCATCTTTATACGTAATGAATGTGCGATAGCCGATATTTAATTTACTTTGCTTTAGTTCTTGTTTTTCAACAATTTCTTTTTCTTCATTATTTCGTTTATGAAGAAGTACATTTCTCTCTTTCATAGCGCGAGGTGAGATCGAAAAATACTTATTTACAAGCTCCACAGCATCTTCCGAAATATCACCAATGATATATAAATCCATTTCATCTTCAGCTAACACTTTTTGATAATATTGATACAAACTTTCATTTGTAATAGAAGCAACACTTTCTTTTTTTCCATTTGCACTTAAGCGATATGGTTCTACTTTGCACATTTCTGCAATTAAACGCTCATTTGCATAACGCATTTTATCATCATAAGTAGCTTCAATTCGTTGCAAGAGTGCTCGTTTCTCACTTTCTACAATAGAAGATAGAAAACCGTCCCCTTCTGTTGCTGGATGTAAAACAATATCAGATAACATAGAAAGCGCTTTTTCAAATAACGGTGGTGCATCGCGTAAATATGTTTCATTTGCAATGTCTACATAAATAGAGATGATATGGTCTTCCCCTTTTTTACTTACATCTACCGCTAAAGAAGATCCATATAATTCTTCTAAATATTGACGAAGACGAATTACAGAAGGCAGTTTTTCTGTCGCACTTTGCAATACGTACGGCAATAGGGCACGCTCTGTCACCGTCTCCTCATTTAAAGGTGCTTTAAAACGAAATACAAAGGTATTTGTTTTAAATTTATCAGTCGGAATAATATGTACTCGCAAGCCACCTAATTCATGCAGTTGCTGTTCCATTAGTTTCATTAATAGCCCTCCTTTACGTATGTAGGAATATTCCTCTTCAATATACAGTTTTTAGAAATAAAAAATCAACTTTTCTTCCTTATTATGCTTACATTTGAGTCTTTCTAAAAACTTTAATATGTAAGGAACATAGTAAAATTCCGTATTAAATATATTCTATGTAAAAAAAGCCCGCACTAATGTGCGAGCTTTTTTTATACTTTCTAAATACTCATCGTTTTCCTTTTTCATAAGGCGTTCCTAATGCTTTCGGAGCTTCAGATCGGCCTACAAAACCAACAAGTGCTAATATTGTAAATACATACGGTAATATCGTTAAGAATACACTTGGAATTTCTTTTAATATAGGAATTGTACCACCTGTTATCCCAAGTGATTGAGCAAATCCGAAGAACAATGCTGCTCCAAGAGCACCAAGTGGATTCCATTTACCAAAGATCATAGCTGCTAGTGCTAAGAAACCTTGTCCAGTAATTGTAGCACCTGAGAAGTTACCAGAAATCGACATTGCGAAGACCGCACCACCCACTCCTGCAAACATTCCAGATATACAAACTGCAATATAACGCATTTTATATACATTAATCCCCATCGTATCTGCTGCCATTGGATGTTCACCAACAGCACGTAGACGAAGACCAAACGGTGTTTTATAAATAATGTACCAAACAACAAATGCTAAAATAATGGCAATATACGATGTTAACGGTACGTTTGAGAAAAATATTTTTCCGATAACTGGAATATCTGATAGACCTGGGACATCGATTTTTTCAATACGGTATTGAATAAAATCTGTCTGCCCTTTATCAAAAATCTTCTTAATCGCAAATACTGTTAAACCAAGAGATAAGAAGTTAATCGCTACACCACTTACAACCTGATCAGCACGGAACGTAATAGATGCTACCGCGTGAAGTAATGCAAATAATCCACCACCAATTGCCGCAAATAGTAATGCAATCCATGGAGTCATCGTTCCCCAAGTATCACCCATTAATAAGGTTGTAACAATTCCAACAAATGCACCAAATAGCATTAGTCCTTCTAACGCAATATTTACAACACCTGATCGTTCACTAAATACACCACCTAATGCTGTAAAAATTAAAGGTGCTGATGTATATAACGTACCTGTCACAAGAATGGCTAATATATCTAAAAAGCTCATTTATTTCCCCTCCTTGCTCATGCGTGTAAGCGCCCATCTTAAAACATAACTACATGCAACAAAGAAGATAATACATGCAATAATTACGTTAATAAGTTCTGATGGTACATCTGCCTCAAAGTTCATTTGAGGGGAAGCACTTTTCAAACCACCAAATAACAATGCTGAAAGGATAATACCAAATGGATTATTTCCTCCAAGAAGCGCTACGGCAATTCCGTCAAATCCAATCCCTGTAAATGAAGACATTGCTGTCATGCTTTGGAATGTTCCTAACCCTTCCATTGCTCCACCAATCCCAGCAAATGCACCAGCAATTGTCATGGAGAATACTACATTACGAGAAACCTTCATACCTGCATATTGAGAAGCATGTTGATTAAATCCTACTGACTTTAATTCATAACCTAGAGTTGTTCGATCTAATAAGAACCACATTAAGATTGCTACTAAAATTGCAACAATAATTCCCCAGTGAAGACGTGAACCATCAGTTATTGCAGCTAACCAATCTGAAGATAAAGATGCACTCGCTTTAATATCGTATGTTTTATCATTGCCCTCATGTAAAAAGCGTTTAATTATGTCATACGTTACATATAACGCGATATAGTTCATCATTATTGTTACAATAACTTCATTAACCTTAAACTTCCCTTTTAAATAACCAGGAATAAAGCCCCATATTCCACCCACCATTGCTGCAAATAAAATAGATAATGGAATATGAAGAAACGCTGGTAGTGAGACCGCATAACCGAACCAAACTGCCGCAAGCCAACCAACTAATAGTTGACCCTCTACCCCGATATTAAATAAACCTGTACGAAATGCAAACGCCACCGATAATCCAGCAAGAATAAGTGGTATCATAGTGCGAAGTGTCTCACCAATCGCACTAGCACTGCCGAACATACCTGTCCAAAGCGCACTATAACCAACAATTGGATCATAGCCACTAACCAGCATTACAATCGCTCCAACAATTAAACCAAAAATAACGGATAGTACTGGGACTAAAATATTTATCGTTCGCTCTGTTAAAAGTTTTTTAGCCATTTGTACCCACCTGCTCTTTCTCTGTTCCTCCAGCCATTAGCAAACCAAGCTGTTGTTCATTTGTGCCTTTCGCATTCACAATTGCTACAATTTTCCCTTCATAGATAACCGCAACCCGATCACTCACATTTAAAATTTCTTCTAATTCTAAAGATAAAAGAAGAACCGCTTTCCCATTATCTCTCTGCTCGATTAATTTTTTATGAATAAATTCAATTGCACCAACATCTAAACCACGTGTTGGCTGTGCTGCAATTAATAAATCCGGATTACGATCTACTTCACGTGCAATAATAGCTTTCTGCTGATTCCCACCAGATAGAGCACGCGCTAATGTTTGTTCGCTAGGTGTACGTACATCGAACTGTTCAATAAGTGCCTTCGCTTTCCCTGTGATTTTGCTAAAGTTTAAAATCCCCTTCTTTGAAAATGGATTTTTATAGTACGTTTGCAAAACTATATTGTCTCTAACAGAAAAATCAAGAACTAGTCCGTGCTTATGACGATCTTCTGGAATATGACCAATTCCTTCTTCTGTAATTCTTCGAACAGGCCAATTCGTTATTTCTTTCCCTTTAATTGCAATAGAACCTGACTCAACTTTTCGTAAACCAGTAATTGCTTCTATTAATTCGCTTTGTCCATTTCCATCGATTCCTGCAATACCAACAATTTCCCCCGCACGAACAGTTAAGTCAAGGCCTTTTACAGCAGGCAGTTGGCGTGCATCGTGAACAACAAGATTTGCAATAGAAAGTACCTCTTCTTTGGGCGTAGCGTCTATTTTTTCTGTTTTAAAATTCACTTGACGTCCGACCATTAATTCTGCAAGTTTATGTTCATCCGTATTTGCAACGTCAACAGTTCCAATCCCTTTTCCTTTGCGAATAATTGTACAACGATCGCAAACTTCCATAATTTCTTTCAATTTATGAGTAATAAGAATGATAGATTTTCCTTCTTGCACAAGCTTTTTCATAATTTGAATCAATTCATGAATTTCTTGTGGTGTTAACACTGCAGTCGGTTCATCAAATATTAAAATTTCCGCTCCACGGTAAAGTGTTTTTAAAATTTCAACACGCTGTTGCATACCAACAGAAATATCCTGTATTTTCGCGTATGGATCTACAGCTAAACCATATTGTTCAGACAACTTTTGAATCTCTTTAGCAGCTTCTTCAACAGCTATTTTCCCTTTTTTCTTCGGTTCATTACCGAGAATGATATTCTCTGTAACTGTAAAATTATGAACAAGCATAAAATGTTGATGGACCATCCCAATACCAAGATCATTCGCAATATTCGGATTTGTAATTTTTACAGGTGTTCCTTTAATTTTAATTTCACCCTGTTCTGGCTGATACAAACCGAATAGTACATTCATCAATGTGGATTTCCCTGCACCATTTTCTCCAAGTAAAGCATGTATTTCTCCCTGTTTTACTTGCAGCGTAATATCATCATTCGCTACAATGCCTGGGAATACTTTCGTAATATTATTCATCTCAATTACGTATTCCATTTCGTTCCTCCTTTTAACAGGGAACATTCCCCTATTACACTATTAACTTATTAAGCAATTTGGAAGTTTTATACATACAAAGGTTAGTTCTAAGAACTAACCTTTGCTATTTCTCTATCTTTATTTTTTTAGAGAAGCTTCATATTCTTTATATTCTTTATCTGTAGCTGGTACTTTAATTTCTCCAGCTGTAATTTTCTTTTCAAATTCTTCTACTTTTGTTAAAATCTCAGGGTTAACTTTTTTCACGTTATCAGTTGTTTTTGCAATACCAACACCGTCATCTTTTAAGCCAAACGCTTCAATTTTACCACCTTTTAATTTTCCATCTTTCGCTTCTTTTGCTACTTTTTGTACAGCGATATCAACACGTTTTACCATTGAAGTTAATGTTACGTTTTCAGGCATACCTTCTTGATTTTGGTCACGGTCAACACCGATTACCCAAACGTTTTCACCTTTTTTCTTACGGTTTTTCGCTTCAGTGAATACACCGTTACCTGTACCACCAGCAGCATGATAAATAACATCTACGCCTTGACCATACATTGCTGACGCAAGAACTGTACCTTTTTCAGGCTTATCGAATGCTTCAGCATATTCAGATACGATTTCAATATTTGGATTCACTGCCTTAGCACCAGCTTTAAATCCATTCTCGAATTTACTAATTAAATCACTCTTCATTCCACCAACAAATCCTACTTTATTCGATTTTGTTGACATAGCTGCCACCGCACCTACAAGGAATGACCCTTCATGATCTTTAAATGTAATACTTGTTACGTTTGGTGCATCTACAACAGTATCAACAATTGCAAATTGTTGTTTTGGAGATTCTTTTGCTACTTCTTTAATTGCTCCCTCTAATTTATACCCAATACCGAAAGCTAAATCATACTTATCTTTTGAAAATTTCTTTAAGTTCGGAATATAATCCGCTTCTTTTTCAGATTGAAGATAACGATAATTTGTCTTCTCTTTTAATCCATTATCTTTACCAAACTGTTGTAATCCTTCCCAAGAAGATTGGTTAAATGATTTGTCATCAACGCCCCCAACATCTGTAACCATACCAACCTTAAACTCTTTATCCCCTTTTTTGTCACTATCCGCTTTATCCGAGTTACCACATGCACCTAACACTGTACTTGCTGCTAACGTTAACGATAATAAAAGACCTGTTTTTTTCTTCATACTAGAAACCCCTCCTGAAATGTTTTGTCTAATGATTCATACGCTGCTGTCCCTTACTTCTTGCTGTCACCTCCCTAAAAAGGAACTTCCCTACATACGTTTTCTTAATACGTGGAAGCTAAACTTATCAGCTCTAAAGTAATTAATAGAATATAAGATTGGCTCATCATTTTGATCATAGTGCATTTGTTTTAAAACTAGCAGTGCCGTTTCAGGTTCACATTCTAAAATCGGTGAAATTTTCGGGTGATAACCAATCGGTTCAATGTGAGCAACTGCGTATGTGATACGCTTGTGCGTATTATTATGTATTACTGTAAGCAGCGATTCCTCATTGTATCCCGATAAATCTGGTAATATCTCTTTTGCCAGTTTATCAATGCAATATACAACTGGTTCCCCATCCGCTGTACGAACACGTTCAATCATTACTGCGCTAAAAGCATCTTCACAATTAAATTTCTCTTTTTCTTCTTCTGTTAAAGTTGTTGTAGATGATGATAAAAAGATTGTTCCTGGTGTTTTCCCCACACTAGAAATCATATCTGTAATACTAGAAAGTTGCTCTATTCCGGAAGAAAATAACGGCTTCGCATTTACAAATGTCCCTACACCATGTCTACGAATAACAACATTTTCTTCTTCTAAAATACGTAGTGCTTCCCTTAAAGTTGCCCTACTTACACCAAGTTCTTTCGCTAGATCAAACTCTGAAGGTAACTTTTGTTTTTCTTTGTAAGCCCCATCTTTAATTTTTCCTTTGATGTGATCAATCACCCGCAAATATAGGTGACGACTATCGGATTTTACTGACATAAGACTCCCCCGCATTTCAATTATTCGACCTCTGATGTAAGACTTCTTTTCTCTTTTTTCAACTTACAACATAGTATAAATTACTAAATACTAAAAATAAGCGTAATTATCGAATAAATATTAATAATTTTTCAAGATGAAATTTTCACACTTTATTCCATAAAAAAAACTTTGTACCATAAACATTTCTCATATAGAGAAAAAGTTCGGCACAAAGATTCCTTACATCCTTTGTTACACACTTTTCCCCTCATAGTCTAGCAATTCATGGTTGCCAGGTAGAAACTTATGGACCTTATCTCCAAGATTATATGAGGCAGTGATTCTTTTCGAAGTAATCTTACCACTTGCTCCCATATGTGTCAACAGATTTCAACATTTTTCTACATTAAATATCGAACGTTTTGAAAACCAAAACGATAAGCATTCGTATTCTAAAGGACCCTTAAAAATGTAAGCCCTTTCTTAGTCAATGACTATAGTATATAACAAAAACAGCATATAAAAAAGCCTAATTGTAAAAACAATTAGGCTTTTTTTAAGAACTTTTTTCTTGCACATCTTTAATGAGTACTCCCCTTGGTTTACTACCTTCATAAGGACCTACTACACCATTCATTTCCATGGCATCAATTAAACGAGCTGCTCGCGTATATCCTACTCTAAATCTACGTTGTAACATAGAAACAGATGCTGTTTGCATTTCTACTACAAGCTGAACCGCTTCATCGTATAATTCATCTTCTACTTCCTGCTTTGTTTCAGGAACATCTTGTGGAATCATATCCTCTTGATATTGCGCTTTTTGCTGCGCAATAACAGATTCTACGACTCTCTCAACTTCATCATCTGATAAAAATGCCCCTTGTACACGAACAGGTTTCGATGCACCAATTGGTATGAATAACATATCTCCACGACCTAGCAACTTTTCTGCACCACCACCGTCAAGAATCGTTCGAGAATCTATTTGGGAAGATACAGCAAATGCAATACGCGATGGAATATTCGCTTTAATAACACCTGTGATAACATCAACTGACGGGCGCTGAGTCGCAATAATTAAATGAATACCAGCAGCACGTGCCATTTGCGCTAAACGCATAATCGCATCTTCTACATCCGAAGAAGCAACCATCATTAAATCAGCTAACTCGTCCACAATTACTACAATATATGGTAATTCAGGTTGTTTCGCTTCCGATTGGCTATTATGTTCTTTAATATAATCATTATATCCTTCAATGTTACGCGTACCGCTATGCGCGAATAATTCATAACGACGCTCCATTTCACTCACAACTTTCTTCAAAGCCTGTGATGCTTTTTTCGGATCAGTTACGACTGGTGTTAATAAGTGCGGAACACCGTTATATACATTTAACTCTACCATTTTCGGATCAATCATCATTAATTTTACTTCATGCGGTTTTGCACGCATTAAAATACTTACAATAATTCCATTAATACATACACTCTTTCCACTACCAGTCGCACCAGCTACTAATAAATGGGGCATTTTATTTAAACGTGCCAATACAGCCTCTCCTGTAACATCACGTCCAAGACCGATTAATAACTTCTCTTCTGGGTGGTTATTCGCCTTTGAATCAAGAACTTCTCTCAGCGTTACCATAGAAACTTCTGAATTCGGAACCTCAATCCCTACAGCTGATTTCCCGGGAATAGGTGCTTCAATACGAATGTCTTTCGCTGCTAAAGCAAGCGCTAAATCATCACTTAAACTAACAATTTTACTTACCTTTACTCCCATATCAGGATACACTTCATATTTCGTAACTGCAGGACCTCTATGTACTTTTGTTACTTTCGCTTTCACACCAAAACTTTGGAATGTACGTTCCAATTTACGAGCATTTTCATAAATTTCCGCATTTTCATTTGTAACTTGCTTATTTTGGGGAAACTTTAATATATCAAGCGAAGGAAGCTTATAATCTTTATTTTCCACATTAGAAAATTGCATAGGAGGTGCTTTCGTTTCACCTTCTAGCGATTCAACGATTTTTTCTCCTCGTTTCTTGTGAGGTTGTTCTTCTGGCGCAGGCGGAACTGCCTCTTCAATAAACGGAGGAGTGATTAAATCATTTTCTTCTATCTGCTTTTCCGTCTCTTCACGTACTGGATAATTCTCAGTAAAATTCGAAATAATTGGTGGACCAATTTCTATTTCTTCTACTGGCTCAATAGCTTCTTCTTGTTCAGCAACACGTTCACGCCTCTTGCTTCTTGTTGTTTTTTTCTTTTCAGTTTGCTCGGCGACCCTTTGAGATTTCCAATCTTTATAATCCCCTTGCATTACTTGAAACTGACTTCTAAGAATTCTCCCTACCGGAGCAAGTACTTCTCCAATATGTTTATTTGTTATACAAAGTATTCCAAGAATAACTAAAATAATTCCAATGATATATGCCCCTACTTCGTCAAATAAGAAGTAGCACGTTGCGAACATCAATGCACCGAACATACCACCACCTAAATGAACACTATCCGGGCCCTTTTTCATTTCAAGGAAGAAGTAATCTTTTGTACTAACAATTACAGAAGTATTTTGCACAGCTCCATCTTTCGTAAGCAGGTTAAATAATGTAATATGACTAAACATTAATATTGCTAGTACAATTAAATAAACACCTATTAGCCGTTTATTTAAAAGGTTGGGCCATCCCCGCTTTATTACAAACGCAACAGATAAAGCTATTACACCTAACACACCAATTATGTACCACTCACCAAAGAAGAAGCGAAAAAATAACACAAACGATTTCCCTACAACACCTAGCTGTAAAATCGTAATAATCGAAAGTGCAAAAAGAGTCAACCCGACGATTTCATAATACAAAGTTGGCTTTATCGTACGTCTTGCCTTAGCCTTCGTCCCTCTTTGCTTTTGTTTTGCCATTTCTTCACCTCGTGTTCTAGAAATTAAGTACAACTTTCTTATAAAAAAGATCTACTTACATGTCTTTCTCTCTATTTTTCAGGTCTTTATATCTTCTATTTTTACACTTCTTGTAAAATGTTAAATAAACAGAAGAAAGCAGCCTACTCATGGCTGCTCAACCGTCTTGTTTTTTATATTATACCATAGCTCCTAAACAAAATCCTTCTTTTTGCTAAAAGGTAATTTTCTGTCCAGGCTCAAACTCTAGGTAGTGAGACGGATTCGTACTTAATACACGTACAATAGAGTAACATTGATTATCCTCCTCAGAAACCACTAATTCCACGCCATTTATATTCACAACTTTTTGGCTTTCGCATTGTGAATAATCGGCCGGATACACAAGTTGCTCTGGCATAATTGTATATAAAATCATTGTAGCATTGTCCCTTCTGTACTATTATCCTTGCGTTCATCAATTAATTCGTTTAATTTTCGAAGTGCGCTACCAATACCACCGACACCATCTATAAGACCATACTTCACTGCATCTCCACCTATTACATTAGTCCCAATATCTCGCGTCAAATTCCCTTTTGCAAACATAAGCTCTTTAAAACGATCTTCCGTTACTTTCGAATGCTTTGTCACAAATCGAATGACTCTTTCTTGCATTTTATCCAAATACTCAAATGTTTGTGGCACACCTATAACAAGACCTGTTAAACGAATTGGATGAATTGTCATCGTCGCTGTTTCGGCAATAAATGAATAATCAGTTGAGACCGCAATCGGTACACCGATTGAATGCCCTCCTCCTAAAACAAGAGATACAGTTGGTTTTGAAAGCGAAGCCACCATTTCAGAAATCGCTAATCCAGCTTCAACGTCACCCCCAACTGTATTTAATATTAACAGTAAACCTTCAATTTTTGGATTTTGTTCAATCGCGACAATTTGCGGAATGATGTGTTCATATTTTGTTGTTTTATTTTGTGGTGGCAACTGAATATGACCTTCCACCTGCCCAACAATTGTTAAGCAATGAATACGCGATTCATTCATTTGTGGTACATTTGTCTGTCCAAGTTGCTGAATTTTCTCCACTATAGAAGCCTCTTTTGGAACTTCTTTCGGCTCAGCTTCTTTTTCTTCATTTGTATAACGATCACGTTCTGTCATATCGCATCCCCTTTCACTCGTATATAACTATTATTTCTTAAGTTATGAATTTCATTCGATAGGGTTAAAAAAGAAAAAGATCACCTGTAAAGGTGACCTTCTTTATACTTCCATAATAATCGGTAAAATCATTGGCTTTCTCTTCGTTTCTTCGTACAAGAACTGCCCTAATAATTCACGAATATTTTGTTTCAACATAGACCATTCAATTGTATATTCTTTAATTGATTGTTCAACAATCATACGTACAATATCTGTGGATCGTTCGATTAATGCTTCTGATTCACGAACATATACAAAGCCGCGTGAAATAATTTCTGGACCAGAGATTATTTTCTTTTCATCCTTACCAAGTGTTACAACAACAACTAAAATTCCATCTTGAGATAACATCTTTCTATCTCGAAGAACGATGTTACCGACGTCACCTACACCTAATCCATCAATTAAAACATTACCAGCTTGCACTTTACCAGCTAATTTTGCTTCATCGTCACCAAAAGCAATTACATCGCCTTTTTCTACGATAAAGATATTCTCTCTCGCAATACCTACATCTTCCGCTAAATACGCATGTGCTTTTTGCATACGGAACTCACCATGTACGGGTACAAAATACTTCGGCTTCATTAAATTTATCATCAGCTTTAATTCTTCTTGGCTACCATGACCTGAAACGTGAACTTTTCTTTCACCGTAATAAATAACCTCAGCACCAGATCTAAATAACAAGTCAATAATTTTTGATACAGATACTTCATTTCCTGGAATTGGAGAAGCTGCAATAATAACAGTATCACCTTTACGAATTGAAATTTGTTTATGAGCTTGTTTCGCCATTCTAGAAAGGGCTGCCATCGGTTCCCCTTGACTACCAGTCGTTAAGATAGCTACCTTTTTTTCCGGGAAATTGTCTATTTCTTGTAATGAAATAACCATGCCTTCTGGAACATCTAAATAACCAAGACGTCTTGCAATATCTACCACTTTCACCATGCTACGTCCTACTACCGCTACTTTCCTTCCAGTTTCAGCAGCTGCATCAAACACTTGTTGAATACGGTGTACATTCGATGCAAATGAAGCAACAATAATACGTCCTTCTGAACTATAGAATACTTTAGAAATCTCTATACCAACTTCTTTTTCCGAACCTGTATAACCAGGACGTTCAGCATTTGTACTATCAGATAACAAGCAAAGTACGCCTTCATTTCCAATTTGCGCCATTTTCCCAAGATCTGCTCCACTATTTCCGATTGGAGTTTGATCAAATTTAAAGTCTCCTGTATATACTACAGCACCTTTTGATGTATGGAAACAAACACCCACAGAATCCGGAATACTATGTGTCGTTCCGAAGAATGACACATTTGTTGAATTAAACTCTACTGTTGAATTCGAGTCAATTGTTTTTAAGTCTACACGGCCTAACATTCCTGCTTCGCCAAGCTTTTCTTGTATAAGTCCTACCGTTAATTTCGTCGCATATACTGGAATAGATAATTTACGAAGCACATAAACAATTCCACCAATATGATCTTCATGACCATGGGTAATAAATAGTCCTTTTACTCGCTCTTGATTTTCTACTAAATATGTAATGTCAGGAATAACAATATCAATCCCAAACATTTCATCTCCCGGGAACATCAATCCGGCATCTACAATAAAGATTTCAGAATCAATTTCAACACAGTACATGTTTTTTCCGATTTCACCTACTCCGCCAAGAGCAAATACTTTAACAGACTCATTCTCTTTTCTCTTCATGTTGTTGCCTGGTTTAAAAATCTTGCAAACACTGATTTCACTAAAATTGCAGAGACAC
The DNA here is from genome assembly GCF_016651125.1 of Bacillus sp. TH17. Taxonomy (NCBI): domain Bacteria; kingdom Bacillati; phylum Bacillota; class Bacilli; order Caryophanales; family Bacillaceae; genus Bacillus; species Bacillus sp. TH17. The sequence continues at coordinate 3,220,746 of NZ_JAEKEN010000001.1, forward strand.
CAGGGGAAACTCTACAACCACCATATATTCACCGTCCAAGACGAATGTCCTTACCGTTATGCGATATCATGTCCTTGTTAATTTTTTAAACCAGGTTTCACCTCTCTTTCATTATATAAATCAAATATCTTATTCGATATGATATGAAAATTTCATTAAATCTTAATTTTTACCAATTTTGCTAAGCATACCCGTACTAAGCTACTTAGCCATATTATAACTGATACAAGAAATAGAACACAAGTTAAATTATGCGAAAGACAAGAGAAGACACTAAAATGAGATTATAATTTAAGAGGGCAAAATTCATATCAGTTTTACTATTTTCCCTACGTAATAAGAGTTTGATGGAAAAATATTCATGTAAATTCTTTACATAAACATGAAACGATATTCACTAAAAAAATCTTATCTCTGTAATCAGTTTCTTACTAATTCTCCCCCTGCCATCCCCTTCTTATTACAGCCTATTAACTATAGCTAATTTTCATCACTTACATATAGTTAGTCAAAATAAAAATGACCTAGTTTCACACTAGGTCATTTTTATTAACGAGGAATAGATTGCATTACGGATTGTAACGTTATTCTTTCTTCTTCCGTTAATGGAAGAAGTGGCAAACGTACAGAACCTACATCTAATCCCACCATTTGTAATGCTGTTTTTACTGGTGTTGGGCTCGGCGCCATAAATAGTGCATCCGTTACTTTTACTAGTAATTGATGTAATTTCTGCGCTTTTTTGAACTCTCCAGCTTGGAATGCAGCAATCATTTCTTGCATTTCATTCCCGATAACATGAGATGCTACAGAAACAATACCTTTTGCTCCAATTGCCATAGCTGGTAATGTTAAACCATCATCACCGCTGTATACTGCAAAGTCGTCCGCTGTTTTTTCAATGATTTCTGTCATTGTTAATACATCGCCGCCTGCATCTTTAATCGCAACAATGTTTTCTATTTCTGATAAACGAACAACTGTATCAACGGAGATTTGTACAATAGATCGTCCTGGAACATTATATAGCATTACCGGAAGCGGAGTGCTTTCAGCGATTGTTTTAAAGTGCTGGTACATCCCTTCTTGACTCGGTTTATTATAATACGGTGCCACTAGCATAACTGCATCAACACCAACTTCAGTTGCCTTTTTTGTTAAATCGACAGAAGCATGCGTATTATTGCTACCTGTTCCAGCGATGACGGGCACCCTTTTATCGACAACAGATACGACATGGCGATATAACGCTACTTTTTCTTCTGATGTTAATGTAGGAGATTCTCCAGTCGTCCCTCCTACCACGATTGCTGTTGTACCGTTATCAATTAAATAATTTACCAATTTCGTTGTCTTTGCAAAATCGATATTACCATTTTTATCAAACGGTGTTACCATCGCGGTTGCAATTGTCCCAAAATCTATCATGATCTCACTCCTTATTGTTCCAGTTGCTTTTCTTTTGAAAGCTCAAATGCACTATGTAATGCATTCACAGCCTCCACTAAATCGGCTTCTTTTACAAGAACCCAAATTGTCGTATGACTATCTGCTGATTGCAGAATTTGAATACCTTTTTCCGCTAAAGCTGTGACAATTTTCGCTGTAACCCCTGGAATACCTGCCATTCCAGCACCAACGATAGAAACCTTCGCACAATGCTCTGTCACCACTGGATCATATCCAAGTTGCTTTAAAACCTCAACTGCACGCGCTGATACACTATCCTTTACTGTGTAAGCTACACCAGTAGGAGAAATGTTAATTAAATCCACACTAATCCCTTCATTAGCCATTTCTTTAAACACGTGTTGTTGTAAATCATATGCAGTTTCTTTTGCAAGCACTTTAATTTGCGTTACGTTTGACACATGGGCAATCCCTGTAACAGGACGTTCTTCTACATCCTGCCCTTTTGTAGCACCATCATATGCCGCAATAAGCGTACCTTCACTATCAGAATACGTAGAACGTACACGAAGTGGTACTTTTGCATGCATCGCAATTTCAACCGCACGCGGATGAACAACTTTCGCACCCTGATAAGCCATGTTACAAATCTCGTTATATGTTACAGTTTGAAGATGACGTGCATCTTTTACGATACGAGGATCCGCAGTCATAACACCTTCAACATCTGTGAAGATATCGATATATTCAGCATGAAGCGCAACACCTAATGCTGAAGCTGAGGTATCACTACCTCCGCGTCCAAGTGTTGTCGTATCTCCATTTTTCGTTTGACCTTGGAATCCAGTCACGACGATAACATCTACATTTTGTAACTCTTCATGTATACGATCGCAATTCATTTCAATAATCTTAGCATTCGTAAAGTCATTATTCGTTACAAAACCAGCTTGCGCACCATTTAATGCTGCTGCTTTTATACCATTCTCATTCAACATGTTAGAGAAAACAATTGCTGAGATTAATTCTCCGCATGATAATAATAAATCTTGCTCACGTTTAGAAATATTAGGTTCCTCTTGATTTACAAGACTTAATAACGTATCAGTTGCATACGGTTCACCTTTACGGCCCATTGCTGATACAACAGTAACTACTTTATAACCAGCAGCTAACGATTTTTTTATATGGTGAAGCGCATGCTTGCGCCCATTGTCATCACGTACTGATGTACCACCAAATTTTTGAACAATAATTTTCATATTTTGCACCTTCTCTTAGCCGTTTACACTAATTGTAATTTTACTAAGCGCTCTGCAATTTGAACAGAATTCCATGCAGCGCCTTTTAATAAGTTATCAGATACGACCCAAAGGTGGAATCCTTTATCATTATTTAAATCTTTACGGATTCTTCCAACGAATACTTCATTTTTACCTACTGCAGTAGCTGGCATTGGATATAACTGCTCTGCTGGATTATCTTGCAGTACAATACCTTCTGCATTTGCAAGTAAGTTTTTCATTTCTTCTACTGTTACGCCTTCTTTATCTACTTCAATGTACACAGACTCGGAATGACCCGATACAACTGGTAAACGTACACATGTCGCAGCTACTTCTAATTCAGGCATATGCATAATTTTTTTCGTTTCATTAATCATTTTCATTTCTTCGAATGTAAATCCATTATCTTGGAATTTATCAATCTGTGGAATAGCATTAAAAGCGATTTGGAAATGCTTTTCGTCACCTGATACAGGTAAAACATTCGCCTTTACTTCTTCGCCATTTAAGATTGCTTGTGATTGTTCATGAAGTTCTTCAATAGCTGCCGCACCAGCACCTGATACAGCTTGATATGTGGAAACGATTACTCGTTTTAAACCATATTGCTGGCGAACTGGTTCAAGAGCTACTACCATTTGAATTGTAGAACAGTTTGGATTTGCAATAATACCATTATGTTCTTTTAAATCATTTTCATTTACTTCAGGTACAACAAGTGGCACGTTTTCTGTCATACGGAATGCACTTGTATTATCAACAACAATTGCACCGCGCTTTGCTGCTTCTGGCGCTAATTGTTTCGATACAGATCCACCTGCACTAAATAGTGCAATATCTACTCCTTCAAAACTTTCAGGAGTTGCCTCTTGAACTGTAAATTCTTCGCCTTTAAATACAAGTTTCTTACCTGCAGATCGTTTAGATGAAAGTAACGTTAACTTCCCAATTGGAAATTCTCGTTTCTCTAAAGTATTTAACATTTGTTCACCAACTGCGCCGGTTGCTCCAACTACAGCGACATGAAAAGTTTTTTGCTTTTCCATCACTATGCCCCTTTCTAGATACCAATCCTTCTATAACTTAGAATTAGAAGGAGCTTACAATGCCCCCTCTAATCTTAATAACGTTAATTTTATCATATTCTACAGTAAGAATGATGGTTTCAACAAAAATTGTACGTTTTTTTCGTTTTTCAATTCATATATCTGAATTTTTCTACAACAACAGGTTGTAATTGTTTTCCTTGTAGCGCTTCCAATACTGTATCTTCAAGTAACTCCATACGAGCTACCATTGAGTTCGGTTTTTTCTCTGGTGCATCTTGGCCAAATGGTACAAAGTAGATGTCTTTTGTAGCCATTAGGCGCATGAGGTTGACTCCAACAGGGTGATGACAATATAAATATTTCTTTTTTCTTCTATTATATGTCCATTTCACAGGCTGTAAATTTATTTTCATTTCCAAGCATGTATATCACCTTCTTCATTAATACACTAAATGAATTCCACGGTAAAGATAGGAAATTTGTATATCTAACATTTATAATTTATGTTATGGTACAATATGTTAATTAATTACAATACTTTCTAAAAGGGGAATACATAATGAAAGCAACGAAACTCATAGCATTAACAGTTCCAGTTCTATTATTGTTCGGTTGTGGGGTAGGAGATAAAGATTCTACTCCTAAGACTGAAGAAGCTAGTAAAGCAATGTTAAAAACTAAAATATCTGAGGAACAGTATCCAAGTCATATTTACGAGCAATTATTAGAGTTTCAATTTAAAAAGGATAACATATTAATAGGTTTAGGTAACGCACAAAAAGGTGATGAGAAGTATAAAGAAGTATTTAAAACAGTAGATGCTATGGATGAAGCTTTAGACAGAATGGAAAACATAAAAGTACCTGATAAGTATAAAGATACCCATAAACTTGTACTAGAAGGTGTTACTGACGCAAGAAAAGGGACAAAGTTTATACTAGACGCAAAAGGTAAAGATGCAAACGAAGTTAGTTTAGCTATTATGAATAGTGTCCCTCATATGTCAGGTATGGATGGAGAACAGTGGAGAGAAGCGGCTTTCCAATTAGGTAAAGAAAACAAAGATGCTATGTCTAAGGTGATGGATAAGAAAGTAAAAGAACTCCAAAAGAAATAAGGTAACTTGAAATTATACATACAATCATACGACTGAATAAGGGGTAATAGAAAAATGAAAGCAAAAAAACTAATATGTTTAGCACTTCCAATAATGTTATTAGGAGTGGGTTGTAGCACATCAAAAGACCATTTAAAAGAATCAGTTTCAAGTGAAACTACTACAGAGCCCTCTACAGAAACTGCAAGTGCCGAGTCTACAAAATATGAGAATGCCTTATATGAATTAGAAGGTGAATGGTATAAAGCTGAAACTTCCAGAAATAATGCAGTTGTTGGTGACGCTAATTACAAGGCTGCACTTAACAAATTAATGGAACTATCTTTTAAATTCGAAGAACTAAAACCTGATAGTAAGAGTGAAGAAACCCATAAAAAGATAGTCAATTCAATGGAGCTTATGCGAGAAGGTATAGAGTTACAACTAGCAAACATGAACAATAAAAGGAATAATGATTATTCCAAAGCTGAGTCTAAGATGATTGAAGCAACTTCTATTCATTCACAAGCCTTTCGTAAATGGCTTGAAGTGGTAGCCGATAAAGAGGCTTTAGAGACTGCAAACAAAGAGGTAGATAAGATACACAAAGAGAAAGACGAGTTAGAGAAAAAGGAGAAGACTGAGGAAGCAAGCAAAGAGGTAGTAAGGGAAGAAGAGTCAAACAAGAAAGTAGTGAAAGAATCAGTAATTAAAGAACCAGTAATTAAAGAATCAGGAATCAAAGGGACATTAAGTGAAGAACGAGAAAATAAAGATAAAGACATGATAACAGAGGTTCATGCCCCATTAAATATGGGACAGTATAAAGAAAAGATAGATACACTTAATAAACAGTTTATAGATGCGATACAAGCTACACAACCAATAGTAGCAAACGATACAACATTAAAAACAAATCAAGCGGAGTTAAAGAAACAGTTTGAAATAGTAAAGGAACAACTTAGGAAGTTAAAAGATCTCGCCCCTCCTAAAGAGTACGATTACTACCAAACTCAACTAAGAGACGATGTGAAAGCAATTGAAATGACAATAGACCAAGTATTTGTAGGTTTAGACGAAAAAGATGATGAAAAGGCTGTGGGAAATTTTCAAGCCATATTTAAGTATATAGCTACTATGAATATGACACTAGACGAAATAAGCAAAACAGAGGGTTAATTCTTAAAGAAAAAATAATACATACTTGATATATTATTTGATTTAGGGGGCATCTCCATGAAGGTTGTACGCTCTATATTTAAAGGTTTTCGTTTAATGGGTTTGATTGTAAAACCAATACTTAAAGCATTATCTAAAAGTAAATTTTAAATCTCATAAAAATAAAAATCCCCTTTTGCATATGAGTGCACAAGGGGATTTTTTCAAATTAATCTATTCGTTCTACAGATACTGGTTCATAGATAAATAAGAAACGGTACCTTTACACTAACATCTATAAAGATGAAAATCAATATATAAATACCTACCTATAGAATCAGGTAACATTTTTATTCGTAAAACTATTCTTTTGTATTATTTCAAATACTCGTACCACCAGTTTCTTTCGTCCATCCAAGCTGTAATTTTATCAAGTTCACCATTTGGTAAAACTTCAGTTTGTAAATACGCTAAACCAGTTAATGGATCAGAGACAACTTTCCCTTTTGTTCCACGCTCATTCATAGCGTTTACGACTTCCTGGACCAATGAAATTCCAAAACCACCAGATTTAACATATTGATAGCCAACATTAGCAATAGCTTGTTCTGGCTGTTTCTCTTCTGTAAACCAAGCTAACGATTTGCTACCAATTAGAGAATTCAAATCACACTTGCCGATACCAGGTACATTACCAGTTTCAGAGTACTGCCAAATATCACAAGGGTATGCTGGTTTATTCCCTCCATAGCGTGGAATCCATACGAAATCACAATTAACATTTGCCATTCCGAATGGAGCATACATATGATGACCAACGTATAAACCAACTTTCTGAGCACCTAATCGGCGTAGTTCATCAATAAATGCTTGTGTGCCCGCTCTCATATCATTCATTGTTTTTACTTCAACATCCGCTACCCAGACTGTCGCATTCTTATCACCGCGATTCCAGAAATCACGAGCTTCTACTTTTGCATCTTCTATAGAAACAAAACGACAGAATGCATAGTTACCAAACGGAACGTCATGCTGCTTCATAGCTTGTACATAGCCTTTATACAATGGATCCACATAATTTGAACCATCCTGCACACGAGCGATGATGAAATCAATGTATTGCTTTGCTATAGGCCAGTTAATGTCACCATTCCATTTTGAAATATCAATAATATGTCCCATTACTTAACATCTCCTTTTCTATCTTCTTGTTTTTGTTTACCGCCTAAAATCTCAACTGCATTTGTTAAAGCTTGTGGGAGCGGAATCCCCATACGACCAGCATTTTCTAAAAGTGAAAGTAACTCATTACCCATGAAGAAGAAAATAGTCGCTTCACGAATAGCGCTGTTACTTCCAAACACTGCATCTAATTGAGTTGCAACCCCAACCAAAAGAAAAAGCACCACCTTTTTGGCGATGCCTTTGAAACCAACTTTACTTTTTAGTTCTCCGTTATATCCTGCTGCTATCATGCCAGTTAAATAATCAATAACTGCCATTGTTACTAAGATTTTCAATGTTGCATCCCATCCTCCCAAGAAATACCCACAAAAGCCACCGAATGTAGCTATAAATGTTTTCATTAATACATCAATACGATCCATCTTTTCATCTCCTTATTTACAATAAAAAAGAGAGACACTTGTCTCTCTTTTCTCAAAAACCATTTAATTGTATTAATCCAATTGAGTTTATTTATCTGTTTTATCAAGATCATCCGATAATTTCTTCAAAATATCATGTGCTTCTTTCTTCTCTTCATCTGTTAATTTAGCATTCCTACTTTTCGCTTGCAGTGATTTAAGTACTTCCATGTATGTACTATCTTTAGTACATACATTGTCTGTATAAGAGTCTCCAATAGCAATTAGTGAATGATATGTATCATTCATATTAGTTCCTCCCGTTGCCCTAACATATAAAGTCCCATCTTTACCCAGAGTCATAGAACTATTTGAAAAGTTATCTATTATAAAGTACGTCTTTGGGAGCCTCCATTTAAGCGTGCCATCTGGGTTTATTGCATATACTCCACCAACGCCATTTGTAGTAGTAATATAAACTACGCCATTTTTATCTATTATTGGCGCCCCCTTAAAGCTATTAGCAACATATTTCCACTTCAATGTATAGTCTGGATTATAGGCATATAAACCATCTGCTCCACTGACATAAATTGTTCCATCTTTAGAATTAATAGCAGGAGCAGAAAATGCATATGAAGGGTTGTACGGATGCCATTTCCATTCTTTTATTAAATCCCCATTTTTATCAAACACATAAAACTTACTCCCGCCATTAATATATATTTCATCATTTAAGCCAAGAGTAAATCCGGTATTACCTCCATTACTCCAAACATATTTTTTCCATAATTCTTTTCCGTTCTGGTCATGAGCATAAAGATAATTAGTCTCGCCACTTGTAACTACAGTATAAATTGTCCCATTTTGTGAAAGCATCGAAGAAAGTACGTTGTTTCTCCCACTAAAAATTTCATTTGACCCCCATTTCAGTGTTCCATCAGGGGTATAGGCCTCTAATCGATGCCTCCCGTTATTATGTACGTAAATAGTCCCGTCTTTACCTAAAATTGGTGTTTCAACAGCATTTATTTTAATCTGCCATTTAATTGATCCATCTGGACTCAAAGCTGTTAATAGAGATTCACCAGGTACATAAATAGTCCCATCTTCTGCTATAACTGGTGAACCATACATCGTAGTTAATTTATCTTTAATCCATTTTGTTGAACCGTCTTTATTAAAAGCATATAATTTTCCATTTACATTACCTATATAGATTGTACCGTCACGACCAATTGCCGGCTGATTACCAAAAGTTTGATAACCGCCGGTTTGATACTGACCACTATAATCATAACCGTCTTTTGCATAGAGTTTATTTTCCCATTTTACATTAGGTGTTTCTGTTCCTGCATAAGGAGAGTTTCTGTTCCAATGTTGCCCGAAGGGAGCTTCTGCCTCTAAATCATATTTACCTTGTTCAAATTGTTTCCCTTGTGTGTTAATGGTCTCAGCTTTGGTCATTGAATTAGGATGTACCCCTACCATCAATGCAAACAGAAGCATCATTAACATAAACTTCTTTTTCATGATATACCTCCTAAATGTGATATTAAATTACACAACAATAATATCATATTTATTATATATTACAATTAATTATCCTAATACTAAAAGAGCTGATATAAATAGCAATAGAAAAAAGACCAGCTATCGCTGCTCCTGATCTGTTTGTGTTGTATTTTCAATTGTTGTTGAAGTTCCTTCTTGTGGTGGGCGTTGGCCAGTAAATGCGAAATAGTCCTCTGCACAAAGTTTCTTTTTACCGAAATTTGTTTCTAATTCATATAAGCGTGCACCGCGTTTACATATTTCGCACCTTGTTGCGATCCGGAAACAAATTGTTCCATCAGACATTTCCCTCCACACTTCAACTTTATTACTTCCTCTTGATATACCGGCGTTATCTAACATGTCGAACGGTATTTTCAATACTACTCCATCATCCGCACGCTCGAGATCAACCAGACGTCCTAGAAATGGAGTCCCTTCATTGGGTTGTACTGGCATGCCTTGTAAATCTTTGTATTGTTCCATGATTCTTATCTCCTTCCTATTTTCTATCCAAGCGCATTAAAGTGCCATCCGTTTGAATTGTTTACATAAAAACCAATACCACGGTTACCGTCTACAAATCTTATATGCCCCCAGCCTTGGAACTGATTTCCCCCCAGGTTAACGCCTTGCACCGCTCGTATGTTGGTTAAGAACTTAACTTCTTTTTCTGTTGATATATCGAACGTTTGACCATCAGGTGCCGGACCTATGTTGTTATTTACACTACCTACAGCAATTGAATTAAACGGCTGAAGACCAGCGGCTCTTTCTGCTGCCGCTCGATCCCAGTTATACATAGATGCATATTTACCGCTGTATAGTGTTACACCTGATACACAAACCGCTGTTTGTGCACCAGTTATTTGTCCATTTGCAGAACAGACTTTAATAATAAGTGCATGTTCTTGTGGTTTATAGTTTGTTGGTACCTTAAAAGTGAATGAATATCTTCTGATTTCTCCATAAAAAATACTTGGCTCAGGGAAGTCAATTTTTTGTTCATTCCATATGTCATAGGAAACATTATCCCTAAACTTAACACAGCATACATGCAAACGTGGTTTCGCTGTCTTACGTACACCATTTATCATAGATGCTCTAAAATGTGCAGATAATGTATATTCGTTTCCTGGATGTATCCCATTGTTAACCACTGCTTCTGGATAGTTGTACATATCTACCCTTGCTGCATTAACCATTTGTTCGTAATCAAATACAGATGTATTTTTTTCTATCACTACATTGCCCTGCGACTTCCAAGTTAAACCATATCCACCTTCAAACCCATAGTAATCTGCATTTCCTATATTGTTCTTTCCAACACTAGAAAAATCGGAATCTGCTATTAAGTTTCTTCTTGATACCGCAGTTGTTTTTGTTCCCCATTCGTCTTGGAATAGGAAGTCTAGCATTTTAACAGTTACACCATTTTTATCAATGGTAATTTTATCACCATTAACGTTTATGACATTCGTATCAATACCTTTTGCAGTTAACCATTTCACCATTGTATCTGCATTAATATTTACCTTTGCAACATCAATTACTAATTTTTCCGATGATAAATTAATAGCTGCAATGATATTTCCTTTTTTAACTTCTGCCAGAATTCCTTCATCTAAAACTTTAATCTTAGATCCAGTTTCTTTTACATAAGCGGCATAAGTCTCATTAATAAATTTTTCTTGTTTATTCGAGGTTATTTCAATGCCGTCTGCTGTAGCTTTTATTTCCCTCTCAATGTCCGTTACTTTTTTATTGTAATCCTCAGTTGCTACTCTATCAGCTATATCTTCCAACATCTTGTCAACATCAGTTTGATCTTTCGGATGTAACCAAAATTCACTTGCTATAGTGCCACGTTGCAACATAGGTGCGGCACACCACAAACGCCCATTTCTTGTAACATAATAACGCCATCTCACGAACGATGCATTAGCAGGTGCTTGGTCTGTACATACAGCACGAACCCACGTATTATTTACAACCTTGACATTAGCTCTAGCTGTTTTAACACGAGTTTTTTTGTCAGCAGTCCACCATTCAATTTCAATAAATGCACCGCCACTATCAATAGGTGTTTTCCCGTCAGTATTGAAATAACCTGATGCAACAAATTCCTCGTTAACTTGACACTCAATGAATTGACTTGTTAGACCCCACCAACGATCTTGAGTCTGTCCAGTAACGGTAATTGAGAATGTATTCATACCTTTGTATTTTAAATTTGTATCAACTGAACCAACAGCCCCATTACCATTATTCCAAATCCAGTATTTCTGTCCTAACTTAAAATCAGTATCACGCAACTCATTGACAGTACCTAAACCACCTACATAATCCTCAACATCTTTCTTTTTCATTGTTAACTTCAATGCTTCGCTATGTTGACCTATTGTTGTAGTAGCCTCGCTAAGCGTCTTTCCTTGCTCAGTTTGTGTTTCCTGTAATTTCTTAACACTTGCAGTTGTTCCTTCTGCATTCTTTTCTACAGTGTTAACACGTTCACTAAATTTGCCTTGTGTTTGTTCAACTGTTTTAATACTTTCTTTAATACCGTCCACACTTTTTGTAATCTCAGTTGTTTTCTTAGTGAATTCCTCATTTGTTACTTGGTTTTCTGGAGCTGGTGTCCAATCTTGCGGTTTGTTACCTTTGTACAAAGCAACCCATTCTACAGTAGCTTTTGTGGCATTACTTGGATAGTTATATAAACTTAACTTTCGTTCATTTCCACCCGTAGCCGCAACAGCTTTAAATGTCACATAAGTAATTCCGCTGGCATAAATGCTTGTTGCATATCCAACATTATTTGAACCATCATTCTGCCAAATTCCAAATTTCTGACCTTGTGAGACACTCCCTTTGATTACAAAGATATATTCCTCACCTGTAGAGAAATTTTCAGTCGAATTGTATTGATTGATTAAATAATCCGTTTTTTCATATTTAACATTTGAATCTAATAGAAGGTTACGCCCTCCTGCTTTATCGTTAGCAACCTTCTGTTCTACGCTCTCTAATTTCTCACTGATTTTCCCAGCTTTTTCTGTAATTTCAGTTGTGGTTTTCTTTAAATCATTTGTTGTTTGCTGCACCTCAGAGATTATCTTTTTTGTACCTTCGGAAGTCTCTACTACTGTATTTAATTTTTCAGTGATTTCACCGTCTTTTTTTGTTAATAATTCAATAGATTTAGTAAAACCTTCATTGGTTTGTTTCATTTCAGAGACAGTTTTATTAATTCCACCTTGGGAGCTTTGTACACTTTTAATAGTTCGAGAAACCTCTTGAAGATTTTCATTTACTACATTAAATTGTCCAGCGGTTTCGTTTTGTGCTTCTTCCACTCTCTTATTTAACTCTTCTTTTGTGGACTGAATATCCTTATTGACCTGCTCCAGTGTCTCTTTCTTTACTGCTTCTACATCAGGAATCAGCAATTCCCACCCGTTACCGTTCCATATTTTTAAAATACCAGGTTTCCCGTTACTAATATCTCGCCATATTGTTTTACCCGCTTCCAATCCTGTAGTCGGCGCTGTTTTACTTTCAATGATAGTCGTTTGATAGTTCTTTATGTTTTCTTGTATTTTTTCAGCAAGTTTTTTTGCGGCTTCAGATTCTTTTTGAGCATTGTTAGCTGTTTCAGCCGTTTCTTTAACAAGTTCATCCAGCCTGTCTAATAATTCTTGTTTATCTCCTAATGAAGCAAGAATTTTATTGTATAACTTCCTTAATTCTTCGTTAGCATCCACAATTTCACGATAATCACCAAACACATATTTATCTTGTGTAGGATCAGTAAAAGATTCATCACCAGCAATTACTCTTGCTTCTAAATACAGTTTTGGTTTAAAACCTGTATCTTTAATTCGGATTATATCTCCTTCATTAATCAGCTCATGAGCTAATCCAAATACACGCCCAATACTTTGCGCTTGAACATCATATATATAAGATGTATTTATACGTTTGGCCATTTCTATTTTCATGAGAGTTAAAAGGCGTTGTGGCGTTATATCTTCTTCTGTTTCTGGAGTATAAAAGCCAAATTTATATTGACCACGCTCATTCCATCGCTGAAACGCATCATTGTCTACGAGATAAGGGACTCCATTATTAATACTAGAGATGGTTATAAAGTCCCCACCTTCTTTTTTCACGAACCCTAATAGGGCTGTACAGATGTTTTGGGAATTCTCAATTCGTTTGATACCCATCAAATCTTTACCAAGAGTTACTTCTTTACCAGTATCACGCCCTCGCTTCTTCACCATATCTACATAACGGCCTACAATTTGAGAGCCTACAACTTCCGCACGGTATTGGATTTCTAATTCGAATAAGGACGCAATATCTTTTAAAAATTTTAATGGATTTATAAATTCATCAATCGTCATCGTGTGGAAGCCAGCGTATTCTGTTTTTCCTCTTTTCCACTTCGTACCCACCAGAGCCATATCGATAAACTCATTGACTGTTTTACCTTCAATCTTCTGCGGGTTGATTATGCCAGCCTTCGCTAGTTGAATCCATTCACCAGATGCATAAGCAATAATGGATCTATCATCTGAATTTTTTTCAGTTTCAGTAATGACATACGGAACAATCCGTCCATCCCTTACCTCTTTTAAAACTAAATTTTGCTGCATGAGTGTAGCTGCATGATCTGTATTATCAAATACTTTCAACTCTAATGTATCAATGTTATTTTTTATCTCCCAATGTCGTTTATCGTCCCAATAATCTTTTGATTGTATATTGGAAACGATTTGACTTGTTTTAAAATCAACAACATGTAAAATTCCGCTTGGTGTCCTCATCTAAATCGCTCCCTATACGTTACTTTGGCTGTTCCGACAGTGGAAGGCATGATTTCTAGTTTATTTAAACCCTTATGAATAACAGGATAATCACTAAATATATCTTTTAGATTAATAGCACTCTTACCATTTATCGTGACAAGACTTCTCTCTGTATCAATGACTACTTTATCTCCAACATCGAAAATATACGGTGGATTATCTTGTGTATTCATATTGACTTTCCATATTTTCAAATCATCAATAGACATGTTTTGACAGAACATATTATTCGAGAATTGACAGACACTAATTTGAACCTGTGCAATTTTAGTCATGTTTACATTATTTTCATCTATCCACACGACAAAGCGTTCTGAATCATCAATTTCCGTACCATCTTTAAACCTTGAAATATAAGCTTCCCATCTATTCCCTGTTCTCGCTAACCACAATCGACCACGATATTGATTCCAGGTATTAGGATGGTCGCCTGTTTCGTTAATAAATACTTGACCACTTGGCTTTTTTCGATTTCCAACAGAAGCAAATCCACTATTCTGCTCAGCTTCCCATTGAACATCACTCATAGATATACGAGCAACATAATCGCTATTTTCATCAAGAAGCCCAATTTCTACGCGTCCCATTTGATCCCACTGTAAGCTTCTTACTCCAACATACGCTTGCATAATAAAATCCTGTAATGGCCCTTGTGGAATATTCTTTTTGGCTATGCAACCATGCCATCCTTTTACTGTAGGTTCACCTAGATATTCAGCCATAAAACGATATCCATCTGTTTTAAACTTCCCTCCACCCTTCATATCTTCTGTTTTAGGAACATTTGTCCATCCCACAGTAGTTGACATTTCATCCCACAATACTCGCTGATTCCTTTCAACAGGAACTTGATCAGCTTTAAGCGGATATCCAATGCGAAAGTAATTCGTTCCATTCCATACATCAAGAAATGTGGAAGGTTTCGTTACTTCGATTTCTAAAAGTGGATTAGATTCCACGCTTCCCTTGTTTTGAACATTCGCTATTAACCCACGCCCATCCATTTGAAATTCTACCGTTCGAGTAGGTCCTAGTTTATAAGGCATTGGACAAATAAATTTAAGAACGCCCTGACCAAGTGTTACAAATTCATCTGGATCAAAACTATCATCCACAACTGCTAAATATGTTCTATTTGGTTCTACATCAAAAATAAGCTCTGTTGGTTGATCTGTTATTAACCAATCTGCAATTTCTTCTTTCAACGATTCTAAATCCGAACCATTAGGGACTATAATTCCTACAGGAATAGATAAGATACGCATTTCTGTTTGTGTGTTTAATAATCTTGCACCAGGATAACCAGGAACACTTAGAAAGTTTCGTTTCAATGGCGCCCAAGTAGGTCTTTTCCATCCTTTTGAAATTTGGACAAATTCTTTACGTTCATTGTTAAAGGTAAAAGAACTCATTTTGACACCTCATTTCTCTATAAAATAAAAGAAACTCAAACCTAAAAGGCTGAGTTTCTGTTTGCTTCTCTATCTTGATATTCCGTTGTGTATTTATATGTCCCATGGGCCACATCTCTACCCTCTAAAATCACAGGTACTTCGATCACTAAACCGCCACTTTGTGTTGGAATAGCTCCATTGCCATCCGATTGTCCAGGTGAATAATTGAATATCTGATTTGTAGGACTATTTGTCATAGCTTGTCTGCTATTTGACATGCTTCCATATACGCCACTTATGACAGTCTTTAACCCTGCTAATTGGCTTGCAGAACTAGCCATCATACGGCTCATGTCACCCATTAGTTGATTTATGTCTCCTGGCATACTAAATTGTTCTTGTGGCATGGCCGCTACGATTCCAGCACCAATAGCTCCAAGTGTCTTTTTGTTTAAAGGTAAAACGGCTTCATCCCCAGCTTCACCAGCACCTTGCAAGTTTCCGCCATTCATTCCAAAGATAGTCGGTTTGGTGAAGATACCACCTTTTGCTCGCCAATCTATATCGAGTCCAGATGGAAATGTAATATCTTTTCCTAAAACATTTTTTGTACTTGTTTGTAAGCTGAAATGTGGAAGAGGTGGCATTTCAGGTTTAGGGATTTTCAACTTTAAACCTTCAAAGAATCCCTTGATTTTCCCAATAAACTCTTCTACCTTACCAACCGCTTCTTTGATTGGATCAATAATATTACGTTTAGCCGCATCAAATTTTTCTTTCGCTGAATTATATAAGTCGGTAAATTTTTGCTTGGCTTGATTATACGCTTCTGTTACCGGATCAATTACATATTTTTTCACCAAATTCCAAGCTGTAAGTGTATAAGATTTTATCGTTTCCCAGTTACTTAATATCCAATTTGCTAGGTCACCAAGCTTTTGCTTGGTTGCATTCCACAAGTCTTGAACAGGTTGGATAACATACTGTTTTATCAGATTCCAAGCCACAAGAGTATAAGATTTAGCAAGCTCCCATTGCGAACCTAACCAAGATATTAAATCTCCGAATTTTTCTTTTACAAAGTTCCAAATATCTAGGACGGGCTGAATAATATATTGTTTAAATAACCCCCATGCAATTTGTGCCACAGCTTTTGCGATTTCCCATTGTGTACCAAGCCAAGTAACCAATTCGCCAATTTGTTTACTTACCCAATTGTAAGCATCTTGGATTGGCTGAATAATATACTGACTTATAGCTGCCCATGCGATTTGCGCTCCTGCTTGAATAAGCAGCCAACCTGCTTCCAAAACTGTTGCCATAAATGAAATGATTGGATCTAAAACAGTAAGAATGGTATTCCAAGTGTCTTGCCAAGTTTGTACGAGTGTTCCCCACAGTTCAGAAGCTGTTGTAACTAAAGATGTCCACCAAGAGGAAGCTGTTTCAGCAATCCCAGACCATAGATTACTAAAGAATTCTCCTATCGGATCAAAGAAACTATGCATCATTTCAGTGAATGAAGCCCAAGCTCCAGAAAAGAATTCAACAATAGAATTCCATGTACTACTACATATTTCACCTATACCTGTCCACAAATCACTAAAAAATTGACCTATCGGATCAAAAGATGAATGCATTGTTTCTAAAAATGAATTCCAGGCTTCGCTAGATGATTGAACGATACCGTCCCAAAGTTCTATCAAATATTCTTTAATAGAATCCCAGGCTTCTATGGTCCAATTTTTTATATCGTCCCAGTTTTTATAAATGGCAATTCCTATAGCTGCTAAAGCTGCTATAAGAAGAGGAATACCGGCAACAAGTCCAGCTGCTGCTAAAGCTCCAATCTCAAAGAAGCTCATGACTGTCATGACTATAGGAGCAAGTGCAATAATTGCACCTGAGATTATACCAATAGCCATTGCAACAGCTGTTAATGTGGCTGCTAATTTAGGATTGTTAGAAATCCATTCTGCTACTTTAGAAATAACATCAGCTATAACACTAAGAACAGGTTTGAGTGCAACTTGTAAATCTTGCATTGCTTTTTGAAACTTAACTGCTGGACTTGTATCCATTTTTTTTATGGATTCATTTAATTTATCCTGATTCTTCTGGAAGTCTACTGTTTTTTCTGAAGCGTTTATTAAAGTATTAGTTAAATTTTGTCCTTGGTCTTCAAACATAGTGGCTAGAACTTTAACCCCTACTTGATTCTTTTTAACAGGATCTTCTATTCCTTCTATCGCTTTAGCTACTTCCACCATAGCTTTCGAACCGTCACTTCCACCTTTAGCGACAGCTGCACCCCATTTTTCTATTTGTTCAGTTGCAATGCCTGATCCATCAAGTGCTTCTTTTAAAGCTTTATCCGCACCTTGAGCAAATTCAGTTAGTTGGATTCGCCCCTCCTTCAGCCCATCTAACATGTTGTCGATATTCCAACTACCCGTTTCAACCCCCGCTTCCATAATCGCTTGGACTTCTTCAGCTTTAAAACCTGCACGAGTCAGCTGACTTCCGTATTCGGCAATGATATCTAGTTGCTCTGGTGGAAATCCCATTTTTAACAACGCATCAACCATACCAAGAGCACTTTCTTGAGTTATCCCTAATTCACTACCTATTTCGTATGTTTCTTGAATTAATTCTGTAAAATCTATTCCTTCATATGATTGCGCGATTGTTGCAGCTCCCTTTACTATAGATGCATTCGCTTCATCACTAATGTCTTTATTTAAAGCCCATTGTCTACGTACACCAGCAAGCGACTCTTCAGCATCCACCCCATAAGCGGTTACGCCTCTTATTGCTTCTTCCACTAATTTTTTAGAGGACTCTGGAACATCGAATGTTATATCAATCTTAGTTTTCAACTTTGACATATCCATTGCTTTTTCAATCGCAGTTGCAATACCACCACCGGCAGCCATACCACCTATGACGTTTTCTAATCCTACCTTTAGTCCTTCAAACTTCTTCTCTGTTCTTCCGGCTTCTTGCTGTAAATCTCTTAATTCATTTCGCACTTGTTGTATTGAGTTTCCAGCATCCACAGATCGAAGAGCTCGTTGTAATTTCTCAATATCAGCTTCTGTTCCTAATGCTTCTCGGCCGATAATTCCAATTGCTTGTTCTAGCTGTCTACTTGTAGCCGTTCCACTTTTAATTGCATTCACAAGACGATTACCTAATGCACTAGCAAAATCATCAACGCTTTTCCCTGTAGCGTGGAATAAAGTTTCTAACTGCCTGGTTGAACTTGCTACACTTTCCTGTTCGGCCTTCATATTACCAAGTTTGTTTTTTAAGCCATTAAGTGACCCTTCTGTAAATTCAATTTCACGCCTAAAAGCACGATATTGTTCTTCAGAAATCTTACCGTTTTGAAATTGGGCCTGTACTTGTTGTTCAGCAGCCTTTAACTTATCTAGTTTTTCAGTTGTATTCTCAATTTGTTGTGTTAATAATTTTTGTTTTTGCGCTAATGCTTCCACATTACCTGGATCAAACTTTAGCAACCGTTCAACATCTTTTAGTTCTTTTGCCAAAGAATCACTTTGCTTATTAACATCTTTTAGAGCATTTTGTAACGGTTGAGTATTCCCACCGATTTCTATCGTAATCCCTTTAATTCTTCCTGCCATATTTTCACCTCATTTCTTAGAAAGAATCGTAATCTTTTTGATTCGCTTTTCTTACTTTTTCTTTATCTGGATTTTCCATTTCAGCAAATTCAGCAATATAATCAAAGCAATCGCCGATTGTCATGGTTTCTAAATCCCAATACGTTAATTTTGCTTTATAACAAAGAGCAAGGAACAAATCAGTGGTTAATTCTTCATCACTGAATGTCCCTTGCTTTTCATCATTTCCTGTTATTTTTTTTTTGCTCCCATAGTGACTTGAACTAATTCCATGATTTCTGGCATGATTTCTTCAATTGGGAATTCTTCAAATTCATCCAACCACGTCATAGGATCAGAAATATTTGAATCAGCCGTTTTAGCGAATAACCAAGTCAAGTCATAAATAAGTTCAAAGTCCACTTTACTTATATCAACATTAGACATATCAATAGGTTGTTCTGATCCACCTGGCGTAGTTAACGCATTAATTGCTCCTAACCCCATCATATCTGCAAATAAATTACGTCTGAATTGCGCTTTATATCGTTTAACTGTTGCCGCTGTGCTTTTTAATCGAACTTGTTTTCCATCTATAGTAATTGTCTTTTCCATTTATAATTACGCCCCTTTTGGTGCTGCCGGTGTTTTTACATATACTTTTTTGTACCAGTCGTTATAAATTGCTTGTGTTGTTTTAGCAGTCGTTTTCGTTTTAACCATTGGTCTTCCACCAGGCGCTAAAACAATTGGAATAGAAACAAACTTCAGTTCATTTGTATTTGGTTCAGCAGAACTTGTTTTTGTTTTAGATGCAATCGTTGGACGACTCGCTGAACAGTTATACATAACATGACGGGTTGCTTTCACATCACCATCAAACTCAAATAACAAGGCGAATGGTTTTCCTTTTGCATCAGCTAATTCATTTAATACGCCATCCGTTTCGTCTAATTCCTCACCAAGTGCATCAATAGCAAATTGCTCTGGAATAGTAGCAATATTTAATGCTCCATCGTACCCTTGGTTATTACTTGCCGCGTAATAAAGCATGTCATCTGCATAGAATTCAATTAAATCACCGCGTGGCTCAAAAGTTAGTTCAACTCCACCGGGTAATGGAGTTGGTGTCCCGAATTTAACTAAAAAATCCTTAGTATCTAATGGCACATAATGTACATTTTTCAAACCGAATGTTACCTTATTTTCATTCATTTACATCAACCTCGTTTCATAAAATTTTTGATATATTTTTTCTGTTTCAATAATCCCTTCGAATGGCGAATCATATGGTATTTCATGATCGTCCAGGACTTGTTCAAGCTTGGCTTCTGCAACTGAATCTTTTCTATTTGTATAAAGCTCTATATTTAAATCATTTATCTTGTGATAGACCTTATTATCAGCCATGAGATTGGCTGAACCGTCCACAAGAAAGCAAATATAAGGTGGTGCTGGAACAGGATTAGTTGGTGTTGCTGTGAAATGCGAATAAGCCACAGGATAACCTGTAGCTTCAAGAATTTTTGTTAGTTCTCCTAATGTCATTGTTGAACCGCCCTTTCGATACGTTTTGGCAATTCATCAATTACATACTCTTCAACTGGACGAATATGAACTTGTGCTGGAACTCGACCACCACCGACTTTCGCATGTCCCTTTTCTAAAAGATGCGTTAATTGTCCTTGCGTATTATGAAGGACAACACCATTACCTTCTTTTTTCTTACGCCATCCTTTACGATAAGCACCTGTTTTTTTAGGACTATTTTGCTTTAATTTACCTACAGCAATATCGCCCACTTCATCAATTTCATTTTCTAAGTTTTCTTCTACAACATTTGCATACCTTTGTAATTCTCTAGCAATCTCACTAGTAAAATCATTCATATTAAGTATGCTCCTTTGCGATAATGGTCAATGTTTGATACATTTCATCATCATTCATTGGCGGTTCGATTATATCGAAGGTTCTATGTCCTGTTTTATCCTTCAAAATAATTCTCATTAATTCTGTAATTCCCGCTGTGTAAGGAATTACAAACCTATAAATTCGCGTGGACTGTGAAGCCGAAGCTTCAATGTACTCTGAACCTTTTATCGTTTTTATCATCGCCCATGCTGTTTTAACTTCTTGCCAATTACCAGTTTCAATTTCTTGATTTAATTCATCTTTTATTACTTCAGGCTGCTCAAAAATAATTCGATTTCTAAAATCACCTGTATTCAGTGGCTTTTTATACTGAAAAGGACGCATTTTATTCACCGCCCAACTTAATTTCTTCTAAAGCCTTTTCAATGCTTAAACTATTAATCTGACTTAAAAAATTCTTGTCAAAATACTCTAGAGCATCGTTATAAACATAACGAGAGCGTTCAAAGACTAATTCCTTGAACACCTCGTCTTTATTAAGGTCGTAATTACCACAAACCCTAATTAAATCTTTATTAGATGCAAATAAGATGCGTCTTAGGTTGTCGTCTTCATCATCGCCTAATCGCATCCTATCTTTGAATTGCTGTAATATTTCATTTGAAATTACTGTTTCCATTCACATCATTCCTTATTTAGTTGCTGGTGGTGTTTCCTCAAGGCTTAATGTGTAAACTTGTGAAGTATATTTGTCCTTCGGCTTACCCGTAGCATATTGTTTTGCAATATAAAGTGTTGCATCTTCTAAAGCTAATGTTTCTTCATACTTTTTAATTGGTTCAGTTCCACCCATCGCTGCAATATACTCTCCTTTAACAAAAAACAGCACCTTACCTTGAGGTACAAACACTGATTCTGTAGGAGTTGGATTGAACGGTAAGCTTGTCACATACACTCCAGCTGCATTTTGAATTGTTGCATTTGCTTGGATATCAAAAGTATCAAACGGATTTGTTACCATAACTACTTTCCCAGCAATATTTTTTGGTCTGTCTGCATCAGTTTTACCATCAGGATTTAGCTTTTTAGCCAGTAATTTAACAACTCCTTTTAATTCATTGATTGTTTTTCGACCTGGTTCAAATGTTAAAGTCCCTGCTGTTTTTTTATCTGGATATACTCCTCCAACAACACTCCCACTTGGATCTTTTAACAATCCGATAGGTTCATCTTTACCTGTACCAATTACGAATCCACGTTCTAAACCTACAGACATAGCTTCTGAAATCATTGTACGAACATAGCGTTCCACCCACACTGGACCAAGTTTAAGCATGTCATTTGCCAATGGGATAAATGCCGTTAATTTAAGTTGAGAGATAGACTCTTTTCGGAATGTAGCATTTAGTTGCCCTTTAATATCACCGAATAATGGTCCCCATACAGCTGCACCTTCTGGATCTCCATAGATAAATTCTGTCACAGCACCTAAGTTTTCTAATCCGATATGTTCTAACAACGGATGACCTTGAACTAAATCATCAAAAATCCGTTCTTGTGTTGTCTTAGGTAATGTTTCAGTATCTTTAAATCCACCATCTTGAACAACTGCATTAAAGAATTTCATTTCCTCACTTGTTAATACATTAGAACCACGAGACTGCATAATAGAACGGTCTACAATAGATTCATTGACTTGATTCAAGATATCTGAGCGGACATCTGTAGCAAGTGCCTCAATCATGGAGTTCAATGCTGCCGATTGTTCTTCCGCTGTACCATCCTGTGTTGCTTTCGCAAATGCTATTTTCTTATCTTCAAAATTATTAAATTTAATCACCATGTTTTATTTTCCTCCTAGATTTAAAAAGAGCGTACTCAGATTCTGTTTTGTATCAACAGGCTCTTGAATAGGCTCTTTTGGATTTTGATTATTTGGTTGTTTCGTATACTTTGCTATTAAATCTTCTTTGAAATTTTCTACAATTTCCTCTTCTTCATCTTCTTGCGTATCATCAATTGCAATTTCATCAGCAATTTCATCAGCTAAACCAAGAGCAACTGCTTCCTCTGCTGTTAGCCAAGTTTCATCTTTTAAAAGCTGTTTTAATTCTTCGTCTGTTCCAACAAAACGTTTTTTATAAGATGCCGCTAAAGCTGAATCAATCTTTCGTAAATCTCGTGCTGTTTTTTCAAAAAAATCTGCATTTCCATATTCAAAGGTACTTGCTTGATGAATCATCATCATGGTATTGCTAGGCATAATGATTTTATCACCTGCCATAGCAATTACAGATGCGGCACTAGCTGCCCAACCATCAATATGAACTATAATTTCTGCATTGTGCTGCTTTAACTGATTACAAATTGCTACACCATCGAACGCGGAACCTCCACCCGAATTAATATGAACGTGAATTTTTTCTGCTTTAACATCTTGAATTTTTCTTCTTACTACTTCAGCATTATTTTCACTAAACCATCCACCAATTGATCCATAAACAGTTAATTTATACTCATTTTCTCCTTTAGCTTCAAAACGAATATCTCGTTTTAAATTTAAAAGCTTATTCATATTCACATGTTCCATCATTTCTCACCTCCTTCAGATTCATCTAATCTTGTATAGTTTTTCGTAATGTGATGAACATTTAAGTTCGGATCATCCGAATCTTCATAATCTACTTCTGAACGAATCTCATTTCCTGTAAATGCACTTGAAGAAATGAGTTTATCAATACTTGTTGCAAGGTCAAATATACTTTGGTAAGAAACAGCCTTAACTTCAATCTTTTGTCCTGAAAGATATTCATTCATTTCAAAGAATTTAACATTTGCTTCATCAGATAGCTTTTTTAATAATGGCCTTACTGTGAAAAGCATGTAATTTTTCGTTTGCTTCTCTACATCAGCCATTTCCCCATATAATAAAGCTGTTGGAATACCGATAGCCATTGCTACTTGATTTAAAAAGCCACTGGTTACTTTGTTGATTTCTTCCACACTTGGTCCATTCGCAACACCATTATATATTTCGTTATAATTAATACCCTTTTGTTGCGGAACAATAGCTATATCTTTTGAACCAATTGACTTATACATGTTGTCTATAAACTCTTGTAACTTCGCTATTTGTTCTTCTGTTTTGGCACTAATCATATCCATATCAACTGTGCCACGAACTTGATTTTTACGCTTCTGCGAGTTTAATATCCTACCAAATAAATCTCCGTAATCCGCAAATAACCCATCGATAAGTGGGGATAATTTATCGTTCCGATACTTTAAGTGAATTACTTCGCTTTGTTTAAAATTTCTCTTAAACGTGTAATCTTTTACTATTACATCGGTAAAAGTATCTTCAAACACAGCATACTCATTATGTCGAAATCCATCGGCAATAAGTAAATCACCATCATCAGCTTGTATGACTAAGCATTCATTATCATAAATAAGTTTACGAATAAATCTTTCCCAGAAAGTGCTTGCTGTCATGTTTTTGTTCGGTCTAACGTTTAATCGATAATATAGCTCATTCTTTTCAAATACTTTACCGTTTCTTACTCTGAATTCAGATTGACTAATCGTTCTTCCTAGAAAAGATACGCATGTATCAAGTGCTAATCGTTTCATATGAAGCCTGTTTGCTGTATCGGCAATCAAATCCAGATCTAGCATAAATTCTAGCTCTTTATTTCTTTTAAATACTGAACCTAACCATCCAATGGTTACCACCCCCTTTATTAAAATTTAATATCGCTTAATATGAAATCTGCTACTTCTCGTATTTCATCTGCTCGATAAAGAGCATGAACAAAACTTTGGAATCCGTCAGTTTTTCTTCGCACCGGTTCTTTCTTTTCATATATTTTATTTCCGTCACCTTTGATAACAACCAATACGTTTTGCGTGTACCAACGCATAAGAGGGTTATCGCCGAAAATAATCTGCTCATTTGCAAATGCCATTTCAATCCGTGGTGCTAATAAACTATGAATTGCTTTAGGATTTCTTATAACTTCTATTTCGAATCCTTCCGCAACTAATAAAGGTCTGATTGCTTCCATCCGGAAGTTATCAGCTATAATTTTCTTAATACCATATTGTTCACGCATTTTTACAAACCAATTAACGATGTGTTGAGGATTGATGGTCGGCTCGTCCACAACAGTTAGTAAACCGTGCTCTTCCCATTCTTTTATTGGCGCAAACTTCTGTTTTTTGAACTCGCCTGCTTTTTTGGAATATCCATAATAAATATCAACAAATTCTTTTCGTACAAAGGAATGTGTTTTGAAAAGATACTCACCAGATTGTCTAAATAAAAGACCACACGCTGCGAAATCTCGGATACTTGCAAAGTCTAATGAACCAATGCATTCTTGTCCGTGTAAATCTGGAAACGGTCGGTCTGTAGCAAGAATTTCTGACCATTTTGCAACAGAGCGTTCTAAATTAGTAACAGGTAAGTTCATACGCTTTGTCATGAACTCCTCTCTATTACTAGGGTCGTCTTCTAAATCTTCATATTCTTCCTTAATTGTTTCAAGTAACCCTTCAGCATACTCACTTAAAGGCTTAGATAACATGGGATTCGCAAGCTCCCAATTATCAAGATCATCTACTTCAGTTTCGTCATTCAATTTACAAATAAAAGGAAAGACAGCATTCGGACGTGCTTCGCCGTTTAATACCTTCATTGCCTTTTCTTTTTGTTTATCTAAGAAACCGTCACGAACATATCCATCTGTACCAATGTAAAATTCACGTGGGTTTTTCTTTTTCCCTAAACCACTGATATGAACACGGACATCTTTATTGCTTTCGTATTGATGTATTTCATCAAATACAACCGCACCATCACGCAAACCATCTTTTGTATCTCCATTTGAAGTTCTAAACTTCAGTACACTTTCAGTAGCCTTTGAAACTGTTTGAGTTAACGTTGTTTTAAAGGCTCTTTTCAAGACCTCATTCTTCTTCACACATTTATGAACTTCGTCAGGGCTTGTTTTTGCTTGTTCTTCACTATTCGCTACAACTGAAATGTTATACTCTGGAATGCCATGTAATTCACTAATTAAAAAGTGAATAATAACAGAAATCAGGCCGTTTTTACCGCCACCACGTCCTAACATCCATAGGAATTTACGATAAAATACACGTCCATTTTTCTTATAAAATAAAAAGACGAATGCTATTAAGAATTTTTGAAATGGCTGCAATGGAAAATACCACTTCTCGCCGAAGTTGATACAATCCTCAATCATTTCATCATCAAAATACAAATCGTCTCTGTTTAAAACATGTTTTTCTAGATATTCAATTAACCGTTCTCTTTCTTTATTGAACTTTACTTTCCCACTTCGATAAAGTTCAATATATTCTTCCACATACTTTTGCTTAATCATGTAAGATCACTTTTGCTATAACCTGCATTAGGGATAGTATTCTTAACAACAAACTTTATATCTCTCCCTAATGCAATTAAAGAACTGTTAATTTTATTCCTCTCACCTATAAGAGGGTGGGCTTTAACAAAAACTTGAGAACCGTTTTTTACTGTTACGGACTCGCCTTCTTTATTAATAGTTTTATTTATTTTTCTAAATGCTTTGACAAGATCAATATATCTTTCTACCTTCTCAACTTCTACTAAATCTGTAATATCAATACTATTCATGAGCTGTTCTTTTAACCTTACAATACTAACAGCCATCTACCCACCCACCCCTTACGTGCGTAATTCCGAAAAAAACCTGACAGTTAACCCCCTCCTCCGGTGCCCCTAAGACGAATTTTTCATGAAATATTTTAAGGGGGGGTGTTATTTTTGTTGTATTTTCACCATTTCTCATCATGTTCCCATTTATTTTGTTTCTTTTCGTACATTCTTCCATGTTCTTTGTTATGGCAATTTACACACACTGTTTCAAGGTTGTCTATGTCTAATGCAAGATCAGGATGATGTTCTAGTTCTTTTATATGATGGACAACGAGCTGTATCTTCTTACGCTTTGCGCTCTCACTGTATTCATTGGTATCAGTTTGTACTCGGCCGTTACGTTTACATTCCTGGCACTCATAGTTGTCACGTTTCTTTACTTGTTCGCGTGTACTCTTCCACTCACCACTGTCATAGAACTTACGCTTCTGTTGTTTGGTTTTGTATTCATTCACTATCCTTTACCTCTATCACATCCGTATCAATCCGCTTCTCTCGGCGTTGAATATCAAGGCACTTCTCGCAATAGAAAGTATCTGATACTTCCTGAATAAATTGCTTATCATCAGAATAGAAAGAAGTAGTATCACTATCTAACACTTGATACTTATACTCACACATTATCCTCACTCCTTATCTATAAAATAAAAAGCACCCGAATGGATGCTTTTTATTTAAGTATTAGTTTACACTTCAATTACGGTAAATGAAGTTTTATTCTTCTTCCAATCACTTAATTTTGTTTACGTATATTTGCATTAATATTATTAAGTAATTGGAAGAAGAGCAAAAGCCCTTCTCCGTTTACACAACGTAAATTGCAATTGAATGTGGAATCAAGAAACACCTGGTCATCCAATCTTCAACCATCGTCACCGGTCATGACGATCCATTTTCATTTATCAGGAATTTTGAGAGAAATGTTTTCCGCCATTACTCACAATACAAATATAACACGTTAATTCCAAAACAACCGGCACATATACTGCCAAAAAGCGGTCACAACTCTGCCACTTATTCTAATTTACTAATAGCCTTTATTTTCCTAGACACCCTCAAGGCAACAGCCATAAAGAGTAGATTGAATTTAATTCAAGTATTATGCTTGATCTGATTGTAGAACATGTAATGGAGGCGGAATAATCCAACCTTTTTTCTTATTCAGACGAAGTAATATAGCTCCAGCTTGTGCTTTTTTCATATGAAATTGACCAAACATCATTCCAACATCTTCTCGAAGAGATTGTCCCATAGCTTGACTACATGCTACTAAGCCAGCAGCAAGATCCATAGAAACTTTAGCTGCAATTTCTGCATCATTAATACGAGCACCAGGAGGAATCGTTTCAATAGATGCAACTGGTCTTTCTGGAGGTGCTGGTGGTAATGCAACACCGTTCAATTTCAAGATATTTTTTAATTCTTCAACTTCTGATTGGATATCATTCTCTACAAGGTTCTCTAAAAATTTCTTTAAATCCTCGTCTCCTGTATGGTTAATAAGAACTTGATATCCAGCAATCGCGCCTTGTGCCGCTGCAAGATAACTCCAAATCCCAAAGACTTCTCCGTAGTGCATTGGTTCATTTTGTGGATTTCCACTTAAAATACCCATAAAAATATTCCTCCTTAAAGAAATTAGACTTTTAGCAACAATACTTACTATAGAAAAAATTTTCCCAATCATGTTCTTGATTAAAGAAAATAAGTTCTTATAACTCATAAGGAACACCTTACCCAAATATAGTAATTACCTCTCATAGAATGTACCATTACCAAAAATTTATTCTTATAAAGAATAAATACATTTCAATTAACCTAATCCATTATTATTAAGTACTTTTAATAATGAAAATTAAAGATGTTTATCATAATTTCAATTCAAATGGTTTTATATATTTTCAACCGAATATTGTCTAAAAGAACTGGAGACATTACTAAATACGAAAGGAGGGAAAAACATGAAGAAAAAACTTTCATCTATTTTAGGTGCCCTATTACTAACTATTATGGTTTTTGGTACAAGCGTCCATGCTGAATACGATGGATATAATACGAATAGAGTTAACAATAACAATAATACAACTCGAGTTAATGACTATAACACGAATAGAGTTAATGACTATCACATGAATAGAGTAAATAATG
The DNA here is from genome assembly GCF_016651125.1 of Bacillus sp. TH17. Taxonomy (NCBI): domain Bacteria; kingdom Bacillati; phylum Bacillota; class Bacilli; order Caryophanales; family Bacillaceae; genus Bacillus; species Bacillus sp. TH17. The sequence goes on from NZ_JAEKEN010000001.1 coordinate 3,249,527, forward strand.
ATGTGAGAACTCGAAATGTAAATACGACAAATGATTTAAATGATAATCGTAATAAAAATAATAATTGGGCTTGGCTTGGTTTATTGGGACTAGTAGGATTATTTGGTCTTAGAAAAAAAGACAATGATCCCGAAAGACGTTAATGTAGAACATTGTAATTAATTTTAAAAGATATTTATTTTTTTAAAATCAATTACAATTGTGATTTGAACCATAATTTTGCCGCTTGGGCAGGCTTATGGTTCTTTCGGTTTGTGGCAATCCTCCTATAACCTCACTGTCCAAGACTGTTTCACCTATTGCTTGTTAAGAACAGGAGGTAATTTCTATGACTGTCAAAATATATGTAAACCACATCCACAGTAAAGAATGTACCCTTTGAGCCCCTCAATCCTTGAAGGGCTCCCACGCTAATTAATCAAATCAAATAATCTCTTTGCTTCGCTAGATCCGTTTTGATTGACAAACATCCTTTTTTTCCTATAACAGGGTTTTTGCTACTACACCAAGTACTCCTGTTAACAATCCGCTTATGATTAATCGTAAAATCCATGTAGTATTTGCACTAATTTTATCTAATTGTTTATTAATAGTTAAAACATCCTTTTCAGCTACTAGTATTCTTGTTTCTAAATTTTTCATATCATGTTGTATAGCTTTTAAATCTAGTTTCATTTGATTAAAATCTTTTTCTAGTTCCTCCAATTTTGTCATATAACATATTTCTCCTTTTAAATTTAATTTTAATACTTTATATGTATATGATAATTAAAGAATGTTGATACAAAGAGAGGTCCCAAATCTATTAGGGTTGCACCACCTGCCCATCAAGCTACATTAATAAAAAACACGGCAACTTTATGCTTTATATTAAAACTTCTGGCAAGTTTATAAGTAAAAAAAGATTTATGGCAATATTATGGTTCAAATCACAACAATCACAAAAAACAGATGCAATTAATCAGAAGCAATGAATTTCTTAACTTAAAAGTAATAGAGCATTACATCTGTTTGACGAACTACGCTCCTTTTTTATGCCTTTTCTTCACTTACCCATATCTTATATTCTGTGTAACTGAGTCAAACGCTACAGCCCTTGCTATTCATAGTTTTATAACACTTTCTCTTTTGAGTTACACAGTAAGAAAATTATGCGTAACTGTATAGATTAAAAAGAAAAAACAATGCTTAGATTTTAAATCTACTCATTGCTTTATCCATTGCATCTTGATTTACACCTATATAACGTAACGTGACCTTCTCTGACGAGTGATTGAATATCTCCATAAGTAATGCTATGTTTTTGGTTTGCATGTACATGTGATACCCATACGTCTTTCTCAATGTATGCGTCCCTATCTCATCTAATCCAAACTCTGCTGCAGCTCCACTTAATATCTTATATGCCATACTGCGACCAATCGGACGATTCTTCCCTTGTCTACTTTTTAATAGGTACTCATCCTCTTCTCTATTTTCATTGAACCATTTAAGCTCTCTCTTTAGTGCTGTTGTAATCTGTATACGCTTCTGCTTACCTGTCTTCATTTCACGCATTGAGATGTGGCTGCTTTTTAAATCTCCAACCTTTAGTTTTAAAATATCACTTATACGTAACCCTGTATTAATTCCCATCACGAATAAGATATAATTACGGTCACTCTTTTCTTTCAAATATTCTTTTATCTGTTGTATTTGCTCTGGATTACGTATTGGTTGAACAAAATTCATTATTCATTACCTCCAGTCTCTTCTGTCTCGTAAACTTCTAATCCAAGTGCAAAAGCTAGTTTATAAAATGCTTTAGACTTCCAACGGCGGTAAGTACGCTCTGACATTCCGATTTCGTTATAAACCATGTAATCACATACATCCTCTTCTTCTAAATAACGTTTACAAATAATATCCCTTTGGATACTTCCTGCACGTCCGTTTCCTAATCGATTTAGAAATTGATCAATACGTAATGACATTCTTTCGAGCCATTCTTCACGTTTACTTTGTTGAATATTCGCTATGGCAACATCTTCTAATGGCTTACCAACTGCATGTGTAGGACCGTGCTCGCGCATTTCATAAGAAGGAGTGACTTTCATTTCTTTACGCATCATCCCAAATTGTCTATGTATACGTACACTTTCCAACACACCTTCTAATTCCTCTTGTGTTGCCGTTCTATCGATTTTTGGTAAGAAAGATAATTGTTTAGTCATGTAAAGACCACCCCTTTTTATTTTTTAATTACTTTTGTCTTAAAGCTCCACGTCTACGTTCATAACGTGGTCCACGAATCCCCATTAAATCTTCAATGTCACGAGTGCTTAATTTCTCTTTTTGTTTTTTCTTGTTTTTCTTCTTCGCTTGTTTTGATTGCTTATTCCACTCACGCAATTGATCCCTTAGCACCTTCATTTCTCCATCTCCCTTTTCAAAATAAAAAGGACACCATTTCTTAAAACAGCTCTATTGCTGCTCTAAAAATTGGTATCCTCTAGTTTTCTAGCCGGACTGTATTCTGTTTTCATTTATTTGATAATACCAGCCTGCACAAAGATGTTTCTCCAAGCTTTGTTAACTTGGTATTTATCAACGTCTATCGCACGACGAGCGATAGCTTTTCTTATTTTCTTTTTCTTTGCATTTGCCATTCCTCTCATCCCTTTCATGCAAACGTCTCTCATTTCCATTTTGGAGCGTTTCACTCCTCTTGATACCTATATTACATTCAAAAATAATCTAAACGTGAATTGTACCTATTTTATAAAGGCCTTTTCCCCACAGTTGCGATAGGTAAGACTTTGAAGTTATCTCCATCTTTTCCCCCGCTTAGCACTGTACGTGCGACTTTCATCGCATACAGCGCCCCATCTTATCCTTTTATACTAAAGTAACTAGATTACAAGCTTTACGGAGTTTGTTTATTTTCTTCAATTGTTTATCGTTCAATTGAAGAATTCTCATATATGTTCTAATCGTCTCGTCATTTGTAGCGTGAATCAATCTGTGGACAAATTCATGTACAATAATCAGGTTATTAAACTCGTCAGTTCCTCCCATACCTTTCGGTATTTTATGGTGACAGTGCACATCTTCAGCTATTAAGAAGATTCCGATGACAGCGCATTTACCATTTTGCATGGAATACCTGGATATTCTGTTATCTGTATACTCCATGCTTTGTCCTTTATTGGAGGATAGCAACATCTTTTGCATTTCATTGGCAATGTTACCTTTTAGGATTTTGATGAGTTTTTGTCTTCCTTGCTTAGTATAATTGCATATGTCTTGACTAAAACTTTGAGGGAATCGTGTTTGTATGTCCGCTAGTGGATATACATGATTGCCTGCTATTTCAAAGGTTCTATAATTGTTCCTATGAGTTCTTTTGTATAATGCATTCGCATTGGTAGGAATCTTATATTTCCCTATTGACTTTAGACGATTAAACAAAGTTTTCGAGAGACGAAAGGCTATTTCAGCAAAGTCTATAGTTACATGTGTTGCAATTTTGTAATAATTTTTTATACCAAGCACATAAGAGTTATAGTCCTGTACTGTTTTCCCTGATGGGCTTTTTTGAATTGCTTTAATCCTTGTCTTTGCTTTTTCAAGGATATCCTTTTTCTTTTTCTCGCTTACATGTGTGTTTGCCACATATCTTTCGCGCTTTTTAACAGATTTGATAGAGAACCCCAGAAAATCGGAAGATTTTCTTTTTAGGTTAGTTATAGTCGATTTTTCATTAGATATATTAAGGTTTAATTGATTTTTAAGATAACCTTCTACTGCATGGAATATTTTGATTGCAGATTGATGATTGTTAGTAAATATTTTAAAATCATCTGCGTATCTAACGATATGCATTTTCTTCAATTTTGTTTTTATCAGCAATGGATTTTTGGTTGCTGTTGTGTATGGTCTTCTTGTTTTAATATTCTCCCATTGCCTAGATATCCACCAATCCAAATCGTTTAATACAACATTACTAAGTAATGGGCTTAGGATTCCTCCTTGCGGAGTTCCTTTTGTAGGAATACCTTTTCCTTTGATTGGTGCTTTTAACATTTTAGAGATAATTGTCAGCACCCTTTTATCAGTTATGCCTATGTTGTATAGTTGTTTTAATAACTTGGAATGGTTCACGTTGTCAAAGAAACCTTGTATATCAATGTCTACTACGTGACTAAATCTTCCTCTGTTTATCAGATATTGACACCTAGCCATTGCATGGTGTGTTGACCTGTTAGGTCTGAATCCATATGAATGCTTGTGGAATTTTGCCTCGCATATTGGTTCTAGAACCTGTTTGAACATTTGTTGAATCAATCTATCTCTCATTGTAGGGATTCCTAATGGGCGTTTCTTCCCATTAGGTTTAGGTATTTCTACCCTACGTACCGTATTTGGTTTGTAATTTGTGAGAGTTTTTCTAATATCGTCAACGAAGGAATTTACATCTTCCATTTTATAATGGTCGATTGTGATACCATCTGTTCCTTCAGTTTTAGAACCACTGTTAGCCTTTATACTTCTATATGCCAATAGAATATTTTCTTTTGATATGATGTATTTATATAGATTTACACCTTTAGTAGCGTTATTTTCACTACGTTGGTATAAATCATCGAACACTTTTTGTATATCGTAATATTCTGCATGTCGTAATGTTGTACTCACCGATGTATTATTTCCCCTTTCTTACGAAAAGTCCCATCATCTTACTCGATCCTGTGAGTTACATCTAGTTAATTTAGTTTTCAAAGAACAAGACTAGGGACTATCCCTCCACATTCGTTACATGCTTCGTCGGTACTTTGTCCCCACCTTCACAAGAATGAAGCAATTTCGGTTCGTTAGAACCTTATATGCATCTGTCCGCTAGTAGGCGTTGGTGACAGTTTCTTGCTTACCACGTTCCGATTGACTTAGCTATACATATATCCTTAGGTGCTTGCTTTAAGCCTGTTATCTTTACACCCTCATCGTTAGATGTTCCGAATTTCGTATCCTTTACTCTTACTTTTCGGTAGATAACGTCATCATTGACGACATACAAATTTCTATTGTATTAATAATTTAGACCCGTACATTCGCAAGTTCGCCAGTCCGTTATTTTAGACATTCTCACCATAGATATTTTGTAGCATCCCGACCTATCCATTACCATATGATTTCTCACTTAGGTTTTGTTCAGCCGACTTCACCTAGCTTCATACAATTTGTGACTACTATCACGCCTTGCATGTAGGAGTATTAGATAAGTAGTTTCAGCTCAACCTGACGGCTTTCATTCCTACTTTCAGTCAAACAGTTGTTGTTATCAAATTAATAACCCTCCTACTTCGTGTTTGCACACTTATGAGGAAACGTGTCGCACAAAGGATTATTTTATTAAAATCTTCACAAGCCATAACTTCGAATTCTTAGATCCAAATGAACCTCTAGACGAATACACCATATGCTAATTTAAATATTTTTTTAGGAAAGTAGGTGAATACTATGCCCTCAGTTGTAGCAAACCTTGTCGTACAAAATAGTGCTGGTTCTTTCAACTTAGGCGATTTTTATAACGTTTCTCCAAAAGAGAATACAAAATCTTATAATGGTTCAGGGGCATCAAATGTTGGTTTTGTTGTCAATACCTTTAGCGGTGTTAGCGCAACAAACACATTTGATGCTGATGTTGCAGACCAAAATCAAGTTGGGACAGCTTAAATTTATTCACTCCCTTCTCCCCCTGAATAAAACTCAATATCCCGTCCATACTATAGATAACCCATCTTTAATGTACTGTAACCATTTAGATCTTCTTTAAGACTAAGCAGTTAGCTTTTGCTAGCTGCTCTTATTCTGTAAGTACATCTCATCTATAATTACATCTTTTTCAATTAGTTCTTCATCCTCCACAAGACCATTACGTACTTTATCAATTGCTTTATCTAGATCAGGTGCTTCCACAAATGCTTCATAAGATTTAGTTTCATTAAATTCAACGCGATATCTTTTCAAATCCATTCCTCCTGAATAAAATTTAATAATTCGCAAATGCTATACACAGGCAATAAGCCAGAACTCATTTAACTGTCCCTGTAGTTCTTCTCTTCTCTGTATTAAGCAGTTAGCTTTTGCTAGCTGCTCTTTTGTTTGAAATTAAAATAGCGATTTCGTTCAAATACTTCACGCCCCATGAAAAAATTACATATGGTATCACGTACTCTTTTACATTAAGAGTTTTGGTCCGAAGAGCACTTATGTTTAGTGCTCTTTTTGGTATGGGATGCGAAATAGAGTCTTACTCTTAAGGCCTGTTTTGATTTTCATAGTTTTTTTCCTTACACCTGTGTGTCGGTTTACTCATAAGTTGTTATAGTATCGTTAGTTCATTTATGAGGGAGGTGTAAAAATGAGTAAATTTAAAAAGAATTGTCACATACCCTTTCCATGTGCCTTTCCTTTGCCTCAAATAGGGCCTACTGGAATGACTGGAGCGACAGGATCTTCAGGGCCTACCGGAATAACTGGAGCGACAGGATCTTCCGGTGGACCTCCAGGACCTACGGGACCAACCGGAATAACTGGAGCGACAGGATCTTCCGGTGGACCTCCAGGACCTACGGGACCGACCGGAATAACTGGAGCGACAGGATCTTCCGGTGGACCTCCAGGACCTACGGGACCGACCGGAATAACTGGAGCGACGGGATCTTCCGGTGGACCTCCAGGACCTACGGGACCGACCGGAATAACTGGAGCGACAGGATCTTCCGGTGGACCTCCAGGACCTACGGGACCGACCGGAATAACTGGAGCGACAGGATCTTCCGGTGGACCTCCAGGACCTACGGGACCGACCGGAATAACTGGAGCGACAGGATCTTCCGGTGGACCTCCAGGACCTACGGGACCGACCGGAATAACTGGAGCGACAGGATCTTCCGGTGGACCTCCAGGACCTACGGGACCGACCGGAATAACTGGAGCGACAGGATCTTCCGGGCCAACCGGGCCTTCTGGGCTTACAACATCTGGTTTATCTCAGTATGCTTATGTTTTCAATACAGCAGCTCAAGTTATTGCCTTAGAAGCACCTATTCTTTTTAATTCACACGGCACAATCACATCCGGTTTTACTCATACTCTTGGAACTTCTCAGATGACAGTTATTAATGCGGGAGATTATAAAATTTCTTTTTCTGTATCAGGAGTTGAGCCTAATCAATTTGCACTCTTTTTAAACGGGGCTCCCGTTACCAACTCCGTTTATGGATCAGGTGCAGGAACTCAACAAAACAATGGGCAAACAGTTCTCACTTTAGCCGCAGATGATATTCTTACCCTTAATAATCATACTTCCGCTGCTGCAGTTACTTTGCAGACTTTAGCGGGTGGAACACAAACCAATATAAATGCTTCAATTGTAATTGAAAAGTTAAATTAATTATTCCTTGAAGCTCTGGCAGTCAATAATCTAGAAAGGATTCTTTTTTCAACAAGTATTTAGCATTAGTGATTCATTTTCACATTACGTTGAAATGGTCATATATTATTTCGAAGCAAGAAACCCTAATCTACTTTTCAACATTTCACTTTTCCCCTAAAGAGCACCGTAAGTAAGTGCTCTTTTTTAGTTTCATCTATTCTACAAAATGAAATTTTTATACCAATCCTCACCAAGTGTTATAGCAATTATGTCGCCTCTTGTCTTCTTCTTTTAGCCAATTCATTTTAATATAGCTATATCCTATAACTTACCTTCTAATAAATTTATTTTAGAAGATTAAAAACACATGTTTATTGCCCATTCCTCAAACAACCCATACCCGCATAAATTATTAAGTATCTAAAATCCATAATTGATCATTATTTTAATCAAAAGAGAGGAGTGTTAATATGGACATCAACAATCAACAATCTTATACCCCTATTGATTATTATCGAGAGCCTCAGCAATCCTTATATCCACAATCACATAACCTTCAACAACAAACTCTTACTATAATAACTCCAGCTGTTAGTCATGGGTTACGAGAAGCCCAGCATCTTGGCTATCGACATGCATTAACAGAAGCTGTTGCCATAGGATACTTGATGGGAAGAGGTTACAATTATAATACCGCTTGGAAAACCGTTGAGTCTTGGTGGAGACCACCAGGGACTCAACTTCCTACGCCGTACTAAAGTTATTAATAAAGTCTTTAATTTGAAAAGCATTACTATATAGTGCTCTTTTGAGTACGGAGAATTTCTACAAAATGAAGTATTTATTAAGTTCACTTCCTTATAACATTTCCAATCTGGTTTACACTATAACTGTAACTTAAAGTTACACATACTAACTTGTAGGGCCTAATTTTCTTTTGTACAACAAGTGGTTAGCTGATTAAGCTGGCTACTTTGTTGTGCCAAGTGATTTTTTCTCAACATCTAACATATAGAAATCAGATTCCATTTTTGGTAATATATACGTAATCTCTATATGCTTAGCTTTAGTAAAAGGACTCACCCCCTCAATGTGGGTCCTTTTTTTAATATTTTCTACTAAAATAGCGTTTTTATTAAAAACTTCTCACATTTAAACCGGACAAGCATATGTTATTGTATGGAAGCTTTCCATTCATAGCATTCTACCTTTCTCATTTGAGAGCACACATATAAGTGTGCTCTTTTTTATTTAAGATAAAATAACGATTTTGTTTAGTTTTCTAACCTTTTCCCTACCTTACATTCATTAATTCAGATATAATAAAATATATAGTTACAACAATTTATTATTAGGAGGTGTAATTATGTCATTTGCAGCATGGAGTGCAATTTTTATGACTTTAATTGGAGCAATTTCTGGAGCAATATTTGGTACAATCTCTTCTAGAAACAAGAGCAAAAATGCCAACTAAAATACCTAATAATAAAAGTTAATATCTATTCCAGTGACAGCTGATACGTCCTCGACATTTCAGCTGTCATTTTCTATTTAAATAAGGATTTTGTTAAAAACTTACATGGATATATTTTTCGTTATATAATTAAATTATCAATATATTAGGAGTGTTAATAATGATAAAAACAATAATGATTTTGTTATACATCTGTTTCGGAATAAGTGCAGTTTTTAGATTAATAAAGGAAGTTCGAAAACCACAGAAAAAACAGTTCTTGATTTTAGTTGATTCTCTAATTTTGATAGGAGCTATATTTTTAATGGCTAGCTTCTTTATCTAAATTACATAAAGAGAACTCCCTGTGAGTGAAGCAGCTAGCAAAAGCTAACTGCTTTTTAATTAAAATAACTATTTTGTTATAAAGTCACTTCTTCTGCTGCAGGTTTGTTTTTCTCTAATTGTTCAATTGCCATTTGCAGCCCTAACCAATAACCAATTAAGCGACGTGGTAACCTTTCACCGAAATTCCAAACATCTTCCATCGTGTCAGAATCTAATGAGCTATTATGATAGACATCACTCAACCAAAAGTGGTAACTTTCCATAGATGAACTCTCACCGATTGCTGAAATAATGCCGTCATATACTTCTTGTCCATCTTCCGTTTCATTCATGTTGTATTCTTTCCAATATTCATCAAGTTCCTTTTTAGCCTTTTCTTCATCGAAATTCCAACGTTCCTCACAAAATGCTGTTAACTTTTCAGTGAAATATCCTAAATTGAATCCCTTGATGTTTGCTAATGTCGCTGGACATGTAAGGTTATACACCGCTTCTCCAATATCACCAGAAACGAACACGTTGTATCCTGAAAGAACAAATTTAGTGCGATACATATTCGTTCCAGGCTTGCCCCAGTAAATAACCTGCAATCCTTCTTCACCTTGAATTTCAGCTACATGATCTTCAAACCAATTTTCTCTAATATCTTTAGTTGCTTTTTCAATGTATTCCATTTCTCATTTCCCCCTTTTGTATTCAAATAACGCTTTTGTTATAAGTCACTCGTAATAAGTCACTTCTTGTTGCAATCAATATAATACGTAACTTCCCTTGTATTTGAACCAACTTCCTAAGAGCCGTGACCTATATTAAAAACAAGCATCTAATAAATGAAAGGATCTTTATTATTCCAATAATCACCATCTAATAAATGAAAGGATGATGTATATGTGTTGTTGTCCAGACCCACAATTTGTATCTGTTTCTACATGCAATACTTTCACTACAACTGGAGGTGATGAAGTGGGTGGAGCTGTAGTATTTAATAATACTGGAGGTCCAGTCCTTTCTGGCTATGTTACTTTAACTAATAATCCTACAAGTGGTACTATTACTGCTTTTTTAGCGAATAATGGTACAAACATTATTGGCCCAATAACTCCAGGAAATAGTCAAACTGTTTTTGTGTCAAACATAGGAACATTGGATGCCTTTTCTGGTACCGCTGGCCAACCTGTTAGTGGTAGAGTTTGTGTTGATGCTGCCCGTCAAGTAGCTTAGCTTTTAAAGAAAAAGATATTAATTCATTTTTGGGTTAATATCTTTTTCAATTTATAGAAATGAGGCATTATATATGAAAAAAAAATTTAGGGATTTTAAATACTCCATTACAATCCCTTGTGCTTTTCCTATCCCAGTCTGTGATGTATTACCCAAACCACAAGAAGAACGAAAAATTGTATGCAATGACATTTGTGGTAACTTTTTACTTAGTGACAACATTACCTTTCTAGAAGTTTGGGAAAAGAGAATTGATCAACCTGTTACTGCTACTGTCACGATTTTTAACAGTATACAAAGCTCACTTATTGAAGTTAATGTGCAACAAAACACTGGTAACTCAATTCTTTTCACAATCCCTCCTGGAAATTCGATTTCCAAAACAATTGGAGACATCAAAGTAGTTACCATTCTTCTCACCGAACCCGGTAGTGCAAGCGGAAAATTTTGTTTAGATATAAATTTCACTATAAAGTCCCTATGAATATTATGAAGGGACTTATACATATCCCTCCAAATCTCTTCCTTGTTTCTTAATAAAATTCAAATTTGATTATAATAACTGTGTTTTTCGTTCTTCCATCCGAATTACTTTTCCACTTTGATATACAAATGATTGTTCACCAAATCCACCTTGAGGTGGTTCTATTAGTTGGACTTGACCATTTTTAACAACATATATTCCGTTTGTTTTCAAATCTATTTCAGCCGTCATTTCTACAAGATTTTCTTTTCTAATTCCCATCAAGATCACTCCCATATGTTATAATTACTTTGTCGGAGTAAGTTGAGAGTGATCTCAGCTTTTTTTATTTGTCTATAAATATTGCAAAACATTTTCCGGAACAAATAATTGTTCCAGTGATAGATGGAGCCGAATTGGAATCGGCTCTTTTTCATCTCTTGCTCGCTTACAAATTTCTTCCGCTTCTTCCCATACAAAATTCTTGTCCTCCGCTCGCTTATAACGCCAAATTCCAATTGCGTAATCTTCAAATAACTCATACCGCTCATCAGGCGCTGTCGTTGGTTTTAATTCATCAATCGCTTTGGCTTGACGTGGTATTTGTACAACCACATCTGCATACCGTAATTTTGAATTCAAACATTGAATATGAGCTTTCTTAGGATCAAATGATACAACTGGTTCCACGTCAAAAATTGTTAATTGCTTTGGCATTGTTTTTTCCCCTCCAATACCTGCAAGCTTGCTATTAAAATTCCTTCAAGCTGCGTTAACGTTAGTTGATCTAATGTTTGTCCGTTAATTTCAGTTAATCCTAATCCCAATAATTTACGAATAATTGCTAGTTTTCTACGCTCTACTTCCTGCCGTAACAACATGATTAGGCATCCTGTTGATGATTGAACTTTCGCTCTAAATTTACAAACTTACTAAATTCTTTAATGAATGCTAGTTCAACAACACCAACTGGACCATTTCTCTGTTTCGCTAAAATGATTTCCGTTATGTTTTTATTTTCTGTTTCACGGTCGTAATAATCTTCGCGATATAAGAATGCGATCAAGTCCGCATCTTGCTCAATTTGACCATTTTCACGTAGGTCTGAGAGCAACGGCCTTTTATCTTGTCTACTTTCAACAGCACGACTTAACTGCGATAATGCAACCACGCATACGTTTAGTTCTCTTGCCATAAGTTTTAGCTTACGACTAATCTCACCGATCTCTTGCATGCGATTCCCTTTGTGCTTTGGGTCACCTACAATAAGCTGCAAGTAATCAATTGCGACTAGCACCTTTTTGTCTGGGTATTTGCGCTTTAGTTTCCTAGTCTTTGCGTAAATCTCTTGCATCGTTACATTTGCTTTATCGTATATTTCTAAAGGCAAATCGTTTATTAACCCCATTGCTTGGCTAATCTTTTCCCAATCCTTTAAATTACATAGTTTTTTAGGATTCTTTAATTTCGTAGCATCTATATTTCCAGTACTTGAGATCATCCGCTTAAGCAACTGTTCTTCTCCCATCTCTAGTGAAAAGACGCCTGTTGCTGTATTAGAACTCGCTGCATGATAAGCAACGTTTAATACGAAAGCTGTTTTCCCCATCGAAGGACGTGCACCAACAATGATTAGGTCCCCTTCTTGTAGTCCAGCTGTCATTCTGTTCAACTCATCGTAGCCAGTATTTATTCCCGTTAAATCTCCAACATCAACTTGCATTTTTTTATATAAATCAACGAGCGTTTCCTTTAGTTTAAAATCATCTGAATAACCTGTTTCTTCAATTGCGCTTAATTCATCAATCGATGTACTAATAGCGCTCATATCTCTTTCTTGCTGAAGACGATTATATAAATTACCAGCAACCTCCTGAGCATGTCTCATCTTCCACGCCTCAATTACTAAACCTTCGTGATACGAAAAGTTTTTTGTTGTGGTAACAACTTCTGTCAAGTTTACAAAGAATCCAATTCCGCCAATTTGATTCATAAAGCTTTCATCGAATTTTCCCATGAGAGCGACAAGGTCTATTGGAACCTCAGCATCCTCTAACTCTCTCATCGCTTTAAAAATCACTTGATGTGTTGGTAAAGAAAACTGTTTTGCCTTTAGCTGGCAATCTTTAATTAAATCGCCTTCTTGGATTATGCTACCTAAAACACTTTGTTCGGCTTCTGCGTTACGAATCATATCATTACTCATTGAACCATCCACCCATTTTGTTGATTAAGTGCTGCAAGTTCTTCATCCGTTGGAATGTTTTTCTCCCATGATTGTTGCTGCTGTATTACGTTCTTAGTAGATTCTGATAAGCCTTTCTGTTGATAAGGAGCTTGCGTCGGTTGTTGTGCCTTTGCTAATCGTTGAGTACGAAATGCTTTATCAGCTACTTCAACATCTACTATCGTTTTAAAACCTTTAAGATGCCAATCTCGTAAAATCGTATTTACGTAAGACATGTTTCTCGTATTTTTCTCTAAAGCAATCTCCATAGCTTTTACAACTAGCTCCGTATTTAAATCATCTATCCAAGCGTGAATACCATCTGCGATAAAAGGTGTAATGAATCCGAAGTTCTGCTCGTAAAAAGAAATTGGATTAACCTCAACAACTTCTTCCGCGCCTGCGCGTTCTTCTTGTTGTTGTTCTTTTTCTTCTTCTTTTTCTTCTTCCTTGCTAGGGTCTTGGAAGCCCCTTATAAGCCCCTCCAAACGGACTGATAAATACTCCTTGATACGAGGGATTTTGAAATCTTGTTCACGTTCTAATTGCAAACATGTTTCATAGAAATCAGCTAAAAAATCTTGGTCCTTCACAGATTGAATCTCTTTTAAAACACACTTTTCAATGTTTACATTTTTAATCGGATTGAATTTCAACCAGTTGATTAAGAACAACTCTTTTGTTTTTTGGTTGTAATTAATTTTTCCGTACTCAGCAAAACGTTCTAGTAGCTTCATAACAGTTTCACGGTTATATCCTGTATCGGTTTCAATAATACGAAGTGGAAGCTCATAGATTCCTGATTGAGACGTCTTACTGTTTGTCATCAAATATAAGTAGAAATACTTCTCCTCCGGTGTAAGATCTAAAACAAATGAATCCTGCCAAAATGAAACGTGTACTGGTCTATAAACTGCCATATTATTCATCCTCCCGTTTACATATCGCAAATCCGTCCTCTACACGTAATAAGCGATAATTTTTATATCCTATTTTGAGATATTGTTTTACTAAGTAAATTAGGTGTTGCTCTGATGTTGCTTGTTGAAACACTTTAGGATTCAGCAACACTCTATGTGATGATTTGTCTAAAAGCATGCGGCACACTCCGTTGTTATACGAATGCTAATTTGATATAATTAGTCCTAAGATCTTTGCAAGACCATTTATCTATCACTCTGCCAAGTGATAGACTTTTTTATTTTCTACGTGTTACCAATGAAGCGTTAACTCCTCTTGCTCTTAAATCTTTAATCACTACACGATAACTCATCGATGCCTCATGTTCCTCTTTTGTATCACGAAGCATTTTAAATTCCCTCATACATCGCTCTAGCTCTTCTTCCCAGTGATTTGATTCTTCGGTTGATTCTGCATTAAACATGTTATGAATACATTCACTCATACAGTTACGAAGTTTATTCGCAAATGAAAAATCCCCAGGAAGAACTAGATCATGAAGACGATTGTTTTTATCGTTCATGAATTACATCTCCTTTCTAATTAAATTGATGCTGTACGCATCGTTACAACCAGAAAGGAACATTGTGTAGAGGTATTGGGAGGAACAATCCCTTTCTGGTCATAACGACAAGCACAGTGCTTGTCCAAATGATTTATAAAATGTTATAATTGCTTTACAATATTTTTGTTAGGGCTACTGTTGTCTAGGCGGTAGCTTTTTCTTTTGCCCATTTATGTTTTAAAATGAATGATGCTTCGATAATTTTGATTCGAATCCCCACTAACTTTTTCTCTTGCTTTAACTCAACTGACTTTGAATCCTCACCAAGTGTTTTTGCTATTTTAATTTCACCAGTTAGTTTTGCATCATAGCGTATTAGTTCCTTATATTCTCTTAAACTTGGTTTCTTATAATCTACTGTCATTTTTCTTCCTCCTTTACAGCATCTTTGTTAAAGTCATTAAGCTATCCACCGATTGAATAATAACGTTCTCCGCCATAGCCTTTTGCAACCAACTTCTTTGTATTTGTTCCATAATGCCAAAATGAACCTGCTCAAGAGCTTGTACTACACATTGAGTAGCTTGGATTGTATCGAAGATTTCTTTTGCATGAACTGCGTATTCATGTTTCTTTTTTTCATCAAGCTTCCATGACCTTGTTGCAACTTGTAAGTTCATGATTTCCTTTGCTGCCACAATCCCCTCTTCAGCTTGTTTAATGTAGTTCATCAATTGTAGATTTACATCTTGAGTTAATCGTGGATCTGTAGGCGGTAATCCAACACCATAAATATGTTTAATCGCTTGTTGATTCAACTTTGCTCCTGTTGCATGACACCAATCCATCGCAAGCTCAAATTCTGGTTTAGAAAGTCCAGATTCAATACGAGTTAAGCGTTCATGTGTAATGCCAAGGTACTTAGATAGTCCTTTCTTCGTTTTCAGCTGAACATTATCACAACATTCTCTAGCATTCTGTAATAATTCTCCTATTGCTGAATTGCAGTATATGCTTGTTCCCATATCTGTTCGCCTCCATATTTAGTTTTCAAATGGTTACAATGAATTTAGTACATATGTAACTTGTCTATTTTTCATGTAAAAAGAGAGGAACTATTCCTCAATGTTTTCTTTCACTTGCATTTCTTTGATGATGGCCCAACCAGCCTTGTAATATGCTTGAAGGAGTTTATCAATATCCTTTTGCGCTTTTGGCTCAGGAGCCACAACATGGACTTTCGTTTTTCCAAATTCATAAGTCGCTGCATATTCTTCTTGTTGGCTCATGGTGTCACCTCTTGAAGTGCTTTTTATATGTTTATGCGACTGATCTGTTGGTACTGCCATTTGAAGTTTTGACATTTCCCCACCTCCATAGAAACAATTCGTTTCCTTTTTAACCAAAAAAAAGATCATCAATTGTTGTTTTATAAAAATCAGCTATTCTTTTGGCCAACTCTAATGAGGGTGTCCTATCACCTCGTTCAATCGCTCCTAACATTTGAGGAGTAATTTTCAACTTCTTCGCTACGATTATTCTCGATTGGACACTTCTAAACTCGATCATTTTATTTCTTTTTTTATCCACTAGTTCACCCCCAAAGAAACAATTCGTTTCCCTATACCCCCAATATAAAGAAACAATTTGTTTCTGTCAATATTTATTAGAAACTTTTTGTTTCTTTTATAGATTTAGAAACTAAACGTTTCTATAATTAAGAAACAAAGCACCTATTCTTATTTAGAAAGAGGGCAGAATTTATGCTTGGAAAAAAGATTTCAGAACTTAGGAAAAAACAAAAACTAAGTCAATATGAGCTTGCTGAACGATTGGGCTTTTCAAGAGGAAAATTAGCTAATTATGAACAAGGTCAACGTGAACCAGATTATGATACCTTAAAGAAAATCGCAGATTTTTTTGAAGTATCAACAGATTATTTATTAGATAGGACACAAAAAAAAGAAATGGTATCTAGTGAACCATCTAATTTATCTATTAAAGAAGAACGTGATATTGCCAGGGACTTGGAAAAAACTTTAGAAGATCTAGAAAATAGTGAGGATGCCCTTATGTTCGATGGTGAACCTATCGATGAGCATACAAAGGAAATGATTCGTATCTCTCTGGAAAATTCTATGCGTATGGCAAAACAATTGGCAAAACAAAAATTCACTCCAAACAAGTATAAAAAAGATTAAATGGAGCGAAAAATGGACATAAAAAAATACGTACTATACATCGCACAAAAACATGAAACCACAAATCCATTTGAAATCGCTAAACAAAAAAATATTATAGTGTTGTTTGAAGACCTTGGGAATACTCTCGGTTTTTACAACACTTACAAACGCCTTAAATTTATTCATATTAATAATCAAATTGACGAAATCACTCAACGATTTGTTTGTGCACATGAATTAGGGCATGCTGTACTTCACCCTAAAGCAAATACTCCTTTCTTGCGTAACCAAACATTCTTTTCGGTAGATCGCTTAGAGATTGAAGCGAATACATTTGCTGTAGAATTATTACTTACAGATGAAATGATTGCCGCTTATGAAAATACACACTTATCAATTCAAGAAGTTGCGGAAATCCACGGGGTTCCGGGTGGGTTTTCTCGTTTAAAAAACTATTCCTATTAAATTATTTTATTGAAGTAAACATATTCGAAAACGAATTAATCACTAAATAGAAATATAGAGATCTTTCATTCAAAGAAATAGTAGAACCTTTCGGCCAAAGTGGATTCAAACCAGTTTTTAAATACATAACACATAAATTTTCTAAATCTAATAATGAGAATACGTCTAATACTGACAGATAGTCCAATAAAGGAGATTATGAATCATGAGAAGAAAACGTTATAGAGGCAAATTTATTGCATCCAAGGTGAATATACATGAAAATATATTTAGCGACAATGTTGAATCGCTTATTCGATTAATCCCCACTGCGATACTAAATAAGCCTGAAATATCTCAAGGGAATTTCAAGTGGAAAATAACTGAAACCAATGAAATTGAAGAAAATGGATACACATTTATCTATGGTGACTTAGTTCGTTCACGATCTGAATCTGTTGAGATTTTAAAAGGAGACGATTTACAAGAATACCCTATTCCTGATAGAGCTTATACTTCTAGATTTGTTTACGAACCAGTTAATGAAATCCTTATATTTGAAGAAACATCAAAAATTAGAAGAGATGACTTTGTTGAAATATTCGAAAAGTTGATTCAAAAAAGTGATATACAAATTGGTGAAGTTGTGATTTCATATATTAATAAAATAGAAGATCTAGTCGCAAAAATCTTATCTTTAGACGTTTTGACAAAAATTGAATTTGAATTCATTCATCCTAATTTTCATAAAAAAAAGGCATTTCGTTCATTAGCAAGTATTCTTGCCGAAGAAAATGCGAAAAAAATGCAATTAAATTTAGAAAACAAAGATGGATTAAATAAAGAGGGAGAAACTATAAACGAAGGATTAGAAATGATCGGACTCTATGGAGATGCTAAGGCAGTAGGCTACAACAATTTACCTAGCAGAAAAGAAAAACATAACCAAAAAAAGAAAAAAAATATAACAATAAATTCTCGAGAATCTGTTCACACAGAAACTATAAGCGAGAAATCTGAAAGTGAACTAAAACAAAAACTTCGCGGATTTGTTTTAAAGGTTGCTCAAAAATTCAACTAATAAAGGAGGGGGAATATGATTAAACGCGAGGAACGTGCAACTTATGATAATACTTCTTTCCTTAGTTTATTAAAAGAAAATGGTATTTTTAGTTTAACAATAGGGAACTTAGGATTTTATGTAGCAATCCTGCTTGGTTGGTTGTCTTATAGAGTGTTTATTAATATGAAACAGACAGAGATCACTGAAATCGCGGGTTATATTAGCAACATACTACCTGGTGTTTCTGCATCCATTTTGGGTATTATTATTGCTGGATTATCAATTATTGTTGCATTAACCTCAGGTAAAATTCTCCACCTTCTATTAAAAAATAAGACACTTCAAAATCTGTTATTTCCTTTTTGGTATGCAGCTGCATTGTGGGGAATAATAATTGTTATAACAATGTCTTTCCCTATAATAATTAAAATAACTACTATAAAAATCTTAATTTATTCCATAGTTTTTGTCTTATCATTAACTATATATACTTTATTTGGAACTATAGCACTTATTGGAAATACTATAAGGATTATGGTTATATTAGCACAATTGAATGATAATTAAATTACACTATACTTCTCCAAAAGCCCAATTTTTTGGGCTTTTCTTTTATCATTCTCTTAACTGTTCCATAAATGTTTATCCTTAATGAACTATTGATACGGAGGTCTAACTATGAAAACCGCAATCTACCTAAGAAAATCCCGCGCCGATCTCGAAGCTGAAGCTCGTGGCGAAGGCGAAACTTTAGCAAAGCACCGCTCTACCCTGCTGAAAATTGCCAAGGAAATGAACCTAAATGTTCTAGCTGTCCGTGAGGAAATCGTTTCTGGTGAGAGCTTAGTGAAACGTCCTGAGATGTTAGCTCTGCTTGAAGAAATTGAAGATAACAAATATGATGCTGTTCTTTGTATGGATATGGACCGTTTAGGTCGTGGTGGTATGAAAGAGCAAGGAATCATTTTAGAGACGTTTAAACGCTCGAATACGAAGATTATGACACCTAGGAAGACTTATGACCTTAATGATGAGTGGGACGAAGAATACAGCGAATTTGAAGCGTTTATGGCACGTAAAGAGTTAAAGATTATTACTCGTCGTATGCAAAGAGGCCGTATCGCAAGTGTAGAGGCTGGTAATTACCTTGGTACACATGCACCATTCGGATATGATATCCATCGTTTAAATAAGCGAGAACGTACTTTAACGCTTAATTCAGAAGAAGCTTCTGTCGTAAGAATGATATTTGATTGGTATGCAAATGAGGATATGGGCGCGAATGCAATTAGGAGTAAGTTAAATGATCTTGGCTACAAAAGCAAACTCGGAAATGAATGGAACCCCTACAGCATCTTAGATATATTAAAAAACAATGTGTACATCGGAAAGGTAACTTGGCAAAAGCGAAAAGAAGTAAAACGTCCTGATGCTGTAAAAAGAAGTTGTGCACGCCAAGATAAGTCAGAGTGGATTATTGCTGATGGCAAACATGAGCCAATTATACCTGAAAGCTTGTTTGAACAAGTGCAAGAAAAATTAAACTCAAGGTATCACATCCCTTACAATACGAACGGAATAAAGAATCCATTGGCTGGTATTATTAAATGCTCTAAATGTGGTTACAGTATGGTCCAACGTTATCCAAAGAACCGAAAAGAAACTATGGATTGTAAACACCGTGGATGTGAAAACAAATCAAGCTATACTGAATTAATTGAGAAGCGTTTAATCGAGGCTTTAAAAGAATGGTATATCAATTATAAAGCTGATTTTGAAAAACATAAGCAAGATGACAAATTAAAAGAAACGCAAGTTATTCAAATGAATGAAGCTGCATTACGCAAGCTTGATAAAGAATTAGTGGATGTCCAAAAACAGAAAAATAATTTACATGATTTATTAGAACGCGGCGTTTACACAGTCGATATGTTTTTAGAACGCTCGAATGTAGTTTCTGATCGTATTACTGAAATTACTTCCACGATGGAAAACTTAAAGAAAGAAATTAAAACAGAAATTAAGAAGGAAAAAGTGAAGAAAGATACAATTCCTCAAGTAGAGCATGTTCTTGATCTGTACTTTAAAACAGATGATCCAAAAAAGAAAAACAACCTCCTAAAGTCGGTTTTAGAAAAGGCCGTTTATAAGAAAGAAAAGTGGCAAAGGCTTGATGATTTCGAACTTGTGCTTTACCCTAAGCTCCCTCAAGATGGCGACATATAAGCGTTCGCGCTTTGTCGTCACCTTGTTGGTGTAATTAGATTTACTCCATTAAGCCCTAAAGCATCATTCGTCGAAACAGCCAATACGACAGGCTTCCCATTTCTAAGCGTCGCTTTTGCTGCCATTAATACTGGAGAGTCTGTCATTGCATTTGCAAATTTACTCATCGAATTCCCTGTTAGTGGTGCAATCACCATGCAATCTAGTGGAATTTTCGGTCCTAGTGGCTCTGCGCCAACGATTGAATTAATTGCCTTAAAACCGGTTATTTCTTCGATCTTTTTAATCCATTCTTCCCCTTCGCCAAATCTAGTATTTGTTGATTGGACAGTATAAGAAACAACGGGACGTACTTCTGCACCTTCTGCAATTAACTTCTCTAAATGTGGCATAACTTCTTCATACGTACAATGTGACCCTGTAAATCCGAAACCAATTCGTTTTCCCTTCAAACTCATTTCTCATCATCCTCCTTTGCGATTGCATCTGCTATTAATAACTGAGAAAGAACATTCGCTAATATTTGTCCTGCTGTTTTCGGTGCAACAATCCCAGGAAGACCAGGTGCTAATAGTGCCTTCACTCCACGCTTCTCCGCATAGCGAAAGTCCGTGCCACCTGGCTTAGAAGCTAAATCAATAACTAGCGTATGAGCTGGCATTTTTGAAAGAACATTCGCTGTCACAACAAGATGCGGAATTGTATTAATAACAATATCGATATTACCTACTTCTTTCTCTATGTCTTGCATATGAAAAGGAGAAAACATCATTTCTGTAATACGAGCAATATGTTCCGAACGTCTCGCTCCAACTTTGACATGTGCTCCTAATGATTGAAAGGCTCTTGCAACACTCATACCAGTTCTACCAAATCCTAAAACCATTACATTCGATCCATGAATTGTGTAATCAGTATGTTGAATAACCATCATTAGTGTACCTTCTACGGTCGGAATAGAGTTATAGATTGCAACATCATCACGATCAAATAATTTTACAAGTTTGCGATTTGTAGTAGCTACGAGATTTTCCAAGTAAGGTGTACCAATACCTGAATATATAGTGAAGTTTTCTGGCGTCTTTTCAATTTGTTCTTTCGTTATGGAAACTTTCTCATTTGAAAAAATAGTATCTACTTCTCCTCTGGCATTCGTCCCTGCAACCGGCAAAATAATTGCATCTAAAGAAGTGAAATTTAAATCTTGTATACTTTCCTTTGCTGCCCCTGTGAAGCCATGATCTAACTGTTCAAACCCTATTAATGAAAGTTTCGCGTCCAGTTCGACTAGCTTGCGAATTACTTCTAGCTGCCGTGCATCTCCTCCTATGACAGCAATATGCATCTCAGTCAACATTCCCTAATTCACCTTCTTTTTCTTTCATTTATAAGAAAAATGCCTACTTTTTCTTTTTCCTCCACATCATATGTAATGTACGAGTTTGAGGTGATTGAAAAACAAAAAGCACACGTGATTTATCTTCTTTATATAAAGATAAAAAAAAGACAACCAAAATGGTCATCTTTCACTATGATCTTGAATGGTTCGTAAGATCGCAAAGTATCATATCATTTCCAACCTTCTTTATTTTGCTCCATTCTACTCTCACTTCTTGCTGTTCTCTTTTAAAACCTCCCCATTTCCCAGCAGGTATAATAAGCGCTTGTATTTTTCCATCTCTCTCATCAATTTCTAAATCTGCATGACCTAAAACTCCCATTTTTTCTGCTCTTTCTAAATCCACAATCTCTTTGCCACTTAATTCACTTAAACGCATTAAATCTCCCCCTATCCTACTTTTTATGAAGGTTATCCTATAATAAGTACCTATTCTGCATATATAAAAAAATAACCGTATCTCATATAAAAGAGATACGGTTATTTCCGAAAGCGAATGAATTACAAGATCGATTAAAGTTTCATTCCTTTTGGCAGTTTTCCATCTGGACTAATAAGTGCCGCAGAGAATTCATCGGTAAACATATTGCGAATTAACTCGTCTACATTTTGCTTTGTTACAGTGTTTACACTTTCAATAATCTCATCAAGAGAACGATGTTTACGAAGAAGCAATTCGTTTTTACCATTACGGCTCATACG
The DNA here is from genome assembly GCF_016651125.1 of Bacillus sp. TH17. NCBI lineage: Bacteria > Bacillati > Bacillota > Bacilli > Caryophanales > Bacillaceae > Bacillus > Bacillus sp. TH17. The sequence goes on from NZ_JAEKEN010000001.1 coordinate 3,272,141, forward strand.
ACTATTCGTACTTTCTAAACTTAACATTAAGTTTCCTTTTAATTGTTCTTTACTGTTAACAAGCTCTTTTTCTGTAATACCTGTATTTTTCAACGTATTTAACGTTTCTTGCATTGTTTCATACAGTGTATCTAATTGTTTACTACCTGTTCCACCGTAAAGTGTTAACATTCCTGTATCTTCATAAGAAGAGTGATAAGAGAATACTGAGTACGCCAATCCACGTTGCTCACGTACTTCTTGGAATAAACGGCTACTCATACTACCGCCTAAAACATTATTTAATACAATTAAGTTATAAATATCTTCGTGTCCCATTTGCAAGCCTTTATATCCTAAACATAAATGAGCTTGTTCTGTTTCCTTCTTACGTGCTACTTTATTGAAATGGAAGATTGGGCTATGTACTTGTTCACGATTTGTTGTCCCTTCGTAACTACCGAAATATTGCTCTACAGTTTGTAAAAATGCTTCATCAATATTCCCTGCAATTGATACAACAACATTTTCAGGTGTGTAATGATCTTTCATATATTGACGTAACGTATCACCTGTAAATGTTTCAAGCGTTTCTTCTGTTCCTAAAATAGGATATCCAAGCGGATGCGTTTCATATGTTGCTTTCGTTAACATATCATGCACAATATCATCTGGCGCATCTTCGTACATTTTTATTTCTTCACATACAACATTCTTCTCTTTTTTCAGTTCTTCCTCATCAAATGTTGAATTAAAGAACATATCTGCTAAAACATCTAATGCATATTTAGCATGCTCATCTAGCACTTTCGCATAGTAACATGTATATTCTTTTGAAGTAAAAGCATTTACTTGTCCACCAATGCTATCAAATGATTCTGCAATCTCCCTTGCACTTCGCGTTTCTGTCCCTTTAAAGAACATATGTTCCAAAAAGTGCGAAACCCCATTATTTTTTTCATTTTCATTTCTTGAACCTGCGTGGATCCATATACCAATCGCAACCGAGCGTACAGTTGGTATATTCTCCATAACAATTCTTACACCATTTTTACACGTATATTTTTTAATCAAAAACTTTCCTCCTAATGCCAGTTTCTCTAAATAATTGCTATTATTTAATGATAACAAGTTTAGAGATGAATGTCATGCAAATGTATTTAATCCACACGTTTTTCATCTAGTAATTCTGTAATATTCCCCACTTTATATCCTTGTTCCTTTAAATTTTTAATCATAGTATCTAGCGCTTCTGTTGTAGATGAAGTAGGATGCATTAGCACAATAGCACCTGGATGTATTTTTCGCATTACTCTCTGCAATAGCACACCCGGTTCTGGCCGCTTCCAATCAATTGTATCTACAGTCCACATAATCGTCCCCATTTGGAAATCATCCGCTATTTTTACTACCTCATCCCGAAAGCTTCCACTTGGCGGAGCAAACCATCTCACTTTCTGATTTGTAGCTGCTTCTATCATTCGATTCGTTTTTTGTAATTGATCTCGTATTTCATCTGTAGACAGCGTTTTCATATTAGGGTGTGTGTAAGAATGATTTCCTACTTCTTGATTTGCATCGACAATCATTTTGGCAAATCGTAAGTTTTCTTTCACCCAGCGTCCTTCTAAAAAGAAAGTCGCCTTCACATCATGTTTTTTCAATATCTCTAATATACGTGGCAAATACTCATTACCCCAGGCCACATTAATTGTTAATCCCACCATCTTTTTATTTGGATGTCCTCGATAAATGGGAGCTGGTGGTAAATCTTCTAAGTGAACACTCGGTGATACTTCCTTAAATTCAAGTTGTTTTTGATCAAACTTCTTGATTTTCTTCATATTATTATAGGACGCTTCTATATCCACTTGTTTTCCATTATACCCAGGCGTCGCCTTCCAAATCTTATCAATCATCGCATTTTGCGGCATAATCTCGTACTGTTTTACATGCTTTTGAATCTCTTCATGCAAGTTATCCTGCGCAAAAACGGAATAAGAGCCACAACCCATATATAAAGAAAATATAAATATGTACGCTAATATACGAGCTTTCATATAAACCCTCCCATTAACTATAAAAAAGAAACCATTTTCTTCTTATCTTTGTTAATTTGAGCGTTATGATGAAAACTATACCTATACTCACATAAAAATCTAAATAAATCACATTTTTTACATAACAAAAAAAGCCAGCTAAACTGGCTTTCACTTATTGTTGCTCTTGTGCGTTTTCTTCTTTAGCTGCTTCTTCTTTAGCTGCTTCTTTTTCTTGCTCTTCTTTTAGCAATACTTTTCTAGATAAGTTTACACGACCTTGTTTGTCAATCTCGATAACTTTAACTGAAATCTCATCACCGATTTTCACAACGTCTTCTACCTTACCTACACGCTCAAGTGCAAGTTCAGAAATGTGAACAAGTCCATCTTTACCGCTAAATAATTCAACGAACGCACCGAATTTTTCAACGCGTTTAACTTTTCCTAAGTAGATTTCGCCTACTTGTACTTCGCGAACGATATCTTCGATAATTTTCTTCGCTTTTTCATTCATCTCTTGATTAATTGATGAAATGAATACTGTACCATCTTGCTCGATGTCAATTTTAACGCCAGTTTCTTCAATGATTTTATTGATTTGTTTACCACTTGGTCCAATAACATCACGAATTTTATCTGGGTTAATTGCCATTGTAATAATCTTCGGAGCATACGCAGATAACTCAATGCGAGGTTCAGCGATAACAGATAACATGTGATTTAGAATGTGCATACGACCAACTTTCGCTTGTTGTAATGCTTCTTCTAAAATCTCACGAGATAAACCATCGATTTTAATGTCCATTTGTAGTGCAGTTACACCTTTTGCAGTACCTGCTACTTTAAAGTCCATATCACCTAAATGGTCTTCCATTCCTTGAATATCTGTTAAAATTGTGTAATGCTCACCAGATTTCACTAGACCCATTGCAATACCAGCAACTGGTGCTTTAAGTGGTACACCCGCATCCATCATCGCTAATGTACTACCGCAAATACTTGCTTGTGAAGTAGAACCATTTGACTCTAATACTTCAGATACAAGACGAACTGTATATGGGAAATCCTTTTCAGATGGAAGTACAGGTTCAAGAGCTCGTTCTCCTAGTGCTCCGTGACCAATTTCACGACGACCTGGTCCACGCATTGGTCTTGTTTCACCAACACTAAATGAAGGGAAATTATAATGGTGCATAAAGCGTTTTGACTCTTCTACACCTAGACCATCTAAAATTTGCACATCGCCTAATGCACCTAATGTACAAATACTTAATGCTTGCGTTTGTCCACGTGTGAATAGACCAGAACCATGTGTACGAGATAAAATGCCAACCTCTGATGCTAAAGGACGAATTTCGTCACCTTTACGACCATCTGGGCGGATTTTTTCAACTGTAATAAGACGACGTACTTCTTCTTTTACAATTTTATATAAAATCTCACTTACTTGTCCTAATGTATCAGCATCAGCTTCCTCAGCTTCGTAATGCTCAATTACACGCTTTTTCACTACGCTAATTGCATCTTCACGTGCATGTTTTTCGTGCACTTGAATTGCAGAATGCATATCTGTCTCAGCCATTTCACGTACAGCTTGGTTCAAATCAGCATCCACTTCATAAAGTTTCACTGCTGTTTTCTCTTTACCGACAGCTTGTACAATCTCTTCTTGGAATGCAATTAGACGTTTAATTTCATCGTGTCCAAACATAATTGCTTCTAACATTGTTTCTTCAGGTACTTGATCCGCTCCTGCTTCAACCATGTTAATTGCATCTTTCGTACCAGCTACAACAAGGTGCATATCACTTTGTTCTTGCTGTTCTACTGTTGGATTAATAACGAACTCGCCATTAATACGACCAACTGTCGCACCTGCGATTGGACCTTCAAATGGAATATCTGAAATAGATAATGCTAATGAAGAACCAAGCATAGCTGCCATCTCAGAAGAACAATCTTGATCAACACTCATTACGATGCTGACAACTTGTACTTCATTACGGAAACCATCTGCGAAAAGTGGACGGATTGGACGGTCAATTAAACGACTTGCTAAAATTGCTTTTTCACTTGGACGGCCTTCGCGCTTAATAAAACCGCCTGGGATTTTTCCAACTGCATATAAACGCTCTTCATAGTTTACTGTAAGCGGGAAGAAATCTACATTTTTTGGCTCTTTTGATGCAGTTGCTGTAGATAGAACTGCTGTGTCGCCATATCTTACTAATACTGCTCCGTTTGCTTGTTTTGCAAGCTGACTTGTTTCAATTGTTAGCTGACGACCAGCTAAATCTATCGAGAAGACTTGCTTTTCCTGACTCATTTAAGTACCCCTCTCAATTTAAAATATTCAATTCTTCTATGTAAATGGGTAGTATATCACAATATTCTTTCCTCTAGTATTGCCGAAAATTAAGTAAGCTATAAAGAGTAGAAGATATATTTTTACCTAACAAAAAAGCGGGAATATTCCCGCTTCTTTGACTATCGACGTAAGCCAAGCTTTGTGATTAATTCACGGTAACGTGTGATATCGCTATTACGAAGGTAAGTAAGTAAGTTACGACGTTTACCAACCATCTTTAATAGACCACGACGTGAATGATGATCCTTCTTGTGAGTACGTAAGTGCTCGTTTAGAGTGTTAATTTGCTCCGTTAGGACAGCAATTTGAACCTCTGGAGAACCAGTATCAGTCTCATGAGTTCTAAATTGTGCAATGATTTCATTTTTACGCTCTTGTGTTAAAGCCATCCTATTTCACCTCCTAATAATTAAACCCCCAGTTACCTAGCAAGCATCGGTGAGTCGCAATGCCAAGTAATGGTTGTCATAAAGTACATAACATAGAATACTACTTTTCATTTGAAAAAGCAAGTATATTCTTTACGCTCGCAAAATATTCTTGGGCAACCTTTTTATCTTGAGCGATTTGCGCAACTAACTCATCAATTCCATTAAACTTTTTTTCTTCTCTTATACGCATGTGCCATTCCACTGTAACACTTTGATCGTATATGTCTTTATTAAATTCAAATAGATGCACTTCAATAGATAATTGACGCTCATTCTCTTTGAAAGTTGGTTTATATCCGATATTACATACACCATCATGCCATTCATCATGAACCTTCAACCTTACCGCATATACACCTACAGGTGGCAACAAATATTCATCACTTAAACCTACATTTGCAGTTGGGAAACCAATTTGACGTCCACGCTTATCACCGTGTACAACTGTTCCTTCTACCGTGTAAGCTCTCCCTAAAATAGATGGAATTTGTTCCATTTCACCGTTTCGAATTAACTTTCGTAATGAAGTAGAACTTACTTTTTCTTCTTGATATTCAACTTTTTCGATCACGGTCTGTGTAAACTCCCCTCTTGCATGAAATGGTAAAGTCTCCATCTTCCCTTTTCCTAAACGTCCATATGAATAATCAAAGCCTGCTACTACATGCTTTACATTTAAACCAATAATATACTCATCGACAAACTGCTGTGGTAATAATCCAGCAAATGGCTCATCGAATTTCACCACATATAAGATATCAATTCCTAAACTTGCGATGATTTCTTCTTTAAGGCGCATCGGTGTAATATACTCCACATGCGCTTCTTTTTTTCCTAATACAACAGATGGGTGTGGATGGAACGTCATGACAGCACTTTTACATCCTCTTTCATCCGCTATTTTTTTCGCTGTTCGAATCACACGTTGATGTCCTAAATGAATGCCATCAAAATATCCTAATGCCATTACAGTAGGTGGTAATTCTATTTTATTTTGTTCATGTGGATGAGTTAAATGAATAAGTTTCACGCTTGAATTCACCTTTTTCTGTAATAATCCTTCCAATAATTCATTATAGCTTTAGTTCTTGATTATTCACAAGTACTTTCATTGGCTTTAGCATTCCAGGGTGTTTTGGGTGATGCTCATAAATTGCTAAGCAACGATCATTTTTATCAAATACTGTAATAAATGGTGCTGTTGTTTCTAATTCATTGTTTAAGAACATACCGTTCTTTATTTTTTCAGCTTGCTTTTCATCTACAACCATTTTTGGAAACTTACTTAGCGCCTCATCAATTGAGATGAAAATAGACTCTACTGTTCCATTTTGCACGTTTTCTTCAATTTCTTCAAATGATATGCAATCTTCTAGTAAAAATTCACCAGATGCTGTTCTTACAAGGTGAGACATATGTGATGGAAATCCAAGTTTTTCACCTATCATTACTGCTAGTGTTCTTACATATGTTCCTTTACTACACGTTACACGGAAACGAAATGAAATATTTTCTCCTTCAAAAACTTCACGTTCATCAAGTAATACAAATTCATGAATTGTAATTGTACGAACTGGACGTTCAACTTCTTGTCCTGCCCTTGCATATTCGTATAGTTTTTTCCCGTTAACTTTTACAGCTGAGAACATCGGCGGCATTTGTTCAATTGTCCCTGTTAATTCCGCTAGTACCTCTTCTACTTCTTTACGTGTAATGACACGATTTACATCTTGTTTCTCCACAACTTCACCAGAAGCATCTTCTGTTGTTGTTGAAAATCCTAATGTCACTTCACCTTCGTATGTTTTTGTTTCACTTGTTAAAAATTGCGCAATTTTTGTTGCACGCCCAACGCAAATAGGTAATACTCCTGTTACATCTGGATCCAGTGTCCCTGTATGACCAATTCGTTTCTCACGCAATATCTTTCTTAATTTGAACACACAATCATGTGATGTCATTCCCTTTGGCTTATGTAATAATACTACACCTTCCATATACTCACCTCATCATTATTCTTTTGTAGTAATTGCAATTATGCAAAACTTATTTTACATTGAAAAAATGGATAGACAAATGTCTATCCATTATTCTTCACGTTTACCGTCTTTATTAATTTGATGTAAAAGTGTATCAATTCGATGACCATATCCAATAGACTCATCAAACTCGAAGGAAATTTCCGGCGTTTTACGAAGACGAATACGTTGGCCAATTTCTGAACGAATAAAGCCTTTTGCCTTCGCTAAACCTTTTAATGTATTTTCTTTCTGTTCTTCGTCACCTAAAACAGAAATATATACTTTAGCAATTTGTAAATCTCCACTTACCTGTACATCTGTTACTGTAACAAATCCAATACGTGGGTCTTTAATTTTACGACTGATAATGTCGCCTAATTCTTTTTTCATTTGCTCGCCCACACGGTTCGCACGTAATTTCATAACTCTTCACCTCATTCAATACCATTCCAAATGTGTTATCGTACGTTCAATTTCAGGAAATGAATCGATATACTCAAGTACACGATTCATTTCTTTTTCACAGACAACACGATTTGAGGATACGGAAACAATTGCAATTTCTGTACGTTGCCATACATCTTGATGCCCAACTTCAGAAACAGCTACATTATAGCGCTGTTTCACACGAGTTAACACACGTTGCAAAATTGCTCGTTTCTCTTTTAAAGAATGCACATCGTAAATCATACACTCGAATGAGAGTGAAGCGATAATCATCGCTTCACTTCTTCCATAACGTATGCTTCAATGATGTCCCCTTCTTTAAGATCATTATATCTCTCAATTGTAATACCACACTCATAGTTTTGTGCAACTTCTTTTACGTCGTCTTTGAAACGTTTTAACGTATCAAGTTTTCCTTCGAAGACTACTACGCCATCACGGATAATACGAACGCCACTATCACGTGTAATTTTACCGTCTATTACGTAACAACCTGCGATTGTTCCAACTTTTGTTACTTTGAATGTTTGACGAACTTCCGCTTGACCGATTACTTTTTCTTCGAATTCTGGATCCAGCATACCTTGCATTGCTGATTCAATTTCTTCGATTACTTTATAGATAATACGGTGTAAACGAACATCAACTTTCTCTAATTCAGCTGTACGCTTCGCATTCACATCAGGGCGTACGTTAAATCCAATTACAATTGCATTAGATGCAGAAGCTAAAATAATATCAGATTCTGTAATCGCACCTACGCCTGTATGGATAATTTTTACTTTTACGCCTTCAACATCAATTTTACGAAGTGATGCTGCCATTGCTTCTACAGAACCTTGTACGTCTGCTTTCACAATTAAGTTAATTTCTTTTACATCGCCCTCTTGGATTTGTTGGAATAAATCTTCCAGGCTGAATTTAGATTTCTCACCACGTTGTGCAACTAACGCTTCTTGTGCACGTGATTCACCAATTTGACGAGCTTTCTTCTCATCAGCGAATGCCATGAAACGATCTCCCGCTTGTGGCACTTCATTTAAACCTGTAATTTCAACAGGAGTTGATGGACCAGCAACTTTTACACGACGACCAATATCACTTACCATTGCACGAACACGACCGAATGATGTTCCAACAACAATTGGATCTCCAACTCGAAGTGTACCGTTTTGAACAAGTAGTGTCGCGATAGTTCCTTTACCTTTATCAAGCTGTGCTTCAATTACAGTACCAGCTGCATAGCGATTTGGATTTGCTTTATATTCTTCTACTTCACTCACAAGAAGAATCATTTCTAGTAAGTTGTCAATTCCCTCGCCTTGAATTGCAGAAATTGGTACGAAAATCGTGTCTCCGCCCCAAGCTTCTGGAACTAATTCATATTCTGTTAATTCTTGCATTACACGATCAGGATTTGCCGCTGGTTTATCCATTTTATTCACAGCAACAATAATTGGTACTCCAGCTGCTTTCGCATGGCTAATTGCTTCAACTGTTTGTGGCATAACACCGTCATCAGCTGCAACAACAAGAATTGTAATATCTGTTACTTGTGCACCACGAGCACGCATTGTTGTAAATGCCGCGTGACCTGGTGTATCTAAGAACGTAATTTTCTTATCATTTACATCAACTTGGTATGCACCGATATGCTGAGTAATTCCACCAGCTTCGCCAGCAGTTACTTTTGAATTACGGATAGAGTCAAGCAATGTTGTTTTACCATGGTCAACGTGTCCCATAATTGTAACAACAGCTGGACGTTCTTTTAAGTTTTCTTCATCATCTTGCTCATCGATGAATGTTTCAAATTCAGTTTCACTTACAACTACTTCTTCTTCTACTTCAATACCGTAATCAGTAGCAATTAACTCAATTGTATCTTTATCTAAGTCTTGGTTAATTGTCGCCATAATTCCTAGCATGAAGAGCTTTTTAATAATTTCAGATGGCTCTTTGCTTAACTTTTTAGCAAGGTCACCTACTGTAAGGCTTCCAGAGAAAGTGATTTTATCTGGTGTTTCTACTATTGGTGTTTGTTGTCTTCCAGCAAAGTTATCTTGACGTTTATCTTCATTAGCTTTGCCTTTTTTCTTATTCTTATTGCTGTTCTTTTTACTGCGAACAACTTTCTCTTCTACTTCAAACTCATCTGCAACAGAAGGTTTTTCCGCTCCAGCGCTATATTGATTATCTAATTTGTTTACTACTTCATCTTCTAACATTGTCATATGATTCGAAACCTCGATATTCATCTCTTTTAGTTTTGTCATAAGATCTTTACTTGAGATATTATTTTTTTTTGCATATTCATGTACTCGAATTTTACTCATACCTTCACCCCCGGTAATTTGTATCGAGCATGCTACGTAGCTTTTTCGCAAAGCCTTCATCTAAAACAGCTACAACGACTCGCTCGTCTCTCCCAATCGCATGCCCTAATTGTTGTCGATTTTCGACTTTTCTCATTGGTATGTTGTAGTACGTGGTTTTATCAATGATACGTTTTGTAGTGTTCGCTGACGCATCTTCAGAAAGCAATACTAGCTTTGCTTTGCCACTTCGTACTTCTTTTAAAACGAGTTCTTCACCCGAAATAAGTTTTCGAGCGCGGTTTGCTAGTCCTAAAAATGATTTCCAATCAGACACTTATTTCGACTCCTTCTCAACAAGCTCAAGAAGCTCTTCGTACAGAGAACTGTCGATTTTCGCTTTTAGATGATGTTCCAAAATGTTTTTCTTTTGGGCTTGAATAATGCTTTCTTTATCTTTTGATAAATATGCACCTCGTCCTGATTTTTTTCCTGATAAATCAATAGACACTTCGCCCTCTTTGGAACGAACAATGCGAACTAGCTCTCGTTTTGATTTCATCTCTTGCGTTGCAATACATTTTCGTAACGGAACTTTTCGATTGCTCATACTCATCACCTCTATTCGATTTCGTCTTCAGCTGAATCGAATCCGAATGCGATTACGCTATCTTCTTCTGTCACAATACCAAGTTGTTTCGCATCAGACTCACTTTTAATATCAATTTTCCAGCCTGTTAATTTAGCTGCAAGACGCGCATTTTGTCCACGCTTACCAATCGCTAATGAAAGCTGGTGGTCTGGAACAACAACAGTTGTTGCTTTCTCTGCTTCATCTACAAGTACTTTAACAACCTGTGATGGACTTAAAGCATTTGCAACATATTCAACTGGGTCATTCGACCAGCGAACGATGTCAATCTTTTCACCTTTTAGTTCATCTACAACGCGTTGTACACGTTGTCCTTTCGGTCCTACACAAGAACCTACTGGATCAACATCGATATTCTCTGCATATACAGAAATTTTAGAACGGTCGCCTGCTTCACGTGCTACAGAGCGAATTTCTACAGTTCCATCATAAATTTCTGGAACTTCCATTTCGAATAAACGTTTTAAAAGACCAGGATGTGTACGTGATACGTAAATTTGTGGTCCTTTTGTTGTCTTTTCTACTTTTGTAATAAATACGCGAATACGATCATGTGGTTTATATTGCTCATTTGGCATTTGCTCACTTACAGGTAATAAAGCTTCTACTTTACCTAAGCTTACATAGATGAAACGAGCATCTTGGCGCTGTACAATACCAACCATAATGTCTTCTTCACGATCACTAAATTCTGAATAAATTACACCACGTTCCGCCTCACGAACTCGTTGTGTTACAACTTGTTTTGCAGTTTGCGCTGCAATACGACCAAAATCTTTTGGCGTTACTTCAATTTCTAGTACGTCACCATCTTGGTAGTTTGGATTAATTTGTCTTGCCTCTTCTACAGAGATTTCAAGACGTGGATCAAACACATTATCTACAACGTCCTTACGTGCTAAAACTTGAATTGTTCCCACTTCTGGGTTAAAGCTCACACGAACGTTTTGTGCTTGGTTAAAATTGCGTTTATAAGCAGAGATTAATGCTGCTTCAATCGCATCAATAATAATATCTTTGCTAATACCTTTTTCTGACTCTAATACGAGCAAAGCATCTAACAACTCAGTGCTCATGAAGATCCCCCTTCTTACTAAAACGTAACAGCAAGTCGCGCATTTGCAACTTTATCCATTGGAATTTGGATTTCTTTTTTACGTGTTTTAATTGTTAATAGTAGTGTAATTGTATTACCGTCGTAGGAAAGTAGCTTTCCTTCAAACATCTTCTCACCATCAATCGGCTTATATGTTTTAATCGCCACTTGTTTTCCTACCGCTTGCTGGAAGTCTTTCTCTTTCTTTAATGGACGTTCCGCTCCAGGAGATGATACATCCAAAAAGTAAAGATGAGGAATTGGATCCTCTTTATCTAAAGCTTCGCTTAAACGTTCACTTACCGCACCGCATTCTTCAATTTCGACTCCCTTTTCAGAATCGATGAATACGCGTAAGAACCAGTCTTGTCCTTCTTGCACATACTCTACATCTACAAGTTCAAGATTTAACTCTTCAACGATTGGCTGCGCAAATGCTTCTACAATTTCTGTGACTTTCTTATCCATAAACAGCCTCCTTCCTGCCGCCATGTACCATTTACAAGAAAAGATCCCGTTCATAAAGACGGTCTATCTTATTCTTTCTCGTTAGCTAACAAAAGCCCCTGCCGTTAAGCAGGGAATATCTGTCTTAGTATTACCAAATTTAAGAAGTAAAACTTGTAACAAAATATGTATATACGACAGAAATATCTTTACTATCTACATCAGCAAAATGTAGATAGTAACACGAAAGAGTGGGTTTCCCCACTCTCTTTTTCACAAAATATACATGACATGGTTATCTCGGTTTATAGTATACCATAGCAAATGTTGATTTGCAAAGATTTTTCCTACCTATTAGAACAGTGACAATTGGTTTTGATCCGGTAAATCTCCTAGACAACCTTGACCATCTAAATACTCAATAATCGTTTTAGAAACCTTACTGCGCTGCTGTAAGTCTTCTTTTGATAAGAAATCACCATTTTTACGAGCTTCAACAATACTGAAAGCTGCGTTTGTACCAAGACCGGGAACTGCATTAAATGGAGGAATTAAAGTATCCCCATCAATTATAAATTCGGTTGCATGCGAGCGGTATAAATCAACCTTTTGGAATGAATAACCACGCTCACACATTTCAAGTGTCATTTCTAATACCGTTAATAAACTCTTCTCTTTCGGTGCTGCATCCAATCCTTTTTGTGCAATCTCATCAATTTTTACACGTATGGATGCTGAACCTTTCGCCATCGCCTCTACATCAAAGTCATCTGCACGAACTGTAAAATATGCCGCATAGAATAAAAGTGCGAAATGTACTTTAAAGTATGCAATACGTACAGCCATAAGTACGTAAGCAGCCGCATGGGCTTTAGGGAACATGTACTTAATCTTCTTACATGAATCAATATACCAACCTGGTACATTGTTATTTCTCATTTCCTCTTCCCATTCTTCAGGTACACCTTTACCTTTACGCACCGACTCCATGATTTTGAAGGCTAATGATGGATCCAAGCCTTGATAAATTAAATATACCATGATGTCATCACGACAACCGATAACTTCACTCAGTGTACACGTACCGTTATAAATTAATTCATTCGCATTACCTAACCATACATCTGTACCATGGGACAGTCCAGAAATTTGGACAAGCTCTGAAAACGTCGTTGGTTTCGTTTCTTCTAACATTTGTCTTACGAATTTCGTACCAAACTCTGGTATACCAAGTGTACCTGTTTTACAGTTAATTTGTTCTTCCGTTACCCCTAAAGATTCTGGACCAGAGAAAATTTTCATTACTTCTGGATCATCCGTTGGGATTGTTTTCGGGTCAATACCACTTAAATCTTGAAGCATACGAATAACAGTCGGATCATCGTGTCCTAATATATCAAGTTTCAATAAATTATCATGAATTGAGTGGAAATCAAAGTGCGTTGTTCTCCACTCAGCACCTATTGAATCAGCCGGAAACTGAATTGGTGAAAAGTCAAAGATATCCATGTAATCTGGTACAACGATAATACCACCTGGATGCTGTCCGGTCGTACGCTTTACACCTGTACATCCTGCAACTAAGCGATCAATCTCTGCATTTCGAATTGTTAAGTTATGATCATTAGCATAACCTTTCACATACCCATAAGCGGTTTTTTCCGCAACCGTACCAATTGTTCCTGCGCGGTATACATAATCTTCACCGAACAGTAATTTCGTATAGTTATGGGCGCGTGGTTGGTATTCTCCGGAGAAATTCAAATCGATATCCGGTACCTTATCCCCTTTAAATCCAAGGAACGTTTCGAAAGGAATGTCATGCCCATCTTTCACATATGGAACATTACATGTTGGGCATTCTTTATCTGGTAAATCAAAACCAGAACCTACAGAACCGTCATTAAAGAACTCTGATTGTTTACACTTTGGACATACATAGTGCGGTGGTAATGGGTTTACTTCTGTAATTTCCATCATCGTTGCAACAAATGATGAACCTACCGATCCACGCGAACCTACTAGATAACCGTCCACTAACGATTTTTTCACAAGCTTATGTGAAATTAAATAAATAACGGCGAATCCATGTCCAATAATACTTTTCAATTCTTTTTCCAAACGAGCTTCTACAATTTCCGGTAGTTCATCTCCATAGATACTTCTTGCCATTATATAGCTCATATCACGTGTTTCATCATCAGCACCTTCAATTTTCGGTGTGTATAAATCATCTTTTACTGGACGAACATCACCAATTAATGATGCGATCTTGTGTGTATTTGTCACAACAATTTCTTTTGCTTTGTCTTCACCTAAGAATGAAAAACAATCTAGCATTTCATTTGTTGTACGGAAATGTACAGGCGGTAATGAATGGCGATTTAACGGATTAGCTCCTCCCTGCGAACTGACTAAAATTTTCCGATATATCGCGTCCTCAGGATCTAAATAATGCACATTCCCAGTAGCAACAACTGGTTTATCTAACGTCTCACCTAGTTTTACTAAGTTAGAAATTATTGTTTTTAACTGTCCTTCATCTCGAACGAGTTCACGTTCCACTAAATGACGTAACACTTCTGGAGGCATAACCTCAATGTAATCGTAAAACTGTGCAATTTCTTCTACTTCTTCAGGCGCTTTTTGCATCATAGCTTCAAATACTTCACCTTTGTCACAAGCTGTTCCTACTAAAATGCCTTCGCGATATTTTTTTAATAGTGATCGTGGTACACGTGGTACACGATAAAAGTAATTCAAGTGAGAATATGAAACAAGTTTATATAAGTTTTTCAACCCAACATCTGATGTGGCAAGTAACGTCATATGACTTGGACGCCCACGTTTATACGCATCCCCTTGTCCCATACTATCGTTTAGTTGATCGTGATATTCAAATCCCTTTTCAATCACATCTTTTAACATCTTCACAAGTAAATATCCCGTTGCTTCTGTATCATAAATCGCACGGTGATGTTGCGTTAATTCAATATCAAGCTTTTTACACATCGTATTTAATCGATGATTTTTCATTTCTGGGAATAAGAACCGTGCAAGTTCTAACGTATCAATAACTGGATTTTTCGTTTTTTCTATCCCAGCCTTTTTAAAACCTACGTTAATAAAGCCCATATCGAAGCTTGCGTTATGAGCAACAAGTGTATGGTCACCCATCCATTCCTCAAACTTTTTAAACACTTCGTCCACTTCTGGTGCATCAGTTAACATATCATCTGTAATACCTGTTAATTCAATAATCGTCGCCGATAATGGTTGATGAGGGTTTGCGAAAGATTCAAAGCGATCAATAATTTCTCCACTTTTTACCTTTACAGCAGCTAACTCAATGACTGTATCATATACAGCAGATAACCCTGTTGTCTCAACGTCAAAGACAACATATGTTTCTTCTGCAAGTAGACGATGTGCTTCGTTATATGCTATCGGCACACCATCATTAACTAAATTTGCTTCTACACCATATAGAACTTTAACTCCAGCCTTTTTACCAGCAGAATATGCTTCTGGGAACGACTGTGCAACAGCATGGTCTGTAACTGCAATAGCCTCATGCCCCCATTTTCCGGCTTGGGCAACGAGCTTAGAAACAGAAGTAACAGCATCCATTTGACTCATTGGAGTATGAAGATGAAGTTCTACTCTTTTTTCTCCTTCTTTTGCTTTATCTTTACGAGAAGGTCCCGTTATTTCATTTATATCATTTGCGATCATAACTAAATCACGCACGAATGTATCATTTTGAACTGAACCACGCGCTTTTACCCAAGTTCCTTTTTTCAAGGATTGTAACATCGGGATATCTTCTTTATCACGTGAGAACATCTTAATCATAATAGAGTCCGTATAGTCAGTTATCTTTAAAGTTAATAATGTACGTCCACTACGAAGTTCTTTCGTCTCTACATGGAAAACATACCCTTGAACGGTTTTTCTTCTTTCTTCATCTTGAATTTCACGCAGCGGCGTAATCTCTTCATCTGGCTTAATAAGATAACCAAGCACAACTGGTCCTTCATGAACAACATCACTTTCTTCAGCTTGCCTTTTAGCCATCTCTTCCATAGCCTGTATAACTCGTTGACGATCTTCTTCCTGTGTCTGCTCACGAAACTTTTGCATTTCTTCTGCATTTTGCTTTATATGTGTGTCTAACTGAAAACGCGGGAATCCAAAAGCTTCGTATTGATCACCTACTGGTTTCGCAACGTTTTTCTTTAAAGTAGTAGATTCCAGCTCATTATTTACATTTAATAGCAACTTCACGCCATTGACCTGCGGAAGTTGCTTCTTTAAGTACGCGAACATAGGTGAAAATGTAATTCGTTCTGTACAAAGCGGCCAATATGCCTTTACTTCTTCTTCTGTAAATTGTTTATTCTCTGCTTCTAATGCAAATGTTGTTCTTGCAATATGAGAAAATGATTGCTTAAGCTTTGTTTCTAGCAACTCATATAATTCTGTCGGCAAAATACGTGGCACTTGTAAGTCAAAATGCCAACTTTTATTCGCTTTATCAATAACTAGCTTTTCAATACCACCGCCATGTAAATATTGATTTATAAGGTCTTCTGGTATTTGCAACTGTTGGAGCAAAATTTGAAATCGCTCTTGTTGTTCATTTGTTAATGACATAAGCACTCTCCTTCCATTTGCTATTATAAATTGAAACGTACTACAAAGAAAGATTTCTTCCTTCTTCTTTTACAAAATACGTTTACAAAGAAAGAGAAGGTACCTCATTACGAGGTACCTCTTCTTATTTTAAAATATTAGCAATATATGTTTGAAGTTCTTCTACTTTCACTTCTTCAGACTCGCCTGTAGCACGTACTTTCACTTCTACAATACCTTCATCTGCTTTTTTACCAACTGTAACACGAACTGGAAGGCCGAATAAATCTGCATCTGCAAATTTAACACCTGCACGTTCTGCACGATCATCTAGTAATATTTCGTATCCTTGCTCTTGTAATGAGTTATAGATATTTTCACCCATTTCACGTTGTGCATCAGATTTCATATTTACTGGAATTACATGCACATGGAACGGTGCAACAGCTTTTGGCCAAACTAAACCGTTCTCATCATTAAACTGCTCTGCGATTGCTGCCACTGTACGAGATACACCGATACCGTAACAACCCATAATAAGTGGTTTTGTTTTTCCGTTTTCATCTAGGAACGTTGCGTTCATTGCTTCACTATAACGAGTTCCTAATTTGAATACATGACCAACTTCAATTCCACGTGCGAAAAGAATTGTTCCATTTCCATCTGGAGATTGGTCTCCTTCTTGGATGAAGCGTAAATCTGTATATTGACTTACTTTAAAGTCACGTTCTGGATTTACATTTACATAATGGAACCCTTCTTCGTTCGCTCCTGAACATCCGTTGACAATTGATGCTACAGCATGGTCAGCGATAATTTCGATATCCCCTGTAACACCAATCGGTCCTAAAGAACCCACTTCACAGTTTAATAACTCTTTTATTTCTTCATGTGAAGCAAGCTCAACGACTGAAGCTCCGTATACATTCTTCACTTTTACATCATTGACTTCATGATCGCCACGAACAAGTACTACTACTAATTTCGCATCTACTTTAAACACCATAGATTTAATGCATTTTTCCGCTGCGATATTTAAGAATGCAGATACTTCTTCAATAGCTTTTTGATCTGGAGTTGCTACTTTTTCAAGTGCTTTTTCGGCTTCATCGCTCTTCGTATACGTAGCAACAACAGGAGCCATTTCAATATTTGCCGCATAATCAGATGTATCAGAATACGCAATTGTATCTTCACCTACATCAGATAACACCATAAATTCGTGTGTATCTTTTCCACCCATTGCTCCAGAATCAGCGATAACTGCACGGAAATTCAAACCACAACGAGCAAAGATATTAGAATACGCTTTGTATAAACCGCTATATACTTCATCCAAACTTTCTTGTGTTGCATGGAAAGAATACGCATCTTTCATTAAAAATTCTCTTCCGCGTAATAAACCGAAACGTGGTCTTTGCTCATCACGGAATTTTGTTTGAATTTGATATAATGTTAATGGTAGTTTTTTGTATGATTTAATTTCATCACGTACAAGATCTGTAATTACTTCCTCATGAGTTGCCCCTAGCGCAAACTCGCGAGCATTACGATCTTTCATACGCATTAATTCTGATCCGTAAGAATACCAACGACCTGATTCTTGCCATAATTCAGAAGCCTGCATAGCTGGCATTAATAGTTCTACTGCCCCTGCGCGCTCCATTTCTTCACGAACAATACGTTCTACTTTGTGTAACACTTTTAAACCAAATGGTAGAAAACTATAAATACCAGAAGCATTTTGACGCATAAACCCTGCGCGAAGTAATAATTGATGACTCTTAATTTCAGCATCTGCTGGAACTTCACGTAATGTAGGACTGAATACCATACTTTGTTTCATTTATTCGCACCTCTTCATTTTACTCTTACACGCAATAAAATCCCTCACCTCGAGTTAGGTGAGGGATTTTATTCTATGAGCTCTATTTCATTATAAACTTCTTCTTATTTTACAAGAAAAACTTACGGATGTCATTCCATGTTACAACTAACATAAGCAACATTAATAATGCAAACCCAATAAAGTGAACCATTCCTTCTTTTTGACGATCAATTGGTTTTCCTCGTAATGCTTCAATTAAGAAGAAGAACAAACGTCCACCGTCTAAAGCTGGGACTGGTAATAAATTAAATAAACCAAGGTTAATACTTAAAACTGCCGCTAAACTTAGTACACGCGTAAATCCATAATCTACAACTTGATCTGTTAGATTATAAATTCCTACTGGACCTGACAACTCATTAATAGAAAATTGACCCGTTACTAATTTCACAAGAGAATCAAAAATTAGTTTCGTCCATTCGTATGTTTGTTCAAACCCTGATTTAATAGAACCCATCACTGTTTTCTCTACAGGAGAATAAACACCAATTCTACCAACTTCGTCTTTTCCTTCTTTATCAAGCGTTGGTGTTACTTTCACATTAAATTGCTCACTATCACGCTTTACATGTAACGTAATTTCTTTATTTGGGTTTTCACGTACAATCGTTACAACATCTTTCCATGTACTAGTGTTTTTCCCATTGATTGCTTGAATTGTATCGTTTTCTTTTAATCCAGCTTGTTCTGCAGCACTATTCTCCATTACTTTTCCGACCATTGGTTTGTCAACAGGAACTCCTTGTACAAATCCAAGAATCACAAAAATAACAAATGCTAGAATAAAGTTCATTGCAGGACCTGCAAAAATTGTTAGAGCACGTTGGCCCAATTTTTTAGAGCCAAATTGTCTATTGTACGGAGCGATTTGAATTTCTTCTCCCGCAGAAATGATACGAGCTTTTTCATTTACTCGGAATGTTTGCAGCTCTTCCTCGTACTCTTCATAACCCAAAATTGTAAGATTATGCTCTAAATCAGCTTGTTCGACTTCAATGACACGAACATTTGGATATTTTTCATGTCCGTCAAAAACTAATTTCACAACTTCGTCTTTTTCATTTAATACAAGTCCAACCTTTTTTCCAGGTTTTAACTCAACTGTGTCCGCATCCTCGCCAGCCATTCTTACATAGCCACCAAGGGGCAGTAATCGAATCGTATACACCGTTTCATTCTTTTCAAATGAGAATATTTTCGGACCAAAACCAATCGCAAACTCGCGGCACAAAATACCTGCTCTTTTTGCGAAATATAGATGCCCTAGCTCATGGAAAAATACGAGTGCACCGAAAATTAATATAAAGGCAATCGCTGTATTCAATTCCATAACCACCTTTGCTAAATTTGTTCCATCACAAACCGTCTTGTGGCTGCGTCAATTTCCTGAATTTCCTCTAAGCTCGGACGTGCAATGACAGTGTGATGGTGCATTGCTTTTTCAATGAGGTCTTCCACTGTTAAGAAACCAATTCTCTTTTGTAAAAAAGCTTCAACAGCTACTTCATTTGCCGCGTTCATTACAGCCGGCATACTTCCACCTGTCTTTCCAGCTTCATACGCAAAACGTAGACAACGGAAACGCTCTTGATTCATTTTCTCAAAATGCAATGTTCCCATTTCCCATAAATTTAACTGTTTCGTGTCTGAAAGAGGCAATCTATCAGGATATGTAAGCGCGTATTGAATCGGTACTCGCATATCAGGTGAGCCAAGCTGTGCCATTACACTACGATCTTCAAATTCAACCATAGAATGAATAATACTTTCTTTATGTAGAACAACATCGATTTGCTCATAAGGGATACCAAAAAGCCAGTGTGCTTCAATTACTTCTAGCCCCTTATTCATCATTGTAGCAGAATCAATTGTAATTTTCGAACCCATTGACCAGTTTGGATGACGAAGTGCATCTTCTACGGTCACTTGATGCAATTCATCTCTCGTTTTATCACGAAAACTTCCGCCTGAAGCAGTTATAATTAAGCGAGAGATTCTTTTTTCATTTTCACCATTCAAGCATTGAAAAATAGCTGAATGTTCACTGTCTACTGGAAGTAACGATACATTATGTTTTCGTGCTGCTTCCATTACAAGATGCCCTGCAGTTACTAACGTTTCTTTATTTGCAATTCCAATTGTTTTTTTCGCCTCAATTGCGCGGAGTGTCGGTAACAACCCTACGCTACCTACAACAGCATTCACTACAATTTCTGTATCTGGGTGCAGCGCTACTTCTAATAAGCCTTCGCTACCATATACTACTTTTGTATTACCAGAAACAGCTTGTAATTTTAAAACATCTTCCTCTCTTTGCACAGAGACAATTTGCGGGGAAAATTCTTGAATTACCTTTACTGCATAATCAACATTTTTCCCTACAGAAAAAGCAACGAGACGGAATTGGTCTGGGTGCGAGCGTAACACATCTAATGTTTGTGTACCGATTGATCCGCTTGCACCTAGTAAACTAATGTTTTTCATGACTCCAACCCCTCGTTCATTTATTAATTGTATTGTAATAAGAAGTATAGAATTGGTAACACAAATAACCAACTATCTGTTCGATCTAAAATACCACCATGTCCAGGTAAAATTGTACCTGAATCCTTTACACCATAATGGCGTTTAAATGCAGATTGCACTAAATCACCAATTTGTCCAAAAATAGAAATGATAATCGTCAGAACGATTAAAACTCCTACATTCGCTTCAACTGGGAAGAACATATTGTAAACAAGTGCAACAACAATTCCACAAACAATACCGCCTAATGAACCTTCAATCGTTTTATTCGGACTAATTTCTGGCCATAATTTTCTTTTTCCAAATGCTTTCCCTATGAAATATGCACCTGAATCAGTTGCCCATATGACAAATAGTGCACAGAACACATATTTGATTCCTAATATTCTCGTTTCATTTAAATATAAGAATCCCATTCCAACATATGTCGTTGCCATAAGTAAAAATGAAGCATTGTCAAAAGTAAATGTATTCTTAGAAAGGACTGTATATGATAAAAGTAATAAAACAATCACAAATGTGATTTCTAATTTACCTAACCCAATCCACGTAAACAGTTCTGATGCACTACTCGGAATTAAAATAATCCACAATAATACTGCAGCTAAAACTGTTGGTACCGAAATAAGCGTAAGCTTGTTCATACGAATTAATTCATATAAACCTATAGAAGCAAGTGCATACACTAAAACTGTAAAAGGCACGCCACCGTAAATTACGATGGGAATGAATAGCGCGGCAGCAATCACTCCAGTAATAATTCTCTGTTTCACTACCAAACCCTCTCTTTCTACACGCCTCCGAATCTGCGCCCTCTATGTTGAAAGTCTGTAATCGCATTTAGCAAATGTTCCTCGGTAAAATCTGGCCAATACACATCTGTAAACCAAAATTCCGAATAAGCAATTTGCCATAACATGAAATTACTAATACGTAGCTCTCCGCTTGTACGGATTAACAACTCTGGATCAGGTAAAGAACTCGTCATTAAGTAAGAAGAAATCTTTTCTTCACTTATTTCTTCCGAACGAATTTTTCCTTCCTCACTATCTTTCATCATATGTTGCACAGCAGAAACGATTTCATCTCGACTTCCATAGTTTAACGCGAAATTAAGAATTAATCCCGTATTCTCTTTCGTATCTTCCATGGCTTTTTCCATCGCTCTGCGCGTATGCGTAGGAAGACGATCTTTTTGCCCTATTACTCGGACTTGTACGTTTTCTTCAATCAACTCTGGTAAAAATGCACCTAAAAATTCTTCTGGAAGCTTCATCAAATAATCAACTTCTTTTTTCGGTCTTTTCCAGTTCTCAGTCGAAAAAGCATAAAGAGTTAATACTTTCACATCAAGCTTACTTGCAAATTTTGTGATTTTCTTCACAACTTGCATACCTTCATGATGACCAGCAATGCGAGGCATGGCTCTTCTCTTTGCCCATCTTCCATTACCATCCATAATAATAGCAATATGTTCTGGGATATATCCTTTTTTCACTTTTTCAATGAGATGATCAAACGATGTGACCTTTTTACTTTTAAAAAAAGGAAACTTTTTAAACATCATTCATACCCTCCAACAAGCAGACGTATGCCTAAAAGTGTAAAAAGACCCCCTTAAGAAGAGGGTCATATTTGCGAAATTATCGCTATTACACTTCCATAATTTCTTTTTCTTTGTTTTTTGCGATTTCGTCAACTTTTGCAATATATTTATCTGTTTCTTTTTGGATATCTTCAGTATATCCTCTTAAATCATCTTCTGTAATGTCGCCAGCTTTTTCAAGCTTCTTAAGGTCATCATTACTGTCACGACGTACGTTACGAACAGCAACTTTTGCTTCCTCAGCATATTTCTTCACAACTTTTACAAGATCGCGACGACGCTCTTCTGTTAATGCAGGGAATGCAATACGAATTACAGTTCCATCATTAGAAGGGTTTAAGCCTAAATCTGCTTTTAAAATTGCTTTTTCAATATCACCGATAGAAGTTTTATCATAAGGTTGAATTACAAGCAAACGTGCTTCTGGAACTGTAATGTTCGCTAATTGCACAACTGGTGTTGGTGCACCATAGTAATCAACTTGTACCTTATCTAATACAGACGAGCTTGCACGACCAGCGCGAACTGTTGCTAATTCACGAGAATAAGCAGCAACTGCTTTTTCCATTTTTTCATTTGAAGACTTCAATACTTGTTGTCCCATAATTTATTTCCCCCTTACAACTGTTCCAATATTTTCACCTAAAACGGCACGTTTAATGTTACCTTTTTCCATAACCGAGAATACAATTAATGAAATATCATTATCCATACATAAAGAAGAAGCTGTAGAATCCATTACACCTAAACCTGCTTTTAATACATCTAAGTAAGTAAGTGTTTCGTATTTCGTAGCTGTTGGGTCAATAGATGGATCTGCACTATATACGCCATCCACATTATTTTTCGCCATTAAAATAACGTCCGCTTCGATTTCAGCTGCACGTAATGCTGCTGTTGTATCTGTAGAGAAGTATGGGTTACCTGTACCTGCAGCAAAGATAACAACACGTTTTTTCTCTAAGTGACGAATTGCTTTACGACGAATGTAAGGCTCTGCCACTTGACGCATCTCAATTGAAGTTTGTACGCGAGTTTGAATTCCAATATTCTCTAAGCTATCTTGAAGAGCTAATGAATTCATAACTGTTGCTAACATGCCCATGTAATCTGCTCCTGCACGATCCATGCCCATTTCACTTCCAATTTTCCCACGCCAAATGTTACCGCCACCAACAACAACAGCAACCTCTACATCAAGTTCTGCAATTTCTTTCACTTGTTCCGCAACTGACTTAATAACAGCTGGGTTAATTCCAAATCCTTGCTCGCCAGCTAAAGCTTCTCCGCTCAGCTTTAAAACGACACGATTATATTTCGGTTTACTCATAATGAACCTCCAATTGCTTACATCTTTATTTTAAAAAAGGGAACACAATGTGTTCCCTAATCTGTATTAGTTGTTACCTTTTACTTGGTTCATTACTTCTTCAGCAAAGTTGTCTTCGCGTTTTTCGATACCTTCACCAACAGCGTAGCGAACGAATCCTTTTAATGTTCCGCCTTTAGACTCAACGAATTGACGAACTTTCATGTCAGGATTCTTAACGAATGTTTGGTCAAGTAAGCAAATCTCTTCAAAGAATTTGCCAAGACGGCCTTCTACCATTTTCGCAACGATTTTTTCAGGCTTGCCTTCGTTTAAAGCTTGTTGTGTTAATACTTGACGCTCATGCTCAACTTCTTCAGCTGTTACAGCATCGCGGTCGATGTATTTAGGGTTAACTGCTGCGATGTGCATTGCTACATCTTTAGCAGCTGCTTCGTCAGTAGAACCTTCAAGAACTGTTAATACACCAATACGTCCACCCATGTGTAGGTAAGCGCCGAATGCATCAGCATCAGTTTTTGATACGATTTCGAAACGACGAAGTGTAAGTTTTTCACCAATTTTAGCGATTGCTTCGTTGATGTGCTCTTCTACTGTTTTGCCGCCTTCGATTGTTTGAGCCATAGCTTCTTCAACGTTAGCAGGTTTGTTAGCTAATAAGTGAGCAGCTAATTCTTTAATTAACGCTTGGAAACCTTCGTTTTTCGCAACGAAATCAGTCTCAGAGTTTAATTCTAAGATTAAACCTTCGTTACCGTTTGTTTCGATGAAAGTTAAACCTTCAGCAGCGATGCGGTCTGCTTTTTTAGCAGCTTTCGCAATACCTTTTTCACGTAAGAAGTCAATTGCTTTCTCCATGTCGCCGTTAGTTTCTGTTAAAGCTTTTTTGCAGTCCATCATACCTGCGCCAGTTTTTTCGCGAAGTTCTTTTACCATTTGTGCAGTGATTGCCATATTTTTCATCCTCCTAAAATATGTATTTATACCTTTTATAAAGGTGTTTATACCTTAAAAAAGGTGATAAAAGGCCGAACCCCTTATCACCTTTCCAAATTTGTTACGCAGTAACAGTTTCTTCACCTTGTTTTGTTTCAAGGATCGCGTCTGCCATTTTAGATGTAAGAAGTTTTACAGCACGAATTGCATCATCGTTTGCTGGAATAACGTGATCGATTTCGTCCGGATCACAGTTTGTATCAACGATACCGATGATTGGAATGTGTAATTTGCGTGCTTCAGCAACTGCAATACGCTCTTTACGAGGGTCTACTATGAATAATGCACTTGGAAGACCTTTCATATCTTTAATACCGCCTAAGAATTTCTCAAGACGCTCTAACTCTTTTTTAAGTTGAACAACTTCTTTCTTAGGAAGTACTTCGAAAGTACCATCTTCTTGCATTCTTTCGATATCTTTAAGACGCTTGATACGCTTTTGGATTGTTTGGAAGTTTGTTAAAGTTCCACCTAACCAACGTTGGTTAACGAAGTACATACCAGCACGAGTTGCTTCTTCTTTAATAGCTTCTTGTGCTTGTTTTTTAGTACCTACGAATAAAATGTCTCCACCTTCAGCAGCGATGTCACGCATCGTTCTGTAAGCTTCCTCAACTTTTTTCACAGTTTTTTGTAAGTCGATGATGTAGATACCGTTACGCTCTGTGAAGATGTAACGCTTCATTTTTGGGTTCCAACGACGAGTTTGATGTCCGAAATGAACACCAGCTTCAAGCAATTGTTTCATAGAAATTACTGACATAATTTAGTTCCTCCTAAATGGTTTTTTTGATATCCTCCGTTTACTTCATCTCTAAGCGAAACTACGAACGTAGCACCAACACTTAAATCAGTAAACGTGTGTACTTTGTACTGACACCACTGCTTACTATATCATACTGAAATATTACAATCAAGTCGAAAATGCGAACAATGTAAAACTTTCTTTTTTTCACGCTCAAATCCTAGTATTACCAACCTTCAATTCCTTTAAGCAAGGAATTGAAGGTTAATTAATAGTTTTCTAATGAATGTTGTCATGACGCCTTACGTAAGCAAAATCATTCACTTAAAAAAACAAAAAACTCTCCTCAAGCGAGGAGAGTTTTTTTATAAATTAGTTTGTTTTTAATTTAGCAAGTTCCTGTAGAAACTTGTCGTTTAGCACTTTAATGTATGTTCCTTTCATACCTAAAGAGCGAGACTCAATAACACCAGCACTTTCTAATTTACGTAGTGCATTTACGATTACCGAACGAGTAATTCCTACGCGATCAGCAATTTTACTTGCAACAAGTAAACCTTCTGTTCCATTTAATTCTTCGAAGATATGCTCGATTGCTTCTAACTCACTGTAAGATAATGAGCTAATCGCCATTTGAACAACAGCTTTACTACGTGCTTCCTCTTCGATTTCTTCTGCTTTTTCACGTAAGATTTCCATACCTACAACAGTTGAGCTGTATTCAGCAAGAATTAAATCATCGTCTAAGAACTCTTGACCAAGACGAGCTAATACTAGTGTACCTAGACGCTCACCGCCACCAACGATTGGTACGATTGTAGTTAAACCTTGACCGAATAATTCTCTATTTTCTACTGGGAATGCTGTGTAGTCACTATCCACACCTAAATTTGAAGATGTTTCTGTAACATTGAATAAACTTTGCGTATACTCTTCTGGGAATTGACGCTCTGCAAGCATGTGCTTCATACGTTCGTTTTCGATTTGTTGGTGAATCGCATATCCTAATAATTTACCGCGACGACTTACAACGAACACGTTCGCTTCAATTACTTCACACATTGTGTCAGACAT
Source organism: Bacillus sp. TH17 (assembly GCF_016651125.1). Taxonomy (NCBI): domain Bacteria; kingdom Bacillati; phylum Bacillota; class Bacilli; order Caryophanales; family Bacillaceae; genus Bacillus; species Bacillus sp. TH17. The sequence continues at coordinate 3,298,739 of NZ_JAEKEN010000001.1, forward strand.
CTCTCTAAAGTTTACAGGTTTTCCTGCTGCGCTCTGTAATAACGCATTTAATTTTCTCGTTTTTGCTAATAATTCCATTTCAAAATTTCCTCCTACATGTTACTTACATATTTTTTCATCACTTGGAAACTAGGGCGAGTCACCTGATGACACTATTACAAAATAAACTGGCTCACATCTTTATTTTTAGCTATTGTCGCTAATTTTTCCTCAACATATTGAGGTGTTATCGTTATTTTCTCTAACGTAATTTCAGATGCCTCAAACGATAAATCTTCAAGGAGCTTCTCCATAACAGTATGAAGTCTTCTCGCTCCAATATTATCTGTATCCTGATTAACTTGATAAGCAATCTCAGCAATCTTACGAATAGCTTCGTCTGAAAATTCAATTTCTATACCTTCAGTCGCTAATAACGCCGTGTACTGTTTAATTAGCGCATTGTCAGGCTCGATTAATATTTTAACAAAATCATCCGCCGATAATTTTGTTAATTCTACTCGAATCGGAAATCTCCCTTGCAATTCCGGAATTAAATCCGACGGTTTAGACATATGGAACGCTCCAGCTGCAACAAATAAAATATAATCGGTTTTTACTGATCCGTATTTCGTTGCTACATTCGATCCTTCTACAATCGGTAAAATGTCACGTTGCACACCTTCACGCGATACATCTACGCTATTCGACTGCTTACCAGCAATTTTGTCAATTTCATCGATAAAAATAATCCCGAGCTGTTCAGCACGACAAACAGCCTCTTGTGTAACTTCATCCATATCAATTAAGCGCTGTGCCTCTTCATTTGTCAAGAGTTTTCTTGCTTCTTTTACAGAAAGTTTACGTTTTTTCGTTTTTTTCGGCATGATACTTCCTAGTGCATCTTGGAAATTCATTCCCATTTGTTCCATGCCAGTTCCTTGCAACATATCAAACATAGAAGACTGTTGTTCCGTCACTTCGATTGATATCACTTCATCTTCAAGAAGGCCTGCCGCAAGCTTTCTTTCCACATCTTGACGTTTCTTTTCGATTTCATCATCTTCCTGTGCATCAGATGTTTGGTTTGAATTTTGATTACCACCAAAAAGCATTTCTAATGGATTTTTAAATCCAGATTGCTTCTCCGGACTCGGCACTAAAATTTCAACAAGACGTTGATTCGCTTGCTCTTCTGCTTTATCTTGAACTTTAACTACCATTTCCTCTTTCACAATGCGAACAGACGTTTCAACAAGGTCACGGACCATCGACTCTACATCTCGACCCACATATCCAACTTCTGTAAATTTCGTCGCTTCAACCTTAATAAAAGGTGCTCCAACGAGTTTCGCCATTCGCCGTGCTACCTCTGTTTTACCAACACCTGTCGGTCCAATCATTAAAATGTTTTTAGGTGCAATTTCATCACGTAAATTTTCAACTAATTTACTGCGACGGTATCGATTTCGTAGAGCTACAGCAACCGCTTTCTTTGCATCTTTTTGACCGATGATGTATTGATCTAATTTTTCCACAATTTGACGCGGAGTAAAATGTAAATGCATATAAAATGCCTCCCTTACGATTCTACAATTCTTCAACAATTATGTTGTGGTTCGTATAAACACAAATATCGCCTGCAATTTCTAAACTGGCCTTCGCAATTTGTTTCGCTGTTAAATGTTCACTTGCATGTTGCTTTAAAGCACGACCAGCAGCAAGTGCATAATGTCCGCCTGAACCAATTGCTAAAATACCATCATCTGGTTCAATCACTTCTCCTGTACCTGAAACAAGGAGCATCGTTGTTTTATCCATGACAATGAGCATTGCTTCTAGCTGACGTAGCATTTTATCACCACGCCATTGTTTCGCCATCTCAACTGCAGCGCGCTGCAAGTTGCCATTATACTCTTCTAATTTCCCTTCAAACATTTCAAAAAGAGTAAATGCATCAGCAACTGATCCTGCAAAACCAGCTAAAACTTTCCCTTGGAAAAGTTTGCGAACTTTGCGAGCTGTATGTTTCATTACAACAGCATTTCCCATCGTTACCTGACCATCTCCAGCCATTGCACATTCTCCATTATGATGAACTGCAAATATCGTTGTAGCGTGGAAATTTCCCATAGAAAAAACTCCTTTATATGTTTTTATAGCCTTAAAAGCAATTTATGCCCGCGGGTGATGCTTCATGTACACAGAACGCAATCTTTCTTTAGAGACATGCGTATAAATTTGTGTGGTTGACAAATTCTCATGACCTAATAGCTCCTGCACAGTACGTAAATCCGCTCCTTCATCCAACATATGTGTAGCAAATGTATGCCTTAACATATGGGGACTTATCCGCATTGTAAGTGAAGCTTTCTTAATGAGTTCGTTCAAAACATAACGTACACCCTGATCTGTTAACGGCTTACCTTTCGCATTTAAAAATACCATATGAGATTGTTCTTCAGTCTTTTGAGCTAACTGTTTTCTCCCGTTCTCTATATAAGTAATTAAAGCATCTTGTGCATAGCTTCCGAACGGAATATATCTTTGTTTTTTCCCTTTTCCCATCACTAAAATTGTTCCCACTGCAAAGTCAATGTCGGTAAGTTGCAAATTAACGCATTCGCTTACACGAATCCCAGTTGCATACATCAACTCTAATAAAGCTTGATTCCTTTGACCTAATGGTGCCCCTGTATCAGAAACTTCAAACAATCCCTCTAACTCTTCAGCATATAAAAACTTTGGGATTGACAATTCTTTCTTGGGAAGTGACGCAAGTGCAAACGGATTATCTTTTTGATAACCTTCACGCATCAAAAAACGATATAAACTTCGTAAGCTTGATACTTTCCTTGCGACAGATTTACGGGCTAACTTCTGATCGTGCAACGTCGTCAAGTATAAACGAACATCCGCGTATGTAACATCTAAAAAAGAGGATATGCCTTCTCGCTCCATAAATTGCACAAAATGTTCTAAATCATTTTGATAACTTGCAATTGTATATTTTGAATAATTTCTTTCAATTTGTAAATATCCAACGAATAATTGTAACAATTTCTTCACATTCACATCCATATAATTCACCTCAATAAAGGCTACTAAATCTTATCACAACTTAGTAGCCTTTGCAAGAAATTTAATTAAATATTTACAAAATTTTGAATTGTTTCCAAAGCGCGTGTAGCATATGCTTCATTTCGCTCTTGTTTCTTTTTAATTTTCTTCTCTAACGGTGTAAATAAACCGAAGTTTGCATTCATTGGCTGGAAGTTTTTCGCATTTGTCGCAGTAATATAATTTGCCATACTTCCCATTGCAGTTACAGGTGGTAATACAACTGGCTCTTCACCTTTTACAAGTCGAGCAGCGTTAATACCCGCTAATAATCCTGATGCTGCTGATTCAACATAACCCTCTACACCAGTCATTTGACCAGCGAAGAATAAATCATCACGTTGTTTATATTGATATGTTGGACGAAGTAAATTAGGCGAATTAATAAACGTATTACGATGCATTACACCATAACGTACAATCTCTGCGTTTTCTAGTCCTGGAATTAGCTGTAACACTTCTTTTTGTGGCCCCCACTTTAAATGTGTTTGGAAGCCTACAATATTATATAATGTTCCTGCTGCATCATCTTGACGTAATTGAACAACCGCATACGGTGTTTTCCCTGTTTTCGGATCTTCTAACCCAACAGGCTTCATCGGTCCAAATACTAACGTCTGTCTTCCTCTACTTGCCATAACTTCTACTGGCATACAACCTTCAAAGAAAATTTCTTTTTCAAATTCTTTTAAAGGCACTGTCTCAGCAGCAATTAAAGCCTCATAAAAACGATCAAACTCTTCTTCTGTCATTGGACAGTTTAAATATGCCGCTTCACCTTTATCATAACGGGATTTTAAATATACTTTATTCATGTCAATGCTGTCTTTCTCAACGATTGGCGCTGCAGCATCATAGAAATAAAAATAATCTTCACCTGTTAGTTTTTTTAATTGTGCAGAAAGATCCGGAGACGTAAGTGGACCTGTCGCGATAACAGTTGGTCCCTCTGGAATTTCAGTGATTTCCTCATTCATTACAGTTACGTTCGGATGATTTTTCACATATTCAGTCACTTTCGCCGCGAATTCATGACGGTCTACAGCTAAAGCACCTCCTGCTGGTACAGAGCACTCATCAGCTGCACGAATAATGACAGAATCCATTAGACGCATTTCTTCTTTAATAACACCAACAGCATTTGTCAATGTGTTTGCGCGAAGTGAGTTACTACATACTAATTCAGCAAATTTATCTGTATGATGAGCTGGTGTTTGCCTTACTGGTCTCATTTCATATAATTTTACTTGGACACCACGCTTTGCAATTTGGTAAGCTGCTTCGCTTCCTGCAAGACCTGCGCCAATGACGTTTACTACTTGTGTTGTCATATATATCACCTTTCCTTTTCTTCCCGAAAAAAATGTGAGCAGTTACGCTCACATTTGTTGTTCTTCTTCATAATCACACGAAATACATTGTACTTGCACGCCTTTTTTTAACTTTTTCTCTACGAGCATACCTTCACACTTCGGACATTTACGACCAATCGGCTTATCCCAAGATACAAAGTCACATTCTGGATACGTACCGCATCCGTAGAAAAGGCGTTTCTTTTTATTACTACGGCGTTCAATAATTTGCCCTTTATCACACTTCGGACAAGTAACACCGATTTCTTTTACAATCGGTTTTGTATTACGACATTCCGGGAAATTTGAACAAGCCATAAACTTCCCATATTTACCCATTTTAAAGACCATCGGGTGACTACATAATTCACAGTCTTCCCCAGCTGGTTCATCTTTAATTTCCACTTCACGCATTTCTTTTTCCGCTTTTTCTAAGCGCGGTTCAAATCCTACGTAGAAATCATCAACAATTTTCACCCAATTTGCATTTCCTTCTTCTACTTCATCAAGGCTTTGCTCCATATTGGCAGTAAATTCAATGTTAATAATTTCTGGGAAAAACTCTAAAATAAGTTCGATTACTATTCCACCAAGCTCAGTCGGAACGAAGCGTTTATTATCTAAAGCAACGTATCCTCGTTTTTGGATTGTTTCAAGTGTCGGTACATAAGTAGACGGTCTCCCAATTCCAAGCTCTTCAAGTGTTCTTACTAGACGAGCCTCTGTGTAACGCGGCGGAGGCTGTGTGTAATGTTGCTTTGGTTCTATATCTTTTGAAAATACAGTTTCACCTACTTCTAACGGTGGCAACATCTTATCCTTTTCTTCCGCACCATCATCTTTCGACTCTACGTACACTTTCATAAATCCTGGGAACTTTACAACTGATCCACTTGCACGGAACTGAACATTGTTATTAATGAGTTTCCCTGTAACAGTATCCATTATAGCAGATGCCATTTGACTTGCAACAAATCGCTCCCAAATCAGTTTATACAAACGGAGTTGATCACGACTTAAGAAACTTTTTAGTTCCTCTGGCTTTCTCATTACCGAAGTAGGACGAATCGCCTCATGCGCATCTTGTGCTTTCGACTTTTTCGTTTCTTTCCTCTTCTCTGTTCCTATGTATTCCGCACCAAACGCCTCAGTAATGTAATCACGAGCCTCTGTTTGAGCTGTTTCTGAGATACGTGTTGAATCAGTTCTCATATACGTAATAAGACCTACAGTCCCTTGTTTTCCAAGATCTATCCCTTCATACAGTTGCTGTGCAAGCATCATTGTTTTCTTTGCTCGCATATTTAACTTACGCGCTGCTTCTTGTTGCAAGGAAGATGTTGTAAACGGTAATGCAGGGTTACGCTTTCGCTCTTTTCGCGTTACATTTTCAACCGAAAACGCATTGTCTTTCATCTTTTCGATTATTTCGTTCACTTGTGCTTCGTTCGTTAATTGAACTTTTTCACCATCTACACCGTAAAAGCTTGCTTCAAATGTGTCTTTCCCTTTCACAAATTCTGTTTTAATTGTCCAGAATTCTTCAGGTTCAAAACTTTGAATTTCTTTTTCACGTTCGATGATTAAACGAACTGCTACAGATTGTACGCGTCCTGCACTTAATCCTTTTTTTACTTTCTTCCATAATAAAGGACTAATATTGTAACCAACAAGACGATCGAGTATACGCCTTGCCTGTTGTGCATCTACTAAATCCATATTAATTGCACGAGGATATTTAAATGATTCTTTTATTGCATCTTTTGTAATCTCATTAAATACAACTCGGCAATCTGATTCAACGTCCACATTTAACGTATTTGCTAAATGCCAAGCAATTGCTTCTCCTTCACGATCCGGATCGGCCGCGAGATAGACTTTCTTTGCTTTTTTTGCCGCTGATTTTAAATCTTTTAAAACGGGACCCTTACCACGAATGGTAATATACTTCGGGGTGAAGTTATTCTTTACTTCTATCCCCATTTGGCTTTTAGGTAAATCGCGGACATGTCCCATGGACGCGACGACTTTGTATTTTTTCCCTAAATATTTTTCAATGGTCTTCGCCTTAGAAGGCGACTCCACGATTACGAGGTAATCTGACATGCTAGTGCCTCCTTAAGAGGTGGATTCAAGTCTTCATCAATCTTATTGATTTCTCTTGTTTTTGTCAATCAAGAATGAATATACCATACAGCGACAATCTACCATTTGTCAATAATTGTTTAATAAAAACATAAAAATATATGGTTAATTTAAAATTTCTCCAAGGATATCCTCCGCATTTCTTACTAGCTTTGCGCCTTGTTGAATTAGATGATTCGTTCCCGCTGCACTCTCTATAAATATAGGTCCAGGAAGCGCAAACACCTCTCTATTTTGTTCTAGCGCAAGGTCTGCAGTAATAAGGGATCCACTTCTCGTTTTTGCTTCTACAACTAAAACACCTTTACTTATACCGCTAATAATTCGATTTCTTTTTGGGAAATACCATTTTTTCGGCACATAATGGGGCGGATACTCTGTCAATAATAATATATAATCTTTCCACGTGTCATATAAACCTCTATTCTCCTTTGGATACATATAAGATAATCCATGTCCTAATATTGCAATGGTCGGGCAATGCTGCCTTACTGTAACTTCATGAGCAATTGTATCTATCCCTCTTGCAAACCCACTAACAATAAGCCATTCTTTTTCAAGTAAAGGTTGTAAAATAAACTTCATACTCTCCTTTCCATATAAAGACGGTTCTCTCGTTCCAACAATCGCTAATTTATTTACTTTATTTAGAAAATCTCTTTCTCCTTTTCCGTATAAAACAAAAGGGGGATCTTGTATTTCTCGCAGTAATTGTGGATAGTCCTTATCCCATATTGTTATATAAAATATTCTCTTTTTTCTAACTGGGATACATATTGTTGGAGATTTGAAATTTGAAGAAAATTTACTAGTTCTAAAGATTTTTTCGAGGATATTCCAGCGTAATATTCAAATTGTTTCGGACTAAAAGTGTATATTCCCTTCAGTTCTGGATCAACATATAGTAGTCTCTCCATTGCCTTCCAATGATCCGCCAACATGTAATGAAGGTGCAATAAACGTTCTCTTTTCATCTCAATTCTCCTTACCCATAATTTTTATTATGTAAACAAAAAATGTGTAAAAAGACACCCTCTAATAAGAAGGTGTCTTTCAAAAAGATTAGTAGTTTTTACAAGTCTCAAATAATCCCTTTTCTTTTAAAACAGAGATTAATGTTTCACCCATAACAGCTGGTGTTTCCGCTACTTTAATACCACAAGCTTCCATTGTTTTAATCTTTTCAGCAGCAGTTCCTTTGCCGCCAGAAATGATCGCCCCAGCATGACCCATACGTTTGCCTTCAGGCGCTGTTTGACCACCAATGAAGCCTACAACTGGTTTTGTCATATTAGCTTGTACCCATTCTGCTGCTTCTTCTTCTGCCATACCGCCGATTTCACCAATCATAATTACAGCATGCGTTTCTTCATCTTCATTAAATGCTTTTAACGCATCAATAAAGTCCGTACCGTTAACAGGGTCTCCCCCGATACCTACAGCAGTAGATTGACCAATACCTTCTTGCGTTAACTGATGTACAGCTTCATACGTTAATGTACCAGAGCGAGATACGATACCAACATGACCTTTTTTGTGAATATATCCTGGCATAATACCAATTTTACATTCGTCAGGTGTAATGACACCAGGGCAGTTTGGTCCAAGTAAACGTGTATGTTTACCCGCCATATATCTCTTTACATTTACCATATCTAATACAGGGATTCCTTCAGTAATACATACTACTAAATCAACCTTTGCATCAACAGCTTCCATAATTGCATCAGCCGCAAAAGCGGGTGGAACGTATACAACTGAAGCGTTTGCGCCTGTTGCTTTCACAGCATCTTCTACTGTATCAAATACTGGTACGCCTTCAATATCAGTGCCACCTTTACCTGGTGTTACACCACCTACAATTTTCGTACCGTATTCAATCATTTGCTTTGTATGGAATAACCCTTGAGAACCTGTAATACCTTGAACAATAACTTTTGTATCTTTATTAACTAATACGCTCATTTTTCTCCCCCGCTTTCTATTAGCCCACTAGTGAAACAATTTTTTGTGCACCGTCTGCCATAGATTCTGCTGCAACAATATTTAAACCAGACTCATTTAAAATTTTCTTTCCTAGCTCTACGTTTGTACCTTCAAGACGTACAACTAAAGGCAACTCAAGGCCTACCTGCTTCGTCGCTTCAATAACACCTTCTGCGATAACATCACACTTCATAATGCCACCAAAAATGTTAACGAAGATACCCTTTACATTTTTGTCAGAAAGGATAATTTTGAATGCTTCTGTAACTTTTTCAGCTGTTGCGCCGCCACCAACATCTAAGAAGTTAGCCGGGTCACCATGGTAATGTTTAATGATATCCATTGTAGCCATTGCTAAACCTGCACCATTAACCATACAACCGATATTTCCATCTAAAGGAATGTAGTTTAAATCATATTTAGAAGCTTCAATTTCTTTTGAATCTTCTTCTTCAAGATCACGAAGTTCTAAAATGTCTTTATTGCGATATAACGCATTAGAATCAAAGTTTAATTTTGCATCTAACGCCATAACTTTACCGTCACCTGTTGTAACAAGTGGATTAATCTCAGCGATAGAGCAATCTTTTTCGATAAACGCACTGTATAAGCCCATCATAAACTTCACAGCTTGTCCTACAAGTTCTTTTGGAATATTGATGTTAAACGCGATTCTACGCGCTTGGAAACCTTGTAAACCTACTGCTGGATCAATATATTCTTTAAAGATTTTTTCAGGCGTTTTTTCTGCTACTTCTTCAATTTCTGTTCCACCTTCTTCAGATGCCATTAAAACAACTTGAGAAGTTGCACGATCTAATACAAGACCTACATAATATTCTTTTTTAATATCGCAACCTTCTTCGATAAGTAAGCGTTTTACTTCCTTACCTTCAGGACCTGTTTGATGCGTCACAAGTGTAGTTCCTAAAATGCTTTCTGCATATGTACGAACTTCTTCTAAATTTTTCGCAACTTTTACACCGCCAGCTTTGCCGCGTCCACCAGCGTGAATTTGCGCTTTAACTACACATACTTCCGTTCCTAATTCTTTCGCTGCTTCTACAGCTTCTTCTACTGTAAATGCAACCTTCCCGTTCGGAACGCTAACCCCATAGCTTCTAAGGACTGCCTTACCTTGGTACTCATGGATATTCATGGTCCCATCCTCCCCTGTTTTCCTGTTTTACTCGAAAAGTTTTTTAATGTTTAAAAAACATTACATTGCCATTGTATAAGATGATTGGCACGCTGTCTACAATAAAGTGTCAGAAAACTGAAATCGCTTTATTCTTTTTCGAAAATAATAATGTTTATATACCAAAATAAAAAATAAGCTGTGAATATACAGCTTATTTTTGAATCATATCTTTAATTGGCGCGAATGATTTTCGATGTTCTTCTAATACTCCATGTACTTCAATCGCTTCTAAATGCTGTTTCGTCCCATATCCCATATGTTGTTCGAATCCATATGCAGGATACTTTCCTCCTAACTCTTTCATCATGCGATCTCTCGTCACTTTCGCAATAATAGATGCAGCTGAAATAGAGACACTTTTCGCATCACCTTTAATGATTGATGTTTGCGGAATTGATGTAGGAAGCTTCATCGCATCGATTAATAAATATTCTGGTGTACATGATAAATTAGCAACGGCATCTAACATCGCTTGCTTCGTCGCTTGATAAATATTTATTTCATCAATAACTTGTGGTGATATAATTCCAACCCCAATCGCAATTGCATGATCTTTAATTTCATCATAAAAACGCTCACGTTTCGCTTCACTTAATTTTTTCGAGTCATTTAATCCTGGAATATAAAAATCTTCTGGAAGGACGACTGCCGCCGTCACAACCGGTCCTGCTAACGGCCCACGACCCACTTCATCAATACCAGCAATGTATGTGAGCCCTTTTTCACGTAACTCATTTTCGTACTTTGACATTTCTAGAAATTTTTCTCTTTCTTTTTGCGCTAACTCTTTTTGTTTATACCACTTCAAAATTAGTTTTTGAACACCTTTTCGCTCATCTTTCACTAACATTTGAAAACGCTCGTCTTCTTCATTCATAATTTCTTGCAGCAAACATTCCGCTTCATGAATAGTCATTTTTTGCATCTATTTACACTCCTTTTAAACGTAACCAAAAAGAAAAGACGTACAAACGCACGTCTTATACTTCTTCTACTTTTTCCGCATCTTCTACCTGCTCTGCAAACTCTTCTGGTGTTTCAAACGTCATTTTTCCTAATCTTCCACCACGAAGCTCACGAAGTATAAGCTCAGATGTTTTATCATAATCAATCATTCCGCCGCCCATTAAGCAACCTCTATTTTTTCCAATTGCATCAAATAACTCCACAATTTCTTCTGGAATGTCATTTAAATTATATCGCTCTTTTAAACGTTCCGGATAATGTTTTTCCATAAAACGTAACGCATAAATAGCTACATCCTGTAGATTTAATATAGAATCTTTAATTGCACCAGTCGTCGCTAAACGAAGACCAACTAATTCATCTTCAAATTTAGGCCACAAAATACCTGGCGTATCTAATAATTCCATTTCTTTCCCAACTTTAATCCACTGCTGGGCCGTTGTCACACCAGGACGATCTCCTGTTTTTGCTATATTCTTCTTCGCTAATTTATTAATTAGTGTAGATTTACCAACGTTTGGAATACCTACAATTAAAGCACGAATTGCTCTTGGTCTAATGCCTTTAGCAACCATTTTATCGAATTTTTCTTTGACAAGAACTTTACAAGCTGCTGCAATTTCTTTCATACCTTGTCCAGCTTGCGCATTAATTGAAATTGCCTTTTGACCTCTTTCATCAAAATATGCAATCCACTGCTTTGTAAGACGATCATCCGCCATATCCGCTTTATTTAAAACAACAAGCCTTGGTTTATGTGTAATAATTTCATCAATCATTGGATTACGAGAAGATAAAGGTAATCGAGCATCTACAAGCTCAATTACAACATCAATTAACTTTAATTTTTCTGTTACTTGGCGTCTAGCCTTTGCCATATGTCCTGGGAACCATTGAATTACCATGTTGCCACCTTCTTTTTCTTTTATTTCACAATACGCGCATCTTTTAACGGCCAATATAGCATATTTGCTTTACCAATCACTTGGTCCATTGAAATTGTACCAATCGAACGGCTATCTTTACTAAAACGACGATTATCGCCTAAAACAAATAATTGACCTTCTGGAACAGTTTTCTTTCCTGTCATTTCTTCAAGAGTAAAATCATATGTAAGCGGTCCGTCAGCAAGTTGTTTTTTCTGCTTATCTAAATACGACTCCTCATAAGGTTTCCCGTTAACATATAGTTTATCATTACGGTATTCGATTTCGTCGCCTGGCAGGCCAATAATACGCTTAATATAATCTTTTTCTTCCGTCGCTCGGAATACAATAATATCAAAGCGTTTCGGATCACCTATGTGATAGCCAATTTTATTAACAATCATTCGATCACGGTCATGTAAAGTCGGCGACATCGATACACCGTCTACGAGAATTGGGGCAAAGAAAAACTGTCTAATTACGCCCGCTAATACAACAGCAATCAAAATTGCTTTGATCCATTCCCAAAGTGAGCTCTTCTCTTTCTTCATGCTTTCCCCTCCACTGTTATGTAAGCTGCTCGTATTATACCAAAATTTCATATAGATTGGAAAAAGGGAGCTTGTGTATTTACAAGCTCCCATACATGTCTTATCGAATTTCTTTAATACGTGCTTTTTTACCGCGAAGGTTACGTAAGTAGTATAACTTAGCACGACGTACTTTACCACGACGAAGTACTTCGATGTTCGCGATTCTTGGCGTGTGAACTGGGAATGTACGCTCAACACCTACACCGTAAGAAATCTTACGAACTGTGAATGTTTCACTGATTCCGCCACCACGACGTTTAATTACAACACCTTCGAAAAGCTGAATTCTTTCACGAGTTCCCTCAACTACTTTTACGTGTACACGTAAAGTGTCTCCAGGACGGAATGAAGGAAGGTCAGTTTTCAATTGGCCTTTTGTGATTTCTGTGATTAATTGTTGCATATTAAATTCTCTCCTTTAAACAGATGCTCTTATAAAGTCTTATTAAATTACAGCGGAACATCGTTAATACGGCTACTGATTTCAGTAGCACAAATGTTATAATAGCATATTGCTAGGACTGTTGCAATAGAAAATATATCAAGCCCTTATCGGTCTTCTTTAATCTGTTCCAGCCATTTCTCTTCTTGCTTAGATAATTCTCGTTCTTCCAGTAAATCCGGTCTACGTGTGTACGTACGACGTAGTGACTCTTTATGGCGCCATTCATCAATGTTTTTATGATTTCCTGACATTAGTACATCCGGTACCTTCATACCACGAAAATCAGCAGGACGTGTATAATGTGGGTGTTCTAACAAACCTGTGCTAAAAGAGTCTTCCACTTGTGACGTTTGATTCCCAAGCACTCCTGGCAAAAGACGTACAACACTGTCAGTGACTACCATAGAAGCCAATTCCCCACCCGTTAATACGTAATCCCCAATAGAAATCTCATCTGTTACAAGATGCTCACGAATTCGTTCATCGTATCCTTCATAATGGCCACATACAAAAATAACATGCTCTTCTCCAGCAAGCTCTTCTGCCTTCTTCTGCGTGAAACGCTCTCCTTGTGGACACATTAAGACGATTCTCGGCTTACGGTCTGTTTCCTTCGTTAACTCTTCTACTGCGTCAAAGATAGGCTGTGGGGTTAATACCATACCAGCGCCCCCACCATACGGATAATCATCTACACTATTATGCTTACTAGTTGTATACTCACGAAAATTGACAACACGAAGCTCTACCGCTTCTTTTTCTTGTGCTTTCTTTAAAATTGAAGAACCAAATACACCCGTAAACATATCTGGAAACAATGTTAAAATGTCAATTTTCATTATAGTAGCCCTTCCATTACATGAATGGTTACTAATTTATTTTCAATGTTAACTTGAAGTACAACGTCATCAATATAAGGAATTAACAAATCTTGACCCTTTGGACGTTTAATCACCCAAACGTCATTCGCACCAGGAGATAGAATCTCTTTGATTGTCCCTAACGCTTCTCCTTCTTCCGTTACAACGTTGCAACCAATAATTTCATGGTAGTAGTATTCACCTTCAGCTAGTTCGCCTAACTGCTCTTCTGGTACTTTTATTAAAGAACCTTTTAACTTCTCTACTTCATCTACATTGTTGTATCCTTCAAGTGTTAATAAATCAAATGTCTTATGTTGACGATGAGAAGTTACCTTCACTGTAAGATAGTCTGTACCTTTCTCATCCCATATGTATAACGTGTTCCCTACTTTATATCGCTCTTCTGGAAAATCAGTACGAGAAATAACACGAATTTCTCCTTTTACGCCATGAGTATTTACAATTTTCCCTACATTAAACCATTTTGTCATAAATAGTATGTCACCCCTGGTTTCTATATAAATTAAGCATTTCCATTTTATATATGGAACATGCAATTTCTCTTTAAATGTTAAAAAAGGGAGAGGAAATAACTCCTCGCCCTTTTTACGTTTATTGAATTTCCAGTGTGACGTTCTCATCATTATGATGTCCCACTGAATACAAGAGCATTCTAATCGCTTTCGCAACTTTCCCTTGCTTTCCAATGACTTTTCCAACATCCTCAGGATGTACAGTTAATCGATACTTTATTTCTCCGTTGCAAAGTTCCTGTGTAACTTTTACATCTCCAGGATGATCCACAAGAGGTTTAACAATTGTCTCGACTAACATTTTCATTGTCATTGCCTCAATTACTTACCTTGTTTAGATAAGTGGAATTTCTCCATGATACCTTGGTTAGAGAAAAGGTTACGAACTGTATCAGATGGTTTAGCACCATTTCCTAACCATTTTAATGCTGCTTCTTCGTTGATCTTAACTTCCGCTGGTTGAGCAACCGGATTGTAAGTACCGATTTCCTCAATGAAACGTCCGTCACGAGGAGAACGAGAATCTGCAACAACTACACGATAGAAAGGAGTTTTTTTAGCTCCCATACGTTTTAAACGAATTTTAACTGCCATTTATAAAGCACCTCCGAATTTATTTCACACAGATAATTATATTAGCAAAAAGACTATTGCTTTGTAAAGTATTTTTTCTTAACAGAGCCATCTTTTTTCCTTACATGAATGGAAACTTCAATCCACCTAGTCCTTTTTTCTTACCTTTTTGCATTCCCGTCATCGTCTTCATCATTTTTTTCATATCATCAAATTGCTTGATTAGACGATTGATTTCTTGTACCGTTGTACCGCTACCTTTGGCAATGCGCTTTTTACGACTAGCATTGATTATTTCCGGTTGTTCTCGTTCTACTTTAGTCATAGAACGAATAATTGCCTCAATATGCCCAATTTGTTTTTCATCAACTTGTGCATTTTTCAGCCCTTTAATTTTATTTGCACCAGGAAGCATTCCTAACAATTCGTCAAGCGGTCCAAGTTGACGCACTTGTCCAAGTTGTTCTAGGAAATCGTCAAGCGTAAACGAAAGCGTACGCATTTTTTGCTCAAGTTCTTTTGCTTTCTCTTCATCAACTGTAGCTTGCGCTTTTTCAATTAATGTTAAGACGTCGCCCATCCCTAAAATACGAGATGCCATACGTTCTGGATGGAACGCTTCAATTGCATCTAGTTTTTCACCCATACCAGCGAATTTAATTGGTGTATTTGTTACAGCCTTAATAGATAATGCCGCACCACCGCGCGTATCACCATCTAATTTCGTCAATACAACACCTGTTAATCCTAACTGTTCATGGAAACTTTGTGCTACATTTACCGCGTCTTGTCCTGTCATCGCATCGACAACAAGGAAAATTTCATCCGGTTTCGCAACTTCTTTGACTTTTGCTAATTCACCCATTAGTTCTTCATCAATATGCAGGCGACCCGCTGTATCGATTAAAACGTAATCGTGATGATCTTCTTTTGCTTTCGCAATCGCTTGTTTCGCAATTTCAACCGGACTTACTTGATCTCCTAAGGAGAAAACAGGCATGTCCAATTGCTTCCCTAATGTTTCAAGCTGTTTAATCGCTGCTGGACGGTAAATATCCGCTGCAACAAGCATCGGTTTACGATTATGCTTTTTACGAAGCAAATTTGCAAGCTTACCTGTCGTCGTTGTTTTACCCGCACCTTGCAGACCAACCATCATTATAACAGTAGGTGGCTTATTAGCAACAGCAATTTTGCTTTGCTCTCCGCCCATAAGTTCTGTAAGTTCTTCCTGTACGATTTTAATTACTTGTTGTCCAGGTGTCAAACTTTTCATTACATCTTGTCCGACAGCACGCTCAGACACACGCTTTATAAAATCTTTTACTACTTTAAAGTTAACATCCGCTTCTAAAAGAGCTAGACGAACTTCTCTCATCATTTCTTTTACATCGGCTTCAGAAACTTTTCCTTTGCCGCGGATTTTTTGCATTGTCTGTTGAAGTCGGTCGGCTAATCCTTCAAATGCCATATTGCCGCCCTCCTAATCTAATTTTTCGATAGCTTCAACAACTTGTTTCATTTCTTCATTCACATGCTCTTCTTCGCTGAGTAGCTGTTTTAGCTTTGCAACAAGTCGCTGTCGCTCTTGAAACTTTTGAAGTAATACTAATTTATCTTCATATTCTTCAAGCATCGCTTCAGTCCGTTTAATGTTATCATACACGGCTTGGCGACTTACATCAAATTCTTCCGCAATTTCACCAAGAGATAAATCATCTAGATAATAAAGCGACATATAACTTCTTTGTTTTTGCGTTAACAACGATTGATAAAAATCAAATAAATAGTTCATTCTCGTTGTTTTCTCGAGCATGTTGGATCATCCTTTGTTAAGTGATTTCCCTTTACATGACTTAGTTTACATGGAGTATAAAAGAGTGTCAAGTTTTTTTCTTAACATCACATATTTTTATAAAAAAAGAAGCGGAAATACCGCTTCTTTCACTTTCACTTACACTTCTTCTGTTTCTACTACGTTCGCAAACAAACCATAAACATATTGTTCTGGATCAAACTGTTGCAGATCATCCATTTGCTCTCCTAGCCCAACAAATTTCACCGGAACATCCATTTCGTTACGAATCGCTAAGACGATACCACCTTTAGCAGTTCCATCTAACTTCGTTAAAACAATACCAGTAACATTCGTTGCTTCACGGAATGTTTTCGCTTGGCTTAAACCATTTTGCCCTGTTGTTGCATCAATAACAAGTAATACTTCATGAGGAGCCCCTGGTACTTCACGCTCAATTACGCGCTTCACTTTCTCTAACTCATTCATTAAGTTTACTTTATTTTGTAAGCGTCCCGCTGTATCACATAGCAATACATCCACTTTACGGGCCTTTGCCGCTTGTACAGCATCATACATAACAGCCGCTGGATCAGATCCTGACCCTTGTTTAATTACTTCTACACCAACACGATCGCCCCATACTTCTAATTGCTCAATCGCCCCAGCACGGAATGTATCTCCTGCCGCCAATAGGACAGACTTACCTTCTGATTTAAATTTATGTGCAAGCTTACCAATCGTCGTCGTTTTCCCCACACCATTCACACCAACAAATAAAACTACTGTTAATTGATCCTCTTGTATATTAACTTCATTACTAAAATCGCTGTCACCTTTGTAAATGCCCACTAGCTTTTCAGAAATAACAGCCTGTACTTCTTTCGGATCTTGAATGTTACGACGTTGCACTTCTTCTTTCAACTGATCAATTAATTCCATCACTGTCGAAACTCCGACATCCGCACTAATTAAAATTTCTTCTAATTCTTCAAAGAAATCTTCGTCTATTTTGCGGTAACGGTACACTAAGTCATTTACTTTATCAGCAAATGAATTTCTCGTTTTTTCTAATCCTTGTTTAAACTTCTCTGTTACCGTATCCGTTTGTTTTGAAATTTTTTCTTTTAATTTTTTTAAAAAGCTCATACTTCCCATCCTTCCTATCTACTTGCAACAAGTTCTTCGCCATCATCTAAACGAACAGAAACAAGCTTCGACACCCCTGATTCTTGCATTGTTACACCGTACAATACATCAGACTCTTCCATTGTACCTTTTCGGTGTGTAATTACAATAAACTGCGTTTCATCACTAAATTTCTTTAAATACTGCGCAAAACGAGCAACGTTTGCCTCATCAAGAGCTGCTTCCACTTCATCTAGAACACAGAATGGAACTGGGCGTACTTTTAAAATACCAAATAAGAGCGCAATTGCCGTTAAAGCACGCTCTCCCCCTGAAAGTAAACCTAAATTTTGTAGTTTCTTCCCTGGTGGTTGCGCTACAATATCAATACCCGTATTTAGTAAATCTTCTGGGTTTGTCATTACTAAATCCGCTCTTCCACCTCCGAATAATTCAGAGAATACAGATTGAAACTCTGTTCGAATCCCTTCGAACGTAGTAGAAAAGCGTTTTTTCATCTCTTCATCCATTTCCGTAATAAGTTGATGCAATGTCGATTTCGCTTCTTCTAGGTCATCTCTTTGCTCTAATAAGAATGTATGGCGCTCTGCTACACGTTCATATTCATCAATTGCCCCTAAATTTACTGCGCCTAACTCTTCAATGGATAGTTTAATTAGTTTCACCTTTTTACGTGCATCTTCTGCAGGCATCATCATTGTATACTTAAGTTTTGCTGCTTCAAATGAAATAGTATATGTTTCACGTAAATGTTGCAATCTATTTTCCAGCTCTACATCAAGTCGGTTAATTTTCACTTCTTGATCTTTCAGCATCTCAAGAATATATTTATGTTTACCTATTGTTCCTTTCACACCGCGCTCTAACTGCTCGACTCTTTCTTGCAATGATACGCGTTGTTCACGACGAGAACGAATTAACTCCGAAGTTTGATTACGATCATACGCTTTCTTCTCAATCATATTCGTAATTTGTTCTTCGCCACTTGAATTAGATGTCATCTCTTGCTTTAAGAACGCTAAATCTTCTTTCGTTTTTACAAGCGTCGCATCAGTCTCTTCCTTTTCCTTCGTCAAACGTTCGACTTTTTCTTTTTGATTAGACAAACGTTGTTGTTGTTCAGCAGCTTGTACTTTTAGCTCCGTCATTTCCTTCTGAACTTTTTCTTTTGAAGAATATTGTTCACTTTTTTGTTTCGTTAAAACGACGATTTTGCTATCTAATTCCCCAATCTCAACTTGAAGAATCGCTAAAATCTTTTCTAACTCTTCTTTGCGCCCTTGCATTTTTACTTGATCTTGTAAAAATCCTTCAATCTCTAAATCGTAAATCGATAAACGATCATTAATACGATGTTCATCTAATTCTAAACGATTAATTTCTTCTCTTAGCTTCTGTTCATCTACACGTTCGGTCTCTACACCTTGGCGTAGCTCTCGTATTTGTACTTCTTTTTCTTGAATCTCTTGCTTTACTGCTTTAACAAAGTTTTCTAGCTTTGTTGTTTTTTCTTCCATGTCAGTTAGTTTTTTAGTCCACTCTTCAAGTTCACGTTGACGTCCCAATAAAGAGGATTTCGCCTGTTTTACAGCTCCACCCGTCATAGAACCACCCGGGTTCACTACGTCACCTTCGAGTGTTACAATACGATAGCGGTATTGCAGTTGTTTCGCTAACTCATTTGCTCCGCGTAAATCTTTCGCAACAACAACTGTACCTAATAAACTTGAAACTACATTCTCATATTTATTATTGTACTGCACAAGTTCTGCCGCTACACCGACAAACGATGGATGCTGGTTCACAATGCGTAATTGATCAAATGATAGCGATCGGCTTTTAATAACAGCTTGAGGTAAAAACGTTGCACGGCCATGTTTATTTTGCTTTAAAAATGCAATTGCATTACGAGCATGCTCTTCTGTTTGTACTACGATATGTTGCATCGCTGCCCCAAGGGCGATTTCCATTGCGATTTCATATTCTTTCGGCACAGTCAGAAGTTCTGCAACAGCTCCCTCAATACCTTGTAGTCTATTTTCTCTAGCCTTTAATACTTCACGTACCCCTTGATAGAAGCCAGAGTAGTCCTCTTGCATCTCTTCTAACATTTCTTTACGAGAGCGCGCCTGTTGCACAAATTGATACGCTTGATACAGTTTCGTTTCATTTTCACTATACTGTGACTTACATTTCCCAAGTGCCGTTTCTGTCTTCTGTATGTTAGAAATAATGCCAGCTATTTTCTCTCTCGCTTGCTCATAACTGTCTACAAGTTTCGCCTTTTTCGCTGTAATTTCCACACGCATCTGTACATACTTTTCATTTTCTTCATCAAGTCGTTCGTTTTTAGAGTTTTGCTGTTTTGATTGTTCTTCAATCATAGATAATTCATTACGAAGACTTGCTTGTTGATTTAAAAGTTCAATATAGTCAC
Source organism: Bacillus sp. TH17 (assembly GCF_016651125.1). NCBI lineage: Bacteria > Bacillati > Bacillota > Bacilli > Caryophanales > Bacillaceae > Bacillus > Bacillus sp. TH17. Next base: position 3,318,802 of record NZ_JAEKEN010000001.1, read on the forward strand.
CTTTTAAATTCTCAATTTGTTCCTCTAAATTCTCAGCAAAAGTCGCAAGTAATTGCTCGTTATCATGCAATTTCTTCTCCAATTCTTTTACTTGATTCACAAATTGCATTAAAGCTTCTGTACTTGTTTCAATTTCGCCATCATAACTTGTAGTTTTCTCTGTTAACTCAACAATTAGCTTTTCAAGCTGCGCACAATGTGTCGTTGCATTTTGCTTTCTTTCCTTTAACAGCTCGCGTTGCCCTTCTAGTTTTTCTAGTTCTTTACTAGACAGAAGTAGAACTTCTTGTAAGGAATTTACAGATTCATCAACGGCTTGTAATTGCCCGCGTAATTCCTCAAGCTCTTCTTCACTTTTTTGTAAGTTCGCCGACATTTTAGCTTCTTCATCTTTATTATGCCCAAATTGATTTCGAAGCGCTTCCCACTTTTCATGTAATTCTTCAATTTCATGTACAATAAGCGCAGCTTCTACTTTCTCTAATTCTTCTTTTTTCTCAAGATAATCTTTCGCAATAGAAGCTTGTCTTTCTAGTGGTTCTACTTGACTACTTAATTCGTGAATAATATCTTGTACACGATTTAAGTTTTCTTGTGTTTCCGCCAATTTCCCTTCAGCTTTCTTTTTACGAAGTTTATATTTCAGCACACCCGCAGCTTCTTCAAATACACCACGACGTTCTTCTGATTTACTACTCAAAATCTCTTCGACTTTCCCCTGGCTAATAATCGAAAAAGCTTCCCTTCCCATACCAGAGTCCATAAATAAATCAATAATATCTTTTAATCTACAAGATTGTTTATTAATATAAAAATCACTATCACCCGAACGAGATACACGACGCGTTACACACACCTCGTTATACTCAATCGGTAAGCGTTGGTCTTCATTATTTAAAGTTAATGTAACTTCAGCAACATTAACCGCTCTTCTCGTATCACTGCCGGCAAAAATAATATCCTCCATCTTTGCACCGCGTAATGACTTTGCAGATTGTTCACCAAGTACCCAGCGAATTGCATCAGTAATATTACTTTTCCCGCTCCCGTTAGGTCCTACTACAGAAGTTACACCTGGAACAAAATCGACAGATACACGCTCAGCAAAAGACTTAAATCCTGCTATTTCTAATCTTTTTAAAAACACGAAAGGCCTTCCTCCTATTCTCCGTTGTTGTAAACGTTGTCTGTACGAAAACAAACTACTATACGGATTTCCCACTCCTTTTATTTATAAATAAAAGGAAAGTTTCATTCTATGCATAAGGAATCCCCCTCATTCAAAGGGGGATTCCTCATGATTGTTCTTTTAATTTTTTCAATGCTTCTGCAGCAGCTTGTTGCTCTGCCTCTTTTTTTGACTTACCACTTCCAAGACCTAATGCCTCATTATTTAAAGTTACACGGGACACAAATTCTCGGTTATGGGCCGGTCCTTTTTCTTGCAAAATTTGATACTCAACATTGCCACTACCATCACGCTGAATCAATTCTTGCAATTGACTCTTATAATCCATCACATGAGAAAAAGCACCTTCATTAATTTTTGGATATACAACTTCTTTTAAGTAACCCCAAACTGTTTCTAGCCCTTGATCAAGATAAAGGGCACCAATAAACGCTTCAAAGACATCCGCTAATAAAGCTGGTCGTTCACGTCCACCCGTCATTTCCTCACCTTTCCCTAATAAAACAAGGCTACCAAATGACATTTCGTTTGCAAAACGAACAAGAGATGGCTCACATACAATAGCTGCACGTAGTTTTGTTAACTCTCCTTCGCTCATTGTCGGATATTTTTGAAACAGATACTGTGATACAGTGAGTTCCAATACAGCATCGCCAAGAAACTCAAGACGCTCATTGTCCTCATGCGGTTTTTTTCGATGCTCATTCACATACGATGAATGCGTAAACGCTTGAATCAATAATTTTTCATCTGTAAACGTAATACCTATCTCTTCTTGAAATACTTTAAAAGCTTCACGATATTTTGCTTCGTATTTTTTTTCTCTATGTTTTCGGTACGGCATAGGTCCCTCCAGATATAAGCCGAGAAGCCCCGTTAAAAAACGGGACTTCACTTAAGCATTATAGATGACTCTCTATGTAAGTCACAGCATCGCCAACAGTAGCAATCTTTTCAGCATCTTCATCAGAAATTTCCATTTCGAATTCATCTTCTAATTGCATTACAAGTTCTACTACATCTAGGGAGTCTGCGCCTAAATCTTCTTTGAAGCTTGCAGCTGGTACTACTTCAGTTTCTTCTACTCCTAAACGATCAACGACAATTTTGGTTACACGCTCTAAAACATCTGCCATTCTATTCACCTCCCCTCAAATATTATATAAAATATTGTCCAAAAAAACTAGGTGAAATCGATTCTTTTATTACATTACCATACCGCCATCAACATTTAACGTTTGACCTGTAACATATTTACTTTGATCAGAAGCAAAAAACGTTACAGTATTTGCGATATCTTGTGCTTCTCCAAACTGAGCTGCAGGAATTAATTTTAACATTTCGGCTTTTATATTTTCATCTAATACATCCGTCATATCAGTTGCAATAAACCCTGGAGCAATTGCATTTACAGTAATATTTCGGCTCGCTAATTCTTTTGCTGATGTTTTTGTTAATCCAATTACACCAGCTTTAGCAGCAACATAATTTGCTTGTCCTGGGTTTCCTGTTACACCAACAACAGAAGCGATATTAATAATACGTCCATGACGTTGACGCATCATATAGCGAGATACTGCTTTCGTACATAAGAAAACACCTTTTAAGTTTGTATTAATAACTGTATCCCATTCTTCTTCTTTCATACGCATTAATAAATTATCTTTTGTTACACCAGCGTTATTTACAAGAATATCAACTTGTCCAAACGTATCTACAGTTTGTTTCACCATTGCAGTAACATCATCAGCATTTGCAACATCTGCTCTTACTGCAATGGCATCTGAACCTAATTTCTTTATTTCATCAACTACTTCATTCGCCTTTTGCTCATTACCAGCATAATTTACTACAACATTTGCCCCTTGTTTCGCTAAATCAATAGCAATCGCACGACCAATCCCACGTGAAGCACCAGTTACTAATGCTACTTTCCCTTTTAACATCAGCTTTCTCCTCTCAAATTTGAAATGGTATCTTTTAATGTCTCTTCATCATATACCGCATATGCTTTCACTGAAGAATCAATCGACTTCATAAGACCAGCAAGTACTTTTCCAGGTCCGATTTCAATAAATGTATCTACCCCTTGATTCACCATATACTCAATAGATGGGTACCATAATACAGGCGAATAGAGCTGTTCAATTAGCTTTGCTTGAATATCTGTACCACACGTAATAACATCTGCCGTAACATTTGCAATAACAGGAATATTCGTGTCTTGAATTGTAATTTCATTTAAAACACTTTGAAATTTCTCAGCAGCTGGTTTCATAAGCGAGGAATGAAACGGTCCACTTACTTTGAGCGGAATTGCTCTTTTAGCACCATTTTCTTTCGCTCTTTGAGAAGCAAGTTCTACTCCTTGCTTTGTTCCAGAAATAACAATTTGCTTCGTACTATTCATATTAGCAATTTGTACTGCATATCCTTCACTTGTTACTTCTTCTGTAACTCGTTTCAGCATATCCGGATCCGCACCTAAAATAGCTGCCATTGCACCTTCCCCGCCTGGAACAGCTTCTTCCATATATTCCCCGCGTTTCCTTACAGCATATACAGCGTCTTCGAATGTTAATGCACCAGCAGCTACAAGAGCGCTATATTCACCTAAACTATGTCCTGCGACAAAATTAGGTGTAATATCATACTCCTTCAAAGCTGTTAAAATTGCAAAGCTCGTTGTTAATAGTGCCGGCTGCGCATTTGTTGTTAATGTTAACTTTTCTTGCGGTCCTTCAAAAATCACTTCTGAAAGAGAATCATGCAAAACCTCATCCGCTTTTGCAAACACTTTCGCAACCTCTTTATTATTCTCCGCTAACTGTCTACCCATTCCAACTGCCTGTGAACCTTGGCCCGGAAAAAGAAATGCTATTTTTCCCATTTCAAATCCTCCTCTTATTGAAGCGGCTCCTTCTCCATTACACTTGAAATTGTAGGAATTACTTCTTTCGCTACCATTTCTCTCGTTTGACGAATCGCACTAAATATCGATTGGTCATTAGAAGAACCATGAGCCTTAATGACAGGAGCTTTCAATCCAAACAACGCCGCTCCACCATACTCCGAATAATCCATTTTATCTTTCAATACCATAAGTTTTGGTTTTAATACCGCTGCTGCTAATTTGCTCGTAAACGAACTCATTAATTGTTCTTTTAACATAGAGAATAACGCAAGTGCTGTTCCTTCTAATGATTTTAGCGCTACATTACCCGTAAAACCATCACATACAACAACGTCTGCTACACCTTGCAATAAATCTCTTGATTCAACGTTTCCAACGAAATTAATTGGTGCATCCTTGAGCATAGCAAAGACTTGTTTTGAAAGCTCGTTTCCTTTACCATCCTCTGTTCCAACGTTTAAAAGTCCAACGCGTGGATTTTTAATTCCTCTTACCTTCTCTGCGTAAACAGAGCCCATTACTGCATATTGATATAAATGAATTGGTTTTGCATCAACGTTGGCTCCAACATCTAACATAACAAAACCTTCTCCATCAACAGTTGGCATTGTAGGTGATAAAGCTGGTCGTTCAATTCCTTCCATACGACCAACAACAAACAATCCAGCTGCCATCAAAGCTCCTGTACTACCTGCTGATATACAAGCATCCGCTACGCCGTCTTTTACTTGCTGCGCCGCTAGTACCATTGAAGCTTGTTTTTTTCGACGAACCGCTCTTACTGGTTCGTCTGTCGATTCAATTTTTTCGTCCGTATGAAGTATAGTAATTCGCTCTTCACTCGTTAAATATTGACGAATTCCCTCTTCTTTCCCTACTAACGTAATATGTAAATCTGAGTATTCCTTAATAGCTTTCATTGCTCCTAATACTACAGCCTTTGGTGCATGATCGCCGCCCATTGCATCTATTGCGATTTTCATAAGTTGTTACCTTCCTCACTATAATTACTAGATCGATACATTTCAAAAGTGCCTGTAAAGACAAGTTCTTCTCCAACAAAACTACGCACTTTGACAACCGTCCGTCCTTTATCATTCTCTACATCTTCAACACGTACTTTTGCAACAACACGCTCTCCTAATTTTACAGGACGAATATATCGAATGGTGGACTTTGCAGTTAAAGCTAATTCTTCATCAATAACCGCAACAGCTAGTGAGTTTGCTTGTGCAAACAAATGATGCCCACGAGCAATTTGATTTCTTTTAAATACATGTTCTACCTTTACTTCAAAGATAGAAATCGCATGTCTATCTAATTCTATATCAATAATTTCTCCGACAACCTCTTCTAACGGTAAAGATTTCACGTCTTCTTCATGTTGTTTTGTAGCCACATGCTTAATTCGTTCTCTTAATTCAGGAATAGATAATTCCATACGATCAAGACGAACAGTTTGTATGCTCACTTGAAATTTTTCCGCTAAATCTTCATCCGTTATAAAAGGATTCGTTTCTATTGTTTGTTGTAATAATTCTTGTCTTTCTTTTTTACTTCTTCTTTTTTTCATACCGCACCATCCATTTTTATGACTAGGTACTAAAAGTAGTATATAATCATTAAAAGTAGAATGCAACAAAAACTTTTGCAGACTACTTTTAATCGAGCTTCTCTCCCTGGAACACACCTGTCCCATCAAGATAAGTACGCAGCGAAGCATACTGATCATTATGCCAAAACGCTTCTGAATCAACTAGTATCGCCGCATCTTGTCTTGCTGTTTCTAACGCCCGATAATCATGTACCATATCAGCAACCTTAAATTCTGGTAGACCACTTTGCTTACTTCCAAAGAAATCCCCAGGACCTCGTAACTCTAAATCTTTTTCTGACAATACAAATCCATCATTTGTTTCAGTCATAATGCGCATTCTTTCTTTTCCCGTTTCTGATTTCGGGTCCGCAATTAATAAACAATATGATTGTTCACTACCACGCCCAACACGCCCCCTTAGCTGATGGAGCTGTGATAAACCGAAACGTTCCGCGTCATAAATAACCATAACAGTCGCATTTGGTACATTCACGCCTACTTCAACAACTGTTGTCGACACAAGAATTTGCACTTTATTTTCACTAAACTGTCCCATTATCTCTTCTTTTTCTTGAGATGATAGTCTCCCATGCATTAATCCAACTTGGCATTTCCCTTGATAATGATGAGTCAGCATACTATGTAAGTCGATAGCATTTTGTACATCAAGCTTCTCAGACTCTTCAATAAGAGGGCAAATAACATATGCCTGTCTTCCTTTTTTTATCTCTTTCTCCACAAAGCCGAGGACACGATCTAACATATCATGTTTTGCCCAGTACGTTTCGATTACCTTTCTACCAGCTGGCATTTCGTCGATAATAGAAACGTCCATCTCTCCAAATGCAGTGATAGCTAACGTACGCGGGATTGGGGTCGCCGTCATAAACAATACATCTGGACTTTCACCTTTCTCACGTAAAACCCGGCGCTGCGCCACACCAAATCGATGCTGTTCATCGGTAATAACGAGACCTAACCTATGAAATATAACTTCGTCTTGAATTAAAGCGTGCGTTCCAACAAGGATGTCTACTTCTCCCTGTTCTAATCTCGACAAAATTTCTCGACGTCTCGCACCTTTAACAGAACTTGTTAGCAATTCAACCTTCATACCGAAATGTGAAAACGTCTCCGCGAGCGACTGATAATGTTGCTCGGCTAAAATTTCTGTAGGAACCATCAAAGCACCTTGATAATGAGCCAATTTCGCCGCATAAAGAGCAATCGCAGCAACAACTGTTTTCCCAGAACCTACATCCCCTTGCAATAATCGATTCATTCGGTACGGAGATATCATATCTTTCATTATTTCATCTACAACCCGGCGTTGTGCACCAGTTAATGGAAACGGAAGCGCATCAGTAAACTCTTGCAATTCTACTAATGAAATTTCCTTTTTCGTCCCTTTCGAGTTTTCCCTTTCCATTTTCCGTAATGTTTGCATTTTCAACTGAAACAAGAAAAACTCCTCATATACAAAACGGCGACGCGCTTGCTTTAAGTCTTCCTGTCCCACTGGAAAATGTAACCCTCTGAGCGCTTCATAGCGTGATAATAATTTATATCGACTTAACAAACCATCTGGTAACACTTCGACTATAGAATCTCCATACTCCTTAAATGCTTGTGCAACAAACCGGCGCATCTGTTTTACTGTCAGTTTTCCTTTCACTGAATATACAGGTTCTACTTCTTGTTGTCGTACAACCGGTCCAAAATTCAGTTCTGATACAGCAATTGTTTGGCGATGCTGATCCCATTTACCAGTAATCGTTACCGTTTCATCTAAATTTAACTTTTGTTTATAGTATGGTCTATTAAAACATACAGCTGTAATTAAATAACGACCGACGAGAACACGAACTGTAAGACGTGACTTCTTCTTCCCATAATATTGCAGTAAAGGAGCACTATGAACTTTCCCCTCAACCGTTACACGCTCGTCATGCTTTACTTCAGCAAGATCTTTCATCGCATAGTCTTCATAGCGGTACGGAAAATGTTCTAATAGATGAGAAACTGTATAAATTCCCATCTCGTGTAACAACTCAGATGTTTCTCCTCCGATTCCCTTTACATCCGTAACAGGAACTTGTACAACTTCATTCAAGATTCTCACGCTCCGTCACATTATTTTCTTTGATTCATTCTATTGATTATCCATTATTATCATTGACATCTGTAATCGCTCTCTTTCACCTTATATATTCTATCATAGGCATTCTAAGAGAAACTACTCTAATCCCTCTATATAAAGTGAAACTATAATCAGTGGGCGCTTACGGGCAGTTAATCTCCCACTTAACTTCTTTGCTCCAGCCGAATATAGGGGGTGGAAGTTTTACTGCCCACAAATAGCGGGATAAAACAAAGTTGTACAATACGTAAGAAAAGAGCCTCACTATTAGCAGCAAGGCTCTTTTCTATCATCAATATGCTAGCCTTTTGAATAAAAACTAGTAATAAACTTCATATCACTATTTCTTATCCATTAGCAAGTAAGTAACCCATTTATTTTCAAATCGAATCTTTTCTTATTCTACAGAGAAGATGAAAGAATACACCGGTTGGTTCCCTGCATGTACTTCTACTTCTGCATCTTCAAAGTTCTCTTCTACAAACGCAACTAATTTAGCCACTTCTTCATCTGTTGCATCTTCACCTTGTAGAATCGTTACGATTTCAGAATCTTCATCAATTAGCGCTTCTAGTAATTGCTTTGCAGCTCCCACTTTCTCAGCATTTGTAGATACAATTTTCCCATCTGCAATACACATGAAATCATCTTTTTGAATCGCTACACCGTCAATTTCCGTATCACGAACAGCATACGTAATCTGACCTGTTTTCACATGAGCTAAAGCTTCTTTCATGTTTTCTTCATTCTCTTCTAGCGTTCCAACTGGATTAAATGCTAACATTGCAGCCATACCTTGAGGAACTGTTTTTGAACGAATAACAATAACTTCTTGTTCTACAACTGACGCTGCTTGTTCTGCTGCCATCACGATATTCCCGTTATTTGGTAAGATGATGATTTTTTCAGCATTCGCCTCTTCAATCGCCTTCACAATATCCTCCGTACTCGGATTCATCGTTTGGCCACCTTCGATGACTTTCGTTGCACCAATGCTCTCAAGTAGAGTTTTAATACCCGATCCCATAGCTACAGTTACAATACCATACGGTTGTTTCTCTAGTGGCTGATTCGTTTGTTCAGGTACCATGGTAGGTTCATCTAATAAAGCAGTATGCTGTTCACGCATATTTTCTACTTTGATCTTAATTAGACTACCGTAACGTTGTCCATAGTTCATAGGATCTCCAGGATGTTCCGCATGAATATGAACCTTTACAACCTCATCATCCGATACAACAAGTAGTGAATCTCCGTACACACTAATATCTTCACGGAATTTTTGTTCAGAGAAATTATGTTCCTTCATTTTTCCAGGCTCTAATTTCACCATGAACTCCGTACAATATCCATACTTAATATCTTCTGTACTCAATTGGCTTTGTACACTACGGTGATGTTCTGCACGTACCATGTCATTCATAGATGGTTGGGCAGGCATATCAGAAGAAATCGTTTCTCCTTTTAAGTCAGCTAAAAATCCTTCATATACAACAACAAGACCTTTACCACCGCTATCTACAACGCCAACTTGTTTTAATACAGGTAATAAATCTGGCGTACGATTTAACGATGCGTTTGCTTCTTTTACAACGTCTTCCATAAACAAAACAAAGTCGCGCTGTTTTTTCGCAACTGTCACTGCATATTTACCCGTTTCTCTTGCAACCGTTAAAATCGTTCCTTCAATTGGTTTCATAACCGCTTTGTAAGCTGCCTCTACTCCAGCTTCTAAAGCTGCAGCAAAATCAACTGTCGTTAATTCTTCTTTTTGTTCAATGGATTTAGAGAAACCACGGAATAACTGAGATAAAATAACCCCAGAGTTACCACGAGCTCCCATTAATAATCCTTTGGCTAAACTTACACCGACTTTACCAGCATGCTGCGAAGGATTTGCTTTCACTTCACGTGCGCCTGAAGTCATTGATAAGTTCATGTTTGTACCGGTATCGCCATCTGGAACTGGGAATACGTTTAATGCATCAACAAGCTGAACATTATTTGTTAAATTATTGGCTCCTTGAATGATCATTTGTGATAAACGTTTTCCATCAATTTTTTGAATTGACACAGATTTTCCTCCTTAATGCACATTACAAGTTTATTACTTTAACTCCTTGTACGTAGATGTTTACAGAATCTACTGCTAGTCCTACAGTTTGATCTAATGTATATTTCACTTTAGTCTGCACGTTATGTGCTACTTCTGAAATTTTCGTACCATAGCTCACAATAATATACATATCAATATGTACTTCATCTTCATTTTTACGAACAATAACGCCTCTAGTGAAGTTTTCTTTTCGTAAAATTTCTGTTAATCCATCTTTTAACTGATTTTTTGATGCCATACCTACGATACCGTAGCAATCTACTGCGGCACCTCCAGCAATTGTTGCAATTACATCTGTACTAATATCAATTTGACCGTACTTCGTTTTAATTTCAATTGACATCTCGTTTCCCCCTTCATAAATGGTGAAAGTGAGCTAGACTACTTTAGTTACTATCATATAATCTTTTTAAAGAAAATTCCATCGTTCTTTCTTTTTCACTCTCATATTTTATGTTTTAAATTACATTTTTTTATGATGAGCAAAATAGTCCATTGTTATTATACAACATGTACCACTATAATATGTCAAGCAATTTTTCTTGATTTCACCTTTTCTTCATTGACATATAGTGTCAAGTATTTTTTCTTGATTTCTTTTTCCTACGGTGTTGCATTCTCTTTTTAGTTGTGTTAAATTATAGTAGTGTTTTTAGCATCGCATAAAAGACTAATATTGAAAAATTACGTATGTTACGGTAGTTAAGGGAGGGAAATATAAATGGCTCGTGTTTGTGCTATCACTGGAAGAAAAGCTCGTTCTGGTAACTCTCGTTCTCACGCAATGAACGCTACAAAACGTAAATGGGGCGCTAACCTTCAAAAAGTTCGCGTACGCATCGACGGAAAAGTTCAACGTGTTTACGTTTCTGCTAGAGCATTAAAATCTGGCAAAATCGAACGTGTTTAATAATAAAAAAAAGAGCCGCTAGGCTCTTTTTTTATTATACCATTGGAAAAAGCACCGGTAATAGGTGCTTTTTTTAGTCTTTTTTGAAGGTATTTAACATCGCACGAACAATTCCACCAAGAAATTTAGGTAACTTAATTGTATAAAATCTCATGGTTTCCCTCCTAATCCCCATTACTCCACTTGTTCACTATATGATGCAAGGAGCAAAATTGTTTCTTCAATCAGTGCTTCTTATCATCATTAATATGCCAGAAGTGAATGAAAAAGTACCTTTTTCCTCAACGAGTTCATTACTAATACAAAGTGTCGATCCCCACTCTATTGTTTTATTAGTAAGGGGATACTTAAAACCGTGAAGTGTAATACCTTCTACCCTTTCAGTAACTGGTACAAATGATACGTATGGAAAATGTTCGTTTCCTTCAATTATATACATACCAAACTTTTTCACCATTATTTCATTTTTATTGTCCACAATACACATTTCTATATTTACTTCTAATCCCTTTAAAAGCATCTGAATATTCGCTAAACCATGATCAAGTCTTCCACCAGTAGCACCAAAAATACGAATTAATTTTGGTTTCTGTTCTAAAGCCCAGCTAATTGCAATTTCTAAATCTGTTTGATCTTTTTCTCGCGGGACGATATGTAATTCATTTGTTTGTTGCCTCATCCATGCTAATTCCTCATCAGTAACTGAATCATAATCCCCAAACGCAACAGCCGGAGTGATCCCTCTTTTCAACAAACGGTACACTCCTCTATCAACGGCCGCCCAAACTACTTCTTCATTTTCATACCGCGAAAAATCTGCGCAGTATTCTGCAGGTCCTCCCGCTAAAATATGAATAATCATTTTTCCTTCCCCTTCTATTGTAAAAAGGCAATCTGCCATTCGGTAGATTGCCTTTCTCCTTATTTGCCACTCTAACATGTATAAATAGTGAAGTCTTAATGAACTAGAAGCTTCACTAGGATAAAGGTTCGTTCATTCTTTATCCGCGAATTACACGAATTGCTTCACCGCGGTCTTTTTGATTGTATACTGCTGATCCCGCTACAAGAACATTCGCTCCTGCTTCAATACAAAGTCTTGCCGTTTCAGCATTGACACCACCATCAACTTCAATTTCCACTTCTAGATTTCGCTCTTTAACCATTTCTGCAACTTGTTTGATTTTCGGTAATACAGAATGAATAAACTTCTGCCCGCCAAATCCAGGATTTACTGTCATAAGTAATACCATGTCTATATCTTCTAATACATGCTCAATCGTTGAAACTGGAGTATGCGGATTTAATACAACCCCTGCTTTAATGTCATGAGATTTAATTAACTGAATTGTACGATGTAAATGAGGACACGCTTCTACATGAACAGTAATAATATCCGCTCCCGCTTTTGCGAAAGTTGGGATATAGTTATCAGGATTTTCAATCATTAAATGTACATCTAACGGTAATGATGTAATAGGACGGATTGCTTCTACAATTAATGGTCCAATCGTAATATTTGGTACGAAATGCCCATCCATTACATCGACGTGAATATAGTCAGCTCCGCCTTTTTCTACATCTTTAATCTCTTCCCCTAATCTTGAAAAATCTGCTGATAAAATCGATGGTGCAATTTTAATCATGACTAATACCTCGGCTTTCTCTCTCTAATTTCTTCTACGAATTGTTTGTAATTCTTATAACGATATTCGGTAATCTTTCCTTCTTCCACCGCAGCTTTCACCGCACATTTCGGTTCAGCAAGGTGTGTACACCCTCTAAATTTACAGTATTGGCTCGCTTCTTTCAACTCTGGAAAACAATATGTAAGATCTTCTACCTCTATATCTATGAAATCAAGCGAACTAAAACCAGGTGTATCCGCAACAAGTCCGCTTCCAACTGTAATTAATTCTACGTGTCTTGTCGTATGCTTTCCACGTCCTAAATGTGAAGAAATATCATTAGTTTTCAATTCTAAATCTGGACGTAATACGTTTAGCATTGAAGATTTCCCAACACCAGATTGGCCTGCAACGACGGAAATACAACCTTCTAAGAATGGTTTCAGAATATCAATACTTTCCGATGTATTTATAGAAGTAAACAACACATCATAACCCATTTCACGATAATCATTTGCATAAGATTCAACAGTTTCTCTCATTTTTTCATCTACTAAATCCATCTTACTAATACAAATAATTGGTTTAATGTTATGATATTCAATTAATACTAAAAATCGATCTAACAGTCCTGGATTAAAATCTGGTTCTACCGCAGAGAAAACAAGAATAGCTTGATCAACATTAGCAATAGGAGGTCTAACAAGTTCATTTTTCCGATCAAATACTTCTAACACATAACCTTCATTCGGATTATCCGCTTGAAAAACAACTTGGTCTCCTACAAGTGGCGTAATTTTATTCTTTCTAAATACACCACGCCCACGACATTGTGTAATCCCTTCCTCATTCTGCACATAATAAAACCCACTTAGAGCTTTTACAATTTTTCCTTCTGGCATATAATTCTCCTTTATTTTGTATAAAATGAAACTGCAATTAAATATGAATAGACTAGCGTTCTGTAAACAATTAGTTCAAAGCCCACCAAATATATATCCAGGTTCATATATTTAATCTACCATCAAATTTGAAATATTATTTACAACAGTATCACTTTTACAGCTTTTTGAATCATATATTTTTGCCTGTTATACAGTCCACGATGTAGACAGCATAACAGGCAAGAGTAATAAATTCCATCTTCTATATAAGGACGATAGAATTCACTATTATTGAGCTGGATATGGTACTTCCTTGTCCATAATCGTTACTCCATCTCGGACAATTTTATAGTGTCCCTTTGCACCTTCTTGAATTACAAATTCTAAAGAAATAATCGCTGACTCAGTAATTGTTCTCGTTTCAACTGGTTTATCCATTTTTTGCTGCATATCTTCTTTATAAATTTCTATTGTTTGCGGCTTTTTCTCACCTGTTGCAGAAGCTTCATATGGGATAGAAATGTTATCCACTTTTACCGTTTTCGTCACTTTAGGCTTCGGACCATCGGAGATAACAATCGATACTTTATCTCCTTCTTTTAAAGGTGTCCCAGGCTTTGGTAACTGTGAAATAACAAGACCTTTATCAACCTTATCTGAATACTCTCTTTGTATATCAGAAACAAGCTTTCTTTCATTTAAATAACCTTTTACACTATTTTCAGTCCATCCTGAAAAATCACCTGGTCTTATTTGATAAGGTCCTTTACTTACCCAAATTTTCAGCTCTTGTTCTGTCTCTATAACCATTTGATCAGGCGTTGGTATTTGCTCTACAATTTCACCTTTCGGCTTATCATTTTCAATATAATTTATTGTAACTTGTTTATATTCTTCTTCTAACTCAGCTCTTATACTCTCGAAATCTTTTCCTGTCAAATCACGCATCTTACTTTTCTTTTTCCCACCTGATTGATAGATAGTAATTTTAGAGTTTTCTTTCACTACTCTTCCTGCTATAGGATCTGTTTTTATCACTTTTCCGGCTTCAACATCATCTGTATATACAAGATTAGGTTCAGTAACTTCAAAACCTTTTTCAACTAATGTATTTACAGCTGTCGTATATTTCATACCAGCCACATCAGGAACCTTCACATCTTTCGGAATAAAGAAGCCTGGAATAACAGTAAGTGCTAATGTTATCCCTATCGCTAAAAGTAAAAATGTTGTAATTAAAACTTTCAGCCATTTATTATTTCGCTTTTTCTTCTTACCTGATTTAGTCTCTTCTTTTCTTACTTGTTCATCCACTTTACTTCCTTTTAATACAATCGTTTCATCACTTACATTTTGAAATAGTTGTTCTTGTTGAATAATTGGAATCGCTTTCGTTGCTTCCATATCTTCTGGTATGTAAAATGGTTGTTCATTTATTCGTTCTGGGTATAGTGCTGTTTCAATATCTCGTTTCATCGCGTTAGCAGATTGATATCGATGGAACGGATCTTTCGCAGTTGCCTTTAATATAATATTTTCAACACTTTGTGGAATATTGTCATTCCATCTTTTTGGGGATGGCATTTCATTTTGTAAATGTTTTAACGCAATTGCAACAGCAGATTCACCAGAAAACGGTTGTCTTCCTGTTAACAATTCAAACATAACAATCCCAAGTGAATAAATATCTGATTGTTTATTCGCTATACCGCCGCGCGCTTGTTCTGGTGATAAATAATGCACCGAACCGAGCACCGAATTTGTATGTGTAATTGTTGCTGCACTTGTAGCTGTCGCAATTCCAAAGTCTGTTACTTTGACCACTCCGTCATCTCGAATCAAAATATTGTGCGGTTTAATATCACGATGTACAATCTCAAAATGATGGGCGTGTGCCATAGCGGACGTTAACTGCTCCATTATATCAAGAGCCTCTCCTATCGGTAACATCCCTCGATCAATTATGTATTGCTTCAATGTTCGTCCAGGTACATATTCCATTACAAGATAATATATATCATCCTCTTCCCCAACATCATACATATTCACAATATTTGGATGCGACAACGTTGTAACAGATTGCGCTTCTCGATGGAAACGTTTAATAAACTCTTCATTATTTGAATAGTCGAGTCTTAATATTTTTACCGCTACATCTCGGCCGAGTATATCATCATGAGCTAAATATACATTGGCCATTCCTCCACCGCCAATCATTTTCAGCAGCTTATAACGGTCATTTAAGCGTTTTCCAATCAGCACGTTGCACTTCACCTACTTTCGTTTGTCGAATCCGTATAATCAATAATAACGAGGGTAATATTATCTTCTCCACCACGATCATTTGCTAATTGAATGAGATGCTCTCCCTTCGCCTCGAGCTGTTCATTCAATTGTAAAATTTGTTGCATATCAGCAATAGAAACTTTGTTAGACAATCCATCTGAGCAAAGAAGTAATTGATCATCTTCTTCAAGCACCAATGTTTTAACATCTAATCCAACTGTTTCTTCATTTCCTAATGCTCTTAACAAAACATTCTTTTTCGGGTGATATTCTGCATCTTCCTTTGAAATTTCGCCATGTCTTACAAGTTCATTTACAAGCGAATGATCTTCCGTTACAAGCGTCATTTCCCCCTCTGATACCATATAACAACGACTATCTCCTATATGACCTATCGTCACAAAATTCGATGTACAAATGGCTATTATAAGTGTTGTTCCCATGCCATTACATTCTGCATGCTGCTGAGAGTAAGCATATATGCGCTCATTAATAATTCCAACGTTAGTATGTAACCACTTTTCTACCTTTTTAGGCTCATTCATATTATGCGTTTGCTTCCAATAATCATGGAATAATTGAATAGCCATCGAGCTAGCTACATCGCCAGCTCGATGACCTCCCATTCCATCTGCTACTACCGCTAAAATATTTCCATCTAAATTGCGAAAAACTCCTGCACTATCTTCATTATGTTGACGAACTTTTCCTTTATCCGATAGAAACACGGCTTTCATCTAGTCACCTCGTCTCTTCTTTGCGCTCCTTTGCACGCAACTGACCGCAGGCTGCATCAATATCATGACCTTGTTCACGGCGAATGGTTACATTCACTCCACGATCTTTTAGCGTCTTTTCAAATAAGAAAATTTGCTCTCGTGGCGTACGTACATAATCACGTTCTGGCACGTAGTTTACCGGAATTAAGTTTACATGACATTTTACACCTTTTAAGAGCGCAGCAAGTTCTTCAGCGTGCTCAACTTGGTCATTTTCTCCTCCAAATAAGCCATATTCAAATGTAATACGACGCCCTGTTCTATTTACATAGTATTTAACAGCTTCCATTAAATCAGGTAGCTTATAAGCACGGTTGATCGGCATTAATTTTGAACGTATCTCTGTATTTGCAGCATGCAATGAAATCGCAAAATTAATTTGCATATCTTCTTCAGCGAACTTATAAATTTTTGGAACAATTCCACTTGTTGAAACTGTCATATGTCTTGCACCAATATGAATTCCTTTTTCATGATTTACAATGCGTAAGAATGACATTAAGTTATCATAATTATCAAATGGCTCTCCAATTCCCATAACAACAAGAGAACTTACACGTTCTTCTGTTTCATCAAGCGCACGCTGAACTTCGACTACTTGCGCTACAATTTCTCCAGCCTCTAAGTTTCGTTTTAACCCACCAAGTGTAGAAGCACAGAACGTACAGCCAATGCGGCAACCCACCTGTGTTGTTACACAAATGGAATTTCCATATTCATGTCGCATTAGTACAGTTTCAATAGAGTATCCATCGTATAACTGGAATAGGAATTTAATCGTTCCATCCGAAGACGTTTGTTTTACTAAAGTGTTTAAAGTAGTAATATCAAAGGAATTCGACAATTTATCGCGCAATCCTTTAGCAAGGTTTGACATATCCTCATAATTTTTTACACGTTTTTTATATAGCCAATCAAAAATTTGTCCTGCACGGAACTTAGGTTCTCCTTGTTCCTTTAACCAATCTTGCATTTCATGAAGTTGTAAAGAATAAATTGATGGTTTCTTTGTTTCTAGATTTTTCTTTTGTTTTTTTACAGTCGTTTCCATGATGCTACACCTTCTTTCTTAAACAAGCAATATAAAAGCCATCTGTTGCAAAATAATGCGGTAAAATTCGTACTTGACCTTCATCAATATACGGATTTAACTTTTCTGGCATGCGATCTTTTATCGTAGTATCCCATTCAAATTCAGGATGCTCTTGTAAAAATTGCTTTATTACTTGTTCATTTTCTATTTTTTCAATTGTGCACGTACTATAAACAAGGCGACCACCTTGTTTTAACAATGGTGCTATTTTTTCTAGTATCGCAAGTTGAATCGTTGATAACCTTTCACTATCGCCCTTATCTTTACCTAACTTAATATCAGGTTTACGTCTAATAACACCAAATCCAGAACATGGTGCATCTACTAATATTTTGTCAAAAGATTCATTTGCAAAATGCTCTTGAACTTTTCTAGCATCTAAAGCCATCGTTTCTACATTTTCTAAACCAAGTCTCTTCGCCTGTTGTTCAATTAAACGTACTTTATGTGCGTGTAAATCAAGCGACATTACCTTACCAGTTCCGTCCAAACGCTCTGCAATATGAGTTGTTTTTCCGCCAGGAGCAGCACAACTATCTAGAACTGTATCTCCTTTATTCGGTTCTAAAGCACGTGCTACAAGCATTGAGCTTTCATCTTGAATAGAAAGGAAACCTTTTTTGAACGCTTCTGTATGTGCGACATTTCCTCTTTCAATTTGAATTGCATCCTCTGACAATTCACCACGTTTTGCTTCTATACCCTCATCAGCTAATAACGCAACCGCTTCTTCTACCGTTACTTTATCAACATTTACACGTGCTGTTGGTACAGGTGGCAACATATTTACTTCACACATTTTCTCTGCTGTCTCTAAACCATATTCGGATGCCCATTCTTGTACAAGCCACATTGGATGACTCGTTGCAATCGCAAGACGTTCTACTGGATTTTCGATTTCTTCTAACGAAGGTACACCTTCTCGCTGAATTGAACGCAATACTCCGTTCACCATGCCTGAAATCCCTTTATGCCCACGACGCTTTGCAATCTCAACTGCTTCATGAATAGCCGCTCTTTCTGGAACTCGGTCTAAATATAGCATTTGATATAGAGATAGGCGAAGCAACACTCTTACCCACGCTTCAACCTTTTTTCTTAAAAATGGTTGTAAATAATAATCTAGTGTGTCACGACGTTGAATTGTTCCATATACCATTTCAGTTAATAAACCAATATCTTTTCTGTCAATTGTATTTTTTTCAATCAAATTATTTAAAAGTAAGTTGCTATATGCACCACTTTTTTCTACTTGAATTAAGCCATCCAGAGCTAACTCACGAACATTTTGTCTCATGCATTTTCTCCTAACTTCGTACCAATTTCAGGTTTTGTTCCACGTAAAAATTGTGAACAACTCATACGCTTTTTACCAGATGGTTGCAATTCAGTGATTTTAACGCCTGTCTCGTTCCCTGTTGCAACAACAAATCCATCTTCTTCAAGAGCTACTATTGTACCTGGTTCAGCTTTCTCTGTAATAGAGACCTTCTCTCCCCACCATACTTTAATAACTTGTCCTGCCAAAGTCGTATAAGCAACTGGCCATGGATTCAATCCGCGAATGTGATTGTATACTTCTTCACCTGTTTTTGTCCAATCAATTATCTCTTGCTCACGTTTTATATTATATGCAAACGTCACTTCAGCTTCACTTTGTTTAATTGGTTCTAGTTTACCCTGAATTAATAAAGGAACCGTTTTAGATAAAAGGTGTGCTCCTGCTTCGCTTAACTTATCAAATAATGAACCTGTTGTTTCACGCTCTTCAATTTCTACTTCTACTTGCGTTAATATATCGCCCGCATCTAATTTTTCTACCATATACATAATTGTAATACCTGTTTTCTCTTTACCTTCCATGATCGCATAATGAATTGGTGCACCACCGCGAAGTTCTGGAAGTAATGATGCGTGGACATTAATACATCCATACTTTGGCGCTTCTAAAATTTCATTCGGTACGATTTGTCCAAATGCTGCTGTTACAATTAAGTCTGGCTCTAGTGCTAATACTTTTTCATATTCGTCTTTTTCACGAATTTTTAACGGCTGTACTACTGGAATACCATGTTTCTCCGCTTCTACTTTAACAGGAGTAGGTGTTAAAACCTTTTTTCTACCAACTGGACGATCAGGTTGCGTTACAACACCAACTACGTCATATCCGTCCTCGATAAGACGACGAAGCACCGGCACAGAAAAGTCCGGTGTCCCCATAAATACTACTTTCATCATTCAAAAACCGCTCCTTTTAAACCTATTCTAATTCGCCTGCTTCATAATACCTTTTCACTTTAGATGTAAATAAAACACCGTGTAAATGATCGATTTCATGCTGAATTGCACGCGCTAAGAAGTCATCCGCTTCTAATAAAAATATTTTACCGCGACGATTTTGTGCACGTACTTTAATGTAATCTGCACGCTCCACTTCACCATAAAGTCCCGGAAAGCTTAAGCAGCCTTCGGGACCTACTTGTTCACCACGTTTTTCTAAAATAACAGGATTAATTAATTCAATTTTACCCGTATCATCACCTATATCAACAACAGCAACTTGTAAGCTTACACCCACTTGTGGCGCAGCTAGACCAACTCCGTCTGCAATTAACATTGTTTCATGCATATCTTTTAACAATTTCACTAACTTTTTATCAAAGTTAATTACTCTTTCGCATGGTGTTTCTAACACTTCATTTGGATGCTTTACAATTTCTAAAACTGCCATATTTCCCTCCGCTACATTAACATTGTTGGATTAAAATCAATTGAGATTTGTAGCTCTTTTTGCATTTCTGCTTGATAATGTTCATTTACCATTTTGAGCACGTTCTTTAAGTTTGGTTCCCGTTTGTATTTTATCATGCATTGGTAACGATATCTATCTTTTATCCTTGGAATTGCTGAAGCAACCGGCCCTAACACCATTGTTTGCCTTGAACAATGCGTTCGTAAATGACCGACAATTTTTTCCGTCACTTGGACTGCCTTTAATAACTCCGGATGAGATACAGTTACAAGTACAACGTAGTAATATGGCGGATATTGTCTCATTTGCCTCATTTGCATTTCGTGCTCATAAAATACATCATATTGTTGATTCTTTGCTAATTCTACACTGTAATGTTCCGGCGTATACGTTTGAATTACAACTTCACCTGGCAATTCATGTCTTCCTGCACGTCCACTTACTTGTGTCAATAGCTGATACGTCTTTTCACTCGCCCGAAAATCAGGTAGATGAAGCATCGTATCCGCCGTTAAAACGCCAACAAGCGTCACCTTCGGAAAATCAAGCCCTTTTGCAATCATTTGTGTTCCAAGTAATATATCTGCTTTCTCTTCACCAAACGCCTTTAATAATTTTTCATGCATTCCTTTACGGCTTGTTGTATCCACATCCATTCGAATGACCCGCGCCTCAGGGAATAGTTTTGTGATTTCTTCTTCAACCTTTTGCGTCCCTGTACCAAAGAAACGAATATACGTACTATTACAAGCAGGACACTCCGTTGGCATATTTTCCTCATGACTACAATAATGACACTTTAAACGATGGTTCATTTTGTGATATGTCAACGAAATATCACAATGCGGACATTGTACGACATACCCACAATCACGACACATCACAAACGTAGAATGACCCCTTCTATTTAAAAAGAGAACCATTTGTTCTTTCTTTTCTAATCGATCTGCTATTTTTTCATGCAGTGCCTTTGAAAACATTGAGCGATTTCCATCACGAAGCTCTTCACGCATATCAACAATTTCTACAGTCGGCAAAGCTTGTTTGTTCATACGTTTTTCCATTGTAAGCAACCCATAGACACCTTTTTTCGCTCTAGCAAACGATTCAAGTGTCGGCGTTGCACTTCCGAGAACGATTGGACACTTATGGTATTGTCCTCTCCACACTGCTACATCTCTTGCATGATACTTTGGGTTATCCTCTTGCTTATAACTTGATTCATGCTCTTCATCAATAATAATGATTCCTAAATTTTCGAATGGAGCAAAAATAGCTGAACGCGCACCAACTACAACTTTCACTTCTTTTCTTAATATCTTTCGCCATTCATCATATTTCTCGCCAACAGAAAGCGCACTGTGAAGAACTGCAACTTGCGAACCGAACCTACCTTTAAAGCGATCTACCATCTGGGGCGTTAGCGCAATTTCAGGAACAAGCACAATTGCTTCTTTTCCTTTCTCGAGCACCGCTGCTATAGATTGTAAATACACTTCAGTCTTACCACTTCCTGTAACACCATATAGTAAAAATGGATTGTAAGTTTCATTTGTAATTGATGACAAAATCGGTGTAATTACTTGTTTTTGTTCCTCAGTAAGCGGAAATGGTTTCGTTTGTTCAAAATCATCATCGTCATACGGACTCCGGTATACCTCTACATACTTTTCTGAGATTAGACCCTTTTTAACAAGTGCTTTTATTGGAGCATCTGTTATTTGTAATTCTTCTGTTAAATTTTTTAACGGTACACTTTTGTAGTTTTCTACAAAATAATAGAGTACATCTTGTTGTTTTTTACTTTTCAGTTCAAATGCTGCTAATTCCAATTTATCTGCCGGCAACTCCGGTTGAACTACTCTTTGTTTCTTCTTCTGCACTTTATCCTTTACTTGATAAACCACTTCAGTCGTACCATTTTTAATTTCTTGTTGAATAGTGCGATATAGGTGCGGCTGTGCTTCGATAACTTCCCAATCTATCGTTTCCTTCCCTTGAAATAAAGAAAGAATTTCTGGTGCTACTTCTTCTCGGTTACGAAGTTGCAGACGCTTTTTATATGTTGCTTTAATCGCCGTCGGAAGCATCACCTGAAAAGCTGAAATCATATAACATAACGTTTCACTTGTAAGCCAATACCCAAGTTTTAATAATTCATCATTTAAAACCGGAGTGACATCTAATATTTCATACAACGCTTTTAACTTTTTACTTTCTAGTTCAACCGAATCCTTTATGCCAATAATAAAACCTTGCAATTTCCTCGGACCGAATGGGACTACTACACGCATTCCTGTTTGCACGATATCTTCCCATTTTTTAGGGATAATATAATCAAACGGTCGATCTGTTTGACGTGCAGGTACATCAACAATTACACTTGCAAACTTCATACATAATCATCTTCTAACATCATTTCTATTTGCTTTAATATTTCACGAGCCACTTCTTTCTTCGTTAAAAGTGGCAGCTCAATGATTTCTCCATCTTTTCTATACATTGTCACAATATTTGTATCCGTACCAAACCCAGCTCCTTGCGCTTTCACGTCATTCGCAACAATCATATTTGCATTTTTCTCACGTAATTTTCTCGTTGCGTATTCCTCTATGTTTGTCGTTTCAGCTGCGAAACCGATAAGTAACTGTCGGTCCTTCTTCTCACCTAACGTTTTTAAAATATCCACTGTTCTTTCTAATTCAATTACAGCATCGCCATTTTTCTTTTTCATTTTATTATCATGAACA
Source organism: Bacillus sp. TH17 (assembly GCF_016651125.1). Classification (NCBI taxonomy): domain Bacteria; kingdom Bacillati; phylum Bacillota; class Bacilli; order Caryophanales; family Bacillaceae; genus Bacillus; species Bacillus sp. TH17. The sequence goes on from NZ_JAEKEN010000001.1 coordinate 3,341,840, forward strand.
TATTTCGGACGGTAATCTGCAACGGCTGCTGTTTTGATGACAACATCCACACTCTGATAATGCTGAAGGACTGCCTCTAACATATCTTGTGCAGATTCCACTTGTATTGTTGTGACATGTAATGGTGACTCTAATGCTGTCGGTCCTGACACAAGTATGACATCAGCACCTAAGCCTGCTGCAACTTCTGCGATCGCATACCCCATCTTTCCAGAAGAAAAATTCGTCATAAAACGAACCGGATCAATCTTTTCACGTGTCGGTCCAGCTGTTATTAATATTCGTTTTCCTTGCAATGGTTGTTGTTCTGAGAAAGCCTCTTCTAATCGTCCAATAATTGCTTCAGGTTCTTCCAGTCTTCCTTTTGCTACATAACCACATGCTAAAAAACCTTCCCTAGGCTCAATAAATGTATATCCTAATGTTTTTAACGTCATCATGTTTTTTTGAACAATTTTATTTTCATACATATGCACATTCATAGCAGGTGCAATCCACACTGGAGCTGTAGTAGCTAACAAAGTAGTTGTAATCATATCATCAGCAATACCGCCAGCTAACTTTCCAATGCAATTAGCTGTAGCAGGTGCAACAAGTACAACATCTGCCCAATCCGCTAAATCAATATGAGCAATAACAGCGGAGTCTCTCTCATCAAACGTATCCGTATATACATCATGGCGAGAAAGTGCTTGAAATGTAAGAGGCGTAACAAACTTCATTGCCGACTCACTCATCATTACTTTTACAAGAGCGCCAGCTTGTGTCAATTTACTTGTTAACGCAGCCGCTTTAAAAACTGCAATGCCTCCTGTTACACATAGAAGTATCTTTTTCCCTTTTAGCATATGACTCGTCCTCTTTCTTTTTCAAACTTATTCTACTGAAATAGAATTTCCAGCTCGTCAGTACCAGTATTTCGTTCCGTCTTTTTCGATTCTTTTTCATCCCTATCGTAAAAAAATAACAACCTACTTGTAAATAGGTTGTTACCGTTACATAGAAAATTATAAAGTCTATGTTTTAATTTGTCGAAAAGAATGTCTTAATCAATTATTGTGTCATCGCTTGGTACATATTTTAATACTTCTGCATCGATTTCTTCTAATGATTTACCTACACATTTATGAGAAACAGGCTTTTCAATAACACAATTGTCAGCAATTTGCATTTCACGTGCACGCTTTGCAGCTACTGTTACAAGTGTATATTTAGAATCGATTTTTGTTAATAATGAGTCAATTGATGGATTTAACATAATTATAGACCCTCCGTCATTTCTTTATAGTATTTTGCCACTCTTTCGCGGCGGCAATGTTCACCAACCACAATTGCTTTAATTCGGTCGCAAGCTAATTCAACTTGATCGTTTTCTACAACATAGTCATAAGCGTCCATCATTTCGATTTCTTCTTTCGCTACAGTTAAACGATTTTCAATAACATCTTCAGTTTCTGTACCACGGCCGACAATTCGGTTCTTTAGTTCAGATAAACTTGGAGGTGCTAAGAAAATAAATACACCTGCTGGGAAGGCTTTCTTAACTTGAATTGCTCCTTGCACTTCAATTTCTAAGAACACATCTTTTCCTTCTTGTAACGTTTTTTCAACATAATCAATCGGTGTTCCGTAATAATTACCAACGAACTCAGCCCATTCAAGTAACTTTTCATTACGAATCATTTCTTCAAATTCTTCTCTCTCTTTAAAGAAATAATCCACACCATCTACTTCACCTTCACGCGGTTTACGTGTCGTTACTGAAATAGAGTACTGAAAACGTGTGTCTTCATGGCTAAACAGCTCTTTTCGAACCGTTCCTTTCCCGACACCAGAAGGTCCCGAAAGAACGATGAGCAATCCTCTTCTACTTCTCATAAATATGTAAAACCTACCCTTCCTCACTTAAATCTTCTTTATTATTCAAACGATGTGCAATCGTCTCTGGCTGAATTGGACTTAATACTACATGCCCATCATCCATAACAATAACCGCCCTTGTTTTTCTCCCATACGTAGCATCAAGCAAAGCATTATGTTCACGCGCTTCCTGTACTGTCCGTTTAATAGGAGCTGACTCCGGACTTACAATAGCAATAATTCGATGAGCAGATACAATATTTCCGTATCCAATATTTAAAAACCGCATGGCCATAGTTTGCGCCTCCTAGTAAGTCTATCCGATTTCTCCACCACGTATAACTTTATATATTTTTTGAAAGCTACTCAATATTTTGTACTTGTTCACGAATTTTTTCAAGGTTATTTTTCATTTCTACGACATATTTTGAAATTGTTAAGTCATTTGCCTTAGAACCTATCGTATTAACTTCCCTATGCATCTCTTGCACGATGAAGTCCATTTTCCTTCCAACAGGCTCTGTAATTTGCAGTGCTTCACGAAATTGATCTAAATGACTTTGTAATCGAACTAATTCTTCGTGAATATCTGAACGCTCTGCAAATATTGCTACTTCTGTCAACAATCGTTGTTCATCTAAATCTTGATTATGTAATTCTTTTAAGCGATTTTCTAATCGTTCACGATATTTTTGTGTAACAATTGGTGCATGTGGAATAATTGCATTTACACAATTATGAATCTCTTGCAAACGATATGCTATATCTTTATGTAATCGTTCTCCTTCGCCATCTCTCATCGTTTTCAACATATGAGCAGCTTGGCGAACAGCTTCATATAAACCGGTTTCAAATTGTTCATTTACATTTTCTATTTCTTCAACTGCCGTTACTTCTGGCATTCCCATTAGTTGCCCGAGTGTAATAGAATCTTGTAATTGAAATTTCCCTTTTATATCTTCCATAATGGATTGGTACTGCTTGAGAAGTTCCCAATTCACAGTTAATTTTCTTTCAACAAGCCCTTCACCTGTTATACTAATAGACACTTCAATACGTCCACGGCGAACTTGCTTTGCAATTATTTTACGAATCTTGTCTTCAAACGCCATCATTTGCTTCGGAAGCCGAATACTCATTTCTAAAAAACGATGGTTCACCGACTTCATTTCTACTGTTATTTGAAAAGTATCGTTTTCTACCTTCGATCTTCCAAATCCTGTCATACTACAAATCATCTTTATCACATCCAAGCCATGAAATAACTCAATGAAAAAGGCAATAGAGACAAGGCTCTACTACCTTCTGTAAATTATATCATATTTTCATATCATTGACTATTTCAAGTTTAATCCCTTCTTATATAACAGCGGCTTTTTCTTTTTCTCCTTTTTTCTTGTTAATAAGGATCCTACTAATAAGAAGGTCGGAATAGATGATAATCCTCCAATTAACAACCAATCTCGTGCTTGTATCGGCATTGTGCTAAAAATCGGCTGTAATGGTGGATAATATATAACTACAAGCATTAACAGTAAAGAAATAATAACCGCCCCTACTAAATATATATTTCCAAACGGGTTGCGGTGAAATATAGAATGTTCACTACGACAATCAAATACATGAATAAGCTGAGCCAGTACTAATGTTGCGAAGGCTACCGTTTGTGCATACTTCAATTCATTCGGATGCTGGTTAAATGCAATAATAAACGCTACTAATGTCACTGCTCCAATTAGAAAACCACGACTTATAATTTTCCACGCAAGCCCTCTAGCGAACACCCCTTCTTTCGGATGGCGTGGTGTTCTCTTCATCACATCTCCTTCAGCCTTATCCAAACCTAATGCCATCGCTGGTAAACCGTCAGTAACTAAGTTCACCCATAAAATTTGAATTGGAACCATCGGCAATGGCAGTGCAAGTAACATCGCAAATAACATAACTAAAATTTCACCAACGTTAGATGCTAACAAATACCGAATAAACTTCCGAATATTTTCATATATGTTTCTACCTTCTTTAATCGCCGATTTAATCGTAGCAAAGTTATCATCTAACAACACAAGTGACGAAGCTTCTTTTGCAACATCTGTCCCTGTAATTCCCATCGCAATCCCTATATCAGCTGTTTTAATAGCTGGAGCATCGTTCACTCCATCACCTGTCATAGCTACTATATGTCCCTTATTTTGTAGCGCCTTAACGATTTTCAATTTATGCTCAGGAGACACACGAGCGAATACATACGTATCTTCTACAATATCTTCTAATGCCTCTACATCCATATTCGCAAGTTCTACACCTTCAACAACGCGTCCACCCGCCGGTAAAACCCCTAGCTGTTCCGCAATTGCCATTGCCGTCACTTTATGATCTCCCGTAATCATTACCGTTCTAATACCAGCTTCCTTACACTCTTTCACCGCTTGCGCCACTTCTAGTCTTGGCGGATCTATCATTCCTTGTATTCCAACAAGCATAAAATCCTGCTCGACTTCTCTTTCATGTTCAATTGAATCTGTAGCTTTTAACGGTTTAAATGCCACCGCAATCGTTCGTAAAGCTTGACTTCCTAAACTATGAATCGCTGCCTGCACTTCTTTTCGATACATTTCACTTAAAGGCTGCTGCTTATTTCCCCACAAAATTGTTTGACTCATCTGCAAAAGAACATCTGGTGCTCCTTTTGTAATAACAAATTTTTTACCTTCACGATCACGAACGATAACGCTCATCATTTTTCTAGTTGAATCAAAAGGAAATTCACGAATGACTTCAAACTTTCCTTTAAGAGCTTCACGTGATATTCCCGCCTTCATTGCAGCAGCAACGAGAGCTCCCTCTGTTGGATCTCCATCTAACACATACGTCTTTTTCTTTTGAATAACATTCGCATTATTACATAAACAGCCAAATGTAAGTAGTTGATACAGTGATTTCGTCTTAGTAGGGTCAATTACTTCTTCACCTTTCATAAACGAACCTGTTGGCTCATAGCCTTGACCTGTTACTTTCCACAATTCTCCGCCTGACCACATATGTGTTACCATCATTTTATTTTGTGTCATTGTTCCTGTTTTATCTGAGCAAATAACAGAAGCACAGCCTAACGTTTCTACAGCTGGCAACTTTCGCACAATTGCCCTCTTTTTAATCATACGCTGTACACCAAGTGATAGCGCAACCGTAACGATAGCTGGCAATCCTTCTGGAATAGCTGCAACAGCAAGCGAAACCCCAGCCAAAAACATGTGATACACTTCATTCCCTTGATATACACCAGCTAGTACAACAAGAGCCGTCAATATAAGAGCAACAATAATTAAAATTTTTCCAAGCTGTTCTAATCTTCTTTGTAATGGCGTTTCCATTTGCTCAGCATTTTGCAACATATTTGCAATTTGCCCCATAGCTGTATTCATTCCAGTCGCTACGACTACCCCTGTTCCAGCACCTCTCGTTATCATCGTCCCCATAAATGCCATGTTTTTTTGATCACCAATTGAAACATCTTGACCTTGTAACGCATCTACCTTCTTTTGTACAGGCAATGACTCTCCTGTAAGAGCCGATTCTTCAATATATAAACTTGAAGATTCCACAAGGCGAACATCCGCGCCAATACGGTCACCACTAGAAAATTTAATAATATCACCTAGTACAAGCGCTTTTGACGGCGCTTTTATCCACTTCCCATTTCTTAGTACAGTAACTTGAGGAGCTGCCAATTCTTTTAAAGCTTCCAACGATTTTTCAGCTTTCCTCTCTTGGAAGAAACCGAGGACACCATTAATAATAACAATTGCAACAATTGCAATCGAATCAATATACTCTCCTAAAAAAGCTGAAATAATTGTAGCACCAAATAAAACAAGTACCATAAAATCTTTAAATTGCGCTAAAAACACCATAAGCGCAGAAGGCCGCTTTGCTTCTTGCAATTCATTTGTGCCAAATTTCTTTAATCGGCCCTCTGCTTCTTGCTCTGTAAGACCTACCTCCACATTCGTATTCGTTCTTTCCTCCACTTCATGTGCTCGCATTTCATACCAGTTCATCCTGCCATCGACCTCCTGATTCCAGACATACTCTAATGAAAGCTTATTCAGCCTCGTCCAAAAAAATGCTATAATTAACTTTTAGTTAGAAAGGAGTGTTCATTCATGGCATTCGATGGATTATTTACAAGAGCAATTACACATGAAATTGCAAATTCTCTTCAAACAGGAAGAATTTCAAAAATATATCAACCCTCAAAATATGAAGTTTTATTACATATTCGAGCAAACGGAAAAAACCAAAAACTAATTCTTTCATCTCACCCTACATATGCGCGTATGCACTTAACAAATCAAAACTACAATTCACCAGCGCTACCGCCGATGTTTTGTATGCTTCTTCGCAAACATTTAGAAGGTGGATTTATTGAAAAAATTGAACAAATTGACTTAGAACGTATTATTCAAATTACAGTCCGCAGTCGCAATGAAATCGGTGACGAATCAGTAAAAACATTAGTAATCGAAATAATGGGACGACACAGTAATATTATCTTAGTAGATACGAAAACAAATGTTATTTTAGATAGCTTAAAACACGTTTCTTTAGCGGTAAACCGACATCGTACTGTATATGCTGGAGCTGAATATGTTGCCCCACCGGCACAACATAAAGTTAATCCGCTTCTTATCGAAACAGAAGATGATTTTATTAAACCGCTAGACTTTTTATCTGGCAACATGGACAAACAACTTGTCGGAGCATTCATGGGAATTTCCCCATTATTTGCAAAAGAAGTTGTAAAAAAAGCAGGTATGGCAAATGAAAAAGCATTATCTGAAGCTTTCTTCAGCTTGCAAAAACCTTTGCTAACACATCAGTACGTGCCAGCAATGATAACAGCAAATGGAAAAGAGTTCTTTTACCTATTCCCTCTTTCTCACTTACAAGGAAACGAAAAAACATTTTCATCTGTTAGTGAATTATTAGATCGTTTCTTCTTTGGTAAAGCAGAGCGCGATCGTGTAAAACAACAAGCTCACGATTTAGAACGCTTTATGCAAAATGAAAAAACAAAAAACGAAAAGAAGCTAATTAAACTAGAAAAAACATTACAAGATGCCGGAAAAGCAGATAAATATCAACTATTTGGAGAGCTACTTACAGCCAATATGTACGCTTTGAAAAAAGGTGATAAAGAGATAGAAGTCGTTAACTATTACGACGAAAATGGTGGGACTGTAAAAATCACATTAAATCCTTTAAAAACACCATCTGAAAATGCACAACGCTATTTCCAAAAGTACCAAAAAGCGAAAAATTCAGTTGCTATTGTAGAAGAACAAATCGTAAAAACAAATGAAGAAATTCTTTATTTCGATAGCTTACTTCAACAAATGGAGGTTGCTTCTTCAAAAGATATTGAAGAGATTCGTGAAGAACTGACCGAAGAAGGTTATGTACGTAATCGTAAGAAGAAAAACTCAAAGAAAAAACCGACAAAACCAGTATTGGACAAATATTTAGCTAGTGATGGCACAGAAATTTTCGTCGGTAAAAACAATAAGCAAAATGATTATTTAACAACGAAATTCTCCCGTCGTGATGAAATTTGGTTACATACGAAAGACATACCTGGGTCCCACGTTGTCATTCGTTCTCTTGAACCTACGGAAGAGACTTTACAAGAGGCCGCTAAAATCGCTGCTTATTACAGTAAAGCAAAAGATTCTAGTTCTGTTCCTGTAGATTTCACAAAGGTACGCCATGTCAAAAAACCGAGCGGTGCAAAACTTGGATTTGTTACATATGACAATCAACAAACATTATATGTAACACCAGATGCTGATACAGTAATGAAATTAAAAGCGTAAATTAAAAAATGCGTTGCTTGCTAGCAACGCATTCTTTAATTTAGTTCATATATCCATTAACTAATTCGTAACATCTTTCTTTTGTCATCTTATATTTCTCTTCCGAAGCCTCTATACGTCTCATCGTTCCATTATTTGGATCTATACCAATCGCTGTAACTTTACTTTCTTTTTCTTTAACCCATGCAATCTGTTTTGTTTTTAATGACTGAAATGCATCAGCTGACATCGTATTTTTTAATGTACTGTAAATTTCATTTAGTTTATTATCCCATAGTTGATAATTTCCTTCTATTTCATTTACTATGTCATTTGTTGACATAACATTTGTATGTTTTTCTTCGTTTTCTAGAGCAACTAACTCATTTAGAGCCTTAGTTTTACCTAATACTGAAGAAGATTCTTTTTTTGGCTGCTTCTCTTCTTTTGAACTAGTATACGTACTGGAATCATTTCCCTTAGCTGTTTCTTGCTCTTGAATAAAATCCTGTTTCGTTACCTTCTCTTGCTCTTCATCATCTACATTGTGAGTAATAACAGATGTTTGGGCATCCACAGCAACTACTCCGTTACTTTCTTTAAAAATATATTTCTTATTTCCACTATTCTCTTCTCTAACGAAAGAAACATTCTTGAAACCTTGAACTCTAAGAATTTCGTTAGCTTCTTCTTTAGTTAACTTTAAATCTACTGACGTATTTGATGACCATTTATCCATTAACCATTTTCCATCGGTATAAACTAAAACAAATTCCCACGTCTCCGCTTCATTCCCCATATCATTTGCAAGGATAAGCGTCTCAATCTTTAAAACATCATTTTTCTGTGAACAAGTTATTCTCACGTCTGGCTCAATATGAATTGGGAATGGCAACATATCCGTCTCTCTAGACCTATTAAATGTGTCAAGCGACTTAGGAAGCTGATTTTCTACAAACTTATCTGTAACTAATCCCTTAACTCCTTTTTTCGCTGTCTCCATATCTCCAGGATTATTTCGGCTCCATCCATTTTCTTTTTCCATCTCACTAAAAGCGTTTGCTATCCTATCTACGCTCTTTCGTACAATCTTTTTCGCTTCTTTTCCTGTCACTTCTGGTGCTTCATCAAGCTGTTCAATCTTTTCATTTACTTGAACTTTGTTTTCACTTTTTTCACAACCTGCTAGAACAAACATACTAACTACCAAGCAAAATGACATTACTTTACTTAATTTTTTCATATACTCACATTCCTTAATCCTATTTATTCGTTACGTATCCCTATCTTCGAGAGAAACCCAACAATTACCTATTGTATCAATAATTTTTTTATTTATATATTAATTTTTATATTAAAATAAATAATAAATGTAATGTTATTTTCAAATATACACTCTAAACATCGCTTATCCTTTTCTTTCCTAACTTCGATATTCCAAAAAAATTTGACATTATTTTCTCGTATTTGTATAAATTTTTTTACAGTGTGTAAAAAAATCGATTCGATGTTCTTTTCATTTGCTCACTAATATTTTGAAGCAATCCGTAGTTTTCAAATAGTCCTTCCCACAAATGGCGGACAGAACTTTACCTTCCCTTATATATATTCCCCACTATCCTTTCTCTAAAGTTAAATTTTGGCACGCTATTTGCTTTATTCAATACTGTGAAAAGGGGGAAATTAACATGACTTTAAGAATTAATAAAATCCAAAATCAACTACAAAAATATGAAATTGACGGATTACTTATTACCAAAAAAGAAAATCGCCAATATGCAACAGGCTTTACAGGTAGCGCTGGCGTCGTCTTAATCTCTGCGGATAAAGCTGTTTTTATAACTGATTTCCGCTATGTAGATCAAGCGAAATTACAAATAAAAGAAGCTAAAATTATTATGCATAAAGGAAATTTAGAAAAAGAAATCGCAAATCAAGTATCGAAATTAAACATTCAAAAACTTGGAATTGAAGAAAATAACATGACATTACAACAATATAAAAACTTACAAAAATACATACATGCGGAAATGGTGCAAGTGTGCGAAATCATCGAAGATATTCGCATTATTAAAGACACACCTGAAATAGAAACAATGAAAATTGCGGCTAATATTGCTGACGAATCATTTCACCACATCCTTACGTTTCTAAAGCCAGGAATAAGTGAGACTGATGTCCGAGATGAATTAGAATTTTTCATGCGAAAGAAAGGGGCTACATCCTCATCATTTCAAATTATTGTAGCTTCTGGCGTTCGCTCTTCACTTCCTCATGGCGTTGCATCGAATAAAATAATCGAGCACGGCGATATCGTTACCTTAGATTTCGGTGCACTTTATAACGGGTATTGTTCCGATTTAACACGTACTGTAGCGATTGGCGAACCATCGGAAGAATTCAAAAAAATATATAATGTTGTATTAGAAGCATTAAAGCGTGGAACTGCAGCCATTAAACCTGGAGAAACTGCGAAAAGTATCGATGATATAACGAGAGATTACATTACAGAACATGGATACGGTCAATATTTCGGCCACTCTACTGGTCATGGGCTTGGGTTAGAAATTCATGAACCTCTCCGTCTATCCCAAGAAAGTAAGGCTACTTTAGAAGAAGGTATGGTTGTTACAGTTGAACCAGGTATTTATATACCAAACTGGGGCGGGTGTAGAATTGAAGATGATATTGTCATCACAAAAGAGGGCTATGAGGTTATTACAAAGGCAAATCGGGAACTAATTGTCATTCCCTGTTAAAAATCATGAACTTTTTAACAGGAGTTTTTTCTTTACACATAGAATTCCTTCTCTGGAGTAATTGTTTAAAGAGGGGGAATTTTAATTGAACTTTGTAATCGATAAGGTAGATGGTTTACAGCCTGAATTTTCAAAACTTGTTTCCATGATGAATTACGCTCGCTATACAACAATGCAGGCTGTCGAAGGCTTAACAATTGAAGAACTTGATTATTTATATGATGATGAAGCAAATTCAATTGGTATGCTTTTGTACCATATGGCTGCTATTGAATTTTACTACCAAATTCATACTTTTGAAGATCGTGAACCAACAGATGCTGAATTAGAACGTTGGTTACCTGCTGTTGAGTTAGGAAATCTTGGACGCGAGAAAATAAAAGGCAACTCAATAGAATTTTACATAAATACGTTACAAGAAGTGCGCTCTAAAACGATCGAAACATTTCAGTCTTTACCTGACGAATGGCTATTTAAAACGACCGACTTTTGGCATGACAAACCAGCAAATAACTACTTTAAATGGTTTCACGTATTTGAAGATGAGATCAACCATCGCGGACAAATTCGTTTAATTAAAAAGATGCAAAAAGCTCATTCAGTAAAGTAAGAAAATGCCACCGAATAAGGTGGCATTTTCTTTTATTCATTAACGAATAACTTTTCGTTTACTTTTTTAGCGACTACCGCTACCGATATTAAAATACATATTAAATATAGCAATTTCGCAATAAATAACCACCCTTGAAACATTACAATTCCATCTATTATCTCATTTCCTTTCAATAACAAAAACGGAATCGTGCTAATTATAATGACAAACTCGATGCTGAAAACAATTTTCTTTTTTCGACTATATGCTTTCCATTCATCCCAGCGATACATAGGAGCAAAAATCAATACTCCTATACATAATATTACTGGTACCCATTCACTTTTAAGAAATTGCCCTGAAACAACTGATAATAGTAAACAAACGAGCACACCAAAATACCCTATTTTCTCTCTCATTCGTACTCCCCCATTCTACTTCTCCTTTAATATGTAACTTGCTATGCTTATAACAATTCTTAGAAAAATAACAACTACAAGTACAATATAAAGACCTTTTGCAGAAGACATCCATTCTTGAAAAATAGACATTTTCTCCATTTGTTTCTGCCCTTCTATTAAAAGAAACCCTACGAAAAATGAGCAAACAACAGTGATACCTATCATAATTCCGATACTTTTCTTACTATATTGTTTCATATCATCCCAGTTATATAAAAGTATAAATACAAACCCGAAAACAGGTATGATACTTATCCATTCATTGCTTGTAAACAGATTTAAAATGATTAATAGACTACAAGATATGATGAATCCCCAAAATCCAATTTTTTTGCGCATAAGTCCTCCTTTAATTCCATTTTTAGGATTAATTGTATTGTAACATCCATTTATTATTCTTACCATTACAGTACATGAAATTTCACTTTTTTCTTTTTCCTATACTCACATACCTTCACCGCTTTCATACAATGAACTACACGAATGCCTAAAGGATGTGAATGTTATGGGAGTTGAATTAACGCTTTTACATGCTCTCTATATTCTTTGTTTACTCACTATTATTACCTTTTTTATTCTTCGAAAAGATACGACAATTATTTGTATTGTTTTTATCTTTTTATTAGCATTAACCGCTACAAGTTCTCTCCCTCTTGCTATTAGCGGTATTTTTCAAAGTTTCATTTACGCCATTACTGAGCTATTACCAACACTTGGGATATCTTTGCTATTATTTTTGGTGTATTTTTTATTAAGGGAATTTGCATTTAAAACATATTTAGTAAAAAATGTTGCCACTGGGGAAACGTTCAGAGTAGATAAACAGGATTTCAAGCAATATAAAAGAGAATTTAAAGCGAAGGAAAAAGAAGTTAGAAAGATATCTGATCTACAGTAAAAGTGTAACTAGTACACAAAAAGTAGGTGTTTAAAATAAGGAGAGATTCTACCTTTATGAAAGTCATTCGTTCAATCTTCCACGCATTTCGTTTATTGAGTAAAATCTTTAAACCTATATTAAAAGCATTATCTAAAAGTAAATTTTAATTACATATAAATAAAAAAGCCGCCCGACAGGACGGCTCTTCTTTCACATATACATAGGCTTTATTTACAATTAAGCAAATTTTATTTTATATAAATATTACTATACTAGTCTAAAATTTCTGTGTTTACATTTTTTTCTTTTTATCTCATAATTTTAATTGGGAAAAGGGAGAAAAGAAATGGTTCAAATCAAAGTGACACCTGAAATGCTAGAAGAAGTTGCTAATCGTGCAAGTAATACCAGAATCGCATTAGAATCTATACATAATAATTTATGTAATGAAATTGATCATTTGTGTTTTCAATGGATCGGTGCCTCTAATCAACAGTTCATTCAAATGTTCAATGAAGCGAGACCAAAAGCTTTTACATCTATCAATTCAATTATACAAGTGGAAGAAGATCTGAAACGAATTGCCGAAAAATTCCGCAATACAGATAATCAAGATGTTACAATGGAAGAAGGTGCAATGTGTGGTAAACCTTCTTCTGAAGAGAATGGCTTTGATGGTAAAAAATTAGCTAGAGATATTGCTGGTGAAATAAGTGGTGAATATGATGTTCGTCGTGTTTGGGATGGTATTGATCCATCTACTGGCGAAAAACTTTCGGGGTGGGAGCGTGCTGGGGCAGGTGTCATGGCTGTAGCCGGCCTTACACCCTTTGGAAAGATAGCTAAAGTAGGAAAAGGAGTTAAAATGACTGCTAAGGCTACTGAGGCTGCAAATACAGCTAAAAAAGTCACTGCTGGGACAAACAGCGGAGCTAATCTTAGAGTAATTGAAGAACTTAAAGGACCTGTTATAGATGGAAAACGAGTTGGAAGTGGAAAAAAGGTTGATAATGTAAAACCAGTTTGGGGAAGAGATGAAAAAGGGAAACCTTTTATAGAAAAAGAGTTCCCTCATGTATCAAAGGAACATGGTTTTTCTGATGTTATTGATAATTATTCAAGATTTGCGGAGGAGTTTCCACTAGTAGGAGGGGACCGTATTAAAAGGGAATTATATCAAATAACAGGAAGTAACAATGGTAATAAAGGTGTTTTTGAATGGATTGTTGAGCCCAATGGTGATGTGAGCCACAGGAGATTCATTGAAAATGGTGTTATGACGGGTAAGCCAAATCAAATTCCAAAAAAGTAAGAGGTAAATAATATGAACTTAAAAGATTTAAAAAATAAACATATTAAGTATGACTGGAAAACTATTTTTATAGGCATCCAAGAAAATTATTTTAATAAAGACGTCATTTCCGATTATGCGGTAGAATTGATGGATATTGGTGATGAAAGTGAGTTTGTTAGTGAACTTGCATGGGGAGTATCTAGTGAAGATTTAGATAAGGTGATGTTAGAAATAAAAACTAATTATTTTCCTCAATTAGATGAAGAAAGCACAATGTTAGTAGAGGAGAATAGAAAACTAAGATTTGTTTGTTTATCTGAAATAAAAGAAAGATGTAAAGAAGATAATGAATTATTAAATGAAATTGCAGAGTTTTATGGAAATCATCACTACCCAGAAGATATGGTGAGTTTTGTTAATTATATGCCTCAAGAAGTCCCAACTACGAAAGAAGATCTGATAAATAGGTTTGAAAAATTTTTAAACTTAGAGAGATCGAGATTTAAATATGAATAAGGAAACATTAGGAGAATCAATAAGAAAAAAGCCGCCCAACAGGACGGCTCTTCTTTATTTCACATATACATAGGCTTTATTTACAATTAAGTAGATTTTATTTTACACAAATATCATTATACTAATCTAAAATTTCAAATGCATTCGTTAATGCTGAAGGTAAAGGGATTCCCATACGACCAGCATTTTCTAACAGTGATAGCAACTCATTTCCAATAAATAAAAAGATTGTTGCCTCACGAATAGCGCTATTTGTTCCCATAACCACATCAGCTTGTGAAGCCGCTGCTATTTGTAAAGTAGATCCATTTGAACTCGCACGCCGAAATTTTTTGCCAGTTATTATCGGCTTAATCGTCACCACTATCGTTGTGATGTTTATCCTGTAACGTAAGCAAGATAATACTTGCTTACGCCTTTTTAGGTTAAATATTGAAATATACTAACCTTCAAAAGGGTTTATTTATTACATAGCGAAATTATATTATGAGAGTAATTATTTCAAAACGTTTACGAGAAACAGATTACTTCAATTAGAAAAGGGGACATAACTATGAATGAATTGATTTTTGTCTTATTAATTTGTCCATTACTTATCTTTATCGTTTCTGTTATTGGAACACGTAGAACGAGAACGTACTATGTAATGCCAATTGTAACGTTTGCTAGTTTTTTAATAGTAGGTGCTATCGCCTTCCCTCCAAAGTTTTTCTTTTGGGTCGGTATGTATAGTATCTTCTCATTTATTATTTCTTATATGACTCTATTGTTTGTGAGAGGATATGAAGTTGCAGAAAACAATAAGTAGTTATTAGTGAGGAGATTGTAATATGATTTTCTTTGATATCGATGGAACTTTACATAAAATTTTAGCAATGATATAAAAAAGACGACCACGTTCCTGATATGATCCCCTTATAGTAGACAGGAAAAAGAAAGCACATTAACCTGTTTACTATGGAGGGGATTTTTTCATGGGAAAAATTAGAGTCACTTACGATGTAGAATTTAAGAAACAAGCTATAGATTTATACTTAAAAGAAGGCATGAGCTATAAAACCATTGCGAAAGAATTAGGTATTCATCACTCGGTTGTAAGTCGTTGGGTGAAACACTTTGAAGCTGAAGGAATCAAAGGACTAGAAGAAAAACGCGGTAAAGCGAAAGGACCAGGTTTAGGTAGACCAAGGGTTAGACCCGAAGATCCTGAAGCTAAGATCAGACGATTAGAAGCGGAAAATGAAATGTTAAAAAAGCTCTTAGGGATGTAAAAGGAGGAATGAAAGTCGTATCCAAAATAAAAAAATTCGAAGTCATCCATGAAATGACAAAAACAGGTTATACAGTGACCATTCTATGCGATATTGCTGGTGTAACCAGAAGTGGATACTACAAATGGCTAAAACGGCATACGACGCCTTCTAAAAAACAATCAGAGGATATCGAAATTAAGAAAAAGATATTGGAGTGTCATAAAAAATTAAGAGGAATTTATGGATATAGAAGAATACAAGTGTGGCTGAAAGCCACATATAACCTTCATTTGAACCATAAGCACATCCAAAGATTGATGAGTGAACTAGGTATCAAAGCCGTAATTAGGAAAAAACGACCTTATTACGGAAAAAAAGAAGCTTATGTGATTTCAGAGAACCATCTAAATAGGGAGTTTCAGGCTTCAAAACCGAATGAGAAATGGGTAACCGATATTACCTATTTGATTTTCAATGGACAGCGCTTGTACTTATCCGCTATTAAGGATTTATACAATAATGAAATTGTTGCCTATGAAACCAGTCGTAGAAACGACTTAAAGCTTGTGTTAGATACGCTTAAAAAGGCAAAGAAAAAACGAAATGTGAAGGGAATCCTCTTACATAGTGATCAAGGATCCCAGTATACATCTCGTCAATATAATCAATTACTTAAAAAATATCAGATGAAGGCAAGTATGTCTCGAAGAGGCAACTGTTGGGATAATGCTTGTATGGAAAACTTCTTCAGTCACTTTAAGGCAGAGTGTTTTCATTTATACTCCTTCCGTAAAGCGAATGAGGTCAAACTTGCCGTGCGTAAATATATGCACTTTTATAATCATCAAAGATTTCAAAAGAAATTAAATAACCTGAGTCCATATAAATATAGAACTCAGGTTGCTTAGTTGCGCTTTTTAAATACTGTCTACTTGACAGGGGTCACTGCATCCCCCGCGGTCGTCTTTTTTCGTGTTACGCTGTAATCCAAGCTTCGTTTGCTGGATTTTTACGCCACTCTTGTAACTTTTTCGTTTCAGCTTGTCCGATCATACCTTTTTCTGCTGCAACTTCAGTTAATGCACTGTAATCACTTAAAGAATATGATGCTACGTTTGCTGCTTCTAGTTTCTCTTTTCCTGACTCAAGCTCGTATGTGAAGATTGATACGATTCCTAATACTTCACAGCCAGCTTCGCGAAGTGCTTCTACACATGTAATTGCACTACCGCCAGTTGAAATTAAGTCTTCTACTACTACTACTTTTTGACCTTTTTCAGCTTTTCCTTCGATTTGGTTCCCTTTACCGTGACCTTTTGCTTTACTACGCACGTAGCACATTGGTAAATCCATACGATCGCTTACCCATGCAGCGTGCGCAATACCAGCAGTTGCTGTTCCTGCAATAACTTCTACAGTTGGGAAGTGCTCTTTAATTAACTCTTCTAATCCAGCTGCAATCGCTTGGCGTACTTTTGGATAAGATAAAGTTAAACGATTATCACAATAAATTGGTGATTTTATACCAGAAGACCAAGTAAATGGGTCATTCGGTTGTAAAAATACTGCTCCAATTTCTAATAAATGCGATGCGATTTCTTTTTTCATACTGTTACACCTTCCCACTGTTGTTTTACTGTTTTATACGCTTCAAGCGGATTTTCTGCTTTTGTAATACTACGTCCAACTACGATGTAGCTTGAACCAAGTTCCCTCGCACGTTTCGGTGTTGCTACGCGCACTTGGTCATTTACATCATCGCTTGCAAGACGAATCCCCGGTGTTACTGTTACAAATTCATTTCCGCATACTTCACGTAATTTTGGTACTTCAAGTGTTGAACAAACAACTCCATCAAGTCCACTTTCTTTCGTTAATTTTGCATAATGAGCAACCGCTTCTTCTAACGTTTTCTCAATGCCAATCTCTTTTTTCATCATAGCTTCCGAAGTGCTTGTTAATTGTGTAACGGCAATACAAATCGGTCTCTCTTTTCCTTCTTGCTTACCTTCCTCTAATCCCTCAATCGCAGCTTTCATCATACTGCTTCCCCCAGCAGCATGAACATTTACCATATCTACATCTAGACTAGCTAGGCTACGCATAGCGCTTTTTACCGTATTCGGAATATCATGAAGTTTTAAATCTAGGAAGATTTTATGTCCTTTTTCTTTTAAGTACGTAATAATTGCAGGACCTTCTTTGTAAAACAACTCCATACCAACTTTGACAAATAACTCTTCCCCTTCAAAGTGGTGTAAGAATTGTTCTACCTCTTGTTTCCCTGGAAAATCTAGTGCAACGATTAACGACTGTGACATGTTTGCTTCCAGCTCCTTCCTTGACATTCCGAAATATGATCAAATCCTAATTCATCTAGTAATGCTGGTAATTCTTCAATAATTGTCGGACATACGAACGGATCGATAAAGTTCGCCGTTCCAACTGCAACCGCGCTTGCGCCAGCATAGAAGAATTCAATTACATCTTCCGCTGTTTCAATACCACCCATTCCGATGATCGGAATGTTAACAGCTTGACTTACTTCATGTACCATACGAATTGCTACTGGCTTAATCGCAGGCCCTGATAGTCCGCCCGTACGGTTTGCTAAAATTGGTTTTGCAGTTTTTAAATCTAGACGCATACCAAGCAATGTATTAATCATCGTTAAACCGTCCGCACCCGCATTTTCAATTGCTTTTGCAATTTCCACAATGTTTGCCACGTTCGGTGACAATTTCACATATACCGGTACTTCAGAAACCTCTTTTACTCGCTTCGTTAAATCAGCAGCAATTTCAGGATTTGTACCAAAAGCGATACCACCCGTTTTTACGTTTGGACAAGAAATATTTAATTCTAGCGCATGAACATTAGGTGCCTTTGAAATCGCCTTCGCAACCGCTACGTAATCCTCAGCTTGTGAACCCGCAACGTTTGCAATAATCGGAAGATCAAATTGCTCGAGAAAAGGTAATTCAGAATTCATTACCTTTTCTAATCCAGGATTTTGAAGCCCGATTGCATTTAGCATTCCGCCTGGTGTTTCAGCAACACGAGGCGTTGGGTTTCCATAACGAGGTTGTTCTGTTGTCGCTTTAATCATAATTGATCCAAGTACACTTAAATCATAGAACTGTGCATACTCACGACCAAATCCGAAGCAACCAGATGCTGGGATGATTGGATTTTTTAATGATAACCCTGGTAATTCAACTTGCAATCTGTTCATAGTACAACCTCCCCGATTGGAAATACTGGTCCGTCGCTACACACCTTCTTGTAAGAATGTCCACTCGGATCTGCTTGCAAATGGCATACACATGCGAAACATGCTCCGATACCACAGCCCATACGTTCTTCTAATGAAATGTAGGCTTTTCTCTCCTTATAGCGTCCTTCTAATGCACGAAGCATCGCTAAAGGTCCACATGAGTAGAGAATGTCAAAGTCAATTCCATAGCTATCGATTACATCTGTTACAAACCCTTTTGTACCATGTGTACCATCAACTGTTGCAACATACGTATCACCAAGTTCTGCGAATTTCTCTTCATAGAAGACAACATCTTTCGTTTGGAAACCTAAGATGTGAATAACGCGTACTCCTTTTGCTACAAGACGCTGTGACAATTCATATAGTGGTGGTACACCAATTCCCCCACCAACTAATAGAGCCGTTTGTCCAGATTCCGCTTCTTCTACAGGAAATCCATGACCAAGTGGTCCTAACACATCTACAAGTTCACCTTGTTTTCTTTTCGCTAATGTTTTTGTCCCTTGTCCTTCCGCACGATATAGCATTGTAAATTCGTTCTTGTCTTGATCGACATTACAAATACTAATTGGGCGGCGCAGAAGGGGCGTAATGCCCTCTGCTACCTTAATGTGTACAAACTGTCCTGGATCGTTCATTTGCTGCACTAAATCCCCTTGAAGCACTAATTCGTAAATGTTTTTTGCGATTTCTTTTTGGTTAACGACGATCATATTTTGCTTTTGCATCATGCATGTACCACCTCGTGACGCTTCGTTTGCGTAATTTCTTTCATTGAATGAGCTGAGAATGTCATAGATTCTAATACTCTCAAGATTGCTCTCGTTGTATCAAGTGATGTTAAGCAAGCCACACCATTTTCTACTGATTCACGGCGAATGCGGAAACCATCACGCGCTGGTTGTTTTCCTTTTGTTAATGTATTGATTACAAACTGCGCTTTCCCTTGACGGATAATATCAAGTAAGTTGTAGTCTTCAGAATCAATTTTGTTTACAACTTGCACCGGAATGTTTTGTTCTGTTAGCGATTGTGCTGTTCCTGCTGTTGCTAATAAGTTATAGCCGATTTCATGGAAGCGTTTTGCAATTTCCAGCGCTTCTTCTTTATCTTTATCCGCTACAGTGATGATTACTGATCCGTGCGTTGGAATGTTAATTCCTGAAGCAACAAGTCCTTTATATAATGCTTTTTCAAGCGTTAAATCTTTACCCATTACTTCCCCTGTTGATTTCATTTCAGGCCCTAATGTTGTATCAACTGAGCGTAGTTTCGCAAATGAGAATACCGGTGCTTTTACATACACTTCCTTCTCTTCTGGGTGATAGCCAGTTCCATATCCTTGTTCTACAAGGTTTTGACCTAAAATAACTTTCGTTGCGATATTTGCCATCGGTACGCCTGTAATTTTACTTAAGAATGGTACTGTACGGCTCGCACGTGGATTTACTTCAATTACATACACTTCATCTTTGAATACTACAAACTGAATGTTTAGTAATCCAACAATGTTTAAACCTTTTCCAAGCCCAATTGTATGTTCAATAATTTGTTCTTTTAGTTTTTCAGATAAGCTCTGTGGTGGATATACTCCAATTGAATCCCCAGAGTGAACTCCAGCGCGTTCGATATGTTCCATAATACCTGGAATGAATACATTCTCACCGTCTGAAATTGCATCTACTTCAATTTCTTTACCAACCATATAACGGTCGATTAATACTGGGTGATCTGCGTGAACTTTAACCGCATTTTTCATGTAGTGCAGTAATTCTTCTTGACGATATACGATTTCCATCGCACGTCCACCTAGTACGTAAGATGGTCTTACTAATACTGGGTAACCAATTTTGTCAGCGATCGCTACTGCTTGCTCTACAGTCGTTGCTGTTTTACCAACTGGTTGCGGGATACCAAGCTTTGTTAAAGCTGCTTCAAACTTATCACGATCTTCTGCACGGTCTAAATCTTCAAGTGATGTTCCTAAGATTTTCACACCATGTGCTTCTAATTTAGCCGCTAAGTTAATTGCCGTTTGTCCGCCGAATTGGACGATAACACCTTCTGGCTTTTCTAAATCAATAATGTGCATTACATCTTCGATTGTTAATGGTTCAAAGTATAATTTGTCAGAAATACTGAAGTCTGTTGAAACTGTTTCTGGGTTGTTATTAACAATGATTGCCTCATATCCAGCTTCTTTTATTGCCCATACAGAGTGAACTGTTGCATAATCAAACTCAACACCTTGACCAATACGGATTGGACCAGATCCTAGTACAACTACACTCTTACGATCTGTTACAATCGATTCATTCTCGTCACCATATGTGCTGTAGTAGTATGGTGTTGCAGATTCAAACTCTGCCGCACAAGTATCTACCATCTTATAAACAGGAGTCATATTACTTTCTTTACGCATATCGTAAATTTCACGCTCTGTTTTGTTCCAAGCATTGGCGATGTAATGGTCACTGAAGCCCATTTCTTTAGCAGATTGTAACACTTCCATATTTCCTACATTCGCTTTTACTTCGCGTTCCATGTTTACGATATTTTCAATTTTTTGTAAGAAGAAGAAGTCCATTTCACACCATTCGTTGATTTCTTCTTTCGTTACACCTTGACGGATTGCTTCTGCTACAACGAACAGACGCTCGTCATCAGCTTTTATAATACGCTTTTTCATCGTTTCTTTATCAAGCTCTTTTAAGTGGTCTAACTCTAGGTGATAAACGCCAAGCTCTAAAGAACGAATCGCTTTTAATAATGATTGTTCTAAGTTACGTCCGATTGACATAACTTCACCAGTTGCCTTCATTTGTGTACCAAGTGTTCTGTTTGCTGATTCAAACTTATCAAATGGCCAACGTGGAATTTTTGAAACAACATAGTCTAATGCTGGCTCGAAGCAAGCATATGTTTTTTGTGTTACTGGGTTTATAATTTCATCTAATGTTAAACCGACTGCAATTTTCGCCGCTAGCTTCGCAATTGGATATCCAGTTGCTTTAGATGCTAGTGCAGACGAACGACTCACACGCGGGTTTACTTCGATTACATAGTATTGGAAGCTATGTGGATCAAGTGCAAGCTGAACGTTACATCCACCTTCAATTCCTAATGCACGAATAATTCTTAATGAAGTGTTTCGTAACATTTGATACTCACGGTCACTTAATGTTTGGCTCGGTGCTACAACGATAGAATCACCTGTGTGAACCCCAACCGGATCGATATTTTCCATGTTACATACTACAATCGCGTTATCATTCGAATCACGCATTACTTCATATTCAATTTCCTTACAACCGGCAATACTCTTTTCTAATAAACATTGTGTTACTGGACTATGTTTTAATCCACCTGATACGATTTCAATTAGTTCTTCTTCATTATTACAGATTCCGCCACCTGTTCCCCCCATTGTAAATGCTGGGCGAACAATAACTGGATAACCAATTTCTTTTACAAATTCATGTGCTTCTTCCAGCGTATGAATAATCGTGCTAGATGGAATTGGTTCATTTAATTCCTGCATTAATGTACGGAATAAATCACGATCCTCGGCTTGCTCGATTGCTGATAATTTTGTTCCTAAAATTTCAACTCCGCACTCTTCAAGTATGCCTGATTTCGCAAGTTCAACAGCCATGTTTAGGCCTGTTTGACCACCTAATGTTGGTAGGAGTGCATCTGGACGTTCTTTACGAATGATACGGCTTACGAATTCTAATGTTAATGGTTCTATATATACTTTATCTGCTGTTGCAGTATCTGTCATAATTGTTGCTGGGTTAGAGTTAACAAGGATTACTTTGTAACCTTCTTCTCTAAGAGATTGACAAGCTTGTGTACCAGAGTAATCAAACTCTGCTGCTTGCCCAATTACAATTGGTCCTGATCCGATTACTAAAATTGTGTTAATGTCTAGGCGTTTTGGCATAACTCTTCCCCTTCTTTCTTGAAGTTTTCAATCATTGCTAAGAAATCTTCGAATAAATCATTTGCATCTTCTGGTCCTGCAGAAGCTTCTGGATGGTATTGCACTGTAAATGCCGGGAACTTCGTATGACGAAGACCTTCTACTGTTCCATCATTTAAAGCAACATGTGTAATTTCCAGTTCTGTATTTCCAACTGATTCTTCTTCTACTGCGTAACCATGGTTTTGAGATGTAATTGCTACTTTTCCAGTTGCAAGATTTTTTACTGGATGATTTAAACCACGGTGACCGAATTTTAACTTACTTGTATTCGCACCAGATGCCAGGGCGAACAATTGATGTCCTAGGCAAATCCCAAATAAAGGAACTTTACCAATAATGTCTTTTAACATTTCAATTGCTTCTGGTACATCTTTTGGGTCCCCAGGTCCATTACTTAACATAATTCCATCTGGGCTAAGGCGTAGAATTTCTTCTGCTGTTGTATTGTAAGGTACAACAATTACATCGCAATCACGCTTATTTAATTCTCGTAAAATACCATGTTTCATTCCGAAGTCTACAAGTACAACTCGGTGTCCACGGCCTGGACTTGGATATGGATCTTTTGTTGATACGCGTTTCACATGATCTGTAAAGACAGTTGCTTTCAATTGGCTAACGATGTCCTCTACATCCACATCCATATTGCAAAGACGTCCGCGTAAAGTTCCATATTGACGAATTTTTCTTGTTAATTTTCTCGTATCAATTCCTGCTAATCCTGGGATATTTCTTTCTTTCAAGTAATCATTTAGCGAAATTTCATTACGGAAGTTTGATGGGTGATCACAAATTTCGTTTACGATTAAACCATTTACAGATGGGTGAATTGATTCAAAATCATCACGGTTAATGCCGTAGTTTCCGATTAATGGATACGTAAATGTTACGATTTGACCGCAGTATGATGGATCAGATAAAGTTTCTTGATATCCAGTCATCCCAGTTGTAAATACAACCTCACCTGACTTTTCTATTTCTCCTCCGAAACCTTTTCCAATTAATACTGTTCCATCTTCTAAGATAAGTTGTCTTTTCATACTAATGCACTCTCCTTTTGCCATGCGATCTTACCACCAACGATTGTCATAACCGGCCAACCTTGGCATTTCCAACCTGCGAATGGTGTGTTTTTTCCTTTTGATAAGAATGTTGTTGGATCAATTTCTTCTTCTTGTTCTAAATCGATAATTGTAATATCAGCTGTTCTACCTTCTGTTAGGCGCCCTGCTTCTAAACCGAATGTGTCAGCTGGTTTTTCTGTTAAGAATTGAATCAGTTGCTCTAATGTAATGATTCCTTTTTTCACAAGGTTCGTATATAAAAGCGGGAATGCTGTTTCAAAACCAGTAATTCCGAACGGTGCTCTTTCAATCCCTTGCGCTTTCTCTTCTGCAGTATGCGGTGCATGGTCAGTTGCGATCATATCAATTGTTCCATCTAATAGTCCTTCAATTAACGCTGCATGATCTTCTTTTCCTCGAAGCGGTGGATTCATTTTAAAGTTAGGATCAGCCGATGGGATATCATCTTCACATAATACTAAGTGATGCGGTGTTACTTCTGCTGTCACCTTAATTCCAGCACGTTTCGCGTCACGGATTACACGTACAGATCCTTTTGTACTTACATGACATACGTGGTAGTGACAATTTGCAGCTTCCGCAAGTAAGATGTCCCGGGCAATATGTACGGATTCACATACTGATGGGATACCGTTTAATCCGTGTTTCTCAGAAAACTTCCCTTCATGTACACATCCTTTATTAATAAGTGTGTTCTCTTCACAGTGTGCAACAACTGCCATATTTAATTTCGATGCACGCTTCATTGCAGCTAACATCATGCTTGCATCTTGCACGCCTACGCCATCATCAGTGAAAGCAAACGCTCCAAGTTCTTTTAACATTTCAAAATCGGTCATTTCAGAACCTGCTTGACGTACTGTAATTGCTCCATATGGTAATACATTTACATGTGCTTTTTCTTTAATACGCTTTTGCAGGTCTTCCATATGTTCTTTACAATCTGGTACTGGGCGTGTGTTTGGCATTGCGCAAATTGTAGTAAATCCACCTTTTGCTGCTGCAAGTGTTCCTGTTTCAATTGTTTCTTTATGTTCACCACCTGGTTCACGAAGATGAACGTGTACATCTACTAATCCAGGTGCGATTAACTTTCCATTTACATCGATTACTTCAGCATTATCTGCCGTAATATTTTCTGCTACCTTCGCAATTTTACCGTCTTGTACGAGAAGATCTGTTGCTACGATTGTTCCTTCTGCATTCATATAACGACCATTTTTAAACAAATAATTCATGTTTCATTCCTCCTAATACATTTGGTAATGCGCGTTTTAGTACAGCCATTCTTACGTAGACCCCGTTTTCCATTTGCTTGAATATGCGTGAGCGTTCACACTCGACAAGTTCACTCGCAATTTCAACATCACGGTTTACAGGGGCTGGATGCATAATAATGCTTCCTTCTTTCATACGTTTTTCTCTTTCAACTGTTAACCCATGTTGCTCGTGATACTCTTTCATAATGTCTGTTTCATAATGGTCATGACGCTCATGTTGTACACGAAGTAACATCATCACATCCACTTCTGGAACAAGTTCATCTAAGCTCTTGTACGTTCCAAATGTGTTCTCTTCATCTTTCCACTCTTCTGGGCTTGCAAAGTAAATTGTCGCGCCCAGTTTCGTTAATGCTTCTGCATTAGAACGTGCTACTCGGCTATGACGAACATCCCCAACTATTGCAATCTTCAAACCTTCAAATCTTCCAAACTCTTGTTTAATTGTTAGAAGATCGAGTAGACATTGCGTTGGATGATTTCCACATCCATCTCCAGCGTTCAAGATTGGGATATTCACCTGATCTTTTAATTCATCGAAGTAACGATCTTGCTCATGGCGGATGACTACCGCTTTTGTTCCGATTGATTCTAGTGTTCTTATCGTATCGTATAAAGTTTCTCCTTTTTGTACGCTAGATGCATCTGCGGAAAAGTCTAATACTTCAAGTCCTAATCTCTTCTCAGCAACTTCAAAGCTAAATCTCGTCCTCGTACTATTCTCAAAGAACAAGTTCGCAACAAATGTTTGCTCTGTCGTTTTTCTCTCTTTTCCATTCGCGAAATCTTCTGCGTCTTTTAGGATTTCTGAAATTTCTTGTTCCGATAATTCACTCATCGTTAACAAATGGCTCATCGTCATCCCTCATCTTTCTGTTTTTTATGATAACACCATTGAATTTATATAACAATAACTGTATAAAAATACCCTACTCTTTGAGACTAGGGTGCGTTAAAGTAGCCACCCTTTTCTATCTCACAGGACTGAATTAAAAGGTTATTTTTATGAAGCAATCTGCTTAGATTGTTTTGTTTTATTTGTTTGTTTTGTCTCTGGTAGTAGTAGATTTAATAGTACACCTACAATTGCTGCTAGCGCCATTCCTTCTACTTGGAACGATTCACCTACGTGCAGTACCGCTCCGCCAATACCAATTACTAGTATAACTGATGCAATCATTAAGTTTCGTTTGTCACCTAAGTCTGTTTTATCGTCTACCATCATACGTAAACCACTTGATGCGATTACACCGAAGAGTAAGATTGATACACCACCCATAACTGGTGTTGGAATCGAATGAATCAGTGCTGAAATCTTCCCGATAAATCCAAACATGATTGCGAACACTGCTGAACCGATGAATAAGTATACACTGTATGCTCTCGTAATTGCTAGCACACCGATGTTTTCACCGTACGTTGTATTCGGTGGTCCTCCTATTAGTGATGCGATCAATGTTGCTATCCCATCACCGAAGATTGAACGATGTAAACCTGGTTTTTCAATTAAATCTCTTTTAATAACATTTCCAAGTACAATTTGATGTCCGATATGTTCTGAAATTGTTACAAGTGCAACTGGCACCATTAAGAGTACAATTTTCCATGAAAACTCCGGAGTATATGTTACAAACGGTACTGTGAAGTCTGGTATGACAAACCATTTTGCCTCAGCTACTGGCTTTAAATCTACTAGCCCTTGGAAGTAAGCGAATATATACCCGCCGATGATTCCAAGTAGCACTGGTATGATACTGAAAAATCCTCTCCCGAATATGGAGCAAATGATTGTAATTGCTAATGTTACTAATGCTACTGAAAAGTGTGTAATGCTATACTTACCATCCGCACCGTTCATCGCCATGTTCACTGCTGTATGTGCTAAAGATAAACCGATTACCATTACGACTGGCCCAACTACGATTGGCGGAAGTAATTTCATAATCCATTCTGACCCAGATTTCTTAATTCCGAGTGAGATTAAGATGTAAACAAGTCCCGCAAGCATTCCTCCAAGCATCGCTGCTCCAGGTCCACCTGCTGTTTTCGCTGTAATAATTGGTGCAATAAAGGCGAATGATGATCCTAAATACGCTGGTACTTGACCTTTCGTTATTAGAAGAAACGCTAGCGTTCCTAATCCACTTGATATTAAAGCTACTGATGGATTCAGTCCTGTTAAAAACGGAACAAGCACTGTTGATCCAAACATCGCGAACAAATGTTGTATACTTAATAATAACCATTTTCCCGGTTTCGGTACTTCATGAATGTCTAACACTGGCTTTTGCTCCATTGTTACATCCTCCTTCAGTTTTAATTTTTGCAATAAAAAAACTCTTTGTGCCTGTGCACAAAGAGTCCTACACTTTCGTATGCCAAATTTGACATATGAAAGCCAAGACCCTTTGGCAGCCTCACAGGACTACATTTAAAAGGGCTTTACTTATCGTATATGCTTACTCGATCTTGTTGATCTGTCTCTTGCAAATCAACTTCGATACGCTCTTCACTAGATGTTGGAATGTTCTTTCCTACATAATCAGCGCGAATTGGTAATTCACGATGACCTCTATCAACAAGAACAGCTAATTGGATTTGTGATGGTCTACCTAAATCCATAAGAGCATCCATTGCTGCTCGAACTGTTCTTCCTGTATATAACACATCATCCACAAGGATAACTTTTTTCTTCGTAATATCTACAGGAATATCAGAACCTTTTACAAGTGGTTCTTTATGTTTCGATTGTAGTGTTAAATCATCACGATACAACGTAATATCTAACTCTCCTACTTCCATCTCTTTTCCTTCAATTTGACCAATTCGTTCTGCCAAACGTTGTGCAATAAAAATTCCACGTGTTTTTATTCCGACAAGAACACAATTATCGACACCTTTATTTCGTTCCACGATTTCATGACTAATTCGTGTTAAAGCGCGGCGAATCATTTGGTCATCTAAAACGACAGCTTTCTCTTGCATGCTCTACACCTCCAAGTTTTTTTCTTGCGTGAGAGTAATGGTATAAAAAAAGTCCTCTCAGCGTGTGCGAGAGGACTTTTGAAAAAAGGGTACAACATACCCTAAGTATTTCAAACCGTTACCTTCTCAACCTCACGGGGCTGTGTTAAAGGATCATTATTTAACTGTTGTCAGTATCTCAGTTTTCTTATGATTTGTCAATACTATTTCCGTAAAATATTTAGCGCTTCTTCAAACACTTCTGGAATCGGTGCCTCAAACTCAATATATTCACCAGTACGAGGGTGATCGAAACCTAAAATCCCTGCATGAAGTGCTTGTCCATTCATATCTAATGTTTTCTTCGGACCATACTTTGGATCCCCTGCAAGTGGATAACCAATATATTTCATATGAACACGAATTTGGTGTGTACGTCCCGTTTCTAAGCGGCATTCTACAAGTGTGAAATCCTTAAATCGCTCTAACACTTGGAAATGTGTAACTGCATTCTTACCATTTTCATCAACAGTCATACTTTGACGTTCTTTTTTATCACGACCAATTGGAGCGTCAATTATTCCTTTATCATGTGGAATTACACCATGTACAATCGCTTTATAACGTCTTGTTACCGTTTTTGCTACAAGTTGATTTACAAGTGATTCATGCGCCATATCATTTTTAGCAACCATTAATAATCCAGATGTATCCTTATCAATACGGTGTACTATACCAGGACGCATTACACCGTTAATACCTGATAGGTCTGTACAATGATGCATAAGTCCGTTTACAAGCGTACCCTTCGTATGCCCTGGTGCTGGATGTACTACCATGCCACGCGGCTTATTTACAACTAGTACATCGGCATCTTCATAATAAACTTCTAAATTCATATCTTCCGGTTGAATATCTAACTCTTCTGGCTCGGGAATTGTTACTGTAATTTCATCATTTCCTTTTACTTTATAATTCCCTTTAACTGATTTCCCATTTACTGTCACAACAGCATCTTTAATCCATTGCTGCACTTGTGAACGTGACCATTCACTGTTTATTTCTGCAACGAATTTATCAATTCGCTCGCTTTTTTGTTCTTCTGCAACTGTTACTTGTACTACTTCACTCATTCAATTACTCCTTCGCTTTCTTTCCTTCTAATACTGTTTGAATAATAATTAATACAACTCCAATACATAATGCTGAGTCAGCTATATTGAATACCGGATAGTTGTACGAGAAAATATACACGTGAATGAAATCCACTACTTCTTGTCTAAATACACGATCAATAAAATTGCCAATTGCTCCGCCTAAAATTAGACCTAATGAAATACCTAGAAGCTTGTCCGTTTTCGCATATTTTTTCATATAAAATACGATAAATGCTACGAAAATGACTGTAATAATGTAGAAAAACCACATTTTATTTTCTAAAATACCCCAGGCAGCTCCTCTATTTCGATGAGATGTTATGTATAATACATTATCGATAATCGGAATGCTCGTACCCAATTCCATGTTCTTTACAATTAGCCACTTCGATATTTGATCGATGGCAATGACAAATAACGCTATTACATAATATATCATTTTCATTTCCCCCACAAAGACAGTGTACCTCAAAATTTTAGCATAGCTGCTACCTTTTCACAATGAACCTTTGTAGAAGAATAAAATAAATTAAAAAAGGTAACATAATATCGTTGTGCGTATTTCATACATTTACCTTTTCATAGAAAAATTCATGAATAGTACGAGCAGTCGGCATTGTTTTCATTTGTTTTGTAGAAATCGCTCTTCCAGTTTCTTCACAAATACCGTACATATCTATTTCCATTTTAAACAATGCACGTTCTACATCTTTTAAATCCTCTTTTATATCATGTAATAGCAATTTTTTCTTTGTCTCTTCCTTTATTTCGTATCCAAGTTCTTGCCCAAATTCCATATAGTATGTGTGCATTACTTCTTTTGCCAATCTATCTTGCAACTCTTTTCTCATCAATTGTAATTCTTCTTTTATTTCCATATAAATTTCATTCACGTGTACATTCCTCCCAGCTGCAATGTACAATTAGTGTGTCCGAAATTTCCACGCTTACCTCACACACATTTTTCCTTCATAGGAAAGAGAGTGAAAGTTATTTTGATATATCATCAACAAAAAACTGACTGCTATTATGAGCAGTCAGCTTTTTTTCATTATTTTACATAATTTTCTTTAACAACCGTTGCACAACGCTCACATAATGTTTCATGTTCTGCATCTTTACCAATTGTTTCTGAAACAACCCAACAACGTTCACACGTCTCACCTGTCGCCTGTGCTACAACTACAGCTGTATGCTCATACTTTGGTGCATCTGTTGGTGCTTCTTCAATTGTACCACCAAGTTTATACTCAGAGACGATGAATAATTGCTTTAAGTCTTCGCTAATAGACTCTAACATAGCCTTCATTTCTGCAGTCGGATATAGCGTAATGCTCGCATTTAATGACTTACCAATTACTTTCTCATTACGAGCTACTTCTAACGCTTTTAAAACGTCATCACGTAATGTCATAAATGCATCCCATTTTGCTCTTAACGCTTCTGAACCCTCTACTTCTGTAGCTTCTGGCATATTAGTTAACTGTACGCTTTCTTCTTCTGCACCAGGAACATATGGCCATACTTCATCAGCTGTATGAGGTAAGATTGGCGTTACAAGTTTCGTTAATGCAACAAGAACATCATATAATACAGTTTGAATTGCACGACGATCCGCGTGATCTGCACCTTCAATATATAAAATGTCTTTTGCAAAGTCTAAGTAGAATGAACTTAGATCAATTGTACAGAAGTTGTGAATTGCATGATATACAGCAGCAAAGTCATATGTTTCATATGCATCTTTTACTTTTGTAATTAAGTCATTTAACTTCACTAACATGTAACGATCTACTTCACGAAGTTCAGCTACCGCTACT
Source organism: Bacillus sp. TH17 (assembly GCF_016651125.1). Taxonomy (NCBI): domain Bacteria; kingdom Bacillati; phylum Bacillota; class Bacilli; order Caryophanales; family Bacillaceae; genus Bacillus; species Bacillus sp. TH17. The sequence goes on from NZ_JAEKEN010000001.1 coordinate 3,372,884, forward strand.
GTATTTTCACTTGGATTAAAATCATCTAAGTTTCCTAATAAGAAACGGAATGTGTTACGGATTTTACGATACACTTCTGCTACTTGTTTTAAAATATCATCTGAAATACGTACATCAGATTGATAGTCAACAGAAGATACCCATAAGCGTAAAATGTCTCCGCCTAATTGATCCATAATTTTCTTCGGTACGACGATGTTTCCAATCGACTTACTCATTTTACGTCCGTCACCATCTAGTACGAAACCATGGCTTAGTACGCCTTTATACGGAGCTTTACCAGTTACAGCAACTGCTGTTGATAATGAAGAGTTAAACCAACCACGATACTGGTCAGATCCTTCTAAATATAAATCAGCTGGACGTTGTAAGTCTTCGCGCTCTTCTAATACCGCTTGGTGAGAAGAACCTGAATCGAACCATACATCCATGATGTCTGTTTCTTTACGGAATTCACCATTTGGGCTACCTGTATGTGTAAATCCTTCTGGTAATAAATCTTTCGCTTCACGCTCGAACCATACGTTAGAACCGTGCTCACGGAATAAATCTGCTACATGATTAATTATTTCATCTGTAATAATTGGATCACCATTTTCTGCATAGAATACAGGAATTGGCACACCCCATGCACGCTGACGAGAAATACACCAGTCACCACGGTCACGAACCATATTATGAAGACGAGTTTCTCCCCATGCTGGTACCCATTTTGTTTCCGCAACAGCTTCTAATAATTCTTTACGGAACGCTTCAATAGATGCAAACCACTGCGCTGTCGCACGGAAAATAATTGGTTTTTTCGTTCTCCAATCATGTGGGTATGAATGCGTAATGAATGTTAGTTTCAGTAACGCGCCTACTTCTTCTAATTTTTCCGTAATTGGCTTGTTAGCTTTATCATAGAATAAGCCTTCAAATCCAGGTGCTTCATTTGTTAATACACCTTTATCATCAACTGGGCAAAGTACTTCTAAGCCATACTTTTTACCAACAACGAAGTCATCTTCCCCGTGTCCTGGTGCTGTATGAACACAACCTGTACCTGCATCTGTTGTTACGTGCTCTCCTAGCATAACTAATGAGTCACGATCGTAGAATGGATGTTTTGCAACTGTATACTCAAGTTCGCTACCTTTTACCGTTTTCACAACTTCAGCATTTTCCCACTCTAACGTTTTTGCAACTGTCTCAAATAGTTCAGAAGCGATGATATATTTCTCATCATTTACTTTCACAATAGCATATTCAAGTTCTGGGTGAACAGAAATACCTAAGTTTGCAGGTAACGTCCAAGGCGTTGTTGTCCAAATAATGTATTTCTCATCACCTTCTAATACGTTCTTTCCATCTTTTACAGGGAATGCTACGTAAATAGATGCTGATTTTTTATCTTGATATTCAATTTCAGCTTCTGCTAAAGCTGATTCACTTGTTGGAGACCAGTAAACTGGTTTTTGTCCTTTATAGATATAACCTTTTTTCGCCATGTCACCAAACACTTTAATTTGTTGTGCTTCATAAGCTGGCTCTAAAGTAATATATGGATTATCCCAATCTGCACGTACACCTAAACGCTTAAATTGTTCACGTTGACGTTCTACTTGCTCATATGCATACTCTGCACATAACTTACGGAACTCAGCAACTGTCATTTCTTTACGCTTTACACCTTTATTTGCTAAAGCTTGCTCAATTGGTAAACCGTGTGTATCCCAACCTGGTACATATGGTGCACAGTATCCGGTCATTGATTTAAAACGAACAATAAAGTCTTTTAACACTTTATTTAGTGCGTGTCCCATATGGATGTCACCATTTGCATATGGAGGTCCATCATGTAGTACAAATAAAGGACGGCCTTTCGTATGTTCTTGTACCTTTTCATAAATATTCATTTCAGCCCATTTTTCTTGCATTGCAGGCTCACGTTTCGGTAAATTCCCACGCATCGGGAATTCTGTTTTTGGCATTAGTAATGTATTTTTGTACTCCATGCTCAATTCCTCCTTAAATATATAAACGACAGACCTTAAAAAAGGGAATAAAAAAGAGACCTCTCATCCCCAAAAAGGGACGAGAAAGTCTCCCGCGGTACCACCCTAGTAGACCATATACAAATGCATAAGGTCCTCTTTATATTCTTAACGCGAATATACGCCTACGCTTACTAAATTTGTTCAGCGCGGAACTCCAGGGTGATATTCCCATTATCTCCTTATCCTGAGCTTACACCATCCTCAGTTCGCTATATAAGGTATGAAAAAGGTACTTATCCCTATCTTCGTTTTTCTTAATAAATATGCTGTTTAAAATTATATGTAATAATGAGAAAAACGTCAAGCTTACACTGTTTCTTCTTTTTTCAACAGTTCGTCCACTTCGTCTTCTAATTCAATTAGTTTATCCCAATCATCGTTGTTTAACATTTCAAGTTGTGTTTCTAATAACATACGGAAACGAGTTCGGAATACTTTCGCTTGTTTCTTCAACTCTTCAATATCAAAAGCAACTTTTCTTGATTTCACTAACGCTTCATTAATGATACGATCTGCATTTTTTTCTGCTTCACGTACAATTAATTTTGCTTCTTTTTGTGCATTACGCTTCACTTCTTCAGCAGCTTCTTGTGCGACAATGATAGATTTGTTCAGCGTATCTTCAATATTAGAAAAATGATCTAACTTTCCTTCTAATTGTGCAACCTTTTCTTCTAAAGCTTTTTTCTCACGAATGACTAATTCATAATCTTTGATGATTTGATCAAGAAACTCATTTACTTGATCTTCATCGTAGCCACGAAATCCGCGACCAAATTCTTTGTTATGAATATCTAATGGTGTTAACGGCACAACGCCACCTCCAAGTAGTTATCTAAATTTCCTCTTTCAATTATATCTTTTCTTCGACAAAATAAGAGAATTTCCTTCTAAAAAACCAATCATTTTAGTATACCATACAAAACTCTCCATTTGTCGCGCTTCGTTTTACCTTCTACAGAAAATAATTTACTTCGTCCATACCCTCTAACCGAGAAAACATCCCCTGGAAAACATTCATACGAAGTTTGCTCTACTGTTTTCCAATTGACTTTTACTAAGCCACCTTTTATAAGAGGCTGTACCTTCTGCCTAGATATATGTAGCATTTCAGCTAATAAAACATCTAGACGAAGTGACGAAACAGTCCCAGATTTTTCTCCCCATTTTTCACCTACACGCAAAATTTTCTCTACTTGTATAGGAGAGAGTGTGACTTTCATTTTCCCTATTGATTGTAAGTTCATTTCAATATACGATACAACTTCTTTGGCAACTGCAATTTGGGCACGGTCTTCTTGAAGCAAAATATCACCACATTTTTCCCTTGTTAAACCAAGCGACATGAATGCACCTAATATTTGCCTATGTTCTAGCGTAAAAAACTTGGAAGGATAGTCAATTTCTAATACTTCTACTTGAAATTCCTCTTCATTTAATTCTAGATAATCTGGATAAATTAGTGCTCTTTTCCGTTCGGCTTCAGGCATCGCACCATCAAACCGTACAGCTACATCTCCTTGCCCTATTACCATAGAAACAATTTGTTGCTGTCTTGGATCAAGAAAATCTGTTAACTTGACTTGATGGTACTCAGCAGCCTGTTTCCACTCTAATACTTTATCCACAAAGACCTCTTCATCAGGTCTAAAATGCTCATAGATGCTCATGTATTTAACCTCACACTATAAAAAATAGTTGAATAAACTCACTAAGCCACCTCTAGCAAGTTTCAAGGCAACAATAGCAACAAGTGGAGAAATATCAATCATACCAAATGGTGGAATAAACCTCCTAAACGGCTCTAAATACGGTTCGCAAATACGCGCAAGAAAATCTCCAAAAGCTGATTCCTTTGCGCCAGGAAACCATGATAGGAGAATGTAAATAATTAGTGCCCACGAGTAAATCTCGATAGCAGTAAGTAACACTGTTAAAACTGTTGTCATGGCGTATTACCACCTCTTTATATTTGTCTCTTCTTCTTCACCGAATAACTCTGAAATCGCACCAACGATATCAACATTTTCAGGTGTACACATAAATGTTTTCGGGCCTATTTTTTGAATATCCCCGCCTATAGCGTATACAGTACCACTTAAAAAGTCAACGATACGTACAGCTTGATCTGTAGACATTCTTTGCAAATTAATTACAACAGCTCGTCTACCTTTTAAGTGATCCGAAATGCCTTGCGCTTCCGAATATGTACGTGGTTCTAGTAAAACAACTTTTGAAGATTGCTTCGCTGTTTCAATACTCACTACATTTTGCTTCGGTTGCACTTTCGCAAACGGAACATCTTGTTGTTCTGGGGGATCTTGTTGCTTTTTCATGTCTGTTTGCTCCTTTTCATAACTATATTGAGCTGCTTCTTTTTCTTCCGGTGTGTCAAAAAAGAAGTATTTTACTTTTGACCAACTCATAATAACTTTCTCCTTCCTCCTACGCTTTTCCTACTAAAACCGTTCCCAAACGAATATATGTAGCGCCTTCCTCAATTGCAATCGTGTAATCATTTGACATTCCCATTGATAATTCTTTACATGGTGCATGTAATAATTCTAGCTCCTGCACCTCTGTTTGTAGCATGCGCAATTCCTTAAAGCAGCGACGAATCTCTTCCTCTTCTCCTGTAAACGGAGCCATTGTCATTAATCCTACCACTTCAATCTTATCCAATTCTTGCAAACTTTGAATAAAAGAAATTGTTTCTTCTATCGCCAATCCTTGCTTTGATTCTTCAGATGATGTTTTCACTTGAATAAAGCATTTAACTTTCTTATCAGCACGTTTTTGAATTTCTTTTGCAAGCGAAAGACGATCTAATGAATGTAAATAATCAATCTCATTAATGATTTCTTTTACTTTTCTCGTTTGCAATGATCCAATAAAATGCCAATTCACTTTTGAACCGAAATGCTCGTATTTTTGTAAGAAACCTTCATTTCTATTTTCACCTAAATCAATAATTCCTGTTTCAATTACTTCGCTTGTTTTTTCAATCCCTACAGTTTTTGTAACTGCAACGAGCTTAATATCTTTCATCGAACGTCCAGCTCGTACACAAGATTCTTTAATTACTTCGTTTACATCTGCTAAATTCCCTTGCACTGTCACTTACTTCACTCCTCCTTAAAACCTATGAAACTCAACATTCTCCCCGTCTTACCTTGATCACGACGATGAGAGAAAAATAATTGTTCTTCACAGCTTGTACAAAGAGATGACATTACAATATGTTCTTCTTTTATGCCTGCTTGTACACATAATATACGATTAACTTCTTTTAAATTAATTGCATACTGACCATCAGAAATTACTTTATGAGGAACAGATCCGTTTACTACTTGCTGTGCTGCTGTTAATACACGATCATCAACAACATAACAACATGATCCGATTGCAGGACCAATTGCGACATGAATTTCATCACTTGAAACACCTTCTGCATTCCACTTTTGAATCATTTCTTTCGCAATCTCTGTTACAGTCCCTTTCCACCCAGCATGCGCAAGTCCTATCATATCATGTGATGGTGCATAAAAATAGAGCGGAACACAATCAGCGTAACAAGATGTTAAGAGAACATCTTTGTTAGTCGTATAAATGCCATCCGTTTTTGGAATACCGTCTTCATATGAATAAACGCCTTTCCCTTTTTCTTGCAGTCCTACTTTCTCAACATGATGGTCATGAACTTGTTCAGAGCAAATCCATTTTTCTAATGGTTTTTGTAACTTATTAGCTAAAATGCGTCTGTTTTCATGAACATTCTCCACGATATCATTCACATGTAATCCTAAATTCATCGCATGAAAGGAGCCTGTACTTACTCCACCATCTTTTGTCGTAAATCCAACAGTAATGTTTCCAAGTTCTTTCCACGCTTGTAAATACAGTATACCGTCCGCATATTTAAATGGTTCTCTCATAAAGCGACTCCTTTTAATTAAAATAACAGAAAAAAGTATGGTACTTCCTGTCTATTTTACCATACTTTTATTTTTTCATAATGACAACAGAAAAAAAAGAGGAATTTGTAATATTCTTTATGAAATTGTCGGTGTTTGTATTGATTCTGTTACAGAATTAACATGATCTACTTTTACAAGTATGACATCTTCTCCAATTTTCATAATTTGCTCCCAAGGAATCACAAATTCTACTTCCTTCCCAAAGAGTCCAAGCATTCGTGCCTGCTTAGAAATAATAACCGCCCTAATCTTTCCTGTGTCTATATCAATATCAATATCTCCAATATTCCCAAGCCTCTTTCCATCTGAAACATTTACAACATCCTTCATTTGAAACTCCGAAATCCGTATCATATTCATCCTCTCCCTTATATCATGAATCGTAAGTACGCTCTCAAATAAAGTGAAACCTTAATCAGTGGGATTATCCCCATCCCTACTGATTATTAACCCATGCCAATCGGACTTTTACGGGCAGTCCCGCTTTCATCTAACTTTTTACTTCAGCCTAATTTCGAAGCGGATAAACAGTATATAACCGCTACTAATAGAACATCCATTTTATTTTCATTATATGAACCTACCCAATCTACTATGAGCGCAAAATATTATATATAAAAAAGACCTCACCATAACTGGTGAGGACCTTATCCTTGAATCGTCTTATTCATTTGCTTAATAGCAGACTTCTCCAAACGTGATACTTGCGCTTGAGAAATCCCAATTTCTTCGGCAACTTCCATCTGTGTCTTTCCTTGAAAGAAACGTTTTCGAATAATCATTTTTTCACGATCATTTAAACGCTTCATTCCTTCTTTCAACGCCAGTTCTTCAACCCACTGCTCGTCCTTTTGTTTTTCATCCTTTAATTGATCCATAACAAAGATAGGATCTCCTCCATCGTTATAAATCGGTTCAAATAATGAAACCGGATCTTGAATCGCATCTAGTGCAAAAACAATCTCTTCATGTGTCACTTCAAGAACTTTCGCAATATCCATTGCTGTTGGTTCTTTTGAATTTTCAGCAATCAATTTTTCTCTTACTTGCAACGCTTTATACGCAATATCTCGTAATGAGCGAGATACACGAATTGGATTGTTATCACGCAAATATCTGCGTATTTCTCCAATAATCATCGGCACAGCATACGTTGAAAACTTTACATTTTGGCCTAAATCAAAGTTATCAATGGATTTCATAAGTCCAATGCAACCAACTTGAAATAAATCATCAACATATTCTCCTCTGTTATTAAATCTTTGGATGACGCTCAGTACAAGACGTAAGTTTCCATTCACTAATTTCTCTCTGGCGCTTATCTCTCCACTTTGCATTTCACGAAATAATTTACGCATCTCTTCATTTTTTAGTACTGGAAGTTTAGCTGTATCAACACCGCAAATTTCTACTTTGTTTCTCGTCAAAGTGTTCCCTCCTATCGGGAGTTGCTGTACAGTGTAAAGTATTTCCTTTGAAGGGGATTTTATGCATACGTTTTTTCCATCATTTTTCACAAATATCATATTTCCTAATGCACAAAAAAAGAATAAGACCAGTCTAGATACCGACTGGTCTTATTCTTCACACCATTTTATTAAATTCTTTTCGTAATCTTTTTATAATTCTTTTTTCCAAACGAGAAATATAAGACTGTGAAATTCCAAGCATATCAGCCACATCTTTTTGTGTCTTCTCTTCGCCACCAGCGAGTCCAAACCGAAGCTCCATAATTTGTTTTTCACGGTCATTTAATTGATGCAATGCTTTCATTAAAAGATGACGATCTACAGTAGCTTCTAAATCTTTTGTAATAATGTCATCATCTGTACCTAAAACATCTGATAGTAACAGTTCATTTCCGTCCCAATCAATGTTAAGCGGTTCATCAAAAGAAACTTCCGAACGATTTTTATTATTTCGACGCAAATGCATTAAAATTTCATTTTCTATACAACGAGATGCATATGTTGCTAATTTAATTTTCTTTTCTGGATTAAATGTATTCACTGCCTTAATAAGACCAATTGTTCCTATACTAATCAAATCCTCAATATTGATCCCTGTATTTTCAAATTTTCTTGCTATATATACAACAAGCCTTAGGTTACGTTCAATAAGCATCGACCTCGCAGCTTGATCTCCATTTGGTAATTTATTCAAAAGAACTGCCTCTTCTTCTTTCGTTAACGGCGGTGGCAACGCTTCACTTCCACCAATATAATAAATTTCATCGGTCTTAATTCCTAATTTCAGCAATACTTTATACCAAAGGTATACCAAATAAAATTTAAATTTCACCATATTATCCCGCCTCTCATAATTAAGCAATTACCATCTTTTGCGAAATCAACATTTTCGGATGTACAATGCATTGATACTCTCCATTAGTAGATAATTGTTGTGTATTTAATCCAATCAGTACTTTGTTTACAACAACCGAACTACCTTCATGATAAACTCGCACACAATCTGGCTTAATTGCCCATAAAAATTGATTCTCTACTCCTACTGCTCGGAAAGGAATTAAACGTAGTTTCGTCGCCCATCCAGAATCATTTTCTGGTATTTGAGGAATTTCTGTTTTGGAATAAATTTGTTCTGTTAACCAAGCTGGCAAACAATGTTCTAATGATGAAATATGCATAATCATAACGGGTGTTTTCGTTAACGGGTCATAAAGTTGGTTCCCACTATCAATTAGACCTGCTAATTCTAGTTCCTCTCCAGCTAATTGAATTTCCACTTTCACGATTTGATCATAGTGTATCTTTGTGACCTCTACGCTTTCTATACGCTTTTTAGAAAAATAATAAATTACTGGAAAACCAAAAATAACAAATACCCAACTAATTGGATCACCGTAAGAAACTGATTTAGATTGAACTAATCCATTTACCATTTCGTTCGTTTGCAAAAAGTAATGCGTTCCAATTAATCCTCCACCAACCATAAAGGTTACAAAATAGAAAGTAAAAACAGTTTGTGTATAATTTCTAAATGTCGAAAACCCAAATGCTGTATACACAATAAGTAACGAGTACAATAGTTTCATAATTGGATGTGTCATCATAGAAGCAAAAGGCGTAAAGGCGAAAATAACAATAGTTGAACCTATAAATGCCCCTAACACAAGCCTCCATCTTTTGATTCTCTTTTTTAACACGGTGGCTGTTAATAAAAGTAAAAGAAAATCAATGCAGGCGTTTAACAACCAGACAATGTCGGCGTAAACAACCAAACAATTCACCTCTTTTTTTAAGTTGAGACTAGTATAATGCATATCCAATAGGAAAGTGTGTCAATTGGTGGAGGGGTTTTTTTGTTATTTTGTGATTTCTAGACATAATCTGTCGGTAAAAAATAAAAATGTATTTTTCATAGAATAATATAAATTTCTTACTTGTATACATAATAATTGAATTATATATATACAAAGTTTATCTTGCTATTTGCGGGCAGTAAGACCCTGCCTCAAAATTCAACTATAAAAAGGACAGAAGTTAAGTGGGAGTCGGGCTAACAATCATTTTCGGATGAACACCCCCGATTAATTAAAGTTTCAATTTATCACAGCTTATGGCTTAAAAATAGGACTGGGCTCTCCATATGCAAAATAATAAAAAAAGATCTGCTTAGCAGATCTTTTCCATTTAGACAACAAAAAAAGGAGCATGAAAGCTCCTTTTCTTTTATCGTCTACGACGGTTACGTAAGAATGCTGGAATATCGATGTCATCTGAATCTGTATGACGATCATGCACAACCGGCTCTTCACGTTTCATTTCACGCTTAACTTCACGTTGTTTTGAAGGTTGAGCTACTGGTTGTTGTTGCTGTTGTGTGTGATTCGCAGTCGGACGGATAATTGGTTTTGGTGGTTGTGTCGAAGCACTATCATCAAAACCAGTTGCAATTACAGTGACAACGATATCATCTTTTAATCCTTCATTAATAACAGAACCGAAGATCATATTTACTTCTGGATCCGAAGCTGAAGCTACAATGTCTGCTGCTTCTTGTACTTCATATAAACTTAAGTTTGCGCCGCCCGTAATGTTCATAATAACACCTTGAGCTCCATCAATAGATGTTTCTAGTAATGGACTAGAAATCGCTTTTTTCGCAGCTTCAGCAGCACGATTTTCACCATTACCAGAACCGATACCCATTAAAGCAGAACCTCTATTAGACATAATTGTTTTTACGTCTGCAAAGTCTAAGTTAATTAGACCTGGTGTAGCAATTAAATCAGAAATACCTTGAACACCTTGACGTAATACGTTATCTGCTTCACGGAACGCTTCTAACATTGGCGTATTTTTATCAACAATCTCTAATAAGCGATCATTTGGAATTACGATAAGTGTATCTACATTTTCTTTAAATGACGCAATACCAGATGCAGCTTGAGTTGCACGTTTACGCCCTTCAAATGTAAATGGACGTGTTACAACACCAACTGTTAACGCGCCTAGTTCTTTTGCAACTTGAGCAACAACTGGAGCTGCACCAGTTCCAGTTCCGCCGCCCATACCAGCAGTTACGAAGACCATATCCGCGCCACGAAGCGCTTCTTGAATCTGTTCTTTACTTTCTTCTGCAGCTTTTTTCCCTACTTCAGGGTTTGCGCCTGCACCAAGTCCACGCGTTAATTTTCCACCAATTTGCATTTTCGTTTCAGCTTTTGATAGATTTAATGCTTGTGCATCAGTATTCACAGCGATAAAGTCTACACCTTGTACACCGTGTTCAATCATACGGTTTACAGCGTTGTTTCCGCCACCGCCGACACCGATAACTTTTATATTCGCTAATTGATCTTGAGTAGTATCAAACTCTAACATGTCGAAATCCCCCTAGAACCTCATTTTTCGTGTCCAATTTTAATCCCATAAATAACGGAATGCACGTTTTACTTTTGACATCATGCGGTCATCATTTTGATTAGTATTGTTTTGATTACGAGTTTTTTGTTTCGCAGGTTGCTGTTGTACCGGCATTGGTGCTGGTACTGGTTCAAAATGTTCTTGCTTTTCCTGCACATTTTTCCCACGTAATTTAGCTTTTTGATAAGAATGTTTAATTAATCCAACTCCACTTGTATATTGAGGCTCACGAACACCAATATAATCAGGAGTTGCTATACGAACATTTTCATGTAAAATATCGTATGCAAGATCAAGAACACCTGGCATAGAAGCTATCCCACCAGTTAGTACATATCCAGAAGCAGCTTGCTTTACTCCTAACTTATGCACTTCATCTTGAACAAACATTAAAATTTCCTCTACACGAGCCTCTATTATATCCGATAATTCCAACTGAGAATATTGTTCTGTTTGATCGCTTCCCATAATAGGAACCGTAAACATCTCTTCTTCAGATGCTGTATCATAAAAAGCATGTCCATATTTCAGCTTAATTTGATCTGCATTTTCTGTTGAAGTTTTCAGCCCAATCGCTATATCCTTCGTTATATGATCTCCACCTAATGGCAATACGCTCGTTGCTTGCAACTCTCCATCTTTAAAAATAGATAAGGTTGTAGATCCCCCGCCCATATCAACAAGGGCTACCCCTCTATTTCTTTCATCCGAAGATAACGCAACTGTCGCTGCCGCTAAAGGTTGCAGACAAATATCAACAATTTCAAGACCTGCTTTTTCTACACAACGAAGTAGGTTATGTAGTAAAGTTCTCGAGCCTGTAATAAGTGTACCTTCCATTTCTAATCTTACACCGATCATCCCGCGTGGATCGTTAATCTCGTCAAGACCGTCTACAATGAACTGTCGAGGTACCACATCAATAAATTCACGTTCAGGAGCAATTGACACAACTTGCGCTGCATCTAGAACGCGTAAGACATCTTCATTCCCGATTTCACGATCTTCATTTGAAACAGCGACTACTCCGTGACACGGGAGCAACTGTACCTGGTTTGCATTGACACCTACTACAACTTGCTCAATGTGGATACCCACCATGCGCTCAGCTTGTTCAATTGCTTTTTTAATTGATCGAACAGTTTCATCTATATCAACTATCGATCCCTTTTTCAAACCATTTGATTTTACGTTTCCAACACCAATAATGTTTAAGCTATCATTAACCATTTCACCAATGATGACTTTAACATTGGATGTACCGATGTCAAGACTAACATATATTTCATTGCTGTTCATTCTTTGGCACCTCCTTCTTTATTTATACCATACAACTCAATATATGGAACAACAATCGCAACTTTACTATTTATAAGAAAAATATTCAACGTCTTTGTACGTTTCCCTTTTTTAACCCTATATTTTTCTTATTTTTATTTAACATTCATTTAAGAATATCGCAGTAACCTGTGAATAACTGCTCTATCTTGAAATAATTATATTTCAAGTGTAAAGATTACCGCCAAGTATAAGTCTACACTAAGATGTACTTGTAGAAAAGTGAAACTTGTACCAATCCTAGTATGAATCTAAGAAAATTTACATTTTTTTCATCAAATTAAGCATTCTTGCAAATTAGCATCCATATAAAAGAACGTTTGTTTCATTTCATACGTAATAACGCAGTAAAAACTATCATTCTATTCTTTCTTTTCTTCAGCACCTAGTTCCTTCGTATATGCACCCACTTCTAAGTCAATTAAAACCTTCTTACCAGGTTCAATTGTTTTTAAAATAAGTGGATAAGCTTCCATTCGCTTTGCGAAATTTTGAATAGTGGTGCTCACTTCATATCCTTCATTCATATATAAAGTAAGATGATCTTCATTTGCGTTCGTTGGTGTATAACGAATTTCAGAAATAGACCTTAAAATAGTTGGCGTTAATTTTTCTAGTTCTGCAATTAATTCCTTCATTTTTTCCTCTTTAAATGGTTCGAAAATTGGTGCTGCAACTGGAAGCTTTCCGTTCGGAAGTACATCGAGTGTTTTCCCATTTTCTAATAACGGTTGTAATTTCCCATCTTTGTTTATATAGCCAATTGTTAAATATTCTTCGATATGAACATCAATTTTGTTTGGGAAACGTTTTTTTACATTTACCTCTTTAATTTCTTTTCGTTTCGTTAAGTTTTCTTCTGCTTTATGTGCTGTTACTCGGAAATAACTCGTATCATATGTCACACCTGATTCCTTCATAACTTGTTCATCTGTCATATAATGATTTCCAAAGACACTTATCTTTTTTATATTACTAAGCGGAGACCGAAAATAAATTAAAAAGAGTACTAATAAAAATAAAATCGATATGTATAAAATTAACCGATGATTAACAGGTTTCTTATTTTTTTATTTTGATTCTTTAATTTTGGTACACGATCTTGTAGTTTAATCACTTTACTATTTTTCATGTACGATCCCCCTATGTAACATAAAGAACGGCATGTTCCTCATGCCGTTCTTATCTTCTTATTATAACATAAATGATAATGAGCGGAACGAACAACCGTTATCTTCCAATTATTTCTACTTCTGTATGCATATCAACACCAAATTTATCTTTAATTGTACGCTTTACCAATGCGATTAAGTCTAATACATCTTGCGCTGAGGCCACACCAGTATTAACAATAAAATTCCCATGCATTTCAGAAATTTGAGCTCCACCTATTGTATAACCACGAAGCCCTGATTTTTCTATTAAATCTCCTGCAAAATAGGGGACTGGATTTCGAAATATACTTCCTGCACAAGGGTAATTCCAAGGCTGCGTTTCACGGCGATACTCTTTATTCTTTTGCATGCTTCTTACAATTCCCTCGCGTTCGCCTACCTCCAATTGGAATTCAGCTTCCAAAACAATACCAGGGCGTTTCATTTGCAATACAGATGTGCGATAAGAAAAGCCCATTTCGGTATTCGTCAACCAATTAATTGTTCCATTGTCAAACAAAATACGAGCTTTCGTTAATACACTCGATATGTCGGACTTATGAGCGCCTGCATTCATATACACTGCACCGCCAACACTTCCTGGAATACCACTTGCAAATTCCAGGCCCGCTAATCCCTGTCGACTAAGTAAAGTTGACAATTTAATAAGGGGATATCCAGCACCGACTCTTACTCTATGTTTTTCGACTTCTAAATGGTCTAATCCTTCTCCTAAACGAATAACCACACCTTCTATACCTTGATCAGATACGAGAAGATTTGAACCACGACCAATTGCAGTCCACCTTGTCTTGTACTTCTTTACTAACTCTAGAGTCTTCTCAATACCAGCAACATGCTTTGGTACAATTAAAATATCAGCTGGTCCGCCTATTTTCATAGTCGTGTAACGCGCTAACGGTTCATTAACTAACACGCGACCAACATTTGCTTCTAAAAGCTCTTTTACTAATTGTTCCATAGACAATCTCCCCCATATCAAGTCTCCTTATTACAGTAATATGCGGGGCGTTCACCTAATGTTATTTTTTAATAAGCTTGTTCATTACTTCATATAGCTTATTTGCTGCATCTGGAATACCAAGTTGCTTAGTAGCCAGTTTCATATTTTGTAATGTTTGTGTATCCAATAAAATCTCATCAATGTCACGAATAAGCGTTTCAGATGTTAAATCTTTTTCAAGTAGCATTTTAGCTGCTCCTTTATCAACAACTGATCGTGCATTTTTTTCTTGATGGTTATTTGTTACGTACGGACTTGGAATTAATACACTCGGCTTTCCTAACGCTGTTAATTCTGCAAGCGTTGTAGCCCCTGCCCTTGAAACAACAAGATCTACACCCGTCAGTACCTCTGGCATATTATGAATAAAAGGTTTAATAATAACATTATTCGGATTCCCTTTTTGTTTCACGGCTTCCATAACTTTATCATAATGTACTTCGCCTGTTACATATAATACTTCGTAACTTTTATTCCCAAATTGTTCAATCGCTTCTACAAAAGCATCGTTAATCGGTCTAGCCCCGCGGCTCCCACCAAAAATAAGCACGGATTTTTTAGAAAGGGATAGTCCTACCGAACGTTTTCCTTTCATTCCATTTTGGTCCATTACTTCTGATGCACGTGGATTACCTGTCATAACCACTTTTGACTGTGGAAAATGTTCTGCAGCTGCTTCAAAACAAACTGCAACTTTATCGACATAACGACTTAAAAATTTATTCGTTACACCAGGTACACTATTTTGTTCATGGACAATAGTCGGAATACCTAATTTAGCCGCAGCATATACAACTGGCCCACATACGTATCCACCCGTACCAATCACAATATCAGGGTTAAAACGACGAATATATCGTTTACTATCTTGAACACCTTTTAGGAAACGCATCACGGTTTTTACATTATCAAGAGATATTTTTCGTTTAAATCCACTTATAACAATAGATTGGAACGGAATACCCGCTTTCGGTACGATGGTACTCTCTAATCCATTCTCTGTACCAATGTATAAAAATCTTGCTTCCGGATTTAGTTTTTTTATTTCTCTAATTAAAGCAAGAGCTGGATAAATATGTCCTCCAGTACCCCCACCACTTACTAATACTCGCACTACTGATTCCTCCACTTCCCTGTTCTTATTCAATCGTATTTATTTCTATATACATATTGTATTTTCACACACACACGAAAAACCCTGTCTTTTAAACAGGGTTTAATAGCGAGAATGGCGACTTATATTCAATAATACACCTACTGCCATTAACATTAAGGTCAAACTTGATCCACCATAACTTAAAAATGGCAAAGTAATACCGGTAACAGGCATCAGTCCTGTTACAACACCAACATTAATCATTACTTGAATCGCAATCATCGCCACAATACCTACTGCTAAAAACGTACCATATAAATCTGGCGCTCCTAATGCTATACGAATCCCACGCCATAATAATAGACTAAATAATAATAACACAAATGAACCACCAATAAAACCTAATTCCTCGGATAAGATTGCAAATATAAAGTCTGTTTGTGGTTCAGGTAAATAAAGAAATTTTTGTCTACTTTGTCCAAGTCCAAGCCCAAATAAACCACCAGGTCCAATTGCGAGTAACGATTGGATAATTTGAAATCCACTTCCGAGCGGATCCGACCACGGATCTAAATATGATGTGATGCGTTTCATTCGATATGGCGCTGATGCAATTAACCCTACAAATCCCGCTGCACCAAGCAAACCAAACATTGCAAAGTGAAAGACCCTTGCTCCCGAAATAAATATCATAATAATACATGTCCCAATCATTACCGTTCCCGTACCAAGATCTGGCTGTAACATAATTATCCCAAAAGCAAGAAATACAAAACTAAGAGCCGGTAGTAAACCTCGTTTAAAAGATGTAATTAATTTTTGTCGTTCCGCTAAAAATTTTGCTAAGAAAATAATCATCGCGAATTTCATAAACTCTGACGGTTGGATAGAAAATGCCCCGATTCCAATCCAACTTCGCGCCCCTCCACGAACGAGACCTACTCCAGGAATAAGAACGAGAATAAGAAGAACGAAACAAACTAGTAAAATTACTTTTGAATACGTACGCCATACCCAATAATCAATTTTCATCAGAAAAAACATAGCTACTACCCCAAGACTTGCAAATAACAATTGTCTTTTTGCAAAAAAGAATGAATCCCCCATTTTATAAGAGGCCCAAACCGCACTCGCACTATAAACCATAATCATTCCGATTGTTAACAACGCAAGTGTAACGATGATGAGAATAAAATCAGGCGTTTTCTTCATTACCCATGAACACCACCTCTTTGAGCAGAACCTTTGCCCTATGTAACAAAACATCAGTAGGTGTTAGCCTACTGATGTTTTGATTTACTTTATATAAGTTTATGCACAGCTTGTATAAAAATGTCTCCTCTTTCTTCAAATGTTTTAAATTGATCCCAGCTTGCACATGCTGGTGAAAGAAGAATTACATCACCATCGGTAGAATGAGCATAAGCTTTCACTACTGCATCATCTAAAGTATCGACACTTTCAATTACATCTAATCCTGCTTTTTCTGCCGCTCTTACTAATTTTGGTGCAGTTTGTCCAAATGTCACAATCGCTTTGACATGTTTAAAATATGGAATTAAATCATCAAATTCATTACCACGATCAAGTCCACCAGCCAATAATACAATCGGTTGTGTAAATGCAGATAATGCTTTTTCTGTCGCTAGCATATTCGTCGCTTTTGAATCATTATAAAATTTACGATTATTAATCGTTGTTACATATTCTAAGCGATGTTTTACACCTGTAAAACTTTTTAACACAGCAGTAATTGCTTCATTAGAAACACCTAGTAATTTAGCAATACTCATTGCTGCTAAAATATTTTCTAAATTGTGCTTACCAGGTAAAACAATATCACTTACTTTAACTACTTTTTCGCCTTTAAAATAAAGAGCGTTATCTTTTATATACGCACCATCTTCAATTTCTTTCGTCGTCGAAAATAATACTTTCTGTCCTTTACTATATGCCGATAACGCCATGACATCTGCATCATCTGCGTTAATTATACTATAATCTGCTTCAGTTTGGTTTTTGAAAATATTCGCTTTCGCCAAACCATACTCTTTCTTCGTCCCGTGATAATCTAAATGCGCTTCAAATAAATTTAAAAAGGCTGCAATTTTTGGTTGGAACGATTCCACTCCCATCAATTGAAACGATGAAAGTTCCGTAACGACAACTTCATTTTCTTTCGCCAATTGTGCAACTTCACAAGCTACAGTACCTATATTCCCCGCAATAACTGGGTGCTTTTGTCCTTCTTTTAACATTTCAAACGTTAACATTGTCGTTGTTGTTTTACCGTTAGATCCCGTAATCCCAACAAACGGTGCTGCTGAAATGGAATATGCTAATTCAACCTCAGTTACAATTGGAATTTGTTTTTCTTTCGCCGCCACTAAGAGTGGATTAGAATATGGAATTCCTGGATTTTTTACGACAAGTGAAATGTTTCTCTCCAGTAATTCTAATGGATGCCCACCACACACAACATCCATTCCTTCCGCTTGTAACTCAGCTGCAAGCACATTACCCACTAATGGTTTCCCATCATTTACAATGACGTTTGCCCCTAACTTTTTTAATAAAGTAGCTGCTGCATAACCACTTTTAGCAATACCTAATACAAGAACATTTTTATTTTGATATTCAGTTACAGTTTTCAATTACATCCACACCCCGATATAAATTCCTAGCACAGCTAATAAAAATCCTACAGACCAAAACGTTACAACAACGCGCCACTCTGACCAACCACATAATTCATAATGATGATGTAATGGACTCATTTTAAAGACACGCTTTCCTGTTGTTTTGAACGAAATAACTTGGATAATAACAGATAAAGTTTCCGCTACGAATACACCGCCAATAATAACGAGTAACAATTCTTGTTTTAACAAAATCGCTACAGCTGCGATAGCACCACCTAAAGCTAGAGAACCAGTATCCCCCATAAATACTTTCGCTGGGTTCGCATTGAATACTAAAAAGCCAAGTACAGCTCCTACGACTGCCATACAGAAAATCGCTACCCCAAATTGTTCTTGAGCTACAGCAATAATACTAAATGCTCCGAATGCAATAGCAGCTGTTCCTGATAATAAACCATCTAAACCATCTGTTAAATTAACCGCATTTGATCCACCAATAAGCATAAATAATACGAGAACAAAATACGCCCAGCCTAATTCAAATTTAACATCAGTTCCTGGAATCATGATATACGTGTGAAATGCTTGCCCTTTTCCAATTAAAAAGAACGCAATAGCAATTACAAGCTGACCAATCAATTTTTGTTTTGATGTTAAACCAAGATTTCTTTTCTTTACTACTTTTATGTAGTCATCTAAAAATCCGATTAATCCGTACCCAAATGTAACTAATAATAACAATGATACTTCTGCACCTAAATTGTTAAATTTAATCGCCATAATAAGCGTAGTCACCATCATAGATACATATATGACAATACCACCCATCGTTGGTGTCCCTGATTTCTTTTGGTGTGACTTCGGTCCTTCGTCACGAATACTCTGTCCGAACTTTAACTTTCTTAAAAATGGAATAAATAATGGTGAAAGGGCAACAGAAATTAAAAATGCTACCCCAGCCGTTACTAATAAACCTTGTTCAAGCACATGTAGTCCTCCTCTCATGCTGTTACACTTCGTTATTTAAACGCTCCGTGATTGCTTCTTTAGCAACTTCACGATCGTCAAAATGATGAACTTCTTTACCAATAATTTGATACGTTTCATGCCCTTTACCAGCAATAATAATAATATCTTCTGCTTTTACTTTCGAGATAGCGGAACGTATCGCTTCTTTTCGATCGACAATTACTTCATAATTATTCCCATTCACATCATTTACCATATCATCTAAAATAGCCTTCGGATCTTCACTTCTTGGATTATCTGATGTATAAATTGCATGAGTTGCATATTCGGTTGCGACACTTGCCATTATTGGTCTTTTCGTTCTATCTCTATCACCACCGCAACCAACGATACAATATACATCGCCTTTTGCAAACTGTTTTGCTGTTTTTAGTACGTTCTCTAAGCTATCAGGTGTATGCGCATAGTCAACAATAACTGTGTAATTTTGTCCACCATCTACAACTTCAAAACGTCCAGGAACGCCAGCAAGCTCTTTAATTACATCAATAATTGTTTGTAAGCTCACTCCTGAAACAAGACCTGCTGCTGTAGCAGCTAACACGTTGTATACATTAAACTTACCAATTAATTTCATCGTAACATTTACAGTTTCGTACGGTGTTACAAGTGTAAATGTTGTACCGCCACTCGTCATTACGATATCTCGTGCCATAATGTCGCTTGCAACATCTATACCGTATGTTACAACAGTAGCTGCTGTACTTCTCATATACTCTTCTGCTACTGGATCATCACTGTTTAATATAGCGTATTTTTCACGATTATGATGATAACTATTGCCAAGCTGTGCGAAAAGCAACCCTTTCGCATGTTTATATTCTTCCATCGTTTTATGATAGTCTAAATGATCTTGTGTTAAATTCGTAAATACTGCAACATCATAATCGCACCCGTGTACACGGCCAAGATCTAAAGCATGAGACGAAACTTCCATTACTGTGCTATCCACACCTTGTTCAACCATTTTTGAAAATGTCTGTTGAAGTGTTAGTGCATCTGGTGTTGTATTTTTCACCTCAAATGTTTCATCACCGATTTTCATATTAATCGTTCCAATTAGCCCTGTTTTATGACCATGTGCGCGCATAATTTCATCCATAATATGCGATGTTGTTGTCTTTCCATTTGTACCTGTAATACCGATTAAATGTAACTTGTGTGTTGGTTGGCCATAAAAATAATCAGCTAAAACCGCTAGCGAACGAAAAGTATTTTTCACAAGTACAACTGGAACGTCAACATCAATTGGTCTTTCCGCAACAATAGCAGCCGCTCCTTGTGCGGCTGCTTGCTTAGCAAAGTCATGGCTATCAACCGTATATCCTTTCATACATATAAATAAGCTTCCCTCTTTCACTTTACGTGAATCCGCTTCAATAGATGTTATTTCTGGATTTTCTGTTGGAACAACTGGAAAATCATGCAAACATGATACAAGTGTATGCAACTTCATTTCACTAAACCCTCTCTACATTGTTTATTTATCTCTTATTTTAGCAAGTAACACGTTACCTCCTAGTTATATAAAAATAGGAGGTAAGTGCTACTATAGTCTAATCAATAGATTTATTTATTAATGAGACACTTATCGTCTCAAGTAAAGCAATTTTTCTATAAAGAACTCACTTCCACCAATTGTACCATAAAACACAATCAGTTACCTTTAATTCCCGAAGTAAATTCTAACTTTTGAACCCTCTTTTACTTTAGCTCCTGCTTCTGGTGATTGTTTAATTACTTTCCCACCATCACCACTTATATCAAGCTTCAAGTCTACAAGTTGCGTTTGTAAATCTTTCTTTTTCATACCAATTAAATTCGGAACTTCCACAGTTGGTGTATCGCCCCATTTATATTCTTTCTCAACTTGCTCTTTTCTCGGTTCCACTCCCATTACAGGAAGTGCGTCACGAAGAATATTCCCAACAATAGGTGCTGCTACAACTCCACCAAATTGAGTGACTCCTTTTGGATTATCCACTGCTACATAAACAACAATTTGCGGATCGTCAGCTGGAGCAAAACCGATAAATGATACAATATAGTTATTATCTAAATATTTTCCATCTTTCACCTTTTGAGCAGTTCCAGTTTTTCCACCTACACGATATCCATCAATATAAGCCCCTTTACCCGAACCTTTCGCTACAACATTCTCTAATGCGTAACGAACTTTCTCTGAAGTTTCCTTGGAAATAACTTCCCTTTTCGCAACAGGTGTCTTTTTGCTGACAACTTGATTATTCTTCGGATCAATAAATTCCTTCGCTATATATGGCTGATACAAAGTTCCACCATTTACAGCGGCTGCTACAGCTGCTACTTGTTGAATCGGTGTAACAGAAACACCTTGCCCAAATGAAGTCGTCGCTTGCTCGACTGGACCAACTTTATCTAAATTAAATAAAATCCCGCTACCTTCACCTTGTAAATCAATTCCGGTCTTCTGTCCAAACCCGAAATTGCGAATGTATTTAAACAATCGATCTTTACCAAGACGATCACCGAGTTCAATAAATCCTGGGTTACAAGAGTTTTGAACTACCTCTAAAAACGTTTGGCTACCATGGCCTCCAGCTTTCCAACACCGCAATCTAGCTCCACCAACTTCAGCTGCCCCATCATCATAAAATGTATCTTTCTCTAAGTCTACTAAATTTTCATTCAAGGCTGCAGCTAATGTAATAATCTTAAATGTTGACCCCGGCTCATACGTACTCCATACAGGTAAGTTTCTGTTATATACTTCCGGAGAAACACTTTGGAAATCTGCTGGATCAAAACTTGGTCGACTTGACATACCTAAAATTTCACCATTTTTCGGATTCATTGCAATTGCTATCATACCGTCAGGATTATACGTTGATTCCGCAATATTCATTTCTCTTTCCATAATCCTCGTAATGCGTGAATCAATTGTTAATCCTAAATTCAAACCGGCTTCTGGTTTTTTGAAATCATCTCCAACGTTAGGCATTCTCTGTCCTTTCGCGTCTGCAAAAAATCGCACATGACCTTTATCACCATTTAGCTCTTTATCATAATATTTCTCTAGTCCCATAAGCCCTTGATTATCACTGCCCGCAAATCCTAATACGTGTGATAAAAAATTACCGAATGGATAGTACCGGATAGAATCCTCTGCGATGTACACACCCTTTAAACTTAATCCGCGTACTTCTTTCGCTTTGTCATGCGATATTTTCCTTCCGCCTTTATCAAGCCTTACAATCGATTCTTTTTTTGTAATCCGCTTATAAACATCATCTTTTTCCACACCTAATACTGCAGCTAACTTCTCTGCAGTCTCTGCTGGTTTTTCAATTTGCCTCGGCACAACAAAGACGGTCGGTGCACTTTTATTCGTAGCAAGCTCCACACCATTTCGATCTAAAATTTTCCCTCGCTCTGGTTCAAAAGTAATATTACGACTCCATGAATCCTTCGCACGATCCGTTAACATATTTCCAAGAAAAAATTGCACATATCCAAGACGAATATCGATAATGGTAAAAATGAGTATACCCGATATAAGTATAAAAATAAGTCGTTTTCTAACTGTTACATTTGATACACGCATATTGGAACAAGCCTCCCTTACGCCTAGCTTGTTCCAATATATGCTTGTACTTATTTAATTAGAACTTCTTCCCTATTACCATTATGGCTTTTCTGCTTCTTGCTGCGGTTCAAGTGGTGGTACGAGTGTTACACCTAATTCTGTACCAGGTTGCAACAATGTCCCTTCCGCTACACTTTGCTCAGTTACATATCCTGTACCAGAAGGTTTTAAGTTAAGCTTTAATGTTTTTGCTAAATTCATAACATCACGCAGTGCCCATCCCTGTATATTTGGCATTGTAGGTTTATCTCCTACTAAGAAGACTCGATCACCCTTTAATGTTTGTTCAGTTGCTTTTGGCACTTGCTGCTGCACTTTACCTTCACCTAATACGATTGGACGAAGTTTTGCTTTATCAATTGCTTTTTTCGCTTCTTCCATCGTTTTTTCGGTTACATCTGGAACGACAGTTTGTTGTTCTTTCACATATTTTTTCGGGTCTTTTACTTCATTCGGCTTAATCTTTAAGTACTCTAAGCTATTTTTCGTTACATATTTAAAGATATCTGCTAAAGGTTTAGCCCCGTTTTCATCATCTTTTAATTTTGGTTGTTTAACGGACAGATACACAACAAGTTGCGGATCGTCCATCGGTGCCATACCTAAGAATGAGAATATATAATTCTCTCTTCCCGTCATATAGCCACCTTTCCCGTCAGGAATTTGTGCTGTACCTGTTTTCCCCCCGACTGAGTACCCATCAACTTTATATGCAGTTCCTGTTCCTTTCGGTGATGTAACAACACGTTCTAGTAATTGCCTTACTTGCGCTGCTGTATCTTTGGAAACAGGTTTTCCTACTTCTTCTGGCTTATGCTCTAGCTGTACTTTACCTGTTATTGGATCCACAATTTTATCAATTGTATAAGGTTTCATCATTTTCCCATCATTTGCAATCGCTGTTGCAGCTTGTACAAGTTGAATTGGTGTAACTGTAGAACCTTGTCCAAACGCTGTTGTTACTTGTTGTATTTGTTGATCAAATAAAATTGTATTTGACCCTTCACCAAGTAAATCAATGTTTGTTTTTTCATCTAATCCAAAATTATGAATATATTTCCGGAAACGATCTGGACCAAGCTTTTGATCACCTAAAATTGCAAACGCTACGTTTGAAGAGCGCTCTACCCCTTCGTCAAAAGTAATAGAACCCCATCCAGCGCCGCCGTTATGATCTTTTATTTTGCGATTACCTACTTGATATGTACCAGACTGATAAAAGTCTTGTCCCTTGTATACACCTTCATTAATGGCCGCTGCTAATGTGAAAATCTTCATTGTTGATCCTGGTTCAAATGCATTTGCAATGGCGTCGTTGAAGAAATATTTAATTTGACGATCATTAGGGTCATAACTAGGTTTACTAGACATCGCTAATATTTTCCCTGTCTTCGGATCCGCAACAATCCCTATTAAATTTTCTGGTTCATAATGTTTACTCGCTTCTTTCATTGCGTCTTCTAAATAACTTTGAATACGTTGGTCAAGCGTTAAATACACATTATCTCCATTTTTAGGTGCCTTTACATTCACTTTCCCACCGTCAAGAGATACTCCTTTACGGTCACCTGTATAAGCTACCTCACCATTAGAAGCACCTAAATATTTATCCAAACTCTTTTCTAAGCCAAATTGACCGACTGAGATTCCATTTTCATCAGGTTTCGCATGACCTATGACGTAAGATGCAAAATCACCGTTTGGATAAACTCGCGCATTTTCGGTAATAAAAGATATTCCCGGCAATTTCAATGCTTCTATTTGTTCTTTCTTTTCTTTCGTCAAGTCTTTACCCAATGTTCCAAATTCCACTTGACTTTTGCCTTCTTTATTTAAAGTAGCTAAAATTTTATCTTCATCTTTTCCGAGTACTCCTGCGATTTTCTTTGCAGTATCCTCTTTATCCTTAACGGCGTTAGCTCCTTTTAACTCGGCTACAAGTTTATAAGAATTTGCGTCTTGCGCTAGTACATGACCATTTTGATCATAAATTGTTCCTCGATTCGCTTCGAGAACTCCCTTTTTACTATGTTTCTGCTCAGCAAGTTTCTTCAAATCATGATTGTCCACTGTTCCTGTTGCTTGTATGTAAAAAAATCGGGCTAATAACAGCAAAAAGAGCAGGAGGAAAAATATCATAAAATAACCTGCTCCCTTATTGGTATGAAATTTGGTCATATTTCTCTTCATCTTTTCTTCACACCTATTTGCCTTACTTTAGGCCTTTCACATTATTCGCATTAATTTCTAGCCCGTGTTTTTTTGCAACTTCAGCGATACGTTCATAACGACTTAACTTCTCTACTTCAGCCTGCAATTCTTGATTTTCCTTTTGTTTTTTCACAATTTGTTCTTCTATCGTCGCTGCTTCTACATTAACTTGATATAGACCCGCTTTATTCCCAATAAAAGCTACACAAGCATATAATAAAAACCCAATAAACGTTACGTACAATAGCTTTTCAATTCTTGTAATTTTCGTTTTAACTTTTGGCTTAACCATCTGCTGTGGCGGCGCTTGAATTTGTACCTCTTCTTGCGCCTGTTGTTTATACTTTACAGCTAAATTAGTCATACCTCTCTCTCCTTTTTATCGTTTTTCAGCGATTCTCAACTTCGCAGAACGCGCTCGATTATTTTCTTCTAATTCAATGTCAGAAGGTAAAATCGGTTTCCTTGTAATAAGCTTTAATTTCGGCTTAAATTCATCCGGAATAATCGGTAGTCCCTGTGGTAATTGCGGCGTTGTGCTATTTCGCTTAAACGTCGTTTTACAAATACGATCTTCTAAGGAATGGAATGTTATAACACTAACTCTTCCACCAGGCTTGACCATATCAATTGCAGATTCCAACGCTTCTTCAAATACTTTTAATTCATCATTTACAGCAATACGAATCGCTTGAAATACTCGCTTCGCAGGATGTCCACCTGTTCTACGTGCCGGAGCTGGAATACCTTCTTTAATTAATTCCACTAATTCTCCTGTCGTTTCAATAGCCTTATTCTCGCGATAAGCTTCAATTTTCCTTGTTATTTGCTTTGAAAATTTTTCTTCTCCGTATTGGAAGAAAATTCTTACGAGTTGTTCATATGACCAGCTGTTCACAACATCATATGCTGTTAATGGGGCATCTTGATCCATCCGCATATCTAACGGTGCATCATGATGATAACTAAAGCCACGCTCTGGTGTATCTAATTGTGGGGATGAAACACCTAAATCGAATAAAATCCCGTCTACTTCTGTGATACCTAATTCATGTAGTTTTTCAGATAAATAACGGAAGTTGCTCTTCACTGTTACAAATTGTTCACCATAAGAAGAAAATTTTTCCTTCGCATTTTGAATCGCTATTTCATCTTGATCAAATGCTATTAACTTTCCACCATCTGTTAGCTGAGATAATAAATAAGAACTATGTCCTCCTCCACCCAGTGTACAATCTACATATGTACCACTCGGTTTTATATCTAAGCCATCTACTGTTTCTTTCAAAAGTACTGTTACGTGTTTGAACATTGCTGCACCTACTCTTTTTCCAATTAATTATGTTAAATACATTTCTCACTCTACAAACACAATTTACTACTAGAGGATGAAATGCTACTAAAGAACGACTCATTTAACTTCCAACAAGGTAGTACGCTATACAAATCGCTATTTTATTTTATTATATACTAAATTTTATCATTTTTTGCGGGAATTTAAACAAAAACCTGTCGAAAAAGATATTAATCCGTTTACATTTTGTGCTATTTTGTCATATATATATACCTGATACATAGCGATTCATTACATTAACATAAGATGGATAATTCAGAAATATTTCACTTCACAGTTAATTCAACAGAATAAAAATAAAATCCTGCTCAAAAGAGCAAGATTCTATAGTTTTATTACATGATGTTTTCCATCCCACGAAAAAGATTGTTCCATTACCCGGTCAACAAAATCAAGGCCGAACTGATTTAAATAGTAACACACATTCCACACACGTTCTTGCGGTGCTCCTAATGGACGAAGCGCGAATTGTAAACGGCGGAATTTATTCAGTTGAACCTCATGTTTCTTCTCAACATTTCTTTTCAACATTTTTTCTAACAGTTCAATTTGCTCATTAATTTTCAGTTCATTTTTCCCCGCAAACTCATTTAACCCTGGATCTATTTTTTTCACGAATTGTTGTAATGATGTATGAATATCCATTATTTCTTTTTTCGCTTCTATAAATCGCTCGTCTATCGGTTCCTCTATTTGATTAGAAAGCCAATTGTCACGCAGATTATCTATATTATTTAGAAATGGATCAATTTCTTGCAAATCTAAATCATATAAATCTGTCGCTATATCTCGCTCCATATAAGTAATTGTAAGCCGCGGAACAACAGGTGGCATTTGGAAACCTGCCGTATGAAACACTTGTTGCAATTCACTCCAATAAGCTAACTCCCCTGGACCGCCAATAAACGCTAACGTAGGAAACACATATTCTTGCATAAGAGGGCGCGTTACAACATTATTACTAAAACGTTCTGGACTTCTTTCCATCTCTTCCATCAATTCTTCATACGAAAATGAATGCACTCCATCTTTTCCAATAAACTTCCCTTGATTCTCTTCAAGCAATACTCGCTCATTATCAATTTCCATAAATATATGCACTGCATTTGTCTTCGTTTCAATAATCGGTTTAAATCCTAATTCCTTAAGTACTTCCTGTTGATTACGAAGCCCTACTTGAATTTCTTTATATTTACTTATAATTTGTTGTAAAAACGGCACTTCTAATTTTCTTAATGCAGGATGATGTGAATCTACAAGAATTAAACCAGAATTTGCGAACATTTTCGTAATAAGGTGCGCAAAGAAATCTACATATGTATGCGATTTACCTAAAGCATCATCAACAAATTGTAATACATCCTTTGTAAAATTCGTTTCCGGATATGTTTTAAAAATCTCTTCGACCCATTTTCTACAGTCTTCAATAGAAAACTCAGACTCAGAAGCACTCGCCTTTTTCGGATAACGATCATGAAAAATGGTCTTTTTTATTTTTTTATTTTTCGTTACAAATGTATGATTAATTTCATCCATATCATGGTCTTCACCAGCAATCCAAAAGACAGGAACAACCCGAACCCCTAAGCTCTCTTCTTTTTCTTTTGCAAGCTGTAAAATTGAAATGATCTTATGAACTGTATAAAGCGGACCAGTTAATAACCCAGCTTGTTGTCCAGCTATAACTACATATGTATTTTCATCTTCAAGCGCTTTTATATTTTGAATTGTAAATTCTCCCGCTTGCAATTGTGTATTATATTCTAATAAATGCGTTACTAAATCTTGACGGAAAAACTCTCTCTCACGTAAATCATGTAAACGCTGTTTAAAAGCATCCTCTGTTAACAGATAATCAAAACATGACTGTATCTCTTTTTTACCGTTCATATAGTCCGCTACAACACCTTGTAGTGGAACAGAGATTTCTTTTATCTCCATATAATTCTTCCTTTCGTATCCTGTTCTCTCACCAACCCACATTGTATTCAATGTTTCACGTAAAAGCAAAGAAAAACACTTATAATTCCATTCCTTTTATTGCATTGAACAAAAATTGAAGTGTCGGAACAGATTGTTGTTGTTCCTTAGCTTCTTCTAATACATATCCAACAATCGCATTAACTTCCGTTTGTCTATTCGCTCTTACGTCCGCTAACATAGATGAAGTATTATGGGATGTTTTTTCACATACTTGGCATACCATTTTCCATAGCATTTCCTTATCTTCTTCTTTAACAAGAAATGCAACTTCCTGAAATACTTGCTCCATCATTTGATAAAAAAGTGGGTTTGAAATTAACTCCCCGTTCTCAACCCGCAATAATGCCGTCAACGGATTAATACATACATTGACTACTAATTTATTACGCATAATCCCCTTCCAATCATCTTCTATCTGAATCGGAAAATAATCAAAAGGAAAACAATTAAATACCTTTTTAAAACAACTAGATTGACCACGCACTACACCAAACTTTGTAATACCTATTCCAGTATGACGAACTGTATGTCCATCCTCTTTTTTTGCACCATGCTCCACAATCCCGACTGCTATACGTTCATTTCCTATTTTTTGCATAACGTGAAGATGTGACATTCCATTTTGCAAAAAGATTAATGACGATTCTCCCTGCACAAAAGGTAATATATCAGTTACATGATATTGCTTTACAGCAATAAATATATAATCTAACTGTTTATCCAGCATACTTTCTATCGGTAAAATAGATGGAAATACCGTTTCACGTTCTCCATTCCTAATACAAGTTACACCCGTTAAGTTTAATTCTTCTGCTTGCTTATCGTTTCTTGTAAACAACGTAACATCTTGATTACTTTTTTGTAAATAAAATGTATATAGGAGACCAATAGCTCCCGGTCCAACAATTCCAATTTTCATCTTCACACAAAGAACTCATATTAACAAGTGATATAAGTTCCCTTGCCTTTCCCCCTTTATATCTTATTAAATTACAATTACATAGTTGAGGATTCAATTACCTTTTAACAAATGCAACCTCTTCTTTCACTACGTATATACTACCTATATACATAGTTCTATTCTTAGTTTAGCAAATCCTCAAAAAAATAATGAAAGAAATATTCTATCTTCTTCATAAAAATTTAAAAATGAGTTATAATATTATTATAAATATTTTAACTTTTCTGCATTCAACAAGATAAGAAAAGGACGTGATGTAATGGGATTCCCAAAAGTTGAACGCTTGCTCATCAATTATAAAACATTAGATGAATTTAAAAAATTTAAAGGGTGCGGAGCTCAAGAACTATCCATGTTGGAAGAATTACAAGCAAACATTATTGAAAATGATAGTGAGTCTCCATTTTACGGTATTTATTATGGTGGATCGCTAATCGCACGTATGAGTCTATATATGAAAAGGAACGGCGGAGAACCATTTGAAATTACAGGTACTTACCTAGAACTTTATAAACTTGAAGTATTGCCGACTTTTCAAAAACAAGGATTCGGACAAATGCTTGTTAATTATGCGAAACAACTACAATTCCCAATTAAAACGATAGCACGTATCCAGTCATCTGGTTTTTGGGATAAATTAAGTTTCCAGCCAGTATCAGTAACTGATGGTGATTTTTATATTTGGCATCCAGAAACAAATTCGAATGCGATTACAAACGAAGAATCTGCATAAGAAACAAAAAAAACAGCTGTTACGCAGCTGTTTTTATTTCTTTAATTTTTCTAATTCTCCATTCGAGCGAGCGCCATTTCTTTCCGCTACCATTACACTTCTTTTTTGATCGATATAATCAAGTAATGTTCTATATTCTTCCTCATATACTGATAATCGCTCCAGAAGATGTTCTTTCTCTGTTTGCAACGATTCAATTTGTTGTTGCAAAACCATTAAAGAGCTTTCATCTTTATAATTTCGCAAAAATTCAATAACATCATTCAATGTAATTGATGTAGGCTCTAATACCTTTGTCTCTTTCACTTCATAATTTTCTACTTTACGAAGTTGCTTTGCTTCTTCAATACGTTCTTTGTATTGCTTTCTAACATAAGAATTCCACCTAAATCCACATGCTGCTGGTGTGCGAGACAAATGTCTCCCCACTTCTTTAAAGGCAGAAAGTTGCGTTCCACCTTCTTGAATATGCCGGAGTACTACTTCTGCCAGAAGCAAATCTTCATCATCAGTCCAAGCATCTTGTCTTGTTGTCGCCATCTCTCTAGTCCTCCCTATGCATTTTTTATTAAGCATATGCAGTTACTAGAAAAGATAGAATACAACAAATAAAGAATAAGACAAAAAAATAAACGTAGAAGATATCTTCTACGTTTATTTTCCCGCAATTACTTGCTGATTACTTCTTTACCTTTGTAAGTACCGCATGCTTTACATACACGGTGAGCTAATTTCGCTTCACCACAGCTTGGGCACTCTACCATACCAGGTACTGATAATTTGAAATGCGTACGACGCTTTCTTTTTACTGTTTTAGAAGTTCTTCTAAAAGGTACAGCCATTCTTCCCACCTCCTTAAAAGAAATAGTTATTTTCATATGAAGGCCTAAACCAGTCTTCCGATTATTTGTCAAAAAACTTTGCAAGTCCTGCTAATCGTGGATCAACAGTCTTTTCTTTGTTTTCTTCCGAAATCACTTGCCAGTCTTGACCTTGCATCGGTGCTCCACCAGAAACATCATCACTGAAAATTTGCATTGGAATCTCCAAAAGTATATTTTCCTTGATTACGGGCAGTAAGTCAAGTACTTCTCCTTCTAAACAATGAATTTCAGCTTCTGTTTCAAATTCTTCTTCCGAAGTTTGGAACACCTCAGTTGTTTTAATGTCAAATGGTAATGTCACATCTACTAAAGAGCGAGAACATGGTAAAACCATGCTTCCAGTTATATGTAGATGAAACGTAAACTTACCGGAGCCAAAATCAACTCTTCCTGTTACATGAGCAGGATTAATTTCACGAATATCTTTCTCGACCTCTTTTAGCTCACTTACATCTACCATTTCATTTAATGTCAATCCTTTATTTCTCAATTTATTCAATTGATGGATGGACCATTTCATATCATATCACCTCAAGGCAACAAACAAAATTATAGCTAGCCATTTTATATTTGTCAATGTTTTTTCTTTACACTATAATGAAGTCATCATAGGAAATAATATATAGACTATCACGTTTTCCAAAAAGATGCTACATCGAAAGGAGAGATTACCATAAAATCCAGTGGTATTGTTGTTGAATATAACCCTTTTCATAACGGTCATGCTTATCATGTGCAACAAACAAAAAAGTTAACACAGTCTGATATTATTATCGCCGTTATGAGTGGTCCTTTTTTGCAGCGTGGTGAGCCCGCACTCATCTCCAAATGGTATCGTACCAAAATGGCCTTAACAAACGGCGTAGACCTCGTTGTAGAGCTTCCATATGCATTCGCAACACAAAAGGCCGAAACTTTCGCAAATGGCGCAATTTCGATTTTAAACGCCCTTGGTGTTTCTGAAATTTGTTTCGGTAGTGAAGATGGACAAGCTGAAAATTTCTACAATACCATCGCTATACAAAAAAATGAAGAAGAGACTTTTAATCGTCTTGTGAAGCAATTTATGAATGCAGGTAATAGTTATGCGAAAGCTACATCTGAAGCCTTTCTACACATCTTACCACCCGAAAAAAACGTAGATATGTCACAACCAAATAACATTTTAGGCTTACAGTACATTAAAGCAATTCTCTTACAAAACAGTTCGATGCAAGCACAAACTATAAAAAGATTCGCCTCTCATTATCATGATGAAACATTTCACGATCAACATATTGCAAGTGCAACAAGTATTCGCAAACAGCTATTTAATGAAAACAGTTCCTCTACAACTATTGAGCCTTTTATCCCGAAAATGACTGCTTCTCTTTTAGAAAACTACAAGCAAAACTACGGGACGTTACATAACTGGGAAAAATACTTTTCATTTTTTAAATACAAACTTATGACGATGTCTTCAGAGGACTTACAACATATATATGAAATCGAAGAAGGTTTAGAGCATCGTATTTTATCAAAAATACAAAACAGTTCATCTTTCTATTCATTCATGGAAGCATTAAAAACAAAACGTTATACATGGACTAGATTGCAAAGAGCTTGTACACATATTTTAACAAATACAACGAAGGAAGAAATACACAAAGCAAATATAGAGCAACATGCGCCGTATATCCGTCTTCTCGGAATGTCACAAAAAGGACAAACTTATCTTTCTAGAAATAAGAAAAAAATAGAACTCCCAATCCTTACTCATACAAAAACATTCGAACATCCAACTTTAGACATAGAACGAAAATCAAATGCTGTATATTTCTCCATAATGCAAGAACCTTTGCGGACACAACTGCTAAAACAAGACGCAACGCATCATCCAATTCGTTATGATGAAATAACGAAAAAATTCCTATAAGAAAAACCTCTCTTCTTCAGAGAGGTTTACTTTGTTTTACCCATTTTTTCCAAATAAGTTAATGCATCATCCAGTGTGTCCACTGGCACAATTTTCATCTTCGTTTTAATATCTTTCGCAGCTTCAAGAGCATCTTTATAATTCGATTTCTCTACACCTTTTTCATTTGGCGCAAAAAACACTTCAGCTCCCGCATCACTAGCAGCTACTACTTTTTGCTGAATACCACCAATTGGACCAATTTCTCCTTTATCATTGATTGTACCTGTTCCAGCTATTTCATGTCCGTTTGTTAAATCTTCTTCAACGAGCTGATTATAAATTTCTAGTGTAAACATTAACCCCGCTGATGGACCGCCGATTTCATGGGAATCGATTTTCACTTTCGGGTCTACTACTAACTCTCTTTCCGTAACGATAGAGACCCCTATACCGACGCGTCCATTCCCATTAGGGATCGTCTTTACATTTAAATTTTCTTTAAACTGTTTTCCGCCCCGCTTGTATTCAATATTTACTGTGTCCCCTTCTTTTTTCCCTGTCATATACTCAATAAATTGTTCCGTCTTGTCGAATATTTTTCCATCGACAGCTATAATAACATCTCCAAGCTTAAGCTTTCCCTCTGACGGCATACCCTTTGCTACACCAGCAACTAGTACACCTTTATTTTCAAAAGAAACAGAGCGATTTGCACGTTTATAAGCATTATAGATTGCTGCATTTTGCGAATCTTTCATTGCATAATTTTGGCGAAATTGATATTCTTCATCACTCTCGCCTTTTTGCAATATTTCTTCCGCCTTCGAAACGTGTGTATATTTATTAAATTGCGCGGCTATTAAGTTCACCACATTAGCAGGTCCCATTGAGACAGTGACAAGCATGAAATCACCAGACTCTTTAGTTCCACCGTCAACTTGCACGTACGGCGCTAATTTCGCGGCCATACCTGGTTTTGTCACATAATACGGCAAGCGCACATAAACAAGTAGCATCGCCAATATAACCCCTATTAAAATTGCATATATAAACCGAAAACGCTTAAACATTATGTTTCTCCTTCCACTGCTCAATTAGTAAATAAATGTTTGAAATATGTTGTTCCGCTTCCACTTCTCCGACCCTAATAATGTCTTCAATATGTGTAAAAGCACGCGAACTAAATTGTTCCACTGCTGGCCGCATCATTAAATCTGATGCTATTTGCCGATTCATCACAAGTTCATGTTGCATAATTTCAATACTTTGCATAATTACATCATAAATCGATGTAACCTCTCCATTCACCTTAATTGGAGATACATCAACAGCAATAACAATATCAGCACCTAAATCTTTTACAACCGATACGGGAATACGGTCAATTACCCCTCCATCCACTAATAAGCGGCCATCTATTTTTTCTGGAACAAACACCCCTGGTACAGATATACTAGCTCGAACCGCCTCCGCAATCGGACCACTTGTAAAAACAACTTTCTCCCCCTTCAAAATGTCAGTAGCCACAACAGCTGTCGGGATATCTAACTCTTCTAAATTTTTATTATATGTAAACATTTTAATCATATCTTTAATACGTTTTCCAGCAATAAATCCCATTTTAGGAACTGTAAAATCCAAATAATATTTCCTTTTGAAAACAGCTGCCAATCTATACAGTCTTTCAACGTCACAACTCGCTGCATAAAATGTACCAATTAACGCTCCTATACTACTACCTGCTATCATGTGAATAGGGATGCCAGCTTCCCTTAACACTTTTATTACCCCTATGTGAGCAAAACCTTTTGCACCTCCGGATCCAAGCGCTAAACCGATTTTTGGTTCCTTCATTTTTCTCACCCTTTAATTTTTTTCATTCCTTTTTCATACTTATGGTCTAAATTCACCACATATCCACGTATACTGAAATGAACGTTTTTGGGACAAAGGGGGATTTTCTTACATGTACGAAAAATGGAAAACTGCTTTTCTTACCATATCAATGTTGTTTTTAACCTTTTCTCTTGTACTTCACCCCCAAGATGCTTTGCAAGCTTCAATTCGCGGGTTAAATATATGGTGGGAAGTTGTATTCCCTTCACTACTACCGTTTTTCATCATTGCGGAACTTCTAATCAGTATTGGTATTGTAAAATTTATCGGTGTTATATTAGAACCACTAATGCGTCCACTGTTTCGTGTTCCAGGGGTAGGCGGATTTGTTTGGGCAATGGGAATGGCTTCAGGATTCCCCGCTGGCGCCAAATTAAGCGCTAGACTACGCAAGAGCAATCAACTAACACAAATTGAAGCGGAACGACTCGTATCTTTCACAAATTCTTCTAATCCACTTTTTATTTTCGGAGCGGTTTCTATTGGTTTTTTCAATAATCCGAAATTAGGACTCGTATTAGCAGCAGCACATTATATAAGTAACCTTATCGTCGGATTACTTATGCGCTTTTATGGTAATAACGATACTTACATAAAAGACAAACATACGAATCAAAAGCGTGCCTTTCAAAACCCTTTTTCCATCCTCCACCAAACACGTATGCAAGAAAAAAGACCAATCGGAAAACTACTCGGTGACGCTATCGTTTCTTCTATTCAAACATTGCTCATGATTGGTGGGTTTATTATTTTATTCTCTGTTTTAAATAAAATGATTACTGTTTTCAAAATTACAGAAGCGCTTTCTTTTATTATGCAACATATTTTATCATTCTTCCAACTTACATCCCAATTTAGTATTCCGATATTATCCGGTATTTTTGAAATGACGCTCGGAAGCCAAATGATTAGTCAAATTAATGAATCAACACTTCTTCAACAAGCGATGGTAACAAGCTTCATTTTAGCATTTAGCGGTCTTTCTATTCAGGCACAAGTAGCAAGCATATTAGCGGAGACAGATATCCGCTTTAAACCATATTTTTTAGCTCGAATTATCCAAAGTATTCTCGCTCCTATTTTCACTTTTATATTTTGGGGACCATTTTATGAAAAAGTTCATTCTTTCTCGCCTACGCAAGAAGATCTTCCCGTATTTTTATTGAATCATTCTTATACACTAACTGATATTTGGACATCATTTATACACTACGGACCAATCTTCACCTTATTTTGTTTATATTTGTATGTCATTTTATTATTTTTACGCATTCATAAAGAAAAACCCCGTTCACTTTAACGGGGTTTTAAACTTTTCTTTTAAAGCACGCTCTACAATCGGAGGAACAAGGTCTACTACACTCCCACCATATCTCGCAACTTCTTTCACAATACTTGAACTTAAAAATGAATATTGATTATTTGTCATAATGAAGAAGGTTTCGATACTTTCGTCTAGTTTTCGATTCATTGAAGTAATTTGCATCTCATATTCAAAATCAGAAACTGCTCGTAAACCACGTAATATTGCATTTGCATTACGCATTTTTGCATATTCCACCAATAATCCACTATGTGAATCAACTTTTACATTCGGAATATCCTTTGTCGCCTCTCGAATTAACTCTAGGCGTTCTTCTACCGAAAAGAATGGTTTTTTTGATGAATTGTTTAAAACAACTACATATACTTCATCAAATACTTTTGCTCCCCTTTTAATAATATCCAAATGTCCAAGGGTAATTGGATCAAAACTCCCTGAAGAAATAGCTATACTTGTCATTCTGTCCCCTCACCTTCATACTTATAAATCGAAATTGCTGTAATCCCGTAGTTTTCTGCCCGTACTTTTACAAGTTCTCCTATAGAATCAGGTAAAACCACGTCATCCCCATGCTCTGCCATAATGATGCCATCTTTATTTAACAATCCATGTTGATCCATTACACTAACTAAAGACACAATTTTTTGAGCTTTATATGGAGGGTCTATTAGTATAAGATCGAATGATATTTCACGCTTTATAAGCGCCTTTACCGCACGCTCTGCATCATTTCGGTACACTTCAGCTTGTTCTTGTAGTCTACAGCTTTCTAAATTTTGATGAATGACTTTTATCGCTTTACTATCTCGGTCAACAAAAATCGCTTTATCAATCCCTCTACTTATGGCCTCAATTCCAAGACCACCGCTACCACCAAATAAATCAAGAGCGATACCACCATCATAATAAGGACCTATCATATTAAAAATAGATTCTTTCACTTTATCTGTCGTTGGACGCGTTGTATTACCAGGTACCGCTTTAAGTGGGTGCCCTTTACATTTTCCTGAAACTACTCTCATCTGTTGTCACTACCTTTATTTCAATCTATAGAGCGATTACAGCAAATTCATTTCAATTCGGTAACCGCTACCGATTCATACTATTTCATACATTTTTTCATTAATCTGTTATTTAACTAATTGAAAACCTCAGTTAAAATAATCGCTCGCTATTTCTTTCATATCCATTTCACTATTTGCAAGCAACAACCCTCTATGTACATCAGTTCCACTTTACCTTTTTTATCCTATCATAAAATAAAAAAAAGAAAAATAAAAAGCCTAACATAAATTTTAATTTCATTATGTATATCTTCATTTTAGATTGGACATAAATAAATATAACAACATCATTTTCGATGTTGTTGCCAACCGCGGAGAAGACTTACGTTTCCCCATAAGTTCTTCCTCCGGTTTCTCCTCTCCCTTTGCCTTCTTACTAGTAGTACATACTAGTATTAGAAGGGCCCTGCTTTGCAGGGTTTTTTTATTTGTCTACTTTTCATTTAAAAAGTGAGGTGGTACAGTAAAAGAAAGAGGAGGAAAAAATATGATTCAACGCTTTATAGAACTCGGAGAAGGCTACTCTGACTTATATGAATTACTTGAAATTGCCAAAACAAACCAAGAACGTGTAACACATATGTTACAATTCGAAACTGTAAAAAACGAAAAAAAAGTGTGTTCACTTGTTGTAATACTAAAACCGACAACTACTGGTGATTTCCAACCATTATACATATGTCGTGAAGGCATTCCTGTACTTGAAAATAAAAAAAGTAAACGTGTCGTTTTATTTGAAGAAATGGCGGAACAAATAGGGAAAAAAGTTACTCCCTTTACTGTAAAACCATCAACAACTTTCCCTGAAAAAGAACTATTTTTTAATCATCTAATCGGTATTTTACGAATGAACAATTTCATTCCTCCAATGAAATAACACGTTATTTCAAGTAAAAAAATCCCCTGCTAAATTTAGCAGGGGATTTTTTTACTTAGCTATAATCGTATTCTTTTGCCCGATCAGGACGCGAATTTTCGAATTCCGTTTTTAAAAATGGGCGATACGACTGTTCTACTTTTTTTACAAAAGGAAGTTTATTCAATTTTTGCATCATATGCTCAATTTGTTCCATATCACAATATACAACGGCATATTTCAAACGTTTTGATATGTAATGAATGTTACCATATTTCCTTAAAATCTTGGCATGTTTCAATGAATGTAAATAAACAATCATACTTTGTCGTTGCCCGAACATAATCTTCTCCATCTTCTCCTTTTAAAAACTTATATTCTTATATTTTATGAAAACCAATCATAAATTTATGACATTAAAGAACAAACTCTGTATACGTTTTCTTCTATATTCTAAAAAACGGGGTAAATTACCCCGTTTTTTTACAACCACAACCGCCTCCGGTACCACAACCACCGCCACAGCCACCCGCATCAAAAAACGGATTTCCTGTTGGAACTTTAACGGAAGAAGATACCTCAGAACCAATTGCTACACTAACTTCATCTAATAACTTCTGTAAAGCTGTTTCTGCTCTTTTAAAAGTTGCAACCTTATCATGCATATCTACAGAACGCTTTAATTCCCTCATTTTCGTCGAAACGAAAGTATAATCAGGATGATATTTACCAAAGCGTTGCACTTCTTCGTATCGCTCTTTCATCGCTGTAAATTGCTGAATTAGCGTCTGGACTTCTATATCTTCTTGTAAATCCTTATAATACTTACGGTAATCTTCTGCTATATCTGAACAGATGATCGCTTTTGCAAGCTGCTCTGCCTTATCTAAAATCAATACGCTTTCCAGCGTCGCTACAATCATGAGAGACACCTCCGAGTATTCATCATAACACATTTGGAACAGAACTACTAATTGAAGTGTCTCACCTAAAAGAAAGATATGATTCTAATTACTTTTCATACAATCTCCTTGCACTCTTATACACTAATATGCTCCGCAATATTATATTTAAGAACATCCCATTTCCCGCTATTCTCTTTCACGTAGCTAATACATGCGTTTTTTAACGGCGTTTTAAATGTAATTTCATTTGGTGCAATTGCGTGTAAAATAGCTTTTATTGCATGTGAATGCGCAACAATGATAATACGTTTATCTCCATGTGCTGCTGCAACCTGTTGTAAAGCCGTAAAACAGCGCTCTACGATTTCTTCATCCTGTTCCATTCCTTCTACATTACCTTCTGTAATTAACTCTCTAACGGCCGCAACTGGTTTCCCAGAAGCTTCCCCAAAATTACGTTCCATAAATCGCTCATCTAATAAAATAGATGGTAATCCAATAGCCCCAGCAATTTCCTTAGCTGTTTCTTGCGCTCTAATTAACGGGCTACTTATAATTATATCCCACGATTCCGCTTGCAAGGCAGCTGCACTTTGACTCGCTTGCTTCTTCCCAACTTCATTGAGTGGAATATCTTCGCGCCCTTGAATAATCTCTTGAAAGTTCCAATCAGTTTGTCCATGTCGTACTAAACAAATTTCCGTCATGCTGCAACTCCTTTTTTAAATAATCCGATTCTATTGTAACAAAAGTTTTGCATAACGGACATAGTTTTCCCTTCCAATTACGTCGTATTTTGCTGCTTCATATACTGGAACATATCAATCATAATTGAAGCAACGGCCAATTGATTTTGAAATTTTTCCACTTTATCTGGTATCGTTTTTTTGAAATGCTGCATGGCAGCTAACTCAAAAGCTTCTTTTTCTTCTGGGTTACGCGTCAATTTCCGGTACCAGTATGGCTGTTCCCGAATATAGCGAGCTAAATCCTCATCAGCTTTTATAAACTCCATAAGCTCTGCTCTCATTCTCTTTCCCCCTAATCCTTTTGAAAGAAAAAAGGATTATTTTCAGAAGTACTTTGTTCTTGCTGCGCACGGTTTCCTTGAAATTGTTGAATAACTTGTTGCACGCTACCAATCGCACTCGTTACATTTGCTAAATGATGTTGCATTTGTTCTACGTCTAGCTTTTTAAAGAAAGAAAGCATTTGCCCCATCACATCAGCAGTTTTTTCCTCTTCTGTTCGATTTTCTTTTTCTTCTTTATTTTCTTTTACCGAAGAAAAAGCAGGTGCTCCATCAGGTCTATATGCTGTCCATATTTGATCTTCTTCACCAAGTAAGTACCATTCTTCATAAAATTGCTGCCAAGTTTTTTGACCACCTCTAACCTCATGAACCATTTTAGGGTGATGGTTTACAAACTCTTTAAACTGTTGAACCGATGGATGTAACGGCCCTTTTGTTGTTGGCATAATCCTCACCTCTTCATGTATATCTACTATATTGTAAGAAAAAAAAGGCACATGGTTCGCCTATTTTTAGACGATTCATGCACCTTTTTATCTTCCTATTTGTGGACAATTAAAGCCCGATTGGTGAAGACTAATAATCAATGAAGAATGCCCCGACTGATTAAAGTTTCATTTTATTTTCGGATAAAGTTTTGAGTATAAAATTTATCATATACCCCAACACCTAATCCAGTAAATTGTTCGTTTAATAAATTCTTTCTATGCCCCTCACTATTTAACCAACCCTGTACCGCCGCAATTCCATCACTATGTTGCGCCGCTATATTCTCACCAGCAAGTTGAAAAGCCACTTGCCCACGTTGCAAGCGATCTCCTAACGTACCAAAAGTAGGTGAATCGTGCGAAAAATAATTATTATCCTTCATATCTTTACTATGGCCAAATGCAACATCTGCAGTTTGTTGATCCAATGTTAACAACGGTAATTGATGACGACTCCGAATAATATTTGTTAAATCGAGAATTTGTTGCATATTTCCATTTTCTACTTGCTTCATTTTTTCTGGCGTCAGCGGCTGTTCCGCTATTAATTCACCTGAATAAACAAGTTGATATGGCCTTTGTCGTAATAACGTTTCATCATCCATATAACGAAGACCAACAAGCTCATGTGTAAAGTGATCAAAGTATAATTGTGCCCATCCATCTTCTACAGGTACTAGCGGTTGTTCCATTACTTCCGTATCAGATAACTCAAATTGATAACTATTCTTTCCTCTTTTTAATGAAATCTCATGTGAAAGTGGATTCTTTTTATATACCTCTTCATACTTTTCATTTATATAATAGGGAGCCACCTTAACTTGCTCACCAGCAACATACGCCGTTACAACTTTACGTTCAGCAACTCCAAATTGAACATACTGAGCTAAATCTTGATTATACACCCACCATTCATATCCATAAGCAGACGGCTCTATTCGAGATGGTTCGCCCCACTTCGCTAATAAATTCTCAGAGTCCCCGCCAAGCATATTTAAAACAGTGTCTGTGGATTCTTCATTTACTTGCTTCTTCTTTTTCACAATTTTATTTTCTTGCTTAGAGTGAGATGGGGTTAATATATATTGTGACACGAGTAACTTCCCGTATAAATCAACAGCTAAAATTAAAAATGTAATCATTACGATACGCAATAATTTCTTCAAACGATATACCTCCTGAACAAAGCATAAAATCGAGATATACACAAATCCTTTTATTTCCTTTTTTGTGTGTACCGTACTCTTTTCACT
Source organism: Bacillus sp. TH17 (assembly GCF_016651125.1). Classification (NCBI taxonomy): domain Bacteria; kingdom Bacillati; phylum Bacillota; class Bacilli; order Caryophanales; family Bacillaceae; genus Bacillus; species Bacillus sp. TH17. The sequence continues at coordinate 3,414,539 of NZ_JAEKEN010000001.1, forward strand.
ATATCATATTTTCACGAAAAAAGTCTGGATTATCCCTTTTCTCGCAATACGAATTGCACTTTCTTATTATTCGTACTATTATAAAAATAATGAACTAACATTAAAATAAGGAGGTATTCTATGCAATTTACAAATACAAACTTTACTGATGCAGTCGTTGATCTAACTCTTTTAACTGAGATTATGGAAAACAATCATTTTGTACTTGCCGGACAATGGGATTACGAACGCGTTACATATGATTATAAATTTGAAATATTAAAGGATATTTATTATTTACGTGTACAAGGATTTGCTGTTGAAGGTGACATCGGCGGCAGACACGCTCAAGTAAAACTATTGCCACCCTTATTAGGAAAACATTATTATCCTCATGGCGTTGAATATGGCGATGATGAGATTTTTCCAACGAATGTACTTCAAAAAAGCGAACAACTCCTACAAAATATTGAAAAAGAGTTAAAAGAATTTCAAATTATTGAATAACAAAAAAACTAGCGCATTAACACGATGCGCTAGTTTTTATTTCGTCTGCAAATAAGGAGGTAACTCTTGCAGCTGCTCTTTATCCTTTTCACGCTCTCTACGTGCCCATTTAAAGAACACATAACCGATAATCGTACCGTACACTATTTCCTGGACAATTTTCATAATAATACCACCTGTTTGCTGGTCTTGTACTACCGGCATCCAATGTAAAAATTCTGGTCCAGTTATATTTAAATCTGATAAAGTACCCGCCGGTACACAGAGTTCCATTGCCTTCATCCAAGCGGCCGAATCTGTATATGTTGCAAATAATGGTGCAGTCGCAAAAATTATTAACGCACAAGCTGGCGTTAATAAAATACCATTAGCAAACATGTAACCAAGCTTCTTAATATCACTTAAAGTTTGATATTCTGGCAGTGGATTTAACATCGGCCACCACATCATCATTGCTGCAAAAAACAATATAGCAAGGCAAATAGGATGCGCTATTTGACTTTGTTTTACTGCATCAAAAACAATTGGCAAATGATAAAAGGAAAACAGGCCATTAAATACAAACAACGCAATAAGCGGCTTAGCAAAAAACTTTATCACAATTTGAACGAACTTAAAAGAAGTAATATAACGATATAACCAAACAGGTATACCAAGCAGTAATAACGGAGGCACCGCAATATACATTACTGCCATCTCAAACATATGTGCACTAAATATGATATGACCAATTAAATCAATAGGTCCTCCCTTTACAACATACAAAAGAACAATCCCGGTCGTAAAATAAAAAATTTGCTTCTTACTTACCTTCGTCGCATTTTCAAATCGCGTTCTATACGGTCCAATAATTAAAAAATAACTAATAAGAATCGAGATCATAAATAATAAAAAAATTGGACTCCATAAAGCTTGAAAACCAAATACCCATAAGTTTTCCATTTCCACACCTACCTTTTCAAAATTCTTATATTTCATATAAAAAGAGGGCTTTGATATATCAGAGCCCCCTACTATCACTGTTTAAATCCACACAATTGTCATAAAGGCTAATATTGTTAATAAACCAATTAACAATCCAGAGTACAAGAAGAAACTCGCCGCTTCATGCCCTTTATGACTCATATGCATGAAATAATATAACTGAAATATAACTTGAATGACTGCTAACAATAATATAAATGGAACCGAAAAAATCGGGCTAAATGTTTTCGGATATGCCACCGCTGCAAATGCAACTAATGTTAAAAAAATCATTAGTGAAAATGTAACAACTTGGTGCTTCATTTCCTCTGCACTTTTTCTCTTCCGATAAACAAGATCCACCTTAGGATTATTCGTTTGCTTAACCGCCATTGTTTATCCCACCATTCCCATCAAATATACTACAGTGAAAATAAACACCCAAACTACGTCAATAAAGTGCCAATAAATTGATGCAACATAAAACTTTGGTGCGTTGTATAAATTTAAGCCTCTCTTCGCGTTTCTAAAGATTAATGTTAAAATCCAACATAATCCAAACAACACGTGGAGCCCGTGTGTACCAACAAGAGCATAAAATGCAGAACCAAATGCACTACTTCTCATAGTATGCTTAAATTCATGCGTATAATGATAAAACTCATATATTTCAAACCCCAAAAATCCTAAGCCAAGCAACACTGTTACAAGTAACCAAAGTTGCATTTTCTTAAAGTTAAAATTTTTCATATGATACATTGCGTATACACTCGTTAAACTACTTGTTAACAAAAGCATCGTCATAATGAAAACGAGTGGCATTTGAAACATCTCTTGAGATGTTGGTCCACCATTTGTAGAGTTCTTTAACGCTAAATATGTGCCAAATAAGGAAGCGAACAACACTGTTTCGCCTCCAAGAAATAACCAAAAACCAACAAACTTATTTTTCCCCTCAAGGGTTGCTTTTTCAGGCTCTGCTGGAAATGTTTCATTCGTTAATTTCTCATCTACATGCATTACGCCTTGCCCCCCTTATCATCTAAATCTTCCTTATGAATATGATATCCATGATCATCAATTACTGAACGAAGGAACATTGTACCAAACGTAATGATTAAACCGATAATCGCTACTAATAACCAAAATTTATCTTTGCCACCCTGCATATACATCGCACCGAATGCTGCTATGAATAAGCCTAGAGAAATGATAAATGGTGAAAATGAAGCATTTGGCATATGAATATCACCAACTGGTTCCGCTGCTGTCATCTCTTTATTACCTTCACGTTTTTCAACCCAAAACGGATCTAACCCGCGAACAAATGGCAATTGTTTAAAATTGTATTCCGGTGTAGGTGCTGGCATTGTCCATTCTAATGTACGTCCATCCCATGGATCACGGCCAGCCTTCTCTTTTGATACCGTTGTTTTTATTACATTGAATAAAAGAACAATCGTTCCAAGAGCCATAAACACAGCTCCGATAGAACTAATCATATTCCCCATTTCCAACCCTTGGCCCTCAAGATATGTGTAGTAACGACGCGGCATACCGATTAGACCTAGGAAATGCTGAATAAAGAACGTTAAATGGAAACCGATAAAGAATAACCAAAATGTTATCTTACCTAATGTTTCATTTAATACTTTATTAAACATAAGTGGCCAATAATAATGCGCACCTGCAAGTAAACCAAATACAACACCACCAACAATTACATAATGAAAGTGTGCTACTACGAAATAGTTATCATGAAACTGATAATCAGCTGGTGCAGAAGCAAGCATAACACCTGTAACTCCACCCATAACGAAGGATGGAATAAAAGCTACCGCCCACATCATTGGTGTTGTAAACCTAATACTTCCACCCCACATTGTAAAGAGCCAGTTAAATATTTTAATACCCGTTGGAACTGCAATCGCCATTGTTGCAACCGAGAAGATAGCATTTGCAACAGGCCCAAGACCAACAGTAAACATATGATGCGCCCATACCATAAATCCTAAAAACCCTATTAATACTGTCGCGAACACCATAGAGGAATAACCGAATAATCGTTTTTTCGAAAATGTGGCGAAGATTTCTGAGAATATTCCGAAAGCTGGGAGTATAAGAATGTATACTTCCGGATGACCGAAGATCCAGAATAAATGCTCCCATATAATCGTGTTCCCACCTAGTGCCGGATTAAAGAAACTTGTGCCAAATAAACGATCTAACATTAAAAGTCCTAATCCTACAGTTAATGGTGGAAATGCAAATAAAATAAGTGAAGATGTTACAAATGTTGTCCATGTAAACATCGGCATGCGCATGTACGTCATCCCTGGCGCGCGCATATTAATAATTGTAACAAGGAAGTTAATACCTCCAATTAATGTACCAATACCTGATATTTGCAAGCCGAGTACATAAAAATCAACACCATGTCCTTTAGAGGCTAAAGCTAAAGATGCATACGATGTCCACCCTGCATCAGGCGCTCCTCCTAAAAACCAACTTAAATTTAAAAATAATCCACCAAAGAAAAACAACCAAAATCCGAGCGAATTCAAAAACGGGAACGCCACATCACGTGCTCCAATTTGAAGTGGTACAGCGGCGTTCATAAATGCAAACACGAGTGGCATAGCTGCGAGGAAAATCATTGTTGTACCGTGCATCGTTAATACTTGATTATAAGCATCCCCAACAAGAAAAGCATTGTTAGGAATCGCTAACTGCAGGCGAATAAATAGTGCTTCTATTCCACCTATTACAAAAAACAATCCACCTGCAATTAAATAGAGAATGGCAATCTTTTTATGGTCTACTGTCGTTAAATAATCCCATATGACAGCACCCATCCCCTGTTTTTTTGCTACAGAACTCACGTTTTCAACCTCCCCTTCGCAAATGATCCCTCTTTATTTTTCAATCTTTAACGTTTGTAAATATGCATTTAATGCATTAATTTGATCATCCGTTAAGTTGCCATATTTACCAGTCATTTTATTACCTGGTTTCATATTTTCAGGATCTTTGAGCCATTTTTTTAAGTTCTCTTCATTATTTTCGGCAATACCAGCAACCATATCGCGATCTGCGAAGTTTGCTAAGTTCGGTGCGATACGAGCAGAAGGTGGTCTACTATCATTTGATCCAACTGCATGACAACCAATACAGCTTTTATTAAATATTTCTTGACCCTCTTGCGCCTTTGTAGAAGCTACTTCTTTTTTTCCATCAATCTTCTTCATGTCAGCAAGCCACTTTTTGTACTCGCTTTCATCCAGAGCTTTCACTTTGAACTGCATTAAAGAATGTGATGGGCCACAAAATTCTGTACAAAAACCATTATAAGTGCCCGATTTATCTGCCTTTAACCACATTTTGTTTACATTATCTGTATTTGTATCCATTTTCCCAGCTAAAGATGGAACCCAAAACGAATGTTTAATATCGGCACCCTTCAAATTCAAATACACTTTCTTACCTGTGGGGATAACTAAATCTTGAGAAGTTACTATTTTTTCTGATTTATAAGAAAATTCCCACCAATAAAGATTCGCTGTTACATCAACAACGATAGTATCTTTATCAATATTCTTTTTCTCCATCGCACTTACATCAGCAAGCTTGAATGTATATGTAACAGTCGGAACAGCCAAGATTAACAAAAGAATAATCGGAATGACTGTCCATATAATTTCTAGTTTGTGATTTCCTTCAACTTGCTCTGGAATATAATCTTCCTCACCCTTTTTTTGTCGGAAACGCACAATTACATATAAGAAAATAATAGTAACTACAAGTACTACTCCTACCATGATTGCACTCGCTAGCAAGAGCAAATCATATTGCATTTTTGCTACTTCCCCTTGCGGAATTAAAGTAGACTGAAAAGCTTTACCGCATCCCCCTAACAGTAAAGCCAGCAGTGAAACGAACGAAAGCAGTCGCCACTGTTTCTTCATACAAACAACCCCCACTTTCTTTGTGAATTAGATTGTACTTTATAGTTAAGTAAAGTAAATCTCAACGTAAAGAAATCCAATCATGTCGTTGTCTTAGAAGAATGTAACTACAATCATTGACACAAATAAGATTGTTAAGTAATTCAGGGAATAAACAAACATTTTTACGGACCACTTGATGTCATCTTGCTGACGGAAGCCATAAAGCCCTAATGCGATCCATCCGATGTTAAGCAATGTTGCAATTACCATGAATGCTATTCCAAGTCCACTCATATAAAATGGTAGTGGTAATAAACATACTGTCCAAATCATAATCTGACGTTTCGTAATATCAAATCCCTGTACAACAGGAAGCATTGGGATTCCTGCATTTCGATATTCATCAACACGCTTCATCGCTAATGCGAGGAAATGTGGGATTTGCCAAATAAACATAATTAAAAATAACATCCAAGCAATTGGATGATTTAAAGACGGATCAATTGCCGCCCATCCAATTAAAGGTGGAACTGCTCCTGATATACTACCTACAACAGTATTTAACGTATATTTTCTCTTCGTCCATAACGTATATAAAACAACATATGTGAAGGCACCAATAAATGAGATTAACACTGCCATCGGTGTAGTAAGTAATAAAAATACAAAGCCAAGAAGTAAAATTACAAGTCCAAATGCAAGTGCAAAGCCAGGTTTATATTTACCTGTTACCGTTGGACGGTTTTTTGTTCTTTCCATTAATGGATCGATATCTCGGTCAATGTAGTTATTTAAACAACATACCCCTGCCATAATTAATGCCGAACCAACGATTGTGAAAAATAACTTATCTAGATTGTCCATAACACTCAATCCATTAAAATGTAAAGCCAACCAAAATCCTGTAAATACAGTAAGTGTATTTGAGTTTACAATCCCCATTTTAACGAGCGCTGATAAATCTTGTAACCGAGTTGTTTCCGGTACAATTGAAACAGCTGACTCATCATGCAGCTCACTTGTTGCATGGTTCATCACTTTAACCCCCTCTTAAACCTATCATCTTTCTAAGCAGATATTTCATGTGAAATATTTCGCTTCTATATAGCAATATTATTACAGTAGAAATATTGTTAACCCATTCTACTACTAATCTACGCCCATACTCCAATATATTAAATCACATTTCCCGAACATTTTGTGAAGAAAACATGAACTTTTTGTGTCGAACATTAAAAAACTTTATTCTAATTTATCCTTATCATAACATGATGTTATCTTCTATAATAAACTATTTTGTCATATTTAGCATGTATTCTCCCCATTTCTTTTCAAAATAGCCTGAATTCCTCCTAAAATATGTATTTTAAATCCCGTTTTTTTCTTTATAATACGTACGTTGTCCTCGCCCTCCATTTCTTTGCTATTTTATTATTTTTTATATATCATAGGACTGTAGCACGTTTTATTCTATACATAATGGAATGAAAATATTTCGCAATAACTTCATAGCAGAAAGATGGTGAAAGAGATTGCAACGCTTTATTAAATGGTTAGCAGTCATTACAAGTCTCGATTTATTAGTAGTTTTACTAGGAGGCGCTTTAGTTACAAAAACGGGTTCAGGCCAAGGATGCGGCAAATCATGGCCTCTTTGTAACGGTGAATTTGTTCCATCTAATTTATCAATGGAGACTATTATTGAGCTAAGTCACCGCTTAACATCTGGATCAGCCGGAATCCTTGTTACTCTTCTTTGTATCTTGTCCTGGAAATATTATAAACATGTGCGCGAAACAAAGACGTTAGCAATTTTATCCTTCGTATTTTTAGTTGCACAAGCATTAATGGGGGCGGCGGCGGTTGTTTGGGGTCAAATGCCTGCTGTATTAGCTATTCATTTCGGTATTTCCTTAATTTCATTTGCTTCTGTCATCTTGTTAACGTGTCTTATTTTTGAAATTGATCAGAAATTTGATGCACGTTCACTTATTATGGACAAAAAAATGAAATTTCATATTTATGGTGTAACAATTTACAGTTATATCGTTGTCTACACAGGAGCTTTAGTACGTCACGAACGAGCTACCTTAGCCTGTCCAGACTTCCCTTTATGTAGCAAAAGTAGACCTATGCCAACTCAACTACATGAGTGGGTTCAAATGGGACATAGAGTTGCAGCGATGTTAATTTTCGCTTGGATACTATATGCGATGATTATCGCTATTCGCCATTACAAGCAGCAGCGTGTAGTATACTGGGGATGGATTATTTCATTTATCCTTGTTACACTTCAAGCTATAGTAGGGATTTTGGTCGTATTTACAAATGCTAGTTTAGCAATGGCATTATTACATTCGCTCTTCATTTCTTGCCTGTTTGCTGTACTATGCTATTTAGTTATGATAGGTACAAGAAGTACAGTCAATGCAAAAGAAACTGAATCAACTTCTAAGCAAACAAAATAAAGTAAAACTATAATACCTTGCCAATTCGGCAAGGTATTATTTACACACAAAAAAGAGCTGCTTTGAACTGCACCCCAATTGTTAGACACAGTCTAACAATTGGAGGTGCAGTTTTTCTATGGCTAAATTTACAGCTGATGAAAAAATACAAATCGTTCTACGTTATTTGAACGGAAATGAAAGTTATCGAGAAATGGGTAGAGCGATCGGTATAAGTGGCACAATCATTTTGAATTGGGTAAACCAATATAAGCAGAATGGTGTGGAAGCTTTTCTAAAACGATGTACAAATTACACACAACAATTTAAACTAGACGTACTAAACTTTATGATTGAAAACGGTATGTCCTTATTTGAGACGGCAGCTATCTTTAACATTCCTGCCCCTTCAACGATTTCTGTTTGGAAAAAACAACTCGAAACACAAGGAATTGATGCCCTTCAATCTAAAAAAAAGGGGCGTCCATCCATGAAAAAAGAGTCAAATAAACAAGTAAAACAAGCTTTAGCTGAAGGGTCAGTCGAAGCACTTGAAGCACGTATTAAACAGCTTGAAATGGAAAATGAGTACTTAAAAAAGTTGAATGCCTTAGTTCAAAACAAGGAAAAGTCACTAAACAAGACAAAGCGCAAGTAGTCTATGAATTAAGGCATAAATATTCGGTGAAGGCACTCGTCGAGTTAGCTACTATTCCACGAAGCACGTATTATGATTTAGTAAAGAAAATGAATCGCCCAGATGTAGATGCCGATTTGAAAGCTGAGATTAAAGTGATTTATGAGGAGAATGAAGGTCGTTATGGCTACCGTCGCATTCGTGATGAGTTAGCGAATCGTGGTCAGAAAGTGAATCATAAAAAGGTGCAACGTATTATGAAAGAGCTTGGATTAAAGTGTGTTGTGCGTATGAAGAAATATAAATCCTACAAAGGGAAAGTCGGTAAAATTGCACCCAATATTTTAGAGCGTAATTTTTATGCAGATGCACCGAATCAAAAATGGGTAACAGACATCACAGAGTTTAAATTATTTGGAGAAAAACTGTATGTATCACCTGTATTAGACTTGTATAATGGTGAGATTATTACCTATACAATTGGTTCTAGACCGGCGTATTCACTTGTTTCAGAGATGTTAGAGAAAGCATTAGAACGTTTACCTGAAAACCACCAGCTACTGATGCATTCGGATCAAGGATGGCATTATCAAATGAGACAGTACTTCCGTACACTTGAATCAAGAGCTATCGTACAGAGTATGTCTCGAAAAGGAAACTGTTACGACAACGCAGTAATAGAGAATTTCTTTGGGATTATGAAGTCGGAGTTCCTCTATATAAAAGAATTTGAATGCATAGAGCATTTTAAAATAGAATTAGAAAAATATATAGATTATTATAATAAGAAACGGATTAAGGCAAAATTAAAAATGAGCCCGGTACAATACCGGACTCATTTGGATCAAGTAGCCTAATGAAATAACCGTGTCTAACTTTTAGGGGTCACTTCACTTTCGCACAGCTCTTTTTCTTTATTTTAATGATCTAATTCAATGAGTAAATCTCCCGTTTGAATTGCATCCCCATCATTTACATATACTTTTTTCACTTTACCACTAAATGGCGCTTGAACCGTCGTTTCCATTTTCATAGCTTCTGTAATTGCCATGGAATCACCTTTTTTCACTTCATCGCCTTCTTTTACAACTACTTTAATAACAGTTCCCGGCATCGTTGCGCTAATATGATTTGGATTTTCACGATTCCCCTTCACACGCTGTGCAACAGTTGATTTCACGTTTTCATCTTTCACTACGATTTCACGCGGTTGTCCATTAAACTCCAGGTAAAGCACACGATTTCCATCTGGCTGTGGCTCCCCAATGGAAACTAGTTTAACCATCAATGTTTTACCTTGCTCGATTTCCACATCAATTTCTTCACCAAGTCTCATACCATAGAAGAATGTCGGTGTATCAAGCACAGATACATTTCCATAAATCCCAGCAACTTTTTCGTAGTCCATAAATACTTTTGGATACAATGCATATGCGACTACATCAAAAATTGTTACTTCGCGTCCAAGTTTGTGGAATAACTCTTCTTTTAAAGCATCGAAATCTACTGGTTCTAATAATTCACCCGGTCTTACTGTTAATGGCTCTTTCCCTTTTAAAATAATTTTTTGTAATTCTTTCGGGAAACCACCATATGGTTGTCCTAAATCTCCAGAGAACATTTCAACAACAGATCCTGGGAAGTCCATAGCATGTCCACGTTCTAAAATATCTTGTTCTGTTAGGTGATTTTGAACCATAAATAATGCCATATCACCGACAACTTTAGATGATGGTGTTACTTTTACAATATCGCCAAACATATCATTAACACGGCGATACATCACTTTAACTTCATCAAAGCGATCTCCTAAGCCAACCGCTTTTGCTTGTTGTTGAAGATTACTATACTGTCCACCCGGCATTTCATGCATATATACCTCTGTGTGAGGAGCATTCATACCACTTTCAAATGGAGCATAATATTTTCGTACATCTTCCCAATAATGAGATAGTTTTTCTAATGAGTCTATATTAACATCTGGCTGTCTTTCGTTTCCACCTAACGCATAGTATAGTGTATTCGCACTTGGTTGTGACGTTTGACCAGCCATTGAACTCACCGCTACATCGACAATATCAACACCCGCTTCAATTGCCTTTGTATACGTTAAAATACCATTTCCGCTCGTATCGTGTGTGTGCAGGTGAATTGGAATCGACACCGTCTCTTTTAATGCTGAAACTAAATCATATGCTGCGCTTGGCTTTAGTAAGCCCGCCATATCTTTAATTCCTAAAATGTGAGCTCCTGATGCTTCCAACTCTTTTGCTAAATTTTTATAATAATTTAAATCATATTTACTGCGTAACGGATCATGAATGTCTCCTGTGTAACACATTGTTGCTTCTGCAATCTTACCAGTATCTCGTACAGCATCAATTGCAACTCTCATGCCTTCTACCCAGTTTAAGCTATCAAAAATACGGAACACATCAATTCCAGCTTGCGCGGAACATTCCACAAATTTTTGAATTAAATTATCTGGATAGTTTTTGTAACCTACTGCGTTTGAAGAGCGAAGTAACATTTGGAATAAAACGTTTGGCATTTTTTCACGAAGATCTAGTAATCGTTCCCATGGATCTTCTTTCAAGAAACGATACGCAACATCAAACGTTGCACCGCCCCACATTTCTGCTGAGAATAAGTTTGGTAACATTCTCGCTGTCGGCTCTGCAATGTGATGTAAATCTTTTGTACGAACACGAGTTGCAAGTAATGACTGATGTGCATCACGGAATGTTGTATCCGTTAAAAGTACACGCTTTTGATCTTGTACCCACTTTACTAATCCATCCGCTCCACGCTCATCCAAAATTTGTTTCGTTCCATTTTGCATTGGCTCTGAGTGTATCACATTTGGTATACGAGCATCTGGGAAAATTGGTTTCTCTTTTTTCCCTACTCCAGGGAAGCCATTTACTGTTACTGTACCAATATAATTTAACATTTTTGTTCCGCGGTCTTTACGTTTCGGGAACAAGAATAGTTCAGGTGACGCGTCAATAAATGAAGTGTCATATTCTCCTGATAAGAAGTTTTTATGTTTTACTACATTCTCTAGGAATGGAATATTTGTTTTAATACCACGAATACGGAATTCTTTTAAGTTACGTTCCATTTTTGCAGCGGCTTGTTCAAAAGTAAGTGCCCAAGTAGTAACTTTTACAAGTAAAGAATCGTAGTACGGTGTAATAACTGCACCTTGGAAACTATTACCTGTATCAAGACGAACACCAAAACCACCGCCTGATCGGTACGCCATAATCTTTCCTGTATCAGGCATAAAGTTATTAAGTGGGTCTTCTGTCGTTACACGAGATTGGATTGCAAATCCATGCACAACCACTTCCTCTTGCTTAGGAACACCTACCATTTTGCTATGTAATGCATGTCCATCAGCTATTAAAATTTGCGATTGAACTATATCCACTCCTGTAATCATCTCTGTAATCGTATGTTCAACTTGAACACGTGGGTTTACTTCAATGAAGTAAAACTCATCACCTTTTACAAGGAATTCTACCGTTCCAGCATTTAAATAATTTACATTTTTCGTTAACTTTACTGCAGCATCACAAATACGCTGACGCAAATCATCTGAAAGCGACACGCTCGGTGCAATTTCAACTACTTTTTGATGGCGTCGTTGTACAGAGCAATCACGCTCATACAAATGAACAACATTACCTTCTTCATCTGCTAAAATTTGTACTTCTATATGTTTAGGTTTTTCAACGAATTTTTCAACGTACACTTCATCATTACCAAAGGCTGCTTTTGCTTCTGATTTCGCGCGATTATACGATTCTCTTAACTCTTCACTAGCACGTACAATACGCATACCGCGACCGCCGCCACCAAGGGATGCTTTAATAATAATCGGGTAATCATACTTTTCAGCAAATTCTTCAACTTCTTCTATTGAATTTACTGGACCATCACTACCAGGAATAATTGGAATTTGCGCTAGCTGCGCTTGTGTTCTTGCTTTAACTTTATCTCCAAACATGTCTAAATGCTTACTTTTTGGACCGATAAAGATAATCCCTTCTTCTTCACAACGTTTTGCAAATTGAATATTTTCTGACAAGAAACCATATCCAGGGTGGATTGCATCTACATGATTACTTTTCGCAATCTCAATAATGCCTTCAATATCTAGATAAGCATCAATTGGCTTTTTCCCTTCCCCAACTAAATAGGACTCATCGGCTTTATAGCGATGATAAGAACCGCTATCCTCTTTAGAATAGATCGCAACTGTGTTTAATCCAAGTTCTGAACATGCTCGGAACACACGAATTGCTATCTCTCCACGGTTAGCTACCAATACTTTTTGAATACGTTGCAGCTTTGTCATGATTTTCCCCCTCTATTTTCCTACCACTCTAGAGATAAAATACATACACACTCTAAAGAGCGTGAAGTTCTTCACTTTCTACATTATATTATACTTAGAAAGCTTCACTTTATTTTTATCCATCATACCTTATTTTTCAACAAATGATAAGTTTTCTGATCGATTTGTTTCACAAAAATAGTATAGCATACCTCTTCCTTTTCTAACAACAATATTGTATATCACATTCACTTGAATGTAATATACTTTTCGTTTTATAACAATCAATATTGTATCACATTTAAAATCTAACAAAATAAAAAACACATTGAACTCTAGAGCTCAATGTGTTTTTTATTTTACAACAACAAGATGCGGTCCACCTTGTTCTATTTCGTTAGTCAATTTGTTTTGTTGTTTCTCTTGTCGTTTTACATAACTAGCAATATTTAACAGTATACCCATTGCAAGTAAATTAGCCAATAAAGAACTACCACCATAACTTATAAACGGTAATGGTACCCCTGTAAGCGGTATTAACCCAGACATACCACCAACATTTATAAAAGTTTGAACTCCAAACAAACTTGCAATTCCAATTGCTATTAAACTTCCAAACGGATCTCTGCACTTTTGTGCAACCCTAAATGCCCGAATAATAATAAGTAGTAAACAGATTAAAATGACAGCTACGCCTATAAATCCAAGTTCTTCAGATATAATTGCCATAATAAAATCTGTTTGCGGTTCTGGTAAGTATCCATATTTTTGCACACTGTTCCCTAACCCTCGACCATTTAGCCCTCCTGAAGCAATTCCAATAAAAGAATTTATTAATTGGAACCCATCATTTTGAGGATCATTAAATGGATCAAGAAAAACGGAAAAACGTGCCTTTTGATACTTGCTTAATCCATAATTCCCGAGAAAATATAGTGCCGGAATCCACACTATAGAAGTTAAAACGATTCGTTTTATCCATAAATTAATCCGTACCCCCGAGCAAAGAAACATAATTCCAACCGTTCCCGCAATTAATAAATCGGTACCTAAGTCATTTTGCTTTAAAATTAAAAACATTGCCAATCCAACAAAACCAAGCGTAAGTCCCGATCCTTTAAAAACAGGAGTATCTGTCTCTTGTCTTCTCGCAAAAAAACGAGCTAATATAATAATAATCGATATTTTAACAAATTCAGCGGGCTGTATACCTAATATCCACCCTTTTGCACCGTTTATTTCCTTACCGAAAAACAAGGCTGCTGCTAATAAACCAATACTACCTATTCCCATTGCTATTAAAACTATTCGCTTCCTCCAAAGTTTATAAGGAATAGCAATGATAATCGCTAATATTATCGCTCCAACAGCTAGAATTAATACTTGCCTATTAAAAAAGAAATCCGCTGGTTTCCCATGCTTCGAAATCGCAACAATGGAACTAGAACTATATACCATTATAACTCCCAGCACACATAAGATAATAAGAGGAAGTAATAAGGAATAATCCATCGATTTCCATACTTTTTTCATTTCATTTCCTCTTTCTGTTTCAATTTAATTATTGTTGTATTCCATATGTATATAGGTTCTTCCTTCTTTATTATACAAATAAAAGGCCCAAACTATTTCAGTTTGAGCCCCCTTATTTGAACCCGTTATTGTTGTTTGTTTGTAAATGCTTCATGAAGTGCAGACAACTCACGTTCGAGCTCTCCTAACATTGCTTTCCCTTGTTCTTCTCCAATAAGACCAAGGCGAACCGCAAAATCGACCTCGCGGGATAGTCCAAACATTTGTGTGTCTAAAACTTCTTCATATAATGGACATTGCGGCATTGTAAGATTGTCCATTTGTACCTTAATAAGTCTTAAAATCTTCTCTGCATCCGCTTGTAGAAGGGCTAGTGCCTTTTCCTGATGATTTGATACTGTCTCAGACGCCAAATTGATTCCCTCCGTTTCCGTCCTACTCTCTCATATCTATTAATATTAGCGATAGTTTTAATAAATTGCAATAGAAACATTTTTTGTGACAACAGTGCCTAATACTATTATACTGAAAAGTGGGAGTATAACACAAATGGGGGAACAACAATGAGCGAAATTTTATTTATTAATGGAAAAGTTCGTTTTTCAATCACTATCGATCCAACTGTATGGATTTTCGATGATCGAAAAATAGATTTGACAACTTACTTTGATGAAACTAGAGAAGACTCATCCGAATTAGAAACATACTTAAAACATACTTCAGAGCATTGGGATCGCGAAATCCGTGATGGTGCTGCCTTCCCGCCAATACAACAAAGTGTAAAGAAATATAAAAAAGAACAGCTTATTAACGGGACATTTGGCATACCACTTCATCCATTTCTAAAAAATGCTGAAATTTTAGAAGATGCTACTCATGTCGAAATTGCAACCACAGACAATACAATTACACTTCCGTTAGAAACAGCCCATAAAGCTATTCTCGGTTTTTCAAAAGAAGGTAAACCATTACGAGAAGACGGGCCTGTTCATCTATATTTCCATGATGGATCTAATAGACAAAATCCGATTCGTAACATCCGTAAATTTACAATCATTTAAATTGTATAATTAAAAGGCAAAAAAGGAGTGAGCTTAAGCTCACTCCTTTTTATAATAAATCCGCTGCTAGTTGTGCTAAATTAGAACGCTCTCCTTTAACAAACTTTACATGACCACTAATACGTTGTTCTTTAAACTTCTCTACAACATATGTTAAACCGTTATTATATTCATCTAAATACGGGTGATCAATTTGCTGAGGATCCCCCATTAATACAATCTTACTTTTTTCGCCTACCCTTGTTAATATCGTCTTTACTTCATGCTTCGTTAAATTTTGTGCCTCGTCAATTATAATGAATTGGTCTGGAATACTTCTCCCGCGTATATAGGTAAGCGCTTCTACTTCAATCGAACCCATTCCAGCTAAAATAGCATCTAGCTCCCCAGGCTTTTTCGTATTGAATAAATACTCTAGATTATCAAAAATCGGCTGCATCCACGGTCTTAATTTTTCCTCTTTCTCTCCTGGTAAATAGCCTATATCTTTCCCTACCGGTACAATTGGTCTCGCGACAAGTAGTTTTTTATATAATCCTAAATCTTCCGTTTGCATTAGTCCCGAAGCTAATGCGAGTAACGTTTTTCCTGTACCGGCTTTCCCTGTTAACGTTACAAGTGGAATATCTTCCCGAAGTAGCAATTCTAATCCCATAATTTGCTGCACGTTTCGTGGGCGTATCCCCCACACTTGTTCATTGTGAAAAATAAGTTTTTTTACCTTCTTACCTAAATGATCCACAATCCCAAGTGCAGAACTAGAACCCCCTAGTGCATCTTTCATTACAACAAACTGATTTGGATAAAAAGGATGATTTGCGATTTCAGATAAAGGCAGTTCACCTTTTTCATAAAAATAATCTAACTGTTCTTTTGATATATACCCTTCTAAAAATCCTGAATATATATTTTCCACTTCGATTACTCGGTCACTTAAATAATCTTCGGCCTGCAGTCCGATTGCATCAGCTTTTACCCTTACGAGTACATCTTTACTTACTAAAATAACTGATTTCCCGTCCTCTTTTTCTTGTTCTTCTAAAGAGAGGTTTTTCGCTACCGCTAAAATTCGATTATCATTTGTTTTTTCCACAAAAATATCTTGCAGTTGAACAAACGAGCGATGATTTAATTCAATACGAAATGTACCGCCGTTTTCTAACGGAATACTTTCATGCAGCTTTCCTATTTCGCGAAATTTGTCGATTAACTTAGATACATAGCGAGCATTTCGTCCTACTTCATCCATATAACGTTTTTTCGAATCAACCTCTTCTAATACAACTGCTGGAATCACTACTTCATTTGTTGCAAATGAAAAAATAGATAAAGGATCCTGCAAAAGTACATTCGTATCTAACACATAAATTTTATCCAACCTGTTACCCCCTGACTCCACTTTTAAATTTGTAGAACAAGGGTTTCATCCATAAAATATGGACGAACCATTGTTATAATTATATGTACCGTAAAAACGAGGTAGAATCGAAACTCATAGAAATTAAACCTTTTCTTTATTTTTTATTCATTTCTATTCAATATATTACTTTTTATTATAATTTTTCACATTAAATCACAATACTCACTTGTAAAAGTTTATGAACGATGTTCCTATTCATCTTCTTTATAATTCTTTCATTCCTACTAATACTTGGTTATCAAGCTTTTTAGCTGCTCGAAGATCATATGTTTTTTCATATGTTGGTTCAGTAGCAAGTTTCGCACCATAAAACATAACATCACGAACTTCTTGTACATTCACTTCTACTACCGTTAATTTTAGAGGAATCCCTTCCATTCTATCTGTTAAAATTTCACTTTCACCACTTATGGAAAATACGGATTCATTCGCCATTATAGTCAATACAACCCCTGCACTATGCCGTATATTCCCCACAATACGTGAGCGTTGATCTACCGCAAATCGAATACTAGTTTCACTCACTGCATATACCCAAGAAATAGCACTTACGTTAGGAATTTGTTTTTCGAAATCTGTTGTTGCTATCATAACGATACACTCTTTACGCAAAGATTGTACTAAATCACCTGTCAATGTAGGCTCAACTACATTCGCCATATTTCCACCTCCAAATATTATTTATATATCCTTATCATAACCTATTTTTCGAATTGCGAAAATATTATTTTTTCCCGCTATTATTCAAAAACATTATGCTTCCATGATATACTTATACTGATAGAATTCGTATTGAGGTGACGAAATGAGAGTCAGATGTATGATTTGTGATAAAAAAGATATGTTAGATGACGAAAATCCTATGGCAAAAAAACTGCGTAATCGCCCTATTCATACATATATGTGCATGGAATGTACGGAACGCATTGCAGAGCGTACTATGGAACGCCATGCAAGTGGTAATTTCCGATTATATCGTGATAAAAAAGTAGAAGACGATTGGTAAACCGTAAATAAGTCCTTAATCATATAGATAAGGACTTATTTGTATTTTTCTGGTTCACGATTCATCTGATCCAAAAAACAATCAATGGCTTCTACTGGAAATCTTGCACACCTTATTTCTCCATCAATTTCATATGTAATTAAATACATTTCCTCGTTCTTTTCCACTTCTACATTTCGTAATTTATGCTCTTCATATATCATATTTCGAAATAATACATACGTTTCTTGTGCAGCGCTATCATCTGGACGCGCTTCCGCAACCGTTTTAATTGTTAACCAATTATATAGTGCATCTTGTACCGAGCGCATGAAACTCCCCCTTTTCACCCTGCCTTTTGTTGTTTCGCTTGACGTAAACGTAATCTATAAATTCCAAGTACAATCGCCGCTACAACGAGCCCCTCTCCAACTGGTAAAAAAACTGCAAAGAAAGTTAATACCGTGCATCCAATTGCTAAAGATATGTATATTACTATATTTTTTAGCACTGATAGCTTCCTTGCAAATCCTAAATTATATACAAGTGCACTCAATATAATAATTGTTCCATAAAGTAACCACATCCCTATTTCTGGATTTTCATCAACTTTGCACAATTTCGCGAAAAATGACATTCTTTCTAACACTATCTTTCCTCCCTTCTCATAAAAACAAATTTTCTTTATGTACTTAATACAAGAGTAACTCGCAAAAAAAATACTGTCCACAAAAAAGAATAAATATTCTAAAAATAAACAAAATAAAAAAAACAACTACCTTTTATAAAGGTAGTTGTTTTTTTTATTTTTACGCTTCTACAGATTTCTTTTTCTTAGCAGCTCTTTCGCGCTCACTCTTATCAAGAATCTTTTTACGTAGACGAATTGATTCTGGAGTTACTTCACAGAACTCATCATCGTTTAAGTACTCTAATGACTCTTCTAAAGTCATTAAGCGTGGTTTTTTCATTGTTGAAGTTTGATCTTTCGTTGCAGAACGAATGTTCGTTTGTTGTTTCATTTTTACAACGTTAACTGTTAAATCATTCTCACGTGTATGTTCTCCAACGATCATACCAGCATATACTTCTGTACCTGGTTCAACGAAGATTACACCACGGTCTTCAACTTGCATAATACCGTATTGTGATGCTTTTCCTGCTTCAAGTGAAACTAGAACACCTTGACGACGTCCACCCACTTGTCCAGCATGTACTGGTTGGTAGCAATCAAATGTATGGTTTAAAATACCATAACCACGAGTTAATGTTAGGAATTCTGTTGTGTAACCAATTAACCCACGTGCTGGAACCATGAAAGTAAGGCGAACTTGACCGTTTCCGTTATTCACCATATCTAACATTTCACCTTTACGTGCGCCCATTGATTCCATAATAGAACCAGTGTATTCTTCAGGAACATCGATTTGTACGCGCTCTACAGGCTCACTTCTTACGCCATCGACATCTTTAATAATTACTTCAGGCTTAGATACTTGTAGTTCATAACCTTCACGACGCATGTTTTCAATTAAGATAGATAAATGTAACTCTCCGCGTCCAGATACGATCCATGCATCAGGAGAATCTGTATTATCTACACGTAAACTTACATCTGTCTCTAATTGTGAACGAAGACGCTCTTCAATTTTACGAGAAGTAATGAATTTACCTTCACGACCTGCAAATGGGCTGTTATTTACAAGGAATGTCATTTGTAATGTTGGCTCATCAATACGTAATAATGGTAAAGCCTCTTCATGCTCAACCGGACATACCGTTTCACCTACGTTAATATCTTCCATACCTGAAACAGCTACTAAATCTCCAGCTTTTGCTTCTTCAATTTCTTGACGTTTTAATCCAATGTAACCAAATAATTTAGTTACACGGAATTGTTTTACACTTCCGTCAACTTTCATTAATGCAACTTGTTGTCCTACTTTCATTGTACCGCGGAATACGCGTCCAACCCCAATACGCCCAACATAGTCATTGTAATCAAGAAGTGCTACTTGGAATTGAAGTGGCTCTTCGCTGTTATCAATTGGTGCTGGAATATGTTCAATGATTGTGTCAAACAATGATTTCATATTCTCTTCTTGATTTGCTGGATTTGAATCTAAGCTTGCTGTTCCGTTCATTGCTGATGCAAATACAACTGGGAACTCTAATTGATCTTCGTTTGCACCAAGTTCGATGAATAAGTCAACTACTTCATCAACTACTTCATCAGGGCGAGCGAAGTCACGGTCAATTTTGTTTACAACAACGATTGGAGTTAAGTTTTGCTCAAGAGCTTTCTTTAAAACAAATCGTGTTTGTGGCATACAACCTTCATATGCATCAACTACAAGTAGAACACCATCAACCATTTTCATGATACGTTCTACTTCTCCACCGAAGTCAGCGTGACCAGGTGTATCTAAAATGTTAATTCTTTTATCTTCATAGTGAATCGCAGTATTCTTCGCTAAAATTGTAATACCACGTTCTCTTTCTAGATCATTTGAGTCCATTGCGCGTTCTTCAATATGTTCATTCGCACGGAACGTCCCCGCTTGACGTAATAACTGGTCAACAAGTGTTGTTTTACCATGGTCAACGTGGGCAATAATTGCTATATTTCGTAAATCTTGTCGTTTTTTCAACATGTCCAACTCCTAATGTCTTTTTAATCCTTCTCTATTATAAGAGCGAAGGGGATACAATGGCAATCAAAATAAAATCAAGAATGAAAATATAGTTGTATTCTTACTTTTGTGAAAGTAAAATAAGATTGGAGGGTGAAGAAATGGAACACATTCAATATCGCTTTTTATTAACAGCAATTATCGGTGTTATCTTCTTAATTGGTATCGGAATTATGATTGCTGAAAATAGTCCCATCGGCATTATTATTTGCATTATCGGCACATTTGTTACAGTTGGATACGGTTTTGTAACAAAAAGAAAAATGCGTAAATCGCAATAACATTAAAAAGTAAGAAGCTTCTTTATGCCTCTTACTTTTTTTTCATTATTGCGATACAAATGGTAATAATTCTTCGTATACTCCTGGTTTTGCAACTAACACACTGCTTTTCTCTACAATAGAAAGAGGCGTTCCCAAGAACGTTGTCACTTTACCGCCAACTTCCTCTACAATAATCTGTCCCCCGCCAAAGTCCCATGGCGATAAGCGCGGTGTTACATATGCGTCTAATCTTCCCGTGGCAACATATACCATTTCTAACGCTGCACAACCATATGACCTCGTACCTCTTGCCTTCTTAACGAGCATCATCATTTTTTCCATATTAAGCAATGGATTATCAGTAAGCCATATCGCATTCAAAGCTATAACTCCATGCTCTACCGTTCCTTTTTCCAACATGGGAATAGCTAAATCATTGCAAAAAGCCCCTTCTCCCTTTACCGCATGATATAGTTCGTCATGAACTGGATCATAAATAAGACCAATCTTTCCGATACCGTTCTCATAAATCCCGATTGAGATTGCGAAATTTCTTTTTTGATGAACAAAGTTCATCGTGCCATCAATTGGATCAATTAACCAAACAACCCCATTAGAAGAGGTAATCTCATCTCCATAGCCTTCTTCTCCTAAAATATTATGATGTGGGAATGTTTCTTTAATTTTCCCAATTAAAAACTGCTCCGTTTCTCGGTCCATATTTGTTACTAGATCAGCTGCATTTGACTTTGTTTCTATAATAAGTGTTTTTTTCAGTGACGCCATTAATTGTTCTCCGGCTTCTCGAATCCACTGTTTCGCGTGTGTATCGATGTCTTTCCATACTTCTTGCATGTTTAAACACTCCGATCTATACTGTTCACAGAAAAAACGAACCCTTTATAAGGTTCGCACCAACTAATTATTTATACATATACTATTATTACGCTTCTAAACGGATCATTTCAAGTCTTAACACTTCTAATTTTTGTACGCACTCTTCTTTTTTCTGTTTGTCGTTATCCATCATCGCATCATATAAAGTTGCTAATTCATAATCTAGCTCCAAACGTAGCACCGGAATTCTCTTTTCAGCATCTGTTCTCTTTAACGCATTAATCACCTGTCTCATTTTTTTGCCTCCTCCCAATATTCGTCTGCCCTCGGACTAGAATTGATTCAATTTTCTGATTTTTTGTTTTATACTATACTATGTTGGATAAATCATCTATGCAACAAAATTATATTTTTTTATTTAAATTTTTTTGTGATGTTTTTTTTATGAATAGTACAAGCTATGCTAAAATTAAAACAAAATAGGAGTTGGAGGAACAATCATGACACTACAAACATTCACATCAACTGATTTTGAAGTCTTTACTGTTGATGGTCTTGAAGAACGAATGAGCGCAATTAAAACGAATATTCATCCTAAGCTAGAAGCTTTAGGGGAACAATTTGCAGAATATTTATCACAACAAACTGATGAAAACTTTTTCTACCATGTAGCAAAACATGCACGCCGCAAAGTCAATCCACCAAACGATACTTGGGTTGCTTTTTCAACAAATAAACGTGGATATAAAATGTTACCACACTTTCAAATTGGTTTATGGGGTACTCACGCCTTCATATACTTTGGTTTAATCTATGAGTGTCCACAAAAAGTGGAGACGGCTCACGCCTTCTTAGAACATTTAAATGATTTAAAAACAAATATTCCAAATGACTTCGTTTGGTCCATTGACCATACTAAACCAGGTGTAAAACTACATAAAACGCTTGAAACGGAAGACTTACAAAAGATGATTGAACGTTTAGCTACTGTGAAAAAAGCAGAGTTATTAGTCGGTATTCATATATCACCAGAGGAGTTTTCAGCAATGACCAACGAACAATTCCTTGCTAAGATTGAATCTACGATGCAACCACTCCTTCCTTTATATGCACTTTGTAATCGATAGTAGAAAACGGACAATTTATATTGTCCGTTTTTAGTTGTTATCACATTATAGCACTTTGCATTTTAATTTTCAAAATATTTTTACATTTTTACAATCTTTTTTTCCGCTACTTCTTTTGCTCTTTGAATCGTACGATATATAGAATATCCACTTACTTCTTGAAATTCTTTATCAATTTTTTTCTCCGCTGCCTTCGATGGCACAATCTCTTTAAAACGACGATATAATTCCATCAAATCTTCTCTCAAAACTCCTTTTTCATATACCTTTTCAATCGCTTCATAAAACTTTACAACTGCTACCATTTCTTCATTTGACCAATTGTAATCAAGTGGATATTGATATTCCATTTTTGCACCTCATTCAGTATTCTTTCTTTTTCCATTATGCTACCTTTAAGACAACCTTTTATTCTTCACTATAGCCACTCTGCATTATACACCATTTATCCATTTCAATGGAATTGTCTTCCTCTTTGCAGTATTTAAAATATAACTATTAAACATACTCACCTTAAAAATGCGATTTTTCTATACATCTATAATTATTGGTGATATAATGCTTTTGTTTTATAGAGAATAAAGTGAGACTACCATCCCAAAAAAGGCTTTTGCGAATGGCAGAAAAACAAGTCAAGTTCTAAAAGTTTGTCATCTTAATTTCCTTTTAGAATGAGATGAAATCATATAAAACAAACTCTAATAAATATTACGAAGAAGAAGGGGTGTATAGATTGTCCCAATACGAAACACCATTGTTTACCGCTTTAGTTGAGCACAGTAAGCGAAATCCAGTTCAATTCCATATTCCTGGTCATAAAAAAGGACAGGGCATGGATCCTACATTTCGCGAATTTATTGGGCATAATGCATTAGCAATTGATTTAATTAATATTGCGCCGCTCGATGATTTACATCATCCAAAAGGTATGATTAAAGAAGCACAGGATTTAGCAGCCGCTGCTTTCGGTGCAGATCATACGTTCTTTTCTATTCAAGGTACAAGTGGTGCAATTATGACAATGGTGATGAGCGTGTGCGGTCCTGGGGATAAAATCCTCGTGCCACGGAATGTGCATAAATCAGTAATGTCAGCTATTATTTTCTCAGGTGCAAAACCAATTTTCATGCATCCTGAGATTGATCCGAAGCTCGGTATTTCACATGGGATCACAATTCAATCTGTCAAAAAGGCTCTTGAAGAGCACTCAGATGCGAAAGGCTTACTTGTTATAAATCCAACATATTTTGGGTTTGCTGCAGATTTAGAGCAGATTGTAGAATTAGCTCATTCTTACGATATTCCTGTACTTGTTGATGAGGCTCACGGTGTTCATATCCATTTTCATGATGAACTACCAATATCAGCTATGCAAGCAGGTGCAGATATGGCAGCAACAAGTGTTCACAAATTAGGTGGGTCTTTAACCCAAAGCTCTATTCTTAATGTAAAAGAAGGTCTTGTGAACGTAAAGCATGTCCAATCCATTATTAGCATGCTTACGACTACATCAACTTCTTACATTTTGTTAGCATCCCTTGATGTTGCTAGAAAACGTCTTGCTACAGAAGGAACAGCTCTCATAGAACAAACAATACAATTAGCTGAGCATGTTCGTGATGCTATTAATGCTATTGAGCATCTTTATTGTCCCGGAAAAGAAATGCTAGGAACAGATGCTACTTTTAACTATGATCCTACAAAGATAATTGTATCTGTAAAAGATTTAGGTATTACAGGCCATCAGGCTGAAGTATGGCTTAGAGAACATTACAACATTGAAGTAGAACTCTCTGATTTATATAACATACTTTGTCTTATCACATTTGGAGATACAGAAAGTGAAACAGATACACTTATTACAGCATTACAAGATTTAGCAGCAACATATAGAAATAGAGCAGACAAAGGTGTTCAAGTACAAGTAGAAATACCAGAAATACCTGTGCTAGCACTTTCTCCTAGAGATGCTTTTTATTCAGAAACAGAAGTCATTCCATTTGAAAACGCAGCAGGTCGTATTATAGCTGATTTTGTTATGGTTTATCCGCCAGGGATTCCAATCTTTACTCCGGGGGAAATTATTACACAAGATAACTTAGAGTATATTCTTAAAAATTTAGAAGCTGGGTTACCTGTACAAGGTCCTGAAGATATGACATTACAAACATTACGTGTTATTAAAGAGTACAAGCCTATCAGTTGATAGGCTTTTCTTTCACCTTTTTTCTCTTTTTTTCATACGATACTAAAGAATTTGACATTCCCACCCTAATGGGGCAAGCTGACTAACATCAGTGGGATTCTTGCTACCTAAGGCGAAGTCCATTTCTGGTATCGCTGACGTGCAAGATTGCGGTGTGCCATCACCACTCTCACAACAGACCGTATAGGTTCGTGAGCTACGGTACTTATACCATACCGTACAGATTCGTGTTCAGGTGTTTTAGCGTCTTGTTCTTGACGACACATATCATTTTACCGATAGCTTGAATTCGGCTATCGAACTCCCTATGCTATCTTTTTTCAAAGAACACATTGGCGTTTTAAAGACTTGTACTTGTCTGTAGTTAAAGTCTACCAAAATATAAAGTGAAACTTTAATCAGTGGGGTTTTGTTCATCCCCACTGATTATTAGCCTTCACCAATCGGGCGTTTACGGGCAGCAGGGCTCCAGCCGAATTTTGAGGTGGAATTCTTACTGCCCGCAAATAGCGGGATAAATGTTTTTCTATGAAAAAGCGATACTTTCATCCTATGTCTAAAGTCCAATATAGGCTTTCCCGTATCGCGAAATCTGTAACGTATAGGTGGGGATACCATTATGATTGTGATAGGCCGTTCTATTGTACACCCTTATATCACAAATGAATATGAGCCATTTGCAGCTGAAAAACAACAGATTTTATCCATAATGGCGGGAAATCAAGAAGTTTATTCCTTCCGAACAGCCGATGAACTCAGCTTTGATCTTAATTTACGAGTTAATATTATTACTTCCGCGCTAGAACTTTTTCAAAGTGGATTTCAGTTTCGTACGTTTCAACAATCTTTTTGCAATCCTCAGTTTTGGGAAAGAACATCACTTGGCGGATTTCAACTACTTCCAAACATAGCCCCTTCCATTGCCATCCAAGATATTTTTAAAAACGGAAAACTATATGGAACTGAATGTGCCACCGCAATGATTATCATTTTTTACAAAGCATTACTATCATTATATGAGGAAAAAACTTTCAACCGTCTATTCGCAAACCTCTTACTTTATACATGGGACTACGATCGCGACTTAAAGCTCATAACAAAAACGAGTGGCGATATCGTTCCAGGTGACCTCGTTTACTTTAAAAACCCACAAGTTAATCCAGCTACGATTGAGTGGCAAGGAGAAAATGCAATCTATCTAGGAAACTTCTTTTTTTACGGACATGGCGTAGGCGTAAAAACGAAAGAGGAAATTATTTATTCATTAAATGAACGAAGGATCCCTTATGCTTTTATTTCAGCTTATTTAACCGATTTTATTACTCGTATTGATAGCCGTATGATGAGTCAATATGCCCCTCCTAACACGCCACAAACATCAATAGGATTTATTCCTATTAGAGATGATGCAATTGTTGCAACAGTCGGGCATACAACTACAATCTATTAAAAAAACGCCTACATGTGTAGGCGTTTTTTCTTAATTATTAAGCTTTTGTATGTTCTGTATGGTCACATTCGCAATGAGATCCACATTTCCCATAAAGTACTGTTGATTTTTCATCTTCAAAATGTGCGATTGTTCCTTCACAAACTTGGCATACGATTGTTCCCATTTTCATTTCCCCCTGAGTTTAAAGAATAATCTACTTATATATGATTAAGCTTTCGCATTTTCTCTACTAGCACAGTCACAATTGGAACCACATTTCCCATAAAGTACTGTCGTTTTCTCATCTTCAAAATGTCCGATTGTTCCTTCACAAACTTGGCATACGATTGTTCCCATTTTTCATTTCCCCCTAAGTTTATGGTCCTAAAAACTTTTAGCTGTCAATTTCCTATCAATTATTGGGCTTTTGTATGTTCTGTGTGATCACATCCGCAAGATCCACATTTCCCGTAAAGTACCGTTACTTTCTCATCCTCGAAGTGTGCAATTGTACCTTCACAATCTTGACATACGATTGTTCCCATTTTTCATTTCCCCCTAAGTTTATAATCCCAAAAACTTTTGTAACCGCTTAACTTTCTGTCTTTATTTTAATATGTTATACTTTTTACGTCAATAGGTTTTTAGTATAACACATTAAATATTTTAAAATTAAATTAGTATGCGATATTAACACAAAAAAACAGCCATATCTCATACGTACGACTGTTTCTTGTTAATTATTCTTCATACTCCGCATGCAAAGAAGTAGACGGAACAAGAAATTTAAAAAACTGAGCTAACTCCTCCGCCTCCTCTTCCGATCCTAACTTAAAAGTTTCCTGTATATATGGAACATTTTCTACATCATCTCTCCCAAGCAAAGTAGATCTCCCTGTTTGCATACAAACAATAAGTGGCTTTCCAAAAAACATATTTGTATAAATAACTCCAAAATCATAACGTGTATCATGCGTCATAAATCCTAAAAATCGTACCTTCACACTTTCATGCTCATCATACAATTTTTCAAACATGAGTTTCCACCTTTCTAAATAACACTTCCTACTCATTAATATATTAAACAAAAAAAGGAATACTCCTTTTAATTGTCAAAAAATTCAGTAGGATGTAGAATGATATTATTCTACTAAGCTAAGGGGGAATTTGTATGCAACACGCCTTTATCACACTTGTACCTAAATCCAATCAACAATCTGTTTCAATAGAAGATGTTAAACACCTTTTTCATAACTATAAAACCGTTACTTCCAAGACTGGTGATCAAATTAATTATGCTTATACAAATACAGCTTTTCCTTATGAAATATTAGATACATCAGCAACAACATTAAAACTCCAATCGAGTCACGATCGATATGATTCTATTTATGTTGGGATTGGAATAGAAAAGGAACAATCTTTTATTCAGGTTTCTTTGCCTACTACAGCAACATTTGGTGATAAAGGAAAAGCAAATGAATTTAGCCGTTTTCTAGCGAAGAAATTAGAAGGAGAGTTACAACTATTTAATGGAAGAACAATGTATTTCTATAAACGTTAATTTAAAAAATAGAGAATATGATTAAAAAAAGTATGCAATTTGAACACGTAAGGAATAATGCCTGCTTTCTTACGTGTAATACAAAACATGCAATCACATATGCCAAATAAAGAAATACGAAAAAGAGAATTACTTTATAATGAAACTTATCACCATTCGATAATGTTAATACAATGGAAAAACCACTCCATAATAGAAAATGATAAAATATAACATGTAATATTCTCATGGAACCTTCTCCTTTGACATGCTCTATTTTATTAATATATGGGATTAAGTTTGAATCAATTACATATTATATAACGGCATATATGCTAACGGTTCATTTAAAGTATTATATATTCATTCGACAAGTACATATAAAGACCTTGCAAGTCATTTTATGAAAATAAAAATACCCCATCTCTTTAAATAAGAGATGGGGTATTTACATTACTTAAATTATTTTACAATGTGAATTGGCATTCCAAGAGCAACTTCAGCTGCTTCCATTGTGATTTCACCTAATGTTGGGTGAGCATGGATTGTTTGAGCGATATCTTCAGCTGTCATTCCAGCTTCGATAGCTAAACCAATCTCAGAGATAATATCAGAAGCACCTGCACCTGCAACTTGTGCACCTACAAGAAGACCATCTTCTTTACGCGTTACAAGTTGTAAGAAACCGTCAGTGCTGTTTAATGATAACGCACGACCGTTTGCAGCGAATGGGAACTTAGATACAGCTACTGTCATTCCTGCTTCTTCAGCTTGTTTCTTAGTGTAACCAACAGATGCTAATTCTGGATCAGTGAAGCATACTGCAGGAATTCCGATGTAATCGATTGCTGATGCATGGCCACTAATTACTTCAACAGCTACTTTACCTTCGTAAGAAGCTTTGTGAGCTAATGGTGGTCCAGGAACGATATCACCGATTGCATAGATGTTTGAAATATTTGTACGGCATTGCTCATCAATTTCGATAATGCCACGGTCAGTCATTTTAATTCCAACTTGCTCAAGACCGATTTCTTGAGTGTTTGGACGACGACCTACAGTTACTAATACGTAATCTGCTTCTACAGTTTGGATTTCACCGTTAACTTCAAAGCTAACTTTTACGCCAGTTTCTGTTTCTTCAACGCCTTTAGCCATAGCTTTTGTATGGATATTTACGTTACCTTTTTTCTGTAGAGCACGTTTAACAACAGAGCTCATAGCTTTTTCGAAACCAGCTAAGATTTCGTCGCCAGCTTCTACTACAGTAACTTCTGTACCGAAGTTAGCATATGCAGTACCTAATTCCATACCGATGTAACCGCCGCCGATTACAACAAGTTTTTTAGGAATTTCAGTTAAGCTTAAAGCGCCTGTAGAGTTGATAACACGTTTAGAGTATTTGAATCCTGGAATTTCGATTGGTGTAGAACCAGTTGCAAGAACAGCATTTTTAAACGTATAAGTTTGTGCTGCATCTTCAGTCATTACGCGTAATGTGTTAGCATCTACGAAGTAAGCTTCACCGCGAATGATTTCAACTTTGTTACCTTTAAGAAGGCCTTCAACACCGCCAGTTAATTTCTTAACTACGCCGTTTTTCCATTCTTGAACTTTTGTAAAGTCAACTTTTACGTTCTCTGCAGTGATACCCATGTCATCAGAATGCATTGCATTCTCATAACGATGACCTGCATTGATTAACGCTTTTGAAGGAATACATCCAACGTTTAAGCATACGCCACCAAGGTTAGATTTTTCAATAATCGCTACCTTTTGACCTAATTGTGCTGCACGAATTGCCGCAACGTATCCACCAGGACCTGCACCAACAACGACTGTATCTAATTCAATTGGGAAATCTCCTACTACCATTGTTATTACGCCTCCATTACTAATAATTGTGGGTCATTCAATAGACGTTTAATTTGGTTTAATGCTTTTTGAGCAGTTGCGCCGTCAATTAAACGATGGTCAAAGCTTAGAGATAATGCTAATACTGGAGCTGCAACGATTTCACCGTTTTTCACAACTGGTTTCTCAGCGATACGGCCGATACCAAGGATTGCTACTTCTGGGTGATTGATAACTGGAGTGAACCATTGTCCACCTGCAGAACCAATGTTTGTAATTGTGCAAGAAGCACCTTTCATTTCAGTTGGAGCTAAACGACCATCACGTGCTTTACCAGCAAGTTCATTGATCTCGTTAGAAATAGTAAAGATAGATTTACGATCTGTATCTTTAACAACTGGTACTAATAGACCTTTGTCTGTATCAGCTGCGATACCGATGTTGAAGTAATGTTTATGAACGATTTCTTGAGAAGCATCGTCTAAAGCAGTATTCAACATTGGGAATTCACGTAATGCAGATGTTAAAGCTTTTACAACGTATGGAAGGTAAGTTAATTTAATACCTTTGTCAGCTGCAACAGCTTTGAACTTCTTACGGTGAGCAACAAGTTCTGTTACATCTACTTCATCCATTAATGTTACGTGAGGAGCTGTATGCTTAGAGTTAACCATTGCTTTCGCAATCGCTTTACGGATACCACTCATTTTCTCACGAGTTTCTGGATATTCACCAGCTGGGATTGGTTGTGCTTTTGGTGCTTCTTCTTTCGCTGCTGCTGCTGGAGTAGCTTCTACTGCTGCTGGAGCCTCAGTTGCTGCTACAGTTTGTCCACCATTTGCAAATGCATCGATGTCAGTTTTCACAACACGGCCGTTCTTACCAGAACCAGCTACTTTATGAATATCTACACCTTTTTCACGAGCATATTTACGAACAGATGGCATAGCGATTACACGCTCATTTACTACTTCTGCAGTTGCTGCTGGAGTAGTTTCCGCTGCTGGAGCTTCTACTGCTGCTTCTTCAGCTTTTGGAGCTTCATCATGATCGTCACCTTTAAATTTAAGGTTTTCGTATCCAGGAGCATCAAATTTAATTAATGTATCTCCTACAATTGCAACTGTTCCTTCTTCTACAAGTACTTCAAGTACTTTACCTTTAACAGGAGAAGGGATTTCTACTACTGCTTTATCATTTTGTACTTCAAGAAGTACATCATCTTCATTTACTTCATCGCCTGGTTTAATAAACCATTTTACGATTTCACCTTCGTGGATACCTTCACCGATATCTGGTAGTTTAAATTCAAATGCCACGGAATTCAGCCCCCTGATTCATTTCATTATTATGGAATATGTACAAAAGAAACCAGCATGTGCTGATTTCTTTTGCACATGAAAAACTAAAAATTAGAAGTTCATTACTTTGTTAACAGCTTCAACAATATCTTTATGGTTTGGTAACCATACGCTCTCAGCTTGAGAGAATGGGAATACTGTATCAGCAGCTGCAACACGTACAACTGGAGCTTCTAAGTTTAAGATTGCACGGTCGTTAATTTCCGCTACAACGTTAGCTGCAATACCAGCTTGTTTTTGAGCTTCTTGAACTACAACTACGCGGCCTGTTTTTTCAACAGAAGCGATGATTGTTTCGATATCTAATGGTTGAACTGTACGTAAGTCAACAACCTCTAAAGAGATACCTTCTTTTTCAAGTTCTTCAGCAGCTTTTAATGCAGCATGAACCATAGCACCATAAGCGATAACAGATACATCTGTACCTTCACGTTTGATGTCAGCTTTGCCTAAATCAATTGTGTAATCACCTTCTGGTACATCTTGACGGAATGAACGGTACAATTTCATATGCTCTAAGTAGATAACTGGATCGTTGTCACGAATCGCAGAGATTAAAAGACCTTTTGCATCGTATGGAGTAGATGGAATAACAACTTTTAGACCAGGTTGTTGTGCCACTAATCCTTCTAAGCTATCAGCATGTAGTTCAGGAGTATGAACACCACCACCGAATGGAGAACGAATTGTTACTGGAGCAGTCCAACGTCCACCAGAACGGTAACGCATACGAGCTAATTGACCAGAAACTGAATCCATTACTTCAAAAATGAAACCGAAGAATTGGATTTCTGGAACTGGACGGAAGCCTTCAAGTGCAAGTCCAACTGCAAGTCCACCAATACCAGACTCTGCAAGTGGAGTATCCATTACACGATCTTCACCGAATTCAGCTTGTAAACCTTCAGTAGCACGGAATACTCCGCCGTTTACACCAACGTCTTCACCAAACACAAGTACGTTAGGATCATTTTTCATTTCAACGCGTAAAGCATCAGTGATTGCTTGAATCATTGTCATTTGAGCCATGGCTTACTTCGACTCCTTTTCTTTGTAAATTTCATATTGTTCAGCTAAGTTGTAAGGCATTTTTTCGTACATGATTTCCATTAAATCAGTAACTTTTTGTTTTGGAGCTTGGTCAGCCTTAGCAATTGCTTGTTTGATATCTTCTTTTGCTTCTTCGATAACTTTCTCTTCAACTTCTTGAGACCATAGGCCTTTGTTTTCTAAGAATGCACGGAAGCGTACGATTGGATCTTTTTGTTCCCATTCGTTTTCGATATCTTTTGTACGGTAACGAGTTGGGTCATCACCAGCCATTGTATGTGGACCATAACGGAATGTTAAAGTCTCGATTAAAGTAGGACCTTCGCCATTTACTGCGCGCTCACGAGCGAAAGCAGTTGCTGCGTATACAGCTAATGGATCCATACCGTCTACTTGAATTCCGTAAATACCTGCTGCTACTGCTTTTTGTGCTACAGTTTTAGCTGCAGATTGCTTTTCTACTGGAGTAGAGATTGCATAACGGTTGTTTTGTACAACGAAGATTGCTGGAGCTTTGAATGCACCCGCAAAGTTCATACCTTCGTAGAAGTCACCTTGTGAAGCACCACCGTCACCAGTGTAAGTAATTGCAACAGATTTTTTACCACGTAATTTCATACCTAACGCAACACCAGCAGTTTGGATGATTTGCGCACCGATAATGATTTGTGGAGCAAGTGCATTTACATTCTCAGGCATTTGGTTACCCATGAAATGTCCACGAGAGAATAAGAATGCTTGGTATAATGGTAGACCGTGCCACACTAATTGTGGAACGTCACGATATCCTGGTAAGATGAAATCTTCTGCTTCAAGTGCGAAATGACTTGCTAATTGAGAAGCCTCTTGTCCAGCAGTTGGTGCGTAGAAACCTAAACGTCCTTGACGGTTTAAAGAAATAGAACGTTGATCTAGTACGCGAGTATACACCATACGGCGCATTAATTCTTTTAATTGATCATCAGATAATTCAGGCATAGCTGCTTCATTCACAACTTCGCCTTTTTCATTTAAAATTTGTAATGTTTCAAATTGAGCTGCGATAGCTTTCATTTGCTCATCAACATTAAATAGGGTCTTTTTTGTTTTAGTACCCATTCCGTTCACCTCTTCCTCTCTTGAACCATATTCTGAAACGCTTTCACTATCTATTAGCTAGACTGAAAGCGCAACAATGTAAACCAACAAATTTGTTTGTCGGTTGAGAATAATTTTGTGTACCTAACAATCTGTACTAATGTTTTTTCAAAAACATATTAATACAATCTTGATCACGTTTTTTAGTTTACAACTATTCTAATTACGATGTCAATTACTTTGAATACGTTTTTTTATAAATAATATGCCGGTTTCCTCTACACAAACGTGTTTTTATTTTTCACATCTGTATTAGTAAGCAATAACCTGCTGTTATATTATTCCCTTTTTAACTTATTTTTTCTCTTAGAATAATATGTAAACGATTTAATTCTCCTTAGTTTTTCTCTCTTCTCAAGAAAATTATACAAACACTTCTTCCTTTTATAGGTAAATACCTATACATTTCTGATCATTCCTCCATACATTATAGTAACCGCAGTATTAGCGGGAAATGATAAAGGAGGTCATCTCATGTACGGATACTCATATTGCTATCCAACAACTTGTTCATATCCTTCCTACGGTTATGGCGGTTCTTGTGGCGGATCTGGAAGCGGCTTCGCCTTAATCGTTGTGTTGTTTATCCTTTTAATTATCGTCGGTGCTGCTTGCATTCGCTAATTAATGTAAAATGAAACAACTATGGAAAGAAACAGACGGCTTTGCCGTCTTTTCTTTTTATTACATAACTTATCTGTAGAAGATTTGTTTCCAAGTAGCTCTTCCTTACTTGCCGATGACTTTTTTTATCTCCTTTGGTAGACTAAAGGAGAAAGGAGAGATTACATATGCTTACAATGAATGAGGTAATTCGTGAAGGAAATCCTATTTTGCGCGACGTCGCAGAAGAGGTCTCCTTACCTGCTAGCGAGGAAGATACAAATACTCTTAAAGAAATGATTGAATTTGTAATAAATAGCCAGGACCCTGAAATGGCTGAAAAATATAATTTACGCCCCGGAATCGGATTAGCGGCTCCGCAAATCGGTATTTCAAAGAAAATGATTGCGGTTCATGTAACTGATACGAACGATACGTTATATAGCTACGCATTATTTAACCCAAAAATCATTAGTCATTCTGTTGAACGTACATATTTACAAAATGGTGAAGGCTGTCTATCTGTAGACCGTGAAGTACCTGGTTATGTCCCTCGTTACACGAGAATTACAGTAAAGGCAACAACGATTAACGGTGAAGACGTAAAACTGCGATTAAAAGGTTTACCAGCAATTGTATTCCAACATGAAATCGACCATTTAAACGGTGTTATGTTCTATGACCATATTAATAAAGACAATCCATTTGTGGCTCCCGATGATTCAAAACCTCTCGAGCGATAATAGTAAAAAGGCGGAAGTTAACCTTCCGCCTTTTTATTATATGAAATGGGTTCCACACTTACTTATAACAAGCCAGCCCACTTTAATCCGTGATAAATACCGTCTTCATTAACATCTTTTGTCACATAATTAGCAAGTTTTTTCAAATCCTCATGACCATTCCCCATCACAATGCCCGTTCCTACTGCTTCAATCATTTCTAAATCATTTAATCCGTCCCCAAATGCATATACTTGTTCACGATTAAATCCTATTTTCTCAATAAACTTCTCAATCCCTTTTGCCTTAGAACCACCATTAGGGATAATATCCATTGAATATGCATGCCAGCGTATAAAATGAAAATCTGGATAATGATGAATAAACTTTTCTTCTTCGTTTACTTCACAAAAAAGAAGCGTTTGATAAATATCGCGTTTCTCATAAAAATCGGGTTCATATGCCGGATGATCGAATTGTAAGCTTCCAAAACCTTCTTTTACATAATCATGATATTCCACTGACGCTCTCATTTCTTGATGGTCAAGATATACAAGTGGATATCCTTCTTGTTTTGCAAACTGAGTAAACTTATGTAGAGCATCAGGATGTAATGGATTATTAAATAATACCTCATCCTCAAATACAACATACTGCCCGTTAAAACTAACATAATTATGTATATTGAGTTCCTCACGAATATCTTCAAACATAAATGGCGCACGCCCTGTCGCAATCGCTACATGCACACCTTTTTCTTGTAAATCTCTTACTGCATCTCTTGTAGATTGCGGAATTTTCTTATCATGATCTAATAATGTTCCATCAATATCAAAAAAGACAATTTTATCATTCATTTGTCAAAATCCTTTCTGGCACTCTATATTCCTATTTTGATTATCACTTTTCAAATTTCAAAAAAAGTATAACATATTAAACATCTGTGAAGAAAGCGTTCACTTTCTGACCTTATTTATGAAATGTGCATATACTATTAGTGAAAAAATGTGGATACTTGTTCGGATGAATTTTCTTTTCTATTCTTCCTCATACTATATCTATAACTAACGGCTACTAATCGTTACTACAAGATAACTTACACTATACTAAAAAGAACAAGATTCACTATTCACTTCTAATCTTCTTTCTTGTATGGGAGACAGAGTTATCATTAGTAATATGCATGTTTTAAATAAGGAAAGGAAGGAGTAATCATGCTGAAGAAGCTGAAGAAAAAGCTCAAGCGTTATTTAAACGATTTAGTCCGTAAGAAGACAATCGCTTAAATTGTGCCCATTTCGGGCTTTTTCTTCATTCTCATTCGAAAAAACATGAAAATCGTGACTGTTTGCTTTATAATAAGTAACAGATAATGCAAAACATAGACAAGGAGAGGTTTTCCAAATGATTTTTAAAGTATTTTATCAAGAAAAATTAACTGAGGTCCCAGTACGTGAAAATACAAAAGTTTTATATTTAGAGGCTACGTCTCAAAAGGATGTTCGTAAAAAATTAAATAAGTTCGCATATAATATCGAGTTCGTTCAGTCTGTTACTGGTGCTCATCTTGAATATGAAAAACAAAACGCTGATTTAATATTAGCGGAGATCGTATAGTCATATGAAATTCCTAAAAAATGATCAAGCTGCCGTTTTTGCCCTCGGTGGTCTTGGTGAAATCGGTAAAAATACATATGCTGTTCAATTTCAAGATGAAATTATTATAATTGATGCTGGAATTAAATTTCCAGAAGACGAACTCCTCGGGATCGATTATGTAATACCAGATTACACTTATTTTGTGCGAAACGAAGATAAAATTAAAGGATTATTCATTACACATGGTCACGAAGATCATATCGGTGGAATTCCTTATCTATTACGTCAAGTAAACATTCCAATTTACGGCGGAAAATTAGCAATTGCCCTAATAAAAAACAAATTAGAAGAGCACGGATTACTTCGTAAAGCAAAACTTTATGAAATTCAAGAAGATGATGTTATTAAATTTAAAAAGACATCTGTTTCCTTCTTCCGTACAACTCACAGTATTCCGGATTCATACGGAGTTGTTGTGAAAACACCTCAAGGACAAGTCGTTCATACAGGTGATTTCAAATTTGATTTCACACCAGTAGGTGAGCCAGCAGATTTAACAAAAATGGCCGAAATCGGAAAAGACGGTGTACTTTGTCTCTTATCTGATAGTACAAACAGTGAAGTGCCAAACTTTACGATGTCTGAGCGCCGCGTTGGTGATAGTATTCAAGATATATTCCGCAAAGTAGACGGTCGTATTATATTCGCAACCTTTGCATCGAATATCCATCGCTTACAACAAGTTGTTGAGGCTGCTGTTGAAAACAATCGTAAAGTAGCTGTATTCGGTCGAAGTATGGAAGCGGCTATTGAAATCGGACAAAACCTTGGTTATATCCGGTGTCCAAAGGATACATTCATAGACACAGCTCAGCTAAACCGCCTACCAGCTAATAAAGTTGTTATGTTATGTACAGGTAGTCAAGGGGAGCCGATGGCAGCACTTTCACGTATTGCCAATGGTACACATCGTCAAATTCAAATTATCCCTGGCGATACAGTTGTTTTCTCTTCTTCACCAATCCCAGGCAATACAATTAGTGTAAGTCGTACAATTAACATGTTGTACCGCGCTGGTGCTGATGTAATCCATGGTAAACTCTCAAATATTCATACGAGTGGACACGGTGGACAAGAAGAACAAAAGTTAATGCTACGTCTTATTAAGCCGAAATATTTCATGCCAATTCATGGTGAATATCGTATGCAACGTATGCATATGAAATTAGCGAATGATTGTGGTATTCCAGAAGAAAATTGTTTCATTATGGATAATGGAGATGTTCTTGCTTTACGTTCTGATGAAGCAAGCGTAGCTGGGAAAATCCCATCTGGCTCTGTCTATATCGATGGAAATGGTATTGGAGATATCGGTAATATCGTATTACGTGATCGTCGCATTCTTTCTGAAGAAGGACTTGTTATTGTAGTTGTAAGCATTGATATGAAAGAATTTAAAGTTGCAGCAGGACCTGATATCATCTCGCGTGGTTTCGTTTATATGCGTGAAAGCAGCGATTTAATCAACGATGCTCAAACATTAATTACAACACATTTAGAAAAAGTAATGGAGCGAAAAACAACACAATGGTCTGAAATTAAAAATGAGATTACAGACACATTAGCACCATTCCTATACGAAAAAACGAAACGTCGTCC
This sequence comes from Bacillus sp. TH17, assembly GCF_016651125.1. Classification (NCBI taxonomy): domain Bacteria; kingdom Bacillati; phylum Bacillota; class Bacilli; order Caryophanales; family Bacillaceae; genus Bacillus; species Bacillus sp. TH17. Next base: position 3,452,449 of record NZ_JAEKEN010000001.1, read on the forward strand.
AATGATTTTACCAATCATTATGGAAATATAAGAAAAAGGACAATGCCTCCTCGGCATTGTCCTTTTCTCTTATCTTAAAAAATGCTTAAAACGATCTACTTCATCGTCATGACCAATTACAATTAATATATCTCCCGCCTGAACGTTTTCTGTAGCTCGAGGAGATACGATAACTTCTTTTCCACGTTTAATTGCTACAATGTTCAAACCAAACTTCGCACGAATATCTAATTCAATTAAAGAGTGCCCATCAATTTTTTTATTTGCGATAATCTCTACAATACTATGCTCATCTGAAAGCTCTAGGTAATCTAACACATTACTTGATGCGATATTATTAGCAATCCTTTTTCCCATATCTCGTTCTGGATGCACAATATGATCTGCCCCTATTTTACTTAACACTTTTTCATGATAGTCATTTTGAGCTTTTACAGTAATATTTTTCACACCTAATTCTTTCAAAATTAACGTTGTTAAAATACTTGAATTCAAATTATCTCCAATAGCAACGACTACATGATCAAAATTACGAATACCAAGACTTTTTAATACCATCTCATCTGTTGAATCTGCAATTACAGCATGCGAAGCTATATTTGCAAACTCATTAATTTTATCCTCATCTGAGTCAATTGCCATTACTTCCATACCTAATTGAGCTAATTCACGGCAAATACTTCCACCAAAACGGCCAAGCCCAATAACAGCAAATTCTTTCTCTTTTTCGCCCACAGGAATTCCTCCAATAACATCAAATACTATGTACTTTTATTGTAACATACTTTAAATTCGCTACAAAAACCTGTATATACTTCTTATTTTTGTTTTTGCATATAAAAATACTGTTGTAAATAAAACGCGATACCGAAAATTAACATACCAAATACAAATATATTTCCAAATGAACTAAATGTTTCAAAAACGAACAATAGCGTTTCTTGTCCGAAAAAAGCAAATAAAAGTTGTGTAAATGCGAATAACAGTGCCAATATGTAATGATGTTGATGGAATAAATAATGTGTTGCGCCTAAAAAAGCTACAAGCGAAACAATGAAGATCCACCAAGTTTCTAAAAACAATTGCCAATTAGTAAATTGATATCCATTTACTAATATCGCAATAATTCCTATAACTGCCATCGTCGGCACACTCCATAATAATGCACGCCCTCTAAAGAAGTGCGCACCTTTTGCGTCTCCTTTTTCATTTGCGATGTATGTTAGCACGACAGTACTTATATACAAAACAGAGAGGATTGTTAAAACAATGATAAGCCAAAAATGTAATTGATAATATTCATGTTCTATATTCGTCACAATTGCAGCTAACATACATGGAATAAACATCCCTGTCCAACCATCTATTTTTCTTTCGTTCCAAAACACCGTATTACCAATCCGAATTCCTAATAGCATAAAAATAATGATACCTAGTACAAATAACGTAGTCTTATTCCCTACTAAACTCGTCGAGAAAGCAATTAATCCAATAAATAAAAAAAGAACAAATCCATTCATAATTTCTAGTACAGGTGACAAATATCTTTTCACCCATTTGTATGTTTCTTCATATTCACTATTATTTGCTAAACGATAGGCGTAAAAACTTATCCCAAAATAAACCGCCGCAATAATAACATATGCATATAAGACGAAACATAAAATCGCACTGCTAATTTGCACGTAATTCCCCACCCTTTTTTCTATGTATCACATTGATTTTACACACTTTTCATACTAAAAGTAAACATATATAGGGTAGTTAAATAATTATCTTCCCTATTAGCAATAATTAATAATGAGCAGTGGCTAAAAACCCCCTGCTCATTATTAAGACGTCAAATTTAACTTTACTCATTTGTATGAAGATGTCTAACACTAACGAATACGAAAGATGTTTTCGTCTCTGAACTAAGAAGTCCCCACTCTAAACTATTGCACAATTAGCGAGTAAGTTCACTTTCTATTTCCCTTCCACTTCACATATTGATTTAAAAATACAATTGCTTTCTCAATAACCTCTTCGTCTGGTTTTAATTTCGCATGATGTAAACCATATTCTGAATTTACTCCAAGCCAAAACATAAATCCAGGTATCTCTCGAAGCATATAACCAAAGTCTTCACCTGTCATTGCCTCCGTACACGTAATTACGTCCATAGTCGTTTGTTCACGTGTAAATTGCATAAACTCTCTCGTTAGCTCCTCATGGTTATACACTTGATGATACATCGCTCCGTAGTCAATAACAGCTTCACATTGAAAAGAAGCTTCTATTCCCGCAACAATTGCCTCAATTCGGCTCTTAACACGTTTCATTGATTCCACTGATAGCGTTCGAATTGTTCCTTCTAAACGAGATTTTTCTGCGATAATGTTTTGAACTGTACCACCTGTAATTTTCCCAATTGTAATTACCGCACTGTCAAGAGGGTTCACATTACGACTAATAACTGATTGAAGTTGTGTAACGAGATGACTCGCTGCAACAATCATATCATTTGCTGTATGCGGATATGCAGCATGTCCACCTTTTCCTTTTAAATCAACGTATAGCTCTGATGTATTCGCAAATAATAAACCTTCTTTTGTCGCAATTGTTCCCACAGAGTATTCAGGCGCAATATGAAGTCCAAGAATCATATTAGGCTTCCATTCTTTTAACTCATCGCTTTCTAACATAGGAAGTGCACCACCTGGACCTTCTTCAGCTGGTTGGAATATAAACACAAGATCATCATCTATTCTTTCGCTTACAGCCGCTGTTAGAAGTCCTAAACCGATTGTTGCATGCAAATCATGTCCACATGCATGCATCATTCCTTCATGGACAGAAGAGAATTCATATCCAGTTTCCTCTGTAATTGGTAGACCGTCTATATCTGCACGATAACCTATTATTTTTTCTGGATTTTTTCCATTTACTTTAACAATTACACCTGTTTTCCATGTTTTCACTTCCAAATATTCATTAGGAAGCGTTCCTATATAATCTAAAATATACTGTTGTGTTTTCCACTCTTTAAATCCGATCTCCGGAATTTTATGTAAATCTCTACGAACTTGGACAAATTTGCTTACTGTCATTTTTGCACCTCTATCTATAAAAAGCGTAAGAGCACATTCATGCTCTTACGCTTTTTATTTTTTATTTCTCTGGGTTTAATTGACGAAGCTCTTGTTTAATTTCAGTTTTTGCTTTTGTCTTCTCATCAATTTCTTTAATTACACGTGCCGGAGTTCCCGCAACAACTGTATATGGAGGCACATCTTCTGTTACAACAGCTCCTGCTGCTACAACTGCACCTTTACCTACTGTAACGCCTTCTAGAACAACTACATTTGCACCAATTACAACATCATCTTCAACGATAACTGGTTTTGCAGAAGGTGGCTCAATAACACCGGCAAGTACAGCACCTGCACCTACGTGACAGTTCTTACCAACTGTTGCACGTCCACCAAGCACTGCGTTCATGTCGATCATAGTACCTTCACCAATTACAGCACCGATGTTAATTGTTGCATTCATCATGATAACAGCGTTGTCACCAATTTCTACATGGTCACGAATAATCGCGCCTGGCTCAATACGAGCTTTAATACCTTTTAAATCAAGCATTGGAATTGCAGAATTACGACGGTCATTCTCAACTACATAGTCAACAATGTGCTTGTTATTTTCATCAAGAATTGTCTTAATTTCAGACCATTCTCCGAATAATACACCAGATTTTTTATTTACAAATGCTTGTACTGTTTCAGGGAATGTTACCTCTTTTAAATCCCCTTTTATGTATACCTTTACAGGAGTTTTCTTTTCACTGTTTTGAATAAACGAAATAATTTCGTTAGCGTCCATCATTTTCATTCTTGTTGCCTCCTAAATCCATTTATAATGTTACTCTACCAAACGATAGAGCGAGTAGCAAGACAATAATCTTATTTTTCCATTTGAATTTCTTCTATAATTTCTAAAAATGCTTGTACTTGCTTCAACTGCCTTGCCGAGTCACTCGTCAATAACCATGTTTCTCTCGTTAATTGAACAGGTGTTTTATACATATTTTCCTGCACTTCTTTTAAAACAGTCGAAGGTAAAAGAGCATAACCTATTCCATTTAAAACAAGCTGTTTGCACGTTTCAATTTGGTCAACTACAATCGTTCGCTTAGGTGGATTTGAAAATAATCCATACCACCAATTTTGTATTTGTCCATAGTAGGTCGAATCACTTTTAAATTGAATAAATGGTCTATTTGTCTCTTTTAACATCGAAATATCTTTTATTTCTTTATCAACTAAATATAATTCATCTTCAAATAATTGTTGTTTCTGCCCTTTGTATTCTTGTGATCCTCTCAGGATAGCAACATGAACGTCTCCTTCATAAAATTGCTTTTGCACTTCACTACTCCAGCCAGTAAACAGAGATATCTTCACAGAAGGATACTTATGCACAAATTTTTTCAAAACAGGTGGAAGCCAATATTGCCCAATGACTGATGCAACAGCTATTTTTAACGTACCGTATGTTTCGGTTCTAAAAAGAGCCAGTTCACTTTTAATACCCTCTTCCCGTTGTAACATTTCTTTTGCATAATTTGCAACTTTTTCCCCTTCAGGTGTAATTGTTAATCCTTTTTGTGAACGAATAAAAAATTTCATTCCCCATTGTTTCTCCATAGATTGTAATCGTTGACTAAGCGCAGGTTGGGAAACAAATAAACGTTCCGCCGCTTTTCTCATATTTGATTCCTGAGCTAACACAACCATCATTTGAAAATCATCAATTTGCAACTTTCTCCCTCTTTCCTTAGCTTCCATACACCTAATTTTAATAAGTATTTCATCCTTAATTTAATTGCATACTTTTATACATTAGAACGGTTTGTTAGTTCAAACTTTTCTTATGCTTTATGTCTTTTTAAATATAATACATACACAACTGATATGCACGAAAAAAAGTGACTTCGCCTTTTCTGTGAAGTCACTTTCCCTACGTTATCGATTATGCTGTCTCACTTTTTTATTCAACAATTTTAAAATAGCCCGCCGTGTTAAAATACCCTCGAAGTAACCTTCTTCATTGACAGCGCAAATAAAAGGATGATCAATTGTCATTTCTAAAGCTTTTGCAAAAGAATCTTCTAACGTAAGAACTGGAATCTCTTCCTTCATCACTTGTTCCACTTTCATATTCTCAAGTCTTTCAAACTCAATGCGCTCTAATCCTAAAATACCATCTAAAATCATAGCAGTACTAATTAACCCATGTAGTTTATACATAGGGTCTAAAACAGGAATCGCCGAATATCCAGATTTCACAAGAACGAGTAAAGCATGTTCTAGACCATTCCCTATTTGTACATGTGCTACTTTATCTGATGAAATCATTAAATCCTTCACAAGAATTTGTTGAAACTCGTCTTTCGGAATACTAATCATGTTACATCCCCCATTTTCCCTTTTTCCTGCTAATATTCTCCGATCCTATTCACATTTTATGATAGCGTTTTCATATTATTATTTTGTCCTGACATTCTTCTAATAAAAATAAAAATACATAACTATTTTAGCATATAACATAAAAAAAGACTACCATTCCGGTAGTGCTTAATACCCTTTATTTTTTAATCGGTATAACAATCTTGTGATTTTTTTATATTGCGTCACATCTGTCTGTTTTAAACCATTCTCAATGTCTGTAAGCTCCACCGCTAAAATTTCGCTCGCGTAATTTTGCTGAAACAGAATATCCAACAATAAATTTTCTTCTTCTCTTGTTAAAACAAATTCCTTTTCCATATGCTCCTCTCCTTGCACTCGCATCATCACTCTCATTATATAAATTTTTCAGTCTATTTAACAGATGTAATATTCAGTTTTTGTTAGAAATACTTAACGACTGCGAATATATAGACATCATTTCACATTATTTCGTATATCTGTTTGCATAACTAAATGCCGCATAAGCATCTGGTTTAATTTTTGCTGTTAATCCCATTGCTTGAATTTTCATCGTCATATCTAAAATAAATTCTTTTGTTAAACCATCATTCCCGATATCTAAATGAATTTCCATTATGAATCCTGCTCCATCTTGAGCGTATGGGTGCAATAAATCCCATATCGCTTGTATATGATTGGGAGTAAATAGATAGGCGATTTCTTGACTAAACTGTGTTTCTAAATATATTTTCTCTCGCAACGTTGCTGGCTTATTTTTCACTGATTTATGATGTAAACATCCCCATGCTCCTTTTCCAACACGATGAATATGTATCGCTGTAATAAACCTCGTATCCTTTTGATGCGCTTGTGAGTCTGTCCCAATAGATAATCGATATAAATTTCGCGGATCCTTTTCAATGAAACTACAAATACGGTTAAATACCATATCAAAATTCAAATGTCTCTCTGAAACATTATAAAATGTATGCTCACCGTCCACATAGTCACGTCCTTTCAATTAGACAGACTTTTCGTATTCTCATTGTATGGGACAAAAACAAAAATTATAACTTACTACCCTTTATTCGTTTCAATATTTCGAATTACATAATTACAAAATCTACATGTATATATTACATTTTGATTAGACTGGGCGGTTAATACGTGATTAATTTCAGCATGACTGTGACAATTAGGACAAATAACAATCGGTAAGCGTTCCATCCTTTGCACCTCCTATTAATATTTACTATCATTGTAGGAAAAATAAAAAATTCCTATACATATACATTTGTAAAAACTCTTTTATTTAATCGCGACTTAAATTACAACTTCTACTACCTATATAGCCCATTAATTAATATAACTAAAAAAGGTACCGCCATTTGGCAGTACCTTTTTTATATGTATCAAGAAATGATATCGTAAATCTCAATTGCAACCATATCGATGTTATCGAATTGATACACTTGAGGTTTTTCACCTTGTTGATACACTTCTAACTCATACATTTCACTTTTATCGAAAAATTTCACGCTACATTTGCGCTCACCGTTCACTTCAAAATAGCGTTGTGCTACTTCACCGCTTTCAGCTTGTTCTTGTAGACTAACAAGTCGAGTTAAAATTCCTTGGAGTAGAGACATGAAATCTCTCCTTTCTCTGATCTTCCTACCAATAGGTTTTACAGCTATACTCATTCTATCCGTCATAACAGAAAAAACGTTCCACAATCTAGGATAAAGGTTCTTGGCCAGAAACTCAACTAAAATTTGTCGAAATAAGAAGTAAAAAGATGAAAGATCATCTTTTTACTTCTTTATTGCGCTTTTTATACTGGCAGAATATAATAAACAACAGAAAAAGGGAGGAATTACAATGAAAAAAATTGAGGTTTATACACAACCTGATTGTCCGCCTTGTACCATTGTAAAAGAATTTTTAAAACATAATAACGTTGTATATGAAGAATTTGACATAAAAAAAGACGCTGCTGCACGCAATCGTCTTTTATATGACTATGAATCCTATTCAACTCCAACAGTTGTAATTGACGAAGAAGTTGTGGCAGGTTTTCAAATTGAAAAATTGCAACAGCTACTCGGTATAGAATAGGAATAGGCGACACCTATTCCTATTCTCATAATTGTTGTAACCTTTTTATTTCAGTCAACAGTTCCTGACTTTCATGATACCCTGCTAATTTCCATTTTCCATTATCCTTTTGCAATGTCACAATTTGATATTGTCCACTCTTTGTCCGCTCATAGACATATAAATTTTTATGTTCTTCATCATAAGACATTTTTGTTTCTGAATTAAAAGAAAACGGAGCTTCTTTTGCTGGAAGTAAATATTCACCACTTTGTTTTTCATTTCTACTGTTTTCATCTGTAAAAACTTGAAGGAAATTATTTGTAAAATATGGTGATAACGTCTCTATCATCTTATTCATAGGTATTTGCTTCCCGCGGATTGAAAATTGCGTCTCATAACCTTTTTGTATCGTTGTAAACACTTCTTTCCGATCCACTTTCACTTCTTCTTTTCCTAAAACAGTTGTGACACTATAGCCAACTAGAAAGGCAACACATATAAATAGAACAAACCATATTCCATATTTTTTCATTTTTTCACCTTCCTTTTAAAAGAGCTTGTCTTTGTAGTATTCATTGTAACAATGATTATGCAAAGAAAGGGATGATTTCGTTCGTAAAATCTTTACAACGATAGACAGCATTTTCATCATCATTTTCACTATTACCAATTTATGATAAAAACAAACAAAAAAATACACGAATCTCTTCGTGCATTAAAATAAAACATCTTCTTCATATAAATATTCGTACGATAAATCTATAAATAAAAAGTTTTCATCATCAATCGGGAATGAAAATGTTCGTACCATTTCACCAGTTTCGATATCAGCATATAAATCTGAAAGTCTTGCCTTATTCTCAAAACGCATTTTCATTATATTTTCTAGAAAATAAGGGCGCCAGCTCCAGTTCTTCATATAATACTCTGGCATAATGATCCATCCACCATCTTTTTTCATAATATTACCCGATTGTTGAAAACCATCTTCATTACAAATAAATATCCGAAAACTATATTGTGATATGCTTTGGCTAAATTGTAATAACCAATCATTTATATCTTCATTCTTTTTTTGTTTTGACAGAACATCACCAATTCGATCACGTAACATCTCTGTTAAATTATAAATTTTTTGCAACTTCTTCTTCTCATGCAGAATAAATTGATGACATTCATTACCAAGTCGCTCTTTTAAAACATTCGTTTCAATAAAATCAGGTAAACATTCTTTCAAATAATTACCTTGATAATACCTACCACCGTTTTTCCAAGCATATTGTAGTTGATAAAAAGCATCAATTTCTTCATATAACAATGTCGCACCAATTCTTCTAGCAAGTAAAGATAAGGAATATAAAATATCTTGATAAGATTGTAAAAGTGCAGTTTGCCTTAAATTTGTTAAATCTACTTTTAAAATATCCGGTGCTAACACGCTAATACGCTCTAAATTACTTGTACCCGTTCCGACTTTATTAATCGAAATTTGAATACCATATGTACGATAATACATGAGTAAATGATTAAATTGTTCTATATCTTCTTTACATTCATGTTCTGTTATTTCCAGAACAATGCGTTGTAAGTTCAAACCTTGTTCTTCATACATCAGCAAAAGTTGAAGTAAACTTTCATCTTCATCATTCATTAATACATTAGCATTCCGATGTATAAATAATAATAATTTTTGATCCGTTTCTAAATACCTATTTAACGCTTTTTCTACGATGATGTTATCCGCTTCAAGTTGGAACTCACTCGGAATAGAATCATCATGGAAGAAAGATGCTAAACTTTGTATGCCCTCTTCTGTTTGAATTCGTCCTACAACTTCATATCCAATTATTGTATGCTCATCAGCACTAAAAATAGCTTGATAATAAGGAAGGACTTTATCCAAGTTACTCATTACATCTAATGCATCTATCAACGTGCTTCCCTCCCTTTACTTTTCAAAAATTATAACACGATATTTACGGAAAAATAATAAAAAATCCCTTCAGTTTTCCTGAAGGGATTAGAGGGGTAAAATGCTAAGGGGAATTAGCAATTCTACTATGAAGAAAAAAGAGGTCTTAAATATAACGTATATATCCCCTCTTGTAAACACATTTCTTTTAAGTGTCACAATTTCGTCATATTTTACCACAAAGAAATGAATAAATCATTCGTTTTTTTCATCCCTTTTAAAATGGATATTGATGCAAATGCTGGCCACCATCCATTGTCATACAAGTTCCATTTATGTATGCAGCTTCATCTGAACATAAATAATAAGCTAGACCCGCAATTTCTTCTGGTGTCCCCAGCCTACCAAGTGGGACACTTTGTATTGTACGCTTAGCCATTTCTTCTGAAATCCATAATTTATCGGCACCACCTGTACGTTCAATTGGTCCTGGTGCGATAGCGTTAACTCGTATTCCATATTTACGTCCCCACTCAACAGCAAGAGTTTTTGTCATCGCTAATACACCAGCTTTAGCTGCTGCCGAATGGATAACCCCTGGGCCTGCATCCCATGCATAAGTTGCCACCATGTTAATAATATTTCCTTTTATACCTTTTTCAATCCAATATTTCCCAATAGCCTGACTACAATAAAATGTACCATTTAATACAATATTAATTACCGAATTCCAGCCATTCACAGATAAGTCCTCTGCTGGACAAATAAAGTTTCCAGCTGCATTATTTATTAAAATATCAATTCGTCCAAACTTCTCATCAATATGTTCAATCATTTTTTGAATATCATCAGTATTTCGTACATCCATTTGTACAGATAATACTTGGCCTGGAAACTGTTCAATTTCTAACTTTGCTTCTTCTAGCTTTTCTTTTGTACGCCCTGTAATAACAACACGTGCCCCTTCTTTCGCAAAACGTATCGCCATCCCTTTTCCCATTCCACTTGATCCACCTGTTATAATAACTACCTTCTCTTTCACATACATCCCCTCCAAAAAATGAATACACATTCATTTTATCACTTTATTTGATAGAAATCTTTATATTTTTCAATTTTTCTGATATTTTAACGTAAAGAGGTTTCTTTTCGTTCATTTTTTTCGTAATCTATACTACTTTTTTAGTATTTAAAATATATTTTTAAAAAACTGAAGGGAGGTTCGAGTAACCTGTATATGAAGAAAATTACAAGAAGAAATTTTTTAAAATCTGGAATACGCACTTGTCTATATTCATTTATAACCGCAAGTATCGGCTATTATTATGCTAAATATATAGAGCCCTATTTGCTTTCTTTTACGCAACACACACTTAAATCACCGCTCATACCAAAAGGTTTTCATGGTATGAAGATCCTTCAATTTAGCGATTTACATCTAGGATACTATTTCTCTCTCCAACATTTATCTCAAATCGTTTCCAAGATTAATGCTGAAAAGCCAGATATTGTCCTTTTTACTGGTGATCTCATTGATGATTACCAAACATATACCGAGGCTTCTTTTGTTGCATCCATTTTAAAGAATATACAGGCACCCTTCGGTAAATTTTCTATTTATGGTAACCACGACCATGGCGGATATGGAACTGAATACTATGATCACATCATGCGCGAATCTGGATTTGAACTTTTGCTAAATAGCGAAAAGCGAATTCGTTTACTGGATAATAGTGAAATTTCTATTTTCGGACTCGATGATATGCTACTGGGTAAACCAAAAATAGCGGAAACTTTACAACATGCAAAACAAAATATTTATACAATTGTTCTCGTTCACGAACCAGATATCGCGCCACAAATCGCTACATATCCAATCAATCTTCAACTTTCTGGTCATAGCCATGGCGGACAAGTACAAATTCCTTTTTTAGGTGCTATTATTACCCCGTCGCTTGCAAAAGAATATATTGAAGGTTTCTATAACATTCAAGGTTTGACTCTCTATGTCAATCGAGGTATTGGAAGAACACGTGTCCCATTCCGCTTTATGTCAAAACCTGAAATCACACTCTTCATCCTACAACATTCGTAACAATTCGCCTATTTCCTTACATATCCTTCCTTGTACTCGCTCATCCACGCTTGGTCCACCATATGATAAAAATGAGTCCAGTAAAGGAGGTTTGTTCATGTATCCATATTATCAACCGATCCCAGTTCGTTCAGCACCTTTTGGCCCAGCAGGCGACTCACGCTTCTTTCCATTTTTCGGTGTTCCATTTCTAGCTGGAATTGCTGGCGGACTGCTAGGCGGAGCATTAGCTTTCGGGCCTAGACCGTTTTATCCGCCTTATCCACCGCCTTTCCCACCACCAGCACCTTTTCCTTGTTACGGAGGGCCTTGTCAACAACCATACTATTATTAATTTAAACCAACCATTCTTCTAATGTTTTTCTCTCAACGAACCGACTCATCACACGCCTATAATAAAAACTATTCTCTCTACTCATCCTTCCATTTTGAGAATATATGATTAGAGAAAAAAAGTAAAAACCTCTTAAATTCAATAAGAGGTTTTTACTTTTTTCACACTATTCAGCGTCTGTATTTTGATACGCCATCTTAAATAAATTCACTTGGCTATCAATTTCTTCTATACTACTATTAATTATATAATAATAGTCACCATCTTTATTTTGTTCACGTGTTTTCACATTATCAGCTAAAACCAGCTGTAAAATTGCCTTTATTCTCGCTTTCATTTCAATATCTAAAATTGGGAAGGATATTTCTACTCGTTTTTCCATATTTCGCGTCATCAAATCAGCTGAAGATAAATATATTTTTTCATCTCCATTATGATGGAAATAATAAATACGACTATGCTCTAAATATCTTCCAACAACACTAACTACACGAATATTTTCACTTACATTTGGAATCCCAGGTCTTAAACAACATGTCCCTCTAACGATGAGCTCTACCCTTACTCCAGCTTGTGATGCCTCATACATTTTTTTTATTAACGGTTTATCTGTTAACGAATTCATTTTAGCGATAATATATCCATTTCCATATTGTCTATGATAACGGATTTCCTCATCTATTAACTCCATAAACTGCTCTCTTATATCAAACGGGGCAACAGATAAATGATGAAAATGCGGTTTTTTTGTATAACCACTCAAATAATTAAAGAAATTTGTTGCATCTACACCAAAGTCTTTTCGCGATGTAATATATCCAAAATCGGTATACAACTTCGCTGTTGCATCATTATAATTTCCGGTTCCAAGATGTACAAACCTTTCAATTTTTCCGTTTCTTCTTCTTACAACTAACGTAATTTTACTATGCGTTTTCAAGTGACTTACTCCGTAAATAACGTGACATCCGGCCTGTTCCAATTCTTTAGCCCAATGAACATTATTCTCTTCATCAAACCTTGCCTTTAACTCAACCAATACCGTCACTTGTTTTCCTTTTTCAGCTGCTACCTTCAGCGCCTGAATTATTGGAGAATCTCCACTTACACGATATAATGTTTGTTTGATCGCAAGTACATTCGAGTCATCTGCCGCATCACGGACAAAATCAACGACTGGCTGAAACGACTCAAAGGGATGGTGTAATAAAATATCATGTTCTATCGCTTTTTCAAATACATCTTCCTCATCACCTAAATCTTGAGGAGGTTGAGGAATAAGAGCTGGGTATACTAGATGTTCATATAAAGGCGCTAATTTTTTATATAAGGAGAATAAACATGTTAAATCTAACGGTCCATCCATCATGTACACATCTTCATCTTTTACTTCTAACACATCATACAATAACGCTAACACTCTTTCATCAATGTGTTCTTTACCAACTTCTAAACGAACGGCAGCTCCCCACTTACGCTTTTTCAATTCTTTTTCAATTACTTTTAATAAATCGCGTGCACCTTCTTCATGGATCGTTAAATCCGCATTACGTGTAATACGGAAACGAGTAACAGGTGATACGTTATATCCTGTGAATAGTTTATGAGTAAAACCACTAATTACATCTTCTAATAAAATAAATTTATGTTTTTGCCCTTCACTCGGTAAAAATATGAAACGCTCCAGTAATGAAGGCACTTGTACAATTCCTAACTTCGTACGATTTTCTTCCTCAGCCTGTTGCTCATCATATAAAATAGTAGCTAAATTCAAACTTTTATTTAATAACATTGGAAATGGACGATACGCATCAATAGATACAGGGGTTAAAACCGGAAATATTTGTTCATCAAAATACTCCTCGATAAATTCCCTTTGCTCTTTCGTCAAATCATGAAATGTTAAACGCTCAATCCCCTCTAGTTCAAGCGCTGGCAATACATAATTTTTAAACGTTTCATACTGCACAGTCATTAACTCATGCGATTTTATCGCAATCTTATTTAACTGTTTCTTTGGTGTTAAACCTGCTTTATTTTCTGGCTGATTAAATCCCGCACTTACTTGATCTTTCAAACCTGCTACGCGCACCATAAAAAATTCATCTAAATTCGAACTAAAAATACTAATAAACTTTAGTCTTTCTAATAGTGGATTATTTTCATCTTGCGCTTCTTGTAGTACACGTTCATTAAATGCTAGCCAGCTTAATTCACGATTATTATAATACGCTGTATCATTTAAATTTACTAAATTCCCCTTTAGCAATTCCATTCTCTTCACACTTCCCTTTGAAACTTTTTCACTATAATTTAGTTACTTTCATTTTATCAAATTACAATATTCCAAAGTGTTAATTTTCTGTAAAGACATCCGTACAACTTAACGTTTTGATTCAAATGATAAGTGAATATTTGTTTTCAATACTCTTTCTAGCTGCTTTTTTTGTTTTTCAGCTTGTACTTTTTCTGCTAATGCCGATTGCTCACATAAAATTCTAAACGTTAATCCTTCTTTATTTTCTGTTATGGATATCGTATCAACAAGCGATCTTTGTCTTACATTTAAAGCAGCTGAAAATTGTAAAACAGCGCCTAATAGGCGGATTTTTTTTTGTTCGCTTTTATCAAACCAACCTTCAAATGGAGATAAATGTTGTTTAAATAGCATTTTTGATTTATAAGATGCAATAAGCGCTAACCTCACTCGATCTTTATGCATCATGCCGTCAATTGTTTTATTTGCCAATAAATAAAACGTGTGTAAACGACTCGCTTCTTCGTCTATATATTTTCCAATATTAAATACTTTCGCTGCTTGATGGAATGCTTCCCAGTCTTTTATTGAAACAGAAATCAGTCCCATTTCTTCGAGTTGTTTACAAATCAATCTTCCATGTTTAATAAGTTGAATGACAAATTCCATATCCATTTCATATTCGTGTGATAACAAATGTAAGCTTTCTTCAACTACATTCGGATAATATGAAATCCCTAAATCTTTCGTCAACTCTTCATAGAAAACACCTTCTCTTAATCCTTTTTTGCTTAATACAAATGCCGTTGCTTCTATAATATTTACAAGCTTATGAAATACTTCAACCGCTGGAATAATTGTATCAGCTCGATCTTTTGCCAATCCTTCCATTTTCTGAAGTTCGATAAACGATTGTTTTTCCAATGCACCTTTTACATTTTCAATATCTTCTTCTTTCATTTTGTATAAATGTACTCCCGCTATAGGATAGTTTGTTAAATTTTGGTGGATTTTCGCTAAGTTTCTCGCACTACCACCAATTGCAATAAGAGGCAATTTCTTATCAATTAACCATGGTAACGTTCGAAATTGACACTCTAAATACTCTCGAATTTCCTCTAATTCATCTTTAGTAGGAATATCACCTTTAATAAATAGATGTTTTAAAGAAAGCGCACCAAAAGGAAAACTATGGTACTCTAAAATCTCTCTATTTTTAATATATGTAACTTCCGTACTTCCGCCACCAATATCTACTGTTATTCCTTCCGAAAACGAAGTAGAATTCATAACTGCTAAATAGCCGTAACGTGCTTCCTCATATTCTGATAATACTCTAAGAGTAAAGTCTGTTTGTCCTTCAACAAGTTTTTTAATCTCCTCTTGATTCTCAGCCTGTCTAATTGTTGCCGTTGCAACACAAAGTACATGATGCAACTGATGGAATTTTGTACTTTCTTGAAATTGAAATAATGTTTGTAACAATACTTCTTTACCTTCTTCATTCAAAACACCATCGATTAAATAATTTCTTAACCGAGCAACCACTTTCGTATTTTCAATTTCTTTATAAAAACCTCCATTTTGCTTTTCATAAATAACTAAACGCATTGTATTAGATCCAATATCTATAATGGCATATTGTAATTTTAATATTTCTTTCAAACTTCTCACTCTTTCATTATCAAATTTCTGAAACATATTCTATCACTATTATACAAAATAGTTGTTTTTTGTAACAATATTGCTTTAATATTGAAAATATATACAATTACTTTTTGCATATAATAAAAACCCATTTTATTTATGCTATAATAAGGAAAAATTGAAAGGAGAGTCAATATGAAACCTTCACAACCACAATCTCCATTGCATAATCAACATTCTATTAATAGACTAGCTCAATCTATTTTCGTTGTGAATCGTCATGCTAAAGCCGCAACTAACCCTAAGTACTTATATTGGTTAAAAAAGACTGCTTTAGAACGCTTAATTACTGAAAAAAAGGCTATCAAAGAAGGATTACATTTTTCTAGAAATCCACGTTTTAGTCAACAACAATCCGATGTTCTTATACGTTTAGGTGATTATTTTTTCCATATCCCTCCTACGAAAGATGATTTTCGCACCCTACCGCATCTTGGTCACCTTGAATCCTCCTATCGAAATCCGAAAACAACCTTATCTTTAACAATAGCAAAAAAAACACTTCAAGATTATATTGGTCCTGAAGCATTAAAACAGGAAAAAAAATTAAGCGAACCAGTTCCATGGTATAGCCGTACCTATACAAAAAAATAAAACAGTTTGGCCTAATATTAGGCCAAACTGTTTTATTTTTTATCTTCCTTAATTTTAATATTAGCTTGTTTATAGAATGCAACTTTTTCTGTATTATATGATTTCGTATATTCATTAAACTTATCTTTTTCTGTCTCAATATCTTTATATGCTTGGTTTACTACCTTTACTTTCTCGCTAATATCTTTTAATTTTGTACCTTTATCTTGTAGCATTGTATATAATTCTTTTTCTTGCTTTAAAGATTTATTATAGCTATCGTACATCTTTTGGAATGAATCATGTCGTTTCTCATAAGTACTCTTTACTTTATCAGCCTGTTCTTTTAATTTATTATCTTCAATTTTCTTCACATGCTTATCAGCTGACTTCACTTCTTCTTGCGCTTTATTTAACGCCTCTTTTTCTTTAATAAGAACTTTTTCTCGTTCAGCTGTATTTTTCACCGCTTGATCAAGCTTATCCTTAACAGCCTGATTATTATCTTTTCCTTCTTGGACAATTTGATTATATAATACTTGACCCTCTTTCTCTAATGACTCTAATTTTTTCGCATCTTCAAACATTGTTTTTTCTTGCTTGGCAGCATTTTCAAATGCAACATATAGCTCCTCTTCTGGTTTTGGGCCAAAACAACCAGCTAGTAAAGTCATTGATAATGCAGTTACAATTGCTAATTTATTATATTTCAACATCTTTTCCCCCTATTAATAAACGACCATCGTGCCAAAAATCCCATGAAAAACATGTAACTTCGTTAGCTATTTCACGCTCGCATCTTTTTACGAAGATCATCAATAATTATTTATACTGCTTGTACAATTTTCGTACTTAAAATTATGTAATGTCTTAAAACATAAAGGTATTTTCCTTAATCTTACCTACTGCAAGAAACACTATAATGTTTCACCTGATAAAAGATGATCGTTGACCTCTCACGTCTATCATTCCCTTTCTCACTTTCTATCAAATAACCTCTTTGTCCATTTTACATAGTGCAAAGGGGACCTCGCAACTCTTACAAAGATTCTTTTAATTTCTTAAAAAGGAAAAGTGTAGAGCATGTTTTCCTCTACACTTTTAAACTGAAAACATTGTGCAAAATGCATTGACACATCCACACACAATTATATGCTGATTTCATATATTTTTAAAGACTTTTGTTACAAAAAAAAGTTTTCTTGTAACAAAAGACAAAAAAATGTTACAAAAAATCTTTATATCATACTTCTTTAAATCAAAGTTTCATTCATGACTTTGCAAGTTTCTATAATTATACAATTGATTTTGTGCCTTTCTAAACAAATCTTCAAAAGTTTTCCCTTCTATAGGATAACTTGCAGCCCCAAATAATAGTGTGACACTTAATAAATCATTCGCTATTTCATTTTGAATATTTTTGATTAATCTACTTGTTATTGTTGACTTTTCATAGCCATTATCAACAGCTACGATAACATATTTATTTTCATCCCACCTCGTAACTACATCGCCTTTTCGAACTGTCTTTACAATTGTACGTTCTACTCTTTGGACTAGCTCATCTAACTTTTTTTCTTGCACTGTGTCTTTTAATACATCCCATTCTTTTACGGAAAGAATATACACTGTAATATTACGAGAATCTCTTTCTGATAAAGCAGCTACTTTTCCAAAAAAATCAACGACAAAATCGTTATTCGTCATTCCTCCTACTTCAATATTTACACGCGTATTCGTTCTTTTATCGTACCAATGTCCAAAATAATAGCTTAGTATCATTTGCAATATATAAATAATAAAGACGGTTAAAAATGATCTCGAATCTAGCTTAGCAATTACATCCTGAAGTGCAATCCATTCTGTAACCGCAACTGTGTTCCCAAGTAATAATCCACTAATTTTCCCTTTATGTTTCATACTCTCCCCCTTTTATACCAATATATATTTCTATAACAATAATGTTTTTCTATAAAATAAAAAATGTACATATTTAATGTACATTTCTACTTAAGCTTGTATACCTTTTCTATTTTATTTCATATATATACTATATATCGTTTTTAGGAAGGAGTGACCTATATGCCTCAAAAAGAAAATCTATTAGATATTATGCGCTTACTAGCTGGCTTTTTGTTATCATTAAAATTACTATTTAACTCTTTCGGAATAAACTTCATTACAAACGATCAAATTGACGCTATAGTAAATGTTATTTCATTTCTATTCATTCTATATTTTGGATACAAAAATAACTATATTGGAAAAAAGGGAGTGGAACAAAAGAAATTACTCAAGAAGCACAATCTTCATTAAAGAAGGAACCTTTCGCACAGGTTCCTTCTTATCATTTTCTGACAACCACTTCATTTGTTTGTAGCGGTCCATATGATACACCTTTATATTGAAATGTATATGTAGCCTGAAATAATGAATTGGGAGGAGCTTTATCTTTATTTGCTTTTATTTGACAAATTAATTCTACCTTTTCATTCGGTGATAAATTATCGATTCGCCACCTTACAAGCTGAAATAAAAACTCACTTATTCCCTTATCTGCTTTTAAAGAGTTTGGGATATACGCGAAATAATCACGAATCATATGACTTACAACTACTCGCGAAATCATTTCAACGCCTTTATTTTCAACTTCAAGTCGAATAATTAGTATGTCATTAACATCATAGATCATCTCATACGAAAATTTTTCTTTATACATACTACGGATTTGCAATGTGACTGCTACATTGGCTGCTTCCGTGTCCTTTTTAGAACCATCAATCCACAAAACCGGCTGTAACGGTATAGAATACCTTCCTTGATCCGAAATTCGTTTCCATATTTTCATAATATATTCACCTCATTCCAGATATATCATCTATACAACTGTATTCTGCCTCTCGATGCAATAAACTACACTTAGAAAAAATATTTAGCTTGTTACAAACCATATCAAATTTTTCTTTTCCTTTTATCCTATTCGACAATATAAAGAAAAAACCATTTTTAATAGGTTGACACAGGTTATACTTTATTAAATATTTTTTTACAATTTCCTTCCTTGACTACATAACAAAATAAATTCTTACTCTCTTTTGGTCATTATAATAAAGTGAAACTTTAATCAGTGGGGGTTTTGTCCATCCCCCACTGATTATTAGCTTTTACCAATCGGGCTTTAACGGGCAGTTAAAGCCCGATAAAATAATTTGGCGTTAGAAAACATTTGCCTTTTAGTCAAATTTGACTATAATATAATTTATGATTTCCATCCTTTATATCATGTCAGTGCAATTTTTTATAAAATGAAGAGGAACGATACAAACTGTACATAAAGTTTTTTATGCATTGCACTAAAAAACTTAAGTTAGTTTAATTTTTATTAAAGGAGGGCTACTTTTGGAAGCACAACTATCAAAAAACGATTCAAGTAAAACAAAATTTGTTGTTGCTGGTTTACTACTTGGTATTCTAATGGCAGCAATGGATAACACAATCGTCGCAACTGCGATGGCAACGATTGTCGGAGACTTAGGAGGGTTCGACAAATTCGTTTGGGTCACATCCGCCTACATGGTAGCAACAATGGCCGGAATGCCTATTTTCGGTAAGCTGTCTGATATGTACGGACGGAAACGCTTTTTTATTGGCGGATTAATTCTTTTCTTATTCGGTTCTGCACTTTGCGGGACAGCATCAAGTATTGAACAACTAAGTATTTATAGAGCCATTCAAGGAATTGGTGGCGGCGCTCTTATGCCTATCGCATTTACAATTATGTATGATATATTCCCGCCTGAAAAACGAGGAAAAATGACCGGACTATTTGGTGCTGTTTTCGGAACATCTAGTGTTTTCGGACCTTTATTAGGTGCTTACATTACAGATTATATAAGTTGGCACTGGGTCTTCTATATTAATATTCCGTTAGGACTTATTTCCTTCTTCTTCATTACTAAATACTATAGCGAGTCTCTAGAATATCGAAAACAAAAAATTGACTGGGCTGGTGCTATTACGCTTGTCATTAGTATCGTTTGCTTAATGTTTGCTTTAGAACTTGGTGGTAAAGAATACGCATGGGACTCTAATGTGATTATTGGTTTATTTTCAACTGTTGTTATTCTGCTTATTATTTTCTTCTTCGTAGAAAGAAACGCAACCGAGCCTATTATTTCTTTCCATTTATTTAAAAAACCTTTATTTGCAGCTAGCCAAGGTGTTGCCTTTTTCTATGGCGCAGCTTTTATCATCTGTACAGTTTATATTCCAATCTTCGTTCAAGGTGTTCTCGGTGGTTCAGCCTCAAATGCTGGATTAATTTTGACACCTATGATGGTAGGATCTGTAATCGGCAGTCAAACTGGTGGACAATTAGCTTCACGAACAAGTTATCGTAACATCATGACAGTATCTGGAGTTTTCTTCGTTCTTGGAATTTATTTACTAAGTACTTTAACTATGGAAACACCTCGTACACTCGTAACAATGTTTATGGTGCTTGCTGGACTTGGAGTTGGATTCTCCTTCTCAGTTTTAAGTATGGCATCTATCCACAAACTAGAAATGAGAGATCGCGGTTCTGCTACATCCACGAACTCATTCTTCCGTTCACTTGGAATGACCCTTGGCGTCACGATTTTCGGTACGATTCAAAATCATGTTTTCACTGATAAATTAAAAGCAGTCTTCCCTCCTGAACTAGAAAAAATGGCTCCTAAAGGTGGAGACACAAGCTTTTTATTATCACCAAATGCTACTGAAAAGCTACCTCCTGAAGTACTGAGCGGAATTAAAGAGGCTCTTGCAACATCTATTGCTAATACATTTTTCTGGGCACTTATCCCAGCTACGCTAAGTATAATTTGTATTTTACTTATGGGAAATGAACGTCTTTTAACAGGACCAAAAACAAAGCAAAAACAAAAACAAGTAAGCTAATATAGAAAAACGAAACGGTATATCCCTTTATGAAAGAGGATATACCGTTTATAATATATATAAAGTTTCTATATACAGGAGTTGAGACAGCATGAGCATGAAGTTAGTCATTCTCGGCTTGTTACTCGAAGGAGATAAACATCCCTATGAAGTGCAGCACATAATGAAAGAAAGACAAATGGATTGTTATATTAAATATGCCAAGGGATCGCTATACTACGCCTTCGAGCAATTAGAAAAACAAGGTGCGATTAGCATTACCAATATTGTTAGAGATACGAATAGACCAGATAAAACAATCTTCCATATAACAGAGGAAGGAAAAGCCCTTTTCCACACCTTATTATTAAAACAATTTGAAGCGAAAAACCAAATATATAAACCTATTTATTCAGCGCTCTCTTTCGCTCACTTTAGCGACGAACAAGCTCTAGTTCCTATTTTGAAAAAAAAGAGAGATGATACAATGCTCTATTTACATACAATGCAAACGATATACGATCATAATAAACAACTAGTTCCTCGTGCTCAACTATATATTCTACAAAGCGTCATTGAGCATATTAATGTTGAATTACATTGGCTAAACACGCTCTTACAAGATGCAACTGCAGGTCGTCTTTCAGAAATAGGTGTAGATAATGATTAAGTTTTTCTAAAAGAGGTGCCTCCTCTTTTAGAAAAACTTAACACTATAATTATTCCTCGCAACTCAAAAAACCCTCATTTTAATAATAAATAAACATCAAAAAAACTTAATTTTCCGAATAAAAAGAAATAAAAAACTTTAGAATTTTCTTATTTTAAAACAGTGGACAAAATTCCGAAAATTGTGTTAGAATTTGTTTCAATATCATATCGCTTGTTAAATTCCTTTCAAAAGGAAAATAGGTACACGAATATTTCACTTCGTGTTTAAAAGGGAAGTTTGGTGAAACTCCAACACGGTCCCGCCACTGTAAATGCTGAGATTTCTTTTTTGTGCCACTGTGAAAACGGGAAGGTGAAAGAAATTATATGAAGCATAAGTCAGGATACCTGCCTATTTTAACAACACTGATAGACTCACGGATGATGATGAGGTGTTAAGAACAAAAAGGAAGGCTTATTTTTCTATGCCTTTATGCTTTTTGTTATAGGTATTTCCGAGTAAACGGAAATGCTTACTTTCAATTAGGGAGGAATTTAAAATGGCAATTCAAACAAGTAACTTAGGTTATCCACGTATCGGACTACAACGAGAGTGGAAAAAAACATTGGAAGCTTTTTGGTCCAATAAAATTGATGAAGAACAATTTTTAACGACAATGAAAGAAATTCGCCTTCAACACGTCAAAGTACAGCAAGAAAAGGGAATTGAATTAATTCCAGTTGGCGATTTTACATATTATGACCACGTTCTGGATACGGCCTATATGTTAGGATTCATCCCGTCACGTTTTTCAGAGTTTACCTCTTACCTTGATGTATATTTTGCAATGGCACGCGGCTCTAAAGATCACGTTGCTTCTGAAATGACAAAATGGTTTAACACAAACTATCATTACATTGTTCCTGAATATGAAGAAGGATTACAAATCTCTTTAAAAGACAATCGTCCTCTTCGTTTATATGAAGAAGCGAAAAAAGAGTTAGGCGTTGATGGAAAACCAGTTATTTTAGGCCCTTATACATTCCTAAAACTGGCAAAAGGTTATAACGAAGAGCAATTTGCCACTATTTTAAAAGAGCTAGTTGCACCTTATGTACAATTATTCTCTGAATTACACGCAGCTGGAGCACAAATTATTCAAGTTGACGAACCAATCTTCGCATCTTTAACAAAAGATGAAATTAATCAAGCGAAAGAACTTTACGAAGCTATTCATAAAGAGGTTCCAAATGCGAATCTTCTTCTACAAACATATTTTGATAGTGTAGAAGAGAACTATGAAGAAATTATTGCATTCCCTGTTTCTGGTATTGGATTAGACTTTGTTCATGGCAAAGAAGGTAATGTAAATGCTATTTCAAAATATGGATTCCCAGCTGATAAAATTTTAGCTA
This sequence comes from Bacillus sp. TH17, assembly GCF_016651125.1. Taxonomy (NCBI): domain Bacteria; kingdom Bacillati; phylum Bacillota; class Bacilli; order Caryophanales; family Bacillaceae; genus Bacillus; species Bacillus sp. TH17. The sequence goes on from NZ_JAEKEN010000001.1 coordinate 3,475,867, forward strand.
TCGGTTGTATAGATGGCCGTAACATTTGGAGAGCTGATCTTGATGATGTACTTTCTTTATTTACAACATTACAAAATCAAATCACAGCAAAAGGTTTAATTGTTCAACCTTCTTGTAGCTTATTGCATACTCCAATTGATAAAACGGAAGAAACGCACTTAACAAGTGAATTATTTGATGCACTTGCATTTGCTAATCAAAAATTAGAAGAACTAGTCCTTATCCATTCTGCTCTTACTAAAGGTGTAGAAAGCATCAGTAGCGATTTAACAACATATCGTAATGCACATCATGCAATCCGCTCATCAGCTGCACGTAATCGTGAAGATGTAAAAGTGGCACGTACATCACTTAAAGAAGATGATTTCTCACGTCCTCTTCCATTTGAAAAACGATATGAACTACAGCAAGTAGCTTTACAATTACCGTTGTTACCAACAACAACTATTGGTAGCTTCCCGCAAACATCTGAAGTTCGTCAAACACGTAAACAGTGGCGTAACGGCGATATTACAAATGAACAATATAATCAATTCATTGAAAAAGAAACTGCAAAGTGGATTCGTTACCAAGAAGATATTGGTCTTGATGTACTAGTACATGGTGAATTCGAAAGAACTGACATGGTGGAATATTTTGGAGAAAGACTTGCTGGTTTCTCCTTTACTAAAAACGGATGGGTACAATCATACGGTTCTCGTTGCGTAAAACCACCTGTTATTTATGGTGATGTTGCCTTTATAAGTGGAATGACTATTAAAGAAACTGTATATGCACAAAGCTTAACAGAGAAAGTAGTAAAAGGTATGCTAACTGGACCTGTCACTATTTTAAATTGGTCATTCGTTCGAAATGATATTTCAAGAAAAGAAGTATCATTTCAAATTGCATTAGCACTTCGTCATGAAATTGAATTACTTGAATCTTCCGGAATTAGAGTAATCCAAGTCGATGAACCTGCACTTCGTGAAGGTATGCCGTTAAAAGAAAAAGATTGGGATGCATACATTACATGGGCAGTTCAATCATTCCTTTTAGCAACATCTTCTGTAGAAAATGAAACACAAATTCATACTCATATGTGTTATAGTAACTTCGAAGATATTGTAGATGCAATTCGAGCGTTAGACGCAGATGTTATTTCTATCGAAACATCAAGAAGTCATGGAGAATTTATTAATACATTAAAGCATACAACATATGAAAAAGGAATTGGTCTAGGGGTATATGATATTCATAGCCCACGTGTCCCAAGTAAAGATGAAATGTTCACAATCGTAGAACAATCTTTACAAGTATGTGACCCTAAATATTTCTGGATTAATCCAGACTGTGGTTTAAAAACACGAAGAACTGAGGAAGTTATACCTGCTTTAGAGCACATGGTTCAGGCAGCAAAAGACGCTCGTTCTCTCCTAAAAACAAACGCATAATAAAAAAACGTGTTATCCTTCAAAAAGGATAACACGTTTTTTTATTCTACACTCTCAAAATAGAAGTCGTATTGTACTTTATACAATTCATCGTCTGATGGCTCTTCAAGAGGAGTTGCCTGCAAGACTATCATATATTCCCCGTTCGGAATAGGAATATGATATTTATTAGAAAGAATACTTGTTATATATACTTCTTCATTCTTCACTGTGAAAGGAACTGATATCGTTCTAACCACTTCTTCTTTCTCAATATGATTTCCACAAGTAACTTCCACTTCACAAGTATAGTCAGAGATTGCTTCAAAAATAATAGCTCCATCCACCTCAGCATAGCCTCTTTCAAAATCTTCAGGAGTCCAATCTACATAAGGCTGCTGACCATCATAGTTCATTATCATTAATTGCGAATATGAAATTGTTAATTCCATAACTATCCCTCTCCTCCACTATGAAATGTATGCCAATTACTATTTCACTTCAAATTTCACACGCGTACCATCTGGATATTTGTCTAGCTTATTCCCTACCCAAGAACCTGCACCGCGGTTATCTGCTGGACTTATATATTCAATATGAGCTCCTTTTCCGCCTTCCTTACACATCGCCATCGGCCATTCATCACGATCATAACCTTTCTTCGTCGGATATGGCGCTAACGATAATTTCCTTCTATCCGCTGCACCATTACGATCAATTGTACACATTTCCGAATGTCCTTCTTTTATAGCATCCGTTATATGTTTCCCGGTCTCTGGATATCGTTCTTTCGGGAACTCTAGAATTTGATCATACGTAGTTGTCTTTTTAGTACTTGTCTCCTCTGGCACAAGTACTTCATATACCGCTACCAAAAGAGAAAGAATTGCAATAATTGAAATGATAATACCTTTAAATTGCTTCATGTGTACCTCCGTGTTCCTACCAATTTCTTTTCCTCAGTTATTATAACAAACTTCTTCTATGTATGTTTTCAGACATTATTTTAGCTCTTCCTCTCCATTCCGCCAAAAACATTCATTTTTCTTCATCTTTTCACTAATGCTGTAGAAAACTAATAACCTTCCGACATTCTTTTTCAAAGGAAGTCCACATAAAAGGTTGAAATGATATATACGATACTTTTTGGGGAGGAACTATCATGGAAGCTATTTATAAAACGAAAGATGTTACAAATAAAACAGGTATCCCAAAACATATAGTCCGAAAATATAGCCAACTCTTAGAGGAACACGGTTATATCATTTCAAAAACAGCTGATGCTCGTATTTATAAATTGGATGATTTAAAACTATTGAAATCTATACATGAAAGAGCTGCTACATTACAAGAAGACATTTCAGAAACAATACCTATTATTTTAAAAGAAAAAGATGCCCCACCTGTACCTGTTATTCAAGATAAACAAGAAGTGCAACCAAAAGAAGATGGGCGTAACTTTGAGGAGTTCATGCTAAAACTTGAAATGCTTGCTCAATTAAATGAAGCAATTATTCATCAAAACTCTACTCTCATTACACAAAATCGTTTAAAAGACGAGAAATTAGATGAACTAATGCAACAAGTTTATGTAAAAGAAGGCTCACAAGAAAAAATGTTACAAGATCTAGTTGTTCACGCCGCTCAAACAGATGCACTCCAAAAAGAAAAAATGGACTTATTAATGAATCATATGTATAAGCGCGAATCCAAACAAGAAGAAAAAATGAATAAACTTGTCAATCAAATTTACAATAAAGATAGCAACCGTGATACACAACTTATGCAAGTTATTCGCGAAATTCAAGAAACAAAAAGATTAGTCGCCGCCTCAAAAGAGCAAAGCTTCTTTCAATCATTTAAAAGTTTATTCGTTCGAACAAAACAAGAAAAAATAAATGAATGAAATTTTGTATCTTTTTCTAATGCACGATAAAATAAAAAGTTACCTTCTATCGGTAACTTTTATTCCTTATATCGTACAGCTGGCAATATAATAATAGCTTCAGTTCCTTTTCCGCTTTCACTTTTATATTCCAATGTGCCATTATGCGCTTGTAAAATACTAAATGTTACCATAAGGCCTAATCCTGTTCCTTTTTCTTTTAAAGAATAATACGGTTGTCCAAGCCTTACTAACTGTTCTTTTGTCATTCCAACACCACTATCTTTAACTCTTATTATTATCAATTCATCTTTTTGAATAGCTGTTACTTTTAAATACCCTTTGTTTCCTTGAATTGCTTCAATACCGTTTTTAACAACATTCATAATAGCTTGCTTCAATTTCGTCTTATCGCCGATAGTATAAAGGCTCTCAGAAATCTCAACTTGCAAATAAACGCCCTGCATCGCTGCAAATGATGACATAAGAGTTGTCATTTCAATTAATTGTGCTGATAAACAAATATGTTCTTTTTTTTCAATTTGAGGCCTTGCTAAATTTAAATAATCTGAAATAATCTGTTCAGCACGATCCAGTTCAGCTAATACGAGACGCATATAATCTTTGTTTTTTACGTCTTCCGTACTCTCTAGCAATTGAATAAACCCTCGTACAACAGTGAGAGGGTTTCGAACTTCATGTGCAACACTTGCAGCTAACTCACTTACAATATTAAGTTTTTCTGATTTTTGCATTTCTGTACGCAATAATGCATTTTCGTTTAAATACTCAGTCAAATACACTTGAAATACCATTGTCATAACCATAATAAGTGATGCAAATATATACCCACTATATAGATTAGATATGTACGGTGTAAAACCTGTTTCTAAAAGGACATTCAACATCCCGACTACTAATGAAACAAGAACATAAAATGATGCAATCATAAAAGCTAATATTAGCTTCTTATCTCTTGAAAAAAGAGACCATTTCTTTGACAAAAATAATGGAATTATCGAAAGAAATATAACTTCTACCATAGGCAACCAACTAAGCCCCTTAAAAACCCATTCATATGCAACATAAATAATGGCAGGGATGAGCCCAACAATCCCACCATATAAAAAACCACTAACAATTGGGACTGGATGAAAATTGTATCCGCAAACGGTACCAAAACAAATAGAGTATGTCATGGAGAGAACGAGTGTAACGCTAGATAAAAACATAATAAAGTAGCGATTAGGCTTCGGAAGCATTCCTTGATAACGATTTAAACGAATCGCTTCATATAAAAATAGTGGTAAAATAATGATGGCAATTTGGATCATTAAATCACGAATCAGCTCCATAGCCTCTCATCCCCTATATGTATTTTGATATGATTATATCATTTTATAAGTCTATTTGTTTCAAAATTTTGATTTTTCTTAACATCTTTGTTAATTATTTGTTAACAACTAATAATAAATGTTACAAATTTCCGAAATGATTGTAAACCCTGTACCAAATTTCCTTCGTGCAGTATACAATGAATACGGATTACAAAGAAAATAAAAAACACTTCACTAGACGGACAACTATCGCAAAATACAGCATATAATCCATACTATCTATGTTTACAAATAAGTGATCATTACTTTAGTAGGAGGAAGATAAATATGGCGGGTACTACGCTTGTTTTAAAAGAAGAAAATTTGGTTGTGCTAGAAAACGTTGAAAAATCAGTATACGAAGAATTGCAACATAAAGCAGGGGACGAAGACTGTACATGTGCTGTAAATGAATCCGTTGTCCATCTTGGCAAAGTATCTTCCGTACTTTGGAACGAAGATGAAATAGATTGGGAATACGGTTATTAAAAAGTCGCTTGCAGCGGCTTTTTTTGTGTTTATGCTTAAGTGAAACTTTAATTAACTCACACAGCTTATACTCTTATAGACATTTGAATCCTCACATAATTTCTTACTTCCACTGAATTTTAAGATACGATTCTTATCTTTCACAAATAGCGGGGGAAATTTTATAAACAAAGCGTAATAGTTGAAAATATGATAAAATGAACTTAATTTTCAAACGGAAGAAAGGGAGATACAATGGAACAATTCATTAATCCTAGAGTGAAGGACATCCAAATTTCTGGAATCCGTCAGTTCTCTAATATGATTCAAAACTATGATAATCTTATCTCTTTAACAATTGGGCAACCCGATTTCCCTACACCTTCTCTAGTAAAAGAAGCAGCTAAACGGGCCATTACAGAAAATTATACAAGCTATACACATAACGCTGGTTTACTAGAATTACGCAAGGCAGCTTGTAACTTTGTAAAGGACAACTACAATTTACATTATTCACCTGAAAACGAAACCATTGTTACAATCGGTGCTAGTGAAGCGATCGATGTTGCATTCCGAACTATTTTAGAACCAGGAACGGAAGTAATTTTACCTGCTCCTATTTACCCTGGTTACGAGCCGATTATTCGACTATGTGGTGCAACTCCTATTTTTATAGATGTTCGCGAAACTGGATTTCGTTTAACAGCTGAAGCATTGCAACATGCAATTACAGAACGAACAAGATGCGTCGTTTTACCGTATCCTTCTAATCCAACTGGTGTTACCTTATCAAAAGAAGAATTAGAAGATATTGTATCTGTCTTAAAAGATAAAAATATTTTCGTTCTTTCTGATGAAATTTATAGTGAACTTGTATATGAAGAAAAACACACATCTATCGCTCATTTCCCAGAAATGCGTGATAAGACGATTGTCATTAACGGCTTATCAAAATCACATTCTATGACCGGCTGGCGTATCGGACTTTTATTTGCTCCAGAATATTTAGCAAAACACATATTAAAAGTTCATCAATACAATGTTACATGTGCTACTTCAATCGCTCAGTATGCTGCAATCGAAGCTTTAACAGCTGCTAAAGATGCCCCGAAGATGATGCGCTATCAATACAAAAAACGCCGTGATTACGTATATAATAGACTCATTCAAATGGGTTTAACGGTTGAGAAGCCAACAGGTGCATTTTATTTATTCCCATATGTTGGACATTTAACATCTTCATCATTTGATTTTGCACTTGATCTTGTAAAAGAAGCTGGGCTAGCCGTTGTTCCTGGAACCGCATTTTCCGAATACGGTGAAGGCTACCTTCGCCTTTCCTATGCTTACAGTATCGAAACTTTAAAAGAAGGCTGTGACCGTTTAGAAGCCTTTCTAAAGAAAAAAGCTAAGAGTTAAACTCTTAGCTTTTTGTTGCATAATGATCACAAGTTTGACGCTTCAATAATTTATGCGGAATAATAATGCATTTTGAAGTAGATTCAGAATGCTCCACCTTATCAACTAAAGCTTTTGCCGCTTCATACCCTAATTGATAAATATTCACATCAACTGTCGAAAGTGGTGGACTAGCAATTTCTGATAATAAAGCATTGTTAAAGCTTACAATCGAAACATCTTTCGGTACAACAAATCCTTTTTTAGAAAGCGCACTTAACACGCCAAGTCCAATTAAATCATCCGTTGCCATAATTGCCGTCGGTGGTTGCTTTAGTCCCATTAATTCCTCAACAGCCTGTTGACCACTCTCTCTTGAAAAATCAAAGTGTAAAATATACTCTTTCGGCAATAGAATATCTGCTAGTTTCAAAGCATCACTCATCCCCGCCAAACGATCTCTCGTTACAAGTAAATCTGATCCACCGCCGATGAATGCGATTTGTTTATGGCCTAATGAAATCAAATATTCCGCTACTTCTCTTGCAGCTGTATAATTGTCATTATCTACATATGTAATTTCATCTTTTCGATCATATGGTTTTCCAATTAAAACAAACGGGAAGTTTTGGTCATGCAAGTATTGAATAATCCGATCGTTCTCTCTTGAATATAAAAGAATAATACCACCGATTTGACGCCCTTGTACCATTTTTACAACACCATTAAAAATTTCATCTTCCGTTTCACCAGTCGACATATAAAGCGCATACCCTTCCACATGTGCAAATGAACTAATTCCTCTTATAACTTCTGGGAAAAATGGATTTTGAAAAGCTTTACTTGCAGAACTCGGCATAACAAGACCAAGTGTCTTCGTCGTTTGGTTCGCAAGGTTTCTTGCATTTAAATTTGGATGATATCCTAATTCACTCATTACTTTTCGAACACGGCGCTTTGTCTTTTCACTTATACTTGGATTATCAGCAATTACACGAGAAACAGTTGATGGTGCTACGTTCGCCTTCTTCGCCACATCTTTAATTGTAACTGTCATAAAAATCCCCTCCTTTCACTTCTCTGCCATTTTCATATATTTTATCTTGCACCCGTTGCAAGTCATAGGAGAAGTCATAAACTGTCATTTATTTATTCTATCTTGCAAAACTTATCATATTCTCCCTCTCCATGTATTGTAAGGGATATAGCTCTTTTTTCCTATACTATAATATACTATTTATTTCACTTCTTTTCATATGCGATGTCAAATCTCTTTTCATCTCTCTATAATTTTTTTATAGAGAGATGAAAAGAAAAATGGGACATAATGTCCCATTTCTCATCCTTTCGTACCTCCAGCTGTTAAACCAGAAATAAAGTATTTTTGTAGTGATAAGAATAAAATCGAAATCGGGATTGCAATTAATACGGAACCAGCCGCAAACGTCGTAAATTCATTACCAAATTTCTTCGCTACCATTTCATAGAGTCCAACTGCTAAAGTGTAATTTTCCGGCGTGCGTAAAATAATACTTGCTAAAATGAAATCTGTAAATGGACCGATGAAAGTGAATAATGCTACAACCGCTACGATTGGCTTTGCAAGCGGCATAATGATTTGCCAAAAAATACGGAAGTGTCCTGCTCCATCCATGCGGGCTGACTCATCCAACTCTTTCGGAATCGTATCAAAATACCCTTTCATAAGCCAAGTATTCATTGGAATTGCTCCACCTACATAAATTAAAATTAATGCAAGATGTGTATCAATTAATCCTGTTAACTGCGCTAATACATATAGTGCGATTAACGCTGCAAAGTTCGGAATCATTTGTAGAATTAAAAATGTTAATAAACCATTTTTTCTTCCGACAAAACGATATCTCGAAAATGCATAAGCAGTAAAGCTAATTGCTAACACCGAAAAAATCATCGTCATAACACTAACTTTTAACGTATTTTTATACCAAAGTAAGTACTTACTTGAATCAAGATCAAGTAGCTTACGATAATGATCTAACGTAGCATTTTTTGGAATAATGCTAGAACCAGACAAACTATCTCCTGGATTAAACGATGAACCAATAATCCATAGTAATGGATAGAAAATAATCGCACACATTATGAAGATAACTAAATAACTTAATGAAAGACGTAACATCTTTTGTCGTTTAATATTCATTTACATCATATCCTCTTCTTGGAATGATTTTGTTCTCTTAAATTGCCATAACGCAACTGTAATAACGATTAACGATAAAATCATTGTAAGAGCTGCTGCTTTTCCGTACTGCGCTGAAGTCATCGTTAACTTATAAATCCATGAAATTAAAATATCCGTTCCACCTGCATCTTGCCCCGCTACAGCAGGACCTCCGCCATTAAATAGATAAATGATACTAAAGTTATTAAAGTTAAACGTATATTGTGTAATTAAAATTGGTGCTGTTGCGTATAAAACAAGTGGCAATGTAATTTTACGGAACTGTTGCCAAGCAGTTGCTCCATCTACTGTAGCAGCTTCATATAATTCTCCTGGAATCGATTGCAATATACCTGTTGTCATTGCAAAGACAAATGGGAAACCGAGCCACGTTTGGATCATAATTAAAGCAATCTTCGCCCAAAACGGATCTGTCATCCAAGCAATCTTTTCAATCCCGAATAAAGCTAATACTTGATTATTAATTGCTCCAAATGTTTCATTAAACATACCCGAGAAGACAAGAATAGATACGAATGCTGGAACAGCCCACGGTAAAATGAAAATTGTTCGAATAATTGCCTTACCTTTAATACCAGGCTGATTTACGATAATCGCTAAGAAAATACCAAGTGCAACTTGTAATGTTGTTGCAACAAATGTCCAAATGACAGTCCAAGAAAATACACTTAAAAATGTCTCTCTCCACATTGGTAATGTGAAAATATCAATAAAGTTTTTAAAGCCCACCCAATCCACTAATTTAGCTGGAGGAGAGTGATATAAGTCATAATTCGTAAATCCAATTAAAATTACAAAAATGATTGGAAATACAACTACAAAGATAAGTAATAGAAATCCTGGTGAAACCATTAAATATGGAAAACCTTGATCTAATAAGTTACGGTATTGCTCTTTTACTGAGTTTAATGGTGTTCCTATATCACGTTTCTTCCCATTTTGGTATGCATCATATAAGTTAAATCCATATATTCCTAGTCCAAACACTATGACGATAAGTGCCAAAATTCCTTCTACTAATAGAAAGACAGAATGGTCACGTGGAACTTCTGTACCGAGCGTTACAATTCCCCATAATCCCATATTTAACAAATCAGCAAATGCTACAATAAATGAACCTGTTAATACTAGAAAAATAAGACCTTTTACAAATTGTTTATTATATATTTGACCCATGCCTGGAATAATAGATAACATGGTCGCCATTTTCCTATGTTTCGAACCGTTCATATCTTTCATTGGTTCCATAGATGTTTGCATGTTCCTTCCCCCTTTTTTCTTCCTACTTGGAAGGGAGAGAATTCGTGCCTCTCATATTAGAGGCACGAACTTCACCTTATTTTTTATTACTGTGGTTTGCCTCAATATTTCCTTTAATTTGTTTCACTGCACTATCAAGCGCAGATTTTGGTGTCTCTTTATCTGTAACAACTAACTGAAGAGCGTCTCCAGCTGGTTTCCATACTTCTTGCATTTCTGGAATATTCGGCATTGGAATTCCATTTTCTGATTGAGTTGCAACCGCTTTTGCAGCTTCGTTATCTTTAATAATCGGATCTTCCATTACTGATTTTACTGGAGGAATTTCTTTTGTCTTCTCAAATCGAATTTTTGCATTTTCTTCATTTGTTACCCACTCAGTGAACTTTGTAGCTAAATCATTTTGTTTAGAGAAGCTTGTTACATGCCATCCTTTTACCCCAACAAATGTTTTCATCGGTTGACCATTTGGTAATTTCGGCATTGGAGCAACACCATAATCAATTCCGTTCTTTTCCATCGCTTGGAACGCCCACGGTCCGTTCATAATAGATGCTGCTTTTCCTTCATTGAATAATCCATCAGCAGCAGGTCCACCAGATTCACCGATAATACCTTTCGGGAATAACTTTTCTTTGTACCATTTTTGAAGATATTCAGCACCTTGTACTGCTCCGCTATTATTTAATCCAACATCACTTGCATTTGGCTTTCCGTCTTTCTCACCAAATACATATCCGCCCATACCTGCCATAAACGCGTTAGCAAAGTAGAAGTTATCTCCTAATGTTAAAAATCCGTACTTGCCATCCTTCGTAAAGTCTTTTGAGAAGTTAAATAGCTCGTCCATCGTTTCTGGAGCTTTTTGCATTAATTTTTTATTGTAAATAAAAATTGGTGTTTCAATTGCTTTTGGTAAACCATATAATTTCCCGTTGTATGTTTGTGCCTTTATTGATAAGTCAGTAAATTTACTCTTCACAGCATCATCTGCTTTTACTTCAGAAAGTAAGCCTTCTGTTACTGCATTTCCGATTTGATCGTGTGGCAATGTTACAACATCTGGTCCCGTCCCCGCTGGTCCATCAAGACGTAACTTTTTCACTTGATCTGTCATTTGCATTTCAACAACTTTTACTTTTACTTTATATTTTTCCTCAAAGCTTTTCACTGCTGGTTCTAAACCAACACCTTTTTTATCATCTTCCCAAACGAGAAGATCATAGTCTTTCTTCGCTTTACTTTCCTCTTTTTTTCCTGAATCTTTCGGTCCACATGCAGATAACATGCCAATTGACAATGCTGAAATCGTTAATAGTGATAATGCTTTCTTCATCCCAAAAACCTCCCTAAATTGTCTATGTACCTCTTTAATTGAAAACGTTTGCATTTGATTGTTTAATAGAAGCGCAAACAATATCTAAATCTATGAAAACGTTTGCGCTATTTGTCTATCATTATACATCCTTTTATTCATTTTGCAAATATTAATTTTCAAAATAATCTTATCACACTCTTTATTCATTGACTTTACATAAAATGAATACTACTCTTATAAGCAATATTAAAGTTATGTGGAAGGCAATCGTTTGCAACATAATCTTTATTATTTCATTTACGGGAACTATATGTATAGAGATATTAAAGGGGGATTTTCTATATGCTTAAAGAAGCGATCTATCATAGGCCAAAAGATAATTATGCATACGCTTACGACGAAAAAACAATTCACATCCGAATACACACAAAAAGAGATGATGTTCACAGCGCCGCTCTCATCTACGGGGATCCGTACGAATGGCAGGACGGGAAATGGATTACAGCAAGTACACCAATGAAAAAAACCGGATCTACTGAGTTATTTGATTATTGGTCGGTTTCAATCAAACCAAAATTTAAACGCTTACGTTATGGATTCGAATTAAAAAACGACGTAGAAACTCTTATTTATACAGAAAGAGGATTTTTTTCTAATATTCCAAATGACGATGTCGGTAACTTTTTCTGCTTTCCATTCATTCATGCAAAAGACGTTTTCAGAGCACCATCCTGGATTAAAGACACAGTATGGTATCAAATTTTCCCGGAACGATTCGCTAACGGGGATAGCACATTAAATCCTGCAAACACCCTTCCTTGGGGAAGTACCGAACCAACTCCAACTAATTTTTTCGGCGGAGATTTTGCTGGTATTATTCAAAACCTTGATTACCTTGTGAAGCTTGGAATTTCCGGAATATATTTCACTCCTATTTTCAAAGCTCATTCGAATCATAAATATGACACAATTGATTACATGGAAATCGATCCACAATTTGGGACGAAAGAAACTTTCAAAGAACTCATTGAAGCGTGTCATAAACGTGGTATAAAAGTAATGCTCGATGCTGTTTTTAATCATAGCGGGTACTTCTTTGATAAATTTCAAGACGTGCTGGAACAAGGTGAAAATTCCGCCTATAAAGATTGGTTCCATATTCATGAATTTCCAATTATAACCGAACCACTTCCTAATTATGATACTTTCGCATTTACACCGTATATGCCTAAATTAAATACAGCACACCCAGATGTAAAAGAATATTTACTTGAAGTAGGGCGTTATTGGGTAAGAGAATTCAATATAGACGGTTGGCGCCTTGATGTAGCAAATGAAGTTGATCACAGTTTTTGGAGAGAATTCCGAAGTGAAATAAAAGCATTAAATCCTGAAGTATATATTTTAGGTGAAATTTGGCACGATGCACTCCCATGGCTACAAGGTGACCAATTTGATGCTGTAATGAGCTATCCTGTTACAAACGCTCTACTTTCTTACTTTGCTAACGAATCCATTCATGCAAGTGAATTTATGAAACAAATTACTGATTCTCTACATTCCTACTCTATGAATGTAAATGAAGCGGCATTTCATTTATTAGACAGTCATGACACACCTAGAATTTTAGCAACATGTAACGGGGATAAAAATAAGTTAAAGTTACTCTATGTATTTCACCTTTCTTTCATCGGTTCTCCTTGTATTTATTACGGCGATGAAATCGGTATGGATGGTGGAATGGACCCTGACTGCCGCAAATGTATGATATGGGATGAAAAAGAACAAGATACTCTTTTATTTACACATATACAAACATTAATTTCATTACGGAAACAACATAAAGCATTTGGAGGAAATGGTACTTTTCAATTCATTGAGGCAAATGATGAACATAATTATATTTCTTATACAAAAACATATGAAGATGAAACTATCTTTTTCGTTTTAAATCCTACTAACAGTGAAGTTACAACTTCACTCCCTCTTCATATTACCAGGAAGAAAATAATTAACATTTATACAAACGAAGAATTTTCAGCGGAAGCAAGTGTATTACAAGTTACACTTCCACCGTATGGATTCTCTATTTTAAAATGGTAATAGTAAAAGCCTTATGCCAGGGTGGCATAAGGCTTTTCTTATTTCAATTTAAATACCATTGCTTCATATGGTCGTAATGTAATGTTTTCTATCAATACATTTTCTACATCATAATTGTGTATTAATAACTCTGCTTCACTATAAATAATGTCCTCAGGCAATTCAAATACACATTCATCTGCAGTAAAGTTTGCAATCACCAGAAGCTTTTCTTCTCCATATGTTCTTACATAAGCAAAAATAGAAGGGTTATTTTCTAATATTAAATCATATGTTCCATACACAACTATTTCATTGTTTTTACGTAATTCAATCAATTTTTTATAGTAATAAAAAATCGATTCTTCATCTTGGATTGCCTGTTTCACATTAATCTCTTTGTAGTTAGGATTTACCGCAATCCAAGGCTCACCCGTTGTGAATCCAGCATGTTCTCTATCATCCCACTGCATCGGAGTTCTAGCATTATCTCGGCCCTTTATATATATAGACTGCATCACTTTATCTATATCTTCGCCGCGCTCTATAACTTTCTCTTTATACATATTTAGTGTTTCAATATCTCGGTATTCATCAATTGATTCAAATCGAACATTTGTCATTCCGATTTCTTCTCCTTGATAAATATATGGTGTCCCTTTCATCATATGAAGTACTGTCGCTAACATTTTCGCTGATTCAGTATGATAAGCTCCATCATTACCAAAACGAGATACAACGCGAGGCTGGTCATGGTTATTCCAATAAAGGCTATTCCATCCTGTTTGTTCTAATGCTTTTTGCCACTTTGTTAAATTTTGTTTCAAAGTAAGAAGTGAGCATGGTTTTACATCCCATTTCCCACCTTCTCCGGAATCTAAATCCATATGTTCAAATTGGAATACCATTTGTAGTTCTTTTCTAGCTTCCCCTGTATACAATTTAGCCTCTTCTGTCGTTACACCAGGCATTTCCCCAACCGTCATAATGTCATACTGAGACAATACGTCTTCATTCATTTCATGCAAATACTTATGAATGTTCGGACCGTTCATAAAATGTTTATGCCCTGAAACATATCCTTCTTCATCCGTTTCAACATATGGTAAGCCATCTTCTTTAGAAATAAAATTAATAACATCCATACGGAACCCATCAATTCCTTTTTCTAACCAAAACTTCATCATGTCATAAACATCTTGTCTTACCTTTTCATTATCCCAGTTTAAATCTGGCTGTTTTTTAGAAAACAGATGTAAATAATATTCATCTGTCATCTCATCATATTGCCATGCAGATCCACTAAATGCTGCTCCCCAGTTATTCGGCTCTTTCCCTTCTTTTCCAGGGCGCCATATATAATAGTCTCTATATTTATTATCTTTCGATTTACATGATTCAATAAACCAATTATGTTCATCTGAAGTATGATTAACAACTAAGTCCATCATAAGTTTCATATTACGTTTATGCATTTCATGTAATAGTTCATCCCAATCTTCCATTGTTCCGAACTCGTTCATAATTTTACAATAATCACTTATATCGTAACCATTATCATCGTTTGGAGATTCATAGACTGGTGATAACCAAATTACATCAATACCTAATTCTTTTAAGTAGTCTAGCTTCGCAAGAATACCACGAAGGTCACCTATACCATCACCATTACTATCCATAAAACTACGAGGATAAATTTGATATACTACACTTTCTTTCCACCATTGTTTTCCCATTATGCTACCCCATTTCATCTATACTATTGATTCTTTTTTCTTTTTTTAAGGCGCAAACGTTTTCATTACTGAATGATAACAGATTCTATCCAAATTTAAAATAGCGCTTACAATATTTATTTTCTTTTTCTAATAAAACATGTGAAACTTATTATATATTCATAGGAATAATGAAAATGTTTTATTTTTTTATAGTGTTTTTATTTCTTTTTTGAATCTATTCGTTTATAATAAATTCAAAGAAAACGTTTGCATAAACTTTCTAGGGGGAAATATCATGGCAGAACTTAAATTAGAAAATATTTATAAAATATATGATAATAACGTAACAGCCGTAACAGATTTTAACTTACACATTCAAGATAAAGAATTTATCGTATTCGTTGGTCCTTCTGGATGCGGAAAATCTACAACACTACGAATGGTAGCTGGACTTGAAGATATTTCAAAAGGAGAATTTTCAATTGATGGTAAGCTAATGAACGATGTTCCTCCAAAAGATCGAGATATCGCAATGGTCTTCCAAAACTACGCTCTTTATCCACATATGAGTGTGTATGATAATATGGCATTTGGATTAAAACTTCGAAAAATACCGAAAGATGAAATCGACCGTCGAGTGAAACATGCAGCTCAAATTTTAGGACTTGAACAATATTTAGATAGAAAACCGAAAGTTTTATCAGGTGGACAACGTCAACGTGTTGCATTAGGTAGAGCAATTGTTCGAGACGCAAAAGTCTTCTTAATGGATGAACCATTATCAAACTTAGACGCTAAACTACGTGTTGCAATGCGATCAGAAATTTCTAAATTACACCACCGCCTTGGCACAACGACAATTTATGTAACACATGATCAAACTGAGGCAATGACAATGGCTTCACGCCTTGTTGTTATGAAAGACGGCAAAATCCAACAAATTGGAACTCCAAAAGAAGTATATGAAACACCTGAAAATATTTTCGTTGGTGGTTTTATCGGTTCACCCGCAATGAATTTCTTCCGTGGAAAATTAACTGAAACCGATTTCGTTATAGACAGTTCACTAAAGTTTAAAGTATCTGAAGGAAAAATGAAGTTATTACGCGAACAAGGCTATGTAAATAAAGAAATTGTTTTAGGTATTCGTCCAGAAGATATTCATGATGAACTATTATTTTTAGAAGCTTCACAAGCTACTACTTTCACAACGAAAATTGAAGTTGCAGAGTTGTTAGGGGCTGAATCCATTTTATATATGAAACTTGGAAATCAAGATTTTGCAGCACGTGTTGATGCAAGACATACTTTTTCACCTGGTGACCAAATTAAACTTGCTTTTGATATGAATAAAGCACATTTCTTTGATAGCCAAACCGAACAACGTATTCGTTAAAAAATAAAGTTCTATAATAGAACATACAAAAAAACCGTCCACATATATACTGGGGGCGGTTTTCCATTATTATACTAGGGCTTCTATTGTATGAAATGATTGTCCTCTCGTGCTAATAATACCAAAAACAGGTAAATCACTAAGCACCACTTCTTCTTGCTGTTTCATAAAAGATGACGTTAATTGTTTTATCTCTATCCAAACGTCATTAATACAAAGTACATTGGAATCGTTCTCTTGTTGGCGAGAAAAAATAGAATCTATTTTATATAGACCAGCATTTTGAAAAAGCATATCAATACGACTGTATGCCTCCATAGCAAAACTAATAACACGTTGCCAATCTCCTTGTTTCCCCATATCGTAGGATACAAAAAGTGCTTCTCCGCCTAAATCCGTAATTTCCTCGGCTGTTGCTTGTCCACTTTTTTGATCAATGTCCGTCACAATTACTTTTGCGCCTTGCTTAGCCAACAAAAGAGCTGTACTACGTCCAATACCGATGCCACCACCAGTTACAATGGCAACTTTTCCTGCAAGCTTCATTTTCATTACCCCTTCTATATGTCTTACCGTCATTCAGTATACTCCTTTATTAGATTAGTCCGCAAGCAGGAAAAGTTTACTCCACAACTTGTAAGCGATTACTTTTCTGTTTCTTTTTTTTTCTTACTATTATATTGATCGAAGGTTAAACCAATAAAAATAAGAATTCCCCAAAATATTAAGCTACCTCCAGTCATTCCAAATCCCCCTTTGTTATATAACGATATTATTTATATCCATTATATCATTCTCTTAATTTTCAATCTATTCAAAACGAAAATAGGATGTTTGAATTAGCTACAGCTTCTTTAAACATCCTTCCGTAATATGGAAGGTACTATATAGGAGATATCCACCCTATATCAATTCCATTTATCTAATTTTATGAAAAAATAAGAGAATGATGAAATTTTTCACGAAATTAAAAATAAGACTTTTTATATACAAACGATAAAAAGTCTTATTTCATTAGTAGCACGTATAATCTAAATATTAATTATACAAGACTCATCACTTTCGTCTTTGCAATTAAATCATGGAAGCCACAATTATCTTTGCGGAATAACATCATATATACATTGCATATTAATGGAACTCCAAGTAATAATATGCTTGGTAATAATAATACCAAAAATCGTATTATTAATGTTTGTAACGTTAGTTTTTCACTTGTTAACGAGATTATTTTTGTTCTTGTTACCTTTTTACCAAGTGTAGAACCGTTCCAAAGAAAAGGTAACAGAATAAAATTTATAGCCATTAATACGAAAACAAGTGTAAGGTCATATCTATAGTCACCTAAACTTATATTAAAACGATCAAAAATAGCACTATAGTTTCCTGTAATAATAGCTACTACTGCACCGTACGTAACCGAGATTAAAAACATGTCAATAAGGGAAGCACCTATGCGATTCATTACAAGCGCTGGACGATGCATCTTTAACTTCATTTTGTGTCGACTCCTTCATATCCTTCTTTACCCGTTTCATCGTACCACTTCTAAAAAACATTGTAAACTGGCGTTTCGCTTACTTTTCTTGTACAATGTGTTACAACAGCATTATAAAGGAGGTTCCCATATTGAAAAGATGGATAATCCTATTTGCCGCACTCTTATTAACAGGTTGTACAGGCAATACAAACCATTTAACTTATACAATTAACGATGAATATGAACTCATCCATACTTCTGGAGATGCATTTGAACTTTTCCCCTCTCAGGATGCTGTATATGCTACACAATACATCCCTGCAAAGATTACAGAAATTGCTTGGGACGATAAATACATTATCACAAAACAAATTGAGGAAAAATCAGATCCAAATAATCCTGACGCAGCAATTACAAATAAAAAAAGTGAACATTATTGGATTATCGATGTAAAGCATAATAAACGATTCGGTCCTTATAATGAAAAACAATTTAACGAGCAAAAAGATGCTTTTAAAATTACAGTACCTTTTCAAAGTGTAGATTCATATGTGAAAGAACTAAAAAAACAGTCAGCATAACTTTTTATGCTGACTGTTTTCGTTTAAATACACACCTTACTTAGAAAATGAGATATTGAAAGTTTGTGGCTCTTTAACAGCTTCATGAGTATCTCCCACTGCTAAATCATCTGTCGTAAACTTAATATCCTTTACCTTCTCTTTTCCATCATCGAGTATTAAACCGATAATTCCTTCTCGTGTCTCACCAGGTTTATAATCTTCCCTTGATACACTCTTTGTGCCTACAAGTGTGTCTTCTTCATATAAAAAGTTTTGAGTCGCTACATTAAAATGCTGTTTGTCATTAATAATAACATCATTCATAGAGAAGAATTGCATGTTCTTATTTCCACTATTCTCTACCTTATATGTAATTTCAACATACCGAATTGTATCGCTAATCTCTGTTCCACTTAACGATGCATATAATTCAGCGTCTTCTTGACTCACTTTATCTCCCAATCTACGCTTTACTTCTTCAGGAGTTAATGCAGTATACACTTTCAATGTATTTTTTGCATCTTTGCTCATTTGTGATAATGAGATAACTTTAACATCTTGTACGTGAATTTTCATTGGGGCTACTTCAAATGTCTGATTCACAGAATGCATCTGTTCTAATTCAAATGTCCCCCACCCTTTTTCTTTCACTTTTTGTCCTACTTTTTTAAGCTCACGCCCACCATACTCTTTTGTTTCTGGAATAGATTCTTTCTTTTTAGGTTCTGCCTTCTTTTCTTCTTGATGGAAGCAACCACTTAACATAAGAAGAAAACTACATAAAACAAAAATACTTTTCCATGCTTTCATGATTTAATTTCTCCTAACACTATCATTCATTAAAATATATTAGTCCCTTGATTTGTAAACTATAGAAACAATAAGAAGTCCACAAAACGAACTTGTCAGTCCAGATACTATTATACCTCCTATTTGGAAAATATGAAAATAGGGGTCTAATAACGCGTGCACGATAAATATAATGGCCGCCACAACGATAGATGAAGCCCAATATTTCTTTTTTTCCGAAGTTAAACTAGTATCTTGATCAGTTTCCCTTCTATATTTCCATAGCACATATATTAGTAATAGTAGACCAAAACACGTACTCCCATGCTGTAAAAATTTATAAATTGGAATACTATATACTTCTTGCTGTAACAGCGGTATTTTCATAACAAAATAGCCTGTCTTATGAGTAAAAGCATCCCAAACGACATGCGTCACCATACCGAATAAAGCAGAATAGCAAAATACAAAAAAGTCCTTCCAAGTATATAGCCCCCACTTCGCATCTACTACATATTTATAGTAACTAGCAAAAGGCTTAGGTAAATGTGTTATAAACGGTCCTTTTAAAATACGATGATATGCATATGCTAATAAAAAAACGAGTGGTAAATTCAAATAGAAGAAACCAGCCCATGTATGGCCAATAATACCGTATGGCCTAAAATATAAAAAATATTCAAAATCAGGTGCCATACTACCTAATATAAGAGCCGTCACCGAAATATAACTAGAATGTTTCTTAGCAAAAGGGAGAACAGCTGCTGGATGTGCAAATGTAAACGGCATATTAATACTCCTCTTCATATTTCTAATAGAATATCATCTATCATAACGAGAGAATTAATCTTGATGCAATGTTTATTTTCACATTGGAATATGATAGTTTACGTGTTATAATCCACATAAAATATTCAGAAAATAGGAGGAGTTCACGTGTCGTTAACACTTGTATTTTTTCTTGTTCTGTCTACCTTTTTTTAAGTACATACATTCGCTTCTTTCTATGGAAGCACTTGAAAATTATAAAATATATGCCTGCTCTCTTTGGCTTTATGAGCGTTCTTTTCATTTTCATATGGAAGAGAATGACTTTCGGCTGGGAAGGGCTCGGTTTTGGCGCACTTCAATATACAATATTACTAGCAAGTTGTATTACACTTGTATTTGCTGCTTTTTTAGAATCAAAATCCGTTATGAATTGAGGTTTATATATTGATTGACGTACCCTTTTTAAAAAGTGTCACATTAAAAAAAGAAAATATCCCTAGCTTTTCCGCATATCCATACTGCTTACCGGCTATACGAACATTACAATCACTCCTTTTCCATCCGAATGTAACATTCATTATTGGAGAAAACGGAACGGGGAAATCAACATTACTCGAAGCGATTGCAGTTGCTTTAGGTTTTAATGCAGAAGGTGGAACGAAGAATTTCCGTTTTAGCACAAACGATTCACATTCATCTTTACATGAATATCTTCGAATTTCAAAAAGTTTCAATACACCAAACGACGGTTTCTTTCTTCGCGCTGAATCATTTTATAACGTTGCTTCTTATATCGATGAAATAGATGCTATAAAATCTTATGGCGGCGTTTCACTTCACGAACAATCACACGGCGAATCCTTCTTCTCATTATTTATGAATCGTTTTTCAGGACAAGGTTTATACATTTTAGATGAGCCTGAGGCAGCTTTATCCCCAATGAGACAACTTTCAATGCTCATTCGCATGCACGAACTAGCTGAACAAGGTTCACAATTTGTTATCGCAACGCATTCTCCCATTTTAATGGCTTATCCTGAATCTACTATATACTCTTTAACTCAAGAAGGGATTCACGAATCGACATTAGAAGAAACGGAGCATTACCAAACGACGAAACTTTTCTTTGAAAATCGCGATCGATTATTTCATCACTTATTTGAGTCATAAAAAAAGAGGCAACAATAGCTGCCTCTTTTTTATAATGCTTCTATAAATAAAGCTACTCCAATACCGCCTCCAACGCATAGAGAGGCAATACCTTTCTCTAATCCACGTCTTTTTAATTCGTGAATTAAACTTACAGTAATACGAGCTCCTGTACAACCAATTGGATGTCCAAGTCCTACACCACTACCGTTTACATTCACTTTCTCACGGTCTAACCCTAACTCTTTCTCTACAGCTAAATATTGTGCAGCGAAAGCTTCATTAATTTCAAGTAAATCTGCATCTTCTAATGACCAATCTACTTTTTCTAATCCTTTACGAATTGCTGGTGCTGGTCCAATACCCATAATTTTCGGATTTACACCCGCTACTGAGTATCCAACAATTCGAGCTAACGGTTGTAAGCCCTTTTCTTTTGCTTTTTCTTCGCTCATTAATACTAGAACTGCACTTCCGTCATTAAGACCAGATGAATTCCCTGCAGTTACTGATCCGTCTTTACGGAAAGCTGGTTTTAATCCTGCTAATTTTTCCGCTGTAATATCTGCACGTGGATGTTCATCCTTCGCAAATACAACTTCTTTTCTACGTTCTTTTATTGTAATAGGAACAATTTGATCGTCAAAGTATCCAGACTCCATCGCTTGCAACGCTAATGTATGACTACGAAGCGCAACTTCATCTTGTTCCTCTCTTGTAATTTCATATTGTTCAACTAAATTTTCCGCTGTTTCACCCATCATAATATGGTGAATCGGATCTTCTAAAACTTCCCACACCGTATCACGAATTTCTCCGTGCTGTAGACGTTGTCCCCAGCGGTGTTGTTTTAATGCATAAGGGCTCGAGCTCATTGCTTCTACTCCACCTGCAACAACAATATCACTTACACCTAATTGGATTTGCATTGCAGCAGACATAATTGCTTGCATACCTGAAGAACATTGACGTTGAATTGTATAACCAGTAACTGTGTCAGGAAATCCTGCCGCTAATGCAGCTGTTCTTGCCGTATTTGCTTCATCAGTTCTTTGAATACAATGACCTAAAATTACTTCATCAACTTCATGTGGCTCTACTCCGCCTCTTTTTACAGCTTCCTGAAGTACAGGAACAGCTAATTCTACTGGTGTTATATTTTTTAGTGCTCCTCCGAAAGTTCCAATTGGTGAACGAACTGCAGCTGTAATGACAACATTATGCATTTTGTACTTGCCCCTCTCTTATGTACCCTAGTAAGTTTGTAGGTGAAATTCCATAAGTTGTATGTCTAAAATTATCATACTATAAACATACCAAAAAATCAAAATATTTAATATAATAAAAATAGAAGGAATTAACCTTCTATTCTGTCAATGCGTATAAGAATTTTTGTAATATCTTCTCTGTCGTTTCATTCAATTTTGGTAACTTATCTACTGGAAAATATTGAAGTTCTAACCCTTCATGATCGAGCTTTAATTCTCCGCTTACATGATGTGCCTGATACAGATGAATCACATTAAAAATTTCATCTCCATTTGGATAACGGAAATAAACTTCCTTTCCTGAAAGAACGCCAAGAAATTGCATAATTTTCGCGTTTAGTCCCGTCTCCTCGAATAATTCTCTACGAGCAGTTTCTTCTGTCGTTTCTCCCAGTTCCATTGCCCCACCAGGTACGCCCCAATCATATGTATCTGAACGATATTGAAGCAATACTTCTTGATTATCATTTAATATAATAATTGCTGATCCTACTAAAATAAGTGGTCTTGTACCAACTACTTTGCGTAACTCTTCAATATACCCCAATATGTAAACTCCCCTTTCCTCACCCTTCCTTATCATAACAAAATTCTCTTTCTTTTGTTGCTGTAATTTTCAATAAAAAAGGAAGCTTCCGCTTCCTTTTTTTACCGTTATTTCTTAAAGCTTTCGTATTTTACAACTTCAAAAGCTTCTTCAATTTCCTCATTATGATAATGGACATATGTAAAACGCCCTAATTCTACTAACCTAGCTATTTCTTGCAATGCTTTATGCTGATCATATGTTTCTTCAATTGTAATACGTACATAAAACTTCATTAATGGATGTTCATATAAAGGTTCTCCCACCTCTACATATACATCTTCAACCCCTTGTACAACTCTTACATAGCTCGCAAATTGATACAGAGCTTCTCTGTCTGAAACGATTTTTAATGTATACATATATTCTCCCCCTTTTCTTTACTATATCAAAAAGCAGACCATACTACGTTATAGAACTATGAAATTTTTTCGACTTATAGTCTATATATTCGTGTAATAAACAAGGCGTTTATCCATACATAGGACCTTTCCCCCACATATATTATAGAAAGAATTTTTTCATTTGAGGTGTTCCTTATGAATTCATACGTTAATATATGTGTTTGCATTACTCCAGGCGCCGATATTTCTGACGACCGTATTGCAAAAGATTTAGCAGTTGCAGAATCAATTTGGCATCCCATTACATTTCAAATTAAAGAAGTAATTGTACTAAACGAACTTTTCCGTTTTTCTAATCGGGAAATTAGTTATAAAAACTCCATTCAAAGTCAGGAAAAATTATCATCCTTTTTTCAAACTTGTGTTAACGAAGCTCCTGAATGTGACCTTTATATTTGTTATATTGGCAGTGATTATTTCAAAGAAACCGCAGTAATCGCTTGCGCTTACTCTTTAGCGAAACAACAGCAACTTACTGGTTACATCGTTTTAACAAACTCAGCTGCTCCAATGAAAAATATATACACCCTCGCTCACGAAATTGGTCATATTTTATTTACAAGACGAATTCATGGAAAACTTACGCACGCAGATCCCCACTCTCCAACCGGTTCTGAACATCACCATTCACCATCGAACCTTATGTACCCTATAGTCCCTAGCCCTAATAACGTTCACATCAATTCATTATTAACAAATGAACAAAAAGCGCTCTCTTTACAAAGCTCTTTATTACAAAGAAAAAAACAGTAACGATCTTGTTACTGTTTAAAATAATCTATTCAAATCAACAAACCAAATTTCGGCTGCAAAGAATGCAAATATCCAACTAAACGTAAATGTAATTCCTCTAAAAATCCCTATATAATATTTCTTTGGAAATAATTTTTGCATATCCAGAGCAGCCCTTTTCCTATTAAGCCGAAGAACAAAACATATCCTGATGTGTCATCTAATAAAGTATTAAAATATTCATCATGTATTCTTT
Organism: Bacillus sp. TH17; assembly: GCF_016651125.1. Taxonomy (NCBI): domain Bacteria; kingdom Bacillati; phylum Bacillota; class Bacilli; order Caryophanales; family Bacillaceae; genus Bacillus; species Bacillus sp. TH17. The sequence continues at coordinate 3,500,402 of NZ_JAEKEN010000001.1, forward strand.
TTGCGAAAGCGGTATAGTTGACCTTAGAAAACTACTACTCCATATACATAACTATTCCTCTTTTTTATTCGTATACTTCTCTTTTTTCTAATTTCGTATGAATTTTTAGAAGCATATAAATAACAATGAAAAGAATTACTTGTTGTACATACATTCCAATAATGTTTGATAAATCTATCGTTACAAATACAAATTCTAATGCAATTGGAACTAGTAAATAAGACAAAGTAAACCAACCACCAACTTTAATATTTACAATAGTTGCAAAAATAACTACTACGCCAACAAGAGTGAAGCTTTCTGTTGCAGTAAATTTAATAAATGTTGTACCATAAAATTCATTTAATAATGCAATACTAAAAATTGATAAAAACCATATTGCACCAGTTATATACATAATTAAAAATTCAGTTCTTTTACGTTTAAAGACCGCTGTTCTCATCCCCCATATTAATACACTAATCCCTACAAAAATCATAATTGGATATCCAATTAATTCAATTAAAGAATAAGACAAGCGATGGTCGGCTTCACTAAAGAATACACTCTTCATCATCGTGAATGCTAATAAATTTATAATAAAGTAAAGCAATAAGTTATAATTCCCTGTTTTATCTACTTCCATCTCTTTCGCAAGTTGATTAGCATATTCCTTTGGATCATGACCGAATATATCATTTACACTCTTCCCTCTTTTTTCTCCTTCTACTAAATGAACTTCCGCATCTTCTATAAAAGAAATAATATCCGCTTCTCTAATGCCCCTCGTTCGTAAATACCCTTGGGTATCATCTGAAAATTTTTGTGCTTCATTCGATAACACTTTTATCCCTCCCTTATTTAACCGTTTCTCTTCTATTCGTCTTCATCATAATTTCAAGGAAAATTAAAATAAACAAACTTCCGTATAAACATATAATTTGAAATAACATTGGCACGAGATCTTCTGATGTAAATGTTTTAAACACTAACATAATAGAAAGCGGAATGATTAAATATAAGTTTTTAAACCATCCTTCAAAATACATATTTATCGCTACTGTGATAATAAAAATCCCACCACCTAATATATAACTTTGCACTTGAGTGAATGTAACCATCTTTGTAGGATATAACACATCCAATATCGTAACCGCTCCTAATAAAAACATTGGCGCTATCATGACTAAAAACCACATTGAAAACCATGTTTTTGTAAAGCTTGTTACAAAGGTCATTTTACGAAGTAGAAAATTAGGACCCATTACAGCTACAATCAATGTAAAACTATAGCCAATACATTGAATAAGCGAAATCTGTAAAATCCCATTATTAACTATTAAAATAGAAGCAATAATCCAAAACGAAACGATATTCATAACCGTAAACCCAATTTGCTTCCACGTTTCCTGTCTATCTCTTTCCATCACTTTTACAAGTTCATTGGCATATTCTTTCGGTGAACTTCCGAAAATTTCTTCTACACTTTTTCCGTCACTCTCACCTTCTATTAAATGCAACTCTGCATCTTCTAAAAACCTTTCAATATCGCTTTCTTTCACACTCTTTGCTGTCAAAAATAATCTCATATCTAATAAAAAATTTCGCGCTTCACTTGATAGCATTATTTTCTTCTTCCCTTCCCTTCAAGTAGACGTTCTACACTACTTTGCATCGCTTCCCAGCGACCCATAAATTCATCTAGTTCATCTTCTCCCTTTTCTGTTAACGTATAATACTTCCGTTTCGGGCCAGATGGAGATTCCTTCATTACACTTGTGATTAATCCTTCCTTTTGCATTCGTATTAATAACGGATAAATACTTCCCTCACTCGCCATTGTAAAACCATACTTTGCTAGCTTTTCACTCATTTCGTAACCGTATATTTCACCTTCAGAAATAATAGCAAGTAAGCATCCTTCTAAAATCCCTTTCAGCATTTGACTTGTCGACATAATTGAAATCCTCCTGCTATCTTGTTTTACAAGATAGATAAGCGTAAGTATCTTGCTTTACAAAATAGTATAGCAAACACTACTTTGCAAAACAAGATAGCTAGCAATATTTTTCCAAATGTTTGCAGGGATTTTATTATCGCCTCTCTAAATAGAGCAATAAGAGAACTTTTATTATGAAGGAGTGTTTTTCATCATGGTTACAAATCGAGTTGTCTTTTTAACAGGTGCTGCAAGTGGTATTGGTTATGAAATGGGAAACACATTTGCAAAAGAAGGTGCAAAAGTTGTCATTAGTGATCGTCTTGAAGAACGTGCGAAAGAAGCTGCTAAACAATTACAAAAAGAAGGCTATCAAGCTATCGGTTTAAAATGTGACGTTACAGCTGAAGAAGAAATTGCAGTAGCAATTTCTCAAACCGTTAGTCATTTCGGTTCATTAGATGTATTAATTAACAACGCAGGAATGCAACATGTTTCACCGATTGAAGATTTTCCAACTGATAAATTCGAGCTTCTTATTAAAATTATGCAAATCGCTCCATTTATCGCCATCAAACATGCTTTTCCTATTATGAAAAAACAAAAATACGGCCGTATTATTAACGTCGCTTCTATTAACGGCCTTGTCGGATTCGCTGGAAAAGCTGCCTACAATAGCGCAAAACATGGCGTAATTGGATTAACAAAAGTTGCCGCTTTAGAAGGTGCTACCCATGGTATTACTGTAAATGCCCTTTGTCCTGGTTATGTCGATACCCCTCTTGTACGTAATCAACTAGAGGATTTAGCTACTACACGAAATGTACCACTTGAAAATGTTTTAGAAGATGTTATTTATCCACTTGTACCACAAAAGCGCTTATTACAAGTACAAGAAATTGCAGATTATGCTATGTTTTTAGCGAGTGAAAAAGCAAAAGGCATAACTGGTCAAGCTGTTGTTATCGATGGTGGATATACTGCTCAATAAAAAATAAAGTTTGCTCACGAAGAGCAAACTTTATTTTACTTTCTATCGCGAGGATCTTCCTACTTTAGTAATTGTTTAGGGAGTTTCTCAATTGCAACAATCACTCCGTCTAATTTACTTTCAATGCGATGTAGTAAATATAGCGTTACAACAATCGGAAATCCCACATTACCTATCATCCTGATCCACTCTTCCATCTTTCTCTCCTCCCTTCATTACATAAATAAGAGGAAAAGAGAATCTTAGGCATAAAAAAACAAGCTATTTGTGATTAGCCTGTTTTTTCAAATAATAATGTAATTTTTTGCTTATAATCTCCACGTAAAATACCTTTCTCAGTAATAATCCCCGTAATTAATTCATGCGGTGTTACATCAAATGCAGGGTTAAATACAGGCGTTCCAAGTGGCGCCACTTGTTTCCCAAAAATTTTCGTAACTTCTGTTTCATCTCTTTCTTCAATGACAATTTCAGCACCTGTTTGTTTCGTAGTATCAAATGTAGATAACGGTGCTGCAACGTAAAATGGGATACCGAAATACTTTGCTAATATAGCTAAATTTAATGTTCCTATTTTATTAGCAGTATCACCGTTTTCAACGATTCGATCTGCCCCTACGATAATCGCATTAATTTCTTTCGTTCGAATTGCATGTGCTGCAGTATTATCCGTAATAAGCGTTACATCAATGTCTGCTTGTTTCAATTCCCATGTCGTTAAACGACCACCTTGTAAAACCGGCCTCGTTTCACACGCATACGCATGTAAACGCACACCCTTCTCTTTCCCAATATAAAATGGGGCTAATGCTGTTCCATATCTAGCAGTTGCAATACTTCCAGCGTTACAAATTGTTAAAATTTTATCACCGCCTTTAAAACATGTTAAAGCATGTTCTCCAATACTTCGGCACACCATTTCATCCTCTTGCTGAATATGAAGCGCTTCTTCTTCTAATATTTTTTGAGCTTCTTTTATTGTAGTAATCTCTCGAATAGATTCTCTCATACGATCGATTGCCCAAAATAAATTGACTGCTGTCGGACGTGATGTTCCTAAATAGTTACAATCTCTATTAAACTTCTTCTGAAACTCATAGATATTTATAGCATCGTATTTCTTCGCCGCAAGCGCCAAACCAAACGCAGCTACAATTCCAATTGCAGGCGCTCCTCGTACTTCTAACATAATGATACTTTTCCATACCTCTTCAATATTCGTTAATGTTTTGTATTCAGTGACATGCGGCAACTTTGTTTGATTTAATACTGCAATTGCATCGCCTTTCCAACTTACAGATCTCGGAATAGTAATAATTGTACTCATGCTTTTACGCCTCCAACTGTCTGTTGAAATAATGTTCGAAACAGTTGAATATCAGCACACTTGGCTTCATATTTTATTAGTTCTCTACCTAAGGATAACGCTTGTTTTTTAGCTTGAATTCTATTTTCTTTATTTGCTATCCCATCTAAATCCGCTACATGAGCTAAACCAATTGTTCTACGAATCAGTTCACATCCGGCAAATCCGACGGCATCAGTAAAGATATTTTGCAAAATAATTGGTAACCATTGTTTTTCTTTCGTATATGCTTCTACACCTTCTCCAATCCATAACTTCGTAAAGTTTTCTACAAAATAACTCCATGTCTTTTCTATATGGAAAAATAGTACACTTCTCTTTTCTTCTTCTCTAGATAAAGCATTTAATAATAGATTTGCAATAAATTGACCGATATCAAATCCAAATGGACCGTACGTTGCAAATTCTGGATCAATCACTTTCGTTTCAGAAGGTGATGAAAAAATACTACCAGTATGTAAATCACCATGAATAAGCGCTTCTTTTCTCGTTAAAAACTTATATTTATATTGTGCTACTTTTAGTTTTAAAGTTTTGTCACTCCAAAGTTCATCAATCACTGACTGTAAATCTGACTCATAATCATTCGTATCATAATGTCCAAATGGATCCGTAAAAACTAAATCTTCTGTAATTTTACTAAGGTCTGGATTTACAAATGTACCTTCTAATACCCTTTTCTCTTCTGACTGTAAACCGAAATCTGAAGTATAAAACAAAACATGTGCTAGAAAACGACCGATATGCTGGGATAAAAGTGGATATCCTTCTCCATCTATTAATCCTTTTCTTGTAATTGTTAGTCTTGATAAGTCTTCTATTACTGTAACTGCTAACTCTTCATCATGACTGTACACTACTGGAACATAATCTGGCACATACTTCGCAAAAATTTGTAATGCTTTACTTTCAATCGTCGCTCTTTTTATAGACAGTGGCCAGCTCTCACCAACTACTTTCGCATATGGCAGTGCTTGTTTTATTATAATAGACTTCTCTCCATCATCTAATTTGAACACGTAATTTAAATTTCCATCTCCAATTTCATGACAAACTACATTTGCTTTCTTTTCAAAATAACCGTGTTCTTTCGCATATTGTATAGCTGTTGTTTCAGTTAATGAATAATATCCCATCGTCTTCTCCTCCTTTTCATTCAGAGGTTTTTCTAAAATAGAAAAACCCCTTTCCACAAAGAAAGAGGTTTGAAGTTTATCTTCTCCCCTCTTATCTGCCAGAAAGTTTACTTTCTGCTGGAATTAGCACCGTGCCTTTTGGCGTCATAAACGCCCCATTTCACAATGGTATTACGGTCGGTTGCTGGGCTTCATCGGGCCAAATCCCTCCACCTGCTCTTGATAAGAGTTTTATAATTTTTAGAATTTTTAACTTTATGATGAAGACTATACCAAGAATAAAAATCACTTGTCAACATTTTATTTGTATAATTCTGGACGACGATCTGCAAAAACTGGAATTCCTTTACGTACCTCTTTAATTTTCTCGAATTTAAGTTCTCCAAATAAAATTGATTCCTCTTCATTTGCCTCTACCACAACTTCACCCCAAGGATCCACAATTAGAGAATGACCTGCAAACTCATTATTCGGATCCTTTCCTGCTCTATTGCACGCAACAACATAACACTGATTTTCAACTGCTCTCGCCTGTAAAAGCAAACGCCAATGTGCTAAACGTACTAATGGCCATTCTGCTACAACAAATAAAACTTTTGCACCTTTAGCAGTATGAACGCGCATCCACTCTGGAAAACGAATATCATAACAAATTGTACCAGCACACTCTACATCATCTAACTTAAATTCACCTGTCTCATTACCAGCAACTAAATATTTATGTTCATCCATCAGCTGAAATAAATGTACTTTACTATATTCATTGACTAGATTCCCTTCATTGTTTACAACATACATTGTATTTGTAACCCCTTGCTCTGTTTGCTTTGCTATGGAACCACCAACAATATGTACACCATATTGCTTCGACCATTCTTTCAACTTTTCTTTCGTTTCTAATCCATCCGTATCTGCAATTTCAGAAAGTCTCGTTAAATCATATCCTGTTGTCCATAGTTCTGGTAAGACGATAACATCTGGTCTTTCTTTCATCGCTTCACTTATTTTTTTTTTAGCGTTCTCAATATTTTTTTCTACATCTCCAAAGACAATATCCATTTGAATACATGCGACTTTCATTTTTTCAGCCCCATTCTCATTTTTTTCTTTACAAAATACTGGAAAGATTATATCATTTGTCACTAGAATTGTAACAACTTTCAAAAGAGGTGGAAAGTATGAAATTATTTCAACCTTCTGAGATAGTAACATCATTGCCAACACAATTTTTCGCTTCACTTGTTGCAAAAGTTAACAAAGTCGTTGCAGCTGGTCACGATGTTATTAATCTAGGTCAAGGTAATCCAGATCAACCAACACCGCAGCATATCGTTAAAGCTTTACAAGATGCTGCTGAAAAGACCATTCATCATAAATATCCGCCATTTCGCGGACACGAAAGCTTAAAAGAAGCCGTGGCAACATTCTATCAACGTGAATATGATGTAGTAGTAAATCCAAAAACTGAAGTTGCTATTTTGTTTGGCGGAAAGGCTGGATTAGTAGAATTACCAGTTTGTTTTACAAACCCTGGTGATACTATTCTCGTTCCAGATCCAGGCTATCCAGATTATTTATCAGGAGTTGCTTTAGCAAAAGCACAATTTGAAACAATGCCGCTTATTGCAGAAAATAATTTTTTACCGGATTATACAAAAATTAATGACTCTGTTGCGGAGCGAGCAAAGTTAATGTTTTTAAACTATCCAAATAACCCTACCGGTGCTACTGCATCAAAAGATTTTTTTGATGCAACCATTCATTTTGCTAATAAACATAATATATTAGTTGTTCACGATTTTGCTTACGGTGCTATCGGATTCGATGGTCAAAAGCCTGTTAGTTTCTTGCAAGCAGACGGCGCTAAAGATACAGGTATTGAGATTTACACTTTATCGAAAACTTTCAATATGGCTGGATGGCGTATTGCTTTTGCAGTAGGAAATGAAAGTGTCATCGAAACTATTAACCTATTGCAAGATCATATGTATGTTAGTATTTTTGGTGCAGTTCAAGATGCTGCCCGCGAAGCACTATTAGGCTCGCAGTCTTGTGTGGTAGATCTTGTTAATAGTTATGAATCTCGGAGAAATGCTCTTATTTCAGCTTGTCACTCAATTGGTTGGAAAGTAAACATTCCAACAGGATCATTCTTTGCATGGCTTCCTGTTCCAAAAGGATATACATCTGAGCAATTTTCTGACATTTTACTAGAAAAAGCACACGTTGCAGTTGCTCCTGGTGTTGGATTTGGTGAGCACGGCGAAGGGTATGTCCGTGTTGGTCTCTTGCATACGGAAGATAGATTACGAGAAGCAATTAATCGAATTGATAAATTAAATTTTTTCAAAAAGTCATTGACAACATAAAAAATATCTGACAAAATTCAGTTATCTTAAAAATTTAAACATTTCTAAATACTTCTTATCAAGAGCAGGTGGAGGGACGAGCCCGACGAAACCCGGCAACCGATCTACAATTGTAGACACGGTGCTAATTCTCGCAGCATTATGCTGACAGATAAGGAGCTGGTTGTAAAAAAACCTCTCCTTAGCTGAGAGGTTTTTTTATTTAACTAGGAGGGTATAACAATGAGCGGAATTATAGCGACATATTTAATCCACGATGATTCTCACAACTTAGAAAAGAAAGCAGAACAAATTGCAATCGGTTTAACAATTGGTTCATGGACTCATTTACCACACTTATTACAAGAACAATTAAAACAACATAAAGGCAATGTCATTCATATTGAAGCGTTAGACGAACAAGAACATATTAACTCTTACCTTGGCAAAAAAGTATCACGTGGACTCATTAAAATTCATTATCCATCGCTGAACTTTAGCCCTGACTTACCAGCCATTTTGACAACAACATTTGGAAAACTTTCGTTAGATGGAGAAATTAAACTAATTGATTTAACATTCTCAGACGAATTAAAGAAACAGTTCCCTGGACCAAAATTTGGAATTGAAGGCATCCGAAACCTTTTACAAGTTCAAGATCGACCTCTTCTAATGAGTATTTTCAAAGGGATGATAGGACGGAATATTGGATATTTAAAAACTCAACTACGCGATCAGGCAATTGGAGGCGTAGATATTGTAAAAGATGATGAAATTTTATTCGAAAACTCATTAACACCACTTATAAAAAGAATTGAATCTGGTAAAGAAGTTTTACAATCTGTATACGAAACTTACGGGCATAAAACTTTATACGCAGTAAATTTAACAGGTCGAACTTATGATTTAAAAGAAAACGCGAAACGTGCGGTGGTAGCTGGAGCAGACATTCTTTTATTTAATGTATTTTCTTATGGATTAGATGTACTGCAAGCACTTGTAGAAGACGATGAAATTCCAATTCCTATTATGGCACACCCTGCTGTAAGTGGCGCATATTCATCATCGAAACTATACGGTTTCTCTTCTCCATTACTACTTGGAAAATTACTACGTTACGCTGGTGCTGATTTCTCTTTATTCCCATCACCATACGGCAACGTTGCATTAGAAAAAGAGGAAGCTCTTCTCATTACAGAAGCATTAACTGAGGAAGACCACTATTTCAAGAAAAGTTTTTCTGTTCCATCTGCTGGAATTCATCCTGGTTTCGTTCCCTTTATTTTACGAGATTTTGGTAAGGATGTTGTTATTAATGCCGGCGGCGGGATTCATGGGCATCCAAATGGAGCTCAAGGTGGTGGCAAAGCTTTCCGTGCTGCAATTGAAGCTACTTTACAAGGTAAACCACTCCATGAAGTGGATGAAATAAATTTGCATAGCGCACTACAAATATGGGGAAATCCTTCTCATGAGGTGAAATTATGAGTATTCAAGTATTTTGTGATTTCGATGGTACGATTACAAATAACGATAATATCATGTCCATTATGGAAAAATTCGCACCACCAGAAGCAGAGGAAATAAAGCAAAAAATTTTATCGCAAGAACTTTCTATTCAAGAAGGTGTTTCTCAATTATTTCGATTAATACCTATTAATCTACACGATGATATTATTCAGTTTTTACAAGAAACTGCTGAAATCCGTACAGGTTTTCATGAATTCATACAATTCATTAATGAAAATAACATTTCCTTTTACGTTATATCAGGTGGAATGGATTTCTTCGTCTATCCACTCTTACAAGAAATAATCCCTAAAGAACAAATTTATTGTAATGCAACTGACTTTTCAGGAGAATTTGTTGAAGTGAAATGGCCGCACCCTTGTGACGAGCAATGTCAGCATAGTTGTGGTCTCTGTAAATCATCATTAATTCGTAAACTAAGCTCTAAAGATGATTTTCATATTGTGATTGGAGATTCTATTACTGATTTACAAGCAACAAAACAAGCAGATAAAGTATTCGCCCGTGACTTCCTTATTACAAAGTGTGAAGAAAATCGTATTGCTTATACACCGTTTGAAACATTTCACGATGTTCTAGCTGAACTAAAACATTTGTTGGAGGTGAAATTATGAAACAACTTTTTCGTCAATGGTATGACTTAAGTGAAATTAAAAAAGAATTAACAACTCGGAATTGGTTTCCAGCAACGAGTGGAAATATTTCTATAAAAGTCAGTCATGATCCCCTTACTTTTCTTATTACAGCAAGTGGCAAAGATAAAACCAAAACCACTCCAGATGATTTTTTATTAGTAAATCATCAAGGAGTTCCCGTTTTAGAAACTGAGTTACGCCCTTCGGCAGAAACAATATTGCATACACATATTTATAACAATACGAACGCCGGGTGCGTACTTCATGTTCATACAACTGATAACAATGTCATCACAAATTTGTATAGTGATGCAGTCACCCTTCAAAATCAAGAGATTATTAAAGCTCTTGATATTTGGGAAGAAGGTGCAACGATTAACATTCCTATTATCGAAAATGATGCTCATATCCCGACGCTTGGAGAGAAATTCCGAAAGCATATACAAGGAGATTCAGGAGCAGTATTAATTCGAAACCATGGCATTACCGTATGGGGCCGTGATAGCTTTGATGCAAAAAAAGATTAGAAGCTTATGAGTTTTTATTCCAATTTCATATAAAATTATTATCAATTCAAGGAGGCGTTTCTAATGGCGCAAATTCGTATTCATGAGGAAAATACTCGTATTGAAAATGAAGTAGCAGTATCAAACTTTCTACAAGGAGAAGATGTTTTATATGAGAAATGGAATATTTCTAAACTTCCTACTCATTTAAAAGAAAATTACTCCTTAACAGATGAAAACAAAGCTGAAATATTAACGTTGTTTTCAAAAGAAATTGCTGATGTTTCAGAGCGCAGAGGTTATAAAGCATATGATGTGATTTCACTTTCAAATAGCACACCTAACCTTGACGAGTTATTAATTAATTTCCAAAAAGAACACCATCATACTGACGATGAAGTTCGCTTTATTGTCAGCGGTCATGGCATCTTCGCTATTGAAGGAAAAGATGGTCGATTCTTTGACGTTGAACTCGAGCCTGGTGATCTTATATCTGTGCCTGAAAATGCAAGACACTATTTCACCTTACAAGATGATCGCCAAGTTGTAGCTATTCGTATTTTTGTTACAACAGAAGGTTGGGTTCCAATTTATTAAGGTAGCTAGTTGAATAAAAGAACTTGGAACCCCTTTTCCAACCTTTTATTCACTCTACATATATACATCCTCCTATGGACCAGGCTTATTTCATAACATTGAAGTAAGCCTGATTTTTTATTTACTGAAATGATTTTTCCCTTTCGTTTGTTTAAATCAAATATCTCGAATCACAATTCCACTTTATCAAGTATATTTCGGAATTTTTTTTGAACATTTATTGAACTTTTTTTGAAATTTTTCTGAAAATTCTGTTTTACGTATGATATACTACAACTAATAAGAAGGAAAAGAATATTGCAAACAGAGGGGGATAATCATGAGTTTACTTATCGCACTTATACTAGGAGTTACATGCGGAGCTATTCCTGTCATTTTAGGAGCTATTATGGAAGAATTAGAAGTTGGTGTTTTAGGTTTTGTCGCATCATGTGTAAGCGCTTTATTTTTCGGTTTATATGGTGCTATTCCTGTTTCTATTCTGTGCGCATTTTATATACTACGCCATGCTCGCGCGAAACAGCTCGGCCCTAATCACATTGCCCAAGTTATTCCATTCCCAATTGAACGATGCCGCCGCGCTTCCAGCCTATAAAGTGAAACTTTAATCAGTGGGAGTTTTACTGCCCACAAATAGCGGGATAAATTATCCAACTTAAATATTATGCCTGCCTAAATAAATAAAAAGTCCTCAAATGAGGACTTTTTATTTATTTTCTTCTAGAAATTGAAACAATTCTTGCAAATGAAGTGCATCTTCACTGTAGCTAACGGATACATGACATGTCCCTTCAATCTCAGCATGCATATAAAGGACAATTCCATCTCGATCATATTTCAATGCCAAATAAAACTCCATTTCCTCTAACATCTTTTTCGAGCTTCGGATAACATAATGCCCTTTCTCATCTCTTCCATATTCAAAATCTGGTCCAAAATCGTATTTTTGTTTAAAAGCTTCTTTTTGCTTATCATTAATCTGTACACAAGTTGCTCGCTGCACAGCATCAATCATCTCGTCAAACTTTTGGAGATCCATTCCATTTACCCCCTTATATACTTTTTGTATAATACTTGTGTTCCGCTATTCTCTTTTCCATCTGCGATTAGCTCTTCATACAATTCCTTCGCTAGGGTTAAACCCGGTACTGGTAATTGTAATTTTTCAGCTTCATCTAAAGCAATCTTCATATCTTTCATAAAATGCTTTACATAAAAGCCAGGTTCAAAATCTCCTTTTAACATTCGAGGAGCTAAATTACTTAATGACCAGCTACCTGCTGCTCCTGTCGAAATACTCTCTAATACTTTATCTGCATTAAGTCCAGCCTTTTTCGCATATGCTACCGCTTCACATACTCCTATCATGTTAGAAGCAATTGCTATTTGATTGCACATTTTTGTATGTTGTCCACTCCCAGCAGGGCCTTGCAACTGAATATTTGTTCCTAGTTTTTCAAATAGAGGTAAGCAAATATCATATATTCTGTTCTCTCCACCGACCATAATTGCTAGTCTTGCTTCTTTAGCCCCAATGTCCCCGCCAGATACTGGTGCATCTAATGTATATATATTCTTGCTTTTCGCAACTTCATTAATACGTTTTGCCAATGTTGGTGTAGATGTTGTAAAGTCAATTGCTATCGTACCTTCATTTGCATGTTCTAAAATTCCATCAATCCCAAAGTACACTTCTTCTACATCATGAGGATAACCAACCATCGTCATAACAACATCAACTTGCTTTACTAACGCTTTCGGTGTATCACACCAAGTCGCACCCTCTTGCACTAAAGAAGCTGCCTTCGCTTTCGTTCTATTATATACATATACTTTATGACCGCCTTGCATTAAATGATGTACCATACTTTTTCCCATTACACCAATACCAATGAAACCTATTGATAAATTTTTATTTTCCATCTTCTCATCCCCTTTGTTCTAATAAATCATTTACCATCTTTCGGAACTCTTTATTAAAATCATCATCCATACTATTTTTCACATTTGAAAATAAAATAACAAAAGTTCCTTTTTCTTTATTAAAATTATTGAAAGTGTTCCAACCAGATAGTACACCATGGTTATGGAAATAATCTGGATATATGTAAAAACTAAATGCATATTTTCTTTCTTGTGAAGGTGTAAACATCGCTTGTATACTTTGTTCAGAAAGAAGCTTTCCATTTATAATCGCTTCATCTAATTTTTTCATATCCCCTACTGTCGTATACATCTCACCCGATCCATATAACCAGTCCATTCCTAATTTTTGTGCTAGTACAAGCTCTTGATATTTCTTCACATACCCCTTCGTGAAGTTTTTATCTCCAGGCACCATATTTCCCATACCTGATTCATGCATCTCGGCCTTTGTAAATATATTTTCTTTTACATAGTCTCCTAAAGGCTTTTTCGTTATATTTTCTATAATATAAGCGAGCACCATATAATTATAATCCGTATACTTCCAACCTGTTCCTGGTGGAAACTCTAATTTTTGACTTCCAATCCAAGTTACTAAATTTATACGTGAAGCTACATTAACCTTCCCTTCCCCATTTTCCGGTAAACCAGATGTATGCGTTAATAAGTGATATAACGTGATGTGTTTATCTGCTGGAAATGAAGGAATGTATTTATTTACATTATCTTGGATATTTAACTTCCCTTGTTCTTGTAACTGTAGAATGGATGTAGCAACAACTGTTTTCGTAATAGAACCGATACGATATTTTGTTTGAGGCGTATTTTCTATTTTATTTTGAACATCAGCATATCCATATCCTTTATTCAATATAACATGCTCTTTATCTGTCACCAAAACTGTCCCATTAAATTGCTTTCCTACTAAATACTGATTTAACTTTTGAGATATACTAGCATAATCAATTTTTTGTACTTCTTCTATATTATCCTGTACCTCTGACTCAATAGCAGGAGTTACCTTTGTTGTTAATACTGCTTGTTCCTTTGAATCGGGACTATAGAGAAAATAGTATACTCCGCCGCAAACTACAGCAGACAGTGAAGCCATAACCATTATTTTTTTTATCATATTGTTCCTCCGTAATTACTTCATGTGAACTACCCACCACTTAGTCTCTCTTGCGAGCTTACTTGAAGTGGGGGCTTCTCGGTTAAAATGGCCCCCATATTCTATTATCAAGTAATAAAAAAAAATCGCAACAATTTGTTGCGAAAAATCACATTTTTTCTTTTCTATATATACATACTTGATTTTTCCCATTTTTTTTCGCTTCATATAACGCAATATCCGCTCTTTGCATTAACTCTTCTCTTGTAATCCCTTGCTCATATAACGCAACTCCAAAACTCGCTGTTAATTTCGAAATTCCAGAGAAATGCTTTGTTTCAATGAAAAATCGCAATGATTCCGCAACTTGAAACGCTTCTTTTTCTACCGTATTTGTCACTAATATTATAAATTCCTCTCCTCCCCATCTTGCAAATACATGTTGATCTTCAACTTTAGATTTCATAAGATCTGCAAGTTGTACTAATGCTAAATCGCCAAAATCATGACCATATGTGTCATTTACTGATTTAAAATTATCTATATCAAACAAAATAAGTGCAACTTTTTCATCATTACGTAATACATTCTCCCACTCTGTCTCCAATATTTGTTGGAATTTCAAGCGATTATATATTTCTGTCAATGAATCTATCATAGCCAATCTTTCTTGCTCTTGATAGATTTCATCTAATTCTGTAATCTCTGTGCATTTTACTATAAATCGTGATAAGTCTTCTGGTAATGGTGTCGCACGTAATAGAAAAGTAAATGCTTCTCCTTCATAATTATACATTTTAATTCTTCTTCCATTTGATAAAGTATCATCCAGCCATGTTATATCGTGAGTCGTCGAATAATATCCGTTCTCTCTAATAAGATGTTCTGCAAACACTAAATGTTTTTCACGATACGTAAATAAATTATCATGTCCGAAGAATTGTAAAAAATTCGTGTTACAATCAACAATCTCATCATCTTCTACTATAAATAATAAATCATTTTGAAAATCAAACATCGTTTGAAGTAATTCTTGTTGTAAACCTACTTGCCGCACTAAAGAAAGTTGATATAAACTCTTATTCACTTCCTCTAGTACCACTTGTGGGGTTACTGGTGCTATAACAATATTACGTATTCCTAACAGTAGTAAATCTGCAAACTCATTGTTTATCTGTTGATCCCAAATGATAATGAATGTACTCCGTGAATCATATATATTCTTTATATATTTTATTTGAGCAAAATCTGTTACATACATAATTACAATATGTGGTCTAGTTCTATGAAACAATATTTCTCCTTCTTCAAAACTATTTGCTATAAACATACATTTTGGATGGACGTTTTCTATCGTTTGTTGATGTGTACATCCATCTTCTATATAAAGGACATTCAACTGAAGATCTTGTAATACATTTTGGAAAACAGTATTCTCTAATAAAAAATGTAGTATGTTCATCACTAGTCTTCACTCACTTCATATATCTTGTTCTACTGAATTCCTCACAATCATTTTATAAAGAATTATGAGGAACTCATATTAACAAGCTAATTGAGAATGTTATCTTCGCTTATCTGCTCTGGAAATTCCTTTTTTAGTGTATGATTATATGAATTGTATCGTTTGTATGAATGCCCTGCCTTACTATTTAAAACTTGACAATTAAAATAAAGGTATTATATTCTTAAATTCAATAACTTACAAAATGTAAGTAGAGTATATTACATTTATTTTATATTAAGTTGATATGTAATTTGGAGGATATATAATGACAAACAATGACTTTTTTAACGTTTTATATGAACGCACATCTACACGTGCATTCAACCCTGAAAAAGAAATTTCATCTACAGAGTTACATGAAATTTTAAAAGCAGCTGCGCAAGCACCTTCTGCTTGGAACTTGCAACACTGGAAATTCCTTGTTTTCCAAGGCGAAGATGTACAAAAACGATTACACCCAATTGCCTATAACCAACAACAAATTCTTGATGCTTCTGCCGTAGTCGCTATTTTAGGTGATTTAGAGGCATATAAAAATGTTGAACCTGTTTACGGTCCAATTGTAGAACAAGGATTTATGAAAGCAGACGCAAAAGAGCGCTTAGCTAAAAATATTGAATCTGCATATACTCGTGAGCAATACCCGCGAGATGCTGCCTTTTCAAATGCTGCTTTAGCAGCAATGCAACTTATGCTTGCTGCTAAAGCAACTGGCTGGGATACTTGCGCAATTGGTGGTTTCAACCCACAAGCACTAATGGAAGAATTTAATGTTTCATCTCGTTACGTACCAATTATGCTTATTACAATTGGTGAATCCACTTTAAAAGGTCACCCTGCACCGCGCATGAGCGTAGAACAAGTAAGTGAATGGGCGAAATAATAAAAACGAAGGTAATTTCATTACCTTCGTTTTTTTATATTCTGTCACACATCCGTAATATTACAATTTATTATTCGACATCTACACATAGAGAAATTGTAATTTTTACGCTATCACTATAAACAAATATGGCGTTTTGTGTCGAAATTTGTTAAAGCATTGAAATATAACCGTGTATTTTTGTTACAATTGTGATACAATGATAACAAATAGATAACAAGAGAGGGATTTTCATTGAGTTCATACGGAAGCTTTATCGCACTTTTAAGTTACATAGTAACTGTACTACTGCTATATTTTATTGGCGATGCTGCAAACATATCAGTGTTACAATTCCCAAAAGAAGAAGCGTTACAATTAGAAGCAGAAAAACACACTGCACGATCCATTGCACCACTACTCCTAGCTCTTCCTGTATATATCATCGTTTTATATAAAAGCAAAAAAGTGTAAAGGCTACCTAATTTATTTCATTGAGGTGGTCTTTACATTTTTTTGTGATATTTCCCCTATTTTAAACATCATTCCATACTAAATACCCATCTAGTCATTTAAAATGAGAAAATCCCCTAGAAAAATTTTCATTATCTGTCCAGTCACCGACTACCGAACTTACATAGATTATAAGTGTGAAGGGGGTGATGAGGATTATGTTTGGATCATTTGGATGCTGTGATAACTTTAGAGACTGTCATCATCGTGAAAGAGAGTGTGACCATCGCGAACATCGCGAGAAAGAGAGAGAAGAAGTTAGACCACAACGAGCTGCTGTATGTAACGTACTTGCACATCTTTCTATAGGCACTGAGATTTCGCTTCTTAAACTAAAAGGAAATGGAACATTCCGCAATTTAGTTTTTGAGGGGTTCTGTAACGGTATTGCTCTATTCTCTGCATTAAGAAGAGATGACGACAAAGACAACAACAAAGATGATAAGAATGGAAACAATCGTAATGACGATAGATTTGAAGGGATTTTACGTGTTTGCCCAGAAGATGTTATCGCAATTGCTCTTTAAGATAAGTTTAAACAATAAAATCACCTAAGGTATATGTAGCAAAAAAACCTGAGATCGATTTCGAATCGACTCAGGTTTTTTTACTATTATATGCTTTTAACTAATTCAACAACTTCTTCAGCAGTTGACATCATTAATGCTTTTTCTGCTAATGTTTCCATTTCTGCTTTTGACAACTTGCTTAGTTGTGTTCTTGCAGGAAGAATAGATGTTGCACTCATACTGAACTCATCTAAACCTAAGCCTAATAATAATGGGATAGCAAGTGAATCTCCCGCCATCTCACCACACATACCAGCCCATTTGCCCTCTTTATGAGCAGCATCGATAACCATTTTTACAAGACGTAAAATAGATGGGTTATATGGTTGGTATAAGTAAGCTACTTGTTCGTTCATACGGTCTGCAGCCATTGTGTATTGGATTAAGTCATTTGTTCCGATAGAGAAGAAATCAACTTCTTTTGCGAACTGATCTGCTAATACTGCTGAAGCTGGAATTTCAACCATCATACCAACTTCAATAGAATCAGAAACAGTTGTACCCGCTTGAACAAGTCTTTCTTTCTCTTCTAATAAGATTGCTTTCGCTTGACGGAACTCATCAAGAGTTGCAATCATTGGGAACATAATTTTTAAGTTACCGTATACGCTAGCACGAAGTAATGCACGAAGTTGTGTACGGAACACATCTTGCTCATCAAGACATAAGCGAATTGCACGGTATCCTAAGAATGGGTTCATTTCTTTTGGTAAATGTAAGTATGGAAGCTCTTTATCTCCACCGATGTCAAGTGTACGAACAACGACTGGTTGATCTTCTTTTACACCTTCAAGAACTGCTTTATACGCTTCGAACTGCTCTTCTTCTGTTGGAAGATTGTCACGGCCCATGTATAAGAATTCTGTACGGTATAAACCAACGCCTTCTCCGCCATTATCGATAATACCTTGTACATCATTTGGTGTTCCGATATTAGCAACAAGCTCAACGTGATGTCCATCACTTGTTACAGTTGCTTGGTCTTTTAATTTTGCCCATACAGCTTTTTGCTCTTCAAATTTCGCTTTCTTTTCTTCAAAAGAACGAAGAGTTTCTTCAGATGGGTTTACAATTACTTCTCCATCTAAACCGTCAATGATTACGATATCGCCGTTTTGGATTTTCTCCATAACAACCTTCGTACCAACAACAGCCGGAATTTCCATAGAACGAGCCATAATTGCAGAGTGAGATGTACGTCCACCGATATCAGTTGTGAAACCTTTTGCATACTTACGGTTTAACTGAGCTGTATCAGATGGTGTTAAATCTTCAGCAATGATGATTACTTCTTCAGAAATTGTACCAGGGTTTGAGAAGTTAATTCCTAGTAAATGCGCAAGAACACGTTTTGTTACGTCGCGAATATCCGCAGCACGTTCTTTCATGTATTCGTTATCCATGTTTTCAAACATAGAAATAAACATTGATGCAACTTCATCCATTGCAAATTCAGCATTTACTTTTTCGCTATTTACTTTATCTTTTACTGGATTTACTAATTCCGGATCATTTAATACTAATAAATGTGCTTCAAAGATAGCAGCTTTATCAGCACCTAGCTCAGCAAAAGCGTGGTCCTTAATAGCTTCTAGTTCAGATTTTGCTTTCTCAAGCGCAGCGTCTAAGCGTGCAATTTCAGCAGCTTCGTTTGTAATTGATTTCTTTTCAATGTTAAATTCAGGATTCTCAAGTCTGAAAGCCTTTGCAATAGCAATCCCACTTGATGCAGCGATCCCTTGAATGTTAAGAGTCATTATTCTCCTAATCCTTCGTTTTTCATAGTTTCTTCGATAGCTGCTAGTGCTTGAGCTGCATCATCACCATTTGCAGTGACCTTAATTTCCGCGCCTTGTTGAATTCCTAAAGACATAACACCCATGATTGATTTTAAGTTAACGTTTTTTCCGTTATACTCTAAGTTGATGTCAGAACCAAATTTGCTTGCAGTGTTTACAAGTAGAGTTGCTGGACGAGCATGAATTCCTGAGTCGCTAGTTACTTTAAAGATTTTTTCCATGATAATTTATCTCCTTCAAATACATTATTTTTTTAGTTGTATAGACGTGAGTACTACATCATCTATTGTATATAATAGGCGATGTTCGGTCAACCACATCGCCTATTATAATTATAAACATTTTGCGTCAAATTCCTACTGAATGTCAATAATAGCGTTTTCGCCCTTCTTAACATTTCCATCTTTTTTCAATTCGACTTGTTGCCCTTGTTGTAAATTCGTAAAGACGATTGGTGTAATAATAGATGGTGCATTTTCTTTTACAAATGCAAGATCTACTTTTAATAATGGTTGTCCTTGCTTCACTTTATCACCTTGTGCTACAAGCGCTTCAAAGCCTTCACCATTTAATTTTACAGTATCAATACCGAAGTGGATTAAAATTTCTTTTCCGCCTTCAGACTGAATACCAATCGCATGTTTTGTAGGGAATACATTTACAATCTCACCATTAACCGGAGAAACTACTGTTCCTTCTGTTGGCTCAATCGCAAATCCATCTCCCATCATTTTCCCTGAGAATACTTGGTCAGGTACTTCTGTAATCGGTAAGATTTTCCCTTCAATTGGTGAAACGATTGTTTCATTTTCATCAACCTGTTGAGGAGCTTCTTCCACTTTTACAGGCGCTTCTTTTTCAACATGAGGTGTACGACCTGACATAATATCATGAATTTGTGATTTTAATGTGTCAGATTTCGGTCCGAAAATAGCTTGAATGTTATTTCCAACTTCAAGTACACCGGCTGCTCCAAGCTCTTTTAAGCGGTCTTTATTTACATCTTTTTGTTCGTTAACTTGAACGCGTAAACGAGTAATACAAGCATCTAACGAAGCAATATTTTCTTTACCACCAAGTGCTACTAATACTTCATGTGGAAGTTCTCCTGCTTCTGTTTTCCCTGCGCCTTCATTAGCATTCGCTACTTCACGACCAGGTGTTTTTAAGTTCCATTTACGGATTGCGAAACGGAATCCGAAGTAGTAAATAACTGCTAGTACAAGACCAACAATAATTACCCACCACCATGCCGTACGACCTGGTAGTACACCGAATAATATGAAGTCAATTAAACCACCAGAGAATGTCATACCAATTTTAACACCTAAAATTTGCATTGTCATAAATGATAGACCAGCGAATACTGCATGAATTCCGAATAATACTGGTGCTACGAATAAGAATGAAAATTCAAGCGGTTCTGTAATACCTGTTAAGAAAGATGTTAATGCAGCAGATCCTAAAATACCAGCTGCTAATTTTTTATTTTCCGGACGTGCTTCATGGTACATTGCTAAAGCTGCTGCTGGAAGACCGAACATCATGAACGGATACTTACCAGTTGTAAATGTACCTGCTGTCAATTCTACGCCGTCTTTTAACTGTGCCATAAAGATTTTTTGGTCACCACGGATTAATTCGCCAGCTGCATTTGTATACTGACCGAATTCGAACCAGAACGGTGAATAGAAAATATGATGTAATCCAAATGGAATTAATGAACGTTCGATTAAACCGAATATAAATGCTGCTATCGTTCTATTTGCATCAATCATTTGATGTGAGAACGTATTTAAGCCACCCTGAATGTATGGCCAAATGAAGCACATGATAATACCTACCACTAAAGAGAATGTTGCAGTTGCGATTGGTACGAAACGCTTACCTGCAAAGAAACCTAAGTATGATGGTAATTCAATGTTGAAGTATTTATTATAACAATATGCCGCTACTATCCCGACGATAATACCACCAAACACTCCTGTTTGCAGCGTTGGAATTCCTAATACGTTTGCATATGCTGGATCTGAAAATCCAATTTTCACTGGATCTGTTCCAGTGCTTGTTACTTTCACTAGTTTATCTACTTCTAAGAACACACTCATCGTTTTGTTCATAATTAAGTATCCGACGAACGCTGCTAAACCAGCTACTCCGTCTCCACCAGCTAAACCGATCGCTACCCCAACTGCGAATAATAGCGCAAGGTTAGCGAAAATAATATCGCCAGATTGTTCCATAATTTTTGCAACCATTACGAACCAATCTGCTTTTAAAGCAGGGATAACATTTGTTAGTTGTGGATTTTGAAATGCATTACCAAATCCAAGTAAAATACCTGCTGCCGGTAAAATCGCTACTGGAAGCATAAGCGCTTTTCCGACTTTTTGAAGAACACCAAAGATCTTCTTAAACATGGAAACCCTTCCTCTCTTATCTATATTGATACTTTTCGACAAACGCCAAAAAGGCATGAGGAAAAAAAAGATAGAACGATAGCTATACAAAGGGTAGTATGTCCCTTTCTTTAGCTTACATTCCCAACTTTTCTCCACTCATGCCTGATCGAATCAGTAACACGTGTCAAAAATAGGATTACGTATAAGTTCACTATAATTAAAGCAAACGTTTTCGTTATTTACCTTAATGTGTTTGTCGAATTTTGTATAACTTTGCAATAGTTATTATACATAACTATTGTAAGCGATTCAATCATTTTTTTAACGTTTTCATTTTAGACAAAAATATATGTCTTTTTACACATGTTCTGCTTTCACTAATCGTTGTAAATGCATCGTTAAATAAATACTCTCCGCTTCATAAACAGGAAGTTGTAATTCGTTCTGCATTACTTTGACTAGCTTCCACGCCAAATTGTAACAAACTGGATATTCTAATTTTAATAAATCAGCAAAACTTTGTGCTTCTTCTACTTTTTCTCCTTTTTTCACCCGTTCAATAGCATATTGTAAATGGCGAATAAGGCGTAAATAATGAATGCTTTCTTGGTCTAATGTAATTTGTAGGTTTGTCTCAATTAAAGACACAAGTTGTGCAATAAGACGAGAATTTTGATTAACAGAAGATAAATCAGAGTTTGTAAGCGAGCTATAAATATGGAGTGCGATAAAGCCAACTTCTCCTTCTGGTAATGTAATTTGCAAACGAGAATTTAAAAGTTTCACAACTCCTTCAGCAATTTCATATTCCTCTGGATATAGCATTTTCGTTTCAACTAAAAAAGGATTATCTATTGTAAGTCCTTGTTTCAGCCTTTTAATTGCAAAAGAAATATGATCTGTTAAAGCGATATGAATATGTTCATTTAATGGAGACTCCGCTTTTTCTTGAATGTATAACATAATATCATTCATCAATTCAATTAGCTTTTCACTCACATGCGGCACTAAAAGTTTGTATTGTTCTCGATCACGTTCATTTTTTAAAACAAACATTTTCTCAATTTGTTCTTGCCCCAACACATCTTCAGCCTTTTTTCCAAATCCAATTCCTTTACCGATCACTACTACTTCCTCGTGTTCAGGATGGCTAGCAATGATGACATTATTATTTAAAACTTTTTTAATTTCTAGATAATTACTCATATAACACCACCCTCGTACTTAAATAGCCTACTTTTATGTTACAGAACATTCTTCTTTGTCGTCAATGTAAAACATCTACCATTTGATAAAAATTCATTTTTTAGACATGTTTGTATATGATACGTATAATGTAAGAGCAACTGTACATAGAAAGGAGATAGCAACATGATTAAAATGTTTGTAAGTGATATTGACGGTACAATGATGCAGCATGGAGGTCTGATTGATGAACAGGATGTTGCGGCACTTCGCAGTCTTGCTGAGCAAAATGTTATTCTTTGCTTCGCTTCTGGACGACTTGATAATGAAATCGCAGACTTAATGAAAGCTGTAAATACAAATTTCCATCGTATTAGTGTAAATGGTGTGTTTGTATACACTAATGAAAATAAGCAACTATTATCCGCAAATTTTGATTCCAGCATTCTTCCTGATTTACTAGCTATGACAAATCAAGACCCTTATTTCCGTTATGTAAGTGATGAGCATAATTACTATATTGAAGAAAAGACACCTTTTATTCATGAACTCGAAAAACAAGTAGCAATGACTTCTGTTGAAGAACCAAATTTATTACAGAAAATCGATGATACAATTTTTCCAAATAAAATTTCTATCGGTGGAACAAAGGAAAACTTACAACTCCTTCAAAAAAAGATCGATGAAAAATTCCATGGAAAAGTTAGTACTTTCATTTCAGCTGAACAATGTTTAGATGTAATGCCACCAAATATTAGTAAAGGTTCTGCTATTTCTGTTTTATTACAAGAGTTTCAAATACAACCAGAGGAGGTTGCATGCATAGGGGATTCTTACAATGATATTCCAATGTTTTCCTTAACTCCTCATAGTTTTGCTATGTCTCAAGCTGATGATGCGGTAAAAGAGCACGCTCACTATGTAGTAGATGCTGTCAAAGATGCCGTTAACCAAGTACTTGTTTATAATGAAGAAGCAAATAAAAATACGACTCGATCCTTATAAGGATGAGTCGTATTTTTATTTCTTTACATGTTGAAAACATCAAAGTTCACTGTACTTCACAAACTGAAATATATTACTTGTTACGTGCGATGTTCGTAATAAACTTGTAACGATCCCCACGATAAATACATTTCACATACTCTAACGGTAACTCACCTTCTGAATATGACCATTGACGCATTACAAGTACAGGCGCCTTTTTAGGAATATGCAGATGTTCAGCTTCATTATCCGTTGCAATTGAAGCTTCAATTGATTGAGTAGCGCGAACAAGCTTAAAGCCCAGTTTTTTCTCTAAATGTTCATATAAAGATTGTTGTAATATTTCTTCGTTAATATCTTTCACAAGAGTTGGCGACAAATATGTCGTCTCAAATGCAATCGGTTCGTCATCAGCTAAGCGCGTACGCCTCACTTCATAAACCGATTCTCCCTCTTGTATTCTCAGCCGGTCTGCTATTTTAGCAGTAGCTGGAACTAGGCGGAAACTTAATAACTGGCTGCTCGGCTTCATACCACGAGATATCATATCTTCTGTGAATCCCGTCATTCCTTGCAACTTTTGCTCCACTTTCGGAAGTTGGACGAACGTTCCAATCCCACGTTTCCGGTATAAATAACCTTGTTCCACTAAGTTATTAATCGCCTGTCTGATTGTCATACGACTCACTTCGAACTTATCACAAAGTTCATTCTCAGATGGAATTTTATCTCCCGGCTTCCATTCGCCTTCCTCAATTAGCTGTTTCACCCACTCTTGAATCTGATAATAAATCGGAAATGGTGAATACTTGTCGATGTTCATCAGCAATCGCCTCACTGCATAAAGATAGAGCTTCTGGATCTGCGATTACGGTTACATTCGGATGACGTTGTAAAACTGTAGCAGGACACGCCTCACTACATTCACCTTGCAATAATTCTTTAATAGCTTCTGCCTTTTTAGATCCCATAGCAACAAGTAGAATTTGTTTCGCTTTCATAATACTTCCAATTCCCATTGTAATCGCATGAGTCGGCACATCTTCTTCATTTTCAAAGAAGCGAAGGTTTGCTTGGCGTGTAGATTCTGTTAATTCTACAATGTTAGTTGGAGAATTAAATGGTGTTCCTGGCTCATTAAATCCGATGTGACCGTTTTCACCGATTCCAAGAATCTGTAAGTCAACTGGGTTAGCTACTAGAATGCCTTCATAACGCTTGCACTCTTCCTCTAAATCACTTGCCATCCCATTCGGTACATAAGTTTGTTTAAATGGAAGATGATCAAACAACTGTTCTTGCATGAAATAGTGATAGCTGTTTTTATCTTCGTGTGGTAAATTTACGTACTCATCTAAGTTTACAGTGGTTGCATGACTTGTATCAAGTTTATTTTTTCGCATTTCTGCATAAATACCTAATGGAGAGCTTCCTGTAGCCATTCCTAAAGTTGGATTTTCTTTTGATTTTACAACCTCTTTAATTAACTTATAACCTGCTTCTGCTAATTCTTCTGGAGTTTTTACAACAAGAATATTCATCTAATTACTTCCCTTCCTTCATATGAATTCCTAAACGAACCGTATCATATACATGTAATTCTTCAGTCATAACAACAAAGTCTGCATCTTTACCTACCGCTAACGCGCCTTTATTATTTAATCCAAATTCTTCTGCTTGGTTAACTGATGTCATTAACACTGCCTCCTCGATTGAACATCCTGTAAATTCAATTACATTTCGGAAAGCTTGATCCATTTTTAAAATACTACCAGCTAACGTTCCATCTTCTAATCGGGCACTGCCATCTTTTACATGTACTGGCTGTCCGCCAAGCTCATATAATCCTTCTTCAAGACCTTTTGCACGCATTGCATCTGTAATGACACTTACTTTTTTCGGTCCTTTTAATTTATATGCTAATTTCACCATATCAGGGTGAATGTGAATACCATCTGTAATTACTTCAACCATTACATCTGGATTTAATAACACATGACCAACAACTCCTGGTTCACGATGATGTAATCCACGCATTTGATTGTATAAATGTGTTGCATGTGTAATGTTTCTATTTTTCAGTTGTGCATCAATTGCATCTGTATGCCCCATTGTGCCAACAACACCTGTTTCAGCAAGATACTGTTCAAACTCTAACGCACCTTCTTCTTCCGGTGCATATGTTACTAATT
Source organism: Bacillus sp. TH17 (assembly GCF_016651125.1). Classification (NCBI taxonomy): domain Bacteria; kingdom Bacillati; phylum Bacillota; class Bacilli; order Caryophanales; family Bacillaceae; genus Bacillus; species Bacillus sp. TH17. The sequence continues at coordinate 3,526,482 of NZ_JAEKEN010000001.1, forward strand.
TAATTAGATTACCGCTTGCTTCCTGCCATTGTTTAAATTGCTCGATACTCGCAGGAACAATATGTTCAAGTGGTTGTGCACCCGCACGTTTTTTTGAAACATATGGTCCTTCTAAGTGAATATATTCGAAATGTGCTCCTTTGTCTTTCGCTTCCTTCGCAGCACTTAGCGCCGCTTCAATCGCTTCTGGAGCTTGTGTCATTGTTGTTGGGAAGTAAGTTGTAACTCCTTCTTTTAACATTTCTTTACCAAGAGTTACTAATCCATCACTATTTGCATCCATCGCATCAATATCGTATCCACCATGAATATGAACATCAATCATACCTGGAATCACAATCTTTCCTGCCACATCTAACACAGTTTCATTTTCTTGTGATACATATTGAGCCATCAAACCAATTTCTTTAACTGTTTCTGTGTAACGAATAAATCCGTTTCCCACTACTTCTTTACCTGTATAAATTTCGGCATTGATGACAACTTGCGTTTTCATTTTCATCGACCCTTTCCCATGAAATACCTACTTATTATTATTACCTTATTCGCCTAATTCCATCTTAATATACACACAAGTAGTTGTCTATACATTCTAATGAAATTTCCTCTTCGTTCAGCGAAAAAAGGAAATTGATTTCTTTTTCATTCTAATATATATTATCCATTTTTACCAAAATGGATAATAATCTCTTAATATAATTAGTTACTTAAGTAATGGCATAAGACCGCTTGCCCCCATAGTAATATGTTCACCATCTGTTTCTATTTCCACAGTTCGCTTGTTTGTTCCATATATCATTATACCACGCTGTTTTAATCGTCTTACTACACTCTGATGAGGATGCCCATACGGATTTCTACTCCCGTACGAAAGAATAGCGAATTGTGGATCTACTTTTTTTAAGAATGTTTCACTCGTTGAAGTATACGAGCCATGATGCCCAACTTTTAATACATCTGCATGTACATCAAATTGCTTTAATATTTCATTTTCCGTCCGTATATCAGCATCACCCATTAATAAAAAGTCCGCTTTACCATATCGAATCTTTAACACAATTGAGGACTCGTTATTCTCGTCTTTCGATTTACCATTGTTTAATACTTGTATAGAAACATGTGGATCTAACGGTATATATTGTCCTTCCTTCACTGAAATGAAAGGTATACCCCTTTTTTTAATATTATTCCGATACGTATGATAAGTAAATGAACTATATGTTTTTCCACTATCTAATACGAGTGAAACCGGCATTTGTTCTACAATTGGAATAAGCCCCCCTATATGGTCCATATCAGGATGAGTACTTACAATCACATCTAAATGATTAATTCCTTTTTCAATTAGTTTTTGAATAATAACCTCTCCCGCTTCATAAGGGCCCCCATCTATTAACATCGTTTGACCATTTGGCAATGTAATAAGTGTCGCATCACCTTGTCCAACTTTTAAAAAACTCACTTTCATTTTACCAAAATGTTGCCGATGCATATGTATAGAAGACGCAGTATGAATAGACATCATATATCTTTTAGCCGATGCGCTGTTTAACGAAAAACATAATAAAACAGAAACCAACAATAGAATACTCCGTACACCTTTCATAACTCGTCTCCTTTTTTCATTTAGTATGGCACGCTCTGTAATTGATATACAAAAAAAGCTTAGCAAAATGCTAAGCTTTTATTTTGATAATTCCTGTAAAGAACCAAAGAACAAATCTGCTTCATTCATTTGTTCATTTTCTTCCGAAAGAGGTGGTAAATCATCTAATGTTTTCAATCCAAACGTATCTAAAAATTCTTTCGTCGTTCCGTATAAAATAGGGCGCCCTGGTCCTTCCGCTCTTCCCGTTTCTTTTATAAGTAAGTGTGAAACTAACGTTTGTAATGCCTTGTCCGTTTTCACACCTCTAATCTCTTCCATTTCTGTCCTTGTAATCGGTTGACGGTACGCAACGATTGCCAACGTTTCAAGAGCTGCTTGAGAAAGTGAAGCCGCGGTTGGAGTATCTATTAATTTTTGATAGTACGAAGCATGTTCTTTCTTTGTTGCAAAACGATACACTTTTGCATATTGTACAATTTGCAAACCGCGATTCGATCCTTCGCATTCTTTTTGCATTTCCTCTATACTGTTTATTACTTCTTCCACTTCAACTTCCAGAACTTTAGCTATCTGTTCCGGATAAATCCCTTCGTCACCTGCAACAAATAAAAGCCCTTCAATAATCGATTTTTGTTCTTTTCTATCCATTTTACGAACTCCTTTCTCCTATTTCCCATAAAAAACACACATAAAAAAACCGAATCACAGTAAATGCGTTCGGTTCAATATTTCTTCTCTCGTTCCAAACGATACATTAAAACCTAACATGAGATAAAATATTTCTATCCCATCTTCACATCAACTCTATACGGATTTATTAGAGCTTGATACGAAAATTTCATCAAAATTATGTTCCTGCTCAATTATGATTTGTTGATTTTTCATTAGCTCAAGAACCGCTAAAAATGTTACAACCATTATTTCACGTTCTTCATCAGCAAACAAATCATAAAAGCTTTGACGACCGCCTCTTACTTCTAACTGTTGTAGAATATCAGTCATTCGCTGTGCAATTGGTATTTCTTGGCGAGTAATTCGCGTTGTTACGGGGGTTTTTGCTTTTTTACGACGCATTAGCTTTTGAAATGCCGCTAACATATCATATAACGTAACATCAAGAGGTAAGCTTGTCTCCTCTTCTTGTTGAAATGATGTAAAATCAATTGGCGGACGTGTATATAGCTGTGCTCTTTCTTGTTCTCTTTCTTTTAACTCAGTAGCAACTTGCTTATATTTCTTATATTCAATTAACCTCTCCATCAATTCTTGACGAGGATCATCTATAAAGTCTTCACCGTTATCAGGTACATCTTCTTCTTGTTTCGGTAACAACATTTTACTTTTAATTTGTAATAACGTTGCAGCCATTACTAAATACTCACTGGCAACATCTAATTGTAATTCTTTCATCGTATGGACATAAGATAGATATTGCTCTGTAATTTTCGCTACAGGAATATTATATATATCAATTTCGTAACGATTTATTAAGTGTAACAATAGATCTAAAGGCCCTTCAAAAGCCTCTACTTTAAAATTATACTGCACAAAGCATCCCACCACATTTTTTCTATAACACCATAAGTATAGAGCATACTCATGTTCTATCCAACCTTTTTAAGAAATTTAATTAAAAATAGACCTATGCCCATGTCATAATGCCCACCGCTTCATATGATAACAATGTAGTAAGAACAATGTAGGAGGTCAAAAAACTATGGGTCACGTTGATTGCGGTTTTAGCGGTGGGTTCGCATTACTTGTTGTACTGTTCATTTTACTAATCATTGTAGGAGCAGCTTGCTTCTGCTAATAGGACGCAATAAAGCGACTAGGGATATTTCCCTAGTCGCTTATTGTTAATATTTCTATGATAAACTGTACATATAACCGTTAGACAGGAGCGAATAAAATGTATCCTACCGAGTACATACAATTTTTAATTCATTTTCACGGAGACTATGATTATTTTGAATGTCATGAAATATTAGAAGAGTATTGGAAATTAAAACCTAGAGGAGAACGCGACAATTACTTAGTCGGTCTCATTCAAATTGCTGTTTCCTTATACCATCACAGACGATCCAACTGGAATGGTGCAGAGAAGATGATAAAAAGCGCAATAGCACTTTTAGAAAAGAACAGTACATCTTTACATCAATTAGGAATAGATCATAAACAACTTGTGTTCTTATTAAATGAAAGATTACACTTTATCCACAAAAAGGAAATTTTTGCGCCGTTATTTTTACCATTGTTAGACGTATCGTTAGAAAAACAATGCATACAGTTATGTAAGAAACAAAACCTCTCTTGGAAAGATGTGAACGTCATTCCTGGTGAATACATCATAAGTAAGCACACATTGCGTGATCGAACAGAAGTCATTTCTGAGCGACACGAGCAACTACAAAAAAGAAAGCAGAGATAATAAACTACTTATCCCTGCTTTCATGAATGTATATTTTGTTCAAGCTCTTTACACTTTTTGCAAAAACTTGCTGTTTGCTCATTTCCGCAAATTGTAAACTCAAGAAATTTACTCTTAAGCTCTTGAACCATCTTCGTCCCAATCCCCATATGACGGTGAGACGGATTCACGCTCAAATGCTGAATTTCCAATACCTGATCTTCTTTTTTTATAATCCCCATTATCCCAACAAAATCTTCATTTTGTTTCCACAAATACAATTGCCAATCCTCTTTCGCTTCATATTCTTTCATTGTCAATTGTAATGTTTTTACATCTTTTTCAGTTGGCATAAATGAAAGAAGCCCCATTGCAATTTTTTCATAACTTTTTTTAAAACGAATTAACATAACCCTTATCCCTTCTTACAAAAGTTACAAACTATTTATCCCCTCAATCACTCTTTTCATATCACATTCATTCTACAATATTTTTACCAGAGTGAGAAGGGGCTGAAACAACTTGATAATCATACAAAGCGTTAAGAAGAAAGTCAAATATATGTTTCCACGCTATTTCTTTCTATTACACCGCTCAAAAAAGAGACAATACTATATAGGAACTAAAAGGAAAATCCCTTTCTCATCACATTTCACTTATTAACCACTTTTGAACAAAGTAGTTCTACTAAAAGCAATATGTTAAGAGAAATACATTTATTGAAGCATATAATTCGTACTCCATCCTATGTATTTTGTTAAAAGTGTGTTCTCATGAACAATATAATTTAACGTTATTAGCCTTCCTATTTGTGTCATATACTTTAAAATATATACCAATCCCTGTTTATAGGAAATAAAAAAAGAGAGCAAAATCGCTCTCCTTTTCTCGTAACTTATTCTTCCCAAACTTTAACTTCTTTCATTACATCGCCTTGACGCATGTTTAATACTGTTTCAATACCGCTTGTTGCTTTACCGAATACAGTATGTACGCCATCTAAATGCGGTTGTGGCTCATGAACAACAAAGAATTGGCTACCACCTGTATTACGGCCAGCATGTGCCATAGAAAGTGAGCCAACAAGATGTCTATGAGGATTTCCATCAGTTTCACATGGGATAGAGTAACCTGGGCCACCTGCTCCTGTGCCTGTTGGGTCTCCACCTTGGCTTACGAAGCCAGGAATAACGCGGTGGAATGTCACACCATCATAAAATCCTTGCTCTGCTAATTTTTTAAAGTTTTCTACTGTTTTTGGTGCCTCTTCTGGGAAAAATTCTAAATCGATTTTTTCGCCATTTTCCATTAATATGTATCCTAAAGTTTTCATATGTATATGTCTCCTTTCAACTATCTCAGCACTATATTACCATATTCATGACGAGAAACAAAAAGAATCCGACAATCTGCATACTTCTTTTTTGAAATGTGGAAGAAGCTAGGTGACAAATAAGAAAAATATACTATAATAACTGTGTTGCCCGAAAATTTCAGAAAGAGAAAGGGAGCGATTTTTCGTGAAAGCGAAATTACTAGCTCTGCTATTAGCTGTAGCCGTATTTATTATGCCAACAGCTTCATTTGCAGACATCATTGAGGGAGAATCAATTGTTACACTAGGAGAAAACTTATCTGAACAACAAAAACAAGAGCTGTTAAAAGAAATGAAAGCACCAAAAGATGCTACAATCATCACTGTGTCTAATGCGGAAGAACATAAATTTCTAGAAGGAATTGTTCCAAAAGCACAAATTGGTACAAGAGCAATTTCCTCTTCTATGATTACATACACAAAACCAGGATCTGGTCTCATTGTACGCTCAAAAAACATTAATTCGATAACAGATGCAATGTACACAAATGCACTTATTACAGCAGGTGTGAAAGATGCAGAGATTCAAATTACTGCACCATTTAAAGTTTCAGGAACTGCTGCTTTAACAGGTTTAATGAAGGCCTATGAAACAACATCAAACAAAGCCATTCCTGAAGAAGTAAAAAAAGTAGCCAATGAAGAAATGGTACAAACAGCCCAGCTTGGTGATAAAATCGGCGAAGAAAAAGCAGTTCAACTTGTTGCAAAAATTAAAGAAGAAATTGCAAAAGAACAGCCAAAAACAACTGAAGATTTACGTACATTAATTAAAAAAATTGCTGATCAACTCGGTATTACATTAACAGATGAACAGTTGGATAGCCTAGTAGCGTTATTTGATAAAATGAAAAATCTTAATATCGATTGGAACCAAGTTGGTAGCCAATTAGAGAAAGCAAAAGACCATGTGTCTGCCTTCTTAGGATCTGAAGAAGGGCAAAGTTTCCTAGATAAAGTAAAAGATTTCTTCTCTAGTATCATTGATTTCGTTAAATCTTTATTCAAGTAAAAAAGAAGCTCGCCAGTGACGAGCTTCTTTTTTATACAAGTAACGGTAATTTCATAATAGCTTCTTCAACCGAACGGACAACATAATTTGCTTTCTCCTTCACATACGGATGAGCATGATGGAGGGTGAAGGAGTGCGGGGTTACTTCAAACATAGAAATATCATTGAAAGAATCTCCAATACATGCAACTTCATTTGCTTCAATTTGTAAATGTTCCATTAATCGCTTCAGAGCGCTTCCTTTACTTACACCTCTTGGCATAATGTCAACATATCGCTTACCCGATATAAAGACTTCCGCTTCGCTATGAAATGTATCTCTCAACTCTTGATCTAATACTACAATTTTTTCTTCTTCGCCAAAAACAAATAATTTCGCAGGATGTACAGTCTTCCCAAATTCCTCTTCTAACTCTTCGATTTCAGCAATATGCACTCCCATATACTCTTCAAAAGTATGGTGATGTTCATTCTTCCTTTTTGTATATCGCTGCTCATTTGCACAAACAATATCTGCTAGTCCCTTTTTATGTATATATCGATATATTTCCTGGGCAACCCCATCTTCAAAACTCGATTCATGAAATACTTTTCCATCCGGTAGTATCATTGTCGCTCCATTTAAACTAGTTGTGTAATACGGGAACGAAAACCTTTTTACCGCCTCATCAATTCGGTGAGTAAAACGGCCAGAGGCAAAACAAATATTTGTCCCGTTTTCAGCTAGCCAACAAAGCGCTCGTTCATCTTCTTTTTGCATATCATTCATATTGTAAACGAGTGTATCATCTAAATCACTTACAAATAGTTTAATCATGTCCTCTTCCCCTTCCATACACAATATCTACTCTAATTGTACAAAAAAAATGTTTGATTTTTGTTAAAAAAACAATAAATTTTCAATAAAAAATAAGCGGAGCATAATTCCGCTTATTTTTGTCTTCGCACATTTTGAGGTCTTACAATACTTGGACGAACCTTTAAACTAGACATAGTTGGACGAAGTAAAATTTTCGTTAACGCGCCCCAATCAAACGGTAAAAACGGCCATAAATACGGTGTTTGCAAGCTTTTTATAGATGTTAAAAATAGAATCAATATCGTCATTCCAATGACAAATCCCATTTCATGAAATATGCCTGTTAAAATAATGACAAACAATTTTCCTATCTTATTCCCAAGCCCTAGTTCATAACTTGGCGTAGCGTATGCTCCAATCATAGAAACTGCTACGTACAAAATAACTTCTGGTACAAACAAACCTACATCAATTGCAATTTGACCAATTAATATGGCAGAAATTAATCCTGCTGCCGACGACAATGATGTCGGTGTATGAATGGCAGCCATTCTTAAAAATTCGAGTCCGACTTCCGCCATCAAAATTTGTAATAAAATCGGTAAATGCGTCATCTTATTTGGTCCAATGAAAGCAAGACTTTCCGGTAAAAGAGTCGGATCAAAAACAAAAACTAGCCAAAATGGCAGTAAGAATAGCGAAAATATAACACCTAAAAAACGTACCCAACGTAAAAATGTACCTACAGCTGGATTTTGTCTAAACTCTTCTGCATGCTGTAAATGGTGAAAATATGTTGTTGGAGTGATCATAGCACTTGGTGATGTATCAACGAGTACTAACACATGTCCTTCTAACAGATGATTTGCTGCTACATCTGGTCTCTCTGTGTATCGGATAAGCGGGAATGGATTATAACCTTGTTTCACTACAAATTCTTCTACCGTTTTATCCGCCATCGTAATCCCATCTACTTCAATATTATTTAATTCTTGTTTTATAATCTTCACTAAATCCGGATTTGCAACATCTTGTACATATGTAATACAAATATCCGTTTGCGATCTATCCCCTACTCGAATCATTTCATTTCGAAGACGTGGATCGCGTATTCTTCTACGAATTAACGCTGTATTTACAACGATATTTTCAACAAATCCATCCCTTGCACCACGCACTACCTTTTCTGTATCTGGTTCTGTCGGTGTCCGGCCCGGATAACTACGAACATCTATTGCGAACGCTTCAGTTTCACCTTCCACAAATATAACAATGAGTCCTGATAATACTTGGAGCATTACATCATCCATCGTTTTTACTTTACTTACTTGTTGATGAATTAAACGATTCTCTAAAAGCTTTACTGTATCTTCTTCTACATCCCTTATTTCATTTGTATCCACCGCTTCTTCTAAAATAGGGATAATATAATTCGTATCACAAAGTCCATTTACAAATAACACACCAATTTCTTTATTTAAAATTTTAAATTTACGAATACCAACATCGTATGTAACACCAAGTCCAACTGTTTGCTTTAAATAATTTTCATTATCACTTAAAAAAGATGAAATCGGGATATTCACTTTTTTAGGCTTCGTCATAAAAGCCACTCCTTTCCAAAATTAATTGAATCGCCTTTCTAGTAATAGGTGATCCTCTCTCCCATTCATCATTTCCGCACATCTTGCCAATATCACCGACCCCCACTATGACAGGAACATTCAGACCATCTAAACAATAAATCGTATCCCCACTAATCCTGCCAATTTCACCATCTGGGAGTCCAAATTTATCAACGCCATATTCTGTCAAATTCCCATTCCGATCTACACTTACATCTACACGCGCCCATTCCCAATGATGTGTATTAGATGCTACTGCTAAAATACCGAGTACATCAACTTGTTTATGTGTTGCGACATACTTTAACGCCTTTTCACCAGATCCTTCTCCTATAAATCCGCTGTCATCAAACATGACAAATACAGGGTCATATGGCGTTTGCATAATAAGCTCAACAACTTTCTTCCCTGTCAATTTGGTCGGATTACTTTGCGATGCTGAAATACACCTCCCCCCAAATTCCTTTGTTAACAGCTCAATTGTCCGCTTTGCATATTCATCTCCATCTGTGACCAAAACAACCCTTCGTCTCATTTGATTTATCCTTTCGGTTTACATATAAGTGCAACAAAAAATGAAAATAATATCGCTGCTGAAATCCCCGCAGACGTTAAGCTAAACATACCGATTCCAATTCCTAAATATCCATGTTTTTCTGCCGCATGCATTGCCCCGTGCAATAGTGAGTGTCCAAAACTTGTAATAGGGACTGTTGCCCCAGCACCTGCAAATTTTATAAGCTTATCGTACAATCCGAATCCGTCTAAAATAGCTCCGGCGACTACAAAAGTTGCCATTAAATGTGCCGGTGTTAACTTTGCGAAATCTAGCAACACTTGTCCAATTACACAAATAGCTCCTCCTACAAGAAATGCATATATAAAATCCACAATTCACTCTCCTTTAACGCTTTCAAACACAACACCATGCGCAATCGTTGGAATCGTTTCCTTCTGTTGTATCATCATGGGACTTAATAGAGCTCCAGTTGCAACGACAAAAATTCTTTGTAAATTCCCTTTTTGCATTTCACGCAATAAATGGCCGTATGTTACAACAGCTGAACAAGCACAACCACTGCCCCCTGCAAACACTTCTTCTTGATTTGAATTGTAAATCATTAATCCACAATCATTGTATACATTCCCCAAATCATACCCTTCCTCAAGTAAAAGTTGTTTCGCAATTGGTGTCCCAACAGCCGATAAATCACCAGTAACAATAAGATCATAATCAGCTGCACTTCTTCTCAAATCTTCAAAATGTTGTTGAATTGTATGAGCAGCAGCTGGTGCCATCGCTGATCCCATATCTAAAGGATTAGCAATTCCTAAATCTTGCACTTTACCAATTGTTGCTGCTGTTATTTTAATTGCACTCTCCTCATTGCTAATTAATATTGACCCTGCTCCGGTAACAGTTGAGTTTGCTGTCCCTGGCTTTTGTCCTCCGTATTCTGTCGGGGAACGAAATTGTCTTTCAGCCGTCGCATTATGACTACTTACTGTAGCTAAAATACGATTCGCAAATCCACCATCTATAAAAGCTGATCCAATCGCCAAAGTTTCCATTGACGTCGCACAAGCGCTGAACATCCCTAAAAAAGGAATACCATACTCACGAGCAACATAATTTGCTGTCACTGTTTGGTTTAATAAATCTCCCGCTAAAAAGAAATCAATTTGCGATTTTTTTATATTCCCTTTTTGCATCGCTTGTTGAATTGAGTCTGACATTAACCTTCGTTCAGCAAGTTCCCAGTTTTCCTCTCCGCAATGTAAGTCAGAATATGAAATATCAAAATCCTTTCCAAGAGGGCCTTCAGCTTCTTTCGGACCGACAGCAGTACCAGTTGCATTCACGAAGATATCATTTTGAAATACCCACGTTTGTTTTCCTGTCAATCTCATACCCACCCCTCCTTTAAGACATTAAAATTTGAAATGTATATCTTATTAACCCGATAATGTATGCACCGACGACTCCAAATACAATGACACTTCCTGCAAGCTTAAACATGTTAGTAGCGATTCCTAGAACAATCCCTTCACTCCTATGCTCTAGTGCGGCACTCGCCATAGAATTCGCAAATCCAGTAACTGGTACTGCTGATCCCGCTCCAGAAAACTGCCCGATTTTATCATATACACCACACCCTGTTAAAATCGCTGATAGTAAAACAAGAGTTGCAACTGTAGGGTTTCCTGCCTCTTTCTCACTAAAGTGAAAGTAATGTATATAAAATTTCATCAACACTTCTCCTACCGTACAAATGAGTCCACCAACAAGAAATGCCTTCACACAATTTATGAAATAGTTCGGTTTTGGATGGTACTCCTTCACTTTATTTATGTAATCGTCCTTCAATTTTCGCCCTGCCATATATATTGCCTCCTACTTTACGAAATAAATCCAGTGAAACAACGAGCCTATTACTTTCCCAAGTACAAGAGCAACGAGTAAAACAATAATTTTCTCCTCTACCCTTACTCGTTTCGCTAAAATAGGTAAAACGTTTAACACTTCCGTTAACGCCGCAGCGAGCATTCCAATGAATGTGCCACAAAATATCCCTAATATAACAAGCCAATATTGTGACGTTTGAAATGTAATATTTTTCAAACTACACCAAGCCCCTGTTAAAGTACCTGCAATGACCGCCCACTCAAAGTATTGAATATGCTTTCCACTTCTCGTTAATTGAGCTAAACGAGGGATTATACCAAGTACAGCTAAAAACGCGACATATCCGCTACCTACTGCAATTCCTCCAGCTAAGCCAATTAATACAACAAATGCACACTCAATCATCAGCAATCTGTTTCATATTATCCTTGTTTTCATGAACAATTACATATTGATCAAGCGACTGCTGATATTGAAACATCTCAACTTCTAACGGGCTCGGCTCTTCATTAATTCTCTTTTGAAATACATGATTAAAAAATAAGACCATACCTAATCCAAGACCTAATGAATAAGGAATTTGAAATAAAAGTGGTTGCGCCTTAAATTCTCCAGTAATCATGTAATATAACCGTTGGTGTACTTGTTGCATACTTACATCTTCATGGAAATAAATGATCGCAAGGGCCGCTCCAATGAAAAGTAACAACCATACAAGTCCGAAGAAAACCGGATGCACTTTCTTTTTTTCGTATATAATTTCAACAAGAGTTTGTCCAGAACCAAGTAAATTAATTTGTATGCGAGCCGCTTTTTGTTGAATAATCTCAATCACTTTCATAACATCAATTACAACATGTGTTTTATCATGCGCTGTTATTTTGTAGACTATTTCATTTTGTAACAACTCAACTACAAAAGAATCTCCGGCAAGTTGAGCAACATCGCTCAGCTTTACTTCATACGTAGGAGACACTTTTAAGCGATTGCGCATTTTAATATAAATTGTTCCTTCCAATTTCCATTCACCCCTTCACTCTTCCTCGTAGTTGTAGTATGGTTATTGGAATTTTTTCTAATACAATTTTTTCATAAAAAAACATCTGTACCATTTCGGTACAGATGTTTTTAGCTTATGCCTTTTTCTTAAATAAATTTGCAATACTTAATGCAAGTCCTCCCCAAATGACTACCATACCTATAACCATCATCATAATTACTGATCCACTCATCATGAAACACCTCGGTCCTTCCATTCTTTTTCAAGCTGGACAGAGTCTGAATGTATTTGTGCATTCCATTTTTTCAGACCAATAACTAACGCGACTAGAAGGAATGCTGCCGCTATCGACCAACCATACGTTACAACAAAAAAAATCGAATAGATAGCTATTCATCTATTCGATCTTTCATCTGTTTTAATATTTTCTTTTCAAGTCTTGAAACTTGTACTTGCGAAATGCCTATTCGCTCCGCTACTTCTGATTGGGTTTGGTCTTTATAATAGCGCAAATACACAATTAGCCTTTCTCGTTCATCCAATTCTCTAATTGCTTCTTTTAAAGCAATTTTATCAAACCATTTCGTTTCCGATTGATCTGCAATTTGATCTAAAATAGTAATTGGATCTCCGTCGTTTTCATACACAGTTTCATGTATCGACGAAGGAGCACGACTCGCTTCTTGCGCCAGAACAACTTCTTCCGGCGTTAGTTCAAGAGCCTGTGCTACCTCATTAATCGTTGGAGCCCTTCCAAATTCTTTCGAAAGCTCGTCTCTCATCTTTCGGACTTTGTTTCCTGTTTCTTTTAAAGATCTACTTACTTTCACTGATCCATCGTCACGTAAAAATCGTTGTATTTCACCGATAATCATTGGAACTGCATATGTTGAAAATTTCACGTCGAAAGATAAATCAAATTTATCTACCGATTTTAAGAGTCCAATACATCCAATTTGAAATAAATCGTCTGGTTCGTATCCTCGATTAAGAAATCGCTGTACAACCGACCATACGAGACGCATATTACTTTGAACGATTGTATCTCTCGCTTGTTGATCTCCATCTTGACTTTTTTGAATTAACGCTTTTAGCTCGTGGTCCTTTAACTGAGGTTTCTTCTTCTCATTTCTGACCTCTATGTCCATTGGCTATTCTCCTTAATTGCATAGAGCGTTACTATTTGATAAGTATTTTGTCAAATGGATTGTTGTCCCGAAAGATTCGTTTGAAATAACTTCTACTTCATCCATAAAATTTTCCATGATAGTAAATCCCATTCCGGAACGCTCTAATTCAGGTTTAGTTGTAAAAAGGGGTTGTCTTGCTTCATCTAAGTTAAAGATACCAATCCCTTCATCTCGAATCGTGAGTTTCACCATCGCTTCTTCCAAAATCACTGAAATATAAACAACACCTTCTGCATTTCCTTCATACCCATGAATAATTGCATTTGTAACCGCTTCTGACACAACTGTTTTAATCTCTGTTAGTTCTTCCATCGTCGGGTCTAATTGCGCAATAAAAGCAGCTACCGTAACACGAGCGAATGATTCATTCTGGCTTAACGCTGAAAATTGAAGGTTCATTTCATTTCTCATCTACGCCACCCCCAACGTCGCGAGCGCATGCGCTTCACTTTCTTCTAAACGAACAATTTTGAATAGACCTGACATTTCAAATAAACGTTTAACGGGCGGTGAAATTGCACAGACAACCATCTCTCCACCTAATCCCTTTACATGTTTATATCGGCCTAATATAACGCCTAAACCAGAACTATCCATAAATGTTAAGTTCTCTAGGCTCAAAATAATATGATGAACACCATGTGTCTCAATCATATCTGTGACTTTCGTTCGCAACTCTTCAGCAGTATGATGATCTAACTCGCCCTCTAGCCTCACACATAAGACGTCACGTTTTACTTCTAAATGCATGGAAAGACTCACACGATTTCCTCCTTATGCTCAAACTTTACTCATTAACATAAGATTTTCGTGATATAAAATCAGAATCCTTCCTACTGACAAAAGAAGAACTATTTCGTCATAAAGTGAAACCTTTCAGCAATTATTTCAGTAAATACGAACAGAAAAACATCAAAATTTCCGCCGCTATTTTGATGTTGAAAACATCCCAAAACTTCTTTTAAATAACTCCCACCAGCTCGCTGCCTCAACATCTTCTTTCGCTACAATTGTTTGTTTTAATAAAACATCTTTATCTCTTTTAATAACAAGTGTGCCAAGTACATCACCTTTTTTAATCGGTGCCTTCACTTTCTTTTCAGCAATCACTTCTTGTTTAACTTTGTCCATATTTTCGCCCTTCTTCATAAGAAGAGACACATTGTCTGACGCAACTAAATCTACTTTTTCTTCCTTACCTTTTCCTACTTGTACAGTCTTAATTTTCTCACCACGTGTATATAATTTCTTTGTCATGTATTGTCCAAATGCATAATCAAGAAGCTTCGTTACTTGATTGTTCCGCTCTTTTGATGTAGGTGCTCCCATTACAACTGAAATAACACGCATACCATTTTTCTCAGCCGATGCCGTTAAACAATATTTCGCTTCTGTCGTAAAGCCTGTTTTCACTCCATCTACTCCAGGATAAAAACGTACTAGCTTATTCGTATTAACAAGCCAAAACTTCTTATCCGTATTTTCACGTAAATAGTCTTCATATTTACCTGTGTATTTTCGAATAAGTGGATACTTCATCAACTCTTTCGCCATAATAGCCATATCATTCGCTGTAGAATAATGATCTTTCGCTGGAAGACCTGTCGGATTTTGAAAATGTGTATTTTTCAATCCTAGATCTTTCGCTTTTTTGTTCATCATATTTACGAAACCTTCTTCTGAACCAGCGATATGCTCAGCTACTGCAACCGATGCATCATTTCCAGATGCAATTGCAATGCCCTTTAACATTTCATTTACAGTCATCTCTTCCCCAGGTTCTAGAAAAATTTGTGATCCGCCCATTGAAGCTGCGTGTTCACTCGCTCTAACTTTATCGTTTAGTTTTAGTTTTCCTTTTTCAACTTGTTCCATAATTAATAGCATTGTCATAATCTTTGTCATACTAGCAGGTGGTAACTTTTCATTCGGATTTTTATCAAACAAAACTTTACCTGTATCTTGCTCAATTACGATCGCTGATGACGCTTGTTCCGCTAACTTCGGCGTGGTTTCTTCTGTTTTTTCCTGCTTCGTTTTCTCAGATTGTGCGAAACTAACTGAAGTACCAGAAAGCAATAACATGAAACAAACAAGTATTCCAAAAACTCGCTTCATGACTAACCCTCCATTCTATATCAAACTTATTTTTTCCAATTTATACATTTTTAATACCATATTTTTCTATTATTTTCAGTTGACAAATAAATTCCTTGCCTATATTGTATTAAGTGTATTACACGTAGTAGTACACTTAATACTCATCAGGAAGGAGACATTGCTCTTGCATATTCAACTTGATCCAAGAAGCAACACTCCGATATGGGAACAAATTGTTCAAAATATAAAAGAGCTCGTACTAAAAAATATGTTAGCTCCAAGTGATAAACTTCCTTCTGTACGCGAGCTTGCTTCTTTGCTCGTTATAAATCCAAATACAGTAAGTAAAGCTTATCAAGAATTAGAGCGACAAGGGATTATTGAAACATTACGAGGAAAAGGAACATTTGTAGCCCAATCGATTACCCCAACATTAGACGAAAGGAAAATCGCTATGGTTGAAAAGCAATTTCATCAATTATTACTAGAAGCCTCTTATCTTGGGATTACGAAAGATAAAATTCACGATTGGATAGATTCATACTATAAAGAGATTGGAGGAAATACAGATGTTGAAAGTGACAAACTTGAAGAAAACAATTGATAACCAAACGATTTTAGACGATGTTTCTTTCACATTACAAAAAGGTAGTATCGTCGGATTGCTCGGAAGAAACGGTGCGGGGAAAACAACTTTATTACGAACGATGGTCGGCATTTTAGACCCCGATGAAGGAACTGTTACATATGAGAATACAGATGTTCATATGCATCCTGAAATTAAACAAAAAGTTGTATACGTTCCAGACTCTACTAACATACTGAACGGATATACAGTAAAAGAAATCGTAAAGTTTTATAAAGCGGTTTATACAGCATTTGATGAACAATATTTTTATGAAATATTAGAACGTTTTAATTTACCAAACAAACGTATTCGTAGTTACTCAAAAGGAATGAAAGCACTGCTTGCGATCATTTTAGCTTTCGCTGCAAAAGCAGAATATGTCATTTTAGATGAACCGACAAACGGACTTGATCCTATCGTCAAAAGACAGATTCTACAATTTCTCGTTGAAGAAGTAGCAGAAAAAGAAATTACAATTTTCATCTCCACTCACCATTTAGATGAAGTTGAAAAAATTGCCGATACAATCATTATTTTAAAAGGACATACAGTAGATTCTATTACATCACTAGATGATGCAAAATCACGATTTGCCAAAATACAAGTTGCTTATGAACGTTCATTACCTCAAAAACTAGAAAACTTAAGCAATATTAAAATATTAAACCAAACAGGAAAAGTATATACAATCTTAATTGAGGAAAATGTGGCTACAACACTGGAGAAGTTTTATAAAGAGCAACCAATACTCATTGAAGAATTATCAATGTCACTTGAAGATGTCTTCGTTACGACACTTGAGGAGGATGGGTATGTTTCATAAGGCGTTGTGGATGTGGAATTGGAAGCGTGGGAAGTATGCTGCTTTACTATTTTTCTTGAGTACGCTTTATTATTTATCTTTCAAATACTATAGAGAAGCTCAACTACAACTTGCTAAGTATTATGACTTGAAAGAAAAAGGAACATTCGATTATAGTTACACATTTTGGTCAAATGATAATAGCCTTTGGTTAACTATTCTTATTATTTCTTTAGCGTGTCTATTAATAGGATGGGAACGTAGCAATCAATCTATTACTTTACTTATGGGAATGCCTTTTAAACGAAAAGATGTTTTCTTATCTAAATGGGCTTTCGGTTCATTCTGTATTGTATGCTCATTTCTTATAAATTGGGTTCTTATGTATTTTATTTATAGAACTACAATTCATTTTGATTATCAATCATTTGGACCATTTCATCGATACTTTCTGTATGCAATCGTTTCATATGTCGCAGTATATACAGCTGCTTTATGTATAGGTACTTTTACTGGAGGTATCGTTTCACAAGTCGTTTTTTGTATTCCTTCGTTACTAATGGGGCTTACCTTTATTTCATTACTACACAATTTTACAATTAATTCTCTAGATATTACATATAAGAAAGAACGACACTTATATGTAAGTCTTTCAGAAATTAATGCAAAAGCAAATATCGTTGCACCGATAAATTACTTTTCTATTAATTACTACTATAATCCGGAAAAAGATAAGGAAGCACCCGATTCATCGCTTTTAAAAGGTCCAGAGTTCCATAGTTATTATTCAGCTAAATCGATGCTAGTTCCTATTTTTTATACAATCTTCTATTTACTAATTGGCTCATATTTATACAAGCGGTCACCAATTGAAAATAGTCAAAGAATATTTATTTCCAAAAAACATTTACGAATATGGATATGGGGAACGACAATCTATTTCGCCTTACTAAGTAGCTATAAATTACCTTTATTTAATTTCTTATTTAATCAGTATACCGGTATGTGTTTCGCCGGAATCGTCACTTATTTCGTACTAAAGCGCCTTACAAATTATAAAGTCTTTTAAAGGAGAGATCCTATGTTTCAAAAAGCATTATGGCTACGGACGTACCAACAAAGTAAATATATAGTCTGGTTATTTTGGTTCGTTAGCTTCTACAATTTGTCATACAAATACTATATGGCAGCTATTGAACAACAACACTTTCTAACGATGCCAAAAGAAGACAACTATACATATCACTACCAGTTTGGTTTATCACTAATGGATCCTGTTATATTCCAAGGTGTTGCACTTATCATTTTAGCTTGTACGTTAATCGGATGGGAAAGACAAAATAACTCCATTGATTTTCTTTGGTCTCTGCCTTTTAAACGCTCACACTTTTTTATGACGAAATGGTTGTTTGGTATTTGTAACATTGTAGCAGTTGTCAGTATAAACTGGGGTCTATTTGCTATTATGAAAGAGATAACTTTTCATAATAAATATCAAGTATTTTCCCCATTCCATTCTTATTTTATATATATGTTAATTGTATTAATCGCTATTTATACACTTGCATTATGTATTGGAACAATTACAGGGCATATTATCTCGCAGGGACTTCTCACTGCAGCTATATTCATGTTTCCATTGTTACTTCCATCTCTAGTCTCAGGAGTCATCGCTGTTCACTCAAATATAGATTTTCATGAGAACAGTAATAATATGAACCATTTCTTAGAAAACATACGTATTTCTGGTCCAGCAGAAGATTTTCGTATTAGATTTGATTATGATCCACATAGTGCCTATACCGATCCAGATGGAGTGCGTCATAATGAACCAAACTTTACAAAAATCCCTTCAGCAAAATTATTGATTGCACCTATCACATATATCATTATTTTATTACCACTCGGTATATATTTATATGTTCGTTCAGTCAATGAGCTAAATGGAAACTTCCTCCTATATCCGAAGTTACAAAAAATAATTATGAGCATTGGTATTTTCGTTATAGGAATAGTTGGTGGTTTAGTCTTAAGGGGAGACAAATCATTACTTAATTTTTACATTGGATTTTTTGGGGCAAGCATAATTAGCTATTTTCTTCTATCCAAACTATTGAAATGGAAGTTCTCTTGGAACGCTAAATAAACTCATCATTATCACAATTTTGTACTGGAGGGATTACATGTTTCATAAAGCTTTATGGCTCCATCATTACAAGCAAAGTAAGTACATTCTTTTACTCTTTGCTTGTAGTAGTTTTTGGTTTTTACCTATTAGCTACTTTAATGATTTACAGGTTCAACCAAACGAAGATGGCTATTTCTACTATAGTTTAAATGGGGATACTCTTATCATCCCCTTCATTCCAATTTTCATATTACTCGCCTGTTCATTAATCAGTTGGAAAAGACAAAATCAAACAGACTATCTGTTATTTGCAATGCCATTCACGAGAAAAGAGCTTTTTCTTTCTAAGTGGCTGTTCGGGACAATCGCAATTCTATTCATAATGAGTCTTAATGGCATCTTAATTTATTTCATCCTAAAGATTAATCTTTTTAGCCAATACCAATCTTTCGGGCCAATGGGTACATTATTATGTTATGTTACCATTACATGGATTGCGATTTTTACAATAGCTATTTTTATCGGAACAATTGCTGGCAATGTCATTTCGCATAGTATATTAAGCTTAATTTTCATTATATTACCATCTGGAATAGGCATGTTACTGTTTCATTTTGCTTGGATTCACACAAATGTATCTACAACTGAATTTTTCCTTAAGAAAGCGAATTATGCATCATATATAGAGAATATTGAAGTTTTTGCACCTACTAATAATACTTATATATCTTATACATTTAATCCAGAAGTAAAGGAAGTAGACATTAATAATTTAAAAGAATCCGTTAAGGAGCAGCATCAATTCCAGCCCATCTGGAAGCTTATCACTCCGATTCTATATATTCTCATTCTTTTACCATTAGGAGTATTTTTGTATAATCGGACTCCTAATGAAAATAACGGTAAAATATTATTATTCACTAAACTACATCGACTATTTATACCTTGTGTTACAATATGTTTTGCTCTATTAGGAGGCCGGATAACAGGTGGAAAAAACGATCCGCTATTAAGTTATTACGCTGGGTTCATAATAATAGGACTATTTGGCTATGTAATACTTCACTATTTGATAAATAAAAAATTTTCACTTCATACGAAATAACCTCCTTCAAAAGGAGGTTATTTCATATTCTCTCTCCTATCCCCATACACCATCTCTTCTTTCATCCCGAACCCATCACCATTTTGCACAATTTGCTCTGTCGGCGCGACTACACTTTCAGCAATTTTCCATTCGCCGCGCTCTTTCACAAATACTTGCAGAAAATAGTTCATGCCATTTAATTGATACGCATTTTCTTTTTTCACATTATAGTGCACCGCAATGTAGTGCACTTGAATATTTTCTTTCCCTGCTTTTGATACGTATTGCGATAATCTTGGAATGTACATTGATGCTTTCTTAAATGGTAATTGCTTCGCTTTAACGAGCGATGAACTTGTTACATTACGCAAAGTGTCCTGATTACGAACATTATCGCTATGATGAAATAATACTGCGTTTTGCATAGAACGAACCCATAATTTCGAATACAAGACGGTATTATCATTCTCAATGTACTTCACTTCTTTTTGCACCACTTGGATAGGGCTATCAGCGTACATGAATGTATGAAAGCAGAAAAAACTTCCAAGTAAAATGGTAAGTGCAGCAATATATTTCATAATCTTTCCTCCGATCTGTTTAATTAAAGTATCGGAGTTTCAAAATATTTTTATTCAAAAGAAAAAGGATAGGAAAGCTCTCGCTTCCTATCCTCATTTATTATAATACGCGGCCAAATAGTTCTAAAACCATTTCTATCTCTTGGTCGCTCCAACCTTTAAATTTCTCTTTATAATATTCTTTACGCACAGCTTCAAGCTTTTCAGTTACTTCTCGTCCGTTTTCAGTAATTTCTAAGTATACGATACGACGGTCCGAATTTGAACGTTTTCTTTCAACAAACCCTTTTCGCACGAGACGATCTGTTACAGCTGTAATATGACTGGAGGTTACGTTTACTTCACTCGCAATTTGCGAAGCCATCTGTGGACTTTTTAAAAATAACGCACGTAATACAGAGAATTCATTATATGGCATATGCTCTGAAAAACGTGTATTAATATCATTTTGTAATAAACGTATCATCTTTCGAAATGATGCAGATAGATCTAAAATCAGTGTTTCTCTATTTTCGTTCACTAGCCTCGTCCCTTTTTTATCATATTTACACATATTATAATCTATAAATACCTATATTGTATATGCTTTCTTCCCTCAACATTCTCATTTATGTAACTTTTTTCATAAGATTTTCTTTTTTGTTCACACATATACATATAAAAAAGGATGGTGAGCATAAATGCAAAGTGGAATGAATCCGTATTTACATAATATCCGTACGACAAATACTGGTAAAGAAGCTACTATTACTGTACAAGGAGAAGGCATTATAAAGGCAAAACCAAATGTTGTCATATTAACACTGGGCATTCGAACAGATAGTAAAAATGTAAAACAGGCGCAAGAAGAAAATGCAGTGCAATCGAAACAATTGCTTGATGCACTCAAACAGCTAGGTATTGCCGATAAAGATATAGAAACCATTTCTTATACAATTACTCCTCAATACGAATATGTAAATGATAAAGCATTACTACAAGGCTACCGTGTGGAGCATTTGTATGAAATTACCGTTTTAAATGTGCAAAAAGCAGGGGAAGTATATGATATAGCCGTTACAAATGGTGCAAACGTAGCAAAAGGATTACGTTTTCGAATATCTCATCCAAATAAATATTATGAGCAAGCTCTCATTCAAGCTCTGCAACAAGCAGTAGACAAAGCTCGTACAATTGCGAGTACCTACAATTTAAATATTAATCCTGTTCCCCTCTCACTCGTTGAAGAATCTGCCCAATTACCACGGGAGATCTCATCATATGCTACTTTGCATGCGCAAGCAGCTCCGCCCATTCAATCAGGAGAACTAGAAATCATTTCATCTATCCGGGCAATTTTTACGTATTTATAAATAAACTCATTTATAAGTAACCGTTATCATTTTCGTTGTTGTAAAAACATGATGTTCTGATATAATAAAGGACGGTGAGCTCTTACATAAGAGATATCACGGGTGGGAGAGGGATATGAAAAAGAAGGTTTAACATGAAAGGAATACTTGAAAGAACATTTAAATTAGACTTACACCAAACATCACCAAAACAAGAAGTTTTA
This sequence comes from Bacillus sp. TH17, assembly GCF_016651125.1. NCBI lineage: Bacteria > Bacillati > Bacillota > Bacilli > Caryophanales > Bacillaceae > Bacillus > Bacillus sp. TH17. The sequence goes on from NZ_JAEKEN010000001.1 coordinate 3,548,790, forward strand.
GCTGGAGTCACGTCATTTTTCACAATTGTTTATATTATGATTGTAAATGCGTCAATCTTATCAGATGCCGGCATTCCTCTTGAGGCAGGAATTTTGGCAACTGTTTTTAGTTCATTTGTCGGATGTCTACTCATGGCATTTTGGGCAAATGCACCTGCTATTCTTGTCCCTGGTATGGGTGTAAATGCATTCTTCACGTACACTGCTGTGCATACGCTCGGTTTAACTTGGCAAGAAGCATTGGCAGCTGTTTTTATCGCCGGTATTATTTTTACAATTGCTGCTTTTACACCGATTGCTCGCGTGCTTTCGGTATCGATTCCAAAGTCATTAAAGGAAGCGATCACTGTCGGTATCGGGTTGTTTTTAGCTTTCATCGGCTTGCAAAAAGGTGGTTTAGTCGTTTCGCATCCTAATACTGCTGTTGCAATGGGAAAATTAAGTAGTCCTGTCGTTCTTGCCACACTACTTACTCTTATTGTCGCACTTGTACTATTTGCGCGTAACGTACGTGGAAGCTTTTTATGGACGATTGCAATTGGAACTGGTATTGCATGGCTGTTTGGCCTTGTTGATACGAGTCAAATGGGAAATAGTTCGTTTTCATTCGCTAATTATGGCGATGTGTTTGGAGCTATGTCATTTGGGAAACTTTCTTCCTTGCCATTTTGGATTGCAACATTCTCCTTAAGCATGGTGCTTATTTTTGAGAACATGGGACTTTTACATGGTTTATTAGAAGATGATCGTAAATTCCCACGTGCTTACCAAGCAAATGCAATTTCAGCAATGACATGTGGTCTATTTGGCACAAGCCCTACCGTTTCAACAGTAGAGAGTGCCGCAGGTATTACTGCAGGCGGAAAGACAGGTCTGACGTCTATCGTTACAGGGTTGTTATTCTTCGCATCACTGTTTGCGCTTCCGTTTGTCAAAATAATTCCTGACAGTGCCATTGCACCAATCTTAATTATTATTGGCGGGCTGATGATTACAAGCATTCAACAAATTCCTCTGAACGACTTTTCAGAAGGATTTCCAGCGTTTTTAATTATCGTTATGATCCCGCTCACATATAGTATCGCTGATGGCATTGCGTTCGGATTTATTGCTTATCCTATCTTGAAAGTTGCACTTGGAAAGCGTAAAGAAGTCGCACCGTCCATGTATATTATTACATGCTTATTCTTAGCCATGTTCGTATTACACGCTATTGGCTAAGAAAAAAACACCGAGGAAATCCTCGGTGTTTTTTTACTTAAACCAACCTTTTTTATAAAACCAAGCCATCATTCCGCCGCCAATTAATGCCATTAAAATTAAGCAAATAAAATAACTATACTTCCCGCCAAGCTCTGGCATATGTGCGAAGTTCATGCCGTATACCCCTGCAATAAATGTTAACGGCATGAAAATAGTTGAGAAAACAGTTAATGTTTTCATAATATTGTTCATATGGTGGGAATTCAACGAAAAGTAACTATCTCGAATATCTGCTGTTAATTCACGGCTCGCTTCAATCATCTCTGTCAGTTTAAGCAAATGATCATGTATATCTTTAAAATAAATTTCATGATCGCTTATACCGTAAAAACGTGTTGAATTTAATATACGATACAATAAATCACGCATCGGAATAATTGTACGCCTTAGCTTAGATAAATCTGCACGAATATCAAATACTTCTTCTAGCACACTTCCTGCTGTCTCACCCGTTAAATTATCATCAATTGCATTTAAATGGTCTTCGATGTAATAAACAGGTGCGAAATAATCATCTACAATTTGGTCAATAATTGTATGTGCTACATGCAAAGGACTCTTCTTAATACGTTTCTTTTCACCGAGCGTTTTCCATACTCTTTCAATCGCATTATTATGAGAGAAATGGAAAGAGACTATATATCGATCACTAATAAATAAATCGATTTCATGCGGTTCTAATCCGTCTTCTCCGAATGCATGAAGAACTAAAAAGTTATATCCATCATAAAAATCTACCTTTGGTCTCTGTACATACTCTACACAATCTTCAATTGCAAGGGGATGGAACTTGAAGTGATCTTGTAAAATATATGTATACTCCTCTTTCGTTGGCTTATATAAATCAAGCCAATACCATATGATGTTCTCTTTTTTCGTTTCTTCTAGCGAAACATCATATAAAACTTCATTTTTTTTCGTTATTGCACAAATTCTAATCATAATTTCACCCATTACTATTATAAACAAAAAATAGTAAAAAAAGCCAAGGAGAAATCTCCTCAGCTTTTTTTATCCCGCTATTTGCGGGCAGTAAGACCCCTACCTCAAAATTCAGCGAAAGCAAAGAAGTTAGGTCTGGGTCGGGCTGCCCGTAAATGCCCGATTGGTGAAGGCTAATAATCAGTGGGGATAAAGCCCCCACTGATTAAAGTTTCACTTTATTACTTCGTTACAATACCGTGTACTAAAGTTGGTGCATCTACGTGATCTTTAGCGATTTTCATGTTCTCATAAATTTTCGCTTTTACGTCTTCAACATTTTCGCGGTTTGCGTAAATTGTAACAAGAGAGTCACCTTTTTTCACGCTATCGCCTACTTTTTTGCGAAGCATTAGACCAACTGCTAAATCAATTTCAGACTCTTTCGTTGCACGCCCTGCTCCTAAAAGCATTGCTGCTGTTCCGATTTCATCTGCAACGATTTCCGATACGTAACCGTCTTCTTTCGCTTCCACTTCAATTTTAAATTGTGCTTGTGGCAATTTAGAAGGATCATCAACAACAGATGCATCGCCGCCTTGCGCCGATAAGAACGTTTTAAATGATTCTAGCGCTTTACCATTGTTCATTACTTCAATTAACTTTTCACGTGCATCTTCTAAAGATGAAGCTTGTCCAGCAAGGTACACCATCTGACTTCCAAGTGTTAAACATAACTCTTCTAAATCTTTCGGTCCCTTACCTTGTAATGTATCAATTGCTTCTTGTACTTCTAATGCATTACCAATTGCTTCACCAAGCGGCTGACTCATATCAGAAATAACCGCCATCGTATTACGACCAACGTTATTACCGATGCGTACCATTGCTTCTGCTAAACGCTTTGCATCTTCATCCGTTTTCATAAACGCGCCTGCTCCAGTTTTTACATCAAGAACAATTGCATCTGCACCAGCAGCAATTTTCTTACTCATAATTGAGCTAGCGATAAGAGGAATTGAATTTACTGTTGCAGTTACATCACGAAGCGCATATAACTTTTTATCAGCAGGTGTTAAGTTTCCACTTTGACCAATAACAGCGATTTTATTTTCATTTACAAGACGCATGAATTCATCATTTTCAATTTCCACATGGAATCCTGGTACTGCTTCTAATTTATCAATTGTACCACCCGTATGTCCTAGACCTCGTCCAGACATTTTCGCAACTGGTACACCTAAAGCAGCTACTAATGGACCTAATACAAGTGTCGTTGTATCACCAACTCCACCCGTTGAATGCTTATCTACTTTTACCCCTTCAATGGCTGATAAGTCAATTGTATCACCGCTATTTACCATTGCCATCGTTAAATCTGCACGTTCTTGATCATTCATATCTTGGAAGAAAATTGTCATTGCAAGTGAACTCATTTGATAATCTGGAATACTACCATTTGTATATCCTTCAACGATAAAGTTAATTTCTTCTGTCGTTAATGCATGTCCATCACGTTTTTTTGCAATTAGGTCCACCATTCTCATTGTGAAGTCACCCCTTCATTTGTTTTACAATTGCTTTTACTAATGCTAAGAAATTAGCTTTAACACGTTCTGTCGTTTCAATTACTTCATCGTGATGAAGTGGTTGATCTAAAATACCAGCTGCCATATTTGAAATACAAGAAATACCTAGTACTTTCATACCTGCATGACGAGCTACAATTACTTCCGGTACTGTTGACATACCAACTGCATCTCCGCCAAGTGTACGAAGCATACGAATTTCAGCAGGTGTTTCATATACAGGACCTGTCATTCCAACATATACACCTTCTTGTACTTTAATATTTAAATCTGCTGCAACTTGTTTCGCCATTTCGCGAAGTTCTGGCGTATATGATGTAGACATATCAGGGAAACGTGCACCCATTTCAGAATCATTTGGTCCGATTAATGGGTTCGTACCCATGAAGTTAATATGATCTGAAATTAACATAAGATCGCCTGGTTCAAATGATGTATTTACACCACCAGCTGCGTTCGTTACAACAACTGTTTCTACACCTAGTTCTTTCATAACACGAACTGGGAATGTTACTTTTTGCATATCGTATCCTTCATAGAAATGGAAACGTCCTTGCATTGCTACTACTGTTACACCTTGAAGTGTACCGAACACAAGTTGACCTGCATGTCCTTCTACAGTTGAAACTGGGAATTCAGGGATTTCACTGTATGGTACTGTTACTGCGTTCTCGATTTCATCTGCTAATACACCTAGTCCAGATCCAAGGATTAGTCCTACTTGTGGTGTCTCTTGAAATTTCTCTTTTAAGTATGAAGCTGATTTTGTAATTAGTTCACGATTCATCTGTTTATCCCCCTATTTCTTTAGCTCGTTTAAGAAGCTTGTTCCATGTTCTGGCATTTTAACATTAAAGTTTTCTGCTACAGTTGCACCAATATCAGCAAATGTTTGACGAAGTGATAACTCTTGTCCGCCTTCTTTCATGCTTGGGCTATATGCTAATAACGGTACATATTCACGTGTATGATCAGTACCAGGATGTACTGGATCATTACCATGGTCTGCTGTAATTAATAATAGATCATCTTCTTTTAGTTTTTCGAATACTTCTGGAAGACGTGCGTCATATTCTTGCAATGCTTCTCCGTACCCTTGTGGGTCACGACGATGACCAAATAAGGCATCAAAGTCAACTAAGTTTAAGAAGCTAATACCTGTAAAGTCCATATTTAATGTATCTACAAGCTTGTCCATTCCATCCATATTTGATTTCGTACGAAGTGATTCAGTTACACCTTCTCCATCATAAATGTCAGCAATTTTACCAATAGCAATTACATCATAATCGCTATCTTTAAGTTCATTCATTACTGTGCGACCAAATGGTTTTAACGCATAGTCATGACGATTTGGTGTACGTGTGAAGTTTCCTGGCTCTCCAACGAACGGACGAGCAATAACACGCCCTACCATGTACTTCTCATCTAATGTTAATTCACGTGCGATTTTACAAATTTTATATAGCTCTTCAAGTGGTACTACTTCTTCATGAGCTGCGATCTGTAATACACTATCAGCAGAAGTGTAAACAATTAAAGAACCTGTTTCCATTTGTTCTTGACCAAGCTCAACAAGTACCTCTGTTCCAGAGGCTGGTTTATTACCGATAATTTTACGACCTGTCTTTTCTTCTAATTCATCAAGTAATTCTTTCGGGAATCCTTCAGGAAACACTTGGAATGGTGTATCAATGTAAAGGCCCATGATTTCCCAGTGACCTGTCATTGTATCTTTACCTGTAGATTTCTCTTGCATTTTTGTATAATATCCAAGCGGTTTCTCTACTTTAGAGATTCCTTTCATTTCACGAATATTACCAAGGCCTAATTTCACCATGTTTGGCATGTGTAATCCATTCATATGTTCAGCGATATGACCAATTGTATCAGAACCTAAATCACCAAACTGCTCAGCATCTGGTGCTTCACCGATTCCCACAGAGTCCATTACGACTAGGAAAATACGTTTATATTTATTCATAACTGCAACCTCCTATATGTTCAGTTCTACTTCTTGTAGTATGTTCAAAACGCTATAAAGTGAAACTGTTATCAATGGGAATTATCTTTCGTCCTCATTATCAAACAGTACTGCTTTAAACCAGTCTCTAACTTTTTCGTTTTACTTTCAAACGAATCAAAAAAATTTCTAGTTTTTTCTAAGTCAGATGTCAGACATCTGATATTGATATCATACCATGTTTACGCTTTCTTTTTAATACATTTTCGTAGAATTTCTCATTTTCTATACCCTTCTATTGTAATCCATTCTGCAAAGAAGTGCTAATCATTTTATAACATATTTCCTAATATAAAAATAAAAAGCAGCTCTAAAGAGCTACTTTTTATTTTACTTCTACTGTTTCTTCTTTATGTTCATGTAGTTCACCTTTTCTTACATGAACTTTCACTTTATAAGCACCATTCTCTTTGAAAGTATGTTTACTTTCATACTCCCCTTTATTCCCTTCTTTCGCCGGAATAAATTCGTGTTTTTCAACGCCGTCTTTCCAAATCTCAAGTTGTACTTCAGCACCAGTTAACGCTTCTTCTTTTTGTTTTAAATGGACTTTCATTGTTGATTCAGCATTTGCTTTTATGTCACCGGCCATAAGATGAATCATTGTGTCACTTTTATGATCACCGTGTCCTGCATTATGATCACCACTTTCTTTTTTCGCATCTTCTACTTTCGCATTCCCTACAGCAACTTTGTGTTCTGGCATAACGTGTATATCACGTGCATTTGTATGAGGAATAATATGATATACTCCATCCGTTTCAAATGTTTTCTCTACTGCATAAACACCTTTTCCTTTATGCTTACCATCTAACATCTCGTGTTTCTCGTCGCCATCTTTCCAAATCTCAAACTTTACGTCATCAGCATCCGTTACTCTTTCTTTTCCTTGTGTAACAAGTGCTTGTACTTCTGTTTTTTCACCAGGTTTAATTTCTTTCGGATTCGTTTGAACCGCTACGTCTATACCTTCAAGTTTCTGTCCTTTTTTCGGTTCTTCTTTGTTTGTATTACAGCCAGCCAATGCTAGCATCGCGATAAATAATGTAATAATAAGTTTTTTCATCTTCATTTCCTCCTTCATACTTTCCTTAGTATAGAGGAAATACATTGTAATATTCTAGTCTTCTGCTGAAAACAATGTACGAAATGTTTGTGAAGTTTCTGTGAAATGGTTCACTCTTCTTAATCTATGAAAAAAGAGCATAGTGACTATGCTCTCGGGTGAAACTGTTTATATACATCTTTTAATCTAGTTTTTGAAACGTGCGTATAGATTTGCGTCGTTGAAATATCTGCATGTCCAAGCATTTCTTGTACAGCACGCAAATCTGCCCCGTTTTCTAATAGATGCGTAGCAAAAGAATGGCGTAACGTATGCGGTGTAAGCTCTTTTGCAATATTCGCTTCTTTCGCTAGCCGTTTTAAAATTTTCCAAAATCCCTGTCTCGATAATCGATTACCATGATGGTTTAAAAAGAGCGCATCTACTGCTTTTTTACCCATCAATTCTCTTCTTCCTTTTTCAATATACTTTTGAATCGCTTCTGTCGCTAAGCTTCCTAGTGGAATAATTCTTTCTTTGTTCCCTTTCCCGATACAGCGAACAAATCCCATCGTTAAGTGCACATCTTCTAAATTTAATGCAATTAATTCTGAAACACGAAGTCCTGTTGCATACAACAACTCTAACATTGCCTTATCACGAATCCCAAAAGCACTTGCCGTTTTCGGTGTTTGAAGTAATGCTTCCACTTCGTCGATTGATAATACTTTTGGTAATTTCCGTTCCCCTTGTGGCGTTTCAATATGTACCGATGGGTCATGCTCCACTGCTCGTTCACGAAGTAAAAATTGATGAAACGAACGAATCGATGCAATATGACGCGCCAATGTTTTTGAAGATTTCCCGTTTTCTTTTAAATGCTGCAAAAAGTTAACAATATGCAAGCGTGTCACTTCATGAAACGTCTTCGTTTGTTCTACATTTTGCAAATACTTCACATAGCTTTTTAAATCGCGTTCATAAGATACAACTGTATTTTTCGCTAAACCTTTTTCAACAATCATATAATGAATAAAATCTTTTAATTGATCTTCCAATCTACACTACTCCCCATTTTCATAGAAAAACATCATTCTATTTACGAAAGCATCCTTTTCCGGCTCCTCATTCCCTGATACTTTTTCTACAGTCTCTTCTTTTGGCTTTTCATAACGATGGTAACTTTCATATTCTTCATTTATCCATAGTATAGCGAAATAAAACAAAATCGTACAACTTGTAAATAATAAAAATACTTTCATCCCATCAAAAGTTAATTTTAAAGCTCGGCGCATTGTAAATTCCTCCAAAATATAAGTTATTACAACATATGCCAAGCTTTCACCAATTTATACCTTATTCAAATAAAAAACCTCTTCCTAGTTAAATAGGAAAAGGTTATTTTTCATCCGTTTCATTTTCTTGACAATTTTTACAAATCCCATGGAATGTTAAACGATGATCTTTCACCTTAAAGCTCCAGTCTCGTTCCACTTTATTCTCCACTTCACCAAGTAAATCTTCTTGTATTTCTTGTACAGCACCGCATTGTGTACAGATTAAATGATGATGGAAACGCTGTGCACCTTCTTGGCGTAAGTCATAACGCGAAACACCGTCTCCAAAGTTAATTTTATCGACAACTTTCAGCTCAGACAATAACTCTAAAGTTCGATAAACGGTTGCTAATCCGATCTCTGGCGACTTTTCTTTTACAAGGAGGTATACATCTTCTGCGCTTAAATGATCTTCTTCATTTTCTAGCAGCACACGAACTGTTGCTTCACGTTGTGGTGTCAATTTATAGCTCGCTGCATGTAATTGCTTCTTAATTCGTTCAATTCTTTCTTCCATTCGGTACTACTCCCTCCTCGCCACTCTTACACCATTATATCAGAAGAAGGGCTCCTGTCAAAAGAAAAACAATAAAAACAAATTGATAATTATTCTCAAAAAGTATTTATTGTTTGTTAATAGCCTCCACAACTTCTTTCATTAAAACTGGTGATGCATACACTTCGACACTGGAAGCAATAGCTAATACCGCTCCAATCACGAGAAAAAAGCATGTATAGCGAATTAATAACGGTAATAGTGGCTCAGTTATTTTCCGAATAAATTGATGCCTAATCATGCGTAAGGAAAAGCTTGCAGCAATTGTTGTCATTACGAGAAATACAGGAATTATAATTAAATTTTGTGGCAATACAGATACAAATGCTAATAATAGTCCATTCCATCCGTGCTGACTTACTAAAAAACCTACTGTAAATCCAACAACTACCCCTTTTAAAAATAGTAAGATAAAAATGAGCGGCAACCCAATAATTGAAATCCCCAAAATCCAAATAAAGCCGATATATTTTAATTGCGAAAAGTAACTTTCTCGAAACATTTCGCCTGCGACAGCAAATTCTCCTTTAGAAACTTGTCCAAAAAAACGCTGTAAATAAAATGATAAATCTTGCTTTTGGTTTATTTGTAAACTGTTCACAAGAATCGCTCCAAATATTACTCCCATCAGTAATAAAACCGCATTAAATATATATAGTGAAGAATTTTCCTGTATGTGAGACATTACACGGTCTTGCCACGTTTTTCGCCACATTTTCCTTCCCTCCGTTCACACTCTTACTAAAAATGTATGAAAGAAAGAAAAAAAGTATGACGAATTAGCATTGAAATTCCGCTCTACTTTGCTAAACTAAAAAGTAGAGAATAGGAGGGATTTCTCTTGAAACCATTATTATTAGATTTTCCAACATTATTTCAAACTGAGCGCTTGCAAGTACGTAAGCCGTTTCCAGGTGATGGCACAGAAGTATATGAAGCAATCCAAGCTTCGCTAGAAGACTTATTACCATGGATGCCAATTACAGCTGAAACAGAAGAACGTGCTGAAGAAATTGTTCGCGAAGCTCACGGACAGTTTTTACTTCGTGAAACACTTGATTTCCACTTATACGATAAAGTATCTGGTACATTCATCGGAGCTATTACGCTCAAGCCTGAAAACTGGGATATTCCAAAGTTTTCACTTCACTTTTGGCTACATAGCGCTTATACAAAGCATGGCTATATGACAGAAGCCATTAAAGGTGCGATTCAATTTGCATTTGATAAACTAGGTGCTAGAAGAATTGAAATTCGTACTGATGCAACAAATATAAACGCATGTAACTTAGCAGAACGTCTAGAATTTATTTTAGAAGGTACAATGGAAAATGATTTCCTAGCATCCGATGGCAGCTTACGCGATGCACGTGTATATGCAAAAATCAACTAAAAACACTCGCCTTAGGCGAGTGTTTATTTTTGTAATTGTAAATATTGTACTGCAAACATCGTCTTAGCATCATGTATGCGAAGGTCTTTCATAAGATCAATCGCTTCTTCTAATGACACTTCCATTAATTCCACAAATTCATCTTCATCTAAAGCTGCTTTATTTTCTTTTTGTTTTAATCCTGTCGCTTTATATACATATAAAATCTCATCTGCAAAACCAGGTGATGTATAGAAAGATGTAATAAGCTCCATATTTTCACATACATATCCTGTTTCTTCTTCTAATTCACGAACTGCTGTTACCTCTGGCTTTTCCCCAGGTTCTAACTTCCCAGCAGGAATTTCCACAATTGCCTTTTCGAGAGCTTTACGATACTGCTCAACGAGTACAATTTTCCCCTCATCAGTAATAGCAATAATAGCAACTGCCCCAGGGTGATTTACGATTTCACGTTTACTCATTTCTCCATTTGGTAATACTACATCATCAACACGAACTTTTATAACTCTACCATCAAAAATCGGTTCAGTTTTTACTGTTCTTTCTGCAAGATTACTCATACTACTTCATCTCCCTGTTCTATTTCCTAATCGTTCTTCATACATTTTACCACATTGAAAGGAGCGTGATAGAAATGAAAGTTTACATTTTACCAAATCGCGTCACTTTAGTCGGCAAAGCATGGCAAATTCGTCATAAGCTAAAACAATATGGAAAAGAGTATACAACTGTACAAGAGTGGATTACAGCAAATAAAGTGAAACTTTAATCAGAGGGGGGCATCCCCTCTGATTATTAGTTGAACCAATCGGGCTTTTACGGGCAGTTAATGCGGGGCAAAAAGTAAACGTTTGTCAACCTCCTTCCCCTTTCGTACAATAAAGGTAAGGAGGTTGACCTATGAAAAAACGTCAATTAGGAAACTCAGATTTATATGTTACGGAAATTGGATTTGGCTGTATGTCTCTCGGTGCATCTGAGGCTGAAGCTATGCGTATTATCGATGAGGCAATCGATTTAGGAATTAATTTTTTTGATACAGCGGACTTATACGATTATGGATTAAATGAAGAATTTGTTGGAAAAGCTCTGAAAGGAAAACGTGACCAAATTGTTCTTACAACAAAGGTTGGAAATCGATGGACAGAAGAAAAAAACGGTTGGTCTTGGGATCCTTCTAAAGCTTATATAAAGGCCGAAGTAAAAGAGAGTTTACGTAGACTTCAAACAGATTATATTGATTTATATCAACTGCATGGCGGGACGATTGAAGATCCTATAGATGAAACAGTTGAAGCCTTTGAAGAATTAAAAAAAGAAGGGATTATTCGTCATTATGGTATCTCTTCTATACGTCCAAATGTCATTCGTGAGTATGCAAAACGATCAAATATCGTTAGCATATTAATGGAATACAGCCTTTTAAATCGTCGCCCTGAAGAATGGTTCCCGCTTCTTAATGAACAGCAAATTAGCGTTATTGCTCGCGGACCACTTGCAAAAGGGATTTTAACTAACAATAATGCAAGAAAGATAGAAAGAGTAAAAGAAAAAGATTACCTCTCTTATTCTTACGATGAGTTATATTCGACACTCGCGAGTGTAAAAGAAATAATCGGAGAAAGCTCTTTAACAGGAACGGCTATTCAATATTGCTTACATAACGAAACTGTTGCAGCTGTTATACCTGGTGCAAGCTCTATTCAACAATTGCAAGAAAATATACAAGCTAGCCAACAGTTATCTTTAACAAAAGAAGAATATGTACAACTTCAAAAGATTGTTAAGTATGATTCATATGCTTTGCATCGCTAAAATATTGATACCGATAAAAGCAAAAGACTGCCCCCAACACTAGGCGGCAGTCTTTTTTTATAACGTATCATATTTATCAGGATTCGTTCCTACATGTAAATTACGATTTAACGTATTAATTTGATCCATCTCTTCTTCAGTTAATGAGAAATCAAAAATAGTAAAGTTCTCTTTAATACGAGATGGCGTAACAGATTTAGGAATAGTCACAATCCCACTTTGAATATCCCACCTTAATATAACTTGTGCAGGTGACTTTTCATATTTTTTAGAAATAGCCTGAATAATTGGATGCTGGAATACTTCGCCGCCTCTCATTAAAGGACTCCACGCTTCCATTTGAATATGCTCACCTTGACAAAAATCACGCAATTCAAATTGCGCTAACATCGGATGAAGTTCCACTTGGTTGACCATCGGCTTCACTTTACAATTTGGTAATAACAGTTCTAAATGATGTTTATGAAAATTAGAAACACCAATCGCGCGCACTTTACCTTCTTCATACAATTTTTCTAGCGCTCGGTACGTATCGACATACTTCCCTCTTATTGGCCAATGTATTAAATATAAATCTACATAGTCCATTTGTAATTTCTTTAAGCTTTTTTCAAACGCCTCAAGTGTTTCCTCGTATCCTTGATCGTCGTTCCAAACTTTTGTTGTAATAAATATGTCTTCTCTCGGAATCCCTGATTCACGAACCGCTTCTCCGACACCGCTTTCATTTTCATATACAGTTGCTGTATCAATCGAACGGTATCCAAATTCTAATGCTGTTTTTACTGCTTGTTTAACCTCGTTGCCTTCTTTCGCTTTATAAACGCCTAGACCAATCATCGGCATTTTCACACCATTATGAAGTGTAGTTGTTGGAATATGCACACTCGTTCTCCCTTTCATTGTTACATTTTTATAAACCACCACTTTATTTCAACAAGATTCATCCAAAAAGTCAAAACATACGTACAGTTTACATAATACTTTTATACACATTTAAAAAAATAACGTGAACTCAGTCATTCACGTTATTTCCTTTCCATTCTTTCGCTTTTTCATCAACATTACGTACAAACTCATTTTTTCCTTCCGTATACATCGTGCCATCATATGTATATTTTTCCGCTAGTTCTTTCTTTAAATTTGCATATGCCTCTGCTTCTTCGCAATGAGCCATCATGTAATCACGAAACGATAAATGCCTTACTATCTCAGGATTCCCTTTTTCAAATACGTGCAAATGATACGAGCGTTTTTCCTCAGTCCCATGAATAAAATAACGACGTCTTGAAATACCATTTTCCCCTTTTACGATGTAACCAAGCTCTTTAAAACGTTCATTCCAATGATCTACTCTGTCGATACTCTCTACTTCCATAATCATATCTATAATAGGTTTAGCTGCCAGTCCTGGCACTGACGTACTTCCAATATGATGGACTTTCACCATTTCTGGCATCGCCGATTTTAATCTTTCGGCTTCCATTTGGAATTTCTCACTCCAATGATTTTCATACGGAACGACTACAATTTCCCTCATTCTAACTCCCCTTTTCTTACAAACTCGTCAAAAAAATGATCAGCGGCATTTCACTGATCATCTTTTTATTATTTAAAGTCTTTCCAAGTAAGGCTACTTTCACTTAACAGTTCTTCAAATGATTTATTCTTTTCACGTTCTTTTTGTTCCTTACGCTTTCTTTCTTGTTCTGCTGCCTCTTTTTTCTCTTCTCTCACTTGCAACTCTTTTTTCTTATTCTTTAATTGTTGCATTAACGAATCGTTCAATTGATCACCTAGTGTAAGTGATTCTTTCTCTGGTTGATTCATTTGAGAGTGTCTTTGTGTTTGTCTTTGCTTCTTTTTCTTCATACTACTCACCTTTTACTTTTTTCTCCATTATAGAGGATACACGGCGAAATCGACAATAAAAAAGGTTCATTACTCTCACATTCTCTATTATTCATTTTTTGTAAATATGTTAATTTTTCGAAAAAACTAAATTTAACTATAGATATAATCCTATTAATCTATTAAAATTATGTCGTATGATGTCAGATTATAAAAAAAAGGAGAAATTAATTATGTGGAAAAAAATTATTCCTGCTGTTGCTGTTTTAAGCACTATTACTTTTTCAAGCGTATTCGCCGCTCCTCCATCTCAGACTCCTGCCGAACAAAACCGATACATAGACGTACAAATGCTTGGTATTAATGATTTACATGGTCAACTAGATACTGTAAAAAAAGTTAACAATAAAGAAGCTGGTGGCGCTGATTATTTAGCTACTTATTTAAAAGAACGCAAAAAACAAAACCCTAATACACTTCTCGTACATGCCGGTGATATTGTCGGAGCCAGCCCACCAGTTTCCGCATTATTACAAGACGAACCAACAATTGAATTTTTAAATGACTTAAAGTTTGATGTTGGTACAATCGGAAACCATGAATTTGATGAAGGTATCGATGAAATGAAACGCCTCATTTACGGTGGATATCACGAAAAAACAGGGAATTTCAAAGGAGTAAACTTCCCTTATGTCGCTGCAAACTTCTATAATAAATCAACTGGCCGCTTATTTTTACCACCATTTACTGTAAAAATGGTAGATGGAGTTCCTGTAGGATTCATCGGAGTTGTTACAACGGATACACCGAATGTCGTTATGCCAACTATGCTAAAGAATGTACAAATTACTGATGAAGTAGAAGCTATTAATAAATCTACTCAGCAATTAAAGCGTCTCGGTGTTAAATCTATCGTAGTCCTTGCACACGTTGGAGGTACAACTGATGACACTGGTGTAACAAACGGTGACCTTACTCGCATTGCAAATGAAACAGATCCCGAAGTTGATGTTATTTTCGGCGGACATAGTCATACGTACGTAAATGGTACTGTAAATAATAAACTTATCGTGCAAGCGAACTCTTACGGGATGGCTTTCTCTGATGTAGATGTAACGATTGATAGAAAAACAAAAGATATTGTGAAGAAAAAAGCTGAAGTTATTACAACGTACCATGAAGGTGTAGAGCCTGATAAACAAGTAAAACAAAAGTTAGATCAATATAAAGAAAAAATCGCACCTCTTGTAAATGAAGTAGTCGGAAAATCTACAGCACCTATCGACCGTAAACAAAACGATGCTGGTGAATCTACACTTGGAAATTTAGTTGCGGATGCCCAGCGCCAAACTATGCAAACACAAATCGCTCTTATGAATCCTGGTGGAATTCGTAATGATCTAGACGCTGGAGATATTACATGGGGCGAATTATACGGCATTCAGCCTTTCGGAAACCAATTAATTAAAGTAGATCTAACAGGTCAAGATATTCGTGATATATTAAATCAACAATGGCAAAAAGGAGCAACGAGAATGCTTCAAATTTCAGGTATTCAATACACTTGGGATGCAAATAAACCAAATAACGAAAAGGTTACGAATATCCGTTTAACAAATGGTGAAGAATTAGTTCCCTCTAAAACGTATAGCGTAGTTGCAAATGCTTTCCTAGCTTCTGGCGGTGATGGATTCGTATCCTTTAAAAATGGAAAAAATGCTGAAACTGGTCCAAACGATTTTGAAGCATTAGTCGATTATGTAAAACAAGTGAAAGAACCAATTCAGCCGATTATTGATGGACGTATTCAAAAAAACAATTAAATACTATTCAAACTAGTGCGTGACACTCGAAAGAAGAAGCTCCTTTTATATGCAAGGAGCTTCTTCTTTTAGAGTCATACGTATTGTCATTCTTCTAGTGCAGTAAAGGATACGCACATAGCCCCTTGTTTCTTCGTAGTATATAGAAAACTATAATGGGAAGATTTGTATGTATTTCTATCAAACAATGACGATACATTGTATCGACAAAACGACAAACACATTCGTAGTATTGAGAAAGCAATTAACGGAGAATATAGCGCCATTCATTTTTATGCTAGATTAGCTACTTTAGCTCCAGACATAAATGAACGAACTCAAATCCTTGAAATTCGGCAAGATGAGCAACGAACAGTTGATTTTTACTTAGAAATTGCTGACGAAACGACAAATCAACAAGTGAAAGAAACATTTCGGCGCGCAGCAGCTGATGAACAAAATCATGCCGTTTGGTTCCTATATTACTTTTCGAAACAAAACAAAAAATGAAATAAAAGAAAGGATACACGCTCTTATATGGAACATAGTATCCTTTCTTTTATTTCTCTGGATACGTTTCATGATTAACATCATACCGTTGCAAAAATTCCTGTAGTGCTTCTTCTACAATTTTAGACTTTTGAATCCCTTTTGATTCCGATATAACATCTAGTCTCGCTAATACTTCTATATTAATCGAAAAGGTTCGTTTCTTTTTCTCTGTGCTCTTACTTATAATTTGAACACTTACTTCTTCTCTTTTTCTTAGCAATTCGTAAATGCTTTGTAATTGTTCATAAATTAGT
The DNA here is from genome assembly GCF_016651125.1 of Bacillus sp. TH17. Classification (NCBI taxonomy): domain Bacteria; kingdom Bacillati; phylum Bacillota; class Bacilli; order Caryophanales; family Bacillaceae; genus Bacillus; species Bacillus sp. TH17. The sequence goes on from NZ_JAEKEN010000001.1 coordinate 3,565,194, forward strand.
AATTGATAGTCTGTTTTTGCATATTGAAGGGCAGTAGCTTCTTGGATTTGCAAATGACGTGGCTCTTCGCCATCACCTATAAAGATACGTTTTTTCTGCTCTCCATCATATTCATATCCAATCACCCTTAATTTCTTTGATAATGTATATGGGCTCATTTCAAGCCGTTTCGCTATAATAGCGATTGATTCGCGTCTATTTAAAGAATCAATAATTTCTCCAATCGTCACATTCTCCCTCCTCTCTTAATCGCCTAAACTTGAAATCAAACCAGTATGTTATGATACAATGATTTTCTAGTAGTATATGCAAAAGAAAGAGCCTGTGCGATTCATACCATTTAAGAAAAGGAGGTTTACATATGCTTTTTCGTAGCCATACCCCTCAGTTTTACAACGAAAAGAAGCAACTAATCCCTAACAGTATCGCTACGATAGAAAGCGTTATGATTAATGACCGGAAACAATCTCTCCTTATACGCGGTCAAAACGTGGAACAGCCTATTTTATTATGCTGTCACGGCGGCCCTGGTATGGCACAAATCGGCTTTATTCGCCATTTTCAAAAAGAGTTAGAAAAGCACTTTATCGTTATTAATTGGGATCAGCGAGGGGCAGGTAAATCCTTTTTATGGCGGGACATCCAAACAAATCTTACGATTGATCAATTTTTTTCAGATGCAAAAAAGGTTATTCAATATCTTCTCAAACGCTTTAATAAGCAAAAACTATTTCTCGCAGGTCATTCTTGGGGAAGTATTATCGGACTACAAATCGCTAATCAATGTCCCGAATATATAGAAGCATACATCGGCATCGGTCAAATCGTACATATGAAGCAAAATGAAGAATTACTATATCAACATTTAATTAGCTCTGCCAAAAAACATGACCATAAAAAGGCATTAGCTTCTCTTTTAAAATTAGGGAAACCACCCTTTTTAGATACGAGACGCCTCATTATTCAAAGAAAGTGGCTTGGTACATTCGGAGGAGCAATCCAAAATGGATCTTCCTTTTCTTTCATACGAAAAGGCTTCTTTTCTCCTGAATATACGCTATTAGATTGGTTCAAATTTCTCGCAGGAAATTTAAAATCCGGAGTTTTATGGGAAGAGATGCTGACAATCGATTTCTTTTCATCTATTTCAAGTTTATCTATTCCTGTTTATTTTTGTTCTGGTCGCTATGATTATCAAACTCCTTATGCACTCGTTCAACAATATTGCGATATCATTCAAGCTCCTATTAAAAAGATGATTTGGTTTCCAAACTCGGCACATTCTCCAGATTTAGAAGAGCCTGAGTTATTCGCTAAATCTTTACAATCAATTAAACAAGAACTATCTTTTCAACATTAATAACAAAAGGCGCTTTTACATTTCATAGAAAACATTTTATAATGATATGTCGCAAGCATATGTCACTACAAACACTTGCTTGCCTTAACAGAATAAAAATTAGGGAGATTACATTTATTATGAACGCTGTACTCATCGCAGTAGCAGTCATGCTACTGCTTAGTTTGTTACGTGTCCAAGTCATTGTCGCCATTATCGTTGGAGCTTTAACAGGCGGACTTATCGGCGGACTCGGTATTTCAGAAACAATTAGTACTTTTACAGCCGGTCTTGGGAACAGTGCTCCTATCGCATTAAGCTACGCAATGCTCGGTGGATTTGCTATTTCCCTTTCAAAAACAGGACTTCCTGATGCAATGATCCAATCAGCTTTAAAATGGATCGGCAACGAACAAGACACGAAAAAACAAGTCTATTCTAAAATACTTATATTATTTATCATTTTAACAATGGCTTGTTTCTCACAAAATATTATCCCTGTTCATATCGCCTTCATCCCAATCTTAATTCCAGCACTTTTAAAAGTATTAAATGAGCTGAGGGTGGATCGTAGGCTTGTAACATGTCTTATTACATTTGGGTTAATTACCCCTTACATGTGGGTTCCAGCAGGGTTCGGAAAAATTTATCATGACGTATTGCAAACAAATGCTGCGCAAAGCGGTCTTACATTTGATGTCGCACTTATTCCAAAAGCGATGACTATTCCAGCAATCGGTATGATTATCGGATTATGTGTAGCGGTTTTCATTACATACCGAAAACCACGTACATATGAAACAGAACAAATTCATTCTGCACAGAATGAAATCGTTCCCTATACGAAAAGAAGCATTACTTTGGGTTTATTATCAATACTCGCTACATTAACTGTGCAATTAGCAACAGAATCAATGATTTTTGGTGCTTTAGCAGGTATTATCGTCTTATCAGTTAGCGGTAGCCTCCCTCTTAAAGAAGCCGATGCTATTTTAACGAGTGGAATGCGTATGATGTCCTTTATCGGATTTGTTATGATTTCTGCCGCTGGATTTGGCGCTGTTCTTCGAAAAACTGGACATGTTGAATCTCTTGTGCAAACGAGTGCACATATAATCGGAAATAATAAACCGCTTGCTGCATTTCTTATGCTCATTATTGGACTTCTCGTTACGATGGGAATTGGCTCTTCCTTTTCAACCATCCCAATCTTAACAACAATTTTCGTACCATTATGCGTCCAGCTCGGATTTAGTCCCATGGCTACAATCGCAATTATCGGTACAGCTGGTGCACTTGGTGATGCAGGTTCTCCAGCATCTGATAGTACACTTGGACCAACGTCCGGTTTAAATGCTGATGGTCAGCACCATCATATATGGGATACATGTGTCCCAACATTTCTACACTATAATATACCGTTACTTATATTCGGCTTTATTGCCGCAATTACACTATAAAAGGTGCGTTTTAAAAACGCACCTTTTACTTTGTTGTTTCTCTCTCAATGCACCTAAATTCTGTTTCCACTTCTTCTTGTCGCACTTGTTTCTTCTTTATTTTTCCTATTAACTGTTGAAAAGCTATTTCCCCATTTTCTTCGATATAACTTCCAATCGTCGTTAATGATGGACTTATCCATTCACCCTCTACACTCCCGTTAAATCCAATGATTTGTAACTTACCTGGTATATGAATATTAAGAGTTTTCGCCGCCCTGATTAGCTCAATAGCGACCTTATCACTTGAAGCTACAACCCCATCTATGTATGGATGCTTTTGTAACAATTCAAGAAACTGTTGATTCGTATACCCTTGTACAATTTCCTCTCGATAAGAAAGTCCTTCTTTCCAAGCAGTATCTAGAAATCCTGCCACATGCTCTTCCATTTCTTCACTCTCTACTCCCTCACCGATATAAGCAAGAAACTGGCAGCCTTTCTCTTTTAATAAAGAAACAGCTTTCTGTCCACTTTCATAATAGCTCATAAGAGATTGTCGTTCTTCAAGCACAGCGAAAGGAAGTGAGATTTCTCCTATACTTCGAAAAACAGATTTCGTCATTATAACGCCTGCAATGTTATTTTGCTCCAACATATCTATGTATCTATTCTTATTTTCTATATTACAAACTATTACTTGATACCCTTCTTTGTATGCTATTTCCTCAACGAAACGGAGCAAAGTGATGTATGATGGATTATGCAAATTATCTACAAGTAATGCAATCACCGTTGAAGGTTGTTTAAATAAAGGCTTTGCTGTAGCATTCGGTCTATAATGTAATTCTTCAATTGCTTTTTTTACTTGTTTCACCGTATCTTCATGGACATATCCTTTTTCGTTAATGACTCTTGAAACGGTTGCAACTGAAACACCGGCCAATTTTGCAACATCACGTATAGTTGCCACATCGTCACCCCTTAATATGGTAATAGATACAATTTTAAATTAAACCAAAATATAACATTCGTCAAGGTTATTGTTTTATATTTCTGAAAATTTTTACACAATTTCCACTCTACTCAGAAAATATACTCCAGCTGAATTTCATGTGAAATCGCGATATTATCATAACCAATAAACGGAATTTCTTTCTTTATTTTTCGTGCTTCCTTTACCGCATCAATATACAAGTTCGTCATCATGAAGTTACGTTTTTGATAAAAACGAAGTGCGTTCATATTATCATTCGTCGTAATAAGCCACACTTTTTTACATTCGTTCTCTTTTGCCACTCGCAATACACAATCCACCAGTTTTGTACCAATCCCCTTCCCTTCCTCAAAACTATTTAACGATACAATTTCACACATGTTTTCTATCACTTTACATGTTATAATTCCCACTATTCTGTTATTTCTAAGTGCAATAAAACCAGGTAATTCTTCTAATTGATGTACTCTGCCTCGCGAGACCATCATTGGGCTTCCCCAGTTTTCACACATAAAATCCTGAATTGCTTCTTTCATTTCTGGTGTGATTTTTTGTATATGAACCATACACAATTTCTCCCCTTTTCACATCATTGTGATACAATGTTAGTGTATCACATGTAGAGGTATTTGGAGGATGAGGTAAAGTATGAAACGTTTTTTTACAGCATTGTTTACTATACTAGGTGCACTAACTGCGATTGGGATTTTCTTTACAAATAAAGTTATGTACTTGAAGAAAAAAACAGAGGAAGAAGTTTTAGAACGCGAAACGAAAAAGCATTTTCATTTGGACGATTTTAAGGCTATTCAAAAAGAAGAGGTTCACATCCCTTCTCAATTCGGATACGAACTTCACGGATATTACATGCCAGCTGGTCATTCCAATAAATTTATGATTTTTTGCCACGGTGTGACTGTAAATAAAATGAATTCCGTTAAATATGCAAACTTATTTTTAAATAGAGGATATAACGTATTTATTTATGATCATCGCCGTCATGGTAAAACCGGTGGTAAAACAACAAGTTATGGCTATTATGAAAAACATGATTTAAAGTCAGTAGTTGACTGGCTAAAAGATCGTTTCGGAACGAATATTACACTCGGAATTCATGGTGAGTCTATGGGTGCTGCAACTCTTCTTCAATATGCAGGACTTGTAGAAGATGGTGCTGATTTTTATATTGCTGATTGTCCTTTCTCTGATTTTTATGGACAGTTACAACATCGTTTGAAAGTTGAGTTTCATTTGCCAAAATGGCCTTTATTACCTTTAGCAAATGCCTTTTTAAAAGTTCGTGATGGCTATACAATTCGTGAAGTTTCACCAATTGATTGTATAAAAAATATTAACAATCCGGTTCTCTTTATTCATAGTAAAGATGATGACTATATTTTATCTGATATGACGAAATCACTTTATGAAGCGAAAGAAAATAATAAACAGCTTTATATTGCAGAACATGGTGCACACGCTTGCTCTTATAATGAAAATAAAGAAGAGTACGAAGATGCCATCGATCAATTTTTAAACACATATGTAAAAGAAACAAAAAACAGGCTTGCATAAGCCTGTTTTTTTACTGCGCTAAAACGTCTGTAACTTGTTCCATATTTTCAGAAATCCACTTTACTGCCTCGTCTAGCGTTGGGAATTCCGTCGTTTGAAAAGTTACCTCATCTTGAAGTAACCAAACATCTTTCGGTTCTTGTCCTACACCTGCGATTGACCAATGAAGTAAACTATATGGATGATTATCATTCAAAAATGATGCCCATGTGCGCTCATTTGCAATATTTTGTAGTGTGTGTAATTTTTTATCCATCTTTCGTCACCTTACTCTAGTCAGTTATAAAAACTATTATAACACTCTCTTCTCTCTCAAACAAAGTGCTCTTTTTATATTGTCAAGTACTCTCCCTAATTATATGATGAGAGTAAGCGTTTGGAAAGGAGGGATAACGTTGGCAAAAGTACAAATTAAAGTGAATGATAATGGCTCTTTTCGCGTTACAGGGGACGTGGAATTAGTTGACTCACAAGGGAATGTATTCCCAGCAAAACCAGCATTTTCTTTATGTCGTTGTGGTTTATCAAAAAACATGCCTTATTGCGATGCTTCGCATAAAGGCAAATTCGAGTCTGTTGTTAGAGCACCAGAGGCAGAATAAATATTTAAAGAGCATGCACATTTATTTGTGTATGTTTTTTCTTTTGATCAAAGCCTATACAGCCCTTCCCCTTTCAACATTTCTATTACTTTCGTCCCCATTCAAATCGGCATATATTTTCAAACAATTCTTCACATTCGAACATTTTTTACTATGCTTTTTTCTTTTTTGTGCTATAATGTGAGCAAACAACATCCTTCGGGGTCGGGTGAAATTCCCAACCGGCGGTGATGAAGCGATAGCTTCTAAGTCCGTGACCCGTTTTCAACGCGAAAACGGTGGATCTAGTGAAACTCTAGGGCCGACAGTATAGTCTGGATGGGAGAAGGATATGTTTTCTAGTAATTTTATATAGCGAATACACTTTTATTTCAGTATGCATATTTTTAAATTTTCATTTTGAATCTTTATATATGTTTTATTTTGTATAGTTATGTTTCTATACTGAAATAAAAAGATACGACTAGCGTTGAAAGAATTTGATATTTTGCTAGGTTTTTTCCTTATGCCAAAATATCAGTCATCGTTAGGTTTCTTTCCTATACTTTCGTATTCGAACTATATTTCTAGAAATCACGTCTCCCAAACCCCAAGGATATAAAATCCTTGGGGTTTTTTGATTTTTTCAGGAGAGGTGAAAAGAATGACAGATCAAGAATATATGAGGATTGCCTTGCAGTTAGCACAAGGAACATCGGGACAAACAAGCCCAAATCCTATGGTTGGTGCCGTTGTTGTTAAAGATGGGAAAATCGTTGGAATGGGTGCCCACATGCGTGCTGGTGAAGAACATGCTGAAGTTCATGCTCTTCACATGGCTGGTGAAAGAGCAAAAGACGCTACCGTTTATGTAACACTTGAACCGTGTAGCCATTTTGGAAAAACACCCCCTTGCTGTGAATTACTCATTGAAAAAGGAGTTCAGCGTGTTGTAATTGCTACTCTTGATTGCAATCCACTCGTTTCCGGCAATGGAAAAAGAATATTGGAAGAAGCTGGAATCAAGGTAACTACTGGTGTTCTTGGGGCGGAAGCCACTTTATTAAATCGATACTTTTTTCACTATATGAAAACGAAACGTCCCTTTGTAACAATAAAAACAGCAATGAGCTTAGATGGAAAAACAGCAACTGTAACCGGTGAAAGTAAGTGGATTACAGGCGAAGAAGCACGCGCTGACGTTCACCAATATCGTCATATACATGATGCTATCCTAGTCGGTGTGAATACAGTTCTAACTGACAATCCACACTTAACAACACGAATTCCAAACGGAGGTAAACATCCTATACGCGTTATTTTAGATACCCACTTACGAACGCCGCCATCTTCTCATGTCATAACAGATGGCTTAACTCCGACATGGATTATTGTCGGTAAGGATGTAAGCAAAGAGAAAATAGCGTCTTATGAATCTAACAATATAGCTGTATTCCAAATGAAAACACAGCAAATTGAAATACAAGATGTCCTATCCCTACTCGGTGAGAAACAAATTCTTTCTCTGTTCGTTGAAGGTGGTCAAACGGTGCATGCAAACTTCTTAAAAACAAATAGTTTTAATGAAATCGTGACCTATATAAGCCCGAAATTAATTGGTGGAAAAGATGCCCCCACCTTATTTGGCGGAGCTGGTTTTTCGAAGTTACAAGATGCACTTTCCTTAACAATTCAAGAGATGAAACAAATCGGTAATGATATAAAAATTGTTGCAACCTTAAAAAGCGAGGTGACGGAATGTTTACAGGAATCGTAGAAGAGTTAGGAACGATATCAAGCATGACTCAAAGTGGTGAAGCAATGAAGCTAACTATTAGCGCAAAGCAAATTTTATCGGATGTCAAATTGGGTGATAGTATCGCAGTTAACGGCATTTGCTTAACAATAACTACTTTTACGACTACTTCATTCACTGTCGACGCAATGCCTGAAACAATGAAAGCAACATCACTTCGTATGCTAAAGCCAAGTGCCAAAGTGAATTTAGAACGGGCGATGGCTGCAAACGGACGATTCGGTGGACATTTCGTCACCGGACATATCGATGGCATCGGTACGATTTTAACTAAAAAACAACATTACAATGCCATCTATTACAAAATAGCAATTTCTGATGAATTACTACGCTATTGTTTGCATAAAGGATCCGTTGCTGTTGATGGCACTAGCTTAACAATATTTGATATAGACGAATCTTCAATTACAATTTCACTCATCCCCCACACAGTAAGCGAGTCTATAATCGGAGAAAAACAAGCCGGGGACATCGTAAACATTGAGTGTGACATGATTGGAAAATATATTGAACGCTTTATCTCAAAGCCCGCAAAAAGAACTGGTTCAATGACCGAAAGCTTTTTACAAGAAAACGGATTTCTATAAGGAGGAAGCACAATGTTTCATCGTATTGAAGAAGCTCTAGAAGATTTAAAACAAGGAAAAGTTGTTATCGTATGTGATGATGAAAACCGAGAAAATGAAGGCGATTTTATTGCTTTAGCAGAGTACATTACACCAGAAACGATTAATTTTATGATTACACACGGTCGTGGTCTCGTTTGTGTACCCATTACGGAGGAGTACGCAGAACGTCTACAGTTAGAACCAATGGTATCTCATAATACAGATTCACATCACACTGCGTTTACAGTGAGCATTGATCATGTTTCTACAACAACAGGGATTAGCGCTCATGAACGTGCAACTACGATACAAGAATTGTTAAACCCTGCATCAAAAGGCGCTGATTTCAATCGCCCTGGACATATCTTTCCATTAATTGCGAAAGAAGGCGGTGTACTGCGCCGTGCTGGTCATACAGAAGCCGCTGTCGATTTAGCCAAACTTTGCGGAGCAGAACCAGCTGGAGTCATTTGCGAAATTATAAATGAGGACGGTACGATGGCACGTGTACCTGATTTACTAGAGTGCGCAAAACAATTTGATATAAAAATGATTACAATAGAAGATTTAATTGCTTATCGCCGCCATCACGAAACACTTGTGACGAGAGAAGTGGAAATTACATTACCTACAGATTTCGGTACTTTCCATGCAATTGGCTATTCTAACTCATTAGATATGAAAGAACATATCGCGCTCGTAAAAGGTGATATTTCAACAGGCGAACCTGTACTTGTACGCGTTCATTCAGAATGCTTAACAGGAGATGTATTTGGTTCGTGCCGCTGTGATTGCGGACCACAGCTACATGCTGCACTTGCTCAAATTGAGCGTGAAGGAAAAGGTGTTCTTCTCTATATGAGACAAGAAGGACGAGGAATTGGCCTTCTGAATAAGCTTCGCGCTTATAAGTTACAAGAAGAAGGGTTAGATACTGTAGAAGCAAATGAAAAACTTGGGTTCCCAGCTGATCTTCGTGATTACGGTATTGGCGCTCAAATTTTAAAAGATTTAGGCTTACAAAGTTTACGATTATTAACGAATAATCCACGAAAAATTGCTGGCTTACAAGGTTACGATTTAGAAGTAACCGAGCGTGTACCGTTGCAAATGCCAACAAAAGAAGAAAATAAAACGTATTTACAAACGAAAGCAAGCAAATTAGGACATTTACTAAACTTATAATTAAGGGAGAGATACATTATGGTATTCGAAGGTCATTTAGTTGGTACAGGATTAAAAGTTGGGGTTGTTGTTGGACGTTTTAATGAGTTTATTACAAGTAAGTTACTTGGTGGAGCTTTAGATGGATTAAAGCGTCACGGTGTAGAAGAGAATGATATTGATGTTGCATGGGTTCCTGGTGCATTTGAAATTCCTTTAATCGCTAAAAAGATGGCCAATAGCGGAAAATATGATGCTGTTATTACATTAGGTACAGTAATTCGCGGTGCTACAACACATTACGATTACGTTTGTAATGAAGTAGCAAAAGGTGTTGCGTCTTTATCACTACAAACGGACATTCCAGTTATTTTCGGTGTATTAACGACAGAAACAATTGAACAAGCGATTGAACGTGCAGGTACAAAAGCTGGTAATAAAGGATATGAATCGGCAGTTGCTGCGATCGAAATGGCTCATTTATCAAAACAATGGGCTTAAAAAAGAGGCTACGGCCTCTTTTTTTATTTTCTCACCTTTTTTCGTACATCTTCTATTAATTCATCCATCGTTTTTCCTTCTGTTTTTATACGAAGAGCTTGTGCTGTTCTCCACACATTTTCTCTCTTTTCCGCTTCTTCTATAATAGAAATTTCCTTCCTCACTTCTTTTAAATCTTTTCCTTCTGTTTCAAGCCCAAAATGTTCAGCTTTCGTTCGAAAATGCTGTTCAATTCTTTGTTGCATTTCTTTTTGTTCAGGATTTTCAGCCGCCTTAACTGGATCAGCACTTATCGCTTTTATTAAAATCAGACAGGTCATAATAGTTAATATGTATTTGTACATGTAAAATCCTCCAACCCGATATAAATTACATTTTTACTATGTACAATTAGGGCTTGGAAAATTCGTCCACAAAATTATTTTTCTCGTCCAAAAGTGACTACTATCAAGCGTTAATGGACTTTTATTACATTTTATTTACAAAAAAAAGCAAACCCTTTAAAGAGTTTGCTTTTCATCTATCTTATAGCGCACATTCTTCAATCTCAAACCCTAAATCTTCAATCATACCCCAGTCCGCAGTCGGCTCTTGTCCAGCTGTTGTTAAATAGTCCCCGACAAAGATAGAGTTTGCTGCAAATAAACCAAGTGGCTGTACAGAACGTAAATTAAGTTCTCGACCACCTGAAATACGAATTTCTTTTGTTGGATTTACAAAACGCATCATCGCCAGCACTTTTAAACATTCTACAGGTGTTAATTCTTTTTGTCCTTCAAGCGGAGTACCCTTTACAGCAACAAGGAAATTACATGGAATAGAATCCGCATCTAAACGTTGTAATTCAAATGCAATTTCAGCGCGCTGTTCAATCGTTTCTCCCATTCCGAAAATTGCTCCAGAGCATGGAGAAATACCGGCTTGCTTCGCTTTTTGGACTGTATCAACACGATCGTCATACGTATGCGTTGAACAAATGCTATCATAATTGTTGGCATGCGTATTTAAATTGTGATTATAACGATGCACACCAGCTTCTGCTAACTGACCTGCTTGATCTTCATTTAAAAATCCTAAACAACAGCAAATTTTTAAATCTGTCGTTTCACGAATTTCCTTAACTGCTCCAATAACGTGATTTACTTCTTTATTCGTCGGACGACGACCAGATGCAACAATACAATATGTACCTGCTTTACGACGAATTGCTTCGTGCGCTCCTTCAACAATTTTCTCTTGTGTTAACCATGCATACTTATCAATCGGTGCTTCTGAAATAATAGACTGTGAACAATACCCGCAATCTTCAGGACATAATCCAGATTTCGTATTTATAATCATGTTCAACTTTACTTTCTTACCAAAATGATGATGGCGAATGATGTAAGCTGCATTCATAATTTCTAAAACCTCTGTATCATCAGCTTCTAATATTGCAATTGCATCTTCTTTCGTAATCATTTTCTCTTCTACTACGTCGTATGCAAGTTTTTTCCAATCCCTTTTTGTTTGTACTTGTTTCATTTCATCTCTTCCCCTCTTTTGTTATATACGTAAATAAAGCATGATATGTTGCCATTATCCCTTCTTTTCCCGTGAAGTCTCTTTCGTATATACGAAGCATCGTACGAAAGAGTGAAGGGCTTTGACAGTAAGACTCTTCATTACTATTGGTTGCCCCTACTTTTCGAATAGAATGTAGAAACTCCCTAACTTCTGTAAAGCTTTCTATGTAACACGTTTCAGAAACATGTACATTTCCTAATGGATTTTTGCATATATTCACTAACTGTTCTTTCGAAACGAATCGTTGTCCTATTGAAGTACAATTGTGTATCCCCTTTTCTTTCTTAGCACGCTGAAAAGACGTATGCAATTCTTGAAAAGTCGTATTACCAAACGTGGAAAATAATAATATTCCTTCTTCAGACAAATAGTTAAATAAATTTTTCACTGTCTCTTTTAAATCATTAAGCCATTGAAATGTAGCATTTGAAATGATGACATCATATGGATTTTCTAATTTTAATTGTTCAATATCTTCACATCGAAACATCACATTTTCCAAACTTTTTCTAGTTTTCGCGACTGCAATCATCTCATCAGCAAAATCCACAGCTGTAATATGAGCTTTCGGAAATAAATTTGATAATTGCTCTGTTACATATCCTGTCCCGCATCCAAGTTCTAAAATACGTATCGATGATGTTTCACTATATCGTTCCTTCAATGTAGAAAGTAACGAATGCGCCATCTTTTTTTGCACATTTGCATATTGATCGTAGGATATAGCCGCCCCGTTAAACCGTTTTTGCAGTAACGTTTTGTTGATCATGTCGTATCCCCTCTACAAATTGAATAATTTCATTTGCGCAATATTTAAAATTCGTTACACATAATGCATGCCCAGCACCACTTACTACTTTTAGATTGGCATTCGTATTATTCGCCATACTATGGGCTGCAGACAATGGACATATTACATCCTGCTCTCCATGAAGGAGTAACAGCGGGGCTTTCATATCTATTACTTCATTTCTCATATCTGTTTCTATTAAATAATCTAAGCCTAATTGTAAAGACTGAATCGAGTCTCCTTTAAACTTCTGCGCAATCTCTTCAAAACTCGTATTCTCCCTCAGCTCACTTTTTGTAAACATATTTTCATAGAAACGCTTCAAAGTATCTTCTTTTTTTCTCGTTAAATTCTTTTTCATACGTTCTATATGCAAGGAATTCCATCCACTTGTATAGTCACTTGTATTGGTAAATTTAGCGGTACCACCAATTAGTACCATACCTTGGGCCTTAATCTTTTTATAAGCTTGTACTGCCGCTAACGCTCCTAGTGACCATCCAACTAAAATTACATTTTCATCCTGCGCTACATCTATTATTCGCCCCGCAAATTCACTTTGTTCTTTCACGTTAAGCCAATCTATACATTGAACAGAATATCCTTTAAAATACGGCAGAACCAAAGTCCAAACATCTTCTTCCATTCCCCATCCTGGAATAAAAATAAGCTTTAGCTCTTTCATACTAAAAACCCCTCTTCTTTACCAATGCGTATAATATGCTGAATAGCCCATTTTAAATCGGCTATTGTATGCTGTGACGTAACTGCAAAACGGACTCGAGAACTACCAACCGGAACAGTCGGCGGACGAATTGCAATGGCTGCGATACCTACCTCTTGTAACCTTTCACTAAACCGTAAAGTATTTTCATTTGACCCAACTACAATCGGTACAATATGAGTTGAGCTATTCCCAATATCAAAACCAGCTTCTTGTAAATGCGTCCTGAAATATGCACCATTCTCTATAAGTCGCTCTCTTCTTTCGTTATCTTCTTTCACAATTTCAATTGCTTTTCGGATCGCCCCTAATGTTCCTGGTGGTAAAGCTGTAGTAAAAATCAAGCTTCTCATCATATTTTGTAAATACTCTATATAAATGGAATCACCCGTTAAATACGCACCATAACACCCTAAAGCCTTACTAAACGTCCCCATATGTATATCAATTTTTTGAGCAATATCTTTTTCTACATGAGATAATCCGGCTCCACTGATTCCATATATTCCACTTGCATGTGCTTCATCAACTATAATGATTGCCCCGTATTTCTCTTTCAGCTGAACTAAGCCTCTCAAATATGCAATATCTCCATCCATACTAAAAATCGTATCTGTTACGATTAATTTTCTCTTTTCTGGTGACGCTATTTGCAACATCTTTTCTAAATGATCCAAATCATTATGACGATATCTTTTATGCTCTGCTCCGCTTAATATAATTCCATCAACAATACTTGCGTGATTTAATTTATCACTAAAAACCATATCGTGACGACAGGCTAAAGCAGATATAGCACCTACATTTGCTGTATACCCACTATTTACAATTAATGCTCTTTCAGTACCTTTCCAGTTGCATATAATTTTCTCAACCTCTTCATACAATGGATAATTTCCTACAACGAGACGAGATGCTGTCGCTCCAGTTCCATATTTTCTCGTGCAGGCAATAGCAGCTTCTTTCAACCTTTCATCTCCAGCTAATCCTAAATAATTATTCGATGCTAAATTTAGCATCTTTTTCTTATTTCGAATAAGCCATGTCTCTTCCGCTTTCTCTGTTACATGTAAATTACGATACTGCCCTTGCTCCTTTAATTGTTCTACTTTAGATTGAAGATGCGTGCGCCACATTTGATTCATTTTGGATGAGCTCCTCTAATTTTGAAATCATAATATGCTCTTTTGCCGCCCCTAATAATTCTTCCTTTGTAAACTCTCCTTCAAGGAATGGTAATAACCCTAAAACCGGCACGCCACTTAACTCCTCAATCATTATTTTATTTTCTTGCACTCTTTCTTTTTCATATCCTTTACATCCAGATAAAATTACACCTGCTACTTTTAATCCATGTGCTTTTGCATAAGAAATTGTTAAAATAGTATGATTAACTGTCCCAAGCGTAGGACGCGCTACTACAATAAGAGGAAGCTGTAATTCTTTTGCAAAATCAATCACTAAAGCATCTTCTGTATATGGAACTGCAAGCCCACCAGCCCCTTCTACAAATAGACTATTAAACTTTTTTAGTAGTTCATTATAGTGAGCAGTAATTTCTTTTAACGTTACTGTCCTTCCAGCTCTTTTCATGGCAAGTCTCGGAGCAAGTGGTTCTTCAATGGAATAAGGACAAATTTCATCTTCTTCTGTCGGTACACCCGATAATGCTTTTAACCTTGCTGCATCACCCTCAGGATTTGATGCAACATGTCCACTTTGCAACGGTTTATATACACCAACATTATGTCCACGCTCTCGAAATATACCTGCCAATGCTCCTGTCACTACCGTTTTTCCAACTTCTGTATCCGTTGCTGTTATAAAGAAACCACCCATTACTCTCCCTCCGTAACATCCGAGATTGCTTTATATAAAATGCGTAACATCTCATCAATCTCAGCCACCGTAGATGCAAGAGGAGGCATAAATACAATCGTATTACCGAGTGGTCGCAAAATCATGCCCAGCTCTCTTGAACGTTTACATACTTGAACGCCGACTCTTTCTGTCCATTCAAACGATTCTTTCATTTCCTTATTCTTCACAAGTTCAATACCAACCATTAGCCCACACTGACGAATATCTCCTACGTGCTTATATTCATTAAGAGCTTCTAATTGTGCCGCTACATATTCTGCTTTATACGCAACATCTTCTATTAAATTAGTTTTTTCATATAGTTCTAAATTTGCAATTGCTACGGCACACCCTAACGGATTCCCTGTATAACTATGACCATGGAAAAACGTTTTTTGTTCTTCATAGCCTCCTAAAAAGGCATTATAAATTTCATCTGTCGTTACCGTAATTGCCACTGGTAAATAACCACCTGTTAAACCTTTTCCGGCTGTTAAAATGTCTGGCGTTACATCCTCGTGTTCACATGCAAACATTTTCCCGGTACGCCCAAATCCAGTCGCTACCTCATCTGTAATAAATAATACATTGTATTTTGTACATAAATCGCGAAGCCCTTTTAAGTATCCTTTTGGCATTGTAATCATCCCACCAGCACCTTGCATTAATGGCTCCACAATAATAGCTGCTACTTCTTCATGTTTTTCTTGTAGCATTTCTTCCATTTCTTCTAAATGTTTCTTTACAATTTGTTCCTTATTATCTCCATAAGGAGAACGATATGTATATGGATACGGCATTTTAATTGCCTCAAATAATAGTGAACTATACACTTGGTGAAACAAGTCTATTGCTCCTACTGAAACAGCACCTATCGTATCACCGTGATATGCTTCTTTTAATGTAACAAATCTTTGTTTTTTCGGTTTCCCTTTATGCTGCCAATATTGAAAGGCCATCTTAATTGCAATTTCAACGGCGCTAGAACCAGAGTCTGAATAGAATACTTTCTTCAAACCTTCTGGTACAACTTCAATTATTTTTTCTGCTAATAAAATAGATGGAACGTTAGCAAGTCCTAGCATAGTAGAATGAGCAATTTTATTTAATTGCTCGCGAATTGCCTCATCTAGTTCTGGTACTTGATGCCCATGAACATTTAACCAAATAGATGAAACACCGTCCCAATATTCATTTCCATTTACATCGTATAGCTTTCTTCCCTCTCCACGTTCAATAATGACAGGATCTTCTTCTAAATAATCTTTCATTTGTGTAAATGGGTGCCATACGTAATCTTTATTCTTCTTCGATAATTCTTCATATGTATAAGACGATTTTTCACTCGTGTTACTATTAATAGCCACAATTGTCACCCCTAATGTTAACTCATTTATAAATATAGTTAACATTAAAAACAAATGACTGTCAATTATTTTTAAATAAAATAGTTCTCAAAAAAGAACAACTTATCATACGATAAGTTGTTCTACTTTCCATGTTGTATCTTTCCAATTTCTAAAATAATCTCTTCATCTTTTTTTCCTTCTGTATCAATTCCAAGTTGCTTAGCATGCTCAATTAACAAATCATGGCGCTGCTCAAATCTAGCGGTATCTACTTCTTTTGTAACCTCTTCTTTTGTTTTCCCCTCAGTAGAAACTCCTAGTTTAGTAGCTGCTTTTTCCATCGATTTCTTCTCTTCAGTTTCTTTCACTTTCTTCACTTCTGACTGCTGTATTTGCTTTTGTTTCGACTGCTCTGATTCAGCTGCAAAAGCTGTGTAAATTCCAGCACTTCCGCCAACGACTAGTAAGGTGGTAAAAAGAATTATTTTTTCTTCACTCTTTCCTCCCCTTTCAAATTCATTATAACGCACATTTTTACAGTATGAAAAACATTTCTCCTTTATTTCCCTAAAAAAATATCGAATGTTTTTATTGACATGTATGATGAATATATGATAAAAATTTAACTAACATCATATGAATCGGCGTTGATAGGATTTAGTAGTATTTCGTTTTCTGATTTCAGAGAGCTGGTGGTCGGTGCGAACCAGTACAGAGCGATTTATGAATTACCCCCTGGAGCTTCTTTTACGAAACGTGAGGAGTAGTGAAAGACGGTTTAGACCGTTATGTCTAAAGAGTGGTGAAATGAAACTGTTTCACAATTTAGGGTGGTACCGCGAATTTTTCGTCCCTGCATATATTGCAGGGGCGTTTTTATTTTATGAGCGCATATCATATGACCCTTTATTTTGTGATACATTCCTTTCACAAGCTAGGGTGGTACCGCGATTTCTTCGTCCCTGCATAATTATATGCAGGGGCGTTTTTTTATCCAATCATTTCCGTATCATATTGAGATGTTGACAATTACCGGTAATTTGTCATAAAATTCTAAATTTTAGAAGGAAATATACAATATTGGCGAATTTTATATAAAAAAGAGCTATTTTAGATTACTTAGGAGGGAAAAACAATGGTTTCAAAAATTGAATCTGTTCTTTTAACATTATTTATCTTTTTCTGTATTGGCTTTAGTGTTATCCAATTAGAAGTTTCACCACACATCCCAATTTTATTTGGTATCGTTCTTTTATTAGCATTTGGATTTATGAAAAAAATCTCTTGGTCTACTATGGAAAAAGGGATGATCAGTAGTATTTCAGCTGGTATTCCATCTATTTTTATTTTCTTACTTGTAGGCGTATTAATTAGTGTTTGGATCGCTGCTGGAACAATTCCAACTTTAATGGTATACGGCTTCCAGATTGTATCTCCTAAAATTTTCGTTCCAACTGTTTTTGTAGTTTGTGCAATTGTTGGAACAAGTATCGGTAGTGCCTTTACAACTGCCGCAACTGTAGGACTTGCCTTTATGGGTATGGGTAGTGCTCTCGGATACGATCCAGCTCTAATCGCTGGTGCAATTATTTCTGGCGCATTCTTTGGAGATAAAATGTCTCCTTTATCTGATACAACAAACTTAGCTCCTGCTGTAACGGGTGTAGATTTATTTGAGCATATTCGCAACATGCTTTGGACAACAGTTCCTGCTTTCATTATTGCTTTTATCGCATTTTTCATTTTAGGAAGCGGTATTAGTGGAGACGTTGACTTCACAAACTTTATTAGCACGTTAGAAAAAAACACAACGATTTCTATCGTTACACTTATTCCAATTTTATTACTGTTCCTATTCGCATTTAAAAAGGTTCCAGCAGTTCCAACATTGCTTGCAGGAATTGTTGTAGGAATTATTATTCTCTTTATTTTTAAACCTAGCACTTCTTTAGCTGATTTAATGAAAATTATGCAAGACGGCTACGTTTCTAAAACTGGTATTAAAGACATTGATAGCTTACTATCTCGCGGTGGTCTACAAAGTATGATGATGTCGATTGCTCTTATTTTCCTAGCTCTTTGTATGGGAGGATTATTACAAGGAATGGGTATTATAGCGCAGCTGATGAATATTATCTCTAGCTTTGTAAAAAATAGCACACGCTTAATTATTTCTACTGCTTCAACTGCAATTGGTGTAAACTTCTTACTTGGCGAACAATACTTATCAATCGTTTTAACAGGACAAGCATTCGCTAACAAATACGATGAAGTCGGTTTAGAACGTCGTAATTTATCACGCGTATTAGAAGATGCAGGTACAGTTATTAACCCGCTCGTACCATGGGGTGTAAGTGGCGTATTCTTAACAAACGTCCTTGGCGTTCCGACATTTGATTACGTTCCATTCGCAATCTTCTGTTTAGCTTGCCCGGTCTTAACAATTATTGTTGGTTTCACTGGATTTGGTCTTTCATGGAAGAAAGAAAAAACAGTACCAGTTTCATAATATATACGAAAAAAAGGATTACCGATTACGGTAATCCTTTTTACAATACTGTACTATCTATTCGCTTTCTTTCTTCTAAATAACAGAAGTAATCCCGCTCCAACAAACGCCAAACCTGCTCCAATTGTAGAAGCAACACTTGTACCTGTTTTCGGTAAATCACGTTCTTCTTTATTTTCACTTACAGTTGTTGTTTCTTTTGAGTTTTGATTATCCGTTGTAGTTTGTCCAGATCCTGTATTATTTCCATCTTGTTTTGGTTCATTTCCATTATTGCCTTCACCTGTTGGTGGTGTCGTTGGATTTTCTCCGTTATTGCCTTCACCTGTTGGCGGTGTTGTTGGATTCTCTCCGTTATTGCCTTCACCTGTTGGTGGTGTCGTTGGATTCTCTCCGTTATTGCCTTCACCTGTTGGCGGTATCGTTGGATTCTCTCCACCAGTTTCCTTATCATCATTCTTCTTCGTTATATCAATTGCATATTTAGCAAATTCATTTTCAGATGGTCCAACATATGATATCTTTCCATCTTTCTTTATATGGTTTTGTGCATTTGGTGAAGAATCAAATGTTGTATTTAATTTATCTGCAACAATCGGCTTAAATGTCCAGTTTTGATCTGCTGCTGGATTAATAATTGGTGTTTCTTGCATATATTTCACAATGATTTGACGTGTTTCATCTTGTGATTGGTATACAACTTCCCCTTTACTTACACCAGGGAACGTTTGGCTACTTCCACGATAGTTATTTGTAGCTACGATGAACTCTTGATTGTCAGCTACAGGCTTACCTTCATACGTCATATTTACAATACGATTCGTATTTCCATTTACAACTTTACCATCTTTATCGTATTTCGCTGGTTGCGTCACGTCAATTTCGTATTTTAGACCATCTAAAATATCAAAATTATATGTAGGATAACCTATATTTACTAGTGGCTGCTCTTCTGTTTTCGCTGGATCAATTTTATTAAACTGACCAGCAGACATTTCAAGCCATTCTTTTACTTGTGCCCCGTTTACTTTTACAGCATATAACGTATTTGGATATACATATAAATCCGCTACGTTTTTAATTGCTAACGTCCCTGCTGGAATATCCGTATAATATGTAGCACCGTTTCGGCCACCCGCTTTAAATGGTGCTCCTGCAGATAATACTGGAATTCCTTTATATTTACTATATTGTCCGTTTTCAGCGAATAGCTTTTCTACATACCATTTTTGTGCATTTGTCACAAGTTGTACAGAAGGATCATCTTGTACTAATGAGAAATAACTATTAATTGGCGCTGTCGTTTTTCCTACAGCTGTATTCACATAATCAATTGTCGCTTGATGATCATCCTTAATTTCATTAACTAATCTTTGATCAGATTGTACTAATGGGCTCCCTTTACTATCAGCAATCGGACGAAGTTGCGGATTCGATTGCTCTTTTTGTACTTCCCATTTTCCGTTTACCTTTTTCAATTGCATATCAATAATACCTAAGTTACTTCCAAAAACACCAGGCATTACAACAGGAACACCATTAAATACATCCTTCACTTCAGTATGTGAATGTCCCATTAATACTGCATCTACACCAGGAACCTCTGTTAAATAATATGAAGCATTTTCCATTTTGGGGCTACGGCCGCTCTTATCGACACCTGAATGGGCTAATGCAACAATAACGTCCGCACCTTGCGCCTTCATTTCTGGAACTAACTTTTCCGCTGTATCAACAATATCTTTCGCTTTCACTTTTCCTTCTAAATTCGCTTTATCCCAGTTCATAACTTGAGGTGGAACAAATCCCATTACGCCAATTTTCACTTTTTGTTTTTGACCTGATTCATCTTCTACTTCTTTTTCAAAAACATGATATGGTTTAAAGTAGTTTTGGTCGTTCTCTTCATTATTATCTTTATCATCCTTATAGACGTTCGAGTTAATAACCGGGAACTCTGTTTTACTAATTACTTTGTTTAAATAGTCTAAACCGTAGTTAAATTCATGATTCCCAAGAGAGATGACGTCATACTTCATTAAATTCATTACACGATATAATGGATGTGTATAACTAGGATCCACAGGCTTCTTCGGATCATTTATTTTATTCGCTACATAATCTCCAAGCGGTGTCCCTTGTAATGCATCCCCATCATCAAATAAGACAGAGTTCTTCGCTTCTTCACGTGCTTTATTCACAAGTGTTGCAGTTTGCACGAGACCTACTTTATTATCTGTTTTCGTTTGATAATAATCGTAATTCATTAAGTTAACGTGAATATCTGATGTTTCTAAAATTCGTAAGTTAACTGTACTCTCCCCAGCTTTTTCCTCTGCATGAGCTGTTGTCGGCAACACTTGCGGTGCTATAACGCCAATAGCAAGTGTTGCTCCAGCTAGCATTTTTTTTGACTTTTTCACAAAAGATCCCCCTTATACAATTACCCCAAAATAATGAAATGAATCTCTATCAGTCCCTAATCACATACCTTTTTCTTCTATTAGAGCGATGATTTTCACCTTATCTGACATTATCATATCTAAAGTTCTTTCATACCGTCAATATTTTTTGACATACTTCTACAAATTTTCTGTAAAGTTATTGTGAATTTTTCATAAATATATAATATGCCCTTACATTGCTTATACTGCTGAATATGATACAATTACCAATTACAAGGAGGATGAATTTATGAAAAAAATCATCTTAACAATTGTTTGTCTCCTCCTTCTAATCATTTCTTGTTCTAATTTTGAAAAGAACGATGAGATAGAACAAAAAGAAACTGAAGGAAAAGCAGAAAAAACATCTGCTCCCAGTTGGATTTATAAGCAAACGAATGACTCTTTTTATCACCTCGTATTAGGTGATTCACTTGCAAAAGGATATGGATCTACACAAGGGGGATTTGCCGAATTAGCTTCTAGACAAATAGAAACACAAATTCACAAACCAATTACAGTAGAAAACCTTGGGATAAACGGTCTTACTACAGATCGTCTCGCAAAAAAAGTTCAATCAGAAGATGTTCAACAAAAAATTAGGGAAGCAAATATCATTACTATTAGTATTGGAGGAAATAATTTATTCCGCTTAAATCGTGATGTAGGTGTTATAGATGGTATTAAAATGTTAAATAAAGAAAAAGCCCGTTTTGAAACGGATGTAAAAAATATTGTAAAGACCGTTCGAGATCAAAATCCGAATGCTTTACTCATTCTCTCTGAACTCTATAACCCTTTACAACTAGAGGACTCCATCGCAAGTTATGCAGATATGTTTTTAGACGGTTGGAATGATTCTATTTATTCTATTTCAAAAGCACATCAACCGTCGATCGTTTTACCAATTCGCAAATTAATATCGAATGATAAAAAAGAGTTACTATTTGACCAAGTACACCCAAATGATAACGGTTATGCGATTATTGCCAATACATTTACAAAGCAAGTGTTATCCTACAAATATTAAGGCTACCATGAAACAATTCTATTTTTATACCTTGTCTTTTTTGTTACAATGATAGTGGAAGGGGGCCGTTATATGGAATCACGCGAGTGGGAACGTATTGTTGATCATCTTCTTTCGCTAGTGCCTCTTTTTTATCGCAAATTTATGCTTCCTGGAGAGTTTTCTTCTCAAAGACATATGCCGCCATCGCATACGCAAGTGTTACTGCTTTTGCATGAAAATGGTACATTAGCAGTTTCAGAAATTGGCAAGCGGCTAGCGATTTCACGGCCTAACATGACCCCTCTATTAAACAAACTTATTCAAGAAGAGCTAATAGAGCGTCATTATAGCGAAAAAGATCGAAGGGTCATTTTAATTTCCCTAACAACTGAAGGGAAAGTGTTAGTAAGTCAGTATCAGCAATTCATTTTAGGCAAACTAAAAGAAAATTTTCAAACATTATCTGAGGAAGAGCGTGAAAAGCTCATTTATTCTCTTAAAACCATTCAAAATTTAATTTTGAAAACAAACGCATAAAGCTGCTTCTAAATAGAAGCAGCTTTATGATTCGTAATAATTACCATAGTATACATTTGAATACGGCCATGTCGTTAAATATGGTTTTTGTTCTTGCGTAGGCTGTTGTTGTGGTATTTGTGGTATTTGTGGTATTTGCTGTAATTGTTGTTGTCGATATAACTCGTATTGTCTACTCATATCATAAACCGGATAATAATTTACATATGGGTATACTTGCGGTACGTAATAATAATACATTCATTCTCTCCCCCTTTTTCTTAAACATATTCAAAGGAGAAAATGAATGTGACATTCTTTATATTTGAACAAGTGGTTCTCTCACTTGTTTCTTTCTTTTCTTCAAACGTAACTTACGATTCTTTTCATATAAATAATGCACAACGAAATATGAAATTACCCCACACACAATTCCTATTATCGTCATACCAATTAATACATATACTTCACTCTGTAATAAGCTCTTTAACATCGTAAAAATATGGCTCGAAAACAAATCTGATATCGTAAATGGTTCATGATGTATTTTCTGTACATGAAATGGGTAAATCATTTTTCCTAGCGCATAAGCAAACGGAAATAAAAATACTGGGAGAAACGATATTTTCCCAATAATATTACCAATGACTGCGGCTGGAAAAGATCCCTTTGCTAACCTTACAATTGGATAAAATATTAAATATACGAGCGATGCCGTATAAATCACCAACATTTCTAAACCAAATCCAATAGCAAAACCTAGCGACACTTTCTTTGCTCCTTCTGGCGATCGAAGCAACTTAAAATATTGAAACTTTAATATTCTCCACATCCGCTGAAAAAACGAATATGTTTTCTTAGTTGTTTTCAAATTCATCATCTCTTTAACTATATTTTTTTATCTAGTATGTCCTTACATGATATGAAAAACAAATTTAGTTTGCTCTTTTTATTATAAATGATATAGAGATAATTAACTAAATATACATCCGACATTTCCATATAAAAAAACCTCCCTTTTAGGAAGGCTCTTCTATATTTTTAAATAAACTCACTAATAAAGCTTTTTGCGCGTGCAACCTGTTACCAGCTTGCTCAAAAACGATAGACTGTGGCCCATCTATAATCTCTCCAGTTACTTCTTCTTCACGATGAGCGGGCAGGCAGTGCAGGAAACGATATGTTTGCTTTGCATGTATAACAAGCTCTTTATTTACTTGGAAAGGCTGGAATAAAGTATATTTTTCTGCTTCTCCTTCTTGGCCCATACTCATCCAAACGTCAGTATAAATAAAATCTGCTCCACTTACCGCTAATTCAGGATTATGCAAAATTTCAATTTCAGCCCCTGTTTCATCAGCAATCGCTAATGCTTTTTTAACAATTTCTTCATTCGGCTCATACCCTACAGGAGTTGCAACAGTCATATTCATTCCGACTTTTGCACTCGCTAGCAATAGTGAATGACATACATTATTCCCATCACCTACATAAGCTAATTTAACTCCTTTAAACGTATGAACTTCTTCATATATCGTCATTAAATCTGCCAATGCTTGGCAAGGATGATGATCATCAGTTAAACCGTTAATAACTGGGATACTGGACTCTTTTGCAAGCTCCTCTACATCCGCATGCGAAAATGTGCGTATCATAATTCCATCAATATAATGAGATAGTACTTTCGCAGTATCTGACACCGTTTCTCCTCTGCCAATTTGCATCTCTTTTCCACTTAAAAACATTCCATGTCCTCCGAGCTGTACCATTCCTGCTTCAAAAGAAACGCGAGTACGGGTTGAATGTTTATCAAAAATGAGACCTAATATTTTCCCTTGTAATAAAGGCTCCTGCTTGTTCTTTTTTAAATATATAGCGAACTCAATTAAAGAAATGATTTCTTCTTGCGTCAATTCTTCTAACGTTAAAAGATCTTTCGTATTTAATTTCGGTACTTGTACAGTTGACATGAAATTTCCCCCTTATATTATTGATGCATTTTTTGTACAAACCACTCTTTTTATCATACATATTGCCTGTTCTAGCTCTTCATTCGTTACAATAAGTGGTGGTAGTAGTCTTATAACATTAGGCCCTGCTTGTAATACGAGAAGTCCTGCTTTTTCTAGTTGTTCTATGACATTTGCAACCTCATGCTTGCATTCGATTCCAATCATAAGTCCCTTACCACGAATATTTTGAACACATTCAACGTGTCGTAATTCTTCTTGCAATTTCTTTAATACGTACTCGCCCTTTTCCTGTACCTCTTTAAAAAACGATTGCTCCTTAATGAATTGCAATACTTCTTTCGCTGCAGTCATAGCAATATAATTCCCACCGAAAGTTGAACCGTGTGACCCGGCAGTAAAAGAAGAACCTAGTTCTTTTCGGCCAATCATCGCTCCAACTGGAATACCATTCCCAAGCGCCTTTGCGATGGTAACGATATCAGGAACTATTCCCATTTGCTCATAAGCGAATAGTGTTCCTGTTCTGCCTATTCCAGTTTGTACTTCATCTATAATAAAAAGAGCATTGTACTGATTACATAGTTTTTCAATTTCCTTCAAAAAGGATGGATCAGCTAATATTACTCCTCCTTCTCCTTGAATAACTTCTACCATTACCGCCGCAACTTCTTCATTCATTACTTCCTCTAATGCTCGTATGTCGTTAAATGGTATATGTAAAAAAGACGGAAGTAATGGACCGAATCCTTCTTTCACTTTATCTTGCCCTGTTGCACTCATCGTTCCAAATGTTCTCCCGTGGAAAGATTGCTCACATGTTACTACGAGAGATTTTCCAGTATGCTTACGTGCTAGTTTTAAAGCCGCTTCATTTGCCTCCGCCCCGCTATTACAAAAAAACACATGATCTAATGCTGTATCTTCTGTTAATAATGATGCGACCTCTTCTTGTAAGGAGTTCGTAAATAAGTTAGATATATGCCATATATTTCTAAGTTGCTTTTCTACTGCCTTTACAACCGTAGGGTGACAATGTCCTAAGTTACATACTCCAATACCAGAAGTGAAATCTAAATATTGCTCACCACTTTTATCAATAACTTTCGCCCCATTGCCCTTTAGAAATTCAATTTCTCTTCTTCCATATGTTTGAAAAAGATGGTTTGTCATACGATACTCACTCCTTTTGTTACCGTAGTTCCAACACACTCTCCTGTAACCTCAGTAAAATCCTTTGTACCATTTACGATACTAGCCTTTTTCACTCCCATTTTTAACGATGTAAGTGCCGCCTGTACTTTCGGAATCATTCCACCTGTAATGACGCCTTGTTCTATAAAAGTAAGAATTTCATATTCATCCGTTTTCTTTACCAATCTTCCTTCGTGTAATACTCCATCTACGTCCGTTATAAAAATGAGTTCTTTTGCGGATAGTGCGGCTGCAATTCCGGCTGCAGCGGTATCTGCATTTATGTTATAAACCTCATTACCATTTATCCCAATCGGGGCAATGACAGGAATATAATTCATATCTATCAACCCTTTCAATAGGGCTGTTTCTACATAACTTACTTCTCCTACATATCCTATCGCTTCGCCAACAGGTTGAACTTGAAGTAAACTACCGTCACATCCTGAAAGCCCCACCGCAAGTAAATCATGTTTTTGTAAATTCATTACGAATTTTTTATTCGTAGTTCCGCATAGCACCATTTGAACAACATCCATAACCTCTTTCGGCGTTACTCTTAATCCATCTTTCTTTTCTATCTCGATATTAGAGTCTTCTAACTTGGCATCAATTTCTGGGCCACCACCATGGACAATAACAACCTTATACTTATTTTGCAATTTCTTTATACAATCAAAAAAGACACTATTTAATCGATTCAACATGCTACCGCCACATTTAACTACAATATAATCACTCATCTTCTCTCTCCTTATGTACGATAACAAGCATTTATTTTCACATATTCATAACTTAAGTCGCAGCCCCAAGCTGATCCCGTTTCATTTCCTAAATGTAAACACACATCAATTTTTATTTCATGTTCTTGTAATTTCTTTGTCATTTCCTCTTCAGAAAACATTTGAGGCTCACTATTTTTTAATACAGCGATAGATTGAAGAGTGATATCAATTGTATTTGGGTTAATAATTACTTCACTCTGTCCAATACTACTAATAATTCGTCCCCAATTTGGGTCCTCACCATATATCGCTGTTTTCACAAGACTGGAACCGACTATTTGTTTTGCAATTTTCTTTGCTTCTTCATTTGTTCTAGCCCCTAACACGTTTACTTCTATTAACTTCGTAGCACCTTCACCATCTTGTGCAATTTTTTTCGCTAAATCTTCACATACCTTTTGTAAAGCAACTACGAAAGTTTCCCAGTCTTCATGTTCCATATTCATCGTTTTCGTTTCTGATAATCCACTTGCCATAACGATGACCATATCATTTGTAGAAGTATCTCCGTCCACCGTAATTTGATTAAACGTATGATTCGTAATTTGTGATAATGCTGTTTGCAATACTTCATGCTCTATATTGGCGTCTGTTGTAATAAAACTAAGCATCGTTGCCATATTCGGTTTGATCATCCCTGAACCTTTTGCGACCCCAGCAATGATCACTGCTTCCCCATCAATTATCATCTCATAGCAAGTTTCTTTCGTTATAAGATCTGTCGTTAAAATTGCTTCACAAAAAGAATAAGCTTCACTTACTTCCTTTGTTGGCACAAGAGATTCAATTCCCTTTCGAATGATATCCATCAGTAAAGGTACTCCAATTACACCTGTTGAAGCGACTGCGACGTACTTTTCTTTTACTCCAAAGTGTCCCGCTCCTAATGTTCGCATCTCATAAGCATCTTGCAATCCTTTCATCCCCGTACAAGCATTTGCATTGCCGCTATTTACAACAATTGCTTGTAATTTCCCTTCTGCTGCTATGCTATCCTTCGTTACTTGCAACGGCGCTGCTTGTATTTGATTTGTTGTATACACAGCGGCACATGATGCTGGCACCTCACAAACGATTGCACCCATATCCTTTTTCACCTTTTTCAGACCATTTGCAGTACCGATTGCCAAAAAGCCTTTTGGTGTAACAATTGAACCATTTGCTAATTTTTTAATAGACGATGCTTTAATCATAATTTCCCCCTTATGGATAAAGCGGCATATGCTGTAAACCCGTTGTCTCTTCTAGCCCCGCTAATAAATTTGCATTTTGAACTGCTTGCCCTGCCGCACCTTTCATCATATTGTCTATAACAGAAACGACCGTAACTCTTTCTGTTCTTTCATCGTAAGCTATCCCAATATCACAATAATTTGAGCCCCTTACTTCTTTCGGACTTGGAAATTCTCCTTGCGAGCGAACTCGAACGAAAGCTGAGTATTCATACGTTTCTTCATACAATTTTTGAAGTTGCTCTATTTTCATTTCCTCTTTCACTTTCGCATAAAGTGTAATCATAATCCCTCGTGATATCGGTATTAAATGTGTACTAAACGTGATTGGCTTCGTTTCATGATTCCACTCTGCAAGCATTTGCTCAATCTCAGGAACGTGCTGATGTTGATTAACTTTATAAATGTGTAAGTTATCGTATAACTCAGGAAAGTGAGTCATTGTTGTTGGCGTTTTGCCCGCTCCAGATACTCCTGATTTCGCATCAATAATAATCGAAGCTTCTTCAATTATGCCGCTACGTACTAACGGCGCTACCGCTAATAATGCAGCTGTAGCAAAACATCCTGGGTTTGCAATTAAATTTGCATTTTGGATCTCAGGCCTTTTCCATTCACTTAATCCATATACTGCTTTCCTAAGAAATTCTTCCTGTGCAGCTGGCCTTTTATACCACAATTCATATGACGAGGGATCTATCATACGAAAGTCTCCAGATAGGTCAATTACTTTTAAACCTACTGCCAATAATTTTGGTGTTAACTCTGCCGATACTCCCGCTGGAGTTGCTAAAAATACAATTTCAGCTTCCTTCTCTATTTTCTCCGCATCAATTTCTTGTAACGTATGGACAAGAACATTTCGAAAATGCGGGTATACATTTGTTATAAATTCACCAACTTGTGAAAAAGAATGGAGAGATGCTATCGAAAAATATGGATGTTGCTCTAATAACCGAATTAACTCAATACCTCCATATCCAGTTGCTCCAATAATTGCGACTTTCATAAGCTCCTCCTCATATCTATTCTTTAAATTAAGTTTGATTATAATATTGCATAATTATAAAGTCAATTAAATATTTATAATTTTAAAAAACTTCAAAATATTATTCTCGCTATAAAAGCAATATACACAAGTGGATTTTTATGCAAAAATATTGCATAACAGTATTTTCATTTCACTTCAAGTACAATAAAACAATACATGTATACATACAGGCGGGGAAAAACATGAATAAAAAATTAATTGAGAAAATGATTATAAAAAGTTTTCGGCAATATCAATGTAATCCTGTTTCAAAAGAGGATCAGGAAATGCTAATTAAACATATTCAAATGATAATTCATTCAAATACTGAAATTGATGTATACGAGGCTGTTGAGGATATCGTTTACGATTATGTGACTGGAAAATAAAAAATAGGAGATTTCCATATGGAAATCTCCTATTTTTTACTTAATGATTTGCCTGCAACGCGTTCAAATAAACCTGGGAATAATGCGTAGAGCTTTGGCCCCATTCCCATCCACTTCGGCAAGTTTACTTCACGTTTTTTCGTTTGCATCGCCTTTACGATTTGTTCTGCTACATATGTTGGTTTTAACATGTAACGTCCCATATTTTTCACATATGCACCTGATTGATCGGCTATTTCAAAAAAGTTCGTTTCTATCGGTCCTGGGTTAATTGCTGTTACATACACATTTGTGTTAGATAACTCCATACGTAAACTATTCGTAAATCCTAATACAGCGTGTTTTGTTGCTGCATAAGCACTCGACTTCGGAGTTGCAATTTTTCCAGCCAATGAAGCAATATTAATAATTTGTCCTTCGTTCCTTTTTACCATATTAGGTAATACCGCTTTCGTACAAGCTACTAATCCAAATACATTTACTTGAAACATATCCTTTACTTCATCCATTGAAGCATCTTCAAACGTTTTAAAAATACCAAACCCAGCATTATTTACCAATATATCAATACGTCCTACTTCTTGTAATACCTTTGAAAAAACAGATTGTACTTTCGTTTCTTCACTTACATCTAATACATAGTAATAGCAAGGCGTATTATAAGTTACTTTAATTTTGTCTGCTAATGCTTGTAGCTTCTCTTCTGTTCGAGCCATTAATACCGGCGTCGCCCCTTGCTCTGCAACCTGCATTGCGACTTGCTCTCCAATTCCACTAGAAGCACCTGTAATGACGATTACTTTTTCTTGTAAACGTCCCGTCATTGCTGTCACCTACTTTGCATAATAAATCAATTGTTGTGAAGATTCATCAATCATCACCTGTTGATTATATGCTAAAAAGTCTAATTGTCCAACAGTTTCTGAGATAGTAAGTGGTAATTGCTCTTTATATAATACCGGAAATAGTTTTACACACACCTCAAATGCTGTCATTGGCTTTTCCTTTAATAGTTCAAGCACTTTAAAAGCACGTGTCTCTTGCTTTTGTAATCTTGTTTCAATAAGTTGTTTCACATTCAGAACATCTTCCCCATGCCCTGATAAAATCCGTGAAATATTCATTTCACTTAAACGTTTTAACGTTTGATTGTACTGCAATAAGGGATGCGCTCTTTCTGTTTGCCCTTCATATGGTGGTTCTAATATTGGATTTGAAGAAATATGACTAATGAGAGCATCCCCACCAATTAATATTCCATCAGATTCTCTATATAATGAAATATGAGTGGAAGCATGACCCGGGGTTTCAATCACTGTAAATCCAGGTAACGAATCTATACGATCTCCCTCTCTCACGGTATGTGTTAACGATCTATTACAAGAATATTTAAGTGTCTTCGTCGTCAATAACGCCTCACCATTCAGAAATACTGCTGGAACGCCGAACTGCAAGGCTGTCTCTTTAAAAAATTCATGATACCTCTTTAAAAATTCAGCATTCTGTGTAATCCACGGTTCATTCCAAGGATGTCCGATAATCTTTACTTTTTCAGAAAATGTATTTAAAAGTCCGCAATGATCCGCATGGTGATGCGTAATCACTACCGTTTCAATATCTTCTATCTTATATCCTAATGCACCTAATTGACTTTCTAGTGCTTTCTTTGCTTCTTCTGTATTTGTCCCTGTATCAATTAACGTTAATGTTTCTCCCTCAACTAAAAACACATTCACTGTCTCAACTGCAAATGGAACAGGAATCTCCATTCGATGAATCGCCGTCATGCTTAGCCCCCCTGTCTTTTTCCGGTTCAAAAATGAATACCTCTTCAGTTTACAACTTCCCTATAAATTTGTCATTATTTTCAGATAAAAAGAGGTCTTTTCCATAAAAAAACGAATGTATGTACATTTATAAGTATTTCTAACCAAATTTAAAGGAGGCACATCATGTCTATGCAAAACATTTCCTTTCTCGGTGCAGGCTCTATTGCCGAAGCGATTATTGGTGGCTTATTAAACGCAAATGTTGTTAAGGGAGAACACGTCACTGTAAGTAATCGTTCTAACGAGACAAGATTACAGGAGTTACATAAAAAATACGGTGTCAAAGGTACACATAATAAAAAGGAATTACTTGCTGATGCAAATATTCTTTTTCTAGCTATGAAGCCAAAAGATGTCGCAGAAGCGGTTATTCCTCTTAAAGAATACATAAATAATGACTTGCTTATTATTTCGTTATTAGCAGGTGTTTCTACTCATTCAATTAGAAACCTACTTCAAAAAGACGTTCCGATTATTCGTGCAATGCCAAATACATCTGCAGCCATTTTAAAATCCGCTACCGCTATCTCACCTTCAGAACACACAACGGAGGAACATATTCGTACTGCAACATCTTTATTTGAAACGATTGGTCTCGTCTCTGTTGTAGAAGAAGAAGATATGCATGCTATCACTGCATTATCTGGAAGTGGACCAGCTTATATTTATTACGTGGTAGAGGCACTGGAAGAGGCAGCAAAAAAAATTGGTTTAAAAGAAGATGTTGCAAAATCTCTTATTCTTCAGACGATGATTGGTTCTGCTGAAATGCTAAAAGCAAGCGAAAAACACCCTTCTATTTTGCGAAAAGAAATTACTTCTCCTGGCGGAACAACTGAAGCAGGTATTGAAGTATTAAAGGAGCATAATTTTCAACAAGCATTAATCTCATGTATTACACAAGCAACGAAACGATCACACGATCTTGGAAAAACATTAGAAGAAATAGCAAAAGAAAAATAAAAAACGGAGCTCAACTTTATTTGAGCTCCGTTTTTACTTTAATCATATGCTATGGTTTTAGTTATTACTCTTACCAAAAATCTCTTCTTGCAAACGACGACCTGTCGGTGTTGCTGCAAGGCCACCTTCTGCTGTTTCACGAAGTGCTACTGGCATCGTTTGTCCAATTCTAAACATCGCCTCAATGACTTCATCACATGGAATTGTACTAGTTACACCAGCTAATGATAAATCAGCTGAAATCATGGCATTCGCAGCTCCTGCTGCATTACGTTTTACACAAGGTACTTCTACAAGCCCTGCAACAGGATCACATACTAAACCAAGCATATTCTTTAATGAAATCGCCATCGCTGTAGCTGCTTGATCTTGTGTTCCACCAGCCATCTCAACTGCTGCTGCAGCTGCCATTCCACTTGCTGAACCTACTTCAGCTTGGCAACCTCCTGCCGCGCCAGAAATACAAGCATTATTCGCAACAACCATACCGAAAGCTCCTGCTGTAAATAAAAATTCAATCATTTCTTCGCGTGTCGGCTGTAATTTTTCTTGCAGTGCAAACAGTACACCTGGCACTGTTCCAGCAGATCCTGCTGTTGGTGTTGCACAAATAATTCCCATCGCCGCATTTACTTCATTTGTCGCAACAGCTTTACTCACTGCGTCCAAAATCGTATCTCCAGATAAACCTTTTCCACTCTGCATATACGCTTGGACTTTCACAGCATCCCCGCCAGTTAAACCAGTCGGTGATTTTACACCACGAATACCGCGTTCTACTGCTTGTTCCATCACGACTAAGTTCTTTTCCATTCCAGCAATTACTTCTTCACGTGAGATATTTCTTGTTTGCATTTCACATTGAATCATAATTTCTGCGATTTTTACATTTTGCTCTTTAGCTTGCGCCACTAGTTCCGCTGCGTTCCGAAACATGGTGTGTCCCCCCTGCAATTAATCCATAATAGTTACTTGACAAATATTTTGTTGCCCATTTATTTCCGCAATTACTTCATCTGCTAATAATTCATCTGTTTCAATGACCATAAGCGCTCTTCTTCCTTTTTCTTTACGAGAAACACTCATTGTACTTATGTTAATCTCATGCTTAGCAAGGATTGAAGCTACAGCTGCGATAGCACCAAAGCGATCGTTATTTACAATAAGTAGTGCTGGACTCGTGCCTGTTAATTGAAGATCGAATCCGTTTAATTCTACAACTTCAATTTTACCGCCACCAATTGAGCAAGCAACAACTTCAATTTCCTCTTCACCTTTATACAGACGAATTTTCGCTGTATTTGGATGCGGAGCATTTGCATCTTCTTCAATGAATTCCACTTCAATCCCGCGTTCTTTTGCAATATCTAACGCACTTGGAATACGTAAATCATCTGTTTCAAATCCTAGTATTCCACCGATTAGCGCTACATCCGTACCGTGACCACGGTATGTTTTTGCAAATGAACCATATAATGAAATGCTAACTCTCTCTGGTTCATGACGAAACAGCTGACGAGCAACTTGCCCCATTCTTGCCGCACCTGCTGTATGTGAACTTGATGGACCAATCATAACCGGACCAATAATATCAAACACTGAGCGATACTTCATCATAACTCCCCCTAAACCTCTATGAAAAAATTATTTACTATTCTATTAAGCTACCGAATCGGTTGCTGTTCCAGTCGTACCACGAATTTGTTCCGCTGTAAGAATTGGATAGTTTTTGAATAACAGTGAAGCAATATATCCTGAAATAATACCAGTTATAATAATAAATAAGAAACTTAGCATTACCTGCATTTAAAAATAATATAAGATAGTCCACAATAAAGTCTGGTAGCAATCCAAAGTTTAACACAGAACCCCTTACAAGCATAGCATAAACAAGTGAAACTCCCATTGCTTTCATACCTTTTGATATTTTAAAGCTAAAAAGGAAAAAAGACTTAGTACAAATAATAGTAATATCCTTCCTATTATAATTTCCATGTTGCTCTCTCACGATTTAGTCAACTTCACTTGTTATGACAAATGGCTAAAACGCATGTAGCCTACAATAAATTATAATCTGCCCTCATTATAGCTTGTTTTTAATAAAACGCTTACTTTTAATGAATTTTAAAAGTTCTGAATAAAAATCCATTTTCGCTACTTGTACCACTCGTATGTCGTCTGACTTATATAACAGTTTTTCTAAATAATCGGTATTATGTATTTTTATCCTATATCTTCACATCATTAAAACTTTCTGTGTCATCCTATATAAAAATAAAATGATAACAGTTTTATTTTTAATTTTTTTTAGAAATAAAAAAAATGGCAACCTATCGTCACCATTTTTTCACAACATTATTATCTTTCTACTGGAAATGATTTTAAATCCGTAGCTATTTCTGTATTAGAAAATAGCTCTCTTGCCTCTTTCAATAATTCCTTATATGTATCTCCTTGATAACGAGAACTAATATGAGTCAATATTAAGCGTTTTGCATTTGCCTGAAGTGCAATACTCGCAGCTTGCTTAGATGTGGAATGAAAATAATCATACGCTTGTTGTTCATCTTCTGCCGCAAAAGTCGCTTCATGAACAAGTACTTCAGCATCTTGCGCAAGCTCTCTACTCGCTTCGCAATATCGTGTATCGCCTAAAATTGTAATAACTCTTCCTTTTTGAGGCGGGCCAATAAAATCTTTTCCATCTAACACTGTGCCATTCTCTAATTCAACTACTTCACCATCTTTTAAGCGTTTAAAAACTGGACCAGGTTTCACACCCATTCCCAGTAACTTATCCACTAAAAGAGCTCCCTGTATATCTTTCTCTACAATTCGATATCCGAAGCATTCAATTCCATGTGATAACCTTTTTGTTTCTACACAAAATTCATTATCCTCAAACACAATACCTTCTTCCGTAATCTCAACGATTTCAAGTGGATATTTAACATGTGTCGTACTTACTAATAATGCCACTTCAATAAATTGTTTAATTCCTTTTGGTCCGTACACTGTTAATTTTGTTGTTCCACCTTGAAACGAACGGCTACCCAATAAACCCGGCAATCCAAAAATATGATCGCCATGTAAATGCGTAATAAATATTTTTTCAATGCGGCGTGGACGTACAGACGTATGTAGTATTTGATGTTGCGTCGCCTCGCCACAGTCAAATAACCAAGTCTGTCCTCGTTCTTCTAACAACTGCAAAGCAATTGCTGAAACATTCCTTCCTTTTGAAGGAACACCTGCACCAGTCCCTAAAAATACAAATTCCACTTTCTTTCCTCCAGCTCTTTATATAATCTATCTTTCATCTTACGGAATGTTATTTCAAATGGCAAATTGAATTTGTATAACCAATCATCTAGACAACTATATAACACGAACATTATACTCAAAAAATTTAGCTATCGTTCGTATTTTGTGGTAAAATAATTGTACTACATTTTAAGGGAGCGTTTTATTATGAAAGAAGTATTTCGTTTACAAACTGATTTTTCATCTTCATTTGATCGCTGGGTAAGTTCTTTCGTTTCTGATCACCCAGCACAATTAGAATGGACGACTTTAAAAGAATTAATCCATGAATATACAACATCACATACAAATGAGACGTTACCAACATATATTTCTTCAGCTTTAACATATTACGCACAACGCGTTTCAACAACAAGTAACTCAGAAATTGTTATTTTTGAAAATCCTACAATCTCATAATCTATAATAAAAAGCACTGTAATCAGTGCTTTTTATTTATGTTCATTAAAGTATTTATTTTCCCGCCTTATTTCAAAAAACTCCGCTTATTTCCTACTATATAGCCATCATAAATCTATTTGATTTTTCAAAAAAACAGATTAAAAAGATATTGACACTACGATTTTACAGTGCTAATATTCAACGTGTAATTGAATATGGTCTCTGTTAGGTGAGGCTCCTGTATAGAGAAACGCTGCTGCCCAAAAATGTCGAGAGACGCCAATGGGTCAACAGGAAAGGTCGGAATGAAGGCCTTTCTTAACGTAGCTGGTTTCAGTACCTATGCTATACAGTGCTAAAACTCAACGAGGGAGAGGTGCGTATGTTTTGTCATACACAAAAACTGTTTTTATCTATGTTTACTAACAGTCTTTGTTGTTGACTCTTTTTGACTATGAATTCAGACCTTTACTCGTTTTGAGTAAAGGTCTTTTTTATATCTTTATGCACCCTACTATGAAACAAACATAGCATATTCAGAAACTATTAAATTGTATGGAGGTGAGGAACAGTGTCAAGTGATGATTCGGCCCAGATACCCATATGTTTTACATTTATATTTCATCATGTAGGTAGGAAAGAAGCTGTTCCTCCCTGTTTAAAATAGTCGAGTAACAGATTGTTTCCTCCTTCATGAAAAGGAGGAACTACCAATGTTAAATTTACAAAAACAAGAAACGAAGCATGCTTACGATCAAGATAGCATGAAAGCAAATAACGAATTATTAGTGGCAGTTGCAACACAGGATGTAAACTCTGCGTTAAAACTCTTAGAAACAACACAAGATGGACTCTCTAAACAAGAAGCGTCTCGTAGACTTTCTTTATATGGTCCGAACGAAATCGCTCATAATAAAACATTGCCGTGGTACATTCAATTTCTGCTGGCATTTAAAAATCCATTTATTTTTGTTTTGTTAGCTCTTGGAGCACTCTCTTTTTTCACAGATGATATACAAGGAACAATTGTCGTATCTGTAATGGTACTGCTAAGTGCAACGATTCGCTTTTTACAAGAATTCCGCTCTCAGAAAGCGGCGGATAAGTTAAAGGCTATGGTTCGAACAACTGCGAGTGTCTTTAGAATAGATGGATTTGTACACGAAACAAAAAACGTAACAAATTTAAATCGAAATTACACAACAGAAATTCCAATTGAAGAACTTGTACCTGGCGATATTATTTCACTTTCAGCTGGTGATATCGTGCCAGCTGATGTGCGTATTTTATCCGCAAAAGATTTATTTGTTAATCAGTCTTCTTTAACCGGGGAAGCACTTCCTGTAGAAAAATACGAAAACTGCTACCATACGGAAAATAAACATATATTACCGAAAAACATGAAAAAAAATTACAATCCGCTCGATATGGAAAACCTTTGCTTTATGGGTACAAATATTGTTAGCGGTAGCGCAAAAGCTGTTGTTGTTTCAACTAGTACGGATACGTATTTCGGCTCTTTAGCAAAAAAGGTTATCGGAAAACGTGCAGAAACAAACTTTGATAAAGGCGTAAACAAAGTAAGTTGGCTCTTAATCACATTCATGCTTATTATGGCACCCATTGTCCTTCTCATTAATGGATTCACAAAAGGAGATTGGCAAGAAGCTTTCTTCTTTGCTATTGCTGTTGCAGTTGGCCTTACACCTGAAATGCTGCCAATGATTGTAACTGCTAATTTAGCTAAAGGCGCCGTGAACATGTCTAAACAAAAAGTAATTGTAAAACAGCTCAACTCAATTCAAAACTTAGGTGCTATGAACATTCTTTGCACAGATAAAACTGGAACTTTAACAGAAGATAAAGTTGTCCTAGTTCGTCATTTAGATCCTAACGGAAATGAATGCGATCGTGTATTACACTTTGCCTATTTAAATAGCTTCTATCAAACTGGATTGAAAAATTTAATAGATAAAGCTGTTATTGAACATACAGAGGAGAACCATAAATTTGATCCATCAGCTTTTCAAAAGCTAGATGAAATTCCATTCGATTTTGCTCGGCGTCGCATGTCTGTCATCGTGAAAAATATTTTAGGTGAACATACAATGGTTTGTAAAGGTGCCGTAGAAGAAATTTTATCAATTTGTAACTACACTGAAGTTGATGGACAAATTGTCCCTCTCACTGAAGAAATGAGAGTAAATGTAAAACATCTCAGCGAAACTTTAAATAGTGAAGGAATGCGTGTCATCGCTGTAGCATACAAGAACGATAACAAACCTTATCATAAAGTTTATGCAGTACAAGATGAATCCACTATGATCCTTACTGGATATATCGGCTTTTTAGATCCACCTAAACCATCTGCTGCTTCTGCAATTCAAGCATTGCAAAAACATGGCGTACAAGTGAAAATCTTAACAGGCGATAACGAAATTGTTACAAAAAAAGTTTGTAAAGAAGTGGGATTAAATATAGGTGAGCCTGTCCTCGGTTACGAAATTGATTCTTTACCAGATAAAACATTAGCAACACTGGCAGAAGAAACAACAGTGTTCGCAAAACTAAATCCAATGCAAAAGTCCCGCATCATTCGCGTATTGCAAGGTAATGGTCATACTGTAGGTTATATGGGGGATGGTATTAACGATGCCGTTGCACTACGTGATGCTGATGTTGGAATATCTGTTGATACTGCTACTGACATTGCAAAAGAATCTTCCGATATTATTTTACTTGAAAAAAGTTTAACTATATTAGAAGCAGGTATTTTAGAAGGACGCACTACTTTCGGCAATATTTTAAAATATATAAAAATGACAGCTAGCTCTAACTTTGGAAATGTATTTAGTGTATTAGTGGCAAGTGCTTTCATTCCATTTTTACCGATGCTTGCAATTCATCTCTTAATTCAAAACTTACTTTATGATATTTCACAGCTTTCAATTCCATGGGATAAAATGGATAAGGAATTTCTAGAGAAGCCTAGAAAATGGGATACTGCAAACTTGCGTAACTTCATTATTTGCATCGGTCCAATTAGCTCTATATTCGATATTATCACATTCGTTGTCATGTGGAATGTGTTCGGTGCAAATACACCTGGAGAACAATCGCTATTCCAATCTGGTTGGTTTGTCGTTGGGTTGCTAACTCAAACATTAATTGTCCATATGATTAGAACACAGAAAATTCCGTTCATTCAAAGTACAGCATCAATACCAGTTCTTATATTAACCGCTTGTATTATGGCAATCGGAATTTACATTCCATTCTCACCACTTGGTGCAGCAATTGGTTTACAAGCATTACCACTAAGCTACTTCCCGTGGCTCATAGGAATATTATTAGGTTATGCTTTCTTAACACAATTCCTGAAAAAGCTTTATATTAAAAAATTCCACAGCTGGTTGTAAAAATGAGAATGAGTGGGTATTTCTCACTCATTCTCAAAAAATATAACATGTACTTATATGTATGGAGGTGACCATGATGATATGGTATGACATCGTATTAAGGTTATTTATAGCAATTATTGTAGGAGCTTGCATCGGAATGGAAAGACAATGGAGACATCGAATGGCTGGATCCTCTCTTCCATCTAAATAAGAAGGGTTTAAATCTCTAAAACCTTCTACATAAACTTATTTTCTAATTTTTGCTGAAACGACTTTTCTTGCTTACGCAATAATTGACTACCTCTCTGTAAAAGAGGTGTTCCATACTTTTCATTAATTTGATCAATAACAGCAAGTAACGGCTCTTCTTTCGCATCTTCTTCGAATGAAAACAAATCTAACTGTTTCACTGATTCTGTCTTCCACTCTAATTCAGTAGCTGTAACACCTAACAGACGAACAGAATCACCATCCCAGTGTTGCTTCCATAAACGTGATGCTGCTTGGAAAATAACCCGTTCTTCCCATATTGCATTTTTCAATTGTTTACTCCGTGTTACCGTGCGACGATCATGGTATTTAATCATAATTTGAATGTTATAACTAACGAGAGTTCGTTTTTGTAGCCTTTTGCTTACTGATTTCGATAATCTTTCTAACATATCAAGTAATTCTTTTTCTTCGTCCATATCCTTTGAGAAAGTCATCGAATTTCCAACGCTTTTATGTTGTCCCATTTGATTCGGATCAACTTCCCTGTCATCCATACCTTTTGCACGTTTTTGTAAATCAACACCGTGCTTTCCAATTTTAGCGCGAATGATATGCTCGTCTCCTTTTGCTAACTGTTCAATTGTATGTATATGAATGTCTTTTAGTTTTTCAGCTGTTTTCTCTCCGATTCCATGCATCTCTGCAACTGATCGTGGCCAAATAATTTCTGGGATATCACGTTTTCGAAGTACTGTAATTCCAAGAGGTTTTTTCATATCTGAAGCAGTCTTTGCTAGGAAAAGGTTTGGGGCAATCCCAATGCTACATGGAAGCTGTAACTCTGTTAGTAACGCTTGTTGAATCATCTTCGCTATTTCAAGAGGCGAACCGAGCGCATAGCAATCTGTAATATCTAAATACCCTTCATCTATAGAAAACGGTTGTATTTTTTCTGTAAAACGGGAAAGAATTTGAAACATTTGAAATGAAGCTTCTCGATATAATGTAAAATTAGGGTGCCTCACAACTAATTGCGGGCATAATCGCTTCGCTTCCCATAGAGGCATCGTCGTACGTATTCCATATTCTCTCGCCTCATAACTACATGTTATGATAATCCCTTTTCTCTCTTTTTCATTCCCCGCAATCGCTAATGGCTTTCCTTGTAATGATGGGTCATGAGCAATTTCGACAGATGCGAAAAAACAATTCATATCTACATGTAAAATAACACGTCCATTTTTCGGATACATTTCTCGCATACTACTCACCCCTTAAAGAACATTTGTTCCTTCATTATATCAAATTTCTTTACACGTTATAATAATTATTGGCTTTTCTCTATCTATTTTTTGCTATACTGTACGTAACAAATGGATATTATTGTAAAGGAGGTGAATCGTTATGAAACAACATAATAAACTCAATTATGTATTTATTATTATTATAGTAATCCTTGCGATTAATTATTTGTTACTTCCCCTTTTTAACATTAACATTTACGCTTTAGGAATCTTCTCTCATTTCATACGTTTTGCAACAACTTATGTACTTCCGTGGGTCTTCTTATATTGGCTTATCCGCCTTGTGAAAGCAATTGAATCAAAATAAAAAAAGACGTGTAAACCATAATTGGTTCACACGTCTTTTTGACTTTATTACTTACTTCGCTACTTCTTCGATAATAGCTACAACTAATTCTGCTGTTTTCGCTAATTCTTCAACAGGAATTTTTTCATTTGTTGTATGAATTTCTTCATAACCAACTGCTAAGTTAACTGTTGGGATACCATGTCCTGCGATTACGTTCGCATCACTTCCGCCACCACTTTGGTGAAGAGAAGGCGTACGACCAATGTTTTCAGCTGCACGTTTCGCAACTTCTACAACGTGATCGCCAGCAGCAAACTTAAATCCTGGATACATAACGTTTACTTCAACGTCTGCATGACCACCCATTTCTTTTGCAGTTGTTTCAAATGCTTCTTTCATTTTTGCAACTTGTGCTTCCATTTTCTCATTTATTAAAGAACGAGCTTCTGCAAAGATTTGAACATGATCGCAAACGATATTTGTTTGTGTACCACCTTCAAAACGTCCAATATTTGCAGTTGTTTCAGAATCGATACGACCAAGTGGCATCTTTGCGATTGCTTTTGCTGCGATAGTAATTGCAGATACACCTTTTTCTGGTGCTACGCCAGCATGAGCTGTTTTCCCGCGAATAATCGCATTCACTTTCGCTTGTGTTGGCGCTGCAACTACAATTTCACCAACTTTTCCATCACTATCTAATGCATAACCATATTTTGCTGTAATGCGCTCGCGATCTAACGCTTTTGCGCCAATAAGACCAGATTCTTCTCCAACTGTAATAATAAATTCAATTTTACCATGAGGAATGTTTTTCTCTTTTAAGACACGAATTGCTTCAAACATAGATGCTAATCCAGCTTTGTCATCGGCTCCTAAAATTGTAGTACCATCTGATACGATATATCCATCTTTAATAGAAGGCTTAATTCCATTACCAGGAACTACTGTATCCATATGAGAAGTGAAATAAATTGTATCAACACCGTCTTTTGTTGCTGGTAAAGTACAAATTAAGTTACCTGCACCATGACCAGTCACACCCATCGTGTCATCCTCAAATACTTCTACACCTAAAGCAGTAAATTTCTCTGTTAACACTTTGCAAATTTCTGCTTCAAATTTTGTTTCAGAATCTACTTGTACTAACTCCATAAATTCATTTACTAAACGTTCTTGATTAATCATAAGACTGCGCCTCCTGCACTACCATTATGTATATAACAACATTAATTATAACAGAATTTCGCAAAAGTTTCGAAATACAAGACAAAAAACAGATGGTTAACACATCTAGATACCCATCTGCCTTCTATTACTCGTTTAACAATACCCAGCGCATATGATCTTCCCAGATGCCATTTACCATTAGCATTTTTCGAGATACACCTTCATATTGAAATCCTATCTTCGTCACTACTTGTATAGATGCTAAATTTCGTGGCATAATTGGTGCTTCTATACGATGTAAATGAAATTCTTCAAAGGTAACTTGAATTGCTTTTCTAAGCGCTTCTGTTGTGTAACCTTTATTCAATTCTTCCTTATCTAATTTATAACCGAGTACACAAGATTGATAAATTCCGCGAACAATTAGATTAAATGAAATACATCCAATAATTTTTGTATCATCACCCTTTTTAAAAATCCAAAGCCTGAT
The DNA here is from genome assembly GCF_016651125.1 of Bacillus sp. TH17. Lineage (NCBI taxonomy): Bacteria > Bacillati > Bacillota > Bacilli > Caryophanales > Bacillaceae > Bacillus > Bacillus sp. TH17. Next base: position 3,607,945 of record NZ_JAEKEN010000001.1, read on the forward strand.
AATCTTGCCTTCCGCGAACTCTTTTCTATCCTTTTGTAACTTTTTCTTTTGATAATCTAACGTGAAAAACCCCTCCGGTCTATACTCTTCCCACGCCTTTAAAAATTCACGATTTTTGTCGTAATATTGAAGAACTTTTTCCGCATACGACTCATCAATTTCTCTTAAATGTAAACGATCTGTCTCGTATATTTTCATCATTGTATCTCCATTCTTCAGCTTGCATAAAAAAAAATTAATAATCTATCTTTTAACATATTCTCTACGTATGCTCAAATTTCCTGTAATATTTTGCACCCCCTTCCCGAATTTTGTCCTTTCTCTCCCCTTGTCCACAATTTTATTTCTCGTTACAATGAAATTGTACTGATTTGCAAGGAGGTTTAACGATGCATAAAAAAGCTCAAAAAATTATGGTTTATATAATGCTAATTTCTATGCTTGTAACAACATTACTTACTGGCGCAAGTATGTTTTGGTAAAAAGGACGATTCACTCGTCCTTTTTTTACTGCTTACACATACAAAATAGACCATCTCGAAATCGAGATAGTCTATCTTGTAATGAACATTTTATTTTATATATATTACAATTGCTACAATACTAAAGGAAAAGGCCATTACAAGTGCTATTACAAAACTTGTATATTGTTTCTGCTGAAATGCCCCAATAACAAAAGTAAGATTGAGTAATGCCATAAATACAATCGCTACAACGTAAGAACATATATTAAAAGTTGCCAATATGAATGTAATAACAAATAGAAAACCAACACAAAACTGCATGTAAGAAATTTTTGGATTTAAATACATATGAGCAACCCCTTTACTCAATTATCTTTATATATTCTCATTAACGCATGGTTATGTACACATGTCAAGACAACTTATAATAAAAGAAAAAGCCAACCGTTTCGTTGACTTTTCCAAATACTATGGCCCCTTTTTCCTTCGCCAATTGCTGAAATGTTTTTTTCGATTTCACAATCGATACTTTCGTTCCAATTGGAATACGATCAAACAAATATTCCACATCATGTTTCTTCATTCTTATACATCCTTGCGAAATATATTTTCCAATTGAACTAGGCTGGTTTGTCCCGTGTATCCCATACTTACTTCCATCCGTTCCTCTTGCATTAAATCCCATCCACCTCGATCCAAGTGGATTTTTTGGAGAGCCCCCAGGAATATCCTTCGCAATATAATAGGGATCCTTCGCCTTCAATACAATGTCAAAAGTTCCTTCTGGGGTTAATTCATTTGTTTTCCCTGTCGCTACTGGAAAAACCTTTTGGATCTTCCCATCATCGATGTAAGCTAGTTTATTCGTTGCTTTATTTACAATTATAAAAGGATCTCCAGCACGTGGGTTATCACCAAGAGGCCAGATCGGTGATAGAGAAAGACATAATAATAAAGAAAGAAGATACGGCATATATAGTTCCTACCTTCTAAATAAGTTCTTTTATATTATCCTTTCCCTTAAAACGACTTTTAATGAGTAAATATTGCTCCATCTCATAAACAAGTTGAACAAGTTTTGCACGTATTTCAAATTCTTCTCGCGAGACTGGTAAAGGCATTTCTCTAAATACTTCTCGCATTTCTTGAAGTTGTCTTAACGAAATGACCCCTGTACTTTCAGGTCGAATAGAATTCCCTATATTTTCAATTACGTCTGCAATCATATCAGCTTGTTCATACGTCCAAGATAGTGATGCAGCTAATGGTATCATGCGCTCCAAAATTTCAAATTGTTGCATACGCATATCAAAATACCGATAATAATAGTCATCTTCACGCATAAATTCATTCTCAAGTTTTTTAAATGATAAATCTTTCGCTTCTTTCAGCATCATTTCTGTTTCAATTAATTCGGCCCCACTCCAATTACTATCTCGATTCCGTAAATAAACGACCATTTCAAACAAAATCGTTCTGAAATGCTCTTCTATTTTTCCTTGATACTCTTTCAGTTTATTCTCACTGCTTGGCATGTACATGTTTACTAATAAAGCGACACTAATTCCAATCGTTAATATAGCAATTTCATTACCAACTATAGACCATGTAATTTGCTTTAATGAATACAGATGCATAACGATAACCGAACTCGTGACAATCCCTTCTTGAATTTTGCACATAACTGCAGTTGGAATAAAGGTAAGCAGTAATACGCTAATCGCTAGTGGTGTATAACCAATCGTTTCAAAAATACAAAACGCAAATACCATCGATAATACACAAGCTAAAAAACGGTGCAACGATACTTGAACGGATTTTCGTTTCGTATTTTGCACACATAAAATGACTAAAATACCAGCTGAACTATAAAATTCTAATCCTAATAACTGAGCAATAAAAACTGCCGCTCCCGTTCCAAGCGCTGTTTTCACTGTTCTATATCCAATTTTAAACATATCATTACTCCTATATGTATAAATGTATTTAAAAATAGTATAAAAAAAGGATGACGCAATGTCATCCTTTTCTACCTATTATTCACGTACCCTTCACATATTACAATATCTTTTGCAAAAATTCTTTTGCACGGTCACTTTTTGGTGCTGTAAAAAACTCTTCCGGATTACTATCTTCTACGAGCTTTCCACCATCTAAAAAGAGAACACGGTCTGCTACTTCTTTTGCAAATCCCATTTCATGTGTAACGATTGCCATCGTCATTCCTGTCGTAACTAATGATTTCATAACTTCTAACACTTCTTTCACCATTTCTGGATCTAGCGCAGAGGTAGGTTCATCAAATAACATAACTTCCGGTTCCATCGCTAACGCTCTTGCAATTGCTACACGTTGCTTTTGTCCTCCTGAAAGACGATTTGGATATGCATCTTTCTTATCTAATAACCCCACTTTTTCTAGAAGTTTCTCAGCTTTTTTTTCAGCTTCTTGCTTCGTTACTTCTTTTACATTGATAGGAGCATACGTAATATTTTCTAATACAGTCATATGAGGGAATAAGTGAAAATGTTGAAATACCATTCCGACATTTTCACGAACGTGCATAATATTTGTTTTCGGATTCGTTACTTCTTCCGTTCCAATCCAAATGTGACCATCTGTCGGCGCTTCTAATACATTCATACAGCGTAAAAACGTTGACTTTCCAGATCCAGACGGTCCAATAATTGCAACAACCTCTCCTTTCTCAATCGTTGTTGTAATTCCTTTTAATACTTCATTTTTCCCAAATGATTTATGAAGGTTGTCAATTTTAATCACTTTTCTTCATTCTCCCTTCAATGGCTTTCCCGACTAATGTAAGAATAATTACTAATATATAATAAATAAGTCCAACAAAAAGTAATGGCTCAAGATATTTAAATGTTTCACCACCTACAATATAAGCACGGCGCATTAAATCAGTCGCTCCTATTACGGTTACTACAGCCGACTCTTTCGTAAGTGTCGCAAACTCATTCACAAGTGCTGGTAATATATTTTTTAAAGCTTGAGGAAAAATAATATTTCTCATCATTTTACTGTACGGAATACCTAAAGCCATTGCTGCTTCTGTTTGTCCTTTATCGACTGCTTGAATGCCGGCACGAATTACTTCTGACATATATGCACCTGAATTTAAGCTAAATGCAAGTACAGCTGCTAAAAAGGCCGGTATCTCATAACCCATCATTTGCGGAACACCGAAATAAATAATCATTAATTGTAATACTAGCGGTGTGCCACGAAATATTGACGTATAAATATCTGCTGCAATATTTAATACTCGTATTCTAGCAATTTTGCAAAGTGCTAATAACGTTCCTAAAATAAATCCTACCACAGCTGATGCAGCTACAATTTTCAATGTAACTTCTAATCCCTTTAATATATATGGTATTGAAGGCGTAATTGCCGAAAAATCTAGATTCATCCTTTTCATTCCCCTCACAGAAAAGTGAAAGGCAGCTTATTTTCCGCTGCCAAACCATTTCTTCACTAATTTATCCATTTCTCCATTTTCTTGCATTTTCTTAATTACTTTATTAAATTCTTCTGTTTTATCACTATTTTTCGGAAGAGCAATTGCTGCACCTACTTCTTCTGGTGCTTCTTGAATTTCAATTCCTTGTAGTTCTTTCATTTTTTCTAAATAATTTTTTGCAACTGTGTCTTCTATAATTGCAGCGTCAAAACGACCAGCTTTAATTTCTTGTACGATTTCTGGTATACGGTCACGTCCCTCAGCTTTGAAATCGACTTGTTTCTGAAATTCTTTTGCCTTTTCTTCTTGAATTGATCCTGTTTGTACTCCTACTTTTTTCCCTTTTAAATCTTCTAACGATTTAATATTAGAGCCCTTTTTTGAAACGATCATATTTTTTGCAACAAAATATATATCTGTGAAATCAGCATTATTTTTACGCTCTGCAGTTGGCGTCATACCCGCCATAACGAAATCAACTTTTCCTGAATTAAGAGATGCTAATAATCCGCCGAAATCCATGTCTTTCACTTTCACTTCGTATCCAAGTTCTTTTCCGATATATTTGGCAATATCAACATCAAAGCCGATAATTTCATCATTTTTTGAAGCTTCTACGTATTCATACGGTTTATAGTCTGCTGAAGTCCCCATAACGAGTACTTTTTTATTTTTTCCAGTAGCCTTTTCTTCCCCATTACTACAAGCACTGAATATACTTACAATTAAAATAAGTGCAAATGATATTGATAACAACTTCTTCATCTTTCTTCCCCCTAATAATGTATATTTAAAAGTTTAATAGAATATTTATTCGATGTTTGTATTGTATCAGCACTTTCATTTTTATGCAATATTTAAAATAAAAATAAATAAAAAAACAGCATTAAAGCTGTTGTTAATGCATGAAAACATGCATAAACAACAACTTCCTGCATGTTTAATTATTTTAAAAACTAAATAAAAAAGGCGGTACATCCACTTCATTGTGGACGTACCGCCTTTTCGCTTATATTTATAGTTCTTCACAATTCTCTTCGAAATAAGATTGTAGTTTTGCAATAACTTGCATTGGTTCATGACCTTCAATTTCATGACGTTCTACCATCGTTACAATTTTTCCATCTTTTAATAAAGCGAATGATGGAGAAGAAGGTGGATATCCTTCGAAATATTCACGAGCTGTTGCTGTTGCTTCTTTATCTTGACCTGCAAACACCGTTACAAGATGGTTAGGACGTTTATCGTAATGTACGGAATGCGCAGCAGCAGGACGAGCAATACCACCTGCACAACCACATACAGAGTTTACCATTACAAGTGTTGTTCCATTTCTTTTAAACGCTTCTTCTACTGCTTCCGGCGTCGTCAATTCTGTATATCCAGCAGAGACAATCTCTTCACGCGCTTGGCGGACAACATCATTCATAAAAAAGTTAAAATTAATCAATCTTTTCCCTCCTCTAAAACTATCTATTTGTATCTTACCAGTTAATGTTTATGAAATACAAGTAAGTTTACTTGTATTTAGGCATAGAAAAGGTGTTAGAGCCCTTGCTCTAACACCTTTTTGTCACTTTTCCATAATTTTCATATATTCCGCAATCATTTTTTTATGCGATCCTACAATATAATCAGGTAGCTCTGTTACCGGGAAGAATTTAAGCTGAACCGCTTCTTCTTTATTCATAACAAAATTCCCTTCGTATTCATCGGTATAATAAGCTGTCGTTACGGATTGAAACTCATCACCGTTTGTTAATTTTGAAAAATAGTTCGCTCCAGAAAATACATTGATTAATCGGAGGTTCTTTACTTCTATTCCTGTCTCTTCATATACTTCACGGTAAGCTGTTTCTTCTGGTGATTCACCAAGCTCCATTAGCCCGCCAGGCAACCCCCATTTTCCGTACGGCTCTGTTCTTTGCTGTAATAATACATATCCACTTTCATTTATAACGAGTACAACAGCACCAACTAAAATTAAAGGGCGATGACCAACTATTTTTCGTAATTCTTCTACATATCCCATCGTATCGCCTCCTTTTTCGTTGTCCACACTATTGTATCATATGTATGAAACGACAAAATGCGTATATTTTTCATTTTTTTAACAAAATATTTATTTTATGTGCTTCATCTACTGTAGCTAACATAATGGATTCAATTTCTGCATTCTTCTCTAAAAACTCTTTCGCCCACTCTTCTGTTTTTCCTACTAAAGCGAGAACGTCCTGCTGAATTCTTCCATCCTTCACTAAAATAAAAGCAACTGGAGATTTTTTCCCCGCCACTTTAAGATCAAGCCGAGAAACTGCTTCATATTCTGGATACTGAAATATAGAAACAACACCACTTGCTTCCCATAATGCTAATTTAATCGTTTGAATATCGCTCACATTTCGCATGCGAAGTTCCGAAAATAAATATTCCGCCGTAATTCTCGCCTTTTTCAAATTGCTAAAATCAATGGCACCATTGTGTATAAGAATAATAGGTGCAGGCTCTAAAAAGCGTCTCCATCTATCCCATTTCAACATTAAGACTGAGCTTATAATGTGAAGTACAACGAGTATGAACGTTGTAATCATCGAGCCGAGTAATCCCACTTTTTCATCAGATAATGCGTTAGAAATATTCCCACCAAGCAATAACACTAATACAACATCTAAAAAACGAAGTTGCGCGATGGACCTTTGCCCCATCGCTTTCGCAACTAATATTAAAAATATGTATGCTATGATAGCCCGAATAACCCATTCACTATTAGAAAGATGCCGTGCCCCTTCAAAAATATGCATATGCATCACTTTGCACTCCTTACCCATCTCAAACTGCTACTTTGTTTTAGTTTGCAACGTTTAAGAGCATATATGTAAAAAAGCTGATTCGTTTTTAAACGAATCAGCTTTTTTACTTAACAGAAAACATATACTTTTTATACGTTTTTCGTACGGATAATATGAGACCCATCATAATCATATTCGAGAATAAGGAACTTCCCCCATACGATAAGAAAGGTAATGCAATCCCTTTTACAGGCATTAATCCAACGATCATACCAATATTTTGGAATATTTGAACCGTTAATATCCCAATTGATCCAGCACATAATAATGTACCGAATAAATTATCAGCAGAATAACCGATAATAATTGTTCGATATAGTAGTAATAAGAATAAGAATACAACTAACGCTGCTACGATAAATCCACCTTCTTCGGCAATTGTAGCAAAAATAAAGTCAGTATGCTTCTCAGGGATATAGACGTTCCCTTCGCCAAATCCTTTCCCTTCCATACCGCCACTACCTACAGCTAAAATCGATTGCTGTGTTTGATAACCTTGATCTGTATGTTCAAATGGATCTAACCAACCTAAAATACGTGATCGTTGGTGAGGTTTTAGTAACATAACTAAATTATTAAAGAAGAAATCCTCATACCTTACGTAAATAAATATTAACGCCGATACTATGGTCACCGGAATAGTTGTACATAACGCTATCAATTTCTTCTGAATACCTGACATAAATAAAATACATGCAATTGCAGCAGCATATAAGAACACCATACCTGTATCCGGTTGGCTATATACAACAGCCGTAGGAGGAATAGCTACTAACATTACCTTTCCTATTAATATTAGGTCTGTTTTAAATGTTCGAACCATATACTGTGCATTATGCTTTACTGCTAAATTTGCTACTAACATAACCAGTGCAATTTTGAAAAACTCCGACGGTTGAATAGATCCAATTACCGGAAACCTAAACCATCTTTTCGCCCCAAGTATTTCAGGTGTAAAGTTTGAAACTGGTAATATCTTCAACAAAATAATCGAAGCAAATGTAGCAATATACAATGGCCAAGATAGTTTTTGTAGCTGATCTGAATCAACACTTGCAACAAGAAGTAACATTACAATCCCAATTATGTAGTTAACACCTTGTTTCAGAGCAAAATTCTCAGCCCCATATTGTCCAGTTTGCTGACTGCTATATATAGCAGCTATACTCGTAACACATAATGCAAACAAAATTAATATTAATTTTACATCTAAACTTTTTAGAAACTCGGTACTTCTTTTCATGACATCCTCCTGAAACATTGTTACAGCAAAATAAAAAACCAGGAGTCAACATTCTTCATGTTTTGACGACTGATTACACATTATCTATAAAACACTTATATAGAATAACTCTCTTTTTCATACAATACAATATATTATACTACAGTTTCGTCAGTAAGATTTGCCAAAAAAATTATTCTTTTCTTATTTTATATCTATATACCATATATCAGCAATGTATTTTCGTAAATTTCTAATACATACTCGTTCATTGTAAGATTGCCTGGAAAAGTGTTGTACATATAGTAGGATGCAAATGAAGAAATAAGATGATAAAAAGCTCGCATAAGCGAGCTTTTTATTAATATACAGATGTATTATTTTCTGACGTATTTTCTAAAATTTCTTTTACACGTCCTAAGAACTTACCACAAATTAAGCCATCTAGTACACGGTGATCAAGTGATAAACATAAGTTAACCATGTCGCGAGCACCGAACATACCATTATCCATAATTACTGGGCGTTTTACAATTGATTCAACTTGTAAAATAGCCGCTTGTGGGTAATTAATAATACCCATAGATTGAACAGAACCGAATGATCCTGTGTTATTAATTGTAAATGTTCCACCTTGCATTTCGTCCGCTTTTAACGATTTCGTACGTACTTTTCCTGCAAGCTCTGTAATTTCACGAGCGATACCTTTAATCGTCTTCTCATCCGCGTGTTTAATTACTGGTACAAATAGTTCGTCCTCTGTTGCAACAGCGATAGAAAGGTTAATATCTTTCTTCTGAACGATCTTATCGCCAGCCCACATTGAATTGATTTGAGGATACTCTTTTAACGCTTGTGCTACTGCTTTTACGAAGAAAGCAAAGAACGTTAAATTAAAACCTTCGCGCTTTTTGAAATCACCTTTAATTGAATTACGGTATGACACAAGGTTTGTCACATCTACTTCAATCATCATCCAAGCATGTGGCGCTTCGTGTTTACTACGTAACATGTTCGCTGCAATTGCTTTACGCACACCTGTTACTGGAATTTCGATATCGCCAGGCATTGTTGGTACAGAAACTGGTTTTACAGCTTCTACTTTTTGTGCTACTGGCGCTGCTTTTGGTGCCTCTGGACGCGCTTCTACTACTGCTGCTACCGCTTCCTCTTTCTTCGCACCTGCTTGCGGAATATTCCCAGATTCCACAAGCTTTAAAATATCTTTACGAGTGATACGGCCATTTGCTCCCGTACCTTCTACTAAATCTAAATCAACATTATGCTCACCTGCAAGTTTTAAAACAGCTGGTGAAAAACGTGGTTTTCCATCAGTTGGTTGTTTTGCTTTCGGTGCTTTTTCAGGCGTAGCTACTTCTGCCTTTGGTTCTTCTTTTGTTTTTTCCTCAACAGCTGTCGCTGCTACTTCATCTGCGCCTTCTACTTGAATAACACAAACTACTTCACCTACAGCTAACGTCTCACCTTCACCAGCGATTAATTCTTTCACAATACCAGTGAAAGAAGATGGCACTTCAGCATTTACTTTATCAGTCATTACTTCTGCAAGCGGATCATACTTGTTTACGTGATCGCCAACATTAACGAGCCATTTACTAATTGTACCCTCTGTAACGCTCTCCCCGAGCTGAGGCATTGTGATATTTTCTACAGCCATGTATAGTCCCCCCGATTAAAATTCCGCAAGTTCACGCATTGCTTTTTCAACTTTATCTGGATTTACCATAAAGAATTTTTCCATTGTTGGTGCATATGGCATTGCTGGAACATCTGGACCTGCAAGACGTGCGATTGGCGCATCTAAATCAAACAGACAGTTTTCAGCGATAATAGCTGCCACTTCACTTATAATACTTCCTTCTTTATTGTCTTCTGTTACAAGAAGAACTTTACCTGTTTTAGAAGCCGCTTCAATAATTGCTTCTTTATCTAACGGATATACCGTTCTTAAATCAAGAATGTGTGCAGAGATTCCATCTTGTGCTAACTTTTCAGCTGCTTGAAGAGCAAAGTGAACACATAATCCGTAAGTGATAACAGTAATATCATCACCTTCGCGTTTTACATCTGCTTTTCCGATTGGTAATACATAGTCATCTTCTGGCACTTCACCTTTAATTAAGCGATATGCACGCTTATGCTCAAAGAATAATACTGGATCTTCATCACGAATTGCAGCTTTTAATAAGCCTTTTGCATCATATGGTGTAGAAGGGATAACAATTTTTAAACCTGGTTGGTTTGCAAACATCGCTTCTACAGATTGTGAATGATACAATGCACCGTGAACACCGCCGCCAAATGGCGCACGAATTGTAACTGGACAAGTCCAATCGTTATTAGAACGATAACGAATTTTTGCTGCCTCAGAAACAATTTGGTTTACTGCTGGCATGATGAAATCAGCAAACTGCATTTCAGCAATTGGACGCATACCATACATTGCCGCACCAATTGCTACCCCAGCAATTGCAGATTCTGCAAGCGGTGCATCAAGCGCACGATCTTCACCAAATTGATCATATAATCCGTGTGTCGCTTTAAATACGCCACCTTTTTTACCAACATCTTCACCTAAAACAAATACTTTCTCATCGCGTTCCATTTCTTCGCGCATTGCTAATGTAATAGCATCAATATAAGACATTACAGCCATGAAACGTTCCCCCTATTCTGCGTATACGTGCTTCAATGCATCTTCAGGTGCTGCATACGGAGCATTTTCTGCATATTCTGTTGCTTCATTTACGATATGCATAATTTCGTCTAACATTTGTTTTTCAAATTCCTCAGTTAACACGCCAGCTTCTTTTAAATAAGCTGCAAATGTTATAATTGAATCTTTTTTCTTTGCTTCTTCTACTTCTTCTTTATCACGATAAACACGATCATCGTCGTCACTAGAATGTGCTGTTAAACGATATGATACTGTTTCAATTAAAGTTGGGCCTTCACCACGACGGCCGCGGTCTGCTGCCTCTTTTACAGCTTTATATACTGCAAGCGGATCGTTTCCGTCTATTGTATATCCAGGCATACCGTAACCAATTGCACGGTCTGATACGTTTTTACATGCTAATTGTTTTTCAACTGGAATAGAGATTGCGTATTTATTATTTTCACACATGAAAATAACAGGTAGTTTGTGTACACCAGCAAAGTTTGCTCCTTCATGGAAGTCACCTTGGTTTGAAGAGCCTTCTCCGAATGTAACGAACGTTACTAAATCTTTCTTCTCCATTTTTCCAGCTAGTGCAATACCAACTGCATGTGGTACTTGCGTTGTTACTGGTGATGAGCCTGTAACAATACGATTTTTCTTTTGACCGAAGTGACCAGGCATTTGACGACCACCAGAGTTTGGATCGCCAGCTTTTGCGAAAGCAGACAACATAAGCTCTTTAGCTGTCATACCAAACGCTAGTACAACACCCATATCACGGTAGTATGGTAATGCATAATCTTTCTCTCTATCAAGAGCGAACGCCGCTCCAACTTGTGCAGCCTCTTGTCCTTGACAAGAAATTACGAATGGAATTTTACCTGCACGGTTTAATAACCACATACGTTCGTCAATTTTACGTGCAAGTAACATCGTACGGAACATTTCTAATACTTGCTCATCACTTAAGCCAAGCTCTTCATGGCGCTTTTCTTTTACTTCTGCCATTTTTCATAACCTCCTAAATCCACATTTTTATGCGTGTAACGCTCTTCCATCTACAGCAAGTGCAGCTTCACCAATCGCCTCAGATAATGATGGATGCGGATGAATTGTATGTGCTACTTCCCAAGGTGTTGCATCAAGTACTCTTGCAAGACCAGCTTCAGAAATCATATCTGTTACATGTGGTCCGATCATATGAACACCGAGAATGTCATTTGTTTCTTCATCAACTACAAGTTTTACAAAACCGTCTGATTCTCCGTATACAAGTGCCTTTCCGATTGCACGGAATGAGAACTTACCTACTTTTAACTTATAGCCTTTTTCTTTTGCTTCTTGTTCTGTTAAGCCGACAGAAGCAACTTCTGGACTACTATATACGCATTTTGATACCATAGAATAATCAATTGGTGCAACTTCTTTACCAGCGATATGTTCTACTGCAACAATTCCTTCATGAGAAGCAACGTGAGCAAGTTGCAAGCCACCGATTACATCTCCAATTGCGTAAATATGAGATTCCTTCGTTTGATAAAACTCATTTGTTTGAATGTATCCTTTTTCCACAACAATATCTGTGTTCTCTAAGCCCATATTTTGCGTATTCGCTTGTCTTCCTACAGATACAAGCATTTTTTCTGCTTTAAATGCTTTGTTCTCACCGTTATGTTCAGCTTGAATTGTTACTCCATTATCTTTTACCAATGTTTCTGGTAATACTTTTGCACCAGTTACCACTTTAATACCTTTTTTCTTGAATAGACGTTGCATTTCTTTTGAAACGTCATTATCTTCTAGTGGTAATATGTTTTTCGCATATTCTAATACAGTAACTTCTACACCGAAGTCAGCAAGCATAGATGCCCACTCAATACCAATTACACCGCCACCAACGATAATGATTGAGCTAGGAAGCGTTTCCATTTTTAGGGCATGATCCGAAGACATTACATACTCTCCGTCTAACTCTAATCCTGGTAATGAATTTGGACGAGAACCTGTTGCAACAAGTACATTTTTTGGAATTAACATTTCATTCTCTTCTCCACTTGCAAGTTCAACTGAAATTGTACCTGGCATTGGAGAGAAAATAGATGGGCCAAGAATACGGCCAATACCTTCAAACACATCAATTTTACCTTGTTTCATTAAATGCTGAACGCCTTTGTGAAGCTGCGTTACAATCTTCTCTTTACGCTCTTGTACTTTAGCAAAGTTTAGTTCTACATTACTTGCAATAACTCCGAACTCTTCTCCTTTTTTAGCAGTTGCGTATACTTCCGCACTACGTAAAAGAGCTTTACTAGGAATACATCCTTTGTGTAAACAAGTACCACCAAGATTTTCTTTTTCAACAAGTGCAGTTTTTAACCCTAGTTGTGATGCACGAATAGCAGCAACATATCCACCAGTACCGCCGCCAACGATGACTAAATCATATTCTCTTGCCATTATCTCAACCCCTAGCTACTGTTTGTTTTTCTCGTACAATATATTCTTTTGGAGCTTCTTCTTCACGTAATACACGAAGTGCTCCTTCTGCTAACGCTTGTAATTCATCTTCTCCTGGATGTACGATAACATCTGCAATCCAGTGAACACGTTCTTTTATTTCATCGACAAGAATTTTACTGTACGCAAGTCCACCAGTTAATACGATTGCATCGATTTTCCCGTGAAGTACAGCACTAGCTCCGCCAATCTCTTTTGCAACTTGATACGCCATTGCTTTATAAATAAGAGTTGCTTCAGGATCACCTTTTTCAACCATTTGTTCTACTTTAATTGCATCGTTTGTACCGATAAGACTTACAAGTCCACCTTGTCCGACAAGTTTTTTAACCATTTCGTCTCGGTAATACTCACCAGAAAAACACATTTCAACTAATTGTCCTACTGGTACTGTACCAGCACGCTCTGGACTAAATGGTCCTTCTCCGTTTAAGCCATTATTAACATCGATAACTTTTCCTTTTTTATGAGCACCAACTGTAATACCACCACCCATATGTGTAACTAATAAATTTAAATCCTCATATTTGTGATTTAATTCATCTGCTACTTTACGAGCAACCGCTTTTTGGTTTAATGCATGGAAAATACTTTTACGTTCCATACCAGCAATACCGCTAATACGAGCAATCGGTTCCATTTCATCTACAACGACAGGATCCACAATGAATGCAGGAATGTTTAATCCAGAAGCGATTTCATATGCTAAAATGCCTCCAAGGTTTGAAGCGTGATGACCGCTAAACCCATTTTTTAAATCTTCTAACATCGCATCGTTTACTGTATACGTACCGCCTTCGATTGGACGAAGTAATCCACCACGCCCACAAACAGCGTTTAATTTTGAAATGTTAATACCATGAGAATGTAGAACTTCTAAAATCGTTTCTTTACGAAACTCATATTGGTCGATAATTCGCTTATATTTTCCAATCTGTTCTACGTCATGACGAATAGTTTCTTCTAGAACGGGTCTTTCATTATCAAAAACACCAATCTTTGTGGATGTACTACCTGGGTTAATAACAAGAATTCGATTTACAGACAATGTTGCTACCTCCACTAATAAATTTAAAAGGAAGTGGAAACCTCATAAGAGGTAACCACACCTTTTGTAAAAGTTATATATGAATGATTAGCGACGGCTAATAATGTCGTGACCGTTGCGTAAGTATGTGCTACGAGAGTTTTTCAAGCTTGCAATGCGCTCTTCAGCTAGACGATCTGCTGCAACATAAGTTGCTATGCCATCGCGTTTTGAAATTTCGATTACTTTTGCAATTGTGTCATAAATAGACTCAACACGTTTTAATGCACGTTCTCTATTGTATCCATATAATTCGTCTGCTACGTTAATTACGCCACCTGCATTAATAACATAGTCTGGTGCGTATACAATACCCATTTCATGAATAAGGTCGCCGTGACGATCTTCTTTTAATTGGTTATTTGCAGAACCTGCGATTACTTTTGCTTTAAGTTGTGGAATAGTTTCATCATTAACTGTTGCGCCTAATGCACATGGTGCGTAAATATCACATTCAACACCGTAAATTTCATTTGGCTCAACTGCTGTTGCACCGAATTCTTCTACTGCACGTTGTACAGCTTCTTTATTAATATCTGTAACGATTAATTTTGCTCCTTCAGCGTGTAAATGTTTGCATAGGTGATATGCTACATTACCAACACCTTGAATAGAAATTACTCTTCCTTCTAGGTTATCTGTACCAAATGCTTCTTTTGCAGCTGCTTTCATACCACGGTAAACACCGTATGCAGTTACTGGAGATGGGTTACCAGAAGAACCGAATGATGGTGAAATCCCTGTTACAAAATCAGTTTCCTCATGGATAATATCCATATCATCTACTGTTGTACCAACATCTTCAGCTGTAATATAACGTCCGTTTAGTCCTTGAATGTAGCGTCCTAATGCACGGAACATCGCTTCGCTTTTATCTTTACGTGGATCACCGATAATTACTGTTTTTGCACCACCTAAGTTTAAACCAGCTGCTGCATTTTTGTATGTCATCCCTTTTGCAAGACGCAATGCATCTTCAATCGCCGCTTCTTCAGAATCATATGTCCACATTCTTGTTCCACCAAGAGCTGGTCCAAGTGTTGTATCATGGATTGCAATGATTGCTTTTAAACCAGATTCTTTATCTTGACAAAATACCACTTGCTCATAATCATATTTTTCTAAGTATTCGAAGATTTCTAATGTCATTGTCGTTTCCCCCTAATTGTTTTACCCTATTTGGTTTATTTTGAAGCAGTCGCAACTGCCAATGCTAATGAATATACTTTTGTTTCTGCTGAATCAGCACGTGATGTTAAAACAATCGGTGCTTTAGCGCCAGCAATCATCGCTCCTACCTTTGCATTTGCAAAGTAGACGAGTGATTTATATAGCACATTTCCAGCTTCAATCGTTGGGACGAGTAAAATGTCTGCCTTACCTGCTACATCACTTACTATGCCTTTATGTTCTACTGCAATTTGTGATACTGCATTATCTAAAGCAAGTGGTCCATCAACGACACAATTTTTAATTTGTCCGCGGCGATTCATTTGAGTTAACATCGCTGCATCAATTGTCGCTTGCATCGCAGGATTAACAACCTCTACCGCTGCAATTGGCGCTACCTTTGGCAAATCAATTCCTATTGCCTGGGCAACTTCTACAGTATTTTGTATAATAGCAGCTTTTTGTGTTACATCAGGTGCAATGTTCATCGCTGCGTCTGTAACAAAAATAAGACGATCGTAATTTGGAACTTCAAACGCTGCAACATGTGAAAGCACGCTACCCTTACGAAGTCCCCACTCTTTATTTAATACAGCTTTCAAAATATTTGCTGTTGGGATGTTCCCCTTCATTAGCACATCTGCTTCGCCATTGCTTACAGATTTAACAGAAAGTTCTGCAGCCTCAGCACTTGACGCTGCTGCAATCACTTCAATATGTTCTGAAGTTTGTAACCCATGCTCTTGTAGCATCCCTATTATTTTCTCTTGATTTCCATATAGACGAAATTGAGCTAGCTGTAACTTGATTGCTTTCGCTACAGCTTCAATTACTTCATGATCTTCAGCTACTGCTACAGCCACAGTTTTTTTAGGCTGTCCTGCTGCTTGATCAATTAAGTGTTCTAACTTCATATTTTGTAATCAACCCTTTCCGTCGTCCCTCGTCTATTCATTAAGCAAATACCGTGCCAACTTTCAAAAGTGGTCTTACCAATAATGAAAACGCATTCAAAATGCAGTAAAATCAATACTTTGAAAAACAACGAAATATTCTGTCTCGTTTTGTCGCTTTTTGTATACCATGCAATAAATTGCACGGTATGCAATTTATTGCATGCTATTTTTTGCGCAGTCATACTTTTCTAGCTTGTAATATAAGTTTCGAACTGAAATTCCTAACGCTTTTGCAGTCTTCGTTTTGTTCCCATCAAATTTCTCTAAATATTCACGGATAATATTCCCCTCAAATTCTGTCACTAGGTGTTCAAGGGCCTTCTCTTCTAATTCAGGTAATAAATTATTTTGTTTCGTCTCTACTTGTTCTTCTTTATGTAAAGGCGGTAAATGATGTACATCAATATATATTTCGTTATAATTCATAAAGATAATAGCTCGTCCTAAAATATTTTCAAGTTCCCTAACATTCCCTGGCCATTCATATGATTGCAAATACGAAACGGCTGAATCGGTGAGTCCTTCTACATTACGACCATAATCTTGATTAATTTTTTGAATTAACCTTTCTGCAATCGCTGGTATATCTCCTTTACGCTGACGAAGGGAAGGAATTTGAATCGGGATTTTATTTAAACGATAATATAAGTCCTCTCTGAACTCTCCTTCTAGAATGCCCTTTTCTAAATTCACATGTGTTGCTGCAATTACTCGGACATTAATAGGTATCGCTTTCGTTCCCCCTACTTTCACAATTTCTTTTTCTTGTAGCACACGAAGGAGCTTCGCTTGCGTATTTGCAGATAACTCTCCGATTTCATCTAAAAAAACACTTCCATTATTCGCTTCTTCAAAGAATCCTCGTTTCCCGCCTCTTTTCGCTCCAGAAAACGCGCCTTCCTCATAACCGAATAATTCACTTTCTAATAAGGTCTCAGAAATAGCAGCACAGTTTACTCGTACAAACTTATTGTATTTTCGATTACTACTGTTATGAATAGCGTGTGCAAATAACTCTTTCCCCGTACCAGATTCCCCTCTAAGCAATACTGTTGCCGGTGTATTCGCTCCAAGTTTTGCTTGTTCAATAGCTGCCGTCGTTTCATCTGAATCACCAACAATATCATCAAATGAATATTTTGCTTCTAACGTTCGAATAATTTGTCTTGCCCTATTCAATTCATTTGTTAACTTTTGAATTTCTGATACATCGCGAATTACCCCGACGCTCCCTTTCAATATTCCATCGACAATAACCGGTGCTACGTTTACAATTACATCTCGCTTTTTTTGCCCAATCTTCATATGTATTCCTCGTACCGCTCGGCGCGTCCGAAGTACTTTCATATGCATACTTTCACCTTCCACAATATCAGTTGTAGCCGGCTTCCCAATAATTTCTTCTTCAGTCAAACCCGTTAACTTCGTATAAGCAGGGTTTATAACTAGTCCTCTTCCTTTCTCATCAACAACCGAAATTGCTTCCTCAGATGAGTTAATAATCGCCTCAAGTAGCGTTTGAATTTCTTTTAAGTCTGTAACTTCTTCCGCTAAATCTACAACTTCTGTAATGTCTTTAAAAATCGCAAATGCCCCTTGAACCTCTCCACCTTCTTTTAATATCGGAATACGCGTTGTAATAATCTTTTTTTCATTCTCTAACGTCAGTTCATGATTCACTTCTATTTTTTTCGTGCGTATAATACGAAGCAACTTACTCGTTGGAATAACTTCTAAAATATATTTCCCTATTGCTTCCTCTTTTTTATATCCAGTAATACGCTCTGCGCTTTTATTAAACAGACGAACTTGTCCCTCTTGGTCTATAACAATCATACCGTCATGCGTTGAATTTAAAATTAAATTCCCTTGTTGCGTCTGTTCTTCTAGCTTTCCAATTAAGCTTTCCTTCTCATGCGCTAGTCTCGTAACAATT
This sequence comes from Bacillus sp. TH17, assembly GCF_016651125.1. Taxonomy (NCBI): domain Bacteria; kingdom Bacillati; phylum Bacillota; class Bacilli; order Caryophanales; family Bacillaceae; genus Bacillus; species Bacillus sp. TH17. The sequence goes on from NZ_JAEKEN010000001.1 coordinate 3,626,313, forward strand.
TTTGCAATATCCCCTGGTATAAGAAGGGTGTCTTTATGCTTGCTTCCCAATAAAACTTTATGTAAATCATAATCACCTGTCATATCAAACATTACATCAATATGCATAGAAAGAAACGGAGTTACACTATCACCAATCGGAACCCCATATTCCTTTGCGATTTGTAATCCTTTCGCAATTGGATTACTATCAATAACTCCTATAATTTGAAATATATTCGAATTTTGCAACAGACTCAGCAGTGTACTCCCACCTTCACCTGCTCCAACAATTAACACATTTTGTTTCATACATTACACTTCCTCTCGAAGTATCTCTGCAAAATTTTTCACATTCTTATCTTACTCGTTCAGCAACCTCTTGACAAACCCCCATTCCATATAACATCATTAAAATACACAAAATAATCTGAAAAGGAGCGTTATGTATGCAGCGTTACCTCGCTCTATTATTAGCACTCATCCCCATTTCATTAGCCGTGCTTGGTATTAAACTAATGAGAGATACTGTATTTGGGATTTTGTTCTCCCCAATCCCTATATTATGGTTACAATTTTTAATCGGCGCTCTTTGCTTCGCACTCGGGTTTTATATCTTCGCCGGCTTCGTCTTACACAGAGATCGTAAGAGAAATAAAGTACAAGCACGCTTCAGAAGATAAAACAAAGTTTTCACATATCATAAATAAAAAATGAGACCATTATATTAGGTCTCATTTTTTTATCGGTAATAAAGTTCTTGCTGTTTCAGGATAATCAGTAATAATCGCTGATATATTCATATCAAAATATTTACGCATAAGCGTTTCTTCATTTATCGTGTAAGGACGAACCTCCACACCACTTCCCATCGTTAATTCAGCGATAGCATCTTGAAGATAACGATAATTCGGATGTACTGCAGTAGCACCCATCTTTTTTGCATATGCCCACGGGCTATGCAAACCTTCACGATACAAAATAGCTGTTTGAATATCAGGAGCCATCATATGACATCGCTTCATACTGTAGTGATTAAAAGAAGAAAACACAATCCGATCCTCTAGACTAAACTTACGTACAAGTGTTATAACCTCTTCTTCTAAACCTCTGTATGGGATTTTATTATTTTTCAGTTCAATATTGAGTAGCAATTTCGTTTTTGCGAGCCATTCTAACACCTCTTCTAGAAGAGGTATTTTGCAAAAACCTACTTTGTCACCGAATTTATAACTCGCATCCAACTTACATAAATCCTCATATAAATAATTTCGAACCGCACCTTTTCCATTTGTTGTCCGATCCACCGTTTCATCATGAATAACGACAACTTTTCCATCTTTCGTGAATTGAACATCGAGTTCAATTCCATCTGCCCCGAAAGCCTCTGCTGCTTCAAATGAAATCATTGTATTTTCCGGATACGTTCCCGCCGCACCACGATGCGCAAATATAAGAGTCATCCTCACTCCCCCAATCTTATGCTATACTATACGAAAAAGGAGGTACTTCTATGAGACCATTACAAATTTCTCCAGACACTGCAGTCCGCCTATCAAAAGCGTTAGGTGTTCCACTTGAACAACTTATGCATATGCCACAGCATATTTTAATCCAAAAGTTAGTTGAATTAGAAAAACAAAATAAAGACGAAGAATAATATAGTCCTGTTTTGCAGGGCTTTTTATTATTATCTATTATATCATGGATGACTTCCCCGCTAAAATCCTTTAACAGATGTACTACGATGCGATTTAGCCTTTACTTCATCATTTAATAATGAATTATATATCTTCTTTTTTGTTACAAGTCATAAAGAAAGCAGAATATTTATTCACAAGTCACCATTGCCCCCTTAAAGCAAGGTAATAAAAAAACTAGAAGCCCTTCATATTATTTTTTATTGAATGTGCGGAGTATCCCCTGATTCGTATAGTTCTTTCGCTTTTTCCTCCCCGAATGTAGTTAAAATATAATGTTGCTCTTCTACCGCATCCATCGCTCTAGTGGCTTTACAAACATTACCCTCTTGAGCATCCGAGAAAAAATTGTGATCTTCTACAATTTTACTAAAATCTTTTTTCGCCCATCTATCAGCAATTGCTACAAGCTCATTTTTCTTCGCAAAACTACTCTTATTTATGATTTTTTTTAATTTTTCAGCGTTATTTTGAATCATTGGGATGGATCCCGATTTTCGTTCTGCCACTACTTTTTGATGAGTCATGTGATACATCGCTGTAATGACTTCGCTTTCAGTAGAATTTTCAGTAACATACACATCAACAAAGACTCCATCTACCTCTCTACCTACTATCGTTGGGTCTTCTTTTTTATCTATTTGAGCACTCACTTCTTTATCTACTGGATTATCGGCAAGCTCTAACATTCCAAATGTAACTGCAACAGCAAGAACTCCCATAGCTGCTACTATTCCTAGCCAAGTTAATATTTTGTTTTTCATTTTCCTTCTCCCTCTGTATACCTATTTAATTACCTTAAAAAACTCACTTATATGTAATATTACTAAAAACAGGTTTTATTTTCCATAATATCAAACAACCCTTTTTATCTACCCAAATAATTTTGATAAAATCGATATCACTTCTCCCTCTTTTTCTCAACAAAATAAAAAGACCAACGAATTCTAAAATTCATTGGTCATTAAATAAAAGTTTATTGGTTTTAAAATTGATATCGAGTATAAATTTCAAGAATTATTAAGCTCTACTAAAACTTAAATCCCTTACTACTTTCCCTCTCAGCTAGCCTTATGTTCAAGTCTTAGCTTATCCGCAACCATTGCGATGAACTCAGAATTCGTAGGTTTTGCTTTTGACATGGATACAGTATAACCAAAAGCTTTAAACGTTGATATGTAGACGTTTCTAACATTTTCTTTTCGTCCAATAAATACGCTAAATTTCACGCCCTTTATTGGTTTAGTTTTTCCTAATTCATTGGTAACATTACGTTACTAATGTGTATAAGAATATGATACATAACCACAGGGGCAAACGTCAATAAAATTAAATGACATTCGTGTACTATTATTCATTTCATCAACTATCTGATACGACTTTATCTCAAAATATAAATCAATGTATAGATGATTGACGATTCTTAATCATTTCTAATGGAACTTGAACACTCCCATAAGATACGCCACAAGTGAAAATATGTCCTATCATACTCATTATAGCTTCATGTTTTTCTTTTTCAGTTTTGGACTTATTATTCAGTATCGTATCTATCATTTCTTCGCATTGTTTAGATTTCACCATTGCTTCAGCTTGAATCTGTTCAAAAATTTCTTTTTCATTTCCCTCATAATTGTTTAACATTCTTAGAATTTCTGAAACCTTTGCATCCATGTTACTAACTCCTGTCAGTTATTTTAGAATTTAACTAATCTCAGTTTATAACGCCATTCCAAACATCGACATCTTTATCATCTAAAATTGCCTTGATTTTATCTTTCTCAAAAACTACCAGATATTCATAAGGTAAGGCTAAAACTTGAATAATTGAAGGTCTAATTTTTAATAGCTGATATGCGTAAAATGCTTCTAATTCATCTTCTGTTTCTTCGACAGGACCGATATACCAACCAGAATCACCTTTTTCACAATCACTAGCCCTTTGTAAATAAACCTCATCTAGTTGCAACACGTTCTTTGCAGTCACTATTTTATCGCTAAACTTTATCATTTCACCCTCAATATTTAACTGACGTAAACAATGTACTTGTTCTAATTGCACCCATAAAGCAATTGTTAAATCTTCTGTAGTATCCTTAAAAGGATTTTTTGTATAATCTGGGACAATAATACGATACCCATCTTCACATTTGGATAGAATAAAAAGAGACCAGCCAACTTGTATAGAAAATCCATCAACTAATTTGTTATCTTCTACTTTAGTTAGCAAATATAATAATTTTTCTATTTGAGGGCTTAAATGTTCTTCTGCTGTAGCTATTATATTTTTACCACCTATATTTTTAACTATTGTTTTCAATTGACTGCAACCTCTTTTTTATTGATTTTCTCAAAGCTTTTCTAGCCGTTACTTCACGTTCTAACATTTCAAATATTTCTTTCTCGTTTCCCTCATAATTGTCTAACATTCTTAGAATTTCTGAAACCTTTGTGTCCATGTTACTAACTTCTATCAGTTATTTTAGAACTTTCTTTTACATATTTGCCTCTGAATCCCATACCTCTACAAATTCAAAACCTTCTAAATCACTCTCTAAAACTACATTTCTAAATTCGTCAGACACTAAAACAGTAGAGGAGTGTAATCTTTGATTTAAATAGGTTTTAAATATTATCTGCCCCTCAACTATATTAGGTAAAAATGCGTATTTTTCGAAACCTATTATTAATCCTGTACTTAGTTTTTCAAAAACTGCTTTATTGTAGTCAATTGCATCAATTGTATTTAAAACGTTTATTAGGTAATAAACTTCACCTGTAACATCATGGGTTAGCGGAAGGAACTCAACATTATTACAAATTAGAGGTTCTAATACCTCTTTTGCTTTTCTACTAACCATTGGCGTGCCAAGTTCCCCCCAGAACATAGGACAATCACTATGGTTATCTCCTTCTACACATTCAACAAGAATTTCTCCCCATGAATCAGATAGCTTTATTGCCAAATCAATTTTTTCATCAAAATATTTTTTACGGTCTTCTTTCAAATTTAATAGTTGAAAAGATTTATAGTTATCAAATAAACTTTTTAATTGCCAAATTTTCATACCTTTTACTCCTTTATAATTCAATTAGTAAAACAATTAAGATTATTTAGGTTGATTTAGTTTTAAACTACCGTCCAATTACTAGAAGTATAATTAAATTCATATAGATGTTCTAATTTTTCTTGCAGTTTTTTCCTCATGACAGTAAAAAGATTCGCCATAGCGTCCATACCTGGGATTGGCATAGCTTGACTGATGGCTTCCATACTTGCTTTCATTCGGTCAATTTCTCGAATTTGTTCTAATATTTCTTGTTCGATTACATCTGTGGAAGCGACTTGTGATTGAAATTGACTTGGAAAAGCATCATTCTGACGAATTAACTCTTCACACAGATAAATGATTCCTTGTGCTAAAGGACGAAAGGTTTGTACAAAAAATGATTTTGCACTGCTATACGTTTGCCCTTGTAACACAGTATCAATTGCAAAAGCGTCAATCGACTGAATGGCTTGTTCCATACCTTGAATAGTAGCAGTACATACAGCGTTCATGCTTTGAGTTTGGTTTTGTACTTCTCCCAAATACATATTTAAACTCATGCGTTATCCTCCCTTGCTAGTTGTTGCTGTTGATAGGAAAAATCATTTTTCACTCGAACCATAATACCCCTTCTTTTCCTAGTATTTCATAAGGAAATTATACCATGCTTAATTATTGCACCGTTCTAAACACTTGGCTTTTTTTAATAAAAATTTAATATGCCTCCTTTCAAAATATACCCTTCCTTAACTTCTCCTTGGCAGACTCAAGGATTCGCCTCACTTTCTCAGGGTGATTTATACCGTATAAACATCCTAAATCTCTATATGATAAATGTGGGCTTTCTAAATACGTTGTTATTAAATTTGCTTCAGTATTATCACAATACTGTTCTATAATATTGCGAAGATAATTAGCAATCGTTGTTTCACTAATGGTCTTTCCATAATCGGTTCTACGTGTTGGATAATTAATTTGTTCACTAGCTGTATTAGATGCAAATGTGTATTTACCACGTTCCCTTAAATATTTAATATACGTCCGAATATGAAGAGGTTTTACCTTATCAACATCCGTAACTTTTAATTCTCTTTCTAAATATGAAGCAAAAAGTTTTCAACATTCATCTGAAAGTTATTCATACAACAAAAAAACCGCCTAGCTATTGGGATTAAAATTTCAATCCAATAAATAGAAGGTTTTTAAATTAACCGCCAATTACCTATGTACTTTGTTGCCTACATACGTAATTCGTTGGTTATTAAATTTTGTTATGAAATACGCTTAACACCTTGATATTACAGCGTTTACGAAGCCTTATGTTCAAGTCTTAGCTTATCCGCAACCATTGCGATGAACTCAGAATTCGTAGGTTTTGCTTTTGACATGGATACAGTATAACCAAATAAGGACGAAATAGAATCAATATTCCCACGGCTCCAAGCTACTTCAATTGCGTGACGGATTGCGCGCTCGACACGGCTTGCTGTTGTATTATATTTCTTTGCAATATCTGGATATAATACTTTCGTAATAGATCCTAGTAATTCGATATCATTGTACACCATAGAGATTGCTTCTCGTAAGTACATGTACCCTTTAATATGAGCGGGTACACCAATTTCATGAATGATACTTGTAATACTCGCATCTAAGTTTTTCGGTTTTCCATCGATCGTTGTTGCTGATCGGAAAGATGGTAATGGACGTTTAATAGTAGCACTTTCCTTACCACTAACTTGACGAATATGACTTGTTAAATTCTCCATATCAAATGGTTTTAATATGAAATATGATGCCCCTAAATCAACCGCTTTTTTCGTCACATCTTCTTGTCCGAATGCTGTCAACATAATAACGCTAGGTTGTCTTAACCTTTCAATATGTCGCATTTTCTCTAGCACAGCTAGACCATCTAAATGTGGCATAATAATGTCTAAAACGAGTATATCAGGCTGCTTTTCTTTCAATAAGTTTAAACATTCTTGACCATTGTAAGCAATTCCGATAACTTCCATATCATCTTGGGCAGCAACATAACTCTCTAGCATCGATACCAATTCTTTATTATCATCCACAAGACATACTTTAATTTTCTCCACAGTTTTTCCTCCCTTACCGAATCGATTCTTCCGACATGTGTAAGCTTCTAGGCTACATGAATTGTTCGACAATTGTGTGAAAATTCCCTTTAAAGTTTCTTACTTTCCGATAAAATCACAAAAAAATATGTTTATCGTTCATTTTTTTACTTTCGCAACACATTCCATCATAGAATTACAGCGAAACGTTCAACCCTTTGCTTATATCTTACAACAAAAAACAGCTCTTGCGGAGCTTTTACAAAATTTCAACGAATTTTTCAAAAGAAAAGCGAGCTAATATGTATTAGCTCGCTTTTTTCTCTTGATCATAAATATTAATTCCAGCCTCATGTAACATCCATTCAATATGAACACCGTATCCTGACGTTGGATCATTTACAAATACATGTGTAACCGCACCAATTACTTTCCCATTTTGTACAATCGGACTTCCACTCATTCCTTGTACAATACCACCCGTTTTTGCTAGTAAACGTTTATCTGTCACTTTTATAACCATACCTTTTGTAGCCGGGAACTTTTGTGGTACCGTACTAACAACTTCAATATCAAACGCTTCCACCTTATCTTGATCAATAACTGTTAATATTTTCGCTGGCCCTTCTTTTACTTGATGGGATAATGCGATAGGCATTGCTTTATCCATTATGCCGTTTGTCATATCTGTGTTTAATTTCCCAAAAATACCATACGGGCTATTTATTGTAATATTACCAATCACTTCACGATCCGGTGAAAATCTTGCTAATTTTTCTCCCGGGTTCCCGTGACTTCCTCTTTCAATAGACGTTACTGTCGAACGCATAATTTGTCCATCTTCTACTTGAATTGGCTTTTTTGTATCATTATCGGAAATTACATGACCAAGCGCTCCATATTTCATGGAATCTGGATGTACGAATGTCATCGTTCCGATACCAGCTGCTGAATCACGAATATACAGTCCAATTCGGTAAGAGGATTCACCATTGTCTTTTTGTGGTGTTAGCTTAGCACGAATATATTTTCCATCTCTTAATAAAACAAGATTAAGCGGTTCACCTGTTTCTCCACTATTATGAATAAATGGTGCTACATCACTCATTCTTTCAATTGTTTTACCATTGATTTCAGTAATCATATCTCCAATCTGTACACCAGCTGTTTCACCAGGAGATACTTTACCCTTTTCAGTTTGAATTAAATGATGGCCTACAACAAGTACACCTTTTGTGTTCAATTTTACACCAATCGATTGTCCACCTGGAATAACTTTAAAATCTTTTAATACTTTCACATTTACTTTTTTCACTGGAAAACCAGCAAGTTGAAACACCATATCAGCTTCACCATTTTGGTGAGAATTTACCATAAGTTCTTGTTCATTTGAACTTACAGTAAATACATTACGATTTGTAGATGCAGCCTTGAAAACTGGTAATGATGCTATTTCTGATTGTTGTCCTTCAAAAACAACAAGTTGCTTCGGCGATGAAATAAACGTTCGAAGCGGTTTAAAACATCCAATAAAAACTAGAGAAACAAGGAGACAAAGACCTATTATTTTTCGAAATCTTTCTAATTTCAATTTGTTCACTCTCCTCGCTCCTACCCCACATTCAGCCTCTTGGCTTCACTTTTTAATCTCTCCTTGCAGCGCTTTATTTATAACCGGAAGAATTAAGAAATCGTCATTTGAGAAAAAAAAGCTATCCATTACTGGATAGCCTCTGCTGTCTGTTTGAAATGATGCGCTTGCGTAAGTAACTCTTTCGCATGCTCTGTCGTTAAATCTGTAATTTCAACACCAGAAATCATTCGAGCAATTTCTGTTACTTTTTCATCCGTACTTAACACAGTAACCGATGTAATCGTACGATCATTCGCCACTTGTTTTCTAATAAATAAATGAGAGTCCGCCATTGAAGCTACTTGAGGTAAGTGCGTAATACAAAGTACTTGCGAGTTTACTGATACACGATAAATTTTTTCCGCAATAGCCTGTGCAACCCGACCACTCACACCCGTATCCACTTCATCAAAAATAACAGATGCAACACCTTGATGCTTAGAAAAAATGCTTTTTAAAGCTAAAATAATACGAGATAACTCTCCGCCAGAAGCGACCTTTGAAAGTGGCTTTAACGGTTCACCCGGATTCGTTGAAATATAAAATTCCACATGATCGTAGCCATCCGCCGTAAGTTTTACCGGTGTTCCTTCCACGAGAGGTTCTTCTACATTTCCTACCCTCTTCATAATTCTCACTTCAAATTTCGTTTTTTCCATATATAGTTCTTTTAATTCTTGATGAATAGCGCTTGTAAGATGATCTGCAAGCTCATGACGCATAGTACTTAACAACGTTGCTTCTTTTACAATAACACCTTCTAATTTCGTTAACTGCTTTCTCGTCGTTTCAATATGTACGTCTTTATTTTCAATCGTAAAAATTTCTTGTTCAATTTTATCAGCATACGCTAAAATCTCTTCTACAGTATTTCCATACTTTCTCTTTAACATACGGATTTCATTCAAACGTGTTTCAATTTCATCTAGACGTTTCGGATCATATTCCATCATATCTAATTTTTCTCTAAGCTGGTATGCAACTTCTTCTAATAAGTAATAACTATTTGCAATAGAATCATGATTTTCTTGATACGCTTCATCTAAGTGCGTAATACTCTCCATTTGTCCCATTGCATTTCTTACGTGATCCAATCCCTGTCCGTCTCCACTTAACGAACGATACGCATCTCCTAATGCTTTATAAATCTTTTCAAAATTGGAGATTTTTAATCGTTCCTCAGTCAATTCATATTCTTCATCCATTTTTAAATCCGCCTTACGAATTTCTTCATGTTGGAATTGAATTAAATCTAGACGATGGGCCATTTGTTGTTCATTTTCACTTAAAGATTTCAGCTGTTTTTTTAACTTCTCATAGTCTGTATATACATTTTGATATATGCCCAATTGTTTAACAATGCGATTTCCATCAAAATGATCAAGCATAAACATATGACGCTCTTCATTCATTAAATCTTGTGTTTCATGCTGTCCATGAATATCAACTAGCGTTTTTCCAATCTCTTTTAATATGCTGAGTGTAACAAGTTTCCCATTTACACGACAGACACTTTTTCCGTTCGCAGCGATGTCACGCTTCAAAATAATCATGCCATCTTCTATTTCTATATCTAACTCTTCTGCCTTTGCGATACATGGATGTTTGTCATCTTCTACATAGAATAAGCCTTCTATCTCAGCCTTTTCTGTTCCATATCGAACAAATTCTGCTGAACCACGGCCACCAACAAGCAAACTAATTGCATCAATAATAATGGATTTTCCAGCTCCTGTTTCACCACTTAAAACGGTTAAACCTTTTTGAAAAGAAATATTTAATGCCTCAATAATAGCAAAGTTTCTGATCGATAATTCCGATAACAATGCCCCATTCACCTCGTTATAAACTAATCCCCTATTAAGGGCTTTTCTCAGTATTCTTCATTCAAATAGTTATACTATATGTTTGTATGTATAAATTACTCTTCTAACCCGCTCCATTGTACCAAACATTCGTTTTACGGGTCAATCCACCTATTTTCTAACTTCATTCAAAAAAAATAATGTATTGTATTTGAAAATCCGTATTTTTCGCCAATAAAAATATCTTGTTTACTTTCCACTTTACAGAGGAAAGTAAACAAGATTTTTCTGTTAAAGCATATTTAAGAAACGATCAGAGACAACACCTGTATCTTCAGGTGTACGGCAAATAATTAAGCAAGTATCATCACCACAAATGGTTCCGACAATCTCATCCCACTCTAAATGATCAATGAGTGCCCCAAGTGAATGAGCGTTACCAGGCAATGTTTTTAGCACAAGCATATGTCCTGCCGTGTCTAATTTTACAAATGAATCCACTAGATTTCGTTTTAATTTTTGCAACGGATTAAATCGTTGATCTGCTGGCAAGCTATATTTATAGCGGCCATCATGTAATGGCACCTTCACTAAGTGCAGTTCTTTAATATCGCGCGATACTGTTGCTTGCGTTACATTAAACCCCACATTACGTAAAATATCAACTAGTTCATCTTGTGTTTCAATTTCTTTGTTAGCAATAATTTCCCTGATTTTAATATGGCGCTGACCTTTATTCATACATTTGCACCTCACACTATCTCTTACCATAGTTTAAACATTGGTATACTTCATTTATTTATGTTACCGTATAATCCATTACTTGTACACAATTGTTTTTACAATCATTATACGATTACAACAAAAAGAGGAACAACATATGTTATTCCCCTTTCCCTTTTTGTTTTAGAACATCATGTGCTTCTGTAACAACTTGCTCAATAGAAACCGGAGAATGATTTTCGCCATTCTCACGCTCACCGTGCCACTTTAGATGAATTAAAAATTCAATATTTCCATCCCCGCCTGTAATTGGTGAGAATGTTAAACCTTCGATATTATAGCCTTCCTTAAGAGCAAAATCGACAATCATTTCCACGACAGCTTCATGTACTTTTCTATCACGAACAATGCCTTTTTTCCCGACTTGTTCTCGTCCAGCTTCAAACTGAGGTTTAATCAATGCAGCTATATCACCATTTGGCATAAGCATTGTTTTTAAAACCGGCAATATAAGCCTTAATGATATAAATGAAACATCAATACTTGCAAACTGCGGTAAACCACGCTCTAAATCTGCCGGTGTCACGTAACGGAAGTTCGTTCGTTCCATCACAACAACACGCTCATCTTGACGCAATTTCCACGCAAGTTGATTATATCCTACATCTAATGCGTAGGATAACTTCGCCCCATTTTGAAGCGCACAGTCTGTAAAACCACCAGTTGATGAACCAATATCTATCATAACCTTATCTTGTAAATCAAGTTGAAATGTTTCTAATGCCTTTTCAAGCTTATAACCACCACGGCTTACATACGGCATGACTTGCCCTTTCACCGTAATCTCCGTATCTTGTGAGATTTTCTCCCCTGGCTTATCGAGTCTCATTTCATTCGCATATACAAGACCTGCCATAACAGCACGTTTAGCCTTCTCACGCGTTTCTATAAGCCCTCGCTCTACTAATAGTACATCTACTCTTTCTTTTTTTACGCTCATTTGTTACGCCCTTTTTTGTTTTGATGGAATCATTGTATGAATACGGTCTACAACAGCATCTGTTGTTAAACCAATTTCTTCTAACAGTTTTGTTACACTACCATGCTCTATGAAGCGATCAGGAATACCCATTCGTTCAATTAAAGCACTATGGTATCCGTTCTCAGAAGCAAATTCAACTACTCCCGTTCCAAAGCCACCGATTAAACAAGCCTCTTCAATCGTTAAAATCGGTATATTTTTCCCTAAAAGCTCATGTAAATATGCTTCGTCCATCGGCTTAATAAAGCGAGCATTCACTACTTTCACTGATATTCCAGCTTGTTCAAGACGCTCAGCTGCTTCCATTGCCATCGGGATTGTCGTACCAAACGTTAAAATTGCTGCTTGTGTGCCTTCTTTTAACGTTTCCCATGTACCGATTGGAATCGCCTTTAATTCTTCATCCATTTGAACGCCAAGTCCATTTCCGCGTGCATAACGTAAAGCAATCGGCCCATCTTCGTATTGCATCGCTGTATATACTAAATGTTGACCTTCATTTTCATCTTTCGGCATCATAAGCACCATATTCGGCAAGTGACGTAAAAACGCGATGTCAAATACACCTTGATGCGTTTCACCGTCTGCTCCTACTAATCCAGAGCGATCTATTCCAATAAAAACGTTTAAATTCTGGCGACAAATATCATGAACAACTTGGTCATATGCTCTTTGTAAAAATGTTGAATAAATTGCTAAGAACGGCTTCATCCCTTGTGTTGCCATACCAGCTGCCATTGTTGTAGCATGCTGCTCTGCAATACCTACATCAATCATGCGATCCGGAAATTCTTTTTGGAATTTCTCAAGTTTCGATCCAACAGGCATTGCAGGCGTAATTGCAACGATACGTTCATCCGTTCTCGCTAGCTTAAGCACTGTTTCACTAACAACAGCACTCCATGCTGGTGCAACTTCTTTCGGTTTAACGAAGTCACCTGACTCAATTTTATACGATCCTGTTCCATGCCAAGTTCCAATAACGTCACTTTCAGCTGGTTTATAACCTTTTCCTTTTTTCGTAATAACATGAACAAGTACTGGGCCTTTTGTTTTCTTTGCATATTGCAACGTTTCGAATAACTTTTCATAATCATGCCCATCGACCGGACCTAAATATGTAAAGCCTAATTCTTCAAAAAAGACGCCTGATACTAGTAAATATTTTAGACTATCTTTTATTTTCTCTGCTGTCGCAGCAACTTTCCCGCCGACTGCTGGGATTTTCTTCAATATATACTCTAGTTCATCTTTTACCCAATGGTACTTCCCTGCGGTACGTAAACGACCAAGTACATTATGAAGTGCACCGACGTTTGGTGCAATTGACATTTCATTGTCATTCAAAATAACAATCATGTCCGTTTTTTCATGCCCAATGTGGTTCAATGCCTCTAAAGCCATTCCGCCTGTTAATGCACCATCGCCAATGATTGGTATAACGTATTCTTCCGTTTTCTTTAAATCACGTGCTAGAGCCATTCCCATTGCAGCAGATAACGACGTTGAACTATGACCAGTTTCCCAAACATCATGCTCACTCTCACAGCGTTTTGGAAAACCACATAGACCTTGGTATTGCCTTAATGTGCCGAATTCTTTCGCACGCCCTGTTAAAATTTTATGTACATAGGATTGATGTCCTACGTCCCATAAAAACTTATCTTTCGGACTATCAAATAATTTATGCAGAGCAATTGTGAGTTCTACTACACCTAAATTAGGTGCAATATGTCCACCTGTTTGAGAGAGCTCTTCAATTAAAAACTTACGAATATCCTCACTCAACCCCTCTAGTTCACTGATAGACATATCTTTCAAAAAACTAGGGTTTTGAATTTGCGTTAGATCCACATGGATCACTCACTTTCATTTCATAATCTGTCAACATGTCAAATATTATAAGAAACATTTACACAACACAAGAAATTATCTTTTCTATTCTTTTTATCTTGTCCTGCTTTCAGAAAACACTTCCATTTTTTCACTTATCATATTATACATCATATTTCTTTACGTGATGAAAAAAATAGCCGCTAACACGAAGTGATAACGGCAATGTAATCTACATATATTTTTGCCAATAACAAGAAAAGAAAAACCTTTTCCTACATTTATATCATAAAATGATGAATGACTCAACAAATGGAAACGCTGTTATATTAGTTATTACGTTTTGCGATTAAATCACAAATAGATAGTAAATATTCATCTTGTAATTGTAAGGAGCTAATAGAATCTTTTGCTTTTGCAATTTTCTCCTCTAAAATAGATTTTGCTCTATCTACAGTAAATAACGTCGTATATGTGCTCTTCTCGTTGGAAGCATCACTACCAATCGGTTTTCCAATCTCTTCTTCTGTTCCTTCTACATCCAAAATATCATCTCTAATTTGGAAAGCTAGACCGATATATTTCGCAAATGCAAGTAACTTCTCTTCTTGCTCTTCTGTAGCATCAGAAAGTATCGCGCCTGCAAGTACAGCAAACTCAAGCAGTTTACCTGTCTTATGATTATGAATGTACTCTAATTCATTAATTGTAAGTCGTTTTCCTTCAGCTTCCATATCTGCCACTTGTCCAGCAACCATTCCTTCAGGTCCTGCTGCTTTCGCAAGCTCAAGTACAAGTCTTACTTTTTTTTCAGCAGAGATTTCTTTTTGCTCATATGCCATAATAACTTGAAAAGCATATGTCAACAAACCATCTCCCGCTAAAACTGCCATTGCTTCACCAAATACTTTATGATTTGTAGGCTTTCCTCGTCTTAGATCATCATCATCCATACAAGGTAAATCATCATGAATTAACGAATATGTATGAATCATTTCAAGGGCACAAGCTGCACCCACTCCAAGATTTCTTTCTTTCCCAAACGCTTGTAACGTTGCAAATAAAAGTAACGGGCGGAGACGTTTCCCACCCGCTTCCAAAGAATATGCCATCGCTTCACGAAGCACATTTGGACATTGTAATTCATTTGCATAGCTTACAAGCTTTTCTTCTACGAAAGTTTTACTCTCTTTCAAAAAAGCATCAAAAGCTATATGTGTCACTATGCTTCATCTCCTAAAGCAGTAAACGGTTTAAGCTCTCCATCTTCCCCAAGGATAACTGCCATTTGTTCTTGTACATCTTTCAATTTCTCATCACAAAGCTTAGATAATTCCATGCCTTCCTTAAAATAAGAAATTGCTTCCTCTAAAGGTACATCACCTTGTTCAAGCTTAGAAACGAGATGCTCAAGCTGCGAAATTGCTTCTTCAAAGCTTAACTTATTTTCCATTATTCAATTCACGCTCCTCTATGCTTGATACACTACAATCTAGTATTCCATCTTGTAATTGAACCGAAACAGCATCTCCAAGGCTAACATCTTTCACGCTTTTTAATACTTGTTTCTCTTCATCGTATACAAGCCCATACCCTCTCATCATTACTTTAAGCGGGCTTAATACCTCAAGCTTTTGAGCCGCTCTCACAAATACGAACTCCTTCGTTTGAAGTAATGTTTGCATTTCACGTTGCAACTGCTTTTGCAACGTTTCAATTGCCGTTTTCGTTTGTATAATTTTTTGAGATGGGTGGTGCTTTTCTAAATAAAATGAAAGTTGCTTTAATTGATTTACTTTTTTATCTATATAACGCTCTTTCGCTAAAACAAGTTGTTCAAGAGCCCTGTCTAACTGCTCTTCTTTTTGCTCGTACACTTGCCTTGGATAACGGAACGCATAAGATTTTTGTAACACTTGCAGTTTTTCTTCTTTTTTATGTACTCTCTCTCTCATTGCTCTTTGCAATCTCAGAGTTCTTTGTAATACCTTTTCTTGTAACTCTATAGTATTAGGTACCGCCAACTCAGCTGCTGCAGTCGGTGTTGGTGCACGTAAATCCGCGACAAAATCTGCGATTGTAAAATCTGTTTCATGGCCAACAGCCGAAATAATCGGAATCTCACTTGTGAAAATTTCTCTTGCAACTACTTCCTCATTAAAGGCCCATAATTCTTCAATAGAGCCTCCACCACGCCCAACAATTAAAACATCAATATCTCCCATTTCATTCGCTGTACGAATTGCTTGTACAATCGAGGGAGCTGCTGACTCCCCTTGTACAAGTACAGGAAACACAATAACATTTCCAATTGGATAACGACGTTTAATTGTTGTTATAATATCGCGAATTGCTGCTCCTGTTGGCGACGTGATTACACCTATTGTTTTAGCATACGGAGGAATTATTTTTTTATAAACTTGAGAAAACAAGCCCTCTTCCTCTAAACGAACTTTTAATTGCTCATAAGCTAAATGCAAGTTTCCAATTCCGTCAGGCTGCATGTCTTGAATATAAATTTGATAAGAACCACTCGCCTCATAAACAGAAATCTTTCCTTTTACAAGTACTTTCATTCCATTTTCCGGTCTGAATTTAATGTTACGATTATGACCCGCAAACATAACCGCTGCAATTCTTGCATTTTCATCTTTCAATGTAAAATACATATGACCACGACTATGATATTTAAAGTTGGAAATTTCTCCTTTTAACCAAACAGACTGTAAATGCGGATCATACTCTATTTTTGTTTTAATATAGCGTGTTAATGCTGTAACGGTTAAATATTGTTTCTCCATTTCTCTCTCCTCATAGCCGATTCAAATTATTGACAAACAACACCTGCACGCTTTGCAGACTCCACAGTGTTGTGAAGAAGCATTGTAATAGTCATTGGGCCGACTCCTTTTGGCACAGGCGTAATGTAACCTGCAACGTCTAATACATTGTCAAAATCAACATCACCACAAAGTTTGCCTGTTTCTAAACGGTTAACACCAACATCAATTACAACCGCACCCTCTTTAATATAGTCAGCTGTTACCATTTTCGGTCGTCCAACGGCTACGATTAAAATATCAGCTAACTTCGATAATTCTTTTATATTTTGCGTCTTAGAATGACAATATGTGACAGTTGCATTTTCATTTAAAAACAGTTGCCCCACTGGTTTACCAACAATATTACTTCTTCCAATTACAACAACATGCTTTCCAGAAATATCAAGATTCGTTTCTTTTACTAATTCTAAAATGCCATGCGGTGTACATGGAAGGAATGTGTCTTGTCCCGTCATCATACGTCCTACGCTGATTGGGTGAAATCCATCTACATCCTTTTCCGGTGAAATTCTTTCAATGATAGCTTTTTCTTCAATATGTTTTGGTAAAGGTAATTGTACCAATATGCCATTAATGCGGTCGTCTCCATTTAAGCGATCGATTTCAGCAAGCAAACGCTCCTCAGTAATCGTTTCAGGAAGTTCTATTAGCTCTGAATAGATTCCTACTTGCTCACAGCCTTTTTCTTTTCCTTTTACATAAGAACGAGATGCTGGATCTTCTCCAACTAAAATAACTGCTAATCCTGGTACAATCCCTTGCTCTTTTAACTTCACAACTTTTTCTTTTAATTGTGCTCGTTTTTTCTCCGCAACTTCATTTCCTTTGATGATTACTGCTACCATTTTAAGTTTCCCCCTTAAAGAAATTACAGTGTATCTTTTATATTAGATAAAACGCCGTTAATAAAACGACGAGATTCCTCATCCCCAAATGTTTTTGCGATTTCAATTGCTTCGTTAATTGTTACATTGTGCGGAATTTCTTCCATGTATTTCATCTCACACACAGCTACACGTAAAATACTGCGATCAACAATACTAATACGCTCAAGCTTCCACTTTTTTAAATTTTGACGAATTGCTGCGTCAATCTCTTCTTTGTTGTCTACAAATCCTACAACAAGTGATTCTAGAAACTCATTTGTTTCTTCGCCTTCATCTAGCGTATTTTCCACCGCTACTTTCGGTTCTAATTCACCTGTAATATCCATTTGGTATAATGCTTGCATTGCTCTTTCTCTAGCCGTCCTACGTTTCATTGTAACTCTCCTTTATACTTCAAGTCTTTCCTTATGTTTTGTTATATTATTATAATTTATAAGCCGTCAATTCACTTACTCTTGCAGTTTTCATTGATTTTCCA
This sequence comes from Bacillus sp. TH17, assembly GCF_016651125.1. Classification (NCBI taxonomy): domain Bacteria; kingdom Bacillati; phylum Bacillota; class Bacilli; order Caryophanales; family Bacillaceae; genus Bacillus; species Bacillus sp. TH17. Next base: position 3,644,366 of record NZ_JAEKEN010000001.1, read on the forward strand.
ACCTTATAATACAATGATAATAACACAATTTATCGTTTCACACACGGGGTACAAGGCTGAAAAATAATAAAAAGATTAACTTCAAGTTCCATATCTTATCACAATGTACGTTTTTTGGAAAAATGAAACATACCGTTTTATTTTTCTTTTTTTTGAAATAGTATAATAATTAGAGGGTTTTAATTTGTGAAGAAATGAAACGATAAAAAAGATGCCTATTTTACTAGGCACCTTTTTCCACTCTTACACTGGTTCGATTTCTGTTTTTTGTGTTTCGAATGTTACGCCAACGATGTGAACGTTCACTTCTTTTGGCTCAAGTCCTGTCATTGTAAAGAGTGCTTGGCGAATATTGTCTTGAATTTTTTGTGCAACAACCGGAATCGCTACACCAAAATACATCACAACATAAAGGTCAACAATAATATCTTCGTTTGCTAATTCAACCTTTACACCTTTACCATGATTTTTCTTACCTAACTTCTCAACAACATCTGTAGCAAAATTACCACGCATTGCCGCTACACCTTCTACTTCAGCAGCTGCAATACCTGCAATTACTTCGATTACTTCTGGTGCAATTTCTACTTTTCCAAGAGTTGTATCTTGACCCATATCTAACATATGTTCAGCCATGAAAAAAACCTCCTTTAATGTATCACTGCGTCACAAGTTCATGCTCTTCCAAAAATTTCGTGTTAAACTCACCTTTTACAAAATCAGGATGCTCTAGCAATTGCAAATGGAACGGGATTGTTGTATGTACGCCTTCAATGACAAACTCACTGAGCGCTCGCTTCATTTTTGCAATTGCCTCTTCACGTGTTTTTCCGTGAACAATTAATTTAGCAACCATCGAATCATAGAAAGGTGGTATTGAATATCCCGGATATACAGCTGAATCGACGCGAATACCAAATCCGCCTGGTGGTAAGTACATTTCTACTTTACCTGGAGATGGCATAAATTTTTTGGCAGGGTTTTCCGCATTAATTCGACATTCCATTGCCCAACCATTAAATTGTACTTCTTCTTGCTGTAACGATAACTTTTCTCCAGAAGCAACAAGAATTTGTTCTTTAATTAAATCCATCCCTGTTACCATTTCAGTAACTGGATGTTCAACTTGGATTCTCGTATTCATCTCCATGAAATAAAAGCTTTTCGTTTTATATTCATAAATAAACTCAACCGTACCAGCACCTGTATAATCAACCGCTACCGCCGCTTTAACTGCTGCCTCACCCATTTGCTTGCGAATATTCTCATCAAGTGCAGGTGATGGACTTTCTTCTAATAGTTTTTGCAGACGGCGCTGAATTGTACAATCACGCTCTCCTAAATGAATGGCATTTCCATGTGTATCTGCCATTATTTGAATCTCAACATGGCGGAAATCTTCAACGTACTTCTCCAAGTATACACCAGGGTTCCCAAAAGCGGTACTGGCTTCTTGCTGTGTAATTTGAATTCCTTTTACAAGCTCTTCTTCATGGCGCGCAACACGAATACCTTTTCCGCCGCCACCTGCAGTCGCTTTAATGATAACTGGATATCCAAGTTGATTAGCAAGCTCGATCGCTTCTTCGGTATTTTTAATAATCCCTTGTGAACCTGGTACAATCGGAACCCCTGCTTCTTTCATTGTATCACGTGCAACGTCTTTTGTGCCCATCTTTGAAATGGCTTCTGGGCTTGGACCGATAAAAATCAAGTTACACTCACGGCATAATTCTGCAAAATCTGCATTCTCTGCTAAAAATCCATATCCCGGATGAATTGCATCACAACCTGTTAATTTCGCAACACTAATAATGTTCGTCAAATTTAAATAGCTTTCTTTTGAAATCGTTGGTCCAACACAATACGCTTCATCTGCAATTTGCACATGAAGTGACTCTTTGTCTGCTTCTGAATAAATTGCAACTGTTTCAATATCCATTTCTTTACAAGCACGAATAATTCGTACAGCAATTTCCCCACGATTGGCTATTAATACTTTTTTTATCATCACAAAGACTCCCTTATTACGCTTTTACAAGAAATAGCGGTTGTCCATACTCAACAAGCTGTCCATTATTAACAAGAATTTCAACAATTTCGCCCTCTACATCTGCGTCAATTTCGTTAAATAATTTCATAGCCTCAACAATACATACGATAGAATCTTTCGATACTCTGTCCCCAACACTTACATATTGAGGTGTATCAGGCGAAGAAGAGGAATAAAATGTCCCTACCATCGGTGATGTGATTTTATGTAGGTTTTCATTTTGAACAGCTGTCTTCTCTTCTTGTTTTGGCGCTTCTACTTGCGCTGCCGCTACTGCTGTTTCTACTTCTACAGATGCTGCTGGCTGTACTACCTGTTTCGTTACCGGTGCTTGCACAGTAACTACTTCATTACCACGTTTTTTCATTTTGATTGTTGTACCGTCTTTTTTGTATTCAAATTCATCAATATTAGAGCTATCAATTAATTTAATTAATTCACGAACTTCTTGAATTTTAAACATGTAAAATCCACTCCCATACTCTTGTTTGTCCCGTTTTTACAGATTGGCATCAAACTGATTTACTGTAAAAATACGATGCATTCTATTAGAAAATTTATTCCTATGACATTTACTAATAGAAATATTTACTATTCCCATCTTACGCTAAATTTTTTAAACATTCCAATTTATATTTCTTTATTATAAATCGAAATTCCTGTAAAAATATTATTCCACTAAAAAATTATTACCTAGTAATAATACCAAGTTTCACACGAAATTGGCAAGACCACTTCCTAAAAAACATTCTTTACTTTTTCAAAACTGCAAAGTGTAAAAACGTAATTCCCTCAGCATTCTTCATTTTATCTACGGTAAAAAAACATATTTTTACCAAATATTATTTTTTTGTTTACGCGCCGTTCATTCTTCCTTCATAAAAGAATAGTATGTTCAAAGTGTAGCAAATTTATTGTAGTGAGGTGCGGACATATGATATGGCTCATCCTGTTCTTGCCTGCCGTAGTGATTTGGACATTGGTCCTCTTCATTCACGTCAAATCTGGAAAAACTAATCACCATCATCACGAACCATTAATCTTTTACTCACAGCGTATTTCCCCGTTTCCAATTGAAAATACTAAATACAACTGCAAAGATGAAATAGAAAAAAGCTATCGAAAACGATAGCTTTTTTCTATTATTCTTTTATCTAATTTGAAGCAGCAACACCTATTATAATTTCAATTTATTTTACTGATGGATCAAATTTCACACCTACATCTTTTGAACCACCTTCACTTCTTACGAGCTGAATAATTTTATTCGCTTCTTTTTGTGAATGCTTTGCCGATTTAACTGTTACTTTAATGTCCGTTCCATCAGCTCTTACAAGAGCATCCTTATATCCGCCTTGAGATTTAATCACTGTCTCAAGTAATTGTTGCTTCGTTTCCATCGTAGTGATTGCATCAAGATTATCTTTCGCTTTACTCTTTTCTTCTGCTGAAGATTTTGATGACTTCATTACATTTTGTAACTTTTCTTTCTCTACACTACGCTGATCTTCCATTTGCATACGTAGCGCTGTAAAATTCTCATCGCTTGATTGAACTGTTACGCTAGCCTCTTTTTTACTTGTTTCTTTTTTACTTGTTTCTTTTTTGTCATTCTCTTTTTTGTCTGTTTCTTTATTTGTAGTTTCCTTGCTTGTATTTTCTTTTGTTGTCTCTTTATTTGTAGTTTCTTTCGTTGTTTCTTTTGTAACTGCTTTATCAACACCTTGCTTTTCTTGTCCCATCTTTTCACCCGTTGCCGGTGCTGCTGTATTCATTTTATCAGGAGTTGTTACGTAATAAACAGATAGTACAACCACTAAACTTAACATCGTTAATAGCCAAACCGTTTGTTTTTTTAACACTTTATTTCCTCCCTATCAATTTTTCGGTGATACTGAAACGCGATGAGCTGGTACATCTAATAATCGCGTCACAGCTTCTTTTACCATTGCTTTTATTTGTATATTATCCACTCCCTTTGCTACGACCAGAACACCTCGTACTTTCGGTTTCTCTGTTCGCAAAACAATTGGAGTTTCTTTATCACCTTCACGTATAATGACTGTCTTTTCATCAAGAGACTCGTCTTCTACTTCCCTTTTCCCGCCTGCTTTATCAGTTTCACCTGTCGTTTGTGAACGTTTTACTGTATTTTTCTCGAGTATTTTTTCTTCAGATGAATCTAAGTTCACTTTAATAGTTACATCTTTTACTCCGGCTATCTCTTCTAAAGAAGCTTTCAATTCTTGTTCATACGCTTTTTCGTATTTTTCTACATTTGACATATTATCATTGTTTTTTTGACCGAAAGTTGGTACATCTTTATCTTGGCTTTGACTTGTCTTTTCTTTAAACACAGGCACTTCTTCTTTTTTAGGTGATAAGAAATTACTAGAAAACATAAGCGCAATCCCAAGTATGAGTAGGACAAGCAAAAACTTAGGTGTTACCTTTTTCCCCTTCTCATTACTTTCTTTTCCATCCCCATTTAATAGGTTTCGAAAAAATGAGAATCTCGAATTTTTATCTTTATTGTCCATTTACGCTACCTGTCCTCCCTTCCATCTGAACTTGGATTTGTTTATCCTCTAGTTGCCACCTGCTTGAAAAGAAATCTTTCATTTCTACATTCGTTTCTTCTATTTTTTTTGGAGGTTCTTTCATATTAATTTCAATTGGCTTTACTGTTTCGATTGCATCATTTTTACTACGTTCTTTTTCTTTCAACGTCACAACAACAGATTGAATATCTTTCGCTGACTTTACTTCTTCTGCATGTTCCACTGCGACTATTTGTATTTCAGAGACTGTCATACCATACTTTTTCTCAAACTCTTTTCCTACGTCTTTTTTCATTTTGGTAGCCATCTCTTCTAAACTATATGCACGTGTTAGAGCTTGTATTTCTTTTTTCTTCGAATCTATCGAATTTTTTACAGATCCATCTGCTACGTACTTTTCCTCATTGAAATTTGCGATAACTTCATTTACATCTGTTTGTAACAACTTAAATAGAGGCGTTAAAATTAATACGACTAACAATAGACTTACAACGAATTTAACGTACTTTTGCAAATTTGAATTTGGAAGAATAAGATGAAGCATTGTCGCTAAGAGTAAAAAAACGATAATATTTCTAATCCACTCTGTAACAAATTGCATACTCTTCACCTCCTACCGCATCATGAGAGTAATGTTCCCGGCAGCAATAATAATTGTGATACTTAAAAAGAACATAAATGATACGATAGCTAAGCAAGCAAATACGTAAATGATACTTCGTCCAATGATATCTAAACATTGAATAATTGCTCCTCCGCCTACCGGTTGCAATACTGCTGCTGCGAATTTATAAATAAACGCGATACAAAAAATTTGAATCGCTGGGAAAGCGACAATTAAGCATAAAATAACGAGCCCGATAATTCCGACTGTGTTTTTTAATAATCCAGATGCACTAATAACAGTATCCGCCGCCTCAGTAAACATCCTTCCTACTACAGGAATGAAGTTTCCTGTTACAAATTTAGCCGTTTTCACAGCTATACCATCAGCAACGGCTGACGCTGTTCCCTGTACAGATAATACGCCTAAAAAAACCGTCAAAAAGATACCAATAATCCCAACACTAACGTTTTGCAAAAGCTTGGACAATTTCGTAACTTTATATTGATCACTCATCGTGCTTACAATACTTAATATAGTTGCAAGTAATAAAAGTGGTAGAACGATATAGTTCATAAGAAGCCCACTCGTATTCATTAAGAAAATGATAATCGGATGAAAAAACGATACAGAAACAACACCGCCGCCTGTTGCTATGAGTGCGAGTAAAATTGGTAATAACGCTAGTATGAAATCTACCATTGTTTGTATCGTCTCTCTTGCATATGTCATGACGACATAAAAACTATTTAAAGCGAAAATAATAAGTACCATGTATACGACTGCATCAGCGATTTTACTCACGCTACTCTTTGAAAAAGCAGATTGCAACGATTGCAACAATGCACTGAAAATCGTGAGCATAATGAGCGTTCCAAGTAACTTTCCATTTGCAACAAGCTCATGAAATAAATATTTTAGTAGACCTATCATCCACTCTTTTATGGAGAACTCTTTTTCTCCCTTTACAAACTCCATAAAGCTTCCTTTTTGACTCTCTGGTAAATAGCCTCCATACTTTGTAACAAGCCCGTCCCAAAATTGCTTCACATCTTCAATTCCGAGCTTATCCAATTGTTGATCAACGACGTTTGTTTCTATAGGAGAAGCTTGTACAACAATCGGTAAAGAAAAGAAAAGGAAGCAAGCAAATAATAGCTTAGCTCCAAACTTCCTCAACATTCACTCCCCCTTATCCCGTAGGTAAAAAACCGAGAATTGTTTCAATTACAACCGTCAAAATAGGAATTGCCATGACGAGAATTAAGATTTTCCCAGCTAATTCAATTTTCGAAGCGATTGCACCTTGACCAGCATCCTTTGTAATTTGCGCACCAAACTCAGCGATATAAGCAATCCCTATAATTTTCAATAACGTTTCTACATATACGTTGCTAACCTTCGCTTCACTCGCCACTCTCTCAATCATTTGTAAAATAGAATGAATTTGATCGATTAAGAGAAGAAACATCATGCTACCAATGAACACAATAAATAACGATGTAATACTAGACTTATGCTGATTTAAAACAGCAGCTAAAAATGTAGCAACGAGGCCTAATCCGACAATTTGTATAATTTCGATTCGAACCGCCTCCTTTACTGGAAGAGAAAGACACTTTTAATCTTGTCGAATAGAGTATTAATTAAAAATGCAACATGAAACAAAATAACGACAAAACCGACAAGGATAACCCAATTTGCAATATCCTCTCGCTTTAATTCTTTTAGTACAGTATGAATGAAAGCTAAAACAATGCCGATTCCGGCGATTTGAAATATTAATCCAACATCAATGGACATCGCCTTTCTCCCCCCTATAGCAGTAAAATTACGATAAGTAGCCCTGCTAGTACCCCTAAACTCTTTATCATTTTTTCATATTGTAGTTGTAATGCTTTCGCTTCTCCTTCTTCTCTCTCCAAATGTGTAATACATAAGCGAATATGTTTTTGCTGTGATTCACGATCATGTTGTCCAAGTGTTTCACCAAATTGTTGTAAGATTTCATACTCGGTTTGTTTAAACGCCGTTAACGTCCAGTTCTCCTTCAAACTATCAATCCAAGCTTCTCTAACTGTTTGCTCCCCGTCCTCTAGCCGTTTCGAAAAGCTTTGAAATATCCAATTTAACGGCTTCGGCATTTGTTTGACTAAACGCTCTGCAGCCTCAGATAACGGCGTGTGTCCATACATAATTTCAGCTTCTAATGATTGCAATGCTGCCTTCAATAACCTAAGTTGCCGCGGTCTCTCACTGTACCTTTTAGCGTATGAAAATCCGAAAAAAGTGCTAACAGCAACTATTAATACCGCACCAAATATTTTCACCATACGCCTTGAACCTTTCTATGGGATAATACTGGTTTTCCATCTCTATCTTTCACTTGCATAACTGTTCCTGGCCCTCTCGCTTTTGATAATTCCACAAACCTATCAAATACACCAAGTTCCAGCACCGCCTGTAACGATGGACGTTTCACAACGTCATCATAAGAAAATCCATGCGCACTTATAAAAAGCTGAACACCTGCATGTACCGCCTCCATAATCGCTTCACTATCTTCTTTACGTCCAATTTCATCTACGATTAATATGTCTGGGCTCATAGAACGAATCATCATCATCATTCCTTCAGCTTTTGGACAAGCGTCTAATACATCTACTCGCACGCCAAAGTCATATTGCGGGATTCCTTTCACACAACCCGCAATTTCTGATCGTTCATCAACAATCCCCACTTTACATGAAGGAATTTTCGAAGCACTTACACCTTGACTCATACAGCGTGCTACATCTCTTAAAAGTGTTGTTTTCCCCGTTTGCGGTGGGCCAATTACCATCGTGTTTAACCATCGCGATTCATAAAGATATGGCAGAAGCGGCTCAGCAATCCCTATTTTTTGACGGGCAATACGAATATTAAAAGAAGAGACATCCCGAATCATTTTCACTGCACTTTTTTCTGTAATGACTTTTCCAGCTAGGCCAATTCTATGTCCTCCTCGTAGTGTCACATATCCACGTTTCAATTCCTCTTCCATCGTATAAATTGAGAATTGGCTTAATTTATTCAATAAATGGATCGCATCTTCCGCTGTAGCGATATAGTCATAGAAAAACACTTCTCCATGTGCGATACACTCTAGTGGCCTTCCAATTCGAACGCGAATTTCCTCTAGAGTATCGTATTGTTTACAGCCTTCAACTAACTGTTTCATCGTTTTCGGTAAAACTTCTAATACTTCTTTCATAAGCTTCTCCCCACTATACTCGACTTACTATTTCAACAACGCGATAAAAATGCAGCCAATTCCAAGTGCTAGAAAAAAGAGTTTCAAGAAAGAAATCTCACTTGCTACACTCGCTATGCCAATTGTCATTGTTAAAATTAATACGGTCGGTCCAACAAACGCCAACATACCATTTATAAACAATGCTTTCTTCGCATCATTCACGTAAAGCATAAGCAGAGCGGCGAATATTTCCGCGCTTCCTGAAAACAACCGAAGTAACCCCATAACAAGCACGGATGTTTCCATTGCCGCTAGCCACTGTTTCATTCTCCCACCTTCTCCCATAACAGTTACTACTTCCTTATTCTGAAAAAGAATATATTTGTACAACCATATGCAGAGGTTGTCTATTTCAGAAGTAAAAACATAATTTTTCTCTATCGACTTTATAGAAAACTGAATATTCTCATTAATATATGGTATATTTAATAGAAAAGGAGCATAGATGATGAAGCAAGTTACTTTACTACCACTCGATTTACGATATGCAAATGTGCTTTTTGAGCTATCAAGCAATCCACATGTAAAAAATGCATTAGGGATAAAAGTAGAATCAGTGGAAGATACAAAGGCGTTCATTCTTTTTGCAATTGGAGAGGAACGAAAAAAACACTCCTTATCAAGAGTGATTGTAAGTGAGGAAAATGAAATAATTGGCCTCACGACACTTAAACATATTAATTACGAACAAAAGCACTCACATATTGGAAGTTGGCTCGGCTATCAATATTGGGGAAGAGGATATAACGAATCTGCGAAAAAAGAGATCTTTAAAATCGCTTTTTTAGACTTGCAACTTACATACGTATTTGCCGGTGCTAAAACGAATAACATTCGCTCTTTAAAAGCACAAGAGAAACTATCTTACATTTCATTACATGTGGAAAAACAATTTCCAGACGTACACGCTGCTTTGGAGAAAGAAGTAAAATCACCTTGCGTACTGCATGTTGTATCATGCGAAAAATTTTCAAATTGGTTGGAAGTACAAAATGAGGGGGGAAAATATGAAAGGATTGAAAATTAGTTTAACAATTGTAGTAGAATTAGCTATTATTTATCTTTTTTCAAAAATGGTCGGCTGGTCATTTATGGAGAGCTTTTTCCTTGGCAGTCTAGCAATATTTGCAATTACGTGGTTAATTATTATGAGTACCTTTAGAAATAACAATATGGATCATGCAACGAATAAAACTTTTACCGGTATTGAAACTGGTGAAATACGCCCGTTTCAAATTGTTTTGACTCCATATATTATGGGTACCCTTTCACTCGTCACAGTTAGTTTTGCTATAACTGCAATTTACTATCTGCCCTATTTCCTATAAAAAAAGCACTCGTGATAATCACGAGTGCTTTTCTACTATGCACGAGAAACGTATTTACCTTCACCAGTGTTGATGATAAGCATTTCGCCTTCGTTAATGAAGATTGGTACTTGTACAACAAGACCAGTTTCTAATTTAGCTGGTTTTGTTACGTTAGAAGCTGTGTCACCTTTAATACCAGGCTCTGTTTCTGCAACTTTTAATTCAACTGTGTTCGGAAGTTCAACACCAAGTATTTCATCTTGGTATGTCATAATAGATACTCCCATGTTTTCTTTTAAGAATTTTAATTCGCGCTCGATTTGGTTTTCACCAAGTTCGATTTGCTCATAAGTTTCGTTATCCATAAATACGTGAGACTCACCGCTCGCGTATAAGTATTGCATACGACGGTTTTCGATGTGTGCTTTTTCTACTTTTTCACCTGCACGGAATGTTTTCTCTTGAACAGATCCTGTGCGAAGGTTACGTAGTTTAGAGCGAACGAATGCAGCACCTTTACCTGGCTTTACGTGTTGGAAATCCATTACTTGCCAAAGGGCATTGTCCACTGAAATTGTTAAACCTGTACGAAAATCGTTTACTGAAATCATGTAAAAAAATCCTCCTGTGTATTACAAAATAATAAGTTCTTTTGGTGATTTCGTTATTACTTCATTACCTTCACTTGTTACAATGATATCATCTTCAATACGTACCCCGCCAACACCTGGAATATAAATACCTGGTTCTACTGTTACAGCCATACCTGGTTCAAGTACTGTATCAGAACGGAACGCTAAACCTGGTGCTTCATGGATTTCAAGACCGATTCCATGACCAGTAGAGTGTCCGAAGTATTCACCATATCCTTTTTCCGTTATGTAATCACGCGTTAATGCATCAGCCTCACGACCCGTTAAACCAGCTTTAATACCGTTCACACCACGTAGTTGTGCTTCTAAAACAATATTATAAATTTCTTTTAATTTATCAGATGGTTCACCGACTGCAATCGTACGAGTAATATCAGAGCAATATCCTTTGTAATAAGCGCCGAAGTCTAATGTAACGAAATCTCCTTTTTCTATCACTTTTTCAGATGCCACGCCGTGCGGTAATGCCGAACGAAGACCTGAAGCAACGATAATATCAAACGAAGAAGATGTTGCTCCTTGCTTTCTCATGAAAAATTCAAGTTCATTTGACACTTCAATTTCAGATACTCCCGGGCGAATGAATGATAGAATATGCTCAAAGGCAGCATCTGCAATCTGTGCAGCTTCCTTTAATATCTTAATCTCTGAATCAGTCTTTATCAAGCGTAACTTTTCTACAAGCCCAGAAGTTGGGATGAATTCAGCTTCGATCGCTTCATTATGCGTTACGTAAGAGCTATATGTAAGAGTATCTTGCTCAAATCCTAGCTTTTGAATTCCAAGTTCTTTAACTTGTTTCGCAACTTCATCAAGAATTAATCCTGCATGCTGCACTATTTCGTATCCAACCGCTTGCTTACTAGCTTGCTCTACATAACGGAAATCTGTAATAAATAGAGCACGCTCTTTTGAAATTAGTACAACACCAGCTGTTCCTGTGAAATTCGCCATATATCTACGGCTATGTTCATTCGTTAATACGATACCGTCAATACCAGCCTCATCAAACGCACTTCTTAATCTCTCGATCTTTTCCATTACTTTATGCCTCCCTCAATTTCTCCATTAATGCAAATAACGCTAACTTATAGCCATAAAAACCAAATCCAACAATTTGTCCCGCACAAACAGCCGCCGTCACAGATTCGTGACGGAACGATTCACGCTGGTGAATGTTAGAAATATGTACTTCAATAACAGGAATCGAAATGCTCGCAATTGCATCTCGAATCGCATAGCTATAATGCGTAAATGCTCCAGGATTTAAAATGATCCCTTCATATATATCTTCAGCCTCATGAAGACGATCGATAATAGCACCTTCATGATTCGATTGGAAACATTCTAACTCCACTCCCATTTTCTCTGCTTCGTGTTTCATATCTGTTTCAAGCGTCGCTAACGTTCCTTTTCCGTATACATTTACTTCCCTAACGCCAAGGCGATTTAGGTTAGGACCATTTACGAGGAGTAACTTTTTCATTTTCTTAAAACTCCTTAATATTAAAAAATGTCTATACGACATTTTAACATAGGAATCACTTATTTGAATAGTTTGTCTTCTCGACCCCTTCTCCTCTATTTGTATTATTCGATTCGAATGCTACAGAATACGAAATAAAAACACCATATAATATAAAGATACATATTGTCGTTACAATTGTTTCTTTCGGTAAATGGAGTGCACTTTTAATAACAGGTGCCATTAGCCCCATCCCCAAAAATAATAATGCCCACCAAAACAAACCGTATAGTACGCCAGGGAATACTCCTTCAAACTTTTTAAAAAGGGCTTTATAGAGAAATGCCACTAAAATTGAAAGAAGTCCCATACAAACGATACCTAGTACATTTCCCCAAACCCCTTCTTTCCAATCTCCAAATGCAAACGGTAAAAGTAAATAGTTAGGTCCAGCTTCTGTAAATGAGAATATATGAAGGAAATACCATATACCTCCCCAAAATAAGCCACCAAATAAACCAATTTGTACAAAGTTTCTTATTGTTGATTGTTCTTGATTCACATAGACACCTCCGCTCACTAGTATGCCCGAAACTATTTTGAGGCATGTTTAAATCCTGCAAAATTTGTCTATAAAAAGAATAAGAAATGTCCGACTCTCGTAACATTTTCCCTTGTCATCTGCCTGTATTTGTCGATAAAATAAAGGAAACTCGGTGATTGTCTTATTTCAAGATGACAAAACCAAGTATGACAATTGCCTCTTTTTCTACATAAGAGAGAAACAAATACAGGTTGGTGTTAACATGGCAGAAGAGTCAAAACAAATATATGGCGGGCAGGCAGTCATAGAAGGAGTTATGTTTGGCGGTAGAGAATATACTGTTACAGCGGTTCGTCGTAAAGATAAATCGATTGAATTTTATCGTTTACCACGCGTTCGTAATAAAGCATTATCTCTACTAAAGAAAATTCCATTTTTACGAGGTATTGCCGCTATTGTGGATGCAAGTGCGAATGGAGCGAAACATTTAAACTTTGCTTCAGAACGATTTGATGTCCACCCAGAAGAAGATGAACAACTTGCAAATAAAAAAGAAGAACAATCAAAATTAACGATGGTATTAGGAGTTGCAGCAGTTGGCGTTTTATCGTTCATATTCGGTAAAGTAATTTTCACAGCAGTTCCTGCACTTTTAGCTGAATTAACGAGACCGATTTTCCCATCTCATACAGGGCAAATCATTGTCGAAAGTGTCATTAAGCTCATGCTATTATTGAGCTATATATACTTCATTTCTTTAACCCCACTTATTAAGCGGGTATTTCAGTACCACGGTGCGGAACATAAAGTAATCAATGCTTACGAGAATAACCTTCCACTGACTGTAGAAAATGTTCAAAAGCAAACTCGCCTCCATTATCGCTGTGGCAGTAGCTTTATAATATTTACAGTCATTATTGGAATGTTTGTTTATTTCCTAGTTCCTACAGATCCACTTTGGGCAAGGGTAGTAAACAGAATTTTATTAATTCCAGTTGTTCTCGGCATTTCTTTTGAAGTATTACAATTTACCAATCGATTACGAGATGTCCCTGTTTTGCGAGTACTTGGATATCCAGGATTATGGCTGCAACTATTAACAACGAAAGAACCAACAGATGATCAAGCGGAAGTTGCAATCGCATCGTTTGAAGAATTATTACGTTTAGAAAACAAACAATAATTATTTAAAAATGGTGTTCAACTCCTTTCCTCATCGTTAATATACTAATTTTAATATATGTTTTTAGGAGGTGTCCCTTATGAACGGTCGTTCGTTTACATTCGCTATATTTGTGCTTATTATCGGATTAGCAATATTCGGCCTTGTTTCATCTGTTATTACAGATCCAATGGGAGTATTGAAAAACATTGGTATCATGTTAGCTGTCGTCGGTATCTTTTACTTACTCTACAAAATGTTTACAAACTCTAGTGGTTCTGCAAATTCGCAAAGCTCATATAAGCGTGCAGCGAAACAATCGAACCGCAAACACGGGAAACAAAATGTAGCACCCCTAAGTAATTCTTTCTTGAAACGAAATGCTTCTGATGACAAGGGGAAAAAGGGTAATTCTCCATCGTTGAAAAGAAAAAGAAAACAATCTCATTTAACTGTCATTGAAGGTAAAAAAAACAAAAAGAAAGACCGTGCTTCCTTTTAGGAAATACGGTCTTTTTTATCTCAATTAGTATGGGCAAATAATCAGTGGGGATGAGAAAAGCCCCGACTGATTAAAGTTTCACTTTATATGTTGAAGTACTTCTTTCAAACTTTTATCTTTCATACTTTCGATACGAAGGTGATGGTTTTCAAATTGTAAATTTCTTGTCACATCATTAGGTACGACGACACATTTTAATCCTGCTGCAATTGCTGCTTTCAATCCATTTAATGAATCTTCAAATACAACAGCTTCCGATGGTTCAACTCCTAATTCTTCTATCGCAGCTTTATAAAGAGCTGGATCTGGTTTTACTTTCTCGACATCTTCTCTCGTTTTAATCACTTCAAAATACTCTCTAATCTGTAACTCTTCTAAAAAAAGAACGACCCACTCTCTAGATGAGCTAGAGGCTAATGCGATTTTTAATCCAAGTTCTTTCGCTTCTTCTAAATATTCTTTTACACCGTCACGTGCTTTCGGTATTTTCATTTTTTCTTTATGTAAAGTTGTTACTTTTTCCTTTAATGTATGCTCATTAAACTTTTCTTTTAATTGCTCTTTTAAATATGCATAAAGCACTTCATCTGTCGTTCCAATACATTTCGCAAATTCCTCTAAAGGTAACTCGCTGCCGTATTCACGAACAGCATCTCTGAAAGAGTGAAACCATATTGTTTCTGTGTCCACAATTAATCCATCAAAATCAAAAATAATCGCTTTCATGATTCTCCCGTCCTTTTCGATTGAAATAAAAAAGGAAACGCCACACGTTCCCCTTAATTACTTTTCTCTTCATTTGCTTTTTGAACACCACGAAGTGTTTCTACTCGAACTTCATCTTGTTCAAAGTATTGTACTAAATCACCGATACGGTCAATTGATTCCCAACTTAAATGATGTTCAATTCCTTCTACATCATTATAAATTTTGCTTTCATCCACACCGATAATGCGCATAAACTGTTCTAACAATTCATGACG
Organism: Bacillus sp. TH17; assembly: GCF_016651125.1. Lineage (NCBI taxonomy): Bacteria > Bacillati > Bacillota > Bacilli > Caryophanales > Bacillaceae > Bacillus > Bacillus sp. TH17. The sequence goes on from NZ_JAEKEN010000001.1 coordinate 3,659,498, forward strand.
ATATACGAGACGTTCTCCGATTTTTTTACCTTTTGATGTTAATACAAGCCCTCTATATTTTTCATAAATTAGATATTCGTCTTTGTCTAATTTTTGTACCATTTTTGTTACAGAGGATGGATGTACACTAAGCGCTTCAGCAATATCAGATACACGGGCATAACCCTTTTCATCAATCAACAAATAAATTTGTTCAATATAATCTTCCATACTAGGGGTAGGCATCGGTTTCCTCCATCCAATTTCATTTTGCTTATTCCGTACGAAGCAATCAATAAAATGATACACCAGAAAGAATAACGTGACAAGGTGGAAACGAGCCTAAATATATAAAACAAAAAAAGAATCCAAATTTCCCTTATGTAAAATATTGAATTTCTGCATCGGGAAAATACTCATATATATAACCTCGTATTGTTTCTTCCAATACTTCTGCATCATCCTTTTGATATACATATTTCCCAATACCGTATCGTCCCCATTTATATTTCCGCTTCTCTTCATCCATTTCAAGTTTCGTATTCGGATAACGTTCTTGAATGACTTTTTTGGCTGGTTTCGTAAAACGATGTTGAATTAATTCGAACGTTAAATTTGGTATCGTCATGTCTTTTAACTCATTGTACAATCGTTCAAACAATTCACGGTACCCTTCTTCCCACCCTTCATGCATATAAATTGGCGCAACAATAAAGCCAAGAGGATAATTAGCCCCCGCTACTTTACGAGCAGCCTCAATTCGCTCTTCAAATGGCGATGTCCCTGGTTCAAAATTTTTAATCACATAACGTGAATTAATACTAAATCGAAAACGCGTTTTCCCATTATGCTTTGCATCTAATAAATGATCAACATGCGAATATTTCGTAACGAAACGTAAACGTCCATGTTCACTTTCTCCGATAAACTCTATCGCCCGCTTTAATGCATGTGTCAAATGATCAATTCCAACGATGTCTGATGTACACGCCGCTTCAAATCTTGTTATTTCAGGGGCCCTTTCATCCATATATTGCTTTGCCTTCTCAAATATTTCATCTAGATTCACATACACCCTTACGTAAGGTTTGCTCCCAAGTGTCGTTTGCAAATAACAATAATGACAATGTCCCATACATCCTGTTGCAAGCGGGATTGCATATTCAGCTGAAGGTTTTGATGTATCGAACTTTAACGTCTTCCTCACCCCAACGACAAGTGTTGCTTTTGCATTACGATACTTTTGCAATTCATTTTCCCCTGGAAAATTTCTAATTTGATTATGTGATGTCGTTTCACGAATTTCTAATCCCATCTTCGTAAACTTCTCATAAAGCTCTTTTCCAAGCGGATATTCGAGTGCCCTCGGTTCAAAGTAAACGAGTTTTGGCATAAATGGTTTCATGTGCTTCCCTCCTCTCGTTAGTATGGGAAGCACATGAAAATTAACACAGATTAAAGTTTTCCACTTCAGTAACTTGCGTTGCAAGTTACTGACTGTTATAATTCGGATAACAGCTACCTTGCAAGGCAAGTTACCTGGATAAAAGGTGGTGAAATCATGCACAGCCAAATGTTAAAAGGTGTACTAGAAGGTTGCATTCTATATATCATTTCACAAGAAGAAGTGTACGGATATGAACTAAGTACAAAATTAAATAAACACGGCTTTACATTCGTAAGTGAAGGAAGCATCTATCCTTTATTGTTACGCATGCAAAAAGAGAAACTTATTGAAGGAACATTAAAAGCTTCCTCACTCGGTCCAAAACGAAAATATTATCACGTAACCGATAAAGGATTAGAACAGCTTGAAGAATTTAAAAAAAGTTGGGGAATGGTTTCAACGACGGTAAATAACTTATTACAAGGGGAGTGATAGGGATGAAGGCGCAAGACATGGTTGAATTGAACAATAAAAAACGCGAATTTCTAACACCTGAAAACGAAGCTGCTTACGGTGATATGTTAGTATATCTTCGGTTATCTAACGTACCCGAACATCAAGTAGAAGAACTTTTATTAGAAATATTAGATCATCTCATCGAAGCACAAGCAGAAAATAAAAATGCTTATGATATTTTCGGAAATGATTTACGATCTTACTGTGATGAACTTATATCAGCTTTACCAACCCAAACAAAGCTAGAAAAAACTTCTTTAATCGGTTTTATTATTAGCTTACTTCTTGCTATACAGTTTGGAATAGATGCACTTGTTTCGACTTTCATTTTAATCTTCGGGAAGAATATCGAACAATTAAGCCCAGCTTTTAGCATCCCTGGAACCACTTTGTTCGTTTCACTTATTATACTAGGCATACTTTTCATTTTATATTTATTAAAGCGCTATTCCTTTGATCAAAAGATGAATTGGAAAAGAAGGATTCTATTTGGATTCGCATTTGCTACTCCATTTTGTTCAGCTGTATTTTTAAATATCTATTTTAAAAAACAACCTTATCTCATTTATCATCTAACCTTTTGGCAAAACGCCTTAATCGCTATCCTATTTTTTATTTTATATAAATTACTATACAAAAAATCAAATTTTTAACAGCCTTTCAAACGGCTGTTTTTCTTCTGTCTAATTTTACAAATTGAAAAATTTCATAAAGAAAATAAGAAAAATGCAAAATAATTAAAGTTAATTGTTGACGTGATGCTTTTATTATCGGTATCATAAATCTTCGTGAGCAATTATTTTTCGTTATACGATTTTTTTATTATTACTGAATTTTTGAGAGGAGAAATTAGATGTCAGTTAAGAAGAAAACGCAAGTACGCACCGGCAAAATGGTACGTGAACTAATGTTAGCAGACGAAGATGTAAATGCTTCGCTAATTATGGTATACAGTGAAAACGGTGTAAACGCAGAAATTAAAATCGAGGGCTTAACGCCGAAATGTAACGAAGAATTATTTTTGAGCGGAAACGTGGATTGGAACAAGAGTGTTATTTATAAAATTGTTGATTTCACTGGGAACGCGGAAGTTGGTAAAGTTACATTAACAGCGATGAATAAGAACAATGTTTCTCTAGAAATTGAACGCGTTATGTGGAGCAAAGAAAATAAAGAAGCTGCTGAGCAAGAAGAAACAGTTGTAGAAGCTACTCCGAACAAAGAAGTAGTTGTAGAGGCTCCTAAAGCAGTTACACCCGCTCCTAAACCTGTTATGCGTGTAGAAACACCCGCTATAACACCTAAGCCTACTCCGGTACCAACGCCGAAGTCAGTAAGTGTTGAAGCAGCTGTAGAACTATCTACTCCAGCACCTGTGAAAAAAGCAGTACCTACTCCAGTTACAAAGCAAGAGACAGCACCGGTTACTCCTGCAAAACCGAAGCAACCTGCTTTGACTGAAACAAATACAAAACTACAAGAAAATTATGTTAAACTTGTGAAAAAGACAATTGAAGTTTGTCAAGATTACGAGCTTGGCATCGACATAGATGATTCTATTGAAGGATTAAAAAAGAGCTACAAAGCCAAGGTATTAGCGTTACATTCGACAAAGAAATTATGGACGTTGTAAATCGCCTTCGTTCTTTACAAGATAAAGGAATCAAAGTAGAAAAAGTACTTAATTTACTATAAAAATAAGGAGATGGCGGTCGCCATCTCCTTATTTTTTATAATTCCATTCATTACTTTCATACTTCTCTTTTGCTAAAGTTTGAACTTCATGAAGCTGTTCTTCTGTTAGTTCATACGGCACAAGCTCTATATCTAAACCTTTTTCAAATCCAGTTTCAAACGCTTTAATTAACTGTTCAATCGTAAATGTACGGTCTGTCAACTCATTAATCGCTACCGCTTTAGAAGAAAACATGTTTTTCATACGCTCTTTTACACGTTCATTCGGGAATAAAAATAGATCGTATAACTCATCTAAATCTATTTCTAACGGAATAGAACCGTGCTGTAAGATAACACCTTTTTGACGTGTTTGAGCACTACCTGCGATTTTTCTTCCTTCAACTACAATCTCATACCAAGATGGTGCATCAAAACATACTCCTGAACGCGGATTTTTTAAATTCTCACGATCCGCTTCTGTTTTCGGAACTGCATAATACGCTTCTAATCCTAATGCCTTAAAACCGTCCAATAAGCCTTGCGAAATAATTCGGTATGCTTCTGTAACTGTTTTTGGCATATTCGGATGATCTTCAGACACAATAACACTGTACGTTAATTCTTTGTCATGTAGTACACCCCTGCCGCCTGTTTGACGACGAACGAATCCATATTTCTTTTCGTTAACTACATCCATATTTATATCTTTTTCAACACGCTGGAAATACCCGACTGTTAAGGTTGGTACTTCCCATTCATAAAAACGAATTGTTGGTGACATTTTCTTTGCGCTTTGCCAATTTAATAAACATTCATCTAACGCCATATTAAATGCTGGTGAACATTGACCAGAGTTAATATAACACCATTTTTCTTTTCCCATCCTGCACCTCATATAACCAATTATTTTTCACATTCTCTAGTCTACCAAATTCGACAAAATTTGTGAAAGAATACGAAATTTCTTCTTATATACAAATGAATCTGTTGCATAAATACATATGGGCATTATAATATTGAAAGTAGGATAAGAAAAAAGGGAGCGATAGAATCGTGTCAACAAACTTGATTATTATACTAGCCGCAATTGCAGCATTCATCGGCTACACTGTATGGATGTATTTCTATCAGAAAAAATTAATTAAAACACTTTCAGAAGATGAATTTCGCGCTGGCTACCGTAAAGCACAGCTTATCGATATTCGCGAAGCGGATGAATTTAACGCGGGACATATTTTAGGTGCGCGTAACATTCCATTATCACAAATTCGCCTTCGCCACAAAGAACTTCGCCAAGATCAACCGGTTTATTTATATTGCCAAAGCGGATTCCGTACAGGTCGTGCAGCTCAATACTTAAAAAAACAAGGCTACACAGATTTCTACCAATTAAAAGGTGGATTTAAATCTTGGTCAGGAAAAATTAAAAAGAAATAATATACAAAAAACTAGCTGCACGATACAGCTAGTTTTTTCATTCCATATTGTTCGCAATGTACAGCAGATTTTGTTTAATCACATCTTCAGCTTTCTCATCTACATTACGATATAATAGCTGATATTCAATCCCCTTCTCTTTCCATATAAGCGTAGCAAATTCGTCCCCTCGCTCGTAATCATCCTTATTTTTAAAATAAGCAGGTGCTCCATTATTCAATTTCATTTGTTCTTGAAATCGATTCTCTTCTACGAGGTATGGAAAACTGTAAGAAAAGTTGGCCACTGTTAATTCTATATAATCGTGCCTTCCTTTCTCTTGTTGCTTATATTTAATGGTTAAGACAGCATTCTTCTTTCCCATCGTTCTTACCTCTCCCTTCACATCACTCGTGATGTCATAAGGTAAAAACGTTGGAACTTTAAACTTTGCCGGAAAATATTTTGGAAGTTCCTTTAGGGGAATCGGATCAGTAACACGGTCCTTAGCCCCTCCTGTTGTTCCTACAAATGTTTTTTCTTCTTGCATCGTTTGCTGAAATGAACATGAGCTAAGTATTACACTAGAAAACACGAAACAAATGATTCCTTTTTTCAATTTGTTTCCGCCCTTTCATACCGCTCTCTTAACGAGTGAAGCGTTTATACTCTCTACTATTCGCTTCGTTATCAAACGCCTCCTCCGAAAACTTTCCACGTTATTCTCACACATTCTGACAAAAATTCTTTGCAGACATACAAAAAAGACCCCACTATTCTTACGCCCAAATAAAAAGGTTACGCGAACAACAGAAGTCATGCTTATAACATAGATTGTGAAAAGCTTTTCAGGTCAAGATTTTTTTCATTCTTATTATTTTCCCCTTATAATTAAGGAAAGAGGTGATACATATGGCCAATATAAAACAAATTGCAAAAACTGCTGGTGTATCTATATCAACTGTTTCTCGTGTCCTTAATAATCATCCTTACGTAAAAGAGGAAAAACGTAAGCGTGTTTTAGATGCAGTTGAAGAATTGAACTATGCAAAAAATATAAATGCTATCCATTTAATAAAGGGTAAAACATATACAATTGGCGTTATGCTACCTTTTATTAATCTTCCGTACTTTAGCACGATCATTGAAGGAATCGGAAACGAAGCGTTAGCAGCTGGATATCATATTAATTTATGCCAAACGAATTACGATAGTATTGAAGAAATTCGCGTTCTTGAAATGATGAAAATGAAGCAATTTGACGGGATGATTATTTGCTCTCGCACGAGTTCATGGGAACAAATTGAACCGTTCGCAAAATTTGCCCCTATTATTTCATGTGAAAAAATGAAACATCCCCTCATTTCATCTGTCTATGTAGATCATTACGAAGGATTCCGCCTTGGTACTTCCTATTTACTCAGTAAAGGTCATGAAAAAATCGGCATTTGTTTAGCAAGAAAAACAAGTGCTAATTCAATCGATCGTGAAAAAGCTTTCGCCGATACTCTTCGTCAAGAAGGAAAAACAGTGCACCCTGATTGGGTTTTTCATCAATGTTATACGATGCAGGACGGGGCACAAGTACTCCATCGCATTTTAAGTATGAAAAATCGCCCAACCGCTATTGTTACAGCGAACGATCAAGTTGCCGCTGGTTTATTAACAGAGGCAAAAAAACATGGCATTCGCATACCTGAAGACCTCGCTATCCTGGGATTTGATAACCATGAAATTTCAAAAGCATTAGAAATTACAACTATTGAACATCCCGGTCTCACAATGGGCTCACATGCTTTTTCTTTATTCTATAAACAAATTCAAAGCGAGCAAATTATCGGCAGTACAGAAGAACTTTCATTCCATTTAATTGAGCGAGAAACAGTCTAAAAAAGAGCGTTAACTATAGCGCTCTTTTTTATCCCTTCACCTATTGACTTTATATTTTTCATCTCATATAATTAACCTAACGAACGGTAGGTAGGGGATGAAAATGACAGCAAACCGCATTAAAGCTGTAGCACTTTCTCATTTCGCACGCTACGGCTATGAAGGAACTTCATTAGCAAATATTGCTCAAGAAGTTGGGATTAAAAAACCATCGATTTACGCACACTTTAAAGGAAAAGAAGAGCTATATTTTACATGCTTAGAATCCGCTCTTCAAAAAGATTTACAAAGCTTCACTGACGATATCGAAAATTTTTCAAAATCGTCTACTGAAGAATTGCTAGTAAATCTGTTAAAAGGTTATGCAAAACGATTTGGTGAAAGTGAAGAATCAATGTTTTGGTTACGAACTTCTTATTTTCCGCCGGATGCATTTCGCGAACAAATTATTGATAAAGCGAATGTACACATTGAAAATGTCGGAAAACTTTTATTCCCTGTGTTTAAAAGAGCAAGCGAACAAGATGAACTGCATAACATTGAAGTAAAAGATGCTTTGGAGGCTTTTTTATGCTTACTTGACGGCCTTATGGTTGAACTACTATACGCAGGTTTAAATCGTTTTGAGACACGTTTAGAAGCTTCTTGGAAAGTATTTTGGCGCGGCCTTTCAAACTGACGGATTGCTCCTTTGCAATGCGTCGTTTTTAAGCCCTTTACCTAACGACTGGTAGGAAGGAGAAATGACATATGGCATGGATTTATGTAATCATAGCTGGTATTATTGAAATCTTTTGGGTTATTGGACTTAAAAAAGCGGAGGCACCACTTGAGTGGGCTGGTGTTGCTCTATTAATTACAATTAGTTTCGTCTTATTATTTAGAGCATATAAAGATTTACCTGTCGGCACTGTATACGCAGTCTTTACAGGAATTGGAGCTGGTGGAATCGTTCTTACAGAGATTTTCATCTTCGGAGAACCTTTCTCTATCGTAAAAGTATTATTAATCGGTTTAATCTTCTTCGGAGTAATTGGTTTAAAACGAGTAACAGAAGAAAAAGAAGCGAAGGAGGCCGCATAAAATGGCTTGGGTATTTTTAATTCTAGCTGGTATTTGTGAAATTGTTGGTGTACTCTTTATGAAAGTAGCCACTGAAAAGAAAGGCTGGGCACCAAAAGTTATTTTAATCGCTAACTTTGGCGTAAGCTTCTTCTTCTTATCTCTTGCAATGAACACATTACCGATGGGAACTGCTTACGCAATTTGGACTGGAATCGGAACTGCCGGAAGTGCACTTCTCGGTATTCTTATTTTCCGCGAGTCAGCGGATTGGCGTCGCCTTGCCTTCTTAAGCTGCATTCTATGCGGCGCTGTTGGCTTAAAATTATTAGGCTAACGTGAGGTGAATGTCATGTGGAAAGAAAAAGGAAAACAATTCTTAACATGGATCACACTCGGGATCATCATTCTATTACAAATAAGTTTTCATATAATAGAATGGCTGTTTCATAAAGTATTATCCATTCTTACATTCCTTCCTAACATGGCACTTGAAATTGCATCTATCGCTTGGTCAATTATTGCCTCCATTACAATCGTGATTATATGGAGTATCGCCAAGCTATGGAACAAGTTATTTAAAAAGGACAGTTCTTCTGAAAAGAAGTAACTGTCCTTTTTTATGTCTATTTAGATTTTCTATAGAAATTTGATGCGATAAGACAAAGCAAACCAACTATGACAACACTCATACCAATCCCTTTATGCAAAATAGGAAATAGCGGTGGTATATCCGAATAAAAATTTGCTAATGTGAGACCTATTGAAAATAAAAGTACTCCTATTCTATATAACCATTTTCTTTTGTTCATCATTCTCCCTCCTAAAATTTTTCATATCCTTCTTTCTTTTGGACATACTACCTAAAAAAGGAGTGGGTTATATGCAAAATTCTATACATAAGCAGATCCTATTTTTATTTTTCCTCTTTCTCATTTTCGTTATCGTTTTCAGCTTTATATTACATACTCCGAAAGATGTGCCTAATAGCCTTTCTGTTTATAAACTTTTGCTCTCGTATTGCCGTTATTGAAGAAGGTGCCTTTTACGAGGCACCTTTTAAAATTCTCTCTTCTCATACAATTTCACTGAAACGAAGATAGATACTATGAACATGCATATTGAACTAACGAATAACACGCTGTTATATAGTTGAATTTGTTCTAGGTTGATTTGAAAGAACATAGAACAGATTGCTATCGGTGCTATTAGTATGAAAAGCGTAATAAAAATAGTTTTTTTATACCCTAGCCAAAACGATATCGGTAAAACAAAGCTTAAATACACTAAAATAAAGCTAATACTAGCAACCATTGTCGTTTCAATAAATTCAAATAGGTTAACCCCATTCTTCATTCCCATCGTGAAACAACCGACCGTTACGCTTATAAAAAGAATAATAATTGCTACTATATATTTCGCATACACGATTTGTTTCCTGAATATTGGCAAACTACTTACTATAACTTCACTCTCATTTTTACTATCTGCTTCAAATGTTTTTACTGTTGCCCCAATTGTAATAATTACTGACATAATTATGAATAGATTTCCCGTATCTGTTAAAGCCATATAAAAGAGAATAGGATACAGTATGTACCAAATTAAAAATTTCCATTGAATGATGAAATCTTTTAAAATTAATTGCTTGATCATGTATTACACCTCCTAATATGAAAATGCTCCTTCTATAACTCTGCCTCCTGAAACATTTTCATTGAGAGAAACATTGATATGACTATACTTACTAATACTCCGATACCAAGAACAATCATTGCTAGTGTAGCCTCTTGAGATTGAAGTACTTTTAACATAATTATTTTATCACCAAAAACATTGCACATAAGGCCAATCATACCCGTTAAAGGCAAAACCATAATAACATTCAAAACAGAAGTAGCTTTATATCCTCCAACGTAATTAGCAGGTATCGTTACAACACAATAGATCAAAGTTGCTACTATTGCTGAAAATATTGCATATCCAGGAATAGCTATGTCTCTGTTCAATAAAATATTTCCTAATATTACGACTATAAAAGTTGTACTCAAACCAGTCATAATAAATAATGAGCTTGAAATATATTTAGCTATAACTATCTCTTTTCTCGTTATAGGCAAACTCACTAATACTTTTTCTGCTTTACTTTTCTCTTCATGATAAAAAGAAATATATATAATCGTACTACATGTTATAAATAATCCTATTGCAATCCCCATTGGTTGGACGGGATTCCTAAAAACAGAGAAAATAGGTATTAAAAAATAGAAAGGAAACATCTTCTTATGTAAGAAAAATTCCTTTAAAATCAACTGTTGCATATGAATTCTCCTCTCTATAAATCACGCGATCCATAAATTTTAATTGTTAGAAACATAGAAGCGATATATACACTAGCTAATATAATTCCTCCAACTATAAATAAGCTAAGATGTGATGGATTCATAATCCACTCAATGAATGAAGGTGCTGTTGCGTTCAGTCCATCCCCTATAAATATCCATGCAATTCCAGCTACTGCCATCGATGCTCCTGACAAGATACTTCTTGCTACCTTTGATTTGGTTCCGTAATAACTAGGAAAAAAAGCCGCAACAAAAACCAAAGCGTAAACAGCCCCATTTACTACTCCATACCACGGAATTTCAATATACAAATTAGGATGGTATACACCGATATCATCAATAACAGCGACACCTCTTATAAGAAAAACAACTAACATAGTTGAGACTATCCCACCTACAATAAATATCGCACAGGAAATATATCTAGCAATTATGATATCCTTTCGACTTAACGGTAAACTATTTATAACAATGTCACTTTTATTCCTTTCATCCATATAGATTAACGTCATAACCGAGGAAAGGGTTATAAATAGACAACTCATCGGAAATAACAATTCACCACTTGGCTCTAACATAAATAACAAAAGAGGCATAACAAAATTCACTAACCACGTTACCCGAAAAAAGAACAAATCTTTATATATGAGCTGACGCATAGGCACCTCTCCCTTTCGCAGTGTAAACGATAATATCATCTAATGTAGGATTTTCTAATACAACCTCATTTCCAAACCAATCGATAATTGCTTGTTTATCCTCTGCTAAACCTTCGAAACCAAATTTATTTTTTCGTAATCCAACAAATAGTTCTTTTCCTTCTCGATCTAATAAGTCATTACTGCCCTTTACGATTACGTAGTTCTCCATTAATTCGTCTTTCTCACCAGTAAATATAATTTCTCCATCATTGATGAACGTAATATAATCTGCAATACGTTCTAAGTCTGTCGTAATGTGCGTTGAGAATAATACAGATACTTCATCTTCCATTACTATTTCTTGCAATATATCAAGCAATTCACTTCGAACAACTGGGTCCAATCCTGCTGTTGGTTCATCCATAATAATAAATTCCGCATGGTGTGAAAGTGCGATTGCAATCGCAAATTTCATTTTCATCCCTTTGGATAACTCTTTAATCTTTTTATACTTTGGAACTTGTAATCTCTGCATATACGATTGATACTGCATTTCGTCCCACTTTTTATATAACGGTGCAATAATCCGTTTCATTTGCTCACACGTTAAATCTTCGTAATAATGATTTTCATCATATACAAAACCAATATTTTGTTTTATTTCCTTTTCGGCTTTCTTATTGTCCTTACCAAAAATTTTTATATCACCGCTCTCTTTTCTGATTAAATTCATAATCATTTTGATCGTCGTACTTTTCCCAGCTCCATTCGGTCCGATAAATCCCATAATATATCCACGTGGCAATGTAAAACTTACATTTTTCACTGAGAAATCTTGATAAGTTTTACAAACGTTTTTTAGCTCTAACATCTCTTATTCCCCCTCATATAAACACGCAATCATCTGCTGTAAATCTTCAAGTGAAAGCTGCAACGCTTTACTTTCATTCACAATCCCTTCCGCTTTACTTTCCAATAGACGTAGCCGCTGTTCTTTTAGTAGTTCATTATTTTTACGTGAAACATAAGTCCCCTTCCCAGCAACAGTTTCTATATATCCTTCTTTTTCAAGCTCCTCGTACGCACGCTTCGTTGTAATTACACTAACTTGTAATTCCTTCGCTAAGCTACGAATAGACGGTAATTGGTCTCCACCCTTTAAACCACCATTTAAAATAAGCTGGCTTAATTGTTTTCTTATTTGCACATAAATAGGGTCTTGGGAAGAATTCGAAATAATAATATTCATGTTTTCCTCCAGTGTGTGTATATACTGTGTATACCTTATATATACAGTATATACATACCATCCTATTTTTGGCAAGAAAAAAAGACCAACATTTTCCTGTTGGTCTTTCGTATATGTATCACTTTTCAAAGCGATCTAACATTTCGTCTCTCATTCCGAAACTAACAACCGCAATTCCTACATACATAAAAAGAAGGAATGCTGGATGAACTGTATTGTACCAGCTGCTATCAACAATTAAATAGATCGTTAACGCCACAACAAGAACAAACGCTAAAATAAACATATAAAAGTGTCGTGTATTACCCATGATAAACTCCTCTCTTCTCTCTTCACCATTCAACAGTATATTGTATCGAATAATTCGATATGACTCAAGGTTAACTTTCTGTTATGTAATCAAGTTCTACCTTTACAATGTCCTCACACGCTATTGAAATGATTGTTCCTTGTTTATCAATCGCTGTCACTTCTCTATTATCCATTACACGGTGTGCTACTCTTTCTAACACTTTCCCTTGGTCTCGGTAACAAAATTCTTTTACATCTTTAATTGTTTCTCCATTTTCTAAATGGTATACCATTCTATAACATCGATATCCCACGCTTCCACCCCCGTCTTGCTCGTTTTTTCACATATACATAAAAATGAGTAATTTCTACCTCATCACATCTTCTTAATTTCAATAAAATTCTAACAAAAATAAATACTTTTATCAAACCGACTTTTTCAACAAAATCACCTATAAAACCGCATCTTTACAGCAATATGAAACAAAAAATATAAATTTTTAACATTTTTTTCATTCTAGCTGCACCAATGTTGCAAAAAAAAGAACCCGCATGTAGCGAGTTCTTTTTTTTGCAATCACACTTGTACAGGTGCTAGCTTTTCATAACGTAAAACTGGTTTACGAGCAGCCAATGTTTCATCTAAACGTTTTATTACTGTTGTATGTGGTGCTTCTTGTACAACTTCTGGATTTTCTTCTACCTCTTTAGCAATTTGAATCATCTTATCAATGAAACCATCTAATGTTTCTTTTGATTCTGTTTCTGTTGGCTCAATCATAATACATTCTTCCACATTTAATGGGAAGTAAATTGTTGGTGGATGGTAACCGAAATCAAGCAAACGTTTTGCAATATCTAATGTACGTACACCAAGTTTCTTTTGACGACGACCTGATAATACAAATTCATGCTTGCAATGTCTATCGAACGGAAGATCATAGAATGGTGCTAATCTTCTCATCATATAGTTCGCATTTAATACAGCATACTCAGTTACTGCACGTAGTCCATCTGGACCCATAGAACGAATATATGTGTATGCACGAACGTTAATTCCGAAGTTACCATAGAATGGTTTCACACGCCCAATTGCTTCTGGACGATCATAGTTAAAGTGATAGCCATTTTCCGTTTTCTCTAAAATCGGCTTTGGTAAGTACGGAATTAAATCAGCTTTCACACCTACTGGACCAGAACCTGGACCACCGCCGCCATGCGGACCTGTAAATGTTTTATGAAGGTTTAAATGCACAACGTCAAATCCCATATCTCCTGGGCGCGCTTGGCTTAATACCGCATTTAAGTTTGCACCATCATAGTATAATTTACCGCCTGCATTATGGACGATTTCAGCCATTTCTAAAATATTTTCTTCGAATAGACCTAATGTATTTGGATTTGTTAACATAAGTGCTGCTGTTTCTTCGTTTACAACACGTTTTAAATCATCTAAGTCAACAAGACCATGTTCATTTGATTTCACCGTAATTGTTTCAAAACCAGCTACTGTTGCAGACGCCGGGTTTGTTCCGTGAGCAGAGTCAGGAACAATTACTTTCGTACGGTTAAAGTCACCGTTCGCTTCATGATATGCACGAATCAACATTAATCCTGTCCATTCTCCGTGTGCACCAGCTGCTGGTTGTAACGTAACAGTATCCATACCTGTAATTTCAATTAAATGTTCTTGTAAGTCATACATTAATTCCATTGCACCTTGCACTGTTTTTTCATCTTGAAGTGGATGAATATTTGCAAAGCCTGCGAAACGAGCTACGTTTTCATTAATTTTCGGATTATATTTCATCGTACAAGACCCAAGTGGATAGAATCCAGAATCCACACCGTGGTTACGGTTTGAAAGCGCTGTGTAATGGCGCATAATATCAAGTTCAGATACTTCTGGAAGCTCTGCATCTTCTACTCGAATATAATCACTCTCAAACACATCTTCTAATTTTACTTCTTCTACATCTAATTTGGGTAAGCTATATCCTACGCGTCCTTCTTTAGTCACTTCAAAAATAAGTGCTTGGTCTTGGTTCTTCATTGGATAGCCCCCATTTCGTTTACAAGTGTGTCAATTTCCTCTTTTGTACGAAGCTCTGTTACCGCTACAAGCATATGGTCTTCATGCTCTTTATAATCACGGCCTAGGTCGTAACCACCGATAATATTCTTTTGTATTAATACATCATTTATTTCTTTAACTGGACGTTTACAATCTACAACAAATTCATTAAAGAATGGTCCAGCGAACGTTACTGTGAAACCTTTCGCTTCAAATTGACGTTTTGCATATTGTGCTTTAGAAATGTTTTGACGTGCCATTTCTTTTACACCTTGTTTGCCAAGTGCCGTCATTGCAACAGAAGCTGCTAATGCATTTAACGCTTGGTTTGAACAAATGTTAGACGTCGCTTTATCACGACGAATATGCTGTTCACGTGCTTGTAACGTTAATACAAATCCACGTTTACCATCTGAATCTACAGTTTGTCCGACAAGACGTCCTGGAATTTTACGCATAAATGCTTTCGTTGTTGCAAAGTAACCACAGTGCGGTCCACCAAACTGCGTTGGGATACCGAATGGTTGTGCATCACCGATTACAACATCAGCACCGAATTTTCCTGGCGGTGTTAATGCGCCTAATGATAATGGATTTGAAGAAACGATAAATAATGATTTTTGTTGATGAACGATTTTTTCGATATCAGCTAACTTTTCCATTTGTCCGAAGAAGTTTGGATATTGAACGATTACACAAGCAACTGTATCATCTACTTCACTTTGTAATACTTCTAAATCTGTTACACCGTTTTTATGATCAATTTCAACAACTTCAAGATTTTGACCTTTTGCATATGTTTCAAGTACTGCTCTTGATTCTGGATGAACTGCCTTAGATACAAGAATTTTCTTTTTACGAGTATGACCAGCTGCTAGCATTGCCGCTTCAGCTAAAGCTGTACCTCCGTCATACATAGAAGAGTTTGCTACATCCATTCCTGTTAATTCACAAATCATTGTTTGGAATTCAAAAATTGCTTGTAATTCCCCTTGTGAAATTTCTGGTTGGTATGGTGTGTAAGCTGTATAAAACTCTGAACGAGAAATAACATGATCAACAATTACTGGAGCGTAATGATCGTATACACCTGCTCCTAAGAAAGAAGCATATTCTTTTAAGTTCGCATTTTTGCTAGCCATTTGAGATAGCTCTTTTAAAAGCTCTGGCTCTGATTTTGCTTCTTTAATTTTTAAATCCCCTTTAAAACGAACACTCTCTGGAATATCAGAGAATAACTCATCAATCGTTTGAACGCCGATTGTTTGTAACATTTCTTTTTTGTCTTCTTCTGTCATTGGAAGATAACGATGCAACATGAAATCTACCCCTCTCCCCGTTACTTTGAACGTTTATAAAATGGTGTTGGAACAACTACTGCTTTGACGCGTTTATTACGAATTTCAATTTCTACTTCTGTATCAACTGCTGCGTATTTTACATCAATTAGTGCTAAACCAATGCTTTTCTTTAACGTTGGAGATTGTGTACCACTCGTTACTTCCCCGATTTTTTCTTCTCCTATAAATACAGGGTAATGCGTACGAGGAATACCGCGTTCGATTACTTCGATGCCGACTAATTTACGAGATGCACCGTTTTCTTTTTGCTCTTTTAACGTTTCTTTTCCAAAGAAATCTGCTTCTTTATTTGGTTTTACCGCAAAGCCAATTCCCGCTTCAATCGGTGTAATATCTTTTGATAACTCTTGTCCGTATAACGGAAGTGTTGCTTCGAAGCGAAGTGTATCACGAGCACCTAAGCCACATGGTTTTAAGCCCTCTTCTGCTCCCACTTCAAGAAGTTTCTCCCAAAGTTTTGCTGCATCTTCACTCTTACAGTAAATTTCGAATCCATCTTCACCTGTGTAACCTGTACGAGATACAAGTGCAGGAATTCCATCTACAAGAATATTATTTTTAAATTTAAAGAACTTAATTTCTTTCAAATCTTCTGACACAACTTTTTGTAAAATGCCTTCTGCTTTTGGTCCTTGAATTGCAAGCTGCGCAACTTCACTAGAAACATTGACTACTTTCGCATCGCCAATTACATGGCTAGCTAACCATTCGTAATCTTTCTCGATATTTGATGCATTGATTACTAATAAATAGTCTTCTTCACCACGTTTGTAGATTAATAAATCATCTACTGTGCCACCATTTTCATAGCACATAGCTGTATATTGTGCGCCCCCTACCTTTAAGGTAGATACGTCATTTGTAACAACACGTTGTAAAAATGCTAAACTATCTACACCTTTTACCTCTACTTCTCCCATATGAGATACATCGAACAAACCTGCTCCTGTACGTACAGCTTCATGTTCCTCTTTAATGCTTGAAAATTGAACTGGTAATTCCCAACCACCGAAGTCGACTGTTTTCCCACCATACTTCGCGTATACATCAAATAACGGTGTACGTTGTAATGTAATCATGCTCTTTCCCCCTTATGCTCTGACAAATCAATAAAAGTTGCTTCCCATATCTAAACATTTTCATTCTGAAAAGATAAGGTTATACGGAATCTCAGTATATTTTTTTATGAAAGCGTAAATAAAAAGTTACTTTCTTGGATAAAATACGAAAGATTCCACACATTTCACACCATTATCCTAACATTATTCGCTATATTTCATCAATATTCTAGCATAAAAAATAATTTAGAATTTTTCATTCTTAATCTTATTAAATACAAATTTTGAAATTTAGCCCTTTATCATTGCCTATTCTTTAACTTTTAGTAATTGTGATAGCGCCTTATTACGAGGCTTATAATAAAGATTTTTTAAATAATCACTTTAGTTTATAAAAGGTGGGAGAGTCTTAATGAATGTCGATATTTCCGTAGATCGAACGTGGCAAAACAATTTTTTAAAAAGAATTGATGAAGATGGTCCTTGGACAAATTGGGATTTATATCATTTAGCTTATAAAACAGAGAAATCGTTACTCGTCCCTACTTTTGATGGATTGCAAGCACCGAAACATTTATCACATTTCACGCCGCTTCCACATCAATTAGAGGTCGCTCAAAATGTCATTGAACAAATGAATGGTAAAGCGATTCTAGCAGACGAAGTCGGACTTGGAAAAACGATTGAAGCTGGACTTATTTTAAAAGAATATATGGTTCGAGGACTTGTAAAAAAGGTACTCATTCTCGTTCCAGCTTCTCTCGTATCTCAGTGGGCGTATGAACTAAACACAAAATTTTTTATTCCTGCGGTCGCTCAAAAGAAAAGTTATTCTTGGGAACAAGCTGATGTCATCGTTTCATCAATCGATACTGCGAAACGTTCACCGCATCGCGATATCGTTTTAAACCTAGAGTATGACCTTATTATTATCGATGAAGCACATAAACTAAAAAATAATAAAACAAAAAACTATGAATTTGCACAGCGATTAAAAAAGAAGTTTTGTTTATTACTAACTGCAACTCCTGTTCAAAATAAAATCGATGAAATCTTCAACCTCGTTTCTTTATTAAAACCAGGTCATTTAGGCAATCAATCTAATTTTGAAGAATATTACGCTTCAAAAAATCGTTCCACTGAATCCGATGAAGATTTAAAAGCTCTTATCAATAAAGTAATGGTTCGAAATAGACGCAATAACACTGGCATTGATTGGCCGAAGAGGCATGTACGAACAATCTTCGTTGAATTCAATGAAGAAGAACAAGCTTTGTATAATGAAATTGAAAATTGGCGTGGACAAGATGCAGTCACATCTGCTTTCTCATCCTTAACTTTAAAACGGGAAGCATGTAGTAGTCGTGAAGCTGTTTACTATTCATTAAAAAAACATGTAGAAAAAAGACAGAAAGAAAATGAGCACTACATAAAGGACCCACATATTGATGTGCTGATGGACAAAATTAATCATATTCCGTTCAACTCCAAAGCAAATAAAGCACTAGAGCTTATAAAAGAAGTTGACGATAAAGTCATTATCTTCACTGAATATAGAGCTTCACAAATGTATTTACAATGGTTCTTACAACAACATGGCATTTCCTCTGTTCCATTTCGCGGTGGATTTAAGCGCGGGAAGAAAGATTGGATGAAGGAGCTTTTCCAAAATCATGCCCAAGTATTAATTGCGACCGAAGCTGGTGGTGAAGGAATTAACTTACAATTTTGTAGCCATATGATTAATTACGACTTACCGTGGAATCCAATGCGACTCGAGCAAAGGATTGGACGTATTCACCGTCTTGGACAAAAAAATGATGTTCATATTTATAACTTAGCAACAAAGCACACTGTTGAAGAGCACATTTTAAAACTACTATATGAAAAAATTAATTTATTTGAACGTGTAATCGGTGAACTCGATGAAATTTTAACGAGAATCAACATGAAAAATATTGATGCGCATATTCAAGAAATTTTCGCGCAGTCAAAAAGCGAAGGTGAAATTCGAATCAAGATGGAAAATTTAACATCTATTATCGATTTTGCGAAGCGCAATGAAGCAGAGGTGCAGGACTATGCAGCAAAATGAAATTCATAATTACTTATATAATTTTTTTGAGGCGAATAACTGCGAAATTTTAGAACGTTCCCCTCACCTATTAGACGTGCAGTTAACAATTGAAATGGATAAATTATTAATGAACCGCCCTTTCTATTGGCACTATCTTGAAAAAACAGGAGGCGTTCCGAACCCGATGCGCCTTACTCTTATTACAAATCCAGAAAACGAAGAAAACGACGGTGAACTTATTCATTACGGTTCACCCCGTTTGCATCAAATATTTGAAACAACAAAAGAACTAGGTTCATACATACGTTTATATGAGGAAGTGAAACATAGCGGTGCAACTCATACCCCCCTTCATCCTTGGCTTGGTGTAAATATAAAAGTATCTTATCAATGCGACCGAAAAAAAGACATACTTCATTCCATCGGTATTCATCTTATTTCCGGGACAATGATTGCAAACTTTCATGACACTTTAGCAGAGATCAAACTCACACCGAAAATACCTGACTTTTGTTTTACCCTCTCACCTATCATTAAGCCACAAAGTGGCTTACAACGTATAGAGGATGCTTTAAAAAGTATAATCGCTGAAGATGACCACACGTGGGCAAAAGAAGCGAGAGTGCGTTGGAATCACGATTTAGACCTTTTAAATCGATTTTACGAAGATAGCGATGAACTTCCAGAAAGCTATGAAATTGAAAAGCAAGCATTACAAGAACAATACGAACCACGCATTACAATACAAATTATAAACGGTGGTCTCTTTTATGTTACCGCAAATCATTTTCTATCTTAAAGAAAGCTCCTTCAGATTGAAGGAGCTTCTTTTAAGATATGTTCCCAGCCTATTCTCTATCTTCATTACGCTCTTGCTGTTTTTTCTCTGTCATACGTTTCTGATATGCACGATCCTTTGCACTTACATGGTTTGCATCAGTTGGAAGATTCTCTTTTGAACGACCAATTCCATTACTCATCTTTTTCGCCTCCTTTTTGCATGTTTCAAAATACATCTTTATTTTCAGCTAGAGGCACAATCCTTATACAAAAAAATAAGAGCAGCCAGTAGCTGCTCTTACTCATTCACGTATTTTTGAAACATATCATGGATGCCTTGATTTACGAGGTTCGAGATCTGTTCGTCAGATTTATTCGGATAACGATCACGCAATCTGATAGATGCCTTCACCATTAAATTTTCTAATACAGAACGGCCACCTTCTCCATAAATAATTTCAGCATACTTAACAAGTCTTCCATCCTCTAATGTTGCTGGATTATGATTGAAGAAAAATTTACTCATTGTCTCCACCTCTCTCTTTGATAACGTTTACATTTATATAGATTATTTATGTTATTTATTTCACAATATTGTATGCATGTATATTTAATTGGTTTCATTATAAAGCAACATATCAATAGTAAATATGTGATTTTCCGTCCATTTTGTGAACAAACCAAAAATGAAAGCGTTTCCTTTATTATATACTAAAAAAACTTACTACGCTAGGGGCAATTTTTTAATCTACTAATCATCTACTTTTCTTTTTTTCATTAACCTTATACAATTTTCAGAAATTATATTATAAAATATATGTATGACTTAAGGAGGCCATGTATGAATCAAAATAAAAAAGCTATATTAGATCTTGTCTTTTATCTCGTATTCCCATTCCTCATTTGGAAATTTGCAAAACCTTATATCGATCCTTATTACGCAATGTTAATTTCCTCTGTTCCGGGGATTATTTATACACTGTATACCTTTAAAAAAGAAAAACAGCTTAACGTTACAGGGTTCTTTATTTTAATTACACTTATTTCTAATACAGCGGTAGACTTAATATCTGGGTCGGCTGAACGAATGCTATGGAATGATGCATATTATCATATCGTACTTGGCTGCATCGTTATATGTACAATCTTTATAAAAAAACCACTCATGTTATATTTCGCAGCTGATATCGCAGCACTGCAAGGTCATGATCGTGATAAAAGCCGTGAGCTTTATCGTGATAGTCGTATATATCCAGCACTGCAATATTTAACACTATTTTTCGGCCTTCAATTTATATTAAAAAGCTTCTTGAAAATCTATTTCATCTCTGTTTTCGGTGTAGATGGATATGGTGAAATGAGAGCTATTATGACCGCTGTTGGCTGGGGGATTTCTATTTGTATCGGAATTGGATTTGTATGGGTAAACAATAAAATACATGCGGTTACTGAGGAAAAAGAGTCTGTGCAATAAACAAAAATCCCCTAGCATCTTGTTATACTAGGGGATTTTTGTTTTGCTAAACATATTACGAAAAAGTTAGCTTGATTTTTTTCTTTTATTTTTTACATTTCGATAAAACAAAGCAGCGCTCAGTGGCATAACACCAAACCATTTATTTAAGAATGGCTCTTTCTCCGCACGACGTTGTTGTTTCTGTTGTTTTCGATCCTCTTTTGGAGCATCCATATATGACACAAATTGCTGTGTCACAAAGCGTACATAATCATTAGTAGACATATTATCATCACCTCTACTTGATTAGTATGTCCACTTTTTTATTCATTAATCTTTTGCTTTAATTCATTCATAATTTGCTTTACCGACTTATTTGTCGTATCGATATGAATATCAGCCTCTTCATAATACGCTCGGCGCGATTCAAATTTCGTTATAAATGCATCTATATCTTTCTTCTGAAATAGTGGACGTGTCGTATCTTCACGAAGCCTTTCTGCAATTACATGTGGATCGCAATATAAATACACAACAGTTCCATTTTCCTTCATCCACTTTCGATTTTCCTCTCGTTCAATAATCCCTCCACCAGTTGTAATAATTACATTCTGAACCGGTAGTGAACGTAACATTTCACTTTCATATTCGCGAAAAGCCATTTCGCCTTCTTCTGCAAAAATATCACGAATTGCCTTCTCTTGCTTCTCTTCAATTTTTTGGTCTGTATCTACAACATCCATATGAAGTTCTTTACTTAACACTTTTCCAATTGTTGTTTTCCCGGCTCCCATATAGCCGGTTATGTATATAGATTTCATTTTCGTTCCTCTCAATCATCCGTTATTATTTGTTATTATAACGAAAGATGTTACTTTATTTAATAAAAAAACGTTTTGTTCTTCTTGTAAAATGAAGAACAAAACGTAACATACTCGCTTTTACTTATAAGTACCTCTTCTCACCCACTGCGTTGCAATCCATTTCTCACCTTTCGTTACAGGTGCTCCTCCATGTAACGTAAGCTCATTTAGTGATTGATCTTGATAAAAGTACTCAAAGTATACTGCCATTCCCTTTCTAGGGTGTACAGAAAGATTTAATTTCGGAAAGAATGTTTCTCCGCCTTCTTCTACATCATTTAAGTACATCACAAGAGTACTTATACGATTATTAGCAGCTGATCTACTATGTTCCGCAAAATAATCATAGTGCGCTTTATATTCTTGATCTACTTCATAATTTAAAATGTGCAATCCTTCTCCATGCGCTACAGGAACATTCGTGATAAATGAAATTCGTTTTTCAATCTTCGAAGTTAGTTCATTCTCTTCCAAAAATGCACCGCTACTCGTTCGAATATCATTTACATCACGTGATGAACCAACTTTAGAACGTTTCATATTATTTTTAGACAATTCAATTAATTCATCACACTCTTCATCACTTAATACATTTGCTAATACAACAATAAGAGGTTCTTCGAATTTTGAAATAATTTGTATTTCCCTATCCTCTGTCATAATCGTATTTCCTTTATGATCAAAAATAGTTTGTTCCTTACTTTCACCTATTTGATTGTTATTTGTCATTTCCTTATCTCCCTAGAAAAAAATGATTGGATAGCATGAATATATCATATTCTTTCTACCTTTCTCTTTTTTGAGAAAATTTAAACTTTTGACCATCATTCTTATCCCTTTCCTCAAAGAAATTGACTCCCTCCACAATAGAAACTCATGGTTCTTCTCCATATATTTTACATATTATCCTTCTACCCAATCAAATATTTTATTATCCTTTTTCCTATAGTGAAAGCTCACTGTATAGAAAATTCTCTGTTTTGTAACACATTGCAACGAAATGATAATAACATCATTTTCAAAGACGTACTTTCCACTCACTTCTCCTCTTTCATACTGAAATAAAAAAACATCCTCTTTTTCTTTTTGCTGTAAGTCTCTTTTTATATCTGAAATAGCTCGATCAACAAGTTCCTCCATGAAAAAACTTTGTTCTATTTCAGAATAAAATTTTTTATCCGAAAGTAACATATTCGTTTCGTACATCAAAAATGAAATGAATAAAATAAGAAAAATAATTGTTCCTGGCATTACAAATCCATTTTGTTTTCTCATGTTTCTATCTCAATTTCACTATAGCGCACAGCCACGCCTTCATATATTTCACCACTTATATCTTTCACATATATATATAACAAATGAGGTGTTAATTTATACGAAATCGCTTCAATCCTTTGTAATATAAATTCCCTTCCGCGCATATTTACTTTTCTTATTAAATTACTATTCAACTTTTCATACGTCACCTGATCACCATTACGAAGTTGGAAGCGTAAAATATTCCCACCGTTTTCTAGCTCTATCTTCCTCCCACTTAATACTTCACGAAACTCTAATTGCATTTGTCCTAAAAACACATCCCACTCCCAGTCATTTAATCCTTTTGAATGTGTATTTTCTATCCCCATAATATGAAGACGCGGTAAAAGTAAAAAGAACATTGATAAAAGCAACAAACATGCAATCATTTCTATTAATGTAAATCCCGCTTCTTTTTTATTTTTCCTTTGCATAAAGGCATTGCTCCATCGCTTTTCCTCTCATATCTTTCCACATCGTACAAACTTCATCTCCTCTCCAATATGTGTAATATACAATTCCTTTTATGACTTGCTCTTTTACTCGCTTTTCCTCATTCTCATACTTAAATAAGGCCGCTTCTTTTTTTAATAATATTAATGCTTTATAGCTCATTTTTATATTTTTTCTTTCTTGCATAATTAATAATGTTTGCGGGAGCAATAACGATGCCGCCATCATTATTAAACTTAACGCTACAACCATTTCAACCATTACTGATCCTTTTTGACACTTCACGATACGTAAATCTCCCTCTTCCAAGCTGAAATACAATCTCATATTTATACCCTCGATAGGAAAGTAAAATCGTACCACCCCTATTAATATTCCCGCTCGGATTATATGTCATTGGATTTGGAAAGGTATGCAAATCCATTTGGACATCTTTATCATATTCTCTCTTAACAATTAATAGGTCTGTCTCCGATTCCGAAATATAATACATATGTTTCTCTTTAAACCAGCGTAACGTATAATGTTTTTGACGCTTAATCGCTAACTGCTGCATATACAAAATATCATTTGAAAACTGTTTCAAAAACTGCTCAACTTTTTGTTTTTCATGTAATGAAGTAACGTTAAAATGCGTAACAACACTCAGTACAGAAATAGCAAATAAGACAAGTAGCATTTCTAAAAGAGTAAAACCTTTTTGCTTCACGATTTCCCAGCTGATACCGTACCATCATCGGAAATATGGATTGGTTCACCTTTCGGGCAAGTTTTTGAAGTAATATACTTTCCTGTTTCAAGTTCCTCTATTGATGGAATCTTATTATGTTGCAAGTGATATGCTTGTATTTGTGCTTCTATAGATTTCACATAGGCTGCACATCCTTTTCCTTGGACGGATGAGCGCTGTGTAACTACATTTGGAATAATTAATAGTAATAATACAGTTATGACAACCATAACTAATAACATTTCTAAAAGAGTAAAACCCTCCTCATTCTGCATGTAAATGCCCCCTATATAGAATTCATCATTTGAAACATCGGCATAATCATCGCTAAGTACATCAAAATGACTATAACCCCAAGACATGTAAATAAAATGGGTTGAATCACAAATAACATACGTTTAATTTTTTGTTCTACCTTTTCAATAATGAGCTCACTGTAATCACCAAGCTCATTTGCTAAATTACCGTTTGCTTGTCCATGCGTAATGATATAAGAAAGTTCTTTCTCGTAATAACCGCTTTTATCAATAATAGATTGTAACGGTTCCCCTGCAATTAATTGCCGCTCAATTCGGTCTGCTTCATACTGAAAGAACGGATGATACTTTTGCTTCATCATTATTGTTAATGCTTCGTGTACGGACAATCCACCGTGTAATAAACCACTTAATTGAGTGGAAAAATAATGCGAATGATTTAAAATAAGAAATGTTTTCATAAGGGGAATACGGATCATAATCTTTACCTTTTGAGTAGGCGGAAGTTTTCGGAAATAAAATATATATATACTAAATCCCGTTATAACGATAAGAACAATCATATAAATGAAGTAAGGTAATAATTTAATTGCAACTAAAATTTGCTCCGTAAGTGGTGGTGCTGTAGAACGTAAAGAACTATACATCATTTCAAACTGAGGCAATAAAATGAGGTTAAAAACAGAAAGCATAATCATTAAAAAAAATGATAAAAACATAGGATATCGCATTACTTTCATCATATCTTTCCTATATTTATCTTTCTTGTAAAGAAGTACGCTTCCTTGTTGCAAAGCAAAAGAAATGTCACCATGTCGCTCTGCATAAAACAAATAACTTAACATCTCAGAGTGAAACATTAATTGGTGAAAAGAAGCGTGCAAACTTTGTCCATTTTTCAATCCCTCGATCATACGCTGTAACTGTAATTTCTTTCCTAATGGTAGTTGCAACTGCAAAAATTCTAACGCCTGCAAAAGTGAGTAACCTTTCTCTAATAAATCACTTAATCTTTTACATAATAATGCTTGATCACTTAAACTCCATTTTCTCTTAAACATATACATCTTCTTCTAAAAAGCCTAAAGCATACCCTTTTCGAACCGACGATTCCAACGTTTTATAGTGATACGTAACATGTTCTCCACTTGCTTCTTTAATCGCTTGTTTTAATTCATATCCATATAACAGTTCATAAATGCTTGCCTGTCTCACTTTCCTCATTGATTTACATAAAGTTGCACACTTCCCTCTGCAAAATGGACATTTTAATTCGACGAGCCGCTGAGCAGCTACTGCTAATAATGATTGTTCAATTTCTTGCCTTGTAATACCATAGTCCATAAATCGTAGTATCGCTCCTTTCGCATCATTTGTATGCAAGGTTGTCATTACTAAATGTCCCGTCAAACTGGCCCTTACAGCTACTTTTGCTGTTTCTTCATCACGAATTTCGCCAACTAAAATAATATCTGGATCATGACGCAAAATAGCCTTTAATCCCGTTTTATATGTGATACCAGCTTTTTCATTTATTTGAATTTGTAATAAACCGTCTTTTCTTTGCTCAACTGGATCTTCCAGTGTAATGATGCGACGTGTTTGCCATTTTCTAGCTACTTCTAATAACGCATACATTGTTGTTGTTTTTCCAGAACCAGTTGGCCCAGTAAATACGAGTAACCCATGAGAATGCTTTAAAAAAGAGAGTAATTTTTCCGCTGAACTTGGAAATAACGAAAGATGAGACAGTGGCTGTACAGATGCTTGTAAATGGAGGCGAATAACGAGACTTTCTTGATATACTGTTGGAAGTGTTGAAAGGCGTAAATACACTTCTTGTCCATCAATTTGTAAGTACAACGAACCATTTTGAGGTTTTCTCCTCTCTCCTATATCCATTGATGCTAAAAATTTAAAGTGTGAAACAAGCTTTTCTCCAAATTCTTTCTCAATACACCGTTTCGTAATTAAATCTTTTCCAATACGTAATTGAATCGCCACATCCTTCTGCCTGGGCACAATATGTAAGTCCGATGCTTGCACCCTACAAGCTTCTTTCATAATCATATTTGCAAAAAGCTCGACACTATTCATCAAGTTTCCCTCCTCACTATGTATATATCATAAAAAAATGCACAAGAAAAATTAGAGATTTTGTATTTTCACTAAGAGAAAAAGGAAAAATATGTTTGTGAAATTATGAACAATTTCTGAACTATTGTCTGAAATTACCTATATAGAAGTTTATCTGTATTATAATGTTAATATCTTGGATAAAGTGATAAAGGTGGAGATCCTCATGGAACAAGCTTTAAAAATTACAGGTGTGTTATCTGACCCTACTCGTTATTACATTTATAAATATATTTCGCAAAAACATAATTACGTAACTGTACAAGAAATTGCAGATGAGTTTAACATTCATCCAAACGTGGCGCGTTTACATTTATCAAAATTAGAAGATGTTAATATGCTCAAATCAGAAACAAAAAAAACTGGGAAAGGCGGCAGACCAAGTAGACTATACGTCTTGTCTCAAGATGTCATCCAGTTACAATTCCCATTTCGCGATTATCAATTATTAGCACAGATAGCATTTAATTCACTACTAAGCTTAGGTAGCGCCGGTGAAAAAGCGCTATATGAAACAGGAAAACAATTCGGCAAAGAATTAATGCAACAACATATGCATCGCTTAAATGTAAGTGCAGAAGCATTGACGATAGAACAAAAAATGCTAATCGCAAAAGAAGCATTCTCAACAGCTGGCTTATCCCCTGCTTTTGAATTAAGTACAGATGGCACAAAAATTTTCTATGATGTACACAATTGCCCATTTAAAGAAGTTGCTGCGCATCATCCGACTGAAATTTGTAATATGCACGGAGATATGATGAAGGGGATTTTTGAAATCCTATTCCCGAACGTGGAATTAACACGAAACGATAGTCTACTAGATGGCTGCAAATCTTGTAACTATAAAGTGAAACTTTAATCAGTGGGGGGTGTTCTTCCCCCACTGATTATTAATTGAACCAATCGGGCTTTTACGGGCAGTTATCTCCCACCTAATTTCCTCGCATTTGCCGAATTTTGAGATGGGAGTTTTACTGCCCACAAATAGCGGGATAAAGTTCAAATTTAGTTTTTCAACTAAGAAGAAGTCAATATTATAATTGGCTTCTTTTTATATGAATGAATATTTACAATAGTTAGAAAAATGAACTATAATGAAAAGAGGTTTTACTTTTTTTAGAAAAGGAGGGAGATGGCATGGAGCGCATGTTTCGCGTTCTCGGCTTTTGGACTGGAATTTTCTCGGTTATGTTTTACGTAGGGGATATGCATTCGACCGCACTACTATT
The DNA here is from genome assembly GCF_016651125.1 of Bacillus sp. TH17. Lineage (NCBI taxonomy): Bacteria > Bacillati > Bacillota > Bacilli > Caryophanales > Bacillaceae > Bacillus > Bacillus sp. TH17. The sequence continues at coordinate 3,687,727 of NZ_JAEKEN010000001.1, forward strand.
TTTAGGACAAACAGGATTCTTCGTACTTTTAAGTTATTTAAAATTAACAGAGCGTATGTATATATACGTATTCGGGGCATATTTAACCGTTTTCTTCATCGGATTTACATGGTACACAACATTTTTACTTGTCCCTGGAGCTGGGCATTAAGAGATGGCAAATTGCCATCTTTTTTTAATTCCGTAATTCCCTAGTTGACTTATAGGTTTTATTACCTTATATTCTATATAACACATTGGAATTAGGGGGAATCAACATGAATACACTGCTTGTCGGGATTAACATCACAGTCATGCTCATTTTAGTTGGCGTATTGTATTATATGCAACGTAAGCATGTATCTTTTAATAAACGTGTATTTACTGCTTTAGGAGTCGGAATTATCTTTGGTCTTATATTACAATTTATTTATGAACCTACTTCTAAAGTAATTATCGAATCAAATACCTGGTTTAGTTTAATTGGTAACGGTTATGTGAAATTACTTCAAATGATCGTTATGCCACTTATTTTAGTATCTATTATTTCAGCATTTACAAAATTACAATTAACGAAAAACCTTGGTAAAATCAGTGGTCTTATTATCGGAATTTTAATTCTTACTACAGGAATTGCCGCAGCTGTCGGTATAGCTGCAAGCGCAGGATTTGATGTATCAGCAACAGGTTTACAACAAGGTGATGCAGAATCTGCTCGTCTGAAATTAGTAGAAGAAAGATTTACTTCTATTGAAAAGACAACAATTCCAGACAAATTGTTAGAACTGTTGCCTACGAATCCTTTTCTTGATTTAACAGGTGCTCGTCCAACATCAACAATTTCTGTTGTAATATTTGCAGCCTTTATCGGGATTGCCTTTATAGGTGTAAAACGAAAATATCCAGAACAAGCAGAGCTATTTAAGAAAATGCTTGATGCTGTATATGCAATCGTGATGCTTATGGTAACATTAATTTTACGTCTTACTCCATACGGCGTATTAGCTCTTATGGCAAAGACAGTTGCTGGTAGCGATATTAACGCTATTTTAAAACTTGGTAACTTCGTGTTAGCATCTTACGTAGCTCTTATCGTAATGTTTATCATTCACTTATTATTAATCGCATTATCTGGTTTAAATCCAATTCAGTATTTGAAAAAAGTGTTCCCTGTATTAACATTTGCATTCACATCTCGCTCTAGTGCTGGTGCAATGCCATTAAATATTGAAGCTCAAAAAGAAAAGCTTGGTATTTCTGAAGGAATCGCTAACTTCGCTGCATCCTTTGGGGTATCTATCGGTCAAAACGGTTGCGCAGGTATTTATCCAGCAATGCTTGCTATGATGGTCGCTCCAACTGTAGGAATTGATCCATTACAACCACAATTCATTTTAACTTTAATCGCTGTCGTTGCTATTAGCTCATTCGGTGTTGCCGGTGTTGGTGGCGGTGCAACATTCGCAGCGTTAATCGTACTATCTACAATGAACTTACCAATCGGCATTGTCGCTCTTGTTATCTCAGTTGAACCATTAATCGATATGGGTCGTACAGCTCTTAACGTAAGTGGTTCTATGACAGCAGGTCTTATTTCTAGTAAATGGCTTGGTGAATTAGATCAGGATACGTACAATCAAGATGATGTAAAAACTGGTGAGATTGCTTCATAATAAAAAAGGACGCTAACAATTTATACTGTTAGCGTCTTTTTTATTATGTTCCATCTCTATACATCTTCTCTTGAAAGTTATCACTCCAAGTATTCTTCTAGTTGCTCTTTTAACTCTTCCTCAATCTCATAACAAGATTCATCAACAAGTTCCCCTACTTTCTTACTTCCCCAAACTCTCGACTGAGTTGGCATCCCTAAAAAAGTATTTTCGCATCTCCAAATTGGAATAATGTAAAATTCAATCATCTATCCTTCTTCATCTAATACCGCTATAGAAACTGATGAATAATATCCTATTTCAAAGGGATTCTCTTTTTCTCTTTCAAATCCTATATCTAATTTCATATTTTTCCCTATGTATAAATGCGAATACGCTTTAAAAAATACAAGTGATATTCGCTCTATTTCCTTTTCCATACATTTAATGTTCTCTTTCAACTCCAATGTAAACTCTTGTTCTTTATACTTCATTTCCGTCTCCCCACACATAGAAAAAGAGAATATAATGAAATATATTCTCTTTTCTCAAATATATTTCATTATCTCACAGCCCGTCCCTTTCACAAATAACCATTTTGCTCGCACCATGTATGAAATTGTCCTACATCTACTCCAACTAACACGATATCCTTTAGCTCTACAGCAATACTTTGTTCCCCAATTACAATAGCAAAATGGGATTCTAATTGTTTTTCATTTTTCTTTACAGTTCCAATTCGGTTCCGATGCGGCCCATTTTTTATATATGCTTTTTGTCCTACAATATCAAAGTTCAAGATTCTCACCTCTTTTACTGCGCTCAAATTGGAAATACAATCTCCACCTCGGAAAATTTCCTTTCATTGCACTATTTCTCTATATATATGACGAAACAATAAAAGAGTCCTTCCTTCTTTACAATTATTTTTTCTTTGTTTCATTTTTATGATTGAAACGTAAAGTTTATAATAAAATACACTTGGAAGCGCTTTCTACGTAATTTTTTATGTTATAATATAAAAGTAGAACTTCGTAAAGAGGGTTAAAAAATGAATATAAACATGATTAACAAAGTAATTGAAGCATTAAAAGTATATGGCTTTCAGGATGTATCATTCTGTGAAGAAACGAAGCAATTTTTATTTCATAACGAAACCGATATTATGAGCGGCTATGCAGAAATAACATATAGTAGTCAATTCGAAAAATTTAACGTACAAATTCATCCAATTGAAACGCATCACCAAGCAGAGTTACAAGAGGTTGAAAGACATATACAAGCTTGCATACGAAAAGTAGAGTATTTAAATGCACTTCTTACTGGACAAACAAAGCTAGATGATAAAATTATTATTATGTAAAAAAAAAAGAACGTGAAGCTGAACTGCACCCCAATTGTTAGACACAGTCTAACAATTGGAGGTGCAGTTTTTCTATGGCTAAATTTACAGCTGATGAAAAAATACAAATCGTTCTACGTTATTTGAACGGAAATGAAAGTTATCGAGAAATGGGTAGAGCGATCGGTATAAGTGGCACAATCATTTTGAATTGGGTAAACCAATATAAGCAGAATGGTGTGGAAGCTTTTCTAAAACGATGTACAAATTACACACAACAATTTAAACTAGACGTACTAAACTTTATGATTGAAAACGGTATGTCCTTATTTGAGACGGCAGCTATCTTTAACATTCCTGCCCCTTCAACGATTTCTGTTTGGAAAAAACAACTCGAAACACAAGGAATTGATGCCCTTCAATCTAAAAAAAAGGGGCGTCCATCCATGAAAAAAGAGTCAAATAAACAAGTAAAACAAGCTTTAGCTGAAGGGTCAGTCGAAGCACTTGAAGCACGTATTAAACAGCTTGAAATGGAAAATGAGTACTTAAAAAAGTTGAATGCCTTAGTTCAAAACAAGGAAAAGTCACTAAACAAGACAAAGCGCAAGTAGTCTATGAATTAAGGCATAAATATTCGGTGAAGGCACTCGTCGAGTTAGCTACTATTCCACGAAGCACGTATTATGATTTAGTAAAGAAAATGAATCGCCCAGATGTAGATGCCGATTTGAAAGCTGAGATTAAAGTGATTTATGAGGAGAATGAAGGTCGTTATGGCTACCGTCGCATTCGTGATGAGTTAGCGAATCGTGGTCAGAAAGTGAATCATAAAAAGGTGCAACGTATTATGAAAGAGCTTGGATTAAAGTGTGTTGTGCGTATGAAGAAATATAAATCCTACAAAGGGAAAGTCGGTAAAATTGCACCCAATATTTTAGAGCGTAATTTTTATGCAGATGCACCGAATCAAAAATGGGTAACAGACATCACAGAGTTTAAATTATTTGGAGAAAAACTGTATGTATCACCTGTATTAGACTTGTATAATGGTGAGATTATTACCTATACAATTGGTTCTAGACCGGCGTATTCACTTGTTTCAGAGATGTTAGAGAAAGCATTAGAACGTTTACCTGAAAACCACCAGCTACTGATGCATTCGGATCAAGGATGGCATTATCAAATGAGACAGTACGTCCGTACACTTGAATCAAGAGCTATCGTACAGAGTATGTCTCGAAAAGGAAACTGTTACGACAACGCAGTAATAGAGAATTTCTTTGGGATTATGAAGTCGGAGTTCCTCTATATAAAAGAATTTGAATGCATAGAGCATTTTAAAATAGAATTAGAAAAATATATAGATTATTATAATAAGAAACGGATTAAGGCAAAATTAAAAATGAGCCCGGTACAATACCGGACTCATTTGGATCAAGTAGCCTAATGAAATAACCGTGTCTAACTTTTAGGGGTCACTTCAAACTATCACGTTCTTTTTCATTATACGTTCATTTTCCCCTTCAGCTGTAATCCTGTAACAGATTCTAATACATCCATCGCTTCTTCAAACGTCATATCAAAAATTGTCTTCTCTTCTATATAGGGAAACTGTCTAAAGCGCTTTTCTAACATTTTCACTGCATCCGATGTGAAGTTTGCGCTATCAATTCCAAATTCTGTTTCAAGAAGCACAATCCAATCTAACACATGAAAACCTAATCCATTTACGAATGAAATAAGTTTTTCTTCTGGCTGTGGAGATAAGAATACGTTTCGCTCCAGCTCACTGAAAAGTTCTTCTCCTAAAATTCCTGCTAACTCATCATCATGTTCGCGTTCAATAATCTCTTCATAACCGTAATCATCAACAAGCTCTTCTACTTCTTCACTATCCGCAAAAAGCAATTGACTAAGAATTGCATCTTTCTTAAATTCACTGTTTTGTACAACCTCTAAAAAACTTGTTTCCCATCCATTTTCTAATTTCATATGTATAACTCCTTTATGTGCTTTACTTATAATCACTGTGCCCAAAATAGCCTAATGGTAACCTTCACTCTTTTTTTGCAAAAAATATTTCTCGCTGCATTCCCACGTCTAACATTCCACTTTATTCAATATATATGAGACAAGCCCCTCAATTTCTCCTTCGAAAATATCAACTTCTCGTAAATGGTAGAATGTCGTTTGCAACTCATTGCCCTTGTGATATATATAAATTTTCTTTTCTAAAGCAATTGCCATCCCTAATTCTGTATGACTTCCATTCCCACCCTCTAGTATGAGTAAGAAAACATCAGCTTCTCGTATCGCTTCTTGTTCTTCTTCACCAATCTTTTGCAATTGTTCTCTATTGGTTGCTCTTTCATTTTTCGTCCAATCATATGTATGATGCCATCCCACTTCTTTCAACTGGCTTGATACGAAACGAACAAGATGTTTATTTTGAAATCCTGAAGCAATATAAAATTTCATTTATATTCACTCCTTAAATATGTATGGGGAAACTCCTTTTTTAGCGTTAATGGGATTTTTTCAAAAAGAAATCCCCATCTTTAGAACTTAATTGCGTTTCAATGATGGGGTGCCTCATGATCTTCTTTTATTTTTTGTTTTTTATAACTTTCATCAGCTAACATTTCTAGTTCAGCTGTTATTTCTGATTTTTCAAGCTCTCGTTCTTGTGAAAATTTCCGTGAAATATAAACAATAACACTACCAACGTACAACACAAAGCATATAATAAGTGCAGTATTTTCATAGAGACTTAGCTCCAACACAGTCACTCCTAATCCATTCGTATTTTCACGCTTAATCAATTGGAATTTCCCTATTAACCATTTGTTACCCCGCATTAACGGGCAGTAAGACCCCCACCTCAAAATTCAACGAAAACAAAGAAGTTAGGTGTGGGATTAACTGCCCGTAAAAGCCCGATTGGTGAGGGCTAATAATCAGTGGGGATGAACCCCCCACTGATTAAAGTTTCACTTTATTGTAACATAAAAATATCAATTCTTGGAATCTTTCATCCTACTAAAAAAGACATGATTGTTTAATCATGCCTCTGAAATATGTTGAATGATAGTTTTAATCGCTTCTTTTCCATTATATTTTTTTAATGCTGTTTTATACGTCTCATTATTATGAGATAGCTCTTCTATATGCTTTATAAGTGAGTTCACCGTTACATCCTCTTCATATAATACCGATGCATACCCTTGTCTTTTAAAGGATTCAGCATTTAAAATTTGATCTCCACGGCTTGCAAATTTCGATAACGGAATTAAAACCATCGGCTTTTGCATTGTTAAAAATTCAAAAATCGCGTTGGATCCCGCACGTGAAATAACAAAATCTGTTGCTGCTAATATATCCGGCAACTCTTCATGTACATATTCAAATTGTCTATATCCTTCTTTATTTTGTAAGGATTCATCAAGATTTCCTTTTCCGCAAAGATGCACAATTTGATAATTTTTCAGAAGATCTGGAAGTGCCGATCGAACCGTTTCATTAATTTTCTTTGCGCCTAAACTTCCTCCCATAACAGTAATAACTGATTTCTTCCGGGAAAACCCTAGAAACTTTAAACCTTTTTCAAGATTTCCTCTTAGTACGTCTTCACGTACAGGCGATCCTGTATATATTACTTTTTCTTTCGGTAAATGTTTCGCTGCTTCTTCAAATGTAACAAATATTTTCGAGGCAAAACGGAGCGCAATTTTATTTGCTAGTCCAGGTGTCATATCAGATTCATGTAATAAAACTGGCACTCTATTTAGCCACCCTCCTATTACGACTGGTACGGATACGAAACCACCTTTTGAAAAAATAACATCCGGTTTTAGTTTACGAATTGTTACGTACGCATCCATAACACCCTTCATCACGAGAAAAGGATCTTTTATATTTTTCAAATCAAAATAACGACGTAGCTTCCCGCTTGCAATACTATGGTATGGGATTCCTTCTTTTTCTATAATCGTTTTCTCAATCCCTTGATGAGAACCAATATAAGAGATATCCCAGTTCTGCTTTTGTAAATGTGGAATAATTGCTAAATTAGGTGTTACATGCCCGGCCGAACCGCCACCTGTAAAGACTATTTTTTTCATACGTCTCCCCCTTCTACACTATAGTACACTAAAATACCTTGCCTCAGGGTGAGAAAATACCATAGCCGTTACAGACGCTTCTGGCTCCATCATAAATCCTTCTGTTAATGAAATACCTATTTCTTCTGGATGAATTAAGCGAAATAATTTTTCTTGATCAGCAAGTTCTGGGCATGCTGGATAACCAAATGATACGCGTATTCCTCTATATTTTGTACGGAATCTCTCTTCCATCGTCAGTTCAGGTGAATCTGGAATTCCCCAACGATCACGAATGAGCATATGTGTTTTTTCAGCAAGTCCTTCTGCTAATTCAAGTGCTAACGACTGAATCGCATGACTGCGTAAATAATCTCCCTTCGCCTTCCACTCCTCTGCAATATCTCGAACCCCTTCTCCAACGGTAACAGATAAGAAAGCGACATAATCCATCTCATCTCCAATCGGGCGTATATAATCTCCTAAAGTACGGTATGGTGCTTTCCCTTGTCTCGGAAATTCAAATTGCTCTATAATACGTGTGTGATCTTCCGGATCGTATATAATTATATTTTGTCCATCACTTTGCGCCGGGAAAAATTGATACACCGCTTTTGGGCGTAACCAAGATTGTCCTTCTTGTAATAATTCATCAATTAAATCATTTAGCTCATGTGCTCTTTTATCCCCTTCTTGCAAGAGTTTTTTTACGTTTCCTTTTAACCCAAGATGGTGTCCAATTAACATTTGTCTATTTAAAAACGGTGCAAGATGAAGGGCAGGAATATCCCGTAATACAACTCGTTTCGTCGAATCTGGCACTATAACAGTTGCTTTTGGCAACGGCTCAATAACTGCGGGAATTTCTATTTTTTTCTCCTCTTGTTTCACAATATGAAGATGGCGTTCCTTTTTATCTCGCTTCATCTTTTCACGTTCTTCTTCTTTTTGTAATTTGTTAATAATATCAAGACCTGTCATTGCATCACTTGCATAACATACGAGCCCTTTATAAGATGGAGAAATACGATTATCTGTAAATTTCCTCGTTAGTGCTGCACCACCTACAACAATTGGAATATCAATATTCGCTGCTTTTAAATCTTCAGCAGTCGTTACCATTTGTTGCGCTGATTTTACTAACAAACCAGAAAGGCCAATAATATCAGGTTTCTTTTCTTGTACTTCTTGAACAATTCGATCCGAACGAACATTAATTCCTAAATTAATAATTTCATATCCGTTATTTGATAAAATAATTTCAACAAGGTTTTTCCCAATATCATGTACGTCTCCTTTAACAGTCGCTAATAATACTTTCCCTTTTTTTGCACTCTCACTAGATTCCATATGTGGCTCTAAATAACTTACGGCAGCTTTCATACTTTCAGCACTTTGCAATACTTCAGCAACGATAAGCTCATTACCATTAAATAATCGCCCCACCTCATCCATTCCTGTCATAAGCGGCCCGTTAATAATATCCAGAGGTTTTCGTCCTTCTGTAAGCGCGAGACTTAGATCTTCTTGTAGTCCTTGCTTCGTACCTTCTACAATATAATTTGCCAGTCGTTCATCAAGTGTTAGCGTTTCTTGTATAACGACATCTTTCTTTTTGGCAACACGATAAAAGTTTGTAAATTTTTCTAACGTCTCTTTCGTCGTTTCAAATAATAATGCATCCGCAAGACGTTTTTCTTCCTCTGGAATTAACGCATAGCGTTCTAATTTTTCCGTATTAACAATCGCATAATCTAATCCTGCTTTCGTTGCATGATATAGAAAGACAGAGTTTAATACTTCACGTCCAGCTGGTGGTAAACCAAAAGATATATTACTCACACCTAGAATCGTTAAACATTCTGGTAACGCTTCTTTAATAAGACGAATTCCTTCTATAGTCGCTGCCGCTGAACCTATATATTCTTCATCACCTGTTCCTACAGGAAACACAAGCGCATCAAAAATAATATCAGATGGGCGTATACCATACTTTTTCGTTAGTAATTCATAGCTTCTTTTAGCAATCTCTATCTTTCTTTCTGCACTAACTGCCATACCATCTTCATCAATTGTCCCTACAACTATCGCAGCACCGTATTTCCGAAGAAGGGGTGTCACTTTTTCAAAACGTTCTTCTCCATCCTCTAAATTAATAGAATTGATAACACCTTTTCCTTGAATATAAGTAAGAGCTTTCGCCATAACATTTTCATCTGTTGAATCAATCATAATCGGTACTTTTAACACTTTCGTAACTTCTGCCAAGAATCTTTCCATATCTTCTATTTCATCACGATCAGGGTCTGCCATACAAATATCAATAATATGAGCATTTTTCTTCACTTGCGCTCTTGCCACTTCAGCAGCCTCTTCAAATTTCCCTTCTGCTACTAATCTTTTAAACTTACGCGATCCAATTACATTCGTCCTTTCTCCAACAAATAAAGGCCTCATAGAATCATCGTATTGCAACGCTTCTAGTCCACTAATTCCATGTCCAACCCTTTCATGATGCTCACGAGGGTTAATCGAGGCAAGCGCCGATTTCATTACACGTATATGTTCTGGTGTTGTGCCACAACAACCACCAATAATATTAATCCATCCTTCTTCAGCAAAACGTTTTACTTTTTCAGCAAGTGACGCTGGAGATTCGTGATAATGCCCATCTTCATCAGGAAGACCAGCGTTTGGATAACACGAAATATAACACTCCGATAAATCAGATAGGGAACGTATATGTTCCCTCATAAATTCTGGACCAGTAGCACAGTTTAATCCAACCGATAATGGCTTCATATGCTCTACCGATAAATAAAAGGCTTCGATCGTTTGACCCGCTAAAGTCGTTCCCATCGGTTCAATTGTTCCAGAAATCATAATAGGTACTATTTTGTTTAGTTCTTCAAACGCCGATTGAATTCCAATGTACGCAGCTTTCACATTACGCATATCTTGACTCGTTTCAACGAGTAATACATCAACTTCTCCTCTTAATAGTCCTCTCGCTTGCCTTGTATAGGCTTCAATTAACTCTTCAAAAGTCACACCACCTGTAACACTAATCGCTTTCGTCGTTGGTCCCATCGCTCCCGCAACATACACTTCTTTCCCACTTTCTTTAACCGCTTGCTTCGCCAAAAGCGCTGCCCTTTCGTTTAACTCTTCATCTAAATGAGACAATGCATAATCACTTAATACAATATTTGTTGCACCAAACGTATTCGTTTCAATAATATCTGCTCCAGCTTCAATGTAGACTTTATGAATATTTAAAATAACATCCGGTCTTGTTTTTACTAAATATTCATTACAACCTTCGTATTCTTCTCCTCCAAAGTCTTCCGCTGTTAAGTCTTCTTGCTGAATCATCGTTCCCATTGCACCATCTAATATTAAAATTTCATGTTGTAATCTCTCTTCTATTCGTTTCATCAATTAATACCTTCTTTCACTTCTTGCTTTTCTCTCACATATTTCACGAGATGTTCTGTAATTTCATATTTTAAAAACGGTGTAATAAGATAAATACCGTTAAAGTATTTCATCGCCGCATCGATCAACTCTTGTGAAATACGAATCCCTTCCTCTATGGCTGCATCTTTCGTTTCATGTCCATCCATTCTTTGTCTTATCTCTTCAGGGAGAGTAATACCCGGCACTTCAAAATGAAGAAAATCTGCGTTCCGCTTACTTACTAACGGCATAATTCCAATAAAGATAGGTTGTTCCAAATGCTTTGTCGCTTCATATACTTCTTCTATTAAAGCAACATCATATATCGGCTGCGTTAAGAAATATTCAGCACCAGCATCAATTTTTCGTTCCATTCGCTTGACCGCTGCTTTTAAATGCCTTACATGAGGATTGAATGCACCTCCAACAGAAAATCTTGTTGCCGGACCAATTGATTTCCCTAAAATAGAGCGTCCGTCGTTCATCTCTTTAATCATTTTAATGAGCTCTATCGATGACAAATCATATACAGAAGTTGCACCTGGGAAATCACCAACGCGCGCTGGATCACCAGTTAAAGCTAGCACTTCCTCCATACCTAATGCTGATAATCCAAGTAAGTGAGACTGTAGTCCAATGACGTTATGGTCTCTACACGTTAAATGCGTCAATACTGGAATATCATGCTTCGTTAATAATGCACCCATAGCCATATTCGAAACACGAGGAGATGCTAATGAATTATCTGCTAGAGTAATAGCATCCGCTCCAGCCCTTTTCAGTGCTCTTGCCCCTTCAAAAAAACGCTGCGTGTCTAACGTTTTCGGTGGATCTAATTCCACTACAACTGTCGTTTGTTTCTTTGCCTTTTCTGCTAGAGTAACATGAGCTCTCGAACGCTTCTCATGTGTATGGACCACTTTAGGCCTTTGAATCGTCTCCTTTGCTATTACAGGTGCAACATTTAGAGTAGCACGTTTCATTCCTTCAATATGTTCCGGGGTAGTACCACAACAACCACCTAATAAACGAATACCTTGTTCAATAAATTTCGGTGTCATTTCTTCAAAATACGCTGGACTTCCCTCATATACGTAACGCCCTTCCACATAATTCGGGAGACCTGCATTCGGATATGCTGATAAATAGCCATTTTGAGGAATCGATATCATTTTGAAAGCTTCCGTCATGTGAAGCGGGCCTAGTTGACAGTTCAACCCAACAACATTGGCACCGTAATCTAAAAGCTGTTTTAATATTTCATTGACATCATTCCCATTTTGAGTCGTACCTGCCTCATGTAACGCTAACTGAGCAACAATCGGAATATTCGTTTGTTTACGCAATACTTTAACCGCATGCAATAATTCAAATTCATCATAAAAAGTTTCTAATAGTAATCCATCAACCTGTTCTTCTAGTAAAGCACCTGCCTGCTCAAGTAACATAAATTCTCGCTCTATATCAGTCGTTGTAACAGCACCAATATGTTTCATACCTCCAATTGTCCCTAAAATTGCATTCCGATCTGTTACTGATGCTTTCGCAATATTCACTGCCGCTTTATTAATTTGGACAACTTGATTTTCTAGACCATACATGCGGAGTTTCGCTTCATTCGCACCATACGTATTCGTTTGAATAACATCCGCTCCAGCAGCTACATATTGTTTATGGATCGATATAATTAAGTCCGGATCAGACAAATTCAATTCTTCAAAACTACTTTGTAAACCATGCGAATGTAATAACGTTCCAACCGCACCATCACCTATTACAATTCCTTTTGATAATAAATCTAGTAATTTCACGAATCTCCCTCATTTCTATCAATATAAAAACCCCCTCTTCACTTTGAAGAGGGGGACATAATTGTTCCTCCTCTTATTATGCAAAACACACGTTTTGCAGGTTTTAGCACCGTTTCAAACATTTAGTTTGAAGGTTGCCGGGTTTCACAGGGCCTTTCCCTCCACCGCTCTCAATAAGAGTTTGTCTTTATTATTTTATTTATGTAGCTAAAAGGAAATACGTTCCCCTTTTAACAATGTTTGTTAATTTTTTATAAATTTAGCACGCACTAAAATAAAAGTCAATGACACTTGCGGAAAAATAAAAATTATTTAAAATAAAGTTGCAATTCAATTATCTTTTGTTGTAAAGTTAAAACCATAATAAAATTTCATACGAACATTCTTATCTAGAGAGGTAGAGGGACTGGCCCTTTGACGCCTCAGCAACCATTAACATTCATTCGTTAATAAGGTGCTAATTCCAGCAAATTGTGAAAGATTTGACAGATGAGAAGAAGACTCTATTCAATCCGAAAGCCTTCTTCTTAGAAGGCTTTTTTTATTTTCACTTAGTCGTTCACTTTAAAAAGGGGGAATTTTTACATGTCAACAATCGAAACAAAACTAGCACAAATCGGGAACCGTAGCGAAGCTACAACAGGAACGGTTAATCCACCTGTTTATTTCTCAACTGCTTATCGTCACGAAGGAATTGGTAAATCTACTGGATTTGACTATTCAAGAACTGGAAATCCGACTCGCGGCCTTTTAGAACAGGCAATTGCAGACTTAGAAAGCGGTGAGCAAGGGTATGCCTGTAGTTCAGGAATGGCGGCTGTTCTCCTTGTCCTTTCACTATTCCGTTCCGGAGATGAGCTTATCGTATCTGAAGACTTATACGGGGGAACATATCGTCTATTTTCCGAACATGAAGACAAGTGGAATATTCGATGTAGATACGTAGATACACAATCTATTAAACAAATTGAGCAAGCAATCACATCTCAAACGAAGGCTATTTTCATAGAAACACCGACTAATCCATTAATGCAAGTAACTGATATCGTAAGTGTAGCAAGTGTAGCGAAAAGGCACGGACTACTTCTTATTGTAGATAACACGTTCTATACGCCTTATATACAGCAACCATTAACAGAAGGTGCAAACATCGTCCTTCATAGCGCAACTAAATATTTAGGCGGTCATAACGATGTACTAAGCGGACTTGTCGTTGCGAAAGGGAAATCTCTTTGCGAGGAGCTCGCTCATTATCATAATGCCTCTGGTGCTGTCTTAAGCCCGTTTGATTCATGGCTATTAATTCGAGGCATGAAGACTTTAGCACTTCGCATGAAACAGCATGAAGAAAACGCTCATGCAATTGTTGCTTATTTAAATGATGAAGATGGTGTGACAGATGTATTTTATCCAGGAAGAGGTGGTATGATTTCATTTCGCCTTCAAGATGAAACTTGGATTAATCCTTTCTTACAATCTTTATCCTTAATTACATTTGCTGAAAGTCTTGGCGGTGTCGAAAGTTTAATGACTTATCCAGCAACGCAAACTCATGCCGATATTCCAGAAGATGTTCGAACAGCACGTGGTGTGTGTAATCGTCTTCTCCGTTTTTCAGTCGGCATCGAAAATAGCAACGACTTAATTCGAGACTTAAAGCAAGCAATTAAACTTGTAAAAGAAGGTGTAAGAATATGAGTTATTCCATAGATACGCTTTTACTGCATAATCAATACAAGCATGACTCACACACAGGAGCTGTTAACGTTCCCATCTATAACACATCAACATTCCATCAGTTTGATGTAGATGCTTTCGGAAAGTATGACTATAGTAGATCTGGAAATCCAACACGTGAAGCTCTTGAAGATATCATTGCTTTATTAGAAGGCGGGACAAAAGGATTTGCCTTTGCATCAGGCATTGCAGCCATTTCTACTGCATTTCTCCTTCTTTCACAAGGTGACCATGTTCTTATTTCAGAAGATGTATATGGAGGTACTTATCGAATTGTTACTGAAGTTCTCTCCCGTTATGGTGTTTCACATACATTTGTTGATATGACCAATGTGGAAGAAGTAAAAGAAAACATTAAACCAAATACGAAGCTCTTTTATGTAGAAACACCTTCTAACCCACTTTTAAAAGTGACAGATATTCGTGCTGTTTCTAATCTTGCAAAATCTATTGGTGCTCTTACTTTTGTTGATAATACATTTTTGACACCACTATTTCAAAAACCGCTTGATCTTGGCGCTGATGTCGTTCTTCATAGCGCTACAAAGTTTATTGCTGGTCATAGCGATGTCACCGCCGGATTAGCTGTCGTAAAAGATGAAGAACTCGCTCAAAAGCTCGGCTTTCTACAAAACGCTTTTGGTGCTATTTTAGGACCGCAAGATTGTTCTCTCGTGCTTCGCGGCATTAAAACATTGCATGTACGCCTCGAACATTCAGCTGCAGGTGCCAACAAAATCGCACATTTTTTACAAGAGCACACTAAAGTTCAAAATGTCTATTATCCTGGCTTACAAACACATCTTGGATTTGACATTCAACAATCTCAAGCTACATCAGCCGGAGCTGTCCTATCTTTCACTTTACAATCAGAAGACGCACTCCGCCAATTTTTATCAAAAGTAAAATTACCTGTCTTCGCAGTTAGTTTAGGAGCTGTCGAATCGATTCTTTCCTACCCAGCTAAAATGTCACATGCAGCATTGTCGCAAGAAGCTCGTGATGAAAGAGGTATTTCTAATTCATTACTTCGGTTATCCGTTGGCCTTGAAAATGTTGACGATTTAATATCCGATTTTGAAAATGCCCTTTCTTATGTAGAAGAACCTGTAAATGCATAAAGGGAAGAAAAGAAGCTGTGTACGAATAATAAAACTCTTCAAGAAATAAAATAGTTGTTTAAAAAGATGAACTCTAGAATAAATGACTGATGACTTGATTATTCTAAGATGTATCAGTTACATCCAAACATTTCATTATCATCATAATGAAGCTGATCATAATCAGCTTCTTTTCTTTTAACCTGTTATATATTCTATATATAACATTATAATTCCTTTGTCATATTATTTTAAAAATTTTGTATATTCATTTGAAAGAATAAGAAAATCATGATAAAATTGTGTTACGAATATATCTATATCTTTCAATTTTTGAAACGCATCAAAATTTTCACTCAAAAATGTCATTTTACAAAACTGTGCAAATTTATCTATTTTATTTACATCAGGGTCTCTTTTCTTACAATTTCTTTACTTTAGGACTTTTTTTCTGCAACAACTGTTTTCTTTTCTTTGATTTTTTGGTATGTATAGTATGGTATAACAGCTCACACGGAGGTGGAAAAGAACATGTTAGAAACCTTTCAAAAAGAAATAGAACTATATGAAAGCAATGCAGAATTATTGAAAGTGCTTGCTCATCCTGTTCGCTTATGTATTGTAAAGGGATTAATTGAACGTGGCCCAAGCAACGTTTCTACAATGTACACAGGCTTAAACATGCCACAATCTACAATTTCACAGCATTTAGCAAAGTTAAAAAGTGCTAAAATCGTTTCTAGTGAAAGAAAAGGATTGGAAATTTACTACAAAGTAGAAAACGAAACAATCATTCAACTCGTTCGCGTATTATTAGGTTAGGGACCTATAGACAGAGAAAAAGAGTGTATTCTATATTTTTCATCTCATATCTTTAATATAAATATATATCATGAGAGAAAATATATAATGCTACATAATTAAAAGTCGTATTAAAAAACAAGACACAGAAAATACTGTGTCTTGTTTTTTATATTGTTAAATATTGATTCAAAAGTAAATTCTTCATATCTTTTGTGTGTATAACAACATCGAAAGCATTACCTAATCCTCCGTTCAAAATCATAGAGCGAATAGCTCTATTTAGTTTTTGAGTTTCAGAAAAAGGGTTGGTATCTTGATGGCTAGCAAGCTGATCTAATATTCCTGCTGCTAACAAAAACTCTGATTGCTTCCTATGCCATATCGTATTAATTCCTTGTAGCTCAAAATTCATCTTCAACTCATCCCAATGAACATGCGTAGTAAGGTCCATTTCTCCTGGATATGCAAGAGGATTACGAATTAGCTTGTGCTTATAATATCCTCTTAAACTTCCTTCACGATGTGCAGGATGCATCCATTCTTCTTTTGTATATCCATAATCAACTGTAATACATATACCTTTCTGAAACCATTTCGCAATCTCTTCTATATACTCTTCCATTGCAATAGGCACTTCAAAGCGCTGTCCCTCAGCAATATGAATGTTATATTTCAATAAGTAACGACCGACTCTTTTCTCTATCGGTCTAAATACTTCTGTAAGGTTTCCCTCATCTGTATACGTGATACGTACTTCATACAAAATTCCATTTCTTTTCTCAACTATCTCAACAGGAAACGCATCAAATAATTCATTCGAAAAAATAATTCCTTCGAAAGACTCTCCCATTTCAATATAAGATGTATAATACGACACATTATCAAATAAGCAAAGCCTCTCCTGTTGTAGCCTTCTATGAAAAGGGCTCACTTCAATAATTGAATAGTTTAAATTGATAAAGGTTTCCGGAGATAATTGTTTCCATTCTTGTAAAACATCATAGGCAAACTTTCCTGTTCCCCCACCAATCTCACAAATATTTGGAAAAACTTCTCCCTTTTCAACAAGCCGAATAAAAAACTTAGCAAAAGTCTTCGCAAATACAGAAGATACATTGCTACTCGTAAAAAAATCTCCCTGTCTTCCAATTTTTTCACGTTCTCTCATATAATACCCATGTTCCTCTGCATATAATACGAGGTTCATATACGTACTATATGAAATCGAATGATCCTTTTCTTTTCCCATCCATTCTCTTAAATTGAGCTCCATCCCCATAATGACTCCTTATTGTAAAAATGGATTATTTTCTTTTTCAAATCCAATACTTGTTTCTGGACCGTGTCCACATAGCACTGCTGTTTCATCTGGTAATACAAATAGCTTCTCTTCAATACTTCCAATTAATTCAGCAAAACTTCCACCAGGTAAATCCGTTCTTCCAATACTCATTTGGAACAATACATCTCCAGAAAATACAGCATTCGCTTCTTTACTATAATAAGAGATACTTCCTGGAGAATGTCCTGGTGTCTCAAAAATTTCAAAACTAAAAGAACTGATCGTTAATGTACCCTCTTCGTCAATAATATGATCTGCTGGTTTTGCTGTAATACTGCGGTTCATCATAAAAATTTGCGAGCCATTCACAGTTGCATCACCTAACCAATTCGCTTCTTCTTTATGTACGTATACCGGAATATGAAAAGCGTCTCTCACGGCATCAACAGCACCAATATGATCGAAATGAGCATGTGTTAATAAAACCGCAAGTGGCTTTAACTGTGCTTCCTGTAAATATGTAACAAGTTTCTCTCCTTCATGACCAGGATCAAAAATAATACACTCATTTTGATCATTCGTTAAAATATAAGCATTTGTTTGTAATGGGCCTAAAGGCATTTGTATCCATTTCATATGAAAATCTCCTCCAGTTATTTAATTTACTTTTAATGATACAACATTTCTTTCTCTTAGGAAAAGAAGGCGTGTTATCTCGACAATCATTTTTAAAACATGTACAATGTAAAAGAGTAAATATTCTAAAAACTCATCCTAAGGAATGAGTAGACAGAGGAGGATATTGTATGGGCCTTGTTATTATTTTTACGCTAGTCACTCTGTTAGCTGTATTTGCTACGCTTAGAACACTTCGCGAAAAAAACTTATTCGCGGGCGGCTTCGCTATTGCAACCGTACTTGTTTTCGGATGGTTTACAATCATGACTGTTCTATATAATGGGTACCCACCAGCTTAATCCATTTACATTTTTATTCTCCAACAAGATCTTGCATAAAAAGAGGAAGGGGGCCCCTTCCTCTTTTCATTATTCACAACTTATATCATCTTCGCCTCGTATTTGTGCTTTTTTACAAGCCACGCTCCTCCAATTACACCTGCATCATTACCAAGTATTGCAATTGCTAACTTTGTGCTCTTTACAGCACGAGAGAAAGCATATTGCTCGAAATAACGTTGAATTGGCTCTAATAGTGCGTCTCCAGCTTTAGATACGCCACCACCAATTACGATTTTCTCTGGGTTCAACGTACTAGCAAGGTTCGCTACAGCTAATCCTAAATAAGAAGCTACTTTTTCCACTACTTCACCTGCTAGTTCGTCACCTTGTCCAAGTGCTTCAAATACATCTTTTGATGTAATAAGCCCTTCTTCTGCTAACATAGAACGTAAAACACTTTCTTTATCTGTCTCTTGTATTTGTTGCATAGCAACACGTACAATACCTGTTGCAGAGGCTACCGTTTCTAAACAACCCGACTTCCCGCAATTACATGGAAAAGCGTTCTCTGTAACAACTGTAATATGTCCAATCTCACCAGCAGCACCGCTTATACCATGTACAATCTCACCATTGGCGATAACACCACCACCAACACCAGTGCCAAGTGTCATACAAATTAAATCTTTTGCTCCTTCACCAGCACCTTTCCACATTTCACCAAGCGCCGCTAAGTTTGCATCATTATCAATAACAACAGGTAATCCTGTTTCTACTTCTAGCAAGTCTTTTAACGGATAGTTTTTCCATCCTAAATTAACCGCTTCATAAATCATTCCAGATGCCACATGTACAGGACCAGGAGCTCCCATACCAATACCAATTAGCTTGCTTTTTAATTCACCTAATTCTTCTAACTTTTTATCAATAGCTTTCGCTACATCAAGTGTAATATGTTTTCCTTGTTCATTTGTATTCGTAGGGATTTCCCACTTATGTAAAATTTCACCATACACATTAATAAATGCTAATTTAATCGTTGTACCACCAAGGTCAACACCAACTAACCATTTCTCTTCCATGTTACTTACCTACCTTTATCTAATTCTTATTTAGCTCTTTTTGAATTTCTTGCTTCAATAAAAATAAAGCTGTTTGATAGTCTTGTGGGTCGATTAGCTGTGATTGATTTAATTCACGCAATTCATCTTGCATTAATTGTAAATCTGCAATTCGATCACCCGTATAAATAATCGTACCAAATTTCTTTAGCAATTGCTGAATATCATAAATAGATACCATTTCATCACCCTCTATGCTCACTTACTATAAAAAATTATAATAAGAAAACGTTCACATATTTTATTATAATCACGAAGAAAAAGTCTCGTCAATTTTTATTTGTCTATACAAGCCCATTTTTAACCATTGTTCCTTTTTCTGTAATAATTTTTTCTACATTTTTATCAAATGGCTCTACTGGAATATGTTCTACCATTTGAAAACTATAAGCTAATGATAGCGCTTTCCCTTTATAATGCACGAGATAACGATCATAATAGCCACCGCCATATCCAATCCGTTCTCCTCGCTCTGTATAAGCTACGCCTGGCACGATTTGAAGATCAATTTCATCTGCATCCACTTCTTCCGTAAGCGCTGGAATTGGTTCACGTAAATTCATATACACTGTTTCTAATTGATCAAAATTACTAATTTTCCGGAAAGACATCGTTCGTGTTCCTTTATTACACTTCGGAACAACAACTTTCTTTCCTTCTTCCCAAGCTTTTTCGATAATAGGATATGTATTCACTTCATTTTCCATTGAGAGGGTGATTCCAATTGTTTTAGCTTCAACCCACTCTTTTTGCGCATACAACGAAGCTGCAATTTGCTCTGATAAAGTTGTATACCGTTCTTCTGATAAAGAATTCATGTGTTCTATTATTTGTTTACGTAAACGTAGTTTCTCTTCTCTCACACATTTTCCCCCTCACAGTGACACTTTGCTCTACGATGATAGTGTATCACTTTTAACAGAGGAACCGAATAAAAAAAGAAACAGTAGGAAAATATTCCTACTGCTTACTTTGTTTCACGGTGTAACGTAGACTTCTTGTCACGCTTGCAATACTTTTTAAGCTCGATACGCTCAGCGTTGTTACGTTTGTTTTTCTTTGAGATATAATTACGATCTCCGCATTCTGTACATGCTAGAGTAATATTCACACGCATTCTTATTTCCCTCCAGTACTAATAACTTAAATCAGACTATACTATAATACCACTTTTAAAATAAAAATTCTACACCTTTTGATATTGTCTAATTTTTTCTATAAGATTTTTCATGTTTTCCCTTGCTATTACTGGGTTTCTAGCATGCGAATACACTAAAAATTTCGGTTGTTTTGTGTCAGAAACGATATAAGACCACTCTTTTTCGGTATATTTGAACTGTACTCCTTCAAATATACCTTCTTCCTTTCTTTCCATATCAGCCAATAATTTCCTCATTACTTTCCCTTTTTCATTCCATGAACATACAACTTCATCACAAAGTAGATAGAGCGGAGGTGATTGCTCTACTATGCTGAGAAATGTTTTTCCCTGCAATGCTATTAGCTCAAATAATTTTCCAATTCGATATAAAATATCTCGCTTCCATCTCGCTTGAAACGACTTTTTTTCATCCTGCGTATAAAATAGAAGGTAACATTCTCCTAATTTCAAAGACATCGGGTAAATATTTCCTGCCGATTCAAGTAATAAATCTGGAATATCTACCTCTTCAAAATCTGTTCCCTGGTAAATATTACTATAATTATCATATAACTCGAAATAATTTCCTTGCTCTGAAAACATAAGTGCCATATTTGCTTTACTTGATTTCATTAAGGCTTTCACATGATGCTTTTGTTCGCCCGCATAAATCCATGTAACTGTGCACCCGAGCCTTTGCAAAAAAATCATAAGTAAATGTTGTAACATATCATTTCTCTTATTAATAAGAAGATGAAACTTCTGTTTTTGTATCGTTTCAATATCAATACGCTCTAACACAGCTTCTACATAATTATTTGCAGAAACGTGAACTAGCTTATTTCGCCCCAGTTCTTTCTCAGAAGCGTAATAAAACGACTCAGACATATATACTTGTTCTATCTCTTTTTGCTGCTTATACGTTAAAAACGAGCCCTCCTTGCCATACAGTTGTATAACAATCCCTCTTTCGCTTTCCACTTGAACGAAAACTCCACCTGCACATTGCAAATTATGAATGGCATACTGAAAAAGCGACTCATTCATTTCTTTACATTCCATCGTATGAATCCCGCTGCCATGAATGGCATGGAGGAATAAATTTTTAAAGGAAGTTGTTTCTATATTTTCCTGACTTCCAATCAATATACTCTCCCCTTTGGCAAAAAGAGATCCATAAGCCATTGCAACTTTCACAATAAATTGAGGAGTAATTTCAACATTACCCCTTCCTACAATTCGGCTTTTTTGTAACCATCCTGCACTCTTTTCACTCTCTTTAACACCGGCAGAACCTACTATCGAATGACTATCTATCTCCTTATATGGCCATATTTTTCCTTTTTGCTTAATTACTGTACTTTTCCCTATATGACAATGATCCGCTACAATACTTTTTTGAAAAAGTGTAACATCATCTTCGACCATTGTATGATCTCCTATTGTTGTTTCTAACAACTCACAATTTTTTCCTATATGAGAATTTGCAAAAATGATGCTTTTTTGAAGATGAGAATGACTTGAAACGATACTATTTTTCCCGATAATAGAGTACGGTTCAATTACAGCCCCTGCACCAATCATTGCTCCTTCTCCAATAAAAGAAGGGCCATGAATTTTCGTCCCTTTTCCTATCGTTACACCTTCTCCCATCCACACCATCGGTAATACTTCTGTATATGGAATAGGCACCTTCAATTTTTTCGTCAACAAATCGAATTGAGCTTGCCGATATTGATCAAATGTACCAATATCTAGCCAATAGTCTTCTGATAAATATGCAAATAAAGCATTTTTATTTGCCAATAAAGGAAACACATCATGACTGAAATCCGAAAATTCCATGGATGGTATGTAAGAAAAGATTTCTGGCTCCATTATATAAATACCTGTATTCACAATATTAGAAACTACCTCATTCCAGCTCGGCTTTTCTATATATCGTATAATTTCTTGTTCTTTATTCATTACAACTAAGCCAAATGAGAGTGGGTTTTCTACTTCTTTCACAAACATCGTTACCATTCTCTTCTTCTGTTCATGAAATGCAATTCCTTCTGATAATTGAAAGTCAGTTAGTGCATCCCCACTAATAACAACAAATGTTTCATCTAAAAAACTTTCCGCTTGCTTAATACTCCCTGCTGTTCCAAGCGGAGGAGAATCTTCAAAATAATACAAGTTAACTCCCCACTTACTACCATCACCAAAGTATTGCTTAATGGCAGTACTCATATATTGAACTGTAATTGCAATTTCACGAATACCATGCTGACGTAATAATTCAATATTATATTCAAGAACTGGTTTTTCTAACAATGGTAACATCGGTTTTGGAGTATTACATGTTAATGGTCTAAGGCGTCTCCCTTTTCCTCCAGCTAAAATAACCCCCTTCATATACTTCAGCCTCCACTTATATAATGTTCAAGAACTCCGTATATCATTTACCCCACATTAACTGCAGTAAAAGTCCGGTTTAGTATGATCTAACAATCAGCGAGAGACAGCCCCACTAATTAAAGCCTCACTTTATAAATAAATGTACCTTTTAACTCCCACAAAAAAAGAAAGCGCTTACCATTAACTTGGTAAAATAATTAATAAAACGTAACTAACATATATGTACTTATTTTTCCATTAATTATGATACATCTTATCATCATAGACTAAAGGAAACAACGAGCTTTTTTTGTCATGTTTTGACTAAAAAAAGCAGGTGATTTCTCATCACCTACTTTTCCCCCTACTCATTCAATAAATAATGCTTTCCTTTTACTACATAAAATACATTCTCGGCAATATTTGTAACATGGTCTGCTACACGCTCAATATATCTAGCAACAAAGGATAGTTGTGTAATTTGTGTAATCGCTTCTGGTTGTCCAGGGATAGATGAAATAAATTCACGAATCGCCTTCCCATAAATTTCATCAACTGAATCATCCATTTCAGCAATTTGTTTAGCAAAAGTTAAATTTTCTTGCTCATATGCTTCTAATGCTAAATTTAACATCTTATGAGCAATCTCAAACATTTCCTCAAGATTATGCAAACTAACAACCACTTCTTTTTCACCAAGACGAATTGTTGATTTCGCAATATTAACAGCATGGTCTGCAATACGTTCTAAATCTGTCGCTGTTTTAATTGAAATGAAAATTCTTCTTAAATCACTTGCTACAGGCTGCTGCTTTGTAATAAGCATAAGCGCAAGGTCATTTATTTCCTCTTCTAAATTATCCATGCGATAATCCCCATCAATGACTTCTAACGCTTTCTCTACATCCCTGTTGTGAAGACCTTCCATAGCAATCAATAAAGCTCCACTTGCTAACTCACCAAGCTCGATCACCTTTTGCTGTAACGTTTTTAAATCACATTGAAACTGTTCTCTTACCATCATTTCTTCCCCCTCAATATTATGTGCCATTTTATATAAAGTGAAACTTTAATCAGTGTGGGGGTTTTTCATCCCCCACTGATTATTAGCCCTCACCAATCGGGCGTTTATGGGCAGCCCGACTCCCACCTAACTTCTTTGCTCCATCCGAATTTTGAGGTGGGAGTTTTACTGCCCGGCAAATAGCGGGATAAATCCCCTACCCAGCCTCTTGTATGTTTATTAAGCCTTGAGAAAAGAGAAATATTACTCCCCTATTTAAAATGAGGTAAAAATGAGAAATGCCCTCTGTTAAGAGGGCATTTACTCTTAGCCTTGCTAGCGATATCAACCAAATCGTCCTGTAATGTAGTCTTCTGTACGCTTATCTGCAGGTGTTGTAAATAATTTGTTCGTATCTGTATATTCCACAACTTCTCCACTTAAAAAGAAAGCAGTTTTATCTGAAATTCGTGCTGCTTGTTGCATGTTGTGCGTTACGATAACAATACTAAAATCTTTCTTTAACTCCTGAATTAATTCTTCTACTTTTGATGTTGAAATTGGATCTAGCGCCGATGTTGGCTCATCCATTAAAATTACGTCTGGCTCAATCGCTAAGCAGCGTGCAATGCATAGACGTTGTTGCTGACCACCAGATAAACCGTATGCATTATCATGCAAACGATCTTTTAACTCATCCCAAATAGCTGCGCCGCGCAAGCTATTTTCAACAATTTCATCAAGTGTTTTTTTGTCACGAACACCATGGATTTTCGGACCATATGCTACATTTTCATAAATAGATTTTGGGAATGGATTTGGCTTTTGGAACACCATACCCACATGCGTACGTAATTCTTCAACTGGATATGATTTATCAAATATGTTTCGTTCTCTATATTCGATAACGCCCGTAGTTCGAACGATAGGCACTAACTCTACCATACGATTTAGCGTTTTTAAGTATGTTGATTTCCCACAACCACTTGGGCCGATAATCGCTGTTACTTCATTCTCATGAATACTTAAGTTGATATCTTTTAAAGCATGGTCTTCTCCGTACCATAAATTTAAATTTTTCGTATCAAATACTATTTTTTTTGGTGCTGTCTCAATCTTTTTTTCATTTTTCACCTGTACATTTACTACTGTTGCTACCATTTGAATTCTCCTTTCATCCACTTCCAACTTATTTTCGATTTCGTAACCATAAGACAAATATATTTATAAAGAGCAACAATCCTAGCAAAACAATCATCCCAGCTGCTGCTACATACTGAAATTCTTCTTGTGGTCTACTCATCCAATTAAAAATTTGAATTGGTAAAACCGTAAATCTATCAAACATACTGAACGGAACATAATTTGCAAAGGCAAGGGCCCCAATAACTAATAATGGTGCTGCCTCACCAATTGCTCTCGATACCGCTAACGTACATCCCGTTACAATCCCTGGCAAAGCGACTGGCAATACAATTTGATACATCGTTTGCCATTTCGTAGCACCTAATCCGTAAGAAGCCTCTAGTAATGAGCTCGGCACAGTTCTAATCGCTTCTTGACTAGCTACAACAACAGTTGGTAAGACGAGTAAACTCATCGTCAGTGCCGCTGCCATTATGCTCTCTCCCAAATGGAGAGCGTATACGAAAATAGTTAACCCGAGTAAACCAAACACAACGGAAGGTACCCCTGCTAATGTTTGATTATTTAATTCAATTAACTTTTTAAAAACGGACTCCTTCGCATAATGCTCTAAATAAAGAGCTGTTCCGACTCCGAATATAAAAGAGACTGGTATAACAATGCTCATAAATAGTATTGTTCCTGACAAAGCAGCGACAATCCCAGCTTCTCTCGGATTACGTGAGGCGAAGTTTGTAAAGAAATCTATTGAAAGATAACTTATACCTTTTTCAAAAATTTGAAAAAGCAATATAAAAAGTATTACTACTGAAAACAAAATTGCTATATAAAACAAACACTTGTAAATCCGATCCTTTAAAAAACGCGATGCCATATTTTCTTGTATGTTCTTATGGTTTAACATTCGCATATTATGTCAACCTCCTAAAACGGCGCATAATATATTGCGAAATGATATTCATAATAAAAGTAAACATAAATAACGTTGCGCCTACAGCATACATGCTGTAATAAGTAATCGTTCCGTGCGGAGCATCACCTAAACTCACTTGTACAATATAGGCTGTTAATGTTTGAATAGAATGAGTCGGATCTATCGATACATTAGGTGTTGATCCAGCTGCAATAACAACAATCATCGTTTCACCAATTGCCCTGGAAGCTGCTAATATAATCGCTGCCATTATGCCCGTAAAAGCCGATGGAAACACCACTTGTTTTACCATCTCGAAACGAGTTGCTCCTAGCGCTAATGAGGCTTCTTTAATTCCTTTCGCTACAGCTCTCATCGCATCTTCAGAGAGAGACGCAATCGTCGGTATCATCATAAACCCTATAACAATACCTGGACTAATAGCATTAAAAAACTGCAAATCTGGTATAACCCGTTGTAAAAGTGGTGTGACAACTGTTAACGCGAAAAAACCATATACAATTGTCGGGATGCCTGCTAGTAGCTCTAACAACGGTTTTAATATTTTCCGAGCGCCATTCGAAGCGTATTCGCTTAAAAACACGGCACACCCTAAACCGATAGGAATTGCTACGAACATGGCAATTGCTGTTACAAGGATTGTTCCACATATAAGTGGTAATATACCGAATTTGGGATCTTCAAAAAAAGGTAACCATTCCTTCTCTGTCAAAAAAGAATACAATGATATCTTTTGAAAAAACATGATTGTTTCATTTGCCAACGTAATAATAATTCCAAGTGTCGTTACAATGGACACGCTAGCAATGGCTTTTAGTATTAACGGAACAATTCGATTGATTCGCTGCGTTTTTTTTCTTCTATTTGTATTTCTCTCAATCAAATGTTGTACAGAAAATGTAATTTGACTTTTGTCATTATGAGCCAAAGATGAAAACCCCTTTCCACCCTGACATTACCTTTTTATTTCTGTTAACATTCGCAGCTGTTCATTATATTTTTCTTTTGGTAATTTTACATATCCGACCTCTTCAGCAAGGCTTCCAACATGCTTAATCATAAACTCAACATAATTTGCTACATTAATTTTATTTCTGATAGATGCATGATTCACATACGTAAATAGCGGCCTAGATAATGGCTTATACGTACCCGACTGAATGGTCTCTTTCGTTGGAAATACACCATCCACCTGTATTGCTTTTACCTTATCTCGATTGGCCATATAATAAGCATATCCTACAAAAGCAATGGCATTTTTATCATTCATTACCCCTTGCATAATAACTTGATCGTCTTCAGACAAAGAAACCGTTTTTACAAGGCGATTATTTTGTAAGACAACATTTTGGAAATAATCATAAGTACCAGAGTCTACGCCTGGCGCATAAAATTTAACTTGTTCACGAGGCCATGATGAATGAATTTGTGACCATCGTTTCAATCTTCCATTTTCACTCCATAACAGACGTAACTCGTCTATCGTCATATTGTTTACCCACGTATTTTGACGATTCACAACAATCGTTAGACCGTCATAAGCAACCTCAAATGGTGTAAATTGAATGGATTTTTTCTGCATTGCATTTTCTTCTACCGGTTTCATCAATCTCGAAGCATTGTTTATATCTACTTCTCCTTTACTGAAACGATTAAATCCTCCCCCTGTCCCAGAAATACTAATAGAAATTTTCACGTTTGGATGGGCCTTTGTATATTCCTCTGCTACTGCCTCTATAATAGGGAAAACCGTTGAGGATCCATCAACTCTCACTTCTCCCATTTCATTTGTAGCGAATGCAGTAGACATATTAAAACAAAGGAAACATGTCGATAATGTCAAAACTTTAATCGATGCGCTCATCCATTTCACGTGTTCTTCCTCCTAGAAGTAACCGGAAATAACAGGATTACAGATATAAGAATACTGCTAAACTATTAATTCGGTTTTAATTATTTGTAAAAGTTTTGTAAAGTCCCACAAAAACAACTGTATACACAAACTTTATTTTCACTTTTGTACTTTAGATGCAGGAAATTTTCTAATCATCCATAAAGCGAAACTTTAATCAGTGGGGGTTTTGTTCATTCCCCCACTGATTATTAGCCCTCACCAATCGGGCGTTTACGGGCAGCAGGGCTCCCATCTAACTTCTTTGCTCCAGCTGAATTTTGAGGTGGGAGTTTTACCGCCCTCAAACGCGGGATAAAACTGCTATCGCCTATCACACACAACAAACTTAGAGCGTATGCACTAATCTTGTTGTGTTCATCGTTTTTGAAACTACATGTTTTTTCAATATTTTATGCTTGTCCACATTTACTAAACCATATGCGTAAGGCATAAAAAAAAGCACACTATCTTTTCAGATAGTGTGCTTTTTTTACAACTTTTTTATTCATCATCTTGATTTTTATTTTTTTTCGCTTTTTCATCTTGCGGAGCTTCACCAGTTAATGCTTGTTTTTTCAAATCAAAATAAGCGTCCATTATTTCACGACTGATATATCCATTAATCCCTGTTTTATCATCATGTACCCATGGCACAACAACAGAAAATGCTACTTCTGGATCTTCGAGCGGGGCATAACCTACTAATGTTAAGTTATATGTTTCAACACGCTCACCCTTTGCATTTCTACCAATCTCTTTATCTCCGCCATATACAGTTTGAGCTGTACCTGTTTTCCCAGCGGCTTTATACGGTGCACCTGCAAAGTATTTTGTAGCTGTACCACCTGTATCGTTAAACACTTGTCTAAATCCTTCTTGAACACGTTTAATTTGTGATTCAGGCATATCAACACGATTTAATACTTTCGGTTCCATGGATTGAACAACTTTTCCAACTTCCTCTGGCTTCGCCGATGGCTGACGAATTTCCTTTACAACTTGGGGTTGCATACGATATCCACCATTTGCAATCGTCGAAATATATTGCGCTAATTGAAGCGGTGTATACGTATCATACTGCCCGATTGATAAATCTAATAAGAAACCTGGTTGATTTCCTTTACCTATTTGACCAGCTGTTTCATTTGGCAAATCAATTCCTGTTTTCACACCAAGTCCAAACTGACCAAAATAGTAACGCATAGTATCGAACGCACTTTTCGGAATATCTAACGTACCGCCTCGTACATATGGAACCCCAGCGATATTCATCGCTGTTTTAAACATATAAACGTTAGAAGACATTTTTAACGCTGTCAGGTCATTAATATACCCCATCGTTTTCCAAGATGACTTCGTAGGTGTCCCTTTTAATTTAATCGGTTCATCATACTGTACAGCTCCAGGCTGAATCGCACCAGTTTGATATCCAGTAAGTACTGTCGCGCCTTTTACAGTTGAACCCATCGGATAAGAACTTGTCATCGTTCCTAATGCAAAATCCTCTACTTTCGTTTCGCCGTCTTTATTTACTAATTGTTTCCCCGCCATAGATAAAACTTCACCATTTTTCGGGTTCATCATTACAACGAATGCACGGTCTAAAAGAGGCTCGCTCCCTTTAAATCTCATTAAGTTTTTTGTAAGAATTTCTTCTACGCGCTTTTGTAATTTCATATCAATCGTTAAATTCAGATCGTTACCTCGTTGTCCTTGTGAGACATTAATAGTTTCTAAAATATTACCGTCTTTATCTGTAACATTTCTAACTTCAGCTTTTGTGCCGTGTAAACTATCTTCGTACTGTTGCTCAAGGTAACTTTTTCCTACGCGATCGTTACGATTATAATCACGAACAAGATAGTGATCTAATCTTTCTCTCGGTAACCCTTCATCAGAAGAAGTTACACCACCAAGTACACTTCGGAACATATCGTCATACTTATATTTTCGCTCCCAATCAACATTTGTATCTACACCTGGTAATTTCGCTAAATTTTCACTAATAATCGCGTATTCTTCCGGTGTTGCATTTTTTTTAACGATTTGCGGCGTCATTGCATATCCGCTTTCCATCTTACTTTTGATCGCCAATATTTCTAAATCTTTTGCTGACAGTTGATTAATCTCTTCTTCTGTTACACGATTTCGTTGACGTTCATCTAGTTCTTTATCGTCAATTTTATTCGCTTTAAACTCTTCACGATCTTTTTTTGTGATTTTTGCTTTTGCTTCTGCTTCTTCTTTATGTAAAGCAAGCCAATAATCTTTCTTATCGCGATCTGTTAACTTATCTGTTGGGACTTCAATTAAATCTGCTAACTTTTTCGCCGTCTCTAAGCGATCTGCTGCAGTTGACCCCTTCATTTTTGTAAATGTAATTGTACGAATAGGCTCATTATCTACGACCGCTTCTCCATTACGATCAAATATTTTCCCGCGTGGTACAGGATTACTTATCGTTGAGTTTTCTTTTTTCTCAACTTCATTTTTATATTCCTCACCACGAACAATTTGTACGTATCCAAGCCTTACAATAACCGCGGAGAACATTAAAAACACGCAAAAAAACAACACGTTTAACCGAAAAGGAACGTGGGTCTTTTTCTTTTGTTGTTTCTGCTTCTTGCTCATACAAACCCCCTCTACCAACAGCTATGTAATGTGAAAGGGACACCTTCATACAGGTGCCCTCACTGCTGTCTTACATCTTTTTCTATTCTAGCATAAAACACGCGATAAGTTAACCTTCTGGTTCAGTTTGATTCTGCGTGCTTCCTTGCGCTACAACACTGGTTTTGTTCACATTCCCCTCATCATATTTGACATTTTTAACTGCAAAATAAATAAGAAAATGTCCAGCTCCTAAAATACATAGTAAGAAAGGTAAACTTTTTTCAGGCGGAAAAAATATGACAGCACATAAAAAACTTAAAATGGAACAAATTCTTCCGGCATTTAACCATAATTCCCTGACCACTATATATTCTACACGCCATTCTCTCGCCTGTTTTGCTCTACCAATTACATCGTATGTCATTGAGCCGTACGGAACGAGTAAAATCGGATATGCAACCGCAATACATGCTGCATAAATAAGTAATTTCGTATATGTAACATTAAAAATAACTAAAAATACGACCGCATATAAAATAATGCCACCAAGTAAAATTGCTTTTTTTCGCCATTCTTTCTTTAACATACGAGCAACTAAATAATAGCATACAAATGATACTGCAGAATTCACTAAACTATATTTCCCTAGTGCTAACTCGCTACCAGATGCTAAATAGACATATACCGAAATGACGAAAATAAACGTTCCCTCTCTCAAACCTTGGAAGAAATGAGCGCGCGTAATTCTTCCCCAGTTTTCATCAACTTGCCGCTCTTTCAATACTTGCACAATTTCATAGCGTCCTTCACATTCCCTCTTCGATAAAAAAAAGCTTAGAACGACTGCAACCGCAAATAGCATTAACGAGAGGAAGAAAACGACAGTATAACCACTCCATTTTTCCATACGTGAAATTGTATATCCCGCTGCTATCGGTCCAATCATTCCAGAGAACGATGTAAGAAGTCCTAGAAAACCGTTAAAAAAATCTCTTGTTTCTGGTTCTGTAATCTCAAATGTCAACAAGTTAAAAGCGAGCCAATAAAAACCATAACCAACTCCTAAAAGGGCTCCCATTAATAAAATATAGTGAGATGCACTTTTTCCCGCTACTAAAACGACGATAAAAAAAACAGCTAACGTTCCTACACCGATTCTCAATAAAATCGAGCGATCAATACGTTTCGCTAATTTCCCGCCCACAAGAAATGTTAGAGGCTGCAATACAACGCTGGCCAAATTATACAAGCCCAGATTCACATAATTTTGTGTTTGCTTCCATAAATAAATGTTTACAAACGTATTCGATAAAGAAATTGCGAGCGTGTATAAACCTCCTATAACGAGCAATAATACTAAATCCCGATTCACTTCAACATCACCGATTACATGTTTCCACTTCATACACAACTCTCCTTTACTTCATGTTCTAGTCTTCCAAAGACAAGCTCAATTATGTAAAAGGAGAACATAGAAAAAAGCTAGGAGAAAACCCCCTAGCTTTTTTCTAGCTGTATTAACTTTAATTATTTTGCTTCTTGGTAAAGTTTTTCAGCAACGTTCCAATCTACAACGTTCCAGAATGCACCGATGTAGTCAGGACGACGGTTTTGGTAATTTAAGTAGTAAGCATGCTCCCAAACATCTAAACCGATAACTGGAGTTTTACCTTCAGTTAGAGGAGAATCTTGGTTTGGAGTGCTTGTTACTTCTAACTCACCATTGTTTACTACTAACCAAGCCCAACCAGAACCGAAGCGAGTTGCGCCAGCTTTTGCGAATTCTGCTTTGAATGCATCGAAGCTACCGAATTTCGCTTCAATCGCAGTTGCAAGTTCGCCTACTGGTTGTCCCCCGCCGTTTGGAGATAGGATTGTCCAGAAGAATGTATGGTTAGCATGTCCGCCACCATTGTTACGTACTGCTGTACGGATTGCTTCAGGTACTTCGTTTAAGTTTGCAACTAATTCTTCAACGCTTTTGTCAGCTAATTCTGCATGACCTTCTAAAGCAGCGTTTAAGTTTGTAATATACGTGTTGTGATGTTTTGTATGATGGATGTTCATTGTTTCTTTATCAAAGTGAGGTTCTAAAGCATCATACGCATAAGGTAAATTTGGTAATTCGTGTTTTGCCATTGTTATATTCCTCCCGGTTTATGTATTGCCACTTAAGTGACATACAACTTCATTCTACCCTAATTGCCATAGGGTGCAAACAAATAAATCGCTTTGTCTTGCTATCATTAAAGTAGCAAAATCCCCACTTCTTTTCAATTAAAATGCTCATATATTCCGAAAAAAAGCTTCCTTCTACAAGGAAGCTTCCTGCTGACATAATAAACATATGAAATGGATATGGACCCTGTAGGACTCGAACCTACGACCGGACGGTTATGAGCCGTCTGCTCTAACCAACTGAGCTAAGGGTCCACGATTATGTATGTACCATTAAAAACAACTAAATTCCAATCAGGTATATCGTTTGAAAAATGTAAGATAAATTTACCATATACGAAAGAAAAGTGTCAATTGTATTTTTCTCTACTAAAAGAAGTAAATTAATAAGAAGGAATTTAGTCCTCTCTACTATATGTAAATATAATATATCTTGAGCTTCTCTAGATTCGTACGTTACAATGATTTTATACATACATAAAGGAAGTGAATCTATGTCCATTTTTACACAGCTAGCAAAAAGCGTATATTCGCCTAAAGATATGGCGCTTTTCCGTTTTCAAAAAATCGGTAAAACCATTTTGTATATTATGCTTCTTTGCCTAATCACTACTATTCCAAGAACTTTCTTGTACGGTAGCGTTATTCAAGATGGTGTTAACATGGTAAATAAAGTAATCGAAAAAGATTTACCTGATTTTAAAATTGAAAATGGCGAGCTAACAGCTGATATTGATCAACCTATCGAAAAAGAAGATGGAAATGCCCTTTTCGTATTTGATCCAAATTCAACAGACTTAGAAAAATATCAAAATAAAACAGGTTTATTTGTTTTAAAAGATAAAGTAGTCTCCATGGGGAATGGTCAAACACAAACATATTCCTATAATGACTTATTAGGCGCATCTCTTGAGAAAAAAGATTTACAAGATTTCATTTCGTTATTTGACAGTATTTATCCAATCTTATTATTCGTTATTGGGTTCTTACTGTACTTGTTCCAATTATTTATTACCTTTGTAGGAGTTACATTGCTTGCCTTCATCGGTTCTGCGATGAGCGGTCAACGCAAATTATCTTATAAACAAGTTTGGACATTAACTGCTTACAGCTACACAATTCCAACAATCTTCTTTATGATTATGGACTTATTCAAAATAAACGTACCTGGCGCAACATTCATTTACATTGCAGTTGTTTTAATCGTTCTATACTTAACAATTAAAGAAGTTCCAAAGCCGAAAGAAAAACAAGAACTATAAAAAAATGCCTAAATAGGCATTTTTTTTTTGGACAAGCATATATTCCTAGCAAAGGAGTGAAGGATATGAAGAGATTAGGTGTACTCTTATTCGTGCTTGTCCTCGGTTATATATTTTATTACGACATAAGAATCGGTACTTTACCGATGTTAAGTTCATACAAAAAAACATCTGCTGCCCAAACGATAAAAAAAGAAAATACAGATACAAAACAAAATAAAGAGAAAGAAACAGAAAAAGAAAAAGAAACGGATACAGCTTATAAAGCAATCGAAGTAAAAACTGGTGATACAGTTCTTTCTATTACAGAAGCGATTAATAAGAAAAAAATTCCTTCTATTGAAAAAGTAATTGATGATTTTAAGCAATTAAATAAAAATACATCTGCTACAAAAATCCAAGTTGGAAAGTCTTATAAATTCCCCTTATATCAATAAGCAATCACTTAATCCTTGTCAATTACATAAAGGCGCTGATACAATAGTAAAAGTGAAACCGAGTACTTTGGTTTCTATAGCCCTTTCTCACACATACTATCATTGATGTAAGGGACTAAAATAAGAAACTTCTTTTATAAGGAGAGCGATCAATTCGTGAATGAAATGACTCAACGCACAAAAACACGTCCAGTTAAAGTCGGTAATTTAACAATTGGCGGTAACAATGAATTAATTATACAAAGTATGACGACAACAAAAACGCATGATGTTGAGGCTACAGTTGCTGAAATTAAACGTTTAGAAGAAGCTGGCTGTCAAGTTGTTCGTGTTGCTGTTCCAGACGAACGCGCAGCAAATGCTATTGCTGATATTAAAAAACAAATCAACATTCCACTTGTTGCTGATATTCATTTTGATTACCGCCTTGCTTTAAAAGCAATCGAAGGCGGCATTGATAAAGTACGTATCAATCCAGGTAACATTGGACGTCGCCATAAAGTAGAAGCTGTTGTAAATGCAGCGAAAGAGCGTGGCATTCCAATCCGTATCGGTGTAAATGCCGGCTCATTAGAACGTCATATTTTAGAAAAGTATGGATATCCAACTGCTGATGGTATGGTCGAGAGCGCACTGCACCATATTAAAATTTTAGAGGACTTAGATTTCCACGATATTATCGTATCAATGAAAGCCTCTGATGTTAACTTAGCAATTGAAGCATACGAAAAAGCTGCTCGCGCTTTTGATTATCCATTACATTTAGGTATTACAGAATCAGGAACATTGTTTGCTGGGACTGTAAAAAGCGCCGCCGGTCTTGGAGCAATTTTAAGTAAAGGCATCGGAAATACACTTCGTATCTCTTTAAGCGCTGATCCAGTTGAAGAAGTAAAAGTTGCACGTGAACTATTAAAATCATTCGGTCTTGCATCTAATGCCGCAACACTTATTTCTTGTCCAACTTGTGGTCGTATTGAAATCGACCTAATTAGCATTGCTAATGAAGTTGAAGAATACATCTCCACACTTAAAGTTCCAATTAAGGTTGCAGTACTCGGCTGTGCCGTAAACGGTCCTGGTGAAGCTCGTGAAGCTGACATCGGTATTGCCGGTGCACGCGGAGAAGGTTTATTATTCCGTAAAGGGCAAGTCGTTCGTAAAGTACCAGAAGAAACAATGGTAGAAGAACTGAAAAAAGAAATTGATGTAATCGCTGCTGAAATGGCTGCCGAACGAGAAAAAGAAAAAGAAAAACAAGAACAAGAACAATAAAAAGAAGGTTGCCACAATTTTTGTGAGCAACCTTTTTTTACATTCAAATTAAAAACTCGTCAGTTATATAACTGACGAGCCCTCTCATTTTGCACATTTTGGGCAACGACCATATATTTCAAACTTATGCCCCGTTACCTCATAACCTTTAAAATCTTTATTCATAAAATCCATCGGGCAGGAATTAATCTCTTTCGTACCACCACAATCTAAACAAATGAAATGATGATGATGTTCCATAATGGAGCATGTAAAACGGAAATGCTTTTCACCATTTAATTCCGTTTGCTCTAAAACACCGACTTCAGCAAAAACCGTTAAATTACGATAAATCGTATCAAAACTAAGTCCTGGATAATCACCCTTCATATGCTCTAAAACATCTTTCGCAGTTAAATAACGATTATGAGCTGCGAATAATCTCAGCATCTCTTCCCTTTTCCCCGTATGTTTGTATCCCTTTTCCTTCATTAGGCGTAAAGCTTCTGTTAGATTCATACCTATCCCTACTTTATGCAGTTTTTTTCTTTTTCCATAAAATTGCACCAATTAAAATAAGAACCGCTATCATAACAATTGTACCACCTGGAGCTAAATCAAGTTGATACGAAGCAAACATTCCACCAATTACTGCAATTTCACCAAATAAAATGGAAAAGAAAATTGTTTGTTTAAATCCTTTTGCAATACGAATACTTGCTGCAACTGGTAACGTCATTAAAGATGATACGAGAAGAACACCTACAACACGCATTGATACCGCAATTACAAGAGCAACTAATATAATGAAGATAAAGTGAATCCACTTTGCACTTAAACCGGTTGATACAGCGTATTCCTCATCAAATGATAGTAAAAACAACTCTTTGTATAATAAAACAATCGTCGCAATAACAACAATTGCTACTATACCAATAATAATTAAATCCGCACTTGTTACAGCACTTACACTACCAAATAAATAACTAAATAAATCCGTATTGAATCCATTAGCAAGTGAGATGAAGATAACTCCAATCCCCATCCCTGCTGAAAGTATAATCGGGATTGCTAACTCTTGATAATGTTTATATACAGTACGTAATTTTTCAATTAGCAATGCTCCACCGATTGAAAAAAACATCCCCATATATAAAGGGTTTAAAAACCCACCGGTAAAGATTGTCTTTTCAAGTAATAAACTTGCTGCAATTCCTGATAACGTCACATGACTTAATGCATCCGCAATAAGCGACATGCGGCGAATTACAACGAACACGCCGATAAGTGGTGCGACAAGCCCTATTAAAATACCAGCGTATAAGGAATTACGTAAAAAATCATATTGTAAAAAATCCTGTATCATTATATCCTCCCGTGATGCCCATGTTCATGTTCTAAGCGATGAACATGATGTCCATATAAAATCGACATTTCTGCATCTTCTAACTCTCGGAATTTCTCTACATTCCCATGGAAATGTAAATGCTGATTCAAACATGCAACATGCGTCACCTTCTCTGTTACAGCACCCATATCGTGCGTAACAAGAATTAACGTAATTCCCAATCTTTTGTTTAAATCCTCTAGTATCTCATAAAAACTTGCCACATTTTTCACATCAATCCCAACAGTAGGCTCGTCCAAAATAAGCAATTCCGGATCACTTACAAGTGCACGAGCAATAAATACACGCTGTTGTTGTCCACCAGAAAGTTCTCCAATGTTGCGACCTCGAAACTCGCTCATACCTACATCAGCAATCGCTTTTTCTACTTTCGCATTATCGTCTTTCGTAAAAAAGCGAAAAAGCCCTTTTTTCGAAACGAGCCCCATTGAAACAACCTCGAAAACAGTTGCCGGGAAACCTGAGTTAAAGCTACTTGCCTTTTGGGATACATACCCAACTTTATTCCACTCTTTAAATTTCTTACTATCAATGCCAAACAATCTAATACTTCCTTGCTTTGGTTTTAAAACACCCAATAAGCATTTAAGTAAAGTCGATTTCCCTGAACCATTCGGTCCAACTAAACCTAAAAAAGCTCCCTTCGGAACTTGCAAATTAATATCTTCTAACACGTTGCGATCTTCATACCGAAACGTTAATCCTTCTATTTCCAATATATTATTCATAGCATCTCACCTATTTTAATTCAGAATGATTCCGATTTATCTCTATTTGAATTATAGTACAGCTTATTATAGTTGTAAACCAATCTGCCTAAAATATATTCTTTATTTCAAGAAACCTTATTATTATAACAAAAAGCAGAGAATAATTCTCTGCTTTCAAAAGATATTACAATTAACTTTTTAGTGAATTGCTGATTTAAACTTACCACCATTTGTCTCTTGTGTATTCATAATCGTAACAAATGCGTTTTCATCAATTTCATGCACAATTGATTTTAACTTCGTCACTTCCAGACGTGTTACAACTGCATAAATAACTTCTTTTTCTTTATCTGTATAGCCACCTTTAGCAACAAGTTTTGTTGTTCCACGACCAAGGCGGTGTAAAATCGCATTTGATACTTCCTCATATTGATCCGATACTATTAAAACTGCTTTCGTTTCGTCTAATCCTTGAATTACCGTATCAATTGTTTTGAATGCGATATAGTACGTCATAACAGAATACATCGCTTGTTCAACACCAAACACAAATGCTGCCCATGCAAAAATGAATAAGTTCACAAACATTACGAATTCACCAACAGAAAACGGTAATTTCTTCGTTAATAGAATTCCCATAATTTCGGTCCCGTCTAACGATCCACCATGACGAATAACAAGTCCTACACCAATCCCTAAAATAAGACCGCCGAAAACTGTTGCTAAAATCGGCTCTGTTGTAAATGGCGGGATAGCATGCAACGTTGATTCAATAAATGCTAAAGCTACAATTCCAAATGCTGAAGATAACATGAATGTTTTTCCAATTTGCTTATACCCGGAGTACATAAAAGGAATGTTGAGGATAACAACTAAAGTAGAAAAGCTTAACCACCAAATATTAGGAGTAAGATAATCTAATATAAGAGAAATACCAATAATTCCACCATCAATAATTTTATTTGGCATTAAAAACAGTTCAATCGCTACCGCCGCACACGCTGCCCCAAAGACAATCATAACTAAACGATATACAAGATGAATAACACTTTCTTTTCGATGTTGCTTTTTTTCCATAAGTCCTCCTTATACTCTTTATCTATAGTTTTGTTCTTATATTATAACATAAGCTTCTTTTCCCCATTGAAAAAATGCACCTTGATACGAATATGTACAAGCTATGCGTACATATATTTCGATAGAAGAACGTGTGAAGGAGGACAACACGATGAACCTCATTAAACAAATTGTGAACAAAAAATTAAATCATATTTCCACAAAAGAACTATTGAAATATAGTAAAGAATACGAAGTTCCAATCACAACTGCACAAGCTGATAAAATCGTTTTACTTATGAAAGGGAAAAACATTAACATTTACGATAATACCGAGCGACTAGATTTGTTAAAACAAATCGCTAAAGTAACTACTCCTGCCACTGCCCAACAAGTAAATATTTTATTTCAGCAGCTATTAAAATAAGGAGGGGAAAATCCCCTCCTTATTGTGCTTTAATTTTTTCAAGAATTCCTTCATCAAAAGTACCATTTTTCAGCATTTCGATTTCTAATTTATATGGTGGCTTCTTATCTTTTTTATCTTCACCTACATACGGCGTTTCAAGAATTTTTGGTACGTGCGTAAGTTGTGGGTGATGCACAATGTGATGCAATGCCTTATAGCCAATATGACCAAAACCAATATTTTCATGACGGTCTTTTCCAGCTCCGCGTACATTTTTGCTATCGTTAATATGAAGTACTTGTAAACGATTTATCCCAACAATTTTATCAAATTCGTTTAACACACCGTCAAAATCATTTACAAGGTCATAACCTGCATCATGCGTATGACACGTATCAAAACATACAGATAGTTTTTCATTATATTTCACACCATCAATAATTTTCGCAATTTCTTCAAAGCTACGACCGCATTCCGTTCCCTTTCCTGCCATCGTTTCTAACGCAATGTTAACCGTCTGCTCTGGCGTTAATACTTCATTAAGCCCTTTAATAATTTGTTGAATACCAGCATCCGCTCCTGCACCAACGTGCGCACCTGGGTGAAGAACGATTTGTTTCGCTACACCTAATGCCGATGTTCTTTCAATTTCCATGCGAAGGAAGTCTACACCTAATTGGAATGTTTCTGGCTTCGTCGTATTCCCAAGATTAATAATGTATGGCGCATGTACGATAATTTCTTCAATACCGTTTAGTTCCATATGTTTTCTTCCTGCTTCTATGTTCAATTCTTCAATTGGTTTTCTTCGTGTATTTTGCGGTGCACCTGTATAAATCATAAACGTCGTTGCACCGTATGAAACAGCCTCTTCACTTGCTGCTAATAACATTTTCTTACCACTCATAGAAACATGAGATCCAATCTTTAACATACAATCACCTCTTCAATATACAATAGATATAATGATAGCATAATTTGTAGAAATATGTAGCGAATTGTTTGTTCACACAAAAGGCACTACATAAATTAAACGGACTATTCAAACAATCTGAACTCTATACTTAAATTAACCCAATAAAGCGAAACTTTAGTCAACGTTTTTTCTACCCCTCACTAATTATTAGTCTACATTAATCGACTTTCTCTCAAGCAGTGAGATAAAAAAAATAAGGGAAATCCCTTATCTTTTTTTATTGCTATATTTTTTCTTCACTTTGTCACGTTCTGTTGCAAGTTTTCGTTTATAGTTTGGTTTTACTTTTTTCGGCTTCTTAACAACTTTTGTTGCCATAACATCTAGTCCATCACTTGGTTTTTTACGGCTCTTACGACGACGACGGTCACCTAAATCCGCCCATTCATCTCCGCGTAAATCTACATGTTTAAACTCGATATGACGTTGTTTTTCCAAACTATCTAACGCTTCTTCATTTGCTGGATCATAAATCGTCACTGCAATACCTGAATGACCCGCACGTGCAGTTCTTCCAACACGGTGAACGAAGAAATCTAAATCTGGTGGAAGTTCATAGTTAATAACATGGCTAATTCCTTCAATATCAATACCGCGTGCCGCCAAATCTGTTGCGACAATGTATTGGAACTCTAAATCACGAACTTGTTTCATCATTTTTCTACGATCACGTGGTGATAAATCACCGTGTATACGCCCTACTTTTAATCCACGTTCTGCTAATCCATCGGCTACTTCGTCAGCCTTCTTCTTTGTGTTTGTAAAGACAATTGCTAAATATGGTTTAAATTGAAGTAGCATATTTTTCACTAATTCAGTTTTATTACGGTGTCTTGAAGGCACAAGGTAATGATCAATATTTCCTGCTGCAACTTGCTTCGGATTAATATGAATATGTTCTGGATTCTCCATATATTTCTTCAAAAATGGTTTTAATTTTTGAGGAATTGTTGCAGAGAAAACTAACATTTGCAGATTTTTAGGCATACGTGCCGCAATTTTATCTACATCTTGAATGAATCCCATATCAAGCATTAAGTCCGCTTCATCGACAATAATAGTATCCGCTTTATAAACAAATAGCGCCTTTTCTTCTACTAAATCTTTAATACGTCCTGGCGTTCCAACTACAATATGAGGTTGTTTTTTCAACTTTTCAATTGATCGTTGTTTATCAGTTCCACCAATTAAACAGCGTGCTGTAATCATTTGATCTTCTGCACAGAACTTTGTTAGTTTCACAATTTCTTCGTAAATTTGTTGTGCTAACTCACGAGTAGGCGCTGTAATAACAAGTTGTACCTCTTCACGACTTGCATCAATTCTGTTTAACGTAGGAAGTAAGTATGCATGTGTTTTCCCAGAACCAGTTTGGGATTGTCCAATTATACTCACACCTTTTTTCACGACCGGGAAAATTTTCTTTTGAATTCCTGTTGGCTCTGTAAAGCGTAGTTCACGAACTGCATCTATTAAAAATGGTTTAAAATCATACTGTGTAAAAGTTTGTAGTGTCATAAGTTACACCTTCTTTCTAAAATTTCTACTGCGCACAAATCAGTCAAGTCTACATTATATCGAAATCTACAAGTAAAATCCATCTTTAGTTTAGGTTTTTATCTCAAAAACTAACCTTCTTTCCTTCCATTGCATATTGTATGTGTATATACCTAACTGAAGAAAGGAGGATTTCCCACATGTTTCCGAAATCCCCTATAAGACAAATGTATCCGAATCGAGGACAACAATCTTACACACCATATCCGATTCCACAACTACCACCGATGGCTCAAAAAAAGAAAGGTTTCCTTGCTAAACTCTTTAAAAAACACGATCCAACCGAACCTTTCATGCAAATGGTCCCTCCTTATCGACAAATGGAAGGGCCACCGATGATGCACCAACAACCGCCGCCCCAATATCAACAGCAACAGCCATACCAACAACAATATACACAACAATATCAGCCATACATGCAGCAATATCCAGAGCAGATGATACCACCTCAAATGTATGAATCAAATGATACACGTGGTGCTGCGTCAGCTACAACTGCAGCGGCATCTAGCAGCGGCATCGGTAGTTTTTTTTCAAATTTAATTTCGAACCCAACTAATATGATAAATAATATCGAAAAAGTATCTCAAGTCGTGCAATCTGTCGGTCCTGTTGTCGAACAGTACGGTCCCATTATGCGTAGTCTACCAAGCATTGTTAAAATCCTCACCTCTGGAAAAAGTACGGAAGAAAATCAAACTGAAGATGCAACAGAACAGGTTGAGGTAGCAACTCCACCTCCTCCACCTCCAAAAAGGAAACGAAAAAAAATAGTGCTTGAACCGGTAATAGAAAAAGAGGTTCCGAAAGAACCCGTTCAACAATCAGCAACAAAACCAAAACTATATGTGTAACAATCCTTTGTTTTCTATCCACTCCTCCTTTATAATGTAATGGACTATGCACAAAAGTATCCCTTGTTTAGAAGGAGAGGATTACTCACATGAAGATTGTTAAAATTTCCCCTCGTGGTTATTGCTATGGTGTTGTTGACGCAATGGTTATTGCACGTAACGCCGCATTAGATAAATCATTACCGAGACCCATTTATATTTTAGGTATGATTGTTCACAATAAGCATGTCACAGATGCTTTCGAAGAGGATGGCATCATTACATTAGACGGTCCAAGTCGATTAGAAATTTTAGATAAAATCGATTCTGGTACTGTTATTTTCACTGCACACGGTGTTTCTCCAGAAGTTAAACAACGTGCAAAAGAAAAAGGTTTAACGACAATTGATGCAACTTGTCCAGATGTTACAAAAACACATGACCTTATCGAAGCAAAGAAAGCTGAAGGATACCATGTCATTTATATCGGCAAAAAAAATCATCCAGAACCAGAAGGCGCAGTTGGTATCGCACCTGATATCGTTCATCTTATCGAAAAAGCTGATGATTTAAAAACACTAGAAATTCCAACGGATAAAATTTTAGTTACGAATCAAACAACAATGAGTCAATGGGATGTTCAACATTTAATGGAGGACATTCAGAAAAAATTCCCAACAGCAGAATTCCACAAGGAAATTTGTTTAGCAACTCAAGTTCGCCAAGAAGCTGTCGCTAAACAAGCTGATGTTGCAGATTTAACAATTGTTGTCGGTGATCCGAAAAGTAACAACTCAAACCGTTTAGCACAAGTATCACAAGAAATCGCTGGTACGACAGCATACCGCGTTGCAGACGTAAGTGAAATCCAATTAGAATGGCTACAAGGTGTAGAAAACGTAGCTGTTACAGCAGGTGCTTCTACTCCAACGCCAATTACAAAAGAAGTTATTGCTTTCTTAGATCAATATGACCCAATGAATCCAGCTACATGGGACAGAATTCGAAAAGTACCACTTCAAAAGATACTACCTCGTGTAAAAGTGAAAAAAGAACAATAATAAAAACCGTTGCCTACATGAGCAACGGTTTTTATTTTTCTTATACAAATGTGAATGGATCTGTATGTAACTGCGAAGCGTGAATGTGTACATTGAATTTCTTCACATCTACTTTTTCTTGCAATTGTTTTTGTACACCTTGCTTCATTACTTTTTCAACGTTATGTCCTGGATCGACTATATTTAAACCAATCATCATCGCATCGTGAGCAACATGATAATACATATCACCTGTTACA
This sequence comes from Bacillus sp. TH17, assembly GCF_016651125.1. Taxonomy (NCBI): domain Bacteria; kingdom Bacillati; phylum Bacillota; class Bacilli; order Caryophanales; family Bacillaceae; genus Bacillus; species Bacillus sp. TH17. Next base: position 3,731,572 of record NZ_JAEKEN010000001.1, read on the forward strand.
TATACATCTGCTCCTTTAAATTTCGCTTGGTTTATATATTTATTACCGTCACCACCAAGTACAGCTACTTTACGCACCTTATCATCTAACTTTCCAACAACTCTTGCACCCTTTACATGTAATGATTGTTTCACATGTAAAGCAAACTGCTCAAGCGTCATTTCTTCTTGTAAATACCCTATTTTACCAAGACCTAATGTTTCACCTTTATTATCAAGCGGATATACATCATATGCCACTTCTTCATATGGATGGGCTGCCAACATCGCTTTAATAACTTTTCTTTGTAATGAAGCTGGAATAATCGTTTCGACACGTATCTCTTCCACACGTTCTAACTGCCCAGTTTCTCCGATATAAGGATTTGTACCTTCTTGAGGGATAAACGTACCTACCCCTTCGCTACCGAACGTACAGTGGCTATAATTACCGATATGACCTGCATCCGCATCTCCAAGAGCTTTGCGCACTTCTTCTGCATGGGTTACTGGAACAAATACAACAATTTTTTTCATTTCTTCTGCATATGTAGGAGCTAATACTTCTGTATTTTGTAACCCTAACGCATCAGCAAGTAAATCATTTACCCCGCCCTTAGCAATATCTACATTTGTATGTGCGGCATAAACCGCAATATCATTTTTAATACACATTTCAATAATTCTTCCGTACGCCTTATCTGTATGAATCGCTTTTAATGGATTAAAGATTAAAGGATGGTGCGCTATAATGATATTCGCTCCTAATTGGATCGCCTCGTCCACAACTTCCTCAGTTACATCTAACGCGATTAATACGTGCTGGACAGGTTTATTAAGCGCTCCAATCTGTAAGCCAATCTTATCCCCTTCCATCGCTAAATGCTTCGGATACATACCTTCAAACAAAGAAATAATTTCATGACCATTCGGAATTTTACTCATGATAAAACCTCTCCTATCATTTTCATTTTCGCTTCTACTTCTGCACGCTTCGCTTTTGTCTCTTCAGACTCTGCTGCACGTTCTAACTGTTTTAAAATATTTTGGAAGTTTTTCAATTCCCCTTCCCACTTTTCAATAAAAGCTTCACTTTTTTCTTTTATTAAAAATGGACCCATAAACAATTCAGCTTGTTTATTTTCAGAGTAAGGTACTGCTGTATCTCCTCGCTCTCCGACTAAAATCTCGTAAATCTTTCCGTCTTCTATTACAATTTTCTCACGGATAAGCTCCCATCCATTTTCAATAAACCATTCACGGATATGGTGTGCTGCAATATTCGGCTGTAAGATTAAACGTGTTACACCTTCTAATTTTTCTTTACCACTTTCTAAAATGTCACGAATTAACGCTCCACCCATACCAGCAATCGTAATAACATCTACTTCTCCTGGCACTATAACAGCTAATCCATTCCCTTTACGAACGTCTACTTTATCTTGTAAGCCACTTTCAGCTACAGTTGCTTGTGCAGAGCGAAACGGTCCATCTACAACCTCTCCTGCAACTGCTTTTGTAGCAATATTATTTATAATTGTATAACACGGTAAATACGCATGATCCGATCCAATATCAGCTACTGTAGAGCCTACCGGAATCTCCCTCACAACTTCTTCTAATCGTTTCGAAAGCTTTACTTCATTCATGTATTTCCATTACTCCTTCTCTTCTCAGTCTGTCTCCATGATAATGAATTTATAGTAGTTGTTGCAAGTCCATAACAATACTTCAATTCTCTATTACTAATCGTATTTTAGATAGTATAGAAAAACAAGCCTTTTGCAAAAAGCAAAAGACTTGTTTTTCTATACTTTATTTTTTCTTCGATAACCAATCAGCTACTTTCGTTGCTTGATCAGCTGGAATTAAATTAGCTGGCATATTTCCTTTTCCTTTTGACAGAACTTCTTTAATTTCATCTTTTGAAAGTTTCCCACCAATTTTTTGTAAATTAGGGCCTACCGCTCCTTGTAACTGATCACCATGACAGCTCGTACAGCTTTGCTTTACAATATCCTCTGGCTTTGATGCTGTTTGTGCTGGTTTCCCACCATTTTTTGCATCAGCTAACTCTTTAGATTTATTTAGCCCCTGAAATGAAAATACAAACATAACGATAATACCTAATGCTGCAATAAGAGCGAACGGAATCAACGGATTACGTTTCATATCTCTTCTCCCCCCTCTATACCGCTAAATAGTTAGATGATTCAGTCATTTATATTGTACTTGAAAACGCCCTATCAGAAAAGAGTAAACTACTACTTGTTAAAAATATTCCGTAAATTCATTTTATTGATTTTCACTATTATATCGCATATTATTTCGATAATTACTAACGTTTCTCATCATATTTTTTACTTTTCTACATATTATTTTGTATATAATAAACAAAATAAATCGAAAAATCGAAAAATGAGCATTTGCAAATCAAAAGACAATTCTGTAAAATAAATTACAAGAAATTGTAATCGTTGCCGATAGATAAATTTTAACAAAAATTAACAAAATAAAAAAGTTTACTTCACAAAAGTGAAGTAAACTTAAAGGTAGCCTATTCTAAGAAATCCTTAAGACGCTTACTACGGCTTGGATGTCTTAATTTGCGAAGTGCTTTCGCTTCAATTTGACGAATACGTTCTCTCGTTACGCCGAATACTTTCCCAACTTCTTCAAGCGTACGAGTTCGTCCATCATCTAAACCAAAACGAAGACGCAGAACATTTTCTTCACGATCTGTTAGTGTATCTAACACATCTTCTAATTGTTCTTTTAGCAATTCATACGCTGCATGGTCCGCAGGCGATGTTGCTTCTTGGTCTTCGATAAAGTCACCTAAATGGGAGTCGTCTTCTTCACCAATTGGTGTTTCAAGAGAAACTGGCTCCTGTGCAATCTTTAAGATTTCGCGTACTTTTTCTGGAGCAAGATCCATTTCTTCACCAATCTCTTCAGGAGATGGTTCGCGTCCTAAATCTTGTAATAATTGACGTTGTACACGGATTAACTTATTAATTGTTTCAACCATATGAACTGGAATACGAATTGTTCGCGCTTGGTCTGCAATCGCACGTGTAATAGCTTGGCGAATCCACCAAGTTGCATACGTACTAAATTTAAAACCTTTACGGTAGTCGAACTTTTCAACTGCCTTAATTAGACCCATATTTCCTTCTTGGATTAAGTCTAAGAAAAGCATACCACGGCCCACGTAGCGCTTTGCAATACTTACTACAAGACGTAAGTTTGCTTCCGCAAGACGGCGTTTTGCTTCTTCATCGCCTTCTTCAATACGTGTCGCAAGTCGAATTTCTTCTTCAGCAGATAGTAAGTCTACACGACCAATTTCTTTTAAGTACATACGAACAGGGTCATTGATTTTCACACCTGGCGGCACACTTAAATCATTAAGGTCAAATTCTTCTTCCGTTTTTGTAATTTGACGATTATTAGGACCTTCGTCGTTGTCATTGTCACCAACTAAGTCAATCCCTTGTTCACCTAAATATTCATAGTATTCATCCATTTGATCGGATTCAATTTCAAATCCATTCATGCGTTCTGCAATCTCTTCATATGTAAGAACGCCACGTTTTTTTCCGAGCTCAGTGAGTTGTTCTTTCACTTGCTCAAGGGTCATTTCAGTTTCAATTTGTTTAGAACGAGCTGGTTTATCAGCCATCTGTTCCCCTCCTTACGCGAGATACAAACATTCATTATACTAAAACTTTATCGAAAAAGCTATTTTCTTGCTTTTTGACTTTGTAAATATGCCACATAATATTTAGCAGCCTCTACAGGATCTGTTTTTTCCATTTGTTTTACTTTAAAGATAATTTCCATCTTTTCAAGTTTTTCTTTATGGCGTCTTAGCGCCTCCAAATGACCTTGTAACGCTTCTTCTGTGTACTCTGGATTAATAAATTCATCCGTCGAAATATCAGTAATAATATTTTTCAACTTTTCATCAGAGAGCCAACTTAAAAATGTTCCGACTGAAGGTTCATTTCCCTTTTCATAATATGCGTATAGTTCATATAAAATCCCTTTATGTTCTTCTGTATAAAAATCTTCTATATGAGGTTCCATACGCACTGTCACTTCTGCACTTTGCAACATATGGTAAATAATTTCTCTTTCTGCCCTTTCAAAACCTGTTAATTTCGGTTTCGTTTGAACAATTTGAGATGGCTTAGAAACCTGCTTTATTTGTTTTTGCTGTACCTTTTGTTCTTTGCGATATTGGTGCAATTGATTCAAAAGTGTTTCCATTGAATACGAAAATTCTTGCGATAATGATTTTAAATAGGATTCCGCCTGCATCGCATCCTGTAGCAATGATAACTCTTTTAAAACACTTTTTACATATTCTTCTTTGCCAGACTCATCTTGCAAATTTTTCCCTAAACGCAAATAATTTATTTTGAAACCAACAAAACTTATACTTGATTTCACAAGATTTTCAAAAGCGGTTGTCCCATATTGTTGCACATATTCATCAGGGTCAAGCTTATCTGGCAAGGATGTAACTTTCACTTGGCAACCAACTTGCAATAGTAATTGCCCTGCTTTCATCGTCGCTTCTCGCCCTGCTTTATCACCATCATAGCAAAGAACAACAGTTTCAACGTTACGTCGCAGAAGTTTCGCTTGTTCTTCAGTTAAAGCTGTTCCCATTGTCGCAACAGCTTCTTCCACACCACTTTTCACCGCGGCTAGTACATCGGCATAACCTTCAAAAAGGACAACCTGCCCACGTTTTCTAATAAACGGCCTTGCTTGGTGGAAATTATACAACAGCTTACTTTTGTAAAAAATCGGTGTTTCAGGACTATTCAAATATTTCGGAGTGTCATCTCCTAATGCCCTTCCACTAAACGCTATCACCTTACCTTGTAAAGTATAAATCGGAAACATAACTCTTCCGCGGAAGCGGTCATAATGACTGCCATCCTTCTCACTTCTTACAAGAAGGCCAGCCTGTTCCATACTAGATAGCGACAAACCTCTTTTTTGTAAAATTTTCGTTGCTGCATCCCAAGCTTGTGATGCATAACCAATTTCAAATTTCTCAATCATCTCTTTTGTAATACCACGTTTTAATAAATATGAAAGTGCTTCATTTCCTTCTTCTGTATTTACTAATAAATGATGATAATACTTTTTCAAAAGTTCATGAGCCTGTTGCATGATGACAGTGTCATCAGATATGTCTTCTTGTTGTTGTTGTCCTTGCCCTGATGTATATTCTGCAACTGCAATTCCATTTCTTTCGCCAAGCTTTTGAACAGCCTCTGTGAAAGCAAGTCCTTCCATTTTCATAAGAAAAGAAAATACATTTCCACCTTCTCCACATCCGAAACAATGAAAAATTTGCTTATCAGATGAAACAGAGAATGAAGGAGAATTCTCACCATGAAATGGACAAAGGCCGAAATAGTTACGCCCCTGCTTTCTAAGTTGAACATACTCACCAATCACTTCTACAATATCGGATGATGTCCGAATCTGTTCAACAACTTCTTCAGGAATTCTGTTCCCCATAACTCCATCTCCGTGTCGTATTTTGTATTCGATATAAATTAAAAGATTCCTTTATAATTCGACAATATTTTTCTAAATTTGTTAGAAAGTACTGTCGATCACATTGTGTAAACGATTTTGGACCTTTCGTATAAGTCCCCAGTCTGCGTAAATTCGCAGATACATACTACTATATAAAATTGTATACATTTGCTCATCTGTTACAAATGTATCTCTTGGAGACAATACATATACTCCTTTTTCACAAGAAGACTAGCAAGAAGCACTATAGCCTGTATGATCATGAGATCTGTAGCTTTTGCATGTTAATAAATATCACAGTCAACTTCATCTTGCTCAGAATCTACATAGACCCAATTACCTTGCTGTTTTCTTGAACGATGAGCATAGGATACGACAAACAAAATTTCGACATAAAATTTTGTTTCAACTTGCACAATTGCATTCTTCACGGGATACGCATCTGCATCAAATAATATCTTATCTGATGTTTTGCATATTTCTGTATTCTACATCCCTTCTGTGAATCCTTCCATAATGTGCGTTTTCTTGTCTAGATTTTGTCGATTTAACGTAAATACATGTCTTTTTCGAAAATCCTATCCCTAGTTTATTCTGAAAAATTAAAGTCTAAACGTAAAATATAGGTTTTTATCACAATTTTTTATTATAATATATTTTCTTCAACTACGCTACATATCCCTTTAATTTTCATCTTACACTTAAAGATAACGAAATCGTTCCTTTAGCATAATTAAAAAACAGAAGAATATAAGTATAACCATTCCGCTATATTCTATTATTAAGCCGAAAGTTCATGCTCTACTTCGCATCTTCCTCTAACGCCTTCTCACGAGCGAAAAAAGCACATTCACCTTTGGTAAATGTGCTAAAACATTTTTTGGTTTTGCACTGCATTCACAATAATATTTGCTGTTTCTTCAATTGCCTTATTTGATACATCAATCACTTGACAATTTATTTTACTAATTACTTCCTCAAAATGATCAATTTCTTCTTGAATACGATTAATATTTGCATATGTTGCTCCATCACTTAATCCAAGTGATTTCAATCGTTCTTTTCGAATATGATTTAACTTATCTGGTATAATTTTCAAACCGAAACATTTCTCTTTTGCCACTTGATATAATTCCTCAGGCGGATCCACTTCCGGTACAAGTGGTACATTAGCAACTTTCAAACGTTTGTTATGCGCTAAATATTGTGAAAGTGGTGTTTTTGATGTACGTGAAATTCCAATCAACACGATATCAGCTTTTAAAATACCACGTGCATCTCTACCATCATCATACTTAACTGCAAATTCAATCGCTTCAATTTTTTTAAAGTACTCTTCATCTAATCTTCGAACGACACCTGGCTCATACCTTGGTACTTGCCCTGTAATTTCTTCAATTTGATCGATAAGAGGTCCGATAATATCGTATGCCTCTACTCCTTCTTTTGCCGCTTCTGTCAATAAATATTGACGCATATCAGGCTTTACTAACGTAAAACAAATAAGCGCTTGATTGCTCTTGGCAATCGAGATTACTTCTTTTAATGTCCCTGTATCTTCTACATACGGTACACGCCTAATATCAGGAGCGAATGGGAACTGTCCCATTGCCGCTCTAACAACCAAATCAGCCGTTTCTCCTACAGAGTCAGATACGACATATACGATTTTATTATCCATTACATTACCTCACTTTAAACAAATTACACTTATTCGTTATTTACTAAATTTACAAACGCACGTGTAATATTTGTTTTTGTAATTCGTCCAATCACTTCTAAACCTTGTTTCGTATCCTTCACAACCGGCATCGCATCAATCTGTCTTTCTATTAATTCCATCGCAATATCATATAAAGAATCCTCCCTGCGACACATCGCAATGTTTGGCATCCTTGTCATGATAATATTAACCGGAAGAGAGGTTAAATCCTGCTTTCCTAAGCTAGCTCGTAATAAATCTTTACGAGATACAACGCCAACTAATAAAGTAGCTTGATCTACAACAAATAATGTACCAACGTCCTCTAGAAACATAGTACAGATTGCATCGTATACTGATACATTTTTATCAATTACAGCCGGTCTAGATTGATAATCTTGCACTTTAATTTTCTTAACAGCTTCAGATAATAGCTGTCCCCCGGTTTTACCCGTATAAAAATAACCTACACGTGGACGCGCTTCTAAATAACCAGCCATCGTTAAAATTGCTAAGTCTGGTCTTAGCGTTGCACGTGTTAAACCCAATTGCCCAGCAATTGACTCCCCTGTAATAGGACCGTGATCTTTTACAATCTGAATGATATGCTCTTGCCGTTTATTCAGCTCTATGATAATCACCACCTTTAATGCACAACGAAAAAAGTTATACTATCTCTTAAATATTATATACTAAATATGCTATTCGAAAAAGAAAGTATGTAAAAAGGACCGTATACGGCCCTTTTTATATTTGAAACTTATCAATTTGTTCCAAGAAACGCCTTGTTTTCAAATAAATCCCACAATATTCGTCATAATATGTATTCAATACTGTGCGCATTTGTTTTTTTGTACTATCCTTCACCGATACATTACCGAGCCGGTGTAAATCAAAGTGAAAAAAGAGACGTAATAATTTATGAACAGCCTCTCCCACCGGAATACGATACGGATCTTGCTCCGCATGACGCGAGCACAGAAAACCGCCTTCCCGGACAGAGAAGGCGACAAAATCTGTTTCTTGATGACAAATAGCACATGTATCAAAGTACGGGCGCATCCCTAATACCGGAAGCATTTTCGTTTGATAAATTAATGATAATACTTCTGGATCAACACCCTCACACATATAATGCAACGTTTGATATAACATTTCAAATAAATACGGATTATGCTTCTTATCTTCTGTTGCTTTATCGGTTAATTCAATAATAAATGATGCATAAGCAGTTAAAAATATATCCTCGCGAATTTCTTTCATAGATGAAATAATCTCGCCTTGTTGCAAAGTTCCAAGTCCAGATCCCATTTGAATAAGAAAATGACCATGTGTCATAAGTTGCGAAATAGCTGCTAACCGACTCTTCGGCTTTTTCGCCCCTCTTGCCATTGCACTTACCTTACCAAATTCCCGTGAGTATATTGTAACAATCTTATTTGTTTCTCCGTAATCTGTCGTACGGATAACAATGCCCTCAACTTTTTGAAACATGTTCGTCACCATCCAAGGTTTGAACAAAACGGGTCAAGAAATTGGAGAGTCTAGATGCGCTAACTCCTCTTCATGTTGATCCATCTCATCGTTTACGTCTTTTTCCATTTCTTTCAAAAGCAAATACGTTTCAATGCTTCCTGTTTTGGAGAAAAACTTCCAGGTAAAATCTAGCATAAGAATCCACCTTTCTCAATAAGCGTAGCCTATAAACCAATTTCTTTTGTTGTTATTAAGTTGACCCATTTTGTTCATTTTCATGTGAGAAAAATTTTTCCTAATTTATCAAGGTTCATAAAAACCAATAATCAGCGGATGAACAAAACATCCACTGATCACAACTTTACTTCATATTAATACTCGTCTTCACGGAAACCAAGGTCACGAAGCTGTGACATCTTATTACGCCAATCTTTTTGCACTTTCACCCATACTTCTAAAAATACTTTAGAACCAAGAAGTGCTTCAATGTCAAAACGAGCTCTCTTACCGACTTCTTTTAACATCTTCCCTTGCTTACCTATAATAATTCCTTTTTGTGATGCACGTTCAACAACAATCGTTGCGTTTATATAAACCGCTCCGCCCTCACGCTTTTGAATTGCATCAATAACAACCGCTACAGAATGCGGTACTTCTTCACGTGTTAAATGTAATACTTTTTCACGAATAAGCTCTGAAATAATAAATCGCTCTGGATGATCCGTTACTTGATTATCCGGGTAATATTGCGGTCCTTCTGGTAAATACTTTTTAATTGCTCCGATTAACGCTTCAACGTTATTACCGTCCAATGCAGAAATTGGCACAATCTCCGCGAACTCATATAATTTACGATATTGATCAATCAACTCCAGCAATTGCTCTGGATGAAGTTGGTCAATTTTATTAATTACCAAAAATACCGGTTGTTTCGTTTCTTGTAATTTCTCAATAATAAATTCCTCACCACGACCATATCCTTCAGTTGCATTGACCATAAACAAAACAATATCAACTTCTTTTAATGTCGTTTGAGCCATCTTCACCATGAAATCGCCTAGTTTATGTTTAGGTTTATGTATTCCTGGTGTATCAATGAAAACTACTTGTGAATCATTTTCTGTATATACACCTTGAATTTTATTACGAGTTGTTTGTGGCTTATCGCTCATAATGGCAATTTTTTGGCCAATAATACGATTTAAAAATGTAGATTTCCCAACATTCGGTCTGCCAATAATAGAGACAAAACCTGATTTATAACCTTTTCTATTCATGTAAATCCTCCGCTAAAAATGCTCCTGGTAACAATTCTCCGACTGTTGTCTCTTGAACATCACCATGTAAGTTTGATAGGTATACTTTCGTATCCTGTTTACATAATTCTATCATAACTTGTCGACATGCTCCACAAGGAGGTACTGGACGCTTTGTATCCGCTACGACTGCAATAGCTACAAACTCGTTATCCCCTTCAGAAATTGCCTTAAATAAAGCTGTTCGTTCTGCACAGTTACATAAACCATATGATGCATTTTCAACATTACATCCACGATATATTTTTCCATCCTGAGTTAGTAAAGCTGCACCTACTTGAAATTTAGAATATGGTACGTACGCTCGTTTACGCGCTTCGGTTGCTTCTTGAATTAATTGTTTGCTATTCATATTCCCGCATCCTTTCCGTTCATAGATGTGAATAGATACACTCTTTCATTAAAGGCCTTCACGGCGCTCCCAAAGCTTAATAAAAGCTTCGGAATGCAACTATACCATATACGGTAAAAAGATAATAGCACCAATTACAGCAGCTATAATTGCAAATAATAAAACTGCCCCTGCTGCAACATCCTTTGCAATTTTGGCAACCGGATGAATATCGACGGTTGCTAAGTCTACTGTTTTTTCAATAGCCGTATTCACCATCTCTAAACTCATTACAATCCCTATCACAATAAGTACGACAATCCATTCCATTGTTGTAATATGGAAATAAAAGCCGCAGCATATAACGATGACTGCGGCTAAATAATGAATTTTCATATTTCGTTCATGACGAAGACAAAAGTATATACCAGCTATAGCATATCCAAAACTATCTAAAAGTTTTCCTGTTTTCATCGTCCTAATCCAAAGGCCTCTAAAATTTCTTTTTGTCTTCCAAACATTTCTTTCTCATCTTCTTCTGTCATATGATCATAACCAAGCAAATGCAAAAAGCCATGTAGTGCTAAAAACCCAAGTTCTCGATCAAAAGAATGTCCATATTCTTCAGCTTGTTCTTTTGCTCTTGGAATAGAAATAATAAGATCTCCTAACATACGCGGCATCTCTGCACCGACAATTTCCATTTCGCCTTCTCCCATTTCTTCCATAGCAAAAGAAATAACGTCCGTAGGCTGATCCTTATCTCGGTAATCACGGTTTATTTCACGAATACGTTCATTATCTACAAATGTAACCGATAATTCTGCGCCTTCTTCTATGTTCTCCATTTGGGCTGCTTTCTCTACTAAACCTCGAATCAAACTTATATATTCGTCTTTCACTTCTTCTGTTTCATCAATAAAATCAATTAATAAACTCATTCTTTCTCCTTTTCTTCCGGCGGTTCCGGATATGTAATACGGGAATGGAAAATACCATTTAACGTTTCACATAACGTTTTTCCAACGATTTGTAGTTCCTTAAATGTCAAATCACATTCACTAAATTGACCATCTTGCAGGCGATCTTTAATAATACTTTGCACTAAATTATTAATCTGATCTGGTGTTGGATGGTTCATCGAACGTACCGCCGCTTCCACACTATCAGCAATACCAACGATCGCCGACTCTTTAGAAGTTGCTTTTGATCCTGGATAGCGGAACATTTCCTCCGTATATTTCTCTTTATCTTCTTTAATCGCATTATAATAAAAATATTTAAGTAACGTTGTACCATGATGCTGTCCAGCAATATCGATAATTTCTTGAGGTATATGGTGTTCTTCTAACATTCTCACCCCATCGGTTACATGAGCAATTATAATATCTTTGCTCGTTACAGGGTCTAATCTATCATGCGGGTTTTCAATACCCATTTGGTTTTCAATAAAAAACTGTGGTTGTACCGTTTTCCCTACATCATGATAATACGCCCCTACACGCGCTAATACTCCATTTGCTCCAACTGCTTCACAAGCAGCTTCTGAGAGATTAGCTACCATTACACTATGGTGATATGTACCTGGTGCTTCTAATAAAATTTTACGCAAAAGCGGGTGATTCGGACTTGAAAGTTCCATCAATTTCATACTCGATACAATCCCAAGACCACTTTCTAAATACGGTAAAATCCCCATAGCTAGAACAGAAGAGATAATACCCGAAACAGCAGCCATTAATAATTGCACCCCAATTTCAAGAGGCGAAAAATTCCCGTTACGTAATAATAGCAAAGCCGCTAATACGACTACATTTAATACAGAAACGAGTATACCAGCTTGTAAAATCATCGTACGACGATTTTTTTCTCTCAAGAAAATACTAACTGATAATGAACTTAATAAAACATAAATCCCCACACTATAATTCAGTGTACTCGTTACACCTTCATTAAACATAATACTTCCGCATACAGAAAAGATCATACTCGTTAAAAATACAAATCGATCACCAATCATTAATTTTACAAGTATTGTTCCCATTGCAACTGGAACAACATACGCGATTCCTGCATACTCAAGCTTTTGAAACAAACTAATGATTTTCATTAAAACAATCGTGATAGACAAAATTGTAATATACGCTAAGACATACGGCCTATCTTCTCTTTTCCGCTGTAAAAACACTTCAAACTGCTTATGCATAAAGTACAATAGCACACCAATGAGTACCGCTAACCCAACATAGGGTTGAAAACTGTTCCCTTTTTCTAACAGGCCAACTAATTTCAACTGATTGTACATATCACTTGAAATCGTTTCACCTTCTCTAACAAGGACTTGCCCTTGAAGAATATAAACAGGTGGAACTAAATCTTCTTCCGCTTTTCTCTTCTCTTTTGTTAAGGTCGGATCATAAAAATAGTTTGCAGAAATCGCATATTTCCCTAACGCCTTAATAGATTCCTTTAAACCATTATCAACATTAACACTATTCATCTCACTTACATATCGTTCCTTCGCATCCTTCAATTCATCCATTTTAACATGCTCAGTCATGATACTATTAATAGCTGTAACTGTTGCATCTTTCGCTAATACTAATTGGTTCGAATCCGCATTAATTAAGTTTAGTAAGTTTGAATCAGATAATTCTTTCGTTAAATCAGTAGGCAATTTTTTTTTCAACTTGTCCACTTTTTCAGCATCAGTAATCTTTTTTTGCTCATCCGGTCCAACCGCTTTAATCTCTTGTATCACTTCATCTACTTTAGCAAAGACGTCATTCACAATATCCACTTTATTTTGTTTATACTCACTTTTATATGTATATTGATCTTCAACTTTTGTAGCGGCTTCTTTTTTCTTTTTGTCCGTTGTAACTTTATCTTCAATTTTAATAGGAGAATGGATTGTTTTTTTCGCAATAGAATATGTTGTAACATCTAATTGCTCTGGTTTTACATTATTCATAAGTGCAAAAAACAGCACTGCCCCTAATAAAACGTAAGAAATCCAACTTAGTTTTTTCGAATGTTGTAAATTACGAAACCACTTAGAAATTTCTTGAGATCTTGACATGATTTCAATACCTTCTCCTCTCCAGAAATAAAGTGAAACTATTTATAGCTTTCATTTCTTCTAGGTAACGATACTTTTTGGACAACATTTTTATCCACTATCACCTATAGTTTATTTCCCTCGTCTTTAATGATAGTAAAAAATATGTCATTCGCCAACCTTATCATACAAAAAGAAATGATCCTGACAAATAGGATCATTCCATTTTATCATATGCCTCAATAATACGTTGCACTAATGGGTGTCTCACAACGTCCGTTTGTTCCAATGTTATGAACGAAAGACCTGATACACCAGATAAAATATTAGCAGCAATAGAAAGACCTGACTTTACCCCTTTTGGCAAGTCTACCTGTGAGGGATCCCCCGTAATAACCATTTTAGAACTAAAACCTAATCGTGTTAAAAACATTTTTATTTGAACACCAGTTGTATTTTGCGCCTCATCTAATATAACAAATGAATCATCCAGAGTACGCCCTCTCATATAAGCAAGAGGTGCAATTTCAATTACACCACGTTCCATCATACGTTGTGTATATTCTTGTCCAAGAATATCATGTAACGCATCATATAGTGGACGTAAATACGGATCTACTTTTTCTTTCAAATCACCTGGTAAAAACCCTAAGCTCTCTCCAGCTTCTACAGCAGGTCTTGTTAAAATAATTTTCTTTACATACCCTTGCTTTAAAGCTCTCACAGCCATTACTACGGCTAAGTATGTTTTTCCTGTCCCAGCAGGTCCTATCCCAAATACAATATCATTCTTTTTCATTGCATGAATATATCGTCTTTGCCCCATCGTTTTCACACGAATGGATTTACCTTTTGCCGTTTTAAAAATTTCCTCTTCATATAATTCTTCGAATTGAGCAATTTTCCCTTGTTGCCCAAGCTGAATCGCATACGCAACATCTCTTTCCGAAATTGATACACCTTTACGGATAACAACAAGTAACTGTTGTAAGATTTTTTCTACGAGCACCACAGTTTCATCTGCCCCAGATACACGAACAGATTCTCCTCTAGTCACAATCGATACACTAAGTTCTCGTTCAATTACTTTTAAATGAGCATCATTTACCCCAAAAAGAGCGATTGCTTCGTTGGGATTTTCCAATTGTTGGTTCATTTCTACTAATTGTTCTGCCATTACTCAGTCTCCTTGAATATCGGATTCAGATATTGGTTGTGGCTCTGCAATATTTTCAATCACTGTATAATGTAATGTGACCTTTAGGTGATCCGCCTCAACCTCTTTACTCAAAATGTTATCACTTACAATCATAGCATGTTCATCCAATTTTTTCTTCAGTTCTTTTTCTGCCATTTCTTTCGCTACTTTCATTGCTTGTTTTTCGGTATATTCTCGGTTCGCTTCTTCCTCTTCTCGTACAATATCTTTCTCGTATGCAATTGGTAATGTAAATCCAAATAATTTCACATCATGTTTTACACTTTCAGTACGAGAGCGCTTATACTTATCCTGTAGAAATCCCCATATTTTTATTTTAGTACTCCCAAATTTAAGGAAATGTTCATTGTATGAATTACCAGTATACACTTGAAATTGTGTCTTTAACGGAACATCCACCTCAGATTTATACCACGTTTCTCCATATACAATCCCTTTAGCCGAAACAACTGTCGGATTCTCCTCATTACCATACATCCCGGATACGAGAAGTTGCCCCTTTTCCACATGGTCATTTTTCATGACAACCGGCTTCCCAACTTCCACAAATGTTTTTGTAATAATCCCTTCTTTTTTTGCTACTAAGTTTTGTGGCTGTTGTTCACTTTCTTTTTTCGGCTCATTTTTTTCAACAATCTTAAAATGATATGTTGTCCCTCTTATTTCTAATCCCGCCCAAGTAATCGCATTAATATTGTCTGTCAAATGACGTTGAACATCTTCTACACTCGGCATTTGGAATTGTAATTTACCTTTTTTTATACCCATTTTGTCCAATTCTTTCATCAATATATATTCTGTTTCAGGTTTTGCTCCTGTAATTTCAATTTTCCACACCATATTTGACAATGCGATCATTCCGAAAAAAATATTAAAAACCCAATTAAAAATCCACTATTTTTAATTACACGCTTATTCCAAAAAGGAAAACCGTAACGTCCAATAAAATATAATTTACATTCATTTTTTCTATAAATTGGTTTTATCTTTTTCACATCTCGTAATAACATACAAAAAACTAACGTTTCATCAGCTATCTTCTTTACATCCCAAACGAGTAATTTCTTCCGCACACACTCGTTAACAAAGCGTTCCGCTCCTCTACCTTCAATTCGCACCTTTACATACCCAAGCCATTTTATAAACCATTTATTTTTCATCGACTATCTCCACTACCTTTCTAAAAGTAGATACACTACTTTTCAATTCAATTATCAAACTAGCTCGTACTAAAATTTTAATTAGCAGATTCCTTGATCCTCACTAATTATTAACCTTCACGAGCCAGTTTTTTACGTGGAACTCAATTCCCACCTATCCTCTTTGTACGAACCGAATATTGAGGCCAGAACGTTACCGCCTGTTAATACAAGGTAACGAAGAAAAACTCCACAAACGGAAGTTTCTCCTCACTCCTCTTTCTTTTCATTTTCTAAAAACGTCACTTGTTCAATAATCCCTTCAAGCAACAGTTCTTCTGGAAGGATTGTTTTAATAACAAAGGATTGACCTTTAATTAATAATTGACCATGTTTCAATAGCAATCTTACCTCTTTATCTGAAAACACTAATAATCCTCGATGATTTTCTATATAGATATGTACTTGCCCAACAAGCGTGATCCGAGGTAGATCCATTAACACATCCACTGGCAGGTCTATTTGCTTCGTTAACCAATTCTTCATTTGTTCTATTTTTTTCATCTCAAAAGACCCCCTCTCATCCCATATGTATGAAAAAAGAGCTTGTAATATCACGTCCAAACTGAAAAAAGCATAAAAAAACGTCTCATACGAAATGAGACGCTTTTTTATGCTAATAGCTGGATAACCAGCTTATTCACAAGTGATCCGTCTGTTTTACCTTTTACTTTCGGCATAACAGCAGTCATCACTTTACCCATATCTGCTTTAGATGTAGCACCAACTTCAGAAATAACTTGCTTAATTATATCCGCTAGTTCTTCTTCCGTTAATTGCTCCGGCAAATATGCGCTTAAAATCTGAATTTCACTTTGCAGTTTATCAACAAGGTCTTCACGACCAGCTTTTTTAAATTCAAGGAGGGAGTCCTTATACTGTTTTACTTCACGAGCTAAAACTGTTAATTCCTCTTCTTCAGTAAGAGTATGTTGCAGTTTAATACCTTCATTTTGTAAAGCAGCCTTAACCATACGAATAACGGTTAATTTTTCTTTTTGTTTATTCTTCATCGCTTGTTTCATATCATCGTTTAAACGACCGAGAAGACTCATAACTTACACCCTCTCTTAGAACTTACGCTTTCTTGCCGCTTCAGATTTCTTCTTACGTTTTACACTTGGCTTTTCATAAAACTCGCGCTTTCTTGCTTCAGCAAGTGTACCAGTTTTAGAAACCGATCTTTTAAAACGGCGAAGTGCATCCTCCAAAGACTCGTTTTTACGAACGACTGTTTTTGACATTCTCTTTCCCTCCCTCCGAAACATCACACTTACATACTAATTTCAGCATGCAAAAAGAAACCCTTCTTCAGCATGTCTTTTACGATTATAATACATTTTATCACTTCAGGTCAACTATTTGGCAGAATAAAAGAAGAATAGATGCCCTTACCTGTTCAAAAGCTATGTAGATAGCTATTATCCTTTTCCCCTGAAGACAACTATATTTTTTATCATTACACCTTTTTTAATACAAGAAAGCATTAAATAACTACTCATTCAACGTACCTGCCTTTTCAGTACTTAACTTCTCCCCCAAAAAAAAGAAAGCATGCAAATTATTTCCGTTTGCATGCTTTTTATCCCGCTATTTGCCAGGACAGTAAGACCCCCACCTCAAAATTCAGCGAAAGCAAAGAACTTAGGTGGGGTCAGGCTGATAATCAGCGTGAATGAACAAAATCCCCCACTGATTAAAGTTTCATTTTATGCGCTTGCTGATTCTTTTTTTACATCATCTTCAAGAACACGAACAAACTGCGCTTCGTTATATGGATAACCAGCTTTTGTAATTTTCACTTTTACTAGCTTACCAATCAATTCTTCAGATCCTTCAAACACAATTTTTAAGTAGTTATCTGTATAACCTACATATAAACCTTCACGGTCACCATCTTTAAATGTCTCTTCCGGAATGATTTCAAGTACTTCACCTTCAAATCTAGAAGCATACTCTTTCGCTAATTGATTTGATAGCTCAATTAGACGGTGAACACGATCGTTCTTCACGTCTTCAGGAACTTGATCTTCCATACGTGCTGCTGGAGTACCTGTACGTTTCGAATAAGGGAAAACGTGTAATTCAGAGAAACGATTCTCTTTAATGAAATTGTACGTTTCCATGAATTCCTCTTCTGTTTCGCCTGGGAATCCAACAATTACGTCTGATGTAATCGCAAGACCTGGTAACGCTTCTTTCAAACGATCTAAACGCTCTTGGAAAAATTCCATCGTATACTTACGGCGCATACGTTTCAATACAGTATTAGATCCTGACTGTAATGGAATATGCAAATGACGTACAACTACTTCTGATTTATCTAACACTTCAATTACTTCATCAGAAATTTGACTCGCCTCAATAGAAGAAATACGAAGGCGTTTCAATCCGCCTACTTCCGCTTCCATATCGCGCAGTAATCCAGCTAAGTTATACTCTTTTATATCTTCACCGTACCCACCTGTATGAATACCTGTTAATACGATTTCTTTATAGCCCGCATCTACTAATTGCTGCGCTTGTTTAATAACTTCTTTTCCATCACGAGAACGCATTAAACCACGCGCCCAAGGAATGATGCAAAATGTACAGAAGTTATTACAACCTTCTTGTATTTTTAAAGATGCACGTGTACGGTCCGTGAAATATGGTACATCGAGCTCTTCATATACACGTGCTTTCATAATATTGCGGACAGCATTAATTGGTTGACGCTCTTTACGGAATTCTTCGATGTATCCTAACATCTTCTCACGATCTTGCGTACCAACAACAATATCTACACCTGGAATCGCCATAATTTCCGCTGGAGATGTTTGTGCATAACATCCCGTTACACAAATTACCGCATCTGGATTTTGACGTACAGCACGTCTAATTACTTGACGGCTTTTTTTATCTCCAGTATTCGTTACTGTACATGTGTTAATAACGTATACATCAGATTTTTTTTCATATTCAGTTCTTTCATAACCACCTTGTTTAAACAATTGCCAAATCGCTTCTGTTTCATAGTGGTTTACTTTACAACCTAACGTGTGGAACGCAACAGTTGCCATTGATTATCACCCCATCAATTCAAAATGATAAGAAGCGGCACTTAACGCATAAAGCGGAGCCGTTTCTGTTCTTAAAATTCTTGGTCCTAAACTACATGGTACAAATTTATGTTCACGAAGTGCGGTTATCTCTTCCTCCGCTAAACCGCCTTCTGGTCCAAATACAATCAGCAGCTTTTGGCCTGGTTTAATTGTCGCTAAGGCTTTCGCAAAATTAGATTTCTCACCTTGTTTCGCTTCTTCCTCATACGCAACAAGGCAAACATCATACTCGCTACTCATCGATAGCAGTTGTTTAAATGATGAGGGAACGTGTACTTCTGGAATTTCACTTCTATGCGATTGTTCCGCAGCTTCTTTTACAATTTTTTTCAAACGCTCAACTTTTTTATCTGCTTTTTTCGCATCCCACTTTACAATAGATCGAGATGCTTGAAATGGTAAAAATGCAGCTGCCCCAAGCTCAGTTCCTTTTTGAAAAATTAACTCTAGCTTGTCTCCTTTCGGCAGTCCACTTGCAATCGTCACGAACACAGGAAGTTCGCTTGACGCCTCTACCCATTCTACAATAGTGGTATCCACAAATTCACTGGTAATTTCAGCAATTGAACACTCTGCTGTTTTACCATTTACACAGCAATAAATGTGGTCACCAGCTGACATACGCATCACTCTTGCGATGTGATGGACATCATCACCCATTATGCGAATACTTGTCTCATTTACATATTTCTCTTCTACAAAATAACGTTGCATATAATCACCTTAGTAGAGTTTCGTTCCTTTCGTAAGTCAACACTTACGAAAAGAACGAAACGTTATCATTTTCATATAACAAACGGCAAGTCCCTCACCCTATACGGTGAGAGACTCCCCTGTTCTTTATAGACTAAAATCTATATTACGCATTTCGTGCAATAATTGCTACCCAATCTTCCATTCGAAGTACTTCTTCAATTGAAAATCCAGCTGTTTCTAACGCTTCAGAAATTACTTTTTCTTTCGCCCCAATAATACCAGATGTAATAAATAATCCACCTGGCTTCACAACTCTCGCTGCATCTTCAGGGAATAGAAGAATAATTTCCGCTAGTAAATTTGCTACGATTAAATCAACTGGACCTTCAATACCTTCTAATAGACTATTCTGTCCAACATTGACAATGTCATCTGTTTTATTTAAGCGCACATTCATTTCTGCACTTTCAACTGCAACTGGGTCTAAATCATACGCTTGAACAGAAGCCGCACCTAATTTTGCCGCAGCAATACTAAGTACCCCCGAACCTGTCCCCACATCAATCACAGTATCACCTGGCTGAACCGTTTTTTCTAACGCACGAATACACATCGTCGTTGTTGGATGTGTCCCTGTACCAAACGCCATACCTGGATCTAATTCAATAATTTTTTCATCTGGAGAAGACGGTGTATACTCTTCCCACGTCGGCACAATTGTGAATGTATCAGAAATTTGAACTGGATGATAATACTTCTTCCAAGCAGTAGCCCAATCTTCCTCATCGACTTCATTAATTGTAATAGTTCCTTTACCAATTTCGATGTCGAAAGATGGTAGTGCATCAATAGATGATTTTACACCTGCAACCGTTTCGTTTAAAGAATCCGTTTGTGGGAAATATGCTTTTACCAAAACACCCTCACTTGGATATTCATTTGGGTTAAGTGCATAAATCTCACCGTATTGTTGCTTGCGCTCTTTCGTCAACTCCGCTGGGTCCTCAATCGCAACCCCGCTAGCGCCTGCTTCATGCAAAATATGAGAGACAGCTTCTACTGCTTCTTCTGTTGTATGAATACTAATTTCTGACCATTTCACAATTTACCAACTCCATTTTTTATTTCCATTATTCCCCTTTGAAAGCACGTTTAAGCTTTCTGAATAAGCTATCATCCTGCTCTTCTTGCCCTGCAAATTCACGCAATAAATCTTTTTGATGTGAAGTTAATTTCGTCGGCACAACAACACGAACGACTACATATTGATCTCCTTGACCATATCCACGTACGTTCGGAGCACCTTTTCCTTTTAAGCGGAATTCTGTTCCTGTTTGTGTTCCAGCTGGAATTTTCAGCTTCACTTTGCCATGAACGGTAGGAACTTCTACTTCCGCACCAAGTGCCATTTGCGCAAATGTTATTGGCATTTCGCAAATAATGTGATCCCCTTCGCGTTCAAAGAATTCATGATTTCTCACATGAACAACAACATATAAGTCACCTGCCGGTCCGCCATTTACGCCTGCTTCACCTTTTCCAGATACACGAATTTGTTGACCATTATCGATACCCGCTGGAATTTTAACATTGATTTTTTTACGTTTACGAACTTTACCAGAACCATGGCATGTCGTACATTTCTCTTTAATCATTTGACCTGTTCCTGAACAATGTCCACAAGCTTGACGGTTTACAATACGCCCAAATGGTGTATTTTGTTCTACACTTACTTGCCCTGATCCTGAACAATGTTTACATGTTTCTTTTGAAGTCCCTGGTTTTGCTCCACTACCCTTACAAGTATCACATGGATCCTCCACTGGAATCTCAACGTTTAATTCTTTACCAAAAATAGCTTCTTCAAACTCTAAAGTAACTTGATATTGTAAATCAGCACCTTGACGTGGAGCATTTGGATCACGACGTCTGCCGCCACCGCCAAAGAATGAACTAAAGATATCTTCGAAACCGAAGCCACCGCCGAAGTCTCCTCCGCCACCGAAACCTTGATTCGGACCAGCGTGACCAAATTGATCATACTGCGCACGCTTTTGATCATCGCTCAATACTTCGTATGCCTCTTGTACTTCTTTAAACTTTTCAATTGCATTTTCTTCTTTACTTACGTCTGGATGATATTTTTTAGCCAAACGACGATACGCTTTTTTAATTTCATCTTTTGAAGCGCCCTGGCTAAGTCCAAGGACCTCATAATAGTCTCGTTTATTCATAAATTTGCAACCCCCGAATCTTTCACATAAACGTAATTTTAACACCGAAAGAAAGTGCTTTGCAACAAAGTTTCCTCACTTACAGTATGCAAAATAAAAAACTTAAGATCCTCACACATTTCTTCTTATTCGTGAAAAAAGCCAAAGCCAAGGCACGCTTGACTTTGACTTTTTGTCATCTTACTTATTTTATTTCACTGTATTACTTGTCTTCTTTTACTTCTTCAAACTCAGCGTCTACTACATTATCTTTTTTCGCGCCAGCGTCTTGTGCTCCTTGTGCACCTTCTGCTTGCCCTGCAGCCGCTTGAGCTTGCTCGTATAATTTAACAGTTAATTGTTGTACGATTTCTTGAAGAGCATCTTTTTTCACACGGATTTCTTCAAGTTCGTTTTTCTCGATTGCCGCTTGTAATGCTTCTTTCGCTTCCGTTGCTTTCGCTACTTCAGCTGCATCTACTTTACCTTCTAAATCTTTTACAACTTTGTCTGTTTGGAATACAAGTTGGTCAGCTTCGTTACGAAGTTCAACTTCTTCCTTACGTTTTTGGTCAGCATCAGCATTTGATTCAGCTTCTTGTACCATACGATCTACTTCTTCATCAGAAAGACCTGAAGAAGATTGGATTGTAATAGTTTGCTCTTTGCTTGTTCCTAAGTCTTTTGCACGTACGTTAACGATACCGTTCGCATCAATATCGAATGTTACTTCGATTTGTGGAATTCCACGTGGTGCTGGCGGAAGGTCTGTTAATTGGAAACGACCTAACGTTTTGTTGTCAGCTGACATTGGACGCTCACCTTGTAGTACGTGAATGTCTACCGCTGGTTGGTTATCAGCAGCTGTTGAGAATACTTGTGACTTACTTGTCGGAATTGTAGTGTTACGCTCGATTAGTTTCGTGAACACACCGCCCATAGTTTCGATACCTAAAGAGAGTGGAGTTACGTCTAATAATAGAACGCCCTCTACATCACCAGTAAGTACGCCACCTTGAACTGCAGCACCTAATGCTACAACTTCATCTGGGTTTACACCTTTGTATGGCTCTTTACCAGTTTCACGTTTAATTGCTTCTTGTACAGCTGGGATACGAGTAGATCCACCAACAAGGATAACTTTATCTAATTCGCTTGGAGCAAAACCAGCGTCTTTTAATGCACGACGAGTTGGCTCTAATGTTCTTTCAACAAGACCAGCTGAAATTTCTTCGAATTTAGCTCTTGTTAACGTTAATTCTAAGTGTAATGGGCCAGCAGCTCCAGCACTAATGAATGGTAATGAAATTTGTGTTTGTGTTACACCAGAAAGATCTTTCTTCGCTTTTTCAGCTGCATCTTTCAGACGTTGAAGTGCCATTTTATCTTGGCTTAAATCAATGCTATTTTCTTTTTTGAATTCAGCTACTAAATGATCGATGATAACTTGGTCAAAGTCATCTCCACCAAGACGGTTGTCACCAGCAGTTGAAATAACTTCGAATGTGCCGTCTGCTAACTCAAGGATAGATACATCAAATGTACCGCCACCTAAGTCATATACTAAGATTTTTTGCTCTTCATCTTGTTTTTCTAAACCGTAAGCAAGTGCTGCGGCTGTTGGTTCGTTAATGATACGCTCAACTTCTAAACCAGCGATACGACCAGCATCTTTCGTTGCTTGACGCTCTGCATCGTTGAAGTATGCAGGTACTGTAATAACAGCTTTCGTTACTGTTTCACCTAAGTATGCTTCAGCAGAAGCTTTTAAGTTTTGTAAAATGATTGCAGAAATTTCTTGAGGTGTAAAATCTTTACCTTCAACTTCTACTTTGTAGTCTGTACCCATATGACGTTTAACAGACATGATTGTATTTGGGTTTGTAATTGCTTGACGCTTCGCAACTTCCCCAACTTGACGCTCTTCATTTTTGAAAGCTACAACAGAAGGTGTTGTACGGTTTCCTTCTGGATTTGGGATAACCTTTGGTTCTCCACCTTCCATAACAGCTACACAAGAGTTTGTTGTACCTAAGTCAATACCGATAATTTTACTCATGGCGAATCCTCCTACTTTTATGTAAATTATTGATTTACTTTTACCATTGATGGGCGAATCACACGGT
The DNA here is from genome assembly GCF_016651125.1 of Bacillus sp. TH17. Lineage (NCBI taxonomy): Bacteria > Bacillati > Bacillota > Bacilli > Caryophanales > Bacillaceae > Bacillus > Bacillus sp. TH17. The sequence continues at coordinate 3,755,561 of NZ_JAEKEN010000001.1, forward strand.
CTTTTAGTTTATAACCTTTTTGGAATTCTTCAACTACCGCGTTTGATTCAAATTCACTGTCTTCCACTTGCATAATAGCTTGGTGTTCATTCGGATCAAACTGTTTACCAACAGCTTCAATCGCTTCAACACCTTCTTTAGTCAACGCTTCTAGCAATTGACGATGCACCATTTCCATACCTTGTAACAAGGATTTCGTTTGCTCGTCAGTCGCTTCCACTTGCATCGCTCTTTCAAAATTATCAAGAGCTGGCAAAATATCTGAAACTAGACTTTGTGCTCTATATTTATCAGCAGCCTGTTTATCCATTTGGACACGGCGCTTATAATTTTCAAAATCAGCTTGTAGACGTAATGTGCGACCTTCCGTTTCCGTTAGTTTCACTTGTAACTCATCTACTTTTTCTTGTAAAAGAGCAGCCTCACTTTTTTCTTCTACAGTTTTTTCACTGTTTTCTGGCGTGACAGCTTCTTCAACTTGCGCTTCTTTCACTTCTTCTACCACTTGTTCGTTACGCTCTTCCACAATTTTCACCTCCTTAAAAGGTATTAGGTATCATGCTTAGCATGATTACCTAAGCATTATATATTACACACAGCAATGAAAATTTCATCACTTGAGCGAATGTATTACTCTCATTTACTTTTTAAGTCCGTCTGTAAATTGTCTTGTAAATAACTGCAGTAAACTAATTACACGAGAGTATTGCATTCTCGTCGGACCTAAAATTGCAATTGTTCCAAGTTGCTCTTCTCCAATCGAATACGTTGCAGAAATCAGACTGCAATCCTCCATTGCCGTAGAAGAATTTTCTCTACCAATTTTCACTTGAATTCCGACTTGTTTATGACGCAAAATGTCATAAAACGCAGCCTCATTATCAATCATCGTCAGCAAAGATCTTACTTTGTGAATGTCATGGAACTCTGGTTGCGAAAGCATATTTGCTTTTCCTCCAAAGTATATCTTTTCCGATAAAGGGACTTGAAATGTACCATCTAACATTTTTATTGCACTATCGTAATTATGAACATACCCACGCAAGACTGTAACAATCTCTTTAAAGATTTTATTATGAAGTTCTGCCATAGGTATACCAGATAGCTTTTCATTTAAAATATTAACCATTTTTTCTAAATCTGATAAATCAACAGATTCCGGAACGGTAATCGTTTTACTTTGCACATGCCCTGTATCTGTTACAATAATAGCGACTGCTGTTTGACGATCAAGCGGTACAATTTGTACATTTTTAAGTTTATTTGTGCTCAATTTGGGACCAAGAACAATGGCCGTATAATTCGTAAGCTCTGATAAAATTTGAGCTGATTGTTGTGCAATTTTTTCTGCTTCAAAAATTCTTTCAGCAAATAAATCTTTAATTTGTACAATTTCATCGGTCGGTAAGTTTTGCGGCGCTAAAAGATGGTCTACATAAAATCGGTATCCTTTTTCAGAAGGAACACGCCCAGAAGAACTATGCGTTTTTTCAATAAATCCTAATTCTTCTAAATCAGCCATTTCATTTCGAATAGTAGCTGAACTAAACGTAATTTCATCTTTCTTAGCCAACGTCCTCGAACCAACTGGCTGCGCTGATCCAATAAAGTCATCAACAATTGTTTGTAAAATTAAGAGCTGACGTTCCGTAAGCATCTCATCATCACCTCTGTTAGCACTCTTTGTCTTCGAGTGCTAAATCTATTAATAACTTACCAAAATTGACATTCAATTGTCAACGGAAACGTCACGAAATAACAAAAATTTTTCACGCTTATGGCACATTTAATTAATCAATCAAAAATGACTGGAATACTTCATTCCCTAATAGTTTCCCTTTCCTCGTTAAACAAACATGTCCATCTCTGTTTTCAAGTAATCCTTGTTCTTGATTACTTTGTAACTGCTTTGCAAAAACATGGTCCATCTCCACATTAAATTTCTTTTGGAATTCTAACTTAGAAACACCTTTTGTTTTTCGAAGTCCTAAGAACAACTCTTCTTCCATTTTTTCTTTCTCTGTCACTGGATGAACATCTAAATATGGAAATCCTGTCTCATCAATTTTAGTGAAATATTGCTTGAGCGGACCTACATTTTGAATTCGTTCCCCGTTCACATAGCTATGCGCTCCAGCTCCAAATCCATAATACTCTTCATTATTCCAGTATGTGAGATTATGTCTACTTTCATTATTACCTTTTGAGAAGTTACTAATCTCATACTGGTTATAACCATGTTTCTCCATTTCATCCATTACCATTTCGTACATTTTCGCTTCATGGTCTTCACCTGGAAGTCTTAATTTCCCTTTATTCATTAAGTTATAAAATACGGTTTTCGGTTCCACAATTAAGGAATATGCCGAGAAATGTTGTACACCAAGCGTAAAGGCAATGTCTAATGTTTCCTTTACATCTTCTATCGTCTGTCCTGGCAGAGCATAAATTAAATCTACATTAATATTTGTAAAACCAACTTCCTGCGCTTCTCGAATTGCTACGAATGCATCTTCTCTCGTATGCCTGCGTCCAATCTTCTCAAGTAGCTCATCACGAAACGTTTGCACACCAAAACTAATTCGGTTTACTCCACCTTCTAGCAATACGTTCAACTTCTCTTTCGGTAAATCACCTGGATTCGCTTCAAATGTTAATTCACAATTCGGCGCAAATGGACGCAAACGACGGTTAATGATGTCGAGTAGTTTTTTTGTTTGCTCCATATTTAAAGCTGTCGGAGTTCCTCCGCCAACAAAAATCGTTTTCATACTTTCAAACGGTACTTTTTGAACCGTATTTATTATTTCTTTCTCTAAATATTGTAAGTATTGATCAACCGGTTGGCGTTCAATAAATACTTTATTAAAATCACAATAGTGACAAATATGCTGACAAAATGGAATATGAATATATGCAGCTTGTACCAAATATAACTCCTACCTTTCTAAAAAGAAAACCTCCGCACTCCGGAGGATTCTTTACTTCTCTACTGTATTACGGATTTGTTCCATTCGCATTTTTCCCCAATCATACATCATTTCAACGATCGGTAAAAGCGACATACCTAATTCCGTCATATAGTACTCAACACGCGGAGGAATTTCCGGGTATACCGTTCGATCAACAATCCCGTCCTCCATTAACTCTTTCAATTGATTTGACAAAACTTTATGAGAAATGCTCGGGAACAGACGTTGCAATTCACTAAAACGATGCGGACCTTCCACACCTAAGTGCCACAATATCACAACTTTCCACTTCCCACTAATTATAGAAAGCGTCAGTTCCTTTTCGCAATTAAAATTACCTTTTTGTATTTTCTCTCGAATATCTTTTCGAATATTTTCGGACATTAATAGTCTCCTAACTCTATATCAATCACTAAAAAGCTCTCTCACTATTGTAAATGAGAGATGCTAAGATGTCTAAAAAGTAGCATATAAAAAAGAAGCCGAACGAACGGCTTCTACTTTTATCACGATTGGTGCGGGCTAATAATTAGCGAAGAATAGAAAAATCCCCACTAATTATAGTTCACTCCATTAGTTATCATCCATTTTCAGTACAGCCATGAATGCTTCTTGCGGCACTTCTACAGAACCAACAGACTTCATACGTTTTTTACCTTCTTTTTGCTTATCAAGAAGTTTACGCTTACGAGAAATGTCACCACCGTAACATTTTGCAAGTACGTTTTTACGCATCGCCTTAATTGTAGAACGAGATACAACTTTATTTCCGATAGTCGCCTGAATTGGCACTTCAAACTGTTGTCTTGGAATTAATTTCTTTAATTTCTCTACAATTACTTTACCACGGTCATACGCTGAATCACGATGTACAATAAATGATAAAGCATCCACTTGTTCATTATTTAAAAGAATATCCATTTTCACAAGTTTAGATGGTTTATAACCAATTAACTCGTAGTCAAATGATGCATATCCTTTCGTATTTGATTTCAATTGATCGAAGAAATCATATACGATTTCTGATAACGGGATTTCATATGTCAATGTAACACGTGTTTCATCTAAATATTGCATATCAATAAACGTTCCACGTTTCCCTTGGCAAATTTCCATTACAGCTCCAACATAGTCATTCGGAACCATAATTGCAGCCTTCACAAACGGCTCTTCTACACGATCGATAGTCTGTGGATCTGGCATATTAGATGGATTATCAACAATAAAATCTTCACCGTTCGTTAAATACACTTTATAAATAACGCTTGGCGCTGTTGTAATTAAGTCAATCTTGAATTCACGTTCAATACGTTCTTGAATAATCTCCATGTGAAGAAGCCCTAAGAAACCACAACGGAAACCAAAACCTAAAGCTTGAGATGTTTCAGGCTCAAATTCAAGAGCAGAATCATTCAATTCTAGTTTTTCTAACGCATCACGTAAGTCGTTATAACGTGCAGAATCGATTGGATATAAACCACAGAATACCATTGGGTTTAATTTTCGATACCCTTTTAACGGCTCTGCAGCCGGACGTTTCGCATGTGTAATCGTATCACCAACACGTGTATCGCCTACATTTTTAATAGATGCTGCCAAGAAACCTACATCACCTACTGTTAACTCGTCACGTTGCGTCGTTTTCGGTGTAAACACACCTACTTCTGTTACTTCAAATTCTTTTCCAGTTGCCATCATACGTACTTTATCGCCAACTTTTACCGTTCCATTTACAACACGGATATATGCAATTACACCACGGTACGGATCATATAAAGAATCGAAAATCATACATTGTAACGGCTCTTCTGAATCACCTGTTGGAGCTGGTACCTTTTCAACGATTTGTTCTAAAATTTCTTCAATACCAATGCCAGCTTTCGCTGAAGCAAGTACAGCTTCCGATGCATCTAAACCAATTACATCTTCTACCTCTTGACGTACGCGTTCTGGGTCTGCACTTGGTAAGTCGATTTTATTAATAACTGGTAAGATTTCTAAATTATTATCAAGCGCTAAATATACGTTCGCTAATGTTTGCGCCTCAATCCCTTGCGCTGCATCCACTACAAGAATTGCACCTTCACAAGCCGCTAAACTACGAGATACTTCGTACGTAAAGTCGACGTGTCCTGGAGTATCGATTAAGTGAAGAATATACTCTTCACCGTCTTTCGCTTTATACGTTAGTTGTACTGCATTTAATTTAATTGTAATACCACGCTCACGCTCCAACTCCATAGAGTCAAGCAATTGCGCCTTCATTTCGCGCTGTGCCAACGCGTTTGTTTTCTCCAAAATACGGTCTGCCAACGTTGATTTCCCGTGGTCAATGTGAGCAATGATGGAGAAGTTACGAATTTTGGACTGTCTTTTTGCTCTTTCTTCTTTATTCATCTATGTTCTCAACTCCTAATAGTCTCGCCAATATACACTAGCACTGATTATATCAATAGAGCAGCAAAGATTCAATGAAAACTCGTGCTGCTTACAATACAAATCACTCTATCTATATCTTATGCGCACAAACCATAAGAGACAAACCTTTTTCAAATTAAAAGACAGCTCTCTTACAAACATAAGACAACCATCCTTCCCGCTACCCTTAACTAAAAATTCCTTTTATTGCCCCAACAACTATATCCGTTCCAAACTTTGTCATATCACGAGCAACACTTGCTATCGCCATACCGATACCTTCTACAACATTAAAACTTCTTAAGCTTTCTAACTGTTTTTGTTTTTCAATAGCCGAAAACGTCTCTCCCGAAATTTCCGATTCAGCCCCAGCGCCTTCTGTTCCTGTCATATGAGCAATTTGTTCATATGACAGCTGACGATATCCTTTCATACTTTTTAAGCCATGATTAGCAAGTCCCACTCCAGCTATCATCATAAGCAAACATAAGACTGTACCGCATATACATAACAGCGTAAATTGACTCAAGCTATTTCTGCCTCTTTCCATCAATGTGTATATGCCCCTGTATTATCCTGATCAATCTGATGATGCAGTGCTGCATTTAAACCGCTGGCTATTACATTTGCCATATCCTCAATAAACGCATCTACTTCTTTTGGAGTTACCATTAAATTATGACCAAGAGGAGATAACACTTCATAAATTAACTTTCTCTTTTCTTCTTCTTCTAACGTACCAATAGCTCCTAAAAACATATTTCGACTCTTTTCATCCGGCATATCTTCTTCTGTTAATTTTTTCTTTTCTCCAAATGTAAAACCTGCTGGCAATAAAGAGCGTGACGGTTTGTTTCCTTCTTTCAGTTCCCGGCCAAAATGTTTCAAAATAAAATCAATTGTATCACTCGTAATCGAAACAGCATCTACCACAGTTGGCACACCAATTGCGATAACAGGAATACCTAATGTTTCTTTACTTAGTTCCTTACGCTTATTCCCAACACCAGATCCTGGATGAATTCCTGTATCAGAAATTTGTATCGTACTATTTACTCGTTCAATAGAACGCGCAGCTAATGCATCAATTGCGATGACAAAGTCTGGTTTTGTCTTCTCAATAATTCCGTAAATGACATCGCTCGTTTCAATCCCTGTAATTCCCATTACCCCTGGACGAATGGCACTAACAGGTCTAAACCCTTCTTCCACACTTTCAGGCTGCAATTTAAACAAATGTCTCGTCACCAGTACGTTCTCTACAACTATCGGTCCGAGTGCATCCGGCGTTACATTCCAATTCCCAAGACCTACGATTAAACAACTCGCTTCTTTTGAAACTCCAACCTCTTCTAAGAAATAAGAAAATTCTTTTGCAAAAATACGCTCTACCTTTTGCTGAAGTTCCGTATCTTGTTGTCGTATACCTTGCACCTCAAGAGTTAAATAACTTCCAGGTTTTTTCCCCATTGACTCAGATGCAATTTCATCAATAGTTACTTTTGTAATTGTAACTCCCTCTTCTTCCCTCTCTTTTACAATAACTCCCTGTATCCCTTTTTGTTCTTCTTGGCGCTCTTGTAGCATTTGGTGCGCCTCTACAGCAAGGTCAGTTCTAACACTATATTTACTTAAATCTAATGGTTCTTTCATCGTATCTCCTCCGTAATTCATAGTAAATATCGTTAGATTTCCCCAAGTTATATTAGGTCATTCTTTCCTTTACGTGAAATTTCATTGATATACTATTGCAATTCTCTTCACCGTTTGATAAAATATCACTTGTTCTATGTAAGAATCGAGTCATTCGATTGCACCAGGGAGGTGAAAAGTATGGCAAACATCAAATCTGCTATCAAACGCGCTAAACTTAGCGAAGAGCGTCGTTCACATAACGCTTCTATCAAGTCTGACATGCGTACTGCTGTTAAAACTGTAGAAACTTTAGTTACTAATAACGATCTTGAAAATGCTAAAGAAGCTTTCAAAACTGCTTCTAAAAAACTTGACAAAGCAGCTCGTAAAGGTCTTATCCACCAAAACGCTGCAGCTCGTCAAAAATCTCGCTTAGCGAAACAAGTAAACGCGTAAGGCGTTTAAAAAACGATCCATTCGGATCGTTTTTTATATACACAAAAAAGTTCACGTACTAAGTACGTGAACTTTTTTGTGTCACTACATATGATTTAACCGCATTAAGAAAAACTCAAGCACAAGTTTCTTATCCATCTTTCCAGTCTTCATACTATAATCAGCTTCCGCCAATTCTATAATAACTTTTTTTAATTCTTCAAAAGAGAAAAACTTCGTTTGATTCATCGCCAACTTTACCCGGTACGGATGTACACCCATATGGGACGCGATTTGATTTTGTCCGTAACCACGCTGTTGCAACTCTTTCACTTGATGCAGCAAGCGGAACTGACTTACTAATAAAGCGAGCAGTTTAATCGGTTCTTCCTGCTGTGTAAATAATCCGTCTAAAATTTGCATCGCACCAGCGATATCTTTTTTCACCACTTTTTCTGTTAAAGCAAACACGTTTTGCTCAACAGATTTCGGCACAAGTTCCGTGACAAGTTTTGGCGTAATTTCTCCGCCCATACCGACGTATAACGTTAACTTGTCCATTTCCTTCGCCAACATTGTTACATTACTTCCCACAAGCTCTAACAATAAACTAACAGCTGCATTATCAATATGCACATGCACCTCATCCGCACGAGAAACAATCCACTTCTGAACATCCTGCACTTGCATCGCATTTGCTTCTATTACATCCGCTGTTTTCTTTAATAGTTTTGTAATTTTTTTTCGTTCGTCTAATTTTTCATAAGGCGCAACAAAAACAAGAATAGAAAAAGGAGATGGCTCCCCAATATATTCTTCTAAAATTTTTATATTTTGTTCTAATTTTTCTTTTTGTGCCGTTAAAAATAGTGGTGATTTTATTAATATAACTTTACGCTCTCCAAAAAAAGGAAGCGTATGCGCATCCTCAACTACATCTTCTAAATACGCTTCTTCCAAATCGTATGTCACAACATTAAACTCTCGATCTTCCTCTTCAAGCGCGTACGTTGTAATAAGCTTTATCGTTTCATTTATAAAATAAGCTTCCGTTCCATACAGTACATACAACGGAGCGAACTGTTTCTTTTTAATCTTCTTATGTATATCACTCATATTTTTTCCTACTCCCTAACTTAGCAATATATATTTATACTAATGCCCTAGCTTTTGTTTTACAAGTACAAAGGGACGGTCTTTATAACCCGCCCCTTTATTTATATAAAACGCCACGCAATAAGCCCCGGATTTCTTATTGGTGTGCGGTAATCACCTTCCCTTTATTATTTACAATAATAATCTTAGTATAAGTGCCAACTGTTAACATGATTGGAAATGAAAAATTCACGCTACTTAACTAACTAGAAAAAGTATACAAATACTCTATTTCACTTCATATGGAAATTGTAGATTTTTTTCTGACAATATTTTATACTAAAATGGAATGTTGGGGAGGGATTCTAAATGAATGATTTTGAACAAAACGTTCAAAGTAAACGCAATGACGCTATTGATTCAGGGGTAGGATTTATCGTCTCATTTGGTTTTTTCGCAACACTTTTCATTATTGCAACTGTTATTAAATTCATCGGTTCTTAAAGGCTGCTGCTTAACGGCAGTCTTCTTTTTTTCATCTTCTATGTGTTTCATCATATGTGATTTTACTTTGAAAGGTTCCTTTTTCTCCATTAAAAACATAGGAAATAGCACCTTGCTTATCCGTACGCCATATATCAATACCCATCTTCTTAAAACGCTCTATAACTTCCTTATGCGGGTGCCCATACCTATTACGCTCCCCCACAGAAATAATCGCTACAGCAGGCTGTACAAGGCTTAAAAATGGATCTGTAGACGATGTTTTACTCCCATGGTGGGCAACTTTTAAAATATTAGCCCGCAAATCAGGATATGTTGATACTATAAACTTTTCTCCTTCTTCTTCTAGATCACCCGTAAATAGCCATGTTAGTCCCCCTAGTCTGGCCCATAGTACAATCGAAGAGTCATTTTCTCCCTTTTCTTTCCCCTTTGGAGCTAATACGAAAAATTCCGCTTCATTTACCCTCCAACCTTCCCCTTCTCCTACTACACTTATCTTCATGCTCTTTTCTAACGCCTTTTTCTTCACCACTTTTTCCAATACAGCATCTTGTTCCTTTCTCCCAAATACAACTTCTTTTACAATAATAGATGACAGCAAATCCAGCGCAGCACCTATATGATCCGCATCTCCGTGCGTTACAATTAATTTATCAATCGTTTTTATACCTTCTTTTTGTAAAAAAGGAACAAGAATATCATGCCCAACAGAAAATTCATGCTTTTTCTGTTGCCACGCTTCCTTCTTGACAGGAAGGGCTCCTCCTGTATCAATAAGATAAACCTCTTTATCGTATGGAAGACGAATTAATATCGCATCTCCCTGTCCAACATCAAGAAATGTAACACTCCCACTTTCGCGAAAATATGGATATACATAATGACAAGTACTAATAAAAAGAAACACACCCACAACTATGCACAAATTTTTTTTCGTTATTACCCTTTCCCAAATCACAAATATACTAACGATACTAAAACAATATATAGCCACAAGAAATAAAGGAGTTTGACCAAAAGTAAGTCGGATGAAAGGGAAACTTTCACAGTAACTTAGAAAATCATTAGAAATGGTTAAACATAGTGAAAGTACATATGCAATTCCTTTTGCGAAAAATGGAATAACCGGCATACATATAAGAATAATGATGCTACACGGCAATACAATAATGGATAGAAAAGGAACATATATAAGATTGAGGAAAATGCTATAAGGAGAAAAATAACCAAAATGATATAACAAGATGGGGGTACTAGCGAGCTGTGAAATTATAGAAATGTAAATAGAATTTCGAACTATCCCATTACTACGCCCTAATAATATCGGCGCAGATAGTAGTAAAGAAAAACTACCTACAAATGAGAATTGAAATCCAATGTTGAAAATAAGATACGGATCGTATATAAGCATACATATAGCTGTTATACTTAAGGCGTCTAGACTAGATAAGCGAACAGAGCACATGAAAGCTACCAATAATAAAACTCCTGTTATAGAAGCCCTCACAACAGATGGCGACGCCCCAGCTATGATCATATACAGAGGAATGCAAACTATAAGGCATACTGTTGCTGTCTCTTTCGTCACACCACTTCTTAGCAAAACAAAATACATTATAACCATTAATAGTACGATATGCGATCCTGAAATTGCTAACAAATGTATAAGACCAAATTGTTGATATTGCTCTTCTACTTCAAACGTCATTTGTTGTCGATCTCCAAATAATAATGCGTTCATAAATGCACCTGATTGTTCCGGGAACATTTCTGTAACTTTCGAGATTGTTTGTTGCCTGAGAAGGAAAATCCATTGCACGAGTGACAACGATGTTTTGTGACATTCAGAAATGTATGTCACATCAAATATAAAATGTATTTTTTGCTGATATAAATAATTACGATAATCAAAAACATGAAAATTCCGGGCAGTTTGTGGTTCTTTCACCTCCCCTTTAAATGTACACGATATACCTACATGTAATTGTTGCAACTGCTTCTTTTCCGAAGCAGATTGTATTTTATAATTTAACTGCACTAAGTTTTTATTCTGATCTTCAATTTGAAAAGAGAGACGATCCCCATTAATTAGAGGTGTATTTTGCACGACCCCTCGTGTAACTTCATAGGACTCCCCTAGCGGCTTATTTAGACTCTGAACATACGCGGTGTACATAACGCCACTAAAACACGCTATTATACAAAATATGAAGGTTTTACGCGAAGTACGATATAAACAAAATAAAACATAACAAACGAAACAACAAGCAGCCAACAAATGCGATGCGGAAAAGGTAATTGCAATCCCAATTATAAACGAGATTGCAACATAGCCCCATTGCCCATTCAACTCATACTCACTCCTTATAGCATCATTTTCGCTTTAGTGAATACACGCTGTAATTCTTCCATTGATAAATTATCTTTTTCTAAAGCTGCGAATAATTCCTTTAGCTGTAAATGACGCCCTTGTTCCTCTAGCGATGTAATATCGTATTCTAGCGGAACGTGCTTTACTGTTACACTCGCTTGTTCAAATAACTCTACGGCATACGGATGATTTTTATAGTCCTGTGCATAATAAACCGCTGTAACACCACTTTGAATAATCGCCTTACAGCACTGCAAACAAGGAAAATGTGTGACATAAATTTCCGCTTCCTCTGTTTTTGCACCAAATTTCGCACATTGCAATAAAGCATTCATTTCAGCATGAATTGTACGAACGCAATGATTATCAATGACATAGCAACCATCGTCTATACAATGCACACCACCTTTAATTGAACCGTTATATCCACCAGCAATAATTCGTTTATCACGAACGATTGTCGCTCCTACCGCAAGCCTTGTACATGTACTACGTAAAGATAGTAGATGGCTTTGCGTCATAAAATATTGATCCCATGAAATTCGTTCCATATTTTTCACCTTCTTTTTTGTCTACTTGTAGTGTAGCGAAAAAAGAAAAACTTCGTCAATCTTTTATGGAATAATAATTTGATCTTTTATTTTCTCTAAAGACTTCGCACCAATCCCATCAATTTCTAATAAATCTTCTATTTTCTGAAACAGACCATGTTCTTCTCGATATTTCAAAATACTTTCCGCTTTCCGAGAACCAATGCCTGTTATTTTTTCAAGTTGCTCTTTAGAAGCTGTATTTATTTGCACTTTACCCTCGCTTTTTGAAAAAGTAGCCCCTTCTTGCACTGGCTCATTCTTGTTAGGAACATAAAGAAGCATTTGGTCTTGGACCATTTGCGCCAAATTCACTTTCTTCACATCTGCATCCGGCAACAAACCACCAGCTTTTTCAACCGCCTCCTTCACCCGGTCCCCTTCCTTCATTTCATACACACCCTCTTTAAAAACCGCCCCTTTCACATCAATTATAATTATTTTTTTCTGCTCCTTTGCATCCAATACTTTCGGTTTACTTTTTTTCTCCACATCTTTCACTTGAACTTCCGTTGTAACGAGCGATCGCTCTGTTTGCTGATTCGTTTTCCAGAAAAAAAGAAAAATCAAAGTGCCAATAATAACCACTAATCCCAACCATTTTTTCGGAAAATCCCACATCATTTTACACCTCTAATCATAAATTTATAACATCATTCATATTGTTTAGGAGAAAGCTGTTACGAAGGAGGGATGAAACATTGAACATAGGAATTATAGGGACAGGGAACATGGGGAGTATACTAATCGATGCATTTTTAGAAACCCGTGCTGTCAAACCTTCGTGCCTTACTATTATTAATCGGACGCCTGCCAAAGCATATCATATAAAAGAAAAATACCCTTCTGTTCATATAGCCAAAACAATCCAAGAGGTAATCGAACAATCCCAGCTTATTTTCATTTGCGTAAAACCGATAGATATATACCCTATTCTACAAAAATACGCTGACCATTTTTCAGACGAAGATTGCTTAGTTTCTATCACAAGCCCCATATCTCCATCACAATTAGAAACACTTATACCTTGCCACGTCGCTCGTATCATTCCAAGCATCACAAACCGCGCCTTATCCGGCGCATCACTATTTACATTTGGAAATAGCTGCTCTCTAGAATGGCAACAAAAACTACTTCGTCTATTCAAAAACATTTCTACTCCCCTTGTTATAGAAGAAGATATAACGCGCGTTTCATCTGATATAGCAAGCTGCGGCCCTGCTTTTTTTAGTTATTTATTACAATGTTTCATTAACGCTGCTGTAGATAAAACAAATATTACACATGAAGAAGCCACTACTTTAGTAAGTGAAATGGTCATTGGAATGGGGAAATTACTTGAAAAAAAAATTTTCACATTACCTACTTTACAAGAAAAGGTATGCGTTAAAGGCGGTGTTACAGGAGAAGGTATTCGTATTTTAGAAGAGCACGTTGGGGATATGTTTCATAAATTAATCGAACGGACACATGAGAAATTTGATGAAGATTTAAAATGCGTTGAGCAGCAATTCAATAAACACACATAATAAATACGCCATCGTAATCCCAAACCCTTTTTATTAATACTTATCTTTTTCATACTACATTTTCACTAAAACTAGCATTTTTACACTTTACACATATCATCTTTTTATTTTTCTAGAACTAAAACTACATCTTTTCTATAAAACAAAAGCAACCTTATCGGTTGCTTTTCTTTTATCCATTCTTCTTCGCCATAAAAAAGATGCGCTCTGTTTGTTCTGTCACTTCAATTCGTTCAAAGTCACCTGTGACGCGAAGCACTGTAAACCCAGCTTCTTCAAGCCATTTTGTTAACACTTCAACTGAATACGCACGTTGCACGTGACATTCGTCAAAACGATGATACACATCTTCTTCTGAATCTTGTACAAAGAATGTCAAATCATGTTCCACACTATCTGATTCTTCTCCAGGGAAGCAGTTCCAAATAAGTGATATTTCTTCGCCGTTCACTGTATATGTTTCATTTTGAAATACGTGATGTATTTTATATAAAGAGTGTACATCGAATAAAAACAAGCCATCCTGACGTAAATGGTGGAAAACTCTTCTAAATGTTTCTTGCACTCCATCTTCTTGCAACACATAATTTAATGAGTCACAAAAGATTGTCACACAATCAAATTCACCAGGAACATCGAGTTCTCTCATGTCTTGTTGGTAAAAAGGAATAAAATAGCCTTCTCCCCCCAATTTTTGCTGCGCGACAGTTAACATTTCTTCCGAAAGATCTACACCAATTAAGTCATAACCTTTTCGCACAAGCGGAAGTGTTACGTTACCAGTTCCACATGCTACGTCAAGGATTCTTGCCTCTTTCATAGATGCCTGTTGTAAACTTTCCTCTGTGAATTCCACCCATTTATCATAAGGGACATCATTCATCAGTTCGTCATACAGCAAAGCAAATTGTTCGTATTTCATTGATCTAGCTCATCTGCAATATCTTCACGCGGCACATCGCCCCATAGACGCTCTAAATTATAGTGATTACGCTCATCTTTATGGAATACATGAGCAACCACATCACCAAGGTCTACTAAAACCCAACGCGCTTCATCAAAGCCTTCCATACGTTGTACGTTAATTTCGAACTCATGTGCCTTCGCTTTAATTTCACGTGCAATTGCTTGTACTTGCTTGTCTGAATTTCCGTGACAAATAATAAAATAGTCTGCAATCGGTGAAATACCTTGCATATTTAGTACAACCATATCTTCTGCTCTCTTATCATCAGCTGCTTTTGCCGCTAATACTAATAACTCTTTATCTTTCATTTATTAATTTCCTCCTTGATAACTTCATTGTATGTTTGGAATGTTAATGGATAAATCGTTTGATCTTTTTCCATTAAAAATTGAATTGTTCGCTTTAAAGCAAACAGTAAAGCTTGATTTATATCTTTATATGCGAGTTTCCTCGCTTCTTCCACACCAGGAAACTTACGTCCTGGTTCAATGTAATCTGCTACATAAATAACTTTATCTAACATTGTCATTTTTTCATGACCACTTGTATGATATGTAATAGCTTGTAGAATTTCAGGATCAGTAATGCCTACTTCTTTTTCTACTAAGTATGCCCCAACAGGTGCATGCCATAACTCTTTGTTATAGTGCAGTAGATCCTTTGGCAAAGCTTCTCCCTTAATAATCTCTTCCATTTCTGGAATCGCTCTACATTTTGCATAATCGTGAAATATAGCAGCCGTCTCTGCCTTTTTCTCATCTACACCATATAATCGGGCAAGTTCAATCGCTGTTTCCATTACACCAACCGTGTGTATATAACGTTTTTCATGCATTTGTTGTTTGACAATACTAAGTGCTTCCTCACGATTCATACAACCCATTCCTCTCGATATATACCTGTACTTTTTCGGGGAGTAAATATTTGCACGTTTTCTTCGTCATATATCTCTCACGTAACAGAGAAGAAGAAACTGCAAACTCCGGAATTTCCACTTTTACGATATCATAAGGCGTATGTAATGTATAACCTGGTCTTGCAACTCCAACGAAAGTCACAAGCTTAAGTAACTTTTCAATGTTATACCACTTCGGCAAATACTCAACCATGTCTCCGCCAATAATAAAGTGAAACTGCACATCCGGATACTTCTCCGTTAATTGTACCATAGTATCGTACGTATAAGATGGGCCTTCTCTGTCTAGCTCTTCTAAACAAATTGAAAAGTATGCTTCTTCCTCAATCGCTATTTGCAGCATATTTAATCGACTTTTCACACTCGTAATGTTACGTCCTTGCTTGTGCGGTGGAACTTGATTCGGCAAAAACCATACCTCTTCCAACCCTAAAGCATGATACACTTCATTTGCAATTAACAAATGCCCATTATGAGGTGGATCAAACGTGCCACCAATAATGCCAATTTTTCTCAAAAGAAACGCTCCTTCCTTTTACATACAGCCACTCTCCCCATACAAATTCGAAGAGAGCCCACTGTTAATAAAAGTTCAATTGGTTTCGCTTTCTACATATCAAGCGTCCATTACGAAATAACTCACGTATATCTTTTATCGAGGAAGCTTAATCTGCTTATTTTCTCTTGATTCTTTGTATAAAACAATTGTGCTTCCGATTACTTGAACGATTTCAGCTCGTGCACCTTGTGCAAGCTCTTCTGCAACTTCACTACGATCAAATTCACAGTTTTGTAATACGCTCACTTTAAATAGTTCACGAACTTCTAATGCTTCTCCAATTTGTTTCACCATATTTTCATTCACGCCACCTTTTCCAACTTGAAAAATCGGTGTTAAATGATGTGCCTTTGCACGTAAAAATCTTTTTTGTTTTCCTGTTAACATATAATTAGCCTCCAAGCTCTCTCATTACTAATTGTTTCATTCTATCAATATTCGGCACACACCCTGTCCACATTTCAAACGCAAGCGCACCTTGATAAACGAACATATCGATTCCATTTTGAATTATTGCACCTTGTTCTTTCGCATCGCCTAAAATTTTCGTCTCAAATGGATTATAAATAATATCAGAAACAATCGTTCCTTGTTTCAATGAACGAATTTCCAGCGGCGTATACTCAACATGTGGATGCATACCTATCGTTGTTGTTTGGATGATAATATCATATTCCCCTTGATTTTCTGCTGCACATTCTAACGATAGAGCATGCGAATTAACATTTGCCATGCACCCAGAGATAAGGTTTTTCGCCTTATCTCTCGTACGATTAGCAATATCAATTTCTTTCACACCTACATCGGCAAGCGAGAAGTAAATAGCTCGGCTAGCACCACCTGCACCGATTAATAAAATACGTTTCTCTTGAAGTGGATCTTCACTAATTGACTGCAGGGCACGAACAAAACCAATTCCATCTGTATTATACCCAATCAATTTTCCATCTCGATGAACTACTGTATTTACCGCACCGATTTGCCTTGCTAACGGGGCAATCTCATCCAAGTACTCCATAATTGCAACTTTGTGCGGAGTCGTTACATTAAATCCTGAAATACCTAATGCTTTCAAACCTTTTACTGCTTCCCCTAGCGCTTCTTCTTCTACAAGAAACGCATGGTAATGGGCATCCATATTCAAGTGTTCAAATGCATCGTTATGCATAACGGGTGATAATGAATGTCCAATTGGATTTCCGATTACACCATATAATTGTTTCATAAATCCCTCTCCATATTAAATTAAAGATTTACGTAATGAAACACTTACTCCTTTTGGTACATGAGCAACAATTTTCGCTCCTGATTCATTTACAGTAACCCAGCCCAATCCAGAGAATACAACATCCGTTTTCGGCTCACGAATATTAAATTCATATTTCACAAACTTAGGCATATTTTCTAATTCTTCTGGTGTCGGTGGATTCAATAATTCTCCAGCGTGTTTTTCGTGCAATTCATCAGCCTTTTCAAGCTTTGTACGATGGATTGTTAAACGGTTTGAGAAATGACAAGTGAATGCACGACGGCCCCCACTTACATAATCAAATCGTGCTAATCCACCAAAGAATAATGTTTGTTCTTCATTTAATTGGAATACCATTGGCTTAACTTCTGTAGTCGGTGTAATAAGCTTTAAGCTTTGTTTCCCAACATAATGCGCCATTTGATGATGATTAATAATACCTGGTGTATCGTATAAAGATGACGTTTCGTCTAATGGGATATCAATTAAATCAAGCGTTGTTCCTGGGAAATGTGATGTTGTAATTACATTCTCAGTCTCATCACTAAACTCTTTAATCATACGATTAATAAATGTTGATTTACCAACATTCGTACATCCAACAACATAAACATCTTTACCCTCGCGGTAATGCTCAATTGCATCAGCAAGTTCAGCGATTCCTTGTCCTTTAGCTGCACTAATTAAAAAGACATCTTCTGGTTTTAAACCAAGTTGCTTTGCACTATAGCGCATCCAATGTTTTACTTTATCATGCTTAACTGACTTTGGAATTAAGTCAGCCTTATTCCCTACAAGTAATACTTTATTGTTCCCTACAAAACGATGTAAGCCCGGTAACCAGCTACCATTGAAATCGAAAATATCTACGATTTTAACCACTAGTGCGTCTGATTGTCCAATTCCGTTCAAAATACGAAGGAAATCATCATCTGTTAAAGATACATCTTGAATTTCGTTATAATGTTTCAAACGAAAACAACGTTGGCAAATTACTTGTTCTTTTTCTAAAGATGATACAGGAGCGTATCCTACTTCATTTTTATTTTCTGTTTGAATTTCTACACCGCAACCAATACATTTAATTGTTTCAGTCAAACTTTATTCCTCCCAGTTAATTAAGCCTTTTTTCTTCATGTTTCTCATAATTCTTCGTTCAATTTTCCGATTAAATCGTGTCACCAATCCGTCCGTTTGCGCTACCGGTACAACTAAAATTGTATGAAGTCCCACACGATTTCCGCCGAGCACATCCGTTAGTAACTGATCTCCAATTACTACAACTTCATCTGGCTGCAGGTGCATCTCATGTATCGCACGCTTAAATGCGCGAACAAACGGTTTGCGCGCACTATGAATAAACGGAATACCTAATGGGTCAGCGAAGTCTTTAACGCGTTGCTCGTTGTTATTTGAAACGACCGTTACTTGAATATCATTTTCTTTCATTTTCAAAAACCACTCTTCAAGCTGTGGCGTTGCGTTTGGACGATCCCATTCAATTAAAGTGTTATCTAAATCCGTAATAACTCCTTTAATTCCACGTTTTTTCAAATCTTCTGGTTGAATATGATATATATTTTTCACATATTCATTTGGTAAAAATAACTTCAATTTCTTTCACCTCTTTGAGGATTTTTCATAAAATTTTTCGACAACATTTTTCGATAGATAACCTGTGGATAAACTTGTACACACTTTCCACGTTAATTTTTCAGTCGATTTGGAATTTACTAACAATCTATCCACATTTTATCCACTGAGTTATGTGGATAACCTCTTGTTTGTGACTGTCATATTTTTTTGGTACATTAAATGCAACAACGAATCAATCCTTATATTATTAGGAGGTGACTCACCTTGAAAACAAAACATATGGAACAGTTATCTACTGATTTACTCACTGAGTCTTATTATAAAGCAAAAGAACTAAAATTAAATCCCGACTTCATTTTACTTATAAAACAAGAAATTATTAGACGCTCGTTAGAGGACAAGCTCGTCAAATCTTCTTGAGTACATATAGATTGCTGATTGACCTGTAAAAAGAGCCATCCTGCGATGGCTCTCGAATAAACAAGTACTCCCATCTAGGGGATTTCTTCATTAAGCATCTTTGTCCACATTTCTTAATTAGAGCTTCATAAGTATATTATAAAACCTTTTCTTTACTTATGAGATACTCGGGTTGCAATTTTTTCACCAAGACGCAGCTCTTGCCCACTTGTCAATTCCTGCACTGCTTTAATCATATCTTTTTCAAATAATAAAACAACTGTTGAGCCAAATGTAAAGTATGCCATCTCTTCACCTTTTTGAACAGTACTTCTTTCATGAAGGAGCTCGATACTATTAACAAACATAGCACCTACTTTTACAAGTGCCATATGTTCGCCGTCACTATTTACTTCTGTAACAGAGCGATAATTTTTTGACAATGGTTCTTTCCCATACTCCATACCCGCTGCATTTACCGGATATGATTTTCTACCGAGTACAAATCTTTCAGTCACAGAGCCAGAAAGCGGGCTATGAATGCGATGATAATGACTTGGACTCAAATAAATCACCATATATGTACCGCCTGCATATCGCTTTGCACGCTCTTCATTACCTAGCATATCCACAATTGAATAACGCTTTCCTTTTATATCGAATGTTTTTGTATCCTCAATAGGACCTTGATCAGCAAAAACACCATCAACAGGACTAACGATACTCGATGCATCAGTATCAATACTACGCTTTCCTTCTTTTAGCCTACGTGTAAATAAATCATGCAATGTTCCATATTCCTTCAAACCCTTTTCCATCTCATCTTGATTAATTTGAAAAACTTTCACATACGATGGAATAATGATAGAGCTCAAACGAGATTGTGCAAATTTACGTAATATATAAGAAGTAAAACGACCATTTGTAAGTTCGATCATAAGTCGATATAATGTCCGTCGCAAATTACGAAACCTCCTAATCAGCCTATAACTTTAGTTTCCCCTTCTTTTCTCTCTATATCATATGTAAAATTGGTTCTTATTCCCACATATAGAATGGAGCCGTCTCGTTATACACGAAGAAAAACTAAGTATAATTTTTCTTCTTAAATTGTTTAGCACCTTCTAATATTACAGATAGAACCCGCCATTTTCAACAGTGAACATGTATTTCTTCTTAGAACAGCTCGTTTTCTTTCCGTTTTCCCGAAAGAAAAGCAGCCACTTTTAAAGTGTAGCTGCTTACAATACACATTATTCTTTTGCTTTTTTCTCTTTCTCAGCCCGCACAAATTCATGGAACATTTTCATTAAAGCACGCTTTTCAATTCGCGATACGTAGCTTCTTGAAATACCGAGTGCCTTCGCAATCTCCCTCTGTGTTTTCTCTTTATCAAGCCCAAGTCCAAAACGCTTCACAATTACTTCTTTCTCTCGTTCGTCCAAAATATCGATATACTCTTTAATTTTTTCTAACTCCATACTAAGTTGAATCATATCAATTACATCTTCAGATTCTGATTTTAATATATCAATAAGCGATATTTCATTACCCTCTTTATCTTGCCCAATCGGATCATGAAGTGAAACGTCTTTTTTCGTTTTCTTCAGCACACGTAAATGCATCAAAATTTCATTTTCGATACAGCGTGCTGCATATGTTGCAAGCTTAGTTCCTTTCCCTGCTGAATAGCTTTCAATCGCTTTAATAAGCCCAATGGTACCAATTGAAATTAAATCTTCTGCATCTTCACCAGTGTTTTCGAATTTCTTAACAATATGAGCTACAAGCCGTAAATTATGTTCAATTAAAAGATTTCTCGCTTGAGCATCACCTTGCTCCATTAACTCTAAGTACTTTCTCTCATCATCTGATGATAACGGCTGCGGGAACGCATTGTTCTTCACATAAGAAACAAATACAAACACTTCTCGAACCATATATCCAATTGCGGCGAATAGACTCAAACCTTTCACCTCCGCCAAAATAGTGGTCTTTACTATGTGTATGTGGGCATGAGGTTGTTTGTGTCTGTACGATGTAAATATGGAACTCTTAACTTAATGGCATTCTTAAACCACTCAACGCTAATCATTACATTTTTCTATAAACATAGTAAAAGCCAATCGAAACGTATCGATTGGCTTTTACTAATATTCACTCCAAATTTTCTCTCCAGTATGCGCATCTATGTAACGAATTTCCCGACTACAATCGACGGATTCTTTATGATTTTCACTCCTCGTTTGTTTATACAGCAGTTTATATTTCATTTCCTCTGCATCATGATCTATACACCATTCTAATTTTATTCGAATGACCTCTTTATATATTTCTAACGCTTTTTCTTTTGTTACTTTTGGTGCTGTTTCATGTGTAAGTAACTCTTCTATTATATTGCTAGGTTTTCCCGAGTAGTGCATCACAGCACCATTTTCTGTATTAATGTTGACCATGAATTCCCTATACTCTACCGGAATTTCATTCACATATACTGAAAAGACAAATCTTTCAATCCCTTCATCTTCGTCACGTTCATCCCAAAGGCGAAGATATTGTGTAACATCTGGAATAACATGTTCTAAAAATTGAAGTGCTTTTTGTAAACATTCCTCTCTAGACAGTATTTGTTTTACTTCTTTATCGTCTGCCAGTTTTATAAAACCAATTAACTCATTGGTTGATTTATCAATCGTAATGCCAACTAAATTATTATATTTTAACATCGGTAAATGCTTTTTAAAGAATTCATTCATTAAATATGGATTCTTTTCTTCTTTCTGTTTTTGTAATTCCTCTTTCGAAACAAATTTCATCCTTATTCCATCTTCATTTTCTGTCTCAGCCACTTTTGTAAAACTTTCTTTATCCCAGTCAAATAAATCGAATATATCATCTTGTTGACTACCTTTTTTCGGTTTTTCAACAGCTACAGTTGGAGGCAATTTATAATGATCTGGGTCAAATAAATCTTTACCTGTACTTGCATCAATAAACGCATGACTAGGTTCTGGTTCATATACAAGATGATAGCCTTTTACTTCCTCACCATTTTCATATTTACATGAAGAATGTGTTAAATCCACAAATACAAGTCTCATATCTTGTCTAGCTCTCAAAGTTTCTAAAACGACGTTCTCCTCAACAATTTCAATTGGCCATAACGGTTTTTTCTCTATAGCTTTTTGTCCATTGTAATGAAAATGCACAACATTACCTGAAGGATGAATTCGCACAACACATCCTGTATTCGGCAATGGATATCCATTCACTTCCTGCATATAATTTATTTCTTTCCAACCACGCCAGTCATCCTTAACTGACACATATGTATAAAATTCTAATTCTTCTTCCACATATTTTTTTATAAATACATTTGCAATCTCTCTTGCCTTATTCTCCTCTATCACTTCTTTATCACTCGAAAAATAATTTTCATCATCTATCCTGAATTCAAATAAATTACCAGTATGCCTATTTAATGTAATTTGTATCTTTTTCTCCTCATCCTCTTTATGCCCCCACCATAATAGATGATACGGATCATCCACTCCTTCTTGATCATCTACAACAAGCCTATATTCATCTGGAATTTCAATAATATGGGCCACTTGCTCTTTTCTTTTTTTATCTTTTGGATTCATCATACCCTCTCCTTTATTACAATTTAAGGTAATTATAACAAACAAAACCAAAATTCATTAGCAAAAAGACAAAAAGCTGAAACAATTAGTTCATACGAATTTCACATGAATCTATTACTATAAGAATTGTACATAGTGAAATTACTAACAATGACGTTTATTCATATATAATTTCATTTGAAAGGGGTTGAAAAGATGAAAACTAAATATCGCTTTATGATCTCATCATTTGCTGCTTGCGCCTACATGATTTGGTGTTTAGTATAATAACAACTTCACTTGTAAATAAGAAAAGGTGTGTATAGAAATGGAATATAACCAATCAACAGTTAACTACTGGAAAGCTTTTGTATTACCTTATACATTCGCTTTAGAAGAGTTAAAAACTAAATTTGAAATTATGAACCGGGAAGCTCAATTTTTAGAAGACTACAACCCGTTTGAACATATAAAAACAAGACTTAAACAACCCGAAAGTATCATTAGGAAGCTTGAGCGTAAAAACTTATCACCAACAGTTGAAAATGCTCAAACACAATTACAAGATATTATTGGCATCCGTATTACATGTTGCTTTGTAGAAGATATTTATCATTTAAAAGAAGTTATTGAAAATCGTGGAGACATGGAAATTGTAGAAGTAAAAGATTATATTGCTAATCCAAAAGGAAATGGCTATAAAAGTTTGCATATGATTATTAAATATCCATTGTCACTAAATTCTGGTACGAAAGATGTCTTTGCAGAAATTCAATTACGTACACTTGCCATGGACTTTTGGGCAAGTTTAGAACATAAACTTTACTACAAATATGAAGGAAATATACCTGACTATTTGAAAGATGAACTACATGACGCTGCTATGAAAGCTGAAGACCTCGATAATAAGATGGCAACAATCCGTCAAGATATTGATGACATTGAAGCATGTTCAAATCAAATTTTATTACCACTATAAAAAGGTTCTCTCCTATGAGAACCTTTTTATTTCTTCTCTATCGTACGAACCTCTTCAATCTTCCACCCTTCGTCTTCTTTTCCAATTGCATACTGCCTTTTCTTTTGAAGAGTAACCCCTCCATCTACTTCTTTTTCCTCCGTTTCAACAATAACAAGCCCACCTTTAAGAGCTTTCATATTCATATGTTCCAATTCTATTTTCTTATTTCCCTTTTGAAATGCCGCTTCCTTTTGTGTTTTTAAGTCTTCAGCACTAGGCATCTTCTTTGAAAATAACTCCATATGCTCAGCAAGATTTTTTTCATTCGTCGTCCGTACAAATGCCTCAATAACATCTTGAATGGATTTCTCTTCTTCTTTCGTTATATGTACCTTTTCCTCAGTTTTCCCAGCAGATTTTTGTTCTATATTATTCTCTTGAGATTGACATCCAACTAGCAATAATACGAATACTAGAAGGAATCTTAATTCCCCTAAAAAAACGCTCATCTTTCCATCTCCTAAAAAGAAAAGTGAGGCATTTCGCCTCACTTTCATTTATAATTAGCGTCTTCCTTTATTCGGATCGCCGCCGCCAACGATGTCAAAGACACGTTTAGCTATATTTGTATTCTCTTGAACGCCAGAGAATAAGTATTTACCTGGTCCGAATGCATATACGTTCACATCTTCACCTGTATGTCCACCCGTTGTCCAACCTGTAACCGAACGCTTATTGAAGATATCTTCAATTGCATTATCAATCTTTGTTACATCTTTTGATGGAGCTATATCATTTACAGCTTTAATTTCTTCTGGTGTTAATTGTAGATCAATATACTTTTTCAATGTTTCTTCTACATTTGCACCTTTTACAATCTCACTTGCCATAAAGTCTGGCGTACGTTTCGCAGCTTTAATCGGATCTACTTTAAAATTATACTCACCATTCGCACCTAAAGATAATCCGCCAGTAGCATGATCTGCTGTTGCAACAACTAATGTGTTCTTATCTTTTTTCGCAAACTCAATTGCTGCTTTAAACGCTTTTTCGAAGTCTTCCATTTCACTCATTGCACCGACAATATCATTATCATGTCCAGCCCAATCAATTTGACTACCTTCGACCATTAAGAAGAAACCGTCTTTATTTTTGTTCAAGCGCTCAATCGCTGCATTTGTCATCTCTTCTAATGAAGGTGTTTTGTCAGTACGGTCAATCATTTTGTCTAAACCACCTGGTGCAAATAAGCCAAGAACTTGATCACTTTTATCATTTAATAATTGATTACGATCTGTTACATAACTATAACCAGACTTCTTAAATTCTTCTGTAAGATTGCGGTCTTTTCTAACAAAGTTCTTTACGCCCCCGCCAAGCATAACATCTATTTTATGCTTACCTTTAATTTTTTCATCAAAGTAATCATTTGCAATTGCGTCCATATTTTTACGACTAATATCATGTGCACCGAATGCAGCTGGTGTTGCATGCGTAATTTCAGAAGTTGCAACGAGTCCCGTTGACTTCCCTTTTTCTTTCGCTTGCTCCAATACTGTTTTCACTTCAGCTTTATCATTATCTACTGCAATAGCTGCGTTATATGTTTTTATACCTGCTGACATCGCAGTAGCTGCCGATGCAGAGTCTGTAATATTTTCATGTTCATCTTCTGGATATGTTTTTTGTGTTCCTACAAGATGCTTATCAAATTCTGTAGATTCCATCTCAAATGTTTTTGGATTATCTTTCATATAACGATGAGCTGTCATATATGAAGGCCCCATACCGTCCCCAATTAATACAATGACATTTTTAATTTTTGCATTGTTTCCGTTCTCATCTGCATTAACCTCACTAGAACGCGTAAAATTCCATGTTGCTACCGAAGTAACTGCTAACGACGCCACAACTGCAAATGGCCATGCTTTTTTCACAAACTTTTTCACTGTCTTGTCCCCCTAATTAGGTTATTCATTTCCCACTATCAAATTTAATAGAAGACTGTTAAGAGAAAATGAGTTATATGTAAATTTTTTGTTAACTTATGTAAATTTAAGTTATAATTTGTATAAGTTTGTCTTTTCATATCAAGCATACTCCCCTTTACAAAGATAAATATAAACATGTTGGATTTCTTTTAATACGAACCTATTATTTTACATTTCGTAATATTATTCTTATTTTTTCTAATTTAAATAGAAATATGGTGAACTTTATGAAAACAGTAAAACTAGACGCATCTTCCATTCCAGATTTACTCTCTCTTTGCAAATCAGTCGGGTGGTTACAGCATGAGAGTTTTATGAAAGAGCAATTCCATATGTACCTTTCCATTGGCACAATTTTTGGCTATGTACATGAGAATAAACTTATTGCAGCGGGCGGGGTCTTTTCGTTTGCCCCTGGATTTTCTTCTATCGGTATGTTAATCGTGCATCCTGATTTTCAAAGAAAAGGAATTGGCCGTATTTTGTTAAACAATAGCTTAAAAGTAACTTATCCATCGCTCCCTATTACGCTCATTGCAACAAAAGCTGGTGAATCCTTATATGAATCTTATGGATTTCAATCAATAACAACAATTCATCGTTTCGAAAAACAAGCGGCTCATATAAGTACAAATTCTTTTCCCATAAAACAAATTCAGCAAGCCGATCTTCAATCTCTCATTTTTCTTGATCAAACTGCGACTGGTGCAGATCGTTCTAAGCTTTATTTATCACTACTATCGAGAGCAACTTACTCCTTTAAAATAGAGCGGGATAATCAAATAGATGCTTTTGCTTTATGCATACAAAAAGGAAATGTACTATGTATCACTCCGCTTATTTCAAAAAAAGAAAAAGACGCTATTCAGTTATTAGAAATAATTTGCAACTCGTGGAATGGGACAATACGCATTGATGTTCCGCACTCACAATTCATTTTCCGTCAATTTCTTCAAACAGAAAATTTCCAGGAAACGCTCCTTTCACCTCTTATGATAAAGAACGGTAATCAACTTCCTGGAAATCGTAATATACTATTTGCTATGGTAGATGCAGCGTTATGTTAGAAAGGGGACACCTAATTGAAGCGATTTAGCTATTTTATGGTAGGTTGTCTTACTCTTACACTATTAGTAGGATGTAGTGCAGCAGAAAAGCCAGTAGAACAAGTAAAACAAGTTAAAAATACAATTACAGCGAAACTAACTACCGAGGAAAAAATGGTAGAGATAGATGGTCAAACGATTTACTTTAAAAAGATTGGTGATGAAAAACCACCTTTACTTATGATCCATGGATTTGGAGGATCATCCAATGGTTTTCAAAAGGTTTACTCAGATTTAGCAAAAGATCATACGATTATTTCTGTTGATGCTTTAGGATTCGGACGTTCCTCTAAACCGATGGATTTTTATTATTCTTTCCCAACTCATGCAAATTTGTATTATAAGTTAATGAAAAAATTAGGGTACGACTCATTCGCAATACTGGGACATTCTATGGGCGGAGAAATTTCTCTTAATTTAACATATTTATACCCCGAAGCGGTTACCCACCTTATTTTAACTGATGCTACAGGCGGCCCTCATACGTTCGTTAATAAACAAGGTTCACCAAAACCAAAGTTGTCGACTGATTTAAGTGCCGTTTCTTCTATTGCAGATTATGATGAGAGCAAAGTTAAATTCAAGCGTAATGATGAAGAGCATTATAATAAAATGAAATTATGGCCTAGGCGTCTTCAAATCAATGCAACTGAAATCAAGCAACCAACTTTAATTATATGGGGAAGAAATGATAGTAGCGTTTCTTGGAAAGAAGGAGAAACTTATCATCAATTCTTAAAAAACAGCACTTTCCATATTATTGAAAAAGGTTATCATGCTCCATTTCGTCAAGAGCCACAAGAATTTGTAGGGTATGTAAAAGATTTCTTCGAGAAAAATCCTATAAGTGCTGAAAAATAAACGGGTATCTCATTTTGAGATACCCGTTTTCATATATTAAGCAGCTTGCTTTTGGCGTTTTTGAATTTTTGATCCTAGTACTTTTGGAATAACTAAGCCATCAATTCCAAGTTTTCCAGCATTCATACCAGAAACAAGAACGAACATGGATAAGATAACCATTTCAGGGTTTACACCAATTGACCCACTAAACATATAGGAAAAGTTCATTACAAGACCGAAAAAGACCGCTGTTTTTGTTAAACAGCCTACAATTAAACCAATTCCGACTAAAATTTCTCCCCACGTCACAAGTGTATTAAATAAATCAACGTTTGGAATTGCAAAATCTTGTAAAAATGATGCCCACCAAGATTGAACAGCTGGTTGTGCTCCTTTAGATTTTTCAATTGCACCTTGTAAATAACCAGTTGCATCGAAGCCTTTCCCTTGTAGTTTACCGATTCCAGCCATTACCCATGTGTAACCAAGATACACTCGAATTATCGCTAATACAAAAGAAACTGCTTTGTTTTCTCTTAAAAATTGAATAATCATATCTTCCTCCTAAAGTTGTAATTAAATCAGTTACAGATAATATAATAACATTAGTTACTTACTTTTAAAACGTTAATCGTGAATAATTTGTGACATACATAAAAAACATTACATACTAACGTTTATATAGTAACTTTTATTACCTGTAAAAACTTGAACATATCATACCACAGGTGATAATCATTTTCATTGAAGAAAATGTAAAAAAACTGTGAGTTAAATGTGAAACGCATTCATTCGAATATAGAATAACTCCGTTTCATATTGTTTATATACTCGAAATGTACATGTCTCCTCATCGGTTAATCTCGCTTCTCGAACAACTTCTTCTAACGTTTTGTCATGGTTAATAAACCCGTAAAATAGGCGTATTGTAAACATAAGTGCTACATTTCCATCTACATAATCTATCAATCCAACATATGATTTTACACCACTATGTAAAAAGGATTCTACTAGTTTCAACTCCCCAAACTTATACCAACCATTTACAATATGTGTAATATGCAATTTTGCATATTACTTAATTTCCGCTACGCTAAAGTATACTCTCGGCTCATTTAAGTCGTACACACCTTCTCCTAACTCTTCCATTACAAATTTCCTCTCCTATAAGTCCATTTCATATATACCCGTTTCTTTCAAAAAATCAGCTCTAGTTAAAGCGACTTTCTGTAAATATTGCCTATACGCTGTAATTGTTCCATCGTGTGCAACGATACAAATTTTTTCTGCTTTTAACTGATAGCACCAGTGCAGAAATTCATCTACTATTTGCTGAAATTCCATCTCCGAGATGATATTGACTCCCTCATTCCATAACAATTCATTTCTACTTTTTTCTAATAAAAAATGTGGAAATAAATTTTGTATTATCTTTCGATCTAACAATTGATCGCACGGTAATGTTTTGGCGGATTCACTGCTTGTAAACTTAATGGTAAATCTTTCGTATGTTCACCTTCACCATGCCGAACAAAAATAAGTTTCATTCTCCTCTTCCTCTCACTAGGAAATAGTCTCACATATTTCTTCCCTATTTTTTTCTTTACTCCTGCTATTTCAAAAAGCAGAATGTAAAAAGTTTTTGATATCAACATTTAGGAAATATTACAATTATATATATGTAAAATACTTTTTACAAGAAGAGGAGGATTACAAATATGAAATGGATTATCGTCTTTATGGGAATGATCATATGTGGATACATAAATGGCTTTTTTAATAGTGATAAAACTGCTAATCCTTGGATTACAGATGATGAGCGTGAAACAAAAATTAAACAAAAAGCAATTATCGCAAGCTGGTCCGGTGTTTTCATATTTTGTATCATTAACCTCTTAAACAAATGGTTAAGTTTAGGAACGAGCGATACATCACCTTACTTACCATCTTCTGTCGCAACTATTTTAAAAGAAAATGTAGAGTTACAAGTTTTACTTATGTTATTCATTACGTATGGACTATTTTACTTATACTACCGAAGAAAACTAAGCGCTTAACTTTTATCTCATGATTATCCTCCTAAATGGTTATAGTAACTAGGACGCAATGAAAAAAGGAGAGATATAAAAATGAGTAACTCAAATGACTTTTTAGATACATTACATGAAAAACAAGCAAAAGATGAACAAAATAGAAAGCGCCAAGGGTGATATTATCCCCTTTAAGTAGACAGTGTAAAAAGACCATGCACATACATGGATGTTACACTATTACTTGGAGGGGATTTTTCATGACTAAAAAAGGTTCAATATTTATTACATATTCAGAAGAATTAAAGTTAGCGGCTGTTCAAAGTTATTTAAACGGAGAAGGAAGTTACAATATGATAAAGGAAAAATATCAGATTAGAAGCTCTACACAACTAAAAAATTGGGTGAAAAAATATAAAGAATTTGGTGAAATTACAGATACTCGTGGAAAAAATGGTGGAATGAAAGGTATATCAAATCCTCTAAAAGGCAAACGCGTTCATTTTAAGACGATTGAAGAGGAACGTGACTACTATAAGGCACAGGTTGAATATTTAAAAAAGCAGTATCCGAATCTGTAAATGGAGGTGCACTAAAATATACGGTGAGATATCATATCATTGAATCATTAAAGGGGAAATATCCAGTTATATGGCTTACGAAATTTGCGGGTGTACATCGTTCAAGTTACTATAAGTGGATTCATACAAAAAGTATGAAAAACATGCGACTAGAATCCGAGAAACGATTAAAAAAGTAATACAATCTATTCACGTAAGGCACAAGGAATATGGTTATCCACGTATGAAAATCGCTTTACAGGAAGAGGGATATTTTATAAATCACAAAAAAGTATATCGCTTAATGAGCGAGCTCAACATTCAATCTATTATTCGAAAGAAGCGTCGCTTCTTTAAAGGGAACTATTCCAATGTTTTTCCGAATGTTTTAAACCGTGTATTCAAAGATCGCCAACAAAATGAAGCGCTTGTTACAGATATTACTTACCTACGATTCCAAGAGGGATTTCGGTATCTTTCTGTTGTACAAGATATTTATAATAACGAAGTTGTTTCTTGGAAAATATCCAAGCGCAACGATAATGAACTTGTATTAGATACAATTGAAATGTTGGCACAAAAAAGAGATGTGCGTGGAACCATTCTCCATTCAGATCAGGGATTCCAGTACACATCTCACGCCTACAACAAACGACTTTTAGGTTTAGGTATCATTGGCAGCCACTCTCGCAAAGGAAACTGCCATGATAATGCCTGTATTGAGTCATTTTTCTCCCATTTTAAATCGGAAATGTTGTATTTGAATCATTTTAAAACAGAAGCAGATTTAATACAAGCAATTGAAGAGTATATTTATTTTTATAACTATAAACGGTTCCAAAAACGACTCAACCACCGAGCTCCGATAGAATATCGAATCTCGATGGCTGCTTAGTCTTTTTAATATTGTCTACTTGACAGGGATAAGACCAGGGAACGGAAACCCTGCGAAAAAAAAGCCAAATAAAACACATAAATAACATTGAAAAACCTACCTGGAAATTATATTTCAGGCAGGTTTTTTTACTCGTCTTTAACCGAAACGACATCTTCCCAATTCCATTTCTCATAATACCACTCTGGTACATCTATATTTTCAATCCATTTCTTTTCATGTTTTCCATCGTTATGAGCAAGCCATACATCAGCTTTCTTACGATTTGAACGGAGCCACATTAATTGGTTGCTTTTCTTACTAAAAATAGGGTTATAATCGCCTTGGCTATTGGATGGCTTTGTAATTTGATGTTGTTCATCTGTTGTACTATTTATTTCATATAAAGATGGTAGTGGCCTTTTTTCTAGAGGGACCGATAGCTCTGCTTCCTTTGCCCTTGAAACGATAATTACATTCTCGTTCTTCCATGTGAAATCCCAATCAACATAGCCTTTTGGAGTAAATGTATTTTGCTGGAGAGCCGGCAATTCTTTTATTTTTAAATGCTTATTCTCTAAAGCAACTCTCCCGCTTCCTTCAATATAGGCTAATATATTTTTTGATGGCGCCCATTTGAACCATTGTGTGTTTAATAACATTTGATCTACTGTTTCAAAACGACTGCCGTCTGATCGAATTAAGCAAAGGGTATTACTATCAGCTGACAAAGAAGCTGTTGGTACTGCCAAAAACGAAATCCATTTTTGATCTGGCGACCAATTAAATCCACTTCCAACTAATGCTAAAAAGTCATCATGCTCATTCGGTAGTGCAGATAAATGCTTCATCTTATGAGGATTCATATTTGCATCCTTTTGTATTTCATATAACTGAGCACCTGTCCATCCTGTTGGAAGCAAGTACGCTTCTGATGATACAAGAAACTTCTTACCATCAGGATACCATGCATAGTCACCTACACCATTAGCTATGTTTTCAAAATCTGCTTTCTTTTTTTCAGCATCAAATGTATTTAATGTGCGTGCAAATACAAATGCAATTATATTCTCTGTTGGTGACCATTGATAATTCGATACTTCTGATTGAGATGGTCTAACTTTCTTTCCATCTTTTAGCCGATACAGTTCAAAGTGATTTCGCTTCTTTCCTTTTGCATATGCAAGCCATTCTCCATTATGTGACCATTTCGGTCCTGTTATGTACTCTCCTTTTGTAATTTGTTTTTCTTTTTCACCGACTTTAATCCATAGATTATGATTACGAATAAAGGCAACTTTTACTCCATTGTTTTCTGCGCTAGTAATAGAACTTGAATAGAAAAAAAGGAACAAAACCACGATTCCACTTACTATAAACCTTTTCATATAGCACCCCCATTTCCCCCTTTAGCATTCCTCATATTCCGCTTACTATATGCAAATATTATCCATTCGACATAATTCCAAAAAATTCCCCAAGAAATTTTTAATTCAAAGAGGATTGGTATGAATTATGTCGAATGTATAGTTCAGCCAACATCCGTTCCTATAATTAACGATAAAAATGCAATATTTATTTTCAGAAAATTGGAACTTTTTATTAAGGGGAGTTTCAATGAAGAAAACTACATCAACACTATTAAGTATGGCGCTCGTCTTTTCGAGCTTTGGAGCATTAAGCGCCCATACTGAATCACTGCAAAAAGAGAAGCAATTTAGTCCACAGTTAAAAGCAAATATTGAACAATGGGGAGAAAACAAAATCGCGCAAAATGTTGAAACAAAAACATCAAAAGAAATTTCAGTTATTGTAGAATTGCAACAGGCTCCACTCGCTTCACAAAGTAACATTCAACATGCTCCGGACCTACAAAATAGCAATGTGCAATCATACCATGCACAACTAAAAAAAGCACAAGAGGATACAACAAAGAAAATAAAAGAAAAAGCACCGAAAGCAACCATAAAAGAAACGTATAGTACGTTATTTTCTGGATTTTCTATTTCTATCCCAGGGGATCAAATTGCCGCTCTAGCTTCTTTACCTGAAGTAAAAGCAATTTATCCGAACTTAACATATAAATTACATGAAACGTCAAAAAGCCTAGCAGATCAAGAAACACCAAACGTAGGAGGCCCTACAGTTGGTGCACCTGAAGCTTGGAATTTAAAAGATCCGACTGGCAAACCCCTTGATGGAAAAGGGATGAAAGTCGCTATTATCGATTCAGGTGTCGACTATACCCATCCTGATTTACAAGCAAATTATATCGGTGGCTATGATACAGTCGATGAAGATAATGATCCGATGGATGGAAATGTCCACGGTACCCATGTTGCTGGAATTATTGCGGGTAACGGAAAAATAAAGGGGATTGCTCCGAATGCTTCTATACTCGCTTACCGTGTCATGAATGATGGTGGTACCGGTACGACCGATGATATTATTCAAGGTATTGAGCGAGCTATTCAAGATGGTGCCGATGTTTTAAATCTATCTCTTGGTCAAGATTTGAATGTACCTGATCAACCTGTAACAATGACGTTAGAACGCGCAGCAAAACTTGGTGTTACTGCAGTCGTCTCAAATGGAAATGATGGACCAAAACCTTGGTCTGTTTACGCTCCTGGTAACGCAAGTAGTGTCATCTCTGTTGGAGCATCTACAGTTTCTATTCCATTTCCAACATTCCAAGTAGCTGGTTCCAATAAATCTTACCAAGGATTACCGTTATCAAAAGCAGACTTCCAAGTAGGAAACGATGCTCAGCTTGTCTATGTTGACTACGGTAATTCAAGCGATTACGCTAAACAAGATGTAAAAGGTAAGTTCGCCCTTGTTTTACAAGGAACTTCGAGCACATTAGTAAAAGCAGAACAAGCGAAACAAGCTGGCGCTCTTGGCGTGCTACTAATTTCTAACGAAAAAGAAATTAATATTATGCCCGAATATTTTGCACGTGAAGATGTAGCTCTTCCAGTTATGCAACTATCAAATACAAATGGCGAAGAGTTAAAAACTTTAATTACAAAACGAAAGAAAAATATAAAAATTGGACAACCAAAGCAAACAGAACTTATTGGTAACTTTAGTTCAAGAGGACCATCACAAGGTAGTTGGCTTATAAAACCTGATATAGTTGCACCTGGAGTGAAAATTACTAGTACAGTGCCGAGAGGTGGCTATGAATCTCACGACGGAACAAGTATGGCTGCGCCACAAGTAGCGGGAGCCGTTGCCCTGCTGCGTCAAATGCATCCTGATTGGACGACAGAACAATTGAAAGCAGCTCTTGCCAACACTGCAAAAACATTAAAGGATGTCAATGAAAATGCATATCCTGTCATGGCACAAGGATCTGGTTTAATTAACATTCCAAAAGCAGCCCAAACAGATGCATTAGTGAAACCTAACAATGTAAGTTTCGGTCTTATTAAACCTAATAGCGGCAAATTGAAGTTAACACAAAATATTACGTTACAAAATCTTTCTAACAAAAAGAAAAACTTTTCAACTCGCATTGAATTACTAGATACAAAAACAAAAGTCCAGACTTCTTTCTCTTCTTCTATTAGTGTGAAACCTAATAGTAACATCGAAAAGCCTTTTACTATTACTGTAGATAGCTCCTTACCACAAGGTGTATATACAGGAAATCTATATGTGAAAGAGCAAGGGAAGACTGAAGAAATGCGTATTCCATTTACGTTTAGCATTGATCCGAAAGAATACAAACGTATTGATGGTCTTGAAATCGTTAATTCTACTTTTAGTCCAAATAATGATGGAATACTAGATGACAACCTGATCAATTACTATTTAGTTACACCAGTGGAGGATGTAACATTTCACGCTAATTTAATTACGAAAGACCGTGTAACATATCAAGGCATGATACATCAAGGTAAAAACGAAACACCTGGTTATAAATCTTTCAAATGGAATGGTACGAAAACTGACGGATCTCCTCTACCTGATGGCTTATACCAAATCGAAGCTGTTGCTTCTAACTCTGGTGGAGAAACGAAACAGACAGGAGCTGTGTTTGTCGATCGTACTGCACCGAAATTATCGTCTGAAGTAGATCAAGAAAACCTCGTAATTAGAGGTAAAGTAGATGATATACTTTTGGATTGGATGGCAGAATCCGGATGGGTTGCTCCAGGACATCCCGTAACGATACAGTATGAAATTAACGGAAATGGAGCATGGGAAAGTACATACCTAAATCCTTGGGAGAAAAACTATGAAATTTATTTCGATCGTAGTCAATTACAACAAGGAAAGAATACAATTCATATTGTAGCAACCGATGCAGCTGGAAATAAATCTAATTTAAACGTCGATTTAGAAGTGAAATAATAAAATTATTGTTGACAAGCTTTTAAATATAGTTTTATAATACAAAACATAGTTTAGTTGAACGAATTATATATCGGCTTTGAAGGAATACTAGTAGCGACTTATATCCCTGTCTCAGAGAACTGATGGTTGGTGCGAATCAGTACATATACAAGCGTGAATTACAATTCTGGAGCTTCTTTCCCGTAATGCTTTTTATGCATGAAGAGAAAGACGGATCTTTCCGTTATCTTAAAGTAAGTGGTAAACAATTAATTGTTTACAAATAGGGTGGTACCGCGATTTTTATCGTCCCTATCGGATTTTCCGATAGGGGCTTTTTTGCGTCCTTCCCTTTTAAATAACTTCATATATACGCGTTGAAAGAATCGCAGTAGTATCTTGTATCCCTGTTTCAGAGAGCTAATGGTCGGTGGGAATTAGCACATATATAAGTACGAATTACAATTCTGGAGCTTCTTTTTCGTAGTGCTTTTATGCATGAAGGAAAAGACGGGATTTTTCCGTTATCATTAGTTGAGATGTAAGTATATTTTCACTTACAAATAGGGTGGTACCGCGATTTTTTCGCCCCTATCGGATTTTCCGATAGGGGCTTTTTCTATTTCTCACGCAAACAGTTGTTAAAGAATTTCGAATGTTATGATAAAATTTTATAAGCGCTTACAATTCTGAAAGGAGGTGGTACAAGCTATACAAAACTGGTATTCATTTTTATAGAGAAAAAGGAGGACGTCTAAATGACAAAGAAAAAAGAAATTCCATCACATTTAAAACCATTCGTATCCACACAGCATTATGATCAATACACACCGGTGAATCACGCTGTTTGGCGTTACATTATGAGACAAAACCATAGCTTCTTAAAAGATGTTGCTCATCCATCCTATGTTAACGGACTACAATCATCTGGTATTAATATAGATGCAATTCCAAAAGTAGAAGAAATGAATGACTGTTTAGCACCAAGCGGCTGGGGTGCCGTAACGATTGACGGACTTATTCCCGGCGTCGCATTCTTCGATTTTCAGGGGCATGGATTACTACCAATCGCAACAGATATTCGTAAAGTAGAAAATATCGAGTATACACCCGCTCCTGATATCGTTCATGAAGCTGCAGGCCACGCACCGATTTTGCTTGATTCTACATATGCAAAATATGTGAAACGCTTTGGACAAATTGGAGCGAAAGCTTTCTCCACAAAAGAAGAACATGATGCTTTTGAAGCCGTTCGTACATTAACGATCGTAAAAGAAAGCCCTACTTCTACACCTGAAGAAGTTACAGTTGCTGAAAATGCTGTAATCGAAAAACAAAACTTAGTTTCTGGTTTATCAGAAGCAGAACAAATTTCACGTTTATTCTGGTGGACAGTGGAATACGGCTTAATAGGCAATATAAATGATCCGAAAATTTACGGTGCTGGTCTCCTTTCCTCTGTCGGTGAAAGTAAGCATTGCTTAACAAACGCTGTAAAGAAAGTCCCATTCTCAATTGAAGCTTGCACCGGGACAACTTATGATGTAACAAAAATGCAACCACAGCTATTTGTTTGTGAATCATTTGAAGAATTGACTGAGGCCCTTGAGCAGTTCTCTACAACGATGGCATTTAAAACAGGTGGAACAGAAGGATTAGAAAAAGCAATCCGCTCCGAAAATCATGCTACAACTGAGCTAAGTAGTGGATTACAAATTATGGGTACATTTACAGAGACAATTAAAAATGATACTGGTGAAGTTATTTACACACGAACAAGCTCACCAACTGCATTAGCAATTCATAATAAACAACTAGCAAATCATTCTACATCTGTGCACAGCGATGGATTCGGGACACCAATCGGATTACTAGATGGAGATATTGCATTAGAAAATTGTACAGAAGAACAATTACAATCATTAGGCATTACAATTGGAAGCAGTGCAGATTTTACTTTTGCAAGTGGCATTCATGTAAAAGGAACAGTAACAGACATTGTAAAAAATGATAAAAAAATTGCTCTTATCTCCTTTATAAATTGTGCAGTTACTCATAAAGATCGCTTATTATTTGATCCTTCATGGGGAGCATTTGATATGGCTGTCGGCTCACAAATCACTTCTGTATTCCCAGGAGCGGCAGATGCGGCTGCATTTTTCCCGATGAATGAAGAAGTACAAGAAACGCCTGATCCACTTGTACTGAATAAGCTTGAACGTATGTATCAAACAGTTCGAGATATACGTAACGATAGTATTTTACACGATACTCATACTGATCGATTAATAGCTATTCAAGAAGTATTAAATAAATTTCATCCGAAAGAATGGTTGCTTCGTCTTGAAATTTTAGAATTGCTTTTAGAACATAACAAAGGACACGAAGCATCAGCAGCATTATTACAACAACTTTCTACTTTCACAACTGAAGAATCTGTAACACGTCTTATTAACAATGGTCTTGCGTTACTGCAGGTAAAGGATGTGAAAAATGATGCTACGATTAACTAATGAAGAAGTACAAGAGGAATTAACAAAGCTGGATAAATGGACAGTGAAAGATGAAAAATGGATTGAAAGAAAATATATGTTTTCCGACTACTTAAAAGGAGTCGAATTTGTCTCTGAAGCCGCCAAACTATCAGAAGAACATAATCACCACCCATTTATCCTTATCCAGTATAAAGCAGTCATTATTACTTTGTCATCATGGAATGCAAAAGGTTTAACGAAACTAGATTTTGACCTTGCAAAGCAATTTGATGAACTATTTTTACAAAATGAAAAAGCTATTATAAGAAAGTGAAAAAAGAGAAGCCTTTTTAGGCTTCTCCTTTCACTTTAAAATGTATACAATGTCCAAACGGATCCTTGGCCTGTAATATTCCATCTTTATACGTAGCAACTACGCCAATATATTTTAAACTTTCACACACTTGCTCTTTTTGTTTTTCATCTGCTAGTACAATTGTGAAATATTTCAAACCAACGGAATTTGGCATTTGTGGTGGTATACCTTCACCCTGCCATGTATTTAAACCGACATGGTGATGATAACCACCTGCTGATACGAACAACGCTCCATTACGAGCTGGAATCGTTACATCAAAACCAAGGCCATCAACATAGAAATGTTTCGCTTCTTCTAAGTCAGCTACATGTAAATGAATGTGCCCCATCACAGTACCAGCCGGGAACCCATTCCATGTACTTCCTTGCTGTAATAATCCTTCGCCGTCTAACGGGTTACTAACAAATGGTAGCTCTCCATTTTCATCATGCCAAACTTCTTTTTGGCGATCATGATAAATTTCAATCCCGTTTCCATCTGGATCAGCTAAATAAAGAGCTTCACTAAAGTAATGGTCAGCCCCACCATGTAATGGGTGTACTCTCTCAACAAAATGACGAAGAATATTTGCTAAGTCTTGTCTGTTTGGTAATAAAATTGCATAGTGATATAAACCAGTTCGACCTCTTTGCTTCGGAAGAGCGTCTTCCTTTTCTTCTATTATGAGAAGTGGCTCATTGTCCTCATTACCAAACGTAACGATTGTACTTTTTTCTTCCAGTACCTTCATACGCAATACTTCTGTATAAAACTCTAGCGATTTCTTTAAATTTGATACATATAAATGAACAACCCCAAGTGTTGTTTCGGGATGAAGTGGAAAGCCCATTTTGTTATACCCCCATTTTAATTAATTCTTCTTTAACATTTTCTCTTTTAAGAAATTATCTACAAAACCATTAGCTTTCGCAACAAATAAGTAAGCACCCATCGCTAATAATGCAAGTTCTAACTCAAATCCAGGATTTTTCCCGTCTCCTAACAAACCAGCTGACCATTTTACTTTCACAATCGCTCCAACCATAACAAGTGCAAATAATAAGCCAATATACCTTACGCCTAAACCTAGAATTAACAATAGACCTCCAACTAATTCAACTGTTGCTACACCGTATGCAAGTCCTCCTGGTAAACCAATGCTTGTAAACCACCCTGCAATATTGTCAATTCCTGATTGGAATTTTGTTAAACCGTGCATAAAGAACGTTACCCCTAACACGATACGAATAATTAAGTTACCAATATGTTGATTCATTTCTTTCTCTCCTTTATAGTTTTGTTATACAAAACTTTTATTTACATTACAAAACATACACTAATTATTTTTATTCGTCAATTCATTTTTCATGAGAAAAAATATTTTTTTTTTGCTATGATACAAATAGTTGTTTACAAAAAGGAGCATGATTTTATGAATATCGGTTCTGCGATTCGTGAAATTCGTCAACGTAGAGGAATTACGATTGCCCAAATTTGTGAAGGAACAGGTCTTTCTAAAGGCTTTATGAGTCAGGTTGAAAACAATAAAACATCACCATCTATCTCAACTTTAGAAATGATCGCTAATTTTTTAAATGTCCCCCTTCCATATTTATTGTTAGAACAAAAAGATCGTTTGAAAATTGTAAAAAAAGAAGAGCGTAAATACAGTGTGTATGGAAAAGATGAACAAAGAATTGAGCATGTTGCGGAGCAAGGTGGTCTCCGCCTATCTCTAGTAGAAATTTCTGCCGGATTCCCGAAAGAAAACTCACCAAATGCTCATGAAGGTGAAGAGTGTCATCTTGTATTACGCGGAAAACTAGAAGTTCAACATGGAGAAGATATTGCGATTGTAGAAGAAGGTGATTCTTTCTCTTGGAATGCATGCGTTCCTCATATTGTTCGCAATATAGGTGAAGAATCTGCATTATTACTTATCTCTAGTCATGCGGAAAATCGAAAACGTGTTTACTAAACGATAAAAAGAAGCCTGTTTCGTAACAGGCTTCTTTTTTATCCCCTTATAATTCCATAACTCGTCCCAACTAGTACGGTCTTTTCATGTTGATTGCGATAAACTGACTCAATTGAAACTTTTTTATATCCTTCCATTTGCTCAATATTTGTTAAAGTTAATTCACAAGTAACCGTATCCCCTGTAAAAACTGGTCTAATAAACTCACTTACTAATTCCCTCGCTATGTAATGTAACTCTTCGCCTACTTTCGTCCCAATGCTAGCAGTCAATAAACCATGGACCATTAATCGTCCATTCTCATCATATTCCATATGATGTCTACCTTTATCGCCTGTAATATTTGCAAATTCAAAAACTTCTTCCTCGGTAAATCTTCTTTCGTATTTAAATATATCCCCAACTTTTACATTCATTTTTATCCCCCGTTTAATAAACTGAATTTTCTTTTATTTTATCACAAAATGAGTCTCAGTTCAGTTTATATTATTAAAATAGCAATCCTTTTTCTTTATTACCTTATAAGTTATCGATGCCCTTCCTCTTTGGCCACTTGATACCCATAGTACGCACATGTTCCATTTCTTGATAACTCTCTTACTTCAAAATCACAACTTCTATAAAAATCAAAATTGTTAGCGGACGTATGCGCAAACCAATCGCCATGCGGAAGCTTTTGTAAACAAAGAGCTACAAGTTTCTTACCTAACCCTTTCCCCCTATACTCACACTTCACAACTAAATTTACTATGTTAGCAACCATGATTTGATCAGAAATCACTCTAACCATCGCGACCATTTCTTCTTCATCCCAAATTGTGAAAGCCCATGTTGAATTTTCAAATGCAATCGTAAACTTTTCAATTTGCCAAGAAGGGATATTATCATTACTCCAGCCAGCATCTTCAAATAATGTCTTAATCGCATATGCTGGCACTCCATTCGTTCCTTCACGAATAATTAATCCATTATGATAAATATACATGTAATCCCTCCCTTTATTTTTTATATACCATTCTCCCAAAAATGCAATTCACCTTTTTTCATCCAACCCGCTTAATGGAATAAACGAGAACTTCCATCTCATGAAATGAAGTTGTTTTCTCATAACTAAGCCCTGTTTTTCTAGCAACAAATATTGAAGCTGGGTGGTTCGGATTAATAAGTGAAATTAATTTATTCATTTGTAATGCTTGAAAACCATAGTCTCGAAAAGCCGCCGCAGCCTCTTTCGCATACCCTTTCCCCCAATATTTAGGAAGTAGCCAATAGCCAATCTCAATTTCCTCTTTTCCATCTACCTTCTGCTTGACAAGTCCTGCATGACCAATTCTTATCCCTGTTTCCTTTTCAATCATTACAAATAAACCGAGACCATTTTTATAATTTGGAAGTACCCTCTCCTCCAAACTTTTTTTACATTGCATAAATGTTTTTAACGTTCCATTTCCAATATAGCGCATTACCTTCTCATCCCCCCATAAAGAAGCATAAAATGGTAAATCATCCATTGTATATTTGCGAAATTGTAAGCGATCTGTATGGAACACTCTTTTATTCACTCCCATCATTTTGAACCTCATTACATAACAACATATTTCAAACTACGTAAGTGTTGAATAATTCATATCAAGAAAGTTACCAAAAAGAAAGAAAATTCAATCTTATAAAAGTGTATTATATCAAAAAAAAGCAGTAGACAAAAGAGTGTCTACTGCATCCATATCATAACTAGTATAAAGAAAACTACAATTGAGGGGGTGTAGGATTTTCAAATATACTAGATACTTATCCCGTTCTAACGGGCGGTAAACCTTCCAATCCTTTGAGTGGAAAGTTTACCGCACATAAGAACTTTGCGGTCATTAAGAAAGCACTGTTAAGTACTCAAATACACGCTGAGCTTTTTCTCCACCCATTCGTGCATGTTGAAGAAGAGAGATGCCATGTGGGCCAGATGCACGTAATGCTTCTGGTTGTGCTACTAAAATGGCTTGTACGACTTCAAGTTCACCCAGCATAGCTGCTGCAAAAATATCCATCCGAGCTCCCTTTTCCAGTAAATAAAGAGCAATATCTTTACGGCCTACATGGGCCGCTGCTCCTAAGGCACTTTCCCAATCTGAGCCACCCCAATTATAAGAAGCATGAAGTAAGCTCGGTGATTCGGCCGAAAGCTCCTGTACTCTTTCTAGATCTCCGTGAGCTGCCATAACAAATTCCCTTACTAACTCAGTGGTAATACGCTCGTCTGTTTGCATCTCTCTTCTCCCTTTTCACAAATTCGTTTCGGTGTAAAAAATGGCTTGTCACTCCCTTGGAATATATCAACTTCAATTCCAAATACACGCTGAAACATTTGATGACATAGTACTTCTTCTGGTACGCCATCATACTGAATCTTCCCTTGTTTTAATACGAGTAAACGATCGCTATATTGAGCCGCTTGATTAATATCATGTAAAACCATTACAATCGTCATACCAAACTCTTCGTTTAATCGTTTAACAAGTTCCATTACCTCTAACTGATGGACGATATCTAAAAAGGTTGTTGGTTCATCTAATAGTAAGACATTTGTGCGTTGTGCAAGCGTCATTGCAATCCAAGCACGTTGCCTTTCTCCTCCTGATAAGGATTGTAAAAGACGATATTCATACCCTTCAAGCTTTGTAACAGACAATGCCCAATCAACAATTTCTTCATCTTCTTTATTTAAGCGACTACTCCATGATTTATGAGGACCTCTTCCGAACTCTATTAGTTCTTTCACTGTTAAATCTAATTGATGATCGTGCATTTGTGGTAACATCGCTAATTGCTTCGCTACATCTGCACTCTTCATCGTATAAATATTTTCCCCATCTAAAATGATGTCTCCTTCGCTTTGTTTAAGTAGCCGTGCTATTAAACGAAGCAAAGTAGATTTCCCCGATCCATTCGGGCCGATTAAACTAACGATTTCTCCAGCTTTAATATGTACATTCATATTTTGCATTTGAAATCTTTCAGAATGTGCGTAAAACACTTTGTTAACGGAAATCACGTTGTTTTCCTCCTCTATGGATTAAATATAAGAAGAACGGACCACCTAAGAAGGACAATAAAATACCAACAGGCAATTCGATTGGATCGAACCAACTTCGAGCTATCGCATCCGCAAAAACAAGTAA
Organism: Bacillus sp. TH17; assembly: GCF_016651125.1. Lineage (NCBI taxonomy): Bacteria > Bacillati > Bacillota > Bacilli > Caryophanales > Bacillaceae > Bacillus > Bacillus sp. TH17. The sequence goes on from NZ_JAEKEN010000001.1 coordinate 3,799,117, forward strand.
TATCCCACCGCCAAGGCATGATAATGGCAGTAAATATTTATAGTCATTTCCAACTAATAAACGTAACATATGCGGTACAACAAGACCGACAAATCCAATAAGACCAGAAACACTAACTGCTATTCCAGCTAACATTGTACTTACTACTATTAAATAAAATCGACTTCTTTCCACGTTATACCCTAATAATTTTGCCATTTCATCCCCAAGCATTAATACTCGAATATGTTTAATACCGAAGAAAGCTAATATAATAGCGAATATCGCATAGTAAATAATCATATTTAAATGTGCCCAACTAACACCACCAATACCACCAGCTAACCACGGTAAAACTGATTGTACTTTGTCGCTATGTAATAACATTAGCGCTGAAGTCGCTGCACCAATTAATGCGTTTATTGAAACACCTACTAATACAATTCGTGAAGGTGGCGCCCCCTTTTGCCATGATAGTGCGTAAATGACCATTGCTGTAATAAAAGCTCCTAAAAACGCTCCTAGTGGTAAGAATGCCATATGTTGAGGAAATAAAATCATGATTATAATTGCTACAAGACCTGCTCCTGATGAAACTCCGATAATTCCAGGATCTGCAAGAGGATTTCTCATAACCCCTTGCAATAATGCTCCTGATGCAGCTAAACACGTTCCTACTATAAAACCAACGAGCACTCTCGGTATACGAAGATCCCATACAATTCGATGAACTGTCGAACCTTCATCTTGTATACCTTCTATAATGTCTCGTAAAGAAAAAGATAAGCTCCCTGCAAAAAGGCCATAAAAAAGACCTAGAACAGTTAATACGACTAAAGTAACTGTTATTATCCACCTTTTTCTCGCAAAAGGATGTTCCTTTTCTCTTACTATTTCACTACTCTCCATACTTATCATTTCCTTACATCTTGTATACTTTTATACATAAAGTCCATCGCTTCTGTAACTTTTGTCCCAGGATTTGATCCAAATAAATCTGGTGGTAAAATAACTACACGATTTTGTTTTACTGCATCTAAATTTTTCCATGCTTCATTTTTCATCATTTCGCCTTCAAATGCTTTTTTCACACTATTGGGATCTCCATGTGTAATTAAATAAATCACATCTGGATTTGCTTCAATAATACGTTCTACACTTAGCTGTGCATATTGCGGATACTCTTTCATTTCTGGAAAACTAGCTGCGATATTTTTCCCGCCTGTTTTTTCTAAAATATCCCCTGATAGAGATGTTGGTAATGCTGCTAAATAAGTGCCTGGTGCTCCATAAACTAGCAACGCTTTAACGTCACTCTTTTTCTCATATTTCTTCATTTGATCATTAATTTTTTTGTTAAGCTCTTTTGCTTTATCTTCTTTCTTCATTACTGTTCCATACATTTCAATACCCTTTTGAATATCTTTTACAGAGTTGGCTGAAGAAATGATTACTTTTGTTCCTTGTCCTTCGACCGTTGGAATGTTCTTTTGGAATCCATTGTTAGCAACAAGTACATCCGGTTTTAAACTAGCAATTTGCTCAAAATTCGGTTGATGTGCATTCCCGATTACTTGTGCTTTCTTTAATTCCTCTGGGAGAGTTAATTTTGTATCCGGACGACCTACTATTTTTCCACCTAAAGCATGAATAATATCCATGTCTCCCATACTCAACGTAGCAAAACTTTCAGGAACTTTATTGAATGTTATCTTTCTGTCTGAGAGATCGGTAATTTCGATTTTGTCTGTTCCTTTGTCTGTTTTTGTTGCGGATGCTTTTTCGTTTTCTTTTGCACTGCAACCTATTAATAAGAAAAAAATAGATAAGATCGCTGTGAACAGCGTAATAGATTTGTTCATTCTTTCACCTCTAATTGATAATAATAATCATTAACTACTATTCTACTTTAATTGATAAGGATTATCATTGTCAATATGAAACGCATACATTTTCTACAAAAATGAAAAAACGCTACAAAAAGATTTCTTCTTTTCGTAGCGCCCTATTTAACAATTTTCTTCATATTCGCTCTCCTCTAATTGATCACGCATCGTTCTAACACGCTTAAAGAAGAAAAAAGCAAGAACTAAAAATACAATAATACTCCCCATCATAACAAAAGACTGTACCATACTTTTTATTCCACTTGGAATTAATAAACCGATCATTAAAAATGTACTTATAGCTAAAAGTACTTGTGCAAACCGGGTATAATCTGCTATTTTTTCTTGTAATTCTTTCATCTGCTTATCACTCCCATCCTCACTTTATCACATTCTATCAAGCTTAAAGACAAGTAAATAGAACCAATCTGGGAGATGTTTTCCAAAGTAAAAAAGAGCCGCTTACTCGCGGCTCTTTTTTATCTATTATACGCCTTTATATGCTTCTATATAGATTTCTTTCAGCTCTGAAATGAGCGGTAATTTTGGATTAGCTGTTGTACATTGATCTTCAAAAGCTCTTTCTGCTAATAATCCAACAACCCCTTCAAATTGATCTTTAGCAACTCCTTGTCCTGCAATACTCATATTTATATTTAAGCTTTTTCCAAGCTCAATAATTGCTTGGACGAGTGATTCCACACCTTCCGCTGTTGAGCTTGCTGGAAGCCCGAGCATTCTCGCAATATGTGCATAGCGTTCATCAGCCACAAAGTGCTCATATTTTGGGAACAATGCGTGTTTTCTTGGCTTAATAGCATTATAGCGAACTACGTGCGGCATAAGAATTGCATTCGCACGTCCATGCGGAATATGGAATTCCGGTCCAATTTTATGCGCTAAACTATGATTAATACCTAGGAAAGCATTTGCAAATGCCATCCCTGCGATTGCGGAAGCATTATGCATTTTTTCTCGTGCTTCTTCATCATTTCCATCTTTATATGCTCTCGGCAAATATTTAAATACGAGATCAATTGCTTTTAATGCTAAACCATCAGTATAGTCATTTGCCAGAACAGACACATACGCTTCAATTGCATGTGTTAATACGTCCATACCAGTATCTGCCGTCACATGAGGTGGTACTGTCATTACAAATTGCGGATCAACAATCGCTACATCTGGTGTTAATTCATAATCCGCAAGCGGGTATTTAATATTATTTTTCTTATCTGTAATAACCGCAAATGGCGTCACCTCTGATCCCGTCCCTGATGTTGTTGGAATGGCAACAAATTGTGCTTTATTTCCCAAGTTCGGATACTTACATGTACGTTTTCTTATATCTAAAAACTTCTGTTTTATTCCATAGAATGTCGTTTCTGGGTGCTCATAGAATAGCCACATCCCTTTTGCTGCATCCATAGCTGAACCGCCACCAAGCGCGATAATTACATCTGGTTTAAAGCTTTTCATCATGTCCGCACCTTTAAATACAGTTTCATCTGATGGATCTGGCTCAACTTCAAAGAAGACTTCAACTTTCACATCATTTGTATGCTTACGTAAATAGTGCGTAACTGTATCTACATAACCGTGCTCAACCATCCCTGGATCCGTTACAATAAATGCGCGGGAAATGTTAGGCATGTTTGCTAAATATGCTGTCGCATGTTTTTCAAAATAAATTTTGGGTGGTAATTTGAACCACTGCATATTCTTTTTTCTATTTGCCAACCTTTTTATATTTAATAAATGAGTCGCCGTTACGTTTTGGGAAACTGAGTTTTTCCCGTAGGAGCCACAACCAAGCGTAAGTGATGGAATAAATCCATTATATATATCACCAATTCCACCTTGTGATGAAGGTGCATTTACAATGAGACGGCAGGCTTTCATACGTAACCCAAATTGTTTTTGTACTTCTTTATTTGTAGAATGGATAACCGCTGAATGCCCTAGGCCACCAAGCTCTAACATTTCTTCGCAATATGTAAATCCTTCTTCTAATGAATTTGCTTTTACACAAGCTAACACTGGGCTCAGTTTCTCACGAGATAGTGGATACGCTGCTCCGATGCCTTTAATTTCAGCTACAAGCATTTTTGTATGTTCAGGTACAGTAATTCCTACTAATTCAGCAATATACTGTGCTGATTTCCCAACAATATCACTATTTACTGCACATGTATTTTCATTAATAACAAGCTTTTCTAATTTCTTTCTCTCTTCCTCTGTTACAAAATAACAATTATTTGCAATCATTTCTGCTTTAACATCATTATAGATTTCCTTATCTACAATGATGGCTTGTTCTGACGCACAAATCATACCGTTATCAAATGTTTTCGATAAAATCAAATCATTAACAGCACGTTTTACATGTGCCGATTTCTCTATATAACATGGTACATTACCTGGCCCTACACCTAGCGCCGGTTTACCAGTAGAATAAGCCGATTTCACCATACCAGCCCCTCCAGTTGCTAGAACGAGTGCGACACCATCATGGTTCATTAATTGTTTCGTTGCTTCCACAGAAGGTCTTTCAATCCATTGAATACAATGCTTTGGTGCACCAGCTTTCACTGCTGCATCATATACTGTTTTTGCCGCTGCAACGGAACAGTTTTGTGCAGAAGGATGAAATGCGAAAATAATTGGATTTCTCGTTTTTATCGCGATTAATGCTTTAAACATTGTTGTCGATGTTGGGTTCGTTACTGGCGTTACCCCAGCTACTACACCGACAGGTTCTGCGATTTCTATTATTTCTTCATGAGGATCTTCATGAATAATTCCTACCGTTTTATCTTTCTTTATACTATGCCAAATATATTCAGTGGCAAAAATATTTTTAATGCATTTATCTTCATATACGCCACGGCCCGTTTCTTCAACAGCCAACTTCGCAAGCGGCATATGTTGATCGACACCCGCAAGCGCCATTTCATGAACAATGTTGTCAATTTGCTCTTGTGTAAAACTTTCTAATGCTTGTAAAGCTTTTTGACCGTTATCTACTAACGTATCAATCATCTCTTTTACCTCTTGCATTTCATTTACAACTTTCTCTTTGACTACCATGTAAATTTCCTCCTATTCTGCTATCTTGGACTTTATAAGTCCCTATAGGTCATAAAAAGTCCCGATTAGCGTAAAAAAATAGAGTTACCTTCCTACATGAATCCCATTGTTTGTGAAACATTTCACAAGTTTGTTCGTGAATAACATTTCATGAATTTAATATACATGAAATCATTTCATTTGTGTATGTCTAATTTGTGAAACATTTCACAAATTAATATAATAAAAATGCACTGCTCTATATTAGCAGTGCATTTTTACTATGCTAGTGCTTGTGCCAAATCTTCAATTAAATCTTCTCCATCTTCAATACCAACAGAGATTCGAATTAATGTATCTGTAATTCCTAATTCTTTACGGCGATCTGCTGGGATTGATGCATGTGTCATTTGTGATGGAATGGAAATTAAGCTTTCTACTGCTCCTAAGCTTTCAGCAAGTGTAAAGTACTGTAACTTCTCAAGTACTCTATTTAATGTTTCTTCACTATCTACATCGAATGAGATGATTGCACCAAATCCGTTCGCCTGTTCTTTTGCTAATTCATGATTTTGATGTGATTCAAGACCTGGATAATATACTTTATTTACTTTCGGATGGTTATTTAAAAACTCAGCAATTGCGCGTGAATTTATTTCATGCTCCTCCATACGAATTCCTAATGTTTTTAAACCACGAAGTAGTAAGAAGCTGTCTTGTGGTCCAAGAATACCTCCTGTTGAGTTTTGTACGAAATGAAGGTCTTCTGCTAGTTGCGGGCTATTTACAGCTACTAGGCCTGCAACTACATCACTATGCCCACCTAAATATTTCGTTGCACTATGAAGTACAATGTCTGCTCCTAAAGAAATTGGCGACTGCCAATATGGTGTCATGAATGTGTTATCAATAATTGTTAATAAATCGTTTTCTTTAGCAAGAGCGGATATTTTCTTAATATCAGTAATTTTCAGTAATGGATTCGTTGGTGTTTCCACATAAATCGCTTTCGTATTTGGACGAATCGCTTCTACAACTTCCTCTAGGTTTGTTGTATCTACAAATGTATGCTCAATACCGAAGCGGTTTAATACTTTCGTAATAACACGGTATGTTCCGCCATAAACATCATCTGTTAAAATGACGTGATCTCCTTTTGAGAACAACATAATTGTTGCTGTAATAGCAGCCATTCCTGAACCAAATGCAAATCCAGCATGACCGTTTTCTAATACAGCAATCATTTCTTCTAAAGCTGCACGTGTTGGGTTGCCTGTACGTGAATATTCATATCCTTGATGCTTACCAACTGCTTCTTGTTTATACGTACTTGTTTGATAAATCGGTACATTTACAGATCCAGTTAAAGGTTCTCCTATGCGAATACCATGAATTAATTTTGTCTTTGCTCTCATTTTTTATTCCCATCCTTTGTATATGTCTTTACTTAAATAGCGCTCACTACTATCAGGAAAAATCGTTACAATATTCGTACCTGGTGCTGCTTTCTCTGCCTCAAGTAAGCTTGCATGAAACGCTGCTCCTGAAGAGCTTCCAACGAGAAGGCCTTCTTTTTGCGCTAACTCTTTCACTCGTAAAAATGCATGTCGATCAGAAATTGTATGAATTTCATCAAAATAAGATGTTTTTAAAAATGGCGGGATGAATTCAAGACCAATCCCTTCTGTTTCATGTGAACCAGCTTTACCGCCATTTAAAATAGATCCTTCTGGTTCTACAATAACCGTCTTAATATCAATGTTTTTCTCTTTTAAATAAGACGCAGTTCCCATAAACGTACCGCCAGTTCCTGCCCCTGCAACAAATATGTTAATTTCTCCATTCAATGCATCCCAAAGTTCAGGACCTAATGTTTTGAAATAAGCACGAGGGTTTGCTTCATTCGCAAACTGACTTGGAGAGTATGAATTCGGTATTTCATTTACTAATTCTTTTGCCTTTGCAATTGCGCCGGTCATTCCTTGCTCAGTCGGTGTATGCACGACCGTTGCACCTAGCGCTTTCATTAATTCTTGTTTTTCAATACTAAATTTCTCTGGTACACAAACAATGACGCGTAAATCATGTTCTAACGCTGCAAGTGCCAGTCCAATGCCAGTATTCCCAGCCGTCGGTTCAATAATTGTTCCGCCCTCTGCAACAAGCCCTTTTTCTAGTGCATCTTCGATTAATTCTCTTCCTAAACGATCCTTAACGCTTCCGCCTGGGTTGTAAAATTCAAGCTTCGCAAATAAACGGACTCCTTTCGGAAGTGAAAAACGAGTAATTTCCACGATTGGTGTATGACCAATCAACTCATGAACTCCACGATATACATTCATCGTGTTCTCCCCCTTATTTGCCAATAAAGAAAAGGCAACTGTATGTATTTTCTTTATATGAGACAGTTGCCTTTTTGTTACATTACTTTAACTCTTCTAGTACTTTTACGATAAAGTTTGTAGAATGAAGAGCTGCTTGATCTAAAAATTGATCAAATGAAACATTTGATTCTTTACCAGCAATATCAGAAAGTGCACGAATAATAACAAACGGAACTTCATATTGGTGGCATACTTGCGCAACAGCTGCTGCTTCCATTTCTACTGCATAAAGATCTTCAAATTTATCACGAATTGCTGCAACGCGGTTCGGATCACTCATAAATGAATCACCTGTTGCAATCATACCTTTTACGACTTGAATATTTTCTTCTGCCTGCATACATTTCTCAGCTAATGCAACTAATGCCTCATCAGCTTTAAATCCAGGTGGCATTCCTGGCACTTGACCATATTCGTAGTTAAATGCTGTTACATCTACGTCATGGTGACGAACTTCTGTTGAAATAACTACATCACCAACATTTAGAGAGTGATGGAATCCACCAGCTGAGCCAGTATTAATTATTTTTTCAGGCTTATATTTTTCTAATAAAATTGTCGTTGACATCGCTGCATTTACTTTACCAATACCAGACTTTAGCAAGATTACTTCATGCCCTGCCAATAGCCCTTTCGTAAATTCAGAACCTGCAACAGTTTCTGTTTCTGCTTGTTCTAGTTTGTCACGTAAAATACGTACTTCTTCTTCCATTGCTCCAATTACAGCAATTCTCAATCTAATCCCTCTTTCTATTGCTTAGTTGCCTCCATTACCCAAACGAAATGATTTAATCTCGTAAACGTTACGTGGAAGCCATTGTTTTCAAAAATAGATTGCATGATCGGAATACGTGTATAGTATTCTGTTTGCAAATCGTTTGCTAACTGATGAAAACCTCTTTGTTTTGCTACTTCGACAGTTTTATCATATGCATCTTGATCTGCAAATATCGTATCAGCAAACACTATTTTACCACCTTTGTTTAGCAATTGACTATACTTCGCAATTGCTACGTCTTTTTCTTCATCTATTAAATGATGAAATGCGTAAGTGCTCACAATAGTATCGATTGAATTTGGGACTTCAAATGAAAGAAAATCACCCTCTGTAATTGAAAAATCTTTTGGTAATTTCTCTTTTGCAATAGTACGCATTTCGCGTGACGGTTCTATACCGTAAACTGTGCGACCAGCAAGTAATAATTTATTTGTTAAATTGCCAGTACCAACACCAAATTCTAATACGTTGCCAAATGACTTGTTAACTACATCCTCTAAAATGTCCTCATAATGGGCGAAAACTTCTTTATATTGTATATCTTCGCCTTGTACAAATGAGTCGTACGTATGAGCCCATTCATCAAATAAACCATTAAATTCTGTTCCCATAAAAATTCCCCTTTTTCTTATCGGTTTTATCAGTATGATATTCTCTCTTTCTAAAAATGTCAATTGAAATGTACGTAGTATTTCCTTCTTTTCTTTGTTACACTATAGGTGATTATCATAGGAGAGGGGGCATCTTCGTGTCATTTACCTTTGAAATGTTAGAAGATAAAGTAGAATTTTTCGAGGCTGCAAACTTAGTTTCTCTAGAAAAAAAAATTAACGAACAAATTGATAATAATAAAGCACTTATGCTCGAAGTTCATCATATTTCTCACCAAATGATTATGGATCCTGAAAGCAAAAGACCTTATTATAGTGCGGTTGTTCATTTTAAATTAAAGAAATTACGCTAACTAAAAAAAGAGAGGCTCTTAAGAGCCTCTCTTTTTTTAGTTTAGAGTTTGAACGAGTACTGGTTTCCAGCCCTCATTTTCTACCCAATCAATATTCACATAATATTTTTTACCTGATTGTTTATCTTGTACGTTACCGTAAGCTTTATTCTTACCGTTATTTCCAATTCTATGGATAACTAATTGATTTACTGGAACGTCAATTGCAGCTGAAATCGCTTGATTCATCTCATTCCAATCTGCTGTACCTTTTTTAAACGTCATCGCAGGTGTTGCACCTTGCTCTGTACCTACTGGCTTCCAAGAAGATTTCGTATAAGCATCTGTTGCCTGTGACTGTGTTTTTTCAGCTGGTGCTTTCTCGTTAGCTTTCGCTTCTTCTTCAGCTTTTTTCTTTTCTTCCTCAGCCTTTAGCTTCTCTTCTTCTTCCTTCTTCTTAGCCTCTGTTTTCTCTTTCTCGTTCTTCTTCGTCTCTTCTTTACCTTTTGCTTTCTCAGCTTTATTTTCTTTTGTTGTTTGCTGAGCTACCTTTTTATCATTAGAAGACGCTTGCTCTTTTGTGTCAGGAACAAACAATTGATATGCTACAATAGCTACTGCTACTAATACAATAGCGATTGCAATATTTAAAACACCGTTTTGACGACGTTTTTGTTGTTTCTGTTGGAATCTAGATCCTCCTGCCATTCTTCAAACCTCCATGCAGTTTTTCATACTTGCTATTGTAACATTAAATCTAGAAAGGTTGAACATTTACAATAATATTTTCACGAAATGAAAACATTTCATAAATAATTGCAAGATTACTTTTCAATTTCTAATTGATGGATTGCCTCTACCATTTCTGCAAAAACTGGTGTGACTACATTTTCATTACTATCTGTTTCTATATCAACTACAACTAAAGCATATCTTGGGTTTTCATATGGAAAATAACCTGCAAACCAGCGATTCACCCTCTCTCCTTTTCCTGTTTGTGCCGTCCCAGATTTTCCAGCGACAGTTAGTGGCAACGAACGGAATGCGGTTCCCGTTCCTTTCTCCATCGTTACAACGCCTCTTAACAACTGTTGTAATTTTTTCATCGTTTCATAAGAAAGCTGTTTCCCATTTAATTTATGATTTTCAAATGTAAAAAAGTCGGTTCCATTTTTATACACTATTTTTTTAACGACTTTCACTTCCATCTTCTCTCCACCTCTAGCAATTGTCGCCATCATATTCGCTATAGCTAGAGGTGACACACGTACATCTTTTTGTCCGACCATCGTTTGAGCAATCACTTTTCTACTATCTTTATTTTCTTCGCTTTCCCAAATAATAGCACTCTTTTCTTCTGGCAATTGCTCAAATTCTGGTGTATGAAATACCGAACCTTTCCAACCTACCTTCTCACGTGCTCCTAAGGCCTCTAAATACGTTTCTAACACTCCCCTATCCTTTTGCATTAGTTCACCACCTAATACGGCAAACGTCCGATTACAGCTTCTAGCAAAGCTTTCCTTAAAGTTTAATGACCCCATCATAACTTGTGGAAGATTTTCACCGTATAAATCCGTATTACAGTTAAATGTACGATTAAACCGCACCAAATTCTCATCAATTCCTGCTGCTGCAACTACTGTTTTAAAAACAGACCCCGGAAAATGAGGAGTTAACATTTGATTTTCAAGTGTAGCTTTATATATCCTCCTATCATTCATCTGTAAAGAAGGCCTACTTACCATTGCTACAACTTCACTATTCTTTATGTCTAGTAATACTAACCCACCTTTTTTTATTCCGTTTTCATCTATAATCTTCTCTGCTCGTCGTTGCAATGTTTTATGTATTGTTGTTTGAATAGTAACTGGATAAAATGGATTTCCTGGTGAAGTGTATTTCGCCTGCTTCCCAAAAATCGGTTCTCCTTGTCGATCCACTTGATATAGTACTTTCGCTTCTCCATCAGTCAGTAAAAATTCATCAAATGATTGTTGCAATCCAGAAATACCAATTGGCGTTTGTTTCGAAGTTTTTTTCATTTCTCCATAACGCTTTTGAAATTCCTGTGCATTCTCTCCCACATCACCAATTAAATGATCTGCCTCTCCCATTTGCTTCAGTCGAACTTCTGCTGCTACAATACCTAAAATATTTAATTGATTTACCTTCTTCATCTGCTCGAGCGTTAATTGAAATGGGGTATTCTCCCTTCGTAATATAAATGCTTGATTCTTATTTTTCATTTGCAGTCTTATCTCTTGTCTCGACACACCAATGATATGCGCAATTTTCTCTAACATGTCATTTTTTATTTGTAAAAATGGAAAAATAATTAAGACTGGATATTTCTCTTCACCAATTTCCTTACCATTTCGATCTGTAAAATGCCCTCTTCCATTATCTACTGTAAGTGATTGTGTTCGTTGCGTAACACTTTTTTCAATCAGATTGATATTTCGGTCAGTAAATGATTCCGTATCTATAATCTGTATTTGGATTAAACGACAAAGTAATAAAAAAATCACACCCATAAAACAAATTAAAACAATTATAATTCTCCGTTTCATTTTCATAAAAAACACCTCGTCTATTGTAGTTTAGACGAGGTGTTTCACCTTTTATACAAATAAAAAATCACTCGTTTTTACACGAGTGATTTTTTACGTTATTTTACAGAGATAATCTCTACTTGCATTTCTCCACCTGGTGTTTGGATTGCTACCTTCTCACCAATTTGCTTACCTAATAAGCTTTTTGCGATTGGAGAATCGTTAGAAATTCTTCCTTCAAATGGATCGGCTTCTGCGCTACCTACGATTATGTATGCTTCTTCGTCTCCACCTGGTAACTCTTTAAATATTACTGTTTTACCTAATGTTACAACTGTAGACTCTTCACCATTGTCTTCAATGATAACCGCATTACGAATCATGTTTTCAAGTTGTGTAATACGTCCTTCGACGAATGCTTGCTCATCTTTCGCTGCATCGTACTCAGAGTTCTCAGAAAGATCTCCGAAGCTACGTGCGATCTTAATACGCTCTACAACTTCTTTACGTCTTACTGTTTTTAATTGTTCAACTTCGTTCTCTAGTTTTTGCTTACCCTCTTGCGTCATAGGGTATGTTTTTTCTGTTGCCATGTTTTCCACTCCTTTTATATACCAATCCCCCGAAAAAAAGAGGAGTTCCATATGAAAACTCCTCCGCTTATATAGCGGAGGTTTCTAGCACACGTAGCACTAGTGGAGTTGTCACATACAACCCCTTATTCTCCAATTCTTCCTTATATAAAGAAGGTATGTATGGAAAGTTGATATAAATATGCCCTCACCTATTGGTAGGTGAGGTTTCATGTTTCATTGTATTCGATAAGAAGGGAAAAAATCCCTTCCTATCGTATATCTTTTACTATGCTATTACAAATTTACTTTTTGTTCAAGAATTGTTGCAATTTTTGTAACCATAATATCAATTGCAACATGGTTTTGTCCACCTTCAGGGATAATAATATCCGCGAATTTCTTAGAAGGCTCAATAAATTGATTATGCATTGGACGTACAACGTTTACGTATTGGTCGATAACTGAATCCATTGTACGACCGCGCTCTTCAATATCGCGCTGCATGCGGCGTAAAATACGAAGGTCTGCATCTGTATCAACGAACACCTTAATATCCATTAACTCACAAAGACGTGGGTCTTCTAAAATAAGAATTCCTTCTAAAATGATTACATCTTTCGGCTCAACTGGAATAATTTTTTCTGAACGCGTATGCAATGTATAGTCATATATAGGCTTTTCCACTTGCTCATATGCAAGCAACTGCTGCAAATGGTCAATTAACAAATCATTATCAAACGCTAACGGATGATCGTAATTTGTTTTTAAACGTTCTTCCATTGGTAAATGGCTTTGATCTTTGTAATAATAATCTTGCTCCAAGATTAAAATGGAATGACCTTTAAAATGGTCAAAAATCGCTTTCGTTACACTTGTTTTTCCTGATCCTGAGCCACCAGCGATTCCAATTACAACAGGCTTATTCGTCCCCATTCGACTACCACTCTTTCTTATTGAAGTATGTTTTTGCGCATCATATTATTCACATACACTGGTTGATCCACTTTGAATTTCACGATTTGCAACGGATGTCTCGCTGCATCTAATTCGTTTCCATCCTCATCCCAAATTTTCTCCACCGTCTGCGTAAAGTTTTCTATTTCTGGCCCAAAGAACTCCACTTCATGTCCTGGTTTGAAGTGATTACGTTGCTCAAGCGTTACGATGCCCGTTTCTTCATTATAATCTAACACTAAACCAGCAAAATCATACGTTGTTTTCTTACTATGATTTCCAAACATTTGCTCTTGATGTCCTGGAACCCCTTCAAAGAATGCAGGAGCTGTATCACGATTTGCACATTTATCAAGTTCATCTAACCATTCTTGTTTAAACTCAAAGTTATCCGGATCCGCACAATACGCATCAATTACTTTACGATATACGGTTGCTACAGTCGCTACGTAATGGATAGATTTCATACGTCCTTCAACTTTTAAGCTATCAATTCCAATTTCAATCATTTTCGGAATTGATAAGATTAAATTTAAATCTTTTGGACTCATCGCAAAGTGAGCATCTTCTTCTTGGAATAGAGGAAGCTCTTTTGCATCTTTATGTTGTGATACCGTTTGAACTAAATCATAATCCCAGCGGCAAGATTGACAACAACCACCACGGTTAGAGTCACGCGCTGTCATATGGTTACTTAATGTACATCTCCCTGAATACGCGATACACATTGCACCATGGACGAATGCTTCAATTTCAACATCAACTTTTTCTTTAATTTCTTTCATTTCTTCATAGCTTGCTTCACGAGCTAATACAAGACGATGTAAACCTTCTTCTTTCCAATACTGTGCTGCTTTCCAGTTGGATAGTGATTGTTGTGTACTTAAATGCACCTCAACAGAAGGCGCCACACGTTTACATGTCTCAATAATAAGCGGATCGGCAACGATAATTCCCGTTACGCCAGCTTTTTCAATCCCTTTTAAATATTCCTCTAGCCCATCCATATTTTCATTATGTGCAAAAATATTTGTTGTTACGTATATTTTTGCTCCATATTTCTTTGCAAATCCAACGCCTTCTGCCATGTCTTCCAGCGTAAAGTTACCTGCATTAGAACGAAGACCAAATTCTTGTCCACCTAAATATACAGCATCTGCCCCATAATGGATAGCTACTTTTAATTTTTCTAAGTTACCCGCAGGGATTAACAGTTCAGGTTTTTTCACAATAACGCGTTTGCCATCGATCACTCGTGAAATTTCTTGTACAGTCATTTCCTACACCCTCCTCGTTTAGTAAACCGTTTCTTTAAAGAAGAATCCTGTATCTAACGGACGATTTACCGGTTGTATTTCTTCTATCTCTTTAAATAAATCATCTTTCACGTCATAATACGCATCACGATCTTCTACACATAAATCAATCGCCTTACGATATTTCTTCGTTACCTCAATAATGTACTCAGAAATTTTTAGGACACCATCAATTTTTAAGCTATCGACTTCAGCATCGATTAGTTCCTCTAACTCATCGATGAAACAAATATCATTCGGACTCATAATGTGAGTACCATTTTCATCTTCATAAATTGGATATTTGTTATTACGTTCCGGGTCGTATAAGAACATATTCTCTTCATACTTTTTCTTTTCGATGTCGAGATTACGCCCTTGATACTCAAAGTAGTTTCCTACTAGTGAACGCTTCGATTGGAACATGCAAGTCATACCGTGAATTTGTACTTCAAGTTCCACTTCAGCATTTTCTTTTAATTCAGCAATTTCATCTAAGCTAAGCTCACGAGCTAATACAGCGCGTTTCGCTCCTCTTTGCCCCCAATAGTTACAAGTAAACCAGTTTGTTGCTGTCGTTTCTGTATTCCAGTGAAGTTGCATATTTGGTGCAACTTCACGAACAGCCATTAATACCGCTGGATCTCCGAAAACAATCGCATCTACATTTACCTCATTTAAAAAGGCAACATAGTCCGTTAATTCTTCTACTTTATCATTGTGGAACATTGCATTCATTGCAACGTATACTTTCACACCATTTTCATGCGCAATGTTTACAGCTTGTTTCACATCTTCACGTGAAAACTCTCCTGCCAAACGTAAACCAAACTTTTGTTCACCAACCATTACTGCATCTGCCCCTGCTTTCGCAAGAGGTTCAATATCCGCCACCGCTCTAGGCGTTACTAACAATTCAGGTTTCTTCATACTTTTGTCACCCTCTCTTTTTACTTACAGCCACTCCATCGCCAATTGGGAAAATCGTTGTATCATATCCTTCATGATTCATAAGCCATTCATTGTACGTCTTAATACGACGAATCAAACCACGGGTACGTCTATTTTCAATTTTCTCTTTTGTCGTCACAAGACCATGGTACATAACGTTATCTGAAATAATAACGCCACCAGGATTTAATAACGGTTCGTATAAGTCAAAAAAGCGACGATACTGCCCTTTCGCTGCATCAATAAAAATAACATCAAATGTTCCATGTTCTTTCACTTGTTCGCCCGTTTCTAAAGCATCACCGTAAATAACAGAAATACGGTCTGTTACCGAGGAACATTCTATATATTCAAGTGCCTTTTCATATCGTTCACGATTGCGCTCTACTGTCACAATGCGAGAGTTCGGAATAGCTTGCATCATACGAATACTAGAATAACCGATTGCTGTTCCAAGTTCTAAAATACTTTCCGGTCCAATTAAACGTAAAAATTGCAGCATAAATTCCATTCCAAGTCGATCCATAATCGGCACATGGTTTTCAGTTGCATACTCTTCCATTTCAAGAATTAATTTATCTTTTGGATCAATAAATGATAATAGGTACTCGTTAACTGCATCCTCCATAATTGGTCCTCCTTATTTACATGGAGAAGTGCCTCTATGACGCGTCAACCTTTGTCTTTTCACACATAGAATGCAATAAAAATACAAGCCAGTTTCACCCTTAGCTTGTACGTCCCGTTTTGATATTAAAAACGATTCTTCTGCCAGTTTTTAACCCGATATATTTTACCACAAAAAAGAGGGATATGCGACCCTTTTCGCTATCCCTCCCCATTTCACTGTTTTTTTGTAATGTATTTTTGCTTTAATGCATTATGTTCTTCTAATGTTTTCGCATAATACACCTCACCACTTGGTGCAGCTAAGAAATAATAATAATCTGTTTGCGCAGGATCTAACGCTGCTTCCACTGAATGTTTACCAGAGTTTGCAATCGGTCCAACCGGCAACCCTTTCACAACATACGTATTGTACGGTGAGTTTACTTTCAAGTCTTCGTATAATACACGTTGTTTATGCTTTCCAAGCGCGTATAATACCGTCGGATCCGTTTGAAGCGGCATACCTTTCGCTAAACGATTATAGAAAACACTAGAGATTTTTTGGCGATCAGTAAAGCCAGTAGCCTCTTCTTCAATAAGTGAAGACAACGTGAGAAGTTGATGAACATCCCAGTTCTTCGCTTTCATTTTCGCCTCATTTTGAACAATAATTGCATTTGTTTTCTCAAGCATCGGGATTACAATTTCTTCTAATTTTGTATCCTTTTTATAGAAAGAATACGTTGCTGGATATAAGTATCCTTCTAGTGGATATTTAATGTTACTATCAAAAATTTTATCCGTTAATAGCTTCGGATACTTTTGCTGCATTTTTTGGATAAATGCTTTATCGTTTAATTGACGCACAACATCATCTTTATTCCACTTTAATTCTGCCGCAATCACTTCAGCAATTTCAGTTACTTGCGCCCCTTCTTTAATCGTCACTTTATAAAGAGCCGGACGATGTACGTTGCCAGATGACATTTGTTCAATGACATCGTTGGCGCTCATCGAAGGATTTAATAAATATGTACCTGCTTGTAAGCTTTTCGACTTAAATTTCGTATAAAAACTAAAAACTGTACTGCTTTTCACAGCACCTTTTTCTTCTAAAATCTCACCGATTTTACTTGTAGATGACCCCTTTGGAATCTCTACCTCAATCTCTTTTTTATTTCCGCTATCAACTGGCCCTAATGCAGATGAAATATACGCATAGACTGATCCACAAACTAAAAGCAGTGCGATAATCGAAATTAAAAAAATGCGTCTACGCTTCTTCTTCACTTGATTCTCTACCAAAATTCTTCCTCCTTATTCAATTGTAGACCGTATACACTTCCTCTATACAATGCCCTACAAACATAAAGCAAAACCAATCATTTCTAAATAATCGGTGACAGCTACTTATTTAAAGCCTTTTTTCATACAACCCGTCTTATTATACTATAAACAATTAAGTAGTTTCGACAAAAAATCTGTCATTTTGCATATGAATACAAAAAAGGCGAACTGTGTACACAGTTCGCCTTTTTATCCATTACTATTCTTCTTCTTGCTCATCAGCAAGAGTGTTAAACATTTCTTGTACCATTTCCCACTCTTCTTCAGATTCAATTGAAAGTAATGTTCCGCCCTCTTCTTCACTTTGCTCATATGCCATTGCATCGAAGATTTGGTCTCCATCTTCGTCTACTTCACCGATTGGAGAGAAGACTACGTAAGATTTTTTGCCGAATTTTTCAGCATCAAAAGTGAAAATAATTTCACATAAATGTTCGTTTCCTTTTTCGTCTACAATTGTAATTTGATTTTCTTCCATTTTGGTCACCTCTTATTTACTATCTAAAAATCCTTGTAAGATCACGACTGCAGCCATCTTATCGATTACCTGTTTTCGCTTCTTACGGCTCACATCAGCTGAAATGAGCAGACGTTCCGCTGCCATCGTCGACAAACGCTCGTCCCACATTACAACTTCTAATTGTAACAGATTTCGCAGGTTTTCTGCAAATTGCTGGCACGCTTCACCACGAGGGCCGATTGTACCATTCATATTTTTAGGTAAACCTACTACTATTTTGTCCACATTGTACTGTTTTACCAACTCAGAAATACGGTCAAAACCAAAGTGGCCTCGTTCTTCGTTAATCCTGATTGTTTCCAGCCCTTGTGCTGTCCAGCCCATTTCATCGCTCATTGCAACACCGACTGTTTTAGTACCAACATCTAAACCTAATATCCGCATAAACTACTCCTCACGATGATGTTTCAAGTAAGACTTCACAAGCTCTTCAATTATCTCATCACGTTCAAGCTTGCGAACGATGCTTCGTGCATCTTTATGGCGAGGTATGTATGCTGGATCTCCACTTAATAAATAACCGACGATTTGGTTAATCGGATTATAACCTTTTTCTTGAAGTGCATCATACACAGTTAAAAGTACATCATTTACATGGACACTCTGTTTTTCATCTTGAATGCTAAACTTCATTGTCTTATCAAAACCGTCCATTTCAAGCACCTCACTTGTAAGTAGTAAGTATAGGGAGAAGAACTTCTCCTCTCCCTACCATTGTACACTACTATCTCTTTATTTTGAAACAGATTTAACGTACTCTTGTACAAACGCTAAAGCTTCCTCTACTTGCGCTGGGTTTTTACCGCCTGCTTGTGCCATATCAGGACGGCCACCACCGCCGCCTCCACAACGAGAAGCTACTTCTTTCACAAGTTTACCCGCATGGTAACCTTGACTAATTAAATCTTTCGTTACGCCAGCTAAAATGTTTACCTTATCGTCATTTACAGACGCTAATACAACAACTGCAGACTCTAATTTATTTTTAAGGTCATCCATCATTGTACGTAAGTTGTTCATATCTGCAACATTTACTTTCGCCGCTAATACGTTCACGCCATCAACTGTCATTACTGAATCAGTTAAGTTTCCAGCTTCGATATTGCTTAATTTCGCAGCAAGAGATTCGTTTTCTTTTTGAAGTTGTTTTACTTCAGTAAACAAACCATCAACTCTTGTTAAAATATCTTTTGGATTTGTTTTCATTTTTCCTGCTGCTTCTTTTAATAAACCTACTTGATCGTTCATTAATTCGTATGCAGACTTACCAGTTACCGCCTCAATACGACGAGTTCCTGCACCGATACCAGACTCAGCAACGATTTTGAAAATACCGATAGACGCTGTGTTATCAACGTGACAACCACCGCAAAGCTCTAAGCTGTAACCTCCAACTTGTACAACGCGTACAACATCTCCGTATTTTTCACCGAATAATGCCATTGCACCCATTTCTTTCGCTTCTTCGATTGCTTTTTGAGAAATCTCAACATCAATACTTTCCCAAATTTTTTCGTTTACGATACGCTCAATTTTTTCTAACTCATCAGCTTGTACTTGGCCGAAGTGTGAGAAGTCAAAGCGTAAACGTTCAGAAGTTACAAGAGAACCAGCTTGGTTAACATGCATTCCAAGTACGTCTTTTAATGCTTGGTGCAGTAAGTGAGTTGCTGTATGGTTTTTCACAACGCTACTACGGTTTTTCGTATCGATAACAGCTTTTACAGCCGCATCTTTCGTTAATGTACCTTCTTCAACAACAACTTTGTGTAAGTTTTGGCCATTTGGTGCTTTTTGTACGTCTTTTACAACAACTTTTACGCCGTCAGCAAGAAGGTAACCGCGGTCTGCAATTTGTCCACCGCTCTCAGCGTAGAATGGCGTTACATCAAGCATTAATTGTCCTTCTTCACCTGCTTGTAAGCTATCTGTATACTCACCATTTTTCACAAGTGCAACAACGTTACTTTCCGTTGCAACTGTACCGTAACCAACGAATTCACTCGCTACTTTAACTTCACCAAGTACACCGCCTTGAACTTGCATAGAATCAACGTCTTGACGAGCAGCACGTGCACGCTCACGTTGTTTCTCCATTTCATTTTCAAAGCCCGCTTGATCAACTGTCATACCAGCTTCTTCTGCATATTCTTCTGTTAATTCAATTGGGAAACCGTACGTGTCGTATAGGCGGAACGCATCTACGCCAGAAATAACAGTTGTTTTTTCTTCTTTCGCTTTTGCAATTACTTCAGCTAAAATTGATTCACCATCATGAAGTGTTTCATGGAAACGCTCTTCTTCATTCTTCACAACTTTTGCGATGAAATCTTTCTTTTCAAGTACTTCTGGATAGAAGTCTTTCATTACTTCTCCAACAACCGGTACTAATTCAAACATGAATGGACGGTTGATGTTTAATTTCTTAGAATAACGAACAGCACGGCGTAATAAACGACGTAATACATAACCACGGCCTTCGTTAGATGGAAGAGCACCGTCACCAACAGCGAATGTTACTGTACGGATATGGTCAGCAATTACTTTAAACGCCATATCTTTTTCTAAATCGCCATTACGATATTTCTCACCAGAAATTGATTCTGTTGCACCAATCATCGGCATGAATAGGTCTGTATCAAAGTTCGTAGGTACATCTTGAACGATAGATGTCATACGCTCTAGACCCATCCCTGTATCGATGTTTTTCTTAGGAAGTGGCGTATATGAACCGTCTGGATTATGGTTAAATTGAGAGAATACAAGGTTCCATACTTCTAAGTAACGCTCGTTTTCTCCGCCCGGATATAATTCTGGGTCGCTAAAGTCATTACCGTAAGATTCACCGCGGTCATAGAAAATTTCTGTATTCGGTCCACTTGGTCCTTCACCGATATCCCAGAAGTTTTCTTCTAAACGGATGATGCGTTCTTTTGGAACACCCATTTTCTCATTCCAAATTGTGAATGCTTCTTCATCTTCCGGATGAATTGTAACAGATAGTAATTCTTTATCGAATCCAATCCATTTGTCGCTCGTTAGAAATTCCCAAGCCCAAGTAATTGCTTCTTCTTTGAAGTAATCACCGATTGAGAAGTTCCCTAACATTTCAAAGAATGTATGGTGACGAGCCGTTTTCCCAACGTTTTCAATATCGTTTGTACGAATTGATTTTTGTGCATTTGTAATACGTGGATTTTGCGGGATTACACGTCCATCAAAATATTTCTTTAATGTCGCTACACCACTATTAATCCATAACAGAGATGGATCTTCATGAGGAACTAGTGATGCACTTGGTTCTACTGCATGTCCTTTTTCTTGGAAAAAGTCTAAAAACATTTGACGAATTTGTGCGCCTGTTAGTTGTTTCATTGTATTTTCCTCCTTAAATATAAAAAACTCCCGCCCCTAATAAAAGGGACGAGAGTTAACTCGCGATACCACCCTAATTATGAATTGATTATTATAACAATCAATTCATCACCTCATGGTGCCGTAACGTGGCAAGACGGCAGTGATTAGCTGCTCTCAGGATTAGCTTTCTGTTACCCTTCATTTAAAGCTCCTTTCAGCCAGTGGAAGCTTCTCTCTACAAATGGACTGTAACGTACTTGTTCCGTCATTGATTTAATGTATTATATGACTAAATATAATAGAATTCTCTTAAGTTTGTCAATGTAGATAATCATTTATATTGTATCAATTGCTTATTAATCATAGTTATTCTACTATTCATTCTTAACAGCCTTTAAATATATTATGCATTTATTACTAAATAGGAATCTTCTCTCAAAAAATACTTTATGCAAATTTCTAAATATTACATTATTTGTTATAATTAAATTATTAACAATAAAGGAGCGATTACAATGACAACCTTATTGAATCAAGCTAAAGAAATGTTAGCAACTGATGAAAAAATCCTTTTTTATGCAGCATGCTCATTAAATATATTTATATATCGTTCCGTCGCAAGACCAGGACTGTTAATTTTAACGAACAAACGGCTCTTCTTTTATGGACCAGATGTAAGTAAGAACCCAATATTTGAAGAGTACTCTTTTGCAAACATTTCTAATCTAAAAGAGCAAAAGCGTCTTTTCAGCAATCAAATTATATTTATGTACGATAATGAATGGAAAAAAATAAAACATATTCAAACAAATGATGTAAGTTCTCTCGTTCAACAAATACACGAGCAACTCTCTAAATAATGATAGCCCTCTACTTTTATAAGTAGAGGGCTATCATATTACACATCTTCTTTTTTCCAAAGAGGCCTCACATGAACGACCACTGTCCGAATGACCGCTAAAATAGGAACCGATATTAGTAATCCTACAATCCCCGCAACTTCTCCCCCTACTAGTAATGCAAACATAATGATCACAGGATGCATACGAAGCGACTTACCAACGATGTAAGGCGATAAAATGTTACTTTCCAAAAATTGCAAAATAGCAATCGTAATTCCCGCCTTAATGAGTAAACTCGTTGATACCGTTGCTGCAATCATCAACGTCGGAATCGCCCCTAAAATAGGACCAAAGTACGGGATTATATCCGTTACCCCAATAATAATACCGAGTAATAACGGATATTTCATACCGATAAACCAAAAAGAAAGAACAGATACTCCCCCTAATACTAAGCAAACAAATAACTGCCCTCGAATATAACTTCCGAGTGATTTATCAATTTCTTTCGCAAGCATTTGCCCCGTACTACGCCACTTACTCGGGACTAATTTCCAAAATATATGATAAAACTCACCGTAATCTTTTAATATGTAAAATACAATGAACGGAATTAAGAAAATAATGAGTAACGAATCCAGTACACCACGAGCTGTGCTCATGACTTTATTTAAAAGCGCTTGAATCTTCGTTTCTACACCACCAAAAATTTGTTTCACCTTTTCATGAATAAATGATGGGAAATTCGCTGTTTGTTCTGTAACTCCATCCATCCAAGAATCGTACATTTTTGTAAACTGCGGAAATTGTTCATTAATTTCTTGTAACTGTTTAATAACAACTGGCGTTCCTTTATAAATTCCATAGCCAATTCCGCCAAAGAAAAGAATATAAATGAGCAAAATAGCAAGTGTGCGTGGCATTCCTTCCTTATGGATTTTTTCAATTAAAGGGTGTAATAAATAAGCAATAAAACAAGCAATAAAGAACGGTGTGATTGCCACTTTAAATACAAAAATAATCGGTGCCCATAGTGGCTTGATTTTTAAAAAGACGAGCAAACAAAGAAAAACGAGTAACAATAATCCTAAACGATATATCCAAATGATTTTAAGATTCTTCACACGAAAAACCTCCTCCATCTTTATTTTGAAAATAAATAGGTTAGGTTATGTGCAAAAGTTTTAAAATCTTTTTATACAGACCATACTGTTTTTTAAAGACATACATATATTTAACATAATAAGGACAACCACCCCTTGAAAATACAAAATGTCAAAATATAATCAGGAGGGCTCATAATGATCTTATTTATGCTTGCATTATCCGCACTTTTTATGCTTCTTGAATGGATTTGTATCGGGTTTGGTATTTGGAAAGGCTTCTTTATTCGTTCCTCACGAAAGGAAAGAGCTAAGCACTTATGGCATTATGGAATGCTTGGCGTTGGATGCTACGGTTTATCTTATCTCTTCTCTGAAATCGGACTTTTATATTTGCATACAAGCGCATAAAAAAACTCCCTTATCATAAAGGGAGTTTTTTACGCCTTATAAATAAGACTTAATCATCTTACGTGCTTTTTTCACATTGCGTTTTGAGAATACATCTTGTTTGCGAGCATATTGATACGCTGCAGCTCCAACACCTAATGCGATTAATGAATTGCGTAGATTCAAAGTAAATCCCCCTTTTCGTTATCCGATCGTTCTTTCATTATCATCAAATAAATCATCAAGAGAGCTTAATGAACCATCTTCCTCTACTTGATGTGTATGGATTTTCCCCTTTGAAACCGATAATTCGATATAACAATTCCAGCAATAAAATTGGTTGACACCTATTTTTCCGATGTCTTTCCCTTTGCAATTTGGACAACTGAACATATGGCTTTCATCTCCTTACAGTCTCCCAGATTCTATTCGCCATTATGTCCAAACTGCATTCATTTATACATTGCTAGAACCTTTCAACGTTATACGTTTGAAAGGTTCACTATATAATTTCACCTTGTTACATGAAATCATACGGTGAAATGTTTTCCACGTCCATTTCTTCACCATTAACTGTCACCATCTGCACTTCTCCTTGTGATTCTTGCAATCGGCCAGCTAAAGTCGTTTGACGCATTGCATCATCAAGGCGATTTACACCGGATTGAAACGCTGCTTCCTCCCCGCAAATAATAAGGAATTTCTTACTCCTTGTAATACCCGTGTAAATTAAATTACGACGTAACATACGGTAGTAGCTCTTTACAATTGGCATAATAACTATTGGGAATTCACTACCTTGCGATTTATGAATCGAGCAGCAATAGGCATGCGTAATTTGATTTAAATCCGGCTTTGTATATGTTACTTCAATTCCATCAAATGAAACGATAATCATATCTTGTTGCTCGACATTTTCTTTCGCATAAAATACTGAAACAATTTCTCCAATATCACCATTAAACACTTGGCTTTCCGGCTGATTGACTAATTGAAGTACTTTATCACCTCTGCGGTATACAACGTCACCGTAGGCAATTTCTTTACTCTTTTCTTTTTTCGGATTAAACACTTCTTGAAGAGCTTCATTTAACACATTAATACCTGCTGGTCCGCGATACATTGGTGCCAATACTTGTACATCTCTTGCACTAAAGCCTTTTGTCTTAGCATTTTCACAAACCTTTTTAACAACCTCAACAATTTGAGCACCTGCACAGCTGATAAATGAACGATCTTTTTTATTTTGTGCTAAATCTGGCGGGAGCGTCCCGTCTTTTATCGCATGGGCAAGCTGAATAACAGACGAACCTTCTGCCTGACGATAAATTTCTGTGAGTTTTACCGTTGGAATGGCACCTGCATTTAATAAATCTTTCAACACTTGTCCAGGTCCTACCGATGGTAATTGGTCTTCATCACCTACAACGATTACTTGGATGTTCGTCGGCAAGGATTTAAACAATTGATTTGCAAGCCAAATATCTACCATCGAAAACTCATCAATAATAAGGAGCTTCCCTTGTACAGGGTCTGTTTCATTGCGCTGAAAAGATCCTTCTGGCGTCCATCCAAGCAGACGATGAATTGTGCAAGCTGGAAGTCCTGTCGATTCACTCATGCGCTTCGCCGCTCTTCCAGTTGGGGCCGTTAATAATATTGGAAATGGATTATCATCACTATATTCATTCGGATTTAATGATACTCCGTGAAGTGACGCATACATTTCAACAATTCCTTTAATAACTGTTGTTTTCCCCGTCCCTGGTCCACCTGTTAATAACATCATCGGCTTATGAAGTGCAGTTTGAACTGCTTCTTGCTGAAGCGGCGCATACTGTACCTTTAGCTGTTCTTCAATTTCTCCTAATGTTTTTAACACTTCTGCTTCAGGGAATGCAGGGGTTTCTTCTTGATTCATAAGACGACGAATTGACTTTACAACGCCTTTCTCAGAATAGAATAAAGAAGCTAAATACACTCGCTCTTCTTCTATAATGACTTTCCCTTCGCTTTGCATCATTTCAACGCAGCCTACAATACCTTCCTCAGTCACTCTGCCTTCTTGATTATTTAAAAGTGACATCGTTTCTCTTACAAGCTGACCTTTTTCCATATACACGTGACCGAGTTGTAATGAAATATTCTCTAACGTATAAAAACACCCTGCACGTACACGGTCGTCGTGATTGCCCGTTATTCCGATTGCACGCCCTATATCATCTGCTCTTCCAAATCCAATTCCGTCCACTTCTTCAATAAGTTTATACGGATTATTACGAATCACTTCTAATGTCATCTCTTTATATTGCTGATAAATTTTAATAGAAAGTTTTGTTCCAAAACCGTAACCATTTAAAAAACTCATCACTTTCTCGAGCCCTTGATGCTCAATAATCGTCTCATATATTTCCTGCGCTTTTTGCTTGTTTACAACACCACTTAACGCATCCGGATCATCCATAATTTTAGAAATCGCATGCTCACCAAGATGGTCCACGATTTTTTCAGCTGTACGCTTTCCAATCCCTTTAAATAAATCGCTCGCTAAATATTGCACCATACCTGCTTTTGTTTGTGGCAGTTCTTTTTTAAACGTTTCAACTAAATATTGTTTTCCATACTTTGGGTGGTCTTTAAAGTGACCTGTTAATGTAAACACTTCATCTTCATGCATACGGGGAAAATGACCGTTTATCATTACTTTTTTTTCGTCGTATGTTTCATTCGTTTCAATGACTTTCATACTGACAACGGAATAGAGGTTTTCTTCGTTGTGGAAAATGGTATGAAGAACTTGCGCTTTTATAAATTTTTTTTCTTCCTCAAACAAATCCATTGCATGTTGATTTCCCATATTGCCTCTCCTTTCCGAGTTCTTTTCACTTTAATGAGCAGTACATCCCCCACCTCTTTCACAATCTTTAGATGAGGGGTAACTGCGCATTAAACTATAAGTTCACTTTATTCAGCTTCTTGCTCTAATAAACGAATACCATTACCAGCTAAAAAGTGGTCTGCTTGAATTTCAGTCGCTTTCTTAAATAAAGTAAGAGCTTTCTCGTTATTCTCCTCGAATACGTACGCAACACCTAAATTATAATACGCATCTGCATGCTCTTCATCCATTTCTAACACCTTTTCAAAATAAGGTTTTGCCTCTTGAATATGTTCTAGTCGTGCGAAGCAAAGTCCGCATTGGAACACAGCTTCTACATCGCCTTCATCTAATTCCGTCGCTCTTTGTAAAAATGGAAGTGCAAGACGATCATTTCCAAGTTGCACATGTGTGATACCTAACATAAATGTTACGTCAGCTGATTGTAATCCCACTTGCATCGCTTGTTCAAATACAGCCTTCGCCTCTGCAAATTGCTCTTGACCATAATATACGTTTCCTAAGCCATAATAAGCAGCCGCAGATTTACCATCTAATTCTAATGCACGTTTATAAAATAAAATTGCTCGCTCACTATCACCTAATACATCTAATAAATTCGCAAAGTTAATGTATCCAAGCGCATCTTTCGGATTTTCTTCGATTGCTTCTGTGAAATTTTCAGCTGCTTCTTCCCAGTTTCCTTCTTGCATATATTTAATACCTGTTTCAAGTTTGTTTGACATATCCTTCACCTCTACAACAAATTATAACAAAGAATGTATTTTCCAAGCGAACAAAAATTCGCTTTATGTAAAAGAAACCTCTAACCGCTAATCGGCAGAGGCTTCTCGTGTTATCCTAAATAATCTAATTTCTTACCACTATGATATACTTCATCAATTGTAGCGCCGCCTAAGCACTCATCTCCATCATAGAAAACAACTGCTTGGCCTGGCGTAATCGCACGAATTGGCTCATCACAAAGAATACGAACTGTATTTTCATCAACGATTTGAACCGTTACTTTATTGTCTGCTTGACGATAACGGAATTTCGCTGTACACGTAAATTCTTTTTCCTTCGCTTTATTACTTACCCAGCCTACATTCGTAGCAATAACTTCATCACCATATAGAAGTTCGTTATGGAATCCTTGATCAACATATAAAATGTTTTCTTTCAAGTTTTTTCCCACAGCAAACCACGGATCACCATTACCACCAATACCAAGGCCATGACGTTGTCCAATTGTATAATACATTAAACCATCATGTTTCCCTTTCATTTCACCAGATAATGTTTGCATCACACCTGGTTGCGCCGGTAAATAGTTACTTAAGAAATCTTTAAAGTTACGCTCACCGATGAAGCAAATACCAGTACTATCTTTCTTCGCCGCTGTCGCTAAACCAGCTTCTGTCGCCATTTCGCGAATTTGCGGTTTCTTTAATTCACCTAATGGGAACATTGTTTTTGATAGTTGCTCTTGGCTTAATTGATTTAAGAAATATGTTTGATCTTTATTGTCATCAACGCCGCGAAGCATTTTATATTCGCCGTCCATATAAGCAACGCGTGCATAATGACCTGTTGCTACATAATCAGCACCAAGTGCAATTGCATGCTCTAAAAATGCTTTAAATTTAATTTCTTTGTTACACATTACATCTGGGTTTGGTGTACGACCAGCTCGGTACTCATCTAAAAAGTACGTAAATACTTTATCCCAGTATTGTTTTTCAAAGTTTACTGCATAATACGGAATACCGATTTGGTTACACACTTCAATTACATCATTGTAATCTTCTGTTGCTGTGCAGACACCATTTGCATCTGTATCATCCCAGTTTTTCATAAAAATTCCGATTACATCATAACCCTGCTCTTTTAATAAAAGAGCTGCTACAGATGAATCGACGCCACCGGACATCCCGATGACAACGCGTGTTTCTTGAGGTAGTTTGTTCATCATGTCACCTCCCATGCTAATTTTGTGTTAATCGCTTCACGATTTTCACTGTTTCGTACGCCGCTTTTTCAATTTGCTCTTTCGTATTTCCAAGTCCGAAACTAAAGCGTACGGATGAACGTATTTGATCGGAGTCTTTTCCGAACATCGCCACTAATACATGTGATGGATCAATCGAACCAGCTGTACAAGCAGAACCACTTGATACTGCAATGCCAGCTAAGTCTAAGTTTACAAGAAACGGTTCAATGTTCATTCCTGTAAAACTTATATTAAACACATGTGGTAAGCGATATTCCAAGTCTCCGTTTACCTCGAAATGAATGTCCTCATTTTTGAAGACAGATACCATTATATCTTTAAACTCTTCATATTGGGCATTTTTTTGCTCACGAGTTTTTTCAGCTAGCGAAACTGCATGTTGAAGTCCAACAATACTAGGTACATTTTCAGTACCAGCACGACGTTTTCTTTCTTGCTCTCCGCCTATTAATAACGGTTCAAATTTCACATTGACACCAGCATATAGGAACCCTACACCTTTTGGGCCGTTAATTTTGTGAGCAGAAATCGATAATAAATCAATACCAAACTCTTTCACATCTATTTCTATTAAACCGTAAGCTTGTACAGCATCTGTGTGGAAATAAGCTTGATGCTCTTTTAACAGCTTTCCTATTTCCACAATTGGTTGTATTGTCCCTACTTCATTATTCCCGAACATAATAGATACAAGAATCGTCTCTTCCGTTAGTGCCTTTTGTATGTCAGAAACTTGAACACGCCCTGTTTCATCAACAGGTAAATACGTCACTTCAAATCCTTCACGCTCTAACAATTCACACGTATGCAAAATCGCATGATGTTCAATTTGCGTTGTAATAACGTGGTTACCTTTATGACGATTCGCACGCGCTACACCTATAAGTGCTAAATTATCAGCTTCTGTACCACCGCTCGTGAATATAATTTCATTTGGACTCGCGTGAATGCTACGTGCACACACACGTCTCGCCTCATCTACCGCATGGCGCGTTTGACGCCCATAAAAGTGAATACTAGACGGGTTTCCAAATGTTTCTGTCATATATGGAATCATCTTTTCGACCACTTCTGGGTGAGTCGGAGATGTCGCAGCATGATCTAAGTAAATGCGTTCCATTAAATCTCCTTCTTTCCAAATCGTTTCACAAGGAATTAAATGTAAAACATATAGCCCCCGTGATTTTCTTCCTCATAACGTACTAAATCTTCTAAAGTTGTACTATCTAATACTTCTTGCACTGCATCACGAACACGCATCCATAATTGGCGTTGTGCTGGTTCTTCTTCTTCTATCATTTCTACAACACTAATTGGACCCTCTAGTACACGGATTACATCTCCAGCTGTAATGTTGACTGGCTGATCAGATAATACATATCCGCCATATGCCCCGCGCGTACTCTTTACAAGACGAGCGTTACGAAGTGGTGAAATTAATTGCTCTAAGTAATGCTCAGATAGGTCATGTGCCTGTGCAATTGATTTTAATGAAATTGGGCCTTCACCAAACTTTTTTGCAAGGTCGATCATAATTGTTAAGCCGTAGCGGCCTTTCGTTGAAATCTTCATCTATTTGCACCTCATTTCAAATTTTCACTTCTATTGGTTATATCTTATTTATCCCGCTATTTGCGGGCAGTAAAACTCCCACCTCAAAATTCGGCTGGAGCAAAGAAGTTAGGTGGGGGATGAACAAAACCCCACTAATTAAAGTTTCACTTTATAAAAGAACACAATTTAAAATCCTATGAAATTATAGCATAATATAGTATTATAAGAAATTTCAACTTGTGTATCAAAATGATAACATAAAATCACATTGAAAAACTCGGAAATTATTACAATTGAAAGAAAAATAGGAATATTCATATTCATCCCCCCCACAAAACAGCATCCTATTTCAAATTTCATCAAAAAAAATGGTACGATAGAATGAGATTATACATTAAGGGAGAGGGTCAAATGAAACAACCACTCGCACATCGAATGCGCCCTACAAATATTCAAGAAATTATCGGACAACAGCATTTAGTTGGTGAAGGCAAGATTTTATGGCGTATGGTCCAAGCAAATCATTTTCAATCAATGATTTTATACGGTCCTCCAGGCACAGGAAAAACATCAATCGCTAGCGCAATTGCAGGAAGTACTGGAACCCTGTTTCGCCTCTTAAACGCTGTTACTCACAATAAAAAAGATATGGAAGTTGTCGTACAAGAAGCGAAGATGCATCGGCACCTCGTTTTAATTTTGGATGAAGTTCATAGGCTAGATAAAGCGAAGCAAGACTTTCTATTACCCCATTTAGAAAGCGGACTCCTTACTTTAATTGGTGCAACGACAAGCAATCCGTTCCATGCTATTAATTCTGCTATTCGAAGTCGTTGTCAAATCTTCGAATTACACGCATTAACAGAAGATGATATTTTAATTGGCTTAAAACGAGCGCTTGAAGATAAAGAAAAAGGGCTTGGGGAATATGATGTAACTGTTACGGATGAAGCATTACATCACTTTGCAAATGCGTCAGGCGGAGATATGCGCTCAGCTTATAATGCACTTGAACTAGCTGTTTTATCTAGCTTTACAACTGACGACAAAGCCGCGGAAATTACACTTGAAATCGCAGAAGAATGCTTACAGAAAAAGAGTTTCGTTCACGACAAAGGTGGCGATGCTCACTATGACGTTTTATCTGCTTTTCAAAAATCAGTACGCGGAAGTGATGTGAACGCCGCACTTCATTATTTAGCACGTCTTATTGAAGCTGGTGACTTACAAAGCATCGGTAGACGTCTGCTTATTATGGCATATGAAGATATCGGACTTGCTAGCCCACAAGCTGGACAACGTACACTTGCAGCGATTGAATCAGCTGAACGGGTCGGCTTCCCAGAGGCACGCATACCACTTGCAAATGCTGTTATTGAACTTTGTCTATCACCGAAATCAAACTCGGCCTATAAAGCACTCGATGCCGCACTACACGATTTACGTAATGGCCAAACAGGCGATATTCCAAGTCATTTAAAAGATAGTCATTATAAAGGAGCCGAATCGTTAGGAAGAGGCATCGGATACTTATATCCACACGATCACCCAAACGGTTGGGTACAACAACAATACTTACCTGATAAAATTAAAAACAAGCAATATTATAAACCGAAAACGACAGGAAAATTTGAACAAGTACTTTCTACTGTTTATGAAAGATTACAAAGTTCGCATAAAACGAAGAATAAAGGGTAATATAAGCGAAAACGTCACCATTACGGAGGGTTCGCTTATGAAAACACGTCAAGATGCATGGACAAAAGAAGACGATCTCCTTTTAGCAGAAACTGTTTTACGACATATTCGCAGCGGAAGTACACAAATAAAAGCATTCGATGAAGTTGGTGATACATTAAACCGAACTTCAGCAGCTTGTGGCTTTCGATGGAATGCTGAAGTAAGACCATATTATGAAGATGCGGTGCAAATCGCAAAAAAACAACGTAAAGAATTAAAGCGTTCGGAAGCTAAAATAGAAAAAGAGCAGTTCACACAAACTCGGCAGCTCGTAATCGATGCCGAGTTTTCAGAAGATATTGTCCCAAATAAACAAGATCTTACAATGCAAAATGTCATCTCATTTTTGCAAAACTTGGAGCACAATAACCCTTCACTCGCAAAGTTGCAAACTGAAAATGACGTATTACAAGATCAGCTCACTTCCCTGCAAAAAATGAATAATGAACTTGAAGCAAAATTAGCTGTTCTCACAAAAAAACAACAAGCAATCGAAGAAGATTATGCAATGCTTGTTAGAATTATGGATCGTGCTCGAAAACTTGTTTCAGTTGAAGAACAAGAAGAACAGATCGCTCCAATTTTCAAGACAGATCAAAATGGTAATTTAGATATTATTTATTCTGCAGAAAACTAAAAAGGATGTCACCTAGTCGGGGTTTCTGACTGTGTGGCATCTTTTTTCTTCGGTAAAAAGTATATTTTTAAATGAAGTTACATCGATTTACAGACAAAAATTGACAAAAATAAACCTCAAGTTCACACAAAGAAATATCAGGTAATAATTGGATATTCCTCACTTGAATGTTACTATAAAGATATATGTTTGAAAGGAGATGGTCGCTATTTCATTAATAGTCTTCAAAATAACACTCGGTATTCTCGTTCTAACATTAGGACTTTTTACCACTCAAAGTTTAAAAAAGACTTCCGCCTATAAGTCGGATAAATACGATTATTCTTTATTAGGATTACTTACATTCGAATTATTAGTATTGCAAATATCTGCAATTCTTTAAAACATAATAGAAAAAGCATATATCCTAGACGGATATATGCTTTCCTTTTATTCTTGCCCTACACGCTTCACTTCAACGTTTTTAATACGTTCACGTACAACGTGACTTGCCATAATTAGGCCTGCCACAGATGGTACGAATGCATTTGATGAAGGTGGTAATTTCGCTTTACGAATTTTTGCATTTTCGTCTGGTACGATTTCTTTACGTACTTCTTCACGAATTACGATTGGGTTTTCGTCAGAGAAGACAACTTTTACACCTTTTTTAATACCATCTTTACGAAGCTTCGTACGAATTACTTTCGCAATTGGATCTGTATGTGTTTTAGAAATGTCCGCAATACGGAAACGAGTTGGGTCCATTTTATTTGCCGCACCCATACATGAGATGATTTTGATTTTACGACGTAAACATTGTTTAATTAAATGAATTTTGAACGTAATCGTATCAGATGCATCTACTACGAAATCTAAACCGTGTTTAAAGAACTCTTCATATGTTTCATCTGTATAAAACATCTCTAGTCCAATTACTTCACACTCTGGATTAATATCTGCAATACGCTCTTTCATTAATTCTACTTTTGAACGTCCTACAGTAGATACTAACGCGTGAATTTGACGGTTTACGTTTGTAATATCTACAACATCTTTGTCAACTAATACAAGACGTCCTACGCCAGAACGTGCTAACGCTTCTGCCGAAAATGATCCTACGCCGCCAATACCTAAAATACCGACTGTACTATTTTTTAATATTTCAAGGCCCTCTTTTCCAAAGGCTAATTCATTACGTGAAAATTGATGTAACATTCAGCTCTACACTCCTATTACAAAAATGGTCTACCATGTATTCTAGCCTTTTTCCGACTATTTGTATAGAAAAAGTTATAGAATTCCTAAAAATACATATTTCAAACAAGGAAAACATAATGTAAACCGGACTTTTTAAACAACCTCTATAAAAAAAGCCTAGATGGGGTTAGTATAACCATCTAGACTCTATTCTTACTTCTCTTCTTTCAAGCTCAATTTTAAGCTTAGCTCTTCAAGCTGAGCTTCTGCAACTGGGCTTGGCGCTTCTGTTAATAAGCAGCTTGCGCTTGCTGTTTTCGGGAATGCAATTGTATCACGAAGGTTCGTACGACCTGCAAGTAACATAACAAGACGGTCTAAACCTAATGCGATTCCGCCGTGTGGTGGTGTACCGTATTCGAATGCTTCTAATAAGAATCCGAATTGTTCTTGTGCTTCTTCTTGTGAGAATCCAAGTGCTTTGAACATTTTTTCTTGTACGTCACGCTCGTAAATACGAAGTGATCCACCACCAAGCTCATAACCGTTTAATACAAGGTCATATGCTTGTGCACGTGCTTTTTCTGGTGCTGTTTCTAATAACTCAACGTCTTCACGGAATGGCATTGTGAATGGGTGGTGAGCTGCGAAGTAACGATCTGCATCTTCATCGTACTCAAGAAGTGGCCAATCAGTTACCCATAGGAAGTTAAATTTACTTTCGTCAATTAACTCGAGTTCTTTACCTAGACGTAAACGAAGTGCACCTAAGCTATCTGCAACAACACTTTTCTTATCTGCTACGAATAGTAATAAGTCACCAGCATCCGCTTCTAATGTACTCATTAACACGTTTGCCTCTTCTTCACCGAAGAATTTCGCAATCGGTCCTTTTAAGCCGTCTTCTTCAACTTTAAGCCAAGCTAGACCTTTTGCACCGTATACTTTGGCGAATTCAGTTAATGCATCGATGTCTTTACGAGAGTATTTGCTCGCTGCACCTTTTGCGTTAATCGCTTTTACTTGTCCGCCGTTTTCTACAGCACTTGTAAATACTTTAAATCCACAACCTACTGCAAATTCAGATAGGTCTTTTAGTTCCATTTCAAAGCGTGTATCCGGCTTATCAGAACCAAAGCGAGCCATTGCATCAGCATATTTCATACGAGGGAATGGTGCACTAACTTCTACACCTTTTGCATCCTTCATGACTTTCGTCATCATACGCTCCATCATTTCTAAAATTTCATCTTGTGTTAAGAATGATGCCTCGATATCAATTTGCGTGAATTCCGGTTGACGGTCCGCACGTAAATCTTCGTCACGGAAACAACGTGCTACTTGATAGTAACGCTCAAATCCACCGACCATAAGAAGCTGTTTAAATAGCTGCGGAGATTGAGGTAATGCATAAAATTCACCATCATGCACACGGCTTGGTACTAAATAGTCGCGAGCTCCTTCTGGCGTGCTCTTCGTTAAAATTGGTGTTTCAACTTCTAAGAACTCTTCTGTATCTAAGAAGTTACGAATTGTTTTCGTTACGTCATGACGCATTTTGAATGTGTTGAACATTGCAGGACGACGTAAGTCTAAGTAACGATATTTTAAACGCACATCTTCTGATGCATCTGTATCATCAGCAATAATGATTGGCGTTGTTTTCGCTGCGTTTAATACATTTACTTTCGATGCTTGTACTTCAATACGACCAGTTGCCATATTATCATTAATTGCGCCTTCACCACGTTCAACAACTGTACCTTCTACGTGCAATACGTATTCGCTACGAATCGTTTCTGCTACTTCTAACGCTTCTTTTGATGTTTCTGGATTAAATACAACTTGTACGATACCTGTACGGTCACGTAAGTCGATAAAGATTAATCCGCCTAAATCACGGCGTTTTTGTACCCAACCTTTTAATTGAACTGTTTGTCCAACCGCTTCTACTGTTACTTTTCCGCATGCATGTGTTCTTTCAGCCACTTTAAGTTCCCCCTATATTAATTTCTCTGCTACATATGAAGCAAATACATCTAACGCTACTTCTTCTTGTCCGCCTGTTGCCATATCTTTTAAGTTAATGATGCCTTTATCTAGCTCATCTTCCCCTAGTACAGCTACGTATTTCGCATTTAAACGATCTGCAGATTTAAATTGTGCTTTCATTTTGCGATCTAAATAATCTTTTTCAACTGATAATCCAGCTTTACGAAGATCGAACGCAACTTTTGCAGCACGGTCTTTCGCTTTTTCACCAAGTGCTACAACGTAACAATCAATACTATGTTCAATTGGTAACTCAATATTTTCAGCCTTCAGCGCCATAATTAAACGCTCAATACTCATCGCAAAACCGATACCTGGCATTTCCGGTCCACCGATTTCTTGTACAAGTCCGTTATAACGGCCACCGCCACTTAATGTTGTGATAGCACCGAAACCTTCTGCCTCACTCATAATTTCAAAAACAGTGTGTTGGTAGTAATCTAAACCACGTACTAAATTCGGATCTTTCTCAAATGGAACATCCATCATCGTTAGTAGTTCTTGTACTTTGTCGTAGTATACTGCTGAATCTTCGTTTAAGTATTCTGTAATAGATGGTGCCGTGCTCATTAATTCATGATTACGGTCCTTCTTACAGTCTAAAATACGGAGAGGGTTTTTTTCTAAGCGAGATTGGCAATCAGAACAGAATTCTCCGATGCGCGGCTCAAAATGAGCAATTAACGCATCACGGTGCGCTTGACGACTCGCTGCATCACCTAAGCTATTTAATACAACTTTAATATTTTTTAAGCCCATGCCGCGGTAAAACTCTACAGCAAGTGCAATTACTTCTGCATCAATTGCTGGATCGTTACTACCAATTGCTTCAATACCGAATTGTACGAATTGACGATAGCGACCTGCTTGTGGTCTTTCGTAACGGAACATTTGACCAATATAGTATAATTTCGTTGGTTGTGTTGCATCACCGAACATTTTGTTTTCAACGTAAGAACGTACAACAGGCGCAGTACCTTCTGGACGTAATGTTAAACTACGCTCTCCACGGTCTTGGAATGAATACATTTCTTTTTGTACGATATCTGTCGTATCACCAACACCACGTAAAAATAGCTCTGTATGCTCAAAAATTGGTGTACGAATTTCTTTATAATTGTAACGACGGCAAATGTCGCGCGCTTGCCCTTCGATATACTGCCATAACTCAACACTACCTGGAAGAATATCTTGCGTTCCGCGTGGGATTTGAATAGACATATTCAGTTCCTCCTCAAATTGTTTTAATCTTAATAAAAATAAAAAAACTCCCGCCCCTACTGTTTGAACAGTAGGGACGAGAGTATTATACCCGTGGTGCCACCCTAATTGAAGCACGTATGCTTCCACTTTTTTAATAACGCTTAAATTTGCGTTCATCTCTACTAAGCGTATAAGCCTTTCAAGTTGAAACCTACAGAGTGTCATTCAATCAGTCATCATGTAGAAATGTTTTCAGCCTAGGACATTTCTTCTCTTTCCATGTGTATCTCATTTACTCTCCTCTATCAACGGCTATATTCATATGTAAATATAAAATTACTATACGTTTGTTGAGTAGGATTGTCAAGTGCTCTAAGAGCGCTCAATTTGCTTCTTTAGGCGCTTTACATCTTGTAGTGAAATTCCAAACTCAGAAGCAAGCTCCATTGAAGTATTGTTTTGTTCTTTTGAAATAAAATCATGAAAATTTACGTTAAACAGTTGATTTGCACCATTTGTAACAGAATGCCCTTTTTCATTCATACGCATACGTATATCCCTCACATTCAATATAGATGTTTTACTTTTTATTGTTCCATATTGATGAAAGAGTTATACATAACCGAAACAGCTATTGATTCCAAATAAAGTGAAACTTTAATGAATAGGGGTTTTGTCCATCGCCACTCATTATTAGCCCTCACTAATCAGGCTTTTACGAGCAGTGGATCTCCCACAAATAGCGGGATAAATGAACAAAACATACAACAATGTATGAAAAAAGAGAGGACCTATAATCCTCTCTTCCCCGGCAACACTATTTACTTTCTACAATTAAGGTCACCGGACCATCATTGATTAAAGAAACGTCCATCATTGCTCCGAACTGTCCTGTCTCCACATGCAGTCCTTGTTTACGAACTTCTTCATTAAAGAAATCATATAAATGTTCTGCATAATCAGGTTTCGCAGCATCCATAAAGTTTGGACGTCTTCCTTTACGGCAATCTCCGTATAATGTAAATTGCGAAATAGATAGAACTTGTCCCTTCATATCAAGTACAGAGTGGTTCATCTTTCCGCTCTCATCTTCAAAAATACGTAGGTTTGCAATTTTTTCTGCGATATAAGTTGCATCTTTTTCTGTATCTTCATGCGTAATGCCAACTAGTAATGTTAAACCGAATGGAATTTGTCCTACAATCTCGCCATCTACTGTGACAGACGCTTCCTTTGATCGTTGTAAAACAACTCTCATCTTTTCTACACTCCCTATTAATGCATCATGCGTCGTACGGCATAAATTTCTGGAACACGTTTAATGCGCTCTACTACTTTTTTCAAGTGTTGTAAGTTTCGAATAGAAATCGACATGTTAATCGTTGCCATCTTATTACGATCACTTCTACCAGAAACAGCTGAGATATACGTCTTCGTTTCTGTAACAGCTTGTAATACTTCATTCAATAAACCACGACGATCATAGCCTGAAATTTCAATATCAACATTGTACTCAATTTCTTTTTCAGGACTACCTTCCCAATCTACTTCTAGTAAACGCTCCACCGCTTCTTCTGTATGCACATTGACGCAATCGCAACGGTGAATTGATACGCCTCGACCTTTCGTAATATACCCAACGATATCATCGCCTGGAACTGGGTTACAGCATTTTGATAAACGAATTAACAAATTATCTGCACCACTTACCTTTACACCAGAATCCCATTTTCGAATTTTCATCGGTTTACGAACTTCTTTAACTTCAACGATGTCTTCTTCTTCACGTTGTTTACGGAACTTGTCCGTTAGTCGCGTAACAATTTGCGCTGCTGTAATTCCGTTATATCCAACTGCTGCAAACATATCTTCTTCATTTGCAAAGTTAAACTTCTCAGCGACACGTTTTAAATTATCAAGCGCTAATACTTCTTTCATCTCATACTCTAAGCCACGCACTTCTTTTTCAACAAGTTCACGGCCTTTTTCAATATTTTCATCTCTACGTTGTTTCTTAAAGAATTGACGTATTTTATTTTTCGCATGAGATGTTTGAGCAAGCTTTACCCAATCTTGACTTGGACCATACGAATGTTTCGATGTTAAAATTTCAATGATGTCACCAGTTTTCAACTTATAATCAAGCGTCACCATTTTCCCATTTACTTTTGCACCAATTGTCTTGTTTCCAATTTCCGAATGGACACGATACGAAAAATCAATTGGAACAGAGCCAAGTGGTAATTCCATTACATCGCCTTTTGGTGTAAAGACGAATACCATGTCAGAGAATAAATCAATTTTTAATGACTCCATAAATTCTTCTGCATTAGAAGCTTCATTTTGCCATTCTAATATTTGACGGAACCAAGTTAGTTTCTTCTCTAATGTACCCGTTGTTTCTGCTGCTTTACCTTCTTTATACGCCCAATGTGCCGCGATTCCGAATTCTGCAATCTCATGCATTTCTTTCGTACGAATTTGCACTTCTAGCGGATCACCTTTTGGTCCAATTACAGTCGTATGAAGAGATTGATATAAATTTGCTTTCGGCATTGCAATATAATCTTTAAAACGACCTGGCATTGGTTTCCAGCACGTATGAATAATTCCAAGCACCGCATAGCAATCTTTAATACTATTCACAACGACACGTACAGCTAGTAAATCGTAAATTTCATTGAATTGTTTATTTTGCAATGCCATTTTACGATAAATACTGTAAATATGTTTTGGTCTTCCAGAAATCTCAGGTTGAATTGAAACCTCTTTTAATTTCTCGCGAATGCCAGTCATTACTTCATCTAAATATTCTTCACGCTCTGCACGTTTACGCTTCATTAAATTCACAATACGATAATATTGCTGCGGGTTTAAATAGCGAAGTGACGTATCCTCTAACTCCCATTTAATAGTACTAATTCCGAGTCTATGTGCTAAAGGTGCAAAGATTTCTAACGTTTCATTCGCAATGCGACGCTGCTTCTCTTGAGGCAAATGTTTCAATGTACGCATGTTATGAAGACGATCAGCTAGTTTAATTAAAATAACTCGAATATCTTGAGCCATTGCAATAAACATTTTGCGATGGTTTTCTGCTTGTTGCTGCTCATGGGATTTGTATTTAATCTTTCCAAGCTTTGTAACACCATCGACAAGCATAGCGATTTCTTTATTAAATTCCCGTTCAATGTCTTCTAATGTAATTTCTGTATCTTCCACTACATCATGTAAGAAACCTGCCGATACTGTAGCCGGATCCATGTGTAAATCAACTAAAATACCTGCAACTTGAATTGGGTGAATAATATATGGTTCACCCGATTTTCTATATTGTTCGCTATGTGCATCACGCGCATATTCATAGGCACGTGCCACTAGCTCAATATCTCCATCCGCTAAATATTGACTTGCTTTCTCGAGTACCTGTTCAGCTGTTAGTACTTGCTCATTTGCCATCGAATCACCTTTTATTGAAAATTGACTTTATCTTTATTGAATAGAATAAATTATATTCTATCATTATAACCCAATGATTGTGAATTGTGAAAAGGAAAAGATTTTACTGACATTTCACCATGTTTTTTTGTGCAATTATACAAAAGTACCCGCTCCTCTCCAAGAGATTCACGGGTACTTTTTTATCACCGTAGTTTCACCTATATAATGATTAGTATTTTTCTAATACTAATACATCGTAACCATCTAACATTTTACGACCATCTAAGTAAGTAAGCTCTACTAAAAATGCAATTCCTGCTACAACTCCACCAAGTTCTTCAACTAGTTTAATTGTCGCTTCGATTGTTCCACCTGTAGCTAATAAGTCATCTGTAATTAATACACGTTGGCCTGGCTTAATTGCATCTTTATGGATTGTTAAAACATCCGTTCCATATTCTTTACCGTAGTCAACTGTAATTACTTCACGTGGTAATTTTCCTAATTTACGAACTGGTGCGAAACCTACTTCTAATGCATAAGAAACTGGGCAACCAATAATAAAACCACGAGCTTCTGGTCCTACTACAACATCAATGTCTCTTTTATTTGCATACTCAACGATTGCATCTGTTGCTGCTTTATATGCTTTTCCGTCGTTCATTAAAGGTGTAATGTCTTTAAACACAATACCTTCTTTCGGATAATCTGGTACAATTGCGATATGTTGCTTGAAATCCATATTTCTGAATCCTCCTCAGATATAAAAGGTTTGTAAATACAAATCCTTTACCCTAACTGTTCTACTTATTTATGATCACGAATCGTTTCAAACCATGTATATAGTTGCTGATATGTGCTATAAACCAATTCTTTCTCTAATTGTAAGTGGTTCATTTTCTCACGATATGTGTTCGATTCAATTAAATCACGCTTTTGTTTTTTGTCTGCCATAAAAATGACACCGTCTTTTATTGTAACAAATTCTAACTCAAAAAACACCTGTGTCATGAAATTTACTGTATCTTTTGACCAACCTTTATGACGACACAGTTGTTCCCCATATTGCCTTAAAGAAAATGGTGTTTTTTGGCTTAAGAAAGAATAGTACCATTTAAAATGTTCCCTCGTTGGGACCGTACTAAATAAATGATTATTCTCTTGATAAAATAGCGTGTAAATTCGAGCTGGGAATCCAGCCTTAAATACATCACCTAATTCATCTGTTCCTTTCGGCAAATCAAGTAGCACAATGTATTGATCATCAAAATGAGCTACCTCTGATGCATACACGAGCTGTTCTTTATAGCCTTCTAAAGAAAATTTATTCAATACCTCTTCAGAAAAATACACCAATGTTATTTTTTCTTTCGGAAGTTCTGCTAAATTTGCTTCTACATTACGCATACTACGCCAGTCAAATAATTGCCATGCCTCTACAGCAATATCTTGCACCATTAATTGCGGCTTTTTAAAGTTATTCCATTCATTAATGGACACTTCTCCTACTACAGAAACCTTCGCAACTGGAGAGATTTCTTTCGCATAAGTACCAAATCCAAATCCAATCGTGTCCAGTGTTGCTTGTCCATCACGAAGAGCCATTTTTAAATGTGAACCATCAGATCCAATTGCACGGATACTTTCTAATTCGGCATCTTTCACCGCAATACGCGGTTTCGGATTTCCTACGCCAAATGGCGCTAACTTTTGCATATCCTCAATCGCGGCAAGCGTTACATCCTCTACTTTACAAAATGCATCCACTGCTGTAATCGGAATAAAATCTTCTGCTGTTAAAATTACATCAGCTTGCTCATTTAATCTGCGTCTTAATTCATCCACATCATTCATATTAAGCGTCATTCCCGCTGCCATCGGATGACCTCCGAAATGCGGTAACAATTCACGGCAATCTGAAAGGTTTGCAAACAAATCAAATCCTGCAATACTACGAGCCGATCCCTTTGCTGTTTCTTTATGAGGATCAATGCTTAATACAATCGTTGGACGATAAAAACGTTCAACTAACTTAGAAGCGACAATTCCAATTACCCCTGGATTCCAACCTTCTTTTGCAAGGACTAATACTTTATTTTCTTCTGGCGGGAAATTATTTTCGACTTCAGCGATAGCTTCTTCAGTAATTTGCTTTACAATATCTTTTCGAAGTTTGTTCAGCTCATCAATTTCTTCAGCTAGTTCTTTCGCTTCCTCTGGATCTTCTGATAATAAAAGGTGTACAGCAGGTGTTGCATCTTCCAAACGACCAACTGCATTAATACGAGGTGCGAGTGCGAACCCGATGCTTTCTTCTGTAATTTCGCTTTGCGAAACGTTAGCAACTTTAAATAATGCCTTTAAACCGATATTCCGAGTCATTCGCATATGCTTCAGTCCACGCTGTACTAACAATCTATTTTCACCATGAAGCGATACTAAATCGGCTACCGTACCGATTACTGCAATTTCCAACAAATGCTCTGGCACACGGCCCAAAAGTGCATGTGCAACTTTAAATGCAACACCAACACCCGCTAAATAATGAAACGGATAAACACCGCCTTCTAATTTCGGGTGAATAATCGCAAGTGCCTCTGGTAATTCTGGTGGTGGCTCATGATGATCTGTAATAATAAGATCTATTCCAAGTTCCTTCGCTACCTTCGCTTCATGTACCGCTGCGATACCAGTATCGACAGTAATAATTAGTGAGAACCCTGCACTGTGCGCCCAACGAAACGCTTCTTCATTTGGCCCATAGCCTTCAGTAAAACGATTTGGAATATAAAACTCTACTTCTGCACCTAATTCTTTGAGAGCAAGATATAACACAGTCGTACTACTTACTCCGTCCGCATCGTAATCGCCAAATATTAATATTTGTTCTCCATTTTCAATAGCTTTTTTCACACGTTCTACAGTCCGATCCATTCCTTCAAGTAAAAATGGATCATGAAATTCTTGATCTGTTGTATTTAAAAAGTCTACAATCTTATCTTCTGTATTTAAGCCTCTGCCAAGAAATAATGAAGTCACAAGAGGTGATAGTTGCAATTTATTTGCTAATTCACTCACTAGTTCCTCATTATATTCTTTTTCTTTCCAACGCGTCTTCGGTTGTAACACGAAATCACCCCTTAACCTATCCATTATACAAGACAGATTAAGGGGTGACAATATAATGCAAACTACGATTCGATATCTATATAATTAAATATCTGTTATGTTTAATTTGGAGAATACGGATTAATATGTACAAAAACGTTTTGTACGTTATCTTGTTTCATAAGTTTTTCTTTTACATGTTTTCCGATGCGGTGACCTTCTTCTACAGTGATATATGGATCTACAGATACTTTAATATCGACAATAACATAGTGGCCATGTTCTCTTGCATATAAAGAGCCTATTTTTTTCACACCTTCCACTTGAAAAACTGCCTCCCTAAGCGGAACAACATCTTCTTCATGCAGAACATGATCGAGCGTTGCATGAATAGCTTCTGCTCCAATACTCCATGCCATCTTAGCAACGAGAATTGAAACAAATAATCCCGCAATTGGATCGGCATATACAAGCCAATCTATACCTAACTTACCACCGATAATAGCTGCACAAATGCCGATTAAAGCTGCAATTGAAGAAAACACATCCGAACGATGTTCATATGCATTTGCAATAATTGCAGCACTATTTATCCTCTTCCCTAATCGATATTTATACTGAAACATCCCTTCTTTCACTACAATCGAAAGAATAACTGCAAAAATCGTAATTCCTTTTGGTGGTTCCAAATCTTGTGAAAAAGCTTTTATAGACGAAATTGCTATCTCTATTCCAACAATAAATAATAATACCGCAACAATAATCGCTGAAATCGATTCCGCTTTACCATGACCATACGGATGATCTTCATCAGGCGGTTGCTTTGCCGCTCGTAATCCAAAAAGTACAGCTAACGAGCCAATTACATCTGATCCAGAATGCACTGCATCCGCTAAAAGTGCCTTACTGTTTCCAATATAACCAATTACCGCTTTTACAATCGCTAATATAATATTACCAACGATTCCGACAATAGCACCAAACTCGGCCTGTTTAAAACGTTCATCTTTTTCCATAATTGAAATCCCTTCTTTTCTTAACCTATCTTTTTATCCCGCTATTTGCGGGCAGTAAGCCCCCCACCTCAAAATCCGGCAAATACAAGGAAGTTAGGTG
Source organism: Bacillus sp. TH17 (assembly GCF_016651125.1). Lineage (NCBI taxonomy): Bacteria > Bacillati > Bacillota > Bacilli > Caryophanales > Bacillaceae > Bacillus > Bacillus sp. TH17. The sequence continues at coordinate 3,843,576 of NZ_JAEKEN010000001.1, forward strand.
GGAGATCAACTGCCCGTAAAAGCCCGATTGGTGAGGGCTAATAATAAGTGGGGATGAACAAAACCCCCACTTATTAAAGTTTCACTTTATTTTAACAAAATCAGCGATAACATCACCACTTTATTCCATTTCATTCTTTCAAAAGTTGCTATCTTATTGTATCCACAAACGAAAAAAGAGATGCCTCATAATGAGACATCATCTTTTTTATACTTGCGGTTCAGGTTCTTCTTTCTCAACCTTCTTCTTGTTTTTGCCCTTTTTCAAACGACGGTTTTCAAGCATTAACCAAATTTGAGAAGCAACGAAAATAGAAGAGTATGTACCTACAACTAATCCAATTAATAATGCAAGTGAGAAGTTACGCAGTGATTCACTACCGAAAATAAGTAGTGTGATTACTGGGAATAACACTGTTAACACTGTATTAATTGAACGACCAATTGTTTGACGAATACTTGAGTTTACGATTTCTTCTAAATCTTTTATGTCGCGAACTCGTTTTTTCTGTTTGTATAACTCACGGTTTCTATCAAACGTAACGATTGAGTCATTGATAGAGTAACCAATAATCGTTAATACCGCAGCGATAAACGTTAAGTCTACCTCTATCTGGAAAAGACTAAACACAACCATCATAACGAATGCATCATGTAATAATGCGATTACTGCAGATACTGCGTACGTAAGACGGAAACGAATACTTACATATAAAACGATTACTGCAGAAGCAATTAGTACTGCGATAAATGCATTTCGTGCAATCTCTTTACCGATTGTCGGCGAAACTGTACTTACATTCGGATCTGTACCGTATTTATCGTGGAAGAATGTTTTTGTTTTCGCAATTTCATCTTTCGATAGAACACCTACTGTACGAACTGCGAAACCTTTATTGTCATCTCCGGTCGGTACAATATCTTCTTCCTTCACATCGATGTTCAATTCTTTCAAATCTTTATGAACATTAGAAACAGTAGTTGCTTGTTTTGATTGCAAGTCGATACGTGTACCACTTGCAAAGTCAATACCAAGATTCATTTTGAAAATCGGTAATATAATTGCCCCAGCAATTACAACTACAATTGAGAATAAGAAAAATTTATGACCGATATTTACGAAGTTAATACGATCAAATCTCGTCGGTGGATGTACTACACCTTTTGTTAATGGAATAATATCCTTTTCCTTAACACCAAAGTAAGATAGTTTCTTATCAAAGTAACGGCTCTTTACAAGTAAACCTAGTAAGAAACGAGTACCGAATACGTTCGTAATGAAACCAACTAAAATACTTACGATTAAACTTGTTGCGAATCCTTTTACAGAGCTATTACCGTAAGCGAATAATACACCAGCTGCTGCAATTGTTGTAATGTTCGCATCTAAAATTGTCGCTAATGAACGATGGTTACCAGCACGGAATGCTGACATCATCGACTTACCAATTTTAAGCTCTTCCTTCAATCTCTCGTACGTAATGATATTCGCATCAACTGCGATACCAACCCCGAGCACTAATGCCGCAATCCCCGGTAACGTAAGAACTGCATGCATCCAGTTAAAGACAAGTAATGTAACGAAAATGTATAAACCTAACATAATAACCGCTACAAGTCCTGGTAAACGGTAGAATACAAGCATGAATAAGAAGATAATAGCAATACCGATCGCACTAGCGAAAATCGTTTGCTCTAATGCTTGTTGACCAAATTTCGCTCCAACAGATGTTGAATACATTTCTTTTAAATCAACAGGAAGTGCACCTGCATTTAATAAAGATGAAAGTTCTTTCGCACTTTCAACTGTAAAGTTTCCACCTACGATAGATACTTCAGCTTGGTTAAATACTTGGCTTACTGTTGCTGCTGATAAAAACTTCGGATTCGGTTTTGCAGATTCTGCTTTATATGAATCTTTTCCTTCTTCAAAATCAAGCCAAATTACCATTAAATTCGTTGGTGGTGGCATTTTTGAAATCTTTTCAGTTACTTCACGGAATTTCTCAGCGCTTTTTAGTGTAAGACCTACGCTCGCACGGCCTTGCTCATCAAATGTTTGCTTCGCTCCACCGCCTTTTAAATCCGCTCCGTCCATAAGCAGGTTATCATCCACATCACGGAATGTTAGTTTCGCTTGTGTTGATAACATTTCACGTGCTTTTTGCTGATCTTGTACACCAGCAAGCTGTACACGAATTCGATCTTCCCCTTCGATTTGAATGTTCGGCTCACTTACACCAAGAACATTGACACGATTTTCAAGAGCACCTACTGTACTTACAAGTGCATCACGATCGATTTTATCACCTTTTTTGGCTGGTTTTACTTCATACAGAATTTCAAAACCACCGCGAAGGTCTAGTCCTAGACTAATTCCTTTTGCTATGTCTTTTCCTGCCGCACCAATTACTCCACCAATTAATAAAACGATGAGGAAAAAGGCGGCAATTCTTGTACCACGCTTTGCCATATGTACCCTCTTTCTGCTACTAACACTTTCAATAAATCTCTTACGATTCATTTTTGCACGTGTGCATACGCCTAGTTAGTAGACTTACTTTCTATAAAATACATGTATTTCCGCTAGTTCATCACTAGCTGTGTCGGTAAGCTTTTCACAATACCTACACTATTCATTATTTATTTTTCCTCTTCACTACCTCCTTTATATATAATCTTAGACATAATTAATTCCTCTTTATCAATACCTATCATTATACTGCAAAAGGAAGAACAAACCAATTACAGTCGGTTATTTATTTTCATATTCATCAAACGACCAAAGTGGCGCTTGATATGCTTCAACAGTTAAATAATTCATATATTCATTAGTACTTACTCTTAATACATCATTTACTAATGCATACAACCTAACATCACTGTCTATCTTTTTCCACTTTTTTACCTTGAGAAACTTCCAAATATCATTATCTGTCACTCGGTCATAACCAAACATGTGAAACTCTTCTACTTTACTTTCTAAAACGACTTGTAACTGTCCGCGGTATGATTCTACCAAAGCCTCATTATCCAACATATATAACATCTCCTTCTTATTTCAGCACGAAAAGTCGCTTTTAATCCCGCTCTAATGGACAGTAATAACTTCTTTCAAGAGTACCATTCATACTTCACTCTCTTAAATGCTTGTCATTCTTGTCTCATACGTGCATATAAATTATTGTAAATCATTCCATTGATTTTGAGAAGGTAGGAGAAGAGTATGACGAGACAAAGCTTTTTAAAAGGTGCATTTATTTTAATGGTAGCTGGCTTTATTACCAAAATCCTTGGATTTATTAACCGCATTGTAATGGCACGCATTTTAGGCGAAGAAGGCGTTGGCCTTTATATGATGGCTGTCCCCACCTTCATTTTAGCAATTACATTAACACAAATTGGCCTTCCTGTTGCAATCGCAAAATTTGTAGCAGAAGCGGAAGCAGTGAACGATAAGCAAAGGGTTAAAAAAATATTAACTGTCTCGCTAGCCGTTACATCCATTATTAGTATCATTTTAACAATTGGGATTATGCTACTCACACCTATTTTAGCAAAAACATTATTAACAGATGAAAGAACTTACTATCCATTAATGGCTATTTTACCTGTCGTCCCTGTTATTGCAGTTTCTTCCGTTTTACGTGGTTATTTCCAAGGGAAACAAAACATGAAGCCGAGCGCTTACGCTCAAGTCATAGAACAAGTTGTCCGCATTACAATTATTGCTGTATGCATTCGGTTATTTTTACCTTACGGCGTAGAATATGCTGCAGCCGGTGCCATGCTATCAGCTGTTCTTGGCGAAGTTGCATCTTTATTATTTTTACTTACTTTATTCCAACGCGAAAAACATTTATCTATACGCTCTGGATTTTTCACTACTGTAAAGGAGAGCAAAAATACGTTTTATTCCCTTATGGACATTGCTTTACCAACTACAGGAAGCCGTTTAATTGGTTCCGTTTCTTATTTCTTTGAACCTATCGTCGTTATGCAAAGCTTAGCGATCGCCGGCGTTGCTGCCTCTGTCGCAACTCAGCAATACGGTATATTAAACGGATATGCGTTCCCGCTTCTATCACTGCCAGCCTTTATTACATACGCTCTTTCTACAGCACTCGTCCCATCAATTAGCGAGGCAATGGCAAAGAGACAACACAAATTAGTGGAACACCGATTACAACAAGCACTTCGAATTTCCTTAATAACCGGCGGATGGTCAGTCGTTATATTATATGTATTTGCTTCTCCAGTTTTAACTCTCATGTACGGATCAGACAACGCGGCCGCATTCATCCAGCTTCTTGCACCTTGCTTTTTATTTCATTATTTTCAAAGCCCCCTTACATCTGTGTTGCAAGCTTTAAACTTAGCACGCGCTGCTATGATGAACACATTTATTGGCGCTATCGTAAAATTAATCGTTATCTTTGCACTCGCTTCACGCCCAGAGTTCCAAATGATGGGGGTTGCCCTCGCCATCGCAGCAAATATAGTAACCGTAACATTCCTTCACTACGCCACTGTTTTAAAGAAAATTGCATTTACCATTTACGCAAAAGATTATATTTTCGGCGGAATTGCTATCGGGATTGCTGGTACCTTCGGTTTTTATCTTCATAAGTATATCGTTTTTTCTCATTCACTTGGCATACAAACATTATGGGAAATCACTTTAACAACAGTCGTTTATATCGTTCTCCTCTTCGTTTTCAAACTCATTCGAAAAGAAGAATTAAGTCGTCTCCCTATCATTCGGAAACTTTCATTTTTGAAGTAAGCAGGCTTGCCATTCAAAATGGTAGGCCTCTAATTTTCTTTCAAATCAACGAAAAACTGTCCATTTTGAAAACTACAATATAAAATCTGTTTCACATCTTTATAACCTAAGTTATTCAGTTTCTCAACGAGCCACTCATCTGTATGTTCGATCATTTGCAAATGATTGTATTGAATTTCTCCATCAATAATTAGTGGTAGTGTAAAAATTGGTGTATCATTTTTGCTCTTTTTACTTTTTTGTTTTTGAAAGACAGATAACTTTCCAGATGGTTCTAAAATAGCGTATTCTACATCACGCACATCTCCGATTCCTTGCTCACGTAGTTGCATCAATAAATCATCTATGTTATATCGCTGCTTCCGCATCTTTTTTTCATCAATTTTACCTGCATTCACAAGAATCGCAGGCTCCCCCTCTATTAAATGCCGAAAACGCTGAAACTTTAAAGAAATGACCGACAAAATAATTTGTATACACATAAGAAAAGTCATTGGAACTAATTGATGCCAAAGTGATTTATCTGTATTTTCGATTGCCACTACAGCCATTTCACCGAGCATAATGAATACAACTAAATCTAATACACTTAATTCTCCAATTTCACGTTTACCCATAAGACGAAAAATAATTAAAATGATTATATACAAAAGCATTGTTCGTCCGATTATTGATACCCATTCCATTTCTACATCCCCTTTTTTTACTTATAGGCTCCCCTACAAAAAAAGAAACTAGTCTAACTTAAACAAAATGAAAATATGCTTGTATTAAAAAGGGGGAATGCATAATGGATGGAACGAAAAAATTATCGAGCGCAATCGGCTTCGGTATTATTACCCTATTAATCCTCGCATCTATTACAAGTATGATCATGGCTCTTTTATTAAAATTTACGAATATTAATGAAGGGACATTAGTAATTATTATTTTTATAATAGCCCTTCTATCTATGCTTATGTCTGGATTTATTGCTGGTAAAAAGGCACAAGGAAAAGGATGGCTAGTAGGTTTCACAACAGGCCTTACATTCGCTATTCTCGTCTTTCTCGTTAACTATTTAGGCTTCTCTCAAACTTTATCGAACTCACAGTTACTCTACCAATTAGCATTAATGGGTGCGAGTACACTCGGAGGTATTTTCGGTGTAAATATGTCAAAACAAAATAGTTAAAAAAAGGCCCTGCACATTTCATGCAGGGCCTTCATCATTAGTTTTTCACAACTTCACGAATCGCATTGCGATCGAAAGTTAAGTGTGCACCACCAGATTTAACAACAATTTTTGTTTCATCCACTGATTCGATTGTAGCGTGTAAACCACCGATTGTTACGATAGCATCACCTTTTTTGATTTCATTTTGCATTTGTGCAACTGCTTTTTGACGCTTTTGTTGCGGGCGAATTAATAAGAAATAGAAAATCGCAAACATCGCAACAATCATAACGATATTCATCATACCTGCATTCATCTTGTGTTCCTCCTTTTAAATTATGTATTAGAAGTTTTTAGCATTCGGTTTATTAAAGCCATACTGTTCAAAGAACTCTTCGCGGAAATCGCCAAGACGGTCTTCACGAATAGCTTGTCTCACCTGCTCCATTAAGTTTAACAGAAAATGAAGGTTGTGATAAGACGTTAAACGAATTCCGAACGTTTCATCACATTTCATTAAGTGACGAATGTACGCACGAGAATAGTTTTTACATGTGTAGCAATCACAGTTCGGATCAAGCGGCCCGAAGTCTCTAGCGAATTTCGCGTTTTTCACAACTAAGCGGCCTTCACTTGTCATACATGTACCATTTCGAGCGATACGAGTTGGAAGTACACAGTCAAACATATCAACACCGCGAATCGCACCATCAATTAACGAGTCAGGAGAACCTACACCCATTAAGTAACGTGGTTTATCATCAGGAAGAAGTGGTGTTGTAAACTCAAGAACACGATTCATAATATCCTTCGGTTCCCCAACAGATAGACCGCCTATAGCATAGCCAGGGAAGTCCATTGAAACAAGATCTTTCGCACTTTGACGACGAAGTTCTTCAAACTCCCCGCCCTGCACAATACCGAATAAACCTTGATCTTGTGGACGTTCATGCGCCTTTAGGCAACGCTCTGCCCAGCGGCTTGTACGCTCTACAGACTTTTTCATGTATTCAAAAGTAGCAGGGAACGGTGGACACTCATCAAATGCCATCATGATATCTGAACCTAATGCATTTTGGATTTCCATCGCTTTTTCTGGAGATAAGAATAATTTATCGCCATTTAAGTGATTGCGGAAATGAACACCTTCCTCTTCAATGCGTCGGAAATCACTTAAGCTAAATACTTGGAATCCACCTGAATCCGTTAAGATTGCACGATCCCAGTTCATAAACTTATGCAAGCCACCTGCTTCACGAATAATTTCGTGGCCTGGACGTAGCCATAAATGATACGTATTGCTTAAAATAATGCCAGAATCCATTGCTTTTAATTCTTCTGGTGACATTGTTTTAACTGTTGCAAGTGTACCAACTGGCATAAATGTCGGTGTATCAAATGAGCCGTGTGGCGTGTGCACTCGACCTAAACGCGCACCCGTTTGTTTACAAGTTTTAATAAATTCATAACGAATTGCTGTCATAATTTACTCCTTTTATTTGTTTCTCATTTTAGCGTGAGATGCAACGAACATTGCATCACCGAAACTAAAGAAACGATATTTTTCTTTTACTGCTTCATTATAAGCATGAAGTACATTATCTCTATTTGAAAATGCACTTACAAGCATAATTAATGTTGATTTCGGCAAATGGAAGTTTGTAATTAAACCATCAATTGCTTTAAATTCATATCCTGGGTACATAAAAATATCTGTCCAGCCAGAAGCTGCGCAAAGCTTACCACTATGATCTGTTGCAATCGTTTCTAACGTACGAGTTGATGTCGTACCTACTGTAATAATACGGCCGCCAGTCTCTTTCACGCGGTTTAATAACGCCGCAGTCTCTTCAGACATATGGTAATACTCTGCGTGCATATGATGCTCTTCAATAGTATCTGCAGAAACTGGTCTAAATGTTCCAAGTCCTACATGGAGTGTAATGAATGCTAACCCGACGCCTTTTTGCTTCAATTTCTCGAGTAACTCTTCTGTAAAGTGAAGGCCAGCCGTCGGTGCTGCTGCTGAACCGATTTCCTTCGCATATACCGTTTGATAACGATCGCGATCTTCTAGCGTCTCTTTAATATATGGAGGAAGTGGCATTTCTCCAAGCTCGTCTAAAATTTCATAAAAGATGCCGTCATATGAAAACTCAAGTTGACGCCCACCTTGATCTGCTGTTCCAATGCAAGTTGCTTTTAACTTTCCTTCACCAAAAGAGATGACAGTTCCTTCTTTTACACGCTTCGCTGGCTTTATAAGCGTTTCCCACTTATCGCCTTCCTCTTGTTTCAAAAGAAGCACTTCAATGTGTGCACCTGTATCTTCTTTCACACCGTGCAAGCGAGCCGGCATCACTTTCGTTTCATTTAAAACTAAGCAATCCCCCTCTTGTAAGTAAGAAAGAATGTCTGTAAAATGTTTATGCTCAATATCTCCTGTTTCACGGTCTAACACCATCAATCTTGATGTTTCACGCTCTTCAAGCGGAATTTGTGCAATGAGTTCTTCTGGTAAATGAAAATCAAACAGATTAATATCCATAACTGTATCCACCTATTTCTTATTTGAATCGATTTATTATATACATAATGAAAGATAATGCAATACTTAACACAATACATGTAATGATAGGAAAATAAAAGGTAACGTTACCTTTTTTCACAAAAATATCGCCTGGAAGCCTTCCTATGAACTTCCAAGCTAATCCAACAACAATGAGCAAAATACCAGCTGTAATAAGCAGCTTTGGCATCTCCGTCATACTTTTGGCATCTCCATTCCGAAATGCTCATATGCGAGCGGTGTTACGATCCGGCCTCTTGGCGTTCTTTGTAAAAAGCCAATTTGTAATAAATACGGCTCATACACATCTTCAATCGTATGCGATTCTTCCCCAATCGTTGCTGAAACAGTTTCTAATCCAACTGGACCACCGCGGAACTTTTCAATAATACCAAGCAGTAATTTATGGTCGATATGATCAAGTCCTAATTTATCTACTTGTAATAGTTCTAACGCCATTTGTGTAATTTCCATCGCAATCGTTCCGTCACTGCGAACTTGTGCGAAGTCACGTACACGTCGTAATAGACGATTCGCAATACGAGGTGTACCACGGGCACGTCTTGCAATTTCTAATGCAGCTAATGAATCTATTTCAACTTCAAACACTTCTGCTGTGCGTTCTACAATCGCAGAAAGCTGATCTACTGTATAGTACTCTAATCGTGAAAGTACACCGAAACGGTCACGAAGTGGTGCTGATAATGCACCTGCACGCGTCGTTGCCCCAACTAGCGTAAATGGAGGTAAATCTAGGCGTACAGAGCGAGCTGATGGTCCTTTCCCAATAACGATATCAAGGCAAAAGTCTTCCATCGCTGGGTATAGCACTTCTTCAATAGATCTATGCAAACGATGAATTTCATCAATAAATAATACATCTCCTGGCTGAAGTGCTGTTAATACAGCTGCTAAATCTCCTGGTCTTTCAATTGCGGGACCTGACGTCGTTCGAATGTTAACACCCATTTCATTGGCAATAATATTCGCAAGCGTCGTTTTACCAAGTCCAGGTGGGCCATATAAAAGTACGTGATCTAACGTTTCTTCACGCATTTTCGCCGCTTCAATAAACACTTCTAAATTATGTTTCGCTTTATCTTGGCCAATGTACTGACGGAGCGTCTGTGGCCGTAATGAATACTCTAAATCCGCATCTTCGTATCCAGATTCCCCTGAAAGGAGACGTTCGTCCATTATACTCACCTCTTACCATTTAGTAAAAGACTAAGTGCCTTTTTAATATATTGATCCGTCGTTAGTGATTCTTTTAATAACTCTGGTACAACGCGAGAGACTTCTCGTTCTGCATAGCCAAGTGCACGCAGTGCTTCCAGTGCTTCATCAAGTTCAACTGATGAACCTTTCTTCGTATCAAAACTTTCAGTATCTGAGAACAAATCAACAAACGCATCTGGTACAACATCTGCTAGTTTTCCTTTTAAATCTAAAATCATTTGGCGCGCTGTTTTCTTTCCGACGCCTGGGAACTTCACTAAGAACTTCTCATCTTCATGTTCAATCGCTTGAACGACCTGTCCGGTTTGACCAGAAGCTAAAATTGCAAGAGCGCCTTTTGGTCCAATCCCCGATACACCTAACAATTTTGTAAATAATAAACGCTCTTCACGTGTTTTAAAACCGTAAAGTGCCATAATATCTTCTCTCACATAATGATATGTATAGACACGGATTTCTTGCTTACTTCTTTGAAATACATACGGATTTGGTGTGAAAATTTGATAACCAATTCCATTATGGTCAATTACGACATATTCCGGTCCTACATACTCCACGTAACCTGTAACATATTCAAACAAAATACGATCTCTCCCTCTCAAATCATGTATTCCATTTTAACATATTTAATGATAGAAAAGCGAGAATACCCCAACGAATGTTCTCTGTTTAAAACTTCTGTTATTTTCCATTGACAGAAAGGATAAAGCCCCTTAATATACAGAAGTCGATAATGATTATCAATACTAATTAAAGGGGTTACATCAGGATGAAACAAAAGCTATTTATTTTATTTACTATTATGCTAGTTGTTCTTTCTATCGTTGGCTGTTCTTCTCAAAAAGAAGAATCAAAAGCAAAAGAACAACCGAAAACGAAAGTTGTAAAACATGCTAAAGGGGAAGCAACAATTCCAGCTAATCCAAAGAGAATTGTTGATTTATCTGGATCAACAGAGGAATTATTAATCCTTGGACATAAACCTGTCGGTACAGCAAACACATATAAAGATAAAATCCAAAATCATTTAACTGAAAAGTTAGACGGAGTAAAAGCAGTTGGCTGGTATTGGGCACCTAAAGTTGATTTAGAGGCTGTTACTGCTTTAAAACCAGACTTAATTATTTTAAACAATCGTCAATTGAAAATTTATGATCAACTAGAAAAAGTGGCACCGACAGTTGTTCTGGAAACAAATCTAGAAGACTGGCGCGGTAAGTTTAAAGAAGTAGGTAAACTATTTGACGAAGAAAAGAAAGCAGACAAATGGATTGCAGATTACGATAAAAAAGCAGACTCTTTATCTAAAAAAATTAAAGAGAAAACAAAAGATGAGAACTTTATGTTCGTTGCAGTTACACCACAAAACTTCCGTGTATACGGTAGCTTCGGATACGGTGACATCATCTTTAACGACTTAAAGCTTCCAGCAACAAAAGGTACAGATTTAAAACAAACGATGGCACAAGTATCACTAGAAGGTCTTGTTGCATTCCAGCCTGATCAAATGTTTATTGTAAACTTCGGCGGAGAAGCTGATAAAGTGTACGAAGACTATAAAAACAGTGCGGTTTGGAAAGATAATAAAGCAGTAAAAAACAATCACGTATATGAAGTATCGAATGAAGCCTTCAATACGAAAGCATTCAATCCAATCGGAAAAGATATGCTAATTGATGAAATCGCAAAAGAGATTTTAGCTAAGAATAAATAAAAAAAGCAGCTCACCCTGAGCTGCTTTTTTTATTATTTTGCACTGCGTATTGCTTCATTTTTTCGATTGTCTTCACGAATCCTTCTTTTGACTTAATACGAATACCACGCTTTAGTTTTGCTCGCTCATAACTCTCAAGCTTTTTCATATCAATTTGAAAGAAGGAATGGATCGCGTTATCACTTTTCGGTACCCCTTTAAAAATTTGCAATATCCCTTCCTCTGAAACACCAAAATAACCGCTCGTTTTCAGTAAAGGAGAAATATCATCAACTTTCCTTTGTAATACGATTTGCACATCATCACGATCAACAAGTTGCCATTCTTTATATTGCTGCAAAAACTTTTCTAAATCCGCTACTTTTTCTGTCAGTATTTCCTCGCTTACTTCTCCATCAACATACATACGCTCTAATAAAATTGTAACTTCAGGTACTTTTTCTGTTATTTCTGCCCTCACATCGGATCCATAAGCTAAGCAAAACATCACAACGAAAGCTTGCACTGCAATTAGCATCCATTTCATTTCCGTTCACCTCTTCTAGGCAAAATCATACTTTCATTTGTAGCTTTTCCGGAAATGGGGGTTTTATCCATATAAACAATAGCATTAAATTTCTAAGGAAAATAAAAAATACAGATAAGGGTTAATCCTCATCTGCATGTATCATTTACTTTTATATAAAATGAAAGACGCCTGCAAAGCAGGCGTCTGATGCGTTTACGGCGAAAGACCAGGCGACCACATTCGCGTGTTTAGCACTTAAGCATATCTCTCGACTTACGTAAATTAGCTCATCGCTTTGCTAATATAACATTAACAAGGTAGAAGCGCAATATATTTCTAAATATATTTTTCTTCCTCTTTCAACCAATTGAAATTTATGTAAATTATAAATTGATTAATGTAATATATACATTACAATTAACACTATAAATATAAACAGGGGATGAATGCCTTGAAAAAAATTAAAGATGAACGCCTCATACTTCAAATGTTAAAAAACATACGTATTGCCTTTCTTTTTCAATCAATTGGTATAATCGGAATTTTAGGCTATATCGGATTCACAGAAGGAATGGATCAAATTACGAAATCTCCATTGTGGTTATTATTTATTCTTACAAGTATTGTACTTAGTTATTTACAGTTAAGCGTTTCTATCGATGTAGAAGAAAGCGAAAATGAAATAAAGTTAACTCCTTATTACAAAATTATTTTACGCTCTCTTATTGTAGGAATTATCATGGCTATTATTTATATCATTTTCAGTCCAGAAAGACCTCTATTTGAAGCTATTTTAACAGGTGGTATTCTCTTCATATGCTTTTTAGCGTCTTACTCCGTTAGTTATTTTATAAAAAAACGACGTTTACAAGACGACGATGAATAAAGAGGAAGGGCTATCCCTTCCTCTTTGATTTGTTATCGCATAGTACCAGTCAGACCGTAACGAATGTCTCGGAACATATTTGTTATGTCACGATTAAAATCGTTTGTAGCTGTGCCGTTACGTAAACGCGTACTCATTGCATCGACACGAGTAAACATGTCATTTCTTACAGAAACATATACGTTTCTATTTCCAACTTCATTCACAACAGCTTGACGAATTTCGTTCGCCATCGCTGTTTCATTCGTCGCTGTATTACGTGGTTTTACCGCAATCGCTACATCGTTTCCATATACAACTGTAGAAACTCGGTCTACGTTATTCATACGTTTCACACGATTCGTAATTTTCTCCGCAGTTTTACCATCATTGTTAATGTATGAATTGTTCATTGTAATATTACGAGTTGGGTGTGGATTAGCAATTTGCCCATTGTAATTTACATCACGGTAATAATTATTATATCCTGTATCGTTACGACCGTTTCTATATGTTACATAATCTGTAGAACGATCGTTACGCGCTACATTATCACGATACTGGTGTGTATCATTATAAGATGTACGCTCGTAATTGTAGTTACGTCCATCCATCGCATTATTATCTTTTGGTGTACCGCATGCAGCTAATGCACTGGTAACTAACAAAGAAGCAGCAATAACTTTTACTTTCGTATTCAATACAAAAACCCCCTCTGTTAGAATGAACTTCTCTTTCGAAAAGCTCCCCCTTATGATGAGTAACAGAGAGAGTTTTTACACTGTTAATATTTCACTAGGAATTTTCTAGCACTTAATGTAAATTCACCATATTCCTGACTATCACGAATACAAAAAAGGTGGGAATAACCCCACCTTTTTTTAAACTTCCTCTTCGTCCTCTTCTTCTGAAACTGGTTCTCCAAATACGTTTGGTGGGTCCGGCTGATAATACATCGTTCCTGGCTGTGGTGCATATGCTGGCTGAGTTGGTTGATAATATAAAGGATTAGCGTATTGTGGACCACCCGGTTGCGGACTATATAACCTACTCTCTCCTCCGCATCCACAATCTTCTTCCCCTTGTACGAGTGGTGGCATATTATTATCCATTGGCATCATATTTGGATTTGGCATAGAAGTATATTGCGGTGCCATTTGTTGATACGGCATTTGATTGTATGGATTTTGTTGCTGATACTGCGGATATGGCGGCATCATTGGCTGTTGATATGGCATCATGTTCGGCATTTGATTGTTATCCATTATCGGCATCATGTTTGGCATTTGATTGTTATCCATTATTGGCATCATGTTTGGCATTTGGTTGTTATCCATTATCGGCATCATATTTGGCATTTGGTTGTTATCCATTATCGGCATCATATTTGGCATTTGGTTGTTATCCATTATCGGCATCATGTTTGGCATTTGGTTGTTATCCATTATCGGCATCATATTTGGCATTTGGTTGTTATCCATTATCGGCATCATATTTGGCATTTGGTTGTTATCCATTATCGGCATCATATTTGGCATTTGGTTGTTATCCATTATCGGCATCATATTTGGCATTTGGTTGTTATCCATTATCGGCATCATATTTGACATTTGGTTGTTATCCATTATCGGCATCATATTTGGCATTTGGTTGTTATCCATTATCGGCATCATATTTGGCATTTGGTTGTTATCCATTATCGGCATCATATTTGGTGGTTGATTGTTATCCATTATTGGCATTATATTCGGCACTTGAATATTAGGCGGTATTACTTGCGGGATAATAACACTTTCTTTTGATACGTTTGGTGAGACTATGCTTCCTACATTTTCTTTTTTCACTTGCGGCGACACTATATTCCCTACATTCTCTTTCTTCACTTGCGGCGACACTATATTCCCTACATTCTCTTTCTTCACTTGCGGCGACACTATATTCCCTACATTTTCTTTCTTCACTTGCGGCGACACTATATTCCCTACATTCTCTTTCTTCACTTGCGGCGACACTATATTCCCTACATTCTCTTTCTTCACTTGCGGCGACACTATATTCCCTACATTCTCTTTCTTCACTTGCGGCGACACTATATTCCCTACATTCTCTTTCTTCACTTGCGGCGACACTATGTTTCCTATATTGTCTTTTTTCGTTTGCGGAGAAATGACATTGTTAGGTTTCATTTTATTAATTTGAGGAGCAATTAACTCGCTTCCCTTTTTTATTACGTCTGAAATTTTATATTCTTTTTTCGCTTTAATTGGTGGTTGCGGTGGCTGTGGTAACACATTGATAGAAAATTTAGTATTTTCTTTCGTAGTAGGTTTTAGTTTTTCTACTTTCTCTACAACAGGTGGTTTTTGAATGACAGGTGGCTTTTCAACTGGCTTCTCTTTTTGAATCGGAATTTCTTTTTGCACTTCTTTTTGTGGCTTCACTTGCACTTCCTTTTGCGGCTTCACCTGTATTTCTTTTTGCGGTTTTATCTGCATTTCTTTTTGCGTTTGTTGCATAGCTGGTTGTTGTGTAATAGGTGTTGATTGATACGTGATCTCATCTTCATCTTCTATTGCAAGTGGCGTTGGTGTTGATGCAAACTCTTTTTGCTGCACCTCTTTTACATATTGTTTCGGGGGCGCTGAACCCGATCCAGTTTGTTGTTTCACATGAACGCTATGCGATGGCACTTTAATTTTCATCCCTGGCATAATTAGGTCTGGATTGCTAAGCTGTGTATTTGTTTTTTTTAGCGTTTCAAAATCCACTCCGTACTTTTTTGCAATTTTCCAAAGGGTCTCCCCTTTTTGCACGATATGAATTTTCAAATTTTCCCCCTCCTGTATAACTTATCTATAAGTAAAAACACTTTCTAAACAACATTAACTTCTTTTACTTTTATCACTTCTTCTATTTTCAATATGATTCGAAGTGGAATAAGCATAGAAAAACCGCAATGATTTCCTCAACACAATGTATGCCTATTTCATCCTTGTTATGATTATATGTACGAAAAAAAGCAACGGAAATCCCGCTGCTTTAAACGCGCTCTAACATACGATTTAATGCAAGAACTGCCTCTTCTGTTACTTGTTTCTCTACACGAATAACGTTAATTTGTTCTCCTCTTTCTATGTTCTCAAGTGCCCATAACAGGTGAGGTAAGTCAATTCGGTTCATCGTTAAGCAAGGACACATAAACGGATTTAGCGAAATAATTTCTTTATCTGGATGTTGCTGAATAATTCGGTTCACTAAATTCATCTCTGTACCAATCGCCCACTTACTTCCCGCCGGAGCTGCTTCAATCATATCAATAATATATTTCGTTGATCCTGCATAATCAGAAGCAGCAACCACTTCATAACAACATTCAGGGTGAACAATAATATTCATATCCGGATGATTTTTTCGCACATTTTCAATATTTTTCACAGTGAAGTTTTGATGAACAGAACAATGGCCTTTCCATAAAATCACTTGAATTTCTTCTATATCTCCATCGTACTCTAATGAATCTGTATGCGGGTTCCACACTGCCATTTTTTCTAACGGAATACCTAAATCATACGCTGTATTTCTTCCTAAATGTTGGTCTGGTAAAAAGACGAGACGCTCTTTTTGTGTAAACGCCCAAGACACCATTTGTTTTGCATTAGAAGAGGTTACTGTTGCCCCTCCATTACGACCACAAAACGCTTTGATCGCAGCTGTTGAATTTACATACGTTAATGGAATCATCGTATCCCCAAATAATTTCGCGAGCTCTTTCCACGCTCTTTCTGTTTGTTCAATATCTGCCATATCTGCCATAGAACAGCCGGCAC
Organism: Bacillus sp. TH17; assembly: GCF_016651125.1. Taxonomy (NCBI): domain Bacteria; kingdom Bacillati; phylum Bacillota; class Bacilli; order Caryophanales; family Bacillaceae; genus Bacillus; species Bacillus sp. TH17. The sequence continues at coordinate 3,860,239 of NZ_JAEKEN010000001.1, forward strand.
GCATATCTGGTAAGATGACAATTTGATCATCTGTCGTTAACATATCTGCCGTTTCTGCCATAAAGTGCACACCACAAAACACAATATATTTTGCCTCTTTATTATTCGCTGCAACTTGCGCGAGTTGAAGTGAGTCCCCTGCTGCATCTGAAAATTGCACCACTTCATCTTTTTGATAATGATGTCCTGGAATAAATAGTAATGCCCCCATTTTTTCTTTAATTTCACGGACACGCTCTTCCATCTCTAATGTAGACATCGTTTGATAACGCTCTGGTAACATTACTTCGATTGGCTGAACTTTCTCTAAAATACCCATTTATGATTCTCCCCCTCTAAACCACTCTCATTAGGCCTCAATATTAAAACTAATATCAAGTGCTTTCACTGAATGTGTTAACGCTCCAAGTGAAATATAATCTACCCCTGTTTTTCCGTATTTTGATAAATCTTCAATTGTAATACCACCTGAAGCCTCCGTAACGATGACACTTGGTACAATTTTTGAAAACTCACGAATCTCTTCTGGCGTACGATTATCGAACATAATAACATCTGCGCCGGCCTCTATCGCTTCTCTCACTTGCGCCTCTGTCTCTGTTTCGACTTCTACTTTCACCATATGTCCCAATCTTTCTTTCACCGATGTAACAGCTTTTGTAATCGAGCCAGCAAAAGCAATATGATTGTCTTTAATCATGACACCATCATATAAACCGAATCTGTGGTTAAATCCGCTCCCGCATACTACAGCATATTTATCAAACATACGTAGTCCTGGCATCGTTTTTCTCGTATCACAAATGCGTGTATGACTGCTATCTAAAGCAAAAACCGCCTTACGCGTCATCGTCGCTATCCCGCTCATACGCTGAATAACGTTTAATATAACGCGCTCTGCCGTTAATAATGATGCGATTGGGCCTTGCACGGTTGCAATTATTTCGCCTTTTTCTACAAGATCCCCATCTTTTTTATGAAGTTCAACTTCAATTCTCTGATCAATTAATTTAAATCCTTCTTCAATTACTAAGCACCCTGCAAATACCCCTGTATCCTTTACAAGAAACGTTCCTTTCGCAAGTGTATTATCGGGAAAGATAAGCTGAGATGTTACATCTCTTTCTCCTATATCTTCTAGAAAAAATCGATTTAATGCTTCCTTAACTTTTAACGTATTCATAAAACCCCTCTTCCCCTTATTAAACAAGTTGTAGTTTTCTTCTCACTCGGATAATCTCTTTTTTCACGCTATTTCTTTCTGGATAATCAATGCGATAATGACCACCAACACTGTCTTCTCTTTGCAAAGCTGATACTGTTATAAGCTCACAAACTGTTAACATATTAATAAGCGTTATCTCTTCATTTGTAAGTGCATCATATTGTAAGATCATATTTCGCACACCGTACCTACTAAACCATCTCTGAGCATATGATAAATTTTTCTCAGTTCGCACAATCCCAACATATTTCATCATGCATTCTTGTATTTCTTCTTTCAACGGTAAATCATTAAGAGCTATAAAACTTTTCCCTCTCTCTTCCGGCACATTTTTTCTTTCCTCTGCTGGCTTAGCTAAAATGTGTTTTCCTATTCGTCTTCCAAACACAAGACCTTCTAATAATGAATTACTCGCCAATCTATTCGCACCATGAACTCCATTACAAGCCACTTCACCGACCGCATATAAGTTTGAAATGGACGTCTCTCCGTCACAATTCGTCTTCACGCCGCCCATATGAAAATGAGCGCCCGGTACGACCGGAATAGAATTTTCTTTTAAATCAATACCATTCTTTTTACATAATGATGAGACGGTCGGAAAACGTTGTTCAAAGTTTTGAATGGTTTCGATGTTTAAGTACACTTTTTCACCTGCAAGAAGTTGTTCATGAATAGCCCTTGCCACTACATCACGCGGTGCGAGATCTTTCCCGGGATGTATATCCATCATAAAACGCTGTCCTTTTCCATTTATAAGGACAGCTCCTTCACCACGGACTGCTTCAGAAACGAGACCACAACATCGCCCGTCCACGTATAACATCGTCGGATGAAATTGTACAAATTCTAAATCAACAAGTTCTCCCCCAGCTCGATATATCATCGCAAGTCCATCGCCTGTAATTGTCTCACCATTCGATGTAAAGGCGTACAAACCACCTATTCCTCCTGATGCTAACACCGTATTATCAGCATAGTAACGCTTCAGCTTCCCTTCACTATTTCGCGTTAAAGCTCCTATGCATTTATTATTTTCTATAATGAAATCGAGCACCATTTCATGCTCAACGACAGTAACGTTCGGAACTACTTCTTGTATTAAATGCTCTAATAGATTTTTACCAGTTGCATCTCCTCCGGCATGTAAAATGCGCCGTTTTCGATGCGCCCCTTCTTTACCAAGGTGGATCCCTTTTTCATCCCCATCAAATTTCATTCCATTCGTAATAAGCTTACTTATTTCTTTCGGTCCCTCTTCAACTAAATAACGAACTGCTTCTTCGTTGTTATAATGGCAACCTGCCACTAATGTGTCTTCAAAATGCCCACTCGGATCGTCATATGTAGCAACAGCTGCTGCAATTCCTCCTTGAGCTAAATATGTATTATTATTACGTCCTGTTTTTTTTGTGATAATTATCACATTCTTTTCGTGACAAAGCTCTTTCGCAACACGAAGCGCCGCAACGCCACTTCCAATAATTAAGACATCTGCACTTGGCATAATTGTTGCCTCCCACTTTACACTTCCCAACTGTCTTGACACCTATATTTACATAGTTTTAAAATAATGACAAGAGTTTTTTTACAATTCTTATTTTCACTACCATTCTAAAAACGAAAACAAATGTCACTCTTACTGAAGAGAGGAAATTACATGATGATATATCTAGATTATGCAGCGACAACACCTATGAGCGAAGAAGCTTTAGAAACATATATAGCAGCGGCAAAAACATATTTCGGAAATGAACAAAGTTTACACGATATCGGCGGAAGTGCATCATCTTTATTACAAGTTTGTAGAGAAACATTTGCAGAAATGATTGGGGGTAAGGAACAAGGTGTATTCTTTACAAGCGGCGGTTCAGAATCTAACTACCTTGCGATTCAATCCCTTCTAAATGCTAGAAATGGAAAGCACATTATTACGACACCTATGGAACACGCATCGATTCGAAGTTATTTTCAATCCTTACAATCGCAAGGTTATACTATTATTGAGATTCCTGTTGATAAAAGTGGGATAATTCATTTAGTAGATTTAGAAGCAGCTATTACAGAAGATACTGCTCTAGCAAGTATACAGCACGGAAACTCTGAAATCGGGACCGTTCAAAACATTGCAGAGATCGGAGCACTTTTAAAAAAATATAATGTTTTATTTCATTCGGATTGTGTTCAAACGTTTGGTAAACTTCCAATAGACGTTAAAGCGATGGAGATTGATAGTCTTTCTGTTTCAGCCCATAAAATATACGGACCAAAAGGAGTTGGAGCTTGCTATATAAATCCGCAAGTTCGCTGGGAACAAGTATTTCCAGGAACTTCTCATGAAAAAGGCTTTCGCCCTGGTACAGTGAACGTTCCTGGCATCGCTGCTTTTTTAACAGCCGCAGAGCATATATTAAAGAATCAAAAGGAAGAGAGCTTTCGTTTTAAACAATTACGATCTTATTTTTTAGAGCAATTACAAACACTTCCTCTAGAAATTGAAGTGAAAGGACATTCTACTTCTTGTTTACCACATATTATTGGGGTTACAATAAAAGGAATAGAAGGTCAGTATACAATGTTAGAATGTAACCGTCATGGTATAGCCATTTCAACTGGAAGTGCTTGCCAAGTAGGTAAACAAGACCCTTCAAAAACAATGCTTGCAATTGGAAAAACGTATGAAGAGGCAAAACAATATGTCCGCTTTTCTTTCGGACATCACACAACGAAAGAACAAATTGATACAACTATTCATGCACTACACACAATTGGAAATCAATTTTATAGAGGTGTTAAATCATAATGAAACAAAATGATCAAAAAAAGATTTTAGGCGAAGAAAGACGACAACTCATCCTTGAGTGGCTTCTTGCTGCAAATGAACCGTTATCAGGGAATGAACTATCTAAAAAGACAAACGTAAGTAGGCAAGTTATCGTTCAAGACATTTCCTTACTAAAAGCACGAAATGAACCAATTATTGCGACTGCACAAGGATATTTATATTTAAAGCCACAAACAAGACAACAAGCTTTCGAACGCGTAATCGTATGCCAACATAAACCGGCAGAAGTACGTCAAGAACTTACTATGTTAGTTGACCACGGCGTTACGATTAAAGACGTAAAAGTTGAGCATCCTGTATACGGCGACTTAACAGCATCGATTATGGTAAGTAATCGCTTCGATGTAGAACAATATTTACAAAAAATCGAAAACACAAACGCTTCCTATCTTTCGCAACTAACAGATGGTATTCACTTACATACAATCGAAGCAGATTCTAAAGAGAAATTAGATGCTGCCTGTGAGGCACTAGATCGAGCTGGATTTCTCGTTTATTAATTAATGTACAGCACAGAGTTTTTCATCATTCTCTGTGCTTTTTTAGTGATATAATATTGAAATCAATTGTAAAGGAGATCAACTATGGGAATTGAACTCGTTCACTTTAGCACTGGTAAACCGAAACAAATGAAATATGGCGAAGATAAAGAAATGATAACAGGTATATGTAAAGATCCTACAGAAGAGGCCTTCCTCTCAAAAGACGGATTCCGTGGTGATGATGTAGCGGATTTAAAACACCACGGGGGACCTGATCGCGCAGTTTGTGTGTACCCACACGAGCATTACGCACTATGGGAAGAGGAATTTCAAACTACACTTCCAGCTTCCACATTTGGCGAAAACATTACCGTAACAAATATGTTAGAGCGTGATGTTTGCATCGGAGATACATATCAACTAGGCGAAGCAATCATTCAAGTAACACAAGCTCGCGTACCTTGTAGCACAATTTCAAAACGTGTCGGTATTCCTGGCATTTTACCACGCATTGTAGCAACTGGATATACTGGCTACTTATGCCGCGTTCTTCAAGAAGGTACTGTGCGTAAAGATTCTAAAATTACATTACTAGAGCGTCCATCAAACAATGTATCTGTTTTGTTCTCTAACGAAATTTATTTTCATAATAGGAAAGATAAAGATGGCATTGAGAAGGTTCTTGCTGTACAAGAACTAGCCGAGATTTGGCGTGGTCAGTTAGAGGATCGTCTTTCGAAGTTAAAATAATAAATCCCACCTTTTATAGGTGGGACTCTATTTATCTATCATACGGTATACTAGCGACCGAAATTATATCGACTTAACTACAAAATACGACAAACACTCCCCTTACAACCAATAAGAAGAATAACTCCCCAGCACAGTAACAGAAAACCCGAGTGCTTCAAGTTCCATTGTTACGCCTGGCAATAATACATCATCGTATGCTTTGTCGACGTCGATTAAGAAAAAGTAATTTCCAAGGCCTGTTTTCATCGGGCGCGATTCAATTTTGGATAAGTTTAATTTTCTCCATGCGAAAGCTGATAACACTTGATATAGTGCCCCTGCGTAATCAGCAGGTAACGTTATCATAAGCGTCGTTTTCTCTCCTCGGTTTTCTCCGTTATTTGGGAGTACTGCTTTCTTTTTCTTATGGAGAACAAGGAAACGTGTATGATTGTTTTTATGAGTATGAATATCACGCCTTACAATTGTTAATCCGTATTTTTCTGCCGCTGCTTCATTTGCAATAGCTGCAATTTTTTCTTCAGGATGTTCTTTCACATATTGTGCAGCAGCGCTTGTTGATGTCATATCGCGAACGGTTACCCCTTTTAATTCCTCATTTAAAAATTTATGGCACTGTGCAATGGCATGCGGATGAGAATGTACAGCGTATACTTCTTTCCACACTTCTTCGTACTGCGGGTGTACGAGTAAATGCTGCTGAATTGGCACTGTAATTTCTCCTACAATGGAAAGTGGCTGCTCATGTACGAGATAATCAACCGTTATATTAACTGAACCTTCTATGGCGTTCTCTAACGGTACGACCGCATAATCTACATTTTCATTTGCAGCTGCATCAATACAATCCGGAATCGTTCGATACGGTACATGCTCTGCTTCCGGAAAAAAACGACTCACCGCCATATTTGTAAATGTCGCTTCTGGTCCTAAATATCCTACTCGAATCATCGTCTTTTCCCTCTTTTTCGTTTTCTTATTGTTATACCATACTTTTTAATATTCTTCTATGAGAATTTCGAATATTAAAAAAAGACTAGCATTCGCTAGTCTAAATGTTTCTTGTATTCTCTTTGAGCGAAGAAGAAATAAATGATACATGCAGCAATGTAAAACAGAATAAACAATCCCACTTTTCTTAATGATCCGTCCATAAAAAGAGTATTATGAAACGTATATAACGCAACTGCACTATGCATACTCCCTACTATAATTGGCGCAAAAAATAGCATACACAATTGCCAACGAGAAATCTTCCACACTTCTTCCTTCGTCATTCCAAGTTTAGAGAGCGCCCCGTACTGCTTTCGATCGGATGCAATATTATGAAACCATTTAAAATATACGATGCTACATGACGTAAGGAAGAATAATATGCTAATGAATGAGCCTATAAATAGAGTAATATCACCACCTTCTTTCATATTCACATATAATTCCATATTACTTCGAAACGCATCATTTGTATCATGTTTCATATGTTTCCGTAAAGCTTCGTTTAATTCCTTCGTATTTTCGATATTTGGTAATGTATACCCTCTATATATCATTTTTTCAGAATCCGGAATTGTATTTGCTATACTGTTAAAATCTTCATCATTCATGACAAAAAACAGACCATTAATGTATGAAGGGTGATAGTTAAATTGTACCCCTTCTTTCTGACCGTTAAATGCGAATGGATACGCTTGATTCATTACTTGCAATTGAATCTCTTTTTGATTATATACATTTGGATAATTACGTTTATTATAATAAACAAGTGTAACTGTTCCTTTTTTAGGATGATACATTTTCTGTTTTTGTTTTCTTGCCTCTTGATTGTATTCACTTTCCTTTATAAGCGGTGCTATTGTTGTTTCTCCCTTATTGGACTGAAAGGATGCATACACTCCAACAAAACTCATAGATTGAAAATCATCATATCCATATTGATGTAATAAGTTTTCAACCTTGTCTTTCTCGAAAACTTCATGAGCAGAAGTGCCTTTTTCTATGTATGAAAATGAGTGTACTCCTCCGCCACGCCACATATCTTGCATGCTAGAAAAATATAAGAACACCGTACCTGTCGCCGTAACGACAAACGTTGTTGCCATAGACAACAGAAAGAAAAAGCGACTATTTTCCTTCATTCGATGTGACAATTGATTCACTATAAATAAATACGGATATGTATACATAATCCTTTTATTTCTTTTTATCACTTCTAATATTTGTGTAGCGCCATGTGTAAATGAGAAATACATCCCAAAAGAAATGAGTATAACAACCGGAAAAAAGTATAATGCTATCGTTGTCATCGTCACTTGTAGTGCTAACGCATATCCGCCCACTAAACAAGCAAAACCGAATAAACAAAGCCACTTTGATGTTTTCCTCTCCCGTTTATCTGTTCGAAATTCTTTTAATAACCGAATGATTTTTATATTCCATATACGTACAGCACTTATAAAAGATAAGAAAATAAATACGACCATATATGTAACAAACGTTACACCAATCGCTCTCATGTCAAATATGACAGGGAGTTCTTTCGGAAGATGAAGTAACATACTAAATACCATAAAAAAGAGTTTTAAAAAGATCATGCCAAGCCCGATACCGAAAATATTAGCGAAAATCCCGATCAATATTTGCTCGACCATAATCACTCCTATTACGTTAGACTTCGTCGCCCCCATTAACATATATAGTCCTAATTCTTTCTTGCGTGCCTCTATGAAAATAGAAGTAGAATACAAAATAAATATAACGAAAAAAGAAATAATTATAACATTACATACGATAAGTCCCCAGCGTACATTTTGATACCACATTGTCTCTTGCATATACGGATGTACAATTACAGACATATATGCATAAGAAGCAAATATTGCAAAACAACTACTTAAGAAAAACACTTTATAATTACGCCAATTCCCCTTTATATTTTGCAGCGCTAGTTGCCTAATGTTCATCTACCGTCCTCCTGTAACTTACTACACACGTAAAAAGCTAGAGGTTTCCCTAGCTTTTTACGTGTTTTAAATATCCTCTTTGCGCGATCATAAAGTAAATGGCAGAAGCTAAAATATATGCTCCAATTACAATCGCACCTGATTTCCATAAATCGATATAAAGCATTTTCCCTAACGTATGAAGGGCAAATCCACTATGAATTGTACCGATTAAAATTGGGATAAAGAAGATAACACCCATTTGTCGAATTGCAATTTTACGAATTTCTTTATCTGTCATACCAATTCTTTTTAATGACTTAAATTGAATACGATCTTGTTCTTTATCATTAAACCATTTAAAGTATGTCATGCTACAAGCAAAGAAGAAGAACAGTACTGCTACGAAGAAGCCGATGAACATTGTAATTGCTCCTTGCTCCTTTATCGCTTTATACGTAAGGATAGAATTGTGGAAATTCTGTTGTTGTTCTTGTGCAATTTCTTTCTTTAAGTCTAGTACAAGATTTTCTGTTCCTTTCCAATCTTCAATATAATATCCATAATATTTCGTCTTTTCTTCATCTGCTACGAGCTGTGAATATTTCACAAAATCCTCATCATTCACAATCAAATAGCCATCATCATTAAAAACAGACTTTGATACTGGATCATTTAGCTTAATAGACTGTTTTTGTCCGTTCAATTTAAATTCAAATGGCTTCGTAAGATCCGGCTTGACAATATCATTCATCATATCAACTACAACCATCGTTGCACTTCCCGGCTTATTTTGCACTTCTGGCACGTTCTGTTTACGCGCTTCTTTATTATATTCCTTTTCAGAGATAATCCCTAACGACATCTCATGTTCACCGTTAAACATCGTTACCTTTTGAGTTGCAGGAAGTTTTACATACGTTACTTTTCGCGCTTCTTCAAATCCGTGTTTTTTTATTAGTTCTTGTGCTTTCCCTTCACTGATGATGTTATGCGTATTTACCCCCTTTTCTTCATACGAAATAGCATGCGGAGCACTAGCCACTGTTTTATAACTCATATCCTCAAAGAACACGTACAGTGTACCAACTGCTGAAGAAACAACCGCCGTAATGATAGAAATTACAAATAGAAAACGAGCATTATCTTTCATTTTATAAATAAGATTGCTAAGTACGAACATGTTTGGATATGTATAAAAAGATCTTTTTCTTTTTTGCAGTGCTTTTAATACGACTGTACTACCTTGTGTAAACAGTAAATAAGTTCCGCCTATCGTCAGCCCTACAATCGGTAAAAACAGTATGATAAAATTCATAAATGTCACTTGGAAGCTAAGTACATATGCAACAATAATACATCCTATACCAACTACACATAACGATGTAAATGCAAAAGGTTCTACTTTTTGTTTTCTTGCTTCTCTTAATAAATCAATAATTTGCAAGCGCCCTACTGTCCAAACACTAAACAATGATAGGATTAAAAATAGAATAAAGTATACACCAGCTGTAATAAGAATTGCTTTACTATTCCATACGAGTGGAAGTGTTTTATCTATTTTCAATATTACGCTTAATGCTTGGAAAAATAATTTTGAACAAAGCATGCCAAGCCCAATACCTACTACAATTGCAATACTACCTAACATAAGCTGCTCTAATATAATCATTCGGCCGAGCTGAGACTTCGTTCCACCTATTAATGTTAATAAACCGAATTCTTTTTTTCTTGCTCGTAAAAACGTTGAATTCGCATATAAAATAAAGAGTGCTGAGAAGATGACTACAATATAATTCATCGATTCTAATCCTTTTGAAATCATCGTCTTCATACTAATATTACCGCTTACGACATCTGGATGATAAATGAAGGAAGCATACATGAAAAATACGACAATCGATAAACAACTACTAATAAGGAACGCTTTATAATTACGCCAATTTCCTTTTACATTGTTAAGCGCGAGCTGGCGAAAGTTCATGATATTCCCCCCCTAGCATCGCAAGTACGTCCAAAATTTCTTGGAAAAAGGCTTGTTTCGTTCTTCCTTTATGTATTTCTGAGAAGATCTCTCCATCACGTATGAAGAGGATACGTTCACAATAACTAGCCGCTACCGGATCATGCGTTACCATTGCAATGGTTACTTTCTTTTGCTCATGTAAATCTTGAAGTGCTCCCATTAATGATTTCGCTGATTTCGAATCTAAGTTTCCAGTTGGCTCATCCGCTAAAATTAATGTTGGGTCATGAATAATTGCCCTTGCAGCAGCTGCACGTTGTTGTTGTCCGCCTGACACTTCATATACTTTTTTATTTAAAATTTCTTCGATGTTTAAAAACTTTGCAATCTCAAGCACTTTCGCATCGATTTCATTTACAGATTTCTTCGCCATTACAAGTGGTAAAATGATATTTTCTTTAATCGATAACGTATCAAGTAAGTTAAAATCCTGGAAGATGAATCCTAAATGTGTACGACGAAACTCCGCTAATTTTGCAGCACGCATTTGATTAATTTCTTCACCATTTACAAGCACATGACCTGAAGTTTGCTTATCAATTGTTGCTAATAAATTTAAAAGCGTTGTTTTTCCGCTTCCTGAAGGCCCCATAATCCCTACAAACTCGCCTTCTTCAATTTTAAAATTTATATCATTTAAAGCAGTCGTCGCTACTGAACCTTTTGATTGGTACACCTTTGTTAACCCTTTTACTTCAAGAACACTCATTTCTAATCCCCCTACGTGTTTTCTTCTTACATTTACTATAAGAAAAATAAGAAAAAGAAACGAGTGATTTCCCTTACAAAACGTTTTGTTATCTTACAGTTTTGTCATTTTTCTCATTAATGTATGATATTCTTCATCTTTTGCAAATTGGAACGTAACTGTTGTTCCTTCCCCTTCAGTTGATTGTACATACACTCCATGATGTAAATTACCGCAGATTTCCTTCGTAATATATAAACCCATACCTGTCGCTTCCCTTGTTTTACGGCCGTTTATTCCCGTAAAGAACGGATCAAATATACGCTTTACATCTTGCTCAGGAATACCAATTCCATTGTCCTTAATATGTAATAACACCTTTTGATCTTTCTCTTCAATTTGAAATTGAATTTCTTTTTTCTCTGCTTCTGAAATTTTTGTATACTTAATTGCATTCACAACAATTTGGCTCATCGCGATACTAAGCCACTTTCTATCAGACGCAATCATACAAGTCTCTTCTTCAAACATCATTTTCGGAAATACAGAAGATTGAATGAACGACTTCCGATTTTCATTAATAATATCTCGAATGACCTCTATAACATTTACTACTTCTACTTTATAGTCTTTCGAAAATTGATCTAACCTTGCCATATGTAACGCTAAATCTAACCCATTTAAAATACGGTTATTTTCTTCACGAATACTTTCAATCGTTCCCCTTGCTTCACGGTGTTCCTTACCATATTTCTGTAACAATAATTCAATAACGGATACTGGTGTTTTCATTTGATGGATCCACTGGTTCATAAAAATCATTTGCTGTTGCTCTTTTGCATGCTGCTTATGAACTTCATTCATATATTGCTGCCTTAATAGCGTAAACGCTTCAACGACCAGTTCTTGCTCTGCTGTATAAGAAGTATCAATAAGTAAAGAGTCATGTAATGTATGTCCACCGGCAATATACTGTTCTATTCTCTTTAAAAACACACTTCGTTTTCGGTAATCGTAAATAAGATATACACTAAATACAACTGTCCCTAATAAAAGCCCATATAACCACGTACCCCAATCAATTGATCTCTTTTCCAAGAGACTTTGCAGCTGCAATACGAGTCCAAATAAACAAAGGCTTACAATATAAGTAATAATTAAAGAAAAGCGGTCTATGAGGTAATTTTTAACCTTCATGCCCTTCGCCCCACTCAGTAAGAAGAGCATAACCGTACCCACGCTTTGTGACAATTGCATTTTTAATGCCTAACTCCTCAAGTTTCTTCCTTACACGCTTTACATTCACGGTTAATGTATTATCATCAACAAAAGCTACTTCATCCCATAAAGCCTCTAACAGCTCTTCACGTGTCACGTATTGATTTGCTTGTTTCATTAAACATTCTAATAAATAAAACTCATTTTTTGTAAGTTCCGTTTGTTGACCTTTCCACTCTACTGTGTGCTGTGATGGGAATAATAACAATCCATTAACACCTAAGCAGTCACTTTCCGCGGCCAAAGCATACTCACCATACCCGCGGCGGAGTGCACTTTTCACCTTTGCCATTACGATATCTAAATGGAATGGCTTTGTAATGTAATCATCTCCGCCATTTTCAATCGCCATTACTTGATCCATTTCCCCTGTTCTTGCAGAAACAAAAATAATCGGCGCATTCGATACAGTGCGGATTTGGCGGCACCAGTAGAAGCCATCAAAGTATGGTAAATTAATATCAAGTAACACAAGATGAGGACTTACTTTTACAAACTCATCTTTTATATGCCGTAAATCGCTCACTCTGAAAGATTGATATCCATACCTTTCTAAATGCTCCTCTAATATCTCTGCAATTTTTTCATCATCTTCTACAATTAATATTTTATACATATTCCTTTTCTCCCCATAAAATATTCTTCTAAAATCACTCCTTTTTCTATTATAAATTGAAACTTTAATCAATGGGGATTTTTTCCTATATCGACTTATGGTTCACCTATATGAATTGGGTTTTCACTGGACTCAAATAACGAAAAAAAAAGACCGCCATATTTCGGCAGTCTTAATCGATAAATTCAAATTGATATTCAAGAATTTTCACAATATCTCCGTCTGTTGCACCACGTGCACGAAGGGCTTCATCAATACCCATTCCACGCATTTGACGAGCAAATCGGCGTACAGATTCATCACGTGAGAAGTCTGTCATCTTGAATGTTTTCTCAATGTCATAACCAGAAATAACAAATGTGCCATCACTTTCGCGTGTAATTTCAAAATTAGATTCAGATTCAAATTTGTACATTACACTTGCTTCAGATTCTTCTACATCATCGTACATTGGGAATTCTGGTGTTGTTTCTAATAAGTTCGCTACTTCAAATAGTAAGTCACGAACACCTTGTTTCGTTACAGCTGAGATTGGGAAAATTTTCACTTCGTCTCCCAATTTCTCTTTAAATGCTTGTAAGTTTTCTTCTGCATCTGGCATATCCATTTTGTTTGCAACAACAACTTGTGGACGCTCAGTTAAACGCATATTGTATTCTTTTAGTTCATTATTGATTGTGACATAATCTTCATATGGCTCACGTCCTTCTAAACCAGACATATCGATAACGTGCACAATTACACGTGTACGTTCGATATGACGTAAGAATTGGTGTCCAAGTCCAACGCCGGAGTGTGCGCCTTCAATTAGTCCAGGAAGGTCAGCCATAACGAAGCTGCGGTTATCACCAGTTTCAACAACACCAAGATTCGGAACGATTGTTGTAAAGTGATATTCTGCAATTTTCGGACGCGCTGATGATACAACAGATAATAATGTAGATTTACCTACACTTGGGAATCCAACAAGTCCAACATCTGCTAGCACTTTAAGTTCTAGCGTGACATCACGTTCTTGACCTGGTTCCCCGTTCTCAGCGATTTCTGGCGCTGGGTTCGTCGCTGTTGCGAAACGTGAGTTACCACGGCCACCTCGGCCACCTCTTGCGATTACAGCTGTTTGTTCATGCGTTACTAAATCGGCAAGAATTTCACCTGTTTTTTCATCTTTCACTATTGTTCCTGGTGGAACCTTTACGATTAAATCTTCAGATTTACGACCGTGCTGACCTTTACTCATTCCGTGCTGACCGCGATCAGCTTTGAAATGACGTTGGTAGCGGAAGTCCATTAATGTACGTAAGCCTTCTTCAACAACAAAAACAACATCTGCACCTTTACCACCGTCGCCACCTGCTGGGCCACCTTTAGGTACATACTTCTCACGACGATACGCAACCATTCCGTTACCACCGTCGCCGCCTTTTACATATATCTTGACCTGATCTACAAACATTATTTCACCACACTTTTTTCGATTAGTTGTAATATAACTGAGACTTCTTCGTCTCGTACTGTATAAGAAATGGAATACCATTTATTGTTTTGGTTCGCAAGCCACGTTTGTAGTTCTTCTACATTCGTTAGCTTTCCACGAAAATCAAAAAAGAAACGAGCATTCTCCGCGTCACATTCAATTGTGATACAAACATAATTTTCAACATATACGTCTAAACTATGCTGAAGCATTAAGAAAAACTGATTCGTCCATGTACATACAGTCTCATCTAGATGAGATAAGTTATGTAATTTCCCTAATACTTCGTACTCCAATAAGCACGGTTGCTGTTTCCAATTATATGTTAAAATCCACTCTGAAAATAAAGGCATTGATAGCCCCATCAGATTGGATTCTTGTCTCGCTTCTTGGACAAAACGATCGATGAGCCTATGAATCTCTTCCACTTTTCCAAGGGAAAGATTTCCTTTAACCATCTGCAAACGATTGAGCCAATCATGTCTTGAATGACTCAACGCATCTATAATTGTCCATTTTTCATTCATTTAGATACCCCTTAATATAGAAAAACTCTAACCTGCACTCAGGTTAGAGTTTTCCGTGAGTTCTTATGCTTCTTGAGCAACAGGATATACGCTCACTTGTTTGCGGTCACGACCAAGACGCTCAAAGCGTACTACGCCGTCAACTTTCGCGAATAAAGTGTCATCGCCACCACGACCAACGTTAACACCTGGATAAATTTTTGTACCGCGTTGACGGTAAAGAATTGAACCACCTGAAACCGTTTGACCATCTGCGCGTTTAGCACCAAGACGTTTTGACTGAGAGTCACGACCGTTCTTTGTACTACCTACACCTTTCTTAGATGCGAAAAACTGAAGATCTAATCTTAACATACGTTACACCTCCTGCACTTTTTCTATTAAACGGATATACTTTCCGTAATCAAGTTCAATCGTCTTAAGTGAAACAACCAATCCTTCTAAAAGTATTTGTGCTTTTTCTGCTGCATGAACGTCTAAATCATTAGGCAATTCATACGTCAAGAATCCGCCATCACTTCCGAGCTCAATAGTTGCCTGCACATTACAAAGTTCTTCCACTGCATTTATAGAACCAAACACAACCGCTGTAGTTCCAGCACAGACAAGATCTTGTCCATGTGGCGCATAATTGGCATGTCCAGTCATTTTAAATGATCGGATACTTCCTAGTTTCGTGCGACTTATCGTAATCTTAATCATCTTAACCAGAATTAAGCGTTGATAGCTTCAACTACTAGCTTAGTGTAAGGTTGACGATGACCTTGTTTCTTACGATTGTTCTTTTTCGCTTTGTATTTGAAAACAACGATTTTCTTAGCGCGACCTTGTTTTTCAACTTTCGCAGTAACTGTTGCACCTTCTACAACTGGGCTACCAACTTTCACGTTTTCGCCACCAACGAAAAGAACTTTGTCAAAAGTAACAGTTTCACCAGCTTCAACATCTAATTTTTCAATGTAGATTGCTTGACCAGCTTCAACTTTAATTTGTTTTCCACCTGTTTCGATAATTGCGTACATACTTGCACCTCCTCTTAATTACTAAGACTCGCCAAAAACGAGGTAGACATAAAATGTCTTTAGGGAACCTGTCTTGTGCGGTTGTAGCATATAGCAGTTTAGGTGCTATAAACTATAACATAAAAATATTACCATGACTCATTGACTATTGTCAATGAATGTTCTGCTAACTATTTTTTCCGTTCTACAATTTCTTTCTTACTTCCAAAACGGATAATAGCGTACTTTTCGATAATATCATCTTTGAAATAAATTTCAAATGGAATATTTTTTTGTAATTCTTTTTGTGAAAAATGTTTTTGTACTTTTTTTGAAGCACCAATCAATACAGCTTCATCCTCTATATTACCATAAGTAATAAGCTCTCTCTCTAGCTCATACGCAATTGTTTCATTAGATATAACGTAACCTGTCGCTTTACAAGGCGCACACTCTTCTAATAATACGTCACGTAACGAATGTTTCTTGCGCTTACGCGTCATCTCTAAAATACCTAACTCTGTAAACCCAAGCACTCTTGTATATGTGCGATCATCTTGTAAAGCTATCATTAAACGCTCTCTTACCTTCTCTTTATCTTCCCGTCTTTTCATATTAATAAAATCAATTAATATCATCCCGCCAATATCACGAAGTCTTAATTGACGAGCAATCTCATCAGCAGCCATTTCATTTGTGCGAAATACGGTATCTTGTAAATTTTGTTTTCCAGTAAATTTACCTGTATTTACATCAATTACAGTCATCGTCTCCATTTGTTCTACAATTAGATAGGCACCATTTGGTAGCCACACAATTTTTTGAAGTGCTTTCTCGATTTCACGATCTATTCCAAAATGGTTAAACATCGAAGATTTTTCATTATAAAAGGATACTCTTTCTTTCCCTACTTTTTCTTCTAATTCTTTTACTATACTTCTCGTATCTACAACTATTTTTTCAATTGTTTCAATTGGGTTCTCCTGAAATACACGATCTAAAAACGTCGCTGGTTGATGAAGTAGTAAGGGCGCCTTCCCTTGATCTTCTTTTCTTTTTAACTCTTCATATAACTGCTGCAACCCTTGCATTTCAGCTTGTATTTCATCGATCGTTCCTTTTTCAGAAGCAGAACGGAAAATGTATCCACCTGTTCCTTCTACTTCAATTCCCAGTAACTGTTGTCTTCTTTTATTATTTTTTATTTTCCGAGAAACAGCGCGCATGTCATCATAGGGCATGTAAACGACATATTTTCCGGTAAATTCTATCTTCGCCGTTAATTTTGGCCCCTTCGTATCAATTGCCTCTTTTACAACTTGTACAAGTATCGCCTGTCCTTCATGTATGCGATATGAAGATGGTACATCATCAAATGAAAGATATGCATGTTTTTCTAATCCGATATTTACAAAGGCTGCGTTCATTCCAGCAATTGTTCTTACGATACGCCCAACATAAATATGTCCGACAATCTCCTGCTCTTCATTCCGTTTCCATAAAAGCTCTACAATTTTTTGTTTCTCTTCTATCGCAACACGCTTTTCCGAACCAGTGTAGTTAATATATAACGTCTTCAAAATTCTTTCCTCACTTTTCATTTCTTTTCCTTACAATATAAAGTGAAACTTTAATCAGTGGGGGTTTTGTTCATCCTCCACTGATTATTAGTTGAACCAATCGGGCGTTTACGGGCAGTTAATGCGGGGTAAAAGGTTAGTGTCGTCGTCAACACTAACCAATTAATTCTTCAACAGATGAGGTTGTTCGTTTTTCAGCAAAATACGCATACAACAATTCATTTTCGTCCAATGTGTAATGCTCTTTATATTTTCCATGGACGATAATAGAGTGTTTATATCCTCTGCGAAATTTTGTGAAAATCGTATATAAATGATCTTCCGTTTTCACCTCAATAGGTGCTATTTTTTCAATATCTCTTTTATTCCCATAATAACGCTCTAATAAAAAACGCATAAATGCGTACCGTCTTTGTTTCCATTCTTGATATAAAGAAATCGCTAGAAAAACGAGTAATACCCACATCATAATGTTATTACTATTCCAAAGTAACTGCCATCCTAATATTACACTAAAAAAAACACATGACAATTTCATCATCTTTTCATGTGCTTGTAAATAGGGAAAACGATATGATAATACATTAAATAATACTTTTCCACCATCAAGTGGCCAAATAGGCAATAAATTAAACCCTAAAATAATGACATTATTCCATACAAAGAAATGGTACAAATCGTCAGTTACCCAGCCCGCTTTATACAAAATGTAAGCGAATGCAATCATCCATATATGCTGAATTGGCCCCGCCATAACGACAATTAATTCTTCTTTTAACGATTTGTTCCCATGTTCTTCCATCTCAACTACACCACCAAACGGCAAAAGCTGAATTTGTTTAATACGCCAATTATAATACGCTGCGGCAAAAGCATGCCCAAGTTCATGAACTAAAACGATACAAAATAGTAATAGTAACTCTTTAAAACGTGCTGTAAAAATACCAATGACAATAATAACCCAAAACAACGGATGCACAGAAATTTTCGTGAAAACATCCCTATATTTAATCAAATGAAATCACCTGAATTGGATCAATAAATTTCTCATTCTTTTTTATTGCAAAATAAAATTTGCCATTTTTATTATTTTCATCATTACTCACTATTCCAATTTTTTGTTTCTTTGAAACGTAATCATATAATTTTACTGACATATCATTTAAATTTGCATACCATGACTCCGTACCATCAGCGTGCTGAATTTGAACTGTATTTCCAAGTTCCTCTTTCTTGCCCGCAAAAACAACTATACCTTCATTTACTGACTCCACCGTTGCATTTGTAGCCGTTTGAACAAATACACCCTGGCCGTTTTTTTGAAATCCTTGCATCACCTTTCCAGAGGCAGGAATCGCATAATCCTTTTGCTGAATAGCCTCTTCTTTTTTCTCATTTGGAGAAAAGAACACGAGAGGTTTTCCAAACTGATTTTCATACCATTTCGATATAGTAGCAAATTGAAATTCTTCTTGCATAACTTTTTCGGTAACCGCTCTAGTACCATCAAAAGAAGAAGGTGCGTTCTTAAATAAAATAGCAACCGAAAGAACTAATATTGCTGATAGCAAAACTTTGAAGAGAAAAACTTCTTTTCGAAATAGAGGATGAATTTCCTTCTCCCCCTCTTCAATAAAGACCGTTTCGCTATCAAAATCTCCTCCCGCAAAATACTGCTCTTCTTCTAGCAATTCTTGCTCTGCTTTCCTTTTCGCAATCCGCTTTTTAATTTCTTCCACACGTCTATTCTTCATACTGTCTCCTTTCTTTCGTTAGCCTTATTCAAATAGAAACAGTTATATACAGTTTGTACATATGTATGAGTTATAGAAGGAAGATATTCATGCGAAGAAAAAAGAAAGCACTCCGCATTTATGCGAAGTGCTTTTAACGGATTCCAAAGAAATTTTTCATCTTTGTAAATACCGATACTTTTTCTTGTTCAAATGCTTGTAATGGTACATTCTCACCTAACAAGCGTCTTGCAATATTACGATAAGCTATTGCTGCTTTCCCACTAGGTTGCAGCGCTACAGGTTCACCTGTATTCGTAGCACGAATAACTTCATCATCATCCTCGACAACTCCAAGAAGCTCGATTGACAGTGTACGTACAATTTCATCAACGTCTAACATATCCTGTTCATGAAGCATATGACTACGCACACGGTTAATGACAAGTTTCGGTGGTTCAATATCCTCTTTCTCTAAAAGCCCGATAATACGATCCGCATCACGCATTGAGGATACTTCTGGTGTTGTTACAACGATTGCTTTATCCGCACCTGCTACTGCATTTTTAAACCCCTGCTCAATCCCCGCAGGACAATCAATTAATATGTAATCATAATCTTGACGTAATACTTGTATTAATTCATCCATTTGTTCAGGTGTTACCGCCGATTTATCGCTCGTTTGTGCTGCAGGTAATAAATAAAGATCATCAAAACGCTTATCTTTAATAAGAGCCTGAGGTAAACGACAACGCCCTTCAACGACATCAACAAGATCAAATACAATACGATTTTCTAGCCCCATTACTACGTCTAAATTGCGTAAACCGATATCTGTATCAATTAAACACACTTTTTTTCCAGATAACGCAAGGGCTGTACCAATGTTCGCAGACGTTGTAGTTTTACCTACTCCGCCTTTTCCAGATGTAATTACTATTGCCTCTCCCACAGCTATACAATTCCCCTTTCTAACTTTGTTAAATTAGGTCTAAGATGAGTGAGAAGTTGCAGGCGATCGACAACAATGTGATTATTCTCATTAATGTACGCACATTCTGCCGCCTCTGCTCCGTCTTCTTTCTCTTCCGGAGCCCGCATTGTCACATCACTAATTCGGAGTTGCATAGGGTTCATAATAGATGCAGCAATAACAGCTTCTGAATCTCCATCATACCCTGCATGTGCAATTCCTCTTAATGATCCCAAGACAAAAATATTCCCCCCAGCGATAACCGTTCCGCCTGGATTAACATCTCCAATTAATAATAAATTGCCTTTTACATGTAACACTTGTCCAGAGCGAACAATTTTGGAAATAGGGACAATTTCTGTTTCTTCTTTCCAAGCTATTGCTTCTGCTTTTGTTATAACATCACTTTCGATTGATTCTACAACAAGGTTCTTCTTATTGCGAATTAACGTACGAATCTCTTCTTGTTGTACTTCTGTTAAATAGCGATTTCCTACTTTAACACGCACTTCAATTAAAGAACGTCCGTCACTCTCATAGTAATGTGTAGAAAGCTTTTCATCCAATTCTTTTAGTAGCTCAGAGAATGAACAGCAATCATCTAAATGAAGTGTTATTCCATCTTTTGTCCCTTTTATCGTTACATTTTGTTGCTTTTTTTCTTCCACTAAAGTTCACCCCACCGATTCAATTCGACATAAAATTAGAAAATCCTTTTTTCTTTTTCTTCTATCGCTTTTGAAAGACGCACTAAATATCGTCTCAGTGGGAAACAAACTATTAATAAGAAAATTCCATTTAGCAATAAAGTAGCAAGGAGACGATCTGTGAAAAAGACAGATGCTGACATGTGAGTACGTCCTAACAAAGTTAAAAACCCATACACATAATACTCTAATGCTGCAATGCCAGCCAGTACGATAGAAGCGACAATAAATAAATTCAATTGTAATACTTTCATCACACTATAAACTAAATAAGCTAAAATCGGATAAGCAAATATATATATACCGACAAGTTCCGTGTATACGGTATCAAATAAGAAACCAAATAATAGTCCGTAGTAAATCCCTTGAACCGGACTATAGTACACTGTAATAAAACATAACACAATTATAAAGAAATGCGGTGCTGCTATACTGCCTTTCCAAAAGACGTCTGTTGGAACAACAGTAGAGAACATATTTTCAAATAAAAAAACAAAAAGGAGCAAAAGAGGAAGAGCTGCTCTTTTTAAAATCGTCATCATCTCTTCTCTCCCTCCTATTCTAACGGCGCTGTAGGCATATCACGTTTTGCAACTATAATATGCTCTACATCATTCAAATCAGCGGATGGTTTTACATAAGCCGTTTTTGTTAAACCGTATGGATCTGGCTGAACATCAACAATTTTCCCAATCGCAAGACCTTTAGGGAAAATATCACCAAGTCCAGATGTTACAACTAGTTGATCTTTTTGTACCTCTGCATCAGAGCTAATCTTTGTGAAAAGAAGTAGTTGTTTTTCTTTATCGTAACCTTCAATTAATCCAAAGATATTTTCTTGTCCTTGTACAATAGCAGAAACACGGTTTGTTCGGCTCATCGAACTTAACAACTCTACTGACGATGTAAACTGAGATACACTTTTTACGCGTCCAACTAAACCTTTCGGAGTTACAACAGCCATATCTTTTTTGATCCCTTGCTGTGCTCCTTTATCAATTCCAACTAAATCGTACCATTTATCAGGATTACGAGAAACCACACTAGCTTGTACTTCCGTATAATCACCACGGGACTTTTCTTTACCAGTTAATTCTCGTAGTTTTTTATTCTCATCGTCTAAATTTTTCACTACTGCAGATAAATCTGCGGTAGAATCTAATTTTGCTTTCAGCTTTTTATTCTCTTCATACGTGCGCTTTACATCTTCTACATTCTCGAAGAATCCGGCAACATAATTCGCTGGCTTTTGGAATACACGTTCTACAACACCGACAGTATCTTTTATAAACTGCTCTGGCCATGATAAACTGTTCCGTTCTTTCAATGAGATTCCAATCAATGCCACGAGAAGAATAATACTAACTAACAAAACAATTAATCTTTTGTTTAAGAAAAACTGTGGCACGTTCACACCCTCTTAATTTCATTGATTTTTATTTTGCAATATTATCGAGCAGCAGTTTTGAAAAGATCGATATTGTCTAATGCTTTACCCGTTCCAATTGCTACGCAATCTAATGGATCCTCTGCAACAAGAACTGGCATATTTGTTTCTTCACTAATAACTTTATCTAAGTTACGTAGTAATGCCCCGCCACCCGTTAATACGATACCACGGTCCATAATATCCGCTGCTAATTCAGGTGGAGTTTTTTCTAACGTATTTTTAACTGATTCTACAATTGCATCTACTGTATCTTTTAATGCATCTGCAATTTCTTCTGGTTGAATTAGTACTGTTTTCGGTAAACCACTTACTAAATCACGACCGCGAATTTCCATAGGCTCAATACCTTCTGGCTCGCCTGCAGAACCGATTTCTAATTTTAATGCTTCTGCTGTTCTTTCACCGATCATTAAGTTGTAGCTTTTCTTAATGTACTGAATGATTGAATCGTCCATATCATCACCAGCAACACGAACTGATTGACTTGTTACAATACCACCTAAAGAAATAATTGCAACTTCTGTTGTACCACCACCGATATCAACAACCATACTACCAGTCGGCTCCCAAACAGGTAAGTTTGCACCAATTGCTGCTGCAAATGGCTCTTCGATTGGATAAGCATCACGAGCACCAGCTTGACGAGTCGCATCGATTACTGCACGTCTTTCTACAGCTGTAATACCAGATGGTACACATACCATTACGTATGGTTTACGTGAGAAGAATCCATTTGATTTTTGAGCTTGTTGAATGTAGTATTTCATCATAATTGCTGTTGTTTCGTAATCAGCAATTACACCATCTTTCATAGGACGAAGTGCCACTACGTTTCCTGGTGTACGACCAATCATTTGTTTTGCATCGCTACCTACCGCAACGATTTGTTTCGTATCAGTTTGTAATGCTACTACTGAAGGTTCACGTAAAACTACACCTTTCCCTTTCACATATACAAGCGTATTCGCTGTTCCTAAGTCTATTCCAAGATCGCGAGTAAATCCACCAAATCCAAACATATCATTTATCTTCCCTTCTTATTTTCACGGACTCATTTTTCTTACTTTATATTTATAAAAACAGTACGTTTTTTTATATCTGCATCCTTTTTGTAGATAATTTTCTACAAAAAACTCATAAATCACATTATAAAACAAAATAAGTAAAAAGAATAGTCTTAAATATGACCTTTTTCCTTTAAACTCACGAATTTATGGTCACCTATTATGATATGATCAAGTACTTCAATTCCGATAATTCGACCACATTCTACTAATCGTTTTGTAACTTCAATATCTTCACGGCTCGGCGCCGGGTCTCCTGAGGGATGGTTATGAAGACATATAATAGAGGCTGCTGCCCGACGGAACGCTTCTTTAAAAACTTCCCTTGGGTGCACAATCGACGTATTTAAACTTCCAATAAAAATAGTTTGCCTATGTATAACTTGATTTTTCGTATTCAAATATAAACAAACAAAATGCTCCTGTTGCAAAAAACGCATCTCTTCCATCATATAACTCGCACAATCTTCTGGACTTCGAATACTATATCTATTTTGATATTCTAAACGTACCATTCTTCTACCTAATTCAAAAGCAGCCATAAGCTGCGACGCCTTTGCAATCCCAACACCATGAATGCTCATCATCTCTTCTAACGTTGCATCCTTTAACATTCGTAAGCCGTCAAAATGATGGAGAATATTATCTGATAACGTTAACACCGTTTCTTCTTTAGAACCCGTTCTGAGTAAAACTGCAAGAAGTTCTCGATTCGATAAACTTCCTGCTCCTTCTAACAATAAACGCTCCCGTGGCTGTTCTTCTCTCACAACATCACGAATACCGTTCATCTCTCCACCCCTTTTTTTACGATTTCTCCTAAAGAAAACCCCATGCAATTTTACACATGGGTTACATCGCTATCAAACTGTTTTAATTCACGGACAAGACGCGCAATTGGCAAGCCAACTACACTGTAGTAGTCCCCTTGAATATGTTGAACAAAAATAGACCCTTTACCTTGAATTCCATAGCTCCCTGCTTTATCAAGTGGTTCCTTCGATGCAACGTATACGTCTATTTCCTCTTCTGTTAATCCCCAAAATGTTACTTCTGTACGTTCATAAAAAGTTACCGTTTTTTCTTTCGATATAATTGCAACACCTGTGTATACTTCGTGTGTTTTCCCCGATAATAATCGTAACATTTCTTTCGCCTCAGCCTCATTAGACGGCTTTCCAAGAATACGCGAATCATATGTAACAATTGTATCTGCACCTAGTACAACTTGATTACTATGGTTTTCTGCCACAGCAGATGCTTTTTGCAAAGCAAGCGACATAACAATATCAGAAGGTGATGAATATGCACCAATCGTCTCTTCTACTTCACTAACAACGATTTCAAATGGCACATCTGCTAATTCAAGCAGTTCCTTCCTCCTAGGTGACCCTGAAGCTAAAATAATTTTCCTCATATTTTCTCCTTCCCTTCTCACATGAAGCAGAATAATTTAAATCAATCGTATCAAAAGAATAGTTTCCCCACAAATTCTAGAAATATCATTTTCTCTAAACAAAATAATAGTTCTTTTTAAATACGATTATATGCTGCCCATACAGAAAGCACTTTGTTCTAAATTCAAAAGAAAAGAAAGAAGTATATGTACTTCTTTCTTCGTCATTTCATTATCCTATTATTTCACTTTTTGTGAAACCATTTTTTCATACGAAAGTATACCATCAATAATAACTTGATTTAATTTAGCTACAGATTCCTTATCGCTCTTCCCTTCCTTAATCGTTTGCACCGCTATTGACGTATACGTATAAAGCTTCTTCGCATCTTCACGCTTCATACTCTTCCCTTCCTTTTCAATAGCTTTCCACTCTTTTTGAATCGCTTCTATATCTTTTGGATTACTTTTTCCACTAGTTTGTACGCTGGACACATATTTTGCTAAATGAGTATATAATGGCTGCACTTTCGCTAAAAACATTCCTACTTCTTTATCATTTTTGAGCAATGCTTTATCTGTAATATCCCAATTTTTTTTCAAAACTGAAACACCATCTTGCTTATACTGATCTATTAATTGATTAACAGCCTGTTCATCGCTCGTAATAGCAACAACTAACGCATACTTATCACCACTCGGTTTCAAAGTAGCCACGCCCCCATTACTTTTCCACTCTTCAATAGCAGCCTGTCCTTTTTCTTCAGAGGAATAAAGCCCTCCTTGAACGAAAAATAGTTTCATTGGTTCTAATGACATTCCTACCTGTGCTTTTGGTTTTTCCTCTTTCGGTGTTGGTGTTTGTTCTGCCGTTCCACCCACCTTTTGTTCCTCATTACCTGTCTGCTTCGAAGCCGTTACCTTACCTTCTCCTGTCGTCCCTTGTCCAGTTAATAAATGAATCATACCCATCCCAAATGCAGTACCGATGATTATTGCAGTTGCAACGATTGCGATTATTGTATTGCTCCACTTCTTTCGATATTTTTCCATAGATACTGATTTCGCTTTTTGAAACGGAACGACATTTTTCGGTCTCTCACTTTCTGCTATCATCCAGTCAAACTCATCCTTCTTTTTTTCCTCATACTTCGCTTCTGTTCCATTTACTTTCACCGAGATCGTTCGTGATTGCTTGTCCATACACTCACACCTCACCTCTTGTCATTGTCCGCATCATATCATATTCATTCCACAAAAAAACGAGATATTTGTCAGAGGAATTCGTCAAATAACCCTATATTATTATCTTATATGTATGCATTTGACTTCATTTGTAGAACAAAAAACTAGATAGCAAAGACTATCTAGTTTTTCTCGCGAATATATTTTCTAACTTCGGAAATGAAATACAAAGAACCTGTTATGATAAAAACATCATGTTCTCCTATCATGTCAGCCTTTGTATCAATTGCCTCTTTCCAATCTTCAAAAACTAATTTTGACTCTTGTTGTGAATACGATGCAAGCTTGTCAGCAGAAATGGCACGATCAAAGGCAAACGTCGTAAATATTATTTCATCAGCAACTTTTTCTAATTGCCCTACCATGTTATGTAACTGTTTGTCACCAAGAGCAGTAAATAAAACTATTACATTCTTCTTTTTATAATGTGCCTCTACTGTTTTTACAAGACTTTCAATACCTTCTGGATTATGAGCACCATCTATTATAATATCTGGATTACTTTGTAACTTTTCAAATCGACCAATCCAGTATGCTTCTTGTAAGCCAGCTTTCATCTCCTCTTCATTAATTAAAAATGATAAATATGTTTTTAAATACATTACTGCCATAAGCGCTAGTGCTGCATTGCCTACTTGGTGAATGCCTTTCATTGAAATCCGAACATTTTCAAACGAGGCAAATGGACAATCAAAATCAAAGTGTTCCCCATCTTTATTAGAATGTTTATGTAATGTTGTAAACTGTTTTCCAAGTTCATATAAGCTTGCATGATTTTCCTTAGCAACCTTTTGAATTACTTGCAATGCTTCTTCATTTTTCACACCAGTAATAACTGGAACACCAGACTTAATAATCCCTGCCTTTTCATATGCAATTTCTCCTAGTGTATCGCCTAAAATATGCATATGATCGTGACCGATATTCGTAATAATCGTGAGAACCGGATGAATAACATTTGTAGAATCAAATCTTCCCCCAAGCCCCGTTTCAAATAAAACAACATCACAGAAATTAACTTTACCGAAATAATAAATTGCCATTACTGTAATGATTTCAAACTCAGTCGCTTCTCCTAAGTCCGTCTCATCTAATTTTTCAACGACTGGCTTTACCATATTTACAAGTTCCGCAATCTCTTCATCTGCAATCGGTATTCCGTTTACACTAATACGTTCATTGAATGTTTCTATGTAAGGCGATGTAAACGATCCTACTTTATATTTCGCACCTTCTAACATGTAGCGCATATATGTTAAAGTTGAACCTTTTCCATTTGTGCCGGCAAGATGAACACATTTTATATGACGCTCTGGATTTCCGAGTTCTTCTAACATCCATTGCATTCTTTCTAGTCCTGGTTTTATCCCAAATTTCAATCGGGTATGAATCCAGCCTATCGCTTCTTCGTATGTATGTATCACGTTTGCTATTCCCCTTTCAAAAGACAAACTTCGTAATTCTATTATACGCAAAGAAAAGAGACTCACCAATATAGTGAGTCTCTGAAAAACATTTTTATTTTTCAAGATCAGCTAGACGTTGACGAACCGCTTCGCGTTTTTCTAGGTAATCTTGCTCTTTCGCACGCTCTCCGTCAATAACTTCTGCAGGAG
Source organism: Bacillus sp. TH17 (assembly GCF_016651125.1). NCBI lineage: Bacteria > Bacillati > Bacillota > Bacilli > Caryophanales > Bacillaceae > Bacillus > Bacillus sp. TH17. The sequence goes on from NZ_JAEKEN010000001.1 coordinate 3,887,860, forward strand.
CTTTCGCTACGAATCCTTGGTTTGAAAGTTTCTTCTGTACACGTTCTACTTCTTTATCGAACTTCTCAAGTTCTTTTTCAAGACGCGCTTTCTCTTCATCAAGATTGATAAGATCAGCTAACGGTAAGAATAACTCTGCACCTGATACGATTGCAGTCATCGCTTTTTCTGGCGCTTGTAAATCAATCTTAATTGTTAGTTCACTTGGGTTACAGAAACGCTCAATGTAAGAGCTGTTTTTCGTAAGCTGAGCTAGTACTACCTCGTCTTTTGCTTTAATTTGCATTTGAACTTTTTTGCTCATTGGCGTATTTACTTCCGCACGGATGTTACGAACAGAGCGAATGATATCAACTAGAAGGTGCATTTCTGCTGCCGCTTCTTTATCTTGTAAATCTTCGCGAACTGTTGGCCATGCTGCTACTGTAATAGACTCGCCTTCATGCGGTAAATGTTGCCAAATTTTCTCTGTTACGAACGGCATGAATGGATGTAATAGACGCATCGTTTGGTCTAATACGTAAGCTAAAATCGAACGAGTTGTTTTCTTAGCTGCTTCATCTTCACCGTATAGTGGAAGTTTCGCCATCTCAATGTACCAGTCACAGAAATCATCCCAAATGAAGTTGTATAATGAACGACCAGCTTCACCGAACTCATATTTATCCATGTTACGTGTTACACTTTCGATTGTTTCGTTTAAGCGAGTTAAAATCCACTTATCTGCAACTGATTTTTCACCAGTTAAATCGATTTCTTCATACTTCATGTCATCCATGTTCATTAATACGAAACGTGATGCGTTCCAAATTTTATTAATGAAGTTCCAAGTAGATTCTACTTTTTCCATGCTGAAACGTAAATCTTGACCTGGTGCACTTCCTGTTGATAAGAAGTAACGCATCGCATCTGCACCGTACTTCTCGATAACATCCATCGGATCAATACCGTTACCAAGAGATTTACTCATTTTACGTCCTTGCTCATCACGAACTAAACCGTGAATTAATACATCTTTAAATGGACGCTCTCCTGTAAACTCTAAACCTTGGAAAATCATACGAGATACCCAGAAGAAGATGATGTCATAACCAGTTACTAAAGCATCTGTTGAATAGAACTTTTTAAAGTCTGCTGCATCTTCATTCGGCCAGCCAAGTGTTGAGAATGGCCATAATGCTGAACTGAACCATGTATCAAGCACGTCATTATCTTGATTCCAGTTTTCAAGATCTGCTGGTGCTTCTGTACCTACGTATACTTCACCAGTTTCTTTATGATACCAAGCTGGAATGCGGTGTCCCCACCATAATTGACGAGAAATACACCAGTCATGAATGTTTTCCATCCAGCGTAAGTATGTGTTTTCAAAACGCTCTGGTACGAACGTTACTTTTTCTTCTTCTTTTTGTTGAAGTTCTACCGCTTTTTCTGCAAGTGGAGCCATTTTTACGAACCATTGTGTTGATAAATAAGGCTCAACAACTGCACCGCTACGCTCACTATGACCTACTGAGTGCATATGAGGCTCGATTTCTACTAATACGCCAGCTTCTTGTAAGTCTTTCACTAACTCTTTACGGCATTCGAAACGATCCATACCGTTATACTTACCAGCTTTTTCGTTCATCGTTCCATCTTCGTTCATTACTAAAATACGTGGTAAGTCATGACGGTTACCTACTTCAAAGTCATTCGGGTCATGAGCTGGTGTAATTTTCACAACGCCTGTTCCGAAGTCTTTTTCTACGTATTCATCAGCAATAATCGGAATCTCTCGGCCTACGATTGGAAGTGTAACTGTTTTTCCGATTAAATGTTTGTAGCGATCATCTTCTGGATGAACTGCTACCGCTGTATCACCAAGCATTGTTTCTGGACGAGTAGTTGCAAGGCGAATGTGACCAGAACCGTCTGTTAACGGATAGTTCATATGGTAGAATGCACCTTGAACTTCTTTATGAATTACTTCAATATCAGAAAGAGCTGTGCGTGTTGCTGGATCCCAGTTGATGATATACTCACCGCGGTAAATTAAGTCTTTTTCATATAATTGTACGAATACTTTATTAACAGCGTTAGATAAACCTTCGTCTAATGTGAAGCGTTCACGAGAATAGTCTAGTCCTAAACCAACTTTCCCCCATTGTTGACGAATGTGAGAAGCGTATTCTTCTTTCCATTCCCAAGCTTTTTCAAGGAATTTCTCACGACCAAGATCGTAACGTGAAATACCTTCTTCACGAAGTTTTCCTTCTACTTTCGCTTGCGTTGCGATACCAGCATGGTCCATTCCTGGAAGCCATAATACATCGTAACCTTGCATACGCTTTGTACGAGTTAAAATATCTTGAAGCGTCGTATCCCAAGCGTGACCTAAGTGTAACTTACCAGTTACGTTCGGAGGTGGAATTACAATTGTATATGGTTGTTTCTTCTCATCTCCTGTTGCTTCGAAATATTTGCCTTCAAGCCACCACTTGTAAAGGCCTTCTTCAACGGACATATGATCATATTTAGTTGGTAAATTATTTTCCGTGTTTGACATTATTTTCCCTCCTTAAAATAAAAAATGCCCCTCATCCAAAAAAGGACGAGGGACATCGCGGTACCACCTTTATTTACAAACAAATTCAGAATTTGCTTATACTCTTAATTTGATAACGGACAAATCCGTCTTTTCCTAATAAGAATCATTCCGTTCAGAAAAGATGCTCCAGGGCTACCTTCTAACATAACTATCTAGAGAACCTCCCAGCCAATGGTTCCCCTCTCTGAAGACGTTTCATGTTATACTCTTCCCCTTCAATGCATTTATGTGATTGTTAATTATTATATACAATAGTGTAAAAAACGAAACCTTATTCGTCAAGATAAATTTGAAACTACGGCTTTTATCTCTTTATGAAACTAATAAAAAAAGATAAGCAGGGTTCTCCCTACTTATCTTCTTTATCCGTTCCCTTGCTGGGCAGCTTGTAATTGCGAAAGGAAATATTCTGTATTACTAATGAGCCAATGCGATTGCTGCAGAATTTTTACCCCGCGAAGCTCATTTTCTTCATTACGACTCTTTCTTCTTTTCGTATACGACTGAATTTGCCGAATAAAATGCGACGGGTACGTCATATACGCAAACATAAGAAGCTGCTCCTCTTTCGTAAATGGAAAATTTTTTTGATACATTTGATACCATTCAAAGCGGTCGCTCCGCGCAATTGGATATGTGTTCAAGGACCTTGAATAAAAGCTGACGATATCCTGTACCGGTGTAGCAAACTGAGACTTTTCTAAACTAATAAAATAACCGTTTCGTTCATAATCAAATAAAAAGTGATTAAGCGATACATTTCCATGAACGAAAGTAGTACGTGTTTTTTCCTTTTCTTTCATTGCATCATGCCATTCACTTAATTGTTTCGTTGCGAACTCACGTGCTCTCATAACGTGGTGATAATACGTACAATATTGTAATTCAAATGGAGACATATACCACTTCGCTTCTGATTCTACAAGAAACTCTTCTAATATCTCACCATCATTTTCCCAACGGCCGGATATATTTGTATAATGTTTTTCTAAATCTTCTTCTGTATAAGTCTCCTCTTTCACCGTTTTTTGATGCAACGTCCCGAGCGTTTGAAACATCTTATGGTATTGATCATTATCTTCGCCATTTCCTTCCGCACGTTCTAACCAAGGCATTAAATAATAGCTATATGCCCCATCACTTAAAACATAATTCCCGTCCGTCGTGTGATAGATAGGTACATAATTCGAAAAACCTTTCTCCTTCAAATATTGAATATGGTGTAAAAAATTATTCCGCTCTAATTTTCTATCTTGTATTTTCTTTAACGCATACGGACCTTGATTCGTATAAATTTTCATTACACTTCCGTGCTCTTCCATATGCTGAGTGTCCAATCTATATTGCCTCACAATGGGTTCATAGCGATTTCGTAATTCAATATCCATACGAATAACCCTTTCTTATTCAAAACATAGCTTCTAGGAAAAGAAAAGAGGTGAGTGAAAAAACTCACTCACTTATTTCACTGTTGCTTTTGAAACAGGAATATATATAATTTGCCCTGTAGTTAAATATATATCTTCTGATTGATTTACACGATATAAGCTTTGTACAGTCGTTTCATAACGTTCTGCAACCGATTCAATTGTATCTCCTTCTTGTACGAAGTACATTCTTAACTTCGTAAATTCTTCTTCTGGTTCTTTCGTAAATAATTTCGTTAAATAAAGTGCATTTTCATCTCGCTGTGAATATGCTTCTTCCTCTGGCTCTTCCTGCTTTTTCGCTTTTTCTTTCTTGAAATTTTTCCGCCCGAACAATTCAAATTGTGGCGTCTTTTCTTGCTCCTCTTCACGCTCCACAAGTTCATGTTCTTCTAATTCCTCTTCTTCTATTTCTTGCTCTTTTCTTTCTTCTAACTGAAACGGCTCAAATGCATAATCTTCCCATCCATCTGATTCTTTATAGGCTGGTACCTCTTCGTGCGGTGCAGGTCTACTTTCATCTTCTTCAGCTGAATCAGCTTCCAACTCGGCATACACCGTCTCTTCCTCTTCATCCTCGGTTCTTTCTTCGTCACATAAACCTGTAATAGATATATCCGCTAATAGTTGTAAGCAACCATTTTCCTTTAATTCATAATCAAATTCCTCGATTGATACATATAATTCTTCAATTACTTTCACTCGATTCCTTGGAATTGATATTTCGAGCGGAAAGGAATGGACAAGCTCATTAACCCCGTCTGCCCTTGTTTCTACATAATCAATTGCCTTTGCTGGTGATAGCTCTCTTAACGAATAAGCTGAATCATCTTGCCTTGCAACGTACTCTCCCGTTAAATCTAATTGCCCCCTCACGATAACTTCATGATCGAGCTCCTCTATCTCAACGTCTGGATCTAACGAAATTGACAAAAGTTCTTCGACTTCCTGTCCCTTCTGGAACCAAACAGATTCTTTTAATGAAAATCGTAATGAATGATCTGTTGCCACTTCTTTTCCCCCTCCCAAACTATATGTCATTACAGATTTATGTTCCCTAAGGCTACTTTATGAATAAAAAAAATCGCTCCCCTAATGGAAAGCGATTTTCTCTAAGAAATTATGCTTTTAATTTTGACATTGCAATTTCGGCCGCCGCAATTGTCGCCTCAATATCTGCATCACTATGTGCTGTCGATAAGAATAAACCTTCAAATTGAGAAGGTGGTAAAAATACACCTTGTTCTACCATTTCACGATAGTAAGCTGCAAAGAATTCTAAGTTTGAAGATTTTGCTGCATCATAATTAATAACGTGCTCATCTGTAAAGAAAATACCAATCATAGAACCTGCACGATTAATGTGATGCGGGATATTATGCTTTTCAGCTGCCTTACGTAGTCCAGCCTCTAACATTTCTGCTTTACGCTCAAATTCCACATATGATTCTGGCGTTAACTGCACTAACGTTTCATAACCTGCTGTCATTGCAAGTGGATTACCCGATAATGTTCCAGCTTGGTAAATCGGTCCGCTTGGTGCAACTTGACGCATAATCTCTGCCTTCCCACCGTATGCTCCTACCGGCAAGCCACCACCGATTACTTTACCTAAACAAGTTAAGTCAGGAGTTACACCGTAGTAACCTTGTCCACAATTATAAGCAACACGGAATCCTGTCATTACTTCATCAAAAATAAGTAGTGCACCGTTTTGCTCTGTCACTTCACGAAGTCCTTCTAAAAACCCTGGTTGCGGGGGAACAACGCCCATATTCCCTGCCACTGGTTCTACAATTATACAAGCGATGTCATCACCGAATTGTTCGAAAGCATATTTTACACTTTCTAAATCGTTATACGCTACTGTAATCGTATTTTTCGCTACACCTTCTGGTACACCAGGGCTATCTGGTAAACCTAGCGTTGCTACACCCGAACCTGCTTTAATCAATAAAGAATCACCATGACCGTGATAACAACCAATGAATTTCAAAATTTTGTTACGTCCAGTGTAACCACGAGCTAAACGTAGTGCACTCATTGTCGCCTCTGTTCCAGAGTTAACCATACGCACAATCTCAATTGATGGTACACGCTCGATAACAAGCTGCGCTAATTTATTTTCAATTTCTGTTGGTGCACCAAAGCTTGTTCCTTTTTCAGCAACAGCTTTTAAAGCCTCAACAACACGATCATTCGCATGACCATGAATTAAAGGTCCCCACGATAATACGTAATCGATGTATTCATTCCCATCGATATCATATACTTTAGAGCCTTTTCCGCGCTCCATAAACAGCGGATTCATACCAACAGACTTAAAAGCACGAACAGGGCTGTTTACGCCTCCAGGCATTAAATTTTGAGCCTCTTCAAACGCCGCAATCGACTTATCAAATTTTTTCATTATTTAGCGCCTCCTTCTTGTAACCATCTTGCTGCATCTTTTGCATGATACGTAATAATCAAGTCTGCTCCTGCGCGTTTCATGCTAATTAATTTCTCAAGTACAACTTCTTTTTCATTAATCCAACCATTTTGTGCTGCTGCTTTAATCATCGAATATTCACCACTTACGTTATAAGCAACGACTGGTAAGTTAAAGTTATTTTTCACATCACGAACGATATCTAGATAAGAAAGAGCTGGCTTTACAATTAAGAAGTCGGCCCCTTCCATTACATCTGATTCTGCTTCACGGAATGCTTCCATACGGTTCGCTGGGTCCATTTGATATGTTTTACGGTCACCAAACTGCGGTGCACCGTGTGCTGCATCACGGAACGGTCCGTAAAATGCTGATGAATATTTCACAGCGTACGACATAACTGGTACGTGCGCGAAACCATTTTCATCTAATGCATGGCGAATTGCTGTTACAAATCCGTCCATCATGTTAGATGGTGCAATAATGTCTGCCCCTGCTTTCGCTTGACTTACAGCTGTTTTTGCAAGAGCTGCAAGAGACTCATCATTTAAAATAACGCCATCTTCAATAACACCGCAATGACCATGGCTTGTGAATTGACATAAACATGTATCTGCAACTACTACTAGCTCTGGGAACTCATCTTTAATTTGCTTAATTGCACGCTGTACAATTCCATGCTCACAATATGCCGATGATCCAACTTCGTCCTTTTCAGCAGGTAAACCAAATACAATAGCAGAACGAATGCCTAAATCAACGACCTCTTGCATTTCAGCTTGCAATAAATCTAAAGACATTTGATATACGCCTGGCATAGAAGGAACTTCATTACGAGTATTTTCTCCTTCTAATACAAAAATAGGGTAAATAAAATCTTCTGTATGTAAAAATGTTTCACGTACAAGCGCACGCATGCCCCCGCTTTGTCTTAAACGACGATGACGATTAAATTGTAAAGAATTCATAGATTTCTATCCCCATTCTTTTATTTTATAGATTCACAAATGCATTGTAGTAATGCTTCTACAGTGTACTCTTTTGGCACAATAACATGTGGAAAATAGAGGTTCGCCTCTTTTTCCGTAATAGGCCCTATACAAGCAATTGTACATTTTTTCATCCATTCTCTCCAGTTTGTACCCTCAAGTAAACGAACAAAACTATCAACAGTTGAAGGGCTCGTAAATGTAATAATATTTACTTCCCCTAATTTCAATGCTGTTATAAGTTCTTGTTTTTTCTCTACATTCACCTTCGTACCATATACAATTAACTCATCTAGAAAAACACCAAACTCCCTAAGTTTAACCGGGATTACATCTCTTGCTAAATTCCCTTTCGGAAATAAAATACGCTCGTTTCCACTTAATTCTTTTAGAAACTCTTCGGCAAATGTTTCTGCAACAAATGCAGTGGGAACAAACTCTACTTGATAGCCTCGCTTTTCTAACTCTAACTTTGTTTTCACGCCTACTGCAGCAATTTTAATCGGTCCGGGGAGCTTCTTTCTCAAACTATCTAGAAAAAAAGCTACACCATTTTTACTCGTGAAAATAACCCAGTCATACGAATGTAGCTGCCCTGCTATATGTTGAATTTGCCTATGAGACGTACCTTCCATACGCAAAAGCGGAATTTCCAATGGAATTCCGCTCCTTTCTTTCACTGCTACACTCATTTGTTTCGCTTGGTGCTGGGCACGTGTAATCAATACTGTTTTGCCAGCGAGAGCGTTCATATTTATTGTTGCTCCTTATTTGCAGCAAGGATGAGCTCTTTTGCTCCTTGTTTAATTAAACGGTCCGCAGCCTCTAATCCAACTTGCTTCGGATCATTACCTATTACTATCTCTTTCAATAAAACAGAACCGTCCATAGAACCGACAAGCGCTGTTAATTCGATTGCATCATTTTCTTTAAGAGTTGCATATCCAGCGATTGGAACTTGGCATCCACCTTCAAGTTTATGAAGAAATACTCGTTCAGCAGCCACTGTTCTTTCTGTTACTGCATCATTAATATGTGCTAACAACTGAAGTAAATCCGTATCATCCTCACGACATTCAATCGCTAATGCACCTTGTCCTACGGCTGGTACACATAACGTTTCATCTAAATGTTCTGTAATAACTTCTCCGTCCCAGCCCATTCTCTGTAATCCGGCTGTCGCTAAAATAATTGCATCGTAATCTTCATCTTTTAACTTACGTAAGCGTGTATCGATATTCCCGCGAATCCATTTTACTTGTAAATCTGGTCTCGCAGCTAGTAGTTGTGCACTACGTCTCAAACTACTCGTTCCTAAGAACGCGCCTTCTGCTAAGTCTTTAAACGATTCTCCGTTTTTAGAAATAAAAGCATCACGAGGGTCAACGCGCTTTGGCGTACAACCAATCGTTAATCCATCTGGAAGTACAGCGGGCATATCTTTCATACTATGTACAGCCATATCAATTTCTTTCGTAAGTAACGCATGTTCAATTTCCTTTACAAATAAACCTTTTCCGCCTACTTTTGAAAGAGTAACATCTAAAATAACATCACCTTTTGTGACGATTTCTTTCACTTCAAATTCATATGGTAAACCAAGCGCTTTTAATTGATCAATAAACCAATTAGTTTGTGTTAATGCTAGTTTACTCTTTCGTGAACCTACAATAATTTTGCGCATAATTCTCTCTCTCCTCATTATAAATACCAAAAGTGGAAATTAGATAAACTGCTTAATAGAAAAATGTTAACTAGCATTACGAGAAATGCCCCGATATTCCACTGCACAATTTTCTTACCTTGCAACACATCTGCTGCTCGTAAATATAAGCCCACGCAATATACAAATAGAACGACAAAAGACCCAATTACTTTCGTATCATACCAATGGAAATTATCCAATTTTGTATATCCCCATATGCATCCTAATATAATTGCTAATAAGAAAAACGGAACAGAAAATAAATTTAATCCGTAAGACATAGATTCAAGCTTCGGCAAATTTCCTAATCTTCTTAATCTCGCATTCCACTTTTTCTTTTTTAATAGTCGGTATTGCAATAAATACATAATAGAAAAAATAAACGATACAGTAAACGTTGCATAAGAAATGATCGCCATACCGACATGCACGTATACAAGTTCTGAAACTAATTGCTCTGCAAGTACTGGCGACATCTTCCCGAGCGGTGTAAAAATAGAAAAAGCGCTTACGCCAAATGCTACAACATTTGTAAAAAAGACTAAAAAGTCAATACGCATAAATCGATTAATGACTAATGACATCGTAATCAATAACCAAACATAAAAATAAATCCCTGATAATAAAGTTAAAATAGGATTCGTTTCTGAATCTGTAGCCCTAAGCAACATAAAAATAGACTGCAGAACCCATACAATCGAAAGTAACCAAAAAGCAAAGCGGTTCGCCTTTCGGTTACTTTGGAAATAATCTATAAAATATAAACTAATGCTACAAGCATATAAAATAATTGCAATATGATAAATAATACTGTTATTTAAAAAACTCATCCGATCATCCTTCCAAGTTATAAAGATGGAACGGATGGTGTCCACGCTCTTTTATGTTCTACTTCTTCCGTATTTCCCGCTTCTTCCACTTCTAAATCAAAAATCTTCGCAAATAAAGCTAATTTTTCGCCAGCTCCCTCTTCAACAGCTAATTCTTTAGCTACTAAAATTGGGTCTTTTAACAATTGGTTAATAATACTTTTCGTATGTTTACTAATTACTTTTTTCTCACGATCACTAAGGTTTGGTATTTTTCGCTCAAGACTTTCCATCGTATCACTTTGAATTGCTAGCGCTTTATCACGAAGAGCTGATATTAACGGTACAACACCAAGCGTACTTAACCACGTTTTAAATAAAACCATTTCTTCTTCAATCATAAATTGAATTTTCTCTGCTTCTTTTAAACGTTCAGCACGGTTTGCTTCAACTACACCTTGCAGATCGTCGATATCATATAAGAAAGAGCCTTCTAATTCATCAATCGCCGGATCAATATCACGTGGTACTGCAATATCAACCATAAATAACGGACGACCAGAGCGCATTCTCTCTACTTTTGTCATCATTTCTTTCGTAATGACATATTCTGATGCACCCGTTGAACTAATTAAAATATCCGCTTCTAATAATGCACATTGCAATTCACTTAAAGGCTTTGCATGTCCCATATATTTCTCAGCCATCACTTCCGCTTTCGTAAGCGTCCTATTCATAACCGTTACTTTACGAGCTCCACTTCCGTATAAGTTTTGCAGTGCAAGTTCACCCATCTTACCCGCACCAAGAATAAGTACATGACAATCTGTTAAATCGCCAAATATTTTCTTTCCGAGCTCAACAGCAGCATAACTAACAGACATCGCACTTTCACCAATCGTTGTTTCTGAGTGCGCACGTTTCGCTAACGTAACCACTTGCTTAAACAACTCATTAAAAATTGTACCTGTCGCTTTTACTTGTTGTGCTTCTAAAAAGCTATCTTTTATTTGACCTAAAATTTGCGTCTCTCCAACAACCATAGAATCCAAACCGCACGTTACGCGGAATAAATGATCTATTGCGCCATCTTGTTCAAAAATAGACAAGTATGGTGCGACTTCTCCTATTTCAAGCTGAAACCAATCAGCTAAAAACTTCTTAATGTAATACCGTCCCGTGTGTAATTGATCGACAACAGCGTAAATCTCAGTGCGATTACAAGTTGATACAATGACATTTTCTAGCACGCTCTTTTGGTTTTGTAATATAGTCATTGCTTGCTCTAGCTCTGCTGCCTGAAATGTGAGTTTCTCACGAAATTCTACAGGGGCTGTTCGATAATTTACACTAACAACAAGAATATGCACGCAGCATGTCCCCCTTCACCCGTTTTATCACTTTATCTACTATCATAATACAACTTTCCTCTTATGAATCTGACAATCGTGTGAACAACTGATTATTTTTTATTTATTCTCCATATGTAATAAAGGAGCTTCAGTAAGATTAATAAAGAACTTTCTACTTTATAATAATTATAAAATAACAACTCTATTTGTACGTTACCAAAAAAAGTCCTCATAATCAAGTGATGGAAACTATTCCATATTAATTATAACATCATCTTTTCTATCTTCTTTCATCATGAAGGAAAATATGTATGATTGTTCCAAAATATAGTACTCACTTTCTCGATGCAATGCATTTGACATTGTATTTCTTTTTCGTTATATTGGTTTTACAAAATTAAATTGCGCACAATTTAAAAATACAAGGAGTTGCCTATGAAAGAAAATCCTTTGCATCTAGATAACCAACTTTGTTTTTCTATTTACGCTTGTTCTAGAGAGGTTACCCGTTTTTACCGCCCCTATTTAGAAGAAATGGGCATTACGTATCCCCAGTACATTACTTTACTCGTACTCTGGGAACAAGACGGACTAACAGTAAAAGAAATTGGAGAACGTCTATTTTTAGATTCTGGTACTTTAACGCCTATGTTAAAACGTATGGAATCATTAAAACTTGTACAACGTGTTCGTTCAAAAGAAGACGAGCGAAAAGTTTGTATTGAATTAACAAAACAAGGTAAAGATTTAAAAGAAATAGCTTGTTCATTACCAACAACGATGGCTACAAATTTAGGCATTACAGAGCAAGAATATCATTCTTTATTAATCCAATTAAACACATTAATTGAAACAATGAAAAAAATTAATGACAGAAAAGGGGAATAAACATGGATAAATTATATACTGCTTCAGTAACAGCAACAGGTGGAAGAAACGGTAAGGTAGTTTCAGATGATGGCATATTAAATCTTGATGTAAAAATGCCAAAAGCACTAGGTGGCGCAGGCGGAGAAGCAACAAATCCAGAACAATTATTTGCAGCTGGTTATGCAGCTTGCTTTGATAGTGCATTACAACTTGTAATTCGTACAAAACGTATGAAGGTGGAAAGTACAGAAGTGACTGCACACGTTTCTATCGGTAAAGATACAGATGGTGGTTTCGGACTATCTGCTGTACTTGACGTACATGTTGCTGGTGTTTCTCATGCCGAAGCACAAGAACTTGTAGAAGCCGCTCACGGTGTATGTCCTTACTCTAAAGCAACAAGAGGAAATATTGAAGTTACATTAAACGTACGCTAAAAGTTTAGTAAATAAAAAAAACGCGCGACATTCGTCACGCGTTTTTTGTTTTTGTCATTTTATGAATTGCTTTCCATGCTTCTTCTTTTCCAAGTCCTGTTTCAGAAGAGAATAGAACGATTTCATCGCCAATTTCAACAGCAAGCGTTTCTTTTACAACTTTTAAATGCTTTTGCCATTTCCCTTTCGGAATTTTATCGGCTTTCGTTGCAATAATAATTGTTGGGATTTCATAATGCTTTAAGAAATCATACATCATAATGTCATCTTTTGTTGGTTGGTGACGTAAATCAACTACTAATACAGCTGCGTCTAATTGCGTACGTGTTGTAAAGTAAGTTTCAATCATTCTGCCCCATGCCGCGCGCTCTGTTTTAGATACTTTCGCATATCCATAACCTGGAACGTCAACAAAATGCATCATTTCATTGATTAAGAAAAAGTTCAGCGTTTGCGTTTTTCCTGGTTTAGAAGAAATACGTACTAACTTTTTACGATTTAAAATTTTATTAATAAAGGAAGACTTCCCGACATTAGAACGACCTGCTAAGGCAATTTCTGGTAAATCACTGTCTGGATATTGTTCCGGTTTAACGGCACTAATTACAATATCTGCTTTTGTTACTTTCATTGTTTCACTCCTACTAATGCGTGCTCCAATACTTCGTCTAAATGAGATGCAAGCACAAACGTAAGGTTTTCTTTTACGCTCTCTGGAATATCATCTAAATCTTTCTCATTTTCCGCCGGTAAAATAATTTTTGTTAATCCCGCGCGGTGAGCACTTAATGTTTTTTCTTTCAAACCACCAATCGGTAATACACGACCACGAAGTGTAATTTCACCTGTCATACCAACTTCTTTACTTACAGGAATACCTGTTAGTGCAGAAATAAGTGCCGTTGCCATCGTAATACCTGCTGACGGTCCATCTTTTGGAACTGCTCCTTCTGGAACATGAATATGAATATCGTTTTTCTCATGGAAATCCGGATCAATATGAAGCTCTTCTGCACGAGAACGAATATAGCTAAACGCGGCTTGTGCGGATTCTTTCATAACATCCCCAAGTTTCCCTGTTAAAATTAATTTCCCTTTTCCTGGCGCTACAGACACTTCAATTGCAAGTGTATCGCCGCCCGCTGCTGTGTAAGCTAAACCTGTTGCCATACCAACTTGGTCTGTTTTTTCAGCTTGACCATAACGGAATATATGCTTACCAAGTAAATCAACAATATTTTTCTCTGTTACAACAATGCGCTTGCGTTCTGCTGTAACGATAATTTTTGCTGCTTTACGGCAAACTTTTGCAATTTGACGCTCTAACGTACGAACACCAGCCTCGCGTGTATAATAACGAATAATTTCAAGAAGCGCTTCATCACGTACTTGCAAATTACCTTTTCGCAAACCGTGCTCTTTTAATTGTTTCGGCAATAAATGCTCACGAGCAATGTGCACCTTTTCAAGTTCTGTATAACCAGCAATTGAAATGATTTCCATACGGTCAAGCAATGGGCCCGGAACACTTGCAAGTGTATTAGCAGTTGCAACGAACATAACTTTCGATAAATCATATGGCTCTTCAATGTAATGATCACTGAAATTATGGTTTTGTTCTGGATCTAACACTTCAAGTAACGCCGCTGATGGGTCTCCCCTGAAATCGTTAGACATTTTATCAATCTCATCTAATAAGAAGACTGGATTAACTGTTTTCGCCTTTTTCATACCTTGAATGATACGTCCTGGCATCGCTCCTACATATGTACGACGGTGACCACGAATTTCAGATTCATCACGCACACCACCAAGAGAAACACGTACAAAATTACGGTTTAACGATGTTGCAATAGAACGTGCTAACGAAGTTTTCCCAACCCCAGGAGGTCCTACTAGACAAAGAATTGGCCCTTTTAATGAATTCGTTAACTTCTGTACAGCTAAATATTCAAGTACTCGCTCTTTCACTTTTTCAAGACCGTAATGATCTTTATTTAAAATTTCTTCCGAATGAGTGAGGTCAATCATATCCTCTGTTGCTGTTGTCCATGGGAGAGCTAATAGCCAATCAATATAATTATGAATGACACCACTCTCAGCAGAACTTACAGGTAATTTTTCATAACGATCTAATTCTTTCATTGCAGCCTTCATTGTTTCTTCAGGCATTCCCGACTGTTCAATTTTCTCACGAAGTTCTTCAACTTCCCCGCCCTTGCCTTCTTTATCACCAAGTTCAGTTTGAATCGCCTTCATTTGCTCACGTAAGAAATATTCTTTTTGCGTGCGCTCCATTGAACGTTTCACTTTTTGTCCAATTTTCTTTTCTAGGCTAAGTAACTCTTGTTCATCTTGAATAATTGAAATAAGTGTATGTAGTCGCTCTTTCACAGATACAATCTCTAAAATCTCTTGTTTCTGCTTCGTTTTAATCGGTAAGTGAGAAGCAATTAAATCAGCTAGTCTTCCCGGTTCTTCTACATCAGCCACCGTTGCAAATGTTTCATTTGAAACTTTTTTCGAAACTTTAATATATTGTTCGAAATGCTCCAGTAACGTACGCATAAGAGCCTTCTCTTCCAAATCATCTTCTACTTCTTCAGTTACTGTTCTAATAGAAACTTGCACTATATTTTCTTCTTCGATAAACTCTACTACTTCTGCTCTATGTAAACCTTCTACAAGGACACGAAGCGTACCGTTAGGCAATTTTAACATTTGCTTCACTTTCGCCACTGTACCTACACTATATATGTCATCTTCTTTCGGATCGTCGATATTCATTTCTTTTTGCATTGCTAAAAAGATGATATTTTCATCCATTGCCGCCTGCTCTAGTGCTTGTATCGATTTATCACGTCCTACATCAAGATGCAGAACCATCGTTGGATATACGAGAATGCCTCTTAATGGTAGGAGGGGCACAATTCTTTCATTCGTATTCATACTAGACATAGCACCTCCATAATAAATTAAACTCCTGTTCAACTATTTTATATTACAATACATCTAGATGCAATTGCAGAGATTCTTCGCAATTGTTAATCCCCTGTTTTTTTGTGCCTCACGAAAAGAAAAAAGACTCCGCTTAAGCATACAAACTTAAACGAAGTCTGGCAAATTTTTATTATTGTATATTCTCACATTGATTGTGCATCTGTTTCGCCCAAATCATTATGTGCATCAAGCTCACGATGCACATTTTCCTGCATAAATGTTAATTCAAATACTTCTTTTAATTTGCGAACAGGAATGATCTCAATTCCCTTTATTGTATACAAAAATGGTTGCATGTTTTCAGCCGGAATGATGACTTTCTTAGCTCCCGCTTTTTTCGCAGCTTTTATTTTTGCGTACACACCACCAATAGGCTTCACTTCTCCGTGGATACTTATCTCACCTGTCATCGCTACTTCATTATTCACATACGTACGATGCACTGCTGAATAGACACCTGTTGCCATAGCAATACCTGCTGAAGGACCATCAATCGGGATACCACCAGGAAAATTAATATGTATATCATACCCTTCTGGCAACACATCTAGAGAACGAAGTACTGTTAACACATTATCAACAGAACCTTTCGCCATACTTTTACGGCGGATTGATTTCGTTTGATTTCCAATACTTTCCTCTTCTACAATTCCAGTGACATTTACTGATCCTTTATCTTTCGCAGGTATAGCTGTTACCTCAATTTCTAATAACGCACCTGTATTCGGCCCATATACAGCAAGCCCGTTCACAAGACCGATTCTCGGAATTGGATAAATACGTTTTTCGTACTTTGGTGTAAGCTGACTAGAATGAACAACCCACTCAATATCTTCATCTTTAATGAAAGGTCGTTCTTCATTTATCGCCATACCAGCAGAAATTTGCACGAGATTAATTGCTTCTCGCCCATTTCTTGCATACATTCCAATCATTTCGATACCGTTCTCACCTACTTGCATCTCCACTTTGTCAGCTGCATTTTTCGCTACTTTTTGAATTTCTTCTGTATCTAACTCACGGAAGAACACTTCTAAACAACGCGACCTAATTGCAGGAGGAATTTCCTCTGGTGAACGTGTCGTTGCACCAACTAAGCGAAAATCTGCAGGTAAACCTTTTTGAAAAATATCATGTATATACGTTGGAATCATCGAATTTTCTTCACTATAATACGCACTTTCCAAAAACACTTTCCGATCTTCTAACACTTTTAGCATTTTATTCATTTGAATTGGATGTAATTCACCAATCTCATCAATGAACAAAATACCACCATGCGCATCTGTTACAGCCCCTTTTTTCGGTTGCGGGATACCCGCTTGTCCCATTGCACCTGCTCCTTGATAAATAGGATCATGCACTGAACCAATTAATGGATCCGCAATACCACGCTCATCAAACCTAGCTGTCGTCGCATCAAGTTCGATAAATGTTGCATTTGTACGAAATGGAGATTTCGGATTTCGTTTCGCTTCTTCTAATACAAGGCGTGCTGCCGCTGTCTTTCCGACACCTGGCGGACCGTATATGATCACATGTTGCGGATTAGGACCACAAAGAGCCGCTTTTAACGACTTAATCCCGTCTTCTTGCCCTACAATGTCTATAAAGGATGTAGGACGTACCTTTTCCGCAAGCGGCTCTGTTAAAGAAACCTCACGCATTTTACGAAGCTGCTCTAATTCTTTTTTCGATTCTCGATCAATTGAAACTTTTTGTGTTCGCTGATTTCGAAGTAAATGCCAAAAATACAATCCGACAATTACTCCAAAAACAAGTTGAACAAGTAAAAATATATTTGTCCAGCTCATAATTCATTTCCTCCCGCTATGTTTTACCTTTTAGTATTTCCTGGGAGGAATAGTGCTAAACATAAAGAAAAACAGCAATTATAAAAATTGCTGTTTCTTCTTCGCATTATGCAGATGTTTTTGTATCAAGTACAGTACCGTCTTGTAACACCAATTTCGGCGGTTCATTATCAGCTACTGTTTCTTTCGTAAGAATACACTTCTCGATATCTTTGCGAGATGGAAGTTCGAACATTACATCAAGCATCAAGCCTTCAATAATAGAACGAAGTCCACGAGCACCTGTTTTACGTTCAATTGCTTTTTTCGCAATCTCAACTAGTGCACCTTCTTCAAACTCTAACTCAACATCGTCAAGCTCCAATAATTTTTGGAATTGCTTAACAAGTGCATTTTTCGGTTTAGTTAAAATATCTACAAGAGCATCTTCATCAAGCGGCTCTAGGTTCGCAATAACTGGAAGACGACCGATAAACTCCGGAATTAAACCGAATCTTAAAAGATCCTCTGGTAAAACGTGAGATAAAACATGCTTCTCATTTACATCAGCATTTTTCTTCTCAGCACCAAATCCAATTACTTTCTCACCAAGGCGACGTTTAATAATAGGCTCGATGCCATCAAACGCTCCACCACAAATGAATAGGATGTTCGTTGTATCAATTTGAATAAACTCTTGATGCGGGTGCTTACGACCACCTTGAGGTGGAACGCTCGCTACAGTACCTTCTAAAATTTTCAGAAGTGCCTGCTGTACACCTTCACCAGATACATCACGTGTAATTGATGGATTTTCGGACTTACGTGCCACTTTATCAATCTCATCAATATAAATAATTCCTTTTTCCGCTTTTTCTACATCGTAATCAGCCGCTTGAATTAGTTTTAGTAAGATGTTTTCTACATCTTCCCCAACGTATCCAGCTTCTGTTAAAGATGTTGCGTCCGCGATTGCAAATGGAACATTTAAAATACGCGCTAATGTTTGTGCCAATAATGTTTTACCACTACCAGTTGGCCCAATAAGTGAAATATTACTCTTCGCTAATTCTACATCATCAATTTTGCTGTTAGAATTAATGCGTTTGTAATGGTTATATACCGCTACCGCTAGTGCTTTTTTCGCGTTATCTTGTCCGATGACATACTCATCTAAGATTTCACGAATTTCTACCGGTTTCGGTACATCTTTGAATTCTACTTCTTCGTCCTTCGCAAGCTCCTCTTGTACAATTTCAGTACAAAGCTCGATACACTCGTCACAAATGTAAACACCTGGACCTGCAACTAACTTTCGAACTTGCGTTTGTGTTTTACCACAGAAAGAACATTTTAATTGACCTTTTTCATCATTAAATTTAAACATATTTTCACACCCCTTACAAAGTGCTAACCTCTTGCCTTCGTATGTACACGATAAATGTATCGTATGTAAATACATATTATGTCACTACGTAGCGAGAAATACAAATAATATGACTAGTTATGTACAAATAAAAAAATTTTAAAACTTTTGAAATATGTATATTCGACTTACAAAGGCACTTTTCCTTCTTCATCGAAAAGTTTTATAAATATATTTCTATATTTATAAAACAAGGCACGATTAAAATCGCGCCTTGTTATTTTATTATGCAGCGTTGTCTACTAAGAAGTCTACAGCTTTACGCACTTTAAGATCTTCAGATAAAGCGTCTACGCTTCCAAGAGCTTGCTTGATAGCGTCTACTGGCATACCGTACATTTCAGCCATTTTTTCAACTTCTGCAGTTACTTCTTCTTCAGTAACTTCGATGTTTTCAGCTTCAATGATAGCTTCAAGAACAAGATTGATTCTTACACGTTTTTGTGCATCCTCTTTCATTTGCTCTTTTAATTTGTCAGCGTCAGTACCTGTGAATTGGTAGTAAAGCTCAAGGTTCATACCTTGTTGGCTTAAACGTTGCTCGAATTCACGAACCATACGATCTAACTCAGTGTCGATCATAGCTTCTGGAATGTCGATTTCAGCGTTAGCAGCAGCTAATTCTACTACTTCGTCACGTACTTTGTGCTCAGCTTCGTGCTTTTTGCCTTCTTCTAAGTTTGTACGAAGTTTTGTTTTTAATTCATCAAGAGTTGCAACTTCTTCGTCAGCATCTTTAGCGAACTCGTCGTTTAACTCAGGAAGTTCTTTTGTTTTGATTTCGTGAATTGTTACTTTGAATGTTGCTGGTTTACCAGCTAATTCAGCAGCATGGTACTCTTCTGGGAATGATACTTCAACTTCTTTAGAATCACCAGATTTAAGACCAATTACTTGCTCTTCGAAACCTGGGATGAAAGTACCAGAACCGATTGCAAGAGAATAGTTTTCGCCTTTTCCGCCTTCAAATGCTTCGCCATCAACGAAACCTTCGAAGTCGATTACAGCTGTATCACCATCTGCAGCAGTTCCTTCTTCTTTAACAACTAGTTCAGCTTGACGCTCTTGTAAAGCTTTTACTTCGTTCTCTACATCCTCGTCAGTTACAGTTGTTTCAACTTTTTCTACTGCTAAACCTTTGTAATCACCTAATTTAACTTCAGGTTTTACAGTAACTTTTGCAGTGAAAATTAAGTTTTGGCCTTTTTCGAATTTCTCGATGTCAATCTCAGGATGAGCAACTGGGAAGATACCAGCTTCATCGATTGCTTCACCGTATGCTTTTGGTAAGATGATATCTAAAGCATCTTGGTATAAAGATTCAATACCAAAGCGTTGTTCGAATAATGGACGAGGCATTTTTCCTTTACGGAAACCTGGTACATTAATTGTTTTTACTACTTTTTTGAATGCAGCGTCGATAGAGTTATTTACTTCTTTAGCATCAACTTCGATTGTTAAAACGCCAATGTTACCTTCTAATTTTTCCCATTTTGTAGACATTTATTCTTTCCCTCCAACTATAATAATGTATGCACATACCTCTATAGATCAAAATTTTTATTATCTCTTTCTTGAAATAACAAATGTACAAATAACCCTCTAGCAAAAAGCTTTCAGATACAATGTTCCAATCTACTAATTGTCTAAAAGACAACTACGGTATATTTTGTTCGAGACTAATATGAAACATATTAAGTAAGAGAATTATACTCCTCTTCTCTTACAAACAGGCAGATTTCTGCCTTTTGCAACCCTTACATTATAACATAGAATGTGCTCGTTTCAATAACTGAACGATTCTTTTTCATAATTATACGGGCAAATACCCTTCTCTTTCAATACGCAGTAACCATTGATAGGCAATATGAAATTCCTCAAACTCAATATTGTATGCTGTCATAAGTTCTTCTTCATCAATAGCCAATCCGAAACGCTTTCTTCCAATTCTCTCTAAGACAGCAGCCCAAATTTCTACTTTATCCATTAATAGAGGGAACGGAAAAATGCTAATTTGTAATTCTTTCCAGTATGTAACCATCGTAATAAATATATCTGGATAATTTTGCTCTAATCGGTTTGAGAATTTATGTATAATTTTATCGGATTGCTCCTCATTATGACCTGTAAATGCTGGAATCACCTTTATCGTATTTCCAAACTTCTCTACTTCTATCTCTTCTTCTATTTGATTTTCTACCATTTTATACAAAATAGAAGTTTTTAAATAAGGGTGCTGATCTTCGTCTATTAAAAATTTCTTTAAAGTAGGAAGTGCGAGATCCAGGTCTTTTAACGAAAGTTTCTGGATCACTCTTAGCTTTTGACCAAAGTTTTCTCCAAAAAGCCCATCGGTAAATTTTTCTAATTCAAAATTCGAATCCACTAGCGGTGTATCTTCTTCATTCAGCATCCCTTGTGCAAACAAAGCAAGCTGCGCCAATTTTTCCTTTTGCTCAGGAATTATATCTTTCGTTTGCAAAACTTCCTCAACAGTTTCAATGACACCTTCATAATCATTTGTTTGAACTAAAATAGTTACATACGTTTCAAGAATATCACCAAATAATACAGCTCCTGTTTCAAGTAACTGCTCACATTTTTCTTTCGCTTCTTCCATACGTTTTAATTCTAGCAAACAAATAACGGAAGCTAATTCTGTTTGTTCCGTTTCTGCATTATACTGACGTAATATTTCAAAGCAGCGCAATGCATCTTCGAATTCCCGCTCTTTCAACGCTAAAAAACCTTTATCAATATAGCGTTCTGATAGTTGCGGAAACAATACGACCGTATTTTCTTTTTTATCCATACGTCCGCCTCTTTTTCTAGATTTTAATGATCTTCAAAGTAAATATATCAAATGCGTAATGAGAACACAACATTCCAAAATTATTTATTTGAAATATAGGAATATTCTATTTTCTTAATAAAAAAACAACAAACTTCTAAATAAAATTCATTTTTCACAAACAAAAACCCTCAGCAACAGACGGCAGAGGGTTCATCATTAATGGAAAGCTTTTATAATTGTGGGGTATATAACAAGGGTAATAATTTGGAGAACAATAATTGCCATAACAATCATGCTAAAATAGAAGATTGGTTTACTTCGCTTCATTAAAAACATAATAATAAGCATCGTACAAGCAAACAAACTTAAAAAGAACAAACTCGTTGTCGAACTAAGTATACCACTCGGGACAAAGAACAATAAAACTACACTACAAGTACCTATAATTCCAAATAACCATTCCATTCATTCACTCATTCCCTTTCCCTCTCATGGCAGTTTTTTCTACGCTACTAAATGTTTTACAACATCAATTACATATGTTAACTTTTCATACGCCACAAACCCAAAAGCTACTGTTAAACCCGTTACGATTAATCCTTTCATCATCTCTTCCTCCTCATTTATCGTTGTTATCTTCATTATATAAGATTAGTAATTTGTTACCATCGAACTTCCTTACACTTACCTTACAGAGTTGTAAGATTTCAAAAATAAGTTTAAAATCATGTTAATATATTTTTGTACAATTAAGAATTTAATTTACAAGGGGGATTATATATGTTCAAAAAAATGGCTGCTGATGTTTTAGGATTAAGCGATGTAGGTTCTGTCATTACACCAAAAGATTATGATAAGGTTGATGCTGATGATTACGTGATGCATGAAGATGGGGAGAAAATTTACTTTCTTATTAAATCAAAATCGGATGAATATTGCTTTACAAACAAAGGATTAATTCACCTAGATGGTACAAGTGCCACAAGCAAAAAACGTACATTACGCCGCTTTAGCTATAGTAAATATCAAATTAAAAACGTAGCACTTGAAACTGCAGGAACGATTGATTTAGATGTAGAAATTAAATTTCAAATGGGAGATGAGCATTACTCAATTGATGTTCATAAAAAACATATTGAAGAATTAAAAGATTTATATAAGGCTCTTCTTAAAATCGAAGAAATTTCATACGACAACGACATTACATTGCAGTATGCACATAAAAGTTTAGATATGGCATCTAACGCTTTCAGCCGTATTTCAAATGCACAAGTAAATTTAGCAGAACAGTTTAAAGAGATGAACGAGATCGCCTTTAACTGGCTCGTTGATACGAAAAAGCAATATAACGTGAAAGATTACGGTTTTGTCTTTGAAAAATTTATTAATAACTAATTTAAAACAAACAAAAAACCTTGTTATCAAAAGATAACAAGGTTTTTTTAGCGTCCCAGGAGAGATTCGAACTCCCGACCCGTCAATTACCTACGATATATAAACGATTCTTTCATCGCTTGCTGAACGTTCATTTGTGCGGTCAACTGACCGTTTTTGTTAATTAATATTATACGCTATAGAGCCGTTCTACGTCAACGTCAAAAGCCCCTTTATTCTATCGATTCCCTATGGACAATTCTGATGCATTTAGATGATACTATATCCACGGAAGAAAAGATAATCACCTTAAAACCGCAATCTCGGCGTACCTTTCCGCAATTATAGCCGAAAAAAAGACGTAGATAACAAAACCCACGTCCCCTCTCGTAATTATTGTGCCTTATATTTCTCAAAAAACTCATACAGCGCAATTTCAACAATCTCATCTCGGTTTAAGCGATGCTTATCTTCAAATCCATCTAATTTCACGCATATCTTCTTGTCAAGATTAACGGTTCTACTCGCTTTCTCCCTCGCACCACTTTCTCCAATATGCGTATACAACGAATGAATCAGATTTGTCTTATTCTGCGCTAAATCCTTTTCTTTCTGTTGAGCGATTTGATTAACCGCGTTTTTAGTCGCACCCCATTCGTTAATTACCTTTCGTAGTGCATTGACTTCTTTTTTCGTAAGGGTGTTACTTGTGGCTTCCGCCTTTAAATCATTTGCATCTACTATAAACTCTCCGATATCCGCTTCCAAAGGCGGTTCGCCTGTAGACGTAAAATGCCAACCTAAACCACGGTTATATTCGTAACCAGCTGCCTTCAATGCTTTTGATAACTTCTTGTGACTTATCCCGACCTGTTTTGCTACTATCATTACCCGACTTTCTTTTAACATCTGTAATAAATCTTTTACACTCATAGTTGTTTTTCCCCCTTTTAAGCCCTCTCTTTCTATTATAATGTTTCGCAATTTGCGAAATAAATATAAATGCACATTTACATAATTAAAATTTTAAAATAAAAGAGAGAGCCGTTAAGCCCTCTCGCATATCCCGTTTACCATTGCCCCCTCGCTCTTGATTTTTGTCGTTCCATTCTAGCCATCTCTTGACTGATTTCTTTCGCCAACTTCGGTAAGTCTTGGTCGTCACGTACATTCATTTCTGCGACATTGACGTTTACAGTCATCATAGTATTTCCGACCTGTCCTCCACCTTTATTCGGCGCTACTGCGCCCATTGTCGAAGGTCGATTCGCAGTACGAATGAAGTTGAATAGATTCGCCTGTTGCGCTTGCGTAAGTACCATCTCGTTCTTCAGTAACCTCGCATCTACTTCATCGAACTTCGCACCCTTTCCGACTAGTCCACGAGGATTTCCGCCATTGTGATACTTCGGACGTGTAGACCTATTCGAAGGCGATGCACCAACCGTTCCGCCTGAATGGAAGTACTTTAACGGATTAAGATCGCCGAGCCATTCCAGCGAGATTCGCTTCGTTGCTGTTTTCACGATTTTGCCCATTAATGTCTCATGCTTCGAATCGGCGCTCGACGTATCAGCATCTATCGGCTTTGTCTTTTTCTTCTCCGCATGTGCATCGAGTACTTTGATAACGGCATCCGCCATCTTGCCATCACCGAGAATCTTCTTGACTTTCTCCGCTAGGGCTTTGCGGTCAGTATCCGCAATTGCCGAGTCAGCTTGTGACTTGTCCGCCTTGACTTTCTTCGTCTTCTCTGCCGTTGCTTGCTTATCTAGAAGGTCGATAAGTAACTTCGCTGCTGTCGTGTTACCGAAGATTTTCTTAATCTTTTCGGCGGTTGCTTTCATGTCGATATCTTTAATGCCTTTCTCAGCATCCTTCTTATCAACGCCCATTTTCTTATCCTTTTTATTCTCGATATCTTTCTCGGTTTTCTTGATACCGTCTTGCGCTTGCTTATCGTCCACTCCCATCTTTTTGTCTTTCTGCTTTTCGATTTCACCTTCGACTTCTTTGTTCTTCGACTTAGCTTCGTCAGTTTCGAGATTCACCTTCTTATCGACAGGCTCTTTCGTCTTCTCGTTCAACTTCCCAGCCTTTTCGAGTTGCTTATCGTACTCTTCGGTATTCTTCGCATGCTTCTCTCGCAACTCTCCGATAGAGTTCTTCGTCTCTTCTAACACGCCCTTATTCTTTACCGCATTATCGTACTCTTCCTGTTGTTTCTCGGTAATCTTCTGCTGATTGGCTTGCTTCTTCTCGTAAGATGCAATCGTTTTGTTATGACCTTCGAGAGCCTTATCGATTGCTTCGACTTCCTTTCCGACTTCATACGAGATTTTCGTTGCTTGCATCGCTTCAGCTACACGAGTACGTACGATGTTTTCCGCTTCTTTTCGTTTGTCTACAATCGATTGAATCTCGGTACGGTGTTGGGAGATTGCGAGTTCATTCGCATCTATCTTTTCCTTCTTCTTGCCCAAGATCGCTTCTTCATGAGACAACTCCTTCTTGAGCATGTGCGCTTTACCTTTTTGTCCTTTATCAACCGCTTCGTTGTACTTTGCTTCTAGTTCATTTACTTTCTTCTGTTGCGTTTCTACGTCTTTAACGAGATTCTTACGATTGGCGATTTTCTCGTTTCCTTCCTTGACATTTTGCGCGTAGTCCTTCAGGTCTTTTGCTTGGTTCTTGTACGACTGATTTAACTGCTGGTCTAATTCGAGTTTCTGTTTCTCTTTAAGAGCAGAAACCAACTCTTTCGCTGCGTCCGCACTTAATGCGATGGCTTCGCCGTTTTTGCTGTATGCTTGCGCCGTGGCAGGTGCTTTCGCAATCATTTCGTCGTTGACGCCTAAGAACTTTTTCAATTCCTCATGCGATACACCTGACGCTTTAGCGAGTCTATCCATTTCATCAACTAGCGCTTTTTTCTTTTCAGGATTCTCGACTCTCTCTACCTCTTTCATTACGTCACGATAGCGAAGTAACTCGTCATTACTTAGGTTGATTTTTTTCTGCATCGTCTCGAATTGATTTGCTAAGTCATCGACTGTACGTGCTTGCTCACCGATTTCCCTATATGTATCCATGCTGACCGCCTTGTACTGTTCCGCTTCGCTCTTACCGTGCATCATTGCAGATGTAAGTACACCGACAGCTAACGAAACACCCGCAATCCATGCCGTAGCTGGGTTCGTTACGATAGCCATAGCTAGTGTTTTCATTGCATTAACTACTTTCACGATTCCGACGGCAAGTAACGCAGTACCAGCGGTAACCGCACCAGCAGTCAATCCGAATCCGACTAATTGGGGGTCTAGTTTCCCTAAGATGCCGACCATACTTGTCGCACCATTGGCGAAGCTAGTGAACGCAGGAAGTAACGATTCACCAATTGCGATTGCTACGCCCTCCATTGCCGATTTAGTTTGCGTCCATGCACCGTTGAGTGTTTCTTGCTGGATTTTCGCTACTCGTTCGGCTGTTCCGCCCGACAGTTCTAGTTCGTTCTTGTATTTCTGTAACGAGCCCTGTCCTTGACTGATTAATGCAAGGAAACCTGCGGATGCTTCCGTTCCTACTAACTGGGCAGCGGTTACGGTTTTCTGCGCATCTGTCATGCCTTCCATCTTTCCGCTGATGTGTCCGATTAGTTCAGGTAATGGCTTGAATTGTCCGTTCGCATCTGTAACGGAAATACCTAATTTCTCGAAGGCTTTCGATGTTTGTCCTGTAGGATTTGCTAACGATAGTAACATCGCACGTAACGACGTACCTGCTTGCGAACCCTGAATACCTGCATCGGACATTTTTGCGATTGCTGTTGCCGTATCTTCCATTCCCCAGCCTAACGCACTCGCTACTGGTGCAACGTACTTCATACCCATTCCCAACATGTCTAAATCGGTATTTGCAGTCGTCATCGTTTTCGCTAAAATATCGACAGCTTTGTCGGTATCCTTCGCAGATAATCCGAACCCTGTCATGATATTCGATGCGATATCGGCACTCTTACCTAAGTCCATACCACCGACCGCCGCTAAGTTTAAAACGGCTGGTAATGCGTCTATACTGTCCTGCGCCTTGAATCCCGCCATAGATAGGAAGGAAAGCCCTTCCGCTGCCTGTGATGCACTGAACTGCGTCGACGCCCCTAAGTCCTTCGCCGTCTTCGTTAACTGTGCAAACTCAGTATCTGTCGCACCCGATATCGCCTTAACCTTCGCCATTGATTGTTCGAAGTTCATAGCCGACTGAACAGATGCGCCAATAGCGCCGACCATCGCTAAACCTGCGACAGCTGACGCTTTACCTAGTGATGACATACTTTTCGATGTACTTTGAGAACCTCTATCGAGTCCTTGCATATCCGCACGTGACTGCTGTACACCTGCACGGAATTGAGCGTTATCTAGGACGAGTCTTGCCCTGACTTCACCTGCACTTGCTGACATTATTCAATTCCCCCTCGTTGTTTGAATACAACAAAAAGGCGACAGGATTAACTCCCCTCGCTTCTGTTGTTCACATATATTAATAGTTCCCATTAATTGAATAGATTCGATGTCTTTCTCTTACCCTTTATTCTTTTCATTCCTTTCTCTAATTAAATAATATATATCTTGTTGTGATATGTCTCTCAATTAGTTCTTCTCGGCTGTGTATGTTCCGTCCTCTTCAAACTTAACGGTAATATCTTGACCATGCCTTTCATGTAGACCACACATTACTCTTTGAATATTTTTGTAATTAATTTGCTTACCTTTTTTAACTTCAATTTCAATAATTGTTTTCATAATTGAATCCTCCTAATATGGTTTAATAGATGAGAAGGAAGGTTTTACCTTCCCTATCATTGTTCCGAACCTACTTTCTTTAATTGAGACTGTAACGTATGTTTAACCGTTACATATGTAACCTTATCGTTAATATGCCCACTACTTGATGCAACACGGCTTGCGCTTGTCATGTCTCCTTGTGTTAATTCCACACCATTTCGTAACTTATTAAGAATATCTGCTCTCATTTCATTTAGATTCATTGAGTTCATATTATTCATCTCCTTTTAGTAATCTAGTTGGTACACGTCTCTGTACTCGTGCTAGTTCTAACTCTTTGTCAGAAGGATATATAATATCGCGCCCATCTGTTATCCTGCCTAGGGAGTAATAGCCCTTCTCCCCTCTAATTCTACGCGTTAAGTCACTAGCCCACTTGTGGTCTTCTTCATATTTATCTGCGAACTTCTCATACTCTATTAGGAATTCATAAAACTCTTTCAATGCGTTTCTTTACCGTTCAATAATCGGCGCTAATTGTGTCGCACGAACTTCAGCTCTATATTGCCACCAACTATCCGCTAACTCATCGATAGTCATGTTATCCCTTAGATTTACTGACGAATATTCCTCTGCTTTTTTTAATTCGTCTTCGGCGATCTTTAGTATCTTATTCGCCTTTTCAATGGATACTAACGCTTTCTTTTTATCAGCAACTACATCATCACCTGCAAACTCTTTTAATAAGATAGCTTCGTAATTCTCGGTCGCTTTTTTCACGGATTCTTTGGCTTCTGCTACAGCCTTTTTGTATTTCGCGTCAAACTCATTCTCCTTAGTGTTCTTCGATAGCCATCTAGTTTTCCCATTCCAATCCATTCGTTCCATTTTACTTAACATCTCCTTTAATTAATTTAGTCAATTTATTAAGTGTTTCTGCTACTTTGCTTAATACTTTAATGAAGAATTTCTCTGCTTTAGATACTTCCCTCTTTGGTATTTCTTGAGAAGGTACTAATGTATAAATACTACATAACGCGTGAATAACTTTCGGATGTTCCATTGTGCGGAATGTTTCGCTAACTTCCGATTCGTGTTTGAAGAATTGCGAGATATCTGTTTCATTGATGCACATTTTGAATATTTCTTCGGTGCAGGTAAGTAGGTCAAACGCTGGATTATGTACCTCGCAGTTCTTATGTATGTACTCTCGGAATTGTGTTGGTAAATGACGCACTTCATCGACTGGTACTACGAAATCTGCGATATGCTTGCCGTAATCATAAACGAAGGACACTAGAAACTTCTTACCATGCAATTCATGGATGTTCGTCACTAATATCGGTCGATTTACGTTAGTTGACTTCGTCATTTTGATCGCTCCCTTTCGTATTAAATTCGTACGATTCTCGAATACCCTCTTTTGCGCTATGCAGTGTAAGCGAATAGACTAAGCTATCGATTAATCTCACGTTATCAACTCCGACAAGTTGGTTAATTTTAGCGATGCTTGCTCTACTCGGTTTATACACACCCAATTCCCACCTTGAGACTTGAGCTTGAGTAACACTGAGCCTCTCAGCAAACTCACGCTGACTGATATCCAATATCATACGAATTAATTTGATTTGTTCTCCATGCATTAAATCATCCATCCTTTCTCTCGCATAAGTTATATATTATTAATGTATGAATCATACATTTTCATCTAAAAAAATAGAGATAGCGATTAGTCGCTACCTCAACAGTTAAATAAGGGTTGCGCCAGCGAGCGCAAAGTGTATACCTCTTCATTACATATCGGCGTCTGCTGACGTTTTATTTGCATACTTAACGCAAAGTTCTTTGATTTATTTACTAAAAATGAAAGAGGGCTACCTAAAACCCTCTCACATTTTATTATCGTAAACATCTCAGAACTAGAGTTCTTACTTAATTTCGATTTCTCCCGACACAGAGTACATACTCACGCCGACTTTTCCGTAAATTGGCGATATAATTCTTTAATCTCGCCTTCTAGCGGATTATTTAACACACCCCTATCACACACATATGGGCTTATCACGTACCCACGACCTTTAACGCCAGTCTTCGCACCACTTACCGATATCATTGCCCCGTCATTAATGAGTGATGATAATAGATTGCGTGTTGAGTTATATGCGATACCTAGAATCTTCGCTATATCACGAGAACTTAAAATCCCTACATGTGACGGCTCGAATTCCTGCGGATTTGTACATAATACATATGTATCCTTGTGCGCATATGGCATTAGTTTGAATATAGCGCCTGCTTGACGGTCCGACAGTTTCGACAGGAGTTGTTTCGCTTCTTCTTTATAGACTTTCGTGAAGTTGTCGAACGTTCCGTCAGTGCTTCCGCATCTTATTAAATCCTCATTAATATAGTAGAGCGTCGGGCGTTGCGAATTGTCTCGAATGACTGCGCCGATCTTTTCTAATTCTTCCAACGCCTTGAGTGTCGATTTCTTCCCACGTCCCATTAGTTTCTGCATAGCATTCGTTGTTAGTGGTCGAATACCATACCTACCTCGCCCCGTGTCGCGCATTAGTAAGCCACCGCTATTCATTTGCAGGTATAACGATAGTTTGAAAAACACGCCTAGCTGATTGAGTGTAACGTGATTGTATCGCTCGCCTTCGCTACCATTTACCATTACAAAACGGCGTGTATCTTCTTTGCGTTGCAACTTGCTTCGAATCGCATCTAGTTCGGCGGATTTGCGTATTCGTGTACCTTCCGCAATGGCTACGATTTGTTTTAAGACATCGTCGCCTTCCTTTGAGTTCGTAGTAATAGCACCCGTATGTATTTGTTCGCTGATTTCCGCTAATATATCGTTATTCATTCTATCTCTCTCCTTCTTTAGTTGATGTAAACTTGTCACTTATTTGACACCTTCCCGCTTTTATTTGTCACTTATTTGACACCTTCAAAAAGTGCCCTCAGCCCTAGAGCCATGCACAATGTAAACGGATTTCGGTGTAAAAGTACTCTGTTATCTGTGTGGATAACGAGTCAACCCTTTTGGCGCATCAAGTACAATGCCCCAGTCCTTCTAAACGGCGGACTTTGATTTTATAGAATGCGTTTAACTTCCTAAAGATCGATACGCATCAATAGTTATTGTGAGAGCCTGCGAACACTCGAAGCGAAGCGCAGATACTCTTTAATGGAAGAAAGAGAGACGGCGGGGGAAACCGTCACTAATGTTAGTTATGCGTGATTGCCTTACACTCATATAGGGGCGTCGATTTCCCAAAATAGGTTAATATCTCGGTAACTTATGCGCTAACTAAAAGCGAAATATGTAGCGATACAAAAACGATTACTCTCGCCTTATAAGACAATAAGTCCGCTAGATTGCGATAAAAGGTTAATCACGATGGTCAACTTGTCCCTACGTATCTATAAACGCAATCAGATAATAGATTTCGGTTAGGACTGTAGGGAATAACGCCCCGAGTTAAAAATGGTGTGCGCTATTTGTAGGGGCTTGCTTCAGGGGGTCGATGGGGTGGCTTGGGGGGGGCGATTTCGGCGGAATGGGATGACGTCGTAGTGAATGGCTCATTCATTTCGATGAATAAGGAATGCAACAGAAGGACTTTTTGTTACTTTCGAAAGTTCTTTGAAAACGTTGATTTAAAAGCTTTCTTCGAAGTTTCTTCGCACATTCATTTCGATAAAACTTTTATGCATTAAAAGAAACGTTGATTTAATAACGTTTTAAATGCGCAACGAGAATCGAAAAGAGTGAATGAAAGGATGAATAAAAGAAAGCGATCACTTTCGAATAACTCTTCGAAGACTTCTGAACTCTTTTCGAGAACAGATTAATAGAATCTTTTTCGATAACTCTTTCGAACACACTTAGCGCAAACACTAACGCACAGTACTTCATGATGTACGATGCAGTATAGCGATACCTGATAGTACGATATGGTGTGCGTGTTATTGGCGTGGTGTATTATGGAATAGGTCGTCATTTAGTAACGTCTAGAGCACCGCAAACGAGCCGTTAATTACTTAGAATACTTACAATACATACGCAGATAGAAACGCCTATATGAGCCTGTGTGGCACGCTCTGTGTCCGTGTGGTATGACGGGCTATATGCGTCAGAGTATTGCGATTAGGTATTGGTGGTTTGGTAGTATGATGCAGGCTATTGGTCGAATAATGTGCAGACTTGTGAAAATATAAAACATATAGCGGGGTCTTTTATATACATCACGTGCCGTGGGTTCAATGTATGAAATCATATAAAAACGTACATTCATTTCATTGATAGCATTGACGCAGATAGAATTCGGTGATATTCTGTAAATATATTTTAAAAAAACGTACATTCAAATCCGCATAAATACTGGGTTTATAGTAGGAGGATTTTATATATGAATCAATTGAAAGACGTACAACCAATCCGCGATAAACAACAACTAGAAGATATGAAGTGGGCGCTCCGTCGTCACTGTTCCGAGAGAGATTACATATTATTCCTTATCGGTATTAACACTGGACTACGTGTCGGCGACTTATTGAAGCTGAAGACTTCCGATGTCCTTCGTAAGAAATCGATACAGGTACTCGAAGGTAAGACGCAGAAGCCCCGTAAGATTAACCTCACGAATATTTATGATGAAGTACAAGCGTACGCAAAGGCAAATGATAGCGAATGGCTATTCCCTTCACGAAAAGGAGATAAAGCAATATCAACTACGCAAGCTTATCGCAGTATAACGAAGGCATCTGAATTCGCTGAAGTAGATTCCGTTGGTACTCATACGATGCGAAAAACGTTTGGCTACTGGTTCTATAAAAGCACGAAGGATGTTGCTAAACTACAAACGATATTGAACCATTCACATCCGCAAATTACATTAACTTACATCGGAATCACCGAAGAGGAAATCGAGAACGACCTAAATACATTCGTACTATAAGCGATAAGGTATCAGCTAGGCTGGTGCTTTTTCTTTTTTGCGCAGAAGTTTGATAGTTCCAGCGATCTATATTAATAGTGGAAATCTATAAAAACGTCACCCCCTGAGTTTCGGAATCCCTTCGCTCTAGACCTTTCCAGCAGATATATAAACGACATTCAATCGTTAACCTACCGTAATCCCCTCGCATATCTCCATGAAGTCTTATATACGTAAACTTTCGTAAACCTATTTACGTTCATTTACATGCGTGTGACGCTTAGAACCGCAAGGGATTCGGTTACTTTACGTTAAATAAGCGCATTGTTTACATTCTGATTCATTACGCTACATTTGACTACACTTATACGATTCATATTGCGGCTAAATCAATGGATAATCCTTCATTTCACTACAGATAAATTCATTTCAATTCATTCGGATACAAATAATCAATTTCACTTGGAAAAATCAAGCATATGCAGTTATTATAATACTAAGAAAAAATGTATAATAATCTTAAATGAGGAAAGCCAGTGAACTATTAAACTTATAATTAAAGGAGGTGAAATGAATTGAAGCAGTTCTTAACTTTTATTTTCACTATACTACCTGCGTTTGCTGGAGTTCTAGGCTTCATTAATCCTTCATGGAGCATTACTGCAAAGTTGCTCTTAACATTCATATTCTCCACTGTTTATTTACTGGGAATAATAATATATTTGCACATAAAACTAACTAAAGTTCAAAAAAGTTCAACTTCTGTAAATACTGAACTCACCCAACTAAAAAACGAAAAAAGGGATTCCGATGAATCAATTGATAAGTATAATAATTTTGTACATAAAAGAAAGTTATTTATACATCATGACTTACCCGAGTTAGGTGTATTAATCACTGAATTTGATGCGTATGTAAAAAATACATACAGAGGGCAGCAACATCAAGAAGTAAGAACTATTGCAACACAAGTAAAAAGCAAAACAAACGAGATAATAAATAAGGAAAAGAGGGATTTTGATGAACAGTTATATAACATTCAAGGTGATTAAGATTATTGATGAATATAGCCTTGTAATAAATAGTGGGCTAAAAGATGGTATTTCAATAGGAGATAGTATTGAAATATTTTTGGAAGGAGATGAAATAGTTGACCCATTTAATGAAGGTAAGGTGCTCGGGACACTTGACTTCATAAAAGATACACTAGAGGTAACTGAAGTGTATTCAGAATTTGCAGTTTGCAAAAAAATAATAACTAACGAAGTACATATCCCTTCCCCTCTTCAGAAGGCACTTTCTCATAGTATGTCTGGACTTAGTGGAATTACAGGAACTACAGAAACAAGGATAACAGTAAAAAAAATTAAAATAGATGAAAGTGAGATTACAGGGAGAAGAAAAGGCGATAGAGTTATACGGATTGGTGATATAGCCCGAATCGCTCTTAGTAATTAAGTATTGATATAACACTATTAATTAAGATTAATACCGAGGGCGTTGTGTACAGCGCTCTCTCTTTTTAATAGACACACTATACCTCTACTCTACCACTTGCAAACCAATGTTTTTCCACTTCTATATTAAAACTTTAACAATTACTCACGCCCTTTTGCATATAAAATCGGCGATCATATCCGAAACAGGCAACGCCACGATTACGCATGATATCACTTGATAGCAAATAAGTTCTTACACGACTATTAAATATCGATAAGAAGACGAAGACAGACGTTAAAACTGCGTATATTAACGAAGAATCAACGCTGCAAGCTAACATAGGCAAGGCATTATATCATGCGTTATATTATCAGCTAGTGTACAGTCGATTAATGTACGATATCCCAACGATTAACATACGTATTTGCATCGCTTATCATATAAAAATTATACATATACGAAGTCATAAAAAAGACGCTAATGTGGTTAGTCCTAGCGCCATTTAATACGATGTACCTTTTTATAATGCGACTGGTGGTGAGGTCGGGTGTCGTTCGATGTTCGCCGAGGTGGTTAGCCCATTCGCCGTTTCACCGAAAATATTACACGAGTTTACATCAATATTAACATTCGATTTATACAGTATGGAATTTAAATAAACAGAGGTACGATACAGATGCGGAAAAGGTCGAAAATAGTAAATGGACTAATCACCCTAGCACCCTTTTATCAGTTATTTAGTATTCTTTTAAGAGGAATGTGTTTTCGCTACTTATGTTTTTAATCAATTTAAGGAAAAAGCATACGAATCAATTGCCTCATGTCAACTATATTGTATAATGAGGTTATAAAGAAAAAGAGGTGAAAACATGAATTTGTGGATAGTCTTAGGTGCTGTAATAGCAACCTTGAGTCAATTATCATCACTAAGTGAAAACAGTGTAGAATACATACTACAAGGTTAAAGAGAAAAGAGTCGCTCCCACCAAGAAGACGACTCAAAGTAACCACAGGGAGAGAGAAGCCTCTCCTATACCTAAGATTATAACACATTCATACTAATTATGAAAAAATTCATCTGGACAAATGTCCCTGTTGCTTTATTTTTAATTTTTGTTTTAACAACCCTTGATTATAACAATCTAGATACGGGGAGTTATACCTACATTATTTTTACTGGAATAGCTTTATTTTTAATGTTGGTTAATATAATTACCCTGTATATAAAGGAGAAGAATAATGTTTAATTTTGAAACAAAAGAACAACTAACAAAATTCATACAAGATGAAATTTTGAATTCCTCGGAAGCTTTGGATATTCTCGGGTGTTCGAGACAGTATTTAAACAAGTTGATAAAAGAGGAAAAGCTAATACCGATTAAAGAGACAACACGCGATAGATTATTCTATAAACAAGATATTTTAGTAAGGAAGGAAAAAATGAGAAAATAAAAAGCAGTTTGTGCATATCGCCTAATTATTAGTAATGTATAGAAAGAATGGCGAGATACATTACTAAACAATATAACAAAAAACGAAGTGGGCGCAAATTAATGCGTACCGCTTCGTTTAGAAGTGTTAGAAAATTATTATACAATTTCGCATACCTCAAAGCATAGTAGTCCATGATTACTTTAGGCTTGTTCCTAGTAGTTTCAAAATAAAGATTTAGTTTTTTGTATAGAAAATAACTTTTGGAATCTATAACCAAGTTGGGTTATAATACGAATATACGAAAAAAGCCTGTCGTATTGGTAGTACGGCAGACTTTGCAAGGTGGTGAATACATATGGATGCAATCACCGTTACTGCGGTTTGTTCTTTACTCATGGTCGTTATGGGAATGATTAACATGAGCAAAGGAAAGAAATAATATTTTATCGAAAGTCTTTCAGTGTTGGTAGCACTTGAGAGACTTTTTCTTTATATAGTATTCCACGCAAAACTAAAATTATTACACATTTACACATTTACACAACTTCTATTACTATTATAACTCTGCGATAGCGCACATTTCAACATTAAACTTAACATTATCATTAGCAATTCGCTTTGTCTTCTGCCGATTTTAGATTACGAACCGTTATATCTTTCCTCCGTTGTATTTATTAAATCGATTACTCTCGAGTATCTCTTTCTCTTCTTCTCAGTATATTTTCGGTTAAACACGCCAAACCTACCGATAACGCGAATACAACACCGAAAGCTGATACGTATAGATTACCGAATGCCTTCGTTGCACACATAAATAAAAATGCGAATATAATTAAATACCTCTCTTTACGCTTCCTCATAGCATAATTCCTCCGTCTTTTCCGAACCTTTATACGTCCTCTTTTTCCTTCCTCTTCCGCATAAGCTCTCCAATCCTAGCAGTAATAACCGATGCGAGTACAGCCATTGCAAATACTACTGACATTCCACCTATAATGGCATTTCCGATTATCTTTGTAACAACCAACAATACAAATGCAACTATTAACAGGTTCGCCCTTATATTTTTCTCTTTCTTTCTATCCTTCACGCCCTATCTTCCTTTCTAATATTTCTTTTTCGGATTCTCTGCTTAAATCCTCTCACCGTACTTCTAGCGGAATCAAATGATCGCCCCGTCTTCTTCGATAATACTCTAGAGATTTCGGCTTCTGTAACCCTATTGTAATTCTCTGCCGTATGTATCATAGTATCTAGTACAATGAAATCTATTTTCTTCTTGCATATGTTTTCATATAGCTTTTCGTAAGTATCTCGGTTAGTCATTATATTGCAGATTGCTTTCTCTTCCGCAGTTTCTGCACAACCCTCTAGTGTTTCAAGTACGTTTATATCACTTATAAGTTTTAATACCGTTCTTCCTTTTCCTCTTTCTCCGCAATATTTACGTAAAGCTTGATAAATAAAACACTTAACCCTCTTATCGAAATCGCCCTTATTTATATCAAACGTTCTAATCGCATACCTTATTCTCCGAAAACAATCATCAATAAAATGTACCTCGTTATTTATCTTATACCAGTTATCTTTAGCTAAGCGTTCAATCAACGGTATGTAATGCGCTTCAATTTTTTCTACATACTTATTATCGCATATTCCAGTGTAATAATCTTCCACTTCTTCTTTAGCTAGTATCGCTATTCTATTTAATGTTTCGTTTATGTCCTCGTCTTTATTTGCGTATCGTCTTATAGTAAGTCTGCTTTCCATACGTAAGTCTTCCACCTCTTATAGCACCTGCATCCTCCGATATTCAACCCACTTCCGCTAGTGGCATTCAATATCGAATTTATGCTATTGACGATTGGCGGACGACGTCTAGCCGAGGTGAGCGAAGCTAGGTTGAGTTGGGCGCAGTTTTCACCCCTATTCACATCGATAAAAAACAACAAAGCGTTTAAACTTTTTCATAATTTCGTAGTATCTATGCAAATAAGGGGTAAGGCGTTTTACTAGCGTCGGATCGCTTGTAGTGTATCGTAGTAACGCCCCTTCCGTCCCTGCACTTTCGCACACACTATCTCATATCCATACGTCCCAATATGCGCCCAATCTTACGATTAAGCCCGATAGTACACCCTGTTCCTTAGAACAACGTATTGCCACTCCTTGCCGTTAATGGTCGCAATCACCTAGCCTATACGCATGCGGAAGGGGATACATGTTGGTTGTATAGCGCTGATTTATTTGCGTTGGCTCTCGCTCACCTTTTACGTTTTTTAAGCGGTACGGCTTCCGCTTTTTGACTTACCGCATCAGTACCTAAAAAAGACATTACTAAAGACGCCTTGCAATCTTCGAATTTTTTCGATAGAATGCAAAGTAGATGGTCGAACTGATACGGCTCGTCCGTTATTTAGTTTCGATGTGTATAGTTTTGAGTCTCCGATTGCCGTCGGGGACTTTTTATTTACAAGAAATTCCGTAGACTTTCCGCTACTTCATTTTTATCTAAATGCAGATAACGTGTTGTAACAGATATGTCGCTATGCCCTAGCGCTTTAGATATCAGCGCGACATTTGCACCCTTCTTTAAGAGATTCTTCGCAAAACCTCTACGTATGGCGTGTGGATTAATATTTTTAAGCCCGTATTCCTTCGCATGTTTAGTCATTCGTTTTGATATAATGTTATTCGTCGGACTAGTTAAAACACTTCCACCGCTCTTCGTAATAAAGAGATAATCATTATTCTCTTGGTACTCTCTGCGAATAATTTCGTTTTGTTTCATAAGAACGTCTAGCAATCGTGCGAGAGCGTCATCAAACGGTAGATATATCGATTCATGATTCTTAATAATACCACCATCGACACTTAATACTTTCGCTTCTAAATTGACGTGTTTATGTTCGAGTTGCGCTAATGTACCGACCCGTATTCCCGTCTGATACATAAGTAAGATAGCGGTAGCATCTCGTAAATCTAAAAATCGTGTTAAATCGAGCACCGATAACAAGATATTAATTTCACGGTCTGTCGCACCTTCTTTAACAGGCGTATCCACTTTTATCTTCACATTGCGCCAAAAGTTAATATCAATCCATCCATTATCATGGCAACGTCCTAGAAATGCCTTTAGACACTTCAAACGGGTTAATTTCGTTTGATTACTAACATTCATAGACGACAACCACTCGTAAATATGATTAACGTTCAACTCTTCTATATAGTGCGTGTCTGTTATTTTCGCAAAATGACTAACGTGTATGTAATAATCGTTTATCGTGCGCTCCCGTAAGCCTGTCGCTTTCATTTGACGCACAATTATCTCGAGCGCTTTGTCGATTGTTAAATTGAACGTATAACGATTTTCTGCGGTCTCTTTCTTTCGCTGATCGCTTTTCAATCTATCGCCAAAAACATTCGATAAGTCCTCACTAATCGTTAAAGAATCACGTTTTTTTGACATAAAAAAATAAGCCCCCTAACTCGTTAGCGACCGCACATTGTACGATTCAACTTACGAATTAGAGAGCTTATATATTGCGGACTTTGACGTCACCGCAAAAGGTTTTTTTAGCGTCCCAGGAGAGATTCGAACTCCCGACCGTACGCTTAGAAGGCGTATGCTCTATCCGGCTGAGCTACTGGGACATGGAGCGGGTGAAGAGAATCGAACTCTCGACCAGAGCTTGGAAGGCTCTTGTTTTACCACTAAACTACACCCGCATATGTTATTTTATTTTTCTTCGTTAGCGCCGTTGCCCTATCGACAATATTTATTATATTCATAACTACTTATAAAGTCAACACTTTTTTAAAAGAGGATAATTTTTCTTATCCTCTTTTAAAAATTGCTCGTTCCACCAGCTGTCCATCTAATGTTTCAAAACGAACTTCTATATGATTTTCATCCATTTCTAATAAAGCGAATGTCTTTTCCACACGAGAGCGCGGGAGCAAAATACTTCCTGGATTAATAAATAAAATCCCATCAAGTAATTCTGCCCCTAATACATGAGAATGTCCAAAGCACGCTACTTGTGCTCCTACTTCTTCTGCATGATACGCTAACGTTTGTAACGTCATTTTCACATCATGACGATGACCGTGTACAACTAAGAAACGAATTCCATCTACATCAGTTACAATTTCATCTTGAAAGTTAGCATAATCACAATTCCCTTTTACAACTTGGAAACATTGTAGCTCTTCGTGAGCAGGCGTTAGCTCTGAATCACCACAATGAATCATGACATCTACTTTCCCTTCATATTTCTCTTTTAACTGCTGTAATTCCTTCACAGAGCTATGACTATCGCTTACGATTAAAGCTTTCATCAATCTCTCTCCCTTATTCTTCTAAAAACCATTCCGGGATTTTCTCTTCTAATTTACGAAGAGCGCGTCCGCGGTGGCTAATGGCATTTTTCTCATCTGAGCTTAGTTCCGCCATTGCCTTTTTATATTCTTCTACATAAAAAATCGGATCGTATCCAAAACCATTTTCCCCGCGGCGCTGTTTTAAGATTTTCCCTTCACACGTTCCGTTTACAATAACCGGCTCTTTATCTGCCTCAGGGAAAGCAACCGCTAGTGCACAGTAAAAACGAGCTGTACGTTTTTCTAAATCGATGTCAGTTAACTCTTGCAACACTTTATCGATATTCGCTTGGTCATCTTTCGGCTCTCCAGCAAAACGAGCTGAATATACACCTGGTTTCCCGTTTAAGGCATCTACAATAAGACCTGAGTCATCCGCAATTACGATGGAATTCAACTGTCTACTAAGACTGTCCGCTTTCAAAATTGCGTTTTCTTCAAATGTTTCACCAGTTTCTTCGACTTCTTCAATATGAGGAAAATCGTGTAAAGATTTCACTTCTAAGTCAAATCTCTCAAATAACTCAGCAAACTCACGTACTTTCCCAAGATTTTTCGTCGCTACAACAACTTGCTTCATATTTTCCACCTCTACTCTATATGAGATACGATGTCACCTAACGCTTCTTTTTGCTTTTCAACAAGTTGGAAAATCCCTTGTTCAGCAGCATCAAGTAATTCATTTAATTCATCTCTGCTAAACGTCGCTTCTTCTCCAGTTCCTTGCACTTCAACAAACTGACCTTTTCCAGTCATAATAACGTTCATATCAACGTCTGCTTTAGAATCTTCAGCATAATTTAAATCTAAAACAACACCTTGTTCTTCAACAACACCTACTGACGTTGCCGCTAAATAATCTTTCACCGGAATTTTAGATACTTTTTCTGCTTGCAATAATTTTTCAAAAGCTAATACCATCGCTACATAAGCACCTGTAATAGAAGCTGTTCTCGTTCCGCCATCCGCTTGAATTACATCACAGTCAATCCAAACCGTTCTTTCACCAAGCGCTTCTAAATCAACAACCGCACGTAATGCTCGTCCAATTAAACGCTGGATTTCCATTGTGCGCCCTGTTACTTTCCCTTTACTTGACTCTCTGATTGTACGTTGCTCTGTCGCACGTGGAATCATTGAGTATTCTGCTGTTACCCAGCCTTTTCCTTCTCCGCGCATAAACGGCGGTACACGCTCTTCAATTGTCGCTGAACAAATTACCTTTGTATCCCCAACTTCAATTAGTACTGATCCCTCTGGATGTTTTAAATAATTTGTATGAATATGTATATGGCGTAGCTCTGCTTTTCCTCTACCATCTACTCGCATAAAAATAACCCCCTCATAAATACTCTCATTAGTATAGCCAAATTTAAATGTACGATATGTATAACAATAAAAGAAGGGGAACTCAAAAAGCAACTCCCCTTTCTTACATAAGTATATCAAATTATTCACGATTAAAAACTACCTGTATTCACGTTTTGTGGACGATCAACAGGTTTTATTAACTTTTCACCTTTCTCATCCATAAGATTTGCTTTCCCATTCACTTCAATAGAAACATTTTTCACACCTTGTTTTTCCGTTAAAGATAAGACTAACGATTTCAACACATAATTTGAAATCATGTTTTTGTCTGGGTTCACAAATATATTTTCATTAAAGTTTAATGTAATATTTCCGTTCTCCACTTTTGGATTCGTAATAAGCCTAGCTCCTGGATTAAAATCATTTAGTAGCGATCCTTGAATCGGACCTTTTACAAGCTCATCCACAATTGCCGAGTAATCATTTTCTTTTCCT
Source organism: Bacillus sp. TH17 (assembly GCF_016651125.1). Taxonomy (NCBI): domain Bacteria; kingdom Bacillati; phylum Bacillota; class Bacilli; order Caryophanales; family Bacillaceae; genus Bacillus; species Bacillus sp. TH17. Next base: position 3,929,650 of record NZ_JAEKEN010000001.1, read on the forward strand.
TCTGCAACGCGCCTTGTTACCGGTACGTAATATTGCTGCTTATTATTATTTTGCGCCATAAAGTAAAGTGTAACCGGTTTTGTATGCGTCACATCTGCTACTTGTTCATCATCAAAGTTAATTCCATTCGCACGACTTACACCTTCACCAAGCGGTGTACCCGCAACAGGCATCCTCACTAACTTTTCACCATTTATTTGGAACTGCACTTGTTTTATTTCTGTAAATTGAGTCAAAGTCCACGCTACTGATTCAACAATTTGACGTTCTTCTTCTTTTGAATAATTTTTCATTTCTTTAGAGAAATCAATTACTGCTGTCCCGCCTTTTTTCAAATTCAAGGTCATCGTCGTATTCGCTGGAAGGACTGCTCGAAATCCATTTGGCAATAAATTTGTAACTGGTCCATCTTTCACAAGATACTCTAACGTTTGCTGTACAACTTCATTCGCTTTCGGAGTAGGCATTGCAATAGTTTGCGGTACGACATATCCATTTTTATCAACGAGGTATAACTCTCTATTTACTGTTTGCTCTTGTTTATCTTTTTTAGCAGTTTCTTTCTTTTCACCTTCTGTATACGTAACTTTTTTTGGCGGATCAATTTGTTCTGTCGCTTTCTCTTGATTTAACAAGCCACACCCTGATAATAAAATCGCACTCACAGTAGCACCAACAACCCATTTAAAAGTGGATTTAGGCATGCCATTCCCCCCTAAAATCTAAGTTTGTACTATTATGTATACGAGCTGTTTCATGTTTTAGAACAAGCTATGGCTACTTATACAGAAAAAACCCCTGATTTCTCAGGAGTTCTCTTATATGAATCTACTATTATTCTGTTTCTAAATTGATATGCTTCACATTTTCAATCGGCTGACCGAACCACTTTGATGCAATTTCTTTAAACAGGCCTATTTTACCAGTCGTTAAGAAGAGATGATCACTTTGTTCTTCTCCCTCATTTAGCATCTTACTATGGTATAAAATCGTGCTTACCTCACGCGCTGTTTCATCACCCGAACTAATTAATTGTACTTGATCCCCCATTACCTTTTTAATAACAGGACCTAAAATCGGATAATGCGTACATCCTAGAATAAGCGTATCAATGTCAGTACTTTTCAACGGTTGCAATGTTTCTCTTACAACTTCATACGCCATTTCACTTTCGAAATTCCCACTCTCTACAAGCTCAACGAAAGGTGGGCAAGCTAAACTTTCTACCATAACACGGTTATTAATAGACTTTAACGCCTCTTCATAGGCGCCACTTTTTACTGTTCCAATCGTTCCAATAATCCCAACATGATACGTATTTGTCACTTTTAAAGCTGTACGTGATCCTGGATGAATAACTCCAACTACTGGAATTGGTAATTGTTTCTGCATTTCTTCTAATACAACCGCAGTTGCTGTATTACACGCAATAACTAACATTTTGATATTTAAATCTAATAAATGCTCCGTCATTTCCCACGTAAATTGACGCACTTCTTCACGAGAACGCGGACCATAAGGGCAACGTGCTGTATCCCCTAAATATATAATACGCTCTTTCGGCAACTGACGAATTAATTCCTTCGCTACTGTTAAACCGCCCACTCCTGAATCAATAACACCGATCGCTCTATTCAACTTAATCACCCGTTTTCTCATTCATCATCTTTTATGTTTATCAGTATATTTTACACACTTTAAGTTCGCTAACTTAAAGTGCCCCTGTATAAAAATTTTCATTTGTACCTATATAGATCAGGACATTTTTTATTTTGCTCCTTTTTTTCATAATTTGCAAGACAGAAAAATAACCGACCTTCTATATGAAAGTCGGTTTCTTCTATATAAAATACGCATTTACCCCGCTCTTTGCCGGACAGTAAGACCCCCACCTCAAAATTCAGCGAAAGCAAAGAAGTTATATGGGGGATCGGGCTGCCCGTAAAAGTCCGATTGGTGTAGGCTAATAATTAGCGGGGGATGCCCCCCACTAATTAAAGTTTCACTTTATTGCTCCATCTTTTTTTGGAAAGAAGACATTCCTATTAATAAGAAGAAATGAGCAGAAATTAAAATGATGATTAAAATAAAATTCAAACGATAACTATTTGTAGATTCCATAACTTTGCTCGCTACAGCTGGTCCAAATGCCATACCGAAAAAGTTAATTAAATTATATAAACCAAGACCGACTCCAACTTTAGCTGGATGTAATGTTTTCGGTATAAATGTGTTTAATGATACTTGAATAGCTGAATAACTCATAAATGTTAAAATAACCGCCACTAAAATAATGATTAAGTTCCCGTTCGGAATAAGCCCTAAAATTAAAAAGCCAACGATCATAATGACAGACGCTACATAAATCATATTCACATTTCCAAACGAAGGGACAATCTTCCCCGTAATAAAACTAGATACAATACCAAAGAGTGATGCAACAAACAATGCAATTCCGATAACGAATGGCGACAATCCGTGCACTCTTCCTAACAGTGATGGCAATAATAATAGACTAGCACATAACGCCACATTAATTATAAACCCGACCGCTATTAAACGAAGAAATGGTTTGTTCGAAAATAACTCAATATCAATAAATGGATGCTCCGCGTTCTTCATACGAACCGTGAATAAAAATAAGAAAGCTACCGATAACACAAATAGCCAACTATTAATATTGACACCTAATAAAACAGTCGTAATGAATGCAAATAATAACGCCGCTCCAATGTAATCAAAATGAAACGCTTCATCCGTATGCTGCGCTTCTTCTGGCATAAATTTTATAAGCAAGAAAATCCCAACTACTGAAATAACCATAAATAAAAATAAATATGTCCACCCTAATGTATTTGTAATAGCCCCGCCAACTAAAGGACCAATGCCTATTGCTAATGCAATAGAAGAACTAATCATCGCTAATGCACCAGGCTTCTTAGCAGGAGCAACTAATTTTGCCACTGCAATCATACTAAGCGCAATAAACGCCGCGCCCCCACTCGCCTGCACTAATCTTGCAAGAATGGTAATCGCATAAGATTGATTCATAAACCCAATAATAGAACCCGCTACAAATATGATAATTGAAATAATCAATAGTTTTTTTACGCTATAACGATCAGCCAACTCCCCATATATCATCGAACCAATACCGACAACTAAGGAATAACCTACTACAACCCAACTTACTTTCGATTGACTAATAGATAAATCATTAGCAATATCCTCTAACGCTACATTAAATAAAACCGCATTCATCGGTCCTAATAAAACGATAAAACATAATGTGAAAACAAACCATTTTGAATGGTTACTTATATCTTTCCCCATGCGTAACACCTCTTCTGATTGTAGTAACTGTAAATGAAAAATAAAGTTGTTTAGCTCCTCTATCACTACTAAACAACTTCATCAAATGTATAAATTTATCGTGCGACAAATTGAATTCGAAACGTAACATTATGTTGTTCGATATTCATGGAACTATCATAGTTTCAGCATTACAGTTTGCCAATGAAAAATATACAAAGTAAACTAATTTAGTGTTTTTAGTTTACTTTGTCCATAAATTGTTATACACTAATTTCGAATCCGGTATAAGGGGGACTGACATGGTTATTCAAATTTGCAATTTCTAACTTAATACAATCAAGTAAATAAAGAACTTTTATATAGAAGAAACATTACAGGAGGATTATGATGAAGAAAAAAATGTTAGTTGTATTAACGAGCGTAGAAAAATACCCAAATTTAAATAGAGCTACCGGGCTTTGGCTTGGTGAAGCTGTCCATTTCGTTAAAAAAGTAGAAGAAGCTGGTTACGAAGTAGATTATGTCAGTCCACAAGGCGGCTATACACCGATTGACCCGCATAGTTTAGCGATGGCGGAGAGCATTGATTGGGAATGGTATCAAAAGAAAGAATTTATGAATCGTCTCGGTTCTACAATGAAACCGAGTGAAGTGAATCAAGAAGACTACGCTGTTATTTATTACGCGGGCGGTCACGGAGTTATTTGGGACTTCCCAGAAAACAAAGAACTTCAAACTATTAGCCGCAACATTTATGAAAATGGAGGAATTGTTTCCTCTGTTTGTCACGGAGCTGCTGGTTTATTCCATATCACATTAAGTAACGGGGATCGTTTAATTAACGATAAAAAAGTAACAGGATTCTCAAATGAAGAAGAGAAACTAGCTGAATTAGATCAATTCGTTCCATTTTTAACAGAAAATGAACTCGTTAAATATGGAGGACTTTACGAAAAAGCTGCGCAACCTTGGGAAGCCTACGCTGTAGAAGATAATCGTGTAATTACTGGTCAAAACCCTGCTTCAGGTGGTCCAGTAGCTGAATTAGTATTAAAACAGTTGCAAAAATAATATGTACTAAAAAAGCAGATTTCCCTCTAGTAAGGGAAATCTGCTTTTTTACGAAATCATTTGTAGATTAGCTATAATTTCTTTTTCAATTTCAGAATCATCAACTACATCTAAAAATTCCGGTTTAAACAGTTGGTATTTCTTCAAATTGTAGAAATCAAGTATCGCTTGCTTTAACGTAATATCGTACTGAATGCAAAAAGTATGATCTATAATGCGTCTTAACATCACATCATCTTGCACCATAAATAGTTGCGCATTCATTTTATTAAAGTAACCTTGTTCCATACCCGATTCAAAAAACATTTGCAAATTACGATTGCGATTTTGTTGTGCAGCGACTAATTGATCCGACAAATGCGGATACGCTTCTTTCAAATCTTGTAAAAAGACGTCCGAAATATACGTCACACATTTTAAAGAATGGATAAACGTCTTTTGGAAACGTTCTGTAAACGACATACTTTCATCTTGATTATCCGCATCTCCTTCAAGAAGATAGTTTATAAAATCCTCTACTACTGCCTCAATAATCTCATCTTTCGAAGAAAAACGTTTATATAAAGTAGCTTTACTAATATCCATATATTTCGCAATTTCATCTATTTTTAATTGGCTAAAACTCGTCTTTCGAATAACGGGCTTTATTTTATTAATATAAGTATTTGCACACGCTACTTTTCTCATTTAAAAGAGCCTCCCCTTTTGTTCATACAAAATAGTATAGCAAATTCATGAATGTTTATAAATGAAGTTATTATACTCATTACGTCTTTTTAGTTTATTACAATTTCAATCTACGCTATACATAAAAAGGTACCCGCTACCTTTGTTAGTAGCGGGCACCTTTTCTATAATTTATTTACAACTCTTTTTATAGCCTTACCTATTCCCACACTAGACTGCGGATTCTGCCCTGTAATCAAACGCCCATCTACTACAACATGCGGCGTGAAATTAGGTGCTACATAAAATAATGCCCCTTCTTCTTTCAACTTACTTTCTAGCAAAAACGGAACTCGTTTTTCTAAATGTACAGCTTTTTCTTCATCGTTTGTATAACCTGTTATACGCTTACCGGCAACAAAAAACGAGCCATCTTTATTTTTCACACCAACTAAAGAACTTACCCCGTGACAAACAGCCGCTACGATCCGGTTATTGTTATACATACTCACAATCAAATTCGCTACATATGGATTACCAGGAAAATCTACAATAGCCCCGTGCCCACCACCAAATAATACCGCATCATACTCTGAAGAATGAACAGTTGAAATCGCCCTCGTATTTTGCAATAAAGAAGCGACATGCTTAAATTCACGAGGTATGCCATTCGGAATAGACACTCTATCAATTGGTACTCTCCCGCCTTTTATCGAAACAATATCAACATCGAACTTAGCTTTTTTAAATAAATGATAAGGAGCTGCGAGCTCTTCCAGCCACAAACCAGTCGGGTGTCCATTCAAATCATGAGCGCTTGTTGAAACTAATAATACCCTTTTCAACATATCCCCTCCCTTACTACCTATTTATGTATGAAGCATCCTTATCATTCATATGTAGCATGAAACAAACAGAAAAATAGCCGACCTTTTGTATAAAAGTCGGCTGCTTTCTTATAGTTCTAGCTCTCCCATACGAAGAAGCTCAACAACTGCTTGTGAACGTCCTTTAACCCCTAGCTTTTGCATTGCGTTTGAGATGTGATTACGTACTGTTTTTTCACTTATAAACAGTTCACCTGCAATTTCCTTCGTCGTTTTATCTTGAACCAGTAATTCAAATACTTCTCTTTCTCTCTTTGTGAGTAACGGTTTAGATTGATACGCTTTTTCCTTCAACTGGTATAACCCTCCTTGCTTAAGCCAGAGCTGTATATGTGTAAGTTGGGTGTTTATTTAGTCAAGATATTGTATGAACGAAATGTGCAGGTGGTGAATGAAAATGGGCTTTATTTCTTATGTTATTTTAGACTTTTATACAGTGCGTACACTCTTTTTATCCACTTACTTTTCAGTACGCCATATTTGTTCTAGTAATATGCTGACAACTGTACCTACGAACAAACCATTTCCGAATATATATTGCATCACAGACGGCAAGGATTGGAGTGCTCCAGACGGTAAAAACATAACACCACTTCCAAATAATATAGCAACTCCTAAAATCGTTACATTCCTTTCGCTAAGTGGTACTTGTTTTATATTATGAAATCCAATTCCAATAAGCTGCACGAACGAAGCCATTAAAACCGCTGATGCGACAGCGGATGGTAAAGACGCTAAGTAACGAATGATACTTGGAAAAAGAGACATTAAGACTAGTAACGCACATGCCATTAAGAACGATCGTATATATTTTTGTTTTGTTAAGCGTATAAACCCTGCCGTTGCTGGTAACGGAACGACACCTACAGTTGAAAATACAGAGGAAATGATATGTGAAATCCCTCCAACCCACGTTCCATCCTTCAACTGTTTTTGTTCAATATTCGCTTTATGAATGGTAGCTTGATTAATTGCTATAATAGCTGCCACTGTATTTGAAACTAAAATACATACCATAACGAAACTTGATACAGCCATACCTGTATTCCATTTTGGAATTCCCCACGCAAATATATGTGGAAGTTGCACAAAATGAGTTACTTGAGATGGGATTGTCACTTTTCCTGCAATGAGAAAAATAATCCAGCCACTAATTAACCCTATTAAAACCGCATAACTTTTAACAAACCCTTTTCCGAAGTTGGAGAGTATGACTACGAATAAAAATATGCAAAAAGCAATTAATGCTGTAAATCCATCAATTTGAGAAACAGTAGCTGTAATTCCTAGCATTCCTTTTAAAAATACACCACTTAATTGTAAACATAATAAAAGTAAGAACGTCCCTGTCACGAGCGGCGTAAATAAAAATAAAATACGCCCGATAACTCCCGTTACTCCTAGCCCTATTAAAACAACTCCCGCAACCATCATTCCTAATTCCAAAATTTGCAATGTACTATGTAATTGATCCTGCCCTACAGTTGCATAAGCAAGCACGGTAAATACACCAACCCAAGATCCAGCTGGTCCATCCGCAATCGGAAGCTTATGTCCAAGCCATCCTTGTAAAAAAGAAGATATACCAACTACGAAAAACGTACGCTGCATTAAATAAAATACTTCTTCCGTCGTAAGATGAAATAATCCGCCAACGACAATTGGTAGCGCGATTGAGTTTGCTAATAAAAAAATAAACCATTGCAAAGTTCCCATAATATGATTTTGATTATGTTGATTGTCCAAACTTTTCATCCCTTCTTGCTTCCTTATAAGGAAGTATAGTACTTCCGTGTTTCTACTAAATAAAAAAGAAGGGTTCTATTTTCACAATTAGAACCCTTCTCAAAACATCTAAACGATTCCTCTATACAAGATTATCAGATTTCACTTGATTTAAATCCCCTATAACAACATTCCCTTTATACATAACTACACGCTTCTCTGTTTGACGAGCCACTGCTTCCGCGGCGCATGTTGCATTCGTTAAAACAAAACTTGCCTCATCCCCTACATTCGGCCACACTCGTTTCCCTTCATTATTTAACGTTTCTTTCCCTCCAGTAATAAAACGAAGAACTTTCCCTAAAGACCTTTCATCACTCCAACCAAATCGTTCTGCCAATCGATTTGCCTTTTGAAGCATATCACCTGTGCCAAACGGAGACCAATGATCTGTAATACTATCATTTCCTAATGAAACTTTAACTCCTTTTCGATCTAATAATGGAATTGGGATTACTTGTTTACCGATTGGAACGGTTGAAGTGATATCATTCTTTAATGCTGCTAGTATTTCTGCCACTTCTTCAGCTTCTTTATCAGTAACACCATCAAGTCCAAGCGCATGACTAATTGTTACACGACCTTGCCATCCTGCTTCTTCCGTTAGACTGGCTAATCTCTTCATTGTAAACGTTCCAAGATTATTCGCATCGTGCAAATGAATATCAACATCCGCATTAAATTCTACCGCAATGTCCATAATCGTATGTAATGATTTTTCAATATCATTATCTACTGTAGCTGGGTCCACTCCGCCAACTAATTGTGCGCCCATACGCATCGCATCTTTCACAAGTTGCATAGAATTACTTCGCAATAATCCATGTTGCGGAAATGCAACTATTCTACTAGACAACCGATCTTTATATGTTCCTAAAGCCGCTAACGTTGCCTCTAAATTACGAAGTCCAATAACCGGATCCACATTACAATGCGTTCTAATATTTGTTGCGCCATTTCGAAGCAATAACTCTAGCATATTTTCCGCCCTGTCTTGAGCAGTTGCTAATTGCTTTGGTAAAATCGTTTTTTCTTCATTAAAACGTGTAAAAATATTTTCTGCTGGCATACAAGCTTTCCAAGGCCCACTATAATATGTTTTATCAATATGAATATGCATCTCTTCAAAAGCTGGTAAAACTAATAAACGATTAGCATCAAAAGTTAACGTTCCTTCCTCTTGGGCGATTCCCGCTATAATTCTTTTAATTCGCCCATCTTCAATAAGAAGACTGCATATCTCAGTTTCCGTTTGTGAAATTTTCGTTTCTTCATATGTATAACCTGTTTCAAGCTTTACATTAGTCAACCAATATAATGTCATTACCATTTCCCCACCTTATATTAGAAAATACGTCACACCCTCATTTTCATTTTAATACCAACTGAAAATTAAGACAATTAATCCACTGTATTGTCCTTTCACAAAAAAATGTAATATAACCTAATGGTCTTCTCATAAAGTGAAACTATAATCAGTGGGGGGGGTTCATCCCCCACTGATTATTAGCCTTCACCAATCGGGCGTTTACGGGCAGTTGATCTCCCACCTAACTTCTTTGCTTCAGCCGAATTTTGAGGTGGGAGTTTTACTGCCCGTTAATGCGGGATAAATTTCCATATAGAATAAAAGTACACTGTATCACTCATACATAACAGCGGTGATATAAAAAGGAGAGGATCATAATATGTCGAAGAGGTTATATAAATCCGAAACTGATAAAATGTTATTTGGTATATGCGGTGGTTTAGGAGAATATTTTGATATTAGCTCTACTCTCATTCGCATACTTTGGGGCATTGCTATTTTATGTTTTGGGACGGGGTTTTTAGTTTATTTTATTTGTTTATTACTTATGCCACGCTCTTACTAATAACATTCTTTCATATATTTGAGCATAGCGTATAAAAAATCCCCTATAGATTTTTCTATAGGGGATTTTTTCATGAAGAATATTTCATCGTTAAATGTAATACCGCTACTTCATCCTCTTCATTTTTATAACTATGTTTCTTATTAGCTTCAAACTGAATGGAGTCAAACTCATTTAGCACATATACGTCATTCTCAACTTGAATAGAAACTTTCCCTTTCATTACTGTTACAAGCTCAATTGCTCCTTCATGATGAGCTTCCGGTTCATATATACTATTCGCCCTTAAACAAGCACGGTGCATTTCCATCCCTGTTTCTTTCGTGTAACGGAACATCGTTTCTAAATGCCATGCTTGTCCTACATCTACTGCAAATCCTTCTCCGCAGCGCGCAACAGCTACAGGTTCTCCAACAACCATTAATCTCGATAAAGGAATCGATAACCCTTTCGTTATTTTCCAAATGACAGCTAACGTTGGATTCGTTTCGCCTCTCTCAATTTTCCCTAATGTTAATTTACTAACCCCTGTTTTTTGGGCTAATTCTTCTAAACTTAATTTTTGTTCATTTCGAATTTGTCTTAATAGCTGACCTACTTGCTGAATTACTTCTTTCGTTTGTATATCTTCATTTTCTTTCATATATAAAACCACCTTGAAATATAAAATAGTTTACTTTTAATTAATTTAAGTATATTATACTATACATAAATACTCAATTTCGAAAGGAGTGCCATACTTCATGCGCGCAATATTACTAGGTCTTTTATCATCGGCCTTTTTTTCTGCAACCTTTATTATTAACAGAGCAATGAATGTATCTGGAACAAGCTGGGCTTGGACTGCTTCCTTCCGTTTTCTATTTGCTCTCCCTATTTTATTCCTTATCGTTTTATTTCGCAAAAACTTAGGAGCTTTATGGGAAGAATTAAAAAAACATCCATTTGTATGGATCGGGTGGGGCTCTGTCGCTGGCATCGGCTTCTATTCTTTATTAAGTTTCGCAGCTGTTTTTTCTCCAGCTTGGCTCGTTGCTGGAACTTGGCAAGTTACGATATTAGCAGGTTTACTTTTATCGCCATTATTCTTCATTAAAATAGAAACAAAATCAGGTACAAAACTTGTACGTGGAAAAATTCCACTACGCAGTTTATACGTCGCTTTATTTATTTTACTTGGTGTACTTTGTATGCAAGCTACTGAAGCGGGTCATATTACAATGACTCAGTTCATCTCGGGATTTTTACCTGTCGTTTTAGCAGCTTTCTTATATCCCTTCGGTAACCGAAAAATGATGGAACTTGTTGGCGGGCGTCTTGATGCATTCCAACGTGTATTAGGAATGGCAATCGGAAGTCTCCCTATTACAATCCTACTTGGTATATACGGATTTTCCACTACCGGTATTCCATCATCAAGTCAAATGATGCAAGGATTTTTGTTAGCATTATGTTCCGGAGTTATTGCGACGATGACATTTTTCTTTGCTACTGACTTAGCAAAAGACAATCTTGCTTTACTTGGAGCTGTTGAAGCAACACAAGCTGGAACGATGGTCTTCACTGTGCTTGGTGAGATTATTTTCTTAAATGGTTCATTCCCGAGCGGGCTGTCACTGATTGGGATGATTATTATCATGCTAGGAATGATCGTAAATAGCGTTTTAAACCGTTCTGTTCCAGTCATTAAACAAAAAAAATCAGCATAAAAATAGATATGGTTCTTCTTCATAGAACCATATCTATTTTTATTATCTCCCTATTTCGCCTTATCAGAATAGTATTTCATTAGCTGTTTATACTAAAACCTATGTTATAATACGTTTCATGTGCATTAATAGGAGGTAAATTATGTTAAAAAAAGCAATTGCTGAATTTATTGGTACATTTGTACTTGTATTATTCGGAACTGGAGTAGCTGTCATTGGTGGTGGAATTGAAGGAATTGGAACATTAGGTATCGCTATGGCTTTCGGATTATCTATCGTAGCTATGGCATATAGCATTGGAACAATTTCTGGATGTCATATTAACCCAGCAGTATCAATCGCTATGTTCATCAACAAAAGAATGAACGCTATGGAACTTAGCTATTATTTATTAGCTCAAATTTTAGGTGGTTTATTAGGAACTGCAACGTTAGTAACAATTTTACGATCTGCTAAATTACCTTTAGATAATTTAGGACAAAATAGTTTTGGAACTCTTGGTTTATCTGGAGCATTTTTAGTTGAATTCATTTTAACTTTCGTATTTGTTTTAGTTATCGTTGCTGTAACAGGTAAAAAGGGAAGTTCTTCTTTAGCTGGACTAGTAATTGGTTTCACATTAGTATTAATTCACTTATTAGGTATTCCGTTAACTGGAACATCTGTTAACCCAGCTCGTAGTATCGCACCAGCTCTATTCGCTGGCGGAGAAGCAATTTCTCAACTATGGGTGTTCATCGTTGCCCCAATTTTTGGTGGTATCGTAGCAGCTGTTGTAGGAAAGTTTATTTTAAATACGGAAAAATAGAACTTTCAATATTTCCGAATAAAAAAAGCGAGCCCTCATCATTGATATGATCCCCTTATAGTAGACAGGAAAAAGAAAGCACATTAACCTGTTTACTATGGAGGGGATTTTTTCATGGGAAAAATTAGAGTCACTTACGATGTAGAATTTAAGAAACAAGCTATAGATTTATACTTAAAAGAAGGCATGAGCTATAAAACCATTGCGAAAGAATTAGGTATTCATCACTCGGTTGTAAGTCGTTGGGTGAAACACTTTGAAGCTGAAGGAATCAAAGGACTAGAAGAAAAACGCGGTAAAGCGAAAGGACCAGGTTTAGGTAGACCAAGGGTTAGACCCGAAGATCCTGAAGCTAAGATCAGACGATTAGAAGCGGAAAATGAAATGTTAAAAAAGCTCTTAGGGATGTAAAAGGAGGAATGAAAGTCGTATCCAAAATAAAAAAATTCGAAGTCATCCATGAAATGACAAAAACAGGTTATACAGTGACCATTCTATGCGATATTGCTGGTGTAACCAGAAGTGGATACTACAAATGGCTAAAACGGCATACGACGCCTTCTAAAAAACAATCAGAGGATATCGAAATTAAGAAAAAGATATTGGAGTGTCATAAAAAATTAAGAGGAATTTATGGATATAGAAGAATACAAGTGTGGCTGAAAGCCACATATAACCTTCATTTGAACCATAAGCACATCCAAAGATTGATGAGTGAACTAGGTATCAAAGCCGTAATTAGGAAAAAACGACCTTATTACGGAAAAAAGAAGCTTATGTGATTTCAGAGAACCATCTAAATAGGGAGTTTCAGGCTTCAAAACCGAATGAGAAATGGGTAACCGATATTACCTATTTGATTTTCAATGGACAGCGCTTGTACTTATCCGCTATTAAGGATTTATACAATAATGAAATTGTTGCCTATGAAACCAGTCGTAGAAACGACTTAAAGCTTGTTTTAGATACGCTTAAAAAGGCAAAGAAAAAACGAAATGTGAAGGGAATCCTCTTACATAGTGATCAAGGATCCCAGTATACATCTCGTCAATATAATCAATTACTTAAAAAATATCAGATGAAGGCAAGTATGTCTCGAAGAGGCAACTGTTGGGATAATGCTTGTATGGAAAACTTCTTCAGTCACTTTAAGGCAGAGTGTTTTCATTTATACTCCTTCCGTAAAGCGAATGAGGTCAAACTTGCCGTGCGTAAATATATGCACTTTTATAATCATCAAAGATTTCAAAAGAAATTAAATAACCTGAGTCCATATAAATATAGAACTCAGGTTGCTTAGTTGCGCTTTTTAAATACTGTCTACTTGACAGGGGTCACTGCACATGAGGAAACTCGCTTTTTTTTATTCTTTAATTTTCGACTTTAAATTTGTAACTAATTGCTGCACCGTTACATTTGCAAGTACGTTTTCCATCGCTTCTTGCGATTGTATTAAAATAATCTCTAATACCGATTGAATATTAGCTCCTACTGGACATTCAATGTTGGGATTTTCATGGAAAGAAAATAGATGTCCTTCTTCTACAACTTCCACAGCTTTATATACATCAAGTAATGTAATTTCATCTAAATCACGAGCAAGTGTTGTACCACCTTTACCAGCTTGTACATCAACAAGTCCTGCTCTCTTCAACATTCCTGTAATGCGACGAATCACAACTGGATTTGTATTCACACTACCAGCAATCCATTCAGAGGTACAGCGAGAGTTTCGATCTATTGCAAGTAACGTTAACATATGAACACCTACTGTAAAACGACTACTAATTCCCATCTGCACACCCTCCTTTTTATTCATTCTATTAAAAGACGACTCTTATCATTATATACTATTTTTAATTTATACATAAAGTGAAACTTTAATCAGTGGGGGTTTTGTTCATCCCCCACTGATTATTAGTTGAACCAATCGGGCGTTTACGGGCAGTTGATCTCCCATCTAACTTCTTTGCTCCAGCTGAATTTTGAGATGGGAGTTTTACTGCCCGTTAATGCGGGGTAAAGAAAAAGCATGATTCCATTAGAAAATCATGCTTTCCCTCTATTATTGACGCTTTATAAATTTCGCCAAATCTTTAAACTTCACTTTATCAGAGTAATTCATTACACCATTTACGTAAATGCGGCTTGTAACAGCACTTAATATACCGATTGTTGTTAAAAGAACCGCCATTGTTATCGTAATTTCTAACATACCAGCTTCACCAGCTACAAAGCGTGAGAATGTGATCATCGGGCTGAAGAATGGAACGTAAGAACTTACAACAACAACAGTACTATTTGGATCACCTAGCGATTTAATACTTATAAAGAACGCGGCCATTATTAAAATCGATACTGGCAATATAACACCTTGTAAATCCTCAGTCCTAGAGACAACCGCTCCAGCAGCCGCATACATCATCGCATAAAGGAAATATCCTGTAACAAAATAAATAAGGAACATACCGATAACTTGTGCATCTATCTTTGTAAAATCAATTGGCGCTCCAAATAATGAACCATTTTCTAAATCTACCCATCCTAGTAACCAAGGAACCAAGTAACCACATGCCAATATGGCAAGTTGTAATAACGCCGTTGAAACAACCGCTAAAATTTTCGCATACATCATCGTAAGTGGTTTTACTTTCGGAATCATAACTTCCATAACGCGAGAAGCTTTTTCAGAAGCAATATTCATCGCAATTGTACTTCCGAACATGATAATAAACATATACAAAGCAAATGTAAAGAAATATGCGATTCCTGCGGAAGCAGAACGATCTTTTATCGCTTCTTGTTTCACAGAAATTTCGGTTTGCAATTGCTGTGCAATTTCCGGTGAAACATTATGTTTAGCAATTGTTACCGCCGTATATTGCGCTTTTAAATAACTAGCTATAATTGTAGAAGTTGTTTCACTAGGTAACTTATTAAACATATACGTAACTTCTGGAACTCCATTCTTTTCCGTCACATGGAATAGACCATCTAAATCTCCCTCTTCTACTTGCTTATGTAGTTTATCAAAATCATCTTTTGAACCGACCGTTATTTTTGCTGATGGCAATAGCTTATTTAGCTCTTCTTTTTGTACTTTGTATGCGGAACTCTCTACTACAACTGCAATTTTATCTTTATCCTTATTTTTATCATCGCCTGAAGTAAAATGATTAAATGCAAAAATCCCAAACACAACCAAAAATAAAATCGCACTCGTAATTAATGATTTTTTAGATAAAAATGCTTCTTTAAAATAAAATGAAAATACATGAGAAAATTTACGCATCTTTATTTCGCCCTCTCTACAAAGATTTCGTTTAACGTCGGCTCTAACATTTTAAATTGTCGTAAACCAACACCTTGTTCTTGCAATTGTTGCAAAATCTTTAGAGCTTCTGCATCGCCTTGTACTTTTACATAAAGAAGGCCTTGTTGTTTTTCATACGGAACGTGTATAGCTTCTAATCCCTTTTCATTCTCTACTGTATCTTCAATAGTTAAATTACGGAAACCGTATTCTTTCTTAATATCACTTAACTGTCCTTCTACGACCGCTTCGCCTTTTTTCAAAATACATACATGTTGGCAAAAAGCCTCTACTTGCTCCATACGATGACTTGATAAAATAATTGTCTTTCCACTCTGTACTTGTTCTCCAATAATATTAGCTAACATTCCCGCATTAACTGGATCAAGTCCGCTAAATGGTTCATCTAAAATAAGAAGTTCTGGATCATGAAGAAGAGCAGCAATCAATTGAATTTTTTGTTGATTCCCTTTCGAAAGCTCCCCTGCCGTTTTAAATTTATATTCTGGAATTGCTAATCGCTCTAACCAGTGATCAATTGCAAGATCCACTTCTTTCTTCGTCATTCCTTCTAATCTGCCAAAATATCGCAACTGATCTATTACTCTACTTTTTGTATATAATCCTCTTTCTTCTGGTAAATATCCAATTGTTACCCCGCTATCACCAAATGATTTTCCATCCCACGTAATAGAACCTTCATTTGGCGTTAATAAGCCTAGTAACATTTTAATTGTCGTTGTTTTCCCTGCACCATTTCGGCCAAGTAACCCTAACACTTCACCTTTCGGTAACGAGATTTGCAAACCATTAACCGCTTTAGATTCTCCGAATATTTTTGTTAATTTTTGAATTTGTAAACTCAATGTATAAAGCCTCCCCTTTATTATCATTCGTACCCTCTGTTAAAGCCTATGATTGTTCAGAATGAAATATAGTACTATATTTCATTCTCTTATATGTATCACTACACCTAACCCATCATTTGTTTCATTTAGTTAAAATTGTAAATAAAAATCCCGTTTTTGTCAATTATAATTGTCATTACGACAATAAAACTTGTCAAAATAATTATTATTATTTAACCCATCTTTCTAATATAGGACAAACTACTACATATACAAAAGACAATATGCAAATGTTCATAAAAAAAATATAAAAAGCATTATATTTTAATATATAATATTAAATGATTTACTAACATCAAGGAGGATACATATGAAGATGAAGAGGGGTATTACCACTTTATTATCTGTAGCCGTTCTTTCCACATCGCTTGTAGCATGTTCAGGAACAGCTGAGAAAACAGTGGCGAAAGAAGAAAAAGTAAAATTAACAGACCAGCAATTGATGGCTGATTTATGGTATCAAACAGCTGGTGAAACGAAAGCACTATACTACCAAGGATACAATATTGGTCAATTGAAGCTTGATGCAGCTCTTGCAAAAGGCACAAACAAAAAACCTGCTATCGTACTTGATTTAGATGAAACTGTTTTAGATAACAGTCCTCATCAAGCAATGAGCGTAAAAACAGGAAAAGGCTATCCTTATAAATGGGACGATTGGATTAATAAGGCTGAAGCTGACGCTCTTCCAGGCGCTATTGATTTCTTAAAATATACAGAGTCTAAAGGTGTAGATATTTACTACATCTCAAATCGTAAAACAAATCAACTAGATGCAACAATTAAAAACCTTGAGCGCGTAGGTGCTCCTCAAGCGACGAAAGAACATATATTACTACAGGACCCGAAAGAAAAAGGAAAAGAAAAGCGTCGTGAACTTGTTTCTCAAACACATGACATCGTCCTATTCTTCGGTGACAACTTATCTGACTTCACTGGTTTTGATGGAAAATCTGTAAAAGATCGCAATCAAACAGTCGCAGATTCAAAAGCACAATTTGGTGAGAAATTCATCATTTTCCCTAATCCGATGTATGGCGATTGGGAAGGCGCTTTATATGACTATGATTTCAAAAAATCAGATGCAGAAAAAGATAAAATTCGTCGTGACAATTTAAAATCATTTGATGCAAAATAACAAAGAGGATGGCTTTCGCCATCCTCTTTTATTGCATATTTCTTGTTAAAGGTAAAATAAATACTTCTACACGTCTATTTTTTGCTTTTCCTTCTGGTGTATCATTTGGTGCAATTGAACGGTATTCTCCGTAACCAATTGCACTAAATTTTTCTGGTTGCAAATCTTTATTTTGAAGTAATACCTGCATAAAATTAACGGCACGCTGTGTACTTAACTCCCAGTTTGATGCAAACTGAGCATTTGCGATAGGAACAGTATCTGTATGACCAGACACTGTAATTTCACGAGGTGATGCTGAAACAAGTAGGTTAGACATCTCTTTTGCAATCCCTAACGATTCCAATTTCACATCTGCTTTCCCTGAGTCAAATAGTACATTTTCTAATATCGTTAACATTAATCCTTTTTCAGTTAACTTAGTTTGAAAAGAAGAGGATAGTTGTTTCTCATTAATATATTGATCAATCTTTTTTTGTAATGCTTTCAACTCATCCATTTCTTTTTTTTCTTTAGCTCTATCTTCCGCTTGTTTTTTTGCTTGTTCTGCCTCAAGGCTACTTGCTGATAATTCTTTTTCCTCATTTGGTTTTTGATCACTTAAAAATTCTTTATTTCCTGTTCCACCGGCTAACTCACTTCGAAAAGCAACTGCCATCTGTTTAAATTTCGCAGCATCTATACTACTCATTGCAAATAAAACAATAAACAGTGCAAACAACAAAGTTAGCATATCAGAATACGGAATTAACCAAGTTTCATCAATATGCTCTTCATGTTTTTTCTTTTTGCCTCTTCTATTTTTCTTACTCCGCATTTTTTTCCGCTCCTTTTTCTAGCTTCTTACGCTCAGTCGCAGAAAGCGCACCTAAAATGCGGTTTTTCATAATAAACGGATATGTACCTTCTTGTAACATTAATAAACAATCAATAATTAAACGTTTCTTCTCTAATTCAGCAGCAGACTTTTGCTTCAATTTGTTTGCAAATGGATGCCATAATACGTAACCTGAAAAAATACCGAAAATCGTTGCAATAAACGCACCTGAAATAGCATGCCCTAGCTTTTCAATATCAGTTAAATTTCCAAGTGCAGCTACAAGACCAATAACAGCACCTAAAACCCCTAGTGTAGGTGCATATGTACCAGCTTGCGAAAAAATAGCAGCCCCTTTTGCATGTCTCTCTTCAATCGCTTCTAATTCGGCTTCTAAAATTTGTTCTAAATCCTCTGCAGATACACCATCAATAACAAATTTCATACCACGCAAAAGAAATTCATCTTCAATTTCATCTAATTGTTGCTCTAAAGACAAAATACCGTATTTTCTACTCTCAGATGTCCAATGAACAAATAATTCTAGCAATTGTTCATAACTTAAATCTTTTTTATTTGAACCAAAAAGAACTTTAAATAATTTTGGAACTTTTTTTAGTTGATTCATCGGAAATGCAATACACACTGCAGCAAATGTACCGACGAAAATAATTAGTGCTGCGGCAGGATTTAGTAAGGCTGTTATGTCAGCGCCCTTGACGACCATCCCTACGACTACCGCTAATACTCCTAAAATGATTCCAATAATTGTTGCAAAATCCATTCCCACTCACTCCTAGTCTATACAAGAAGTCTTTTATTCTTGATAATCGCTACATCTTCTTATATACATATATTACATAAAAAATGGACTTCATGAAAGATAAGAAATGAATTATATGAAAAAATACTACATTTTCTGACATTTTCTTTGCATTTCTATTACGTTACGACTCTTATATTTCTTTTTCAATAAGCTAGACTTATAATAAAACCGATACATATTTTATTAAGAAAGGACAGTGATTACAAGGTATCATGAAAAAGATAATAATTATTTCTGCCGCTACTATTGTAATCGGTATCACATCTTTCTCTTACTTTGGTTCTAAATCACCACTGCAAAACGAGGCGAAAGCTGTCGAAAGTCAAAAGCATAGTAACCATCCAAAAGAAGAAATCCCTGCTTTTCCAAAAGCTAATCCTAATGCAAAGAAACTAAATGATAAATTTTCCGTTGTAACAAACCCAGATTCTGCTCTTGTATTAGTCAATAAACATCGTAAATTACCAGATGGGTACATTCCAGAAGATTTGACGAAACCGAACGTACCATTTACTAGTCCAAAAGATAAAGAGAAAACATTACTTTGTAAAGATGCTGCAGACGCTCTTGAGCAGATGTTCCAAGCAGCAAAAGAAGAAGGGTTAGAACTTACAGCAGTTTCAGGTTACCGTTCTTACAAACGCCAACAGTCATTACATAACACATATATTAAACGCCAAGGAAAAGCTGAAGCTGATTCGGTAAGTGCAATTCCTGGAACAAGTGAGCATCAAACTGGTCTAGCAATGGATATTAGCTCAAAATCTGCTAAATTCCAATTAGAACCAATCTTCGGAGAGACAGCAGAAGGAAAATGGGTTGCAGAACATGCCCATGAGTTCGGATTTGTCATTCGTTATTTAGAGGATAAAACAAAGACAACAGAGTATTCATACGAACCGTGGCACTTACGCTACGTCGGCAATCCATATGCCGCATACATATATAAACACCATCTAACATTAGAAGAGGCGATGGAGGACAAAAAATAAGAGAGCGAATCGCTCTCTTATTTTTCTTTTATTCTATTATATCAGCAATTTTTTCCATTCCTCCGGCCACGGTTCGCCTCTTCCAGTTTTTTTCGATGCTTGCACCATCATACCGCGTCCAACTAAACAAACTTCTCCTCCTGCATTTTTGACCATATAGTGTAAATCTAAAGAAGAATTCCCAACCGTCTCTGCCTTTACATATACCTTCAACTGTTCATCAAAATAAATTTGCTTAATGAAATTACATTGTAAATCTGCAACAACGATCATCGTTTCTGATGATTCATGTGTCCATTCTTGCATAAATCCAAGTTCTTTAAATAATGCGATACGAGCTTCTTCAAAATATGTAAAAGCAACGACATTATTTACATGTCCAAACATATCTACTTCACCAAAACGAACTTTGACAGGATTATAAAATGAAAAACCACTTTCCCATTGCTCAAAGTCTTCAATATAAGAAATTCTCTTCATCGTTCCCTCTCCTTTTCGCCCTTAAAATAAAGTGAAACTTTAATCAGTGGGGGCTTTGTTCATCCCCCACTGATTATTAGTTGAACCAATCGGGCGTTTACGGGCAGTTGATCTCCCACCTAGCTTCTTTGCTCCACCTGAATTTTGAGGTGGGAGTTTTACTGCCCGTTAATGCGGGATAAACAGAATAAACAGAAATATAAAGTTATAAATATTGCCTCTTCAACATGAAGAGGCAATATTTATTAATAGTTATTGTCGCTACCAAAGAAATCTTTGAACGATTGAATTGTTGTATCACGGTTTAATGCTGCAATTGAAGTTGTTAATGGAATACCTTTCGGACATGATTGCACACAGTTTTGAGAGTTACCACAGTTTGCAAGTCCTCCATCACCCATAATTGCACGTAAGCGATCTGCTTTATGCATTTCACCAGTTGGATGCGAGTTAAATAAACGCGCTTGTGAAAGCGGTGCTGGTCCAATAAAGTCAGACTTACTGTTTACGTTCGGACATGACTCTAAGCAAACACCACATGTCATACATTTCGAAAGTTCATATGCCCATTGACGCTTTTTCTCTGGCATTCTTGGACCTGGCCCTAGGTCGTACGTACCGTCGATTGGAATCCAAGCTTTAACACGTTTTAACGCGTTAAACATACGGCTACGGTCAACTTGTAAATCACGTACAATCGGGAATGTCTTCATCGGCTTTAAGCGAATTGGTTGCTCTAACTGGTCAATAAGAGCTGTACATGATTGACGTGGTTTTCCGTTAATCACCATCGAACAAGCACCACATACTTCTTCTAAACAGTTCATATCCCATGCAATCGGAGTCGTCTGGTTTCCTTTTGAATCAACAGGATTACGACGAATTTCCATCAGTGCCGAAATAATGTTCATATTTGGACGATATGGAATTTCAAACTCTTGATCAAACTCTTGTGCATCTGGTCCATCTTGTCTCGTAATGATGAGGCGGATTGTTTTCTCAGACATGTTGCTTATCCCCCTTCTCTTCACCCTTAGCAGCTACATCATGTTTTGAGGAATAGTCACGTTTACGTGGTTTAATTAATGAAACATCCACTTCTTCGTAATGGAATGCCGGTGCCTTTCCTTCTCCCTCAAATTTCGCCATCGTAGTTTTTAAGAAGTTTGCATCATCACGATTTGGGAATTCTGGTTTGTAATGCGCTCCGCGGCTTTCATTACGGTTATATGCGCCAATTGTAATAACACGTGCTAACTCGAACATATTTGCAAGTTGGCGTGTAAATGAAGCACCCTGGTTACTCCATCTTGCTGTATCGTTAATGTTAATGCGTTTGTAACGCGCCATTAACTCTTCAATTTTCGCATCAGTTTCTAGTAACTTTTTATTTTCACGAACTACTGTAACGTTATCTGTCATCCATTCTCCAAGCTCTTTATGAAGAACATATGCATTTTCGTTACCATCAAGCATTAAAATATTGTTAAATTTCTCTGTTTCAATTAATTCATTTTGCTCATATACAGTAGATGAAACAGCATCAGATGATTTAGAAAGACCTTTCATATACTCAATTGCGTTCGGTCCTGCTACCATACCACCGTAAATTGCTGATAATAATGAGTTCGCACCAAGGCGGTTACCACCGTGCATAGAATAATCACACTCACCTGCTGCAAATAAACCTGGAATACTTGTCATTTGCTTATAATCAACCCATAATCCGCCCATTGAATAGTGAACTGCTGGGAAGATTTTCATTGGTAGTTTACGAGGATCATCACCTGTAAATTTCTCATAGATTTCAATAATTCCACCAAGTTTAATATCTAGTTCTTTCGGATCTTTATGAGAAAGATCTAAGTACACCATGTTTTCACCGTTAATACCTAGTTTTTGCTCTACGCAAACATCAAAGATTTCACGCGTTGCAATATCACGAGGTACAAGGTTTCCGTAAGCTGGATATTTTTCTTCTAAGAAGTACCATGGCTTACCATCTTTATACGTCCAAACACGTCCACCTTCACCACGTGCAGATTCACTCATAAGACGTAACTTATCGTCTCCAGGAATTGCCGTTGGATGAATTTGAATGAACTCACCGTTCGCATAATATGCACCTTGTTGATATACAGCAGACGCTGCTGTACCTGTATTAATAATAGAGTTTGTTGATTTTCCAAAGATGATACCAGGGCCCCCTGTTGCCATAATCACGGCATCAGCTTGGAAACTTTTTATCTCCATAGTTTGTAAGTCTTGCGCGACGATTCCTCGGCACACACCTTCATCATCTACAACAGCTCGTAAGAAATCCCAACCTTCATATTTCGTTACAAGTCCTGCTACTTCATGACGACGTACTTGCTCATCTAATGCATATAGTAATTGTTGACCAGTTGTTGCGCCAGCAAATGCTGTACGGTGATGTTGTGTTCCACCGAAACGACGGAAATCCAGAAGTCCTTCTTCCGTACGGTTGAACATAACACCCATGCGATCCATTAAATGAATAATACCAGGTGCTGCATCACACATCGCTTTAACTGGTGGTTGGTTCGCTAAGAAGTCCCCACCATAAATTGTATCGTCAAAGTGGATCCATGGAGAATCCCCTTCACCTTTTGTATTTACGGCACCGTTAATTCCACCTTGGGCACATACAGAATGTGAACGTTTTACTGGTACTAAAGAAAATAGTTCAACATTTACTCCTGCTTCTGCCGCTTTAATCGTTGCCATTAAGCCGGCCAAGCCACCGCCGACTACTATAAGTTTCCCTTTCATGCTCTCCCACTCCTTACTGGTTTGCTAGCTGTGGATCGATGAACGCTAATAATGCACTCACACCTACATAAGATAGACCTAAGAAAATAGCTAATGTTACATAAGTAGAGATTCTTTGTGAACGTGGAGATACTGTAATTCCCCAGCTTATACAGAATGTCCATAGTCCATTTGCAAAGTGGAAAATTGTTGAAACAACACCAACTAAATAGAAACCAAACATAAATGGGTTGTTTAAAATATCTGCCATCATATCATAGTTTACCTCTTTACCTAACAATGCTTGAATACGAGTTTCCCAGACGTGCCAAGAAATGAAGATCAGCGTAACGATACCTGAAATTCGTTGGAAGACGAACATCCAGTTACGGAAATAGCCGTAAGATACCGCATTGTTCTTAGCTGTAAATGCAATATATAAGCCATATATAGCATGGTACAGTATAGGTAAAAAGATGATGAAAATTTCTAGCGCATACCGGAATGGAAGGAGCTCCATAAAGCCTGCAGCTTTGTTAAAAGCCTCTGCTCCCCTTGTTGCAAAGTTGTTTACAATTAAATGTTGCGTCAAAAAGACACCAACCGGAATGACCCCCATTAATGAGTGCCACTTACGAAACGTATACTCGCGGCCTTTCATGTCCCCATTACCCCCTTGAATGTTTGACTGCTGTTTTCAGATTAATTTACAACAATAATGTTTTTTCACTATTGGCATAAGAAAAACTGAAAAAATTATTCGAAATATTTCAGCATAATTTGATAACAAGTTCATTTTACCCCTATTTTTGTCGAAGCGTCAAGAAAACGTATACATAATTTGCACATAATTTGCATATAATTTGCCAATTCTTTTTTTTCTTATATATTCAGATTTCCCCAAAGAAAAATCTATTTTTATAAATGAAAAATGTTATATAATAATCCCTATAGAAAGAGGGGAATATTGTGAGCAAAAATACAATCGATATAACATCTTTAGAAGATGTTTCATTGAACGCCTTCGCTTATGAATTGCTACGTGAAGAATTACTACCTGATTTAATTGGTAACGATTTAGATGGTATTTTATACTGGGCTGGTAGAAACCTTGCGAGAAAATATCCGCTAGAAACAATTGAAGAAGTCATTCAGTTTTTTGAAAAAGCTGGTTGGGGCACTTTAAGTATCATTGAACATAAACGTCGTGAAATGCAGTTTCAACTTAAAGGTACACTTATTACTGAGCGTCAAAAACAAAAAAGACATTCATCTTATCAATTAGAAGCTGGATTTATCGCCGAGCAAATTCAAAGACAAAGAAACGTCGTTGCAGAGTCCTATGAGGAACAGAAAAAGCGTTCAGACTCTATTACATTTCTTGTTAAATGGGATATAAAAGATCTCATTGAAGTGTAGCATCTACTTACAGTCAACTAGACATATAAGTTTAGTTGACTTTTTTGTATATTCATTTAGGTGTGTTTATTTTAAATCTTCAGAAATTATACCGAAAAACAGAAGACGTTGTAAACTACAACGTCTTCTTATCTGTTAAATAAGTATAAATCATCTCTGCAACATTTTTCGGCATACCTGCTTCGACAAATTCCGATATGGAAGCTTCTTTCATCTTTTTTAATGAACCAAAATGTTTTAGCAATACCTTTTTTCGTTTATCGCCGATTCCTGGAATATCATCCAATGCTGATTGAATGACCGATTTCCCGTGCAACTGGCGATGGAATGTAATTGCAAATCTATGCACTTCATCTTGAATGCGTTGCAATAAATAAAATTCTTGGCTATTCCTCTCAAGCATCACAGGTTCAGGCGGAGCTCCAATAATTAAATGTGATGTTTTATGTTTGTCATCTTTTACAAGCCCTGCCATCGGAATATATAATCCGAGTTCATTCTCCAGAACATCACTTGTAGCGGCCAGATGGCCTTTTCCACCATCAATAATGATTAAATCTGGTAAAGGTAAATTCTCTTTAAGCGCCCTCGTATAACGGCGTCTTACAACTTCCCTCATAGATTCGTAATCATCAGGACCTTGAACCGTTTTAATTTTATATTTCCGATATTCTTTCTTCGCTGGTTTCCCATCGATAAAAGCAATCATTGCTGAAACAGGATTTGTTCCTTGAATATTTGAATTATCAAACGCTTCAATACGATATGGTGTTTCAATCCCTAGTTGCTTCCCTAGATTATCAACAGCTTTAATCGTCCGTTCTTCATCACGTTCAATTAAGTGAAATTTCTCTTCTAGTGCAATTTTCGCATTTTTATTTGCTAATTCCACAAGATCTTTTTTCTTCCCACGCTTCGGCTGTGTCGCTTCAACTTCTAAAAAGCGCTCTACTAATTCTGAATCTATACTTCCTGGAACAACAATTTCCTTCGGCTTGAAATGACTACTGTTTTCATAAAATTGACCGATAAAAGTTAAAAATCCCTCTTCTGGTTCATCATAAATCGGAAACATAGAAACATCACGTTCAATTAGCTTTCCTTTTCGAACGAAGAAAACTTGAACACACATCCACCCTTTATCAACTGCATATCCAAACACATCGCGATCCACTAAATCACTCATAATCATCTTTTGCTTTTCCATAATTGCATCAATATGAGCAATTTGATCTCGCAACTCTTTCGCCCGTTCAAATTCTAGCTTTTCTGAAGCCTCATACATCTTCGTTTCTAATTCTGAACGAATTTCTTTATGCCCACCGTTTAAGAATTTAATAATTTCATCAACAATTTCTTTGTTTTGCTCATCCGTTACTTCTTTCACACAAGGTGCTAAACATTGACCCATATGATAATACAAGCAAACTTTATCTGGCATATTTGAACATTTACGAAGTGGATACATACGATCTAATAATTTCTTTGTTTCATGTGCCGATTGCGCATTTGGATAAGGCCCAAAGTACTTTCCTTTATCCTTTTTTACATTTCGCGTAATGAGTAAGCGCGGCTGTTTTTCAGCTGTAATTTTAATGAAAGGATATGTTTTATCATCTTTTAATTGAATATTATATTTTGGATCATATTTTTTTATTAAATTTAACTCTAAAATAAGAGCCTCCAAATTTGAGGAAGTCACAATATATTCAAAATCAACAATTTCTCCAACAAGCCGAAGTGTTTTCCCATCATGCGAACCAGTAAAGTACGAGCGCACACGATTTTTGAGTACCTTTGCTTTTCCGACATATATAACCGTTCCCTGCTTATCCTTCATTAAATAACAACCAGGTTGATCGGGCAAAATTGCTAACTTCTCTTTTAAATGCTCGTGCACTCGTCTCCCTCCATTTCTACATGCTTATGCTTATCATTTTTATTTTCACATAAAAACATACTATGCCAAAACACCCAACATACGTTCTTTTATTGTAACGGAAAGGTTGTAAAAAAGAAAATAAAAAAAGCTACCAAATGGTAGCTTCTTTATTTTAGAAGTGTTTAGAAACTAATTCTACTAACGCTTCTTTCGGTTTATATCCTAACGCTTGATCAACCACTTTACCGTCTTTTAATACGAAAAGAGCTGGAATGCTCATTACTTCGAATTGACGAGCAGTTTCTTGGTTTTCATCAACGTCCACTTTTACTACTTTTACTTTCTCGCCTAACTCTGAATCGATTTCCTCTAATACAGGAGCGATCATTTTACAAGGTCCGCACCAAGGCGCCCAGAAATCTAATAGTACAACACCTTCGCTAGTTTCAGCTGCGAAGCTTTGGTCATTTGCATTTATAATTGCCATTTTATTTCCTCCTTCAAGTATATTCTACCAAGAGTATATCATTAACTTTTATACGTGGCGAATATTATGTATCGTTATGTATTGTAACAAAAAAAATGTTCCTTTATACTATATAAAAATATGGATGAAATACTAAAAAGATGAGAGACAGGGGATCTCTCACCTTTTTCTATATATAGGGGTACTTCACTTGGAACTCAAGGGTACTCAAATCATGAATGTACTTTTAACTTTTTAAACTCTTCTGTTAAAAGAGGTAATACTTCAAACAGATCACCGACAATACCATAGTCAGCTACTTTGAAGATACTAGCTTCTGGATCTTTATTAATCGCAACGATTATTTTTGAATTAGACATACCAGCTAAATGCTGAATTGCACCAGAAATCCCGCATGCAATGTATAGGTCTGGTGTAACAACTTTACCTGTTTGACCAATTTGTAATGAATAATCACAGTACTCAGCATCACAAGCACCACGAGATGCTCCAACAGCGCCGCCTAGTACGTCAGCTAATTCTTTTAACGGTTTAAATCCTTCTTCACTCTTCACACCACGTCCACCAGCTATAATAACTTTCGCTTCAGAAAGATCAACACCTTCTGCAGTTTTACGGACAACATCTTGAATGATTGTACGTAAATCTTTCACATCAACTGTAATAGAAGACACGTCAGCTGTGCGAGACTCGTCTTTTTCAAGAGTTGCAATGTTATTTGGACGCACTGTCGCAAATAATATACCATCTGTTACGATCTTCTTCTCAAATGCTTTACCAGAGTAAATCGGACGAGTGAAGATAACATTTCCACCTTCAACTTCTAAAGCCGTTACGTCAGAAATTAAACCAGCTTCTAATTTCGCTGCTAATTTTGGTGATAAATCTTTACCAAGTGCCGTATGTCCAAATACAATGCCTTCTGGCTTTTCTTCAGCATATACAGCTAAAAACGCTTGTGCATATCCATCAGATGTATATGATTTTAATTTATCATTTTCAACTGTCACAACGCGATCTGCACCGTAATGAATCAATTCATTTGCAAAAGAGGCAACGCTGTCTCCAACTAGAAGACCTACCACTTCACCGCCTTCTGCAATTGTTTTTGCTGCTGCTACCGCTTCAAACGAAACGTTACGTAGCGATCCATCACGAACTTCACCCATTACTAATACTTTACGAGCCATAGATTTTCCCTCCTGCATATATAATTTCGTATTTTATTAGATTACTTTCGCTTCTGTATGGAGCAACGATACAAGTTCTTTTACTTGATCTTGCAGCTCGCCTTGTAACACTTTTCCTGCATCTTTCTTAGGAGGCAAATAGATTTCAATTGTTTTTGTTTTTGCTTCCACATCATCTTCTTCTAAATCTAAATCATCTAATTCTACTTCTTCTAGTGGCTTCTTCTTCGCTTTCATAATACCTGGAAGTGATGGATAACGCGGTTCATTTAAACCTTGTTGCGCTGTTACTAGAAGAGGTAATGATGATTCAATTACTTCTGTATCCCCTTCAACATCACGCTCAATCTTCACATTTGTACCATCAATTTCAAGCTTCGTAATCGTCGTTACGTATGGGATATTTAACGCTTCAGCTACTCGTGGACCAACTTGTCCAGATGCACCGTCAATCGCAACGTTCCCGCCTAAAATTAAATCGATTTCTTTATCTTTTAAATATTCAGCGAGCACTTTTGCTGTTGTAAATTGGTCACCATTCTCAACATCATCTTCAATGTTAATTAGTACCGCTTTATCGCAGCCCATCGCTAATGCTGTGCGAAGTTCTTTTTCACTATCCTCGCCACCAACTGTTATAACAGTAACTTCTCCACCTTGTGCATCTCTTACTTGAATCGCTTCTTCAATCGCATATTCATCGTAAGGGTTGATGATGAATTCCGCTTCGCCATCGTAAATTGCACCGTTTTTAATTACGATTTTTTCTTCTGTGTCAAATGTTCGTTTCATGAGTACGTAGATGTTCATTCCATTTACCCCCTTATTTTTCAGAAAGATTCTATCAATTTTAAAATTCTGTTAATTTTTATTAAAAAAATAATTGGACTACCTACCACTAAATGAAGGCTTACGTTTTTCTAAAAACGCTGCTACGCCTTCTCTTCCATCTTCACTCGTAAATACTTCACCAAAAATCTGTGATTCACGCTGTACACCTTCATAATAATGAGACGATTTTGTCGTTTGTAATAACTCTAGCACAGCACGAGTTGTTGCTGGGCTTTTTCCAGCAATCTGTTTTGCAATTTTAAGCGTATCTTCTAAAATGGATTCTTCAGAAAACACTCCGTTAACAAGTCCCCATTGTAATGCTTCTGCACCAGTAATTGGTGTACTTGTTAACATCATTTCACAAGCTTTCGCTTTACCAACATAACGTGGTAAGCGCTGTGTACCTGCAAAACCAGGAATTAATCCAAGTGTTAATTCAGGTAAACCAAGCTTTGTACTTTCAGTTACAAAGCGCATGTGGCAAGACATAGCAAACTCAAGGCCGCCGCCAAGTGCCGCTCCATGAATTGCCGCAATAACTGGTTTTGAGCATTTTTCAACACGCTCAAACGTAACTTGTCCAAGCTGTGCTAACTCTGTTGCTTGCTTCGCTTCAGTAACAGATGTAAATTCTTTAATATCTGCCCCTGCTGAGAAGAAGCGTCCTTCACCATGTAAAACAACAACACGAATGTTATCATCCTTTTCCACTTGATCGATTAATTCAGTAACGTCATGCATAACTTGTGAAGACATCGCATTAGCTGGCGCATGATTTAACGTCGCCACCGCGATATGATCTTCAACTTTTACAGATAGGAATTTCAACATGATCCCTCCCATTATTGACGATAACCACAAGCTGCAATAAGTAGCCCATGTACCGTTTTTGAAAGTGCGACCAGATCATACTTATGATCGCTCATTACCCAATTGGTCACAACTTCATCTACTGTTCCAAAGATCATTTGTCTTGCCACGCGAACGTTTAAATCCGCCTGAAATTCACCTTGCTTTATACCTGTCTCTAAAATCTCATCCATAACTTGTAAGTAGCCTTTTAATACTTCATTTATTTTAAGGCGCAAGTCTTGATTGGACTGCCTTAGCTCTAATTGCGTAACGATAGCAAGAGGATCATTTTGTGACAACAGCAAGAAGTGCGTTTCTACCAACATGAATAACTTCGCTACAGCGCTTTCAATTCCTGCTATTTTTTGACGAATTGTTTCAACAAATTCTCCCATCTTCTCTTGGAATAAGGATATTAATATATCTTCTTTATTTTTAAAATATAAATAAATCGTGCCATCAGCTACCCCAGCTTGCTTTGCAATTTTAGAAACTTGCGCTTGATGGTATCCATTCTCCGCAATCACAATGACTGCAGCATCAATAATCTGATTGTATTTCGGTCTATTTTTCTTCACTTTACTGTCCCCTTCAAGAAGATGACTGAATGAATAGTCATTCATATTCTTATAATACTGACTATTTAGAAAAGTGTCAATCCTATTTTTTCAAAAAGAAAGGGCCTTAGCCCGTTTGCTCATCCTCATTCTTTCTCTTCTCTTCATCTATTAGGACACGACGTAAAATTTTTCCGACTGTCGTCTTCGGCAACTCACTTCTAAACTCATATACCTTCGGAACTTTGTAAGCTGCTAAATATTTACGTGCAAACTGATCTAATTCTTCTTCAGAACACTCAGCGCCTTCTTTCAAAACAACAAACGCTTTTACAGTTTCCCCTCGATACGGATCAGGAACACCGATTGTTACCACTTCTTGCACCTTTTCGTGTTCATATAACACTTCTTCTACTTCACGAGGATATACGTTAAAGCCACTAGCAACGATCATATCTTTCTTACGATCTTTCACATAGAAAAAGCCATCCTCATCCATGTATCCTACATCACCTGTATGGAGCCAGCCATCTTGCAGTACAGCTGCCGTTTCTTCTGGCTTATTCCAATACCCTTTCATAATTTGTGGGCCCTTTACAACAATTTCACCAATTTCACCTGGAGGTAATGACTCTCCTGTTTCAAGTGACATGATGATTGCCTCTGTATCCGGCCACGGTACCCCAATACTTCCCGGCACACGCTTTTCCCACAAAAAATTCCCATGTGTAACTGGTGATGACTCCGTTAATCCATAACCTTCTACTAATTTACCACCTGTAACTCTCTCAAACTCCTCCTGCACTTCTACAGGAAGCGGTGCAGAACCACTAATACAAGCCTGAATTGAAGAAATATCATATTCTTTTAAAAGAGGACTATTTAATAGAGCAATATAAATGGTTGGTGCTCCTGGAAATAGTGTAACTTTATGTTTCTTAATTGCTTCAAAAACCATTTTCATATCAAACTTCGGAATAAGCACCATTTTATATCCTTGCATAATACTTAAATTCATTACAGCTGTCATCCCGTACACATGAAAAAACGGAAGAACACCAAGAATTACCTCTTCTCCTTCTTTACAATTATATAACCAATGCGCTCCCATTAAAGTGTTCGAAACGAGGTTTTTATGCGTTAACATAACCCCTTTTGGAAACCCTGTCGTTCCCCCTGTATACTGCAAAAGGGCTAGATCATTTTCGGGATCACATGGAACTTCAACATCAGCATTACTTTCTCTTTCTACCGATTTCCAAAGATGAATCGTTTCGCTTTCCGACACATTCACAACAAGATTTGCCTGCTTTTTTTGTACAAATGGATAAAGTAAATTTTTAGGGAATGGTAAAAAATCTGCAATACGGGTTACGATAATATGCTCAAGCTTTGTTGCAGTTTGAACATTAGTAACTCTCGGAAACACTAAATCCAGGCAAAGAATAGCTTTTGCCCCTGAGTCATGAAGTTGGTACTCAAGCTCTCTTTCTGTATAAAGAGGATTCGTTTGTACAACAATCCCCCCCGCAAGCAAAGTACCATAATAACCAATTACAGATTGCGGACAATTCGGTAACATAATCGCAACTCTATCGCCTTTTTCAATACCAAGCCTTTGAAGGTAATTCGCAAATTTCTTTACCTTGTCATGGAAATCTGAAAATGTAACATCTTTACCTAAAAAGTGAAGCGCTTTCTTTTCTGGATAACGAGCAGCCATTTTCTCTAAATATCCATGAAGTGGCTGAATATCATATGAAATCGTACCTGGGATTTCCTCTGGATAACTCTGCAACCAAGGTTTTTCCACTCTCATTCCCCCTTCCAATACTTGTGAAAATAAATGAATGTTCATTCATGATGATTGTTTTCATTATATTATAGTCTTAACAGCGTTACAATCATAATATTCTGACTTTTGTATAACTATGCTTTACTTCGTTAACTTCTTATTATATGTATAAACTCTCTTAATTTTAAAAGAATAAGAGAGTTCACGTTACTTAGCTTAATCTTATAATCGTTAAAACTGCACCAGGTGTAGTCGTTGATAACGTGGCAACAGCTAACAATCCAAACAACTGCAAACTAATTGCACTCCCCGCTGCAAGAGTCGTAATAATTGTTGCACTAAATGAAGTCGTTGCTAATGCAGGAGAGTTGATAGTCCCAGCAAGCGGTGCCCCATTAATTGTAATTCGCGAACTAACTAATAATGAAGCTGTTATATTAATTGTATATGAAATATA
Organism: Bacillus sp. TH17; assembly: GCF_016651125.1. Classification (NCBI taxonomy): domain Bacteria; kingdom Bacillati; phylum Bacillota; class Bacilli; order Caryophanales; family Bacillaceae; genus Bacillus; species Bacillus sp. TH17. Next base: position 3,962,484 of record NZ_JAEKEN010000001.1, read on the forward strand.
ATAATTCCCTGCATTTGCGGCCGTAAATACTGTGTTCCCCCCCGACACTGTAATTCCTGGACCGATATTCTGATTATTTGGAAGTGGGACATTTGTCCCACCAAGTAATACTGATATTGCCGTACCCGATGTATTATTCGCAAATGCATACGTCGCAGTTATACTTGTACCTGTTACTCCCGTCGCTCCTGTTTCACCTGTTGCTCCCGTTGGACCTGTTGCTCCCGTTGCTCCTGTTGCTCCCGTTATTCCTGTCGCTCCCGTTGCTCCCGTTATTCCTGTTGCTCCCGTTATTCCTGTCGCTCCCGTTACTCCCGTTGCTCCTGTTGCTCCCGTTGCCCCTGTTGCTCCCGTTGCTCCTGTTGCTCCTGTTGCTCCTATTGCTCCCGTTGCTCCCGTTGCTCCTGTTGCTCCCGTTGCTCCCGTTGCTCCCGTTGCTCCCGTTGCTCCCGTTGCTCCCGTTGCTCCCGTTGCTCCCGTTGCTCCCGTTGCTCCCGTTGCTCCCGTTGCTCCCGTTGCTCCCGTTGCTCCCGTTGCTCCCGTTGCTCCCGTTGCTCCCGTTGCTCCCGTTGCTCCCGTTGCTCCCGTTGCTCCCGTTGCTCCCGTTGCTCCCGTTGCTCCCGTTGCTCCCGTTGCTCCCGTTGCTCCCGTTGCTCCCGTTGCTCCCGTTGAACCTGTCGCTCCTGTATCACCTGTCGCTCCTGTTGGACCTGTTGGACCGAGCTTAGGAACTGTCCCATCGCAACTAAAACAGCACGAATCAACATGTAAACCATTTTGATTATTACATCCACAATATCCATTTGCATTATTACTCCATAAAGACATGTTGACCCTCCTTCGTGTTCGATCTTTTAAGTAAGCCCACTAATTAAAAATATCTTTCTAATAAAAATCAGTTTTTATTTTCCTTATCAACTACCCGCTCTGGAACAAACCTTTTATAAACAAAGTTTTTTTCCTTACATTCTAATAAATATTACATGCAATACGCTCTCCTTTCGCTTGTACTTTCGCCTTCCTCATTAAAGGAATTTCAGCTCCTTCAACCTTGATACACGTATGCATTTCAATACGATATATTAAAATCCGTATAAATCATTATTTTTAGTCAAAATTTTAAAAAAATATTGACACTTAAAACGCCCTCATAGTATGATTTTGGTGTTGTAATTGATAACGATTTTCAATATCGTACATATTGCAAATAAAACATTTTATTTGGGGGCAGAAGATGAAGAGAATTTTCAGTATTTTCATAGTAGTTCTTCTATTCGCTGTTGGATGCGGGCAGCAAAAAGAGGAGAAAAAAGAAACAAAAGCGGACAATAAAAATCAAGCTATAACAATTAAACACGCTGAAGGGGAAACGAAGTTAGATAAACCAGCGAAAAAAGTTGTTGTACTTGAGTGGGTATATTCAGAAGACTTATTAGCGCTTGGTGTTCAGCCAGTAGGGATGGCAGACATTAAGAATTATAATAAATGGGTAAATACAGCAACAAAACCAGGTAAAGATGTTGTCGATGTAGGAACACGTCAACAACCAAACTTAGAAGAAATTAGCCGTCTAAAACCAGATTTAATTATCACAGCTTCATTCCGTAGTAAAGCTATTAAAAACGAATTAGAGCAAATCGCTCCTACAGTTATGTTCGATCCATCAACAAGCAATAACGATCACTTTGCTGAAATGACAGAGACATTTAAACAAATTGCAAAAGCAGTTGGAAAAGAAGAAGAAGGTAAAAAAGTATTAGCTGATATGGATAAAACATTTGCAGATGCAAAAGCGAAAATTGACAAAGCAGACTTAAAAGATAAAAACATCGCAATGGTACAAGCATTTACAGCTAAAAACGTACCAACATTCCGTATATTGACTGACAATTCTACAGCTTTACAAGTTACAAAAAAATTAGGTTTAACAAACACTTTTGAAGCTGGGAAATCAGAGGCAGATGGTTTCAAACAAACAACTGTAGAATCATTACAAAGTGTACAAAATTCAAACTTCATTTACATTGTAGCGGATGATGATAACATTTTTGACACGCAACTAAAAGGTAACCCTGCTTGGGAAGGGTTAAATTTCAAAAAAGAAGACAAAATGTATAAATTAAAAGGCGACACTTGGATTTTCGGTGGTCCTGAGTCTGCAAAATCTTTAGCAACACAAGTAGCAGATGTAATGACAGCGAAGAAGTGATTACACGATGAATAGCTTACAACATACACTTCGAGCAAGTCTTGTATTCGGAGGAGGAGCAGCTCTCTTGCTCCTCCTTTTCTTTATTCATATCGGACAAGGGCAAGCAAACATTTCCTATAGTATGATTATTGATGCTCTTATCTCACCGAACCAATCACTAGAGCATCAAACTTTAATCATGCTTCGATTACCTAGAGCTGTAATTGCCATTTTAGCTGGAGGTGCTCTTGCTGCATCTGGGGTTATTTTACAAACATTAACGAAAAATCCACTTGCTGAATCCAGTACAATGGGTATTCACTCTGGCGCATATTTCTTTCTAGTAGCGGCTACAATTTTCTTACCGAAAGGTCTGCAAATTAATTCACTTCTTTTCACATTTATCGGCGGTGCTATTACTGCTTTATTTGTATACCGTATTTCTGGTGGGAAAAAGGGAACCCCACTTAGAATGGCACTAGCTGGTATGGTCGTTACATTAATGCTTTCTGCCTTTACCGGAACGATGCAGCTTTTCTATGAAAATGAAACAGCTGGTTTATTTTTATGGGGAGCTGGATCTCTTATTCAAAATAACTGGGATGGCGTTCAATTTGCTTTTCCATTTATCATTATTTCTTTCCTAGTTTTACTATTTATGTCTCGTAAACTCAACATCCTCTTACTTGGTGATGATGTTGCTGTTTCTCTTGGTGAAAAAACAGCAGTAACACGTTTTATCGCCTTCATTGCTGCGATTTTTTTAACAGCAGTAATTGTAACTGTTGTTGGACCGATTGGGTTTGTCGGCTTAGTTGCACCACATTTAATGCGTCTTATTGGCTACCGTCAACACTTTACTCTCCTTCTCTCTTCTTTCTTATGGGGAGCTGTACTATTACTTGGAGCTGATGTCGTTGGTAGACTAATAGATCCAACTGGGGCTGAACTTCCTGTCGGAGCAGTCACGGCAATGATTGGATCACCTTGGCTTATTTATTTAGTGTATCGAATGATGAAATCGAAACAATATATGAATGATAACGGCGCAAATGCAGCTGGAGCTAGTTCTCGCTATTATTCTTATAAAAAGGTAATCATTATCTCTATCACACTTTGCATTGTGACGATTGCTCTTGGTGTTACAATCGGTAGTAACGCTTATATCGAAAGTATTACAAATGTTATATCAGGACAATTAACACAATTTGATAAAAATATGATGATGAACCTTCGTTTACCAAGAATGCTCGTTGCTGCTATTGCTGGAGCATGCCTTGCGATAAGCGGACTTGTTTTCCAAGGTATATTACGAAACCCACTTGCCGATCCTTCTATTATTGGTATTTCATCGGGAGCAGGTGTTGGCGCTTTAACTATTATGTATGTCTTTCCCGCACTTCCTGGTTTCTTCCTACCAATTGGTGCATTTATTGGTGGACTACTTGCAGTTGGAATTGTCCTCTTCTTCTCATGGAAATCAGGATTTAGCCCAACAGCTCTTGCTTTAATAGGAATTGGCATTTCCGCGCTCGGCTCAGCGATTATTCAAATCTTTATCGTTAGAGCAAATTTGAATGTTGCTGCGGCCTTAACATGGTTGTCAGGCAGTACGTATGCAAGAGGATGGAATCACTTAGAAAATATCATTCTATATCCATCTCTTATTCTTATACCAATTATCTTTTTCTTAATGAAACAACTTGACGTTCTTGTACTTGGAGATGATTTAGCAACCGGACTCGGGCAGCCTGTAAATAAAACGCGTCTTGCTCTAATTGTGTTAGCGACACTACTTGCATCAATTAACATTGCTGCTGTCGGTACAATTGCCTTTTTAGGTCTTGTTGCACCTCACTTAGCACGAATCGTCGTTGGTATGAATCATCAAAGACTATTCGTTTGTTCAGCACTGTTTGGAGCAATCCTTCTTTCCATTGCTGATTTACTCGGACGAACGATTGCATATCCGAAAGAAATCCCTTCTGGCCTTGTCGTTGCTGTACTTGGAGCACCTTATTTCTTATGGTTGATGAGGAAGAGTGGGAAGAAGGTTGGTTAAAAAAAGAGGCTTCTTAATATGAGAAGCCTCTTTTTTATTCGTTCTGATAGGTTAAAAGGAAACTATCTTTTTTTCACGAATGTAACCTATGAACATAACTAGGAGGGATAAATGTGTACCAAACTATTGAAGGTTTTCTACAATCATGGACATACGAGGCTGAGTCTACTCAAAAGATGCTCGATGTATTAACTGATGAATCTTTATCACAGGAAATTGCACCTGGGCACTGGACTTTAGGGAGAGTCGCTTGGCATATCGTTACAGCACTTCCTGTTATGCTATCAGGGACAGGACTTAAGTTTGAAGGAGAAACGAAAGATTATCCTGTACCAACTTCAGCAAAAACAATTGCAGATGGGTATCGCAAAGTGAATACGGCTTTTATTGAAGCACTTCAAAGTGAGTGGACTGATAAAGACTTAGCTACTATTAATAACTTCTTTGGTCGTCCTATGCCGAATTCTATATTTTTAATGACACTCATCAATCATCAAAATCACCACCGCGGACAGATGACTGTTTTAATGCGTCAAGCTGGCTTAACAGTCCCTGGCGTTTATGGTCCTGCAAAAGAAGAATGGGCTGCTACTGGAATGGAAGCTCCCCAAATGTAACGACAGAAAAAGACAAGGTGTTTATGCACCTTGTCTTTTTCTGTAACTTGTTTCATGTGAAACTATTTTCTACTAAATGGTATTTTATGAGAAAATACGTTAAGATAAATTCATATTAATTGGAGGGAACTAAATTGAATACAAAAAACAAAAAAATAACAATAAGAACTCTCTTACTAACTTCTATCATTGGAGTTATCAGTGTATCTCTTTACTTCACAAATTATGGTACCCCTTGGGAAAAACAAACAGCAATTGCAGAATCAAAAAATTATATTACAAAATACTTTAATCTAGATGCAAAAGTCAAAAATACTTCTTACGATTCTAAAATAGATAGCTATGCAATCTCCTTTGAAACAAATGAAGATGGAGAGTTTACTATCGAATATAAAGGTCCAAATAACTTTAACATTTCTCCAGGAGTTCAAGAATATTTAAGTAAACACTACAAATATACAGAGTAGTAATGAAGCATACATATACAAAAAAGAGTTGGTGTAACGCCAATTCTTTTTTCTTATTCTTGTCATACTGTTACATCTTCCTTCTCTATATTTTTAATTCCGTAATATGCAATCGCAAATCCAATTGCTGCCAATGCTAGTTGAAGGGGAAGAAAAGTTGCTGTAGGAAACGTTGGGTTGCTATTCATTGCAATTGATACAACGATAAGGGATGAAACAATTGTAGTTGGCACTGAACGTTTACGCATTCCGAAATATAATGGGATTAAACTCATTCCCGCAGTTGCAATGGCTAAAGGAACCAGTTTTATTCCTTCTTGCATCAATTGATCTACTGTAAATGGATTAGGAAGAATTGAAAAATAACTATCTATCCCAAAGAAAATTCCTACTACTAAAATGTTCGATAAAATAACTGTTATAAATGTTAATGTTGCTGTAATGGCCAACTTACTAACCATCATTTTCTTTCGGTTAATTGGATAAGAAAACATAAGTAGTATTGTTTTATTTTTATATTCACTAATTATTAACCTTGCGATTAACACACTACCAAAAATAATAAATGTTGCTCTTACTAATGTACTAACCGCTAACAAAATCATCTGCGGATCTCTTATTTCTGGATCTCCTTCTATTTGAGAAACGATGCTCATAGAGGTCAATAATGCCAGTATAGCGATATTTGCAATAATTACTCCCCTTACATACCATCCAAGCTTAAACTTCTTCATTTCTAGCTTCATAAGACGTAGCATGATAGTCCTCCTTTCATTTAAATTTTAATCGATATAAATTACCCCTGTTTCACTTAAAATCTCCACTTTGTTTTTTGCATCACCAATAGTTCCTTCTTTTATCTTTTCTGTATTTTTATCTTTCTTAAGTCCGTTTACATTCACCATTATGTCAGCCGAATTACTTTTAGCCGTAAGTTTCAATGAAGCCGGAACACCTTTATACCTTACGCCAATATCTCCTGATTTTGTTTCTACAAATAATGATTTTCCTTCTTTCATATCTTTCAGTAATACTTCCCCAGATGTTGAAGTGATGTTCATATTTGAGTTACTTACATTTGTTATATAGTTATCACCAGTCGTAGACTTTATATTTAACTCTTGTACTGAACTATCTTTTAGAACTAACTCTCCACTTTGCGATATGAATTCACCTTTCTCTGCGGATAGTCCTACAATCATTTCATCTCCAGACTTGCTTTTTGTGACGATATGTTTCACTGCTATATCGCTTATTTTCACATCACCAGATTTATTATTTAATACAATTTTATCTATTTCTTTCTTCGGAATAAATATAGAAATGATATTCTTCTTCCTAAACGTAAAACCATTAACGAATCCGTTCATCTTCTGTTCTTGCTTAATCATCATTTTATTTCCGTCATTTTCTATTTTAACGGGATCTATCTCTTTATCTAATCGTTGACCTTGAGCGGAAATTACTATTTTATTAGAGTCTGTACTTTTAAATTCAATATCCCAGTTTTCATTGTCCACTTCTATTTCTTTTATATTATTTATCTCAAAAGAATTTTCTTTCTTAAAATCTTTCATATGAAATGTCTTAAAACCAAAAACCATACTAGCAATTGTAATCAATAAAATTGCAATTACTATTATTTTTTTCACTATTCATACCCCAGTTCGTTATTGTTTTAAGCTTGCTTTACTACGCCACATCAATCTTGTCGATTTTACGATACGAAAGATAACTAATGAAAATTCCTAATAAACAAAACACCATTGGGATAGCTATGAAATTAAACATACTTACTTGACCGTTTCCAGTACCAACGTTACCGTTAATTATCATCGCGATTATTACTGCAGAAGTAATTGTTGTCGGTGCCGATTTCTTTCTCATACCAAAAAATAAAGGAATTAAACTTATACCAGATATCATAAATGCATTTATAAAAGTAGCTGGAACAGTAGATATTATTTCGCCCATCGTAACAGGTGTTTCAAGTAGGCCCATCATTGGATTCATACAGAATAGAAGCAAACTAATAATGAAAGTAGCGATAATCGTGCTCACAAAGCAAAAACTAAAAACAATTGCTAATTTCGCTCCCATTACCACTTTTCTTTGCAGTGGGTACATAAACAATAATTGCATTGTTTTATTCTTGTACTCATCAATTACTAAACGTGATAAAATGACCGAACTAAAAATAATGAATGTTATCCTAATAATAAGATTTGCTAAAATCATATATTTTGTGAAGTCAGTGATTGCCGCGTCTCCTTCACCTTTCATTCCCAATGCCATAAGGCTCACCGCAGCAAAAATTGCTATAATGCAAATGGCTACCCCTTTAAAGTAACTAGATAATTTATGTTTCTTCCATTCAAGTTTCATTAATTTAAACATATAAACCACGCCTCCATTACTGACATAACTTCCTCTATGCTACTAACATTCTAATTCCAGCCGTAACTACGCTTACTATCCCTATCACTAGTAAAATTAAACTCCACTTTCGTTCTGGCTTTTTATAATATAAAATTCCACTTATGAGCATTACGATAAATCCCGCTATAAGGTTCACTATTAATGCATTCATCATCATATCCCCCTCGCTGAAATTACATTAAGCGTGAATGCCTTCCCCATCCATTACATTTAAGAAATACTCCTCTAAAGAGCTATGTTTCTTATTAATACTTTCAATTTCTACATCGTTCATAATAAGTGCTTTTGAAATGGCTTGCTGAGACGCTACCGTATCATACACACGAATCATATTTCCGCTCATTATTTTGTAATTTTTTATACCGAGTTTATCTTCTAAAATATAAGCTGCACGCTTCACATCAGGAACAGTGATTTCAATGTACTCTGTTTGTTTCCCATTAATACTCTTCATTGAAACTTCTTTTATTAGTTTTCCGTTTTGAATCATACCAATTGTATCTGCCATTTGTTCCATCTCGCCTAAAATATGACTAGAAACTAATAAAGTAATTCCATATTCCTTACACAGCATTTTAAATAAGTCTCTTAATTCTTTAATACCAATTGGATCTAAACCATTAATCGGTTCATCTAAAATGAGTAGTTCTGGCTTTGTCATGATCGCCCTTGCAATACCAAGTCGTTGCTTCATCCCTAATGAAAAATCTTTTACTTTTTTATCATCTATACCGTGCAGTTTTACTAAATTTAAAGCATGATCAATTGCGTTTTTATCGTAATATCCCATATATTCACAATGTAATTCTAAGTTTTCCTTCGCCGTTAATTTATCATAAAAGATTGGATATTCAATAATTGTCCCCATTCTTTTTAATACTTCATAAGATGTGTCTGTTAACCTCTCACCGAAAATTTCAATATCACCGCTCGTCGGTTTTATTAAATTTGTAATCATTTTCATAATCGTTGTTTTACCTGCACCATTCGGCCCTAAGAAACCGTATATCTCTCCTTTTTTCACATGCATGTTAACGCTAGAAATAACTTCTTTCCCTTTAAACACTTTCGTTAACTGATTCGTTTTTAATATATATGTCATGTCACTGTCTCCTTTCGCACTACTTTATATTTCTATAATAGACAACGGAAATCTCTTTTTTCTTACCCGTTCCTTACAAATTCCTTACGCTGAAAAAAAAGCTTGTAGAATCTACTTCTCTACAAGCTAAAACAGCATCTTTGTTAATACAACTGTAAAAATTGTTTTTTCATACGGCTTACTAGAAAGATGTATTTCTCCGTCCATCGCTTCCACAAGCCTTTTCGTAATCGTTAACCCTAAACCGCTTCCTTGGTACAATCTATTTCTGGAATCTTCAAGCGTGTACATACGCTCAAACACTTTATCAATATGAGATTCATCAATTCCTTTTCCTGTATCCCATACATCTATATACACACTCGTTTCATCATCTCTTAACGTCATACCAAGTGTCTTTCCATCGTCACCATATGTAATCGCATTTGATATTAAATTATTCAATACTCTACCTAATACTTCTACATTTCCAAGTGCATATATATTTCTTTCTGCTATATCAATATGAACTTGAAACCCTTTCGTCGTCACTAAATCATAAAAAGATAAAATCTTCTCGCGGCAAACTTCATTCATATTTACTTTTGTCATCTCGATTGCTTTGTCACCGGATTCTAATTTTGCTAAATCAAAAAACTTATGAATCAGTTCCATCACTTCTAGTGTTTTTACATGCACCTTTTCGAGTAATATTTGCTGCTCTTCCTCACTTATCGTTTTATCCTTATTTAACATTTCGGTATATCCCAGAATAACTGTTAGTGGTGTTTTCAAATCATGTGAAATATTTGAAAGCATTTTTCTCATCGAAATTTCCACTTTCGCATGATCTGCATTCGTTTTCTGTTTTGCATCTAATAAATGATTAATTGCCACTAATAACTTTTGCAATTCTAGATCATCTGTCATAACGAGTAACTTCTCACCTGTTTTTTCATTTACAATACCTTCTAATTTTTCATATGTGTACCGTAAATTTTTGCTGCTAGTTTTTCTCATTTTATACTGTATGTAAATGACACATAACAATATAAAAATAATACCAATTAACAGATTGACCATATTACATCCCTTCCAACTTATAGCCGATGCCCCATAACGTTTTAATGTATTCTGGATTAGATGGATCACTTTCAATTTTCTCACGTAATCTTCTCATATGAACATTTATAACGTTATCGTCACCATAATACTCGTCATTCCAAACTAACGTATATATTTGCGCTTTCGTAAATACACGATTTTGATTCTTTACGAACAGTTTTAAAATCTCAAATTCTTTTAAAGTAAGTTTGAGCGACTTTCCGTTTTTTTCTACAGTGAAATTAATTGGATCGATTGTTAAATCACCAATCTGGATCATCTTTTCTGTTGTTTCTGTAACCGAATATTTCGTAGACCTCCGAATACCTGCTTTTACACGTGCTGCCAATTCAATCATAGAAAATGGCTTACAAATGTAATCATCTGCTCCAAGGCCTAATCCAACCGCTTTATCAACATCTGTATCTTTCGCTGACATCATTAAAATCGGAACTGCACTTTTTTCTCGAATGATTCTAACGACCTCTAACCCATCTAACTTCGGCATCATAATATCGAGAATTATCAAATCAAATGAACCTTTTAAATATGTGTTCACGCCTTCTTCTCCATCAGATGCGATTGTAACTTGAAAACCTTCTTTTACTAAATATGTTTCAACCATCTCTTGAATTGAGATGTCATCTTCAACTAATAAAATATGATGTGACATATTTCTATCCCCTTTTTTAACAAACATTAACAATTCAATTGTATCGTAACTGCAAATTAGTTGGTACAATTATATGAATTTTCAAACCAACTTCCCTTCCTTCCTTAACAATGATATGATGAAATTCACTACGATTGTTCATAATTAACTTTATATAAAGGAGACTTATCATGTCAGAAAACAAAAAAGTAAGCTTAGCTGATTTAATGCGCGAACAACTTGCGAAGAAAAAGCAAGGAAATGGAAACGGCTCAAATAATGGAAATCAAAGTCAAGAAACGAAAAAATTACAAAACCAACAAACGAAGAAAACAAACAACCAACGTAGACGTACAGGTGTATAAATGAACGGGCAAAAACGATCTAACATTTCATCAGGTCTTGAAGTTGATATTGTATTAAAACAAGATCAACGTACAGGCAAGCTAACAAGAGGAATTGTAAAAGATATTTTAACTAACTCACCCTCTCATCCGCACGGCATTAAAGTACGATTGCAGGACGGGCAAGTTGGCAGAGTCCAAAATATCATTCAATAAGAAAAGGAGCTCATTTAAACTTGAGCTCCTTTTCTTATTTTCATTAACCTTTAATTTTTTCGATGAAAACTACTTTTAAATAGTCTCCCTCTTTAAATTGATCAATTGTACGGAAATCTTCTGGTAAAGAATGTTCTTCTAATATTTTATATTTACCGTTCATTTCTTTAAATGCTGTATCGATAAAGCCATTAAACTTTTTCATATCGAATGCGCTACAATTTGTAGAAGCAACGATAATACCGTTATTTTCTGTAATGGCAATTGTTTCTTTTAATAAGTTTTTATAATCTTTCGCCGCACTGAACGTATATTTTTTCGAGCGTGCAAAGCTTGGGGGATCAAGTACAACCATATCAAATTTCATCTTTTTCTTAGCTGCATATTTGAAATACAGAAATACATCTTCTACAATAATATCTTGTGCTTCATAATCAATTTCATTTACACTAAACTGCTCAATCGTTTTACTTAAACTACGATTTGCAAGGTCCACACTTGTTGTTTTACTTGCACCGCCAAGCGCTGCAAATACAGAGAAAGCCCCAGTATAAGAGAACATATTTAAAACCGTTCTTCCTTTTGCATATTTATCACGAATTTGTTTTCGAACGTTACGCTGATCTAAAAACACACCAACCATCGCCCCGTCATTTAAATATACAGCAAAGTTTACACCGTTCTCTTTTACGATAAGTGGGAACTCACCGCGCTCTCCTGCGACGAAATCATCACCTTCAATGTATTTCCCTTTCGTATCAAAACGCTTTTTCTCATAAATCCCTTTGAAATTTGCTACTTTTTGAAGTGCTGCTATAATCTCATCGCGGAAAGTATAAACCCCTTCACTATACCAACTTATTACGTAATAGCCGTCATAATAATCGATGATTAAACCACCAAGGCCATCGCCCTCACCATTCAGGGCACGGAATGCTGTTGTATCATTTGATTTATAAAAATGTTTTCGTTTATATAAAGCAGATTTGATTTTACTTTCAAAGAAAGATTGATTCACTTCCTCCTTCTCTTTTCTCGTTAAAATCCAACCATACCCTTTATTTTGTTTTCCATAATAGCCTTTTCCAATGAATTGGTTCTTCTCATCTACTACATTGATGATTGTTCCTTCTTCACGTACATCATTTAAATTTTGAATTGCATCTTTTAAAATAAGTGGATATCCACTTTTAATTTCTTTTATAAACTTCGGCTTTATTTTTATAGTTACTTCAGATCGCATGTAATGTCTTCCTTTCCATTTGAATGCTTTCTAATTAGTAGGAAGCAATGTAAAAAACGAGGCTGAAAAAAGCCTCGTTTCACTATACCATATTATTGCTTTGCTAGTACAACTAGCTCATCCTCTCACATAACCGAAAAAAATTATATATTTCATTATTACTATTGACAATGATAATGATTTTCATTATCATTTAATGTATATGAGTTCTTGAAAATAAAGGCTACATTTATAGGAGGAATAAACATGATTATTGTTACAAATACAACTAAAATTACAAAGGGAAATGGCCATAAATTAATTGAGCGTTTTAATAAAGTGGGTAAAGTCGAAACAATGTCAGGATTTTTAGGATTAGAAGTTCTTTTAACGCAAAATACAGTTGATTATGATGAAGTAACAATTAGCACTCGCTGGAATGCAAAAGAAGATTTCCAAGGTTGGACAAAGAGCTCAGCATTTAAAGATGCTCACTCACATCAAGGCGGGATGCCAGACTATATTCTTGATAATAAAATTGCTTACTATGATGTAAAAGTTGTACGTATGCCAATGGCTGCAGCACAGTAAGCATATTTCTTTTTAAAGTATAGAATATGAAGAGTGTTACCACTTCTCATATTCTATACTTTTTTATTTAATGTCTTTTTACTAGTTTCGCATGTACTACTAATCTTCCCGCTTCTGGATCAAGTGCATAGTCACACGTCGAGAGTGTTACGATTTGATCACTTTCTGTCACTTTTGTATCCGTTTTGTACAGCGATTTTTCTTGAATTTTCTCCAAAAATGATGTGTATTCCGTATCACTACTAAAATCCGTTTCAATGTAATAAAAATCAGTTGTTGTTGTATACGCCGAAAACACTTCAAGATCATATCCTTCAAATAATGTATCGTAATATAATTTACGATGCGACATGAAGAAATCTTCATCCAACATTTTCTTTAAACTTCCAAACATAGAACCATCTTTCATACGGTGACCATATAAAATAGTATTTCGATTTTGAGATTTCACATCATTACGATAGTCCATAAAAATGCTTCCTGCTCTCATATCTTCACCTTTATAATTTCGAAATAAATAGTAATCATTGTCTTTTGCTTGAACGATTGGATAATTAATTTGTGTATCATCCATCGTAATCCATCCAACTATTTCTTGGTTAATTTGCTGCAGAACTTTGAACTGTTTACGTACTTCCCCGTCTTGTGATTGCTCTTCCATCGGACTTTTTTCATAAATGTTTTGTGCTTCGGCCATTACTTTACGATTTTCATAGTAATCCATGAAAATATCACCTAATTCATATACTGAATAGAAAAAGGTACCTAAAAAAACAACTGTAAGTATTCGTTGAAAAAAAGAATTCTTCTTCCTTTCTTTTTTGCTACTCAAATTATCACCTCAAAACGGATTGTTCGCATGTTTAAATACCCATTGGGACCATATACAATCCTGTATCTTCATCTTGCTTTACAACGACATCTACACCGTATATCGTCTTTATCATACTTTCTGTCACAACATCATTCGGCTTGCCTTTTGTAACAATTTCGCCGTCTTTCATAACAATGATATGATCACTATAGCGAATCGCCTGATTAATATCGTGTAATACCATAACGATTGTCAATCCTTGTGCTTCATTTAATTCTTTTACTAACTCTAATATTTCAAGTTGATAATAAATATCTAAATATGTTGTCGGTTCATCTAAAAAGAGCATTGGCGTCTTCTGAGCTAACGTCATGGCAATCCAAACACGCTGTCTTTCTCCACCAGATAAAGCATGAATTTCCTTATCACGTTTACTTAGCAAATTCGTACATGCTAAAGCCCTTTCTATTGCTTCTCTATCTTCATCAGTTTGCGAAGAAAATATATTTTTATGAGGCATACGGCCAAAGCTTGTTAATTTCTCTACCGTCATATCTGCCGGTGCTTCATTTTGTTGATGGACAACGGCTAACTTTCTAGCAAACTCTTTCGGTTTATATTGGCTAATTGCCTTCCCATCAAGTATTACCTCTCCACTACGAGGATCGTGATTTCTTGACATCACACCAAGTAATGTTGATTTCCCGCAACCGTTTGGTCCAATAATTGTTGTAATTTTACCAATCTCTATTTCACTACTAACCGACTTTAATCGATCCGTTACATTATCGTACGAAAAGGTTACATTTTTAATTTCCATGAACTTTATCACTCTTTCTAAGCAAGAATATTAAGAATGGGCCACCAATAACTGCCATAATCGTCGCTGCTGGAATTTCGTTAGGTGGCACAATTAACCTTCCAATCGTATCCGCCGTCAAAATTAATAACGCCCCTGCAAGAGCAGAAAATGGAATTAATGCTTTATGGTCTGAACCAACTAGTTGTCTTGAAATGTGCGGAACGAGTAATCCTACGAAAGCGATAACACCTGCAATTGCTGTTGATACTGCCGCTAAGAGTACTGCAATGGCAGAAATAATAAGACGAACTCTCGTCACGTGCAAGCCTAAGTTTTTTGCAGTCTTATCCTGTAGAGATAATAAGTTACACCAAGCTCCGACAAACAGTGCAAGAATAAGACCAATTGTTCCATAAGTAACCATTATTTCTACATCGCCCCACGTCTTCATCGTTATATTAGAAGTCGTCGTTTGCTTAATACTCTTAATGAAGTATCCACAAATCGTAATGAACGATTCATTTAATCCAGTGAACATCGCATTAATGGCAATACCAATTAAAATAATGCGAAGCGGACTTAATCCTGATTTCCATGAAAACGAATAAACGAGATAACACGCAAACGCACCACCTAGAAAGGCGAATACCGGCGTCCAGAAAAAGAATTGCGGGAATAGCGTAATAATAACAAGTGTCATAAAACTTGCTCCTGAAGATATCCCGATTACCCCAGCATCAGCAAGTGGATTTTTCATGACAGCTTGGAAGAGCACGCCCGAAACAGCAAGAGCTGCTCCAGTAAATAGTGCAATAATAATACGTGGGAAACGTAAATCTTTAATCACTTCAACATCTTCATTTGCCCCTGTAAATATTCCTTGTACAAGGTCAATAATACCTACTTCTAAACTACCTTTCGTCGCTGACAACAAAGTCATAATGATGAGTAATACAGTAACAATAAAGAAACTCCAAAATTTTTTATTCATGCTAATCTTCCTTTATATTAAAATGCATCACGGATACATCATTTTTTTCAATTCATCTAGCGCTTCAGTCGCTGCTAAATTTCCTGTCGTTCCAAATAAACGCTCTTCTAAATCGTAAACACGATTATTTTTAACTGCAGCGAAGTGTTTCCAAATATCATTTGTTTTAAATTCTTTATCAAACATTTTTACAACTTCATCAGGCATACCATGTGCCGCTCGTAAAATAATGTCTGGATCAGCTTTTTTTAAATACTCTGTATTAGAAGCTAAATACTCTACTTGTTCACCTTGTACAATGTTTTTACCACCTAATTGTTTCACTAAATCTCCAATATAAGAATGCTCTGTTGCTACTAAATAACTCCCCGGTACACCTAATAAAATAAGCACTGTCGGTTCTTTCTTTCCCTTTACTGCTTTTTGAATCTCTGCAACCTTGTTATCTAACTTAGTTACAGCTGCTTCAGCCTGCTTTTCACGTCCATATTGCTTACCTAAATTACTAATGGAATTTTGCATATTTTTTAAACTTGTTAGATCTAAAAAGTTTGCTTTCATACCTACACCATCAAAAACTGGCTTTAATTCATATTCAAGTGTTGTCACGGATAATACTTCTGACGGCTTTAATGATTTTACCTTTTCCATATCAGGACTCATCGGATTCCCAACTTCAGGTAAACCTTTATATCTCTTTGGTAAATCTTTAGTACTTGTTGGTACACCAATTAAATCTACTTCTAACGCATCCATAATTTCAGTAACAGCAACTGTCGTTGCGACAATCCTCTCTTTACCCTCACTCTTTACCTGCTTCGCTGTTTCTTTTTTGGGCGCCTGGCATCCAGCTATACTCACTAATAAAATGATAGCCATTAGTACACTTACAATTTTCTTCACTCTTAATCACCACTCCTTTCCAAACAATATGAAACAAGTCTTGATGCATGCAAACATGCATCAAGACTCCAAAAATTACAATCTACCTGCTCTATATTTACGAACTAGTAAAGCAAGTGACCCAAGCAATAGCACCATGTATAAACCTAGTTGTGCTGTATCTGCCGTTTTTGAGTTTTTCTCTTTTTTCGAATCATTTTTTTGATCTTCTTTTTTCTTCTTATCATCTGCATTTCGGTTAAAATCAGGATTATCTACTTTTTTTACATTATCTACTTTCGGTGTAATCACTGGATTGTTCGGATCATTTTTTGGATCTTTTTTTGGATCCTCTTTAATAGTCCCTAACGCACCAATATTATTTGTATCAAATTGAATTTGGACATCGTAGAAGTGGTGGTAGTTCATCTCATCAATGTCTACTTTCACTTTTGCATTTAATTTTTTAAATAAATCTTCTACTTCAAATTGTACTACTCGCGTATTTGCATTTTTATCTTCACTTACTACTTTTGCATCAGCCAAAAGACTATTGTTTTCTGTTTGGAATTTCGTAATCCACGCACTATTTTTCAGCGTCATCTCAATGTACTTTTTACCATCTTTAACGATTAATTTTGCTGGATTTACAGTATAGTCATGCATCTTTGAAAGTTCTTCTGTTTTGTCTTTTAACACTTTAAATGTAATATCATATTGACCATCTACTAAATTTTTCGGATCAACTATTACTTTCGGTGTATTATTTCCACCTTGGTTATCATTTCCGCCTTGGTTATCGTTTCCACCTTGGTTATCGTTTCCACCTTGGTTATCGTTTCCACCTTGGTTATCGTTTCCACCTTGGTTATCGTTTCCACCTTGGTTATCGTTTCCACCTTGGTTATCGTTTCCACCTTGGTTATCGTTTCCACCTTGGTTCCCTAAAGCTTTGATACTATCTTGATCAAATACAAATTGAACATCGTAGAAATGGTGATAATTCATTGAATCAATATCTACTTTTACTTTTGCATTTAATTTTTTAGACAAATCATTTACTTCTACTTCTACTACTCTTGTATTTTGCTCTTTATTTTCACTTAATACTTTTGCATTAACGAGCGAGCCATTCTTCTCAAAATCAAACTTTGTAATCCATGTACTATTTGTTAATGTAAACGATACATATTTCTTACCATCTTTTACTTTCAATACACCTGGGCTTTTTGTGTATGTATTCATCATTGATATTTCTTCTGTTTGATTTTTTAATACTTTAAAGCCAATGCTGTATTCACCGTCTTTAAGAGCGTTTGGATCAATTGTTGTATTATTGCCTTGGTTGTCGTTTCCGCCTTGGTTGTTGTTTCCACCTTGGTTGTCGTTTTCGCCTTGGTTGTCGTTTCCGCCTTGGTTATCATTTCCGCCTTGGTTGTCGTTTCCGCCTTGGTTGTCGTTTCCACCTTGGTTATCATTTCCGCCTTGGTTGTCGTTTCCACCTTGGTTATCATTTCCGCCTTGGTTGTCATTTCCGCCTTGGTTGTCGTTTCCGCCTTGGTTATCTAACGGTTTAATGCTATCTTTATCAAATGCAAATTGAATATCATAGAAATGATGATAATTCATTGAATCGATGTCGACTTTTACTTTTGCGTTCAATTTTTTCGATAAATCTGCTACTTCCACTTCCACTACACGCGTATCAGCTTTCGTATCTTCACTCAATACACTCGCATCAACAAACGAACCATTTTTATCAAATTCAAACTTTGTAATCCAAGCGCTATTCGTTAATGTGAATGATACATATTTTTTACCATCTTTCACTTTTAACACGCCTGGACTCTTTGTATACGTGTTCATCATTGAAATTTCTTCTGTTTGATCTTTTAAAGCTTTGAAATTGATACTGTATTCACCATCTTTAATTGTTTCAGCATCTGGATTTTCTACTTCCGGTTTCTCTACTTCTGGTTTCTCTACTTCTGGTTTTTCTACTTCTGGTTTCTCTACTTCTGGTTTTTCTACTTCTGGTTTTTCTACTTCTGGTTTCTCTACTTCTGGTTTTTCTACTTCTGGTTTCTCTTCATTTTTAATTTCTTCAAGCTTATCTTGTTCAAATAAAAGTTGCACATCATGTGTTTGCTTATAGTTTCTTGATGCCATTTCGATAAATACTTTTGTATTTAGTTTTTTAGATAAGTCGTTTACTTCAAACTCTACTACTCTTGTATCTTTTTCTTTATCTTCACTCACTACTTTTGCATCAACAAACGCACCATCTTTTTCCGTTTGGAAATTTTTAATTAATGAGCTACTTTTTAGTGTTACAATTGCTTTTTTCTTACCATTTTCTACTTTTAATAACCCTGGATTTACCATGTAAGTATTCATCTTAGATTCTTCATCTGTTTGATCTTTTAACACTTTAAACGGAACGCTGTACTCACCATCTTTAATTGTTTCAGTATCTGGTTTTTCTACTTCCGGTTGTTTCTCTTCATTTTTAATTTGTTCAAGTTTATCTTGTTCAAATAAAAGTTGTACATTATGTGTTTGCTTGTAACCTTGTGATGCCACTTCAATAAATACTTTTGTATTTAGTTTTTTAGATAAATCGTCTACTTCAAATTCTACGACTCTTGTATCTTTTTCTTTATCTTCACTCACTACTTTTGCATCAGCAAATGCACCATCTTTTTCCGTTTGGAAATTTTTAATTAAGGAGCTATTTTTTAGCGTTACAATTGCTTTTTTCTTACCGTTTTCTACTTTTAATACCCCTGGATTTACCATGTAAGTATTCATCTTAGATTCTTCATCTGTTTGATCTTTTAACACTTTAAATGGAATGCTGTACTCTCCATCTTTAATTGTGTTAGAATTTGGTTGTTGATCTGGGTCAGGCTTTTGGTCGGGCTTCTGACTCGGATCCGGATTTTCATTTGGATCTGGCTTATTAGCTGGGTCCTCTTTTTCATTTGGTTGTTCTACATGAATCGGTGTAATACTATTTTGATCAAATGCAATACGCACATCATAGTCATGATGATAATTTAAAAAATCAATGTCTACTTTTACTTTCGCATTTAATACCTTCTCTACATCGTCCACATCAAATTCTACGACTCTTGTATCTTTTTCTTGATCTTCACTAATTACATTTGTCGCAATAAACTGACCACTTTTTTCCGTTTCAAACTTTGTAATCCATGAACTATGTTCTAACGTAAAGGATACTTTCTTTTTCCCATTCTTCACTTTTAAAGTTCCTGGACTTACAGAGTATTGATTCATCATGGATTCTTCATCTGATGTGTCTTTAAGAACTTTGAAACCGATTGAATATTCACCGTCAGCTAGTTGACTAGCAGCTTGAACTGCAAGGGGTTGTAGCGTTGATACGAATGTGAAAATCGTTAGAAACATTGCAACAACAATTTTAAAATACCTGTTCAATAGAATGACTCTCCTTTTTAAAAAATTTCCAATTATTTAATGCTGTTCCCATCAAATACAAAACGAATATCATATGAAGCGTTATAATTAATAATTGGGATGTTAATTTTCACCTTTCCTTTTAGTTTTTCTGACAAGTCAGCTACTTCAAATTCTACTACTCTAGTATTCTCTTTTTTGTTTTCACTTAAGACTGTTGTTTCTAAAAATTGACCATCTTTTTCTACTTGGAAACTTTTAATAGAAACACTATCTTTCACTTTCAATGAAACGTATTGTTTTCCATTTTTAACTGTTAATGTTGCTGGACTTTCAAAATAACTATTCATTCTAGATGATTCATCTTTATCGCCTTTCCATACAGTAAAAGCAATATTATATTTTCCATCAGCTAGTTGTGTAGCAGCTTTTGCATCTTGTAACCCTAGTGTTGCTATAAACGTAAATAAGGCAGCAAATACGGCAATAATCATTTTAAATTGTTTAAACATATATTCATCGCCCTTCCAAAGATTTATTTACCTAACTTCACTTTACGAACTAAGAAAACACCTGAAATAAGAAGTAATGCTGCAAATAATCCGATACGTGCTTCATCACTTGTTTTTGGGTTATCTGTTTTTTCAGCTTTCCCACTTTCATTTGTTCCTTTATTTACATCTTTGTTTGTTTCTTTGTTTGTTTCTTTGTTTGTTTCTTTGTTTGTTTCTTTGTTTGTTTCTTTGTTTGTTTCTTTGTTTGTTTCTTTGCTCTCTTCTTTCTTCACTTCTTCTTTTACTTGTGTATTTTTTTGAGTTTGATCTTCATTTTTTGTTGCAGCAGTTTCCTTATTCTCTCCACCTACTGCTTTTACATTTGCATCAAACGCAAAGCGAATTGTGTAGTTATGGTCATAATTTACGTTCGGTACAACAACATGAATTTTTACAGCTGCTGGTTTAGATAAGTCGTCTATTTTAAACTCTACAGTTCTTTTATCTGCAGATTCATCTTTACTAACAACTTTTGCATCAACAAAGTTCCCGTTCTCTGGTGCTTTAAATTCTGTAATCCAAGCACTATGATTCATAGGAATTTGTACTCTCATCTCACCATTTTTTACAATTAACTTAGCTGGTTTTTCAAAATAATCATTTGCCATTGAAGCTGAATCATTTTCTGCTTTTTGTATGACATAGTTAATATCGTAAGTACCGTCAGCTACATTTGCCGAAGCTTGTCCGAATGGCACTACGAGAAAAGCTAGCATACATACGAATGTCATAATAAAAGCGGGTAATACCGAAAACTTTCTCATTTACCTTACTGCCTCCTTGTTTTTCTTTTTTTGAAAATGATAATTATTCTCAATATATAAGAAAAAAATAATCTTTCTATCTCTATTTTATAACGAGTAACACTATGTAGTTAGAAATATATTGATTATCATTCTCATTGATAGACAAAAAAATAATCCCACCAATTTTTCCTATAAGAATAAACATAAAACTCTTTCATCATTTTATTGATTATCATTCTCAACGAATTTCAAAAAAATAAACCGCCTAATTCTATCGTTCTATCACCTCTTCTTACAAAAATGATATAGTCATAGAAAACCTCTTCCCTTCCAATATTTCCACAACTAAGTCAATCTTAGCCTACTGGTAATTTTTTTGTCAACTATATTACGTATAAAATTTTTAATATCTGAATTCTTCTATATATAGTTTTTCTACAAAAAAAGAGGCTTTCTTTTAAAGAAAGCCTCTTTCCCTTATTTTTCTACAGCAATTTCTTGCTTTTGAAATAAAGAAACTACATATCCAATTGCAATTCCAATGATACCCGGAACTAGCCAACCAATCCCTACACTATATAATGGAATTTTATCTAAAATAGGAGCAAGGGCCGCTACTTGAAGATTTGCATTATGCAATCCATCAAAGAAGCTAATTGCAAATGCGCCTACAATACCGCCTACATACATAGCTAATGGAAGACGAATATAGTTTTCAACAAGTGATAATACGATCAGTACGATACCAATTGGGTAAATTGCAATTAAAATCGGCAATGCTAATGCGTTTAACTGAGTTAAACCAAGATTTGCTACCATAAATGCTAATACAGAGAAAATAAAAATGACTTTTTGATAAGAAAGCTTTGGTAATAACGAAGAAAAATATTCTCCACAAGCTGCTACAATACCGACAGAAGTTGTTAAGCATGCTGCTGTAATTGCGATACCTAGTAATAATGTTCCGTAGCTACCAAATAAATGATTCACGACGTTTGTTAAAATAATTCCGCCGTTTGCTCCCATTCCAAGTGAAACACTTGAAGCTCCAAGGTAAGCAAGTGCTAAATAAACAAGAAGTAAGCCAAGTGCTGCAATAAATCCTGCAAAGATTGTTACTTTCGCAATACTGTTCTTATTTGTAATGCCTTTTGCTTTTAAAGCATTGATCACAACATTTCCGAAAACAAGTGCTGCAAGTCCATCTAAAGTTAAATATCCATCAATAAAACCTTTAAAGAGTGGGGCACTATACGCTTCTGTAGGGGCACCAAACTCTCCCATTGGAGTCATAATTGCTTTCGCTACAATAATTGCAATAACAGCTAATAAAATTGGAGTTAACACTTTACCAATGCGCCCCACTAATTTCGATGGGTTTAATGCTAAATAGAAAGTTACTGCAAAGAAAATAAATGTAAAGATAACAAGTGGATAGGATTGACCAGCTATCTCACTTGGTAAAAACGGTGCAACACTCATTTCATAAGCAACAGTCCCTGTACGTGGCACACTAACAAATACGCCTAAACATAAATAAATTGCAGTAATGAAAATTAGCGCGAATACAGGATGTACACGTCTTGCTAATTCATTAATATCTCCCTTTAGAGCTATAACAATAACTCCTAATAAAGGCAGTCCTACACCTGTTACGATAAAGCCAAATAACGCGATCCATACATCTGTTCCAGCACCTTGCCCTAACGCTGGTGGGAAAATCATATTACCGGCACCGAAAAACAGTGCAAATAACATTAAGCTTATTGCAAACATCTCAGAAAACTTTAAAGATGACTTCATTTCTACTACCTCCTAATTATTTTATTGACAAAATATTCTGAATTAAAATCCGTCACATATCCTCTTTCAAGCATACTTCCCCGTAAAAGAACGCAAAAAACACCCGTCCCTAACAAAGGGACGAGTGTTGAAATCGTGGTTCCACCCTTATTCTAATAAAATGAATTTATAACGAAATAAGCTCATTTTATAGCTCGTGTAAATTGATAACGGTTTTATCCGCCAAGAATTACAATGCATCTGCAGTTCACTCTTGAAGTTTAGAGGTGGTAAGTTTGTCTTTCCGTATTAGGAAGCTCACAGCCTAAGGCTTCCCTCTCTGAGAATCGTCAAAAACAACTCATGTCCTCATCATTACTTTTATAAAATATGTTGTCGAAACTTGTTGTTTTTTTATTATATGGGCTATTTTTTAAAAAATCAATAGTTTTATTTTTTCTGACAAAAAAATATAGGGAGAAAACTTTCCTCCCTATAACTGCCCTATTAATATTTCTAATTCTTTAGGTGTAATGTCTCGCCATTTTCCAGCTTCAAGCTCATTTAGCTCTATATTCATAATGCGTACTCGCTTTAGCTTTGTTACAGTAAATCCGAAAGCACGACTCATTCTACGAATTTGCCTATTCATTCCTTGCGTTAAAACGATGCGGAATGTAGACTGATTAACTCTCGTCACTTTACATGGCTTCGTCATTCCATCTTTAATCTTTACACCGCTGGACATCTCATCAATAAACCAATCTGTAAACGGCTTATCAACAGTGACAACATATTCTTTCTCATGCTCATGATCACCGTGCAAAATTTGATTCGCAATCGCACCGTCATTCGTTAATAAGATGAGTCCTTCCGATGCTTTATCTAATCGTCCAACAGGAAAGATTCGTTCTGGATAATCGATATAATCAATAATATTATCTTCAATATGTTCAGCTGCTGTACAAGTAATTCCGACTGGTTTATGGAAGGCAATATACACCTTTTCTTTCTCTTCTTTTACAATAACTTGCCCATCAATCGTTACAATATCACCTTCATTAACGAGTGCACCGTGCGTACATACTTCACCGTTAATACAGGCACGTCCTGCTTTAATGAGACGGTCTGTTTCACGTCTTGAGCAGGATTTTGCTTCGCTTATGTATTGGTTGATTTTCATGTTTTGTTCCTTTTCTTATAGATTAAAAGCGTCAATCCATGGCGATATCATTATGCCAAGATTGACGCTCCTTTACTTCGCAAAAACAACTAAATAAATAACCCCAATTACCAAAAATATTCCGCAACAAGCTAACAATACTTTTGCAAGTTTGTCCATAAACATATAATGGTTTCCCCTTTTGTTTGGTTGTTTGCTATTTTAATTCGACAACTGTTACGCCTAGGCCTCCCTCGCCCATGTCACCGTAGCGGTAGGTTTTCACACCGCGATGTTTCTTCAAGTAATCTTGTACACCTTGGCGAAGCGCTCCTGTTCCTTTGCCGTGAATAATTGATACACGAGGATAGCTTGCAAGCTGTGCATCGTCTAAATATTTTTCAACGCGCATCATTGCATCTTCATAACGTTCGCCGCGAAGGTCTAGCTCTAACGACACGTGATAATCTCTACCCTTCACACTTGCGACTGCTTTTTTCTCAGTTTGCTTCGGTGTATTAATGTATTCCATATTGGATTCTTTCACTTTCATCTTCAGAATACCAATTTGTACGCTCCACTCTGTATCACTTACTTTTTCAAGCAATTGACCTTTTTGACCGAACGTTAACACTTTTACTTCATCACCTGATCGTAACTGTTGTTTCGGCGCTGTATTTTTCACATGTACTTTTTGTTTCTTCACAAGCTCTGGCGCTGCCCCTTCTAGACGGCTCTTCGCTTCAATAAGCTCATGGTCTTTCACATTTACAAGCTGTGCTTTACGCAATTGACGAAGTTCATGAATAATGCCTTCTGCTTCTTTCTTCGCAGCTTCGACTTTCTCTTCCCCTTCTTTTTGCGCTTTTAATAATTTTTCATCGCGCTCATCGTTAAATTCAATAATTTGACGCTGTAATTCACGATGAAGTTTTTCAGATTGCTTACGATGCTCTTCCGCTTCTTTTCGTTCGCGCTCTGCATTTTTTTGGCTTTCTTCTAGCTTTGCAATCATATTTTCGATTTTGTTCGTATCTGTACTAATATGGTTACGAGCGCGATCAATAACGCGATCAGACAAACCAAGACGCTTCGAAATTTCAAAGGCGTTACTACGTCCTGGTACACCGATTAATAATTTGTACGTTGGGCTTAATGTATTCACATCGAACTCAACGCTCGCATTAATAACTTGCTCACGATTGTATCCATATGCTTTTAATTCTGGGTAATGCGTCGTTGCAACAACGCGAGCACCACGGTTACATACTTCATCTAAAATAGAAATCGCTAGTGCAGCCCCTTCTTGCGGATCTGTCCCAGCACCTAATTCATCAAATAGGACTAAACTTTCAAAATCAGCTTTTTCTAAAATATCTACAATGTTTACCATATGAGAAGAGAATGTACTTAAATTTTGTTCAATCGATTGCTCATCACCGATATCAGCAAAGATGTTTTTAAATACACATATCTCTGATTCATCCATTACTGGAATATGAAGACCAGATTGCGCCATTAAGACACAAATACCGACTGTTTTCAGTGTAACTGTTTTACCACCTGTATTCGGTCCTGTAATAACGATTGTTGTAAAGTCTTTACCAAGCATAATGTTATTTGGCACGATAATTTCCGGATCAATAAGCGGATGGCGTGCTTGTTTTAAATCCATGTAGCGTTCATTATTTACGATTGGCTTCGTCGCTTTAATTCGCTTCGCATAAAGAGCTTTCGCAAAAATAAAATCAAGATTTGCAACTACTTCTACGTTTGATAAAACAATATCAGCTTCCACTGCCACTTCTTCCGTTAACATCATTAAAATGCGTTCTACTTCTTGTTTTTCTTTCACACGTGCTTCTTGAAGTGCGTTATTTAATTCCACGATTACTTGCGGTTCGATAAATAATGTTTGTCCAGAAGCAGATTGATCGTGAACAATACCACCATATACGCCGCGGTATTCTTGTTTTACCGGGATTACGTAGCGTTCGTTACGAATCGTTACAATTGCATCTGATAACATTTTTTGCGCGTTTGAAGAACGCGTCATGTTTTCTAATTTCTCACGAATACGGCTTTCCGCAGTACGAATTTGATTACGAATACCACGCAATTTGTCACTTGCGCTATCGACTACTTCACCGCCGTCACCAATACAATTTGTAATCTTCTTTTCTAAATCATATAAAGACACAATTTGCGCAACATGTGTTTCTAAAATTGGAAGCTCAACACCGTTGTCAATCATATCGTCAATGAAACGTTTCATTTGGCGACTACCGTACATCGTACTTGCGATTTCAATTAATTCATAAGGACTTAACATACTTCCAATTTTCGCACGCTTAATATTTGAACGAATATCAGAAATCCCTCCAAGTGGTACATGTCCTTTTAAACGGATGACTTTCGCTGCCTCATCCGTTGTTTCTTGCAATTCCACAATTTCTTCAAAATCTGTGCTTGGCACTAAATTCTTCACTTTATCACGACCAAGTGAAGATGCTGTATGTTCAAGTAATTGTTCTTTTACTTTATTGTATTCTAATACACGCAACGTTCGTTCTAACATGTTGCAGGTCCCCCCTGTATTACTTATTACGTTTAATATAGTCTAATAAACGTTCAATATCCCATGTGTTAATCACGTTATCTTTTTGAATCCAACCTTTACGCGCTGCTGCTACACCTGTTTCCATATCTTCTAACATTTCAAGTGTATGGGCATCCGTATTAATCGCTACTTTTACACCAGCATCTTGTGCTTGTTTTAATAATTTCGCGCTTAAATCTAGACGGTTTGGATTTGCATTTAATTCTAAAACTGTATTTGTTTCTTTTGCGAGCTGGATTAATAAATCTGTATCTACATCGTAACCCTCACGGCGCCCAAGAAGACGTCCTGTCGGATGGGCAATCATTGTGACATGCTTATTCTCAAGTGCAGTGCGAAGACGCTTCATAATCGTTTCACGGTCTTGTGAGAAGCTTGAGTGAATAGCTCCAATGACATAATCTAGTTCTGCTAATACTTCATCGTCAAAATCAAGTGTCGCATCTGGTAAAATGTCCATTTCAATCCCGCGCAAAATTGTAATGTCTGGATACTTTTCATTCATACGTTCAATTTCTTTCGCTTGTTCACGAAGACGCTCTTTCGTTAAACCGTTCGCTACTTTCAAGTATTGCGAGTGATCAGTAATTGCCATAAATTTATATCCATGAGCGCGGCACGCTTGTACCATTTCTTCAATTGAAAAAGCACCGTCACTCCACGTTGTATGCATATGTAAATCACCCTGTATATCAGAGAACTGAATTAAGTTCGGATACTCTTTAATTAATTCAATTTCTTTTCCATCTTCACGCACTTCTGGTGGGATGAATGGAAGGCCAAAGTGGGCGAAGAATGCTTCTTCTGTTTC
The DNA here is from genome assembly GCF_016651125.1 of Bacillus sp. TH17. Lineage (NCBI taxonomy): Bacteria > Bacillati > Bacillota > Bacilli > Caryophanales > Bacillaceae > Bacillus > Bacillus sp. TH17. The sequence continues at coordinate 3,990,075 of NZ_JAEKEN010000001.1, forward strand.
GAATGTTTTCACTTCACCTGTGTCTAAGATTTCCACACCGTATTCACTAATTTTCTCGCCTCTATCTTTCGCAATTTGGCGCATTTTTACGTTATGGTCTTTTGATCCGGTGAAATGGTGAAGAGTTGTAATAAATTCTTCTGGTTTTACTAAGCGGAAGTCAATTGAAATATCATATTCATATTGAAGACGAACAGATACTTTCGTATCTCCACTTGCAATCACTTCAATCATATTATCAAATTGTAGTAAATGTTCACGCACTACTGCTGGCTCTGTCGTTGCAATGATGAAATCTAAGTCCTTCACTGTCTCACGAACACGGCGTAAACTACCAGCGCGTGAGAAACGAATTATTTCAGCAACATTCGACAATTTCTCCTCTATTTCCCCGGCAATAGGCAATACCATCGCAATTGGTAAACGCTCTGGACGAGAGCCTACTTGATCAATTGCTTCTAATATTTTCTCTTCTGTTTTCTTACCGAATCCAGCTAAAGCTTGTACTTTATTTTCTTCACAAACAGCTTTTAACGTTTCCATATCAACAACACCAAGTTCTTTGTATAACTTGGCCACCTTCTTACCACCAAGGCCTGGTAGTTTTAATAGTGGTAATAAACTGCTTGGTACTTCTTTTTCAAGTTCTTGTAGTACTTCAGATGTTCCCGATTCTATATATTCTTGAATAACTGCTGCCGTTCCTTTTCCGATACCTGGAATCTTTGTGAAATCTTCAATTTCAGAAAGACTACGGTCATCACTTTCTAGTGCTGTCGCCGCTTTACGGAATGCAGATATTTTAAATGGATTCGCGCCCTTTAGTTCCATAAATAGGCCGATTGTCTCTAGTAATTTGATAACTTGTTTTTTATTCACTTTCATCATTGCCCCGCCTTTCTTTCATAGAAAAAAACTTCTCTTTCCGAAAAAAGAGAAGTTACACTCTGCTACCTGTCTGCCATAGTTCCTTCACCTTTTCAGAAAGAATCGGTGTATCGTCTACAATTATTTTGCTAATTGATGATTTTTGTAATGGTGTTTGTATTTGTTCAATTGGAAGAATTGTTCCAACAATAATTAAGACAAACAGAATGATATACACTTCTAAAAAGCCAAGAAGTGCCCCAGCAACCGCATTGACTTGCTTTAAAACTGGGATTTCTGCAAACATATTCAGTAAATTACCAAGTAGTGAAAGTGCGATTTTTGTAATAATAAATAATACGATAAACGCAATTGCTTGATAGAAGACACCCTCAATATTATTCGCATCTATCCATTCTGGAACAGAAACATTCTTATCAAATGGATACGGAATAATTTTCGCAAGTGCTGGCGCTAAATCTTTACAATACCAGTATGCAACGAGGTATGCGATAATAAAGCTTGTTAACTTTACAAGTTGCAAAATAAATCCTCTGCGTAAACCGAGGAAGAATCCCATAACAAGCAATAAAATGATAATAATATCAATCATGTTTATTCAATTCCTTTTTGTGTCATACTTTCTTTCAATTTCTCATGTTCTTCTTTTAATTTTATGTAATCGTGTATGACGTTTACCGCCGTCAATACCGCTAGTCTACTCGTATCAAGCGAAGGATTCTTGGCATTGAGTTCGCGCATTTTATCATCCACAATCGCTGCTACCATGCGGATATGACTTGTACTTTCATCGCCAACAACTGAATACTGTTGGCCATATATTTCTACATTAATTCGACTTTTATTTCCCTTTTGTTGTGACAACTCACCGGCCTCCAATCACGTACAGAATCCTAAAGTTTATCATACCATGAACCATCATAATATGGAAACAGAAAGAACAATCCGATATGATAAAAATAACAACATAAAAAAGGAGCGACCATTTTGTCAAATTCTATCGTAATACAAACAAGTTCTACAGTAATTGAAGACATGAAACAACAATACAAACAAGCACTTAGCCCCAAAATTCCGCAAGGCGGTATCTTTATGGCAAAGGTTCCATCTTGCACAATTACAGCTTATAAATCAGGGAAAGTGATGTTTCAAGGTGGACGTGCTGAAGCAGAAGCTTCTCGTTGGCAAACTGTCTCTCAAACACCAAAATCAGCTGTAAAAAAATCGGTCAATTCACATCGTTATGCGCCGCCCGCTTCCATCGGCACAATGTCTATTCTAGGATCAGACGAAGTAGGTACTGGTGATTACTTCGGACCGATGACAGTAGTTGCTGTATATGTGGATGCAAAGCAAATTCCACTTTTAAAAGAACTTGGTGTAAAAGACTCCAAAAACTTAAATGATGCTCAAATTGCTGAGATTGCAAAACAACTCCTTCACGTTGTTCCTTACAGCTCCCTCGTTCTTCATAATGAAAAATATAACGAGCTATTTGATAAAGGAAACAACCAAGGTAAACTAAAAGCTTTACTGCATAACAAAGCCATCACAAACTTATTGGCAAAAATCGCGCCTACAAAACCAGAAGGCATCTTAATCGACCAATTTACACAGCCTGATACATACTATAAATATTTAGCGAAACAAAAACAGGTACAGCGTGAAAATGTTTACTTCGCTACAAAAGGTGAAAGTGTCCATTTAGCAGTAGCCGCCGCTTCCATTTTAGCTCGTTACTCATTCGTAAAACAATTTGACGAACTAAGCAAAAAAGCTGGTATGCAACTTCCGAAAGGTGCTGGTAAACAAGTTGATATTGCCGCTGCTAAATTAATTCAAAAGCTTGGTAAAGAACGACTACCTGAGTTTGTGAAAGTGCATTTTGCTAATACAGAGAAGGCGTTTCGCTTATTAAAATAGTATCGACAAAAACAGGAGCCTACAAACTCCTGTTTTTTGTTTCGCTTTAGTCCACTCTACTATCGCCTGTGTATTTTTGTTATAATTAAAATATACATATTTTTCAAACATATGAGTTCCTATTACTACTTCTACAAATGATTCTAGATATTTTACTAGGTGATCCACACGAAAAACAGTTCGAAATTAGAGAAAACATTCAGCTACTAAGTGAACAACCAGTGTTCAACGATTTAATAGAGCGCTATGGCCGATCTTTCTTATTAAACTTTCGGATTCGAAAGTTTATCGGGAAACACGATGCTCTCTTGTTAATACACAATCCCGCAAAACTACAACACTTCTGTGAGGAACTTGAATTTATGATTAGAAGAAAAGGATTGTTTACATAGGGAGGGAATTCATATGAACGCTGTAAAAGTTAAAAAGTTATTATATGTTTTCGTACACCTCGTCAGCCCACTTTCTTACCTCACTATTTCTACCATTTGGGGAGCTTTTTTCACTACTAAATCCACATTCGAAAATATATCTGATAATCTTTGTGTGATGGCCATCTATTACGTGCTCATGAGCTTACTGTGGCTTTTCTATTTAGATCGATTAGACAAAGATGTAGATAAGATTACACAAGAGATTCATAACAACAAGATGTAATACATATAAAAAAGGAGAGCCGCCAAGACTCTCCCTTTTTATGTTAGCTTCGTTTCTGCTTCTTATTTGATGAAGATACTTTATGAGAACCTGTTTCATGTGTCGTCGTTCCTTGTCCTTCTACTTCTGGAGAACCTAGGCTTGATCTTGAATGATCTTTTTTCACTTTTTTACTCATCGCACTCACCCCCAAGCTTACTTTTTACTTAAGGGTAAAAAACTATTCAACATAACAATCTGAACAGACACTCGCTACTCTTTTACTCTCGTGTCTGTTTTTCACTAATGTCCCATAGACGTTTTGCGGCATCCTTATCCAAAGCGGCTTCAGACGTTTTTCCTATTTGCTTATCAGCATAGTAACAGCCACTATGGTCAATGAATCGATTTGATTCTGCTAGCCATATTAAAGTTTCAGCACCTTCCTCGGGTGTACGAGAGAAAGGTTTCATTGCCGCCATAGTTAAGCGAGCAACCAGACCATTGTCCTGGTTAAAATTCGTATCCACTAGCCCCGGGTCAAAGCTATAAGCACTAACCCCGGTTCCCTCCAACCGCTGTGCCAATTCAGAGGTGAATAAAATGTTAGCTAGTTTTGTTTGCGCATAACGCATTGTAGGACCGCCCATGAACTTCTTAACACCGAGATAAAGTTGTTCTGCATCTAGATCACCGAAATCAATTCCCTTTTTAGCCATTTTGTGACCGTGAGATGCAGTGGTAATGACACGAGCAGGAGCACTTTCTTTTAAACGCTCCAACAACAAATTAGTGAGTAAGAATGGACCTAAATGGTTTACCGCCCAGGTCATCTCCAAACCGTCCTCCGTAATTTGCCTTGTTTGAAATAATGCACCAGCATTATTCACTAATATATCTATTCTCGGACACCTTTCCAAAATATCAGTAGCTACCCGGCGTATAGATTGTTGGGAAGCCATATCAGCTAAAAATAGATCTATCATCAAATTCCCATTCGTTACATCCTTAATTTGAGCAATAGCAGCATTCGCTTTTTCCTCGTTACGTGCAATGATTCCTAGTTTGGCACCGCGCTCTGTAAATGCCTTAGCTGCCGCTAATCCAATACCACTTGTTGCACCAGTAATCACCACATACTTGTCATGCAGTGTCCACTTTGTATGACTTGGAATCTCCCCCATCGAGCCAAAACCCCTTTCCCTTGCCCATAAATATTTCATTCGTTTTACTATATGTGAGATACGAACGAACCTATGAACAACATTTTTCCAAACAAAAAAAGCGAGAGCAACTGCTCTCGCTTTTTTTGTTTTTAGAACTCAGAAGAACCTGGAGTTCTTGGGAATGGAATTACGTCACGGATGTTAGCCATGCCAGTGATGTACATTAGGAAGCGCTCGAAACCTAGACCGAATCCAGCGTGTTTTGTACCGCCGTATTTTCTAAGTTCTAAGTACCACCAGTAGTCCTCTTCGTTCATACCTAATTCTTTAATTCTGTCTACTAAAACGTCCATTCTTTCTTCACGTTGACTTCCGCCGATTAATTCGCCGATGCCAGGAACTAGAAGGTCAGTAGCTGCTACTGTTTTACCATCTTCGTTCATACGCATGTAGAATGCTTTAATGTCTTTCGGATAGTCAGTTACGAATACAGGGCGTTTGAAGATTTCTTCTGATAAGTATCTTTCGTGCTCTGTTTGTAAGTCAATACCCCATTCTACTGGGTATTTGAATTCAGCACCTGATTCTTGAAGTACTTTAATTGCTTCTGTATAAGTGATGCGACCGAAGTCAGAGTTGATTACGTTGTTCATGCGCTCTAGAACTGTTTTATCAACGAAGCTGTTGAAGAAGTCCATTTCTTCCGGTGCATGCTCTAGTACGTATTTCATTGCATATTTCAGCATATCTTCTGTAAGATCCATTACATCGCCTAACTCAGCGAATGCAATCTCAGGCTCAACCATCCAGAACTCCGCTGCGTGACGAGTTGTGTTTGAGTTTTCCGCACGGAATGTAGGTCCGAATGTGTACACATCACGGAATGCTAATGCATAAGCTTCAGCGTTCAGCTGTCCACTTACTGTTAAGTTTGTTTCTTTAGCGAAGAAGTCTTTTGATTCGTCAACTTGTCCGTCTTCACCTTTTGCTACGTTGTTTAAATCTTGCGTTGTTACGCGGAACATTTCGCCTGCACCTTCTGTATCACTACCAGTAATAATTGGTGTGTGAACATGTACAAATCCACGCTCTTGGAAGAATTGGTGAATTGCAAATGCTGCGATAGAACGCACGCGGAATGTTGCTGAGAATGCATTTGTTCTTGGACGTAAGTGAGCGATTGTACGTAAGTATTCAAACGTATGACGCTTCTTTTGAAGTGGGTAATCAGAATCTGATAAGCCCTCGATATCAATTTTTTCTGCTTTAATTTCAAATGGTTGCTTCGCTCCAGGTGTTGCAATTACTTTACCTTCTACTTTAACTGAAGAGCTTAGTGGAAGCTTTGCAATTTCTTTGAAGTTCTCTAATTCTGTATCGAAAACGATTTGAACACCTTTGAAGAAGCTACCGTCGTTTAATTCGATGAAACCAAATGCTTTTGAATCACGTAAGTTACGAATCCAACCCGATACTTGTACTGTTTGATCTGCGTATTTATCTGTATCTCTATACAGACTTTTTACTAATGTGTTTTCCATAGTAAAATTCTCCTTTACTCATATATTTAAATACAAAAAAACCTTTCATCCATAAAGGGACGAAAGGTTAAACTTCGCGGTACCACCCAATTTGTCATAAAGACCAACTTTAACTCGTATGTAATACATACTTCCCGGTTTGTAACAGGCCGGATTCCCGTCTAAGTCTACTCTTGAATACAAGCTTCAATTTCGGTTAGCAACTCCAAGGTGTTCTTCACATATACCGCCTCATCAGGCTCTCACCGTCCCTGACTCGCTTTGGATTATAGTATATACTACTTTTCCTTATCATCGTCTTTCGTTTTGTTAAACTAAAATTAATGTACTACATTCGAGAGAAAGATGCAAGATGCCAGAAAATATATCAGCGATTTTTATAATATATCGACTTACCGACATTTTCCGACAATCGTGCCATAAAAAAATTGCCGGAATTAATCCGGCAATTTTTTTTACTTACGTAACTCCGCACCAAATTTCTCTTCTACCGCTGTTAATACACGGTTATGCGCTTCTGTTACTTCTTCGTCTGTTAATGTACGTTCTGCATCGAAGTAGTTCATAGAGAATGCAAGTGATTTCTTGCCTTCTTCCATTTTTTCACCTTCGTATAAGTCGAATAGTGCTACGTCTTTCAGAAGTTCTCCGCCAGCTTCAGCAATGACTTGCTTCATTTCACCAGCTTTTGTTTCTGTTGTTACTACAACAGCCATATCACGTGTCATAGATGGGAAACGTGGAATTGCTAAGTAGTAAGTTTCCTCAGCGTCTGCACCGAATACTTTTGCAAGAGATAATTCGAATACGAATGTATTTTTCACATCTAATTGTTTTTCTGTTTCCGGGTGCAATTGACCGATGAATCCGATTGCTTCACCATCTAATACGATGTCAGCTGTACGGCCTGGGTGCATACCTTCACGTTTTGCTGGTGCATAAGTGATTTGATTTGCCACGCCAAGTACGTCGAATAATCCTTCTAATACACCTTTAACAACGAAGAAGTCTACAACTTTCTTCTCACCTTGCCATGCATGGTGAAGAGCAAGACCTGTCATAACACCTGCAAGATGTTGTTCTTCTTTCGGAAGTTCTCCTGCTTCTGTTGGTAAGAAGATAGAACCTACTTCATATAATGCAACGCTGTCGTTTTTACGTGCAACATTGTATGAAACTGCTTCTAACAATTGTGGCACTAAGCTTAAACGAAGTTGGCTACGCTCTTCGCTCATTGGAAGCGCAAGATTTACAGGAGCTTTTTCGTTCGGCTCAACCATATATTGTTTCGCTTTGTCAGCGCTTGTTAATGAATATGTGATTGCTTCATATAAACCAGCACCTTCTAGGAAGCGGCGTACTTTACGACGTTTCGTTTGTGCTGATGTTAATTTACCACGTGTCATTGTTCCAGATGGTAATGTAACTGGAATGTGATCATAACCATACAGACGACCTACTTCTTCTACTAAGTCTTCTGAAATTGTAATGTCAGGGCGACGTGCTGGTACATTTACATGGAATGTTCCTTCTACTTCTGTGAATGGGAATTTCAGGTTTGTGAACATTGTACCCATTTCACTCGCAGAAATATCTGTACCTAATACACGGTTTACTTTTTCAGCTGTAACAGATACTGTACGTTCTTGTACTTGTAAGTTATCAGCTTCTACTACACCTTCAAGTGCTTCTCCACCAGCGTATTTTGCCATTAAAGCAGCTGCATGTTGAATTGCTTCAAATGTACGTGTTGGGTCGATTCCCTTTTCAAAACGTGCACTTGATTCGCTACGAAGACCTAAGTCTTTTGATGTACGGCGCACTGTTTGACCTGCAAAGTATGCAGACTCAATTAGAACGTTTACTGTCTCGCTATCAACTTCAGAATCCGCTCCGCCCATTACACCAGCAACAGCTAACGCTTTTGTGCCATTTGTAATTACAAGATGGTGGCTTTGTAACATACGTTCTTGAGCATCTAATGTTTGAATCTTTTCGCCTTCTTTTGCAAGACGAACAACGATTTCTTTTGAACCTAATTTATCGTAATCGAATGCATGTAACGGTTGACCGTATTCCATTAAAATGTAGTTTGTAATATCAACTACATTACTAATTGGACGAATGCCAGCTGCCATAAGACGAGTTTGCATCCACATTGGTGATGGACCAATCTTTACGTTTTTAACCATTTTTGCAATATATAATGGGTTTTCTTCTTTCGCTTCTACACTTACAGAAATGTAATCAGAAGTTTTTTCTGCTGTTTCTTGTAAGTCGATAGCTGGAAGTTTTACTTCACGGCCGTAAATAGCAGCTACTTCATATGCAACACCTAACATGTTTAAGCAATCTGCACGGTTTGGTGTTAAACCAAGCTCAAGTACTTCATCATGTAAATTTAAAATTTCAAGTGCATCTGCACCAACTTCAGCATCACTTGGGAAGATGAAGATACCGTCTGCATATTCTTTCGCAACGAATTTCCCATCAATACCAAGCTCTTGAAGAGCACAAACCATACCGTGAGAAGCTTCCCCGCGTAGTTTTGCTTTTTTAATTTTGAAGTTACCAGGAAGTACAGCGCCAACTTTTGCAACTGGTACTTTTAAACCTTTTGCAATGTTAGCAGCTCCACAAATAATTTGAACCGGCTCTTCTTCACCAATATCGATTAAGCATTTGCTTAATTTATCAGCTTCTGGGTGTTTTTCACATTCTAATACGTGACCAACTACAACACCTTTTACACCTTTATTTAATACTTCAACACCTTCTACTTCAATACCACTTTTCGTGATTTTGTCTGCTAGTTCTTGTGCTGTTACATCTTTAATATCTACATACTCTTGTAACCAACGATATGATACGAACATATTTATCCTCTCCTTCCCTTACGCTCGTTTGAATTGTTGTAAGAAACGTACATCATTTGTATAGAAATGACGAATGTCATCTACGCCGTATTTCAACATTGCGATACGCTCTGCGCCCATACCGAATGCGAAACCTTGATATTCTTTTGAATCATAACCAGCCATTTCAAGTACGTTCGGGTGAACCATACCTGCTCCTAAAATTTCGATCCAACCAGTCCCTTTACAAGTGCCACAACCTTTACCGTGACACATCATACAAGAAATATCCATCTCTACAGACGGCTCTGTGAATGGGAAGAAACTTGGACGAAGACGAATTTCACGATCTTCACCGAACATCTTTTTCACGAATACTTGCAGTGTACCTTTTAAGTCACTCATGCGAATGTTTTTATCAATTACAAGACCTTCAATTTGCATGAATTGGTGTGAATGCGTTGCATCATCGTCATCGCGGCGATACACTTTACCAGGACAAATAATTTTAATCGGTCCTTTTTCTTTATTCTTTTCCATCGTACGTGCTTGCACAGAAGATGTATGTGTACGTAGTAACGTTTCTTCTGTAATGTAGAATGTATCTTGCATATCACGCGCTGGGTGATCTTTCGGTAAGTTTAATGCTTCGAAGTTGTAGTAGTCTTTTTCTACTTCTGTGCCTTCAGCTACTTCATAACCCATACCGATGAATACATCTTCAATTTGTTCAACAACTGCTGTTAACGGATGGTGACAACCTGTTTCAACAGGACGACCTGGCAGTGTAACATCAATTGTTTCAGTAGCTAATTTCGCCTCAATTACTGCTTTTTCTAAGTTGCCAATTTTGTCTTCTAGACGCGTTTGAATCGCTTCACGTACTTCATTTACTAATGCTCCCATACGTGGACGCTCTTCTGCTGATAATTTTCCCATGCCGCGTAATACTTCTGTAATTGGACCTTTTTTCCCTAAATACGCTACGCGTACGTCGTTTAAGCCCTTTAGCTCTTTCGCTTCTTCAATAAGCTCTAACGCTTTTTGCTTTAGCTCTTTTAAACGTGCTTCCATTTGGAACCCTCCTAATTTTAAAAATAAAAAAACCCCGCTCCCAAAAAGGGACGAGGTAAATTCGCGGTACCACCCTAAATTGACAGAACAAGTCTGCCCACTCATTAGTTATAACGATCAATTCTGACCGGAACGCCTTTACATATAAATGGTCCTGGCGCCAACTCCAGAGGTGAATTCACTTCCATCTACCATAAGAATGCTTTCAGTCTACGGCACTCTCTCCCTATATGGCGATTTTGTAAGCTACTCTTCTCTATCAACGTTTTTCATTAATATACTTTTATTATATGTTCAAAAAAGTTCGATACTCATTTCACCACTTTTTTATGAACATGTACTTCAACTTATTATAAGAAGTTTTTTATCGATTCGCAACTGGGCTTTGTAAATAATACGTTAAAATCCCTGCTGCAACCGCAACATTTAATGATTCTGCCCCGCCGTAAATCGGAATATACAAGTTTTGATCACTTTTCGCCAGAATTTCTTGGCGTACGCCGCTTCCTTCATTCCCTACAATTAATGCAAAACTTCCAGCCGGGGTTACTTCACCAAATGGAACTCCATTTTCAAGAGCTGTTCCATATACAGGGACGTTATTTTCTTTTAACTTGTCTACCCATTCTTCTAAGTTCCCTTTTACAACCGGTAAGTGGAAAATAGAACCTTGTGTAGATCGTAGTACTTTACTATTATAAACATCAACGCACCCTTCTCCAAGCACAACGGCATGAATACCAGCTGCATCCGCTGTACGAATAATCGTTCCCAAATTACCTGGGTCTTGAAGGCCGTCTAATAAAAGAAATTTCCCATCAGTAAGAGCTACTTCTTTCTCATGTTTCTCACAAACAGCAAATACACCTTGCGTTGTTTCTGTTTCGCGGAGTACTTTTACAATTGCTTCAGGCACAATATACATTTCAACATCATTAACTGTCCAATCTTTCGGAAGATCTGTCTGATCTGAAACGATAAGTTCTGTTACAACTCCTGCCTTTAACGCTTCCTCTACTAAATGGAATCCTTCTACAAAAAATAAAGCTTTGTTATCGCGCTCTTTTTTCGTCTGCAGCTTTTTCCACTGCTTCACACGCGGGTTTTGTACTGAATCAATGTTTTTCATAATATGTATTTCCCTCTCTTCTTGTCTTATCATTATAGCCTATTTTTCATACATATTTACATAAAAAAGAACAAAAACTAACGTCAGTTTCAATTCTGAAGAAGAGGTGAAGATAATGAGTTTTAATTTACGCGGCGCGGTATTAGCGAATGTATCTGGAAATTCACAAGACCAATTACAAGAAACGATTGTCGATGCAATTCAAAGCGGTGAAGAAAAAATGCTTCCAGGTCTTGGCGTTTTATTCGAAGTCATTTGGAAAAATGCTGATGAAAATGAAAAACACGAAATGTTAGGAACACTGGAGCAAGGATTAAAAAATAAGCAATAAAAGGTCACCTTAGAAAAAAACTAAGGTGACCTTTTATGTCTATAAAATTTTTCTTCTCCTAAACATTTCTACTTTACTAACGCTACCCCGATGGAGTACAATGTTCAAAATACATTTAAACTGATCGATTTTTCTTCATATACATCATTGGATAAAAGGAGTGAATGTTTTATGCACCGTATTACGCTTGAACAAATTTTTAAACATCACATTACGCAAAAATATGTAAACCGTTCTGGAATGGTCCACGCGATTGCTGTCGCTTATCATGCGTTTCACTTAGCCAAAAAGCATCACGCCTCAGTCGATGCTGCGACAAAGGCTGGCTTCCTTCATGATATCGGACATCATACGTGGTACACAGGTGGCGAATGGGACTATGACTTGTATAAAAAGAATGATATACATGCGATTAAAGGGGCAGAAAGATCTCATAAATTGCTTATTAGATTAGGAGAACATCCTAAACTAGCAAAAGAAATTTCTATTGCGATTCTTCTTCATACAGATTCTTTCTTAGTACAGCAAGAAATTGAAAGAACATCTCTTCAAAACATTATTAAATGGGCAGACGAAGCAGATGAAGAACCGGGCGGAGCGCATCATTATAGAACGATTTCTTATGAAAAAGCATTGAAAGTAATTCAGCAATTAGACCGATTGGTAGAGCGTGAATTACAAATAGAGCAAAAGAAATTGAATGACAAGGCAGAACATAGTTATCAATGAGAAAGAGGCATCACTATAGGGTGATACCTCTTTTATTATTTTGCGAAAAATACACCTTTGTATGTAATATTTAAATGTTACACTCAAAAGCAAAATACTTTATAATTAAATATACAAATATAAAGAGGTGGTTTTACAAATGCAACCCGCTACACAACTTTCTAATGAACAGAAATACTCTATGTCATGGGGACAATTTATTAGCTCCGTTTTATTCGCTTTTTTCGGAACCGGACTTATTACTGTGTTCCTCGCAATGCCCTTAACAATTTATACAGCCGGCCTTACAGATAAAAAACAAATTGCCCTGTATGAATCTATTGCAAATACTGCAAGTATCATATTACAACTAGCCGTGTTGTTATTCTTCATTTTCAAATTCGAACCCGCAAAAAAATTACTACTAAAATCTTTTAACTTTAAAGTACTTAAAGAATGGCGTACATACGTATACTTACTTCTTTTCTTCGCTATAAACATTATACTCAATTACACCTTGTTAAATTATGTGTTCCAAGACGCAACGAAGCAGCAATCTTCCGCACTAAACTTAGACGTTTTTAAGCAGTATCAAATATTATTATTTCTCGGCTTCGCTATACTCACACCAATTTTTGAAGAGCTGATTTTCCGTGGTTTTATACTTCGCTTCTTCTCAGAACGCTTTCCATTTTGGATTGCAGCTATCGTAACAAGCTTCTTCTTCGGTATCGCTCATACATACTCACTTGGAGTAATGGTAATTACTTTCTTCATGGGATTATTAATGGCTATTTTATGTAAAAAAACAAAATCCATTATTCCAGCTATGTTATTTCATATTATGAATAATATGTTAGCATTCTTGAGTTAGAAAGAGGTGTCATCGCGATACCTCTTTCACTCTTTTATCACAACTTCAAACTCTTCTTCCGTTAACACTTTTCGATAATTCGTTTTCTTTTCTCCCTCTTCACCAGAAGTGATAACAGGCGTCAGTACAATTTTCGTTACACTGTCCTCTAGCTTTTCAAAACGCCAATAACTATTTTCCGCTAATGTATGACCTGAAACTGGTTTTAACTCTTTCCCATCTTGATCTTTTGCAGTAAATGTCACATCTAACTTTGTTCCGTTCATCATTTTATAATTTAACTTCGTAGATACAGGAGACACTTTCAAATCTTCCACTTCTATTTTTTGACCATTTTCCAATTTAAAATGTTTATGGATTGGGATTGTTTTCGTTTCAGCTTTTAATTTGTCTCCAGATGCCTTAAAGGAAAAGCCCCATTCTCCTTTTATTGAGGTTTTATCTTTTAACGGCATAAGTCTTCTATATATAATTTGTATATCTAGTTCCCCATCCAATTCCATTGGCTTCATTTGTGAATCTTTCAAATTTGTAGTAGTAAAAAATGTGTATGTATAATCATTTACTTTTTGTTTACCTCCACCACCACTACCATTTAACTCTTTTCCATTTATATAAACATCTGGGTACGGTAAAAAAATACCTCCCAGATTAACACTGTTAGACTTAAACGTACTATTAACAATAATCTGTCCCTCATCTATCATCACTTCATCTAACCTTACTTCTACACCGTTATCATAAACCGTTTGTCCTATTGTCGTTTTATATTCTTTTAAAAGTTCTCCTCTACTGTTTACGTAGTCTTCCATTTTACTTCCGATTAACGGTATATCTGCAATCATCCTTCTCATATCTACAGTCATCATCATGATAAATAATGCCGCAGCCAATGTTACAATAGCTATATTACGTTTCGTATGACCTTTGTTCTTTCTTATCTTTTTGCTAATTCGCTTTTGTATTTGCTTTTTCTCTATATGAGTTAAGTTAACTTCTTTATATTCATTTTCATCAATTTTTATATCATTTAACATTTCATACGGATCTTTCATTTCCTTCACCTCTTTTCTTATTTACTTCATTCGATTATGTAAAAATAATGCCCTTAGCTTCTTCCGGCCTCTCGACAGACGATTGTATATAAAAGAAGTTTTCATCCCCATTTTCTCTGCAATATCTTCTACACTGTCTTCTTCAACGTAATGCTTCATAAAGATTTCTTTATCGTTCTTCTTTAAATGATCTAATATATGTTCCATATCATTACTAATTTCATTTTTAGTAGTATCGGTATGTACCGCTATTTCACCTATTTGATCTAATCCTTTTTCATTTACTGTCTTCGCATATTTCCTCGCATAATCGATAGATTTATATTTTGTAATAGCTGCAATCCAATTTTTCAAAGTATTTTTCTCCTCATCATACTTTTCAATATGATTCCAAATTGCCAATAACACATCATCCATGCATTCCTCTTGTACATCTTGAAAAGAGGCTAAATGCTTCTGAATAATACTTTTTATAAGTCCGCCGTACCGGTCGATAATAAAATATAATGCTTTTTCGTTCCTTTTCCGTAGTTGCATTGCAACGTTCTCTTCTTTAATTTTCATATGTCCCCTCCTCTCTAACGTTCTCTACATCTATTAATTCGTATCGTTGCTTCTCATTTCTATCAATTTATACATATTTATTAATAATATCCAAAATAAACCTCATGTAGTAAAATATAACTCATCACCATAGAAGGAGATTATTTATGTCGAGCTTACTTTGGATTTTTTATATGCCACTTCTTGTTTTATGCGGATTTTTCGGTGGTATTTTTTTAATTATTACTAGCATTAAACATCTTAAATTATTTGTGGGTTTAATGGGGCTACTTATCCTATCTTTTGTCACACTACCTTTTGTTTTTTGGGGCATGGGGGTGAATAGCGATACGATCCTCCCTATTTCAACTACTTTATATTGGATACTGTTTTCTTTAACTGGATTATTGGCAGGATTAAATGGATTACAGGCAAAGATTAAAAGTATACGTAATATGGGATTCATTATTTTTATCGCTGGCATATTAGGGGTTATTTTCTGGGTACTTATGTCTGTAGGGGATTCATTCTATATATAATATTTTATCGGAGGTAATACAGAAGTGTTTGGAATATTAACTTGGATGGTTTTGGCTCTTACTTTGATGTTATGCCAATTCATCGTTGGCATTTTTTTAATTATTGCTGGCATTAAATATCGTAAATCACTTACTATTATAGCTGGTTTGATTAGCATATCGCTTATCTTTGTTCCTATCATTTGTATAGGTTTTGGAATAGATTTAGAGGGGATGGTTCCAATTTCAGGAACTTTATATTGGTGTTTCTTCTCTTTAGCTGGACTATTAGCTATTATAAGTGGAAGACAAACATCCAGCATTCGTGCTATGGGAACAATTTTGTTTATAACAGGGCTGTGCTCCGTAGCTGGTTATCATTTTTTATATCTCACTCTTTAAAAAGACAAAAAAGCAGGGAAATTAATTCCCTGCTTTTCTATTTGGTTTATTGCCTGATGGTAAGAAGAACGATAACACCCAAGCAATACCGGCTAATATTGTTGCAATTAAGAAGGCATCGTTAATACCGTTAATTGCAGATAGCCTTGAAATTTGTCCGAATAATAGTTGTGTACTCATCGCATCTCCTGCTTGAGCTGATCCGGCTAATGCCGCTAAGCTTTGGCCCATACCGTGTACTTTATCAACTAAAATCGGGTTTGACGTTGTTAACATATTGCCGTAATCCGCTACGTGAGCAGTAGTTTGTTGCGTCATAAGCGTGATTAATATCGCTGTTCCAATTGAACCAGCTACTTGTCTTGACGTATTTTGCGTTGCTGTACCGTGAGAAATTAATTTCATCGGCAGTGCATTCATACCAGCTGTCATAATTGGCATCATAATGAATGACATACCAATTGAGCGTATAATATAATCCGTCATAATAACGCTATACGGTGTATCCATCGATAACGTTGTAAATTTATATGTCGCAAATGTTGTAATGGCTAATCCGACAATTGCTAACGGACGAATACCATACTTATCAAATAGTTTACCTGCAACTGGTCCCATGATCCCCATAATTAATGATCCTGGAAGTAATAATAAACCAGATTCCATCGGCGTAAAACCGCGAATGTTTTGCAAGTATACTGGAAGTAATAACATACCTCCGAATAAGGCCATCGTTACAATCGCGTTAATTACTAATGTGAAAGTGAACGTCGGATATTTAAACACTTGTAAATCAAGCATTTTATTGTCTGTTGTTAACTCTCTCCAAATAAATACAGCTAAACCAATGACACCGATGATAAGTGTTATAACAACTTCTGCACTAGTCCAGCCATTATTTCCAGCTTCACTAAATCCGTACAGTAAGCTACCTAGTCCAATACTTGAACTAATAACACCGAGTACATCTAACTTTGTTTTAGACACTGGCTGAGCTAGTGTAAAGAATTTAAAAGATAAGAACGTAATAATTAAACCGATAACAAACATCCCATAGAACATTAAGTTCCAGCTATAGTTTTCAATTACCCAACCTGTTACAGTTGGTCCGATAGCTGGTGCTAAAATCATCGCTACCCCAAGTAACCCCATAGCTGCTCCGCGTTTATTAGGCGGGAATAATGTCATGAAGATATTCATACCAACTGGCATTAAAATACCCGCACCAACCGCTTGAATAACGCGGCCCGTCATCATCATTGTAAAGTTTCCTGATGTAGCACAAATGATAGATCCTACAGTGAAGAATAACATTGCTGCTATGAATAATTTACGATACGTAAATCGTGAAACTAAAAATGCACTGATTGGTACTAAAATTCCGTTTACAAGCATGAAGCCTGTAATTAACCATTGTGCTGTTGAAGTTGATACGTTAAATTCGTTCATTAATGGAGGCAATGCAACATTAATGATCGTTTGGTTTAAAATAGAAACGAACATACCGAGAATTAGTACAGCTACAACTGCCTTTACATTCACATTCTCTACCGGCAATTGTCTCTTCAGCATTTCTTTTTCCTGTTTTACTTGCTCTTGCTTCCCTGTTTCTAATTCCACTACGTTAGAAGCTTCTGTTTCTTGTTTTTGTTCAAGTTCTTTCTCTACTGTTTCTGCTTGACTTACTTCTATCTTACTTACGGCTGGGACTTGTTCTTCTCCCACATTCGTTTTTTTCTTTCGTAAAAGACGATTTATAAGGAAGAAGACGATTATACAAAATAGTGCATATCCTACAATTGCAATTGAGGACATCTCATCTCCCCCTTACTTATGAATACGAACTGACACATTCATTCCAGGAACAATATTTACTGATTTACTATGATCTAAAGAAATTTTAACTGGTACAACTTGCTTTACTTTCGTATAGTTCGCTGTTGAGTTACTTGATGGTAACATCGAGAATGTATTCGCCGTTGTTAATCCAACTTGTTCTACTTTTCCTGTTAACGTTGTATCTGGGTATGCATCTACATACACATCTACTGTTTGGCCTTTTTGAACATCATCAATATTTGTTTCTTCAATATTTGCTGTTACCCATAAATTGTTCATATCAAATGCGTAAGCAATTGGGCTTCCTGCTCCAACGAACGCATTAGTTGTTGCGTTTGATTGTACAACTGTTGCATTTTGTGGAATTGTTACATCTACTGTTTGCTCACCATTTGCTCCTGCTACAGTAACCGCACCTAATTTATCGTTCTCATTGTAGTTTTTTCCTACTTCAGCTTTCCAGTCTGTTAATTTACCTGCTGCTGGTGATGCAATTGGGATTACTTTCCCGTCAATCTTTGCATTTTCTGTTTTTAAATAGTTTTCTGTTTGATTGTAATAGTAATAACCGCCAATACCGCCGCCAACTAATACAATTAATGTGATAATGTTGATAATTACCATTCTTCGAAACTGATTCATTGCATTCCTCTCCTTATATCGCATATAATTTTTTTCTAAACTATTTATATCCTTAGTGTTTATATTGTTTAATTGTTAATTATATTAACCTTTAAACAAAAAAAGCACACCTTTTACGACGCAAACTATGTTTTGTCTGCATCCTAGCGGTGCTGATTTCTAAAGGACTATCGTTTATAATTATAAATAATTATCCCGAATCTACAACCAACAATTTAAACCTATATGTTGTTTAAACAACATTACACTATACATGTGTTGTTTAAGGTTAAAAAATTAAACGAGGTGAAGTAAAAATGTCTATTAAAAATACAAATGATCCACGTGTAAAACGAACGAGACAACTCATACAGGATGCTTTTGTCGCTTTAGTAGGCGAAAAGGGCTTCGAAAATGTAACTGTGCAACATATCGCGGAACGCGCTCCTGTAAATCGCGCTACATTTTATAGCCATTACCATGATAAATATGATTTATTAGAAAAAAGCATAGAAGAAATGTTAGAAAAACTAGCTGCAGTAATTAAACCACAAAATCGAAATAAAGAAGATTTCCAGCTCACTTTTGATTCACCGCATCCAACTTTTTTAGCTTTGTTTGAGCATATCGCAGACAATACTAATTTCTATAACGTTATGCTCGGCGATAAGGCAGCTGGAAACTATTCTTATAAAATGATGAAAACAATTCAAACACATTTAACATTAAGCCTATCTATTTCCCAGCCAGATGATGAAGACCTTATGGTCCCTCGTGATATTCTTATTAGTTATGTTACAGGCGCTCATATCGGAATGATTATGTCATGGTTAAAAAGAGGCATGATTTATACCCCACATTTCATGGCAATGCAATTAACTCGCTTAATTATTTTAGGAGCTCATACTGCAGCAGGATTAGAAAGACCATTTTAAAAATGAAAAAAGCGAAGGAGGTTATCCTTCGCTTTTTTCTATTAATTAAATGTAATGTTATGTACAGCCTCTTTATCAAGACGTTTAATAACTTCTACAATTAACTTCACTGCGTTTTCATAATCATCACGATGTAACATCGCTGCATGAGAATGAATGTAGCGTGTCGCAATCGTAATTGCCATAGACGGAATACCGTTTACAGAAATGTGAATTGCTCCTGCATCCGTTCCCCCGCCCGCTACAGAATCATATTGGTATGGAATTTGTAATTCATCAGCAACATCAACTACGAAATCACGTAAACCTGTATGACCAATAACAGAAGCATCATATAAAATGATCTGCGGTCCATCGCCCATTTTACTTTGCGCTTCTTTTGCCGTTACACCTGGTGTATCCCCAGCAATACCTACATCTACTGCGAATGCGATATCGGGCTTAATATAGTTTGCAGATGTTTTCGCACCACGAAGACCAACTTCTTCTTGTACAGTACCAACGCCGTATACAACGTTTGGATGCTTTTCATCTTTTAATTGTTTTAATACGTCAATTGCAATTGCACAACCAATTCGGTTATCCCATGCTTTTGCAAGTAACATCTTTTCATTCTTCATCACTTGGAATTCGAAGTACGGTACAACTTGATCTCCTGGTCGTATGCCCCACTCCATCGCTTCTTCTTGGCTAGAAGCACCAATATCGATGAACATGTCTTTAATTTCAACTGGCTTTTTACGAGCTTCTGGAGGTAAAATGTGCGGTGGTTTTGAACCAATTACACCTGTTACATCTCCTTTACGCGTTACAATCGTTACGCGCTGTGCAAGCATAACTTGCGACCACCAGCCACCCACCGTTTGGAAACGAAGGAAGCCTTTGTCATCAATTTGCGTAATCATAAAGCCGACTTCATCTAAATGACCTGCAACCATAATTTTCGGGCCGTTTTCTTCCCCAACTTTTTTCGCAACTAAACTTCCTAAATTGTCAGTAGAAAGTTCATCTGCAAACGGCTCAATATATTTCTTCATTACTTCACGTGGTTCGCGCTCGTTACCCGCAATACCGCGTGCGTCTGTTAATTCTTTTAGCATTGTCAATGTATCGTCTAATTTTATCATTGCCAACACCCTCCTTTTTCTTCAGTCACTTTATTATACAAAAGGAAATTGAAATATTCAAAAATTAAATTAGTATCCTTGTGTTTGACGCTGATGATTTACTTCATTTTTATCTAAATATGCTTTTTCAATTTCATCTTGTTCAAATTCAAGCGCTTGTCCAAGGCGAAGATAGCTTGTAAATAGTTCAATATAGTTCGTAATAGAAGGTTGATCTGTAAAACGAATTACTTTCGCATATGTGTCTAAGAAAATTTCCACTTGTGTTTTATTCGTTTGCGCACATTTATAGAATAAGAAGTTTTTATCAATTCCTAAATCGATTCCGATTGATAAAATAAAATGTAAACCATCTACGTATTCTTCTAATATTACTTCACGTTCTGAAGCTGGTTTATTGCTCCAATATTTAAAACAACGTGTTTCATTTGCAAGTTCTCCAATTTCTACAAGAAGAGCTAACATTTTTTCTTTTAACAATTTTTTCGGTTGTAAGTCATGTTCTTTCACAATACGGTCATCTAATTCTTTTTGTAATTTAAATAGTTGTAGTAAGTCCATTCTATTGTCCTCCTCCAACATCGCATTTTCCGCAACAATGTTGTTTCATCTCAAAGTTCATTATTATTTTTCGTTTCTTATTAACAAGTCAGCTACCTACATCTTTATAAAGATAGCTTGTCCTTAATTTGCAAATACGTTTCAATCATCACTCATATATTGTTCACTTGATGAAAGTTCCATATCATCTTTCCATTATAGCAGTGTCGTTTCTGCTAGGAAAGATGCACTTCTCACGAATGAGTTCAAATAAAAAAAGTCAGGAGGATTCTCCTGACTTTATATATATATTCTTTTATATCGCTATAGCTTTTATATTGATTTTGTCATATCGATAACGACACATCCGTTAATCTTTCCTACTTTCATGTAAAAGTCTCCTCGTTATCGTTACAAAAATTCTTACAAGCACATCTTAATATACTTGAGCAAGAAATAACGATAATAAGTGGAGGATTTTACAATAAATGCAAACAAAAAAACCTTAGAAGAAAATCTTCTAAGGTTTTAAACAATTAGTTAATGTTGTTTTTTGCAACTGTTGCTAATTCAGCGAAAGCTTTTTCGTCATGAACAGCTAAGTCAGCAAGCATCTTGCGGTTAACTTCGATGCCAGCATTTTTTAAACCGTGCATTAAGCGGCTGTAAGAAAGACCATTCATACGAGCTGCTGCGTTGATACGTGTAATCCATAATTTACGGAAGTCACGTTTCTTTTGACGACGGTCACGGAATGCATACATTAGAGATTTCATAACCTGTTGGTTAGCAACCTTAAATAATGTACTCTTAGAACCGTAGTAACCTTTTGCTAATTTTATAACTTTTTTACGACGTTGACGAGTAACTGTACCACCTTTTACTCTTGGCATAATATTACCTCCTAGTTTGTTCTATATATCAGCCGAACTTATTTTAAGTTGTCAAGCATTTGACGAATGCGTTTGAAGTCACCAGCGCTAACTACACCAGCTTTACGTAGTTTACGTTTAGCTTTTGTAGATTTGTTAGCGAATAAATGGCTTGTGTAAGCGTGAGAACGCTTCAGTTTACCAGATCCAGTCTTTTTGAAACGCTTTGCAGCGCCGCGATGAGTTTTTTGTTTAGGCATAGGTATTTCCTCCTCTATCTATTACTTATCGTTTTTCGGTGCTAAAACTAAGAACATACTACGTCCTTCCATTTTAGGCTTAGATTCAATTGTACTAACTTCAGCACAAGCTTCTGAGAAGCGATCTAAAACACGTTGACCGATTTCTTTATGAGTAATGGCACGTCCTTTAAAGCGAATTGACGCTTTAACCTTGTCGCCTTTCTCTAAAAACTTGACAGCATTACGAAGTTTTGTGTTAAAGTCATGTTCATCAATTGTTGGACTTAAACGAACTTCTTTCATGCTAATTACTTTTTGATTTTTGCGCTGTTCTTTTTCTTTCTTCTGTTGCTCAAAGCGGAATTTACCGTAGTCCATAATGCGGCATACTGGTGGTTTCGCATTTGGAGCAACCAATACTAAATCAAGATTAAGACCTGCAGCTAAGTCTAAAGCGTCATTACGAGACTTGATTCCAAGTTGATCGCCGTTTGCGCCAACTAAGCGTACTTCACGTGCACGAATTTGCTCGTTAATCATCAT
The DNA here is from genome assembly GCF_016651125.1 of Bacillus sp. TH17. NCBI lineage: Bacteria > Bacillati > Bacillota > Bacilli > Caryophanales > Bacillaceae > Bacillus > Bacillus sp. TH17. The sequence continues at coordinate 4,012,437 of NZ_JAEKEN010000001.1, forward strand.
ATCCTTGCTAATAGTAAGCCACCTCCAAGGTTTTCTTAGAATACGTTTTGCAATTGTAGAACCCGAACAAAAAAAGTGCGGGCACACGGCACCCACACTTGTAATATCTTTAGTAAGAAATACATTTACCTGCTAACTGCGAATGCGTCCATCAGGTGAGAAGCGGGTGCTTCTACTTGTCAAAACCATATTCTATTATCCTTGATGAGTTTATCATAGGACATGACGTCTGTCAAGAAGACGCGATGTGTTTTACTAACAACAAGAAATATTGTAACAAACAACCAGCATACTTGCAATACTTTTTTATGATAAGTATTGTTTGGTTATTTTTTCTAAATTTTCTTTTTTATAATACATAAAAAAGCCGCGGTATACCGCGGCTCTTTCTTATCGTTTTCCTTCTACCTTAATCATTTCAACAAACGCATCTAATGCGATTGTTTCTGATTTTTGTTCACCATATTTACGTACGTTAACGCCATTTTCAGTAACTTCATTGTCACCTACTACAAGCATGTACGGAATCTTTTGCATTTGTGCTTCACGGATTTTGTAACCAATTTTCTCTTCACGAGTGTCTAATTCAACACGGATACCAGCACGTCGTAATTCATCTTGTACTTTCTTCGCATAGTCTAAATGTACTTGCGGAGAAACTGGAATTACTTGCGCCTGAACTGGAGCTAACCAAGTTGGGAATGCGCCTTTGTATTCTTCAATTAAGAAGGCTACGAAACGTTCCATAGTTGATACAACACCACGGTGAATTACAACTGGACGATGTTGTTTACCGTCTTCACCAACGTAAGTTAATTCAAAGCGTTCTGGAAGTAAGAAGTCTAATTGTACAGTTGAAAGTGTTTCGTCTTTTCCAAGAGCAGTACGAACTTGAACGTCAAGTTTCGGACCATAGAACGCCGCTTCACCTTCAGCTTCATAGTAATCAAGACCCATTTCATCCATAGCTTCTTTTAACATACCTTGTGCTTTTTCCCACATCTCATCATCAGCATAATACTTTTTAGTATCTGCTGGGTCACGATAAGATAGACGGAATGAATAGTTTTCTAAACCAAAATCTTTGTACACTTCTAACGTTAAGTTTACAACACGTTTTAATTCTTCTTTAATTTGATCTGGACGAACGAAAATGTGCGCATCATTTAAAGTCATTCCGCGTACACGTTGTAATCCAGATAATGCTCCAGACATTTCATAGCGGTGCATTGTTCCAAGTTCCGCAATACGGATTGGTAATTCACGGTAGCTGTGAATATCATTTTTATAAACCATCATATGGTGAGGGCAGTTCATTGGACGAAGAACTAACTCTTCATTATCCATTTCCATTGATGGGAACATGCCATCACGGTAATGGTTCCAGTGACCAGAAGTTTCATAAAGCTCTCTACTTCCTAATACTGGAGTGTATACGTGATCATAGCCTAAGCTTGCTTCTTTATCAACGATGTAACGCTCGATAATACGGCGAATTGTTGCACCTTTTGGTAACCAAAGTGGTAAACCTTGTCCTACTTTTTGGCTATTAGTAAATAGTTTTAACTCTTTACCTAATTTACGGTGATCGCGCTCTTTCGCTTCTTCAAGCATACGTAAGTGCTCATCTAATTCTGCTTTCTTAACGAATCCAGTACCGTAAATACGTTGTAACATTTTATTATTGCTATCGCCGCGCCAGTAAGCACCAGCAACACTTAATAATTTAAACACTTTAATCTTCCCTGTAGATGGAAGGTGAACACCACGGCAAAGGTCGAAGAATTCGCCTTGCTCATAGATTGAAATAACTGCATCTTCTGGAAGATCGTTAATTAAATCTAATTTTAACTCATCGCCGATTTCTTCAAAGCGACGAAGTGCTTCTGCACGCGGTACTTCATGACGAACGATTTCTAAGTTTTCGTTCACGATTTTTTGCATTTCTTTTTCGATTTTCTTGAAGTCTTCAACTGTAATTGCTTCTTCCATATCAATATCGTAGTAGAAGCCATTTTCAATTACTGGACCAATGCCAAGCTCAAGCTTAACATCTTTATATAAACGTTTTAACGCTTGTGCTAAAAGGTGAGCTGTTGAGTGGCGTAAAATATATAAGCCATCTTCAGAATCTAATGTAATAATAGAAACTGCACCATCTTCTTCGATTGGTGTAACAAGATCGATCATCTCATCGTTTAATTTTCCAGCCACAGCTTTTTTCTTTAAGCCTGGGCTAATAGAAGCTGCGATTTCTTCAGTTGTTACTCCTTTTGGAAACTCCTTCACAGCTCCATCAGGGAAAGTAATTTTAACTACATCTGCCATCACTGGTCACTCCTCTTTTTTTTCAAAATAAAAAACACTCATCCCATAAAAAGGGACGAGTGTTGAATTCGTGGTTCCACCCTTGTTCCAATTAACCTTATTGTTAATTGCTCAAGTTCAACATAACGGTGTTGTCCGTTAGCAATTACTAGAAAAACGTTCACTGCTAAAGTTTAGAGGTGGTAAGTAATAATCCCGTACTAGGAAGCTCGCACCCTAAGGCTTCCCTCTCTGAAAATCGTAGAAAACTACCCATGTCCTCATCATGACATTTCAATATATTTCATTTATGTAGGTAATTATATGCTCAAAAACTTAGAAAATCAAGGGCGTTACCTTTATTTTTTAAATTTTTCACATTGCGCTCAAACTCATGCAAACCATGTAATTGGACCCGTTCCTGAAATACATTTCGCAAAGTAACAATCATGTTATGATCTTGTTCTTTCGTATATAAATAAATCTTTTTCGGTGAAATAGAAAGAAGTGGTGCAATTACTTTCGTATCGATATATACATCCTGTTTCTTTAATAATTCTTCATCTATATATTGAACCAATTTCTCCTGTTTTAAACGCCTACCTTTACCATCATAGAAAATAAAACTTTCATCAAAAATAAGATGTACACAGGACAAACGTGATTTCCGGCTACTTACTTGTTGGCGAAGTGTCTCAATGAATATTTGGTATTCCTGCTCCATCTTATACTCATCAATTGCAACTTCAGCAAGCTTAGTTACCATTTCCCTATATGTACGAAGACGAAAACGAACGTATGATGAAAACGAGAATGAGAGCGGATCACAAAGCCAATCATTCAAAGACGACGCAATATAAGATTCAAATTTTTGACGTGTTAAATCACTAGCTGCTCCTTTTCTTCTTTCCTTTAAAATCTCATGTGCCATATGCAATATTTGATGACACTCTTCTTGTTCTTCATAAAAAAACTTTTCCTTTAAAATGGTATGAATCCATTCATTTTGTTTCACATTCATAATGAAATATAGTAATACTGGCAATAAAATCTTTTCAATATAATTTGATTCACATAATGGTATATGAATAACAACCTTTTGTTCGTTTAAATATACACTTGTTTCCTTATATAAGGATTCTGTTCTTTTCGTTAGTTGTCTGTATACGTACACAGCATCATTTTTTTCTTCGAAGCAAATTTCAATCACTTTTGTCCCCCCTTTTATCCCCGCTCTAAAGGATTGCATCTATACGTTACAAATCCTATAAGAGTCCGATCTATGGAAGTTCACTCTTAGTAGAAACCTATCTCCCATTGTTAGAACATCCACTCGATATGGCTTGCTAATTTTATATATATTAAGGGAGGGAGAAAAAAATGATACAAGCTACTCTGAAAAAATGATTAAAATAAAGTGGAACTTTAATCAGTGGAGGTTTTGTCCATCGTCCACTGATTATTAGCCCGCACCAATCGGGCTTTTACGGGCAGCAGGGCTCCCACCTAACTTCTTTGCTTTACAGCCGAATTTTGAGGTGGGAGTCTTACTGCCCGCCAATAGCGGGATAAAAAAGAGCAAGCTTCTCAGCTCGCTCTTTACTTATTACGACGATTCTTCCCGCCAATTGGGATTGGCTTCGCTAAATATTTAATTCGTTCCATAATACGGGCCGCTTTCATCTCTTCTGCTTCACCGCGCTGTGTATACGTTAAATGATGTTCCAACTGTTTGAAATCAAAGTTAGATGTAAAGAACGTCGGTAAGTTTTCCAACATACGGAATTGCAAGATTGCACCGAGTACATCATCACGTACAAAACTTGACATCGCTTCTGCCCCGATATCATCTAACATTAATACTTGTACACGTTTGACAGCATCAATCTTTCCGCTAATCGAATTATCTTGAATCGAACTTTTGATTTCACGTAAAAATTCAGGGAAGTATACGAGCATCGAACTAATTTTCTTTCGCGCAAGCTCATTTGCAATTGCCCCTAAAAGATACGTTTTCCCTACACCAAATTTACCGTACAAATATAAACCTTGTGCTTTTTTACCTGGTTCGTATGTGTTTAAAAATTCATTCGTTGCACCTATTGCATCAATACGTGCATCTAAATCTGAAGGGTCTAAATTTTCCATAGTTGCCTGCAAAATGTCAACTGGCATATATACACTTTGAACGAGTTTTTCATATTTTTTTCTCTCATCATATGCTACTTTTCTAATACAACGATCGTATTGAATATCAATCATCTTACCTTGAATGACGAGCTTCGGCTCATATCCTTGTAGCATATTTTTACATGACCCTAAATCTGGACAATCCGCACACCCTACACTTTGTCCAATATATTCATATAACTTCACAAGACTTCGTTCAATCATAGAAGTCGTTACTTCACCTTTATGTTCGTCTATAAATTCTTTCACACGAGGGTGCGCCATCACTTCTGCCTTTAAGACTTCATATCTATTTTTAAAGTTTTTATTTTCCATTAATTTCGTAAATGAATTTTGAATATGCTCCATTTTCTCACCTCAAAGAGCGTTCATTTTCTTTTATTAATCACGCTTATATTTTTTCAATACTTCTTCTAATCGTTTCCGTTCATCTTCTAACGTACTTGCATCTTTTTTCGCACTTACGTCATTTTTTACAGGTTCTTTCTCTTCTTCTTTCGACTCTTCTTTAAGCCAATCTGGTACCATTTCTTTTCGCACTGTTTTCTTCGCTGTACGACCTTTTTTCTTCGTCTCAGCCCACTCTTGATATTGACGATTCTCTTCTTTCGCTAGCGCCATCGCCTCGCCTACTGTACCGACCTTTTTTCGCGCCCAATGTCCAGCAATCTTCTCGACATACGTTTTAGCAAGCTTCATATCTGAGCGTAGCATAACGTAATAAATAAGTACATTCACAACCCCTGGCGTTAACTTTTGATTTATCATTACATCCTCAACGATTTGCAAGTCCGCTTTCGTCGCCTCTGCACCGCCTGAAATCTCTTTCAATAGTTGTTTTGGCGAGATTTCCTCTAACTGCTTCATTAGCATCTCTTCTTGCGTAGATGGCTCTTTCTCTTTCATTGTACGAGCAGCATGAGGTTGCACTCTTTCACTTAATACAGGTAACGCTTGACCATTTTCGAATTGATACCAATCGCGTGCTCCCTTCCGAAGCCTTTCGATATCAATTGTTTGCACTTCTGTCACTGCGCCAAGAACGATATTTTGCATCGATAACACATCCACACCGTACACATAAGCGAGTGTAATAACACATTCTCTCACTTGATCTGTAATCGCCTTTTTAGGAACAAGGGCTGATAGTCCGTCTACAAATAAAGAGAAATCAAAGAAATCGTTCCAAACTTTCGGAGCATCCCCATTCTCGTTACTTGGCATACTTGTCGTTTTCGGGATACGCAGTTCTTCTTGCGCATATTCAAACTGACCTGGGTTAAACGAATCAAATATATCGTTGAAGGAGCGCGTAACATTTTCATAAGAAGCAAAATCGAATTCTTCTTCTAAGAAATATTGCTTTACTTGGTTGTATTTTGTCCGACTCAAGCGATTATATAAAAAGATACTTAAAACAATATCATCAAAAAACTGCTTCGGAGATAAAGGTGGTTGCAATTCATATATAAACATCCGAATATCTTTTTCTTTCTTAATATATACATTTAAAAGACCAATCGCTTCTAACTTTACTCGTTCCCCATATATTTCAGGAAGTTGCATTTGCATAGTCACCATAAGGGAGTGATGTGTATTCTCTTTTCCAAACACACGATCTTGCTCTAACTCTCCCCATAGTGTCATGTATAAGCTAAAAGCTCTACTACCTATTAACGGCTGATACAACATCGTTAATACTTTCCGGTCGTAATTATGTAACAACCCTTTCGCACTTACTTTATAACGATCAATCGGCAATAGCTCCATCCATGACTGTTTTTCCATTCTTGCTTTTCCTTTCTCTCATCCAATCTAGCCTACATTTCACTCGTTCTATCTTTATTATATAATTTATTAGCGAAAAAGAGCTATTAGCTTCCGCTTCTAGCTCTCTTATCTCGTTTACTTACAGTATATAAAGAGATTCCTTCTACTCTCTCTCTTTTTGCAGTATATCTTTTAATTCTTCAATAAATACATTTAAATCTTTAAATTGACGATACACAGAAGCAAAACGTACGTAAGCAACATCATCAATATCACGAAGTTCTTCCATAACAATTTCACCAATCATATCACTTTTCACTTCTGATATACCTAAGTTACGAAGTTCACGCTCCACACTTTGTGTTACTTCCTCTAACTGCCTTAAAGATACAGGTCTTTTTTCACACGCTTTAATTAAACCGCGTAAAATTTTCTCTTTATTAAACTCTTCTCGTGTTCCTTCTTTTTTAACAACGATAAGAGGTGATTCTTCTACTCTTTCAAATGTCGTAAAGCGACTTAAACAACTTTCACACTCTCTTCTTCTTCGAATAGAGCGCCCCTCGTCTACCGGACGCGAATCTAACACTCTTGTTCCATTATGAAAACAGGATGGACAACGCAATTCATTCACTCCTTTACACTATAATCTTTATTCTTTCGCTACTCACCTACATGTGAAAATATATATACAATATTATATAACTCATTCTTCTATAATGACCACTCTAAGTTATTACATATCGTGATCCTATTTTATATAAACTAAAAAAGAGGTGCATTATACACCTCTTTACATTTTAAATCAATTATGTTCTTTTTTAAAGAGCTTTTGTTTCTCTCTGCTTAATTTCGAAGCTACCAGTGCCTCGAGGAAGCTCGATGCTCTCACGCGTTTTTGCGTTTAAACCTTCTGCAATATATTCTGCAGCAACATTTGGATCAATACGATCCCCACAAGTATAAACATCAATACTTGCGTAACCGTGCTCCGGAAAGCTATGAATTGTTAAATGTGATTCCGAGATAATTACTACTCCACTTACACCTTGTGGTGCAAATTTATGAAAAGCAACCTCACGTACTTCAGCACCAGCTCTTAGTGCTGCATCCACAAATAATTGTTCAATATACGGCATGTCATTAAGCTTGTCGAAATCGCAATCCCAAAGTTCAGCAATCACGTGACGACCCATCGTATCCATAGTATCCATTCTACAGTTCCCCCTTGTAAATTTATTCTAACTGTTCGAATTGAAAACTAATTTGCAATTTGGCTTGCTCCACTACCACGGGGGAAAGTTAGTCCAGAGAGGTCCTAACCCTTTAAGTAGTGACTACGTACCTCAGCTCTTAAGTTTACGAGTGTTAGTATACTTTGTTTATTTTCATTTTGCAACAACAGTTTTTTCGATTTTCTGTCATATTTTCCTCTTTACTTTTCCCTAAAAAAGATTAATGATTCACGAATACAGTAATCCCAACGTTTCGTGGTATGTCCACTATTTAAAAATATACTTATATAATTTTTTTCCTTTTCAGAAAAAAATAAAAAAGAGGGCAAATTTTCACTTGCCCTCTCTCGTTCACTTAAATATGTTGCACATTTTTTTGTTTCGCTAATTCATCAACAACTAACGTTACAAGATCTACAACACGACGAGAGTAGCCCCACTCGTTATCATACCAAGCAAGTACTTTCACTTTACGATCACCCATTACCATTGTAGACAAACCATCAATAATAGCTGAGTGTGTATTTGTATTAAAATCGATAGACACTAAAGGCTCTTCGCTGAATTCTACAATTCCTTTTAATGCACCGTTTGCAACAGTTTTGAATGCTTCATTAATATCTTCAACTGTTACATCACGTTTTACGTCTACTACTAAATCAACAAGAGACACGTTTGGTGTTGGTACACGAAGTGCCATACCATGAAGTTTTCCCTTTAAGTGTGGAAGAACTTTTGCTAGCGCTTTTGCAGCACCCGTCGTTGTTGGAATGATAGACTGTCCGCAAGCACGCGCTCTTCTTAAATCTTTATGTGGGTTATCAATATTTTTTTGGTCATTTGTATAAGCATGAACAGTTGTCATTAAACCGTTTTCAATTCCGAACTGCTCATCTAACACCTTTACAACAGGCGCTAAACAGTTTGTTGTACAAGATGCATTTGAAATAACAGTATGCTTTGTAATATCTAATTGGTCTTCGTTCACACCAACTACGATTGTTACATCTTCATTTTTACCAGGTGCTGTTAAAATAACTTTTTTCGCTCCAGCTTCAACATGAAGAATTGCTTTTTCTTTCGAGTTAAATTTACCAGTTGCTTCAATTACAACTTCAACACCTAGATCTTTCCAAGGCAACTCCTTTGGATCGCGGTTGTTTAAAAGGCGAATCATTTTCCCATCAACTAGTAAGTGATCTTCAAATGCTTCCACTGTTCCGTCAAACTTTCCATGAACTGTATCATATTTAATTAAATGCGCTAACGTTTCTGATGGATAGCTTGCATTTATTGCTACAATTTTGAATGCGCTTTCTTTTATTGCTTGACGAAATACCATTCTCCCGATACGTCCAAATCCATTAATTGCCACACGAGTCATAATATGTTATCCCCCTTGAATGCGTTATACTATTTATCTCCAATCCCAATAATAGTATAACACAAAAAGGAGATATGTCACTAAGCATTTTCATTAATTTCACAATTTTTTAATCAATAATGTTCCATTCTTTCAAAATAGAGGCTAATTGTGTTTTCGTTCCAGTAATTGTGCCATCATTATAAATTACTTCATCTGCCTTCTTTACTTTTTCTTCTAATGGCATTTGAGATTGAATACGAGCCGTTGCTTCTTCTTCTGAAAAGTTATTTCGTTTCATTAAACGTTCCAATTGCGTATTCGGTGTGACTGCTACAACTAAAACACGATCAACGAGATTTGTTAATTTACTTTCAAACAAAAGAGGGATATCTAACACAACCGCTTGCATACTTTCTTTTATGTACATCTCCTTTTGTGCATTCATTTCTTCACGCACTGCAGGATGAACAATTTCGTTTAACTGCAATCGTTTTTCTTCATTATAAAAAACGACACTCCCAAGCTTTGGTCGATCAAGCTCTCCATCTTTTTGTAACACTTCCGTTCCGAACACCTCTACAATTTTGTTATATGCCGGTTTTCCTCGTTCTACAACTTCTCGCGCAATAATATCTGCATCAATAACCGGTATACTCATTTCACGAAACATTTCTGATACCGTACTTTTTCCGCTTGCAATGCCTCCTGTTAATCCAATTACTACTGTCATAATAATCCTCCTCACAATATTAAAGGCGCGAAACTAATGTTCCACGCCCATACTTACATTTTCCAAATTCCAATAATAATGAGTAATACCCCAGGCAGGAATGTAAATTTTTGTAACCATTTCATATTTGATAAAATCGTACCGAGCTTCATTCCAATAAATAAAAATAAAGAACTCATAACCGCGACTAATACCGCCATCATCGCGGGTGCATAACCTAATAAAGATGCACCAATTCCAGCACCAAACGAATCTATAGAAAGAGCGATACCGAGAAGTAGCGCTTCTCCTGCAGAGATAGTTCCTGATTTATCAAAATCTGCAACAGTCGGCTTCCGCAAAATTTGAATCACTAACCCTAGCGAAGCAATTTCTAGTTTCCAAACCTTCTCCTCTTGCTTCGGTTCTTCTTTTTTATCACTTCGAAAAAATTGATATAATACCCAAATACCTATTCCAATAAGAACAAATCCGCCGATACGCGTTGCGATAACAGGTGAAAATATTTTCGCGATCATATGTCCAATTCCCATGGAAACGAGCATTACAGCCGCTGAACAAATCCCGATAATTATAATTGATCTTAGTGGAATTCTTACGCTCCTTAACCCGTATGTTAGCCCTACACTACAGCTATCTAAGCTTAATGTAAAAGCTAATAAAATAAGAGATAAATAAAGGTACATCGGTAAGCTCCTCCCTTATACATAGCTCTGCTCTATGTATATGACAAATGCCTATCCGATGTTATCCCTTTTCTATATTCTAGGTTGGCAAATTGGGCAGTAATGTGTTCCCCTTCCGCCAACAACTGTTTTTTCTAATAGCGTACCGCAAGTCACACACGGTTCTCCTTTTTTCCCATATACATTTAGAAGTTCCTGGAACGAACCAATTTGTCCTTGTGAATTAATATACGTTCTAATTGTACTTCCGCCTCGCTTAACAGCTTCGCCCAGCGTTGTAACAATCGCCTCGTAAATTCTTTCTATTTCTTCTTCTGTTAAAGATGCAGCTTCTCGTTCCGGGTGAATTTGAGAACGGAATAACACTTCATCTACATATATATTTCCAAGCCCTACTAAAAGACGCTGATCTAATAATACGACTTTTATTTTACGATTTGTTTTTTGCAATCTTTCTTGTAAATACTGCGGTGTCAATTCAGCATCAAATGGCTCCGGGCCTAAGTCAGCAAGAGGCATTTGATTCAACTCTTCACCTTTCTTAAAGAGATGCATCGTACCAAACTTTCTCACATCTTTATAATGTAATTCAGTTCCATCTGTAAATAAGAAACGGACGTGCGTATGTTTATCAATCGGCTCATCCTCTTGATGAAGTAAAAACTTACCTTCCATGCGCAAATGTGAAACAATTACATAGTTCGTTACATACAAAAGCAAAAACTTACCTCTTCGCTTTATATTTTCAATTGTCTCGCCTCTTAGCATTTCTTTAAAAATTTCTGCATCATCCGGTCGTTTTACTATTTTGGGATAAGTAATAACGACATCTTCAATCGTTTTTCCTGTTACAAGATTTTCAAGCGTCCGTCTAACATTTTCAACCTCTGGTAATTCCGGCATTTCATCACGTCCTTATTTCGCGTCGTACCAAGTTGGACCGTAAGAATAATCAACTTTCAATGGAACGACTAGTTCAATTGCATGCTCCATTACTTCAGGTACAAGCTTCTCTAATTTTTCAATTTCTTCTTTTGGTGCTTCAAATATCAATTCATCGTGTACTTGCAGAAGAAGACGCGCTTGTAATCCTTCTTCTTCTAGACGATCTGCCATAATAATCATCGCTTTTTTAATAATATCAGCCGCACTACCTTGAATTGGTGTATTCATAGCTGTACGCTCAGCAAAGCTACGTAAATTGAAATTACGACTCGTAATTTCCGGAATATAACGGCGACGATTTAATAATGTAACCACATATCCTTTTTGTTTCGCATCTTTTACGATTTCATCCATGTATTCTTGTACACCAGGGAAACTTTCTAAATACTTTTCAATAAATTCCGCTGCTGCTTTTCTTGTAATTCCTAAGTTTTGCGAAAGACCATAATCACTAATACCATACACAATTCCGAAGTTAACAGCTTTTGCTTGTCGTCTCATGTTAGATGTTACTTCATCTTTCCCAACACCAAATACATCCATAGCTGTTTTCGTATGAATATCCATGTCATGTTGGAACGCTTCAACTAACCCTGGATCTTTTGCAATGTGAGCAAGCACACGAAGTTCGATTTGTGAATAATCAGCCGCGTACATGATCCATCCTTCTTCTGATGGAACGAATGCCTGACGAATCTTTCTTCCTTCTTCTAAGCGAATCGGGATATTTTGTAAGTTCGGATCTGTTGAACTTAATCGACCTGTTTGCGTTAACACTTGATTAAAACGAGTATGGATTTTAGATGAATCTTCATGTACAACTTTCAATAAACCTTCAATGTAAGTTGAATTTAGCTTTCCTAATTGACGGTAATGTAAAATATTCGGAATAATTTCATGACGATCCATAAGTTTATCTAATACATCCGCCGACGTAGAATAACCTGTTTTCGTCTTTTTAATAACTGGTAAGTTTAAATTCTCAAACAGAATAACCCCAAGTTGCTTCGGTGAATTAATATTAAATTCTGTTCCCGCAAGCTTATAAATTTCCTTTTCCATTTCCTTTAATCTACCTGCAAGTTCTTCTCCCATATTACGAAGACGCTCCGTATCAACTTTTACACCTTTCACTTCCATATCAGCTAATACACGTGCAAGTGGTAATTCTAATTCCGTAAATAATTCATATTGCTCGTTCTTTTTTAATTCTTCTAAGAACGTTTGCTTTACATCATATAATACATGCACTTTACGAGCTACATGCTCCGCTACTACCTCTAGCTCCGGAACAGCACGCTTCGCACCTTTCCCGTAAACTTCTTCGTCAGATTTTACGGCATGCGTTTCTTTCATTTTCGCTACAGTACGGAAATCTTTATCTGTATCGGCTGGATCAAGTAAATAAGCGGCAATTAATAAATCAAAGTCAATCCCTTGAATATCTACACCTTTCCACTTGAGAGCAACGATAGCACGCTTCGCATCAAATGTATGTTTTCTCATTTCTCCATTTGCAAGCCACTCTTTAAAAGCATCCGATTTAAGAGCAACATCGGCCGGAATGAAGTAACAACCATTTTCATTTTGAATACCAAAACCTTGAATATCGGCTTTATGATAATTATCTTCTTGCACTTCAACAATAAGCGCACTATCTTGCTGAAGCATTTCTTCTGCAACTTCTTCTACAATATCAAATGTAATATCATCTAATTCAGCTGGAGCCGTTTCCTCCGGCGGAACACCTAACTTATTTAAAAGGGATGTAAACCCTAAATTCTCGAACATTGGAATCAAATCGCTTGGTTCATACCCTTTATATTCCATATCATCTACATGCACAGTAATCGGTGCATCTGTAATAATAGTCGCAAGTTCTTTACTCATAAGAGCTTGTTCTTTATTTGCTTCTAACTTTTCTTTTAATTTCTTTCCACTCACTTGATCTAAGTTTTCATATACTGCTTCTACTGTTTCAAATTGCGTTAATAATTTAATGGCTGTCTTCTCACCAACACCTGGTACACCTGGAATGTTATCCGATTGGTCTCCCATTAAACCTTTCATATCGATAATTTGCTTTGGTGATAAGCTATATTTCTCAAATAAAGCTTCTTTCGTATATTCATCTACTTCCGTAATCCCTTTGCGAGGAATACATACGAGTGTATTATCTGAAACAAGTTGCAGTAAATCTTTATCTCCTGAAATAACTTTAACATGAAACCCTTGCTCACTCGCTTCTTTCGCTAACGTTCCCATAATGTCATCCGCTTCATAATTTTCCAGCTCATAACGCGGTACATTGAATGCATCAAGCACCTCACGAATAAACGGGAATTGCTCTGATAACTCAGGTGGAGTCTTTTGACGCCCTCCCTTGTAATCACTATACGTTTTATGACGGAATGTTGTTTTCCCCGCATCAAACGCCACAAGCATATGCGTCGGTTTTTCTTCCTCTAGTATCCTCATTAACATCATTGTAAAACCATAAATTGCGTTCGTATGTATACCTTTGTCGTTATTTAAAAGCGGTAGTGCAAAGAAAGCACGATACGCGATATTATTACCATCTACTAATACGACTTTTTTTTCCAAACTACAAACCTCCCCATACATATTTGAAACGATTTTTTCCACAGAAAAAAACCGTTCCTGTCCTCTCTCTATATTAACATGACTAATAGAGAGAAGAAAAATAACGGTTTTTTTCTATCATATATAAACAGACTTACATTGGCATAAAGGGAAGTGACGAGAATAGCATAACTACTCTCGTCCAAAATTACTCCTTGGATGAAGGGGTTTTCATATATTATATTAACAGAGCTTTATTAATATTTAATTAAGCCATTGTTAATATATTGTAAATATCCTTCATCCTATTTTTCAGTAGCTGATTTTGGTAAAACAACTGTAAATGTTGTTCCTTCCCCAACCTCACTATCCACCGTAATCGTACCTTGATGCGCTTCAACTAAATGTTTTACAATCGATAAACCAAGACCCGTTCCACCCGTATTTCTACTTCTTGCTTTATCCACTCGGTAAAAGCGTTCAAAAATACGTGGGATTTCCTCTTTACTAATACCAATTCCAGTATCAGATACTTTTATATAAGCATTATATTTATCTTCTGCCAATTCAACAGAAACAACGCCTCCAGCCGGTGTGTATACAATCGCGTTATTAATTAAATTAATAAAGATTTGTTTCAAGCGGCCTGGATCTCCAATAACGGAAACTCGTTTCAATGCATTCACTTGTAAAGAGATTTCTTTTTCTCCCGCTTTATTATCAAGCACCATATGAATATCTTCAAGAAGTTCCTTCATATCAACGGTCCCCATATTTAGTTTAAACCCTTGTTGCTCGATCTTTGACAAGTCTAATAAATCTTCAATTAATCCTTGCATGCGTTCACTTTCTTTTAAAATAATATGTAAGAAATGTTCGCAGAATTTTTTATTATCCATAGCCCCATCCAAGAGCGTTTCTGAAAAACCTTTAATAGAAGTAATTGGCGTCTTTAGTTCATGAGAAACATTCGCTAAAAAGTCTTTTCTCATTTGTTCTAATTTCTTTAACTCTGTTATGTCATGGAACACAAGAACAATACCTTTCCATTCATGGTTCGTCCCAATAATTGGCGCTCCATATACTTCGAAATGCTTTCGCTCAATTCCAAGCGGCAATAACATTTGTTTACGCACTTTCACTTCTGTCATAAAGATTTCTTCCACAAGCTCAATAATTTCTGTATGATGAAACGATTCATAATATAAGCGATCTAAATATTCTTCATCTGTTACGTGGAAAGTTTCCTTATAAGAACGGTTTACAAGGTTTATATAACCGCGGCTATCAATTAAAATCATTCCACTTCCCATATTTTCAATTAACGTATGCAGACGATCCTGTTGCATTTCCTGCTCAAGAGTCATCTCTTGTAAATTACGAGCTAAAATATTAATCGCTTTACTCAGCATCCCTGTTTCATCCGAATGACTTTCATAAGCGCGTGCTTTATAATTTCCCTTCGCTAATTCAATGGCAACTTTCGTAACCGATTCAATCGGCCTAATATATTGCCCCGTAATTTTCATACCTAAAAATACGACTACGAGACAAGCGATAACAAATCCTATAATTAATAATCCCCACGTTTTTTGATGTACGTCTTTCAATGGCTCAATTGTACTTTTCACCAAAATATATCCTTGTTTTCCTGCTAGATCTTGAACGAACACCGCATGATAAAATTCATTCTTTTGATCTGTTTCTTGCGTAATCACTTTACTTCGTTGTTTTGCTGCTTCAGAAGAAAGTTCTTTAATCATCTCTTGATTAAATGCAGATGGTTGCCCTCCGCTATATTGAACTTTCTTTTTTTCATCAACAAATATAATAGAAGCTGGTATTTTTTCTTCTAACTTTTCAAATACATAAGGCTTTTTTAAAACAGCATCAAACCCTTGCTCTTCTGCTAATACCGCAACATACTGTGTCTCTTTTATCATTCTCTCTTTAGCATGATCTATATAGTAGTTTTCAAATACAGTTTCTAATAATACACCTAGTCCAACTAAAATAAAAACGATAAGAGAAACAAATGTAAAAAGAAGCCTGGAACGAAACTTATTCATCCACTTTTGGCTCCTCTAATTTATAACCTAAACCACGTATCGTTTTAATGTACGTCGGTTTTTTCGTATTTTGTTCAATTTTATCGCGCAAATGGCTAATATGGACATCAACAATTCTTGTATCACCGGCAAAATCATAATTCCATACAGCACTTAATAATTGGTCACGAGTTAATACACGACTTTTATTTTTCGCAAGATAAACAAGTAACTCAAATTCTTTCGGTGTTAATTCCAGTTTCCTTCCTTGGAAGTACGCTTCATAAAACTCCGGTAAAATTTTAAGCTCTCCAATTTTGATGCTCTCTTCATCTGGCGATTCTGAAACTTGTTCTTCCTGCTGTAATTTCGTACGGCGCAAAATCGCCTTCACACGAGCAACAACTTCCCTTGGACTAAATGGCTTCGTCATATAATCATCAGCCCCAAGCTCAAGACCTAGCACCTTATCAAATTCATCATCTTTTGCTGTTAACATTAAAATCGGCGTCATAATACGCTGCAATCGTAATTCTTTACAAACTTCCATACCATCCATTTTTGGAAGCATTAAATCTAATATAATTAAATCTGGGCGTTCTGTAGTCGCTTTTTGAAGCGCCATTTCTCCATCCATTGCTGTAATAACTTCAAACCCAGCTTGTTGTAAATTAAATTCAATTAAAGTTAAGATAAATTCCTCATCATCAACTACTAAAATACGATTGTTCATTCTTTTCCTCCAAGTTATAGACTTGAAACCTTCTTCATCCTAGTATTTTCCCCGTTATTCTCATCATACTAGAAAACAAGGTCTCCCTCAATATAATTGTCTATTCATGGAGCTCGTTTGTACTAGAGTTTCGGAAAATAAAAGCAATCGTAACTTCATTCCCTCTATCCGGTCGCTATCCAAACTTTATAGATGAATCTATCTTTTTTAAACTCTTTTTCCGTATGAACTATAAACTCTCGATTTTGCGCTAGGAAAAACGAAAGAGCATACGCTATTTTATAATCTGTTGTTTCATATCCATCAAATACTTTCCCATACATTTCATTCGCGATTGAATCGGCCCATACTTCAGCTTCTCTTATCGTTTCAAAAATAATGTCTTCCCTCTCCCATTTCACAGTTATATCACCCTTTCCAAACAAAAAGTAGCGCTAGCATACCCTTAATAAGAATATGACTAACGCTACTTTTATATCATTCTAACTTTCATTTTTTAAAAATTATCTAATGCTTTTTCCATAATGGAAACAGATTTAAAAGGTGGTGTTACTGTTAATGAACCTTTTACAACAGTTTCTCCTTTTTCATCATGAGCAAATACAAGCATATCAATTGTATGTTCCTCCTCTGAAACAGCCACAACTTCAAAGTGGATTTGTAACGTTTCATAATGGTGAACATGTTTCACGAACGTAAGGTCCTTCCTAGTAATATGACTACCTGGACCTGGTAAATATTTCGTAACCGCCGTTGTAATCAGTCCCGTTAGCATAATGCTTGGGACAATCGGCTTTTCATACGGAGTTTGGGATGCGTAATCATGCTGAATATATAATGGATTGGCATCATTCGTTAACCCTAAGTACAATAACAAATCTTTATCCTCAATTTTTTCAGTGATAGATAATTTCTCTCCTACTGTAATTTCATCCATTCTACGACCAATTTGAACTTTTTTCTTTAACATGTTACAACCCCCTCCGATTTTTTCACCTTATTATCCTACTAAAAGCGATACCTTATCCGAAATTCACTGTGATGAGGGCAATGTATAGTATAAGTCTATAGTTTCATTATAGGATACACCAAATGATAGCGTTTTCATATTATTTCAAAAAAACATTTCAATATATAGTAGAAAAAGATTCGGGGCCCCGAATCTTTTTCCACTTATATTTAATTATTAAACAAGAACTTTCATAACGTTACGTACAGATTCTACAGAGCGATCTAACGCTTCTTTCTCATCTGCAAGAAGTTCTAATTCAATAATTTTTTCAATTCCGTTACCACCTAGAATTACTGGTACCCCTAAGTAAAGGTCACTATAACCATATTCACCTTCAAGGTACGCAATAGCTGGTAATACACGGCGTTGATCTTTCAAGATCGCTTCTGTCATTTCAACTAAAGAAGCTGCTGGTGCGTAATATGCACTACCGTTTCCTAATAAGCCTACAATCTCACCGCCACCTTTACGTGTACGTTCTACGATTGCTTCTAAACGCTCTTTTGGAATTAATGTTTCTAACGGAATGCCACCTGCATAGGAATAGCGTACAAGAGGTACCATATCGTCACCATGTCCACCAAGAACAAATCCTGTAATGTCTTTCACAGAAAGGTTTAACTCTTGTGAAATAAATGTACGGAAACGAGCTGTATCTAATACACCCGATTGACCGATAACACGCTCTTTCGGGAATCCTGCTTCTTTAAATACAGAATATGTCATTGCATCAACTGGATTTGTTAATACAAGAATAATCGCATTTGGTGAATGTTTCGCAATGTCGCGCGTAATACTTTTCATAATTTTAGAGTTTGTTGCTACTAAGTCATCACGGCTCATACCAGGCTTACGCGCAATACCTGCTGTAATAACGACAACGTCAGAATCAGCAGTATCTGCGTAATCAGATGTACCAATAATGTTAGCATCAAAACCTTGTACTGGGCTCGCTTCTAACATATCTAACGCTTTCCCTTTTGTTGGATTTTCCAGCTGTGGAATGTCCACTAATACAACATCTGCAAGTTCTTTTTGTCCTAATAAGAATGCTGTTGTTGCTCCTGTAAATCCTGCACCGATGACTGAAACTTTCTTGCGTTTGATTGTCATAATTTACCCCCCGCTTTAATTATGCGTTTTTGATTATCGCTACATCCATGTTTTTAATAAGTTCATTAGCGAACTCAGAACATTTCACTTCTGTTGCACCTTCCATTAAGCGTGCGAAATCATAAGTTACTACTTTTGATTCAATTGTTTTCTCAACTGAATCAGTTACTAAATTCGCTGCTTCGTTCCATCCTAAGTGCTCTAATAATAATACACCAGAAAGAAGAACTGAAGATGGGTTTACTTTATCTAAACCTGCATATTTTGGAGCTGTACCATGTGTAGCTTCAAAGATAGCATGTCCAGTCACATAGTTAATGTTTGCACCAGGTGCAATACCAATTCCACCTACTTGTGCAGCAAGTGCATCAGAGATGTAGTCTCCGTTTAAGTTCATTGTTGCAACAACATCAAACTCACGTGGACGAGTTAAAATTTGTTGTAAGAAGATGTCTGCAATAGAATCTTTTACGATGATTTTCCCAGCCACTTCTGCGTCTGCCATCGCTTTATTCGCTGCATCTTTTCCATCTTTTTCAACAATGCGATCATATTCAGCCCAAGTAAATACTTTGTCGCCGAATTCTTGTTCAGCTACTTCGTAACCCCAGTTTTTGAAAGCACCTTCTGTAAATTTCATAATGTTTCCTTTATGAACTAATGTAACAGAAGAGCGTTTTTCGTTAATTGCATATTGAATTGCAGCGCGAACAAGACGCTTTGTCCCTTCCTCTGAAATTGGTTTAATACCAATCCCTGATGTTTCTGGGAAGCGGATTTTATTAACACCCATTGCTTCTTTTAAGAAAGCAAGAACTTTTTCTGCTTCTGGAGAACCTTGTGCATATTCAATTCCAGCGTAAATGTCTTCTGTATTTTCACGGAAAATAACCATATCAGTATCTTCCGGACGTTTTACAGGTGAAGGAACACCTTCAAAATAACGAACTGGACGTAGACATACATATAAATCTAATTCTTGACGAAGCGCTACGTTTAGAGAACGAATACCACCGCCAACTGGAGTTGTAAGTGGACCTTTAATTGCGATTAAATATTCACGAATTAAATTTAAAGTCTCTTCTGGTAACCACTCGCCTGTTTGGTTGAATGCTTTTTCCCCTGCAAGCACTTCTTTCCAAACGATTTTCTTCTCACCATCATAAGCTTTTTCAACTGCTGCTTCTATTACGCGAGATGCTGCAGCCCAAATATCAGGACCAATTCCATCTCCTTCGATAAATGGAATAATCGGATTGTTTGGTACATTCATAACACCATTAGTTACAGTAATTTTTTCACCTGTCGTCAATGTGATAACCCCCATGTTTGAAATTTCATATGTATGAAACTGAGGGAATAACCCCTCAGTTCAAACCGTTAGTCAAATTTAAATATTCTAATCATTACATCTTCCCAAAAAAATCAGACTTTTGAAAGCGTATTTTCACTATCAAAATAGTGTTTTTCGCTTATCGTTGCGCTAGCGGAACGTACACTTGATGTGTCGGTCCATCATAATCAGCACGCGGACGGATTAAACGGTTGTTTTCATATTGTTCTAGAATATGAGCTAACCAGCCTGACATACGGCTAATTGCAAAGATAGGTGTAAATAAGTCATGGTCAATTCCTAAACAATGGTATACAGAAGCTGAATAGAAATCAACATTTGGTGGAAGACCTTTTTCTTTTGTTACAATGTCTTCAATTTTGATAGACATATTATACCATTTGTCTTCTCCTAAAAGCACGCATAATCTCTTAGACATTTCGCGTAAGTGTTTCGCGCGTGGATCACCATGCTCATATACGCGATGACCAAATCCCATAATTTTCACTTTATTTTGAAGAGCATTATGAATATATGATTCTACATTTTCTTCTTCGCCAATTTCAGTTAACATCTTCATTACATTTTCATTTGCCCCGCCGTGAAGAGGACCTTTTAATGCACCGATTGCTGCTGTAATACCAGAATACACATCTGAAAGTGTAGCTACGCAAACACGTGCAGTAAATGTAGAAGCGTTTAACTCATGATCGGCATGAAGTACAAGTGCCTTATCAAAAGCCTCAATTTCAACTTCATTTGGCTCACGATCATTTAACATGTACAAGAAGTTTGCAGCTAATGATAGATCTTTTCTTGGCTCAACAACATCTAACCCTTTACGAATTCTTGCATAAGCCGCAATTAAAGTTCCGACTTGAGCCTGTAATTTAACCGCTTTCAAATAATTAGACTTTCCATCCATTATTTCAGCGCTCTCATCATATAATGATAGCATGGAAATCGCAGTTCGTAAAACCGACATCGGGTGCGCGATTTTTAAATCTACTTGTTTCAAATATGTTAAAACCTCACCTGGTACTTTATAGTATTCAGATACTGTTCCACTAAATTCCGCTAGTTCTTTTTCGTTAGGAAGCTTGCGGTGCCATAATAAGTACACTACTTCTTCGAACGTAGCATTCTCAGCTAAATCATCAATATTATAACCAACATAAGTTAATGTATCATCAATAATAGAGCTCACAGATGATGTTGTTGCTACTACCCCTTCTAAACCTCGAATAACAGTCATGACATTCTCTCCTTTTCCTGAAAATTCTCCCAACCTTGCTCCTTATATCTATTTGCTCCCCTTATAAATTATGAACGCTCGTTCACTCTTTAGGCAAGCAAAATGCACGTTCATGCAAATTTATTGCGATGTTCCCCTCTTATTGTCCATTGCTTACATGGAAAGCATGAGCGTGAATGTCTCCCCGAATCCTCACGCTCAGAACAACAAGTTAGTGAGGAAAATGAATTCCGAAGAGTTTATGATAAAAACAACATAAAACAATATCATTATAAAATTGTTTTATGTTGTTTTTATTTTATCTGGTGTAAAGTCTCTGCTGTTATGTAACTTTTCAAAGTTTCTAATCCTATTATAAACAATTATCTGACTTTTGTGAACAGAAAGAATTCAAAAATTTTATATTACTATAAAATTCCTTATTTAAACATCTGTATAATACTCATAACTGCGTAGGCAATTCCAGCCCCAATTAATGGACCTACAGCGACTCCATTAAATAAAGCTACAGCTATAATTGTCCCAAAAACAAGTGCGGTTGTAATATGTGGGTCCGTCGTCAATAATTGTACGCCGCCTTTCGCTAACAAAGCGACCGCCACACCTGAGGCTAAAGCAATCCATGCATAATACGATTTCGCTGCTTCTCCGAGTTGTTTAAAGCCTATTTCCCCTGTCGCAATCGGTACGAGCACTGCTATTGTAATGACTGTTACACCAAGGTTAATCCCTTTCGTTTGTAGATAAGGAAAGACTTTATCTCCTAAAAACGTAAATTTCAATAAGAATAACACTCCAATAGCTACAGTAAGCGATTGGTTTTTAGCAATAAGTCCTATAATAAGTAGTATGAATAAAAATAACGTTGACTGACTAATCATGTTTGCACTTCCTTTCTGAAAATAATGAACTCGCTTCCAAACAAAAATACCTTTAAACCTATCGTTATACATGCTATATCGATGTATATGCAACAATAACCACTTCATTTTTTTCATATTTTAAAATGACAAACTGAAACTCTAACCATCAAAAATTTAAGCATGTATACATTTTTAAAAACGGTCGTCTCTCCTTTCTTTTCTATTAAGAAACAGGTAAAATAAAAAGAAGAGAAAATGAAGTTTTTACCATATAGTAGAAGCATCAACACCAAGCTTTTCCGGTCACTCATATATTGAAAAAGCAGGAAAAATCCATCATTCCACTATAACATAAAGTGAAACTTTGATCAGTGAATCTCACTAGTTATAAGTTGAACGAATTAGGATAATCCAAATTGGAATGGGAGGTATACATCTTTGAACCGAAACTTACTATATATGATATTACGACTCATGTTTGTCATTGTAGCAACGGTAGTTGGGTTCTATGCATTGCTGTACATGTCAGGCCTTATCTACCCTTTTATTATCGCTTTTGCATTCGCTTATTTGATTAATCCTGTCGTCAATTTCCTTAATCAAAAACTACAATTCCCTCGCGCATTAGCGGTACTCGTTAGCTTAATTCTCGTATTCGGAGCTATCGTTGGACTTGTTACATACCTTGTAACTGAAGCAATATCTGCCACAACGTACTTACTACAAATTGTTACAGTTAAGTTTCCAGATATCGTTGCATTCGCCCAACAATTTGCACTTAATCATATTATGCCTCTCTATGATGATTTAATCTCTAAATTTAATCATCTCGGAGAACCACAGCGATATACTATTACACAAAACATTCAAAACTTAGGCACCGAAGCAACGACACAAATGAAAGAACTTTTAACCGCCATTATAAGTGGGTTAACAAATTTCATTAGTGCATTACCAACAACTTTAACTGTCCTTGTCTTCGTCTTATTAGCCACCTTCTTCATTAGTTACGATTGGCACCGTCTTGCTCATAAAGTAAGAAAACTTCTACCTAATCGTTTGCATGGATACGGAAAAACTATTTTTGTCGATTTAAGAAAAGCTTTGTTTGGTTTTGTTAAAGCGCAACTTACACTCGTATCTATGACAACTATCATTGTACTAATCGGCCTTTTAATATTACGCGTGCCATACGCAATTACTATCGCGATTATTACAGGGGTTGTAGATTTACTCCCGTATTTAGGAACTGGAGCCGTCTTCGTTCCTTGGGTTATATACGTATTTTTCACAGGCGATACTGCATTCGCCATCGGTCTTCTCATCCTATACATCGTCGTGATTGTCCAAAGACAAATCATGGAGCCAAAAGTACTTTCATCTAATATTGGACTAGATCCATTAGCGACACTCATCGCTCTATTTGTCGGCTTTAAGCTCTTTGGTTTTTTAGGATTAATCATCGGTCCAGTCATATTAGTACTACTTAATACATTACACAAAGCTCATGTATTCCACGACTTATGGAAATTCATTAAGGGTTCACCATCAAAATAATATTTCCTAATTCATACGCAATAAAAAATCAACTGTAATCAGTGGGAATTTCCCACTGATTATTCACTGTACTTTTTTGTACTACCTACATCTGTAAGAGAATTTCCTAAAAAAGGATGATCCTCTTATTTTTTTGCATAAAAACGCATATTTTAGGACAAGAATACATTTTTATTCTATATACTTTATAATTATTACTTACTTTTATTACTTTTTATGTAAATGAATAAATATACAAAACGAGACAGATGAACCCTTTAATCAGTAATTTTTCTTCTCCTGTCTAACTTCTGCTCACTAATCGAATCTTACTACAAGCAAAAAATATCATCCTAATGTAACACTTTTCATTCACAAGAACCCTCTGCATCCTATCGTTTACTAACTAACAAAAATCCAACCCGAGCAGGAAGCTAACAATTGACTATAAATAGTAAATAAAAAAAATAACGCGTAGATCGCTATAATCTACGCGTTATTTCTGAACAATAATAGTAGTTCTCTTTCTAAATTTCCAATCAATCCACTTCATAACAGCCGGCTTCAATAAAGCCCTCGTTATAGGAACAGCAAAGATAAAACCTATTATATCCGTCACATATCCAGGCAGTACTAAAAGAATACCTCCTACGAATATAAAAATACCATCTAGAACCGCATCACCCGGCATTTCTCCTCTATTTAGCCTAAATTGAATCTCTCTAAGCACTTTAAACCCTTGTCGTTTCGCCAAATATACACCCACAATACCCGTAAATACAATCATAGCGAACGTAGACCATAAACCTATTACATGACTCGATCCTATTAACACCGTAATCTCAATCGCCGGCACTAAAATAAGTAAGAACAGTAACCACTTCACAGCTCGCACTCCTTCATATTTCATTTAAAAGGTTTGAAAGTATATCACCCTTGCAAAACCCCTTAAAACGCTCATACAAGCTTCACAAAGGACAAATAACCCTCTTCCACTAAACATTATAATAAACGTTTTTCAAAGCGATTTCAGGTATTTAAAGCTACCTCTATCCTTTTTTGTGTAAAAAAAAGAGAAGGACTCCGATCCTTCTCTCCGTATTACTTCTTATAGCACTTCCGCATGTCCATTATAAACAATTCCGCGTGCTGCATCAACTGTTACTTCTTGGCCATTTTTTAAAGTTGTTGTTACGCCGTTTACACCAACGATAACAGGAATACCGATTGATACACCTACAACAGCTGCATGGCTTGTTAGACCGCCTTCTTCTACAACTAGAGCAGCAGCTTTTTCAATTGCAGGAATCATATCTTTATCCGTGCTTGTTGTAACAAGGATATCACCTTTGTTTACGTTCGCTACAGCTTCAGCAGCTGTTTTCGCTACAACTACTTTACCTTTTGCAGCTTTACGACCGATTCCTTGCCCTTTAGCAACTTCTTCACCAACAACGTGGATTTTCATTAAGTTTGTTGTACCAGTTTCAGCAACTGGTACACCAGCAGTGATTACTACAGTGTCTCCAAGTCCGATTAGACCCGCATCCATACCTGTTTGAATTGCTGTATCTAACATTTCATCAGTAGACGCTGCACGTTTTCCAGCCATAAACGCTTGTACACCCCAAACAAGTGCAAGACGACGTCCTACTTGCTCGTCAGATGTTACAGCTACGATTGGAGATTTTGGACGGTATTTAGAGATCATTTTCGCAGTATGTCCACTTTCTGTTGGAGCTACGATTGCAGCTACATCAAGAGCAAGTGCTGTGTGCGCAACAGATTGGCTAATTGCATCTGTAATTGTTGGTGTGAACTCTTTAATACGTTTTTTGAACATATCTTCATATTGTAATGATTTTTCAACACGTACCGCAATGTTAGCCATCATTGTTACAGCTTCTACAGGGTATTGACCCGCAGCAGTTTCACCTGAAAGCATGATTGCATCTGTTCCATCGAAGATTGCGTTTGCTACGTCACTTGCTTCCGCACGAGTTGGACGTGGGTTACGTTGCATAGAATCTAACATTTGTGTTGCAGTAATAACTGGTTTGCCTAATACGTTACATTTTTTGATTAGACGTTTTTGTACTAATGGTACTTCTTCTGGTGGAATTTCTACACCCATATCACCACGAGCAACCATTAAACCGTCAGAAACTTCTAAGATTGAATCGATGTTGTCGATACCTTCTTGGTTTTCGATTTTTGGTACGATTTGGATGTATTGAGCGTTATGCCCTTCTAATAATTCACGAATTTCTAATACATCAGATGCTTTACGTACGAAAGATGCTGCGATGAAATCAACTTTTTGCTCGATACCGAAAACGATATCTTGCACGTCTTTTTCAGTGATACCTGGAAGCTTAATGCTTACGTTTGGTACGTTAACACCTTTTTTATTTTTTACAGTTCCGCTGTTTAATACTTTTGTACGGATGTTTCCGTCAGCTTTCTCGATTACTTCTAGTTCGATAAGACCGTCATCGATTAGAATACGAGAGCCTGGATCAACATCATCATAAAGACCAGCATAAGATACAGAGAACTTCTCTGCAGTTCCTAATACTTGTTCAGTAGAAAGAATTACTTCTGCACCTGTTACAAGCTCAGCTTGTCCGTCTACGAAGTCATGTGTACGGATTTCTGGACCTTTTGTATCAAGTAAGATACCAACTGTTTTACCAGTTTTCTTTGAAGCTTCACGAATATTTTTAATACGAGCTCCATGCTCTTCATGGCTACCATGAGAGAAGTTTAAACGAGCAACGTTCATACCCGCTTCCATTAATTGCTCTAATTTCTCAATACTTTCACTAGCAGGACCTATAGTACATACAATTTTAGTTTTACGCATATTGCACCTCCGAAAATTATGAAACCGTTCCCAAATACAAGGCATTAAGCCGATTAGATAGATAATTCTTTAGATAATTGATACATATCTTTATCGATTGTATGCTTTTGAGCTAACGCTTCGATAATGTCATGATCAACAAGTTTATTATTTTGAATACCAACACAACGTCCGCCATTACCAGCAATTAATAATTCAACTGCTCTTGCGCCAAGACGACTAGCTAATACACGGTCTTGTGCACTTGGTGATCCACCACGTTGTACGTGACCTAATACAGTTACACGAGTATCAAAGCTTGTTGCTTCTTCAATGTGCTTACCGATGTCAATTGCACTTCCAACACCTTCAGCTACAACGATAATACTGTGCTTTTTACCACGTTCACTACCGCGTTTCAGACGAGCGATAACATCTTCCATGTCATACTTTTCTTCTGGAATTAAGATAGTTTCTGCACCATCAGCTAAACCAGCCCATAATGCGATATCTCCAGCGTGACGTCCCATTACTTCGATAACATATGTACGTTCATGAGATGTAGCTGTATCACGGATTTTATCAATTGCATCAATAACAGTGTTTAAAGCTGTATCAAAACCAATTGTGAAGTCTGTTCCAGGGATATCATTGTCGATTGTACCTGGTACACCTACACATGGGAATCCTTGCTCAGTTAATTTTTTTGCGCCTTGGTACGAACCATCTCCACCAATAACGACAAGTCCTTCAATACCATGTTTCTTTAATTGCTCGATCCCTTTTAGTCGTACTTCTGGGTCTTTAAACTCAGGACATCTTGCTGTATATAATTTTGTACCACCACGGTGGATAATATCGCCAACAGAACCAAGTTCTAATTTTTCAATATGACCAGAAATTAAACCAGCGTATCCATGGTAAATACCATATACTTCAATATCATGGAAAATCGCTTTACGAACAACTGCACGAATGGCAGCATTCATACCAGGTGAATCTCCACCACTTGTTAATACACCAATACGTTTCATTTGTACTCACCTCATAAAGATTATTTGCCTTATAATAAAATAACACGAAAAAATACAAAAACACAATGGAGAAGATGTGTCTTTTCATAATAAAAACGTGCATTCGCGAAGAGGAACGCACGCTTTTCTTATTTTATCCCAATGGAAGCGTTTGAAAACGAAACTTGCCCAATTTTCATATATTTTTCATAACGTTTTTCGATTAATTCATCTTTCGAAATTCCGCTTAATTGTTCAAAAGTTTTCTTAAGCATTAAATCTATATTTTCTGATTGTTTCAAAACATTACGATGTGCTCCGCCTTTTGCCTCTGGAATAATTTCGTCAATTACACCTAATTCTTTCAAATCTAATGCTGTAATTTTCATCGCTTCTGCAGCTTCTTTTGCTTTACCAGCATCTTTCCAAAGAATCGCCGCCGCACCCTCTGGTGTAATAACAGAATAAGTGGAATTTTCCAGCATATGAATGTAATCTCCTACTCCAAGACCTAACGCACCACCGCTACCACCTTCACCGATAACGATACAAATAACAGGTACAGTTAAACCCGCCATTTCAAATAAATTACGGGCAATTGCCTCACTTTGTCCACGTTCTTCAGCTGCTTTACCAGGATAAGCTCCCTTCGTATCGATGAAACAAATAATGGGACGATTAAACTTTTCCGCTTGTTTCATTAGACGCAGTGCTTTTCGATATCCTTCTGGATGAGGCATCCCAAAATTACGACGAATATTTTCTTTCGTATCTTTTCCGCGTTGGTGCCCAATTACAGTTACGGGCATCCCCTTATATTTCGCAATGCCGCCGACAATCGCTGCATCGTCGCCAAATAGGCGATCTCCATGACATTCAAAAAAATTAGTAAATAAGTGCTCAATATAATCGAGCGTTGTCGGTCGTTCTGCATGACGAGCAATTTGAACACGGTCCCATACTTTCATATTGCCGTATATATCTTCCTCTAGTTTTTCTAGCTTGTCTTCCAAAATACGAATCTCCTCACTGAAGTCCATCTGGCTGTTTTTCGTATAGTCTTTCAGTTCACGAATCTTATTTCTTAGCTCAACAACTGGTTTTTCAAATTCTAGCTCTGCCATACAGCCATTTCCCCCCCTTGATGAACTTCTAAAATCTTACGGAGTGATTCTCTCATATCATCACGATGCACCACCGCATCTAATTGACCGTGCTCTAGTAAAAATTCTGCCGTTTGGAAATCTTCCGGTAGTTTCTCACGCACTGTTTGTTCAATTACGCGTCTACCAGCAAATCCGATAAGTGCACCTGGCTCTGCAAGATTGTAATCACCAAGTGAAGCGAAACTCGCTGAAACCCCGCCCGTCGTTGGGTGAGTCATAACAGAAATAAATAACCCTCCTGCATTACTATGCTTTTTCAAAGCTACGCTTGTTTTTGCCATTTGCATTAAACTTAATATCCCTTCTTGCATACGAGCACCACCCGAAGCAGTAAAGATAATAAATGGAACTTGTAAGTCGTATGCCTTTTCAACCGCACGGGCAATTTTCTCTCCTACAACAGAGCCCATGCTGCCCATTCGAAAACGAGAATCCATTACTGCAACAACAACAAGCATGTCATCAATTGTTCCTTCACCAGTTACAACCGCTTCATTCAATTTAGTCTTCTTACGATCGTTTTCTAGTTTCTCTTCATATCCCGGAAACTCAAGTGGATTTAGTGAAACCATCTCTTTGTCATACTCACGAAATGAACCTTCGTCCAATATACTATCAAGGCGTTCCCATGCATTCATCGGATGATGATATCCACAATTCACGCATACTTTTAAATTTTTAAGAAGCTCTTTCGTATACATGATTTTTTTACATTTCGGACATTTTGTCATAACGCCATCTGGTACATCTTTTCGTACTTGTTCTGAAGGTATTGCAGCGTACTTTTTCTTTTTCACGAATAAATCTCTTAGCACAATTTGACCCCCTTCATTGAGAGCTAAGGTTAGCGTAAGAAGAAAATGGGGCTAACACCAATGTTTGATGTTAGCCTTATCTTCTCAATCTGTCTAATAACCTCTCTCTTTACGTTTAACTTTAACCGCTATGCGGTAGAATGTTTGTCATAACGTGTCATGGTCATTTCGACAAATTTTATACATTACGAGTGAAACTGTATATTCTCTACTAATTCATCGTAAATTTTTAATGCATCATTTTCTTGTTTCACTTCCAAAGTAGCATAAAGCTTTCTATACATTTCGATAGAATCTCCTGAAACTTCACAAGAAAGAGTTGCAACGTAATCATTTACGATCATCCAAATGCGATAGAGTAAATAATTATCGAATTGTTCAATAAGTGTTTTAAAGAACGTTTGATGAAGCACCGGAATTGAGCTTTCATTTTCTTCAAGCACTTGGTGTAATTTACTTAGTACTTCAGAAAACGTTTCTTTCGGTAAATTACATACAAGTCGAATCATATCTTTCTCAAGCAATCGTTTTGTTTGTAATAAATCACGAATTGTTTTCTCATCTTGCAGCAAGAACGGAGCAATTAATTGTACAAGACCGTTATCGTAAAAGTTTCGAATAAACGTTCCCTCACCACGTCTCGTTTCAATTAATCCTACCAGCTCTAACGCACGTAATGCTTCTCTTACAGAGGAACGTCCAACATTTAAGCGTGAACTTAACTCACGCTCAGATGGCAAACGATCCCCTGCTACTAAACAATCCTCTTCCATAATGGAACGGATTTTTTTTACAATTTCGAGATATACTTTTGTATTTGATGATGTCAATGGAAATTCCTCGCTTATTCTTTACCAATCAGCGCTAATTGTTTTGTTTTCTCAGCGACTTCATTTGGATCTACTTGACGGCGAGCTACTCCTGTCTCCATTGCTGCTTTCGCAACGTAAGCCGCTACTTGAGGCGCTACACGCGCGTCAAATGGTGCTGGAATGATATGATCTGCATTCAACTCATCCTCTGATACAAGCTCTGCAATGGCCTGTACAGCTGCCATCTTCATTTCTTCATTAATTTGTGTCGCATGTACATCAAGTGCACCGCGGAAAATACCTGGGAACGCTAGTACATTATTTACTTGGTTCGGGAAGTCAGAACGACCTGTTCCAACAACAGCTGCGCCCGCTGCTTTTGCCAATTCTGGCATAATTTCTGGAACCGGATTCGCCATTGCAAAAATAATTGCATCGTCATTCATTGTACGAACCATCTCTTCAGTTAATGCACCTGCTGCAGATACACCAATGAATACGTCCGCACCTTGTAAAACGTCAGCTAAAGAACCTTCTATACGACTCTTATTTGTATATTTTGCAACTTCATCTTTCACCGGATTCATACCGACAGGACGACCTTCATAGATTGCACCTTTACGGTCACACATAATAACGTCACGTACACCATAGCGATATAAAAGTTTAATGATTGCAATACCTGCTGCACCTGCACCATTTGCGACAACTTTAATGTCAGACATTTTCTTTCCAACTAACTTCAGCGCGTTCACAAGGCCTGCTACTGTTACGATAGCTGTTCCGTGTTGATCATCATGGAATATTGGAATGTTTGTTTCTTTTTTCAAACGTTCTTCAATAACGAAGCAGTTTGGCGCTGCGATATCTTCTAAGTTTACACCGCCAAAAGTTGGCTCCATTAATTTTACAGTTTCAACAATTTTATCTACATCGTTTGTATTTAAGGCAATCGGGAATGCATCTACACCAGCAAAGCTCTTGAATAATACAGCTTTACCTTCCATTACTGGAAGAGATGCTTCAGGTCCAATGTTACCAAGACCAAGTACAGCCGTTCCATCTGTCACAACTGCTACCATATTTCCCTTCATTGTATATTCATATACCTTACTTTTATCGTCATAAATTTCTTTACAAGGCTCTGCAACCCCTGGAGAATATGCAAGACTTAAATCTTTTGCATTTTCTACTTTTACTTTTGATACAGTTTCTAATTTTCCTTGATGCACTTTATGCATGTGAAGTGCTTCTTCACGAAGTGTTGACAAACTATCCACTCTCCTCAAATTATGCTTGCTGATATCAATTTCTCCAAGTGGTCTGACCACGAACACTACTACTATAATAATCGAAGTGTAGGGAAATTGTCCATTATATTTTCACAACGACATTTTCGTCACCGACAATTTTACGAAGTGCTCCTAGACATTCTTCGCTTGGATGAATCGATAAACTTCGAGATAATTGTACCATTTTATGTTCCTTTTCATAATAAATTAGTACTTTCGTAAAACCTGAATAATCAAACAATATTTTTGTAACTTGATTTACAAGCTTTTTTTCATATTGAGACGGCAATTTCACGTAAACAGATGCTTCTTTCATTCCTTCATAAACATCCATTTCTTCTAGCGGATATAGTCCATTCACGATCCATTGCAACTTATGATTTCTTTGCTCGATCGTACCATCAACTAAAACGATTGCACCTTCTTGTAACCTGTCCGAAAAATGTATATACGTTTCTGGAAAAATAACGGCTTCCATTTCATCATTTTGATCACAGAATGTAATAAACGCCATCTTTTGCAACTTTTTCGTACGAATAACTTTCACACTTGTTATATATACGATCGCTCTTTGTACTTTTTTCTTATGTCGCATCGCCTGAGCAAGAGATGGAATTTCTAATTCTTTTCCTAGCTCCGCATACTGCGCTGTCGGATAGCTAGATAAATAAAAACCGAGTGCTTCCTTCTCTTTATTTAACTGTTCAATAAAGGATAGCTCTTCTCCTTGTACGTATTTTGATTTCGGAACAGCATCCCCTAAATCAAAATCACGTGCAAGATTTGCATACTCCAACGCTCCTTTAAGACTTCTCCATAACGTCGTCCTCGAAACACCAAAACCGTCAAAACAACCAGACCAGACAAACGCTTCTAAATTTCGCTCTGTTACAAATTTTGATGGCATACGAAGACAAAACTCAAATAAATCTTCGAACATTTTTTCCTCTCGTTCTTCGAGTAATGCCGTCACGGTAGCCATTCCGATATTCCGAATCGAAAGTAAACTATATCGAATCGCATTCCCTTCTATTTGGAAGTTGTAACCACTTCTCTGAAGAGACGGCGGTAAAACGTGAAAACCTTTCCGCTTCGTTTCTCGTACATACTGCACAATCTTATCTTCATTTCCAATTGCACTTGATAATAACGCAGTCATAAATTCCAGCGTATAATTTGCTTTTAAATATGCAAGCTGATATCCGATCATACTGTAAGCTACAGCGTGACTTCGGTTAAAACCGTAATTCGCAAATCTTACAATTAAATCATAAATTTGTTCTGAAGATGTCTCATCGTATCCGTTTTCCAAACAACCTTGAACAAAATGCTTACGTTCTTGATCTAAAATATCACGATTCTTTTTACTCACTGCACGGCGCAGCAAATCCGCTTCTCCAAGCGAAAATCTAGCTAACTTCGATGCGATTTGCATAATTTGTTCTTGGTATACAATTACGCCGTATGTTCTTTCTAAAATCGGCTTTAAATCCGGATGTAAATATTCAATTTGTCTTTTCCCATGCTTCGATTCAATAAAGGTTGGAATTTGTTCCATCGGTCCTGGTCTGTATAACGAGTTAACAGCGACTATGTCTTCAAATTCATTCGGTTTTAACCCACGAAGTACATTTCGCATACCACCTGATTCAAGCTGGAATACACCTGTTGTATCCCCTCTTCCTAACAATTGAAACGTCTTTTCATCTTGCAGAGGTAAATTTCTTATATCAATTTGTTTCCCAGTTTTTTCAACAATAAATTTTATAATATTTTCAAGTAACGTTAAATTACGTAAGCCTAAAAAGTCCATCTTGAGCAATCCAAGTTCTTCCAATGCATCAGCTGGATATTGCGTAACATAGACATCGTTATGCCCTTCTTGAATCGCTACACTTCCCGTTAACGGTTCTTGGCTCATAATAACGCCAGCTGCATGAATAGACGTATGACGCGGTAATCCCTCTACACGTTTTGCAATTTCAAACACACGCTCATGTAACAGATTCCCTTGTATAAACTCACGGAGCGATTGCGATTCCTCATATGCATCTCTTAACGTTATACCAAGCTTTGATGGGATAAGTTTTGAAAATATGTCAATATCTCTTGGCAGGAGTCCCATTACACGAGCAATGTCTCTAATTGCGGCTTTCGCTGCAAGAGTTCCGAACGTTACAATTTGAGCAACACGAAGCTGACCATATTTATCTTTCACATATCGAATCATCTCATCACGTCTTATATCTGGAAAATCAATATCAATATCTGGAAGTGTCACACGTTCAGGGTTTAAAAACCTTTCAAATAATAATTCATATTCAATCGGATCAATATCTGTAATTTCCAATACGTAAGAAACGAGTGAACCAGCTGCCGATCCACGGCCTGGCCCAGTTAAAATATGATTTTCATGTGCATATTTCATAAAGTCCCATACGATGAGGAAATAATCGCTAAATCCCATACGAGAAATAACATTTAATTCATGATCCAAACGTCCTATATGCGCTTCTTTCGGCGTACCATAGCGTTTCTGCAAGCCTTCTTCACAAACACGGCGCAAATACGTATCATTCGTCTCGTTAGATGGAACAGGAAATTTCGGTAATTGATTTACATGGAAAGGAATTTCTACTTGGCAACGTTCCGCGATTGTTATTGTATTTTGAACCGCTTCCTCAGCATGAGAAAATAGTGCTCCCATTTCATCCGATGACTTTAAATAATACTGATCCGTTTTCATTCTCGGTCTATCTGGATCAGTCATTTTCGTTCCGCCTTCAACAGATAATAAACATTCATGAACAAGTGCGTCACTTTGATTAATATAACGAACATCATTTGTTGCAACGACTGGAACGTTTACCTTATTAATAAATTCAGGCAGTTTTTCTTGTAAAAGTAGTTCATCTTGAATCGCATGATGCTGCAAACTTATATAAAAATTGCTGAACATATTTTGATACGTACGAGCTACTTCTTCAGCCTGACTCTCTTTGTCTTCTAATAATAGCTGTTCAATCTCTCCGTCTTTCCCTGGTGAAATTGCAATTAACCCTTTCGCATAATGAGCAAGCCACTTCTTCGGGATACCTTCTTTTGACTTCGTCATAATGCTGCTAGAGATCTTTAATAAATTTTGATAGCCTATTTCATTCTCAGCAAGTAAGACAAGTGGATAAGACCTTTCTTCTTCTTCACTAAAAATAGAAGCTGTTAAGCCGATAATAGGCTGTATACCATTTTTCTTGCATGCTTTATAAAACGGAATAACTCCATACATAACATTTTCATCTGTAATGGCCAGCGATGAAAATCCAAGCTCTTTCGCCCGAATGACAAGCTCATCAATTTTACAAGCACTTTTTAATAAACTAAAAACGGTTTGACATTGTAAATGCACAAACTTCACTGTTGTACCCTCTCTTTACCTATGTGACTACTTTTATTATAGGTGATGAGGAAAGCGGAAATCAAAACATACTTCTCATACTTTGTCCATATATATGAAGAAGAAAGGGGAATGACGATGGATGTAAGAGAACATACTTTTTTCTCTCTGCTTATTATTAGTTATTTTATTGCCTTTGGAGTTATACTTGGTGGTTCATTAATTGGCGGATTTGGTGCATTTCTCATCGGAAAACCAGCTCTAACTTATATTAATCAATTCGCCCAAAATTTAAGAATTTGGGCACTCGTTGCAGCAATTGGCGGAACGTTCGATACCTTTTATAGCTTTGAAAGAAGCTTCTTTGGCGGAGATATGAAAGATATCGTAAAACAAATTCTCCTTATTTTTTTTGCAACTGGCGGTATGCAAACTGGTCTTATTATTATTAAATGGCTTACACAGGAACATGTATGAGAGTACCCAGTGCCAATACAGCCAAAAGGTGGTATTTAGTTTTAGCTGGTGCTGCTGTTGGAGGAGTGTTGAGCTGGTTTGTTTTTTTGTACATATACGGTGTTTTTCAAGAAGAACAAACTAGTAAAATAGCAGAACAAAAAGAAATTATCGAAAAACAAGAAGCAAAACTCCACGTCCTTCTCGAAGACCAAGAGAAATTGAACACAGAAAATAAACGGCTCTTAACAATTCAAGAAATCAAAATAAAAATTATAAATCGAAAAAAATATGATTTAGACAATCTTACACTTGAAAACATGACCACTTCTATCCATAATGATCTCCAGCATCTTTTAACGAAAAACATTCAAAGCATCGCAAAAAATAAAGACCTGCTCAAAAAAGTCATCGAAAATAAAACGTACAAACATTACGATCGTATATACCGCTTTAAAGTAGACACAGTCTCTTTTGATACCGTACTTGAAATTAGTATTGATATAGAGAAAGAAAAATAAAAAAAAGGAGGGCTTCAGTGCCTCTCCTTCTCTTTCGTTCAACATACAATTTTTATCTACACAGCTCACGTAAATCAGCAAACAGGCGATCTGCTTCTTCCCAAGAAGATGCTTTTGCACCAGAAGCCATCGGATGTCCTCCGCCATTATATTGCATTGCTAACTTATTAATAACTGGTCCTTTTGAACGAAGACGAACACGAATAACATCATCTTCCTCTAAAAATAGAACCCATGCCTTTAATCCATCAATATTACCAAGTGCTCCGACAACACCAGATGCTTCAGTAGAAAGTACATCAAACTCTTCTAGTACCTCTTTCGTTAATTTAATGTACGCTGCGCCTTCTTCTACCATTGTGAAGTTTTGTAAAATATAACCATTTAAACGAGCGATTTTTTCTTTTGTCTTATACATTTCATTGTATAAATCTGTGAATTTTACATCCATGTCAACAAGCTCACTTACGTAACGAAGTGTTTTCGCTGTTGTATTCGGGAATAAGAAACGACCTGTATCCCCAACAATACCCGCTAAAATAAGACGAGCTGCTTCTTTCGTTATCTGTAATCCTTTATCTTTTCCATAACTGTAAAACTCATAAATCATTTCACTTGTAGAACTTGATGTCGTATCTACCCACGTAATATCTCCGTACGGATCTTCATTCGGATGATGATCAATTTTAATTAACATCTTCCCTTTTGCATAGCGTTGATCGTCAACACGTTCTTGGTTCGCAGTATCACATACGATAACAAGTGCATCTTCATATACACTATCTTCAATATCATCCATTACTCGTAAAAATGATAAAGAAGGCTCGTTGTACCCAACCATATAAATATTTTTCTCTGGAAACGATTCTTGCAGAATTGTACCAAGTCCGCACTGAGAACCTAACGCATCTGGATCCGGACGTACATGACGATGAATAATAATTGTATCAAACTCTTTAATTGCTCCTAAAATTTGCTCATGCATATGTATAATCTCCTTTTTATTCAACTTCTTCATTTTATCCCGCATTAACGTGTAGTAAGACTCCTACCTCAAAAGTATTAAAAACAATGGGGCAAAATTAATTTGGAGCCTGGATGCACGTAAAAGCCCGATTGGTGAGGGCTAATAATTAGTATGTGGGATCTCCCCACACTAATTAAAGTTTCACTTTATCCCCCATTATAACGGAAAACATTTCATACATGCGAACAATTGCTTTATAATAAAAGTTAGAAAGTTTAGATTTTTCTTTTTTCTAAATTGTTATTTTTATACCAATCGATGGGAGCGTGTATTATGCCAGTATTCGTCTTTTGTATTATCATCTCATTTGTGTTGTACCTCTTCTACAAAACAAAGTTCTTTCGTACAAACCGTCCAATGGAGAAAGGTTGGCTCTCAGGAAAATCCGCAATGGCACTCGGCTTATTCGTCCTATTCTTTGGGATAAACCAATTCTTTTTAGAACTTTCAACTGCACGCATTATCGTTGGTGTTTTGTTTATTTTACTTGGCAGCGCGAGTACATTTAATGGATTCCGCCAATATAAACATTTTCTACCATTAGCAGTCAAAGAAGCCGAATCTTATAAAACAACGTAAAAAAGCATCAACATTGTGATGCTTTTTTACGTCCCTTCACTTTCAAAATCATATATGCAACAAACGCAGATGGTATATTAAAGGGATTACCTTGCACGTGAAAATGTAATTGTTCTTCTCCAAAAGACATCTGTTTGTATAGTTCTTGCTGAGATAATCCTGTTCGTTTCTTTTTTTCATTTAATCCTTGTAAGTATAAGTATTGAATTGGTATCATCACAAGGAAATAAAAGAGTGCGATACCACCAAAAAAGAGTAATTCTGATGACATATTGCATCCCCCTTCCGACATCCATTATCTTACAATCTAATTATATCATAGTATACAATCTAAGTGAATTAATATTCTGTTTTTTCTAATTATACATTCATCTCTCCTTATATATATTTCCCGCTAAAACTCTTCCACATCTTTAACAACAGCTTCCAAACCCAATAAAACAAAAAAGATGGAACAAACCAAAGCGATTTGTTCCACCTTTTTATTTATCGATTAACTGCACCATAAGTAATGCTTTCCCGACAACATTACCTTCATGATGTACTTCTACATCAACCTTACCAAATTTACGGCCAATTTCTAATACTTTCGGATGAACCGATACAACATTATCAATTTGAACCGGTTTTACGAAATAAATTGTTAAGTTCTCAACAATTGAATCGCTCTTCTTCTGCGCACGAATGACGCGGTTTGTTGCTTCTGTCACAATTGTTGTGAATACACCGTAAGATAACGTCCCGATTGAATTCGTCATTTGTGGTGTCACTGAAAATTGATATAAATGCTCATTTTTTGCTTCTTTCGGCGTCATAAATTGATTCGTTACAATGTCATCAATCGTTTCACCAACTTGTGGTTGACGCTGAATCATTTGCAGCGCCTGAAGTACATCTTGACGACTAATGATACCTTGCAATTTATTTCCATCCTCCACAACAGGAAGTAATTCAATACCTTCCCACACCATCATACGTGCTGCAGCTGCGACGGACATTTTTCCATTTACCGTAATAGGGTGTTTCGTCATAACTTTATCAATCGGTGTTTCTTTCGCAACACCAATCATATCTTTCGAAGTTACGATACCTAACACCTTTTTATTTTCATCCACAATTGGATAACGTCCATGCATCGTCTCTTCATTGTACTCATGCCATTTCTGCACTATGTCACTAGGCTTTAAATATAGTGTTTCTTCAATTGGTGTTAAAATATCTTCAACTAGTACAATTTCTTTCTTAATAAGTTGATCATAAATTGCACGGTTAATTAACGTTGCGACCGTAAATGTATCATAACTACTCGAAATAATTGGCAATTTCAATTCATCTGCTAACTTTTTCACATGCTCTTCTGTATCAAATCCACCTGTAATTAATACAGCAGCCCCTGTCTCTAATGCTAATTGATGTGCGTTCGTACGGTTACCGATAATAAGTAAGTTCCCCGCTTCTGTATAGCGCATCATCGCTTCTAATTTCATAGCCCCAATAACGAATTTATTTAACGTTTTATGTAGTCCTTCTCTGCCCCCAAGTACTTGGCCATCGACAATGTTAACGACTTCTGCATATGTCAGTTTTTCGATATTCTCTTTCTTCTTTTGCTCAATTCGAATTGTTCCGACACGTTCAATTGTACTAACATACCCTTTATTTTCTGCATCTTTAATTGCACGGTAAGCGGTCCCTTCACTTACACTTAGATCTTTCGCAATTTGCCGCACAGAAATTTTATGCCCTACTGGCAGGCTATTAATATGTTCTAAAATTTGATTATGTTTGGTAGCCAAATGGTTTCACCATACTTTCTTTTCCCTAAATTCTTCATGTGTTGTATTTTCAGTATACTATATTTCCAAAACTGTTACACTCTCTCTTTGTATGTCTGTACTATTTTTTTTATAACAAAATGCTCCTTACATTACACCAGTCATTCTATTACAACAATGTAATGGTATCGTCATCTAGTTCGATGGTTTGTCCACACGCTTCAATATACAATTAAGACAAGAAATGAAACAAAGGAGCGAATACATTATGAAAAAATTTTTAGAGGTTGTAGGTGCTGTATTTTTAGCTTTCGTAGATGGGAAAAAAGTTGCGATGGAATTGAATGAAACACCTGAACAGCCACTTCCAAAAAGAAAAGAATCACCAAAACAAGTGCAAACTTTAAAAGCTGTACTACACACGTAAAAAACCCTTCACTTGTCTTTTCACAATGAAGGGTTTCTTTTTTATAGTGTAATACTTTCTCCAGCTTCTAATACTTTCCCTGTACAATTTTGTAGCTTTTCTACAAATTGATATGGATCTTGTTCGATAACTGGGAACGTATTGTAATGCATCGGTACAACCGTTTTCGCACCAATCCATTTTGCAGCTAAAACAGCATCTTCTGGCCCCATTGTGAAATTATCACCAATTGGTAAAAATGCTACATCAATATTATTAAGTTCTCCAATTAACTTCATATCAGAGAATAAAGCAGTATCTCCTGCATGATATACCGTTTTCTCCTCTGCTGTAAACAAAATACCAGCTGGCATACCTGTATATGTAATCGTCTTATTTTCTTCATCAATATAACTAGAGCCGTGGAATGCTTGAGTAAATTTCACTTTTCCAAAGTCAAATTCATGTGAACCACCAATATGCATTGGTTGTGTATTTACACCTTGCCAACTTAAAAATGTCGCCAGTTCAAATGGTGCTACAACAACTGCATTATTTTTCTTCGCAAGCTCTACTGTATCTCCAACATGATCACCATGACCGTGAGATAAAAGAATTGCATCAACTTTTACATCTTCAGCCTTTAAATCTGTTTTCGGATTTCCCGTTAAAAATGGGTCAATTAAAATAACTTTTCCATTCATTTCAATCTTTACAACTGAATGCCCGTGATACGATACTTTCATCATTACATTCCTCCCCTATTCACATTCACACTTTTTATTCTACATGATTTCTCAATTCCCTGTCTTTTCTAACATCGATTTACTTGTCATAACGCTTTCGTCCGATGTAAAGTTATATTTGTAATTAAATATCTCGGGGGTGCCAATCGATGAATGCTAGATTAGAAAATTTAATGCAATGGCTAAAAGAAAAAAACGTAGAAGCTGCGTTCTTAACTTCTACACCGAACGTCTTCTACATGACAAACTTCCACTGTGAACCACATGAAAGACTACTTGGTATGTTTGTATTCCAAGAAAAAGAGCCTATTTTAATTTGTCCTAAAATGGAAGAAGGCCAAGCACGTAACGCTGGCTGGGCACATGAGATTATCGGATTTACTGATACGGACAGACCATGGGATATGATTGCAAAAGCAATTAAAGATCGTGGTATTGATGCAAATGCAGTTGCAATTGAAAAAGAGCATTTAAACGTAGAACGTTACGAAGAATTAACAAAGTTATTCCCAAATGCAGCTTTCAAATCAGCTGAAGAGAAAGTTCGCGAGCTTCGCTTAATTAAAGATGAAAAAGAACTTTCTATTTTGCGTGAAGCAGCTAAAATGGCAGATTATGCTGTTGAAGTTGGTGTAAATGCAATTAAAGAAAATCGTAGTGAGCTAGAAGTATTAGCAATTATTGAGCATGAATTAAAAACAAAAGGCATCCATAAAATGTCATTCGATACGATGGTATTAGCAGGCTCAAACTCTGCTCTTCCACACGGTATTCCAGGTGCAAACAAAATGAAACGCGGCGATTTCGTACTATTTGATTTAGGTGTAATCATTGAAGGTTATTGCTCTGATATTACGCGTACAGTAGCATTTGGTGATATTTCTGAAGAACAAACTCGCATTTACAACACTGTACTTGCTGGACAACTACAAGCAGTTGAAGCATGTAAACCAGGCGTTACATTTGGTGCAATTGACAACGCCGCTCGCTCTGTTATCGCAGATGCAGGTTATGGAGACTTCTTCCCACACCGACTTGGTCACGGACTTGGAATTAGCGTACACGAATATCCAGATGTAAAAGAAGGCAATGAGTCTCTATTAAAAGAAGGTATGGTCTTCACAATCGAGCCAGGTATTTACGTACCAAACGTAGGCGGCGTTCGTATTGAAGATGATATTTACATCACAAAAGACGGATCAGAAATCTTAACGAAATTCCCGAAAGAATTACAATTTGTGAAATAATAAAAAAGGTAGCGTGATCGCTACCTTTTTATTAAAGAAGGCCCTTTAAAAAGTGCCTTCTTCTATCTCACTAATATTTATTTGAAATTTCACGATCCAAACTGAGAAAAGGTGGACAAGAAGCGCAAACGCCATACATGCTCCGCTTAAAAAAGTTAGTATAGGATGCGAATACACGTGCCCTAATCCATAGGATATCGCCACGAAAAACATTGTTATGTAAATATAAATTGCTCCATGTATTTGCCTCATATAAACCTCCTTTTCCCATATTATAACATAAATTTTCTGATTATTCACATTAATTAATTGTAATCAATATTTCTCAACTGTTACGCCTCTTACAGCCGCCTTAATATATGGTGCTCCTTGTAAACCTTGTAAATCCTCTGTTTTCCCTGTTACAACTACACCGTATATTGGTAGGTCTTTTGGTTTCGTGTTTTTTATTTCTTTATAATATTGTTCAAAATAATCACTTGGTATACCTTCACTATTTTTTGCTAAATACTTCATTTGGTATAGAAATTCTTTTGAGTTTATTGTTAAATCGTTTTTCAAAATAAAAAGCACATCTATTTTGATGCGCTTCTCTCCAACATACTATTCTATTATTTCATTACTTCCTTCACAACATCTTGAATCATAACAACTTCTGTTTTCATATCAACAGACGGTGTTTCTTCATCAATACATTCATACCAAAACGCTAAGTGCTTTTTATCAATTTCATGATGAGAATTTTCGACAAGAGCCCCGCCTTCTCCTTGCACAGAATACCAATATAAGTACTCTTCTCCATCTCTTATTTCCCGGAAAATTGTCTCTACATACATCTTTTCGTCGTTTAATGTCAAAAGCACTTCTTTCATATTATCATTAAGAAGCTGCATCCATTCGTCTACCCGATGACTTTTACCTGGCTTGACTTTGAATCTTGTTAATTCTACGTTCATCTTTTATTCCCCCATTTTCTTGCGGACAAACAAAACATATTCTACTGGATTATGGAAGCTTAATTTACTAGCTAATTTTTGCGAGGGAATATTATCTACATTACAATCCCAGCATGGTGTAATATGATTTTGTATACACTGTTCAATGAAACGTGTTGCGACAGCTTGAGCTAACCCTTTCCCTTGATGTGCTTCATGTGTTGCAATATCAATTTCAGCAAAACCATTCCCTCTAAATATTGAGACGCATTCGGCTACAATCATCCCATCTTGTTCTATACAAAAACCAAAGCCGTTAT
Source organism: Bacillus sp. TH17 (assembly GCF_016651125.1). NCBI lineage: Bacteria > Bacillati > Bacillota > Bacilli > Caryophanales > Bacillaceae > Bacillus > Bacillus sp. TH17. Next base: position 4,055,491 of record NZ_JAEKEN010000001.1, read on the forward strand.
TTAAAAACACTTCTTTTGATCCCCAATATTCTTTGTAATAATCCTCTGTAAATTCATTACTTCGTTCTATATCACTTTTATCAATACGTTTAATTTCATATGTATTTTTGTTTAATTCTATTCTTCTGTCTTCAAAAACTTCTCTTTGAAATTGAAATGTCATTCGTGGGATGTTCCGAAATGCATTACTAAAGTACTCTTCAATCATCATTTCCCACTCTTCACTCGAAGTGAACAGTGTAAATCGTTTCTCTGTTTTTTCAATAGCCATTTTTAAATACGCAAATAAATATTCGTTATAATTTTGATCATCCGTATCACCAAATAAATAATAGATACCATTAGCTGTACGAATTAGTCCTGCTGTTAACTTCTCGTTTGCAAAAACTTCACCATCTATCATTTGATCACATACCGCATGAGCAAAGGTTGTTGTCCTTGTATGACCTTCTAAAATCGGAAGGATTTTTCTATACTGGGCTACAGATAATGTTTTCATAATTGCTCCACTTTAATCGTATCCGCCTCTATATTTTCAAAACAAAGATTTACCGTTCTCTTGAATGCTCTCGTTCTATGGATCGTGCATGCTGGAATTAAGATAGAATCATTTGGCTTTAAAACCGCCGTCTCTCCATCTTCAAAATCGATAAGTAGTTCTCCCTCTAGCACAATAAATAATTCATCCGAATTAGAATGATAGTGCCAATCATATTCACCAGTAAATACGGCGATTCGTAAGCAATGATTATTTACATTTGAAACGACGAAGTTTTTATGTTGTTCTTGAATGTCCTTTGTTAATTCTAATAAATTTACAGTTTCCATCTTTCGTCCCACCCTTTCATTAGTCGTTCTTCTGAAAAACTAACTTAGTCTCCACCACCTCCGCAATCTCCCCCACCATCACTTGAGCTGCTACAATCGTTGCTACTGTAGTCACCAAATCCACTTGATGAGCTTGAATCGGATGAAGATTTTTTCTCTTTTTCTTTTCCTATCTCTCTTACTTTCATAACTAGGCCATACTTTATGAAAGAATATAACGAATAAGACTAATTCTATTACAACAAGGATAAAAACTAGACTACTCTCAATAATATTAGGAGTTATCTCAAAACTGTAAAACAGTCCAAATGAATACATACACAAAATCACATACAGAGCCATACAAATATACCGAAATGTTTTTTCTATCATAATGACTACTTTTTTTGAAAGAGGTATGTTCTGTTCCTGTTTTTTCTTTATATACTTTTGTCTTTTAGCTTGCTTTTTCTTCCTATTTTTACTCCCCATTGAATCTCCTCTATCGACTTTCATTTTTCATTTAATTCCAAATTATCACAAAAAACAACATCATAACAAGCAATATTTCTCGTAAAGTTTCATTTACTTTTTGTAAAGTTTTATTTACTTTTTACCTAAAAATGGATATTATAAATGTAACAAATTTACAAAAAGGAGACTTTGTATATTTGATTAAAAATAAAGTAAAACAATTCCGCGTCGTTAGAGACATCACCCAAGAGCAATTAGCTTCCTCTGTTCAAATCACTAGACAATCCCTCATCGCTATCGAGAAGAATAAATACAACCCAAATTTAGAATTAGCATTGAAATTATGTGAGTTTTTCGGCTGTAAAGTGGAGGATTTATTTCAATTAGATAAGACTGGGGAGGAAAAAAATGAAAAATAATTTTAATCAAGAGTTCATTTCGCATCTTACCATTTTATTGTTAGGTTCAACTTTTCTTTATTTCAATAGTAATGATGAAGAAAAGATTAGTTCTGTCCTTCTATTCACTGGCGTATACATACTCTTAGCCTTAATACTATCCATAGTGAAACGAATATTCTTTAAGAAAAAGAAGCACGATTCCGAGAAATATCCATTCCCTGAGATGGATGAAAGAATCGAGAAGATGAGTTTAAAACTTATGGCGCAAATTTTCGGCCTCTCTCATTTAATCGGTTCTGCGATACTATTTATTTTATATATCACTGACAAAAATTCGATGATACGAGTTGAGTATGCCTTGTATTATTTGTTTGGTATTCTTTTCTTTACAATGATGTTCGGATTAAGAATTGTAAAGAAACTAGACAATTAGCCTAAATAAAAAGCCCCTCCTTACAAAAGGAGGGGCTTACATGTATTTCTATTATGATAAAGCAGGAGCTTTTTCAAGAAGCTCTTTTGCATCTGCATATTGTAAGCTGTGCGCTTCTGCAACTGCTTCGAATGTTACGTAGCCATCTAATGTGTTAATACCTTTTAATAATGCAGTGTTGCCTAGGCAAGCTTCTTTGTAGCCTTTGTTAGCAATTTGTACTGCATATGGTACTGTTACGTTTGTTAATGCAAGAGTTGATGTACGTGGAACCGCACCTGGCATATTTGCAACTGCATAATGAACAACACCATGTTTCTCATAAGTTGGGTTGTCGTGAGTTGTAATACGGTCAGTTGTTTCGAAAATACCACCTTGGTCAATCGCGATATCTACAACGACAGAACCTGGTTCCATTGATTGAATCATTTCTTCTGTTACAAGTTTTGGCGCTTTTGCACCTGGGATTAATACTGCACCGATTACAAGGTCAGATTCTCTTACAGCTTCTGCAATGTTATACGGGTTAGACATTAACGTTTTCACTTGGTTTCCGAAAATGTCATCTAATTGACGAAGACGTTCTGCACTTAAGTCGATGATTGTTACATCTGCACCTAAACCTACTGCAATTTTCGCTGCGTTTGTACCAGCTTGACCACCGCCGATAATTGTTACTTTACCGCGTTTCACCCCTGGAACACCTGCAAGTAAAATACCTTTACCACCTTTGTTTTTCTCAAGGAACTGTGCACCGATTTGCGCAGACATACGACCAGCTACTTCACTCATAGGTGCAAGTAATGGTAAAGAACGATTGTCTAATTGTACTGTTTCGTATGCAATTGATACCACTTTGTTATCAATTAATGCTTTCGTTAATTCTGGCTCTGGAGCTAAGTGTAAGTATGTGAATAAAATTAAACCTTCGCGGAAATAACCGTATTCACTTTCAACTGGCTCTTTTACCTTCATAACCATATCTTGATTCCATGCTTCTTCAGCAGTTTCAACAAGTTTCGCACCAGCTTGTACGTATTCTTCATCTGTAAAGCCTGATCCTACACCTGATCCTTTTTGAACAAAAACTTCATGACCATTTTGTACTAAATGTACAGCTCCCGCTGGCGTCATTGCCACGCGGTTTTCATTGTTTTTAATTTCTGTTGGAATACCGATACGCATTATTAGTTCCCCCTTGAGTTATGAAATGACCCCTGAATCATTTTTTAAAGCGCTTTCTATACTCTTATATTCTAACATAATATCTCAATATTTGACAAAAAAATAATACAAGTTTTCCGATAGATTTAATCTTACATGAAAGGACAGTATTATCCGTACCTCTCAGTATAAAGGATAAACTGTCCAATTATTCGAAACTTCACTTTATTTAATTCTATCGATGTCTATGAATAACATCAACAGCGCCTGTTACTTCAATAATCGTGCCAGTAATCATATCAGAATCGTCCTCACATAAAAACGAAATGGTTCTTGCGATATCTTCCCCTGTTCCAGATCTACCAATTGGTGTGTTACTACCTTTCAGATTTCGTGCTTCTTCAATCGTTGCCTCTTTCATTTCACCAATTATATCACCAGGACATACCATATTCGCAGTAATACCGTATTCAGCTTCTTCGTATGCGACTGTTTTCGTTAAAGAAACAAGTCCGACTTTCGCAGCTGCAAAGGCTGAACGATAAATCCATCCAGGCGCGCTATCTGCCCCTTGAAATCCATAGTTAATAATACGGCCAAATTGCTGGTTTCTCATAATCGGTACGACAAGTTTTAATAAATGAAACACCGCTGTTAAATTACCCTGGATCATTTCATTCCATTCGTCTTCTTCGTAATCGACTAATTTTTTCCTTTCAAATACGTAAGGACCAGCATTATTAATTAAGAAGTCAATTTTGCCAAAACGGCTCATCGCTTCTTCTACTATTTTATGTAAATCTTCCTTTTTCGTGACATCAGCTTGCACGAACTGTAGACGTTCTTCCATATTTTTATATGTTTCTTTCATTGTTTCCATAGCACCTGTATCGCTATGATATGTTACTGTTACTGAATATCCTTTAGCCAATAACTTTTCTGTTACTTGCTTTCCTAAACCTTTCGTACCGGCTGTAATGAGCGCGTGTCTCACAAACATGCCTCCTTTTAAATTGCTATACTCCATATGTAACAAGTTCTCGCTTCAATTACAACTAAAATGAATTAAGGCAAAGTTTTCAAAATTCTGTAACGTTTCCGACAAGCACATTACCAAAATTTGTTTTATAATAAAGTTGTAAACGGTAATAAAAATGATTGGGAGGAATTTACTATGAATAATACATATACAAATATTTTAATTGCGGTGGACGGTTCTAAAGAAGCAGAAAAAGCCTTTAAAAAAGCAATTCAAGTTGCAAAACGAAACAACGCAACATTAACAATTGCTCATATCGTTGATGTAAAAGCATACTCAGCAGTAGAGGCTTATAGCCGCGCAATTGCTGAACGTGCAAATCTATTTGCAGAAGACTTATTAGAAGACTACAAAAAAACTGCGCTTGAAGCTGGTCTTGAAAAAGTGGAAACTGTATTAGAATTTGGTAATCCTAAATCTAAAATTTCAAAAGAAATCGCTCCAAACCATAAAGTGGATTTAATTATGTGTGGTGCAACTGGTTTAAATGCTGTAGAACGTTTCCTAATTGGTAGCGTCTCTGAACATATTATTCGCTATGCGAAATGCGATGTCCTTGTTGTTCGTGGTGACGAGGAGCAAGGTGATCTTTAATTTATAAATAAAACACCAAGTCCACATAGGCTTGGTGTTTTTCATTTCACAAACTTCACTATAAATACAAGACAAGCTACAACAACGGTATCTGCCAACACATACGACGGAAGGAATTTCAAAGACCATAACGCCATCATTATCGTCGCAACAGTTAAGTACGTTTGCTTTGCATCTTCTGTCATTTTTTTACGAAGTAAGAAAACATACACATAACCGATTGGCGGCGCAATGAAGCAAAGAACATATATAATTTTTGATTTTAAATACCACTTTTGTTCGCCAAGTTTCTTTATGTCTTCTTCTATTCTCTTACTCTCTTGTTCTCTCACTTCTTCTTCAATCGGATCTTCCTCTTCTCCTCGCCTTTCTTTCATATAAGGAAGAAAGTGCATGAAAAAATAACATGCAAATACGATTGTCCAAAATTCAATATCCAATCTTTCTAGTGGAATATGCTCGCTAAAAAATGCAGCAGCAATCACTAAAGAAAAACAATACGTTGTCATCCAAAATGAACGTTTTCTCTTTTTCCGTCCTATTTCTTTTTTATCTTTTACTTCTTGTACTTTCTTTTTTCTAGAAAGCCATTCAGAAATACAGCAATCTACTACAAATAAAGTAAAGATAAAGATTGCTATATGCATTGTTGTTACATTCTCAAATGAAAATACTTCTGGGAATGCAACGTGTAATACAATTAGCGTGTACAAAATTAACCCTACAAAATAAAGTGAAACTTTAATCAGTGGGGTTTTGTTCATCCCCCACTGATTATTAGTTGAACCAATCGGGCTTTTACGGGCAGTTGATCCCCCACCTAACTTCTTTGCTTTCGCTGAATTTTGAGGTGGGGGTCTTACTGCCCGTTAATGCAGGATAAATACGTCTCATCTTCCATTCCTTTCTCATTTCCTAACATTAGGCTAACATACATTTTTTAGAAATAGACGGACAAAATATATGTGTTTAGAAAAGGAGGATGCTACATGGATGATTATGAACGTATTATTTTAGATGTGAACGGTACAGAACTCGAAATGTTAAATACGATTCGCGAGCATTTTAAAGAAAAACATGGTGTTGAACTAAGTCACGGTGCATTACTTAGAGATTTAATGGATATTGAATACATTCGAATTACAGAAGATCGACACAAGTATGATTAATCAATGAAGCTTTAAGCCTAGAGCATATTGTTCTAGGCTTAATTAAATCCATACAAAAAGGTAAGGTACTTTCTAAAAAAGCACCTTACCTTCTATATCATATATCATTTAACTTCCAACAAACTCTATTGCTAACCCCTTCGCTTTCTCCAAAGCTTTTTCAATTTGCTCAAATCCTGTCCCGCCAGCACTGTTACGACGCTTTACAGCTGCATAAGGTGAAAGAACTTCATATAAATCTTCTTCAAATAACGGACTCATTTCTTTATACGTTTCAAGTGGTACATCTAATAAATAGATTCCTTTTTGCGTACAATGAAGAACTAGTTTCCCGACAATTTCATGAGCTTGACGGAACGGCAGTCCCTTGCTTGCTAAATAGTCGGCAATTTCTGTTGCGTTAGAGAAATCTTGCGTCACAGCTTGCCCCATTTTTTCTTTGTTTACAGTCATCGTTTCAAGCATGCCTGCCATAATATGAAGGCATCCTTCTACTGTTTTCACTGTATCAAACATTCCTTCTTTATCTTCTTGTAAGTCTTTATTGTAAGCGAGCGGCAATCCTTTCATTACTGTAAGTAAACTGAATAAATTACCGTATACTCTGCCAGTTTTGCCACGAATAAGTTCCGCCATATCCGGATTTTTCTTCTGCGGCATAATACTGCTTCCTGTTGCGTATTGATCGCTCATTTCAATAAATTGAAATTCTTGACTACTCCATAAAATAAGTTCTTCGCAAAAGCGTGATAAGTGCATCATAAGCATAGATGAGTTACTTAAAAACTCCAGTATGAAATCACGATCACTCACCGCATCTAAACTATTTTCATAGATTCCATTAAATCCAAGAAGCTCCGCACTATATTCTCGGTCAATCGGGAATGTTGTACCAGCTAGTGCTCCTGCTCCTAATGGTGAAATGTTAATACGCTTTAACGAATCTTCATAACGATTCACATCGCGCTCTAACATCCAAAAGTAAGCAAGAATATGATGCGCAAATGAAATCGGCTGTGCACGTTGCAAGTGCGTATAGCCGGGCATAATTGTTTCAATGTTATTTTCCGCTTGATGAACAAGAACAGTTTGCAATTGTTTTGTAGCTTTTATAATATCTTCTACTTTTTCTTTTAAATACAAATGCATATCTGTCGCTACTTGATCGTTACGGCTTCGGCCTGTATGAAGTTTCCCTCCTACTTCACCGATTCTTTCAATTAACATCTTTTCAATATTTAAATGAATGTCCTCAGCCTCGACTGAGAAATTCAATTTATTTTGTTTCGCTTCCTCTAGTAAATATTGAAGCCCTATCTTTATTTTCTCTGCTTCTTCTTTCGTAACAATGCCTTGCTTTGCTAACATCGTTACGTGTGCGATACTCCCTTTTATATCTTGATTTACTAATTGTTGATCAAAGGAGATGGATGCTCCAAACTCTTCAACCCACGCTTCCGCTTCTTCTGTAAAACGTCCGCCCCAAAGTTTGCTCACGCTTCCACCTTCTTTTGATTCACTTGGCTGTATACTTTCGTAGGTAAACCGAATAATGAAATGAATCCAACTGCTGCATCATGATTAAATTCATCCTGGGCAGTATACGTTGCTAATTTTTCATCGTATAAAGAGTACTCAGATTTACGCCCTTCTACAATCGCATGACCTTTAAATAATTTCACACGCACTGTACCTGTTACATTTTTTTGCGTTTCTTGTAAGAAAGTATTGAGCGCTTGTTTTAAAGGTGAGAACCATAAACCGTTATAAATTAATTCTGTTAGTTTTTGCTCAATCATCGGTTTGAAATGAGCGACCTCTTTCACAAGTGTTAAATCTTCAAGTTCTTTATGCGCTGTTATTAATGTCATTGCCGCTGGGCATTCGTACACTTCACGAGATTTAATACCGACAAGGCGATTTTCTACATGGTCGATACGTCCCACGCCATGTTTTCCAGCTAAGGCATTTAACGTTTTAATTAGTTCTGAGAGTGGGTATGCAGTGCCGTTTAAAGTCGTCGGTACTCCTGCTTCAAATCCGATTTCTACAAACTCTGGTTTATTCGGTGTATCTTCTAATGCTAATGTCATCTCGTATGCTTCTTCTGGCGGCGCTGCCCATGGATCTTCTAAAATTCCACATTCGTTGCTGCGTCCCCATAAGTTTTGATCGATTGAAAAAGGGCTATCTAAATTAATTGGAATCGGTATATCATTTTCTTTTGCATATGCAATTTCTTCTTCACGTGACCATTTCCATTCACGTACAGGCGCAATAACTTCTAAATATGGATTCAACGCTTGAATAGAAACTTCAAAACGAACTTGGTCATTCCCTTTCCCTGTACATCCATGTGCAACTGCACTTGCGCCTTCCTGCTCTGCAATTTCTACTAATTTTTTTGCAATAAGCGGACGAGATAATGCAGAGACAAGAGGATATTTCCCTTCGTATAACGTGTGAGCTTGCATCGCTATCAATGCATATTCATTCGCATATTCTTCTTGAACATCAATCATATATGATTTAATTGCACCTACTGAAAGTGCTTTTTCTTTTACAAACGCTAAGTCTTTACCTTCCCCTAGATCTAAGCAAAGCGCGATAATATCATAATTCTTCTCTTGTAACCATTTAATTGCAACGGAAGTATCAAGACCTCCGGAATATGCTAATACAACTTTTTTCTTCTCCATTTTGCATCCCCCTAAAGAATAAATATTCATCTTTTCTTATAATAATCCAAACTTTATCACCTTTCATAAAATGAATCAAGGGGAATTTATAAAATTTTTTCAAACAATTTCGTCGAACTTCTTTCTTTTTTTATGTAAAATAGAGGAAGGAAAATGGAGGGGTGTCTATGAAAAAGTATTTTATATACAATGAACATCTAGGAATTGAAGTACCGAACATACAAAAAAAATGGGAAGACATCTCTGAACAAGCGCAGCATTCTATTTTATTAAAATGGGAGCAAATTCGCGGAAAAATACCTGATCGCATAAAGGAACTTGAGCACCATATTAACGCTAAACAACACCACTTAAATAACGAAGAAGACTTCGAAATTTCTTGCAGGCTAAATTCAGAAATTGCCGATCTTGCTTCAATTATTAACGATCTTTGGCTTTGGTATCGTCTAACCCAAAACGTATCTGAGGGAAAAGCACACCAATGAAAAAAGCATGCCCCTCAATTAATTCGGGTCATGCTTTTTTGTCGTAACACGATTTACAATATATTTCTTGTGCTGTTTTCGCCAAACACACATCAAACGGACCAACTAATATACTTCTTTCTTTTGGCAACTTTACAAAAGCAACTAGCTCTTCTTCATATTGAATCTTTTTCTGACATGAAACACATTTTAATTCTTTTCTTTTAAACATGTCTTTTAGCATATCTCCATTCTCCCCCTCATCTATCTATATTAATATACTCTCATAATAGTTAGAGCTTGTAAAAAAATGACACATTCCGAAACAAATTATTCATATACTATGTACAAAAGGAGGTCTCAAACTTATGCGAGCTTTCATTATTATCGCTTTAACTTTTTTAAGTATCATTAGCTGGGATGCATTTTTTAAAGATAAAAGTGATGAGAACAATACAATTGAATAAAAACCCTTCTTTTCTTACTTATTGGACAAACTTCTAAAAGTTGTCCAGTTCTACGAAATAACTTAGGCTTTTCTACAAAAATATTTAAACATAACATTTTTTGTAGATTCTCTTCGGTTATTGTCGGTTTCCATCCGCATGTATTTTTTGAAAGTATGATATAATAATATAAATCTTGAAGGAAGGGATTTTGATATCATGATCGCTCGAAGGAGCATGTGGCATCGTATTGACGAATCATACACGTAGCGTATTTTTCAGCTCAGATACTTTAGTCTAGCGAAAAAAATACGAGAGTGGGGAAATTATGATTGCCCGAAGGATAATTTGGCAAAAAAAAGACTCTTCTTACACATAGCGTTTTGTTTAGGACTTAATTGTTACTAGCTAAACAAAACAAAGAAGAGCAGGATTGCTAAATGAAGAATCCTACTCCCCGTTTTGTTTAGTCGCTTTAAGACTTAAACTAAAACGAAGGTAGGGAGAATTGATGGACGAGAGGATTATTCGTTATTTCTTCAGCGACATATAGCGTAGTTAGTTTTTTTCGTAAACTAACTGAAAGCTACATGTGAGCTCGTAGTTAGTTTACAACACCAAAAGGACTACTAACTACGGAAAGAAGGAATAACGATGAGGAACATCCAAAGTCGACAAATTATTAAAGAAGTTTTTATGGTTTTAATCGGTTCATTTATATTAGCAGCAGCGCTATATCACATTCACTTCCAAAACCACTTAACAGAAGGTGGCTTTGTAGGTATTGCACTATTCATCCAAAATTTTTATGATATTTCACCGTCTATTTCAACTGTAGTAATGGATATCCCTATTATTTTACTATGTGCTTCATTTTTAGGTAGAAAAATGGTTGGCTATTCATTCTTAGGTTCACTTTCATTCGGAGTATTTTATTCCCTTATGGAAAATTATTCTCCTTTTACGGTAGATTTATCAAATAATTTATTTGTAGCTGCAGTAGTTGGCGGTGCGTTAGCTGGTATTGGACTCGGTTTTATATTGCGATTTGGCGGTGCAACCGGTGGAGACGATATTTTAACAATTATATTAAGTAAACGAACTCGGTTTACAATTGGGCAAATTTTCTTCGTCTTTGACGCGATTGTTCTTGCGCTTTCATTATATTATTTAAATTGGACAGAAATTGCTTTTACTATTCTTTCGATTGCCGTACAGGCAAAAACATTGGATTTAATTTACTATCCAAAAACAGAAAAGAAAGCAGCAAAGCAACCCGTTTCTATTCCAATATCCAAAAAACATGCGACAAACTAAAAAGCGAAAGGCTTCGGCCTCTCGCTTTTTTCATGCTCTCTTTTCTTTTTCTAATATGTAGCGTACTTGATAAAACTTATTTGCAAATTCAGTAACATTCCTCGTTAAGCGATAGTTCACTGTAGAGCCAATCGCCATTCCGAGTACAGGAATGCCTTGGAATACTTTACGACGAAGAGCATAAATCGAAAACGTCTTCAAAATTTGTTTTAACACAACCTCAGTAGAAGCTGGCTTTAATACTGCTTCGTCTCCTTCATAGAAGAATGAATCCTCTTGTTCGAGTTCTCTCAGTAAATTGTACCATGCATATTGCTGAAGTCTCGCCGGCAATAATGCTGCATGGAATACCTTTAACGCAAGCATCATTTCATACGGCTTGTTCACATCATGCCCAAATGATGTCGCAACAAGTTGGACAGCCTTCACATTTAACGCAATCATAACCGGAAAATCAGCCGTTAATAATAATAAACCACCAGCACCAGTTGCTCCGCCTTGTACGAATGAATATAGACGATGACGTGCTGTTTGCTGCTCTGCTATGTATGTTAATTGATCAATAGATAACGCCTTCAAATCTTCAAGTTGCTCAATTGATTCATCAAATAATCTCGATGTTCCTAAAATACGATTACGTGCATCTAGCTGTGATTGTGAACTTTGAATAAGTGCATGCAAATGAAAGAGCCATCCATCTGCTTTCGTAAAAAAGTCTTTTCGTTTTTTCTCAGGTAGTTTTGCAACTGTAGTATGCAACCACTTATCAAATATCTTTTGAAAATCGGTCGCTTCTTGCTCTACTAATTGCCCTTCCCACTCTTTTATATTGTCTAAAATGGCTTGTTCTCGCTTCGATCGCATCACAACAACCACCTCGTTCGATTTTTTCCTATTGTAACATATTTCCGCTTGTTCTTTGCAAATATGCTTGTCTATCTTTATTCACATACCATTTTTTAGTGACATAAAATATTAGCAAAAAGGATGAGATGAATCACATGAATCTATCCAATATAAAAAAAGAATATAATGCAGTATTCAGCTTAGGACAAAACTGCTGGCCTGCTTGGGCTTTATATCAATTCGAATTATCACCATTTTTTGGTGTTATCGATTTTATGCTAAGCCCTTCATTAGAAAAAGTGAATTTATTATTACAAAATCGATTTGACCGTTTTTTACAGTTCGAAAACTTATCCTTCATCTCATTTTGGGATGATGATGCGAAATTAAGACTCCGTGACAACCTATATGAAATCGACTCCTGTCACGACTTTAAAACAGATGTAAACACACCAACATCCTGGCCTTCTTATACAGAAATTAAGTTAAACTATGAGCATCGAATTAATCGTTTTCTAACTACAATCGAAACGGCAGAATCCACATTGTTTATTCGAACGGGAGGAACATACGAAGAAGCACGTTCCTTGGAACAAATTTTATCTCAAATAGTTAAACATACATTCTCTGTCCTATTACTCATTCCTGAAGATGTACCAACTATCGCCCAAGAAGATTGGGGATTACAAAATATTTGTGTTATAAAATGCCCAGTGATGGATATATACCAGTACAATGAAGCATTTTGGAATGACTTATTTAATGGCATCACAATTCGGCCAAACGCTTAAATACACGTCACCTTTTATCACACCCTGCCTTATAATCATCCTTATACAAAATAAATAAGGAGTAATTATATATGTATCCACGTGCAAAAGCTTTTGGCATTGCTATACATCACGGTCGCCTTCTCGTACAAGAATATCATACAGGCGACGAAACATATTACCGACCTCTTGGCGGATCAATTGAACTTGGTGAAAAATCAGCACATACTGTTATTCGCGAATTTCAAGAAGAGCTTCACACAGAAGTGGAAATCACCAATTATTTAGGCTGCTTAGAAAACATCTTTCATCTAGATGGAGAAATTGGTCATGAAATCATTCAGCTATATTCTTTACGCTTATTAGACACATCACTATATGAAATGGAAAAAATGAATATACAAGATGAGCAAACCGTATCGTATGCGAAATGGATTCCCATTACAGCTTTCATTCAGAAGGAAAAAGTGCTATATCCAGATGGAATTTTAAACTATATCCAAAAGAAAAAAGACGAAATCCTATAGGATCTCGTCTTTTTTTATATAGTATATTAACCAATATCTCCAAGACGTAATACGTCACGAGCAATCATAACTTCTTCGTCAGTTGGAATTACGATAATTTTTACTGGAGAGTGCGGGAAGCTGATGAATGCTTCTTCACCGAATACGTTATTGCGTTTTACGTCGAAGTATACGCCCATGTACTCAAGGCCTTCTAATACGCGCTCACGAATAATTGCACTGTTTTCACCTACACCAGCTGTAAAGATGATAGCGTCAACGCCTTTCATACGAGCTGTGTAAGAACCGATGTATTTATGGATACGGCTCACGAACACGTCAAGTGCTACTTTCGCACGGTGGTCGCCTTCTTCTTCTTTCGCAATGATGTCACGTAGGTCACTAGAGTAACCAGTAAGACCTAACATACCACTCTTCTTGTTTAATACGCTAACTACTTCTTCTACAGTTTGGCCTGTTTTTTCCATGATGTATGGAATTAACGCAGGGTCAATGTTACCAGAACGCGTACCCATTGTTACACCAGCAAGTGGAGTGAAGCCCATAGAAGTATCGATAGACTTACCGCCTTCTACTGCTGCGATACTTGCACCGTTACCTAAGTGACAAGAAAGTAGGCTTAAGCTTTCAAGTGGACGACCTAATAATTCAGCCGCACGCTCAGTTACGTATTTATGAGAAGTTCCGTGGAAACCGTATTTACGGATGCCAAATTTCTCATAGTATTCATATGGTAAGCTGTATAGGAATGCAGATTCCGGCATTGTTTGGTGGAATGCTGTATCGAATACTGCTACTGCTGGTACGTTTGGTAGTACTTCTTGGAATGCTTTAATACCAACAAGGTTTGCTGGGTTGTGAAGTGGTGCTAAATCGCTTAATTCTTCGATATCAGCTAATACTTCAGCATCAATTAAAACAGAATCAGCAAATTTTTCGCCGCCGTGTACAACACGGTGACCGATACCGCCAATCTCATCAAGAGATTTTACGATTCCGTTTTCAGTTAATTTCTTAAGAAGCATGTTAACTGCTACTGCATGATCTGGGATGTTTGTAATTTCTTTTTGTTTTTCGCCATTTACAGTAATTGTGAAGATACTATCTTCTAAACCGATACGTTCTACTAAACCTTTTGTTAATACTGTTTCACTTGGCATTTCAAATAATTGGAACTTTAACGAAGAGCTTCCTGCGTTAATCGCGATGATTTTTGACATCTAGTCTTTCGCCCCTTTTTCTCTTGGTAGTTGTGTGGATCATTCCACAAACCGCTCGATTTTATCTAATTAAATTCACTCATTATGAAAACGTTTCATCATTAGTAAATTTTATACTCACGATTTTAATTTAAACATCGTCCGACATATATTTCAAGTGAAAAAATTGTAACACCAAGAAAAAAATATATTACAGATTTCAAAAAAATTCAGTTAAATCTTATATATATTAAAAAACATTACATATCCTATAAAACTGTACTACATTAATTACTAACCCTGTTACATATATATCGTATTATTTATGTGTTGCAAACCAAGTATTCAATTGATCCATAATATTCTCCATAGCCTTCATGTTAGAGAATTTAGGTAATTCCACTAGTAGTGCCTGTTTCGGCATTGTTACACCTTGGCCTTTCTTTTGGAGAACAAATATACTTTTTGCATTTTTCTCGTTTTTAAACATGGAAACAGGAAGCTGTAATAATCCTTGAATAAAACATGTCTCTTTAATGAATGCATGTAGCTTTGGCGCTTGATCACTTTCAAAAATGAAGTTTGGTACTAAGAAGAATAAATACCCGCCTTCTTTCGTATGTTTCACACTTTGTTCAATAAATAAGTGATGTGCATATGACATTCCTTCATTTGCTTTTAATGTATATTCACTTGCAACAATTTCATTTGGATAATAACCAATTGGTAAATCTGAAACGACTGCATCAACTGGATCAATATAAAGTGGTGCTACTCCATCTTGGTGGAAGAATTCGATTGCATGCTTTTGTAAATTTGCATTTACTAAAGCAAGTTTAATTAACACCTCATCCACTTCTACACCAAATCCACTCATTGTTAGTTCTTCTTTGGCGCTATTAAACAATGTAGTCATTAAGTTACCAGTTCCAATTGCAGGGTCTAAAACAGTAATTTCTTTTTGACCTTGCATAAACTTATGGAATAAGTAGCTCATGAACATTCCAACTGCATCTGGCGTCATTTCGTGATTCGCTTGTACGCCCTCTTTCATTCCTTTTAAAATGGCTAGCTGAAATGCTTTACGAATTTCTTCCCCTTTATATGTTTCTTCATTAAACGTACTATATTCACGATTCAACCGTTCAATTGTTGATTCGGATAATTCCTCTTGTAAAATCGCTCCTTCAAACAAGTTATCACCTGTTTCTACAAGCGCCTCTAAATATGTTACATCTAATTCTTTACGTAAAACTACCGTAGAAGAATCAAAAATAGAAAATAATGTTTCTACTGCCTGACTCACGTACATTCCTCCTTCTCTCTTTTACACATAACTTATATCATACCATAATCTAAATTTTTCCCAAAAGAAAAAGCGACCTCTTGCAAAGAGCTCCCCTTCAAGTTGTTTATGATGTAACGTCTTTTCTCATATATTGGTTCAGTTAACAATACATGAGAAAAGACGACCTCTTCTAAAGTAAAACTTTAATGAGAGGTCGTCTTCATTTACATTACTTCGCAGATTTAGCTGCTTCTAATGCTGCTTCATAGTTTGGATGGCTTGTACCTTCGCCTACGTATTCTGCGTAAACTACTTTGTCATTGCTATCTACTACGAATACTGCACGAGCAAGTAAACGAAGTTCTTTCATTACTAAGCCATAAGCTTCACCGAATGAAAGGTCACGGTGATCAGAAAGTGTTACAACATTTTCTAAACCGTTTGCTGCACACCAGCGTTTTTGAGCGAATGGTAAATCAGCGCTAATTGTTAATACTTTCGCGTTTTCAATACCTGCTGCATCTTCGTTAAAACGACGAGTTTGTGCATCACATACACCTGTGTCGATTGAAGGTACAACACTAATTAATTTCACTTCACCTTTGTATGTTTCTAAACTTACTGGAGATAAGTCATTTGCTAATACTTGGAAGTTAGGCGCTTGATCGCCAACTTTAACTTCTGTTCCAACTAAAGTCATTGGGTTACCTTTAAAAGTTACATTTGCCACTTAAAAATCCTCCCTTATTTTAAACAAAATATGTACAATGTAAATGATAGTTTGTCCCTATCGATAATGCAAATAAAATCGCTTTATTTACAAAAAAATTAAAGAAGCTAATCCACTGATCAGCTTCTTTATTCGTTAAATTTGAAATTCAGGATCATCTTCTTTTCGTTTATCCATCATTTCTTTCACTTTATCAACAGCTTGTGGCGCTAATTCAATTATTTTATCGATGACGTGTGTTTGCTTATCTAAGTGTAATACTTTCACACCTTCTCCATTTATAACAAGAAAGGCAACAGGATTAATAGAAACTCCTCCACCACTTCCCCCGCCAAATGGATGACGGCCTGAATGTTCTACTTTACCAAATTCACTTCCACCAGCAGCAAATCCAAAACTGACTTTCGAAACTGTAAGAATTACACTTCCATCTGCCGCTTTAATTGGGTCACCAACAATTGTATTTACATCAGTCATTTGTTTTAAATGCTGCATTGCGGTTGTCATTAAACCTTGAATTGGATGGTCCATTCTATATCCCCCCTATGCTTGAACAGATTTTTCTGTCATACCAGATCTTTGCTTTCTCATAAACACGAGTAATTTTATCGCTGTTTTTACAGTACGGAATATACGAAAAGATGCTGTTAACTCGCATCTTGATGCAAATCCCTTTCCTTGAAAAACAGGGGTAATTTCAAATTCTGGTATGTCGACAATATGCATATATTGTCCTACAACTCCAGCAGCCATTCCTTTTGTCCCCCATGCATATCCAGTGACAATTCCAGTACTAGCCGCGTCGCCTGCTCCAATTTGCGTATGCCATTTCCAACCATTGATTTTCACTCTTTTGAGAAAATCTTTAACAATAGTATGAACGTCTTGAAGCTTTTTTATCAGTTCCCCTATACTATCAAGTTGTGCCATAATTTTATTATCTATTCCGCCGTCCTCTTCAGCTTTTTTAATTTTTTGTCCTGTCTTCTTCTGCTGTTTTTCAATTCTTTCCAATACATCAAACGTATATCGAATCATCCATATTTTCACTTGAAATAAACATTGTTTTTCCATTTCTGAATATAAAAACGTCACCTTAAGCGATATTTTCGATAATAGTATAAGCAAAATAAAAAGTAGAAGAATTATCATTCCAATTACGAGCCACTTCATTCGTACCATCCTTTCACTCCATACCCATTATCGACAAGTTTATTCATCATTAAACAGACTTTGATAAAATTGAATATAGAAATTTTTCTAAAAATAAAAAGGAATTTTGACAATTTATATCGAAATATACTATTTGAACATATCATCCAGAAACATACTCTAACGATATGTAGCACTAAGACTAGAAAATTTAACTGCAGTGGAGGGATACATAATGGCAAATCGTCGCAATTTATTTTTCTTTTATGGTGATGACAAAGTAACACTCGTTGAAAAAATGAAACCAGTATATCGTATTTTAGAGGAGAATGGATTTACCATATTAGATCATCCAAAAAATGCAAACGCTATCGTCAGCGTTGGAGATGATGGAACTTTCTTACAAGCCGTTCGTAAAACCGGCTTTAGAGAAGATTGCTTATACGCAGGTATTTCTACGAAAGATGAAATTTCTTTCTACTGCGATTTCCACATCGATCACGTTGATACAGCCCTTCAAGAAATTACAAAAAACGAAATTGAAGTGCGAAAATATCCAACAATTCAAGTAGATGTAGATCACGGTACATCTTTCCATTGTTTAAATGAATTCACATTACGCTCTAGTATCATTAAAACATTTGTCGTAGATGTACACGTCGACAATTTACATTTCGAAACCTTTAGAGGTGATGGATTAGTTATCTCCACACCAACAGGAAGTACCGCTTACAATAAATCATTACATGGTGCAGTTGTCGATCCACTTATCCCATGTTTCCAAGTAAGCGAACTAGCATCTTTAAATAACAACACATACCGTACACTCGGGTCACCGTTCCTTTTAAATCACGAGCGTACGTTAACTTTAACACTTAAACCAGATGGAAATGATTATCCTGTTATCGGAATGGATAACGAAGCACTTAGCATTAAACAAGTGGAAAAAGCCGTTGTTCGTTTAAGCGATAAACAAATTAAAACTGTTAAATTAAAAAACAACTCTTTCTGGGAAAAAGTACAGAGAACGTTTTTATAGTAATCAAAAAACCCTCGAATTATGGGATTTCCATAATTCGAGGGTTTTTTATTTATCAAATGCAACTTGACGCTGTTTCACAAAACATTTTGGAACAGGACAACAGTATATGAAATTATATCAACGATTTTACCCAAAATATCAATTTACCGACATCATCAACCTATCTAAAAAGAGGAAGCAGCACCAAAATGTATTTTCGGAGCCGCTCCCTCAAATTTTTAGACGTCTTTTCTATAAACAATCTTCCCATCAATGACGGTCATTTCTGCCTGTACTTCTTTTATTTCTTCCGCCTCAATTTCAAAAACATTGCGGTCTAATATCGTAAAGTCTGCCTCATATCCTTTTGCGATTTGTCCTCGCTTCGCTTCTTTTCCGATTGCATAGGCACTTCCTGTTGTAAATAAAGAGACAGATTCATATACCGTTAATCTTTCCTCTGGCATATAGCATACACCATCAATAAAACTTCTACGTGTAACAGCACTATATATACCTAAAAACGGATTCACTTGTTCAATTGGAGCATCAGAGCCTCCATTACAGTGTAATCCCGCATCCAGTAACGTCTTCCAAGCATACGCATAACGAAGACGGCGTTCTCCTAGTTTTTCAATCACTGACGGGAAATCTGACGAAACAAAGACTGGTTGAATATCAATAATAGCTGGCAATTGTTTCATTCTTTCAATCAACTCTTCACGAGCTAGCTGACAATGAATAATACGGTCACGTAATCCTTCTGCAGGTGGATGTAATTCAAGCGCATCAATGACATATTCAAGCGATAAATCACCAATTGTATGAATCGCAACTGGCATATGTAAATCTCGTGCTTTTTTCACTAAACCTGCAAGCTCTTCACGTGAGAAAATGGCAACTCCATTTGTTTCCTTCGCATCTTCATACGGTTCACTTAATAAAGCTGTTCTTCCGCCAAAAGAGCCGTCAGAAAAAATTTTCATCGCACCAAATTCAATATAGTGCTCATTTTCATATTCTTTTCGTTCATTCGCTACTTCATGGTGAACGAGTAAATGCGCTTTAAACCGCATTTCTTTTATAACGTTTGAAAACGCATTGTACGTTTTTTGAAAGCCGCCATAATAATTTAAGTCTTCCGTATGTCCGCCAACTAATCCGTATTGCCAGCAATCTGAAATCGCTGTTTGCAGAGCACTTTGCAAATAAACTCCATCTATTTCAGGCTGAGCATGTTTAATTAACTCTTGTCCTTGCTCATATAAAAGTCCTGTTAAATTATTTGACGCATCACGGCCAATTTTCCCGCCCTTTGGATCTTGCGTCGCTTCTGTTATGTTCGCTTCTTGCAATATGTATGAATTCACCCATGTCACGTGACGACAAACACGCTTTAATAAAATCGGATGTTCTTTAGAGATTTCATCTAAATCACGTACATGAACTTGTTTTGTATCTGTGAAATTATTTTCATTCCATCCTTCTCCGATAATCCAAGATCCTTTTGGCGCTTCTTCTACTCGCTTCTGAACAAGAGTAAGTACTTCGCTATAAGATTTGCAATTTGATAGATCTAGACGAAGCAACCTCTCCCCATGCCCAATAAGATGCATATGGCTATCAACGAGTCCTGGAATCATCGTTTTCCCTTTTAAGTCATATAACTTCACTTCTGAATATCGGTTTTCTAACTCTTCTTTATTCCCCATATGAACAATGACGCCATTTTCAACGTAAATAGCTTCTACTTTTTCATTCTCTTCTCGCATAGTGTAAATGGTGCCGCCATACCAAATTTCTCCCATATGCTCATCCCCTTTTTCCTTTAGTCTACGAAATTAGAGCGTATAAAAAAAGCACCATTTCGATTAAAAATGGTGCTTTTCCAAAAATTAATTTTGTTCAGTAGGATTCGTTGTAACTTGCCATTCAATGTTAAATTTATCTTTTAGTTGTCCGTATGCTGGGCTCCAGAAAGTTTCTTGAAGTGGCATAATAACTTCTCCACCTTCTTGTAACTTATCAAATACTTCTTTCGCTTTTTCTGCATTATTAATTTGAATTGCGATTGTTACTTGAGATCCGATTGTATGCCCTTGACCTGGGAATGTATCAGAAATCATAAGGTCCGTATTACCAACTTTTAAAGTAGCATGTAAAACGCGCTCTTTCGCTTCAGCTGGAATTGGGTATTCTGGATTTTCAGGCATGTCACCAAAAGTTTGCATTACTTCTACTTTTGCGTCTAACGCCTCTTTGTAAAACTGTACAGCTTCTTGCCCACTACCATCTAAAACTAAGTACGGATTAATACCTAAAATCATACGAACACCTCTTTTTTTAGTTTATAAAATCGAACTTGTGTTCGTTTTTATAATATCATCGTTTTACATTTCATTCAACTATTTACTTCCCTATTTTCAAAATTATTTTGAAGGAAGCTCCATTTCTTGTTTTCTAAGTTCAATACGGCGAATTTTTCCGGAAATCGTTTTTGGTAGTTCATCTACAAATTCAATTTTGCGAGGGTATTTATATGGTGCAGTCAATTCTTTGACGTGTTGTTGGAGCACTGGAATTAATGTTTCTTCGTTCTTGTCTATATTCTCTCTTAATACGATAAATGCCTTCACGACACTTCCGCGAATTTCATCAGGGCTTGCGACAACCGCACATTCTCTTACATATGGATGTTTTACAAGTGCATCTTCGACTTCAAACGGTCCGATTGTATAACCAGAGCTAATAATAATATCATCACCGCGACCTTCAAACCAAAAATAGCCTTCTTCATCTTTTTTCGCTTTATCACCGGTAATATAATAATCACCGCGGAATTGCATCGCTGTACGCTCATCGTCTTTATAATATTGTTTAAAGAGTGCTGGTGTTTCAATGTGAACTGCAATATCACCAACTTCTCCTACCTGTACAGGAGTTCCTTCTTCATTTACGATATCAACATGGTTTCCCGGCGTCGGTTTTCCCATTGATCCTGGTCTAATGTCCATCCCTTTCATTATCCCAACGAGTAATGTGTTTTCCGTTTGCCCATAACCGTCTCTTACCGTAATATCAAAATGCCTTTGGAACGTTTCAATAACTTCCCTGTTTAACGGCTCACCAGCTGATACAGCGCTATGTAACGCTTCTAAATTGTACTCACTTAAATTTTCTACCTTTGCCATTAATCTATACTCAGTCGGCGTACAACAAAGCACATTCACCTTATTATCGCCTAATAAATTTAAATACGTTTTTGGTTCAAACTTACCATTGTATACAAATCCTGTTGCACCTGAACCGAGAGTCGCTACAAACGGGCTCCAAATCCATTTTTGCCAACCTGGACTAGCCGTTGCCCATACAACATCTTCTTCTTCGATTCCGAGCCAGTTCGGGGCGCTTGTACGTAAATGAGCGTATGCCCATGCATGCGTATGAACAACTCCTTTTGGATTTCCTGTCGTCCCTGACGTATAAGATAAAAAGACCATATCTTCTTTATCCGTCTTCGCCATTTCTAACGTATCACTTTCCGTTTCTAATGCTGTTTTTAAATTCGTCCATCCATCTACTGAACGCTCGCTCAAAACGAATTTTTGAAGAGATTCCACCGCTTCTACGCCGTCGAATTGTCCAATATACGGTTCGTAACTTACAATTGCTTTCACTTCTCCGTGCCCAATACGGTACTCAATATCTTTTTTACGCAACATTTCTGAGCTTGGAATAACGACAAATCCTGCTTTAATCGCAGCAATATACGTCATGTAAGCTTCAATTAAGCGCGGCATCATAATAAGGATCTTGTCCCCTTTTTGTAAGCCACTTTTTATAAAAGCGTTTCCAATTTTATTCGCACCTTGCATTAATTCAAAATATGTAATCTCTCGTCTATTCCCTTTATCATCTTGCCAAATTAAAGCAAGCTTCTCTTTATCACTCGTATATTTCTCTATTTCCGAAACTAAATTATAAGACGGCGGCGCTAACAATTCCTCTCTCTTCATATAACATCCTCCTTTATTTCTATGCCTCCCTTATATAATAAAGAATTTTCAGTAAATTTTGAACCCTCTTCTTTTGACAATTTTTTTATATTTATGTCGAATTGATGTATGAATGTATAGCGACGATGTTTTTAACATAACGATTCATCGGCAAATAACGACGAAAACGACAA
This sequence comes from Bacillus sp. TH17, assembly GCF_016651125.1. Classification (NCBI taxonomy): domain Bacteria; kingdom Bacillati; phylum Bacillota; class Bacilli; order Caryophanales; family Bacillaceae; genus Bacillus; species Bacillus sp. TH17. Next base: position 4,078,220 of record NZ_JAEKEN010000001.1, read on the forward strand.
AAAGAAAGAGCGGGAGAACCCGCTCTTTCTAAGCCATCGTATATGGGATTATTTTTGGTAACCGCCTAATTGTTGCTCAGCTAGTGAAACTAGACGTTTAGTAATTTCGCCACCAACAGATCCGTTAGCGCGAGATGTTGCATCAGCTCCAAGTTGAACACCAAACTCTTGAGCGATTTCGTATTTCATTTGATCTAATGCTGCTTGAGCACCAGATACTGCTAATTTATTTGTGCTTGCCATGTTGTATCACCTCCTTGTGAGTATAGAGTGTGATAAACAACATGACTTCATGCACATTTGAATGTGGTAATTTATGGGTTTAGAAAAGTTCTTCGAATTTTTCTTCTTCAGCCACTACTTCTACTGTTTGTAATACCATTGTTTCTTTGTTCGCTACAGCCTCTTCAATTAACGGCGCGAAATCGTACTTCGCTTCAAAACGATTTGCTTTCTCACGCTTCGGTTTCGTCGATGGACTTGCTGGTGTAAACACTGTACAGCAGTCTTCATATGGACGAATTGAAATATCATACGTTCCAATTTCTTTTGCAATTTTAATAATTTCTAATTTATCCATCGTAATAAGCGGGCGAATAACAGGATAGTTTGTCACTTCGTTAATCGTATGCATACTATCTAACGTTTGGCTCGCTACTTGTCCAAGACTTTCACCAGTCGTAATTGCAAGTGCATTACGCTCCTCTGCAATACGCTCTGTAATACGCATCATCATACGACGCATAACTGTCATAGAATAGCTAGATGGAATTTCTTTATTAATCGTTTTTTGCACTTCAGTAAATGGAACAAGATGAAGTGTTACACGTTTACAGTATTGCGTTAACTCTTGTGCTAAATCGATTACTTTTTGTTTCGCGCGCTCGCTTGTGAAAGGTGGACTATGGAAGTGAACTGCTTCCACAGATACGCCGCGTTTCATCGTTAAGTACGTTGCTACCGGGCTATCGATACCACCAGAAAGAAGTACCATTACTTTTCCGCCAACGCCAACTGGTAAACCGCCAGCTCCCATGTGCTCACCACACATAATATAGCTGTAACCACTGCGAATTTCTATACGTACATTCACATCTGGATTATGAACATCTACTGTGATATCCTCTGTATTTTCTAAAATGTGCCCACCGATTTCTGGAAGTAACTCCATCGTCTTCATTGGGAAGCGCTTATCAGAGCGGTGCACTGTAATTTTAAATGTTTTCACATCACCTTTTACTTGTAAGAAAGCTGCTAATGCACCTTTTTTAATATCTTCTAATTCTGATGGTACTTTCATTGCTAAGTTAAACTTATGAATACCAAATACATCTTTCAATCTTTCAGAAATTGCTTCATGGTCTTCACCATTTAACTGAATGTACATACGATCATGTGTTGCATCAATTTTAATGTTTGGGAATTTTTTTAATTTGAATTTCACATTATCTTTTAACGTACTTACAAACTTAGAACGGTTCTTTCCTTTTGTCGTCATTTCTCCATAACGAACTAAAATATATTCATATGTCATCATATTTCTTTACCTCATCACTTCATATAATTTTGGCATCGTCTCTTTAACAATACCTTCAAATTGTTTTACTTCTTCCATCGTGTTGTCTGGTGCTAGACTAATGCGAATCGCACTTGTAGCTGCGGCGTGCGGTACTCCCATTGCCACTAGTACTCTGCTCACTTCATTTGCTTTTGAAGAACAAGCAGACTTCGTCGATACATATACACCATGCTCTTCTAAAGCATGAACGACTACTTCTGGTTTTAAACCGACAAATGATACATTTAAAATGTGCGGTGCCGCATATTCAAGTGATGTATTAATCGTTACAGTTTCCATCTCTTTAAAGAAACGGACCAGCTCTGTTTGTAAATTTTGCAAATGAACTATCTTTTCTTTCACTTGTTCCATCGTCATACGAAGTGCTTTCACCATCGCTACAATACCAGGTAAATTTTCTGTACCTGAACGATACTTGAGCTCTTGTTGACCACCTGATAAGATTGGATCTAACCTTACACCATCACGTACGTAAAGAAGACCTGTCCCCTTTACGCTATGAAATTTATGTCCAGATATTGAACAAAGGTCAATATGAGAAGCGTATAAATCAAGTGGTACTTTTCCTATCCCTTGTACATGGTCCACGTGGAATCTTATTTTCGGATAGTTCGTTAATAATGTTCCAATTTCAGCAACGGGCTGAATCGCTCCAGTCTCGTTGTTCACGTGAATAATTGACACAAGAATCGTATCTTCACGAAGTGCTCGTTTTACATCTTCTACCGATACAACACCGTGCTCGTTAACCGGTAAATACGTTACATCAAAACCGAGATCTTCTAATTGTTTATATGCTTCAAACACAGACGCGTGTTCAATATTTGTTGTAATGATATGTTTGCCGCGCGAACGATTCCTCATCGCTATCCCTTTAATCGCAAGGTTATTCCCTTCCGTTCCACCTGATGTGAAAATAATTTCAGAAGGTTTAACGTGAAGGAGCTGTGCCGCAATCGTTCTCGATTGTGTTAATAGACGCTCTGCCTCTCCTCCAAGCGAGTGGATAGAAGAAGGATTACCAAAATATTTCCCTGCAACCGTTACGTACGATTGAAGCGCTTCTGGATATGGCTTCGTCGTCGCACTATTATCAAAATAGATCATCGTTCTTCCCCTTTCAGCGCTATCACATCATATAATCATATCACAAATACGTGTAATTACGCTAAGACTACTCAAAGGTTCCGTTTTTATATAAAAGTGTACATTTCCCCCGGCCATTTGCAGGCATACTGAGTGGTGAAGATTAATAATCAGTGGTGGATGAAACCCCATCACTTATGGTTTCACTTTATTTTGAAACGAACAACCTTACTGTATTCCGCTATTCATTATAGCAACATCGACTTCAAAATTACACAAAAAAACAAACCCTTTATTAAAGGGTTTGCTCATTGTCTACATATTCAGCTATTTTTTGAACAACACCAGGTTCAAGTTGCTCTAATATAGAAGCCGCTTGTTCTAAAGCTGCATCGTATTGATATTCACGGAATAATTTCTCCGCATAATTTAAGCTTTCTGCAAGATTCTCATCATGACTGCGGTATCGGTTACCGTATTGAATTAGTTTTTCAACTAAATAAGCTTGTCCAATTACTTCTTCTGTCATTTCAGATACACCATTCACAACTGTGTATGCTTCTTCTAAACTGCTATTTACAGTATTCATATTTAACGGCTTTACTTCTAATTGCTCATATACAGCTTGCATCGCCATTTGCCCTTTTTGTAAATCTTCCATAATACTCTCTGGAAGACCTGGTAAATTCGACTTTTGCATAAAACGTTTCGTCTCAAAAATTGTATTTCGCATTTCTTGTAACTTCTCACGTGCTTCAAATTCTTCTTTGCGCATCGTTTGCAGCATTTCTTTATATTCTGCATGAAGTACTTTTAAAGTTTCACATTGCTCATAAACCTCTTCTAGTTCCTCACGAATGATAGAGAATGCAATATCTTGTTCAGCAACGCGTATTTGTAACACTTCAAAACGTTTCATTAAAATATGCATTTGCTTTTCAATTACTTTTTGTGACTCAATATCTTTGTCTTGTAATTGATAACTTTGTTTCACAAGTTGTGTTTCTATTTTCGTTTCAATTGTTTCTGTACGAATTTCTTCTAAATCTTCATAAACAGACAGTGTTTTTTGCTCCACATAATGTTTCGCATGCACTTCTTGTTCAAGTTGATCATAAAAACTGTCTAAACGAGTTTTTAAGTTCTCTACTTTTTCTGCTGCTTCTGTTATATGAAGTTCCTGTATATCCATTAAACATGTGTGTAGTTGTGTCGTCATATCGCGGACTTCTTTAGGGATTTCCAAATACTCTAATACATAGCCTTGTCTTATCATATCATCATGACCTTGTAATAAATCTTCCAGCTGAACTGGTAATGTCGCTTGACACTCTACCAATAAATCCGGAATTTGATGAATAACGATTTCTAAACTTGCTAAACCTTCTTCTAAACTAATAACAATTTCTCTCGCTTTTAAATAATCACCATTATCTGTTGCCTCTTCAAAAGTTTTGAACTTCTCGGATTCAACATCTAACATCTCTTCAATTTTTTGCTCAGCTACTCCATACATGTGTCGATGAGCAAGAACGCTCTTTTTCATACTACGATATGTATCACGTAACCCTTCAATTTCCGCGCTATTTTTCTCATGGCTTTCTAACAGTTGCTGTAATTCATTTAAAATGTCTGTAATACGATTATCAGCGTCATCTAAACCACTTATGGATTCTTTCATCGCATGCTTTGCTTTGCGGAAGGAGAATTGCGAGGCGAATTTTCGCGCTTGCCCTAAATCTTTTTCAGCTTTCGGAAGAGTTGTTGATACAATTTCATCCCACTCTTCACGCCATTTACCAAACAGCTCTTCTGTTTGACCTGTCATATTTAAATCTTTTACCCGCTTTAGTTCATCTGCCACAGGTTTATCTTTTATCTCTTGTTTCCACTGCTCCAGTGCTTCAATATCTTTATATGAACGATTTCTTATCACAAGCTCTATCATGAGCAGCACTAGAATAGAGCTTACTACAATGATAACGATCGTCAGGATAGAATCCATGCAAAAAAGCCTCCTAGTTATATCTCTTTTTTTGTCCGTTCCGTTTATGAAATGGAAGGCATTATGTATAAAAAGGGAATTCCCCTATATTTAACAACTAACAATGTTCTAATCATACCATGTAATGACGTGTTTTTGACCTAGTTTTTTTTAAAATTTCATGTTTCTTTACATGTGATTGTAATATTTCTTAATATTCCACTTATTCCATTATCCGTCCTCAAATGAATGCAATAAAGGTAAGACTTTTACCGGCAGTTAATGCAGGATAACGAGCTCTCTTTCATATGAGAGACGAAATAAATCTTTCGCATTAGTGGTGGTTCTACAGAAATCGCACGTACGTTACCTTGCATTACGGCTTACTGTAAAGCGGTTTCCGGAAGCAATGTTATACCAAGTCCAGCTCCTACCATCGCAATCATCGGTTCTGCATAAGATGTTTCAACCGCAATTATTGGTTTCGCGCCCATACATTGAAACACATTCATAATCATTTTCCTTACATCACATATTTCTAGGTATACAATTAGCTGTTCATTAACAATTATTGCGCTAGTATGCAAAAATTTATGGCAAAGAAAACAACATATAAAAATCCCCACCTCAGTTCGTTAGGTGGGGATTTTTCACATATGAACAGCTCTTGGTAGTTCATAATACATACTCGCTTTATATAATGTTCGTTCCATCCATTGCTCAATTTCCTTCGTATACATTTCTAAGAAAAACGTCTCAGACGGAAATGAGTGTAGCACCTCTGATATATATTGTGGATATAAAAACGGCATATTTATCATGCCTTTTAATTGCGTCATAAACATTGTAAAAGATATCTTTTTAAATTCTTGCTTCATTTGTCCTTGTTTAATGATTTGCTCTATATAATATCTTTCTCTAGAAAAATAAACGGTCATCACTTCACGAATTAATGTCGTATCAAGCGAAAGCTCTCTATAAAAAAAACGTGTCAGTTCTCTATTATCAAATTGATATCGTAAAATCCCGCGCACCATTTGCACCATCACATCTTTAGCCGATAAATATTCTCTCTGTTCAAATGACGTTTCAATTACGTGAATATATCCTTCTAAAAAATCAGTAATAAGCTGTTCTAATAACCCTTGCTTTCCAGCAAAATAATATGAAATATTCGCTACATTCACATCCGCTCGCTTTGCAATTTCTCGCACCGACGTTCCATCATAACCTTTCGTATTAAACAACGATATTGCCGCATCAATTACTTTTTGTTTCGTCTGTTTCATGCGCTCACTTCCTCTCACTGAACAGCTATAGTTTAAATTTCTTGACTTTTAAGACAAATTCCTTTAATTTTCTATCGACAAAGTCATGTGAAATACATCGTATTTTGCTATCGTTTTACATATCTCGCTAAAAAGGGAGTTGTTTCCATGTTTACAAAAGAAAGTTATGCAGGATCTCGTGAAGAGCAATATGAGACAGTAATTAAACAACTGGATGCATTATTAACTGGCGAACCGAACGTAGTCGCAAACTTATCAAATGCGTCCGCACTATTAAATCAATTTTTAGATCGCGTTAATTGGGTTGGCTTTTATGTAACAGAAGGAAATCAACTTGTTCTTGGACCATTCCAAGGGATGCCAGCTTGCGTGCGTATTCCGTTCGGACGTGGTGTTTGCGGCGTTGCAGCTGAAACAAAAACAACGCAACTTGTAGCAGATGTTCACCAATTCCCAGGACATATCGCTTGCGATAGTGCCTCTAATTCTGAAATCGTTGTACCGATTATGAAAGAAGGAAATATCATTGGTGTGCTTGATATTGATAGTCCTGAAAAAAATCGTTTCGATGAAGTAGATCAGCACTATTTAGAAAAGTTTGTGGAAACACTCCTAAAACATATTTAATAAAGAAAAGAGTGAGCTATCGATTACGTACGTAACGTACGAAACCGATAGCTCACTCTTTTTTATTGATTACTAACAGTAGATATCTTCTTTAGTGCCTGTTCTAAATCAGAAACGATATCTTCCCATGATTCTAAGCCGACAGATAGGCGTATTAAATTATCAAAAATACCCATTTCTTTTCTTAGTTCAGCCGGAATAGCTGCATGCGTCATCGTCGCTGGATGCTGAATTAACGTTTCTGTATCACCTAAACTTACGGCAATTGTAATAAAATGGAGGTCATTGATAAACGACTGTGTTTCTTCTTTCCCGCCTTTAATTGAAAAAGAAATAACGCCCCCACCTCGTTTCATTTGCCGAGATGCTAATTCTCCCTCCGGATACCAAACACCTTCTACTGCTTCATGATTTTTCAAAAACGATACAATTTTTTCCGCATTATCACAATGACGATCCATTCTTACTGCTAATGTTTTTAATCCGCGTAACAATAACCACGCGTCAAACGGCGCCATAATACCGCCGATATCTTTTCGCATCGGACGGATTTTGTCAGCTAACGTTTTCGTTCTACAAATTGTTACACCCGCTACAACATCCCCGTGACCACCAATATATTTTGTCGCACTGTGAACGACGGCGTCACAACCGAGCTCAAGAGGTCTTTGTAAATAAGGTGAACAAAACGTATTATCGACAATAACAAGCAAATCATTGCGCTTCGCTACCCCAATCACCTTTTCTAAATCAATTAATTTCATCGTTGGATTTATCGGTGTTTCAACGAAAATGAGCTTTGTATTTGGACGAATTTTATTTTCAATATCAGTCTCTGTCTCCATATCACAAAACGAATGAGTAATCATAAATTTCTCTTCTAATACTTCTAAAAAACCGTACGTACATCCATATAATCCATTTGAACAAATAATATGATCTCCAGCCTTTAGAAAACCGATTAAAGTTGCTGAAATGGCTGCCATACCTGAACCGAACGCCAGCGCCTCCTCTCCATCTTCTAAAACAGCCATACGTTCTTCAAATAATTTCACAGTTGGATTCCCAAGCCTTGAATAAATATAAGATGGATCTTCTCCCGCAAAACTCGCTTCTCCTTGTTGCGCAGTCTCAAATGTGAATGTAGACGTTTGAAATAAAGGTGGTGTTAAACTTCCTTTATGTTCCTCTGATGTATAACCGTGATGAATTAACGCTGTCTCCATATGCTTCTTTTTCATAAAAACATCCCCCTTATGTCTTTATTGCCACATATCCACCAGTAAAAAACTGATGAACATTTTTACTACATTTTATGTAAGCGTTTTATTTGTGCTTCTATCTTTTCTTTTATATTGTTTTAAATTCCTTCTTGTTAATTCCCAAAATTTATCTGCATAAAACAAAAAGGGAGTCTCTTGACGAAACTGTAAGTAAAAGATATAATAGCGTTTGTGTAAAATAAAAAGGCAGCCTTGTAATGTGAGTTTATCGTTTGTATTTTGTTCCTCTGCGGAGGTGTATCTCGTAACTCCCTGCTGCTGGAGCGAAGGTACATGAAAACAAAATACCCGTAAATATCGATTACGTCTGTTTTTATTTTACGAAAATAAAAACATTTTTAAAGGAGGAGTCAACTATGGCTCGTTATACAGGTCCAGCATGGAAACTGTCTCGTCGTCTTGGAATCTCTCTAAGCGGCACAGGAAAAGAATTAGAAAAACGCCCTTACGCACCAGGTCCTCACGGTCCTAACCAACGTAAGAAACTTTCAGAATACGGTTTACAATTACAAGAGAAACAAAAACTTCGTCACATGTACGGCATGACTGAACGTCAATTCCGTCGCACATTTGACCAAGCAGGTAAAATGCCTGGTAAGCACGGCGAAAACTTCATGATCCTTCTTGAAGCTCGTCTTGACAACCTAGTTTACCGCATGGGCTTAGCTCGCACTCGTCGTGCAGCTCGCCAATTAGTAAACCACGGTCACATCACGGTTGATGGCGCTCGCGTAGATATCCCATCTTACCGCGTTAAACCTAACCAAACTATCAGCGTTCGCGAAAAATCTAACAGCCTTGTTGTTGTTAAAGAAGCGATCGAAGTTAACAACTTCGTACCAGAATACTTAACTTTCGATGCTGATAAGTTAGAAGCTACTTACACTCGTCACGCTGAGCGTTCTGAGTTAGCAGCTGAAATCAACGAAGCATTAATCGTAGAGTTCTACTCTCGTTAATCTCGGTACTCTGCAAAGAGTATTATTAAAAGCCTTAGGAACCTTGTTTATCAAGGGACCTGGGCTTTTTTTATTTATATAAATGTCGTATGTGTAGTAAGATACTTCAAGGCAGTTTTTTCATGAGTTATGGATAATCGTCATTACTTCTCTTTTATTCATTCCAACGATTGGATTCTCTTTAATACTGGCTCCGTTTATTGTGCAAAATTTTATAATCCATCTTCATTACATGCTGTTATACTTATTCCCTTAAACATATAATCATTTCGTTTTCAGACTACTCCTTATTTCATTACTTCCAAATTATATCTCAATAGAAAAAGCTACCAAAGAAACTAAAACGTTCTCTCTGATAGCCCTTATTTATATATTAAAGTTATTTATTTTCCTCTTTTTGAACATATACATAAGCATCTTTCTGCTCTTTATGTACATCAACCTTCGAATGCTCTGCAAGCTGACCAGCGTTTAGCAAAGAAAAAATAATGAGCGCTTCTAGTGACATTTTGTTTTACCACTCCTTTCTATTTGTTATACATTTATCATACCGCTTACATGTGATTTCCGTATGAACTCGAAAAGGAGATTACAACAAAAAGGTTACAGGAATACGAATGCACGCTATAATAACCATTAAATAGGAGGTTGTTTCATTTTGACAATAAATCAAATGGTTCAATTGGGTAGTGCCTGTATGCTTTTTATTACTTCAGCACTTATGAGTTGGTATCAAGGGAGTAATTTAATAGATTATCCTGATGAATGGAAATATAGCGCTAAGTTTACGAATTATTTTAAAGGGTACGTTTCACATTATGACGATATTTATCAAATCGATTTCTTTATATATGCGGCAAAATTTTATCCCGGGGCATTTGTCGTTATGCTAATTAGCTTACTTTACATGCTCGTATTAATTCTTCATATTCTATTTAAAAGAAATCATGAGGCAATTTAAATGCATACATAAAAACCCCGAACGATAGACTTTTCAGCCTACCATTCGGGGTACTATTTGTTTTACATTCGTTTCTGATTAGTAACGAATTAAGAAATATTTCTTCTTACCGCGGCGAATGATTGTGAATTTACCTTCGATGCGGTCGTTTTTTGTTACAACGTAGTCTAACGCTTGTGTACGCTCACCGTTTACGTAGATTGCACCGTTAGTTACATCTTCACGTGCTTGACGTTTAGATGGTGAAATTTTACTTTCTACAAGTAAGTCGATTAATACTGTATCTTCTGCAGTGCGTTCTACAGATGGTACGTCTTTGAATCCTTGCTCGATTTCGCTTGCAGTAAGTTCTGCTACAGAGCCACTGAATAATGCAGCTGAAATTTTAATTGCTTGCTCTAACGCTTCTTCGCCGTGAACAAGTTTTGTCATTTCAGATCCTAATGATTTTTGTGCTGCACGTTTTTCTGGTGCTTCAGTTACTTGCTTTTCAAGCTCAAGAATTTCTTCATGAGATAAGAATGTGAAGTATTTTAAGTATTTAACAACGTCGCGGTCATCTGTGTTAATCCAGAATTGGTAGAACTCGTAAGGAGTTGTTTTCTCTGGGTCTAACCAAATTGCGCCGCCCTCTGTTTTACCAAACTTCGTACCGTCAGATTTTGTAACTAGTGGAATTGTTAAACCGAACGCTTTCGCATCTTCTTCTGATTTACGGATTAATTCAAGACCAGCTGTAATGTTACCCCATTGGTCACTACCACCGATTTGTAGACGGCAATTATGGTTTTGGTATAAGTTTAAGAAGTCGTATGATTGTAAAATCATATAACTAAACTCAGTAAATGAAATACCAGTATCTAAACGAGATGCTACTGTATCTTTTGCTAACATATAGTTTAAACCGAAGTTTTTACCGATATCGCGTAAGAATGAAATTACATCTAAGTTACCAAGCCAATCATAGTTATTAGCCATTGTTGCTGGGTTGTCCACGTTTTCGAACTCTAAGAAGTTTGAAAGTTGGTTTTTAATGCTTTCTGTGTAGTAAGCAACTGTATCTTTCGTATTTAATGTACGTTCAGCTTTTTTACCACTTGGGTCACCGATCATACCAGTACCACCGCCAACAAGTGCGATTGGTTGGTGACCAGCTAATTGGAAACGACGTAACATTAATACTGGTAACATATGACCGATGTGTAAGCTATCCGCTGTCGGATCGAAACCACAGTATAATTTAACGCTTTCTTTTTCTAATAATTGCTCAAGGCCCTCAGCATCTGTTTGCTGGTTAATTAGACCGCGAAATTCAAGATCTTGTAAAATACCCATATCCTACATACTCTCCTTTAAGTTCATTACTGGCGTGAAGGTTGAAAACATAAAAAAATCGCCCCTTAAATAAGGGACGATTTTGATTATCGCGTTACCACCCTAGTTGCAGGCAAAAAAAGCCTACCACCTTATTTACATAACGGCTTAGCACCGTCTTTTCCCTTTTGAATACACTTCAATCGAAAAAAGATGCTCTAGGGGCGTAATTCGCGATCATCTATGTGCTGATTTCCACCGACCATCAGCTCTCTAAAACAGGGAAATGATCACTACTTCTCCCTTTCCACGCTCAATTATTCATATACTTTTCTTTATACCATCATTTATATAGGCGTGTCAAATAGAGGTAGGGTTTCTCTCCTTGCCAATCCTTTACAACGTCGCAAAGAGTATCGTAATAAGAGAAAGAATTGGAACTCCAACTAATAACGATACATGAAACACAACCGATAAATCATTTCCAATCGTTGCCTCCACAGGATCTTTCGCTGGAGAACCAAGAAATCCGATTAATCGATCGAAGCGACTTACCGTTTTTGGAAAATCCGGTATTTCTACATGGTCACTATCTAAATGCTGTTTTAATTTATATTCACTCTTAAAGGGATTTTCGCTCAATTTCATCCACCTCCAGCAATTGTTTCAATTTCTTTATCCCGTTATGGAGTCTCGACTTCACTGTTCCAACCGGAATGTTTAATATCTCCGCAATCTCTTTTTGCTGCATATCATGATAATAAGAAAGAATAAGGACAGCTCGCTGTTCTTCAGGAACTTTCAAAATTGCCGCTCTTACTGTGAGCCGATCTTCGTGAGAAAATTCTTTTTCCTGAATCGGCACTAAAAATGGCAAAAGCGTACGCCACTTTTTTCTTCTATTTAATTTATTAATCATAAGACGATAACCAATTTGAAATAAATACGTTTTTATTTTACCTTTTTCAGGTTCATACATATGTTTCTTTCGTTCTAATGTCAAAAATGTATCTTGCACGAGATCGATACTTAATTGTTCATCTCGGTTAAATCGATATAAAAATGTGTATAGCGCTGGTTTGATCAAAACATATAGTTTTTCTCCTGCCTGCTTATCTCCACTTTGATACGCAAGCATGAGCTCTTCCTCAATCCCAATCTGCGCCATGATTTTTGATCTCCTTTATTCCTTTTAATGTTAATGAAATGCGGGAAATTAAATAGCAACTTGCGACAATAATCCATACTTGCGATTGATTCGTAAAAAATTGAACATACGGGTTTTGAATTGTCTGTCCGGTTGAAACTAAAATATTTAATGCTTGCACACATACGCACGCATACACTGCCAAACAAGCCGAAATCGTATCAAATACATTCCAGCGAAAATACACTTTTGTTTTTGTAAAATCAATTTTATATCCTTTTTTCCGTACTATATGTTTTCTATCAAACGGAATAATGATTGAAAACATAACAATCATCATGACACCGGCTGTAATCATTGATACTTTAAATCCGATTGGCATCGGTAATAGCAAACCACAAGAAAATACGACGATAATTCCAATTACGGCAAAAGCAAGAAGTAATTTATTAGACATAAAAAAGCCTCCCTCATCTATTCTTTCATAAATGTATACAGACGAGGAAGGCGCTTCGTTCAAATATTATTTTATTTTTTTTATGATTCTCGCAGGATTCCCGCCCACTACTACATTATCCGGCACATCTTTCGTTACAACGGCGCCAGATGCGATAACCGCATTGTCTCCAATTGTTACACCTGGATTAATAATCGCTCTTCCGCCAATCCATACGTTATCGCCAATTGTAACTGGTTTTCCGTATTCTGATCCGCTTATGCGCTCTACTGGATCAAGCGGGTGTGTTGCTGTATAAATGTGAACACCTGGAGCTAACATGCAGTTCACTCCGATTGTCACCGGGCATACGTCTAAAATCGTACAATCAAAGTTCGCGTAAAAATTTTCACCAACGTGAATGTTATAGCCGTAATCACATCTAAAAGAAGATTCAAGATGAATGTTATCTCCAGTCGTTCCGAATAGTTCTTTTACGATTTCGCTACGCTCTTTTAATTGTACTTCTGGTGTTTCATTTAATTTTCTCGTTAATATACGAGCCTGCTCCCTCTCTTGAATCAAAACAGGATCAGCTGGTATGTACATTTCCCCAAGTATCATCTTTTCTTTTTCTGTTTTCATTTCCTTCTCCCCTTTAACTCGTATGTATAAGTTTATGATACCATAAAAAAAGAAAGGTCTGAACATATTACTTGTTCAGACCCTTCCTTCTTAATCTTCCATCGTTGATAAGTCACCTGTTGGTAAGTTTAGCTCCCAAGCTTTTAATACACGGCGCATAATTTTACCACTTCTCGTTTTCGGTAATTTATCTCTAAATTCAATTTGTCTTGGCGCTGCATGAGCTGCTAAGCCTTTTTTTACAAATTGACGAATCTCTTCTTTTAATTCTTCAGATGGTTCGTATCCCACGCGAAGCGCGATAAATGCTTTAATGATTTCCCCGCGTACTGGATCAGGAATACCAATTACACCAGCTTCTGCTACAGCAGCATGCTCGATTAATTTACTTTCTACTTCAAACGGACCAACACGCTCACCTGACGTCATAATTACATCGTCAATACGTCCTTGGAACCAGAAGTATCCATCTTCATCCATATAAGCAGAGTCACCTGATACGTACCAATCTCCCGGCATAAAGTAAGAATCATATTTTTGTGGGTTATTCCAAACCGCACGCATCATAGATGGCCACCCTTTACCAATTGCTAAGTTCCCCATTGTGTATGGAGGCACTTCATTTCCTTCATTATCAACAATCGCTGCTTTCACACCCGGAATTGGTTTCCCCATTGAACCTGGACGGATTTCCATACAAGGATAGTTACAAATAACTTGTCCGCCTGTTTCTGTCATCCACCACGTATCATGAATACGAAGTCCAAATGCGCTCATACCCCAGCGAATTACTTCTGGATTTAATGGCTCACCAACACTTAATACGTGACGCACTTGTGATAAATCATATTTTTTAATTGCGTCTTGTCCAGCTCCCATTAACATACGGAACGCTGTCGGTGCACTATACCAAACTGTTACACCGTAATCTTGCAGTGCTTCATACCATGCCTCTGGACTAAATCTCCCGCCTAAAATAACATTTGATGCTCCCACTAACCACGGTGCAAAAATACCGTAAGCTGTTCCAGTTACCCAGCCTGGGTCAGCTGTACACCAATATACATCATCTTCTTTTAAATCTAATACCCATTTCGCTGTTTGATAGTGCTGAACCATTGCGTTTTGAGCATGAAGGACGCCTTTTGGCTTACCAGTAGAACCAGATGTGTAATGTAGAATTAAACCGTCTTCACGGCCTAACCACTCGATATGTAATTCTTTTGAAGCTTGTTCAAATAAAGGATTGAACGCTACAGTTTTACCGCCTTCTTCTGCATTGTCTCCAACAAGGAAGACTGTTTTTAAAGCAGGTAAATCATTTAATGGTATGCGCTCTAACAATTCAGGAGTTGTAATTAACACCTTAGCTTCGCTATCTTCTAAACGATCGCGAACTGCGCCTTCCATAAATGCTTCAAATAATGGTCCAACAATTGCCCCTAATTTCACTGCACCTAAAAGTGCGAAATATAATTCTGGGGAACGCGGCATAAAAATAAAAACGCGATCGCCTTTCTCAACATCGCCATAGTTTTTCAGGACATTTCCTGCTTTATTAGAAAAATCCTTCATTTCCTTAAACGTATATTTCTCTTTTCGCGATCCATCTTGATAATAAAGTGCTACTTTATTCTTTCGATCGGATTTCGCATGCTTATCAATTGCCTCATACGCCATATTTACTCGTCCTGTTTCATTCCAAGTAAAATTTTTATTAACCTCTTCCCAGTTAAAATTCGCGTATGCCTCTTCATAATTCGGCAAATTATTTTCTCCTTTAATGACAGGAAGCGTTTCCACTTTCATACTTTACATCCCCCTCCTATGTATTCTATTATCTATTATAATAACATTATTTAAAATTTTCAGTATTTTTGTTGATTTTTAGACAAATTTTTAATGACAAAATTCGATTCACATCGCATATATTATAAAGTACGATATTAATAGATTCACAAACCCTCAAGGTGGTGAGCAATAAATTGATTCATAAAAAAATATATAATGCCAGAAACTTAAAAACAGCGAAAGGCACTTTAATTATTGAAGGTCCTGTCTCTACACATAATCTTGAAATGTATGAATTTCATCAAGACTTAATTGCGTTTCGTCCTGCCGAGCAGCAATATAAAGCAATTGTCGAAATTTCTAAATTACCAGAAGCTCGTCTCATTATTGCTAGACATGACCAAACGATCGTTGGATATGTTACATACTTATATCCTGATCCGCTCGAGCGATGGTCAGAAGGAAAGATTGAAAACTTAATTGAACTCGGGGCGATTGAAGTTGTCCCAGCCTTTCGTGGTTGCTCTGTCGGAAAAAATTTATTAGAAGTTTCAATGATGGACGATCATATGGAAGATTACATTATATTAACGACTGAATATTATTGGCACTGGGATTTAAAACAAACAGGCTTAAATGTTTGGGAATACCGAAAAGTAATGGAAAAAATGATGAATGCTGGTGGTTTACAATGGATGGCTACAGATGATCCTGAAATTTGTTCACATCCTGCCAACTGTTTAATGGTCCGCATCGGTAAACGTGTTGATACGGATTCCATTCAAGCATTCGATCGTCTACGTTTTCACAATCGTTTTATGTATTAATAAAGGGGGGCAACTGGAATGATTGTAGAAGAAATTATGAATCAAGATGTAGTGACACTGCATCCAAACGATACAATTGAAACAGCAATCCGAACGATACGTACGAAAGGCATTCGGCACATTCCAATTGTCGATCAAAATAATCATGTCGTAGGCATTATTTCTGATCGGGATGTAAGAGATGCAAGTCCGTCTATTTTAGATGAACAAGTTTCACTGGATATGCTGAAGCAACCGCTTGAACTCATAATGAAACACCCTGTTATGACTTGTCACCCTCTCGATTTCGTTGAGGAAATTGCGACTTTATTTTTTGAAAATAAAATAGGCTGTCTTCCTGTTACGAAAGCTGGAAAACTCGTAGGTATCATTTCTGAATCTACAGTGCTGCACACGTTAGTGAAATTAACAGGAGCTCATCAACCGAGTTCACAAATTGAAATTCAAGTGAAAAATGAACCTGGTATTCTTGGAAAAGTCGTTGCTATTTTTAGTGATTTACAAATAAATATTGTGAGCGTTCTCGTCTATCCAGCAAAAGATGAGAATGATAAAGTACTCGTTTTCCGCATTCAAACGATGAATCCTCTAAAAGTGATTGATGCACTCGAAGCAGAGGGCTACCGCGTATTATGGCCAAACATAATGGGGATGCAAGCATGAGCAGCGCCTTCATTTATTCGGATGACTTTCGGGGCTATTCTTTTAGCCCTGATCATCCTTTTAACCAACTACGCGTCACACTCACGTATGATTTATTACAAAAGAGTGGTTTTATCTCCCCTTCTCAAGTCATCTCGCCAAGAATGGCTACAGATGAGGAAATTGCATTCATTCATACAGAGGAGTACATAAATGCGGTAAAACTTGCTGGAGAAGGAAAGCTAGAAAAATCAATTGCGATGACATATGGGCTTGGAACAGAAGATACACCAATGTTTCCAAATATGCATGAAGCAAGTGCATTACTCGTTGGCGGAACATTAACAGCTGTCGATGCTGTTATTTCTGGGAAAGTAAAGCACGCCCTCAATTTAGGCGGCGGCTTACATCATGGCTTTCGTGGTAAAGCATCTGGCTTTTGTATTTATAACGATAGCTCTATCGCAATGAAATATATTCAGAAGAAATACGGTTTACGCGTTTTATATATTGATACAGATGCTCATCACGGCGACGGGGTACAATGGTCTTTTTACGACGATCCTAACGTATGCACCATTTCATTACACGAAACTGGGCGTTATTTATTTCCTGGAACTGGCGCAGTAAATGAACGTGGACAAGGAAATGGATATAATTATTCTTTTAACGTTCCACTCGACGCTTTTACAGAAGACGAATCGTTTTTAGATTCATATCGAACAGTTGTAAAAGAAGTGGCAGCATACTTTAAACCGGATATTATTTTAACGCAAAATGGTGCTGATGCACATTATTACGATCCACTTACACACCTTTGCGCAACGATGAACATTTACCGTGAAATACCGAAGCTCGCTCGTGAAATCGCTAATGAATATTGCGACGGTCGCTGGATTGCTGTCGGCGGTGGTGGCTATGATCACTGGCGCGTCGTACCAAGAGCTTGGGCACTCATTTGGCTCGAAATGAACAACATCCAAAACATCTCAGGTTATCTCCCTCCAGAATGGATTGACGCTTGGAAAGGACAAGCAGAAACCGACCTTCCCCTTACATGGGAAGATCCAGACAACATGTATCAACCTATCCCTAGAAAACCAGAAATCGAAGAAAAAAATGCATTAACTGTAGCGAAATCTCTTGAAATTATTCGGAATAATATGACAAAATCTTTATATTAAACAGAGAGGAGGCTCGCTTTTTGAACAGCCTCCTTTTATTTATAGCTAGCTATTATTGTCGTTTTCTGTCGGTAAGTCGATATATTTTGAGATTCGCTGATATATTTTATTTAAGAATTAGCCGGTGCAACTTTTATGAGAAAAGGTCGTGATATTATGTGGACACAACAAATAATCAACACGAAACGTGGCACATTTGAAATCTTTACAAAAGGAAATGGCGAACCGCTTTGCATTACACATCACTATTCACAATTTAATGAAACTGGCGATTACTTTGCGGATGTTTTCACTGCTACGCATCGTGTATTGCTCATTAATTTACGAAACGCTGGTAACTCAGCAAAAGCCAATTCAGAAAAAGAATTAAGTATGATTGAAACCGTTCACGACTTAGAAGCAATACGAGAAACTTTACAACTCCCAACATGGCATTTCGCTGGCCACTCAACAGGCGGTATGCTTGGACTTTAATATGCGATTACATATCCAAATTCCTTACAATCATTAGTCATGGCCGGAGCCGCAGCAAGTAACTATACCGAAACACTATTTTGCATTTATCACCCAGCACATCCTCAGTTTCATTATATGCAACAACTCATCGAAAACTTGAAAAGCCCTCATCTTACAAATGCAGAACGAAAAGAATTATCTACTAAGAGAACAAAATTATCATTGTATAAACCAGAAAACTACAACTCTTATTTTTGTAAACCAATCCAAAAAACAATGTCCGCTAGCCGGATGAACACTTTCGCCAATGAATATCCGTCATTTGATTTAAGAGAGAATTTACCTTCCATCCAAACAAAGACCCTTATTATATGCGGAAGACATGATGTACAGTGCCCGATCCAATATTCTATCGAGATGCATGAGGGTATACGTAATTCTATCTTTGTGATATTTGAGGAGAGTAACCATTATCCTTTTTTAGAAGAAGCTGCTCAGTTTACTTCTACTACTCAAACATTTTATAAATCGTTACACTAGTACCGTTATTACTAAGGAAAGCTCACAGCCTCTATAAGAATATGAACTTTTTTCAAAAGAAATATTTCACACTAGAAACAACAAGAAGAACAAAAAAATCATTAAGCCTACATCAATGAATATCGACTTTTTATCTCCTGCTTTTATACTCATCATAAAATTAGAAATTATTTTAATTCCAAAAAAGACCATCATAAATAACCCACCGAAATGATCATTCGTAGAATCTTCATCATAAAACATTTGTATTGCACCGATAATTAGTAAGATAAGTATGATATTGGTTCCAATCTTTAAAGCCTTGTTTGATTTATTATCTTTTAATGTATCTCCCAAAATGTAGCACGCCCTCTCATGCTCTCCTATGTTTTATCTCTCTTTATATTTTAACATAAATTACCTATTATTCCCTTTTTGTTCGAATAACATAAAAAACCTACCAATTACTTGGCAGGTACATTACACATTAAAGCGATAACCAGCTCCCCACACTGTTTCAATATATTGCGGGTGAGCAGGATCTCTTTCAATTTTTTCACGTAGCTTTCTAATGTGAACAACGACAGTGGCTAAATCGCCAGCTGATTCTAGTCCCCAAATACGTTCAAATAACTGTTCTTTATTTAATACTTGGTTTGGATGCGTTACAAAGAATGTTAATAAATCAAATTCTTTCGTTGTAAACGCAATTTCTTCATTGTTTATAAAAACTTTTCTCGCTCGCTGATCGATAGAAATTCCATGAATATATAACGTATCGCGTTGCTTACTCACATTTCCTGATAATCTTTCATAACGAGAAATATGTGCTTTTACTCTTGCGACTAATTCACTTGGACTAAACGGCTTCGTTATATAATCATCCGCGCCTAAACCGAGTCCGCGAATTTTATCTATATCCTCCTTCTTTGCTGAAACAAGTAAAATCGGAATGTCTTTTATAGCACGTATTTGTTTACAAATTTCAAAACCATTCATTTTCGGAAGCATAATATCTAAAATAATTAAATCATAGTCTTCCTGAAGAGCCATTTGTAGACCTATTTCACCTGAATACTCTACATCGACTTGAAAATCACTAATTTCTAAATAATCTCGCTGTAATTCTGCAATACTTATTTCATCTTCTACTAGTAAAATTCTCTTCATTCTACTCACCACATTCCTGTACTTTTTTCAATGAGAAGAAAATACTTGTACCTTCCCAAAGCTTACTTTCCGCCCAAATTTCCCCGCCATGTTCTTCAACAATTTGCTTCGCTATCGCTAAGCCAAGTCCACTTCCACCTGTGCTAGAATTTCGCGATTGCTCTGCACGATAAAACCGCTCAAATATATACGGCAGCGTATCAGCTTCTATACCTGACCCATTGTCCATCACTTTCACAATAACTTTATTGTTATCACTCAATACTGTTACAGTAATTTTCTTCTCTTCTTTATCCATGTATTTCACACTATTATGAATTAAATTTGATATCACTCTATTTATCTTTTCGCAATCGGCCGTTACATATAGTGGTGATGAATGTAATTGTAAATAAACTTCTATACCTTCCTCACTTAAATCCATCTGCATCTCTTCTAATAATTCCTGCATAAACACGTTTAACTCTATCGTTTCAAACTGAAAGGGAACTCGATTCAAATCAAGCTTTGAAAACAAAAAGAGCTCATCAATGAGTGTATCCATATGTTTTGCCTTCGTATGAATGGTCGTTAAATACTTATCCATTTTTTCTGGCGTATTTGCGACTCCATCTTTTATGCCTTCTACATATCCAATAATAGATGTAATCGGTGTTTTTAAATCATGAGATATGTTTGAAATGAGTTCTTTTCGATTTTCTTCATACTGTGCTTGCATCTCTATCGACTCTTTTAATCTCTTCCTCATTTCCTCAAACCCTTGATTTAATCGCCCAATCTCATCATAGGATGTAACTGGAATTTGAAAATCTAAATCCCCTTCTTTAATTCTCCCAGTCGCATCTTTCAATACAAAAATTGGTTTTATCACACTTCTTGAGACGAAATAACTTAATAACCCTATGAGTAAAATGGCTAACAGTAAAAGCGCTCCGAACAAAATTGGAAATAATTTTTGTGTAAGATCGACAAATGAACTCTGCCTTTTTAGTACAAATATACTCCCTTCTTCATCTCCGGGAAAATAAAAATCAAATTTTACATATCGATAAAATGTATCGCCTAGTTCCGTTGTACCACGACTATTAATATTTGCTGATTCAAATTTCGGAATGGCTTCTTTTAAAGATACACCTTCAAATATTTTTGTAGCATAAGAAATCGTTTCTCCCTTTCTTACAACTATTTTCACACCTTCTTTTTCAAGTGATGAAACGAACGATTCATCTAATAGTTGTGATTGATTTTTCTTTGCCGCTAATTTCAATTCAATATACGTATTCTCTTCTTCTGGCGTAAGCGGCTTTTGAATATAGGAACTTTTATAGAAATTTTTCACTGATTCCAAGTCTCCTGTTATGGAAAAAACAATTAAAAATCCCGCGACTAATATGAGCGTGATGGAAACGAGAATAACAGCGATATAAGAAAATAAAAATCTTGTTTTAATAGACATATGTTACATCCTCACTTTATCCCGCATTAACGGGCAGTAAGACCCCCCACCTCAAAATTCAGAGAAAGCAACGAAGTTAGGTAGGGATCAACTGCACATAAAAGCCCGATTGGTTCAACTAATAATCAGTGGGGGGTACCCCCCACTGATTAAAGTTTCACTTTAACAAACCTTGTTATTCATAAGCATAAAAATATATGTTCAAATACTCAAGCGATTTTATAGTAATTTTAGCGTCAGTTTATAAAAATTTAATGTTCTTATTTTACAGTTGAAATGAGGAGGTTGGAATTCCATGTTCAAAAAAACATTAAGCATGATCTGTTGCGTAATTTTTTTGCAAGGATGCTCGCAAGAACAAGAAGTAAAAAAGGAGATGACAAACATGGAGACAGCACTACTAACAGCTACTGAGAAACAAGAAACGAATACTGTTATATCATTACTCAAAAAAGGGGCTGACATAAATATAACGGACAATAAAGGACGTACCCCTCTTATGATTTCTACATACAAAAATGATGTAAAAACTGCAAAAGCGCTTATTGAAGCAGGGGCTGACGTAAATATCCAAGACGATATGAAAAACAATCCCTTTCTATACGCCGGTGCAGAAGGTTACTTTGATATTTTAAAACTAACGATTGATGCCGGTGCAGATCCATCGCTTACAAATCGTTACGGCGGAACAGCTCTTATCCCCGCCTCAGAACATGGCTATATTGATGTTATTAAAGAACTCCTTACGCGAACAACTATTGATGTTAACCATGTAAATAATCTCGGGTGGACCGCTTTAATGGAAGCCATCGTACTAAGTAACGGAAACGAAACACAGCAACAAGTCATTCAGCTTCTTATTGAGCACGGTGCAGATGTAAATATTCCAGACAACGATGGTGTTACCCCGCTAGAGCATGCCCGTGTTCATAACTTTGAAGAGATAGAGAAGATTTTGTTAGCGACAAATAAATAAAAGCTCATTTCCTATAAAAAACGTATCATTTTCAAATCTATTTTTTGCCATTATCCCCAGTCTATGCTACAGTTATTTCGTCACATAGCTATACAGCTAGACAACTTATATATTTATAATAGGGTGGGAAAAAAACATGAGCAAACCTCGTATTGGAATGATTGGATTAGGTAGTATTGCACAAAAGGCTTACCTTCCAACACTGACAAAGGAAACTGATTGGACTTTTGTGGGAGCGTTTACACCTAATGTTAATAAAAGAAAACAAATTTGCGAGCAATATCGTATTCAAGATTTCGCTAACCTTCAGGCACTCGCTTCAGAATGTGATGCGGCTTTCGTTCATAGTTCAACTGCTACACATTATGAAATCGTTTCTGAACTTCTGAAAAAAGGAATCGATGTTTATGTTGATAAGCCGCTAGCTGCTACTACTGAGCAAGCAGAGAAGCTAGTTGAAATGAGTGAAAAGTATAATCGAAAGTTAATGGTGGGATTTAATCGCCGTTTCGTTCCTATGTACGTTACTGCCAAAGAGCAAGCTAATGATACTTCATGGATTCGAATTGAAAAGCACCGCACAAATAAGGTGGGGCCATATACGTATGACTTTACTATGTTAGATGATTACTTACATATTGTAGATACTGCTCGCTGGTTAGCTAATGATGATCTTAACGTCGTTCATAATATGATGCAAATTAATGAAAAGAATGAACTTCTTTACGGACACCATACATATACAACTCCAAGTGGACTGTTACTTTCTACCGCGATGCATCGCCATGCAGGTACAAACTTAGAACAAATTGAACTTGTAACGACAGGGAAAATTATTCGCGTAAAAAATATGAATACATTTGAAATTGAACAAGAAAACTCCGTTTCGCAAAGCGGTTCACCATCATGGGATACGACGTTAAAACAGCGCGGTTTTGAAGATGCTGTTCATCATTTTATCGAATGTGTTCACGGAGATACAAAACCTGTTGTAGATGGATTAGAAGGATTAAAAACGCAGCAACTGTTGCAATCTCTACTGGAGAATGCAACTAAAAATTAAAACGGATACATTTTTCAGAATTTACTTTCATTCCCATTTCCTCTTTATTTCTCTCGCAAATTTCTATAGAATATGTTGATAGGAATTATAAATTTCATATTGAATCGTGGAAAGGATGGGATTAACACATGTGGAATGAATTTAAAAAGTTCGCTTTAAAGGGAAACGTCATTGATCTAGCTGTCGGGGTTGTAATCGGTGCTGCATTCGGTAAAATCGTTAGTTCTTTAGTAAAAGATATCATTACACCATTAATAGGTTTATTAATGGGGGGAATTAACTTCACAGGATTAAAATTCACAGTAGGCGAGGCCTCTATTAAATATGGTAACTTTATCCAAACGATATTTGACTTCCTAATTGTTGCATTTGCAATCTTCATTTTCGTTAAAGTCTTTAACAAAATGACTTTAAAAAGAGAAGCTGAAAAGAAAGAAGAAAAAGCAACAAAAGAAGAAGTTCTTCTTAGCGAAATTCGCGACTTACTAAAACAACAAAACTCTTCTAAAGATAGAGCATAATTGAACGGATAAAAAGGCATGCCCCCTCGGGACATGCCTTTTCTATATGCTATAAAGTTTCCGAATTCATATGAATAAATAAAATAATACCAGCAACCATAAGTACCATAATACTACCTGCAAATAGTGTAATACCCATGAACATTAAACTTGTGCTCATGTCCACTGATACACTTTCAATAAAAATAGAAATTACATACGTGATAAGGGCGATTCCTGCAAGAATACTTCCTGGAACAAATCGCTTTAAGCCATTTTGTTTTAACGTCATATATGCAAAAATAGCAGTCATGCAAAGCGTAATTATCCAAAGAACGATCATCTCTTCTCCCCCCTCACAAGCCTTTTCTTTCTATTATACATGACATTGCCCTATAATAGTTAAATTTGCACTTGTGTGACATATAACAAGGAATAATCCAAACTGTAGCGAATGTCTTATGAAGAATCCCAAATACATTATCATTATCAAAGTAACGTATTTACAATACCCGCTTCACTTATCGCGAGTATTGTTTATAAAGTAAGACATTCAGCATAAGGAGACTGATCTCATGTGTATGCTGTAAAATTATTATTTGAATCTGTCCATTCAGGTAAACCTAATCCTAGTAAAATTGATGAACATTATGAAGAGAATCACGATACACTTTTTGAAGAAAATATCATTCTCGTTAAGGCGAACAGTTTAGAGGAAGCTCATGAGCTAGGTGAAAAGATAGCTCTACAGTCTGAAGATACGTACGATAATATGTACGGTGAGCAAGTAACATGGACGTTTAGAAAAGTGTTGCATGTTTTCGAATTAGATGACACACCATTTGAGACAGGAAAAGAATTATATGCACGCCTTTTACATGTTAAGAAAACTGAAAGTGTAGATACAGTAGTTAAACACCATTATCCTGAATATGAATAAAAGCTCACAGCTATCGCTGTGAGCTCTCTTATTCTTACTTCGTTGAATCTCTAAATTGGATACGGTGAGGTAAGATAACTGAGTGATCTTCTACTTTTTCTTTGTTCATATATTTCGTTAGTAGACGCATTGCTACTGCACCGATATCATACATTGGTTGTACAACTGTCGAAAGTTGCGGACGAACCATTAATGCAAGACGTGTGTTGTCAAAACCAAGCACTTCGATATCCGTTGGTACGTTTAATCCCGCGTCTTGTGCTGCGTGGATTACACCTAGTGCCATTTCATCAGAAGATACGAAGATTGCTGTTGGTTTTTCATCCATGCCCCAAAGTCTTTCAAACGCTTCTATACCTGAATCATATGTGTAATCTCCATCAATTATAAGATTTTCATCATATGAAATACCTGCTTCTTCTAAAGCTTTTTTATAACCTTGTAACTTCTTCGCGCTTCCTGCTTTATTAATGAAAGGACCAGAGACGAAACCGATACGTTTATGTCCTTGCTCAATAAAATGCTTCATTGCATCGTAAGCTGCTTGTGTATAATCAATATTTACTGATGACGTTTCATTTTGTTCATCAAATGACGCTGCTAATACAATTGGTACTGGAGATTTTTTGAACTCTTCAACGTGAATATCTGTAATATCTTCACCCATGAAAACAATCCCGTCCACTTGTTTCCCAAGCATCGTATTTAATAAGTGGAACTCTTTCTCTTTGTTCTGGTCAGAGTTACTTAAAATGATGTTATATTTGTACATTGTTGCGATATCTTCAATTCCACGAGCAAGTTCTGCATAAAACGTATTTGAGATATCAGGAATAATAACACCCACTGTAGTTGTCTTCTTACTTGCTAGTCCACGTGCTACCGCATTCGGGCGGTATCCTAAACGATCAATTGCTTCTAATACTTTCTTTCTTGTTGTAGGCTTTACATTTGGGTTACCATTCACAACGCGTGATACGGTAGCCATTGAAACATTTGCTTCACGCGCTACATCATAGATTGTTACGTTCATCTCTTCGTACACTCCTTCTATTTATGTTATCTATTTTTATGTATCGGTTCACTTGAATGAAAAAAAGACATCAACTCTATTTGCAGATGCCAACAATCGTCCCGAGTTCTTCCTTTTACTAATGATACGCTAAAAACACAGGGTCATACAATATTTTCCCGCAAAAGTTTCGAAAAAATTCGCTTCTTTTCTCGTATTTTCGTATTTTTTATGCAAAAAAGGTCAATTTTTGTAAAAAAGCTATGTAACAAGGGCTACATAGACTAAGAAATCTTTTTATAATTTACTTCCGAATGCTTTTAATTCTTTCATAAACTCATTGAATTCTGGAATGTCCATTTGCTGCGCTGCATCTGATAATGCAACTGCTGGGTCTGGATGTACTTCAGCCATAATAGCAAAAGCACCAATTGCCATAGCCGCTTTTGCAAACGGTAAGAGAAGGTCACGTCGCCCTGTAGGGTGTGTTACATCGACAACAACAGGGAAATGTGTTTCTTTCTTTTAAATTGGCACAGCGGAAATATCAAGCGTATTACGCGTTGCTGATTCATATGTGCGAATACCACGCTCACATAAAATGATAGTACCATTCCCCTCTGCCATACTATATTCTGCTACATTAATAAATTCTTCAATTGTTGCTGATAAACCACGCTTTAATAATATTGGTTTATTTACAGCACCAGCTGCCTTTAACAGTTCAAAGTTTTGCATATTGCGAGCGCCAATTTGAATAACATCAACATAATCTGACACTTTAAAGAAGGCACTGAAAGAGTCTATTTCATAAGAAAAAAGAGGTCATTCCCTACTATGTACAGGTAATGACCTCCTTTCTTCTTTCAACATCTTTAGGAAATTCGAAATGTTTTTCTCGAAGTATTCACTTTTTCAGTAGCCTCAGCTTAAAAACTGTCTTTTTTTATTATAGGAAAGAAACAAACGGTTTATCGCTGTTCTTCTCTTTTATAATAACAGCCTCGATTTTATTCTCGGACTTTATTTGTAATTGAACTTTAGCATCTTTAGGAAATTGTTCTAACATACTTTGAGCAGCCGTTTGAGAGAGTGCCATTAATTCTGACTTACCGTTATATTTAACGACAATATCCATCTTTAATTTATCCATCTTATTTTGCTTATAAGAAATCTTAGCATTAACAGGGATATAATCTCCTGGAGAAAATGCCTTCATTGCTTCAGAAAATTTCTTTAGCTTATCATTATCTTCTCCATGTGCCCCCCCAAATTCTTGAGAAGGATACGAATACGACTTTTCATCAATAGTATCCCAATTTCCAAGATTAGTCTCGTTCTTTTGAACAGTAGCGCTTGAAATATAAGTACCATTCTTTAAAGAACTTGTACTTTCTTGCTTGAATATAGCAAACGTAATTGGAGATTTGTTATATTTATCATTTTTATTAATAGCTTCTATAAGCCCCTTAGCGACTTCAGTACCTTTAGAAATAGCTTCCTCATTAGATACACTTGAAGACATAGATAAACCAATAACAACGCCAGATAAGCTTAGTTCATTTGAATTTTGTTTGCCGAAGTAGTCCTGTTCTATAATATTAGTCAAAACTGGTACTTCTTGTTTCGTAACTAATTCATCAATTGTTTTCTCTGGAATATATTGATTTAATTGTAATACGTAATTTTCTGTATCGAATTGTTTTGAAGCAATATCCATTAAACCATTTTCATATTCTGCTAAATCTAGTTTAGAATTAGTTTTAACATTAACTGTATTAATTACCTTTTGTTCTTTTAAAGGAATAACAGTTCTATAGTAATCCTTAGAAACAGCAGTTCTTGGAATCATACTTTTTTCTTTCGTATCCTTCTGTACAACTTCATCTTTCTTCTCAATAGTATTATTGCTGCAAGCCCCCAGTAATAAACTTAAACTTGCGATGCATAATGCCATTTTCTTCATTGCTTAAAACCCACTTTCAAAAGTCAATTTACTTAGTTTTAAAGTATCTCTAGTGTACCACTAAACATATTGCAACAAAATAAAAAAGAAGCAAGCCCTTTGCAGTGACCCCTGTCAAGTAGACAGTATTTAAAAAGCGCAACTAAGCAACCTGAGTTCTATATTTATATGGACTCAGGTTATTTAATTTCTTTTGAAATCTTTGATGATTATAAAAGTGCATATATTTACGCACGGCAAGTTTGACCTCATTCGCTTTACGGAAGGAGTATAAATGAAAACACTCTGCCTTAAAGTGACTGAAGAAGTTTTCCATACAAGCATTATCCCAACAGTTGCCTCTTCGAGACATACTTGCCTTCATCTGATATTTTTTAAGTAATTGATTATATTGACGAGATGTATACTGGGATCCTTGATCACTATGTAAGAGGATTCCCTTCACATTTCGTTTTTTCTTTGCCTTTTTAAGCGTATCTAACACAAGCTTTAAGTCGTTTCTACGACTGGTTTCATAGGCAACAATTTCATTATTGTATAAATCCTTAATAGCGGATAAGTACAAGCGCTGTCCATTGAAAATCAAATAGGTAATATCGGTTACCCATTTCTCATTCGGTTTTGAAGCCTGAAACTCCCTATTTAGATGGTTCTCTGAAATCACATAAGCTTCTTTTTTTCCGTAATAAGGTCGTTTTTTCCTAATTACGGCTTTGATACCTAGTTCACTCATCAATCTTTGGATGTGCTTATGGTTCAAATGAAGGTTATATGTGGCTTTCAGCCACACTTGTATTCTTCTATATCCATAAATTCCTCTTAATTTTTTATGACACTCCAATATCTTTTTCTTAATTTCGATATCCTCTGATTGTTTTTTAGAAGGCGTCGTATGCCGTTTTAGCCATTTGTAGTATCCACTTCTGGTTACACCAGCAATATCGCATAGAATGGTCACTGTATAACCTGTTTTTGTCATTTCATGGATGACTTCGAATTTTTTTATTTTGGATACGACTTTCATTCCTCCTTTTACATCCCTAAGAGCTTTTTTAACATTTCATTTTCCGCTTCTAATCGTCTGATCTTAGCTTCAGGATCTTCGGGTCTAACCCTTGGTCTACCTAAACCTGGTCCTTTCGCTTTACCGCGTTTTTCTTCTAGTCCTTTGATTCCTTCAGCTTCAAAGTGTTTCACCCAACGACTTACAACCGAGTGATGAATACCTAATTCTTTCGCAATGGTTTTATAGCTCATGCCTTCTTTTAAGTATAAATCTATAGCTTGTTTCTTAAATTCTACATCGTAAGTGACTCTAATTTTTCCCATGAAAAAATCCCCTCCATAGTAAACAGGTTAATGTGCTTTCTTTTTCCTGTCTACTATAAGGGGATCATATCACTTCGCTTGCCTCTCCCTATTTTACATTCTCTTCTAAAGCTTCTTTTTTAATATTCCAGTGCGATGTATGCCATACTACCATTCCATCTTTTATGTATAACACTTGCGGAGATTCATGCTTAATGCTGTACTGCTCTGCAACATGGTTCGAAACATCTCTCGCCTCTTGTACGTATAAGTAATATGCTGGCACTTCTCTTTCTTCACCGCAATACGCTTGAAACTCTGTATATGCCCCGTGACTAATTGGACATGTCGTACTATGTTTAAAAAGAACGTAAGGCTCGTTCTTTTCTACTAACGCTTCAAGTTCTTCAATCGTTTCAATCTTCATCATACTCATCATTACTCACCTCTCATGCGAAGTCTAGAGCGCTTCTCTCTCTTTTCAGCCTTCTGCTCAGCTTTCTCAAGTTTACGCTCTTCTTTTTCAATCTTTTTCTCTTGTCTCGTAGTACGGTAATGATTATACACTTCAATTGCTGCGCTGCTCCACTGTACAACTTGTGCCACTTTATCTGCATTATTTTCAATTTCGTCCGTAACAGACTCTGAAACGTTGCGAAGCTTCGTATTTAAAGAGTGAATCGTCGTTCCGATTCCATCCACACCTTCTACTACTTTATTTAGCGACTGTGACTTCTGTTGAATATCATCAGCTAACGCATTTGTCTTATGTAATAATTGCTCCGTCTCTACGCTTATTCCTTGCATTTGCTTTTCTAAACCTTCTAACGTGCTCGCAACGTTTTCTAACGTCTTCTGAACCGATAACAACGTTCTGCATACATACACTACTAATACTGCGAAAGCAACCGCGATAATAGCCGCACTTACATATAGAAGAACTTGCATTTCATCACTTCCTTTATCTTTTTCATACTTTCTCCCATTATACAATCATTTTCCGTTTCATTCTAATCCCTATCTTTTCATTAGAATTTTCATACTTATTCGTTAACTTTAACATAAATGATTCAACAAATTCCACTAAGTAGGTTACAATAAGAGAGGATACATAATTAGTAGGGAGGCTTTACATATGAAAGATCCACGCATTGAAAAGTTAGCATACAATTTAATTAACTACTCTATTCGTTTACAAAAAGGCGAAAAAGTATTAATTGAAAACTTTGGCTTACAAAAAGAACTTGTAACTGCACTTGTAAAAGAAGCATATGCAGCTGGTGGTTTCCCATTCGTTTCTTTAAAAGATCATCAAGTAGATCGCTCTTTATTAATGGGTGCTACTGAAGAACATTTCGAACAAATCGCTGCATATGAAGCTAGTGTAATGAAAGATATGGATGCTTACATTGGCCTTCGCTCTGGCGATAACATTAACGAACAAGCTGACGTTCCAAGTGAACGTATGAAAGTTCACGGCCAAACAGTTGGCAAAAAAGTTCATAGAGACATCCGTGTTCCGAAAACGCGCTGGGTTGTTCTTCGCTACCCAAATGCTTCTATGGCGCAGCTTGCTAAAATGAGCACAGAAGCTTTCGAAGACTTCTACTTCGAAGTTTGTAACTTAGACTACGGTAAAATGGATAAGGCGATGGATAGCCTTGTTACATTAATGAATAAAACAGATAAGGTTCGCTTAACTGGCCCTGGAACTGACTTAACATTCTCTATTAAAGACATTCCAGCTATTAAATGCTCGGGTCATTTAAACATTCCAGATGGTGAAGTATATTCTGCACCAGTTCGCGATTCTGTTAATGGTACAGTTTCTTACAACACACCATCTCCTTACAACGGTTATACATTTGAAAATGTACAACTTAAATTTGAGAATGGCCAAATCGTTGACGCAACTGCAAACGATTCAGAGCGCATTAACAAAATCTTCGATACAGACGAAGGCGCACGCTACGTTGGTGAGTTCGCAATCGGCGTAAACCCGTACATCTTACATCCAATGGGAGACATTCTATTCGATGAAAAAATCGATGGCAGCTTCCACTTCACTCCTGGACAAGCTTACGAAGATGCATGGAACGGCAACAACTCAAACATACACTGGGATTTAGTATGCATCCAGCGCCCTGAATACGGCGGCGGCGAAATTTACTTCGACGACGTACTAATCCGTAAAGACGGACGCTTCGTTGTAACTGAACTAGAAGCTTTAAACCCAGAGAACTTAAAATAATAATAAAAACGCTCGGAATTGTATCCGAGCGTTTTGTTATTATTTCCACTCTATATCGAACTACTTTCCTCGCTTTTTGTTTGCTGGAAATGAAAATAAAATAAAAGCGTCACTGCAATAGTACCTATTAATATTGGAACATATAAGGGCAGATCCCATTTCATATATACTCTAGTGCAACCAACAAGCACAAACAAAATTTCTAAACAGAATAAAGGTTTTACATATTTCATTTCTTACCTACCATTGCTATTTTTACATTTGGGTTCTCTTTCTCGATAAGCGCGAAAAATTCATTCATATCTTGCGGCATCGCAACCATATGTACTTTGTATGCATTCGTCGTAATTTCAAGAGATTTTCCCACTTGACGAATGATTCTTATCTCTTTCAATACGATATCGTCATTTAAAATGCCGTACTTTAATACACCATTTTCTACTTTATGCTTTTTAATAAATACTTCCCAAACGAGTGGTACATTTACAAGGAAACATAAACCCATTCCAATTAACGCTGACATCCACTGCTCTTTATTTGTGAGAATCATGACAAGTGGATATACAAACATAAAAGCTAATGTGAGACAAACGAAAATTACTACCGATTTACTTCTTTGAATCGGAATGTTCATACACGCACCCCCTACCCTAAATTATACCACTTTTTCCATTTTAGTTCATAAAAAAAGGCCATTTCTACATGACCTTCTTAAACAATATATCTATAGAATTTCTTATCCACCTGTAACACTGGAAAACTTTTTGGCAACTCGTCTATACTCACACTTTGGAAATTATTCTTTTCATAAAAGCGATGCGCTGCTAGAAATTTAACTGTTGTTCCTAAATAAATGTCTTCCAAGTTCTTTTCTTTCGCCCAAGAAATTGCCGTTTGAAGTAGCATATGTGATGCACCCCATTCTTTTCCGCGGAACTCTTTCTTCACGAACATTTTTCTTAGCGCTACTTGATGCTTTCCAATATCTAATAAAGCTACCGTTCCAACTACTTTCCCATCATAAGTTGCTACCCAAAAATTTCCGTTGTCCCTTTGATAGAACGTTTCTATTTCTAGTAAGTCCGGCTGCTCTTCTTTCGTAATAGGGACATTGTACTCTTTTTGCTGAATATGAACGATAAGATCTACTACTTCATCTTGAAACTTACTTTCATACGGAATAATACAAATCTTCTCGTTCATCGAATCTTCTTCCATTCTGAAGCTAGTAAACTATACACAGCGATATCGTGAAAATGATCATATAACCATTCTTCATCTCTTAAAATACCATCTAACTTAAAACCTAAACGCTCTGGAATAGCTCGGCTTTTCACGTTTTCAACACCGCATCTAATTTCTATTTTATTTAATTTTAAATTCTCAAATGCATAGTGAAGTACAGCTTTCACGCTACGCGTCATAATACCTGTCCCACCAGCATCTTCTGCAAGGTAATATCCGAGACTTGCCGCTTTCTTCCCCCAACTTACCGGATGAATGCCTACCATCCCAACGAGCTTTCCTTTATAACGTATGCCACTTTCAAAACCGTCTCCCTCTGCAAACTTCTTTAACCACATCGGACAAATTTCATCATACGCACCAGCAGATTTCGTCCCATCTACCCAAGGAAGCCATCTTCGTAAATGATTACGGTTTTGGTCTATTAATTCATATAGTTCCTCTTTATGATGCTTCTCTAATAACTGTAATTCGATTTCGTCATCTACTCGGAGTGTGAACATGTTTTTTTAGCCCCTTTTAATTTTCCTATTATTCTAACACTTATAGGTGAAAAAAAGTTAAACATTCGCACTTTTTCGGTTTTACATAAGAACAATCACTATATATGATTGATATCTAGATATGAATCATATATAGTTAAAGTATGGAAAAAAATGATAATTTTATAATTCAATTACGTAAAGGTGTTTTTGATCTTGCTATTTTGTCTTTAATAAGCAAACAACCTATGTATGGATACGAAATTACAAGTGCCTTACAAGATATCCCTGTGTTTCATATCCCGAACGGTTCGATTTACCCTATATTAAATCGAATCACGAAAAACAATTGGGCTGTTTCCTATTGGGAAGAGTCCGGTGATGGGCCAAAAAGAAAATACTATCGCATTACAGACGAAGGGAGAGAAATTTTAAATAGTCGCTTACATGATTATGATGCAGTATACCAAGCTCTAATGTTACTAGCTAAAGGAGAGGATAAAAAATGAACAAGGAACAATTCTTTTCAAATGAACTCATTGTTTCTTTCTTACACGATCTTCATAAAGGTTTAATGAACTTACCTACGTCAGCAAGAGAACAACATGTGCTAGAAATCAAATCCGATTTATATGAAAATGCATTAAGTAAAGAAAGTGAAGGGATACCATCAGCAAGCATTCCTTCACAAGTGATTGAAGAATTTCTTCCTCCAAAAGAATTAGCAAAGGAAATTACAGTAGAATATACAGATGTTATTCAAGATGCACAGCAATCTACAAATACATTTATTAAATACTTTACAGGGTTATCAATTGCTCCACTCGGTGCTCTATCAATGCCTATCGCATTAGGTTTTATCAATATTTCAGCTAATTTACCATTTTTATTAGCCTTTATCGCAAGCAACATTTGGTTCATCTGTAGAGAAAACCATTGGAATACAAATCAATTAAAATTTTTAAAAACAGTGATTTCATTTAGTACTAGCGTTTTAATCGCTCTTCCATTTGCATTTTTCGCGATTCGAATTATAATAACAAAACAATTCGATATTTTTTCATTCTATTATTTAATTGGATATGTACTTTTTAGTTCAATTTATATCGTTTTGTTAAAACAACTATACAAAAAGAATAAACAATACCAACATATCAACGCTTTTTAAATGTATCGAACACAACAAAAAAAGACGCACAGCCAAGCTATGCGTCTTTTCTATTACTTCTCTGCAACTTGAACTTCTTTTACGTAAGCTGCTTCGAATTTTTGGATGTCACCTGCGCCCATGAAAATAAGAACGCCGTTTTTATGTTTCTTTAATACATCCGTTGTTGTATCTGTAATTAGTTCTGCGCCATCGATACGTTTTTGCAGATCTTCAATTGTTAATTCACCTTTGTTTTCACGTGCTGATCCGAAAATATCACATAAGTATACTTGGTCAGCTTTACTTAAGCTTTCCGCGAACTCATCTAAAAATTTCTCTGTACGTGAGAATGTATGTGGTTGGAATACAGCGACAACTTCACGCTCTGGATGTTTTTGACGAGCTGCTTCAATCGTTGCATTAATTTCTGTCGGATGGTGTGCATAGTCATCAATGATAACTTGTTCTCCCATTGGCTTTTCATTAAAGCGACGTTTTACGCCTTCAAAAGTTGTTAGCTGATGCTTAACTGCTTCTACATCAACGTTTTCATAATGGCAAAGCGCGATTACTGCTAATGCATTTAATACGCTGTGATCGCCGTATCCTGTAATTTTGAACGTGTCATAATACGTATTACGAACGAATACATCGAATATAGTACCATCAGTTCTCTTTTGAATGTTACGTGCTTGGAAATCATTATCTTCTCCAAATCCATAGAAAATAACAGGTACTTTCGCTTGAACTTTTTGAAGTTCTTCATCATCACCACATGCAATAATACCTTTTTTCACTTGCAATGCCATCTCTTGGAATGCATTAAATACATCATTGATGTCTGCAAAGTAATCTGGGTGATCGAAATCGATATTTGTCATGATTGCATAGTCTGGATAGTAAGACAAGAAATGACGACGATACTCACAAGCTTCAAATACAAAATACTTACTATTTTCTACCCCATGCCCCGTTCCATCTCCAATAAGGTATGATGTTGGGTGTGCACCTTGCATTACATGGGCTAACAAACCAGTTGTTGATGTTTTTCCATGTGCACCAGTTACAGCAACACTTGTGTACTGATTCATAAGATCACCTAAGAAGTGATGGTAACGATGTACTGGGATATTTAATTCTTTTGCTGCTACGATTTCTTCATGCGTATCAGGAAATGCATTTCCTGCGATAATCACTTGTCCTTCTTTAATATTATTCTTATCAAAAGGAAGGATGGAAATACCACGCTTTTCCAATGCTGTTTGTGTAAAGAAACGCTTTTCATAATCAGACCCTTGAACAGTATGCTTCATGTCATGAAGAATTTGTGCTAATGAACTCATTCCTGTTCCTTTAATTCCTACAAAATGGTAAACTGTCATCTTAAAGAACCTCCAACATTTCGAACTAATACAACGGCCTATCTATAAGACAGTATATGAATCTTTTCTTATTTTGGTAATCATCATACATTTCTGATGCAGTGAATTTCTTTTTATATTCACTTATCAGTGATAAACTCGTACGTACTTCTTTTATGTCCATAACACATTTATTATAGCAAAAAACAAGCCGCTATACTATGATAACAGAAAAACTGATAGGGTCAATCACCTATCAGTTTTTCTCGCTTTTACATATCTTCTTTTGTTTCTAATTGAACACGCTCTAGACGTGAATTTGGACGGTATTTACGACCAGCTTTTGCTTCTGGTTTTCCATTTAATTCTACGTTATCACCAGTAAAACCAATATTCATTTTTAATAAGCTACTTCCTACTCCGTATATATCGACAGGAACATTTTGAGCTTCAAATTCACGAATACGCTTCTCATCAAACCCACCAGTTACAACGATATCTACATGTTGGAACCCTTCCTCATCAAGAGCCTTACGAAGTGCAAATACAAGTGATGGATTTACACCACGTGGATCGAATGTTCCAAGTACTTCTGGGTGACGAATGAAGTATTGATCAATCATTGTGCGAGACGTATCGACACGTACACCTTTTAATGTTGATCCAAATTCACGCGCTACGCGAAGTGCATCTGTAATGACATCATTGTTATAATCAATTAGTACGACTAATTCATCTTCTGGGAATTTTTTATGATATGCCTTTGCAGCTTCAACAACATCACCATTAAACATTTGAATTAAAGCGTGAGGCATCGTCCCCATACCACTTCTGCCCCACCATTCATTCATTGCATGCGTCGCTTGCGCGCTCATACCTCCGATGTATGCCGCATAGCCGTCACCAGCTTGTTGCGTATAATGATCGTCACGATCTCCCATGAAAATAACCGGTTTTTCTTTATCTACACTACGTGCAGCTTGGACAACGTTATATACGTTTGTCGCAACTGATGTACGACGAGCTAAAATCCCATCAATTACACCTTCTAAAAAGCCGAAGTATTCATAAGGACCATGAATTGTTAAAACTGTTTCAAACGGACTAATATTATCGCCATCCTTTAAAGAATGAATTTCTAATTCCTCAGGATTTTTGGCAAATGTTTGTAGCAATGCGATTACCTCATCTGCTCCGCAAAGAACTGCATGTTCTTTTTGAAAAAACTGCATTGTTACAACACTTTTCGGGCGAAATTCTTCAATGATTTCTCTAGTTTTTAAAAAGTAAACAGCAGAGAACCAGCCTTCTCCAACACGTTCATCAAATTTAAATGTTTTATTTGTTAGTCGATTTATTTCACCTTTTAATTTTAATTCAATTTCTTTCATGTCGCTTTACTCCCTACTTTACTATCCAACATTTTCTATTAGTATACAGCAAAACCGTTTCCTATACATTTGTTTCCTGCATAGCAGCGAATTCATCCTCAGAAATAAGGACATCTCTCGGTTTCGTTCCTCTTCCTTCAGAAATAATCCCTTGCGACTCCATCTCTTCAATTAGACGTGCCGCGCGATTATAACCTATGCGGAATTTTCTCTGTACAGAAGATGTGGACGCTCCCCCTTGCTCTACAACAAATTGACATGCATCAAAAAATAGTTCATCTTCAGACTCACTCTGCTCTGATTTTGCTAATAAATCCTCTTGCTTAAATAAGTAGTTTGGCTTCATTTGCTTTTTCACATGATCAACTGTTCTTTCAATCTCATCATCTGATACGTATACACCTTGTACACGAACTGGTTTAGATGTGCCGTTTCCTAAAAATAGCATATCACCACGACCAAGTAACTTCTCCGCGCCCCCAATATCGATAATCGTACGCGAATCAACTTGAGATGATACTGTAAACGCAATACGCGTTGGAATGTTTGATTTAATTAAACCTGTAATAACGTCTACAGATGGACGCTGCGTCGCAACTAATAAGTGAATACCACAAGCACGAGCTTTTTGTGCAATACGACAAATCGCTTCCTCCACATCACCAGGTGCAACCATCATTAAGTCCGCTAACTCGTCAATGACAATTACAATATACGGTAATGTCTCACCTGGGATTTCTCTACCACTTACAATCGTATTGTAACGAGTTAAATCACGAGCACCAGCATGAGCAAACAATTCATAACGACGTTCCATCTCTTCAACCGCCCACTTTAACGCAGCTGTAGCTGCTTTTACGTCAGTAATAACAGGTGCTACAAGATGTGGAACAGAATTGTATGGTGCAAGCTCAACCATCTTCGGATCAATTAGTATCAACTTCACTTCATGCGGCTTCGCTTTATATAAAATGCTCGTTAAAATCGCGTTAATGCACACACTTTTCCCTGAACCAGTTGCACCCGCAATAAGTCCATGTGGCATTTTTCGAATATCCGTTACAATTGGATCACCGGAAATATCAAGCCCCAGCGCAACTGTAAGCGGTGATTCACTCTTTGTAAATACAGGACTTCTTAAAATTTCACGCAGGAATACTGGCTTACTTTCCTTGTTTGGAACTTCAATTCCAATTGCACTCTTCCCTGGAATTGGCGCTTCAATTCGAATATCTTTCGCAGCTAAACTTAACTTAATATCATCACTTAAATTTGTAATTTTATTTACTTTCACACCTGGGTCTGGTTGTACTTCAAAACGAGTTACCGCCGGCCCTTGTGACACATTAATAACATGTGCTCCAACATGGAAATTATTAAATGTCGTATTTAATAATTCTTCCTGTTCTTCTAGCCACTCCGTATTATCTAATGCTGCCTGCTGTGGAATTGACAACAACGTTAATGGCGGAAGTTCATACTTCGGTGGCGCTTGTAGTACGTTGCGCATATCATTCTCTTTTTGATTTACAACATATGCTTTCTCTTGTACTTCCGTACTTGAAATTGACTCTTGTACTTGTCCAGCCACCACTACTTGTTGCATCGGTTTTTCTTCCACTTGCGGTTCCACTACCACTTGCTGCATTGGTTTTTCTTCCACTTGGGCTTCTACTACCACTTGCTGCACTGGACTTTCTTCCACTTGCGGGTCTACTACCACTTGCTGCACTGGTTTTTCTTCCACTTGCGGGTCTACTACCACTTGCGGGTCTACTACCACTTGCTGCACTGGCTTTTCTTCCACTCGTTCACTGACAGTTGATTGCATTACGTTCGTTCTTGCCGCATGTCTTTCCATTAATTTCTTTCTATCCTGCTTTAACATGACAACATTAAATGGGACATGACGTTTTTTCTCACGTTTCGGTTCTTCTATTTGTAAAGCAGGCTGTTCTTCAGCAACTTGCTTCTTTTCTTCCGCTTCTTCAATTAAAACGTTCGCAAAGTTTTGAACATCTTTCTTTGTTTGCTCATCCGTTTCTGAAACTGGTACGAATACTTCACTTTCTTCCTTGAACGTAATTGTTTCTTGTTGAGAAATCACTGGTTGCTCTGCAACTGGTGTATTTTCCACTAAATCTGTATTCATCGTTTCTTCAATTACTGTTTCTTGAGAAATTGGTTCTTCTTTCTTAGTACCCTCTAACTCCGCAACTTCTTCTGTCGCTTCCTCAGATTTCTCTAATTCCACAACTTCTTCTGCTTCTTTAGATTCCTCTAATTCCACAACTTCTTCTGTCGCTTCCTTAGCTTCTTCTAATTCTGCAACTTCTTCTGCCGCTTCCTCAGCTTCCTCTAATTCTGCAACTTCTTCTGCTTCCTCAGCTTCCTCTAATTCTGCAACTTCTTCTGCTGCTTCCTTAGCTTCTTCTAACTCCACAACTTCTTCTGTCGCTTCCTCAGATTTCTCTAATTCTACAACTTCTTCTGCTGCTTCCTCAGCTTCCTCTAATTCCACAACTTCTTCTGTCGCTTCCTCAGCTTCCTCTAATTCTGCAACTTCTTCTGCTGCTTCCTCAGCTTCTTCTAATTCCACAACTTCTTCTGTCGCTTCCTCAGGTTTCTCTAATTCCACAACTTCTTCTGCTGCTTCCTCAGATTTCTCTAATTCCACAACTTCTTCTGCTGCTTCCTCAGATTTCTCTAATTCCACAACTTCTTCTGTCGCTTCCTCAGATTTCTCTAATTCCACAACTTCTTCTGTCGCTTCCTTAGCTTCTTCTAATTCCACAACTTCTTCTGTCGCTTCCTCAGATTTCTCTAATTCCACAACTTCTTCTGTCGCTTCCTCAGTTGCTTCTAATTCCACAGCTTCTTCAAAAGCATCTGGTATTTCTATAGTAATTGTTTCTTCAAGCTTTTCATCTGCTTTTACAATCACTACATCTTCTAATGTTTCTTCTTCGACTTGATTTGCTGCAACTTCAGCAACAGTTTCTTCTATTTCTGTATTACATTCATTTTCTTCTGTTAATATCGAATACACATGCTCTACTTTAGAATCTATTGACTCTTCTTGTAAAGTTTCTTCGTTATCTTCTGTAGATGATAACGCCACTACATCTTGCTCCTGCTTCAAGGCTTGTACAATTGTAGCCTCTTTTTCCACATGCTGTCCTACTGTTTTATGAAGCAAATCATCACTTAGGCTTTCTTCTAATGAAGGGGCTTGACGTTCAACTTCGTAACCGTTTTTCTCTAACCATGTATCCACAACCGATTTTTCTTCTACTTTATTACTTCGTTCGTTCACTCCGTTCTTAACAGATGAACTTCCTTGTAGAACTCCCGAAAAGTCAGATAATGTATAT
Organism: Bacillus sp. TH17; assembly: GCF_016651125.1. Taxonomy (NCBI): domain Bacteria; kingdom Bacillati; phylum Bacillota; class Bacilli; order Caryophanales; family Bacillaceae; genus Bacillus; species Bacillus sp. TH17. Next base: position 4,118,594 of record NZ_JAEKEN010000001.1, read on the forward strand.
CCCTTTTTCTCTAACCATGCGTCAACAACAGCTTTTCCTTCAACAGATATTTCAAGATCTTCTCTTACCTTTTCTTCCTCCTGCACAACCTTCGTTTCTACTGAAGGACGGTTATATCCATAAATCGGAGAAATCATTTCTGTTGGACGAAATGGTCTACGGTTACTTTCTTGCGACGGTACGAATGCTTTTTTTACGACAGGCTCTGGTTCCGGTTCATATTGCAATTCCGGTTCCTCATATGTAGGTGCTTCTGTTTCCACATACGGTCGTCTGCTTCTTTCCACTTTTATTCCTCTTTGAGTAGGCTGTTCTTCATATACTCCTCTTTGAATAGGTTGTTCTTCAAAGTTAGGCAGTTCTCTTACATCCTCCTCATCGAATCCATTATCTGGTATTAATGGAAAACGACATTTCCCTGCATTCCGACTTGCCATTTGTGCTTCTCTTGCTTCAGTGTAGTGGTTTACACGAGGAATTTTCGGCTGACTTGCCATTTGTGCCGGTACTTCTTTATTCATCACTGTTTTTTCTTCCTCTTTGTTAAACAGCTTTTTCATCCAATCTAACATGTTTACCACTCTTTCTACTAAATAGTAACATCCTTTATTGTATCAGCATTCGGCAAAAAGTGCAGGTAAAATTAAGCATATTAGTTTTATCCATAATATTCTAATTCACGATTGTTTTTCATATAGAAAAACGAGGTCTTACATGTAAGACCTCGTTTAATCTTTACCCTTCCGATATTCATCCACACTATCCGTTACACTTTGCAATAAGGAATTTACATACTGTGGGTCAGATAATTTTTTGTCTTCTTCAGGGTTTGACATAAATCCAAGTTCTAATAGTACTCCTGGAACTTTTGACCAATTAAATCCAGAAAGATCATCCCGAAATTTAATTCCATTTACTTTCACTTGATGATTCTCTCTCATTTTATTTACTATCGTTTGAGAGATTTGAAGACTTTCAGCATAAATCTCTTTCGTATACGGACTTCCTTCTGCCGGTGTCAATACAGCAAATCCACTTTGATTTGGATTTTCAGAACCATCTGCGTGAAGGCGCAAAAATAAATTCGCTTTATGATCATTCGCGAATGTTGCTCGTTCCTTATTACTTATATCAACCTCATGTGACGTTCTCGTCATCAATACTTGTATACCTTTTGCTTCCAGTTTTTCTTTCAATATAAAAGCCATCTCTAATACAAGAACTGATTCCCTCTTTTTCGTTACAACTCCCGCTGTTCCGTCTGTTACTTTATATTTTTGCGTAGTTGCTCCTGGACCAATTGCCTCTAAATTTAAATTCGCTTTTTGTTGATGCCCTGGATCAATAACGACGAGAAACTTTTCTTGTTTTTCATTACTCTCTACTTTTTGTTCATTATTTTGCAGCGGTTGCTCAGTTGGCTGCAGCGGCGTAGTTTCCTCTTTCTTTTCCTCGGCCAGCACTTCCTCCTGCTTATGTTCCACTTGCTCATTCGTTTGAATTGCTTGCGGCTGTTCTTTCTTTTCTTGTTCTTCTTGCTGCTTTTCTACCGGTGCGTCTTCCTTATTATCTTTGTTTTTTTCTTGTATAGAAGATGTTGTTTCTTTTTTCGTCTCTTCTTGCGAACAACCTCCCATATATATTCCAATGACTGCAATAGCGCTCATTATTTTTATATACTTCATTTTTCTCTCCTATCACTTTGCACCGGTCTCAAAGTTTTTCTTATAATTGTTTTATAATTTCATCCATATTTCCAATATGAACGGGTTGCCACGTTTCTGTACCACGCTCTGCGGTATAGACTAGATAAGCATCATCAGCTACATTTACGAAAACAGGATCCCCCATATCCGTTTCATATCCGATAACAATCCATTCCTCTTTCCATTTTCCACTTTCTTCACTTATTAATGAATTTTTATGTTTATCATATCGATAACCGATTTGTCCTTTTTCTAATTCATTTTCGCTAAACACATATATTTCATAGGAACCTAGTTCGATATCTTGCTGTTTTGAAGTTTCAATTCGTTTCAGAAGTTCTGCAATTTTTGGTTGTTGTTTCATGCGTCTACCCCCTTCTTTTTCTAAATTTTACCTAATCCATTTTTGAAATACAATATAGATTTTGAGAGGAAACGTTACAATGCTAGGAATTTCGCACAAAAAAATAGCCTCACATATGCGAGACTACTTTTTCTAACATCAATTAAAATTTAAATTCTTGTCCAACTTCAAAGCTATCTTCTAATACAAGAATACCTTTTTCTTCTGGAGCATCTGGAAGCTCTAACTCACGTGCAGAGCAAATCATTCCAGAAGAAGGAACACCGCGAAGTTCAGCTGGTTTAATTAACATACCACTTGGCATTACAGCACCGATTTTTGCAACAACAACTTTTTGTCCTGCATCAACGTTTGGTGCACCACATACGATTTGTAATGTTTCTGTACCGATTTCTACTGTACAAATGTTTAATTTATCAGCATTTGGATGCTTCTCTTTTTCAGCTACATAGCCTACAACAAATTTCGGCGTGAAATCAGCTTCTACTTTTTCTTCAAAGCCATTCTTCGCTAAAATTCCGTTAATTTTTTCAACAAACTCTTTCGTTAATGTAACGTTTCCGTTGTCTGTTACTTCTACATAAGAAGACGCATTAAAGATGTTGAATCCTGCTGTTACGTTGCTTTCACGATCGTATACGCGAGCAACATCTCCTTTGCGGTCAAATGTACGGTTTTCTAAAGTAATATCTTGTAAGGTAACAATTAAAGTGTCACCAATTCCTTCAAGGTTGTAAAAAACGTTCACTTCGTTCATCCTTTCTCTTTTCCATCTGTCTTCTTCCGATTCTTCGCTAAAATAAAGATTGGTTCGAAGTCCCCATCTTCATATACGAATGAAAGTGATGTAATCGGAACATGCCCTTCGGCAAAAAATTTCATTGTCATTTGTGCAATAATATCATAACCGATTTCGTTGACGATATCAGCAATAATTAATACATCTTGGTGAGGAACTGCAACAACCATATCACCAGAGATCTTTTCACGCATCGAGTGTAGTAACGATTCGTTTAAAATACGACTCGCATCGTATCCATCATTTGTGTTTAAAAAGTAGAATGTATTACTTGCTACTGTCTCCTGCTTAAATTCATAGCCTAATGAGCGAGCATTAAATAATGCCATTTCACGTACTTGTTCCTCTGTAAGCTCTAATTTTTGCAATAAGCGCTCATCAATTAATCGATATGTTTTATTAGAATCTAGCGCATAGTAAATACGTGTTTCCGCCGTATGGTCCGTCATAATAAACGGATTTCCTTCTTCTGATTGTTTCGGGAAAGAAGTAGAGCGAATAACAGGTAAAATTTTCGCCGTGCTATTTTCTTCTTTATGCATTGCAATTAGCGCTTCTTGTACGTAATAAGCGACCTCTTCAATTGCTTTTTCTTTGTTCACTTCCCATTTTGCAACTACTCCTGGAAGTGATACGTTAATACCTTTTTTCGAGTCTGTTTGTTCAATACGAAGAACTTCTTTCTCGCTATCATAATGAAAGTCCCATTCTGCTCGAGATAATTTCTTCATTAACTCGTCTTTCATCTTTTTACTTGTCATTTTCATCTCTTTTTCCTCCCTTCCAAAAAAATAACCTCCCCCGCGAAGGTAGAGGTTGTTTTTACAATTCAATTGGCTAATTGTCTTATTTTAAACCTTCAATAAACTCTTCGATTTGCTCTTGTGTTTTACGATCTTTATTTACATAGCGTCCAGTTTCTTCACCTTTATTGTACGCTACAAAGCTTGGAATGCCAAATACGTCTACTTTCACGCATAAATCAATAAATTCATCACGATCTACATAGTAAAATGAGAAGTCACTATACTTCTCTTCCACTTCTGGCATAAATGGATCAACGAAACGGCAATCTGGGCACCATTCCGCTGAGAACATGAAGACTACATTCTCTTCATTTTTTAATTCTTGGAATTGTTCCATGCTTTCTAATGATTTCATCTATATTTCCTCCTCTAACGAGTGCACTTTTTCACACTATAATCTTTTCTTTATACTACCATACATCGCGCATGGTGCAAGGTTTATGCTTGCTTTTCATCATACTTATATTGCCCAACAAGTAACTTAACAACGTGTACAAATAATTCCGTTCGGTCGACATAATCATCTGTAAAAATACCGATAGCACCTTCGTGACTACGAATATCTTTTCGCTCTACAAACTCTTCCATCACTTCACTTAGCTCTTTTCCTTCTTCAAGCGGTGCTAAAAAATCGTCTGGTAACTTAATACGCGCCCCGCCCGCAACAAATGTTTTACCTTCAATCGTCGCTAAAGCACCCCAGTTACACATAAATAACCCATGCTCCGTTTTCATAACGCCGCCTTCTAGCCCAATGCCGATATGAGCTGCACCTTCCTGCAATGCTCTCTTCGCTCTATTTACTGCTCCTTGCATCGTCTCTTCATCTGAAAAAGGCTGATTTGCTACTCCTGATGGAACAGAAAGAGATGTAATTTCAGCATCTTCCCAAACCTTCTCCACAGCCCCAACCTTCGTCTTATTCTTCGATCCAACTACTACCTTCATTTCATTCACCTCTATATAAATTCATCATTCTATCCTAATACTAGCCTCGAACACCAAATCAGTCTTCATGACTGAGATTTATACCGTAGTGCGCCTGACCGCACACACGCATCTCTGTGTCATCTCTCCCACCTAAAAAAAGAAAAGGTTTTCCAAAAACAGCCTTCCTCTCTCTTCCTATCCAAGGTCTTAATACACCATTCGAGCACCAACTAGGCACTGACCGCTCCCATTCATCGCTGGGTCATCTATTCAACCTAAAAAAAGAAGGGTTTTTCACCCTTCCTCTTTACGCGTTATTCTTAATTGTCTCTAACGTCGTTTTGTCCGTTGCTCTCACAAGCTTCGTAATTAATTCCTTCGCTGCCGCATAATCATCAACATGTAAAATAGAAGCATGTGTATGAATGTAGCGTGCACAAACACCAATTACTGCTGATGGGATACCAGAGTTACTTGTATGCACACGGCCCGCATCTGTACCACCTTGTGAAATAAAGTATTGGTACGGAATGTTATGTGTTTCTGCTGTATCTAAAATGAATTCACGCATTCCTCTATGTGTTACCATTGTACGGTCATAAATACGAAGAAGAGCGCCTTTTCCTAATTGACCGAACTGCTTCTTATCACCAGATGCATCATTTGCTGGACTTGCATCAAGCGCATAGAAAATATCTGGTTGAATCATATTTGCAGCAGTTTGTGCTCCGCGAAGACCTACTTCTTCTTGTACAGTCGCACCAGAGTATAATGTGTTTGGCAATGTTTCATCTTTTAATTCCTTTAGCAATTCGATAGCAAGGCCACATCCATAGCGGTTGTCCCAAGCTTTCGCCATAATTTTCTTTTCATTTGCCATTGGCGTGAATGGGCAGATTGGAACGATTTGTTGCCCTGGCTTTATGCCAATTTCAATCGCATCTTCATAACTATCTGCACCTATATCAATTAACATATTTTTTATATCCATCGGTTTTGCACGTTGCGCATCACTTAATAAATGAGGAGGAATGGAACCAACAACCCCAATAACAGGACCATTCTTCGTCATAACTTGTACACGCTGAGCTAATAGTACTTGGCTCCACCAGCCACCTAACGTTTGAAAACGAAGCATCCCATTTTTCGTAATTTGCGTAACCATGAAACCTACTTCATCCATATGACCTGCTACAAGAACGCGCGGGCCAGTTTCGTCCCCTTTTTTCAGACCAAATACGCTACCTAAACCGTCTTGCACAATCTCATCAGCATATTTGCTTAATTCTTGCTTCATAAAACTGCGCACATCATGTTCAAAACCTGATGCACCTTGTAATTCTGTTAACGTACGAAATAATTGTAATGTCTCTTTATTCACGAAGTCCCCTTCTTTCAAACCTTAGTAGAATACCTCTTTTATTGTAACGAAATTTTCGAAATGTTTCTAGTTTCTTCTTTTTTAGTTGCATTTGCATTATAATTATTATTGGTACACTATTTTTATTTTACAGAATTGAGGTGAATATATGAGCTGGAAAGGTTTAGTCACAGGTCTTGGCGTTGGGTTCGCAGCTGGTTATTTCGTTGCAAACAAAGTACAAGAACAATCCCATATTTCTTCAGAAAAAGCATTGAAAATGGTGAAACAAGCATTAAGTCATAAAGGTGAAATTACTGGCTCTTGGGTACATATGGTTCCGGAGGCATTTGAAAAATATGATGTCGCATACGAAGTTTATCGCGGCGGTCTTACAACGATGTTAGATGAAATACAAGAACGATTTGAATTTTTAGTTGATGCTAAAACAGGTACTGTTTTAGAGGTTATAGCAGCATAAAAAGAGGTTTCCCATTAGGTGAACCTCTTTTTTTTAGAATTACCAACAAAAGCTGATAATAACAGCTATACATAATAAGTGGAGATTGTTCCAATAAATATTTTTGGACACCTTCCTCTTATTAATATTAAGCTTCTATATTTGTTTTTCTCTCTATCTTCTCCACTATATGTCCTTCCTCATTCCACTTTACTGCACGGTAATATGCATCATGATAAAAAGTAAACCACGCCTCTTTTTCAGCACCATACTTCATCCACTTTTGTTTATGTTCAATCGATGTCATTGGATAGTCATCGTATGCCATTACCCATAATACATTTTGATGTGCATGCGTCGGTAAAATGTCCGCTAAATGAAGCATCGTTTCACCCTGACTTTCAAGGACGACAACGGCATGTCCATCGCTATGACCACCCGTATGCACCATCTTTATTTCATCCGTAATTTCTATTTCTTTCCTGAACGTAACAATCTTATCAACGATTGGCTCCCAATTTCCCTTCCAATATGTATTACGCGATCTAACATTCGGATTTTTCATTTCATTCCATTCAGTCTCACTTACATAAATCGTTGCGTTCGGAAACGCCGGAACAAGTTGATTTCCCTCCCATTTTGTTAAACCAGATGCATGGTCAAAATGAAGATGCGTCATTAAGACGTAATGAATATCTTCAGTATGCAGTCCCAATTTTTCTAAAGATTCCTTAACTGATGATTCTTCTGTTACACCTTGATTCCGCTTCATTTTCTCATTCAATTTACCATTCCCTATCCCTGAATCAATAAGCATGTTTCCTTCTTTCGTTTGTAAGAGTAATGGATCTGTTCGTAAATAAATATGATTTGTATCATTATGTTTATATTTTCGTGACCAAAGTACTTTTGGCACAACTCCAAACATCGCGCCTCCATCTAAATGTGTATTCCCACCTTTTAGCCACGTCACTTTTATATTTCCAATTTGTAACTGTTCCATATCCCATCCCCCTTTTCCATTTAATTTTAACATAATATTCCGATTATTTTTCATATAAAAAACCTATGCATTACTGCATAGGCTCCGTACGATATTTTGCTTCAACTCGATAAATACGATGACCTTTACTAGAAAATTTCTCTTCGTATTCTGTCATAATGTTTCCTTCATAATCACTATTATGAAGATCTAGGCTAAGGTAAGTTAATAACATGCCATACTCAGCCATACTCATAATAGAATATTCAAATAAACCTTGGTTATCAGTTTTGAAATGAATTTCTCCGCCATCTACTAACACTTCTTCATAATTGCGTAAAAATGTTTTATACGTTAAACGACGCTTCGTATGACGATTCTTCGGCCACGGATCTGAGAAGTTTAAATAAACGCGGTCAATTTCACCTTTCGCAAAGAAAACTGTTAAATCTTCAGCATCTTTATTAATTAACTTTAAGTTCGGTACTTCTTCTTCAATTAATTTATCAAGTGCATCTACAACAACACTTGTGAATTTTTCAATTCCAATATAGTTAATATGCGGATTTGCTTTTGCCATATCATACATGAAGCGGCCACGTCCTGTACCTACTTCAATATGAATTGGCTGTTCATTTCCAAATATTTCTTTCCAGTTACCAGCGCTCTCCTCTGGGTTTCCAATTACGATATGTGAATACTCATTAATTCGATCCATTGCATAAGGCTTATGTCTTAAACGCATAGATGTCTCCCTCTCTTTACAAAACTATTTTAAAGGAAAAATTCCTTCTTTCTGTTTTAATCAATCTATCAAACAAAAAACCAAGTACGTACGAGCACTCGGTCCGTTTCTTTCAAGTATAAGATGTACCATTTTGATAAAAACTACATAAAGCATTAAACATTCCATGACGAAACAGCTTTTTCTCTTACATTTCTAGGGAGAGAAAAACACTCGAAAGGATGATCCGTTCATGCCAATTAATCAACAGCATCAATTAGAAGTGTTAAAAGATATTTTAATCAACCATCAAAGTGATTGCTGCGGGACAGTTTCTGAATGCGAGCAATTAGAGCGACTCATTCAATCGTTACTCGCAAACGATAGTATAAGTAGTGACACTAAAGTAATGCTAAACGATGTATATTCTTATAGTCAATCGGGTAAATCTTCCTCTAATTTGGACAACCATATTTCCAATAATCAAGAACAACTTACTCAGTGGATTGCTGGAATGGACAATTTTTCTTAAGTATTATTCTGAAGCAAGTAGTTGCTGTAAATATTGATGCCAATATTTAGCTTCTGCTTGCTGCTTTTTTGTTGTGTGCCATTGCATAGATAAAATCGTTTGTGCTATCACATACCATCTCATACGCCTAAGCAATGATTCATCTAGTTCAATCTCATAATATCCGAGCCACTCACTCCATTCATGGCGCGGAACATACCAATATAATAACATACCAAGATCTAAAGCTGGGTCAGCAATAACAGCCCCATCCCAATCAATTAAAAACAATTCATCTTCGTCCGACAATATCCAATTGTTATGGTTTACATCACAATGGCATACAACGAATTCATTGTACTCAATATCTTTTAATAACTCCGTTAAATATTGAAGACCTTGCTGAATTGTTTCATCAACTCTTATATCTCCTCTTAAAACGAGCTGTAATTGTTGTAATAACTCTTGCGCATGAAGCGGCTGCTTTCCTAGCCTTTGAATCATCTGCACAAGCGCTTTAGAGGAGTGTATTTTCTTCAAAAGTTTCGCAACACGTTCTAGTTTCATATCCTCTGGCTCTAACTTCTGTCCCGGAAGCCATTTTTGAGCAGAAATTACATCACCGTTCGTTACCCTTCTTGTCCAAAGTAATTTTGGAACAATTCCTTCTGCTGACAATACCGCTAAAAAGGGCGATGTATTCCGCTTTAAAAATAACTTTTGTTGTCCGTTTTGCGCAATATATGCATCGCCCGTTACTCCACCAGCCGGTATAAGACTCCACTCTTTTCCTAATAATTGTTCCAACCATTCCATATTCATTACCCGTTAACAAATCCTTATCTTTTATAGTTATGAAAAGAAAAACCGCAACATTTCTACGCATGTTGTGGATTCATATATTTTACTGTATTTGAATGAAAAAACTTGGCATAAGCCGAAAACAGGATAAATCACCTGTTCTTCTAGTTTATTTTACAAAATCAATCATAGAATGACAACTTATGAAAATCGTCACCTTTGTCAATTCTACATTTATTACATTCTCATCGTCAAGTAGCGATTTGTCACATTATCGTCAATATATACGTGCTAATTGGAGCCAATTGAAGTTCCTTTCCTCTAAATGAAGAAATTGGCTCTATTTTCGCTTGCTTTTCGTTTACTAACACATGCCACGTTTCTTCTTTTGGAAGCTGCACCGTTTTAGCTTCCAAACCGCTATTAAATAAAACTACAATCTCTTTCCACGGTCCAAATAATTCTACATGCTCTAGGTGGTATGCCAGTACTTCTGTAGATGTTTGCAAAAAAGTCATATGCTTTTTTATAAGGTCCGCATTTTGTAATCGGAATGCCCCGTGCCCTTTGCGAATCGCAATTAACCCTTTTATATAGTTAACGGTCTCCATCTCTTTCTCTTTTTGATCCCAATCTAATTGATTAATTTCATCATTTGCATTATAGCTATTTTCGTTCCCTTGCTTCGTACGATAAAACTCTTGCCCCGCATGTAAGAAAGGAATCCCTTGTGAAAGAATAACCATTGCGGTTGCTAAACGATGACGCCTTTTCAAAATTTCTTCTGATTCTGGATTACTTTGCACTAGTTTATCCCACATCGTCATATTATCATGACATTCTACATAGTTGATGCTTTGTACTGGCTCTAGGAACAATCCTGTTTCTTTCATACTTAAAAGGCTACCAGCTACTATATACTGCAAATGATTACAGTCTACATGCCCACCAAATGCAAAGCCACGTTTATTTATATTAAAAGTACTTCCTTTTATTCCATCACGAAATTGATCATTAAACTGTGCGATACATGGCATTTTATTCGCATTATTTAACGTCGCTTTCTCTTCAAGAGGAAGCGGTGTTTGCAAATCCCATCCTTCACCTAATAACAGCGCATCCTGCTTTATTGTTCGTACTTCTTTTTCTAATTCATTCATCGTTTCAACATCTAAAATTCCCATTAAATCAAATCGGAATCCATCAACATTGTATTCAGTAAGCCAATATAAAACAGATTCTATAATAAATTTCCTCATCATTTTCCGTTCAGATGCTATATCATTTCCAACTCCCGTCCCATTAGAAGGCATACCGTCTTCCCCATGACGAAAATAATATCCCGGGACAAGCTTCTCAAATGATGATAATTCTCTTTCATAAACATGATTATATACAACATCTATAATCACCCTGATGCCGTGATCATGAAATGTTTCAATTAGTTGTTTACACTCTACTATCCTGTTATATGGATCAGAAAGGTTTGTAACATAAAATCCTGTTGGTATATTGTAATATAACGGATTGTAGCCCCAATTATATGCGGAAGCAGGATTCACTTCATCTATACCACCAAAACAATGTAAAGGTAATAGTTCAACATGTGTAACGCCTAAATCTTTTATATGAGACAATCCTGTTAATGTCCCATTTCGCCCTACTGTCTCCTCTTCCATTAGCCCTTTATATGTTCCTTTCTTATTCACCCCACTGTTTGGGTGAATAGTAGCGTCACGAATATGCAGTTCATACAATATGGCATCTGTCATTGACTGTAATGGTGATAATTCTACTCGTTTTGTCACATTCGTTTTTTCCAAATCGATAACGACGCCGTATTTTCCATTTATCGTCGCAGACTTTGCATAAGGGTCAACCGCTTCGTTCCATATTAAATTAATACAAACAAGGAATGTATATCGTGCTCCATCATGATCACCTTGTAATGTATGAATCCACACTCCGTTTTCTTCTCTGTACATTTCATAATCAATATATTCTTTATCACTTTTATAAATCCGTACTTTCGCAAGCCTTGCAGTCGGAGCCCATACTTTAAATATTGTTTCTTCTTTTTTATACACAGCACCTAAGTCGGTACCTTCGTAATAATATTTTTCATCGAAAACTACTGTTCGAATCACAGCGCCTATTTGTAAATCTGTTTCTTCATTCCGTTCATCCCGTACTGTATAATACTTCCCCACATCTATCGGCTCTTCTATAAAACATTCATACTTCGTTGCATCTGGAAGAGCAATAGTATGAACAATCGGTAACTCTTTCACATTGCTTCCTTCTTGTAAACGAAATGTCCGGCTTGTTCCATACGCATGCGGGAGCAAAATTGTAATTTTATTCATTTCATCTAAATAGGCATCAAATGGACGTTTTACTTTCAACATAAAAAATCACCATCATTCTCAAAATTAAAATAAAGTGAAACTTTAATCAATGGGAACGCTTTACTCCCACTGATTATTAGCCTTCACCAATTGGGCCTTTATGGGCAGTAGATCTCCCACCTAACTTCTTTGCTTCATCCTAATTTGGAGATGGGAGTCTTACTGCCCGCAAATAGGGGGTGAAACGAGCTGCAAGTGATAAGGGTTTTCTTATCAGCGAAGCTCTATACAGTAACACATTATTCCCTATAGTATATTCACCTGTATAAAAAACGTTTTCATACATTCTATTTTTGTAGTTTTATTTCAGTAATCGATTTATACTTCGGCGTTTCCTTAACGTGAGATTCATACAAAGTAATCGTATCTGCTTGAAATGATGTTATAGGTAACTCTTTTACATTTGTCAGATCAAACACTTTTTCTCCTACCCATTTACGCGCAACAGTAATATGTGGATGATAAGGACGTGTATCTAGAGAGAAACCATTTTCTTCACAAATTGTATGCACTTGCTTTTGTAAACTAAACAAATCTTGATTATCACTTATCCCCGCCCAAAATATACGCGGCTGGTCCACCTGTCCGAATGTAGAAAGTCCTTGTAACGTGAACGATAATTCCGTTTTTTCTGTAAGTGTTTGTAATCCATTCTTTATTCCTTCTAACTGTTCCTCTGTCGCACTTCCTAAAAATGAAAGGGTAATATGATAGTCTTCTTCATGTACCCACGAGCGAAATGGTAATTCATCCTTCATTTCCTCTTTATAATTAGAAAGAATTTCTTTTATATGACGTGGTAAAGTTACTGCGACAAAATAATGCGGCACCATCTACATCGTCTCCTTTATGTTATTGTTGCTTTTCTTCCTTATCTCATTCAGCTAAAAAGAATCCGCCCTCTAAAGTAGAGAGCGGTCATTATTTAAATATCTTTTATTTCGCTAATTCATGAATTGCTTGAGCGTAAATCGCTGTCGCTTTTAATAAATCTTCAATTTCAATGTACTCGTCTTTTTGATGCGCAAGTTCTTCTTTTCCTGGGAATAACGGGCCAAATGCAACGCCAGCTTTCAATGAACGAGCATAAGTACCACCGCCAATTGCTAACAATTCAGCTTTTTCACCAGTTTGTTCTTCATATACACGTTGTAAAGTACGAATTAACGTATGATCTTTGTCAACGTGATGCGGGCGAGAGTTAGAATAATCCGCTACTTCAAATCCATGAGTACCAACATATTCTTTTAACTTTGCAATCGTTTCTTCAAAGTTAGTTGTAACTGGATAGCGTACATTTAATCCTAAATTACCACCGTTTTCTTGCGAGTAAGACAGGCGACCAACATTCACTGTTAACGGCCCGCTAATATCGTCTTTATAAGAAATACCAGCTTTTTCTCCAATAATATCACCTGTAAATGTTTCTGTTACAAACGAGGCAAATGAAGCCCCTTTTCCATCAAGAGAAACTTTCGTTAAGAAGTTTACCAATAATAAACCTGCATTTTCTCCCTTTTCCGGAGTAGATCCGTGAGCTGAAATCCCTTTGATTTGCAACGTCACCGTCTTTCCTTCTACAATTGCTTTACCTATTTTTTTAGCAGTTTGTAAATACTCTTCATATGCTACTGTAAGTGTATTTACATCTTCTCCTGTAATAACTGCTTCTGCAAAATCAGGAACCATATTTAAACGACGACCTGACTCAAATGAAATAAGCTTAAATGTGCCTTCTTTCTCTTCGCCACCACTTTGCACAACTTGTATGTCAGAAATTCCTTTTTCCGCATTAATAATCGGAAAATCTGCATCCGGCGCAAAACCGATTGTTGGCATTTCTTCATTTTTAAAATAATGATCTACACACTTCCAATTACTTTCCTCATCTGTTCCTAAAATCATACGAACACGTTTTGAAAGAGGTAAGCCTAATTCTTTAACGATTTTCATCGCATAATAAGCTGCCATCGTCGGCCCTTTATCATCAATTGCACCGCGTGCAAAAATCTTCCCGTCGCGAATATCCGCACTATACGCAGGCGTTGTCCAGCCATCTCCTTCTGGTACAACATCAACGTGACAAAGAATACCTACTAATTCTTCTCCTTGTCCCATTTCAAGATGACCTGCATATCCTTCTAAATTTTTAGAACAGAAACCTTCTGCTTCTCCTTTATGTAACATGAAAGATAAGGCTTTTTCTACACCTTCACCAAATGGTGCGCCCTCTTTCGCAGATTCTTCTTCCCATACACTTTTAATTTGTAAAAATTTTTGTGTATCACGAATTAAATCATCTTTTCGTTTTGTAACTTCTTCTGTCCAATTAATCGTCGACATCACGCATCCATCCTTCACTATATTGTCTCTTTCATCATAGCAAACGAAAATATCTTATGCCATACATGAAAACCTAATAACGGACAATTGTAATATTTCAGATATTTCTTATTAGTTTTTCTTTTATTTTTTCAAAAAAATTTGCAGGAATTTGGCGTTTTACGTAGAAATTTATGAGTTAGTTGACTGACCAGACATACAATGTCAACTACCAATATTTTTCTATATGAATATTTGTTAAACTTTTGTAAAATTTAAGTAAGTTAAAGCATGAATTTTATCATGTAGAGTACAATGGTAGTAACGACCTTCTTTCCTGAATGGGGTCAAAAAAACTAGTAGAGGAGCGGTTTTCTCTTGAAACCTACAACTACTCGTATGCTAACACGCATTAAATCGATTTATATGTACATCAATGAAAACGGTACGGTAACAACGAAAGACCTTGTAGATGAGTTCGGGATCACACCGCGAACAATACAACGTGATCTAAATGTGTTGCAGTTTAATGAACTCGTGTATAGCCCTTGCCGCGGCAAGTGGACAACGACAGGAAAGAAAGTGAGAATGACCTCATAATAAAAAATAATTGTATGTAAATAAATACATACCCCTTTCTAACTCATTAGAAAGGGGTCTTTTCTATGCTCTGAAATTGGCGTTACTTTTCGTTATCTACTTGATACGTCTTTAACATCTCTACTTCTTCATCTGTTAATTCACGATATTGCCCAAGTTCTAACTCTTCATCTAACATTAAAGGTCCCATCTCTGTTCTCTTTAAATAAACTACTTTTTTCCCTACCGCTTCAAACATACGCTTCACTTGATGGAATTTTCCTTCTGTAATAACGAGTTCAATCTCAGAAATATCATCACTTTTTAAAATTGTAAGTTCGCCTGGCTTCGTTTCATAGCCATCTTCTAAAATAACACCTTTAGCGAATTCTATTACATCCTCTTCCGTTACAACACCTGAAATGTGTGCATAATATTTTTTCGGCACATGCTTTTTCGGAGATAATAGTTGATGCGTTAACTTCCCATCATTTGTGATTAATAAGAAACCTTCTGTATCAATATCGAGCCTTCCAACAGGGAATGGATCGAAAATCGCATCTTCTAATTCTAATAAATCTATTACTGTTTCGTGGTTATCATCTTCTGTCGCTGAAATAACACCTTGTGGTTTATGCATCATTAAATAAACAAACTCTTTATATTCCACAACTTCACCGTGAATCATAACCTCTTGCTCTTCTACATTCACATGAAACTTCGCATCTTTCACTGGCGTTCCATCAATCTTCACAACGCCGTCTTTCAGTAATTTCTTTACTTCTTTTCTACTTCCGTGTCCCATATTCGCTAATAATTTATCTAATCTCATGTTCTTCACCTTCTTTATTTATCATAGAAAAGGGGACGTATTTACGCCCCTTTTGATTTCAACTTTATTTTGAATCTACTACCAAGTTTACGCTGGATTTTCTCTAAAGCTTCTCCGCCAAATACTCTTTCTAGTACTCCTGTGCGAATCGCTAACAATCCGTAAACAAGACCACCAATACCTGCACAAATCGCAACTGTAATAAGAGCACCAATACGGCCATCAGGCGAAATCATGAAGGATAGAAGCCATTGTGATAGTTTTACAGCAATAACCATTACAAGTGTTAAGACTGCAATTTGGAATGTTCTCTTATATACAACACCAAATGAATAGTGTGCGTGTTTTTTAATTTGTCTATTCGTATACCATACGGAAGCTAAGAAGCCGACTGCAGTAGCCAAAATCGCCCCAACTGTACCGAAATAACGAATAAAGATTACGTTACATGCAAATTTCAAAATAACACCCATCACAAGCGCAATAACCGCATGTTTCTGCTGGTTAATCCCTTGCAGAATTGCTGCTGTTACTGTGAATAAAGCGAATAACAATGCAACTGGCGCATACCACATTAATACTTGTCCACCTAGTGGGTCTGAATCGTAGAAAGCAGTGTAAATCGGATATGCAAGTGTAGAAATACCGACAACTGCTGGCAATGTTAAAAACATATTCGCCTGGAATGTTTGTGTAATTTGTAATTTCAAATAACGGTATTGCTTTTCAGTAAACGACTTTGTAATCGCTGGCACGAGCGTTAAACTAAACGCTGTTGCAAGTGATACTGGAATCATAATTAATTTATGCGTCCACATCGTGAAAATACCGAGTGCTCGCTCTGCGATATCTCCTTGACCAATCGCCTGCATAATAGAGTTAAATGTCAATGTATCAATTTGTTGATATAAAGGAATTGTTAATCCAATTACAACGTAAGGGATTGCATATGCAAACAACTCTTTAAACAATTGAGCGGTACTTACCGTCGATTCTGGTACAGTTTGCTCAATTAAATATTGATCCAAATATTTTTTACGTTTTAACCAGTACCAAATTAATACGCCAAGTGCTCCAACTGCTGAAACGAACGCAGCGAATGTCGCAACCCCAACTGCCGTTGCTACTGTACCGCCAAGTACTTTAATAACGATGAAACTACCCGCTAATAAAAAGACGATACGAATAATTTGCTCAATAATTTGTGAAACCGTAGTCGGTCCCATCGATTGGTGGCCTTGGAAATAACCACGAATCAAACTTGCTGCCGGCACAACAATAAGCGCAAAACTTACGAGGCGAATAATCGTCGTAACTTCTTCTATCTTATTTTGTAAACTTTGTTTACCAAGCATTGCTTCTGCAAATAATGGTGCGGTCATGTACAGTACTAAGAAGGAAAGAACTCCTGTTACTATCATCATAACCATTCCCGAGCGGAACATTCTCCGGCTCGTTTTATAATCTCCAAGTGCATTATATTTGGAAACAAACTTAGAAACAGCAAGCGGCACTCCTGCCGTTGCGATACTTAAAAATATCGTATATGGAATGTATCCATATGTATAGAGCGTTCCGCCTTCTGTGCCTACTAATGCATGAAACGGAAAAACGTAAATCATGCCTAAGAACTTTACTAAGAATGTCCCTAACGTCACAATAAGCGTTCCGCGCAGAAATTTTGAATCGGACATACGAAAATCCTCCTACATCTACATAAAGTGAAACTATAATTAGCGGGAGACTCCCCTCCTACTAATCATTCGAGCATTTACGGACCTTTTTAACTCCCTCTTTACTTCTCATAAATCTTAAGATAGTAGTCTTATTGCCCATAAATAGCAGGATAATGCTGAACTCTAACTTTTGTATTGTACCACAATTCTCCTCTTAAGCAGTACTTCACTCTATTTTTCTTTTAAGGGAAAACATGCTATTCTTTTAGGCAGGAAATGTAGAAAATGAGGTCGATATATTATGCATTATGATGTTATTGTCATCGGCGGCGGTCCTTCAGGGCTAATGGCTGCAATCGGTGCTGCTGAAGAAGGCGCAAGCGCCTTACTTCTTGATAAAGGAAATAAACTAGGACGTAAACTTGCGATTTCTGGTGGTGGTCGTTGTAACGTAACAAACCGTCTACCACTTGATGAAATCGTTAAACATATACCTGGAAATGGTCGCTTCTTATACAGTGCTTTTTCTATTTTCAGTAATGAAGATATTATTACATTCTTCGAAAATCTCGGTGTACAACTGAAAGAAGAGGATCATGGCCGCATGTTCCCAGTATCAAATAAAGCGCAATCTGTTGTAGATGCACTGTTAACACGATTAAAAGACTTAGGTGTGAAAATACGTACGAATACGCCTGTCGAAACGATTGAGTATGAAAACGGTCAAACGAAGGCTGTTATTCTGCAAACAGGTGAGGTGTTAGAAACGAATCACGTCGTTATCGCTGTTGGCGGAAAATCTGTTCCTCAAACTGGTTCTACTGGAGACGGATACGCTTGGGCTGAAAAAGCTGGGCATACAATTACAGAACTTTTCCCAACAGAAGTACCAATTCTTTCAAACGAACCGTTTATTCGTGACCGCACATTACAAGGTCTTGCTTTACGAGATGTAAACTTAAGTGTATTAAACCCGAAAGGAAAAGTTATCATTTCTCATAAAATGGACATGCTTTTCACTCACTTCGGCCTATCTGGCCCTGCTGCTCTTCGCTGTAGCCAATTCGTTGTGAAAGCGATGAAAAAGTTTAAAACGAACACAGTGCACATGAGTATCGATGCATTGCCAGAAGAAAATAGTGAGCAACTGTTCCAGCGCATGCTGAAACAAATGAAAGAAGATCCGAAAAAAGGAATTAAAAACGTTTTAAAAGGCTATGTTCCTGAACGTTACTTCCTATTCTTATTAGAAAAAAATGAAATTGACGGTAGCGAACAAGCTGGACAAGTTTCTCATGAGAAGATTCGCGCACTTGTGAAAGACTTTAAAGAATTTACCGTCCATGTGAATGGTACGCAGTCAATTGAAAAAGCATTCGTTACTGGCGGAGGGGTATCCGTTAAAGAAATTAACCCGAAAGAAATGGCTTCGAAATTCACGAATGGTTTATACTTCTGCGGAGAAGTTCTTGATATTCACGGTTATACTGGCGGCTATAACATTACATCTGCCCTTGTTACTGGCCGAATTGCCGGAACAACAGCAGGACAAAATTCAAAAATGCAATATTAAAAAAGAAACAGGGACTCCTGTTTCTTTTTTTAGTATGTTGAAATAGCAAAGTAATACACGAAATTATATCGGCGATACTTTAAATATGTCGACCGTTTCTTCAAAAATATCCCTTCCTCCTAACTTCCCATTGCTTTTTTGTTGCTTTATATACCTTAGTACCTTTATATTTTATATTGTTGAATATTCGAAAAAGGGTAAGGGGAAAACAAATGAGAAAAAAAGTCATGATGTCTTTAATGCTAATGACGTTTCTTTCTGCGGTAGAAGGAACGATTGTTAGTACAGCGATCCCTCGTATAACGAGTGATTTGTCAGGTGTCGAACTTGTTAGTTGGGTATATGCAATCTATATGCTTGCAACAGCTGTTTCGACTCCAATATACGGAAAGCTAGCTGATTTATTCGGCCGTAAAAAAGTTCTGCTCATCGGAGCAACAATCTTCTTAATCGGTTCTGCACTTTGCGGAGTCGTTACATCAATGGAACAATTAATCTTCTTCCGTGCTCTTCAAGGTATAGGGGCTGGTGCTGTTATGCCGATCACAATGACGATTATTGGAGATCTATATAGCGAAGCTAAAGACCGCGCGAAAGCACAAGGCTGGATGAGTGCCGTTTGGGGTGTATCTGGTGTTATTGGGCCATTAGTAGGTGGATTTTTAGTCGATTCTCTTTCTTGGCGCTATATTTTCTTCTTAAACGTTCCTTTTGGAATTATCGCTTGCTTAATGTTTGCCACTTCTTATAAGGAATCTGTTAAGTCCGCCGCTAAGCAACATATCGACTATCTTGGTGCGACAGTTTTCTCATTAAGTACAATTGCTTTACTATACGCATTATTAACAGGTAGCAGTAAGCAAAACTGGGGAGACATTTCAATTATCGGCCTATTAATCTTTGCCGCTGTTTCATTCATTATTTTCTTATACATCGAGAAAAAGTCTCCGGAGCCATTAATTCCGCTAGCACTTTTCTCTAACCGTACATTATCTACAATAAACATACTAACACTTATTGCTGGCGCAATGATTATTAGTATTACAGTGTATCTTCCAATTTGGAGCCAAGGTGTTTTAGGAAAAAATGCGACAGAGGCTGGACTCATTTTAATGCCGATTCCTGTTATGTGGACATTCGGTGCTATGTTCTCCGGTAACTTAGTTGGCAAGTTACAAACGAAACAAATTATTTTACTTGGAGCTAGCATTTTATCAGTTGCTACTTTCTTATTATTTACATTATCAACAGATTCACCATCATTCCTTATTTATGTTGCAGTCGGATTATTCGGCTTAGGAATGGGGCTTGTTACACCAATTTACATGGTAACAATTCAAGCAGCTGTACCGGCCCATACGCGCGGAACGGCAGTTGGTTTAAATACATTTATTAATACATTTAGTCAAACACTAGGAGCTGCAATCTTCGGAACGATCTTCAATACGATGATTCATGCACGTGGCATTAAAAACCTTGATCTTGTTTCTTCTGGCGGACATGGAGGGGCTACAGCAAACGTAGCAACCGAGTCACAATCCGCATTAGCATCAAGTGTACACGTCATTTATATGAGCACTTTCGTATTAGCGGTATTCACATTAATTATCGCTTGGATCCTATTAAAGCCAGCTAAGCAAACAAGTGAACAATAAAAAAAGGATGACCATTTCGGTCATCCTTTTTGCATAAAATCTACTCTTCATTCTCCACAATATGTTTAAGCACGGACAATTTATTATCCCAAAATCGTTCATAATACGAGAGCCACTGCTGTAATTCCTCTAATGGTTCTGGGTGCAAACGATATATCTTCTCTCTTCCACTCTTTCTTCCACTCACTAAATTCGCTTCTGAAAGAATATGAAGGTGCTTTACAACTGCAGTACGGCTCATCGGAAAATGATCCGTTATTTTTGAAATTGGTAACTCTTTATCACTTAATAACCGTAACACTTCTCGGCGGGTTGGATCAGCAATTGCTTGAAATACATCATATTTCGCTGCTGACGAGGACACTTAACCTTCGACAACCTTTTTCAGTTTTTCATTTACAATCGCTACCCAGCCACCATTCATTCTATCGCGAATAATAGAGCTCTTCGCATTCGCTTTCGGAAGGATTTCATCAGGATGTTTCCAGCCGCCGTGAATTAACGTAAATTCTGTTTTATTATCTCCTAGGTCTTTCAAATTAAATGAAACAACCCAGCCATCTGTGTCCCATGAGAAAGATAAATAATTCGGCTCATCAATCTCTAACACTTTACATGGTGATGGTCCGAAAGGTGATTGCACATGAAACTCATGTCCTACCGCCAATTCGAAATCATTTGGCATAAACCATGACGCAATTCCTTCTGCAGTCGATACTACATTCCATACTTTTTGAATAGGCGCGTTAAAAACGATTGTTTGTTTAATATCATTTAATGTATTTTGTTGTTCCATTTTATATCTCCTTTATTCGGCATTAAAATATAACACCTTTTAGTTTCGTATTAACAATATAACACCTTTTGGTTTCATGTCAAGAACGACTCTTTTTCACTGTTGAGAAATTCTCAACATTTTTTCAACAGGACAAACACCCTCTCACCATTCCTTCATAATATACTCACAAAGGCAATGAAAAATAGAAAATTCCCTCAATACGAAACTCTATCACTCCTATTGAGAGAAGCGCCTAACTTATCTCATCTGTACTTCGTCTCTCCTCCTTCCCTCGGGGACAATACGCGAGATATGTAAAAATCAGAAGGAGTATGCCCGCCATTTGGGTAGGTAGTTATTTCTCTTCTCCTCAACATTTCCTTAGGAGCGAAATGACTACCTACCCACTTTTTTAAACAAAAATAAAAAGGAGATGAAAGCTATGTTCTATTGCATTAACTGTTCTGAAATTCACCATGAAAAACACCCGAATGATAAAGTTTTTAAAAACGGTTTTTATATTGATCCATTTTTAGGTGATCGTTATCACCTTGGTATGTGTACAGATGCCCAAAACCATGAAACAGGGGCGCCTCTTTTAGCGACAAAGAAATTAGGCACAACTCAATCTATTATGAACGTATTACCGACACATGTTGTCCCAACATAAAACATAAAAAAGAGCTGGCTCACCCAGCTCTTTTTTATGCTTTATAAACGATCATTGCTGAAAAACAATAAATTTGGTTTTCGTCATCGTTAATAGAAACACCGACTTGGTACTTAATATCTACAAAGTTACTATCATCAATTTTTTTCAAAAATACATTTACAGCGTCTTCTAAGTCTTTTTCATGACTTTCATCAAACACTTTCACACGAATCATGTTAACACCATCCTAGATCGCAGCCCTCCGCCGCTTGTTTATTGCCACGGTGCGTATCTATGATGCGATAAAACTTTCCATCTTCATATATATATCCGTCTTCTAACACATATTGTTTATCTTCAGTATAGACATAAAACTTACCTATCATAAACTTACTCGTATATAATTCCAAATAATCTTGCCTAAATTTAGCTACAACTTTATTTGTAATATCAATTCTAATTGTGCGCCCCACCTTCTCTCCCTCCCTTGCAAAGAACGGATTTAGGTATATTGTATTAGCGATTTTATATTTTATGCTTAAAAATAAGTGGATATGCCCTCTTTCTGTGCCTGTACTATTTTTCTAAAAAAATTCCCCCTATTTATTCAACTTATAAGAGCAAAAAAACAAACAAAAAAACGACTTTTATATATTGACTACAGCATATCAGATGTGATATTATATAAAATTTGACATTTTTATCCTAGTGTGTTATCATTAAAAGTAGTTACCACATACGGAGGTGGATGATTTGTTTCAAATTGGTGATAAAATCGTTTATCCAATGCACGGTGCAGGAATCATCGAAGCAATTGAAGAGAAAGAAATATTAGGCACTACGCGTCAATATTGTGTTATACGCATCATTAGTAAAGATATGCAAGTAATGCTTCCGATGAATCAATTACAAAAATCAGGTATACGTTATATCGTCGATAAAGGTACGTTAGATGGTATACTTCTTGAATTTCATCATGGGGAATCAGACCCCTCACTCTCTTGGAAACAAAGATATACAATGAATATGGAAAAAATGAAGAACGGCAATCTTCAAGATAGTGCAGAAGTTGTTCGTGATTTACTTCGTCGCAATAAAGAAAGAGCATTAAATGCGAGCGAAAAACAAATGCTAGATAATGCGCGTAAAATGGTTATTAGTGAAGTTGCGCTCGTACAGAATGTTTCAGAACATCAAGCAACAGAATTTCTTCAAGATACAATCAATCATTAATTTTAAAAATAGCCGACCGCTATTTTTTTTTGCGTAAAAAAGGCCAAAGAGTTAAATCTCTTTGGCCTTTCATATTACCCACGCCCCGCTTGAAACGATGGGTATAGAGTCATTCCACCATCTGCAAATAACGTAATTCCAGTTACGTAACGTGCCTCTGCTGAAGCGAGCCACGTTGCTACTGCTGCGATTTCTTCAGGTTTTCCAATGTACCCCATTGGAATCATACTTTCTACGTCGTCACGTTTTTTCGGGTCAGCAAATTTTTCAGCATTAATTGGCGTATTAATTGCACCAGGACCAATATTATTTACCCGAATACCTTTTGGTGCATATTCTAACGCTAACGTTTCTGTCATAAGCTTAATCCCTCCCTTACTAGCCGCATAATGCACAAATAATGGCCACGGGATTTTCTCATGAACACTAGACATATTAATAACCGAACCTTTAATATCGTGTTCCACAAAATATTTAATCGCTTCACGACTTCCTAAAAAAGCACCTGTTAAATTTGTATGAATTACCTTATTCCAATCCTCTAACGGCATTTCATGCGACGGTACCGCGTTTTCTATCCCTGCATTATTAATCATAACGTCGAGCGTACCAAACTCTTTCACAGCAGATTGAATGAGATTCACAACATCTGCCTCGACCGTCACATCACCTTTTACAGCAATCGCTTCTCCACCTACCTTTTTTATTTCTTCTAATACATCGTTCGCTTCTGACTCTCTTGAGCGATAGTTAATAACAACTTTCGCCTTCTCTTTAGCAAATCTTACTCCCATGGCTCTTCCAAGACCAGTTGCTGATCCTGTAATAACGACGACTTTCCCTTCTAAATCGCTATACATTTTAATACCTCCTTAACCTTTCGCAATCCCCAGCATAATTCCAGCTGCAATGATAAAAACGATACCAATAACAATCCCAATTAATTGACGCTTCGTTTTCCTTTCACCTAATATAAAAATCCCGCCAAGCGTCGAAATAATAATTCCCATTTGTGAAAGGGAAAAGCTTGTTGCGACCCCAACTCTTGGCTGCGAAATGAATAAAAACATATTTCCAGCTGCCCAAATCAATCCTGGAAGAATATTTCGAATCGCATATTTATTGAATGGATGATGTTTAAATGTGAGTAAAATCCCGCCTAATACCATACCGACCGCTTGTGGTAATAAAGCCGACCAACCGTTCACGTTAAATAACCGGATAACTACTACGTAAACTAAATAACCGACTGTTGAAATTAATAAAATAATAATTCCTTTTTTAAAATTCCCTGCTTGCTCTGCATTCTTCTCTTCTTTACTTTGAAGCGATGTTAAAATAACCCCGATAATAATACAAACGAGCGCCAAAACTCCAAGAACGACCGATATCGTCGTTGACCATTCATGAAACACGATAACCCCAAATAATGTTGTTGCGACTAATTGAAGCCCTGTTGAAATCGGCATCGTTCTAGAAACACCCATTAAATCAATACTTTTTAATTGATTCGCTTGACCAAGTGCCCAAAATAAGCCAGATACAATTCCAACTCCAATAACGGTCGGAGTTAATACCGGCTTCATAAAAATATAAACGACAATTGAGAAGATAAGTGCACCGAACGTTGTACCGAGCGTTTGACTATACGGTCCCCCACCCAGTTTCACGTTAAATAGCACAATACTCCCCCAAAATATAGCTGGTAAAATCGCTAAAAGTATATCCATCGCTCATTACCTTTCTCTACAAAATGTCATAGGTTATCGCTCTAAATCATTAGAGTGAGCTTTTATTTTTTCGTTTTTTCGTGCACAAATCTTTTCTACAATAGCACCAGAAACATTCTTTTCTCGCTCCACTTTCTTTATCTTTATGTGATCTAAATTGTCTTCCAAAGTAAGTGTAACTTTATCATTCGGCGGATTATGTGCCCCTTGAAATGTAAGAAATTGTATCGTAACTTCAAACCTAGGAACAAACTCATCTTTCTTGCCTAGACGCTTTATATTTGTAACTGAGTCACATTCATATTGATCTTCTGTCACTTGCCTTATAACCGAGTAATATCGATTCAGTAACGCACTTTCTAAAAGCTGTTCCGTCGATTCTTTTGCCAAAGAATTGCTTGGAGAAAAGAAAAAAACAGAACATATCATTGCAATCATTACACATATCTTTTTCATAACTTCCTCCTTTTCCTATAAGATAGTGTTCTCCAAAATGCCATAAAAAAACGACTTTCCCTATTTAGGAAAGTCGTTTTTTATAGCATAAATCCAATATTAACCACCACTCACTGGTGGTATTAGTGCAACTACATCACCAGTGTGTATCGTGTCATCTTCATTTGCGTACTCTTCATTAATCGCAACCATAATTGGCGCTGACACTGGTACATTATATTCTTTCGCAACAATATCTTTTAACTCTGCAACAGTAATATTTTCTTTCTCTATTTGTAATTCACTCGTTCCTGCTTCTTCTTGCAAGTTCGCAAATAACAATACTCGAATCATATTTATAACTCCTTCCCAGGCTCTCCTGCTGGATATGGTGTTTTTTCTAATTGGTCACCAATCCATGAGTCACCATCTTCCCAAAACTCCTTTTTCCAAATTGGAACAATTTGCTTAATACGCTCCATAATATATTCATTCGCTTCATAAGCCTCTTTGCGATGAGGCGTTGATACAGCAACAACAACCGCTATATCAGAAATTTGCAGCGTGCCGATGCGATGCGTAATCGCAACATGTGTACCGGGCCACTTCTCCTTCACTTCTGACCCAATTTTCTGTAGCATCTTTTCTGCCATCGTCTTATAAGCTACATACTCTAAGTATAGTGTACGACGCCCTTTCGTAAACTCCCTAACTGTCCCGATAAATGTTGTAACAGCACCACATTCACGGCGAACTACTTTCTTTGTCACCTCTTCAATCGAGATTTCTGTATCAATTACTTCATAATACGTATTTATCATTTTGCACCCCTAGCCGTTTGTAAAAACCAGTCTATATACAATTTTTCTTCTGTTATATGAAATACTTTATATTCTTCTCGTACATTTGACGAAGCATCATACCACGTAATAACTGCCGCTATATTTTCTACTTTATGTAAAAGTTCAGCGTCTTCCTCAGAACGAAGTAACACTACTTTCGGATAGTTCTCAGCTTTATAGCCCTCTATTAAAATCGTATCTACTTCAAAAAATTCGTACAAGCGGATAATTTCTTGCAAGGACCATTCATCTCGCAAAGAGGACAAAGATAGTAATCCGGCACCTTCTACACTACTTACTACAGCACCAGCTTTTCGGTGTCTTTCACTATCTTTTTGCGCTACTTCAGGAAAGCCCCCGTGACCATGATGTTTAATTGTAGCAACCTTCATTTCTCTTTCAGCTAATGCATGTACCATCTTCTCTACAAGTGTTGTTTTCCCGCTATTTTGATACCCTACTATTTGTAAGATTGAAGAGGCTTTGTCCACGGCCAATCACTTCCCTCAGAGCATTCTAACAATAATACAGACACTTTCATTCCTGCTTCAAATCCTCTCGTTCCTCCAGGCAGCACGATAAAAGCATTTGCATCCGCAAGTGAAGAGACCGCACTCGATTTATCTAAACCGACTGGCATCGCTTGTAGTGCCCCATTAACAATAATCGCTTTCGCTCTTACAAAACGAGTAAATGGATTTGGTTTCGGAAAATCTTTTTGTAAAATAGCATCAGTTCTATATACGTGAGGCTCCTTCACATGCAAATACGTTTTCATAATTGGATGTACAAATAATTCGAAACCTACATAACAAGCTGACGGATTACCTGATAAACCGAAAAGTAACTTTCCATCAATTTCAGCTACTGTCGTTACACTTCCAGGTCTCATCGCTATTTTATTAAAGAGTACATTCGCCTGTAACCTTGCATAAATAGCCGGTA
Source organism: Bacillus sp. TH17 (assembly GCF_016651125.1). Classification (NCBI taxonomy): domain Bacteria; kingdom Bacillati; phylum Bacillota; class Bacilli; order Caryophanales; family Bacillaceae; genus Bacillus; species Bacillus sp. TH17. Next base: position 4,145,697 of record NZ_JAEKEN010000001.1, read on the forward strand.
AGTAGTCGTAATCTCCTACTGAAACACCGCCCGTTGTAATTAAAATATCAACCTCGCCCATCGCTGATTTAGCGGCTGTAAAACATGCATCTAACTCATCAGCAAGTTGTCCATAGTAACGCACTTTTCCGCCAGCTTTCATAATTTGAGCGGCAATCATGTAAGAGTTACTATTTCTAATTTTCCCTGGCTCTAACGCCTCATGCACTTCTAGTAATTCGCTGCCCGTCGTTACAATACCGACAACAGGCTGTTTTACAACTTTCACAGTGCTATATCCAAACGTCGCTAATAATGCGGCAACACCTGGATTGATTACAACACCTTTCTTAACGAGGACTTGATTTTGTTTTATATCTTCTCCTTTAAATGACACATTGTCACCGTTTTGGAAAGGACGTTTTAACTTCATATATGTACTTTCGTTCCTCTCGAATCCTTCCGTCAGTTCTAGCATTACGACTGCATTGCAATCTTCTGGCATAGCTGCTCCTGTCATAATACGAACCGCCTGAAAAGCCCCTACTTCTTCTGCAAAAACAGATCCTGCTCCGATTTCCCCTATTACTTCAAATTCAATCGGATGCTCTTGACTCGCTTCCTTCGTGTCTTCTGCTCGAATTGCGAAACCATCGTAAGGAGAACGATCAAAGTGAGGAACGTCGTGATCTGAGACAACATCCTCTCCAAGAATCCTCCCGTAACTTTCTGTAATAGAAACTTCTTCTACTTCACCATGCTTAGCATATTTCATAACCCGCTCTACAGCCTCAGCAACTTGAATCGGGATTCGTTTTTCTACCATTGTTTCTCACCTCATATTTGCAAAATATCTAATCTCGATTACACTTTATATATTAAATCGCAATTACTTCAAGGAGGAATTCCATGTCTTCATTCACACATTTCAACGACCAAGGGCGCGCTAAAATGGTTGATATAAGTGACAAAAAAATAACCGTTCGAACAGCAATAGCATGCTCTAGCATTCTCGTTACAAAAGAAATTTTTGATAAAATCTCACGCAACGAAATTGGTAAAGGTGACGTATTAGCCGTCGCACAAATCGCAGGTATTATGGCTGCAAAACGTACTTCTGATATTATCCCAATGTGCCATCCTTTATTATTAAAAGGTGTTGATGTCTCTTTCGATTGGAAACAGTCAGAAGAACAATATCGGCTACTTATTGAAGTAAAAGTTAAAACAGAAGGTAGTACCGGCGTTGAGATGGAAGCTTTAACAGCTGCTTCCGCTACCGCTCTTACTGTATATGACATGTGTAAAGCCGTTGATAAGGGTATGATTATTGGCGAAACGTACTTACTTGAAAAAACGGGCGGAAAAAATGGAGATTATATTAGAAATTCTTAATCCTACCTTTTCCATTTGAACCTAAAGGATTCCCCTTTAGGTTCAACCTATATATCTTGCATATAGTCGTTTCGCAACATTCATATCATTCGTACCATGAATAAACGCCCTGCCATCTGTAAATAAAACAAAACGATATTCTTCCACTGGAAATGATAATAAGTACGGCGTTGCTTTTACATCCACACTTTTTTGTAAGCGCTTTTTAATTTCCTCTAAATTAAAACCCTGACGCACACCTGGACGGATTTGAACTGTATTTCGCCCACATAATACTTCTGTTTTCGTTTGTGCTTCAAATGTTAAACTCGGATATGTACGTAACTTTCCACAGGATAAACATGTATCCTTTTTCTGCCTATTCACTTTAAATGCCATCTGTTGATTATTCCAAAGATCAAATGATAGCATCGTTTCACGAAGTGCCTCAAAATCTTCTACTAATATTTTCAAGGCTTCCGTTATTTGATGTGCAACTACTAATTGCACTGCTGGCTGTATAATACCGGCCGTATCACATGTCGCTCCGCTCGCCGGATGTTCCATTAAACATCGAAAACACGGCGTTTTTCCTGGCAAGATTGTATAAGTTACTCCGTAGCTTCCAACGCATCCTCCGTATATCCACGGAACGTTATACATCTGCGATATATCATTAATAAGAAGGCGCGTTTCAAAATTATCTGTCGCATCTAATATTAAATCTACACCTTTAATTAACTCTTCCATTTCTTGCACCGTTACATCAGTCACAACCGGTACAATTTCTACTTCGGAATTAATTGCCTTTAAATGTTCTGCTGCCGCTATTGCTTTCGGTTTATAATGCTTCGCATCTTCTTCTGTATATAATTGTTGCCTTTGTAAATTACTCCATTCTACATAATCACGATCCGCAATTGTAATTTTTCCAACACCTGCTCTAACAATTGCTTCTGCATTCGCTGCTCCGAGCGCACCAGCACCGATGACGAGCACGTGCTTCCCTCTTATTTTCCGTTGCCCTGCTTCCCCAACACCAGAAAATAACATTTGTCTTGAATATCGCTCTTGCATACGACATCCCCCTTTCTTATCCTCCTATATAAGACATTTCAATTTTCGGACGATTTTTCGCACTTTCTTCTGTCCGTTCATCTGAATATCGATCTTTTCTATTCTCCCATACATATTGTATAGCTTTTAATAACTCATTATCCGAAAGGTTCTCCCTCAGAAGTTTCCTTAAATCCATTCCTTCTGTTGCAAACAAGCAAGTATAAAACTTTCCATCTGCCGAAATTCTTGCTCTCGTACAAGAAGAACAAAATGACTCAGAAACAGAGGTAATAAAACCAACCTCTACATTCGTTCCAACGTATCGATACCGCTTCGCAACCTCACCAAAATAATGAGCTTCAGCTGGCTCAATTGGATACACCCCATGAATCATATCAATTAATTCTCGTTTCGTAATAACTTGATCAAAATTCCATCCATTCGTACTGCCAACATCCATAAACTCAATAAATCTAAGCGTGATTCCTTGTTCTTTAAAATACGTAGCAACCGGAAGTACTTGATGATCATTCATTCCTTTTTTCACAACCATATTTACTTTCACTTCAAGGCCTGCTTCTTTCGCTGCCATAATTCCTTTTAACACTGGCTTCGTATTCATATTCCGGCCATTAATTGCGCGGAACACATTATCATCTATCGCATCCAAACTAACATTTACTCGGTGTAACCCAGCTTCTTTTAACGCCTTAGCTTGCTTCGTTAAATGAATCGCATTTGTCGTTAATCCTATATCTACTAAACCGTCAATTTTCACGAGACGTTCGATAAGTTTTGTTAAGTCCTTACGGAGCAAGGGTTCGCCACCAGTAAGTCTAATTTTCCGTACACCGATGCTAACAAATACTTTTGCTAATCGCTCTATTTCATCAAATGTCAGTAAAAACTCATCTTTCAAAAAAGCATAATCAGGACCAAACACTTCGGCTGGCATACAATACGTACACCGTAAATTACAACGATCAATGACAGAGATGCGTAAATCTTGAAGTGGGCGTCCGAAAAAATCTTTAACCTTCTCCTGCATCGCCACTCTCCCTTTCTGCCAAATTTATACCTCTCTTCATTCTATTATAATATATTTTTGAACCGCGATGTTTTTGCTCAAGTGAATAAAGTGAAACTTTAATCAGTGGGGGTTTTGTCCATCCCCACTGATTATTAGCCCACAAATAGAGGGATAAAAAACCTTGAAACATAAAAGTTCCAAGGTTTTTTTGCTTATTAACTTAATCTAATAATAGTTAGAGTAGCTCCTGGCGTTGTCGTAGATAATGTAGCCACTGCAAGTAATCCAAATAACTGTAAACTAATAGCAGAGCCCGCAGCTAAATTACTAATAATTGTCGCATTAAATGAACCTGTAGCCACTGCCGGTGAATTTATTGTTCCTGCTAGCGGACTTCCATTTACAGTTATACGCGAACTTACAAGTAAAGCTGCCGTTATATTAATTGTGTAGGCTATATAATAATTACCTGCATTTGTAACGGTAAACACAGTATTTCCACCACTAACTGTTATTCCCGGTCCAATATTTTGATTGTTCGGTAATGGTATATTCGTACCGCCTAACAACACGGAAATAGCACTTCCTGAAGTATTATTTGCAAAGGAATACGTTGCAGTTGTACTAACTCCAGTCCCCCCGGTCGCTCCTGTTGCTCCTGTTGCTCCTGTTGCTCCCGTTGCTCCCGTTGCTCCCGTTGCTCCCGTTGCTCCCGTTGGACCTTGGATTCCTTGTGAACCTGTCGCTCCTGTTGCCCCCGTTGGACCTTGAATTCCTTGTGAACCTGTCGCTCCTGTTGCTCCCGTTGGACCTTGAATTCCTTGTGGGCCTTGTGGGCCTGTTGGACCTGTGTCCCCGGTTGGGCCTTGTGGACCTTGTAAACCTTGCACACCTTGCGGACCTGTTGGACCTATTTCTCCTTGCACACCTTGTATTCCGGTTGGGCCTTGTGGACCAGTCGGACCTTGCACTCCTTGTATCCCTTGAATTCCCTGTGGGCCTTGTGCTCCGGTTGCACCTGTTGCCCCTTGTATCCCTTGTGGGCCTTGACCTCCTTGGATTCCTTGAGGACCTGTTGGACCTTGGATTCCTTGCGGGCCTTGAATTCCTTGCGGCCCTTGATCTCCCGTTGCTCCCGTTATACCTTGGATCCCTTGTGGACCTTGAACACCTTGCGGACCGGTTGGGCCTATGTCTCCTTGTACTCCTTGTATTCCTTGTGGACCCTGCAGCCCCGTTGCTCCTGTTGCACCAGTTACCCCAGTTGCTCCGGTCACACCCGTCGCCCCTGTTACTCCCGTATCTCCTACTCCTCCCGTTACACCTGTCGCTCCTGTCGGACCAGGTGGTCCACCGGATGGACCTGTCAATCCCGTCGGACCTGATGGACCTGTTGGGCCAGTCGGTCCAGCTGGGCCTCCTGATGGACCCGTTACACCTGATGGACCCGTTACTCCAGTTGCCCCTGTAGTCCCTTCCCCTGTCGCCCCTGTTGTACCCGTATCTCCAGTTACTCCTGTCGGACCTTGGATTCCTTGAATTCCTTGTGGGCCTTGCACTCCTTGCGCACCCGTCGGTCCTTGAATTCCTTGGATACCTTGAACTCCCTGTGGACCCATTGGACCTGTTGGACCGATCGCTCCTTGAGCACCTTGCACTCCTTGGGGACCCTCTGGACCAGTTGCGCCTATTTCCCCTTGTACCCCTTGAATTCCGGTTGCTCCTTGTACTCCTGTTGCTCCAGTTACCCCCTGAACCCCTTGAATTCCCTGTATTCCTTGTGAACCTTCTGGACCTGTCGCTCCTACTGGCCCTTGAATTCCCTGAATTCCTTGTGGGCCCTCTGGACCTGTTGCTCCAGCTGGTCCTGGCACTCCTTGTATTCCTTGCGGGCCCTGAAGTCCTTCTGGACCTTCTGGACCTGTTGGTCCTATATCCCCCATCGGACCTTGAATCCCTTGAACTCCTTGTGGTCCCGTTGCTCCTGATGGACCTGGTACCCCTTGTATTCCTTGTGGACCTTGATCTCCTGTTTCTCCTGTTACACCTTGAGGTCCTATAACTCCCTGTATACCTTGAGGACCTTGATCTCCTGTTGCTCCCGTTATCCCTTGGATCCCCTGAATACCTTGGATTCCTTGTTCACCCGTCAATCCTGTCGGACCAGGAATACCTTGAATGCCCTGTGGGCCTTCTGGACCGGTTGGACCAATTGGCCCTTGAATTCCTTGTATTCCTTGTATTCCTTGTATTCCTTGTATTCCTTGCGGGCCCTGTGCACCGGTTTCTCCTGTACTTCCAGTCGGACCGGTTAGCCCCTGACCTGTTGCTCCAGTCACCCCTGTACTTCCACTCGGTCCACCTCCAGGACCTGTTGCTCCAGTCGGCCCGGTTGGACCAGGAGGTCCTCCTGATGGACCTGTTATCCCTGTTGAACCTGTTATTCCTGTCGGGCCGGTTAGCCCCTGACCTGTTGCTCCAGTCGGACCCGTACTTCCACTCGGTCCTTGTGGTCCTTGAAACCCTTGAGCTCCTTGTATCCCTTGTGGACCAGTTGCCCCTGGTAACCCTTGCACACCTTGAATTCCTTGAGGCCCCTCAGGTCCTGTTGCCCCAATCGGTCCTTGTAATCCCTGTATGCCCTGTATGCCTTGTGCCCCAGTCGCTCCGGTTGGACCAATTGGACCTTGTAACCCTTGCACTCCTTGAGGTCCTGTCGCTCCAGTTTCTCCCTGTGGTCCCCTTAATCCTTGTGGTCCCTGCTGTCCTTCTGGTCCTGTTGCACCCATTTGTCCAGCTGGTCCTTGAATCCCTTGCACTCCTTGAGGTCCTGTCGGGCCCATCTCCCCCATCGGACCTTGAAATCCCCTTGGTCCTTGTGGGCCAGTCGGTCCTTGTGGACCGGTTGGACCAGTAATCCCAATGCCAGTAAATCCCGTTGGAACGGGAGGAAAGGTAGGTCCAATAAGATTCGGTGAAATTCTGAAATTAGAGTTTAATGAATTTTGTCTATCACGCTCTTTCACACTTTCACCACCTACACACCATCTTTTTTACTTTAAACAAACCTCTTCTTCTTAATATGTATTTACAAAAACAATCTCAAAGACTATTTTTATTTTAAATAATAAAAACTCCCTTAATTCCTTAAGGGAGTCCCGCAATTGAATCCATATTATCTGTATTCGGGACAGCTTGCGCTATACCCGATGCATTTACACTTTGCCCCATATTTGTTCCTGTTAAAGTACCAGCAGGGGTACCTCGTGTATAGGTTGTCGTCACCGAATCTCCCGGTTGTAAACACAGCTTCGTCTCCGTCCCTATTACTGTAACAACATCAATCCAAGTGCAACCCGTTGAACCACTATACGATTTCGTAGCAGTAAATGAAGTATCACTCAAATTGTCACCTGTAAATATATTCCCAGTATTATTAACGATAATAAATTCTTTAATACGTGCAGGCATACTTACACTCTACCTTTCCTTTATGCACCTAATGTACGTGTACTCGTCGCTAATGGTGGAAGAAACACTGATGTTCTAATCACAGCTTCTGGCTGTCGTTTCCCATTTAAAAACACAGCCGCACTCGATCCTCCAGCACCAGCATATATTTTTGCCACAGCTAAAGGTGAGATATCATAACAGTCGCCGACATTAACAGCTCCTGTATTATTAATAATTTTTACTTTACGCATGTTAATTCCCATTTCCCCTCCCCCTTTTGTATACTGTATGCAAAAGAAAAAAACTTGAAACAGACTCGTTTCAAGTTTTTGCAGCTACTTATTTAGTTTCGCCTTCATATTGAAGCATACCGCCAACCATATTCACTGTTTTAAATCCTTGCTCATTTAAATAATGGCATACATTTTCACTACGCATTCCCGAACGGCAAATAAAGATATATTCATTCTCTTTCTCAAAAAAATCTACTTTATTTGGAATATCGCCCATTTTAATATGTACAGCTTCCGGAATTTTCCCTGCCGCTACTTCTTCATCTTCCCTTACATCTACTAAAAATAATGTTTCTCCATTTTCTAAACGCTCTTGCACTTCTTCTGTAGTAATTGTTTTTACTTCTGTCATATGTAGTTCCTCCTTATATACAATAAAACCTTCAGTTTCTTCTTTAAACAATCATTTCTCATCAATTTTAGCATGCGAAGGAAGGAACGCAAAGAATGGAACATTTATTTCTCAAATTCCCCGCAAAACTTATTCTTTACAAACATAACTGGCCCATTGTATCCTCAATATACTTGTTTGATGAAAGGAGCCAGTTAAAATGACACTTTTTCTTTTCATTATGGGCATCATTTTCTTAGTTTTTGCAGTTATTGCTCTTAGTATGAAAAATAATAAAAAGATAAAATCCCCTCAAGAAATGTCATTCTTATTTCTATTACTTAGTATAGCTTTCTTCGGTTTATCAGTCGCTTCATATATTTTCCGTCTGCAGATCATGTAAAAAAAGGTGCCTACTATAAATCATGCACCTTTCCACATTAATTATTTCCTACACAAAACTAGATACTTTCCGATTTAAAAACTCGTAAACTTTCTTTTCAAACAAATGAACATCTAATGCCCCAGCCATATGCCCATTTATACTTTCTATCTCATACAATTCTGCATATTTCCCCTGTTTTTGCAAAATGTCTACCATTTTATAATTATAACGAGGTGGCTGAAGTAAATCTTGTTTGCATGGAATCATGAGTACATTCGCTTCTATATTAGAAAGAGCCTCTTCTAAAGAAGAAAATCCATGCGCAATATCATGTAATAAGACTGCTTTCGCAGTGTACATCCACGAATTTGCATCTACTAAATCTATACTTTTGCATGTCACTTTATTAATCTCTTTCTCAAATGATGTTAATGCAGAAAATTCCTGATAAGGTGCCATTTCTATACTGTTCCGCGGGAATGCCATTTCATAAAAATGTTCATCAAACGCATTCATAAACATCATTCGATTTGCTAAATGAAGACCCTTCGTTGGCTGCTCTTCTCCATACTTTCCACCTTTCCAGTTTGGATCAAGCTGAATTGCTTCAATCGCATTTTGCGCTACATTTCCCGACGTTATAATTGGATTTTGTGGATTCGTAATAACTCCAATCACTCGCTCTACCATATGAGGATAGTGAACAGCCCATTGCTGCGCAATCATCCCACCTGCCGACGGTCCCATTACAGCATGTAGCCTAGCAATCCCCATATCTTTTATTAACTCATATTGCATACGTGCTACATCTAAAAATGTGAAAACTGGAAAATCCATCGCATACTCAAAACCAGTCATCGGATTTATCGATTTTGGTCCCGTTGTAATTACGTAGGGATTCTTCACCTGTACATTACAAAGGTTATCAGTGCATATAACGAAATATTTATTTGTATCAATTGCTTTTCCAGGTCCAATTAATCCATCCCACCAACCAGCTTCCTCATCATGCTCTGTATATTTTCCTGCCGCATGACTTGTTGCACTAAAATAGTGACAAACCAAAATCGCATTTGATCTTTCTCTATTTAAAGTGCCATACGTCTCATACCCCATTTGAACAGGAATTTCCCTACCATTTTCAAACACAAATTCTTTTAAAACAAACTTCTCCTTTTTTACAATTTGCACAGACTCGCCTTCTTCCCTTCATATTATAAACTCCTTACTAAAGGATTTTTTCTACGGAAAGCATTCTCCTTCTTCTTTTCATAAATAAATGAATAATATACAAAAATAGCCACAAAATAGCACTATATTACAAGATCAAAGAGGGCATACATATGATTTGGAATTGGTTACGTAAGAAAAAAAATTCAAGTACAAAAGAGACAAATGATTCGAAACAACAGTCTGATGATCAAAAGGAACATAACAAAGATAAGAATGACGAGCCAAAAAGTACGGAACAAACTGATGATTCTTCTCAAGACAAACAGCAAAACTCTAAACAAGAGGATAATTCTCAAAACAAACAACAAAGTTCTAAGCAAGATGATTCTTCTCAAAACAAACAACAAGGTTCTAAACAAGAGGACTCTTCTCAAGACAAACAGCAAAGTTCTAAGCAAGATGATTTTTCTCAAAACAAACAGCAAAGTTCTAAACAAGAGGACTCTTCTCAAAACAAACAGCAAAATTCTAAGCAAGAGGATAATTATCAAAACAAACAGCAAAATTCTAAACAAGATGATTCTTCTCAAAACAAACAGCAAAATTCTAAACAAGATGATTCTTCTCAAAACAAACAGCAAAATTCTAAGCAAGATGATAATTCTCAAAACAAACAGCAAAATTCTAAACAAGATGATTCTTCTCAAAACAAACAGCAAAATTCTAAACAAGATGATTCTTCTCAAAACAAACAGCAAAGTTCTAAACAAGAGGATAATTCTCAAAACAAACAGCAAAATTCTAAACAAGATGATTCTTCTCAAAACAAGCAGCAAAACTCTAAGCAAGATGATTCTTCTCAAGACAAACAGCAAAATTCTAAACAAGAGGATAATTCTCAAAGCAAACAGCAAAATTCTAAGCAAGATGATAATTCTCAACAAGACAAACAGCAAAACTCTAAGCAAGATGATTCTTCTCAAGACAAACAGCAAAATTCTAAACAAGATGATTCTTCTCAAGACAAACAGCAAAATTCTAAGCAAGATGATAATTCTCAACAAGACAAACAGCAAAACTCTAAGCAAGATGATTCTTCTCAAGACAAACAGCAAAATTCTAAGCAAGATGATACTTCTCAAAACAAACAGCAAAATTCTAAGCAAGATGATACTTCTCAAAACAAACAGCAAAGCTCAGGAAGTAACAGCATTTATGACTTTAGCAAACCAGAAAGTGAACATATTCATTCTCTACAAGATTTAATAGAGAAGATGAAACAGTCTAGTGACTTTGTTAATTACCATACATCTGACGATGACACGATGCCTTATTGGATTTCTTACTATCGCCCTTCACTTGATGGTGAGAAATTGCAAAAGTATTTAATGCCTACTCTAATGGAACGTCCTTGCGCTCCATTAGAAGAATTAAAAGAACATATTCCGATGAGTGGTATTACAATTACGAATGACTTACAAAAAATTGAGGACATGGTTTTAAAAGGCCATGCAATTATTCAATTAAATCAGCAAGATCAAAAGTGTATGCTTGCAAATATTGCAATTGATAATTATCGTGCACCAACTCCTCCATTAAATGAATCAACCGTTATCGGACCTCAAGAAGGCTTCGTAGAAGATATTGATACGAATATTAATTTAGTACGAAAACGTCTTCCTGTTTTAGATTTACACACAAAAGAGATGATTATTGGAGAGTTTTCCAAAACAAAGGTTGTCATGATGTATTTAGACAACCTTGCCGAAAAAGATAATGTAGACTTTCTAGAAGAATCACTTCGAGCTCTTGAATATGATCAAATTAACGATAGTGCTTATATACAGGAATTAATGGGTGAAAAGTCCATTTTCCCGCTCTATATAAATACAGAGCGTACTGACAGAGTTACAAAGGCACTCATTGATGGAAAAATCGCTATTTTTGTTGATGGTTCTCCAAGTGTCCTATTAACGCCTGTATCATATTTCGATTTTTTCATTTCACCAGAAGACTATAACGTTTCTTGGCTGTACGCTACATTCTCAAGAATTTTAAGATTGATCGCTGTTCTATTCTCAATTTGTGCAACTCCATTATACGTTGCAGTTTTGAATTATCATTATGAATTGGTTCCGAGTGACTTACTTGAAACATTGATTTTATCAAGGGCTCAAGTACCATTTCCCCCTTTAATAGAAGCACTTTTCTTGGAACTTGCGATTGATTTATTAAGAGAAGCTGGCGCGCGATTACCTATGAAGGTCGGACAAACGCTCGGTATTGTAGGCGGTATCGTAATCGGGCAAGCGTCCGTTCAAGCTGGTTTAACGAGTAATATTTTATTAATTATCGTTGCCTTATCAGCGTTAGCTTCCTTTATTACGCCCATTTATAAAATGGGTAACGCCGTTCGTTTACTACGTTTCCCATTTCTCGCATTTGCAGAAATAGGTGGGCTCTTCGGTATATCTCTTGGATTTATCTTTTTATTTACCCACTTGTTTAGACTTACCTCTTTACGTAAGCCGTACGCTCTCTTTTATCCAACGAGACAACAATCCTTTAAAGATTCTTGGATTCGTTTTCCATTAACAATGATTGATACTCGAGATGTTCAAGCAAGACCGCAACACGTAAAGAAAGCAACTAATGGAATTTCTACAAAACATACGTCAGATTTTGATGATTAAGAAATGAGGTGCATCGATGAGTAAAATTAAAGCAGAACACCAAATATCACCCGTCTTCGTTTTCTTTTTAATTCACGGTGCACAATTTGGTGCTGGTGTTCTCGGATTCGCTCGAATCATTGCAAAGGCAGCTGGATACGACGGCTGGATGGGAGTTTTAATTACAGGAATCGGTATCCATATTCTTATATGGATGATGTATTTCTTATTAAAAGAAACAAACGGAAATTTAATTGATTTACATCGGCAAACATTTGGGAAATGGCTAGGAAACGGCATTAGTATCATCTTTATGGCTTATTTTTTTATTGTAAGTATTTCTGTAGTTAGAACATATGTCGAAATTATTCAAGTATGGATGTTTCCTAGTGCATCCACCTGGATGCTCACATTCTTTTTATGCTTAATAAGTTATTACATTATTTCATCAGGCTTCCGCGTCATTACAGGCATTTGTGTCATTTCTGTTGGCGGGACCTTAGGATATCTTTTTCTAAGTCTTTTTATTTTGAAATTCGCACATTGGGATAATTTACTTCCGATGTTTTCACATTCTTTTACCGATATTTTGAAAGCGGCCAAACTATCTATTTATAGTATGACAGGGTTTGAAATTTTTCTTATGGTTTATCCGTTTGTTAAAGAGCCAGAGAAGTCCCATAAATTCGCACAATATGGGGCATTATTCTCTAACTGCTTATATTTGTTTAGTACTATTCTCGCTTTTACTTTCTTTAGTGAAAAACAACTACTCAAAACAATTTGGTCTCAACTTTCAATGACACAAGTTATTAAGCTTCCTTTTATAGAGCGACTTGAGTATATTGCTATTTCCGCTTATGCTCTCGTTATTGTTACGAGCTTTATTCTACCTTTATGGGCTGCTACTAGAGGAACTCATGAAATCTTTCGTGTTAAGCAACGTAGCATTTTAATCGCCTTTATGCTTATCACCTTAGTTGTTTCACAACTTTTAACGAACAGGCATGATATTAATGATTTTATTAGCAATACATCTAAAGTTAGTTTTGGGCTTATATATGTATACATCCCAATTCTATTTATTATTGTGTGGGTGAAAAGAAAATGGAAAAAACCAAAAGAAAATTAATACTTCTTATTTGCATCAGTATCTTCAGTCTAACTGGTTGCTTACAAAAAAATATTATTGATGATGTTCAACTCATTCAAGGAACTGTCTTCGATACAGCAAAAGATAATAAAGTAAAAGTTACATTTGTTTGTCCTATACAAAAAAAGGGCAATAAAGTTCAAGTTTATGAGGGAACAGGAAACGCAGTAAAACAAGTAAAGGCAGATACATCTTTAGAATCTTCGCAACCGTTCGCAAGCGGTCAAATGCGTGTTGCCTTATTCACAACAAAGGTTGCTAAAAAAGGATTATCCACCTCCTTTGACACATTAATTCGTGATGTGAATATTGGTAATTCACTGTATGTGGGACTATTAGAAGGAAGTGGTACTGAACTATTTAAAGGAAAATACAGTACATCTTATAATGTTGCAATTTATATAAAAAAAATGTTAGAACATAATATGGAAACCGGCCCTTTACCAACTGACAATTTATATTTAGGTGCTTTTCGGTACTACCGTGAAGGACAAGATTCTTATATGCCTATCCTGAAAAAACATGGAGATAAAATAAAAATTACTGGTATCGGTCTCTTAAAAAAGGATAAGTTAGTTGGAACAATCAAGTACCAAGATATGTTTGTTTTCAAAGGACTACTAGAAAAGCACCGCTTAGACTCACATGAATTTAAAACCAATCCTGGCTATGCAATGATTAATAATATCCGTTCCGTCCCTACCTACGAAGTAAACATAAAAAACGGAAAACCTTCTTTCTATATTCATGTGAAAATGGAAGCTCGTATTCAGGAGCTCTCTAGAAAATTTAATTTAGAAAACAAAAAAAATACAACAAAAATAGCTAAGTCAGTCGAAAAGCAATTAGACGTGAAAGCTACAAAACTTATTAAACAATTTAAATCTCTAAATGTTGATCCTCTTGGACTGGGGGCAAAATATAGACAACATTATCGCTCATTCAAATTAGAAGAGTGGCGAAGAATGTATAAAGATGTTCCAATTCAAGTGAAATATACTGTCAACATTACAAATTCTGGTGTAATTGAATGATAATGATTGAACTCCTCTCTCCAGCATGATACAACGGAAAGAGGAGTTTTTATTTTTAAATAGAGAAAAGGGATATTTACGGGGGAGCTTATGTCTAAAAAATTAGTAAAACCTATTTTAAATGGTATTTTATTTCTCGGCGTCTTTTTATTTGCTCATACATACTTAAAAAATGTTTCTTTCACACGTTATTTACTTGTAGTTATACCAATGCTACTCATCGGAATGTTTGGCATCGATCTTATTTTATCCGTTTTAATTAAGAAAGAAGAATAACGAGCGAACATCTTATTTCTCATAAGATGTTCTTTTTATTTAATAACTACCTTATGTTACAATAAAATTCGGCATAACGTAAGAAAGGATGAAACAACATGACAAACGAAAAAGGTTTAGATAAAGGATACGAACTTGTTGCAAAAATGCATGAAGAATTCGGACATCCTGTGACAAGTACTCCAACAAAACTAACAGAAGAGCGTGCAAAAATTCGTGCTAGCTTTATGCAAGAAGAGCTAGAAGAATTTCTAGAAGCAACAACTGTTGAAGATCAATATGATGCACTTATTGACCTTATTTACTTTGCATTCGGAACGTTTGCAGAAATGGGCGTACGTCCAGATAAAGGATTCGAAATTGTAAACAATGCTAACATGGCAAAACTATTCCCTGATGGAAAGCCTCGATTCCGCGAGGGCGACGGCAAAATTATGAAACCAGAAGGATGGCAAGCACCTGAACCACAACTTCGTGCGGAAATCGAACGCCAACGTCAAGAGGCAGAAAAAAACTGCTAGGATCTCCTAGCAGTTTTTTATTATGTCTTTTTTCCTTTGGTCTATTAATGACCCACGTGTCCCGCGTGTCCTGCTGCTCCTGCAGTACCAGCTGCTGCTCCTGCTGCCGTTCCTGCTCCAATTCCACCTGCCCAAGGCTGTTGTTGCTGCTGATACTGTTGGTATTGTTGTTGACCTTGATGTTGTTGTTGACCTTGATGTTGGTGTTGACCTTGGTGATGATGTTGACCTTGGTGATGGTGTTGACCTTGGTGATGATGTTGACCTTGGTGATGGTGTTGACCTTGGTGATGATGTTGACCTTGGTGATGGTGTTGACCTTGGTGATGATGTTGGCCTTGGTGATGATGTTGGCCTTGATGAGTTTGATAAAGGACAGCCTGCGGGTGAATTTGATGATGACCTTGGTGATGTACTTGTTGCTGATGGTGGCCTTGGTGATCTTGATGACCGTGGTGCTGATGGTGACCGTGGTGCTGATGGTGGCCTTGGTGATGGTGTTGGCCTTGGTGTGTTTGGAAAAGAACAGCCTGCGGATGAATTTGATGATGACCATGATGATGTACTTGTTGTTGATGATGACCGTGGTGCTGATGATGGCCTTGGTGACCATGATGGCCGTGTTGTTGATGATGGCCATGATGCTGATGATGACCGTGTTGTTGATGATGGCCGTGATGCTCATGATGACCGTGAACACCTTGAGGGAATCCGCCGATTCCACCAGCTACAACACCAACGCCAGGTACAGGAAATCCTGTTTGTACACCGCCAACGAAAGATGGAAATGTAGTTGGCATACCTACAGGCACTCCTCCTTGTGTACCTCCTACTACTGCCGGAAATCCTGTTTGCACTCCAGCTACTGATGTTGGGAATCCTGTTTGTACACCCGCCACTGACGTCGGAAATCCTCCAGCTGCTCCTCCCATCCAACTTGGGATTCCGCCATATCCGTGTTGACCATCTCCTCCCATAAACATCATTTGTCCATAACTATCCGATCCACCTCCGAAGAAGCCATGTGGTGCATTATTGTCCATCCCTTTCATTCCTTTCACCTCTTCTGCTCAATTTAACCTACCTTTTTTATCATATTTCCTATAGAAGAATAGGTGTTTGTCTATATAGGAATTCCGCACCTTTTTCTTCGTTCTCCATTCATGATAGGATTAATTGACTGATTATTTTTCTTTCACTTGAAAGGGGGCATTTCCATTGGAGAACATAGCAAAAGCTTCCATCGACGATTTAGATTCAATCGTACATATAGATGTTGATGTAATCGGAGACGATAGTAGACGAGATTATATTAAACACGCTATTGATGAAGGAACCTGCATCATTGCAAAAGAGGACAATTCCATTTCTGGTTTTCTAACATACGATACAAATTTCTTTGGTTATACTTTCCTCTCATTAATCATTGTTTCGCCAACGAAAAGAAGACAAGGTCATGCAAGCTCATTAATCTCATATATATTAAGACATTCTCCTACTCAAAAAATATTTTCTTCAACGAACAAATCGAATACAAATATGCAAAAAGTTTTTAAAGCAAATGGATTTATGCGTAGTGGAATGATCGAAAACTTAGATGAAGGTGATCCTGAGCTTATTTTTCACGCAAAAAAGCTCAGAGCATAAACGCTCTGAGCTTTTATTAATAATTAATTAGTTTGCAACAACGTTAACAAGTTTTCCAGGAACAACAATTACTTTACGAACTGTTTTTCCTTCAATTTGTTCTTTGATTGCCTCAAGTGCAAGTTGTTCCATTTCTTCTTTTGATGCGTCTTTACTCATTGTTAGTTTTGTGCGAACTTTGCCCATAATTTGAACAACGATTTCAACTTCATCTTCTACAAGTTTAGACTCATCAAATGTTGGCCAGCTTGCATATGTGATTGTTTCACTGTATCCAAGTTTGCTCCATAGTTCTTCCCCGATGTGAGGTGCAACTGGTGCAATCATTTTTACGAAACCTTCTACATATTCTTTCGGAAGTGTTTCAGCTTTGTATGCATCGTTGATGAATACCATCATTTGAGAAATCGCTGTGTTGAAGCGAAGCTCTGCATAGTCTTCTGTTACTTTCTTCACTGTTTGGTGGTAAGCTTTTTCAAGATCTTTGTTTGGTGCATCAGTAATTTTCTCACTCAATTCACCGTTCTCTTGAATGAATAGGCGCCATACGCGGTCTAGGAAACGACGAGCTCCGTCAAGACCATTTTCAGACCAAGCGATTGAAGCATCTAATGGTCCCATGAACATTTCGTATAGACGAAGTGTATCTGCACCGTGGCTTGCTACGATATCATCAGGATTTACAACGTTACCTTTTGATTTACTCATTTTCTCGTTGTTTTCACCTAAGATCATACCTTGGTTGAATAATTGTTGGAACGGTTCTTTCGTTGGAACTACACCGATATCATATAATACTTTATGCCAGAAACGAGCATATAGTAAGTGAAGTACAGCGTGCTCTGCTCCACCGATATAAATATCAACTGGAAGCCATTGTTTTACTTTTTCAGGGTCTACAAGTGCTTCGCTGTTGTTTGGATCGATGTAGCGTAGGTAGTACCAGCAGCTACCAGCCCATTGTGGCATTGTATTTGTTTCACGACGACCTTTTTTACCAGTTTCAGGATCAACAACATTTACCCACTCTTCAATGTTTGCAAGTGGTGATTCACCTGTACCTGAAGGACGAATATTCTCTGTTTTCGGAAGAACTAATGGTAATTCTTCTTCTTTCACAGCTGTCATTGTACCATCTTCCCAATGGATTACTGGAATTGGCTCACCCCAGTAACGTTGGCGACTAAATAACCAGTCACGTAGACGGTACGTTACTTTTTGATTTCCTGCGCTTGTTACTTCAAGCCACTCAATCATTTTTACAATTGCTTCTTCTTTATTTAAACCATCAAGGAATGCTGAGTTTACGTGCGCACCATCACCTGTATATGCTTCTTTCGAAATGTCTCCGCCTTTTACAACTTCCTTCATTGGAAGATTGAACGTTGATGCGAATTCATAGTCACGCTCATCGTGAGCTGGAACTGCCATTACAGCACCTGTTCCGTAAGTTGCAAGAACATAATCAGCGATCCAGATTGGTAATTTCTCACCGTTTACTGGGTTAACTGCGTAAGCACCAGTAAATACACCAGTTTTTTCTTTCGCAAGTTCTGTACGCTCTAAATCGCTCTTCATTTTAACAGAGTTAATGTAAGCTTCTACAGCTTCTTTTTGTTCTGGTATTGTAATGTTAGCAACAAGTGCATGCTCTGGAGCCAGTACACAGTAGCTTGCTCCAAATAGTGTATCAGGACGCGTTGTGAAAACTGTGAACTTCTCATCTGTACCGTCGATGTTGAAGTGTACTTCTGCACCTTCAGAACGACCGATCCAGTTACGTTGCATGTCTTTTAAGCTTTCTGGCCAATTAAGCTCATCTAGATCTTCTAATAGACGATCTCCGTAAGCTGTAATTTTTAACATCCACTGTCTCATCGGACGACGCTCAACTGGATGTCCACCGCGCTCACTCTTACCGTCAATGATTTCTTCGTTTGCAAGTACTGTACCAAGTGCTGGGCACCAGTTTACAGGTACTTCATCAACGTAAGCTAAACCTTTTTCAAATAGTTTTAGGAAGATCCATTGTGTCCACTTGTAGTAGGTTGGATCTGTTGTATTTACTTCACGATCCCAATCGTAAGAGAAGCCTAATGCTTTAATTTGATTACGGAACGTATTAATATTAAGCTCTGTAAATTCAGCCGGGCTGTTCCCAGTATCAAGTGCATATTGCTCTGCTGGAAGACCGAATGCATCCCATCCCATTGGATGAAGAACGTTATATCCTTGCATACGCTTCATACGAGATAAAATATCTGTCGCTGTATAACCTTCTGGATGACCTACGTGTAAGCCTGCACCTGATGGATATGGGAACATATCTAGTGCATAAAATTTTGGTTTTTCTGTTTCATCTGGCGTACGGAATGTTTTATTCTCTTCCCAATGCCCTTGCCACTTCTTCTCAATTTCTTGATGATTAAAGCTCATGAGATACCCTCCTTGAAATTCTATTTATTTTCACCGCCCAAAATACAAAAAACCTCTCATCCCTAGAAAGGGACGAGAGGTTATAGATTCCCGCGGTACCACCCTAAATTAATGTAATAAATACATTCGCTTAGATCCGTAACGTGGATTAACGGCAATTGCTACTAATGATTTCACAACTGCAACTCAAAGGCGAGTTCATAACGAAACGTGGATTGACTTGCACCGACCGTCAACTCTCTAAACCAGCTTCTATTACTACTACTCCTTCTCACTGTTATTACAAATATGAGTTAATGTGAACTACCCACCACTTAGTATCTCTTAAGAGCTTACTTGAAGCGAGGGCTTCTCGGTTAATCGTTACTCTTGCTAACTAACGAATTTGTCTTAGGACAGCCGAGCTAACTCCCTTGTTCCAAAGGATATTTTATTACTATTTATTTAAATATATTCTAAAACATGTTGCATGTTCCGTCAAACTAAACTGCAATTTTTTCTTCAACTGTTTCTTCTACTTTTACTCGTCTATCATAAATACTCGTTGCTATAAGCGCTACTACAAGCATTACCATGATCGCAATAAACAATACTTCCATATTGTATAAGTCAACAATCGCTCCGCCAACGACCGGTCCGAACATTTTCCCTACAGTCGCTGCGCTATTTACAACACCTTGATAAAATCCTAGCTTATCTTTCGGTGCAAGTATATTTGCGATGGTCGGAACTGCCGGCCATACGAATAATTCACCAATTGTTAATGTCACCATCGCAATGAGAAACATCGTAAATTGCTGCGCTTGGCTTAAAACAATAAACGACGCCGCAAAAATGACGATTCCAATCATAATTTGTTGTTTTAAAGAACGCTTCATCCAGCGAATTAACATACTAACAAGTGGCTGCGCACAAACAATCATCGCTCCGTTTATCGTCCATAATAAACTATAATGGCGGAGGCTAATATCTAATTCTCGCATATGAGTCGCAATTGCCCCTTGCCACTGTACGTATGTAACCCAGCATAAAGCATATGCTACACATACGATTAGAAGCGCTTTGAAGCCAGGTGTAAGTGACCAACCTTTTTTCGTTTCGGCTTCTTTTTGTACCTCTTGCTCTTTTTTTTCTTCCATGCCACGAAATCCAATAAACGCAATTAAGAAGAAAATAAAATATAACATAAAGTTCGCTAAGAAAATATAATCAAAACGATAAGACGCAACTAATCCACCGCACGCTGTTCCAATCGCAATCCCAACGTTTTGTCCAACATACATTGCATTGAACGCTCGTCTCCCGCCTTCTGGCCAAACCGTACCGACCATCGCATACATCGATGGAAACACCATTCCAGAACCGAATCCGATTAATGCTAGCCACACAACATATAATGGCCAACCATGGAAAAATACAAGACCTAAAATCGATACAAGTGTAATGACAATCCCTACTAAAATTGATTTATAACCGCCCCATTTATCAAATAAAACACCGCCGAGCAAGTTTCCGATTACACCAGTAAGCGAGTTGATCATTAATACCATTCCGGCTACCGATAAAGATTTCCCTAAACTATCATGTAAGTAAATTGTATTAAAAGGCCATAAAAAAGAAGCACCCGTGACATTAATAATCATCCCAGCTACTAATAGCCATACTTTCCTTGGCATAGTCTCCCCTCCTATTCTCTTTTTTTCGTTCATATATATAACAGTAAAATTGTAGTCGTTTTTAAATAGGAAGGCAACTGATTAATAGTTGATGAAATTCAGATAATAGCACAAAGACGATTAGAATGTATTCTAATCGTCTTTGTAAAATATTAATCTATAAATAATGGAATCGTTCCCTCGCGAAAAGTTATCCAACTTCCTTTTTACGTTTTGCACTTTCTTTCGCACTCCATTTAAATATTTTGTCTAGTAGAGAGTATATTCTCCCAGACTCCTTCGTTAATAATGGCCCTAACGACGCCAATATTAAAACATATAAAGCTGAGAATGGTTTAATCGTTGCCATTAAGCCACCCGCTATTCCGAGATTCGCGACAATAATGGAGAATTCCCCACGTGATATAAGTGTTAAACCGATATTCGCAGAAGCCTTATGCGATAACCCGGCTTTACGCCCTGCAATCATTCCAGCTGTAAAATTACCGATGAGAGTAATGAAAACTGCTCCTAATGCCAACCATACTGCTCCTCCAAGCGAAAACGGATCTATACTTAAACCGAAGCTGAAGAAAAATATAGCTCCAAAGAAATCACGAAACGGGACGACGAGATGCTCGATTCGATCACTATGCTCTGTTTCTGAAAAGACGAGTCCTAACAATAAAGCCCCAATCGCTTCCGCAACATGAATTGTTTCTGAAAATCCTGCTACAAAGAATAAAATAGCGAATATTACGATAATAAAAATTTCGTTTGACGAAATATCTAATACTTTATTTAGGAACGGCGTAGCTTTTCTAGCGATTACAAAGAATAGGAGCATATACCCTACTGCGATTAACACCGATGTAAGAGCACCTACAAATGATGTTGCACCTCCGAGTACTAATCCTGAAACAACTGATAAATATACAGCTAAAAAGATATCATCAAACATAATGATTCCTAAAATTAGCTCTGTCTCTTTATTACCAGATCTTCTTAAATCAACGATTACTTTCGCTACAATTGCACTCGATGAGATTGTAATAATTCCAGCAATAATTAATGTTTCTAGTAAGGGGAAGCCCATTATATATCCATAAAGTAAACCTAATATGAAATTAAGCGATATATGAACACTACCCCCAAAAGCAATCGACTTTCCTGATTTAATTAATTTTTTTATTGAGAATTCTAAGCCCAAATAGAATAGGAGGAATATGACGCCTACACGGCCGAGGAAGGAAATAACTTCTCCGCTTTCAATAAACCTTAAATCGATAAGTCCTAAATCTGGGGCATGAGGCCCCACTAACATACCGAGTATAATGAGAAACGGAATAATCGAGAACTTTAACTTCGCAGCGAGGATAGCTGCAAAAGCTACTAATACTAACGCAGTTCCAACTTCAAAAATTAAAGTATCCATCGATTAGGAATCACCTCCTGCTGAAAGCAATTCATTAATAATTCTTTTCACTTCATGTCTTTCACCCGACAATACGAGCATATCGCCAGCTTCAATAATAGAGTCTGGACCTGGATTAAAGAATTTCTTCATATTCTTTTTCAAAATAGCAATAATCGTTACGTTATACGTTTTTCTGACATGTAAGCTACCAATTGTTTGTTGTACTACTGGTGCATTATTCTCCACCTTAAACCATTCAATTGATAATCCTTCAAAAGCCATCTCAATTGTGTCTAGCGCTTGCGGCCTATATACCATTCCGCCTAATATAGCCGCAATTTGTCTCGCTTCAGAATCACGAAGAGAAATGCTTGAAATACTCTCATCGTGATCCGCATCAAAATGATACATTTCTCTTCGGCCATCATCATGAATAACGATAACCATTTTTTCATTACCTTTTGTTATCACTTCGAATTTACATCCAATGCCCGGTAGTTCACTCTCTCTAATATTCATATTTTCCGCCTCCTAAAGTTTTTAGTTACGGCTTTTACAAATCTACATCAATCTCTGTTTTAAACTTCTCATCTTTTGAGATTCCTAAATACTTGAGCGTTTCTGATGGAGTTGCGTGATGAAAATGCTTTTGCAATAGCGCAATCGCTATTCCTCTTTTGTACGCATGAAATCCAAATGTTTTTCGCATTGAATTTGTTCCAATCTTTCCAACAATCCCAACCGCTTCAGCTGCGCTATGGATAACACGATATGCTTGTTGGCGTGAGATTGAATTTGTCGTTTTATTAGATTGAAATACGTAGTTTTCTCTTTGAGCATCAATAGATTTTACATACTCTAAAAGGGCTTCTTTTACTTTTGTATTTAAATAAATATCTTGTTTAAATTTTTCATCTTTCACAGGAAGAGAATAAAACTCTTTAACAGTCTTATCTTCATTTAATACCTCTTCAAATTTCATACTAAGTAGCTCAGTAATCTTTAATCCAGTGTTAATTCCAATAACAAATAAAAGATAATCTCGCTGCGAGTGCTCTTTTAAATACTTTTTCATAGCCTCAATTTGGTTTATATCTTTTAATGCCTCTACAACTTCCATACATGTATCTCCTCATCTTATGAACGGTAATTTTCTCATTATCCTGTCCATTTTACCTTATCATGCTATGAGATTTCCATGTATTATCCATTATTTTCACAATATACGACTTAGGTCTGACAATTTTTCATTTGGAAAGTTATGATTGTACAAATACGGTGTGGGTAGAAAAATAGGGGATACAAGTTCAGCTTCTTTCTATAGATCGAATTCCTCCTTTCTTTTCCAGTTGCTGATACTCACATATTATGTTACTTATTTACATTATATTATATATTTCAGTAACATTAAAGTGTTTTTTCTGAAAATATAAAAAACCGAGCAGTTTCGCTCGGTTTTTCATTAATCTTCTTTCGGAAGAACAATCCCTTTATACAATTGAACTGTAATGAAGTAATAAATCGCATAAATTACTACGAAAATTACGATTGGAACCCAAATGCGGAAGTACGGATCGACTAAAATAAATCCGAAAATATTCATACCAACTAATACGTGAGCAATACCCACAATTGCCGGGAATAAGAATACTAAGAATAACTCTTTATAAATTGATTTCGTTAATAATTCACGGCGCACACCGATTTTACGAAGCATTTGATAACGCGTAATATCTTTTGATGCACCAGAAAGAATTTTAAACATTAAACAACTTGCCATCATTGCTAAGAACGCAATTCCAAGGAAGAATCCCATAAATACTGTTCCACTCGCAATGCCGTAGAATCCATTGTAAGATTGATATTTACTATCTAATCTTTCAGCTTTTACATTTTTATATTTAACTAGCTGCAACTCGTCAAGTTTTTTCCATTCTTTTGTGTATGCTACAAAATCGTCTGTTTTTCCAGTAACTACGATTCCTTCTTTACCATTTACAGTATCGTACATTTTCTGATCTACAATTTTAATTGCATGATCTTCATATAGATAAAATGGCTGAATTGTTCTGAAAGCCTCGTTCCATTCTTCTGGAAGTTCTTTAGCACTCGCATCTTTTTCATTCATTTCTCTAGAAACTGCACCTACTGGCAGTTCCTCTGAAACTTTCTTTATTTTTCCTAAATCCTTCATACTTTCCATCTGTTTTGTATCTTGTACGAAAGGAGGATTTTTCTCTAAATCTTCTTTTACATAATAAACGTATTTATTATCAACTTTGTAACGATATTCATTTTTCTCTTTAAATGTAATACCATCTAAAATTTTCTTTTCTTCAGCTGTTGGGTTATGAATAACTGAATCATATATTACTAAACCATCAACCATTTTTATAACGTTATTTTTAAACGCCATACCACCTGAAATTGCACCTGCTCCAAGAGCAACTAACATCGCTACCGTTGCAAGTACTTTCGTTAAGCTATTAATACGGAAATTTAATTGTGCAAACGTAAAAGCATTCAGTCCTTTTTCACTACGCTTTTTATTACTCTTTAACTTTCTAATGATAACTGGGAGAAGTGATCCAAATAGCATGTAAGTACCAGTTGTTGTTGTAATTAATGCAATAAGGATTCCCATTTCTCTTAGTTTTTCCATGTAAATCATTGATGCATAGCCAATTCCTAATAAAATAACAGCAAGGATTGCAACGACACCTGTCATTTTTCCTTTTACCGCAACACGTTCTGTTTGTGCATCTGCATGTACAAGTTGCAGTACTGAAATACGTGATAACTTAATACTGTTCATAATTGCTGATAATACAAATAATGCAAAGAAGAAAATGCAAGTAACAGTCATAGATGGTAGATAAAATGCCTTATAGCCTTCACCAGCAAATTCTAATTGTTTCATTAATAACTGTCCGATACCTTCTGCAAGTCCTACACCAACTGTAAGTCCAATCGCAAGAGACGCAGCACCTAATACAATCGTTTCAATAAACATAAGTAATGTAACTTTATGCTTTTTTGCACCTAACATCATGTACATACCAAACTCTTTTTGACGAAGAGATAATAAGAAAGAGTTTGCATATAAAATGTAGAAGAACGTTATAATTGCTAATAAAAATGAACCTGCTTGGAATACGAAACCAATAGACTTAATAACAGAATTGGATTCGATAAACGCTTTATTCAGCGCTAACGTTTGGAACATATAAAAAATTGAAATCGACATGACAAGACCAACAAGTAAGACAATATAATCTTTCAGCTTACTCTTTAGCCCTGACATGGAAAGTTTAAATAACATGCCCTAGACCTCCCTTCCTACGCTTTTTGTGTGCCTAAGTCCGCAAGCACATCTAAAATTTCTTTGTAGAACTCTTCACGCGTACCACCGCGGTGAATTTCTTTATATAGCTCACCATCTTGAATGAATAAAATACGCTGACAGTAACTTGCACTATATGGATCATGCGTAACCATCATAATAGATACGCCTTGTTCTTCATTTAAGTTTGTCATCGCATCAAGTAAACTTGCTGCATTTTTCGAATCAAGAGCTCCTGTTGGCTCGTCTCCTAAAATAATTGCCGGTTCATGCACTAGTGCACGTGCTGCTGCTGAACGTTGTTTCTGTCCACCGGATACTTCAGTTGGATACTTTTGAAGAATTTCTGTAATTCCTAACATATCCGCTACTTTCTCTACTTTCGGTCCAATATTACGTGATGAAACACCTTGAAGTGAAAGTGGAAGTGCAATGTTCTCATAAATAGATAAGTTCTCTAATAAGTTGAAGTCTTGGAAAATGAATCCTAACTTTTGCGAACGGAAATCAGAAAGCTCACCTTGCTTCATTTTCGTAATGTCCGTACCCGCAATTTCAACAACGCCGCCCGTTGCTTTATCAAGCGTTGAAATTACATTTAACAATGTCGTTTTACCAGAACCAGATGGTCCCATAATTCCAACAAACTCACCCTCTTGAATTGAGAATGAAACACCTTTTAACGCGTGTGATTGGTTCTCACCTTTTTTACCGTACACTTTTTGAACGTTTTTCACGTCTACAACTGGTTTCGTCATATATATCCTCCTACACTTGTTTTTCCATTACCTATTTTGCGCCTTTTGGAGGTGAACTGCTATTTGTTAACATTACAATTACCTTACACTTTTGTAATAAAATAAAACCAGGTCGTATTTCGACCTGGTTTACTCTGATTGCTTCGATCTTTGAGGTTGTCCTTTTTTACTGTTACGCTGTTTCACTTGAACAACTGGATCAAGTTCATTTGAAAATTCAGCGTTATGTCCATTTTGCGTTTTTTGATCTGGATTATTTTGATCTGAACGTTTCGCCATTACATTCACTCCTTATTAGTGCGGTGTAATAATCATTTGATGTTGCAATTGGCGAATTGCGATACGTGCTCTATTTAATTGCTCACGTTGCTCATCATTCGCATGTTGCTGCATAGTTTGTAAGTCGTTATATGCTTGTTCTAATTGTAACTGAGCATCCGAATACTCCATCGTATTGTAATGCTCTTGTCTCATGCCTTGGTCTAATTGTTCTTTCGCATATTCCACCGCTTGTTCTGCCTGTGTAATATACTCTTCAAGTGATTGACGCTCTGCCATAATTGTCCCTCCTTGCTTCAATTCCCCTTTAGTGTGTCCCTTCCATATGAACCTTATGAGTATGTTATAATGGATTTTGTTTCATTTTGACTCGTCTTAGGAGGGAAAATAATGAAGGTTCAAAACCCTTTTCCATATACAAATGACAATAAACGTTATCATACATGGAATTACCACTTACGAAATGAATTTGGTGAAAAAATCTTTAAAGTTTCATTAGATGCTGGCTTCGATTGCCCGAACCGTGACGGTACAGTTGCTTACGGTGGTTGCACGTTTTGTAGTGCTGCTGGATCTGGTGACTTCGCTGGCGATCGCCGCGATGATGTTATAACGCAATATCATGAAATGAAAGAAAAAATGCACTCAAAGTGGAAAGACGGAAAATGTATCGCTTATTTTCAGGCTTACACAAATACACATGCACCACTTGAAGTGTTAAAAGAAAAATTCGAACCGCTTCTAGCAGAAAAAGACGTTGTCGGTCTTTCTATCGCAACTCGTCCAGATTGTTTACCAGACGATGTCGTTGAATATTTAGCGGACTTAAATAAACGTACGTACCTTTGGGTTGAACTCGGACTACAAACTGTTCATGAACGTACTGCAAATCTTATTAACCGTGCTCACGATTATCCATCTTATGTGGAAGGCGTAAATAAATTACGCAAACATGGCATTAGAGTTTGCTCTCATATTATTAACGGTCTTCCACTTGAAGATTACGACATGATGATGGAAACAACTCGTGAAGTAGCGAAGCTTGACGTACAAGGAATTAAAATTCATTTACTTCATTTATTAAAAGGAACGCCAATGGTGAAGCAATATGAAAAAGGACAACTCGAGTTCCTTTCTCTTGAAGATTACGTAAGTCTCGTTGTTGACCAACTTGAAATTATTCCAGAAGATGTAATTGTGCACCGCATCACGGGTGACGGTCCGCCTGATTTAATGATTGGCCCAATGTGGAGCTTAAATAAATGGGAAGTATTAAATTCCATCGATGCAGAATTTGTACGCCGCGGAAGCTGGCAAGGAAAATATGCAAATGAGGAGAAACAAAAATGAAATTAGAACGTGTATTACCGTTTGCTCGCTCGCTGCTGCAAACGGCTGTTAAAGAAGGCGATTACGCTGTAGATGCAACTTTAGGAAATGGACATGACACTTGCTTCCTAGCTGAAATCGTTGGAGATAACGGAAAAGTATTTGGATTCGATATTCAAAAAGAAGCAATTGAAAGCTCTACTATCCGCCTAAAAGAAAAAGAGCTTTTTGAACGTACTGTTTTAGTTCACGATAGTCACGATACGCTTCTATCCGTACTACCAGAAGATGCAAAAGGAAAAGTAACAGGCGCTATCTTCAACTTAGGTTACCTTCCAGGCGGTGACAAGCATATCGTCACAAAACCGAACTCAACAATCTCGGCGATCGAGCAATTATTAGAAGTAATGGCACCTGAAGGTATCATCGTCCTTGTCATTTACCACGGACATCCAGAAGGACAAGTAGAACGCGACGCTGTACTTAAATTTGCAGAAGAACTAGATCAAAAAGAAGCTCACGTTTTGCGATACGGCTTCATTAACCAGCAAAATAACCCGCCATTTATTGTGGCGATTGAGAAGCGATAAAGTGAAACTTTAATCAGTGAGGTTTACTGTCCGGCAAATAGCAGGATAATTATATCAACGATTTTTCAGATATATCGATCATTCGACAAAACATAACAAAAAAAGACGTGCATTCATTGCACGTCTTTTTCTTATTCTCCTATATAATGGATGTATACAATATTTGAAGAAAGAAGGATAGAACTTTGCTAGTAGAACTAAGGGGAATTCAAAAGAAGTATGGCAAATCACTTATACTAGACAACATCGATTTATCCATTCCAGAAGGAGAAGCACTCGCTATTATTGGTGGGAACGGGACTGGAAAAAGTACTTTACTCAAAATAATTGCAGGCTTTATTCCACCTACGGCAGGGACACTTCAAAGAAAAGAACATATACAAATCAGTTATGTCCCTGAACATTTTCCTGAAGGAATTCGTTTTACATTAGAGGATTATTTATATCATCTCGGCCACATTCACGGTTTATCAACAAAATATTTAAGAACTAAAATTCCGATGCTCCTTGAATCTTTTCATCTACATCATGCAAAGCATTACGTTGTACGAAACTTTTCAAAAGGTATGAAACAAAAAACAGGCATTATGCAAGCATTACTTACGGACGTCCATTTATTAATTCTAGATGAACCTCTTTCTGGACTCGACCCTAACTCTCAGCAAGAATTAGAGCATATTTTACTCTCATTAAAACAACAAGGCATATCTATACTCTTCACATGTCACGAAAAACAACTACTAGAAAACTTCGCCGATAGAATTGTGACATTAGCAAATCATACAATTGCGGAAGATACCTCTGTGCAAAAATCAACAGAACAGGTCTATATTGAGGCAATTGTTCACGAAACATTTTCAGCTATAGAACTACAAAAGCAATCAGGATTTATACAAGTTACACACAATTCAAATCAAAACCTCATTCAATTACAAATCGAAAAGGAATATGCAAACGAAATGCTTCAGTTTTTATTACATAAAAAAGCATCTATCACACTGCTACAGCCTAATTTTTAAATCGAAAGAAGGTTTATTATGTTTGCGCTTATTCGTTACCATTTTCTCGACTACACGAAATCGTATAAGTACATTCCTCCTATTGCGATGTACTGCATAAGCTTACTTTTTGTATATACATATAAACCAACTCCCATTGTACCAACATACTTAGAAACAGCACTCGCACTTTATTTATTATCTGCCTGGATTACAGTCACAATTTTTCATACTGAAGATCCTGTACAAGAACAAATCACTATTTCACATACAAATAATATTTCGGCATTATACGTTGGTAAATATATTACGGCTCTTCTTATTTGTACTGTTTTATCTTTTATATCCGTAATCTATCCAATTATTTTGCAAATGTTTAATGAAAAAATGACAGCTTCTTTATTTCTAGTCGGATTTCTCGCCCACATGTCTTTATCTATACTAGGAATTTCAATCGCAACATTATTTACTAGAAATATTATTCAAAAAGCAAGCACCGCTTGGCTTAGTCTTACATTTATATTACTTATGACGATTGCCTCAATCCGGTTAAAAAAAGAGTTACTATGGTTTTTACCACCTGTCGAAAGCTTTATAATGCTTGGACAATACAAATATAATATACTTACTCATACTCTATGGCTTACAGCTTGGGCTATCGTATATTCATTTTTATTACTTACTTTATTTCTTTTTCTCGTTCGCAGAAAACGTTTTTGATTACATATTAAAGGGGACTAAACAATGATTGGAATACTAGCAGGAATGGGTCCAAAATCAACCGGACCATTCGTCGATACAGTTGTAGCAGAGTGCCAAACAATTTATGGAGCAAAGCATGATATGGACTTTCCTCATATGATGATTTATTCGTGCCCAACACCGTTTTATATGGATCGCCCTATTGATCATGCGGCGATGAAAAAAGCGATTATTGAAGGAGCGCAAAAACTTGAAAGTACTGGTGTAGATTTCATCGCAATGCCATGTAATACAGCGCATCTTTATTTCGAGGAATTACAGCGTTCTATTACCATTCCTATTTTGAATATAGTCGATGAGACGTTAAAAGCAATTCCTGAAAATACAAAAAGAGTCGCTCTTCTTGCAACAGAAGCGACTGTTCAAGCAAGTATTTACCAAGATGGAATTACAAAACGTGATATAGAGTACATTCATAATGAACAATGGCAAGAAATGATTAATCAAATTATTACTTGTATTAAAGGCGGAGAAATTGAGGAAGCTCGTAAATTATGGAGTCTGCTCGTTTTACAGTTAAAAGACGAAGTAGATACCGCTATTATCGCATGTACCGATTTGAATGTGGTGGTGAGTGAGGACTTTGTTGATTCCGCTCAATGTCTTGCGAAAGCAGTTGTTAGGATCTATGCATCAAATATAAAAAAGTCTTCATAAACATAGAACACATCCTTTTTAAAATGTGTTTTATGTTTGATAAAAACAACCAAAACTTTTAACTTTTTTCACAATTATTTCAAAGTAATCACACTTAATCTCGCTATATTAAATAAGTAGTTTATTCATATAGGGAAGGTTAGGGGAACTGAAGTATGAAGGTAAATCGTTCGCTTCATTATATTTTTTGGAGGTGGCATTTTTACGCCGGGCTTTTTATTACGCCGCTTCTTATTACATTGTCACTGAGCGGAATTGGGTATTTATTTCGGGAGGAAGTTGAAGATTTCATCTATAAAGATTTATATTTTGGGAAGAGCGCCCAAACAGAGTCTATTTCGATGGCTGATTCGCTTTTCTTAACAGAGAAAAAATATCCACATTATAGTGTGGCGAAAATTAGTGAGTTTAATGGGGATTATAATACGAGACTTACTATTGCAAATGAATATACTGGGCAACAAAAATATGTGTATTTAGATAGCAATAATCAAATTGTTGGAGATCAAAATGCAAGTGAAACTTTTGCCAATATAATGCGGGAATTACATAGTTCTCTTTTAGTTGGTGGTACTGTCGTCAACTATACTGTAGAGCTTGCGGCATGCTGGACAATCTTTTTAATTGTGACTGGATTGTATATGAGTATACGCCAATTCAAAAACACACCCGCATCCACTAAGCGAGAAAAAGCAAAACGACGTCATTCTATTATCGGTATTATATTTACAATTCCACTCGTTTTGTTAGTCGCATCTGGATTACCATGGTCAGGATTTATGGGGAACCAAATTTATAAAATCGCATCGTCGAATGAATCGATTGGATATCCGACATTGTATATGGCACCGCCTGAATCGAAGGTAAAAGAATTACCGTGGGCAACTAGAAAAGAAGCTCCTCCTGAATCGAATTCAAATGAGCCAAAAGCAATTTCTGTCGATGAATTACAAAAAGGAATTGAAATAAAGAAGCCATATGTTATCTCACTACCGGCTGATCCGAAAGGTGTATTCACCGTTTCGAAATCAAGCGGTTCCGGTATTACGGGTATGCATGTCGCACCAAATGAAGAAATAACAGCTTATTTTGATCAATATAGCGGAGAACTTATTTCCAAAACGGACTATCGTGATTATGGATTATTTGCACAATGGTTTACTTACGGTATCCCACTTCACGAAGGACATTTATTCGGATGGCCAAATAAAATATTATGCTTACTAACGACGTTATCTTTATTACTTCTTATTTATTACGGAGTAAAAATGTGGTTAGCGAGAAAACCGAAAGGAAAATTAGCAGCACCGCCAAAGCAAAGAGATAAGAAAAGCATAATCGTTTTCTTTATCATGATGGTTATACTAGGCGCTGTCATGCCTTTATTCGGACTATCTGTTTTAGTTATTTTCGCAATTGAACTTCTCATATATGTATTTTCAAAAATACAATCATAATAAGAAAACCACTCTACAAGAGTGGTTTTCTTCATCACTGCGCCATTTTCTTTCGGTACATCTTCCCGTTCCAGTAGAAGAATCGTGAAGTGAGCCCTCCGTATTTTACAATGCGCCGTGCCATTTTGTGCATATTCTTTTGCGCTGATACTTTTTGATCTGATAAATAAATACCAAGTAATCCTCGGCTTATGAGACGATGAAACTTCGCATGAGGCAAATCACCAATGCTCTTCTCTGCTTCTTCTACAAAATGTTTCATACGATCTAATATAGCTTGCTCGTTTTCATAATAACTACAGAAATTCAAATCTCCGCCGATACGGTCTTCTTCTTGATCGATGAAATAATCAAGTAAAATGTGAAGTCCTTGTACGTATGGAAAATACCCTTGTCTAATTTTCACAATATCTTCTTCATGTAACTCATCATGAAATGCATATGCTACAAGACAGAAAATTCCAAGCGTAGAACCTGCACATGCTGAAAATTCAAACCAACTCATCGGTGGTAAATTTTCTTTATGCGCTTCAAACCATGTTTTTAAGCGTGGTTCTCTTTCTTCTAACTTCACGTGTTTATGAATTTGCAAATCACAATAATAACAAGCAAGTTCATGAAGAATTGGAGCAATTTTATCATAATGCTTCGTTTTCTTTAAAACATCCTGACATGTTTCAACAAGCTCATCTAAATAACCACCATCATCTTGATCATCACGATAACGATAATAGTTACCGCCCCCTTCAACTTCAGGGCTTAATGCCATTACCATCGACTCATGAAGAGCCGCAAAGTCTTTCGGGTCAAGTGATGTACTACGATCACATAAATTATCTAAATAGTCGCTAATCGTTTGATAAGCTACGATAAAACGAATACATTCCTCACGATGTTCATTTGCTAGTAGCGCTAAAATGCCACCGCCCTCGCAATGAAACGTTTTATTCTCAATACTTGCGATTGCCTGACTATGAAGCTCGTCATTCGGAATATGGTAGGCACGCTCTTTCCACATCGCTAGCTCATGGTGTACTACCGGAAACACATCACGGTATACTTTCGCCATGAGCGTTATGGGATTACTCGGTACGTTCACTTCTTCCTTCATCTCCTCTATTCAATGTACAAATAATTTACTTATTTGTTTCTATTATGTTATTGATGCGTATTTCAGTAAATGACTGAATATAATTCAAAATTTCATCACGCTCATACTCATTTAATAACTCATGATAACAATTCGGCCATTCTTTAAAAGCCTTATCACTTATTTTAACATTATCAAACCAAGTACGGACACGTGTTTTATCTACAAGTTTATCCTCACAAGCCTGCATTAGCAAGAGTGGAACGTCTGGAAAATCGCCTATTTTTTTATGCGCAATTTCGATAGACTTAATCAATTCACTATACCAACGTACTGATACTTTGCGCAAGAACAATGAATCATTCTCCATCGCATCTCTCACTTCATGATTACGAGTTGACATTTCCACTGTAAGATTCGTTGCAAATTGCAATTTTGGAGCAACAACATTTAATATTTTTGAGGCAGCTCGAAGCGGAGCAGAAGGTCCAGTTAATACACCTAAACATGGTGAACTTAAAATAATACCATCTACATCTTCTCTCTTCGTTTCTTGCATCATACGAATGACAATAAGACCACCCATACTATGACCAAATATAAAAATAGGTAATCGATACTTCCTTGCCTCTTTCACCCATAATTTAACTTCCTCTATGTATTCATCAAATGAATCAATATGTCCTCTATTTCTCGAAGTCGTTCCATGTGATGGAAGGTCTCCCATCACAACGTGGTAGCCGATATGATTCCACATTTCTGCTATAGCCTCGTAACGTCCGTGATATTCCATTGCGCCGTGCACGATAACGACTACAGCTTTCGCTTCCTCTGCTTCATAATTCCACATACGGACCTCCTCCATTTCACTCTTTCTCATAATTTGATACACTAAAACTAGTCTCTAGGAAAGGAAGGCTTTACATGATATATCCTTACAAAGAAAAAAATCCGAAAATTGCGAGTAGTGCTTTTATCGCTGACTATGTTACCATTACAGGCGATGTGACAATTGGCGAAGAATCTAGCATTTGGTTTAATACAGTCATCCGCGGTGATGTATCACCAACGATAATTGGAAATAGAGTAAATGTACAAGATCAATGTACACTTCACCAAAGCCCCCAGTATCCTCTTATTTTAGAAGATGACGTTACCGTTGGGCATCAAGTTATTTTACATAGCTGCAAAATTGAAAAAGATGCTTTAATCGGAATGGGATCTATCATATTAGATGGCGCTGAAATTGGTGAAGGAGCTTTCATCGGTGCTGGTAGTCTCGTTTCACAAGGAAAGAAAATCCCTCCTAATACGTTAGCTTTCGGTCGCCCCGCGAAGGTCATTCGCGAATTAACAGAAGAAGATCGTAAAGATATGGAACGTATCCGCACACAATACGTTGAAAAAGGACAATATTATAAATCGTTACAAAAGTGATTTTATCGCTGCCATAAGACTGGCAGCTTTTTTTATGAAAAAATCTAACTTTTTCTTTACAAAACCTTATTATCCCCTCAATAAAATCTTATTAAAATAGAAGTTAATAACTCCATATATATGTAAATGAGGGAGGAAAAATCTCATGAAGGTCAGTGGACTATATAAAATAGAATGTTACATCTTCAAAGGAATTAATCGCTACTTTGATCAAAAAACATTAAACATCTTTTTCAGCAATATTACCCATATCGGTGGTGCAAGTTTTTCCATTGCACTTACCCTATTCTTTTTAATTTTCGCAACAGGGAATTTGCATCAAGCTGCAATTGCAACTGCTATTTCTTTAACAATTAGCCATATTCCTGTGCAAATATTAAAAAGATGGTATCCACGAAAACGTCCTTATTTAACAATTCAAGATGCGAAATATCCAGTACAGCCTTTAAAAGATCATTCTTTTCCATCCGGACATACAACGGCTGTTTTCTCTGTCCTCATTCCATTTATTTGCTATAATCCAAACTTGCTTGCTTTTCTATTACCGTTAGCATTATGCGTCGGTATTTCCCGTATTTATTTAGGGCTTCATTATCCGTCAGATGTATTTGTAGGCATGTGCCTTGGCACTTGCTCTGGCATCATCTCTTTTTATCAACTCATTCCACTCATGTAAAGGAGCGATATGATGAGAGTCGCCATATTTACCGATACATTTACACCACAAGTCAACGGTGTGGCGAAAACTTTGGAACGTTTAACTAAATATTTTCAAAAAGAAAATATCGCCTATTCTGTTTTCGCCCCCCAGCATACGGCAGAAGATAATTTCGTAGCGAATGTGAACAAAATGAGAAGTATCCCGTTAACAATATTATATCCAGAATGTCGCTTTGCCTTTCCTACTCCGCGCATTAAGCGGGAACTTCTTGCCTTTAAACCTGATATCATTCACATCGCTACGCCTTTCAATATGGGACTTTGTGGGTTATATTATGCCAAAAAGTTAAATATCCCAGTTGTCGGTTCTTATCATACTGATTTTGACGCCTATTTATGCTATTACAAAATCGAATTTCTCTCCAATATGCTATGGAACTATTTAAGCTGGTTTCATAGTCATATGCAAAAAAACTTTGTTCCTTCTCCTGAAACATTACATCAATTAAAGAAAAAAGGATTTCAACAGCTCTATATTTGGGGACGTGGTGTAGATTGTACTCTCTTTCATCCAACTTACAATAAAGACCTATTCCGAAAAAAATATAATATTACAGCGAAATATATTCTTTCCTACGTCGGGCGCCTTGCTCCTGAAAAAGATATCGATACTCTTCAAACACTTATTCAAACGACAAACAAAGAACGTGACGATATTCATTGGCTCATCGCTGGAGACGGGCCTCTAGCAACAAATTTGCGTGAAGCTGTTCCGAAAACAAATGTCACTTTTACTGGATATTTACAAGGCACGGATTTAGCTGAAGCATATGCTTGTTCTCATATGATGGTATTTCCATCAGCTACTGAAACGTTCGGAAATGTCGTACTTGAATCATTTGCATGCGGTACACCTGTCATTGGTGCAAATAGTGGCGGGGTTAAAAATATTATTACAGATGGAAAAACGGGAATTCTTTGTCCGCCAAAAGATACAGATTCCTTTCTATCCTCCATCCATTCTTTATTGCAAAATGAAGAGCTGCTTATGCAAATGGGCATAGCAGCTTCGTCTTATGCTAAATCAAAAAGCTGGGATGAGATCTTTCGTGGCTTACTTGACCAATATGAAGAAGTCCTTCAGCACACTGCATCAGAATTACTCGCTTAAAAAGAAATGACAAAATTTATTAATGCTTATAAAAGTGCAAGTTCTCAACTAATCAAAAAAGACTTTCCACAAGTGAAAAAAACTTTAGAAAGAAATGTTTTGGTCAAGAAGTTTTTGCTTACTAACTACTGGTAGTTCGCCAATAGACGTAGTAAAGAAATATATTGAAAATCAAGGTAAAAAGTGAGGTGAAATGATATGACAAAGCAGAATAAAGCATATAAATTCCGGTTGTATCCAACAGAAGAACAAGCAAATCTTATACGTAAAACCTTCGGTTGTGTACGTTTCGTGTACAATAGAATGTTAGCTGAGCGAAAAGAAGCGTACGAAAAATACAAAGATGATAAGGAACAACTAAAGAAACAAAAGCCTCCAACCCCTGCGAAATATAAAGCAGAATTTGAGTGGTTAAAAGAAGTTGATTCATTAGCTTTGGCAAATGCTCAACTACACTTGCAAACTGCATATAAGAATTTCTTTAGTGGTCAAAATAACTTCCCAACATTCAAAAGTAAAAAGGACAGAAAGTCTTATACAACGAATGTAGTAAACGGTAATATTCTGTTGCTTAATGGTCATATCAAATTGCCAAAACTGAAAATGGTACGTATCAAAAAACATAGAGAGATACCACAAGATTATATGATCAAGTCTTGTACGATTTCTATGACACCTACTGGTAAATACTATGTGTCAATCTTGACTGAATACGAAAAAGAGATTGTACAAAAAGAAGTAGAAACAGTTGTTGGATTAGACTTTGCAATGGATGGATTATACGTCAGTTCTGAGGATGAGAAAGCCAATTATCCTAAGTTCTATCGTAACATGTTAGACCGATTAACAAAGGCGCAACGAGTATTATCAAGACGCAATAAAGGTTCTGAACGTTGGAATAAACAACGTATTCGTGTAGCTACGTTACATGAGAAAGTAGCTAACCAACGTAAGAATTTTCTTCATCATGAGTCTAAAAAGTTAGCTGCCAATTTTGATGTTGTAGCTATTGAAGATCTAAACATGAAAGGAATATCGCAAGCACTTCATTTTGGAAAAAGTGTCGCTGATAATGGGTGGGGTATGTTCACTTCTTTCTTAACTTATAAACTAAACGAACAAGGAAAACAACTTGTGAAAATAGACAAATGGTTTCCATCAACAAAAACATGTAGTAGCTGTGGAAATGTGAAAAGTCTGACATTGTCTGAACGAATCTATTCTTGTATATGCTGTGTAAATCTCGATAGAGATTATAACTCAGCCATCAATATCAAAAATGAAGCAATACGTCTTTTAGCGTCAGCATAAATTGTAATAAAATAACCTTTGGAACAAGGGAGTTAGCTCGGCTGTCTTAGGACGAATTCGTTAGCTATCAGAAGTAATGATTAACCGAGAAGCCCTCACTTCAAACACTCCTTTAGGACGTTAAGTGGCGGGTAGTTCACGAAATCCCCTTAAAATCAACTTACTCACATACCTTTATACAGCAATTGTTCCCCAATTTCTGTATATCAAAAAACCTTTCATTCATTTGAAAGGTCTTTTTGAGCCTGCACATATTCTTCTTTCGTATTCACATTTATAAACCAATCTACATTCGCTTGTACATCTTCACCAGCAATATATTTCACATTACATTGTGATAAAAGCTGGCCCATACTTCTTTTTTCTTCTTGAAGCAAAGCATAAATCTTTTCTTTCACGCGGTTATTATACGCTGCAAGTAACGGTTGTTTTCTTCCATTAATAATAGGGACAACAGCATCATATTCATCGCTCGTTTGCTCTAATAAAATGGTAATCCATTCATTTGAAACGTTCGGTGCATCACAAGGCATAATAGCGTACCAATCTGCTTCTATATATTCCATTCCTGATACAATTCCAGCAAGCGGCCCATTTCCTTTATAGTGCGACATATCTTCTATAACTGGAACTTGTACTAATTGCTCTACTCTCTCTTT
Source organism: Bacillus sp. TH17 (assembly GCF_016651125.1). Lineage (NCBI taxonomy): Bacteria > Bacillati > Bacillota > Bacilli > Caryophanales > Bacillaceae > Bacillus > Bacillus sp. TH17. The sequence goes on from NZ_JAEKEN010000001.1 coordinate 4,184,086, forward strand.
TATATCAGAATGACTAATGACTACAATTTCTTGCACAGCGCTTTCCATTACTTTCACAATATGCTCAATAAAAGTACTCTCTTTCCAGCCTACTAACGCTTTCGGCTCACCGAATCGGCTCGACATACCTCCTGCTAATACAATTCCAGCACACTTACTCATTGACGATGCAACTCAAATGTAATATGACCTAATTCCGGTAAAATTAACTTGTTCATCGCAAGACGAACCGCTCCGCTAGACCCTGGCATCGAAAAGACAACTTTACGCCCGATTGTACCACCGATTGCTCTACTTAACATCGCACTACTTCCGATATCTTCTAAGTAACTTATCATACGGAACAACTCACCAAATCCAACAATTTCTTTATCTAATAACACTGACACTGCCTCAATCGTTACATCACGTTTCGTAATACCAGTTCCGCCATTCGTTAGCACGACATCAACATCTTCCCTATGATAACCAGCTAACACAGCCTGCTGGATACTTTCTTTATCATCTTTCACAATTTCATAAGAGGTCACTTTATGTCCTGCTTCTTTTAATAATTCATGTAATAGTTGTCCGCTCTTATCCGTCTCTTCCGTACGTGTATCGGAAATCGTCACGATTTTGCAGCGCACTTCTTTTGGAGCTTGTTTTTTATGTTCAGTTACACTCATTTTTCATCTTTCCTTTCTTAAAGACTTTTCTTCATTTTATCATACATATCTTTACACAATTATGTATGAAGCCAATGATGCACCGTGATACAATATAAGTATATACGACCACAAAAAGGAAAATATACTTTCTTATACGCCTGGACTACACACCATTAGCTACTCTTTAAATCCCCTTATATTTTCTACATAGTAGATTTCATTTTAAATTACAAAATAATTTGGAGGTTCACTCACTATGGAACTATACAAAAAATTAACAACAACATTCATCCTCTTATTTGTTGCTTCCATCACTGTCGGTTTTTCTCTAAAAGGAGCAATTCCATACGCTACATTAGTGAGTATTATATTCGCAACGCTATTTTTACTGAGCAGTGCTTTTTGTGCAGGAAAAGCACGCCAACTGAAAGGGTGACCGTCTATGTTCCGTAAGAAACCAATCCTTTGTAAATCATGTGAAAAGGAAATACAAACGTATGAAAAAGCGTGGATTCATATGCCATTTCCGGCAAGTGGTATGACAAATATGAAGAAGTATATTGAGCTAGACGGGGAAGTTTATTGTAGTTCTTGCATTCAAGTAGTAAATAAAGTGAAACTTTAATCAGTGAGGATTTGGTTCTTCCCCACTGATTATTAGTTAAACCAATCGGGCTTTTACGGGATAAAACCAAATAAAAAAAGCTTTGCGCACACAGCGCAAAGCTTTTTTTCATATATTATAGACCAGCTTGCTCTTTTAAAGTAGCTGCTTTGTCTGTACGTTCCCATGTAAGATCTACATCAGTACGTCCGAAGTGGCCGTAAGCTGCTGTTTGTTTGTAAATTGGGCGACGTAAGTCTAGCATTTTAATAATACCAGCTGGGCGAAGATCGAAGTTGTTACGAACTAGTTCTACTAATACGTCTTCAGATACTTTACCAGTGCCTAATGTATCAACTGAAATTGATACTGGTTGTGCTACGCCAATTGCGTATGCAAGTTGTACTTCTGCTTTGTCAGCAAGACCAGCTGCTACGATGTTTTTCGCAACATAACGAGCTGCATATGCTGCAGAACGGTCAACTTTCGTTGCATCTTTACCAGAGAATGCACCACCGCCATGGCGAGCGTATCCACCGTAAGTATCAACGATGATTTTACGTCCTGTTAAACCAGCATCACCTTGTGGTCCACCAATTACGAAGCGGCCAGTTGGGTTAATGAAGAATTTTGTTTCTCCATCCATTAATTCTGCTGGAACTACAGCTTTAATTACGTGCTCTTTTAAATCGCGATCGATTTCTTCCCACGTAACATCTGGATGATGTTGTGTAGAAATTACAATTGTATCCACACGTACAGGTTTACCATTTTCATCATACTCAACTGTAACTTGCGTTTTTCCATCCGGACGTAAGTATGATAATGTGTCATCTTTACGTACTTCAGTTAAACGACGAGCTAATTTGTGAGCAAGCGAGATTGGAAGTGGCATTAATTCTTGTGTTTCATTACATGCGAAGCCAAACATTAAACCTTGGTCTCCCGCACCAATTGCCTCAATCTCAGCGTCAGTCATTTGACCTTCGCGTGCTTCTAGTGCTTGGTCAACACCCATAGCGATGTCAGCAGATTGCTCATCGATAGATGTTAAAACTGCACAAGTTTCTGCATCGAATCCGTATTTTGCGCGTGTGTAACCAATGCCTTGAATTGTTTCACGAACGATTTTTGGAATATCTACGTAAGTAGAAGTCGTAATTTCCCCCGCTACCAATACTAAACCAGTTGTTACAGTTGTTTCACAAGCTACACGTGCATTTGCGTCCTTTGCTAAGATCGCATCTAAAATTGAATCAGAAATTTGGTCACAAATTTTATCTGGATGTCCTTCAGTTACAGACTCAGATGTGAACAGATGACGTTTTTTTGTCATGTGGTAAACCTCCCTACAGTAATTGTATATATTGTACGGAACTCATCCTTAATTTGCCACAAACTGCGACATACATTTATTCTCCCACACAAGCATACAGAAAAACCTTTCCTACTTAACATAGAGGAAAGGTTTAATTTGCTACTTGCATACTGCTTTTTGCCCTTTGCTCTTATCGTTCGAGACCGTTAGCCTCGCACAGGTTTTAGCACCTATTCACCTGTATTTACCACTACAAATGAGGTTGCTGGGCTTCATCGGGCCTGTCCCTCCGCCAGCTCGGGATAAGAGAGTATCCGTCCCAACCTATACTAAAGAAATGATATTCATTTGTCAATTAATATTCACATTTTCCTGAAAGTTTTTCTCAATACCCATAGAATGAAATATTAATAGGGAAATGATACATTCACACAAACAAAAATAAATAAATAGTATACATTATTTATATAATTGTGTTATACTATTGATGGGGATTACGAGAAATATTTCATTAAATGAAAAGGATGGTATATAAATATGAGTACTGTGAATGTCCAAATTGGTTTACATGAATTATTGAACGGAAGCAATGCACAGATTCAATTAAGTGTTCCGCAATTAGTGGAAAAAGTATTAATGCGAAACGAAGGGAAATTAACTTCTACTGGTGCCGTTTCTGCTTCAACAGGAAAATACACAGGACGTTCTCCTAAGGATAAATTTATTGTGAAGGAAGCATCGGTTGCTGACAAAATTGCTTGGGGAGCCGTGAACCAACCGATCTCTGAAGAACATTTTAATAAATTATATATAAAAGTTTTAGAATACTTAAAAGAAAAAGAAGAGTTATTCATCTTCAAAGGATTTGCTGGCGCTGATCGCAACTATCGCCTACCAATTCAAGTTGTTAACGAATATGCATGGCATAATTTGTTCGTACATCAATTGTTTATTCGTCCAAATGAAGAAGAATTAGCAACTCACGAATCAGAGTTCACAATTGTTTCTGCACCAAACTTCAAAGCAGATCCAGCAATTGACGGTACAAATTCTGAAGCATTCATTATGGTTTCATTCGAAAAACGTATCGTACTAATCGGTGGTACAGAATATGCTGGAGAAATGAAAAAATCAATCTTCTCTATTATGAACTTCTTACTACCTGAACAAGACATTCTTTCTATGCACTGCTCTTCAAACGTAGGCGAAGAAGGCGACGTAGCACTATTCTTCGGTTTATCTGGAACAGGCAAAACAACATTATCTGCTGATCCAAACCGTAAATTAATCGGTGACGATGAGCACGGTTGGTCTGATAACGGCGTATTCAATATTGAAGGCGGTTGCTATGCAAAATGTGTAAACCTTTCTCATGAGAAAGAACCACAAATCTTCGATGCAATCAAATTTGGTTCAGTTTTAGAAAACGTTGTCATTGATGGTCAAACACGCATCGCTGACTATAACGATACTACTTTAACAGAAAATACACGTGCTGCATACCCTATGCATGCGATTGACAATATCGTACTGCCAAGTGTTGCAGGACATCCAAATACAATTATTTTCTTAACTGCTGATGCATCTGGCGTATTGCCTCCAATCAGTAAGTTATCAAAAGAGCAAGCTATGTACCATTTCTTAAGCGGTTACACTAGTAAGCTAGCAGGAACAGAGCGCGGTGTTACATCTCCGCAAGCTACATTCTCTACTTGCTTCGGTTCACCGTTCTTACCGCTTGATGCATCTCGTTATGCTGAAATGCTTGGTGAAAAAATCGAGAAACATGATGCGAAAGTATTCTTAGTAAACACTGGCTGGACTGGTGGCGAGTACGGCGTTGGTAAACGTATGAACTTAGGTTACACTCGTGCAATGATTCAAGCAGCACTAAGCGGTGAACTTGCTAAAGCTGAAACTGCAAAACACGACATCTTTGGCCTTGAAGTACCTCGTCATGTTCCAGGTGTACCTGATGAAGTATTAATGCCTGAACAAACTTGGGCTGATAAAGATGCTTACAAAGTGAAAGCAATTGAGCTTGCAAACGAATTTAAAGAAAACTTCAAAAAATTCGATAGCGTTTCTGAAGCTATTATTAACTTAGGCGGTCCAATCGCTTAATTACAAATTTTCTGTTGGAATAACCCTTTTACTCATATGAATAAGTGTCGTGTAACCGTAAAGTTCCGCGTACTCACCGACAAAACCCAATGCGGCTTAACGGTTACACACACTTACATAAAAAAGAAGCTTACGTTTTCCGCGTAAGCTTCTTTCTATATATTCTTTAATTTACCAACATACAAATCACAGCTTCGAACACACAAACTATTCCCCACTCACTACATCCTTCTAGTTTCACACCGCATGGGACTAAAAAAGGATCTGACCGCTTCTATCCATCGCCAGATCCTCTATTCCAACTTAAAACTTCCCAAGCCCAATTTTCAATTTATATACTCGGCTTTCCATACATACAAACCACGGCTTCGAACATATAAACTATTTTCCCACTCACTACATCCTTCTGGTTTCACACCGCACGGGACTAAAAAAGGATCTGACCGCTTCTATCCATCGCCGGATCCTCTATTCCATCTAAAAAGAGGCTTTTCATCTTTTTATCTTTTTCAGCCCTTTGTTAATTCTTCTTCATCCTTCATACTATAATAGCCTAAATTAATAACGATTAAGAAATAACCACCCAGAATACCTACTGCAAATGCCCACATTACCATATGATGCTCAATTTCGTACATAATAATAGCACCCAAAATTGCAGCTGCAAAGCGATTAAACATACCGAGCGTCGGTGCTTTCGTCTTCTTTACTATACTATCTCCAAGCTTTTCGATACGCCTTCCTAAAATCCAAACACAATACATGCTTACAATAAGTCCAATTCCTGCACCTAGAAAATGTGCTGAAAACGGTGTTAACATCCAGCCCAATAACAGAATACCTAGTAGATAATATGATTGAACTTTAAACGATTTTAATGACAAACTAATCATGCTGTACTCCCCTTCAATGTTTTTTCTATTTATCCAACAAAAGCTGTATAACTCATTTCTTTCGAGTCCATACTACTTAAAATCTATTTCATTCAAATTAAAAACAACATAAACGGTATGTTTATGTTGTTAAAATGCTTTTAGGAAATAATATTATACAAGATTTCTAATATAGAATCCCTCATAAATGTGACGTTTTTCAAAACATTTTCGTCTAATTATGAAAAAATTGATATCAATCTATGAACATACGGATATGATGTAATAAGCACATAAATAAAGGGGGCGTCTAATGATTTATTTTTTAATGGCTCTCATTCATCTCATTGTTCCTGCACTTATTGGACTTTCCTTGTATTGGTACACGAAAAAACATAGTATTTTCTATGCTGTCCTCGGTGTTCTTCTTCCAGGTATTATTCTTATTACACTCTTCCGCATTCCTTTTCTTAATTTAATCCCACTTATTACTGCCATTTTATTCCTCGTATTTTTACCAAAAATAAAAAAATAGGAAAGCAGATCATAGGTGATCTGTTTTCCTATTTTGATATAGGTTCTTGCACGATAGAATTAGCTTCTACTTTCTCTGATTTCACAAACCATAGACCGAAGAAAATGATGATTCCACCAATTATTTGTTGAAACGATACATATTCATTTGCCCATACAGCTGCAAATAAAACAGCTACAAGCGGCGTAATATACATATATACCATCGTATGTGACGCACCAATTTTTTGAACACCAACATACCACATGACTAAACCGAATACTGTTACAAAGAAAACAGAATATAGTAAAGCAAATAGTGTCATTCCGTGTGTAATGTGAAATGGCATGACAAATACATGTGGACCACTTAACAATAAGAGCGGAATCGCTCCAACTAATGTCGACCATGCAGTAACACGTAATGCTGAGTATTTTTTAATAAGCGGCCCTGCTAAAACGGGATAAAGTCCCCAACATATTGATGTAATAAGTCCAATCCCATTTCCGTAGAAAGAACTAGCGAGTGAATGCCCGGCTACTAAAACTAATGTAGCACCAATAAAGGCAATCATGGAACCAACTAACTTTCGAGAAGAAAATTTTTCTTGTTTCAAGAAAATCGCAAATAAAGTTGTAAAAATAGGTGAAATAGATATGAGTAAAGAAGCATTTGTAGCGGATGTGTATTTTACAGTTTCCATAAATAACGTTTGATACAGTACAATACCTACAACGCTAACGATGATTAATCTTGGTATATCTTTTCGCTCCATATAAAGTGACTTTTCGATAAAGAACGTAAGTAATAACAGTAGTGGTGCTGCTGTCATCATTCGAACTGCAGTAAACTCAATTGCTGTAAATTCTAAAAGTCCATATTTCGCAATCGTATAGTTAATCCCCCAAATAATAACGACACTTAAAATTGATAACTCAATTCCCCATCTTTTCATGCGCAACCCCCTCCGCAAAGAGAATTATACAGAAAATTCAACTATATGTACATTTCATTATGTGAAAAAATCCATAAGAAAAAGGAGCATATTATATACTCCTTCTCTCTTCATTATACTCGAACATGTAACTTCATATTCGGATTATAAAACTGGCTTGGGCTCTTCAGCTGGAAAGTTCCTCCAACTCCATGCCAATCAACTGTTAATTTATCATCCATAAATACAAGCTTTGTGCGATCTGCAATAAAGTTTAGTACGCTTGATTCGATATCTACATCGCGCTCATCTTTCTCTGAAACGGCTACTAAATCAATAATCCCGCTCATAACACAACCGCAACCTTCATTATCATAAAATAACTTTATATATTTCGTTTCACTTGGAATCGTATCCATAATCTTTTTATATGCTGCCTCTGTTACAGTAACGTACATGTGTTAACCTACATCCTCTCTTCTCGTATCATTTATATATTGTACCACCATTTTTCTTGAATTTTATATGCGGAAAATTAAGAATACTATAAAATATATGTGATAAAGTGAAACTTTAATCAGGGAGGTATCCATCCCCTTCTGATTATTAGCCCTCGCCAATCAGGCTTTTACGGGCAGTTAATGCGTGATAAAGGAGGTTGTATCACTGATGTTCAAACTACAACGATCTCTCATTTTCTTAGGTCTATTAGGTAGCTTTTTTATTTCTAGCGGAATGGTATTACAACATATACTTCCCTATTCTCCTTCTATTGGCTGGATTCTAGGTTTTATTTGTTTCCTATCCGCTTCTTATTTTTCCATAAAAAACAAAAACAACTAACAAAGTAAGAACTATCTTAAGGAGGATTATCAAACATGCCAGCCTTAAAAGAAATAGAACAATAACTTAATCATTTATTACAGGAGAAATCCATTGCCATATCGACAATGATTATGGTAGGCATAAATACTCACTCATTATGGATTATGCGAAAGAAACAAATATGTCACTCATCGGTTTGTCACACTCTGCCTCTGAATATTTAGTGAAAGAGACATTGATGTATGATTGGTTTAAAGAGAATTTTGATGTAGTTGATTCCGCAGGAGACCTGGTGGTTATAAAACTAATAACACCTCCCCTATTTTTAAAATCTATATACACAATACGATCCACCACACAAAATATAGAATCTACAATATATATATAGTAGTTCTACTTTTAAAACTAGATTTTCAAAAATATAGAAAGGAGATAATATATGTACCAACGCAATTGCTTTAGTTGTGACGGTAGACGCAACAGCGGTTCTATCGGCAGTACTGGACCTACTGGCGCTACTGGACCCACTGGTGCTACTGGACCTACTGGCAATGCCGGGCCTACCGGGGCCGGTTTGCAAAGTACTACCGCTTTTAGTCTAGCAGCCGCTCCTAACTATAAAACGGGACAAGTTGTCACTTACACGAGTAGCGGTTATGTTGTAAAAAAAGATGCACCTCAAGGATTTCCGAATGTGTCTCAAGATTATATCGTATTGGTAGAAGGTGGTCCTACCGGATCTACTGGTTCTACTGGTTCTACCGGAACTACTGGTTCTACCGGTTCTACCGGAACTACTGGTTCTACTGGTTCTACTGGTTCTACTGGTTCTACCGGAGCTACCGGAACTACTGGAACTACTGGAGTCAATGGTTCTACCGGAGCTACCGGAACTATTGGTGCCACTGGTTCTACCGGGACTACTGGACCTGCTGGTAGTTCAACAGCGAAAAGTATTGTTTTTCAAGGGACGAATGCTGGGTTTCAACGTATAGCAGGTTCTCCAGGAATTGATTCTAACGTTATTCCATATGTAACTGCTGGAGCTGGAAATATAGTTGGTTTTGCTACATCTATAAATATTAATAACTTACCCGCTGCTGTTTATACGATTGATATTTGCAGGAATGTCCCAACAAACCTCTCTGCCCCGACCTCTAGTTACATCCTATCTACTATTACTTTAACTACTACAGATAAAATTACGGGAACTATGACATTTTCAATTAAACCTACGGATATTGGCTCTAGACAACCTCAAGTGTATAACCCTACTCCAGCACCTGGACCTGCCACTGTAACTTGGACTAGTATTACAACCGGAAACCTGTTTTCGAGGGGGGATGCGATATCTCTTTATATTACCCCCGGGATTACGGCAAGTTCTGTATATTCTATTTTTCTAATCACTGATATATAATCCACACTTACAAATCATTCATTTACAAAAAGGACCTCGATGCCGAGGCCAAAAAAATTGCAAATAAATTAAAACAAATAACAGACAAATTTATTATATACTCTCGCTTTAAAACACCCATATTTTGGATTGTGAATTTGTACAGTTTGTCAATGCTGTAAACATCCCGTTTATTAAAATTCCGTACTTCCTTCCACACTGAAAAGGGGAAATCACTCTAAAGAAAGTGATTTCCCCTTTTTAAAATATCCCACTATAATTAAATCGGCAACATAATCTCAACAGTCGTTCCAACTCCAACTTCACTTTCAAAGTTCAATTTACCGTGGTGATCTTTAATAATTTTTTCCGTAACTACTAATCCTAAGCCTGTTCCAGTTTCTTTCGTTGTGTAAAAAGCTTCATTTAGCTTCGGAATTTTATCTTTCGGAATGCCGCATCCCTCATCTATAATTTGAACAATGATCACATCTTCCACTATAACTTTTACAGTAATAGTTCCACCAACTGACATTGCTTCAATCGCATTTTTTATTAAATTAAAAAATACTTGTTTCAATCGTTTTTCCTCACATGTAATTGATGGTATATCTTTACTATAAATAGCATGCATTTTTATTCCTTGTTCTAAAGCTGGCTTTTCCATAACCCTGATAACATAAGAGATGATTTCTTTAATATTATACGTTTCGGATTCTACCGATTTAGATTTCTCAAACCCATTTAGTTCTGTAGCAATTGTATGAATCCGCTCTACTTCCTGTCTCATAATTTCACTATAAATTTTATCTTCTGGATATTTTTTCGCTTGCTTATTCACAAATTTTTTCAATTTTTCTAACGGTCTTCTAATCTTATCGCCAATTACTGTCGCCATGTTCCCAACCATTGCTAATTTCTCTACATTTCTTATTTCTTTATCCATCATTTCAAGTGTACGAACGTAAGATTGGAATCTTAAAAATATAATCCAACATATAATAACAAACACGCTATATAATGCTATTGGGATAAGAACAATAAAGGATTGAACAACGAATCCCATAAGTGCATATTTTCCAACAATAGTTCCGGCAACTAACCAAAAGTACCTCTTATTCACAAATATCGGTGCAAATAAAATAAAGAATCCTTCTACTATATTCCCGCCATCAAATTCCGCATCACTTCCGTAATAAATAATGAAGTTATTAATAAAATCCAATATATTATAGCCAATTAAAATAATATACTTCACAATATACGGCTTTTTCCATTTCATAAAATAAAGTCCTATAAAGAATAATCCAACCATCAAACTATATAGCCATAAACCTAATCCTTCTCCAAAAGCATCTGCTAGTTTTTGATTTTTATCTGATAAAAGGACAATAACTTTTTCAGCAAAATCATACGCAAAAAATATAACGAAGAATAAGCTTAAAAATATTATTAATGCCTTTATCTCTTCTTTTTCAAATATATTTCCTTTTTCCATATGATAACTCCTTTAACAACACCTCTTAATCTTGTGTCACATTGCGCTCACATTTTTTCGGGAGCAGTATTTCTACTCTCGTTCCTTTCTTTACTTCACTAGAAATGTGTAATTCTCCAAGATGCTCTGTCACAATTCGCTCTGCTACCGTAAGACCTAATCCAATTCTATCTTGCTTCGTTGTATAAAAAGCATCCTTAACTCGTCCTAAATTATCCTTTTTTATCCCAAAACCACTATCTACTATACTTACTATTACATAATCTCTTTTTTTATTTTCAACTTGTATTTTTAATGTTCCGCCATGTTCCATTGCCTCTAAAGCATTTTTAATAACATACAAAAATACTCCTTTTAATTTGCGTTTATCACATTCAATTTCACTTCTATTTTGTTCTTCATTAAAGGTGCAATTTATATTTAACTCGTTCATTTTTCCGCGCATGTTTTCTACCGTTTGTACTAAAACATCACTTACAATGTGTTTTTCATAAACAGAAGGTTTACATGTAGCAACCTCCATTAATTCACTAATCATATTATTCATATTTTCGATTTCGAGAATCATTTGTTCATATGTTGCATCTTTTTCGTGTTTCTCTTTTTGTAATTGCGTAAACCCTTTTAATGAAGCAAGTGGGTTTTTAATTTCATGTCCGACTGTCGCTGCCATTTTTCCGATAACCGCCAATTTTTGTGACTGACTTGCCTCTGCAATACGTCCCTTTACTGCTGAAAGATATTGTAAAAATCGATTTAAAATAATAAATGACACGAAAAGTAACACCATATTTATAACAAGAGACATAAACAGGTTAAGTTCTCCAAATACAAATAGGTATATCATATATTTCCCTATAAGGAATGGCGCTAAGACAAATAAATATCTTTTACTCAAAAAGATCGGTACGAAGAAAATAAGAATATATTCAATTACATTCCCCTCATCAAATGCTATTCTATTATGAAAAGCATACCATCCAATATTAAAAGTCTCTGCGATCATGTATGCAAATAAATATGTATATTTAACTAAATATGCTTTTTCTCTCTCAAATAAGTAAACACTAATACCTAATATAGCCATAATATATGCAAGCTTCCATATCCCTTTATGCCAATTTGCTAAAGGCATTGTATCTTCTAATATAATCGCGTATGCAACCTCGTATACAATTAAAATAACATGTATTACCCATAAGAAAATCTTAGCGTTTTTCTTTTCTTCTTTAGCTGATAGAAAACTCTCTTCCACTTCAACACCCCTTCAAAAGAATACCATTTATTATAATAAATGATTTTCATAGACAAACAAAGATAAATTGAACAAATGAGGAAAATCAATCCATAGATAATATACTTCCCCACACCATATGTAAGCATAAAAACCATGAACAATAATACGTATAATATGGGAGGTGCTTTATATGGACGGTCGTGAAAATAAGAAGATAGAACAGTTACAATCCTTTACGAAAAACAATGAAGGAAAAGAGATGACAACGAATACGGGTGTCAAAATTTCAAATGATGAAAACTCTTTAACCGCCGGCGATCGTGGTCCTACACTTTTAGAAGATTTCCTGATGCGAGAAAAACTCGCTCATTTTGACCGTGAACGAATTCCTGAAAGAGTCGTTCATGCCCGCGGTTACGGAGCACATGGTGTTTTTGAGCTATATGATTCTTTAGAAGACTTAACAATGGCTCATTTTTTACAAGACCCATCTAAAAAGACACCTATTTTTATTCGTTTTTCTGAAGTTGCTGGATCAAAAGGTGCAAATGAAACGAACCGAGATGTACGAGGATTCGCTGTTAAGTTTTATACAGAGGAAGGAAATTTCGATTTAGTGGGTAATAACATTCCGATTTTCTTCATTCAAGATGGTATTAAATTTCCGGATCTTATTCATGCTCTTAAACCAGAGCCACATAATGAGATTCCCCAAGGACAAACAGCACACGATACTTTCTGGGACTTTATCGCCAATAATCAAGAATCAGCTGCGATGATGATGTGGATTATGTCGGATCGCGCAATTCCGAGAAGTTTTCGAATGATGCAAGGGTTCGGCGTTCATACATTTCGTTTAGTTAATAAACATGGGAAGTCACGATTCGTAAAATTCCACTGGAAGCCAAAGCTTGGCGTTCACTCGTTAATTTGGGATGAAGCTCAAAAACTAGGCGGCGCTGATCCAGATTATCATCGCCGTGATTTATGGGAAAATATTAATGCCGGAAACTACCCTGAGTACGAACTTGGCGTTCAAATTTTAGAAGAAGAGGATGAATTTAAATACGATTTCGATATATTAGATGCAACAAAAATTTGGCCGGAAGAAGACTTCCCTGTTAAGATCATCGGAAAAATGACGTTAAACCGAAACGTTGATAACGTATTTGCGGAAACAGAACAAGTCGCACTGCACCCTGGAAGCATCGTCCGCGGTATCGATTTTACAAATGATCCTCTCTTACAAGGTAGACTATTTTCTTATACAGATACACAATTAGCACGCGTCGGTACAAACTATCAAGAGTTACCGATTAATCGTCCGGTATGTCCTTTTCATAACAATCAAAGAGATGGTGCGTCTAAATATATAATTGATAAAGGAAAAGTCGCTTACCATAATAACTCTTTAGCTAATAACTCTCCCTTTACTGTACCTGGTACGAAAGGCGGTTTCGTTACATATCCTTCTACTGTTTCTGGACATAAAACAAGAGAAACAGCCGCTAGTTTTAAAGACCATTTCTCACAAGCCCGTTTATTTTGGAATAGTATGAGCCACGTCGAAAGAATCCATATTATGCAGGCCTTTTCCTTTGAATTAGGAAAAGTAAAAAGTAAATCAGTTCGCCAACAAGTCGTAGGTATGATTGGTCATATAAGTACAGAATTAGCTACTTTAGTAGCTGAAGCAGTCGGAGCAACAGTGCCAAATGTTCAAGAATCAAATGTTACAAAATCCTCACCAGCACTAAGTATGGAACATACAACATTCAGCCCAAATACATTACGAGTAGGCGTCATTGTCGCAAACGGATATGACGGTCAAAACGCACAATATATTATAAATCAATTCAAACAAGCCGGTCTTCAGCCCGTTATTATTTCCGAACGATTAGGTTTTGTGCAAGGCTCTCAAAATGGACAGTGGGAAGTGAATGATACTTTCTTAACAGGATCACCACTTCTTTATGATGGGCTACTTCTTATTGGCGGAAATATTAATGATCATTTTCTTAACAAGGCAAGTTCATTCGTCGTAGAATCGTATAATCACTTTAAGCCAATTGGCGCTTTCCAAAATGGAACTACTATTGTTCAATCTTTAAACATCGAAGGAAAACCTGGCGTTATAACAGAACAAAATCCTACCTTACTTGCGAATGAATTTATTCAGGCAATGACAAAACAGCGATTTTGGGAGAGAGCCTACTAAAATGCATGAGGAGGATACATCATGTTCGTTACAGTTGAAAAAGATGTACACATTTTTGTTGAGGATATTAACCCAGGCCCTGGAAGTAAACCTGTCTTCTTCGTTCATGGCTGGCCTTTAAATCATCAAATGTACCAATATCAATTTAATATCTTACCACAACATGGTTTCCGCTGCATCGCCATGGATATACGAGGAAACGGACAGTCTGATAAACCATGGACTGGTTACACTTATGATCGTTTAGCTGATGATATCGCAATTGTATTAGAAGCACTTCAAATAGAAAATGCTACGTTAGTCGGCTTCTCAGTCGGTGGCGCTCTCTCTATTCGGTATATGTCACGATATAATGGGCGTCGTATTTCCAAACTTGCATTAGTGGATGCTGTCTCTCCTTCTTTCGTGAAAAACCAAGAATCCCCTTACGGCGTACCGAAAGAACAAGCAGATGCTCTGATTGCTCAAATGTATGTAAATTTACCTAAGTTTCTAAGTGATGTATCTTTATCATTTTTTAATAGAAACTTAGGAGCTGCCACGTTAGAATGGTTTTCTTATCTCGGTATGCAGTCCGCTTCTTATGCTCTCATCAAAATTTTGCAAGCTGCTGCAAACGAAGACGTAACGAAAGACTTAAGTAAAATTAACGTCCCAACAAAAATATTCCACGGTGTTCACGACCAACTCATCCCTTATAAAAGTGCTGAGCTAACAAAAGAGCGAATTAAAAACTCTGAACTATATCCTCTTACAAATAGTGGCCACGGCTCTCCAATCGATCAAGCGGATGAATTAAATAAGGAACTGATAAAATTTTTAAATTCATAGTTTCTTTACAGTAAAAAAGAATTTGCCCTTACGGCAAATTCTTTTTTTGTTAACTACCTTTTTCTATCGAGTTAGAAGACACCGGAATGGTACGTAGCTCACAGTAAGAATAACTGCGATACTAATGATAAATCCTGTTATTTTCTCGCCCCAAAAACTCTTCAATATCCCACCTCTTTTTTTAAAATTAGCATACAACTTTAATGTAACTGTTTTTTCTGAATTTTAATGTATATCTAAATAAAAAACCCTCTTAGCAATCTTAAAGAGTTTTTTTACGTATTAAACAAATTGTCCAATTATATACTAGATGAAAAATTCACACACTTCTCACAAATCAATCATTAAAACGACTCTATTTTAATTTATACTAAATGTACAAGTAATACTCCCTAAACCTAGCTTGTCTGGTTATCCCGTTAAATACTATGAAAAAAGAACTTGTATCGTATACAAGTTCTTTTTTGTCGCCTATTTAAATAATATATCCTTACTATATTGCTTTCCGACGAGTAAGTCATATTGAATAAGCTCATATTGCTTTAACATTTCTTTTTGTTTCGCTGTTAAACTTTTTATTACTTCTCCATCTTTTCCTATCTTCAATTCGTCACGAAGTACGGGAATTTCTTCATATAACTTCGATAAAAATTGATAGAACGCTACCTTATTTAATCCAGCATAATCAAAGACAAGATTTGAAAAATAAATTGGACTTACTAAACCTAAATTGTCACTTGGTATATCAAAATTTGCATACATTAATAACGGCGTTTGCGCCATCGCTAATCGTTCACTTGGCGTTTTTTCATTCGTTATATACCCATTCTCTTTATAAAGAGATTTATTTGTTCCTAGCGACGGAAGATGGTCCCCAAAGAATACTAATAATGTGGGTCTATCTAAATTATCTAGCTCCTCTATTAAATATTGAAGAGCTTCATCTGAACGTCTTAAACCTTCTGTATAAGTCTCTAATTCAGCCTTCGATTCTTCATTTTCTAATCCACTAATCTCGATTTGATTTTCGCCAAATCTTCCTTCTGTAAATGGAAAATGATTTTGCATCGTAACTGCATGAATAAAAGTAGGTTGTTTTTGCTTCTCTAATTCAGCTATTATCTCTTTACTCATAGATAAATCACTAATATAGTCTCCATCAACTTCTACATTTTTCATCGTATCTTGTGCATTAAACTTATCAAATCCTAACACTTTATATACATCATCACGTTTAAAGAATGAGCGACCGAACGAATGAATAGCGCTTGTGTAATACCCCTCTTTTTTCAGCGCTCGAGGAATAGATGGAACTTCTACCTTACTTGTAACGGCTTGCTGATATGGTATAGATCCTGGTTTTAACAAACTCATTGAATAACTCGTTAACACCTCAAATTCAACGTTCGCAGTATTTCCTCCAAATGTAGGAGAAATAGTCTGTCCACCAGGAAAATTTTCTATATAATGATGCAAATTCGGTAAAGGATCTTCACTAAAGGAAAGATTCGTTAATTTCGTTGGATCCCAAAACGACTCGCTCATTACAAAAATAATATTTGGTTTCTCTTTTTGCTTCTGCGCCCCTATATTGCTGCTATATTGTTTTTTTATATCGTTTGCTATTTGAAGCATATTTTCTTTTGAATAATCTTTCGGCTTTTCAATGACTGTCGTATCTAAATTACTTATAAAGCCTAGCACAAAACCATTTGAAGCATAATTTTCATTTTGATCCCACAAAACGAACTCTATGCCCGACTTTTGAAACCATTTATTCATAAACGTATTCGTAAAATTACCATACGCATATAAAACAAAAACGGATCCTATTATAAATAGAACTCGTACGCCTGCATGAACTTTTACATTTTGAATATATTTCCTTATATACATACCCGCCAAAATACAGACAACAACACTTACAATAACGAGAAGAATATAACCCCAACTAAAATAATCCATCACCATTGGTATAACAGATTGCATATGTCCAATCTGTGTAAAATCAGAAGGATATAGTGGGTCTCCCCTAAAAACAATTTTGAAGTGATTTACAATAACCAAAATGATTAGCAAAATGCTTGTCAAAATAGTACTCAAAAAAACTTTCCCAAGCACGTTATACACCAAAACATATATCGCATAAATTACAATTAAACTAAATATAAACTGTGCGTTATAATTGTAAACCCAATTCAGTGTATTTACGAGATTCATATTATTTTGCGTGAAAATAAAAAGCAAAGTAACCACATGCGCTACTAAAAACATTCTAATATAAATCCTAATAATCCGTTTGAATTTATTAACAATATCTTTATTCAAATACGCAACATACAATAGTACAATCCACATCAAAATTGTCATTATACTTAAAACAATTTTTTGATTTAACATATCTTTCATCGTATCTAAACTAAAATATTTTAAAATCAAGAAAATTGTGGGTACTACATATAGGGTTACTAGACCACTTAACATCGCTGAAATTAATATACTTCTTCTTGGCTGATGAAATGAAAAATTCCCCCTCAATTCATTCCCTCTTTTCTGTTTATTAATTTCACCCCGCACCGTAAAAACAGTTTCTATTAAGATAACATACTTCACGCATTTCGTCTTCACACTGGATTCTACTATAACTGTAGTTTCTTAATTCTCCCTTAATCAACAGTTAATTTTTGGAATACCAACTATTTATTCTTAAAAAACTAAATTCCTTCATTCCACTTTATGATATAATAACTATGTTTTGGAAAACCTTAATACTAATAGGGTTTTATCATGAAAATACGAAAGAAACAATAAAAAAGGAGATGCTCATTTTTGCTAAATAAGTTTAAAAATCTACCTAAAGCGGTATATGTAATTTTGGCGCTTTCTTTCCTACTGCACGTTTTTTGTCTAGTAAAACAGCCAGGATTAGATGGAGAGTTAGTCAAAGTAACATATGGTGCAAATGATGCCTTTAACTATTCGTTAACAGCTGAACAATTATTAAAACATGGTGTATTTGGCTATGTTTATTTAGAACCTAGTGAAGTGCCTGGAAAAAATGCATACATCACACCAGGTCAGCCGCTATTATTAGCTGGTGCTATGATTATTTCTGATGTTACATCACTTCCTTACTATTACGTAGCAACTGTTATTAATATGATACTAAACCTTTGCACAGTGTTATTAGTATTCTTAATAGGGAAAGAGTTATTTGAAAAGAATATTTATGGAATTGTTGCGAGTATTTTATATGCTATTTATCCAAGTAACTATACATACTTCCGTACATTACTAACAGAAGTTCCTTCAATATTCTTATTATCGTTAAGCGTGTATGTATTTGTTCTCGCATGGAAATACAATAAAACAAAATTCCATATATGGTTTGGAATTGTCGTTTCCATTTTACTTATGTTCCGCCCAAATCCAGCTCCAATGATGCTCATTCCTGTTCTTGTCGTCTTATTCACATATGGATTTAAAGACTCAATTCGAATTGGATTATTATGGTTCATTGGCCCGTTCTTTATTATCGGTGCCTGGGTTGTTCGTAACTATTTAGCGTTCAATCAATTTATCTTATTCTCAACCCAAGGTGCAGACCCATTAATTGCCGGTGCAGATCCATTTAACAAAATTGGCTATGAAAATGTAGTTAACCAAATGAAAGCCCAGGGCTTAGATGATAAAAATGCATACGCAAAAGATTTAATCAAAAATGGATTTAAAACGGACTTCACATATTGGTTCTCTTGGTTCACTGTCGGTAAAACAATTGAGTTATTCAAAACAGCTCCTGCTGTAGACCAATACCGTATTCATAACTTTATACAAATGTGTCATAGAGTCTTTATCATCGGTACATTCTTGAGCAGTTTCTGCTTCATGCTAAATTCATTTAAGCATAAGCGCGTTATGATGCTAGTAGCAAGTTCTGTTATTTACATCATCTTCTCAAACTTATTCTTAGCGATTAATCGCTACGGATTTTTCATTAACCCTCTTATGTGCTTAATTCTTGCATACGGGTTAGTTTACGCTGTGCAGAAGCTTCCATTTTTCCGCACTAGCCAAGCATAATAAAAAAAGAGGTCGTCCAAAAATGGACGACCTCTTTTTTTATTTATCCAACACTTTGAACACGGCCAATTTGTCCATCTTGTAATCGAACCTTAATTCCGTACGTATGTGTTTCCGTGTTTGTTAAAATATCTTTCACAACACCGCTCACTGTTTTACTATAATCTTTATCTAATTGAATAACTACATGTGAACCAACCGAAATTTGTGATCTTGTCGGTTTACCACCTGTTGCTTCTGTTGTTTTTTCTTGTTTTTGTGTTCTCTCTTGTTGTGCAGACTGTTGTTGCTGAATCTTCTGTTGCTCTTCTTGCTTACGTTTTTCTTGCTCTACTCTTTGCTGCTCTTCTTGCTTACGTTTTTCTTCTTCTACTCTTTGCTGCTCTTCTTGCTTACGTTTTTCTTCTTCTACTCTTTGCTGCTCTTCTTGCTTACGTTTTTCTTCTTCTACTCTTTGCTGCTCTTCTACCTTCTTATCTTCTTCAACTTTCTTCTCATCTATTTTCTGTTCTTCCGATGCTTTCAGCTTTTCCTCTTCATCTTTACAAGCTGTTAAAACCACTACACATAAGCCCGTAAGTAAAAATAATAATAATTTCTTTAACATTAAAAAATCCTCCTATATATACATTACAAATAATGACCTTTAATAGAATAACAAATATGTATAAACCCCTTTGTCGTAATTTGTCGTATACATTGGATTTTCCATGTAACACTACATGCTACAAATAGAAAAGAACCTGTCATATGACAGGTTCTTTTCGTTATTTATTAGGATACGATGATTAGCATGTTTACTATACAAGAGGAAGCATCCATATTTTCCATATGATACTTACGATTACTATAAGTACAAAATCAAACAAATCTAATCTCGGACCCTTTTTCATAGTCATGTCTAGCCACATATGAATCCATTTCATTTCCTTATATTTATGAATATTTTTCTTTGCGAATCGGTAAGTGAGCACTTGCATGATGTAAATTCCAATTACACAAATAAGCAATAAGATGAGAAATTCAAACACAAAATTCCTCCCTATTTTTGAAGCGTTCTTTCTACTATATGGTTCTTCAAAACCCATTCCTCAAACTGAGCACTTCCAAACTCCCAGCTCAAATCACGAGCATGTACAGAAAAAACGTAATAACCAGCATATTCGTCCATAAACCGACCTGTCTCTATCTCCTCTTTCTGAAGACCGTATACTCCAAAATTAAAATACACATCCCACACGTCTTCATGCTTCCTCTTATAAGCAATCGATTCCATATCACATTCAGTTCCGAAATAATCAAGATGTAAATGTACGCTATCATCGTATTCGTAATCCATTTTATCACCCCTTATATTTGTACTTCTTTATTACCCGAAAAATTCCTGCTATCTATACTCACATATGGGCACTTACCTACATATTATGCTTGTAGATTGACTTCTAGGAGGTGTCATATAGTGAAAAAATTAATAACCGTTTTTTGCATCATGTTACTAGCTGTTTTCACATTCGCTGCTTGTAGTAGTACAAAGGAAAGTACGAAAGAACAAGCTCAAAAAATTCGCGTTGGCGAAGTTACACACTCTCTTTTCTACGCACCATTATATGTTGGAATTGAAAAAGGATTTTTTAAAGATGAAGGTTTAAATATTGACTTACAAACAACAGCTGGCGGAGATAAAACGATGACCGCCCTTTTATCTGGCGGAATTGATATTGCTCTCGTTGGTTCAGAAACGTCTATTTATGTTCATCAACAAGGAGCAAAAGATCCTGTCATTAATTTTGCGCAGCTTACACAAACAGATGGCACATTTTTAGTTTCCCGTAAAAAATTAGACTCTTTTAATTGGAACGACGTAAAAGGCGTTACGTTTTTAGGACAGCGTAAAGGCGGCATGCCGCAAATGGTTGGTGAATACGTTTTAAAGAAAAATGGCATTGACCCTCGCAAAGATACGAACTTAATTCAAAATATCGAGTTTGCTAATATTGCAAATGCCTTTGCATCTGGTACGGGAGAATTTGTACAGCTCTTTGAACCGACTGCAAGTATACTTGAAAAAGAAGGAAAAGGTTATATCGTCGCGTCTTTCGGAGCTGAATCTGGTACTGTCCCTTATACAACGTTTATGGCAAAAGAAAGTTTCTTAAAGAAAGATAAAGCTGCTGCAGAAAAATTCACGCGCGCACTATATAAAGCGCAGCAATGGGTTGATACACATAGTCCAGAAGAGATTGCCGATGCCGTTTCACCACTATTTAAAGACACTTCAAAAGACATTTCAGTAAAAGTAATTGAGCGCTACAAAAAACAACATTCATATGCGACAAATCCATTATTAGATGATGCAGAATGGAAACAACTCCAAACGATTATGAAAGAATCTGGTGAATTACAAAAAGAAGTTCCACATGAAGCGCTCGTCAATACAAAAATTGCCGAAAGCGTTATTAAGAAATAGAGGCGAAGTGTATGAGCTTTTTACAAATACGTAACGTTTCTCACTGCTTTTTTGCAAAAGAAAATGCCAAACTTATTCTTGAAGATATGAGTTTGCAAGTAGACGAAGGCGAATTTATTTCAATCCTTGGTCCAAGTGGTTGCGGAAAAACAACGCTCCTCTCCATCATCGCAGGTCTACTCGATCCAATTGAAGGTATCGTATTTTTAGATGGTGAACCGATTACAAGTAAGACCCCCTCTATGGGCTATATGCTCCAGCAAGATTACTTGTTTCCGTGGAAAACAATTGAAGAAAATATTATGCTCGGACTTCATATTCGGAAGGTTTATGATGAAAATACGAAAGAACATACATTAAAGCTTTTAAAACAAGTCGGCCTATATGATATAGAACAGCAATACCCTCGTGAACTATCCGGTGGTATGCGCCAACGTGCTGCACTCGTTCGAACATTAGCGACCGACCCGAAAATTTTATTGTTAGATGAACCATTTTCCGCTCTTGATTATCAAACAAAATTAAAACTAGAAGATCTCGTCTTCACATTACTACGTAACTATAAGAAAACATCCCTACTTGTGACACATGATATTGAAGAAGCAATTGCGATGAGCGATCGTATTTATTTACTGCAGGCGAACCCTGGAAAAATCGCAAAAACATTCATCGTTCCAGAAAGTATCCGTTCCTTATCGCCGTTAGAAGCACGCCACCACCATGACTTTCCATCCCTCTTCCAAGAAATATGGAAGGAGCTGGAACGACTTGGATAATATAAAACAACTACATGAACAGTTTCGAAAAAAAGAAAGACAACATGCATGGTTAGCTCGCTCTTTACAACTTGTACTTCTTGTTCTTTTCTTTGCAATATGGGAAATAGCTAGTAAAAAAGAATGGATTGATCCTTTACTCTTTAGCTCTCCTTCAAGTATTTGGGATCTCTTTTTAACGAAATGGATTGACGGTTCACTTTGGGTCCACATATGGACGACATTACTTGAAACAGGAGTAGGCTTCATTCTCGGAACTGTACTTGGAGCTATTATTGCTACTCTCCTTTGGTGGATGCCACTTTTGGCCCGCGTACTTGATCCTTATCTCGTCGTCCTAAATGCAATGCCAAAAGTTGCACTCGGTCCAATCATCATTGTTATTTTCGGTCCAAATATTTCATCCTCTATCGCAATGGGGGTAATCATCTCTATCATCATTACCATTCTCGTTATTTACAGCGCATTTCAAGAAGTCGATTCCAACTATATTAAGGTCATGGACACATTTGGCGCAAATAAATGGCAATGCTATAAGCACGTTATTCTCCCTTCATCTTTCCCTGCAATTATTTCAACTTTAAAAGTGAATGTCGGCTTATCATGGGTCGGTGTTATTTTCGGGGAACTCCTCGTTTCTAAACAAGGACTTGGCTATTTAATTAGCTACGGATTCCAAGTCTTTAACTTCACACTCGTCTTGCTCAGTGTAATGCTCACTTGCGTCCTCGCAACTCTTATGTATGTATTTGTCGAGGCATTTGAAAAACTCCTTATTGGAAAACGAAAAAAAAGCTGACTTAGAGCGATATGCTAGAGTCAGCTTCTTTCTTCTACCTTTTATCACACATTTTCGAATCATCTGCAATATTCCCATTAGCAACCGTAACTGTATGGAAACAATCTTTCACACGCACCGTAACGACATTATCTTTTCGATCAATAATATGATAATCATTAAACTCTTTATTTAATGCACTACGAATTTGCTCCCCTTCAAAAATCGGAAAACCGTGAGACATTACCCAAATGAGACCAGCAACAGCAAGAATCGTTTTCATACGTTTCATTACCTCCTCGAGAGTAAACTTATAGCCCCTATACTATGCGCATTATAATTGTGTCTAATTTGTGACGTTTTTATACTAATTCTATTTTAATGATTCAGTTCCTTCTTCTTTTTTAAAAAAAGACAGAATTTTCAATTTTATCAACATAAAGAAACGCAAAGAACTATAATTCTTCACGTTTTCCCTTGGCTAAAATATATCGAACACATAATTCGCATTAGTGTCCACTTGGTTGTTCTATCGTTTTCGAAACATCATATAATCCCGCTAACACTTCCGCTCTCATTTTTACAAGCTCGGGGAATTGATAGAAGAAGATAATTTTTTTATATTTTAATTCTGTTCCTTCTTTCACCTTTTTTGAATCTTGTAAAATAAACGCTGTAAATGTATCCGCAATATCCTCTGCCACATTTGTCGTCCCATACAGTGAAACAAACTCACCATGCTTTTCCTTAAAAAATTCAATTTGAGCTTCTTCGCTTTCTTCCACTTTCTTTTCTGTCCACTCCTGGTCAATTGGTTTCCAGAAAGAATTATAAAATTGATTTATATAAGAGCTCTCCTTCGCACATCCTTCTTGTAAGAAAAGAGATTTACATTTATTTTGGTATGATGAAATATCTTTATCTTCTTCAAAAGCCTTTAAGTACTTTTCATTTACTGGTATTTGTTTATGTCCCAGCGTTAATACGTGAGCCGTCTCATGTATTAATGTTTTCATCACTTGATCGATATTTACTGCAGAATCAAGCGTATCTAAACTAATGGTCCACTCTTTCGGATACTCCATACTCGGCATAACATGAGCCACAATTCCATCGTATCCATCTGTTACCATATCAAACTCTTTTATGTCAGTGCGATACTTAGCAGGAATAAGCGTGCTATACATCTCCCATAACGATTCATGATAATCCCTATCTTGACGTTGCTTTAATACTTCTTCTTTCGCGTCCTTATCCTCCGCAAAAGCCTTATTCAATCGTTTGCGATCTAGTTTATCGAAATAAGGATCTACAATTTCATCACCATCGATATAATAAGAAGCTAAAAAGAAATAATTTTCATCATCCTTTTTTTTCATTTCTGCTTCTTTCATATCGTTACTTGAATGTCCTTCTAAATCATAATCCTCTAGTACTTCAAGTTCTGAAAGTCCATCTATCTTTTTATATACTTTTTGAAGTGTTTTATCACCTATTTGTGTGCATTCTTCTGTCGTTTCGCACACATCTTTTTTCTCTCTTTTCGAAGTTTGCTCCGACATATCACATCCAGCTACTAAGCCCGTTGAAATCATAAAACACATTAACTTGCCATACAGTTTCTTCATACGCACCTCCATTATTCCATTCTACAAAAATATCATAATCATTTTTTAACGAATATGCGATAATTAATTATAAAAGCTGTATGGAGGTTTCCCATGATTCGAGCAATCTTATTTGACTTAGATGGAACACTATTAGATCGTCGCCAATCTCTAGAGCAATTTATTCGCGATCAATATAATCGCTTCGCCTTTCATTTGATAAACATAGAAAAATTCGAGTATTGCTCTCGTTTTCTCGAACTCGACAATAATGGTTACACGTGGAAAGATAAGGTATATTCCACTCTCCTTTGCGAATACAACATTACCACTTTAACGCAAGAGCAACTGCTGCACGACTACATTACAAACTTCCAACATCATTGTATTCCTTTCCAAAACATGCATGAATTACTTCAGCAACTAACTCAGCGAAACATTAAAATTGGTATTATTACAAACGGCTTTACTAAATTTCAGATGAGCAACCTTCGAGCACTAAACATACATACGTATACAAACACAATTTTCATTTCAGAAGCAGAAGGAATTAAAAAACCACATCCTGAGATTTTCGAACGAGCTTTGCAAAAGCTAAACGTAAAAGCAGAAGAATGCCTTTACGTTGGAGACCATCCAGAAAATGACGTAATAGGAGCTGAACAAATAGGCATTCTTGGCGTTTGGAAGAGAGATTCATTTTGGGGTGACTTTGAACATTCACGTGTCGTGGATGATTTGTTGGAGGTTCTTTCATTTTTAGGGGCGGAGAGAAAAACAAGACGATAGTAAATGAAATTTCACTTTATCAGCGATTCGACAAGGAACATCGGCTTACCGACAAAAGCTGACAAACAAAAAAGAGGCCATTTTTCAAAAACGCCTCCTCTTCCTTTATTATTCATATACTGTAAACTGCGGTTTACTCGGATGATCTTTAACTAGCGCATCATCTGGAAACTTTGAAACTTTTTTATATAAAGCAATGTCACCGATACAACCTGCTGTTAATAGAATCCCTAAAAATGAGAGTGGCTCCAGATTCATAGCTAATCCCAATACAATTGGTAAAATTCCAGTTGGTAAAAACGGAAGCATTAACACTGTCTTCATTTGCTTTACTGTAATCACCTGTTTAGAATGAGCATATGCAGCACCTAATTTCCAATTGACGCCCCATTTTAGTTCACTCCACGGAACATCTCCGATATAACGAAATCCAATTAAATGTATTGCCTCATGAATACAAACGAGAATAATCATTCCAATAATCAAAAGAAACATAATCGGCAATGTAATTTCAATTTGAAACTCGCCTGAAAAAAGCGCATGTAAATAACCAATTCCAATCGCCAGAGCGAATATTATAAAAAATGAATAAACATTTAATTTAACCATTGAAACAGAGACAGTTGTTTCTTTTCTGTTATCCACCTTTTCACCTCCTAAAATGTAAATATACCTTTACAAAATTGTATAATATACCCAAAATATTGTAAAGATATGTTTACATTTATTCTTGAACACAAAAAAGAAACCGGCCACTTTACTTCGTAAAACAGCCGATTTCTTCTATATGTTTCATCGTACGCGCTAATACATCATCGCGCATAATAAAGCTAAATTTTCTATCAGTTTTAATATTATCAGGAATGTCTTTTAATAAAACAGACCCTTTCGTTTCTTCGTAATGCGTATGTTGCTCTACCGCACTAATTGTTGCAAAATAAATGTTTTTAATGATTATTTTGTCTTTTCCGGATACTTTGTATTGCCCTAAGTAAGTTAAATCAGAAACTATGCCGCCGGTTTCCTCATGAACTTCTCGAACTGCCGCTTCTTCCGGTGTTTCCCCGAGTTCTACTTTACCACCTGGAAATTCAAGACCACGGCGTAAATGATGCGTTAATAACCATTGATCCCCGTACCGGCATACAACCCAAACATGCTTTGGCTCAGGAGAAAATGGGTAACGTTCAAACGATAATTGTACAGTGTTGTGGTAATAATCTTTAAATTTGTACATGCCATTACTCCCCTATTGATGATTACAAGTTTTTCCTACCACAAATTGTAGCATATTCTCGCTTTTCTGCATAATATTATCCAATTACAATCCATTGATTATTCCCATTTGTGCGACTAATTCTTTCGTTTCATGATTCCCTAGATCATAAATC
Organism: Bacillus sp. TH17; assembly: GCF_016651125.1. NCBI lineage: Bacteria > Bacillati > Bacillota > Bacilli > Caryophanales > Bacillaceae > Bacillus > Bacillus sp. TH17. The sequence continues at coordinate 4,211,001 of NZ_JAEKEN010000001.1, forward strand.
ATTTTATATGCTTTTTGTAGTTGTTCATCATATCGATCATTATTCGAATCGTGATGATACTCAACGAATGGAACGTGGGAGCGTACATACGAACCTAAGTCCTCTTCATACGCTTGATCAAAATACTCTCTTAACTCCGTAATCTCTTCGTCATTTGCATAAATTTCAAAATTATACGTATCCGCCGTCTTCACTTGCGAAATTTGACCATTTCCAACTGATATATAATATGTTTTTTTATTCTCCATGTAACACCCTTCTTTCATCCTTTTAATTTCTATTGTTTTCATCAATTACAAAATTATGTAAAATAAAGAAAAGGAGGGATTTCATGCTCAAAATATTAATTATCGGCATTATAATCGTACTGATCATATTAGTACTCTCCGTTATGACGATTAATAAAGGCTACACATATAAACATTCTGTTGATAAGCCCGAAGATAACCCTTACTCGAAAAATAATAAGGAGGAATCATAGTATGCTTCGTATACTTCGCATCGCACTCGCACTCACTGTGATAATTATGTCGGCAATTGGGCTCTATACAGGTCAAAATAACTTTCTACCACTTTCACAATTTCTATTAGGAGCTTTAATGTTTCTCATCGCAATTGAGCAAATAAAAAAGAAGGATTCAGGAACCGGATTTATTTGCATTGTTGCTGGAGCATTCTCTTGGATTGTTCTCATCATTACATACATAAAATAGAAGGAGGATTCTTTATGCTAAAAGGAGTTCGAATTACTTTTTCACTTATCGCTTTATCTATAGCAATCTATGGTTTTATTACTGGAAATAGAGGAATTATGCCTTATATGTTTATCTTTTTAGGCGGTATGGCTTTCATTGTAAGTATAGAGGAAATGATGGAACATAAAAAAGTAAGTAGTACACTCGTTTTTTTAGTCGGTGCAGCAGTTTTATATCTAGGTATCTCAGAAATACTTCGTTAATTTGTCTATTTAAAGGAGGATTATATGTTAAAAAACATTCGAATTATAATAGCTACTATTGCCCTCATTCTCGCTCTACTTAACCTCTTTGCAAACCTCCCTATGCTTTTACCATTCGTATTTATCCTTTTAAGTATTATGTTTATCCTTTTTGGAATCGATGAAATAAAAGAGCAGCAAAAAGCAAAAGCATTTGTTTATTTTCTTGGTTCTGCCTTTATTTTATATGTTGGGGTGTCTAGTATGCTTTCATAAAAAGAAGAGCAAGTTTTCTCTTAACAAAATAAAAAAAACTGCCCTTTCACAGGCAGTTTTTCTTTCTATCCAAATACTTTCTCAAGTTCATCTTTATCTTGGCTTAACCAGAAGTTCATTAAGCGTTGTGCTCCTTCTAAGTCGTGAAGCTTCGCTTGACCACATTGTGTTTCATTTGCAGCTGGAATTTCTGTAATTTGAACCGCATCTTTTAATGTTAGTTCTAATAAATCAATAATTTCTCGAACCGTTGGTGTTCCGCTTACTACAAGATAATATCCTGTTTGGCAGCCCATTGGTGAAATATCGATAATATCAAAATGCGGATAACGATCAATATATTTACGTAAATTAAATGCTAATAAATGTTCTAACGTATGAATAACATCTGGTTTCATTGCTTGTTTATTCGGTTGGCAAAAACGAATATCAAATTTATTTACAATACCGTCACTACCTACATTGTGGACTCCGCAATGTCTTACATAAGGCGCCTTTACAATCGTATGGTCTAATTCAAAGCTTTCTACTGATGGCATACAACATCTCTCCCGCTTTTAATTTAATTCCGTTATATCCAATATGATATAACGGAAATCAACATTAGTAAAGAATTATGTACTGTCGTGCTATAATACTTTAAGACTATGCTGAAAAGGAGACCATTATGAAACAGATTTTTATCGGTATTATACGCTTTTATCAAAAGTTCATTTCTCCGATGACACCACCAACGTGCCGCTTTTACCCAACTTGCTCTCATTATGGATTAGAAGCGTTTCAAAAACACGGTACCTTCAAAGGATTTTGGCTTACATGTAAGCGTATATTAAAATGTCACCCTTTCCATCCAGGAGGATTTGATCCTGTCCCAGATAAAAAGGATGACAAAGTAAATTCTTAATTGTCGTAACCATTCACAACTAAATCTAATTTTCCTGTGTCAGGATCTATAACAAGACCGTGAACAGGTACTTCTTCCGGAAGTAACGGATGGTTGCGAAGTATTGACACACTATGTTCTACACTTTCTTCTACACTAGAGAACCCTTGTAGGAATCTTTCTAAATCGATTCCAGAATAACGAAGTGTATCTAATTTCTCTTCTGTTACGCCGCGCTCTTTCATTTTCTCAATTGTACTGCTTGCTTGAATTTTTGCCATACCACAATCATGATGACCGACAACACATACTTCATCAGCTCCAAGCTCATATACAGCGACTAAAATACTACGCATAATACTTCCGAATGGATGTGAAATAACAGCGCCTGCTACTTTAATAATTTTTACATCACCGTTACGCATATTCATAGCTTTCGGTAATAATTCAACAAGACGAGTATCCATACAAGAGATAATTACCATCTTTTTGTTTGGAAATTTCCCTGTTTCATACTCTTCGTATTTTTTCTCTTCAACAAATTTTTCATTGTATTGTAAAATCTCTTCTAATGACTTCATAGTAAAGAACCCTCTTTTCTCTCATTTACACTACATATATAGTGTACCAAAATTTGAAAAACTCAAAAAGGATATTGCTTTATAGTAAAAATAGGATGTTTTCAGATAATCGACATAATTCTTTCAAAATATACACACACCTTTGTAACAAGTCTCACATACTTTAAACGTTTTTTCACTATAAACTGATTGTAGATAATGTAAAAAAGGAGTGAATATTTATTATGTCCGACGTTCTGTTACTAAGTCGTTTTCAATTTGCAATTACTATTTTTTATCACTTTTTATTTGTACCTTTGACAATCGGACTTGTTATTTTAGTAGCATGTATGGAAACTCAATACGCCCGCACATTGAATCCAACATACCGAAAAATGGCAAATTTCTGGGGAAAACTTTTTACAATTAACTTCGTAATGGGGATTATAACTGGGATTACGATGGAATTCCAATTTGGAACAAACTGGTCTGAGTACTCCAAATATATGGGAGATATTTTCGGATCACCTCTCGCAATCGAAGCACTCGTTGCCTTCTTCTTAGAATCTACTTTCATGGGAATATGGTTATTCGGTAAAGACAAAATCTCACCAAAGTTCCGTGCTTTCTGTATGTGGATGGTTGCACTTGGAACAAATATTTCCGCCCTTTGGATTATTACAGCAAACGGCTTTATGCAAAATCCTGTTGGCTATGTAGTACGTAACGGCCGCGCTGAATTAAATGATTTCTGGGCTCTTGTTACAAATCCATATGCATGGAATATGTTCTTCCATACTGTAATTGGTTGTTATATTGTCGGTGCTTTCTTCGTTATGGCAATTAGTGCATATCATTTATTACGTAAAAACGAAGTTGAATTCTTCAAAAAATCATTTAAGTTTGGTTTAATGTTAGGTTTATTCGCTGCAACAATTACACCATTTATGGGCCATCAATCTGGTGTATCAGCGGCTAAGTATCAACCAGCAAAAGGAGCTGCAATGGAAGCTGTTTGGGACACTGGAAAAGGACAAGGTTTCTCAATCATTCAAATTCCTGATGTAAAAAATGAAAAGAACTTTGAATTCCTTACTATTCCAAAGCTCGGAAGCTTCTTCTATACAAACTCATTTGATGGCGAAATTGTTGGTTTAAAAGATATCCCGAAAGATGAACGTCCAAATGTTAACCTCGTGTACTATAGCTTCCGCTTAATGGTTGCACTTGGCATGTTCTTTATGGCATTAACTTGGTACGGTTTCTATTTAAACCGAAAAGGAAAACTAGAAAACTCAAAACGTTATTTAAAAATTACAATGTGGTCTGTTTTACTTCCATATATCGCAATTAACGCTGGCTGGATTGTCGCTGAAGTAGGTCGTCAACCGTGGACAGTTTATAAACTAATGCGTACAGCAGAATCCGTGTCACCTATATCAGTTCCACAAATTTGGTTCTCATTAATTAGTTTAATATTGTTCTACACTTTACTCTTAATTGCAGACGTATACTTAATGCTGAAGTTCGCGAAAAAAGGACCCGCTGCATTAGAAGAACCTGCTACTGAAGGAGGTACAGCTCATGTCTCATGATATGCTTGCAATTATCTGGTTCGGTTTATGGGGCGTAATTTGGACAGTTTACTTCATTCTTGATGGCTACGCACTCGGTAACGGAATGATTTTCCCATTCGTTGCGAAAGACCGACAAGAACGAAATCAATTACAAGAAGCAATTGGTCCATTCTGGGGTGGTAATGAAGTATGGTTAATTACAGCTGGTGGTGCAACATTTGCTGCCTTCCCAATCACATATGCAAATATGTTTAGTTACCTATATACACCACTGTTTTTAGTATTACTTGCACTATTTGCTCGTGCCGCTGGACTTGAATTTATGCATAAAGACGATTCACCAATTTGGCAAAAAACTTGTAAATGGGCGTTTACAATTGGTAGTTTCCTAATCGCCTTCTTATTCGGTGTTACATTCGCTAACCTGTATTACGGGCTGCAAATCGGAAAAGATGGTTATGAAGGAACTTTACTTAGCTTACTAAACCATTATGGTATTTTAGGTGGTCTTTTCTTCACTGCTATATTCGTCGTATCTGGTGCCCTTTGGATTATGATTAAAACAACTGGCGAAGTATCTGATCGTGCTTATAAAATCGCAAGACCATTTTCAATGGCAGCTGCTATCATTTTAGCTATCTTCTATGTCGCAACTGCAAATCGTACAAATTTATTCCAAAACTTCACGGAATATCCTGTACTATTCATTCTTCCAGTACTTGCAATGTTAATGAGTGTACTCACACTTATTATGGTGTACAAACATAAAATCGGCCTTGCATTCACATTCGTTTGCTTAACAATCGCAATGTTTATGACAACTGGTTTTGCAGGTATGTTCCCAAGAATGTTACCATCTCGTATTAACGACGCTTATAGTACAACGTTATACAACGCAGCTGGTAGTGAATTAAACTTAAAAATTATGTTCTTCGTTGCAATCGTCATGGTACCAATCGTTATTGGATATCAGCTTTGGAGCTACAGCATATTTAAAAATAAAATTCATAAAAACTCTGCTAAAGGATATCACTAAAATAAAAAAGACACTTCGAGCGAAGTGTCTTTTTTATTTTACGTATGATTTTCGATAAGATGTTACATTTCTAATCTAACAACTATGATAAAAAAGAATCACTAACAGCTCACAACTAAATTGTATCACAGGGCAAGCACATCATTTTATGCAATTTTACATATAAAAATTATAACGTAGATTGAATTACTTGGTCATACACATCGTTATCCGTTACATCTGCCGTACTAATACCACTGAATGTCCTCACATTTAATCCGGTATTTGAAGATCCCGATCCATTATAAGCTTTCGTTTTTTCAATCGGATGCACATTATATTTATCACCTAAATTAATTGTTCCGTTACAGTTTTCAATAATAACACCTTCAACGACTGCCGGCATTTTTTCACCTACTTTCATTTCGTTACTTTTATTTTATGAACATCGCCTAAAAAAATAGCATGTTTCAATAAGAAAAAGCACTCAAATTGAGTGCTTTTTCTCTAAGCATTAATGGCAAGTTTGGAGACAGTTGACTTCTTCAAAATTTTATTAGGGGTAATATTTTGAAAAAGAAAGCCTTTCATATGTAGCTTAACACCACTGGAATATATAGTAAATTGATAATCTTTATACGGAAGATTGCTAATGTTTAGTATAGATAGTTTGCACTACGTTAATAGTGGAAATTATCTATACTAAGAAACAAAAAGACGCCTTTCAAGAAGACGTCCTTTCCCCTGTATATATATACCCCATCCCGCTTTTTGTAAACACACACTAGAAAACAGAATCATGAATTGTTACAAGATTGTTAGGTACAAAAGAGTAGAGGTAAATATTAATATAAAATTCTGCTTTATAGCGTGTATCCACAACTTATATTTTAATCCTCTTCCCTTGAAAATAAACATAATATGCATAATTACATACCAAAAAGAAAAAGACACTCCACAGAGTGCCTCTTCAACCATTTTACTTTTAATATATCGCCTTGAATACATTTTACCATATTTAACTATATCAATTGTCGAGAAAATTCGAAATCGTTATTTTTTTATCAACATCTTCAAAATCATGTAATATTAAGGATGCAATAAAACATTATACAAATTGAGGTGTACTATATTTATGTATTTCGGAATTATTCCTCTTATATTGTTTATTATTTTTCTTATCTCTTACTTAAAAGATCCACGGAAAATAATAAATGGCTTTTTATTTAATGCCTTTTTCTGTTCTTTCCTTATTTTTTGCACTATTACATCCTATGATTCAGGCAATAATACCCTGCATTCAATCATATTGCTACCTATTTTAGCACTTATCATTATGATTCCTTTTGGTATTATCGCTTTAATGTTTGGGTTATTTCTGAATGCTAGAATTTTAATGAAACGAGAAGGAAGACGTTTCACTAACTGTTTAACACTCATTGCTGCTTTAGGTATTTTATTCTTTATGTTACTCCCTATTATAAATCCAGCAAGTTTGTTCTCATCACATTTCCAGCCTATTTTCGCTGGTATTTCTCTTATAACTGTATATTTCTTTATACACTTATCTAACTTCTTAACTGCTTATTTTTTATACCAATTCAACAGACCAAGGCGTAATCAAGATTTCATCATCGTTCTTGGTAGTGGCTTAATTAATGACAAAGTGCCACCTTTACTTGCAAGTCGTATTAATAAAGCAATCGACTTTTACTGGAAACAAGCCGCTGTGAATACACCACCAACAATTATTTTCTCTGGTGGACAAGGTCCAGATGAAGGGCTTCCGGAAGCAGAAGCGATGCAAAAGTACGCTGTTGAAAAAGGAATTCCGCTTGAACATACAGTGCAAGAAAATCGCTCTGTAAACACGTATCAAAATATGTCGTTCTCTAAAGAAATTATGGATTCTTTAAATCCTGAAGGTAAGTATAGAAGTATTTTTACAACGAATAATTTCCACCTTTTCCGTGCTGGTATATATGCAAAACAAGCTGGTCTTAATAGCCAAGGGATCGGATCAAAAACTGCATTTTATTACTGGCCTAATGCAATGATTCGCGAATATGTCGCAATTGTTGTGATGGGACGTAAACGTCATATGAAAGTTTGCGGAACGGTTTTAGGATTTGCTTTATTCGTATCCGTGCTTAGTTTTATTGTTTCTTAATAACTAAAAAAATGCCCCTTTTCATGAAAAAGGGGCATTTTTTAGTTAAATAATTAACATAAACGCATACAGAACATTAATAATTCCAAAAACAACTCCTATGATAGCAAACACTTTACTAGTCCCTGTCACCTTTTTATTTAAACCTAATATAGAAAAAACGATAGCTATAAAGCCAACAAGTCCCCACAAATTAATAAACCAAGATATTAATCCTGTTATAAAACCAACTAATGAAAACACCTCTATATCACTATTTGAATGACGATTTACTGGATTTCCCTTAACTGTTGCATAACTAAGACTCTCTCCACACTGTCCACAAAACTTATTACCATCGTTCGTTTCATTTCCACATTTCGCGTACAGTATCTCACAGAATCCCTCCTTAAAATCAACGTCCAAGTGTACATATCCATACTGTTCATTCCCACTTGTTTATATCAAATTATGACCACTCACTTATCAGCTACAGGCGTATTTAAATTAATAATATGGTGATAATATCCCCTGCATACATCCATTAAAGGAGAATTTTTTCAAATTAAATGTTAAAATGGAATTTAGGTGTGAATTACGTAACAAATAAGAAACTAGTTTGAAACGAGGAAATTACATGAAGAAAATTGTCAAGAGTAAGCCCAATAAGCTGAAAATCGCTTCAAAAGCTTTGATGATTATTATTGGGGCATTTATCACAGCGTACGGATTAGAATCGGTATTAATTCCAAATAACGTATCAGACGGTGGTGTGACTGGTTTAAGTATCGTTAGTTCAAGATTATTTGGATTGCCATTAGGAGCTCTAATCGCAGTTATTAACATTCCTTTCGTTTGGTTAGGATATAAACAAATTGGTAAAAGTTTTGCAATTTATTCTATTATCGGGATTGCTTCGTTAGCAATAGGTACCGTTGTCATGCACGGAATACCAATTATTATTGAAGGTGATACATTACTCGTTACAGTTGTTGGTGGTATTATTATCGGTTTTGGTATGGGACTAGCATTACGTAACGGCGGCGCATTAGATGGAATCGATATGCTAGCTGTATTACTTTCTCGTAAGTTACCTTTTGGAACAAGTGACCTTATTTTATTCTTAAATATGTTTGTCTTTATTTTTGTTTCAACAGTATTTGGTCTTCAAGGGGCTATCCTTTCGGCAATTGCTTACTTTATCGCTTCGAAAGTGATTCATATCGTTGAAGTTGGTTTAAGTGGTTCGAAAACATTTAAAATCATCACGAAAGAGCCTGAATTAATGGTAGAAACAATTCGCGATCGTTTAGGCCGAAGCGCAACGTATAACGAAGTATACGGTGGTTATTCAAGAGAGAAATTCAAAGAAATTTCTTGTGTAATTAACCGTTTAGAAGAAAGTAAAATGAAGGACCTGATTAATGAAATCGATCCTAATGCCTTTATTACAGTTTATGACGTAGCTGAAGTAAAAGGCGGTAACTTTAAGAAACGTGATATTCATTAATCATTATGAAAAAAGAGGCTGTGCCAAAATTTTGGTGCAGCCTCTTTTTATTATGAAGTTGGTAAATCGATATTCCTTTTCGAATCGTTGATATATTTTGAGCTACGATAGATATAATGGAAAAACCGTTGATATATTTTACTCCCCCCATCTTCCCCCGCTTTTAATCCAATCGACGTACTTTTGAAAGGCGGGCACTTCATGCTGAAAGCGAAGCGGAACATATAGAAAGAGAGTACATGTACACAGTATCCATAGAATACCTACTATAAAGTGAAATTTCATCGTTGTGCTAATAAACAAACTGAGGAATAAGACGAGGAACATAATCAAACTAAACCTTTTATATATACTCATAATAATCTCCTCCTTATAACTTAATTGCACCAGCTATAAGGAATTAATTCCCATAATAAAAAGACCGAAAAGCAAATTCCACTTTTCGGTCTCTATACTATCTTCTCTTCATAATTTTCCCTGAACCGCCAACCCTTGTTTTCGGGGGCGACGTATTCTTTGGTGGGGTTTTAATGGATGATTTCGGCTTCACATCAGATCCACTCGAGCCACCCGAATTTTTCGTAATTTTCCCTTTGCTTCCGGTAGAAGGCGGTGGCGTCGTTTTACTTCCTTTTTCCGTAATACTTCCTTTATCACCTACAGATGATTTCGGATCTACATTATCGCCTCGCTTAATAATAGATCCTTTCCCTTCCTTCGTAATTGGAGGCGGGGTTTTCTTTTCCTCTTTCGTAGGTGGTCTTTCCGGGATCACCGGTTTATGATTTTGTCTGTCATTATATCCGCGGTAATCACCGTATGATGATTTGCGTGAACCGAATATATCGTTTAATATACTCCCCATGATATATCCTTGTAAGAAGGATGGTTGGTAATTTTGACGGACAAATTCTTCATTGCTTATTTCAATTAACGTATCAGATGGTTTCTCTTTATCCTTTTGTAAATTATACATTTTATCAGAATAAACGAGGAACATTTGATTTTCGTCTTCTTTAGATGCTTGCTTCGGTTTCCTTTCGGCTATAAGTTCCTTTGCAACTTCAGGAACTGACCGATTGGCGGCCCTATACACGTAAGATTCTTGTTTACCATCCTTTGCGACAGACTCTAGTGGGTAACGGTCCTGAATTGACTTCGCCTGACCACTTTGACAGCCCGATAAAGCATAACCGGCAATAACAAGTAATGTAACGATAGCAAGTATAGGGATCACGAACGATTTAATCATGGTAAACAATCGGTTTGACATGATTACGCCCCCCTTATGTTGCTCTTATGATTTGTACATCAGCAGGAATAATTACTTCTCCCTCATACATCATTGTGCGACCATTTTGCCATTCAACACGTAATAATTTGCGGTTATCAGATTGGAATTCCCATACGTACTGTTCTTCTGAAGCAGCGAATGGTGTTTTCCCCATAACAACAACACGTCCATTATATTGTTCTTCCATATGATACTCTATATCATCCATTTCAATCGTCGTCGGAATTTCATCGATTGAATCTAAACGACCATCAATCGGTGTATACAATTTGTAATACGTATTTTCACGGTCTTCAATTTTCAAATAACGAATATCTTTCCCATCCTGCAAAGTTAAAATAATCTCCTTGCGAGAATGCATGCTCGTTTTCCCAGTTAATTCGTACATGACTAACGAGACTTCAATCATATCGCCAGGAGCCAACGTTAAAAGACTCTTTTCTGGCTTCGGCGGCTCCGGACTCTTCATTATATTTTTAATACGTTTAAATAAACTCACAATCTACCCCTCCTTTTCTCTTTATAAACAAGCACCTAAAATAAGTGCACCAACGATATGTAATGAACCAGCTAACAACGCATGTGCTATGCTGCCTTCTTTCGTTCCTTCTTCTAAATCTAAACCAGACATTTTCTTTAACACAAACTCAATGAACATTTCTACAATTAATAAAATAACGAATGAAACTGCTGAGGCAAGAAGCGCTTGCCATAAGTCATTCGCTTTCGTTATAGATTGAGATAAAATGTACCCTTGCGCAAATAATTTCATAACGAAACGCGTTGTCACTGCTGTATTTCCATTTTTCATTTCTTTTAAATCATTGTATTTTGTAAAAATCGAATCAACCCACATAATTGCAAATAAAAGTACCGCACTCGCTCCAGTCCATACAAGCATAGCTAAAATATTCATCCACGTCATTACAAAACCTCCTCTAAAAAAGTAAGAGAAAACCGACATGAATTCTCTTCAGACATGTCGGTTTCTTTGTCTATTCTATATTATTTCTCGTACTGCTTCATAATACGAGCTAATTCATCGTCAACAACAGAATTTTTGTTTAAGCTTGCGAATTCATCATCTAACGACTTTTCTTTCTTGTAAATTTCACCGCTTGCTTCTGCTTCAGCCTCTAATTGAAGTGCTTTCTCTTCCATACGGCTTAAACCAGCTTTTGCTGAATTTGAATCAAATCCAGACATCGCCTGATTAATATTCTTTTGTGCTTTGGCTGCATTTACACGTGCAACAAGTGTTTCACGTTTATTTTTCAGCTCTGTTAATTGCTTACGCATTTCTTCTAGCTTAAGACGAAGGTTATCAGCAGCTGCTTTGTTTTGCTCATAGCTCGCTTTATACTCATTCATCTTTTGCTCTGCATTTTGTTTTTCTTCTAAAGCACGGCGCGCAAGATCTAAGTTGCTAGCTTGAACAGCCATATGAGCTTGCTCTTCACGTTTTTTCACAAGTGCTTCTTGCTCTTCAAATAATATTTTGAATTTCTTCTCAAGTGCGATTTGAGCTGCTACACTTTTCTCAGCTTCTTGTACATCCGCTTGCATATCGCGTAAATATTGATCCGTCATCTTAACTGGATCTTCAGCTTTTTCAATTAATGAATACACATTCGACATTGTTAAATCTCTTAATCGTTTAAATACAGACATCCAAATTCCTCCTATGATATACCTCATATTTCAAATTCACTACTTGGAAAATTAAAAATCTCCCTTTTCAGTAAGAATATTCATTTTTACAACCTATGTGTTTATTATAACAAAACTAAGATGTCCTTACATGTTATTTCCAAAATACAACTAATATAATATGACATTCCAGATATAATATTGTATTCCTACTATATCCTTATTATTTCTGCCTCCAAAATTAACTTATTTTTGCGCGATTTCACTAAATTACATAATTGTAATGTTACTGTAAGCTAACTCGATAGTTACGTTTCAATATTTCTTATACACTAATACCAGAAGCAACGGAATAGCAAAAAAGCTTCTCATACTGTAAGGACTAATACAAAAACTGTATTTACTATAAAACATATAAAAAGGAGCAATCATCATGAAAAAATTAGTAGGAATCGGGTTAGCAGCAGCAATTTCATTCGGAGCATTATCAGGTTGTTCTTTATTAGGAGAAAAAGCGAACGGCTTAGTATTATACGGAACGGAAGATCAAGTTCAGCAAATCGCAGATAAAAACAAAAAAGATGTAAAAGAAAAAGATGTCTATAAAATGAAAGTTGCAACACTTGAAGGTAAAAAAGTACTTGTAATGGATAAGAAAACTGGTGAAGAACTCGTTAAGAAAGAACTACTTAAAAAAGTCGATAAAAATGATGACACAAAAGCAATTGATAAGTTACCAGCTGTAACAGCAGAACAAGGTGTATTATTTGCAAAAGAGAAAGTTGAAAATGCTACACTTGATGGAGCCAAATTAAAATATGAAGGTAACACAATTATCGGTGACGGCCGTTCTTATGGAGATATGTTTGCCATCGTTGATGACGCAGCATATGGAAATGTAAAAGGTGAAGAAAAATCTGTAGGTATTCTAAAATTTGATAAAGACCCTAGCAAAGAATTACCTGGAGCAAATGGAGTAGAAGCATCACAACTTGTAAAAATTAAAAAGTAAACAAAAAAGCTTTGCGAAATTCGCAAAGCTTTTTTCTATTTCTGAGCAATTTGCTCCATATCTGGACTACAAGTTTGCGATTGACATGACTTACTTAAAGAGCATGCTGCGCATTTTCCCTTTTTACTTCTCTTTACAAAATTAACTAACGTATATGCTGCATAACCAAAAATGATAGCTCCAATTATAATATTGACCATCACCGCGATACATCTCCTTCTAGAATCCGAGTAAGGACCCAACTTGGTATATAATGAGCGTTAATACATAAGCAACAACGAGCGGATAAACGACAGAGAAAACTGTCCATTTCATCGATCCTGTTTCACGTTTAATAACAGCTACTGTCGCTAAGCACGGAACATATAATAAAACAAAGAACATAAATGCATATGCTGATAGCGCAGTATAATGTGCTCCCATTACATTTCCTAGCACATCTTCTTTAACCGCATAAATAATTGCCATTGTAGAAACGACAACTTCTTTCGCTAAAAATCCTGTTAAAAGGGATGCCCCAGCTTGCCACGTTCCAAAACCGAGCGGTGCAAATAGTGGTGCGATAAATCCACCAATCATCGCTAAGAAACTGTCTCCCATATCAACACCAAATCCTGATGGACCTGCATAGTTTAATAACCAAATGACAACAGAACCACCGAAGATGAATGTACCCGCTTTACGAACAAATCCTTTACCTTTCTCCCACGTGCTCAGCCATAACGTTTTCGCTTGTGGCACACGGTAAGGTGGTAGTTCAATTACAAAAATAGATTTTTCTGCTTTTAAAATAGTAAGAGACATAATTTTTGTAACGAGTAATGCAAGAACAATCCCTGCGATATATAAAGAGAACACAACAGTCGCCTGACTATGAGGGAAGAAAACTCCCGCAAATAGTGCATATACAGGTAAACGTGCCGAACAAGACATAAACGGTGTTACAAGAACTGTAAGTAACCTTTCTTTTTCTTGTTCAATCGTTCTCGCTGCCATAATACCTGGAACGTTACATCCAAAGCCGATAATCATCGGAATAAATGCTTTTCCGTTTAAACCGAAAAACTCCATAATTCTATCCATAACAACTGCAATTCGTGCCATATATCCTGAGTCTTCTAATAATGAAATGAAGAAAAATAGTGCAAAGATTTGTGGAACGAATACTAATACCGCACCAACCCCAGCAATAATACCTTCTGTAACGAGTGCTTGAATAAAGTCAGAAGCCCCAACACTTGTGAGCCCAGCTGTAACCCAATCAGTAAGTTGTCCGCCAAAAAATCCATCAAGCATATCAGATAAAGGTGTACCAATCCACGTAAACGTAACCTGAAAAATAAAAAACATAACTGCTAAAAAGATTGGAAGTCCTAAAATTTTATGTGTAATTAACCTATCAATTTTTTCTGAAAAAGGAATTTTTCCTTCTTTCTCATGTTGCATAACATTTGTTTTTAACTTTTCAATATACGCTTCACGAGTCTTGTAAATGTGCTCTTCCAACGTACAATCAAGTTTTCCATCTAAACGAGATCGAATGGCTATAAGTTCCTTATAAATTGGTAATGCTTTCATTTCTTTTTCTACTACTTCGTTATTGCTTAAAAATTGAAGGGCTAACCATCTCGGATGCTCATAATTCGCTGTCTCTAAAAGAGCGATTACCTCTCCAATTCCTTCATCCATTTGTACACCATATGAAATAATGAATGGCTTTTTCTCTTTTTGTTTCTCTTCATGAAGAGTAGTAAGTAATTCTTCACAGCCTTTTCCGGTTCTTGCGATGACAGGAACGACTGTTACACCTAATATTTCTGATAGCCGTTTTACATTAATCACAATTCCTCTTTGCTTTGCCACATCAATCATATTTAAACCAATTGAAACGGGCTTACCAAATTCAAGTAATTGCAATGTTAAATGCATATTTCGCTCAAATTGAGAAGAATCCACTATATTTAACATATGATGAAATTCATCTGTTAGTAGAAAATTCGTAACGACACCTTCATCACGTGAAACTGGATTCAAATCATAAACGCCTGGTAAATCAATTAATGTTCCTTGCTTATCTTTTAATTTACCAACCTTCTTTTCTACTGTTACACCGCTCCAGTTTCCTACATATTCATAAGAACCAGTAAGTGCATTAAATAATGATGTTTTCCCTGTATTCGGATTCCCTAGCAAAGCAACCTTATTCACGCTAATTCCACCTTTATCATTTTCGCGTCACAATGACGAATACTAATTAACTGTCCACGACACTCCAATGTACAAGGACCTTTAAACATCGCTTTCTGTTTCAAGCGAAGTTCGCTTCCTTCCGCGAGACCGAAAGCAGCTAGTCTACGCTTTAATAACTGATCTAAAGACTGAATACTTTTTACTAACACTTTCTCGCCAATTTTAATATCTACTAAGCTCATAACCTTCCCCCTCAGAAGAGAATGATAATTATTTTCAGAAAAATTATATCATACTCTATTTCAATTGGACTATACCCTTTTGCTTCATATTTATTAACATTTCGCTACAATTCTATTTCAATAATTGTCATACGGTATTCATTTGCCATTCTCATCCATTTCGCTTACAATGAACAATAGCAAATAAAGAATCTCGTTATCACAGGGGGAGCCTTACCGCTGAGAGGGAACAATTCGTTCCGACCCTTTGAACCTGTTAGTTAATGCTAACGCAGGAATTGTGCAAACGTCCGAAATACACACCTCTTTTTTTATTTACGTATTTCGTATCCTCCTATGATAATGTTCTTTTTTGTGCAACTTGGATTTAGGGGGAGACAACATGCGTAACACCAATTTACAAGCGATGATCGAATCTGCTATTCTTGCAGCCTTCGCCTTGATTATCGATATTCTACCATTATCAATTAAACTTCCAACAGGCGGTTCCATCTCATTTGCTATGATTCCCATTTTTATTATCGCATACCGCTGGGGCTTCAAAAGGGCTTTCTTAGGAGGCTTAATTTGGGGACTTTTACAAATTGTCGTAGGCGATGCTTACATTCTAACACCAGTTCAAACATTCATTGAGTACTTCATTGCCTTTGCCTTTATCGGCTTTGCTGGTTTATTCTATCGTCCAATTCAAAAAGCACTTGCCTCAGACAACAGTAATGCAGAGCATTCAAGTTTTGGTAGTCGCAAAGATAAACCAAAACAAAACAAAGGAAAAAAAGCACTTGTTTACATTATCATTGCAACATTTGTCGGTAGCTTTGCACGCTATTTCTGTCATTTTATCGCTGGTATTATTTTCTTTGGTCAATATGCACCTAAAGGACAATCAGCTGTGCTATATTCATTAATTGTAAACGGCAGTACCATGATCGGTTCTTTCATACTATGTACTGTATTACTAATTCTTTTATTTACAACTTCACCACGCTTATTCAAAAGCATCGGTGCTTATCAAATGAATACACAAAAAAAGGGCGCTTAATTAGCGCTCTTTTTTTCATATCGTAATATCAATTAAAAATACAATAAATGCACAAAAGAAAATAAATACCATTATACTTAGCCAATTGCTATGCACGGTTCATCGACTCCTTACATAACCTCATTTTCTATTCAAATTATACTGCTCCAAAATAAAGATTAGGTAAAGATAATATGAAAATAAATTAAAAAAGCGTAGATAGTATTGTCTACGCTTTTTTCGGTAAATAGAAGTAAAATAACACACCATCTTCGGTATTCTTCACCCCATATTCAGCATCGTGCAATTCTAAAATATTCTTTGAAATTGCAAGACCAAGCCCTGTTCCACCTTGTGAACGTTTCCTTGCCGCATCCACGCGATAAAAACGATCCCAAATTTTATCTAATTGTTCTTCTTCAATGTGAGCACCTTTATTTTCAATACATACTTTTATATGATCCTTCCCGTCTATTGTGGAAATAATAATATCTTCTTTTTCTGGTGTATAACGTATTGCATTCGTAATAAAATTCACAATTACTTGTTCAATTCTATTTTGATTCCCAACCACTTCTGCTGGACATATATGTTTGTGCACACTCAGTTCTTTTTTCTCTATCTCCGCTGAAAGCTGTTCACATATTTCTTCAATCACTCCATCGATATAGAAAGAATCCATCTTCATGTTATATGTGCCAGACTCAAATTTAGCTAATTCAAGCATATCCAAAATTAGTATATCCATCTTGTCTACTTCTTTTTCCATCGCCTGAAAATAGTAGTCTTTCTTATGTTCAGCTACCCCATCTTTTAAAATGGAAATACAGCTTTTCATAATACTCAGCGGCGTTTTTAGTTCATGCGATACACCCGCAATAAATTCTTTCCTTGTGTTTTCTAACTTTCTTTCTTTTTCAATATCTTGTTCTAACTGTCCAATATGTGAATGTAGTTTATTAGATAATGTATTAATATTTTGCGATAAATCACCAATTTCATCTTTTGAAGTAATCGGAATTTTTTCTGTGAAATCCAAATGAGCTATTTTCTTCGTTGTATCATTTATTTTTAGTAACGGTTTTGCAATTTGTTTTGAGTAATAGAAAGAAGCTAGAAAAATTAGAACGACTACAAATGCAACAATATAGATGTAATAATCTTGCACCATTTGTACAGCTTCATCGACAGGTTGCAAAGAAGCCATCGCGTATATATATGTTACCGATCCGTCTTTTTCTTTTTTGGGTTTAATTAATAATTTATATTTTATATCATTCTTTTCATAGTCCGTTATTTGTGTTGAATACTGTATATGATTACTCTCTTTTAATAATAAATCAGTTTGAAATTCCTTTATTCTATCTAAGAATAAACTATTTTTATAAATTGGATTCACAGGACCTTTTACATCGGGGAACTGTACTTTCGTAACACGTCCTACTATGAAAGCATCTAATTCCTGAGCAGCTTGCTCCTGAACGGCCGGCTTCTTTTCCTTAACAACTTGTTCCTCAGCTGCTTTCTTTTTCTCCTGATCTAATTTAATCATTTTCTCATTAAATGCTTTTTCTAACGGTTTATTAGATCCACTTAAATTTTGCTTACCTAACGAGAAAGAGAATGGAATAAAACTTTCTTCTTTTCTCACTCCAGAAAAATAAATTTCTTGTCCTAAAAACTTCTCTGATAATTTATTATCAATCTCCTCTATATTGACGAGATTACCTAAGGGAATCTTGAATATTTGTTTTCCAAAACTCTTCTGTTGCTTACGGTCAATCGTTACCTCAAAATAAAAATCATCCGCATGTTTTAAATTCCCATACTGGTCTAAAGTCGTAATCCACGTATTATTTTCTCTTAAAAAATCTTGCTCCAGCTTCTGAATTCCTTCTGCATTTCCTACATAATTCAAATAATTCTTCTCAAAGGAATTTAAATTCACTTTAATATCTTCTACTTTTCGGTTCGCATAATATTGTTTAAAAAATATCGTTTGACCAATAAATATCGTCGCTAAAATCAACATACATAGAGCTGTTGTAAGGGTAAATAATTTAAGTACAATCCCTTTTCTCATATGTTCCCCTCGAATTTATAACCGGTTCGCACTACAGTTGTAATGTACTTTGCTTTCTCTCCTAATTTATTTCGCAAATTACGAATATGACTATTAACCGTTCGATCATCGCCAGCAAATTCGTACCCCCAAATTCTTGAAATTAACTGTTCTCTCGTTAAAACAATCCCTTGATTTTTCATGAAATAAGCTAATATTTCAAATTCTGTATGTGTTAAAGTAATGTCTGCCTCATCAACAGTAACAGTACGTGACGGAAAATGGACGTGAATGCCATGAATTGATAACGTATCATCTTCATTTTCTAAAGGTTTCTTTGATGCTTGTCTACTTTCTAATAATCGTTTCGCTCTCGCTAATAAAATAGGCGGACTATATGGTTTCGCAACATAATCATCTGCCCCAAGCTCAAATCCAAGTAACGTATCATCTTCATCTACACGTGCCGTCAGCATAATAATTGGGACCCCGGACGTCTTACGGATCCTTCGGCAAACAGACCATCCATCAAGTTCCGGCAACATAATATCAAGTATAACTAAATCGACCCCTTCTTCTTCAAATAAGACTAAAGCTTCTTTTCCATCTCTCGCTTCAAGCACTTTATATTGTTCACTCAAAAAGTAATCCTTTAATATTTCGCGTAAAATATCTTCATCTTCAACAATTAAAATGTTTTTTGACATAATCTATGTCTCCCCCTCTCATTTTAAGTAGCTAGCATTTTGTACTTGATAATTTTATTTTGAATTGCTCGTAATTAACTTTGCCTCGATAATATATCGATCCGGTGCATCCCCTATATAATCAAATGGATAGCAAGTCGTCAGTGTTAATGTCGGTTCTTCTTTTTTTACAATAACAGTGCGATCATCCGCATGTGTAATCCATGTCTTTTGAATTTCGTATGTGTAAATTTTATTATCATACTCCAAAATAAGGTTATCCTTTTCTTTTAACTCTCCTAAATCTGTAAATACAGTATCTCGATGCCCACTCAGTACAGTATGTCCCCCTCCAGATGGTGTTGTCGTTAAATCACTAACAAACATACCGACTCCTTTTTTCAATGTTGCATCATTTGCTCCCCAATATATAGAAAACTTCTTCTTTATTTTCGGTATATTTAACATTGCTACCTTTTCTCCTTCTTTATGCTCGGTTTGAGAAGAAGGTACTTGGGAAGTTACAGGTGTTTCATGTGAAAGTTGATTATCTTGTATATTTTTAAGGCTCTTTATTTCTTCTTTCGTTAATTCTTGAGCAGAGCTTTTTCCTTTATACCATTCCACAGCGTAATACGATCCCATGAATAGCCCTATGGCCATCAATATGATACCGATATAATTGAGTAACTTCATGTTCCATCCCTCCATGCAAAAAATGGTAGGAATAACCTACCATTTTTAATATATGAAATTATCCCATTCTTTATAGAAAAATATTTTATTTACGCCTTAACTTTATTACGACGCTTCAAACCAAATAATGTCCCTATCCCTACAAGACATGCGCTTAGTGCCATCATTGCTACATTATTTGATGCTGTGTTTGGTAATTTTTCACCTTGTACAGCTTGTTTCGCTACTTCTTTTTTCGCTGCATCATTCTTTTGCCCTGCCTTAATTGCTGCTTCTTTTTTTGCAAGAGCTTCCTTTTCTTGCACTTGTGGTGTTACTTCTTGTTTCGCTGTATCATTCTTTTGCCCTGCTTTTATTGCTTCCTCTTTTTTAGCCATATCACTTTTTTCTTGTACTTGTGCTGCTTCTTTTTTCTCTACTTCGCTCTTTTGCTGTTCCTTAATTGCTTCTTCTTTTTTAGCTTTATCTTGCTGCATTTGCGCTGATTCTTCTTTTGTTAATGTTCCAGTAGAAGCGCTCGCTACTGAAGAATATCCTACTGTTAAAAGTGCCATTGCACAAATTGGTAATAGTTTTTTTTTCATTTTATTTCTCTCCTTTTATACTTTATTCTAGTAACACATCACGTCGCACCGGATGTATTACTAGAATAAACAAGAGATGTAAATATAAGATGCAGATGAAATGGAATTCTGTTAAAGATTTCATTTTAGAAAAATAAAAAAACACCGTAATATATACGATGTTTTTTCGGGTGTGTGTCTCGATATTTATTTGTTACTTTCGCGTGATTGAGAAGTAGAAAGGGCCGGAGTGATAACTAATTGTCTCGGCTCAGTTTTCTTGAAGTGATTTTTGACGTTACACTTACGACATTGAACGACCCATGCTTTAATAGGATTTGTTAAAATAATTTTTTGCCTTTCGTTAGGGGCCTCTTCTTCCAATTTACAACTATCGCTCCACTTACTCCATTTCATTGTAAATTTAGAAGAAGAATGATCGTCTTCTCGATCAAACGTATGCAAAAAATCCATTTCTCCAGCTAGCATTACGGTGTTACTAGTTGCTAAAAAAGAAAAGGTCGTCCAATGTTTCTCCATGCCCTCCTACTCCTTTTTCACATATAGAGTGCCTAAAACTTAATTTACCTAAAATATGCTTGCCTTTTACCTTACACTTATAGTTTATCCAAAACACTACTATGCAACTATCGATTTGTCTTACAAATCACCTTACATTTTTGTAAGAAACGAAAAAACCTTCACTCTATATACGTGAAGGTTTCTCATTTCTTATCTATATGATCTTTCATATCATCAAGTCCAACTTCTTGCAGCTGTGACATCATACCGTGGGAAATTGCGCCTAATACTAAAGTCATTCCAATTAATGAAATCCGAATTGCAGGTACATCAATTATGTAAGCCAACATACCAAGAACGATTGTTAAAAGCAATGCTTTTATAAATGTTACACTTGTATACTGTTTCTTTTTCATCATAATCACCCTTCACGGAAGCGTTTTCTTAATATGATCAGTATATCATATCATCTGACTATTTTGTGGGCATTTCTGTAAAAACCTTATATCTTCTTTGACTTTTTTCTTTCTATCCTTTACAGTCGAAATGTTCACAAGTTTTACACTGTAGGAGGATTCAAATGAAAATTGAAATAAAAGACACTTTAATTTCTGAAGAACAATTACAAGAAAAAGTAAAAGAACTAGCACTTCAAATCGAACGTGATTTTGAAGGAGAAGAAATCGTTGTAATCGCTGTATTAAAAGGATCTTTCGTATTCGCTGCTGATTTAATTCGTCATATTAAAAACGAAGTAACTATCGATTTTATCTCTGCATCTAGCTACGGAAATCAAACAGAAACAACTGGAAAAGTAAAACTATTAAAAGATATCGATGTAAACATTACTGGAAAAAACGTAATTGTCGTAGAAGACATTATCGATTCTGGTTTAACACTTCACTTCTTAAAAGATCACTTCTTCATGCATAAACCAAAAGCATTGAAATTCTGTACGTTACTTGATAAACCTGAACGCCGTAAAGTGGACTTAAAAGCTGAATATGTTGGCTTCCAAATTCCAGACGAATTTATCGTTGGCTACGGTATCGACTGCGCAGAAAAATATCGTAACTTACCATTTATCGCTTCAGTTGTAACGGAGTAATATAAATAGAGTAAACTTCCATCAATTATTGATGGAAGTTTATTTTCTATCACGATTCGTAAAAGACAAAGGGAGAGAATAAAAATGACAAAGACAAAATTTGAAAAAGTACTCCTCATCGTAAATCCGAAAGCAGGACAAGGCGATTTACATACGAACTTAACAAAAATCGTACCACCTCTTGCGGCAGCTTTTCCTGACCTGCATATCCTTCATACGAAAAAACAAGGTGATGCAACAAAATATTGCCAAGAGTTTGCTAGTAAAGTAGATTTAATTATCGTCTTTGGTGGTGACGGAACTGTATTTGAATGCACTAATGGCTTAGCCCCTCTTGAAACTAGACCTACACTTGCAATCATTCCAGGCGGAACTTGCAACGACTTCTCTCGCACACTCGGCGTTCCGCAAAATATTGCAGAAGCAGCAAAACTCATTACAAAAGGACATATAAAACCAATCGATGTCGCAAAAGCAAATGGACAACACTTCTTAAACTTTTGGGGTATTGGACTCGTCTCTGAAGTATCAAACAATATCGATGCAGAAGAGAAAGCAAAGCTTGGTAAAATTGGTTACTATTTAAGCACCATTCGAACTGTAAAAAACGCTGAACCATTCCCAGTAAAAATCACTTACGACGGACAAGTATATGAAGACGAAGCTGTCCTTGTTATGGTTGGAAACGGTGAATATCTCGGGGGTATCCCATCCTTTATTCCGAACGTAAAATGTGATGACGGAACACTTGATATTTTCGTAGTCAAATCAACAGGCATTCAAGCGTTTAAAGATTATATCGGAAAAAAACTATTTGAAGACTCAAATGAAAATGACATCTTCCATGTAAAAGCGAAATCCATTCATATTGAAACAGAAGAAGAAAAAGAAGTAGATACAGATGGAGAAAGCTCACTTCATACACCGTGTCATATTGAATTGTTACAAGGACACTTTACGATGATTTATAATCCTAATATTGTGTAATGAAAAAAACGAGTGATATCACTCGTTTTTTTCTTCTAATCTAATTATGTCGTTGTATAATTTCTTGTATTTCTTTCACTCTCTCTAAAGTAATTCCATTTCTTTGTTCTATCGCTAAAGGGTGATCGGTTGGCTCTAATTCAACATACGGTGCCATTCCAACTTCTCTTATATGTACATTTGTCTTTAAATTTAGTGTTTCTGGATAAACTGGTATTTCTACAGATAACCAGCCAAAATGAGGATCACTATGCTCTCGTCCTCTCTCATCCCACTCTTCTAGTACTTGATCATAACTTTCTTTACTAAGTGATACCCACACAGTCCAGATGAAATTTTCGTGGTAATCAATTATAGGAATCTCTAAACAGCCTCTAATAAAATAATGTTCATCGTCCATTACACAAAGATCTGATGTTAAATGGAAGCGTCCCTCTCTTTCATGAGCCGCTACCTCGTAGTAATAAGATGGTGCTTCACTTCCGTAACATAAAGGGAATGTAAATCGGTTCATTTGTATCTTTTCTCTGGACTTTTTTCTTCTTTTCATCTATTATGAGTTCTCCTATCCTTTAAATTTCATTCACACTCAAAATCCATCCAATTTTTCCAATGTGTATTAGAATCCTTATTCACAATAACACTTGGATCTTTCTTCTCTATTGTAGCAGCTACTGATTGAAAAAATTCAATTTCACTAGAGTATAACATAGACATACTTGCCTTTTATTTTCTAATAATACTACTAATAAAATAGCAGAAGGGTCTGTTTGCATGCCCCAGTTCTTTTTAGATACAATGAAGGAAAGAAGCAACCTGATACAAGGGAGAGAAAAAACTGTGTTCAACCAACAGTTAGTTAATTTACGCATTGATTTTGCATTTAAACAATTGTTTGGTACGAATGGTAGTGAAGATATTCTAATTGCATTTTTAAACGCTATGTTACAAGAGTCTTTAGAGTCGCCCATTGCTTCTCTACAACTAGAAGATCCACATTTACATCGGGAATATGAAGAGGATAAGTTATCTATTTTAGACATTTCAGCGACATTAAACACAGGAACAAAAGTAAATGTAGAAATACAGCTCAATAATAATCACGATATGATAAAACGTAGTTTATATTATTGGGGAAAATTATACACATCCCAATTACAAAAGGGCATGCCATATAGCTCACTGCATAAAGTGAAACTTTAATCAGTGGGGGTTTTGTCCATCCCCCACTGATTATTAGTTGAACCAATCGGGCATTTACGGACAGCTATCTCCCACCTAACTTCCTCGCATTCGCCTAATTTTGAGGTGGGAGTTTTACTGCCCGTTAATGCGGGATAAAACCATCACCATAAATTTATTAAACTTCATAATGTTTTCAGAACAAAACGCCTTCCATTCAACGAGTATATTATGGAATACACAACAACAGAAACTCCTAAGTGACGACATAGAAATTCACATTGTAGAAATCCCAAAGTTAACAGAACAATGGCATGAAGAAAAAGTAAATCCGTGGAAAGATCCATTTGTTCGTTGGCTTTTATTACTTTCAGCAAATGAGGATGAGCACTTAACTAAAACATTGGAGGATATTGCTATGAACCAAGATCCTATTTTACAAAAAGCGATAAATAAATGGGAACGTATGAGTCAAGATTCTTCTTTCCGACAAGCCTATGACGCAAGGGAGAAAGTTTTAATGGATGAAGCAGCAAAATTCGCCCACGCAGAGACAGAAGGAATAAAAAGAGGAATGGAACAAGGAATAAAAAAAGGGATTGAACAAGGCATTGAAAAGGGTCGAAAAGAAGGGGTTCAGCAGGGGAAAATTCAAATGATTAAAAATATGTATGATCTTGGTATACCACTTGAAACGATTACTAAGGCAAGTAAATTAAGTGTGCATGAGGTTGAGCGTATTTTAGGACATAAATAGTAATAAAAAAGAGCTTGAATGGTTTCAAGCTCTTTTTTATCAACTTTCCTCAATTCTTTCCATCTTCCAAACTAAATTATCTGGATTGTTTTTCTCTAAAAAGGTTAACATCCACATAGTTTTTCCTTTGTCGTTCATCAACATCACTTTATGGTTTAACTTCCAAGCCACGTCACTAACATAATTAGACATTTTATACATATCTTCTTCTCTCATAAGCTTTTCCTTTTTGATTAATCGTCTCGTTCTATACTCCCTTATTTCTAAGTACATATCAGCATAAGCCACTTCATGCTGCCAAATTATACTACATACATATTTTTTATTCGGACTACTCTTCTTTATATATACAAGTTCATTTTTATAATCCAAATCCAGTACCTTATTGTATGCCTTTTCTAACATCTCTATATCCCAATCACATTCCACAGCTAAACTCTTCATTTCAGTATGAACGATTTGAAGTGCTAATTCTTTTTTCTCTCTATCTGATAAATATGGAAAATCCTTTACACTCCCACACTCTACAAACACATTCATATATTCAGGAAAAATTCGATATTTCTTCTCCCACTGATTTAATAATGAAATATCATCCACACAGTAAATCAAGATAACTTTTTCATAGTCTGTTCTTAACTTTGACATATGTCGCTCGTATAAAGAAGTAATACAGCTCGTTTCTTTTAAAAAAGATATCTCTTCCTCATAGTTACTCGAGGATGTTGATTGTAATATCTCTAGACTGCTTATATTCTCTTTTCTCTTTAGAAAACTTAATCGGATATCTCTTATAATCGGCATTTACTCTCTCCTTCTTAATTCTACGAATATATAATTGATTCTCTAGCGCCAACTAATCAATTTCAACCCATCCCATTCCCATATAGAGAAATAAAAGCCCCACTACAAAAAAGAGCGCACCAATTAAAAAGTAGAACGGTGCACCTCCCTGCAGCGCATCACAAAATAGCCCTAGAATGTTTTGTGATACTACTGTCCATTTATCTTTTTTTGAATCTTTTTCTTTTATTTATTTTACAAACCTATAAATACTTAGACCAATAAAAATGATGCCTATTAATAGGCACCCTACTATGATAAGAATTTCCAAATATAACACTCCATTTAAACCTTGCTATGTACACCCTATTTTAACTAAAAAAGCGAAAGAGAACATCATTTTCTCTTTCATTTTTCTGAAATCGCAATGTGATTTTTCAACGTAAAAAATCCAAAACCATACAAAGTGATTTTGGATTTTTTATAGTTAAAATGTTACATTGCATTTCGAACAAAAAGGAGCAGAATTGCCTCTCCTAATTTTCGCATCACATTTTGGACAATATACATATCGTTCTTCTATCTTTTGTCGCTCTATCCTATGTAAGGATACTATTCTCATACTACACATAAATCCAATTAAAATAAGACTAACAATGAGTAGCATCATTCTTGCCCCCTCCCACTACACTTTACCATAAAATAACAAAACCGATTCCTTCATTAAGAATCAGTTTTATACTTACAGTCCTAACTTAGCCTTCGCCCCATCAGGAATTTTATCTATCGTTACTTGCACTTTATCACGCAAGAACTCGCCTCTAGTAAGCACATGCCAGTACGAACCTTTTTGTAATTCATCTACTCCATCGATTGTAACTTCTTTTTCCTTACCATTTTCATCATAAGCTTTCACTTTATATTCACGACCTTTATCTCCACCTAACTCTTTGCCATCTGTATCAATTATTGCATAATGATCCTCTATATCAAGAAAGGGATTCATTTGATCTAGCTTAGCGCTCCCATTTAATAAATATACCGCTCCTGCCATGATGACAAGTAACGATGCAAGGATAAATCTTTTCATCTATATTCCACCTTTCATTATGTTTTTCTATAGGACGTTTCTAAATATAGAGTGTATTTCTTAATAAAAACTTGTACGGTTTCTTAACATTTTCTTAAACTAAAAGGGAACTATTAATTAGCAAGATCAAAAAAATAAAAAGTGACCCTTTACACCATTATTGACATTTTTACACCATACAAGAGAGGAAGATGTATGATGGACAAGCAAGAATTTATTGGATTAGTCAATTCAAAATTAAAACTCATTCGTGTTGAGAGCGATTTATCACAAGATAAAATGTCAGAAATTATTGGTTTATCAAAGAAAACATTAGTAGAATTGAAAAGGGTAGACGCACGCTAACATGGGCAGGCGCAGTTTGTGTCGTAACACTCTTCGAACAGAGCGATACAGTCCAAATGACATTCGGGGATGATGTGAATGAAATTATAAAAACGATCGCTTTTACACACTACAATACGAACTTCCCGAAGACTTTAGGAGGAAAAGTATGGTGGCGACAAATAAAAGAATTAAACGGTTACCAAATCCAACAAAATATTTTATCACAACATTATAGAATTTTAGATACAGAAGACCGCAGAATATGTCATTCATTCGAATTGGATGACATTGAACAAAGATTTACGGAAATGGCAAACTCGTCTCAATAAAATAAATTTCGGAGTATAATTCAAATGAAAAAACAGACAAATATCACGATTTTAAATACGTTAATCATTAGCACCTTAGTATTTAATTTGTTTATTTTCACATCGAGAATGAGCTTTTTACCTTGGTATATTGAAGATGGATGGGGATATTTAGGATTATTATTTACATCCTTTATTTTCTTACTTTGCTTCTTTCAATCTTCGAAGCTTCATAAAGATGGAAAGTTAACTACGCTACAAAAGTTCATTCCACTTGCTTCTGCCGCACTTTCAATCTTTGTTCTTATCACTCCATCAAGTGATTTTATGACTATATTAGCCAATCTGATCAATACAATCATATTAACAATTTATATAATTGTATTTCAGACAATGCCTAATGTAAGCAATAAGAAGCTATTACATTAAAGGGGAGAGTTATTCTACAAAATAACTCTCCCTAAGTATAAACCTCTATTCTACTTACTCATCACTGTATTTCTTCTTTGCTTATACAAATAAGCACCACTCGCAATAACAAAAACAATCCCGCCAAAATACGCGCCATACTTTATCGCAACTGCTACAATACTTTCAATATGTTGTCCAAATAAAGAACCGAGCACAAAATAAACAAGTGTCCAAACGAACCCTGTCGTATAGGAATATAAAGCATACGTCTTAAATGACATGTTATTCATTCCAACTAAATACGGCACAATATGTCTTACAACAGGTATGAAATAACTTGTAACTAACGCATAATGACCGTATTTTTCAACCATCTGTTGCGATTTTAAAAGATATTTTGCTTTTTTCTTTTTCATTAGCTTATCAAGTACTTTCGTACCAAATACTTTTCCTATTATATAACCTAAAGAAAGCCCTGATACAACGCCTAAATATGTTAAGACAAAAGCGGGAATTACATTTAATATGCCTAATGATGATACGAAACCACCACTCATTACAATCATTTCATCTGGAATCGGCATACCGATAATACCAAGCCATAAACAAAAAAATAGTGCCCAATAACCATACTGCTCAATGTATGACATTAATTCATGTAGCTCCATTATGCATATGCTCCCCTTAGCTCTTTTTTACAGCTAAAGACGTAAGCTGGTGGGAAATTGAACCACACTTTTTCTAGTGTAATTTCAGGGAAGAAATGCTGTATAAATCCTTTTTTCACAAGTGAATATTGGAATGTAATAAATTCTCCATTCTCATGTATCGTTTCCATTACACTGTTTAAAATGCGCTTTGAAACCTCTTCTGGTAAAGAAGTGAAAGGCAATCCCGATAAGACGTAATCAATACATTCTATATTCAATTGTTCCATATACTTCTTTATATTTTCCGCTGAGCCGTGTATAACAATCACGTTCTGCTCATCTTTAAATTTTCTCTTTAACTCTTTGAAAAATACTTCATTAATTTCAATAAGAAGAAATATTGTCTCCTTCTTCTTTCTCTTTATAATTTCTTTCGTAAAGGCTCCTGTACCAGGCCCTAGCTCTACAATGCATTTCGCTCTATTAAAATCAATTACATCTACCATTTTCTTTGCTAATATCTTTGAACTTGGCGCAATCGCACCAGTATGTTTCGGATGTTTAATAAATTCATTTAAGAATGTTATGAGCTGCATGTAACTTCTCTCCATTCGTTCAATAGTTTTCAACTTGTGTTTAAGTATAACTATCGTTTCTTAACAAAAATTGAGGAGATTTCTTAAGATTTTATGAAGATGAAGGAAATCTCCTTATTTACTATAAGCAGATATGAAAATTGAATTACAAGGATAAACGACTCGAACATATACGAGTAAGGCATCTTGTTTATTTACCATGAATGATCATGATCCTACTCCGATTTTGTATAGCGAAGTTACTATTTTTATGTTAGAATGCTCTAAGATATTTGGAATTAGTATAGAAATCATTTTTGGAGGCTTTATGAATAATCAAAACGATAATAAATCAAATGCATTATTTGCAGCTATACAAATAGTGCTACCACTTTTATTACCTATTCTTGTCCCTACATTTTTAATAGTGGGAATGAAAAAGTGGATACCCGATGAAGTTAAGTATCCAAGCATAATATCATTGTTCGCATTATGTATGGGATTTTTCATAGTAGGAATTCTCTTCTCTATTGTTTTACGTTTATGTAAATTATCTGAGGGAAAATTAAAGGAATTAGGATTTTTAGGATTTACACTTTCGGCTGTTAGCACATTTCTAAGTTTTTATGTAGGTTACTTTTTGTTGGCAGACCTTAACTTCACATCAGTTGAATTATCACCTCATGCCGTATTAATTTTCGCTATTCTATGTACCTTGCTATTGGAAGGTATTTTTAAAGTAATGGACATGTTTGATAGTTCGGACGAAAATAAAGCTCACGTATAGACAAAAAAGCATTCGACTAACATGTTAGTCGGATGCTTTTTTACTAAGATAAAACAACTCTTTCATTACTTCGCGCTCACAATCTTATAATAAGAGCGAACTGTTAAGAAGTAATATCCGATATAAATAACGCTGTATACTCCGATACTAATTAGAAGCGGAATCATAATTTCAAATGGTAGTATGTTCCCTAAACCTTTTAATGCAAACAAACTGTGTAGAATTCCGATTACTAGTGGAATTGCAAAGATAAAGCTCACTTGTTTTGCAATAGCTTTTTTCATTTCTTGTTTCGTTACACCGACTTTATGAAGGACAACGTAACGCTCACGATCTGCACTTGCTTCTGTTAGCTGTTTGAAGTAAATAATAGAACCTGTTGCTAGTAAGAATACAAGTCCTAAGAACATTCCGATGAACATCATTAGTCCAGTTGCTTCAAGTCCCATATGGAAACCAGTATAGAAGTCTCTAAATGGTGGTGCCATTTCTGATTCACTAGCTGGCATCACTTTTGTTAATTTTTCTGTTAATACTTTACTGCTTCTTTCATCTTTTACATCAATATTTTTTACAACACGTGTTCCAAATGCTTGCTTCGCCTGTTCATACATTTCATCTGAAACGACAACAACTAATTCACCTAAGTTCGTAATTGCATTATTATTTGCACCTTGGATCGTCAATGTCTTCGTTTCATTTCCAATTTGGAATACCGCTTTATTTCCTTTATATTCAGGGCTAAACTCATACCCTTCAATATAAGAACTATCATATATAAATGCTTCTCCAGTAGCTATATTCACTGTTTCCGCATCGATTTTTTTCGCAAGTTTGTTGAATTCAGATTGAGATATAAATTGATATTTCTCTGAGATACTGTAGTTCATATTAAAGATGAAATCGACTTTAGCTCCTTCAAACTTTCCTTTTACAGGAACCATCTCAACTTCAAATTGATCTTTTACAGGGTGATTCTCTTTCTCTTCAGCAAAAATCGCATTTACTTTCTTATCTAGTTCTGCATCTTTCTTCTCATAAGAGTAGCTGTATGGTGCAACTGCTTTTGATTGTGTAAATGTGTTGTAATACATCGTAACTGACGTACCAACCGCCGTTAATGTTACTGCACTTAAAATAGAAATTGTCGCAAGTGACTTTGCATTTCCTTTAATACGATATAGTAACTGTGACGTCGTTATCATATTCATACCGTTATAAAACGATGATTTATTATTTCTTGCACGTTTCAATACGAATACTGTAAAGAACATAAATAGTAAATACGTACCTAATACTGTCGCAAGTAATATATAAAGTGCGACTGCCATAAAGTTTGCATACATAACTGCCTTCATAAACATTAACGCTAAGAAATAACCTGAGCCGATTAAGAAAACTGAAATTAACGCCATAATTACGGATCCTTTTGGCATTGCTTCTCCTTCACGCTCTGCGCGGAAAAGTTCAATTAACTTAAAGCGATAAATTAAACGATACCCTTGAAGTGATGTATATAAAATAATCACAAAGAAAATAATTGCTGTATCAATAATCGCAGCCATCGGTACTTCAAAATGAACATTTAAGTTTAATCCCATCATACTTACTAGTAGTTCAAGGAATAGTTTCGAAAGGACGCTACCGATCGCAATCCCGATAATTAAAGACATTAATCCCATTAACATATTTTCATAAAAGAGCATTTTACCGATCTGTCTTTTTCGGATACCAAGTAACGAATATAGCCCAACTTCTTTTTTACGTTTTCTTGTAAAGAAACCGTTCGAATATATAATAAACACTGCTACGAAAATGATTAGCATTACACTGGAAACTTGGAATGCACCGCTAATCTTTTTTGATGCTTCCGCTGCTTTTTCCATTTGTGAATTATATTGCAGTGCTTTAAATGTAAAGTAAATTACGATACTAAATATCATAGATGCAAAATATACAAAGTAGTCTTTAAAGTTCCGCTGTATGTTGCGGAGGGCAATGCTAGATAAGGTCATCAGCCATACCTCCAGAAATGGAAGACATTACGTCAACGACTTTTTGGAAGAACTGTTTACGTGTTAATTCACCACGGTGTAATTCTTTATATAACTCACCATCTTTAATGAAAATAACTCGTTTACAATAACTAGCCGCAAACGCATCATGCGTTACCATTAAAATTGTAGAATTATCATATTCATTTAACGACTTCATACTTTCTAATAAATCTGTCGCTGATTTAGAATCAAGTGCTCCAGTCGGCTCGTCCCCAAATATCATACTAGGACTTGTAACGATCGCACGCGATGCTGCGCAGCGCTGCTTCTGTCCACCGGATACTTGATATGGGAACTGACTTAAAATATGATCAATACCGAATTTCTTTGAGATTTCAAGAACGCGGCGATCAATCTCACTCGCTTTCACCTTTGATAACGCAAGAGGTAACGCAATATTCTCTTTCACCGTTAACGTATCTAATAAGTTATAATCTTGGAAAATGAACCCTAAATGATCACGGCGGAATAACGCTAGCTTATCATCGTTCATCTTCACGATGTCTTTTCCATCAATTAAAATCTCACCGTTCGTCGCATTATCAATTGTAGAAAGAACATTTAAAAGAGTCGTCTTACCCGAACCAGAAGGTCCCATAATTCCAACGAACTCACCTTCTTTTACTTGTAAGTTAATACCTTTTAAAGCTGCAAATTTATTCCCACCTGTGTCATATACTTTTTCAATATTTTTTGCTTCTAACACTGTTTTCATCTCGACATCCCTCATTTCTTCTATTCTCTATTTTCAACTATATACACTCTCTACTCTTGCCACTATCGATGTTTCTTACACAAACATGACAGTTATGTAAGGCACATAAGTAAAGACATCAGAATTTAACCTAATGTACTAAAGTACTTTGTTACTATAACATCGGGATATCATGCCATCCATTCATTCTCCTTACAGGAACATTACAATTTTGTAAGGTTAAAAATGCCCCCACAAAGTTGTGCATGAAATGTCGGATGGAGCTATTTCGTTCCTGATATTCTATATACAAAGGAGGTCATATAATGGATTCACTTAAAAATATGAATGCGGCAATGCAGTATATTGAAGACAACCTTACACACGAAATTGATTTTAAAGAAGTCGCAAAAATAGCTTTCTGCTCCGAATATCATTTCAAAAGAATGTTTTCTTTTCTAGCTGGCATATCACTATCAGAATATATTCGCTGTAGACGTCTTACCCTTGCTGCCTTTGAACTAAAAGATAGCAATGTAAAAGTCATTGATGTCGCTATAAAATATGGATACAACTCACCAGATTCATTTACACGTGCATTTCAAAATTTGCACGGAATAACGCCTTCAGAAGCTCGAAGTACAATTCGTTCTTTGAAAGCTTATTCACCAATGACCTTCCAACTATCCATTCAAGGAGGAAATGAAATGAACTATCGAATTGAAGAAAAAGGGCCATTTCAAATCATTGGTATACAAAAACGAGTACCGATTGTTTTTAACGGTGTAAACGAAGAAATTGCTTCTATGTGGAAAAGTTTAGACAGCGAATCAATCGAAACATTAAAGTCCCTTTCAAATATTGAACCTACCGGAATTATTAGTGCTTCTACGAATTTTTCTGAAGGAAGAATGGAGGAAAAAGGCGAACTCGATCACTATATTGGAGTAGCTACAACAAAAGATTGTCCAAAGCAATTCAAACAACTTGAAGTCGCAGCTTCAACATGGGCTATATTTGAAGCTGTCGGTCCATTCCCTGATGCATTACAAAATGTATGGGGGCGTATTTATTCTGAATGGTTCCCCTCTTCGAACTATGAGCTAGCGGAAGGACCAGAACTTTTATGGAATGAAAGTAAAGATGTATCCCCGCCGAATTTCAGAAGCGAGATATGGGTACCTGTTTTAAAAAAGTAATATAAGGATCTAAACTGTTTCAAAATAAAGAAGCTGCTCTTCCTCTTTAAAGGAAAAGCAGCTTCTTATTTTATCCCGCTATTTGTGGGCAGTAAAACCCCCACCTCAAAATTCAGGTGGAGCAAAGAAGTTAGGTGGGAGTCGGGCTAATAATCAGTGGGGATGAACAAAACCCCCACTGATTAAAGTTTCACTTTATACTTCTTCTCGACTCGTTCTTATACAAGAAAATAGTAACAATCGTAAGTACTATAACAACTCCAAAAGTAAATACTCTGTAGTTCGAGATTGTAGCAGTACCGATTAATACGGCTGGTATAACAGCCGTAATTAAACCACCAAACATGCCGACAAACGATCCTACACTTTGTTTTACTATTTGAGTTTCTGATACCCAATCATAATAACCAAATCGATTATTAATAAAAATCCCCCATACTGCCGAAAAGAATGAATATGTTATCGGTGTTATTACGATGAAAAGAGAACTCCAAACATCTAGTTTTAACCCTATTATTAGTAATACGGCACTAATAAGTGATGCAGGTATACTTAATGAAAGATTCATAAGAATTTTACTGTCATAAATCATCTTTGGCGCTATAGGCAACGACTTAATAATCCATACATTTTTTCCTTCTAATGACAATGATACACATGTTGTACACGTCATCGAAATCGCTGCTGCAATAGCAAATGGCGCAACCTTTTGCAACAGGGCCTCTATTCCAGGATACGCTATTAATTGACTTGGCCCTACTACAACTATAGCTAGTGCGAAAGCTAGCGCCATCACAACTCCCATTCCGCTATTTACCACATACACTGTAGAAGAAAAGAAACGCTTCAGTTCTTTTTTATACAATGCGGCCAATACACTTTCTTTTCTCATGCTATGAATTTCATAATTTGAAAGCATATGATAAGTGGTAATCTCTGTATTTATTTGCTTATATTTTAACGAAAGGCTTTTTACAAAAAGATAATACCAAATAACCGATATCCCAACAAACAGGATGAAAGCTACAATATCAGCATGAACAATTGCTTTTTGAAACATGTTAGCTAATGGATACACTTTAGTTAGTTGCTCTGAAATAATTGCACCTATTCCGTTCATATCATTAAGACTATATTGAGCATTTCCGCTTTTTAGCATAAAGAAACCGAATGTAATAATTACTATAAAACTTAAAGTCGTAGTTATTTTATTCGTATTTTTAAATTTAGAAGCGATTGCCGTAATAGCAGCTCCAAAAATCGCTGCTATTGTTGTTGGAATTAAAGATGCTATAAACATACTGATGAACCACATAAAGTAAAAAGAAACTGATGGCCTCTCATGTATGCCATAAACAACTCCCATTGGTAGCATGATTATGATTGAAAAGATCGTATTCAGCAAATATAAATACAAAAACCTACTTGTAATAACCGTACTTACACGAATCGGTAATGACATTAAAAGATCGTAATCCTTAAAAGCAAAAATCTCTCCATTTGCCTTAAATATAGTGAAAAACAACGTCAATACACTGCTAATAACTAGTGCATAAACTGGGATAATTTCACTTATTCCTAGTCTCACCAATCCATATGCCGAGGCCCCACAATATAGCATTAACATGACACCCACCAAGGCAATAGATGCTGTCAGTAAAATCTTATTCTGCTTCTTTTTCTTATCTTTTTCGTATTTAAAAGTATTTAAACCAAGCTGCGTTATCAAGCGGATTTTTAAAAGACCTAGACTACTAATATTCATTAGCAAGCTCCTTCATAAAGAGCTCTTCCAATGATCCTTCCTTTATTAAAGAATTCACTTCCCCTGAAAGTGCTAATTTCCCTCTATTAATCATCGCTATTTTATTACATAACTTCTCCGCCACATCTAAAACATGCGTAGAAAAGAAAATCGCGCTTCCCTTTTCACAAAGCTCCTTCATAATACCTTTCAACACTACAGCAGCCTTTGGATCAAGACCAACGAAAGGTTCATCTAAAACTAATAATTTCGGTTTATGCAAAACCGCTGATATAATCGCCACTTTTTGTTTCATACCATGTGAATAAGAAGATATTAAATCACCTAGGTACGGTGTAATCTCAAAAGCATCTCCATACTTTTGTATCTCCTTTTCCCGATCTTTTGCAGACACTTTAAACACATCCGCAACAAAGTTTAAATATTGAATTCCTGTTAATTGCTCATATAAATCTGGATTATCGGGAATATACGCCACTACTCTCTTACATGCAATCGGATCCTTTTTTACTGAATATCCATCAACAAAAATTTCACCCTCTTCAAAATCTATAACTCCAACTAACGACTTAATTGTTGTACTTTTCCCCGCACCGTTATGCCCAATAAATCCAAAGATATCTCCTGCTTGAACAGTAATATTTAACTGATCTACTGCTTTTTTGCCACCTTTGTATGTCTTGCTAAAATTTATAATTTCTAACATGTGATTTCCCCCAAACTATCTTTTTAACTGAATTTTCAGACCCAAAAGCAAAAAATTTACTCAGCGAGCTTTTTCGTTATCCCCACTGAGTATTAAAATTTCTTAACACATAGAAACTATAAATATAAAATTTGACTAGTACAGTTCAATCCCTTATTGCTCACAATTGCATTTCTTTTTTATAAATAGCATATGACTTTATCGTTGATATGAAGATGCATATTAATATTATTCCAATCCCCATAAAAATATTGAATGGATCTGGAAGTACCGCCCCAGCATATATACAAAGTGCACCTATTAC
Source organism: Bacillus sp. TH17 (assembly GCF_016651125.1). Classification (NCBI taxonomy): domain Bacteria; kingdom Bacillati; phylum Bacillota; class Bacilli; order Caryophanales; family Bacillaceae; genus Bacillus; species Bacillus sp. TH17. Next base: position 4,247,536 of record NZ_JAEKEN010000001.1, read on the forward strand.
AAATACCTTCGAAGCAAATCTGTGTGTTTTTCTCCAAACTACAGGATTTTCTAATGTCCAGTCCATCCGGATTCCTACTAAGCCATTTGGCTTCGTTTGTTGCATATAATTGCCGAGTACTAAAAACAATGTTCCAAGTCCGAAATTAAATGCAATGGAGCCCGATGCAATATAATTAGACACTGCTAATAGCGCAAATATATTACAGCCGAACCCTATCAAAAGAATTGCATAATGGATTGCAGAAAGGACTTTAGCATGCTGTTTATACTTATCTTTCGTTACATCAATATACCCCATAGCTAGCCATATCAAATACAGCAACACCATACTACCTATTGAAACTGAACTCGCTTCTACTTTAGAAAAATATCCATCTACCATTCCTGCAGCATTATAATGACGTGGAATTTGTTTCGGTAAATAAGGCCATACAATGTACCAGCCAATTGCAATTGCAATAATTAAACTCCATGGTAATACGTGTCTTTTCATCCTCTCTCCCCCATAAATTTTATATTAAGCCCCTATCTCTTTCTTATAAGCAACATAGGAATATCCCATCGTTAGTCCTACTGCACCAATAATAATTCCAGCCATTACGAAAGATTTCCATGCTACCGGCGCGAAAACACTTAAAATCATAATGATTCCTAATGCAACAAACACCTTTCCACTAAAACGGTGTGTTTTTCTCCATACTTCTTCGTTACTTAACGTCCACGGTGTTTTTATGCCTACAAAGTAATTTGGTTTACATTGTGGTAAATAGTTTCCGATAACTATGAATAGAATACCAACTAATAATTCAGGCATGCGATTAATGAATAAGTTATATCCTAATCCACTTGTAATAATATCTATATTTCCTACAAATAGTAGCAATAGTATCCCGTTATTCATCATCATAAAAGCTTTAGAAAATTTCTCGTAATTTGCTTTCCTTGGATCAATCTTTGGTATCACATTTAGAAATACATATAACGCAATCATAATTCCAACCATAGAAATCATTCCATATAATTTAGAAGAATAACCATCTACCTTACCACCACTCCAATGTGTCGCGATTGTATCCGGCAAATGTGGCCAAGCAAACGCCCAAGCTAGACAAGTTATAAGAATTAATATAATTGCAAAAAGATGCTTTTTCATTTCCCCTCTTCCCCCTTATTTGTAAATGTAAACACCCAAGTCAATAAATCTTGAAAGACAGTTGTGTTCAAAGAGTACACAACGAATTGCCCTCTTTTTTCATCTTGAATAAGTTCAGCATTTTTAAGTGCATTTAAGTGGTGTGAAATACTTGGCTTTGTCATGTTGAACTGTTCAGCAATTTCCCCAGCTGTTAAATCGCCTTCTTTTAATAAATCTAAAATTTTTCGCCTTGTTGGGTCTGCTAATGCTTTGAATGCTTGATTCAATGTCTTTCTTCCTTTCACTAATTAGAAATTTAGATATTTATCTAAATGTTAAAATGATTTCAGTCAATTGTCAATTATATATAAGGCCCTTTTTACTTTTTCCACTTTTGACCCATACTGTTTACTATATAAATCCTGTTTAATCTTTCATCATATAAATACGCCACAACTATGCTATGTATAACAAAAAAGGAAAGCCTATTCATTTGATTTCTTTGTTTTTACTTCGGACGGGGCAAAAAAGGCTCTGACCGCTTCTATGCATGGCTGGATCCTCTCTCTCCCCTAAAAAGACAAGTTCTATGTCGTCTTTTAAACTTTTATATTTATATAGCTCTCATTTCAACATAATGAAAAGACTTGAAACACATGATACACTATAGCTACAATTGTTTTTTTAGGAGGAATATACATATGTATAAAATTTTAATCGTTGAAGACGATCCAAATATTTCATCATTATTACAATCTCACATTCAAAAATATGGCTATGATGCTGTTGTTGCAGAGAACTTCGATGATATTATGGAATCGTTTAACGCCGTGAAACCACATCTTGTTTTACTTGATGTAAACTTACCAAAATTCGATGGCTTCTACTGGTGCCGTCAAATCCGTCATGAATCTACTTGTCCAATTATTTTCATTTCGGCACGTGCTGGTGAAATGGAACAAATTATGGCGATTGAAAGCGGTGCGGACGATTATATTACGAAGCCGTTCCACTATGACGTTGTAATGGCGAAAATCAAAGGTCAATTACGCCGTATTTACGGTGATTATGCACCAAATATTTCTGAACGTATCGTTGAAGTTGAAGGACTAAAACTATTCCCTGAGCGTCCCGAAATTCATTTTGGCGCTGAGCAAGTTCTTTTAACGAAGAAAGAGGCAATTTTAGCAGAAATGCTATTATCTAAATTCCCGCGTACAGCGAGTCGTGAAGATTTACTAGCCGCTCTTTGGGACGACGAAAGCTTCGTTGAGGAAAATACATTAAACGTAAACATCACGCGTCTTCGTAAAAAGTTCAATGAGCTTGGTATTGAAAATGCTATTGAAACAGTACGTGGACTTGGGTATCGTTTTAACGCAACTTGGAGTGAATAAACATGAAGCTATTTTTACGTGATCATTTTGCATTTTTCCTACTATATGTATTAAACTTCGGAATCATTTTCGTTCTTTATGATGCAGTAGACGGATTTCAAAATAATAAGTTTTACTTCATCGTTTTAAGCTTATACTTATTCATCTGTTTCCTCGCTTATCGTTACGTTCGTAACCGTAGAATGTACCACAGATTAAGTGAACCACCAGAGAAAATGGAAGATGCGTTTATTGAAAGAGCGACTGCTCCTATGCCCCACAGTGTAAACGAGCTCGTTCGTACGCAATATCGCCTATTCCAAAAAGACCTACAAACATTCGAAGTAAAACAGCAAGAACACCAATTATTTATTAACCATTGGGTACATCAAATGAAAACGCCTGTTTCTGTTATGCAGCTTATGGTGCTTGAAATGGAAGATGAGCATTTAATCCCTAAATTCAAAAAAGAGCTAGAGCGATTAAATCAAGGGCTCGATATGGCTTTATACATGGCAAGATTAAATAACTTCCATGAGGACTTCCATGTTGAGACGATTTCATTAAAAGATGCTGTAACAAAAAATATTAACGGATTAAAAGAACTATTCATTCGAAACGGAGTCTTCCCCGTTTTAGAAGTTCATTCAGATTTAAAAGTTGCTTCTGATGCGAAATGGCTAAAGTTCATTATTTATCAGTTAATGACAAATGCAGTTCGCTACTCTGGTGAGCGCGGAAAGAAAGTTTTCTTATCAGCTTATCGCAATGGTAAAGATATTATTTTGGAAGTTCGTGACGAAGGCGTTGGTATTCCGCAAGAAGATATTCGAAGAGTATTTGAACCTTTTTACACTGGAAAAAACGGTCGTGCATTTGGAGAATCTACTGGTATGGGGCTTTATATTGTAAGTAAAATTTGTGATTATTTAGGTCACTCTGTGAAACTAGACTCTGAAGTTGGTAAAGGAACGACGATTAAAATCATCTTCCACAACGCTGCAAATAATCAAGCAGAAAATACGGAGAAGGTGACCGAAGCATGATCGTAACATATGCTAGCAAAATGTATGAGATCTCACTCTCATACATTTTTTGCAATAAAACTACATATCGGCCTGCTAACGGGAGGCATATATTATGACATTTTGGCAATTTGCATTTAAAAATGTAACGCGCAACTCAAGAGCTTATTTTGCCTACTTTATAAGCAGTGCCTTCTCTATTGCTGTTTTCTTTTCTTTTGCTGTTTATTTATTTCATCCGAAATTACAAAACTTCAATATGATCTCTGAAATTTCAGGGTTAATGATATTTTCAGAAGTAGTAATTGTTTTCTTCTCTTTCTTCTTTTTACTATATTCGATTGGATCATTTTTAAAAGTTCGTAAAAAACAATTTGGGATTTTAACCATTTTAGGTATATCGAAAAAGCAATTACATCGTCTCGTTTTTACGGAAAATATGTTAATTGGTATTTTATCTATCTTTTTCGGCATACAGTTTGGGTTTGTTTTTTCGCAATTTTTCTTATTAGTGACAGCGAAAATTACGCACGTACCAGGTATATATTTATACGGGCCTACTAACGCAATCATTCTAACGACCATCGTTTTTCTTAGTCTTTTTATCATTGTATCTGCATTCACACCAATGCTTATTCGTACAAAAAAAGCGGTACACCTTTTAAAAACAAATGGTGGAAAACAAAAAGAAAGAAAACCATCCATATTTATTTCTTTATTTGGTGCTATCTGTTTATTAGGCGGCTATGCTTTAGCTGGAAATCCTAAATATTTTGTCTCAGTAAGCCCGCAAATAGGTGTTATATACATGGTTTCAAGTATCTTCGTAATCCCAACGTTTGTTACAATGGGAACGTATTTTTTCTTTTCGCAAATTAGTTTTTCACTTATTTATATTTTGAAAAAAAGAAGAAAATTTTATATGAAACGGATAAATATGCTTTGGATATCTGATTTAGCAAACCGTATTCGAACAAATATTAATATGCTTTTTATTGTGGCCATGCTATCTACCGTCGCTTTTACAATGATTACGTTTTTATATGGATTCGGGAAATTTATTAAACTAGAGGTTACTAAAACTTCACCTTTTCCAATTTCTTATTTTTCTTATGATGCGAATCCTTTTGTTGCAGAACACTTGAATTGGCTTGAGCAGCAATTACAAAGGGAAAATTTCTCTTATGAGAAAATAAACGCTGATTTATATGAAGCACCATTAAAAGAAGATCAAGGTATAGCCATTTATAATGACGTATATGCAATTAAGCAAAGTGACTATAACAAACTTGCGGATTCTTTACAATTAAAACAACTATTCATGGATGATAACGAAGCATATGTTTTAACAGGGACATCTTATATCACCATATTTAATGAGTTTGAGCAAAGCTACAACAGAGACTACATTACACTCTCTAGCACAAATACGAAATTACGAGTAAAAGGCTATGAATATGTGAATGCAATTCCATCTACCTTTTCATATCAAACGTTAGTTTTACCTGATGCTGTTGTAGAAAATTTCCCCAATACAACTAAACATGTATCAGCGTACAATTATAAAGTACAAAACTGGGAAAAAACGTATAAAATTGCAGATGATTTTATAGAAAAGGTGCAAAAAGATCGAGATAAATCCCAGTACAAAGGACCTCTTATTCGCTCCTTTGAATCGGCAGGGTCACTATATAGAATAACATCAGGAAGTGCCGCATACTTCCTAATCGGGACATTCTTAGGTGTCATTTTCTTTATTGGAGCAGGTAGCGTTCTTTACTTCAGAATGTATACAGATTTAACGAACGAACAAGAAAAATATGTAGCAATTTCAAAAATTGGTGTAACAGATGCAGAGATGAAAAAATCTGCAACCATTCAACTTAGCATTTTATTTTTCGTTCCGTACGTTATGGCGTCCATTCATACAATGTTCGCAACAAAAATGCTTCAAGATGTAATTGGTTTATCTTTGTTCAAAGAAATTTCAGCTGTTCTTATTATTTTTGGAGTCGTTGAAATCCTATTTTTCTTATTCATTCGTTCGCTTTATATGCAAAAATTATCACAGTATACGAATGGGCAAAATATTTAAAACAAACTTTATGAAAAGAGTATCTCTCATACTCTTTTCATCTTCGCTCTATTAGGAGGTTTAGGTGAATGACATTTTGGCAGTTTGCATTTAAAAACGTAACGCGGAACGCTAGAGCTTATTTCGCCTATTTTATAAGCAGTGCGTTTTCCATTGCAATTTTCTTCTCGTTTGCAGTTTATTTATTTCATCCTAAATTGCATATGACAGGCGTGAATGCTGCTCTGAACATATTAATGACAATCTCAGAAGTTGTCATTGTATTCTTTTCATTTTTCTTTTTACTATATTCAATCGGTACTTTCTTAAAAGTACGAAAAAAACAGTTCGGGATTTTAACAGTACTTGGCATATCTCCAAAGCAATTAAAGAGGCTCGTATTTCTAGAAAACATGCTAATTGGTGGCCTATCCATATTTTTCGGCATTCAATTTGGCCTTGTCTTTTCACAGTTCTTTTTATTAGTTACCGCCAAAATTACGCATGTGCCTGGTTTATATTTATATTGGTGGCCTACAGCTGCTATCGTTTTAACTATAATTATCTTTCTTGGACTCTTCATTCTCGTATCATCTTTTACACCGATGCTAATCCGTACGAGAAAAGCTGTACGTCTTTTAAAAGAAGGAACAAAACAAAAAGAAAGAAAAGCATCTGTACTCATCTCTCTCTTTGGTGCGATATGTTTAATATCTGGATATGTTTTAACAGCAAACCCACTATATTTTATGTCACTAGGAGATATCGCTGGGCTTTTGTACGCTGCCTCCTGTATATTTGTCATCCCATCACTTGCTGCAGCTGGGACATATTTTTTCTTCTCACAAATTAGCTTCTTACTCATTCGCATATTAAAGACGAGAAGAAAATTTTATATGAAACGTATTAATATGCTTTGGGTTTCTGATTTAGCAACTCGGATTCGGACAAATATTAACATGCTCTTTATCGTGACGATGTTATCGACACTCGCTTTCACAATGATTACATTCTTATATGGGTTTGGGAAATTCACAAAGTTTGATGAAATAAGGCAAAATCCTTTCCCGTTTACTTATTTATCACATACTGAAAATACGCTTGCCGATGAACATTTAAATTGGTTAGAACAAAAATTTAACGAAGAGCAGTTTGCTTATAAGAAATTTAAAACGGATATATATGAAGTGTCTTCGGCAGAAGATAACGCGCAGCTCTATTATGCAATTAAACAAAGTGACTATAATATACTTGCTAAAGCATTAAATTTGGAAACGCTCACCGTAAGTAATAATGAGTCTTATATCCTTATTAAAGACATAGATGATCAATTCATTGGAACAGTTTTTGATCAAGAAAAGAGAAATACTCTGACACTTACTCAAAACTCTTTACAGCTACAAGTGAAAGAATATAAAAGTTATAACCCTTTCCCGAATAGCTTAATATCACAACTTCTCGTATTATCTGATGAAAATGTAGAAGCCTTATCAACCGCTTCAAAACAGATGAGTCTATATAGCTTCAAAGTTCCAGATTGGGAAAAGGCACATAATATCGGTTCAGCATTTATAACAAAAATTGATAATGACAATGCAGCTATTCAGGCAGAACATCCACCGTTTCATGCAAGTGAAGCAAGCGATTCTCTATACAAAACAAAATTAAATGTTGCTTCGTTTTTCTTAATTGGTACTTTCCTAGGTGTTATTTTCTTTATCGGAGCTGGCAGTGTTCTTTACTTCCGTATGTATACAGATTTAACAAATGAGCAAGAAAAGTATATAACGATTACAAAAATCGGTTTAACAGAAGTCGAAATGAAGCAATCCGCTACAATTCAACTTGCGATTCTTTTCTTTGTTCCTTACATTATGGCATCGATCCATACGATGTTTGCGACAAAGATGTTACAAGAGATATTACATCTATCATTATTCGCTGAGATTACAGTTGTACTTGTAATCTTTGGAACGGTTGAAATTATCTTTTTCCTTTTAATTCGTTCCTTTTATATGCAAAAATTATCACAACATATTAAGTTTTAAAAATAGAAAGGTGATTATTATGGAAGAAGTATTACACATAAAAAACGTCTCAAAAGTGTATGAAGGAAAAGTCCCTCATACTGCTTTAAAAAATATAAATTTACATGTAGATAAAGGAGAATTTGTTGCTATCATGGGACCATCTGGTAGCGGTAAATCTACATTTTTAAACGTTATCTCTACAATTGACTCCCCTACTTCTGGTGATGTCGTGATTAATGGAAAAAAACCGCACACATTTCGTAGAGAGAAACTAGCTATTTTCCGCCGCCAAGAGTTAGGGTTTGTTTTCCAAAACTTTAACCTATTAGATACACTAACAATCGGTGAAAATATCGTACTGCCTTTAACTTTAGATAATGTTCCTTTAAAAGAAATGGACGAAAAGCTCGATAACATTTCAAAGAAACTTGGAATTGATCATATTTTGGACAAGCGTATTTTTGAAGTTTCTGGAGGACAAGCACAGCGTACCGCGGTAGCACGCGCTGTTATTCATCATCCGTCACTTCTACTTGCCGATGAACCGACAGGAAACTTAGATTCTAAAGCAGCAATTGATGTAATGGAGCTATTTACGAAATTAAATAAAGAAGAGGATGCCACAATTTTAATGGTTACTCATGATCCGTTTGCAGCAAGTTATTGTAACCGCGTTATTTTCATTAAAGATGGTGGGCTTTACAATGAATTACACCGCGGACTATATCGCGAGAAATTTTATCAAGAAATATTAGATGTTTTAGCATTATTAGGAGGAAGGCGTGGATGACGTTTTGGCAATTTGCATTTAAAAATGTCTCGCGTAATTCTAAAGCATATTTTGCTTATTTTGTAAGTAGTGCTTTTTCTATTATGGTTTTCTTTTCATTTACTGTATACGCGTATCATCCACGCTTACAAAATGTACAAAGCTTTCAAGAACGGGATCCTCTAATGAACTTAGCGAGTACAGCACAGCTTGTGATTGTTATGTTCTCGTTCTTCTTTCTCTTATATTCAATTGGAACATTTTTAAATGTACGGAAGCAGCAATTCGGGATACTCACGATTCTCGGTATCTCACAGAAACAATTAAAAAGACTGTTATTTACTGAAAACATGATAATCGGGATATTGTCCATCTTTATCGGTATACAAGGTGGCCTAGTGTTCTCTAATTTTTTCTTATTAGTCACTTCAAAATTAACAAGTGCGAAAGGTCTCTATTTATATTGGCCAACAGAAGCGATTATCGTGACAACCGTAACGTTTATCATTTTATTTTTAATCGTTTCTACATTTACACCTATGTTTATTCGGACTCGTAAAACAGTCCATCTTATTAAAGGTAACAAGAAAGTGACAGCCGAAAAAAGGCCGTCTATACTCATTTCGATATTTGCTTTAACTTGTTTAGGGTTATGTTATTATATTGCTGGTTATCCACAAGGCTACGTAACCGAAAAAAATGTGCAAAACGGATCTGTCTTCTTTATTATATTATCTATTTTGCCACTCGTAGTAGTCGGAACATATTTTTTCTTTTCACAAACATTTCTTCTTCTTATCTATATTTTAAAGAAACGTAGAAAGTTTTATTTGAAACAAATAAACATGTTATGGATTTCAGACTTAGTTGCTCGTACCCGTAGTAATATTAATGTACTCTTTATCGTTTCTATGCTATCTGCGCTTGCATTTACGATTATTATCGGACTATTTGCTGCGAATAATAATACAAAAGCGTCGATACTAGAGCGATATCCTATTCCCTTCACATACAAATTAGAAGGGGATCATTCCCTTGAACGAAAGCACGTTAATACTATTGAATCCGAACTTTCCAATGCTCATTTTCAATATAAAAAATATAAATTTACGCTTTTAAAAGATAATGCTTCAAAAGAAGAGATTGCAATTATGAAAATGAGTGATTATAACGAAATTGCTAAGCAGTTAAAGAGACCTACAATCACCCTTGATTCAAAAGAAGTTTACATTATTTCTGGCTATTCACCAGAGCTATTAAACCTTGTATCAAATCCATTTGTAAAACAAAATACAATTACGCTTGAATCCAATAAAAAGGAGTTTTATATAAAGGGATTTATTAACAAAGGAATAGCACCACCATTTGCATTAGCAAATTTAGTTATTATGCAAGATTATGCAATCGATACTATGATTCCTCATATTGAAACCATTACAGTTTATAACTACTTCGTGGATAATTGGGAAAATGCAATTATTCCAACGAAAAATATATTAAAAAGTATTAGTAATGACACCGAAAAATATTATGAGGCACATAAAGATGATAAGCATGCATCTCCCGTCCCTTTTAATATTTATACAGCTACTGATGAGTTACTCCATAATAAAGAAAATGCAGTTGCTCAATTCTTTATTTGGGCATTTCTTGGCTTTATCTTCTTTATCGGAGCGGCTAGCGTTTTATACTTCCGTATGTATAACGACTTAACGAATGAAAAACAGAAGTACATTACCATTACAAAACTGGGCTTAACTGAATCAGAAATGTTTCGCTCCGCAACGATTCAGTTAGGAATTTTATTTTTCGTTCCTTACATCGTTGCTGGTGTTCACACGTTATTTGCGGTTAAGTTTTTACAAAGCATGTTTTCTTTCTCGTTACTAAAAGAGTTACTGATTGTACTCACCTTTTTCGGGATTATCGAGATTATTTTCTTTTTCTTAATCCGCTCTCTGTACATTAATAAATTATCACAGCATATAAAAATATGAATAAAATAGCCTTGTGCATATTGCACAAGGCTATTTCCAATAGTTTTTAATAATTAGCAGTATCCACCATAGCCGCCGCCATATCCACCATAACCGCCGTAACCACAACCACCGCCGCCTCCGCCGAAGCAGCTAGCACCGATGATAATTAATAAAATAAACAATACGATTAGAAGCGCAAAACCGCCGCCGCAGCCACGTCTACGGTCGCAATCATCATGTCTGCGGTTACAATCATCATGTCTGTGTTCACACTTTTCGCTCATTACTCTATTCCTCCTTTAGTATCATTCATAACAAGTTCAACTTGCTCTAAATGAGGGGATTCCATTTATATTATGTTTTCAGGGCAAATCGGAAGCTTGGCACTCCTAAAAACGGGCTTGTTTCATGAAAAGAGCCCCAACACAAAAAGAGGATACCTTTAAATAGGCACCCCCTTCTTCTAAACAAACATATTAAGTAAAAGCGCAAAGCCGAATGCAATAAATGATAACAATGTCTCCATCACCGTCCACGTTTTAAACGTTTCTTTTACTGTCAAACCTAAATACTCTTTTACAAGCCAGAATCCTGCATCATTTACGTGAGAAAACATTAATGAACCTGCACCGGTTGCAATAACGAGTAATTCTAAATTTACACCCGACATGTGCTGAATAACCGGTGAAACAATTCCAGCTGCTGTCGTTAATGCTACAGTAGCTGAACCTGTTGCAATTCGGATTAATCCCGCTACCATGAACGCTAAGACGATTGGTGATAATGAAATATGTTCTGCCATTTGAGCGATGGCTGTTCCAACGCCGCTTTCAATTAATATTTGTTTAAATCCACCGCCTGCACCAATTATTAAAATAATGGAACCGACAGGTAGTAAACTTTCATCTGTTAATTTTTTAATCATCTTTTTATTAATTCCTTGCTTTATACCAAGCAAATAAAACGCTGCGAAACATGAAATAAGTAAAGCGATTACCGGACTTCCCACAAATACTAAAAATTCAGTTATTTTTTTCGGTAATGAAATATATGGTGCGACTACTGATAAAATCATTAAAACTACTGGCAGTAAAATAATAAAAAATGAAACTTTACGACTCGGTAAATCAGTTGATACTGTCGTAACTCGAACAAGCTCCGGTTCATTTTCAGGTATAACCCTCTTATGTACCCACTTTGCAAATACCGGTCCTGCGATAATTGCTGTTGGTAACGCGATAATTAATGAATACAATAGTACCTTTCCTAAATTCGCATTATAAATACCGATTGCTGTCATCGCACCTGGATGCGGCGGCACTAGCCCATGTACAATCGATAATCCAGCAATAACAGGTAACGCAATTAACAATATATTTTGTTTCGTTGTTTTTCGAATTGAAATAACAAGTGGTAATAAAATGACGATTCCCACTTCAAAAAACACTGGAATACCTATAACAAATCCGGCGAATAACATTGCCCAAGGTAATTTTTTCACCCCGAAGAATCGAATGAAGAAATCTGCTACTTGCATGCCAGCCCCTGAATCGGACATCATTTTCCCTAAAATTGTTCCGAGAGCCAAAATACCAACTAAATGCCCTAGTACACTACCAACACCAGTTTCATAGGCAGTAACAATTTTGGTCAAGTTCAACCCAGACATAATAGCTAAAAATAGACTAGCAACTGTTAGACTAATAAACGCATGCCATTTCCACCATGATACCCCTAAAATAACAATTGCGATCGCAATTAACGTGACGATTAATAAGTATATATCCATATCCCATTCCCCTTCGATATGAAATTTTTTTACAAAAAAAGAGGGAATTGGTCCCTCTTCACTTTTTACACATCATAATTTACAACGTAATGCTGCATTTCCGTATTGTAGTAGCCTTCACTATATTCAATTACTTCTCCAACTTCATCGTAAGAATAGCGCATACGTTTTAATAACGCTGTTCCCTCTTTTTCTCCTAACGCTTCTGCAACGAAATTAGGCGCAAATCCAACAGCGAATTCATCTCTGAAGTTTTCTAAATGTATACCACGGTCCTCGACTAGATCATAAAGCGATTGTAAGTCAAAGTCCGCTAAGTCTGTACTTGCCATTTGTGCTGAGAAATAGTGCGTATAATGAATGTACGGAGTATCATTTAAAGCATATAGACGCTCAATACGAAAACTCTCTTTACCAAACAAACGAAATGGTACTGTTCCTTCTTCATTATGAACCACTTCTGCCTTTAGCAATTTCTTTTGTACTTTATAGCCTTCTTCCACTAACACTTCTGTAAATTTCTTTCCCTTTGAAAGCTTTGTCGCAGAAGTATTTCGAATGACTTTCGTTCCTTTACCACTTTTCTTTTCTAAATATCCTTCTTGAACGAGTTCTTTAATTGCGTTTCGCACTGTAATTTTACTCACTTTGAACTCTTCTTCTAATTGTGGTTCAGAAGGAATATTTGTATGAATGGCATAAACACCATGTAATATTCGATCACGAATAATATTTTTAATTTGTAAATATAATGGACCTCTTTTTCTCGTTACGTTCACCGTTACACCCACTACCTTTCTACATCACCTACTGATGCCGTCATTGCCCGAAGTATATCTTTCTCTGATGACATTGGCGTATCACCGACGATTGTATGTGCAAGCATTCCAGCTGCTGACGCAAATGAAACAGCTTTCTCTGGTGCAAACTCTTCTATCTCGCCATGAATAATTCCGCTCGTATAAGCATCTCCAGCACCTATTCTATCATATACAGAAAACGTAAGTGTTTTGGCAAAAGTGAACGTCCCATCTTTACATATGAATCCGCGAAGTGAGTGTGTATTATCGCTATTAATAGAACGATGTGTCCCAGCAATTGTAGCAATATTATATATTTCAGCCACTTTTGGAATAAGATCAACAAGCTGTGCTTCTCGCTCTGTCTCTTCCGTTTTCATTCCAAGAACGAACATTGCATCTTTTTCGTTCATCATTACAATATCAGCTAGCCCTAACATTTCTTCATAATGCGGTTTCGCCTGTTTATATCCATCTTCTCCCCAAAGCGATGGACGATAATTGCAATCAAAGACAACAGTGCCTCCATTTTCTTTAACTGCCTTCGCCAAAGATTTCATATGATGGCGCACAGTATCATTCATCGCAAGGGTAATCCCGCAAAAATGAACGATATCAATTTCTTTTGCGATTTCTTCAAATTGGTACATCTCTTCACATGCCGTATTGAAACTACTTTCTAATCGGTTCGAATATGTAACGCGGCTTGCGCGTGCTCCAAATCCATTTTCTAAAAAGTACATACCAACATATTTACCGCCTCTTGAAATAAACGGTGCTTGAATGCCTAGTTTTTGAATGTGCGATACCGCCGCATCTCCAACCGAATTTTCCGGTAAAGTTGAAATAAGAAGCCCTTCATGCCCTAGATGAGAAAGTGCTGCTGCAACGTTCACACCTGTACCTGAAAATGAGTAATTTAATGAGTTTGCTTGCGATAGCAATTCATACCCTGGCACTTGCAGGCGCATCATAACTTCACCGAATGCTGCAATTTTCTTACGCATATTGATCAACTAACTTCTTCACGACCGCTAGTAATTCACGAACATCTTCTGTTTTCGTATTGCCAGTTTCTTTATCAATAATAGAAGAGTACACATGCGGGATAACTTGCTCTACGTTTGCTTCTAATGCAATACGTACAATTGTTTCAAAGTTTTCTTTATCAATTCCGCCCGTTGGCTCTAATGCAAATCCTTCTTCCGCACATGCTTTCGCAACAGCGCGATATTCTTCTTCATGCGCTAAACCTTTCATTGGGAAGTATTTCAATGAATTCCCGCCCATATCACGTACAAGTGCGATCGCTGTTTTAATTGGAACGATTGCTTTTTCTTCTCCAGCTGCACTAATTGGACCAGTAGAAATATTTACGTACCCTACTTTTCCTGTTGGTGATACTAAACTATTAATCCAGCTATCTTTGCCGCCAAGATTTGCGCGCGTCGCTCCTACTGAAGGGAACACTTGGTTAATATGACTACCAGGATAATGCTTCGCAATTTCAGCTACAACTGCCGCTTGGCGATTATCCCCTGCTCCTAGTCCGATTGATACAGCGTCATCAATTTCTTTTCCGTATGCTTTCATCGCTGTAACTGCTTCTTCTACTGTTGGATAATCTTTTGATAACACTCCAACAACTACATAACCTTCTGCCGCTTCAAAAATATCTTTCGCATTTCGGGTATTGTTCGCTAATACATTTAATGCTACGCGGCCTTTATAAAAACGTTTTTGAATGTTTGTCATTTTAGTTTCCCCCTACAATTTCTCTCATTTTTTCTTCAATTACATGTATGTCATCACCTTGAAGTGGACGTGGATCGATATCAAAGAATCCTTGTCTTACTCCGTAATCACGTGTGTAAATTGCGATTTCCCCTTCGCGTAACGCGGTCACAATATCTTTTGCAGTTTTATTTAATTCGTTCTCGTTAATATGAATACGCGCTCTAAAAATTGCTCTTCCAGCTTCATCTTGAACGATCGTTACATTTACACCGTTTAACTCTTTCAGCGGCATAAGTACTTGTAACAACTCTTTTTCTTGTTCGCTCTTATCTTCTTTTACTCCGTACTCATCAAGCGCTTGAAGTAAACCGAAAGTTGTTTCTTTCCCAACTTTCATACTTCTACCACTGCAATGTAATTGCACTTTCAGCCACTCGATATATTTTCGTTTCCCGCCGACAATACCAGAAGTAGGTCCTTCAATTGCCTTTGAACCGCTATAAATGGCTAGGTCTGAATACTTCACATATTTTTGAATATCTTCTTCTGCTGCTGCATCAACGATAAGTGGTACATTATTTCGCTGCGCTACTTCCCACGCTTCTTCAACAGAAATCATATTTTTTTGCACTGCATGATGCGATTTCACATAAAGAATAGCTGCTGTATTTTCGCCAATTGCATCTTCAATATGCTCCGCTTTCCCTTCATTTGCGTAACCTACTTCAACGAGCTTACCGCCGCCTAAATAAATCATCGTTTCAACAGGAGCACCGTATTGAACGTTATGACCTTTTAACATAATCACTTCGTTTTTCGCGATTACTTCTTGATGAAGTCTTTCACTTTTACGGCGATTTCCTTCTGTAACGATACCAGCGATAGAAAGCGCAATTCCGCTTGATGCTGAATTTACAACAACTGCTGCCTCTGAATCTAGAATTCTCGCAATATGGTCTCCCGCTTTATCTACTAAATCAGCAATTTCTACATAATTTTGTCCACCATGTTTCATCGCATCCATAACTGTATCTGTAGGAGCGGATACACCTAAAATACTCATTCTACCGCTCGCATTAATAACTCTTTTTAATCCGTACTTAGCATTCAATGAATGACCCATTGATTACAACCCCTTTCGTATCAATTCTTATTTCAGCAATGCGCTGATCCCCTTCTGAATCAATTAACGTAATCGGTTCATCTTTCACCGTAAATAAAGTTAAGTTTGCAATATCGCCTTCTTGAATACGACCAAGCTCTGGTTTTTTCAGCCACTCTGCCGCATTTTTCGTAACTGCATCAATTACTTCTTCTAGCGGATAACCTAAGTAAAGGAATTTCGAAAGAACGTTAGCCATACTGTAAACTGGACCGTGTATACGATTCTTCCGGTAAATATCTGTACTAATCGTATTAAGGGCAATGCCGTAACGCTTCGCTGCCTCTGCTACTTTAAAAGAAAAACTAGCATTACCATGCCCAACATCTAAATGAACACCGCGTTTCACTGCATCTAATAACACAGATATCGGTTTTCCTTCTTCATCAAATAAATTATTTTCTTTCCCGTTTAAGTAATGTGTAATGACATCATCTTTTTCTAAAAGAGGTACAACTTCCTCTATACGCGGAGGAGCTGAACCGATATGTACCATAATCGGTAATGATGTTTCACGAGATAAAGAACGCGCTACGTGCAGCGGTTCAATTCCGCTATCACAAACGACACTTTTACTCATTCTCGCTTTTAATCCAACGATTACATCTTTATACTTTTCTACTGCATCTATTACTTTCTCTTTATCTATCCATTCCATATTGGATAATTCATCAATTCGTTTCAAACCGATGCGAGAAATATTTAAAAAGGCAAATAAATTCGTTTTTGCCTGTTCTCTACTTTGTACTAAATCTGCGATACGATCAGCTCCGCAGCTTCCCGCATCAACAATTGTCGTTACCCCTTGCTTAACGCCAATTTCATCTACCTCATCGCCATACGGATCAAACTCTGGAAAAGCATGAACGTGCAAATCAATCCATCCACTCGATACGTAAGTACCTGAGTAATCAAGAACCTTTCCACCCTCGCCAGCACCAGCTTTCGTCACCTGTGCGATTTTATTATTTTCAACTACAATGTCAATCTCTTCCCCGTTCACACGCTTCACATTACGTAGCACGAATCGTTCTGTCATTGTATTTCCACCCTTTTCTATAAGAAGCCATAAGAATACGCTTACATTAAAATTTCATTTTATATCTCTTCCACATATTTAGAGTATCACGAAAAAAAATAAAAGTAAATATAACGTTATAATGTTTAATGGTAAATAAAAAACAATCCACAAAATGTTGATAGTACAGGAAATTATATCAATGATTCGACAAGGAATATCGATTTACCGACAAAAAACGGCAATCTATTTCTTATATGCCAAAAGACTGACCCAAAACGGACCAGCCTTTTTCTCTATTCTTGAACCGTCACAATAACCCCGTCCATATTGTTCCCCGAAATTTCATATTGCTTATTTACTGGAACATTCACGTTCATACGATCTGAAACTTTATAATAAGAAACCGTATATTTCTTACCTTCAACCTCAGTTGAAACTTCTTTTTCCTCTTTTAAGAAGTCCAAATATTCCTCTAACGTAATCTTCTTTTTTTGCATAATTGCGCTATGTGGTAAGCCGACATAACGTATGTGCCACGGCTCATATTGAATGCCCGTAATATCACTTTTATTTTTCGGATAACGTAAAACAAATCCGTGCTTCCATACGTTCTCTTCAATCCATTTTCCTTCAGGAGCTTTCTCCATTTTCTTTTGAGTAGACCCAACGTCGAGTGATAACCCTAAATTATGTTCACTATATCCTGCTGGAAGTGCATAATCCGATCCCATTTCTTTATATAATTTACTTTGTTCTTGAAAATCTCGGTAACCGCTACTCATTAAGAAATGCTGTACTCCATCTTTCCCAGCTGCATCGACAACGTTCAAAAACTTTTTTACAACACCCTCTGATAAGCGAAGATTTCTATCAAATATTACATAGCCTCTTACTAATTCACTATTGTGATTTACATTGACAATATCGGACCTAACACTATCTTTTTTAACCGGATAATCTTTATTAACTAATAATAGATCACCTTTATAAATTTGTTCCTCTGTAACCTCTATCTTTTCAGTGTTCGCGGCTTTTACTTTGTAATCTTTTTCTGCAATTTTAACATCGATCTCCTTTTGAAATACTGGTGATATATAAAAGCCTACACATGCTGTACATACTATAAAAAGAGAAATAAATACCCACTTTTTCATTTCTAGTTCCCCCTTAACGTGACTTACGTATAGAATAGAAAAAACTATTAAAATAAAAAGTGGGGTAAAGTTTAAATTTTTATTAAATTGCTTTGCTCTCTTCTTTTGGTAATCTCACTTCAAATATCGTTCTAATTACGTTACTTTCAGCAGAGATTGTCCCATCATGCTGTTCGATAATATTTTTTGCGATAAATAGCCCAAGGCCTGTTCCGCCCTGTTGCTCTGACCTCGCCTTATCACCTGTATAAAACATATCAAATAAATATGGTAAATCCTCTTCTGGAATGCTATCTCCGTAATTAATAATTTGTACAACTACCTCTTCATGATCAATATATCCGTTCACATCAACAAACTTTCCATCGTATCCATAGCGAATCGCATTCGTTAAAAGATTTTCAAATACTCGAGCTAACAATTTCCCGTCACCGTTAATAGGTAAATGCGAATCCATATTCAATCTCGCTTCTAAACCTTTTTTTTCTAATAACGGATATAATTCTTCATCTAACTGTATAAGTAATTCACTTATATCAATTGGTCTTTTTTCAATTTGCAACATGCCATAATTCATTCTCGTTATTTCAAATAATTCATCAATTAAGATTTCAAGCCTTTCGGATTTCGTAAAAGCAATTGTGGAAAAATGTTTAATTTGTTCCTTCGTCAAATTCTCATCTTTAAGAATTAAATCTAAATACCCTAAAACAGATGTTAGCGGCGTTCTTAAATCATGAGCTAAGTTGACAATAAGCTGATCTTTACTACTTTCCGCAAAGTCTCCTCGTTCAACCGCTTCTTTTAATTTTTCACTTGCTACATTAATTTCGCGTGCGATATATCCAAACTCATCATTTGATGAAACACGAACTTGATTTGAAAAATCTCCGTTCGCAAGATGATGAATCCCGTTCGAAATCTCATCAAAATATTTTAAATACGGTCTAGTAAGAAAGAAGAAAAACATAATGGACAGAGGAATAAATACAATTAAAAAGAAATTAATGTCCCCAATTTGTCTTACCATTGAACGAAATTGGGCTAAAGGATCCTCATAACGAACTGCTAATTTATAATAGAGACGTAGCCCCTCATAAATCAAATACGTTACGCCACCAGCTAATATCATACTTAACGCAAATAGCATAATCATCTTCGAGCGAAAGCTTCTCATCGTTTTAGCCATTGAAAGTATAACCTACCCCCCACACTGTTTTTATTAACTTATCCTTTCTTTTATCTTCCCCAAGCTTTTTTCGCAAAGTACGGATATGTACCATAACTGTATTTCCACTTTCGTAATACCCTTCAGCCCATACTTGCTGAAAAATATTTTCCACACTGTACACTTTCTTCGGATGACTTGCTAATACATATAAAATATCAAATTCTTTTGGTGTTAATTCAATTGGCTCTCCGTACACATTTACTGTTCTTCGCTCAGGATCAATAGCGACTCCGCCTATTTCTAAAGCAGATTTATTCTCCGCTACTTTCGGCTGATTTAACGTAAGAAATCTACGCAGTTGTGCATTTACACGTGCAACTAATTCAATCGGTGTAAAAGGTTTCGTCATATAATCATCTGCGCCTAATACAAGACCTGTCACTTTATCAAAATCAGATGTTTTCGCACTTAAGAAAATGATTGGCATGTGGTGCTTGCCGCGAATCTGCCTCGTCACTTCATATCCATCCATTTTCGGCATCATAATATCTAAAACCACTAAGTCAATTGGCTGCGTTTGAATAATATGCATGGCTTCTTCTCCATCAGCTGCTTTAACGACGTGGTAACCCTCTTTTTCTAAATGTATCTCAATTAAATCAGCAATTTCCGCTTCATCATCAGCTATTAAAATTGAAATGCGCTTCATTTTAGTCCCCCTACTTTATTCTGTTTTCATACGCTCGATTTTAAACTAGTCTATCCAATTTGTACACTAAGAAAAGGCTACCCGTAAGAGTAACCTTGATAAATGAAATTATATCGGCGATTTTTTAAATATATCGACTTACCGAAAATTAACGACAAAATCATCCCGCTATTTGCAGGTAGTCAGTACTAATAAAAGCTCCCATTCATCGCTCAAAAATAATCCGCTGCTTTGTTATTTCTTCCAACCTGCCTCGATCTACTTCATACTCACGTTCAATACTTTGCGGTACCCTTACTTTTCCGCCTTCAAGCATCACTTCCGGTGAAATAATATCCCTCTCCCAATGTCTACTAGAAGCAGATATATCTCCAGGAATCGTAAAGTTTGGCAATGAAGCGAGTGCAACATTTTGAGCTCGTGAAATCCCCATTTCTACCATGCCACCGCACCAAACTGGTATGTTATGCTCCATACAATAATTATGGATTTGAACGGACTCTGTTAATCCGCCCACTCGCCCTGGTTTAATATTAACGACGCGGCAACTGCCAAGCGTAATCGCAACACGTGCGTCTTCTAAACTATGGATGCTTTCATCTAAACAAATCGGTGTTTCAATTTTCTTTTGCAACTGTGCATGATCAAGAAAATCATAATCCGCTAACGGTTGTTCAATCATCATAAGCCTAAATTCATCTAGTCGTTTCAACTTCTCCGTATCCGCTAATGTATAAGCTGAATTTGCATCAGCCATTAACGGGATATTCGGAAACTCTTTACGAATTTCTTTCAGTAATTCGTAATCATGTTCTGGCTTTATTTTCACTTTAAAGCGCTCGTATCCTTCTTCCGCGTACTTCTCGATTTGTTTTAGCATAACCGGAATCGTATTGATCCCAATCACAACGCCGACTTCAATTTCAGACCTATTTCCGCCAAGCAATATCGCTAACGACTGCTTTTGACGATTCGCATATAAATCCCAAACAGCACCTTCAATTCCGGCCTTTGCCATTCGGTTTCTCTTTATATGTTGGAACAAAGACGGTACTTCATTCGGATGAGAGATTTCAGCTTTCAATAAATCTGGTAATAAAAAATCCTGAAGTACATGCAGCGCTGTCTTCACCGTTTCTTCCGTATACCACGGTTCAGAAAATGCAACGACTTCACCAAAACCAATGTATCCATCTGTATCTTCTAATTCAATGACGATACTTTCACGCTTTTCATAAGTCCCGTAACTTGCCGCAAACGGGATAATGAGCGGCATTTCCGTTATATAAAGTGTCGCTTTTTTTATTTCCACCTACATCTCCTCCACTAATTGTCTTAACTCTCGTCTTAACAATTTCTTCGAAGCATTTCGTGGTAATTCCTCTAAGAAACATGCTTTCTTCGGCACTTTATATTTCGCTAATTTCTCTTCGCAAAAACGAAGAATTTCTTCTTCTGTTACGTCTCCACTTTTTACAACAAAAGCAGCTGGTACTTGTCCCCAACTTTCGTCAGCCATACCGACAACACCCGCTTCTACTACCGCCGGATGAGAGAGCAATATTTCTTCAATTTGAGCTGGATATATATTTTCTCCGCCAGAAATAATTAAATCACTGCGTCGATCTAATACGTATAAAAATCCTTCCTCATCTAAATAACCGAGGTCACCAGTATGAAGCCATCCATTTCTGATCGCCTCATGCGTCGCATCTTCACGGTTAAAGTAGCCACCTGTTACGTTCGGTCCTTTTACTACAATTTCTCCTTCAGCACGGGGCGGCACAACTACGCCGTCTTTTTCAATACGAAGCTGACACTGAAATAGTGGTTTTCCGGCTGATCCTACTTTCGTTAACATGTAATCTGCTGTTAACGTACAAATTTGCGATGATGTTTCTGTCATACCGTACGTTTGATACACAGGAATTCCTTTTTCCACACATGTTTCTAATAACGGCTTCGGTGCTGGTCCTCCCCCAAGTAACATGCATCGTAAAGAAGATGGATATGTACCTTCGCCAAGTCGTTCTAATAAATCTGTTAGCATTTTAGAAACGACAGAAATAATCGTAACGCCTCTCGTTTGAAGTGCTTTATGAATAAAATTAGCATCATATTTTGGAACGAGTAAAATGCGCATACCGTACATAATATTTTTCATTAAAAGAGATAACCCGCCAACGTGGAACATTGGCATACAAGCTAACCAACAATCATCATCACGAAGCCCTAAATTAAGCGAAGAACCGACTGCACTTGCCCAGTGGTTACCGTACGTTAAAACAACGCCTTTCGGTTTCCCTGTCGTCCCTGACGTATAAATAATTGTCATCGCTTCTTCTAAAGAGAATTCTTCTTGTATAAATGCTTCCGCCTTCGGTCCTTGCATCACTTCAGCAAATGAACATACTGGAACATTTTCCGTCTCAAACTCTTGATCCGTCACTAAACAAACAACTTCCGCATCATCCATTTGCCAAAGTAGCTCTTCTCTTGAAAGACGCGTATTTAAAAGCACAGCTACTGCACCTATGTAAGATAGGGCGTGAATAACTGTAATCATCTCCATACCATTTTTCATCAGAACAGCCACCTTTTGCGCCCGCTTCACTCCTACATGTGAAAGGTGTTCACAAACAGATACTACTTTTTCATGCAGCTGCACGAAAGTAACCTTCTCCTCTTCAATTTCAATTGCAGTGCGATCAGGTGTTAAAAATGCACGTTGCATTAACCAATTCGGCATCGTCTCCATCACTCATTCTCCTTTCATGAAAGAAAGAGACCTGATATGACATCAAGTCTCTTAGTTGTTTTGTTTCCGGTGTGATCTTTTGGTTGCGTCTCACATTGTGTGCGAGCTGCTTCCGCTTTTCATCACATCCAGCTGCGCCTCCTAGCCCCTTCCGTCTAAGAACCTTCCGCACGAGAAAGTAAAAAACACTTTCTGTGCGAAAGAACCTTAGCCTACGGGGATAAACAGTCGGCTCCGCTTTTAAAACATCCAGCTACAGCAGCTAGAACAGTCGGTCGTTTCACGCCTTCCTGCGAGGCAAAAAGCGCCTCTTTTTCAGGAGTTCCAACGCCCTCTTGTTCTGAACGAGCTGCTTCCGCTTTTGGTTTCATCCAGCTACAGCGGCTAGAATGTTCGGTGGCTTCACTTCTTCCTACGAGGCAAAAAGCGCCTCTCTGTCAGAAGCTCCATCCCCCTCACATTCTAAGCGAGCCGCTTCCGCTTTTGGTTTGATCACGGGAAACGAGGGAATTGACCGAAGTCCGGAGTGCGTTTTTCTTTGAACGCGTCGCGGCCTTCTTTTGCTTCGTCAGTTGTGTAGTACAATAACGTTGCGTCTCCAGCTAGTTGTTGAATACCAGCTAAACCGTCTGTGTCTGCGTTGAATGCAGCTTTTAGGAAACGAAGTGCCATTGGGCTGTTTGCTAAAATTTCTTGTGACCATTGTACTGTTTCTGCTTCAAGTTCTTCTAATGGTACTACTGTGTTTACTAAGCCCATATCAAGTGCTTCTTGTGCACTATATTGACGGCATAGGTACCAAATTTCACGAGCTTTCTTATGGCCTACCATACGAGCTAAATAACCAGCTCCGTATCCACCGTCAAAGCTTCCTACTTTAGGACCTGTTTGTCCGAATACAGCGTTGTCTGCAGCGATTGTTAAGTCACATACGATATGAAGTACGTGTCCACCACCGATTGCATAACCTGCTACCATTGCGATAACCGGTTTAGGGATTGCGCGAATTAGACGTTGTAAGTCTAATACGTTTAAACGTGGGATTTGGTCGTCACCTACATAGCCACCATGACCGCGAACTTTTTGGTCGCCGCCAGAACAGAATGCACGTCCACCTTCACCTGTTAAAATGATAACGCCAACATTTGCATCATCACGAGCGTGTGCAAAAGCATTGATTAACTCCATTACCGTTTTAGGACGGAATGCATTATGTACTTCAGGGCGGTTAATCGAAATCTTTGCGATGCCATTGTATGTTGAATAAATAATATCTTCGTAATTGCCTTCTTTTACCCATTCAATAGTCATTACTATTACCTCCTTTTATATTTCTGATCTCCGCTATAAGTGCAACTTCCTTCTTGCTGAAAAAAGTATCACTGCATAGTTTTTAGAAATCCCTTTACTATTGTATCAAACTTTTCCGGTTGTTCCACATGAATTGCATGGCCAGCCCCATCAATTTTGACAAATTTCGCATGAGGGATGCATTTTTCGATGTTTTTTAATAGGCGAAAGAACTTTTCATCGCTTTCTCCATTCAGTAAAAGGACAGGCATTTTTAGGTTTTGCAATTCGTTCCACCATGAAGGTTGAGCCCCTGTTCCCATGCCGCGAAGACTATTTGCAATTCCTTTTGGATTATTAGCAAGTCGTTCTTTTCGCACCGCTTCTTTTACGTTTTGCACTAAACGTTTTTGCGTTTCAAATAGCGGAATATTTTCCCACATCGATACAAAACTTCGGATGCCTTCTTGCTCAATTTTATCGGCAAGTCGTTCATCTTTTTCCTTGCGTTCTTTTCGCTCCTTTGCACTCTCAAGTCCAGCTGTACAGTTTTCTAAAAGAAGCGAACGCACATATTCTGGATATAAGCATGCCATCGTAATCGCAAGTCTACCACCCATTGAATAGCCAAGTATGTGCGCATTTTCAATATGAAGATGATCCAGTAGTTCTTTCATTTGCAGTGCCACATTTTGAATATCATAATGCATCACATCTTCAGGACTTTCCGTTTTCCCGTGTCCAACAATGTCTACTAGAATGACTTGAAACTGCTCGCTCCAAGAAGGAATAAAGGAACCCCACGTTTCCATGCTTCCCGTAAAACCATGAAGAAGTAGAAGTGGTTCCCCGCTTCCGGCTACTTCATATTCATACGATACACCTTGCAATGTTACTTTCATTTTGATTCACCTTGCAAAGATGTAGTAATAACGTCCATTGTTTTTGCCCATAGTTCACGATGTAATTTCAAGTTTTCTTCGCGATTCGTACAAATTTCCACGACGTGTAATCCATTCGTTTTCGTTCCAGTTTGTACTTCTTCTCGGAAGTTTTCCCAACCATTTACACGGCTAAATGAACCACCATACATTTTGACAACATGTTCATAATCAAGCCCAATTGGTGTTCCAAATAATGATTCGAAATGTTCCTTTTTCTCGTATTGTGGTAAGAATGAGAAAATACCTCCACCATCATTATTTACAACAACAATCGTTATATTTAACTCATGTAGTTTCGCGGCTAATAGTCCGTTTAAATCGTGATAAAATGATAAATCACCGATTACTAATACGAGCGGCTCACAAATAATACTCGCTCCTAAAGCTGTTGAAATGATTCCATCAATACCATTTACACCGCGGTTCGCCATTACTTGAATGTTTTTATCCGATGTGAAGAAAAATGAATCGGTATCGCGAATTGGCATACTATTACTCGCAAATAACGTTGCCCCTTCTGGTAATACACGTACAATATCCGTAATTACTTTTCCTTCAAATGCCGTTTCATATGTTTCCATCTCACGAAGCGTTTCTCTCGTTTTCTCGTTTATTTGTTTCCACATTCCGAACCAATCATTCTTTTTCATAACTGGCATTTTCTCTAGTAATGCTCTGCAAAATTCACTGTCACTAGCTTGTACAACTTCTGTCGCAACTAGAGCTGGATCTCTCCATTGTCCAGATTCATCGACAACGATATGAACAGCTTTCGTTTGTTTTTTGATGAACTGCGTTAATGCTTTAGAGACAGGCATTCCTCCGAAACGAATTAAAACATTCGGCTTCCACGTTTCTTTTAACAATTCATTTCGTAAAAATGTATCGTAACAATCTATAACCATCGTTTTATCATGATTACCACTACGGAGGTTAGAAAGTGGATCTGCTAAAATTGGATACCCTGTTTTCTCAGCTACTTTCATAACAACTTCTGTTATTTCTGGATGACTGCCGTCTCCACAAATAATAAGCCCCTTTTCCATATGTGAAAGGCGCCCTACAAGAGAATCTACATATTCACTCGGCATCGTCACGTTCCCTTGCTGAACTACTCCTGTATATTCACCACGCCCTTTATCCCATAAACTTTCTAATGAGAAATCCGGTATAAGCGGCTCGCGAACTGGAAAATTAAGATGAACAGGTCCTTGCGGGGCTAGAAGTGCACTTGCTATCGTACGCTGCGTTGTCATTCGAGCGTAATGATACATTGCTTCACTCGCTTCAGGAAGTGCCATCTCTGTAAATTGCTTCACAAAAGTACCGTATAAATTAAATTGATTCATCGCCTGTGGTGCACCCACATCTCTTAATTCATGCGGTCTATCCGCTGTTAATACGATAAGCGGCACTCGTGAATGAAACGCTTCACATACAGCTGGATAATAGTTCGCTGCTGCCGTCCCTGACGTACATAATAGCGCAACAGGACGTTTTTTTGCTTTCGCAATTCCGAGCGCAAAAAATCCTGCTGATCTTTCGTCTACATGTAAATATGTTTTCATTCCTTCATGTTGTTCCATTAGTAAGGCAATCGGCGTTGACCGTGAGCCCGGACTAATGACAACATCACATACATTTAGACGCGTCAGTTCGTCCACGAACGCGCCTAAATAATATGATAATGCTTCTATATGATTGTTCATTTCATTAATTCCTCCAAAGCACCAAGCATCGGTCTAAACTTCAAACTTGTTTCTTCATATTCAAGCTGCGCTACTGAATCAATTACGATACCACAGCCGGCAAACAAGGATGCCTTCTCGCCATTTAATAATCCGCAGCGAAGTGCAACCGCAAATTCACCATTTCCTTCATCATCTATAAAGCCAATTGGTGCACCATATAATCCTCTATCTAAAAGCTCTACATCACGAATTAATTTCAACGCCTCATGACGAGGTGTACCACCAAGAGCTGGTGTTGGATGTAATTCTTCTACCATCGTTAAAAGACTTGCATCACCTTTTGCTTCTACTGGCGTATATAAATGGATTAAATTTTTCGTCGTTAATAAGCCTGGGCTCTCCGGAATATTAACAGATTCGCAATGCTCACTTAGCACACCTCGAATCATGTTAACTACATAACCGTGTTCAGCCAAATTCTTTTCATCATGAAGAAGCGTCTCACCATTTTGTTTACTTTCTTCTATAGAATTGCCATGACCAATTGAACCAGCAAGGCACATCGATGTGAACTTCTCGCCTTCTTTTCGAATCAATCGCTCAGGTGTCGCCCCTAAGAAGCATGCTCCTTTATAATCAAAAGAAAATACGTAACAATCCGGTTGCCCAATGCGAAGCGCTTCTAAAACAAGAACGGAATCAATATGCTGATCCATCGTTAATTTTAGCTCCCTTGCTAATACAACCTTCTGCACGTTCCCTTGCTTCATTTCATCTTGCACTTTTCCAATCGCGTTCATCCAGCCACTCGGATCAACTTCTACTTTAGAAGTAACTGTTAATTTTGATCCTACTAGTGCACATTTACTCTCTTGTAAAATTCTCTCTTCTACAGAAATAATTTCGTTATAAAGAGTTTCTGCACAATCTTCAGCTGAAACGAACTGATTAATCGTTAACCACGCCTTTTCATTTTTTACAGTTAATAAAAATGCTGGTAGTGAAAATGTGGTATCATCAAATTCTTTCCAAAGATTCGTTTTTTCTTTTTCTTGGTCAAATGAAAATCCACCAAATAAAAGAGGACCTGTTCCAAATTCGTATCCTTCTCTTTGTACAAATGCTTTCTCTTTTACTTTATCCCACTCGTCACGAGCAGTTTGAAAGCGTTTGTGAGAAGAATTTGCTATAGTGAAAACAGAGCCAATTCCAGCAAATATTACATGCTGAGCTGGGTCTGCAAAATAACATCTATTTTCGAATGCGATCCTTTTTCCTGCTGCATAAAACAGAAGTGGATCCACCCAATCTATTTGTTTTACAAAACTAACTAATGTTTTTTCATCAGTCGTACGCTTAATAGCTGTAACAAGAACTTCTTGTAAGCCTTTTCGTTTCGTTTGAATCACAATTGTCTCCCCCCTATGGGCGAAAAATAGTCATAATTACGCTTGATTTTAAGATACACCTCAAAGGAAAGGCCTGTCAACGTTTAGCATTTCTGAGAAATTCACCTTCTCTTCCTAGAAAATAAACGTTGACACTAAATGATGCTTTTTCTACACTTAATTGTGTACAATATGTGACCAAGGAGGATTCAACATGGAAATGAACGTCGAAACGAATTCCTCTCCTACGGCGCCAAAGCCAAGTAAACAAACAGGCTGGCGAATTTGGTGGAGTTTATTACGTCCCCATACATTAACAGCAGCTTTCGTTCCTGTTTTCATCGGAACAGCTTTTGCAATGCAGGTCGGAGGTATAAATCAAATACATCTTCCTCTTTTCTTTATGATGCTTCTTGCTTGCCTTCTCATTCAAGCAGCAACGAACATGTTTAATGAATACTTTGATTATAAAAGAGGACTCGATCATGAAGGTTCAGTTGGAATCGGAGGTGCTATCGTCCGCGATGGCATTAAACCAAAAACCGTGCTTAACTTAGCATTCGGATTTTTAGGCATCGCAACGCTATTAGGTGTTTATATTTGTATGAACTCTAGCTGGTGGCTTGCTGCAATCGGTCTTGTTTGTATGGCCGTTGCTTACCTTTACACTGGTGGCCCTATTCCAATTGCGTACACACCATTTGGAGAGCTAACAGCAGGATTATTTATGGGTGTCATTATTATTGGTATTTCATTCTTTATCCAAACAGGCGCAGTAACATCAGAAGTGATTTTATTATCTATTCCAAGCTCCATTTTAATTGGTGCAATTTTACTATCTAACAATATTCGTGATTTAGATGGTGATAAAGAAAATGGTCGTAAAACGTTAGCAATTCTCGTCGGACGCGAAAGAGCCGTTGGTGTACTTGCTTCTATGTTTATCGTTGCCTACATTTGGACAATCGCTTTAATCATCGTTAACATCGTATCACCATGGATGCTTATCGTATTCTTAAGTGTACCGAAAGCATTTAAAGCGACGAAAGGCTTTATCGGCAAAAGCATTCCAATGGAAATGGTACCTGCGATGATTTCAACAGCAAAAACAAATACAATTTTCGGTCTCCTAATGGGAATCGGATTATTGCTTGGATACTTCCTATAGAAAGGAGCTGCTTATGCGGCTCCTTTTTTCATATACTGACTTCCCGGCTGAAATTCATCTCATAATTCCTACTCTCAACGCCCATACTATGTAAAGAAACTGAATTGTAGGAAGGTGGACGACTATGTTAACTCCACAACAAATAAATCAATTTAAATCTATTCTAGAAAAACAACAGCAAGAAGTTGAACAAACGATACAAACTCATGAAGATGAAAACCGTGCATCTGAACGTGATTCAGTAGGAGAATTGTCTAGCTATGACAACCATCCAGGTGATATGGCTACAGAATTGTACGAACGTGAGAAAGATTTCGGACTCATCGAATTTTGGCATAAACAGTTAGAAGATACGAAACATGCTCTGCAAAAAATTGAAGCTGGTACGTACGGAATTTGCGAAGTGTCTGGTGAGGAAATTCCATTTAAAAGATTAGAAGCAATGCCAACTGCTACAACGTGTATTCAGCACACTACAAATAAATTAGATATGCAGACGCGCCCAGTTGAAGAAGAGGTGCTAGATCCTTCGTTTCATAAGCACGACGAAGATCATTCTGTAGAGTACGATGCTGAAGATGCTTGGCAAGACGTCGCAAATTACGGAACATCTGAAACACCATCCGATTTAGAAAGACAGGATTCAAAAAACTATAATGGCATGTACGTAAATAGTGAAGAAAATGTTGGGTATGTAGAGGATTTCGAAAACTTTATTGGAACAGATATGTATGGAAAAAACCCACAAATTTTCGCAACAGAAGAACATGAAGAATATGAACAA
Organism: Bacillus sp. TH17; assembly: GCF_016651125.1. NCBI lineage: Bacteria > Bacillati > Bacillota > Bacilli > Caryophanales > Bacillaceae > Bacillus > Bacillus sp. TH17. The sequence continues at coordinate 4,277,492 of NZ_JAEKEN010000001.1, forward strand.
TTGCTTGATGACTTTGAAGAACGCACCTTTAAAGGTGAATTATCTTCAGATGAGTCTGGTTCTAAAGCATAAAAAAAGCATTCCGAAATTCGGAATGCTTTTTTTCGCTAGCTAATTAGTTTTTTGTAACGTTAGCTGCTTGTGGTCCGCGGTTTCCATCAACGATTTCGAAAGAAACTTCTTGACCTTCTTCTAAAGTTTTGAAGCCGTCGCCTTGAATAGCTGAGAAATGTACGAATACGTCTTCTCCGCCTTCAACTTCGATGAAGCCAAAACCTTTTTCGCCGTTAAACCATTTAACTTTACCTGTTTGCATGTCATGTACCTCCTAAATAAAAATGAAACTATGAATCCACATGAAAAGGTGGATATAAAGGACATGAATGTATAACAAGCTTACAGCCTTTAATACAACGTGCTTTATTTCCGTACCACATTATGTAGCTCAATAGTGTTTTCACTATATCATGCTATATCAAAAACGTCAAATGAGAACACTTTCGTCCCATTGTTTTTTATAAGCCTAGTATAATCATAAATTTTCATTCTATTTTTATTCAAAAATTAATAAAACTACAGTATTCTAATTTCTTTAATTTTTGTACAATATAATTACTACATATGATGAGGTGAAAAAATGCAAGCACATGAAATCGAGTATAAGTTATATGGCGATGATATGCAGTTTGTTGAAATTGAATTGGATCCAGAAGAAAGCGTTGTCGCAGAGGCTGGCGCAATGATGATGATGGAAGATCATATCGAAATGGAAACGATTTTCGGTGATGGTTCTGGACCATCTAGTGGTCTATTCGGTAAATTAATGGGCGCAGGTAAACGTCTCGTTACAGGTGAAAGTATGTTTATGACTGTATTTACAAATACAGGTCATGGCAAACGACACGTATCATTCGCCGCTCCTTATCCTGGAAAAATTATTCCTGTTGATTTAACAGAATATCAAGGAAAAGTAGTCTGCCAAAAAGATGCATTTCTTTGTGCCGCAAAAGGTGTTTCTATCGGAATTGAGTTTACTAAAAAAATAGGAACTGGTTTCTTCGGGGGTGAAGGTTTCATCATGCAGAAACTTGAAGGTGATGGTCTAGCTTTCATGCATGCAGGAGGAACGGTATATAAGCGTGAATTAAAACCTGGTGAGAAACTTCGCATTGATACAGGTTGTCTCGTTGCAATGACAAAAGACGTTAACTACGATGTTCAATTCGTTGGAAAAGTAAAAACAGCTCTATTTGGCGGCGAAGGTTTATTCTTCGCAACGCTAGAAGGTCCTGGAACGGTTTGGATTCAGTCCTTAACACTTAGCCGCTTAGCAGCACGCCTTACAAGCCCAGCAGCTCAAAACAGCGGTGAAGGTAGCGTTTTAGGCGGACTTGGTCGTTTATTAGATGGAAAAGAGTAAGAAGTGCCCTTATAGGGCACTTTTTATTTAGGTGGACTATACAAACCATTTTGGATCATAAAGTATTTCATCGCTTCATTAAGCCACGCCTCTTCTTCTTCCGTATAAGGAGAAGGCATCGTATTATTATATTGTTCTTCTACATTCTCTAATTTACCTAGAGAATACATTGTCTCTTCACCGACATACTTAAGAGTCGCTTTCATATGTTCATCAACCAATTTTTGCACTTCTGAATCTTCAATTTGTCTTCCAAATAACCTTTTCACTTCTTTTGCTAAACGCATAAACTCTTTATCAAGTGCTATGTCCTCTTCTTCCGGCTTATTATATAATCCATCAGCCACTTCTTTTGATACATATTCTTCAAGCCATAAACGTTGTTCGTTTTCTTTTTGGATACTATTAATTAAGCTCATTAATATGTTACTATCTACCTCTTCATCTTCCTCAAGGTATACCATTGTTCGTTCAATCGCCTTTATCGAAACTTCAAGTTGTTTTTTCTTTTCTTCAAAGGCTACTCTTTGATTTTGTAATGTTTCTTTTAAGCTTATATTCAAACTTTTCACATTGAGCATGACACGAATTTCTTCTAAACTATATCCTAATACTTTAAGACTCACTATTTTTTGGAGCGCTAATATATCTCTATCTTTATATACACGGTGTCCTGAACTTATATTTTTTTCAGGTTTAAGCAGGCCAAGTTCATCGTAATACTGTAGTGTTCGTATTGATATACCTGTTCTCTTTGAAAACTCACCAATTGAATAGCCTTCCTTTTTGCTCATCCTACACTCCTCCTAACAATATGTTTACAAAAATCATACTCCCTCACGTAACTGTAGGTTCAAGCCTTTTTTCAAAAAGAATGAATCAAGTCCCTCACTGCATATATTGAACTATACCTTTTCTTAAGGAGGGCTTTCTTGATGCGTACTCCTTTATCCTTTGATAAAGATACTGCCATATTGTTAGCATCTTGCTGCGAGTTAACGTATGAACAATATAAACAAAATGGCATTTTCGAAATACCCGATGGGTTCCAATATGTACAAGGGTTTCAAGGAAAGGCCATTCAAAAGACAGAATGGTTCGGATTCATATTAGAATCTGAGGATACGATTATTGTAGCTTTTAGGGGCACACAAACAGATACAGATTGGATTATCGATTCACTCGTCAACCAAAGACCATACCCATACGCTTTAAATAGCGGAAATGTTCATAACGGCTTTCTTTCAATTTATGAATCTTGCCGGGATTCTATTATGGATATGCTCGTGTCATTACCAGCCCATAAGAAACTTCTTGCAACAGGCCATAGCTTAGGCGGCGCGCTCGCCACACTACATATACTCGATGCGCGTATCAACACCGCCTTCGCACAGTACGGTCTTTATACATTTGCCTCTCCCAAAGTGGGCGATATTGCATTTCGTAATTATTATAAACTACAAGTAGCTAGTAGCTTTCGCTTTGTTAATTTATTTGATGTCGTTCCCCTTCTCCCTCCGCGCAATGTCCATTTTAATGAACAAGACTGGGAATATGCACATGTTCATCACAACATGACTTTTACAAAAAACACAAAATCTATTACAAATAATCATGCCATGACAACATACAAAACATGTCTGACTTCTCATTTTTAACCAGGTAATGATTGGAAACCCTATATCCTTATACTATAATAATATATGAAGTTATTTTTGGATGAGGGGACCTTACATGCTAAAATTTATCTTTGCACTTTTTCTAATTGTAATTTTTACGTTTACAGGTTTCTTTACATTTTCATACTTTGCGACGGGAGAATATGGTGGAACAGGTATCATATATACCGCTATCCCATTTCTTTCTTAAGCAAAAAAAGAAAACCGAGCTTAATGAGATTAAGCTCGGTTTTTTAAGTGATTATATTCCTCTTTTAAAAGTGAATACACTTTAGCGTCCCTATACGTATTATTCATTTTTACACTTTGTCTCCATGAATAAAAGTCCCTTCAAAAGGGACTTTCACTTAATACTGTGTAACCGCATTACCAATACTCCAAATCTCATTACTATACTGTAAAATCGTTCGATCACTCGCAAAATGACCAGACTGTGCAATATTTAAAATCGACATTTCTAGCCACTTCGTTCGGTTTTCATACGCTCTACCAACAGCTTCTTGCCTTTCCGCATATGGATCAAAATCTCGCAGAACGAAGTATTCATCATTTTGAATTACGAGAGAATCATAAATCGCTTCAAATTCAGCTCCCGAATGTGCAAAGAAACCATTCGTTAACTGATCTACTACTTTTTTAATATGCATATTGTGGTGATAATAATCACTTGCACGATATCCACCATTTTGATAGTAATGAAGAACCTCTTCCGCTGTTAAACCAAAAATGAAACAGTTATCATCACCGACCCGGTCTTTTATTTCAACATTAGCTCCGTCTAACGTTCCGAGTGTAATCGCACCATTCATCATAAATTTCATATTCCCTGTTCCTGATGCTTCTTTACTCGCAGTTGAAATTTGCTCACTCACATCCGCAGCTGGGAATATATCTTCCGCTAAAGACACTCGATAGTTTTCTAGAAAGATAACTTTCATATATTGGCTTACGTACGGATCATTATTTACTTTCCTTGCGAGTTCATTGATTAATTTAATAATTTTTTTCGCATAGTAATAGCCAGGTGATGCTTTCGCTCCGAAGATAAAAGTACGCGGATAAAATGTAAAACTAGCATCCTCTTTCAAACGGTTATACAAATATAAAATATGAAGAACGTTTAATAGTTGTCGTTTGTAAGCATGTAGTCTTTTTACTTGCACATCAAAAATAGAATTAGGATCAATTGTAATCCCCATTTTATTATGAATACGCTCCGCTAAAATCTCTTTACGCTCTTGTTTTACCTCTGCAAATTTCTCTTGGAAACTCGCATCATGTTGAACTGTTTGCAGCGCTTGAAGCTTAATCGGTTCTTTCTTCCACTCTGTTCCAATCGCCTCTGAAATCAGGTTTGTCAGCTGCGGATTCGCCTTCATTAACCAACGTCTATGAGCGATTCCATTCGTTTTATTATTAAACTTATCTGGATAAAACTCATAAAACAATCGCATTTCACGTTGCTTTAAAATTTCCGTATGAATTTTTGCTACACCATTTACGCTATGGCTACCGACAATTGCTAAATGAGCCATTTTCACAAGATCATGCGCAATAATCGCCATCTCTTCAATACGATGCCATTCATATGGATAACGTTCCCAAAGTTCATGACAGAAACGTTCATTAATCTCTTCAATAATCATATAAATTCTCGGTAATAACGGTTTAAAAATGTGAATTGGCCACTTCTCAAGCGCTTCTGATAACGTCGTATGATTCGTATAAGAAATCGTTTGTGTCGTTATGTGCCAAGCTTCTTCCCATGCTAGTTTTTCTTCATCTAATAAAATACGCATTAGTTCTGGAATCGCCAAAACTGGATGTGTATCATTAATATGAATCGCAATTTTCTCATGTAATTGACGAAGGTCACCATATCTTTCTCTATGCATACGAACGATATTTTGCAAACTTGCTGATACGAGGAAATACTGTTGCTTCAAACGAAGTATTTTCCCCTCATCATGCGTATCATCTGGATATAAAAACTCCGATACAGCCTCTGTTTCACGCTTATATTTCAAAATATCTTTGCAATTTTGCGGGAAAGGAACTGGTTCAGCATTCCAAAGTCTGAGTGTATTTACAGTACTCGTCTCATAACCTACTACTGGAACGTCATATGGTACTGCCATAATCACTTCTGCATTCGTATGCCTGAACTCTAAACGACCATCAATATATAGCGGTTCAACATTGCCGAAATAACTTACTTCTACAGCTTGATCATGCCTTCTTACTTCCCATACGTTTTCATGAAGAAGCCACTGTTCTGGAAATTCAACTTGATAACCATCAACAATTTTTTGATCAAATAAGCCGTGTTTGTAACGAATTCCACAGCCATGACCTGGTAAGTTTAAAGATGCAAGTGAATCAAGGAAACAGGCTGCTAATCGTCCAAGTCCACCATTTCCAAGACCTGCATCTGCTTCCACCTCTTCTAATTGTTGCAAAGAAATCCCAAGCTCAGAAAGTCCTTGTTCACATACATCCCTGATGCCTAAATTTAATATGTTACTTCCAAGCAAACGCCCAAGTAAAAACTCAATGGATAAGTAATACATTTGCTTTTGCTCTCCAGACCGATAACTTTCGTTCGTTGCAATCCATTGACTATTCATATACTCACGTACCATGTACCCAAGCGTATTGTATTGATCACGAGTTGTAGAGTCTTTAAAACTTTTACCATACATCGTCTCTAACTTTTCTAGAAAAGCTGATTTGAAACTTTCAACATGAGTAAACATTTCTTCACCACCTACATGTTATTCCATGAGACTTTTATACAATTTCTTATAGGCAAGAGCTGATTTCTCCCAGCTATAATCTTCAGTCATCGCTTGTTTTACAAGTTGCTCCCATACCGGTTTATCATGATAAAATTCAATCGCACGAAGAACCGTGTGCAACATGTCATGCGCATTAAAGTTCGTGAAACTGAAACCATTTCCTTCTCCAGTTTCTTCGTCATAAGATTGTACAGTATCATTTAATCCGCCTGTCTCTCTTACAATCGGAATTGTACCGTACGCTAATGCAATAAGTTGTCCAAGTCCACACGGTTCAAATAGTGATGGCATTAAGAATAAATCACTTCCCGCATACACTTGGTGGGCTAGCTCTTCATTAAATCCGATATACACTTTTACCTTCTCAGGATACTCGTATGCCATCCACTCAAAGAATTGTTCATATTCAGAATCACCTGATCCTAAAATAATACATTGCACATCTTCCTCCATTATTTCGCGGAATACAGTACGTACTAAATCAAGACCTTTTTGCTTCGTTAATCTCGTTACCATCGAAATAATTGGTGTATCTTCTTTTTCTGGCAAACCAAAATAACGCTGCAATACGCGTTTATTTTCATTCTTTTCCTCTAATGACTCTGCATCATACTGAGCAGTAATATACGAATCCGTTTCTGGATTATATACGCTCGTATCAATTCCATTTACGATGCCGCTAAGCTTACCATTATTTTTTCGTAACAACCCATCTAACTTCTCACCGAAAAATTCATATTGAATTTCCTCTTTGTATGTCGGGCTAACTGCTGTAATTTGATCAGAAGCGATAATTCCGCCCTTCATAAAGTTCACATTTCCATAAAACTCTAGCTGCTCACTATGAAAATATTCATCACCAAGTTCTAACAAGTCGTACATCACTTCAGGAGGAAATACACCTTGGAACTGCAAGTTATGAATCGTATACACCGTTTTAATATGCTCATATAATGGATTATCTTGATACTTTTCACGTAGTAAGAAATTCACCATAGCTGTATGCCAATCGTGGCTATGGAGAATATCCACTTCGAAATCAAGATGCGGAATACACTCTAAAACTGCTTTCGAAAAATAAGAAAAACGCTCTCCGTCATCATAATGACCATATAGAGAATCTCTCTTAAAATAATATTCATTATCTATTAAGTAATACGTAATCCCGTCTTGCTCACCTTTTAAAATTCCGCAATATTGATTTCTCCACCCAAGCGGGACGTTAATTACTTTATGTAACGTACATCCATCCCTTAATTTTTGCGGAATACGACTATAATTTGGAAGTATAATACGAACGTCCACACCTAATTTTTTCAGCTCTTTTGGGAGCGCACCTGCTACATCAGCTAATCCTCCCGATTTAACAAATGGTACACATTCTGATACTGCAAATAAAATATTCACTTGTTGTCCCACTGCACGAAAAGCTTATACGACTTCCCTTGCAGCTTCCTCCCTTCGAGTTTTCATTTGAATGAATGCTTTAATCAGTGGAGGAAAAACCCCCACTGATTCTTTTAAGAATAACTATTAATCGTACTGTTTTGAATGCTTCCTTTTTCTACAACATATGGCTCATCGGCGTTTCCTTTTAGTACAACACCGTCACCAATTTTCACGTCTTTATCAATAATAACACCGTCTATTATGCAATTATCTCCAATTTGGCTCTTTTGCATAATAATACTATTACGAACAATTGAACCTTTTCCAATTTTAACAGAACGGGAGACAACACTATTTTCTACTTCACCCTCAATAATACTGCCGTTTGCAATCATCGTATTTTTCACTACTGCACCCTTCATATAACGAGTTGGTGGCTCATCTTTTACTTTCGTAAAGATTGGTGCTTCTTTCTTAAATAATTGCTTCCAAATAGAAGGCTGCAAAATTTCTAGGCTATGTTTATAGTAACTTTCAATAGAATCAATAATAGCTACATATCCTGTATGTTCGTACGTAGTAATATGCAGTGATTTCCCGCTCTTTTCTCTCACTACATCAAATAAACTGTATTGCTCCACATCTTTATATGTCTCAAATAAGTCTAGCAATAATTGTTTCTTTAACACATATGTTTGAAGCGAAACCCCTTCATGACAAACTTCAGTAATATCTGCAGACGTATGTATATGTCGCTCTAACACCGCTTGAAAGTTTAACGCTGTTACAAGATGGCTATTCGTAATAACAACATATTCTTCTCTGCTTCTTAGAAAATAATCAATATGTCTTCTAAAATGTGCAAAAGATCCAAATTCGTCATGATCACATTGGCAGTTCGGTGGGAATAAAAACAGTCCATCACGCTTTCTATCTAAATCCCACTGTTTTCCTGAACCGACATGATCCATTAAAGAACGATTTTTATGACTTGTAAAAACCGCCACGCTATGAATATTAGAATTCACCATATTTGAAAGCATGAAATCAATGAGGCGATAACGGCCTCCAAACGGTAACGCCGCTAATGAACGATGCCCTGTTACTTTCTTTAAGGAAGGAAAACTTCCCGTTGCATTAATAATTCCTAACATTTTTTCTCCCATTCATTTCATCCCCCTTTTCTATTTTCCTTCAGCAATTAGTACTACATCATCAACATTTTTTTCTGGACGAATTATTGTCCCATCTTCAATAACCATTTCCGATCCAACGATCGCTCTTTCAATCACAACGTTTTTACCAATCTTTGCTCCTGGCATAACGACAGAATCGATTACCATACTACCTTCTTCCACCGTCACTCCTTGGAATAAAACAGAATGCTTCACGTCCCCTTCAATGACGCACCCTTCATTAATAAGTGACTCTTCTACTTTTGCCTTTTCTGCAATATATTGAGGTGGCTCGTTTGGATTTACAGAATAAATGCGCCAATTACGATCGTTCAAGTTCAACGATGTTTCATCGCGAAGTAAATCCATATTCGCTTCCCATAAGCTTTTCACCGTTCCAACATCTTTCCAATATCCTTCAAATGGATACGCCATCAACTTCTTCCCTTCATCTAACAGGAGCGGAAGTACATCTTTTCCGAAGTCATTACTAGATTCAGGGTTTCTTGCATCCATTTCTAAATATTCTTTTAAAATAGCCCAGTTAAAAATATAAATTCCCATTGATGCAAGATTACTTCTTGGAAATTGCGGTTTCTCCTCAAATTCAACAACTTCCATCTCTTCATTTGTATTCATGATGCCAAAGCGACTTGCTTCATCCCACGGCACTTCAATAACAGAAATCGAAACGTCCGCTTCTTTCTCAATATGGTAATCTAGCATTTTGCTGTAATCCATTTTATAAATATGATCGCCTGATAAAATAAGGACATATTCTGGTTCATACTGACTTAAATAGTTTAAGTTTTGATAAATAGCGCTTGCCGTACCTGTATACCACTTCACACCTGAAGATTCCGCATAAGGAGGTAACACAGTGACTCCACCGTTTACACGATCAAGATCCCAAGCATTTCCGATTCCAATATAATTATGAAGTTCTAACGGTTGATATTGTGTTAAAATCCCCACCGTTTCAATACCGGAGTTTGCACAGTTACTTAACGTAAAATCAATAATGCGATATTTACCACCAAATGGAACAGCTGGCTTGGCTAAATTTTTTGTTAATGCACTTAAACGACTACCTTTTCCCCCTGCTAGTAACATTGCTACGCACTTTTGTTTTTGAGCCATCTTGTTTTTTGCTCCCCTTTCTCGTCTTCACTGGTCGTAATATGGATACGCCAAATGGTGGAATTGTAATTTCTACATGTGCCACTTGATTATGATATGGCTCTAGAATCGTCTTGAGACGTTTCTTATTAACTTGCCCCGATCCGCCATATTGCGCCGAGTCACTGTTTAAAATTTCGTTATAGTACTCGAAATCTGGTACACCTACTTTATAGTTTTCATATGTAGCTTTCGTAAAATTACATACGACAACTAACGCATCTTCCTGCTTATCCCCTTGGCGGATAAACGAGAAAATACTTTGCTCATTATTATTAGCATCAATCCACTGAAATCCTTCAGGCGAGTGATCTAACTGCCAAAGTGGTTTTGAGCGCTTATACAATGCTATGAGCTCTTTAAAGTAATCATGCATATTACAATGCATTTCAAAATCATGTAAATTCCAATCTAAATCTTCAAGGTCTTTCCACTCATCAAATTGCCCGAATTCTCCACCCATAAAGAGTAATTTCTTACCTGGATGAGTAAAGAAATATCCATATAATAAACGAAGCTGAGCAAACTTATCCCAGTAATCTCCCGGCATTTTATTTAATAACGACTTTTTCCCATGAACGACTTCATCATGAGAAAGCGGCAATATGAAGTTTTCAGAGTGAGCATATATTAAAGAGAATGTCATTTTCTCATGAATGTATTTCCGGTACTCTGGCGCACATTCCATATATTTCAGCACATCATTCATCCAACCCATATTCCATTTATAATTGAATCCAAGTCCACCCTCGTATGTTGGAGCTGTTACAAGTGGCCAAGCTGTTGAATCTTCCGCTGTCATAAGAAACTCTTCATCTTCTGCAAACACGGCTTCATTTAACTCTCGTAAGAAAGAAACAGCATGTTCATTGCTTTGCTCTTTTCCTTCTTTATTCCAGTACAGCATATTCGCAACTGCATCTACCCTGAAACCATCAATATGGAAATACTTCATCCAAAATAACGCATTTGAAATTAAGAAATTACGTACTTCTCTCTTCCCTAAATCAAAATTAACAGTTCCCCATACAAGGTTTTCTTGTACATCTCTATCTTTATATTCATAAGTCGGTGTCCCATCAAACAAATATAAACCGTGAGCATCTTTACAAAAATGCCCCGGTACCCAATCTAAAATGACACCGATTCCATATTTATGACATTCATCGACAAAATACATCAAATCATGTGGCGTGCCGAATCTACTTGTCGCTGCATAATATCCTGTTCCCTGATATCCCCAAGAACGATCATATGGATGCTCAACAAGCGGCATAATTTCAATATGTGTAAATTGATGTTCCACCACATACGGAATGAGCTCCTCGGCCATTTCTCTGTAAGAATACAGAGCGCCATCTTCTTTCTTTTTCCAAGAACCGAAATGTAATTCATAAACTGTCATCGCTTCTTTATAAATCGATTTTTTCTTTCTCTTACGAATCCAGTTTTTATCATTCCATTCATATCCCTCTATATCAAAAACTACAGATGCCGTATTTGGTCTTACTTCTGCATATACTGCGTAAGGATCTGCTTTTAAAATAACGTCACCATCCATCGTTTCAATCGCATACTTATATATCTCATTCTCTTCAATATGCGGTACAAACAAGGACCAAATCCCCTCTTCTGTCACTTGTAGCATCTTATGTTGCTCATAATCCCATTCATTAAAATCTCCAACAACACTCATTGCTTTCGCATGAGGAGCCCATACTGTGAATCGTACACCTCGCATCCCATCTTCCGTCACAATATGTGCCCCAAAGATGTTATAACTGTCATAGTACTTTTCTGTATGAAACTCATCTCGTTTCACTTCTTCACAATTTATTACATCCAATATGTTCACCTCACTAAGATGACAGAATTTTTTCACTCTTTATCATTTCTGCGAAAAACTGAAATATCCTTGTTATTTTTTAAAAAATATTCGTTTTTTTCTTAAATTTCACTTAAAATGTTCAAATTTACTGTGTAAAATATCGAATTTTGACGAATATTCATTGCAAACGCTTCATTTCCCTTACTATTTCTCACCTTTCATTGTTGCTCAATATTTATTTTATTGGTTTTTCTCTGTATTTCACGCTCTTTCCACGTAAAATACATGCGAAATAATCTATTGTTTAAAAATATTTCTCAACATTTTTTGTCCCAAATTTTATCACTTCCCGACGGAAAACTCCCACCTCAAGGAATATCTAATGAGTATGCGGGAGATGAATGCCGTTTTGGAAAAATCGCCACAAGGTTAACTCCTAAAGAATAAGGTGAAACTCTGCTCGCAAATAGTGGGATAACGCACAAAAGCACTCTATTCAAAAATAGAGTGCTCTTTTCTATAAACGACCCTTATCCAGCAAAAGGGGTATATTGGGGATATACAAGGGAAACCGGAAAAGGAATTTATATTAAATTATATAAAAACTCAGAGGTAGGAAGCAGTTTCCCGCCTCTGAATTATTTAGCAATTATTATAGTACTGGTGCCATTGTTTCTTTTAATACTTTTACAGAATGAGCGAATTTCGCTTTTTCTTCTTCATTTAGCTCAAGTTCTACGATTTCACGTACACCTTCGCGGTTAATAACAGCTGGAACACCTACGAAAGCATCTTTCTCACCATATTGACCTTCAAGGTATGCCGATACAGTTAATACGCTGTTCTCGTTGCTTAAGATTGCTTTAGTTACACGAAGTAGTGACATACCGATTCCGTAGTAAGTTGCGCCTTTACGCTCAATAATGTGGTAAGCTGCATCGCGTACATTTTCAAAGATTTTATCTAAATCTTCTTGGTTATACTGTTCGTTGTTCGCTAAGATTGTTTCTAGTTTTTGTACACCTACAGTAGCGTGGCTCCATACTGGAAGTTCAGTGTCACCGTGCTCACCAACGATGTAAGCATGAACGTTACGTGGATCTACATCTAAGTAGTCACCTAACATGTAACGGAAACGAGCAGAGTCTAAAGTAGTACCAGAACCGATTACGCGCTCTTTCGGTAAACCAGATTCTTTCCAAGTTACGTAAGTTAAAATATCAACTGGGTTAGTTGCGATTAAGAAGATTCCATCGAATCCGCTATCCATAATACCGCGAACGATTTGTTTAAAGATCTTTGTATTTTTCTCAACTAAGTCTAAACGAGTTTCGCCTGGCTTTTGTGGTAATCCAGCAGTGATAACTACTAAATCTGCATCTTTACAATCTGCATAGCTACCGCTCCAAACTTTTGTTGGTGCTGGAGAGAATGGTACCGCATGGCTTAAGTCCATTGCTTCTCCTTCTGCTTTTGCTTCATTAACATCTACTAGTACGAATTCTTCAGCTACACCTTGGTTGATCATTGAGTAAGCGTAACTACAACCTACAGCTCCTGTTCCTACTAATACTACGCGATTGATACCTTTTTTCATGTTAATTTCCCCTTTCAATTGTTTATATCTATTTTTTATTATTATTTAAGTAATTAATTAAAATACTAATTTAATGTTGTTTAACTTCTTTACATACATATTGTAGCACGGATTATTGTGAAAAAGTTCACAAATTATGACCTATTTGTGAACTTTTTCACATAGAGTGTAAAATGATTAGATCAAGTGTGGAATCAATACCAATGAAGATGTTTTATAAAGATTGTGAATCGAAATAAACAAGTTTAATTACCACTTTAAAAATGTTTTTACCCCTCTCCATTTTTAGCAACGTACAGATAATATCGTTTCATCAATAGAAGAAATAAAAGAGTAGCCTCAAACTACTCCTCATGCGGTAACACACTATATAAACGAAACTGGGCATTTCTTCCCTGATGCCCTAAGCATATGGGAATCTATTCTACAAACCATTTTCCAAGATACAAGTAAGCAAAACGTAACATATTAAACTTCCAGCTGATCTACTATGAGAAGAATAAATACAACAACAATATCTACCCCAGCTAAAATACCAAAGTAAAATCCCTCAAAGTTGAAGAAAAATGCAACTGGTGGAAACAATATTGTTTCTACTCCAAATAGAATAACTACTACACCTACTCGTCTTGCTAACACCCTTTCATTCTTTGGATGGAATACAGTATTATATCCTGCAATGAAAGGTGTTCTTTCTTTTTTCAATATATTACTTCCTATCCATATAAATAAACAGCCTGCTAATGCGAAAAGGAGCAAATAAATTAACATGCGCTGTATCACCTCCATTTTAGCAATTACTGTATATTAATAAAGAAATATCAGTTAAAATTATGCATTCTTTTCTAATAATAAACCATTCAATATAAGTGTTAGGCTATGCAACGCTTTAGACAGCTGTTCCTCTGCATCTTCAGAATTCGCGATCCAACAAGCAAGGTCCACTAGTCCGCCATTTATGAATCTTGCTAAAGCTTCACAGTCCGTCTTTTCAATAATACAATCCTTCATTAGTTGCTGAAGTATCTCCGCCATCGTCGCTAAACATTGTGACTGTGATGATTGATAATAACTAGTTCCTAATATTGCCGGTGCATCCCGAAGTACAATTCGCTGAATTTCTGGATCAAGTGCCATCGTTAAATAAGCTCGACAGCGCCCAACAAATCCTTCCCAATTTCCTTCCGCCTCATCTGATACTTTCCGTAATTTATTATCCATTTCCATATCAATTTCTTTTACAACTGCTTCTAGCAATCCTTTTTTATCGCCAAAATGATGATAAATTGCACCACGCGTTAAACCGACAGATGCAGTAAAATCATCCATAGATGTGTTTACATATCCAACTGTACCGAAAGCCTCTCTTGCTGCACTCAGCAATTTAGCGCGTGTTTCAATGATCATTTCTGCTCTTGTTTTTTTAACCATCTTTTCCTCCTACTTCTATTCATTCCCTTTATTCAAAATGAATCCCATTATAGTATCGTTCTCTATATAAAAGAATAACTCCTTTTAACGTTAGTTCTCCATCCAGAGATAAAACATTTCAATTGACATACGCACCGTATGTTAATATGATATTGGCATACGGTGCGTATGTCAATTTTTTCTAGCTTACAAGATAATATAACTTCTTACTTATACCCTAAATTGACTCACTGTCCCTTTTTATAGAAGGTATTAACGACACAGAGGAGGAGTTACAAGAATGAAGAATGTATATGTAAACGTCAAATACTTTGGTGATTATTATGTTTAATTCCTACCGTGAGATTTTCAGTTCTTCTGGTACAAAAGGATTCTCATTAGCAGGCTTTATAGCTCGGATGCCCATATCAATGATGGGGATTGGTATTGTTACAATGTTATCTCAGTTACGTGGTGACTATTGGCTTGCCGGAGCCGTTGCAGCCACCTTCACATTATCATCAGCTTTACTAGCTCCTCATATTTCTCGTATGGCTGATCAATTAGGACAATCTCGTATACTTCTTCCGACTACAGGTATCAGTGTTTTCTTTACGATTCTCTTACTTCTATGTACGAAACATGAGGCTCCTTATTGGACGCTATTTCTATCCGCCTTATGTGCGGGTTGTATGCCAAACATGTCGGCCATGGTACGTGCACGTTGGACTAAACTATACCGTGGATCTCATAAATTGCATACAGCATTTTCCTTCGAATCGGTCGTCGATGAACTTTGCTTCATCATTGGTCCTGTATTATCCGTCAGTTTAAGTGTTATGTTCTTCCCAGAAGCAGGACCACTTTTATCATGTGTTTTTCTTACAATCGGGGTATGCCTATTCACCATGCAAAAAAGCACAGAACCACATGTACATCCCCACGACATTACAAACAAAGGAACAGTATTTAAAATTGGTACATTACGAGTGCTTGTATTCACACTCATCGCTATAGGTACTATATTTGGCACAATAGATGTAGTTAGTGTGGCTTTTGCTGAGCATCAAGGAAACACAGTAGCTGCTAGCTTTGTGCTTTCCGTCTATGCAATCGGTTCATGCCTGGCAGGTCTTATTTTCGGCACTCTTAAACTCAGTACTCCACCATATAATCAATTTTTAATAGCAGTCACACTATCAATGGTAACAATGCTGCCACTAGTTTTCGTAAACACTATTGCTTGGCTAGTAGTTATTGTTTTCTTTGCAGGCTTATCTGTTGCCCCTACTATGATTATTACTATGGGACTGGTGGAAAAAATCGTACCTGAATCAAAAATAACCGAAGGAATGACCTGGGCAATTACAGGACTTGGTATTGGAGTCTCTCTAGGATCAGCGGTAGCTGGTTTAGTTATTGATACTTTTGGAGCTCGCGCAGGATTTAGTGTGGCTATTATTGCAGGAGGCCTTGCCTTAACTATTGCACTTTTAGGATACAAAACTCTCCACTCCGCATATAGTCATGCTGTTATGAAACCGGATGGGCATTCAGCGGAGAGTTAAAACATATTCAAAAAATAGGATTACCTCTTCTTATGTATAAGAAGAGGTAATCCCATTTAAATTAATATAACTTTTTTGTATCGTATCTTGAACGATATCCTCTGCTTCTGCTGGTGTTACTCCAATTTTAAGCAAATATCTATAAATACTTTTTGATGTTTCTATAATAAGCTTTTCATACTCCATCGCTCTCTCTTTTCTATTAGTTAGACGATTCAAATAGAAAAAAGTATACAAGAAATCCATAAAAAAAAGCAGACTATTCAAAGTCCACTTTTATACAACAAAAAAGAGATAGCAGATTATGCTATCTCTTTTAGTATGACCCGTACGGGATTCGAACCCGTGTTACCGCCGTGAAAGGGCGGTGTCTTAACCACTTGACCAACGGGCCAAAATCTGGCAGAGAAGAAGGGATTCGAACCCTCGCACCGCGTTCGCGATCTACTCCCTTAGCAGGGGAGCCCCTTGAGCCACTTGGGTACTTCTCTATAATATGGCTCCGCAGGTAGGACTCGAACCTACGACCGATCGGTTAACAGCCGATAGCTCTACCACTGAGCTACTGCGGAATAATTATGGTGGGCCTAAATGGACTCGAACCATCGACCTCACGCTTATCAGGCGTGCGCTCTAACCAGCTGAGCTATAGGCCCATAAAAAGCGGGTGAAGAGAATCGAACTCTCGACCAGAGCTTGGAAGGCTCTTGTTTTACCACTAAACTACACCCGCATTAAATTAAAAATGGTGAGCCATGAAGGATTCGAACCTTCGACCCTCTGATTAAAAGTCAGATGCTCTACCAACTGAGCTAATGGCTCATTTTGAAAGTGGTGCCGGCTAGAGGACTTGAACCCCCAACCTACTGATTACAAGTCAGTTGCTCTACCAATTGAGCTAAGCCGGCTTGCGATTTTAAAATGGTGGCTCGGGACGGAATCGAACCGCCGACACGAGGATTTTCAGTCCTCTGCTCTACCGACTGAGCTACCGAGCCTTTATGTAAAAAAAATGGCGGTCCCGACCGGGGTCGAACCGGCGATCTCCTGCGTGACAGGCAGGCATGTTAACCACTACACCACGGGACCATTTGGTTGCGGGGACAGGATTTGAACCTGCGACCTTCGGGTTATGAGCCCGACGAGCTACCGTACTGCTCCACCCCGCGATGATATAATATTTAATTTAGAAAAAATGGAGGAGGTAGAGGGATTCGAACCCCCGCGCGACTCTCGCCGCCTGTCGGTTTTCAAGACCGATCCCTTCAGCCGAACTTGGGTATACCTCCGAGATATGAACTTTGAGTGGTGGACCTTGTAGGACTCGAACCTACGACCGGACGGTTATGAGCCGTCTGCTCTAACCAGCTGAGCTAAAGGTCCTTTATGGTAGCGGCGGAGGGGATCGAACCCCCGACCTCACGGGTATGAACCGTACGCTCTAGCCAGCTGAGCTACACCGCCATAAGTTATATTCAAATAAGTGGAGCCTAGCGGGATCGAACCGCTGACCTCCTGCGTGCAAGGCAGGCGCTCTCCCAGCTGAGCTAAGGCCCCATATTTTGAAAATATCGGGAAGACAGGATTTGAACCTGCGACCCCCTGGTCCCAAACCAGGTGCTCTACCAAGCTGAGCCACTTCCCGTTAATAAAAAACGCGCCCGAGAGGAGTCGAACCCCTAACCTCTTGATCCGTAGTCAAACGCTCTATCCAATTGAGCTACGGGCGCATATGGTGCCGAGGGCGGGGGTCGAACCCGCACGGTGGTCACCCACCGCAGGATTTTAAGTCCTGTGCGTCTGCCTGTTCCGCCACCCCGGCATGTCATACTGAAAATTGGAGCGGAAGACGGGATTCGAACCCGCGACCCCAACCTTGGCAAGGTTGTATTCTACCACTGAACTACTTCCGCAAGACATGTTTAAGTTATTTTATTAAAAGTGCGGGTGAAGGGAGTCGAACCCCCACGCCAAAGGCGCTAGATCCTAAGTCTAGTGCGTCTGCCAATTCCGCCACACCCGCATATTATAATTTAAAAAGAAAAATGGGGCGACTGATGGGAATTGAACCCACGAGTGCCGGAGCCACAATCCGGTGCGTTAACCACTTCGCCACAACCGCCATGATTTTCTGGTGCCGACTAGAGGACTTGAACCCCCAACCTACTGATTACAAGTCAGTTGCTCTACCAATTGAGCTAAGTCGGCTAAATGGTGGAGGATGACGGGATCGAACCGCCGACCCCCTGCTTGTAAGGCAGGTGCTCTCCCAGCTGAGCTAATCCTCCGAATTGCCTGGCAACGTCCTACTCTCACAGGGACAAGGTCCCAACTACCATCGGCGCTAGAGAGCTTAACTTCCGTGTTCGGTATGGGAACGGGTGTGACCTCTCTGCCATCATTACCAGACTGTATTCATTTAAGACAAGAATTATCATAACTTATTCGACATTTAAAGTCAATAAGTTTTTTATATTCTTTCAAAACTAGATAACATTGCTTCATATTATATGGTTAAGTCCTCGATCTATTAGTATTCGTCAGCTCCACATGTCACCATGCTTCCACCTCGAACCTATCAACCTGATCATCTTTCAGGGATCTTACTAGCTTACGCTATGGGAAATCTCATCTTGAGGGGGGCTTCATGCTTAGATGCTTTCAGCACTTATCCCTTCCGCACATAGCTACCCAGCTATGCCCTTGGCAGAACAACTGGTACACCAGCGGTGCGTCCATCCCGGTCCTCTCGTACTAAGGACAGCTCCTCTCAAATTTCCTGCGCCCACGACGGATAGGGACCGAACTGTCTCACGACGTTCTGAACCCAGCTCGCGTACCGCTTTAATGGGCGAACAGCCCAACCCTTGGGACCGACTACAGCCCCAGGATGCGATGAGCCGACATCGAGGTGCCAAACCTCCCCGTCGATGTGGACTCTTGGGGGAGATAAGCCTGTTATCCCCGGGGTAGCTTTTATCCGTTGAGCGATGGCCCTTCCATGCGGAACCACCGGATCACTAAGCCCGACTTTCGTCCCTGCTCGACTTGTAGGTCTCGCAGTCAAGCTCCCTTATGCCTTTGCACTCTACGAATGATTTCCAACCATTCTGAGGGAACCTTTGGGCGCCTCCGTTACACTTTAGGAGGCGACCGCCCCAGTCAAACTGCCCACCTGACACTGTCTCCCGGGTCGATAAGACCCGTAGGTTAGAATTTCAATACAGTCAGGGCGGTATCCCACCAGCGCCTCCACCGAAGCTAGCGCTCCGGTTTCAATGGCTCCCGCCTATCCTGTACAAACTGTACCAAAATTCAATATCAGGCTACAGTAAAGCTCCACGGGGTCTTTCCGTCCTGTCGCGGGTAACCTGCATCTTCACAGGTACTATAATTTCACCGAGTCTCTGGTTGAGACAGTGCCCAAATCGTTACACCTTTCGTGCGGGTCGGAACTTACCCGACAAGGAATTTCGCTACCTTAGGACCGTTATAGTTACGGCCGCCGTTTACTGGGGCTTCAGTTCAGAGCTTCGCTTACGCTAACCCCTCTCCTTAACCTTCCAGCACCGGGCAGGTGTCAGCCCCTATACTTCGCCTTACGGCTTCGCAGAGACCTGTGTTTTTGCTAAACAGTCGCTTGGGCCTATTCACTGCGGCTTTCCGTTAAGAAAGCACCCCTTCTCCCGAAGTTACGGGGTCATTTTGCCGAGTTCCTTAACCAGAGTTCTCTCGCACACCTTAGGATTCTCTCCTCGCCTACCTGTGTCGGTTTGCGGTACAGGCACCTTTTATCTCGCTAGAAGCTTTTCTTGGCAGCGGGGAATCAAAGACTTCGCTCCATAAGGAGCTTCCCCATCACAGCTCAGCCTTCACGATAAGCGGATTTGCCTACTTATCAGCCTAACTGCTTGGACGTGCACAACCAATCGCACGCTTCTTCTATCCTTCTGCGTCCCTCCATTGCTCAAACGATAAAGAGGTGGTACAGGAATATCAACCTGTTGTCCATCGCCTACGCCTGTCGGCCTCGGCTTAGGTCCTGACTAACCCTGAGCGGACGAGCCTTCCTCAGGAAACCTTAGGCATTCGGTGGACGGGATTCTCACCCGTCTTTCGCTACTCATACCGGCATTCTCACTTCTAAGCGCTCCACCAGTCCTTCCGGTCTGACTTCACTGCACTTAGAACGCTCCCCTACCACTGATACCATTGGTATCAATTCGCAGCTTCGGTGGTGTATTTAGCCCCGGTACATTTTCGGCGCAGAGTCACTCGACTAGTGAGCTATTACGCACTCTTTAAATGGTGGCTGCTTCTGAGCCAACATCCTAGTTGTCTAAGCAACTCCACATCCTTTTCCACTTAATACACACTTTGGGACCTTAGCTGGCGATCTGGGCTGTTTCCCTCTTGACTACGGATCTTATCACTCGCAGTCTGACTCCTAAGGATAAGTCATTGGCATTCGGAGTTTGACTGAATTCGGTAATCCGATGAGGACCCCTAGTTCAATCAGTGCTCTACCTCCAAGACTCTTACACTTAAGGCTAGCCCTAAAGCTATTTCGGGGAGAACCAGCTATCTCCAGGTTCGATTGGAATTTCTCCGCTACCCACACCTCATCCCCGCACTTTTCAACGTGCGTGGGTTCGGGCCTCCATTCAGTGTTACCTGAACTTCACCCTGGACATGGGTAGATCACCTGGTTTCGGGTCTACGACCACGTACTAAACGCCCTATTCAGACTCGCTTTCGCTGCGGCTCCGCCTCTTCAGCTTAACCTCGCACGGGATCGTAACTCGCCGGTTCATTCTACAAAAGGCACGCCATCACCCATTAACGGGCTCTGACTATTTGTAGGCACACGGTTTCAGGATCTCTTTCACTCCCCTTCCGGGGTGCTTTTCACCTTTCCCTCACGGTACTGGTTCACTATCGATCACTAGGGAGTATTTAGCCTTGGGAGATGGTCCTCCCAGATTCCGACGGAATTTCACGTGTTCCGCCGTACTCAGGATACATTCAAGAGAGAACGAAGTTTCGACTACGGGGTTATTACCCTCTGTGACGGACCTTTCCAGGTCGCTTCGTCTACCTCGTTCCTTTGTAACTCCGTATAGAATGTCCTACAACCCCAAGAGGCAAGCCTCTTGGTTTGGGCTAGATTCCGTTTCGCTCGCCGCTACTCAGGAAATCGCATTTGCTTTCTCTTCCTCCAGGTACTTAGATGTTTCAGTTCCCTGGGTCTGTCTTCCATACCCTATGTATTCAGGTAAGGATACCATACCATTACGTATAGTGGGTTTCCCCATTCGGAAATCTTCGGATCAAAGCTTACTTACAGCTCCCCGAAGCATATCGGCGTTAGTCCCGTCCTTCATCGACTCCTAGTGTCAAGGCATCCACCGTGCGCCCTTTCTAACTTAACCAAACTAAAATTAAAAAAATATGAGCTACACTGTTATCTAGTTTTCAAAGAACATACATTTAAACTTGAGAGATAGTTCTCTCAAAACTGAACGAAACAAAACAAGTCAACGTTTATTGATGAACTGCGTTCATCAATTCTCCATAGAAAGGAGGTGATCCAGCCGCACCTTCCGATACGGCTACCTTGTTACGACTTCACCCCAATCATCTGTCCCACCTTAGGCGGCTGGCTCCATAAAGGTTACCCCACCGACTTCGGGTGTTACAAACTCTCGTGGTGTGACGGGCGGTGTGTACAAGGCCCGGGAACGTATTCACCGCGGCATGCTGATCCGCGATTACTAGCGATTCCAGCTTCATGTAGGCGAGTTGCAGCCTACAATCCGAACTGAGAACGGTTTTATGAGATTAGCTCCACCTCGCGGTCTTGCAGCTCTTTGTACCGTCCATTGTAGCACGTGTGTAGCCCAGGTCATAAGGGGCATGATGATTTGACGTCATCCCCACCTTCCTCCGGTTTGTCACCGGCAGTCACCTTAGAGTGCCCAACTTAATGATGGCAACTAAGATCAAGGGTTGCGCTCGTTGCGGGACTTAACCCAACATCTCACGACACGAGCTGACGACAACCATGCACCACCTGTCACTCTGCTCCCGAAGGAGAAGCTCTATCTCTAGAGTTTTCAGAGGATGTCAAGACCTGGTAAGGTTCTTCGCGTTGCTTCGAATTAAACCACATGCTCCACCGCTTGTGCGGGCCCCCGTCAATTCCTTTGAGTTTCAGCCTTGCGGCCGTACTCCCCAGGCGGAGTGCTTAATGCGTTAACTTCAGCACTAAAGGGCGGAAACCCTCTAACACTTAGCACTCATCGTTTACGGCGTGGACTACCAGGGTATCTAATCCTGTTTGCTCCCCACGCTTTCGCGCCTCAGTGTCAGTTACAGACCAGAAAGTCGCCTTCGCCACTGGTGTTCCTCCATATCTCTACGCATTTCACCGCTACACATGGAATTCCACTTTCCTCTTCTGCACTCAAGTCTCCCAGTTTCCAATGACCCTCCACGGTTGAGCCGTGGGCTTTCACATCAGACTTAAGAAACCACCTGCGCGCGCTTTACGCCCAATAATTCCGGATAACGCTTGCCACCTACGTATTACCGCGGCTGCTGGCACGTAGTTAGCCGTGGCTTTCTGGTTAGGTACCGTCAAGGTGCCAGCTTATTCAACTAGCACTTGTTCTTCCCTAACAACAGAGTTTTACGACCCGAAAGCCTTCATCACTCACGCGGCGTTGCTCCGTCAGACTTTCGTCCATTGCGGAAGATTCCCTACTGCTGCCTCCCGTAGGAGTCTGGGCCGTGTCTCAGTCCCAGTGTGGCCGATCACCCTCTCAGGTCGGCTACGCATCGTCGCCTTGGTGAGCCGTTACCTCACCAACTAGCTAATGCGACGCGGGTCCATCCATAAGTGACAGCCGAAGCCGCCTTTCAATTTCGAACTATGCAGTTCAAAATATTATCCGGTATTAGCCCCGGTTTCCCGGAGTTATCCCAGTCTTATGGGTAGGTTACCCACGTGTTACTCACCCGTCCGCCGCTAACTTCATAAGAGCAAGCTCTTAATCCATTCGCTCGACTTGCATGTATTAGGCACGCCGCCAGCGTTCATCCTGAGCCAGGATCAAACTCTCCAATAAAGTTAGTTTGTCTAGCATCTAAAAATAAAAATTGACGTTCACGTTGTTTGTTTCGTTCAGTTTTCAAAGAACTTATCTGCCGCTTCAGAAGCGACTTCATCATATTAACATCTTCATTTTTCGATGTCAACTATGTTTTTCAATTTCTTTTTTGTCGTTTTCTGCGTTTCTGCATCAGCGACGTTTATTAATATATCATGTGAAAAAATGAAATGCAACACCTTTTGAAAACTTTTTTGAAACCAACTACATTTCTTTTTTAATATCATATACTTAAACGAAACATCTCTTTCATTTCTAAGTAATTCCTACATATATTCTATAGAAAGTCACTCTGTCAAAAAACGTTTCTTTCTATATAAAGTGAAACTTTAATCAGTGGGGGGTATTCATCCCCCACTGATTATTAGCCTTCACCAATCGGGCATTTACGGGCAGTCGTCCCCCACCTAACTTTCTCGCATTCGGCGAATTTTGAGGCGGGGCTTACTGCCCGTTAATGTGGGATAAACGTTTTATTCATATACCATATCATACAAGGAGGAATATACATGGACTACACCGACTTATTAATAAAACTAGGTCTCTCGGCTATTTTAGGATTCGCTATCGGTTTAGAGCGCGAATTAAAACGTAAACCACTCGGCTTAAAAACGTGTTTAGTTATTTCTATTATTAGTTGCCTCCTAACCATTGTTTCTATTAAAGCAGCTTACAACTTACCACATACCGATCATATGAATATGGATCCACTTCGACTTGCCGCTCAAATTGTATCAGGAATTGGTTTTTTAGGTGCCGGTGTAATTTTACGCAGAGGAAACGATAGTATTGCGGGGTTAACGACCGCCGCTATGATTTGGGGTGCTTCTGGCATCGGCATTGCCGTTGGAGCTGGTTTCTATATCGAGGCTATTTTCGGAATGTGTTTCCTTATGATTAGTGTAGAACTTATACCATTAGCGATGAAATACGTCGGTCCTAGATCATTTCGCCAACGTGATATCGCAGTGAAACTCGTTGTACGAAATATGGACAATATCCCGACCGTAATTGAAGAAATAAAAGAAATGGATATAAAAGTTAAGAACATGAAGCTCAAAACATTGGAAAATGGTTCGCACTATTTACATTTAAAATTGTCTATCGATCAAAAAAGACATACTGCTGATGTTTATTATGCTCTTCAGCATCTTGAAAGTGTTCAACAAACTGAAGTTGAAAGTATGTATTAATTATGAAATGAACTCTCTTTTAATTAGAGAGTTTTTCTTTTTTCTATAATGGTAACAATGAATGTAGTCCTGAAAAGTAAGGAGGAATAGGAACTTGAAATCCCGTCCGAATTTAGTAGATACATTTCGTGATTCCATTATATTTCGTTTAATTTGTTTTATTATTGTACTTACTACCTTCTCCGGCTTTCTTATACATATATTAGAGCCATCTCACTTCACCACATGGTTCGACGGGGTTTGGTGGTCAATCGTTACCATTTTCACCGTTGGATACGGCGATTTCGCCCCCCATACAACGATAGGAAAACTTATTGGTATATGTATTATTTTATTAGGAACGGGATTTTGTTCTTATTATATGGTTCTATTCGCTACCGACATGATTAATAAACAATATATGAGAATTAAGGGTGAAGCAGCTGCTACCTCTAATGGTCATATGATTATCGTTGGCTGGAATGAGCGTGCAAAACATGTTGTAAAACAAATGCACATATTACAACCGAACCTTGATATCGTTTTAATTGATGAAACACTTTCTTTACTTCCAAAGCCATTTCATCATTTAGAATTTATAAAAGGTTGTCCGCATCACGATCAAACTTTATTAAAAGCTAACATTACAACAGCTCACACTATATTAATAACAGCAGATAAAGAGAAGAACGAAAGCTTAGCAGATACACAGTCCATTTTAAATATTTTAACTGCAAAAGGACTTAATCCAAACATTCACTGCATCGCTGAACTTCTTACTTCTGAACAAATCCAAAATGCAACGAGAGCTGGCGTATCAGAAATTATAGAAGGAAATAAATTAACGAGCTATGTATTTACCGCTTCTCTTTTATTCCCTTCCATTTCAGGTGTACTATTCTCACTTTACGATGAAATCTCTGATAACAAATTACAACTAATGGAGATTCCCCCGTCCTGCACCGGACAATCCTTTGCAAATTGTAGCTATACTCTTTTAAAGCAAAACATTCTCTTACTAGGTGTAAAGCGCGACGAACAATATATGATCAATCCAGTTCATTCTTTCATTCTCATCGAAAGCGACATACTCATCGTTATTCACCATTAAAAAAATGATTTTCTAGTTCTTGTACCAATACTTTACCAATATTGACATACTTTCTTTTCACATCTCCATCTGGATCTTGCGGCTCCGCAAATTGATCCAATCCACTCGTTCCAGCTGTTAAAGCATTAACATTATCATCTAGTTCGTCTTGATATACGTGCGAAAGAATATACGGTGTTTCAAGACGGACTATTACACCAGGCACATCTAGTTCCCCATCCACCGCTGTAAATGGTACGCGTAAAAATTGATACCCTTCTTCTTCGTCGATTTTATAATCAAAGCATCCTTTATCATAATCCCAATTACCGCCAATACTATATCCAAGTGGTTTCATAACCTCTTCTAACTTATATAACGCATATGTACATCCTTCTAATTTTGATTGAATCGGAATCAAGCCCATCCCTCCTAGACTTTTCCTTTAGCATACCCATTCTAGTTTGAATATACCGATGTACCTTTCAATAAAATAATAAAAAGCGACCGGAGACCCGATCGCTTTTCATTATTTTAAACGCTCTTCTAATTCTGCTTTTAATTCTTCAAATCCTGGTTTACCAAGTAAAGCAAACATGTTTTTCTTGTATGCTTCTACTCCTGGTTGGTCAAATGGATTTACGCCTAATAGGTAGCCGCTCATCGCACATGCTTTTTCGAAGAAGTATACAAGGTAACCGAATGTGTACTCATTTAATTCAGGGATGTTTACGATTAAGTTTGGTACTCCGCCATCGCTATGTGCAAGTAATGTACCTTCGTATGCTTTTGTGTTTACGAAGTCTATCGTTTCACCAGCAAGGTAGTTTAATCCATCTAAATCGTTGTCGTCTAATTCGATTTTTAGTTCGTGTGTAGATTTACCTACTTTAAGAACTGTTTCGAATAGGTCACGACGACCTTCTTGAATGTATTGACCTAATGAGTGTAAGTCAGTTGAGAAGTTTGCTGAAGATGGGAAAATACCTTTTTGATCTTTTCCTTCACTTTCACCAAATAACTGTTTCCACCACTCAGAGAAGTAGTGAAGTGCTGGCTCATAGTTAACAAGCATTTCAATTGTTTTCCCTTTATTATATAGAGCATTACGAACTACTGCGTATTGGTAAGCTGGGTTTTCTTCAAGTTCTGATTTCGCGAAATCATTATGGCCAGCAGCTGCACCTTTCATCATCTCTTCAATGTTTAGGCCACTTACAGCGATTGGCAATAAACCTACTGGTGTTAATACAGAGAAACGACCGCCAACATCATCTGGAATAACGAACGTTTCGTAGCCTTCATTATCAGATAATGTTTTTAAAGCACCGCGCGCTTTATCTGTAGTCGCATAAATACGTTTGCGTGCTTCTTCTTTTCCATACTTTTCTTCTAATAATTTACGGAAAATACGGAATGCGATTGCAGGCTCTGTTGTTGTACCTGATTTGGAAATAACGTTAATAGAAAAGTCTTTACCTTCTAGTACGTCCATTAAATCTTTCATGTAAGTGGAGCTAATGTTTTGTCCAACAAATAGCACTTGTGGAGTTTTACGTTGTTCTTTAGAAAGCGTGTTATAGAAAGAATGGTTTAACATTTCAATTGCTGCGCGTGCTCCTAGATAAGAACCACCAATACCTACAACAAGTAAAATGTCAGAGTCATTTTTAATTTTTTCTGCGCATTTTTGAATGCGAGCGAATTCTTCTTTGTCATATTGAAGCGGAAGCTCTACCCACCCAAGGAAATCGTTCCCAGCTCCAGTTTTTTCGTGGATTGCATGATGTGTTACTTTTACTGCATCACGTAAATAAGTTAGTTCATTTTCACCGATGAAGGATAACGCTTTAGAATAGTCGAACGTTACATGTGTACTCATCTTTTTCCCTCCAATTATGTATATGTATTTCTGTATTCACTTTAGCGAAACTAAAGTTGTAAATCAAGCGATTCAACAATTGTAAACGTAACCATTATTTATTTTTTAGAAAAAGTTCATTTTTTGCATAAAAATTCGAATTTTTCGGTATAGATGTATATACATCGTTTTTCGTACATTTTTCATGTATAAAAACAACAAAACTATACCATTCTATAAAGGAGTTAAATTTTCTTATTAACTCCTTGCTTGCTCACGCTTCACATTAAGGGGGGGCTTTTCATGAGTACCTTGCAACGTATCGCATTAGTCTTCACTGTAATCGGCGCTGTTAACTGGGGACTGATCGGGTTCTTCCAGTTTGACTTAGTAGCAGCTATTTTCGGGGGACAGAAATCAGCTCTTGCACGTATTATTTACGGCATCGTTGGTATTTCTGGGCTTATCAATCTCGGCTTACTATTTAAACCATCCGAGAATCTTGGTACTCACCCAGAAACACATGAAATTCAATAGTCAGTATGTCTTTTTCGCCTCCGACATACGAATATGATTGCATGCAATCATATTTGCAAATATATATATCATAAGTCACAGTAAAAGAGGAACGCTCATATGCGTTCCTCTTTTACTTTATTACCTCCGACTCTTCAATCCATTCTGCTAGCTTTTCTCGCAGTGTATTAAATCCGTTCTCTGATGGATTCGGTATAAGAATTCGTCCTTGCTTTCTTTTCGCCGCTTTTAACGATAAACTCATTTTTCTGTGTTCTTCATCAATTGAAAGTACTTTTACTTCTACTGTATCTCCGACCTTTAAAAAGTCATGAATGTCTTTTACATACCCATTTGTGATTTCAGATATATGCACAAGTCCTTGTGTTTCTGCATCCAAAGCTACAAATGCACCGTAATCTTGAATTCCAGTTACTTTCCCTGTTACAACCACTCCCGTTGTATATTGTTCTGACATGTGAAACACTCCCATACGTTTACCATTTTCTCTACAATTGTAAATAGCAAAGCAGATGTATTTATTGTTAAATATCCGATTAGTGGTAAGTATCCTAAGTAAAACACCGAGGATACTCCCACCTTATATTAGTAAATTATACCACTTTGATAGAACTCATTCAAAATTCACGAAAAATTTTCCTGTAATACGTATAATTCTCCAATATTAGGATAGAATACTAACACATGGCTTTCTAGTATTCCCCCCCTTTTATGGACAAAACGTATTGTGTTTTGTCCTTTTTTTATTCTCTATGAACCGTTCCATTCTCTTCATTGCTTCCATAAGTTGCTCAAGCGATGTTGCATATGAACAACGAATAAATCCTTCACCACTCCCGCCAAACACATTTCCAGGAACAACAGCCACTTTTTCTTCTAATAATAATTGTTCTGCAAATTCTGCTGAAGATAGTCCGGTTGAAGCTATAGAAGGGAAGACATAAAATGCCCCGCCTGGCACATGACATGTTAAGCCCATTTCATTGAAAGATGTCGTCATAAAGTTACGACGTTTTTTATAGCTATCTCTCATTCGAATTACTTCATCATTTCCCCCGCGTAATGCTTCAAGTGCTGCAAATTGAGACATCGTCGGTGCACACATCATTGAATACTGGTGGATTTTGAGCATTAATTCTGAAAATTGAACAGGGGCTGCAATCATCCCAAGACGCCATCCCGTCATGGCAAACCCTTTTGAAAATCCTGAAATTAAAATCGTATGGTCACGCATATTTTTAATACTCGCGAAACTCGTATATGCTTCGTCGTATACGAGCTCTGCATAAATTTCATCCGATAACACGATTAAATTATACTTCTCAACAATAACAGCTAGCTTTTCTAATTCGGATTTATTTAACATTGCGCCTGTTGGGTTATTGGGAGAACAAAGTAATATTGCCTTTGTTTTCGTTGTAATAGCTGCTTCAATTTGATCTGGCTGTACTTTAAATTCATCTTCTAATGAAGTCGCCACTGGAACAGGGACCCCGCCCGCTAACGTAACAAGCGGTGCATACGAAACGAAACTTGGTTCAATAATAAGTATTTCATCATCAGGGTTTACAATAGCACGCATCGCTACATCTAGCGCTTGACTCGCTCCAACTGTAACAATGATTTCATCATTCGGATCATAAGATACTGCAAATTGTTTTTTTAGATACTTTGCTATTTCTTGACGGAGCTCCAATAATCCTGCATTTGCTGTATATGACGTATATCCTTGTTCTAAAGAACGAATACATGCTTGCCTTACATTCCAAGGTGTAACAAAGTCCGGCTCTCCCACTCCAAGTGAAATAACACCTTTCATACTTGCCGCTAAATCAAAAAACTTTCGTATACCGGACGGTTGTAAAGATTCTGCTACTCTAGATAGGTCAAATTGCTTCACGGTGTCACCACAATTCTCTTATCATCATCTGTCTTTTCATAAATAATCCCCTCATGTTTATACTTCTTCAAAATAAAATGAGTTGTCGTTGAAACGACAGATTCAATTGTTGCTAATTTCTCAGAAACAAACATCGCTACTTCTCCCATCGTCTTTCCTTCTAATGTAATAGAAAGGTCATATGTCCCAGACATTAAATAAACGGATTTCACTTCTGAATAGCGATAAATTTGTTCAGCTACTGCATCAAAACCGACACCACGCTTCGGTGTAACTTTCACATCAATCATCGCCGTTAAACCAGTATGTTCTTTCACTTTTGTCCAATCGATATGTGTTACATAGTCCACGATAATCTTTTCACTTTCTAATTTCGCAACCATTTTTTTCACTTCTTCTACTTCTATATTTAACAACTTCGCTAATGTATCTACAGATAAACGACTATTCTTTTCAAGACAAGCTAATAATTCCAATTCTTTCTCTGTCACCATATAAATCATCCTTCCTTTTAGTTTCTGTCTAAATTATACAAATACTCTTTCCAGTTTGAAAAGAAGATTTTTTTTGAGAATTATGTCAAAATAAAGTGAAACTTTAATCAGCGGAATGCTCTATCCCGCTGATTATTAACCCGCACCAATCGGGCATTTACGGATAGTTGCTTTCCAACTTATATTCTTTGCCTTAGCTGTTCTTCAAGGCGGAAAGCTTACTGTCCGTTAATGCGGGATAAAGTGAAACTTTAATCAGTGGAATGCTTTATCCCGCTGATTATTAGCACACACCAATCCAGGTAAAGAGGAAAGGGGATGGAACCGTGAAACCAAAAGTATATATTGCCGAACCAGTTCCAACATTTGTAGAAAACTATTTATCAGAACACTGTGATTTTGAAAAATGGGATCAAAATGAGAAAGTACCTCGTGATGTTCTATTAGAAAAAATAAAAGATAAAGATGGGTTATTAAATTTCGGATCTACTATAAATGAAGAGTTATTGCAGGTTGCTCCTAATTTAAAAGTAGTAAGTAACATTTCTGTTGGCCATGATAACTTTGATTTAAAAGCGATGGAAAAACAAAATGTTATCGGAACGAATACTCCATATGTGTTAGATGATACAGTAGCCGATCTCGTTTTCGCTCTTATGTTATCTGCTGGTCGCCGTGTTTGCGAACTCAATTCCTATGTAAAAAATGGTGAATGGAACGCTGAAATTGGAAAAGAACACTTCGGACTAGATGTACATCATAGTACGATTGGTATTATCGGAATGGGACGAATTGGAGAAGCTGTCGCAAAACGAGCGAAATTCGGCTTTGATATGAATGTCCTTTACTATAATCGTCGCCGTAAAGAAGAAGCTGAGCAAAAATTTGATGCTACATATTGTGATTTACAAACTTTAATCAAACAATCTGATTTTATTATTCTTCTTACTCCATTAACAGATGAAACGTATCATCTTATCGGTGAAAAGGAATTTTCACTAATGAAAGAAACAGCAATTTTCATTAATGCTTCTCGCGGGAAAACAGTAGATGAAACTGCATTAATTCATGCGTTAACAGAAAAGAAAATATTTGCAGCCGGCATCGACACATTTACACAAGAGCCGATTCAAAAAGAGAATCCGCTCTTATCATTACAAAACGTTGTAACTTTACCGCACATCGGATCTGCAACATTAAAAACTCGGCAGCAAATGGCAATGACAGCTGCTGAAAATTTAGTAGCAGGATTACAAGGAAAAACACCACCTAATATTGTGCGTGGGTAATTATAAAGTGAAACTTTAATCAGTGGGGGTTTTGTCCATCCCCCACTGATTATCAGCCTTCACCAATCGGGCTTTTACGGGCAGTTATCTCCCACCTAACTTCCTCGCATTCGCCGAATTTTGAGGTGGGAGTCAACTGCCCCGCGAATAGCGGGATAAATAAGCGAAAGGCAAGATGACGATGTCATCTTGCCTTTTTTTGTTAACATATTTTGTTTCTTACCGGGAGATGATATGAACAAAAATCAATGGAGTGACAAAAAATGAACCATGAATGCAAATGCCCTTACTTCACTTTTTCCACTCGCGGGACTACTATTCATTACGAATTGTATGAACATAATACTAAAAAAGAACGACCTACTTTCGTACTCGTTCACGGCTTCCTCTCTTCCTCATTTAGCTATCGACGACTCATTCCTTTACTAACAAAGGAAGGTACAGTAATTGCCCTTGATTTACCACCATTCGGAAAAAGTGATAAATCTCATCTCTTTAAATATTCTTATCACAATTTAGCAGCTATTATTATCGATTTAATCGAACATTTATCTCTCTCGAATATTGTACTAGTTGGCCATTCTATGGGCGGACAAATTTCACTCTTTGTAAACCGACTACGCCCTGAATTAATTTCAAAGACGATTTTACTATGTAGCTCTAGTTATTTAGCACGCGCAAACTTACCTTTACTGTACTCCTCTTATTTACCGTTCTTCCACTTATACGTGAAGAACTGGATTATTCGAAGGGGCATCGTCCATAACTTAATGAATGTCGTTCATGACCATTCATTAATTGACAATGAAATGATGGAAGGCTATGCTGCTCCTTTTTATGATGATCGTATATTCCCTGCTTTAACTCGAATGATAAGAGACCGTGAAGGTGACTTATCTTCAACTGAATTACAAAAAATCGAAACCCCAGTATTACTCATTTGGGGTGAAAAAGATCGCGTCGTCCCTGTACATGTAGGACACCGTCTCCATAAGGACCTACCTAATTCAACTTTCATTTCTTACGAAAATACAGGGCACCTACTACCTGAAGAAAAGCCCGATCATGTTTATGAAGAAATTATTACGTTTGCGACGCAATAAAGTGAAGCTTTAATCCGTGGGAGGCTCTATCCCCACGGATTATTAGCCTTCACCAATCGGGTTTTTACGGGCAGTTTGATTTCTCGCCTAACCTCTTTGCTTCAACCTAATTTTGAGGCGGGAGTCTTACTGCCCGTTAAAACGGGATAAAGTGAAGCTTTAATCAATCAGCACAAATGAAAATAAACAAAAAGGCTGTCGTAAATTCCGACAGCCTATAACGAACAACTTCCGCCTTCTTTTAGTACGAGTAACTCTACTGCTAATTTTTCGCATTTTTCAAGTGCAGGTACTTCTTCAAAAGACATAAAGTATATATGTTGAATCTTCTTTGCGATGTATTTCGGATCATCAAACACACTTACGACGTTTACAACATCGCTCGCTTCTGTTTCATAAAACTCCGGTCCCATTTGAAACGGATCCCAATTTTTCACAACCTCAATCATTTTGTCATATGCACCCATCTGCTTCCCGCCTTTTCACTTTTTAATGCTTTTCTTTATCGTATCACATCAGCTATTCTATAAGAAGAGTGAGAATTTTCATAACTTAACAGTTTGACAGAAGAAAGGAGCAAACATATGCAACTATTTCATAAAACGGTAAATCGTCGCGGAACGCATAGTACAAAATGGGATACATATAAAAATGAAGAGCTCATCCACGCTTGGATTGCCGATATGGATTTTGAAGTACCAAAACCAATTCAAACTGCATTACAAAAACGCACAGAACATCCTATTTTCGGCTATACACTTCCTCCTGAAAATATTGGGGATATCATTTGTAATTGGACGAAAAGCCAATACAATTGGGAAATACAAAAAGAATGGATTGTATTTAGCGCAGGTATCGTTCCAGCTCTTAGTACGAGCATACAAGCTATAACGAAAGAAGGAGAAGCCGTACTAGTACAACCTCCTATTTATCCACCATTTTTTGAAATGGTCAAAACAAATAATAGACAATTATGTGAGAGTCCCTTATTTAAACAAAATGGCATATATAAGATAGACTTCGAGCATCTAGAAACTCAATTTAAACAAGGTGTAAAACTAATGCTTCTTTGCAGCCCTCACAATCCTATCGGGCGCGTTTGGACGAAAGAGGAGCTAACAAAACTCGGTACGTTATGTACGCAATATAATGTAACCGTTGTCGCGGATGAAATTCACGCCGATATTATTTATAGAGGCCATACTCATACACCGTTTGCTTCTTTATCTGAAGAATTAGCAGCACGCACTATTACTTGTATGGCTCCGAGCAAAACATTTAATATCGCTGGATTACAAGCATCGATCATTATTATTCCGAATGAAAATCTCCGTAATGCCTTTATGTCTATCCAATATAGACAAGGATTCCACGGATTAAATACATTTGCTTATACAGCAATGCAAAGTGCCTATACAGAATGTAATGATTGGCTAAATGAAATTCGATTGTATGTTGAAGATAACGCTCAATTTGCTTGTGAGTATATTCAAAATCACATACCAGCTCTTTCTGTAATTAAACCAGAAGGTAGTTTTTTACTGTGGATTGATTGTTCCCACTTGGATCTTTCTCAAGATGAACGAACAGCATTGCTTGAAGAGAAAGGTAAAATCATCATTGAGCCCGGTGAGAAATACGGAACAGGTGGAGAAGCCCATATCCGAATTAACATTGGCTGTCCTAGATCTGTTTTAGAAGAAATTTTAAACAGACTACACCATACATTCTCATAACAAAAAAGGAGGCTATCCCAAAATGATATTGAGATAGCCTCCTTTTTTCGGTAAATCGATATAATTCCACTTACTATCATGCGGTTTTACAACAAAAGCTATCATTCACGGTAGCTTCTATTTTTTCTTCAGATCCGACGCTTTTTTTACGATAACACCGCAAGCAATTCGGCCACCAGATTTACCAGTTGGTTGCGTCATACCATCATCAGCGTTTTCTGTAATAATAATAGACGCTCCATCTTTTCTATGAATCGTCGTTTTTCCTTCTTCAAGCGTTATATGCGGAGCATCGATTTCTGCTTTAATCTTTCCAGAACCATCCGCCACTACATTCGGTAAATCACCATTTTCCGCACCTTTCGGATTCAAGAGCCCATGTTTTTTATTATCTGGATTAAAATGATTCCCAGATGATTCGAAACTAGGCGCTTTACATTCTCCGATTTCGTGTACATGTATACCGTGTGGTCCTGGTGTAAAACCTTCCGCTTTAATCGTAATTTTCACTCCACTTGTTTGCTGAGCTACTTTTGCAGTCCCAACTTCATCACCTGAAGCATTATGTAATTTCACATCAATTTCTTTCGGCTTCCCTTGGTCACAACCCGCCATTAGAAATAATAAACAACAACTGAAAAAAAGCCGTCTTTTCATTCAATTCCCTCCAAAATGCTTTCTGCCCTTAGATTGTCCGAGCATAGAGGGAAACATACAAAAATGAATTACCGTTTCTTTTCAGCTAAAAGCTTTTCTTCTACTTTCTGTAATCGCTCTGCTTCTCGTTTTGATACACGAATAAACATACGCCACGTAGCAACCGCACCGATGATAAATAGAACGCAAACAATACCTGGAATAATATACTCCGTTTTATCTTCAGGGAAATATAAAGGCATCATAACGAACACTCCTTATTATAGGATTCAAAAAACATCAGAATTTTCTGTTATATATCTTTAAATTATAGTTGAACCAGTTCATATTCTCAAGGGGGGCGTTCCGAAAGCGAATGATTTCTTTGACTCCTTCGCGCACTTTCCTTACTATAAACTTGAGGTGAAAAATATGAGAGAAACATTTGAAATTGGTGAAATCGTTACTGGTATTTATAAAACTGGAAAATACATCGGCGAAATTACAAATAGCCGTCCTGGCAGTTACGTCGTAAAAGTACTAGCTGTTTTAAAACATCCAGTGCAAGGTGATTTACATAATGTAAAACAAGCTGACGTACCATTCTTCCATGAAAGACGTGCTTTAGCTTTTCGTGAACAGACGAACATTCCAGAGCAAATGGTGAAGAAATATGAAGGAGAAATTCCGGATTATACAGAGTCACTAAAATTAGCATTAGAAACTCAAATGAATTCATTTTCTGAAGATGATTCACCTTTTGCGGGGCGTAGTCTAGAAACACTTCAGCAATTGAAGCAAGATTACAAACTTTAAAAAACAAAACGACCAAATTACATATTTTGCAATTTGGTCGTTACTGTGTACTCACTTTCTTTAACACTTTCGAAAAATCAACAAGTTCCCCTAATGTCGGAGGTGCTGGTTTGACTAAATACTCTTTATCTTTTTCTACTAACTTAAAAATATTATATGTCGTCATCGCATCATCAAGCGCACAATGATGCTTTCCTGTTCCTGCTTTTCCATACGCCTCAATTGCTTTCCACAGCCCTGTTTGATTTCTCTCTCCAAAAAACTTCTTATACTCAAGCGATAAATCACGACACTGTCCAAAGAATGGAAATTCTACTCCCGCCATTTCACAGTTATGCTTTAAGACTTTCATATCCATATTTCCCCACGTTACAATTGTCGGTTTACCACTCTTTTCATATTCTGCAAGTTTCTCAACAAGTTCATGAAAAGAAATTCCTTTGTCCACTACTTCCTGTTTAATTCCTAAAAATTTTTTACATCGATCCGTTAAAGACGGAAATGTTTTCGGTCTAATATGCGATGAATACGTATCTTCCACCTTACAACCAACAACTGAAACGAGTCCGACCTCAATAATTTCTGGGAAAAAACCTTTTGGCTTTTTTCTATGCTGGGGCATCGTAAACTCAAAGTCTAAAAACAAAAATCGTTGTTCATCCATACGATCCCTTCCTTATCATATTTGTCATTCCTTTCTATTTGACACTCCTACACGAACAAGCTCGAATGCTGATTCGATTTTAAATATTCAGATTGGATGTATCTTATATATATGTCAGATGCCCACAAATATTTTTAAAAATAAGAAAAAATGACCTATGCAGAAAATATGACAAAATAAACCCTTTCATTTACATCCGCCATTTTTCTACTTTATAATGACGTTATGTGTGTTTCATCTAGTTAATTTTTTGACACACTAAGAAAAGTGAATGAAAGGAGATGAGAGTTTTGCACGAAACAACGCAAGAACTCGCAAACTGGCAGTATTATTTCGCTATCGCAGTCTTTTTAATTACATATGCCATTATTATTTCTGAAAAAATTAACCGTGCTGTCATCGCACTTCTTGGTGCAGCATTCATGGTAATTGCAGGGGTCGTTGACTTACACAATGCCTTTACGAAACATATTGAATGGGGAACAATTACATTACTCATCGGTATGATGATACTGGTAAACATTACAAGTAAGTCAGGTGTCTTCCAATACGTTGCCATTAAAGCCGCAAAAGGAGCACAAGGAAATCCAATTAAAATTTTAATTTCACTTTCCTTACTTACCGCGCTTGGCTCAGCATTTTTAGATAACGTTACAACAGTACTTCTTGTTGTTCCAGTTACTTTATCTATTACGCGCATCTTGCAAGTAAATCCTGTTCCATATTTACTTTCTGAAATTATTTTTTCAAATATCGGAGGAACAGCAACATTAATTGGTGATCCGCCAAATATTATGATTGGTTCTGCAAATAAGCATTTAGATTTCAATGCTTTCTTATTCAACTTAGCACCTATCGTGATCATCATTATTGCTGTTACGGCAACAATGCTTTACTTCATGTACCGTAAGCAATTAATTGCTGATCCTGTACAAATTAAAAAGTTAATGAGCTTAGATGAAAAACAATACATTAAAGACCCAGTATTAATGAAGAAATCTTTAACAGTACTTGGCCTTACTATTGTAGGCTTCATGACTCATTCTATTTTCCATATTGATGCAGCTATCATCGCCTTAACTGGCGCTACTGTACTTATGTTAATCGGTGTGAAAGAACATGAAATTGAAGAGGTATTCGCAAGTGTAGAGTGGGTAACAATCTTCTTCTTCGCGGGACTATTCGTACTCGTTGGAGGACTTATCGATATCGGGCTTATCAAAATGTTAGCTCAAAAAGTAATTGGAATAACAGGCGGAGATATTTCTCACGCATCTATCCTTATTCTATGGGTATCTGGTATCGCCTCTGCAACAATCGATAACATTCCATTCGTTGCAACAATGATTCCACTTATTAACGATATGGCAGTTGGGCTAGGTTTATCACCTTCTGACGCACAAATTGACGTACTATGGTGGGCATTAGCATTAGGTGCTTGCTTAGGTGGAAACGGAACATTAATCGGAGCTTCTGCTAACGTAATCGTAGCCGGAATCGCAAGTCGTGAAGGACATAAATTCAGCTACATGGAATTCCTTAAAGTCGGCTTCCCAATTATGATCGTTTCATTAATCATTTCTCACATTTACATTTACTTACGCTATCTTATGTAGTAGAAAAAAGCGCCCTGCTCATCAGGGCGCTTTCGTTCTTTTTTCAGCATATCCGAATTATTATAGAACCAAATATATCGACCGCAGGACAACTTTGATACGCCTACTCGTTATACCTCACCGGCTCATTCCGAATAATGAACAAATGAATCGGCAAGAAAACCGAAAACGTGATTGTATGAATGATCGTAAACAGTATGGAATTCGTTCCGTATCTATCCAAAATAGCATAGATAAGATAAATAGACAGTACAAGTGATACAGCTGTTGCTAATATATATAGAATTGGTACGAAATTAAAGATGAAGCATCCAACATATATGCCAAATACTTTCCACCCTGCTTCTTCTCTCAAGAAATCTGGTAATTTATCTTTCGCTAAATCACCCCATATCTTACTATTTATAAACGGAATAAAAGCAAGAACACCATCAGTTGCACCATCATTTTTCGCCATCGTATAAAGTGCAAAAGCCGTTAACAAATACGAAATAATTGCCCAAATTATTATAACAAGAATAAACGCAAAACTAAGAGCAAAGAAACCTGCTAGTACGCCTTGATCTTCCATCTTATCCTCTCCTCTCTCTTCTCAACATATTTCATTACAGTGCAAGTTATGTTTTAAAATTTAACCAAACTCTTTGTATAATAAGAAGAGAAAGATAATGAGAGAGGAGTACATACCTATGCATCCATTTGTAAAGGCATTACAAGAGCATTTTACAGCTCATCAAAATCCCGAAAAAGCAGAACCGATGGCACGTTATATGAAAAATCACTTCCCGTTTCTCGGTATTCAAACTCCTGAGAGAAGACAGTTATTGAAAGACGTAATTCAAATACATACTCTCCCAGATAAAAAGGACTTCCAAATTATCGTGCGTGAACTTTGGGACCTACCAGAACGTGAATTTCAAGCTGCCGCACTCGATATCATGCAAAAATATAAAAAACACATAAATGAAACTCACATCCCATTTTTAGAAGAACTTATTGTCACAAAATCTTGGTGGGATTCTGTTGATAGCATCGTCCCTACATTTTTAGGTGCTATCTTTTTAAAACATCCAGAATTAATTTCTGCATATATTCCAAAATGGATTGCATCAGAAAACATATGGTTACAACGTGCCGCTATTTTATTCCAGCTAAAATATAAACAAAAAATGGATGAAGAACTCCTTTTCTGGATTATCGGACAACTACATTCCTCAAAAGAATTTTTCATTCAAAAAGCAATCGGCTGGGTCCTT
This sequence comes from Bacillus sp. TH17, assembly GCF_016651125.1. Lineage (NCBI taxonomy): Bacteria > Bacillati > Bacillota > Bacilli > Caryophanales > Bacillaceae > Bacillus > Bacillus sp. TH17. Next base: position 4,316,877 of record NZ_JAEKEN010000001.1, read on the forward strand.
CGCGAATATGCAAAAACAAAACCAGATGTAGTATGGGAATACGTTCAAACTAACGAGCTCGCTCCACTTAGTAAACGTGAAGCAATTAAGCATATTAAGCAAAATTACGGAATAAATAACGAAAAAATAGGCGAGACTCTATCCTAGATGGGCACGTTCCTCTATTGAGATTTAAAAAAGAACGTGTTAAAATATGTTCATTATTATTAATATAAGTAGCGATGACGGACTTATAAGTACTTGCATAAAAAGCGATTCAGGGATAGTGAAAGCCTGAAGCTGCGAGGAAACGGCAGTCTCGAGCAATACGTGATAAAGTGGATGCACATTTTGTGTATCAACTAGGGTGGAACCGCGGGCAAACGCTCGTCCCTAGGCGATTAAGCCTTGGGATGAGCGTTTTTTTATGTTTTTTAAAGCATATATTGCTCGTTTCCAAAGTACCTATCACGTCATCGCAAATACGTTAACTTTCAAAAGGAGGATTTTATTATGTATTCAATGGAACAAGTTGTAAACTTAGCGAAACATCGCGGTTTCGTTTTCCCTGGTTCTGAAATTTACGGTGGTCTTGCAAACACATGGGATTACGGTCCACTTGGAATCGAATTAAAAAATAACGTCAAAAAAGCTTGGTGGAAAAAATTCATTCAAGAATCTCCACACAACGTTGGTTTAGATGCTGCTATTTTAATGAACCCAAAAACTTGGATCGCTTCTGGTCACGTTGGTAACTTTAATGATCCAATGATCGACTGTAAAAAATGTAAAGCTCGTCACCGTGCTGACAAATTAATTGAAGATGCATTAGACGCAAAAGGTATCGAAATGGTCGTTGACGGTCTTACTTTCGACCAAATGGCTGACTTAATGAAAGAACATGAAGTAAAATGCCCAGATTGCGGTAGCCAAGAATTCACGGAAATCCGTCAGTTCAACTTAATGTTCAAAACATTCCAAGGTGTTACAGAGTCTAGCACAAACGAAATCTTCCTTCGTCCTGAAACAGCACAAGGTATTTTCGTAAACTTTAAAAACGTACAACGCTCTATGCGTAAGAAACTTCCATTTGGTATCGGCCAAATCGGTAAAAGTTTCCGTAACGAAATCACACCTGGTAACTTCACATTCCGTACACGTGAATTCGAACAAATGGAACTTGAATTCTTCTGTAAGCCTGGTGAAGATTTAGAGTGGTTCGCATTCTGGCGTGAAACTTGTAAAAACTGGTTACTTTCACTTGGTATGACTGAAGAAAGCATGCGTCTTCGTGACCACGGTGAAGACGAGTTATCTCATTACAGTAACGCAACAACTGATATTGAATTCAGATTCCCATTCGGTTGGGGCGAACTATGGGGCGTTGCATCTCGTACAGACTTCGATTTAAAACGTCATATGGAACACTCTAACGAAGACTTTAACTATATCGATCCACAAACGAATGAGCGTTACGTGCCTTACTGCATCGAGCCATCTCTAGGTGCAGACCGTGTAACATTAGCATTCTTATGTGATGCATATGAAGAAGAGCAATTAGAAAACGATTCTCGTACAGTTCTTCGTTTCCACCCTGCTTTAGCACCATATAAAGCAGCTATCTTACCATTATCTAAAAAGCTATCTGAAGGTGCTACTGAAGTATTCGCAGAACTAGCTAAAGACTTCATGGTAGACTTTGATGAAACTGGTTCTATCGGTAAACGTTACCGTCGTCAAGACGAAATCGGTACTCCATTCTGTATCACATACGACTTCGACTCTGTTGAAGACAAAGCTGTTACAGTACGTGACCGTGACACAATGGAACAAGTTCGTATGCCAATTAGCGAACTAAAAGGTTTCTTAGAGAAAAAAATCCAGTTCTAATTATAAAAAAGAGGCGCTCTATTGAGCCGCCTCTTTTTACTTTTCACGTTTTTCTTTAATTGCTACTGTACATCTTGATATACATAGTAACTCATCATTTTCATCAATGATGCGAATATCCCAAACCATTGTCGATTGTCCTCTATGTATCGGTGTTCCAATTGCTGTTACAATTCCATCTTGCTTTGAGCGAATATGATTTGCATTAATTTCTAATCCGAAACAAATACATTTTTCTTGATCAATTAAATTGTATGAACCAACACTTGCCACAGTTTCTGCTAATGCAACAGATGCACCACCGTGTAAAAATCCAAACGGCTGATGCGTGCGTTCATCAACAGGCATTGTAGCAACTACTTTATCCTCTGTCATTTCTAACAACTCAATTCCAAGCGAATCCATTAAAGTTTTTGACATATCGTTTTCAACCTCTCTCACTTTAGATCAAATGTATAATTTTACCTGTTTAATTTCAAACTACCTATAACACTTATATAAGGAGGTTTCACCTAAATGAAACAGAAATTTTGTATACTATTGCTTATGTTCTCCTTGCTGACTATTGTACCAAATTGTGCAATAGCAGCCAAAGCATCCAACCTGACAATCAATGTTAAGACTGTAACGCAAAAAGGTAAGAAACCTTATATAGAATATCAAATTAATAGGCCTTCCTTTCACAACTTTTCTGATTCAAAATTTCAAAATAAGCTGAATTCCTATTACAAAAACTCTACTACTAAATTTAAAAGTAAATTAGAAAAAGAAGCGAAGAAATATTATGAGGAAACAGAAGGATCTAGCACACCTTTTCATCCATACGTTGCAAATGTTGACTATAAAGTAGCTTTAAACAAACCACCTTTCCTCAGCCTATATGTGAATTACTATCAATATACAGGCGGAGCGCACGGACTGTATACGTGGAAGGCAAATACATTTGATTTAAACGAAAAAAAATTATTACACTTAGACGATTTATTTCAACAAGAGGATAAATATAAAGAAATAATTCGCACAGAGATTGTAAGACAAATTAAACAAAATGAAAGCATTTATTTTCCTGATGCAGTCGAAAAAGTAACGAGCACTAAAAAGTTTCACTACTTTTTAGAACCGGATAATCTTGTAATTTATTTCTCTTTATATGAAATTGCTCCTTATTCAAGCGGAATTCCGCAGTTTCGTATTCCATACACATTGCTTAGAGACTATTTAAAGCCTTCTTATCAAAATATTTTGATTGACAACAAGTAAATATTTTCGCTACGATAATGTTAACCTAAACACAACTGGAGGTTAACATTATGAAGAAGCTTCATGTTTTAGATTTAGCATTAGCTGCCATGTTCGTCGCTCTTATGGCTATTGGTGCAAATATTGTATCGTGGGCACCATTCTTACAAATAGCGGGCATTCCATTATCTATGCAACCATTTTTCGCAATTTTAGCAGGTCTTCTTCTTGGGAGTAGACTTGGGGCATTATCAATGACTGTTTACATGCTTGTTGGAGTAGCAGGTGCGCCAATCTTCGCTAACTTCAAAGCTGGATTTGGAGCACTTTTAGATCCTACTGGTGGTTTTATTATCGCATTTATTATCGTTGCTTACGTATCAGGAAAACTAGTAGAACAAAAAGAACGACCAACATTCAGCACCTTTGCAATTTCTTCTTTCGTCGGAATCATTTTAACGTATATTATCGGTACTACTTATATGTACGGGGCAGTCAATATTTTCATGGGTGGTAATATGAGTTATAAAGCTGCCTGGATGATTATGATGTGGTTCGCAGTAAAGGATATTGCGTTTACAATTATCGGCGCTATTATCGCACCTCGCATATACTATGCTGTACGTCGTTCCGCTTATCAGCATTCTCATTCGACGATTTCATAATAAAAAATGAGTTATTTCAGTATACTGAAATAACTCATTTTTTATTTTCGACAATATACGACACATATTAGAAATAAATTTTGTTATGATAGTTCAGCAAATCTTACATTTTGCACATCTAATTAAAACAATATTTTGGAGGAAAATCAGTGAAGCTATCAAAAAATACACTTATTAAAATAAGTGTCGGAGTACTATCTTTATTTTTCATACTAGGTATGAGCATCAGTTACAAATTATATGGAAATAGCGAGTTAGGAATGCAATATACCTTTGGAAACGGTCTAGCATTTTTCTTTTTAATACTTACTATAATTAGTTTATGCACAGCCTTAATCTTTATTGTTATTGGGTTAATTAAGAAAGTACGAAAATTACCAGCAAAAAAATCTTTATTAACATCTATAATACTCTTTCTTACATCAGTTATATCAATCATCATCCTTCTCTTTACGATAACAAAAGTAACGAATATGGAGGAAGAATATCAAGCTATTCAAGCCCAAAAGAAAAAAGAAGCTGATTACTTAATTGCTGCGGCATCTTTTTATAATGATATAGAAACCTTTAGATATTCAGCTTCTTATGTATTATCCGAGTATTCAACTACATGGTCAAAAGCGATTGATCAAAGAAATGACTTCAATAATGCGCTTAGATCTAAGAGAACAGAAATTGATGGGACGGTTACGACTGTAGATACGTTTTACAGCAATATGGGAACAGATTTAAAGTTAGTCTCTGAAGCTGCAAAAGAACAGCCAAATAAGTATAAAGAAACCTATGAAGAATATAAAAAAATATATGGTATTATTACCGCTCTCAATGAACAAGCTCAATCTCCAAGTGGCAGTTTAATCACATTCAACCAAAACGTTAATACATTAATTCAGGAATACAAAAAAGCAGCTGGAAATATTAATATCGCTATTACTGATGAAATTAAATCAAAAGCTAATGAATTGAATCCTACCGATAAAAATTTAAGTTCTAATTAAAGACACTCTTTCCAGAGTGTCTTTTTTTCTCAAAAAAATCCCCTTTAGATTAAGCAGTAAATACGTTCCTTTACCGCTCATCCAACAGGGGATTATATCACTATATTAAGACTCTTGCTTCATTTGCTCGTCTAAAACTTTCTTCATCATTACTAGCATATCATCACGTAATTCTGGGTGTTGCAATGCCATTTCAATTGTCGTTTGAACAAATCCTAATTTTTCACCAACGTCATAACGCTTTCCTTCAAAATCATATGCAAATACACGTTGAATTTCATTTAAGCTTTGAATTGCATCCGTTAACTGAATTTCGCCACCCGCTCCAACTTGTTGCTGTTCCAAGAACATAAAGATTTCAGGAGTTAAAATGTAACGTCCCATAATCGCTAAGTTTGAAGGCGCAGTACCTTGCGCTGGTTTCTCAACGAATTTACGAACTTGATAACGACGTCCCTCTTGCTCTAACGGATCAATAATTCCATAGCGATGTGTTTCTGCTTCAGGAACAGTTTGTACACCAATAACAGAAGAAAGTGTTTTGTCATACTCGTCCATTAATTGACGTAAACATGGTTTTTCAGCTTGAACGATATCATCGCCTAATAATACTGCAAACGGCTCATCACCAATGAATTTACGTGCGCACCAAACAGCATGTCCTAATCCTTTTGGTTCTTTTTGTCGAATGTAATGGATATCTACCATTTTAGAAGAAGCTTGTACTTTTTCAAGTAACTCATACTTTTTCTTCTCTAATAAGTTTTGCTCTAATTCAAATGCGTTATCAAAATGATCTTCGATAGAGCGCTTTCCTTTACCAGTAACGATAATAATATCTTCGATGCCTGATTTTACTGCTTCTTCTACGATGTATTGAATTGTTGGTTTATCTACAATTGGAAGCATTTCTTTTGGCATTGCTTTCGTTGCTGGTAAAAAGCGTGTTCCTAATCCCGCTGCCGGGATAATTGCTTTTCTCACTTTTTTCATGACAAATACCCTCGCTTTTCATTCTAATTCTCTTAGTAAAGTGTAAATTTATAACACTCGCTCGTAATAATCCTCTACATCAAACAAAACTACAAGAAAAGAGGAGGCCGTTCTCCGTTCTCCTCTTTTCCTATCAGTAGCACTCTATTCTATTATAAACAATTCATAATATCTTCTTTAATAGTAAGTAACTTTTGTTCACTATTTTGTAAGGAATCATCTTGTACACCAAAGTAGAATTTAATTTTCGGCTCTGTTCCAGATGGACGTAAGCAGAACCAAGAACTATCTTCTAATTGATATTTTAACACATTTGATTTCGGTAAGTGAATCTCTTCCTTATTTCCATCTTGTAACGTTGTAATGATGCTTTCTTTATAATCCTCAACTGCAACAACTGTTAAACCAGCTACTTCTTTCGGAGGATTCTCACGGAATGTTGCCATCATCTTTTGAATCTGTTCGGCACCATCTTTTCCTTTTAACGTTAACGATACAAGGTCCTCACGGAAGAACCCATACTTCTTAAATACTTCTAGCAGACCATCGTATAACGTTTTACCTTGTGATTTGTAGTATGCAGCTACTTCACATGCAAATAGGACGGATTGCACCGCATCTTTATCACGGCAGAATGGACGGATTAAATAACCGTAGCTTTCCTCATAACCGAATTGGAATTCATATTGTCCGCTTTCTTCATACTGTTTAATTTTTTCACCGATAAATTTAAATCCAGTTAACGTATCAACTGTATCTAAACCGTATGCTTTTGCGATTGTACGGCCAATTTCAGACGTTACGATTGTTTTTAAAACAACACCGTTTTCTGGAAGCGTTCCGTTTTCCTTCTTTTGTGATAATAAGTAATCAAGCATTAACGCACCTGTTTGGTTACCAGTTAATACTTGGAACTCACCATCGTGATTGCGAACTGCTACACCTAGACGGTCTGCATCAGGATCTGTTGCGATTAACACATCTGCGCCTACTTTTTCACCGTCGCGAATTGCATACTCAAACGCTGCATGCTCTTCTGGGTTTGGTGATTTTACTGTAGAGAAATTTGGATCTGGTAACTCTTGCTCTTTTACAACTGTTACATCTGTAAATCCAACTTCTTCTAAACCACGGCGTACCGAAATATTTGATGTTCCATGCAATGGTGTAAAGACGATTTTTAAATCTTTTCCTACTTCTTTCACCATCTCTTTATTAATAATGACATTGTTCAATTCTGCTGCATAAGCATCATCTACTTCTTGTCCAATTATATGTAATAAACCGTCAGCTTTTAATTGCTCAACATCAGCAACTTCAACTGTTAATTCATTCTCTACTGCATTTACGTAGCTAATTAACTCATCAGCTTCCTTTGGAGGCAACTGGCCACCATCTTCACCATATACTTTATAACCGTTATATTCGGGCGGATTATGGCTTGCCGTAAGAACGATTCCACTTGCTGTATGTAAATGACGAACTGCGAAAGAAAGCACTGGTGTTGGACGTAAGCTTTCAAATACATATGTTGTAATACCGTGTGCACCAAGAGTAGCAGCTACTTCCATTGCGAATTCAGGTGATTTATGACGAGAATCATACGCGACAACAACACCGCGTTTTTTCGCTTCTTCACCTAGTTTTTCAATAAACATAGCTAATCCTTTTGTTGCTTTACGAACTGTATATACATTTAAACGGTTCGTACCAGCACCAAGTTCACCACGCATACCACCTGTTCCGAACTCTAGATTTTTATAAAAGCTATCCTCGATTTTCTTCTCATCTTGCTTCATGTTTTCTAGCTGTTCTTTTAATTCTGCGTCTAATTCTGCATATGAAAGCCAGCGACTAAATTCTTGTTTCCAATTCATACTTCCATCTCCTCTCGCCTGTCGTACCTTCATTATATGAAAAAAACAACCTGAATCTCAATATTTTTTAAAATCTAGCAGGATTTTACTATAAATATTTGTATACACTATGGTTAAATACTCCACCAAAGGGAATGAGGATTATGCAAGAATGGGGCTTGTCAGAAGAGCTCAAAATAAAAACAAAGCAGATGATTGAAATTGCTGAAAAAGAATTATCAAACATGAAGCATGCAATCGATAAAGAAGATGAATGTATTTTATGTAAAATGGAAGATATTCATCATATGTTAACAAATGTACAGACGTTAGCAGCTACATATTATATTCAAGCATATTTATCACCTTATACGGAAAGTTCACATTTCATCACTACAGCTGTCCAACATTTAAGCGCTCGAAAACACGGTGCTCTTATTATTGTGGAACGAAGTGACGCTATTGATTCTTTCATTCAAACTGGAACGACATTAAACGCACACTTAACCGCGCCACTACTTGAATCGATTTTTTATCCAGGGAACCCTCTTCATGACGGAGCCGTTCTCATTAAAAATAATCATATTGTCTCAGCAGCTAATATTCTCCCATTAACAAAAAGCATGGAAATCAATCCTGAGCTAGGAACACGTCATAGGGCTGCAATTGGCTTATCCGAGAAAATTGATGCACTTATATTAGTTGTCTCTGAGGAAACAGGGCGTACTTCATTCGCTTTAGGCGGGACGTTATATACGATTTCTTTATAGGACGAATCTTTCACTATGTAGCACTTTTTGAAACGGTAAAATAGTAAATGAAATTATATCAACGTAACTCCAAATATATCGACTTACCGACAAAAACTGACAATAGTCATACCATATCAATAAGAAAAGGCTATCCCAAAAATTTGAGACAGCCCTTTCTTCAAAAATTATTCTTCTCCGAAACGCTCAACAAGTGTTGCAAGTGTACGCACCATTGCACCTGTTGCTCCAGATGGTCCTAAATCATGTGCTCCTGATGTTTCAGATGTTCCAGCGATGTCTAAGTGTACCCATGGTGTTTCTTCTGCAAATTCACCAAGGAATGTCCCAGCCATAACCGCATGTCCTTCACGGCCTGGTGAGTTATTTAAATCAGCAAATTTACTGTTTTTGACACGTTCTTTATCACGTTCAAAAATCGGCAATTGCCAAATTGGCTCATCCGTTTCCATAGAAGCCTCTAACACTTGTTCAAACAATTCTTCATTATTTGTCATCGCGCCTGTTGTATGATTTCCAAGTGCAACAATTACACCGCCTGTTAATGTTGCAACATCAACTAAGTAATTTGCGCCAAGTTTCTTCGCATACGTAATACCGTCAGCTAACGCTAGGCGACCTTCTGCATCTGTATTTAATACTTCAATTGTTTTTCCGCTCATAGATGTAATAACATCATCTGGCTTAAATGCTGTACCACTTACAACGTTGTCAGTTGATGGAATAACAGCAATTACATTTTGCTCTGGACGAAGTTCACCGATGATCTCCATCGCGCCAAGAACAGCTGCAGCTCCGCCCATATCACCTTTCATACCAACCATGCCTTCACGTGGTTTTAAAGAATAACCGCCTGTATCATATGTAATCCCTTTTCCAACAAATCCAATTACATCTTTCCACTCTTCTTTTCCTTTATAAATAAGAGCAATCATTTTTGGCGGTTCAGTAGATCCTTGGTTTACTGCAAGTAATGCACCCATACCAAGCTCTTCCATCTCTTCTTTCTCAAGAACCTTATAATCCATATCGTATTTTTCTGCTAATTCAACTGCATACTCAGCAAGCTTTGTCGCTGTTAATACGTTTGGCGGCATATTTACAAGCGTACGAGCTGAATTCGTTGCACGTCCATGTACGTATCCTACAGTTAATGCTGCTTCAATTTCTTGTGCATCTTCTGCTGTAATAGCCGTAAACTTCTCTAATTCTACACGATCCTTTTTATCTGTTTTATACGTTTGTAATTCATATGTACCAAGACCTTGTACTTCTGCCGCAATATGAGCTACATCAATCGCATCTAATTTATCTGTCACGAAAGAATCAAGTAAGATTGCTGCATCTTGTACTTTTGCTGCTTGTAATGCTTTAAACGCCTTACCAAGAGCAGCACGTAACGTTTCCGTTGTATATGACTCTTTCTTACCTAAACCAACAAAATAATAACGTTTAACATTTGTTTTTCCTAAGCTATGTACTTTTGAAATGGCTTTCTTCTTAGTTGAAAGTTCTTTTTCTTCTAATAAAACTTGTAATTGTCCTTCAAACGCTTTATCCAGTTCTTGTACAAAGCTACTCTTTTTATCTTCTTCAAATAAGGCAACAATTACCGCTTCATGACTTACTAATTCTTTTTGTACTTGAAACATGTTCAGACCCCCTAAATTTCTCTACGTCCATTATAACTTTATTTTCGATAAAATGCGACAATTCTAAATTCTGTTATTTCATATAAAGTGAAACTTTAATCAGTGGGGGTTTTACCGGCCGCAAATAGCAGGATAAAGATGCTATCTCCAATATCTTCTATGGTGAAATAAGACAAGAAAAAAGTCTAGCGTTATTGCCACTAGACTATCTTTGTTTTAAATATTGTCCACGAAACACTTGCATCGTTTCGTCTTGATTTAACATCGTTAACTCTTCTTCCGAAAACTTGCCATTTCCTATTTTCACTATATACACATTTACTTTTTTCTTACCCCATTGGCTATAAACATCTTTCACCGTATCATAATATAAATCGAGACGATTTCCTTTTATAGCACCGCCCTTATCAGCTACAACACCATATCCGTAACCTGGCACGAATAGAATTGTCCCAAGCGGGAATACGCGTAAATCGGCAGCGATTGTGGAATATAAATCCCTTTTTGCTTTAACACCTGAATATGTAATGCCATACTCTGGATGCCCCGGCCTCTTTCCAGTCGACTCTATACCTGATGTATAACCAGTTGCAGTCATTTCTATAACACGATATTTAGACCAGTCATTTGCCTGCTCTAAAGCATTTATCACTTCTTTACTCGGAGCAACTTTTTTCTCAATTTCTGCTGCATGTACTTCTTTTACACTTGTTCCTTCATATAATTTTATAATCTCTAATAAAGAAACTCCTGTGAAAGCCTGCCATGTTACGCATAATGCGAATGCAAGTAAACAAGTCATCATAATGCGAATACAATATCGTTTTAACATTTTTATATTCCACACTCCTTCATCGTTAATCATTCCCTATACGATGAAGGAATATGCAAAAAAATAATCTCCAAATTGATTGGAGATTAAAACATTTGATATCCACTTTTTCGAAGTTTTTTAATTATGATTCCTGCTAAAGCAGCACCTACTAATCCAGTAGATAGAATAAACACATCTGCGTGTCCTAAATGCGATACACTTGTCCCAAATGAAGAAAATGTTTCTTTTGGCTTTGAAAAATAGTCCCATACACTCGCTTTATTAATAATAAGCATACAAATAATCGGATATACAATAACCATTACCCACGTAGCTCGCAAAATCATGTTGAGTAAAAATCCAATTCCAAAAAATAAAATAAAGAACAACATCATTGAAATAAGTAGTACCGGTATACTCACTTCTTCTCCCTCTCTTTCGCATACGCCGTAAACACATGATAAGCCGTATAACCAAATTGCTCTCCTGGATTTAATGTTTTGTCCATTTCAAAATGCGACTCTGCTCTTCCTTCTAATAAATATTTGATGAGTACAGAAGTATTTTGATCATCTGCAATATTTTCTGGATGTAAAAAAGCTACTTCCGACAATTCTTTCTCCTGTACGATAACGTCTTCTCCCTCTGGCTCTAGAAGAAAAATAATCATATTATCACTAATTTCATTATGAATAACACCTGAGCGAATACCAATAATCCCCTTTACATGAGCAACAATGCCTGTCTCTTCCAAAATTTCACGTTTCACAGCTTCATCAACAGTCTCGCCTTCATTAACAAAACCAGCAGGTAAAGACCATTGCCCTTTCAATCCACCGTATTTTTTCTTAACGAATAGCCATCTCCCATCTTCTGTAGCTACTAAGCCACTGACAGCTAACCACACTTTCCCTCGCTTCCCCATGATATAACCTCCTCCATCAAAACGAACAGAATATTCTTTCTTTTTTATATATTATACTATATTTTCAATACGAAAAAAGCAGAAACAGCTCATAGCCGTTTCTGCTTTTTCTACTATATATTAAAAGAACTTCAATTTACCTTTTTTAAGAACTAATAAAGGTCCGCCTAGTAAGAATAAGTAACGGTTGTCGATTACTTTCTTCATGAATGAAGCTTTCCAACCTGTTAACTTTTTACCCATAACAACGCCCATTGCATCGTCATGACCTAATGAACATACAGATCCTTTATTATCAAATGCGAACTTTTTCATTTCACCTTTGCCGCGAACTAACACAGTTAAATTGTGTGCAATATTATAACCTTCTTGAATTGCAATCTGTGCTGTTGGTGGGTATGGACGGTTAATCTCTTCGTTGATGATTAACGCTGCATCACCAACCATGAATACATCTTCATGACCTGGAGCGTGCATGTACTCATCCACTTTAATACGTCCGCGCATTGCTTCAAATCCAGACTCTTCCACAATACCATTACCACGAACACCTGCAGCCCAAACTACAGTTTCAGATTTAAGAAGTTCAGCATCATCACCGTTGGCAACGATAATACCTTCTTCAGTTGCTTCCTTAATTGCTGTACCGATGCGGAATTCTACACCTTTTTTCTCAAGTTGTTTTACAGCGTACTCTACTAATGCTGGATCGAAACCAGGAAGTGCTGTTGGAGCAGCTTCTACACAGATGATACGTGCTTTTTCACGTGGAACATCGTACTCTTTGCAAAGTTCAGGAATACGATTTGCAAGCTCACCTACGTACTCGATACCAGTAAATCCAGCGCCACCAACAACGATTGTTACTAACTCATCACGTTTTTCAGTCGCATATTGAGCGAATTTTTCTTCCATATGCTCACGAATTTGACGAGTTGCATTAATGTTAGTGATTGAGAATGCATGCTCTTTTAATCCTTTAATTCCGAACGTTTCTGATTCGAAACCAAGACCGATTACTAAGTAATCATACTCTAATTCACCATCTTTTAAGATAATACGTTTTTCAGCAGCTTTAATCTCTACTACTGTATCTTGTACAAAGTTCACTTTATTTGTATCGATAACGTCTTGAATATCTAGACAGATTTTATCATCTTGTAATGTACCAGCTGCACTCTCATGTAACCAAGTTGCTTGGTAGTGATAGCTGTTGTTGTTTACTAACGTAATTTCAGCTTCACTTACAGATAATGTTTTTTGCAGACGAACAGTCGTAATCATCCCGCCATAACCTGCACCTAAAACTACGATTTTTGGAGTCTTCACTAAATCACAACCCTTTTCTTTATATAATAGTAATAAAAAATAATACCAAGTACTAAAAACTCTATTTGTCAAGAATGTGGAATTTATCACATTCTATATCATAACAAAACGCAGTCAAAAAATCGTACGAAATTTGTCATAGAAATTTAACATAATACTTCCCTATATTAGTCGGTTTCATTCCATAATTCAAGCACCTAGAGAATTATCGATATTTTAAAATAACATAGCGTTTTCAAGGATTTTTTAGCCTTTTTTTCATGTATTTTCCTTCCGTTGTATTTTATACGATTCTAAAACATCTATACGCAAACTTACTTATTATTCAGTCGTTTTCAGAAGTATTATTAACTGAAATATGCTATCATTTATTTGAAAGTGTCATCATTTGCAGGATTTTCGTGTACATATGAACAATATATGAAATCAATATTAAAATTCCATCTATAGGGGGAATGAAAGTGACAGAAAATCAAAAAGTTTACGACATAACGATTATTGGTGGTGGCCCAACAGGACTATTCACTGCATTTTATGGCGGAATGAGACAAGCAAGTGTAAAAATCATTGAAAGCTTACCTCAACTTGGAGGGCAATTATCCGCACTATATCCCGAAAAATATATTTATGATGTAGCTGGATTCCCAAAAGTGCGTGCACAAGAGTTAGTTGATAACTTAAAAGAGCAAATGCAAAAGTTCGATCCAACTATTTGCTTAGAAGAAGCTGTTGATACGCTTGAAAAACAAGCTGACGGTATATTTAAACTTGTTACAAATAAACAAACTCACTACTCTAAATCTGTCATCATTACTGCTGGCAATGGTGCTTTCCAACCACGCCGCTTAGAATTAGAAGGCACAGCAAAATACGAAAAGAAAAACTTACATTATTTCGTTGATGATATGAATAAATTTGCTGGAAAACGCGTCGTTGTATTCGGCGGCGGTGACTCAGCAGTAGATTGGACAATGATGTTAGAAACGATCGCGGACAAAGTTACAATTGTTCATCGCCGTGATAAATTCCGTGCACATGAACATAGCGTAGAAAGCTTAATGAATTCCCGTGCAGAAGTAAGCACACCTTACGTTCCAGTTGAACTCATCGGTGATGACACGATTGAACAAGTTGTCCTTCAGCACGTAAAAACAGAAGAAAAAGTTATCATCGATGTTGATGACGTAATCGTAAACTATGGCTTCGTTTCTTCGCTTGGTCCAATTAAAAATTGGGACTTAGATATTCAAAAGAACAGCATCCTCGTGAACTCAAAAATGGAAACAAATATTCCTGGCATTTACGCTGCTGGTGACATTTGTACATATGAAGGAAAAGTAAAACTCATTGCTTGCGGCTTTGGTGAAGCACCGACAGCAGTAAACAATGCAAAAGCTTACTTCGATCCAAACGCAAAACTTCAACCAATGCATAGCTCAAGTATGTTTTAATATAGAAACGAAAAGAACTCCTTTTACATGAAAGGAGTTCTTTTCATACTCTCTCTTTTTCCTAACTAAAATACATCGCAATTTGATAAAAAACACTACTTCTTTCCAAAATATGTTACAATAAAACAGAACGTACGTTTCATTTAATAAAGGGAGGTTTTATTAATGAAAGAACCTATTATCGTAAAAAAAGAAGCTTTCCAAGCAATCGGTGTTTCTATTACAACTACAAACGAAAAAGAAGCATCAAATGAAGGAAAGATTCCGGTGCTTTGGAATCGCTACTTCCAAGAAAAAATCATGCATCAAATTCCAAATCAACAAACAAAAGAAACATTCGCTTTCTACTCAAACTACGAATCGGATGAAACTGGTACATATCAATTTACTATCGGCATGCCTGTTTCTTCATTAGAAGAAGTTCCTGAAAATATGACAACCTTAACAATACCTGCTGCTACGTATGCGGTATTTACAACGAGAAAAGGTCCTGTGTCTGAAGTCGTTTGTGAAGCTTGGGAATATATTTGGCAATGGTCGAAAGAAAACACACGTGCTTTTACAGCAGACTTTGAGCTTTATGACGAAAGTGCAGTTGATCCAAATAACGTACAATTGGATATTTATATTGCTTTAGCCTGAATGACAAAAAAGAAGATACCCTTTGGTATCTTCTTTTTTGTCGTTAAATAGCCACTGTGCAAATTCATTATTATTGTCTACAATGAGAAAGTGCAGTATAGAACTATTAGAAACTGTATAAAGTGAAACTATGCTCAGTGGGGGTTTTGTTCATCCCCCACTGAGTATTAGCCTTCACCAATCGGGTGGTTACGGGCAGCCCGACTCCCGCCTAACTTCTTTGCTCTAGCCAAATTTTGAGGTGGGAGTTTTACTGCCCGTTAACGCGGGATAAAACGATTGTTAATAGGTTTTTCAGTCTAAAATCGGTACATAGAAAGGAAGCAATATGGAGGAACTACAACAAAATAAATCTGCTTTAGAAGGAAGCGGAAAACCGTTATTAAAAAATACGAACTTCCTTTTTCTTTGGGCAGCTACTCTCTTTTCAAGTTTTGCTTTAGCCTTTTTTACTTTTTCACAAACATGGTACATAGCAAAAACATTAAACCTTGAGGCTTCACTCGGTATTGTTTTCGTGGCTCTTAGTGTTCCAAGACTCATCTTTATGATTATCGGCGGTGCATTAGCTGATAAATTCCCGAAAAAAAATATTATGTTTTACTCTAATATTATTCGCGCTATTCTTGTCGCAACCATTCTCACCTGGTTCATCGTCGGTGATGTAACACTATATACATTTGCTTTGTTTGCTTTGTTCTTCGGACTTGCTGACGCTTTCTTCTGGTCAGCAGATGGATCTATTCTGCCTGAACTTGTAGAAAAAAGCCGTTTAACACAAGCAAATTCACTTACTCAAATGACAAACCAAGGATCGGTCATCTTGGGCCCTGTACTTGGCGGTATTCTCATTAAATTTACGAACTATGAAACAATCTTTTCAATTACAATCCTGCTACTCATTATCGCAGCGATACTCGTTCAAAAAATACAATTTACAGTACCCGAAAAAAATGAAACAGATAAAGGCATGTTTACTTCTATTAAAGAGGGAATTTCATATGTAAAAGAATCACCATTTCTTTCAACTTTCCTTATATGTAGCGCCTTTTTAAATTTATTTTTAATCGGCCCAATGCAAGTAGGCTTCCCGCTCTTCGTCAAAAACGTTCTGCACGGTGATTCACTTCAGTTTAGTTACTTAGAAGCGTCTGTTGGCGGCGGGATGGCGATAGGAGCTGTCATTGTCGGATTAAAAAACATTAACCGCAGACGTGGTCTATTTTGTATTATCATGATGCTACTGTCTGGTGTATTCTTCCTAGCCATCAACTTTAGCACCGTACTTTGGCAAGCGTTATTAGCTGGAATGTTTTACGGTATTACAATTGCGATGGCTATCGTTCCACTTATGGCGATGATTCAATCAACAGTAAAAGAAGAGATGATGGGACGCGTTATGAGCTTACTCATGCTTTCATCGATGGGATTCATTCCGCTCTCTTACGCATTTACATCGCTTGCACTTGGGATAGGCATTCCAATTGTAACGGTTATGAAAAGCGGTGCAATCGCTGTTATCGTCTTTGTACTATTTGTAGCAATTCGTGTTCCAGTTGTAAGAAAGTTCGATTAGCTACTTGGAGTCATGTATTATACGCATGGCTCTTTTTTAAATGGATCGAATAACGGTATTCCCTTACTTCTCCTTAATGCCGCTCCCCACTCTAATCCAATTTCTAAAAATAAATCTCGCATCGTACTATACAATAGTGCTCCAACATCTTTACGAATTTCTCCGTACTTATACGCTCTCACAACACTTTTCACCCTCCAAATTAAATTTCCATACGCTTCTTCATCAGCTAATATCCCCTCTAATAAAGCACCTTGCTCTAGTAATCCGCTCTTTTTATAAGCAAGTTCCACCTTACTCCAAAATATATTAATCTTCTTCGGATTACTCGTCATCGGCACCAGTGCATATATAAAAGGCTTCGGTATATCGTGACGACAATACGTTTCATCAAGCTCGTACGTTACTTTTCTTTTATCTTTTATTTGTGGAATGTTTTTAGAAAGAATTGTTTCCTCCTCATTTTTTTGCTCGTTTCCACTACAGCCATCTGTACGATCATCACTTTCACATGCGGACATTTTCATACGGTCATCCATGCGGTCAATTGCAGATTTAAGAAATACATATAAGTTTGCACTATATCCCCCGCGCTTATATCTTTCTTTTGTCGCAACACGTTTTATAATCCCTAGTTCCTCTAACTTTGCAATCGAGCGGCGTACTGTACGAATACTCTTTCCAACATTTGTAGCAATCGTCTCCATTAACGGACAAGCAACTCCCACTGTTTTCTGTTTCTCATTCACTGCATACTTTCCTAAAAAATGAATAATGATAGAATCCGTTTTATTCAAGTGAAATCGATAGCACTTCAAAACTTGTTTTTGATATGTATTAAACTCTTCTTTACTTCGAAATTGACTATATGGTTTCATTAAATTATATAAGCTTCCCATTTTTATCACCTCACTTATAGGTAAGAAATAGGAAGAGAAATTGGCGTGATATTTAATATTTTTTATCCCGCATTAACGGGCAGTAAGAGCCCGATTGGTTCAACTAATAATCAGTGGGGGATGGACAAAACCCCCACTGATTAAATTTTCACTTTATTGGAGATGAAAATATGATTGTAATTAGTGCTTGTTTAGGTGGTATTGCTTGTCGTTATGACGGTAACGATAACCTCGTTTCACAAATAGAAGAGTTATTACAGAGGGAAGATACCATCCTTGTTTGTCCCGAAGTATTAGGCGGTTTACCAACACCACGCCCTTCTGCTGAAATTATCGGCGGTAATGGCGATGATGTTTTAGATGGAAAAGCAAAAGTAATGACGAAAGAAGGACAAGATGTCACGGAAGCTTTCGTACGTGGTGCTTATAAAGCATTAGAACAAATAAAAGATTTAAACCCAGAATATATAATTTTAAAAGAACGCAGTCCATCTTGTGGTAGTTCTACTATTTACACAGGGGAATTTAACGGCAATAAACAAACTGGTTACGGAGTGACAACTGCTTTATTTAAAAGACACGGATTTAAAGTCATTTCAGAAGAGGATTTTGAAAGTAAAAAAAGGAATTGACCCTGTTCGTCAATTCCTTTTCCATCTGTCTTATTTCACACCTAATTTTTCTTTCACTTTCGCAGGAAGCTCGTCTTTCTTCACTTCTTCCCAAGCAGATACACCCTTTTTATCTGAATGATATACACGTAGGAATGCTTCTTTACGAAGATTTTTTTGCGCTATGAATTCTAATTCTTTCTCTTTACCGTCTTTATCAAAACCAGTTAGTTTATATTCGTAATCTTTAAACTTCTCACCATTATCAGCTTTACTATGATATTCTTTTCCATCTACTGTAATTTGAACGTAATACTCATCTTTACCCATACGGTTTAAATCACAGCCAACTAATAGGCTTGCAAATACGACTAAAATACTAAAAAGTGCAATATATCTTTTCAATTCCTTCACCTCATATGTTTTTCTTATATTGTTATTTTAAAGCCTAAACTTTAAAGAAGAAATTCAAAAACATGACATAAACATTACACTTTTGTAAGATAGTAAATTAAAACTTTAATCAGTGTTTTTTCATTGAAAACGTTATTGACACTCATCTAGCCTAGTCATGACAATCTATTAACGCCAATAACGTCTTCCACGCCAATTTTTCCACTTGTCACGAATCTTATCACGTAATTTCCTTATACCGCTTATTACACCTTCTATTACGCACTCTATTATGATATCTATTACAATGTAACTTACAAATCTAGTTATAGGTTTAATCACATATCTCCTTACGAATTCAAAAACATCGTCAATCTTGCGTCCCCTCCCGCTCGTACAAAAAACTGCTACTTCCCATTCTTTTTGCGCAATCTACGTTCTGTTACAACCGCTGCGCCTACTGCAGTAGCTATCAACAAAAATAGTACGGCGATAGCGTCCACAATGAGGCTATTGAATTTGGATGAAACCCCAACAAATACTAACGCTATCGTTAATACTGCTAGCATAATTATCGTTATCTTATCTTCGTTCATCATTGTCCTCTCCGATTACTCACGGTTCTCTCTCCAAGACTTTATAAAGCCACTGACAACTTTACTGCAATTGTTCCCGTAATTAATTTATTATCGTTGTAATCCATCTTCTACTACCTGCGTAACAGTTCCATTCGGTTCGAATATTACACGTAATGTTCCTTCGCCGCCATAACCGGTATAGCCGTATACTGAATACGATTTATATTTCTCAATCATACGTGGCTGTCCAATCGCAGCTTTTACTTGATTCGCAGGCATACCTTTTTTGATTTTCAAATAGTGATTATAGTCTACTTCCGCCGAATCGTTATTTACATCTTTATACCACGGTACGCGGTCGTTTTTTTCTTCATATTCCTTTACAGGCTCTTCACTGCTTTTCGTAGATACCTGACTCTCTTTATCCGCATCCTTTATAGCAGTGCGTTCAATATTAACAACGTAACCATATGTATTTAATTCAACCATAATTTCATATGTACCATCCGTATCCTTTTCAGTATAAAACACGCGTTTTTCCTTGTTATTATAATGTTTTATGTTCTCACCACCGTAGTCAATCGTATTAAGAATATCCGTATATGTCATGCCTTCCTCAATCTTTTCGGCTTCGTCACGAGAAATATAACGCTTCTGTGATGATGTAGCGTCCTCATATTTAATGCTGTCACGTTCGCTCGTAGTCATAGGGGTTTCCTTCTGTTCTTTTAGTACTTCCGCTTCCGATTTCACCTGTTGCTTTGCTCCCGCTTTTGTTAACACGTCTGTATCGTTAGAACAAGCTCCAAATATTGATGCTGTAACCAACGTCATCCCTAATACCAGTACTTTCTTAAATGACTTCATTGTAATTCCTCCGGTAGTTTTTAATTTCTAGTAATCAGCGTATTTTAATTAATATGGAACGAGTCAGTTCTATACAATTTGATATGGCCTGCACCTTCATGCATCCTCTTTATCCTTCTTCTTGCATATATTCGTTATCTTTGTCATGCTCTTTTTCTTTTTAGCGCAAAAGAAAAGACCTTCTTAACGATTTGGTTTCATCGCTAAGAAGGTCTTTATATGCAACCTACCCATTCAATTTCCACTTAGAATAAAGGGATGAAAAAACTTAGCAATCTTCTGGCTTACCAGCATTCGATGCTGTACGGAAAGATGATCCGCATCCACATGATGCGATCGCGTTTGGATTGTCGATTGTGAATCCGCCGCCAAGCATAGATTGCTTATAGTCAACTTTCACTCCCTTTACAATCGGAGCACTTTCTTTATCGATAACAAATTCAACACCGAAAAACTCAAGAACTGTGTCGTCTTCTTTTGGTTCTACTTCAAATCCTAAGCCGTAAGAAAGACCACTACATCCGCCGCCATGTACAGCAAGGCGCACGTACTTCTCTCCATCTTCAGCATCTTTTAACATATCTTTAATTTGAAAAGCTGCTTGTTCTGTTACTTCAATCATGAAATACACCATCCTTTCTGTTCTCATTCTATTATACATCTTTACGCTTCTATCTTGTACTCATACACTCCGCGGCAAATTATTTCCGCAGGTCCTTTCATTAATACATTTCCTTCTTCTGTCCATGCGATCATTAAGTCGCCGCCTGCTAAGTGAACCGTAATTTCTTTACCGTGTTCCATTTTCCCATTTAAAATTGCCGCAACGACAGCTGCGCATGCTCCTGTCCCGCAAGCTTGTGTTACACCAGACCCTCGTTCCCAAACGCGGAAATTCATCTCTTCATCATTCAAAATCTCGATAAATTCAACATTCACTCGCTCTGGGAACATTTCATGCGTCTCAAGAACCGGTCCTAACGTTGTAAGAGGCGCTTTTTCTACATCATCAACAAAAATAACCGCATGTGGATTCCCCATTGAAACAGCTGTAAATGCATAACGGTGATTATTGTATAAGAAGTTTTCACGAATAAATGGTGTTTCTCCTTCACCAAGCATCGGTATCTCTTCACGTGTTAAACGAGGTGCTCCCATGTCGATTTTCGCTAATGTAACTTTGTCATCTTCTACCGTTACTTCTGCCGTAACAATACCAGCTAACGTTTCAATTGTGAAAACTTTACCTTCTACTAGTTTATGCTCATACGCATATTTCGCTACGCAGCGTAAACCATTTCCACAGCTCTTTCCTTCTGAACCATCGTTATTAAACATGCGCATTTTTACTGGTGCCACGTCAGAAGGACAAATTAAAATCATTCCATCTGCACCAATACCAGTATTAATATTTGAAACCTTTTCCGCTACAATTGCTAAATCTTCTTCTCTAATTTGTTCCTCAAACATATTTACATATATATAACTATTTCCAAGACCATGCATTTTTGTAAAAGAAAATTGGCTCATTTTTATTCACTCCAAAAATAATTTATTATTTCAAGTATAAAATGCATGCTTTTAGAACACAATATGAATGTCCCCCGTTTCTCATATTTGACAGTGTTTTGGCAATAAGCCGTTCTTACACAAATCGTGTAAGAAAAAAGCCCTTCTAAAAGGGCTTTTTTTTTCGAAATAAACACTCCTAATAAAGTGAAACTTTAATCAGTGTGGGACGGGCAACAGGGCTTCAACCTAACTTCTTTGCTTCAGCTGAATTTTGAGGTGGGAGTCTTACTGCCCGCAAATAGCGGGATAAATGAAAAAAGAAAAACGTTGCCTGTTTGCAACGCTTTAAAACATTGGATTTTCATCCATATAATCATATACATTATTTACAAGTTCTTCTACTGTTGCACCTTGTACCACTTCACCATTTACAAGTGCAAATGGACCTTCAAAACAGATACCACAATATCCTAAACAACCATATTCCATTACGTCTAAATTAGGATCTTTTTCTAATTTTTCTAAAGCTGCTTGCGAACCGCTTGCAAGGTTACCTACACAAAATTCGATTAATGGTTTAATCAAAACTCTCTCCCCCCTGTATCTCTAAACAAATTACCATTTACTTTATATGGTATGTGCATACCTAATTTGCGAAACGGATAAGTAACCCTCTCTACTTGTTACCATTCCACTTTATTTATAAGAAGGAAACTAAGCTGTTTCTTGTTGTTTTCGTTATATATTCTAAACTATTTGGTTACTTCACTATTTCACTTCATAATAGATAGTCTTCTTTATATAACATACTACTCATAATGAAATAGTAAATAGTAACTAGAAAATGAAAACCATTTACTTTACTTTTCTTCTTATTGTACAACAGAGTATTCATTCATGCATTGTTATTTGTTCACAAATTCGATATAATTTGATTGTGTAAAGTCAAAATATTTTATTAATATAAAATTGTATGATTAGGGGATATTTCAACAGAAAAGGGGTAATCCATCATGAAACACCTCGTACTACTAGGTGGTGGCTACGGTGGAATGAGAATTCTGCAGCGGCTACTTCCAAGCAACCAACTTCCAGATGATGTACAAGTGACATTAATCGACAAAGTACCATATCATTGCTTTAAAACTGAATATTATGCATTAGTTGCGGGTACAATTTCAGAAACGCATATTCGCATACCGTTTCCTGAGCACCCACGTCTCAATATTCAATACGGAACAGTAACAAATATTGACCTCGAAACGAAAGCCATTCATCTCGATGGCGGTGAAACGATTCAATATGATGATTTAATTATCGGGCTTGGCTGTGAAGATAAATATCATAACGTTCCTGGGGCAAAGGAATATACACATAGCCTACAATCAATTGAACAAACACGTAAGACATATGAACAATTAAATAGCTTAGAACCAAATGCAACAGTAGCTGTCGTTGGGGCTGGTTTAAGCGGCGTTGAAGTGGCAAGTGAACTTCGCGAAAGCCGTTCAGATTTAAAAATCTATTTATTTGATCGAAAAGATAGAATTTTATTCCCATATCCAGAGAAATTAAGTAGATACGTAGAAGAATGGTTTGTAAAACATAAAGTTACCATTATACGAAACTCTAACATTACAAAAGTGGAACCAAACATTGTATACAACCATGATGAACCACTTGAATGTGATGCAATCGTCTGGACAGCTGGTATTCAAGCAAATGAAGTTGTTCGAAACCTTCCAGTAGAACAAGATGGTAGTGGACGGGTTGTTTTAACTAAATATCACAATATTCCAAATAATGAGCACGTTTATGTCGTAGGAGATTGTGCAGCACTTCCACACGCACCATCTGCTCAACTTGCTGAAGGTCAAGGAGAACAAATTGTCCGAATATTATTAAAACGTTGGAATAATGAACCCCTTCCTGATGAACTGCCTGTTATTAAATTAAAAGGTGTTCTCGGTTCTCTCGGCAAAAAACACGGATTTGGTTTACTAGCAAACCAACCATTAATGGGACGTGTACCGAGATTATTAAAATCCGGTCTTCTTTGGATGTACAAATATCATAACGGTTAATACTTTAAAGGCTGCCTACATAGTAGACAGCCTTTTTCTATTCATTTTTTGTAACTACTCAGTCACTCTATGAAAAACCGACAGAAAAGCATTTTTTTAAATGGTCGAGAGGGACTGGCTATGTATAGTATAGGATCGGTCAGTGCCTTTTCCTGCCACGCGCAAAGTTTTAAAACAAAGAAAAAAGATGTTCCTTCTAAAGAGACTTTATTTTTCTATTTCCCTCTCTTTTTGATACGATATAACTAGAATCAGAAAGGAGCAATTTATGTTTATATTAAAAGACATCACATATAAAGATATTCTACACATTCCTTATTTACAGATTCAAAAAGAAAAAACAACTTGTATTATCGGTGAAAGTGGTAGTGGTAAAAGCACATTACTTCGCATGTTAAACGATTTACAATCACCAACATCTGGCACAATTGAATATAACGGAAAATCTATTTTAGATTATCCTCCCATTCAATTACGCCGTGAAGTTGTCATGCTCGGACAAACTCCGCCTATTTTTGATGGAACAATTAAAGATAATTTATTAATGGGACTTCGATTTTCTGAAAAGCCATTTCCAAATGAAGACGCCCTGCAAGGCGCCTTAACGACTGTTAGCCTAGATAAAAAATTAGAAGATAACGCCTCTTCTTTATCGGGTGGCGAAAAACAAAGACTTGCTTTCGCTCGTATTATACTAATGGATCCGCCCGTCTATTTATTAGATGAACCAACTTCGGCACTAGATGGTGACACAGAACGCCGCGTTATGAAACAATTCACTCTACTGGCAAAAGAAAAGAAAAAAACAGTTATCTTCATCACGCACTCGCAACAACTTCCAGAAGAAATCGCAGACGATATTATTGAAATTAGTAAAACAAACGGTGCAACTAGAAAGGAAGTGCTATCAATTGAAGGGCGTTATTGAACTACAAATTTGGCAACTTGCAGCTGCATATATTTTCATCCTTATTTTAATCGGGCTTGTGAAATTAAAAGGAATACCGCGTGAGAAACAAATTACAATTGCTACATTACGTATGACAATTCAGCTCGTACTAGTCGCATATGTTCTTACATACATATTTGAAAATAGTAATCCGTTTTATACAATAGCTCTCATTACTTCTATTACTACATTTGCGATTTTCAATATTTATAAACGAGTTAATATTCCAATGTCAAAAGAATTAAAACGAGTAGCCGCCCTCTCCATGATTGCTGGATCACTTGGCCCTCTTCTACTATTTATCTTTGTCATTATCGGACACGATCCTTGGTATGCTCCGCAGTATATCGTTCCTATTGCCGGCATGCTAATCGGTAACGCTATGACAGGTATTTGCCTCGGGGCAAACACCTTTTTAAACAGTATGAAATCACAAAGAGACCATATTGAAGGTGCACTTATGCTTGGCGCAACTCCAAAACAAGCAGCTGCTCCGCTCATACGGGACGCTTTCGATTCTGCTATTTTACCAACAATTAATTCCATGGTCGGAATGGGAATTATAAGTCTTCCAGGCATGATGACAGGACAAATTTTATCCGGTGTATCACCATTTACAGCTATCCAATATCAAATTGCGATTATACTTGGCATTTCTGGAAGTACAGCTTTCTCTGTTATTATCTTCTTACAGCTTGGGTATAAAACGTTCTTTAATAAGCGGTGCCAGTTGAAAGAAGTTGACGTACAATCATAAAAAAGACGCTCTGCAAGTTACTTACAGAGCGTCTTTTTTCTTTGCTAATCTTACGCTTTCTTAACGAACTGTGATTTTAACTTCATAGCTCCGAAACCATCGATTTTACAATCAATATCGTGATCTCCCTCAACTAGACGGATACTCTTTACTTTCGTACCAATCTTTACAACTGAAGAAGTTCCTTTTACTTTTAAATCTTTAATTACAGTAACAGCATCGCCATCTTGAAGAACGTTTCCGTTCGCATCTTTTACAACTTTTGCACCATCATTACTTTCAGCTTCCGCTTCTTGACCCCACTCATGGGCACATTCTGGACATACGAAAAGAGCGCCATCCTCATACGTATATTCTGAATTACATTTTGGACAATTTGGTAAAGTAGCCATAAATTCATTTCCTCCGTTCATTATTTATACGTAAAAATCAAATTTGATTTTTACATCTCGATAAATAAAATTTGTATAGCATTTCTTTATAGTGCCATAGTCTTACGTTATTGACAAGCCTACCTGGAATTCTCATTTTTTATTGTATTTTACAAAATTTCAATTCGTATGGTGTTTGTTTACTAATGTTTTTCTCTTCTTGTTACATATCCTTTCTCATAAATAAAAAGAAGAATCTTCATTAGACTCTTCTTTTTGCGATACATCATTATCTATTTATATTAATACCAGGCATTTTCTTCAATATAAAATTGATACTCTTCTGCTTCTTCTTCATTTAACTTTTTATCGTTTAAATAAATTTCTTTCCATTCAAATCTCTGTTTATCTAAATACACAGCGAACTTAATCTTTACATCCTTTTTTTCCTCATAATCATAACCAGTAAATTCTACTATATCAAAACGTCCTTCTTTTTTTACATACGTCCATTTTGGATCATCAGTAAAAACTTCCAATGTAATCCCTTCATCACTTAAACGAACTACATCTTTTATATTCGGTTCCGTCGGTAAATACGATAACCCATAACCAGCTGCACCAAATACTACAAATAATAACGCATTTAATCCAAGCATAATCCCAACATGAGTGCCACCCTTTGTTTGGAAGTAATAATTGTGTTGTGCATCAGATAACTCTTTTGCCTTATGTAAAACGCGAACTATATGCTTGTAATATAAACGATTCCCTTGCCATCCAGTAAATAGCATAGTTCCGAAATAAACAATAAAATCGATCCACATCGGGATATCTATAAAAACAGAGGTAATTAAAGTAGGAACTCCTACTAATGCAATAATAATAAATAATTTATACATCTTGCGATAAGCTAACCACAATAATGGGAAGAAAAAGGCTATCCAGTTCCAACTATTTCCCTTCTCGGGATCTTTTGCTTTCCCCCACTTAAAGTCGTAATATGCAGTATTATTTCTCACAACTTTATGTAACTCTTTAGGAGCTATCACTTCCTGTAAAACAGTGTCCTTCACGTACATCATCCTTCTCTTATTTCTATATAACTTTATTGTATATCTATAAAAAGAAGGAATCTAACAAAAAATAGTTATATTTCATAAAAATGAACAAAAATCGAATACATTCCGACAATTATCCATTCTATATTCCATTTTACTATTAAATATATTAGAATACTCATATATAAGACATTTAATACACTATGTTAAACATCTTATATATTCGCAAAAAAGGATGTATCAAAATCATTTTGACACACCCTTCTCCTATTAAACTACTATTGTAATATAACCTAGCCTAAAATCTCGACTTAAGAGACTTCACAAATTAGCTCTCTACTATTTCAAACATATTTCCACTTACACAACTATCCCACATTACCCTTCACTTTCTCAATAACATCTTCTATACGTTTAGCTATACATTCTGGCTCCCAATCTCCCTCACCATGCATAGCTGTATAAACCGGACAATTCTCATTATTACTATCTACAAAGATCGGGTCTCCGAGATACGAATCTATCCCAATTACAATCCACCCGTCTTTCCAATCTCCCTCTTCATTTCCAACTAAGCTTTGCCCTTCATCATCAAAGCTATAACCAAGTTGCCCTTCTTCTATTTCTTCACTATTAAATAATTCTATTGTCATTGGTTCAAATTCACACTCTAACTCAATTTCATTATCCTCAGCGCGATCTACATGTGCTAACAGTTGTTTAATTTTATTGTGGTTAATCATAAGATTTTCTCCCTCTATTGCGCAATTTTTTAATTAACTATAATATACAAAATAAAGTTTATAAAACTATTATTTGAGGTGACCAAATATGAAGACTACACTTTGGGCAGAAGATGACTATTTAAAATTAGCACCTATTAACGACGAACTAATAAAAAAAGCAGAAGAAGTACTAAACGTAAAGCTCCCAGAATCGTACATAAATCTTCTAAAAGAACAAAACGGAGGAACTCTTCGATTAGATGCTCACCCTACTTCAGAGCCAAATTCTTGGGCAGACGATCACGTTAATGTTTCTGGATTATATGGCATTTCTTTTGATGAAAATGAGTCTAGTATTTTAGAGAGCCATTATTTAATTCAGGAATGGGACATGCCTGAGAATATCGTGCTTTTATCTGGTGACGGACATACGTGGATTGCACTAGACTATCGAAACGTAGCTGAAAATCCTCCAGTTATATTTATCGATAATGAGTTTGAGGAAATTATTGAATTAGCACCTAATTTTGAAAGCTTCTTACAAAACTTAACTACATACAATTATGATGAAGAATAAACCTATCTCTAAAGGAGTACACACTGGTGCAAGATTTCATTATAAAGTGAAGGCTAATAATCAGTGGGGGTTTTACGGGCAGTTGATCTCCCGTCTAACTCCCTCGCATTCGCCGAATTTTGAAGTGAGAGTCTTACTGCCCGTTAATGCGGGATAAATTTACACGCTGCTTTAAAACCACTTGGATTTAAGAAGAAAAGACATACATTTTCCAAAGCTGATAACGGATTTTATAAGATCATTCATATACAAAAAAGCCAGTTTGGAGATGATTTCTATATAAATATAGGTGTTCATCCAATTGGTCTCCCGCAACTTATTACGGACCAATTACAAGTAAAAGAAAACATCTCAATATTCGATTGCATTCTACGAACAAGGATAGAGCCTATACATATGAAACAGAACCAGTTATTACATAATGTTTCACATGAAACTATCGACATTCCGAATTACCTTTCTACTATTTTCGACTGGTTTCAAACGTGGGCTTCATATAAAAATTTAATAAAAACAACTATACATTCCATAACTCCTGTACTAGCTGTCGTTCCAATATTACAAGAAAAAGCGTTTCTGCTTCTTACCTGTTTCTCTTTCTACAAATTAAAACAGTACGAACAAGCTAATCGCTACTTACAGCAATATTTGCATTGTGCTGTTCATCTTAATACCGAGGAGAAAGAGCCAGTCTTCTTTCATGAAGTTGATATGTATATGAAAAAACTAGTAGAAAGTGCAATGTAACTTCACATTGTACCTTCTACTAGTTCTTTATATTCCTCTTGTAACTTTTTAAATTGATCTTCATACTTTTGCATCTTTACCGTATCTGTTTTCGAATTAAGGATTGGTCTTCTTCTCCCAATCACCATTATATTCTTTCCCTCTATTGCATCGTTCATATATACGTAAGGTCTGAAAAATTCACATTTCGTATATGGCAATGCTACAGATAATTTTGCATACTCTTCCACCTTAAATTGATTAGATAAACTTAACTCTCGTAAATTTTTCAATTGGATCAAAGGTTCTAACGAATCATCTTTAACCTTTAAGTTCATAAGAGTAAGTTTTTTTAAATGCTGTAATGCAACGAATGGTTGTAAAGTTTGTACTTTCATTGCTGTATTTATCCCACCGCCCATGTAAAAGGTATTGAGTTGCGGACACTTACTTAAAGCACTTAAATCTTCTAGCTTAGAAAAATCATCAATTAATAAGGATTTGAGTTTTTTATTATACGCGATATCCCATAACGTCTTCGCTTTTGTATTCCAGCACATATACAACTGTTGTAAATCTGATAACTTCTGAAGGCCACTTAAATCCTCTACCCGCATTTCGTAAACATATAATATATCGGGACGAGCATACGAAAGAATATGTTCAAACTGTTTTTGATTTACTGCGAAAATCCATAATTTCTTAACTTGTAAAGATGCTAGTCGTTCTATATTTTTTGTTTTCCCCTCAATCGCTAATTCTTCTAAATTAGCAATAACATTTTCCAAGTCCTTTATAATCCTCGGCTGCTCACCAATCGGAAACATTTTATCCTCTCCTACAACTCCCAAGTAACATTCAGTTCTTCAAACGACTCCTTACTAACTTCCAATCCTTCACTATCATCCGTTCCGATCATCGCCACTTCTTCTTTAGACAACATCATTTCCTCGTTTGGATTTTTGATTTTTCTCTCATACACGAGTTGTAAAAGCTCTATTTGCTCTTCTGTCAGCTCATATTCTTCTTCTAATCTTTCTATTGCTGATTGCAGATCAAGTAGTGGGATTTCTAATAAGAATCCGCCATGCTCTTCCATCTCTTCAAATGAATCAATTGAATACGCACCGCTCTCCTCAATCCAAAACGCCGCTGTAATGAACGGCACTGTTTCGCCCTCCACTTCTTCTAATACGTATTGAAGTGCTTCTTCTTTAGCAATTTCTATCACTTCCGAAGGTGCCCCTTCAAAATAATTTTCCGCATCAATCCACTCATCAATTCTCTCACTATTCACATCTTGAAGACATACGATTGTGTACTTCGAATCAAAAGTAATTGTCCCTCTTCCGCCTTGACTATCTTGCATACTATAGTTAAATCCATCCCATGAACTTTCATGTGAGAAATCAGGAGCATGTGCTACAAAAATTGCATCTGCAATCGACTTTAAGATGCAACCTCTCCATAATTGTTCTTTGTCTATATGTAATTTATATTTACTCATCGTCTTCCCCCATACACATATTTTTTCTATTATCTTTCCTCTACATAATACTTGTAAAGCCTTTTCTACCTACTGCAAAATAGGAAAGACGCCCTTTTCAAAAAGGCGTCTTTTTACATTTGAAAATTTACTAATATAAAAAATGAATTATTTAATAAATGAATTCCCCATGGAACGAGTAAATTATTTGTTTTCTTATATGTGTAGGCTAAACATACACCTATACCAAAAATATATAACATACTACCTAAAGTAAGGGGATGACCTAAAGTAAATATAAAAGCACTTATAACAATACTAGTAAGTGTAGAGAAGCGCTGAGATAATTTCGTGAAAAATATCCCCCGAAATAAAAGTTCTTCCCAAATCGGTGCAAAAATGGTGAGTACAACTACGTATAAAATGATTTCACTTATAGTAGGCTCTATTACTATATTTGACTCATCCACACTAAGCCCCTGTGGTAAAACTAAATTTAATACCGCAAGATATATAAGCAGTATGATCATCGTCATTACTATTGTTACATAATGTTTAAAATTATTGAACTGTAGTGATTTTACTAGCTGTGAACAATACTTTCTTGCTGGTGCATACATTACAATAATCGTACAAAACGTAAAGGGTGGGATAAGATGGTCTACATACCATGGATATAATGAGGAGTCATATAAAAAGTTCAAAAAACCCATTCCATGCATTACCCCAAAAGTAATTATTATAATGCTAATTACTTCGAGCATACTCATTTGTATATTCTTTTCTTCATATGTAGCTAATTCTGTGTTCATCCTATCTCCTCCAGTATAATTAAACCTTTTAAACCATTATATACCAATTTTAATGCAAAAACAGACGATACAATTTACTGTATCGTCTGTTTTTTCCCCTACCATTTCTCTCTACATGCTTCAATTAAATGCAGCAAATACTGCTTCGTCATATCAGCCCGTCTCCAACGAGAGAACTTTTTCTTTTCTTCTGGATTATGCCGCATTCGCTCTACCTCTTTCAATAAAGGCTCCCATTCTTTCGCTGAACGTTCTAATAAATATTGCAATCCTCTATCTTTTGAAACGATTGTTTTATGATCTAACGTATATAAAATGCGTCCCATCGTAACGACTGCTGATTCCACCCATTCTTCTATAAAAAATAAATAGGGTCTCTTCGCTTTTTCACTCCAGTACTGTTCTACGTTGTATTTCATTGTATTTACTACATGGTCCCATTGTATTTGGAGAGGAAGGTCTTCTGCTTCTTTCCCGGTAACTGTAATACCTTGATTTTTCAATGTCCACCATGTTACCGCGTTAATATCCCAATGACCAATATCAGCCTTACCATCTGCACAATATACGTACTCATTCATTTCATGATTGTATTTCCCTAAGTCAGCAAGCGGAATATACATACCATCCATTCTTTTACCTAACGTACTTTTACTAATTTTTTTATGCAGTTCTATAATTTGTTGTTTTTCAGCTCCATTCACGGAATCACTTATTACCGTAACAAAATCAACATCGCTCGTTTCTATATGAAATGCTCCTAACGCGATTGATCCGTAAATATATACCCCGACTATTTTTTCATCCGAAAAAATTCCTTTTAATTCTACTATGTACTGCTCCATTAATTGCTTTACTTCTTCTGGTAAAACTTGTTTTATTCCATTCTCCACATCTATCCCTCCATTAAAAAAAGCCTTTGCAAATTCGCAAAGACTCCCTGCTTTATAAATATTTCTCGATTTCTTCGTAAACATCCTTCAAACGAGGATTTCCTTCTCCAACAATCTCTCCATTCACAAGAACGACTGGATAAAATAAATCTTCTTCTACTACGCGCTCTGCGAATGCTTTTTTATCTTCATCTTCTTGTTCTTCTTGAAAATCAATATACTCGAAATTAAATTTATTTTCTTGTCCTTCATATTTACGACCAATCGCCGCTTGTAACCACTCAAACGTTTCTGTTGAAGATGGCATTCCGACGCAACTCGCACAAATCACTTTCGTCCCATACACTTGCACATTAACCATTTCTTCTCCCCCACTTCTTGCCCTAACAGTATATTCAGATACCTTAGTACACAAGCACATCATTTTACAAACTTATTCCATACCCCTATACTGAAAAAACACGTTGTACACACGATATAATATTTTGACAATAAAACAAGAAGAGAAAAAATAGATTTTCCCCTCTATCTTGATTATAATAAAACTGATGAAAGGAGTCGATAAAAATGGAAAACCCACATATGCAAGAACAAGTACTAGAGGTATTAGATAAATTACGTCCATTCTTACTTCGCGATGGCGGAGACGTTGAATTAGTAGACATTGAAGAAGGTATCGTAAAATTACGCCTTATGGGTGCATGCGGAAGCTGCCCAAGTTCTACAATCACACTAAAAGCTGGTATCGAACGCGCATTACTTGAAGAAGTACCAGGCGTTATTGAAGTAGAACAAGTATTTTAATTAAAAGCGGAAGCGGCTCGTTCAGAATCGCTTCCTAGAAAGAGACCCAAATGGGTCTCTTTTTTTATTCAAATAACACTTCCCCTTTAACATCATAAAACAAAATTGGAAATCCTTCTCAAAAAGTGCGATAATTAATACTATAGAATCGTTCACACATATACAGAAAAAAACATAGGGGGACGACACATGCCAAGAATGGGGAACACTTTCTTAACAATTCAAGAACTAGAAAAGAAAAAAGAGTATTTATTAGACCTTTCATCCGTTATACCAACATGGAATGCAAGTTATCAATTTTTATTTAAAGAAATCCAGCAAGAATTATTGAGTAAAGTAAATGAAAAAATCGAAAGACATCAATTCATTTTAAATATATGTGCAGATCAACAGGTAGGAGCATAATGTATTACATACAATTGTGATATATAAAAAAGAGACCTCACCCGGTCTCTTTTTTCATTTTAAGACAGCCAATCTAATTTCCTAATGCCTAACTTATCAACAGGTAAACGAAATGACTCGTAAAAATGATTCATAAATTGCTCAGTGCGCTTCACATCATGTAAAATGATTTCTAAACGGGCTCTATATATGCCTTTTTGTTCTTCGTTTCCTGTTTGATAATATCGTTCAATCGTTTCAAAGTAGTGAAGCGGGAACAGAAGCCTTGCGAATAATAAGCGCCAACCAAATGAAGAGAGCGAATAATTACGTTCATAATCTGTAATGAATTGAACTACCGTTTGCTCCCAATCTTTCTTTTTTTCTATCATCATATAGCGAATACATTCTGCTATATCTCTACTTGGGTGATCATATACCCAATCAAAAGGAAGTTTTAAACGCTTCGTTTGCTGCCATAATAAAGGTGTAAATCGTTCTTGGCAAATTGTTGCTGCGTCAGTTATTTGTGGTGTATCGTCCATTTCTGTATCGACAACATATTGAATTGCATTTTCTGCAACTCCTAAGTAATACGGGAAGGATTCAATAAACAATTGATCGAATACGTCTGAAGGATGGTTCATCACTTGCGATTGCCAAAACCTTTCTAATTGGTCGAGCCTTTTTTCCCATAATGCTTTCCATTCACCAATGCGGCTTAATTGCTCAACTTCTTCTGGAAAGAATGCGCCACGTTTATGGAATATAGAAAGCTCACTTCCTAATGATGTAGCATGTCGCTCTAACATACGCATACCTTTTAATAAGCAGTAATTTTTTTCTTCTATCTCACTTACATAGTAGCCGTGTATAGTCGGAACGAAAGTCGAAACAGTTATATCCCCTTGCTGGTTCATATAATCACTGAGCTTTTTCATCTCTACAAGTACTTCTTCCTCCATTTCTCCAATTGGAACAAGTACATAAATTTTGTTGCGAATCCAAAAGCTTTTATAGGGGCCAAGGGGGATTAATTCTTTAACATGCATGTGATAATGCTCATAAATATGCTGAATCATCGCAGTCGCCACCTATGGTTTTTCTTTATATATATGAGCTTGTGCTCGCCTTTCATTCCTATGCACATGATAAAGCAACGAAACGTATACAAATACTAAAAAGAAAAAAAGGTGATAAACATGAAAGACTCAAATCAACTACAAGAAAGAGCATTACAACTATTACAAGAGCGCGGTGTAACAATTGACGATATTGCTGATCTTGTTCATTTTCTTCAAAAGAAATACCATGCAAATTTAGAGATGTCAGAATGTCGCTATAACGTTGAGCGTGTACTATCAAAACGAGAAGTACAAAACGCTCTTATTACAGGCATTGAACTTGATGTCCTTGCTGAAAAAGGAATGTTAAGTCAGCCGTTACAAGATATCGTAAAACGCGATGAAGGACTATATGGAATTGATGAAGTCATCGCACTTTCAATCGTTAACGTGTACGGGTCAATTGGCTTCACGAACTTTGGATATATCGATAAATTAAAACCAGGTATTTTAGAATACTTAAATGATAAATCAACTGGAAAGGTGCATACATTCCTTGATGATATCGTTGGCGGAATCGCTGCCGCTGCTTCAAGCCGTTTAGCACACCGTGCTGAGCATTCAGAGTAACGTATCTAGGCCGTCAGTTTCACACTGACGGCCTTTCATATTCCATAAGCATGAACTCTCTTCCACGGCTCAAAAAAAGAGGTCCTACTTGAAATCCAATGTTTTTATACAGCCTAATCGCTCTCTTATTGAATGTCGCTACACTCAGTCGAAACATTTTCGAATTCAATTCCTCAGTAGCAAATGCTATTCCCGCTTGAAAAAATATTTCCCCCATCCCTTTTCCTGTTAACTCCGGCTTCATTCCAAGCCCAATATCTACTACATCTTCTCCCCTATATAAATTAGCATCTCTTCCCCCTGGCACTTGTGCATTTTCTCCAAAACAAAAATAGCCGATGAATTCTCCATTCTCTCCGCAACAACCGTAATACGTCCCATCTAGCAACTCTTCTATTACTTCAGCATCTCCCGAAAAGCTATATAACGTATAGGGATTTTCATACTTCCACGTATTTATTTCTTTCGCTTCTTCTTCTGTTAACTTATGTATATCCATTCATCTCGCTCCTTATCAAATACTCTACTAATCTATATGTATTTACTCATTCATTTTCCAAACTTGATTCTCCTCTAATCGTAATATGCATAGTTACATACGCACACCCCTTTAAAAAATGCTACAATTTATTTGAATCGCTGTTGTTACACTTCTTGATTAAGAAAGACTGTTAACCGGAAAATTAACGTCTTATCAAACCCAAGCAATTGGCACGTTTTGTCATCATGAAAGACACTCGAAAGAGTGTCCTTTTTCTATACCTGAGCAGGACCTGCTCATTTACAAAATTAATGCATAAATTAATATAACTCTTAAACCCATCATTACCTTTCTATACGTTGCAGCGTTCGTTGCGACATATTCGGATAATAAAAAGCACTCCAGCCAGAGTGCTTTTTACTTTCAAACAAGGAGGTTACATATATGGATAGTACTCTTGTATTTAACTTTGGCATTGGTATTGTTATCATTTTATTCGTCTTCTTTGTACTTTGTATGAGCGGGATATAGTAATCTTTTATGCTGATAACTCCTTTAAAGTATCACTCAATTTAAACTTTCTTAATTGTAATGAAGCAATCATTGCTGCTCCTGCTCCGAGTATAATGCTAGCTAGTGCCAATATTAAAACTTGATTATACGGAATGATAATAACCGTTAACTCTAAGCTTGATAACACAATATAACTAAATACAATCCCACCTAAAACCCCAATACAACCAGCTATCGCTCCAAGTAAAGTGCCCTCTAATAAAACAATCCGTCTCATTTGCTTCGGAATAGCTCCTACCGCACGAATCATACTAATTTCAGCACGTCTTTCATGTAAACTTGAGACAATCGCATTCATTAACCCTATACCAGAAATAATGAAAACAATTACAACTAACAAGCGAATTAACATCATCATTTGCGATAATAACTGTTCTTGTTCTTTCAATAAATCATAACTGTTTATAACTTCTACATTCTCTTTATTATTTGTAATTTCTTTTACTTGCTTCTTAATCGCTTCAAATGATTGTTTAGAATTTGTCATAATTTGAATCGCTTCATATCCTTGTACGTGAAACTTATCGCGAGCCCATTGTTCATTTACAAAAATATCTAACCCTCTTAACCTTAATCCTTGCTCAATAATCGAAACGACTTTAATCGTTTGTTTTTCTTTCCCTTTTCCTTGTACTTCAATCGTATCATGCAACTGAATCCCTAATGTTTTAGCAGTTCTCTTCGTAACGACTCCCTCACCATCTTGTAATGGCTTATTTAAATCTTGTCCTGTAATCACTTTCGCTTTTGTTACTTTTTGATAAGCAACAATATCATTCCCCACAACTTCTATCACATCATATTCAAAATCATCTTTCCTCACATTTTCATACCACTCTTGATCCGCTTTTTTAAAATCATAATTTATAAGCTTCGCTGTAAAGTCAGTAACATTTGCTACGCTCTCTTCTACACCATCAATTTTTTTAACCTTCTCCATCCAACTAAATGGTAATACTTCAGTACTTTGCGACTCTATTGGAATTCTTATTACTAAATCAGCTGGTAAATGTTTTTGTAACCCATCTTTCATGCCTTCGTAAATAGAGTTTATATACATCGTTCCAACAAGTGCTAACATAAAACCAAATGCTAGTATAGCAACCGATACAGCTGCCTTATTTCGATAACGAATTACATTTCGGCTACTAATCGTCGTTTCAATTCGTAATATCATTTGAAGTGGTTTTGCAATCACTGGTGCTATCATCCGAATAAATAACGGAATCGCAAATAACAAACCAACTGCAAATAACAGCGCTCCTATCGCACTTGGATTAAAACCGATATACTGCTCTAATACGTTACCTGCTAGTCCAATAACAGTACCAATGATTAAAATGCTAAGGCTAAAAGCACTCCATCTCTTTTCTTTTTTCTCATTACTAGGAAGACCTGGGCGAAGTGCTTGAACTGGTGGAATCTTTCTAACCATGAAAGCTGGTATAATGGCCCCTATGATAGACATAACAATTCCTAGTAAAAACGTAATGAGTAAAATCTCGCCTGAAATCGAGAATGATGCTTTCCCTGCCCCCTCAATATTCACCCATTTGTTAATGAATGATGCTGCAATTGTTTGCGTACCTGCCCCAAGAATAACCCCTGCTAGCGATCCGATTGCTCCGATGCATAAAGCCTCTAATAAAACGACTAATATAATTTGATTTGGATTACTACCAATTGCATGTAATAATGCCCATTGCTTAAATCGACTTCTGACAGATAAGAAGAAACTTCCCATTATTAAAAGGGCTACAACAAATAAGGCAATACCACCTAAACTAAAAATTAATGGCTTCATTACATTTAGGCGTTCAAATGCCTTATCTACATAAGTACGTTGGTCCATCTTTATATTTTCAATCTTTTTATGTACATCAAAAGCAATTGCTTTTTTCACATTTACATCTTGTACTTTCACTTGAACAAGATTGAATTGATTTGGTAAATTTAATTCTTTTTGAAGCCAATGGATTGGAAAATAAGCACTATGCCCCATTGACGCCATTAACGGTGGATTTAAAATACCGACAACTTTCACAGCCTTTTCACCATGCTGCGGGAATGGCAGTTTAATCGTATCTCCTACCCGTATATTTTCACGATCTGTATACCCTTTTGTCAGTGCTACTTCAGCACCTTCTTTCGGATATCGTCCTTCTAATATTTTATAAGAATGCATTTCTGGAGAATCTTGCTCAACACCCCAATAAGATGGCTTTCCCGATAGTTCTTTATAATGTGGAAAAGGATACGGTATAAGTGCTTTTGATATTTTTTCAGCATTTTCTAAGCCATCTATTCCTTTTAAACTTTCATTATTTAAATACATGTCATTTTTTATATAGCCAAATTGTAAATTATAATCTCCATACCGACTTACTACTTGTTCCTTCACACTTTGCTCTACTGATTGATTACCTAGTAATAACATCGTCGCTAACATAACCCCTAAAGCTGCACCGAGGGCAATCAACATATTCCGCAACCAATTTTGTTTCATCGATTTTATCGCATACTTAATTACCCATCGCATCACCTTTACCTCCTACTTTAAAGTGATGATTCATAATCTCTTGAATTTGAGTAACTTGTTGCGGGATATTTCGAAATTTCCATCCTTTACTTTCAGCATGCTCATGAATCACTTCACCATCTAATAAGAAAACAACTTTATCAGCATGGGCCGCTACGAACGGATCGTGCGTTACAATGACAGCTGTTTGCCCTAATTCATCACATGCATTGCGAAGTGCCGCGATAATATTTTTGCTGTTTTCTGAATCTAACGCCCCTGTTGGCTCATCTGCTAATATAATAGCCGGCTCATTTGCAAAAGCTCTTGCTATCGCAACCCTTTGCTGTTGCCCACCTGATAACTGTGCTGGTAAATGCTTTTCTTTTCCTTTCAATCCAACGAGCTCTAATAAACGATTTGCTGTCACAGTTGCCTTCTTTTGCGAAACATTATCTAATAGTAAAGGCAACCCTACATTTTCCTCCGCATTAAACACTGGAATTAAATTAAACTGCTGAAAAATAAAACCGATTTTATGCCTTCTAAATAAAGCGAGCTCTTTTTCTTTTAATGTTGAAATCTCCGTACCATCAACTCGAATACTACCTACCGATGGAATATCTAATCCACCTAACAGCTGAAGTAAAGTCGTTTTACCCGATCCACTTGCCCCCATAATACAAACAAAGTCACCTTTTTGAATTTGAACATTAATATCTTTTAAGATCTTTACTTTACTATCCCCAATATCAAACGATTTTTCTAACCCTTCAATTTCAATAATATTCATCCCGATATCCCCTTTTCTCTCTATTTACCAATCTATATATTCTATTCAAAAATGCAAAATACCTACTATTTTGTATTTTTTTGTCACATACTAACATTTATATTAACCGGCAGTAAGTGCCCGATTAGTGTGAGCAAATAATCAGTGCGGGATGGACACCCCCCACCTATTAAAATTTCACTTTATTTC
Source organism: Bacillus sp. TH17 (assembly GCF_016651125.1). Classification (NCBI taxonomy): domain Bacteria; kingdom Bacillati; phylum Bacillota; class Bacilli; order Caryophanales; family Bacillaceae; genus Bacillus; species Bacillus sp. TH17. The sequence goes on from NZ_JAEKEN010000001.1 coordinate 4,356,393, forward strand.
TCACGTCAGAAAAGTTGACTCTCGCAACGGAAGTAACCATAATAATTACACGAATATATAAAAACTATTCACATATCCACAATTAGGAGGAAGAACAATGAAACATGTGATCGTTTATGCACACCCGAATACAGAAAGCTTCAACCATGCAATTTTAGAAACTGTAAAAAGTGAATTAGAAGGAAAAAGTCATGAAGTACGCGTTCGTGATTTATACGAATTAAACTTCAATCCAGTATTAGGTGCTTCCGATTTCATCTCATTTTCCCAAGGAAACACACCAGAAGATATTAAAGAAGAACAAAAGCATATCTCTTGGGCTGATAGTATTACATTCATTTATCCAGTTTGGTGGGCGGGTCTTCCTGCTATTTTAAAAGGATACGTTGACCGTGTATTTAGCCACGGCTTCGCTTATGCTTACGGTGAGAATGGTATTGAAAAGTTATTAAGCAGTAAAAAAGGATTGTTATTATCTACGATGGGAAATTCGAAAGAAGTATACACAGCAGGCGGTATGTTTGACGCAATGAAGAAAACCGCAGATGTTGGTATTTTTGAATTTACAGGAATTGAAACACTTGAGCATACATTCTATACAAGTGTTCCTTCTGTGGATGACAGTGTGCGTAAACAATATCTTGAAGAAGTTAAAGACGTAGTGAATCGTGCGTTTTAATAAAAAAACTCCGGTTATAACAACCGGAGTTTTTATTTCATCATCAATTTCGGAATATATCTTTGAAGAATGCTTTCTAATTCATTCATATCTTCCTGTCTAATAAGTAAATTCACATTATCATTCATTTTTTCTCGCCCGCGATATAAAAATATATTTTCTTTTGGATTTTCCCATGTTGATGTTTTATAGCCTTTTAATTCTTCGTATGAATAAAAGTTCAATCCGTCTATTACACCTTTTTCATATATTTGTACACTTTTAATAAGATGGATAGCTATTAAAGTCATAAAACAACTTGCTACAGCATAACTACCTGACTGAACGAGAAACTGTTCAACTGTATCAATATCGCCACTTACGTACTGAGCATATATATACATACATTGCCCGATGAAATACGCCGGTCCAAGTAATGCAATCCAACGTCGTTTCACCCGAGGATATGTTGCAATAAGTTTTCCCGCGCTTTTTGTCATTTCATTTATTTTATATATCTTCCATAGAACAAAGAACAAAACACATAATGTAAAAACAAACATAATACATGACATCCAGTACACTCTTATTTTCCCCCTTCACATCATTACATATAAATTTTACATTTTAAATCTCTATAGTACATATGCAATTGTGCATAAAAAAACAGGCAACCGCTTCTGGTTACCTGCCTTTCATTACATCTTCTCAATCCACTCCGTCAAGTTGTGCACAACTTGCGTCGGTTGTACTTCATATTCTGTTAACTTGTCCACAGTTGTTACTCCAGTGTGGACAAGAAGGGTATGCATACTAGCATTTATCCCCGCTAAAATATCTGTATCGTAGTTATCCCCAACCATTAAAGCTTCTTCTTTTCCTATGCCAAGCACTTTTAACGCTTGTTCCATAATGATTGATTCTGGTTTACCAATAAAGATTGGATCCACACCTGTTGATACTGCAACAACTGATGTTAATGAACCGTTACCTGGTAATAATCCGCGTTCAGTTGGAATAGCAATATCCCCATTTGTAGAAATAAATGTTGCGCCGTTACGCACAGCAAGGCATGCTTTTGCTAATTTTTCATATGTGATATCACGATCTAATCCAACAACGACGAAATCAGGATTTTCATCCACAATTTCAAATCCTTTTTCCACAAGAGCAGCATGTAAGCCCTCTTCACCAATCATATATACAGTTGCATCTTGTTTGCGCTCATAAATAAAGTTCGCTGTAGCCATACTCGTTGTGAATACTTGCTCCGCTTTCGCTGGAATATCGAAACGAACAAGCTTTTCTGCAACTTGTTCTGGTTTACGAGTTGAGTTATTTGTAACGAATAAATATGGAATACCGCGCTCTCCTAACGCTTTTACGAAGTCGCTTGCTTCTTCAATTTGCTCTTCACCGCGATACATTGTACCGTCTAAGTCAATTAAATAGCCTTTATACATCTGTTTGTCTCTCCTTTTATGCTAACGTTCATATCTATCATACCACTCTTATATTAACCCCTTTTTCAAAAGAAAAAAACGCTTTACCTTAAAGCGTCCCATAACGTTCATTTTTTCTCTTTTATTTGGTACGAACAATTACAATCGCCCACGCACATGTTTGCTAACGTCTTCACATTTGCATCTGCAAATAACCGCTTATACATATCTTTTTCATCTTCACACACTTGCGGGAATCTCTCTGCAATTTCCTTTAACGGACAGTTTTGCTTTTCAAATATGAAAGAATGCTCCCCATCTCGCTTTATTTGAACCATATAACCGTTTCTCTCTTGCATAGCAGCTACTTCTTGAACTTTATACGCTAAATTGCTTTGATTACTTATCCTCTTTTGCAACTGTTCTTCCATTCGTTTCGTTCTCGCTTGCAAGACGTGACGCAGCATTTTTTCATCGCCCATTCGAGCCAAATCTTCTAGCATATCAATAGCAAATTGCTTATATTCTTTCGGGAATGTATCTTCTCCCTTTTGACTTAATCCATACAAATATGTTGGTCGTCCGACATGCTGTCTTACCATCTTTGAATAAATTAGCTCATCATTTTCTAGTTTACTTAAATGTCGACGAATCGCCATCTCTGTAATTTCTAAAGCTTCGGCTAATTCTGCTACAGTATGCTCTCCTTTTATCTTCAGTAATTGTACAATCTCTTCTCTCGTAGTACGTGCTTCCCCCATAGCTCACCCTTCTCCCTTTTCTTTCTCCTATACAATATAAGATCCCCAAAGGAATTCCCGGGGATCTTATAAGCACAATTATTCTGGTACAAATGCAGATACAGGTCCTAATTCCTTTTCTAAATAACTGTGAATATTCGCTGGGTATTTCTCTACCACGGCGATATGTTTTTGAATCGTCTTATATAATTCATCATGATTCATTTGAATATAATCTTGCGTAAGCATTTTTCGAAGAAGAATAATTTCTTTAATATGCGCTCCCTCTTCTCCACTTATAACTCTCTCGTCCATTAAAATATCAATAATATCTTCGTAACTTCCTGGATCGCGCATAATAAATCCATCAATCATCGCATTCCCTACATCTAATATACAATCGATAATAAGATGCGCCATGCGCTCTAATGCGTAAAATTCAAACTCGGTTTCATATGTCTTTTTCTCTTGAAATGTATTTGTTGCTCGTTCTAAACATACTAGCATTTGTTCTATTTTTTTTCTGTCTACGAAGTACATGAATGTCACCTACCTGGAAATTAAAGCATTTACATTTTAATTGTAACGCTTTCTTCTGAAAAAATCGACAATTTTTCGAATTCACCTTTTCCTCGTTATTTGTTATAGTTATATTTGTATGATTTTTGAAATTGGAGGAATGCAACCTTGGAACGTGAACTCGCACTAGAAATTGTCCGTGTAACAGAAGCAGCAGCCTTAGCATCCGCACAGTGGATGGGCCGCGGAAAGAAAAACGAAGCAGATGATGCAGCAACTACAGCTATGCGTGATATGTTCGATTCAGTAAACATGGCAGGTACAGTTGTAATTGGTGAAGGAGAACTTGATGAAGCACCGATGTTATATATTGGTGAAGAACTAGGAACAGGTAACGGTCCAGAAGTAGATATCGCCGTTGACCCATTAGAAGGCACAAACATCGTTGCAAAAGGTCTTGCAAATGCAATGGCAGTTATTGCAATCGCGGATAAAGGAAACCTTCTTCATGCTCCGGATATGTACATGGAAAAAATCGCGGTTGGTCCAAAAGCAGCTGGTAAAATTAGCTTAGATGATCCAATTGAAAAAACAATTGATATTGTAGCAGAAGCAAACAATAAAAAAATTCGTGACCTAACGGTTATCATCCAAGAACGTGAACGTCATCAAGATATTATTGACCGTGTTCGTGCAAAAGGTGCACGCGTAAAACTATTTGGTGATGGAGATGTTGGTGCATCAATCGCTACAGCTTTACCTGGAACAGGTATCGACTTATTCGTAGGTGTAGGCGGAGCTCCAGAAGGCGTTATTTCTGCAGCAGCATTAAAATGCCTTGAAGGTGAAATGCAAGCTCGCTTAGTTCCAATGAACGAAGAAGAAGAAGCTCGTTGTCGTGAAATGGGATTAGAAGATCCTCGTCAACTTCTTATGTTAGATGACTTAGTATCTGGTGATGATGCAATCTTCTCAGCAACAGGTGTATCTGCTGGTGAATTATTAGACGGCGTGAAATTCCTTGGCGGAGATTTAGCTGAAACATATTCTATCGTAATGCGTTACAAAACAAGAACAGTACGTTTCATTAAAACGCATCACCATTTAGATCATAAACCACACTTAAACTTAGATATTTAATAAAGGAGCCATGTGTATGGAAGAACGTTTCTTTCTGTACGACGATACAGTCGCTACAAAAACTCGTTTCGTTAGCTTTTTGGGGGAAAATGAGCGTCATGATTTAGCGCTTTTATACTCCGATCGTCATTACGGTAAAACGATAGTCCTTGATATGCAAAGCAACAAATTTGCTATCATCGGTCCTGACGATTTAAACGAACAAGGCTACTTAGAGCATGCATTTTCGATGTCTGAAGAAAATGCAGAAGAATTACGCTCATTTTTATTTGAACTTATATAATTTATCTGGTGCACCAGCTATTTTAGCTGGTGTTTTTTTACAATTTATATTTTGAATTTTCAATCTTATGTGTTATACTTATGAACAAATCTATTTGGATGGAAAGGACGTTATCTACGTATGCCAACATTTACTTTGTAGTGGACCAGCAATTGGATAGCATTACTCTCAAAAAAGCACCACGCTTTTTCAAGGGAGTAGTCTGCCCATTCCCATTACAAAGGAGCGTAACGCATCTGTAGTATGATGTTTACGGAGCTTCCTAAGGGAAGCTCCTTTTATTTTTGTCTTTTTATCATGTCTTCATACTGCAAGACATCCAAATAACTGTATTACGTTCCTTTTACCACTACTATAAGAGGTGAAGGAAAATGCAAAAAGCACAACTTTCTTGGAGTTTATATGAAAATGAGCAAAACACAATCGAAAAGTATTGTAAAAATTGCAGACGCACTACCCTATTTACTGACACGAATATTCGTAGGCATAACGCCAACGGAAAAAATATATACCGCTTTGCCATTTATAAATGTCCGAAAGATCATACGTGGAATCAAAAACTTCGTATTTATAAAGCATTTACTGATCACGTTGAAACAGTCGATATGACCCAGCAGGATCAAACAGAAACAACTACTACCATTTCCATTACGCAACATAAAGAAAACGGCATAGCCGAAATCACGATCGTATTAGATATCGTTTTCGGTTCACACCGGATTGATAAAGTGTTATCCACATATATTTCTGATTGGAGCCGCACTATCATTGTGGATAAAATTAAAAATGGGCATATCCAATTGAACGGACAACAAATGAAACCAAACGCAATACTTTCTGAAGGCGATCATATTTCGATTTGTTTGTAAGCAAGTATAAAAAAATCCTCTTACAATCGTAAGAGGATTTTTTCATTTCTTCACTTTTCGTAATACAAAGTGTGCACAACCGAAGTTACAGTACTCGTATAAATACTCTGATAAAGTACTAATTTTCGTATCATATGTCGAACGTTGATTACTATCATCAAAGAATCCGCGCAATCTAAGTTGCTCATAACCCCAGTCTCCAACGATATAATCATATTTATTTAAAATTTCTGCATAGCGCTCTTTAAGTGCTTCTTCACTAAAACCGTCACGAAAGTTTTTAATCACTTCGTACTGAACATTATTAACGCTCACCGTAGTATGAATCTCTTGCTTTTGCTCCATTATGAACTTCCTCTCTAAGCATTCTTCTTTTTATCGTATCACAAAGCATAACAACCAACAATTTCAAATACAAAAAATTGAAAATTAGTGCATGCTATGGAGAAGGAGGTGCTACATCGTGAAAAAACAAATTATACTCTCTCTTCTCACTCTTTCCTTATTTGCAGGCTGCCAATCAACTAATAAAGCCGAAATGGAGCGTGAAGAAGGAAGTCGTGTTCTTGTTTCCAACAAAAACGACATGTATCATACGGAAAATACAAATACACGGCTCACAAGGGTGGGCTATTCATCTAAACAAAAACATGAAGTATCTAACAAACAAGTAGGCGCCATTAACCGTGAGAAAGTCGCTGAAATGATTACGAGCATGACAGTCAAACTTCCTGACGTCACCAATGCCGCTACACTCGTTACCGACGACGAAGTGTTCGTTGTATACCGTGCAAACACAACGGATCCAAAACTCGTAACAGATCAAGTATATAAAACTGCTTTGTCCATCGTTCCTCGCTATTATAAAGCATATGTATCAACAAACCAAAAGTTGATTTCTCAAATTCAAGGTCTTCAATCTGGTAGCTTAAATGATAAAGAATATGAACAAAGTCTTGATATGTTAAAACGTGAGATGAGCGATAATCCTCATTTGAACAATACGGGGGATCAAACTTTGAATGATATGATTAAAAAATAAAAAGGTGGAGAAAACCTCCACCTTTTTACTATTTCTTACGATCCGCATAAACCTCCATCGCATCACACATAAACTGCGCTAAACCTTCACCAAACTTATCAATATTTTTCGTAAAACGCTCGTCAGCAACATACATTTGACCGAGTCCCTTAAAGGCCTCTAATGAATATTCACCGAAGTTTTGCAAGTAATCGTACCATACCCCGATCGCGGATTGCGCCTCTTTAGAATCAGGTGCTCCATTTCGAATTGTTGCTAGATTTCTGTAAATATTATTAAACTCCTCCTGCTTCTCTTTAGACATCCCCTTCGCTGTTTTATTCGCTTTATCTACAGCCTCATCTCCCCATCGTTCACGTGCTTCTTCTTCGTACGGATTATGGCTGAAATCGAAGCCTTCAAATTTCTCTTTATTCGTCATTTCAATCTCTCCTTTTGTATGCTGAATTGTTTTATTAATCGTCGCTATCACCTTATCTAACCTGGCTCGCTTTTCAAGAAGCATTTTCTTATGAAGCTGTAGTGCTTCTTTGTGGTCAAATGACGGACTCTTGATAATTTCTTTAATCTTCTTCAAAGGGAAGCCTAGCTCTTTAAAAAACAAAATTTGCTGCAACGTTTCTAAATTTTCATTGGAATACAGACGATATCCAGACTCTGTCGTCTCATCTGGGGTTAACAACCCAATTTCATCGTAATGATGCAGTGTGCGCACACTAATCCCAACTAAATTAGCTACTTCTTTTACCCTCATTGTCATGCGTATCTCCCCCTTAATACATACGATAAAGTATGACGCAACGTTAGAGTCAATAAGTAAATTCATTTATCTCTAAAAGTTTCATCTCTCCCATATTTCATGCATAATAGATATGTACATATATTAGAAAGCGGTGAAAGTATGGTTTCAAATACTGTAATTGCCAGCATCATATTTCAACTCGTTGTTTCGGTTCTGGTCCCAATTATTGTACTCGTTTATTTCCGTAAAAAATATAATATTAATTGGAAAGTGGTCGGCATTGGTGTTCTTATCTTTATTGGATTTACCCAAATTCTCGAAACACCGTTCCACCTATTTATACGTGGTAATCCAGCAATCGCTCCATTTTTAGAAAATCCGTATGTCTTTGCAATTTATGGCGGACTAACTGCTGGTATTTTTGAAGAATTAGGACGCTTCGTTGCCTTCTTCTTCCTACTAAAAAAATATCTAGAATATAAAGATGGCTTCGCTTATGGAATTGGTCATGGCGGGATTGAATCCATTTTAGTTGGCGGATTCTCTGCATTGCAGACACTTATATTCGCTAATGCTATTAACAATGGTAGCTTCACTCAAATGGCAGAAAAACTACCACAATTAAATCTTGTAAAGGATATGTTAATAGAACAACCTGCTTATTTATACTTCCTTGGCAGCTTGGAAAGAATTATGGCTCTTGTATTGCAAATTGCCTTCACAATGCTTGTCGTATACGCGGTAAAACAAAAGAAATACATCTTCCTCGTATACGCTATACTATTCCACGCACTTGTAGACTTTTTCGCAGCACTTTACCAAACAAAAATGATTAACATCTTTGTAGCAGAAGGAATTACTCTTCTCTTCGCGATTGGTGGTTTCATTCTTATTCGTAAAATGAAAGAGAAATTAGTAAGTGTGCCAGAGTAAAAAATAACCCACCAGTTGGTGGGTTATTTTTTATATGGATTTTCGTAGTGATGATAACTTTTCCCTCCTTGCAGCTCCCTCTTTGTTTCTGCATCTATAACGATGTACTTATGAAACTCTTCTATTTCATTTTGAGTAAAAGAAGCAAAGAAATATACTTGGCGATCCGGGTGAACAAAAGAGCCTTCCATCGTCATTTTACTGTGACAACCGACATCTGTTTTTTGCAGGAAGATAAATTCCTCATGTGGTACTTCTTTAAATGAGATTTTTTTACGAACACTATATGCTGCATTTTTGTACTCTTTATAGATTTTCTTATCTAACTGTTCGTAAAACACATCCTCACTCACAAATGGCTTATTTCGATTGCTTGGATAGTCTAATTTTTGATTTGATTGTGCATATGTTGTGGACAATTGCGCGAGAAAACAAATACTGAATACAATGCATATCATTTTTTTCATAATTGCACCTCAAATTTTCGTTATCCACATTACTTTTCCACATACTTAGATCACTATTCCGTTTCCAATAAAAAGGAATTTTTTCCACATTTGTCGAAGTATATAGCGTCAACTTGAAAGATGGGGATGAATTATGAAGAAAATTATTGTAATACGACATTGTTCCGCAACTGGACAAAAACGTGATGCCGAATTAACGTTTGCCGGAAAAGATCAAGCTAACACCCTTGCTACATTCCTCTTAGAAAATCAGCTACAAATAGATCATATTATTTCGAGCCCATTTGTCCGAGCTATCGATTCCATTCGGCCCTATGCGATTCAAGCTAACCTATCTATCGAAGAGGATGAACGATTAGCTGAACGTATATTAAGCAACGTTCCGATGGATGATTGGATGCAAAAACTAGAATCTACTTTTACAAACATAGATATTGCCTTTTTAGGCGGAGAGTCAACAAAACAAGCAACGGACCGTGCTATATCGCTTATCCAAGACGTTTTAAAGTTAAACCATACTACAACACTACTCGTTACACATGGAAACTTACTTACGCTCATTTTAAAGCACTTTGATCGTACGATCGGCTTTAATGAATGGAAAACTTTAACGAATCCTGATATTTATGAAATTACACTTGATGAACAATCTATCATAAAACGATTATGGGAAGCGCCATCCAAGTAATATCCCTTTCCAATACATTCAGTTGACACCGCGAGGAGATATGGTAGAACTGCAGTAAACATAGAGAGGGGTATCATTCAATATGTACGAAGACGTACTTTCTTTACTACATAAAACAAATGCTTCTTATGAAAAATTTGAACACGAACCAGTACTTGACTATGAAACAGATCGTATCGTTCGTGAAAGACTTGGTTTGCAAGGCACTCCAAGTAAAAGCTTATTTTTAAAATCAAAATCCGGGGAGCATTACGTATTCTTTACGTTAGAAGGCACTCGCCTCAACCGAGGAGAGATGAAGGAAATAACAGGAGAGAGCTTATCTCTCTGTTCTCCTAATGAGCTAAGAGAAGAGACTGGTTGCACTCCTGGATGTGTAGCTCCTTTCGGTTATTCACAAGATGTAACGATTATTGTGGACAGTTCAATTTATACTTACGATAAAATTTTAATTACACCTGGTGTACCTGAATTTACAATTGAATTATCCACAGAGGAATTAAAAAAGATTTTATCCACATGTCAAAATAAAGTTTTAGAGTATAAGAAAAAAGAGAGCTAATGATTAGCTCTCTTTTTTCTTTATTTCGCTTCTGCTACTTTTTCTTTTGCAGAACGTACTTGCTCGTCCGCATGATAAGAAGAACGTACAAGTGGGCCAGCTTCACAGTGGCTAAATCCTTTGCTAAGTGCAATTTCTTTTAGCTCTGCAAATTCTGCTGGTGGGTAATATTTAATAACTGGTAAATGCTTCTTAGATGGTTGTAGGTATTGTCCAAGAGTTAAAATATCCACATTGTTTGCACGTAAGTCATCCATTGCTTCAATTAAATCTTCTCTCGTTTCACCTAAGCCCAGCATAATGCTCGATTTAGTTGGAATATCAGGCTGCATTTCTTTTGCTCGACGTAAAAACTCTAATGAACGGTCATATTTTGCTCTAGCGCGAACTCGGTTAGATAATCGACGTACTGTTTCAATGTTATGGTTCAAAATATCTGGTTTTGCATCCATTAACATTTTTAAATTTTCTTCTACCCCACCCATATCAGATGGTAATACTTCGATAGACGTGAATGGATTTTCACGACGTACAGCGCGTACTGTTTCAGCAAAAACAGCTGCTCCGCCGTCCTTTAAATCATCACGTGCAACCGCTGTTATAACAACGTGCTTTAAGCCCATTTGTACTACAGAATCTGCTACGCGTTCTGGCTCTTGTAAATCAAGCTCAGTTGGTAAGCCTGTTTTAACCGCACAAAAACGACAAGCACGTGTACAAACCGCACCTAAGATCATAAATGTTGCTGTTTTCCTTACAGCCCAGCATTCATGAATATTCGGACATTTCGCCTCTTCACAAACTGTATGAAGATTCTTAGAACGCATCATTTTCTTTAAGCCTGTATAGTTTTCATTCGTGTTTAACTTAATTTTCAACCATTCGGGCTTGCGCTTATACTCTGTTTGTTTTGTCATGGTTATCAACTCCGCACAATATGAAATAGTTTACCGTGTTCGCTTCTTTCAATGTAACATATCTATTCTAACGTATGAAAGCGATTTGCTCAAATGAAGATTCTAAGATTTTTTCCAATCGTTCCCTATAATGAAATACTCCGTATATCCCACACTAAAAAGAGTGATGTTGTGAAAGGAGTCTATTTCATGCTTCGAAAAATTTCTCTTTTGCTTTCGATTTGCTTTCTTCTCCACCAAAACATCGCTTACGGTGAAGATAATCAGCAAAGCATATATGAAAAGCGCATGGCACTATATAAAGAAACTGAGCAATCTTCCGGTATTCCGTGGTATTACTTAGCCGCAATGGATCAATACGAAAGAAACATACGGAGCGTAAGAAAAGATATTCCGAAAAAACCAGATGCCATCATTTCCCTTTATTTCAAACCTGAAATATGGGCTGGACCTGTTAATAGTAATGATACTCTCCCCCATACAATTTCTCTATTTGGCGGAATGGGTTTAGATGGTGACAAAGATGGATTTGCAAATGCAAATAACGACCGTGATCTTCTGCAGACAGCAGCAACCATTTTAAAGAAACAAGGAACGTCGGAAGACCGTATTAACATTATGCTTTGGGAATATTATAGACGTGCAAAAACAGTTGAATTAATTACAGAATACGCCCGAATTTATAAACATTATGGACGCATTAATTTAGAAGGCAATGCTTTCCCTCTCCCGATTCGCAGTGACCATAGTTATCGTAGTACTTTCGGTGCTGGTAGAAGCTTTGGCGGCAGGAGGATTCATGAAGGAACCGATATTTTCGCTGGATATGGCGTACCAGTACGATCAACTTGCTATGGCGTTATTGAAACAAAAGGATGGAATCGTCTTGGTGGATGGCGCATTGGTATTCGTGACCTTCATAATAATTACCACTATTACGCTCATTTAGGCGGGTTCTCTAAAGAAATACAACTCGGACAAATTGTCGAACCAGGAAAAGTAATCGGATTTGTCGGTAGTACCGGCTACGGTCCTCCTGGTACAGCTGGAAAATTCCCGCCCCACTTACATTTCGGCATGTATAAAGACAATGGCTATACAGAATGGGCTTTCGATCCATACATGCATTTAAGCCTTTGGGAACGAAAAGAACGAGCAAATACAAAACGATAACCGTAGCAAATTGCTACGGTTATTTTTTTATATTCGCTAACTATCCGTTTTCTTTTTATCTGGTACAACAACTCCCCCGCTTCCGTAATAAGTAGGCACTTCACCTTGAACGATGCGCGTCGCAATCGGAATGTTTTGCTTCACTTTAATTTCTTTCGTGCGTAACGGAATCATAACTTGTAACGTCACTTCCACTTCCATAATAATTTTGATCGCTGTATTATTAATTCCTTGCGGCTCAACTAATTGTTTAATATCCGTATTCACATGACCAATTGGCGTAAAATTAATCGGAATATCCGGTCCTATATTACCAAGAAGCGCATTATCAGTTATACGCCCAAAAGGAACTGACATAGATACCTCATTCTCTTCAAAAATACCAAGTGCTTTCGTATCCCCTTTTTCTACTTGTTGTAAATATTTTTCTATGTATGCAGTAGTCGATGTTAATATTTCATTTACTTGTTTTGTATTTAAATCAATTGTAGATACTTTCCCGTTCCTATCCGTTTGCACTTTCATTAATGAATCTACATCAAACCCTTCATTAATTCGGTCTTTTACCGCTTTCGTCATAACTGCTGTTGCCATTTTATGAGTCTCTGTTTCCCCATACTTAATTAACGTTGGCTGAATACTTTTATTTACAATCCATAAACCTTGAACTACCATTACGATAAAAATAATAAATGAAATAAGCAGTATATACCGAAAGGAAATCGGTCCCCTTCGAAACCGCGAATTTTTCGAACGAAATATGCCCATAAGAAAACCCTCCTTCTTATATTATTTCTATGCAAGAAAGAGGGACGATATATGCTTATCTCATTTTTAATAGTGCATCTTTTCCGATTGTGCCTACCGGAATACCTAAAGCTTCGGCTCCAGTCGTTACTGATTCCAGCGGTGCTTCAAGAAGTTGTTCAATCGTTCTTACACCAACCGCACGGCCAGCAATAATTCCTCGATCACCTAACTTCTCATTTAGAAGACCTACATCTAAAGCACCGCACATAATATATCCTTTATCGCTCATTACAGCTAGCAAATTTGTCTTTGGAAGTTTTACGCTAACAGCAATGAACGTATAGTTATCAATTATAATTGGCTCTACATTAACCATAGTTCACACTCCTCTCTTTCTTATCTTTATGACAAGAGAAAAATGAGTGTTACAAGTTAACTAGCCTATAGTTTGACTGAAGATGTATAAGTTATCAACATGTCTGTTAATACATCTCTAAGCAATTCCGGCATATAATATTGTTTGTCAGAAAGTGTGGATAGCTCTGGGTATAAGTATCCGAATGTAAACATATCAATCGTTCCTACCGTATATATCCGGTCTAATTCCAGCGATTCGCCGTTAATCAATACATCTTCTAGTAAAATTTTATTCCCTGGAATCGTATCTGGAATCACTTCCAAACCATCGTAAATCATTTTCCCCATTACTTTTCCACGAAATCCGAATCCTTTCACCTCAAGATTCTCCATATTCGGGCGGCGCGCTTTCAAAATAACTTCTCTTAACGTTTTCCCTGGTACTTTTAACAGACATGGATTAATTGGATGTGGACAAATCCGATGAATATCTCCGCGCGTCACAACACCTTCATTTAATCCCTCAAGAAGTACACCAGCATTCACCATCCCAACATCCGCATTACACCACTCTTTAAGTGCACTTGCCAACATATGAGAAAACGTCGTCTCCTTAAACCAATCAACCGGCAATGATTCTTTTAAATGAACGACAGGCTCAGCCATTATCTGTTTACTTTCTTCCTTTAGCATTTCAATTGTGGATAACGGCTCGCTATAAGCACCTAACCGTTCTGTCTTAATCGCTCTACCGTCTTTTTTCAACAGTCTCTTCGTCTCTTTATCCACAGTAAGCTGAACGTGACCAACGTAATGTCCCCACTTTTCACAACAGCAAAGCAAAGTATTATCCACAAGAACACCGCGCTCAAATAAATGATGCGTATGTGCCCCTAAAATAACATCTATATCATAATGCTCCGCCATATACTCATCCATACTTTTTCCAAGATGAGAAAGCACAACAGTAATATGAGCTGTATCCTTAACTTCTTCTAAAATCGACTCTAAATGGATGATTGGATCTTCAATATGCCAGTCTAACATATGATAAAACTCTGGATAAGCTACCGTTAATCCAATAAAGGCAATCGTAATCCCATCTGTCGTTGTATGTAATTTATAAGGCTGCGCCCACGCTGGACGTACACCTTCTTTTTCAAATAAATTCGCTACGAGCACCTCAAACCCAGCATCATCATATAGACGATTCAAATGCTCTTTCGCCAATGTAATTCCTTCATTATTTCCGATCGTTACATAATCATATAGCGCCTCATTTAATAATTTTGTATTCCCAAGTCCATTTGTCGCTTCCGAAATACTATGAAAACGATCCACATGATCGCCAATATCCACAGTTAAAACAGTCTCTCCCGCTTCCTGTCTTCGCCTTTTCTCCCCTTGTACAAACCGAGAAATTTGCGGCCAATTTTCAAAATGACTATGTATATCGTTTGTATGATAAAGGTGGATGATTGTTTCTTTATTTATATTCAGAGAAAAAACCTCCTCTCAGTTCCTTACTGCCATTTACGCTATACGTACGCAATAATCCTGTAAATACTTTTCGTCTTTTCTTGCTATTCTACATTGTACTCGCATTATAAGAAAAAGCCAAAGATTGCCCTTTTAATATGGAAAACTTTATATTACTTTTTCTAGTCTGTTGATTAGTTTGAGGGGGGAATTTTTGTGAAATGATTCTAGTTGGTGGGGGGAGGAGATTTGTCAGTATCTTTGTCTTACTTCCATATAGGTGCTCCTCTCGTATTTAAATGTTGAGGGGGATATGAGGGATTTCCTTTGTCTTACTTTGTCGACAAATCGATATTCCTTGTCCAACCGCTGATATATTGAAATAATCGCCGATATATTCCGAGTTGTGGTCGATATATTTCATTAAACACCTACCCGGGTATCTTACAGCCGAACCCGAATATACAACATAAAAAAGCGCCCTGCACAGCAGGGCGCTTTCTTTATACATATATTATCCAGTTCCAGCGGCTAGAATGTTCGGTGGCTTTACTTCTTCCTATGAGGCAAAAAGCGCCTCTACGTCAGAAGCTCCATCCCCCTCACATTCTGAACGAGCCGCTTCCACTTTAAATATGTCCAGCTTCGTCTCCTAGACCCTCATGTCTAAGAACCTTCCGCACCAGAAGATAAAAAGCATCTTCTGTGCGAAAGAACCTTAGCCAACGGGTCTGAACAGTCGGCTCCGCATTTCTATTTAACCGATAGAACCTTCCATCTCAAACTTGATTAGGCGGTTCATTTCAACTGCGTATTCCATTGGAAGTTCGCGAGTGAATGGCTCGATGAAGCCCATTACGATCATTTCTGTAGCTTCTTGCTCAGAAATACCGCGGCTCATTAGGTAGAATAATTGTTCTTCTGATACTTTAGATACTTTCGCTTCGTGCTCAAGTGAAACGTAATCGTTTTTGATTTCGTTGTAAGGAATTGTATCAGATGTAGATTGGTTATCCATGATTAACGTGTCACACTCGATGTTAGAGCGAGAGTTTTTCGCTTTTGGTCCGAATTGTACGATACCACGGTAAGTTACTTTACCACCATGCTTCGCAATCGATTTAGAAACGATTGTTGAAGACGTGTTTGGTGCTAAGTGAATCATTTTCGCACCAGCATCTTGGTGTTGGCCTTTACCAGCAATCGCGATAGATAATGTTAAACCACGAGCGCCTTCGCCTTTTAAGATAACTGCTGGGTATTTCATCGTTAATTTAGATCCGATGTTACCGTCAATCCATTCCATCGTTGCGTTTTCTTCACAAACCGCACGTTTTGTAACTAGGTTGTATACGTTGTTCGCCCAGTTTTGGATTGTTGTATAACGGCAATATGCATCTTTCTTAATGATGATTTCTACTACCGCACTATGAAGTGAGTTAGTCGTGTAAACAGGTGCTGTACAACCTTCTACGTAGTGTACGTGTGCACCTTCGTCTACGATGATAAGCGTACGCTCGAATTGTCCCATATTTTCAGAGTTAATACGGAAATACGCTTGAAGTGGTGTATCAACTTTAATACCTTTTGGAACGTAGATGAATGATCCACCAGACCAAACTGCAGAGTTTAATGCAGAGAATTTGTTGTCTGTTGGTGGGATTACTTTTCCGAAATGCTCACGGAAAATATCTTCGTTCTCTTTTAATGCGCTATCTGTATCTTTGAAGACGACTCCTAGATCTTCTAGGTCTTCTTTCATGTTGTGGTATACAACTTCAGATTCGTACTGTGCAGATACACCAGCTAAATATTTTTGCTCAGCTTCAGGAATACCTAATTTATCAAATGTCGCTTTAATTTCCTCAGGTACTTCATCCCAAGACTTCTCAGATTTCTCAGATGGTTTTACGTAGTACGTAATTTCATCGAAATCTAAGTCGTTTAAGTCGCCGCCCCATTGTGGCATTGGCATTTCATAGAACTTATCCAGTGATTTTAAACGGAAGTCTAACATCCACTGTGGTTCTTCTTTCATACGTGAAATCTCTTCAACGATCTCTTTTGTTAAACCGCGTCCAGCACGGAAAATCGAAACGTCTTTATCCTTGAAACCATATTTATAATCGCCGATATCTGGCAGTTGCTTCGCCATGTTGGTGTGTCCCTCCTTATATAACCTCGTTTTTAGGAACCTTTAACATTACTTATCTTCGTTTAAGCCCTTTTCTAACGCTTTCCACGCTAATGTTGCACATTTAATACGTGCCGGGAACTTGCATACGCCTTGTAATGCTTCAATATCTCCTAAATCAATGCTGTCATCATACTCTTTTCCTAGCATCATGTCAGAGAAAATTTTAGAAAGCTTAAGGGCCTCTTCAATTTTCTTTCCTTTTACTGCTTGTGTCATCATTGAAGCTGAAGACATTGAAATTGAACATCCTTCGCCTTCAAACTTCGCTTCTTGTACAATACCCTCTTCTACTTTCATCGTAAGTTGAATACGATCGCCGCAAGTTGGATTGTTCAAGTTAACGGTAACACTATCTTCTAACACGCCATGGTTACGAGGATTTTTATAATGATCCATAATAACTTGACGATATAACGTATCTAAATTATTAAATGACATTTGTGAAATACTCCTTTGTCTTGATTAGTGATTCAACAAATGTATCAATTTCTTCTTTTGTATTATATAAATAGAAGCTCGCACGTGCTGTAGAAGAAGCTTTTAGCCACTTCATAAGCGGTTGTGCACAGTGATGTCCTGCGCGAACCGCAATGCCTTCTACATCTAATACAGTTGCTACATCGTGAGGATGTACGTCTTCAATATTAAATGTAACTAGACCAGCGCGATGCTTTGGACCATAAATTGTAACGCCATCTACTTCTGATAGTCTCTCTAAAGCGTATTGCGCTAATTCATGTTCATGCTTTTCAATATTATGAAGACCGATTTCTTCTAGGAAATCAATTGCCGCACCAAGTCCGATTGCATTACCGATAATCGGTGTACCTGCTTCGAACTTCCAGGGAAGCTCTTTCCAAGTAGACTCTTGTAAGTCTACGAAATCAATCATTTCACCACCAAATTCAATTGGTTCCATATTGTTTAGCAATTCTTTCTTACCATATAATACGCCGACACCTGTTGGTCCGCACATCTTATGAGCAGATAATGCGTAGAAATCACAGTTTAAATCTTGTACATCCACTTTCATATGAGGTGCACTTTGTGCTCCATCAACGATCATGATTGCACCGTTTTCATGTGCGATTGCTCCGATTTCTTTTACAGGGTTAATCGTTCCAAGTACGTTAGAAACGTGCATGATAGAAACGATTTTTGTATTCGGTGTAACTGTTTGACGAACATCTTCTAAAGAAATTGTACCGTCTAGTTGAAGCGGAAGGTATTTTAAAGTTGCACCAGTTTTCTTCGCAACTTGTTGCCACGGAATGATGTTACTATGGTGCTCCATGTAAGAGATGACGATTTCATCGCCTTCTTTTACATTATCAAGACCATAGCTAGCTGCTACTGTATTTAATGCAGTTGTCGTTCCGCGCGTGAAAATAATCTCTTCCATTGATTTCGCATTAATAAACTTGCGAACTTTCTCACGTGCACCTTCATACGCGTCGGTAGCTTTCGTACCGAGCGTATGAACACCGCGATGCACGTTAGAATTATATTCTTTATAGTAACGTTCTAACGTTTCAATGACTTGAATTGGTTTTTGAGAAGTTGCTGCACTATCGAAATATACAAGTTGTTTGCCGTTCACTTTTTGATCAAGAATTGGAAACTGTTTGCGTATTTCATGAATATTCATTAGCGAACTTTCCTTTCAATTACCTCAACAAGCTGTGCCTTTACTCCTTCAATTGGAAGCTCATTTACTACAGGTGCTAAGAATCCATGGATGACTAAACGTTCTGCTTCGCGTTTTGGAATACCACGGCTCATCAAGTAGTATAATTGGTATGGATCTACGCGGCCTACTGAAGCTGCGTGACCTGCCATTACATCATCTTCATCGATTAAAAGAATTGGGTTTGCATCACCGCGAGCTTTCTCATCTAACATAAGAACGCGAGAAGATTGTTGTGCATTTGATTTAGATGCACCGTGTTCAATCTTACCAATTCCGTTAAAGATAGATGTTGCACTATCTTTTTGTACACCGTGTTTTAAAATCCAACCTTCAGAGTGTTTACCGAAGTGAACAACTTTAGTTGTAAAGTTTTGTGTTTGGTTACCACGACCAATTGTTACTGTTTTTGTATCAGCATATGATCCGTCGCCCATTAAGTTCGTAACGTTCTCTGAGATTGTATTTCCGTCATTCATAAGGCCTAGAGCCCAATCAATGCGGCCGTCGCGTCCAACAATTCCGCGGCGGTTAACGTAAGTTGTTACGTCTTTTGCTAATAGATCAACCGCACCGAATTTCACTTGTGCGCCTTGTTCCACGATTACTTCTGCTACGATATTTGCAATACCTTTAGCATTTTCATTTGCAACGTAGTTTTCTACATATGTTGCAGTACTGTTCGCATCAGCTACGAATAATACGTGGTTATATACGTTAGCTTCTTCGCCGTCTACTAAGAATACAGCTTGAAGTGGAGTTTCAAGAACAACGTTTTTCGGAACATATACGAATGCACCGCCGTTGATTAATGCAGCATGAAGTGCAGTTAGACGATGCTCGTCTACTTTCACGCCGTCTTTCATTAAGTACTTTTGTACTAATTCAGCATGCTCTGTTGCAGCTGTTACGATGTCTGTAAAAATAACACCTTTTTCTTTTGCTTCGTCTGCTAAAGAAACGAAAGCAGTTGTACCAGTACGTTGTACTAATACGCTGTTATTTTCATCGATTAAGTTTTTCACTGCTTCTGGAAGCTCTGTTAAAGAACTTACAGGCTCTTGCTTAGCAGCGTCGCCTTTTCCGATAAAGTCCCATTTTTCAATTTTCGTTTTATCAGGCGTTGGCATTGGAAGTTCAGTTGCTTGTGCAAGAGCTTGTAAGCGGAACTCAGTCAACCAAGCAGCTTCGTTTACTTCGCTTGCGCGCTGACGGATTGTTTCTTGATCGAAAGGTAATGTACCGATTGTCATGTTTATGCTCCTCTCTTACGCTTCTTGCTCTGCTGTTTCGTCTTCAATACCTAATTCTTTTTTAATCCAGTCGTAACCTTCAGCTTCTAGACGTTGTGCAAGCTCAGGGCCACCAGATTTAACGATACGACCGTTCATCATAACGTGAACGAAGTCTGGAGTGATGTAGTTTAATAAACGTTGGTAATGCGTAATCATTAGGCAACCGAACTCTTCGCCGCGCATTTGGTTGATACCTTTAGATACAACTTTTAATGCATCGATATCAAGACCTGAGTCGATTTCATCTAAGATTGCGATTTTTGGCTCAATCATCATTAATTGAAGAATTTCGTTACGTTTTTTCTCTCCACCAGAGAAACCTTCGTTTAAGTAACGTTGTGCCATTTCTGGATCCATTTCTAGGAATTCCATGTTTTTATCTAAAGTACGGATAAATTTCATAAGAGAAATTTCATCGCCTTCTTCACGACGTGCATTAATTGCAGAACGTAAGAAGTCCGCGTTTGTTACTCCGCTAATTTCACTTGGATATTGCATTGCTAAGAATAGACCTGCTAGCGCACGCTCATCTACTTCCATTTCTAATACATCTTCACCGTCGATGATTATGCTACCTTCTGTTACTTCATACTTTGGGTGACCCATAATCGCAGAAGATAAAGTTGATTTACCTGTTCCGTTAGGTCCCATAATTGCGTGGATTTCTCCACCTTTTACTTCAAGGTTTACACCTTTTAAAATTTCTTTGCCATCGATTGATACGTGTAAGTCTTTAACCGTTAATGTAGAACCAGCCATCTCAATACCTCCATTAATCCTCTATATACATTTTAAAAATTACTAAAACGTTCATATTCTCATTTTATTCTCATTCTAATCTTATAGCAAATAAAATGATATCGCAAACACTAAGAAAATGTAACAATTTTTTCACAAATGTATATAAGTATTTCCTTTACATCCTCTTATGATACACCTTTCTTCTTATATATATAAAGAAAAAAGGACTGGATTATTCCCAGCCCTTTCCAGCACCTATTCGTTCACAGGAAGTACAGCACCTTTATATTCTTTGTTAATAAAATCTTGAATTTCTTTTGAATGTAGCACTTCTACTAGCTCTTTAATTTCTTTTTTCTTCTCGTCACCTTTACGAACTGCGATAATATTTGCGTAAGGAGAGTCTGATCCTTCAATTGCAATTGCATCCTTTGTTGGATTTAATTTCGCATCAATTGCATAATTTGAATTAATAAATAAAGCATCACCTTCATTGTTTTCGTACAGCTTCGGTGAAAGTCCAGGTTCTACATCTGTTTTAAACTTTAAATTTTTCGGATTTTCTACAACATCTTTTACTGTTGCTTTAACAACATCTACACCGTCTTTTAATTTAATAACGCCGCCTTTTTGTAACAATGCGAGCATACGGCCACGCTCCGCTACGTTATTACTCATAATAACTGTTCCGCCATCCGGAAGTTCTTTTAAGCTTTTATATTTCTTAGAATAAATGCCCATTGGCTCTAAATGAATTTTTCCTGCATTTACAATTTTGTATCCTTTTTCTTGAATCTCTTTATCTAAATAAGGGATATGTTGAAAATAATTTGCATCGATTTCTTTATCAGCTAATGCCTTATTTGGTAAAACATAATCCTGGAATTTTTTTATCTCTAACTTAATGCCCTTTTTCTCTAATATTGGCTGTGCCTTTTCTAAAATAACAGCGTGCGGTATATTAGAAGCGCCAACGACAAGCTTATTCTCATCTTTCCCCCCGCAAGCAGCTACTGTAAATACAGACAGTGCTGTAACAACTGACAATAGAATCTTTTTCATATGATGTCCCCTTCTCCCCTATAGTTATGTAGTAAAAAAAGGACCGGCATACACCAGCCCTTTTTCCGCAATTATTCTTTTACAGGAACAACTGCCCCTTTATATTCTTTAGTAATAAAGTCTTCAATTTCTTTAGAATGCAGTACTTCTATAAGAGCTTTAATCTCTTTTTTATCTTTATCGCCTTTACGAACAGCTACTACGTTTGCGTATGGAGAATCATTTCCTTCAATTGCAATCGCGTCTTTTTCTGGGTTTAATTTCGCATCAATTGCATAGTTAGAATTAATTAGAACCGCATCGCCTTCTTTATTGTTATACACTTGTGGCAATAAACCAGGCTCGATATCTGTTTTGAACTTTAAGTTTTTCGGATTATCCGCAATATCTTTTGGAGTTGCTTTAACTGGCTCTACTCCGTCTTTAATTTTTAAAATGCCTTCTTTTTGTAAAATTGCTAAACCACGACCATGATCAGTAACAGAATTACTCATAATAATTGTCGCCCCGTTTGGAAGTTCTTTTAAGCTCTTATATTTTTGAGAATACACACCAATCGGTTCTAAATGGATTTTTCCTGCTATTTCAAAATCATATTTCTTATCTTTGATCTCTTTTTCTAAATACGGAATGTGCTGAAAGTAGTTTGCATCTAATTCTTTATCTGCTAACGATTTATTTGGTAATACGTAGTCTTGGAATTTTTTAATTTCTAACTCAATTCCTTTTTTCTCAAGTAACGGTTTTGCCTTTTCTAAAATTTCAGCGTGCGGTACGTTAGAAGCACCAACAACAAGTTTCTTTTCATCTTTATCTTTCCCGCCACAAGCAGCTAACCCAAAAATTGAAGTTGAAATAAGTGCTGTAAGTAATAATTTTTTCATTTGAAATATCCCCCTGTTTTCATTATCTTTTATCTATTCGAGTCGTTAAACTATCACCAATCCACTGAATTAAAAATACAACGAGTAATACACAAATTGTCGCAACGATTGTTACATCGTTATTTCCACGCTGGAATCCCTCTAAGTAAGCAAGTGTTCCAAGACCACCAGCACCAACAACACCTGCCATTGCTGTATAGCCTACTAAAGCAATAGTCGTAACCGTAATACCAGATACTAACGCTGGTAACGATTCTGGAATTAACACCTTCAAAATAATTGTGCTTGTTTTTGCTCCCATCGCTTTTGAAGCTTCAATTACACCTTTATCAATTTCACGAAGTGCGATTTCAACCATTCTCGCGTAAAACGGTGCCGCTCCAATAATTAAAGCTGGCAGCGCTGCACTCGCTCCGAGTATTGTTCCAAGAAGAATCTTTGTGAACGGGATTAATAAAATAATTAAAATGATGAACGGTATAGAACGGAAAATGTTTACGAACGCTCCAATCACCGTATTAATCGCTTTATTTTCCCATAAATTATCTTTCGCTGTCATAAAGAGTAATAGTCCTAAAATAAGTCCTAAAACAAATGTGGCAAGCGCTGCGATTGCCGTCATATATAACGTTTCACCAGTTGCTTCTAACATTTGATTCCAATCAATATTTGCGATTAACTTATCCATGTGCAATCACCTCCAGCTCTACTTGATCTTGATGAATCCCTTCTATTGCTTGCTGGATCGCTGTTTCTTCACCATTTAAATGAACGACTAAACTTCCGTAAGAGCCGTTATTCGTTTGCGCGATATTTCCTTGCAAAATGCTAACTTCTATATCACCGCGCTGCATTAACCTTTGAAGTACCGGTCTTTCTACCGCTTCACCGACAAACTGCAAACGAATTACTTTTCCATCTGGATACTTTTCTATTAAACTTTCAATCGTTTCATTCGTATCTTCAGAATCAGTTAACTGCTGTACAAATCGTTTTGTAATGTCTTGCTGTGGATTACGGAATACGTCAAGTACTGGACCCGTTTCTACGATTTTCCCTTTCTCCATTACAGCAACTCGATTACAAATTTTGCGAATAACGTGCATCTCATGCGTAATCAATACAATTGTTAAGCCGAGACGCTTATTAATATCTAACAATAAATCTAAAATTTGATCTGTCGTTTCCGGATCAAGAGCTGACGTTGCTTCATCACATAAAAGTACTTGTGGATTATTTGCTAACGCTCTTGCAATCCCGACGCGCTGCTTTTGTCCACCACTTAGCTGAGATGGGTACGCGTCTCCTCTTCCTTCTAATCCAACAAGATGAATTAACTCATCGACACGTTTTCTTCTCTCCGCCTTATCGACACCTGCAATTTCAAGTGGGAATGCGATATTTTCACGCACAGTTCGTGACCAAAGTAAGTTGAAATGCTGAAAAATCATTCCGATTTCTTGTCTTGCCTTACGAAGTTCATTTCCATTAATCGCTGAAATCACACGATTCGCAATTGTAATTTGGCCAGAAGTTGGTTTCTCTAACTGATTAAACAATCTGATTAACGAACTTTTCCCAGCGCCACTATATCCAATAACACCAAATATTTCGCCTTTCTCTATTTGTAAGTTGGCGTTATCTACAGCAGTGACATCACCGCTTTTTGCCTTATATATTTTCTTTACATTTTCTAATAAAATCATGATGTTCACCCCTTTTTTAAATAAAAAGCGCAAGCGGCTCGCTTAGAACAAGAGGGCGTTGGAATCCCAGACGTAGAGGCGCTTTTTGCCTCATAGGAAGGGATGAAACGACCGACTGTTCTAGCCGCTGGAGCTAGATTTCATAAAACTTTGGATAGACTCCGCATTTTTTTATTTTTCATGCGTGTAGTCCATCGTTATAGCTCCTCTTATTATTTGAATTTCCTCCGCATTCAAACAACAAAAAACCTTTCCGCTTCTAGAGAAGCAGAAAGGTTTATATGCGTATATAACAACATTATCCCTCTCTCTCATCTCTCAAAGCATTTGCTTTGCAGGAATTGGCACCATTTCAACATAAGTTGACGGTTGCCGGGCTTCACAGGGCACAGTCCCTCCACCTCTCTTAATAAGAGAAATCAGATTAAATTTTCGTCTGATTTAAAATTTATGAAATTGTCTATATTTTATGAATTGAATTGTATCAATATCCACACGCTCTGTCAACAGAAATTTTCACAAAAAAAGAAACTTCAGAATTTTAAGCTCCGACTGACATCGGTTTACATATATGAAACATCGATTCAACTAATAACATCGTTCGATACGTTCCAGAATATTGTACCCGTCCATCACTCATTAACTTTTGCAGCCTCATATTTCCAGTCACTAATTTTTGTACATCCTCTTCCTCTAAACAAACGATTTGTTCCGTTCCTCTCGTCTCTTTCAAAAGTTCTATATAATCTCTTGAAATTTGTAACGAACAGCATTCATTTCCAAAACGAAAATTAACAGTTCTTTCTCCTTGCCTTAAAAGCGGTTCTAAATGATATTGACCATTAGCGTAATTTACAAATGATTGAAGCAAAGAATATAATTTCATCCTAAACCACATCCCTCATATCACTTTCTATTACATACCATTCCCTCTTATTAAAGGACAATCCTGTTGCTTTCGCTCGACAAATACTGTATCTATCACGCATGTCGACATATTTCCCAAGAAATATGTCGAGGCGGCAAAAACTTTGCCGCCTACTTTAATTCCGTATATAAATATTCAACCGAATGAAATGCATATATTTTCTTCATCAGTGTCCCATTTTCAAAAATAAGTAAACACGGTACACTTTCTATCCCATACTCTTTCGCTAAATGCGGGGCATAATTTAAATCTAACATTCCAATTTTCAAATCTTCAATCGTCATCTCAACGACCGTTAACATCTTCTTTGCCAATTGGCATGTTCCACACATTGGTGTATACACATATAACACTGTTTTTTCTTCATTTCCTATTAGGGCTGTAGCTTCGGCACCTGTCCAATCAATCACTTCTATCATTCCTTACCGTAAATATTCTGTATAAACGTCAATGTCTGCTCCCCATAATACATTTGCTAAATGTGAAGAAGGTGCAGTCGCCACCTCGCGATACGAGCGATCAATATAAATATGCTCTGCTTGCGGAAATTCTTTTCGGAATTGTTTCCTTAACTTTTCTCCTGCATCATCAGCATCCACTAGCACATATACGTCCTTATCAAAAAATTGATCAATGAGCTCATCCATTTTCGACAAACCAATTGTACCATTTGTACAAACAATTTCCACTGGTTCACGAATAATAGATTCAATCTTTCTTCTATCCGATTTACCTTCTACAATAATGACTTTTTCCACATAAATCATATGTCATCACCCGATCACCATATACTATACAACCTTTAACTTAGTATATAGTATATTCGTTATTTTCATGTTGTTTCCTGTTTATTTTTGCAAAAGAAAAGCGCAAGCGGCTCGCTCAGATTGTGAGGGGGATGGAGCTTCTGACGTAAAGGCGCTTTTTGCCTTGTAGGAAGAAGCGAAGCCACCGAACAATCTAGCCGTTGGAGCTGGACAATAACGAAAAGCGTCTTCTCGTACGGAAGGTTCTTAGACATGAAGGGCTAGGAGGTGGAGCTAGACAATGAAAAGCGCAAGCGGCTCGCTCAGAACAAGAGGGCATTGGAACTCCTGAACTAGAGGCGCCCTTTGCCTCAAGTGAAGGAGTGAAATGACCGACTGTTCTAGCCGCTGGAGCTAGACAACGAAAAGCGCAAGCCGCTCACTCAGCATGAAGCCTCCATGAAAAAAGTTTTTCAAAAACGTTCTCCTACATAATAATTAATATATATGTTTTTAAATTCATTATGTACACAACATAAAAAAGGACAGCACAAAGGCTGTCCTTTTTCTTCGACTATAATTAGTCTTGGTTTGTCATTTCTGCATATTTTTCTGCAGTTAATAACTTCTCAACTTGGCTTGCATCAGAAAGTTCAACTTTAACCATCCATGCACCCTCGTATGGAGATTCGTTAACTAGTTCTGGTTGGTCACTTAATTCTTCGTTTACTGCTACAACTTTACCACTTACAGGTGCGTATAGTTCAGAAACTGTTTTAACAGATTCTACGCTTCCGAATGGCTCGTCAGCTTGGATTGTTGCACCTACTTCAGGAAGTTCAACGAATACGATATCGCCTAACTCACCTTGCGCAAAATGAGTA
Source organism: Bacillus sp. TH17 (assembly GCF_016651125.1). Lineage (NCBI taxonomy): Bacteria > Bacillati > Bacillota > Bacilli > Caryophanales > Bacillaceae > Bacillus > Bacillus sp. TH17. The sequence continues at coordinate 4,383,284 of NZ_JAEKEN010000001.1, forward strand.
ATACCGATAACAACCGCATTACCTTCTGTTTTTACCCATTCGTGTTCTTCAGAGTAACGTAAATTATTTGGAATGCTCATGACTGTACCTCCAGTGAATGTATTAATTATGTAAAAATACCTTATTGGTACTTTTTCCACACACTTTCAAACTGCTCTTCGTTAAAACCAAGTGTTACACTCGTTCCATCTGTTACAATTGGACGTTTAATTAACATGCCATCAGATGCTAAAAGCTCATACATTTCGTCTTCGCTTGCATCCTTTAACTTATCTTTTAAACCAAGTTCGCGGTAACGCATTCCACTTGTATTAAAGAATTTTTTTAATGGTAATTCACTTTTCTCATGTAAATTACGTAAATCTTCTTTTGACGGTGGATTTTCAACAATATGAATCATCTCATATGCTACATCGTTTGCCTCAAACCATTTCTTTGCTTTTTGACATGTGCCACATTTTGGATATGAATAAAATGTTACTGTCATAAATTCACCTACTTTTTTACTAACCTTTACCTTTATCATATAGAAAACATTTTATTATTTCAAACGATTATTCGCTAAACTTTTACTTATTTCGTGATAATTTTTAATAATCCTGCTAATTTTTCTTATTTTTCCGCCATTTATTAAGAAAAAATAAATATATAATTTTTTCAAAATTTTTTCTCATCCCACGCCGAACATATATCTTAAACAAACGTTTGATTAATTTCATATTTTTCTACCTCAACCTTCGGAATACGTAGATTCTTTTATACCGAACATATACCTTAAACAAACGTTTGATTAATTTCATGTTTTTCTACCCCAACCTTTGGAATACATAGGTTTTTCCCTACCGAACATACCTCTTAAACAAACGTTTATTTAAAAATAAAAAGAGCCCTTTTACAGGCTCCTTCATCATCGACTTAAATAGTCCGAAATTGTTTGAAATACTATGATATACATATTATGAATATTTTGATCGGAAACAGTATCATTATATAACCCCATACCCCAATACTGTCCTTCAGGGCTTCCCATGTTTACAAACCCTTGCGTATACATCATCGCTCTATCTCTTGGCGTATTGTCATAATCTAAATCTTTTTCAGTAAAAATCAAATATGGTCTATCCTTTAAACCGATAAAAAACACTGGTTTCTTTAATGATAAAAATAAGTCCGTATACGGTTCCTTTGATGCTTCTTGAAAATATTCTTTCATGACGAGAAAACCATCAACCTTTGCTGATTTCTCCTGCATCTCCTCTAACTTCACATTTTCAAACTTTATATTTCTAAACGTATCTTTCGGCTTTTCACCAACAACTCCAATTACGAGTGCTCTCCCGTTATATTCTAATTTCTCTCCTTCTTTATCCTTTGCACACCCAGTACTCACTAGGCATAACAATATAAAAACTAAGAAATAAAATGAACGCTTCATATAGCACCCTCCCCCTCTTTTAAGTCAAGTGACAAAAATGTAAGGTGAATTCAAGAAAATGTAAGCAAAATCGATAGCCCAATTGGATTTTCTATATTATAATCAATTGAATTTATTTACATTACTAAAACATAGGAGATTATCATGAAGAAATTTAAACTTTCATCTCTTCTTCCGTTAAGTTATATACTTCTACTCGTACTCGTAAGTCCCCTTTACGATGTATTAAATAAATCTACTGTTCACGCAGTAGATGTCACAACTGTAGTAGATGATTGGATTCCATTTGTGAAAGCATTTATTATTCCTTACTTACTTTGGTTTCCATACTTATACGGTGCACTTATTTATTACTGTTTTGCTGATCGAAAGCAATATTATGTCACTTTAAGTAGTGTAATTCTTGGAAAACTTGCTTGTTTTTCGATTTATTTTTTTTGGCAGACAACTGTACCACGCCCAACCGTCGTTGGAACAGACGTATTTTCCGAACTAGTCCGCTATATTTATAGTATTGATCATCCAGTAAACTGCTTCCCAAGCATTCATGTCCTTACGACATTTGTAATTATGTTAGCTGCCTTTAAGCGCAAGGAACAGCATACTTTGGAATATTACATCCTTACTTTCTTCGGTACGCTTATTATTTTATCAACATTATTTACGAAGCAGCATGCATTTGTAGACGCCATTTCTGGAATGACGCTTGCAAGCGTACTTTACTTCGGCGTTCAGTTGTTATTAGCAAAAGAAACCGTACGTGTTCCAGTAAAACAAAATCAAAAAATGTAAAAAGCAGACTGTGGCTTCAGTCTGCTTTTCTCTATATTAAGGAGATTTTCAAATTAAGATTGTGGTACAGTCATGTCACCAGAATGAATACGACCTGCTTTTTTAAGAGCAATGTACAGTATATAAGAAACAGCTACTGGAATGATGATATAAGTGATTACCATCGCTGGGACAACTTCCCATCCTTGGCTGGAAATTAAATTAATTGGTGCGATAAGAGAGCTTAATCCAAGACCTGCAATTTCTTTTCCTGCTTCCAGTTGGAAAATTAATGCTGATACTGGGCCCACTATAGCACTGGCGACGACAGTTGGGATGAGAATCATTGGATTTTTAGTAATGTTCGGCAACTGTACTTTTGGAGTACAAAGTGCCTGAGCTAATATGCCACCTAAATTATTCTCTTTCGCTGAAATAACAGAGAATCCGATAAACTGAGCAACACATCCTGCAAGTGCTGCACCGCCTGCAACACCATCTAAGCTAAGCGCTATCGCTAACGCAGCTGATGAAGCTGGAGAGATAAGTAACAATCCCCAAACTACAGCAATCACGATAGAAGCGATAAACGGGCTACCAGCTGAACTATCTTTAATGAATGCTCCAACTGTATTTAAAACTGGGCTAATATTTTGAGCTAACCAAATACCGACTAAACCAGAACCTAATATTGCTGCAAATGGAACGAGCATCATATCTAAAGCAGTTTTTCCACTTAATCGTTTACCAATATAAACTGCTAAAGTCGCTGTTAATAATGCACCGATTGGTTCACCTGTTTTAATGATGAGACCAGCTTCAGTAATTGAAATGGAACCTGCTCCAATTGCTCCAGCTACCATTGCTGAGAAAATTACGAGTCCGTTTGCACCGAGCATAAAGGCAATCCCGGCTCCAATTGCTGGTGCCATAAGTGATTTTGCAACAACTCCGATTGTAATAAGTAATGGGATATCAACAATTCTTCCTATATTTTCGATTAGTAAACCAATTCCAAGGGATACGAAAATACCCTGTGCGATTCCGGCAGAAGCTTTAAACACACGAGACATTATATATTCCTTCATTTGTTTCACCTTCTCCTATAATTTAGTAACCAATTGTTTTCATATAATCGCGTAAAACATCGTTTGATTTTGCAAAGCGACTTTCTTCATCTTCTGATAAGTTTAGTTCTACCACTTCTCTTACACCGTCTCTAGTAATAATTGCTGGTACTCCTGTACAAATATCGTATTCGCCATATTCACCATCTAAAATAGCTGAAACAGCGATAACACGGTGATCATCATTGAAAATTGAGCGCGCAATATAAGCTAAAGAATTTCCGATTCCGTAATAAGTAGTTCCTTTGCGCTTATAAATTTCCCATCCAGCTTTTGCAGTCTTCTCAACAATTTCATCTAAATCTATTTCACCAAATTGGTCTTTTTTCTCTTCTAAAATTTGTAAAATCGACTTTCCACCAACAGTTACGTGAGACCAAGCAACCATTTGAGAATCACCATGTTCTCCTAATGAATACCCATGAATACTACGAGGGTCTACATGTAACATTTCAGATAAAATTGTTCTTAAGCGAGAAGAATCTAGTGATGTACCTGTACCAATCACACGATTTCTAGGTAATCCAGATAGCTTCCACACTTGATATGTAATAATGTCAACTGGGTTCGATGCGAGTAAGAAAATACCATCAAATCCACTTTCCATTACGCCGCCAACAACACCCTCCATAATCTTAGCGCTGGCTCCTAAAGTGTCTAAACGACTTTGTCCAGGCTTCGGCGCTGGTCCTGCTGTAATAATGACAATGTCCATATCTTTGCAGTCTTCATAACTTCCTGCATATACTTTTGTTCTTGTATTTGTAAAGTTAATGCAGTGGGATAAATCCATCGCTTCTCCAACTGCACGTTCATGATTTATATCAATTAACAATAACTCTTCGCAAATCCCTTGGTTTACAATGGAATACGCACAGCTTGATCCAACTAATCCAGTACCGATAATTGCAATTTTTCTTGTGTTTCTATTCATAGCAATCTCTCCTAATTGATCATGTAGTCTATTTCTTTCGTTCTTTACACCCCTAATTATAGAGGTTCTCACGATAGAAACCATGGATGCTTTGTGAAATGTTGAGCAAAGTTTTTGTCCTTTTTGTGAATTGTCATATTACATTTTCGTCATATTTGTTACAACCGGAAAAATATTTTTTATGTATTTATTGACATATACCAAACAAAAAAACGAGCGAATCCATTCGCTCGTTTTTTTCATCACACTATTCCGCACTTAATTGACTTTTCAATTGCTGTACAATCATTGGATTAGCAGGCGCTGCCGGCTTATAATAACTTTTTTGCTTTGCGTATTCATACATATTACGTTGACGGGATTCATCTTGATTACGAATTTGAATTAACGTTTGATGTAACTGTTCATTATCAGACTGAGAAATATAATTTGCATAACTTGTTAAACTTGAGTTTAACCCTGCTAAATAATCATTTACCATATCTTTTTCATTCATTTCTCTCTTCCTCCTATCCTAGAAAAGTCATTAATTGTTGTTTCGTATTTCGTGCATCTTGTGCATCCTTTTGTAGCATTTGCTTTAGCTGTGGGTCTGTACAAGCCTGTGCATACTGTTCCAATTTGTTAATAATCGTCGCATGTCCACCAATTAAATGACGTAAGTTTTCAACTTCAAGCTCTGTTAAATTTTGCATATAACATACCCGCCTTTCTTTGTTCATTCATCATTAGTATTTGGTTCTTTTTGGATTGTATTCATTAACTTTTCCCACATATAAACAAAATAAAAGATGAATAGCTAGGCCATTCATCTTTTCTACTAAATATTCATTCAATTTTATAAAGAAACAATCATACTTATACTCACAAGTAGGTTCCATACAATATGTAAAATGATGCTAGGTACAATAGATTGTGTTTTCTTATATAACATAGCAAATACAATCCCCATAATCATTGCCGTAATCGGAAAACCACCATGAAGAATCCCAAAGATGAAGGAAGAAATAATGGTACCAACTAGAAAACTATATTTCTTTTCAAAAAATTGATACAAAATACCTCTATATAAAATTTCTTCTTTAATTGGTGTAATTATAGCAACACTTAACACATATATAATACTTTGTAGACTATTTTGAAGTCCTAAGCTCCCTAATTGATCTCGTTGCTGCTCTGCACTTTCAAAGTTAAACAACTCTAACATTACATACTGAGTTAATGCAATGATGATAAAACCTATTAATAAATACAAGTAGGTTTTCCCATTTTTTAAAACAGATACATCCCAAATGTTCTTAATAAAATGAAGCACTGGTTTATAAGCAAATAAAACAATAGTAACAACAGCTGCATCAAATAGAAGTAAATAATATCCCTCTAAATTAGCACGTAATACCTCTTCTCCAAAAATTCCAAGGGCTAAAGTAAGGAATAATCCCCCTAAGAGTGAGAACCCTAGAATGCTTGCAATCGTTACAACTAGATTTTTATATGTTATGTTATCTACTTCTCTTTCTGCATTATACGCGTCTAACACTGTTTTTCTCATACTATTCCTCCATTTGTTTTCATTCCCTTAACAAAAAACTATTAATACAAATATATAGATAATATAACAATATTTTCAAAAAGAATAATATGCAATTTTACATATTATGAAAGCTTTGTATTATATAGTTTTTGGAACTAGATTACTATAGAATAATTATTAGATGGAATTCCAAAAATTTCTTATCTATCCACCATAACCCTCGCATCATATAAAACTTATTAATTAAAGGAGAAATGAACATGAAAACACATGACTTCCTTACAGAAATCCAGAAGGGCTCTGAACCTAATCCCTATCAAGACCCTATCGCATTTATTTTCGTTTGCTTTTCCTTAGCCATATACACATTTTTCAAACCTGCAAGATAATATCATTTAATGAGAAAAAGCCTACCGTTCTTTTGGAATCATATGCACTAAAAAACCTTAGAATCGCTTCTAAGGTTTCTGACTATTCATACTCAAAACGCCATACTTATAAGTAACGAAAGAATTAATAATATAACTACCAATCCGCCGGTTACTCTTGCTATAAATTTCTTTTGTTCGCCCGCACTGGAAACGGTAAATCTGAAGTATCATATGCCACCCACCGCAATAAGAATACATTCCAATATGATACTAATAGCCGGAAATCGCCACAACCCAAAACCTAGCATAGGTAAGTCTCCGAAATTCCCTGGAAGTAGCGGCAAATCAGCACGGTGCACAAGTAAATCAAGAATCCAATGACTAAAAACTACAGCCCCAACAACAAAGCCACTCCGCTTGCCCCAAACATCATACCCACCATTCCTGCAACAAAAGCAATAAACAGTGCTCCTATTAAAGAGTGTGAATAATCCGCGTGAATGATCGCTTCACCATAACCATTACTATTAATAGGTTCAATTGTCTCTACTCCTAAAACATAAAGCGGTAAAAAAATGACATCCAATAATTGTGTGCTTAACATGAGAGCCCAAAGTGGTAGTTTAGGTGACTTTGTTTTCACTACTGCCGCTAAGCCAAAATGTCCTGCAAACAGTTCACTTCACATCCTTTTGTAATCTTGTCTCCAGCAAACCGCAGCCTACTATACAAAAAGCATGATCAGTAACAAATTCACGTTTTTTTGCTTCCTATTCAATCTCTCATTACATGTAATCCTTTAATAAACGTTTCCAATAATACATGTAAACTTGTATCTAAATCTAGCGGCAAACCAAATCCACCTTGCTGTTCAATCGACGCAAATCCATGACAAATACTTCTGAATCCACGTGTCGCATGAAGTGCATTCTCTCCTTCTAAGCCGTATTGTTGTAAAACATGAAGACAAAGCTTTACAATTCCATCACCTGCTTTTCTTACTTCTTCCTCTCGTAAAAAAGTTGCTTCATATAATCCAGGATGTTTGCGTACGAATGCGACATACGCTTCTCCTAAAGCATGAATTGCTTCGTCCATACATTTACCCTCAGCAGCTTCTTCCAGTCTGTTATGCAGCTGTTTTATTCCGTACATACCAAGACTTTTCCGTACATCTTGTAAACCTTTCACATGATTGTATAGCGAGGGTGAACGTACCCCTAATGTTTGCGCTAATGAAGCTAACGTTACTTCTTGTATTCCATTTATATCTGCAATCTCTGCCGCTGTTTCTACAATTTTCTGTAATGTAAGTCCGATTCTCGGTGACATAAATTAACCTTCTTTCCTACTTTCTATATTCCGCTTAGCTTCCTTAATAGCAAGTTTTATGACAGTGCCTGGATCCTTTATCATTTTCCCATGTCCTGCCGCAAGTAAGGAAGGCTCATATTCGCTTAGCTTCTCTGCACTTTGTAATGATATTTCTTTGCTCCACGTTGCCATTGCAGGAAACGGAAACCAAAATTTCATTTGCCCCGAAACAGCCATACCCCCTCTTGTTTGGAAGGCATCCCCGACAATAAGAGCTTTATTTCGTACATCAAGAAGCGACATGGATCCTGGCGTATGTCCCGGTGTCATAATCGCAAGAAGCGATCCAACTCGGTCGCCATCTTCCAATAAAACATCAGGTACCGTTTTTACCTTTTTAGGTACACCGCCTTTTATCGGTATATTCGGTTCATCCTTTTGTAACGTCGTATCTCCTTCTAACAGCTTTGCGTCCCGCTTAGAAATATAGACTGGAACATTAGGAAGTACTTCCTTTAACGCGTCTAATGCACCGATGTGATCATCATGCGCATGTGTTAATACAATCTTAGTAATTGGCTTCCCTATTTTCTCAGCCGCCTGTAAAATACCTTTTGTGCTATATGGCAAAGCCGCATCAATTAAAGTTAAACCATCTTCTTCCTCCACAAAGTAACAATTCACAGGAAACACTCTTGGCAAAAATGACAATTGATATACCGTTTTTTCATGCATCATTCTCATATTTCCATCTCCCTTTTCACGAAAACTAATACCATTAGTTTTATTATACTAATGGTATTAGTTTTGTGTCACTAAAAATTTCATTTTTACAAAAAAAAAGAAAAGTAGCCGTTTATACGACTACTTTTCTTTACAGCTATTAAACTGTGTAACGCTCATCTTCTAAAATTTTCGCAGCAATTTCACGTTTCTTCGGAATTACATTAAGTGGTGTGTGGCGAGTTAATTTACGTAATGATGATAACATCATGCGCAGCATGTCGCCATTTTCAACTGCGATAAGTGTTTCTTTCGCATCTGCTTCGATTTCGTTGAATGCTTCTTGGCAGAATACTTCAGTGTATAACACTTTTTGTTTATTCTTTTCAAGACCAGTTGTTTTAATTGCTTTCTCTGTACGAAGAACAGCTGACTCCATTGCGTATAGGTTGCTTACGATGTCAGCGATATTCACAAGAATTTCTTGCTCTTTATCTAATGCTTTACCGTATTTTTGAGCAGCTAATCCAGCTACCATTAAGCCTATTTTCTTCGCGTTAGTTACTAAATATTTTTGAAGCGCTAATGGCTCATCGCCTACTTCTTCTGGCATCATCATCATTAACTCTTCTTGTAATTTTTGTGCTTTTTGAAGAAGTGGTAATTCACCTTTCATCGCTTTACGTAAGAACGTACCTGGTACGATTAGGCGGTTAATTTCGTTCGTTCCTTCGAAAATACGGTTAATACGAGAATCGCGGTACATTCTTTCAATCTCGTACTCTGCCATAAATCCGTAACCACCGTGAATTTGAACACCTTCATCTACTGTATAATCTAGTACTTCAGAACCGAATACTTTATTTAAAGAGCACTCGATTGCATATTCAGCGATAGAAGCTGCTACTGCTTTGCCGTCCTTTACTTCCTCTTCAGATAATGTGCTCATGCGGCTTTCGAATAAACCTACTGTACGGTATACAGAGCTTTCAGCTGCATATGTTTTCGCTGCCATATTCGCAAGTTTCTCTTGAATTAATGGGAAGCGAGCGATTGGTTGTTTGAACTGTTGACGTTGATTTGCATATTGTGCTGAAATTTCTACTGCACGTTTCGCAGATCCAACTGTACCAACACCTAATTTATAACGGCCGATATTTAAAATGTTGAACGCGATAATATGACCTTTACCGATTTCACCAAGTAAGTTTTCTTTCGGTACTAATGCATCTTCTAAAATTAACGTACGAGTTGAAGAACATTTAATACCCATTTTCTTTTCTTCTGGGCTTGTAGATACACCAGCATATTCTTTCTCTACGATAAATGCTGAGAAGTGCTCTCCATCAATTTTTGCATATACGATAAATACGTCAGCGAATGCAGAGTTTGTAATCCATTGCTTTTCACCATTTAATACGTAATGTGTACCTTCTGCATTTAAACGTGCCGTTGTTTTTGCACCTAATGCGTCAGATCCTGAACCTGGCTCTGTTAATGCGTATGCAGCTAATTTTTCACCAGTTGCAAGTAATGGTAAATACTTTTTCTTTTGCTCTTCGTTACCGAATAATACGATTGGTAAAGATCCGATACCAACGTGAGCACCGTGAGTGATTGCAAAACCACCAGCGCGCGAGAATTTCTCTGCGATTAACGCTGAGCTTACTTTATCAAGACCAATTCCGCCGTACTCTTCTGGTACGTCAGCGCCTAGTAAACCAAGTTCACCAGCTTCTTTTAAAAGACGAACAGAACGATCAAACTCGTGTTTCTCTAAATATTCAAGCTCCGGAAGAACTTCATTTACGATAAAGTCCTCTGTCGTTTTTGCAATCATTTTATGCTCAGATGAAAAATCTTCTGGCGTAAACACTTGATCAATTGTAATTTCCTCTACTAAAAAGCTACCGCCCTTAACCGCATTTCCTACTGTTTTTTCCATGAAAATTTCCTCCTTCATATTTTCATAAGCCGCTTCTCTCATTTTGAAAGAAGCTGGCTCTCATTTTTTTTATAAACCTTTGTTGCTTCCATTCTTTGCTTTAGCGTCCTCTTGTTCTGAGCGAGCCGCTTACACTTTTTTATAGTAATTCAAACACTCCCGCTGCTCCCATTCCGCCGCCGATACACATTGTTACGATACCGAATTGTTGGTTGCGACGTTTCATTTCGTGAATAAGAGATAGTGTTAGTTTTGCTCCTGTACAGCCAAGTGGATGTCCAAGTGCGATTGCACCGCCGTTTACGTTTACTTTTTCTTCATCTAGACCAAGTTCACGAATAACTTGGATAGATTGAGAAGCGAATGCTTCATTTAGTTCAAATAGACCGATATCAGATAGCTCTAAACCAGCTAATTTTAACGCTTTCGGAATTGCAGCAATTGGGCCGATTCCCATTACTTCTGGTGGTACTCCAGCTACTGCGAATGAACGGAATTTTGCAAGTGGCTTCATGCCATCGCTCACTGCTTTTTCACGATCCATTAATAGTACAGATGCTGCACCGTCACTCATTTGTGAAGAGTTACCAGCCGTTACAGAACCGCGAACGTTAAATGCTGGACGTAATTTACCTAAAATGTCTAGCGTTGTCTCTGCTCTTACACCTTCGTCTTGTGCGAAAATGATTGTTTCTTCTTGCAGTTTGTTGTTTGATCCAACCGAGCGTAACGTCACATCTACAGATACTGTTTCATCCGCAAAGTTCCCTGCAGCTAATGCTTTCGCAGCACGTTGATGACTTCTTACTGCAAATGCATCTTGTTCTTCACGAGAAATTCCATATTTCACAGCAACTTGCTCTGCTGTATGTCCCATACCCATATAATATTCTGGAGCAGCTTCTACAAGGCGACTGTTCGGACGAACAACGTGCCCCATCATTGGAACTAAACTCATTGATTCCGCTCCGCCTGATAATACAGCTTCAGAGTGACCAAGCATAATGCGCTCTGCTCCGTAAGCGATACTTTGTAAACCTGAAGAACAGTAACGGTTAATTGTAATAGCTGGAACATCGTAAGAAAGTCCTGCTAGCCCGCCGATATTACGAGCCATATTTAAACCTTGCTCTGCTTCTGGCATCGCACAACCGAAAATTAAATCATCAATTGGTCCTTCATAATTCGCACGCTTTAACGTTTCTTTTACTACTAACGCCCCTAGATCGTCAGGACGAACTGTTTTTAATGAACCCCTCTTTGCTTTTCCAATTGGTGTTCTTGCTCCCGCAACAATGACAGCTTCTCTCATGAACGATATCTCCCCTCGTTATTAGTTACGTAATGGTTTTCCTTTTACAAGCATGTGCTGCATTCTTGCTTGTGATTTCATCTCACTTACTAAGCTAATAAATGCTTCACGTTCTACATCTAATAAATACTGCTCATCAACTTCTGTTCCGTACGGTACTTTTCCGCCCGCAATGACATATGCCAGTTTCTTCGCAATGTGCAGATCATGTTCAGAAATGTAACCTGATAAATGCATTGCCTCTGCACCAAGTACAAGCGCTGCATATCCTGTCTCACCAACAACTGGTATCTTTTTGCGGATAGGTGCTTTATAACCTGCTTCATATAAAGAAAGTGCTTTTTGTTTCGCATCATATAGTAAGTGATCACCATTCACACTAATACCGTCTTTATCGCCTAAGAAGTTGTTCGATACAGCTTCTTGTGCTGATGTAGAAACTTTCGCCATCGCTACAGATTCGAATACTTTATTCGCAACTTTTTGTAAGTCAAATTCTACACCGTTTGCCATTTTGTTTAAGTGTTTAATGTATAACTCTTTGTTACCGCCTCCGCCAGGGATTAAGCCAACACCTACTTCTACTAAGCCCATATATGTTTCGCTAGAAGCTTGAATGCTCGCTGCTGGTAAACAAACTTCTGTACCGCCGCCAAGCGTCATACCATATGGCGCCGCTACAACTGGCTTAGAAGAGTACTTAATTTTCGTCATTGCATCTTGGAAGTTTTTCACAACCCACTCAATTTCAAAGTAGTTGTCGTCTTGTGCTTCCATTAAGATCATTGCAAGGTTCGCACCAACGCAGAAGTTCTTCGATTGGTTTCCGATAACAAGACCTTTATAATTTTTCTCTACTTCATCAACAGCGTAGTTAATCATTTGCGTAATATCCATACCGATTGCATTGCTCTTCGAATGGAATTCTAAGCAAAGGATACCATCGCCTAAATCGATTAAGCTCGCTCCGCTATTTTTCTTTAATACGCCATTTTTCGCTTTTAATTGTTTAAGAGAAATTGCCTTTTTATTACGTTCGATTAGCTTATATTCACCATTGTCGTAATAGTAGCTATCGCCGTTATCATGTTTATAGAAAGTAGTGAAACCTTTCTCTACCATTTCTTTCACCCAAGTCGGAACAACTACGCCGTTTTCTTCCATCTTTTGAACGGACTTTTCAACGCCGATTGCATCCCAAACTTCAAATGGCCCTTGCTCCCAGCCGAAGCCCCACTTCATCGCTTGGTCAATTGCAACGATATCGTCAGCAATTTCTTTATGAAGTTTTGCAGAGTATAAAAGAGTTGGTGTGATGATGTTCCATAACAACTCTCCTGCGCGGTCTTTCGCGTATACAAGCGCTTTCAATTTATTCGATAAACCTTTTTCTTGTTTACTTAACTCGATAGATGCAGCTTTTAATTTCTTGCGAGCTTCGTATTCCATCGTTTCAGGATTTAGTTCTAAAATTTCTTTTCCTTGTTTTAAGAAGAAGCCTTGACCTGTTTTGCTTCCAAGCCATTTTTTATCAAGCATGTCATGCATAAAAGCAGGTACTTTAAATACATCACGCTCTTCTTCTTGTACATTTTCATATACGTTATTTGCAACGTGTACAAATGTATCTAAACCAACAACATCTAATGTACGGAACGTTGCGCTCTTCGGACGACCAATTAATGGACCTGTTACAGAGTCAACTTCTCCAATGCTATAGCCACGCTTAATCATTTCTTGAAGCGTTACAAGCAAGCCATACGTACCGATGCGGTTTCCAATAAAGTTTGGTGTGTCTTTTGCGATAACAACGCCTTTTCCAAGAACGTCTTCGCCAAATAGTTTCATGAAGCTTAATACTTGTGGATCAGTTTCTTTCGTCGGTATTACCTCTAGAAGTTTTAAATATCGTGGTGGGTTAAAAAAGTGTGTTCCTAAGAAGTGTTTCTGGAAGTCGTCTGAACGACCCTCTGCCATTTTTTCAACGGAAATGCCTGATGTATTTGAGCTCACAATTGAGCCTGGTTTACGAACAGCATCTACTTTTTCAAATAGTTTCTTCTTTATATCTAAGTTTTCAACTACTACTTCAATAATCCAATCTACATCACCTAGACGCTCAAGATCATCTTCTAAGTTACCTGCTTCAATCAGTGCTAAATTTCCTTTCACTGTCAGAGGAGCTGGTTTTTGCTTTAATAGTTTTTGCACAGCCGTATTACTAAAACGATTTCTCACACTTTTATGTTCTAATGTAAGTCCCTTCGCCTCTTCTTCTTTCGTAAGCGCAGGTGGTACAATATCAAGCAATAATGTCGGAATACCAATATTAGCTAAGTGTGCCGCAATCCCTGAACCCATTACGCCTGAACCTAGAACAGCAGCCTTTTTAATTTGGAACATCCATTTCTCCCCCTATTCTTGAATGAATGCTCATTCAATTTTTCGACATAAGTCGCAATCAATGAGTGAGCCTCTACTAATAAATATATGATACAGTTTGAATTTTCGCAATATATTTATTGATAAAATTTTCTGAAATAAGTATATTTCTTTCATTTGGCTATGCTATACATGTGTATTTTCTTCATCAAAATGCACTTTTCCTTTTTATAATCTGACGAAACTGGAGGAATATATATGGCAAAATTTAAGAAGAACCCTTCAAAAGCTGGAATTAGCGCAGCAAGTGTAACTGGAAATGCAGGTCCGCATAATCACGGTGTTGAAAAAGGGCGTCAAAGTAATAACCAACAATATAAGAAGCATAATATGGGCGAAAAATAACGGTATATTTTTGGGCAGAGAACGTGGCATAATGATTAATGGCTGCTTTTTCTGCCCAATTTATTTGTACATATGGAAAACAAAAGAGGGAACGACGATGAAACGAACAATAATTATGATTGTAATGATTGCCACACTATTTACAGGGATGATTTTCTTCTCTTATGCACAAAGGCAACAAGTTGTAAGAGCAGATCAGCCTAACATTACTGGGCAATACGGGATTACAATCGATGCAGACACAGGTGAAATTTTGTATGGAAAACGGGAAGATGAACGCTCTTATCCGGCTAGTATAGGGAAAATGATGACTACCTTACTCTTACTAGAAAATGTGAAAGAAGATGAAGAAATTACGGTTACAGAGAATGCGATTAAAACGGAAAGTCAAAGTAAGAAGATTAAGCTTCGCGCGGGTGAAAAATTAAAACGTGATGAGGCATTAAAACTTATGCTTATTATTAGTGCAGACCCAATCGCTGAGTCAATTGCAGAACATATCGCAGGATCAAAAAATGAGTTTGTGAAAATGATGAACGCTAGGGCGAAGGAACTTGGGACAAAACATGCGACTTTCAAAAACGCAAGCGGTGCTGATGCACTTGGAAATAAAGTATCACCATATGACATTGCTATTATTACGAAAGAATCCTTGAAGTATCCGATCGTTTTAGAATATATGAATTCAATACATACAACACTACATACTTCAGAGCGTTCTCCGAAAATCGCAAACTATGGACGGGAAGAACTATATGATGATCCATATGCGATTGGAAGTAAAAGCGGTTTATCAGCACTCGGAAAATACACAGTCGTAACAGTTGATGAAAAAGACGGTAAACGCGTCATTAACGTCGTGTTATCTTCTACTCGTACGCAGCTATATCCTGATACGAAGAAAATGGCGCACTACGCATTTCAGCAATTAAAATAACCAAGGAGTATTTTCTCCTTGGTTATTTTTTGATCATACCTTTTAATACGAACGCAACGTTTGCTGGACGTTCTGCTAGACGGCGCATGAAATAGCCATACCAGTCGTTTCCATAAGGCACGTAAACGCGCATTTTGTAACCTTCTTTTACTAGCTCAAGTTGACGCTCTGTACGAATACCAAATAACATTTGGAATTCAAATTGATCCCTTGGAATGTTGTGTTCTTCCGCAAGTTTTTTCGTATATTCAATAATCGCTTCGTCATGTGAAGCAATTGCAGTGTAATTTCCATTTAATAAGTGCATTTTAATAATTTTTTTATAATTGTCATCTACATCTTTCTTATCCGGGAACGCTACCTCTTCAGGTTCTTTATAAGCTCCTTTTACAAGACGTAAATTAGGACTATAAGCATTTAATTCTTCCATATCTTTTTCTGTACGATATAAGTAAGCTTGAATAACTGTACCAATATTATCGTATTCAGATTTTAATTGTTTAAAGATATCAATTGTTTTTCCGCAGCGCGTATAGTCTTCCATATCAATTGTAATAAACACACCGTTTTCTTTTCCAGCTTCTAAAATACGGCGCATATTGTTCATTACGATTTCATCAGAGATATCTAATCCCATAGAAGTCATCTTTAAAGAAAGCTGCGAATTAAGACCTTCTCTTCCAATTGCACGAATCGCTTCAATCGATTCGCTAGCCATTTCATTTGCTTCCGCTTCGTTATCAACGAATTCACCTAAATAATCGATCGTTACACAAAGACCTTGCTTATTTAATGCTTTAATTGCAGCTGTCGCTAATTCAATCGTTTCCCCTGCGACGAAGCGACCTGCACCAAAGCGTAAACCGTACTTTTTAGCCAGTTTTGTTAGCGCTTTATTTTTAGATAAGAAAAGAAACGAATTTCGCATTAATTGTTCCATGTAATTCACCCCTACGACTATAATTTATCTGTTTTTTACCCCTCTTCGAAATTATATCACTGTTTAAAATTATTTGATACAAATAATTATTTAGATAATTTATAAAATACTATCAAAACATTTAAAACTCTATATTCTCGTTTGTAAATATGAAGAAACTATTTTTCGACATTCAGAAAAAACGGGTTTACTAGGGGAAAAAATGAGCATGCCGAAAATATTCGACATGCTCACAAAACCATTTATATTTCCTGTAAATTATATAAGGATATTAATAACAAAAACTTGAGGTAACATTATCTCAAGCCTTCTTACTTCTCATTTTGCTTCTCATCATTCAGCTTTTTAATATTCGTAATTAACTGTACCATCTCTTCTTTTGCATCTGGATACGTCTCATTCCAATGTTTCACTAAAGCTGGCATCGTCTTAGCCATATAAGAATAAAGTGCCCATTTCTGTACCTGCTCTTTTCGCTCTTCGTTGCTCTCTCCAAGTAATAGTTCCGTGTATTTCTCTAGCAAGCCATCAAACTGCTCATTAAACTTTTCACTCATCTTATTTTCCTCCTATATGAAAAAAGCAGCGAAAATCGCTGCTTTTTCTTATAATTTTGATCGAACAGAGTTTAATTTCTTCTCCATCGTACTTACTTTATCACGGCGATCATCGATACGAATTGTTGTCGCAACGCGCTGTGCACCTTTCGTGTATGGAACTTCATGCATTTGTTGAATGACTTCTAAAATGACAGGAAGATCTCCTTCAATTACTGTATTCATCGGTGTTAATTGATACTTCACGCGATCAGCATTTTTCTCTAGTACCTTTTGTACTTCTGCTACATATTCACTAACACTTGGATTACCTGTTCCTACTGGAATAATCGATACATCAACAATTGCCATAATAATCTTCCTCCTATTACTGCTTCTTATATATCCATTGTCTATTTTACCGAAATTCTCATCATTTTACTAATACGTTACTCTTCTACTTTAAACTGCTCAACCAATCTTTCTAAGTCCTGCATATTCTCTGTCAAACTTTCCATCGTATGAGCTACTTTTTCTAAATGATTCACTTGTGACTCAGTTGCTGCATTTACCTCTTCAGAAACAGCCGCACTCTCTTGACTCGTGCTAGCAATTGTTTGCATAACTTCTGTAATTTCTTCTTGCTCGTGACCTATGTTATTTACCTCTTCTACAATTTTTTCAACTGAGGTACTAATAGTATTTACAACTGACATAATTGTACGGAATTCTGTCTCCGCCTCTGTCGTAACTTTATTTTGTATATCCGCAATGTCTTTCAATTTACTTACAACTTCTACAACTCGTTTTACTTCTAACTGCACATCGCTAATCATTATTGTAATCTCACCCGTTGCCTCTTTTGATTGTTCAGCTAATTTCCGAACCTCTTCCGCAACAACAGCAAAACCCTTACCTTGCTCACCTGCACGCGCTGCTTCAATTGAAGCGTTTAAAGCCAGTAAATTCGTTTGATCCGAAAGACCTTTTATAAGTTCTACCACATTTTGAATCGATCCAACCCTTTGCTCTAACTTACCGGACGCTTCTTCCGTATGAACAACGATAGAAGATGATTGTTCTCTTGTACGAACTAAATTACGCATCGTATTGAGTCCCTGCTTAGATGCCTCTTCAGCTTTGCCAGCCACTCCTTTTATTTCACCAACGGAGTTATTCATTTGTTCCACTGACTGCGCCATATTCTCGAGCTGTTCTGAAACTTCATCTACACTATTAGCAAGAGTAGACGCGCCTCCGCTCACATCATCCATTGCACCTGAAACTTCTCTACTAGCTGCTACAGTTTCATTCGTTAAATAATGCAGATTGTGAGTCGATTTCTGTACTGTCGATACACTATTTTTAATTTTACTTACCATTTCATTCATTTGCTCAACCATATCATTAAAGTGAGTCGTAAGCATACCAACCTCATCTTTACTTGTCACCTTCATTTGTAGTGTTAAATCACCTTCCGCTACTTTTTGAACGTGATTTGTTAATAGTTGTAATGGTCTTGCTAATCTTCTTGAGAATAAATATGATGCTACTATTCCAACCAATAAACTAATACACGCCATTATAATAACTGTATTTCTCGTACTACTTAACAATCCATCAATCGTTTGTTTCGGATAAAAGATTCCTATCTTCCATTTCATCGCATCAAATGACTGACTATAAACAACTACATCTTCACCTTTTAATGTAGTGACAGCATATTTTGTTACCTCTTTATTTAAACTCTTCATAAGTGGCTCTTTAGAAACATCTTTCCCTACTTTTTCTGGATAAACAAGAGCCATATTTTTATCATTTATAATAAACATTTCTCCGTCATTATTGTATTGAATATTGTGAAGCAATTTCTGAATTGTTCCGAGCGATACATCCATCGCAACAACGCCTAATACAGATCCATCTTGAGCTGTAATTGCTTTAGAAACCCCTACACTTAACTTTCCTGTCGCAATTTCATAAGAAGGTTGTCCCCAATGAACCCTTTTCACATCAGCCTCTGAATCTTTATACCACGTTCTTGTCGTTGGATCATATCCTTCTGGCACTTGCCCACCTTCAGCAAGATTGGCACTTAATGTTTTTTTATCTTTCGTACTAATATATAAATCTAAAATACCGGGATGATTCTTTTTATACTCTGCAAACTCTTTCGTTAAAAACGCTTCCTCTTCTGGAGTAACCCCATCTTGAATCATATTACGAATCATCTCACTGTTCGCGTAATACCCCATATCTTCATCAGTTCTTTGAACAAATGTCGTAAGTTGCTCTGTCACAAGGTCCATCGTATTTTGAGAATACTGGTCTAAGGAACGCACTTCCTTTTCTTTCTGTAATTGATACATAGCTGTACCTAATATTACGAACATCATAGAAATAAGTACCGAAAATACTACTGCAATTTTCAAACGTAAACTTCTCAACATATTCCCTCAAGCATCCCCTTCTCGGTAAAATTCAATCGTATTAATCACTATATTAAGTATAATAGATAAATTAGAAAGCTCAATCCATATAGTTTAAAAAATTGAAATTTATTCTCATTTCAATCAACTTACTTGTTATCTCAACACTTGTGTAAAAACAAATAGTTCATTATCCTTAACATATAATCTCATTCGTTCGGAGGGAACTATGCTACAAAAATTCGGTTTCTCACAATATGAAAGCCAAGCTTATGAAGTTGTCGTATCAAGCAATGACCCATTAGATGCAACAACTATCGTTAAACATTCAGGTGTTCCAAAAGCAAAAATATACGAAGTGTTAGCACGACTCATTGATAAAGGGATGGTAATGGATTCTGTTTCTGAAAAGAAAAAATTGTATACAGCATTACCACTCAAGCTAGCAATTGAAAAGTTAACGACAGAATTCCAATCTAATATTAAAGAACTTGAAAATAATATTTCTAAAAAATCATTTACAGATGACCGCGTTTGGAGTTTAAAAATGCAGTCTTCTATTAAAGTACAAAGTAGGCAACTTATAGAAGATGCGAAAGAATCCATACGCATCTCCGCATGGAACGATACCCTTTTAGAATATCTTCCTTTACTAGAACAAAAAGAAAAACAAGGCGTCCAAGTCGAGTCCCTCATAGTTGGAAAAGTGGAAACTGACTTAGAAAACATGCATTTTTTAATCCCAGCTCAAGAACCTAACGCATTAGAGCGTTATTTACTACTCATCGTTGACGATAGTGAAATTTTATTTGCTGGTGTAGAGCAAGAATCATGGCAAGCGATGAAAACAATGTCACAACCTTTCGTGAAGTTCTTTACGGAGTTCTTCTATCATGACGTTGCACTTGCGAAGATTACAGAGAAGCACCATGATCTCTTTATGCAGGATGAGGAAATTAAGGAATTGTTGATGAAGTTGAGATATTAACAAATCCCAAAATCGATTCTACCATTTGAATAGATAATATAATTTTTTATACAAAAAAGCTGTACCAAACGGAGTTTTACATACTCATTTGGTACAGCTCTTTTTTACGCTTTCGCTAATTTAATTTTATGTAGTTGGTTTTTCTGATGGTTTTGATTTGTAAATACAGAACGTTCATTTTACGATTTTTTTTGCTCCTTTATCTCCATCAAAAGCTCAATAATCTTCTCATTTTGCTCTACTTGTTTCTCAGAATTTTGATAGATGAAACGAATCCATCTAAATACAAAAATAATAAGAAATAATGGGACTAAAGAAATTAGAAAACCAATAATTGAAAAATTAGACTCCATATACTATCACCTCGCTATATACTCCCTTCTCCATTTCTCTACTAACCCCTGCAATTTTTCACACAAAAAAGAACCTATCAAATGATAGATTCTTCTTTCGTAAGCTGATTCGAGCGTCCTCTCGTAATAGAGAAAATCGCACAAAGCAGTGCCAATATAATGAAAACGCCGCCTACCCAAGCGTTATATATAACAGATGATTTCTCAATAACAACTCCGCCCACTGTTGAGCCAAGTGCAATTCCTAAATGAAGTGCAGAGTTATTTAAACCTTGCTGAATACCAGCTGATTCTGGCGCAATTTCAATTAAATAGTTTTGCTGTGCTGGCGAAATTGCCCAGCTCAGCATACTCCAAAGCCCCATCATAATAATGAAAAGCGGGAATGAGAATGTCATCATCGGCAACATAAAGATTGCACATGCAAATACGATAATGATGGAAATAATACTTTTCTTCGATCCCCATTTATCAGCAAGCCAGCCGCCAAGGCCACCTCCAAGTACCGCTGCAATTCCGAAAATGAAGTAAAACACACTAATCCAATTTGCTTCAACATGCATCACATCTTTTAGAAACGGCGTTAAATATGCGTATAACGTTAAATGACCTGTTAAAAATAAAAATGATGTTAACTGTGCACTTACAATTTTTTTATCCTTTAACGTAGCAATTTGTTCTCTTATTGATAATACCGATGTCGCTGGTACTTTCGTTAAGAATAATGAAATACAAGCAATCGCCATAACCGTTAATACCGAAATTAATACAAATGGTGCACGCCATCCATATGCATTTCCGAGCACAAGACCTAGTGGTACTCCAAGTACGAGTGATCCACTAATACCCATGAAAATGATTCCAATTGCACGCGCACGAAAATGCGGCTCTACTACACTAGAAGCAAGTGTTACCGATAGTGCAATAATAAGCGAACCACTCGCTGCACAAATTACTCTCGAGAACATTAACATCTCGTAATTCACACTAAATGCCGAAATGATATTTCCAATTAAGAAAATTGATAATGCCACAACATACAATTTCTTTCTTTCAAACTTGCCTGTTAATGCTAATAAAACCGGCCCTGATAGAGCGAATACTACTGAAAATATTGTAATAAGCTGACCAGCTGCACTAATCGACACACCTAAATCATTAGCAACTAAATCAAGCGTTCCTCCTATAATTAGCTCAACCGTTCCGACTACGAAAGCCGCAATAGCTAAAATATATACACGAAAATTCAAGCCTTCCCCCACACTTTCTCTTTCGGTTACTACCATTATAGTAACCAAAAGAGAAAGTGGACGCAAGTACAAATTTTTTTACAGCAAAAAAGCAGGCATATTATACGCCTGCCCTTCAATCATTAAACTCCAGTTTTTTTCTTCTTATTTAAGTACCAATACACCGGAAGTCCAGTAAATACCATTCCAATTGATAAGAAACAACTTACCGGATCGTTAATAATCGCACTTCCAAGTACAAACAGTGACCCTAAAATCGCAACGATTGGTACAATCGGGAATAACGGTACACTATATGCACGCTCTTTATCCTTGTTACGTCTTCGTAAAATGAAGACACCAATAAACGTCATTACGTAGAAAATATAAATAATGAATACGGAAATCTCAGATAGCTTATTCGGATCACTAATAAGCATTAAAATAATTCCTAAAATGATTTCAACAGTAATCGCATTTGCTGGTGTTTTAAATCTCGAATTTTCTTTTGCAATAAACTTAGAAAACGGAAGGTGTCCACGCTCTGCCATCGACATCGGAATACGTGGGAACGTTAAAATCTTTCCATTTAAACAACCGAAAATAGAAATGATAATACCGATACTAATAATTTTCCCGCCATATTCTCCAAGTAACATACCCGCAGCTGTCGCTGTTGCATTTTCTCCAAGGTCTACAATTTTCGCTGCTGGTAATACATTTAATAACGCTAAGTTAATTAACACGTAAGCAGCTGTTACAATTAAAATCCCAACTGTCATTGCCTTCGGTAATAACTTTGTTGGATTCTTCATTTCTCCGCCAATAGAAGCAAGCAAAATCCAGCCATCATAGGCAAATAAAGTTGCTAAAATTGCCATCCCGATACTTTGATTTTCTGATATCGGTACAACTACGTTGAAGATATCACTATTCCCTTTCCAAAACCCTAGCACAACAATTAATATAATTGGAATCATCTTCCCAACTGTCGTAACCGTTTGGACGATGCCCCCATATTTTGTTCCCAAACTATTTATAACGCCTAGGAACACAACTGTTCCAATTGCGATTGGTAAATTCCAGACTTTATCTAAGTAGAAAAAATTGATCATTAAAGAACTAAAATACAAACCTAACGTTCCAATAATAGCTGGTCCATAAACAATTGTTTGCATCCAGCCAGATAAATACCCCCAAAAACTTCCGTAAATCTCCTCTAAATACGTATACAACCCACCATTTTTCGGAATTTGCGCTCCAATTTCGGCTACTGTTAAACCACTTGCTAACGTCAACAGACCACCAATTACCCAAGCAAGAATAGCCATATTAGAACTCCCTGAGTAATCTAATACGCTCCCTGGTTTCATAAACACACCAGACCCAATAATAGTTCCTACTACGATAGAAAGTGCTACTGTTAAACCAATTTTGTTTTTCTCATCATGATGCATGCTGCGTATCCTCCTTCCAATTCTAGTGTGATGCAAAAATGAAATAAAAAAACACTCCTCCCTAAAAAAGGGACGAGTGTTGTATTCGTGGTTCCACCCTTGTTTCAATTAGTAAAGTGACACGCTTCACCAATTTCTCAAGTCTAAATAACGGTTTTTGCCGGCATGCAATTACTAGATATACGTTCACTGCTGCAGTTCAGAGGTGGTAATCGATTTTCCCGTATTAGGAAGCTCACAGCCAAAGGCCTCCCTCTCTGATAATCGTAAAAAACTGATCATATCCTCATCATCACTTCTTGATGTCGAATTTTGTAGTTGTTTCCCATTATATTGAATTGTTAGAAAAAATCAATATATTTTTTATATAACATAAGAAACATTTCTCTTCTTATATTATAACAGAAGTTCCGACACTTCTCTAATTCCCTAAAAATGGTACAATTCATGTAGGAGGTGTACTAATAATGATTGCTATTTTTTGTATCAACGCTACGGTTCTTTCTTTTATATTCGCTATCATGTATCGATATAAGTATCCTGGTTATAGCATTTTAGCGGTAGCTATTATACCAGCTGCTTCCTTCTACGTATTAGGTAAATACCAATATACTGAAGTGTTTATCGGTTTTGCAATCGTCTACTGCATCTTTGGATACATACTAACAATGAAAAGGATTTCGATAAAGTGAAACTTTAATCAATGGGGGTTTTCCATCTCCCACTGATTATTAGCCTTCACCAATCGGGCGTTTACGGGCAGTTGATCTCCCACCTAACTTCTTTGCTCTAATCCAATTTTGAGGTGGGTGTCTTACTGCCCGTTAATGCGGGATGAATCATTAAAAGGGACCGATTTCTGCTTACAGAAATCGGTCCTCGCATTTGTCGTATGTACCTTTCGGTTGCCCACACGAAAGATACTACATAGTTCAATTATTTATCATCTTTTTTCATAAAAAATTTATGATTTGGAAGATCCACATTTAAATCTGTTAATTGTTTCTTTTCCTTTTCTAGAATCGCTTTCGCTTTTTCTTTTGTCACCTCATCTAAGTTTGCAAAGATGTCTTCATGCTTCCCTTTCTCTGGAAGATTCACACCTAGTTTTGTCAATTCTTCTTTCGCTTGCTCGCGAGTTAATTTCCCGGACTTTTCTTGCTCAAAAATAGACTTCGCTTTTTCTTTTGTCGCCTCATCTAGATTCGCGAACATATCACCGTGCTTCCCTTTCTCTGGGAATTTCACACCTAGTTCTTTCAACTTCGCTTTCGCTTGCTCATGAGTTAGTGTTCCAGACTTTTCTTGCTTCAAAATTGCTTCCGCTTTTTCTTTTGTCGCCTCATCTAAATTCGCGAATATGTCACCATGCTTCCCTTTCTCTGGAAGCGTTACTCCTAATTCTTTCAATTTCTCTTTCACTTGCTCATGCGTTAATGCTCCGGACTTCCCTTGCTCAAAAATGGACTTCGCTTTTTCTTTTGTCGCCTCATCTAAATTCGCGAATATATCTTTGTGCTTACCTTTCTCTGGGAATTTCACGCCTAGCTTTGTTAATTCCTCATTTGCTTGTTCGCGAGTTAATTTCCCGGATTTTTCTTGCTCTAGAATCGACTTTGCTTTTTCTTTCGCCTGATCATCTAGTCCTGCAAACATTTCCTTGTGCTTACCCTTCTCTGGGAATTTCACACCTAATCCCTCTAACTGTTTCTTTGTATCATCCATAATCGTTTTTACTTTTTGTTTTGTTGCTTCATCTAAATTCTTCTTCGCAGTTCCTTTTGTAACTTGCTCAGCTGCTGGAGTATTAGTTGCCGCAAACGCTGGTATACCAGCTCCTCCTATAATTCCAAATGATAAAGCACCTGCAATTGCTAAATATCCAACTGTTTTCTTCTTCATAGGAAATTTCCTCCTTCATATTTCTAAAGCATGTACACTTTCGTATACAATGCCAATAGTAATGTTGGTTTCTTAAAATTTCCTTAACGATTTAAATAAAAAACACCGCTCATCACGAGCGGTGTTTTTCTAAGCTTTTTGTAATTGTAATTCTTCACGTTCCATTACTTTTCTTAATACAATTGTTTGTGTCATTGTAAATAAGTTACCTGTAATCCAATACAGCACCAGTCCTGATGGCGCCGCAAATCCCATAAATAGAATCATTGCAGGCATCATAATTTGCTGTATTTTCAGCATTTGAACTTGTTCTCCAGGCGTTACATTTGATTGGAACACCTTCATTTGAATAAATGTTGTTAACGCTGCGATAATCGGTAATATATGATATGGATCTGCATGTCCTAGGTTCACCCATAAAAATGAAGATGTACGAATCTCTTCAGTTCGGCTAATCGCATAATACAAAGCAGAGAAAATGGGCATTTGTATAAAGATTGGCCAGCACCCAGCTAACGGATTCCAACCGCCTGATTTCATTAGTTCTGACATTTCTTTTTGATACTGCTTTTGTTTTTCAAGATCTTTACCCACATCACCGTATTTCTGTTTCAGCTTCTGTAATTCAGGTTGCATTTTTTTCATTTTCGCTTGGCTACGATATTGCGAAACAGCTAATGGAATCATTGCTGAACGAATAACGAGCGTCATGATAATGATGGCAATCCCGAAGCTAGCTCCAGGTATATGATGAGCAACAAATTGAATCATAAATGAGATTGGATATACGAAATAATGGTTCCAAATTCCCGTACTATGTGAATCAATTGTACCTGCATTGCTGCAGCCAGATAAAACAAAAACAAGTAATAATGATAAACTAATGAGCCTAGCTCGGTATGATTTTAACATGTTCATTCCTCCAATGTTTCGTAATTAATTAGCGAAACATTGGTGTATACGGACCTACCTCGTCACTCTCTCCACTCGATTCTTGTCTGCGGACAGAACGAATCATTCCATATTTATAAAAAATAGAAAATAGCGGTACATTTCTTGTACCCTCTTCACACGTATCTACTAGTTTAAAAGCTCTCTGTCTACCGCTCGATGCTTGCTGACGCACAAAGCGAGAAACGTTAGCAAGAAAAAAGACTTCTAATACACAAAGCGCTGTCGTTACAAACGATATATATAGAATTGCATCCTGCAATAAAAATTCCATCGCTTCACATCCTTAATAAAGTCATTTTAGCATATTCAGCAAACATTCTCTATTTCCTTTTGTTCTCAAAAGTTTTTTTGCATATTTTCTCAAAAAATTATGCTAGAAAACCAATGTATTCGCTTTCTTTAGTATATTCACACGTATCTTTGAATAGGTTTAATTTGTTAGAAATTTATAAAATTTTTGCATTATAATAAAACTATTGCCAGTTTTTGAAAAAAGCTTTATTCTCTTCTTGTAATCAAAAATGAATATGGAGATGAAACATACTATGGGTCAACTAGGAGACGCCGATTACGTTCCCGACACCGCCTTTTTATCCTTCCCAGCAGCTAAAACATTTCATTTAGAATTTATCATACAGTTAGTTGTTATTTTTATAGCTTCTATTTTGTATGCAATTTCTATGAATATGTTTTTTATCCCGCATAATATGATTAGCGGTGGGTTCGCTGGTGTAGGGATGATTATCGGTTATTTAATGCACTACAATATCGGAGCACTTATCTTTTTACTAAACATTCCGCTTCTTATTTTAAGTCACTTTTACTTAGGAAAGAAGACAACCTTTTTAACGGCATACTTTGTGGCTGTATCATCTTT
This sequence comes from Bacillus sp. TH17, assembly GCF_016651125.1. NCBI lineage: Bacteria > Bacillati > Bacillota > Bacilli > Caryophanales > Bacillaceae > Bacillus > Bacillus sp. TH17. Next base: position 4,410,139 of record NZ_JAEKEN010000001.1, read on the forward strand.
AGCGATGAACATTATCCCAGTACACCAAGTTTCAGACGATATTTTACTGTCTTCTGTATTCGGTGGTGTCATCTGCGGTGCTGCCTCAGGAATCATATTCCGATTTGCTTCTTCAACAGGTGGTTTTGATGTTGTTGGATTGATTGTAGCGAAACATCGCGATGTTTCAATTGGAGCAATCATCTTTGGATTCAACTTAATCTTACTTGTTGCAGCAGGATTTATTTTCGGATGGGATATTACGCTTTATACGTTAATTAGTCGGTTTGTAGTCAGCAAAGTAATTGATGCCGTGCATACAAAACATATTAAATTAACGATAATGACAATTACAGAAAAAGGTGAGGAAATAAAAAGCTCACTATTACATCACGGCATACGTGGCGTAACAATGGTAGATGCTGTCGGCGGCTATACAAACCATAAGAAAAAAATGATTTACACTGTCGTAACTCGCTACGAGTTGGGCGAAATGAAACGTATTATCCGCCAAGTGGATAATAAAGCATTTATGAACATTACTGAAACAGTTGAAATTGTCGGCCGTTTCAAACGTATATAAAAAGGCGCAAGGAACTACAATTCCTTGCGTTTTTTATTTTTTACACTTATTACAAAATCAGATAATTCTATTATTGTATCACTAAATATGTTATAATAAAAATAGACTTACAAAAAAGAGTATATAGACTTGGAAGTTTCTCTTATTTTTATAAGCAAAAAGAAACGAGCAGTCGGGTATATTTCAGACACCATACACGTAACGGTTTAAAAAAACCGATCATCTTAGTTATTCTTCACTGATCTTTTTATAAAAGATACGTACAACTAAAATTCACTTCAATATACTATACCTACCTTTTTGACTTCCAAATCATCTTATTACATAAGGAGATGAACATATGAATCAATATATACGATACACACTAGCTGTCCTATTTGCCATCGTCGGCGGCGTGATCTGTTTCTGGACAAACACAGAGCTTGGAGAGAATATCATTTTTAATGGAATCGAAACCCTTGTAAGCGCTTCAATTTTAGGCGGATACATTTTCTTCCTCTTCAATCCAGAAGAAAATGCTCAAAAAACAATGTTATTAACAATGATCGGAATCGTTGGTGGATGTATTTCCTACTCAATGACAAACTATACATTACCACTTCAATTAAGCTCAGCTTTCTTCCACGGTCTATGGACTTGGTTTATCGCATTCTGCCTAGCAGACGTATTCAATCTATTACAGGACACTGAAGAAGAAAATGGTCGTCAAATTGAAAGTAACTCGTAAGCTGGAAGAAATTCTTCCAGCTTTTTTGTTTACTGTTCTTTCCTGTTCATACCCCATCACCAAAATAAAAAGAAGTTACCTCCGCGGCAACTTCTTTCCCATATACCCCACTTAGTATTCAATTAAATATATCGACGATTTTTAAAATATATCGATCGTTTCTCCACTTATATCAGCGATTTTTTCATTATATCGACGGTTCGACACTCAAAACGCACAACATGCCTATCCCCCAAGTAACTTACTGCCGAACTCAACGATTAAAAAGATAATTAATAGGATCGCGAGTATCTTTAATGCTACATACGCCACTTTAAAAACAGCATAAATGAGCAAGACTATCAAAATAATCGATAAAATTTCCATATGTATCTCCTCCTATCTCTTTTATTCTACCTGTACTTCGTTTTTTATGAAATCGAATAAGATGACATATAAAAAAGAGGATACCTCACCCATCGTAAGATACCCTCGCCTGTAGCTGCTCAAACCATTCTCTCTCTACTTGTAAATATCCCATTCCACTCTTCTCAGCACTCTCTAATTCCTTATCAGCTTTCTTCATATAACAGCGGGAAGCTTCCATATCGTCCTCTAAATATTTAATAATTCCTTGTGTACGGTAATATCCGTTTAAATCCATTTTGGTAATGGCCTTTGCATGTTCCTTTGCTTCTTGCAGAGAAAGGCTATCCATCTGATAAAGAGCTTTATATAAAAGATACCAACTATGAAAACTACCAACGAAAAATTTATTTTCCTTCGTTACAGATAGCTGAACAATTTGTTCTATATACGGTATCGCTCTTTCCATTCCCTTTTGATCAGCTCGGGCATAAAAGACGAGCATAAGTCCGCTCATTATCTCTCTTATACTTTTATCCTCTTTTAATTTTTCCTCACTAAGTTCTACTAATCTCTCATCCCAATCTTTCGGTCTTTTATAACTAAATAACTCACTCGATATTTGAATCGTATATAAATGCTGCTTAGCTTTTTCATCATCTTTAATTAAAATGAGAAATTGCATGCCATCACTCAGAAGCGTTCCTTTTATCGGCACGATTGTAACTGCAAAAATCACAAAGTGGAAAACGGAAAAATATAAAAGATATTGATAATAGCTCACCATGTATATGTAACCTGAAGTAATACCGAATAATAAACTCATAATTGGTCCGCCTAAAGTCATCCACGCCCATTTCTTTGAAAGGTTCGGTGTCTCTATAGAAGACGGTGCTAACATCACCACACCACCAAAGTACGCCCATAATTTATTTTCTCGAATGCGTAATTTCCCCTTTTCTTTTTGAACAGTGATAGGTCCTACTGTCATAAATTTAAAATTCAAACCACCTATCAAACCAAATACTACGTGCCCTAGCTCATGAATGGCTAACACTAATAATACAATTCCAAATACTGCCCATATATTCAACATTACTTCTAATTTCCCAGTTCGAATTACTCCGTATAAAATGGACAGAACTAGCGCCGCCGTCATGGAACCAGCTGGCCTTCTTAAAATATCCACCTTTTTCTCCCCTTAATAAATCATTTTTCTCTGCATTTCGTACATGAATTTTCCGAGATGCAATATCCAAATAAATGAGATTAAGCCAATTAATACAAAATCGATATCACTAGCCGCTGTATATATAACGGCAGCCCACCATACATATGCCAATATTGTATTCGTAAATTCATATGCTTTATATCCAGCCTCATGCACAATGTGCTTTAATCCTTCATCTGCGTTTTTCGTCCACATTTTCATAGATTCCATATATGTTACACCTTGTTCAGGATATAGCTTATTATAACGATTTTTTGTTATGAGCCCGATAACCACTACAATAGTTAAACAGACAATAGAAGCTACTAAATTCCACACTGCAAATGACACATTTGTATCCTGTAACAGTGCACGTCTACATGTAATAACTGCATATACAAACCATGCCTGCGTAACTATATCACCTACACGTAAATATATACTTATAATGCCTAATTTTCTGCCTTGTACGCTCTCTTCTTCATCGCGTGCCTCCGCTAACATACGTGTATTCTTCCAAGTGTAGTACATCATTAAGATTCCAAAAATAGTACATACACCTATAAATGTATTAGATGATAATTTTCTCGGTTCATTCGAGAGTAAATTTAAAGCTATATAGGATGTTAAAAAACCACCCATCATACTTAATGCTATTTTCCCCACAAAATCAAATTGTTTTTTTCGTTTACTCTTCATCTTCATCGTCCTCTTCCCCCTCCACTAACATAAATATCTCCTCCACCGGCGCTCCAAAAATTTGTGCGATTTTTAGCGATAACACAATAGATGGTGCATAATCTCCGCGCTCAATTAAACTAATGGTTTGCCGTGATGAGCCAATCGCTTTCCCTAAATCCCCTTGTGATAAACGATGCTTTGCTCGAAATTCCCTCACTCGATTTTGAAGCTTCATGTCTTCCCTCTTTTTCATTTATTTAATTAAAATTGTAAATAATATCCTTATATTTGTCAATTATAATTGTCATTTTGACGTAGATACATGTCAAAAACGAATATATATTATACTAAACATAACGTATATAATAATCTTCAAGAACTACATAATTGAGGTCAACGTAAACTTCCTTATTACTGAAAATAGCACCTACCAAGGTTATAGCACTGGCTTTTCTAGTGAATTTAATAAATATGAACCCCTTTCCGAACTAAGCGACGATACGTATGAACTTTCACCTAATAGAACGGGAACGCATTATATACCAGCCACCGGTGACGGTATCGATGGAAAAATAAAAGCAAACTGGAAAATACAATAAAAAAGGCAGTGCTTTTGCACTGCCTCCCTAAAATCTGACATAGAATGGATTCCATATTAACTTGCGTTTTGTAAAAATACTCGTTTTAGTTGTTTGCGGAAACGAACGCTTAACGTAATTGCTACAATGACAATCGCTCCGAAAATGATTTTGCCGATATGATCTCCCAGTAATCCGAAAATATCATGTAAGTTACCACCTAACCAGTAGCCGCCAATTAAGAAGAACGATACCCAGAATAAAGCACCTGAATAAATTGTAATTGCAAAGCGGCGAAACGGTAAGTTAATGATACCTGCAAAGTATCCTGTAAAATGACGTACACCAGGAATGAAGAAGCCAATAAAGATAAGGAAATATCCATATTTATCGAACCACATTCTCGTTAAATCAATTTTTCTTTGTGTTAAAAATACGTACTTCCCGTATTTTTGAACAAAAGGCATACCAAGCTTATTACCTAAAAAGTATTGAATCGTCATTCCTACACTTGTCCCAATAAAGGATAGGATAATTAAAATAGGTAAACTTAGATCACCCTTCTGTGCTAAAAACCCCGCATATGCTAATGTTGGCTCTCCCGGAAACGGAAGTGCAATATATTCTAACAGCAGGCCTACAAGTACTACATAATACCCATATTGCTGAAATAATTCATGAACCCATTCCATGTCATCTCCCCTTTCATTCACGTACAACTTGTTACTATTATTGTATAAAAAAATTGTCGAAATAACTATCACAATAGCTTACATTTTTATTACATTTTTGTAAGGCTCATTCTAAAGTTTTTTGTTCTCTATTTACTTATATCTATTAGCATTTAAAAACAAGCTAACAACTATATACCACGCGAAGGAAATCCATTAATATACATTTTTCATCCGGTTTTTAACACTCAAAAACCACCTTATTTTGTTCTCTATAAAAAACCACCACAAACTCATATGAACTTCATATTAGCTTCATATACGTATTGTAAGATTATATCGGAATTTGTTGAAAAATTTAGCTAATATATGACTAAACATTAAACTGAATAAATATAAGTCGCTTTTCGAAATTGAAAAAAGGGTGAATAAGAAATGGAAGCTTATAAAATGCACGATTTTATTAATACAAATGTTGAATCTCATCAAAACGAAACCGTTTTTAATTTACAAATATGTGAAACAAATGAATTTGACGTAAGTTTAACAAAATCTACAACGCTGTCTTTTATCGTTTCAAAAAAGAACATTAAGATCGTCACGAGAAAATGGGTTAATTCAAATCAAGAAAGCATGATTGGCAAAAGCTACATCATTCCAACGAAAGCTTTTCACTATTTCTTACCGATTATTTCTGAAACTGAAGATGAACTAAATATTCGAGTTCAAAGTTTTGGACTACATGGTGAGCTTTTATTAAATGAAAGATTACTTATTGATAAAAACAACAAATGCAATACAAAGATTACTACCTTCTTTGAAACATTAGATGAAAATGTCAATCAAGCATTACGAGGATTACAAATTCATTGTATGTAAGACTACTACAATAAGTAAAAGGAGAATATAATGAAAAAACTATTATTAAGTGCGCTATTATCATTAGGATTTTTAACTCTTCCATTCACTACTGCAGAAGCAGCTACGACGAAAGATCAGCTTATCGTAAACACAAAAATAAATAAAATGGATTATTATCAAGATGGAAAATTCATAAAAAGTTTCACTGTCGCTACTGGAAAAGCAGCAACACCAACACCTAAGGGTACTTTTCAAATCGTAAATAAAATTAAAAACCGTCCTTACTATACAGGAAAAATTAAAGGCGGCGATCCACGTAATCCACTTGGGGACCGCTGGCTCGGATTAAATATGGCAGGAACTTACGGAACAACGTATGCGATTCATGGAACTAACAATAATCAAGCAATCGGGAAAGCAACAACACTTGGTTGTATTCGTATGTTTAACAATGATATTCACTGGTTATTTGAGCGCGTTCAGCAACAAGCTACTGTCACTGTAAATTAGCCTAAGAACAAGATTTATGTGTAGCCAAGAATTTTATGTCTTGGCTTATTTTATTTATTCATTTACAGTAGCAAAACAACTGTATTTACATATATAATAAAAATAGATTGCATTCAACATCATCGTAACATTGATAAACATAGATATTAAAATTATACAGTTATAATATTTTATAAATTTTACAATACATACTATAATAGAACTACTGTAATTCTGAACTATTCAGTGACACTAAACAATCCCCCTTGCTACTTTCATTACTATTTTATAGCGGGGGCTTATTATATGTATAAACAATCTGAGTCATCCAAAAAATGATGAATTCGAATATTGCAGTAAAAAGCGTTATTTAGGAGGTGTTACTATGACGCATATACTGGTGATTGAAGACAACCCAGATATACAAGAACTTATTCGTGAATTTCTAATGGCACAAAACTTTACTGTTGATGTAGTTGGTGCTGGAACAGAAGGCATTCTTCTTTTCCAAAAAAATTCATACGATCTTGTCCTCCTCGATGTAATGTTACCAGATATAGATGGCTATAGTATTTGTAAAATTATGAGAGGACAATCTGATGTACCAATCATTATGTTAACAGGCTTACATAATGAAGAAAGTGAAATTAAAGGATTTGAGTTAGGTATTGATGACTATATTACAAAACCGTTCCATTACACCGTATTTATAAAACGTGTAGAAGCTGTATTAAGAAGGGCAGCAACAAAGGAAGCAGAAGCTGCAACTATACTACAATTCCATGAATTGATGTTAAATTCTACAGCATATGCCGCTTATGTTCATGGTAATCAAATTGAATTGACCACAAAAGAATTTGAAATTATATATACTTTACTGCAAAATCGGGGAAAAGTACTATCAAGAAGTGATTTGTTGAATAAGGTATGGGGCTATGAACATTATGGTGATGTGAGGGTTATAGATACACATATTAAAAACTTACGAAAAAAATTAGAAATTCCTTATATTAAAACGGTGAAAGGCATTGGCTACAAAATCGAATCGTAGCAAAGACAACATCACCAAAAATATATTCATCAAAACCTTATTATTTTGTATTCTGTTATCACTTTGTCTTTATCAAATTATTTATTTTCTAGCCTCGAATTACGATAAAGATCGTTTGAAAGCTTCTGGAACGCAAACTGCGGAACAAGCGGAATCAGACAAACAAAACGACCAAAGTAAAACAAAGCAAAATAAAGCTGTGTCAGAGAGTAGCATCTCTAATTTTCAATCTTCTCAAATAGACATGAAAGCACTCTCTACAGCCATCAATCATCTTTTGCAGCCTAGCCAAACTGCAAAAGCAAAAGAACATGCACAAAATATTCCGGGGAAAAGTAACACAACGTCTTCACTTACAGAAGCGGAAAAGCAAGTTACTAACAATGATGCCTTACATACACAAAATGCAGCAAGTAAAGCAAATGATACACATGATAATCCAAAGTTAACAGATGTGTTGCAGCAGTTAGCTCCACATATTGGGGCGACAATGCTAGCATTATCTCTGCTTGGATCTTTAATCTACGCAAAAATAATCGCCAAACCTTTCCGATATATGAGCGATGCTTTAAAAGATATTATGAATCTTGATTTCTCAGATAAAAAGCTACTTAACAAAAATACAGATCAAACAGATTTTAATTTGCAAGTAGCTGCCTCACAAGTACCTACTATTGTGAAAAATTTACATGAAAGCAATCAAGATTTAAGAAATGAACTCAAGAAGGAACAACAGTTAGAACAATCTCGTAAAGAATTTATGTCTATGATATCCCATGAATTAAAAACACCAATCGCAGCCGTTATGGGACAACTCGATGGCATGATTCACGGAATTGGCGCTTATAAAGATAGAGATAAATATTTAAAACGTTCATATGAGATGATGCAAGATATTAACATATTAACGGAAAAAGTGTCAGAATTATCCAAAATACAAAACCCTCAATTTAAACCAAATTTAAAAGTTATCTCATTAACTAATATTATTGAGGACGTTATAAAGAAAGTAGATTATTTTGTATCTGTAAAACAATTAAATGTTCAATCTAACATTAAACAAGATGCACAAATTTTAGCTGATCCTAAATTTATGCAAACTGCTATTTTTAACATTATTTCAAATGCAATTCATTATACAATTGACCATCAGCATGTATATATAAAACTTTATGAAAAGCCAAACGGTTACGCATTAGAAGTATTAAATACAGGTTCTCAAATTGATGAAGATAAACTTGCCCATTTATTTGAACCATTCTATCGCGCAAATCCTGACAAACATGGCTTAGTACAAGGTAGTGGTCTTGGGTTATATATTGTAAAACAAATATTAGATAAACATCAGTTTCCTTATGGAATACAGAACACACCTCAAGGTGTAAAATGCTCCATTGTATTCCCAAAAGCAATGTAAAACCTACTCTAATTTCATACCCCAAATTCATACTTCGTATGAATGGCGGAATTTTGTAGAGTATCTTACTCTGTTTCGTTCGCCCGTTATCCTTATTTGGATAGCGGGCGTTTTTTATTATTTAAAAGGAGGATTTTTATGGAGAAATTTAAGTATTCATTACTAGTTTTATTCGGCGCTTGTAGCTACGGCGTACTTTCAACTATTTTTAAACTCGGATTCATTGACGGATTTTCCGCACACCAACTACTAGGAGGGCAATATGTCTTCGGATGGATTGGGCTCCTTTTACTCGTTCTGTTCTTTTCACGTCATAAAGTATCAAAAAAACAATTCTTTTCGTTACTAACAGTCGGCACAACAATGAGTATGACAGGTATTTTCTATGCTATTTCCGTAGAAGAATTGCCAGCCTCTATCGCTGTCGTTTTACTCTTTCAGTTCACTTGGATTGGTGTAGTCATCGAAGCAATTGCCAACCGGACATTCCCAAGCCGTGAGAAAGTTATATCTATTATTATTTTATTTACTGGTACATTGTTTGCTGGTGGAGTATTTGAAGGTCTTGGACAAAACTTTTCTACGAAAGGTATTATTTTCGGACTATTAGCTGCCGTCTCTTTCTCATTCTATGTATTTGTAAGCGGGCGCGTTGCTACAGATGTTCCGCCTTATACGAAAAGCTTTCTTATGACAACGAGTGCTACTCTTATTGTATGCTTATTTTTCCCGCCTACCTTTTTAACGGACGGCGCTTTACAAGCAGGCCTATGGAAATATGCTTTCTTCCTTGGACTGTTCGGGGTTATTATACCTGTCATTTGTTTTTCAATTGGTGTACCAAAAGTCGGAACGGGACTTGGTACAATATTAGGTGCAGCTGAATTACCAACAGCAATTATCGCTTCTATTACACTTGTTCATGAAGTTGTATCGCCAATGCAGTGGATTGGTATTGTGGTTATATTACTCGGTATTTTCACACCACAACTACTTACTGCTAGGAAAGAAAAAAAACATAATCGTGTGCATAGTGCGTGACAACATCAACTTGTATATAAATGTGAATAAAGTTACGATATGTTAAACTTTATTACTCAAAATAACATATGATATTGCGGCTATTATTCTCGTAATCCTTGCTGTGCTTTTCTTTTTGAAAGATAAGAAAGAGGGTTATACAGCATAACAAAAGACCTTTCATTTATTTGAAAGGTCTTTTCCTTATATTTCACTTTACCGCTCCATATAACTTCTCTACCTCATGTTCAATTTGTTTTACATCGATTCGCTCAAATAATGGCTGTACATTATCAATTCGGTTTGGCAACGTATTTTGAGGTTCCCAATTTACTTTAACACTCGATAATGTATTTCTAACTCTTTCACTTGAAAACGGTAAAAACGGTTCAAGCAGTTGTGCAAAGTTTGCTATTAGGTAAACACAATTATAAATTGTTTCCTCACATGAAACTGGGTCGTCTTCTCTTTGTTTCCAAGGCTGCTTTTCATCAAAGTATTTATTTGCAAAGCGTACTGCATCAAATATTGTTTCTAGTGCCACCTTAAATTTAGTTTGTTCAATCGCCTCTCCTACACTTTTATATAATCCTTCTACTTTATCTTTCAGCTCTAAATCAATACTTCCCTTCGGTACAGCACCACCATAATATTTTTCAATAAACTTTAATGTCCGGTTCACAAAGTTCCCGTATGCACCTAACAATTCACTATTATGACTGTAAATGAATTCACGCCATGAAAAATCAGTATCACGATTTTCTGGTGCGTTAACTGTTAAAAAGTAACGAATAGAATCGGGATTGTAGCGTTCCAATATATCAGGTACCCATACTGCCCAGTTTTTACTTGTCGATAATTTTCTTTTTTCTACTGTTAAATACTCATTCGAAACGATATGACGCGGGATCGCTTCTTCTCCTATTCCAAGTAATACCGCTGGCCAAATGATTGAATGAAACGGAATATTATCCTTACCATGTACATAATATGTTTTCGCTTCTTTATCCCAAAACTCTTGATCATCTTTCCCTGTTTCTTCAGCCCAATTTTTACTCGCCGAATAATATCCTGTCACTGCTTCAATCCATACGTAAATTTTCTTATCTTCATATCCTGCCACCGGAATTGGTACCCCAATTGGTAAATCACGTGACACTGCCCTATCTTGTAATCCTTCCTTTAAATATCTCTCTGTTAATTGAATTGCATTGTCGCGCCATGTTCCTTTCTGCTTTGCAATTTCTACGACCTCTTTAATTTGCTGCTGAAATTTATGCAATGCAAAATAGAAATGCTCTGTTTCCTGTACTGATGGCGTACTACCACATAACTTACACTTCTTTTCTAACAAATCGAGTGGATCTAAGATGGCAGAACAAGCATCGCATTGATCTCCTCTTGCTGCCTCATGACAATGTGGACAAAGGCCTTCTACATAACGATCTGGTAAAAATTGCGTACACGTTTCGCAATAAGCTTGTTCAACTACTTTTTTATAAATATAGCCTTCTTCTAATAAACGCAAAAAGACTTTTTGAACAGTTTCATGATGATGCTCACTATCTGTACGTGTATAGCAATCATAAGTAAAACCAAGGCTACGAAAACATCGCTCAAACTCTTCGTGATACTTATCAGCAATTTCTTTCACCATCACACCGTCTTGCTTTGCTCTAATTGTAATCGGTGTTCCATTACAATCACTTCCTGAAACATACAACACATGCTCACCTTTTGCCCTGTAATAACGTGCTAAAATATCTCCTGGTAACAAACTAGCAATGTGTCCAAGGTGTAACGAACCATTTGCATACGGCCAAGCGCCTCCAATAAAAATACTCATCTTATATTCCTCCTTTAAAATATAAAAAGCCCCGCCCTTATCTTAAAAAAGATAAGGGCGGGGCTGTATAAACAGTCGCGGTACCACCTTATTTCGTCAGTCATTCGCATAACTAACCTTAACAAGTACGGAGCTATATGCTCTTATACTGTGGTTTTGATAACGAGTACCAACTCTCGTCGCCGCCTACTATTATCATCTGATAAGTTCAGGACGAAGCTCAAAGGCCATTGTTCAAATGAATATTCTTGCTTCTTCTCAGCTACCGAAGCTCTCTGGAAAGAATGGTTCCATTCTACTTTTCCTTTTCAACGCTTTTATGTATAAAACGTATTTTACGACTTAACAACAGAAAAATCAAACTTTTATTCAAAAAAACAGGAAATCCTACTCATTCACCGAATAACTATACGTTCACAAAAGGAGTGAAAAAATTGAATCAAAAACAACTAAGTACTATTAATGAAAAAAGCTGGAACGCAGCTGCTTATGAAGCTTGGACAAATCGCCACGGGGCGCCAGAGGATTATGCGAAAAAGCTCATGGAAGATCCCATGCGCGAGGTAAATCATTATTTACCTTACATACAATCTCCAAAAGGAAAGCGTATTATTAATTTACTCGGATCAAAAGGAAATAAAGCAGTTGCTCTTGCTCTTTTAGGAGCCGATGTAACAGTTGTAGACATTTCAGCAAGTAATGAAAAATATGCAACCGAACTAGCCGAAGCTGCTGGTGTCTCTATTCAATATATCATTTCCGATGTACTAGATTTAAATCTATCCCAATCATTTGATATCGTGTTACTGGAACTTGGCGTGCTCCATTACTTTTTAGACTTAAAGCCACTCTTTCATATAATCTCTCACTTACTAAAACAAGATGGGACCTTTATACTACGTGACTATCATCCCGTTTATACAAAATTATTAGGAGTAGATCATCCATCATTTCGAGCAAATGGAAATTATTTCGACGAGGAACTTATTGAAGATGACGTAGCTTATAGTACTCTCCTTACGGGATCACAGAAATACGCTTTACCGAAAACAAAAATTAGGCGCTGGATACTAGGAGAAATCATTACATCAATGGCAGAAACAAATTTCAAGGTTGAAAAATTGATTGAAGAACACGGATCTCATCAAAAGTGGGTTTTCCCTTCTACTGCACCAGAGGGCATTGAAGAGCGTATACCTGGTCTATATACATTAATTGCGACAACATGCAAAAAAGGATCCCTTCACGGATAGGATCCTTTTTTTGCATGCTTACGCATATAAGTTGAGGTTGGAGATTACCATAATTCTGTAGAATAGGACACAAGATATTTCAACATTCGTCTCTGACTTACGTCGTCAAAAAGGGGTATGACCAACATAACGAAGAGTAATGTTTAGTTGATAGTGATAATCGTTATCAACTAATTAGAAGTATACAGGATGTTATTTCAAATTACAATACCATTTCTGATTTTTATTTATGAATTTTTTGATATACAAATGTATACATTTTAAGAACATTTACTCACATTAATCTGCCATATTCCATTATCTGCTATAATTTTCATTGAACAGATTAATAACTTCTTAATTATGTTTTTATTAGTTTCGTTCTCAATATTTATAAATTACAATAAATAGTTTTTTCAAAAAAGGTAGGGGTAACAATGAAATATGTTAGCATTCGAAAAAAACTACTGTTCACACTCTTAAGCATTTCTTCCTTATTTAGCATTGCTCTTATTGTTATTCTTTCATTCGCGATGAATCAAGCAAGTGAAATCGAAACATTAAAGAATGATGTATCGAAAAGAGCAACGATTTTAAAAGAACGTGGCGATTGGTTCCAAGCGCAGGTCGCTGGTTTACAAGAATATTTACTATCACATGACCAAAAAGGATTGGATAAATTCAACCGGGAAGGAAAAAAACTAGCTGATACTAGGGAGAAAGTAACAAGTGATAAAAAACTCCCAGAAGGAATGAAAGAGGCCATTTTAATGGGAGCAAAATGGCGCAGCGTCGTAGATAATGAAGTCCTCCCTCTTGCACGGGAAGGAAAATGGGATGAAGCATCCAAAATTGCTCTTGCTCAAACAGATTATGTAAATGATCTTTTAAGTCGTTTTACTAAATATGCAAATGAAGAAAATGACAAACGGGACGTATTAATTGCTGACGTAGAGTCTTCTTCATCCCTTATTCAATATATTATTTTCTTCTCACTCATTACATGTACATTAACGTCTATTCTATTGGCATGGTGGTTCTCTGGTAAACTCGTTAAACCGATTCGACAAATTGATGCGAAGTTAAAAGAATTAGCTTCTCAAGATGGCGATTTAACCGCTAGATTACACGTAACGAGTAAAGATGAAATTGGTGACATCGCAAATTCCTTTAATCAAATGCTTGCTAACTTACAGCGTATAATAAAGCAAGTTCAACAAACATCAACAAGTGTAAAAGAAGCTTCTGAAAATGTGTTTATCGAAACAACTGCTTCTATGGAAAATACCGCAAAAACTAAAGAGACTATGAATGCTCTTGAGCACAATATTCGTTCACAAGTTTCTAGCATTGAAGAAAGTTCAACCGCAATGGATGATATGGCAACGAGTGTTCAGCGCATTGCACAAGCTGCCTCTTCTGCCGCTAGCCTAGCTGTTACAACTTCTGAAAAAGCAGATGATGGAAATAAAGTCATTGAAAAATCTATTACACAAATGCATACAATTAACGAAGCTGTTAACGCTACATCACAAGTGGTAGAGCGACTCATTACACATACGAATCATATTGATACTGCACTTCAATCTATTTCTAATATTGCCGAGCAGACGAATTTGCTCGCTTTAAATGCTTCTATTGAAGCGGCCCGTGCTGGTGAACACGGAAAAGGATTCGCTGTTGTTGCCGATGAAGTACGAAAACTTGCTGAACAATCTCAGCTAGCAGCAAATGACATTAACCATTTACTTCATCAAATTCAAGCGGACACAAAAATAGCAAATGACATGATGACACAAGGTCAGTCAGAAGCTTCTGAAGGAATTACAGTCATTCGTACCGCTGGATCTTCATTCTCAGAAATTGTTAATCACATTAACAATTTCTCTACACAAATACAAGAAATGTCTGCAACTGCTGAAGAAATGGCCGCAAGTTCTGAAGAAATGAATGCAGCTTTAAATAATATCGCTTCTATTTCAAATGAAGTTGCTGCCGAAACATCGAAAACAGCAACTTCAGCTGGTGACCAAGTAAACAAAATGAGTGTCGTTGCTAAAAAATCATCAGAAATGAAAACAATTGTGCAAGAACTTGAAGTGCTCGTTTCTCATTTCAAAACAAATAGTTAAAATGAAAATTTCATTTATACTTCTACGAACTCTAAATTGTTAGAAAGAGCGATTTAGAGTCTCTCTTTTTCACGCTAAAATATCTCTTTCTATCTCCCATTCTGTCTGCTATAATTCCTAAAGGAAAGAAGAAAGCTTTATTCCAGATGGAGTAAAGCTTTCTTTCAATTTTTTACATTAATTAATTAATTCTAATACTAAGATTTTACAAGGAGGATTTTTATCATATGAATTTTATTAGCATTCGAAAAAAACTAATGTTCATGATGGGAATGATTTGCGCTTTATTCGGCATCGCCTTAGCTTTTATTTTATTCTTTACCATGGATCAGTCTCATAAAGCTGAAACATTACAAAAAGAAATTTCTCCTCTTGCAACAGAATTGAAAGAGCGCGGAGACGCTTATCAAGTACAACTTTCTGCTTTAAGAGGTTATTTACTACAACATGATCAAGTCGAATTAGACAAGTTTAATGAGATGAGTAAACGTCTTGAAGATACAAAAGGGCAACTTCTTTCTAACCCTAACACTTCTCAGTCCGTGAAAAGCACAATGGAATTAGGATCCACTTGGAGAAAGTTCATTGAAGAGAAAGTATTCACTCTTGCAAAAGAACAAAAATGGGAAGAAGCTTTACAAGTAGCTTCTACAGAGAATGGCACTGTTTATAAAGTAATCGGTGATTTCACAAATTACAGTAATGAACAAGCTAAATTACGTGAACAATCTATTGAAAAAATTGATCAATCTTCACTACGAATTGAATATGTTGTCTTCTTATCACTTGTTATTTGTATTGTAACTGCAATTATTCTTGCATGGTGGTTCTCTGGTAAGCTTGTAAAACCAATTCAACAAATTGATACTAAACTAAAAGAATTAGCCTCTCAAGAAGGCGACTTAACAGCCCGTCTACAAGTAAATAGCAATGATGAAATCGGTGCAATTGCATCATCGTTTAATAAAATGTTAGAAAACCTGCAACATATCATTAATCGTGTTCAAAAAACATCTGTAGAAGTACAAACAGCTTCTGAAAATATGCTAGAAAAGACTAATACATCACGCGAGGCAACAATAAGAGTTCAAAGCTCGATGTCCAACTTAAATTCAAGTATTCAATCGCAAACTTCTAGTATGGAAGAAAGCTCGACTGCGATGGATGATATGGCAATAAGTGTTCAGCGTATCGCTGAATCTGCTTCATCTGTAGCCGAACTTGCTGTAGCTACATCTGAACACGCTAACGACGGAAGTACTGTTATCCAAAAATCTGTTTCACAAATGACAACGATACATGAAGCTGTAAATGCTACATCAGAAGTAGTCGAACGTCTAATCACTCATACAAAATATATTGATACCGCTGTACAATCTATTTCTAATATCGCTGAACAAACAAATCTACTTGCTTTAAATGCTTCTATTGAAGCTGCTCGTGCCGGTGAACAAGGAAAAGGATTTGCTGTCGTAGCTGATGAAGTTCGTAAACTTGCTGAACAATCAAAAACAGCGGCAAAAGATATTAACCAATTGCTGCACCAAATTCAAAATGATACTGAGACCGCTAGCTCTATGATGTCCCAAGGCCGCTCTGAAGCATTTGAAGGCATTACTGTCGTTCGTGAGGCTGGTACTTCTTTCACAACAATTGTTGAACAAGTAAATAAAGTATCAACTCAAATGCAAGACATATCAGCAACTGCTGAAGAAATGGCTGCAAGCGCTGAAGAAATGAACGCTTCACTTAATAACATCGCTTCTATTTCAAATGAAGTATCTAGTGAAACAGCCGCAACGGCACAATCTGCTGAACAGAAAGTCATCGTGATGAATGAAATGACTCTCACTGCAAAACAAATGAAACAAACAGTTGAAGAATTAGATCAGCTTGTATCTCATTTTAAAACTGAATAGCTTTTCAAAAAAATATTCCTCTCAGGGAGGAATATTTTTTTGAGCTCATTTCCTGCACTTATCCCGCATATCCGTTATAATGAGAACCGATATCATTAATATTTAGGGGGTGCTACACATGTCACAACAAGCATTTGAAGAAAAGTTATATGCAAACTTAGAAGCTGTTATTGACCCTGAGCTAGGTGTTGATATTATCAATCTCGGATTAGTTTATGACGTTACAGCAGATGAAAATAATAATGCTGTCGTTACAATGACGATGACTTCTATCGGTTGTCCAATGGCTGGCCAAATCGTATCAGACGTTAAAAAAGTATTATCAACGAACGTACCTGAAGTAAATGAAATAGAAGTAAACGTTGTATGGAATCCGCCATGGACGAAAGAACGTATGTCGCGTATGGCGAAAATCGCACTAGGTATTCGTGATTAAATAAGGAAAAGACCTGACAATCCAGTCAGGTCTTTTTTCTGTTATTATTTTACTCCTACAGCGTCATAAGCTTTCGTTACAGCTTGTACCTCTTTAGAGTTTTTACCGAATAAATCTTCTGCTGATTGAAGTGCAGCTTGACGCATCATTTTGAAATCAGAGTTTGCAGTTAAATATTTTGTAAGAGCACGATAGTAAATTTTTTCTGTTGCTTCACGGCCCACTCCAGTTACTTTCACATTGTAATGCGTGCCGCCCTCAGAAACTAAATACGCCGCCTTATTGTTAATACTACTGTTAATATGAACGCCGCCATTATCAGCTGTTCCAGTATAACGTTTATTGTAGTGATCTGGGTAACCTTCACCTGGTTTTAATGGGTTTGGAATAGATGCTGGATCCTTCAGAGAACGAAGTGCATCTCCAGGTTTACCAGGTGTATAAATATCAGCACCTAAATCCCAGCTCTTCTTCTCAACCATGACGCCCATAATATCAGATAACGATTCATTTAACGCTCCTGATTCATTTTTATATACAAGGTTTGCTGTATGTTCAGTTACAGCATGCGTTAATTCGTGGCCAATAACGTCTAGGCCAGCTGATAATGGAATAAATGTCTTACCATCTCCATCACCATACATCATTTGTACACCGTTCCACGCTGCGTTATTCCAAGATTCACCTACGTGAACAGCAGAAATAAGTTTTGCACCTTTATCATCGAAAGAGTTACGGTTAAATGTCTTTTTATAATAATCATATACTTTTCCTGCATTCACATGCGCATCAACTGCCGCTTTATCTTCGAAGAACTTAGATTTACTTCCAATTTCTTCTCCTGTATATCCAAGAATTTGTGAGAATAAATTAAACCAGTCTTCGTTCATATTCTCTGCATCAAATGTATGGACACCTTGTCCTCGTGTACCATCAAATAAGTTGAACGCTCCTGTTTTCGTATCTTGAGCAATTTCAAATGATTGTCTAGCACCTAATACTCCGTAACCAAATCCAGTAATGTTATCTACAGCATTATATTTCTCAATAACATTTCCATTTGTTGCATCAACAAAGTAATGCCAATATCCTGGAGCTGGTTTCGAAACCGACGCTTTTACAAGATATGCAAGATAGTATTGACCATCTTTTTCATACACATATAAATCTTTTTTCACACCATCATAATTCTTTACTTTACCAATTTCTTTCTCAATATTAGCTTTTGCAATCGTTTCTGCTTGTTCCGCACTAATACTTGCAGATGTAGGAATATTTTTATCATCTAAACTCGGAATAACTTGTCCGAAAAATGCTTTTACATTGTTCTCTTTATCAAGCGTAACCGTTTGATCTGAACCATACACAGGAATGTTATTATGCTTCTCAACTAACTTCACATGTGTTGTACCAGACTCAGCATCTTTTTCTTCACCAACGATATTGAAATGTTTGTCAATATTTCCCGCTAGTTTAAACATATCCTTTTTACTCTCTAAATATTGAAAGACCGTCTCTTTTTTATCTAATCCTTCCGGCGCTTTCCATTCTTCACCTATGTAAGCTGGTGTTTTAAACTCTTGGTGATACTGGATTTTTTGCTCTTCTGCTTTCGTCGTAGTTGCTCCAAATGCCCCAAACCCACTTGCGATAACAGTTAATGCTAATGCTGATGAAATTACTTGCTTTTTCAATCTAACACTCCCCATTTCCCTAAAAGTTTTTAACACCTTTATAAATATTCTGAATAATCTTTCCAATACCTGCTCTCAAAAATTGAGAAAGTTTTTTCTGTTAATTTAACTCACACAAAAAAGGATATCGTTTTCGATATCCTCTTCCCTATAACTTTTCATCTCACTATTCACATACTTAAAACCGCCATGGGTTAAAGTTTCACTTTATTCCATTTTCATTTCAATCGCTAAGTAGTGAGAGTTTTCTTTCGCTTGAATGTGAATATCTTCTTCTACAGCCTCCGCTGCATCACGCATTACGAGTGTTTCACCGTTTACAACGCTGCTACCTTCAATTTGTACAAGGTACAATTGACGTCCTTCTTTAACAGGAAAATGAATTTCTTTACCAGCTTCTAATGATAAAGAATATAAATTTGCATCTTGGTGAATATGAATTGGTGCATCTCCATCAGAAGGAGATACCATATGGAACCACTCATTTTCACGTTTACTCCAATCAAATTTAAACTCACCATAGTTTGGTTTATGACCGTCGCGGTCTGGTAAAATCCAAATTTGCAATAAACGTAATGTTTCACTTCCTAAGTTATGCTCACTGTGAAATACACCAGTACCTGCACTCATATATTGAACATGCCCACGCTCAATTGTCCCGCGGTTCCCCATACTATCTTCATGTGTTAATTCACCATCTATAACGTAAGAGATAATCTCCATATCACGGTGCGGATGCATATCAAAACCAGTTTGTGGCGCTATTAAATCATCATTCATAACACGTACTGCTCCAAAATTCATGTTGTTTGGATTATAATAATTTGCAAAGGAAAAATGAAAATGTGTATTTAACCACCCATGATTTGCTCTTCCCATATTTTTATGATCAATTTTTCTAAACATATCCTTCACCTCATATTATCTCGAAATCGAGATAATTATTTTTAATTTTTATCACTGCAACTTCTTCAGTAATTCTAATAATTGTTTTTGTTCTTCTCTATTTAACTTATCAAATTGCTCTGCTTGAAATGTTTCTTGCGGCGGGACTATTTCTTCATATAGAACCTTTCCCTTTTCTGTTAATGAAATATATTTCGTAGTACCTTCTTGTCCACGCTGAATCCAATCTAGTTGCTCCATCTTATTTAAAAGTTGAGTAACATTTCCTTTCGTAACAAACAACTTATTTCCAAGTTCTTGCTGCGTTAAACGATCGTTTCCTCCAATTTGAACTAATACATCAAACTGAGCGGCAGATACATTCCACTTTTTCAAATGCTGATTCTTCTCACGAATACTTCTATTATAAAAGCGTGATAAACGAAACCATAATAGTACTCCAAGTCTTTCCCCTGCTTTCATTCCATCACCTCGCTCATTTGATACTATTAGTTTAGAACTAAACTTATTAAAGGTCAACTACTTATTTTTAATTAGCAATAAATAAAAGCACAGTGATTTTTCTCCACTATGCTTCAGATTAAATTTCTATTTTTATATTCATCTAGCTTCCTCTCCGCGAAATGCCTCGCATCTTTCTCAATCCATCTTTCTTCGTATAGTTC
The DNA here is from genome assembly GCF_016651125.1 of Bacillus sp. TH17. Lineage (NCBI taxonomy): Bacteria > Bacillati > Bacillota > Bacilli > Caryophanales > Bacillaceae > Bacillus > Bacillus sp. TH17. The sequence continues at coordinate 4,430,581 of NZ_JAEKEN010000001.1, forward strand.
ATTTCCAACATATAGTACATCGTCCTTATGCTGCATCGCATGCCTGAATTCATGCAATAGCGTTTTGAGCACTTGCTCATACTCTTCCCACATACAAACGAAAATTAATTGTTTTTCTTTATGATAAAAACCACCTACTGGGAATAAAAACTCCTCTTCTTCTTCTCCTAATGATAAAAGTACATGATTCGCATCACACGTATCACAAAAAATAACTGGCGTTGCACTTACTTCAATAAGAGAAAACAAATCATTTCTTAACTTTTTGACATCCCAAGGAAGCTCCGAATCCAACACATACCAATTCTCAACTTGTTGATATACATTTTGAAACTGGAGTTCCATTTCTCAATAATCCCCTTCCTAAACTCCCTTTCCCTATATATATGCCACAATATGGTAAATATTAAACATACACTTTCATCCTTTAAAAAATGACAATAAAAAAGAATCTATGTCGGCATAGATTCTTTTTCCGTAATCACTTTTTTTTCATCATTTTTTTTAATATAAAATAACCAATTGCACAAACAATAGCAGCAAGTGCAAAGTATTTCACATATGGCCCAGCTACTTTATTAATACTTTCCCACTCTGTTCCTAATTTAAAACCTAAATATACAAATACAATTGACCATGGAATAACAGCTAGTGTAGTTAGCGTAATAAACTTAGCATGTGACATTTTCGCAATACCCGCTGGTATCGAAATAGCATGACGCACAACAGGAATAAAACGCGCTGTAAAAATAACACCAGTTCCGTAACGATTAAACCACGCTTCAGCATAATCAATATGTTTCTTCTGAATCAAAATATATTTTCCATATCGCTCAAGAACAGGTCTTCCTCCGTATCGACCGATCCAATAAATGAATAGTTGTGCGATTACACCACCAATTGTACCGAACGCGACAGCCCCCCAAAATGTAATGCTTCCTGTTGATACTAAATAACCTGCATAAGATAATACGATTTCACTTGGGATAACCTCTATCATTAATCCCAGCATAATTCCCCAATAACCAAGTCCTTCTAGAAAAACTAAAACTGAATGAATCAACTCTCCTAACATCATTTACCTCTCTTTACTGTTTTCATTGCAAAAAATAAAAGTACAAGCAGTAAATATCTTGTACTTTTATTTTTTCAAAATTTATCTAGTCTTCGTATCCCACTTAAAGATTTTATTTAAAAATTTATATACATTCTTTGACTCTTTCGTCAGAAGTGGACCTAAGATCGATAGTATAAGCACGTATAGTGCTGAGAATGGTTTCAGTACTGACATTAAACCACCGGCGATGCCGATATTAGCCATAATGATGGAGAATTCTCCTCTTGAAACGATTGTTAATCCAATATTTGTTGATGCTTTATGAGATAATCCAGCTTGTCTTCCTGCAATCATCCCTGCAACAAAGTTTCCGACGATTGTAAGAAGGACAGCACCTAACGTTAACCATATCGCCCCGCCTAATGAAAACGGATCGATACTTAATCCGAAACTGAAGAAGAAAATAGCTCCGAAGAAGTCTCTAAATGGAACAACAAGATGTTCAATTCGATCACTATGCTCTGTCTCAGAGAAAACTAACCCTAAAAGAAGTGCCCCGATTGCTTCTGCAACGTGAATTGTTTCTGAAAAACCTGCAATAAAGAATAACGAAGCAAATACTACAATAATGAAAATTTCATCTGAACTAATATTGAGCAATTTATTTAATAACGGCGTCGCCTTTCTAGCTACAATAAAGAAGAGAAGCATGTATCCTAAAGCAATTCCAATTGAAGTAAGAGCACCTAAGAAGGAAGCATGATCCCCAAGAACTAAGCCTGAAACGACTGATAAATATACAGCAAGGAATATATCTTCAAACATAATAATTCCTAAAATTAATTCGGTTTCATTATTACCAGTTCTTCTTAAATCAACTAATACCTTTGCAACGATAGCACTAGAAGAAATCGTAATAATACCCGCAATAATTAAGATTTCGAGTAACGGGAATCCCATTATAAATCCGTATAATAATCCTAGTGAAAAGTTAATCAAGATATAGATTGTTCCGCCAATTGCGATAGAACGTCCAGATTTAATTAGTTTTTTCATCGAAAACTCTAATCCCAGATAGAAAAGAAGGAACAGAACACCAATCCTTCCAAGGAAGGATATCACACTTGCACTTTCAATAAATTTGAGATCGATAACACCTATTGTCGGCGCGTGCGGACCTACTAACATGCCAAGAACGATTAGAAAAGGAATTACTGAGAATTTAAACTTTCCAGCAATTACCGCCGCAATTGCTACTAAAACTAAAGCTGTACCAACTTCAAAAATTAAAGTATCCATCTAGTCAGTCCCCCTATTCGAAAGTAATTCATTAATTATCTTTTTAATTTCTTCTCTCTCACCAGAAACTACAAGCATATCTCCTTCTTCAATCACCGTGTCTGGACCTGGATTAAATAGCTTTTTCATATTCTTTTTCATAACTGCAATTATCGTTACGCTATATGTTTTTCTTATTTCAAGGTCGCCAATTGTTTTTCCGATTGCCGGAGCTGCATTCTCCACTTTAAACCACTCAATTGCTAAACCTTCAAAGACCATCTCAACATTTTCTAGTGCCCTAGGCTTATATACCATCCCACCTAATATTGCTGCAATTTGTCTCGCCTCTGAGTCACGTAATGAAATACTTGAGATGCTTTCTTCATGATCTGAATCAAAATGATACATTTCTCTACGCCCATCATCATGAATGACGATCACCATCTTTTCGTTACCTTTCGTAACGATTTGAAATTTATAACCAATACCCGGAAGTTCACTTTCTCTAATATTCATATTTAGCTCCTCCATAACTTCTTTATTTTAATTTTCTGTTTTTCTGTCTTTTGTTCATCCAATCAATTTTAGAAATTCTAACCATTCAGGATACCTATGACTTGGAAATCTTTTATTGTAATAATAAGTGGCTCCTAAAAAGATACTTAAAGATGTAATGATAAAAAATAAATTACTTCTTATTTTCAAACTCTTAAGACTTACTTTCAATAAAGATTCTTCTTTCAAATTATCCCCTCTTTTTCGCTTTAAATTTAGTTTTTTAAAATGTAAATAATTCTAAAAATATTACGATGTAACATAATCATAACACAAAACACATTTAAGTAACATGATTTTTTAGAAAAATTGATTCTGGTATATTTTTTGCATATAATTTTCTTATTATGAAAAAAAGGAAGTGTATTATATGGTTGATATCTTTAGCAGATTCCTTGAGGTAACGAATAATATTTTATGGTCATATATTCTTATTGCAATGTTAATCGGCTTCGGTCTTTATTTCTCTTTCAAATTAAAATTTGTCCAAATTACTCATTTCCGTGAGATGGTCAGTTTAATTAGTAAAGGATTTAATCGAAAAGAAAAAAAGAAAGATAGCATCTCTCCATTCCAAGCATTTTGCTTAAGTGCAGCAGCACGTATTGGTATCGGGAACTTAGCTGGTGTAGCATTAGCCATTTCAATGGGTGGACCTGGCGCAATATTTTGGATGTGGTTTATCGCTATCCTTGGAGCAGCTACTAGTTTTGTAGAATGTACGCTCGCGCAAATTTATAAAGTAAAAGATGGAAGCAGATTCCGTGGTGGACCAGCGTATTACATGGAAAAAGGGTTAAACAAACGCTGGATGGGTGTTTGGTTTTCACTTCTTATTACAGTTGCGTACGGATTAATTTTCAATTCTGTACAAGCAAACACGGTAACAATAGCATTTGAAAATGCTTTTGGACTAGAGCGAACGATCGTAGGAGCTCTATTAGCTTTATTAGTTGCAGTTATTATTTTTGGTGGTATCAAGAGCATTTCACGTATTACAGAAATGATTGTTCCTCCAATGGCAATCATTTATATCGGCGTAGCTGTTTTTGTCGTAATTAACAACTTCACTATGTTACCAAGCATTTTTACAGAAATATTTAACAGCGCATTTGGTTTAGACCAAGCTATCGCTGGTGGTATTGGAGCAGCAATCAAATTCGGAATTCAGCGCGGTTTATTCGCGACAGAAGCAGGTATGGGTAGCTCTCCTAATGCAGCAGCAACATCAGATGTATCTCACCCTGTAAAACAAGGACTTGTTCAAGCATTAGGTGTTTTCGTAGATACATTCTTAGTATGTACATCAACAGCGTTTATCGTATTATGTTCTGGACTTTACAAAGGATCGAATTTAGAAGGTATTGAATTAACACAACAAGCATTAAGTTCACAAATTGGACCGTGGGCAAGCACTTTCTTAGCGATTATTATTTTCCTATTCGCTTTCAGTTCTTTACTAGGAAACTACTATTATGGTGAAACAAATATCGCATTCATTAAAGAAAGCAAAACATGGTTACTGATTTATCGTGTTGCAGTTGTCGGAATGGTGTTCTTCGGATCTATCGCTGCCCTTCAAACAGTTTGGAGTTTAGCTGATTTCTTTATGGGACTAATGGTATTCACAAACTTAATTGCCATCTCATTCCTTAGCAAGTTCGCCTACGCAGCATTAGTAGACTATATTAAACAAAAGAAACAAGGAAAAGATCCTGTCTTCGTTGCAAGTTCTATCCCTGGCTTAAAGAATACAGAGTGTTGGGATGGGCAAGATTTAGAAGAGAAGAAACAAGTTGGATAACAACTAAAAGCGGAAGAGGCTCGCAGGAAAAAGCGAAGCCACCGAATATTCTAGCCGCTGGAGCTATATAATAAAAAATCCCTATTACTTCATAGTAATAGGGATTTTTTATTTACAACCGTTCATAATTTGTTCAAATTAATTCCAGCAAAAGGGTTGATTTATACAAATTACTAGATTATAATAATTATAAATTAGTAATTCGTATAAAATAATAACTCAAGAGGAGATTGATCATAATGAATACACAAGTAATCGAAGCATTAAACAAACAAGTAGCAAACTGGAGCGTTTTATTTACAAAACTACACAACTTCCATTGGTACGTAAAAGGACCTCAATTCTTCACACTACATGAAAAATTTGAAGAGCTTTACACAGAATCAGCTACTCACATCGATGAAATCGCAGAACGTATTTTAGCAATTGGCGGCAAACCAGTAGCAACAATGAAAGAATACTTAGAACTATCTTCTATTCAAGAAGCAGCTTACGGAGAAACTGCAGAAGGGATGGTCGAAGCAATCATGCAAGACTACGAAATGATGCTAGTCGAACTAAAAAAAGGCATGGTAATCGCTCAAGAATCTGACGACGAAATGACATCTGACCTACTACTAGGCATCTACACAGAACTAGAAAAACACGCTTGGATGCTACGTGCGTTCTTGAATCAATAATAGAACTAAAAGCGGAAGCGGCTCGTTCAGAACAGGAGGGTGTTGGAACTCCTGATTCCGAGGCGCTTTTTGCCTCGAATGAAGGAGTGAAACAACCGACTGTTCTAGCCGCTGGAGCTGGATACCACTTAAAGCGGAAGCGGCTCGCTCAGAGGCGCTTTTTTTATGAAGTAATCGCACTAAAATTATATCAGCGATTTTCCTAATTCACCGATAAAACACGACAATATCAGCACTCACCTTTTCTACTTTTATCAATATATTACAATCTCTTTTATGTTAAAATATAGGAAACACCCTTTAGTAATTAGATCCAAAAACCTTGTCCAAGTTCATCATTTACTACTTAAATGACGGGAGTGGTTCAGTTGAAAGACTACTTAATTAGAGCATTTTTTGCGTTAATAACAGTTGGGATTCTCTTACTCATAGCTAATATTTTCAATATACGTGTCGAGGTTAAAGACTATGCTTTCCTCGTTGTTGTAGCTATTGGTGGCGGTTGGGGTGGCTGGTACCTGTATAAAAAACAAAGTAATCAAAATGATAAAGGCATTCCGAAATAATATGGAATGCCTTTTTTCTCTAATACATAATTAAGCTTAAACCACTAATAAAAGCAGTCCCCAAAAACATCATTCAACCCATATTCTATAGTAAATAAAAAGAATTCATTTCGAATATAGAAATAGTCCAAAATCTTGCATAACAGAGGTATGCCCCATTTGCCGCAACATTGTGGCTATATTCCCACGGTGATATGCTCCGTGGGTGACGACGTGTAGTATTGTTTCAGAAACCGTCGTATCCAGGAGCCCAGCATACGGATTATCAACCTCAAACACTTTTTCATAATCTTGTTGACTACTTAAAAGTTCTTTATATCGTTTAGATAATTCATAAAAACTAGTTTCCATTTCCTCAATATTTTTTGTTTCTAGCTGTTCTTTCAATTGTTCTGTGTGTACCATTGCATCACTCATACTTTTGCCAGAAATGATCTCGAGCCAGGCTAAATCTGTGAGGTATATGTGAGACATTACTTTTGCCACCGAAGAAAAACCACTCTTAACTTCCTTATGGAAAATGTCTTGCGGCAGTTCTTTTAAGCGATTTAAAATAACTTCATTTGCCCATAAGTGGTAGCTATACATTTTTAATACAGAACGCCCCATGCTCATTTCTCCTCCAATTTTCATTTTAATGATTAGATTATGATACATAGCTGATTAAAAATTCATAAGGATTACATCTATAAAATTTATTCTGATTTCGATTAAAAAAACCTCTATTAACTTCATAAAAAACATTCCCTATCTTCCACAATCTTCCCCTTTAACGGAACGGTTCTATGTCACTCAATAATTCCTTACTCACCTTTTATTCAGATATTCTTTTTTTTAGTCATCAAAATATCCCTCCATCTACTTCCCCTCTTCGAAGGATTTCACATCTCACTATCAATATATTTAACCAAATTAAAAAGACATGTGTTTCCAAAATCCACTATAAAAATGTACTATGATAACTGCTTCCACTTTGTCCCCAAAACAGGACGCTCATAATTTTGTATTTCATGAATTAATTTATCTGCCGTCTCAGCTGAAACGATCAACTCTTTATTCGATGGGTTCATAAAGCCTTCTTCCGCTGCGCGATCAACCATTTGCAGAATTGGTCCGTAGAAGTCTTTAATATTTAATAAACCAACTGGCTTATCATGTATACCAATTTGTGACCAACATACAACTTCAAATAGCTCTTCAAATGTTCCGTATCCGCCTGGTAATGCAATGAAAGCATCCGCAAGCTCTGCCATTTTTGCTTTACGTTCGTGCATCGTTTCTACTTCAATTAATTCTGTTAATCCTGTATGAACGATTTCACCACGGAATAAACCACGCGGCATAACACCTGTTACACGTCCACCTAAACGAAGAACTTCGTTTGCTACTTCTCCCATTAATCCAACGCATGAACCGCCGTATACAAGCTCATAATCGTTCTCAACAAACATTTTCCCTAACTCTATTGCCTGCTCTTTAAATTTTGGTCTTCCCCCTAAATTTGAACCTGCAAACACACAAATCTTTCTCATTCCTACACCCCGAAACTATATATTGTTATGATACAATGAGTATTGTACAACATATTGAAGGGATGAGGAAGAAATGGATATCGTCGCATTTCAAAGATGGGTGGAGGAATTTTACGAAAAACGAAGCTGGTCACAGTACAACTCCTTTATTCGCTTAAATTTCTTAACTGAGGAAGTTGGGGAAGTTTCACGCGTTGTTCGCGCAATTGAAATCGGTCGTGATCGCCCTGATGAACAAACGAAAACACAAGAAGAGCTAAAACAAGAACTAAAAGAAGAACTTGGTGATGTACTATCTAATCTTATTGTTCTTTCACAAAAATATGATTTGGATTTACAAGACATTATGGAAACACACGTCACAAAGCTTTCAAAAAGATTCGAAACATCTAAATGAGAACATTATCAGTTGTGATATAATGTTCTTGTCAAAATAATAAGGGGGATTTTATGTTATCTAAAAAATTGCACGACGCACTAAATGAACAAATGAATTTTGAATTTTATTCTGCCCACGCTTATATGGCAATGGCTGCTTACTGTACAGCGGAAAGCTACGATGGATTCGCTAACTTTTTCCTTGTACAAGCTGAAGAAGAGCGTTTCCACGCAATGAAGCTTTACAACTACATTAATGACCGCGGCGAGCGCGCTATTATTACTGGATTTGATCATCCTAATAACGAATATGATTCTGTATTGAATGCTTTTGAAGTAGCACTTGAGCACGAGCGTGAAGTAACGAAGCGCATTTATCACTTATCTGATATCGCTTGGGATGAGCGTGAACACGCAACAATTACCTTCTTAAAATGGTTCGTTGACGAGCAAGTAGAAGAAGAAGCTTCATTTGATAGCATCATCCAAAAATTAAAACGTATTACAAGCGATTCAAACGCATTATTTATGCTAGATGCTGAATTAGAGAAACGTACATTTACGCCTCCAGCTGAATAATATTTCAATCACCTTAATGAATGTATTAAGGTGATTTTTTATTTTCTCTTTAGCTTAAAATCACCTTAAATTTCCTTGTATTTGACATAGTACCAACTATAAAATGGTATTATTTTCAATATAAAATGATATAAAGGGAGAGAAAAAATGAATCAACGTGTAGAAGTTGTTGATGCAATGCGTGGTTTTGCTTTATTTGGTATTTTACTTGTTAATATAACATTAATTCAATTCGGGTTCTTCGCTAATGAAAAACCATCCTATATATTTGGCGGACTCGATAAAGGTGCTAATTGGTTTATTCAATTTTTTGGCACACAAAATTTCATTTCTTTATTCTCTTTTTTATTTGGTCTTAGCATTATTTTGTTACAAAAAAGCATTGTCGCAAAAGGAAAAAAGTTTTCCCCTACATATTTACGTCGTATTCTTATTCTTTTACTACTAGGTTTTATTCACGGCGTGCTCATTTGGTCAGGGGATATTTTATTCTCATATGGCCTCATCGGGATTTTCTTACTGATGTTTATAAACAGAAAGCCAAAAACATTATTAATTTGGGCAACTATTCTACTCGCACTCCTTACACTTATGACTTATTCAACTGACCCAAATACAAATGTTACTGATTTTGCTCCTTATATTGAAAAAGAACATAAAGTTCATGAGACTGGAAGCTATATGGATCATGTCAACTTTAGGTTAACTGAAAATCCTTTCGAATATATAGGCATTGACGGTTTCTTCGGATTAACCTTTATAACACTTTTCACACTCATTTTCCTATCTCCACTCTTCTTAATCGGTATGTACGTAGGAAAAAAAGGATGGTTATTTGAGATTGATAAGCATATCTCTGCTGTCAAAAAGGTCTGGATTCTTACTGGTATTTTCTCTTTTACAATCAAAACTTCAGCTATGTTCGTTAAACATCCTATTTTACTTATGTTACAAGACGGCCTTACACCAGTAACCATGACCTTCTTTTACGGAAGCACAATTATTTTATTATTCCATTACAAAAAAGCAACCCGTCTACTAACATATATGGCCAATATGGGAAAAATGTCGGTTAGTAATTACTTAGCCCAGTCTATTATCACAACAACAATTTTTTACGCATACGGCTTTGGCTTATTCGGTAAAATAGGATATTTCTTCGGTATTCTTTTAACGATTGGAATCTATACAATTCAATTATTTGTTAGCACATATTGGCTGCGAAAATATCGAATGGGTCCTGTTGAGTATATATGGAGGCTTGGAACTTATTTGGAGAAACCACAATTTAAAAGAGACTTAGATAGAGCAAGTTAAATAAAAAAGCAATGAGCCTACGCTCATTGCTTTTCTTAATTTATTAAAGCATAACCCCAACGATAATCGCTGATAATATACTTACTAACGTTGCACCGTATACAAGTTTTAATCCGAATGAAGATACAACGTTTGCTTGTTTGCCATCGATACTCTTCGTTGCACCTGCGATAATTCCGATAGATGAGAAATTCGCAAATGATACAAGGAAGATAGATAAAATACCTACTGTACGAGCTGATAAATCACCAGCTACTTTTCCAAGGTCAAGCATTGCAACGAATTCGTTCGTTACTAATTTCGTTGCCATAATTTGTCCTGCCGTTAGCATCTCTGATGTTGGAATACCCATTACGAATGCTAATGGTGAGAAAACATATCCTAAAATGCTTTGGAATGTGATTCCGAAAATTGAATCGAATACACCGTTAATTGCTGTAATTAATGCTACGAAACCGATTAACATTGCCGCTACTGTTACAGCGATAGAGAAACCAAGCATAATATATTCGCCTAACATTTCAAAGAATGTTTGTTTTTTATCTTCTTGTAATTCTAAAATGTCGTCTTCTTCTTTTACGTCATATGGATTAATAATATGAACGATAATGAATCCACTAAATAAGTTTAATACAAGTGCTGTTACTACATATTTTGGATCAATCATTTTCATGTAAGAACCGACGATTGACATCGATACTGTTGACATGGAAGATGCACAAAGTGTGTATAAACGATTTTTCGGTAATTTGCTTAGTTGATCTTTTACTGTAATGAATACTTCACCTTGACCAACGATTGCAGCTGCTACTGCGTTATATGATTCAAGTTTTCCTAAACCGTTAATTTTACTTAATACGAAACCGACTGCACGAATGATAATCGGTAAAACTTTAATATGTTGTAAGATTCCAATTAGTACTGCTAAGAAAATAATTGGTAATAATACTGTTAAGAAGAATGGTGCTTGTCCATCATTTGCTAGACCACCAAATACGAAATTAACCCCTGCTTCCGCAAATTTTAAAATAGCGCCAAATCCATCTGCAATCCCTTTTACTAATACAAATCCGACCTTTGTATTTAGTAAGAAATACGCAAGTACCAATTGAATGACAAGCATAAGTGCAATTGGTTTATATTTAATTTTCTTACGATCTGAACTGATAAGGAACCCTAGTACAAATACTACAAGTAAACCGACTAGAAACATTACGATTTTCATATGTGAATCCTCCACTTCTCCCACGAGTTATCGGTCGTATAACGTATAACGAATGACGTCTGACCATTGATGTTAAAAAAATTTAAAACCCCTAAATATTATTCAACTGTTTTCTAAAATCAGTAAGCATTTACATAAATTGCAATTTATAAAAGGTAGCTTCTTCTCTCCTACCATACTTGAAAGTCTGAAATTGATACCACCTACAAATCAAATTGTAAGCGTTATCTAATCGAAATGCAATATAAATTTTAAAAGATTTTTATATGTTAATATATTCCTAACTAATTGGTTTTTTCATGCAAATTTACCATAAAAAATAGCCCTAGCTATAAGCTAGGGCCATCTTTGTTTATAACATAACACCAACGATAATCGCGGATAAAAGACTTACTAATGTCGCACCGTATACAAGTCGTAATCCGAATGATGAAACAACGTTTGATTGGTTTTCATCGATCCCTTTCGTTGCACCTGCAATAATTCCGATAGATGAGAAGTTCGCGAATGATACAAGGAATACAGAAAGAATACCAACTGTACGAGCTGATAAATCACCAGCTACTTTTCCTAGATCAAGCATCGCAACAAACTCGTTTGATACTAATTTTGTTGCCATAATTTGTCCCGCTGTTACCATTTCTGCTTGCGGGATACCCATTACGAATGCTAATGGAGAGAAAATATATCCTAAAATAGCTTGGAATGTAATACCGAACACTGAATCAAACAAGCTATTGATTGCTGTAATTAATGCTACGAAACCAAGTAACATTGCTGCTACCGTAATCGCAATCGTGAAACCAAGCATAATATATTCGCTTAACATTTCAAAGAATGACTGTTTTTTCTTATTTTCTAACTTCAGTGTATCTTCTTCTTCTGTAATATCGTACGGGTTAATAATATGAATGATAATGAAACCACTAAATAAATTTAATACAAGTGCTGTTACTACATATTTTGGTTCAATCATTTTCATATAAGAACCAACGATCGACATCGATACTGTCGACATGGAAGATGCACATAGTGTATATAAACGATGTTTTGGGATTTTACTTAATTGATCTTTTACTGTAATAAATACTTCTGCTTGCCCAACAATTGCGGCCGCTACTGCATTATATGATTCTAATTTTCCTAAACCATTTACTTTACTTAGCATAGTACCAATAGCACGAATAAATATCGGTAAAATTTTAAAGTGTTGCAGAATTCCGATTAACACTGCAAAGAATACGATTGGTAATAAAGCTGTTAAGAAGAATGAAACCTCTCCTTTATTAACAAGACCACCAAATACGAAAACGATTCCAGATTCCGCGTATCCAAGAAGCGCTCCAAATCCATCTGAAATTCCTTTTACTAAAATATAACCAATTGGCGTATTTAATAAGAAATACGTTAACGCTAGCTGAATAACAAGCATAATTGCGATTGGTTTATACTTGATCTTCTTACGATCAGAACTTATAAGAAAGCCGAGTACGAATACAACTAGTAGTCCTACAAGAAACATAACAAACTTCATTAATAAAATCCTCCATTTAACTCTTCATTAACGTTGAACGTCTGACTACTCAAAACAAGGAATAATCCGAACTTTCCATTTCTCCTCCAAAACCTTCAATTGGATATGAAAAACCATAAAATCTCTTGTCTCAAAGCCATTTTCCATTCTAACACAAATTATAACTCACATCCGCATTTTTCTTAAAAAAATACATTTTATTATAAAACACTCATTAATGTTCGTATTTTCCCTCTTCCTTTAGTTTATCACCATAAAAAAAACGAGCATCAAATTTCTCTGATGCTCGTTCCTTTTTATTATACAGCTTTTTCTTTATCTGCTACTGCTGGCTTGTCCCAGCACTCTGTATTGTTTAAACCCGGAATAGACTCCGCATAAAAGACAGGATCTTTTCCTTGTTTCTTTTGTTTTACGTAATCTGATAATGCCGCGAAAGCATACTTAGAAAGGAATACAATCGCCACTAAGTTAATAATAGCCATGATACCCATGAATAAATCTGCTAAGTCCCAAACAATTTGAATTGTTGCTACAGAACCTAACATAACCATACCAAGTACCGCGATGCGATAAACATTTAGTAAAACTTTACTTCCATTTAAAAACTCAATATTTGTTTCACCATAGTAGTAGTTACCTACTAATGAACTAAATGCAAACAAGAAGATTGCAACTGCTACAAATATAGAAGCCCACGGTCCGATATGTTGACTTAATGCTTGTTGCGTTAATTGAATTCCGTTTAAATCAGCCGCTCCAGGCACATCTGATAATAAAATGATAAATGCTGTACAACTACAAATTAATAATGTATCTGTAAATACCCCTAAAGTTTGAATGAAACCTTGTTTAACTGGGTGCGTTACGTTTGCAGTCGCAGCTGCGTTTGGCGCACTACCCATACCTGCTTCATTTGAGAATAATCCACGTTTTACCCCTAGTAAAATCGCAGCTCCTAATCCCCCGCCCACTACTTCTTTAATTCCGAAAGCATGTAAGAAAATTTCTTTAAATACATATGGAATTGCCGTAATGTTTGTTACAACAACGAATAATGCCACTGCTACATATATAATTGCCATTACTGGAACAATCATTTCAACCGCACGTGCAATACGTTTTACTCCGCCGAAGATAATGATTGCAAGTAAACCAGCCATAAACAGACCTACAAACTTACCATCTGTGTTAAATGCTCCATCAAAAGCCGCCGCTACTGTGTTTGACTGCACGGCGTTGAAAATTAATCCGAAACTAACTGTTATTAGAACAGAGAAGACAACTCCTAGCCAGCGTTTCTTTAAACCCTTTTCCATATAATACGCTGGACCACCACGGAACGCATTCCCATCTTTTACTTTATAAATTTGCGCTAATGTGCTCTCTACAAATGCAGAAGCACCCCCAATTACCGCGATTAACCACATCCAAAATACCGCTCCTGGTCCACCTGCTGAGATTGCGATAGCTACACCAGCTAAGTTACCAGTACCTACACGAGAAGCTGTACTCATACAAAATGCTTGGAATGACGATACACCACTTTTTTCTTTTTGCGCTTTTCTTGTTTTTGAACTCGCTCCATCCCCAAGTAAGCGAATCATTTCACCGAAGTAACGAATTTGGACAAATTTCACACGAAACGAAAAGTAAAGTCCTAATCCAATTAACATCGCAATAATGATATATGACCAAAGGACATTATTTATATCCCCAATTACATTAGTTAAAAAATCCATAATTGCATTGCCCCCTCTTCCTAACAATAAGAAAATTATATTCTAAAAACTTTTAGTAATCAAGAACTTTATGTTAGGTTTTATTACATGGATACGTGGGGATTCCTAACATACATGTTTTTTTACGTGAAAATATAACTAGTACGTGCATTTATCCAATACTCAATCACTCATCCTATTCGAACAGTCATACTTTTAAGACAGTACGTTCCCTACAAATAACGAGAGGAATGAACAAACAAAAATTATATTAATAATTACCTCTCACCCTTTTTATCATTTACTACAACAAAAAGGCGAGCATCGAATTTATCTCGATGCTCGCCTTTTTATTATACTGCTTTTTCTTTATCTGTTACCGCCGGCTTATCCCAACACTCTGTGTTCGTTAAACCAGGAATAGAATCTGCACTGAATACCGGATCTTTTCCTTGTTTCTTTTGCCTTACATAGTCTGCCAACGCAGCATACGCAAATCGGCCAAGAAGTGTAATCGCAATTAAGTTTGTGATTACCATTAGACCCATAAATAAGTCTGCCATATTCCATACAACTTGAAGCGTCGCAACAGAGCCGAATAGTACCATTCCTACAACCGCAATACGATAAATCGTTAACCAAGTTTTACTTCGTTTAATAAATTCAATATTCGTTTCACCATAATAGTAGTTTCCTAGAAGTGAACTGAAAGCAAATAAGAAAATAATAATCGCTAAGAAGCTACTTGCCCACGAACCGATTTGTGAACTTAGCGCGACTTGCGTTAATTCAATACCTTCTAAATTTGTTGCCTTATATGCACCAGAACATAGTACGATAAATGCTGTTGATGTACATACTAAGAATGTATCTACTAATACTCCAATTGTTTGAATAAAACCTTGTTTCGCTGGATGTGTTACATCCGCTGTTGCAGCCGCATTCGGTGCACTACCCATACCTGCTTCATTCGCAAATAATCCGCGCTGAATACCAAACTTCATTGCAGCACCAATACCGCCACCTACAGCTGAATCTAAACCGAATGCACCTTTAAAGATTTCTGTAAACATATCCGGTATTAAATAATAATTTTTAATAACAACGAACACAGCTACTGCAATATAAATAATTGCCATCGGCGGAACAATCATTTCTGACATACGCGCAATACTTTTCACACCACCAAAAATAATAACCGCAACTAATGCTGCAAGTACAATCCCTACAACATAACGCTCAATACCAAATGCATTTTTAAATGCTAATGTCACTGTATTTGCTTGTACTGAGTTAAAAATTAAACCGTAACTAATTGTAATAAGGATAGAGAACCAAATTCCCATCCAACGTTTATTTAAACCTTTTTCCATATAATAAGCAGGACCACCACGGAAGCCACTGCCATCTTTTATTTTATAAATTTGCGCAAGCGTACTTTCTACGAAACTTGAAGACGCCCCAATAATCGCAATAACCCACATCCAAAATACAGCTCCAGGTCCTCCCATAGAAATAGCTAGCGCTACACCAGCTAAGTTCCCGATTCCAATACGAGCCGCTGAACTCATACAAAATGCTTGGAATGATGATACACTTCCCTTTTTACGTGTCTTTCCAGTTAAGCCATCACTCATTAATCGAACCATTTCCCCTAAATGAGTAATTTGCACGAATTTTAATTTAATAGAAAAATAAAGCCCTAAACCAATTAACATTGCAATAAGAATATATGACCAAAGAATTGTATTCGTTGATGAAACAAATTGCTCTAAAATATCCATACAATTAACCCCCTCCTTTTCTCCATAAAACGAATTATATTTAAAAAACATTTAAAAATCAACATTTTTCGACAATTTGCAATTTCCAAATATCAGCCAGACACGAAGTAACAATATCTTTATGACTCTCCTCCCTCTAACTGTGCATACTAAAACAAAAAGTAAATCTACAAACTACCCCATTGACAAAAACACCAACCTGTAACTATAATGATTACATCAGGTTGTAACAAACCTCATTACAACAAATTCATTTACTTTCAGATATACACTTTAACAAAACACTTTGGAGGGATTTATTATGAAAATCGGAATCATCGGAGCAACTGGTAAAGCAGGAAGTCGTATTTTAAAAGAAGCATTAGATCGCGGACATGAAGTAACTGCAATCGTAAGAAACGCTGCAAAAATTACAGAAGAAAATGTAAAGATTTTAGAGAAAGATGTATTCACTCTTACATCTAACGACCTACAAGCATTCGATGTAGTTGTAAATGCATTCGGTGCTCCAGCCGGACAAGAACACCTTCACGTAGATGCAGGAAACGTACTTATCGAAGCTATGAAAGGTGCACCTAATACAAAATTACTTGTTGTTGGCGGCGCTGGTAGCTTATTTGTAGACGAAGAGAAAACAACACGTGTATTTGATACACCAGGATTCCCAAATGAATATCTTGCAACAGCTCAAAACCAAGGTAAAAACTTAGAAATCCTAAATCAAACAAATGATATTACTTGGACATTCATTAGCCCTTCTGCACTATTCGCATTAGGAAAACGCACTGGCTCTTATACAGCTGGCAAAGACAACCTTCTTGTTAATGCGAAAGGTGATAGCTACGTAAGTTACGAAGACTTTGCGGTAGCAGCACTTGATGAAATCGAAAATCCAAAACATGTAAACGAACGCTTCACAGTTGTTTCTGAAGCTGAGTAATAGAAAAAAATGCGCGTAGATCCAATATCTACGCGCATTTTTTATTACAATGTCCCCTTTACTAGTTCTAATCCACTTTGAGTGATTTTAAATACAACTTCTGCTGAAGCTACTTGTTCTGCTAACTCATTCTTTTTATACCATTTCAGACGACTTGGTTCTGCATGATACACTTTTACAACATCCCCATACTCAAATGGAGTACCATTTACTTGTTCTGCAAAATTCTTTGAGGTTTCTTGACCGTCTGCTGATATATGCTTTTTCTCATTTCCATTTTGATCACAAATCGTAAAACCTAAATACTGTTCGTTCACAAAACGATAATGAATCACATCATTCGTAAATGTTGCATGTAATTTCTTTTCGTCATGATTTAACGTAACAATAGAACGTGTAACATTGGACACACCTTGATACACCAGGCTATCTCCATACGTCACTTCAATCGGTACTTCTGTTATTGTCTTATTCCCAAAACGATCTTTCGTCTCTACTTTTACTTTTTGCTCACCGAGTTTCATTGTGTCTGGTTTCTCTACAAATCCAATTACTTCTCCGTCTTTTACTTCAACAAAGTTTTTCACTTCTAACTTTTCAGCATCTGTTCCGATTACTACTTTTTGCTGTACTGCCTTTACTTCTTGTAGAGCTTCTATTCTTTCAAAACCTTTTTCTGTTACTTTAAAGAATAATTCTTTTTCTACTTTCGCCTTACCTTGACCAGTAAAGTTATTATTTTGATACCAATTAAATCGATCCGATTCTGCATGATACACTTTTACAACGTCACCGTATTCAAATTCTAAGCCGTTAATCGCTTTTGCAAACTCTTTCGTGTTTTCAACACCTTTTACAGTCGCTTTCTTCTTCTCTATTCCTTTTTGATCTAATAATGTAAATTCAAAGTACGTTTCTTCTTTAAAATAATGGTGCACCGGATTCGAATCAGCTGTCGTACTGAATTTTTTCTGATCATGTTGCAATGTTACAATCGATTTAATATCAGTACTATAATTTAGCCCTTTAAATACCAAGCTATCCCCATACGTTACTTCTAGTGATACTTCCGTTACTTTCTTATTCCCGAAACGATCTTTCGTTTCTACCTTTACTTTTTGTTCTCCGATTTTCGTTGTATTTGGTTTCTCTACAAAACCAATCACTTCTCCATCTTTCACTTGAACAAAATCTTTTGCATTTAATTTTGCATCATCTGTTCCGATTACTATTTTTTGTGGTACTGCCTTTATTTCTTGCTGAGCTTCCATTCTTTCGAAACCTTGCTCCGTAACTTTAAAGAACACTTCATGAACGCCATACTGTGCATCCACAAATTCATTCTTTTTATACACTTTAAATCTATCAAACTCTCTTTGATACACTTTTACTATATCGCCATATTCGAACGACATTCCCTTAAATTGCTCTGCGAATGCTTTCGTATTTTCAGACGCTTTTACAGATACTGCTTTCTTCTCTTTCCCATCTTTATCATATACAGTCATTCCCATATATTTCTCATCCGCAAATGAAGTATGCATTTTACCTTCTGAATCTGTTGTACCGAATTTCTTCTCTTCATGGTTCAAAGTTACAACCGATTTAATGTTTGTTCCGCCATAACTTGTACCAAAGAACATAATGCTATCTCCGTAAATTACTTCTAACGGCACTTCTGTCACTTTCTTATTTCCAAAACGATCTTTCGTCTCTACCTTTACTTTTTTCTCACCGATTTTTGATGTATTTGGTTTCTCTACAAATCCAACTACTTCTCCATCTTTTACTTCAACAAAGTTTTTCGCTTCTAACTTTTCTACATCCGTTCCGACTACTACTTTTTGTGGATTTTCTTTTACTGTTTGCTCACCGTCTAACCTTTCAAATCCATTTTCAGTAATTTTGAAGACTAATTCCTTTATCTCTTTACTATTTCCTTCTCCCACATATAAATCTTTTTGGTACCAATGTAAACGAGAAGATTCTGCATGGTATACTTTCACAACATCTCCATACTCAAATGCAAGTCCATTTACTTCCTTGGCAAAAGCTTTCGTATTCTCCAAACCTTTTACCGCTATATTTTCCTTCTCTTTTCCCTCTTTATCGTACAGTGTGAATTCAAAATACTTCTCATCTTTAAAGTAATCATGAATCAGATTCTTTGTATCTGTTGCACTCAGTTTTTTCGTATCATGATGTAACGTTATAATTGACTTCATATCGTCAGTACCATAGCTTAATCCATATACAAGTAAGCTATCTCCATATGTTACTGTTAGAGGAACTTCCGTCACTTGCTTATTTCCAAAACGATCTTTCGTCTCTACTTTTACTTTTTGTTCACCAATTTTTGATGTATTTGGTTTTTCTGCAAAACCACTCACTTCTCCATCTTTTACTTGTACGAAGTTTTTCGCTTCTAACTTTTCAGCATCTGTTCCAATTACTACTTTTTGCGGTACTGCTGTTACTTCTTGTAAACCATCTTTAAATTCGAACCCTTGCGGAGTGATTTGGAATAATTTTTCTTTTTTATTTTTAGCATTTCCTTGATCTACAAGTGCGTTATTTTGATACCACTTCAAACGGTCTGGTTCTGCATGGAATACTTTTACTACATCACCATATTCAAAATCCAATCCATTTAGTTCAAGCGCAAATCGTTTTCCATTTTCTTGCCCTTCTGCCGATACACTTTTCTTTTCAATCCCATTTCGATCATATACCGTTAAGCCCATATATTCTTCTTTTTCAAAACGGTAATGTATTTTATTATTAGTAAAGTTTACATTTAATTTTTTTTCATTGTGACGAAGCATCACTGTCGACATTACTTCATTTGAAAGTCCTTGAAAAATTATACTGTCACCATAAACTCCATTAACTTGGACAGGAATTGAATTTTTATTTCCTTTCTCATCTTCAATTTCTACTAACACTTCCTGTTTTCCATTCTCTAATTTAGGCCATATGATCTTACCTGTTACTTTTACATTCTCACCTAAATTTTGAACGAGTTTACTCGCCTCGTTTTCATCAGAATCCATACCAACTAAAAGGTTTTGTACCTCATTAGCAGGTTCACCATACGGAACCTTATACGGTTCAACTTGCTTCTCACGAATATCATTACTATCAGTAGCTTTCCATATTTCTTTTTCTAATTTAGGTAAATTTAATTTTTCTATCTTCTCTCTAGTATCATCATTTGGCGTTAATCCCCATTCCTCAAAGAAAGGAATTAAATTTTGCCCAGCCACTTTTGATGTCATATAAATAAATAGTTGCTTTTTCTCTTCATCAGAATTAGGCATTTCACTCTGAGGCAACAAACGATAAGCTTGATGTAACCTAGGATAAAAATGTTCTCCATACACTACATTTAATTGCCAAAACATTGTAAGAGGATTGATTTCATCAATGACCCTTTCTGCTTTAGGTCTCTCTAAATACTCAAATGATTCTTTATAGTGCTCATCCATTTCTAATTGATTCCCTAATGCCTTTTGAACAGCTAATGAGTAAATATTTACTGTGACTTCCCTTACTTTAGACCACTTCCAAGGTTCTTGCTGATGTAAATGTCCAACTTCATGCCATGGTCCCCAGCCATCCTTTTCAAGTACTTCTAAATCTAAAACTCTATTCATTGCCGTCGGGATATATCCTGTATGATAATTTGTCGCAAACATAAAGTTCCCTTCAGCAGGCTTCCGTTTTTCAACAAACTGAACATAATGAGTTGGAGATTTTGCAACCCCAACACCGTCCTCAGATAATCCTGCCACCGCGTTTTCCAAACGAATAATCTTATCGTGTAATTTCATTAGCTCTGTTGGATCCGTATTCTTCATATATTTCTGCACAGAATCGTAAGTAGTAGTAATTAAGCTTCGCTCACCTTTTAATTCAACTGCATAAGGATCCTTATATTTTTTTAACATTTCATCCCAATCTTTTTTCGTATGTTTACCTAAAATAAACAAAGGGAAATGGCTACCACCATTCGTAACTGAAGCTGTTACCTCTCCTTCGTTATTCATATTATAAAAATATAAAATACCGCCTCTTGGAGATGAAATAACGTTTTTCCCTGGTTTTAAATCAAACTCTTCTGGATCCTTTTCATCATAAGATCTCGTTCCTATGAAAGCTTGAATAGACTGCGTTCCTTT
This sequence comes from Bacillus sp. TH17, assembly GCF_016651125.1. Lineage (NCBI taxonomy): Bacteria > Bacillati > Bacillota > Bacilli > Caryophanales > Bacillaceae > Bacillus > Bacillus sp. TH17. The sequence continues at coordinate 4,451,715 of NZ_JAEKEN010000001.1, forward strand.
TATGTCAATTGTAATCTCTTCATTTGGCGCTGCATAAATTCCAGTTGGCTCATTAGCAGAAAGTTTCCAAGTAACTCTTAAACGTTTATTTTCTTCATCTACGCTACCTTTACCCGGCAACTGAAACGTCCTCTGCTCAAATTTATTCTCTTCTAAATTCCCACCCTTATTCTCTTCCAAAGGTGCCGCATATCCTTTTGATGCTTCGAAAGCTACTGGTGATAATAATGTAGATATGCATATACCAGCTACTAATACCCTACTCTTCTTTTTCTTCGACATAATCTGTGTCCCCTATTCTTTTTGTAATGCAAACCATCATAGATATATTTATTTACTGTAAAATCAAATTATCTTTATACAATCATTTAATATATACAACTCAACCTCGCGCCCCTACACCTCTTACCATCGTTCACTTTAAATGTATCCTCTTTCTTATGTGACAAATTTTTTAAAGCGAAAGTTCCTCCTCACCTTTCTCTATATTTCGTGATGAGTTCTCTTTTTCATGTCAAAATAATGATGAGAGATGGTTTTATCAAGTATTGTTGTCTATACATGAAAAATGTGTATAAAAATATTGTTTTTTACAATTCATTCATAGGCATCCATCTATGGACAGTTTTTCCAAAATGAATTGTACATGATTTCTTTCTGGTTAGATAGCCTGTTCAATTAGATTAATATTACAATTTTATGAATAAAATCCAAAAATCGTAATGTTTATATTTTAAACGTTTAATGCTATTTCAAAATAAAAACCTGTCTGAAAGATACTATTCTTTCGGACAGGTTTTTATTAATCAAGCATGCGTTTCATTATAAATCCTTTTCCGTGTAACCACTCATCCTCAATTTCACCGGTTAAATGGAACCCAATTGATTCATATAATTTTTGCGCGAGTTTGTTTTCTGGATGTATGCTTAAATACATAACTTTGCAATTATATTCTGTTGTAAAATGCTCCATTAAAAAACGCAATAATGGTTTTGCATACCCTTTTCCTTGGCATGCACTATCGATGACAAATTGATTTAAATATACAGCCTTTTCTTCTTCCTCAAACCAGCCATACATTGCATACCCAATAGGTATATCACCATCATACAGACCTACGGAAACCGCATCTTCTTTATATTTTGTTTCAGCATCAACTAAACAATTTTCAACTGTACTTTCAATAAATTTATGCTGCTGTTCTGTTACTTTTAAGTTAGCAATTTCATGCCGATTTTCTTTCGTTATTTCACGAATACGAAGTTTCATTTTTTATCTCTCTTTCTAATTTCTTGTTTCCATTATACCGTACGGATCAAAACATTAATGCTGGCGATATAAGAAATCCAAAGCATGCAAAAAAGCACTGGCAAACGCCAATGCTTTTTCCACTATCTTTTAATTTGATTCGGTTTATGTGGTTCATTTGGTGTATAGGGTTTATTTGGTTTATTATCATGACCATTTGCTTTTTTCCAACTTACCGCCAACTCTGGACTTGTTTTCTCTTCACTACGCTCTAATAATACAACTGCATTTTGAATTGTCGGTGTTCCTTTATGCGCGATTCCTTGTAGTTTCGTTAAATTCCCTGATACTTTAAAGCTAAATCCACCCGCTGGTGTTTGTTTCGGAATTAAAATGCGGAACTTTTCTCCTACATTAAATTCTGTTTTTCCCTCGCCTTTTTCATTTACGAACTTCGCGCCTTCTGGTGCACCTGTTGCTTGCACTTTATACGTTCCACTTTTTGCATTTGTTTGCACTGTGTATAAACCTGTTTCAAAAAACTCATTTTTTAATACTGCCTCTTGTTCTTCCGATGGTACTACACTCATCGTAATTTCTTGTAGTTCCTCACTAGCGCTTGCTTTTGCAACTATATCTTTCGTTACTTTTTCTACATTTTTATTACGGAAATCTAAATCGTTAATATCAATTTGTTTTAACGCATTCCACACCGCGAGCTGCGTTGCGTAATGTGCCTCTCTCCAATCGGAAACACCTAATTCTTGTGGGCTCTTCTGTGGATACCCGTTTAATAGTACACGATATACGTTAATATCTACTTTACCCATTTCAGGTAAATCTTGGCCGCTCGGAGATTTCAAATCTACATTTAAGCAAAAAGCAATTTTTCCATCCGCTGTTTTAATAAGCTCTGTTCGAATTGGTTTTTTCTTTGACTTACTATAACTCCAATCCATTTGATACTTCGTGTGATCCATAACCTCTGCGGATGCCTTTTGAAGTGGGAATAATAAGTTCGCAAATACAAATAAAACACTCAAAAAAGCGGCCATTAGCTTGAACGATCGTTTTATATTCATGTCTACAACCCCTTATAAAATAACAAATTTACTACTATGTATTATTTAGTTAGAAAAGTTTTTTATGCATAGACAAAACAAAAAAGAGTGCAAACTTTTTTGCACCCTTTGAACTTACCTCTATTAGAAATCAAAGTTATCAGGATCTGGACCAACGCGGTGGTTCTGATTTAAAGCATCAATCTTTTCCATATCTTCTTTTGTTAATTCGAAGTCGAATATATTAGCATTCGCAATAATACGCTGTTCTTTCGTTGATTTCGGAATCGTTACAACTTCATTTTGAAGATCCCAACGTAAAATGATTTGCGCTGTTGTTTTACCGTACTTATCAGCAACTTCTTGTAAAGTTTCATTATCTAATAATTGCCCTTGCATAAGTGGTGACCATGCTTCCATTTGGATTCCTTGTTCTTTACAGAAAGCTTGTAGTTCTTTCTGCGTTAAACGCGGGTGATACTCTACTTGGTTAATCATCGGCTTAATTTCCGCACCTTCTAGTACGTCTTTCAGATGATGGATTTGGAAGTTACTTACGCCAATTGCACGCACGCGTTCTTCTTTATAAAGTGTTTCTAACGCTCTCCACGAATCTTTATATTTCCCTTCAACAGGCCAATGGACAAGATATAAATCTAAATAATCTAGTTCTAATTTTTTTAAGCTCTCTTCGTATGCAGCAAGTGTCGTTTCATATCCTTGATCTGCGTTCCACACTTTTGAAGTAATGAATAAATCTTCTCGAGAAATTCCTGCTTCTTTTATACCAGCGCGAATGCCTTCTCCAACTGCTTTTTCATTTCCATAAATCGCAGCTGTATCAATGCTACGGTATCCTTCTTTAATGGCTACTTTCACAGCCTCTACAAGTTCCGGTCCATCTTCTACTTTAAATACACCTAAACCGAACCAAGGCATTTCCACACCGTTATGCAATGTTGTTTTACTTTGTAAATTTTTCATTATATTTTTCTCTCCTTTATTTTGCTTGATCTCTTTTTTCTAAGTTCATACTCCAAGCTGTTAAAATAACAGCGCCTACTACCATAATGCCGCCTACCCAAGCTGTATGAATTAATCCTAACGAGTTCGTTACAATACCGCCCAAATAAGCCCCAAGAGCAATTCCTGCGTTAAATGCTGCAATATTCATTGCTGATGCGATATCAACGGCACTCAGCACGAAACGCTCAGCCAATATAACGACATACACTTGTAGTCCTGGAACATTCATAAACGCGAATAGCCCCATAAAAATAATTGTGATAAGCCCCGCTACTTGAAACGGCGCTGTAAATGTTAATACGAATAATACAATTGCTTGAACAAAGAACATGTAAAATAGTGCTCGAATTGGATTATGATTCGATAATTTTCCGCCAATGATATTCCCAATCGCAATTGCAATCCCGTACACTAATAAAATGATTGTAACGGTACTCGATTTAAATCCTGTTACTTCTTGTAATAGCGGAGATAAATACGTAAATGTTACGAATGTTCCTCCGTATCCTAATGCAGTAATGACAAAAACAAGTAAGAGTCTTCCGTTCGTGATAAGTTTGAATTGATCACGAAATGATACTCGTGTACCCTTTTTTAAGTTAGACGGAATTAACATGCTGTTTGCGACTAAGGCAATAATTCCAATGACCACAATCACCATAAAAGATGCTCTCCAGCCAAATTGTTGACCAATAAACGTTCCAATTGGTACACCTGTAATCGTCGCAACGGTTAAACCAGTAAACATAAATGCTATTGCACTAGCACGTTTATTCTCTGGTACAAGTGCAGCCGCAATTGTGGATCCTATCGACATAAAAACGCCGTGTGCAAACGCAGATACAACCCTCGCCATAAGCAACACAGTAAAACTTGTTGCCACTGCCGCAATTCCATTACCAATAATGAAAATAATCATAATCCACATTAATAACGTCTTTCGCGACATACTAGCTGTTAATGACGTTAATACTGGGGCACCAAACGCTACCCCTAATGCATATAAAGAAACGGTTAAACCCGCTGTTGTAACAGAAACATGTAAATCTTCCGAAATAGATGGTAATAAACCGACACTAATAAACTCGGTTGTACCAATTCCAAATGCACTAATTGCTAGCGCTAATAAAGCAAACATACTTCTTCGATTCGTCTGAACAGCCGAAGATGATACTGCATATGAATTCAATTGAACTCCTCCTTAATGCGAGAAATCCAATCATAATAGTATGATAAAAAGGCCTTTTTATCTTCTACAAAAATAATGTTACTGCTGATATATGCTATTATGAATGGCTTCACTCTTTTTTTGAAGAACGCACTTTAAAGTACGATAGGTACCAAAAAGTAACATAGGCACTTTTTAGTACCGTACTACTCATTTCCCTCTTACGTATGCTATTATGGAACATATTCAACATGATAAAAAGTACGTACTTTAAAGTGCTATAGGTACTTTTTAGTAACATTTAAATTATTTGGCTTCTTTTGTTGGAGAACTGAAATCTACATTCATCAAAGGAGATTTTTATATGAAGAAATATAATATTCCCGTTGAAGCGACTTTAGAGGTTATCGGCGGAAAATGGAAAGTCGTTATTCTTTGCCACTTAACGAAAGGTACAAAGAGAACGAGTGAATTAAAACGTCTCATGCCTGGTATTACACAAAAGATGTTAACACAGCAATTACGCGAATTAGAAGAAGACGGAGTTATTCAAAGAAAGGTATACAATCAAGTACCACCGAAAGTAGAATATTCTCTTACAGACTACGGTTGGTCTTTAGAATCCATTCTTGATTCTCTTTGTACTTGGGGCGAATGCCACCTTGAAAAAAGCGGTAACACATCAATGCTAATTACAGAAGGTGAACAATAAAAAAAGGAAAAAATGAACATAAATTTGTCCATTTCCTCCTTTTTTTCTTTATATATATGTACATTTTTAAGATAGATAAAATAATTTATGCGCTTTCATGCCTTGTCAGTACTAGGTTACAGAATCAATATCAAATAATTAGGAATCATTTTTATGTTAACATACGTGTATATAGTATATAATATAGGATATATATTATATACACTTTCCGATAAGGGAACTTTCCATTATGCGGACAAGCCATGTATCGGACAGTTCATAAATAATAGGTAGGACATTATGGTTTTGGATTTATGATTTCAGCTTACTTGCTGTCATAAATTTAAAGGCATTTTATTGTGCTTTGTGAAACTTTGTATAAAGTTTCATAAGCGTTTACTATCTTACCTATAAAAAATAAGAGTATTGCTATCGTAAAGGAGAATTGGAGATGCCAGAAACTATGACTCAAACAAAGCCAGAACAAGAAACTGTACAAATTTCTGCTAGCCAAGAACAACTTGATGTACTTGATCAGTTGTTAAAACCTGAGGTACAAGAATCATTAACAACACTAGTAGAACAGCTTCCAAAATTAACTGAGCTTGTTAACATTTTAACTAAGTCTTATGACTTCGCTCAAACTGTTGCTACTGATGAAGTATTAAAAAGCGACACTGTTAGTGCAATCACAGAGCTTGTAGAACCTGTAAAAGATACAGTGAAAAGCATGGCTGCAACTGCTATCGAAGCGAAAGATCGTGCTGATGAAAGCAACGAAGTTATCGGCCTGTTCGGTCTATTAAAATTACTAAAAGACCCACAAGCACAAAAAATGTTCCGCTTTGTGAACGCATACCTTCAAATTAGTGCAGAACGTAACAATAAATAATTTAACTTATAACAACAATTAGTAAAGACGGGGGATATCATACTATGTCAAAACAAATTGTCATCTTAGGCGCTGGTTATGGCGGTCTTCTTGCCGCTTTAAACGTACGTAAATATTACAGCAAATCAGAAGCACAAGTTACAGTGATTAACCAATACCCAACGCACCAAATCATCACTGAACTACACCGCCTTGCAGCTGGTAACGTTGCTGAGCAAGCAATTGCAATGCCACTTACAAAGCTTTTCAAAGGTAAAGACATCGATCTTAAAATTGCAACAGTTGAGTCATTCTCAGTTGATAGCAAAGAAATCAAACTAGCTGGTGGCACTACTTTATCTTACGATGCACTTGTAGTTGCTTTAGGAAGTAAAACTGCTTACTTCGGTATTCCAGGACTAGAAGAAAACAGCATGGTATTAAAATCTGCTGCTGATGCAAACAAAATCTACAAACACGTTGAAGACCGTATTCGTGAATACGCTAAAACGAAAAACGAAGCTGATGCTACAATCGTAATCGGTGGTGGCGGATTAACTGGCGTTGAGCTAGTTGGTGAGCTTGCTGACATTATGCCTAAACTTGCAAAAAGCCACGGCGTAAATCCAAAAGAAGTTAAACTTCTTCTTGTTGAAGCAGGTCCAAAAATCCTTCCAGTATTACCAGACCACTTAATCGAACGTGCAACTGCTAGCTTAGAAGCACGCGGTGTTACATTCTTAACAGGTCTTCCTGTAACAAACGTTGCTGGTAATGAAATCGACTTAAAAGACGGTCAAAAAATCGTTGCTAACACATTCGTTTGGACAGGCGGCGTACAAGGTAACCCATTAATTGGTGAATCAGGTCTTGAAGTAAACCGCGGTCGTGCAACTGTTGATGCACATCTACAATCTACTTCTCACAAAGACGTATTCGTCGCTGGAGACAGCGCTGTTGTCTTCTCTCCAGACGGTCGTCCATACCCACCAACTGCACAAATCGCTTGGCAAATGGGTGAGTTAATTGGATACAACTTATACGCAGCACTAGAAGGCAAAGCATTCGAAGAGTTCGCACCTATCAACTCTGGAACACTTGCTAGTCTAGGACGTAAAGATGCTGTTGCTACAATCGGAGCAAGCAATACTCCGCTTAAAGGTTTACCAGCATCATTAATGAAAGAAGCAAGTAACGTTCGTTACTTATCACACATTAAAGGTCTATTCAGCTTAGCATACTAATCTGAATATAAGCCCGAATCATGCCCTGCATGGTTCGGGCTATTTTTATCCCGCTATTTGCGGGCTGATAATCAGTGGGGATGAACAAAATCCCCCACTGATTAAAGTTTCACTTTATCCGTAATTTTCTCTAACTTATTTATTCGGCAAAAGAATAATATAACCTCTTTAATTATCGAAATATACTGACTTTTTTTTGTGTCGAAATTGTGTATATGAAAAGAGCGGAAGTAAATATCTTCCCTACTTCCGCTCTTTCACAAGAACTATTCTCCTAATTCCACTAAGCTGTAGTTCTTCTTCCCTTTACGAATAATGATGAATCGTCCATCAAATGAATTTTCTACAGTAACATCTCTACTGACATCCATTACTTTTTCACCATTCATAGATATAGCCCCATTATTAATATCTTCACGCGCTTGACGTCTAGAAGGTTCAATTCCTAAATCAACTAGCCACTCTACGATATTTTTCGTCTCTTTTGAAGATTGGAATGTCGGCATCTCTTTAAAGCCTTGTTCAATTTCATCAGCTGTTAACGACTTAATATCTCCGCTAAATAACGCTGCTGTAATTTTCACTGCCTGTAAAAACGCTTCTTCTCCATGAACGAATTTCGTCATTTCTTCCGCTAATACTTTTTGTGCTTCACGTTTATGAGGCTCTGTTTCTACCTTCGCTGCTAATTCATCAATTCGCTCTTTCGTTAAGAACGTAAAGTATTTCAAGTATTTAATTACATCACGGTCATCTGTATTCACCCAGAACTGGTAAAATTCAAACGGTGTTGTCTTTTCCGGATCAAGCCAAATAGCACCACCTGCTGATTTACCAAACTTCGTACCATCTGATTTTAATAATAATGGAATCGTTAATCCGAATACTTTCGCTTCATGACCTTCTAACTTACGAATTAAATCTAAACCACTCGTAATATTTCCCCATTGATCACTACCACCAATTTGTAATTGAACATCTTCTTTTGTGTATAAATGATGAAAATCCATCGCTTGCAAGATTTGGTACGTGAATTCTGTGAAAGAAATCCCTGTATCTAAACGACTTGCGACAATATCTTTCGCTAACATGCTATTTATGCTAAAGTTTTTTCCGTAATCACGTAAAAACTCGATAATGTTTATTTTATGTGTCCAGTCATAGTTATTTACCATCTTCACTTCGCTATTCCCGCCAAAGTCAAATAGCTTTTTCATTTGCGCTGTTAACGCATCTACATTATGCTGCACCACTTCTAAAGTTTGCAGTTGACGCTCTGATTGACGTCCACTTGGATCACCAATTGTTCCTGTTGCCCCGCCAATTAAAATAACCGGATGATGGCCAGCTAATTGAAATCTTTTCATCATCATGAACGGAATCAAATGTCCGATATGCATACTATCACCAGTCGGATCAACTCCGCAGTATAGTGAAATCTTTTTCTCTTCTACTAACTTACGTAAACCTTCTTCATCAGTCTGCTGATTCACAGCACCGCGCCATTCTAATTCATCAATAATATTCATCTTTTGTCATCCCCTTTATTTTTTTAAAAACAAAAAAGCCCCTATGTCTACGACATAGGGACGATTATTCACCGTGTTACCACCCAGTTTGCATAAATAGCATAGCTATTCATACCACTCTTAGCAATAATATCGATTGCTAGTCCGCTTAGCGTTACCTAAGATACTCCAGAGTGTAATTCACAAGTTTGTTTGTGCTAGGTTCCAGCAACCCCTAGCTCTCTTTAATAACAGTGACAAACTGCTACTGGGCTCTTTCAACGTATATTTTATTTGTTAAATTATTAGCCATTATATTGAATCCAAATCAAATTGTCAACAATACCCAAACGTTATTTCGAAATAATTCATACTTTTATACGTTTTTTATTCAAAGATTACTGTAGATTTTCTCCAATAATCCTTACTTCTCTCTCTAATTTCACACCGAATTTTTCTTCAACAGTTGTTTGTACGAAATGAATTAAATCGATATAATCTTGTGCAGTTCCGTTATCAACATTCACCATAAATCCAGCGTGTTTTAAAGAAACTTCAACTCCGCCAATTCGCTTACCTTGCAGTCCTGATTCTTGAATAAGCTTACCCGCAAAATTATTTGGTGGACGCTTAAATACACTGCCACATGAAGGATACTCTAAAGGTTGTTTTGATTCACGCTTATACGTTAAATCATCCATCTTTTCCTTAATCTCTTCACGTACACCTTCTTCAAGTTCAAACCTCGCTTCAAGAATAATGTAATGATTGTTCGCAAATACACTCTTACGATATCCAAATTCAAATGCATCTTTCGTTAAAGTACGTAGCTCTCCATCACCTGTCATTACGACAGCTTCTGTTAGCACATATGCAACCTCACCGCCATATGCACCAGCATTCATATATAACGCTCCGCCAACTGAACCTGGTATACCACAAGCAAACTCAAGTCCTGTTAAACAGTGATCTAATGCAATTCGTGACACATCAATAATTGCTGCACCACACCCCGCAACAATCGCTGTCCCTGTTACAGTAACATTTGTAATATGAATTAAACTTACTGTAATCCCGCGCAGACCACCGTCTTTAATAATAACATTAGAGCCGTTTCCTAAAAACGTAACTGGAATATTGTATTGATTGGCATACTTTATAACTTCTTGAATTTCATCATAATTCGTAGGAGAAACGAACACATCCGCTTTCCCGCCCACTTTAATATGCGTATGATTCTTTAACATTTCATCTTGCTTCACATGACCTTCAGGCAATACTGTACTTAAATATTTATAAACCTCGTGCATATTCATTTTACGATTCCTCTATTTCTATAATCTTTTTATCCCGCTATATACGGGTCCATAATATCCCCACATAAAAATGCATTACAAAACAACAGCTAACGTGGTGAATACAGTGTACATAAAGCACACCTATAAACCTCTTAAATTATAAGAGGTTCCACTCATATTAAAATATATATCGCATAATAAAGCAACCCAAATGGGCTACTAAACTTGACATGTAACCATATAGACAACAATTTGTAAAATATATAGGCTTTTCAAAGTAATACCCTTCAATATCTTACTATACCATACGAAAGAAAAGTGGTATTTTTTTGTAATCTTTACTTTATTTTCATCAATAAAAAAGAGCACATCCCACAGAATGTGCTCTTTCTATACTTTTTAACTTATTTTTCGTTCTCTTCTTTTTCCTTATCAAACCATAATAGCTCATCGTCATCAACTTCACCATTATAATTGATTAGAATCTCTTCTCCCGCTTTTATATCTTTGTAAGCAAAGAAGTTAAACGTATGATTCTCGAAGACAATATCATACGTTGCATTCGGATTATATGCATGATTAAATAACATGCCGTATCCTAACAGGAATGCCGTATGATTTACCCCATACTCAAATGCGTAGTCAGCAAGTAACGTTTTCTCAATGTGTTCATGCTGTTCATTCGGATAAGAGATAACTGGTGCTGAGTGTATCAACTCACCCTTTTTAATATCACGAGTTGCAAATACACCTCTATTAAATTCTCCATCACTAAGTTCAGAAGTCTTAACTTCAATCATATGCGTCACCTATATATTTCTTTCTTCGAAGTATTTTTCTCCTTAAGCTTGGCAGAAATTGCGGAGAAAAGCAATTAAATTCCTACCAAGTGGTCTTTTTCATCGATATTACTTTTCTAAAATATCTTCTAGCAACTTCACTTGCTCGCTAACAGTATGTAACGTCTTCACCGATGTATCATTTCGATGCTTTTCTTCTTCAACACTCGCTAACACTTCTTCCGTAGCTGCAGAAGTTTGTTGAATTACGTTAGAAGCATGTGTAACATCCTTTACGATATTCGTCGTTTTAGCTTGGAAACTTTCTTGATGACCAACAATCTCCCTCATTACATCATTAATCGCATCAATAAACTTCCCTAAATCCGTTACATTCGTCAAAACACTTGCTAACATTTCGTTACATTCTTCTTGTACTCTTTCTGACTTCTCTACCTGCACTTCTACTTTACTTGCTTGATTACTAAACTCCTTCAAAATCCCTTGAATTCTCCCCGCAGAACGATTCGATTCTTCAGCAAGCTTTAATACTTCATTCGCTACAATAGCAAAACCTTTTCCATGCTCGCCTGCCCTTGCAGCTTCAATATTTGCATTTAAAGCTAGCAAACTCGTCTGACTTGAAATATTCGTGATTACATCTACAATTTCATTAATTTGTTTCGATTGTGTCATCAATTCTCTAAATATCGTTCCTGATTGTGAAACAACATCATTTAAACTTCTCATGTTAGCTTCAAAATTTCTTAAAGTATTTACACTACCCTTTGAGATTTCCAAACTTTTATCAACACGCATCGACACATTTCTTACTTGAGAGATGATTTGGTCAATATTTCCCTCCATATCATTTAATACTTCTACTGAACGTGACATCATCTCTGATTGCGATTGAGTTCCCACTGCTACTTCTTCAAAAGCAAAGTTAATTTCACTCATTGACTCCATCGATGTATTCATATTTTGTCTTAAATGATTGAAATTACTATCTAACTTCACAACAGTTTCCTCAATAAGCCTTTGCGTTTCTTCTAACTCCTGAGCTTTCTTCATCACCGCTTGCTTCTCATCCCTTAAACGAGCCAAAAGATTAGAACCAATCTTTGTGACACCCCACATAGCAATCGTTACAATCGCTAACAAGCTTGCGAAATTTGCAGCTTCAGATGACGCTGTATACGCAAAAAATTGATTTGGCCAATAACTACAAAGTATAAATGTAACAACAACTGCTACCCCGCCAAGAATTAAAATAAGACGTTCACTCAAATAAATAAGTGAAACCGCTAATGTAAAATAGACCATTTGAAATACAGCTGGGCTTTCATTAAATGCTTGTACCATAATGAAAGACATAATAAGTAGCATACATGTCATGATGTATTTATACATTGCTTCCATACTTTCTATAAAAGTAAGCAGCGTTCCAAATACTACGATAGAAATACCACACATCCAAAATGCTATTGCTCTCTCTGTAAAAATATATCCGTAATACCCAATCGCGATTATCCCAAGGAAGAAACTACAAATCGTGATAAACAACAATAAATGATTTTTCTGTGATTCTTTCTCAAGGTTAGAAAAACAAGTTCTCTTTAACCACTCCATATATGAAGCCCCACCTTCTACTCATACGTATCGATTACTTCAGCTTGAATACCGCACTCACTGGGTTATGATCGCTATTTTCAAACTTCAAATCTTTCCCTTGTACATTTACAATTTCAACATTCGGTGAAACGATAAAGCCATCAATAATCGTGACAAAGTTTTCACCTTCCACGTATTTCTTTACATCATCTCTCACAGTCATAACAGACGGATCTACAGCCCACTTAAAGCCACCATCAGTAAAGTCCTTCGGTAATTCTACTAACCACTCAGGACGCTCTTTCACAAACTTAGGATCGCTTAACTGAACGTTAGAAAGTAATTGATTCCAGTCTCCGCCCATTATGACATAATCACCATTTTCATAATGCTTGTTCATATATTTTTTTAAATATTCTACTTGCTGTTTTCTAATTTTCCCGCCTTCATCATAAGCAGACAAATGTAGATTTACGAGTCTAACAAATTTCCCATTATTAACAGGTATTTTATGTTCAACAATCGCTCGGTCTAAATCAAATAAACGCTTTGGCCACGGCTCCATTCCAGGAAGCTGAAATCTCTTCGCTGTTTGAACCGTATATTTAGAAAATGTACTTAATCCAGCTTCAGCATATCCCATTGGATTTGTTATTGGCACCGGAACCCATTTCGTATCGTAGTTCTTTCCGAATGACGAAGCATAATCAGGTAATCCTTTTTTCAAAAATTCATGCCCATTTACATCAAATGATCGCATTGATTTTATATCTGTTTCTTGTAATAGTGCAAAATCACTATTCTCATTTTGTAAAAACGAAAGCATATTCTTTAAGTTAGTTTCCGTTTGTTCTTTACTACTTGAACCAGACCCTTTTCCCCCATCCATAAAGAAGTCTTGATCCTTATCTAGTCCAGCATATCCAATATTAAATGTTGTAACTTTAAATTCATTTCCAGGCGCAATTACGCGCTCCTTATTGTTTTCAACCTTCAAGCTTATAACATCAGCCGGCTGTTCTTTTGTAAGTGTCATATACGCTAAAAACCCACCTACAACTCCCACCCCTACTAAAATACATATAAGTACTATTTTTAATAATTTTTTCAAACAAACGACTCCTTTTCTAAAACATACGATTTTACTTTTCTTTATTTTCAGTTAAATAAAAAAATGACAGACATACGAAACATTTTATCACACCGAAAACCTTATATCACTATATTTAGTTTATGAGTAATAATTCCCTATCTTAAACTATTAGAGAAATACAAAACACACCAACTTCTCTACTGGAAATCAAACGAAATTTTTAGTACACTATATGTAATAATCATAGGCGATGGAGTTCGCCATAACCGCTGCTTAGCTAATGACTCCTACCAGTATAACTACTGGTAGGAGTCTATTTTTTTGAGCAAGCTATTTAAAGAGGTGAGAAAATTGATTTATATTATCGTTGGCATCGCCGGCATATTAGGAGCCCTTTCCCGCTATTATTTAGGTCTTACTATTCATGTATTTTGGCATCATTCATTTCCATTAGCTACATTATTCATTAACTTAATCGGCTGTTTCTTATTAGCTTGGCTGACTACGTATATCGCTCGGCTAAACATCTTACCTTCAGAGGTTATCACAGGCATCGGGACTGGATTCATCGGTTCCTTTACGACGTTTTCAACATTTAGTGTAGAAACTGTGCAATTAATCAATCATTCTGAATGGAGCACGGCTTTCTTATATGTATCATGTAGCATACTTGGCGGTCTCATTATGTCTGGACTTGGCTATACACTAGGTGATTTCTTAATTAAGAAATCACTTACGGAAGGTGATCACTTATGATGGAAGCTTTATTAGTAGCAACTGGAGGATTTTTCGGTGCGATTACACGATTTGCAATTAGCAATTGGTTTAAAAAAAGAAATAAAACACCCTTTCCAATTGCTACATTCCTTATTAATATAACAGGAGCATTTTTACTCGGGTATATAATTGGCAACGGAGTCTCTACAGAATGGCAATTATTATTAGTAACTGGATTTATGGGCGCATTCACCACATTTTCGACACTTAAATTAGAGTCCATTCAGCTTCTCAATCGCAAAAAAATTTACACATTCCTTTTATATTTAAGTACTACTTACATAATTGGTATCCTATTCGCATTCCTTGGAATGAAGCTCGGTGGAATATAAAAAAGCGACTCTATTGAGTCGCTTTCTTTCATAAGAAGTATGTCCCGCCATATGGAATGGAAAATAAAGTGAAACTTTAATCAGTGGGGGTTTTGTTCTTACCCACTGATTATTAGCCTTCACCAATCGGGCGTTTACGGGCAGCCCGACTCCCACCTAACTTCTTTGCTCCTGCCGAATTTTGAGGTGGGAGTTTTACTGCCCGTTAATGCGGGATAAACCAGCTGGATACACATCATAATGTATACTATGTACAGGAAGCTGTGCATACGACATATACTGGCTCTGCATCATTTGTGCTACTTGTGCTTGTTTTTGCATTTGAATGGCCTGATGCACTGCCTGAATTGTCATCTGTCCCCCGGCCACTGTAATCGCTGCTCCTACTTGTCTTCCAGTGCAAAAATAAAGCGCTAAAAAATGGAATTCCTGTGATCCAAATGAACAGTACGAATGGCTTATATAGTCCCTTCAAATTTTCTGAAACTAACAATACCGCTCTTCCCGTTTCTGGCCCAATATATATGCAGAACAATAAACCAAAACATCCGCAAAGAATGATAATTAACTTTAACCATAATGACAATTCGTTTTGTTTCACAAAAATCCGCTCCTAAACTAACAGCATTTATCTATTGTTGTTTTTTCAACTTTGAAGTGATAAATCCAACTAGCAACACACCAATACCACTAAAGAACAATAGGTAGCTTACTGGTACTAGGAAAAAGAAAGGTTCTACAAGAAGCCCATTATCCGCCACTTTACTAGTTGTACCGTGCATTAATAAACAAGTAACTCCTAACGATATTAGTACGATAGCTAATAAAAATTTATTCTTCATAATATATTCTCCTTTAATTTCACAATTAATTTTTCCGCATTCCTTTTGCTACCCTCATAATAAGTCCCGACGCATTATAAGTCAACAACTTTTTATCGTTTTACGATAAAAAGTTGTTGACTTATATAACAAAAAGACTATAGACAATCATTGTCTATAGCCTCTTCACTCTAAAATATTCTTTTTGGAACATACACATTCTTATCGCATTATGGTAGTTGCCATCAACGAAGAACTCATCTTGCAACTCACCTTCTACTATAAATCCGACCTTTTTATAAACGTGTACAGCTTTTTCATTCTCTTTATCGACAACTAAATATATTTTATGCATATTTAATACGGAAAAAGCATAATCCATCGCTAAACGCGTTGCATCAGCTGCATAACCGTAACCTTGGTAACTCGGATCAATAATAATTTGGAATTCAGTTCTACGGTGAATATAATCGATTTCTACTAATTCGACTAATCCCACCATCTCATTATCTTTCTCAACGATAAATCGGCGCTCACTTTGATCATGTATATGTTTATCGTATAAATCCTGCAGCTCCACAAATGCTTCATAAGGCTCTTCAAACCAATACGACATAATATGCGCGTTATTATTAAGTTCGTGTACAAACTTTAAGTCTTCCCGTTCTAAAGGACGTAATTTCAATTCCTGACTCATTTCTATAACCTCCAAGTAAAATAACCTCTTCACTTAATTTCTCAATTTTTTTCGATTTCAAACGCCCTAATTACATTGTAAACCTTCAAGTAACTTGAAGGTCAAGGTACAAAAAGTAGTGCAAACTTATGTCTGCACTACTCTTTTCTCAAATCTCTCATATTCGATATGTATAAAGAAATAACTAAAACAAGAATTGCTCCCGCGTATAATAACGTCTCCATTGGTTCCTCATGAGACACGATAATTAAACGAATTAACGCCGTAATTCCGATATAAATAAAATAACGTAACGGAAAATGATAATTCGACTTAAAATACTTAATAATTAATGCGATGAACTCGAAGTATAGGAAATAGACGATGATACTCTCAACTAATTTATAAGATGTATACTTCTTCGCTGAAAATATGTATTGAACAAAAGTAATCGTCTCGTTAATTAAAAAGATTGATAAAACAATGGATAATATGATTAACGCTATATTTAATATCCACTGTAAAACGCTAGCTATATAATGATCGATATTAAATGACTTCATTTTCTCTTTTAGCTCCCCTTCGTGTAAGTACTTATTCATTATAGCAAAATTATACTTACAGAAATGTTAAATCATATATGATCGTCCTCTTTCACGATTACTTCACCATTCGGATATTTATGCTTGCTGCAAAAGCGAGAGGATACGATACAGTCCCAACGCTTGGCTATAACGTTGAAGAATTCCGCAAAGCATTTAACGTTCCAGAAAACTTAACTGATGTCTTAATGATTGCATTAGGCAAAGCAAAAGAGCCAGGATTCCCAACAGTACGATTAACTGTAGATGAAGTAACGTCTTGGAATGGCGAGTTTTAATCACAGTGTTTATCGTACTTTAGGAATAAAAGTACGATAAACACTATTAACGAAACTATGATGGTAGCAACCATAATCATAATGCAAAACTACAATCTAATCGAATAATACAAAAAAGAAAGGCGGAGAAAACAATGCTTGAAGTTTTAAATCGAATTAATGAATTAGCTAAAAAACAAAAAGAAGAAAGTTTAACAAAAACAGAATTAAATGAGCGCACAGAATTACGCGAGGAGTATCTTCAAATTATTCGCGGTCAAATCAACACCACTGTTACAGGATTAAAAATATTAGATCCTTTAGGAAATGACGTGACTCCTGAAAAATTAAAAGAGCAACAAAAGCTATCACTAAACACAGATAACAACGCATGAAAATACCCAGCTCCTTTGTTACTTAATGATTCATCTAATAGTACGTTTGCTTAGATGCATCATTAAGTTAATATCTACTTCCCCATCCACTTTCTGTTTCTAAATCAAAAAACCACAAACAAATTGTCCCCATCTTTTCTTTGCATCCTTTAGCTTTTTCACAATGAAACCATATACGTCAAAATCTTTTCATGACGTTATTACTTCCATATAGTTGCAATTTATATAATAACGGTACAGTACAAATAACTTGCTGTATAAATAATTGTGGGGGGATTAATGATGAACGAAGCGTTACTATTAGTCGACATACAAAATGATTACTTTGAAGGCGGCAATATGGAATTACATCAACCTGAAAAAGCCGCACAAAAAGCGAAAGAAGTCTTGAAAGTATTTCGTGAAAAACATAAAACAGTTATTCACGTACAACATATTGCGAACAATGAAGGAGCTACTTTCTTCTTACCTGAAACAGTAGGTGCTCAAATTCATGATGATGTACAGCCAATTGCTAACGAAAGAGTCATACAAAAACATCACCCTAACAGTTTTTTAAGAACCAATTTATTTGAAACATTAAAGAAAGAAAAAATAGATCAACTAGTCATTTGCGGTATGATGACTCATGTATGTATTGATGCAACAGTACGTGCTGCCAGTGATTTAGGATTTCAATGCGTTGTAATTGAAGATGCTTGTACAACAAGAGATTTAGAATTTCAAGGAAATCTGATCCCCGCAGTACACGCTCATCAATCGTTCATGAGTTCGTTAGAGTTTGGTGATATTTATGCGAAAATCATGTCGGCAAACTGTTTTATAAACAAGAGCAAATAAAGAATTACAGTTCCATATAAAAAAAGAAAGAATAAATCTCTTATTCTTTCTTTTTTCGATTGTCTTAATGACAGTATTTATACGATAATCACCATAATGTAAAACATCTGCAAGAGTCTCTTCTAATTGCTGGTGCGAAGATGTGTGAAGAATCATGATATAACACCCATCGCCACTTATACGATACATTTCAGTAATTAAGTCCGTTTTTTCAAAAAAAGTTTGAATTTGATTATGATAATGTGGTGCATGCAGAAATAGTGTAACAAACGTCATAATAGACCCTTCTAACTTAGCCCTGTCGATATCTATCGTATATTTTTGAATGACACCCGCCTCTTCTAATTTATTAATTCGTTTCCCAACAGCCTGGCCAGTCAAATGTACTATCTCTCCAATTTCCTTCCAGTTCATTCTAGCGTTTTCTTGTAGTAACTTTATAATTTTAAAATCTGTTGAATCAAACATGGACATCCCCTTCCTATAGGAATCACCTTCTATAAGATCATCATTTCCCCTACAATTCATCTTAAAAACTTTTACAATACACTCGATTAACTCTATTAAGAATTACATTACTGTTAACAGCTTTCCTTCTTCCTTTACTATGTATTTTTCGATTACTCGTAGGTATCAGAAAAAAATTGATAAGCGTTCGAAAGGGCCATCCAGTAAGCCAGCGATTGTTTTTTATAAATATGAAAATTTTTTAGGAATTAGTTTATCTTTTTTTAATGATTTATTTAGAGGGAGTTTATACTCGGGGATTAACATGATAAACGTAGTAACTAAGTTCGTTGCTCCCACCTGAATCTTTTCATATAACAAAAATTTAAAAGGACGAACTGCTACTATAATCGCAAACCGTACTAACTAAAATCATACAATAAGGAGACGATAAAAATGAATAAAAAAACAAAAGTACTATCATCCATACTGCTAGGATTCACATTAGCATTAACAGGTTGCGCTGGCACGAAAGCTGAAGAAAATCATAGTAAACAAAAACAAGAACAAGCTGCGAAAGATACTAAAAAGGAAAATAAGTTAACTAAAGGGAAAAAAATGGCTAATATTCTTAGCGAGACAAATTGGCAAGGTACAAGAGTGTATGACAAAGATAAAAATGACTTAACGAAAGAAAATGCAAACTTCATTGGTCTTGCAAAATATGATGCGAAGTCAGGAAGATATGAATTTTTTGATGCTAAGACTAGTGCAAGCCGTGGCGATAAAGGAACTTTCTTTGTCACAAATGATGGGAAGAAAAGAATATTAATTTCAGAATCAATGAAGTATCAAGCTGTTGTTGACATGACAAAGCTAAATAAAAATGTATTTACCTATAAAAGAATGGGGAAAGATGCTAACGGTAAAGATGTAGAAGTTTTCGTTGAACATGTTCCATATAAAGAAAAAGAGCTTTCTTTCACGGATCCGGATAAGCAGCTAAACTCTACTACAGGTGATATCGTTAAAAACGTGGATGGAGATAAAATTTTAGGCGGAACCCTTTGGCATGGAACAAAGGTATTAGATGAAGCCGGTAATGATGTAACGCAGTTTAATTCGAATTTTATAAGTCTAGCAAAATTTGATGACAAGTCTAATAAATACGAGTTCTTCAATAGCGAAACAGGTCAAAGCCGCGGTGATTATGGCTACTTCGATGTTGTACATGAAAATAAAATAAGAGCTCATGTTTCAATTGGAAATAATAAATATGGTGCGGCTCTTGAACTTACTGAACTGAATAATAAGAAATTTACGTATAAAAGAACTGGTAAAGACCAAGCGGGTAAAGACATAACTATATTCGTTGAACATGAGCCTTATAAAGGTGATATAAAACCACAATTTAGCTTTTAAAAACGTTTGATTACAAATCCTGTACTGAGCTGCAGGATTTTTTTAAAGAAAAATCATTTATGATTCCCTTGAAAAAAATTGTCTTATATCCCCCTCAACAATTCAGCACGATTATTGAATATAATATCTCTCATTTTTTTAACAGCTTTAAAAAGCCTTACTACACATAAATTGTAGTAAGGCTCCGACTATTTAAGATAAAAATTTTATTATCTCTATACAAATAAGGTTTAGCAAATAATGTTACTATAACCTCAAAAAAAGAAATCTTATTTTAACTTTCCTATTGATAAGTTAACACGGTAATTCCCATACTTTAATAGTCGTCCTAGAAAGTTATCCAATTCTTCATTAGAAGCAAAATGTGTTTTTAATAAATAACATCCCTCACCACTTATACGGTCTACTTCAGAAATCCCTTCTTCTTTTTGAAAGAAATTCATAAACTCTTGATGGTTAGCTGTTGTTACAAACAAAGTAACAAATGCAGTCACTACTTTTCCTAATTTGATTCGATTTATTGCGATTGTATATTGTTCAATAATCCCTAAATCCTCTAATCTTCGAATTCGATTTCCTACAGCCTGCCCTGTCATATGTATTTTTTGACCAAGTTCTTTCCATTGTATTCTTGAGTTTTCTCCTAATAATTTCAGTATCTCAAAATCTGTTTGATCAATGATATAAACCAATCCTTTCATCGTGAAAGTAGAAAGCCAGAAAGTGTTTCGCCAACTTATTCTGCTTGTCGATACAATTCACTATACTTAGTTTATCCTCTTACATCACATTGTTTATCAGTTATATTTACTTATAACACAGAGGACGCAACAAAAAAATACATCTAGATTTAAAGGAGGTTACAAATATGTTATTACAAGAGATTTTATCGTTCAATGAACAATTTGTAGAAAATAAAGAATACGCTCCTCGTGAAGCGACAAAACTGCCTAAAAAACGTATGGTTGTTGTTTCTTGCATGGACGCTCGTTTAATTGAGCTACTTCCAAAAGCTTTAGATATACACGATGGTGATGCAAAAGTTATCAGAAATGCAGGTGGTAAAATTGCTTCTGCTTTCGATAGTGTTATGCAAAGTGTTGTCGCATCAGTATATGATCTAAATGCAGATGAAATCTTCCTTATCGGACACCAAAGATGTGGTGCGAGCCAAACTAATCCAAAAGGAACACTTCAAAAAATATTAGATCGTGGAGTAGCTTCACCAGAAATTTTATCAGCGATTGAATATGCTGGTGTTGACCTTGAAAAATGGTTATTTGGATTCGATGATGTCAACGGTTCAACTCAAGCTAATGTTGATTTAGTAAGAAATCATCCACTTATTCCAAAAGATGTTCCTGTACATGGTTTAGTTATTGATCCTCACACAGGTAAATTAGACTTAATAGTTGATGGATATAAAGCATTAAATGGTATGAAAAATTAATTATTACTTAAATGAAGGGAAGTTATTAAATATGAATAGACAAGAAGCTACACAAAAAATTATGGAAGCAAAAATTGCAAAAGGTTTAACATGGGAAGAAATTTCAAAAGTAAGTGAAAACTCTGAGACTTGGGTTGTAACAGCGTTATTAGGACAAGCTACAATGACACGTCCAGAAGCAGAAAAAATCGGTAAACTATTAGAATTAGATGAAGAAGTAGTTCAAGCATTAACAGTAGTTCCACTTAGAGGTCAAGTAATGCAAATGCCTCCTACTGACCCAATCTTATATCGATTATATGAAATGATGTTACAATACGCACCGACTCTTAGAGAATTAATCCTAGAAAAAGCTGGCGAAGGTGTAATGAGTGCAATTAACTTCAATCTAGGTGTGGACACACAAGAAGATCCAAAAGGTGGCGACCCTCGTATCGTAATTACACTTAACGGGAAATTCTTACCGTTCCGTACATGGTAATTAATTAAAAATCTATCTATATAATTAAAGTGATTTTATAGATTTATAAAATCCATCCTTTTTAATCTAGCTGTATAGAAAGGATGGATTTTTACTATGAGATTCTTTTTATACAAGGGAGAATAATATGAATAAAAAATACGTCGATACGAGCTTTAGTATTCTACAGTGGTTTGTGTTTTTATTAGCAAATGCAATTGCATTGCCTATCATTATTGGTGGCATATTCCATTTATCAATAGAAGATATCTCAACATTAATGCAACGAACTTTTTTAGTTGCAGGAGTAAGTTC
Organism: Bacillus sp. TH17; assembly: GCF_016651125.1. Classification (NCBI taxonomy): domain Bacteria; kingdom Bacillati; phylum Bacillota; class Bacilli; order Caryophanales; family Bacillaceae; genus Bacillus; species Bacillus sp. TH17. Next base: position 4,474,111 of record NZ_JAEKEN010000001.1, read on the forward strand.
ATTTATACAAGCATGGTTTGGGCATCGCTATCCCATAGCGGATGGGCCAGCCGGTTCATGGGTAAGTATATTTGTCATATTGGGACAAGTCGCTATGCATCAGGGACAAAGTGCAAAGGATGTATTACAACTTTTAGAAGGTGGATTAATTATTGCAGGTATATTACTCTTCACGCTTGGTATAACAGGGCTTGTTCATCGAATTCTACGTTTATTTACACCCTTGGTTACAGGCACTTTTCTTTTAATATTATCTCTTCAGCTTAGTGGTGTGTTACTAAAAGGAATGATGGGATTACAAGGAGCTGTAACTCATCCTGATTATACAACGGCTACTATTGCGCTCTTTGTTTTTGCGCTTATTACTTTCTTATCAATTAAAGGGAAAGGATGGATGAAAAGTTACGCTGTGTTACTTGGAATTTCATGTGGTTGGCTTTTGTATGCTGTATTAGGAAAATCATCTCATATACCTTCACACACACCGTTAGTTAAGTTACCAGAGCTATTTTCTTGGGGCACACCTAGATTAGATATTGGAATGGCTCTAACTGCAACTTTATTTACATTTCTTTTAGTTGCAAATACAATCGCTGCTATTTCGGCTGTAAAACAAGTGGCTCCGTTATCTAAAGAAAATGAAAAGCAAATACTGAACCGCGGCGTGTGGGCCGGAGGTATATCGCATATTATCTCGTCGTTGTTTTCTACAATTGGAATTGTACCATTACCTGCATCAGCAGGATTTATTCAACTAACAGGACAAAGAAAAGTGAAGTCGTTCCTTATAGCAAGTCTTATATTAGCAGGAATTTCTTTTATTCCTTCAATTGTAAACTTTATATCCTTACTACCAGGTCCTATTGCTAATGCCGCACTTTTAGCAACATTTGTCCAAGTAATAGGCATCTCATTTCAATCCATTTTACGTGAAGAATTAAATCAACGCCGATTAACAATATTAGGAATTTCATTATTAATCAGTTTGGGAATAATGTTTCTTCCAGAAAGTGCATTTAGCGGAATTCCTTCTTCCTTACAATATGTTTTAAGTAATGGATTACTTGTGGGTACCATGCTTGTCATTCTATTGGAACAGTTTTGGAAAGAGTAAAATTTGTGACTAAGTAAAAAAGCGCCCTGCTTACAGGGCGCCTTTTTATACCTAATGACTAATACTAGCAGTTGGGTATAATGTTGTTCCTCCAATTGAAACTTTTATTTCATTTGTTAATGGAACATTTTGTTCATTAATAATTGTTCTCCACCATTCCCATGCAAGACCAGTACATTCTCTTGCTACGATTTTTATATTTTTTGAATTTGGTGGAAGAGGGATAACTGTAGAGTAATGAGCCGTTTTGTCTTTGCCGCTACCATCCCATGTTTTATGTGTTAGTACTTCTTTACCATTTTGATCAAATGTGAATTCATCCCAAGATACATCAAATTGCGCAACGTAAGCACCGTAATGATCCAGTGTCATTTTAGCACTTGAATATTCTGTAGTTGTCGTCTCGATATAATCTGTATTGTTATGAACAGCAGCAGTTGCATTATCTTTTAAAAAAGTACTTGTATATGAAATTGGGTATGCTGGATTTTTAAGACTTAATTCAGCATTATCTTTAATGATATTTCGGATTTCATTGAAATCTTTAGTAACAACCTTGTTATGCTCTTTCGCATCTCCGCCTAATACTACAGCAGTAAAGGTACTTTCTTCAAAAATATCTTTGTACTGTCCATTCGTTTCGACGCTGTTATTCTTAAGTAAGGCTTTAAAAGCAGCTTGTACATCTTTGCTCTTAGATGTTGTTTCTAATTTTACATAAACAGTTCTACCATAAGCTACATTTGAGACCATAACAGGTGGAGCCGAATTACTTACACCTTTACGAGTTAACTCACCAAAAGTAACACTATTATCAAAAAGATCGGATGGATTGTTAGGTAGTTCAGCACTTACGGTATAAAATATTTGCTTATATGCCGCTACCATCACTTTTTTCTCTCCATTTGCAACCGCATTAAAATCAATGTTTAGACTGTTATCAAGATATTTAGCGTTAACGTTAAGGGCACTTGCGATTTGTGATTTACTATAAACCATAGATTCTGTATACTGCATTCTTGCAGGTAACGTATGTGTTTTAGAATACTTTTCATTCCAAGTAGATACTAAATCATCTACTGCTCCAGCCACATTACCATATGTCGGATTTTGGACAGTAATTGTATTTTCTTTTCTCATGCCAGGTAAGTCTATACTAATATTCAAAGGCTTTCTCTTAGCCACTAATAAACTCGGTTGATTGTCTGCAAAAGCTTTATTTGCAAGTTGTACCGCTCCTGGATACGTACGATTCACCACAGAATCAATAATCGAAATATCGACTGGTGAAGTTGTAAGTGATTTTTTCTCGCGTTCCACTACTACAAATTTACCATTTGAATTGATACTTTCTTTCGGAACAAAACTCTCTACCTTATCACCATTTACAGCTAAAACCTCTTGATTATTATATTTAAGATTTGCTATACCAGTATCAATGCCACTAGCATTTTTGGTTACATCAGTTGCATTACCTACTTGTGTTTCTGCGAAGGAAATAGATGAATAATTAATAGTGCATAGACTAACTAATAAACACGCAAGGAACTTTCTTCTTTTAGCGTTTTTCTTAATATTCAGAAAAATCACCCCGTTCTTTTTTTAGTAAGATATGATAATGATTGATAAATGATAGCTAACTAATAAACCTACATAAATGCTTTCAAAAGTTCTTGAATTAACGGGATTACGCCACCTACAAATTTCAAAACTGCCATTGCGATTTCCATATTATTTCCTCCTTTTTTATTGCTACGAAAATGTGATTTATCTTTATGCCCTCATTATAGTGACCCCTTACACTTTTATCAATACACTCTTATATGCAATATTACATACAAAAAAACAAGCTGAATTCTTATAAAAAGTTATACAGAGATAAATTTTAAGTTTGGTAAATAATTGAAAATACGAAGCGTTCTTTGCATTTCATGAGTAATTTACAAGTTTATTGTTGGAAGCATCGCAGGACCGGAAGTAATGAAATACATGCAGGACTGTTACGAGCAGCCAGAAATATTAAGAGTTATCATGGGCAACCGCATTAAAAAAAGCTGCTGCCTATAAAATACAGACAGCAACTTCAACTAGAGTAGCTGGCATGATTTACACAAGCTACAGTATTTTTTTGACATACTCATTTTTCACATTTTGTAACTAATAAACAGCGATTGGCCCATAAGGACCATTGATAATTTCAATTTTCGTTTCAAAAATATCTGTTAAAATTGTTGGGTCCATAACCTCTTCTACTGTTCCAAAAGCAGCTATTTGTCCATCTTTCATAGCACAAATTTTATCAGAATATTTAGCCGCAAAATTTATGTCATGCATAACAGTCAAAATTGTTCTTCCAAATTCATTAGCCGCACGTCTCAAATGCTCCATCATTTGAACAGAACGAGCAACATCAAGGTTATTCAGAGGCTCGTCCAAAAGTACATATTCAGTCTCTTGGCACAATACCATCGCTACATATGCCCTTTGTCTTTGACCACCAGAAAGCTCATCTAAATATCTATTCTCTAAATTAGTTAAATCTAAAAAATCGATATATTTAGAAATAATAGCTTCATCCTCTTTAGTTAATCTTCCCTTTGAATAAGGAAAGCGCCCAAATCCAACTAATTGTCTAACAGTAAGCCTAGTTACAAAATGATTTTCTTGTCGCAATATAGTCAAAACTTTTGCTAGGTCTTTTGATTTGGATTCAGAAACATCCATATTTGCTACCTGAATTTGGCCTTCATCCATATCTAAAAGTCTGCCAATCATCAAAAGTGTCGTTGACTTTCCAGCTCCATTTGGTCCAATTAAAGAAGTAAAGCCCGCTTTTGGTATTTCAATATCCAAAGGTCCTATTTTTACCTTATCAGTATAGAACTTTTTAACATTATCAATTTTTATCATAAAGCCCTCTTCCTTAAAACTATAGTTAAGAATGTTATTCCACCAAATAATTCGATAATAACTGAAACTACACCTTGAGCATGGAATACATGATACATTAAAAAGTATGCACTCGTCATTATTAAAAATCCTATTGCAAAAGCCATTGGAAAAATATATCTATGATCATACGTTGACGCCGCCTGATAACTCAAAGTTGCTACTAAAAAGCCGTAGAAAGTAAGTGGCCCAATTAGAGCTGTTGAAATGGACATCAAAATAGCAACTAATACAAGCGTATAAATTACACTAGGTTGATATTTAACTCCAAAAGAAGTAGCAACATCCTTTCCTAGTGACAAAACATTCAAATTCTTAGAATGTGCAAAAATTAATACTGCTACAATTATGATCATAGGAATTACAATAGGAAAATATGCAGGATCTGCATGATTAACAGAACCAAATAATCTCGCTTGTAAAATATCAAATTCTGAAGGCGCAAGTAGTTTCCTCATGAAAGTTGACACAGAATTTAGCCCGGTACCAATAATAATTCCAACTAAAAGCATAAGTTGTAAATTCCCGTATTTACCGGAAAGTAACCATCCATAAAGTATCAAACTCATAAAGACCATAACAACGACTTGAAATAAAAATGATCCAATTCCATTAAAATTTATCAATGCACTAGCACCAAAGAAGAATATTGTACTCGTTTGAATTGCTGAATAAAGTGATTCGAAACCTAAAAGCGAAGGAGTAATAATCTTATTATTCGTAATAGATTGGAAAGCAACTGTCGACAAGCTATGGCAAACTGCAGCAATAATCATTGCAACAATAGCTACTATCCTTCTCTTAACAACTGGGATAAAAGAAGGTGAATCTATCGGAACTGGATTGTTATAAACTAAAAGTCCATATGAAGAAAGAAGACCTAAAGCAATCAATGTTATCAGCAAAATCCAATAACGTCTTGCTTCCTTCTTAGAACGAAAAGCACTAGCTGATCTATTTTCATTATGAAGGCTAGAATCGATTTCGACATTTTCTTTATTTTTATATTCTAATGTGATCATCGTAGCCTCCTTGGTTTTCTTTGCCTCAATAAAATAGTAATAAACACGACTGCTCCCACTGTTGCAAGTATTAAAGAAACAGGTACTTCAAAAGGCTTTATAATTGTTCGAGAAATGATGTCACAGGCAGTTATTGTCCCCATTCCGATCACGCACACCCAAGGTAAATTACTCCTAAGATCATCACCTCTAAACATTGAAACAATATTTGGAACAATTAATCCCAAGAAAGGTAAGTGTCCAATAACAGCTGCAACAATTCCAACTGCAACAGAGATAAGGCCAGTCCCAAAAAGAACAATTCTATTGTAATTAACTCCAAGGCTTGTTGCGACATCTTCTCCTAGTCCAGCTAAAGTCAATCTATTAGCATACATAAAAATAAGCACAGTAATGATAACAATCAGCCATAAATATTCATATCTTCCAACCTGAACATTAGCAAATGAACCTACAAACCAAGTTTCAATACTTTGCGTCATTTGAAAAAGGAGTCCCAAAAAAGTAGACACTGCAGAAATAACTGCTCCAAGCATCAATCCAATAATCGGGACAATTAAAGACGAACGAAGTTTAACTCTTCTTAAAAATAAAAAGAAAATCATAGTTCCTATAAAAGAAAAAATGATTGCACCAGTCATTCTTTGAACTAAAGTCGGGGCAGGAAATAATAAATATACAAAAAGCAGGCCTAAGCCTGACCATTCAATAGTCCCCGTTGTAGTAGGTTCAACAAAACGATTCTGTGTAATGAGTTGCATTACGAGTCCTGCCATCGCCATTGCAGCACCAGTAAGCATTAATGCAACTGTTCTCGGAACACGAGTTATGAAAAACATCTCCATTCCGTCCTCTTGTCCGCGTATATCATAAACTCCAGTAAACAGTGATATAATCCCTAAAATTATAACAACTATAATCGCTATTATAAAAGGTTTTGTCCATAATTTATTGTGATTATAAAACTGGGGTTGAGAATTATTCTCAACCCTAGAAATTATATTTTTTGACACTGTTTCGTACTCCTTTACACTACTTAGCTAAAGTTTTTGCAATATTACCAAATAACTCTATGTAAGTCTGAATTGATTCATTTGTGTAAGTATCTTCTGGTGCATAAACAACCTGTTTTTTAGAAACAGCAGTTGTGTTTTGAAGAGCAGGTGATTTAGAAATAACATCTTTAGCAGGAGCTGAAGTAGCTGCATCAGATGTTGCAGCATCACGATCTAATACGAAAAGCCAATCAGGATTTGTTTGTGCAATAGCTTCAACAGAAACGTCATCACCTTTATGACCTGCAGTAGAATTTGAAACTTCTAGTGCTGGAACCCAACCGAAAATTTCATACATTGGTCCCCAAACACGACCAGAGTGAGGAGCAGCAAAACCAATATTCCCACCAGTAACGATAACACTCATAACTTTATCTTTTCCATTATAAGCAGATTTTGCAGTTTCAATAGATTTATCAAAATCAGCTACTAATTGTTTAGCTTCTTTATCTTTATCAAAGATTTTTCCTAAAGTAATTGTAGAACTTTTAAGTCCATCTACTAAATTTTTCCCAGGCGTAGTAGATTTCTCAGAAACATCAACATTAAGATCAATAACAGCTGCATTTGGCACTAATTTTTTGATTTCTTCGTAATGGCCAGCAAATCTTTGACCAACGATTACAAGTTCAGGGTTTGCAGCTGCTATAATTTCAAGATTTGGTTCACGGTGATTTCCAATATTTTGAACTTTACTATCCTTTACATATGCTGAATCTGCAGGCATTACATCCTTTGGAGCTGCCGCTAATTTAATTCCCCAATCAGCTAAAGTTTCAAAAGTTCTATTATCTAAAGCAACTACATTTTTTGGATTTACAGGGACTTTAACAGTTCCATGTGCATCAGTGATTTCAACCGTTTTTGGCTTATCACTACTATCACCTTTATTAGCTTTCGAAGTTTCCTTACTTGAATCTGAGCAAGCTACTAACATTAAAGTGAAAATTGCTAGAATACTTACTAATTTTAAAAGCATAGTTTTTTTCATACGTATACTCCTTATAATGTAATTTAGTTTGAAAATGATAACGTCCATAGATTAAATTAGATAGTAACTTTTATGCATCTAAATTGCTATTGATAATCATTTTCATTTGAACATCCTGTTAATAAGTATAGTCATTAATTATGTGAAAATCTTGTGAATGGTGTGAGTTAATAAAATTAAACATACATTAGATACAGTCTCATCTAATGCGCACCAGAGTCATCCCCCACACGTACTAATCAATAGATTGGGCACCTTATAAACCATGATTTCTACTGCAAAAAAAATGCCCATGAATAGCTAATTTTTTCATAATCCATTGCCTGGTAGCAATCTTCTTTTTATAGTTTCCGTCTTTTAATATTTCACAGAAACTATTTGATTATCAGGTTTAATAGAAAAAACTGTACTTTACCTATTATCTTATTTTATCATTCAATCATTGAATAGCCCCTGCCATGTATCGTTTGAATATATCTATCTCTCTTCTCGCACTTTAATTTTTTTCTTACATACCCAATATATAAATCCACTACATTGGGATTGACTACTACGTTATATCCCCAAACCTGGTTCAAAAGCATTTCACGGCTCAATATTGTGTTTTTATTCTTGATTAAAAATACAAGTAAATCGTACTCGCGCTTAGTAAGCGTGAGATTTTTACCACCTTTTTTCACAATATTGCTAGATGCATCAACAAAGAGATCTTTAAACTGAAAAAAGTTTGTCTCATTTTGCTGGATACAGTCACTTCTCCTTAAAATAGCTTGAACCCTCGCTACTAATTCTTCTTTCACAAATGGTTTTCTAATATAATCATCTGCTCCTGCTTGTAGCCCTGCTATACAATCCTTGCTAGAAATATTGTCGGTCACAATAATTATCGGTGTCGTTTTAACAAGTCGTATTTGTCTACAAATTTCTGGTCCCGATATACTTAATGAATCCCAATCCAATATGATAATATCCCAATCTTGTTCATATACTATATTTAAACCTTGGTTTTCATTGTGAAGTTTTAAAATGAAATAGCCCTCTTGCGTTAGACCGCTTACGATTTTCTTTGCAAAAGACCGTTCATTCTTAATTACTAACACCTGCTTCACCGATGGTTCACCTCTACTTCAATATAACTTAGTTGGATAAAAAGTTATCTCCAAAAAATAATTTAAGATTTATAAATATTAAATCCCTAAAAAAAGCCATTATAACAGCTTATTAGGAGAACTCTATATAATCTTACAATAGATATGGATAAAAACACAAAATATATGAAGATTTAAATACATATTATTTAATCATTAAGAGCAACTATATTATCTAGCTGCTTATTATCAATAACTATTCCCTCAGTTTCTATTTCAAGGGTACCGTCCTCAACTTAAGCATTTTATAAAACCACAAAACAAAAAGAACCATCCCCCCGCCACTCTGGCAAAGTTATGGTTCATATCATACAAAATAAAAAACCACCAAACAGTTATGTATTGGTGGAGACGGTGGGAGTCGAACCCACGTCCAAAAATATCGGCACTTAAGCTTCTACGAGTGTAGTCGATATATTAGCATTTCGCGAACTCTTCGGCCTATCGACAGGCTTCCAAGTTGCTAGTCTGATTGTTCTCTTCCTTCGCCCTCAGACGGCGAACTCCGGCGTAGTCCACTTAGTTTGAGTCCCTTACCCTACCACATGGACGATGGAGGGAGGAACCTTTAGTGCAATTAAGCAGCTAAAGAAAGATTGTTTTGTTTGCCAATTATAGGCTTTGACGTTTTAACGAGGCCGATCCCCTCGACTCGCAACCTAAGCTCGAACTATCCCTGTCGAATCCGTAACGTCCCCATGATAAAAATGGAGCATACGAAGAAATATCGTGATAGCTACTAAGAGCTGTTTTTCAATGTGCAACAATCTTACATAAGTTATTATATCATACGCGCGCCGTTTTACAAATGTAAATATCTGTATTACATCTTTTGACGATCACGGAACACGCGTGCAATTTCACGTTTAGCTTCTTTCTCTTTTAAATCGTGACGCTTATCATATTGCTTCTTACCTTTTGCTAAACCAAGTGCCATTTTCGCAAATCCATTTTTCAAATAGATTCTAACTGGAACTAATGCATATCCTGTTTCTTTTGCGTAACCTGCTAGCTTATCAATTTCTTTTTTATGAAGAAGTAACTTCCTTGTACGTAGCGGATCGTGATTGAAACGATTCCCTTGTTCATATGTATTAATATGCATATTATGAACCCATACTTCACCGTTATGTATACGTGCAAACGCATCTTTCAAGTTCACGCGTCCAGCGCGAATCGACTTAATTTCCGTTCCTTGAAGGACAAGCCCTACTTCGTATGTTTCTTCGATGAAATAATCATGAAATGCCTTTTTATTTTGCGCAATAACCTTACCTGTACCTTTTGGCATATAACGTCCCTCCTCTATTTTTACTATTGTAACAAATGTAAACCAAAAGCGAAAGTGGCTCGCTCAGAATGTAAGGCGAAGCCACTCTTTTCTTACTTGCGCTTTTTCTTTTTCTTCTTGAATCCTGGTACATTTTCAAAGAATCCTTTTTTCTTCTTACCATTACTATTACCATCTTTTTTCCCTGGCTGACTAGCGGATGTGGATGCAGATGCAGATGCTTTTCCTTTTCCTTGTCCACCACGATCAAACTTTCTTCCTGTGCCGCGTTCACCACCGCGCTCATTACTACGTTCGCTACGTCCACCGCGTTTCTTTCTGCCTGTTCTTGGCTGTTCAATCACAACTGGACGATCTTTGAACTTACGACGAGGTGTGCCTTTCATGCCAACGATTTCAAAGTCGATTGCACGCTCGTCTTTATTTACGTTAATAACACGAATTGTAATTTCGTCACCGATGCGGAATACGTTACCTGTACGTTCTCCGATCATCGCAAAATGTTTTTCGTCATAACGGTAGTAATCATCTGTTAAATAGCTAACGTGTACAAGACCTTCAATTGTATTTGGAAGCTCTACGAATAAGCCGAAGTTTGTTACAGAGCTAATCATACCGTCATACTCTTCACCGATCTTATCGACCATATACTCTGCTTTTTTCATTTCGTCTGTTTCACGCTCTGCTTCAACAGCACGGCGTTCCATATTAGAAGAGTGCTCTGCAATCTCAGGTAAGTTTTCACGCCATTTCGCTTGCGTTTCGTTGTCTACTTTACCATTAATGATGTATTCACGAATCAATCTATGAACAATCGTATCTGGGTAACGACGAATTGGCGATGTGAAATGCGTGTAGAACTCAGTTGATAAACCAAAATGTCCTAAGCTGTTCGAATCGTAACGTGCTTGCTTCATAGAACGAAGCATAACTGTTGAAATGACTATTTCTTCCGGCTGACCTTGAACCATTTCAAGAATTTGCTGCAATGCACGAGGGTGTATTTCATTCGCACGTCCCTTTACTGCATATCCGAAGTTTGTTACAAACTCGAAGAAACGCTCAAGCTTATCTTCTTTCGGATCTTCATGGACACGGTACATAAACGGTACGTTCATCCAGTGGAAATGCTCCGCTACTGTTTCGTTCGCAACAAGCATAAACTCTTCAATTAACTTCTCTGATACAGAACGATCACGCATTACAACATCAGTCGGTTTTCCTTCTTCATCTACTAGTACTTTCGCTTCTTTAAAGTCAAAGTCAATCGCACCACGGCGCATACGTTTTTCACGTAAAATTTGTGCTAACTGCCCCATTTCTTTAAACATTGGTACTAGCGGCTCGTAACGTTCAATTAGTGCTTCGTCTTCATCTTCTAAAATGCTTCTTACGTCAGCATACGTCATACGCTCTGTCGTTTTAATTACACTTTGGAAAATCTCGTGTTTTACAACATCACCTAGATTGTTGATTTCCATTTCACAAGATAGTGTCAGACGGTCTACTTTCGGATTTAATGAACAAATACCGTTTGATAAACGATGCGGAATCATCGGAATTACACGGTCTACAAGATATACACTCGTTGCTCTCTCTGCTGCTTCAACATCAATTGGAGAACCTTCTTGAACGTAATGACTTACATCCGCAATATGAACGCCAAGCTTATAGTTACCGTTCTCAAGCTTCGTTACTGTAACAGCGTCATCTAAGTCTTTCGCATCCGCACCATCAATTGTAACAATCATTTGATCACGTAAATCACGACGATCTTTTATATCTTCTTCTGAAATCGTTTCTGGTACACTGTTTGCATGCTCCATCACTTCTTCAGGGAATGCTAAAGGTAAATGATGTTTATGAATGACAGATAAAATATCTACTCCTGGGTCATTTTTATGACCTAGAATTTGAATAACTTCACCTTCTGCGCTTAAACGGTTCTCTGGGTAGCCCGTAATTTTCACAACTACTTTATGGCCTTCTACAGCGCCCATAGATGCACTTTTCAAGATAAAAATGTCACTTGTCCAGCGTTTATTATCAGGTATAACAAATCCAAAGTTCTTTGACTCTGTATATGTACCAACTAGTTCCTTCGTTCCACGCTCTAAAATACGAACAATCGCGCCTTCTTGGCGTGATCCACTTGATTGTGCGCTAACACGTGCTAATACTGTATCACCATGAAGTGCACCATTTAATTCTGTCGGCGGGATGAAAAGATCATCATCTCCTGTTTTCTTCTCTTCTGGAACGACGAACGCAAAACCACGTGCGTGCCCAATTAATTTACCGCGTACTAAATTCATTTTTTCTGGAAGACCGTAGCGGTTACTACGTGTGCGGATAACAAGCCCCTTCTCTTCCATCATTACAAGTGCCTTTACGAAATCTTTAAAGCCCTCAGAGCCTTCGATTCCAAATGCCGATTCTAATTCTTGTATCGTTAACGGTTTATACGCTTCTTCCCTCATAAATAATAACAACTTATCAATATGTTCTTGCATGATTTCTTCCAAGCAGAAATACCTCCTTTAAACCCTTATATTATTTAGTGTATCCGAAAGATGGGGGATGTATAAAGTGAAACTTTAATCATCTCCCAATGATTTTTTACAGCTTTCATAAAGTGTAACTTTAACCAGTGGTTTTTTGTCCGTCCCCACTGATTATTAGCCCACAAATAGCGGGATAAAAATTCCCTTATGAAAAAAAGAGGCAACTAGACCTTACCAATCTAGTTGCTCCAAGAAGTTATATACATCCTCATGTAGCACATCACGTTCTTTATCAAGTGTAATGACATGCGTAGAGTCTTCATACCATTTAATGTCTTTTAACGTAGATTCTACACCGTTATAAATAATGTTAGCACTATCTGTATTAATCATCTCATCATGACGTGCTTGTACAACGAATGTTGGAGCATAAATCATATCAACATTATTGCGTACGTCACGAATCAACTCCTGTAATGCTTTTAATGTATTCATTGGTGTCTGTTTAAATTCAAACATTTCCTGCTCAATTCGTTCTGGTGATTTTTGCTCACGCTTTTTATATTCGCGGGCATATGCCAATATACCTTGGTACATAATTTCTTCACTTTTAATGTACATCGGTGCACACATTGGTACAACACCTAAAATCGGTAATGTATAAGCAAGTTTTAATGAGAATACTCCGCCTAATGATAATCCAACCGCAGCTATTTTCTCGTAACCTTGATCTTTTAAATGCTGGTAGGCATTCATTACATCTTTCCACCAGTCTTCAGGGCCTGTATGAACAAGCTCTTCTGGTGGTACACCGTGTCCTTTGTAAATTGGCGCATGACAAGTATAGCCTTTCTTCTCTAAGAAACGCCCTAGCATGCGTACGTCAGCTGAGTTCCCTGTGAATCCATGTAATAATAAAACAGCGCGGTCTCCACCTTCAAATGTAAATGGTTTCGGAGATGCTAATTTCATCATGTACTTCTCCTCTTTCTCTTCTGTAATCTAGTCGTATTCTTTCTATTCTTAGTGTACCATATTTATAATTCTATAATCTAATTAGAAACTTTTTTTGAATAACAAATCAAAAAAAGAAGAACCATTAGCATAATCCGCTAACGCTTCTTCTTTTAATTTTATAAATTTAAGTACGTAACACCAATTGTTAGTACGAAGAATAGTACAGCTAAGACAACTGTAACACGGTTTAATACCGCTTCAATTCCACGTGCTTTTTGCTTACCAAACAATTGCTCTGCACCACCTGAAATAGCGCCTGAAAGGCCTGAGCTATTACTAGACTGCATAAGTACCATAACAATCATTAAAATCGATACAATAATAAGTAAAACTGATAATAACGTATGCACTTGGCGTACCTCCTACAAAGATTCAGTTATTTTAAATGTAGCATAAATCCTATAGAAAAGCGAGAGCTATAGAATCGCTCTCGCTTTTCTTCTATTACATGAACATCATTGCGAATAACGGTCCAAGCAAACATGTCAAAATTGCTGTTAATGTCATTGTTACCGATCCAATAACACCTTCATGCTCATTATTTTTCATCGCTCTCATAACACCCATAATATGAGACGCACATCCAAAGCCAATCCCTTTACCAACTGAGTTTGTAACACGGCTCCATTTTAATAAAATTGGTCCTGAAATCGTTCCAGTAATCCCTGCGATAACGACGAATGCTGCTGTTAAGGACGGGACACCACCAACTTGTTCAGATACACTCATCGCAACTGGCATTGTCACTGATTTTGGTAAAGAAGATAAAATTAAGCTTTTATCTGTTCCCATAAGTGTGGCGATAGCAAAATCACTTGCAATAGCAACTGTTGTACCTACTAATACACCACCAGCAATTGGTACAACATATTTTTGCAGAACATGACGTTGTTTATAAAGCGGGATTGCAAATGCTACAACACCTGGTCCTAATAGCTTCGCAATCCAGCCACCACCACTTTCCATATAATTTTGATATGGTATATCAAGCATTATAAATAAGAAAGCCATTAATCCTGTTGCAACAAGCATTGGAATGGTAAATGGTGTTGGAAATAATTTGTAGATTTTTTTAGATAATTGATATAATAGCACCGTAAAAAGAACCCAACCGATTCCGATTAATATTTGGCTCATTGTGTCTCTTTTTCCTTTCTATTCGCAAGATATTGTCCTGTATGTCCTGCGACAATAATAATTAAAAACGTACTCGCTACAACTGTAATGAAAAGGGAAATTCCTTTACTCATAAAAAAAGCACCGTAATTCATTAAGCCAAGCGTTGGCGGAATTAATAAAAACGGCATAATAGCAACGAGTGTTTCTGCTCCTAAATCAAACCATTTCACTGGAAGTACTTTTAGGCTAAGCAAAACAAGTAGGAGGAACATCCCAATCAAACTTCCTGGAATCGGAAGATTCAACATTTCTTGCACCCAATTTCCAACGATATAAAATACATAAAGAGCAGCAATTTGGACAAGAATCTTTGTAAGTTTCATGTTCATCATCCCTCATGTTTATACGATCTTCTGTTAATATCCTTATCATAGTATAAATTGTAAAAACCTGCAATTTATCAAATCGACAACGAAAACCCACTATATTATACGCTTACACCCTTGATATGACTGCGTTTCCTAATGTGATTTACGTCAAAAACCTTGACCTAATATATAAAGTTTATATTTTCTGAATTTTGATGGTTATTATTTTAATAAAACAAAATCCTTCACTCCATTTTTATTCTGCCTTCTCTCTAGCACACATATATATATAAAGATAGGTGGTGAACATATGTCTAAAAAAATTCTCATTTTTTGTGATCCTGGAATCGACGATGCGATAGCCCTCCTCCTCGCATTCTTTATCGATGAAATTGAAATTGTTGGGATTGTCGCTGATTACGGCAATGTTCCAAAAGAAATGGCCGTACAAAATGCTCATTTTCTTAAACAAAAATCAAGAAATAGAGATATGAAAATATTTGGTGGTTCAGACCGTCCTCTCAATGGAGGTCCACCCGCTTTTTTTACTAATATTCACGGTAAAGAAGGGTTAGGGCCAATCATCCCAAATGAAAAGTTACAAAACGGAGAAATGGAGAATTTTTTTGAAGTTATCCCTCTTATCGAGCAGTATAAAGACGAACTAATCATTGTAAGTTTAGGGCGACTCACTTCCCTAGCTACTTTATTTATTTTATGTAAAAACTTAATGCAGCAAATTAAATCTTATTATGTAATGGGTGGTTCCTTTCTGCACCCAGGTAATGTAACTCCCGTATCAGAAGCGAATTTTTATGGCGATCCAATCGCGGCTAACATTGTATTACAATCTGCATCCAACATGTACATATACCTGTTAAATGTAACTCAGTATTCCATCGTTACACCTGATATGGCTGAATATATTGAGGCGAAAGGAAAGGCTTCTCTCGTCAAACCTCTATTCGATCATTACTACTATGGATATTACGAAAAAATTTTACCACGATTAAAAGGCTGCCCTTTTCATGACACGATACCGATATTAGCTTTACTTGATAATTCTATGTTTACCTACTACAAATCACCAATTACCGTCATGACCGAGTCTTACGCTCAAGGAGCAAGCATCGGTGATTTCCGCTCTTTAGTAGGATCAAACCCATTCACCAATCGGCCCTCGCAGCAAATTGCTATCGATTTTGATTATAATCTCTTCTTTAAATACTTCATGTCACTTATGACAGACGAACAATTTTAGCAAAAAAAAACAGACCGTGATTTCTCACGGTCTGTCGTTATTTTCTACAATTATCGTTTGATATTGTAGAAAGATTGTAAACCAGCGTAAACAGCGATTTCGCCTAGCTCGTCTTCGATACGTAATAATTGGTTGTACTTAGCAATACGGTCAGTACGGCTCATAGAACCAGTTTTGATTTGGCCAGCGTTAGTTGCAACTGCGATGTCAGCGATTGTAGCATCTTCAGTTTCACCAGAACGGTGAGATACAACTGCTGTGTAACCAGCACGTTTAGCCATTTCGATTGCTTCGAAAGTCTCAGTTAAAGTACCGATTTGGTTAACTTTAATTAAGATTGAGTTAGAGATACCTTTTTCGATACCTTCAGCAAGTTTTTGAGTGTTAGTTACGAATAAATCGTCACCAACTAATTGTACTTTATCACCGATACGCTCAGTTAATAATTTGTGACCATCCCAGTCATTTTCGTCTAAACCATCTTCAATAGAGATGATTGGGAAGTCTTTGCAAAGCTCTTCGTAGAAATCAACCATTTCTGCAGAAGTTAAGCCAGTACGGCCTTCGCCTGCAAGGTCATATTTACCAGTTTCTTTGTTGTAGAACTCAGAAGAAGCAACGTCCATTCCTAAGAATACGTTCTCGCCAGCTTTGTAACCAGCTTTTTCGATAGCTTCGATGATTACTTCTAATGCTTCACGGTTAGAACCAAGGTTTGGAGCGAATCCACCTTCGTCACCTACTGCAGTGTTAAGACCTTTGTCATGTAATACAGCTTTAAGTGCATGGAATACTTCAGCACCCATACGGATTGATTCTTTGAATGTTGGAGCACCAACTGGTAAGATCATGAACTCTTGGAAGTCAACGTTGTTATCAGCGTGAGAACCACCGTTGATGATGTTCATCATTGGAGTTGGTAATTGTTTTGCATTGAATCCACCAAGGTAACGGTATAATGGAAGACCTACGAAGTCAGCTGCTGCGTGAGCTACTGCCATAGATACACCAAGGATAGCGTTAGCACCTAGTTTACCTTTGTTTGGAGTGCCATCTAATTCGATCATAGCACGGTCGATACCAGCTTGGTCAGTTACGTCGAAACCAACGATTTCTGGAGCGATTGCTTCGTTAACGTTGTTTACTGCGTTAAGAACACCTTTACCAAGGTAACGAGATTTGTCACCGTCACGTAATTCTACTGCTTCGTGCTCACCAGTAGATGCACCACTTGGTACGATAGCGCGTCCGAATGCGCCGCTTTCTGTGTAAACTTCTACTTCTACAGTTGGGTTACCACGAGAGTCAAGGACTTCGCGAGCATAAACATCAATAATTGTTGACATAATAAATTCTCTCCTTTTTATATAAGCAAATTATTTAATAATTGTTTTACCTGTCATTTCTTTCGGTTGTTCCACATTTAAAAGTGTAAGCATTGTTGGGGCGATATCTCCTAAAATACCACCTTCACGAAGCTCTACATCATTTTTTGTAACGATGAAAGGAACCGGGTTAGTTGTATGAGCTGTCATTGGTCCACCTTCAGCAGTTAACTCCTGATCGGCATTACCATGGTCAGCAGTAATAAGTGCTACACCATCTTTTGCAAGAATCGCTTCTACAACTTTTCCTAAACATTCGTCAGTTGCTTCTACTGCTTTAATTGTTGGTTCCATCATCCCAGAATGGCCAACCATATCACAGTTTGCAAAGTTAAGAATGATAACATCATGTTTATCATTTTCAATGTCATTTACTAAAGCGTCCGTTACTTCATAAATGCTCATTTCAGGTTTCAAGTCATACGTTGCAACCTTCGGTGAGTTAATTAAAATACGCTCTTCTCCTGGGAATTCAGCCTCACGACCACCGCTAAAGAAGAATGTAACGTGCGGATACTTTTCAGTTTCCGCGATGCGAAGTTGCTTTAATCCCGCTTGCGCAACAACTTCACCTAATGTGTTATCAAGGTTCATTGGCTTGAATGCCACGTAACCATCTACAGTTTCACTGAAATGTGTCATACAAACGAATTCAGGAATGTGAGGTACTTTTTCACCACGATCGAACTCACGGAAGTCTTCGTTTGTAAATACACGAGCAATTTGAATTGCACGGTCTGGACGGAAGTTATAGAAGATAACTGCATCATCATTATTGATTGTTGCAACTGGCGTGTCATCTTCGTTAACAATTACAGACGGCAATACGAATTCATCATGAATACCATTTGCATAAGAGTCTTCTACACACTCTTCTGCTGATTTATAAGTAGGGCCTTCACCATTCACCATAGCACGGTAACATTTTTCTACGCGATCCCAGCGCTTGTCACGGTCCATGGAGTAATAACGACCAGAGATAGTCGCGAATTGTCCTACTCCTGTTTCTTTAATTACTTCATTTGTTGCATCGATATAACCTTTTGCTGTTTGTGGTCCAACATCGCGGCCATCTAAGAATGCATGGATATATACTTTCTCCACGCCTTCTTTTGCTGCTAAGCGAAGAAGAGCAAACATATGGTTCATGTGACTGTGCACACCACCATCAGAAAGTAAACCGAATAAATGAAGAGCAGTACCTTTTTCTTTCACGCTTTTAATTGCATTTTGGAAAGTTTCATTCTGATCGAACTCACCTTCACGAATTGCAACGTTTACGCGTGTTAAGCTTTGATATACGATGCGGCCAGCACCGATATTTAAGTGACCAACCTCTGAGTTACCCATTTGACCTTCTGGAAGACCTACTTCCTCACCAGAAGCTGTAAGCGTTGTGTGAGGGAATTTGTTCCAGTAACCATCAAAATTAGGTTTCTTAGCTTGTGCTACAGCATTCCCGTAAGTTTCTTCACGTAGTCCGAAACCATCAAGAATGATTAAAGCTGTTGGCATTCTCATTTTACCGCCCCCAGAAGACCTAAGAACGAAGCAGGCTCTAAGCTAGCACCGCCAACTAAAGCGCCGTCGATGTCAGATTGTGCCATATACTCTTTAATGTTTTCTGGTTTTACGCTACCGCCGTATTGAATACGAACAGCTTCTGCAGCTTCTGGAGAAACAGCTTCTGCAACAACTTTACGGATGTGCGCACATACTTCATTTGCATCTGCAGAAGAAGAAGATTTACCTGTACCGATAGCCCAGATTGGCTCATAAGCGATAACAGTTACTTTAACTTGCTCTTCTGTTAAACCTGCAAGTGCTTTTGTTACTTGACCTGCTACTAGATCAAATGTTTTTCCGCTTTCGCGCTCTTCTAAAGTCTCACCACAACAAACGATTGGTGTTAAACCATGTTCAAATGCTGCAAGAGTCTTTTTATTTACTGACTCGTCTGTTTCAGCAAACATTTCACGACGCTCAGAGTGGCCAAGTACTACGTAGCCTACTTTTAAGTCGCTAAGTGCTACTGGGCTAATTTCGCCAGTGAATGCACCATTTTTTTCGAAGTGCATGTTTTGTGCACCTACTTGTAAGTCAGTTCCTTCAGCCTTTGCTACTAAGCGCTCTAAGAATAGAGCTGGCGAACAAACTACTGCATCAACAGCTGAAGCTGCTGGGATTTGACCTTTAACTTCCTCTACGAAGCTAACTGCTTCAGATAGAGTTTTATTCATTTTCCAGTTACCTGCGATAATTGGTTTACGCATGCTTTGCACCGTCCTTTTTCTTTGGCTGCTACTTATTTGTCGTTAAGACACACTACACCTGGAAGTTCTTTACCTTCCATGAATTCTAATGACGCACCGCCGCCAGTAGAAATGTGGCTCATTTTATCAGCCATACCGAATTTTTCAACAGCTGCTGCAGAGTCACCACCGCCGATAACAGAGTATGTATCTTCTGCATCTGCTAATGCTTGCCCTACTGCTTTTGTACCTTCTGCGAATGGAGTCATTTCGAATACACCCATTGGTCCATTCCATACAACAAGCTTAGAGTTTTTAATTACATCTGCATAAATTTCACGTGTTTTAGGACCGATGTCCACGCCTTCCCATGTAGAAGGGATAGAGTCGATACCAACGATTTGAGTTGTTGCAGTTTCAGAGAATTCCTCTGTGATTACAACATCAACTGGCATATAGAAGTTTACGCCTTTTTCTTTTGCAAGTTGCATAAATTCTTTAGCTAGTTCAATTTTGTCGTTTTCACATAGAGATAGACCAATTTCATGACCTAATGCTTTAACGAATGTGTAAGCAAGTCCGCCACCGATGATTAAGTTATCTACTTTGTCTAATAGATGACGAATTACACCGATTTTATCTTTTACTTTCGCACCACCGATGATAGCTGTGAATGGACGTTCTGGGTTAGAAAGTGCTTTACCTAATACATCTAACTCTTTTTCCATTAATAAACCAGATACTGCTGGTAGGTAGTCTGCGATTCCTGCTGTAGAAGCGTGAGCACGGTGAGCTGCACCGAATGCATCGTTTACGAAGATATCAGCAAGAGCTGCAAATTCTTTCGCAAGTTCTGCATCGTTCTTTTCTTCGCCCGCATAGAAACGTACGTTTTCAAGAACTAATACGTCGCCTTCGTTCATTGCTGCAACCATTTCTTGTGCAACTGGTCCGAATGCTTCGTCCGCTTTTTTAACATCTTTACCAAGAAGCTCGCCTAAACGTGCTGCTACTGGAGTAAGACGTAATTCTTCTACTGCTTGACCTTTTGGACGGCCTAAATGACTTGCTAAAATTACTTTCGCACCTTGCTCTATTAAATATTGAATTGTAGGAAGAGCTGCACGGATACGAGTTTCATCTGTAATTTTGCCTTCTTTCATAGGTACGTTGAAATCAACGCGGCAAAATACACGCTTACCTTTTAAATCTACGTCACGAATTGATTTTTTGTTCATTGGATTTCCCTCCGACTACTAGTTAGGATTGACAAAACCCATTCAAAAGCTTAACACATTTGCTTCTAAAACGAAAGAAGAGAGAGAGGGAACAAACCCTCTCCCTCGTTTTGTCATTGATTGCTTATATACTTAAGAATTAAAGACCTTTAGAAGTCATGTATGCAGCTAGGTCTACTACGCGGTTAGAGTAACCAGTTTCGTTATCGTACCAAGAAAGTACTTTAACCATGTTACCTTCCATTACCATTGTAGATAATGCATCGATTGTAGAAGAAGCTGTACATCCGTTATAGTCGATAGATACTAATGGCTCTTCGCTGTATCCAAGGATACCTTTTAATTCGCCTTCAGAAGCTGCTTTGAATGCTGCGTTTACATCTTCAACTGTTACTTCTTTGTCAAGTTCAACAACTAAGTCAACAAGAGAAACGTTAGCAGTTGGAACACGTACAGCGCCGCCGTTTAATTTACCTTTAAGTTCTGGTAATACTAATGCTACAGCTTTAGCAGCACCAGTAGATGTTGGAATCATGTTTTCAGCTGCTGCACGAGCACGACGTAAATCTTTGTGTGGTAAGTCTAAGATTTGTTGATCGTTAGTGTAAGAGTGAATTGTTGTCATCATTCCGCGTTTTACGCCGAATTTTTCGTTTAATACTTTAGCGAATGGAGCTAGACAGTTTGTAGTACAAGAAGCATTAGATACTACGTTGTGGTTAGCTGCATCGTATTGTTCGTGGTTAACACCCATAACTACAGTGATATCTTCGTCAGAAGCTGGAGCTGAGATGATAACTTTCTTAACTGATCCACCTAAGTGTTTCTCAGCGTCTGATTTTTTAGTGAAACGGCCAGTAGATTCTACTACTACTTCTACTCCGTAGTCGCTCCATGGTAATTGAGCTGGGTCACGCTCAGCGATAACTTTAATTTCTTTACCGTTAACAACGATGCTGTTTTCGTTAGCAGATACTTCTGCATTTAAAGTTCCGTGAACTGTATCATATTTTAAAAGGTGAGCTAATGTTTTAGCATCTGTTAAGTCGTTGATTGCTACTACTTCTACCTCAGAGTTGTTAAGAGCTGCGCGGAATACGTTACGTCCGATACGTCCAAATCCATTAATACCAATTTTAGTCATTTAAATTTCCTCCTTGGGGGATTATATTAAAGGGTAATACCCTTTGTTAATTGTTTTGCTGCACCTTCATCTGTAATTAGAATTGAAGTGTGCCCTTGCTTTATTACAGCCTGTATTGCTTTTGCTTTTGAAGAACCTCCAGCGACTGCGACAACGTGAGATACATGTTGTAAATCTTCAAGTTGCATACCAACTGTTCTTACTTTATGAACAACATTTCCTTGTTCATTAAAGTAGTAACCGAAAGCTTCGCCAACTGCTTCGCTTGCCTGAATCTTTAACCAATCTGCTTCTGAAGTATTTCTGCGACGTGCCATTGTTAACGCATCACCAATTCCATGAATGACGATATTGGAAGATCGAATCAACTCAAGAACTTCTTTCACGGAGGGCTCGGTTACAATAGACGCATATGCTTCGCTACTAACGTGATCTGGAACATACAATAAGCGATAATTACTCATCGTATTTTGTGCCATTTTGGCGCAAATGGTATTGGCTTCTAACTCGACACCTTCTCCAATTCCACCACGTGCTGGGACAAATAGCATATGTAAATCTTTGCAATCAAGTTGCATCATGTCCGCAGCAGCAGCTAGCGTAGTTCCTCCAGCCACAGCAACGATATTATTCACTGTCAGACGGTCTTTTATACAAGTCACACAAGCACGGCCCATCTCCAGTTTGACCCAAGGTGATTCATCACTATCACCAGGGACAACGAAAACTTCATCCAAGTCTAATGTTTCCTTAAGTTGTTTTTCTAAAACCTTTAACCCGGAAATTTCTTTCATAAAGTCTTCCAAAGCAAGAACTAAAGCTGTTCCTTCTTCTGTCAAAGTCATTCCAGAAGAAGCGACGTGAACTAAGTTTTGTTCTTTCAAAACTTGAACTTCACTTCGCAATACTCGTTCTGTCATACCGAGACTTGCAGATAAGTTTCTTCTTCCAATCGGCTGCATAAGCCTAATGTACTGAAGCACTTGCATTCTCGTTTGCATAACAGGTAGCAGATCAGGTAATAATTTTTTTGTGTTCTGAATCCATGAGCGCATATCTTTTCTCCTCACTACATCGGTTCATTTCCCTTCGTGGTCATTTTATGTCCCGTAGTGACATTTTGTGTCCCACTTAGGTTAAAAAAATAATCCCTGCTACGTGTATTATTGTAACAGGAGACAGAAACTTATTCAACTCTTAACTGCATTGTTTATATAGTTTATTATGACACCTTTGTGAATGTTACCATATTCTACTTGTCTTCCGCCTATTTCTACAACAGGAATCATTAGATGGTATTTCTCTAAAAGGTCATTATCTTCATATATATCTATTTCCTCAATTTGAAAAGAATATTCATATTGTACTTCTTTTAAAACTTGTTTCGCCTTCACGCAAAGACCACAATCTTTTTTTGTATATAGTACAACCTTCATCTTCTTCACCTATCCAATTGTTTTTCTTAGAGACGAAGCAGGAATATGCATTTGTTCTCTATACTTCGCAACCGTTCTTCGAGAAATAACGATTTCATGCTCTTCTTCTAATAATTTTGAAATCTTTTGATCCGAAAGTGGCTTTTTCTTATTTTCTGCTCCAACAAGCGTTTGAATGAATTGTTTCACACGCTTTGTAGAAACCGCCTCATCTTCCGTCGTAGAAATAGAATTACTAAAGAATGATTTCATCTCAAATAAACCGTACGGCGTTTGCACATATTTATTACGCGTTGCACGACTAATTGTAGACTCATGCACACCTAACTCTTCCGCCACCTCTTTTAATGCAAGTGGTTTTAAATACTCTGGACCTCCCCAGAAGAAATCATGCTGTTTTTCCATAATAATATTCATCACTTGTAAGAGTGTTTGTTTTCTCTGTTTCAAACTGCGCATAATCCATTGCACATGCTGATACTTCTCCGATACGTAAGAAGCCACTTCACTTTCACTATTATTTAGTAACGCACTATACTCAGAGTGAATTTCAATTCTTGGCATATTTCTCTCATTCATCTGTAAAACGAGATGATCGCCATCTTTTTTTACCGCCATATCAGGCACAATATAAAGTGGTTTATCAGAAGAAAATGCAAGACCTGGTTTCGGCTGCAATGATGTAATACAGTTCACCGCATCCTGTAATTCCTCGTTGGTACACTTCAACACTTGAACGAGCTTTCGCCAATCTTTCTTAACGAAATAATTAAAATGATCATCTATAATTTCTTCCGCTAACCCATTTCTTCTTTGTAAGCGCTTCAATTGGATTGATAGACATTCCTGAATATTACGCGCACCTACCCCTGCTGGCTCTAACGATTGAACAAGCTCCACGGAACAGTCCACTACATCAATTGGCGCAGAAAGAAGCTCTGATAACTCTTCATTTGTTTCTTGTAAATAACCATTTCCATCCATGTTCATAATAATGAAAGAAGCTGCTTTTCGCTCTTCTTCATCTATTTTATAATACTGTAGTTGATTTAATAAATGTTGCTGAATCGTTGTAGAATCCACACTGTAGATTTCCATTTGATTCTCGACTTGTTTGCGGGTACTTTTACTTGTGTTAGAGCTCTTTTTCTTCTCCCTCTCAAAACCACCTAACTCAATAAGGGGATTCTCTAACGATTGCTCATACAAAAACTCCGATAATTCTTGTACATTATACTGGAGCATTGTAATCGCTTGCCTTAACTCTTGTGTCATTGCCAAACGTAAGCTTTGTTCTTGTAAAAGACTTGCCTTCAAACTAATCTCCCCCTTGTTTCTATTGTACAATAAGTTTGGTAAAAGGAGAATCCTATCGCAGACACCCATTCCAAAATATTATTAATTTATATGTATTAATGAGATTTACATCTTACAACCTAAATTTGAATAATATTGAAAGAAAATAATAACGCATAAAAGTTATTACCACATACTAATAGTAAATCTTATTATCAGATATAACAAGTGATAATAAAAAAAGGTCTGAACTTATACTTGTAAGTTCAGACCTTTTTTACAATGGCGAGTACATATCGAATATTACACGTTTCTTCACCATTGTCGCATTTTCATTTGATAGATTAATTCCGTTCGTATCCTCTACGAGTACCACACGCACCAAATTCACAGCGTTGCGATTTGCTATAAAGATACTTTCTTGTTTATCTGCTTTGTGTAATTTTCGAATTGTGACTTGGATTACCTCTGAGTTATTTTTCCAGGGTCTATTCTTACAAGTGAACAACATTTATGACATGTACTTTTTACTTAACTGCAATAAATACCTAGCGATGCCGTTATCTTATAAACTTCATTGAAATTTTCATCTTCCATGAAGCCCTCCATGATTTCAGGTATTCCTTTTGCATACGCAACTAACATTTCGAATGCATCATCTTTCGTTATCTTGTGACGAGTCACACTACTGTTATGATGTTCCATCGTTACATAATAGACCTTTTCTCCGCACTCCTCTTCTTCAATACATGTAAGAAACGATTTTATTTCAAATAGCTTGCGAGAACCTTTTTTCATTCTTCTTCTCCTTCATAACGGTCAAGAAAGTCCGATAATGCCAACGAAAGATGATCACTTTTATTAAACTTCAGCTTACTGGCAAAGACGGCTAGCCTGTCCCTATTGCTTTGTGAATCACTACTATCTTACGTTTCATATCTTCGTTCAGCAACTTAACAATACGCTTGTGCAATATATCTCGTTACAATTTCTTTTAGTGCTAAAATCTGTTCTGATTTGAATTGCATTTCACTCTTTAATTCTTTTCATAACGAAAAACCCCCTATACACGATTATTTCTAATCACATACAAGGGGTTTCTTTAGATTTACTATTAATTTTCAACACTTTCTTCACGCTATTATGTGCTATTTACTCAATACTTTTAAATAGAACACATCACAACAACAATACATAACGCGCCCAGAGGGATTCGAACCCCCGGCAGACGTGGTACCGGAAACCACCGCTCTATCCGACTGAGCTATGGGCGCATGATTATTACGATAATATCAACGGTTTGCCTCCGTCTTCTTCCGACTTGTTCTTACCGAAAGTTAAACGTAGGATACGAACACCAACACGTAGACGTTCGCTTCTTTACATATGGATATTATATCCTGACGCTAACCTAATACGCAAGCATAAAAACCTCTTCTACACTAGCTTTAGTGCGCAGTTTTCCTTCTTTCGTTCCCCCTTAATCTACTTAAATCGAAATAGAACGCATATAGGCTCATACTTCATCATATTAAATCTAATCGTCTAGAATTGCATCTCTCGGCATCGCACTTTTCGCATATAGTCTATAAAAAAAAGACAGGCGAAGTGATGCCCGCCCATCTCCGCACTATTTTATATATTTTGATCGCAGGCTAAATATATCTTCCCCTTCACGAATGCCTGCCGATCCCTTCCTCACATTTTTTACGACAGTCCAATTCGGGTTAGTTTCATCACCGATGTTCTGTACTGTAAAGTTGCCGTCACCATATTCTCGGTGACCTTCTGCCAATTTCTCCGTTAAATCATTCTCTTTTGATCTCACCATCTTTGCGCCATCTCCCTTTTTATACAACCCTCTTAAACTGTCCAACCGATCACACGTTCAGTCAATTGGAGATCCTCGTTTTCCGCTTCGATTAATTTTAACACACTGTCGGGGGTAAGTTCCGATAACGGCTGCCCAATCGCATTAGAAACGTTATTTTCTTTGATAGTAGAAACTCGGCGAGGATTGGGTAAAAGACAATTCGCTGGGCTGCGTCAGGACTTCGCGAGAGATCAACCCCCTGATTCAAAAATCACAAATACTATCTCTAAGGGACTCCTGCGACGGCTCAGCGGGGTGGCTTGGAGGGTTCGGAAAATTTTCGTTTGGGTTGGCTTGTGGTGAATAGCGTATTCATTTTGATGAATGACGAATACAACATAAATGACTTTTGTTACTTTCGACTTTCTCTTCTAAACGTTGATTTAAAAGAATTCGCAAGACTTTCGATGAACAAAACAATTCGTAAATGTTTTATGCATTAAAAGAAACATTGATTTAATAACGTTCTTCTTTCGTGAATGACTTCGATTGAACGAATAAGATAATGAAGATATTATTTTTTTAAAACTGAACACATCCTTTTTTTTACTATACAAGAAAATTTTATTTTAAATTAAAAATAACTACAAGAATAGAAATATATATTTTATTGATATGTTTTTTGTGAATAATTAGAAATTTTACCTCGTGTAATTTTCAGTTACTTTTTAATCTTCAACAGGTAACATACCTACATCATGAATTACATATTATCCTCTTCCATCTTATAAAGCGCCACTATAACACAGAATTCATTGACGCTTGAATCAAAGCTTTAACTTCAAAAACCTAAATTTTCCAATCATAAATTCACCCCAACTCACAAATTATAATCTTTGAATTGATATTCCAAAGGGGGCTTCATTCAATGACTGTAATTACAAAACTAAAGCAAACTGTTTCTGGATTAAAAAGTGCACAAGCTAGCTTAGAGGGATTCGCTCTTGATACGGATAACCAACAAGCAAAGCAACTTTTCCAAACAGCTGCGCAGCAAACACAAACAATTATCGATTCTTTAAACCCGCGTGTTGAAGAAGTCCAGCAAGAAGAACCACAATACACACAGCAATAACCAAAGGTGCCATTGTATCTAATGGTACACAATTTGAGAAAAAGGGTGATATGCAATCATCCTTTTTTCTCAAATTACATAATGCAATAGAAATGGAATGATTATAATGCGAAAACTTGGAATCATAACCGCGTTATTTATGCTCCTATTCGGTTCACTTACCGGATGTGATAATAGCCCGTTAGATAAAAAAGTAAAGAAAGAAGAAGCTAAGCGGGCAGATGAGAAAAAGGGCCCTAAATTAACAAAAATGAGTACAGAATCCTTTAATCAATCTATATCGCAAGACGCTAAGAAAAAAGCTCTTGCTATGGAGGGAATTATAGAAGCTACCGCAGTTAATACAAATTTAGATCTTTACATAGCCGTTAAACCTGAACATCACGAAAGATTTGGTTTAAAACCTTTACGAAGTAAATTAAAAAAGAAGCTAAGTGATGAAAACCCTACTTTCGATATTCGTGTAAGTACAGACAAAAAGATTTTTATGCTCATAGAAGAACTTGAAAACAAAATTAAGAAAAAGAAAGTGAGTAAGGATGACATTAAAGAACAGTTAAAACTCATTCAATCAGAAATGGGATCTAATATTTAAGCTTTCTAAAAGAGAAGGAAGGATTCAAATGTCTAGTAAAGATAAAAATTTAACACCTGTGCAACAAGAATATAAAAAATTCGAACAACAGCGCGAACCGAAGCGCCCCGTTTTAAAAAATTGTATGAAAGCTTTTTTCGTCGGGGGATTAATTTGTCTAATAGGCCAACTGATTTCCACCTTTTATATTACGTACTTTGATTTCACTGAAAGATCTGCCGGGAACCCTACCGTTGCAACTCTTATTTTTATCTCCATGCTACTGACGGGATTTGGCGTCTACGATCGCCTCGGACAATTTGCTGGTGCTGGTACCGCAGTTCCCGTTACTGGATTTGGTAACTCTGTTATTGCCGCATGTATTGAACACCGTACAGAAGGGTTCGTTCTCGGCGTTGGTGGTAACATGTTTAAACTAGCAGGATCGGTCATCTTATTTGGCGTATTTTCAGCTTTTGTCATCGCTCTTATTAAAACGATTCTCTTTCAATGGGGAGGGCTGTAAATGTTACAAGGACACCGAACATGGGTATTCGAAAACAAACCAGTTATCATCTCAACAGGTGTAGTCGGTGGCCCATTTGAGGCAAATGGAAAAATTCCTGAAGACTTCGATACCCTGCATGAAGATTTATGGCTCGGACAAGATTCTTACGAAAAGGCGCATAAAATTTTATTTGAAGAAGCTTGTAGCCGCGCTACCGAAAAAGCAAAGCTCCGTAAAGACGATATTCAATTCGTACTCGCAGGGGATTTAATTAACCAAATAACTCCAACGAGCTTTGCATGCCGCACACTCGGAACACCTTATCTCGGTTTATTCGGCGCCTGTTCTACCTCTATGGAAGGCTTAGCACTCGGTGCAAGTATCGTAAATGCAAAAGGTGCAAAGTATTTATTAACTGGGGCATCAAGTCATAACGCTGCGGTAGAAAAACAATTCCGCTATCCAACTGAATATGGTGGTCAAAAACCTCCTACGGCTCAGTGGACAGTGACCGGTGCAGGCGCGGCTATTTTAAGCGACACTGGATATGGTCCACAAGTAACATCGGCCACCATTGGACGAGTTATTGATATGGGACTAACAGATCCTTTTAATATGGGTGGTGCGATGGCCCCAGCTGCTGTCGATACGATTGAAGCTCATTTACGCGAACGACAAATTGACGCCTCTTATTACGACTTAATCGTAACAGGTGACCTTGGACATGTCGGTCGCGAAATCGCTTACGACCTACTACATAAACATGGAACAAAGGTAAAGAGCGAGCAATTTCAAGATTGCGGAATCATCATTTATAGAGAAGGTCAACCTGTCATAGCTGGTGGAAGTGGTCCAGGCTGTTCAGCAACAGTCGTATACGGACATTTATTAAACCGAATGAAAAGAGGAGAATTCAAAAAAATACTTGTCGTTGCGACAGGTGCTTTACTATCTCCACTTACATTCCAACAAGAAGAAACGATTCCGTGTATCGCTCACGCTGTTTCGATTGAATTTGGAGGTGCAACGCAATGATTTTTTTCTGGGCTTTCGTCATTGGTGGACTCATATGCGTAATCGGACAGCTTATGTTTGATGTCGGCAAACTAACCCCCGCTCATACGATGGCAACACTCGTTGTTGCTG
Organism: Bacillus sp. TH17; assembly: GCF_016651125.1. Classification (NCBI taxonomy): domain Bacteria; kingdom Bacillati; phylum Bacillota; class Bacilli; order Caryophanales; family Bacillaceae; genus Bacillus; species Bacillus sp. TH17. Next base: position 4,503,877 of record NZ_JAEKEN010000001.1, read on the forward strand.
GAGCTATATTAGATGGATTCAATCTGTATGAACCATTAATCGACTTTGCAGGCGCTGGGGCAACTGTACCTATTACAAGTTTCGGTAATGCCCTCGTTCATGGCGCGATGGAGGAAGCAGCCAAACATGGCATCGTCGGCGTTATTACCGGCATGTTTAAAGTAACGAGTGCTGGTGTATCAGCTGCCATTATTTTCGGCTTCATTGGAGCATTGCTATTCAAACCGAAAGGATAAGGTGTTCGTATGACAGTTATCGCTAGCGTTAAAACCTGCCTTGCCAGTGTAAGGGGCGCTCAAGCAAGTTTAAGCTCCCTTTCACTAAATTCACAGGACGCGGAATCAAAACGTGTATTTCATGAATGTATGTTAGAAATGGACAGCATCATCGCTGATTTACAGAATAGGGTTTCAGTATTAGAACGTGAAGAACCTCAATATAAAGGGTTTTAAGTAGACTGGAGGAAATGACTATGTCTCACCTGCCGGAATGGACACTTGTCATTCTTCGCTCTGTATTCATATTAATTATTTTATTCGCTATTACGAAATGGTTAGGAAAAAGACAAATCTCTCAGCTCTCCTTTTTTGAATACATAGCCGGAATGACAATCGGTGACATCGCTGCCCAAGTATCTACAGGGCTTGATTCAAAATTTTTCCACGGCGTCTTTGCGATACTCATTTTCGCTGTGGTACCTTTTTTCACTGGAATCCTCTCTTTAAAGAACAAAACAGCTCGAGATTTTTTTGAAGGAAAATCTACCGTATTAATAAAAGACGGCAAAATACTTGAAGATAATTTAAAGAAAGAAAAGTATACAAGTGATGAATTACTTGAGCTTCTCAGAGGAAAAAATGCGTTCAGCGTAGCTGATGTTGAATTTGCTGTACTAGAACCGAGCGGTGAATTAAATGTATTATTAAAGAAAGATCGCCAACCACTTACAGCAAAAGATATCAGCCTAAAAGTGCCAAACGAAAAAGAACCGCAAACTGTTATTATGGATGGAAATGTACTAGATGAACCTCTTTCTGCTAGCGGACATAATCGCGCTTGGTTACATTCTGAGCTAGAAAAACTCGGTGTTGTCATTGAAAATGTCTTTCTTGGTCAAGTTGATTCATACGGACAACTTACTATCGACATCTATAATGATAAACTCCAAATGCCTTCTCCTCAAAACAAGCCTTTATTATTAGCATCCTTAAAGAAATGCAATGCTGATCTTGAATTATTCTCTTTAGAAACGAAATCAAAATCAGCGAGTGATATGTATAGTAAAAACGCAAAACAAATCGAGAAAATCTTAAATAAAGTAACCTATCTGTTAAAAGAATAAAAAATGAAAGAACGCTTCTATACAAAAGGCGTTCTTTTGCCTTTTCCACACCATTAATCACGTTTAAATTTATGTAATTCGGTTATGATGTTGAAGATACATAAGCAGGGAATTTTAAAAACATAGCGAATAAATCATGATACAACTACATATTTTTTGATTTAAAGTGGTTTCGTTTGACCTTCATTGACCATAATTGTATTATAAGACTAAGAAAGCTTTTAAAGGAGGAAATAACAGATGAATTTAATTCCTACAGTAATTGAACAAACAAATCGTGGAGAACGCGCTTACGATATTTACTCTCGACTATTAAAGGATCGCATCATTATGCTTGGTAGCGCAATTGATGACAATGTAGCAAACTCAATCGTTTCCCAGCTTTTATTCTTGGAATCTCAAGATCCAGAAAAAGATATTCACATTTACATCAACAGCCCTGGTGGTTCTATCACAGCTGGTATGGCAATTTACGATACAATGCAGTTTATTAAACCACAAGTATCAACAATCTGTATCGGTATGGCTGCATCTATGGGTGCATTCTTACTTGCAGCAGGTGAAAAAGGAAAACGTTTCGCTCTTCCTAACAGTGAAGTAATGATTCACCAACCACTTGGCGGTGCACAAGGTCAAGCGACTGAAATCGAAATCGCTGCAAAACGTATCCTATTCTTACGTGAAAAATTAAACCAAATTCTTGCTGACCGCACAGGTCAACCACTTGAAGTTCTACAACGCGACACAGATCGCGACAACTTCATGACAGCAGAAAGAGCTCTAGAATACGGCTTAATCGATAAGATCTTTACAAATCGTTAATACTTAAAAGCGGAAGCGCCCTACTACAGGGCGCTTTTTTTATTATGTACAAGGGTATCACATACCCTACCTAGTATCTAATCCAATATATCGGTGATTTTTCAATTATATCGACCACAACTTATCGACTTACCGACAATTTCCGACAAGCGCGAACCAGCTATATACCCACCGATCATTCGTTACCACACCAACCACGCACCCCACAAACAGAAAAATAAAAAAAGCTATCGCACATTCGCGATAACCCTTTATTGTACATATGCAGTTAATGCTTCCAAAGCCTCTTCTGCATCTGAACCTTCTGTTGTGATTGTAATCATGCTACCAGTTCCGATTGCTAAGCTCATAATCCCCATTATGCTCTTTGCATTCACTGTCTTTCCATCTTTCTCGATGAAGATATCCGCATGAAAGCGATTTGCCTCTTGTACAAACAACGCAGCCGGACGTGCTTGTAAGCCGTTTTTTAATGCCACTTTAACCAGTTTTTGAACCACAGCTCCATTTCCCCTTTAACCTTTTATTTTTTTGCTACTGTTTCCCCCGCGCGTAATTTCTCTGCAATTTCATCGATTTTACGCAAACGATGATTAATACCCGATTTACTAATTTTCCCTCCGGATACCATCTCACCTAATTCTTTCAATGTTACATCTTGATAATCTCTTCGTAACTGTGCAATTTCTCTTAATTTATCTGGCAAAATATCAAGCCCCACCGTCTCATCAATATAGCGGATGTTCTCAATTTGCCTTAGCGCTGCACCAATTGTTTTATTTAAATTAGCTGTTTCGCAGTTAACTAAACGATTTACTGAATTACGCATATCGCGAACAATTCGAATATCTTCAAATCTTAAAAGTGCATTATGAGCACCTATAATATTTAAAAACTCTGTAATTTTTTCAGCTTCTTTCAAATACGTAATGTACCCTTTTCTTCTTTCCAACGTCTTACTATTTAAATCAAATCCGTTCATCAGTTCACATATAGAATCATTATGTTCCTTATATAACGAAAAGATCTCTAAATGATAAGATGATGTTTCTGGGTTATTTACTGAACCACCTGCTAAAAATGCACCGCGTAAATACGATCGTTTACAACATTTCTTCTCGATTAATTCCTGCGATATATTTCGAATAAACGAAAAGTCATCTCGAACAATGTGAAGATCTGCTAATATTTCGCGAGACTTCTCAACAAGCCGCACGATATATACATTATTTTTCTTCAATCGCATTTTTTTACGAACAAGTAATTCTACCGTCACATCATATCCTTTTTTCAAAAGCGTATAAATCCTTCTTGCAATTGCTGCATTTTCCGTTTGAATATCGATAGATAGGCGACGGTTTGAAAAAGAAAGCGATCCGTTCATTCGAAGCAACGCCGATAATTCTGATTTCTCGCAGCATTCCTTCATTTCAAGGTTGGTCAACTCTTTCTTTGTTTCTGATGCAAATGACACAGTCAACACCTCCTTATACTATTACTTTGGAACAAAAATCTTGTCCTATATGAATGAGGAGCGTTACCTCAAATGAGGCAACGCACATTTATAACAATGAATATAAAATAGAAGCTAACTTTAATGTATCATGTCTTACAACACGATCATCATATTTCGCTAATCGATCTTGGATGATTTCGATATTATGTTCAGCAAAACGATTTGTATCCAGTGCCACTGGTTCCGACATCTCTTCCTCATATAACTTACGTAATTCACGAGGAATATCACGATTATTTACAATCGCAGTGTCGATAAATGGTTTACCTAAATGATCATGTAACGCCTGCACATGATCAAACGCAGTATAACCCTTCGTTTCGCCCGCTTGCGTCATAACATTACATACATATACCTTCTTCGCTTTTGCAGCAAGAACAGCGTCTCCAATTTTGTTAACAACTAAATTCGGTAATATACTTGTGTACAGACTTCCTGGACCGAAAACAAGCAAATCAGCTCTTTTAATTTCCGTCAACGTTTCACATAACGGTTCTACATCTTCTGGAGTTAAAAAGACACGATTAATCTTCTTCCCGAAATGAGGAATCTTTGATTCACCTGTTACAATTTCTCCATCTTCTAATTCTGCATGAAGTACCGCACTTTGATTCGCTGCTGGTAATACACGTCCTCTGACATTTAATACTTTACTCGTTTCCGTAATCGCGTGGTAAAAGTCTCCTGTAATCGAAGTCATACCTGCCAATAGTAAATTTCCTAACGCATGCCCTTTCAGTCCGTCTCCAGTTGTAAAACGGTGCTGAAATAAAGCCTCCACTAATGGTTCTACATCCGATAACGCAACAAGTACGTTACGAATATCACCTGGAGGTGGAATTTCTAGCTCATCACGTAGTCTACCTGAACTGCCTCCATCGTCGGCTACTGTTACAACTGCTGTAATATCAACAGGATATTGTTTTAATCCCCTTAATAAAACAGAAAGTCCAGTTCCACCTCCCATGATAACAATTTTAGGTTTTCTCTCTTTTTTCATCCCTTAATGGCCCTTTCTCTTCTCCACATCACGATGAGATACATGAACGCTATACTCTGGTTTCAAATGTTTCCCAAGGTACTCTGTAAGCGTAACAGAACGATGTTGCCCACCTGTACATCCAATCGCAATTACAAGTTGACTCTTACCTTCTCTTTTATAATGAGGCAGCATGAAAGTGATAAGATCCGTCAATTTCTCTAAAAACTTATGTGTTTCATTAAATTTCAACACATACGACGAAACTTCTTCATCCAGTCCTGTTAATGGCTTCATATGTGGAATATAATATGGATTTGGTAAAAAACGAACATCAAATACTAAATCAGCATCAATTGGAATTCCGTACTTAAATCCAAATGACATAACATTTACACGAAATGCTTGCTCAGTTTCTGTTGAGAATAAGTGAACAATTTTTTCTCGTAATTCTTTCGGTTTCAAATCAGATGTATCAAGCACAATATTCGCTCTTGCCTTCATATCAGTTAATAAACCACGCTCAGCTTCAATTCCCTTTAACGGCAAGCCAGTTGGCGCAAGTGGATGCGAACGTCTCGTTTCTTTATAACGAGTTACAAGTGTGCTATCTTTCGCATCTAAAAATAAAATATGAGGAATAATCCATGTACGTTCTGATAAATCATCAAGCGCTCCCCATAAATATTCAAAAAACTCTCGGCCACGTAAATCAATACCGAGTGCCACTTTATTCATTTTACCTTTTGAATCTGCCATAAGTTCAATAAACTTCGGCAATAACATCGGTGGTAAATTATCTACACAAAAATATCCTAAATCTTCGAAACTTTGTAACGCTACCGTCTTTCCAGCTCCAGACATCCCTGTAATAATTACCATTTTTATATCATTATTCTCTGTCATCGTATCCTCTCCTTGCAGGTTTAACTCGGATCTAATCGATATGAAAGCAACTCAAAATCTGGGGTATATACAAATGTACCGTAGATTATACCATTCCCTTTAATTAAATAATCAATAATGTGATAATCTCCTGGTGCCATTGCTAAATCATCAATTTTATCAAATGTATGCCAACCAATGATGCCTTCTTCGCTCTCTAATTTGTTTTCTCCTGCAAAATCTGTTGCTAAAAAGGAGAACATCATCCATTCAGAAACAACTTTATCACCTTCTTGGATGACAAAAGTGAAGACCCCTTTTAATGCTGGATTCTTTAAATAAATACCTGTTTCTTCACGATACTCGCGAACAACGGAATCTCTTACTGTCTCACCACGCTCCATTTTCCCGCCCGGTGCAACCCACCAATTTCGGCGAGGTTTTTGGAGTAAGAGTACTTCACTATCTCTAATTAACACACAGTTTGTCACTCTTTGCATGTTTCTTCACCTCAGCTACTTGCAGCAAAATTTCTCACTGCATACTCATTTCATTATACTATCAAAAACAGTTTGCTACAACGAAGGTGCCAGTCCCCTTTCGCCAAGCAATTGTAAAAATTCTTTCTATAACAAGCAATCAAAATACCTTACTTCCTATGAATAGCACATAAAAATCCCCTTAACGATTTTTATCGTTAAGGGGATTAAAACACTTATTTCTTACCGAAATAAGTAACAACCGCAAATCCTAAAATAAAAGTAATAATTGAACTTACAATTGAAATGCCACCAGTCGGAATACCAGGGAACACAATGACAATCGACCCGATAACGAGCCCAATAATTGCCGCAAATGTCATACTTTTATAACGATCTAACAAATAACTAATTCCTTTACTACTTACAACAAATCCGGCCATCACGCCGGCACCGATAACCACGATTAACGGTAAATTGAGTGTAGTTAAAGCGTTAATTGCTGTTGGATACACACCAATAATTAATAAAATAAACGATCCACTAATTCCAGGAAGAAGCATAGCCATACTAGCCATCCATCCTGCGAAAAATAAACCAATTGCATTTAAAATTGTTAACGTCGTAATTGGATCCGCTGCCTTATCTGGTTTAAAGAATGCTGTTATTGCAACAAGAATTGCTGCAATTATTAATAAGGCAATATGACTACCTTTAAACGTTGCCTTTGCATCAGCTTCTCTCATTAACATCGGTAATATACTAATAATTAAACCGAGGAAGAAAAATTGAGTCGGTTCATAATGATTTGCTAATAAATATTTAATAACGTGACTTAACGTTAGAAAAGCCGCCGCTACACCAGCTGCAAGTGGGATTAAAAACGCTAAATGTTTTTTCCATTCACGACTAAAGAATCCGCTAATTGCTGCGAGCAATTGTTCATAAATCCCTAACACAACAGCGATTGTTCCGCCGCTCACACCAGGAATTAAATCACTAACGCCCATACAAAATCCACGATATATATTACGCCATTCCATACTGAATAAATTCCTCATTTCTTATAGTGATTTTTTCCGTAAAGTCCAGTATATCAATAAGAAATCTTATAATCCTAATTGTTTTTGACAAAACTTTGACATTTTCACAAAAAAAAGAAAGCTCCTATCGGTAGCTTTCTTCTCAAAAGGTATATTACCCCTTATTTTTCTGTTACAGTTTTTAATTCTTCTACTAACTCTTCTATATAATGCTGTGCACTCTGCGCTGCAATACTACCATCACCTGTTGCAGTTACAATTTGACGAAGCATTTTTTCACGAACATCACCAGCTGCGAAAATACCAGGAACTTTCGTTTCCATACGCTCGTTCGTTTCAACATAACCATTTTCATTTGTAATACCTAGCTCAACAAACGGTTTTGATAGTGGTAACATACCGATGTATATGAAAACGCCGTCAGTTTTAACTTCTTGTTCTTCTCCGCTGTTTACATCTACAAGTGTTACGCTTCCTACTTTACCATTTGCGTCGTTAATTTCTTTTATAGTGTGATTCCAAATGAAATCTACTTTCTCATTTTGGAAAGCACGATCTTGTAAAATTTTCTGTGCACGAAGAGTGTCACGACGGTGAACGATCGTTACTTTTGATGCGAAGCGTGTTAAGAACACACCCTCTTCAACAGCAGAATCTCCGCCGCCAATAACAACAAGTTCTTTCCCTTTAAAGAATGCACCATCACATACTGCACAATACGATACACCGCGGCCACCAAGTTCTGTTTCACCTGGCACGCCAATTTTTTTATACTCTGCACCGCTTGCAACGATAATTGCACGTGCTTTATATTCTTTTTTACCAGCAATAATTGTTTTGTACTCTTTACCATCGATGATTGCTTTTACATCACCGTATGCATATTCAGCACCAAATTTCTTCGCATGCTCAAACATTTTATTTGATAAGTCTGGTCCTAAAATAGACTCATAACCTGGATAGTTCTCTACATCTTCTGTATTTGCCATTTGTCCACCTGGAATACCACGCTCAAGCATCAGTGTGCTTAAATTCGCACGAGATGTATATACCGCAGCTGTCATACCAGCTGGTCCTGCACCAATAATAATGACATCATAAATTTTTTCTTCTGACACACTATTCACTCCCATTCATTCATACACATTAAGTTACCCTCATTATACTGTTAGCATCATTTTTTTCCCAATGATTTGCCTACCCTACGTGTGCGTGCGCTTAACAGCCTGCACATACTTTCGTACAGTCGCTACAGATACATTATATACATCACCAAGCTCTGCCTGTGTCATCTTATTTCTTTGTTCGCCGCGCACAATATATTCAATTGCCGCTGACCAACCGTACACATTTGTAAAAGTCGCTCCAGATGTATATAAACGTATGAACGTGCAAAACCAAAAATTTAAACACTCTTCGATTAATTCATCATCTTTTTTCGTATAATTGTATAATGCATCCGCGATTCGTACGCACTGTTCAAATTGCTGTAAATCAGCTGGGATGCTTTTATGACTATTAAGTAAAAAGAAATATTTTGCAAGTTGCGATACGATTGGAACACCATTTTTCGCTTGCGTTACATCAAAGAAGAATCCAACCTTCTCTGGTGTTGACAATTCATTCATTAAATATAAAGCTAGCATTTTCTCTTCTAGCGTCGTACTTTGCTGAAATGATTTTCGTAACTCTTCAAATAAAAGATTTTGTCCTTCATCTGCTAAATTCAGTGCATTCCACGGTTCTTTTCCTTTTTTATCAGGATGCAATTCTACAACATGTTGCCACATTTTTTCAGCTACTTGCTGTTCCTTCACCATATACGCAGAGTATGCAAACCAGTAATAAAAACTGACGTCTCCTTCGTACCCTTGACGCTTTAATACTTTGAACCATTTATATGCAGGTTCAAAATGACCAATTGTTGCAAGCGTTGTTCCAAGTTTCAAACGATGCTCAAATGAAATTGGATATACCGATACTAACTGCCCCGCTAATGACTCTACTTGCTTATGCTCTCCAATTGAATATAGAAAAATAAGAGTATTACAAAGCGCATGCATATTACCAGGATTTTTCTCTAAAATCATTTCTGTTAACTTAAGCGCTTGATCTACATTACCTGATTGAAAATGTGCAATCGCTAAATTATTATGTCCTGACCAAAATTCTGGATATTCTTTCGTAACAACTTCTAGTGTAGCAATCGCCTCTTCTAATTGTCCGTTACGAATGTAGCGGTTCGCTTCTTCTTGCATAACAATTAGCTCATCTTCATCCTCAATCTCTTCCGCACCCATTGCATCTTCTTCCATAATCTCAAGCAATTCTAATGTATCTTCTACAAATTCCTTCTCTTCCGCAACTTCTAAATATCGCTCTGCATACTTCTTCGCCTGTTGAAACAAGCCCATATATGCATAATTATTTGAAATAAAATAATAGCATTGCTCAAGTTCAGGATTGGATCTAACAAGCTTTAGAAATATCTGATTCGACTCTTGATATTCACCAGATTCAGATAATGCTATTGCTAGTTGGCATAAAATAAACGGCTCCTTCTCGCTTTGTGCTGCTCTTCGAAAATATTTAATTGCATCTTGCAATTTTTGCCCTTTATAAGCCCTCATCCCTTTTTTATAAAAGAAGTCCGCTAACTGATTAAAAGAGATAACTTGTCCGTTCTCCTTATATATTCTTTGATTTTTCCCCATATATCCTCCAGTTTTTTGTTTTCTTCGTTCACACATTCTTCTATCTATAAGTATAAACGATTCCGTAAAAAACAAAACAGTATATTATAATCAATTATTTCCTTTTTATTCATAAAAAGAGAAGGGAAATGTTACATTTTTAACATCAACCTTCTCTAGTGGCCATTTCCTCTTTCGTATAAATAATACGCATCGGATTTCCGCCTACGAAAGCGCCGCCTGGTACATCTTTATGGACAAGTGTGCCTGCAGAAACGATAGCTCCATCTCCAATTGTCACACCTGGTAAAATTGTCGTATTCGCTCCAATCATAACTTCATTCCCTATGACGATTTCTCCAAGTCGATACTCACGAATTAAATATTCATGCGCTAAAAGCGTTGTATTATAGCCGATAATTGAATTTTCTCCCACAGTAATCTTTTCTGGAAACATAATATCTGGCATTACCATAAGTGCAAACGACGTTTTCTTTCCTACTTCCATCCGTAAAAACGTGCGATATAACCAATTCTTTACGGATAAAAATGGCGTGTAACGTGCGATTTGGATGATAATAAAATTTTTCATTACCTTCCAAAAAGAAACTGTTTTATACACATTCCACAATGAATTTTCTCCTGAAACAGGATAGCGCGTTGTCCGTCGCACTGAACTCTCTCCTCTACTTATATAAAAGTGACACTTTAACCGGCAGGAATCTTACTACCCGTTAATGCGGGACAAAATCGGTAGTAAATCACTCATTTTATCTAGCACATAATCTGGTTTATACGCTTCTAAATACGCTCTACCTTTCAATGTCCATGAAACCGCTACTGTTTTCGTACCTGCATTTTGTCCACCGACGATATCATGATGATTATCACCAACCATCAATGTTTCTTCTGGCTTTGCATCTAATAATTTCAATGCTTTTTGAAGTGGTTCTGGATGTGGTTTCACATGTTCCACATCATCAATCGTCACGACAACATCAAAAAACTGATCAAGTTTCGAAAGCTTTAATCCCATTTCAACCGTCTGTCTCGCCTTCGTTGTAACGATGCCGATCTTATAACCTTGCTTCTTCAATTCTTGAACCGTTTCATATACAGTTTCATACTCTTCCACTAATTCATCATGATGCTCATGATTAAATTGACGATAACATGTAATCATCTCTTCAACCTTACTTGCATCAATTTTACTAAAAGTATCATGCAAAGATGGACCGATAAATGGCAATACATCTTCACGCTTATACTGATTAGAATAATAGTGATTTAACGTATGTAAAAAAGAAGAGATAATAAGTTCATTTGTATTAATTAACGTTCCATCTAAATCAAATAACACTGTATTTATTTTCATCGTCCTTAATCCTTTCATTACCTGAATATGAAAGAAGCAGCATCTTCTATAAGATGCTACTTTTCTCTAATTTTCTAAATATCTTTTATCAGCTTGCCCCATTTTTCGTCTCACAATAATGAAAATGATAGAAATAACAACAATTCCAATAGACATTACTTGTGCAATACGAAGTGGTCCTAACATTAAACTATCTGTACGCAAACCTTCTACGAAGAAGCGTCCCACTGAATACCAAATTAAATATGTGAAGAATAATTCACCACGGCGTAAATTCACTTTTCGTAACGCGAGTAGTAAAATAACACCTGCAAAGTTCCATAATGATTCATATAAAAACGTTGGGTGATAATACACACCATCAATGTACATTTGATTAATAATGAAATCTGGTAAATGAAGACCTTCTAAAAACTGTCTCGTTACTTCATCACCATGCGCCTCTTGGTTCATAAAGTTTCCCCATCGGCCAATTGCTTGTCCTAGTAAAATACTCGGCGCAGCAATATCCGCTAACTTCCAGAATGAAAGCCCGCGTCGTTTCGCAAAAAGGATTCCTGTAATAACAGCCCCGATTAAACCACCATGAATCGCCAAACCACCTTGACGAATATTAATAATTTGACTCGGATTTTGCGAATAATATTCCCATTCAAAAATGACATAATACATTCTCGCAAAAAGAATGGCAATTGGTACTGCGATTAATACAAGGTCGATAAATGTATCTTTGTGAATACCAAGCCTTTCTCCCTCGCGAGTTGCTAGCCAAAGACCTAATAGCACACCTGTACCGATAATAACCCCATACCAATAAACAGGGAACGGCCCAAGTTGGACTGCTATACGGTCAAGCTGTGGTACAGAACCTAACAGCATGTATATGACCTCCCTCTCCAGAGTCTACTCTTGATTTCCTAACTCAATCGCACTCATTAATCGTTCAGAGAACTGTTGTGCCGCATTGACTCCCATACGTTTTAATCTGAAGTTCATCGCTGCTACTTCAATAATAACAGCCAAGTTTCGACCAGGACGAACTGGAAGTGTAATCTTCGTAAGTTCTGTATCAATAATCTTCATCTTCTCTTCATCAAGACCTAAGCGATCATAATTTTTCTTTTGATCCCAAATTTCAAGATTAATAACAAGTGTAATACGTTTATAATTTCGTACTGCCCCTGCACCGAATAACGTCATTACGTTAATGATACCTAGACCACGAATTTCTAATAAGTGCTCAATTAAATCAGGTGAGCTCCCTACTAATGTATCTTCATCTTCTTGACGAATTTCTACGCTATCATCCGCAACAAGGCGGTGACCACGCTTTACAAGTTCAAGCGCTGTCTCACTTTTCCCGACACCACTTTGACCTGTAATTAAAACACCAACACCATAAATATCTACTAGCACACCATGAACAGCTGTTGTTGGCGCTAACTTACCTTCTAAATAGTTTGTTAAACGACTTGATAATCTCGTCGTCGTTTGAGCAGAACGTAATAAAGGCACGCCTGATTCACGTGATGCTTGTAATAACTCATCCGGTACATCTTGATTACGAGTTACAATAATACAAGGCGTCTCCTCAGTACAAAGCGCTTTCATTCTCTCTTGCTTTTGCTCTGTCGTTAACGTATCAAAGAACGTAAGCTCCGTTTTCCCAAGAAGCTGCACGCGATCTGCTGGATAATATGTAAAAAATCCTGCCATTTCAATTCCAGGTCGCGATAAATCACTCGTATCAATCGGACGATGAATCCCTTCTTCACCACTTACTAACTCCAATTGAAATTGTTCAATTAAATCTTTTGTCCTTACTTTCGGCATATGTATAAACCTCCACTCCGCTGCGGGTTCAGTCTCATTTGATGTAAAATTCCATTCTATCGGATATTGTACCATTTTTTCTGGAAACAAGAAACTCGGTTTCTAATAAATAGAAAAAAACATTTCATATGAGTCATGAAATGTTTTTCTTTTTGTCATTTCCTCTTTTTTTCATGTAATGGTTCAACAATTACTTTTTCAATTATCATATTAAAAATAGAAATACAAATTGCCGCAACAATCGCTACACCAAATCCAGATATATTAAAGGCGTCCCCTAATAACGAATCCGTCATCTTTAACGTAATCGCATTAATAACAATTAAGAAGAAACCGAAAGTTACAAGAGTAATCGGTAGCGTAATTAAAATTAAAAGCGGCTTTACAAATACGTTTAAAATCGCCAATATAATACTCGCAATAATTGCAGTTTGTATATTTGCTATGTAAAATGCGTCTGGTGCAACCCCTTTTAAAAGTCCGGATACAGCGATTAACACAACGCTATTTACAAGAAGTGATACAATCCATCTCATTTCCTTACACATCCTTTTAACATATATATTTCATCATACGCTAATAGATAATAAACGCAAGTAACATGCAAACACTTATACCAATTTATTCTATTCTTTATACTTGTATACCTACTAACATTCTTACCAGTTTCCCTTAGTGAAATAAAAACCGAGTGCAATTCCCACTCGGTTTTTATTAACAACTTATTGTGATAACTCTACTTCTTTTATTTTCTCTTTCATTCTTGCTTTATCACGATCTAAAATCTCTTTTAAATACTTACCTGTATAAGAGCGCTCTTCTTTCACCACTTGCTCTGGCGTTCCCGAAGCAACAATTTGTCCGCCTTTGTCTCCGCCTTCTGGTCCAAGGTCAATAATATAATCAGCTGTTTTAATAACATCTAAATTATGCTCAATTACAAGTACCGTCTCACCACTCTCAACAAGACGTTGCAACACTTCTAGAAGGCGTGCAATATCATGTGCATGTAAGCCAGTCGTTGGCTCATCTAAAATGTATAACGTACGCCCTGTAGAACGACGATGTAATTCAGAAGCTAATTTCACACGCTGCGCCTCACCACCTGATAACGTCGTAGCTGGTTGTCCTAATTTCATATAACCAAGCCCTACATCTACAAGCGTTTGAAGTTTACGCTTAATTTTCGGGATATTAGCAAAGAACTCTACCCCATCTTCAATTGTCATCCCTAACACTTCAGAAATATTCTTATCTTTATATTTCACTTCTAACGTTTCACGGTTGTAACGTTTACCGTGACAAACTTCACATGGGACATACACGTCTGGTAAGAAATGCATTTCGATTTTAATAATTCCATCACCGCGGCACGCTTCACAACGGCCGCCTTTTACGTTAAAGCTGAAACGTCCTTTTTGATACCCACGTACTTTCGCTTCATTCGTGTGCGCAAATACATCACGAATATCATCAAATACACCAGTGTATGTCGCCGGATTTGAACGTGGTGTACGCCCGATTGGTGATTGATCAATATCAATAACTTTATCTAACTGCTCAAGACCTTTAATTTCTTTATGAGCCCCTGGCTTTGCTTTCGCTTTATATAGCTTTTGAGCTAATGATTTGTATAGTACTTCATTAATTATCGTACTTTTTCCAGAGCCAGATACGCCTGTTACTGCTACAAATGTTCCTAGGGGGAATGACATTTTCGCATTCTTTAAGTTATTTTCTTTCGCACCGACAATCTCCACTTTACGTCCGTCACCTTTACGTCTTTCAAGTGGTACCGGAATAAACTCTTTACCGCTTAAATATTTCCCAGTTAATGAATTCTCGTCTTGCATAACTTCAGCTGGTGTACCTGCTGATACAACTTGACCACCATGAATACCTGCACCAGGTCCGATATCAAGTAAATAATCAGCAGCCATCATTGTATCTTCATCATGCTCAACAACAATTAACGTATTTCCTAAATCACGCATTTCCTGCAATGTACGAATAAGACGATCATTATCACGCTGATGCAAACCGATAGAAGGCTCATCAAGAATGTAAAGTACGCCAGTAAGGCGAGAACCAATTTGTGTCGCTAAACGAATACGCTGCGCCTCACCACCTGATAAAGTTCCTGCGGCACGACTTAACGTTAAATAATCTAAACCGACGTTCACTAAGAACCCGACACGTTCCTGAATTTCTCTTAAAATTAAATGAGCAATTTTTTGTTGTTTCTCCGTTAACTCAACAGTTGAGAAGAACTCCTGTACTTCTTGAACAGAATATTTCGTTACATCGGCAATCGTTTTATCACCAACGAAAACAGCTAAACTCTCAGGCTTTAAGCGTCCACCTTTACACTTCGGACAAGCTTGCTCTGCCATATATTTCTCCATTTGCTCACGAATATAATCAGAACTCGTCTCACGATAACGACGCTCAATATTCGGAATAACACCTTCAAATAAAATCTCATTTTCCTTTACTTGACCAAATTCATTCACATAGCGGAAATAAAGCTTCTCTTCCCCGCTTCCGTACAGCACTTTATCAAATAAATCCTTCGGTATATCTTTCACCGGCATATCCATATCGATGCCGTAATGATTACACACGGATTTTAATAATTGCGGGTAATATTGTGAACTTGTCGGTTCCCAAGGAGCAATCGCATGTTCATTTAATGATACATCCCAGTTCGGAATAACAAGTTCTAAATCTACCTCTAACTTCGATCCAAGTCCATCACAAGAAGGACACGCGCCGAACGGACTATTAAACGAGAACATACGCGGCTCTAATTCTCCGATTGAAAAACCACAATGTGGACAAGCATGATGTTCACTAAATAGAAGTTCTTCCTCTCCCATTACATCGATTAAAACTCGGCCCCCGCCAAGCTTTAAAGCACTTTCTAGTGAATCTGCAAGTCGGCTTGCAATTCCTTCTTTCACAACAATACGGTCAATAACAACTTCAATTGAATGCTTCTTATTTTTTTCTAAAGTAATCTCTTCCGATACATCCAGCATCTCTCCATCAACGCGCACACGAACATAACCTTGCTTCTTAATATCTTCTAATACTTTCGCATGCGCACCTTTACGCCCTGACACGATAGGCGCTAGCACTTGCAACTTCGTACGTTCAGGATATTCAAGAACACGGTCTACCATCTGTTCCACTGTTTGTGATGTAATTTCAATTCCATGATTCGGACAAATCGGCGTACCAATTCGTGCAAATAATAAACGTAAATAATCATAAATCTCCGTTACCGTTCCAACCGTTGAACGAGGATTACGGCTCGTCGTTTTTTGGTCAATTGAAATCGCTGGAGATAAACCTTCAATCATATCAACATCCGGCTTATCCATTTGCCCTAAAAACTGGCGCGCATACGCAGATAAAGATTCCACGTATCTACGCTGCCCTTCTGCATAAATCGTATCGAATGCTAACGATGATTTCCCCGAACCAGACAATCCCGTCACAACAACAAGCTGATTTCTCGGAATGGTTACGTCAATATTTTTTAAATTATGCGCTCTAGCACCTTTTACAACAATAAAATCTTTACTCACTCTTTTCACCCTTCCGCTTTTAATTCTAATAGTAAATCTCTTAATTCAGCTGCACGCTCGAAATCTAATGCCTTTGCTGCTTCTTTCATCTCTGCTTCCATCTTCGCAATTGTATTTTCACGTTCTTTTTTCGTCATCTTCTTAGCTGGTGTTGCTTCATATATTTCCGTATCCTCAGCTGCTGTTGTCGCACGAATAACGTCACGTACTCCTTTTTGAATCGTTTTCGGCGTAATACCATGCTTTTCATTGTAAGCTTCTTGTATACTACGACGACGCTGTGTTTCTTCAATTGCAATTCCCATTGATCTCGTTATGCGATCTGCGTACATAATAACGCGGCCGTTTGCATTACGCGCCGCACGACCAATTGTTTGAATTAATGAACGCTCTGAACGTAGGAACCCTTCCTTATCAGCATCTAAAATAGCTACAAGTGATACTTCTGGAATATCTAATCCTTCTCGTAATAAGTTAATACCGACAAGTACATCAAACTTACCAAGGCGAAGATCACGGATAATTTCAATACGCTCTAATGTTTTAATTTCAGAGTGAAGATAATTCACTTTAATTCCTACATCTTTTAAATAGTCCGTTAAATCCTCTGACATTTTCTTCGTTAAAGTCGTAATTAATACACGTTCATTTTTTGCAATCCGGTCATGGATTTCTCCTAATAAATCATCTATTTGTCCTTCAATTGGTCGTATATCAATTGGTGGATCTAAAAGCCCTGTTGGACGAATAATTTGTTCTATTGCTTTCGGTGACTGCTCTAACTCGTACGGTCCTGGCGTTGCCGAAACGTAAATAACTTGATTCGTTTTCTCTTCAAACTCATCAAACGTGAGCGGTCTATTATCTAAAGCTGATGGCAGACGGAATCCATGATCAACAAGCACTTGCTTACGTGCTTGGTCCCCGTTATACATCGCTCTTACTTGCGGAACCGATACGTGCGACTCATCCATAACGATTAAGAAATCCTCTGGAAAATAATCTAAAAGAGTATACGGCGTTGAGCCTGCTGGACGAAGTGTTAAATGACGGGAATAGTTTTCAATCCCTGAACAAAAGCCCATCTCGCGCATCATTTCTAAATCATAACGCGTTCGCTGTTCTATGCGCTGCGCCTCTAACAACTTACCGTTATCATTTAATTCTTTTAAACGCTCTTCTAATTCTTTTTCAATATTTTCAATAGCGACCTTCAGCTTTTCTTCACGTGTAACGAAGTGAGATGCCGGGAAGATTGCTACATGATCACGTTCTGCTAATACTTCACCCGTTAATGCATTTACTTCTCGAATACGATCTATTTCATCCCCAAAAAATTCAATTCGAATACAATGCTCATCAAGTGATGCGGGGAAGATTTCAACTACATCTCCGCGCACACGGAATGTACCACGCTTAAAATCAATATCATTACGTCCATACTGTACATCAACAAGTTCACGAAGCAATTGATTGCGGTCCTTTTCCATACCAACTCGAAGCGAAACAACTAACTCGCGGTATTCTTCCGGAGAACCTAAACCGTATATGCACGAAACACTCGCAACGATAATAACATCATCTCTTTCAAATAAAGAAGACGTTGCCGAGTGGCGTAATTTATCAATTTCATCGTTAATTTGCGCATCTTTTTCAATAAACGTATCCGTATGTGGTACGTACGCTTCCGGCTGATAATAATCGTAATAACTAACAAAATACTCCACAGAATTGTTAGGAAAGAAATCTTTCAGCTCACTATATAACTGTCCTGCTAACGTTTTATTATGAGCCATTACAAGTGTTGGCTTCTGCACTTCTTTAATGACATTTGAAATCGTAAATGTCTTACCCGTTCCTGTCGCTCCAAGCAACACTTGCTTTTTCTTTCCACTATTTATTCCCTCTACAAGCTTCTCTATCGCTCCCGGCTGATCACCTTGCGGGGAATACTCTGAGATAATTTCAAATGGATGTTCCAACTAAAAACCGACCTCCTCATAAAAATCTGTATTATTATTTTACCACGAATGCCCATAAAAAACCTAAAAAAACGAACAGATATTCGGTAAAATTTTCGACAAGATATACATAAAAAAAAGAAGGAATAAATACTTCCTTCCTCTACTAACTCTATTTTTCAAGTACATATAATAAGTCATATCCATTGCGCCCATTTTCATTCGTACAATCTATTAACCTATATACCGTTTCTGATTCACGTTGCTCTTTAACAATCCTTTTACAACTATCTTTATGTAACCCTTTATGGTCACCAGCAAATTGATCTTGTCTATTATCTAACACATAAAGTATATCTTTCTCACTATGCTCTAACGTTTGAAAAACAGGATCACCTTCATGTGTATACTGTACAATTCTTATTTTATCAACTTTCCCTTGTTCCACATTCCAAATGAACTTCTCGAATTTATCTAGATTAGAAATTTCTCCCCCCCTTTGCAACGACATCATTCTTCTTATCAATTGCACTGTTAGGTTGTGAACATGCTACTAAACTAAAGAGAAATAAGCATATAAAACCTGTTCTTTTCCCTATTGTTATCCTCTCCTATACAAACTATTGGTATACTAGAAAAAAGCTACTTTCCTCTATGAAAGTAGCTTCTTGTTTCCTTTCTCCTTCTTCGGAAAAATAACATATGAAAATGAAATCGCAGTATCCACTAAAAGAATAATAGCCCATACTTGGCTTACACGGCTTGCTGTTTTATTTAAAACAATTCCTGACTCTAACCAATTCCCCCACTGTTCTATTGGAATAAGCCCATACATGAAGAAAAAGAATATATGAACCGCAATAAACAAAATAAGATGTAAAATCCAATTTTTTATTTCCTGCTTCGCATGCGCCATCCCTGTTACTTCAAGTGGTTCTTCGATAATAGGCGCCGGTTCATTCCGCCACTTCGCAACTAATTTTTGTGCATATATGTCTAATTTTTTCAAATCCTTTTTCCCATAAAAAACTGCATATAATAAAATGATTACCGTAATGATTTGAAAATTAGAGAACTTCCCTGTTTGATAATAGTCCAATACCCCTAAAGTTAAAATAAACACTTCATTTATGAGTAGCACAATCCCCATAATAAAGCTCGCCTTTTTCAAGCGAAATCCATACCTTAGTAAAAAGAATCCAATAGCTGATAGCCAAAATACAATCTCTGCACCAATTAAAAAGTACCATTGATATTCTGCGAGTATACTCATTTATCCCTCTCCCTTTCATCATATATACGAAAAGCCTCATCCATATATACTAGAAGCTCTTCCTCAATTGGATACATACTCATTTTCTGTGAATCTTCTTTTGACTTTCTTACTTCCCACAGTTTATCTAAAAATGCTTCATCACCATTTGCCATCTCTAAACACTTCTGCATTAATTTCTTTGTTGCGCCTTGTACTTCATCACATGATGCTTCCTTACCGTCTTTCATAAAGTTACGTAGTTGCTTCAATAAATTTACCCATTCTAAAACATTCGGATCTTCTTCACTCATGTTCGGCAAATTATGAAGCAACTTTTGTTCTCCCTTAGAAAAAACTTCATTTTGAAACATCTCACGTATTCGCGGAGACTGTTTCGAAAGCTGAATGAGTTCAAACATAACTTTCCAATCCAGTTCTCCCTCCACATCTACTGAATAAACAACTGCCTGTAAAATACGTTCCATTCGATTAAATTTTTTCTGTTCTTCCTGTACAAACCTAAGTTGCTTTTCAAGCGATACTTTTAAATTGAGCTCATCCGTTATTAACATATTCGTAATCTCTTTTAATGAAAAACCCATTTCTTTTAAAAATAAAATTTGCTGCAAACGAACAACATCTCTCTCGCTATATAACCGATGTCCTCCATCAGTTTTCCCACTCGGCTTTAATAAATCAATTTGATCATAATAACGTAACGTCCTTACTGTAACCCCTGTTTCCCTCGTTAGTTCTTGAATTGAAATCAACTCCATCACCTCTTCTCCTTCATTATAAAAGATGACGTAACGTAACTTTCAAGTGGTTTGTAAAAAAAATACAAAAAGCTGTTTATACCTTTTGTATAAACAGCTTTTATGGAAATAACCCCTTTTGTATAGCACGACCACAAAATAAAATAATTGCCCCTACAACAACACTTGTTGCTGTTTTATGATAATGCGCTAAAATTAATAAATAGTATGATAAACCTACAGCACCAATCATAATACATACACTTGGCACTGGATTACGAGAGAAGTTTTGTATTCCCCAAAACAAAGCAAAAATAGCCGTAGCGACACATAATACCGGTAATCCCATCCCAGTTCCCCTTTTTCTATCTATTCCTTGTTGCTAACACACTCGTCGATGCCATACTTATTAATAAACCAAAAATAGCAATATATAATAACTCATTTACATGTACTACTTGCCTATCTAAATACTTATTTACACAAAGATACATAATGAACAAAAAAACGCAGCTTGTAATACAAATCGTAAAATATGACTTCATATTGTTCACAACTCGCTCATCAATTGACGGTACTCTCTCTTCTTTCAAACGCTTCTGTTCTCTATATTCCGAAATGCCATATAAAATGACTAGTGCTACATTCGATATGAAGATCGTTCCCCACGAAATACTTAAAATCATTAAACTCACATTTAAAACAAGACCCGCTAAAAACAAACTTCCTATGAACCGTATAATATCTTGCTTACTCATACATGATCAGCCTCTTTTTGATTTCTATATTTCCATTTCGGCCAATAGTTCACAAAGAAATAAACAAACTGTCCTAATACAAATAAAACAAACGGCATGCCCGCATTTCCATAAACAATTAAATTATACAAACTCCATACCGCTAAACTCATTGTTAAAAACAACCCTAAATATTTAAACGCTTTATCCGACTGAAATCTCTCAAACTCATCTTGCATTTTCATTCCTCCTATCGTTATGCTCGTTTTCCCGCCATTACTCCTATGATGAGACTACCAGCAAATAAGAAACTACATACAATGAATATTTCTGGAATCGGTATAGTAATTCGCCCTATCGCTTTGCTTGCAACAATATAAACAATAAGCAAAAGAAATGCGAATATAAATGAGACATTTACATACTTTTTTATATTTTCATTTACCCGCTCATCTATATCTGGAAGTTCTTCTTTTTTGTACTTCCGCTTTTTGTAATTCGTATACAATATCAGAAATACAATTGCTAAAATGTTACTAACTATAAGCGATAACATCGGTATGGATGGGTCCATAATCCGAACTAAAACGTCCCCCTCCACATAATCCTAAGACCGTAGCGATATACAACTTTTTAGTATCGTTCATTTTCTCTCCCCTTACTCCAGCGTAAATATTTCCTCTACCTTCATTCCAAAATATTTGGCGATTTTTAGGGATAACTCTAGACTTGGGTTATAGTGGTGGTTCTCAATCGCCACTATTGTCTGCCGCGTCACTTGCATCGCCTTTGCCATTTCAATTTGCGTTATATGATGTTGTTTTCGCAATTCTTTAATTTTATTTTTCACACCCATAGGCTCCACCTTCGAAAGTAAAGATATCTTTACAAAAAAAGGTAAAAAAAAGAGACATCTATAAGATGCCTCTTTTTTTGCTACATAAATCCTAATGCATATACAAGAACGTACCCAAGAACAGATAAGCAAACCGAGCCAATCAACCCTGCCACAAATGCCCTACTTCCTAATTTGCGGAACGTTTTAAACTCTACATTTAAACCTAGCCCTGCCATTGCCATTGCAATAAGCATGTACGCAATTACTACAATATATCCGGCAACAACTTCTGGGATAATCCCAAGCGAATGCACCGCACTCATTGCTAAAAATCCGAAGATGAACCAAGGAATCGGAAGGTCGCGCCACGATCTTTTTTCCTTGCTTTCCTCGCTCTTACCAAACCATAATCCAATTAAAATCGCTACTGGCACAAGCATCGCTACGCGCGTTAACTTCACAATAACCGCGATGTCTACAGCCGTGCTACCTCCTGGCGCTGCAGCCGCGATAACGTGAGCGATTTCGTGCAGCGTCGCCCCTGAGAACACCCCGTAACCGTAGGGTGAGAAGCCAAGCACTGGGTATAATAGCGTATAAATAAGTGTAAATATTGTACCTAAAATTGCAATAATTGCTGCCCCGACTGCTGTTTCTTCATCTTTCGCTTTCACTTGCGGTGCAATTGCCACGACCGCTGCAGCTCCGCAAATTGCCGTCCCACATGCTGTTAAAATTCCAAGTTTCTGTTCTACTTTAAATACTTTCGTTAGTCCATATACAACGAAAATTGTAAATGTAATAACAACCGCTGCGATGACCAATACTTTCGGCCCCGCCTTCGCAATATCTACAAGATTTAACCTCATTCCGAGTAAGATGATCCCAAAGCGTAGCAACTTCTTACTCGCAAAGTTCGTTCCCGCTATCGCTTCTTGAGGAATCCCGATTGCCGCGCGCCAAACCATCCCGATTAGAATAGCGATTACTAATTGTCCCATAATATTTAAAAATGGAAGCTCTGCTAAATATTTCGCGGCGATTGCGATTAATAACGTAATCCCAATACCTTGCGAAAATCCAAAGCCCTTCTTCTTTTGTATAACAAGTGTTTGTTCCACTTTGTACCACCCCAATAATCGTATTGGAACATGCATGTTCTTTCTAGTTACATTATAAGAGAGTTTTAATAATAAGTTTAATATCAATATTGAATACCTATCATCAGAAATATTTATGATAAAATAAAAGCAAAAATAAAGGGGCCTAACAAATGAACGTCGACATTTTAAAGATCTTTGTTACTGTCGTTGAACAAAAACATTTTTCGCGTGCTGCGGAACTATTAAACCTTTCACAACCTGGCGTTAGTATGCACATTCGCAACCTGGAAAATGAACTTGGGACTACACTTATTCAGCGCTCCCCAAAGCACGTCCAAGTTACGGAAGCTGGAAACATATTATACATACACGCAAAGCAGATGCTCTCACTTTATGAAGATGCAAAACAGGAAATTAATGCGCTGCATAACGTCGTAACAGGGACACTTCGCATCGGCGCTAGCTTTACAATTGGCGAATACTTACTTCCAAAAATACTTGCGCGCTTTGCCAATGAAAATGCACACGTCGAAGTTCATACATTTATCTCCAATACGGAAGAAGTTTTGCAAAGCCTCCGCTCTAATCAAATTGATATCGGCTTAGTGGAAGGCCAAGTCGTATACGCTGACGTAGATGTTGAAACTTTTATGCAAGATGAAATGAAACTCGTCGTCCCGCCAAACCACCCATTGCTCCATATCAAGGGGATTAACGAAAATGCATTGCAAGACCAAGTCTGGGTATTAAGGGAGAGCGGCTCTGGCACACGTGCCTATAGCGATCGATTTATACACCAACATCATTTAAAAATGAAACGCTTCTTTACATTTAGCAGTATTCAAAGCGTGAAGGAAGCCGTTGCAGCCGGTCTTGGCATCGCTATCCTTTCAGATTGGACTGTTCGAAAAGAACTGTTGGCACAAGAAATATTCCACATCCCTGTTCCGAACGAAGAGCTAATCCGTCCATTCTCCATCGTGCGCGGCAAATATTTCATTCCATCTAAAGCCATCCAAGTGTTTTTAAATCATGTGAATTCTTTTGCGAAAAAACAAAGTTGACCTTCACATTAGTGTGAAGGTTTACAATACATGTAAAGGAGTGAAACGCATTGCGAATTGGAGAGTTATCAAAAGAAACTGGGGTTAGTGAAAGGGCACTAAGACATTATGAAGAAAAGGGATTACTCCCTTCGAAACGCCTAGCAAATGGCTACCGTGATTTTGATGAAAGTGCAATCGAAAAAGTAGAGCTGATTCAAATGTACTTGCAAATCGGCTTAAATTTAGAAGAAACAGAACGAATGCTACGTTGCCTTGAAATCGAGCCACATCTCTACGAAAATCCGTGTAGTAGTATCCTTGCACTTTACGAAGACAAACTTGATGAGGTAACGAAGCAAATCACATTACTTTCCAACATTCAAACGAATTTACAAAAACACGTTTCACTCCTAAAACAAGCAAAAGAAAAGGGATGATTACATGTTTGTTATACATGGCAGTTCAAGACAAAACGGAAATACGGAAGCTTTAACACATATGGTGATTGATGGGATTGAAACAGAACAAATTTACTTGCGTGATCATATCGTCCACCCAATCATAGATCAGCGCCATGATGTAGAAGGATTTCAACCTGTAAATGATGACTACGAGCAGTTAACCAAACGCATGCTAGAGCACGACACGATTATCTTCGCTACACCGCTATACTGGTACGGAATGAGCGGCCACATGAAGAACTTCGTTGATCGCTGGTCACAAAGCTTGCGTAATAAATCTCTTCATTTCAAAGAAAAAATGAAAGGCAAAAAAATGTACGTTGTCATCGTTGGCGGAGACAGTCCAAAACTGAAAGCATTGCCGCTTATCGCCCAGTTTCAATATATCTTTGATTTTGTTGGTTCATCATTTGAAGGATATATTATTGGGGATGCGAATGGACTGGATGAAATCAAGAACGATGCTGAGGCGCTGGTAAAAGCACAATTGTATAATAATAAATTCAAAAATAGCACACAGAAATAAGTTTGACAAATCCATTTGTATGCGCATACAATAAAAATAATATTATGAAAGGAAGGTACTTTGACCAATGAAGTTCTAATTCTCTTATTTATTTCATCCATCACAAATAGTGAACAAAAATGATGAAAACTAGCAGAGGATTAGTCTGTCCATTTGTCGATACTTTCTTTCGATACGATCATGTAAAAAATCGTTTATTTATGTACGATTTTTACATTGAAGGGCGACATTTATCCTCTCTAGTGAAACTAGGGAGGTTTTTTTATGACTATTTTAATCGCACATAATATCGAAAAGAGCTTTGGTGATCGCACCATATTTACGTTACCATCACTAGAAATTCAAGCAAACGATCGTATAGGGATTGTCGGAGTCAACGGAGCTGGAAAATCTACGTTATTACAAATATTAAGTAAAGAAATAGAAGCTGACAAAGGCACAGTAACTCATCATAGTTCTATCGCCATTATCCCACAGCTTAGCGAGGGGATACCGGAAACCGCTTCTTCCCTCGCTAAGGGCAAATGGAATATTTCAAACGTCGCAAATTCAATGAGCGGCGGTGAATGAATGCGCCTAAAGATCGCCCATGCCCTCGAACAAGATGCAGGCATTCTATTTGCTGATGAGCCAACAAGTCACTTAGATATGTTCGGTACAGAGCAATTAGAAAAGGCACTGTTATCTTATAAAGGTGCACTTGTTTTAATATCGCATGATCGTGATCTTTTAGATGCCATATGTACAAAAATCATCGAAGTTGAAGACGGTACTATTCAAGAATATAAAGGTAATTATTCAAACTATCGAAAGCAAAAAGAACGTGAGCGAATACAAAAGCAAGCAGAATATGATCAATATATACAAGAAAAAAATCGGTTAGAACAGTCAATTTCACAAAGAAAGCAACGTGCTTCTAGCATGACAAAAATCCCAACACGGTTCAGTTCATCTGAATCTAAACTTTATAAGTGCAGCGGGGCTCATGGGCAAGAAAATATTAGCAAAGTAGCGAAAGCACTAGAAACACGCCTTGAAAAGTTGGAACAGAAAGAAAAACCGAAGGACTTTTCTCAAGCTCAGTTTGACGTACAATACCACACACCAATTCATAGTAAAGCAGTTGTTCAGTTTAATAAAACAACGAAGAAAATAGGGGATCGCACACTATTTAAAAATATGAATGGAACAATTGTCCCTGGGGCAAAACTTGCTATTTTAGGGGAAAACGGAAGCGGAAAAACAACTTTGTTCAACATGCTTCTCGCGAACGAGCGTGGCATTCAGCTTTCGAAAAGTTGTAAAATTGGATACTTTGAACAAACATTATCTATTTTAAAAACAGATAAAACCATTTTAGAGAACGTTCTAGAAGAAACCAACTATACAGAAGCATTCGTTCGAACAATACTTGCACGGCTTTTATTCCGCCGTGAAGATGTTCATAAACCTGTACATGTCTTAAGTGGCGGCGAACGAATGAAGGTCGCACTCGCAAAAGTATTTTTAGGAAACTATAATATGCTTCTGCTCGACGAACCGACAAACTATTTAGACTTGGCAACGCATGAAGAATTAGAAAGCAGGTTACAAGAATACCCTGGCACAATACTTTTCATTAGCCATGACCGTGCCTTTATTCGTTCTGTTGCAAACCATATTCTACAAGTAGATGAGAGCGAACCAAGAATATTCCACGGCAATTACAAGCAATACACAAAAAGAACCACCCAAGCTTCTGTAAACGTTACTGAACAAGAATTATTACGATTACAAACAAAATTAACAGAAATCATCAGCAGGATTTCTATCCCAAATCAGCATGATGACATCACATTTCTCGAACAAGAATACGAAAAATTATTAGTTCGAATTCGGCAGTGTAAAGAAGCACTCTAATGTCTTCCCCATATATCGACGGGACCTTCCACATTTCCCAAGAAATATCGAGGCTTCGACATAGAATATCACCCTACCTATCATGTTAGACACAATAACAACAAAAAGCCGTGCACCAGCACGGCTTTTCACTTTATATACGGACAGCAGTCCCACTCACCGCAACCATTAGCATTCCTTCGCGAACTACTTCGTAGTCCACGTCGATACCAACAATGGCGTTCGCATTTTTTTGTCTTGCGAGAGTTTTCATCTCTTCCATTGCAATGTCGCGCGCTTCTTTTAGTTTACTTTCGTAGGCGCCTGCGCGACCACCGACAACGTCACGGACAGAAGCGAAAAGGTCACGCACGATATTCGCACCCATGATTGCTTCGCCATTAACGATATCGATATACTCAATAATTTCTTTCCCTTGAATTGTAGAAGTTGTTGTTACAATCATGCTTTATAGCCTCCCATATAAGATTTCCACTTACTTATGGTGCACTAATTCAGCAGAAATTATATTTACGAACTAAACTGCGCCTCATACAATCGGCTGTAACCCTCGCCTCGTTTGATTAGTTCCTCATGTGAACCTTGTTCTGCAATACCGTCTTTATTTACAACGACGATGCGATCTGCATTTTTAATAGTTGCAAGCCTGTGAGCGATAACTAATGTTGTACGGCCAACAGATAGTTCTGCAAGTGATTTTTGGATAGCAAGTTCTGTCTCTGTATCTAGCGCAGAAGTTGCTTCATCTAAAATTAAAATTGGCGGGTTCTTCAAGAACATACGGGCAATTGCTAAGCGCTGCTTTTGTCCTCCTGAAAGTTTCACACCACGCTCACCGATAACTGTATCTAAACCGTCTGGTTGCGAGTAAATTAAGTCCTCTAGCTGAGCACGTTTTACCGCCTGCCAAATTTCAGATTCTGAAGCTTTTAAGTTTCCGTAAGCGATATTTTCACGAATTGTTCCTGAGAATAAGAAAACATCTTGCTGTACAATTCCGATTTGCTTACGAAGTGACGATAACGTCATCTCTTTGGTGTCAATGCCATCAATTTGAATTGATCCAGATGATTGTTCATAAAAACGAGGTAATAAACTACATAGTGTTGTTTTCCCTGCCCCTGATGGTCCAACGAAAGCAACTGTTTCACCTGCATGTATTTTCAAACTAATATCGTTTAAAATCGGCTCTTTATTTTCATATCCGAACGTGATGTTATTGTATTGAATATCGCCGTGTACATGTTTAACTTCTATTGCACCTTTAGAATCTACAATATCCGGCTCTGTTTCCAGAAGTTCTACATATCTTTTAAAACCAGCGATTCCTTTCGGATAACTTTCAATAACCGCATTAATTTTTTCAATTGGGCGGAAGAAAATATTCGTTAATAAAACGAATCCAATAAATCCACCGTACGTTAATTCACCTTGCAGAACAAACCATGTACCACATATTAATACAAAGAGTGTTACAAGACGCATCAGCATATAACTAATCGATGAATTTAACGCCATAATTTTATACGCCATTAATTTTGTTGTACGGAAACGAGCATTATTTACAGCAAATTGCTCTTTCTCAAACTTTTCATTTCCGAATGCTTGTACAACGCGGATACCACCTACATTGTTCTCGATACATGCATTGAAATCAGCAACGTCTGAGAATAAACGTCTAAACGTACCTGTCATTTTTTTATTGAAGTAAAGTGCCAACCATAATAAGAACGGGATTACGAAGAATGTTAGAAGTGCTAACTTCCAGTTAATCATCATCATAAATGAAAATGCTCCAACTAAAGTCATAATGGCAATGAATAAATCTTCTGGTCCATGGTGAGCAATTTCCCCAATTTCCATTAAATCGTTTGTAAGACGTGAAATTAAATGACCTGTTTTATTATTATCAAAAAATCTGAATGATAGCTTTTGAATGTGATCAAATAATTTCTGCCTCATATCTGTTTCAATGTTAACCCCAAGCATATGTCCCCAATATGTAACGACATATTGCAAACCTGCATTTAACACATAAACTACGAACAAGCCGAAACAAGCCCATAAAATAAGCGTCCAGTTTTGTCCTGGTAATAACTTATCAATAAATTGATTTACGATAAGCGGGAAACCAAGTTCGAGTAAACCTGCGATAACTGCACAGGAAAAATCGAGTACGAATAAACCTTTGTACGGTTTATAGTAAGAAAAAAATTTACGTAGCATATCTTTCCTCCCTTTTCCAAATTAAAAGACTCTCTAAATGATAACCATTATCAAATAATTATTCAAGTTATCCGTCTATGAAACTAAAAAAACCTTCATCTATATTTGATGAAGGTTTCCATTTTACTTTATATAGCTTCCGAATCCCACTCGTGCTCTTGCTGAACAAATACAACACCTAATTCATGATGTCCCCCGGCGTATAATGCCGTTTGAGCAAGACGAAGCTCACCATTTGTATCTACTACTTCTAATTTACAAAACGCTCCTGTCGTCTTCGTTTGAAGCGCGTCATAAAACTCTTCGGTACTTCTTGGAATGATTCCATTTACTTTCGTAATAACTTCTCCAGGCTTTAAATTCATCTCTGCCCCAATTGTATTCGGAATTGTATCTAACACAACAAGTCCATCATTACGTGCGGCAAAGTATGCTGGTCTTTTCTCGTCTGCAATTTTCTCTTGCATCGAGATTGTAAAGCGTCCAAGCATTGCGACTCCCATCGCGATAATTGCGAGTACGTGCCACCAGTAACTTGCGATACCTAAAACGAGTACGAGCCCCGCTAAACCATAGACGCGTCTTCCTGTAAATAATAAAGCTTCCGTCGGCTCATAACTTCTAACCTTTCTCATAAATCCAATTAAAAATGGAACGAGGAATAAAGAGTATGTAGTCGAACCTATTGAAACGACAGGCCACCAAGAAATAAATCCTGTCACCGCGTCTCCTGGTATAAGAATAAATACTGGTACAAGCCATAAACGATTGGATTCATGTAGTCCAATTCGTAGCCCACGCTTACCTTTGTTAATTTTCGGCGTAGAATAACGAACTGCATTTTTAGAGATTAATAAACCCTCTACAACGAGCATAACGCCTAGTAAAATAGCAAGGGATACAATCGTACCCTCTTCACCTTCTCCAAGCTGTAAGAAGGAAACTGGCATCTTAGACGATAACAACACGAGTGCAATCGCGATTCCGAAAGTATAAGCTACAGATAAATATCGATACATAGCAGTTAATCCGAATAATAACGTCCAAAGTAAAATTGCCCATAAACTCGCTTTTGAAACAACAAGCCCAAGCCCAATCGTAATAATAGATACGATTAATCCGTACCCAATACCTGCAAATAGAGTTGTTCGTAGTTCAAACCAAATATCATATACTTTAAAAGAAAAATCTTTTCGTTCTCGTAATATACGTAAGTATCCAACGAAGATACTACTAATTAAAAATACATAGACAGCAGGGTGTAAGAAAAAACGTCCAACCGCTCGTAGTATTTCAAAAAGCCATGCCTCCACGAATTCATTCACCACCATTTATATCATTCTTTCTTTTTATCTTATCATATTTAACACATAAAAAAATACAGGCATCAAAGTGCCTGTATTCTTTCTTATTTCGCTATTAATTTCAATGCCGTCTGTAATTGTAAATCATTTTCTCCAGAACGGATTTTTTCAATGATTTTAGTTTGAATCGCTTCAGCTGTCTTTTTATTAAGTTGTCCTGTTGCTTCCATCTCATTCGCATTTTGGAATGCTTTTAGTGCTGATTCTGTCTCTTTGCTAAAGTATCCATCTTCACGTCCTGGTACATATCCTAAGCTCTTAAGCATTTCTTGCGCGTGTTTTACTTGTACATCATTTGAATTGTATGAAAGTGTCTTTTCAATTTGAATTGGTGTCGCATGATAATAATCTGGTTGCTTCACTTCTACAGTTGGCGCGATTCCTTTTTTATGAATCCAATTGCCATCTGGTGTTAACCATTTAAACATTGTTAATTTAATATTGCTGCCATCTTTAAATGGAACAGCCTGTTGAACAGTACCTTTACCAAACGTTTTTTCACCAATTAAATCGTATCCTTCTCCTTCTTTTAGCGCACCAGCTAAAATCTCTGAAGCAGAAGCACTTCCATTATCAATTAATACTGAAATTGGATATGACTTTCTCTCTTTCAGTTCCGTAGAGAATTTCTTCTTCTCACCATTTCGCTGTTCTACTTGCAGCATTGGCTTTTTATCTGTCATGATGTCTCCTAGTATATCTTCTACACTATTTAAATAACCGCCAGGATTACCACGCACGTCAATAACTAAGCCTTTTATGTTTTTCTTCTCTAGCTCTTTTAACTGATCCTTAAATTCTTTCGCAGTATTTTCAGCGAAAGAAGTAATTTGCATATAACCGATATCTTTTCCGCTATCTTGCTTTACGGAACTAAATACAGTGAAAATCGGAATCTTTTCACGCTTAATTTTAAATTCTATCGGATCAGCCACTCCTGCGCGCTTAATTTCAATTGCAACAGTCGTTCCTTTTTTACCACGAATTTTTAATACTGCTTCTTCACGTGATAAATCTTTCACACTATTTCCATCTACAGATAAAATTTGGTCATTCGGTTTAATTCCTATCTTTTCTGCTGGTGAACCTTTAATTGGCGATACGATAATAAGCTTACCGTCCGTCTTGTTCACTTCAGCTCCAATCCCTTCAAGTTCAGGATCCAGTGACTGACTAAACTGTTTTGCCGTTTCTTTATCCATATACGTGGAATAAGGGTCCTTCAGCGTAGACAACATTCCCTGTATCGCACCTTCGACTAATTTGTCGTCTTTCACGTCTTCCACATAACGTGAATCAATTAGTGCATACGCCTCATTAATCTTTACCAAATTCCCTTGCGCTGTGCCAGCATTACCATTCGATACTGTTTGCGTTACATACGCTGGGTTTATCCCAAACCAGTACATACCACCAAACATCCCGCCAGCACCAATTAAAAATGCAACAACCATTCCAATAATTGCAACTCTACGTTTCAATGCGGAATTCCCCTTTCCAGAACACACAGGTGGTGTAGCAAAAGGCATCACACGATGTGTGATGCCTTTACCTATTTCTACTATATGATAAGCTTGTACGAATTATGTTTGCAACTTTTTATACTTTTAAGAAGCGACGAATTGACATTACACTTCCCCACATACCGATTAATGCACCGATTAACATTAATAAACCAGCTAATTGGAATACGAATGGGTTGTATGGTAGAAGCTCGAAAATTGTTCCGCCAAGTTTTTCATTAAACACACCTTGCAACGAATTATACATAACTAAAATTAGACCAATTGGAATAATTGATCCTAATACTCCTAGGAATAATCCCTCTAACAAGAACGGCCAACGAATAAACCAGTTTGTTGCACCAACAAGTTTCATAATTTCAATCTCAGTACTACGAGCATAAATTGTAATTTTAATTGTGTTAGAGATTAAGAACATCGCTGTGAATAGAAGACCCGCAATTAACGCAATCCCGATGTTACGACCAGTTTTTACAGTATCAAATAATTTTTCAACTTGACCTTTACCGTATTGAACATTACTTACAAACTGCATTTTCTCAATCTTTTTCGCAATTGTTGCCGTATCTGTTGGTTCTTTCGCCTTTACAACAAATACGTTTTTCAGTGGGTTATCTTGCTCAAATAACTCGAACGTTTTTCCACTATCGCCTAAACTTTTAATTAAACGTTTCAACTCTTCTTCTTTAGAAGAATATTTAATAGAATCTACTTTCGCAATTTTACTCATATCTTCTTCTAATTTCTTTTGATCAGCTTCTTTTGCTGCTGGATCAACATGCACACGAATTTCTACATCTTGCTCTACTTTCGTCGCAAAATGGTTCATATTCATAATCGCTGTCAAAAAGACACCTACAAGTAATAATGTAACTGTTACTGCACTTACAGAAGCAAATGTCATCCATCCGTTACGGGATAGATTTTTCACACCTTCTCGCAAATGTCGACTAAGGGTTTTAGCCTTCATATCCGTATCCTCCCTCAATCTCGTCTCGAACAATTCTTCCGCCTTCAATTGCAATTACACGATGACGAATTGTGTTTACGATATCTGCGTTATGTGTCGCCATAACAATCGTTGTACCACGCTCATTAATACGTTTAAAAATCTTCATAATATCAAGAGCTGTTTCAATATCTAAGTTACCTGTTGGCTCATCGGCAATTACAACCTTTGGCTTATTTACAATCGCTCTTGCAATCGCCACACGTTGTTGCTCTCCGCCCGAAAGCTCATTTGGAAGTGCATCGGCACGCTCTTCAAGACCAACAAGACCTAACACTTCTGTAACGCGCTCACGAATCGCTTCCTTCTCTTCTTCAATTACTTCTAAAGCAAACGCAACATTCTCATATACCGTTAATTTAGGTAGTAATTTAAAATCTTGGAAAATCACGCCTAATTGACGACGGAAATATGGAACATCTCTTTCTGCTAATGTTTCAATTACAAGTCCATTTACATTAATTGATCCTGTAGATGGCTTCTCTTCACGATACATCATTTTAATAAATGTAGATTTTCCGGCTCCACTCGGTCCAACTACGTATACGAATTCACCTTGTTTAATGTTAACTGTGAGACCAGCAATGGCTTTCATACCATTTGGGTACTCCTTATAAACATTCGTCATTTTTATCATTATTTATCACCCAATACTTAATGATTTTTTTAGAAATACTTTTCTGTACATTTGAAAATAAAAGAAAAACCTTTATTTTCATTCGACCATTCTTGTTGAAGGTAGCTTCCATACATGCTTTTTATTAGCAACGCTACTCTATGTAATATATTTCATCAAAATTCTACAAACCCCATTGTAACATCAATCGGTTTCCAATTCGGATACAATTTTGTTACAGTTATGTTACATCCTAATAAAAGGTAAACGAGCTCATGTAATTACTTAACTCGAAGCACTTTTCGGTCAAGTTATACAATCAGCTCGTTTATTAATTACGTTTCTTATTTATGCTCCGCTAACCATTCAGCTACTTTTTTCGCATCTTCACCTTGAATAATTCCTGGTGACATTGAACCGCGGCCTTTTTCAATAATCTTTTCAATCTCTGCTGCGTCATATTTCTGTCCTACTTTTCGTAAATCTGGTCCAGTTGCTCCTGATAAATCTTTAGCGTGACAACCTATACAACTTTTTTGGTAAATTTGCTCTGCGCTATCTGTGCTTGCAGATTGTTTTGATGGTTTACTCTCTTCTTTATTTCCACATGCTCCTAAAGCAAAAACGACTGACGTCCCCAGCGTAATAGCCAACAATTTCTTTTTCACTTCTATCGCTCCCCATTGTTGATATTCTTTTCATTCATAACTAGGCAATAGTTTTCATAACACATTCAATATTCATTATAAGCATTATCTTTATATAGAAAAACTAAGGTGTATTTCATATTTTTCACAAATATAGTGAGAAGCCTAATAAAATAAGCTTTCATAAATTGTTTCAATTCTGTGAACACCTTAGAAAGTTCTATAAAGAGCCTTTTTCTCCAATCAAAACTGAGAAATTCTATATAAAGTCCTACTCTATTACCACTTTGTTTTACTATTCTCTACCTTTTACAAAACAATATACGGCATTGTATTCTACATATAATCTCATCAAAAAGAGAAGTTGTCGTTTCCAACTTCTCTTCCTCTTTATTTCATCAATATAAATAAGATAAGCCTCTTTATATCCTCTTGGACCTCAGCATGTGCCAACAATTCTGTTGGCTTTTTCTCTTATTAAATACGAGAACGTAAATACGCATCAATAAACGGATTAATTTCTCCATCCATAACTGCTTGTACGTTACCAACTTCTGTATTTGTGCGGTGGTCTTTCACAAGAGAATACGGGTGGAATACGTAAGAACGGATTTGGCTGCCCCATCCAATTTCTTTTTGCTCTCCGCGAATCTCATCTAATTGTGCTTGTTGTTCTTCTAATTTCTTTTGATATAATTTCGCTTTTAGCATTTTCATCGCATGCTCACGGTTTTTAATTTGAGAACGCTCTGACTGACATGTTACAACCGTGTTTGTCGGTAGATGAGTTATACGAACTGCTGAATCTGTCGTATTAACGTGCTGTCCACCTGCACCACTTGCACGATACGTATCTATTTTCAAATCTTCTGTACGCACTTCAATTTCAACTTCATCATTGAATTCAGGTACAACTTCACAAGATACGAACGATGTATGACGACGACCTGAAGAATCGAACGGTGAAATACGTACAAGACGATGTACACCTTTCTCCGCTTTCAAGTAACCGTAAGCGTTATGACCTTTAATTAATAATGTAACACTCTTAATACCAGCTTCATCGCCCGGTAAGTAGTCAACCGTTTCTACTTTAAACCTACGTTTTTCAGCCCAGCGCGTGTACATACGTAATAACATAGAACCCCAGTCTTGTGATTCTGTTCCACCTGCACCTGGGTGTAATTCTAAAATAGCGTTATTTTTATCATAAGGATCGCTTAATAGTAACTGCAGCTCGTACTCATTCATTTCTTGAATTAAAGTTTTCACTTCAGATTCTAGTTCCTCATGTAAATCTTCATCATACTCTTCTTTAAGTAAGTCATGCGTCATTTCTAAGTTTTCGAACGTCTCATCTAACTGACGGAACCTTCCAACCATATCTTTCAGCGCATTCGCTTCATTAATTACAGCTTGTGCGCCTTGTTGGTCATCCCAAAATCCTGCGCCCATCATCGTTTCTTCTAATTCTGCAATTTGTTTTTCCTTAGTAGGAAGGTCAAAGAGACCCCCTAAAAGCCGCTAATCTCTTAGCCATTTTTTCTAGTTCTTGCCTAATTTCTACTAATTCCATTTCCTTCACCTCTATGTAATTGCTGTTACTTTCATATGAAAACAAGGGAAACTCTCTCCACTTATTACGGAGAGAGTTTAAACCTTTTCATTATACATTTTTGATGTAAAAGTTTGCAAAGCAGCCTGAACTACAGTTCCCTATTACTGCCCAATGCCACAACAGTTTTTATATTTCTTGCCACTACCGCATTTACATAAATCGTTGCGTCCCATTTGGTCACCTTTTACAACCGGTTTTTTCTTCGCGTCTTCGCCATCGCTTGATGGATGAACAGCTTCACCTTGAACAACTTCTTGACGCTCTAAGTTTTGCTCAATTTCAGCTTTCATAATGTAACGAGAGATTTCCTCTTCAATAGAAGCGATCATCGACTCGAACATTGCGAATCCTTCCATTTGGTATTCACGAAGTGGATCGATTTGTCCGTAAGCACGTAAATGAATACCTTCACGAAGGTGATCCATTGCATCGATATGATCTGTCCATTTCGTATCTACAACACGGAATACAACAACCTTTTCGAATTCACGCGTCTGCTCTTCAGGTAGAAGCTTCTCTCTTTCGTTATAACGCTCTAACAATTTCGCGATAATTGATTCGCTCATTTCTTCTGGAGCAAGGCGACGTAACTCTTCTTCTTTTACATCTCCTTCTTCAAGAAGGTTTGTATTTAAGTAATCGACAAGACCTTTAATGCTCCAATCTTCTTCGATTTCTTCTTGCGTATGAAGTGCAACAGCACGTTCTATCGTAGATTTCATCATACCTTCAATAATACTGCGTAAGTTCTCTGAATCCATTACTTCTTGACGCTGTTTATAAATTACTTCACGTTGTTGACGAAGTACATCGTCGTATTGCAATAGCTGCTTACGTGCATCATAGTTATTTCCTTCCACACGTTTTTGCGCAGATTCTACCGCACGAGAAACCATTTTACTTTCGATTGGCTGTGAATCATCCATACCAAGGCGATCCATCATCGCTTTCATATTGTCAGAACCGAAGCGGCGCATTAGTTCATCTTCCATTGATAAGTAGAACTGTGTTACACCAGGGTCCCCTTGACGACCAGAACGACCACGTAACTGATTATCAATACGACGACTTTCGTGACGCTCTGTACCGATAACTGCTAGGCCAACGTTTCTAATATCGTCGCCTAACTTAATATCCGTACCACGACCAGCCATATTCGTCGCAATTGTTACAGCGCCTTTCATACCAGCTTCTGCAATGATATCTGCTTCACGCGCATGGTTTTTTGCATTTAAGATATTATGACGTACACCTTTACGTGTTAACATTTTTGAAATAAGCTCTGACGTTTCAATTGCAACTGTACCAACAAGAATAGGTTGCCCTTGCTTATGACGATTTACAATATCCTCAACAACTGCATTGAATTTACCTTCCATTGATTTGAAGATTAAATCAGCACGATCATCACGAATAATATCTTTATTCGTTGGAATTACGATAACATTCATATTGTAAATACTACGGAATTCTTCTTCTTCCGTTTTTGCTGTACCAGTCATACCAGATAATTTTTCGTACATACGGAAGTAGTTTTGGAACGTAATTGTTGCAAGCGTCATACTTTCATTTTGAATTTCTACGCCTTCTTTTGCTTCAATAGCTTGATGTAAACCTTCGCTATAACGACGACCTTTCATAAGACGACCAGTGAATTGGTCTACGATTACGATTTCGCCTTCTTGTACAACATAATCTGTATCAAGGTGCATAACAACGTGTGCACGAAGCGCCTGATTAATATGGTGAAGAAGTGCTACATGTTTTAAATCGAATAAGTTATCGATATGGAAAGCTTTCTCAGCTTTCGTAATACCATCTTCTGTTAACATTACATTTTTCGTTTTCACATCAAATGAATATTCTTTTTCATTTTCTAATGTACGAACGAATGCATTTGCAAACATGTATAGCTCTGCTGATTTTTGAGCTTGTCCCGAAATAATAAGCGGCGTACGTGCTTCATCGACTAAAATAGAATCGACTTCATCGATGATAGCAAAATTAAGTGGACGCTGAACGCACTGCTCTCTATATAACACCATGTTGTCACGTAAGTAATCGAACCCAAGCTCGTTATTTGTGCTATACGTAATATCAGCAGCATAAGCAGCTTGTTTCTCTTCACGTGACATACTATTTAAGTTAATCCCTACAGTTAGGCCAAGGAACTCATGAAGTTGTCCCATTTCGCTCGCATCACGTTGCGCTAAGTATTCATTGACTGTAACAACGTGAACACCTTTTCCTGTTAATGCGTTTAAATATACAGGTAAAGTAGATGTTAACGTTTTACCTTCACCTGTTTTCATCTCAGAGATATTTCCTTCATGTAAGGCGATACCACCCATTAGCTGTACGCCATATGGACGCATTCCAAGAACACGATTCGCTGCTTCACGAACAACCGCAAAAGCTTCAGGAAGTAGATCATCTACTGTCTCACCTTTTGTTAGACGTTCTTTAAATTCAATCGTCTTTCCTTTTAATTGTTCATCAGTTAGCGGCTTAATAGATGATTCTAATGCATCAATTTGCTCCACTGTCTTCTGCATACGTTTAATTTGGCGTTGGTTGACATCAAATACCTTTTTTAAAATACCGATCATAGGAAATACGCTCCTCTTTTATTAAAATAAAACTTCCGATTGCTTTCTTTTTCTCTTTACAATCAGTCGTTATAAAAATCAAATTTATGTTATGCCAATTTTTCTCCTAATTAAAAAACTAAAATGTATAAACCTAATGATAATTGTAACACTTGTCTTATAACTATGACAACAATCGTCCAAATGTCGAGCCATAGATTCAGAAAAAGTTTTTATTTTATTTTATTTCTTCCAACAAACTACTATCTCTTCGTTACAAATTTTGTATTAAATCTAAGTAGTATTCTTTCAAGTTCTCTTTTAAAGAAGATGGCTCAATTATTTTTATAGTTTTACCAAAACTAGCTAGATATGAAATGATAAAGTTGATTTCAGCAGGCTCATAAGTTCCTATTAAATATGTATCTTCACATTCTTCCCATAATTTCATCGAAGGATATTGTTGTTGCTTGAATATCTCTATCCCCCTCGCAGTAATTGAGCATTTAAATTGAATAGCTTGTTCAGTTGCCTTCCAAAGACTATGTGCGTTATGTATATTTATATTTTCCAAATCCAGACTACCCTGAGCATCTACCATTTCTAACGACCTAATACGATCACAGCGAAACACTCGATAAGTCGCTTTATCTAAATCGTAAGCCTGACAATACCAATAACCTTTCATTGCATAAATCGAAATCGGCTGAATACGGCGCATTGTCGTTTGTTTCGGCGTT
Source organism: Bacillus sp. TH17 (assembly GCF_016651125.1). Taxonomy (NCBI): domain Bacteria; kingdom Bacillati; phylum Bacillota; class Bacilli; order Caryophanales; family Bacillaceae; genus Bacillus; species Bacillus sp. TH17. The sequence goes on from NZ_JAEKEN010000001.1 coordinate 4,543,349, forward strand.
ACATAGTTTATAGTTAAAGCCCTATTTTGAACAGCAGCTAACAAAATCTCTTCTAGATAACCACATTCATGTGCTTGTTCCAAATGAAAAAAGGACACTCTTTTTTGCAAGTTTTCAATTTGCTCACGCTGTTTTGACGAAACACTATCTAAAAATTTCTTATTAATCGAACGAAACGAGATTTGAAAAGGAATACTTACAAAACTACTTAGTGCTTGCATTGCAAAATAAAGTGCAAAAACTTCATGATTTGCAAATGAAATCGGTGGTAATGTCATCGTTTTTATTAAACGATACCCTCCATACCGACCATACTCTGCAAAAAGAGGTACACTCATTTCCTCTAATGATGCAATATCACGTAAAGCTGTCCTTTTTGAAATTTGAAATTCATCCATTAAATCTTTCAATGTGAATATTTGTTTTTGATTAATAAAACGTAGCATCTGATTTAAACGCTCAACTTTTTTCATAAACTCTCCCTATAGGTGCCAATGCGTGGCACCTTATATTTGTATAGTAATAAGTGTAAACATATATGAAGGAGGCAATACAATGAACTTTGAAGTAATCCCTTTTTTATCATTAAATGGGCAAGGTGCTAAAGCAATTGCATTTTACGAACAGTATTTAGACGCAAAAGTTTTATTTAAAAAGAATTATAAAGAAATGAAAGAAATAGATCCGAATTTCACGTATAAAGAAAGCCAAGAACATTATATTACCCATTTCGTTTTACAAATTGGCACTAATAAAATTATGATTGCAGAACAGGCAGTGGATTCCACACGTCCTTGGCAATTAAGTAATAGCTCATCATTATGCATTCAATCTAAAGATTTCCAAACCATTGAAGCACTCTATCACAATCTAATTCAACATGATGAGGTTTATATTTTAACACCTTTTGAAAAAAACTCCTTCAGCCCGGGTTACGCCATTGTGCGAGATCCTTTTGGAATAGTAATACAATTGACCGTTACAAAACATGACTTCTAAATTTCATTACGAATAAGCCATTTAAATTCATATCAATATTACAAGATAGGAAGGCAAAAACATATAAAAAAAGCGCAGCCATTTCGGCTGCGCTTTTGAATGATTATTTTGTTTCGATTAAACCATATTTCCCATCTTTACGGCCATATACAACATTAGTTTCATTTGTATCAGCATTTGTGAAGACGAAGAAACTATGTCCTAGCATATCCATTTGCAAGATCGCTTCTTCAACGTCCATCGGTTTTAAATCGAATCGTTTTGTACGTACAAGTTCTAATTCATCCTCTTCTACCGCATCCAGAACAGCTACTGCTTCCGGAAGGATAAAGTTAGTTTTCACAGAACCTTTCTCACGTAATTTACGGTTTACCTTTGTTTTATGTTTACGAATTTGTCGCTCAATTTTATCAACTACTAAATCAATCGCAGCGTACATATCGCTATTTGTTTCTTCTGCACGAAGTAATAAATCTGTAAATGGAATTGTTACCTCGATACGTTGCTTGTCAGAGTATACTTTTAAATTAACCTTAATCTCTGGGAATGTATCAAAATAACGCTCTAATTTACTTAGTTTTTTCTCTACATATTCCTTTAATGCTGGAGTTACTTCAATATTTTCACCACGAATGTTGAATTTCATAGATGAATTCCTCCTTTCAAGCCTATGTACTATAATTTCGACATTGGCTTAAAAACTCCTTCTAATTTTTTTAAAAAATTAGTGGAATTGCGATTTTTTTATCGTTTTTTGTTGAAATGAAAAGATGCATCGTTTCTATCTTTATTTTATCCTATTAACATCGTGAATAACGAATGTAACTGTGGACAATTAGTTACAGAAAAGAAACAACTTTTTGACAACTCTTCCAAAACAAAAAGCCCTTGTTACGAGCAAGAGCTTTCGCCATCTATATAATGCTGCTAAAAATACAGCTCTATCTTTTCCAAAAACTTAATTTTTACAGTTTCACAACATTAGCCGCTTGTGGCCCACGTGCTCCATCAACAATATCAAACTCCACTTGTTGACCTTCTTCTAACGACTTATACCCATCTTGTTGAATAGCAGAAAAATGAACAAACACATCGTCACCATCTTCACGCTCAATAAATCCAAATCCCTTTTCTGCATTAAACCATTTTACTCGTCCTTGCATGTTCATTCCATTCCCTTCACTCTTAAAATCAGGGCATTCGCCCCATATTCTGACTATAGCGAATGACAAGACTGTAAGTCAAAGAAGACCTGTCGTCTTTTTATTACTCCTTTCGACATTCACATATTAACCTCTACAAAGCGTCAAACAAGAAACCTCTCTCGCTCCTCGATCATACAAAAGGCTTCCAATTTGCCTAACAGTAATTCCTGTCGTATACACATCATCCACGATTAAAACGTGTTGCTCATGAAACATCTCTTCTCCCTGAAAATAAAAAGGATTAACTCCCGATATCCTTTCTTTACGCTTCTTCTTACTTTGTTTTTCTGTTTCTATTCTTCTTAATGATGTACACAACATTTTGATAGGCAAACAAGAAGCTAGTAACTCCGCTTGATTAAAACCACGCTCGTATTCTCGCTCTTCACTAAGAGGAACCGGAATGGCAACTGAAACATTCGCAAAATATTTTTGAAAAAGACTTCGAAAAGGCTGATGAAAAATATGCACTAATTCAGCATCTCCTCGAAATTTAAACTGTGCTAATATTTCTTTCATCCCTTCATCATACACATGCAACGAACGATTTATGAGAGACGGAAACCCCTGCTCGTTCGTCCACCTTATGCAGTCCATACAAATATCCCCGTTTTTATATTCAGCTGGTACAAGTTCTAAAGGCCGACCACACTCCTTGCAAATATCTCCTATAATATAGGAAAGTTTTTGCTCACATCTATCACATATATACTTTTTATGAAGCTTAACAAAAAAAGTGTACCAACTAATCGCATATGAAATATACTCATCACAAAGTAGACAATGCATCAATCTATCAGTCCTTGTTCTTTAGCATTCTTATTCATACTTTGAATATGTTTTTTCGCACGAACCATCGCCTCTGTCTTTCCATAATGAAAATAGATAACATCTCCATGCGGTTCATCAGAGCTTCTGCCAGCACGCCCTGCAATTTGAACGAGAGCACTTTCTGAAAATATTTCTTCCTCAGCTCCTAAAACTGCAACTTGCAAATTTTTAACAGTTACTCCTCGTTCCAAAATCGTCGTTGTAACTAATAAAGGGATTTCTCCTTTTCTGAAAGCTGCTACCTTCTCTTTTCTCGCCGGATCTTCTGCATGCACACCGTCAATTTGATTGTTTAATGATTTTAATAACTGGCTAATTTCTTCTACATATCGCACATGAGGAACAAATAGAAAAATGGGGTATCGTTTCGATAAGTACAGATTTAACCATTGTAATAAAGCACGAGGAATTTTTTTACGTATAAGACCCTTTTTCCAATTTCCGCACCACTGAAATATCGGAACTGGCAATGGATGACGATGGTATCGCCCTGAAATAATAACCCCTTTTTGCTTACCACTTCGCAACTTACGCTTCCACTTTTCATCTGGAGTTGCAGTTAAATAAATACGTGCTGCCTTCTCTTTCATCGCTTCGTTTACTGCATACTGCAACATCTTATCTGCATGATACGGAAAAGCATCTATCTCATCTACAATCATGACATGGAACGCCCTATAATAACGTAACAATTGATGTGTAGTTGCAACGATTAACGCCGCATCTTTTTCTCGGTCTAAACTCCCTCCGTATAAAGCAGCTACATTTATATTTGGAAACACTTCTTGTAATCTTGGTGCTAATTCAAGTACTACGTCCGTTCTCGGCGTTGCAATACAAACTCTTTCTCCCTTTTGTAGCGCCTCTGCAATTCCGCGAAACAACATTTCTGTTTTTCCAGCCCCGCACACCGCCCAAATAAAAAATGATTCTTTCTGCTTAACAGCGTCAACGACACTTTGCGCAGCTAACTCCTGACCGTCAGACAAAACGCCTTCCCACTGTAACGGATTCAAATAACTTTCTCCGCTTATTTCAGCAATCCCGCGAACAAGTACAGTACATTCACTTACCCTGCCCATCGTTATACATTTCCGGCAATACGTACATACTTCATTGCACCTTTTACATAGCAATGATACAAATAGTCGCTGCTCTATATTTCCGCAGCGCTGACACATATATTTTGAAGACTTCTTAATTACCCCTTGCACACAAACGACGTCTCGATTCCTTTTCAGATGATCCAATTTATTCTGCAAATCTGAAGAGAGTTCTTCTAACAGTAACTGTCTACCAGCTAACATCATCAATAGCCACCTCCAGCACTACTATAAATCCTTCTCTTTATCTCGTAAAAACTCAAAAAAGCCGATAACCTACTTATAAAATAGTAGGCTATCGACTTTATACACGTTTTTTATTCAATTATAAATCCTATAATCTACCGTAACCTAAGAAATGCTTTTGGTTGTAGCTACTGCTTAAGCTAGCGTAAGCAATCCCTTTATCACCTGCATGAATCATCTGGTCGTTACCAACGTAAATACCGATGTGAGATGGACCTGCTTTATAAGTACCTTGGAAGAATACTAAATCTCCAGGCTGTGGGCTACTTACTTTCGAAACTGAGTTCCAGTAACCTGCAACGTCTTGACGACCTACACCATAAATGTAAGAAATAAATCCACTACAGTCAAAACCACCGTTTGATGGAGATGCACTTCCCCAAACATATGGCTTACCTAAGTATTGTTGCGCTTTACCAATTACGCCAGGAGCCGGAGTTGGACCTGGTGCTGGCTCTGGTTTTTTGTTTTCTTGTTTAGGTGTCTCTTTTTTAGGCTCTTCTTTTTTAGGTTCTTCTTTTTGAGCTTGTCCAGCATTGTTTGCTGGTGCAGCTTGTTCTGCAGGCGCTTGCGCTGGTGCAACTTGTTGAGCTTGTGCTTCTTTAGCAGCTTGTTCTGCTTGTTTTTGAGCAGCAGCTTCTTGTGCAGCTTTTTCTTGCGCTTCTTTTTCAGCGATTTGTTGTAATTTTAATGCCTGTTGTTCAAGCTCTTTCAATTGACCTTCCGTACTTGTCATTGTAGTTACAACTGTATCCATTTTACCGCTTAAATCGTTTACTGCTGTTGCTTTTTTCTCTTTTTCAACGTCAAGTTCTTTCTTAGCAGTTTCAATTTGAGCTTGTGCTTCTTTTAATTCTTTTTGTTTTTCTTTTACTGTCTCAACATCTTTTTTCACGCTCGTTTGATCTTCTTGTTGTGTTTTCATGATATCTTCGTCAGATTCCATAATTTTAGACACAGAAGCTAAACGATCAACTAAATCTGCAACGTTTTTAGAGTTTACAAGAACTTCTGTTACAATGTTCGTATTTGGCTGTTCTTGTAGTGCAACTAAACGTTTTCTTAATAACTCTTCACGTTTTGCAATCTTTGTTTGTAGTTCTGCAATATCTTTATTTTTATTTTCGATTAATTGCTCCGTATCAGAAACTTTTTTTGTTGTTTCATCAAGTTTTGAAGCGTTCTCTTGAACAGACTTATCCAAACCTTGGATTGTTTTGTTTAAGTCATTCATTTGTTTTTGTAATTCATCACGTTCTTGTTGTTGTTTATGTAAAGTATCATTTTGTGTGTTAATTTGTGATTTCACGTCAGAAATTTTATCTTCTGCAAATACATTTGGTGTTAGCCCAGAAAACATTAACCCTGCAACTAATGCGCAAGATGCCATTTTTAGCTTTTTCATTTTATTTTTTACACCGCTTTCTTTTTTTCATTTTCCGTATATAACCTATTAAAATTTATACCATAATTCGGGAGTTTTTTTGCTAATGTTACGGTTTTGTAAAATAAATGTAATATTACATTTATCTCTATAGCAAAGTATATCTAAATTTGTATATATATGTAGAATTTCAAGAGCCTTACACCGTTTTTTATAGAATTGAAAAAAAACGTAAGGGAACCCCTTACGTTTTGAAAATACTCCAATATGAATGAAATAGAAACGTTACTTCATCCATTTCTCAGCCCAATTTTGGACCTCATCCATAACACTTTCCAACGCTTTCCCTTTATCAGTTACACCGTACTCTATTCTAACTGGTACTTCTGGGTAAACATTACGAACTACAATACCTTCGCCTTCTAATTCCTTTAAACGTTCTGACAACATACGATCGCTCATATTCGGTATAATATCTGCGATTTCTCTGAAACGTTTCGGCTCTTCGAGCAAAGATTTAATAATTAAGCCAGTCCATTTCTTACTAAGCATTGTAAAAGCTGACTCAAACTTTGGACATAAACAAGAATTATGCTCCATATGTTTCACCTCTCTTCTATTATAATATAGTTTCTTGTAAAAAGTAAGTAATAAAACTTTCCTCATTATTTAATTTTACATACATTTTACCATTTCCAAATATTAACTTGTCAAATCCCCGTAAAATACCCGTAAAAAAACCCTCTTCAAGTAAGAGAGCTTTTATATCTTTATCACTTCGTATACCAACCTAAACCAAGCGCACCTTCACCTAAATGCGTCCCAATTACAGCTCCGAAATAACTCGTACGAATTGTAACATGAGGGTATATCTCTTCTAATTCTTGTTTCCATTCATTAGCTTCCTCTTCACGATTCGCATGAATAATAACAGCTTCCATAGGCACACCTTTATTTGCCTGCTCATCAAAGATTTCAACGATACGCTTTAACGCTTTTTTACGCGTACGAATTTTTTCGAATGGAATAATTACTTTATCTCTAAAGTATAATACTGGTTTTACCTGTAACAAACTACCAATGAAAGCTTGTGCACTATTTAATCTTCCACCACGTTGTAAATGATGTAAATCATCCACTACAAAATAAGCATCCATCGTTTGCTTCATTTCATCAAAGCGAGCGATAATCTCTTCTGGGGCTTTCCCTTCACTTACTAATTTTGCCCCTTCACGCACGTAAAACCCTTGTACTTCACAACTAATTTCAGAGTCGTACGTATATACATCAATACCATCTACCATCTGTCCAGCTGCCGTTGCTGTTTGATATGTACCACTAATTCCACTGGAAAGGTGAATGCTAATAACTGCATCATATTCTTTAGATAACTCTTCATATAACTCTAAAAACTTTCCAATTGCTGGTTGCGAAGTTTTCGGAAGTTCCTCTTGTTCACGTACCTTTATATAAAAATCATTTGCTGAAACTTCAGCCTCTTCTTGATAAGATTCCGTTCCAAACACAACGTTTAATGGAATCATATATATATTGAGTTCGTCACGAATATGCTTCGGTATATATGCTGTACTATCGGTAACAATAGCTGTTTTCATTTTCGTACCTGCCTTATAAAAAATTTTTATCCCCTAATTTTACACGAAAACTAGAAAAGGTGCATCCATACATAAAAATGCCGGCTAGAAACTACAATCACTCGCTCGACAAATTACAACAAAAAGATAAAATACTCACCAAAAATTTCAACATATTTGTAAAAAATGTTTGAATATAAAAACGCTCGCTTTTAAAATGTAAAGTACTAGTTATTTTGAAAGATAGGGGCGTATACCATTGTTATTACAATATTTAACAATAAAAGGCTATGGAGAGCACGAAATTGTGATTCAAAAATCAAGATTCATTTGCTATGTGAATCGCGCCACAACGGAAGAGGAAGCTCAAACATTTATACAAAAAATAAAAAAACAGCATTGGAATGCAACACATAATTGTTCCGCATATTTAATCGGCGAACAAGATCAAATTCAAAAAGCGAACGATGACGGTGAACCGAGCGGCACAGCTGGTGTGCCTATGTTAGAGGTATTAAAAAAACGAGGTCTAAAAGATACTGTCGTCGTCGTTACGCGCTATTTTGGCGGCATTAAACTTGGTGCTGGCGGATTAATTCGCGCATATGGAAAATGTACAAGTGAAGGTCTTAACCATGTAGGCGTTGTTGAACGAAAACTAATGCGCGTTATGCAAACAGAAATTGATTACACTTTACTTGGCAAAGTTGAAAATGAATTACGCAATTCAGAATATGCTATTAAAGATATACATTATCTAGAAAATGTCACATTTGATGCGTATGTAGAAGAGGACAAAAGACAACCATTCACAGATTGGATGATTGAATTAACAAACGGGAAGTGTACAATTAAAGAAGGAGATATGTTGTACTTAGAACAAGGCGTTGTCTAAGAATAGCTAACGTCTCGCCTTTAAAGATTAATGTAGTGAATTAATTCCCTACAAATGAACTAAGGAGATTATATATGGAAGAACGTTATAATCATCTCCAAAATAGCAGAATAAAAAAGAAACGTAGAAGAAAACTTTTCTTCTTTCTTATTTTCGCATTTTTATTTGGTAGCGTAGGACTTTATATGTTAAATTCCTACTCTTCTCTCATGGGGATGTACAGTGGATTTAACCGTGAAAAATCGGATTTAAGAGCCGAAGATGTAGAAATTACAAAGGAACCTTTTACAATCCTCATTATGGGGATTGAGGATTATGCAACAGACGGTCAAAATGGTCGTACAGATTCATTAATGTTTGCGACAGTCAATCCGAAAACTCAAAAGGTTTCGCTTATGAGTATTCCTCGTGATACTCGCGTTCCAATCGTTGGAAAGAACAAAGAAGACAAAATTAACGCTGCGCATGCTTACGGTGGAGAAAAAATGGCAATCAAAACTGTCGAAGATTTTCTAAAAGTTCCTGTAGACCATTATATTAAAATTGATTTCCAAGGATTTAAAGGGATCGTTGATGCTGTTGACGGTATTACCGTTGATGTCCCCTTCGATTTCTGGGAACGCTCTGACGTGGATTACTATAAAAAAATCCAATTTAAACAAGGTCAACAGAACTTAAATGGTGAAGAAGCACTCGCATACGTCCGTATGCGAAAGCAAGATCCTAACGGTGATTATGGTCGAGCTGCTAGACAAAGACAAGTACTGGCTGCTGTTGCCCAAAAGCTAAACTCTGCTTCTACCGTATTTAAAATTAAAGATTTAACAAAGGTAGTTGGAAAATATATAAAAACCGATATTCCTATTTCAGACGGACTTGCTCTTTACAATAAAATCTCTGGATTCGACCCTTCTACAATACAAACGTTAAAACTTGAAGGAGAAGACAGAAAAATTGGCGGTATTTATTACTTCCTTCCAGATCCAATCAGTGTAGAGACTGTACGTAACGAAATTGAAAAGGAAATAGGAGAAAAAGCCAAAGTTCCAACAGAGACTACGAAAAATGAGAATACAAATTCCGATTCAAATTCTAACTCCAGCGCAAAAGCAAAGAAGGAGCCGAGTGAGAACAAAACACCACCGCCTCCTCCCCCTTCTACAAATGCTCATGCAGAGTGGATTATGAGGAATCATGAATAAAAAAAGAGCCAAATCGTATACGATTTGGCTCTTTTTATTTCACGCAATTGTTGTTACTTCTTAAAGTGTTGTAAAATCGCTTCTACAATACGCTCAGATGCACGACCATCGCCGTAAGGGTTAGATGCTTTCGTCATCTTATCATGAGCTTCTTTATCAGATAACAACTCATCAGCAAGACCAAAGATTGTCTCTTCATCTGTTCCTGCTAATTTCAGCGTACCTGCTTCAATACCTTCTGGGCGTTCCGTCGTATCACGAAGGACAAGGACTGGCACACCTAGTGATGGTGCTTCCTCTTGTACACCACCAGAATCAGTTAACATTAAGTATGAACGAGCTGCAACGTTATGGAAATCAATTACATCTAACGGCTCAATTAAATGAATACGGCTATGCTCGCCTAAAATATCATTCGCTATTTCGCGAACAACAGGATTCATATGAACAGGGTATACAACTTGTACATCTTCGTGCTTATCAACAAGACGCTTAATTGCACGGAACATATTGCGCATTGGTTCTCCTAAATTTTCACGACGGTGTGCTGTCATAAGTACAAGACGATCATTTCCAAGTTTCTCTAACACCGAATGGCTATAAGTTTCTTTTACAGTTGTCTTCAGTGCATCGATCGCTGTATTTCCTGTTACGAAAATGCGTGACTCATCTTTATTTTCTTTTTGTAAGTTCGTTGCTGATTTTGTTGTAGGTGAGAAATGAAGATCCGCCATTACACCTGTTAGTTGGCGATTCATCTCTTCTGGATATGGAGAATACTTATCCCATGTACGAAGTCCTGCTTCAACATGTCCTACTGGAATTTGATTATAAAAAGCAGCTAAGCTTGCAATAAATGTCGTCGTTGTATCACCATGCACAAGTACGATATCAGGCTTCGCTTCTTTCATTACTTTATCTAAACCTTCTAAACCACGTGTTGTAATATCGATTAACGTTTGACGATCTTTCATGATATTCAAATCGAAATCTGGCGTAATTCCAAAGATATTTAATACTTGATCTAACATTTGACGGTGTTGTGCTGTTACAGTCACAATTGATTCAATCTTTTCTGGGTGCTTTTGCAACTCTAATACAAGAGGTGCCATTTTAATTGCTTCTGGTCGTGTCCCGAAAATTGTCATTACTTTTAAACGTTCAGTCATTTCATTGCCTCTTTTCTTTCACTAGTTAAAACTTCTATTATCGCATATAAAAATATGCATGTGAAAATACACTTTTTAACGCACCTGAGAAACATTACTATTACAGGCGCCTTTTCGCCCAACTGAGTAATAATCTAATCCATGCTTCTCGGCATCCCCATTAGTATAACAATTTCTCCCATCAAATAGAATAGGTTCCCTCATAAGCTGTGCATACTTTTCTAGCGGATAATTTCGAATTGATTCCCATTCTGTTACGATAAAAACTGCATGCGCCTCTCTAATCGATTCATCTATACACTCAGTGTATCGTATCGTATTTCCAAATAAACTTCTTACATTTTGAATAGCTTGCGGGTCATATAAAACCACATCCGCACCTATATTAATTAATTCCTCTATTATAATAAGAGATGGCGCTTCCCTAATATCGTCAGTATTCGGTTTGAATGCTGCACCAAGAACCGCAATTCGCTTCTTCTTCATATCTATAATTTTCTTCGCTTTTTCAACTAACAACAACTGTTGTTTATTATTCACTTCAATGACTGCTTTCAACAAGCGAAAATCATGAGAAACATTCCCTGCAATTTGCACAAGTGCTTTCGTATCTTTTGGAAAACAAGATCCTCCATATCCGATGCCTGCATTTAAAAAAGATGCACCAATTCTCTTATCCATCCCCATCCCTGTAGCTACATCTACTATATCTGCACCCACTTGCTCACATATATTAGAAATTTCATTAATAAAACTAATCTTCGTAGCTAAAAAAGCATTAGATGCATATTTAATCATCTCAGCACTTCGAATATCTGTAATATACGTTTGTAAGCTTAATTTACTGTACAAATTCTCTACTTTCCTTGCAGCTTCTTCACTACATGATCCAATTACGATACGATCACCCTGAAAAAAATCATAAATACCAGAACCTTCTCTTAAAAACTCTGGATTCGATACAATATATAATTCATGTCTACCTTGTAGTTTATCCTCAATCCATTCTCTCATTACATCATTTGTCCCTACAGGAACCGTACTTTTCGTAACAACAATAATATCGTTATTCACATATGTTCCAATATCATCACAAGCGCTACGAATATACGTTAAATCTGCTGTTCCATCTAATAAAGATGGCGTTCCAACTGCAATAAATATAAACTCTACATCATTAAATGCCGTTGATTTACTTGTTGTAAAAGTTAAATGATTATTCTCGTATGCTTCATTTATTAATTCACTTAACCCACATTCATAAATAGGTAACTCGCCTTGTTTAATCCGTTCAATTTTTTCACTATTTATATCGAAACATGTGACTGAATGTCCCAATCTCGCCAATCCTACTCCCGTAATCAATCCAACATATCCGGTACCTATTATCGTAATTTTCATTTTCCTTTCGCACAGGAATATACCTAAGAAAATATACGAATACACAGAATTCTCCCTGTGCTTCCCCCTCTCACACTAAAAATGAGAAAACTCTTTCATTTCTTTATTATATGAATTGTTTTTTTATTATTTTTTAAGATTTTGTAAAGTTAAATGATGCAATATATACAAAATGTAAATTCCCACATTTTAACACGGAACTTACTCAATTTTACGTGCAACACTTATAATACTGAAACAAAAGTCATCGCTATATGAGAGGGAAGTACAATGTCACATTACAAGCCACAATATGAGATCAACCTTCTCTAAGGACACAACATTCCATATCCAATTGTCATATATTCTATTCACTCCCCTTTACAGCCGAAAGAAAAAAAGATTGAATTCTAATCTTTTTGTGATACCATATGTTATGAGCCTGTAAATAAACATCATAATTTTCAGATAAATACAATTAGAAAAATTACGTTAAACTATAAAGGGTGGGGTATTAATGGACTCACAAGTGATTTATGCCATTTTGGCATCTTTCATCACTGTACTCGTCGTTACTCCTTTAGTTATTAAATTAGCTTTCAAAATAGGAGCAACAGACAAGCCAAATGCGCGTAAAGTACACCAAAAAATTATGCCTCGTCTTGGCGGGTTAGCAATTTTCATCGGTGTAGCCGTAGGATTTGTTGTCGGTGGATTGTACGAACAAAGAATGTTATCGATAACTTTAGGTGCTATCATCATTGTTATCATCGGGATTTTAGATGATATGTACGAACTATCTGCGAAGGTAAAATTCGGTGGACAACTATTAGTTGCCATCATGATTGTAAAAAGTGGATTATTAGTGCAAGTATTATATATTCCAATTCTCGGAGATACTGAACTCGGATGGCTTGCTTATCCAATTACTGTATTTTGGATTGTAGGTATTACAAATGCCATCAACTTAATTGATGGATTAGATGGATTATCCGCAGGGATTTCATCTATCGTACTTGCAACGCTAGCATATATGGCCTTCACTAGCCCATGGGGTACTGGAGCAGCTATTATATTACCTCTAGCACTGATTACATTAGCAAGTACAATTGGATTTTTATTCTACAACTTCCATCCAGCAAAAATTTTCATGGGAGATACAGGAGCACTATTTTTAGGATACTGTATTTCTGTTATATCGTTACTTGGATTATACAAAAGCGTAACGTTATTCAGTTTTATCGTTCCAATCATTATTTTAGGTGTACCTATATTTGATACGACATTTGCAATTATCCGCCGTATCGTAAATAAAAAGCCTATTTCAGCACCTGATAAATCGCATTTACATCACCGTTTGCTTGCAATGGGATTCTCTCATCGTAAAACGGTACTAATTATTTACGCATTGGGTATTTTCTTTAGTGTAAATGCAATTATTTTCAGTAGTGCAACATTATGGTTATCCATTATTCTTCTTTTCATTTTAATCTTCTTTACAGAAATCATTGCTGAAGTAATCGGTCTTGTACACGAACGTTACAAACCAATTATTTCCTTCTATAAAAAAGTGAAAAAACGCGAAGACTAATTGTAGTATAGCCTTTACTATTATGAAATATTCAAATAGCATCCTCTTTTCATAAGAGGATGCTATTTTTTATTTTTTAATCCTTATTCCCCATTTCCAAAATATAGATTGTTTGAGAGTGCCTCTATTGGAGAAAGATATACGTATAACGAAAAAAGTATCAAATTTTCATTTTTACATCTTGATTGTCAAACTGAGGGTGAATGTTATGATCAAGCGATTACTTCAATGTATAATTTTATTTTTAACTATTACTATGTACGCATCATCGAATACAAAAGCAACTACAGACATTCAAGTAAAAGATTACCAAAGTATTCAAACTACCTCTCCTACAACAAAAATTGCGTACTTAACATTTGATGACGGACCAAATAAATACACACCACAAATTTTAAATATTTTAAAAGAGAAGAACGGAAAAGCAACTTTCTTCGTTATTGGCGGAAAGGTGCCACATTATAAAAAAACGATGGAGCGATTGATTAAAGATGGACATTATATCGGTCTCCATAGTATGTCGCATGATGTAAAACGTCTTTATACTGGCGATCCATCTGTTTTAATTGCAGAAATGGAGCAAACCCAAAACATTGTCCAGCAAGTTACACATTTAAATACACATCTCGTTCGGGTCCCATACGGTAGCATGCCTTACTTAAAAAAGAATTACCGTGATGCACTCGTATCTGCCCAGTATAAAATGTGGGATTGGACAATTGATACATATGACTGGAAAAGCTATGATAATCCTTCCGCAATACTAGAAAGGGTACGAAATCAAAGCGATGAACAAGTAGAGGTTATTTTAATGCATGATTCTAGTGTCACAGTGCAAATACTCCCAAAAGTAATTGATTATTTACACTCACAAGGATATAAACTATTTCCCTACAATCCATCTTCCCATCTCGAAGTGAATTTTTGGAAAGACACAAGATTGTAACAGCTTTAGTGCCTATGTACTAAAGCTGTTTTATTTTTCTCTTCCCACACTTCTCATTTTTGTGTAGAATTTTAAATAGTGATGAAGTTTCGAGGTGAATAGAAATGAAACGAATAGATCTCATTTTTAACGCAATACAAAAAGGGAATTATACAGAAGGTATAACAGCATCAGAACTCGCTACACTTCTACAGCTAGACCGTGCAAATGTTAGTAGCGATTTAAACAAGCTTGTGAAAGATAATCGTTTATTAAAAACGAGTACACGCCCTGTCCGTTTTTATATAGAAACGAACACTTCATTGGAAACGCATTCAACAAAGGGCACTTCATTAGATACATTTGCTATTGAAAATACAAGCCTAAAAATTGCAATTGAAAAAGCAAAAGCTTCTATTCTTTATCCTCCAAACGGTATGCATACTTTACTACTTGGAGAAACAGGTGTCGGAAAATCGATGTTCGCTTCTTTAATGCACGAATACGCAATTGAAGTGGAACAACTTCCAAAAGATGCACCTTTTATCGTCTTTAACTGTGCTGATTATGCAAACAATCCACAACTACTACTTGGACAGTTATTTGGGATAAAAAAAGGAGCCTACACAGGTGCCAGTGATCAAAAAGGGTTAATTGAAAAAGCACATGAAGGAATCCTCTTCTTAGATGAAGTACATCGCCTTCCTCCAGAAGGACAAGAGATGCTCTTCACATTTATTGATCGCGGAGTATACCGCCGCCTTGGAGAAACGGAAAATGAACGTAAGGCACGAGTGTTGATTATTACTGCAACAACCGAAGAACCAAATTCATTTTTATTAAAAACATTTACAAGACGTATTCCGATGACCGTTACGCTTCCACCACTTCGTGAGCGAACACATAAAGAACGGTTTGCTTTACTGCAACTATTTTTCACAAATGAAGCAATTCGTCTAAGGAAAGAGATTCATGTTAGTCCAAATACAATGCGTGCTTTCGTCTTTTACAATTGTCCAAATAACATCGGTCAATTGAAAACGGACGTACAAATTGCCTGTGCGAAAGCTTATTCTGATTTCGTAACAAAAAAACGTGATTCTGTCTGTGTTTCAAGTACAGATTTACCTTGGTATATGAAAGAAGGATTATTTATTGAAAGAAAGAGCCGTCATCTATATCAAATACCAAATGAAACATTTGTATTTACAGGTGATGAAGGTTGGAGTAAACATACAATAAAACCCGAAGGAAGTCGCTCTTCTATTTACGATTATATTGATTATAAATATGAAGAACTTCAAGCACGCGGCATTGAAGAGGAAGAATTAGAATTACTAATAGAAAATGATATTCAAAGCTTTTTCGTCCAATACTTTAACCAAATATCTAAAAAAACAAGTCATGAAAATGTTTTTAAAATTGTGGATCGTAATATCGTTTCCGTATGTGAAAAAATTGCGGAACTAGCTGAAAAATATTTATCTAAAACTTTCGATGAAAAAGTATTTCTCGCTTTAAGTTTACATGTACAGACAACTCTACAACGTTTACAGGGCGGGAAACAAATTCACCACCCACAATTAAATCAAATTCGTACGAAATATAAAGAAGCTTTTTCCGTAGCTATGCAATGTATTCAGCTATTAGAAGAAGAATTACAAATAACAATACCTATTGATGAAGCTGGCTTTTTAACAATGTTCTTCGTTGTTGATCCAATTCCTGCCTCACAAACAGAAGTAAAAGTATTAATATTAGCACACGGTAATGGCATCGCAACAGAAATGGCAAACGTTGCAAACGAACTTCTCGGTATTGATGAAGTAACTGGTATCGATATGCCCTTGCATGAATCACCAAAAGACTTCTTAGAGCGTGTTAAAGTGTATATGAAAACACTTCAAAATGTAAACGGGCTTCTTTTACTTGTTGATATGGGATCTCTCGCTTATATTGGTGATATATTGGAAACTGAATTCAAAATCCCTGTACGTGTTCTTTCCATGACGAGTACACCACACGCACTAGAAGCAGCTCGAAAAGCTCAGCTTGGCTATTCATTAGATGCACTATACGAAACAGTTAAGAACTTAACGCCGTTCTATTTAAACGTACAGGAAGAAAAGAAAAAGCCACTATCGCCAATGAAATCCGTGATTTTAACAGCTTGTTTAACTGGCGAAGGAAGTGCTTTAGCAATTCAAAAAATGTTAGAGAACTATTTACGCTTTGATAAAGACTTAATTGAAATTATTCCGATTAGCATCGTTCATGAAAAAGATTTAACGAAAATGATCGAGAACATAAAAAAAGAGCGTAATATCATTTGTATCGTCACGAATTTCGATATGCAAATACCTTGCTTAACATATCATTTCCAAGACATTGTGAACTACACAGCTATTCAACCAATTCAAGAATTGATTACGTATGAAGAAACATATGCAAAAATGGCTGATATTCTTGAACAACAAATGCAGCGTAACGATGGAGCATTACTTATTAAAACAATTCGTTATGCATTAAATACAATTCAAGAATTGATTTCTTTACAGCTAACTCCCGACAGTTTAATGGGTGTGATTTTGCATATGAGCTGCATGGTTGACCGTCTTCAAAAAGGTGAAAGTCTCCTCCCTCATCCTGATAAAGAGAAACGAAGACAAGATGAGTACTGGATGTATATGAAAGTGAAAAAAGCATTGCAACCTATTGAAAATACATTTGAAATACAAATCCCAGATGACGAAGTATTTTATATAATGGACTTCTTCATTAAAAATCAGCCTGTAAAAAATTAAACTAGGCGATATTATAGCACTCTATATAATTAGAAAAGGCTGTTCCAAAATGTTTTTTGGACAGCCTTTTCGCTTACTTCTTTACTTCCCTTATTCTCCCCCTTATTTCTCCCTTTTTATTAGATTTCGTATTAACATTTACATATACATTTGCCTGCATTATTTCTTGAAACAAGCTGTCAAATGCTCTCCCCTGTAAAGGCCCTTCAAAATCCTCTACTCTAGCTACACCAGTAACGACTCCTTCATTCACACTAATTCCTTGCTCTAACGGACCAAACAAACTTAAAATAACTGGACCAATTTGATTCGCTTTTCCTAAATGAATTTGGCATGACGTGATTTTTTTTATATTTTTTAATATGACCCGATATTGCAACTTCTTTAAATCTTCACTAAAAATGAGCTCTGTTACACCGTAAGCTTCTGTATTTACAGGAGGTACTTCCCTCTTCCCTGTTAACCTAGCAAAGAAATGTGTTGTCATACGGGCATTCTCCTCATATAAATTTCCCAGCACTACTTCTACTACTTTATGGTTTAGACATAATCATTTATGACTTTTTCAAATTTTAATTACGAAGAAAAGATTCACACAATCTTTACATTAAAATCGTTTCTTTTGCTTTACTCCCTCTTGTATAATGCACTTAGAAAAACAGTCTAGGAGGAAATTTTGAAAAATAATAACTACTCTTTCCAATCATTAATAGAGATTTTTCTCGTATCATTTAAATTAGGACTTACTTCATTTGGTGGTCCCGTCGCCCATCTTGGTTATTTTCATCATGAATACGTGCAAAAAAGAAAATGGATGGATGAACGAAGTTACGGAGACTTAGTAGCGCTATGTCAATTCCTTCCTGGCCCTGCTAGCAGCCAAGTCGGTATGGGAGTTGGCTTATTACGCGGCGGATTATTAGGAGCCATTATTTCATGGATCGGATTCACTCTCCCATCTGTGCTCGTTTTAGTTTTCTTCGCTTCATTTCTTAACCAATTCGAGCTTGGAAGTACTGGCTGGATTCACGGACTGAAACTTGTAGCGGTCGCAATTGTCGCTCATGCAATATGGGGAATGGCTCAAAAGTTAACACCAGACCGAAACCGTGCAACAATCTCAATTGCAACTGCCGCAATCGCCCTATTATGGCCAAGTAGCTGGACACAAGTAATTCTCATTATAGTATCTGGTTTCATCGGTTGGTTTTTATATCGTGGCCAGCCAGTTAGCCACGCTCATAAAATAAACGTACCTATTTCAAAAATGGTAGCCATATCTTGTCTCGTCTTATTCTTCGGACTATTAATACTGTTACCGATGTTACGACCATACTCTTATTTCATCTCTTTATTTGACAGCTTCTATCGCTCTGGTGCACTTGTATTTGGCGGAGGGCATGTCGTACTTCCTCTTCTTGAAAGTGAGTTTGTACAAAACGGGCTGATGACAAAAGAACAATTTCTTGCTGGATACGGATTAACACAAGCAGTGCCAGGGCCACTATTTACATTCGCTTCTTATATAGGAGCAGCGCTAAATGGAACCGCCGGAGCAGTTGTTGCAACGATCGCTATCTTTCTTCCTGCCTTCCTGCTCGTTGTTGGCGTTTTACCATTTTGGGACAGTGTAAGGAGAGTATCTTACATACAAGGTGCACTACTTGGAGTAAACGCAGCCGTTGTCGGCATTTTACTTGCAGCTTTTTATGATCCAATTTGGACGAGTACAATTATGAATTCTGTAGATTTCGTTTTTGCTTCTCTTCTATTTTGCTTACTCGCTTTTTGGAAAACACCACCTTGGGTTATCGTTATAATCGGGGCCTTCGGTGGATATGTTCTATCCATTTTGTAAGCACAAAAAACGACGGCCCCATTTAGCCGTCGTTTTCCTATTAAAACTTCACAAGCTCCATTCCCTCAGGCAGCTCACTCTCCGTTAAAATACGCAACTCTTTCACGCGATCCATTACATAAGAAGAACGTTTCACAAGCTCTGGGTCAATATAAGCTGGATGCACCATAATTTCTACCGTTTGCTCGTCCTGCACTCTTTCCTTTAACTTCACAAAGTAATCTTCCGTCACACCGTCAGCGTAAAAGTCACTGTAAAACACATCTGAAAATGGGTGCACCGCTCGCTCTTCTTCACAACGACGAATTGGAACATTATATTTACTTGCTAATCTCTCAAGAACGTCGTGTAAAAGCGGTAATCCATGCACGTGATGATGACTATCTAAATGAGTTGGTGTTAATCCGTAAGATAAAAACTTCTCAATTTGAGCAGTCCATTCTTTTTCTACCTCTTCTGGATTTATATTTCCTTCCCATACAACACTTTGTTTATGAAACAATCCATCGCTACTTACAAGTGATGGAACGTCTTTAAGAAGCGGTTCTCCTGCCGTTAATACGAGATGAACTCCTATCCCTAACGTTTTATACTCTTTCGCTAAGCGTACGGCATGCTCTGTCCCTGGCATATTCATCATTATCGTCGTTGAATTTACAATCCCGTTTTTATGTCCATCAATAATTCCGTAATTTGTACCTTCCGTAAGACCGAAATCATCTGCATTTACAATTAGTTTAATCATCGCAATACCTCCTACTAGAATTAAAAAAAGCGGGCTAAACAGCGCCGCTTCTTATTTCTCTATCTTCTTAAAGAATTGTGGAAGATGTTCTTTATGTGCTTCCAACATTTCATCTAAAATTTGTTTTGCAACTTTATCTGATGGTACAAGTGGGTTAATTGTCATAGCAAGCAGCGCCTTATGATAATCCCCTGTAACAGCAGCTTCAATTGTTGTGCGCTCAAATGATTTAATTTGCTGTACTAAACCACGAACTGGTACTGGAAGATCTCCGACCGCAATTGGTTTTGGACCTTCTTTCGTAATAATACAGTTCACTTCAACAGCCGAATCATGTGGCAAGCTTGCAATTGTTCCGTTGTTTCGTGTATTAACAGGCTGGATATCACCTTTATTATTGTAAATAGACGTAATTAAGCTACATGCTGCGTCACTATAATAAGCTCCGCCGCGCTTTTCTAATTGTGGTGGCTTAATATCTAAATTCGGGTCTTTATATAGCTCGAATAAATCATCTTCTAATTGTTTTACTACTTCTGCACGTGTACCTTTTTCAATCGAAGCTGTTTTCTCTTCTTCCAACATTTCACGTGTTTTATAGTAGTAACGATGATATGGACACGGAATTGCACGAAGACCGCGAATAAAGTCTGGCTCCCAGTTAAGCGCAGCAATGTTTTCCATCGTAATTTGCTTTTCTGGATCTGTTACAAGTTCTAATACACGATCCATTACGCTTACGCCATCCAAGTATACATCTAATCCGTATACCATATGATTTAAACCAGCGAAATCAACGTGTACCCGGCTTGCATCTACTTCAAGTAATCTTGCAAGACCCATACGAATTCCGATTGGAACGTTACATAGACCAACTACTCGTTGAATGTTCGTGTAGCGAAGTACAGCTTCTGTTACCATACCAGCCGGATTCGCAAAGTTAATTAACCATGCATTCGGACAAAGTTCCTCCATGTCCTTACAAATATCTAAAATAACAGGAATCGTTCTCAGCGCTTTGAACAAACCACCAGGACCATTCGTTTCCTGACCAATTACATCATATTTTAATGGAATTGCTTCATCTTTTGCACGTGCTTCTAACAAACCAACGCGAAGCTGCGTTGTTACGAAGTCAGCATCTTTTAATGCCTCACGGCGATCAAGTGTTAAATGAATATCAATTGGTAAACCTGATTTTTTCACCATACGTTTCGCTAAGTCACCAACGATTTCTAACTTCTCTTTTCCTGCCTCAATATCTACTAACCAAATTTCACGAACAGGAAGCTCGTCATAACGTTTAATAAATCCTTCAATTAACTCTGGTGTATAACTAGAGCCACCGCCGATTGTAGCAATTTTAATTCCAGTCATGCTTTATTCCCCTTTCGCTTCTAGCTTTTTATAAAGGTCAATAAATTCTGCCGCTAATTCTTTTACCGTAATAGAATTCATTAAATGATCTTGCGCATGAATTAAAAGAACACTAATCTCTGTTTTTTCCCCTCTTGCTTCTGATTGTATGAGCTCTGTTTGGAAATGATGCGCTTCATTAATCGCTTCTTTCGCCTTTACCATCGCTTCATCAGCTTCTGCCATTTTCCCCTGTTTGGCAAATTGAAGTGCCTCCATTGCAAAGCTTCGTGCATTGCCACTATTTAAAATCAATTGGAATGGAATTTGTTCTGCTGTAGTCATCATAATTACCGCCCTCTCTATTATGGTTCAACCGATTTAAATACCCCTTCAGTTTGAACATTTCTATTAAATTATTATTTTATTAATGATAGTTTGGTGTTCTTGTAGATGGGTCTCATCTTTCTGAACATGATATAAAGGTGATTGTTCTCACAGATAATGTTACCTGTGAGAACAATTACTATGTTACATAGGTACAGAGTTGTTATTTCCTTGTGCTGCTGCTTTTTCAGTACGAACAACAGAACGGTCAGATAATACAACGAATGGATAGTAGATTACCATCGCAATTACAAAGTTGAATAACTGTAGAACTGCACCTGAGAAATGTCCACCCGTTACAAGATAACCACTAATAATTGGTGGTGTTGCCCATGGAATCATCACAACTGTTTTTGGTACCCAACCAATAGATATCGCTGTATAAGAAGTAATTACTAATACGATTGGTGTTATGATAAACGGTAAGAATAAAATTGGATTTAAAATAATTGGTGTACCAAAGATTACTGGTTCATTAATATTGAATGCACCTGGTCCAATTGATAAGCGAGATACACCGCGTAATTGTGCACTTTTTGCTACAAGTAATACGACCACTAAGAACGCTAATGTTGCACCAGAACCACCAAGATATACAAAAGTATCAAAGAATGGTTTTGTAATAATGTTTGGAACATCAAATGCAGATGTACCACCTTGGAATAACTTCATATTTTTCTCTAATGCCGGTAAGTATAATGGCTCAATAATACCACCAACGATATTTGGCCCATGTAAACCGAAGAACCAAAGAAGATGAACAAGGAGTACAATGACAATTGCACTTGGTAATGTCCCTGCTAAACTTTGCAGTGGTGATTGAATCGTATTAAAGATAAATTCATGAACACTTGTACCAGCTAATTTCACTGCTAATTGAATACCTGCAACTACTGTTAAGATAACAAATGCTGGAACTATAGCTGCGAAAGATCTTAAAACTGCTGGTGGTACTCCATCAGGCATTTTAAAAGTAATGTTTCTTTGTACAAAGAAACGGAATACCTCAGTAACAAGGAGTGCCACGATAATTGCTACGAATAGCCCTTGTGCCCCTGTCCAAGCTAAGTTCAATCCGCCTTCTTTCGGTGTTGTTGGCGTAAGAATAATTAACGCACCAAATGAAATAATACCTGCTGACAAACCATCAACGCCGTAAGATTTTGCTAAGTTATAACTTGTTGTAAATGCTATGATTAGTGCTAGAATTGCGAAAGAACCAGTCCACATTCCACCGCCAACTTGTTTCCACGTTTCACCAAACAAACCTTTCATGAACTCTTGGAAAGCTTCAGACGGAAAACCATTAATTAGTGATGCCAATGCACCAACTAAAATAAGTGGCATAACTGCAATAAATCCATCACGGATCGCAGCTAAGTGACGTTGCGATCCGATTTTACCAGCGACAGGAACAATATACTTCTCCATAAATGCAATAAACTTTTGCATTTCGCTTCCCCCCTAATTATTTTTTTAGTGTTAATGCGTGATCTAAAACTGCTTCTCCATTCATCATGCCGTAATGCATTGGGTTAATAACATCGACTCCAACGTTTTTCTCATCGGCAAGCGTTTTCATTGTAGAAAGCATGTAACGAACTTGCGGTCCTAATAATAGTACGTCTGCTTGATCGATATTGTTTTTTACTGCATCCCCAGATACAGCCCAAATCTTACCTTCTAGACCACGAGCTTTTGCAGCCGCTTCCATTTTTGTAACTAGTAAACTTGTAGACATCCCTGCTGAACAACATAATAAAATATTCATTTATAAATCCCCCTTGTGTGGTATAAAAAATTTATGTTTTTATTTTTCTTTACGCTATTTATTAATGCAATTACCGTGCCAACTTTTCAAAACGCCTAAAATCAGCGTTTTTTCGAGTGATTTCTTTGTGTGTTACCGCTTTCAATCAGTGTGTCCCCCAAAAAACACACAGTGTGTTATAAAACACCTCACTTTTAACACATAACTGTATGAAAATAGATTAGTGTTTAGTTGTCTAGTTGTGTTTAAAACAAAAAAACACTAATTTTTTTAAAAGTGTGAAAATATAGCACCAAAAAATATAATATTTCAAATCAAATCAAAACAAATACCTATTCAAGACACTCGTCTAGTTATTGTCCAGTCAAACTCTATTAAATTACATAGAATAAAATAAAGTATTTTGAAAGGGGATTCCAATGCCAAAGCATAGAAAAAAGAATAGAATGAAGATTTATAGAATACAGGCTCAAAATAAATGGTATAAACAAGAAGAGGATTCTGAATTAAATTCCAACACGGATACACTAGATCGACAGGACACTGAAGATAAACAAGACAGACCTGACAAACACGACGAACCAGATAAACACGACGAGGATGAAGACGATAAGCAAGTACAATCGGAAAATGTAATTATAGTACCCACAGATTCACACAGCTTAGATGTGTGGGATGAAATTTCTCTAAAGGAAATACAAGCTGGTGAACATACGAATTTATTTGAAGAAAAGAGTAATTATCAAAATATTAATTTAGTCCAAGTAAACGATGTTCGCTTATACTTGGACAAGCAACTACAATTCAGCTCCGTTGATGAGCAAATTTATCATGAAGCGCTTGTACATCCGATTATGGCAAAAGTAATTGATCCAAAACGTGTTCTCATATTAGGTGGTGGCGATGGTCTTGCCTTACGAGAAGTTTTGAAATATGAAACTGTGCTACACGTAGACCTTGTTGATTTAGACGAGGCAATGATTAATATGGCACGTAATGTTCCAGAAATAGTATCTTTAAACAAAAACGCTTTTTTTGATAATCGCGTGAACGTGCACGTATGCGATGCAAAAGAATTTCTAAATTCACCTTCATCTTTATACGATGTAATCATCATTGATTTCCCTGATCCAGCGACAGAGTTATTAAGTACTTTATATACAAGCGAACTTTTTGCTCGTATAGCTACGTTTTTAACAGAAGATGGTGCGTTTGTCTGCCAATCTAATTCACCTGCTGATGCACCTCTAGTATATTGGAGCATCGGTAACACTATTGAACATGCTGGATTAACTGTGAAAAGTTATCACGCAATCGTTCCTTCTTTCGGAACTGACTGGGGATTTCATATTGCTGCTAATTCTGCCTATGTACTCGATCAAATTGAGCAATTATATGTAATACCAACTCCTCGAACATTACCTTCTCTTCTTTCTCCTTTGTTTCAATTTAAAGAAGAACATTTAGAACAACGTAATCTCGCTCTTTTAAACTCAGAATCGAATCTTATCCTACATCAATGTTACAAAAAGGAAATGGAGTTTTGACAATATTATAGTAAGGAGTGCTACCCTATGGAATATTCTACTTTTGGTAAGCATATAATAGTAGATTTATGGGGAGTGGACTTTTCCCTATTAGATGATGTTCACTTTTTAGAATATCATTTAGTTAACGCTGCAGATTGCTCTGGTGCCCATATTTTAAACGTAAGTACAAAAGAATTCGATCCGCATGGCGTTACTGTTTTAGTTTTACTATCCGAAAGCCACCTTTCAATTCACACTTATCCAGAAAAAAACTTTGCAGCCATCGACTGTTATACGTGCGGTACGACCGTTGAACCGCAAATAGCGATTAATTATATCGTAAGTATATTAAGACCAAATGAGATGCATATAAAAAAACTAATTCGTGGTACAGGAGAGATTGTTACTGCCGATTAATTATCACTCTTACTCATCCGTAAAAAGGAGGATTGTAAATACCATCAGTGGAACAAACACTCCACTGATGGTACGGGCACATACATAAAAAAACCTCGCATAAGCAAGGTTCATTCATCCACCGACATCTTCCTATATAATTCTACAAACTCACTCGCCAATTCCTTCACTGTAATTGCGTTCATTAAATGATCTTGCGCATGCACCATCAAAAGGGTAACTTCGGTTTTTTCCCCGGCAGCCTCTTTCTGTATGAGCTCTGTTTGTAAACGATGCGCCTCTTGCAATTCATTTAAAGCTTCTTGTAGTTTCGCTTCTGCTTCCTGAAATTCACCGCGCTTTGCGCAATCAATTGCTTCCATTGAGCAGCTTCTCGCATTACCACCATGCAAAATTAAGTGAAAAGCTTTCGTCTCTATCGTATCCATTTTAGTTCTTTACTCCCCCTTTTCTTCCGCTACTTTTTGTTTATCCCATATTTTTAAGAACGGTAAGTAAATAAAGAATGCAAGTGCAAAGTTAACAAGTTGTAACACAACACCTGAAATTTTCCCGCCTGATCCTAAATATCCACTAAAAAGAATAGGTGTCGTCCAAGGTACAGCCGCTCCGCTCGGACGTGCGACCCATCCCCATTCCATTGCAAAGTAAGAAACAACCGTTAACACAACTGGTACAAGTATAAATGGAATAAGTAAAAGCGGGTTCATTACTATCGGCATACCGAAAGTCACCATTTCATTAATATTAAAAATACCTGGTGCAATCGATAATCGCCCTAAACTTTTTAATTGCTGACTTCGCGCAAATAGTAACATTCCTACAACTAAAGCGAGTGTCGCACCAGAACCGCCCATATAAATCCATAAATCAAAAAACTGTGCAGTAATCGTATTCGGTACATCTTGCCCTGCTTGGAAAGCAACTCGGTTTTGATCCATTAACGACAACCAAACGGGGCTCATTACACCACCAACAATAGTAGCACCATGAATTCCACACGACCAAAGAACATGAACGAGAATAACTGCTATTATTGCGCCCCAAAGACTAGCACCAAGTACACTAAGTGGTTCCTGTAAAATTTGCCCCACAATATTATGGATACTGCCAAAAGAAGTATTTTCTATAATTAAGCGCAAAATCCAAATAACCGTTACAACAATAAAACCTGGAACAAGTGCCGCAAATGAACGTGTCACAGCTGGTGGAACTGTCTCCGGCATCTTTATAATCATCTTTTTTTGTACAATAAACCGATAAAGTTCAGTAGATATAATTGCAATAATCATCGCTACAAATAAACCTTGGCTTCCCATTAGCGCCGCTGGGATTGCTCCATCTACAATCACACTTTCCTTCGTGCTTGGTATAATATATGCAACTTGAAATGGAGTTGCAAGTAAAAACGTCACAAGCGACAATGCTCCGGATGCTAAAGCGTCCACTTTATAATATTCTCCAAGTCTGTAAGCGATTCCAAAAACAGCTATTAAAGCCATTATATTAAAAGTTGCACTAACTGGATACCCTAAAGCCCTCTGCCAATTCTCACCAAATAAACCTGCCATAAAATCATTATATCCTGGTATTGGTAATGCACTAATAATAAGGAAAAATGATCCAATAATCAAGAAAGGCATCGTTAAAACAATTCCATCACGAATCGCTTGCAAATGTCTCTGTTCTGCAACCTTCCCTGCCACTGGCATCACATATTTCTCTAAAAACCCTATCATCTATCCCACACTCCTCATGGTTTCATTAACAAAGCTGCTTGCAAGATAGCTTCTCCATTACAAAGCCCGTAATGGACAGATTGAATGACATCAACAGGTATTCCCTTGTCCTTACATAATTCTTTCATTTTCGGTAATAAATAACGTACTTGCGGTCCAAGTAAAAGTACATCTGCAGTATCAATATGATTTCGCACTTCTGAACCTGATGCTGCCCAAATCTTTACCTGTATCCCTCTTGCCTCTGCTGCTTTCTCCATTTTTGTAACAATCAAACTGGAAGACATTCCCGCTGCACAGCAAAGTAAAATATTCATCTCGCTCTCCTCCCCCTTTTTCCAAACCTAAGTTATGGTGTAGCCCTTGCCACCACTAGGTTACAAATATATATGTCTAGATTTCTAACTGTATGCCGAGCTTAAAAACAAAAATTTCTCGGTTTTCACGCTATTCCATCTATCCGTATTTTCCTAGTAAAGAAGTCTCTAACTCGCTATAATGATTCAGTATGATTTTTTATAATCGATAGGAGGATATATTTATGAAGGCATATCGCTTTCCGCTTATTTTATTATCTTCTATCCTAATTGGTGGTTTCATTGGTTATTTCATGGGTGCCGATGCAGTTGCTTTAAAGCCGCTTGGTGACATTTTCTTAAACTTAATGTTTACGATTGTTGTACCGTTAGTGTTCTTTAGCATCGCGTCATCTATTGCTAATATGGATGGATTAAAACGTTTCGGTAAAATTATGTCTAGTATGGCTGGAACTTTCTTATTTACAAGTATTTTAGCTGCTATTTTTATGATTATTATCGTGAAAGTATTCCCGCCAGCACAAGGTGTTGTATTAGAACTAACGCAGCCTGATAAAGCTGAAAAAGCAGTTAGTGTTGCTGATCAAATTGTTGGTATCATAACAGTATCAGACTTTTCAAAGTTACTATCTCGAGAGAACATGCTAGCTCTTATTTTCTTCTCTATCTTAATGGGGGTTGCAACTTCAGCAGTTGGTGAAAAAGGGAAACCATTCGCTACATTCCTACAAGCTGGTGCAGAAATTTCAATGAAAGTCGTATCTTTCATTATGTACTACGCTCCAATCGGACTAGCTGCCTACTTCGCAGCATTAGTTGGTGAATTCGGACCACAACTTCTTGGAACTTACTTCCGAGCAGCAATGGTATACTATCCAGCTTCTCTTATTTACTTCTTTGTATTCTTTACATTCTATGCGTACCTTGCAGGTCGCAAACAAGGTGTACAAGTATTTTGGAAGAACATGGTCTCTCCTACAGTTACATCACTTGCAACTTGTAGTAGTGCCGCAAGTATTCCAGCGAACTTAGAAGCAACGAAGAAAATGGGTATTTCTTCTGACGTTCGTGAAACAGTTGTCCTTCTTGGATCTACACTTCATAAAGACGGATCTGTTTTAGGCGGGGTATTAAAAATTGCTTTCTTATTCGGTATTTTCAACATGGAATTCGAAGGACCGAAAACATTAGCAATTGCACTTGTTGTTTCTCTATTAGTAGGAACAGTAATGGGTGCTATTCCGGGCGGAGGTATGATTGGTGAAATGTTAATCGTTTCTCTATACGGATTCCCACCAGAAGCATTGCCAATTATCGCAGCAATTAGTACAATCATCGATCCTCCTGCAACAGTGTTAAACGTAACAGGAGATAACGCTTGTGCCGTAATGACAGCTCGCCTTGTAGAAGGTAAAAACTGGATCAAAAATAAATTTGCTTAATATATAGAAAGAGGATGCTCGGTGGAGCATCCTCTTTTTTGTTGTTATTTGTCGAAACGTCGATATAATCCCATCCCGCCACAATTTTGTTATAATCTTCACAAGTATTCCACATCCATTATCCATTCTCCGTACTATAATCATGTATGGAAAAGGAGATGGATACAATGACTCAAAGCACACCAGAATTCAAAGTTTTGCAAAGCATTGCATTTCTTGCTGTCGTTTTGCAAAGTTCCTTATTATATACAATGAATCAAGGAAATGTCTTACTCGAGCAATCCCTCATTATGGGCATGCTATTTAATCTTGCAAAATTTTCAGCACCTGCGTTCATATTTATCGTCGGCTTCCATTTAATTCGGCTATATACGAAGCAACTCGTTTACAGAGAATATATTTATGAAAAAGCCGCACATTTACTCATTCCTTATTTCTTCTGGTCTATTCTTTACCTATTAACAACAAACGATGTCATTACACTACAAGGCGGAATAAAAAGTTTATTACTCGGAACAGCTGCACCTCATCTTTGGTACGTTATTATGATGTTCCAAATTCACTTATTGTTCCCGTTACTATGCACACTATTTTATTGGTTTCAAAAACGAACAGAAAATAAAAAAGACATATATAAATATATGACCATTTTCGCTTGTCTATATTTCTTCTTAATGTGGTACTCTTCTCACTACATTTTTAATGGAGAGAAACTGACTAGTTCAACCATTTTACATTATACAGATCGTTCCTTCTTCTTCTACTCATTCTATTTCGTCATGGGAGGAATAGCTGCTGTATCATTAAAAACTTGGCGTATATTTGTCATGAAACATATTCCGCTTATAACAATCTTATTTTTCATCTTATTTTTATTCATCAATTATGAGTTATTTAGTTTTTACGGCGCCAATTCTATTCATTTAACGGTTTCTACTTATTTAAAACCGTCCATGTTTTTATATATTGTTTGTGAAATTATGATACTGTACGTGTTATCTATTACAGTTGTACAGCGACGTGGTTTCTTATATAAAGCTCTACGTTTTATCGGGAATTACACGTATGGCGCTTATTTAGCTCATTTTTTCTTCTTGCAACTATGTACAAAATTTCTTTCTTTATTCACACTGCAAGAAAACACAATATTATATAGCCTATTATTATTTACAATAACGGCCACAATCTCGATTTCAGCAATGGTCATTTGCAGTACACTACCATTTCATACGTGGATTACAGGGCCTTCCCCTACGACAAATATGAAATGGGCGAAGATTGCCATTCGGAAAAATCATGAAAAAGTATTTAAACCATATATTTGATATAATAGTATTTCATATAAGAAAAGAAAGTAGGACACACCTATGATTAATCAAATTGGACAAATTATGTTATATGTAAATAACCAAGATGAATCAGTACAATTTTGGACAGAAACAGTAGGATTCCAAATCGTTGCGGAAGAAAATAACGGTCAAGGATTTCGCTGGATTGAAATTGCGCCGGCAAAAGAAGCTGGAACAAGCATCGTCCTTCACGATAAGGCGTTAATTGCGAAGATGCAACCTGAATTAAACTTAAATACCCCTTCACTTATGTTCTTCTCTAATAACTTAGATCAACTGTATAAAGATCTTTCTGAGAAAAGCGTTACAGTTGGACAAGTTGTAGATTTACCTACTGGTAGAGCATTCAACTTTGCTGATAATGAAAATAACTACTTTGCAGTTATGGAAAAGAAATAAGAAAAAGCTATCCGGAAAGGTCATAATAAAACCTTTTCGGATAGCTTCTTTTATTAAGAAACTTGCTCTGCATTCGTTTCCTTATGCTGTATATGACTCGTAACCCATGTGATTCCACCAGCGACAACGAGATAGCATAATAAAATTAAAATTTGCATTCGTAATTGCGACCAATCTCCTAAAGAGATAACATCTTGTAATCCTCTAAGAGAATGAGACATTGGGAGAAACTGTCCAATTTTGCTAAGCACAGCTATATTTAACTCTCCTGGGAAAGTACCTCCGCTCGTCGCTAATTGAAGAACGAGAAGCGTTACCGCTGCGAACTTCCCAACAATGCCGAATACCGTTACTAACATAAGAATAAATGTCATGAACGTAAAGGAAATAACAATACTTGATAAAACAAAGAGTGATACACTTGCAACTTCTAATTTCATAACTCCTAACACTACCACATCTACAAGTAGTGCTTGAATGAGTCCAATTAAATATACTAATCCTAGTTTATTAATAAAATGTACTGTTCCGCTTACCTTCATATTTTGTCTACGGCCAAGAGGTAAAATATTCGATGCCATAATTCCGCCAACATAAAATGCCAGTGATAAAAAGTATGGTGCAATACCTGAACCGTAGTTAGGCACATCAGAAACTGTCGACTTCACTAATTGAACCGGCTCTGAGAACATCGTATTGCGTGCATCATCATTGCGAACATCCGCTATCTTCTCTGCGCCCTCTCCCAATTTCGTAGAAAGTTCTTTCGCACCATCGTCAAGTTTAACAAGTCCGTTCGTTAACTTATCAGCACCATGATTCAGCTCTGTTCCGCCACTCGCAAGGTGATTTACACCTTCTTGTAATGATGTAAATCCATTTCCCCACTTCGTAAATCCATCAGCTAAATTCGAAGTACCATCTGCTATCTTTTTCGTTCCAGCGGTAGCTTCGTTTAACTTAACTCCGAATGTATTCATGCCTTCCTCAATCTTATGCTGACCATCAGTAAGCTTCCGCGCACCTTGTGTCAATTGTTGTTGGCTATTGTTTAAAGTGTTTGTTGCTTTAGCTAATCCGTTAGAAGTAGCAATGATCTTTTGAAAAGCAGGATCTTGCTGCACTTCTGGATGACTTTTCACGTACTCTTCTAATTGTTGTTTTACACTATTTGCTGCATTGTCCGCTTTCACTTGCCCTTCAGCAAGTTTCTCACTTCCGTTCACCCATTCATTTGTACCAGCACTTAATTCACTAACTCCTGATTGTAAAGACTTCTCACCCTGTGCTAGCAGCTCCATACCATTATGAAGTGATGTCGCTCCCTGACTAAGCTCATTTGCTCCCCCAGTTAAGGCCGATTGACTAGAGGCAAGCTTATCACTTCCTTCTTTTAACTTCACTGTTCCATCATTTAAACGATGAATACCATCTGTAAGCTGATTCGCCCCATTTTTTGCATCCGTCGTTCCTTCATGTAACTTCTCAGCGCCATTACTTGCATCACTCAACCCTTGTGCCAAATCTTGAAACTTTGAAAAGACACCTTCTGTATAAGATTTCGTAATACTATTTGAGATTTTTGTTTTCATATTTTCAACAGCTGTCGTTCCAATTTGAGCTGCTACAAAGTTTTTACCTGGATTTACTTTATACTGCAATTGTGCCGGCTCTGGTTTCTCATCCATTAGTGTACTTACCTTTTTAGAGAACTCCTCCGGAATCGTAACCACCATATAATACTTATCTTCTTTTAGCCCTTCATCAGCATCTTTTTCTGATACGAAATGAAACGCCAATTCCTTATTCTCTTTTAAATTTTTAACAAAATCGTCTCCAGCCTGGATTGTTTTTTCATCCATCACAGCACCCTTATCTAAATTAACAACTGCAACAGGTAATTTATCTAATTTTCCGTACGGATCCCAATATCCAGCTAAGAAGAATCCTGAATAAATTAAAGGAACGATTAATAAAAAAATTAAAGCGATACGTCCATGTTTATGGTTCCACATCGCCTTCCAATCTTTAAATATAAGTTGAATTCCCTTCATGAAACATACTCCTTCTCCTAATTTAACACCCTTCGAATGGTTTAACAGATTTACTATACACGTCACTTTCCATACTGTATAATACATCTTTAATTATCAATTCATTCCTTTTGGTCTATAGAAAGGAGATTCGAAGTGGAACTTCTTCAATTAAAATACTTTCAGACAGTCGCACGACTAGAACATATGACAAAAGCAGCTGAAGAATTGCATATCGCGCAGCCTTCACTCAGTAAAACAATCGCTAGACTAGAAAAGGACTTAGGCGTCCCCTTATTTGATCGCCAAGGTCGACAGATTACATTAAACTCTTTCGGCAAAGTATTTTTAAAACGAGTAGAACGCATTTTTCATGAATTAAGTGAAGGGGAACGCGAAATTAAAGATTTAGCTGAATTACAACAAGGCTCTATTACACTTGCAGTTTCTATTCCAAGAATATTACCCGAGCTACTCGGTTCTTTTTTACTAGAACATCCTAACGTTCGATTCCAACAATTTCTCGCATCTACTCCTTCTATGAAGCGGCAACTAGATAATATGGAAATTGATTTTTGTATCTCCTCTGTACCAATTGAAGGCGAGGAAATGGTTTGGGAACCACTTATCACAGAAGAAATTTTCTTAGCTGTTCCTTCAGGAAATCGGTTATCAAACCGCGAAAGTATCTATTTGCATGAAGTAAAAGACGAATCGTTTATTAGTATGAACACTGGTTACGGATTTCGGCACTTAACAGATGAATTTTGTAAAAAAGCTGGTTTCACTCCACATATCGCTTTTGAAGTAGATGAACCAACCGTGATTAGCGATCTCATTAAGCAAGGTCTTGGCATCGCCTTTGTCCCAAGTTTAACTTTATTAAAAAACTCTACTTTAGCATCAAATAAGTTACGTATTATTGAACCTAATTGCGAACGAACTATCGGCTTAAGTTGGTCGAAGAAGCGCTATTTATCAAACACCGCCCAGCAATTTCGTGAATTCGTGATTGATTACTTCTCCAATATTAGGGCGTAAAATTATATCGCTTTACAAACAAATAACGACACAAATAAAAGGTACCATCCCCATAGGTTGGCACCTTTTATTTTTTACTCTTATCCAATTCCATTTCCGCTAAAAGCGGCAATACGTTATCGAAAATATGTGTATTATTATTCTCACCTGTTACATATCCACCATAATATCTACTAAATACATTATCATTTCGGAATGTAATCATCCGCTCATACAATTCCTTCGCAAACTTTGTATCACCTGTTTGTAGTACGTACAAAATTGTTAATCCGTAAGATGCTGGTGATTCATAGTTCACAGCTTGTTTTCCCGTTTCTAAGTTATAACGTCCATATAACTTTTCGTCTTCGCGAAATTTCTTCTTTATAAATTCCAAATAAGCATCTGATGAAAGACCGCCTAAACTACGATGATAAGCAACGTATGATTGATCAATAAGATTCACTTCTTTATCGTACGTAAATGTCCCATCATCTTTATACTCTTTCGGGAATGCCCAGCCCTGCCTTGGATAATCCGCTAAAAACTGAACAACTTCCTGATACTGCTGTGCAGAAATTTTTCCATACTTTTTCATATAAGAGAATGCATGCGGATTTATGTAAGATGTTGTTGCAAAGTTATTTTGTTTTCCTGTATCTGCATCGTAATAATCAACGTAATAATTACCTTTTTTATTATAACGAAGTACAGAATCACTCAATTGATCTGCAAGGTTTTTATAGCGATCTTCCTTGTACATTTCATAAGCACGATATAATTGTTCTATAATACGAAGATCATCGATAAGTGCATTAGTAGCTGACTGCATTTCTCCCTTTTCAGAGATTTTCCATATAACGATGCGATCCTTGTGTACAAAGTTATTTTGAATAACCTTCACTTGTTCATCAAATAAAGCTTGATCATCTTTATCAAGTGTATATTGTAGCCATAACCCTGCAGATTCTGATAAAGCTTCACGGCCCTTCGCTTCACCCTTACCTGCCTTTGTATCCTCTAAGCGATACGTTGCAAGTGTTCCATTTTCATTCACCATATGTCGTAAAATAAAATGCTCGGTACGATTTCCTTGTAAAGCTGACCAAAATACAACTCCACCTAAAGCGATTAAGAGAATAACCCCAATCCCTATATATAAACGTTTTCGCAAGCTTTTCACCTCCTTTTAAGGCTAACCTTAATTTTACCAGAACATACGCAAATATAAAAAAGACAATCCTTTAGATTGTCTCTCCCACCTTATCCTTCGCAAGCCTCTTTAGAAGGTCTATATAGCGATTCCACAAGTCGATCATATTCACGACGCGTAATTTCTTTATTATACAACTTTAATAATAAATCTCTATGCTCTCTTGAAAATGCCATCTTTTTAATGACTTCAGGATACATAAAACACCCTCTCCATTTCACATAAACTTCTTCATCCCGGAAACAGAACTTACGTTCGCATAAAAGATTATAAAAGATTCAGCCCTAAAAAACAAATAAAATATTACTAAATATCAATTTCTTTCTTTTTAGAATATTTAAACACTATATTACCGTACTCATTTTTTAAATACATATATGTTTTTGGTAGTTTTTTGAATAAATTTTCCAATTCAATCAGAAAATAATGGCAAAAAGAAGAGGAGTATACATATGGATACCGTAACATTAGCAAGGGCATTTTTTGGTTCTTCATTAGCATTCCACATTATCTTTGCAACGCTTGGAGTCGGGCTTTCTTTAATGATTTTTATAAGTGAAATACTCTATCACTGGAAGAAAGATTCCGACTATGCCATTATGGCAAAAAGATGGACAAAGGCTTTTGCTATCCTTCTCGGTGTAGCAATTCCAACTGGAACAATTGTTGGTGTACAAATTTCACTTCTTTGGCCTGGTTTCGCCAAAATTGTTGGGCAAGTTATTTCCGTTCCGTTTCAAATTGAGATTTTCGCCTTCTTTTTAGAGGCTTTATTCATGTCTATTTACGTATATGCGGCTGATAAACTACCTCCAGTTATGAGATTAATCTCGCTATTTTTCGTTATGATTGGCGCCACTGCATCTGCCGTGCTTATTACATCGGCAAACACATGGATGAATACACCTGCGGGCTTTTCAATGAATCCAGATGGCTCAGTTTTTAACGTTGATCCGTGGAAAGCTTTCTTTAATCCGAGCTTTGGCACAAGTGCATTCCACGTCGTTATTACGGCCTATACAACTGGAGCAGCTGTTATTGCTTCTATCGCTGGATTTAAATTATTAAAGAAAAATTTAAGTGCTCGTGAAATTGCTTACCATAAAAAAGGATTACTGTTAGGGCTTGTCGTTACATTTATCACAGGTGCTACGATGTGGCTTTCAGGACACGAATCTGCTATTGCCTTACATAAACATTCACCTGAAAAACTAGCATCTGCTGAAGCTTTGTTTGAAACGACATCACACGCGCCTTTATCGATTGGCGGGGTTGTGGACCCTAACACACTTGAACTAAACTATGCCCTTGAAATTCCGAACATGCTTAGCTTATTAGTGGGACTAGACCCTAACACCGTTGTAAAAGGTCTAAAGGAATTCCCGCAAGAAACATGGCCACCATTTTACACACATACACTGTTCAATTTAATGGTCGGCACCGCTGCCTTTACCTTTGCAGTTGCAGCTATTGCCCTCTTATATTGGTACTTTGTTTACCGAAAAAAAGGAGTAGAGTTACCGAAGTGGCTTCTTTGGGGAGCTGCCGCCTGTGGACCCGTTATGTTGCTCGGTATTGAATTCGGATGGATTTTTAGTTGTAGTGGTCGTCAGCCATGGACAATTTATGGCATGCAACGCACGGTAGATGCTTCTACGCGCGCTGATTTCGTCGGTCCTTTATTTGTTTTATTCATCATTTTATATATCGGACTCGGTATTTTAACAGTCTTTGTACTACGGACATTCTTTAAGAAACATCCGTTAAAGAATGATTTACATCACGAAGGAGGCGATTCTCGTGCATGAGGAAAGCATTGCAATCATCATCTTATGGGCTCTTATTTTCGTATATAGCATACTAGGGTCTATTGATTTTGGAGCTGGTTTTTGGGGCATGGTATACGCTAAACACCCGACGCTTGCTGCCAAGCTTGCTAATCGGTACTTATCACCAACTTGGGAAGTAACAAATACGTTTCTTGTCTTTGTCGTCGTTGCTTTTCTCGGTTTCTTCCCAAAAGCGGCCTTTACCCTTGCAACCGTTATGTTTGTACCAGTTATGTTAATTTTAGTACTCGTTGCGATTCGTAGTACATTTATGGTATTTGCTTACTCCCTGCCAAAATACCAACACCTTCTTCGGATTATTTCAGGTATTACCGGGCTCTTAATCCCAGCTCTATTAATTACCGTTCTGCCAGTTACAGAAGGTGCCTATATTACGATGTCTGAAGGAAAAGAAGTGCTCCTTTACGGAAAACTTCTTTCTAGTCCCGTTATTTATTGTTATATGCTCTTCGGACTAACTTCGGAACTATTTCTATCATCTCTCTTTCTTGCTGATTTTGCTAGGGAACAAGGTTCTGAAGATACGTACCGAATTTATAGAAGAAATGCCATCATACTTGGTCCTGCAACGCTCGTGACTGCTATTATCGCTCTCGTTGTAATGGACCCTGAAACACACTGGCTTATGCAAGGACTAATAAAGCAATTCCCATGGTTTACAGTCTCTATCATTTTATTTGTTATCGGATACTCTTCCCTTTGGTGGACAAATAAGAAATATGGCACACTAGGCTTTCCTCGCATTGCAGTTTTAGCTGTCGTCGCTCAATATGCATTTGCAAGCTACGCTTACGGCGTCGCCCATTTACCTTATATCATTTACCCGGACGTAACTGTATTTACAAGCTTTACGACGGTCGAAACATTCTATGCACTTCTTATTCTTTACGCAATCGGGATTGCAATTTTACTACCAGGATTTATTTTCTTCTGGAATTTATTCTTAAAAGATCGAACATTTTTAAAGGAAAAATAGTAAATTAGGGGCATTCACACATAGAATGCCCCTAATTTATTAGACTCCTCTCCTAATAGTTATTACACTACTACTTATACTTGCCTTATTGCTCAAAATACACATATTCACTAGATTAAGGTAGATGCCTAGTTCTTCTTATTTTCTTTTGAATATAATGCTATATAAACTTGAGACAAGCTACATTTGTTCAAGGGAAAATAGAAAGGTAGGTTAAATATGAGCATTGAAATATGGATTACTATTATTGTATTCTTCTTAACGATGATTGTTATCTTTTGGCGCCCTCGTGGTTTAAATGAGGCGTGGCCGGCAGCAGTCGGCGCTAGCATTATCCTCATTACTGGACTTGTATCAAAACCAGACGTCATGGACATTATAAGTAAAATCGGCGGTGCCTCTATAACGATATTAGCGACCATCGTTATGGCAGTTATATTAGAAAGCTTCGGCTTCTTCCACTGGTCCGCAGCGAAACTCGCAAATTTAGCGAAAGGTTCCGGACGACGCCTATACTGGTACATTCAATTACTATGTTTTCTTATGACTCTTTTATTTAATAATGACGGTAGTATTTTAATTACAACACCGATTTTAATTTTACTTCTGAAAAACCTTCAATTAAAACCTCATCAACAAATCCCTTATTTATTAAGCGGTGCTTTAATCGCCACTGCATCTAGTGCACCAATTGGTGTAAGTAATATTGTAAACTTAATTGCCTTAAATATCGTCCACATGACTCTTTATATGCATACTGCTATGATGTTTGTACCTGCAACACTAGGACTACTGTTTATGTCATGGCTCATGTATACAGTTTTAAAGAAAAAAATTCCAGAAAGATTGCCTGTTTCTTCATATGATATTGAAGAAATTTTCTTCACGAAAAACTTCCATCCGTTAAAAGGACAAAATTCTGTTAATACGAAACAAAAACGTACGAAATTCATGTTAAAAGTATTAGGCTTCGTCTTCCTTATGCGCTGTCTTCTATTCGTTGCATCCTTCTTATCGATTCCAATCGAAATCGTTGCCGTACTCGGTTCACTCGTTCTTCTCATCTGGAGATGGTACTACTTACGAACAAACCCAGTCGATATTTTGAAAAAGACACCGTGGCACATTTTAATTTTCGCCTTCTCTATGTACGTAATTATTTACGGGCTTCACAACGCAGGATTAACAGCGGCACTTGTAAGTTGGCTCGAACCAGTTGTAAGTCAGCATCTACTCTATGCCAGCTTTGCAATGGGCGGACTCGTTTCCCTCCTCTCTAACGTCTTCAATAACCACCCTGCACTTATGATTGGTACAATCACACTAACAGAAATGGGACTAGATCCAGTCACATTAAAAACTATCTATCTCGCAAATATCATCGGTAGTGACATCGGTTCACTATTATTACCAATCGGTACACTAGCTTCCCTCATTTGGATGTATATCTTAAGACAAAACAAAATTAAAGTGAAATGGAAAGATTATTTAAGCGTATCTCTCATCGTAATCCCACTCACAACAGTCGTCACATTATTCCTCTTATACTACTGGGTACAATTATTCTTCACCTTATAAAGTGAAACTTTATAAGGTGGGTGGGTGTTCATCCCCCACTGATTATTAGCCCGCACCAATCGGGCGTTTACGAACAGTTTATCTCCCACCTAACTTCTTTGCTCCAGCCGAATTTTGAGGTGGGAGTTTTACTGCCCACAAATAGCGGGATAGACGACAGAAGCCCCCTTTGCTACCGTCTTAGCAAAGGGGGCTTCTTCTATATTTAAGTTAGGTACTACAGTGTGATCAATCAAGTAAAGAGGTGTAACGTATTATTGGTATAAATGACTACCAGTGTCTTTAAATTCTTTCGCTTTCGCTTTCATCCCTTTTTCAATTGCTTCTGTCGTTTCTAAATCATTGTCTTTCGCATATTCACGAATATCATGTGAAATTCTCATACTACAAAACTTCGGTCCACACATTGAACAGAAATGAGCCGTTTTCGCACCTTCTGCTGGCAGTGTTTCATCGTGATATTCCATCGCACGTTCAGGATCTAAAGATAAATTAAATTGATCGCGCCAACGGAATTCAAAGCGAGCTTTTGAAAGTGCATCATCACGCTGATGAGCCGTTTTATGCCCTTTCGCAAGATCGGCTGCATGTGCAGCGATTTTGTACGTAATAACCCCCGTGCGAACATCATCTTTGTTCGGTAAACCTAAATGTTCTTTCGGGGTTACATAACAAAGCATCGCCGTTCCAAACCAACCGATCATCGCAGCACCAATCGCTGAAGTAATATGATCATAACCTGGTGCAATATCTGTCGTTAACGGCCCAAGTGTATAGAACGGCGCACCCTGACAAATATCAAGTTCTTTCTCCATATTTTCTTTAATTAAATGCATCGGTACATGCCCAGGTCCTTCAATCATAACTTGCACATCATGTTTCCAAGCGATTTTTGTTAATTCACCAAGTGTCTCAAGCTCAGAAAACTGCGCTTCGTCATTTGCATCTGCAATAGAACCTGGACGTAATCCATCTCCAAGAGAAAACGAAACATCGTACTGCTTCATAATTTCACAAATCTCTTCAAAGTGAGTATATAGGAAGTTTTCTTTATGATGGAATAAACACCACTGCGCCATAATCGAACCACCGCGCGAAACAATACCTGTCATACGCTTTGCAGTAATTGGAATGTAACGAAGTAATACACCAGCGTGAATCGTGAAGTAATCAACGCCTTGCTCCGCCTGCTCAATTAACGTATCACGATACACTTCCCACGTTAAATCCTCTGCAATTCCGTTTACTTTTTCAAGCGCTTGATAAATTGGCACAGTTCCAACTGGTACCGGAGCATTACGAATAATCCACTCACGTGTTGTATGAATGTTTTTACCTGTAGATAAATCCATAATCGTATCTGCACCCCAGCGAGTCGCCCACGTCATCTTCTCTACTTCTTCTGCAATAGAAGACGATACAGCAGAGTTTCCGATATTTGCATTTACCTTCACGTGAAAATTACGTCCAATTATCATCGGTTCCGCTTCAGGATGGTTAATGTTCGCCGGCAAAATCGCACGACCTTCTGCAATCTCCTTACGAACAAATTCAGGCTCTACCCCTTCACGAATCGCAACATATTCCATCTCAGACGTAATAATGCCATTACGCGCATAATGCATTTGCGAAACATTTGCACCTTGCTTCGCTCTAAGCGGCTTACGATCCATTTGCGGGAAAACAGGTGTATGTTTTGAAGCCACTTTCACACCGTCATCCTCAGGTTTAATTTCGCGTCCTTCATAAGCTTCCACATCACCACGCCCCAAGGTCCAAGAGTGGCGCGGCGCCTGCAACCCTTTTTCCAGCTCCACTTTATACTCTGGATCTGTATAAGGTCCACTCGTATCATACACACGGATTGGCGGATTTTGAACACCGTTCGTATCGCTTTGTTCAATCTCGCGCATTGGTACTTTCATACCTTCACGTGTTCCATCCACATACACTTTCTTACTTCCTGGTAAACTCGATTTCAATTCAATTTGCTCAGCTGAAACAGACTGTTTCATAACCTTTGTTGCCCCCCTGTTCGTGACAAGGACGAGATATGGCCAGCGCATGCCAAAATAAAAAGAGCCAGGTCCATAAAAGAATAAGGACCTGGCTCATAAAGACATAATTATGTAAAACCGTTAACTTCCCTACGCTGGTACGAGCCAGATCAGGTCCAAAGGGTTAAGAAGTTCACACGCTTCTCTCTCAGCCTACGCATACGTTAGGCACCCCTAGTTTATCACTGATTTAATTTTCAATACTTTCCCATCATACACTATAATCTGAAAAATGCAAAGTTTATTTCTTTTGTTGTTTACGGAATCATCCAAGTTAAATAATAAGCCTGCACATACGTCATAATCCCAACAATAGTAACGAAGAATAAACTATGCTTCAATGTAAAGCGGAACAAATCTGACTCTTTCCCAGCAAGTCCAACTGCCGCACAAGCAATCGCAATTGATTGCGGAGAAATCATTTTACCTGTTACACCGCCCGTTGTATTTGCTGCAACAAGAAGCACTTCAGATACCCCGACTTGCTGCGCTGTAATTGCTTGTAAATTCGAGAACAGTGCGTTCGCTGACGTATCTGATCCTGTTAAGAATACGCCAATCCATCCTAAGAATGGTGAGAAGAACGGGAATAGTCCGCCAGTTCCTGCAAGTGCTAACGCTAATGTAGAAGATAGACCAGAATAGTTTGCGATAAATGCGAATCCTAATACGAATCCAATAGATAGAATTGGCATTTTTAGTTCGTTTAACGTTTCTTTAAATGTTGCTACTGCATCTTTTGCACTCATTTTCAAAATAAAGATAGAAATGATACAAGCAATTAAAATTGCTGTTCCAGTCGCTGATAAAATATCTAATTTCAAGATTGCTTCATAAGGTGTTGGTTTATTTACAATTGGCTCTGCTTTCATTACTAAATTGTGCAAGCTTGGAACTTCAAATTTAAATACGAGACTTTCTAAAGCGCCGCCCGGAGCGAATAACGCTTTAAAGAAACTCTGGCTCCAGATGACTACCATCACAGTCAAAATAATGAACAGAGACCACGCTTTTACTACTTTTCCTACCGTTAGTTTCGGCATAGATGTCGCCGTCGTCGCCGCGGCTACTTCACTATTCGCTTGCTTAGTTTGATAAATTTCTTTCGGCTGCCAAACTTTTAAGAATAGCGATAAACTTACTAAACTTACAAGCGCTGACGTAATATCCGGAAGTTCTGGTCCTAAAAACGTCGCTGTAATAAACTGTGTAATTGCAAATGAACTACCCGCTACAAATAAAGCAGGCCACGTTTGTTTTACTCCTTTAAAGCCATCCATTAAAAATACGATAAAGAACGGAACAAATAAAGATAAGAACGGTAATTGATGCCCAGCCATTTGTCCAATTTTATGTGGATCAATGCCTGTCACTTGTCCAGCAACTGTAATCGGAATCCCCATCGCTCCGAAAGCTACTGGTGCAGTATTTGCGATTAAACAAAGACCTGCTGCATATAAAGGATTTAGCCCAAGGCCTGCCAGAAGCGCTGCCGTAATCGCTACTGGTGCACCAAATCCTGCTGCCCCTTCCAAAAATGCTCCAAATGAAAATCCAATTAAAATAACGAGTAAACGATGGTCATTCGTAATGGATAATACAGATGCACGAATGACATCAAATTGACCTGTTTTCACAGAAATTTTATATAAAAATACTGACATAATGATAATCCACGCAATTGGCCATAATCCGTATAAGAAACCGTATCCGGTCGCTGCCATTGCCATTGTGAATGGCATTTTATACGCAAATAACGCCACCAAAATCGTTAATACAACTGTAATAAATCCTGCCACATACCCCTTCATGCGGAAAACCGCTAAAGCTAAGAAAAAAAGATGATTGGAATAAGTGCGACTGCTGCCGAAATCCAAATGTTACCGAACGGATCGTAAACTTGTGTCCATGTGTTCATTGTTCTCTCCCCTAAAGAATCCCCTTTTAAATATGATATAACCTTATCAATAGACTACCAGGTCATCATACCTTTAAGTCTAAAAAATACAAAACGTTTAAGAAAACGTTTTCAATAATTTTATCACAACAATTTTCATTTAAAAAGATTTTTTCGAAAATTTCATCATTTAAAAAGGAAATCTTACAAAAGCGTCACGTTTTTGTAATGTTAATCGATAGGAAGGTTGCCAAATTTATCGCATACTAAAAGTATAACAACGGACATTACTTATGAGGTGATATATATGAACGGAAACAAAATATTAGCGGCTTTATCATACTTTAGTGTATTATTTGCACCTATCTTATTCCCTATTATCGTGTGGATTGTGGGCGATTCTGAAACAAAACCACATGCGAAACGTGCTCTATGGACACATATCGTTCCAAGCATCGCTTCATTTATTGGATTAGTTATTTTAGGAATTATGGGCATCGGATCTGATCAACCAGACGTAACACTTGGAATTGGAGCAATCATCGTCTTATGCATTTGCGGAATCATTAGCTTATACTACTTCATTTGGAATATCGTGAAAGGTATTAAAGTACTGAAAGCTTAGTTTTAAACAAGCGTTTGATTAAAAAGAAACTGTCCAAAAATTGATGTCGCATGATCGTAAATGAAATTTTATCGGCGATTCGACAAGGAATATCGACTTAACTACAAAATACGAAAAGAATTACCTATTAATAAGAAAAGACCGTCCCAAAATACCTTTTGGGACGGTTTCTTTATCTTCTGCGTTTCTTCTTTTTTCTCATCATTTTCTTTCGGCGCGTATTCGCT
Source organism: Bacillus sp. TH17 (assembly GCF_016651125.1). Lineage (NCBI taxonomy): Bacteria > Bacillati > Bacillota > Bacilli > Caryophanales > Bacillaceae > Bacillus > Bacillus sp. TH17. The sequence continues at coordinate 4,587,463 of NZ_JAEKEN010000001.1, forward strand.
TTATCCGCTATAATGTGGAGCGTACTCGCCACAACAATCCCCATTACAAACGTTACAATTTCAACCTCGTGTTCCTTCGCAATTTCTATTAAATTTCCACCGAATGCGATTATATTTAATAGGAATAAAAACGGAGAAAACACGATTAACATGTATGCAATACGAATAATATCACCAATTATAATCGTATGTGTGAAGAAGGAACGATGGGGCATTACGCTCCTATATGGATACCAAAAAATACGGAGGAATCCCCATTTATTATACGCATTACTGTACGTATCTAAATCCGGTGTTAAAAATGAAGTACCTACTAAAAAGCCAATTGCAAAAGTTAATAAAAAATCAAAACTTGTTAATCCATACGAAAAGAGCATAAACAAAACAACCGGAAGGGATATTAAGTTTATTTTCGTATGCGTTCTTCCTGATGGCATAATGCACTTCCTCGCTTACGTTCGCCCTGTCATCCTATGACAGTTCTCACCTATTGATCTAATTTTTGATCGATAAATGATGTGTCTATATCCGAACCAAACCATTCTGCCAACTTCACTCGTGCCTTATCTTTCACATCTTCATTTACGTATATCGATGCTTGTAATAGTGCGGCCATTAACGCACCTAAATCATCCGTATAACCGACTCCAGCAATGAAATCTGGAATGGCATCAATCGGTGCAATGAAATAAGCAAGTGCTCCGATTACAATAATTTTCACTCGTTTTGGAACATCCGGTCTTTGCAACACGTAAAACAACAATAAACTCGCATAGATTACCGACTGCCCTGCCTGCTTCGCAACATGTTTTATTTTCTTCCAAAACGCTTCAACTGAAAATTTTTGTTTCATTCAAAAGCCTCCCTATTTTCAAAAGAAATAAGCTACAATATGTTATGTTATCAGTAAAAGTTCATCAAAATTACACATAATCTATCAATGAAATTTCATTGTAACAAACAAAACCAAAAAGAACAAGTGTTCGTTGATTTTTTCATATTTTCCTTCATATAATAGTTTTCTAGACAACCACTTAAAGATTTCTATTCCATATTTCTCAACCAAAAAACTTTCAATTCCGCTTAACATTCTTTTCTATTTTTGTTATATTTTCTAGTTGACGGGCATATAAACGAATGTTAAAGTTTTCTCTGGTAGTGACAAATCACATACAAAAAATGTAAAATGTTATAGTGTTTCTCAGAAATGAATTTTGTTGTATAATACAGAAATGACGTTATGCTTATGAGCAGCACAAGAAACCAAAAAGGGTATGCATAGTTAAAGTCGTATATGGGTGAATATAGAAGCTCTAATTATGGCCAAGAAAACTATGTATTTTTTATTTTAACATTTTTCGCTCCAAAATCGACCAAGCCTGATAGAGAAAGGGTGGAAATGAATGAAAGAAACCATGAAATCACAATTTCAAAATGTGCGTTTTACTTTATTCGTAGCTTTGGCCGTATGGCTAAAATCCTACATCATTACACGCACTAGCTTCGATTTAAAACTTGAATCTTTCATGCAAGAATTCATTTTATTCATTAGTCCATTAGCAGCATCATTACTGTTTGTGGGTCTTGCATTATTTGCAAAAGGGAAAAAACGTAACTATATAGCACTAGGAATTAACTTTATCTTAACGTTCATTCTTGTTGGTAACGTAATGTTCTACGGATTCTACAATGACTTCGTTACTTTACCAGTACTAGGACAAACGTCTAATTTCGGAAGTTTAGGTTCTAGTGTGAAAGAATTATTTAACTACAAAATCATCCTTGCATTTGCGGATATTATCGTATTCTTCGTTCTATTGAAGAAGAAGAAAGATTTTGCACCGACAGAACGTGTAGCACGTCCGATGCGTTCTCTATACTTCGTGTCAACGGTTGCTATTTTCTGCGTAAACCTAGGATTTGCAGAAGCTGAGCGTCCAGAACTATTAACACGTTCATTCGACCGCGTTATGCTTGTTAAAAACTTAGGGTTATATGTACACCAAGCATACGATCTTGGCTTACAAGCAAAATCAAGTTCACAAAAAGCGTTTGCTGATGGTAGTAAATTACAAGAAACAGAAAACTACGTGAAAACAACACAAAGTAAACCAGATCCAAATATGTTTGGTACTGCAAAAGGGAAAAACGTAATTGTTGTCTCTCTTGAATCATTACAAACATTCTTAATTGGTGCGCAAGTTAACGGACAAGAAGTTACACCATTCCTAAACCAATTTGCGAAAGAAAGTTATTACTTCGATAACTTCTTCCATCAAACTGGGCAAGGTAAAACGTCTGATGCTGAATTCTTAGTAGATACTTCAATGTATCCACTAGACCGTGGTGCTGTATTCTTCACACACGGTAATAACGAATATACAGCAACTCCAGAAATTTTGCGTCAGCAAGGATATCACACATCAGTATTCCACGCGAATAACGCAACGTTCTGGAACCGTAACATTATGTATCCGGCACTTGGTTATGATCGTTACTACAACGAGCTTGACTACAAAATTACGCCAGAAACAAAATTAAATTGGGGATTAAAAGATATCGAATACTTCGATCAATCTATCGATATGTTAAAAGAAGTGAAGCAACCGTTCTATACTCGCTTCCTTACTTTAACAAACCATTACCCATTCACTTATGATGACAGTACGAAATTAATCGATGAATACAATTCTGGTGATGGCGTATTTGACCGTTACATGGTAACTGCTCGCTATTTAGACGAAGCAATGAAACACTTTATTGAGCGTCTAAAAGCAGAAGGTATTTACGACAACTCAGTTATCGTATTCTACGGTGATCACTATGGTATTTCTGAAAACCATAACCGTGCAATGGCACAGTTCTTAGGAAAAGAAGAAATCACTACATTTGACCATATGAACTTACAAAAAACACCGATGTTTATTCACGTTCCAGGTCAAAAAGAAGGTAAAACAATTTCAAAACCAACTGGTGAAATTGACATTAAGCCAACAATTCTAAACTTACTTGGTGTAGATTCTACGAATCAAATTCAATTCGGTCATGATGTATTCTCACCAGAAAATAAAGGATTCGTTGTTCTTCGTGACGGTAGCTTCGTTACAGATAAGTACATGTACACGAACAGTACATTCTACGACCGTACTACTGGCGAAGTTGTGCAATTACCGAAAGAAGAATCTCAACCACTAATTGATCGTGCCCAAAATGAATTGAACATGTCTGACAAAATCATTGAAGGTGACTTACTTCGCTTCTCTGAAAGTAACAAGATTAAAACTGGTGAAGTAAAGACAGCTATTAAAGAATAAAAGAAGAGCGCTGAGTAATCTCAGCCTCTTTTTTTATTTTCTGCTATCCTTCCTCTCCTATTCATTAACTTTAAAATTACATAACCTTCACCTAATATTTACACCACATTAACGAAACATCTTTATAATAAAATATGTAAACAAGGTTCCACATATTTCTTATCTCTCATCTTCAATAGGATCCCTTAGAGAAATGTGTGCATCATTTGTTTTCAACTTTCTTATAATTGTCTTTCCAAGTGTTTTGTTTGCATAAATGAAGCCTTTAAAGACAATGTCCCTATGAAAGATAGCTACCCTCCTTGTGCAGCATTCCATACGAATGTTGCTTTTTTTTTTCAAAAAGCAGGATTCTTATTTCTCATTTCCGAATTTGTATATACAAAATGCTATAAAGTGAAACTTTAATCAGTGGGGGTTTTGTTCATCCCCCACTGATTATTAGCCCTCACCAATCGGGCGTTTACGAGCAGTTAATGCAGGATAAATCACCACTACTTCTCTGTGATTTACAAATACATATACGTCATATGTAGAGAATTGCTTACATAAAAATTACTATAGTGATTTTTATTCATGTACTAACGAAAGGATGGGACGAAAATTGGCATACGAAAGATTTGTACTATGGAATGATGCAGTTATTGATACAACAAAACATCGCGCGTACATAGAACTTGAAGAAAGAGGTTTACAATTTGGCGATGGCGTCTATGAAGTTATTCGCCTTTATAACGGAAACTTTCACTTATTAGACCCACATTTAACAAGATTATATCGATCCCTTGAAGAAATAGAATTATCACTTCCTTTCTCAAAAGCCGAACTCATCATCTTACTCTACAAATTAATTGAAAACAATAATTTCCACGAAGACGGAACAATTTACTTACAAGTATCTCGTGGTGTACAAGCTCGAGCACATGCATTTTCATATGACATATCTCCGACAATCTATGCTTATATTTCAAAAAAAGAAAGACCATCTTTATGGATTGAATACGGTGTACGTGCTATATCAGAACCTGATACACGCTGGCTCCGCTGTGATATTAAATCGTTAAATTTATTACCAAATGTATTAGCTTATACGAAAGCTGAACGCAAAGGTTGTAAAGAAGCACTTCTCGTACGAAATGGTATTGTAACTGAAGGTAGCCACTCTAACTTCTTTCTTATAAAAAACGGAACACTGTATACGCATCCAGCCAATCACCTTATTTTAAACGGCATTATTCGTCAGTACGTCCTTTCTTTAGCTAACACTCTTCAACTTCCTGTAAAGGAAGAGCTTTTCAGCGTTCGCGATGTTTATCAAGCAGATGAATGCTTCTTTACGGGAACGACTATTGAAATTTTACCGATGACCCATCTCGATGGAACTGCGATTCAAGATGGTCAAGTTGGCCCTATCACCAAATTACTGCAAAGGTCATTTTCTCAAAGCCTTTTAAAATCCAACAGCACATCTTCCTAAATACGAATAATCTTCTCATTTTCCACATCAAATATATGTATTTAAATGGAAATCAAGGTGCAGATTTATACCTTGATTTTTTTTTTGTAACCTTTTTGTCATATTCAGATTACCACATAAGTCTTGACAGTAATCGACATGCTCTTTAGAATTTTTAACAGTTGGTAAATATTTCTTCACTACATTACAGACAGAAAGGAATCGACAAATTATGAAAAAATACCTTGCCGGTCTTGCGGCAGTGTCTGTAGCAGGAGGAGCAGCCCCTACACTTGATAGTGTTCAAGCTGCCCCTGAACAAAATACACAAAAAGCTGCTACACAAACTGTCCAAGCTTCCGCATCAAACAATTCATCATATACGGTGAATGCTAGCGTACTACACGTTCGTGCAGGATCAAGTACTTCTCACGACGTCATCTCTCGCGTTTATAATGGTCAATCATTAAACGTAATTGGAGAAGAAAATGGTTGGTTCAAAATTAACGTTAATGGACAAACTGGTTTTGTTAGTGGCGAGTTTGTATCAAAAAACGGAGCAACGAATAACAATGTAAGCACAGGTGGAAACAATAAAGTTACTGCTGATGTATTACGTGTACGTACAGCTCCTAACACTTCTAGTTCTGTTTCAGGACGTGTATATGAAGGACAAACTTTAAACGTAATTGGAGAAGAAAATGGTTGGGTGAAAATCAACCATAACGGACAAACTGGTTATGTTAGTAGCCAATTTGTATCAGGCGCTTCTTCAAATACTGGCTCTACAAGCAATAACAACAATAGTAACAATGAAGCAACTGTTCAACCAGCAAGTGGAAACTATACAGTAAATGTATCTTCCCTTCGCGTTCGTACAGGTCCTAGCACTTCTCATCCAACTGTAGGTTCTGTTAAACAAGGACAAGTAGTACAAGTTGTAGGCGAAGTTCAAGATTGGTTCAAAATCAATTACGCAGGACAAACTGCTTACTTAAGCAAGGACTACGTAACAAAAGGCGGTTCTAACGAAAACGTCACTCAAGGTAACAACCAAGAGCAAAATAATAATGGAACTGTTCAAACTGGTGGTACTTACGTTGTTAACGCAACATCTCTACGTGTTCGTACAGGCCCTGCAGCTTACCATAGTGTAATTGGCGGCGTGTTAAATGGTACAACATTAAACGTAGTCGGATCTGAAAACGGCTGGTTTAAAGTAAACTACCAAGGAAAAACAGGCTATGTTAGTAGCGAATTTGTAAAATTCGTTAAAGGTGGCACAGCTACTCCTGAACAACCGAAACAGCCTGAACAGCCAAAACAACCTGATCAAGGTGCAATTGGCGACTACTACATTAATGCTTCTGCACTAAATGTACGTAGCGGCGAAGGTACAAATTATAGAATCATAGGCGCACTTCCACAAGGACAGAAGGTTCAAGTAATCTCTGAAAACTCTGGATGGAGCAAAATTAACTACAACGGTCAAACTGGTTACATCGGAACACGTTTCCTATCTAAAACACCAGTTGGTGGCGCAGTAGATAATAAGCCTAACGACAACCAAAATAACAATCAAAATAATAACAACAATAATAATACTAATAATAGCGGTGACAGTTCTTCTCTACTTGCATACGCGAAATCTATGCAAGGCGTACCATACGTTTGGGGCGGTACTTCTGCTAATGGTGTTGACTGCAGTGGTTACATCTACCACGTATTTAAGAAATTTGGTCATAACATTAGCCGCCAAAGTGTTGCTGGATATTGGAGCAGCTTACCACAAACTTCAAGTCCACAACCTGGAGACTTAATTTATTTCAAAGATACTTATAAAGCAGGTCCTTCTCACATGGGTATCTACCTTGGCGGGGGATCATTCATCCAATCCGGAGATAAAGGTGTAGCAATCGCTTCATTAAACAACTCTTATTGGAAAAGCCATTTCTTAGGGTATACGAAAGCACCTTAAGTTATAGTTTCAGAGCCTTCTAGTTTACTAGAAGGCCTCTTTTTAAAAGACTCAGCATAGTAATCCCCTTTCATTCTCTCTACGAAAAAATTATGCGTTCATTCTCCTATTTCATACACTATATTCTATTGAAATTGCCCAAAACGTTATCATAATGAATATATTTCAACAAAAAACATAACCTATTTCATGTCTATTCATTTTATATGTGTTTTTTCAAAGAATTTTCTTTTTATTTAAACTTTTCGTTAGACGTTTGACCTCCGATGTCCATTATGATAAGTTACTTAAGATGTTATATTCGCAAAAGTATAAACAACTGGTTTATACACTTTTTTACTATGAGGAAGGAGCATACACTGCATGAATGTTTTATGGGGAATTGGCGGCGTGATTGGAGTATTAGCAATTGCTTTCTTACTATCTTCCAACCGCAAAGCTATTAATTGGCGCACAATTTTAATCGCGCTAGCATTACAAATGACATTTTCATTTATCGTATTACGATGGGATGCTGGAAAAGCAGGCTTAAAAGTTGCTGCTGACGGCGTTCAAGGATTAATTAATTTTTCTTACGAGGGAATTAGGTTCGTTGCTGGGGATTTAGTCAACGCAAAAGGCCCTTGGGGATTTATTTTCGTTATTCAAGCACTACTTCCAATCGTATTTATTAGTTCATTAGTAGCAATCTTATATTACTTAGGTATTATGCAGAAATTCGTTAGTATCATTGGTGGTGCATTAAGCAAGCTTCTTGGAACTTCTAAAGCAGAAAGCTTAAATGCAGTAACAACTGTATTTTTAGGACAAACAGAAGCACCAATTTTAATTAAACCATACTTAGCACGTTTAACTAACAGTGAATTCTTCACTATTATGGTAAGTGGTATGACAGCTGTTGCCGGATCGGTTCTTGTCGGATATGCAGCAATGGGAATTCCACTAGAACATTTATTAGCAGCAGCAATTATGGCAGCTCCATCAAGTTTATTAATTGCAAAACTAATTATGCCAGAAACAGAAAAAGTAGATAATAACGTTCAACTTTCAACAGAGCGTGAAGACGCAAACGTTATCGATGCAGCTGCACGCGGTGCATCTGAAGGTATACAACTTGTTATTAACGTAGCTGCAATGCTAATGGCTTTCATCGCATTAATCGCTTTATTAAATGGCTTATTAGGATTGGTTGGTTCTTGGTTCGATATTAAACTTAGCCTTGATTTAATCTTCGGTTACTTATTATCACCATTTGCAATCTTAATCGGGGTTTCACCCGGCGAAGCCGTGCAAGCAGCAAGTTTCATCGGTCAAAAACTTGCAATCAACGAATTCGTTGCATATGCAAACTTAGGACCACACATGGCAGAGTTCTCTGCAAAAACAAATATGATTTTAACATTTGCAATCTGTGGTTTTGCAAACTTCTCTTCTATCGCAATTCAATTAGGTGTAACAGGAACGTTAGCTCCTACTCGCCGTAAACAAATTGCACAATTAGGGATTAAAGCAGTTATCGCTGGTACACTAGCGAACTTCTTAAACGCAGCAGTCGCAGGTATGATGTTCCTATAAACTCATGTAAAGTCTCCTCTTTTAAAGAGGAGGCTTTTTTATATAACATAAATATAATTTTCATATATATTAAATACTTTATGTATAGATGTATAGACGCTATGTTACAATAATTAGTATGTATGTCTGTTTATTTTTTCTTGTACAAGAGGGATACTACCTGATGTCGCTCGCTAAAAAAAGACTTCCAGTTACATGGTCCATTTCTTAATAATTGTGCATACTACAAATATCCAGCACGAATTAGCTTTAAGGAGGAACGTTTCGTGAAAGATAAGTCCTATAAAGTCCTCTCTATGTGGATTTTACAAATTTTATTTTATTTTACTACTGTACATGTGACGAAATATGAGCACGCGCTCATTTTTACAATTATATATGTCATCATAAATGTACTATTCCTATTTTTACCTGATAAAACAGCATTTATTTTCTTCATACTGGGAACAATCATTTCAGTATTCTATTTATTTTATCAAGCGTGGCTTCACTTATGGAGTACATCAGATCAATGGGAATATATTATTACCCACTTCCTGATGGCAGCTAACTTCTTCATTGTTTATATTTCAACCCATCTATTAAAAAAGGTTATCCTTAAAAATAAAGAGTTAACTGAACGAGTGAGAGTGCTTGAGCAATACATTGGAGAATCAAAATTATTAACAAGACAAGAATTCGAAAGACGACAAGCTTTATTAACAACTGCGATGAATCGTCGTAATGAAACAGGCATTATCATTTTCTTTGATTTCACTTCCTTTAGTAAATATACGAAGGAAAGTGTCATGGATCGTGTAGCTTCATTGTTAGTTGATACAGTCAGAGCTGACTTTGACCTTGCTGCTGAATATGACAGCAACACATTAGTTATTTTATTACAAAATACAAATGAAGCCGGTGCTGACATTGTAATGAACCGTCTACATCCAAAAATGGCGCAATGGCTTGCTGCTGAAGCAATTCAAGATATTAAAATAAAACGAGAACAAATCAATACAAAAGGACATATCACATTATGATGACACTCGTTATACTTCTTTTATTTATTTTGTTTTGTGTACTTGTTTTCTGGATCAGCATCACATTTTCAATTAAGTATGTATTGATTTTTACGGCCTTTCTATTCTCTGGTTTACTCGTTTATTACTCTTTCTTAACAATTGCGGGTTTAATTCATCGAAATAGTAAACGAAAAGATCGTACGCTAGAACATTATCCAAGTGTAGATATTTTAATACCTGCCCATAATGAAGGAGTTGTTATTAAAGATACATTAGAAGCAATGGCAAAGATTGAATACCCAGGCAAACTAAACGTTTATTTATTAAACGATAACTCTCAAGATGAAACACCTGAAATTGGCGATGATTTCGACAAAGCTTATGCTCATATTCATCACATTCGTGTACCACCTGGCGAACCGAAAGGAAAATCGCGTGTATTAAACTACGGCCTTAGCATTTCGGATGGTGAATATTTCTGTGTTTACGATGCAGATAATCAACCTGAACCACATGCACTGCGAATGCTCGTAGAACATGCTGAAACAACAAAGGATGCCGTTGGAGCAGTTGGACACGTTCGTACAGTAAATGAGAAAAGAAACTGGCTTACACGAATGATTTCATTAGAATTTCAGATTTTCCAGCTCCTTATGCAATCTGGACGCTGGCTATTATTCCAAACAGGTTCACTAACCGGAACAAACATGCTTCTTCGTCGTTCCGCATTAGAAGAACTTGGCGGCTATGATCCTTATGCAATTGCAGAGGATGCTGAATTAACATTAAGAATTACCCAAAAGGGCTATCTCTTACCAATCGTCCCGGAATCGATTACATGGGAACAAGAACCTGAACATTTAAAAATTCTTATAAAACAGCGGACACGTTGGCTTCAAGGAAACTTATACATTTTAGAAAAAATGTTTTCTTCATTAAGCTTTTTTAAAGGGAAACTTCTCGTCCATTCCTTACAACAAGTTTTAGTGTATGTCGTATTTTGGCTATTCCTAATCATTTCAAACGTTTGGTTTATAATTGGACTGCTCGGCATATTCCAAATTCAATATAGCATTCCATTACTATTTATGTGGTATGTCGCATATATTACATATGTTTCTCAATTATTTAGTGCTCAGAGCGTCGAACGAACCTTTACACCGACCAATATTTTCATAAGCGTCATTATGTACTTTACGTACGCACAGCTCTTTACGTATTTGTTTATTCGCAGTCTCATTCTTTACTTACGTGCAAAGAGCAAGAAACAAGTAATTGGTTGGGATAAAACAGTACGATTTAAAAAAGAAAAATAGATTTCATTAAAAAATAAGCACAGAGCGCCGTATGCTCTGTGCTTATTTTTTACCGTAATACTATATATATCAGACAATACCCCTTAGCTGAAAGTTATTTCACGTCCATCCCCCAACGAACGATCGACCTTCATTTATATACGAAAAAGTGATTGCTATTTTTGTAGAACCAATTGCTTCTCTTGATGCTCTTTACGAGTTTCGGTCTTTGGTTCCGTGCTTTCTTGGGCATTTCGATGTGCCACACGTTTCAAACAAATATGCTTCCACTTTCTTTCGTAACGTTTCATTATTCTAGTTGTCCCCCTTGAATGCGCTTTAAAACTATTTGAAATCGCTTACAGGAAATAATATAGCACATATACATAAAAGTGACAACACATTTCCGACATATTTTTGTCAAAAATATGAATATAACGTGTAAAATATCAGATATTGTCGAACTATATCGATTTTTCTTTTTAAATTACCGATATCTATAGTATTCCGTAACAAAGTAATGCTTTTCCTACAATAGTATAGAACAGTGAAAAAGGACTGCCGAATGTCGGCAGTCCTAATACTATTTATATATACAGAATTTTTTTCTTCTATTATTAATGTTGTTTCATACGTCCTTCTTTTTGCAACTCTTTAAATAGTGCTGCAATCATAAAGAAAATAACAAATACGAACGGGAAGGCCGCAATAATCGACGCAGTTTGCAGCGCCTCTAATCCTCCGACATACAATAAGATCGAAGCTAACGCCGCTAGAACAATACCCCAAACCATTTTAATACGATTTGGTGGGTTTAAGCTACCATGTGTCGTTAACATCGCTAGAACAAACGTAGCAGAGTCTGCCGATGTAATAAAGAATGTTGAAATAAGTAAAATGGCTAACACACATAAAGCCGGTCCCATACTACCCATTTGGTCTAACATAGCAAACAATCCTACTTCCGTGCCCATTTCTTTAATTTGTCCATATATATTTGCACCATCAAATAGCTCCATGTGAATACCTGTTCCTCCGAAAACAGAGAACCAAAGCGCACCAATTACTGTTGGTACGAGTAACACACCAACAACAAATTCACGAATTGTACGCCCGCGTGACACACGAGCAATAAACGTACCTACGAATGGTGACCATGCAATCCACCATGCCCAGTAGAAAATTGTCCATGACTGAATCCATTGATTTCCGCCTTCATTTAATGGACTTAAACGGAAACTCATACTTGGCAATTCTTGAATGTATGAACCGATTGTTGAAGTGAAATAATTCATAATAAAGTTTGTTGGACCTGCAAATAATACAATTATCATAAGTGCAAACGCTAAAATAATATTCGCATTACTTAAATATTTAATTCCTTTATCGAGTCCCGTTTGCGCAGATAGCATATAAAGAACAGTTACAATTCCGATGATTACTAGCTGTGTCGGTAATGAGTTTGGAATGGATGTTAAATAACTAACACCACCCGCAATTTGCTTTGCCCCAAGTCCTAATGATGTCGCCACACCAAATACTGTCGCAAATACAGCTAGAACATCAAACATATGGGCAATACGGCCATGTTCACCGCCTTTAAATAGCGGACCGACCGCCGCACTAATTGTACTTGCTCTTCCTTTTCTAAATGTAAAATACGCAATACATAATGCTACAAGTGCATATAATCCCCACGGATGTAATCCCCAATGGAAAAATGAGAAACGAAGTGCAAGGCGTGCACTCTCTTCAGTCGCACTCTCTCCAAACGGAGGTGTGTATAAATGGTTCATCGGTTCTGCGACACCCCAGAAAACCAAACCGATTCCCATACCGGCACTAAATAACATAGCAAACCATGTCATATAACTATAATCAGGTTCATCATCATCTTTACCTAAACGAATCGAACCGTACTTAGAAACAATTAAGAAAATAGCAATTCCTAAGAAAATAGAAACGGAAATAATATAGAACCATCCAAACTTACTAACTAACGCAGCTTGAATTACAGTCGTTACATTTCCTAAGCTACCTTTTCCAATAATAGATTCGGGAATAATCCCCCAAAGTGTAAATGCAATACATAATGTTAATGAGACAATAAATGTTTTCGTCAGTTTCCTCATCAAATCCCCCTTCGTATGTTTCATTTCTTGTAAAAATCATAAATTCCGATATGTTAAATCGGATAGAAAACCATAGTTTTTTGTGGTGATTTTCTTTCGGCTCTCTCAAGTTTGCCTTCACCAATTAGAGTTCTTATGGACAGCCTTACCTTCCGTACAACCTTTCCACTCTGCAAGAGCTACAAGATTGGAATACTACTGTCAAATTGTGTGAGAAAAATGCGGATGGGAAGAGATTTTCCCAAAAAAGGATGTGTTACAGTTTTAAAAAAGGGCAGATTTATTCTTTACAACCCTTTCTTCTTGTAACAATTATGCGGGTTTTTGCTAGTATATAGCGCGTGTTTATAACTTCACAAACGAGATGTTTATGTTTATATAACTATATTACCCATAAAACGGGAAAATACTCAAGGAATGTAACTGTATAGTAATCATTATGTAACACCTATGTAATATTTTTATTTACACCGAAAAAAATATGTTGCATTAAATATTTTGAATATAACTAGAAACCTACTAATTATATGGAATGAAAAACGCTTTCCTCTCATTCTAGCTATATTACAAAGTGTTAACGACTTATTACGAATGGTTTGTAATTGTGTGTTTTCCCAAAATCCGAAAAAATCTGTTGCTATAATGAGGACACGAAAACAAACGCAATGGAGGCTATCATGAAAAAATTAATTGGAATAGCAACAGCAGCAGTTTTTGGTCTTGGGATTTTCACCGCATCTGCTAATGCAGAAACTGTTGTAACAACAGACGTACTAAACGTACGAGAAAACCCTACTACTGAATCAAAAGTTGTCGGTAAATTACAGAATGGTCATAAATTAGATGTTCTAAATACAGAAAACGGATGGTCACAAATCAAATTAGATGGTAAAGACGCATTCGTAAGTGCAGAGTTTACAAAGAACTCTTACTATGTAACAGCTAACGTATTAAATGTACGTGCTGAAGCGAACACAAACTCAGAAATTCTTGGAACGCTTAAGAAAGACGATATGATCGAAACAACGAACCAAGTAAAAAATGAGTGGTTACAATTTGAATATAACGGGAAAACAGCTTATGTTCACGTTCCTTTCTTAACAGGTACAGCACCTGTTATCGAGAAACAAGAACAACCTGCTCCTGCTAAAACTGTAGCACCAGCTAAAGCTCAAGCACCTGCAGCACAAGCAAAACCAGCTGCTAAGCCTGCTGTGAAAGCTGCTGAGACTAGCACACCTTCTGGTGGTCGTGAGTTAACAGTTGTAGCTACGGCATATACAGCTCACCCAAGTGAAAACGGTGGCACATACGGCGGCCGTGTATTAACTGCAATGGGTCATGACTTAACAGCGAACCCAAACATGAAAATGATCGCTGTTGACCCGAAAGTAATCCCATTAGGATCGAAAGTATGGGTAGAAGGTTACGGAGAAGCTATCGCTGGAGATACTGGCGGTGCAATTAAAGGTAACCGTATCGACATCCTACTTGGATCAGATAGCGCTGCTCAAAAATGGGGACGCAAAACTGTTAAAGTGAAAATTTTAAAATAACCAATGACTGCTAAATTACAGCCGGTTCTCTTTATTGAGAGCTGGCTTTTATTTTTTATATAATACATATAAGGAGGTGACGTCCATGAATTTACAAGCTAAGGTAGACTGGGTCGGTACACCAAAGCCGTACATATATAAAAATGATGTAACATATGATGCAATCGCAATTGACTTCTCACTAACAAACGATGACAATCGCTATAAATTAATTGTGCTCAAGTCTGAAGAAAATACACATTACAAACTCGTACAATACGGAATAAAACCAGGCTCTCAAAAGCCATTCCCTATTGATATTCCATTCGAGCAAGAAATGCTACCGCTCATAAAGCAAATATTAAATGATCCATATGTACAAGCGATATTGAAGGAAGCCCGCTTCTAATTGCAAAAAAGGATATCACCTAGTAGGATTTTCCAACTAGGTGATATCCTTTTTACTTTCCCTTCATGAACACGAGTAGAGAAAATTATATCAACGGTTCAACATGGAATATCGATTTACCGTCAAAGATTGACAATAACGGCAAGCTACCTAAAGAAAGAGGCTGTTCAAAATTGAACAGCCTCTTTCTTATATTAACGAGTCGGACCAGATACTTCCTCTGATTTCAGCGTATTATTCGCTCCAAGAGAATGGTATAATATCTTTCCATTTCCATTAACAGTAACGATATGGTCATTATTAAAGCTCTTGAATTTTACAGAGCCGTCACCGTAACGAATATGATATTCTTCATATGTCGTTACTTTATATTTCGTTGCACCTTGACGTTCTACATTGCGAATATTCATTGTCAATAAATCTTCTGTAATTCCTTTTTTGTGTAGATATTGTAAGTAATCACGGTCTTCCTTATACGATTTCCCGCTCTTATCATAATCATTTTCAATTAAACTAAAATCGTTTAATGCAATTGCACGCACGTTATTATAAATATGATTTTGTACAAAATCTCCAACCGCTGAACTAGAAGCTTCTTTTGGGAACTTTAAGTAATATGTACTTTGATCTCCAACTTTAATACTTTCAGATTTCATCACACCAAATTCAGCGTTTTTCTCCAAATGTACTTCTACCGTTTCATCCGTCGGTACAGGACCAAGTTTATAACTTCCGTAATTTAACTTTCCGCGTTTCTTGCCATTAACAAATACAGTTGCATCATTTTCATCAGATGAAATGGTTACATAATTTCCTTCAAGTGATAAATTCACTTCTATTGTCCCATTCTTTTCATCTGCTAAATCCACTTCTTTTTCTGTCTCTAATTCAGCAAGTTCCGTCTTCGCCTTTGCCTTTACAACATAAGCACCCGGGAAGTATGGACCTAATTCTTTCGAAGTTTTATCACTAGAAAGCTCTGTTTCTTTTTTATCATTCACATATATTTCAGCATTCTTTGCAGTTGTGCTAACATTCATGTAATACGACTTCATGCTGAACTTATACTTCGGATACAAGAACCATTCTTTCCCGTCTTCTATAATTTTCCCATCTTTAAAAGATGCTTTATCACTTGCTAACTTTTGATCTACTGTCTCTCTTTGCAAATATGATAACAGTTCTTTATTATAAGAAGGATTCTCTTTTAAATAACGGATATACGCCTTAATATCTTCTGTCTTAACCTTTAAGGTTGGATCGTCTACTTTCAAAATCTCATCGATTGCATTCACATCTTTATTTTGGAATGCTTCAATCATTGCATTTACTTGCTTTTCCTTCGAAAACTTGCTCGCACCGAATTTATATGCGCCAAATAAAATAGCAAAAACAATGACAAAACCTATAAGTAAAAACATGTTCTTCTTACTTTTCACTGACTTTGTTTCTCTCCGCATTTCTGAGTAAGAAGAAGCTGTTTGATCAGCAATTTCTTCTACTTTACTTCCGCAATCAGGACAAAAGTTCAAATGATCCGCAACTTGTTTATTGCATGTTCCACAAAACTTCAAGTATTTCTCCCCCTTATTTTTTTACTAATTTCATACCCGCGAATGTTAATACGTAAGAAATAAGAAAACTACCTACTATTAAATATAGCGTGTTACTTTGAATAGATAATATCGGTCCAGAAATTCCAGCGAACTCCTTCATAATTTCCTTACTTCCTGAAGCTGTAATATGAATTTTTGCTAATCCATTTACACAAAGCATCATCACTGTATAAACAGCGCTAAACACTGCTATAGTTACGTACATATTTCGCATACGATATTGAGCCAATTTCATTCCAGCCCTAACTAGTAGAATACATGGTAGAAGAATTAATAATCCCCACCAATGTAAATACGAATTAAAATCATCAATATCTTTTATACGATCAGCACTAGCACCATTAGCGATTTCCAGGTCTTTTAAAGACGTACCCTGTATTGATATGCCTGACATATACGATACATGCAGTGGACCTTTTTCGACTGAATATCTATGCATTTCTCTCTCCATATTTCCCCACTCAATTTCAGTTGGAGAAAGGTGGGCCATATTCCACATGAAAGGTGTTGCTTCTAAAGAAAGTAATACTTTATACGCCTTCTCTGGAAAATCAATTGGACCCATTGATTTTGAACTACTAAATAAAATCGTAATAAGTATAATACCAAATGTAATAAGTAGTCCTTTCAAAACAGTCACTATACTATAATAAATAGACGTTACATACGGGACAAACTGACTAGTAGAAGAAAGCATACGATGTGGTCCTGCTTCAATACTCATACCAATAAAGCTGAATAATAGGCCAAATATAATACCAAACAATAAACTAACAACATGAGAATATACAACATCAATAGTCATCGTTTGATAGAAATAAGAAATAGATGTAGAAGAACTTGCCATAAAGCTTACAATACATAAGAAAATACCGTATATCATGCCAATTACACATGATGTCATGAACTTCTCTCGCCAACTAATTGAAGGTTTTTTTCTTTCAACAAAAAATCCACTTCCACCTAATATAAGTGCCGGAATAGTTACCAAGATGAATAACGGGATATGAAGAAGGAATGACATCGTGTATGCCCCGCTCCCGCTAATTTCAATACCTATTAAATGACACATTAAAATTAATGGTGCTATACCAATAAATGATTGATTAATGGTATTCATATTCAACATACCATCCGTATTTCTAACCGCTGTCTCCACTACATCATTTATAGCAGAATCTATTATTAAACTGCCAATGAAGCCTGCAATGAACATACATACAATTGCAAAAGCACCACCGAATAATCCTTTTTTCAGCATACTTCCTGATGCATTTACATGTAATTGCGCTCCTGCATTTGGTAATTTCATGTTCGATTCTTTTTGGGCGACTCCTAATAAAGAATCACCGCATTTCTCACAATATGTAGCATATTCTTTACTTTCCTGTCCACATGTTCGG
The DNA here is from genome assembly GCF_016651125.1 of Bacillus sp. TH17. Classification (NCBI taxonomy): domain Bacteria; kingdom Bacillati; phylum Bacillota; class Bacilli; order Caryophanales; family Bacillaceae; genus Bacillus; species Bacillus sp. TH17. The sequence continues at coordinate 4,605,180 of NZ_JAEKEN010000001.1, forward strand.
CAATACTTCGAAGATTGCAGGACTAACATAACATGGCTATCTATACTATCCGTACTTGAGCCGTCATGTGTACAATAGTTTACTGCCTCAGGCTGTTCTAAACCGCAAATTTTACAATACATGTTCCTCACTCCTTACTTTGCTTCATACCACATGCTGGACAGAATGTAGCTTCCGTTGCAATTTGTTCACCACATGAAGAACATGCTTCTTTTTCAATATTTTTTGATTGAAGGAGTAACTCATTTTCTTTACCGCACTGCCCGCAAAATTTATCATTTAATGATAATGGACCACCGCAACTACACTGTCCTTTTTGTTCTTGTCTCTGTAAATTAGAAATTTGTCTGCGCGTGTTATAAATAGCAACATCAAGCTCTTGCACTGGTGCTACAATAGCTTTCAACAAATCTATTCGAACTTCATCATCACGAAGTTGCATATATACCGTTTGACCAAGTTCAAGTAAAATTTCAGTTTTTTCTTGTAACTTCTCTTGTGTAATCTTCTTTAATTGCGCCATTTCCTGTGCTACTTGCAACTTCATCTTGCCTTGCTCAATTCCCTCTTGCAACTTATTCATGCCATTACCAAACTTCGATTGTAAATCTGACAAACAAATTCTCTCCTTTTAATTACATAGTAATATACAAAATTAACATTATATATATTACCATGATTTTCTAATTGTGTAATTAGAATTTCATTTTTTCTGTTTTGAGCATTTTTTGTTTATAATGGTAAAGGAAAGAAATCTGTGTACGGAGGAATATTATGCTGCAAGACTCAATTACGAAAGATGAAATTATGATGATTGCGAATGAGTTCGTTCAAGGGCTTGATCCACAGCAAGTTGCTGATCAAGAGCATGTCGCTACAGCTCGGCAACTATATCGTAGTGGTGTTGTCTATAACGTTGACTTTGATGGCTATACGCTATCCGGAACTGTAAATGCTGAAGGCAGTGTATATAGCGTTCACATCCCGATTCGTAATGTCACTGAAAGCTATTGCGATTGCTTCGCGCCAACGCAATGTCAGCATATGCTTGCTGTGTTACTATCTGCAGCTTCTAGTTTTGGGCAAGTAGGAGATGTATTAACTTTATTCAAAAATAATACAAAACCTTCTCTTCCTCCTATTCGAACTGCACGACAAGTATTGCAATCATCAGCTTTTGAAGAAATGGATTATAAAAGTTGGCAAACATACTTTGAAAATGAATATGAATCATTTAAAAAAGAACAAGCGCGGCTCACTTATAAACAAATGTATTTTCTTATGAGTCTTTTTACAGACTTCTATACAAAATTAGAACGGAAAGCTCCGCGCATCGTTGCTATTCATGAATTATTTAAGTTGCACGCGGCACTTTATTGCTTTCAAAAATTATTAGAAGAAATTCAAGAATTTGAAGCAAACAAACTATATTCTTATCACCAACCAGTTAACGTCATTCGCCTATTCGTTGATAAAGTTGAATCTACCGTTAGGGACCTAAAAACAGAGGCGATTCCAGAAGAATCCAAACCGATTTTAGAAGAAACAGCTCGGCTCATACATGAAGCATTCTTCTCTACCGATGCCTATACACAAGAGCGATTCTTCATTTATCGTCACGTATGGGGTGAACTGTTAAGAACAGAAGAGCAGCTACAAGAAGAAAAAAAACGAATCGATACTAAAATCAATCCACTTTCCAAAGCATTAGCATCTTCTCACCTGCTCTTTTTAAACGGTGAAGATGTATCGGCAATGGAATTACTGGAAAAACAGCCTTCTTCTGTTGTGAGCCTTTACTTCTATTGGTTAGAAGAGTTATTAAGTGCGATGGAGTGGGACCGCGCTAAAGATTGGCTTTCCTTTACTTATAAGCAAGTAAAAGAAACGATAACGGAACAAGAGAATACCGTCTTCATACAAGATATCGTTCGATTATTTGTGATGATGTATGAGACATATGCAACGCATACGAATGAACAAGCGGGATTAGAAATGATTTTACAAGAACTATTACCGTATAGTTTCACAAATTATGAACAATATGTACTTGCGAAGAAACAATACCATGCATGGACGGAACTTCAGCTCTTATATGGATTCGAAGTAATCGAACTTTTGAAAGAACCATTGAAAGATATTGAAAAAGAAGCGCCCGAAGCAGCACTTCCTCTTTATCACCATGCCGCAATTGAAGCAATTGAAGAGCGAAATCGCAAATCATATAAACGTGCCGTTCGTTACTTAAAGAAATTACGTATGCTTTATAAACGACTGAAGCGAACTGATGAATGGGATGCTTTCATTATTCATATCGCTAACTTACATTCACGTCTGCGTGCACTACAAGAGGAATTACGGAGAGGAAAATTAATCGATGATCATACAAACTGAAGTAACAATTAGGCTCCAGCACGTTAGTCAAGGTTGGTTCCTTTGGGGAGAAGATGATAGCGGTACGCTCTTATCCGTAGCAACTTGGAAAAAAAATGCATTCGCATGGCACTCTACTTCTTTCTACGGAACGTTTTTAAAAGAAGCAACGTATGAGGGAAAACAAGGCGTTATGTTAACGAATGCACAGGCATTTGAATACATCGCAAATAAACCGATGAATTCATTTGCAAATATGCAAATGAACGGTCCTATTACGGCACTTACAAAGGACGCAAGTGAATTATGGGACGCTTTCGTCAGCGGCAGCTTCGCACCTGACATGAAGCATTGGTCTCAGCAGCCATCTTGGAAAGTTCAGAATACTTCAATTGAAGATGACATGTTAGCATCTCTTTTCTCTGCCGCTGTGAACGAAAGTATTTTGCAAGATGCTCGCTCAAATGACGGATGGGAAGATGCAAAGAGACTATACGAACATTACGACTTTACGAAAAGGCAATTGGAAGCAGCACTACATGAAGAAGATTGGCTTCGAAAAATTGGTTACATTGAAGATGATCTTCCATTTACAGTCGGCTTAAGACTACAAGAACCGCAAGAAGAACTTGAAATGTGGAAGCTTGAAACAATCGTTACACCAAAACGTGGTGCACATCGCATATATGTATATGAAAGTATCGATTCCTTACCAAAACGATGGCACGATTACGAAGAACGTATCCTTGAAACACAAGAAGGATTCAGTAAGCTCGTACCGTGGCTAAAAGAGGACGACAAGTTCCGAGAAGAACTCTTTGAAACGGAAGCTTGGAACTTCTTAACCGAAGCAAGTAATGAATTACTGGCAGCAGGTATTACAATTTTACTACCATCATGGTGGCAAAATTTAAAAGCAACAAAACCGAGGTTGCGTGTACAGCTGAAGCAAAGTACAGCACAAACACAGTCTTTCTTCGGCATGAATACGCTCGTTAATTTCGACTGGCGCATTTCAACAGACGGAATTGATTTATCAGAAAGCGAATTTTTCGAACTCGTTGAACAAAACAAACGTCTTTTCAATTTAAATGGTCAATGGATGAGACTTGATCCTGCCTTTATTGAAGAAGTAAAAAAACTAATGCACCGTGCCGATAAATATGGACTTGAAATGAAAGATGTGTTGCAGCAACATTTATCTAATACGGCAGAAACAGAAATTGTAGAAGACGATAGTCCGTTTACCGATATTGAAATCGAACTAGATGGATATTACGAAGAGCTTTTCCAAAAACTTCTGCACATTGGAGATATTCCAAACGTAGATGTACCATCTTCGCTACAAGCAACACTCCGCCCGTATCAACAACACGGTGTTGAGTGGTTGCTATACTTACGAAAGCTTGGATTTGGAGCGTTATTAGCCGATGATATGGGACTCGGAAAAAGTATTCAAACGATAACTTACTTACTATACGCTAAAGAAAACAATCTCCAAACAGGTCCTGCATTAATTGTGGCACCAACATCAGTCCTTGGAAATTGGCAAAAAGAATTTGAGCGTTTCGCACCAAGCTTACGTGTTCAGTTACACTATGGAAGTAACCGATCTAAGGATGAGTCATTTAAAGATTTTCTTCAATCAGCAGATGTTATATTAACTTCTTATGCATTAGCTCAGCTTGATGAAGAAGAACTTAGTACGTTATGCTGGGACGCTGTTATTTTAGACGAAGCACAAAATATAAAAAACCCACATACGAAACAGTCGAAAGCAGTAAGAAACCTACAAGCAAATCACAAAATTGCTTTAACCGGTACACCGATGGAAAACCGACTTGCTGAGCTTTGGTCTATTTTCGACTTTATCAATCATGGGTATCTCGGAAGCTTAGGACAATTCCAGCGCCGCTTCGTCACACCGATTGAAAAGGACCGCGATGAAGGAAAAATCCAGCAAGTTCAGCGGTTTATCTCGCCGTTTTTACTGCGTCGTACGAAGAAAGATCAAACGGTCGCATTAAACTTACCAGATAAACAAGAACAGAAAGCTTATTGTCCACTAACTGGCGAACAAGCTTCCTTATATGAACAACTTGTTCAAGATACATTACAAAATGTACAAGGATTAAGCGGAATTGAAAGACGCGGATTTATATTACTTATGCTGAACAAGCTAAAACAAATTTGTAATCACCCAGCCCTTTATTTGAAAGAAGAAGAACCACAAAATATCGTCGAGCGCTCTATGAAAACAAAAACGGTAATGGAGCTCATCGAAAATATAAAAGACCAAAATGAAAGTTGCTTAATCTTCACTCAGTACATTGGCATGGGGAACATGCTAAAAAGTATGTTAGAAGAAACATTCGGTCAGCGCGTCCTCTTCTTAAACGGGAGCGTACCGAAGAAAGAGCGTGACAAGATGATTGAGCAGTTCCAAAACGGAACGTATGACATCTTCATCTTATCGTTAAAGGCCGGCGGAACAGGATTAAACTTAACTGCCGCCAACCATGTCATTCACTATGACCGTTGGTGGAACCCAGCTGTAGAAAACCAAGCAACAGACCGTGCTTATCGCATCGGTCAAAAACGCTTCGTTCACGTTCATAAGCTTATTACAACGGGAACACTTGAAGAGAAGATTGATGAAATGTTAGAACGAAAACAATCATTAAACAACGCCGTCATTACAAGCGATAGTTGGATGACCGAACTATCAACCGACGAACTAAAAGAATTACTTGGCGTATAAAGTGAAGGCTTTTACGGGCAGTTAATGCGGGATAAGATGGATGTTTCTATTCCCACAAATAGCGGGATAAATGAAAAAGGAGCAAATCTCTAACTGAGATTAGCTCCTTTTTCTATGCCAAAACCAATTGCTTATTATAATTCCTGTTAACCCGCCGCACGTATCAAGCAATGAATCTTGCCACATCGGTGTACGGTCTCCCGTAAACCATTGATGAATTTCATCAAATGTTGCATACCCCGCAACGAAAAGGAGGGCGTATGCAAAGCACCTTTTTCTCGAATAACCCGATCGATGAAAAGCATAATACGTCAATGAACCGAGCATAAAGAACACCATAAAATGAGCACCTTTACGAAGGAAAAACTCAACAAATCCACCTACACCTTTATTTGCGATACTAACAGGTGTACCTCCCCCATAATCGATAGATACCCATGAAAAATGCTCTTTCACAAACTCAGCATTTACATATTGCTCAATATCCGAGCGCATATCCTGTTTTTTATATGGCTGTGCTGAAGAATAGAAAATAATCCCCATCCATAGTAATACAGGAATCCAAAATAACCATTTACGATTCATTCTCCCGAAAACTCCTCTCTTAGTCTTTTAAGAGTAACAAAAAAAAGAAAAAATTTCACGCCAAAACATGACATTTACACCCTATTTATAAAGTGAAAGGGGGTGATAAACATGGCAGTTGAAACAATCGTAATGGATTTAACTTTACGCCTTGTATTAAACGGAGGATTAGACAAAAACGGTAAAACAGTTTTTAAGAACAAACAATTCAAACGTGTGAAAACAAATGCAGATTTAGGAAAAGTACATGAAGTAGCACGTGCTCTTGCTTCACTACAACAATCATCACTTCACGCTGTACAACTTGTAAGCACGTCAGATCTTTCTAATCTATAATTAAAAAGGAGGTAATAAAACATGCAAGTACTAGAGTTAGTTTTCGTGAAAGAAGATGGAAAAACAGTTGTCTTGTCTATCGATAATCCCATTACACCAGTAAATGAACTTCGTAAATCAAGTAATGGATACCATTCTTGCTTCATCTGTATTTTCATCAATTAGTGAAAATACTCGTAAAAAAGGGGCTCGCCTCATAGAAAAAAACGTATCTGAAGTTCAAATCACTCCGTAAATCAAAAAGACGAATCTGCATTATTTTGCAGATTCGTCTTTTTTCTTCGGCATTTCAATTGGAATAAAGATGTTTGAAAAACCAACACAAACATACTTATAATTCTCTCCGCCTAAATCAAACTCTGTCGTATATGTTGAGAAGAAAATATAATCATTTCGCTTTGTATAATGCTCAATTAATAATCCAACTTGTGGTTCAACATACTTATTTGCCAATTTTTTTCCCGCCGATGCTAAGTCGCCAAGTATACCCTCTTTGTTTTCTTTCTCAACCTCTTCTAGCTTCTTACTCACATCATTACGCTTCATAAATTGTTTTGCTGCCCAATCCGTATATTCTCCCTTACCCGGATTACTGTTTGCTAAATAAACTAAGAGAACAACAGCTAGAGCCATAATAATATACTTTTTCTTCATGCTATATCACCGCCTACTCTTTTCTATTTTCATATATATGTACAAGCGATGCAAATTAGAAAGACTATCATCTATTGATTGTAAACGAACCGTAAAAATTTACAATACGAAACAAAAGATTAATAATAATTTTACATAATTCGTATATAATTATATTCGGAATAATAATTTTTTGTAAGGGAGGATTTTAGAATCATGGATAATGAGAATGATATTTTTATTTCTAGTTCTACAATGATGCTCGAACCTTGCAAACACCCTTATTACCGGACAAAAATTATCGACAGTAGCGGAAACCCTCTGTACTCTTGCCAAACAGCTATCCAACTCATAAAGAAATCTTGTCTAACACATGTTCATTCTACTTATCAAGGTAGACGTCATGCAGTCCAAATAAACTTTAAGCTCAAACAAAATGTTCCAATTCCGATTAATCACAAAGAATATATTTGCGTTTTCCCAACAGAATCTCCTTCTTCTCCAAGCTGCATTTGGTTGTTCTATAACCATATAGATGAGATAGAGTTTCCCCAAAAAACTAACAAAGCTAACATTCGTTTTTTTAACGGAACTACCATAACAATACAAATAGGTTCTCATAAGTTACAGCAACAATTTTTCAAATCTGGACATGTATTATCCCGAATGAACATGAAAGATTCATTACCTTAAAAAACCTCTTGCCACATTTACTGCCTTAAAGTAAATAGAATGGAACGCAATATTTCCTTTGCTTTGCCTTCCATTCTACTTATTATTCTTATCCCTTTACACTATCTCTCATTTTCTCAAGTGCTTGTCGATATACCCATCTCACTTGATAGTACGTCATCTCCATTTCAGAAGCTATCTCTCCCATATTTTTCCCTGTAAAAAATCGCTCTGAAATGATATGCTTCTCCCTCTCATCTAACACACTCATAAAGTCCTTCGCCCTCGTTCCCATATCTTCATACCCAAATCGTTCACCATACTCATCGGTGCATACATACCTCTCTTGCACTACGCATTCTTTCTTCAACCTCTCCAATATATAACCACGTACCGTTACAACCGCATAAGCAGGAAAACTTCCTTTCTCCTCCTCATACCTTTCATATGCATACCAAAGATCAATTAAGCCACATTGGTAATACTCTTCATGATCTTGATAAATATTTAACCTCTTTATTTGATTTATAATCATACCTTCATACAAAACAACCGTATCTGCAAAAGTCGCTGGCTTCACACAGTGCCCGTTTCTAAAAGGTATACCTCTTCAGTATTCCGCGGTACCTCTACAATATAAAATGAGAAAGGAAATTTCATTGTGGGTAATTTCAAATACTGCTGCCGTAATTTGAAATTACACTAGGCAGTATTTGAAATTCTACTTGGGGTATTTGAAATAGGGGTAAAAATAAAAAAGTTCCTCCTATACATTAGAAGGAACCTTTTGTTTATATATTTGCAAGCTACATTACTCTTTAGCTATGCTTTTAAAAAATCTATCGATCGCATATAAACCAGTAGCTAAAATACAGCTTGTAACACCAACAAATATATAAGGATTTTTATTCGGCATATATTCTACAGCTAACAACGTTACGACTAACATAAACAAAACATTTGCTAAAAATTTCTTAAGCATATTTATCCCTCCTTACAAAAAAAATGCAGCAATTATAAAAATAATTGCTGCATTTCTTTCTAGTGACGTAAAACATCACTATTATTGGAACATTCCTTTTACCGCACCAAATCCAATAGTTAAGATAAAGAAGACAACCATAAGAATTGTTGCTTTCTTTTTACTTAAACCAGCTGTAATTTGAAGACCTAACCATGTAATAACAAATCCCCAAATTGTGAACACTTCAATATTATTTGCAATACCTTTTGCAACACCACCACTTGAAGCGAAAATCGGTCCTAAACCAGTATACATTTCTTTCCCTGATCCGCCTAAAACAAGTGCTAATACTGTGTTTATTAATAAACCAAGTAATGAAATAATGCTTGAATACACACTAATCGTTAATAATTTCTTATAAGAAGTATCATTGCTCATTAACATCATTAATACTTTATACACTGCTGCACTAATAAAGAAACCTATCGCCATACCAATAGCACCAAATACTGCACCCATACCAAACGACATTATAGGTGTAACGCTAATACCCAAATCCTTATTCATCTTAATCGCCTCAGGGGTTAAAGAGTCTACATAAACAGCAAGTCCACCAACAACTGCTCCTAATAAAACAAGTATCCAAAATGCACCCCAAACTGCATTACTAGTCTTCATTCTCTCAAACTGTACACCAGGAGATGTAATCATTCCTAATAATGATGGCTTCTTCGCACCTGCATCTTGCGTATTAATATTCATTTCCATTATAACGCCTCCTTATTATATTGGCATATTAGGTAAAAACGCCGCAACTAACACAACAATTGCCGCTAAGAATACCGCTTTAATAATGAATAAAACGATAATTGGAATAGCTGCTTTCACTTTACTTAATCCAGCTGTAATTTGTAACCCCAACCAAATTAAAACGATATTCCATAAATAGAATACTTCAATCGTACTACCGATTCCGTAAGCAACTGAACCTTCCTCAAATAACGGTCCTAAACTTGTATACGCAGTTGGTCCAACACCTAATATTAAAGCTATAACACTATTAATAAGTAAACCAATAATAACAGCAATGTTCGCATATACAATAATCATTACTAATTTCTTATAAGAAGTATCATTTCCGAAGAACATCATAAATACTTTATAAATAGCTGCAATAACGAATGTTGCAAGCATAGCACCTACTGCTCCCCATATCGTACCAGAAATCACATCTGATACCAGTGAGCCCTGATCTGCAAGTTCACCTAGTTCTTTTTTCATTTTGATCATCTCAGGTGATGTATACGTAACATACGCATTCAAACCACCTACAAGTCCTTGTAACAACGCAACTAAGAAGAGCATACCCCAAACTTTTTCACTCGTCTTCATTCGCTCAAACTGTAAGCCTGGAGCAGTAATCATTCCAAATAATGATGGCTTCTCTCCGCTAACTTTTTGCGTATTCAAATTCGCTTCCATTATAACGCCTCCTTCTATTTATATAACCCGTTCTAACGGGCGGTTCACATCCTCATTTTGAGGCTACGAACCGCCCACTAGAACGGTAATGTGTAGTAGAGAACCCCTTCTCTACTACACTAACAATTTACTCATAACGAAGTGCTTCAATTGGATCTAATTTCGCAGCTTTGTTCGCTGGAATTAATCCGAAGATAATACCTAATGTCATAGAGAACAATACGCCCCCAACGACAACTTCCCATGAAACGAGCGGTGGCCACTTCGCAAATGTGGAAACGATATATGCCCCGCCATACCCAAGACCAATTCCGATTAAACCACCTAGAAGCGTTAACATAACTGCTTCAATTAAAAACTGTAATAAAATTTTACTACGCGTCGCTCCAAGTGCTTTACGTACTCCAATTTCACGCGTACGCTCCGTTACAGATACGAGCATAATGTTCATAACACCAATACCACCAACGACTAATGAAATACCAGCGATACCACCAATAATCATTGTCATAATACCGGTCATCTTTGAAATACCTTCTTGAAGTTCTTTTAAATTCATAACTTCGTATTTACCAGTTGCATCAGTCGGTTTACGACTGTTTAAGACATCAGCAGCTTTTTTACCTGCTTTTTCTAAATTATCTACATTTTTCGCTTGAACAGAAATATTTTGAATTTCATCTTTTCCATACAGTGTCGGCCATAATGAAATCGGAACTAGTGCTTCTGACGGTCCCATTCCCATAAACTCGTTATCTGATTTGTAGACACCGATAATTTGCATCGGTTGCCCCTTCATTTCAATAATTTTACCGACTGGATTGGCATCCTTAAACACCTTTTCTTCCATTTGTTTACTAATCATGACAACATTATTACCTTGATCCACATCTGATTCTTGTAAAGAACGTCCCTTTAACAACTTTACTTTATTTACTGCAAAGTACTCACTGTCTAATCCAGTAATATTCACCATTTCTATTTTATCTTCAATATCAATTGGTTCCATACTTGAATTTGTTGTTACAACATGTGCGATATCTGGAATTTTTTTAATTTCAAAAATATCTTCTTCAGTTATCTTCGGTGCTTCTACCATCGCCATACCAAAAGGATCATTCATATCGGCACTATAATGAATCGGTACCGTTTGATTACCTGATCCAACAAATTGGGATTTCAGTGCAGCTTCCCCGCCTTGCCCAATCGCAACGACGGTAATAATAGAGCCTACACCGATAATAATCCCTAGCATCGTCAAAGCTGAGCGTAGTTTATGAGCTAAAATAGACGATAAGGCAATTTTCATACTATCTAGTAAACTCATACTGCACACCTTCTATCTTCTGTAACTTTCCCATCTCGCAGTACAATGCGGCGGGAAGAATACGCTGCTACCTCTTCTTCATGCGTAACCATAACAATCGTCGTACCTTCTGCATTGAGCTTCGTGAAAATATCCATAACTTGTGCACCAGACTTCGTATCAAGTGCACCTGTCGGCTCATCGGCCATAATAAACGTTGGATTATTTGCAATCGATCTCGCAATCGCTACACGTTGCTTCTGTCCACCTGATAACTCACTAGGTAAATGATGGACTCTATCTGATAATCCAACTTTTCCAAGCGCTTCAAGGGCTCTCTGACGACGCTCTGCTTTCTTCACCCCACCATAGATGAGCGGAAGTTCAACGTTTTCCACTGCGGAAAGACGCGGCAGCAAATTAAAGTGCTGGAACACAAAGCCGATATATTCATTACGAATTAAAGCTAGTTTTGACTCGTCTGCTGTTAAGATATTCACATCATTCAACATATATTCGCCCTCTGTTGGACGATCTAAACAACCGATAATATTCATAAGCGTTGATTTACCAGAACCAGACGGTCCCATAATAGAAACGAACTCACCGCTTTGAATTGTTAAACTAATACCATGTAAAATCGGCACTGCCAATTTTCCTTGATAATATGTTTTAGCAATATTATTTAACGTAATCATTTCTCTTTCACTTCCATTCCGTCATACACGTTGTCGGAAGGATTTTTAACCACCTTTTGCCCCACTGTTACGCCTTCAACAACCTCTGTCCAATCTCCATCATTCGCACCTTTTTTCACATTTTGCTTACGAAGTTTTCCTTTGTCTTCGATATAAACAAATGCATCTTCTCCTTTTTCTACAATGCTCTTACTTGGAACAGCAATCATCGTCTTATTCTCTAAATTTACTTGCAGAGAAACGTGATAACCTGGAGATAAACCATCTTGGCTATCAAGACTTGCTTTATATGTATATTGAGACATATTTTGAGTTCCCTCACCAGCAGCTTGAGCCATCTCTGCACTCGTTGGGAATTCACTTACTTCCGTAATCTTACCTGTCCACTTTTTCTTATTATTTGCTTTCGCAGTTACAGTGAACGTTTGATCTTTTTGAATTTGTGACTTTTGAAGCTCTGTTAAAGTCCCTTGAACTTGGAACGGGTCTTTAGAAGCAACTTGTAAAAATGCTTTCCCTTGACCACCTAACGCCTGAGATGAACTTTGCGCTGCATCCTTATCTAACTTCTGTACAACACCAGTAAAATTACTATAAATCGTAAGTTCTTTCTGTTTTTTACTTAACTCTTCTTTTTGTAACTTCCCTTTTTCTTTCTCAAGGTCAGTTGTCTTTTGTGCCATTTCTAACTCACTTACTTGCTCTTCCATTGGGTCTGTTACTTCTTTCCCAGCCCCGCCATCTTTTACCTTCTTAATTTCTTTCTTCAATGAATCAATCTTCTTTTTCCCTTGATCGTAACGCATATCAGCCATCTTCTGATCAAGATCAGCTTGCTTCATTTGAAGATTAATTTCTTCATTATCATAAGAGAATAGTTTCGTTCCTTTTTCTACCTCTTGTCCTTCTTTCACTGCAATATCTTTCACTTTTCCTTTAGTCGGATCCGCATAGAAACTTTCAATATTTCCTGGCTTCACCTGACCAGAAATTAACTTCGTATTATTAAGCTTACGCTCTGTCACTTTCTCAAAACTTACAGCATCTGTATTAGCCGTACCTTTCTTCTTACCTTGCATAACAAAAATATTAACTGCTGCTACAATAACAATTAGTGCAATAACTCCGATGATAATCCATTTCTTCTTCTTGTTTGGAGTACGAACCGTATTTGGTAACATATTCTCTCTCCTTTTATATCTTAATAGTTTAATAGCTATTTAATTGTATAAAACTTTCGGAAAATTTCATCCCCACTTACATTGTTACACTCATTTTACAAAGTTTTACACAATCATTTATATTGTAACAAAAATACCAATGATTAGAAATATGACATTCTATCTTTTAAGATAGTTTTAAGGAAAGGTTTCCTTATATAAAAAAAAGCGATCCAAAATAATGATTGGATCGCTTTTCTGAATAAACTATTACGCCACTTTAGGACCTTTTCTCTCATGTCCACGTTGAACGATAAATAAGAATACTGTTGATAAAATACCGCCTGCTAATAGTAAGATGAAGCAGCCATCCCAGCCAGAACGATCAACAATAACACCAATTGCTGCGTTTGCTACAAGACTTCCGCCTACATAACCGAACAGACCACACATACCAACTGTTGTACCTACTGCAAATTTCGGTACTAATTCCATCGCACTTAAACCGATTAAAAACTGTGGTACGTAAATTAAACAACCGATAATAGAAACTGCAATACTTACAACAAGTACGCTAGATGCTTGCCAATATACAACCGTACCAACAACAACTCCGGCCATACTCATAATACATAATGGCATACGTTTTCCTTTAAATAACTTATCACTTAAAAGACCAACGATTAATGAACTTGGAATTGCCATACCTTCAAAAATCGCGTATGCAGCATGCGCTTCTGCTTTTGAAAAACCTTTAACTGTCGTTAAATAAAGCGGAACCCAGTTAATAACACCGAAACGAATTAAGTAAACAAATGCATTTGCAATACATAAATACCAAACGAACTTATTTGTCACTACATATTTCATTAAAATTTCTTTTGGTGACATCTTATTAGCATTATCTGCTTTTTCAAGATTTTCATAGTCATTACGATACTCATCAATTGGAGGAAGACCTTCAGATTCTGGTGTATCCTTCGCATTAATCCAAACAAGAACTGCAATTACCATTGCGATAATCGCTGGGAAAATAAATACCCCGCCCTGCCAATGATTTTCACCGAAAATACCTACACCAATTCCGACAAGGGGCGGCACTAGCATTCCGCCAACGTTATGTGAAATATTCCAAATACCTGTTTTCGTACCACGTTCTTTCTTCGAGAACCATTTCGTCATAACGATACTACAAGGTGGTGCTCCCATACCTTGTACAATACCATTTAAGACAAGTAATGTAACAATCATCCCAAATGAAGATGCAAAACCGAAGCAAATATTTACAAGCCCTGATAAGAATAATCCGACTGCGATAAAGCGCTGGGCGAAAGCTTTATCGGATAAATTCCCCATAAAGAACTTACTAAATCCATAAACAATTGCCATTACTGAACCTAGCAATCCAATTTCCGCTGTACTAAAACCATATTCTTGTACTAAATACGTACTTGATAACGTAAAGTTACTACGCACTAAATAATAAGCAGCATACCCAACTGAAATTCCCATTAGCACACGAATACGTAATAATTTGTATACCCTGTCAATCATATCCGCCGGCAATCTCTCAATTGCAGGTGCTGGCTTAAGCCATTTAAACATATTCTTTCGTCTCCTTTTCTCACTGCTGAGAGAGACGCTGTCTATTCCATATCTCGATTATTCCACTATTTGATATATTTTTGTTCGTCCTTCTAACTGGCTGACCTTCTATCTCTTTCTGATTCTTCGCAAACATCGTTGGTACGCCAAACGAAACTTTTTCTAAAATGTGCCCCGCTTCTTCTGATAAACAATAATCAATAAATAAGTCCGCTATAAAACCACTCGGTGCACGCTTCAGTTTCGAAATCGCATTAACAGATAAGCCTGTTTGCTCAGGTTCATTACTTACAATAGGAAAGCCTTGTTTCTGAAGCATTCTCTGATCGCCCGCAAAATTGATGCCTATCATATATTCACCGCTCGCAACCAGTTCTGCGGGCATATAACCATTCACCGTTACTTCACCAACTTGCCTTGCAAGATTCTTAACATACTCTTTCGCTTCTTCTTCACCTAAAGTATCAATAAGTGATTGAAACAAAGTATATGCTGTGCCGGAAACATTTGGATCAGGCATTGCAATCTTACCCGTATATACCGGATCTAATAAATCTTGCCACCTTGATGGATAGGGAAGACCGAGCGGCGCTATTTCTTCATTCCACCGCTCTTTATTAATCGCGATTGCCAGTTTCTCCACTTCATAACCGTACCAATAACCATCTTTATCTTTAACAGTCTTTGAAATACGATTCGCATGCTTGGTCGTAACAGGAATAGAAAGGTTCTTTTGCTTCATCATTTGATGCGCATCTACTGTACCGCCAATAATAATATCCGCCTTCGGATTTCCAGCTTCCTCTTCTACTCTCCGAAGAAGTTCTTCTGTCGATAGACGAATAAATTCATATGTACACCCGCGTTGTTTACAAAATGACGAAAGCAAAGCTTCACCAACTTCCTCGCGGGCCGCTACATACGCAACGAGATGACGATCATCCAAAATAGGGAGACCACTTTTATTATATTTAATAGAGGTTGTATCTCGAGAGCAACTAGACATCGCTCCTCCGATTACTAGCAAAAAGAAGAAAAAGGCTATCTTTCTCATGACGCACTCTCCTTTACAAGGAATTCTGCTAGGGAGCCCTTCATATACATGACATTCCCGTTATTATCACCGAGATATTGCACAACAAAGTACGATGGATACACAGAAATAGTTAGAATATCCTCCCGCTCATTCTTTACACGTTTGCCTGTTTTATAGGCAGTAATATAAGCAATCGGCTCATTCTGTGATTGTAATAATTTCTGAATTTCTCCGTAGTCTGTAATTTGCTTTGCGTATCGAATAGAATCAAATATTTGCGTAAGATCTATAGTACGTATTACATCCCCTTGCCTCACTACAACTTCCTTTGCCTCCGCAAAGAAATTACTAATGCGCTCTGGTGTATAATACAGACTTAACAAATACGTTTGAAATGCTGAGATCATCGGATCCGTGCCATTCTTTCCGTATACATTAGCCTCGTACTGGAACAAGTCACCTACTGCAAAAGTACGTTTATGTCCATTCAAGTACGTTACTTCTCCAGTAAATACTTGTTCTTGATTCCTCGCTTCTCTCGGTTCTATTCGAATTCGGTCAAAGAATGAAACAATCGTATGCAAACGAACTTCATCCGTTACAACAATTTCTCCCCACTTCTCATGCCTTATTTTCACTTCAGTAGGAAGGGATTCATTCACTCTTTGTAAAACGGCTTGTTTGTCATCCACAATTGTGATTCGATTATATATTTGCTTCTCAATAACATAAAACAAAATAAGAGAAACGATCATACAAAAGACAAACATAAGAATTTGAAATGATAGCCTTTTCATTTCTGCCTACCTCCAAGATAAAAAAACGTTGTTTCGAAAATACCGCATAATTGTTTCATAAATGTATCATTTAACCGCTTTCAAGTTTTTTATGTCTTCCATCCGTCTCGGAAGTAAAAATGTAATGCATATTGTAGTTCCCATTTCTTCACTACTCTCAATTCGCATACTTCCGCCTTGCTTCTTCATAATCTCCTGACAAATGTATAAGCCATAGCCATTCCCGTAACTTGAAGGAAGCACCTTACCTTCCGGAGACTCATTCCATTCTGCAAGCACACCTTCATCCATACCAATACCATCATCATGAACAAAAACTTTCGCTTCCTGCTCATTTATAATTACATTCATACGAACTTGCGTAGCATCACTATATTTAATCGCATTATCAAGCACATTCAAGAAAATTTGCTTCGTCTTATCAAAATCCGCAACGACGTGTACTTCCGTTAACTCATTCATAACTTCAATTTCAAACTGCTGCAACCTCAGTTTCACAATCGAAACCGCTTCTTCTGCCAATTCTTTAATATTCACGACTGTAGGTGACACTTCAAACGTACTCTTCCCGTACTTTGAAGACTTAAGTAATTCCTCTACAAGTGATAATAGACGCTCACTTTCTACAGACACATAACGGAGGCTCTCCTGCACATCCTCCTTCGATTGTAACTTCGGAATTAAATCCACATAACCGATAATTGCCGTAAGTGGTGTTTTCAGCTCATGCGTAATGCGGTCCAAGAAATCTTTCTGTTTCTCTTTCTCTTCCTTCAGCTGCTTAATATGCAGCTCAATCCCATCAGCCATCGCATTAAAGGACGCTGAAAGCTGCGCAATTTCCACATACTCATTTAGCTCAATCTTACTTTCATAATCTCCATTCGCAAGCCGATATGCCATTTGCCTTAACTGATCAATTGGTTTATGGAGAGACTTCGCCAAACGAATCGCAAAGAAAATACCAGCAGCTACTAAACAAAGCGACGTTATTAAAAACGTCCAACTCACATTTGTTAAAACTTCCTTCTCATCCGTTAACTCATTTATAAAACGAATACTCCCAATGACATCGTTTCCATAATAAACCGGACTTGAAAACAAAAGAATTGGAGCTGGGTCTCCCTCCTCGAAAACATACGATTTCTTTCCCTTCAAAGAACTCTCAATATCAATATTCCGATGAAGTAACGCTCCTTTTTGTGTATCTGCAACAACATCTCCATTCTTCCCAATCATCTGCACCCGGACATCCATTCGCTTCGCTAAATACGAAGCAATTAAAAGCGAATTAGGACCTAACGTCTCCACTTCTGCTTCCTTCTCTAAATAATTCATCGTATAAATTTGCGCTTCCACACTTAACTTTTCTAAGGAATCTGCCGCATTATGATACACATTCTTCTCCAGTGCAATATAAACAACCGCATACAAAAGAACAAGAATTGGAATCAACAATCCAACTATTCCAAACACCATATTTCGTTTTAAAGACATATCATCACCTTTTAGCAATCAAGCTTATACCCCACACCATAAATTGTCTTAATATACTCCCCGCTCGCACCGAGCTTCTTTCGCAGTCTCTGCACCATAATATCAACCGCTCTCGTATTTCCGATATACTCAAACCCCCATACCTTCTCTAATAGCTCATCCCTCATGAACACACGCTGCGGATTCGAAACAAACAACTGACATAAATTAAACTCTCGGTACGTTAACTGAATCTCCTGCCCACTCACATGAAGCTTTCGTTCCTTTGGACAAATAAGTAAATCACCAGCCCCAATCACCTCATGATTTAAAGGAACCTCCTTCTTCGTCACGCGCCGCGCCATATTCTTCACCCGAAGAATAAGCTCCGCATAATTAAAAGGCTTCGTCACATAATCATCTGCTCCAAGCTGAAGACCAAGTAACTTATCATTCATCTGACTCTTCGCTGTCAACATAAGCACCGGAATATTACGCTCCTTCTCCCTGAATAAACGTAACAACTCATACCCATCCGTATCAGGAAGCATCACATCTAAAATAAGTACATCCGGCTGCTCATTCCATCTCTCTAAAGCTTCTCTACCATCAGCCGCCGTCAATACTTCGTATCCTTCCATCTCTAACTGCATCCGAATCAAATTACGAATACTCGATTCATCATCTACTACAAGTATTTTCATCATTCTCCTCCTTCCATCCTGTATTATAGTACAGTTTAGTATAGCAAAAATAAGACAAAAAAAGAGAGGGTATTGTCGAACATATTTTGTCGACGATACCCTCTCTTTCACTTATTATATTTATTTAGCATATCCATTTGGTTGTTTTTGATGCCAATCCCACGCATGCTCAATAATTGTCTTCACATTTACATACTCAGGATTCCATCCTAACTTCTCTTTCGCCTTTTGAGAAGAAGCAACTAAACGTGCTGGATCTCCCGCGCGACGTGGTGCTATCTCAGCCGGAATCTCATGATTCGTAACTTCACGAACTGCATCAACGATTTCTTTTACACTGAATCCATTACCATTTCCTAAGTTGTAGAAATCACTCTCTCCACCATTTTGTAGGTCTTTAAGTCCTAAGAAATGAGCTGCCACTAAATCTTCAACATGAATATAATCACGGATACAAGTACCATCTGGTGTATTATAATCATCACCGAACATCATAATCTTCTCACGTTGACCTAACGCCACTTGTAAAACAAGAGGGATTAAATGTGTCTCTGGACGGTGATCTTCCCCGATAATACCACTTGGAGTTGCACCAGCCACATTAAAGTATCTGAAAATCTTATAGCGTAAATTTGAAGCTTGGCTATACCAATGAAGCATCTTTTCGATTGCTAACTTCGTCTCTCCGTATGTATTCGTCGGATTTGTCTTCGTTTCCTCAGTAATAAGATTTACATCTACCTCACCATAAGTCGCCGCAGTAGAAGAGAAAATAAACTTATCTACTTTAAACTCATCCATTACTTCTAGCAGGCAAAGTGCACCATACACATTATTATTATAATACTGAAGAGGCTTCTCCATACTAACTCCAACTAAAGAATCAGCTGCAAAATGCATAACCGCCTCGATATTTTCTTGTTTAAAAACATCTCTTAAAAATTCCTTATCACGAAGGTCACCATTATAAAACTTCGCACCTTCCGTAATCGCATCTTCATGACCAGTTTGTAAATTATCTACTACAACTACAGATAAACCTTCGTCTACTAATTTTTTAACAGCGTGAGAACCGATATAGCCCGCTCCGCCGCAGATTAGAATTGAATTCATTGTCTTCCTCCTACATATATTAGGATTTCTTACTTACTCACTTTCTTATTATAAAAGGTATACGATTGCTCGTATACCTTTTATATATCATTACTTAGCTACAAAATAATCCGTTACATATTGTGCCCAAACTTCATGTCCCTTAGCACTTGGGAAACCGAACTCTGTTTGTAAGTACGGTAAAATTGCTTTCGTTGTTGCATCAGGCCAAGCTCCCCAATGATCAACATATGTATAACCATTTTGCGTCGCAAATTGTTTTAATGCTTCAATCGCTTTCGGATAATTCTTCGCACCATACACTGGGTTTGATGGTTGAATCATAATTGTAGCGCCTTTTGCACTAGTAGAAAGTGCTTGCACAAACTTCTGTGTACTCGCTACAGAATTTCCATTACCAGTTTTTCCGTTATCGGTAATAAATGGTGGTTCAAATAAAATTACATCTGGATTGTCTTTCGCAATCTCTTTATCGCGTTTATTTGCAATTAATTCCTCTGTACTTTCACCCTTATATTCCTTTACCGTCACATTCCATAAACCTTTACCGTAAGAAGCCTCTAAATTAGCAGTGAACTTAGCTACCCAAGCATCTTTTTCAGATGAAGAAGCTTCATCACCAACAATAACAAGATTTACTGCCTTCTTATCCGCAGCAGCTTTCTTTAACTTCTCTTTCACTGCATCTGGCAAGTTCTTCGCGTATGCTTCATTAAAAGATGACTTTACATCTTGTTTTTTCTCTTCTTTTTTCTCGTCCTTCTTCGCACGGCTATCTTTCACTTCAGCCTTTGTTTTCGTTACTTCACTCGTTTGCCCTGTTGCATTCGCAATCTTCTTATTCCAATATAATTTACCGCTCACAACAGAAGCAATAAACAATACAAAAATAAATAGGACAAGTACTGCTTTCTTATTCATCGATTCACCTCATCTATTAATCTCACAATATATAATACTAATATAAATTTAAGCAAAAATAAACCCAACTCCTTCCAAAAGAGTTGGGTTCAATATATATTACTTAGTCAATTCAAGATGTGCTTTTAACTTGTTCGTTAAATCTTGTTTTGCTGCGTCTGGAACGTAGTAGTACCAAATACCGTCAGCTGCTTTGTGACCGTCACCTGGGATTTGAATTTCCTCACTGTTCTGTATGCAATCTTTATAATTCTTTTGAATATCAAACATTTGATCTTGGGTTAAACTTGTTTTGACATTTTTCTCAATTGCTTTTAATACATCACCGTAGCTTGCTAGAGAAGAAACACTAGCGCCTTGTTTAATTACTCCTTGGATTACTTGACGCTGGCGCATTTGACGTCCGAAATCACCACGTGGGTCAAGTTTTCTCATCCTAGAATAATGTAATGCCTTCGTACCATCTAAATGAATATTTCCTTTTTCAAAATGAATTCCTTCATATGTGAAATCTAAATCATTATTTACATCTACACCACCAACAGCATCTACAATATCTTTAAATCCATCCATATTTACTTCAATATAATGATCAACTGGCACATTAAGAAAATTCTCTACTGTTTTTACAGCCATATCAATCCCGCCAAATGCGTAAGCATGATTAATTTTATCCTTTGTACCTTTTCCAACGATTTCTGTATAAGAATCACGTGGAATACTAACAATTTTCATAGATTTTGTCGTAGGATTTAATGTAAATAACATTAACGAATCTGATCTCCCTTGATCTTCACCACGTTGGTCCACACCCATCATTAAAATAGATATTGGTTTTTTATCCGAAACATCTACCTTCTGATCTCGTTTTTCAGATTTCTCGCGATCTAATGGTTTATGGACAGCATCTAATGTATTAGACACATTAGAATAAACAGTATATGCATATACTCCACCACCGACAATAAGAACGCCAATAATACCCAGAATCCAGAATAAAATTTTCTTTTTCATCTTTTTAACCCTCTTTCGAAAATCGAAATCTTTTCTCAAAAAACATAGTTACAATTATATCTTAAATACATTCAAAATATCTATAACTATGGTAAGTATTCGAACTCCCTTATGCAATTAATTGCAATAATTCAAAGTTCTATATATGCATTTTATACCAAAAATCTAACTTTTCATTTAATAAAACATATTCTTAATCAGCCGTTTGCAACTAATTCATTATACTCGTACGCCTTCTAAGCTTCTTAGTTTATATAGATTATTAAAATTGTAATAAGAAATTTGTTTACTACTTATATTCATACAATTACGCGTATCAAATATAATAGCCTTTCTTGCGTTATCAATAATGATTTGTTCGTCTACTTGTTTAAATTCATTATGGTCTGTTAGTACCAAAATACATTCTGCATTTTTCACAGCATTCTCTAGACTATATAAATTAAAATGCACCTGATTTTCATGAACATGGGGATCATGTACAGCAACTTGATAACCCTGTTCTGTAAGCAAATCTACAATTGTCATAGCTGGACTTTCTCTGACATCATCAATATTACCCTTATATGTAATTCCTAAAACTGCAACTTTTGCATTTTTATCTGGAATAATTTTCGCTAATTGTTCTACAACAAATGCAGGCATAGAATTATTTATAAAGCGCGCATTAGAAATTAATTGAGATTCTTCAGGTGCCTTTTCAATAATGAAATATGGATCTACTGCTAAACAATGTCCTCCAACACCTGGTCCTGGAAGATGTAAATTTACTCGAGGATGATGGTTAGCTAGCTTAATAACCTCTAAAGCATTTACGCCAAGTTTTTCGGAAATTTTTGCTAATTCATTTGCTAATGCAATATTTACATCACGGAATGTATTTTCCATAAGCTTAGACATCTCTGCTGTTACAGCAGTAGTTTCAAGGATTTCTCCTTGTACAAAACTACCATAAACTTCGGCTGCTTTTTGTGTAGATTTCTTATTAATCCCACCAACTATTCTTGTATTTTCTACTAATTCAATTAAAATACGTCCAGGTAACACACGTTCTGGACAATGTGCAAGGTAGATTTCTTCTCCTACATCCCATCCTTGTTCCTTAAGAATTGGAGCTACTACATCATCAATAGTTCTTGGTGGAATCGTAGATTCTACAATTACAATACTTTCTTTCTGTAAGAATGGTAAAATAGACTTAGTTGCTTCTACAACGTAGTCTAAATTTGCAGTGTGATCAGCATTATGTGGTGTAGGAACAGCAATAATAAATACATCCGCTTGTGTTGGATGTACACTTGCGTTCAATTTCCCTTTTTCTACTACATCTTTAACTAATTCTCCTAGTCCAACTTCTTCAATATGAACTTTACCTTGATTAATCATTTCAATTGCAACTGGGTTAACATCTACCCCTATAACATCATACCCTGTTCTTGCAAATATAGCTGAAGTTGGTAAACCAATGTAACCTAAACCTATTACACAAACTTTTTTATTCATCTTCATCAATCCTTATCTTTTTTATTATTTAACTCATATATCAAAGTTATAATGAATATAAAATCTTAAAAAATTATACTTACTCAAATAATTTCATATAGACGCACTATACTTTATTATCCTTCCAGTTAATTAAATCCTATTATTACGTATCATTGATTATCCAGTCCTTAATTATAAACTTCTTTGCACTACCTATAATCTTTTATTTCGAATATACCCCTTCTATTGAAGATAGCATTTTTTCAATCGTAAAATTTTCCTCAAATGACCTAAAGCCATTATTAGAAAGCTTATTATATAGACTAGGATTTTTTATAATTTCTAATATTTTTTGTGTGCCTTCTTTAGCATTATCTTTATCAAAAAGATAACCATTATAATCATCAACTACTATTTCATTATTACCTACAACATCCGTTGCGATAATAGGTTTTTTATATGATAATGCCTCTATTAATGAATATGGCATACCCTCGTATAAGGAAGTAGATAAGAATATATCAAAACAAATTAATTCTATATCTGGGTTTGAATGAAATCCTTTTAATTTAATAAATTCACTTAAATTATTCTCTTTAACATAATCAGAAACTTCTTTAAAATACTCTCCATCTCCAATATATACAAATTCAACGTTTTGATTTTCCTTAATCACTTGTTCAGCTATACGAATAAATAACCATGGGTTTTTTTGATAATCCATTCTCGCAATTGTTCCCACTACCAATTTCTCTTTACAACCTTTTAAAGGAAGTTCGCTATCTGTAGAGGGTGAAGAAATACCATTATATACTACCATTGATTTATTTAATGAAATGACTTTATGCCCCAAAGCAAATGCTTCTTCACCCTTAGAAACATGAAGGACCTTCGTGGTTAAAGAACCTAATAATTTTTCAATATTCTTGTATATGAATTTTTTCTTCGCTGATAAATTCGGGTTTTGAAATACATATGCATGTGGCGTATAGTATACTTGTTTTACTCCACATATTTTTGCTGCTATTCTACCTATTGCACCTGCTTTAGAGCTATGGCAATGAACAACCTGTGGCTTAATTTCCCGTAGTATTTTTATAATTAATTTTGTAGCTCCTATGTCATTCTTAACTGATAATTCCCTCACCATTTCTGTGACTTCGTAAAAGTAGAGCCCCTTTCTCATAAGATCATTTTTTGCCGATAGAAATACATCATCTACCCGCCTAGTACCATGTATAACATGTACTTCATATTTATTTAGGTCTAAATTTGAGAGTACGTCTACTAAATGCCTTCTAACTCCTCCACCTAATGCCTCACATATAAAAACAATCTTTTTCATTCCTCACTGCCCCTTTTATCATTAGTTAGATCTGCTTAATAAAGATTTAAGACCAATAATTAGCTTATTAGGAGCTACTAGCAGGATAAAAGATTTTATTATTCCCACATAACTTTCTAAAACTAGAGGGTTAAAATATTTTTTTTGAATTTTTATTCTGCTATACAACTGTCTTTTTCGCCTACTTAATGAGATACTATTTGGATTGATTTCTTTACAAATGAGAACTTCATCTAAATTCGAAACCTCATATTTATTCATTATCCTGAAGAAAAACTCATAATCTTCTGCTGCTGGAAAATCAGTGTGATATACACCAATCTCTTCAATAATCACTGTTCTAAACATAACGGATGGGTGTGGGAAACAACTATTAATATGCATCCTCTTTTTTATCTCATCTGTTGAAAGCGGCACACGCTCTATAAACACTTCTTTACCATTCATATCCGTATGCCTCACGTTTGATCCTATCAACATGTAATTTGGATTATCTAACATATATTTTTTCTGCTTATAAAATCGATTAGGCTCAATTGTATCTCCTGCATCTATCCTGGCAACAAATGTATAGCCATTATCACAAATATACTTTAATCCTAAATTTAAGACATGCTCAATTCCTTTATTAACCTCAGACTTTATAAAAATAATATGGTGAATTCCAATAGTTTTAGGAACACAAATTGATTCCTTACTACCGTCATCAACAACTACTACATCTACCTTCTCTTTTGTTTCCTTCAATAAAGATTCTAAGGTTTGATTTAAGCCAAATTGATCGTTATATACAGGAATTAATAATGCTACTTCTGACATATACTCTCTCCAATCATTTTTCTAATATAAATAAAAAAAGGGATTACAGGAATCTAAATTAATCTGGATTCCAAAATCCCTAATTCTGCTATATATTTCTTAAATTACTCCAGTTGATTAATAGCTGCATTAAGGCTATTTGTGTTCACTCAAATCTTTTTTGAAGAATTAAGTTTAGACATTGACACCTTATTAAATGCAGCAAGTCCCCCTAGAAATATAAGCCAATAGCTTAATGAAAAATCGTAAGGTCTTTGATAAATAGATAGGAAGTAAATTATACAAAAAATCCAAACATACCTGTTTCTCATAGCAAAAGCATGTCCCATAAAGTATATGGTGTGAAGACCGAATAATAAAAAACCATTTACTACTACAAAGGTTTTCCAAGATAACGCTTCTGAACCATAAGCATTTGCTTTATAAAAATACTCTTTTTCTTTCATCCCTAACAATAAGTTACCACTTTGCAAAAATTCCTTATATATTTGTTCAAACCCTGCATTCGCTCTTTTATTTCCTTCTAATTCGTTATTCCCTAACTCCAACCTGTAAAGAATCTTTTCATATACATAAGTATCTTTAGGTACAGTATTCATTAATATTAGTAGCACACCAATTGATAGCAAAGCATATTTATACTTCTTTACCAAAAAATATAAAAATATAATTACATAAAAAGCAAATGAGAAAGAGCATATCCCTGCTACCAATAATATTTTCTCATAACCTCTACGCAAAGAAAATCCTTTAGATGCTAAGATTAAACCACTAATTGTTCCAACTACTCCCGGTTCATCAAACATTCCACAAATTCTATCAATACTTCCTCCCCAAGGGAAAAAGTACCTTTGATCTGATCCGTTAAAAAAGTGGTAGATAGATAAATTAAAGTAATTCCTATAGTAAGGTTTTGTCCAAGATGTACTAGATAACTGAGACCATTGTAAATCTAGTCCTACAAATAAAAGAATAGCTATCACTATTGCTGGGATAAGAGATATGGCAATTATTTTAATAAAATTATCATAAATCTTTAAACGCTCCTCATTCCTTATCAGCACTAATGGGATAAGCGAAACAGAATATAGCCATAGATTACGAATAATATTATCGTCCTTAAAACTAAAAATTGCTATTAATACAAAGGCTAAAAAAGCACTAAATATACTTGATTTATTAATTTTGTAATCCGATATACTAATCCATAATAAAAATACTGAGATATGAATTATTCCAAAAAGAGGTATTATGCTATTGTTCCATGTGAAAAATGGATTTAACCATAAAAACCCAAAAAATGCTGCTATAAATATATATATTTTATAAAAAAGTGAATCTATTCTACCTTTTTGCATCTATTTATATCATCCTATCTTTAATCTTACTCTATTAAATATATTTTTAATGTCGCAAGAACCCTTCCTATATTTTTAGTTAATTTATTTTCCTACGATCTTTAGTATTAATATATTTATTATTTTAAATTAATCAAGCAAGTCCATATATTTTTTAGCATTAGAGCTATAACTATAATATTCCTTTAAATCCGTATAGTTAAAGTCTACATTATCTAAACTAATTTCAAGTAATTTATCTGCAATTTGTTCCTTTTGATTATTTACATTATCAAATAGCTCAGTTAAAGTTGAACCTATATTCAAAATCCGTTTATTTGCATACAAATAATCAATAATTTTACTAGGTATTTGACTTGTACTCTTGTTATTTAGATTAATTAACAAGTCCATTTTTTTCATAATGCTAATAATTTCACTTCTATTTTTAAATGTATTTACTGTAATAGGAATTGTTTTTATATCCAATCCCTCAACTTTTAAAAATTCTTCTAATGCATTAACATTTCCAAAATAATGAAAATGCAATTTGGGATTCTTTTTACTAGCTAATACTAGACCATGGATAAACTCCACTGGACTCCTAATCCCTCTATAAAAAGACCCTGCGTACATTATATTAAATTTATTCTTATCTATCTTATAGTTACTTTCAACCTGTTCTTCTTCAAATAGTTGAGGAATAACATGAACTTTCGACCTATTTACGCCCAAATTAGTGTAGCAATCTATCGCACTTTCTGTGGGTATTACTATAGAATCTACATTATTAAGCATCCTTGATTCTAGAAATTTATCATATTTTCTTATTTTCCGATCTGGATTAAAAGAAAAAGGATCTCCATAATCTGCTATCCACTTTAAATGCGAAGCTTCTTTTTTTAATAGATGTCCTGTAATATGAGTAGAAATTGGTAAACCTATAGTCACCATAGCTGCACTGTTACTATGCAATTTGTTTTTTTTAACATAGCGATATGCATTTATGGCCCACTCAATTGTTCGATCTGGCCAAACAAATACATCATAGAGTTTTTTCAAACCTTTAATAAGAAAATTGCTATGGGAATTATTTAGTATATTTTTATTAACATCCCATCTATTTTTTTCTTTATGAAGTAAAATACCTGGCTTCACTTGATGTACAGTTATATTATCTGAGTCTCTAGTACCAATCTCTTGATACATCGTATTTCTAGGAATTATTAAATCTACATGATATCCCTCTTGTATCAACGAAGATACAATACCTTTCACATGAAATGCACGGGCTACATTTTCCGGATAATACCAATAACTGATTACCATTACTCTCTTCATATTCCGTAATAAATCCCTTCTAAAATTCATTTGATTTACATCATATAACAAAATACTATCCACTCTCTAGCCCATTAATTCACTAGAGTTATACCAAAAAATCTTATTTTTAAATGCCCTTTATTTATTTCTCATAATTCGTCCGTAACCGTTTGAATAGTAATTAAATACTTGATTAATAGTACTTGTCCCAAAATCTGTTATCACTACCTGGTTTTCAGAGATTTCTATTTTCCTATATACTTTATGACCATAACCATTATGGCATCCTATAAAACTATTTTTTTTAAATTCTAAACAACGGCTATTGGTATTATGCTCTAAGCTAAATAAACCATTCAATTCATCATAAAAATTATTTTGTTCAATATCGCCAAATTGGACTGTAAAATGTGCTTTAGTTGACCTAAATAGATTTCTTTTCTCTGGTATTGGTGTGTATAAATATGTTCCAGGATCTTTGATAATATCTTCCCCATCAATTACTAACTCGATGCCGAGTTGATCGTTATGATCATGACTTCCTTTTCCATTAGTACCTAAGTGTCCACACCTAATAGCTAAATAGAAATCCTGAGATTTAAAAATATACATACCAAAATCGGAATATGCTATTTTTCCCATTCCCTCCATCAAATTAGATTTAGATCTAAAACTGTACTGAACAAATTTTTCTTGTTCTTCTATTTTACTAATTTCATTTTTTTCCTTTTCATTTATAGAAAAATCTAAAGTATCATGCTTTAAACACCTTGGAACAGATTCCTCATTTGTTTTGATATGATTTTTAACCATACTTTTAATTAATGTATATTCTATAGAAGGTTTATTTACAAAATTAAAAAATTCCTTCCTTTTAAATAAGGCATTGATTCCTGCTACTAGAAAACGATGATCTAAAAAGTCTTCATCCCAGTAATTCTCTTTATTTCTTAATTCATTATAAGCACTTAAATTTAAATATCTTTTTTTAGCTTCCTGAACTTTTAATAAATTATAAATTGGCTGTGCCTTGAAGAATCTTCCACTATCGTTATCGCCAAATTGCGCAACTTCCCCATTAGGCTTAGTAATATCAACTGTAAATTCCGCCATTTTTTCCAATCTTTCTATATACCAATTTGGAAATAACTCCTTGCTTGAGCAACCCCAAAATTTACTTGGATTAATTCTAAATCCTATTTTTTTACAAATATCAATATGTTTCTGTAATGTATAATTATGCATTATCTTTATTTTATTTTCAGGTAATGATAGGGCTACCGCTGTTGCATAAAGCATAAGTTCAGCAGACAAACGATGATACGTAGTTGAATTTTCAAAGTTTGAACCTTCTGCATAAAATTGAAAATCCATCTCTTGAATTAATTCTTGAAATGAAAAATTCAACCATGTTGATACCTCTTTTGTAACGGGAAGATATGCGGAAATGAAGAATAATCCTACAATATTAGATAAATAATGATTATTTCTTATCCCTTTATTACGTTCTAGATGGTTAAAAATAAATTTCCCATGATCATATATAGAAAGTACAAATATTTTTTCAAATTCCTTATTAAATTCTACTCCTTGTACTTTAAATAAATCATAAACCAAAAGCCAATTAGCCGCTCGAATCGCAACGTCCATAGTGCACGTCCAATTCACTCCAAAATTAGGGGGATTTACAGAGATAAAATCAAGAATTTCATCTTGAAATTCTCTTTCATATACCTCAGGATTATCAAATTCTTTGTTTCCTTTACTCGCTAGCATATATGCCCAAACAAATTGAATTAAATGTTGCATTCTGGAAAGTTCCCAAGGTACTTTAACATCAATTCCTGGCTCTATATTAAGATTCAATTCAGAATAATGTTTTTTGGAGTCCCACGTATATCCTGATTTGAAATCGATTCGCCAATCTATAGGTACATAACTACTAGATATATGACTCCTAACATATTTACTATAATTTTGATTTTCTTTATTAATTAAGGTTTTTATCCAATCACTATTCTTATCAACTTCAATTACCTTTGAAGTATACTGATATTTTTCTAATCCCGGGCACTTCATATTATATTTAACATTCACCCACCCTGATCCCAATAAATCAAAATAATGGTTCCTATAAAGTGAAGTTAAATCTCTAATTTGTAGCACTTCGTTTTCATCAAATTCATACTCCACGATTTTTGATAAAATCTCCTCTAATTCATAATCAAAAAATTCTTTTGAGTAACTAGAAGCTATACTATCTTTCCAACATTCAATCTTTCTTGATGATTTATAAACGATTTTTCTCTTCGCCTTCTCTAGGATTTCCTTTACAGATAAACCTTCTATTTTTTGGAAATAATTCAATATGCTATCACCTGCTTCTTTACTATTAAAATCTTTCGTTTTTTGCCAAAAAACTTAAACGTGTCTTCTCTCTTTCTTTATCACTATAAAAACAAAGGCGTATTGTATAACCAGTACCAATAAAGCATTAAATACTTGCGCCCACGCTATTCCAATGATAGACAAATGTTTTCCAACAAAATAATTAATTAACAAAATAATAGGAACAGAAATAAGGTTTACTAAAAAATTCTCTTTCATTCTTCCTAAAGCAATTAGCATAATTGCTACAATTGCATAGGATGAATATATTACGTATTTAATCATTAATACACCAGTATATGTAACAGTATTTATGTAAGAGTCCCCATAAAAAATAGGAACAAATATTTTCGCCCCTAAATAAACTGTAATCCCTACAAAAATACTTACTACTAAAGCCTTTTTTTGTATATTAAAAGTCATCTGTTTTAACTTATTAATATCCTTATTGCTTTCAGTCAAATACGGCGTATAGATATTCTGTAAAGTAGCAGTAACTTGCGTTGCTCCTAATAAAAATATAGTTGCTATTGCATAGTATCCCATCTCAACTCGATTTGTAGAAAAATTATCCATAATAATAATATCTGTATAATTTCCTATACTGTTAGTGAAATTAGCCAAAAAACTAAAAAAAGCAATATTCCAAAATGTAGAGGGTATTTTTCCGGACATATTATACGATATTTTTATAGAATTTACTTCTTTAAACAGTGGAAATAATCCTATTACTAATCCTAGAACTGTCGCAATAATAAACCCCTTAATACCGAAAAACCACGTACCAAGAATAATAAATATGGCATTTTGAATTTTTATTATTGATTGTATAACAGCCATTCGTTTTACCCTTTTCAGAGCCAACAAATAATTCATCAAAATATTTGTCATAGTAAGCATTGGAATACAGAGTGTATATACCCCCCACTGAAATACAGAATATTTCGGAGATAAAACTAAAAATAAGTTGAATAATATTACAGCAATCACACAAAAAATTATGCTTCTTCGAATCGCATATGAGAGAAGATAACTTTTTTCGTTGTCCTCCCTGGGTTCTGAACAATATTTTAATATTGCTGTATCAAGTCCAAAAGTACCTATTAGAACAGCTAATATTAAATAAGTCTGCAAGCTTTTTATCTGTGCCATACTTTCAGGAGAAATAAATTTCGCAACTAAAATAACACTTCCGAACCCAACAAACTGTACTAAAAATTTTGTTAATAATAAACTAAAAAAACCTTTTTTCTTAGTTGAATGATATTATTATGGATTTTCCCTCTCAGGTTTACCAGTAGCTGCATCATGTTGATTTCTCCTTAAAATCCATATCTTCAATACATTTTTCAATATTACATACCAAATCATTTATATTTCGATTTTCGAATAATATCGTACCCTCTGGCCTATTGCAAACATTACTTGCAATCGCTCTGCAATTAAAGTAAATTGCTTCTTCAATACTTATACCATAAGCATCACTATAAGTTGGTCGAATCATTATATCCGACTTTTTAAATAGGGGCCATAGTTCTTTTTGCCCTGTAAGAAATAATATATTATCCTCTATTTTGTATTCTTTAATTTTTTCTAAAATACTTTTAAAATAATCTTCATCGCCTATTTCTGCTAAAGCAAAAACCAACCCTATTTTTGGATACTTGTTTTTTAAAATTCTTATTACCTCTATACACATATCAATTCCATACAAATCTATATTCTGATAAAATGTAATCTTTGAGGCATTGCCTATTACTATTTGTTCACGGTTATTTAAAAAACTTATAACCTCTTCGCTATACGTTGACAAAATATGCTCTTCATCCTCTAATGGAGGTGGTATAAAAGGTGATTTTACCACAACTTTTTTAGGGAGTTGTATATTATTCTTTCTATATCCATCTTTTAAATGTTCTCCAACCAACACACACTGATCTACTTTTTTTATAAATAATTTAGTCATTATTTTTTTCATATGACGAAAGGTATCTAAAATTCTTATAGAATGATTTTGTAAAATGATTCTACATTGAAATGGCCGTAATAATAAAGCGACCATAGTTAATGTATTAAACTCATTGAGGTGGAAAGTATGTTTTTGTGGTGACATTACACAATGACACACTAAAAATTTCAACTTTTCTAAATGGCCCATTTTATCAAAATCAATGAATTCTACTTCTTTACCTTGTTTTTCTAGAAATTTACTATACCTATATATATATATACTCACGCCTCCCAATGGAGGAGGATAAGGACCTATAAGAAAATATTTTTCGCTCATATTTTACATTCCCTCTTAATTCCATTAAACGTACCAGATTTAATATTTATAATGGTATATCTAACATTATTATTTAGTTTTCAAAAAATTTGATATGAAAAATAAATAGATCCCTCAGATAGAAAAGACTATAACTCTCTCAAGGAATCTATTTATGATTAATCTCAAAAAGGTGCTTATTATGTTTAATAAGCACCTTTACGTAATACAACCAATAAAACTGTTTTAAATAAGATAGTAATATCTAATTTTAAGGATTGGTTATATACATAGTATAATTCTATATCTACTCTTTCTGGATATCCTACATCACTTCTACCACTTACTTGCCAGTAACCTGTTAAACCAGGACTCACAGATAAAAAATCTGAAGTTTTAGAACCATACTCTTTTAATTCTTCGTGGATTACTGGTCTCGGACCAACTAAACTCATATCCCCTTTAAGAACATTTATAAATTGTGGTAATTCATCTAAACTTGTTTTTCGTAAAAAGCGTCCTACGCTTGTAATACGTGGATCCTCTTCTGGCTCAAGCTTATAGTTATTGTCTATATATTTCTTATATAAAATTTCATTTCCCTCTAATTTTTCTTCTGCATTAACTACCATAGAACGGAATTTATAAATACCAAATACTTTACCATCTTTACCAATTCTAGATTGTTTAAAGAAAACTGGCCCTTTTGCATCCCCACGCATATAAAGGATAGGAATTATAATGAAAAATGGCGAAAATACTATTAAACCAACAATAGCACCTATAATATCTATAGTCCTTTTTAAGAATGCATGAACAATTGATATTTTTTTAACTACATCTATTTCTTTCTCTACAGATTCGTTTATTACTCCTCTTTCTTCCAATCCTTCTTCACCTCAACTTTACACATGTACATTTTCTGTTTTTACAAGTTCATTCATATACTCTATTAATTCATCTTTTAATTCTTTATGTTGTAATGCCATTTCAATTGTCGTCTTAATAAAGCCAAACTTCTCCCCAACATCATAACGAGTGCCTTCAAAATCATAAGCAAATACACGTTGAATTTCATTTAATCGTTGAATCGCATCTGTCAACTGAATTTCGCCACCTGCACCTGTCTGTTGATTTTCAAGGAACATAAAGATTTCTGGCGTTAATACATAACGACCCATAATTGCTAAATTGGATGGTGCTGTTCCTTGTACTGGTTTTTCTACAAACTGACGTACTTGATATTGACGACCATTTTGCGTGATTGGATCAATAATTCCGTAACGATGTGTTTCATTTTCTGGTACCGTTTGTACACCAATGACAGATGAATGTGTTGCCTCGCACTCGTTCATCAGCTGTCGTAAACATGGCGTATCAGCTTGTACAATATCATCGCCTAGCAATACCGCAAATGGCTCATTTCCAATAAATTTACGCGCGCACCACACCGCATGCCCTAAACCTTTTGGTTCTTTTTGTCTTATGTAATGAATATTAATTTTTGAAGAAGCTTGTACTTTTTCCAGAACCTCATGCTTTCCCTTTTCGAGTAAGCTTTGTTCTAACTCAAAAGAGTGATCAAAATGATCTTCAATTGCACGCTTCCCTTTTCCAGTTACAATAATAATGTCTTCAATTCCTGATTCTATTGCTTCTTCTACTATGTATTGAATTGTCGGTTTATCGACAATCGGTAACATTTCTTTCGGCATTGCTTTCGTTGCTGGTAAAAACCTCGTCCCAAGCCCAGCAGCTGGGATAATCGCTTTTCTTACTTTTTTCAAATGTAGTCCTCCTTAAGATTATTTATTACAATATAGCAATAACAAAAACCCTACCTATAGATTCATTTTTATAACTCCATAGGTAGAGTTTCTGGCATAAATAAAATTATGGGCATCTAACCCATCCTCACGTCATACCCCCGACGACAAGCGTCTAAGGTAGGTTGAAATATAATTTCTACCCACAGCACAACCGAGTGCCTCCGTTGATAACGGTTAGGAGACATCACCAAGACTCTTCAATTAAAAAATACCGAACAATTTTTTACGACGAATTTGTTCTGGATCTTCTTTATAAATTGCTTTTCCGCTAATTAATAAATATGGATTTTCTTTTAAATCACTCATAACGTTCATTCCGAATTCTTTTCCGATTAATTCGTAGCTTTCCGCTAGATGAAATCCTCTTGATGTTGTGTTATGTGCATCTGATGCGATCATATGCGTTAAATTATGTTCAACGAGTTGTAGTGAGAATTTTTTTATCTTTTTGCCGAACTTTCCTAGTAAACTTCCTGCCGTTACTTGTGTTAATGCACCTTTACTTACAAGATTGTATAACTTATCTGGCCGCTCGATTAACTCGGCATTGCGTTCTGGATGAACGATAATTGGGATCATTCCTTTAACACGTAATTCATATAATAGTTGCTCTGCATAGCGAGGTACGTGATTAGATGGAAACTCAATTAATATGTATTTATTCGTTTCGTTTAAGGTAACGATTTTACTAGCTTCATAGTCTTTTAATAAATCACCATATAACCTGACCTCTTGCCCTGGTAAAATTTTCAGTGGAATTTCATTTTGTTGTAGTTCATCATTTAGTTGTTTTACTTGATGAATAATTGAAGTACGTTCATTTGTATATTTCCCGTTTTGATGGTGTGGTGTTGCGACGATTGTATGTATTCCTTCTTGGACAGCCTTTTGTGCCATGGCCAGACTATCTGTTACTGTTTGTGCACCGTCATCGATGCCAGGTAAAATGTGACAATGTAAATCAATCATTTGTTTCATCCTCCCTCTCTCATATAAAAATCTTTTTTCCTTTGAATATGAGTTATCTCATATCCAAAGGAAAAAAGGAGATATGTTCTTGCCATATCTCACTTTTTAATTAGTTTGCACCGTAGTAATAATATAAGCCTTGTTCACGTTCACGGTCGTTCAGGACAACGCCTAACAGTTTACCTTTAGCCGATTCTAACAATCCTTTTGCTTTTACCGCTGTTTCCTTTTCTGTCGATTCACTACGAACGACAAGAATAGATGCATCACATACATTCGCCATAATTTGCGCATCTGTTACAGCTAAAATTGGCGGTAAATCAAAGATGACTAAATCGTACATACTATATGCTTGCCCAAGAAGTTCTTTCATCGATTTCGAACCTAACAATTCCGCCGGATTTGGTGGGATTGGACCACACGCTAAAAAGTGTAAATTATCAACTAATGTCGTTTGTACACACTTCTCTAACCGTTCACTATGTGTTAATACATTCGTTAATCCGAAAATATTATCAACTTGGAACATTTGATGCATCGCTGGTTTACGCATATCTGCATCAATTAATAATACTTTCTTTCCTTGTTGAGCAAAAACAACTGCCATATTCGCCGTTGTCGTCGTTTTCCCTTCACTCGGGTTAGCAGACGTTACCATTAACGAATGTAAATTCGTATCAACAGATGCAAATTCGATATTCGTTCGAATATTACGATATTGTTCTGAAATTGGTGATTTCGGTTGTTGATGAGCAATTAATTGACGACGTTGACGATGATTTTGTTTCTTTTTAAATAAACTATTAAGAGCCAATTGTCTGTCCCCTCACTTTTCTTGATGATGAAGCATGTGATTTCACGTTCATTGTTTCTTCATCCATACGTGCTACAATACCTAACACCGGTAAGCCAAGTAAGTTTTCTACATCTTCTTCTTTTTTCACTGTGTTATCTAAGTATTCTAGTAAGAATGCAAGACCAACTGCAGCCATTAATCCAACAACGAAAGCAATTGCGACATTTAACATCGGGCGTGGTTTAATTGGAGATTGATTTTCCGCAACTTCTGCTTTTGACAATACAGTTACGTTATCAACATTCATAATTTTTGCAACTTCACCTTTAAATACATCCGCTGTTGCATTTGCAATATCACGAGCTAACTTCGGATCTTTATCCTCCGCTGTAACAGAAATGACCTGTGAGTCTTTTTCGTTTGCAACATTAATCTTTTCTGTTAAAGCTTGTGCAGTCATATTTAAATGTAATTTTTCATTCACTTGGTCTAAGACTACTGGACTTTTAATAATGACCTTATATGTATTCGTTAATTGAATATTTGTTTGAATTTCACCAGCTTGAATCATTGCACCCTCTTGCTTTTTCTGGTTAACAAGAATTTGCGTTGAAGATTGGTAGATTGGTGTCATGAAGAAGAAGCTAATGATAGCACTTACAATAGCTGCACCAAAGGCGATTACGAGGATCATTGCTAAACGTTTTTTTAAAATATAAAATAACTCTTTTAAACTAATTGTTTCTTCCATAAGTCCCTCCAACTTTCTAAAATTTGCACATAAGAAAAATTATAACATATAATCTTACATTTTTTTATTTTAGTCATATCTATGTTCTTTTGTTATTTGAAAACATATATAATCTTACAAAATAATCTTAAATATGACAA
Source organism: Bacillus sp. TH17 (assembly GCF_016651125.1). Classification (NCBI taxonomy): domain Bacteria; kingdom Bacillati; phylum Bacillota; class Bacilli; order Caryophanales; family Bacillaceae; genus Bacillus; species Bacillus sp. TH17. The sequence continues at coordinate 4,642,264 of NZ_JAEKEN010000001.1, forward strand.
CACATTCCATCAATTTTACAAAATTCCCATTATATCATTTTTTTTATATAATTAAATATATAATTTTAAAATAATTCAAAAAAGCTGGTAACAACACTTACCAGCTTTAAAAATTACTATTTTATATATTATTTTCTAATAATATCCATATTGCTCTTTTTCTTCTTTTTTATCATTTAAAACGACGCCAAGTAGTTTTCCAGATGCTTTATCTAATATTTGTTTCGCCTTTATCAGTTTATCTTTTTCTGTTTTTTCACTACGAGCTACTAATACAATTCCGTCGCATTTATTTGCGAGTATTTGTGCATCTGTAACGGCTAGGACAGGTGGTGTATCGATTAAAATGACATCAAACATCTTATATGCCTCTAGAAGCATTTCATCCATTTTACGGTATCCTAGTAGTTCTGCAGGGTTGGGCGGAATTGGGCCTGCTGGCATGACATATACATTATCTATATCTGTTTTTTGAATACATTGCATAAACGAAGCCTGTCCTGATAATAAATTTGTTAAACCATTTGGATTGTGAACCGCAAATAAGTTTTGTAATGTCGGCTTACGTAAGTCCGCCCCAATTAACAATACTTTTTTCCCTTGTTGACCGAAAACAACTGCTAGATTAGAAATAGTTGTTGTTTTCCCGTCTCCTGGATCTGCTGAAGTGACAATAATAGAACGAATATGGTTATCTACAGATGTAAATTCAATGTTCGTACGAATGTTACGGTATTGTTCTGTAATACGTGATTTAGGCTCTTTATGTGTAAGTAATTGTCGTAATGGTTTTCTTTTCTTTCTTCCGAACATGTTCTAGTCTCCTTTTTCAAAATGCGACCTTTTCCCTTTTTCTCTTTTATGCTCGATATGCTACGCCTATTTTTCATTTACTTCTACCGTTAAATTTCCCCATTACTTTCCTCTACAGTTCATCATAACGAATCATAATAACCTTTGTCCTATCTCATAACCTCTATAATGTGACAACGACATCTCTATTTTTGTCGCACTATCATTTATCTTAATTTCAAGATATTTACATCGCTATTATATAAAAACTTCCATTCATTTACAATAAATATTCTGATTACTTTGTATTTTTATATTTAGAACAAAAAATATAGGTAATTAAAAAAATCCTTCTGTAATATGCAGAAGGATTTTTTAATTACTCTCTATTCTTTTTTATCACCAATTGCAAATGTAATTTCAGCTTCACACGCAACTTCACCATCCACTGTTGCGATTGCTTTTCCTTTTCCGATTGGTCCACGTACGCGTGTCATTTCTACTTCTAAACGAAGTTGATCACCTGGGCGTACTTGTTTTTTGAAGCGGCAGTTGTCGATGCCTGCGAAGAAAGCAAGTCTCCCGCGGTTTTCTTCTTTCTTTAATACAGCAACTGCACCAACTTGCGCTAATGCTTCTACAATAAGTACACCAGGCATAACTGCATAATCTGGGAAGTGTCCATTAAAGAACTCCTCGTTTGCAGATACATTTTTAATTCCAACCGCTCTTTTTCCCTCATCCACTTCTAATATTTTATCAACAAGTAAAAACGGATAGCGGTGTGGAATGATTTCTTTAATTTGTTCTATATTTAGCATGTAACAATCGCCCCTTTTGCAATATTGGTCTTACCACTTGGACATATTGTTATTATCCCATTTTGTTTATTATTTGTCATTATAAAGTAACACTTTACTCTCTATTATAAAAAAATGCACACACTCTATTCCATTAAAATAGTTGCACTTCCCAGCAACTGACACGGAGGTAGAAAAGAGTGTATGCCCAAATTAGGGAAAGGCAATATGTATTTGAACATTTTTTGCCTTAATGTCGTATTCCGAATCATTATATTACATACGTTTTCAAATAAGAAAACATTAAATTTAACTGTATATACGGATATATCACCTCATTTCTTTATTTTCCTCTATTATTCTTCCGTTTTCGTAAAAAATTAGAATTAAAAAAATAAAAAAAAGAACTAAGGTTTTCCCTTAGCTCTTTCTCACTTTATTTCAATGCACGACGTGGTAATTTATCGATATTCTCTAACATAATACCTGTACCAATAGCAACACATTGCATTGGGTTTTCAGCGATTAATACTGGTACCTTTAATTCTTCTGCTAGAAGCATGTCGATACCGTGTAATAAAGCTCCACCGCCTGTTAGAATAACACCGCGGTCGATAATGTCCGCAGATAGTTCTGGTGGTGTGCGCTCTAGTACGCCTTTTGCAGCTTGTACAATGATAGCTGCGTCTTCTTTTAGTGCTTCTGTAATCTCTTCAGAGCATACTGTAATTGTACGTGGTAAACCTGTTACCATGTCACGTCCGCGAATTTCAAGCTCTTCACTACGTGCACCTGGGAATACTGTACCAACTTTAATTTTAATATTTTCTGAAGTACGTTCTCCAATTAATAGCTTATACTTACGTTTAACGTAGTTTAAGATTTCCATATCAAACTTATCGCCAGCCATTTTGATAGAGGAAGAGGTAACAATATCACCCATAGAAAGTACGGCAATATCTGTTGTACCTCCACCAATATCAACAACCATGTTTCCGCTTGGCTGGAAGATTTCCATACCAGCACCAACTGCGGCTACTTTTGGTTCTTCTTCTAAAAATACTGTTTTACCACCTGAACGTTCAGCAGCCTCACGAATTGCTTTTTGTTCTACAGATGTGATATTTGTTGGACAGCAAATTAAAATGCGAGGTTTTGAAAAGAAGCTCTTCACGTCCAATTTGTTAATGAAATACTTTAACATTGCTTCTGTAATTTCGAAATCTGCGATTACACCATCTTTAAGCGGACGAATTGCTACAATATTACCAGGTGTACGTCCCACCATACTTCTTGCTTCTTCACCTACTGCTAATACTTTTCCACTATTACGATCAATTGCCACAACAGATGGCTCATTTAATACAATACCCTTACCTTTAACATGAATTAATACGTTAGCCGTACCTAGGTCAATTCCGATATCTCGCGCAAACATTCCCGTCATTTCCTCCTCGATATTCAAAATCAGGTTACACCCGAATTCTTTTACACCTAATTTCTGATTTTATCATAAATTTAACAGAAACGTAATATTCGCAAAAAGAATTCTTCTGAAAAATATTACCGAATTCACAAGGAATGTTTGCTATTTTAGATTTATTGGCGCACAGGGTTTTCTGTATCTTCTTTTCGGTACTTTTGCTTTGTTGCTTCTCCACCTCTTAGATGACGAATAGACTTATGATAATCAAGAATTTCTTTCACTTCATTTGCGAGCTCTGGATTAATTTCTGGCAAACGTTCTGTTAAATCTTTATGGACTGTACTCTTTGATACCCCAAACTCCTTTGCGATTACACGCACTGTCTTTCTTGTCTCCACGATATACTTGCCAATCTTGATAGTTCTCTCTTTGATGTAATCGTGCACACCACTCGCCTCCCTAAATTGGATGTGAGAAGTGTGAAATGAGACTCGCTGCATACGACTATGAAGTAAATGTGAGTGCTGTTTGTAAGCGTTAAACATTCTTGGATTTATAATGAAATGATTCACGATTTCTCACCTCAAACACTCTCTTTGCATTGGTTTATACCATTGTATTGCCCGCACTACTGATATATGCTACATGTTCACTATTTTTGCGGACTAAGTTAAGAAAAATTACGTTTTTTTGTGAGAAATACGTTAAAGATGACAATTATGGCGAAAAAAAGTGACACCTCTTTATAAAAGGTGTCACTCTTCTCTTTCATATTCTTCTTCTAACAACTGATGGTGGGGGACTTCTTTCTTACCGGCAATATAATAATATAAAGCGAATAAAACAAACAATAAAATGATAGCAATCGACAGAACAGATAAAAATGACACAGTATCCCCTCCCTTTTGTAATATATATTCGAGAATCTCGTCATTTTTCCTTGTTATTGCAACTTTTTTCTCGAAATTGATTATTTTTATATGAAAATAAAGTGAAACTTTAATCAGTGGGGGTTTTGTTCATCCCCCACTGATTATTAGTTGAACCAATCGGGCGTTTACGGGCAGTTGATCTCCCACCTAACTTCTTTGCTCCAGCTGAATTTTGAGGTGGGAGTCTTACTGCCCGTTAATGCGGGATAAAAAAATCAGCTCTCCTAATGAGAACTGATTTTTTCACTTTATTATTCTTGTGAAGAAGCACCGTTAGATGATTCTGTAGAACCATTCGTTGATTTTTCTTCTTTTTGAGATTTCTCATCTTGTTTACCGTTCGTCTCTTTATCACTAGTCGAGCCGCTTGTTGATTTCTCTTCTTTTTGAGATTTCTCATCTTGTTTGCCGTTCGTCTCTTTATCACTAGTCGAGCCGCTTGTTGATTTCTCTTCTTTTTGAGATTTCTCATCTTGTTTGCCGTTCGTCTCTTTATCACTAGTCGAGCCGCTTGTTGATTTCTCTTCTTTTTGAGACTTATCTTCTGGTTTCGTGCTTGTCGACTTTTCTTCTTTTTGAGATTTGTCATCAGCTTTTTTACCAGAAGCATTTGTCGCCTTTGCAGCGCCTGCATCAGCTTTAATTTCTGCTACTGATTTATTTAAATAACGCTCAGGGTTCACAGCCACATTGTCTTTACGTACTTCAAAGTGAACGTAAGAACCTGCATCTTTATTCATTGCATTTAGACCTGATTTTCCTAACACTTCACCTTGCGCGACTCTTGCACCTTTTTCTACTTTCACACTGCCTAAGCTTTGATAAGATGCCGCTACACCATTTCCACTATCTACCGTTACAACATAACCAAGAAGTGAATCTTTTTCAGCTTTCGTTACTGTACCACTTAAAGCAGCTGTAACATCAAATTCTTTTCCGTTTTTCGCAGCAATGTCAATTCCTTTATTCGGGGAATATGTGTTGTTATAAAAGACAAGTGCTTTTTCTTGTTCCGCCTCTGATGCTGCATCTTCATAGAATTTCTTCTGTACTACTACTTCTGCATTTGCTGCAGTTGGCATTTTCACTACTTCTGAAGATTTTGTTACTGGTACTGCCGGATCTTCCGTTTGTGTATACGGTGTTGCTTGATCTTGGTTCGGAGCTTTCTTTGGATTAGCTCCCTGAAACCATAGCGCAACCATTAAGATTACCGCTGCACAAGCAATGTATAGTGCCGGAAACACCCATCTTTTTTGAAATAAATGTACTACTTTTTGCGACTTTTTACTATTTCTTCCTCGCATTCCATCATCACCTCAGCAATCATTTTGAACAATATTCACTCATCCTATACAACCTATAACTAATTACTTTTCGACAAAATCTGTAAAAATATGTATAGGAATTGCAAAATTTCCGAGGAAATGATAGAAAAAGGAAAAAACTGAGCGTTTCAGCTCAGTTTTTAGTCCATTTGTTTCTTTCTATAAATGAAGAGTGTAATAACAAGTACTGCGACTAACCAAATCGTTATGTTCAATAAGTTACTAGTAATTGCACTAAAACCTTCACCTTTTATAACACTACTAACTGCAAGACCGATATGACGAGTTGGCAAATAATCGACTATTTTTGTAACGACTTCATTCTTCACAAACATTCCAATTAAATCACCGAAAAGGAATGTCATTAATATTGGTAATCCAATTGTTGATGTTTGCGGCACATTTTGAGCTAATAATCCAATACAAGTACCAATGAGATTAAATATTAGCATTCCAAGAACAAAGATGAGTAATAATAATGCAAAATTACCTTCTAATTTACCTAAAATAAGTAGATTAATAAAACAGATTGCAACTGTAATCATACCTGTTAATGAACTTTTACCAATTAATACTTCAATAGATGATGCTGGTGATAGCATAAGAACACGAAGCGTATTTTTTTCCTTTTCTTCAGCGATGAGCATTGCCTGTACAAAGCCTCCGACCATAACTAACGCCATCGCAGTTAACGTACTTGCTCCAACTTCTCTCATATTATCTGAGCGACTAAATAATACCGAAAAGACAAGTGGCATTACCAACATAATTAAAGTTTGTGAATTCGTTTTAAAATCCTGTACCTCTTTCCGAAAAATAGCTGAAAATCGTCTCATTGAAAATGTCATTATAGTCCCCTCCCAGTAACTTCAATAAAGATATCACCTAACGTTGGCTCGTGTGAATGAATAGATAGTAATTCGCCTTTTTTCATCCATTCTGAAATGCGTTTTGCTCCTAATTCATCTTTTTGTACCGTTTCTTTTTGTTTATCTTTTAACACAACTTGTATTTGATCTTTCGCGTACTTTAATCGCAAGTTTTCTGGTGTATCAAGCGCTACAATTTCTCCGCCGCACAGAAAGGCAATACGGTTACAAAGCGTTTCTGCTTCGTCCATGTTGTGCGTCGTTAAGAAAATCGTTGTTCCTTCTTTATTTAAGTCTTTTAAGATTTTATGAATGTTTTGTATGTTTACTGGATCAAGTGCAGATGTTGGTTCATCTAAGAAGAGGATATCTGGTTTGTGAAGGATCGCTCTCGCTAGTGTGACACGCTGCTTCATTCCTTTTGACAATTTTTTTACTTGTGTTTTTTTATCATCTAATAAGTTCACTTGTGCTAGCACTTCATCGATTCGTTCTTTTTTACAATCGTATAAGTCACAAAATAGTAGTAAGTTATCATAAATGCTAAGTCTTTCGTATAGGCCGCTGTTGTCTGTCAAAATACCAATTCGCTTGTAATCGATACTACTTGGACCTGTAATGTCTTTACCTAACACTCTTACAGTTCCAACGCTATGAAGCAATTGAGATGTTAATATTTTTACTGTTGTCGTTTTCCCAGATCCACTCGGTCCGAGGAATCCAAAGATTTCTCCTTGCTTCACCTCAATATTTACATTTCGAAGGGCCGTTTTTCCATCGAAACTTTTCATTACATCTTTCATTTCAATTGCCAATTTCATTTCGTCATCCCCTTTGTTTTTCTTTTTATAGATGAAAGTCGCTTTAGCGCTTTTCGTTTGTTTGTTTCGCTTTTCTTGACTCAATCATATGAAAAACAAAGGGTAGGCGCAGTAAAATACCGGTAAAAGGAGTATTTTTACCGGTGAATGAATCGTATTTTGAGCTTATCGGAGCATTTTTATAGCCCAATTACACCTTTTAATTCATCCATTCTTCCTTTTGAAAGCGGGATTGAACTTTTTCTTTCATCATCCAAAATTAAGCTAAAACTATTCCGAGTCCACGTAATAACTTCTCGTACTCTTTGTAAATTAACGAGGTACGAGCGATGACATCTAAAAAATCCGAATCCTGTTAATCTCACTTCTAGTTCACTTAATGTTAATGCACATACAAAATCTCCTTCGCGCACATGAATATGTGTCACTCCATTTTGCGTTTCAATGAAATGAATCTCCATCGGATCCAGTAAAATGATTTTATCGTTCACTTTTGCTGGAATTCTTTCAAGTTTCATTTGCGGAATCATTTGAACTACTTTTTCTTCATCGACTTCTTCAGCTTCTTCTTGCTCTATTTCTACCTTTTTCACACCATCGTTGTTTAATATGTATACATCTTCTGTCAGCGAAAGGGCATCCGATAAAAAGGACGACGTAATAAAGATTGCTTTTCCTTGTTCTTTCATTTTCATAATCGCTTTTCGAATAATGATCGTACTCTCTGTATCGACATTTTGCTCTGGCTCTTCTAAAATAACTAAATCCGGATTGTGAATCATAATCCGCCCAATATGAAGACGGCGTTTCTCTGAAAATGATAATTTTTCTATTTTAGCGTTTAACTTATCTAGGAGACCGACATATTGTACTACCTCTTCCATACTCATATTGAATTCATACAGACCTAACAAAAACTTGAAGTACTCCTTCACCTTCAAACGATCATATGCTTCATCTTTCAAAAAACAAAAGCCAATGCGGGAATAATTCTTCTTTCCAATCGCTGTGCCTTCAAATAGTACATTGCCAGTTGAAGCTTCTTCTTCACCGATAATGATGCGGTGCAACACTTTAGCTGTATGGTTATTACACTGCAAAACAACACATTGCCCTTTTTCAACCTTTAGCTCAATTGCCGGTAACTGGTTCGTCTTCCCTACCTGTTTCAACTCCAATAACGCCATTCTGTCTCCCCCAAATGTTTTTTTATCCTATTATACCAAACAATTAATGGAAAATTATGATATTTTAAACAAAAAAAGAAGTAGGTATCAGGAACCCCCTGACACCTACTTCTTCACCATCAACTTTCCTTCATAATCATTCATCGTCTTTATTTCAACGCCTTTATAGTAATGAGCGACTATCTCCGTATATTTCTTACCTTCCCCTGCCATACCATTCGCACCGTACTGGCTCATACCGACGCCATGACCGAATCCTTTCGTCGTAACGGTGATGTTATCCCCTTCTTGTTTCCACGTAAAGTCTGAGGAGCGTAAATCTAACTTTTCACGAACTTGTTTTCCTGTTAATGTTTTCCCTTGAAACTCTACATCCTTTACTCGTTTTCCTTCCGTAAGGTCTTTAATATTACCAACCTTTCCGTTTGCTAGTACTTTCACACCGAGACGTTTTTGAAAATCCGCTACTGTGAATTTTTGCTCACTCGTAAATTTTGGAGAGGCTTGATCCCACGGACTATCTACACTCTTTAAGTACGGATAATCATTCCCCCAATAATCAGCTGCATTTTCTGTTCGTCCGTTACTCGTTGAGAAGAAGGATGCTGAAATTGGTTTTCCATCATACGTTAAAACTTGCCCTGCGGTTTTCGAAACGGCTTCCTCAATTTTCTTTAAATTATTTTCGTAGTTATTACCCCATTGTTTCTTTAATTCCTCTTTGCTTTTGTACACTTGATCTTTCACTGTATCTGTCACGTCCGCATTGTTTTTCTTACCACCGCTTAGCATACGCTGCACTACAAATGTTCTTGCTGCTAATGCCTGCGCCTTTAGCGCCTCTATTTCAAAGCTGGCATTCATCTCAGAAGCTACTACACCGGCCACATACTCCTCCATAGGTAATGTTTCTACCTTCTTCTGCTGATCACGATATACAGCAACTTGAACCGCTGTATCCACTTTCCCTGGAGCTGGTATACTTTCTATCGCTGGAGGAGTTTTAGAAGCTGCTTCTTCCCCTACTTTTGCTTTCGCAAACGGAATAACAAGAGCAGCGGGTACAATGATAACGAGCGCTGTTAAGAGCGCTACTGTAATGAAAAGTGGCTTTGAAAATTTCATCCTATTCCCCCAATATAAAGTTGGATTCCTTTCATTCTTATGGAAATACGGGATCTTTTAGAACATACTTGGGGGTATCGATATAAAGTGAAACTATAATCAGTGGGGTTTTACTGACCGCAAATAGTGGAATAAAACAAAAATTTTCTAAATATTTTCACTGAGACGTGCATAAGTATGGAATTTATTGACTATAACAGTAATAACCCAAAAAAAATAGCCCCTATGTCAAAAGACATAGAGACTACTTCAATTAAGCGTGAAGATCAGAAACTTCTTGTTCTTTCACTTCTTCTACTTTTTCGTTTACACGTTCAATAGTTGCACCTAATGCAGCTAATTTCTTATGGAAGTCTACATAACCGCGGTCAAGATGTTTTAACTCTGTTACACGAGTATAACCTTCTGATACTAAACCAGCTAAGATTAATGCTGCTGCAGCACGTAAATCAGTTGCGCCAACTTCAGCTCCTTGCAAGCTACTTGGACCGTTCATAATTACAGAACGACCTTCGATTTTAATATCAGCATTCATACGACGGAATTCTTCAACGTGCATAAAGCGGTTTTCGAATACCGTTTCTGTAATCATACTTGTTCCATCAGCATGTAGTAATAATGCCATCATTTGTGATTGCATGTCTGTTGGGAAACCTGGATGAGGCATAGTTTTAATATCAACCGCTTTTAACTTATCTGGGCCGATAACACGTACACCTTCATTTTCCTCAATAATTTTAACACCCATTTCTTCCATTTTCGCTGTAATTGAGCGTAAATGTTCAGGCACAGCATTTTCAATTAAGATGTCTCCACCTGTAATTGCCGCTGCAACCATGAATGTTCCTGCTTCAATACGGTCAGGAATAATAGGGTGGTTTGCACCATATAATTTTTCAACGCCTTCAATACGAATCGTTCCAGTTCCAGCTCCGCGTACTTTCGCTCCCATTGCATTTAAGAAGTTAGCTAAGTCAACGATTTCTGGCTCTTTCGCTGCGTTTTCAAGGACTGTTGTCCCTTTTGCTAATGTAGCTGCAGACATAATGTTTTCTGTCGCGCCTACGCTTGGGAAGTCTAAATAAATTTTAGCTCCTTTTAGTTCGCCCTCTACGTGTGCCTCAACAAATCCGTTACCAACTTTTACTTTCGCTCCCATTGCTTCGAAGCCTTTTAAATGTTGGTCAATTGGACGTGAACCAATTGCACATCCACCAGGAAGTGCAATACGAGCACGACCGTTACGTGCTAATAATGGTCCCATTACTTGAACAGATGCACGCATCTTACGTACATACTCAAATGGTGCTTCAATGTTTAATTCTTTAGAAGAATCGATTGTTACTTGGTTATTTTCAAATACGACTTCAGCATTTAAATGACGTAATACCTCGTTAATTGTGTATACATCAGATAATACTGGTACTTCAGATAGTACATTCTTTCCGTCACTCGCTAATAGGGCTGCAGCGATTATAGGTAATACAGCATTTTTTGCGCCCTCAACACGCACTGTGCCGCTTAACCGCTTTCCGCCACGGACGATGATCTTTTCCAAATTATTCCCCTCCGTGTCCTTTTTTCAGTATCTATTCACTCAATACTCAGAAGTTATGATCGGTGTGCCAACCACAATTGTATCTTTGTTGTTTGTAGAACGTATTGCTATTTGCACATTTATTTTCTCTCTATTTGTTGAAAGAGCGTCATTCCACTTTTTATTATATGCGGAGACTGATACAAATGCTCTTTCTTCTATCTGTTCGATCGCTCTTGCTGAAAGATCTTTCAAAACCTGATTGGTTTTATTTTGCAAAACACCTTCAATCTTATCATTCAGTACACCTTGAACACAAGTGTAAATTATAGGTTTTTCACTAAAAATTTTATCCATGTTCTGAACGTACTTCGGGTCCCATTTCGCCCCGCTCACTTCAAAAATAATAAAAGTGTTTTCTTTAGTATTTTCCTTACTCCAAGTTACTACTATTCGTTCTTCATGTGAAGAAGATTTTTTATAGGATGTAGCCTTATATCCATCTGGAGATTGTTCTAATTCCCAACTTTCGATGTTTGCCTCTTCCTTCACATCGTTTAACAGTTTTTGAAACGTATGTATATTAGAAATTGTTTTCGTTTCTCGCGCTAACCATGACCACCGCTCTACTTTTGCATCGTTCTTCTCTAAAGCTACAATCATGCTCTCCATTTTCTGTTCATCGCTTATAGGTTTCATCTCTTTATATCCAACCAAAAATAAAACAACACTTACGATAACAATAAGAATGGCTTTAAACTTCAATTTCATCCCCTCCTATCCCCATTGTTAACGGAGATATGAGGTTCTATACACTTACTTTACTAAATACGTTAAACTCTTTGAATAGCCTAAATAATCAAGGAAAAAGTTACTTACAGATGTCCCAATTGCAATTGTAATTAGGATAAGTAATACCCTCGTCTGCATCACTTTTCCAGACTTCATTAAGCGCTCAATGTGAATACCTTGTAAGGCCCACCACGTAATGGTAATAAACAATAAATGCGAAACAATGGCAATCAGTGCTTGTTGCCCTAAAAGATGTGCCAAAAAATCGACCCCTTTTTTTGCTTGGCTACTACTTACGCAAAATGTAAAAAACGATACCATAAATAAGTAGGAGCCACACTTTTTCAAACGCAAATAAGCATCTTACATCGTGATTTTCTCTCGGAAAACATATGCCTATAGACGTTTTCATTTGCTGTTACTCCAAAATAAAAAGCGTAGAGTACGGACTCTACACCTTTTATTTCCACTATTGTACCACGTTCCCCAAGAAGAAGAAATCCTTCATTAATGGAAAATGTTCATAAAAGAAATTGTAACCAATCATCGGCATAATCCCTAGTATTACAATTGAAATTGCGCAAAGACTCATGACAATCTTTATATTTAACGGTAATCGGAGCTTTTCTTCTGTCTCTCCCTTGCGGAAAAACATTTGCTGTAATATTTGGAAATAATATATGAATGAAATAACCGTCGTCCCCATCATAATAGAAGCTAATACGTAATGAGCAGGTTCAACATGAAGTGCCCCTAAAAAAATGTTAATTTTTCCGATGAAACCTGCTGTCCCCGGTATTCCAGCTAACGATAAAATAAAGACCGTCATCACTATAGCTGTAAAGGGGGATCTCTTATATAACCCTGTAAAAATCGTCATATTTTCCTTATCATTTTGTAAGATTAATCCGTGGATGATTGCAAATGCTCCTATATTCATAAGCATATATGCAAGCATATAAAACCACATACTATCCATCGTAAACTGCGATAGTGCTACAAGAGGGACTAGCAAATACCCAGCATGCGCGATACCTGAATAGGCAAATAGACGTTTTACGTTGTATTGCTTTAATGCTACTACGTTCCCAACAATCATCGTAATACTAGCTAGTACCGCAATGTATATACTCATACGCCCGTACAAAGATTGTGCGTCTCCTTGGATTGCCACACCTGCAAACACCATAAGAAACAAACGCGTAATGAGTAGAAAACCAGCAATTTTAGAAATCGTTCCGAGAAAAGCAGTGACAGGTGTAGCCGCTCCCTCATACACATCTGGTGCCCACATATGAAATGGCACTGTTGCAATTTTGAATGAGAGTCCAACGAGCAAAAGTAGAAATGCGAGAGCTAACAATAACTGAATGCCCCCAGCCAATCCTTGCGTAAATACCTTTTGCATTTCCACTATGTTGGTCGACCCTGTAATACCGTATAAATAACTCATTCCAAAGAGTGTAATTGCTGTTCCAATTCCTCCGTTAATGACATATTTCATTGCAGCCTCATTCGATGCGCGGTTTCTTTTTCGGATTCCTACTAAAATATAGGAAGAAAGCGAAAGCAACTCTAAACCAACGAACAATGTGATGAAATCAACGCTAGACGCCATGAACATCGCTCCAAGAAGCGCCATTAAAAACAAATAATAATATTCTCCTTTATCTTGAATAGGCTCCTTCTTGTCATCGCTTATTGCCATACATAAAACGAGAGCTGCTCCGCCTAATAACAACGTTTTAAATCCTTTTGAAAATCCATCTAGTACAAACGATCCATTTAAAATATCTCCTGCCGGTTCGCTATATAGCGTCATTAATGACACTATCGCTAACAAGGAAGCGGCAATTGCACCAATCGCAACGTACCTATGGTTCAGCTTAAAAAACAAATCACATATGGAAAGAAGGATGGCTGCCCCGAGAATAATGAATTCTGGTACCATGAGATGCCATGATAAGCTAAGTAACGTGTTCATATCCATCCTACTTCACCCCCAATGTTTTCAATGTAGTTTGAAGTGGATCCCCTAGTAGTTCTGGCATTACCCCAATTGCAATAATACAAACGATAAGCACTATAACAGGAACGTACTCCCATCCGTGTATATCAAATTTCGCTTCCCATTCTTTCTTACCAAATATCACTTGAAGTGTCGCTCTTAATACGTATACAGCGGTTAAAATAATTCCAATTACACCGACGGCGGCGATAACAGGTTTCCCTTGGAATAAACCGAGAAAGGCAAGGAATTCGCTAATAAATCCGGACATCCCTGGCATTCCAAGCGATGCCATACCGCCTGCTAGGAAGAAACCGCTAAGCACCGGAACACTTTTTGCAAGTCCACCAAGTGCTGTAATATCCGAAGTCCCGAAACGCTCTTCAATAATGCCAAGCAAGAAAAAGAGTAAGGCCGCAATTAAACCGTGAGACACAACTTGGAACAATGCCCCTTGTGTACCTGGTGCATTTAACGCCGCAAGCCCCATTAATACAATGCCCATATGCGAAATACTAGAGTAAGCAAGTACCTTTCTAAAGTCCGTTTGGATGAGTGCTAGAAAGGCCCCATACAATAAATTAATTACCCCTAAAATCGCAATTAGCGTTGCAAAATCACGAAAATATTCTGGGAATAATCCTTTCCCGAAGCGAACAATACCGTACGCGCCAATCTTCAGCAAAAGCCCTGCGTGAAGCATAACTACAGCAGGATGCGCTTCTATGTGTACATTGACCATCCAGCGATGCAAAGGGAAAACAGGGAGTTTAATCGCAAAAGCAATCATTATGGCAAGAAACAAGCCGAACTGTACGCTACTTGAGACGGCCATTCCTCTCCCAGCACCTACACTCGTTAATATTTCTTTAAGCTCCGCAATATTTGTTGTACCTGTTTTCGCAAATAAAACCGAGAAAACGATAAGTAAAATAGCTGATCCAATACCGTTATATATTAAATAACTATATGCAGCCTTTTCACTCGACAATTTCCCCCACTTGCCAATTAATAAAAACATTGGTGGCAACGTAATCTCAAAGAACATGAAGAACAACATTAAATTTTGAGCAGCGAAGACACCGAGCATACCTATTTCTAACATGAGTAACAGCATGTAGAATGCTTTCAAATTTCTTTTAATAGAAAATGCCGCAATTGCTGCAAGCATCGCTAGAAGGGCTGTGAGCACCATCATTACAAGCGATAAACCATCAATGCCGAGCTCGTAATAAATTGAAAACCACCTTTTGTCCACTGCTGTGAAATCCCCAAATTGAATCCATTTCACCTTTTCATCAAATATCGATAAGCTCTTTCCTGAAGCGTATGTACAAGCAAGGACGATAGCAATTCCAAATGGAAGCGCCGTTCCGAATAAACCAAGCGCCTGCACTGTACGCGATTCTCGTTTCGGCGTTAATAAAAGCAAGAGAATTCCTAAAAGCGGGGAAAAAATGAAGAACGTTAATAGCAATCCATTCACCGTAAATCCCCTCCCGTATATAACAAAATAATTAGGAGCACTGCGAGCGAAACTGCTGTTACAGTTCCATACACTTGTACATTCCCGTTTTGAAGCCGTGATCCTAGTCCACTCATACCTTTAACGAGTCCAGCAATTAAAACTGCGATTCCTTCTACAACGTATACTTCAAATAAGCGAAGCACATGAGCGATTCCTTTCGTAATAGGAAGTACTGCCGCATTGTATAGTTCATCCACATAATATTTTTCTTTCAAAAGGTTATAAAAAGACGTCCCTTCTCCGCCGGCCCAATCTCTAGAGATAGATTTCTTGCCATATATTAAATATGCGAGGGCAATTCCCGCAAATGAAACGAGCGTCGCAACAACCATAATCCAAACAGGTCCATGCACTTCCTTCACCTGGAATCCTATATCTTTCGTAAGCCAATCCCCAAGAAACATTCCGAACCACGGTGTATTTATATAACCTGCCACTACCGCAAGGACACCAAGGACAATCATCGGATACGTCATGGTGCGAGGCGATTCATGCACCTCTTCCTTCGTCTTCGTTTCCCCCGTAAAGACAAGAAAATATAGACGGAACATATAAAATGCTGTTAGAAATGCCGCAATTACTGCTAAAACGAATAGAAAGTAATTGCCATTCATCCAAGCCGCCGCTAAAATTTCATCTTTACTAAAAAATCCGGAAAGAAGGGGAACACCACTAATTGCAAGTGTGCCTATTAAAAATAGTGCACCGGTTACTTTCATCTTTTTCTGTAAACCGCCCATTTTATTAATGTTTTGCGTATGGACTGCATGAATTACACTTCCTGCTGCCAGGAACAATAATGCTTTAAAAAAGGCGTGTGTCGTTAAGTGAAAGATACCAGCTACATAACCAGCCGAGCCTAGCGCAAGCATCATATACCCGAGCTGACTAACTGTAGAGTAAGCAAGAACCCTCTTAATATCAGTTTGCACTAGACCGATAGAGGCCGCAAAGATTGCGGTGAAAGCCCCAACGATTGCCACAGTTTGCATCGCTACTGCACTTGCTGAAAATAGCGGGAACATCGTCGCTACTAAATATACGCCGGCTGCAACCATCGTTGCCGCGTGAATAAGCGCCGAAACAGGCGTCGGTCCTTCCATTGCATCTGGCAACCATGTATGAAGCGGGAACTGACCCGATTTCCCCATCGCACCGATAAAAATTAATATCGCCGTTATTGTAATCATAGAAGGAGAGAGGTCGCCCGTATGAATCGCTTTAAAAATCGCGTCATATTCAAAACTACCTGCGTGCCAAAAAATTAATATCATCCCAATAAATAGCCCAACATCCCCAATACGTGTCATAATAAAAGCCTTTTTCGCAGCAGCCTTCGCTTCTTCTTTAAAGAAATAAAAACCGATAAGTAAAAACGAACCAAGGCCGACTAACTCCCAAAATATATAAAGCTGTAATAAATTCGTCGATATAACTAGCCCAAGCATCGCAAAGGTAAAGAGCCCTAAATATGCATAAAAGGTTGGTAATCTAGTGTCACCTTTCATATAACCTTTTGAGTACAAATGTACAAGAAAACTCACAAGTGTAACGATAAACAACATTAAAGCCCCTAATGCGGTAACTTCAAAACCAAATGATATATCTATATCTCCTACCCTAAGCCATACCCACTTATGCTTCACTGCCTCCGATGAAAATCGTTCTATTAGTACCACTACCGCGGATATAAAGGAGAGAAAGGTAAAGAAAATACCTAGTACACTACTTCCCTCTCTAATTTTCTTCCCGAACACAATAAGTAACAAAAACGAAACAAGCGGGAAAAGCGGTATGAGCCATGCATAATCGATCATTGTTTCCTTCCCCCTTTTCGGTCACAATGCTATCCTTTGAGCGTATCCATCTCATCTACATGAACTGTCGGGCGATTACGGTACAAAGCAATCAAAATTGCAAGACCTACCGCTGCCTCCGCTGCCGCTACAGACATCGTAAACAGCGAAAAAATTTGTCCTGTTAAATTCGGAAACAAGCCTAATTTACTAAACGCTACTAGATTTAAATTGGCGGCGTTTAACATCAATTCGATACAAACTAGTACAATTACTGTATTTCGCTTTGTTAAAGCTCCAAATAAGCCGATGCAAAACAAAATAATCGCAAGTGTTAAATACGCAGAAGCCGGAACGCTACTCATGGGAATCCTCCTCTCCCTCATCCTTCTTCGCAAGGATAATCGCTCCTACAAGTGCTACAAGTAAAATAACTGAGGTTAATTCGAATGGAATAATATATTTTGAATAGAGAAGTGTACCGATTTGAAGTGTGTTATTTTCATGGAGAGGTAAACTTCCTTGTGTGCTTTGATTTGAAAAATCGATACTATTAACAGCGAAATACATAACTGCTCCAAATGCTACAACCGCAAAGAAGATAATCCATTTTCGAAGAGTAAGGCGCGATTCATTTTCCGCGTTATGTTTCGTTAACATAATGCCAAAAATCATAATAATAGTGATTGCACCAGAGTAAAGTAAAATTTGTGCCACTCCGATAAATTCGGCTGATAAGAGAAAGTACAAACCCGCAATACTAAGGAACGTAAGCACAAGGGCCAGCATCATATGCATTACTTTCGTTAAATTCAGCATAAGAACGCCGCCGATAATCGCAGACAAGGATAATATAAAGAAAGCTACAAACTCGCCGTTCATGCTTTATTCTCCTTCCTGATGTTCTCGTCGTTCTCGTCAAGCCACTGCAAATTTTTAAATAAATCATCACGTGAATACTCTGCAAGTTCAAAGTTATTTGTCATTACAATCGCCTCTGTCGGGCAAACTTCTGTACATAAATCGCAAAGAATACAAATTTCAAAATTAATATCATACGTGTCGATAATTTTCCCTTTTTTCGTAGGATCAGGATGTTTTTTTCCTGTTAATTGAATGCAATCTGTCGGACAAATGTTGGAACACTGATTACAAACAATACATTTCTCTGGATAAAACTTTTGAATACCTCGAAATCGGTCTGGTAATGGCAACGGTTGATTTGGATAATCATACGTCACCTTTTTCTTACTCAAATTACTAAGCGTATATTTTAACCCTTTAAATAGTCCTTTCATCTCTTACTGGCACCCCCTTTATAGATTAGAAGAATAGCTCCTTAATCAATGCCGTTAAGAAAATATTTGCAAGTGCGATTGGTAATAATACTTTCCAACCAAACTCCATTAACTGGTCACCTCTTATGCGCGGGAACGTAACGCGGAACCAAATCAATAGAAAGACCACACTGCTGAATTTCAAAGCAAACCATACGGCTCCTGGAATAAACCCAAGGAACATAACTGGATTCCAGCCTCCTAAAAAGAGTACTGTAATTAAAGATGACATCCCGAAGAAATACACATACTCTGAAAGCATGAAAAACGCCCAGCGAAAACCTGAGTATTCCGTATGGTATCCTGAAACAAGTTCTGACTCCGCTTCGGGTAAATCAAACGGTGTCCTATTTAACTCTGCAACTGCAGCGATTAAGAAAATGACGAAACCGATTGGCTGTGCGAAAATGTACCATACCTTTTCCTGCGCCGCTACAATTTCATTCAAGTTAAGACTACCAGCTAACAAAACGACGCCAATTACACTCATCACAAGTGGAATCTCATAAGAAATCATTTGCGCTGCCGCACGCATCCCTCCTAAAAGGGAATATTTATTATTTGATGCCCATCCCCCAGTTACGACGCCGATCGTCGTAATCCCAGAAACAGCAATGTAATACAGTAACCCTACGCCAATATCCGCGAACTGAAATTTATCAGTAAATGGGATAACCGCAAGTACCATAAATGCTGGTGCGAATGCAATAACAGGTGCTAATATAAACAACGGTTTATCAGCAGCTTTCGGAATGCTATCTTCTTTTAATAATAGTTTCAAAACATCAGCTACCGTTTGGAGTAAACCGAACCGGCCCCCAACTTGGTTTGGTCCAATCCGCCCTTGCATAAATCCCATCACTTTCCGTTCTGCCAAAATACCGTATGTAACGAAGCCAAGGACTGCAAATAATAGAAGCACCGCTAATCCGAAAAAAATGAAGAAATTCGTCCAGCTTGAAGGTGATTGTAAGAGCGTCTCAATCATTAGCCGTCAACCTCCCCAAGTACAATATCAACCCCACCTAAAATCGTAATTAAATTGGCGATGTTTTCACCTTTCAATAACTTCGGTAAGATTTGCAAATTATAAAAAGACGGTCTGCGAAATTTCAAGCGGTACGGCTCTTTCTTTCCATCACTAGCAATATAACAGCCAATCTCTCCCCGCGGTGACTCTATACGGACGAACGCTTCTCCCTTAGGTGCTTTAATAATTTTCGGCACTTTCGCCAGCACAGCGCCGTCTTTCGGGAACTGCTCGGCTGCTTGCTCAATAATTTTCAATGACTCCTCAATTTCCTCCATCCGGCAAACGTAGCGATCCCAAGCATCTCCCGAGATCCCAACAGGAATATCAAAGTCAAAACGATCATAAATAGAATACGGCTCATCTTTGCGAAGATCCCAGTGGACTCCCGTGCACCGCAAATTTGCGCCACTTAAAGAATACGAGATCGCCTCTTCCGCGCTATATACGCCAACGCCTTTCACACGATTTAAGAAAATTTCATTTCCGCTAACAAGGTCGTGATACCCTTCCAACTGCTCTCTCATATACGGAACAAACTCTTTCACCTTTTCAATCCAGCCGTCTGGTGCATCCCACTTCACGCCGCCGACTCTCATATAGTTGAAAGTAAGCCTTGCACCGCACAATTCACTTAATAAATTTATAATCATCTCTCGTTCACGAAAGGCATATAAAAATGGACTAACCGCTCCTATATCAAGCAGGTTCGTTCCCCACCAGACGAGATGGCTCGCAACTCTCCCAAGCTCCATCGCAAGCACCCGTAAATATTCAGCACGCTCTGGAATCTCAAGATCCATCATCGTCTCTACAGCGTGGCAAAGGACGTAATTATTCGTCATTGCTGATAAATAGTCCATTCGATCTGTATACGGGATAATTTGTGTATATTGCAAGCTCTCAGCTATCTTTTCTGTTCCGCGATGCAAATATCCGATAACCGGTGTAGCCTCTTTAATAATTTCTCCGTCAATCTTAATCACAAGCCGAAACACACCATGTGTACTCGGATGCTGCGGCCCTACATTTAAGAGCATCTCTTCCGTACGGATCACAAGCTACACCTCCACATCATACGGTTCATAATCCTTCCTAAGCGGATACCCCACCCAATCATCCGGCATTAAAATGCGGGATAAATTAGGATGACCTTCAAATACAATACCGAGCAAATCATACGTTTCACGCTCCGGCCAATCTGCCCCTTTCCAAAGCGGCGTCACCGATTTTACTTGCGGCGCTTCCCTATCGAGCTTTACCTTCACTGCTACTGACTGTTTCTTTCCATATGAAAATAAATGAACGTATACTTCCATATGTGTCACAAAATCTGTCGCATGTAGCTCTGACATATAATCAAAAGCAAGCCCCTCATGGAATCGTAGCAATTCCATCACTTCATAATATTTCGAAGGCTCCGCCACAAGAGTTGGAACATCTTTTGAAAGCTTATTAATATAGGAATCTACTAATGCATATCCTCCTACCCTCTCCTTAACAACCTCCACATAGCGATTTAAATATGGTTGGTTAACTGATGGTTCTTCCTGCTGCGGTTCGTCTTCTATCTTATTTACAGATCCCTTTGCCCTTGCCGCAGCAGCGGCTTTCGCTTTCGCGGCTGCAATTGCCTTTGCTTTCTCATCTCCAGAATCCCCCTCACCTTGTGAGGCTTTCTGCTTCGCTAACGCTGCTGCTTTTGCTTTTGCAGCTGCTACAGCCTTTGCCTTCGCTTTAGCTTTTTCTTCGTCCGTTACTTCTTCTGATCCTTCTCGCTTCTGCTTCGCTAATACCGCTGCTTTTGCAGCTGCTACAGCCTTTGCCTTCGCTTTAGCTTTTTCTTCGTCCGTTACTTCTTCTGATCCTTCTCGCTTCTGCTTCGCTAATACCGCTGCTTTTGCAGCTGCTGCGGCTTTCGCCTTTGCTTTGGCTTTTTCTTCGTCCGTTACTTCTTCTGATCCTTCCCGCTTTTGCTTCGCTAATACCGCTGCTTTTGCTTCGGCAGCTGCTGCAGCTTTCGCCTTTGCTTTGGCTTTTTCTTCGTCCGTTACTTCTTCTGATCCTTCTCGCTTTTGCTTCGCTAATACCGCTGCTTTTGCTTTTGCGGCTGCTGCGGCCTTCGCCTTCGCTTCTTCTACATTAATCCCCTTATCTTTTGGTAGCGCTTTCTCTTTTTCTCGATGTTCTCCTTCAAGTTTAGACATTTCCGCCCCATGTTTCGCAGCAAGACGTTTTCGCGCTTCCTCTTTCGCATGACGGGCTGCTTCTCTTTTCATACTTTCTAAGTCTTTATTTGGATCACTCATTTATTCGTCACCTGCTTTCCGGTCCTCGCCTCGTAACGAATTTTTTCTTTTAATTTATTAATTCCATAAATTAAAGCAGCAGGATTTGGAGGGCATCCAGGAATATACACATCAACTGGTACAATTTGATCTACACCTTTCACAACAGCATACGAATTCACATACGGACCACCGGCCGTTGCACAAGATCCCATCGCAATTACCCACTTCGGTTCAGGCATTTGATCATATAGGCGCCGAACAATAGGTGCCATTTTCTTCGTTACCGTTCCTGACACAATCATGACGTCCGATTGTCTTGGTGAAGTCCGAAAAAATGACCCAAATCGATCTAAATCGTAATGTGATGAGCCTACTCCCATCATTTCAATCGCACAGCATGCCAGTCCAAATGTCATCGGCCATAAAGAGTTGCTCCGCGCCCATCCCTTCAACTGTTCCAATGTAGAAAAAAAGATATTCCTTTCTAATTCCGCTCGCTCCTGTGGGTGTAATTCCTCAAAATTTATAACCATTGTAACACCTTCTTTTTCCAAGCATACGCTAATCCAACTAGCAACATCACAACAAAAATGAGCATTTCAATCAGTGCAAATAAACCAAGCTTGTCATATGCAACAGCCCATGGGTATAAAAATAAAGTTTCTACATCAAAGATGACGAACAATAAAGCGAAAATGTAATAACGAGCATGAAACCGAATATTTGCATCATGAAAAGGCTCAATTCCACTCTCATACGTCGTCGCTTTCGCTGCACTCGGTTTGTTTGGACGCAGCATTTTCCCTAATGTAAGAGCCACTACCGGCAGCAATATACCTAATAGCAAGAAAATCAAAACGATCATATAACTATTTTCATATACACTTGCCATTGTGAAACCCTCCCCCCTGAATTAAGAACAAGTTCACATAGTAAACAATATGTCTTACTTGCATTATTTATTATTTTTAAATTTTTCTAAATAATGCAACTATTTAATTCATTATAGCAAACTTCAAATTCCTATGTCGATATATTGGGAACAGAAACAACAATTAATACTTGCTGAGCAAATCTATTTTTACAACTCATTATAAATGTGTAAAATAAATATAGAAATTCTATATGTTTTCAAGCAATCATAAAAAACATAAACTACAAAAAGGTGGTTCTTATGTATATACAGTGGGTGATATAAATGAAAAAACAAACACATGTAAGTATTCTTATAAGCATTTCATTGTTGTATATAGCTATTCATTACGTATCAATGTCCTTTTTATATGAGTACGCACTCCCATTTCAAATATTAACTGGAATAAGTACCATATTAATTGATATTACAATTTGCAGTTATATATTTTATTTTTCAAATGTAAAACAAGGGTTATCTCGTTTGTTTTGGATAACATTAACTATCGGATCCTTCTCTTATTTCATCGGCGATATAATAGTTGCTTATCAACGCTTAATTCTGCATGACTACTATACATTCGTTGATCCATCAGACTTTTTTTACTTATTATTTTTAGTTAGCTTTGCATTTGCCTTTCTATATGAAATTATTTATGGCCGAGATTTATTGGAACAGCTTTTTACGATATGTGATATTTGTATTATTGTTACTGCTCAATTTACTTTAAGCTACTATTTACTTATTGAAAGAACCATTCATATTTTTACAACATCATATATCGACATGTTTGTTCAACTCACGTATCCAATGGCTGATCTACTCTTTCTTTTAATAGGAATCAACCTTTTATTCAGACCATTATCCTTACTACCAAAGCAAGTTGGTGCTCTTCTTGGCAGTGCTTTAATTTTGTATGCTACTACGGATTCTATTTATGCTTATATAAAATACTTCCAGCCTGAGCACTCTATGTTCACAGTTGCTCCATTATATCAAGTAACCTTATTATTGGTAGCAATCGCTTGTATACTTCACACAAAAGAGCCCGAAAAACAAGAACAAATATTACTAACGCCTCAATTTGGTGAATCAATCCGATTATCATTACCGTATATTTCTGTCGTGATGCTTATTGTTTTTATATTGGTCGAAAATGTTTTTGCACCTATCGTAGTAATTGGACTTATGGTAACTTTCGCCTTCGTTCTCATACGCCATACGTTAGTTCGAAGACAAAATAAAATATTATTGCTAGCACAAATGCAATTCAGTTTAGAACTCGAGAAACAAATCGAACTACGTACAGAAGATTTAGTAGAACAAAAAAATGAGTTATATCATAACCAACAAATGTTTAAATCTTTATATGAGCATCATCCAGATCCAATTTTCACATTAGATTTGTACGGTAATTTTCTCAATGTGAACAACGCTGGAACTACTTTACTCGGTTATCAAACGAATGAATTATTAAACCAACCATACTATTCACTTATGTATGAACAAGATTTGGAAGAAATCATTAATGCCTTTCATCACGTGAAAAAAGGGAAATCTATTTCTTTAGAAATACGGGCATATCATAAAAATAGAGATATTTACTACTTACATGTTACAGCTGTTCCCATCTTTTTAAAGGAACATATTTCTGGGGCCTATTTAATGATTAAAGATATTACAGAAAGCAAGCAGCAACAAGAGCAAATTAATTTCCTAGCATATCACGATACTTTAACGGAACTTGCGAATCGCCGTTCATTTCATCAACAGTTAGAAAAGGCAATTGCACGAGCAAAAATATCAAAAAGACCTTTTGCTGTTATGTTTCTCGATTTAGACCGTTTTAAAGTTATTAACGATACTCTCGGTCACCGGGTAGGAGATCTTCTTTTAATTGCTGTAGCAAAAAGACTAGAACGAATATCGACGTCAAATATGAAACTTGCTCGGTTAGCTGGGGATGAATTCACAATTCTTATAGAAGATTATAAAGAAGATAGAGATGTACAAAAAATAGCTGATATGATTGTACTATCTATGAATGAGCCATTCGAAATTGAAAATCAACATTTACAAATCTCGCCAAGTATCGGGATTGCAATATACCCAGAAGCAGGCGAAGATCCGTTATCTATTTTACAACATGCTGATATGGCCATGTACGAAACCAAAAATAAAGGAAAGAATGGTAGCTCACTTTATACGAAAGAGTTATATAAAAAAATGGAGCGAAAAGCTCGAATTGAAAAAGATTTACCACTTGCTTTAGTAAATAAAGAATTCTTTCTCGTCTATCAACCACAAGTTGACATTACAACGAATAAAATCATCGGTGCCGAAGCTTTAATCCGTTGGAAACATCCACTATTAGGTGACATTTCACCATGTGAGTTCATTCCAATTGTGGAAGAGACTCCGCAGGTCATCCCACTTGGGCATTGGGTGCTACGAGAGTCTTGTCGTCAACTAAAAATATGGCAAAGTTTTGGATACACAAACTTAAAAATAAGTGTCAATTTATCAGCGAAAGAATTTCAACAAAATCAATTAATCGAAAATATTTCACAAATACTAAAGGACGTTAAAATTGACCCGAAAGATGTAACACTTGAACTAACAGAACGAATTGCGATGATTGATGAAAAAGAAACATTATCGAGACTAAAGCAATTAAAAGAATATGGTATTCAAACGTCCATTGATGACTTCGGTACCGGCTACTCTTCTCTTGCTTATTTATCAATTTTCCCTATCGATACATTAAAAGTACCAAAAGAATTTACACAACTAGCCGATCATCGGCCTGAAGAAAGAGCCATCGTTTCCACTATCCTTTCCCTTGCAAATACTTTAAATCTCTCTGTCGTTGCTGAAGGAATTGAAACAGAAAAACAGCTTAAGTTTCTGCAAAAAAACAACTGTAAATACATGCAAGGTTACTATTTCAGTAAACCTCTAACAAGTAAACAGTTTATAAAATTCCTACAAAAAACACCCAGTATGAACCAATAGTTCACACTGGGTGTTTTTTAAAGTGTCGGAATTCTTTTTTCGTAATATTCTTCTGCAATCTCTTCGTAAAAAGCTGCTGTCGTTGTATAAAAATATGGAATCAGCCATAAAAATCCAATCCCTAATGTAATACAACTTAATATAAACCAACCAATAAAACTTAAACATAAAATGAAATACTCCATCTTATGTCCAGCCATCATACGACGACTTTCTGTAATAGCTTGATTTATTGAATACTCAGGATGATCATTTATAATAAAATACGTCATCGCATAAGAAAATGATTTAATAATGCCCGGAATAATAAATAGTAAGCACCATAAGAAAATATAAATGTTTACTACTATATATAATAAAAATGACTTTATAAACTTACTTCCTTCCGTAAACCATCTGAATATATGCCCCATACGCGCTTCTTTTTCACGAATTATATATAGTGCTAAACAATAACCACCTAGCGTTAATGGACCTACCATCAATATTGTAATAACATCTACTGAAAGTGAGTTATCTACTTCTTTCCAATCCCAAACCTGAGAGAAAATGAAATCAACACTAAAACTAAAAGCTGAAATAAGAATCGAAATAAGTAATGTTGCCCCAACAGCTAAGCCCCATTTTCCTTCTAGTGAATCTAGTGCTTCTCCTTTTAAATCACTAATCATAATTAGCCTCCAATACGTAATAATTCTATTAGTATAGCATGTTCCTACTGCAATTCACCTTTTGCAATATAGCGATAAAAATGTGCTGTCGTTGTACCTACATATGGACTAAGCCAAAGAAATCCTATTCCAAGAGTAAGAATTGCTAAAATAGCCCATCCTATGAAGCTAAGCCATAAAAGAAATAAATCTAGTTTATGCCCCTTCATAAAGTTCTTACTTTCTTTCATCGCCTGTGAAACGCTATAATCTGGATTTTCAACCATAACATAATACGTCATCGCATAAGAAAAATACATCACAATCATTACAACAATCGAAATAGCTAATAGTACAAAGAAAGCAATTGTTAACGATACATTCCCTTCCTCACCAAAAAACGCGAATACACCTAGTAACAACATCGGAATCCACGTACCTGTATATAACAAAATCGCAAGCATAGCCCACATTGTTTTCATCATTCTTTTAAAGCCACGAAATCCTTCAAATAAATAATCTACTCTAGCATCTTCTCGTTTACTAATTTGTAGCAACACATTCGTATAACCGTATGATGTAATACCATAAGATGCATTACTCAAAATGATTATTATGCAATAAAAAATTCCAAATGTAATACCTGCCCCGACTGATATCGCTTCCTCTTCAATTGAACCCGCTAAACCAACAACTAAGAAAAATATAATAATTCCTGGAATTAAAAGTATAAGCATTGCAGCCATTGAAACAACATAACTTAAAATAATATGTAAAATCGTTGATCCAACACCTAGTCCCCATTTTCCCTTTAAAGAGTACAATGCTTCTCGTTTCATTTCACCGATCATTTGTTCATCTCCTTTATGAAATATAAATTGTTATATATTTTCTACTTATACAAACAACAATATAATTATACCAATTTTGTCAGTTTATTCTATCTATTAAATTGAGTTTCAGTTTCGACATTTAAATAAAACACATCTATGCATAACAAAAAACGAACCTGCAGTTCTTTTTACTTCTTGATTTTCACTTGGCATCGGGCAAAAAAAGGCTCTGACGGCTAAATGCTCTCTCCTACCTAAAGAGAGGCATTTTTTTCCCCTTTTTATTTATATCCATAACAAAAAATCCGTAAAGGCAAGAGCCCTTACGGATTTTTTTACTTCATATCTGAAACGTTTAAACGGTTCACAGCACGCTGCAAAGCCATTTCTGCACGTCTAAAGTCAACATGCGCTTGTTTATCTTGCATACGTTGCTCAGCGCGACGTTTCGATTCATTTGCACGATGGATATCGATATGGTTTGCTTCTTCAGCAGATGATGATAACACAGTTACTTTATCTGGACGAACTTCGATAAAGCCACCGCTTACTGCTACATAATCAGTGTGCCCACCATTTTTCAGACGGACCGCACTAATTTTTAAAGGTGCAACAGTTGGAATGTGACCTGGTAAGATCCCCATTTCCCCACTCTCTGCTTTTACGCTTACCATTTCTACTTCTTTTTCGTAAACCGGTCCATCAGGAGTTACAATACTGACTGGAAATGTCTTCATAATTCGTCCCTCCTAAGGCCTTACGCCATCATTTTCTTCGCGTTTTCAATAACTTCTTCAATGCTACCAACAAGACGGAACGCATCTTCTGGAAGGTCATCATATTTTCCTTCTAGAATTTCTTTGAAACCACTAACTGTATTTTTTACAGGTACGTAAGAACCTTTTTGACCTGTAAACTGTTCAGCTACGTGGAAGTTTTGTGATAAGAAGAATTGAATACGACGAGCACGATGTACAACTAACTTATCTTCTTCAGATAACTCATCCATACCTAAGATAGCGATGATATCTTGAAGCTCTTTATAA
The DNA here is from genome assembly GCF_016651125.1 of Bacillus sp. TH17. Classification (NCBI taxonomy): domain Bacteria; kingdom Bacillati; phylum Bacillota; class Bacilli; order Caryophanales; family Bacillaceae; genus Bacillus; species Bacillus sp. TH17. The sequence continues at coordinate 4,670,320 of NZ_JAEKEN010000001.1, forward strand.
CGCTGTAAAGTTTGCTGTACTTGACGAGCTACTCCATAATGCTCTTCTCCTACGATTTCTGGAGAAAGCGCACGAGATGTAGATGCTAATGGATCTACGGCTGGGTAAATACCCATTTGTGTTAAACGACGCTCTAAGTTTGTTGTTGCATCTAAGTGAGCGAACGTTGTAGCTGGTGCTGGATCCGTATAGTCATCGGCTGGTACGTATACCGCTTGGATAGACGTGATAGATCCTTTATTTGTAGATGTAATACGCTCTTGTAATTGACCCATTTCTGTTGCAAGTGTTGGCTGGTAACCTACCGCAGATGGCATACGACCAAGAAGGGCAGATACTTCAGAACCCGCTTGCGTGAAACGGAAGATGTTATCGATGAACAATAGTACGTCTTGTCCTTGCTCATCACGGAAATGTTCAGCCATTGTTAAACCTGTTAATGCAACACGTTGACGTGCTCCAGGTGGCTCGTTCATTTGTCCGAATACCATCGCAGTTTTCTTAATTACGCCAGAATCGCTCATTTCGTGGTATAAGTCGTTACCTTCACGAGTACGCTCACCTACACCAGCGAATACAGAGATACCACCGTGCTCTTGTGCGATGTTGTTAATTAATTCCTGAATTAATACTGTTTTACCTACACCGGCACCACCGAATAGACCGATCTTACCACCCTTAATGTAAGGAGCAAGTAAGTCTACTACTTTAATACCAGTTTCAAGAATTTCTACTTTAGTAGATAACTCTTCGAATGCAGGCGCTTGACGGTGAATTGGATCACGACGTACATCCGCAGGAACATCACCATCTAAGTCAATTGCATCACCTAATACGTTAAATACACGACCAAGTGTTACATCACCAACTGGTACAGAGATTGCTTTACCAGTATCTTCTACTTCTGTGCCACGAACAAGTCCATCTGTGGAAGACATTGCAACTGTACGAACTGTGTCATCACCTAAATGAAGTGCAACTTCAAATGTTAAGTTAATGCTTGCTCCGTTTTCGTTGCTTTGTTTTACCGTAAGGGCGTTGTAGATTTCTGGTAGCTTTCCGCCATCAAACTTAACGTCTACAACCGGACCCATGATTTGCGTAACGCGCCCTTTATTCATCGGGTTCCCTCCTAGCTTTCTTTTAATTAGCCAGCTTTCTAAGAGAAGTCGGCTTTTAATTTTTATTAGTTTATAGCTTACGCGACTCTCCTGTTCTGGACGAGACGCTTCCGCTTTTTATTGAATCTAGTTCCAGCGGCTAGAACAGTCGGTCATTTCGCGCCTTCCTACGAGGCCAAAAGCGCCTCTTCGTCAGGAGCTCCAATGCCCTCCCCTTCTGAGCAAGCCACCTACGCTTTTTAATACTATTCTAACGCTGCTACTCCACCAACGATTTCCGTAATTTCTTGCGTAATCGCTGCTTGACGCGCACGGTTGAATGAAAGTGTAAGTGAATCGATAACTTCCATTGCGTTGTCTGTAGCACTCTTCATTGCTGTCATACGCGCCGCGTGCTCACTTGCTTTACCGTCTAGTAATGCACCGTACACTAAGCTTTCTGCGTATTGTGGCAATAATACTTTTAAAATTTCTTCTTCAGAAGGTTCGAATTCATAAGCTGTCGTCGGTTTATCAGACGCCACATCCGTAAGCGGTAAAATTTTATTTTCCGTTACTTCTTGTGAAATTTTACTTACATAATGATTGTAGTAAATATACAGCTCATCATAAGCACCATCTGCGAACATCGCAATTGCTCGAGAAGCAATATCTTTAATATCAGTAAATGATGGGTGGTCAGATAATCCAACTACTTCATCAATAATGTTAAAGCCGCGACGTTTTAAATAATCACGTCCTAGTCGTCCAAGCACAATAATTGAATATTGGTTTGAATCCATATTATGACGTTCACGAATTACGTTACTTACTGTACGTAATACGTTACTGTTATAACCACCTGCTAGTCCGCGATCAGATGTAATAACGATGTACCCTGTACGCTTTACAGGACGCGCATTTAGCATTGGATGATTAATCCCTTTACTTCCTTGCGCAATGCTCGCTACTACTTCTTGAATCTTTTCCATATACGGAACGAAAGATTTAGCATTTTGTTCTGCACGGTTTAACTTAGATGCAGATACCATCTCCATCGCTTTCGTAATTTGACTCGTTTTCTTTGTCGAGTTAATCTTCGCTTTTATATCGCGTAAAGATGCCACAGGTTTTCACCACCTTTTTTCCGGAAGTTGGCACGATTAGTAAGAATCCTCTTCCTAATCTACGTTGCAAGATATTCTTGCTCATGATTGAAGGAAAAGAATAGGTGCACCTACTCTTTTCCTTTACATAACCGTCAGCAATCTCAAAAGCTGAGATGCCTTTATATATTATCTAGCTTCAGCAGCCTGAACGAGCCGCTTCCGCTTTTATTTATTACTCAGAAGCTACGAATACTTTTTTAAATCCATTAATAGCTGCTGCAAATTTGTCGTCATCCGCAAGTTTCTTAGTTGTGCGAATTTCGCTTAATAAGTCAGTTGCATTTGAATCTAACCAAGCATGGAATTCTTCTTCGAAACGAGTGATATCTACTACTGGGATATCATCTAGGAATCCACGTGTTAAAGCGTAAAGAATAATAACTTGTTTCTCTACACGTAACGGTTTGTGTAATCCTTGTTTTAATACCTCAACTGTACGAGCACCACGGTTTAATTTCGCTTGTGTTGCTTTATCAAGGTCAGAACCGAACTGAGCGAACGCTTCTAACTCACGATAAGATGCAAGGTCAAGACGAAGTGTACCTGATACTTTACTCATCGCTTTAATCTGAGCAGATCCACCTACACGAGATACAGAAGTACCCGCATCTATTGCTGGACGTACGCCAGAGAAGAATAGGTCAGATTGTAAGAAGATTTGTCCATCCGTAATAGAAATTACGTTTGTTGGGATGTAAGCTGATACGTCCCCTGCTTGTGTTTCGATGAAAGGTAATGCAGTTAAAGAACCGCCGCCTCTTGCATCGCTTAATTTTGCTGCACGCTCTAATAAGCGAGAATGTAAGTAGAATACATCCCCTGGATATGCTTCACGACCTGGAGGACGACGTAATAGTAATGAAAGCTCACGGTAAGCCGCTGCTTGTTTTGATAAGTCATCATATACTACTAATACGTGTTTACCATTGTACATGAACTCTTCACCCATTGTTACACCAGCGTAAGGAGCTAGGTATAATAATGGAGCTGGTTGAGAAGCCGATGCAGTTACAACGATTGTGTAATCTAATGCACCGTGCTTACGTAGTGTTTCTACTACGTTACGTACAGTTGATTCCTTTTGTCCGATAGCTACATAGATACAAATCATATCTTCATCTTTTTGGTTAATGATTGTATCAAGTGCAACTGCTGTTTTACCTGTTTGGCGGTCACCGATGATTAACTCACGTTGACCACGGCCAATTGGTACAAGAGCATCGATCGCTTTAATACCTGTTTGAAGTGGCTCATGAACAGATTTACGATCCATTACACCTGGTGCTGGACTTTCGATTGGACGAGTGTTTGTTGTATTGATTGGGCCTAAACCATCAACTGGTTGACCTAATGGGTTTACAACACGACCGATTAGTTCTTTTCCTACTGGTACTTGCATAATGCGACCAGTACGACGAACTTCGTCACCTTCACGGATTTCTGTGTAAGGTCCTAAAATAATGATACCTACGTTGTTTTCCTCTAAGTTTTGTGCTAGTCCCATAACGCCATTAGAGAACTCTACAAGTTCACCAGCCATAACGTTATCAAGACCATGAGCACGCGCAATACCGTCACCAACTTGGATAACTGTACCAACATCACTAACTTCGATTTCAGACTGATAGTTCTCGATTTGTTGCTTTATCAGTGCGCTAATTTCTTCAGCTCTGATGCTCATGTGCTTCACCCCTATCTATTCTTCATTAATTCACGCTGAATACGTGCTAATTTTCCTTGTAAGCTTCCGTCGTAAATGCGATTTCCAATACGTACTTTAATGCCGCCTAGTAAATCTTCATCCACAACATTTTTCACGCGAATTGCATCTTTTCCTGTTTTTTTTGCAAATGCTTCTGCAATGTTAAGTTTTTCTTCTTCCGATAGAAGACGAATAGAATATACAGTTGCATCCGCTACGTTACGTTCTTCATTAGCAAGAACAACATATTCATTTGCAATTTCAGGTAGGATATCAATACGCTTGTTATCAATTAAAATATATAACGTATTTAAAATAGATTCAGAAACAGATGCGAATACGTTTGCAAGAAACGTTTTCTTCTGCTCTTTTGAAATGTTCGGTTGCGTTAAAAAGCTATGTAGTTCTCCGTTCTTTGTAAAAACGTTTTGTACAAGGCGTAATTCCTCTTCAAACATTTCTAATACGTGTTTTTCTTTTGCAATTTTGAAAAGAGCGACAGCATAACGTTTTGCTACAATCCCATTGCTCATCGCGCTTCTCCTACTTCTTTAATATAATCGCGAATTAACTTCACTTGATCTTCTTCTTTTAATTCTTTTTCAATTACTTTAGAAGCAATATGAACAGATAAAGAAGCAACTTGTTCTTGTAAAGCAGCAATCGCTTGCTCTTTTTCGCGTTGAATTTCTTGTACAGCAGATGTTTTAATTGATTCTGCTTCTTCTTTCGCAGCAGCAACAATAACATCCTTTTGATCTACAGCTTGTTTCTTCGCTCTTTCGATTAACTCTTGTGCTTCAACACGCGATTGTTTTAACATTTCACGTTGTTCTTCTACTAATTTCTTCGCTTCAGCATTACTTCTTTCTGCAGCGTCGATTTCATTAGTAACATGCTCTTCACGTTCTTTCATAATTCCCATTAAAGGACCCCACGCGAATTTGCGTAGCATTACTAATAGAAGTAAGAAAATGAACAATGTATAAGCAATCGTTCCAAATGGAATGGAAGCCCCTAATAATAAAGTTGGCACAAGGATTCACTCCCTTCAAAATATCTAAATTGATCATATGAAAAAAAAAGACATACGTTTCGTTCATAAAGCAATGGCGAAGAAAGTTCGGAAAAACACTCTTCGCCATCTATGTAAGGGGAGTCTCCCTTATTTGTTCATTACGATGAAAGCAATAACTACACCGATAATTGGAAGTGCCTCAACTAATGCAACCCCGATGAACATAATTGTTTGAAGTGCGCCTTTTAATTCTGGTTGACGAGCAACACCTTCGATTGTACGTGATACGATAAGACCGTTACCAATACCTGCACCTAATGCTGATAAACCAATTGCAATTGCAGCTGCGATTACACCTAAACTCATTTAATTTGTCCTCCTTTGTATTATAAAAAAATAAATTTTTTCTTACTTAAATTATATTAATGGTCATGGCTTACTTTATGAGCCATATAAACCATCGTTAACATTACGAAAATAAATGACTGGATTGAACCAACGAATACGCTGAATCCCATCCATGCTAACATCGGTACAAGTGCACCTAATGCTCCTAAGAATGATGCCCCGCCTAACTTAGCAAGTAATCCTAATAAGATTTCACCTGCGTAAATGTTACCAAATAAACGAAGACCTAACGTTAATGTGTTAGCAAATTCCTCAATAACCTTTAATGGGAATAAGAATTTCATAGGTTGGAAATAACCTTTAACATATTCTTTCGTACCCTTCATCTTAATTCCATAATAATGGGTGAGGGTAACTACCATCACGGCTAATGTTAATGCAACTGCTGGATCAGACGTTGGTGATCTCCACCATGCAATATGTTCGCCAGCCTCAACTGTTGAATACATGAATGGTAAACCAAGGAAGTTCGATACGATGATAAACATGATGAGCGTAACGCCAAGCGTTAAGAAACGTCCACCTGTTTTCCAATCCATCGTACTATTGATAATCCCTTTCACGAAGTCAAACACCCATTCCATGAAATTTTGCATCCCGGTTGGGCGAAGCGCTAAGCTGCGAGTTCCGATAACAGCGATTAAGAAAACAATAACTGCTGCTACAGTAACCATCATAACTGATGACAAATCGAACGTTAAACCTAGAAATTCAACTAATTTACCGTGTTCCACTAGTAATTCACCTCTCTTCCCTGCTCGTATACTCTAAATAAAGAAAATCTATGATCATGACAAGGTATCCTGTCAGCAATCCTACACCTAAGCCCCACATCGCAATTAACTCTTGATATTTGGCTGCAAATAAAATTAATAACCCAATCGTGGCGAATCTTGAATATGTACTTACCGCTGTCGCCTTAAACTTCACGTTTTCTCCATTTGTTACGCGATCTAATAGCTTGTCTGTTCTACGTGCAATGATGCGCAAACTAAGAAAACTGAAAATCGTTCCGATAATCAGCCCAAGAAATACATCCTTGTAAGAGGTAATTCCCCATCCTAGCACTAGAAGCGCAAGCAAGTAGTACATATATTTCTTTTGTCTTTGGACAAGTCCATGTACGTCTATCATCATTGCTCTCCCGAATAGTAATGTTGAATGAGTCGAATCATTGCGTATACCCCTGTTCCTAACCCGAGTAATAACCCTATAATAAGAAACAACGGAAACGTTCCAACCTTATTATCAATCCATTGCCCACCAAAGATTCCGATAAGAATAGAACCAACTAACTGAGCAAGTATTCCTGACATTAAAGCATACGCTTTTATATGGCTGCGATCGTTTTTTTGCAAGGATTCATCCCTCCAATATGTAACCCTCATTCACGATGTGTTAATAATAACTCATTTTTCTGCATAAATTCTATACAAAATAAAAAGTTTACATTTTCGTCACGGAATAGATGCATTTTTGTCACTGAAAGCCCTACCATCTATCCCCGTTGTTAGCATACAATAGGGTATTAACAGTGTCAACGAGAAATCGTAAAAAATCAAAAAATTTGAGTATTAGGCATTTCCTCCCAAAAATGAAAACGTTCCCCTTCTAAATACTGGTTAGAGATATGCAATTTCTAACAGTTTTCTCTTTATAATAGAAGAAAATGTTCACAAGTTTGTCACTATTATATTTTTAAGATATAGCGCTTTTCTTCCATAATATAGTGTCCCCGAGACGTAAGACTTCTATATTATATGTGATGTGTATATAACTTATGTTGTATATACCCTGTATATTTATCTCCCCCCTCCCCCGTTTGCTGAGGGCGAAAAAAAAAAACGAGCGGGGAATCCCCCTCTCGTCTGTTGTCTTACTTTGTTCCGAATAAACGGTCACCAGCATCACCAAGACCTGGAACTACATAACCATGGTCATTTAACTTCTCATCTAATGCCGCTACATAAATATCAACATCAGGATGCTCTTCCTGCACTACTTTTACTCCTTCTGGAGCAGCTACGATACACATTAATTTAATTTGCTTTGCACCGCGCTTTTTCAGAGAATTAATTGCTTCAGCCGCAGAACCACCTGTTGCTAGCATCGGATCTAGTACGATAAAGTCACGCTCTTCTACATCCGTTGGAAGTTTCACATAGTATTCTACCGGTTGCAATGTTTTAGGGTCACGGTATAAACCAACGTGTCCTACTTTTGCTGCTGGAATTAATTTCAGAATTCCATCAACCATTCCTAAACCTGCACGTAAAATCGGAATTAAACCAAGTTTTTTACCAGCGATCACTTTTGTTGTCGCTTTGCTTACAGGCGTTTCAATTTCAATGTCTTCAAGTGGAAGGTCACGAGTAATCTCGAAAGCCATTAAGCTTGCTACTTCGTCCACTAATTCACGAAAATCTTTCGTACCTGTATTCTTATCGCGAATATATGTAATCTTATGTTGAATTAACGGGTGATCAAATACATACAGTTTTCCCATGTGAATCTCTCCTTTAGATGATATTCATGCGTTTACACGCTTCTTTACACTATTTACGATTGTAAAGAAAACGCTACTAATATTCAAGGGCAAATTTGGCAAAATCATGATTTTGCGATGAATCTATCTAGTATCTTTACCAATTATGGGAGCTGTATCCTTCATTATATCGCCAAAATTTATTCATCATTTGTATACATACTTTAAAAATAATATATGTCCACAAAAAAGACTGCCAAAACAATTACGTTTCAGCAGTCTTTTTCAATCTATTATAGATCTGTATACATTGAGAATTTGCTCGTTAACGCTTCTACACGCTTACTTGCTTCTTCTAATGCAACTTCATTCTCATGATTTTTTAATGTATAAGCAATAAGTGCCGCAATTTCATCCATTTCTTCTAAACCGAAACCACGAGATGTTACAGCTGCTGTACCGATACGTACGCCGCTTGTTACAAATGGGCTTGCTGTTTCAAATGGAATTGTATTTTTGTTCACTGTAATACCAACTTCATCTAATACGTGCTCTGCTACTTTACCTGTAATTTCCAAGTTACGAACATCAATTAAGATTAAATGATTGTCTGTTCCACCAGAAACAAGTGTAAGTCCTTCCTTTTGAAGGCCTTCAGCTAAGCGGTTCGCATTATTAATGATATGTTGTGCATATGTTTTAAACTCATCTTGTAGTGTCTCACCAAATGCAACAGCTTTTGCAGCAATTACGTGCATAAGTGGGCCACCTTGAATACCAGGGAAGATTGATTTATCAATTTGTTTTGCAAATTGCTCTTCACATAAAATCATACCACCACGTGGACCACGTAATGTTTTATGTGTTGTCGTTGTAACGAAATGTGCATGTGGTACTGGGTTTGGATGTAAACCAGCAGCTACTAAACCAGCGATATGTGCCATATCAACCATAAAGTATGCACCCACTTCATCTGCAATCTCACGGAATCGTTTGAAATCGATAACACGAGGATATGCACTTGCACCTGCAACGATTAATTTTGGTTTATGTTCTTTCGCTTTTGCTAATACATCATCGTAATTAATACGGTGAGATTCAGCATCCACGCCATATTCTACGAAATTATATTGTACTCCACTGAAGTTAACAGGGCTTCCGTGTGTTAAGTGACCACCATGAGATAAATTCATGCCAAGTACTGTATCGCCTTGCTCTAAAATCGTGAAGTATACTGCCATGTTCGCTTGTGCACCAGAATGTGGTTGAACATTTACATGCTCTGCGCCAAAAATTTCTTTCGCGCGATCACGTGCGATATCTTCTACTACGTCTACGTGTTCACAACCACCATAGTAACGTTTTCCAGGATATCCTTCAGCATACTTATTCGTTAGAACAGAACCTTGCGCCTCCATTACTGCTTCACTTACGAAGTTTTCCGAAGCAATTAACTCGATCTTTGAACGCTGTCTTCCTAGTTCTGCCTCAATTGCAGCAAATACCTTTTCATCTTGACGTTTTAAATGATTCACCAAAATCCCCCTTTTCTGAACGAATTACATCAATTCCCAATAGTTTTTTCTCATTTATTCAGAAAAAACGAAAATTCAGGTTGTAATTCTTTCGAACCTTCATGTTTTCAACTACATTCTAACATGACTTTCTATATCATAAAAGAAAAAAAAAGACCAAAATTGGTCTTTTCTTTCTTCTATTATAAAGTCAGACCACATACCTTTTACCTTTCGATATACAGCTGTTATAAGACTTTATAATTTTTCATGTTTAACGGCAAGGAATAGCTTCTTCATTTGCCGCATAAACGGCACGTGCTCCACCTATTAGTTTCCCACGTGTTTTCGCCATCGTTACATGCGCACTTCCTATTTCCTTCACACTTGTACGAACCGGTACAGCTACATGCTTTAAATGCATACCGATAAATGTATCGCCGATATCCATTCCTGCATCTGCTTTAATAAACTCAATTACTACCGGATCTTTAAAATTGTGATACGCATACGTCGCTAATGCACCACCTGCTGATCTAACAGGCGTAACTGTTACAATTTCAAATTGATATTTCATCGCTACATCTCTCTCAACTACTAAAGCACGATTTAAATGCTCACAACATTGAAACGCCAATTCAATACCTGTTCTCTCTTGAAATTGTTTTAACTCAGAAAAAATCGCCTCTGCCACTTCCATCGTTCCTGATGTTCCAATTCTTTCACCTAGCACTTCGCTCGTGCTACACCCCACTACAAAAATTTGACCACTTTGCAGCGTGGCTTGTTCTTGGAAATCAGAAAGCGACATTTGTAGCTGTTCTCTTACCTTTACGATTTCTGTCATTACGCCTCTTCCTTTCACAGGTTGGTTCACCAAATTATATTTCATACTACTTATAGTTAGAATCTATTACTTTGTTTCGTACGTTTTAATTTTTCCTACTCGGTTTTCGTGACGGCCACCTTCATAGTCAGTTGTTAGCCAAATTTTCGCGATATCACGCGCTAGACCAGCTCCAATTACACGCTCGCCCATCGCTAACATGTTAGTGTCATTATGCTCTCTCGTCGCTTTCGCACTGAAAGTATCATGAACTAATGCACAACGAATACCATTTACTTTGTTTGCTGCGATTGACATACCAATGCCTGTCCCGCAAACTAAAATACCACGATCCACTTCACCATTCGCGACCATTTCTGCTGCTGGAAACGCAAAATCAGGGTAATCAACAGAACCAGCTTCACATTCACAACCTAAATCAATATATTCAATATTTAACTCTTCTAATAAACTTACAAGTTCTTTACGGATATTCATACCGCCGTGATCAGATGCTACTACTACTTTCATTTTTACCCCTCCGAAGTTTCAATCAATTATCTTCATTTCACACTCGCTACCTTAATGGAACAAAGTGATCTCCAATATCGTATTATACACGAAACATCAACCTTCTGAATGCTTTTTCAGTAAAGTTTGTACAAGTTTTTCCATCTCTTCTAACGTTTCTTTATAAATAGAAAGCGATCCGCCAAATGGATCTGAAATATCCTTACTTATACCCTTAGTTAATCCATATAATGTATCCAATTTCTTTTCCACGCTCGGATAATACCCAAGTACAATTTGCTTATGGTTTTCCGTCATTGTTACTACAATATCCGCCCAATCAACCAAAGTATCGTTTACCTGCTGCGCGGCATGATCGATTACAATTCCTTTTTCAGCTAAAGCTTCCTTTGCATGTATCGACACATCGCTTCCAGGATAGGCGAAAACACCAGCAGATTGCACTTCAAATTTACCTTCTCCATAATGACGAAGCAAAGCCTCAGCCATCGGACTACGGCATGTATTTCCAGTGCAAACAAATAACACCCGTTTCATCTAAACCCACCCCTTTTTTTCTGTTTCCTACATTTATCCCGATTGGTGAAGGCTAATAATCAGCGGGGGATGAACACCCTCCACTGATTAAAGTTTCACTTTATCATAGCGTACATTAGAATAGAACAAAAGAAATGTGAACATACGAAAGGCGCATTTCTCTTATATTTTTTCTAAGAAAAATGCGCCTTATCCACATATATGAAACCCTATTTCCAAGTGCCCAAAGTATTTTACCATACATAATGAACACACTACGAAACAAAATAAGGAATCCATTTCATATGAAACGGATTCCTTCTATCAAATAATTATTTCATTGTAACTTTCATTACTTCTGTTGAACCTTTTGTAGCTGTTACACCTACAGTTGTCTTAATAGACTCAGCTGCATCTGTGTTTGTAATAACGATTGGAGTAATTGTGCTTTTCGCTTTTTCACGAATTAATTCTAAGTCGAATGAGATTAATTTATCTCCAGCTTTTACAGCTTGTCCTTCAGAAACGTGAGCTTCGAAACCTTCACCTTCCATTTTTACAGTTTCTAATCCAACGTGGATTAAAATTTCTGTACCGTTTTTCGCTTTAATTCCAATAGCATGTTTCGTGTGGAATAATTGTACGATTTCACCATCAACTGGAGATACAACTACACCTTCAGTAGGATCGATCGCAACACCATCACCCATCATACGACCAGCGAATACTGGATCTGGTACTTCTTCAATATTTTTCACTGCTCCAGTTAATGGAGCTACGATTGTTTCTTCATTTGTTTTTGAACCAAAACCGAATAATTTTTTAAACATAGGATAGTCCTCCTTATAATTTACCTAAAAGTTTATAGGGCAATCTCTATTCAAGATCGAAATACACGTAAGACTTCATACTTCGAATGTTATACTGTAAAAACTCTTTCGAAATAAATCATGTCATTACTACTAGACTCTTATTGTAGCGCTTCACAAAATTCCAGTCAATTCTGATTGTCTGAATAACAATGAGAAGTTAACTTCTACTTATATTTTCTCTTTTTTTCACTTACTTGTCTAGAGGTCTTTACTACATTTTATTTTTTGTTGTTAATTTGTAAAATTCCTTTCAAATTTTTGTTGAAATCCACTTGACTAAAGTAAGTAACTATTTTATTATTACTTACATAAGGTAAGTTAATAACTTTTAGGAGGTTTTTTAAAATGATGGATATCGGTCTTCTTATTATTCGTCTTATTATAGGAATTACATTCATGGGTCATGGTGCTCAAAAATTATTTGGTTGGTTCGGCGGTTACGGCTTAAAGGGAACTGGCGGCTGGATGGAGTCAATCGGCTTACGTCCTGGTGTATTTATGGCATTTATGGCTGGCGCAGCTGAACTATTAGGTGGTTTCTTATTCGCAGCAGGTATTTTCACTGTAGTTGGTTCATTATTTATCGTAGGAACAATGTTAGTAGCAATTTTCACAGTTCACGGAAAAAATGGTTACTGGGTAACACAAAACGGATTCGAATATAATTTAATGTTAATCGCTGTCGCTATCGGTGTAGCTTTAATTGGACCTGGCGCTTACGTTTTACTTTAATATTTATCTCTATTTCAAGATATTTACCAAAAAAGAGATTACTTCAGTACAATCGAGGTAATCTCTTTTTTTACATCATCAAAAAAATATTATTTTCAGCAGGAGATTCCCATTGATATCTTGTAAAGGAACAATAAGTATTCATATTTAGAAAGGGGATTACAACATGTTATCCATTAATCCAAACGAACAAACCGAAAAAGATAATTACAAATTACTAACAGGAAGTATCATTCCACGTCCTGTTGCATTCGTTACTTCTGTAACTAAAGATGGCGTATTGAACGGTGCGCCATATAGTTATTTCAATATCGTCGCTGCCAATCCACCACTTATCTCAGTTTCAGTACAACGCAAAGAAGGAAAACCGAAAGACACTTCCAGAAACGCAATAGAAAAAGGGGAATTTGTCGTACATATTTCTGATGAATCTTACGTAAAAGCGATCAACGAAACAGCAGCGAACCTACCTCCTAATGAAAGTGAAATCGAATTAGCAAAACTAACACCGATTGACAGTGATGTCATTTCAGTACCAGGGGTTAAAGAAGCAAACATTCGAATGGAGTGCATATTAGAACGCGCTATCCCACTCGGCGGAACCGAAGACTCGCCAGCTTGTGACCTACTAATCGGCCGCGTCGTCCGCTTTCACGTCGCTGAACACTTATACGAAAACGGCCGAATTCACGCCGAAGAACTAAAACCAATAAGCCGCCTAGCAGGACACAACTACGCAAAACTAGGAGAACAATTTGAATTAGTGAGGCCCATTTAAAGGCGGAAGCGGCTCGCTCAGAATGAGAGGGGGATGGAGCTCCTGACGTAGAGGCGCTTTTTGCCTCGCAGGAAGGCGCGAAGCCACCAACTATTCTAGCCGCTGGAGCTGGATAGATCTAAAAGCGGAAGCGGCTCGTTCAGAATCGCAGGGCACTTCAAGCTCTCGACCTTGAAGCGCTTTTTGCCTCGCAGGAAGACGCGAAGCCACCGACCATTCTAGCCGCTGGAACTGGATATATCCCCTAAAAGCAGAACCGACTGCTCAAGCTTCATCACTCAAACATAACCCCCCGCTGAAAGCGGGGAATTTTTTATCGTAATTCTTCGTTCTTCTCCTCTAATGCCGGGAATTTCTCTTTTTTCGGCTTACCAAGCTTTATTACAAAGAAATATAAGGAAAGTAACGTAATAAGGAAAACAATTAAAAACGGGTACGGAGAATAAAAAGTACGCGCCGCCTCCGATTTTCCTGCAACAAACTTCAATGACTCAATATCTAAAAACTCAGCAAACATTTGTACACCGAGCATACTGAACCAAAAAACAAAAAAACTAATAATAATACCAAAAACTTGCTTCAATCTCGTCATTCATCTCATCCTTTCTATATTTGTAATTTTTTAGTGTGATTAATATAGTACAAACGAAACTATGCACAGAAAGGAACTATCTCACCATTCACGAATTAACTTAATCCAACCTAACATCGAAATTTGCAAAATAACACCCAATATTATAAGTCTTCTTAGCCATCGAGGAAAGAAGGTTAAAAGCTTAACATACCATTCCAATAGCTTGTTCATAATTCCCTCCTACATAAAATTATATAGGAAAAAGGAGATACAATCCAAACCCAACAAGAATAATACCACCTACTATTTCACCGTATGTGCCAAGTATATTTTTGGCATGGCTACCAAGCAATAAACCCATCCAAGCCAGTAACATACTTATTAGTCCGAACAATAATATCGTAATAATTGTCTCTGCTCCGTAAATTCCAAGACTAAGACCTACTGAAAAACTATCTATACTGACACCAAATGCAAATACAAATAAACTAATTCCAATTGGAGCAGTTCTAGTCTCTTCCCCTTCTAAAATAGACGAATATACGATATAGAACCCTAGCCCAATTAATAAAATAGCTCCTGCAAAATTTGCGACATCCCCATACCTCTCTGATAGAAAACGTCCTAGTACCATTCCGATAAATGGCATAATAATATGAAATATCCCAATCGTCATACCTATATAAAGGATTTGTCTTAACTTTAATGTTACCATCCCCATACCGAGGCTCACTGAAAATGCATCCATCCCCAGGGCAAATGCCATAATTATTAAAGGTATTAATTGTTCAAGTGTCATTCATATCCCCCCTCGGACGTGCTACTTCACAATATGCTTATCCGAGGAGAAATATTCTGTTTGCTAAAGGTACATTATCATTCAGTGATAATATGATGTCCCGCAGCTTTTGTTAAACGATTCATAATTGCATTTCCTATGCCTTCATTCGGGAATGATTCACTAAAAATAACATCTACTTCACTTGCATCAAACGTTCTAAGCACATCATATAACTTAGTCGCAACGCTGGCTAAATCGCTTCGCACACCACAAGACAATACAACATCTGCACTATACACATGCTGATACTCTTCTGTCGTTAATACACCTACTTTAAATCCTTCTTTCTTTTTCTCATCCACAATACGTTGAATAAACTCACGGGACCCTTCAACAATACTAAGTGGCGCTTTCGGTGCATAATGTGTATATTTCATTCCAGGTGATTTTGGTTTTTCTTTCTCATCCTTTAAAGCTGGATCTAAAGAAACATTTCCTATCACGGCCTCTAATTGCTCCTTCGTAATCCCACCTGGACGTAAAATCGTCGGAACCTCGCTCGTACAATCAATTACAGTTGATTCAACGCCTACTCCTGTTGCCCCGCCATCAACAATACCAGCAATTTTCCCATTTAAATCTTCATACACATGAGAAGCTAACGTTGGACTTGGGCGTCCTGAACGATTCGCACTCGGTGCCGCAACAGGCACGTTTGCCTCTTCAATAAGGGCGAGCGCTACTGGATGATCCGGCATCCTCACTCCGACTGTATTAAGTCCTGCCGTAACCCTCTCTGAAATCCCTTTTTTTCTCGGTAAAATGATTGTTAATGGTCCTGGCCAAAAATGCTCCATTAACTTTTCTGCAACCGGCGGAATTTCTCTTACGATACCATCTAACTGAGATTTTGTTCCTATGTGGACAATCAGTGGATTATCGCTCGGCCTCCCTTTCGCTTCAAAAATTTTCGCTATCGCTTCATCATCCATTGCGTTTGCTCCTAACCCATATACCGTTTCCGTCGGGAAGGCCACCGCTTCATTTTCTCTTAATAATCTCGCTGCTTCTTTTAATTGTGGATAATATTTTTTTCTTTCCACAACATTATCCACAACCCACATATTTGTATGCATTTTTTCCCACGTCCTTTTCTACCATGAAATACTTGTCTATTTTTAGTTTACTATGAGATTTATCCAAAAGACAAACAAGGTTTATCCACAAAATGTGGATAAACCTTGTTAATCCGTGGATAACTTTGTGAATAGCTGACAATTTAGTATTATTGCATTTAGCTCTTTTATATTTTTACAAAAGTGTTCTAACTGTCGAATTTCCTCTGGCACTTCTTCTTTCTCTACAATGACAAAGTTAAAAAACTGAAAGATGGTCACAGATTGTGGATGATTTGTGAGTAAGTACAATTGTCGAATATCTTTTTCTTTCATATACTGCAAAAACATCTCGAAAAAATATAAGAAAGTCTGTTTATCCACATTAGGTGTGAATAAACAAGAACGGATAAGTGCATTTTCTCCACTTTGTTCATATCCAATTACCGCTCGTATTTCTCCCGCCTCTTCCAAGATCATAAATTGTGCGTACAACTCATTTATTTTATCATCTTTTTTATTAGCTTGTCCGAAAAAAGAATGTAATCTTTCTACATCTGCTTTCGTAGCAAAATACACGTTCTTCATAGTAAATCCCTCCTCATTGATATATATGAGGAAGGATTTATTAATAGCACTATTTAGAGAATAAAGATGTAAAAGCTTCGACGATAAATAATTTAACCTCTGGTTTCTCTTCCTCTTCTACTGTTACATATTCATTTTGCTTTTCTTGTTTTTGCTCCACAGGTTTCTCTACTTTTTTTACAGGCTGTTCTTCTACTTGTGTTTCGTGTTTTACTACTTTCTTTTCCTGTGCTGTTACTTTTTCAGCTTTTTCCGGCTTTACTACTTTCTTTTCTTTCACCTTATCCTCTTTCTTCTCCGGTACATCCACTACTTCCTCATCTAGTTGTCTCACCTGCTCCTCTTCAGGAGATTCAGCTTTCACAACATGTTCTTCTTTCCTTACAGCTGTACCACTTGAAAAATCTAAGAAACACATCGGTGGAAATAATACACACCACCAGTTTGCACCTTCACCTTTTCCAATTGTAATAAGTACCGCTTCATATTCTCCTGCCGGATAAATAAAATTCCCATATACCTTTGTAGGAAACTTCACATTCTTACCGAATTTCACTTGAAACGCCTCTTTACTTCCTTCTCTTTTCAGTGTATTTGCCACTGTCTTTTCAATTTCAGGAATATGATTTTGAATTACTTTTCGAGCTTCTTCAAATGACGTTAAATCCGCTACCCATCCATCAATTTGCGCTTTTACTTCATCGCGTACTTTACGCTTTAACGCCTGATCTTTATCGGAATCACTATTAGCTAAAATACGTAATCGAACGGCCTCTTTCGGAATAACAGTAGGCCCTTTTGCATCAGCTTTCATATATCCAAACTGCACAAGTAACTGTGCACCAATTAATAATAAAAGAAAGTAAGCAATAACTTGTTTTTTCATTTCCTCCACCGTCCCCTCTAGAAACAGTGTGGACAGACTTTCATCTTTCTAAACTATTAAATTCAAAATCTATGTAAAAAACCAATAGAAAAGCATTTTTTTAATTGGCGAGAGGGACTGGCTATGTATAGAAGCGGTCAGGGCCTTTTCCTGCCACGCACAAAGTTTTAAAACAAAGACAGGCAACAAGGTGTATGTCCATTTTTATCCCGCATTAATGGGCAGTAAGACCCCCACCTCAAAATTCAGCGAAAGCAAAGAAGTTAGGTGGGGGATCAACTGCCCATAAAAGCCCGATTGGTTCAACTAATAATCAGTGGGGGATGAAGAAAACCCCCACTGATTAAAGTTTCACTTTATCTTTATAACAGCAATCTATAGGTAATAAGGTGCGTATTTCCGCTGAAATAATACCCCTTACCAAAATTCTAAATAAAATGTATGGCTGAGTAGTTACGAATTTTTCATACAAAAAATAGAGTAAGGCTTATGCCTTACTCCATCTCTGCAAATACCATGCGATCTTTTCCATTAATATCAAATACAACTTCAACTTGAGCGCGCGGGAAAGTTTGCTGTAATAATGCTTTGACATCTTCACCTTGCCCTACACCAATTTCAAACGCCACAATCGCCTTGTTCTGTAATACATTCGGCAATTCCTCCATAAAACGACGATAGAAATCTAGTCCATCTTCCCCACCAACAAGCGCACGCTTCGGCTCATGCTCCTTCACAACAGTAGAAAGACCACGCCAATCTTCCTCTGGTATGTACGGAGGATTGGAAACAACAACATCTAACTTCTGACCTGTTTCATAAAACGGAGACAGTAAATCGCCGTGATAGAAAGTTACATCCGCCCCTAAAGTTTTTGCATTTTCTTTTGCAACTTCAATCGACTCCTGTGCGATATCTACTGTATACACATGAAGATTTTTATTTTCTAAAGCGAGCGTAATAGAAATCGCTCCACTACCTGTTCCAATATCCGCTATGTGAAGCTCCTCATTACCGAAATGGCGCTCAATTCTCTCTAGCACTCCAACTATAAGTTCCTCTGTTTCCGGTCTTGGTATCAATACCTCTTCATTTACAAAGAATGCTCGGCCATAAAACATTTCATAACCGAGCATGTATTGGATCGGAATACCTTCTACATGCTTGTGGATAAATTGTGCAAAATTTTTCTCTTGTTCCGCAGTTATTTCTTCACGCATATTCATGAGCATTCCGGTTCTGTTCGTCTTTAATACATGACAAAGGACAATTTCTCCCGCATTTTCATCTCGTCCATTTTCCTGTAAAAAAGAAGAAGCCCATTTCAGGGCTTCATAGACACGCATTACTCAGCTGCCTCCATCTTTTGCGCCTGATCTTCCATCACTAAGGCATTGATGAAATCATCTAACTTACCTTGTAGGATTTGATCTAGCTTTTGAATCGTTAAACCGATTCGATGGTCTGTAACACGGTTTTGCGGGAAGTTATACGTACGAATACGCTCTGAACGATCTCCCGTACCAACAGCTTGTTTACGGTTTTGATCATACTCAGCTTGCGCTTCTTGTCTAAATTTATCATAAACACGTGCGCGTAATACTTTCATCGCTTTTTCTTTATTCTTAATTTGTGATTTCTCATCCTGACAAGATACAACTACACCAGTCGGTAAATGCGTTAAACGTACCGCTGACATCGTTGTATTAACGCTTTGTCCACCAGGACCACTAGAAGCAAACGTATCAACACGAACATCTTTTTCATGAATATTAATTTCTACTTCTTCTGCCTCTGGTAGTACAGCTACAGTTGCTGTAGATGTATGAATACGTCCACCAGATTCCGTTTCAGGAACACGTTGTACACGGTGAGCACCATTCTCGAATTTCAGCTTCGCGAAAGCACCTTTACCGTTAATCATAAAGATAATCTCTTTATATCCACCTAACTCTGTATAGCTCGCTTCGATAATTTCAGTTTTCCAACCTTGCACCTCAGCATAACGGCTATACATACGATATAAATCACCAGCAAATAAAGCTGCCTCGTCACCACCAGCAGCGCCACGAACCTCAACGATAACGTTTTTATCATCATTAGGGTCTTTTGGAACAAGTAAAATTTTCAGACGTTCTGATAATGTTTTCTCTTGTCCTTCTAATTCAGAAACCTCTTCTTTTACCATATCACGCATATCAGCGTCTAACTTATCTTCTAACATTGCTTTTGCATCTCGTAATTGCTCACGAACATCTTTATACTCACGGTACACCTCTACCGTGTCCTGAATATCAGATTGCTCTTTTGAATACTCACGAAGCTTATTTGTATCGCTAATAACCTCTGGGTCACTTAACAACTCATTCAACTTCTCATAACGATCTTCTACAGCTTGCAAACGATCTAACACACCATTCACCTCTACATCCTAGTATCTAATACAAATAGTATATGGTACTTAATCAAAAAAACGCAAATTATATTTAAAAGCGTAAGCGGCTTGCTCAGCTCTGACTGGCTAAGGTTCTCTCGCACAAAAGGTGCTTTTCACCTTGAGTAGCGGCGGTTCTTAGACACGAAGAGCTTGCCACCAATCTTCATCTATTTTCGAAAAAAACCCGCTCTACATAGCGAGTTTCACTTATCTTTGTTTTGTAGGTACTGCATGACAATGACGACAACGTGGTTCATACGATTCTGAAGCCCCAACTAAAATAATTGGATCATCAAATGCCGCTGGTTCTCCATCGATTAAACGTTGCGTACGACTTGCAGGAGATCCACATGCAGAACAAACTGCCTGCAATTTAGTTACATGTTCAGCAATCGCCATCAGCTGAGGAACTTGTCCAAATGGTAGACCACGGAAATCTTGGTCTAATCCAGCTACAATGACACGATAGCCACGATTTGCCAATACTTGCACCACTTCCACAATGTCCCCATCAAAAAATTGTACCTCATCGATTGCAATAACATCCATTTCTTCTGTTACATGGTTAAATATATCTTTTGAAGCTGAAACAGGAACTGCTTTAACCTTTAATCCATTATGTGATACAACATCTTCTTCACTATAACGATTATCAATACATGGTTTAAATACAATCGCATGTTGTTTCGCAAATTGTGTACGGCGTATACGGCGGATGAGCTCTTCTGATTTCCCAGAAAACATACTCCCGCAAATCACTTCAATCCAACCATTTTGATTCATTAAGTACATTGAGCTCTCCTTTCATCTACTTTCCTAATCCAAAGTAGGGTAAAGGTTTAATATTTTCGCAAAAAAAACAGACAAGCGAATACATACACTTGCCTGTTTTATGTTCTTTATTACTTGATGCCGTATTTCTTATTGAAGCGGTCAACACGTCCGTCTGCAGTAGCAAACTTCTGACGTCCAGTGTAGAATGGGTGAGAATCAGAACTGATCTCAATTTTTAGTAATGGATAAGTGTTACCATCTTCCCACTCAACAGTTTCGCTAGAGCCTTTTGTAGACCCGCTTAAGAATTTGAAGCCAGTGTTCGTGTCCATAAATACAACTTTATTGTAATTTGGATGGATTCCTGCTTTCATTCTTTTCATCTCCTTCCGCCCTGAATCATTTTCGAAACAGAGTTTTTCATCTTCAGCTGCTTACACAACTATATTGATGAAACACATATGATGAAATTATAACAAGGCTAACTCCATTTTGCAACTACCTGTTTTTGTCTTTTTAAAAATTAAAAGCACAAGCGGCTCGTTCAGAATCCAGGTCACTTCAAGCTCTCGACCAAGAGGCGCTTTTTGCCTCGTAGGAAGACGCGAAGCCACCGACCATTCTAGCCGCTGGAGATGGAACTAGATACACCTTAAAGCGCAAGCGGCTCGCCCAGAATCGTAGGGCACTTCAAGCTCTCAATCCAAATATGATTTCCATCTTAAAAAACAAATTTTTTCCATATATTACTCTCTCTAATATTCCCTTAAAAACATAAAAAACTCGCTTACTACGAAATAAGCGAGTCCCCATCTTTTCCCTTTACTTAGTGGTTACATATCTTTTTGAGTCTGCAACAATGTTTTGTAAAAATTCTTCATTTGTCTTTGTTTGACGAAGTTTACGTAAGAAGCCTTCAACAAAGTCTGGTGTATCACGCATTGTTTTACGAATACCCCACAGCTTGTCTAAATGTTCTTTCGGAATTAATAGGTCTTCTTTACGCGTACCAGAGCGACGAATATCAATCGCTGGGAAGATACGGCGCTCAGCTAATGAGCGATCTAAGTGAAGTTCCATATTTCCAGTTCCTTTAAACTCCTCGTAAATTACATCATCCATACGAGACCCTGTATCAACAAGCGCTGTTGCTAAAATCGTTAGACTACCGCCCTCTTCGATATTACGCGCAGCCCCAAAGAAACGCTTCGGTCTATGAAAAGCAGCAGGATCAATACCACCCGATAAGGTTCTACCACTTGGCGGAATAACAAGGTTGTAAGCACGCGCTAAACGGGTAATACTATCCATTAAAATGACAACGTCCCTTTTATGTTCTACAAGACGCATTGCACGCTCTAATACAAGCTCCGCTACTTTAATATGATTCTCTGGCACTTCATCAAAAGTAGAACTTACAACATCACCTTTAACAGAACGTTCAATATCTGTTACTTCCTCTGGACGCTCATCAATTAAAAGTACAATTAATTCTGCTTCCGGATGATTTGTTGTGACACTGTGTGCAATTTCTTTTAACAGACTTGTTTTACCAGCCTTTGGAGGCGCAACAATTAAACCACGTTGTCCAAATCCAACTGGTGCGATTAAATCCATGATGCGTGTCGGTAACTTTTTCGTTTCCGTCTCCAATTTCATTTGGCGATCTGGGTATAACGGTGTTAATGCAGGGAAATGTACACGCTCTTTTGCTGAGTCTGGATCATCTCCATTTACAGCTTCAACTTGTAGCAATCCAAAATAGCGCTCATTTTCTTTCGGAGGTCGTACTTTACCAGAAACCTTATCTCCATTACGTAAATCGAAACGACGAATTTGCGAAGCCGAGATATAAATATCTTCTGAGCTTGGAGAATAATTGATAGGACGTAAGAATCCAAATCCTTCTGATTGAATAATTTCTAATACGCCTTCCATGAAAAAGAAACCTTCTTTTTCTGCTCGAGCTTTTAAGATAGAGAAGATTAGCTCTTTTTTCGTTAACTTGCTGTAATACGAAATCTTAAATTCCTTCGCAAGCTCGTATAACTCTTTTAATTTCATGTTTTCTAATGCTGCAATTGACAAATTCATTCAGACACCACACTTTAACTTTATTCTCTTTTCACATGGGTAAAGGGAAAAAATACGGAAGGCAAATAAATAATAATGAAAGGCAATAAGTTCAAGTAGGATAATATTCACTATTGTAACCCTTTTATCTAGTTTTAATCAATACGTTGAAACACAAATACAAGAAGCGAAGACAAGAAAATTTGTCTTCGCCTTTTCATATTTCTTTATTTTTTCTACTCACCTGATTTTAAGGCAGAATAGATAAGGCATTTCTGCTTTTATTTAATCCAGTTCCAGCAGCTAGAATGGTCGGTGGTTTCGCTTCTTCCTGCGAGGCAAAAAGCGCCTCTTCGTCAGAAGCTCCATCCCCCTCCCATTCTGAACGAGCTGCTTACGCTTTTTACTTAATCCAGTTCCAGCGGCTAGAATCTCCGGTCATTTCACTCTCTCACTCGAAGCAAAAAACGCTTCAAGGTCGAGAGTTCCAATGCCCTGCGATTCTAAATGAGCCGCTTACGCTTTTTATTTAATAACCAAATTCGGTTTTTTATTTAAGCTATGGCGGCCGTCTACGAAACGTACTGTGCCTGATTTTGCACGCATAACAAGGGATTGTGTTGTTCCGACGCTACCTTTAAATTGAACGCCTCGTAATAGTTCTCCGTCTGTTACACCTGTTGCTGCAAAGATTGCATCGTCACCTTTTACTAAGTCTTCCATACGAAGGATACGATTGATATCTTCAATACCCATTCTTTTACAACGAGCTAGTTCAGCTTCGTTTTGAGGTAAGAGCTTCCCGTGAATTTCTCCACCTAAGCATTTTAATGCGACCGCAGCTAATACACCTTCAGGTGCTCCACCAGAACCGAATAGAATATCTACACCAGTACGGTCAAATGCTGTATTGATTGCTCCAGCTACATCTCCATCGTTAATTAATTTAATACGAGCACCAGCTTTACGAATTTCTTCGATAATTGCTTGATGACGTGGACGGTTTAAAACTGTCGCTACAACATCTTCGATATCTTTATTTTTCGCTTTCGCAACTGCACGTAAGTTGTCGATAATAGGTGCGTCAATATCAACTGCACCAACTGCTTCTGGACCAACCGCTATCTTATCCATGTACATGTCAGGAGCATGTAACAAATTGCCGTGATCTGCAATTGCAATAACAGCAAGCGCATTCCAGCCGCCAGCCGCTACGATATTTGTCCCTTCTAAAGGATCAACTGCAACGTCTACGCGTGGTCCATATCCTGTACCCAATTTTTCTCCGATATATAGCATTGGCGCTTCATCCATTTCACCTTCGCCAATTACAACTGTACCTTTCATCGGAATTGTATCAAATACATCACGCATAGCTGATGTTGCTGCACCATCTGCCTCATCTTTTTTTCCGCGCCCCATCCAACGCGCTGATGATAATGCTGCAGCCTCTGTTACACGTACTAACTCCATAGATAAACTTCTTTCCACGATAATCCCTCTCCTTTAAGCCTTTATATTTCTGCCGTATTTTGTGAACCTTATTTTTCTATAAAGTGTACTTCCGTTAGTAGTGATTCTTCGCTCCCCATTAACGGAAGTATCACCACCTTATCCTGATTGGTGAGGGTTAATAATCGACGTGGGATACCCCATACTGATTAAAGTTTCACTTTATGCATTCTTCATTTCTTCAATTTCTTGCTTTGTCATTTGTTCTCGCCAAATGTTTGCACCAAGCCCTTTAAGCTTGTCTACTATATTTTCGTAACCTCGATCAATATGATCAAGTCCCGTTACTTCTGTAATGCCATCTGCCATTAAACCCGCAATAACAAGGGACGCACCAGCTCGTAGGTCACTCGCTTTCACCTTCGCACCTTGCAATAAAACTGGTCCAGTCACAATTGCTGAACGGCCTTCTACTTTAATTTGCGCGTTCATACGGCGCAATTCATCAATATGCTTGAAACGTGCGCTGTAAATTGTATCAGTTACAACTCCTGTTCCATGCGCTTTTGTTAAAAGCGTTGTAAACGGCTGTTGTAAATCCGTTGGAAACCCTGGATATACAAGCGTTTTTACATCAACTACTTTTAACCTTCTATTGCCGTTCACTGTAATTTGGTCATCGTTCGTTTCAATTTGAACACCAGCTTCTCTTAGCTTCGCAGTAACGGATTCTAAATGCTGAGGAATAACATTATCAACTGTTACTTCTCCTCCTGACGCAGCCCCTAAAATCATATACGTACCAGCTTCAATACGGTCTGGAATAATAGTGTGGTGACAACCGTGCAGTGAATCCACACCATCAATTCGGATTACGTCTGTACCAGCACCTTTAATACGTGCTCCCATACTCGTTAACAATGTAGCTACATCAATAATCTCTGGTTCTTTCGCTGCATTTTCAATAACAGTTCTACCTTTCGCTCGTACAGCCGCTAGCATAATATTAATCGTAGCTCCTACACTAACAACATCTAAATAAATACGTGCCCCACGTAGTTCGTCTGCTCTTAAATAAATGGCACCTTGTTCATTTGTAACATATGCCCCTAACGCTTCAAACCCTTTAATATGCTGATCAATCGGTCGTGGCCCTAAATGACATCCACCTGGAAGCCCAATAACAGCTTTTTTAAAACGGCCAAGCATTGCACCCATTAAATAATAAGAGGCGCGCAATTTTTTCACTTTTCCATTTGGTAAAGGCATCGCAACCATGTTAGAAGGATCGACTACCATCTCTTCTTCCTGCCCATAAGTTACTTTCCCTCCAATTTCCTCTAGTAAGTCTCCTAACATTTTCACGTCCGAAATATTAGGAACACCGCCAATAGTTACTGGAGTATCTGCTAAAATTGTCGCTGGAATTAGTGCAACAGCACTGTTCTTTGCACCACTCACACGAATCGTTCCATTTAAAGCTCTTCCGCCTTCAATTAGCAACTTTTCCATATTGAGCTCCCTTCTTGTGAATGTATTTATCTTCTACTTCTTTATAAGAAGTAGAAGATTCCCCCTTAAGAATCTCAATCACTCTTTCCATCCTGAAACTCAATAAGTAGAAAACCATCACCTGTAGCTCCCCTGCTGTACAAATAGATGAAGATTAACTATTCATCGAATCAAATTACTCAATTCAGATACTTACCACATTTATTAATAGGACTATGCACATTATTTTCTATATTCGCAAACCAAAAATTCACTTTATAAAATCTTTAGACTTGTTCGCGCTTTCATTATACAACGAAAGGAAACCGTCTAAAAGACTAGACGGTTTCCAAAACGGAATTTTATTCTTACGCTTTACCGTTAGAACCGAACTCACGCATTTTACCAGCAACAGTTGCTTTGATAGCGTCGCGGCCAGGTCCAATATATTTACGAGGATCGTAAACTTCTTGGTCTTTGTTTAATGCTTCACGAACAGCTTTTGTAAACTCAATTTGGTTCTCAGTGTTTACGTTAATTTTTGAAGTACCTAAAGAAATAGCTTTTACGATATCAGCAGTTGGGATACCAGTACCACCGTGTAATACTAAAGGTACGCCAGTGAAGTCGCGAACTTGTTCCATTTCAGCGAATCCTAAGTTAGGCTCACCTTTGTAAGGGCCGTGTACAGAACCTAAAGCTGGAGCTAGGCAATCGATACCTGTTGCTTCAACAAGGTGCTTACACTCTGCTGGATCAGCGTAAATTACGCCTTCAGCGATGATGTCGTCTTCTTGTCCGCCAACTGTTCCAAGCTCAGCTTCAACAGATACGTTACGAGCGTGTGCGTATTCTACCACTTTTTTAGTAGTTTCAACGTTTTCATCGAATGGGTGGTGAGAAGCGTCGATCATTACAGATGTGAAACCTGCATCAATTGCTTCTTTACATTTTTCGAAGCTTGAACCATGGTCAAGGTGAATCGCTACAGGAACAGAAATGTTCATTTCTTCGATTAAAGCTTTAACCATAGCTACAACTGTTTTGAAACCAGTCATATGACGAGCTGCACCCTCAGATACACCTAAGATTACAGGAGATTTTTCTTCTTCCGCAGCAGCTAAGATAGCTTGAGTCCACTCTAAGTTGTTCATGTTGAATTGACCAACTGCGTATTTTCCTTCTAGTGCTGTGTTTAGCATTTCTTTCATAGAAACTAAAGGCATGGTGAATCCTCCTAAAAAACGTTTTTTGTATCCGATAAATTCTTATCGCTGGTAGTATGACCAGAATAAGGTAAAATATGTATATTTACATACCGGACTTCTTTCTACACTCAATAGGATAACAACTTGTACTCAAAAACTCAACTGTATTCACCTGCTCAATAGTCCATGTAAACGCTTTTTTCCATATTTTTTATAAAAAATTCATTTTTTACGCCTCTACAGCAAGCTGATCTCTCACTGCTTGACGAATCTCATCAATATCAAACGGTTTAGCAAAGTGCATTAAAGCTCCTAAATCTTTCGCTTCTTGAATCATATCCAATTCTCCATAAGCAGTCATTAAAATCACTTTAATACTCTCATCAATTTCTTTTACATGTTTTAAAATCTCTATACCATCCATACCTGGGATTTTCATATCTAACACTACTAAATCCGGATTATCTTTTTTCACGATATCTAAAGCTTGAAATCCATTCGCTGCTTGGAACGTCTGATAACCTTCTTTTTGGAACACTTCATGCAATAAAACACGAATGCCATATTGATCATCAACGATTAAAATTTTCCCTTCCATAACTCCCAACCTTTCTGTGTAAGTACAAGATTTAAAGCTTCTTATATCTTATCGGTTTATTTTCGCTACTCTTTGCCAAATCCCTTCCTATTCTTTCTTATTTTACCGTTTCCTATTTTGTTATGCCACCCTACTATTTCCCCTTTCCAAAAAAAATAAGCTATAATGAGAACCAGCTAACACGAAAGAAAGGAGCAACAACATGTTAAAAATTTTCTCGACTCAATTAAGTGGATATTTCTCCCGAATTTCTCAAAAAGAGGAAATGAATATAGAAGATAGCGCTCGTCTACTTGCCCAGGCGTTAGTTGGCGACGGCTTCATTTACTTGCATGGTACAAACGAAATGGAAGGTATTGTTTCAGAAGCATTATTTGGCGCCGAACCAATGAAACAAGCAAAACGTTTAATAGAAAACGGTGAACCGGCGGCAGTGACTTCTGCGGACCGCGTACTTCTTATTAGTCGTTTTTCGACAGATGAAGAAATTATAAAAACCGCGAAAAAACTTCATGAAGAAGGCCAATCTATCGTTGGAATCTCAGCTATTCAAGAAGGTGTTGAATCACTGGAACAATATACAGATGTACATATTGATACAAAGCTGTTAAAAGGTCTTATTCCAGATGATGAAGGTAACCGCTATGGGTTCCCAAGTTTAATTATAGCTTTATTTGCTTATCACGGATTGAAATTTACAATTGATGAAATGTTAAACGAATATTAAAAAAAGCGCCCTATTTCAGGCGCTTTTTTTTATTACTTGCTCTCTTTATTCGTAATAGAAGCACTTACGAAGTCATGGAACAATGGTTGTGGACGGTTTGGACGAGATACAAGTTCTGGATGGAACTGTGCTGCCACGAACCAAGGGTGATCTTGTAATTCAATAATTTCCACTAGACGACCGTCTGGGCTTGTACCAGAGAATACAAATCCTGCTTTTTCCATATCTGGACGGAATTGATTGTTGAACTCATAACGATGACGATGACGCTCATATACAACCGGCTCATTGTAAGCATTGTAAGCATTTGTTTCTTCAGCAAGCTTACATGGGTATAGACCAAGGCGAAGTGTACCACCTAAATCTTCTACATCTTTTTGTTCTGGTAATAAATCGATAATTGCATAAGGTGTGTCAGGATTAATTTCAGAAGAGTTAGCTCCTTCTAATCCTAATACGTTACGTGCAAATTCGATTGATGCAAGTTGCATACCTAGGCAAATTCCTAAGAATGGAACTTTGTTTTCACGAGCATATTGAATTGCAACGATTTTACCTTCTACACCACGATCGCCGAAGCCACCTGGTACAAGGATACCATCTGTGTCGCCAACTAATTCTTTTACGTTCTCTGCTGTTACGTGCTCAGCATTTACCCATTTCACTTCTACATCTGTGTCGAATGAATAACCTGCATGACGAAGCGCTTCTACAACCGAAATGTATGCATCTTGAAGCTCTACGTATTTACCAACAAGAGCGATTTTTGTTTTCTTAGAAAGGTTACGTACTTTATTAACTAGCGCAGTCCAATCTGTCATATCTGCAGCTGGATTGTCTAACTTCAAGTGATCACAAACGATTTGGTCCATGTTTTGTTCTTGAAGAGATAATGGAACCGCATATAAAGTATCTGCATCGCGTGCTTCGATAACTGCTTTTGTATCGATGTCACAGAATAATGCAAGCTTGTCTTTCATGTCCTGAGAAACAGGTAGTTCTGTACGAACAACGATAATATTTGGTTGAATACCTAAGCTGCGAAGCTCTTTAACGCTATGTTGCGTTGGTTTTGTTTTCATTTCACCCGCTGCTTTTAAGTACGGGATTAACGTACAGTGAATGTACATTACATTGTCACGACCGATGTCGCTCTTAATTTGACGAATTGCTTCTAAGAATGGTAAAGACTCGATATCACCAACAGTTCCACCGATTTCTGTAATAACAACGTCGGCATTTGTTTCGCGACCAGAACGATATACACGTTCTTTAATTTCGTTAGTAATGTGAGGAATAACTTGAACTGTTCCTCCTAAATATTCACCACGACGCTCTTTTTGAAGAACTGAAGAGTAAATTTTACCTGTTGTTACGTTGCTGTATTTGTTTAAGTTGATGTCGATAAAACGCTCATAGTGACCTAGGTCTAAGTCCGTTTCTGCACCATCATCTGTTACGAATACCTCACCGTGTTGGTAGGGGCTCATAGTCCCTGGGTCTACGTTAATGTATGGATCAAACTTTTGAATAGTTACGTTTAAACCACGATTCTTTAAAAGTCTTCCAAGAGATGCTGCTGTAATACCTTTACCTAAAGACGATACTACACCGCCTGTTACAAAAATATACTTAGTCATGAAAATACTCCCTTCTACTTCGTTGTTATATAATCACCGTTGCAAAGCGCAACGTATGTAGATAACACTGTATCTATCTTATTGTTAGGCTCTTTTTATTTTCTAAACAAAAAACAAAAAAGAAAATTGCTCCCCTCATCACATAAAGTAATAAGTAGGGAGCAATTTTCTTTTATATTTACACTTTAAAAGTATTATCGTCTTTTTTTAAAGAGCCCAAAAATGATTCTACATGGACGATAATGAAAAGTCAAGAACTACCGCTCTTCCTCTTCTTCTTCTTCAGTTTCATCATACTCAAGTTCTTCTTCTGCGAAGTCTTCATTATCTTCTTCTAAATCATCAAGATCATCATCTTCATCGTCTGCGTCTTCGTCTTCAAGAACTTTGTCCAAATCTACTACATCTTCTTCTACTTCTTCTGCTTCTTCTACATCATCTTCTTCAATGTAGTCGTCAAAACCGTCTTCTTCAACTTTGCGTTTCTTCTTCGGTTTTGGCTGAGGCAGAATTTCTTCATCAATTTGCTCATATGGGTACCAGCTACGTAGCCCCCAACGATTTTCTCCTAAATTAATGAAACGTCCATCGATGTTTAAATCTGTATAAAATTGTGCGAGTTTCGTATTAACTTGCCCTTGAGATAGTCCCAGCACTTGAGCGATTTCTTGAACCAACTCGTTGAATGTCGTTGCTTGTCTTTTATTCCCTAAAACACTATGTACAACTTCAATCATTGAACATTCTTTTAGCTCTTCTGGTGAATATTGCTTAAAACCCACTTATGCGGCACTTCCTTTCTTCAAATATAAGCTTATATATAACGGTCTGCTTAAAAAAATCCATACTATTCATTATAAACAAAAGTCGCACAAATATGCTACAAAAAAAACGGGAAACTTTTATCCCGCTATTTACGGGCAATAAAATTATAATTTGTCCATTCTTTATTTCGGAGACATATGTGCTCCTTGCAGTACATACCTAATTTGCATTTCTGTATATTCTTCGAGAGTATACAGTTTTTGTAGGGCCCAACGTCTAAATCCCCACATTTGTCCTTGTATGAAAATATTATGTGCAAGAAGCTGTATTTCCTTTTTATTTAGTGTAAATGTCCCATTTTCCGTACACTGCTCTAAAATATCCTCAAACATCCCGACCATTTGAAACTCTTTTTCTAATACATATGGAAGTGATTCTTTCGGTAAAAAACGTACCTCTTGATACATAATTAATACTTCTTCTTGCAATTCATCCATCACTTTAAAATAATTCATTATCGCTATCTTTAAGCTTTCTATACTTCCCTTCTCTGTACACACTACTTCTTCTAACCGCTCTTTTACATGTTCATAAATACTATCACAAACTAAATATAATACATCATCTTTTGTGCGAATATACTCATAAAGTGTTCCGATACTAAATCCAGCCGCTTTCGCAATTTCTCTCGTTGTTGTACGCGGGAATCCTTTTTGCTTAAACAGCTGCACCGCACCTTTAATCATTTGTTCACGTCTTAACGCAACTAATTTTTCATCTTTCACTGACGCATGTACATTATGTTTAACCATCCCTTCACCTCTCTCTATTATTTTTGGAAGTAAAAAGCGTAGGAAAATACCTACGCTTTTGTTCCTACTTCGTTAACATACGAGAAATTACAAGCCTTTGAATCTCTTGTGTTCCCTCATATATTTGTGTAATCTTTGCATCGCGCATATAACGCTCTACTGGATAATCTTTCGTATAACCATAACCACCAAATACTTGTACCGCTTCAGTCGTTACCTTCATCGCTGTATCACCTGCAAATACTTTTGACATCGCTGACTCTTTCCCATACGGAAGCCCTTCAGATTCAAGCCAAGCCGCTTGATATGTTAAAAGACGCGCTGCCTCTACATCCGTTGCCATATCCGCAAGTTTAAAGCCAATTCCTTGTTGCGCCGCAATTGGCTTCCCAAACTGATGACGTTCTCTTGCATATTCTACAGAAGCATCTAAAGCAGCTTGTGCAATACCGACTGCTTGTGCCGCAATACCATTACGGCCGCCATCTAATGTCTGCATCGCAACTTTAAATCCTTGGCCCTCTTCCCCTAGTAAATTCTCTACAGGAATACGGCAGTCTTCAAATATAATTTCAGTTGTTGGCGAAGAACGAATCCCTAGCTTACTTTCCTTCTTCCCAACCGAAAATCCTAGCGTATCACTCTCCACAATAAATGCACTCGTGCCGCGCTGCTTCGAATCAGGATCTGTTAATGCAAAAACAACATAAATATCAGCAATACCGCCATTTGTAATAAAGATTTTCGAACCATTTAAAATGTAATGGTCCCCATCTCGTTTTGCAGTCGTCCTCATTCCACCAGCATCTGATCCAGAGCTTGGTTCTGTTAAGCCATATGCACCAATTTTCTTCCCTTCAGCCATTGGGCGCAAAAACTTTTGTTTTTGCTCTTCCGTTCCAAATTTAAAAATTGGCCATCCAGCAAGTGAAGTATGTGCAGACAACGTTACACCTGTAGAAGCACAAACGCGGGATAATTCTTCAACGGCAATTACATACGCCAAGTAATCGCTTCCAATTCCGCCGTATTCTTCAGGCCACGGAATACCGGTTAAACCAAGCTCTGCCATTTGATCGAATAAAA
Source organism: Bacillus sp. TH17 (assembly GCF_016651125.1). Lineage (NCBI taxonomy): Bacteria > Bacillati > Bacillota > Bacilli > Caryophanales > Bacillaceae > Bacillus > Bacillus sp. TH17. The sequence goes on from NZ_JAEKEN010000001.1 coordinate 4,702,978, forward strand.
CGCGATCAAATCGCTCTTCCTCATCACGCTCTGCTGCTGTCGGTGCTACTTCATTCCTCGCAAAATCCCGAACCATTTTTCTTATCATTTCATGTTCTTCTGATAATTTAAAATGCATTCCCGTCTCCCCCTCTGCCTTTTTATAAAGCTCGACTAATTACAAGCTTTTGTATTTCGCTCGTTCCTTCATATATTTGTGTGATCTTCGCATCACGGAAAAATCTTTCTACTGGATAATCTTTCGTATAACCATAGCCACCAAATACTTGCACCGCCTCAATCGCAACTTCAACAGCCGTCTTAGAAGCAAATAATTTCGCAATAGAAGCTTCTTTACCGCATGGTAATCCTTGTGCTCTTAGCGATGCTGCTCTGTATACAAGTAATCGCGATGCTTCTACACTTGTTGCCATATCTGCAAGTTTGAATCCGAGTCCTTGCTGCGCCGCAATTGGCTTTCCGAATTGCTCACGCTCTTTCGCATAATCAATCGCACATGCAAGCGCCGCTTCCGCGATTCCTAATGCTTGCGCTCCGATTCCAATTCGCCCAACATCTAAATTCGCCATTGCCACCTTAAATCCTTGTCCTTCTTCACCAAGTAAATTCTCGGCCGGCACTTTCATATCTTCAAACGTAAGTTGCACTGTACGAGAACCAAGAAGACCCATCTTATGCTCATCTTTTCCAATGATTAAGCCTGGTGTATCTTTCTCTACTATAAATGCTGAAATCCCGCTTTTCCCCGCATCTGGATTTGTAGACGCGAAGACGATATATGTACTTGCTTCACCACCATTTGTAATAAAGACTTTCGATCCATTAATGATGTAGTGATCGTCTTTCTTTACAGCTCTTGATTTCAAACTACCTGCATCTGATCCTGCATTCGGTTCTGTTAGAGCAAATGCGCCTAAATATTCACCAGTCGCCAGTTTAGAAACATATTTCTGCTTCTGTTCTTCTGTTCCGAAGTATAAAATCGGATTCATTCCAACTGACGTATGTACAGCTAAAATTACACCAACCGTTGCACTTACCTTTGAAATTTCCTCAATTGCTAGAATGTAAGAAATAAAATCCATTTCTGCCCCGCCATATTTTGCAGGCGCTGGAATACCCATTAGTCCAAGCTCACCCATCTTTTGCAAAATCTCTTTCGGGAACACCCCTTGTTCCATACTAGGAACAAAGGGAGCTATTTCCTTCTGCGCAAAATCTCGAACCATTTTCCTCATCATTTGTTGCTCTTCAGTAAAATGAAAATTCATGTAATTCGCCTCCGTTTGCTATATATCTTCTTAACAATTTGGTCAGACCACTACTTTAATAAAGGGAGGAATTTATTCGTAAACGTAGAAACCACGACCCGTTTTACGTCCTAACCATCCTGCATTCACATACTTACGTAATAATGGACATGGGCGATATTTACTATCTCCTAATCCTTCATGCAACACTTCCATAATGTATAAACACGTATCTAAACCGATAAAGTCAGCTAACGTAAGTGGTCCCATCGGATGATTCATACCGAGTTTCATTACTTCATCAATCGCTTCTTTCGTCGCCACTCCTTCGTATAGCGTATAAATCGCTTCGTTAATCATCGGTAATAAAATACGGTTCGATACAAACCCTGGGAAATCATTTACTTCAACTGGCACTTTCCCGATTTTTTTCGTAATATCCTCAATCGTTTCGTACACTGCATCATCTGTAGCTAAACCACGAATAATTTCAACGAGTTTCATAACTGGAACTGGATTCATAAAGTGCATGCCGATTACTTTCTCAGGACGTTTCGTTACCGCTGCAATTTCCGTAATTGGTAACGATGACGTATTCGTCGCTAAAATTGCGTGTTCTGGAGCGATTTCATCTAAATTCGCAAAAATTTTCTTTTTAATATCCATTTTTTCAACAGCTGCTTCAATAATAAGATCAGCTTCTTTGACACTATTTAAATCGAGCGTCCATGTAAGACGATTTAAAGTCGCATCTTTCTCTTCTTCCTTCATACGGCCTTTTTCTACTTGGCGGGCTAAATTTTTCGAAATAACAGCTAACCCTCTATCTAATTGCTCTTGCTTTAAATCTTGCACTTTCACATCATAGCCTGCCATTGCACACACTTGTGCGATACCTGAACCCATTTGCCCTGCACCAATTACAACAATCTTTTGTACACTCATTTTTTCTTCCCCCTTAATTGTTAATAAACTATATATCTTCTAATCTTAATTAGTGAACTTCAATCATCACTGCATCACCTTGACCGCCACCGCTACAAATAGAAGCAATTCCAATTCCGCCGCCGCGCTGCTTCAGTGCATGGATAAGTGTAACGATAATACGTGCTCCGCTCGCTCCAATTGGATGCCCCATTGCTACAGCACCGCCATTTACATTCAATTTTTCCGGATCGATCCCTGCGATTTCTGTACTTGCAATTGCTACAGCCGCAAATGCCTCATTGATTTCAAATAGATCTATGTCTTCAATTGTCTTACCTGTCTTTTTCAGCAATTCATTAATTGCATAACCTGGCGTTCTTGGGAAATCCTTCGATTCTACCGCAATCGCCGTATGCGCCAAAATTGTCGCTAATGGTTTTCTTCCTTCTTGCTTCGCTCTGTCCTCGCTCATTAATACAAGTGCAGCACCGCCATCATTTAGTCCCGGAGCATTACCTGCTGTCACCGCTGACGTCTTATCAAATACAGGCTTTAATTTCGCTAATTTTTCAATCGTTGTATCCGCGCGTGGCGCCTCATCCTTAGCCACGACGATAAGATCGCCTTTTCTTTGCTGAATTGTTACTGGTACAATCTCCTCTTCAAAACGCCCTTCTTTATGTGCCGAAACCGCACGTTGATGGCTACGATATGCCCATTCATCTTGTGCTTCGCGAGAGATTCCATCTTCCTTCGCAACTTCTCCGCCATAAACACCCATGTGTATACCTGAAAATGCGCATGTTAAACCGTCTGCAACGTTTAAATCGATAACTTCGTTGTTACCCATTCTGTATCCCCATCTTGCCCCTTGTAAAATGTAAGGGCTGTTACTCATCGATTCCATTCCACCAGCTACAATCAGTGATTGATCACCAGTACGAATAATTTGATCTGCTAACGTAACTGCGCGAAGCCCTGATGCACAAACTTTATTTATTGTTTCTGTCTGCACTTCCCAAGGAATGCCGGCCGCTCTTGCTGCTTGGCGTGATGGAATTTGTCCTTGCCCTCCTTGGATAACCGTTCCAAATATAACTTCTTCAACATCACTAGCGGAAACATTCGCTCTTTCAAGCGCTGCCTTAATTGCGATTCCTCCAAGCTCTGTTGCTTTCACGTCTTTTAAGGTTCCTCCAAATTTTCCAACCGGTGTTCTTGCAGCACTTAAAATAACTGTTTTACTCATGTTTCTTTCCCCCATTTCTTTTTTTAGCACCGAGCGCTCGCTCGGTATCCTTGCGCCTAGAAGAGGTGCAATTATTGCACCTCTTTCTAAATTTGAATGCATTCCTACAAACTACATTGCTTCTTTCTTCTGTCCGATAACTGAGCGTTCTAAAATCTCTGTTACGTCCAAAGTTTGAACTGTTTCTTCAACTTCTTTCGCTTTCGTACCGTCACTAATCATCGTTAAGCAATACGGGCATCCTGTACCGATAATTGACGGCTGTACAGCTAGCGCTTGTTCTGTACGAGCAACGTTAATACGAGAACCTGTCGTTTCTTCCATCCACATTAGGCCGCCACCCGCACCACAGCACATTCCCATTTCACGGTTACGCGCCATTTCTACAAGGTTTACACCTGGAATTGCTTTTAGAATATCGCGCGGCGCTTCGTATACTTCGTTGTATCTTCCTAAGTAACAGGAATCATGGTACGTAACTGTCTCTTCAATAGAATGGACAGGTTTTAAACGACCTTCCTTTACCCACTGGGCTAGTAATTCTGTATGATGATAGACTTCTGCTTGTAAGCCAAAGTCCGGGTACTCATTTTTAAAAGTGTTATAAGCATGAGGGTCAATCGTAACGATTTTCTTCACTCCTGCTTTTTCAAATTCTTCAATATTTTTAGTCGCCATTTCCTGGAATACAAATTCATTTCCAAGGCGGCGCGGTGTATCACCAGAGTTCTTTTCCTTGTTACCAAGAATTGCGAATGAAATGCCTGCTTCGTTCATTAGCTTCGCAAATGATATCGCAATCTTCTGACTGCGATTGTCATACGAACCCATTGATCCAACCCAGAATAAGTATTCAAACTCTTCGCCAGCTTTTGATTTCTCCTTTACAGTTGGAACTGTTACTTCATCGTCACCTTGGCGCCATGTTTCACGCTCTTTACGGTTCAGTCCCCACGGATTACCTTGACGCTCAATGTTTGTCATTGCACGCTGCGCTTCCGCGTCCATTTTTCCTTCTGTTAAAACGAGATAGCGGCGTAAATCAATAATTTTGTCAACATGCTCATTCATAACTGGGCACTGGTCCTCACAGTTACGACACGTTGTACATGCCCAAATCTCTTCTTCTGTAATAACGTCTCCGATTAAACTTGGGTCGTACGCTAGCGCTGTAGCCGCTGATTCTTGTTGTCCTTTTCCAGCTGCCATCATCGCTAACTGATTTCCTTGTGTATTATTAAAAGCAACAACTGGAACCCACGGTGCTTTTGATGTTACCGCTGCTCCTTTATCAGTTAAATGATCACGAAGTTTTAAAATTAAATCCATCGGTGATAACATTTTCCCTGTTCCTGTTGCCGGACACATATTTGTACAACGACCACATTCGACGCAGGAATATAAGTCGATAAGTTGATTTTGTCTAAAGTCTTCAATTTTACCAACACCGAATGTTTCTTGTGTTTCATCTTCAAAATCAATTTTTTCAAGTTTTCCCGGATTTGAAAGACGACCAAAAAACACGTTAACTGGTCCAGCAATTAAATGCGCATGTTTTGATTGTGGAACATAAACTAAAAACGTTAACAAAATTAGTAAATGCACCCACCAAGAGAAATAGAACACTGAAATGGCTACGGTTTCATTTAATCCCGAGAAAACGTAAGCGATTGCAGAAGCGATAGGTTCACTCCATGAAAGCTCCTCGCCGTGCCATATAATTCCCATCCCATTACCAAGTAGCACAGAAATCATTAAGCCACCAATAAAGATAAGAACAAGGCCTGATTTAAAATTACGTTTCAAACGAACAAGCTTTTCAATATAGCGTCTATGAAAAGCCCAAAAGACTGCAATTAAAATAACGAGTGTGACAATTTCCTGGAAGAATGTAAATGCAGGGTATAGTGGTCCAAGTGGAAGATGCGATCCTGGTGCAAGTCCTTTCCAAACGAAGTCAATTGCTCCAAATTGGACAAGAATAAATCCGTAAAAGAACATAACGTGAATGATGCCGCTCTTTTTATCTTTCAGCAGCTTTTTCTGACCGAAAACATTGACCTTAAGAAGATCCCAACGCTCTTTAAAACGACGGTCAAATTCAATCTTTTTTCCTAATTGTATGTAGGCCATCCTTGTTCGTATAAGATATACAAACAAATACCCCGCATAAGCAATAACAGCAATGGCAGCCAGCCAATTAATGATTAGTAAGCTATTCATTTTATGCTACCCCTCTCTTTGTTTTTTAGAATCTTCGAAAATATATAATTTTCTGAATTATATCCCCTATTCCCATTATATAATGAGTGAGCATTCAGTCAACAGTTTTTTGTTATACAACAACACATTTTTTAATAAAGCTGTTTATTTCGGTGAAACTATAAAGTGAAACTTTAATCGGCGGAGAGCTATTCATCCCCACTGAGTAAAAGCCCTCACCAATCAGGCTTTTACGGGCGGCCCGAATCCCAATCAACTTCTTTGCTTTAGGTGGGCGTCTTACTGTCCGCAAATAGCGGGATACAGTGAAATTTTGATTTGTAAAAAATTGATGGTGAAAAGACCGTGAAGGAGGGAATTTACTTATGTTTTTCTTATCTCTCTTGTTATTAGGCAGCGCTCTCTGGATTACAATCGACCTTTCATATGGGAGAATTGTTCATTTAAAGCGTGTACGTTCTCGTTCTTTCCCTTTACGTCAAAGTGATTTTCGCCTTTATACATATGGAAATGATCTATACGATGCTCTCTTTACTGATATAAAACAAGCTAAACACCATGTGCACGTTTTATTTTTTATTGTAAAAAACGATGATATAAGTCGTACGTTTTTAAAGTTACTTATCGATAAAGCACAAGAAGGAATTGAAGTAAGACTTTTACTCGACCGGTTTGGAAGTCATTATTTATCAAAAGAAGCGATTTACTCCCTACAAAAACATGGTGTCTCTTTTTCATTTTGTCATAAAGTAAAATTTCCTTTTCCTTTCTTTTCTGCAAATCAAAGAAACCATAGAAAAATTACAGTTATTGACGGGAAAATTGGTTATATTGGTGGATTTAACATTGGCGAGGAATATTTAGGGCATAATCAAAGGTTAGGGTTATGGCGAGATTATCATTTACGTCTTACAGGAGAAGGGATACAAGATTTACAAAAACAATTTTTACATGATTGGCTCGACGATACAGACCAAAATTTATTAGATTCATCTCTTTATTTTCCTACGCAACAACCAGGGACCATTCTACATCGTTTCATCCCTACTGATGGTGCCTATTTACAAAATACATTTTTACATTTAATCGAAAGCGCGAAAAAAGAACTCTTTATCGGTACACCATATTTTATTCCTGGAAAAAAAATTATGAATGCATTATTAAAAGCGCGAAAACGTGGGGTTCAAATAACTATTCTCGTTCCACAAAAGGCTGATCATGCCCTCGTTCGAGAAGCAAAATTCCCATATTGCCGAAAGTTAATACAAGCTGGTTGTAATATTTACGCTTTCCAGCAAGGATTTTTCCACGCAAAAATCATTATAGTAGACGATCATATTTGTGATATCGGAACTGCTAATTTCGATATGAGAAGTTTATATATTAACCATGAAATCAATTGCCTTTTATACGATAAACATTTCATACAAGAAGTAAAAAGTAAATTCGAGGAAGATTTAGGACGCTCCTCATTACTTTCCTTTGAAGATGTCAGCCCTCTCTCCATTATCGATAGAGGAAAGGAATGGATAGGAACGATACTCGCGTTCTTTTTATAGAGAAATTTCAAGAGCCAAAGAGGTGCATCACATATGATAATTCGATTTGGATATGTCTCACATGCTACGGCATTATGGGACTGTTCGCCCGCCAAAACAATGACATTTACAAGCTGGAAAAAGCTAAAAAAACAAGAGCGTGAAGATAAATTATATAATGTTACACTGCAAAATCTAGAACACACAATACGCATCCTTCATTACAATATTGCACACGAAATTCCATTATATCGTTTATCATCTTCTATCGTTCCGCTTGCAACACATCCTGAAGTTGAATTTGATTACATTCAACTATTTGCTCCACTATGGCGTAAAATAGGAGCATTAATTCAAGAACACAATTTACGCGTAAGTTTTCATCCCAACCAATTCACACTATTTACAAGCGACAAACCACATATTACAACTAATGCTATTACAGATATGACCTATCATTATAATGTGTTAAATGCTATGGGAATTGCAGATTCTTCCTACATTAATATACATGTAGGTGGTGCGTATGGAAATAAGGAGAAGGCAATCGAACGTTTTCATGAAAACATACAAAAACTCCCTTACCATATAAAAAGACAAATGACCCTTGAAAATGACGATAAAACGTATACAACTTCTGAAACTTTGGCTATTTGTCAAAAAGAAAAAATCCCTTTCGTGTTCGATTATCATCATCACATAGCGAACCTTTGTAATGAACCGCTAGAAGAATTACTTCCTATGATATTTAAAACTTGGTCACATACAAATGTCCTTCCTAAAGTTCATATTTCTTCTCCTAAATCCGAAAAAGAATTTAGAGCTCACGCAAATTATATTGATTTAGAGTTTATTAAACCTTTTTTACACATTACAAAAAAAATTGATCATGATTTCGATATTATGATTGAAAGTAAACAAAAGGATTTAGCACTTCTTCAGTTAATAGATGAGATCTCTTCTATAAGGGGAGTGAAAAGAATAAAAGGCGCAACACTACAATGGTAAATTGTAACGTTGCCCTATTTTTTTCAAAAAGTATTTCTTATAGTAAAAAAGCTCCTGTTTTATATGCTATTATTTAAATTAGCATTTTCCACCTGTGATTCAACTTTATTGAAACGGAGCCATTATATGATCAATCAAAAAAATATGTACAATTTGTCATGATGTATATAATTATATTTTCTCTTTGGATATTCCTTATCCCTAAGGATTTAAATATAAAAGAAATTGGAATTCTCTTCTTATTTTGTTTTGCTACACTCTTTTCTTGCTATTGCTTATATAAAGCAATTAAGAAGATGAAGCACGGTGACAAACTATTTTGGGTTCTAGTACTATGCACTTGTATATGTGGATTAGCTATGGAGATAACTTTATTTCTTCATTCACTTTCTATATATGATCAAGTCATATTCTCATATAAGGCATTGCCTTTTTTCATCATACAATATATTTTGCTCTTTTCTGGCTTTGCTATAAAGTTTATAAAACATTACTCTATTAGAGGCCTTGCTCAATTTTCATTCGACAGCATCTTTATTGTTATTATGAATATTTATTTTACCTTAACCTTTATTTTAGATATTTCAAGCTTTCGTATGTTAACGAAGGAAGCGTGGATTTTGATTGGGTATTTTATTGCACAATCATTAGTAATTTACGCCGTGATTAGCCTATATAGAAGAGAACGGTATTCTTCTAGTAGAATCTCATTAATTATTGGCTTTACTATCATACTTGTGTACGGATATATACATCTATTCCAATTAAACACGGGAATGGGAACTTCTTCTGAAGTCTCTTATTTAATACATACTGCTTCGATTTTACTAATCGGTTTATCGTCCATACTGTACATTTTGGATAAACCAATGCAACATGAAACGAAAACGAAATATTATCGATTCGATTATGTACGCTTTATATTACCTTATTTTAGTATAATCATTACTTTTTCCTTTGCTGTTATTCAGCCTTGGGATGATAAGTTCATGCTAATCGGTCTAGTATTATCACTAGTCTTATTATTCCTACGACAACTTTTCATGTGGAAAGATAATCAAGTATTAATCGATACGTATGAACAGTTGACTACACAACTAGAAGGTGAAGTTGAAGAAGGCGTATCTGCCCTATCAAAAAGTGAACAACGTTATAAATCTTTATTCGAAGATCATCCTGATGCTGTTTTTTCTTTAAATATGAATGGGATTTTTCAACAATCTAATAAGGCTTGTGAAAGTTTATTTACAGCCTATTATTGTGAAGTAACAAGCTATTCTCTTCAACACTTCATTGACCCACAAGATCATGAATTATTGAAGAAATCTTTACAAATTACAAAAGAAGGTAGACCACAAACTCTAGAAATTCGTACAAAAGAAAAAGAAGGATATTATTATCACCTTCACATTACATTCATCCCTATTTTTATAAATAGAGAAGTTGTTGGGATGTTTGGTATAGCACGTGATATTACAACTTTATATGAAAAACAAAAGCAAGTAGAGCATATGGCTTTCCATGATGCACTTACAGGACTACCGAATCGACGGAAATTCGAAAAAGATTTAAAAACGATTTTAAATCTAGCTCAAAACAACACTAATGACGTTGCGGTTATGTTCCTCGACTTAGATCGATTTAAAAAAATTAATGATAGACTCGGCCATGATGTCGGAGATTTATTATTAATTGAAGTAGCAAAAAGATTACGTGGATGTTTACGTTCAAAAGATATCGTTGCCCGCCAAGGCGGAGATGAATTTACGATTCTATTACCCGATATGTACTCTGAAAAAAGTGCTTCTTTTATCGCTGAACAAATTTTAACTATTTTAAATAAGCCTTACTTTATTAAAGATGAAGAACTTTCTGTTACACCGAGTATCGGAATTGCAATGTACCCTGACTACGGAACCGATGTAACCGAATTAATGAAAAATGCAGATATGGCTATGTATCGAGCAAAGGCTAATGGAAAAAATAGATTTATTTTCTTCTCAAAAGAAATGAGTATTGCGCAAAATGAAATACACTTCCTAGAAGGTGAACTTTCAAAAGCTCTACAACAAAATGAATTTTTCCTTGAATATCAACCACAAGTAAATACAAAAACAAAACAAATTATCGGTTTTGAGGCATTAATTCGCTGGAAACATCCAAAACTCGGAATTGTATCGCCTGCCCAATTCATTCCTCTAGCAGAGGAAACAGGATTTATTATTGAACTTGGTAATTGGATTTTACGTACCGCCTGCTTAGAAGCAAAAAAGTGGCATAACCAAGGATTTTCTCACTTAAAGGTTGGTGTAAATTTATCTGTTGTTCAATTCAATCACGCAGATTTAATATCAACTATTTCAAAAGTCTTGGAAGAAACCGAACTAAAGCCGGAAGCGCTAGATATTGAGATTACAGAAAGTATCGCGATTAATCAAAATCATTCTGTAATTGCTAAACTAGAAGAACTTCAAAATCTCGGTATCCAAATTTCAATTGATGACTTTGGAACTGGTTATAGTTCTTTAGCTTATTTAACGAAATATCCAATCAATACATTAAAAATTGCTCGAGAATTTATTTGTGGAATTACAAATAGCCCTTTAGAAGAAGCGATTATCGCTTCCATTATTACGCTATCAAAAGAATTAAATTTAGAGGTTATTGCGGAAGGTGTAGAAACAGAAGAACAATGGAAGTTTTTACACGAACAAAACTGTGACCACATTCAAGGATTCCTCTTTAGCAAACCTGTTTCTAGTAAAGATGTTTGGATGTTACTCCACAAAAAAACAACCGTCTAAGTAAGACGGTCGTTTTTTTAATATTCAAAAGGTAGATCCGCAGCTAATTGTACCTCTTGATCGTTATGAGAAATTACTTGGCTTTTCTCTAAAGCTGTATCCCCTAGTGAAATACCCCATGCCATTGCTAACGTTAATAGACTACCAATAAGTAGTTTCTTCATATTCCATCACCCACGTTTTTTCTTTTAATATATCATGAAAATTTATCCATATCGTATGCAATTATGCATATCCATTTTTTAGGCTTTTTATCTACTAATTTTATTTGCGAGCGCTTCTTTATATGCATGCATTTCTAATATATCAAAAAAGAAACTTGCTTTTTTATATGCATCTTCAATCTCTGCCCCATCATACTCCAACTTCCCTAGGCATTCACCTCTTTGATAATATAGCTGTCCAATTAATGCCATACTATTAATTCGGCATGATATTTCAATCGCTTTATTTACTTGATAAAGTGACTCTTCATATTGATCATCTAAGTATAATGCTTTTGCATGATTATACCTTACCTTCACGTCAAATTCTTCATTATCATGCAATGCCTCTAATTGTTTTAATATATCTTCAAATAACTCAATGCTCTTCTTAAAATAGCTATTTTCAGCATAAATATTTGCAATTGCATTTTCTATATAAAGATTTTGATACATATCTATCCCAGTTAATTGTTGATTTAGTAGCTTTTTTAACTCTAGAATACAATATTCATAATCAATCTTCTTCAACACATACGCAGATACATGATATTGCCATTGAAGAAACTGCTGAAACTCAGGGTGATATTCTTCCTTTTTCAGCTCATTCCATACTTTATTATAAATTTCTTTATATTTCTTTTGCTTACAAAGTACAATAATTTGATCTTTAAACTGCTTTTTCTTCTCAATATTGGAATAAATGAGTACCTCATAAAAATGAATAATGGGAACTTGTAATTTTGCTGCAATACCTTGCAATATATCCATACTTGGGTATACCGCGCCCGACTCAATTCTGCTCACCTCCGATTGATGACATACATTATCGGAGAGTTGTTTCTGTGTTAATCCTCTCATTCCCCTAATTTTCTTTATTTCGCTTCCTAGTTTTTCTGCGTGCATACTTGCTCACCGTCCCATTATAACAATCTAATTTTTTAAGTTGTCATACCACTACAATAATGTGCATTCGACAATTTTTGATATGAAATAATGCATAATATATATAAAATTCGGCTAATTCCTCATACAATTCATCTCACATACACAATACAAGATTAGGAGTGTTATAGATGAATTATAGAAAACTTGCTAGTGCTTTCGTTACATTCGGTCTTCTTTGTCCTTTATCAACAGAAGCTATTCACGCTCAAGAATTAGATAAAAATGAAGTAAAAGTTGAAATTGCTCAGCCTGGTTTAACAATTGGAAAATTAACACAACCTCAAAACGATACAAAAGAGAATATTGCTAAAAAGTATTTAAAAGGTGAGGTAAATGGGGCTAAAGCTCAACAAGAGCAAGTTACTACTGAAAAGAATGTCGATTTTCAACCTACAAATAAAGAAACAAAAGAAAATCAAACCGAATTACGCCTTGCACAAACATACAAAAACTATAAAGTATATGGTCAAGATCTCATTGTAAAAGTAGATAAAAATGGAGTAATTACAACTGTTAGTGGTAAAGTTGCCCAAAATTTAGACCAACAACTTAATCTTACTATAACAAATTTTTTGTCGAAAAATGAAGTAAAATCTAAATTACGCAATATACTTCAAATTCCAAGTGATGCGACAGAAACAGAATTTTCTAGCGAAACGGTAGTTTATAAGAAAAAAGATGGCTACTATACATACGCAACGGTCCTTACATTTACTTATGAAAACAATGAACAAGTTATAAACGGAAATGCAATCATGGACTTACAAACTGGTGAAGTACTTTTCCAAGAAAAGTTTATTAAAAATAAAGAGAATAAAACTATTAATCAAGTAACAGCACCTAAACTATCACCAGCGAAAGAACAAGGAACTGGGAAGAATGCGCTACAAGAAAATGTATTATTTAATATTGCGAAAGGGTCTGATGGAAAATTTTATTTAGCTGATTTATCCCGCGGAAATGGTATTTATATTTACAACGCAAACTACGCTGATTCCCTTGGTGGCGATAGCCAAGCTGGTTATCCAGGGACACTTATTTCAAGCGATAACTCTAACTTCTTAGATAAAGAAGCAGCTGGTGTTATGAAAAATATGAGTGATATTTACGACTATTTTAAGAAAGAACATAATCTGAAAAGTTACGATAATAAAGACTCAAAAGTTGTTGCTAGCGTCCACGGATTTGATTCTACTGAAGTTAGTGATGGTCTAAAAGAAAACTATGTAAATGCATTTTGGCATCCAGGTTGGAATCAAATGGTCTTTGGTGACGGGCTAAATGGAAAATTAACCTCTGCTCTTGACGTAACAGCTCATGAATTTGGACATGCTGTATTTAGTGGTACGACGAAAAATAAAATTGTGCGATATCCAAGTGCTGAAACATCTGCGCTAAATGAAGGTCTAGCAGATTTTTGGGGTACACAAATAGAATATTACGTAAAGAAAGATAAAGGAAATTGGATTATGGGTGATACGTTAGGTGGTCTAACAATTCGTGACATCCCAGGGGAAATTGGTGACGGCGGCAACAAACTATACACAAACTTAAAAGATTTCTATAATGATGGAAATGATCAAGAATCTCACGTGAATTCTGGAATTATCAGCCATGTATTATATCAATTAGCTGAAGGTAAAACGTATAACGGTATATCTGTTCAAAGACAAGGAAATGAAAAAGTAAGTAAAGTTGTTATGCGTGCATTGCAAAATTACGCAACTTCAGCAGAAGATTTTGAATCACTTCAATCCCACATCGTACAGGCTGCAAAAGATTTATATGGCAATACAACATCGACAGAATTCGAAAAGGCTTTCCAAGCACATGGATATAAAGCACTAGCAAAAATTAGTAAAGTAGTAGAAGTACAACAAGGAAAATAAGCAAAAAAGAAGTTTACCGATTATAGGTAAACTTCTTTTTCATATCCATCCCTTTTCTTCCGCAATTGTAATTGCCTCAATCCTATTTTTCGCATCGAGCTTGGTTAATACTTCAGAAATATAATTACGCACTGTACCAGGTGAAAGATAAAGTGCCTTCGCAATTTCATTTGCTGTCTTTCCCTCTTTCGCAAGTAACAGCACTTCTTTTTCACGATCCGATAACGGATTCTGCTCTTGCCATAAGCCAAACATTAACTCTTGAGAAATCTCTCGTTTCCCTTTCATTACGTTACGAATCGCCGAAGCTAAATCCTCACTTGGGCTATCTTTTAACAAATATCCGTGCACACCAGCTTTCATTGCCCTTTCAAAATACCCAGGACGCGCAAATGTTGTTAAAATCATTACTTTACAAGATGATTTTTCTTTCTTTAAAGTTTCTGCAACATCTAATCCACTTTGAATTGGCATTTCAATATCCATAATACTTATATCTGGCTCTAACGATTCAATTAACTTTAAGGCCTCTTCACCGTTCGCCGCTTGTCCAACTACTTCAATATCATCTTCTAGATCAAGCAGGGCTCCTAATGCACCACGAAGCATTCGTTGATCTTCTGCAATAATAATTCGAATCATGCCCTCACCTCATCTTTTCCTGTTCTAATTACAATTGGAACTTTCACCGTTAACAGTGTCCCTGGATTGATCGTATCCAGTTCAACTACTCCATCAATAAGAGAAATCCGCTCCTTCATACCTCGAATACCGTTTCCATCATGACTTTGATTTTCCAAACCGACGCCATTATCTTCTACTTTCAAAATCAACTCACCTTGTGATTCTAATATAGAAACTGTACATGCCTTTGCCTTACTATGCTTCACGACATTCGTAACAGCTTCACGTAAACACATACCTAAAATATTTTGTTCAATTGGTGATAACGAGCTAGAATTAGCCTCCTGCTTTACTTCTAATTCAATATTGGCAGCTTGCAAAATCGCTTTTATTTGCTCAAGTTCTTCTTCCACTGTAATCATACGCATATCAGAAATTAATTCTCTCAGCTGTTTTAAAGCGGTGCGAGATGTTTGTGTAATTTCCTTCGCTTCCATACTTGCACGATCTGGATTTTTCACAATTAACTTCTCCACGAGCTGACTTTTCAAAGTAATAAGAGATAATGTGTGTCCTAACGTGTCATGAAGATCTCTTGCAATTCGCTGGCGCTCTTCACGTTTTACTAAGTCTTTAATTTGTTCATTTGCTTCGTTTAATTGATTTTTCAACATCTTTTTTTGATTAAAATTACGCATTCCAAATGGCGTAAGAAGCATTAAAATAAACATTGGAACTATATTCACTAAATTTGTAGTTGTTAAATGCTTAAAATATACGAATATAAAGGCCCCAAGCATTGTAATCAACAGTCCTAACAACACTCGAAATACTTTCTTACTTGGCGCAAAGCCCATCGCACTTGCCGTGAAAAAACCAAAAAATATCATAAAAGCATTATAAAATAAGGCAAATAAAAAGATGAGTACCATTTGGATACATGCCCATAAAATGAACGTCTTATTAACAAAATAAAGTTGACGGTATGTGATAATAAAAAGCACCAACATACCGCTCCCTATCCCAAGTTTCCACCCTGATACCTGCGTTAGATGGTAAATCGGAAATAACAGATACACTAACCACATATACGGGAAGAAACCCATCTGTTTCGGAAAAACTTCAAACCTCTTCTTCTCTATCATTTATACCGCTTCCTGTCTTTTTCTTATATATATTGATACTACAACAAATATAAGGAAATAACCTCCTAGTACCGCGATATTTTCCCACCCAATCGATTTTCCAGCTACAATGTCCCATGCACCGCTTCCAAAGTGGTATGTTGGTGTCCATTCACCGATAGATCTTAATATTTTCGGGAACACTTCAATTGGCATCCATAATCCACCGATTACAGCTAGACTCATATTTAAAATATTGGCTAAACCAGCTGCTGCATCCGCCTTCTTAATTGAACCTATTACTGTTCCAAGGGCTAAAAATGGTGTCACGCCTAGTAATAGCCATAATCCGGCACCAATCCATTGGCCTATCGTTAACTCAACATTATTAATTAATATTCCTGCCATAAAAATAACTAAGATTGAAAAAGCATTCACTACTGTTTGAGCAATAATTTTAGCTGCTAAATATGCCCCCTCTGGAAGCGGTGTAATTTTTAACAAATGTGTCCATCCTTGCCCTTTTTCCTGAGAAAGTCTCACACCGAAACTAAAAAGGGCAGTCCCTACAATACTGAAAGTCGCCATTGAAATTAAATAATGTGCTTTCCATGCATCTCCGTTTTGCGGGACTTGAACAACATTTGTAAAGATGTAATAAAACATAACTGGCATTAATAATGAGAAAAAGATGAATAATTTATTGCGGAACGTACGTAAAACCTCTATTTTACATTGCATCCATAATGCTCTCATGCGATTCCCTCCTTCTGATTTGCAACAAACTGTTCAAATGCTTCATCGAGGCTTCCACGTTCAACTGAAACGTCTGTTACAGGTAGATTCCTCTGATAAATTGCTTGTAAAGTGGCATCTGTATCTTCCGTCGTTAAAGTGAAGCGCCCTTCATTTGACTGTACTTCTGTTACATGCGGTAATTCCTTTAGTAAACTCTTAGGAATTTTCTCTTTCGAATAAAACGAGATTGTTTTTCGAGAAATCGTCGCTTTCA
Organism: Bacillus sp. TH17; assembly: GCF_016651125.1. Taxonomy (NCBI): domain Bacteria; kingdom Bacillati; phylum Bacillota; class Bacilli; order Caryophanales; family Bacillaceae; genus Bacillus; species Bacillus sp. TH17. The sequence continues at coordinate 4,719,777 of NZ_JAEKEN010000001.1, forward strand.
TCTCATCTGGTGTGCCATCTGCGATAATCTTTCCGTTCGCAAATAATAAAATTCGATCTGCTAGCGCATCCGCTTCTTCTAAATAATGTGTTGTTAAAATAATCGTTTTCCCTTCACTTGCTAATTTTCTAATCGTTTCCCAAAACGTTTTTCGAGATGTTATGTCCATCCCTACAGTTGGTTCATCTAAAAATAACAACTCTGGATTCCCTGCAAGTGCCAGCGCAAAATTTAACCTTCTTTTTTGACCGCCCGATAATTTCTCACATCTTTGCTTTCTTTCTGGTTCTAAGTTTGACAACTGCAGTAATATTTCTTTCTCTACAGGATTCGTATAATAACTACGGAATAACTCAATTGCCTCTTCTACCGTGATACTATCAATTACACTTACTTCTTGTAGCATCGCACCAAGGCCATTACGAACATCTCTATGCTTCGGACTCTTTCCAAATATAGAGACATTCCCCTCTGTCGGATCTTTTAATCCGAGCATCATTGAAATTGTCGTTGTTTTCCCCGCACCATTTGGACCGAGTAATGCTACTATTTGCCCTTTATTTACATGAAATGAAACGTTATTTACTGCTTTTTTATGTTTAAATGTTTTAGAAACACCATTTACTTCAATAATCTTTTCCATCTCTCCACCCCCGCCGTTTCTTATATTTACATTGTATGTTCTGGAAAAGTTAGGAAACAGTATGATGCGTCATGACATCAATATGACAATTGTCATGTATTCTTTATGAGAGAAATCAACCCGCATACCGCACGCGAGTAGCAGTACAAAAATAAACATGATACAATCGGATAAGACATATATTCGAGGAAGGACAGTGGTTTTCATGATTATTCGTAATGAACAAGATTTAGAAGGTTTACGAAAAATCGGCCGCATCGTTGCACTTGCACGCGAAGAAATGAAAAAGCAAGCGAAGCCAGGTATGACAACGAAAGAGCTTGATTTAATTGGTAAAAAAGTATTAGATGAGCACGGTGCTATTTCAGCGCCTGAAAAAGAATATAAATTCCCAGGTGTAACTTGCATTAGTGTAAACGAAGAAGTTGCTCACGGCATTCCAAGCGATCGCGTATTAAAAGAAGGCGATTTAGTAAACGTAGACGTATCGGCCGCACTTGACGGATATTATGCAGATACAGGTATCTCATTTGTTCTTGGCGACGATGAAGAAAAAGAAAAACTTTGCCAAGCAGCAGTAGACTCATTTTGGGAAGCAATGAAAAAAGTAAAAGCTGGCTCAAAACAAAATCAAATTGGTCGTGCTGTTTCTAATTTTGCACATAAAAGTGGATATAACGTTATTCAAAACTTAACTGGTCACGGTATTGGTCTTAGCTTACACGAAGCTCCAAACCACATTTTAAGCTACTATGATCCAATGGATAATGCGCTTCTAAAAGACGGCCTTGTTATCGCTGTAGAACCATTTATTTCTATGAAAGCTGATCATATTATTGAGCGTGGTGATGATGGTTGGACATTCGTTACACCAGATAAAAGCCTTGTTGCACAATGTGAACATACAGTTGTTGTAACACGCGGTGAACCGATTATTCTAACAGAAATCTAAAATAAAAAACGATCGATTTGTAGATTTCTTCTACTAAAACGGTCGTTTTTTTCACTTTTGGAAAATATATGAAATGTTATTGAACTCTTTATCATTTAAGTATATAATCTTTAGCGGAGGTTATTCATCATTATCTTTAACAAAAGATGATATCACTATAGTTTGAAATACCTTCTTTTTTATTATGTAAAATAACTTCAAAAATGACCGGAGAAATGATTTAGTCGAATATTCTAAACACCTTATATTCGTCTAATATGTAAGGAACAATAATACCTAAACTTCGGTCCACTAAGCGTACAACTCTCTTTTGACAAAACAGATGACTATGTTCAAAGTACATATTGTCTTCATCCTGACCAAAATCAACCCTATCTAGATTTTTATTTCCACATAACTTTAAGGCGAAAAACTGGCCTTCACAATGGGATACATTACTTTGGTTAGCATGTATCGTAAAACTTACCTTTATAACCATTCTTTTTTACCAACTTTACATGAAAATCATCTCACATATAAAGGGCTGATATCGTTCCTTTTATCAGTGTTTTTTCGACATTTTTTGTCGAATTATGCATATTTCATTCCATATAACTGTTTGAATATGCATTTTGTTTTACGTTATACATAATATTACTTTGAACATAATTTGTTTTTATCAGAGAACGTGTATAGAAACGGAGGGATAGTAAAAACAAATAGCTTATAACAAATAACTTTTTTATATTCCATTTGTTCATATGGAATAAGTCCCCAATGGACAAATGAATGTTCAAGGGAGGAAAAATGAAAAAACTTTTAAATATATGTTTAATTGTATTTGTACTATTTTCACAGTTTATTAGTTTCCCATACAATCAAGCAAAAGCTGAAACGTTAAAGGAAACTTCTTTATTTGACACTGTTGAAATGAAAGATGCAACTGGTCATATTATTGACGAAGCACTAAATCCTAAAAACTTAATAAAGATAGGATCCACCATTCAGTTAGAATATGCTTGGTCAATAAAAGATTCTCAAGTTTTACATGCAAACGATACAGCAGTGCTTCAAATACCACTTGCATTAAAAGTATCTAAAGATACGCAAGGAGATTTGGTGGTTGATCAAAAACATATTGGTCAATATTTTGTGACAGCTAAAGATAACAAACTGAAACTAATATTTAATGATCAAGTAGAAACTTCAAAAGATGCTAAAGGTAAAATTAAACTTGAAACTGTATTTAATCCAACTTTAAAATCCGATACAAAATCAGTTCAAATTGCTTTTCCTTTAGGTACGATGATTCATTCTATATCCGTTCCTGTTCAATTGGAAGATACTAAAGATAAAGAACAACCGGTTAAAGAAGCTGAAAAAGATGTAGCTAAACCTGCTACCGGGAAGCAAGAACAAGATCCAGCTACGCCTGCTACTGAGAATCCGGAACAAAATGCAGCTAACAAATCTGCTGAGAATCCAGAACAAAACACAGCTAGCAAACCTGCTGGAAATCCAGAACAAAACACAGCTAACAAACCTGCTAAGAATCTAGAACAAGACCCAACTAACAAAACTGCTGAGAATCCGGAACAAAATACAGCTAACAAGCCTGCTGAGAATCCGGAACAAGAGTCAGTTAACAACCCTACTGAGAATCCGGATCCATCTCCAAAACAAATAACGGAGAAAATTTTAACAAGTGTAAAATTGACGGACAAGGATGGGAAACCATTTAATAACGATGATAATCGTCCGAGCACAGATTCCCCTGCCAACATTGAGTTTGAATGGGAGCTGTTAAAATCAATGAATGTAAAAAGTGGAGATTACTATATTTTTGATCTTCCGAAACATTTTAAGATTTACAATACAATTAAAAGCCCCTTATATGATGATAAAAATAATGTGATTGGGGAATTTATCGTTACAAAAGATGGGAAAGTCACCATGACATTTAACGAATATGTTGAAACCCATCCAGATGTTGTTGGTAATCTTAAATTAAAAACAGAGTTCAATAAAGACGAAATCAAAGGGACAACAACACAGGAAATTCCTTTCCCAATTAAGGATAAAGATGTTTCTATTACAATTGATTTCAAACCAAATATAGAAACAGCTACGAACAAAAAAGGATTGCCTGATAGACCAATTAATACAAATGAAATTAATTGGACAGTAGAAATGAATAAAACGAAGGATACCCTTACAAACGCTGTTTTCAAAGATAATATTCCACAAGGTACAAGCCTAAATAAAGACTCTATTAAAGTTTATCATTTAGATGTGGATATTAACGGGAACGTAAAACGTGGTGCGGAAGCTGACCCAAGTGAGTACAAAATCGTTTCATCCGATGGTTCAAAATTAGAGATTGCTTTTAAGGATAAAATCAATCAAGCGTATCAAATTGAATATGCAACAAAAATAACCGATGAAAATGCAACGAATTTCAGAAATGATGTCACGATAACAAGCGATAATCAGTCCCAACAAAAAGCAAATGCCACTGTAACTGTATCTCGTGGTACACATTTAGATAAAACAAGTAAATATGATCCCAAGACACAAACAATCGAATGGACAATTACTTACAATGGCGATCAAAGAGATATCAAAAAAACAGATGCGCTTTTAAAAGATATTTTTGACAATACACATGAACTTGATGAAAATTCTATTGTCGTAAAAAATGCTGCTTATGATGATAAAGGAAAACTTGTGACTGGTGATACTGCTAATAATTACACTGTAAACAAAAAGAACAATGGGTTCGATTTACAATTTAATGAAGATATTAACAGTGCTTATGTAATCACTTATAAAACAAAGCCAACTGATAAAGTCATAAAAGATGGAAAAGTCAAAAATACAGTTACCGCAGATAATGGTTCAAGTAAAGAAAATGAGGCTAGCTTCAAGCAGCAAAACATTATTAAATCTAATAATAAAGCTGACACAAACTACAAAGACAAAACAACAACTTGGACAATTATAGTAAATAATAACAACTATCCATTAAACAACGCGACCATTACGGATACCTTTGATCATGGTGGATTGCAATTAAAAGATAAGCAACTAGAAATTAAAGACGGAGATTATACTCTTCAAGCTGAGACTGACTATGTTTTAGATGTGACGGATAAAGGTTTCAAAATTACCCTTATAGGCACATATCAGTCTAATATGACAAAGACATTAGTCGTAAAATATACGACAGACTTTGATTATACAAAATTGGAAAGTGGTAAAACTTCCTTTAAAAATACAGGTAACATATCTTGGATAGATGCAGATTCCAAACCACAATCAAATAAAGATGAAGCAAATTTTGATCCTGATACTTTCACAAAGGCGAATGGATATAAATACGGGTCTTATAACGCCCAAACAAAAGAAATTACTTGGATAATAGGCTTTAATTATAATAATGTTGAGATTAAAGATCCTTATGTTATAGACGTAATAAAAGATAAACAAAAGTTAGTACCAGGATCCATTGAAGTGCGCGATATGATTTTAAATGGAAGTCCTGATAATGCAAGACCTGGTAATGCTGTACCAACTGAGAAATATGAACTTGAAGAACCTACAGATAAAAATAAAAACACCCTAAAGGTTCATTTCAAACAATCAATTAATTCACCTTATTATATTATCTTTAAAACAAGCCTTGATGGTGAGCTTATCCAAGGTACCTACAACAACGAGGCGGAGTTAAAAGATGGCTCTAAAATTGTTAACAATCTTAAAGGTGATGCTCAAGTAAATAAAGGTGGCAGCTTCGTTACAAAAAAAGCTGTGCAAGACGACAACTATATTAATTGGAGTATTGCAATTAACGAAAGCCAATCAACCATTGCAGACGCAGTTGTAACAGACGATCCAACAGACAATCAAGTACTTGTGGAAGATTCATTCCACTTATATCCTACAACTGTTGATCCATATGGAAATTTAACAAAAGATACAGCAAATGAATTAAAACAAGGAACAGATTATAAGTTAACGATCACAACAGACAATAATACTGGAAAGCAGCATTTCGAAATTGCTTTCTTGAAAAAAATTGATCGAGCTTATATTTTAGAATACCGCTCATTTATTAATGCGGACGATAAAGAAAAAGTGAGTAATAAAGCAAAAATCGCAGGTAATAGTTTAACAGTAAAAAATACTGAAACTACTGAAACGATTGAAGTTCGAATGTCTTCCGGTTCGGGCGGAGGATCTGCTACTAAGGGCCGCGGAAACCTTGAAATTATAAAGGTAGATAACGACAATAAGAACGCACCATTGGCCGGAGCAGAATTTACTTTATACGATCGTACAGGGAAAACCATTATCCGTAAAATAACAACAGACAAAGACGGTATCGCTAAGTTTAATAACTTAAAACGCGATAAATATTTATTAAAAGAAACGAAGGCCCCAGCAGGCTATGTAATTAGCTGGGATTTAAAGCAAGGCAGACTTGTTGAACTTGGTTCACAAGAAACGACAACATACAAACTTAGCAATAAGAAATTCGTTGGTAAAGCTGTGCTTACAAAGGTTGATGACCTGAACAATAACGAAACACTTAAAGGTGCAGTTTTCGCCTTACTAGATAGAAATAACAAAGTAATTCCTGGCTACGAAAAATTAACAACTAATGAAAATGGACAAATTACTGTAGATCCATTGAAACCTGGAACTTATCAATTAAAAGAAATCGAAGCTCCAGTTCATTATGATCTAAATAGCCAACCAATCTGGTTTACTATCTCAGAAGATCAAACAACAGTAATTAATGTAACTGCTAAAAATAGTCTGAAGAAGGGTTCAGTCATCTTAACGAAATTTGATGAGAATAAGAAACTTCTTGAAGGTGCCATTTTTAGCTTACAAGACGAAAAAGGTAAAGTAATCCCTGGCTATGAACAATTAACAACAAATAAAGATGGATATATTGAAGTAAAAGACTTACGTCCTGGCAAATATCAATTTGTTGAGACACAAGCTCCTCTTCATTACGTTACAGACCCGACACCTATTAAGTTTGAAATTGAAAAAGGACAAACAAAGGCGGTCTCTGTCAAAGCAGAAAATAACCTAATTAAAGGTGGCGTCACTTTAACGAAAGTTGACGACGTTGAAGAAAATGTAACTCTTGAAGGTGCGGTATTTAAAATTGTCAATGAAAAAGGCGATACAATTCAACAAAACTTAAAAACAGGATCAGATGGAAAGTTAATCGTTAAAAACTTAGAGCCTGGTAAATATAAATTTATCGAAACAGAAGCTCCTAAGTACTATGAATTAAATAAAGAATCGATTGATTTCACTATTGAAAAAAGTCAAACCTCCTTCGTTTCTGTTACTGCAAAGAACAGTTTAACGAAAGGTGACGCTGAATTAGTAAAAGTTGATAACGTTGATAAGAAAGAATCTCTAGAAGGTGCAGTCTTCAAGGTTATTGACGAACACGGAAAAGATGTTCGTACTGACTTAACTACAGATGCTGAAGGGAAAATTAAGGTTTCTGATTTACGTCCTGGCAAATATCAATTTGTTGAAACACAGGCTCCTGAGCATTATAAACTAAGCACAGAACCTATCAACTTCACAATTGAGAAGGGCCAAAAAGAAATCATCACTGTTACAGCAGAAAATCGTTTAGTACCGGGTAATGTTGAACTATTAAAAGTGGATGATGTGGATGGAACTGCTCTTGAAGGAGCAGTCTTCAAGATCGTTGACGAAAACGGAAAAGATGTTCATATGAACCTTATTACTAACAAAGAAGGGAAAATAGCTGTTTCTGGACTACATCCTAGTAAATATCAGTTCATCGAAACAAAAGCTCCTGAACACTATGATTTAAACAAGAAACCGATTGATTTCACTATCGAGAAAAGTCAAACTGCTACAAAATCTATTACAGCTACAAACAGCTTAACTAAAGGCGGTATCGAATTAACGAAAGTAGATTCTTTAAACGATAAAGAAAAACTTGAAGATGCCGTATTTAAAATCGTTAACGACAAAGATGAAGACGTTCATACAAACCTTACTACTGATAAAGAGGGAAAATTAGTAGTAAAAGATTTACGTCCTGGCAAATACAAAATTGTCGAAACAAAAGCTCCTATTTACTACGATGTAAATATAGAGCCTATTGAATTTACAATTGAAAAGAGTCAAAAAGAACTCCTTCCACTTACATTTAAAAATAGCTTGACGAAAGGTAAAGTCAAACTAATTAAAGAAGATGATGTGGAAAGCAATATAACTCTTGCTGGTGCGGTATTCACATTACAAGACGCAACTGGCAAGGAAATTATGAAAGATTTAACAACAGATGAACACGGAATATTAGTTATTCCTGATTTAGCACCAGGGGATTATCAATTTATTGAAACCGCAGCCCCTGAACATTATAAATTAGATCAAACACCTATTAAGTTCACGATTAAAAAAGGTAACGAGGCAGATTTACCTGTACCTGTCACTGTGAAAAATAGTTTACTTACAGGTGGCGTCACTTTAACAAAAGTAGATGACGTTGATGGCACTACACTTGAAGGTGCGGAATTTATAATCGTTGACGCTCATGACACTAAAAAGGTAATTCGCAAAGGCTTAACGACTGATGAGAACGGTATAGTTACCGCTTCTGATTTACGTCCGGGAGATTATCAATTTATTGAAGTAAAAGCTCCAAAAGACTATGACTTAAGCAAAGACCCTATTCCGTTCACTATCGGAAAAAGTCAAAATGAAAATATTACCGTTACTGCTAAAAACAGCTTAACGAAAGGTGCTGTCACTTTAACAAAAATTGATGACATCGATCGTACGATGCTGAAAGGTGCAATCTTTAAAATCGTTGACATGGACGGTAAGGAAGTTCATACAAACCTTGTTACAGACGACAACGGCGAAATTTCTGTTTCTGATTTACGTCCGGGAGACTATCAATTTATTGAAACTCAGGCTCCTGAACATTATGTGTTAGACGGAACACCGATTCCATTTACAATTGAAAGAAGTCAAACGAAAAAGATTACTGTTACAGGTAAGAACACTTTAACAAAAGGTAGCGTTGAATTAACTAAAATTGACGATATTGATATCGATACAAAACTTGCTAACGCTGTATTTAATTTATTAGATGCAGACGGAGAACTAGTTGAAGAAGGCTTAAAAACAAATGATGAAGGAAAAATTGTTGTTGAAAATCTACGTCCTGGTACGTATCAATTCGTTGAGACAACAGCTCCTGAACATTACGATTTAAATAAAAAACCTATCGTATTTACAATTAAGAAAAGCCAAACAGAAACACTTCTTGTTACGGCTACAAATGCTTTAACAAAAGGTGCTGTGGAACTTTCTAAAGTAGATGATGTTGACGGTACTACCCTTGAAGGTGCGGTATTCAAAATTGTTAATATGAACGGTGATGTAATTCGTAAAGACCTTGTTACAAATAAACAAAGTAAAATCGAAATTAACGACCTACGTCCTGGTGATTACCAATTCATTGAAACGAAGGCCCCGAAGCATTACGTTTTAGATGAAACACCTATTGATTTCACTATTGAAAAAGGACAGAAGAAAGCTATTTCTTTAACTGCTAAAAATAGCTTACAACAAGGTAGTATCGAACTACTTAAAGTTGATGATTTAAACGATCAAACAAAACTTGCCGATGCTGTATTTAATTTACTAGATCAAAATGGAAAAGTACTTAAAACAGATTTAAAAACAAACGGTGAAGGGAAAATCGTTGTTGAGAACCTACGTCCTGGTACGTATCAATTTGTTGAAACAACAGCTCCTAAACATTACGATTTAGATAAAAAACCTATCGTATTTACAATTGAGAAAAGCCAAGTAAGTATCGCTACTGTTACTATGAAAAATAGCTTAACAAAAGGCGGCGTGGAACTTTCTAAAGTGGATGACGTCGATGGCACTACTCTTGAGGGCGCAGTATTTAAAATTGTTAATATGAATGACGATGTGATTCGCAAAGATCTTATCACGAATCAACAAGGTAAAATTAGCGTTTCTGACCTGCGTCCTGGTGATTATCAATTCATCGAGACAACAGCGCCGAAACACTACGATTTAAATAAAGAACCAATTCCATTCACAATCGAAAAAGGACAAGCTGAACCTATTTCTGTTACCGCTAAAAACAGTTTAACGAAAGGTGCAGTCGAGCTTTCTAAAGTAGATGATATTGATGGTACTGTCCTTAAAGGTGCTGTATTTAAAATTGTTGATATGAACGGTAATGATGTTCGCACTGATCTTACGACAGATGCATATGGTAAAGTTGCTGTTCCTGATTTACGTCCGGGAGACTACCAGTTTATTGAAACGACAGCCCCTGAACACTATAAATTAAATGATACACCAATTAAATTTGCAGTTAAGAAAAGCCAAAAAGAACAGCTGCAAGTTACTGCTACTAACAGCTTAACTGAAGGTGCTGTAGAGTTAATTAAAGTAGATGATGTAAACCCAGATACAAAACTTTCTGGTGCTGTATTTAACATCGTTGATGCGAATGGTAAAATTGTTCGCACCGATTTAACTACTGACCAAGAAGGAAAAATTTCTGTTTCTAATTTACGCCCAGGAGATTATCAATTCGTTGAAACGAAAGCTCCGAAACATTATGATTTAAATAAAACACCGATCCCTTTCACTATCGAGAAAAGTCAACCAACTCACGTTTCTGTTACTGCTAAAAACGGCCTAACAAAAGGTGGCGCGGAATTAACAAAAGTTGACTCTGTAGATAAGAAAGAAGTACTTGAAGGTGCTGTATTTAAAATTACTGATATGAACGGTAACGACATTCGTACGAATTTAGTTACCAATAAAGACGGAAAAATCATCGCTAAAGACTTACAACCTGGAGACTATCAATTTATTGAAACGAAAGCTCCGAAACATTATGACTTAAATGAAGAACCGATTAAGTTCATAATTGAAAGAAGTCAAACAAAACATGTCTTCGTTACAGCTACGAACAGCTTAACGAAAGGTAGTGTGGAGTTAATTAAAGTTGACGATGTTGAAGAAAACACAACACTTGAAGGTGCGGTATTTAAAATTGTTAATAAGGATGGACACGACGTCCGTACTGATTTAACTACTGATAAAAACGGCCGTTTAGTTGTGGATGAATTACCACCAGGAGACTATGAGTTTATCGAAACAAAAGCTCCTAATCACTATGACTTAAACGAAACACCTATTAAATTCACAGTTAAAAAAGGACAAGAAAAAATCGCTTCCGTTACTGCTAAAAACAGCTTAACAAAAGGCGCTGTGGAACTTTCCAAAGTGGATGACGTTGACGGTTCTGTCCTTAAAGGTGCAGTATTTAAAATCGTTGATATGAACGGAAAAGACGTCCGTTCTGATTTAACTACTGATAAAAATGGAAAAATCTCTGTTTCTGATTTACGTCCGGGAGACTATCAGTTCGTTGAAACAAAGGCTCCTCTGCATTACGACTTAAATCAAAATCCTATCAAGTTTACTGTTGAAAAGAGTCAAACAGCTAAAGCTTCTGTTACCGCTACGAATAGCTTAACGAAGGGCGCTGTTGAATTAACTAAAGTCGACGACGTTGACAACTCTACTCTTGAAGGTGCTATCTTTAAAGTCGTTGATCAAAACGGCAACGATGTTCGTACTGATTTAACTACTAATAAAGATGGGAAAATTAGCGTTTCTGATTTACGTCCAGGAGACTATCAATTCGTTGAAACAAAGGCTCCTACTCATTACGACTTAAATCAAAACCCTATCAAGTTTACTGTTGAAAAGAGTCAAACGGCTAAAGCTTCTGTTACTGCTACTAATAGCTTAACTAAAGGTTCGGTCGAATTAATTAAGCTTGACGACATTGACAGCTCTACTCTTGAAGGTGCTATCTTTAAAGTCGTTGATCAAAGCGGCAATGATGTTCGTACTAATTTAACTACTGATAAAGATGGGAAAATTAGCGTTTCTGATTTACGTCCAGGAGACTATCAATTTATTGAAGTAAAAGCTCCTACTGGCTATGATTTAAGTGCTAAGCCAATTCCTTTCACAATTACGAAGGGACAATCTGGGGTTACCTCTGTTAAAGCTTTAAATAACTTAACAACAGGTTCAATTGAGTTAACTAAAGTTGATATTGATCACCGTGGAACACTTGAAGGTGCCATTTTCAATATCTTAGACCACGATGGAAAAATAATCCGAGAAGGCCTAAAAACAGACCAACACGGTAAATTAATCGTAAATGATTTAAAACCTGGTAATTATCAATTAGTGGAAACAACGGCTCCTGAAGGCTATCAATTAGATGCTTCACCGATAAGCTTTACAATTGAAAAAGCTCAAGCTACACCACTACAAATTACAGTTTCAAATAAGAAGATCGAATCTTCACCAGGTGGAGATGATAAACCAATTACTCCTCCAAATAAAGAGGAGAAACCAGGAAAAGAAACTTCCGAAGAGCTAGAAAAAGGAAATCCTGAGACTCATGGAAAAGAAACTTCCGAAGAACTAGAAAAAGGAAATCCTGAGACTCACGGAAAAGAAACTTCCGAGGAACTAGAAAAAGGAAATCCTGAAACACAGACAAACAAACAGCAAGATGATCGAAATATAGATAAAAAACTTCCAAATACAGGTCATAAAGAAGATCATACACAAGCAGCAGGTATCGTTCTTCTACTAGCTGGATTGTTAAGTATTTTAGCCACAAAACGTAAAAAACATTATAAATAATATGTTTTACAGCCAATCAATTTATTAGTTGATTGGCTGTTTTTTTGTGCAAAAAAGACGATACACAAAGTATCGTCTTTTTAACGGGGTGAGGCTGTCCAAAAGTACGGAAAACTCTTGAACAGCCTCGTATTTTCATATGGATGCCTTACATATATCACTGATGACAATTATGAAATGCGGAAACATAGTTACCATCACATGATTGAAACAAAACAAAAGAAAAGAAACCCTATAACGGATCCCTTTTCCCTACATAATCTAAAGTTTGGGTACACTAGATTCATGCAATGTAGGAGCCTTCAGAACTGAAAGCGATCCTTCATTTAAAATGATAGCATACATATATCCGCTAAAAATATGCAAATGTGCATATAGCATTTTTTATTTCTCAACATATATTTATTGAAAATTCAGACATACAAAAGTAAAATATAGTCGTTATCCGTCTTCTTTTGTCAGTCAGAGAGAATAGAAGAATGGGAGAGGAAAAAATGAGAAAATCACTGAAACAAAAAATAGTAAGCTCCTTGCTTGCTGTATCACTCGCCGTTAGCTTAGCTCCAATCGGACAAGCCAAAGCTGATTCCACGTCAGAAATCACACAGACTTCACCTATCACAAAACAAGTTGATGCAAGCCGCGCCATCGAACATATCCGTTTCTTATCCGAAACAATTGGTCCTCGCCCTGGTGGGACAAAATCAGAAGAATGGGCTTCTCGCTACGTTGGTATGCAGCTTAAATCAATGGGCTATGAAGTAGAATATCAACCATTTCAAGTGCCAGATCAATACGTTGGATTTATTGAATCACCATTATCCACAAAGCGTAATTGGCAAGCTGGCGCTGCTCCAAATGCACTAATTTCTACAGAAGCTGTTACAGCTCCGCTAATCTTTGTTCAAGGTGGTACAAAGTTGGACGATATTCCAAATGAGGTAAACGGAAAAATTGTTTTATTCGAAAGAGGTGCAACAGTAGCAGATTATAATAAACAAGTTGAAAATGCTGTTAGTAAAGGAGCAAAAGGTGTGCTTTTATACAGCTTAATTGGAGGTCGTGGCAACTACTGACAAACCTTCAACCCTCGCTTAACTAAAAAGCAGTCTATCCCTGTCTTTGGTCTTGCTTATGCTCAAGGAAATGCGTTTAAAGAAGAAATTGCTAAAAAAGAGACAACAATGCTTTCCCTAAAAGCGAGACATGAATCTAATTTAACATCCCTAAATGTCATCGCTAAAAAGAAACCAAAAAATAGTACAGGTAATGAAAAAGCTGTTGTTGTAAGTTCACACTATGATAGTGTCGTTGGAGCACCTGGGGCAAATGACAATGCTTCTGGTACAGGATTAGTATTAGAATTAGCTCGTGCTTTTCAAAATGTAGAAACTGATAAAGAAATTCGTTTTATTGCTTTTGGTTCTGAAGAAACTGGCTTACTTGGCTCTGATTATTATGTTAATAGTCTGTCCCAAAAAGAACGCGATCGAATTTTAGGTGTCTTTAACGCAGACATGGTTGCAACAAATTATGATAAAGCAAAGAATTTATATGCAATGACTCCTGATGGATCAACGAACCTTGTAACAGATGCTGCCTTACAAGCAGGTAAACAATTAAATAATGATCTCGTTCTTCAAGGAAAATTCGGCTCTAGTGATCACGTACCATTTGCTGAAGTGGGTATTCCTTCTGCACTATTTATTTGGATGGGTGTCGATAGTTGGAATCCATTAATCTATCATATCGAAAAGGTATATCACACGCCTCAAGATAATGTATTTGAGAACATTTCACCAGAACGTATGAAAATGGCATTAGAAGTTATCGGAACTGGTGTTTATAACACCCTTCAAAAACCTGTTGCTCAAACTGAACAGAAAGCTGCTTAATCATTTAAAAGACCACTGATTTAATTAGTGGTCTTTTATTGAGAAAAAATATATATGCATAAAAGCATATTTTTTCCTATTCATTATCGTATACAATATTAACTGTAACAAAAATGATTACAACTAATAAGGAGGCTTTTCTACTATGAAAAATATGATTTTAGCCGGCGCATTAACTTTAACAGGAATTACTGGCGCTACCGCGTTTATTCCTGAAACAAAAGTCGCTGCTGCCGCTCAAGAACAAAGCTTTACAAAATTTTATTCTTTGCAAACTGGAGCTAGTTCTGAAAAAGAACCTATTTTCCTTCAAAAGGGACAAGAGCTAACAATTCAACCTAACAGCAAAACTCCTAGTTACAGTGTTTATGACTCAAATCATAACCTTATTGGGCGTTATTCTGATGGTTACGGCCGAATTTTCACTGCAAAAACAGATGGAAACATGTACGTTCAATTTCATGCACCTTACGTTTACTATAGTCCTGTTAGCTTTTCTGTTACTTATACTATTCAATAGAAAAGAGGTCCTTTACAGGGCCTCTTTTATTTCTCTTTCCAATTTACTTTTACAAATCCATCTTTCACCATTACACCACTTATATTAAACACATACTTTTCATTTGCTTTTAATGTAACTGTAAAAACACCTTTTTTCGATTCACAGATCTCCTTCAACTCTTTTATCCCTTCCCCTTGTCTTTCGTTTTCGCTAATTTATAGCATAGGGAATATATTTGCTTATATATATCAATTAATTCTTCTACCTTTTCTTCCATCTTAACCCCCCTGTCATTTATATAAGAAGACGCAAATTCTCCTTTTGTTTGATAATTTTTTTATTATCTCCATACAAAAAGGCAATCACAACATCGTGTGATTGCCTTTTATTTAAAGCGAGCTCTGCCTCCTAATCCCTTCCGTCTAAGAACCTTAGCCTTTGGGACTAAACAGCCGCTTCCGCTCTTCTTTATGTCCAGCTCCAGCGGCTAGAATACTCGGTGGCTTCGCGCCTTCCTCCGAGGCAAAGTACGCCTCTCTGTCAGGAGCTCCATCCACCTCCTATTCTAAACGAGCCGCTTCCGCTCTTCTTAATTACATTTTTTCTGGTGCAGATACTCCTACGATTGCTAATGCATTTTGAAGTGTCGTGCGTACTGCTTTCATTAATTCGTAACGAGCTTTACTTAATTCTAAGTTATCTTGGTTTAATACTTTTTCTGCATTGTAGAAGCTGTGTAATGCTGCTGCTAATTCAAATGCATAGCTTGTAATGCGGTGTGGCAGACGCTTTTGCGCTGCATCCGCAACTACAGCTGGGAATTCACCAAGTTTTTTCAGTAACTCTACTTCTTTCTCAGAAGTAACAAGTTTGTAATTCACGTCTCCGCCTGTAGCTAATCCTAACTCTTCACCTTGACGAAGGATACTGCATACACGAGCATGTGCATATTGTGCATAGTATACTGGGTTTTCATTAGATTTTGATACAGCTAAGTCCATATCGAAGTCTAAATGAGAATCACCGCTACGCATTGCGAAGAAGTATCGCATTGCGTCCACGCCTACTTCTTCCATAAGCTCACGAAGTGTAACTGCTTTACCTGTACGCTTACTCATTTTCATTTTTTCACCATTTTGGTACAGTTGTACCATTTGGATGATTTCTACTTCAAGTGTTTCTTTATCGTAACCTAGTGCTTGAATAGCGGCTTTCATACGAGGAATGTAACCGTGGTGGTCAGCACCCCAAATGTTGATTAGCTTATCGAAACCACGCTCTAATTTATCACGATGATAAGCGATATCTGGCGTTAAGTATGTGTAAGAACCGTCATTTTTAATTAATACACGGTTTTTATCGTCACCGTAAGTCATTGAACGGAACCAAGTTGCTCCGCCTTCTTCAAAGATTTCGTCACGTTCTTTTAATACAGCAAGAGCCTGATCAATTTTTCCGTTTTTGTATAATGATGTTTCTGAGAACCACACATCGAAGTTAACACGGAAGCTTGCTAAGTCTTTTTGAAGTTTTGCTAACTCATATTTTAAACCGTATGAACGATAGAATTCATAGCTTTCTTCTGCATCAGCTTTTGCATAACGATCGCCAAACTCTTCAGCTAAGCGTTTACCGATTCCAATGATGTCCGCACCATGGTAACCGTCTTCTGGCATTTCTTTCTCTAAACCTAAAGCTTGCATGTAACGAGCTTCAACAGAAAGAGCTAAGTTATGAATTTGGTTACCAGCATCATTAATGTAGTACTCACGAGATACATCATATCCTGCTTTTGCTAATACGTTACATAAAGTGTCACCTACTGCCGCACCACGTGCATGTCCTAAGTGAAGATCGCCTGTTGGATTCGCAGATACGAACTCAATTTGTACTTTTTCACCTTTACCAGTATTCGTTTCACCGTATGCTTCACCAGCGTTGACGATTGTTGGGATTAAGTCTGTTAAGTAGCTATTATCCATGTAGAAGTTAATGAAACCAGGACCAGCGATTTCAATTTTTTCAATAGAAGCTTTTGCTTTATCGAAGTTTGCAACTAATTCTTCTGCAATCATACGAGGTGCTTTTTTCGCAACGCGTGCAAGTTGCATTGCCATATTTGTAGAGAAGTCACCATTTGTTTTATCTTTTGGAGATTCTAATACAACGTTTGGAATTTGTTCTTCTGTCGCTATTTCTGCCTTTAATACAGCAGCTTGAATTTCTTCTTTAATCAATCCTTTTACTTGTTCTAAAGAATTCATTATTTTGCCTCCTTCAAATTAAGTGTAATTGTATATCTGCCAGCTTCTTGTTCACTTAGAAGCAATGCGTACGTTAAGAAGAGTTGTCCTTTTTTCTTTTCATCCGACCATTTAAAAAGAACGTTATCAGTTTTCGTTTGCAATGCAAACGTACCAAGTTCACTCGTATACGTACCAGTTGTCCATTCACCTTTCACATGCGTCTGACGCATAGAAATAGCACCTGAACGCATAATGAGAACTTGTTCATCTTGAATTTTAATAATTGTTTTCACTTCGCCTTGTTCGTTCGGCTCTTGGAATGTTATATATGTACCTTGACCTTTTACATAGTATTGACCATTTGCTTCAAAAGCAACGGTTTCCTTCCTCGCCCCTTCACGGATTTCTGTTACGAAATGAACGTGTACCGGCAAGCCTGCAAGTTGTTTCTTCACGTCTTGCACACCCTTCAAATGTTATAGATATTAAATACTACTTATAATAAATCACTTTTCCTATCATATCAAAAAAAGACTCTGTCTGTCTGCTGAAAAATCAGGAAAACTCCTTTTCAAAAAATAATTCACCTTCACTTTATTTCATATGTTAAAATATTTTTTAAATCTAAATATTCTTTCATTTCGAGGGGTGAATTTGGTGCTACCAACAAAATTAAAAAAAGGTGATGAAATAAGGGTTATTTCACCATCTTGTAGTTTAAGTATTGTCTCAAATGAAAACAGAGACCTTGCTATAAAAAGATTAACCGACATAGGCTTTCAAGTTACATTCTCAAAATATGCTGATGAGATAGATCGATTCGCTTCCTCTTCTATTTCTTCACGAGTTCAAGACCTCCACGAAGCATTTAGAGATCCTAATGTAAAAACTATTTTGACGACACTTGGCGGATACAACTCTAATGGTTTATTGAAACATCTCAATTATGATTTAATTCGAGAAAATCCGAAAATTTTCTGCGGTTATTCTGATATTACCGCTTTAAGTAACGCGATTTATGCTAAAACAGGCTTAGTTACATATTCAGGTCCTCACTTCTCTTCATTTGGAATGGAGAAAGGGCTCGATTATACGACCGATTACTTTTTAAAGTGCTTAACTTCTCATGAACCTATTGAAATACTACCAGCTGAAACTTGGAGCGATGACTCTTGGTATATGGATCAAGAAAATCGAGAATTTATTAAAAATGAAGGATATGTTTCAATTCAAAAAGGGGAAGCGATGGGAGATATTATTGGTGGCAATATGAGCACATTTAATTTACTGCAAGGTACACCATATATGCCAAGCTTACAGGGCAAAATTTTATTTCTTGAAGAGGATAGTTTAACAGGAAAATCTACCCTAAAAACTTTTGATCGATATTTACATTCTCTTATGCAGCAACCTGACTTTGAACATGTAAAAGGCATTGTTATAGGACGAATGCAAAAAGGAGCAGAATGTATGATAGAGGACATTCAAGAAATGATTGCTTCAAAGCCTGAACTTGCTCATATCCCTATTATTGCGAATGCCAGTTTCGGACATACAACTCCAATCTTCACTTTCCCAATTGGCGGAAGGGCAAAAATCATTTCTAATAAAGAAAGTTCAGCTATCACCATTTTAACGCACTAAAAAAGGAGCGAACGATTCGCTCCTTTTATGGTTTTTCTATTTTTTGCAACGCTTTTTGCGGGATTGATTCTTTCGAGATTTCAGCCCATCCTTTTCCCTGCATACCTTTTGCATAAATTTTTATAAAAGCACCCGTATGCAATTCACGGTTCACCATTCTTTTAATAACTTGTAGCTTTCCATCTTCTGTATACCCTTTAAATGTATACAAATATTCATCTTCTTTTTTCTCACTTTTATCTATAACAGCATAATAATCTTGTATTTCTTTATTTGAAAAGAAGTTGTCTACAAAAGCATGCATACCTTCTGTTTTCGTGTTTAAATAATATGCTGTTCCACCTAAAATAATGGCGAACACAGCTAAAACTTTAATTACCAATTTCATAAATGCGCCTCCTGTTTGCACTGCTTTCTCACTAGCCGTATGTCTATACCTGTATTATACGAAAAAAAGCATACTATACTCTATCGAAATGCCTTACACTTTCCTTACATTATTGTAAGAGTTTTTCACCTTACAGCAATTTCCCAATAAAAAATTTTTCCGTTTAACAAACTTTTATATTATTATTGAATGATACAAATTTTTATTACAAAAATCAAAGGAGACAATTTTCAAATGGCTATCTTGCAAGGTTTAGCACTATTACTTGTTGTACTTTGTCTATTTACACTTTTCAGTTACCGTGCGCCTTACGGAATGAAAGCAATGGGCGCTTTAGCTAATGCAGCAATCGCAAGTTTTCTTATTGAAGCATTTCACCGTTATATTGGTGGAGAAATGTTTCATAATGACTTTTTACAATCAGTAGGAGTAGCTTCTGGTAGCATGAGCGGTGTCGCAGCGGCAATTTTAGTCGCATTAGCAATCGGTGTCTCACCCGTATACGCTGTTTTAATCGGTATAGCTACTAGTGGATTCGGTATTTTACCAGGATTTTTCGCTGGATACGTTTGTGCTTTCGTCGTGAAATTTCTCGAAAAGAAATTACCAGCTGGTGTAGAATTTTTAGCAATTCTATGTATTGCCGCACCAATTTCACGTGGAATGGCCATGCTTATGGATCCACTCGTTAACGCAACACTCGGTAAAATCGGTTCTATGATTTCAGTTGCGACTACAGAAAGTCCTATCATTATGGGTATTATGCTTGGTGGATTAATAACAGTTATTTCTACATCTCCATTAAGTTCTATGGCACTAACTGCAATGCTTGGATTAACTGGTTTACCAATGGCAATTGGTAGTCTTGCGGTAGCAGCTTCTGCCCCAATGAACTTCATTTTCTTTAAACGACTAAAAATCTGTTCAAAGAAAGATACAATCGCCGTGGCAATCGAGCCGTTAACACAGGCCGATGTTGTCTCAGCAAATCCAATTCCTATCTATATGACAAACTTTGTTGGCGGTGCGCTTGCCGGTATTATTACGTCGCTATTCCAGCTCGTTAATAATGCACCAGGGACAGCATCACCAATTCCAGGACTTCTCGTACTGTTCGGATTTAATGATGTAATAAAAGTAACGATTGCTGCCGTATTATGTGGAATCGTTACCACTATTGTTGGATACGTCGGTTCCATTGTGTTCCGCAAATATCCAATCCGTTCTGCTGATGAAATTCGCGGAATTACTTCGGAAGAGAAAGTTGCGTAAAGAAAGGGAGCTATTCTCATCGTTTGAGAATAGCTCTTTTTTATGTCGCTTGACGGTAAGTGAAATTATATTGAACACAACTCCGCATATATCGACTTAAATACTAAATAAGACAATAATAACCTACCTATTAATAAAAGAAGCCGGCTCAAAACACTTTTTGAGTCGGCTTCACTTTTACTTTATCCAGCTACAGCGGCTAGAATGATCGGTGGCTTCGCTTCTCGGTCGAGCGTTCCAATGACCTGCGATTCTGAGCGAGCTGCCTACGCTTTTATTTAACCCAACCGAGCAGCATTTCCCGCACGAATTTGCTTGCTGCGATTGGTGTTTGATCACTATGATCGTAGACTGGAGCTACTTCTACTAAGTCTGCTCCGACTACTTTTATATTTGAATTTGCAATTGCTACGATGGACTCTAATAGTTCTTTAGATGTGATACCTCCAGCTTCTAATGTTCCTGTTCCAGGAGCGTGAGCTGGGTCTAATACGTCGATGTCAATTGTGACATAGACTGGGCGTCCTGCAAGTTTCGGTAATACTTCCTTTAACGGTTCTAATACGTCAAATTTATATAAGTTCATACCTACTTCTTTTGCCCATTCGAATTCTTCCTTCATTCCAGAACGAATACCGAAAGAATATACGTTTTCCGGACCAATTAAATCGCACACTTTACGAATTGGTGTAGAGTGGGATAAAGGCTCTCCCTCATATGACTCACGTAAGTCAGTATGAGCATCCATATGGATGATTGCTAAATCCGGATATTTTTTTGCCATTGCCTTAAAAATTGGCCAAGACACTAAGTGCTCTCCGCCGAGACCTAGTGGAAACTTACCGGCATCTAATAGTTTTGTTACATATTCTTCAATCATGTCTATGCTGCGCTGTGGATTCCCAAATGGTAATGGGATATCACCCGCATCAAAATATTTTACCTCTTCTAGTTCACGATCTAAATACGGACTATATTCTTCAAGACCGATTGATACTTCACGAATACGTGCAGGGCCAAAGCGAGATCCTGGACGGAAACTTACTGTCCAATCCATAGGCATCCCGTAAATAACTGCCTCTGACTCTTCAAAACTTGGATGACTTTTAATAAATACTTTACCTGAATAAGCTTCATCAAAACGCATATTCTTTTCCTCCTTATGTGGAACTTAAGGTATCCCAACCTTTCACTATTTCTCAAATTTGGAGCGCATTGCTCCTCTTTCTCGATTTACCTGGGCCTTCTTGTTATCACAAGAAGACTACTTCATTTGTAGCAGTGTAAGTAACTAGCATGTTCAAGCCTTCTAGACAAACACCTTAAATGAGTTACTTACACTTTATTTATTTCAATTTAACGCTCTTACTTAATTAAATCGCCAACAAATTTCGGTAATGCGAATGCTGCATTGTGTAATTCTTTTGTGTAATATTTCGTTTCGATTTCATGGAAACGCTCTTCACTTACTTCTAATGGATCATGTTTTTTAGATCCGATTGTGAACGTCCAAAGTCCACTTGGATACGTCGGAATGTTCGCTGTGTATAGACGAGTAATTTGGAAAATCTCTTTTACGTCTTTAAACACAGTTGTAATTAGTTCTGGTGTAAACCAAGGGTTGTCCGTTTGAGCAACGAAAATACCATCTTCTTTTAACGCTTTAGAAATTCCAGCGTAGAAGCCTTTTGTAAATAGGTTTACTGCTGGGCCTACTGGCTCAGTAGAATCTACCATAATTACGTCATATTCATTTTCGCTTTCTGCGATGTGTAGGAAACCGTCTCCTACTTTTACTTCTACACGCTCATCATCTAATGCGCCTGCAATTAATGGTAAGTATTGTTTAGAGTACTCAATTACTTTTCCATCAATTTCAACAAGAGTTGCTTTCTTTACACTTGGGTGTTTTAATACTTCACGAATAACACCACCATCGCCACCACCTACTACTAATACGTTTTCAGGGTTTGGATGTGTAAATAAAGGTACGTGCGCTACCATTTCATGATAAACGAACTCGTCCTTTTCTGTTGTCATAACCATGCCATCTAAAATAAGCATGTTTCCGAACTCTTCCGTTTCAACCATATCAAGTTTTTGGAATTCTGTTTGCTCCGTATGTAATGTGCGGTTAATACGCGCCGTAATTCCAAAATGCTTTGTTTGTTTTTCAGTGAACCATAGTTCCATCGTACAATCACGCCTTTCAATGCAAATTTATAATAGGGACATCATTAATGTCCCCTAACAAAAATAAAACAAAACATCCAAAAAGTATAGTTAAAAGTACAAAAATACCGAAAATATATTTTAGTCAGAGGGTTCTAACATATATGTGAAAAGGGATTGCTCTGTAATAGGAAAGAAAACCCTTTCTTAAGAAAGGGTTTTTGTCTCTATTTCTACCGGTTTACGAATCGGAATTAAGATCATTACGCAACCAACTAACACAACAATTCCACCGACTAAAAACGGACTTTGTGGTGAAACTGTATGACCGATGACCCCTGATAAAATTGGAGCAATCGCGCCTCCTAACCAACGAACGAAGTTATAAACACCTGATGTAACAGATCTTTCATAAGGTGAAATATCCATTACATAACTAGTAAATAACGCGTTATTTAAGCCTGATGCTAATCCTGATAGAACGATTAACACGATTTGTAACCACATGATTTTAACGAAGAATAGTGCAATTAAGAAAATCGCAAATACAAGTAAACTACCTTTTAACAATGTTTTTGGTTCATATTTACCTTCTAGCTTATGCGCTAAAATTGCTGATCCGTAAGCTAATGCTAATCCCCATCCGCAAAATACAAATCCTAATTGAATAGCAGATAAATGCATAATAAGTGGTGAATATGCTAACACGACGAAAAATCCGTAGTAATATAACATCCCCGAAATGGCACCTTGCATAAACGGTTTATACTTCACCAGGTTAAGTAATTCACCTACGCCTGCTGCTTTACGCTTCACTTTTCGCTCCGGTTCTTTTACAAAAAAGAAAACTAAAATAAATGCTAAAGAAATTAAAATACTCGTCGCAAAAAATGGGTAACGCCAAGAATGTCCACCTAATATACCACCTAACAATGGGCCACCTGCCATCCCTAAACCGATAGCTGCTTCATATAATCCTACTGCTTCATGAACTTCTTTACTTAATGCAATTAATAATGTCATCGCCGTTGCGAAGAACATCGCATTTCCTAATCCCCACCCCGCGCGGAAAAGAGATAATTGAGCAATCGTTTGCGATATACCACATATAAATGCAAATACAGTTACAATCGCAAGACCGATCGTCATCATTCGTTTATCACCAAATCTTGATGCAAATATTCCAGCTGGTAACATCATAATTGCCATCGTTAGAATATAAGCTGTAAATAACATCTCGACTTGCCAATGCGAAGCACCAATTTGTTCAGCAATACTTGGTAAAATTGGGTCGACTACTCCTATACCTGAAAAGGCAAGAAAGGTAGCCACCACTGTAATCAATCTCCCTAATTTTTGTTTGCTCTCCATTTTGATTACTCTCCTTTTGTATTCTCTAAAAATGTAACTGCACGGCTTAAACTATCCTCTAGCTCTGCCTTAACACGCTGCATTTGCTCCATTTTTTCGTCTAACGTTTGCACTTGTTTTTCAAGCATCTCTTTAATTTCTTGAATCACTTCACGGTCACGCGGATTCTCACTATTTCTTCTTTGTTCCATTCTTTCTTTTAACGATAAGAAATGTTGCATTTCTTGAAGCGTAATTCCTAGTACTTCTTTCGCTTCCACAATCCTTTTAATTCTCGCAATGTCCTCGTCTGTATACAGGCGAATGTTCCCTTCACTGCGTTCTGGGGGATGAATTAAACCAATTTCCTCATAATAACGAAGTGTACGCTTTGTTAAACCAACTTGCTTTGTTACTTCATCAATTTTATACATGTGTATTCCTCCCTTCACCGATTATTACATTTTACGTTAACGTTAACTTTTGTGCAACTGTTATACTTTTGTAAATGTTTGTCATATGAATTGTATTTTTCTCAAAGCAGTTTCATAATGAAAGAAAAGAGATGATAAGGAGATTTTCACATGAATAAACCACTTATTTTCGCTCACCGCGGGGTAAAAGGAACACACCCAGAAAATACGATGATTGCCTTCCAAGAGGCTGAACGCATTAGTGCTCACGGAATTGAACTTGATGTTCATCTATCAAAAGATGGTGAACTAGTTGTTGTTCATGATGAAACGGTGGACCGCACAACAAATGGCGTGGGACTTGTTTCTGAGAAAACTGTAGAGGAATTACAAGCTTTAGATGCTGGTAGCCATAAAGATCCTTCTTTCCATGAGGCGAAAATCCCAACATTACGAGAAGTATTTATTTGGCTCTCTACAACAAATTTACAACTTAACATTGAATTAAAAACAGATGTTCTTCATTATCCAAATATTGAAGAAAAAGTTGTTGCTCTTGTTCGTGAATATCATCTATCCAATCAAATTGCATTTTCATCATTTAACCACGATTCCGTTTCATTATTAGCAGAAATTGCTCCAGAAATTCCAAGAGCGATTTTGTACGATACACCACTTGCAGATCCTATTGCTGAAGCAAAAAAACATGGGGCAACTGGATTACATCCAAACTTTCAATTATTAACGAAAGAGTTTGTCCAATTAGCACAGGGGCAAGGATACGTTTTTCGTCCTTACACCATTAATGAATATAAAGATTTACAAACTATGATTGACTATGGTGTAGATGTCATCATTACCGATTGGCCAGCACGTGCCTTTGAGCTCCTTTCTTAATTGAAGGGGCTTTTTTGTTTTCAAAATTTCATTGTTTAAAATAAACGAAAACCCTCAATACTAATACAATAATGCTTGTATTAATGAGGGGCTGAAAAAGATGGATCAAACTATGAATCCAAAACTTAAAAAATATAAACGTCTTTTCTTCACCGTAATGTTTTCTTGTGTTCTTTTTTTCGTTTTTTCCTTTTTTATTATCATTATAGCTGCAAAAATTATGGGGCCTCCCCCTGTTGCAGTGCCGCAAACGAGTGTCTTTTACGCTAATGATGACACTGTTATAGGACAAAGTAATGAAACACAAAAGCGCTATAATGTATCTCTTGATGAAATTTCTCCTTATGTAAAAAAGGCAACACTATCTATTGAAGATCAACGATTCTACAAACATCATGGATTTGATATAAAGCGCATTGTTGGTGCCATTGTTGCCGATTTAAAAGCAATGGCAAAAGTACAAGGTGCTAGTACTATTACACAACAGTATGCTCGTAACCTATACTTAGATCATGATAAAACGTGGAAGCGTAAACTATTAGAGGCAATGTATACCGTTCGCCTTGAAGTGAACTATAATAAAAATCATATTTTAGAAGGATATTTAAATACAATTTATTACGGGCATGGTGCTTACGGAATCGAAGCTGCTTCTCGCCTGTATTTCGATAAAACTGCAAAAGAATTAACATTAGCAGAAGCTAGTATGCTCGCAGGCATTCCGAAAGGACCTAGCTTTTACTCTCCCTTTTTAAAAGAGGAGCGTGCTAAAGGGCGTCAATCTCTCATACTAGATGAAATGGTAGAACAAGGTTATATTACAAAACAGCAAGCTGCCTCGGCAAAAAAGGAACCGCTAACTTTCGCCTCATTAGATACGAAAAAAGTGGCAGAGGTCGCGCCTTATTTCCAAGATGCTGTACAAGCTTCTCTTCTTCGTGATATCGGATTAGATGAGCAAGCCTTACAGCGAGGCGGCTTACGTATTTATACAACGCTAGACCCTAAATTACAATCTGTAGCAGAGCAAGCTGTAAAAAATCATATACCTGAAACAACAAACATCCAAACTGCCCTCGTCTCTATGAATCCAAAAACGGGTGAAGTGGCTGCCCTTGTTGGTGGAACTGATTATAATACGAGTCAATTTAACAGAGCTACACAAGCCACTCGTCAGCCCGGCTCTACATTTAAGCCATTCCTATATTACGCAGCCTTAGAACGAGGATTCACCCCTGCTACGCGCTTAAAAAGCGAATACACTGTATTCACTTTAGGTGACGGTGTTTCCAAATATAAACCGAAAAATTATAAAAACTATTATGCAGACGACTTTGTGACAATGGCACAAGCACTCGCTGTTTCTGATAACGTATATGCTGTGAAGACAAATCTATTTTTAGGCGAAGACATTCTTACAAAAACAGCGAAGCAATTCGGTATTACTAGCGCATTAAAAGATGTTCCGTCTCTTGCTCTCGGCACATCTCCTGTAAAACCAATTGAAATGGTCAATGCTTATAGCATGTTTGCAAACGGCGGGAAAGAAGTAAAACCAATCTTTATAAGGCGCATCGTTGATCATGAAGGAAATATGCTATACGATGCTCATTTAGAAAGTAAACAAGTTCTAGATAAAAGCAAAGCCTTTGTGATGGAAGAAATGATGGCAGGTATGTTTAATAAAAAACTAAGCAGTTATGCCGCTGTGACCGGTCAATCGATGTTATCAAAACTATCAAGAACATATGCTGGAAAGTCTGGTTCTACAGAAACTGATAGTTGGATGATTGGATTTACCCCACAACTTGTAACAGGGGTTTGGATTGGATACGATCAACCTAAATCCATTTCAAACGTAGCAGAACAAGGATACGCAAAAAAAATATGGACCGATACAATGGAAAAAGGATTAGATGGACAGCCTAAACAAGAGTTCAAACAACCAGCAGATGTTGTTGCAGTCGATGTTAATCCTGAAAACGGTAAGATTGCTACAAAAAATTGTCCCATTTCTGTGAAAATGTATTTCGCAAAAGGTACAGAGCCAACAGAGTATTGTATGGATCACGTTGATGATAAGGAAGAGTTCGAAAAGGTTAGTGAAGAGAAGAAAAAGACGGGTTGGTGGAAAAAATATCTCCCGTGGTAAAAAAATAGCTGACGGAAATCCGTCAGCTATTTTTATTCGCCTAATAATGCGTGGCGCAATTCTTCACTAGATTCGTTCCAAATTGCTTCATTATGCTCTTTTAAGAATGTACCAAGTACTTTTTTAGATGATTCATCCATATGATCAATCATGATGTGACGCTTTAGGGATTTATCCATTTTATTTACATGCTCTGGAAGTGATTTATATCCGCGGCGAATTTCACGATCAACTGTCATTTCACAGGCTGTTGCACCTGCGTAATAAGCACCGTTTGGTGTTCTTTCAATTGTTACCCAAACGAGCCAAAACGGTTTTCCGTTTGGAACTTCATCTTTATTTGTTAAAAACTTAATTCCTTTTTCTACTGTACTACGCGCATGCATCGCACCGATATCAACGAACGCAGTTTTCTCTAATACATCAACAAATACAGGAGAAATATTTTCTAAACTTAATGCCCCAACGCCAAAACCACCATGTCCATCTGTTGAATCATTTTTCACGATATTAAAACCGATTTTTTTCTTTTTCTCTGTCATATGTAAACTCCTCCTCGCTTAATGATTAAAAAAGCCTGAAAATAGGCGCAATGATATTTTGTAAAAATACTAATACATATGGAATAACAACATTGAAAATAGGTTGAATTGTGTAATTGCTAAGCGGTGTAATAACAAGAATTAATAACGCAATTGATCCATACTTTTCATACTGTGTCATTTTCGCACGAATATTTGCTGGTGCTAAATCTTCCACAACGCGATACCCATCAAGTGGCGGGATTGGTAATAAATTAAATACAAGTAAAACAATATTAAGCATAATAAAAATTTGGAAAAATTGATCCAGCGTATCTGCTACTGCAAGTGGCATCGCATCTAACACACCAAACGTTATTAAGCTATACCAAATAATTAAACCAATTGCACTTAAGATAAGATTACTTATCGGTCCCGCAATAGAAACTAATATTCCCGCAAGACGCGGTCTTTTAAAGTTATACGGATTAACAGGTACTGGTCTTGCCCAACCGAATCCAAGAATTAGTACAGCAATCATACCGATAGGATCTAAATGAGCCATCGGTGATAACGTTAAACGTCCTTGCTTTTTCGCTGTATCGTCTCCAAATTTATATGCAACATACGCATGTGCAAATTCATGCACAGATAGCGCAATAATAATTGCCATTGCTACCAATGGAATTTGTTGCAATGGGTATCTAAATAACTGATCCATAACTCATCTCCTCTTCCATATGTCAAAAAAAGAAATTATTTGTTTTTCCGATTGTTCTTCCTCATAATCCGCTATAATAAGAGTGTAACTTACATAAAAGGAGCGATTATACATGCCATACGTAACAGTGAAAATGCTAGAAGGACGCACAGAAGAACAAAAGAAAGCTCTTGCTGAGAAAGTAACAGCAGCAGTAAGCGAAACAACTGGTGCTCCTGAAGAAAACATCGTTGTTTTCATCGAAGAAATGTCTAAAAACCATTATGCAGTTGGCGGAAAACGCTTAAGCGACAAATAATTTCAAGTTTTTTCATAAGAAGCAGCTCTTAGCTGCTTCTTATTTCTTTCCTTCTAACAACTCGATAATTCTCTCTTTATATTTTCCTTTTCTTCCATCTTCATAGATTAAATCATGCGGATAGAATAGCTTTTGATCCGTTCGCTTCTTACCTGTAATCGCCTCAACAATATCCGATTCACGCGAAAGCTCTCTAAGTTCCCCGTTCGGCATAAGAAGTAAGATTGGCAGACGCTCTTCTTCTTCTCCTGCGCGGTAAAAGTCATACGGTAAATCCGATGTTGAATCCACAACTAAGTAATACTCTGGATCGAGTCCAATCTTTTTAAATAAGCTACTTAGCTCCATCCAATTATCTAAACCGTGCTTATCTGTAAACTCTACATATTTAAATAGATTTCGATTCATAAAACGGCGGCATAAGTCACTTAAAATCGGATCTTCTTCGTCTTGCCATACTTGGAAGTAATAATACATTACGTTCTCGTCTAACTTTAAATAATCCTCTACTGTCACTTCTTCTTCAAATAAAGAATAGAAATGAACAGGATGATTTTTAAACGCATAATACTTCTCATGCAGTGATTTAGCTCGGTGTAAAATCTTCGTTAAAATTACTTCTGCACTACGTGTTACCGGATGAAAATATACTTGCCAATACATTTGATAACGGCTCATAATATAATGCTCTACAGCATGCATACCACTATTTTTAATGACAACTTGATTACCGTACGGGCGCATGACACGCAGTATACGTTCCATATCAAAGTTCCCATACTTTACACCAGTAAAATATGCATCTCTTAATAAATAATCCATACGATCGGCATCAATTTGGCTCGAAATCATACTAATCGCTAATTTATTAGTAGATGTTTTCGCAATTACATCTGCTACCTTTTGCGGGAAATCCTTATCAACACGGCTTAACACACGATTAATTTCCGTATCACCAACGATAATCTTTTGCGTAAATTTCTCATGATCTAACGAAAATACTTTTTCAAACGAGTGAGAAAATGGGCCGTGACCGACATCATGAAGTAATGACGCACATAAACATAACAATCTATCTTCAGCATTCCAGTTCGGTCTGCCATCAAACACATCATCAATCATACGACGAATAATTTCATATACACCTAACGAATGAGTAAAGCGACTATGCTCTGCACCGTGAAATGTAAAAAATGTCGTACCAAGCTGCTTAATACGGCGCAAGCGTTGAAATTCTTTCGTTCCGATTAAATCCCAAATAACGCGATCACGCACGTGTACATATTTATGTACTGGGTCTTTAAACACTTTTGTTTCGCTGAGTTTGTCGTTTAAATATACCACTTTCCGACATCCCCCTTTCTTTACTGCATTCTTACTATATATTATAAACGATATAGGAAACAGAAAGAAATGAAAGACTATATTAATTCCTGTTATATGAAGAAAAATCACCTTTACCAAAGCAAAGGTGATTTTTCTTTATATATTATTTTCCTAAAATGAACTCAGTAACTTCGTCTAGGATCATTTCTTTACCTAGTGGGAAGTATCCTTTGTTTACATCTTCATTACTGATTGTAAATACATGGTTGTTTTTAACAGCGTTCATATTTTTCCAAATTGATTCTTCTTGGAATTCTTTTAGACGCTGAGAACCGTCACCAGTTGTAAATACGAATAAGTAATCTGGGTTGTAATCAATTAAAGCTTCTTTTTGTATTTGTACTAACGGTTTATCAGTTGGTGTACCTTTAACTGCTGGTAATTTTAAATCACCAAAGATTACGCTACCGTAACCGTAGTCACCGTATACACGGAATGCATTTGGATATGCAGCCATTTTCATGAATGTTGCATCGCCAGTTTTAGCAACAATTTTGTCATGTAATTTGCTTGCTTTTTCATCATACTTTTTGAACCATTCTTTTGTTTCTTTCTCTTTACCGAAGATTTGACCTACTTCTTCGAATTTTGGACGCCATTGGTCTAATGGAGTTTTTAACATAACTGTTGGTGCAATTTTAGATAATTGATCATAAATCTTTTCTTGACGATTGTTTACAATAATTAAATCTGGTTTTGCAGCAGCCACTGCTTCGATGTTAATTTTATCGCCCCACGCAGAACCAACCGGTTTTACATCTTTCAATTTCTTCTCAATATGTGAATCAATTTTTTCTTGTGTTGTATTTGCAGTAATAATCGGTTTCATACCGAAAATTAATAATTCTTCTGTTGAACCACTAAGGTCAGCAATTTTCTTTGGATTTGCAGGAATTTTAATTTCCCCTTTTGCGTGTTGTACAGTGCGCTCTTCAGTTTTCGCATCTGCTTTCTTTTCTTCTTCTTTGTTAGAACAAGCTGCAAATAGTACAGAAGTAACAACTAGTACCATTGCTAATAGTGCCATTTTAAAATTCTTCATATTCCGACTCCTTCTAGCTGTATTTCTCTTATAATTTGCATGTAACTATAAGAAACAAAACAACATTTAATTAATATATTTTTATTAATTGTTGTTTATAACCCGTTCTAACGGGCGTTCAACTTCCCATCCGTGGGTAAGAAGCTCAACGTCCATTAGAACTCCCCCTCTCACCTCTTTAAGAGGGGGAAATTCTATTAATTATGCTTTTTTACGCAATTGATTATTAATCATCGCTAAATCGTATGTTAAACAAATTGGTTTACAGTTTACTGGACATGGAACGATTTGCGCTTCAATCTCAAATACGTTACGAAGTGTTTCACTCGTCATAACTTCATCTGGCGTTCCTTGTTTCATTAACTTACCTGCTTTTAATGCAATCATATGATCAGAGAAACGAGAAGCATGATTTAAATCGTGAATAACCATAACAATCGTTCTGCCTTCTTCTTTGTTTAACTTCTTCAGTAAGTTTAATACCTCAAGTTGATGAGCCATATCTAAGTATGTTGTTGGTTCATCTAACACAAGTAAATCTGTTCCTTGCGCAAGAGCCATCGCAATCCATACACGTTGACGTTGACCACCTGATAAAGCTTCTGCTGGACGATTTGCGAATTCTGTCATCCCCGTCACTTCAAGTGCCCAATGAATGTAGCGATAATCCTCTTCTTTCAACGTTCCAAATCCTTTTTGATGAGGAAAACGTCCATATGAAACAAGTTCAAACACAGTAAGGCCTGTTGGCACTTCTGCAGTTTGTGGTAAAATCGCCATTTTCTTTGCGATTTCTTTCGTTGGCTGTTTCTCAATTGCTTTTCCATCAAGATAAACAGTACCTCGTTTTGCTTTCAAAATACGAGAAGCCGTTTTTAATAATGTGGATTTCCCACAACCATTTGGTCCAATAATCGTTGTAATTTGTCCTTCCGGAATTTCAACTGTTAATCCATCTATAATTAACCCTTCATTATACCCAACAGATACCGCATCAACTGCTAAAGTTGCCATACAAAAAGCCTCCCTTTATTTTGTCCTCATAAGTAAATATATGAAATATGGTGCACCAATTACAGAAATAACAAGACCGACCGGTATTTCTGAAGTTGGTAACACACTTCTTGAAATTACATCTGCAAATAAAAGCGAGAACGTTCCTATTAATGCAGCTGTTGGTAACATAATTTGATGTTTACCACCAACGAGGCGTCTCGCTAAATGCGGAGCCATTAAACCGATAAAACCAATGCCTCCCGCCACCGCAACAGATGCACCAGCTAAACAAACTGCAATAAATAATAATTTACGTCTTTCCTTTTCTACGTTTACACCAAGGCCAACTGCTGTAGAGTCGCCTAAATTCATTACATTTAATATGTGCGCTTTACTAATGGCAAGTGGTAAGAAAATAATCATCCATGGGAGTACACTTAGTACGAACTTCCAATCTGTTCCCCATAAACTTCCTGCCAACCAAATCGTTGCAAAACGGAAGTCGTTAGATGTCATCTTCATAGAGAAAATTAAACTAACCGCACCAAATCCGGCTGCAACAGCGATACCAACAAGAATTAATCGAGTTGATGAAACACCGTCTTTCCATGCTAGTAAATAAATAATAACCGCTGCTAATATCGCACCAACTAGCGCGAAGAATGGAAGGATAAATACAGATAAAAATGTACCAGTTCCAACTTTTCCAAAGAAAAAGTAGACGAATACAACAACTGTTAATCCCGCTCCGGCGTTAATACCTATAATACCTGGATCAGCAAGTGGGTTTCGTGATAGCCCTTGCAAAATTGCACCTGACATAGCTAATGCAGAACCAACTAATATAGCAATAACCATACGCGGCATACGAAATTCAAATAAAATAACAGATTGATCTTCTGCACCCAATCCAACTAGTGACTTTAATACATCTATTGGAGGAATTTTAAATGTTCCTGTATTTAAACTTATTAAAAATACACCAACAATTAATCCTACTAAAATCGTTAAAATAGAAACGTTCTTTTTTGTTAAGACGCTCGTCCTCACATCTTTCCTCTCCCTTCATTACGTGCTAAGTAGAGGAAGAATGGCACCCCAATTAGCGCTGTAATTGCTCCAATTGGCGTTTCAAATGGTGGATTAATAACGCGAGATAACATATCTGCACATTCAATTAGCAATCCACCTAAGACCGCAGAACATGGAATAACCCATCTATAATCTGAGCCTACAAGGAAACGAGTCATATGCGGAATTACAAGTCCAACAAATCCAACTGATCCTGCCATAGAAACCGCAGAACCTGTTAATACAAGAACAAGTACTGTTCCGATAAATTTAATTAATGTCGTATTTTGACCAAGTCCAATCGCAATTTCTTCACCAAAGCTTAAAATTGTGATATATCTCGACATCATAATTGCTATAATGAGACAAACAAGACCAATCGGTACTAACATATTAATACTTTGCCATTTCACTCCGGCAACACCGCCTGCATTCCACATACTTACCTCTTGGGCAAGGTTGAAATACAATGCAATTCCAGATGAAATTGCCCCTAATAAAGCACTAATTGCTGCACCTGCTAAAGCTAATTTTACAGGCGTTAATCCACCTGGTGAAGAAGACCCAATACCATATACAATGCTCGCTCCAAACGCAGCTCCAATAAAAGATGCGATAACAAACATTAAATAAGGTGAATTAGGGAAGAATGCATACATAATTGCAATTCCGAATACAGCACCATCTGTAATCCCCATTAACGATGGAGATGCAAGTGGATTTCGTGTCATACCTTGCATAATTGCACCTGATACCGCTAAAAAAGCACCTGCAACTACGCCCCCTATTGCTCTAGGCATGCGAAGTTCTTGAATTACGTTATGGTGCGTTATGGAACCATCAAACTGAAATACAGCTTGCCAAACGGTCTTTAAACTAATATCTGCTGCACCAAACGAAATAGAAACTGCCATACTTAAAGCTAACAAAATTGTGCCTGCTATTAAAATAATAGAAGCAACGAGCGGTCTGCTCTTAATCTCTTTAACATTCACATCTTGCTGTTCTATACTCCTTGCGCTCGCTTCCATCCCTCAACCATCCTAACCAACAACATATATTTAATAAAATGAAATTTATTCTCAAATAATAATAAAAAAATTAGGTGAATTGACCTTTTTCGTGATAATGATTATCAGAATCAGACACTTTCTATTCTACCTACCACGTCAAAAGACTGTCAACCATTATTTTGAAATACGAATTCATACAAAACGCTATCTTATGGACATAAAAAAAGAAGAGTAATCTGTTCACTCTTCTTTTTCTTACTTATTTAATTTTGCTTCAATTTTTACAATTAATTCGTCTTCTGTTGGAGCCGCAACTGGACGATTATTTACAAACGCGAATGATTTTTTACGACCAGGGCCACAGTAAGACTGACATGCAACCTCAATCGTTGCACATGAATCTACTTTTTTTAACTTCGGAATCAACGTTTTAACGTTCGTTGCCTGACAATCATCACACACACGAAATTCGTTTCCCATTATATATAACACTTCCTCTATTTTAAACTTTTCACAAGTACATTTAAAAATAAACACTAAATGGTATTTTACCGCTCTTTGAAGCTTGTTGCAAGTCTCCGGGCGTAGCTCTATTCCTATATAAAGCTACCTATTTTTTATATTTTTCCCTTCAAAAGCTTTCATCATTCATAGCCATATTTCTTCTCTTCATTGAAATCTACCATATTTTTAAAAGCTTTGTATAAAAGCTCATTTTTTTGCCCATTATAAAAATAGGAAGTTCATAAAAAGAAAGGGAGTTGAATCTATGAAAGTAAGACAAGATGCTTGGACAGACGAGGACGATTTATTACTTGCTGAAACGGTGCTTCGCCATGTTCGAGAAGGAAGTACTCAATTAAATGCTTTTGAAGAAGTAGGAGATCAGTTAAATCGCACATCTGCTGCTTGTGGTTTCCGCTGGAATGCTGTTGTTCGCTATAGCTATGAACAAGCTCTTCAACTAGCAAAAAAACATCGTAAAGATAAAATGCGTGCTGCGGGCGGTGAACAGACAAAAAAACGTTTGCTTTACACACCACCAGCTTCAGCGGCGGCGATAACTGATTATGAAGAACACGTACCGTATGAAACAGCTGTTCAATATACAGAAGCTACTCCATATCAAAAGCCGACTGTCCCTGCTCCAAAAAGCTCAATAACAATGCAAGATGTTATTTACTTTTTACAAACAGTTGGATCTTCAAATATAAAAGTAACAGCTCTTGAAAACGAGAATACGAGATTGAAACAAGAAATTAAAACGCAAATCCTGCGAAATGAAGAACTAGAAAAGAAACTAGAAAAATTAGAACAACAATCTCATACTGTACAAGAGGATTACGAAACACTTATGAATATTATGAACCGTGCTCGTAAATTAGCAGTAATGGATGATGAGGAACGCTCACAAACATCTTTCCGCATGGATCGAAACGGTAACTTAGAAAAAATTGCAGAATAAAAAGGATGCATGCAATGCATCCTTTTTATTCTTTCACCTCTAAACTCCCCTTTATATATGAGAAAACCCCTTTCTACATTTTTTGCTATAATAGAGATTGTCATTTTAAAAATAAGGGGTTAGTTATATGAGCAATTCCCGTTCGATTTTATCTCAGCCAGAGTGGCGTATTGTAGATCAGTCTAGTTTAGGACCAACTTTCCATGCACTTCAGTCATTCGCAATGGATGACACGTTATGCACGAGTATTGGAAATGGTCTATCCGCTGCAACAATGCGCTCTTGGGTTCATCACAATACAATTGTTCTTGGCATTCAAGATTCACGCCTACCACATTTAGAAGAAGGTATTTCCTTTTTAAAAGAAAACGACTTCAATGTTATCGTTCGTAATTCTGGTGGACTTGCTGTCGTACTTGATGAAGGTGTTTTAAACGTATCACTTTTATTCCAAGAAACAGAAAAGGGTATCAATATCGACCTTGGATACGATACGATGTGGCATTTAATTAAGGAAATGTTAAAAGATTACGATGTTAATATCGAAGCAAAAGAAATTGTTGGTTCTTATTGTCCTGGTAGCTACGATTTGAGCATTCGCGATCAAAAATTTGCTGGTATTTCTCAGCGTCGTATTCGCGGAGGCGTTGCTGTACAAATTTACTTATGTGCGACAGGAAGCGGATCTGAGCGTGCCACACTCGTTCGTGATTTTTACAACGTAGCAATTCAAGGCGAAGAAACAAGATTTACGTATCCTGAAATTGTACCGAGTACGATGGCTTCACTATCTGAATTACTTGGCGAAACAATTACAGTGCAAGATTTAATGATGCGCCTTTTAAAAACGTTGCAACAATTCGCGCCAAAGTTAACACCATCTCAGCTAACAGTAGATGAAGTTCCTTTATATGAGACGAATTTACAACGTATTATTGACCGTAATAATAAGGCACTTGGTTTAGAAAAATAGAAACCAAAAAGACCACCCTCATTTCAAAAGAAATAGGATGGTCTTTTTTCATATTAATTCGTTATAGAATTAAAGTGCTTGAGCTGCTGTAATTAAAGCTAACTTGTACACTTCTTCTTCGTTACATCCACGAGACAGATCATTTACAGGCATATTTAAACCTTGTAAGATTGGTCCTACTGCTTCGAAGTTACCTAAGCGTTGAGCGATTTTGTAGCCGATATTACCAGCTTCTAAGCTTGGGAATACGAATACGTTAGCATCACCTTTAATTGTAGAACCTGGAGCTTTCTTCTCAGCTACAGATGGTACGAATGCAGCATCGAATTGGAATTCTCCATCTAAAGTTAATTTAGGAGCCATTTCTTTTGCAATGCGAGTTGCTTCTACAACTTTTTCTGTTTCTGGAGATTTCGCAGAACCTTTTGTAGAGAAGCTTAACATAGCAACGCGTGGGTCAATACCGAATAGTTCAGCAGTTTTCGCACTTTCGATACCAATTTCAGCTAAATCTTGGCTGTTTGGTGCAATGTTAATTGCGCAATCAGCGAATACATACTTCTCTTCTTCACGTACCATGATGAATACGCCTGAAGTTTTTGTAACGCCTGGTTTTGTTTTAATAATTTGAAGTGCTGGACGAACTGTATCAGCTGTAGAGTGAGCTGCACCACTTACTAAACCTTGTGCTTTGCCCATGTATACAAGCATCGTACCGAAGTAGTTTTCGTCTTTAAGGATTTTGCGAGCATCTTCTTCTGTTGCTTTACCTTTACGGCGTTCAACGAAAGATGCTACCATTGCATCCATTTCTTCGTATGTAGCTGGGTCATAAATATCAACGCCTGCTAATGTTAAGTTCATGCTAGCTGCTTTTGCGCTAATTTCTTCTTTATTACCAACTAAGATTGGTTTTACTAACTCTTCTTTTGCTAAACGCTCTGCAGCGCCTAAAATTCTTTCATCAGTTCCTTCAGGAAGTACGATAGAAATGCCTTTTCCTTGAACTTTTTCTTTTACTGTTGTAAATAAGTTGCTCACGAATAAACCCTCCTACATATGTTAAAAAACTCTATCTTTAAGAATACTGCTTTTCCTCTATATTTTAAACTTATAGCTCCCAAAAAATAGATAAAATGAAAATGATTATATTTTCATAAAATTCAGCATAGAAATAAAACCCCTTTAAGCCTTATCTCCTCCTATTTTCAAGTAAATTTAAATGTGACAATTTTATGCGCTGAAACTTTATGTAGATGTTTTTAATCCTATATATGCTATAGTTAACGTGTAAAATATCATTAACTGAGGTGAATAGAATGAGTGAAGCAACAACAACGTTAGATGGCTGGTATTGTTTACATGATTTACGTTCTATTGATTGGGCAGCATGGAAAACATTATCTAGTGACGAACGCGGACAAGCAGTGTCTGAATTTTTAAATGTCGTTGAAAAATGGAACGAAGTAGCTACTGCAAAAAAAGGCAGTCATGCAATGTATACAGTTGTTGGTCAAAAAGCAGATATTATGCTTATGATCTTACGTCCAACAATGGAAGAGTTAAATGAAATCGAAACAGAATTAAATAAAACAACATTAGCTGAATATTTAGTTCCTGCATATTCTTACGTATCTGTTGTTGAACTAAGCAACTACCTTCCAGCTGATGAAGACCCATACCAAAACCCACAAATCTTAGCTCGCTTATATCCTGAGTTACCAAAAGCAAATCATATTTGCTTCTATCCAATGGACAAGCGTCGCCAAGGTGATGACAACTGGTACATGCTTCCTATGGAAGAACGTAAAAAAATGATGTACAGTCACAGTAAAATCGGTCGCCAATACGCAGGGAAAGTACGCCAAGTAATTTCAGGATCAGTCGGATTCGACGATTTCGAGTGGGGCGTAACATTATTCGCTGACGATGTTCTTCAATTTAAGAAGCTTATATATGAAATGCGCTTCGATGAAGTAAGTGCCCGTTACGGTGAATTCGGTACATTCTTCGTTGGGAACATTTTACCAGACGAAAAAGTAGAGAAATTTTTACACATATAATAATGAAAAAGGAACGAATTTCGTTCCTTTTTTTATTATCCTCTATATTTACCCACAAAAAACTTCTTTTCTCTGCAAATTTGAACAAAAATCGACAAATTCTTTTCAATTTCCTTACAAAATTGTAACCTTTCTATATCCAAATTTATGCTAAAATGGTACGAGCTATATGCTAATAACGATGCGAAGGTGATAATGTATATGAAGAAAATCTTGTCTATTTTACTAGTGTCTCTATTGTCAATTTCTTCCTTAGGAGTAACAACATCCCATGCAGAAGAAAAAATACATATAGAGGCAGCTGCTGCACTGCTATTTGATGCGGATACAGGAAAAATACTGCATGAACAAAATCCAGATGAATTACTAGCTATCGCTAGTATGTCAAAATTAATTGTTATTTATGCCGTATTAGAAGCAATTAAAGAAGGAAAAATCACTTGGGATACGAAAGTAACTATTTCTGATTACGCTTATGAAGTTTCACGTAATAATGAATTCTCTAACGTGCCGTTCGAAAAAGGACGTCAATATACTGTAAGAGAATTATACCATTCTATCGTTATCTTCTCTGCAAATGGATCTAGTATTGCTTTAGCAGAATTACTTGCAGGAAGTGAAAAGAACTTCTTAAATCTCGCAAATGAACATGCGAAAAAACTAGGGTTAAAGAAATATAAATTTGTAAACGCTACTGGGTTAAATAACGCTGATTTAAAAGGAAAACATCCTGAAGGAACTGATCCGAATGGAGAAAACTCCATGTCAGCTCGCGATATGGGTATTCTTTCAAAAACAATTATTACAAAGTATCCAGAAATGCTAGAGGATACAACACAAAGATTTAGAAACTTCCCAGATAATCATCCAAAACCAATTCGTATGGAAAATTGGAACTGGATGTTACCAGGTGCTGCTTTCTCTTATGAAGGAGCAGATGGTTTAAAAACAGGAAGTTCCGATACAGCTGGGTATGGTTTTACCATTACAGCAAAACGCGGTGATTTACGTCTTATATCTGTTATTATTAAAACGAAATCAATGGACGAACGTTTCACAGAATCTCGCGCATTAATTGAATATGGATTTAATAACTTCGAAAAACAGAAATTAAAAATAGATAAAAACAACAAAATTTCTGTAGTAAAAGGAAAAGAAGACTACGTAACAGTTGCACCAGAAAAAGAAGTGACAGTAGTTACTACAAAAGGTAGCAAATCACCTTACAAAATTTCTACTGAAGCAGATAAATCACTTGCTGAAGATGGGCATTTAGTTGCTCCTATTAAGAAAGATGCAAAGGTAGGTTCAATCGTCTTAGAACCAACTGATAAATATGGTTTCTTAGACGGAAATAAAAGTATAAAAGTTACTGCAAAAGCGACTGAAGAAGTAGAAAAAGCAAATTGGTTCGTATTAACAATGCGTTCAATTGGCGATTTCTTCTCAAACTTATGGTCTAAAGTATTTTAATGATGAAAAGCTAGCTCACGCTAGCTTTTTTTATTTTCCCCTCTAGATGTAAAACTTCGTTTGGTTGTCATATCTGCGTCCTTTTTCTCATACGTATGAACTAGTAATTGTTCCACACTTCATCTAGAAATGAACCTCTTTCTACAAGGCATTCCAAAAAGAGAGGTGACACATAATGGGTGTTATCGCGTATAACGAAGAAGATGTTAAGTTATTAGCTAGACTGATGCGTGCTGAAGCCGAAGGAGAAGGCCAACAAGGGATGTTAATGGTCGGAAACGTTGGGGTAAATCGTGTCCGCGGAAATTGTTTAGATTTCAAAAAAATACGTAATTTACGTCAAATGGTTTATCAAAATCCTGGTGGTTTTGAAGCAACTCAAAAAGGGTATTTTTATCAACGAGCGAGAGAACAAGATATTGCCTTAGCCCGCCGGACAATTCAGGGACAACGTTTTTGGCCCGCCAACTTCGCCTTATGGTTCTTTAGACCTGAAGGTCCCTGCCCACCAACTTGGTATGACCAACAAAATTCTGGTCGCTTTAAAAAACACTGCTTCTTCCAACCATCTGGTGGAGATTGTCCAGGCGTATATTAAGGAATGAAAATGAGGAGGGATTTTTGAATGACACAGCAACAAAACCCGTACTACGGAACAGGTTTTTATCAACCATCTGGAACTTATGTGCAACCGCAACAAATGACCCCACAGCAGCAGCAACAGCAACAACAGCAACAACAACAGCAAGCGATGCAACAACAAGCTGCTCAAGCTCAACTTGCAGTTTCTCAAGGGATGTTACCACTAGAGCAATCGTATATTGAAAACATCCTTCGTTTAAACAAAGGTAAACCAGCTACAGTTGTAATGACTTATGAACGCGGTAGTTCGCTTGGTACACAATCTTATACAGGGATCATCGAGGCAGCTGGCCGTGATCATATCGTAATTAGTGAGCCGAAATCTGGAAAACGCTTTTTACTACTAATGATTTATTTAGATTATGTAGAATTCCCAGGAGAAATTACGTATTTACCTGGTCAACAAGCAACTTATGCTCCAAGACCATAAAAAAAAGCTGGCGAATGCCAGCTTTTGTTTTTTATAACCCTTTTACAACTGCAGTTCCGACTAAAATCCACGCCACAATAAACGCTACACCACCAAGGGGTGTAATTGGGCCAAAGAATTTAATACCTGTTGTACTTAATGCATAAAGACTGCCTGAGAACATAATAATCCCAGCTACCATAAGCCAACCCGCAGTGCTTAAAAGTGATGATTGCATTTTATCCATTAATAGAGCAACTACGAATAAGCCACCTGCATGAAACATTTGATATGTAACGCCCGTCTTCCACACTTCTAACATTTTTGCAGAAATTTTATTTTCTAAACCATGTGCTCCAAAAGCCCCTAATGCAACAGATAGCCCCGCTGCAATACAACCTAGTAAAAAGAAAATTTTCATCTTAATTCCCCTTTTTATTTTTATCATAAGCAATTTTCACATATAATCCAAACGATTTAATCCCTAAAAATCAAATAAAGAATTACCATTTGCACCTTCTTCTTTTATATACACAGGTTCTCCAGAAACTGGCATAACCGGTTGAACTGTTGTTATAGGCTGAGATCCGATTATTTGTGATTGAACTTGTGGCTCTCTATACGTAGAAGGCTCAACTTGTTCATCTAATAATAAATCACATAATGCACGCACAACTAATAAATGCTCTTTTGATTTTTGTCCTTCACTACTTTTTGCCTTTGCAATTTCACTCGCCATTTTATTTAAAACCTTATCGCTAGATACTTGCATTCCTTGTCACCTCTTACTTTGTAGTTCTTTCTCGAATTGCCCCAGTTTCTCCACTGAACCAAATACTATTATCATATCATGTTCTTGCAGTTTTTCCTGCCCCGTTGGATTATGGATAATATCCCCATCTCTTAAAATCGCTAAAATTGTTACACCAAATTGATTTCTCACATTACTCTCTAATAACGATTTACTAGCTAAGTTAGAATCTTTACCAACTTGAATTTCTTCAATTACAAATGATTGCTCTATTCCATACAATACTGTATCAATATAATGCACTGTTAACGGATTCGCAATATCCAACCATTAATACAGTAATCATCGTCATCCAAAATGCTTAAAACAAGCTAATCTCTTCAATTGTCATAAATCATAGCATTCCTAGAATTACAACAAAAGTCATACATATAACCGCTATCCATAATTGCTTCCGTACATTCATATTATGTTTCAACTCTTTTCTCTATCTACAATCTTTGCCAGAGGAAATGAAATACGTATATACTAGAAAACGGAATCTATGAAAGAGGTTGATATAATGAAGCTATTTCTTTCTGCCTTACAATGGGCACTATTTATTTTAGCTGGAAGTCTTATTGTACCAATTAGTGTCGCAACTAGTTACGGCCTTGATGGCACTGAAGCTATCGCGTTTGTACAAAGAACATTATTTGTTCTCGGTTTTGCCGGTCTCTTGCAAGCCATATTTGGTCATAAACTTCCTATCCAAGAAGGTCCTGCAGGCCTTTGGTGGGGAATTTTCTCCTTGTATGCAAGTTTAGGCGTCGTATTATTTGGATCAAGTAATGAAACACTTAAGGTCCTTCAGTACGCTTTCCTACTAAGCGGAATTATTTGTATTATTCTTAGTGTTTTTGGACTTATCGATAAACTAGTTCGCTACTTTACACCTACAGTAATTGGAACGTATTTATTCCTTCTTGTCGCACAACTTAGTGGCTCCTTCTTAAAAGGTATGTTTGGCCTTGATGGACAACATACGGAAGTACAGCCAAAGGTATTTATTCTTTCACTCATTGTTATTTTACTATCTTTCTTCATTATGAAGCTACCTATTATTGGACGATATTCCGTTCTTTTCAGTATCGTCTGCGGCTGGATATTATTTGCGTGCTTCGGATTATCTAATCCAGTAACACCTGTGACAGATATAATTCGTCTTCCATCTCTGTTCGTTTTCGGAATGCCTCGCATTGAAT
Source organism: Bacillus sp. TH17 (assembly GCF_016651125.1). NCBI lineage: Bacteria > Bacillati > Bacillota > Bacilli > Caryophanales > Bacillaceae > Bacillus > Bacillus sp. TH17. The sequence goes on from NZ_JAEKEN010000001.1 coordinate 4,763,153, forward strand.
GGAACATGGCAATTACGGTAGTTTTCGTCACACTACTACTTCTAACAAATATGTTAGCAAGTATTCGCGTTGTACAAAAGGTTGTTTCTAAGTATGAAGAAGATGCTGCTCCAAATCGCTTCAAACAAGCTGGCATTATAACAGGAATAAATCAATTGCTAGGCGGTCTATTTTCAGCCATTGGTCCTGTTGCCATTTCTGGATCCGCAGGATTTATTGCAACGACAAATATTTATAAGCGCCTTCCATTTATGTTAGGATCAAGCTTTATCATTCTTGTTAGTATATTCCCAAAGATTACTTCATTCTTTGCAGCCATCCCCGTTGCAGTTGGGTATGCTGCGATTTATCCTGTATTTGCAAGCATGATTGGTCTCGCTTTCCGCGAATATGACACTGTACAAAATAAAGAACAATTATTTAAAGTAGCAGGTCTTTCAATCTTTACAGGAGTCGGCGTTATGTTCGTTCCAGCAGGAGCGTTTTCTACGCTACCACCATTTTTAGCATCATTTTTAAGTAACGGTCTTGTTCTTGGATCTGTAATGGCTATCTTGCTGGAAATATTATTTTCTCGTTCGCACGAAAAACAACCATCGTAAATTGGAAAACTTCCATTATTGCACTCTATCTTTAGAGTTGTTACGATAATAATAAATTATCATGGGCAACACGCTCATGATAATTTATACTAACAATGCAGAACTTCTCCTAGTTTCATGCAAAGAAGTTCGATGTCTTACTATATATTCCCCACTATCTTCATAAAAATTTATTTCTATTTCAACAAAGAAAGGAATTTTCTATATGACTTATAAAATGATTGTTTTAGATTTAGATGATACTTTATTACGCGACGACCATACAATTTCACCTCGTACGAAAGAGGCTTTAATGACAGCACAAGAGCAAGGAGTTAAAGTTGTACTTGCTTCTGGGCGCCCAACGTTTGGTATGCGCAATGTTGCAAAAGAACTTCGTTTAGAGGAATACGGTAGCTTCATTCTATCTTTTAACGGCGCAAAAATTATTGATTGTAAAACAAATGAAGAAATCTTCAGTAGTACGCTATCTCCTGAAATCGTTCACAACCTATTTGAAATTAGTAAAACTGAAGACGTATGGATTCATACTTATATTGGTGATGATATCGTAACGGAAGAAAATAATCCGTATACTGAAATTGAGGGCGACATTACTGGTATGCCAATCGTTGTAGTAGATGATTTTAAAGCCGCTGTAACAGAACCTGTAGTAAAAGTATTAATGAATAAAGAAGCTGAACGCCTTGTTGAAGTAGAAAAGAAACTACAAAAACAACTAGAAGGTCAATTAAGCGTTATGCGCTCTAAACCATTCTTCTTAGAATTTACTGAACATGGTGTTACGAAAGGAACGAGCTTAAACCAATTAATCCAAAAACTTGGTATTAAACGCGAAGAAGTTATCGCAATGGGCGATAGCTATAACGACCAAGCAATGATTGAATTCGCTGGTCTTGGCGTTGCGATGGGCAATGCACCAGATGATATTAAAGAAATTGCAAACTATGTAACAGATACAAATATGAACGATGGCGTTGCAAAAGTTGTAGAGAAATTCGTTTTAAAAACGGAAGTACTTGTTTAATATTTTCATTCATAAAACCTATTTGAAGTCAAACACTTCAAATAGGTTTTTATTTAAATTACAACGCTTTTGTGACTATATTTTGAACTTTGCACTATTCTCGTAGTGTAAACTTTCTTTTTGTATATAATGAAACAAAATAGACTATTTCATTTTGAAAAAGAATACAAATTTACTATATACAAGCATACATTAAAGGAGGCTACTTCATGTTATCTACACCAATCGGAAGATTAAGAGCAATCGGCTTAATTGAGGGGATTTCTTTCCTATTACTATTATTTGTAGCAATGCCATTAAAATATTTTGCAGGGTTTGCAACAGCTGTTAAAATTACAGGCATGGCTCATGGCGTTTTATTTATTCTATTCATCTTTGCAGTAATTCAAGTAACAATCGTACACCGTAAATCAATTTTATGGGCACTTGGGGCATTCGTTTCATCAGTTATCCCATTTGGTACTTTTGTACTAGATGCAAAACTAAAAAATGAACAATAAACGCAAAAAAGGTAGTTAACAATTGTTAGCTACCTTTTTTGCGTTTATATATTCGGAATTTGCCAATCGATTTCTTTTTCATCCATGTTAGATAAAATCTCATTTACTTTAGAGTACGGCTTACTTCCAAAGAAACCTCGTCTTGCTGATAATGGACTTGGATGTACGGACTCGATAATATAATGATTCGTATTCGTAATTAACTTTTTCTTCGCCTGAGCATGGCGTCCCCATAATATGAAAATAACTGGCTTTTCACGTTCATTTAATAGCTCAATTACGCGATCTGTGAAATGCTCCCATCCTTTTCCTTTATGAGAATTCGCCTCACCTTGACGAACCGTTAACACAGTATTTAATAGTAAAACCCCTTGCTCCGCCCATTTTACTAAATAACCATTATTCGGAATTTCATAACCGTATTCATCTCGAAGTTCTTTGTACATATTTAGCAATGATGGCGGCGTTTTAATACCAGGTTGTACCGAAAAGCTTAAACCATGCGCTTGATTCGGTCCATGATATGGGTCTTGTCCTAAAATAACGACCTTTGTATTTTCATAACTTGTATACTCTAGAGCGTTAAAAATATCTTCTACCTTTGGATAAATCACATGCTCCTCATACTCTTCTTTTAAAAAGTTAGCTAAATTTTGATAGTATTCTTTCTCAAATTCTGGCCCCAGTAATGGTCCCCAATCATTCTGCAAAATGTTTTCCATGCCTTCACTTCCTATCCAATTAATTCACCATATCCTGCCTTGTAAATACTACAAACGAAATGATAAGAGATACTACTGCCCAAACCGTTAAATTTATTAAAGAAAATCCCATTGATAACCCTTGTAATGCAGGAAGTTTTCCTGATAAATAATCCGTTAGCGATAAGTTGACACTAAAAATGTATTTCGCACCTTCCCAAGACGTTGCGAATGAACTTAAAATGCCGCCTGCAATTAACGCAGCTAACATAACGCCCATACCAGCTGGTGTATTACGAATTAAAACAGAGACCATAAATGATATAGTTCCAACAACGATAGCAACAAACCAAGCTAGTCCGTACGCCATTAAAATGTATTGCCACTGCGGAATAAGGTGGACAAAGTTCGTATTTAACGTTTCCTTATCAATGACGAATCCTGTTAACACAGGTAAATTCCATCCAGAGTATCCAAATACAAGCCCTGATAATGCGTAAGCAAACAAACCGACAAGAAGCAATATGAGCGAAATGAAAAATAGCATCGTCACATATTTACTAAGGAGTATTTTCCAGCGCCGAATTGGCCTCGTCAGAAGCATTTTCATCGTACCATCGCTTCGTTCTCCTGAAACAATATCAATGGCGACAATCATAACGAGCAATGGAATAAATAACGTTATTCCTTGTTCAATAAACGCCCTCACAAATGTCGGTGCTCCTGGCGCAGTCGGATTAATATTATGATCTAAATAATATTGTTGTTGTTCCACTCTTACTTTTAACCAATCCCGCCATTCTTCTGGCAATCTAGAATTGTTCAAGCGGTTTTGTGAATCAACAATTTGTTGCTGTAATGATACTTTCCAATCGGTCGTACCAAGCCTTTTTTGCGTCGTTTCTATTTCACGATACTGAGCATACACAAAAAGTGGAATCAAGATTGCTAAAATAAGCATGACAACAACAATTCGTTTCTTACGATAAATCTTTTCTGATTCATTTAAAACTAGATTCGCAAATTCACGCATGTTGCTCACCCCTTGTGAGTTCAATAAATAAATCTTCTAGCGTAAATACAAGCTCTTTGACGCTATGTACATCTATCCCGTTTTCTACAAAATGCTTATTCCAAACATTAATAGACGCAACATCCATACGACATAATAAACGCTCATCTTCTACACTAACTTCCTCTATCTCTTCAGCAGCGTCTAACATGTCTTTCGCTTTGGAAATCGGTGTAACGACCCATTCCACACGATCACTCGCTGTTTTGATCAACTCTTCAATAGGTGCAACTGTTATCATTTTTCCTTTATGAATAATAGCAACACGGTCGCATATCAGTTGCACTTCACTTAGCAAGTGACTCGAAATAAATACACTCATATTTTCTTCTTTTACAAGCTTATGTATAAATTCCCTAAGTTCTCTAATCCCAGCTGGATCTAAACCATTCGTCGGTTCATCTAATATGAGCAATTTCGGGTTTCCAAGTAGCGCCTGTGCAATTCCAAGGCGCTGCTTCATACCAAGGGAATATGTTTTTACCTTATCGTGAATACGCTCATCTAAATGAACCATTTTTGCAATTTCAATAATACGTTCATCTGATATATCACCAAGCATGCGCGCAAATTGCTTTAAGTTTTCCCATCCCGTTAAATATGTATAAAGCTCTGGGTTTTCAACTATACTTCCAATTTGACGCATCGCTTCTCTGAAATTTTCCTTAATAGAATAACCACCGATAGAAATAGTACCTTCTGTCGCTTTAATCAGTCCGACTAACATTCGAATTGTTGTCGTTTTCCCGGCTCCGTTCGGTCCTAAAAAGCCAAACACTTCTCCTTGTTTTACATCAAATGAAATGTCCTCTACAAGCGTCTTCTTTCCAATTACCTTCTTCAAGTCTCGTACAGAAAGTATCGTCGTCATTTTATCCCTCCTTGCTCTAGTTTTAATTTACTTACGACGTTTTGGACTAATCGCTCTGCCATATATGTGTAGCCTACTTCATTCGGATGAAAATGATCGGAGTATAATAAATCTTTTCCACGATTTTGGAATAAATCAAATGTCGGTGTAATATATACATTTTTATCATTTAATGCCAACTTCTCTAAAGAAGCATTCCAATCCACAACAATATTTGATGAACCTCTTAAATCTTCTACATCCTCAAAAGGATTGTATAAACCTAGCCAAAAAATAGGACTATCTGTGTTTAATTTACGAATTTCTTCTATAATTTTCTTCGCTTCATTTTGAAACGTTTCCGTATCAGGACGATACGTCTCTAAATCTATCTTTCCGAGCGATTCCCATCCTGGGAATAAATCATTTCCTCCAATTGTTAAAACAATTACATCTGCTTGCTTAATTGAATATTGAGCTCCGCTACTTTCGATTTGTTTTAATAAATCAGGCATTTTCGCACCACTAACTGCCAAATTGCTTAGTGCAACTTTTTGTTTATAATCTTTTTGTAAATTCTCTTTCATTCGTCCAATATAGCCAATTCCTTCTTTATCACCAACGCCGCGCGTTAACGAATCACCTAAACTAACTACTTGTAACGTTCCCGTTTTCTTTTTCTCTTTTGCCACTACGTCAGTCTTCGTAATTAATTTTGAAGCTTTCGGATTTAATACATCATTTACACCCGAAACAAAACCGTATGCAAATAAACAGAAAGACGCAATTGTAATGAGTAGAATTACTTTTACTAATTTTGATCTCATATCAAAACCCCTTTTAGCCCCTATAGATTGTCCATAATTATACCAAACGAATTTTCGAAAAGCGATTTTCACACCTTCTCTATTATGTCGTTTCCCTATCTACCAAATCTGGTAATAACTCTACATGTTTCACATCTATTTCCTCATCATTAATCTTTTCATATAATAATTCAAATGCCTTTACACCAACATTTTTACTAGAATGCGAAATCGTCGTAATACCTAATATATTTGCCACCTCTTGATCATCACATCCGATAATCGTAATATCCTCTGGGATACGAATTCCTTGTTTTTTCGCCTCCGTTACCATTCCTGCAGCAATATGATTGCAAGATACAAGAAAAGCCGTCGGTTTTACAGACATACGAGCCCATTCCCTGACTACATTGCGCCCATCTTCCACCGTAAAACAGCCCTTAAACTTCCAGGCATCTAACGGTGTTACAACAATCTGTTGAAGTGAATCCTCATACGCCTTTTTTCGCCTCTGGCTATTAATACTATTACTTCTTCCAATGCAATATCCGATACGTGTATGACCAGCATCTATTAAGCTTTTCATCCCGCGCAAAAATACTTTGTAGTAATCAATATGTACACTCGAAATGAAATTCGAATCTATTTCTTCACACATCACAATTGGACCAAACTTCGTATACTCTTCAAGTTTTTCCTTACTATTTGTCCGTGAACATATAATTACTCCATCAAGCTTTTTCATTTTTAACATATGTAAAATTTCAAGCTCTTTTTCTTCGCTATAATTTGTCTGGCAAAGCATCATATTATAATTGTTCTTTGCGGTTTCCTTTGATATCCCCCCAATAATGGCACTGTAATATTGATCATTTACGTGCGGCAATAAAACGCCAATTACATTCGTTTTTCCTTTCACTAAATGAATCGCATTCACATTTTGCGTGTAATTTAATTCTTCAATAATCGCTAAAATCTCTTTTCGTTTCTGTTCATTCACATACGGATGATTATTGAGTACACGTGAAACAGTTGAAACAGATACCCCAGCAAGTTCAGCAATCTTTCTTATATTAGTCATCTCATTCTCCCCTTCCCCTCAAAAATTCTCGCTTGACCTGGTAAGCTTTCCACAGTATATCCTTTCTTAGCAAATACATTTTGAAAGGATATACAACTATGCTTCGATTCAAACTAGAATATATATTTTTCATTGGCGGTTTACTCATTCTCGCCATCGGTATTAATATGATGACGACAATTACTTCCTTTGGACTTAGCCCTTATGATTCCTTCTTTATTGCACTATATCAAAATTTTGGGATAAGTATTGGTTTTTGGATTTTCATGATTAACTTTGTTTTTACCCTGATCGTACTCTTTTGGGACAAAAAACAAATTACAATCGGCACAATTGTAACGATGATTCTTATTTCTCTTTTTGTTGATTGGGTTGGTTCTATTACGACCATTATGGACATTATCCGCTCTCTTCCAAAATATATAACACTTATTTGCGGAAACCTATTCGTCGGAGCCGGAATTGGTCTTTACGTCTCTACTAACCTTTGTGCAGCACCTCAAGAGGCTTTCGTTTTAACTGTTGCTGAGAAAAAGAAATGGACATTTAGAAGAACAGAAATTTCATTAGCTTTTTTATTTTTAACATTAAGCTTCTTATTAGATGGGCCAATCTATTTTGGAACAATTATCTTATCCTTTACAACAGGTTGGATTATTCAAGCTTTTATTCAAGTTGGTACGCAGATTTTAAATAGAAAAAAACCTATTAAGCAAGCCGCTTAATAGGTTTTTTCGTTTTATTAGAAGAGATACTACTTAGCATCTCCTTCAATTCGATAATTTGCTTTCACACAATCTATTTCTTCATACGATTGCAATGTATGTAGAATGTACTCATAATCCGCAAGAGAAGCACGATGCGTTACGATTACTATTTCTGCTTTCCCTTTCTCTTCAAGTGGCATTTGAATAATCTTTTCAAAACTAACACCGCGCTCAGAGAACAATGATGTAATTTTTGCAAACACACCAATTTCGTCTTTCACATGAAGTCTTAAAAACTTTTTCACAATAATTTCATCTGGCTCTTTTATTACCTTTTGATATTGCGGAACTACAGCACTATTTCCTGTTACACCTAACCTAATATTTTGCATTACAGCAACTAGATCAGAAACAACAGCTGTCGCTGTCGGTAAGCTTCCTGCTCCCGGACCATAAAACATCGTTTCTCCTACCGCTTCACCATACACATACACAGCATTATATTCATTTTGCACTGCCGCAAGAGGGTGTGCATTTGGAAGTAGCGTTGGCTCAACTGTAACCTCTAATTTCTCGCCATCTCGCTTTGCAAGACCAATTAATTTAATCGTATAGCCTAAGCTCTTACTATATTCAATATCTTCTGCTGTAATAGAAGTAATCCCTTTTACCTTCACATCTCCAAGCTCTACATTTGTAGAGAAACCGAGAGTAGCCAAAATCGTCATTTTTCTTGCTGCATCCAAACCTTCTACGTCTGATGTTGGATCTGCTTCTGCAAATCCAAGCTGCTGAGCTTCTTTTAACACGTCGTTATATGCTCTCCCTTCGTCTGACATTTTTGTCAAAATAAAATTTGTCGTTCCATTTACAATTCCCATTACTTTCGTAATAAGATCTGAAGAAAGTCCTTCTACGATGCTTCGTAAAATTGGAATCCCTCCAGCTACACTCGCTTCGTAAAATAAATCAGCCTGATTATCTTTTGCTACCGCTAAGAGTTCCGCTCCGTGTAACGCCATTAAATCTTTATTTGCAGTCACAACGTGCTTCCCGCTTTTTAAAGCTTGTAAAATATATGCTTTTGCATCATCAATGCCGCCCATTACTTCAATGACAACATCAATATTAGGATTATCTAAAATTTCATTCACATCTTGTGTTAATAGAGTAGAAGGCACGTCTACTTCTCTCTCTTTCTCAATGTTTTGCACCAATACTTTCGTTACTTTCACTGGACAACCTACTTGGTGTATAAGTCGTTCTTGATGATCTGTAATAATACGAACTACACCACTACCAACTGTCCCAAGACCTAATAACCCCACTTGAATTTCTTTCATAATACTGTCCACCCCTCAAAAATTGTGTTTAGATGCCATTATATAGACAAAAAATCTGAAAAACAATGTATTTTGAATATTGAGAAAAATAAAGGTTAATCTTTACAAATAAAACGCTACCACGTGTTATACAATCATTTACAATATATAAGGGGTTTCTTGATACACGTAATAATTCAGCCAATTAGAGAATAATAAATTCCCATGACTCCTCCACCTAACAATTGGCTTCTCATTTGGATTATTATGTTTAAAATAATTTTTTGGCACATCAATATTTAATCCTTTTTGGCAGTCCCGTTCGTATTCTTGCTTTAACGTATCACAACTGTATTCACTATGTCCGAGTGCGAAAACTTGCCTTCCCTCTTGCCCAATAGCAAGATGAACGCCTGCTTCTTCAGAATTGGCTAATAACGTTAATTCTTTCACTTTTTCAATATCGCTCTCTCGTACTTCTGTATGACGAGAATGCGGAGCAAAAAACACTTCATCAAACCCTTGTAACAATTTCACATGTTGCTCGCGAACCTCATGTTCAAATACACCAAACATTTTTTCCGCAAGAGGATACTTCGGCACACCATAGTGGTAATACAAACCAGCTTGTGCCCCCCAGCAAATATGAAGCGTAGATGTTACATTCGTTTTTGAATACTCCATAATACGTCCAAGCTCTTCCCAATAATCTACTTCTTCAAAAGAAAGAGTTTCAACTGGTGCTCCTGTAATAATGAGTCCATCAAATTTTTCATTCTCAATATCACGGAATGTTTTATAGAAGCTCGTTAAATGGTCCTGCGCTACATTGCGAGACAGATGCGATTCCATATGAAGTAAATGAACATCTAATTGCAACGGTGTATTTCCAATTAAACGAAGTAATTGCGCCTCTGTTTCTTGTTTTGTAGGCATTAAATTTAATATAGCAATTTTCAAAGCACGTATATCTTGTGTTACTGCTCGCTCCTTCGTCATTACAAAAATATTTTCCTTCTGCAATACTTTGCGAGCTGGTAAATCTTTATCAATTATGATCGGCATGTTGTTTGCCTCCGACTAGTGCCGCTTCTAAATCTGCAATAATATCAGAAACATCCTCTATACCGACCGATAAACGGATTAAATCAGATGTAACGCCAGCTAAACGCTGATTTTCTGCGCTTAATTGTCTGTGCGTCGTACTAGCAGGATGTATTACACAAGTTCTTGCATCAGCTACATGCGTTACAAGAGTTGCAAGCTTTACATTTGCGATAAATTCTTTCGCTGCTTCTAATCCGCCCTTAATACCAAATGTTAAAACTCCACTAGCACCTTTTTTCAAATACTTTTGTGCTAACGAATAATTTTCATTACTATCTAATCCTGGATAATTCACCCATTCAATGCGATCATGATTGGCAAGCCACTTAGCAACTTCGAGAGCATTTTCACTATGACGCTCCATTCGTAAATGCAATGTTTCAAGGCCAATGTTGCTAATATATGCATTGAATGGGCTCATACAGTTTCCGTAGTCTCTTAATAACTGAACGCGTGCTTTCACAATATACGCTGCTGCTCCAAAATTTTGAACATAGCTTACGCCATGATAACTCGGGTCAGGTTCGACAAGCTCAGGGTATTTTCCATTTGTCCAATCGAAGTTCCCTCCATCTATTACAATCCCACCTAGAGAACTTGCATGGCCATCAATATATTTCGTTGTAGAATGGACAATGATATTTGCCCCATGTTCAAACGCCTGGCATAAATAAGGCGTCGCCAATGTATTATCAACGATAAAAGGTACTTCTAATTCTTTTGCTGCCGCTGAAAGTTCTTTGAAATTCAAAACGTTCATTGCTGGATTTCCTAACGACTCTGCATAAACGAGTTTTGTCTTATCATTAGCAAGTGCCGCAATTTCATCTGCCGTTAAATTAGGATTAAAGAACGTAACATCTATGCCCAGCTTTCGCAAACTCACTCCAAATAAATTAAACGTTCCTCCGTAAACAGTTGAAGAACAAAGTAAATGGTCTCCACTACTGCAAATATTTAAAACCGCAAGCATAATGGCTGCCTGCCCAGAAGCTGTTGCAACAGCACCTACACCGCCTTCTAAATCTGATAACTTCTGCTCAAATGCGGCTAGAGTAGGATTTCCAATACGCGTATATATATATCCCTCTGCCTCCAAATTAAATAGTGCTGCTAAATCATCTGACGTATCGTATTTATACGTTGTACTTTGATAAAGTGGCAAAACACGCGGCTCACCATTTTTTGGCGTATAGCCACCTTGCACACAAATCGTTCCTTTCCCCCATGATTCTCCCATCTCTCATTCTCCTTTCTTTTATCCCGCTATTTGCGGGCAGTAAGACTCCCACCTCCAAATTCGGCAAATGCGAGGAAGTTAGGCGGGAGATAACTGCCCGATTGATGAAGGCTAATAATTAGCGGGGGAGGGACAAAACCCCCACTGATTAAAGTTTCACTTTATCCAAAATAAAAAACTGCCCCTTCCCTGAAAACAAGAAAGGAGCAGTTTGAAAACACGCTCTAAGGCTCTTTCTTATCTCTCAGGATTATTACCTGCAGGATTTGGCACAATTCCGTTATACGGCTGTTGCCAAGGTTTCATCGGGCCTGTCCCTCCACCTTTTCTTGATAAGACTATGCAATTACCGTTGATTTTATAGCAATAATTTCCTGATGTCAAATGGTTTTTCTGAATGTTCTAAATTAAATGCGAGGAATTTAATATAAACAACAAAAGAAATATATTCCATATTCATTTGAAAAAGACCTTTTAAAAACTCCGATCAATATATAAAATTAAATAAGTGGTTTAACCGCGTTGGTTTCAAATTTTCATGAGATTTCAATATATTGAATAAGCCAAACCCTCAAAAAGATACTATATATATTCAATTCATTTCACACTAGCATATTTAATCCTTTCTACATGAAAATTTACATAACGGAGGTACAACATGACAAATAAAAAAGACATGCACTATATACTCGTCCTATATGGCATTCTTTTAGGCTCTATAGTAGGAGCTACAGTCTGGTTATTTTTAGTTACAATAAATATCGGAATTCACTTTATTTGGGGATACTTACCTACTATTTTCTCTTCTCCGCCTTATTACACCATTTGTGTAACAATCATCGGTGGTATCCTCGTTGGTTTAACACAAAAATACTTCGGTACATATCCACGTCTTATGCCCGAAGTGATGGCTGAATATAAAAAAACAGGTAGAATCGAATACAGTTTTGTACATAAAGCTACTTTAACTGCGATTATCGTTTTAATATTTGGAGCTAGTTTAGGCCCAGAAGCAGCACTTGTTGGAATTATCGGTGGACTTTGTACATGGGTAGGAGATCGCTTTAATTTTGCTTTAAAGGGAATGAATGAACTAACAGAGGTTGGAATTGGTGCTACTTTAAGTGTAATTTTTAATGCACCATTATTCGGTTACTTAGCTCCGAATGAAAATGAGGGTGAACAAATTAATGAATTTTCGAAAGGAAAAAAAGCAATTGTATATTTAGCTACCACTTTTGCCGGTTTTTCCGTTTACTTATTGCTTAGTAAACTCGATAATCGTGGATCCTTTATTGTTGATTTTGGGGAAGGGTCTCTTGCTCTTAATGAATGGATCGCCTTTCTACCACTTGCTAGCATTGGTGCTATAGTTGGTTTCTTTTATTTCAAATTAGAATTCACATTAGAGAAATTAATCCACCCCTTCAAAGAATACAAGGTATCACTTGGAATTATAGGCGGTATTTTATTAGGAATTACAGGAACTTTTCTTCCTTACACGTTATTCTCAGGGGAACATCAATTAAAAGATTTAGTCGTTGAATGGAGCCATTTATCCTTCTGGGTACTACTTCTTTCAGGAATTTTAAAATTATGTATTACTGCCGTTTGTTTAAATACGGGTTGGCGCGGCGGACATATTTTCCCAATTATATTTGCTGGATCAAGTATCGGATATGCTATAGCTTCTATTATCCCTATAGATCCAATAGCTTCTGTAGCCATCGTCACGACAGCTATTTCAAGCTATGCATTAAGAAAACCAATAGCTATAACATTACTATTACTCATGTTTTTCCCGCTCAATTTATTATTACCGATGCTCGGGGCAGCAGCGATTGGGAATGCATTTCCGCTTCCTAAAAACAATGAAGCTACAAACTAATACATACAGGCAGTAGGGACAAAAGTTCCACTGCCTGTTTTTATCCCGCTATTTGCGAGCAGTAAGACTCCCACCTCAAAATCCGGCAAGTGCGAGGGAGTTGGGTGGGAGATAACTGCCCGTAACTGCCCGATTGGTGAAGGCTAATAATCAGTGGGGGATGGCCAAAATCCACACTGATTAAAGTTTCACTTTATTACACATGCTGCTTTAATAGCGCGTATAACGCTTCAAAACTATGCACTTCATATGTTGGCACAATCTCGCTATTATTTGGTTTCTTTTCTGAATTAAACCAACAAGTATCAATTCCCGCTACATATCCACCTTTAATATCGGCACTTAACGAATCCCCAATAATGAGCCCTTCTTCAAAAGCGAAATTAGGAATCCTTTCAAAAACATAATCAAAATACTCTTCCATCGGCTTTTGGAATCCCGTATCTTCAGAAACAAAAATATCTTTAAACAATGAATGTAATCCTGCATTACGTAAACGTTTATCTTGCGTCTTAGAAATACCGTTTGTCACTATATATAAATCATACTCATTTTGAATTTGATTTATAAATTCAAATGCACCTTGCATGAGTTGGTTTCCTTCTTCTAAGTAGCTACGATAATTATTTTCGAATAATATCCCATCTACTTCTTCCCCGTACTCTTTAAACAAAATCGAAAATCGTGTATTTACGACTTCATCACGGTTTATTTCACCTTCTTCAAAAGCATCCCAAAGACTTTTATTAATTTTTTTATACTGCGCTTCAACCTCGCTAGTTAAAGGAATCCCTTTCTCTTCAAAGAGCATACGTAACGCCACTTTCTCCGCCTTCTGAAAATCTAACAATGTATCATCTACATCAAATAGCAATGTTTTATATTTTTTCATAAACCCCTCACACTCTCTTTTCTACAAAAACAAATTTACATAAATCGTATCATTCTTCCTTGTAAAAATAATAGGAGATATCTCATACTACAAACAGGGGTGAAAATATGAAAATCAGTAAAAATGAGAAAGAAATTTATCAACACATGCAAATTCATCAATTCCATACTCTTTTTTCCTTTCATGTCTTACCATATGTAGAACTACATTCTTTTCAAAAGAAAGAGATGATATGTAAGGAGGGAGTCGACCTCCCTTATCTCTATTACTTAATTTCCGGGAAAGCAAAAATATATATGAGCCATAAAAATGGGAAAGTCTCTTTAATTAATTTTATTCAAGCACCTTCATTCATTGGAGAATTAGGATTAATTGGCGTAGAATCTGTTACGAAAGCGGTTGAGGTGATTGAAGATTGTATTTGCTTAGCGCTTCCTCTTAAAGATTGTCAGCATCTTTTATTGCAAGATGCTACCTTTCTACAGAAACTATGCAAATTTATTGGAGAAAAAACAATTATCCGAACAGAAAATTACGCCAAAAACTATAGTTATCCATTTGAAAACCGATTAGCTGCGTTCATTCTATTAACGGAACAAAATAGTTGCTATACCGAAAAACATACTGAGGCCTCAGAATACTTAAACGTCAGTTACCGCCATCTTTTATATGTATTAAACCAGTTTTGCCAGCAAAACTATTTAAAAAAAGAAGGCCGAACATATTATATACAAGATCGAAATCAATTAGAAAAACTTGCTGACGAGCTAAAAATATAAAAAAACAGCATTAACATAAAAGTTAATGCTGTTTTTTCGAGTGACGATTATATTTTTAATTAAAATTTACTTGCTACTTTAGCCGCTTCTTCAAGACCTGCTGCAATGATCTCTTCTGCTTTATCTGGGAATTGGTTATGTCCTTCAATAACTACTGTTTCCATGTTTGTTGCACCGAAGAAGCCCATCATGCTCGCTACATATTTTACAGCCATTTCCATTTCAGCTGCTGGTCCTTCAGAATATACGCCGCCGCGTGCATTTAATAATGCAATCTTCTTATCTCCAATAAGCCCAACTGGACCTTCTGGTGTATATTTAAACGTTTTACCAGCACGGTTTAAATAATCAATATACGTGTGTAATACGGCTGGAATCGTTAAGTTCCATAATGGGAAACCGAAAACTACTTTATCAGCTTCTAAGAATTGATTTAAATACTTATCAGCAACTGCTACCACTTTTGCTTCTTCTTCTGTTAAATCAAATCCTCTACCTGCTTTGAATGTACCATTAATCATATCTACGCCTACATATGGTAATTCTTCTTTATATAAATCAAGTTCTACCACTGTATCATTTGGATGCGCCTCTTTATAGTTTGCTAAAAATGCCTCGTATAATTTCACACTAACTGCTTGTTCCGCTGGGCGGTTGTTTGCTTTTACAAATAAAACTGTTGCCATTGTTTTTCCTCCTACTACTCACTCTTATGTTGTTATATATCACTTACGAAAAAGGGTACTCCCTTATAATTATTGTTGCTTACAAATACATTTTATCTTTATATCAAAACAATTACGTCCTCACATAGACGTATTTTTCCATAAAAAAAGTCCACCTTCTAAAGGCGAACTAGGTCTTACGACTTTTGTCTTATACGATTCCGTTTTTCACTGCATATAATGCTGCTTGTGTGCGATCGGATAAATGTAACTTACTCAAAATACTACTCATATGAGCTTTTACCGTTTTTTCTGTAATAACTAAAACAGAAGCAATTTCTTTATTACTCATCCCTTTCGCCAATAACTGCAATACTTCATTTTCTCTCGCTGTTAATACATCCACTTGAACGGAAGGTTCTTCTTCTTTCTCTTCCTGTGGTAATGTTTGAGAAAGAAGGGTATTTGCTATATCTGGATGTAATTGAATATTACCTTTATACGCGCTTCGAATAGCTTCAACAAGCTGATCTGGTTCGATATCTTTTAAAATATAACCGCTCGCCCCAGCTTTTAGTGCCGGCAATACATGAGCTTGATCGGAAAAACTAGTCAATACAATTACTTTCACGTTTGGATATTCTTTTTTAATACAAGCTGTTGCCTCAATTCCATCCATCTCAGGCATATATAAATCCATTAATACGACATCTGGACTTGTTTCGCCTACTTTCACTAGCGCCTCTTTCCCATTATTTGCTTCACCAACTAATTCAAAATCTTCCTGTGTGCTTAGAAAAAATGCTAATCCTTTTAAAACAACTGTATGATCATCAACTAACAATACTTTTATTTTCACAAACTTCCCTCATTTTCACATCATAATGGTACATTTACTTTTATACTCGTTCGTTTCTTACTACTTACAATTTTAATTGTTCCACCAACTAATTCTAATCTTTCACGCATCGTAGTCATACCGAGTGATTTCTTCTCTTTTATATCCTTTTCTACAAACCCATTTCCTTGATCGACTATTTCTAATGATACATTTTTCTCCGTCACTTTGAAATAAATCGTCGCTTCTCTTACATTCGCATGCTTACTTACGTTATTTAAAGCCTCTTGTCCAATTCGCCATAGCGCTTCTTCTACTACACGCGGCAAATCACGTACACCTGTAACTTGTTCCCGAATTTTCAATCCTAAACTTTCACCATATTGCTTTAAAGCTGGTAATAACCCTTTCTCTAATCCAGCCGGACGGAGCTGCCAAATTAATGTCCTCATTTCTTTTAAGGCACCTTGTGCTAATTCACGCATCTCATACAAAGACTGATCTACCTTTTCATTTTGACCCTTTAAGACAGCTTCAGCGCCTTTCGTCATAAACGTTAATGAAAACAACTTTTGTGAAACAGAATCATGTAAATCTCTAGCTAAACGATTACGCTCTTCCATTCGTACAAGTTCGCGGCGTTTTTCATTTAATCTTAAGTTCTCTATCATTAATGAAATATGATTTGCTAACGCTTGTACTACATCTATCGTATTTATATCAAATTCTCCATTATTAGAACTTACACTTAATACTCCAAATATATGATCTTGAATATGTATCGGAATAGCGATAACTGCCCTATTGGGATGCTCTATATTCCCAACCTGACGCTTTGACAAGACAGACTCTTCTTTTTCCAACGCTTCCTGTGCTGCTGCCCTCAAATCATCTTGTAGTTCACCTTTCTTATAAGAAGCCCTCACAGCTAGTTCATTTTCTTCTCTAATAAAGAATACAACTTGCTCCCATAGAAATAAGCTCCCTATTTGCATTACAATCTCTTCTGGTAATGCATTAAATTTATGAATTGTCCTTAAAGCTTGAATAAAGCGTTCTAACTTTACATAATAATGAGCTCTTCTCTTTTCATTTTCATACAGTTTTGTACGCTTTAATGCCGTTCCAATTTGAAAGGCAACTGATTGTAATAGTACTAATTCTTCTTCCGAAAAATGCGTTTTACCTGGGCTAGCTACATTTAACACGCCAAATTCATCTTCTCCCGCTTTTAGCGGTACTGTCGCATGATGTACAATCCCTTCTGTATCTCCCCAGTTGTATTCAATCGCATTATTAATTCTCTTACATTCAATAATATTAACTGCTCGCTCTAGTTTTCCTTCCACAAAGCGGTGTAAGCACCAGCAATTCCCCTCACACATCGGTCGTTTATTTTCGAATTTCAATCCCTCTGGTAATTGGTAATCAATTAATTTTGTATATCTACCATTTTCATCCGCAAGGAAAATCCATCCTGTCGTTAAACCAGTTACATTCAACAGCTTTTCCAGCACAGCTTGAAGTACGTGATATGTATCATTTGAGGTATTCAACGTTTCTGCAATCTCTTTTAATATAACTAATTCATTTGTACGATTCTCTTGAAACATAATTCGTCTCCTACATACAAGATTTTAAATAGTACTTAACATAAATCATCTACTTTTCACTTTGTACTTATTCGTAACATTGATATAATGGTGAAAACATAGTTTTCATTATATCACTTGAGGGGGCTTTCATAATGACATTGAATAAGGCACTTACTATCGCTGGTTCTGACACAAGTGGCGGTGCTGGTATACAAGCAGATTTAAAAACATTCCAAGAACTTGGTGTATACGGAATGACATCTCTTACGACAATCGTAACGATGGATCCACATAACGGTTGGGCACATAACGTATTCCCAATCCCAGCTTCTACATTAAAACCACAATTAGAAACGACAATTGAAGGCGTTGGCGTAGATGCTTTAAAAACGGGTATGCTTGGATCAGTAGAAATTATCGAAATGGTTGCGGAAACAATTGAAAAGCACAATTTCGAAAATGTAGTAGTTGATCCTGTTATGGTATGTAAAGGAGCGGATGAAGCGTTACATCCTGAAACAAATGACTGCTTACGTGACGTTCTTGTTCCAAAGGCATTAGTCGTAACGCCAAACTTATTTGAAGCATATCAATTAAGTGGTGTGAAAATTAATTCCCTTGAGGACATGAAAGAAGCTGCAAAAAAAATCCATGCTTTAGGTGCTAAATACGTACTGATTAAAGGTGGTAGCAAACTAGGCACAGAAACTGCTATTGATGTATTATATGACGGAGAAACATTCGATCTTCTAGAATCAGAAAAGATTGATACGACAAATACACACGGTGCAGGTTGTACATATTCTGCTGCAATTACAGCAGAACTTGCAAAAGGAAAAACGGTGAAAGAAGCAGTAAAAACTGCGAAAGAATTCATCACAGCTGCAATTCGTCATTCATTTAAGATTAACGAATATGTAGGACCAACACATCACGGTGCATACCGCAAATTCGTTGCACCGAAAGAACTTGTCTAACATAACGCTTTTTATTCATAAATTTAAAAATAGATTAAAACCCACAGAACATTTATTGTTCTGTGGGTTTTAATTACTTTACAGAAATCTTTTAAAGTACTCCCCGAATTCCTATGATGCTGAACTAACCTTGTTTCTACCATTTCTTTTTGAATAATATAACGCATCATCCGCTGATTGAATAAATTGCTCAGGTGATTTTTTATATTCTGAAAGCCCAACAGAAACTGTAATTTTAATTTTTTCCCCATTTTGCAGTTGAAATGAATGCTTTTCAACTGCTAGTCGAATTTGTTCCCCTATACGAGTGCCAAATGCTACTCTCTTTTTTGGTAACAACAGAGTAAACTCTTCGCCACCTTTTCGAAAGACTAAATTTGGGAATGGCGCATTCTCTAACAAAATACACCCTAGTTGTTTTAACACTTCATCTCCAGCAGGATGACCGTACGTATCATTTACATACTTAAAGTGATCAATATCGATAAGTAATAAACAAAGTGAATCATTTTTCATATGCTTACTATCAATATGACGATTCATCTCAAAATCAAACTGTCTTACATTTCCTAGATTCGTTAATGCATCTATCGTTGCATAATGCTTCATCGTTTGAAATAATTCATTGGATTGCAATATGTAACTTGCACTTACAAATGTGATGTATGCCGCTACAATACAACAAATTAAATATAAT
Source organism: Bacillus sp. TH17 (assembly GCF_016651125.1). NCBI lineage: Bacteria > Bacillati > Bacillota > Bacilli > Caryophanales > Bacillaceae > Bacillus > Bacillus sp. TH17. Next base: position 4,782,499 of record NZ_JAEKEN010000001.1, read on the forward strand.
ACCACTACATATATATCCTTAAATAAAATATAAAGTGGTAGTATTAAAATAGACAAACTGTACACATTAAACCATATCCATTTTGTAAATATAGAAATCTTCATCCGCCAAATGAGAGTAATGCCAATCCCTATTGCCACGATAGTATAGCAAGCTAATTCAGAGGCTAAAGAATACTCAGTAAAAAATACCCGCGTTATTAAAATAATCATAACAGTTATACTACTAGCTATCGGGCCACCAATTATAATTGCCAAAACAACAGCTAAATAACGTAAATCCAACATAATATCTTCAATATGCACACCAAAATGCATCAACAATATACTCAATATTCCAGTTAAAATACCGACCAAACATTTCTGCCAAAAAGAGAATCCTTCTTTTAATGGCTTATCTCTTAAAAGCTGAGCACCAACAAAGATAAAGGACAGAATAATTGTCATATTTACAAATAGATCTCTGAACATAAAATAATCTCCCTACTTTTTCTTTTCCATCTATCCCTTTCTATATGCTATTGTATTACGTAATCCCTATAATCCCCAATCTTTTTTGTTTTACTGTTCCACGTGGAACAGTAAAACAAAAAAGGAGACGAAATTTCGTCTCCTCCATTAACAACATCGCGATATCTTTCCGCCTTTTGCATTAAATCTAGCTTCTTGTGCCTCAGCAAAAAATTGCTTTTGACATAGAATTTTCTCTTCTGGATGATTTATTTTCATGTGATTTACATACGTTTCATAACTTGGAACTCCGACAAGTAAACTAATAAATTGCTTTCTCTTTCCCCATACGTTCCGTAAATTTTTAAGCATAGTTCCTCGACTCACTTTCATCTTTTGGAATATATGGTGCCTCTTTTAACGGCATTGGCTTATTTCTTAATACTTGAATCCAAATTCGAAGTGCAGAAATTAATACAGCAATTACAACTATCATAAAAATTCCACAAAGTGCCGCATCAATATAGTCATTAAAAATAATTTGTTTCATTTGCGCAACATTTTTAGCTGGAGCTAATACCTTACCATCATCTAATGCTCCCTGAAATACTTTCGCATGTGATAGAAATCCTATTTTAGGATTTTCATGAAATAACTTTTGATAACCAGCTGTCATCGTTACAATAAGTAATCCTATAGTCGGAATAAGCGTTACCCAAACGTATGCCTTTTTCCCCATTTTGAATAAAATTGTCGTTCCAAGTAATAATGCAATCCCCGCTAACATTTGATTTGCAATACCGAAAAGTGGCCATAGCGTATTAATTCCACCGAGAGGGTCAACCACCCCTTGATATAAGAAGTACCCCCAGCCTAATACGCATAACGTTGTAGCGACCACATTCGCTATTGTGGAATCTGTTTTCGCAAACGGCTTGTACACATGCCCTAAAATATCTTGAATCATAAATCGTCCTACACGTGTTCCAGCATCAATCGTTGTTAAAATAAATAGTGCTTCAAAAAGAATGGCAAAATGGTACCAAAATGCCATCATCGCCGTTCCACCTATTACTTGTGAAAATATATGTGCCATACCAATTGCTAATGTTGGTGCGCCACCTGTACGTGATAAAATGGTCTGTTCCCCGACGTTAACAGCAAGTTCTTTTAATTCATTCGGTGTAATAGCAAATCCCCACGAAGAAATAACTTGAGCCGCTTGTGATACATCTGTTCCGATCAGTGCTGCTGGACTATTAATTGCAAAATAAGTTCCTGGTGTTAATACACAAGCTGCAATCATAGCCATCGCTGCTACAAATGATTCCATTAACATTGCCCCATAACCAATTGGCTGTGCATGACCTTCTTGCTCAATCATTTTCGGCGTCGTACCTGATGAAACGAGAGCGTGGAATCCAGAGACAGCACCGCAAGCTATTGTAATAAATAAGAACGGAAATAAATTCCCGGAGAAGACAGGGCCTGTTCCATCAATAAACTTAGATACTGCCGGCATCTTCAAATCTGGAGCTACAATTAAAATACCAATTGCTAATCCAAGTATCGTTCCTATTTTTAAAAATGTACTTAAATAATCACGTGGTGCAAGGAGCATCCAAACTGGTAATGCCGATGCAATGAATCCATATACGATAAGCATAATAGCAATTGTTTCACCACTAAAAGTAAACATACTTGCAAGTGTTGGATTTTCTGCTACATACTGTCCACCAATAAGCGATAGGACTAGTAGAACAATACCGATTACTGATCCTTCCCCTACTCGCCCTGGTCTAATGTAACGCATGTAAACTCCCATTAAAATAGCAATTGGAATTGTTGCTGCGATTGTAAACATTCCCCATGGGCTTCCAACAAGTGCCTTCACAACTACTAAAGCTAATACTGCTAATAAAATTATCATAATACCTAAAATACCAATCATCGCAATTAATCCTGTAACAGGACCAATTTCATCTTTAATCATTTCTCCTAATGATTTACCATTACGTCTCATTGAAGCAAATAAAATTACAAAATCTTGTACAGCTCCGGCAATAACTACCCCAACAATAATCCAAATAGTCCCAGGTAAATACCCCATCTGCGCCGCCAAAATTGGTCCTACTAAAGGACCTGCCCCTGCAATCGCAGCGAAGTGATGTCCGAATAAAACCCATTTATTTGTTGGAACATAATCCTTCCCATCATTTAACGTATGAGCAGGCGTTTGCCTATTATTATCTAGGCCAAAAACTTTCCTTGCTATAAATCTACTATAAAAGCGATAAGCAATCGCATACACTGATACAGCAGCAACTAATAGCCATACAGCATTAATTGTCTCACCTTGTGATAAAGCTATTACACCAAAAGCAGATGCTCCTACCGCTGCAATAACTCCCCAGAGTAAAATTGATTTCAATGTTTTCACGTACAATCCCCCCATTACTACTTCTTAGAGGAGATTGTACTAAATTTTCTGAATATTTAATTTAAATCCTCCTTATCATGAAGGATTTCTAGGCTATTATGTTAAAATTCTCTCATTACTTGTCACAGCTCAATTTTATTTCGAAGCCGTTTTACATAATTACGGCTTACTGGAATCGGTTGCTCATCGTACCTGTCTAAATGCAAATTATACGTGCCATTATAATAAGGTTTAAGTTCTTGTACATATGACATATTAATTAAATAGCTTTTATGTACACGTAAAAAATCATATGCATTTAGTTTATTTTCTAATTCCTGAAGTGTGTATGTTGAAATATACTGATTATTCGTTGTATAAATTGAAACGGTTTTGTTTTCCTTATTTTTACTAATATATACAATATCCTCCGGGAGAATATATCTAATCCCCTCATGGCCTTCTATCGGTAGTTTACGCAGATGACTCTTTGCTTTCTCACCTTGTTCTTTTCCCATTTTATATAAAATGAATTGTAAATCTTCTTCACGAAATGGTCGTAATAAATAATAAAACGCTTGGAAACGAAAAGCTGTAATTGCCTCTTCTATATCCTCACCAATAAAAATAAATTTCGTATAACAATTCACTTCTCGTAACAAACTCGAATATTCAAAACCAGTACCATCCATTAATTGCGAATTTAAAAAAACAAAATCAGGTGTATGTTTTTTCATTATTAGCAAAGATTCTGTTCCAGTTTTCGCTTCAAAACATTCTACATTTCGAATGTTTTCAGTAAAGTTCTCAACTAATTTTCTTCGCTCTTCTGTTTCTTCCATGATAAGTAAGATTTTCATTTATCCAGCCACCTAATTCCTTTGTCCATATGTCTTGTTGTATACATTCGCTTTAGTAAGAAACATTCCCTTTTTCTTACTATACCATTATTTATCTAAAAAAACAGAAAAAAGGAAACCACTTTGGTTCCCCTGTTCTTTTATCCCGATTGGTGCGGGCTAATAATCAGTGGTTGATGGACAAAACACCACTGATTAAGGTTTCTCTTTATACTAATTCCCTCTGTTTCGTTTCTTGACCAAGTATAACTACAGCAAGTGCCCCTATTAAAATTGATCCACAGAAAATCGTAAATATTAGCGATAGTGAAGCTTGTGAAGCAACTAAATACCCTACTAATAGTGGTCCAAGAATACCACCAATACGCCCAAATGCAGCTGCCATTCCTGCACCTGTACCGCGAATAGTTGTTGGATACTGTTCCGGTGTATAAGCGTATAATGCACCCCAAGCACCTAAATTAAAGAAGGATAGTAACATACCCGCCACTATTAATGCTGTTAATGAATCCGCAATTCCGAACACATAAGCACTACATGCTGTACCAATTAAATACGTAACCAATACAAATTTACGACCAAGACGTTCAATAAACCATGCAGCTGTGAAATATCCTGGAAGTTGAGCTAAAGTCATAATGAGTACGTACTGAAAACTTTTTATTAAACTAAAGCCTTTCAGTACCATTACACTAGGTAACCAAAGGAACATTCCATAATAGGAAAAGACCACACAAAACCATAGAATCCATAACATAATTGTTGCTTTACGATATTCTACAGACCAAACCGATTTTATATTTTCAATAACAGATGGCCTTTTTGCAACCTTTTGGAACCTTAGAGAATCGGGTAAATTCCATCTTAAATATAAAGCATATAACGCTGGAACTGCACTTAATACCATAGCAACTTCCCAACCGTATTTAGGAATAACAAAATATGAGATAAGAGCTGCGATTAACCAACCACCAGCCCAAAAGCTTTCTAATAGTACAACTATTTTTCCACGTTCGTGCGCTTCAACACTTTCTGATACAAGAGTAGATGCAACTGGAAGTTCCCCGCCAAGTCCCATACCAATTAAAAAGCGTAAAACGAGGAACATCGCGAATGTCGTCGTTAAAGCAGTTAAACCACTACCGATAGAAAATAGTAATAATGTAATAATAAAGACTGATTTCCGTCCTATTTTATCTGATAGTATCCCAAAAAGGAGCGCTCCTACTGCCATACCAATTGAATTAACGCTACCTATCCAACCCATTTCTTGAGTACTTAATCCCCAATCTTTTTGGAGTGCTACGATTACAAATGAAAGCATTCCAACATCCATTGCATCAAATAGCCAGCCAAGCCCTGCTATACCAAGTAGCTTTCGCTTCGAAATTTCTTTTACCTTGCTCACAAGAAGTCCTCCTTACACAGCTGTCTTTACACATCATTTTACATGTGTGTATTGCATAAGTAAAATACTTTCTTATAAAAAATTCCCCTTCATCATTCCCAAAAAGTAAAATGTTTATCAAAAATAAACAAATAAAAAAAAGTAGCGATGTTCCGCTACTTTTTTGAACGCATTACTTCTTTTAAAAATTCAGCTAATACTAACTGACGACGCCAACGTGTTGGATTACTACATAATCTGTAAAACCACTCTAAATGAATAGATTGAATCCATTTTGGCGCACGCTTTACCTCTCCAGCCCACACATCTAAACTACCGCCTACTCCAACAGCCATTTTCGTTTCTAAACGATGCTTATTGTTTTGGATAAAGTTTTCTTGTCTTGGAAAGCCAAGTGCAACAAGTAATAGATCTGGTTTTGCCTCTTGAATACGTGAAACAATATTCTCTTCTTCTTCTTGTTTAAAATATCCATCTTGTATCCCCACGATAGATGCAGCCGAATATGTCTTCGTTAAATGATCAGCCGCGGCTTGTACAACATGTGGTTTTGCACCTAATAAGAAAACAGATACTGGTTTATTCTCTTCTGATAACTTCGCAAATAAATTACACATTAAATCAAAACCTGCTACACGTTCTTTTACAGGTGTACCAAGCATACCACTTGCTTTTACAACCCCAATACCATCAGGTGTAATTAAATCGGTATTTAGTAATGTTTTATGGAACTCTTCATCCTTTTTTGCACACATAACAATTTCAGGATTTGCTGTTACTACCTGAAAAGTATGAGTTTGCTCCAATTCTAGTTGTTCCTTTAAATATTGGACCGTTTCATCCATTGTCATTGTAGAGAAAGGAACACCTAGAATATCAACCGTTTGTACTGCCATAATTAACTATCCTCTCTATCATTAAAGGTTTTTTGCTATTAATTGCTTATATGTTTCTTTCGTATCTTCATATAATTTTTGAAGTGAGAAGTTCATAGTAGCATGCTCATAAATATGCTTGCCCATTACTGATAACTCTCCAGTTTTCCACTTATCATACGCCTCTTCTAATGCCGATGCCAATGCTTTTCCATCACCAGTTGGTACAATCCACCCATAAGTTTCATCTGCAATTAACGGTTCGATTTCTCCAGCTCTAGTCACAATTGATGGTACACGTTGATTTGCCGCTTCTAATAAAACTAATGGAAATCCTTCGCTATGGGAAGTTAACAAATTGACATGTGATGAAGCAAATAATTGTTTCACATCTTGACGATGCCCTAAAAATTCAATTTTATCATTAATCCCTTTTTCAGTAGCTAACGCCTTTAGTTCTCTTTCTAACGGCCCGTCACCAACTAATAACACTTTAATTTTCTCCAATTTTGTTTGTTGTAACGCATCGAATAAAACTTCATGTCCTTTAACAGGATGCAAACGCGCTACTTGGATTGCCGTAAACACATCTTCATCAATATTAAACATTTCCGTTTTATTATAGCCATCTGCTTTTTCCTGATCATATTCAATCCCGTTATAGATAACATGCATCTTTTCATTTGAAATACCTAATGCGGCTAAGCTTTTTTCAACCTATTCGTTACAACAAAAAATAAATCTATATTTTTTAAAGCTTTCAAATTTAATTTAGTAAAAATCCAGCCTTTTAAGCCTTGTTTAGTAAAGTCTTGAAATGGATCACTATGAATTGTCGTAACCCATTTTGCTGCGAATTTCTTCTTCATTAGAGAAACAAAGAAATTCGCCCTAGGACCGTGTGTATGAACTACATCAAATTTTTCTTTATTAATGAATTCACTTATGTTCTTTAAAATGGATAAATCATAGCGAGATTTTTGTGAAAACACATGAACTTTTATTCCTAGCTCTCTTGCTTCTTTCGCAACAATTCCATCTTCAAATACTGCTAATTCTACTTCACCATCCGGAAACTGATCGAGCAGTGAAATAATATGTGTTTTTCCTCCACCATCTTCTGCTCCTGCATTCATATGCAATATCCTCATATTTTTTTCCTCCTTTAAATCCTCGCTACATTTCCATCTATCTTTATTTTACTGTACTAAAAAATAAAAGCTAACAAAAGTTAGCTTTTATTTTTATCATTCAATTTCTAGATCTACGATTAGATAAGCTAACAACACTACAAAGTAAATCCCGACTCCTGGTGCTGTCAAAATATGTCCTGCAATATATGCAATACCTAATGCTAATACTAAGCTTGCTGTAATCATTCCATATTTTATATTAAATATCTCTTTAAATCTTGTAATAAATGCTAGCAGAATTCTTAAGCCGTAATAAATAAATGGAATCATTAGTAATGCAAAGCCAATAATTCCGAAATCATAAAACCAATCATGGAAGTCCATTTCAATTAACTTCGGATCTGGTTGCTTTTGTTCATTATACTTAAAGTTACCTGCATAACCCATTCCTAATAATTTTTGTGACGTTGGCGCTTCTTTAAAGAATTGCTTATGTCTCTCTTCATATACTTGACGTCCGCTGAAAATAAGATTTTCTTGATTTTCTTTCTTTTGCTCTTTCTCAAGCTCTTTCTTAACTTCCGCTTCTACCTTCGCCTTTTCTTCTGGTTTCTCAACTTTATGTTGTTTTTCTTCTTTTTTAATTTTCTCTTTAATTTCTTTTTCTTTTTGACCTTGCTGCGCTACATTTTGTTCTGATAAATAGTTGTTATGAATACCCATATTTTGTGCTAATGGCGTCATTTTAAACGTTCCGACAACACCAGCTAATAGGACAATAGCGATTAATCCATTAAGTACAAGAGACCTTTTGTTTGGATTTCTTCTATCAAATAATAATTGTAGTACGATAATCCCGATTGCTGCTGCTAACGTAGCACCAATTGAGCCCATCCCTACTTTCGTACCAACTTGAATTAACGAGTAAATCATTAAAAGCGATGGAATCCAATATAAAACGTTTTTCACGCTCTTTGTTTTTTGAATAGAATATAGTACCACGATAGGGAAAATAATAGCTAAGATTGACCCAAGTTCATTACCTGCATAGAACCATCCTCGGGAACCAACTTTCATCCATTCATAACTACCGAAATCTGTACCTGTCGTAATAGAAATAACCATAACAGCACTAATAATTAATGTTGAATACATAATGTTATTTCTAACTTTATCGCTAATATTTACTGTTTTCTTTAGTGATTTTAAAGCTAAAATGTATGAACCAAGCATAATATATATATACAATGCTTTTCCAATGAATTTAACTTCTTCTGCGAGTACAATAGGACTCTTGATTAACTTGTTATTAATAAACCCTATTCCTAATGCAGCTCCTAGTAATACAAGATAAATCAAAAACTTCCTATTTTCTCTTTCTTTTGCCTGAATTAAAATATAGATACCGCCCATTGCCATAATGAGGAATCTCACCATAATTCCAACTGTCGCATTTACTTTTAATAACTCAATGCTAAGAGACGTTAATAAATCTAAAACAGGCTGTAAAATAATAAAAAAGAGCAAAAAATGCTCAAATCTAACCCTAGCTTGATTTGCTAACATTCCAAGACCTCCATACAAAATCTTCACATTATCTTTTAATCATAGTTTTCTACTGTTTAAACACACCTAGCAATTATAACATAACTCATATTTAAATTGAGAACTATTTTTCATGCCGAAACTAGTCAAGTCCAGCATTATTAGTAACCGAAAACATTGTCCTTTAGCTATCCTTCCCTATCCCTATAAAAACTATCTAACACATATGCACTTACTTTCGACCGTATAGAAATATTTTTTTATCATTTTATAAAAATGTACAAATCGGACTTATCTTATTGTACTATCCCTCCAACTAAGCTACATCAAAAAACTATACTATTAATCTTTCCACACTTTTTCGCTTTACTTTATTGCTACTTATCAAGCATTTTCAAACGCTTTCTTTAGCTATTTCATCCATTTTTCTACATGTAGCGAAAAGTAATTGTTATTTCCAAAACTTTAGTGTATATTTTTTCTCTGGAACATCTTTAAGAGGAAGGAATTAAAGCCATGTTATTAATCGATATATTTACGTTTCTTGGCATTATCGCCGCTGCCATTTCTGGTACATTAGTTGGTTTAAAAAAAGATCTAGATTTATTTGGTGTCCTTTGTTTAGCTGTAGCTACTGCGCTCGGCGGCGGTATTATTCGTGATATTATGATTGGTAACCTGCCTCCTGTCGCATTTGTAAAACCCATTTACTTTTTCGTAAGTGTACTATCAGCATTATTCACATGTATGTTTTTTGAGCGCATTAATAAACTTCAAGTCGTTATTATGCTTTCTGATGCTGTTGGTTTAGGGGTATTTACAGCTATTGGTGCAAATGCAGCAATGTCACATCACGTTGACGCCTCGTTTTTAGTCGTTTCAATGGGAGTTATTACAGGTATTGGGGGCGGTATTTTACGTGACATTTGCGCTCAAGATATCCCGTATGTATTCCGAAAAGAGATATATGCAATTGCTTCTATTCTAGGAGCAGTTAGTTTCTTAATTACACATGCAATGGGGGCACACATATTAGCTTTCTATGTCTGTTTATTAGTAACATTCGTTATTCGTGTAGTCACCGTAATATATAATGTACATTTCCCAGTTTTCTTTAAAACACATGCAAAAATTAATAAAGGCCATTAAGAGAATTCTACATAGAATTCTCTTAATTTATATACAATTCCATATACTATAGAGTAATTGTATATAAAAATATATAATTACATTAGAACAAAAAATGAAAACGTTTTATAAACAGGGGGAAGAATGATGCTTGGGGTTTTTAAAAAAATAAAACAAACACCAGTATAATTGAATTAAGCAAAGGCCAACAAATCATATTTAACGTGCCTGCTAATTCTGAACTAAAAACTCAAATGGATATGCTACATATTTCAAAGGAAGATTTACAAATTGTTAAAGTATTACAGCCATTTATTTATGAGGAAATAGATTGGATAACAGAAAAATTCTACACCAACATCACAAAACAACCTAATTTAATTGCTGTTATTGAACGCTACAGCTCTATTCCCAAATTAAAAAAACTTTAAAGACACATATTAAAGAATTGTTCAGCGGGAATATGAATGAAGATTTTATTGAACAACGTGTTAAAATTGCAAAAAGGCACGTACAAATTGGTTTACATAGAAAATGGTATACTGCTGCTTATCAAGAATTATTCCGCTCCGTCATAAAGATTTTGCAAACGAAAATTTCAACGATAGACGATTTTTCTTATTCTATAAACGTAATAAATAAATTATTCACATTAGAACAAGAACTTGTTATTGCAGCTTATGAATCCGAATATGAAAGAATCCAAAAAGAACATGAAAAAGAAAAAGAACTGACAACTATGACGATTACACATATTGCAACAGAACTAGCGGCAGTATCTGAAAAAACAAGCTCTTCTATTCAACAGTTAACATCTAAATCAGAAAGTATCGTAGGAATTGCAAAAACAGGTACATCATTAGCTACGACATCAGAAGAAAAGGCCAATAAAGGAAAAGAACAATTAAATCTGCAAAACAAACGAATGGAAAGCATCCAAACGAATATGGAAACTATCATTACTGATACTCATGAACTTCTTGATATTTCTAACAAAATTAACGAAATCATTGATATTGTAAAATCAATCGCCGAGCAAACAAATTTACTAGCATTAAATGCTGCTATTGAATCTGCACGTGCTGGCGAATTTGGTAAAGGTTTTTCAGTCGTAGCGGGAGAAATCCGAAAGTTATCAGAGCAAACGAAAGAATCAATTTCCAACGTTACAAAACTCGTTGAAAAAACTAATGAACAAATTATACACGTCTCTTCTTCCGTGGAACAAATAAGCTCTCTCGTATCTGAAGGGACAGATAGTATGCATGCGACAGATCAATATTTCCAAGAAATCGTAAAAGATATGTCTAACTCTAAAGAACAAAATAAAAAAATTGAAAATGAATTAGAGACTATCTCACAAGTAATGAAGAGTATTCAAGACGATTCCTCAACAATGGCCTTAACAGCGGATAATTTACAACTAGAACTAAACCGATAAGACAAATCGATACAAAGTGGAGATTCGTCATCTCCGCTTTGCATTCATCCTTATCATCCATCTACAAAAAAAGAATCCAAAATGGATTCTTTTATTTTCTGAAAAATATTTTTTGGCAATAAAAACAACTCATATAAACACCAAAGCTTTGTAAAATAAACAAAGCTGGCATAATAATATTATAATATACCATATCTACTCGGAAGAGCCTTAACGACACGTATCCGGTAATTAATAATACAAACAACATATATCCTTCATTTTGCTTTTTCTTAATTAGAAAATGTAATAAAGCTATGGCCATAAATAATGTCACCACTATATATATAAGCTTTTCACATTTAAAAATAATAGAATTTATTCCCTCGTCTGAAAGCTGGTTAATAACTGGTTTTAACAGTTTAAATCTTTCTACTTCCATTTCTTTTAACTCTTGATCAATGTGCTCTTTTACACTTTTATTTTTGGATGTTTTTTCTTCATTTTGACTTTTTCCAATTAAAACAGATTGAACATAAGTCTGATTAGAAATCGTATACTGTGACATTCCCATCATCTTGATACCATAGCTCACACCAAAATGAGTACTATAAAACAGAATAAGTATTCCCATCATTTTTAATAGTAATTTTTGTTTCGTTGCTGATTGAAATAATTCAATTAACAGCACATATACAACTATAAAAATAGGTAAAAATAACCCCATTGGGGAAATCATATTGCTAAGCGCAAATAAAATGGCTGAAATTACCCACATATAAGGATGGTCTAATCCCTTATATAAAAATATGTAACAAGCACAATAAAATAAAAATATTGCGAGTGATTCCGCCGTTAATACAGAACTCATAAATATATTTGGAATATATAAAGCGTAAAACATTGATGCAATACGACCACACTCTTCTCCAAAGACCATTGACGCAATGCGATAAATGAAAAATGCAGTTCCTGTACAAAATAAAATATTAAATAATTGTAAAGCGAATACCGTATCACCAAATATACGAATGATGATCGATTCATAAATAATAAAAGGTAACTGTGCTATATTTTCTATATTATTGCCAATTGCAATCTGCTTTGCAGACTCATACATAGCCTTCATATCACCTATCATTGGAACATCTACAAATAGAACTGTGATAAGTCTTACAACTATAGATATGCTTATAAGAAAAACAAGAAATTGTTTATCTGTAAAACGATATTGCAAAATTGATGCTACTAACAAAATAAGAATAACAAAAATCACTAATACAATTGTTATACTTGTTGTGCTTCCTCCAAAAAATTGCTTACTTGTTTCAAAAGCCGACCAACAACTATAGACAAAAAATGCGAGCATCGCACCAATCATTATTTTACTGAAGAAAGACGAAAAATTTGTTCTTATATGATTCATATGTCCATTGCACCTCTACTTCCATTCATAACAAAACGATTCTATCATGAATAAGCACAAGGTTAATAGGGAATTTCTATGACAAATACATAGTCATTACTTTTTCACTTGCAATGTAAGCGAATCCTCTTTTACACTACATTTTATATATGATAAATTTTCTTTCAGTTACATGAATACAAATACAGAAATTTCAATAAAGTGAAACTTTAATCCACGGGGGTTTTGTTCATCCCCCACTGACTATTAGCCCGCAAATAGTGGGATAATCCTCTTTTGGAACACTTTACTTCATTAAATATCTAATATGGGTACTCCACTTACACATGTCACTCTGATTGAAAACAGAAAATAGGGGATGAATATATGGAAAAGAAATTCATGCGAGAATCAAAAGCAATTAAAACAACACGTGTTTTTCCTAACGATTTAAATAATCACCAAACACTTTTCGGGGGGAAATTATTAGCAGAAATTGATAGTATAGCTTCAATTGCAGCTGCGAGACACAGCCGCAAACATTGCGTAACAGCATCTATCGATTCCGTTGATTTTTTAACTCCAATTCACCAAGCAGATTCTGTTTGTTATGAAGCATTCGTATGTTATACAGGAAAATCTTCAATGGAAGTTTTCGTAAAAGTAATTGCAGAGGATCTACTAGCAGGCGAGCGTAGAATGGCCGCAACGTGTTTCATTACATTTGTCGCATTAAAAGACGGAAAACCTTCATCTGTACCACAAGTAATTCCTGAAACAGAGGAAGAACATTGGCTACATACAACTGGTTCAGAGCGTGCCGAAAATAGAAAAAAAGGACGTTTAAAAAGTAAAGAAATGGCTGAAGTGTTAACTTTAAGTAAGCCTTGGAATATGTAACATTAGGATTTTATCTTATACATGCACAGGTTTTTTCTTCCTTGCATGTATTTTTTATTATAATAAAGTGTTACGCCTTAGCATTTTTATTCTATGCCTGTTCCCTAAAATCACCCATCAGCTTTTCCTTTATTTTGTTATACTATTAATGGTATATTAAATAATGTTCGTTTAAAAATAACCATAATATGATTAAGTATATAAGGGATGGTGCGGTAATGTCTATTGAGGTACCAATTTCAATACCAAAAACGTTAATTATTATTCCAGCGTATAACGAGGAAGAAGCAATTGCAGATACATTAACAAGATTATTAGAACTAAAACAGCATTTTACAGCATTAAGCATTTGCGTTATTAATGATGGATCAAAAGATAAAACAGCTCAAATCGTAAAAGATTTCCCTGTTCATCTTGTTAATTTACCATATAATCTAGGTATCGGTTCAGCTGTACAAACTGGATATAAATACGCTTATGAGAACGGATATGATATTGCGATTCAGTTCGATGCTGATGGACAACATAATCCTGATGATTTATACAAAATCATACAGCCTATTGCCGAGGATCAATGCGATATGGTGCTTGGTTCACGTTTTACAGAAAAAACAGCATATAAAGGTAGTATTTCCCGAAGAATCGGTATTTTTTATTTTACCGCTCTATTGAAAGTACTAACAAAACAAACATTTATGGATCCAACTTCTGGGTATCGTGCTATCAATCGAGAAGTAATTAAGATTTTTGCACACAATTATCCAAAAGATTATCCGGAGCCAGAAGTCCTTATTCATTTAAAAAAGAAAAAACTCCGCATTAATGAAATATCTGTAAATATGCAAGAGCGACAAGGTGGACAATCTTCCATCACTCCCCTTAAATCTGCATATTACATGGTGAAGGTAAGTCTTGCTATATTGATGCAAAAAATCGTGAAAGGTTGATAATAAATGCATATAATTACCTTTTCATTTATCTTTATTTTATTACTATTCTTCTTAATTATTAATTCCATTCGTCGTGGGACTTTAGAAACAAAATATGCTATTTTATGGATTTTCGTTTGTGTTGCAATGGCTATTTTAAGTTCTACGGATAAAATTATAAATTGGATTGGAAAACTATTAAAAGTAGAATATCCTCCGTCCATTTTATTCTTATTCGGACTATTATTCTGTTTTATCTTAATTTTTGACCTGACGAGAAAAATCTCCAAATTACACCATCAACTTGTAACATTAACGCAAGATTATGCATTATTAAAACAAAAATTAAAGATAACAGATAAAGAATAACTTCCTAACTAAATAATAATATATAAAAGCTCCTGAATTTTGCTTGAAAAATTCAGGAGCTTTTATCATTTCAAATTATTTCTTTCTAATTATAAGAGATACCACAATAGAAAGTTGATTTACAAAGTTTATATGCGTTAAACTTATACAGATGTTCTTGTAGTCTTCTTCCTTTCAAAAGGCTTGTATATATGGTACAAAACATAAAAAATTTGAGGAGATAAAAACTCTATGATGGAACAAAAACAACTCGTTTCCGTTGTCATACCTCTGTATAATACGGAAAAATATATTGAAGAAACGATGCAATCAATACTAGATCAAACATATAAAAACATTGAAATTGTAATTGTAGATGATGGAAGCAAAGATCAATCACCTTCTATCGTAAAAAATCTTGTACAAAAGTACCCAGGACAAATAAAATACGTCCCTCAAGAAAATCAAGGTGTTTCTGTTGCTCGTAATACAGGAATTGAAAATGCTAGCGGAGAATATGTTGCTTTTCTTGATAGTGATGATTTATGGAATCCAACAAAAATCGAAAAACAAGTTGAAAGCATGCATAAAAACAACATGAACGCTTGTTATTGTGGCTATATGAACTTTTACGAAGAGACTGGTGAAAAAATTGAGCACACGACAAACTTTATTAAAGGTGATATGACAAAAGCTTTCTTAACGCATCAAGTTGTTGCTCAGACGAGCACTTGGATTTTCAAAAGATCTATCGTGATGGATCATAATATTCGTTTCACACCAGGATGTAGCTGGGGAGAAGACTTAGAATTTCTATTTAAATTAATGAGCGTTACAAATGTATGCTATGTAGATGAATATTTAACATATTATCGAATCTTATCAGAAGGAAATCTTTCTTCAAAGTATAAAGATTATGAATTAAAAACAGCAAAAGAATTAGAAGTGTTTAATCGAATGAAAGATTGGGTTCATAATAAATCAAAAGACTTAATCGTGAATGATTCTACAGAACTTATTGAAATCCTTGAAACTTATCTATTCCCATATACAGTCATTAACAATGCTTGTATATACATTAAAGGAAGCTCTAAGTTAGATAAATCACAAGTTCAATTAATCAAGGGCGATATAAATAAATATTGTCGCAAAATTTATTCAAAAAATGGAAAACGAAGCAAAAAGCTATACGCGATGCTTTGGTTTGTACGAATAAAGTTTATATTTTCTTAAATAAAGAATACGCTTTTAAACATACTTTCCATAAACAAATCAAATTTACAAATAGGACGAAGTGCGTCCTGAAAAATAGAAAGGTCTTGTTCCATGAAAACAAATAAAATCCTTAAAAACGCCTCCTACCTATTTGTAGGAAATATTACTGTTCGATTTGTACTTGCTATTGCGACGATTTTCTTTGCAAGATATGTTTCACCAAAGGATTATGGGATGTTTACAACTGCATTAGCAGTTTCCGCTGTTATTTGTTATTTTACAGATGCAGGTTTGACACATACGTTTATGCGTGAAGGAACGAGAAGCAACGCTAACATTAGCGTACTAATTAGTAGTTATTTACGTATTCGTTTAGTATTAGCTATCGTAATTTCTGTGCTCTTCGCTATTTTCGCTCAGTTCTTCTATCCCGATGCTTACTTACGTGCGATGGTATATTGGGTTGTACTGCCGACAATGTTTGGAGCCACTTTACAAGGTGTTGGGATGGCTTACTTCCAAGTAACAGAACGCATGCAATTTACAGCGATTATTTCTGTAATACAAGGTGTAACAGCCGCAGCTGCTCTTCTACTAGGAATGTCCTTTAAATGGTCACTTATGATGGTTGCTGCCATGTACGGGATATCTAGTCTTGTAACAGGACTTATCGCCTTTATAATGGTAATTCGCCATACAACAGTTCATAAGGGCTGGGATAAAGGCATTTTAGATCAATTGCTCATTTTCACAATCAATGGCATTATCATTATGCTCTTACCACAGTTAGGGCCTATTATATTAGAAAAAGTCTCAACATATGAGCAAGTTGGATTCTTTGGCGCTGCATCGAAAATACCTGCTGTACTTTATCAAATACCGGGCGTAATTGCAGCAGCCTTTTATCCAAAGTTATTTGCTTTTGGAAATGAAAAGAATATTGATGAACATAGAAAACTATCTCAGTTCGAATTAAAACTTATGTCTTTCTTAGGAATGGGAATTTCCATCCCATTTATCGCCGATCCAAGTTTTTGGATTGTTACTTTATTAGGTGAACAATATGCACCAGCCGGTGATGCTCTTGCAATTTTAGCCTTTATGGTTATTTTACAATCTATCAACTATCCACTTGCTGATAATTTAACAACTATTGGTCAACAGTGGAAGCGTGCGACAACGATGGGAATTGGATTAGCTGTCGCTATCGTAAGTTACATCGTATTAGGCAGCCAATTTGGAATGATGGGAGCTGCGGTCGCTGCTATCATTACTGAGGTTACTTTATTAATCGGATTTACTTTATTCGTTCGTAAAGGATTTACATTACTATTCAAAGGGATTGTATTTAATACACTAGCATTTATAATCAGTTACGCCCTATACCGCACAGTATTAATTAACTTACCACCACTGGTAGCTCTAACACTTACTGGTATATTGTACGGTATTATTGGCCTTGCAATTGATCCACAAATACGCGGGTTGATTTTAGGATTTGTAAATAAAAAATTAGTTCGTAAAAACGCTTAAAAGCCAAAAGCTTTTCCTATTAAGAATGGAAAAGCTTTTGGCTTTTTATATACCATCATTTACAGAACATAAATTCTGAAGACTGCACTTCATTATTCTCGAATTTTCAGTGGTTAAAAATGCTATATATTCCATGTCAAATTGACTTACTTTCTGAGAATGCTTTATACTAAATTACAAGTAAACTATGAAACTCAATGCTTGTAAAATATATATGATACAACAAAAATATATATTTTTTATGCTAAAACTAAAAAACACACCTTCATAATTGGTGTGTTTTTATATGTAACAACTTTCGAAGGAGGATTATAAATTTTTATGAGCATAAAGCCGAACAATAAGATTTTCTCAAAGAAAACTATAATGATTATTCCGATATTATTATTGTGTGCTTTTGCTTTTCATTATTTCTTTTTAACATCTAATCAAATCTTTTCTGGTACAGGTGATGCATTAAGCCAATTTGGTTTCTTTACATTTCTCCTGCAACATGCCTTTAAAGATGGTAATCTTTTTTGGTCTTTTGATTATGGATTAGGTGGAGATTTATTTGGAGAGTTTAGTTATTATTACAGTACAGCGCCGTTCTTCTGGATTACGCTGTTACTTCCTAAATTAAATATTGAACAAATCTATGATATGAAATTATACATGAGTATTTTAAAAAACTTTTTAGCTATGTTATTCATGTATGGTTCTTTACGTTATCATAATAAAACAATCTTCTCATCTTTTATTGCTGCTATTATGTATGGTGGATGTATTACTTTTATGCGCCATTCATTACTTTGGGATTTCATGGCTGATGCCATCGTATTTTTACCATTAGTAATATGGGGACTTGATAAATATATTATAGAAAAGAAACGTGGACTTTTCTTAGTAGCTGCTACTTTAATGTTAGCATCGAACTTTTATTTTGCTTTTATCACAAGTATTTTCATTTTCATTTACGCATTTTTCCAATACTTTGCCACACAGCAAAATAAAACAATCGTCTCTTTTCTAACCTATTATATTAAAATTGGATTATTATACGGTCTATCACTTGGCTTGGCTGCAGTTTGCTTTATTCCATCAGTCAATGCGGTATTTAGTGCGGATCGGTTAACGAAGAAATTTGATATACCTTTATTCTTTGAAGATACATTTTATAAAGATCTAATGGAAACTATCTTCTTCGTATATGATGCTGAAAATCATCAATTAGCTTTACCAGCTTTAATTTTATTCCTAATCATATTTGGAATGTTTATACGTGATAAACTTGTTAAAAATAAAGTATTCTTTACATTTTTCATGTTCATTCTGTTTATGCTTCCGTATACATACTCTGTATTTAATGGTTTCTCAGCAATGCAATATAGATGGCTTTATTTATTTGTATTTGTAATTGCTCAAACTATAGCATACATCTTAGATTGGATGATTGTTCATAAGAAAGAACATAAATTACCTTATATAATGAGTTCATTAGTATCAATAGGATTATTCATTTATGCATTTTATAGAAAAGTAAATATAAATGTAAGTGATAAACCTTTACAGGTAGTTGACAATATTTTAATCGGAACTATCGTTCTTTCTCTCATTACAGTATGTTTATGGCGTTATCTTTCTAAACCTTTCATACAATTTTTAGTTGTAGTGAACGTACTCGTTAGTACAATTTCCATGAATTACATGTATGCTAATAATATACTTAGTACCGCTTTCGGACAAAGCAATGCTACAAAAGAAGCTTTACATGTATCTGGCTATGATAACAAAGATGAGATTGCTGCCATTCGTTATATACAAGAATATGATAAGGACTTTTATCGTATTCTTAACCCAGGTAGCGCCCATAACACACCAATGTTACAAGGTTATCATGGTACAAGTACGTACCAAAGCTTGATTAATTATTATGTTCATGACTTTATGAAAAATAAATACAACGTATTCCAAGGGTTCGACACTCCTTCGATGTTCTTCCAAGTTGATAGTCGACTACTACTTGAAAATATGTTAGGTGTAAAATATCGTGTACTAAGCGCTGATACAGATCAAAAAAATATCCCATATGGATATAAACTATTAAAACAAGTAGGACCATATAATATTTACAAAAATGACTATGCTTTACCGTTAGGGTATGTATATGATTCTGGTATAAGTGAAGAAGAATTTTCTAAATTAAACTTCGCTCAGCGTGACCAATTATTATTACATGCTGTAGTCGTTAATAATGGAAAAGACTTTTCATTAACTCATTTTGATAAAAAGAACCTTAATTCAAAAGCGGTATCTATCAATATGGAAAAAGTACAACTAGAAAATATGGAAAAAGAGAATAATAAACTCATTGTCCACGGCAATGGAAATATGATTGTACCTATAAATTATCCTAATACTCCTGGAGATTTAATTGTAGAATTAAAGATAAAAAATAAAGGTTCATTCCATGCAGTGGTTAACGGGAAAGATATGGGGAAAGGTGAAGACACTGGTGCATACTCATATCCTTTAGAAAGATTTGTTTATAATTTAGGTAAAGACGATCGCCCAGACCAACTAACTATTTCTATTGATGCGCCAGGTGAATACGAACTTGAAGACTTACAAGCAAATATCGTAAATTACGAAGGTGTACAAAAAGAAACAAAAAAACTAACTGAAAATAGACTTCAAAATATTTATTATAAAAACAACTATTTAAAAGGTGAAATCAACTCAAAAAAGATGGATTACTATATTTATCTGTTCCATATAGTAAAGGTTGGACTATAAAAGTTGATGGAAAAGAAACAGAATTCACGAAAGCAAATTCTGCCTTTATTGGCGTACCAATTACAAAAGGAGCACATGTAATCGAAATGACTTATGTTACACCTTACTTTAAATTAGGTATGATTATATCAATTATTTCACTAATTATTTGTGTAGCCTTACTAGTTTTTACAAATCAAAAAGGACGCCGAAAATTGCCTTTTAAAAAGCAGCAATGAGCACTCAATAAATCATGAAGCTATCCAAAGCGGATAGCTTCATAAAAAATATTAAATAACGTTTTAACCATTATAAACAAGGAGGGTCAAAAATGACTCTTTCAATAGTCGTACCATGCTACAATGAAGAAAAGATGCTTCGAGCCTTTTATTCAGAGACTTCTCTAGAAATTCATAAATTAACTACCGATTATGAATTTGTTTTTGTAAATGATGGTAGTAAAGATGATACATTAAATATTCTACGTGATTTGGCAAATTCAGATGCAGCTGTTCATTATATATCATTTAGTCGGAATTTCGGCAAAGAAGCCGCTATGTTAGCTGGTTTAAAATACGCTACAGGTGATGCAGTTGTTATTATGGACGCCGATTTGCAACATCCTCCTACACTAATAAAAGAAATGTTAGAAGGATATAACGAAGGTTACGACCAAGTTATTGCAAAAAGAACAAGAACAGGTGATTCACCCGTTCGCTCTTTCGCTTCTCGTCTATACTATAAAGTGATGAATAAGTTTGTAGATATTGAACTAGTAGACGGCATTGGAGATTTTAGACTTTTAAGTAGAAGAGCTGTTGATTCTCTATTATCTTTAAGCGAATACAATCGCTTCTCAAAAGGTTTATTCTCCTGGATTGGATTTAATGAACTAATTATTGGATATGAAAATGTATTACGTTCTGATGGAGAAAGTAAGTGGACTTTTTCTAAATTGTTAAATTACGGAATAGATGGTGTTATCTCATTCAATAATAAACCATTAAGACTATCTATATATCTTGGATTATTAACAACTATTTTAGGGATTTTATACGTAATTACTACATTTATTCAAATTATTGTTGGTGGTGTTGAAGTCCCAGGATACTTCACTTTAATTTCCGCTATATTATTTATTGGTGGTATTCAACTCATTTTCCTAGGTGTTATGGGTGAATACATCGGTCGCATTTATTATGAAACAAAACGTAGACCACATTTTATTGTAGCTGAAAAGAAAGTTAGTGAAGTCAAACAAAAAGCATAATAAAAAAGTTACTTCTACCTAAAGAAGTAACTTTTTTTATACTAATATTTACATACCTTTTTTTGCATAGATATAATCGTTTCTTTTAGCCCGCTATAATAAGAAGTTTTAGGTATCTCACCAATATACCTCTCATATTTCTCTCCGCTTAATACAACAGGATTTTCTGTCAAATATAGCATTTCCACAAATTCTTTCATCTGCTTATCAAATAGTCCGATTAAATTTATCATACCTTTTTTTACTGTCATTACTGGTTTTGTATATCCCGTTAATTCTTGTATATGTTGAATCATCTCTTCACCTGTAATGACACCACAACCCGGTATGTTCCAATTTTGTCCATAGGCCTCATCACGTAAAGCTAATTCAACCATTGCTTTTGCACCGTCTGGTGTGAAAATATATTCACGAGCAATCTTTTTATCTCCAACAAAGCTTGATAACTTATTTGCAAGTACCCCATTTAAAGTATGATGAACAAGTGTACTTTCTGCATTTGGACCATAAAAATCAGGGAAATGTGCAATAAACATTTGTACACGAGCCTGTTTTGCCATCATTTCTAGCTGTAACCGAATTTTCCCTTTCTTCGTATGTGGTGCCTTTTTAACTTCTTCCACTACAAGTTCTTCCCCTTGCCTCCCATACGCATAAATATTATCAACTATCCCTAACTTACTGTCGTAATACATTGCTACTTCTAATATATTTTTTAATAATTTTGGTTGCTTCTTCTCCCAATCTGAATATGGAATGTTTACAGCATGAAATATAATATCAACGCCTTTCGCGGCTTCCATTATATCCTCCTGCATAAATACATCTCCCGCTACAACTTTCACATTTTCTTCTCCAGAAAATAATATCTCTAATTTCTCTTTATTCCTCGCAAAGGCCACTACATGAATTCCTCTGCTACATAATTCTTTTACAATTGCATACCCCATTGATCCAGATGCTCCTAGCACTAAAGCTTTTTTCATTATATATCCCCCCTAAATTAATTAACCGCTGTTCAATTAATATTAAAAAGAAAATCACTTACATAAGAAGTGATTTTGAAATAAACTCCACGTGTACTTTAGCTAATCCTTTTACTTCTTCAAATGTTTGATCATTCCCACAATAGTGTGCCACAAACCCATGTAATGATAGAAAAACAGACCATATTGTCATTACATTTACCTTCTCATTACACAAAGAAGATACAACAGTAGCAAATTTTTCGTAACTAACATTTGGGCCATCTGCTAAACATTCTTTTAACTCATCATCTCTAATTAAAAACATGATTTCATAATGACTTTGATTTTGCAAACCAAATTCAATAAAACCAAATAAAACAGCTTTCAATTGTTCCTCTTGTGGTAAATTTTGATCATTAATCTCATCTAATTTTTGATTTAGCAATTGAAAATCTTGCTCTACCATCGCATAGAAAAGCTCTGCTTTATTTTTAAAATGATAATAGATGGCACCATGGCTATATCCTAGTTCTGTTGCAATTTTACGCATTGAAGTATGCTGATAACCTAATTTTATAAATAAGTCTCTTGCTACATTCATAATCATTTCTCTCGTTAATTCTTGTTTAACTGCCCTTCTTGGCGACATTTTTCATACCTCACAATTTAATTGACCACTGTTCAATTAATATTATAACCTTTCCCCAAAAAAATACAATTAGTTTCTTACAAAAAGATACATTTTGAAAGGATAGCATTATACTCAATAATTTAGTATCATGATTCAAGGTACTATTTCAAGTTGGACGGAGGATACTATGAGCTTATTAACAGTAGAAAAACTAGGCCATACATTTGGCGATCGCACATTATTTAAAGATGTATCCATGCGTTTACTAGCAGGAGAACATGTCGGATTAGTCGGTGCAAACGGTGTTGGTAAATCAACATTTATGAATATTATTACTGGTCAACTTATCCATGATGAAGGCCGTGTAGAATGGACACCTGGTACAAATTACAGTTACTTAGACCAGCATACAATTTTAACACCTGGTCGCACAATTCGTGATGTATTAGCTGACGCGTTTTTACCTTTATTTGAAAAAGAAAAAGCTTTAAATGAAGTTGCAGAAAAAATGGGAACGGCAACACCGGAAGAATTAGAGGACCTTCTTGAGCAGATGGCAGAAATCCAAGATGCTCTCGAAGCAGGTGGTTTCTATTTACTAGATATGAAAATCGAAGAGGCAGCAAGAGGTCTTGGGATTGATGCAATCGGTTTAGATCGTGATGTTTCAGCACTAAGTGGTGGACAACGTACAAAAGTATTACTTGCAAAGCTATTACTTGAGCAACCAGAAGTGTTATTACTCGATGAGCCTACTAACTATTTAGACGTTGAACATATTCATTGGTTAACTAATTATTTAAAAGAATATCCACATGCATTCTTATTAATTTCTCATGATACGGAATTTATGAACAAATGCGTTGATGTTATTTTCCATCTAGAATTTACAAAAATGACGCGCTATACAGCGACATACGAAAAATTCCTAGAGTTAGCCGAAATTAATAAAAATCAACATATAAATGCTTATGAAAAACAGAAAGAGTTTATTAAAAAGCAGGAAGACTTTATTGCAAAGAACAAAGCTCGTTATTCAACGACAGGTCGTGCAAAAAGTCGTCAAAAACAACTTGATCGCATGGAGCGTATTGATCGTCCTGAAACAGCAATTAAGCCAGAGTTCTCATTTAAAGAGTGTCGTGCAAGTAGCCGTTTCGTCTTTGAAGGTGAAGATGTAGAAATCGGATATACACATCCGTTATTACCAAAACTAACAATGACAATTGAACGCGGTGAAAAAATTGCCATCGTTGGTTGTAATGGTGTTGGTAAATCAACATTACTAAAAACGATTTTAGGAAAAATTAAACCTTTAAGCGGTAAAACAAGTCTTGGTGACTTCTTAGAGCCTGCATACTTCGAGCAAGAAGTAAAAGCTGATAATATAACACCAATTGATGACGTTTGGAACACATTCCCTAGCATGGACCAACATCAAGTTCGTGCAATGTTAGCGAAATGCGGATTAAAAAATGAGCATATCTCTCGCCCGCTAAATCAATTAAGTGGTGGCGAACAAGCAAAAGTTCGTTTATGTAAGTTAATGGGTGAAGAAAGTAACTGGATCCTATTTGATGAGCCAACAAACCATCTTGATGTTACAGCAAAGGAAGAACTTCAAAAAGCTCTGAAGGCATATAAAGGGACAATCCTTCTTGTATGTCACGAACCAGAATTTTATGAAGGCTGGATTACAAAAACTTGGAATGTTGAAGAATGGTCACAAAATAATTCTTAATTATAATAGAAAATCCTTGCGTTCTATATGCAAGGATTTTTTATATTATAGTATGCCGTAAGCCTCAATCGAAACTCATTTAAACTAGGATATACCGCTAAATTAGCAAGCATACCTCTAATGACTGGAATTCTTGGATTTTGCAATCTCATTTCTGCTTCTAAAACATCTAAAGTTACAAGTAACTCATCATTTTCTAATTGATCAGCTAATGTTCGTTTAAATACAATAATTTCACTTAGAAAATGTTCCTTCACCTGTTCCTTAATAAGCTCGGAACTACAAAGAAATTCTCCTAGTCTCTCTTCATGTAGGACAGGTTCCTCCGAAGATTCTAGAAGCCCCTCTACTAAATTGTCTATCCTTTTTAAAATAAAAGCTGAGACATAGGACAAATCAATTTCTGGTGCATTTAAAATAATTAATTCTAAATACCCACGGCATATCCCTTCCACCATAATTACTAGATCTAACAAGTATGGAATAACCTTTTCACCATAAATGAACAGTAAGCTATTCCGATAAAATGCATGAGACTCTAATTTCATCCTCATCATAAACTCTTCTACTTCTTTATTAAACGGAATTGCATTTTCTCTTGCATGCATAATAATAAATTCTTTATGTTTTTGCACATCAGTAAACTGACAATATAATTGTTTTTCAAATTTTTCACGTGGTAATAAAGATTCTTTTTCAATATCCAGCATTTTCTTCTGAATCTTGTCATAATAATATCGAAGTGTGGCCAATAATAACTCGTCTTTTGATTTGAAATATAAATAAAAAGCTCCTTTTGATATACCACATGCGGTTACGATTTCTTGTACTGACGTTGCATTTACACCCTTAGTTGCAAATAACCTCATAGCCATCTCTATAATTAAGCGCTCTTTTTCTTTCATATTCTCTCTCCTAAATTTAATCTCGCATCTTATGTAAATTCAAACTTGATTTTATTCCACATTAACTGAAAATAAAACTCCCCATCTAAAATTTAATGGAGTAAATGGTTTATATAGAAGCCTTTCCATCTATAAAATCCGGTTAGTAAAAGCCAATGATCAGAAAAAGAATAGGAAACCGACTACTTACAGTTTAATTTTATTATACCATCTCTTTTCATTGACGACTGACCAATCGGTCAGTTATATTATGTATTAGACTGACCGATTGGTCAATATAATAAAAAGGGAGCGCAAACATGAACAAAATCATCAATTTCACGTTAAAAAATAAGTTCGCAGTTTGGCTACTAACCATTATTGTTACTATTGCGGGTATTTATTCTGGACTCAATATGAAGCTGGAAACAATTCCTGATATTACAACACCGATTGTAACAGTAACCACGGTTTATCCTGGTGCTACACCAGAAGAAGTAGCTGATAAAATTTCAAAACCAATGGAAGAGCAACTCCAAAATTTAAGCGGTGTAAACGTTGTTAGTTCATCATCTTATCAAAACGCATCTTCTATTCAGGTAGAATATGATTTTGATAAAAATATGGAAAAAGCCGAAACGGAAATTAAAGAATCGCTCGCAAACGTGAAACTGCCAGAAGGTGTGAAAGACCCGAAAGTCTCACGAGTAAACTTTAATGCCTTTCCTGTTATTTCATTAAGCGTAGCGAGTAAAAATGAATCTTTAGCTGCCTTAACAGAAAATGTAGAAAAAAATGTTGTTCCTGGATTAAAAGGACTTGATGGTGTCGCATCTGTTCAAATCGCAGGTCAACAAGTAGACGAAGTACAGCTTGTCTTCAAAAAAGATAAGATGAAAGAATTAGGTTTAAGTGAAGATACTGTAAAAAATATGGTTAAAGGTTCGGACGTATCGTTACCACTTGGCTTATATACATTTAAAGATACGGAAAAATCAGTTGTTGTCGATGGTAACATTACAACAATTAAAGCATTAAAAGAATTAAAAATTCCAGCTATCCCTTCATCACCGAATGGTCAAGGTAGCCAAAACACTGGTGCTGGAACACAAGCACCACAGATGAATCCGGCCAATATGAATGGCATACCAACGGTTACATTAGAAGAGATTGCTGATATTAAAGAAGTTGGAAAAGCGGAATCCATTTCTCGAACGAATGGAAAAGAAGCAATCGGTATTCAAATTGTGAAGGCTGCTGATGCGAATACAGTTGATGTTGTAAATGCAGTTAAAGATAAAGTAAAAGACCTTGAGAAAAAATATAAAGACTTAGAGATTATTTCAACATTCGATCAAGGTGCGCCTATTGAAAAATCAGTCGAAACAATGCTTAGCAAAGCTATTTTCGGTGCTATCTTTGCGATTGTTATTATTATGTTGTTCCTGCGAAACATTCGAACAACACTAATCTCTGTCGTTTCTATACCACTTTCTTTATTAATTGCAGTTTTAGTAATAAAACAAATGGATATTACCCTTAACATTATGACACTTGGAGCAATGACAGTTGCTATTGGACGCGTTGTTGATGACTCAATTGTTGTTATTGAAAATATTTACCGACGTATGTCTTTATCAGAAGAGAAATTACGTGGGAAAGATTTAATTCGTGAAGCTACGAAAGAAATGTTTATCCCGATTATGTCTTCTACAATTGTAACAATCGCTGTATTCTTACCTCTTGGGCTTGTAAAGGGTATGATTGGTGAAATGTTCTTACCATTTGCTTTAACAATTGTTTTTGCCCTACTTGCTTCCTTACTTGTGGCAGTTACAATTGTACCGATGCTAGCACATTCCTTATTTAAGAAGGAAAGCATGAGAGAAAAAGAAGTACATCATGAGGAAAAACCAAGCAAATTAGCAAACGGCTATAAACGTATACTTGAATGGGCGTTAAACCATAAAATTATTACATCAAGTATCACAGTCCTCCTATTAGTAGGCAGCCTTGCACTTGTACCAATCATCGGTGTCAGCTTCTTACCATCTGAAGAAGAAAAAATGATTATCGCAACTTACAAACCTGAGCCAGGTCAAACGTTAGACGACGTTGAAAAAATTGCAACGAAAGCTGAAAAGCATTTCCAAGATAAAAAAGACGTCAAAACGATTCAATTCTCATTAGGCGGCGAAAACCCAATGAGCCCTGGTCAAACAAATCAAGCGATGTTCTTCGTTCAATATGATAACGATAAGAAAAACTTTGAAAAAGAGAAAGAACAAGTCGTTAAAGATTTACAAAAGATGTCTGGAAAAGGTGAATGGAAAAACCAAGATTTTGGAGCAGGTGGCGGTAGTAACGAAATTAAGCTATACGTTTATGGAGATAGCTCTGAAGAAATTAAGCCTGTCGTGAAAGACATTCAAAATATCATGAAGAAAAATAAAGATTTAAAAGACATAGACTCTAGTGTTGCAAAAACATATGCAGAATATACTTTAGTCGCTGATCAAGAAAAGTTAAGTAAAATGGGGCTAACTGCTGCTCAAATTGGAATGGGACTTTCTAATCAACATGACCGCCCTGTTCTTACAACAATTAAAAAAGATGATAAAGATATAAATGTATATGTAGAAACTGAAAAACAAAACTATGAAACGATCGATGACTTAACAAATCGTAAAATTACAACACCACTTGGTAATGAAGTTGCTGTTAAAGATGTTATGACTGTAAAAGAAGGTGAAACTTCTAACACAGTAACACATCGTGATGGCCGTGTTTATGCGGAAGTTAGTGCAAAACTAACATCTGATGACGTTTCAAAAGCATCTGCCGCTGTTCAAAAAGAAGTAGATAAAATGGATCTTCCTTCTGGTATAGATGTTTCTATGGGTGGTGTTACACAAGATATTCAAGAATCATTCAAACAACTTGGCTTAGCGATGTTAGCTGCGATTGCCATTGTATACTTCGTTCTTGTTGTTACATTTGGCGGTGCCCTTGCACCATTCGCAATTTTATTCTCGCTACCATTCACAATCATTGGTGCACTCGTTGCCTTATTAATCTCTGGCGAAACGTTAAGCGTATCTGCGATGATTGGGGCTCTTATGCTAATTGGTATCGTTGTAACGAACGCAATCGTGCTCATTGACCGTGTTATTCATAAAGAAAATGACGGCCTATCAACACGTGAAGCATTATTAGAAGCTGGTACAACACGCCTGCGTCCTATCTTAATGACTGCAATTGCAACAATCGGGGCTCTTATCCCGCTTGCATTAGGATTTGAAGGTAGCGGCTTAATTTCTAAAGGACTTGGCGTAACAGTAATTGGTGGATTAACAAGTTCAACGTTATTAACACTTCTTATTGTTCCAATCGTTTATGAAGCATTAAGCAAATTTAAAAAGAAAAAAGTAAAATAAAAAAATAACCTCGCTGACTGCGAGGTTATTTTTTATTCCCAAACAAGATTAGGAAATCACCATATCCTTCTTTTTCTAAATCTTCTTTTTGAATAAAGCGTAGCGCTGCCGAATTAATACAATAACGAAGGCCGTTTTGTCCTGGGCCGTCTGGAAATACATGCCCAAGATGTGAATCTCCTTCTTTACTTCTCACTTCCGTACGCGTCATATTATGGCTAACATCCATTTTTTCTTTCAAACTAGCTGACATAACTGGTTTCGTAAAACTCGGCCATCCACAGCCGCTATCGAACTTATCGAAAGAAGTAAATAATGGTTCCCCCGAAACAATATCTACATAAAGCCCTTCTTCTTTATGATTCCAATACTCATTTTGAAAAGGCGGTTCTGTCCCATTTTCCTGTGTTACATAAAACTGCATCTCGTTTAATCTTTCTTTTAAATGAGCATTATTCTTTGGCCAATGTTGTTTAATAAAAGCATCTCGACCTGAGCCTTTACGATATAACTCATAGCGAAATGTATTCTTCTTATAATATCCTTGGTGATATTCTTCAGCTGGATAAAACGTAGCAGCTGGCAATATTTTTGTCGCAATTGGCTTCGGAAAATTCCCACTTTTCTCGAGCTCTTCTTTTGAAGCCTCTGCCTTTTTATGTTGTTCTTCATTATGATAAAAAATCACCGTTTCATAAGACTGTCCACGGTCGTGGAATTGTCCCCCTATATCAGTCGGGTCAATTTGTCTCCAATATATATTTAACAACTCTTCATACGGCATTTTATTTGCATCAAATGTAATTTGTACTGCTTCATAATGCCCAGTTGTTTCCGAGCACACTTCTTTATACGTTGGATCCTCTTTATGGCCACCTGTATAGCCTGAAACAACCTGTATAATCCCTTCCATCTCTTCAAATGGCGAAACCATACACCAGAAACACCCTCCGGCAAACGTAGCTAACTCTATCTTTTCATTTACAGCCATTATTTCACCCCTATTCTATCTTCTCCTTACAGTATGGCATAAGGAACGTCATGTTATAAAAGAAAAAGCATCGAACATCGATGCTTTTTCTTTACTTCACTTTATTTTTTTCCAACGTCCTTCTCCATTTCATCACTTGTCACATCTAAGACATCTAATAAGAAAATGAAGATTGGAATACCGATAATAAGTCCCCACACACCTAAGAAATGCTCAGAGAAAATTAATATCATAAATGTGTAGAAGATTGGTAAGTTTGTTTTTTGAGACATAAACTTCGGATTTAATACATAACTCTCAAGTGCATGAATTACTGTTACGATAACTACAATATAAACGACATACATAATACCGCCAATATTGTAAGCAATCATACAGAGTGGGAATAACGAGATAATAACACCCGCCACTGGAATTAAACCAAGCAAGAAAATCATTAACGCTAAACCTAGTAATTGCGGGAATCCTAATATCCATAATGCAATAACAGATAAAACACAGTTAACAATTGCAATTAAAAATTGTGCTTCGATTACTTTTCCAAATGAACGTGCAAATTTCTTTCCGAAATACTCTATTTCGTTATAGAAAATTGCAAGTCGGCTTTCTTTAAATTTTGAAGTAAAAGCAACGATACGTGCTTTTTCAAGTAAGAAAAATAAGCTTAAAATTACAGAAAGTAAAACTTGAAGGCCAAATTTCCCAACATTCGTAATAGATTTATACAAAATGTCTACGCCTTGCCCCACATATTTAGAAAGCTCCATATGATTAACAGCATTAACTGCATACTTAATTAATTCACTATCAGGTGGATTTCTTAAAAATACATTAAATTGATAAATCAATTGTGAAATTTGTATTGTTAATACCGGTAAATATTTAAATAGCGTAATGGCAATTCCTGCCACTAACATTACATATAAAAGCGCTATAATAATTTTTCGATTAATTGGCATGAAATGATCTAATTTACGAGAAATAAACTTTTGGAATCGATCCATTAAATACGTTAACATAAACGTAATTAAAATTAAATTTAACATACTTTGCATCCCATACAATATGAGAGCAAGTAATACTAATACGATTAACCTCTGAAATCCTTTGCTTTGAAACAGGTTTTTTATTTGCATAATCGACGAGTACTCTCTCCTGTCCTATAAAGTAAAACGTTAACAAGTAGATCTCTCTCTATTCTCTACTTATAATTATCCTTTAATATTAAAGCCATTGCGAGCAATTTATATTCAACCCTAACCACCCGTTAATTGTGCTATATATTATGTTACTTCTTATTTTACAATACAATGACCTATTTCAGAACGCATTATACGTAGTATTAATGAAGATTTAAGGAAACTTTTATCCTTCAATAGGTCTTACCACTACTGTAACATAAAAAGCAAGCTATCAGTAGAAATCCGTCCTACAAATAACTTGCTTTTATATTTTTTTTAGTAAGTTTTATCATCCAATAAACGGCATGAACATTGGAATAACCACCACCGTTACGACACCAACCACTGTCACAGCGATACTGGCCATAGCTGCTTCTACTTCACCCATTTCGATACCTACTGCAACCCCTAACGCATGTCCTGCTGTTCCAAGCGCTAAACCTTTAGCAATCGGGTGTTTCACTCTAAATGTTTTTAAGAATAACGCACCTAATGCGTATACGATAACAGCATTAAAAATAACTGCAAATGATGTAATTGCTGGAATACCACCGATACTTTCAGAGATTGGTAATGCAATTGCTGTTGTCGCTGCCTGTGGTAGCATTGAGTTCATTACAGCTGTATTTAAACCAATTACTTTTGCGACAATGAACACCACAACCACTGAACAAATAGATCCAACCACGATAGCCGATAAAATTTGCCACCAATATTTTTTTAACTTATCAACTTGTTTATATAATGGAATTGCAAACGCGATTGTTGCTGGTTCTAAGAAGAAGCTAATCATTTTTCCGCCAGTATTATATTCTTCAAAAGTAAAGTTACCTACTTTTAGAAAGAAAATCCCTAATACCATCGCTACGAATAATGGTGTGAATAAGAAGAATCCTTTTGAATGCTTAAATAATAATGTTCCGATTCCGTATGCGATTAATGAAACGACGATTCCGAAATATGGAGTCATTGTGCTTGCCATGTTCATTCCCTCCTAACAATATATACTAAATTGGTTACGCAACTTTTCCGTGCTTGCGTCCTTTATTTACTACTTTCAATTCTTTCGTATCTTCTATTTCTTTATCGTCTTTTCCTAAAATAAATTGTGCAAATAATCCTGTTACAGCGAGTAAAATAATTGTTGCGACAACAATTACAGTTAAAATTTGTATAAAATATTGTCCCATTACACCGAGAGAATTAATAACCGAAATACCTGATGGAACGAAAAGGAATCCGATAATACCTGTTAAAGCCGTTCCGAGTGATTCAACTTGTTCCGATTTAATAACTTTTAAACATAATAGGCTAAATAAAATAACTAATCCGATCACCGATGAAGGCATCGGAATTGGTAAATGCGTTGCAATAATATTAGAAACTAACATAATAGCTGAAAATATGAATGCTTGTGATAAGAAACTATATACTTTTTTCGTACTCATTTTGGCCACCTCTTTCGATTTGGTACCTTTATTGTATAAGATAAAAATAAAATTGTAAGCGTTTACATAACAGAACGTCAAATATACAAAATTAGTTACAAAAATAGGCAGACGAAATACAAAAAGCTGCTTCTTAAATACGAAGCAGCTTTTTAAGTTCTTTTGCATATGTACGGCTAACCGGGACTTTGGATCCCTCTTTCATAATTAAGTTATAAGTCGAATTAAACCACGGCTGTATCTCAGAAATATGATTAATATTAGCAACGAAACTACGATGAACACGCATAAAAATTGTTTGTGGTAATTTCTTTTCCAAAATGACAAGCGTATCATGTGTTACATATGTTTCTTTCATTGTTTTTACAGTTACTTTCCCATCTACAAGCCCTACATAAATAATATCTTCAATGTTAACAAGTACAATTGATTCCTCAATTGGTAATGCTAATTTATGCATCTCGGCCGTTACATCTACACTCTTTACATCTTGCTTTGTTTCTAACTTTATTTGCTTTTGTTTTTTATATTTCTTTAATGTCTGTACGATACGTTCTTCATCAAATGGCTTTAAAATGTAGTCTAACGCATCTACTTCAAATGCTTGCAATGCATATTGATCATAGGCAGTAGCAAACACAATTGAAGGTGGATTTTTCATTTTCTTTAATATATTTGCGATTTCAAATCCATTATCATCAGATAACTGAATATCTAGAAAAACAATATCTGGTTTGTTTTTCATTAATTCTTCTAATGCATCCTCTACACAATCCGCCTCACCAATTATCTCTACTTCTTTTGTTTTCTCTAATAAATATTTCAATTCATCCCGTGCTAACATTTCATCATCAACTACTAATACTTTTAACACTCCGTTTTTCCTCCTCTACTTTTTTCGGAATCACAAAGAGGATCTTTGTCCCTTGCTCTAATTCACTTTCAATTTGAAGCATTGTCTCTTTCCCAAATAACCCGATAAGTCGTTCATTAATATTATATAAGGCTGTTCCCGTCCCTTTCTTTGATGGAACTACCATTTTTCCTAATTGCTCTAGACGTTCACTCTCAATCCCTTGTCCATTATCCTTTACTTCAAAGTGAACCATCCCTTCTTTTTCAAACACATGTACCTCGACTTGGCACACTGGCTGCTTTTTCGGAAAAGCATGGCGCAATGCATTTTCAACTAATAGCTGAAGCACAAATGGTGGAACTAAAGTCACCTTTAGTGCCTCTTCAATGTACATCTTCACTTCATACTTATTCGGAAACCTCGCTTGCTCTAACGATAAATATGCATGTACATGATTCAGCTCTTGTTCTAATGGAATAAGTAATTGTCGTGCCCCTTGCAAATTACAACGAAAATAAACGCTAAGCTGCAATAATAATTTTCTCGCTTTCTCTACATCTGTTCGGCATAAAGCTGATACTGTATTAATTGCATTAAATAAAAAATGCGGATTGATTTGTGCTTGCAACGCTTTTATTTCGGCATCTTGCAATAACTTACTTTGTAACTCAGCTTCACCTAACTCAAGCTGTGTGGAGAATATTTTCGCTAGCCCTTCCGCTAACTCTTCTTCAACACGACTTAATTGATTAGGGTTTTTAAAATAAAGTTTTAATGTTCCTATCGTATTTCCATGTGAAGTTAATGGAATAACAACTGCCGCTTGTAATGGACACCCTTCATGTTGACAATTAATAATCTCACGTGATTTTGCCTTCATTATTTTCCCTGTTTTTAATACTTCTTTTGATAAACCTGTTATTAAACTGTGTGAAGGAATATGATGATCTGATGCTAATCCAACGTGAGCTAAGATTTCCTCTGTATCTGTTAAGGATACCGCATCTGTTCCCGTAAAGCGGTGAATAATTTGTGCCACATGTTTACAAGACTCTTCTGTTAACCCTTGGCGGAAATATGGTAACGTCTTATCAGCAATTCGTAATACTTTATGCGTTTGCAAAGCTTTTGCGTTTTCTTCTTGTCGTAAAATAGCTAGTATCATCGAAAGTAAAATGAAACTGCCAAAACTATTTACAAGAATCATCGGTAGCGCAATTGTTTTTACAACACTAAGTCCATCTTCTATAATTAATAGAATCATAAGCATTTCTAAAGTAACGATAAAAACACTTAAAATCGCAGAAAATTTAGGCGTAATTACACGATTATATTTTTTGAAAATGTATCCAATATATCCCGTTATAACACCTGCTAAAATTGATGAGATTGCACAACTGAGCGCTGTCGTCCCGCCAAGCATATAACGGTGAATACCCGCAATCGATCCCACTCCAATACCGACGATAGGACCACCAAGCAATCCACTAATTCCAACACCCATAATACGTGTATTCGCAATTGTACTAGATGACGAAACACCTTGTAGCCAATTTTCTTTCATAATTGTATTCCCGGCAATTTCAATTCCTGTGTAATTGCTGACAATTGTAAACACTGAAAAAATACAAATAAGCTTAAGCTTATCTACATACCCATCTTGTCTATGAAGAAGGCGCCTGAACGTTTTAATATGAGAAAGTAAAAATCCTAAAATAACAATAAGTCCGACACGTTCAATCATCATAAGTACTAAATTTAGCATCTGTGATTCATTCCTTTTTATATTAGTTAGTTTTATTATGGGAAAATAATGAAGTGGGCGTCAAGAAGAATGCAATATCTTTTGAAATATTTTACACATAACTATCCCCTCTTTATTTGACAATCTAACAGAAGAGTGCTAAAAATAAAGTAATATAATACAGTCCTTTAACCCAACCCCGTGAGGTTGAGAAGGAAGTCGGAATATACTATACGTATGGTTTTTTTTAGGGATACGTATGCTTTTTTGGCCTTCTCATCATATCAGGTGAGAAGGCCTTTTGTTATTCTTCCATAGCGACTGTAGAAGAAAATAAGGAGGAGTAATGATGAACGTCACTACTGATGTACAATCAACAACAGAGGAGACGAAAGAGAAAAGATATAAAACATTGTTTGGTTCTGCGCTAGGATATGCAGCAGAAGGTTTAGATATGTTGCTCTTATCTTTCGTACTCGTCTACATTTTAAAAGAATTTCATTTAAGCCCTGTTGAAGGTGGAAACTTAACATTAGCTACCACAATAGGAATGCTAACCGGGTCTTATTTATTTGGATTTATTGCTGATTTATTTGGGCGTATCCGTACGATGGCCTTCACAATCTTACTATTCTCACTAGCAACAGCACTTATTTATTTTGCAACAGATTATTGGCAATTATTAATTCTTCGCTTTTTAGTTGGAATGGGGGTTGGTGGTGAATTCGGAATTGGAATGGCCATCGTAACTGAAACATGGTCTAAAGAAATGCGCGCTAAGGCGACATCCGTTGTTGCACTTGGATGGCAATTTGGCGTACTAGTCGCTTCACTCCTTCCGGCATTTATCGTCCCGCATTTTGGATGGAGAGCTGTTTTCTTATTTGGACTCATTCCCGCTCTATTAGCTGTTTACGTCCGCAAAAGTTTAAGTGAACCGAAAATATGGGAACAAAAACAACGATACAAAAAAGAATTGTTACAAAAAGAAACTGAAGGTAATTTAACAACCACTGAAGCAGAACAACTAAAGCAAATAAAAAAGTTCCCACTTCGAAAGTTATTTGCCAATAAAAAAGTAACGATAACAACCATTGGTCTTATTATTATGTCATTTATCCAGAACTTCGGATATTATGGAATTTTCACTTGGATGCCAACTATTTTAGCAAATAAATATAATTACACGTTAGCAAAAGCGAGCGGTTGGATGTTCATCTCTACAATCGGCATGCTAATTGGAATTGCAACTTTTGGTATTCTAGCCGATAAAATTGGCCGCCGTAAAACTTTTACAATCTATTATGTCGGTGGTACTATATACTGTCTCATTTACTTCTTCTTATTCACAGACTCAACATCATTGTTATGGGGAAGTGCACTGCTTGGATTCTTTGCCAATGGCATGATGGGGGGATTCGGAGCAGTTTTAGCTGAAAACTATCCTGCTGAAGCTCGCTCGACAGCAGAGAACTTTATTTTCGGTACAGGACGTGGGTTAGCTGGATTTGGACCTGTTATTATCGGCTTACTTGCTGCAGGTGGTAATTTAATGGGAGCATTATCTCTCATCTTCATTATCTATCCAATCGGTTTAGTTACAATGCTATTATGTGTCCCAGAGACGAAAGATAAAGTATTAGAATAGATTGAAACGATACGAAATGTTTATCCAAATACTGTCCCCTCAGGAAAAGTATTTGGATAAATAGCAAAGAGGAAGCATCTCAAATGAAATGCTTCCTCTTCTTATATAAATACAATTATTTATTTTGATTTACTAGCTTTTTGGAACAAGAAGCTAGTTTTATCTTCTTCTTTTACAATACCTTGTTTTAACGCTAATTCCCCTGCGACTTTAGGCGCTAGCCATAGCATTGGGAATAACAGAATAGATACCGGAACAGCCGTCACTACAATGAAGGATTGTAAGGCGTTAATACTTCCCTCACCCATATATAAAAGAATCGCCGCAACTGCGCCCATAATAAGCGACCAAAAAACTCGCAAACTAATTCTAGGATCTCCATCTCCAGTCACTGCCATTGAAATCGAATAAGCCATTGAATCTCCTGTTGTCACTACAAATAAAATTGTTAATAAAAGAAATGCAGGTCCAATAATATTAGATAATGGCAACTGCTGCGTAATTGCAATCATAGCCGCTGGCATACCTGATTCACTTAATGCGGTCGAGATAGAACCAGGATTCATTAACTCATAAAACACACCTGATCCCCCTAGTATAGTAAACCAAAACGTTGTAATAATAGGTGCAATAATTCCAATTGCAACGATGATTTCTCGGATTGTTCTTCCTCTTGAAATTCGGCTCACTAAAATTGCCATCATCGGTCCATATCCAATAAACCATCCCCAGAAAAAGATTGTCCACGATCCTAACCAAGCTGTATCACCACGATATGTGCTCATTGGAATAAATTCATTTATATAAAATCCAAACGAAGAAACAAATGAATCGATAATAAATCCACCTGGTCCAAATAGTAATACAAATACCATTAATAGAACTGCTAACCTAACATTTAAATTACTTATAATTTGAATCCCTTTATCAATTCCTGTTACCGCAGATATAGTAGAAACAGCTACTACACAAACAATAATGGCTAATTGAGTAGTAAACACATCAGGAATGTTAAACAATGCTTGTAACCCATAACTTGCTTGTAGTCCTAAAAATCCGATTGGACCAATCGTCCCTGCAGCTACCGCAATAATGGCAAATACATCGATCATTGTTCCAAGCCAACTCTTTCGCAATTTCTCTCCAAAAATAGGATATAAAAGCGTTCGAGGTTTTAAAGGCATATCTTTATGATAATGCCCGTACATCATAACTACCGCACTAATTGTACCTAAAATCGTCCAAGCCAGGAAACCCCAGTGCATATAACTTTGTGCTAAAGCAGGCATGACTGCTTCTTGCGTTCCAGCAGTTATACCTTCATGTATTGGTGGCACCGTCATCAAATGGTACATCGGCTCTGCGGCTGCCCAAAAAACGCCACCTCCAGCAAGTAATGTAGACATAATAATAGCGAGCCATTTTGTCGTACTAATCTCAGGTTTTTCTAGCCCCCCAAGTTTAACTCTCCCATATTTTGAAAACGCCATACACATTGCAACAACAAATGTACCAATTAATAAAACCTGCCAAAAGGCACCAAAATATTTAATTGAAGCTGCAAAACTGCTATTAATGGCTCCCTCTACGTAACTTTTATTTAAAATAACTGCAATTACAAATAATAAAAGTGAGCCACCACTAATAAGAAATACAGGCCAATCCGTTTTTCGACTCTTCATCCTCATTTACACTTCCTCCTTCCTCAGCAATCTAAAAAAACAACTTTATTATGTTTTCTTGTTTACACCCAAAACACAATGATTATATAAGAATAATAATTCATCAATTTCCTACACACTTATGTTGTCCCTAAAAACATGCTAAATCCCTTATTTAAAAGAAAATTTCTATTCCTATTACATAAAAAAGCAAAACAAAAGACCTTATATTTCTATAAGGTCTTCGAAACAGAAATTTGATTATAACATAAGGAACTCCTTGGTTCAAAAAGTCCTTTCCAAAAATAACCGATAGTAAAGGCTTCCATTTGCTACGTAACAGTAATTAAAAAAATTATATTTTGCAGAAAAAAAACTATACTAGCTATTATTTATGAAAGAAATTCGGCTTCAAAATTTCATTTGGATACGGTTTATGATAAATATGAGTGGTAGCTGGCGACAACGGTGGAATGAGCCACACCCAATTACCTGTTACAACCCGTCCACATGCCGCTTCCTGCTTCTCAAATTGTTGAAATTGTTGTGCAGCTGTATGGTGATCCACAATACTAACTCCTTGTTTTTTAAAAGAATGTAAAACAGCCACGTTTAATTCAATTAGCGCCTTGTCTTTCCATAACGTACCGTTTCTCGATGTATCGAGCTTCATCATCTCCGCAACAGCCGGAAGTAAATTATAGCGATCATGATCCGCTAAGTTACGAGCCCCAATCTCCGTTCCCATATACCATCCATTGAACGGGGCTGCCGTATAAGAAATACCGCCAATTTCTAAGCGCATATCTGAAATCATTGGAACCCCATACCATTTTGCTCCAAGTGACGAAATCGGGTATTCTGGGTGTTCAATTGGCACTTCTTTTACTTCTTCTCTCGGAATTTCTTTATATATAGGTGCCTTCCCGTTTATAGAAAACACAAGTGGCAATACATCGAAATTCGTACCTTCTCCTTGCCAGCCAAGTTCCTGACAAAAATCTGTAAACGCAGTGGAATGAGAGTCACCAATCACTCCCATTTCTGTTTTATATCCTGCATACCGAATCAATTGGTGATTATAAATTCGTATATTATTTTCTTCACCTTGATATTGCTTAAAAATTGTAATTGTCGGTTTAACTTTCCCATCGTTCGTTGCATATTTAATATGATGAATTAATGCATTGTATACACCTTCCTCATCATTTACTTCACGTGCATCTAATATGTGCATCTTACTCCAAAATAGTCTTCCGATACATCGATTACTATTGCGCCATGCCATTCGTGATCCATGAACAAGTTCTTCAAATGTATGCTCATACGTCCCCGTCTTCTCTATTTCAATTTGAATTTCTTTTATTCTCTCTTCTATGAATTGTTCTTTATTAAGCTCTTTATAGCAAACCGTAATAAAATGACTCGCTTCTTCTATTAATTGTTTCGTTTTACTCATAAACGATCTCCTTCTATTTCAACAAAACGTTACTACTTTACAGTATAAGCAAAAAGAATAAGAGTCACAAATGAAAGTCGAAGTGTTACTTTTATTGTAATATTTTTCAGAAAATTAAAGAGATTACTATTGACTTGTATAAAAAATAGGTGTATTTTTGACTCAGATAAATTATTTTTACCTAGACCAACTTTTTTAATAAGAAAGGAGGGAATGTTATGTCTTCATTTCAATTGCCAAAGCTTTCATATGACTATGATGAACTAGAGCCATATATCGATAGCAACACGCTTTCTATTCATCATGGAAAGCACCATGCGACATACGTAAATAACTTGAATGCCGCTTTAGAAAACTATACGGAATTACATATTAAATCTTTAGAAGAGTTACTATGTAATTTAAAAACTTTACCAAAAGAAATTGTTACAGCTGTCAGAAATAACGGTGGTGGACATTATTGTCATAGTCTTTTTTGGGAATTAATGAGCCCGCGAGGTGGCGGTGAGCCTAATGGAGACGTTGCAAAAGTAATTGATTATTATTTCAATACCTTTGACAACTTAAAAGATCAACTTTCCAAAGCAGCTATTAGTCGTTTTGGAAGTGGCTATGGATGGCTTGTTCTGGACGGTGAGGAACTTTCCGTTATGAGTACACCCAATCAAGATACACCTTTGCAAGAAGGTAAAATTCCATTACTCGTCATCGATGTATGGGAACACGCCTATTATTTAAAGTATCAAAATCGGCGTCCAGAATTTGTTACCAACTGGTGGCATACGGTGAACTGGGACCGGGTAAATGAAAAGTATTTACAAGCAATTCAATCACAAACACATTAGTCGTGCGTATAAGGTAAATTTGGTAATGTAAAATTAGTATTGTCGAAATCCTCCAGAATCCCCCGGATTGCCACCGGGGGATTTATGATTATTTCATTGTATTTATGTAATAAAGTAAAACTTTTTCCGTCTCTAATTTCAACTCTCGGAACGGGAATCCTAATTCACGAGCCTTTCCATTATGTAACGTACAATTAATCAATCCATTATAAGGAGCTATATTATCTCCTACTTCTTGAATGAGCGCTTTTATCCCGGTATTCTCTTCTATGAAACGAATAACTTCTCTGGTAGAAACCACCCCGTTACTACAAGCATTAATTGGCCCTTCTATGTCCTTCATCCCGCACCAAGCTAAAAATTCCCCTGCTTCTTTTTCATGTATAAATGACAACTCTCCATCTACATGATCCACAACGATAGACTCTTGTTTCACAACATGTTCAACGTAAAATTGTAATCTTTTCGTATAATCGTTTTCTCCAATAACGACGGGAAATCTTACCGCAACGACTGGGAATGTTGCATGTTGAAATAAAACTGCTTCAGCTAATCGCTTACCTTCACTATAATTGAAATCATTCCTACCTCCATACGTAATTGTATACTCGTACGGATTGAAGTTTTCTTCTAACAGGCCTAGCGCAGGCTCATAGACAGCCATTGAAGATGTCATAATGTATTTCTTCGTTTTTCCTTTTAGCACTTCACATATTATCTTCGCTGCATTCGAGCTATAGCATAAATTATCGTATACGATATCATAACTTTTACCTTCAAAACGCTCTTCTAGTAGCCTCTCATCTTCTCTATCTACAATCAGTCTTTTTACTGCACTTCCAAAGGGATCTTCAGTAACTCCCCTCGTCGCAATCGTTACATCATGTCCAGCTTGCAACAGTACTTCTACTAAATGTTTACCAAAAAATCTTGTTCCCCCTAGCACCAATACTTTTTTCACCTTCATCATCCCCGTTTTTACAAATTGTAAAATACTACCTCTATTATTATAAACGCTAAAATAAAAAAACATGGAATCAGTTTAACGATTCCATGTTTTTTCTACACACGATACATTAACGTACTCGATATTTAAAAATACAATAGCAGCAATATAAAATAGAAATTACTGATACATAAACCCATAGTTCATATATGAATCCCTCGCCCCATACTCCCATAAAATAAAAGAGTGATGGCAACGTCAATGTTACCCACGATTGTACAAAAGCAATTCTGCCAAGATATTGATTGATATTCTTTTTTTGTGCATTTAATACAAAGAATAAATACCAAAGTAATGCCCACATAAACCATGTTAACGCATTAACAACATCGTGGAATTGAACAAATGAAACAACCATATAGAATAAAGCAATAATTGCTACCCAAATACAGAACCAGCCTAGTCCACTACTATCCATTCCTTTAATAAAAGTAACGCCTACATATAAATAAGTTAAACCAAATAAAAAAGTAGCTGCATATGAATATACCGTCCAATTACTTTGATCAGAAATCATAATTAAATAAAACGGTATAATAATTTGTAACGCTCCTACAAATAAATTAAAAACACCTGCACTTTTCATCTCTACTTTGCCTAATATGACAAGACTATTTAAAAATAAAGCTGCACCTGAAAGTAATAATCCTACGTAACCCATATATATTCGTGTGAAAATCTTTCCCTTTCACACTTTTAACCTCCCCACAATATAAAGTGATACTTTATCCTGCATTAACGAGCAGTAAAACCCCCACCTCAAAATTCAGCTAGAGCAAAGAAGTTAAGTGGGAGATTAACTGCCCGTAAAGCCCGATTGGTGAAAGCTAATAATCAGTGGGGATGAACAACCCCCACCCACTGATTAAAGTTTCACTTTATTATTTTTCTTCCTATTTAAAACTACATACATAATTTTTAATCTGAATAAGTTAGACTTCCTACCTTAAAAAACAACAAATTTAAAACGCTTTCAATAATAAATAACCCTATCAAAACATGAAATAGGATTCCTTGATTATAAACGTACTCTAACAATGATACAAGTGTTGGAATACTTTTCAATACTACGTTTTGAATTTCTATAAAAAATTAGTAGAATGATACATTTTCCCTATCTCATTCTATTAATTTTTTGCATAGAATATCGTACACTCATATTAATTTAGAAAGGTTTGATATTTATGCCTCTTCATTATCCAAATCATTTTGTTTTTCACTCCACAGGTGTATTAACAAGAGAGCCCGCAACTGTTTCAGCAGTAGTAAACATTGTAAATTTAGATGCATATTACACACACCATTTAACTATAGAGGTTTGGGATTGGTCTAACTATTCTAATCCTATAAAATTACCTGTACTACTTGGTGAAAATACGGAAGTAGCATTCCCATATATTTTACAAGGCAACCACTTAGCAGTTTTTTATGCTGATTTAGATGACTCTATTGATTTGTATGAAATTCGTATTTCTTATCCTGGCCACTCCAATATTGTTGCAAATTGTTTTGGGCGAAGTATCCCGCCATATACAAGCCAAGAAGGTAATACAGTATACCATAAACAACTCGTTCGAATTCATTAAATCTCCCCCTATTATGTGAAAGGGGCTGGTCAGTAATACATTTATCTTTATAAGATAATCTTATTACTGACCTAAAGCGTGATAGTCAATCTTGATAGTTTCTCATTTTGAACACTTGCTATTTATATGAAGAAAGTAGTGGATCCTTCTTAAATTACTTTTGGATGTGGAGATCTATGTTCACACCAATAATTCAAATTTTACAAATTGATTTTCCTGAATTAGATCTTATTCATTCTGTATCGACAGGGTATGGTGGATTGCTTGGTGCTGCAATTAGTGCCAAGTCCGATATACCATTTATTCTAACTGAACACGGTATTTATTCTCGGGAGCGTGAAGAAGAAATACTACAATCTACTTGGATACCAATTGAATATAAAAAAAGATGGGTTTCTTTCTTTCATCACTTGTCTCATCAAGCATATGAACAAGCCGCTGATGTAATTACGTTGTTCGGCCGAAATAGTGCATATCAAAAAGAATTAGGTGCTAAGGCCCATAAACTAAAAATCGTTCCAAATGGCGTTACTTTATCTGACTATAAAGGGTTACGTAAACCAAAATACAATTCGGATAAACTCATCATTTCCGCTATTATACGAGTTGTGCCAATTAAAGATGTAAAAACAATGATTTATGCAGCTAAATTATTATTAGAAAAAAATATTCCATTT
The DNA here is from genome assembly GCF_016651125.1 of Bacillus sp. TH17. Lineage (NCBI taxonomy): Bacteria > Bacillati > Bacillota > Bacilli > Caryophanales > Bacillaceae > Bacillus > Bacillus sp. TH17. The sequence goes on from NZ_JAEKEN010000001.1 coordinate 4,826,853, forward strand.
ATATTTTACTTACTAGGTCCTGATACAGAAGAAGCAGAATATGCTCAGGAATGTCGTGATTTAATTCAACAATTAGGATTAGAAGAGCATGTAATAATGACCGGCAAAGTAAATATTAAAGATTACTTAAAACAAACAGATATTCTCGTATTAACAAGTATATCTGAAGGACAACCATTAGCCTTGTATTATAAAATTGTGATGCTATTTTTATTTTTAGCTTTAAACATCATTTGGATTCAATCCATTTATTTAACAGCAGCTAAAGATTATCAGTCCATCGCTCTTGCATTTTTAATTGGTTCCATTTTCTCCTTATCTGGCATTGCGCTTATCGCTTACTGGCATCCAACACTTGGAATAGAACACGGATTGGCCCTATTACTTTTAATTTCTTTTACAATCGGGACTTTCATTACATTAGTGTGGTTAAGTATCGTTATTGTACGAATGTTTCCAAATAGTGATGCTACTGAACAATTTACCTTTCTTTCTTATTTAGATAAATATCCAGAACTATTTTGGTCAAGCTTACTTTACAATATTGGCATTTGGGTATGTAACTTTGTTATTTGGTTCGGAGAAGGGCGAGGAAATATTGAAAACACGTTTATTTATCATCAAATTTATGATACATCTGTTTTCTGGGCTTATTTAAGCATTATCCCAACCTATATTTTCTTCGTAGTATCCATTGAAACAAGGTTTTATGAACGGTATAAGAAATTCTTCGGTTCAGTTAACAATGGGGCGACATTAAATACAATTTTACAATTAAAAGAATCAATGAACTTTGTCCTAAAGCAAGAAATGGAACGAATACTTCGTAATCAAGGTATTTTTTCTTTACTTATTATTTTTATAATATGGATGTTTAGTTCACAATCTGGGAACGTAACACTTGAATACTCTATTTTGCAGCTGACTATAATTGGTGCTTATGCAAACGGGATGGTCCTTGTTATCACGTTACTACTCTTATATTTTGAAGATCGTAAAGGGGCATTTCGAACATCAGCCCTGTTCTTTTCTGCAAATTTGTTATTAAGTCTTCTTCTACTTCCATTTGGGTTCAATGGTTACGGTATTAGTTTTGCACTTGGATCTTCTATTACATTCTTATATGCTATTTCTAGACTCTTTACTTACATTAAAGATATTGATTACTATACGTTTTGTCAGTCAAATACTCCTATAAAACGGCGAACTTTCTTTACTAAATTTGCTAATAAACTTAATGGAAATAAATAAAAATGACCTTTTGCTCCCGCAAAAGGTCATTTTTATTTATTTATTAAACTTCTAGATAGCCATTTTTGTTATTTGATTGCCATCTCCAAGAGTCTGCACACATCTCTTCTAATCCGCGTTTTGCTTCCCATCCTAATTCACGCTTCGCTTTCGATGCATCTGCAAAACATACTGCCACATCACCAGGTCGACGCTCCGTAATTTTATAAGGAACTTCTTTGCCCGAAACCTTTTCAAATGCTTCAACCATTTCCAACACACTATAACCAGTACCTGTACCGAGATTGTATGCATCTATCCCAGTAGTGCCAAGTACCTTTTCAAGCGCCTTTACATGGCCATTTGCTAAGTCTACAACATGAATATAATCACGGACACCCGTGCCATCTTTTGTTGGATAGTCATTTCCAAATACACTTAATTCCTTTAGCTTACCTACCGCTACTTGTGTTACATATGGCATTAAGTTATTTGGAATTCCGTTTGGATCTTCTCCAATACGTCCACTTTCATGCGCACCAAATGGGTTGAAATAACGAAGTAATGCGATACTCCATTCTGCATCCGCAAATGCTACGTCACGCATAATTTGTTCAATCATTAATTTCGTTTGGCCATATGGATTCGTTGCACTTAATGGAAACTCCTCCGTAATTGGTGATGTTTCTGGGATACCATACACTGTTGCAGATGAACTGAAAATCATCTTCTTCACATTATGCTTCTGCATCACTTCACATAGCACTAATGTGCTTGTAATGTTGTTATGATAATACGTTAACGGAATTTCTACTGATTCCCCTACAGCCTTAAAGCCTGCAAAGTGAATAACAGCTTCAATTGTATTTTCTTCAAAAATCGTATCAAGTACTTCTCGATTTAAAATATCTTCTTTATAAAATTTAAACTGTTTTCCTGTTATCTCTGTCACTCGATTTATAGACTCTACTGAGCTATTCGAAAGATTATCTACTACTATAATTTCGTAACCGTTTTTTTGTAATTCTACGCATGTATGACTACCAATATATCCTGCTCCACCTGTTACAAGTATTGCCATAATTATAGTCCTCCATATTTCATTCATTATAAACTTCTCAAAGTATATCACATATTTCTTATCATATGTTTATTATGCGAACACAGAAACTTACATTTTATCCCATGATTTTTTGTACAATACACGATTCAAATCAGGTAATAAAAAAACGCCACATAACAGACATCGCGTGGCGTTTTTTGATCAAATTACGTAACAATATACACTTAGAAAATGCGCAAGGCTACCTAACAATACAAAAACATGAAAAATTTCATGGTGTCCCATATATTTAAACTCCAACCATTTTGGCTTCGCACCGTAAATAAACCCACCAATTGTATAAAAAATGCCTCCAAGTACTAAGAAAATAATACCTCCTGTACTTAGATTCTCAGCTAGCGGTGCAAAGAATAGAACAATTAACCAACCCATCAGAAGATAAATTGCTGTCGATAACCATCTTGGACAATTAAACCAAAACATTTTAAAAGCAATACCACAAATTGCCGTTGCATAAACTAAACAAAATAATAGTAAACCATTTGCCGAATTTAATGTAATTAAGCAAAAGGGTGCATATGTACCTGCAATTAATATGAAAATCATAGAATGATCTAGCTTCCTAAAGAAATAAATAACACGTTCACTGGCTACGACACTATGATACACAGCTGATGCCATATAAAGGACCATCATCCCGATACCGAATAAAATAACAGCTGTAATTGCAGCAACAGATGGCATCTTAACAGAAACTTTCACAAGCATAGCTAATAATGCAATAAATGATAATACAGCTCCTCCTAAGTGAGTAAATGCATTAACCGGTTCTCTTACATTAACATTCATATAAACACCCCTCATATAATTACATGTGGTTTTCATAACTACATGTAATTATATACGTATTATCCATGCGGGTCAACATTTACAATTCATTTGTTTCGTAATACCATATTTAAAGATATACTAAACATTAAGTTCCACTAAGTTATAAAAGTGAGGGGTTCTACGTGGAAAATATAAATAAATTACTTGAATCATTACATTTAGAAAAAAGTATTAAACTTGAGGATATCCCAAATGTCGACTTATATGTAGACCAAGTGGTCCAACTATTTGAGAATACTTATGCGGATACAACAAGAACTGATGATGAAAAAGTATTAACAAAAACAATGATTAACAATTACGCAAAAGGGAAATTATTCATCCCTATCAAAAATAAAAAGTATTCAAAAGAACATATGATTTTAATCAGCTTAATTTATCAATTAAAAGGAGCTCTTTCCATTAATGATATAAAAAGCTCCTTAGAAAATATAAATGCACCGTTAATAAACGACGATACATTCGAATTAAATACTCTATATAAAGATTACCTTTCTCTTACTGACACCAATGTGGAAAGCTTTAAGCAAGACGTGAATAACCGTGTTAAGGAAGTAAACGAGGTTTCTTCCTTAGAAGATCCAAAGCTAGAAAAGTTTTTATTACTAACAACCTTCGTGACTATGAGTAATATGTATAGACGTTTAGCAGAGAAACTAGTTGATGACCTCAAAGAAACTTAAACAAAAAAACTATCCACCTGTTAGAGGTGGATAGTTTTTTGTTTACTTAATTGCTTCATGAACCTTTAATTGTTTCCCTTTAATCGTTGTGTTTTTCATATTTTTTAAAACAAGTGGTCCTTTTCCATTTAATATTTCAACGTAAGAAACATTGTCTTGTATTGTAATAATTCCTATATCTTCTGCTGTAACACCTTTAATTTTAGCAATTGTACCGACGAAATCTACCGCCCTAATTTTCTTTTTCTTCCCGCCATTAAAGTACAATTTCATAATTCCTTTGTTTAGGTCTGCATTTTTATCTTTCTTTATAATTGGTTTAGCATGTATCTTTTCCTCAAATACTGCTTTCCCTTTCATAACTTCTTCTTTTGAAGGGGCAAGTGCCTTTGGAATTTCAAAGCCAATGTACTCCTCAATCTCTTCTAAAAATCTATTTTCATACGGCGTCATGAATGTAATAGCTTTCCCGTTATTACCAGCTCGTCCCGTTCTTCCCGTACGATGTACATAACTTTCTTTTTCTAATGGAATATCATAGTTAATAACATGTGTAATATTATCAATATCAATTCCTCTAGCAGCTACGTCTGTCGCTACTAAATAACGGAACTTTCCTTTTCTAAAATCGTCCATAACTTCAAAACGATCTTCTTGTACCATACCACCATGTATTTTGTCACAAGGATAGTTAACCCGCTTTAACTGCTGAAATACGTGATCTACATTTTCTTGCGTACGGCAAAAAATAATACAACTATCTGGATTCTCAATCGTTGTTACATCTTTAAGAAGTGAAAGCTTCTCCTCTTCTCTCATCTCAAAAAGTGTATGTTCAATTTTATCTGTTGTAATCCCGGTAGCCTTAATTTCAATATGCGTTGGCGAATCCATATACGTACGAGATAACTTTTCAACATCTTTTGGAAGTGTTGCTGAAAATAGCATTGTCATTCGTTTTTTAGGTAATTCGTCAATAATTGCCTCTACTTGATCGATAAAACCCATATTCAGCATTTCATCCGCTTCATCAATAACTAAATACTTCAAACACTCTAAAGAAAGGGTACCTTTTTCAATATGATCTAACACACGGCCAGGAGTCCCAACTACAATATGTGTTTTTTGCTTTAACTCTAATTTTTGACGTGCAAATGGAGATTTACCATAAACTGCAGCGGCCTTAATTCTTTTGAAACGACCTATATTCGTAATATCTTCTTTTACTTGCACCGCAAGCTCTCTCGTCGGTGTTAAAACTAAAGCTTGTGGCTTATTCTCTTCCCACTCCACCATTTCACAAAGTGGTATGCCAAATGAAGCGGTTTTTCCACTTCCAGTCTGTGATTTCACGACAAGGTCTTTCTTTTGCAAGGCAACTGGAATAACCTCTCCTTGCACTTCCGTTGGATGTTCATATCCTAAACCAGTAAGTGCTCTTACAATTTCTTTACTTAATGCATAATCGGTAAAACTTTTTTTACTCATATATTAACCTCTTTTTATTCTGTATTATTTTCTTTTTTCGCTTTTTCTATCAATGAATCATCATATACCTTATTATCACCTTATTCATTATACTTGAAAGCTCACATAAAAAGGCGAATCATTCGTGATTCGCCTGACTAAACAAAAGGATCTTCTATTTTAAAAACTTTTTAAAAATATTATTCCATATTATTCTGCCTTCTGACCGGTAATAACACTTTCTTTCTTCGGCTTCTCTTCTATTACTTTTTCTTCCTTACGGTTCTCATCTTTTGTTTTATCTACACCTACTGCCCTCGGCACACTCTGTATAATTTGTTCATTCGCATTTTGATAATATATTTTAAACTGTTCTTTCCCTTTCGTTTCCCTAATAATTACGTTAAGTTGCTCTTTTACATCCGCAAACTCCTGCTCGTTTTTCAACTCCTCTACTTTAACTAGCATTTGCTTATATTTTTCTTCCTCATCTTTTTGATTAGCTAAAACTTCTCGTTTTTCTTTTGCTTGTTTGGCTAATATAACTGAACTAGCAGAATCATTTTCAATTTCCCTCAATAACGAAATTGCTCGGTCTATATCACTTTCCTGTAATGCTTCAATCATTTTATTTATTTGTTTGATTCACCTTCAGCCTTATTTCCCGATCATCCTTCTTTTCTTTTAACGCTAATTCAAAAGATACGACTGCTCTATCGTATTCTTTATTTTCCAATGCTACATCTCCTTGTTTCTCTGCCTTATCAAATGCATCATTATTGCTACATCCGGCAGTAACCAACAAAGTTATTCCTATTATTAGTATTAACTTTTTCGTAGTATTTCCCCAGCTCCCTCGCTCAAAATAAGAAGCATACATACAATCTTATGCAATTATCGCAACTTTCCTTACCTTTTTATAAACGAACATTATGCATAATAAATCTATTTAAATTCGTTTTTAACGTTATTTTTAAAATGTATTGGCTTCTTTTCAAAAAAACGTTAAGAAAATCTTTGACTTCTTACTGAAAATGATGTAAATTATCCTATGGACGAACATTTTCAATCAATAAAAATAAAATATTCGTATTTTAGGGGTGTAAATGATGGAAAACGTATTTGACTATGAAGATATTCAATTAATTCCTGCAAAATGCATTGTAAATAGCCGATCTGAATGTGATACAACTGTCACTTTAGGAAAACATAAATTTAAATTACCTGTCGTACCTGCAAATATGCAAACGATTATTGATGAAAGAATCGCAACTTATTTAGCTGAAAATAATTACTTCTATATCATGCATCGTTTCCAACCAGAGAAACGAATTTCATTCATTAGAGATATGCAATCACGTGGATTAATTGCTTCAATCAGCGTTGGTGTTAAAGAAGACGAGTACGAATTCGTACAACAATTAGCTGCTGAGCAACTTACACCTGAATACATCACGATTGATATTGCACACGGACATTCTAATGCTGTAATCAACATGATTCAACATATTAAAAAACATTTACCAGAAAGCTTCGTTATCGCTGGAAACGTTGGAACTCCAGAAGCGGTAAGAGAATTAGAAAACGCTGGTGCTGATGCAACAAAAGTTGGCATTGGACCTGGTAAAGTTTGTATTACTAAAATTAAAACAGGCTTTGGAACTGGCGGTTGGCAGCTAGCTGCACTTCGCTGGTGTGCAAAAGCTGCAAGTAAGCCCATTATCGCTGACGGTGGTATTCGTACACATGGCGACGTAGCTAAATCAATTCGATTTGGAGCAACTATGGTTATGGTCGGTTCTCTATTCGCAGGTCATGAAGAGTCTCCAGGGGAAACAATCGAAAAAGATGGCAAACTTTATAAAGAGTACTTCGGTTCAGCTTCTGAATTCCAAAAAGGTGAGAAGAAAAACGTTGAAGGTAAGAAAATGTTCGTTGAGCATAAAGGTTCTTTAGAAGACACTTTAATCGAAATGGAACAAGATCTTCAATCCTCTATCTCTTACGCTGGTGGAACAAAATTAGACTCAATTCGTACTGTAGATTATGTAGTCGTGAAAAACTCTATTTTCAACGGTGACAAAGTATATTAATTTATAAATTTAACTAGAAGGACAAGCATTTTTTATGCTTGTCCTTCTTTTTCATATATAAAAATGTAAAATATTTTCATTTCACTGAATTTTCTAGTATCATGTTTTTAGATACTTATAATAAGGGGGATATAACAAATGAAAAATGTAATTGAGAAACGCCTTATTCGCGCGGAAGTCTCTACTGAATTGACATGGGACCTTTCTGATTTATACGAATCTGATAAAGAGTGGGAAACTGCATTACGTGTATTAACAGCCGATATAAAAAAACTTGATGCATTTAAAGGACAATTACACACTAGCCCCGCTACCTTATTAAATTGCCTACTTTTAGAAGAAGAGCTTTTAATGAAGTTAACAAAAATCGGCGCATATGCAAATTTAAAAGAATCCGCTGATCGTACAGATTCAGTTATTCAAGCGAACTCTTCCAAAATTTCCGCTCTAGGAACGAATGTACATACCGCACTATCCTTTATTCATAACGAAATTCTCTCATTTGAGGAGGGAACAATTGAAAAATATTTAACTGAGGAAATAAAACTTGAACCTTTCCGTAAATCATTACTAGAGATACTCAAAAAGAGGCAGCACACTCTCTCTCCTGAAACAGAAGAAGCTCTTGCTGCACTCGGCGAAGTTCATAGTTCACCCTACAAAATTTACGGCATGACTAAATTAGCCGATATGGATTTCCCTTCTATACAAGATGAACAGGGAAATGATTTGCCTGTATCGTTTGCATTATTCGAAAGCAAATATGAATTTTCTCCAAGCGCATATATACGTAAAAAAGCATATTCATCATTTGTTTCCACATTGAAACGATATAAAAATACAGTTGCAACAACATATGCTACTGAAGTAAAAAAACAAGTGGCGCTTTCTCGTTTGCGCAAGTACGAGTCCGTTACCCATATGCTTTTAGAACCTCAAAAGGTTCCACTTGAAATGTATAACAACCAACTAGATATTATTTATAACGAATTAGCGCCTCATATGCGCCGTTTTGCAGATTTAAAAAAGAATGTATTAGGGCTTGATCAAATGCTTTTCTGTGACTTACATGCACCGTTAGATCCTGAATTTAATCCAACAATCACTTACGAAGAAGCTGGCAAACTCATTCAAGATTCTTTAAAAGTATTAGGAAATGAATATAGTTCCATTATCGAAAAGGGCTTCAAAGAAAGATGGGTAGACCTTGCAGATAACGTAGGAAAATCAACAGGTGCCTTCTGCTCTAGCCCATACGGTTCTCACCCTTATATTTTAATTACATGGCAGGGTACGATGCGCGGGTGTTTCACATTAGCTCATGAATTTGGACATGCTGGTCATTTTTATTTAGCAAATAAAAATCAGCGTATTATGAATGTGCGTCCATCTATGTACTTCGTTGAAGCTCCATCAACGATGAATGAATTACTATTAGCCCAGCATTTACTTGCGACTACTGAAGATAAGAGAATGCGCAGATGGGTTATTCTGCAACTACTCGGCACATATTACCACAACTTCGTTACCCATCTACTTGAGGGAGAATATCAAAGAAGAGTATACGCTCTAGCAGAAGAAGGGCAAGCACTCACAGCTACAACTTTAACTGAAATAAAAACGAAGGTCCTTTCGACATTCTGGGGAGATTCCGTAGAAATTGATGAAGGCGCCGGTTTAACATGGATGCGTCAACCTCACTATTATATGGGCTTATATTCTTACACATATTCTGCGGGACTAACTGCTTCTACCGCTGTAGCTCAGATGATTAAAGAAGAGGGACAACCTGCTGTTGATCGCTGGCTTGATGTACTCCGTGCAGGCGGTACAATGAAACCACTTGAATTAATGAAACACGCTGGAGTAGACATGTCAAAACCAGATGCAATCCGTAAAGCTGTTTCTTACGTAGGTTCCTTAATTGATGAATTAGAACGTTCTTATCAAGAATAAAAATAAGCCCTCGCTTTATGAGGGCTTATTCTATATTTACTTTCCAAATCTTTTGCGGTATCCGCACTTTCTACATAGTTCTTCTACTGCAACCCTTTTTGAAAATCCATCTACAATATTGTTCGCTCTTTCACCTTCAATAATATTAGAGAATGAATCATTATTAATATTTCCAAGATTAATAATTCCCTCACCATCTAGACAACAAGGAATAACCGTTCCGTTCGCTAAGATTCCAGCCTGATTTCGAAGACCATGACAGAATCCTTTTCCATCATCCTCTTCTTCATGCAATGCCGGCCACTGGAATTCATAGTCTTGATTAATAAAGACACGTTCCGCAATTTTTATACCTTTTCCCGGTGTAAGCTTCTCTCCAATTTGATAAGATAGATCAAACTCATTTTCAATTATAGATAATAAATCCCTATTTTTTTGGATTTCAGCATTTGTTTTATTATCCTGAGTTAAATTCCATAATCTTAGTGAAACGATTAAGTCCGATTGACTTGTTGCCTCTCTAATGAAAGAAAGTATACTCCTTACATAGCCCTCTTTATCTTGCGATCCTGGGTGTCCATCAAAACTGTGCAGTGAAAAATTCATTTGTCTTAACGCAGGCTTATTTAACAGTCTATGCCTTCTCTTATTAATTAACGTTCCGTTCGTTGTAATATTAACTTTAAACCCTTTTTCATGGCTTAAATCTAATAGTTGATCTATTTTCGGATGGAGCAACGGCTCACCCTTCACGTGCAAATAAATGTAGTCTGTGTGAGGTTTAATTTGGTCTAATCTTTTAGCAAAATCCTCTACAGAAATGAATTGCTTCTGCCTTTCCGTCGGCGGACAAAAGCTGCACGCAAGATTACATACACTCGTAATCTCCAAGTAAAACTTCTTAAACTTCTTCACCTTTAATTCCTCACTTCTATGACTACTTATACTTTTTCCCTCTTCATATTACAGCATATTTTTTTAGAAATAGAAACATACTTATTTTAGGAAATCTACATACCATCTATTAATGTTTAAAAGACCATCGGTAATTTTTGTCCAATGGTCTTTTTTACTCTTTATATACAAATGAAAAATTTATTTATGATACGGTTCACCACGATTAATCCGAAACGCTCTATACACCTGCTCAAGCAATACTAGACGCATTAATTGATGTGGTAATGTCATCTTCGAAAAAGAAAGAGATTCATTTGAACGCTTCATTACTTCAGAACTAAGCCCCAGTGATCCACCAATTACAAATGTAATCTTGCTCTTTCCATATGTAGCAAGGCGATCTATACTTACCGCAAATTCTTCTGATGATTTTTGTTTTCCTTCTATAGCTAACGCAATGACATGCGTATCATCAGAAATTTTATCCAGTATACGAATACCTTCTTTTTCTTTTACAATTAACATTTCTGCTGCACTTAAATTTTCTGGTGCCTTTTCATCTGGCAATTCAATTACTTCTACTTTTGCGTAAGAAGATAATCGTTTTAAGTATTCTGCTATACCTTGTTTTAAGTATTTTTCTTTTAATTTTCCGATTGAAATAATCGAGATATTCACATTTATTCCCCACCTTACAAACACGTTATCCACAGGACTTATCCACATATCCACAAATGTTACCCACATATTGTGTGAGAATCTGTGTTCGATACAACATATGTCGCCTCATTTTGACAAAATTCACATGTTTTTTTCTCTTCTTTAGAGTTATCCACATTGTTAATAACCGGTGCGACTTCACACTCATCCACAATGATATCTAATGCTAATTCAACATGTTCTAAACAACAAGGTAAATTCATATTCTTCACCTCACTTTTCTACAATAGAAAACAGGAGGTAGGCCCTCCTGTTTTTAATACTTTTGAATGCCTAATTTCACCGTTGTTGTCGCTCGTTTTGTACCACGATAAAACGTAAGAGTCATTTTATCATTAATTTTTTTATTATATAAGGCCGTGCGGAACCCAATAATATCATGCACCGCTTTTCCATCTACCGCCACAATAACATCATGTTCTCTAAGACCTGCATCCGTACCTGGCGAAGGACTTTTCACATCTAAAATGCAGACTCCTTCTGTTACGTTACCTGGTAAGTGTAATGTTTTTGACCAATAGTAACTCGGAATCTCATTTAATGATCTTAGTTCAATCCCAACGTAAGGTCTTCTTACTTTACCGTACTTTTCTAGTTCATTCATAATAGGAACAGCTCTCGTAACTGGAATAGCTAGTCCAATTCCTTCTACTTCTTTTGCTGCAATTTTCATTGAGTTAATACCTATTAATTGTCCCGCTACATTTACAAGCGCTCCACCACTATTACCTGGATTAATTGCCGCATCTGTTTGCAATACTTCTACTTGCCAATCGTAATGTCCATCTTGATCTAAATCTACAGGAACAATACGCTCATTAGCCGAAATAATACCTTGTGTGACAGTTCCGGAAAATTGTAACCCCAGTGGATTTCCAATCGCAATAACTGGTTCTCCTCTACGAACGGTATTAGAGTCGCCAATTTCAATCACTTTCTTCACATGCTTCGCATCTATTTCTAGTACAGCTAAGTCCGTGACTACATCGGTTCCTAATACTTTACCTGGAATTTTCTTACCGTCACTTAAGCTCACTTCAATACGATTCGCCCCAGCAACAACGTGGTTATTCGTTACAATATACGCATGTCCATCTGTTCTCTTATAAATCACACCAGAGCCTGTACCAGCTTCCGAATCAGCCTCTGAAAAATTGTCTCGTTGAATATTAATAACACCAACAACAGCCTCTGAAGCACGATCAACAGCGTCTACAAAGCTAATCTGTTTAACAGGAACATTTCTACTTTGAGCTTCAGCCATATTTTTTTCACTTGCTTCAGCTTGCGGAAGCTTACCTGCATGATTTGAAAATAAAGGAGCTCCAAACGCAAATAATGAAGCCCCTACAATTGTCCCCGCTATGCTAGAAATGACAATACCTTTATGTTTCTTTTTGCCTGCACGTTTAATACGATATTTTTCTTCATCAATAAAGGACATATTTGTTCACCTATCTTCCTGAAAACAACTATATTCACCTTTATTGTTTACTAAAATGAAGAATTATACGTATTGAATTTTCGTAGGCACTTTTTGATCCGTATCATGTATTTCAAAGGATTCTCCAACCCCAAAACCTTTTTCTTCTAATACTTGTGATACAGACATACGCGCTAATTCTTTCATGTTATTATCTAAGCTTAAATGTGCTAAATAAATGTGTTTTGTCTCATCTGTAATAACATCAGCCATCGCTAATGCAGCGTCCTCATTACAAACGTGGCCAACGTCGCTTAAAATACGTCGCTTAATGCTCCATGGATAGCGTCCCATACGAAGCATTTCCACATCATGATTGCTTTCAAACACGAAAGCATTTGCTCCCTTAATAACACCTTTCATACGGTCACTTACGTAGCCCGTATCTGTAATAAGAGCTAACTTTCTATTATTGTTATGAAAAGCGTAAAACATCGGTTCCGCCGCATCATGAGAAACACCAAATGATTCAACTTCAATATCCCCAAATGTTTTCACGTCTCCTACTGAGAAAATGAATTTTTGATCAGTTGGGATATTACCTATTAAATGTTCCATTGCATTCCATGTTTTCTCGTTCGCATAAACAGGTAAATCATATTTACGCGCCAATACACCTAATCCTTTAATGTGATCACTGTGCTCATGTGTTACAAGAATACCTGATATGTCATTTATATTCAGTTCAGCTTGTTTAAATAAAGCCTCTGTCGCTTTACCACTTAAACCTGCATCGACAAGCAGTTTTTTTTCATCTGTTCCTACATATAGCATATTCCCTGTACTTCCACTTGCAAGTACACTAAAATGCATGCTCATTCTTTCTCACTCCATTATGTTCTTCCGGCACTTGAGTTTCCCCTAATTCCATAACTTGTCCTTCAATTGCATTCACAAAAAAATCCTTTTTTTGTTCTGTCTTTAAGTTCCATGTTGGAGCAAGCACTTGTATATTAGAAGAAGACTCCGCAAGAGTCGCATATCCAATCTGCGCCTCTTTCACGTGCGTATTTTCTGCAATTTTATTTTTCAAATATATATTTTCTAAAGCTGTTTGAGCAGTAATAATTTCTTGTTCTTTCGTCTTTTCACTTTCGCCCATTTCCTTCAAATCCGTTAACATTGTTTGTGTATATGAAATAAGCTCATTTTTTTCATTTAAATCTACAACAATCATCGCACGATTATTGTAGAAGATTGGTTTATCTTTATACTTTTGAAAGAAGTAAATTTTTGAGTCCTTTATTGCTCCAAACTCATATTTTTGTCCATCCAGCACATAATTTTTCAAAAACTCATTATACTTATCTTTTGACAATGATTTTGTATTTAAAAAAGGCTCTTTTAATTTACCCTCTATTTGATATTCCTCTTGCACATGCGCTGTCTGATTTTTTAAAGATTGCACATCTTCTTCTTTGAAACCCTTATTTTTTGCCATTATAAATGACTCTTTTTTCGGTTCTTTAGGGAAATTTCCCATAGTAATTTTTTCGGCTTTTAATTGTTGATCGATTTTCGTTTCCGTCACAAGTTCTAATTGATTACTATCTTGCTTTTGAATGAACTGAAAGATAAGAAAGAGGTCTAAAACAAAAAAGGTCACAATAAATATGGTTTTAATTCGATCCCAATCCATTTAGTCCCCCCTCACTCCACTCATATATTTGTTGCTTACCATCTTCTTCACATTTTACATACCATATCGGCTGTAAGACAGCGATTCTCACATCACTGATGGACGGTTCCAATGACATTTTATAACCAATACCAACATCCTGAATTGATTTTTTATCAATTTCTGGATTATTCTCTAATGATGTCATCACTGTACGACCTGATGCGAGAGAAGTTGTTTGTTGTTTACTAGGCAAAGTAATACTGAACTCAAAAAAGGGTCTTTCATACTGCATAATTTCACCTGAACCCCATACTTGTTTTAATTCCGCTATTCCATTTGCATTAAATACAGGCAAACCATCCTCATATAAACGGAATGAAGTTTTCCTCCCATTAATATAATCAAAACGATAGGACTTCAAGGATCCACTATGCCCACTTACAAAGTCAAAACTTTTTTGTAAAATTACCGCATTATCCGTAGATTTATCACCATGTACAGCGGAATTTTTATATTTCAACATTGCATCCGACTTATCAATTTCCATAGAACGGATGCCATCTGTAAATGTTTCCTTTGTTTTCTCAGAAATAGGACTTAAATAACGTGGATCACTAAATAAAGCATTTTTAAATGGATCCACTTCTAGTTTAGCTGTAATATACTCTGCCTTACTTAATTCCGTAATCCCCTCTGGTAAAAAAAGTTTTTTTGTATCATTTATTTGATACTCAAAATATGGTCTTGCTACTGTTATAAGTTGATTTTGAGCATTTATAACATCCTTTATATAAGCACCACTCAATGTTGCTTGATATATTTTATGAGGAGTATCATAGGAAACAAAGCTAACTTTAATTTCTTGGTCCTTACTTCTAGAAGGATCAATTATAATACGATTAAAACTTCTGTTACTTTCTATGTTTTTATCTTTAATATTAAACATATTTTTAATCGTATCTAACGGGATATTTGTAGGAAAAACAAATTCAATTTTTTCTTCTCCGTGTACATAAGACAGAAAATCACCTTTAGGGACTGTCCCCGTTATTTCCTCGAAATTATGTAATTCTCCGTTTTCAAGAATTTTATAGATCGAATCCACATTTTCCTTCTTTTCGCTTACATAATGATTTTTCTCTTTATGAATAACGACAGAGGATGGGCGAACAACCTCCGAAATCTTTATCGTATTTATCTCTTCGTTACCTTGAACGAACTTTGTATTTTGCATAGAAGTAGAATCAGGAACATATGTCCACAAGTTAAAAGTAAGAAATAAACTAATGACAACCAAATTAATTAGAACTATCGTTTTAAAGTTTTCCATACTCATTCCCAATCGTCCTCTTCATCTGTCGCCATTGGCAATGTGAAATAAATAGTTGTCCCTTTTCCTTCCTCACTTTTCGCCCAAACCGAGCCGCCATGTGCCTCAATCATTTCTTTCGCAATGGCTAACCCAAGACCTGTACCACCCATTTGTCTCGAACGCGCTTTATCTACACGATAAAAACGTTCAAATATTTTATCTACATTTTCTTTCGGAATTCCCATTCCTTGATCACTCACACTAATCTCTAATAACTCCCCGCGGTCACGTAGGCGATATGTTACTGTACCACCTTCTGGCGAATATTTTAGTGCATTGGAAATAATGTTATATAAAACTTGTGTAATTTTGTCTGTATCCATATCAATAAATCGAGATTTTTTAGAGAAAGATCGTTTGAAGCTTACATTTTGCTCTTTAGACATTTCAAAACGATCGATAACGTTATTAAAGAAATCAGTAAAGTCAACCCATTCCTTCATTAAGCGATGTTCTGTACTATCTAGTTTAGATAGTTGTAACAATGCATTTACAAGCCTGATCATTCTTTCCGTTTCTTCTTGTGTAACTGTTAAAAATTGCGGTGCAATATTGGGATCTTGCCATGCTCCATCAGTAAGTGCTTCTAAGTAACTGCGCATCGTTGTTAACGGCGTTCTTAACTCATGAGATACGTTCGCAACAAACTCACGGCGCTCTTGTTCTATCCGCTCCTGCTCTGTTACATCATATAATACAGCAATTAAACCATTTGCCTTCCCTGTTTCTTTTTGAATAACAGAGAAACTAGCACGTAAAATATATGGTTCATTTCTCGTACTAAAATCTAATAAAACTGAATCCGGCTCTTCATATAAATGATCCAGTGTAAATTCTTCTTGTATTCCTAGCACTTCTAACACTGATTGATCTAGCGCCGTTTCACGCGAAACATTTAACATCTTTTCCGCAGGATCATTTAATAAAATGATATCCCCTTTTCGATCAGTAGCAATTACTCCATCTGTCATATGTGATAAAACGGATGATAATTTTCGTCTTTCACTTTCTGTGGAGGAACGAGCTTGTTGTAATTTTTTAGATAAATTGTTAAAAGATAATGCTAATTGTCCAATCTCATCGTGACTATGCACCTTTACTTTTCGCGAATAATTTCCTTTCGCCATTTCAATTGCTTGTCTTCGCATATCTGAAATTGGTCTCGTAATTGTTTGAGCCAATAAAATTCCAAGTACAGCTGTTACTAATAAAGCAATTACTGTCCCCGTTGCGAAAATTTGGTTGATGTCCTTCATTTGTTTATACACATCTTCCATAGATGCAACGATATGAATGACACCAAGTACCTCTCCGCCTGGCTCTTTTAGAATAGGGGTAATCATAACTTGAACTCGATGACCTGTATTTCCATCTTTCTCAATCTTTGACTCTGGTTTCTTTTGTACCATTACCCGTTGTACAGCTGTATCTGCTGACGTTCTTCCTACCTTATTTTGCTTAGACCCGTCTGAAATTGCCATTAATTTTTTAGTAGAATCAATTACACTTACTTCTTGAATATCTTTCTTACGATCTGATGCGAATTTTTGAATCGAATCATTAATAGCTTTATCTACTGATTCTGTTTTAGGACGTTCTTTTACAAACTCTTGCTTCAGGTTATAAGAAAGTAGATTTGTTTGCTGCGTTAAGGAATCTTGAAAGCCTTTTACAAGGCTTTTTTCTAATTCCCTGACGAAATATACACCAATTACTTGCATTGCTATTAATATTAACAGCATATATATGAGCACAAATTTTAAATGAATAGATTGAAAAAAACCAACTTTCTTCATATACTATTCCTGTTCTGGGTCACGCAAGTAATACCCTACCCCACGTCTAGTTACAATTAAAGTAGGATGACTTGGATTATCTTCAATTTTTTCGCGTAAACGACGTACTGTTACGTCTACTGTACGTACATCTCCAAAATAATCATAACCCCAAACTGTTTGTAATAAATGTTCACGAGTCATAACTTGACCTAAATGCTTCGCTAAATAATGTAGTAATTCAAATTCACGATGTGTAAGCTCAATGCTTTCTTCACGCTTTGTTACACTATAAGCGTTCGAATTGATAACGATTGGTCCAATAACCATTTCGGTATTTTCTTCTTTCTCTGCAGCACCACCCTGCTGATGGCGACGTAAATTCGCTTTCACACGAGCAAGTAACTCCCTCGTACTAAATGGCTTCGTTACATAATCATCTGCCCCAAGCTCAAGCCCTAATACTTTATCAATTTCAGAGTCTTTTGCTGTAAGCATAATAATTGGCATTTCTGAGCTTTTACGTATTTCACGACATACCTCTAAACCGTCTTTTCCCGGTAACATAATATCTAATAAAACCATATCTGGCTGTTCTTCATTTGCTTTTTCAATCGCCTCATCACCATCATGCGCCATTACAATTTCAAAACCTTCTTTTTCTAGGTTGAACTTCAAAATATCCGCAATTGGCTTTTCATCATCAACTACTAAAATTTTCTTTCCCATCATCGTCTATTTCCTCCTTATAAAAATATGATCAATAATCCTCAAACATATTGGTGTTTCTATATGACAACAATCTTAGTCTAAGTATTTCTCCTCTATTCTCATAGACTCATGTATCATCCACTTTTACACAGAATCCTATACGATCTATAGAAAAACCTCTAGCTTCAACTGCTAGAGGCTCCTCATTCTATTGTAAAATAACTACCCACATTTGTAAAACTGGACAAAATAAAAAGGATATTAAGTGGGCCCACTTAATATCCTGAGAGTGGCTCGGGACGGAATCGAACCGCCGACACGAGGATTTTCAGTCCTCTGCTCTACCGACTGAGCTACCGAGCCAAAACTATATATAAAACCACTAATGGTGGTATAAACAAAAGTGGCGGTCCCGACCGGGGTCGAACCGGCGATCTCCTGCGTGACAGGCAGGCATGTTAACCACTACACCACGGGACCAAAAATGAACATGAAAAAAACATGACCCGTACGGGATTCGAACCCGTGTTACCGCCGTGAAAGGGCGGTGTCTTAACCACTTGACCAACGGGCCACGAAAAATAAAATGGTGAGCCATGAAGGATTCGAACCTTCGACCCTCTGATTAAAAGTCAGATGCTCTACCAACTGAGCTAATGGCTCATACTCACCAACGTCATATTTTCGTGACGACAAGACATATCATAACATGATATCTTTCATTTTTGCAATACCTTTTTTTATTTTTTTATAAAAAATAAGAAAAAACTCATAAAAATATGAGTTTTTTCTTAAAAAAATCAATTTTTTATATCAATTAAGCTTCGTATACGTTACGAACGATATTTGTTTGATTACGATCTGGTCCAACCGAGAACATAGATAATTGGATTCCTGTTAATTCAGAAACACGCTCTACGTATTTTCTTGCATTTTCAGGAAGCTCATCCAATGATTTCACAGCAGTAACATCTTCTGTCCAACCTGGAAGCTCTTCATATACAGGCTCACATTTCGCTAAAATGTTTAAGTTAGCTGGAACTTCATCGATAACTTCGCCATTGCATTTGTAAGCAACACAAATTTTAACAGTTGGAATACCTGTTAATACATCGATAGAGTTTAATGATAAATCTGTTAAACCACTAACACGACGTGCATGTCTTACAACAACGCTATCGAACCAACCTACACGGCGTGGACGACCCGTTGTTGTTCCGTATTCACGACCAACTTCACGAATTTGGTGACCGATTTCATCATTAAGTTCAGTAGGGAATGGACCATCACCAACACGGCTTGTATATGCTTTACATACACCTACAACGCGAGTAACTTTCGCAGGACCAACTCCAGTTCCAACTGTTACACCACCAGCAATTGGGTTAGAAGATGTAACGAACGGGTACGTACCGTGGTCGATATCAAGCATAACACCTTGTGCACCTTCAAATAATACACGATTATTGTTATCTAGTGCATCATTTAATACGACAGATGTATCGCATACGTAATGTGCGATTTGTTGTCCGTATTCGAAGTACTCTTCAAAGATTTCTTCTACGCTGAAACCTTCTGTATCGTACATTTTTTCAAACAAACGATTTTTCTCCACTAAATTACGCTCAAGCTTCTCTTTAAATGCTTCACGGTCTAAAAGATCAGCCATACGGATACCAATACGAGCAGCTTTATCCATATATGCAGGACCGATACCTTTTTTCGTTGTACCAATCTTGTTATCACCTTTACTCGCTTCTTCTAATTCATCTTGTTTTAAGTGATAAGGTAAAATAACGTGCGCACGGTTACTTACACGTAAATTATCAGTACTTACACCACGATCGTGTAAGTATTTCAACTCTTCAAGTAATGCTTTCGGATCTACTACTAAGCCATTTCCGATTACACAAATTTTCTCTTTATAGAAAATACCAGATGGAATTAAGTGTAATTTATATTTAACTCCGCCGAAAACAATTGTATGTCCCGCGTTATTTCCACCTTGATATCTTGCAACTACTTCCGCATGCTCAGAAAGAAAATCAGTGATTTTACCTTTTCCTTCGTCGCCCCATTGTGTTCCTACAACTACTACTGAAGACATTATTAAAGCACCTCCGCAATTTTCAAACGATCTATTCAAACAATATAATTGTACCAAAACAGAAAGAGAAGTCAACCAAAAAGCGAACATTTTTTTATCGAAAAACGTTTTCGTTCGTAAGAATTACATATTCACCTTATGAAAGCCCTATCTTTCATATAAAAAAAAAGAAACACATCTTATTATAAGAAATGTGTTTCTTTTTTATACTGCCTTTATGCGTGCGGTGCATGTCCATCCTCAAAGCGGCGTTCTAAGTTGACGAATTTATTAAATTCCTTAACAAACGCAAGCTCTACTGAACCTACCGGACCATTACGTTGCTTTGCAATGATAATTTCAATTGTATTTTTATTTTCTGTTTCACGATCATAGTAATCTTCACGATATAGGAAGGCTACAATGTCAGCATCCTGCTCGATACTTCCTGATTCACGAATGTCAGACATCATCGGACGTTTATCTTGACGAGATTCTACACCACGAGATAACTGCGACAAAGCAATAACAGGTACTTGCAATTCACGTGCAATCCCTTTTAATGTACGAGAAATCTCAGATACTTCCTGCTGACGGTTTTCTCCTGATTTCCCACTTCCTTGAATAAGCTGTAAATAGTCAATCAAAACCATCCCAAGACCTTGCTCTTGCTTTAATCTACGACATTTTGCTCGAATCTCATTTACTTTAATCCCTGGTGTATCATCAATATATATACCAGCATTAGAAAGGCTACCCATCGCCATTGTTAATTTCGCCCAATCATCAGAAGTTAATGAACCGGTACGAAGTCTTTGTGCATCAATATTTCCTTCTGCACAAAGCATACGCATAACAAGCTGATCAGAGCCCATCTCTAAACTAAAAATCGCTACATTTTCATCAGTTTTCGTCGCTACGTTTTGTGCGATATTTAGTGAAAATGCAGTTTTCCCTACCGATGGACGCGCCGCCACGATGATTAAATCATTTCGCTGAAAACCTGCGGTCATCTTATCTAATTCAGTAAATCCAGTTGGTATCCCGGTAACTTCACCCTTTTGATTATGCAAAAGTTCAATTTTATCATAAGCATCTACAAGAACATCTTTAATGTTTTGGAATGCTTTTGCATTTGTTTGGTGAGATACTTCTAATATTTTTTTCTCAGCCTCATTTAAAAGGCCATCCACATCATCTTCTCGCTCGTATCCATCCGATACAATATGAGTCGCCGTTCGAATTAAACGACGTAAAAGTGCCTTTTCAGCGATGATGCGTGCATAATATTCTACGTTAGCAGCTGTTGGAACAACTTCTGCTAACTCTGCTAGATAAGAAACCCCACCAACTTCTTCTAGTAATCCTTGATCAGCCATCGCTGATGTCATTATTACTAAGTCGATTGGTTCTCCCTTATCAGACAACCCAAGCATGACTTCAAAAATCTTTTGATGTTTCGTTCGATAAAATGAGTCAGGTACCAATAGTTCCGATGCTGACGTTAACGCATCCTGATCAATTAATATGGCACCTAAGACTGCCTGCTCAGCTTCTATATTATGCGGAGGGGTACGATCAGCCATTACATCACTCATGCGCAATCCTCCTTGCTTAATTTATTTTTATTGTTCACTAACATGAACTTTTACTGTTGCTGTTACTTGCGGATGCAATTTCACATTGACGTTTGTATAACCTAATGCACGGATTGCATCATCCATTTCAAATTTACGTTTATCAAGTTTAATCTTGTGTGACTTTTGCATTACATCTACAATTTGTTTACTCGTGATAGAACCAAATAAGCGGCCACCTTCTCCAGATTTCGCCTTTACTTCTACAGTTAATTTCTCTAATGTTTCTTTCAGCTCTTTTGCATTCTCAACTTCTGCTGCTGCATCTTTTTCCTCTTTGCGCTTTTGAGCATCTAAAGTTTTCATACTGCTGTTTGTCGCTTCGGCAGCTAACCCCTGTTTTAGTAAGAAATTATTTGCATAACCGTCTGGTACGTTTTTTATTTCTCCTTTTTTACCTTTACCTTTTACGTCTTTTAGAAAAATTACTTTCATGATTGTGTGCCTCCCTGTAAATAGTCATCAATAACAAATCGAAGCTTCTCCTCCGCTTCATCTACTGTAACATTTTTCATTTGTGTGGCTGCATTTGTTAAGTGCCCGCCACCTCCTAAATTCTCCATAATTAGCTGTACATTCAATTCACCTAAAGATCTACCACTAATTCCAATGAAATTTTCTCCACGTTTTGCAATAACAAACGATGCAATTATACCTGTCATTGTCAATAATGTGTCTGCTGATTGTGCAATAAGTACTTGGTCATAATATTCATCACCATCAACTTTAGCAATCGCAATTCCATTTTTATAAATGTACGCATTTTTAATGGCTTTTGCAACTCGTAAATACTGACCCATATCTTCTTTTAAAAGTTCTTGTACAAGTACAGTGTCTGCGCCATGCGAGCGTAAATAAGAAGCGGCATCAAATGTACGAGCGCCTGTACGGAATGTAAAACTTTTTGTATCAACAATAATACCAGCTAACAATGCCGTTGCTTCTAACATTGTCATCTTTAAATTTTTCGGTTGATACTCAAGTAATTCTGTAACAAGCTCTGCCGTTGAAGAAGCGTATGGCTCCATATAAACAAGTAATGGATCTTCAATGAAATCTTCCCCGCGGCGATGATGGTCAATAACTACTACATTTTCAATCTTGTGTAACAGTTTTTCCTCCATCACCATTGAAGGTTTATGCGTGTCAACAACAACAAGTAATGAATCATCATTTGCAAATTCCATCGCTTGCCCTGGTGTAATAAAATGTGACCATAACTCTTCATTTTGTTTCACTTTATCCATCAAACGTTTGATTCCTTTATCAGAATCATTTTCATCTAATACAATATATCCTTTGCGCTCATTTAATTGAGCTACCTTTAAAATACCAATAGCTGCACCAATCGCATCCATATCAGGAGCTCTATGCCCCATTATAATGACATTACTGCTTTCTAATACTAAATCCTTTAATGCATGTGAAATAACCCTAGCACGTACACGAGTACGCTTTTCAACCGGATTCGTCTTACCACCGTAAAACTTAACTTTACCCGTTGCTTGTTTAATAGCTACTTGGTCTCCTCCTCGTCCTAATGCAAGGTCTAAACCAGATTGAGCCATCGCTCCAAGCTCTGATAAAGGTAAATCACCTGAGCCAACACCAACACTTAATGTAAGTGGTATATTCCTTTTTGATGTTTCTTCACGCACTTGATCCAAAATACTAAATTTCCCTTTCTCCATTTGCGCTAAAATACTTTCATTTAGTACAACGAAGAATCTTTCTGAAGATGCACGTTTCAAATATGCACCATACTTAACGGCCCATTCATTTAGACGTGACGTCACAAGACTTGTTATATTCGTACGTAATTGGTCATCTAATCCTTGTGTAACTTCATCATAGTTATCTAAATAAATAACAGCTAAAACAGTGCGCTGATCTTCATACATCTTTTCAATTTCTGTTTGTTCCGTTACATCAAAGAAATAAATTAGCTTTTCTTCTTTCCTTACAAAAACACGAAACTTTCGATTATTTAAAGAAACTATATCGTCAGAAGTTTCCCCCTTAATAAAAAGGAGTAATGTTTCTGATACATCGTAAAGGTGCCAACCAGCTAATGCATGCTGCCCCAAACATGATGATAAATAAGGATTCGCCCAATCAATCCCATAATCCTTATTGTATAACAAAATACCAATTGGCATTTGGTTAAATGCTTCATTACTCACTTTCTTTACCCTTGTAATCATATCTGTCGTATGTTTTTCAAAATTCCTTTGAAAAGTAAGTTCGAATCGTATAACGAAAAAAAGTACAATACAAAAGATAAAGAAGGCTGATATCCCCATAATTAAATGAAAGTAACAGAGGAGTGAAATTAGCACGAATACAAAAAATGCCAATACGTAAACAGGATATAAAAACCACTGTTTCTTATAAAATTCAGGCATGTATACAACTCCTATAAAGTAAAACTAACTCACTTTCCAGTTAGTTAAACAAATTAAAATAGTGTAAGGAATATTATTTTATTCCCCTATTTTAGAACGCAATGAAATCCCTAAATCAATTATACCTAAGATTGTTACAAGAGGAAACATCATCGGAATAAACATGCAGACAATAAAACTAATAATAGGAACACCTTTCGTAAAACCTTTGCTATGCGCTATAAAAGCGATAAATGTCAGACCTTGCAGTACTAGTAGTAAAGCAAATATGACATATAAATTAGAAAATACCATATGTAAATATGATGTCGGTTCTACTTTTATAAAAGTTGATAGCAAAATAAATATAACGTAATACCAAACAATACTCTTTGGTAATTGTATATCTTTAAATTTAGGCCAGGGTATAACGTCATGCTTTAGTTTTCTCAAAACACTACCTGATATCATAACTGTAATCCAAGAAAAACATACAGAAACCATTACAAGCAAACTTGGGAATAACGTTTGTAACACATCATTAAATTGTGTAAATAATTCTTTTTGCTCTTTACTAATAGGCATACCCGCAGCAGTAACTATCTTTTCACTTTGCGCCATACTTTCATTAAACATATTTTGCATTTGCTTCATTAAATCTATGTTAAAAAACTTTATACTCGCAACATAAATGAGCATAATACCAATTAAGTACACAAGCGTCCCCGCCATTAAAGTTTCTACCGGCTTTTTTCGTTTTTTATACATATATCCTAAAACGATACCTATCAATCCAAACATAGTTGTCTTTACTAGGTTCATCGGCTGACTGACAATAACAGTAATAAAAAGCGCCGCAGTAAAAACTATAAAGGCGTTAGATAATCTATATCTTATCGTTAGCAATATAAATGGCAATGGCAACGCAAACCTTACAACTGTACCTAAAATTGGAACATACATAGATATAAGCAATAACATTGCATATATCGCTAACAGTGCTGCACCCTCAGTAATAAATTTCGTATTCTTCATCATCTAACCTCTCTTTCAAAAAAAGAAAAGCATAGCAAAATGCACAGTAGAGTCCGACTCTACTGTGCATTTCATACGCTATTATTCACCAACATATGGTAAAAGTGCCATTTGACGAGCACGTTTAATTGCAACTGTAAGTTTGCGTTGGTATTTCGCGCTTGTTCCTGTTACACGACGAGGTAAAATTTTACCGCGCTCAGAAACGAAACGTTTTAATAAATCAACATCTTTATAGTCAATGCGAGTGATGCCGTTAGATGTGAAGAAACACACCTTACGACGCTTCGCACGTCCACCTTTGCGTCCTGCCATGTCTATTCCCTCCATTCTTTGTTAAAAATAGCCGATTCACACCATTAAAATGGTAAATCGTCGTCCGAAATGTCAATCGGTTGACCAACATTCGAAAATGGATCGTCATTCTTCGTAAATCCAGAGTTACCTTGATTACCTTGGTTACCTGAATTACTAGATTGACCAAATGGGTTAGAGCTTTGGTTACCGAAACCAGCTCCTGATGGTTGCTGATTGAATGAACCACGTTGCTCCCCACCGCCATTACGCGGCTCTAAAAATTGTACGCTCTCCGCAAGAACTTCTGTTACATATACACGTTTACCATCTTGTCCATCGTAATTACGAGTTTGAAGACGTCCGTCTACGCCTGCTAAGCTACCTTTTTTCAAATAATTTGCCACGTTTTCTGCTTGTTTACGCCATATTACACAATTAATAAAGTCAGCTTCACGCTCACCTTGTTGATTCGCAAATGCGCGATTCACAGCTAACGTAAAAGTAGCTACTGCAACACCATTGGGCGTGTAACGTAAGTCAGGGTCCTTAGTTAAACGACCAACGAGGATAACACGATTCATCAATCGAACCACTCTCCCTTATATATCAATTATTTTTCTTCTTCTTTAACAACGATATGACGAAGGATATCTTCGTTGATCTTAGCTAAACGGTCGAATTCGTTAATCGCCTCTGAGTTAGAGTTCACGTTTAAGATCATGTAGAAACCTTCACGTAAGTCGTTGATTTCGTAAGCTAAACGACGCTTACCCCACTCTTTCGTGTTAATGATTTCTGCACCATTGTTTGTTAAAACACCTGCAAAACGTTCAACTAAAGCTTTTTGAGCTTCTTCTTCAACGCCAGGACGAATGATGTACATAATTTCGTACTTTCTCATTACACTTTCACCTCCTTTTGGTCTAAACGGCCCATAATGGGCAAGGAGCAATTAATTTATAGTAATTACTCACGAGTTTAGATTATATCATAGTAAGTTATATGAATCAACTCACCAATACGTAAAAAACTTGGCAAACACATAATATATTTGCCAAGCTCATATCTTTATTTTTCCTAGGAAATATTAAATTAAACGTTGAAGCGGAAGTGCATAACATCTCCGTCTTTTACGATATACTCTTTTCCTTCTAAACGTACTTTTCCAGCTTCTTTTGCAGCTGTCATAGAACCGTTTGTCATTAAATCATCATAAGAAACTGTTTCTGCGCGAATAAATCCACGCTCAAAGTCTGTATGAATTACGCCAGCACATTGTGGTGCCTTCATACCTTGTTTAAACGTCCATGCACGTACTTCTTGCACACCAGCTGTGAAGTAAGTAGCAAGTCCTAATAAATCATATGCAGCACGAATTAATTGATCTAAACCAGATTCTTCAATGCCTAGTTCTTCAAGGAATACTTTTTTCTCTTCCTCGTCTAGCTCAGCGATTTCTTCTTCGATTTTTGCACATACAACGATTACTTGAGAATTTTCATTTGCTGCAAATTCTTTTACCATTTGTACATATTTATTGTCAGAAGGATCCATAATATCATCTTCACTTACGTTTGCTACATATAGCATTTCTTTCGTTGTAAGTAAATGAAGGCCTTTAACAATCTTCATTTGCTCTTCTGTAAATTCAACAGTACGAGCTGGTTTTCCCTCTTCAAAAGCTTCTTTTAAACGAACTAAAATTTCATGCTCATATACAGCTTCTTTATCTTTTTGTCTTGCTAACTTCGCAACTCGTTCGATACGCTTATCAACAGATTCCAAATCCGCTAAGATTAGTTCTAAGTTAATTGTTTCAATGTCATCAATTGGATCTACTTTTCCTGAAACGTGCGTAATATTTTCATCTTCAAAACAACGAACAACTTGGCAAATTGCATCTACTTGACGAATGTGAGATAAGAATTTATTTCCTAACCCTTCACCTTTACTCGCACCTTTTACGATACCTGCAATATCAGTAAATTCAAATACAGTCGGAACAGTTTTTTTCGGTTCTACTAATTCCGTTAATTTATTTAAACGCTCATCTGGTACTTCTACAATCCCTACGTTTGGATCGATTGTACAGAATGGATAGTTCGCAGATTCTGCTCCTGCTTGTGTAATTGCATTAAATAAAGTGGACTTACCTACGTTAGGTAATCCAACAATCCCAGCCGTTAATCCCATATTTTTCACTCCTATGTCTCAATCTTTCATCATTATAGATAGTAACGAAAAAAATGACAAGTTTCCACCAAATGAAAAAAAGCAACGGCTGTCTACTGCAGCCGTTGCTTTTTCACTATTCTTCGTGCTTCACAAGTATTTTTTTTACCTTGCGATCAAACTCTCTTCGAGGAATCATTACCGAATGGTCACACCCCTCGCACTTAACGCGGATATCCATTCCCATACGAATAATCTTCCAGCGATTTTCACCACATGGATGGGCTTTCTTCATTTCCACAACATCGTACAAGTTATATTGCTTTTGCTCCATTCTCTAAATCCCTCCCACTATTAAATTGCTTTTTCACTAACTAATTCTTCGCGACTATATAAAACCATACGTGGGTATGGAATTTCAATCCCATGTAAATCAAGACGATTTTTAATCTCTTTGCGAAGAGCCCTCGCAATAACTGCATGCTGCATCGGCTCAACTTCAGCAATAACACGTAATACAACTTCAGACGCTGCCAATGTTTGAACACCTAGCAATTGAGGTGTTGTTACCATTTTCTCATATTTTCCTGGTAATTCTACTAATAAATCTTCAATAACTTGCTCCGCTCGTACTATATCACTTTCATAAGAAATAGATACATCAACAAATGCTACACTATTACTAACGGAAAAGTTCGTTACTTGTACAATACTACCATTTGGTATTATATGAATTTCACCTGTCCAGCTTTTCATCTTCGTTGTACGTAGTCCAATTTCCAAAACAGTTCCTTCAAATTGCCCTATTCTTACATAATCACCTACTGAAAATTGATCCTCTAACAAAATAAATAATCCTGTAATAACATCTTTAACTAAACTTTGTGCACCAAAACCGACTGCTAAACCAATTACCCCAGCACCGGCTAATAGACCTGATGCATTAATATCAAACACACCTAAAATCGCAATTAACATAATGAACATAACAACGTATGCCACAATATTTTCAAGCAACTTCGCTACCGTAACTGTACGACGTTCTGAAATTTGAATCGGCGAACGGCTTCCCATACGAAACGCATTTCGTACAATTGCCCTTGCAACTCGCACAACGATTGCACCAAGTATTAAAATAACGATTATTTTTAGTGACTTCACACCTATATTCGTCCAATCAATGGACTCAAACCATTTCAACGCTAAATCCATGTCCCTCTACCTCTCTAGCTAAAATTTCTTTTTAGTTATCCTTATTATTGTATCAGAACTCTCTCTGATTTCTGAAAAAAATTTATGACTTTAATTCCATTTGTTAACTTCCATTCAGGTATAAAATGAAACGAATATATATATACTAGTACTATTATTTCCATTTTCATTCACAGTTTGTAGAAAGTATGCACTTATAATTTTCCATTTCACACACTATATAACATATTGTGAAAATTTATTAAAAGGATGGGTGCTTCATGAATATTAGAAGTTTTCGCTTACCTTTTTTTGAAAAAGAAACTCAAAATGTTATGCATCATGACTTAGAAGCCTCTGAGACAATCAGTAATTTCTTACTTTCCCATATTCCCATTAAGACTAATATGCCACTCATTCTCGTTTGTATCGGAACAGACCGTTCCACCGGTGATGCACTTGGTCCATTAGTTGGTACTAAACTAGAACAAATTGAAATCAAAAACCTTCAAGTATTCGGCACACTAGACGAACCAATACATGCACTAAATCTAGAGGAAAAAATTCAGAATATACAGAAAGAAAACCCTGCTTCATTTATTATTGCTGTTGATGCATGTTTAGGAAAATCTCAAAGTATCGGTTCTATAACTACCGGAAAGGGCCCCAGTAAACCTGGAGCTGCGATGAATAAGAAATTACCTGAAATTGGTGATTTGCATATTCATGGCATCGTAAATTTAAATGGTTTCATGGAGTTTTTCGTACTTCAAAATACAAGACTAAGTTTAGTTATGAAGATGGCCGATGTAATTGCACAAAGTATAAAAGAAACCGATCAAAAATTATCTGCATTAAAAAAAGCAAACCATCTATAAACAATAAGATGGTTTGCTTTTTAATTTCCCTTTGATAATAATTCTAAAATTCGATTTAAATCTTCTTTATTAAAAAATTCGATTTCGATTTTACCTTTTTCTTTTTTCGTTTCTTTAATTTTTACATCCGTACCAAACTTTTCTCTTAAAAACGTTTCGCGCTCTACAAAAAATATATTTCTTTCTTTTTTCACTTGTTGTGTTTCACGTGAAACACGTTGATTAATTTCCTGGACAATTTGTTCCAATTGGCGAACGTTCAGTCCTTCTTTTTCAATTCGCTTCAATAAAGATTTCAACCGTTCTTCATCTTTTATTGTAAGTAAAGTTCTTCCATGAGCCATTGAAAGTTGACCGTTTGCAATCATATCTTGAACGAATGAAGGGAGGCTTAACAAACGAGTATAATTTGCGATATAAGGCCTGCTTTTACCAAGACGTTTTGCTAATTGTTCTTGTGTTACATTTAGCTCGTTCATTAACATCTGATATGCCATTGCCTCTTCCATAGGATTTAAATCTTCTCGTTGTAAGTTTTCAAGCAAAGCAAATTCCATCATTTGCTGCTCATTTAATTGCCTTACGACAGCAGGCACTTTCTCAAGTCCGGCCTCTTTAGCAGCACGATATCTTCTTTCACCTGCAACTATTTCATATCCTTTAATACTCTTTCGAGCAATTAAAGGTTGCAATATACCGTGCTCTTTAATAGAAGCCGCTAATTCCTGAATCGCTTCTTTATTGAAATATTTACGTGGTTGATATGGATTCGGCCTTAATTCAGTTACTATAATCTCCTGAATTGTTTCTTCTTCTTTCACATCTAAATCTGGAAAAAACACGTTGATTCCTCTTCCTAATCCCTTAGCCACCTGCAATCACTTCCTCTGCTAAATCTAAATATACTTCTGCTCCTCTTGATTTAGCGTCATACTGCATAATTGGTTTTCCATGACTTGGTGCCTCACTTAAGCGAACATTACGAGGAATAATCGAACGATATACTTTATCTCTAAAGTATTTTTTCACTTCATCTATAACTTGAATTCCTAAATTTGTACGAGCATCCAACATCGTTAACAATACACCTTGAATTGCTAAATTTTTATTTAAATGCTTTTGCACAAGTCGAACTGTATTTAATAGCTGACTTAACCCTTCCAGCGCGTAATATTCACACTGTACAGGAATAATAACAGAATCTGCTGCTGTTAATGCATTAATCGTTAATAACCCTAAGGATGGGGGACAGTCAATAATAATATACTCATATTCATCACGAATCGGCTGTAACGCTCTTTGCAAGCGGACTTCCCGGGAAATGGTTGGTACCAATTCAATTTCAGCACCAGCCAATTGAATTGTAGCGGGTAGAACATCTAAGTTTTCAGTTGCGGTTTTCCGTATGGCACCTTGAACATCTGCATCTTCTACAAGAACATTATAAATACATTGATCTAATTCAGACTTTTCAATCCCTACACCAGTCGTTGCATTTCCTTGAGCATCAATATCTACGAGAAGGACTTTTTTTCCTACTTGTGCCAATCCAGCCCCTAAATTAACGGATGTTGTTGTTTTTCCAACACCGCCTTTTTGATTAGCAATAGCAATGATTTTTCCCATGATGTCACCTACTTTCAACCTTTCTTTCTTATTCTAGAAACAATTACGTTTATTGTAACATGAAATAAAAGTTTTTCTTTTACGTCCTTATTAAACTTCAAAATTTATTTCTAAACTCCTTCTTGCTTTAACAAGAAAATATAGTAAAAGAGACCTCTCCAATAGGATAAGGTCTCTAGCACGTAATTATTTTTTCTTCGGAATTTTAATCGTAATTTGATAGTATTCATCAAACTCTTCTTCCGCAGAATTAACATTCAAACCACTATTAGCAACCATTTGTAATGATTGTCTAATCGTGTTCATAGCAATTCTCGCATCTCGACTTACTGCTTTTTGCTTCGCTTTGCGCTTTGGTTTTACTTCTTCTAATAACTTTGCAATTCGTTCTTCTGTTTGCTTTACATTCAATTGCTTCTCCACAATCTCTTGTAAAACCTTCAGTTGTAATTCCTCATTCTTCAAAGGAATAAGGGCGCGAGCATGCCGTTCTGTAATACTTTTTTCTAATAATGCACTTTTGATTTCTTCAGGCAATTTTAATAATCGCAATTTATTTGCGACTGTCGATTGTCCTTTTCCAAGTCGTTGTGCCAATGCTTCTTGTGTTAAATTATGTAACTCAATCAGCTTTTGATATGCCACAGCTTCCTCAATTGCTGTTAATTCCTCACGTTGCAAATTTTCAATTAACGCTACAGAAGCTGTCTCAGTATCATTTAAATTCTTTATTATTGCAGGAACTTTTTCCCACCCTAACTTTGTTGCTGCGCGGAAACGCCTTTCCCCGGCAATAATCTCGTACTTATCATCCTCATACTGTCTCACAACAATCGGCTGGATAAGCCCATGTGTACGAATCGTTAATGCTAGCTCCTCAATACGTGCATCGTCAAAAACTGTTCGTGGTTGATAACGGTTAGGGGTAATGTTTACTATCGGAATTTCCTGTATTTCTTCATATACCTTTTTAGCTATTTCTTCATGGCTTTCGTCTTGTAATTCGAATTCGCTCTCTTTATCTCCAAAGCCAAATAAACGAGAAAACGTATTTTTCATACATATTCCACCACCTTTTAGGCCTATTGACTGTTCTACATAAAATGTTTCCTATGAAACATTTACGTTTTCATTTATATAATTTAATCTTACGTCTAATAAGATTTATTTTTCAATAGGTAATTTATTGGGCGTTCCCGGTTTGCGTGGATATTTCTTTGGTGTCTTGCGCTTTTTCTCGATTAATAAAATATTACGCTCGCTTTCTTCAAACGGTAATTGGAACGTAGACATTTCTTTCAATTCTCCGCCAAGTACCTCTAAAGCATATTTGCCATTTTCGATTTCTTCGTTCGCCGCTGCACCTTTCATTGCAATGAATGTTCCCCCTACTTTTACAAGTGGTAAACATAGCTCACTTAATACAGAAAGACGTGCAACTGCACGTGCCATTACAATATCGTATGCTTCACGTACACCTTCTTTTTTTCCAAATGTTTCAGCACGATCATGACAAAATGCAACATCACTTAATTCTAACTTTTGCGCTAAGTGATTTAAGAAATTAATACGTTTTTGTAATGAATCTACAATTGTTACTTTTAAGTGCGGGAAACAGATTTTTAAAGGGATACTTGGGAATCCAGCTCCTGCTCCAACATCACAAATAGAAAATGGTTTCGAAAAATCATAATAAAAAGCCGCTGTAACAGAATCAAAAAAGTGTTTTAAGTATACTTCTTCTTTCTCCGTAATAGCCGTTAAGTTCATTTTTTCATTCCACTCTACTAATGTTTCAAAATAGATTCCGAACTGCTCTAACTGTCTAGAAGAGAGGGAAATACCCTTCTCTTCTAGCATAGATTGAAATTGTTCTATGTTCATCTAGCAATATCTCCTTACTATGTTATTGGTTCGATACTCGTGCAATTTTTCCTTGTTCAATGTAAATAAGCAAAATTGAAACATCAGCTGGATTTACACCAGAAATACGTGAAGCTTGCCCCATTGAAAGCGGACGAACATCTTTCAATTTCTGTCTTGCTTCTGAGGCAAGGCTAGAAATCGCATCATAATCAATATCCACAGGAATTTTTTTGTTTTCCATTTTCTTCATACGTTCTACTTGCTGTAAAGATTTCTCGATATATCCTTCGTACTTGGTCTGAATTTCAACTTGTTCCGTAATTTCATCACTTAATGCTACTTCACTTGGTACTAAAAGATGAATATGCTCATATGTCACCTCTGGACGACGTAATAAGTCACTTGCACGTATTCCATCTTTCAATTCACTTCCGCCAATACTACGAATTAATTCTTGAACTTCAGGACGCGGTTTAATAAAAATACTCTCTAACCGTTCCTTCTCCTGTTCAATTTGTAACTTTTTATTTGTAAATCGCTCATAGCGATCTTCTTTAATTAAGCCAATTTCACGACCAACTTCAGTTAAACGAAGGTCAGCATTATCATGGCGTAATAATAGGCGATATTCTGCACGAGACGTTAATAAACGATATGGTTCATTTGTACCTTTCGTTACAAGGTCATCAATTAAAACACCAATATAAGCATCAGCACGACCTAAAATAACTTCTTTTTTACCTAAAGAACGACACGCTGCATTAATCCCAGCCATAAGCCCTTGTCCTGCTGCTTCTTCGTAACCAGAAGTTCCGTTAATTTGTCCTGCTGTATATAAATTTTTAATTTTTTTCGTTTCAAGTGTTGGCCATAGTTGAGTTGGTACGATCGCATCATATTCAATTGCATAACCCGTACGCATCATTTCAACATTTTCCAGGCCAGGAATTGTTCTAAGCATTGCACGCTGTACATCTTCTGGTAAGCTCGTCGATAAGCCTTGTACATATACTTCTTGTGTATTACGTCCTTCTGGCTCTAAGAAAATTTGATGACGTGGTTTATCATTAAATCTTACTACCTTGTCTTCAATTGAAGGGCAATATCTAGGACCTGTTCCTTTAATCATACCAGAATACATAGCTGAGCGATGTAGGTTTTCATCTATTAAACGATGTGTTTCTGTACTTGTATACGTTAACCAACATGGAATTTGATCCATAATAAATTTTGTCGTTTCAAAAGAGAAAGCACGTGGCTTATCATCACCTGGTTGAATTTCTGTTTTACTATAATCAATCGTATTACTGTTTACACGCGGAGGTGTACCTGTTTTAAATCTAACAAGATCAAAACCAAGTTCCTCTAAGTGTTCAGATAATGTAATAGATGGTTGCTGATTATTTGGACCACTTGAATATTTTAAATCGCCCATAATAATCTCACCACGTAAAAATGTTCCCGTTGTAATTACAACTGTTTTCGCTGTGTATTCAGCACCAGCTTGCGTAATTACCCCTTTACATACACCATCTTCAATAATTAAACGCTCTACCAGACCTTGAAACAACGTTAAGTTTGGTGTTTCTTCAATTGTTTTCTTTAATTCATGCTGGTAAGAGAATTTATCAGCTTGTGCACGAAGCGCGCGTACAGCTGGTCCTTTACCCGTATTTAACATACGCATTTGAATATGTGTTTTATCAATATTGCGTCCCATTTCTCCGCCTAATGCATCAATTTCACGAACAACAATCCCTTTTGCTGGTCCACCAACAGAAGGGTTACATGGCATGAACGCTACCATATCTAAGTTAATTGTTAACATTAATGTTTTTGAGCCCATTCGTGCTGCCGCAAGACCAGCTTCACATCCTGCATGACCTGCACCGATTACTATGACATCATATGAACCGGCATTGTATCCCATTGTTTATTCCTCCTAATAACCTCTATCTTACTAAATCATCTCTGATTAAAGTTTTACTTTATTTTCCTAAACAAAATTGAGAGAACAATTGGTCAATTAAACTTTCATGGACAGTATCACCAGTAATTTCACCAAGTATTTCCCACGCTCTTGTTAAATCAATTTGAACCATATCAATCGGAACACCATTTTCTATCGCTTCAATTGCATCGTTAATTGTTCTTCCTGCTTGTGTTAATAATCCGATATGTCTCGCATTAGACACGTATGTCATATCCGCAGAATCAATTGTTCCTTCAAAGAATAAATCAGCTATCGCCTTTTCAAGCTCATCTATTCCTTGCTCCTCAATTAAAGATGTTGTAATAACACGATTTCCTACCGCTAAATCTGTAACACGTTCCATATCAATTTCTTGCGGTAAATCTGTCTTATTTACAATAACAATGAAATCTTTCCCTTGTACGGCACGGAATAGATCCTCATCTTCATTTGTTAAAGCCTCGCTATAATTCACTACAATTAACACTAAGTCTGCTTGGCTCATCATTTCCTTCGAACGCTCTACACCAATTCGTTCAACAATATCTTCCGTTTCACGAATTCCGGCTGTATCTATAAGTTTAAGTGGTACACCACGCACATTAACGTACTCTTCAATAACATCACGAGTTGTTCCTGCAATATCAGTTACAATTGCCTTTTTCTCCTGAACAAGACTATTTAATAGCGATGATTTCCCAACGTTAGGTCTACCGATAATCGCGGTAGAAATGCCTTCACGTAAAATCTTTCCTTGCTTCGATGTTTCTAATATCTTTGCAATTTCAGCACGGACATGTGTAGCTTTCTCAATTAAAATATTATGCGTCATCTCTTCTACATCATCATATTCTGGGTAATCTATATTCACTTCAATATGAGCTAATGTTTCTAATATTTCTTGACGCAGATGGCCGATTAATTTAGATAATCGTCCTTCCATTTGGTTAATCGCTACATTCATAGCACGATCTGTTTTCGCACGGATTAAGTCCATAACAGCTTCTGCTTGTGACAAATCAATACGTCCATTTAAAAAAGCACGTTTTGTAAATTCACCAGGCTCTGCCAGTCGTACTCCTTGCGCTAAAATAAGCTGTAATACTTTATTTACCGAAACAAGTCCACCATGACAGTTAATTTCTACTATATTTTCACGCGTAAAAGTCCTTGGTGCACGCATAATGGACACCATAACTTCTTCAATAACTTGATTTGTATCTAAATCGACAATATGACCATAATGAATTGTATGAGAAGAAACCTGTGTTAAATCCTTCCCTTTAAAAATACGATCGACTTTCTCAATCGCATCATCCCCACTTACTCGAACAATGGCAATTGCACCTTCCCCAAGTGCTGTGGAAATTGCGGCAATTGTATCAAATTCCATGTCCTTTCACCTCACTTGCTTATTTATCTCTATTTCAACATGAATTTTTTCCGTCACTAAATTATTAGGATACCATAACGAACCTATCTACAAAAGAATAATAACTCATTTTATTATGTCCTTATGTAAAAAACACTAAACTTATTCACAGTGGATAAGTTTAGTGTTTTTTAGTTATCCACATTTATTTTCTCCTCAAAAAAACCGGCACTCAATTGAGTAACCGGTCACTTGGAAGATATTACAACATACCGATGTGGTTCTTTTCCTTCAGAAGTTGTAATGATATTTTGATGATTAGATAATGCTTGGTGAATAATTTTTCGTTCGAAAGAAGGCATTGGTTCTAGAACAACTCTTTTTTTCGTACTCACTACTTGTTTTGCTAATCGATAGGAAAGAGATTCTAACGTATTTTTTCTTTTACTACGATAGTTTTCAGCATCCAGTGTAATACCAATATATTGCTTTGTATTACGGTTCGCAACAAGTTTTGTTAAATACTGTAAAGAATTCAACGTATTCCCTCTTTTGCCAATTAAAACACCAATATTTTCACCAGAAATTGTAAATTCAACTTCGCGTCCTTTTACAATTTTTCTAATCTCAACTTCCACACCCATATTTTGAATAACATTTTTTAAATATTCTTCACATTCTTGGATTGGATCTTTTTTCAATACAACTTCTACAACAGCGGGGCGATTCCCAAATAAACCTAGGAACCCCCTCTTACCCTCATCGATAATATTTATATCTACTCGATCTTTCGAAGCATTTAATTGTCTTAAAGCATCTTGTACTGCCAGCTCGACTGTTTGTCCTTTAGCAGTAATCATACTCACTTGCTTGATCCTCCTGCCTTACTAGCCTTAATGTCAGGCCCTTTGATCATATACATTTGAGCGATACCAAAGATATTACCAACTACCCAGTACAATGATAGTGCTGCTGGGAAGTTAATTGCAAAGACTAAAATCATAATTGGCATAAGCCAAATCATCATTGCCATTTGCGGATTTTGTCCAGCCGTTCCTGCCATTGCAAGCTTTTGCTGAATAAACGTCGTAATAGCTGCAACAATTGGAAGGATATAGAACGGATCCGCCTGTCCTAAATCGAACCATAAAAATGTATGTTCACTAATTGCTGTTGTTCTCATAATCGCATGATAAAACGCGAATAAAATAGGCATCTGAACAAATATTGGTAAACATCCTGCTAATGGGTTTACACCATTCTTTTGATATAACTGCATCATTTCTTGTTGTAGTTTTTGCTGTGTTGCTTGATCTTTAGAACTATATTTCTCTTTTAATTTCACCATTTCTGGTTGTAACGCCTGCATTGCTTTCGTACTCTTCGTTTGTTTAATCATTAATGGTAATAATGCAAAACGAATGATAAGAGTTGTAACAACGATTGCTAAACCGTAATTACTACCAAATAATTCTGCAAAATACGTGATTAACTGAGAAAGCGGGTATACGAAATATTCATTCCAAATCCCAGTGCTTTTCGGTGTAATCGGTTGATTTGTTTCACTACAACCGGTAGCAATTGCCATTAGCATAATAACCATGGCTAATAAACCTATTTTCTTTTTCAAAGCCTGCTCCTCCTTGTTTCGGTATGTATATAGTGTAATTCATTTCCTTACGCTACTTTTTTATTCTTTTCATACCAGAGCGTTTAAAGACATGAATTAAGCTTTTCTTTAACTCTTCATATGTCATCTCTGCACAAGGCTTCCTTGCTATTATAACAAAATCTTTTCCAGAATCTATCTCATCTTTTAATTCTATAATCGATTGGCGAATCATACGCTTAATTCGATTACGCACTACTGCATTTCCTATTTTCTTACTAACAGAAAGACCAATGCGAAAATGCGGCTGTTTTTCTTTATCTAATTTGTATACAACAAACTGGCGATTGGCATTCGATTGTCCTTTTTGGAAAACAGCCTGGAATTCATCATTCTTTTTTATACGATTTTTTTTCTTCATATCATTTGACACTCCTGTATTTCATCAGCGGAAACTCATTATTATTAGAAAAAAAGACCACTGAACGATCAGTGGTCTACGCAGATAATACTTTTCTTCCTTTACGACGACGAGCTGCTAGCACTTTACGTCCGTTTGCTGTGCTCATACGGCTGCGGAAACCATGTACTTTGCTGCGCTTACGTTTATTTGGTTGGTAAGTTCTTTTCATTATATGACACCTCCCTGAGGAATATCTGTTAAAGACAGTCTAATAAATTATAGTAAATCAAATAGGAAAATGTCAATGGTTCTCGAAATTTTCATCAAATATTCATTTTTAACCTATTCACAAACTTTTTCACAGTACCTATATTTCCTTGTGGATAAATATATTTTCTCTTTTTTGTATCCACAAACTCTTTTTTTACTTTTACACAGTATATCGTGTTGTGGACAAGTTTATTCCACAAGGTATTGATTTTGTGGATAACTTTCTTAAATTCATTGCTATAGCTGCTTTTTTTGATATTATAGTTGTGTTTTCACTTTGAATAAGTTTTCCACACCTTTATTTTATCCACAATTTGTGCATAACATGTGGATAGTTTAAATCACATGTGAGTAAATAGTTGTCCACATGTGTTGTTTTGTCGAAAACCCTATCTCGGATACTAACGACGTTTTTATATTTTAAAATACGTTTCGTATAAATATGCATTAGAAATATTTACAGGTTGTACAATTGTTGCGCAACCTTATTCTTTTACCATCTTTGTAAAGGAGGGACACCTTTGGAAAATATCTCTGATTTATGGAATAGTGCCTTAAAAGAATTAGAAAAAAAGGTAAGCAAGCCAAGTTATGAAACCTGGTTAAAATCAACAACTGCTCATAACTTAAAAAAAGATGTATTAACTATTACAGCTCCAAATGAATTCGCTCGTGACTGGCTAGAATCTCATTATTCGGAACTAATCTCCGAAACACTTTATGATTTAACAGGGGCAAAACTAGCTATTCGTTTTATCATTCCCCAAAGTCAGGCAGAAGAGGATATAGATCTCCCTTCTGTTAAGCAAAAACACGCACATGATGAGTCTAATCACTTACCACAGAGTATGTTAAACCCAAAATATACATTTGATACATTTGTTATTGGCTCTGGTAATCGTTTTGCACATGCTGCTTCTTTAGCTGTAGCTGAAGCACCAGCTAAAGCCTATAATCCGCTCTTTATTTACGGGGGCGTTGGACTTGGAAAAACACATTTAATGCACGCAATTGGGCATTATGTAATTGAACACAACCCAAATGCAAAAGTTGTATATTTATCATCTGAAAAATTTACAAATGAATTTATTAATTCAATTCGTGATAATAAAGCTGTCGATTTTCGTAATAAATATCGTAATGTAGATGTCTTATTGATAGATGATATTCAATTTCTTGCTGGAAAAGAACAAACACAGGAAGAGTTTTTCCATACATTTAATGCGTTACATGAAGAAAGTAAACAAATTGTGATTTCAAGCGATAGACCACCAAAAGAAATCCCAACTTTAGAAGATCGCCTTCGTTCTCGCTTTGAATGGGGGTTAATTACGGACATTACGCCACCAGATTTAGAAACTAGAATCGCAATTTTACGTAAAAAAGCAAAAGCAGAAGGTCTTGATATACCAAATGAAGTTATGCTTTATATCGCAAATCAAATCGATTCAAATATTCGTGAACTAGAGGGTGCACTTATTCGAGTTGTAGCTTATTCATCTTTAATTAATAAAGATATGAATGCTGATTTAGCGGCTGAAGCGCTTAAAAATATTATTCCAAACTCTATACCTAGAATTATTTCTATTTCTGATATTCAAAAGGCTGTTGGGGGCGTCTATCAAGTAAAATTAGAAGATTTCAAAGCAAAAAAACGGACAAAATCCGTTGCATTCCCTCGCCAAATTGCGATGTATTTATCACGTGAACTTACGGACTCATCTTTGCCAAAAATAGGTGAAGAATTTGGTGGCCGCGATCATACAACAGTAATCCATGCTCACGAAAAAATTTCGAAGCTATTAAAAACGGATACTCAATTACAAAAACACGTTGAAGAAGTTAAGGATATTTTAAAATAGTAGTAGCTGAATAGTGTGAATAACTTAGCTTATTTTACGCACAGTCTATCCACATGTAGATAGACTGTTTTTACATCTTTAAACAGGGTTATCCACATATCCACAAGCCCTATTACTATTACTACTACTTTTTTATCTTTATTAAATAAATAAAATCTTATACTTACCGGAGGTTTTTCATTATGCGTTTTTCAATACAAAAAGACTATCTTGTAAGAAGTGTACAAGATGTAATGAAGGCAGTTTCTTCTCGTACAACAATTCCAATTCTTACAGGGATTAAAGTTGTAGCAACTGAAGAAGGAGTTACTTTAACAGGTAGTGATGCAGACATCTCTATCGAATCATTTATCCCAGTCGAAGATGCTGGAAAAGAAATTGTGGAAATTAAACAATCAGGAAGTATTATTTTACAAGCAAAATATTTTAGTGAGATCGTAAAAAAATTACCTAAAGAAACTGTCGAAATTTCTGTGGAAAATCATTTTATGACAAAAATAAAATCTGGAAAATCAGAGTTCAACTTAAATGGTTTAGATGCTGCTGAATATCCGTTATTACCACAAATCGAAGAACATCATGTATTTAAGATTCCAACAGATTTACTAAAGCACATGATTCGTCAAACAGTATTTGCAGTTTCAAGTTCTGAAACAAGACCGATCTTGACAGGTGTAAACTGGAAGGTATATAACAGCGAGCTAACTTGTATTGCAACAGATAGTCACAGACTGGCACTTCGTAAAGCAAAAATCGAAGGGTATAATATTGCCGATGAATTTCAAGCGAATGTCGTTATTCCTGGTAAGAGCTTAAGTGAATTAAGTAAAATTCTAGATGAATCTGAAGAAATGGTAGATATCGTTATTACGGAGTATCAAGTATTATTCCGTACAAAACATTTATTATTCTTCTCAAGATTATTAGAAGGAAATTATCCAGATACAACGCGGTTAATTCCAGCTGAAAGTAAAACTGATATATTTGTAAATACAAAAGAATTTTTACAAGCGATTGATCGTGCGTCGCTGTTAGCAAGAGATGGTCGTAACAACGTTGTTAAATTATCGACATTAGAACAACAGATGTTAGAGATTTCTTCGAATGCACCAGAAATCGGAAAAGTAGTAGAAGAGGTTCAATGTGAAAATGTAGATGGAGAAGAATTAAAAATATCTTTTAGTGCAAAATATATGATGGACGCATTAAAGGCTTTAGATAGTACAGAAATTAAAGTTAGTTTTACTGGAGCGATGAGACCGTTTTTAATTCGCACAGTAAATGATGATTCCATTATCCAATTAATTTTACCAGTCCGTACTTACTAAGTAAGGATTAAGGGTTGCTAGTGTAAAGGTACTAGTGACCCTTATTTGATTTGTGGGGTATTACTTTCCTAATGCTAGTTTATTTAGTACAATGAAAGAATGAACACTTTCAGAAAGTGAGCGATTTTATGAAACTTATTAAGATTTCAACAGAATACATTACACTAGGACAATTTTTAAAGTTAGCTGATGTAATTGATACAGGTGGCGCTGTGAAATGGTTCTTACAAGAATATGAAGTATACGTAAATCAAGAACTTGAAAATAGAAGAGGCCGAAAGTTATATGCAAATGATATTGTTGAAATTCCGGGAAGCGGAACTTTCCAAGTTCAGGCATAAAGGGGGATCCCTTTGTTTATTACAGAAATACAATTAAAAAACTATCGCAATTATGAGCATTTAGAGCTTTCCTTTGAGGATAAAGTCAATGTAATTATTGGTGAAAATGCGCAAGGGAAAACGAATCTGATGGAAGCTATTTATGTATTGGCGATGGCGAAATCTCATAGAACTTCGAACGATCGTGAACTCATTCGTTGGGATGAGGATTATGGTAATATAAAAGGTAGATTACAAAGGCGAAATAGTTCAGTATCCTTAGAATTAAATATTTCAAAAAAAGGTAAAAAGGCAAAGTTAAATCAGTTAGAACAACAAAAATTGAGCCAGTATATTGGTGAAATGAATGTTGTTATGTTTGCCCCAGAAGATTTAAATCTTGTAAAAGGAAGCCCTCAAGTACGAAGACGCTTTTTGGATATGGAACTTGGACAAATAGCTCCGGTCTATTTGTATGAATTAAGTCAATATCAAAAGGTACTCACGCAACGAAATCATTTACTTAAGAAGATGCAAGGGAATAGTAAAAATGAGGAAACGATGTTGGATGTATTTACACTTCAACTTATTGAGCATGGTGCAAAAATTTTGCGAAAACGTTTTGAGTTTTTGCATTTACTACAAGAATGGGCTGCTCCAATTCATCGCGGAATTAGCAGGGGATTAGAGGAGTTAGAAATCGTTTATAAACCAAGTGTAGATGTATCAGAATCAATGGATTTGTCGAAAATAAAAGAAGTATACTATGAAAGTTTTCAATCTGTGAAACAACGTGAAATTTTTCGGGGTACAACTTTACTTGGTCCTCATCGTGATGATTTACAATTCTTCGTTAATAGTAAAAATGTTCAAGTCTTTGGTTCACAAGGACAACAACGAACAACCGCACTATCCCTAAAATTGGCTGAAATTGAATTGATATACTCAGAGGTTAAGGAATATCCAATTCTTTTACTAGATGATGTGTTATCAGAATTAGATGATTATCGTCAATCGCATCTGCTAAATACAATTCAAGGAAAAGTACAAACCTTTGTGACAACGACGAGTGTCGAGGGAATTGAACACGAAACATTGAAAGAAGCGAAAACAATTCATGTAACGAACGGCACGGTAGATTGTGAAATAGACAGAAAATAATTTCTGTTTAAATGGAAAAGTAGGTGATCTTTGTGTCAATGGAACAAAAGCAAATGCAGGAAAATGCATATGATGAAAGTCAGATTCAGGTGTTAGAAGGACTGGAGGCAGTTCGAAAGCGTCCTGGTATGTATATTGGTTCTACAAGTGGAAAAGGTCTTCATCACCTCGTGTGGGAAATTGTTGATAACAGTATTGATGAAGCTTT
The DNA here is from genome assembly GCF_016651125.1 of Bacillus sp. TH17. Taxonomy (NCBI): domain Bacteria; kingdom Bacillati; phylum Bacillota; class Bacilli; order Caryophanales; family Bacillaceae; genus Bacillus; species Bacillus sp. TH17. Next base: position 4,870,492 of record NZ_JAEKEN010000001.1, read on the forward strand.
AGCAGGATATTGTGATGAAATTAATGTCAGTATTGAAGAAGATAATAGTATTGTTGTAACAGATGATGGTCGTGGTATCCCTGTTGGTATACAAGAAAAAATGGGACGTCCTGCTGTAGAGGTTATTATGACGGTACTCCATGCCGGTGGTAAATTTGGCGGTGGTGGTTATAAAGTTTCTGGTGGTTTGCATGGTGTAGGTGCATCTGTTGTAAATGCTTTATCAACAGAATTAGAGGTATTTGTACATCGAGATGGGAAAATACACTATCAAAAATATGAACGCGGGGTCCCGGCTGCGGATTTAAAAGTAATAGGTGAAACTGATCGTACAGGAACGATCACACGCTTTAAGCCAGATTCAGAAATTTTTACAGAGACGACAGAATACGAATTTGATACATTAGCGACTCGTATGCGTGAGTTGGCGTTTTTAAATCGTAATATTAAATTAACAATTGAAGATAAGCGTGAACATAAGCAAAAGAAAGAATTCCATTATGAAGGTGGAATTAAATCATATGTTGAACATTTAAATCGTTCAAAACAACCGATTCATGAAGAACCTGTATATGTTGACGGTTCAAAAGATGGGATTCAGGTTGAGGTTGCTCTTCAATATAACGAAGGCTATACAAATCATATTTATTCATTTACAAATAATATTCATACGTATGAAGGCGGTACACATGAGGTAGGTTTTAAGACTGCTCTAACGCGTGTAATTAACGATTATGGTCGTAAAAATAATATTTTAAAAGATGCGGATAGTAATTTAACTGGTGAAGATGTTCGTGAAGGCTTAACAGCAATCGTGTCAATTAAGCATCCAAATCCACAATTTGAAGGACAAACAAAGACGAAACTTGGAAATAGTGAAGCGAGAACGATTACAGAGTCTGTATTCTCAGAGGCGTTTGAAAAGTTCTTACTAGAAAACCCCAATGTTGCACGTAAAATTATAGATAAAGGGACTATGGCAGCGCGTGCACGTGTAGCGGCTAAAAAGGCTCGTGAACTAACGCGCCGAAAGAGTGCTCTAGAAGTTTCAAGTTTACCAGGGAAGCTAGCTGATTGTTCTTCTAAAGATCCAGCAATTAGCGAAATTTACATCGTGGAGGGTGACTCTGCGGGCGGATCTGCAAAACAAGGACGCGATCGTCATTTTCAAGCGATTTTACCACTGAAGGGTAAAATTATTAACGTTGAAAAGGCACGTTTAGATAAGATTTTATCAAATGATGAAGTTCGTACAATTATTACAGCAATTGGTACAAATATTGGTGGGGATTTTGCTATTGAAAAAGCTCGCTATCATAAAGTTATTATTATGACAGATGCCGATGTTGATGGTGCACATATTCGTACCCTATTATTAACGTTCTTCTATCGTTATATGCGTCAAATCATTGAGTGTGGATATATATATATCGCACAGCCACCGTTGTTTAAAGTACAACAAGGTAAAAAAATTCAATATGCTTATAACAATAAAGAACTTGAAAAAATACTAGCTGAATTACCAGCTCAACCTAAGCCTGGGATTCAGCGTTATAAAGGTCTAGGGGAAATGAATCCAACTCAGCTGTGGGAGACGACAATGGACCCAGAAGTACGTTCGTTACTTCAAGTTTCCCTTCAAGATGCAATTGAAGCGGATGAAACATTTGAAATTTTGATGGGTGATAAAGTAGAGCCGCGTCGTAACTTTATCCAAGAAAATGCAAAATACGTGAAAAACCTTGATATTTAAGTGAGTAATGACAGGAATCTAAGTATTCCTGTCTTCTACATATAAATCAATGTATGTGTAACGGAAATGTAAGAGGAGGTGCTCGTTGATGTCAGACAATCAACAACAAGCACGAATTCGAGAAATTAATATTAGTCATGAAATGCGTACCTCATTTTTAGATTACGCAATGAGTGTTATCGTGTCTCGTGCATTACCAGATGTTCGTGATGGATTAAAACCAGTTCATCGTAGGGTTTTATATGCGATGAATGATTTAGGAATTACAGCTGATAAAGCATATAAGAAGTCGGCGCGTATTGTCGGCGAAGTAATTGGTAAGTATCACCCGCACGGTGATTCAGCTGTTTATGAAACAATGGTACGTATGGCACAAGATTTTAGTCAACGTTACATGCTTGTTGATGGACATGGTAATTTCGGTTCTGTTGATGGAGATTCAGCGGCAGCAATGCGTTATACAGAAGCAAGAATGTCTAAGATTTCTATGGAATTAATACGCGATATTACAAAGAATACAATTGATTATCAAGATAACTACGATGGTTCTGAAAGAGAGCCAGTTGTATTACCAGCGCGTTTCCCTAACTTATTAGTCAATGGTACGACGGGTATTGCGGTTGGTATGGCAACAAACATCCCACCGCATCAACTTGGAGAAGTAATTGATGGTGTGTTGGCATTAAGTCATAACCCTGATATCACTATCGCGGAATTAATGGAATATATTCCTGGGCCAGACTTCCCAACTTCAGGTTTAATCTTAGGGCGAAGTGGAATTCGAAGAGCTTACGAAACAGGTCGCGGTTCTATTATACTTCGTGCTAAAGTTGAAATTGAAGAGAAAGCAAATGGTAAACAAACTATTATCGTAACAGAACTACCTTATCAAGTTAATAAGGCGCGATTAATTGAAAAAATCGCAGAACTAGTTCGTGATAAGAAAATTGAAGGTATTACAGATTTACGTGATGAATCAGATCGAAATGGTATGCGTATTGTTATGGAAGTACGTCGTGATGCCAATGCCAATGTACTATTAAATAATCTATATAAACATACAGCACTCCAAACAAGCTTCGGTATTAATATGTTGTCTCTTGTAAATGGAGAGCCACAAGTCTTAAATTTAAAACAAAATCTATATTATTATTTAGAGCATCAAAAGGTAGTGATTCGTAGACGTACTGCTTATGAATTAGAGAAAGCAGAAGCGCGTGCTCATATTTTAGAAGGCTTACGAATTGCTTTAGATCATCTTGATGAAGTTATTACTTTAATCCGTAGTTCAAAAACAGCTGATATTGCAAAACAAGGTTTAATGGAACGTTTCGGCTTAAGTGAGAAACAAGCGCAAGCGATTTTAGATATGCGTTTGCAACGTTTAACTGGATTAGAACGCGAAAAAATCGAACAAGAATATCAAGATTTAATGAAGATAATTGCAGAGTTAAAAGCAATTTTAGCAGACGAAGAAAAAGTTCTTGAAATTATTCGCGAGGAATTAGCTGAAGTAAAAGAGCGTTTTAATGATAAGAGAAGAACAGAAATTACAATTGGCGGTATGGAAGCTATAGAGGATGAAGATTTAATCCCAGAACAAAATATCGCAATTACACTTACTCATAATGGTTATATTAAGAGGTTACCGGCTTCTACGTACAAAACACAGAACCGTGGGGGACGTGGTGTACAAGGAATGGGTACGAATGATGATGACTTTGTCGAACATTTATTAACAACGTCTACTCATGATCATATTTTATTCTTCACAAACAAGGGTAAAGTATACCGTACAAAAGGATATGAAATTCCAGAGTATAGTCGTACAGCAAAAGGTATACCGATTATTAATCTATTAGGGGTAGATAAGGGTGAGTGGATCAACGCTATTATTCCAATTCGTGAATTTGGTGACGACCAGTTCTTATTCTTTACAACGAAACAAGGTATCTCTAAGAGAACACCACTTTCATCATTTGCCAATATACGTACAAATGGTTTAATTGCAATTTCTCTTCGTGAAGAGGATGAATTAATCTCTGTACGCTTAACATCTGGTGATAAAGATATTATCGTTGGGACAAGTAACGGTATGTTAATTCGTTTCAATGAGCAAGATGTGCGTTCAATGGGACGTAATGCGGCTGGTGTAAAAGCAATTACATTAGGTGATGAAGATCAAGTTGTAGGTATGGAAATTGTCGAAGAGGATGTAAATGTTCTAATTGTAACCAAAAATGGTTATGGAAAGCGTACACCGATTGATGAATACCGTCTGCAAAGTCGTGGTGGTAAAGGTCTGAAGACTTGTAATATTACAGATAAAAACGGTAAGTTAGTAGCGGTTAAGTCTGTAACAGGTGAAGAAGACATTATGTTAATTACAGCAGCAGGCGTTATTATTCGTATGCCGGTTGATCAAATTTCTCAAATGGGACGTAATACACAGGGTGTTCGTCTAATTCGATTAGAAGATGAGCAAGAGGTAGCGACAGTAGCAAAAGCGCAAAAAGATGAAGAAGAAGAATCTAATGAAGAGGATTCGTCTGAAGAGTAAGAGTGGGGATTTCTCCCCCTCTTATTTTTTTATAATAATACTTGCATAGCAATAGGAAAGTGTATATAATAGGAAAAGTCAGCAAATGAGAGATACAAGTTATCGAAAAAAACTTGTTGACGAAAATAATATACTATGATATATTATGAAAGTCGCTGAAACGCGATGTTGAACTTTGAAAACTAAACGAAACAAA